>NZ_CP107899.1:0-4800000 GCF_036013915.1 Streptomyces sp. NBC_00464 | reverse complement strand
CGCGAAACCGGAGTCCGCAGGAAGCGGGGGCGGCGGCCATCGCGCCGGGAGCCACGGCGGACGCCGTGGCCGGCCCCGCCGCGCCCCCAAGCGGAAGAAGCACCGCGTACTGCGCTGGATAGCCTTCTCCCTCGCGTTCCTCATACTCGGCACCGGCGCGGCCGGTTATCTCTGGTACGAGCACCTGAACAGCAACCTCCGCAAGGGGGAGCGCAGTGCGGGCAACAGCGGGGCGAAGAAGAAGGCGCCGAACGCCGCGGGCCAGACCCCGCTGAACATCCTGCTGATCGGTTCCGACAGCCGGAACAGCGCGGAGAACCTGAAGCTCGGCGGCTCGAAGAAGAGCGTCGGCAACACCCCGCTCGCCGATGTGCAGATGCTGCTCCACGTGTCGGCCGACCGGAAGAACGCCTCGGTCATCAGCATCCCGCGGGACACCCGGGTGGACATCCCGGCCTGCGAGAACCCCGATACCCACCAGAAGTACGCCGCCACCAACGGCATCATCAACGAGTCGCTCCGCGGCGGCCCCGGCTGCACGCTGGACACCTGGGAGCAGCTCACCAAGGTCTACATCGACCACTGGATGATGGTCGACTTCGCCGGTGTGGTGGACATGGCGGACGCCGTGGGCGGCGCCTGGGTGTGTGTGAAGCAGGACGTCAACGACGTGTCCAAGCCGAACGTGCCCGGTGGCTCGCACCTGAGGCTGACGAAGGGCCGGCACAAGATCCAGGGCGAGGACGCGCTGAAGTGGCTGCGCACCCGGCACGCCTTCGAGAGCGACTTCGGCCGGTCCAAGGCCCAGCACATGTATCTGAACTCCGTCATGCGTGAGCTGAAGAATCAGAACGCGTTCACGGACACCGGGCGTCTGATGAACCTCGCCGAGACCGCGACCAAGTCGCTCCAGGTCTCGGAGGAGATCGGCACGGTGAAGAAGCTGTTCGACCTCGGCATGCAGCTCAAGAACGTGCCGATGGACAAGCTGAACATGCTGACGATGCCGCGGATCCCCGACCCGAAGAACCCCGAGGCGCACGTCCTGCCGAAGCCCGGCGCCTCCGAGAAGCTCTGGGCGCTGCTGCGCGACGACCAGTCGCTCGACCCCAAGGACCGCGCCGCGGCGGCGAAGAAGGTGAAGGCCGGCCCGAAGGCCGGCGCCCCCGCCTCGCTCGGTGTGACCGTCGTCAACGGCACCGCCGGCGATGGCCAGGCGGCCACGGAAGGTCGCGCCGGGGTCGTCCGGGACATGCTGAAGGCCAAGGGCTTCAGCGAGGCGGACACCTCGACCGAGCTCGGGTCCGCGGCGACGACCGAGGTGACCTATCCGCACAGCGCCGGTGCCCAGGGCAAGTCGGACGCGCTGTCCGTCGCCAAGGCGCTCGGGATGCCGGCCAGTGCCGTGACGGAGACACCGGACGGAGCGGGGCTGACGCTCACGGTCGGCTCGGACTGGCGGACCGGCTCCACGTTCCCGAAGGCCGTGGAGGACGACAGCGACCCGCTGGAAGGCACCGAGTCCGTCAACGGCGCCAAGACGGACGACTGCATGGACGTGTACTGGCCGTACCGCCAGATGTAGCGGACGCGCGGGACAGACGAGAGGGGGCGCCCGGCGAACCGGGCGCCCCCTCTCGTACGGTCGGCGGCTCAGGCCACCGGCGTGTTCGGCTCCGTGATCGCCGGGCGGCGGCTGGCGATGACGCGCTTCGCCAGGGAGCGCGGGCTGGTCAGGAAGCCGTAGCCCCACGACATGTGCATGGTCGCCAGCGCGACCGGGATCTGCGCCCGCGCCTTCAGCGACAGGCCCTTGCCCGCCGGGAGGGACCCGGCGACGATGGCCGCGACGTAACCGGCCGGAACGACCAGCGCCCACGGGGTGACGGCCGCGCCCACCACGAGACCGGCCGCGATCGCGACGACGGCGGTCGGCGGGGCCAGGTAGCGCAGGTTGATCGAGCCGGGGTGGTAACGGGCGACGACGTGGCGCCAGCGGCCGTAGTCCTTGTACTGCTTGGCGAGCGCCCGGACGGAGGGACGCGGGCGGTACTGCACGCGCAGCTCGGGCGAGAACCAGATCAGGCCGCCGGCCTCGCGGATGCGGAAGTTCAGCTCCCAGTCCTGGGCACGGATGAACTCGATGTTGTACCCGTCCGCCTGCTCCAGGGCCTCGCGGCGGAAGACGCCCAGGAACACGGTCTCCGCCGGTCCCGCCTCGCCGCCGGTGTGGAAGGCCGCGTTGCCGACGCCGATCTTCGACGTCATGGCCGCGGCGACGGCGTCCTCCCAGGCGTTCTCGCCCTCGGCGTGCATGATGCCGCCGACGTTCTGCGCGCCCGTCTCCTCCAGGAGCCGGACGGCGGTCGCGATGTAGTTCGGCGAGAGCATGCCGTGGCCGTCGACGCGCACCACGATCGGGTGACTGGAGGCCTTGATCGCGGCGTTGAGCGCGGCGGGGGTGCGGCCGGTGGGGTTCGGCACGGTCTGGACCCGGGGGTCCTCCGCGACCAGCTCGGCGGCGATCTCGTCCGTACGGTCCGTGGACGGGCCGAGCGCGATCACCACCTCCATCTCACCGGCGTACTCCTGCTCCAGGATGTGCCGGACGGAGTTCCGGAGGTGCCGCTCCTCATTGAGTACCGGCATGATCACGGAGACGGCGGGGTGCTGCGCGGCAGACATGTGGTCCTCGGGGGGTCCTCGGGAGCGCCGGGGGTCTCGCACCCCACCAGGCGGCGGTATTCGGCCGCCACGTTACCGCGAATGGGGGACACCGGCGCGCGCCGCCCGCCTGCTGCCCGGGATGCAGATCGTATGGGCCTACTGTGCGAAAGGTCCCCCTTGCACCGCGGAGGTGTCCCCCCGTGCCCACGCCGCACCGCTCCCCCCGTCCGCCGAGGCCCCGCGCCGCTCCCCCGCAGCCCGGACGGCCCAGGAAGAAGCAGGACGAGAGACCACGCTGGGGCATGCGGGTGGCGACGACGCTCTCCGTGCTGGTGCTCGGCGCGGGCGGCATCGGCCACGCCGTGGTGACCAATCTGGAGTCCGGGATCGACCGGATCGACCCGTTCAAGGACATGAAGAACCGGCCTGCGGGCGGCACCGGCATGAACATGCTGCTGGTCGGCACCGACGGCCGCGACAAGATCACCGCAGAGGAGAAGAAGAAGTACCGGCTGGGCGGCGCACCCTGCCACTGCACCGACACGATCATGCTGGTGCATCTGTCGGCGGACAAGGAGCGTGCCAGCGTCGTCAGCCTGCCACGCGACAGCTACGCCGAGATCCCCGAGCACCGGGACGCGACGACGGGCAAGGAGCACGCGGCCCACCCGGTGAAGCTGAACGCCGCGTACGCCGAGGGCGGGCCGAATCTCACCGTGCGGACGGTCGAGCACATGACGGGCGTCAAGATCGACCACTATCTGGAGGTCGACTTCACCAGCTTCATGACGACCGTCGACACCCTGGGCGGCGTGAAGATCTGCACCGCCCGGCCGATGAAGGACTCCTACACCGGTCTCGATCTCGCGGCCGGCACCCATGAGCTGGACGGCGGCCAGGCGCTCCAGTACGTACGCTCCCGGCACATCGACGGCGCCGCCGACCTGGGCCGGATGCAGCGCCAGCAGAAGTTCATGGCCTCGCTGATCAAGCAGGCGACGAGCAGCGGGGTGCTGCTGAACCCGGTGAAGTTCCGGGAGGTCGCCTCGACGATGCTGAAGTCGGTACGGGCCGACAAGGGCTTCGGTACGGAGCAGATGCTGGATCTCGGCCAGGCGATGCGGGGCTTCTCCGCCGCCTCGTCGGAATTCACCTCGGTGCCGATGGGGGACGTCGCGTACCAGGTCAAGGGCATCGGCTCGACGGTCAAGTGGGACGCGAAGAAGTCCAAGCAGCTGTTCCAGGCGCTGCGGGACGACAAGCCGCTGACCGTCGCGCGGCCCAAGCAGGCGCCGGCGAAGAAGGTCGACGTCCCGCCGAAGCAGATCCGGGTCCAGGTCTACAACGGGACCCCCAAGGACGGCCTCGGCTCCACGGTCGACGCCGCGCTGCACGCCACGGGCTTCGACACCACCCGCGCCCCGCTCACCGCGCCGCAGCGCGACCTCAAGCACACCCTGGTCACGTACGACCCGCGCTGGGACCGGTCCGCGAAGTCACTGGCGGCGGCGCTGCCGGGGGCCGAGCTGAAGGCCGTGAAGGGGCAGGGCGGCACGATGAAGGTGACGGCGGGCGCGGACTACCGCAAGGTGGAGCGGGTCCGGGCCGAGGAGCCCGATCCGGGCAGGTTCGGCGCGGTGAAGGGCGACGAGGTGGTCTGCCCATAGGGGGCTGCGCGGACCGGGGCCCGTCCCTTGGCGCCGTCGGCTGCGCGGAGCGGGGCTCAGTCCTCGGTGCCGTCGGCTGCGCGGACCGGGAGCTCAGTCCTCGATGCCGTCGGCCGCGCGCTTCTCGCGCAGTTCCTTGATCGCGCGGCGCCGGGCGAGGCGGTGGGTGCGCCGGATCTGCGCCTCCTGGTAGCGCCGGTTGTCGCGCTCCGTCTCCGGGATCACGGGCGGCACCCGGCGCGGCCTGCCGTCCGCGTCGACCGCGGCGAACACCAGATACGCGCTGCCGACCTGCTGGGCCGGGGTCGACTCGTTCCACCGCTCGGCCATGACCCGGACGCCGACCTCCATGGAGGAGCGGCCGGTCCAGTTCACCTGGGCGCGGACGTGAACAAGGTCACCGACGCGGACCGGCTCCAGGAAGACCATCTCGTCCATCGAGGCCGTCACCGCGGGGCCGCCGGAGTGCCGGCCGGCCACCGCGCCCGCCGCGTCGTCGACCAGCTTCATGATCACGCCGCCGTGCACCGTACCCAGCAGGTTCGTGTCGCTGCCGGTCATGATGTGGCTGAGGGTGGTCCGGGAGGCTGCGGTGGGCTTGCCCGGAATGTCACATTCCGGGCTCGTGGCCTGATCTGTCATGCCCTCCACCTTATGCGGGGGCCCGGAGAGCGTCGCAATGCATCAGCTTCGCAACAGCCCTGGTCCGATTTCCCTCACACCCTGTAATAGCAGTGGCCCGGACCTGCACACTGGATCGCATGAACGATAGGCCCGAGGGCTGGAACGGCGACAACCGCAGCGGAAACCGCTACGGGCAGGGAAGCGCGAGCGACCGGCCCGAGAGCGCCCGCTCGATGCCGCACATCCAGCGCCGCCCCGCCCCGCCCCAGCAGCGCCCGGCGCCGCCGAGGCAGCGACCGGTGCCGCAGCAGCCCGGCGGCTACGGCGACGCCCCCGAGTACGACAGCGGCTACAACACGGGCCAGGTCTACGGCGGCGGCGGTGGCGGCGGTCACAGCGGCGGCGGTCGCGGACCCGGCGACGGCGGCTACGTACAGGGCCGCCCGGCGGCCGCGCCCGACTGGCGCCGCCGGATCAAGATCGGCGTACTGAGCCTCGTGGTCGTGGTGCTCGCCGTCTCCATCGGTACGTACTTCTGGGCGGACTCCAAGCTGAAGCGCGACGTCGACCTGTCCAAGGTCATCGAGCGGCCGGAGTCGGGAGACGGCACGAACTATCTGATCGTCGGATCCGACAGCCGCGAGGGCATGACGGCCGAGGACAAGAAGAAGCTGCACACCGGCTCCGCCGAGGGCAAGCGCACCGACTCGATGATGATCCTGCACGACGGCTCCAACGGCCCGACGCTGGTCTCCCTGCCCCGCGACTCGAACGTCGAGATCCCGTCCTTCGTCGGCTCCGACTCCGGCAAGAGGTACGAGGGCAAGGGCCGTACGACCAAGCTGAACGCCGCGTACGCCGAGGACGGCCCCGAGCTCCTCGTCCGTACCGTCGAGTTCAACACCGGGCTGCACATCGACCACTACGTCGAGATCGGCTTCGGCGGCTTCGCCAAGATCGTGGACGCGATCGGCGGCGTGGAGCTGGACATCCCCAAGGCGTTCAAGGACAAGTACTCCGGCGCCGACTTCCAGGCCGGCAAGCAGACCCTCGACGGCCAGCAGGCCCTCGCCTTCGTCCGGACCCGGCACGCCTTCACCTCGGACCTGGACCGTACGAAGAACCAGCAGAAGTTCCTCGCGGCACTGGCGAGCCAGACGGCGACACCGTCGACGATCATCAACCCGTTCAAGCTGTACCCGACGATGGGCGCCGGTCTCGACACCCTCGTCGTCGACAAGGACATGTCCCTCTGGGACCTGAGCCAGATGTTCTTCGCGATGAAGGGCGTCACGGGTGGTGACGGCGCGTCGCTGAACATTCCGATCTCCGGCTCCAGCGGTGGCAACCTGCTCTGGGACAAGGCCAAGGTCAAGCAGCTGGTCGAGCAGCTCAACAACGACGAGAAGGTCACGGTCACCGGTAGCTGACCGTACACATCGGAACATCGCACGGGGCCCGGACGGCTGAACCGAACCGTCCGGACCCCGTGCTGTGCGCCTACACCTTCCCGTGGGCCAGCACCGCCACATGCGGCAGCACCAACAGCCCGTCCTCGCCCACGAATTCCTCGCACATCACGTCGTACTCCCGCTTCGCGGCGGCCACCCCCTCCGGTCCACGGCTGTTGACCAGCTGCCCGGTCGCGGCGACACCGGACGCGGGCCCGGCCCACCAGTCGTCGGCGTCGGCCCGGTGGTCCCAGGACAGCGGTGCGCTGCGTACGTCCCCGAGTCCGGCCGACGTCAACAGGGCGCCCAGCCCGTCCGGGGTGCGCGGGAAGTTGTGTTCCTCGTCGACCGTGGCCAGCCAGTCGGGCCGGGTCAGTCCGGCGGCCGCGGCGGCACGGCCGATCAGCGCCTGGCCGGGAGCGTACGGCGCCTGCCAGATGGTGACGGCGATCCGGCCGCCGGGGCGGGTGATCCGGCGCAGTTCCACGAGGGCCTCCAGCGGCCGGCCGACGTGGTTGAGCACGAAGTTCGCCACGACGGCGTCGAACTCGCCGTCGGGGTACGGAAGCTGGGGCAGCGTACCGGTGCGCACCTCGACTCCGGGCGCCGCCCGCCGGGTGGCCGCGACCATGCCGGCTTCGGCGTCCACGGCCCGTACGACCGCACCCCGTCCGACGGCCGCCACCGTCACGCTGCCACTGCCGCAGCCCACGTCGAGCAGCCGCGTCCCGGCGCCGACGACTGCGGCGTCCAGCAGGTCGGGGACCGTATGGGCGCAGAGGCGGGCGAAGGTGCGGGCGTAACTCTCGGCCCGCCCGCCCCAGATGCGCCGCTCGCTCACGTCGAACGCGGTCATACGGCACCTCCGGTCGGGCCTTGCGGCTCCACTTCGTCCAGGTCCTCGTAGAGCGCGTCCAGAATCCGCCCCGTCGGCTTCCCCTCCGGCGACAGTTCGGCCAGGCGCCACCCGGGCAGCTGCGCCTCGACCTGGGGCGGCAGATCGCCGTCCGCCGGGTCTGCCAGCCCGTAGAGGAGACCGAACGCGGTCTCCTTCGCCACCTCCCGGGCTATCTCCCCCAGTTCACCGGGTGTCAGCCCGAGCCGGACCGCCCGCTCGACGGCCCCGCTCGCCAGGCCTTCCTTCCGGTAGGCCGCGATCCAGTCGGGGGCCGCCGAGCTCCACGCGTCGATGTCCTGCCAGACCATGCGCAGGAACCGGTACCGGGCCAGCTGAGGGATGTTCTCCTCGGCCTCCGAGTCGGCCCAGCCCGCGGCGTCGTCTGCGCCCAGCGCCTCGAACAGGCCGGTGAGCTTGTCGATGTCCGTCATGAACAGGGAAGGTACGCCACCGGACCGCCCCGCCGTCTCTCGGTTCAGCCGAGCATCGAGACGGCGATCAGCCCGACCACGACGGCGGCGCAGACGAGGACGGCCGTCCCCTGCCTGCGCCTGCCGTTCCGGGGCCCTCGCCGCGGCCGGTCCGTCATCGGTGAGGCCGTCGCACCCTCCGCCGCCCTCGCGCCGGCCGTTTCGGCCAACAGGCCGCGGCAGCAGGCCGCGAGACGGGTCATGTCGCCGTCGAGGGGGACGGTGGTCTCGGCTCGGGCCGGGGCGGTGGTTCCGCCGTCCAGGATTCGGCCTGCACGGATGCGCACCCGGCCGGACCCGTGGGAGGCGAGGCTGATCCACCGGCCGGCGTCCTCGCCTCGGATCACCACGGTGCCGCCGCGTTCGCGGTAGACGGTGTGCCGCCGCCAGAGCAGCTTCCCCAGCGGTTCGGGGAGGTCGGCCACCGTCCTCGCCTGCCGTCGGTCGTCGCTCAACGGCATGAGGCCGCCCGTCGGCTCGTGTTGCGTCTGTGCTGGGACCGGGGTCTGCGCCCCGGTATGTGCGTGGTCAACTCGCCGGTCCTTTCGGTCCACGCCGGTCGGCGTGATCACCGCTGGATTGTAGGCGCGAAGCAACCACGCGTGCCCGTCCGGGAATTGGTCGATAGTGAGTCCTCTGTCACGGTTGCCCGGAGCTGCGGACGAATCACGCCGACCGGGACCGGCTGAAGGTTCGCACCGGCCGTACGGGGCCCCGGGGGCTCAGCTCTGCGACATGTACGCCGCGAAGTCCGTCCACGCTTGCGGTTCGAAGGTGAGCCGGGGGCCGTGCGCGTTCTTGGAGTCGCGGACTTGGACGGTGCGGGGGGCGGCGGCGACCTCGACGCACTCGCTGCCGTTGCTGCTGTCGCTGCAGCTGCTCTTGACCCACTTCAATGCTTCTGTTCCCCGCACGTCACTCCGGACAGCCGGGACGGCACTGGACAAGCCCCGGACAATCACCGTACGCAAGGGCTCGATCCCACCGGGTCGTGAATGCCCACGACCCCCGGGACCACGACCCGGTGAACCACGACGCGGCTGCCCACGACGTCTAAAGGCTTTTAAAGAACTCAGTGAAAGGACCCAACCAAACCCCACCCCACCCCGGTCCTGACCTGCGTCACCCACGCGAGTGAACAATGACAACTGGGCTGGATTCGGGACGGGTTGGCTGGCATATGCTCGCCGCGACAACCACAGAACTGAGACGGCCCCCGCCGGGACTGAGAATCCCGAGCAGGGGCCTGACCACGAGGAAGAAGTCCCTTCCCAATGGATACCCCGCAGGTTATCGCGCCCCCGTGCGCCCAGTCCGGCTCCCCCGGCACCCTTCCCGACGTCACGCCGACATCCGGCGTCATCCACGTCAACATCCGCCACAGCTCCGGCTTCACGGTCATCGGCAACCACCTCGCCCAGAACCGCGAACTCTCCCTCATCGCGATCGGGCTCGCCGCACACATCCAGTCACTGCCCGCCGGGGCAAAAGTCGGCATCAAGGTCCTCACCGACCGCTTCCCCGAGAGCGAAGCACGCATCACCAGCGCCCTACGCGAACTCGAAGCCGCGGGCTACCTCGACCGCAGCCGCGTGCGCCTCCCCGACGGCCGCTTCGTCACCCGCACCACCTCGTACAACCACCCCCGCACCACCACACCTCGGCCCGCACCCACCCCAGCCGCAAAGTTGGAAGAGATTCAGGCGCCCACCACACCCGAACCAACCCCAAGAACCGCCCAAACCGCTCCCAACTCCCCAACAGCGACCCCACGCCCGGAGCCCACACCCGCCCCGTCGCCCCCCGCACCCGTCCACGTACCGGCACCCCCCGCGCCCAGGACACCGCAGCCACCGCTCCCTCAGCCGCTCGCACCCACCAGGCGGCTGACTCAGACAGCCGCAGCCGTCCTCGCCGACCTACGCCGCCACGCACCCCAACTCGCCCTCACCGACACCCACATCAAGGATCTCGCCCCCGGCATCGCCACCTGGCTCGAGCGCGACACCCACCCCGACACCATCCGCCACGCACTCACCAACGACCTCCCCAACCCCGTCAAGCACCCGGCGAAGTTCGTCCGCCACCGCATCCTGACGCTCCTGCCGCCCCCACTCCCCAGCACCGCAGACCTCGCCCCGCCGCCCAGCCGCAAGGTCGTCGTCATCCCACTCCAGAACTGCGACACCTGCGACCGCGCCTTCCGCGCCACCACCCCCGGCCACTGCCGCGACTGCCAGACCGAACACACCGACCTGCACACAACCGCCTGACAGGCACCCGACCCCCGGAACGGACCCCATGGTCAGCTCACCCCACGAGGCGATGCACCGCATCTTCCAGGAGTACCCCGGCCTCTTCTCCCGCGTCTCCGAAGTACTCGGCATCGACATCCCGCCACCCACATCCGCAACGGTCCTGCCCACCGACCTCACCGAGAACAGCCCCGTCGAACGCCGCGTCGACACCCTCCTACGCATCGACACACAACACGACGGCCCCTACCTCCTCGCCATCGAAGCCCAAGGCAAGAAAGACCCACGCAAAACCGCCAGCTGGCCCTACTACGTCAGCTACCTCCACAACCGATACGGCGCCCTCCCCGTACTCCTCCTGATCGTCTGCCAGGACCACACCACCGCCCAATGGGCCGCCACCCCCATCACCATCGGCCTCCCCCAATGGCCCACCCTCACCCTCAACCCACTCGTCGCCGGACCCCACAACATGCCCGTCATCACCAACGTCGCCGAAGCCCGCAAAGACCTCGCACTCGCCACCCTCGCCGCCATCACACACGCCGACAATCCGGACGTCGATGCCATACTGAAAACACTCTCCGCCGCACTCCGCGACGTGCCCGAAACCATTGCCGAACCCATCGCCGAGCTCACCGCACAAGGCCTGGGCAACCGCCCGGCCGCACAACAATGGAGGAACCTGGTGGCCGTGGATACCTCTTTCTACAAGTCCTTCATGTCCGAAGAAATCCGAGACCAAGGCCGAGCCCAAGGCCGAGCCGACAGCCTCCTGCTGGTCCTGGACGTGCGCGGCATCGTGCTCACCGAAGAGGCCCGCGAGAAGATCACCGCCTGCACCGACACTCACCTCGTCCACCAGTGGCTCGAACGCGCCGCCACCGCCACCACCGCCGAAGAAGTCTTCGCCGACCAGTAGCCCCCGCCCGGCCGGTTGCGCCGCTGCCCCGTGGGCGGCGGCAGTACCCGCGCTCAGGCCGGGGCGGACGCCTCCCGTCGTAACCTGAATCCCGTACGTGAGGAACAGAAGGCTCCCGTGACCAGTACGACAGTGGCCGAGGTGATGGCCGAGCTCGCCGCGCTCGAAGACCCCAAGGCGCGCGCGGTCAACGAGAAGCACGGCGACGATCACGGGGTGAACCTCGGCAAGCTGCGCGCGCTCGCGAAGCGGCTGAAGACGCAGCAGGATCTCGCGCGTCAGCTCTGGGCGACGGGTGACACCGCGGCGCGACTGCTGGCGATCCTGATCTGCCGCCCGAAGGCGTTCGCGCGTGACGAGCTGGACGTCATGCTGCGCCAGGCGCGTCGGCCCAAGGTGCACGACTGGCTCGTGAACTACGTGGTGAAGAAGAGCCCGCACGCCGAGGAGCTGCGCCTCGTCTGGTCAGCCGATCCGGATCCGGTGGTCGCCAGTGCCGGCTGGGCGCTGACCACCGAGCGCGTGGCGAAGAAGCCCGAGGGCCTCGACCTCGCGGGGCTGCTCGATGTCATCGAAGCTGAGATGAAGGACGCCCCGGACCGCCTGCAGTGGGCGATGAACCACTGCCTGGCCCAGATCGGGATCGAGCACCCCGCATACCGCGCCCGTGCCATCGGCATAGGTGAGCGCCTTGAGGTGCTCAAGGACTATCCGACTCCCCCGGGCTGCACATCCCCGTACGCGCCCGTCTGGATCGCGGAGCTGGTCCGGCGGCGTGAGGGCGCGTAGGACGGCACAGGGTGGGGTCCGCAGGACCGACCGCGCACCCCGCTCCGTTCAGTCCCGTCAGTCCCGTCAGTCCCGTCAGTCCCGGAAGTTGATCGTGCCCCGTTGACGTTCGCCGTCGAACTTCGAGCGGTCGACCGCCGGGCGCGGGGCCGGGCGGGCGGCGATCAGTTTGATCACGTCGCGGCCGGCCAGCGCGGTGCGCCACTGCCCCAGTCCTGGGCGGGTGCCGCACGGTCCCTCCGCCTGCTGCCAGAGGCGCCGCACCGCGGACTCCCGCCGTTCGTCCAGCACGCCCGGCACCGGGACCAACGGCTTTCCCGGCGAGACGTAGGCGTCCTGGGCCAGCACGCGACCGATCATCAGGGCCGCCTTGTAGCGGTCGCTGTCGACGGATACGGTTCCCGGCGGGGCGAGCGGATCGTGCCAGTCCGGAGTGTCCGCCTGCTCAAGCACCGGGCCGTGCCCGGACAGCCGGACTCCGTCGCAGTCCAGCAGATAGGCGGCAGGGGCGGGACGGACCGTCCACAGCACATTGGCCTGGGAAAGGTCCCCGATCACCAGGCCCATCGCGTGCAGCCACTCGAAATGCGCCACCAGCGCCACTGCCAGCGCATACCGCTCGGCCGGCGAGGGCTGCTGGACCGCCTGCCAGGCGGCCTTCGGGGGCCGCAGCAGGTAGGAAAGCTCCACGAGCTTGCTCTCGCCCTTGGCCGTCGTCCAGGTCATGGCATCGGGCGCCCGGTGCATGAGGAAGCCGATGGCCCCGTTCCCCTCCACTACCCTGCACAGCGGCCACGCCGCCTCGCGGTCGAGCCGGTCGCGGTCGGCCGGGCCGAGGGCCTGCCGCAGCGATACGAGTGCGGCCAGTGCCCCGCCGTCGACCTTGTGCGGCTCCCGGTAGCTCTTGTAGAGCAGCGCACCGGGCCCGCCGATCGCGTGTACCTCCCCCTGTCCGCCGTCGCCGATCTTGTCGAACACCTTCAGCGATGCGTACGGAACGTCCAGGCCGTCGTGCACACTCACGCGGGACCCTCCCACAGCACGGCCGCGCTCCGGTCGTCGTCGTACGACTTCACCCGGAACTGCGACTGCCACAGAAAGTCGGCGGGGCCCGGCACCGTACCGCTCCCCCACGCCTCCCTCAGGAAGTCACGCATCTCCTGGTCCCCGGACAGCGGTGTGGACAGCCCGTCGGTACTGAGTACGAGTACGTCACCCGGCAGGCAACTGAGAAGTCGGGTGACCGCGGTACGGGCGAGCGGCAGCGCGGCGGTACGGGTGTCGATCATCCCCGACGCCTCCGGGTCCTCCTCGTGCGTGACGTCGAGGTGCCATGTCCCGGACCGCAGCAGTGCCGTTCCGCCGTCGCCCACGGCCATGAATCCGCGGGTGCGGACGGCAGGGTCGAGCGGCACCAGCAAGATCCGGAGCGTGGTCGCGTACGCCTCCGGCCGGTGCCCTTCCCGAAGGGCCTGATCGGCGAGGAGCACCGCGATGCTGGCGACCGCCTCGTTCGCCAGTTCGGTGAAGGCGGGCAGGTCGCCGGAGCGCAGTGCGCCGAGCAGGCTGTCCGCCACCCGGTCCAGGTAAGCGGCCGCGCGCCGGCAGACCTCGTTGGAGCCGACGTGGGAACGGGCAGCTGATCCGACGCCGTCCGCGACCGCGAGCAGCAGCAGCTCCCCACTGTCCGGACCGCCGATCCGGGTGACGCACAGCGCGTCCTGACGGGGCTCACCCAGATAGCGGTGGGAGTCCCCGCGCACGGAGGCGGCCCTGACGGTCAGCGGGCCGTAAGCCGCACCGTCCACCACGATGTCGGGCAGGACCGCCGCGGCCGGGTCCTCGCCCGCACTTCGCAGACCTTGCGGAATCGGGGCGTAGCTGGGGGGCCGCTTCCCGCTGTGCCGCGGGTCCCCGAGCAGCGGCACCGGCTGCGCTGCCACCGGTGCTGCCACTGGCGTGGGCTCCGCCACGGGGGCGGAATCGGTCACGGGGACGAGCGCGGAGGGCGCGGGAGCGTGGGCCGAGGCGGAAACACGCGCGGAGGCCGCGGGAGGCGGAAGGGGCGGGGCGGGAACACGCGCCGGAGGCGCAGAGGGCGAAGAGGGAACCTGCGCGTGTGACTGCTGGGGTGGCAGCGGGCCGGGCAACTGCTGCGGTGGCTGCTGGTGCCCGGTCGACACCATCGCCTCGACCGAACTCCACGTGTCCTGCAACGGGTCGTCGCTCCCGCCGTCCCTGCCGGACCCGGTTGCCCCGCCCATCCCCTGCTGCTGCATCATCCCGTCCTCAGAGCTTGTCGAGCGAAACGGTCGCGAATCCCGGCACGGTCTCGTCCACTGCCAGCGTGAAGCCGGATCCGCCGTCGGCGGCAATGCTGCTCGCCGACCGCACGATGGAACGGGTCAGGCTGGAGGCGAACTCGCGCAGGGCCTGAGCGGGTGACACCGCGGCGTCCTTCTGGATGAACGCCCGGAAGTTGGCCACCTGGCCGATCGTCGCCCTCTCCGCATCACCGATGCCGAACGCGATGATCTTCGGGCAGAAGCGGGACTGCTCCAGCTCCTTGAGCGCCTGCTCCCAGCCGTCGTCCGTGGGGATGCCGTCGGAGAGGAAGAAGGCCACCGGGCGATAGACCTCGTGCCCCTCCCCCTTGAGCGCGGCCACGTCGGTCTCGATGCACCGCAGCAGGGTGCGGAAGGCGTCGCCGTACGAGGTCAGCCCGCCGGCCGCCAGCGCCGGAACCTGGTCGATGTCGCTCAGGTCGACGAGCGACTGCAGCACGGTGGCGTGGTCGGAGAAGCCGATCAGGCAGAACCTGGTCTTGTCGGCGACCGTCGGGTTGGTGCTGATCTCGTGGTGCAGCTCGGGAAGGGCGTCGTTGATGGCGTCTATGGGGTCGCCGGACATCGAGCCCGACTCGTCGCAGAGCAGGTAGAACGGAAGGATCTGCACGGTCGTACCTCCGGTGTTGCCGGTCAGTAGGTATAGAAGTAGATCTCGATGTCGGCGTGGCCCGAAGAGGACCCGCCCTTCCAGAAGTCGCGCGTGGTGGCTCCCTTGAACATGTCCGGACGCGCCTTCGCCAGAAGGGAGTTGACCTCATGGGCGTAGGCGCCGCCGGCGCCCGGATCCGCGTGCCGCCCGAAGGTGAGAACGAACGCGGCCTGACGGCCCCGGTACGCGGCCGTCGCCGCACGCAGCCGTTGCTGGATGCGCTGCCGGTCCCCCGGCGCTGCGTCGATGGACACCTTCACGGGCTTGTTCCGCACCGCACGCGGACCCTTGGGCTTCGGAGGGGTCGAGGGTTTCGGCTTCGCCGATGCGGAGGCCGCGGGCTTCGCCGCCGCCTCGGCTGCCAGTGGGTCGCCGCGGTCCCCCATCGCCACCAGGGCGAGCACCAGCAGCATGTCGGCGAAGAGCCATCCCGCCAGGTGCAGCGGGTTGAAGCGGGGCGCCCTCATCGCGTGCTTCCCTGCGGCGGGACGGCGTCCTCGGGCTGGGGCGCCTTCTCCAGCCGCACCGCGGCCCGGCCCCGCCGGTCGGCCGGCGCCGGCACGGTCCGCAGGGCGTCCACGAGTCCACCGAACCGCTCCGCCACCTCGTGCAACGCTCCCGCCTGGTCCGCCAGCCTGCGTACGACGTCCTGCGATGCCGCGACGCCGCGGGCCGACTCCTCGGCGACGTCACCGAGCCGGCTCAGCACCTGGGCGGACACATCGGCGGCCACCTCGATGCCGGTGGTGAACGAACGCTGTGATGCGGCCAGCGTGTTGACGGAGTCCTCCACGCGGTCGCCGGCCGAGTCGAGCACGTCCCGCACCGCACCGTTGACGTCCCGGACGTCCTCCAGCGCCTTGCGCACCATGACGCCGCTGCCGCTCACCGCGGACTCGACCTGCTTGCCGCCGTCCCGGACGGCTTCCGCGATGCGGTCCGCCGCGTCCTCCAGCGGACGTACCGAGCTGTCGATCCCGGCGAGGCGCCCCTCGGCCTTCTCCAGCGCACCGCCCACGACCACGGCTGCGGCCGAAAGGTCCTTGTGCACCTTGGCCGCACGGTTGCCGAGACGGGTCATCGTGGCGGCCGCCTCGGTGAGCTCGGCAGCAAAGCGTTGCGGTGACGACAACCGGTGTGCGTTCAGTACGAGTTGAGCGCGCGTCAGCACCGGAACGAGCCGGGCACGCAGCTTCTCCGCATCCCGTTGCGCACTCTCCTCGCGGCGGGTGACAGCGGACTTCCGCAGCCCGTGCACCAGTACGAGCGCGAAGAGCAACGCGATCGCGCACGTCGCGCCCATGGCGACGTGCCCGAAGGTGAACGCACCGGTCAGATGGCCGTCGAAGCCGGACTGCCACAACTGCAGGAAGGGCCTGGAGGCCGACTTGGGGTCGGCGCCGGTCAGCGCCTGATAGGCACTGGACGCCTGTGTCAGGCCGTACCACGTCATCATCAGCGGTACGAAGACCAGCGCCCCGAGCAGCGCCTCCAGCCAGGACCACGCCCGATGCTCCTCGGCGCCGCCGCCCACGAGGCCGACGCTCTCCGGCCGTGCGTACGCGTGCAGCAGGTCCAGCTCCGCCCACGGGTCCAGATCCGCGGCCCCCTTGCCGGTGAACGCATCGGCCAGTGCGGACAGTTCGTCACTCCGGGGGGCCAGTCCCGGCTCGGATGCGAGCCCCCTGATCTGGCGGGCGATGTCCTGACTGTCCATCAATGTGCTTACGGGCATGCCCATCCCTCTGAGAGACGCACAGGGGACTCCCCACCTCGCGTCTCTCGCTCACGGGCGATCACGAAACGCCTTAGTCCCCCGCACAGCGGCGCAAACCTCAAGTACCGCTGTGGGCGCAGAGCGTATCGCAGCGCTCATGGGCTCAGGCATACAATCCAGACCCTCGTTCCCGACGGAACAGCCGGCTGGGGGGCCTCATGGGTACCGATGACAGACCGCGTGGCGTGATCCGGCTGGGCGGTCCGAGTGGACGTGCGCGAAGGGGACCCGTGCCGGACTCCACGACCAGCACCGATCCGCGTCCGGCCGAGCTGACACGGGCCGCGCCGGACAGCCGGCTCGGTGGGAGGGGTGCTCTTCAGGCCAATCTCAACTGGCTGCCGGGGCCGGGCGCCGATGTGAACCTGTGCTGCCTCGTCTCGTTCAAGGACGGGACGGTCCAGGTGGTGCAGTCCCTGGGTGACGACTACGGATCGCTCACCTCGTGGCCGTACGTCGCCCTCGACCAGGACGACCGGACGGGGGAATCGTCCGACGGCGAGACGCTCCGGGTGAATCCGCAGCACCGCGCGCTCTTCGACCGGCTGCTGCTCTTCGTGTACCTCTACGAGGGCGCCGCCGACTTCCGACGGCTGGGCGCGACGGCGACGGTCACCGCGCCGGGCGACCCCGGCTGCCGGATCCAGCTCGACGACTCCCCCGCCGGGTCGGCCGCCTGCGCCATAGCCCTCGTCACCCCGGACGCGGCCGGCTTCCGGGTCCGCCGGGAGGTCCGCTGGTTTCCCGGCCATCCGGATCTGACCACGCACGAGCAGATCGACCGGGCGTACGGCTTCGGACTCGAATGGACCAGGATGGAGAAGCCGCCACGCAGGCCGGTGGACCCGCGGCGCAGCGGTCCGCCCCGAACACGCTGACGCCAGAAGGCGAAACGCCCCGCCCCCGGGACGATCCGGGTGCGGGGCGCCGGTTGTTCCGGTGCGCACGTGCCTGCGCAGGCGCTCAGGCGCGCTACGGCAGGTTGCGGGCCATCACGATCCGCTGGACCTGATTCGTGCCTTCGTAGATCTGGGTGATCTTCGCGTCGCGCATCATCCGCTCCACCGGGTAGTCCCGCGTGTAGCCGTAGCCGCCCAGCAGCTGGACCGCGTCCGTGGTGATCTCCATCGCGACGTCGGAGGCGAAGCACTTGGCCGCGGCGCCGAAGAACGTGAGGTCGGAGTCGAGGCGCTCGGACTTGGCGGCGGCCGAGTAGGTGAGCTGGCGGGCCGCCTCCAGCTTCATGGCCATGTCGGCGAGCATGAACTGGACGCCCTGGAAATCGCCGATCGGCTTGCCGAACTGCTTGCGCTCCTGGACGTAGCCCTTGGCGTAGTCCAGCGCGCCCTGGGCGACGCCGAGTGCCTGGGCCGCGATCGTGATGCGGGTGTGGTCCAGGGTCTTCATCGCGGTGGCGAAGCCGGTGCCCTCCTCGCCGATCATGCGGTCGGCCGGGATCCGGACGTTGTCGAAGTAGACCTCGCGGGTCGGGGAGCCCTTGATGCCGAGCTTCTTCTCCGGGGCACCGAAGGAGACGCCCTCGTCCGACTTCTCGACGACGAAGGCCGAGATGCCCTTCGATCGCTTGGTCGGGTCGGTGACGGCCATGACCGTGTAGTACTCGGAGACGCCCGCGTTGGTGATCCAGCGCTTCACGCCGTTGAGGACCCAGAAGTCGCCGTCGCGCACGGCCTTCGTCTTCATGCCGGCGGCGTCGGAGCCCGCGTCGGGCTCGGAGAGGGCGTACGAGAACATCGCGTCGCCCTTGGCGAGCGGGCCCAGGTACTTCTTCTTCAGGTCCTCGGAGCCGGAGAGGATCACGGGGAGCGAGCCGAGCTTGTTCACGGCCGGGATGAGGGAGGAGGAAACGCAGGCGCGGGCCACCTCCTCGATCACGATGACCGTGGCGAGCGCGTCGGCGCCGGCGCCGCCGTACTCCTCCGGGACATGGACCGCGTGCAGGTCGGCGGCGGTGAGGGCGTCCAGCGCCTCCTGCGGGAAGCGGGCCTCCTCGTCGACCGCGGCCGCGAACGGGGCGATCTTCGCCTCGGCGAGGGCTCGCACCGTCTCACGGAGCATGTCGTGCTCCTCGGCCGGACGGTACAGGTCGAAATCGGTCGAACCCGCCAAGACGCTCACTCCCCAAGATGCTAACTACCGTTAAGTAACCCAATTTTAGGCGCCCGCTCCGGTAAAGGCATATGTGTGCGGGCCGTGAGCTTCACGACAGCCGGAATGGGACGATTCAAGGGCAGGACTATGCTCGTTCACCGCACGTCTGTCCGCATCTCACTGGAGCACTACATGGCCCTCAGGATCACTGTGATCGGCACCGGCTATCTCGGCGCCACCCACGCCGCGGCCATGGCGGAACTGGGCTTCGAGGTGCTCGGGCTCGACGTCGTGCCCGAGAAGATCGAGATGCTGTCCGCCGGCCGGGTCCCGATGTACGAGCCGGGGCTGGAAGAGATCCTGAAGAAGCACGTCGCGGGCATCGAGGGCGCCACCGGACGGCTGCGGTTCACCACTTCGTGGGAAGAGGTGGCGGAATTCGGGGATGTGCACTTCGTCTGCGTGAACACCCCGCAGAAGCACGGCGAGTACGCCTGCGACATGAGCTACGTGGACAGCGCCTTCGAATCGCTCGCACCGCATCTGACCAGGCCCGTCCTGGTCGTCGGCAAGTCCACCGTGCCGGTCGGCTCCGCAGCCCGGCTCGCGGCCCGGCTCGTCGAGCTCGCACCGGTGGGCGAGGGCGCCGAGCTGGCCTGGAACCCGGAGTTCCTGCGCGAGGGCTTCGCCGTCAACGACACCCTGCACCCGGACCGGATCGTCGTCGGTGTGGAGAGCGAGCGGGCCGAGAAGCTGCTGCGCGAGGTGTACGCCGTACCGGTCGCCGAGGGGTCCCCGTTCGTCGTGACGGACTTCCCGACCGCCGAGCTGGTGAAGACCTCCGCCAACTCCTTCCTGGCCACCAAGATCTCGTTCATCAACGCCATGGCGGAGGTCTGCGAGGCCGCCGACGGCGACGTGGTGAAGCTGGCCGAGGCGATCGGCCACGACGAACGCATCGGGAAGAAGTTCCTGCGGGCCGGCATCGGCTTCGGCGGCGGCTGCCTGCCCAAGGACATCCGCGCCTTCATGGCGCGCGCCGGTGAGCTGGGCGCCGACCAGGCCCTGACCTTCCTCCGCGAGGTCGACTCCATCAACATGCGCCGCCGCGGCCACATGGTGGAGCTGGCCCGGGAGGCCGTGGGCGGCGATTCGTTCCTCGGCAAGCGGGTGGCCGTGCTCGGCGCGACGTTCAAGCCCGACTCGGACGACGTACGCGACTCCCCGGCGCTGAACGTCGCCGGCCAGATCCACCTCCAGGGCGGCCAGGTCACCGTCTTCGACCCGAAGGGCATGGACAACGCCCGGCGGCTCTTCCCCACCCTCGGTTACGCCGACACCGCCCTGGACGCCGTGCGCGGCGCGGATGTCGTGCTGCACCTCACCGAGTGGCGCGAGTTCCGTGAGCTCGACCCGGAGGAGCTGGGCGAGGTCACCGGCCGCCGCATCATCCTGGACGGGCGCAACGCGCTGGACCCGGCGGTGTGGCGCGACGCCGGGTGGACGTACCGGGCGATGGGCCGACCGAAGGCCTGACCCGCACCCGCGCACCGTCTCCGCCGCTCCTCAGCCGACCGATCAGATCCGTCCAAGGAGGAAACGTCATGGCCATCGCCACCCTGGGTGCAGTCGTCCTGGACTGTCCGGACCCCCTGGCCCTCGCCGGCTTCTACGCCGGGCTGCTGGGCGGAAAGGTCACCGTGATGGAGGACAACGACGACCGGTGGGTCGACCTCACCGGCGACTTCGGCACGCCGCTCGCCTTCCAGGCCGCGCCCGGCTTCGTACCGCCGCGGTGGCCGAGTGCGGACGGCTCGCAGCAGTCGCACCTCGACCTGAAGGTGCCTGATCTGGACGCGGCGGAGCGGGAAGCGCTGGCTCTGGGTGCGACCGTGCTCGACGCGGCGGACCGGGAGCGGAGTTTCCGGGTGTACGCCGATCCGGCGGGCCACCCGTTCTGTCTCTGCGCCTGCTGACGGCCGGGGTTCAGGCCTTCGGCGCGTCCAGCTGCTCGATCGTGGCGTGGGACGGGCCGCGGCGGGTCCGCAGCTCCCGGGCCACGTCCTCGGCGGCGCGCAGTACCCGTACCGCGTTCTGCCAGGTGAGCTTGGCCAGGTCGGCGGCGGACCAGCCGCGGCCCAGCAGCTCCGCGATCAGGTTCGGGTAGCCCGAGACGTCTTCGAGGCCCCGCGGGAGGAACGCGGTGCCGTCGTAGTCGCCGCCGATGCCGATGTGGTCGATCCCCGCGACCTCGCGCATGTGGTCGAGGTGGTCGGCGATGGTGGCCACGGTCGCCATCGGGCGGGGGTTCGCCGCCTCGAACGCGGCGTGGATCTTCATGGCCCGCTCGGTGGTGTCCAGGTGGTGCAGGCCCTGGGCGCGCATGTTCTCGTCGGCGGACTTCGTCCAGGCGACGGCCTCCGGCAGCACGAACTTCGGCACGAAGGTCGCCATGGCGATGCCCCCGTTGGCCGGGAGCTGCGCGAGGACGTCGTCGGGGATGTTGCGCGGGTGGTCGCAGACCGCCCGTGCGGAGGAGTGCGAGAACATCACCGGCGCGGTCGAGGTGGCGAGCGCGTCGCGCATCGTCGTCGCGGCGACGTGCGAGAGGTCCACCAGCATGCCGGTGCGGTTCATCTCCCGTACGACCTCGTGGCCGAACGGGGAGAGTCCGCCGACGCCCGGGGCGTCCGTCGCCGAGTCCGCCCAGGCGATGTTGTCGTTGTGGGTCAGCGTCATGTAGCGGACGCCGAGGGTGTGCAGGGCACGCAGGGTGCCCAGCGAGTTGTGGATGGAGTGGCCGCCCTCGGCCCCCATCAGCGACGCGATCCGGCCCTCGGAGCGGGCCGTCTCCATGTCGTCGGCCGTCAGCGCGCGGCGCAGGTCGGCGGGGTGGCGCTCCAGCAGTTCGGCGACGGCGTCGACCTGTTCCAGGGTGGCGCTGACGGCGTCGTCGCCCGCCATGTCGGACCGCACGTAGACGGACCAGAACTGGGCTCCGACTCCCCCGGCGCGCAGCCGGGGGATGTCGGTGTGCAGATGGGCCGACTGGTCGGTGGCGATGTCGCGGGCGTCCAGGTCGTAATTGACCTGTTCGCGCAGTGCCCACGGCAGGTCGTTGTGGCCGTCGACGACGGGGTACTCGGCGAGGAGTTCCCGGGCCAGGTCCAGTCGGTCCGTCACCGTTCCTACTTCCCGAAGCCGAAGGAGTCGTGGCTCCCGACCTTGTTGCGCAGGCGCTTGCCCTTCTCGGTGGCCTGGTCGTTCAGGTCCGAGAGGAACTCCGTCATGCGGGTCTGCAGCTCGCTGTCGTGGGCGGCGAGGATGCGGACGGCCAGCAGGCCCGCGTTGCGCGCGCCCGCGATGGAGACGGTGGCGACCGGGATGCCGGCGGGCATCTGCACGATGGACATGAGGCTGTCCATGCCGTCCAGGTACTTCAGCGGGACGGGCACACCGATGACGGGCAGCGGGGTGACCGACGCGAGCATGCCGGGCAGGTGGGCTGCGCCGCCCGCACCGGCGATGATCGCCCGCAGGCCGCGGCCCGCGGCGTTCTCGCCGTACGCGATCATCTCGCGCGGCATGCGGTGGGCGGAGACGACGTCGACCTCGTAGGGGATCTCGAACTCGTCGAGGGCCTTGGCCGCCGCTTCCATGACGGGCCAGTCGGAGTCCGAGCCCATGACGATGCCGACGACGGGAGCGGAACCTTGTGCGGTCATTCGGTGATCGTTCCTCGCAGGTAGTCGGCCGCGTGCCGGGCGCGCTCGCGCACGTCCGCCAGGTCGTCGCCGTAGGTGTTGACGTGGCCGACCTTGCGGCCGGGCTTCACGTCCTTGCCGTACATGTGGATCTTGAGCTGCGGGTCACGGGCCATGCAGTGCAGGTACGCCTGGTACATGTCCGGGAAGTCGCCGCCCAGCACGTTGGACATGACCGTCCAGGTGGCACGCGGGCGCGGGTCACCGAGCGGAAGGTCCAGGACGGCCCGGACGTGGTTGGCGAACTGCGAGGTGATCGCGCCGTCCTGGGTCCAGTGCCCGGAGTTGTGCGGGCGCATCGCCAGTTCGTTGACGAGGATCTGCCCGTCGCGGGTCTCGAAGAGCTCGACGGCGAGGTGGCCGACGACTCCGAGCTCGGCTGCGATACGGAGGGCGAGCTGCTGGGCCTCGCCTCCGAGCTTCTCGCTCAGCTCGGGGGCCGGCGCGATGACCGTGTCGCAGACGCCGTCGACCTGGATCGACTCGACGACCGGGTAGGCGACGGCCTGGCCGTGCGGCGAGCGGACGATGTTGGCCGCCAGCTCCCGTACGAAGTCGACCTTCTCCTCGGCGAGGACGGGGACGCCGGCCCGGAAGGGGTCGGCCGCGTCCGCCTCGGAGCGGACCACCCAGACCCCCTTGCCGTCGTAGCCGCCGCGCACCGTCTTGAGGATGACGGGGAAGCCGCCGACCTCCTGGGCGAAGGCCGCGGCGTCGGCCGGGTCCTTCACGATGCGGTGGCGGGGGCAGGGCGCGCCGATCTCGGTGAGCTTCGCGCGCATCACCCCCTTGTCCTGGGCGTGCACCAGGGCGTCGGGGCCGGGGCGCACGGGGATGCCGTCCGCCTCCAGGGCCCGCAGATGCTCGGTGGGCACGTGCTCGTGATCGAAGGTGATCACGTCACAGCCGCGCGCGAAGGCGCGCAGCGTGTCCAGGTCGCGATAGTCGCCCACGACGACTTCGCTCACCACCTGGGCCGCCGAGTCCTGAGCGGTGTCACTGAGGAGCTTGAACTTGATGCCGAGGGGGATGCCCGCCTCGTGGGTCATACGGGCGAGCTGACCGCCACCGACCATGCCGACTACCGGGAACGTCACTCCTCCAGGGTATCCGCACCGTCCGGGACCTCCCGACGATGCCCTGGGCTATGCCCCGCGGGCGGGCCGGGAAGGTGATCCCGGTGTCACGACCTCGCCACACCTGTACCGGTACTCACAGGCAGCCGGCGGGCCACCTGGTTAGCATGGCTTGGTTGACGGAACCTGAAGCCGAACCGACAGACGGGCTGAGCGATCACCATGAGCGAACGGGGCGCACTGCGGACCCGGCTGGATCTGCTGGCCCGGGAGGTCGCCAAGTTCGGCGTGGTCGGCGCGGTCGGCCTGGTCGTCAATATCGCCGTATCCAACCTGCTGTGGCGCTACACGGACATTCCGACGGTGCGTGCGGGTCTGATGGCGACGTTCGTCGCGATCCTCTGCAACTACGTCGGCTTCCGCTACTGGACGTACCGGGACCGCGACAAGAGCGGCCGGACCCGGGAGCTGACCCTGTTCCTGCTGTTCAGCGCCGTGGGTGCGGTCATCGAGACCGGTGTGCTGTACGCCGCGACATACGGGTTCGGCTGGAACAGCCCGGTCCAGAGCAATGTCTTCAAGATCCTCGGAATCGGCATCGCGACGATGTTCCGCTTCTGGTCCTACCGGACGTGGGTCTTCAGGGCGCTGCCTGACAAAGACGTGGTCGTGAGCACGGAGGACGCGGTCGGGAGCACGCAGGACGCGATCGTGAGCACGGACGACGTCGTCGTGAGCACGCAGGACGTCGCGCGGGCGGCTCGTGCCGTTTCCGTACCCGCTCCGGCGCCCGCTCCCGCGCCGGCCGCGGTGGTACGGATCGAGGCCGATACGGCCCGCACGTAGCCGGTCACCTCACCGGGCGATCCGGTGTCTTTCTGTCCAGGGCCACCTGGCTGAGGAACAACGCGAAGACCGGTGGCTGCTGCTGGAGCAGTTCCAGGCGGCCGCCGTCCGCCTCCGCCAGGTCGCGGGCAACCGCGAGGCCGATGCCCGTGGAGTTGCGGCCGCTGATGGTCCGCTCGAAGATCCTCGCGCCCAGGTCGGCGGGGACCCCGGGGCCCTCGTCCGTGACCTCGATGACCGCCTGGTTTCCGGTGACCCGGGTGCGCAGGGCGACCGTACCGCCGCCGTGCATGAGTGAGTTCTCGATCAGCGCGGCCAGCACCTGCGCGACCGCGCCCGGTGTGCCGACGGCACTCAGGCCCTGCTTGCCGGAGCAGACGATGGCCCGTCCCTCGCTCCGGTAGGCCGGGCGCCACTCCTCGATCTGCTGCTTGACGATCTCGTCGAGGTCGAAGACGACGGCGGAGCCGGTCCGCGGATCCCGGGCGTTGGTCAGCAGCCGCTGGACCACGTCCGTGAGCCGCTCCACCTGGGTGAGGGCGATGTTCGCCTCCTCCTTCACCGTCTCGGGGTCGTCGGTGACGGAGATCTCCTCGATCCGCATGGAGAGCGCGGTGAGCGGCGTACGGAGCTGGTGGGAGGCGTCGGCGGCGAGCCGGCGCTCCGCGGTCAGCATCCGGGCGATCCGTTCGGCGGAGGAGTCCAGGACGTCGGCCACCCGGTCGAGCTCCGGCACCCCGTACCGCTTGTGGCGTGGGCGCGGGTCGCCCGATCCCAGGCGTTCCGCGGTCTCGGCGAGGTCGGTGAGCGGGGAGGTCAGCTTGTTGGCCTGGCGTACGGCCAGGAGCACGGCGGAGACGATGGCCAGCAGCGCCACCGCACCGATGATCATCAAGGTGCGGCCGACCTCGCGGGTGACGGAGGTGCGGGACTCCTCGACGGTGACCTTCTCGCCGTGTTCGCCCTCCTCCGTGGCGGTGATCACACTGCCGCTGGGGCGTTCGCCGACCTCGATGGGGGCGCGGCCGGGCATCTTGACCAGGGCGTAGCGCTTGTCGTCGATCTGTTCGGCCAGCACGCCGGGGTTGATCCGCTCGGCGCCGAGGAGGCGGCTCTCGATGACGCTGATCAGCCGCAGCGCCTCGGAGTCGACGCTCTCCTGGGCGCTGTTGCTGATGGTGCGGGTCTCCACGATGACGAGGGAGACGCCGAAGACGGCGATCACCACGAGCACCACGGCGAGGGTGGAGTTGATCAGGCGTCGGCGCATGACTGCTTCTGTACGTCAGCTCTTCTCGAAGCGGAAGCCGACGCCCCGGACGGTGGCGATGTACCGGGGATTGGCGGCGTCGTCGCCGAGCTTCTTGCGGAGCCAGGAGATGTGCATGTCGAGGGTCTTGGTGGAGGACCACCAGGTGGTGTCCCAGACCTCGCGCATCAGCTGGTCGCGGGTGACGACCCGGCCCGCGTCCCGGACCAGGACCCGCAGCAGGTCGAACTCCTTGGCGGTGAGCTGGAGTTCCTCGTCGCCCATCCAGGCCCGGTGCGACTCGACGTCGATCCTGACGCCGTGGGTGGCGGGCTGCGGGGCGGGCTCGGTGGCGCCGCGGCGCAGCAGGGCCCGGACCCGGGCCAGGAGCTCGGCCAGCCGGAAGGGCTTGGTGACGTAGTCGTCCGCACCGGCGTCGAGGCCGACGACCGTGTCCACCTCGTCGGCGCGGGCGGTGAGCACCAGGACCGGCACGGTGTGGCCCTCGGCGCGGAGCCGGCGGGCAACTTCGAGGCCGTCCATTCCGGGCAGCCCCAGGTCGAGCACGACCAGGTCGATTCCGCCCTGGAGGCCGGCGTCGAGAGCGGTCGGGCCGTCTTCGCGGACCTCGACCTCGTAACCCTCCCGACGCAGGGCGCGGGCCAGCGGCTCCGAGATGGATGCGTCGTCCTCGGCGAGCAGTACACGGGTCATGCAGTGATGGTAGTCCGCGCGGACGACAAGGAGTGAGGTGATCCAAGAGCCCTGCGGGTCTACGACCCGTTCCTGTCCAGACCTTCGAATGTGGGAGTGTGGTTGCACCTGGACCTGTGATCCATGTCTCAAGTCCTTTCATATCCCTCTCAGTCGTGTCGTATGGTGTTTCAACGCCTGTTGCACTACTCAAGGACCTTTGGGCAGCTAAAGCGCCGAAGGTCCTTTTGCATGTGCAGGGCTGGTACCCGCCAGTCCGGAATTTCAGTGAATGACCTGTGGGCCGGGCCCGGACGCCGATGAGGGTGCTCCGGGCGTGGATCCCGATTGCGGTGGGCGTACCCGCGTCGGTGCCGGCCTCCCCCCACCGGGCGCATACCTCTCGCGAGCGATGCGTCCCGAGCAAGCAAGGATCGATCATGGCGTCCAGCCTGACGAAGGACCCGGCGAGCACCGCTGGTGGCGAGAAGACGTTCTTCGGCCACCCCCGCGGCCTGGCCACTCTCTTCATGACCGAGATGTGGGAGCGCTACAGCTTCTACGGCATGAAGGCACTGCTCCCGCTGTACCTGATCGCGCCCGGCGGCTTGCACATGAGCGCCACCACGGCGACGGCGATCTACTCCGTCTACATGGCGATGGTCTACCTGCTCGCCATGCCCGGCGGCTGGATGGCCGACCGCTTCTGGGGGCCGCGCAAGACGGTCGCCATCGGCGGCGGTGTCGTCATCCTCGGCCACATCACGCTTGCTGTGCCCAACTCGGCGACCTTCTTCGCGGGCCTCGTGCTCGTCGCGCTCGGCTCCGGCCTGCTGAAGGCGAACATCTCCACGATGGTCGGCCACCTCTACGACGGCCCGAAGGATCCGCGCCGCGACGGTGGCTTCACGCTCTTCTACATCGGCATCAACATCGGCGCCTTCCTCGCCCCGCTGACCATCGGCACCGTCGGCGAGAACGTGAACTGGCACTTCGGCTTCGCGCTCGCCGCGATAGGCATGGCTCTGGGCCTCGCCCAGTTCATGCTCGGCACCCGCCACCTGAGCCCGGAGAGCAATGTCGTCTCCACTCCGGCGACGGAGCAGGAGAAGCGCTCCGTCCTGCGCAAGGGCCTGGTCTGGCTGATCGTCGCGGTCGTGTTCTACAGCCTGCTCGGCGTCACCGGGAACTTCGCCGACTGGGCGCTGCTGCCGATCACCATCGCCGGACTGATCATCCCGGTCGCCGTCCTGGTCCGCATGAAGCGCGACAAGGAGCTGACGGCGACCGAGCAGTCCAAGCTGTCGGGCTACGTCTGGTTCTTCGTGGTCGCCGCCGTCTTCTGGATGATCTACGACCAGAACGGCTCGACCCTGTCGATCTTCGGTGAGAACTCGACGACGAACAGCCTGCTCGGCTTCGACTTCCCGACGTCCTGGTACCAGTCGCTGAACCCGATCTTCATCATGGCGATCGCCCCCGTGGTCGCCTCGGGCTGGCTGTGGCTGAACAAGCGCGGCAAGGAGCCGAGCACCGCCGTCAAGTTCGCCTCCAGCCTCGTGCTGATCGGCATCTCCTTCGTCGTCTTCATGATCCCGCTGATCGACACCGCCGCCAACGGCGGACGGGTCAGCCCGATGTGGCTGGTGGCGATCTACTTCATCCAGACGGTCGCCGAGCTCTGCCTCTCCCCGGTCGGTCTGTCCGTCACCACGAAGATGGCTCCGGCGAAGTACAGCTCCCAGATGATGGGTGTCTGGTTCCTCGCGGTCACCGCGGGCGACTCGGTGACCGGTCTGCTCACCTCCCCGCAGCTCGGCGTCGACCTGAACACCACGGGGGCGGTCGCCTTCGAGGCGGTCCTCGCGGTCATCGCCGGTGTGGGCATCTGGATGTACCGCAAGAAGGTCACGCAGCACATGAGTGACGCGAGCTGATCCTCCGGTTCCACGCGCAGGGGCCGCCGCACCGTTTCCACGGTGCGGCGGCCCCTTCCGTATGCGTACGGGATCCGGTGTCAGCTCCGGCCCGAGCGCAGCCGGCGCCACGGGGTGAACGTGAACACGGCGCCGCCCAGCAGGATCGCCGTACCGGCGACCAGGCCGAGTGCGCGCAGGGACCCGTTGTCCTCGGCGCCTGTGGCCGCGAGCCCGCCGCCGGACGCCGTGCCGCCGCCCGCCGCCGCAGCTCCGCCGGAGCCCCCGGTGTCACCACCGGACGCACCGCCTTCCTGGGCGGTGGTGTCGAGTTCGAGGGACGCCTGCGGGGTGCCCTTGACCGTGCACGGGATGGTGATCTTCGAGCCTCCCAGCATGACGTCGATCGTCAGGGCGCCGGGGGTGAGGGTGGCCTTGCCGGAGGCGCCCGGCTTGTACGTGCCGGTCATGTCGGTGAGGCTGACCGGCTTGTCCTTCTCCAGGGCCTTGGGGTTCCCGGGTCCGGTGACGGTCACGGAGCCCTTGTCGGCGCCGCCGATGACGATGTTCATGGACGGCTTGAGCGCGCCGGCGGGCAGCGGAGCCGGGCTGTCCATCACGTCCTTGGCGGTCTTGACCGTGAGCGCGTAGCTCCCGCCCTTCTTCTTGGCGTTGATCGTCACCTTGGAGGCGATGCCCTCCTCCGGTCCTGGCGACTTGCAGGCGAAGTTCACGACGACTTCCTTGCCCGGGAAGTCGGTCGCACCGCCGGTGCCGCCGGTGCCGCCGGAGGTCGTGCCGCCGGTCGTGGTGCCGCCCGCGGTCGTTCCCCCGGCCGTCGTACCACCGGCCGTCGTACCACCCGCCGTCGTGCCACCCGCCGTCGTGCCACCCGCCGTCGTTCCTCCGGCCGTCGTTCCTCCGGTGGTGGATCCGCCGCCGTCCGTGACCTTGATCGTCGCGCCCGGCTGGACGGTCTCCTTCGGGGTGCACTTGGTGTCCGTGGAGATCGGCTTGGACACGTTGAGGGCGTACGCGTCCGGCGTCAGCGTCAGATCACCCGCCTTCTCCAGCTTCAGGGTGCCCTTCATGTCCGACACGATCATCGGGCTGTTCTTGGGGATCGCCGGGTTCTGCCGCGGCCCCTCCATCTTCAGGTCGCCGGTGGCGGCACCGCCCAGCTTGACGGTGCCGGTCGGCTTGACGGTGTCCTTGTCGAGATCGAGGACGTCGGGGTTGCTGGAGGCGGCCTGGACCGTCTTCCACGTGACCTCGACGGTGTCCCCGACCTTCGCCGAGGCGGGCGCGGTCAGCTGCACCTTGGTGGTGCCCTGGACGGGCGGCAGTCCGGAGATGGCCGGGGGTATGCACTCCGTCTTGTACGAGATGTCGGCGGCCTGGGCGGGGCTCGCGCCCAGCAGCATGCCCGCCCCGCCGATCATCATCGCGACTCCCGCCGCGACCGTCCTGCGTTGCGTACTCACGAATGTCCCTTCGTCGTCGGTCTGTGCTCTGACGGTGCGGAATCAGGGGTGAACCACGGCAGCGCGGCCGTGGTCGTGGTGCTCGCAGGCGGCGCGGGGCCCACGGCCGGGGCCGGGGCACGCCGCAGCTTCGGGAACCTCACGGTCACTCCGGCGCGCGGGGACGAACGCTGCCTCCGACGGCCCCCCGCGTGCGCGGGGCGCGGCCGTACCTTGTCGACGATCGCCATGCCGATACGGAAGACGGCAGCGGGCACGACGAGGCAGAGCAGGATCCAGAAGAGCGTCACACCCCATGGGCGGCCGACCCCCCACGGCTGCTCGGCCAGCACCTTCGTGCCGTACTTCAACGAGATCTGGTAGTCGCCGTGGGCGCCCGCCGTCAGCTCGACGGGCAGTTCGATACGGGCCTTGCGGCCGGGCTCGACGGTCCCCCGCCACTGGCGTTCCTCCCACTGCGTGGAGTAGACGCCGTGCGCGGTGCCGACCAGGAAGACCGGGTCCTTGACCGCCGCGGAACCCAGGTTGCCGACCGTGAACACGAGCCGACGCGAAGGCGGTGCGCCGAACCAGGTGAGGATCCCGCTGTCGCCCTCCAGCCGGGTGGCCGCGAGGACGGCGAGCTTTCCGTCGCCCGTCTGCTTCGGCAGTGCGGCGACCGGGTGGCCCGCGACCACGAACACCGCGTCGGCGAGGGCCTGTTCGCCGGTGACCGTGGCGACATGGACCACGCAGGGGCACGGCGCGGGCGGCTCGGCGACCGGCAGCTTCTTCGCGAAGGCGCCCTTCTTGTCGGTGGTGACGGCGCGGCCGTCGGCGTTGGCACAGGAGTTGGTGCCGCCGATCACTCCCCGGGCCGGGGTGGACTGCCCGCAGATCAGCATCATGAGCAGGGTGTCGGGCCGCCAGCCCTTGCCCTTGACGGTGATCTCGCCGCCCTTGCCCGCCTGCTTCTCCGAGAGCGTGACCACCGGTTTCGGGTCCGCCGCACTCGGGCTTTCGGCCCGCGCCCCGGTCGCGGTCAGCAGCAGGGCGGGCAGTATCGCGGCCAGCAGCACGGCGAGCAGCACGCCCGCCCGCCCGCGGCCGTCGCTCCGGAATGCCGCCGGTCCGGTCCGTCCAGTCACGATTCCGCTCCCGCCTTCACCAAGTGCCTCTCGTCGGAGTGCTGTTCAGGATCCGGAGCCGGTTCGGCCCCGTCGTCGCGTGTGCCCCGCCGTGTGCCTCGCCTGCGCCGGAGGCCGTACACACCGGCGGCGACGGCGGCCAGGAGGAGCAGCGCGCCGCCGGTCACCGGCACCCAGGGCACGAAGGCCGCCGAGGCGGTCGCCTCGCCGTGCGCCCCGCCCGCCGCCGTGACGCGCAGCCGTACGGTGACGGAGTCCAGGGCGGGGGCGTCCCGCCACGGTTCGGTGAGCCGCACCCGCTGACCGGGCAGCAGTTCCACGGGCAGGGTGCGGGCGCCCCGCCGCAGCAGGGTGCCGAACACCCCGTCCGCGCTGACGGACAGGCGCGGCACGAGAACCGCGTTGCCCCGGTTGACCAGCGCGTAGTGGATGCTCCCGCCGCTCACCGTCACGTCCTCCACCGTGAGCGCGGCCAGCGTCGGCCCGCCGACCCGCAGCTGGACCCGTACGCCCACGGACCGGCCGCCGCTCTCGGCGACGATCGCGCCGGGATGGTCACCGGGCTGCGCGTCCTCGGGCACGGTGAAGGAGACCGGCACGTCGGCCCGGGTCCGGGCGGGCACCGTCACCTCCTCGCTCGCCGTCCGCAGCCAGGCCCCGGTCCCGGTGGAGCCGTGCGCACCGCGCACCGCGAACCCGCCGTCGCCCGTGTTGTACGCGTCGGCGCCGCGCAGCCGTACGGTGACCGGCTCCGGCCCCGGGTTGGTGACCGAGAGCCGGTCCTCCAGGACGCTGCCGGGCAGACCCTCCAGATAGAAGTACGGTCTGCCCTCACCCCGCCCGGGGCCGCTCACCGCGGGCTGTGCCGTCCATGCCGGACCGGCCGGGTGCTCGGTGGCCCCGGCCACCGCCGCCATGGCGACCGTGCACCACAGGGCGGCGAGCAGCGGCAGGACACGGGCCACACGTCGCACGGCGGAAAGCCGTGCGACGGCAGGTCCTGAGACGACAGGTCCTGGGACGGCAGGCCCCAAGACGCCAGGTGCTGGGACGAGGCGGGTGGCGTGACCGGTCAACGGCGGCATGGGCGGCTCCCTGGTGCGTGACGGCGACGGCGGTTCGCGCGGGGGTCAGCCCGTGGCCCGCTGCCCCCGCCTGGTCAGCCACAGCACGCCGGCCGCACCGGTCAGCAGCACCGTGCCGCCGAGCGTGCCGAGCGCCACCGCCGAGTCCAGCGGGCCGGTCTTGGGCAGTGATTCGCTGCCGCCCGACGTGCTCGTACCGCCGCCGCCCGCCGCGGTGACGTCGAGGGAGAGCGAGGGGCCCGGGTTGTTCGCCGGGGTACAGGTCGTCGTCGTACCGAGTGCCTTGATGGTGAGCACCCCGGCGGTGAAGTCGACCTTGCCGCTCTTCTTCGGCGTGTACGTCCCCGACAGGTCACTGATCTTGATGGGGGTGTTGGCGGGGATGGCCGCGGAGTTGGGCGCTCCGGCGACCTGCACCTGTCCCGGGTCGGCGCCGCCCACCTTGATCACGGCACTGGGGCTCATCGCCCCCTTGCCCAGTTCGACCGGACTGGAGGAAACCCCCTTCTGGAAGGACATGGTGAGCTTGTAGCCGCTGCCGCTCTTGACACTCTTGATGTCGATGGGCGAGACGGCGGCCTTGTCGCCGATCGGGGTCTTGCACTTGTAGTTGACGTCGACGACCGTCGCGTGGGCGGCGGGCGCGGCCAGCAGCACCACCGCGCTCGCCAGCCCGGACGCCAGCGCGAGAGCTGTTCGCTTCTGGTACGACACCTCAGTTCCCCTCATGCCGGGAGTCGCCGCGCGCCGCTTCGCACGACGCAAATAACTGACGACACATCAGATTGGGCGCTCAAGGTACGCCCGGGGCCTTGTGGAGGGAAGACAAAGAGCGCGCCGATCCGGCGCGCTCTTCGAGGGGCGTACGAGCCCGGGGGGACGAGCAGGGAAAACCTGCGTGGGGGCTATGCGGGGGCGGCCAGCTCCGCCCAGACGGTCTTGCCGGGCTCGCCCGGAACCCGTACGACTCCCCAGTCGAGGCAGAGCCGCTGCACGATGAACATGCCGTGCCCGCCGGGCCGTCCCGCCCGGTGCGGGGTGCGGGGTGCGGGCTGCCCGGCGCCACCGTCGGCGACCTCGACCCGCAGCGCCTTCGGCGTGCAGGCGATGCGGAGCTCGTCGGGGCCGTCCGCATGCAGGCACGCGTTGGTGACCAGCTCGGAGACGACCAGCAGGACATCCTCGGCGGCGGCACGGCGGTCGGCGGTCGAGGCGGGGAGCCAGCCCCAGTCATGGAGCGCCTGGCGGGCGAAATCACGGGCCGTCGGCACGATGCCGCTGGCCTCCCGGAGCGACAGCGTGCGCCACTGCCGCTCCCCGGGCTCCACGTGCGCGGCGGAGGGAACGCCGGAACGCGCGTCCGCGCGCAAGCCCGCGTCGGCGCGTGCACCCACGCCTGCGCCCTCCGGCTCGCGGCCGAGGTCGCCCGGCGGATGCTGCCGGGTGGTGCTCATCAGCGCTTCACCTCACCGATTCACCATGTCGCCATCGAACAGATACAGATACAGATACGAATACTGATACGGACACTGCTACAGGTACCGCACGGACACGAAACGCGCAGGTCCGATACGGCTCGCCGGGGTGTCTCCTGCCCGGCCGTTTCGTGACAACACCCACTCCGCCTATGCGGAACGCGTGACACGGGCAACAGAAGGGGCGCCCGTGGCGTCGAAACGCGTCACGATCAGGTGTCCAGGGCCTCTTCGAGGGAGGCGTGGACGGTGAAAACCGCCTCGGCCCCGGTGATCTCGAAGACCCGCGCCACCACCGGCAGCATTCCGGCCAAATGGACCCCTCCCCCGGCCGCCTCCGCCTTGAGGCGGGCACCGAGCAGCACATTCAGCCCGGTGGAATCGCAGAATTCGAGCTGCGAACAGTCGACCACCAGGCGCACACGCCCTTGCTCGACCGCGTACTCCAAGGGCTCGCGCAGCAGGTCCGCCGTGTGGTGATCCAGCTCGCCCACCGGCGTGACAACCTCACTGCGGCCCTCGGTCCGGGCCTCGACCTGAAGCCGACCCCGGTTCGCGCTGCCGACCGTCCCGCGGTCCATGCCCGTCCCTCTTCGTCTCGTCACTGTCTGCATCAATACGCATGCAGATGAGTTGCAGCTGTCGCTGACGCTCTTAAAACAGTACGCGTTTCGTGCGCCACGCGGTAGCCGAAGACCTCAACAAACCGGACATATAGCGTCAATTGGAGGTTGTAACGACCTGCAGGAACCGGGTAAGGGTAGGGGGACACCAAAACACGGCCGGCTTTGGAGGCGCCGCTTCACCGCAGGAACACGTATGGGCATCGGCAGCCATATGCCGAGAACGATGGAGGAGACCATGTCACCCCGGCTCGACGAACCGCGTACCCACGACGCGACGTCAGCATGTCCTCAGGGACTGACCGAATCAGACTCCCCTGCTGCGGTCGTCCTGGACGGCACGCGCAACAGCACCACCAGCAGTGGCAGTGACACCAGCAGTACCGAAGACAACCGCAGCACCGAAGGCGTGACCGGTCTCGAAGGACTTCCCGAGATCCCGCCCTACTCCGAAGTGGGGCCGCTGGATGCCAGGGCCTTGTCGAAGACGCTCTTCGCCCGGCTGGAATCCCTCGAAGAGGGCACGCACGAGTACTCCTACGTACGCAATACGCTCGTCGAACTGAATCTCGCCCTGGTCAAGTTCGCCGCCTCCCGGTTCCGCTCGCGCAGCGAGCCGATGGAGGACATCATCCAGGTCGGCACCATCGGCCTGATCAAGGCGATCGACCGGTTCGAGCTCAGCCGGGGCGTCGAGTTCCCGACCTTCGCGATGCCGACCATCATCGGCGAGATCAAGCGCTTCTTCCGCGACACCAGCTGGTCCGTGCGCGTACCGCGCCGCCTGCAGGAACTGCGGCTCGACCTGGCCAAGGCGGGCGACGAGCTCGCCCAGCAGCTGGACCGATCGCCCACTGTGGGCGAGCTCGCCGACCGCCTCGGCATCACCCACGACGAGGTCGTCGAGGGCATGGCCGCGAGCAACGCGTACACCGCGAGCTCGCTGGACGCCAAGCCCGAGGAGGACGAGAACGAGGGCGCACTGGCCGACCGGATCGGCTACGAGGACCACGGACTCGAAGGCATCGAGTACGTCGAGTCCCTGAAGCCGCTGATCGCCTCGCTGCCGGGCCGCGACCGGACGATCCTCTCGCTCCGGTTCGTCGCCAACATGACGCAGTCGGAGATCGGCGAGGAGCTCGGCATCTCGCAGATGCATGTGTCGCGGCTGCTCTCCCGCACCCTGGTCAAGCTCCGCAAGGGACTGACCCTGGAGGAGTGAACGGGCACCCCGCGGCGCGCTTGCGGGACTGCCGGTTCGACTGCCGGATCAAGGACCTGCCCCGCCGAGGGGCAGGTCCTTCCGCGTTCTCCGGGACCTGATCAGACGCTGCGCGGTGCGACGACCCGCTCGCCGCTCCGCCAGACCTCGTGGACCAGCGGTACGCCCGGCCGGTAGGCGAGGTGGACGTGGCTGGGGGCGTCGAGGACCACCAGGTCGGCGCGGGCGCCGGGGGCGATCCGGCCGATGTCGCCGCGGCGCAGGGCCGCCGCGCCACCCGCGGTGGCGGACCAGAGCGCCTCGTCGGGGGTCATGCCCATGTCCCGGACCGCGAGGGCGATGCAGAACGGGACGGACGAGGTGAACGAGGAGCCCGGGTTGCAGTCCGTGGAGAGCGCGACGGTGGCGCCCGCGTCGAGGAGGCGGCGGGCATCGGGCCAGGCCGCCCGGGTGGAGAACTCGGCGCCGGGGAGCAGCGTGGCGACGGTCTCCGACTGGGCCAGGGCGTCGACGTCGGCGTCGGTGAGGTGGGTGCAGTGGTCGGCGGACGCGGCATCGAGCTCGACGGCGAGCTGGACGCCGGGACCGTGCCCGAGCTGGTTGGCGTGGACCCGGGGGTGGAGGCCCTTGGCGCGGCCCGCGGTCAGGATCGCCCGGGCCTGATCGCCGTCGAACGCGCCCCTCTCGCAGAAGACGTCGATCCAGCGCGCGTACGGGGCGCAGGCGTCGAGCATCGGTCCGGTGACCAGGTCGACGTAGCCGGCCGGGTCGTCCGCGTAGTCCGGGGAGACGATGTGGGCGCCGAGGAAGGTGACCTCGTCTGTGTGGCGGGCCGCGATGCGCAGGGCGCGGGCCTCGTCCTCGACGGTGAGGCCGTAGCCGGACTTGGTCTCGAAGGTCGTGGTGCCCTGACGCAGCGCCTCGGCGAGGTAGCGGGCGACATTGGCGGAGAGCTCGTCGTCGGTGGCCGCGCGGGTGGCGGCGACGGTGGTCCTGATCCCGCCCGCGCTGTAGGCGCGGCCGGACATCCGGGCGTTGAACTCCTGGGTGCGGTCGCCCGCGAAGACGAGGTGGGAGTGGGAGTCGACGAAGCCGGGGATCACGGCCCGGCCGCCCGCGTCGACGGCGTTGTCAGTGGCGGGTGCTTTGCTTGATTCACCGGTCCAGACGACCCGGTCGCCCTCGATGACGACGGCCGCGTCCTGGATCAGTCCGAGGGGGGAACTGTCACCGAGGGAGGGGTCGTTGGTGACCAGTGCGGAGATGTGGGTGATGGCGGTCGTCGTCATCGGGGGGCTGCTCTCCTTGCGTGGGGGCGGCGGAGTGGCCGCCGCCTGGGTGCTCAGTGGTGCAGGGCCGCGATGGCTTTCGCGAGCGCTCCGGGGACGTCGCCGACCAGCTCGTGATGTCCGTCGCGGACGATGTGCCGGCCCGCGACCACGGTGTGCCGCACATCGGCCGCGGAGGCGGCGAATACAGCTGTTTCGGCTGCCAGTCGGGGCACCGGCCCCGCGGTTCTGACGGAGTCGAGGGCCACGGTCACGAGGTCGGCCGGGGCGCCCGGTTCGAGGATGCCCGCGTCCGGCCTGCCGAGTGCGGCGTGGCCGTCGGCCGAGGCGGCGCGCAGCAGTGCGGCGGCCGTCCAGTGGCCGCGGGTCCGGGTGCGCAGGCGCTCGTTGAGCTCCATCGCGCGGGCCTCTTCGAAGAGGTCGATCACGGCGTGGCTGTCGCTGCCCAGCGAGAGCGGCGATCCGGCACGCTGGAGGGCGACCGCGGGGCCGATGCCGTCGGCCAGGTCGCGTTCGGTGGTCGGGCACATGCAGGTGCCGGTGGCCGTCGAACCGATGAGCTCGATGTCCTCGCCGGTGAGGTGGGTGTTGTGCACGCCGGTGGTGCGCGGGCCGAGGACCCCGTGGTCGGCGAGCAGCCGGGTGGGGGTGCGGCCGTGGGTGGCGAGGCAGGCGTCGTTCTCCGCGGTCTGCTCGGAGAGGTGGACATGGAGCGGAGCCTGCCGCTCCTCGGCCCACTGGGCGACGGTGGCGAGCTGGTCGGCGGGGACGGCCCGCACGGAGTGAACGGCCGCGCCGATCAAGGCGTGTTCGTCACCCTTGAGGAGGGAGGCGCGTTCCGCCCAGGCGTCGGCGGTGGTGTCGGAGAAGCGCAGCTGGTGCCGGTCGGGCGTCTGGTACTGGGAGGGCCGACGGCCGAATCCGGCGGCGAGGTAGGCGGTGTCCAGCAGGGTGATCCGGATTCCGGCCTCGCGGGCTGCCGCGATCAGGGCCTCGCCCATCGCGTTCGGGTTGTCGTACGGGACGCCGCCCGGCCCGTGGTGCAGATAGTGGAATTCGCCGACCGCGGTGATGCCGGCCAGCGCCATCTCGGCGTACACGGCACGGGCCAGGTCGTAGTACGTATCGGGGGTGAGCCGGGACGCGACCTGGTACATGGTCTCGCGCCAGGTCCAGAAGGTGCCGGAGCCGACCTGGACGGTGGAGCGCAGGGCGCGGTGGAAGGCGTGCGAGTGGGCGTTGGCGAGCCCCGGCAGGGTGAGCCCGCGCAGCACGGTCGCGCCGGGCGGCGGGGCGTCGACGCCGGTCCGCACCCCGGCGATCCGTCCGCCGGCCACCTCCAGGACGACGTCCGGTTCGACATGGGTGCCGAGCCAGGCATGGGACAGCCAGTACGTCACGGTGACGGGCTTGCCCGCCGGCTCCGTGGCGAGCTCCGTCGTCGGCTCCGTTGTCGGCTCCGTTGTCATCGGCACGCGAGACCTTCCAGTACGTCGGCGAGTGCGATCACCCCGGCCACGCAGTCGTCCTCGGCGGCGAACTCGGCCGGCGAGTGCGAGATCCCGGTGGGGTTCCGCACGAACAGCATGGCGGTAGGGACCGAAGCGGACAAAATACCCGCATCGTGTCCGGCTCCGGTGCCGAGCACGGGGACGTCGCGCCCGGTGTCCCGGACGGCGGAGCCCTTCAGGAGCGCGCCCAGCTCGTCGCGCAGGGCGTGCTGGAACTCCACGACGGGCGTGAAGGACTCCCGTACGACGTCGAGGTCGATCCCGGCCCGCTCCGCGTACTCCCGGGCGGCCTGCTCGATACCGGCGACGACGGTGTCCAGGGTGTCCTGGTCGGCGGCGCGGGAGTCGAGCCAGCCACGCACGAGGGAGGGGATGGCGTTGACGCCGTTCGGCTCGACGGCGATCTTGCCGAAGGTGGCCAGCGCGCCGGCCAGTTCCGCCTCCCGCCGGGCCGCGAGCACGGTCTCGGCGTACGTGAGCATCGGGTCGCGACGGTCGGCGAGCCGGGTGGTGCCCGCGTGGTTGGCCTCGCCCCGGAAGTCGAACCGCCAGCGTCCGTGCGGCCAGATGGCGGAGGCGATGCCGACCGGGTCGCCGGTGAGGTCGAGGGCGCGGCCCTGCTCGACGTGGAGTTCGACGAACGCGCCGATACGGGCCAGCCGTTCGGGGTCCGGGCCGATGGCGTCGGGGTCGTACCCGGCCGCTTCCATGGCTTGCGGCAGGGGGACGCCGTCACCGTCGCGCAGACGGTGCGCGGCCTCGACGGTCAGCTGCCCGGCGGCCAGCCGGGAGCCGACACAGGCGAGACCGAAGCGCGCACCCTCCTCGTCACCGAAGTTGGTGATGGCCAGCGGCCTGGTGAACTCCACTCCCCTGCGGCGGAGTTCGTCGAGCGCGGCAAAGGAGGAGACGACGCCGAGCGGTCCGTCGAAGGCTCCGCCGTCCGGTACGGAGTCGAGGTGCGAGCCGGTGACGACGGCGTCCCCGGCCAGGGGGTCGCCGCGCCAGGCCCACTGGTTGCCGTTGCGGTCCACCTCGCAGTCGAGGCCGCGGGCCTCTGCCTGCATCCGGAACCAGAGGCGGCAGTCGGCGTCGGCCCCGGTCCAGGCGTAGCGCCGGTAGCCGCCGGACTCGGCGTTGCGGCCGATGTTCCGCAGGGACGCCCACATCGCGTGGAAGGTGGGGCTCACGCGGCGGTCCCGTCCGTGCCTGCCTGCGTGTCCGGGCCGCCCTCGCGCATCGGGACCCTGACCCCGCGCTCCGCGGCGACCGACTCCGCGATGTCGTAACCGGCGTCGACGTGCCGGATGACACCCATGCCCGGGTCGTTGGTCAGTACCCGGCGGATCTTCTCGCCCGCCAGCTTCGTACCGTCGGCGACCGTCACCTGTCCGGCGTGGATGGACCGGCCCATGCCCACGCCGCCGCCGTGGTGGATGGAGACCCAGGAGGCGCCGGAGGCCACGTTGACCATGGCGTTCAGCAGCGGCCAGTCGGCGATCGCGTCGGATCCGTCGAGCATGGCTTCGGTCTCGCGGTACGGCGAGGCGACCGAGCCGCAGTCCAGGTGGTCACGGCCGATGGCCAGCGGGGCGACCAGTTCGCCACTGGCGACCATGTCGTTGAAGCGCTCGCCGGCCTTGTCGCGCTCACCCTGGCCGAGCCAGCAGATGCGGGCGGGCAGGCCCTGGAAGTGGACGCGCTCGCCGGCCATCTTGATCCAGCGGTGCAGCGACTCGTTCTCCGGGAAGAGCTCCAGCATCGCCTTGTCGGTCTTGTGGATGTCGGAGGCCTCACCGGAGAGCGCCGCCCAGCGGAACGGGCCCTTGCCCTCGCAGAACAGGGGCCTGATGTAGGCGGGCACGAAGCCCGGGAAGTCGAAGGCCCGCCCGTATCCGGCGAGCTGGGCCTCGCCGCGGATCGAGTTGCCGTAGTCGAAGACCTCCGCACCGGCGTCCATGAAGCCGACCATCGCCTCGACGTGCTTCGCCATCGACTCACGGGCGCGCAGGGTGAAGTCGGCGGGCTTCTCGGTGGCGTAGTCGGCCATGTCGTCGAAGTCGACGCCGAGCGGGAGGTAGGCCAGCGGGTCGTGCGCGCTGGTCTGGTCGGTGACGATGTCGACCGGGGCGCCCTCGGCGAGCATCCGGGGCAGCAGATCCGCGGCGTTGCCGAGCAGTCCGATGGAGAGCGGCTTGCGGGCGTCCCTCGCCTCGGTGGCCAGCTGGAGCGCGTGGGCCAGGTTGTCCGCCTTCACGTCCAGGAAGCGGTGCTCGATGCGGCGCTCGATGGCGCGCGGGTCGCAGTCGATACAGATCGCGACGCCGTCGTTCATCGTCACGGCGAGCGGCTGGGCGCCGCCCATGCCGCCGAGCCCGGCGGTCAGCGTGATCGTCCCGGCCAGCGTCCCGCCGAACTTCTTCGCGGCGACGGCGGCGAACGTCTCGTAGGTGCCCTGGAGGATGCCCTGCGTACCGATGTAGATCCACGAACCGGCGGTCATCTGGCCGTACATGGTGAGCCCGAGCGCCTCCAGGCGGCGGAACTCCTCCCAGTTCGCCCAGTCGCCGACCAGATTGGAGTTGGCGATCAGGACGCGCGGGGCCCACTCGTGCGTCTGCATGACGCCGACCGGCCGCCCCGACTGGACGAGCATCGTCTCGTCCTGCTTGAGCGTCCGCAGCGTGCGGACCATGGCGTCGAACGAGCGCCAGTCGCGGGCCGCCTTGCCCGTGCCGCCGTAGACGACGAGCTTGTCGGGGTGCTCGGCGACCTCGGGGTCGAGGTTGTTCTGCAGCATGCGCAGCGCGGCTTCCTGCTGCCATCCCAGGGCGCTCAGTTCGGTACCGCGCGGTGCCCGTACGGGGCGGGGTCCTGACATGGCAATGCCTCCTCGCGACTGTGAATTTTCTATTCACATCTTGAGTGGCTGAATAGCTCCAGTCAACAGGGCGGGGCGGACAGGGACCACGCACTCCCTTCCACGGCCCACGGCGGGGCATTTTCCCGGACCGCTCGCATGTACCAATGGAAAATGCCAGAACCTCCACCTGGAGCGAGCACGTTGCGTAACCTCTGGGTCACAGCCGCACGCAGCGTCGGAGGGGAGTCCGCGTGCCCGGAATCGACGAGTGCCTGCTCGACGTCATGAGACTGCCCGGCGCCCGTGGCGCCGCCGTGGTCGACTGGACGAGCGGTCTCGCTCTCGGCACCATCGGTGACTCGCCCAACGGCGACCACGAGGCCACCGCCGCGGAGACGGCGGAGGTGGCGCGGATGGCGGCCGAGCAGCCCGCCTTCGCGACCGGCTTACCCGACGCGTCAACCGACGCGGACGGCAGCGGAGTTGCGGGAGCGCCGCCACCGGTCGAGGACGTCATCGTCACCACCCGTGCCGGGTACCACATCCTCCGGTTCGTCGAGACGGACTTCGACAGCAGCGTCTTCCTCCACCTGTGGCTGGACCGCGCCGAGGGCAATCTGGCCCTGGCCCGGATACGGCTGGGCGAGATGGCCGAGCGGCTGGTCCTGGCATGAGAACGCCCGCTCCCTCGCCCGCCCCCGCCCCGGCCGCTGCCCTCTCGCCCATGCTCCAGCGCCTCGCCGCCGAACGGGCCACCGGCGCCCTGATGCGCGACCGCGGCACCCTCTACCTGGCCGACGGCAAGGTGGTGCACGCCGAGAGCCCGGCCACCCCCGGCATCGACGTCCTGCTCACCCGGGGCGGCTCGCTGCACCGCGAGGGCTGGTGGGACGCGGTCGCCCAGGCCGGTGCCGGGCGGCGGGTGGGCCGCTACCTCGTGGACAGCGGCCGGGTGCCGGGCGGTGCCCTGGAGCTGTGCCACCTGGGAGCCCTGTACGACGCGGCGTTCTTCGCCCTCGCCCCGACCCGGACCCCGGCCCGCTTCCGCTACGGGGTCGCCCACTGGATCGGCCCGGTCCGCCCCGTCCCCGTGGACGCCGTGCAGCGCGAGACGCTCCGGCGCCGGGAGCTGCTGGACCGAATCTGGCCGGAGGCCGTGACCGACAGCGCCCCGCTCGTACGGAGCGACCGGCCGGCCGACTCCCCCGTGCCACCGCGCCAGCGCCGCGTACTGGAGCGCGTGGACGGAGTGCGTACGGCGACGGACATCGCGCAGGAGCTGGGCAGGTCGGCGTTCCACACCTTGGTCGACCTGCGCCGGCTCGCGGCCGCGGGTCTGGTCGCCGCGGTACGGCAGCCGACGGACCCGGCCGGCCGCATCGCACTCCCCGAGGTCACGGCCGACCCCGACGTCGCCCTGTTGCGCCGGCTCCGAGACGCATTGGAGGCCCTGTGATACGCGCGCTCAGACAGCGTGCCGGGAGGAGACAGCTGATGGTGCCCGAGGCCGAAGCACAGGATGTCCTGGCCGAGCTCCAGCGGTTACGCGCCCGGGTTCCGCTCCTCTCCGGCGCCCTCGCGGCCAGTACCGACGGTCTCGTCCTGGCCCATGACACCCCGGGAGTGGAGGCGGAGGGCGTCGCCGCCCTGACCGCGGCCGCGCTCGGCGTCTCGATCCGGATGACGGACGCGACCGGCCGCGGCGGCTTCCGCGAACTCCTCGTGCGCGGCGAGACGGGCTACATCGCGACGTACGCCGCCGGCTCCTCCGCCGTACTGACCCTGCTCGCCGAGGACCGCATCAACGTCGGCCGGCTCCATCTGGAGGGCCGCAGGTCCGGCTCCCGGATCGGCGAGCTCGTCGACGCCGCCCTGGAGCGGACACCCCAGCCCTCCCCCGGCCCGCGCGCCCCGGTGCCCCGCACCCCGCAGCAGCCCGGCCCCCTGCCGCACCGCACGACATGACGCCGCACGAGCCCGGCACGACTCAGAAACGGAACCGGTCGTCCCGACCGGTCAGGGAAAGGAAACGAGCACTATGGCGAACACCGAAGCGTCACTGAAGGAAGCGATGTCGTCCATCGAGGGCACCACCGGTGTCGCCCTCGTCGACTACACGAGCGGCATGGCGCTGGGCACCCTCGGCGGCGGCAAGGACTTCAACCTGGAGGTCGCGGCCGCGGGCAACACCGACGTCGTACGGGCCAAGCTCCGCACCATGGAACACCTCGGCATCCAGGACGAGATCGAGGACATCCTGATCACGCTGGGCACCCAGTACCACCTGATCCGGCTGCTCAAGACCCGTGGCAACAACGGCCTGTTCCTGTACCTCGTACTGGACTCCGGCCGGGCGAACCTGGCCATGGCCCGCCACCAGCTGAAGAAGATCGAGGCCGACCTGGAGATCTGACCCCGGATCAGCGGGAGCGCCGCGCCCCACCGGGCGCCGCGTCGCCCGCCGCGGGCCCCGTCGTCCGGTAGGCCTCGACCTGCTTGCCGGCGGGGCGGCCGCGCCCCACCCAGTCCGTGCGGACCCAGTACAGGACATCGTCCCGGCGCTCCCGCTGCCCGATCCGGACGGCCTTGGCCCAGAGCCCGGCACCGGCCCCGGCGAGCAGCAGCCCGCCCGCCCCGGGCACGGCGAACGCACTGGCGACCGCCGCGAGGAACGCCCCGAGCAGCCACCAGCGGTGGCCCCGGCGCCAGTTTCGTACCGTCACGGCCCGGTCCTGGAGGAAGTCGGTGCGGCCGGCCCGGGTGGCGCCCCGGGCGAGCGAGGCGTACCGGCCCCCGCGCGACAGCGCCACGACGGCCAGGGTGACCAGGAACAGCGCCGCCCCTGCCAGCAGTCCGATACGCCGACCGGTGAGTCCCGGTACCAGTGCCCCGATGGCCGCCGCGACCAGGCCCGGCCACCACATGGGCGCCGCTCCGGCCCGTACGATCACGGCCACTCTCGCCAACGACTGCGCTCCGCGCCCCACGTCCGTGCCCCTCTCGACGGCTCCTGTGCTCAATTCCGTGGGCGCAGATTAAGGGCCGTACATGAGCGATCTCTGAGAAACGGGGTGCGGGGTTTGGGGGTGCGGGGTTTGGGGGTGCGGGGTTCCGTCCTCAATCGCCGGACGGGCTTGTGTGCGGGTCCCCCGCCGGGTGCGCCTCTGCCCGGTGGGTGGGGGTGGGGGCCCTCCGGGGAGACTCCTCAAAAATGGCGTGTGCACCCGACGACGAACAGGGACCCGGGTCGTACGCCATTTTCTGCGGGGACTCCCCTGCACGCCCCCACCCTGCATCGTGTGCGTCTGCACACCGGCGATAGTGCTCCGCAGACGCAGGGCGGCCGGGTTCGGGGCCGTGCAGGGGAGTCCCCGCAGGACGACGAACATCGACCCGGGTCCATCGCGTACCCGCGGAACGTTCGTCGTCTGAGGAGACGCCCCGGAGGGGCCCCGGACCCCCACCCACCGGGGCACGGCGAACCCCCGCGGGGCACCCGCACCCAAGCCCGTCCGGCGATTGAGGACGGAACCCCGCACCGAGGAACCCCGCACCAAGGCGAGCCCTCACTCGACGAACAGGCCCCGCGCCACCGCCGCCGCGTCGAACTCCTCCAGCCGGGCCTGCGCGTCGGGCAGGTCGTCGCACATGGCCTCCAGCAGCACGCGCCCGAGCAGCATGGGCGCGCAGGCGGTGTCGAAGGCGAGCCCGGTCCCCACGGCGGCCGGGATGAGCAGGTCGCTGTGCCGGGCCACGGGGGCGAAGGCGGAGTCGGCGACCGACACCACGGTCAGGCCCTGGTCCCGCGCGTAGCCGAGGGCGTCCACGACCTCGCGGGGGTGGCGCGGCAGCGCGAAGCAGATCAGCGCAGTGGCGCCGGCCCGCCGGGCCGCGTCGATCCGGTCGTGCAGCATGCTGCCGCCCTCGTCGAGCACCCGGACATCGGGGTGCACCTTGGCGGCGAAGTACCCGAAACCCCGCGCCTGGGAGGAGGCGGCGCGCAGTCCGAGCACGAGCAGGGGGCGCGAGGCGGCGAGCAGTTTTCCGGCCCGTTCGACGGGTCCCGGGTCGGCGAGCAGTTCGGCGAGGTGACGCAGATTCTCGATCTCGCCGAGCACCGCCTGCTGGTACTCGTTGTACGTGTCCTCCCCGCCGCCGTCGGCGGGCCCGGCCGGGGCGACCTCGCGCAGGTGCTTGCGCAGGGCGGGATAGCCGTCGAAGCCGAGGGCGACGGCGAACCGGGTGACGGAGGGCTGGCTGACCCCGGCCAGTTCGGCCAGTTCGACGCTGGAGAGGAACGGGGCGTCGCCGGCCCTGCGCACCATCGAGTGCGCGATGCGGCGCTGGGTGGGTGTGAGCCTGTGCCCCTCGAACAGCTGCTGCAACCGTGCGGCCGGGCTGCTCCCGCTCATCCTGTCCCCTCGGTAGACCGTGCGCGCCGAGACCGGCACCGACGAATCCATTCAGCCAGCACGGCGACTGAATGTCCATATGCAGTCGCCCGCCGTGCACCTATCCGGGCAGGCCTGCGCGGGCGGCCAGCACGGCGAGGGTCTCGCGGAGCCCGTCCCCGAACGCGTCGTCGAGGCCGGCCGTCAGCTCCTCGTCGATGGTGCTCGCCGTCGACGTGCAGACGTCGAGCAGTTCGCGGCCCCGGTCGGTGAGGGTGAGGATCTGGCGGCGGCGGTCGCCGGGGTCGCGCTCCCGGCCGACGGCACCGAGCTCCTCCAGGTGATCGGCGAGGCCGACGACCAGGCTGGGCGTGACCCGCATGGTGCGGGCGATCTCCTGCTGCGAGGCGGCGGCTCCACTGGCCAGCAGGGCCATCAGCCCGGCGTGCTTGGGCTTGAGCCCGTGGACGGCGATCCGCTCGGCGAACAGCTCGGCGGTGATCGCGCCGACCGTGCCGAGCCGGAAGGTCACGGTGTCGGTCAGCTTGTCCCGCTTGACATCCTTCACGCGTCGCACCATATCATCGGCAAATCATTCAGAGTCTTAATGATTCACGAGGTGACGAGATGCGACGCTCACTGATCGTCCTCAACGCGGCCATGGCGGCCGGTTCGGCGGCCGCGGCCGTGATCGGGGTGGTGCGCCCCGCGCTGCTGCTCCCGCCCGGCGCGGAACCGACGGCCGGACTCCAGGTCTACGCCCAGGCGTACGCGGTCCGCGCCGTCCCGCTCGCCGCCGCACTGGGGTACCTGCTGCGCGGGGAACGGCGCGGGCTCGTCCCGGTCCTCGCGGTGGCGGGCGCGGCGCAGCTCGGCGACGCGTACATCGGAATCAGCCGGGGAATCCCCGGCATGGCGGTCGGCGGGACGCTCGCAGCGGGCGTCCACCTCACCTCCGCCTGGTGGCTGACCCGCCGCACCGGCACACCCGCCCTCGGGGACACGGCATGAAGTCGCTCAACCTGCTGATCGTCTTCCTGTCGGAGCCGGCCGTCATCGGGGCTGTCGCCACCTGGGGCTTCACCCTGGGCACGGGATGGGCGCTGCGGCTGCTCGCCGGCATCGGCGGGCCGGCCCTGATGATCGCGCTGTGGTGGCTGTTCGGCGCGCCCCACGCGCCCCACAAGGTGCACGGCGCGGTACGGGTGGTCTTCGAGACCGGCTGGTTCGGCGCGGGCGCCGTGGCCCTGGCGCTGGCCGGATACGCCGTCCCGGCCCTGGTCCTCGCCCTCGTCATGGCGGCTTCCAAGGGCCTCGCCGTGGCCTGGCACCAGTAGGTCCGGGCGGGGCCCCCGCTCCCCCGGAAACTGGGGGGTTAGCCCCACTGACCCGGCCGCCACCGGTTCGTACCGTAGGACCATGGACGCACCCGACACCGAGCTCAAGAAGGAGCTCAACGCCACCCTTCAGGCCCGCGGCGAGCTGGGGGCAGAGTACGAGTCCGCGCTCGTCGAGTCGTTTCTGGAGAAGGTCGAGCAGCGGCTCGACGGCACGCTGGACCGGCGGGTCCGGCGGCATCTCGCGGAACAGCAGATCGTCGTCGCCCGAGGGGCGCGCACTCCGGAGCCGCCGCTGGGGCACTTCGGTGAGCGCTTCGGGTTCGGGATCATCTCGCTGGTGCTGGCCATCCCGCTGTCCGCCATCGGTGTCGCGAACGCGGGGATCGAGGGGCTGGTCGTGGCCTGGCTCGGGATCGTCGGCGTCAACGCCTTCCAGGCGGCCCACGGCGGCCGGCTGTTCGGGCGCCGCGAGAAGGAGCGGCGGCCGGCGTCCGACTGGGAGGACTGATCCGGCGGGCACTATGCCTGGCGGGTCGGCAGCACGACCACCTGGCGCAGGTTGATGTGGCGTGCCCGGCTGGTCGTGTAGGCGATCAGGTCGGCGATCTCGTCACTGGAGAGCCCGCCGAGCGCGTCGAACATGCCGTCGAGCTGGCCGCTGAGTTCCGCGTTGTCGACGTGTCCGGCCAGTTCGGAGTCGGTGAGGCCGGGCTCGATGTTCGTGACGCGGACGTCGCGCGGCCCGAGTTCGGTGCGCAGCGAGGCCGACAGGTAGGTGAGCGCGGCCTTCGTGGCGCCGTACACCGCGTAGTTGGGGAACGTGATGTGCGCGCCGATCGACGAGATGTTGACCAGGTCGGCGGTGCGGCCCTCGGCGGCGGCCGCCACCAGGTCGGCCGTGAAGGCCCGGATGATGCGCAGGACGCCCGTCACGTTGGTGTCGAGCATCCGCTGCCACTCGTCGGCGCGGCCCGCGTCCACGGGGTTCGGCAGCATCACACCGGCCGCGTTGACCACCAGGTCCACCCGGCCGAACTCCGTGTGCACCCGCTCGGCGGCGGCGTCCACTGACGCCTGGTCGGTGACATCGGCGGCCACGGCGAGCGCCCGGCCCCCGTCTGCGGTGATCTTGGCGGCGAGCTCCTCCAGCCGCTCCGCGCGGCGGGCCAGCAGCGCCACCCGGACGCCCTGGGCGGCGAGCAGCCGGGCGGTCGCGTTCCCCATGCCGCTGGCGGCTCCGGTGATGACGGCGGTGCGGCCCGAGAGCGTTGCGTACGACATGTCCGTACTCCTTGGTGCTGTGCTGCCGGGGCGTCTCCCCGGCCTGGGCTCCACTCTGTGACGGCGCGCGCCGGTTACCCAGGGATGCGTCTTTCCTGGGTCCGGCAGTACCAGGCTGGGAGAGGGCCGGTCTTCTACGATCGGCGGCATGGACGGCGACCTCGGAGACTTCCTCCGCTCACGACGAGCACGTATCCAGCCCGAGGACGTGGGGCTCAACTCCTACGGCAGAAGGCGCGTCCCCGGGCTCCGGCGCGAGGAGGTCGCCCAGCTCGCCGGGGTGAGCGTCGACTACTACATCCGGCTGGAACAGGGGCGCGGCCCCAGCGTCTCGGACGCCGTGCTCGACGCGATAGCCCGGGTACTCCGGCTGGACGGTACGGAGCACGCCTACCTGCGCACCGTGGCCCGTCCCGGGACGCGCAAGGAGACGCCGCCCGCCGCGCAGCGGGTGCGGCCGGGGCTGCGGCTGCTCCTGGACACGCTCGACCGGGCGCCCGCCTTCCTCCTGGGCCGCCGGATGGACGTCCTGGCGTGGAACGCGCTCGCCGACGCGCTCGTCGGCTTCTCCCGGATGCCCGCCGCTGAGCGCAACATGCCGCGCCAGACGTTCCTTGAGCCGGCGGCCCGGGAGCTGTACCCGGACTGGCCGGCCGTCGCGGCGGAGACGGTCGCGTATCTGCGGCTGGACGCGGGGCTGCACCCCGATGACAGGCAGCTCGCCACCCTGGTCGGCGAACTGTCCATGAAGAGCGAGGACTTCCGCCGGCTGTGGGCGGATCACCAGGTGAAGGCGAAGACGTACGGCGTGAAGCGGATCGACCACCCGGTCGTGGGCGGGCTGACGCTGCCCTACGAGACGCTCGGCGTGCCCGGCGACCCCGATCAGTCCCTGGTGGTCTACACCCCGGAACCCGGCTCGGAGACGGCGGAGCGCATCGCGCTGCTGGCGAGCTGGACGGCCGCGCCGCGGACGGGGGACGAAGACGGGGATCAGGAGAGCTCGCGCGGTCTCCGCGCATAGATGTGTCGCGGGGACCGCCGCACCCCCGGTTTCCCAGGGGGCGGGACGACGGCGGTCCCCGCGAAGGACGCGGTCCGGGTCAGGGCCGGTCTCGCATCCGGGCGACGGTGGAGGTCCGGGAGCCGCTCCGTAGTCCGTGTCGCCGTTTCGGTGCCGGCGGGTTTCCCTGCCGACACCCACTAATCTGCCCGAGCCGTGTTAAGCCGGTGCTGCGGCCACGTGTCGTGCTCGTACCGTTTTCACGAAGCCCGCGTTCCCTTCCGGCCTCGCGTCCCGGCTACGGCTTGGCGGGCGCGGCCGTCGCGTCCTTGGCGAGGAACGCCAGCAGGTCCTGACGGCTGACGACGCCCTTCGGCTTGCCCTCCACCAGCACGATCGCCGCGTCCGCGGCGCCCGTACCGCCGAGCACCGCCATCAGGTCCTCGACCGCCTCGCCGGAGCCGACCTGCGGCAGCGGCGGCGACATGTGCTTCTCCAGCGGGTCGGTGAGCGAGGCCTGCTGGGCGAAGAGCGCGTTCAGCAGCTCCCGCTCGACGACCGAGCCGATGACCTCGGCGGCCATCACGTCGGGGTGACCGGCGCCGGGCTTCACGATCGGCATCTGCGAGACGCCGTACTCGCGCAGGACGTCGATCGCCTCGCCGACGGTCTCCTCCGGGTGCATGTGGACGAGCGTCGGGATCGGGCCCGCCTTGTGGTCGAGGACGTCGGCGACGCGGGCGGACGGGCCGGTGTCCTCCAGGAAGCCGTAGTCGGCCATCCACTCGTCGTTGAAGATCTTGCTCAGGTAGCCGCGGCCGCTGTCCGGCAGCAGCACGACGACGACGTCGTCGGGCCCGAGCCGCTTCGCGACCTCCAGGGCGCCCACGACCGCCATGCCGCAGGAGCCGCCGACCAGCAGCCCCTCCTCCTTGGCGAGCCGGCGGGTCATCTGGAAGGAGTCCTTGTCGGACACGGCGACGATCTCGTCGGTGACCGTCCGGTCGTACGCCGACGGCCAGAAGTCCTCGCCGACGCCCTCGACCAGATACGGCCGGCCGGAGCCGCCGGAGTAGACCGAGCCCTCCGGGTCCGCGCCGATGACCTGGACGGCGCCGCCGCTCGCCTCCTTCAGGTAGCGGCCGGTGCCGCTGATCGTGCCGCCGGTGCCGACGCCCGCCACGAAGTGGGTGATCTTCCCGTCCGTCTGCTCCCACAGCTCGGGACCGGTGGTCTCGTAGTGGGAGCGCGGGTTGTTCGGGTTGGAGTACTGGTCGGGCTTCCAGGCTCCCGGCGTCTCACGGACCAGCCGGTCGGAGACGTTGTAGTACGAGTCCGGGTGCTCGGGGTCGACCGCCGTCGGGCAGACGACGACCTCGGCACCGTAGGCGCGCAGCACATTGATCTTGTCCGTGGACACCTTGTCCGGGCAGACGAAGATGCACTTGTAGCCCTTCTGCTGCGCGACGATCGCCAGGCCGACGCCCGTGTTGCCGCTCGTCGGCTCGACGATCGTGCCGCCGGGCTGCAGCTCACCGCTCTGTTCGGCGGCCTCGATCATGCGCAGGGCGATCCGGTCCTTGACCGACCCGCCGGGGTTGAAGTACTCGACCTTGGCCAGAACCGTCGCCTGGATGCCGGCCGTCACACTGCGCAGCCTCACCAGCGGGGTATTGCCTACGAGACTGATCATCGAATCGTGGAATTGCACCGTGTACTCCGGGGTCTCCGAGATGGTGCGGCAAGAGTATGCGTACGGGCACGAGATTGGGCGAAGCGATTGAACAACGGCCACTTGGGGGCAGTTAGCTGTGTGTACGGCAGTACTGCGACGAGGAGGTGGACCGGACTGTGTCGAGGGCAAGGGTGGCACGGCGGATCGCGGCGGGCGCGGCCTATGGCGGTGGCAGCGTCGGGCTGCTGGGCGCCGCGGCGGTAGGCGTCCTGCTGGCGGAGGTCCAGCTGGCGAAGCGGCTGGTGGGCGGTGGCATCGCGCCGGTCCCGCCGAGCGCGGACGGGCGGTACGGGGTGGCCTTCGCCGGCCCCTCGGACCCGCTGCGGTTCGGGCTGCTCGGGGACTCCACGGCGGCCGGGCAGGGGGTGCGCCGGGCCGGGCAGACCCCGGGGGCGCTGCTCGCCTCGGGGCTGGCTGCGGTGTCGGAGCGGCCGGTGGATCTGCGCAACGTCGCGCAGCCGGGCGCCCGGTCGGACGATCTGGAGCGGCAGGTCTCGCTGCTGCTCGCGGATCCGGCCCGGGTGCCGGACGTCTGCGTGATCATGATCGGTGCGAACGACGTCACGCACCGGATGCCCGCCACCCAGTCGGTGCGCTGTCTGACGACGGCGGTGCGCAGGCTGCGGACGGCGGGGGCCGAGGTCGTCGTGGGCACCTGCCCGGACCTGGGCACGATCGAGCCGGTCTACCAGCCACTGCGGTGGCTGGCCCGGCGGGTGAGCCGGCAGCTGGCGGCGGCCCAGACGATCGGTTCGGTGGAGCAGGGCGGGCGCACGGTGTCGCTGGGCGACCTGCTGGGCCCGGAGTTCGAGGCGAACCCGCGGGAGCTCTTCGGCCCGGACAACTACCACCCGTCGGCGGAGGGCTACGCGACGGCGGCGATGGCGCTCCTGCCCACGTTGTGCGCGGTGCTCGGGCTGTGGCCGGAGACCGACCGGCTGGACGGCGGCCGGCGCGAGGACATGCTGCCGGTGGCCAAGGCGGCCTCCCAGGCGGCCAGGGAGGCCGGTACGGAGGTCACGGGGGCCCGGGCGCCCTGGGCACTCCTCAAGCACCGCAGGCGGCGGCGCCTGCCCGCGGCCACGGAACCGCACCCGCACCCGGAGATGCACGGGGAGGCGGGCGGCTCCACCCGGATGGAGCGGCACCCGGGTACCGACACGGGCACCTCGCCCCGGCACGTATGAGGGCGGCGACCGGGGCGTGCAGGCTCCGCGTCCCCGGACATCGACGAACTGAGCGGTTGCTTAGAAAAGAGGCCCGCATCACACGCCGGGTCAGGTGACCTCAGCAGTACGTCCGGGTAACTTCCAGAGCAGTCCTGCCAGACAGCCTTCCAGCCCTCATGGAGCCGCGTGATGCCCGAAGCCGTGATCGTCTCTGCTGCCCGTTCACCCATCGGCCGGGCCTTCAAGGGTTCGCTGAAGGACCTGCGCGCGGACGACCTGACCGCCACGATCATCCAGACCGCCCTCGCCAAGGTCCCCGAGCTGGACCCGAGGGACATCGACGACCTGATGCTCGGCTGCGGTCTCCCCGGCGGCGAGCAGGGCAACAACCTGGGCCGCATCATCGCCGTACAGATGGGGATGGACCACCTTCCCGGCTGTACGGTCACGCGCTACTGCTCGTCCTCCCTGCAGACGAGCCGCATGGCGCTGCACGCCATCAAGGCCGGCGAGGGCGACGTCTTCATCTCGGCCGGTGTCGAGATGGTGTCCCGCTTCGCGAAGGGCAACTCCGACAGCTGGCCGGACACCCACAACCCGCTCTTCGCCGACGCCGAGGCCCGCACCGCGGCCCGCGCCGAGGAGTCGGGTGCGAGCTGGCACGACCCGCGCGAGGACGGCCTGGTCCCGGACGCGTACATCGCGATGGGCCAGACGGCGGAGAACCTGGCCCGGATCAAGGGCGTCACCCGTCAGGACATGGACGAGTTCGGCGTCCGTTCGCAGAACCTCGCCGAGGAAGCCCTGAAGAACGGCTTCTGGGAGCGTGAGATCACCCCGGTGACGACCCCGGACGGCACGGTGGTCTCCAAGGACGACGGCCCGCGCGCGGGTGTCTCCCTGGAGGGCGTGCAGGGCCTGAAGCCGGTCTTCCGCCCCGACGGTCTGGTCACGGCCGCCAACTGCTGCCCGCTCAACGACGGTGCCGCTGCGCTCGTGATCATGTCCGACACCAAGGCGCGCGAGCTGGGCCTGACCCCGCTGGCCCGGATCGTCTCCACCGGCGTCTCCGGCCTCTCCCCCGAGATCATGGGTTACGGACCGGTCGAGGCGAGCAAGCAGGCCCTGAAGCGGGCCGGGCTGACGGTCGACGACATCGACCTGGCCGAGATCAACGAGGCGTTCGCCGCCCAGGTGATCCCGTCCTACCGCGACCTGGGCCTGCCGCTGGACAAGGTCAACGTCAACGGCGGCGCCATCGCCGTCGGGCACCCCTTCGGCATGACCGGCGCGCGGATCACCGGCACGCTGATCAACAGCCTGCAGTTCCACGACAAGCAGTTCGGTCTGGAAACCATGTGCGTGGGCGGCGGCCAGGGCATGGCGATGGTCATCGAGCGGCTGAGCTGAGCCGAAGGCACGAGCGGCATGAGCGGCTGATCCGGGCCGGTCGGGCCGAGTCGTTGCGGGGGCGGGCCGGGGCAGGTCGGTGCGCCGCCCCGCCCCCGCAACCCCCCACGTTTTCGTGACGCTCCGGATCCGCCGGATCACCGGCCATCGGCGTCCGCCGGGCCCACACCGCCTTCCGGGCTCTTCGGCCGGCCGGCATGGCCGGTTCCGAGCCCCGACCGTGACCGAATCTCCCCCAGGATGTGACCTATCTCCTGGGGGAGAGCCATTCCCGCAGGTCACACCCGCACCAGGGTTAAACCCCAGGCCCAAAGACCTGTCCAATTCGTGACGTAATGCACTGACACATGGTGCCGGTACAGGACAAGCTGATGTAGGAAGTCGGGGGATCGATTGAAACCGGGAGTATGTCAGTGAGCGCCATGCCTCTTGCCCTGTTGCTGACCACCGCCGCTGCCACGGCCGTGGGCGCCGCCGCTCTGCACGCCGCTCACGGGCTGCGTCAGCAGGTATCCGCCCTGCGCAGGGAGCTGGCCGACGGCCGCGCCCGCAGTGCTGCCGTCCCCCCTCAGAGCCGTAACGAAGCCACCCCTGCCGCCGAAATACGCGCAGCGGTCGCCGAGGCCCTGGCCGAGGAGCGGGAGCGCGAGCTCGCCGAGGCGCGGGCCTTCTGGGCCACGCAGGAGGCGCGCGACGCCGCCGACGCCCCGTCCCTGCTGGGCGGTCTGGCCGGGCTGGGCGAGGACGCCCCGTTCTTCATGCCGCGCCAGAGCGATTTCACCGGGCTGGAGTCGATGGACCTCGACGCCACCGAGGCGTTCGAGGAACTGACCGAACTGGCCGAGCTGACGGAACTGGCCGACATGGCCGAGCTCCCGGAGACGGCCGAGTTCGCCGAGGACTCCCCCGAGCTGGCCGCGGCACGCCGCCGCCACCCCTCGCACCCGGACTTCGTGCCGGTGCAGACGCCCGTCGTCACCGATCACGAGCGCACGGTGAACCGCCTGGAGGAGCTGGCCGACAGCCGGACCGAGCTCTCCGACGTGCGCCCCGGGCCGCTCGGCACGCTCGACGTGTACGTCTTCGCCGACGGCACCACGCTCTGTATGACCCCCGGGCACCGCGAGACGGCCGAGCAGCTGGCCGCGTCGCTGCGGGCCGGTGAGCACCCCGTGCTCCTGGGCGGTTCCGGCGTCTCGGGCGCGTACGCGCTGACGTTCTCGTGCGGCAAGGACAACGTCTACATACTGGCCGACCGCGTCATCGCGAGCTTCTAGCCCGCGGACCGGTCTCCGGCCCGACCCCACCCGTGGCACAGCACAGCGGCTCTCGCCGGCCGCTGCCCCGGGACGGCGCGCGCGGTCACCCGGCGCGCACCACCCGACCGAACGCCCGCGCACACGGCCCGACCGAACGCCCGGCCGAACTCCCGCGCGCACCGCTCAGGCGAACGCCCGCGCGGCCGCTTCCCCGACGAACTGCACGGCCTCGTCCAGCTCCACGGACGGGGCCATTTCCAGTGCCACGGCCAGATCCCGCCCCGCGACGGCGAGCTGGTCGCCGATGGCGAAGATCCCGGCGTCCGGCATGATCCGCGGCTCCCGCCCCGGCGCCTCGACGCGCTGGGCCCGCACCGCCAGCTCCCTGGCCACAGCCAGCCCCTCGGCCGCCGCACCCCGCTGCAGCCTGCTCTGCGGGGCGGCGCGCAGCCGGTCGGCGAATCGGTCCACGGCGGTGATCAGGGGCGTCGTATCGAGCACCCCGCGACCCTACGCGCCCCTCCCGGTTGGTTGCCAACGGGCCGAGGCGACGCCGAGGAAATGAGGAACGGCCCGCAGGCTCCGTCGTTCCGGAGCCTGCAGGCCGTTCCCGCGATCAGGTGTCGGCGTGTGACTAGTCGTCGCCGCTGAGGATGGAGAGCAGGCGCAGCATCTCCAGGTAGATCCACACCAGGGTCATGGTGAGGCCGAAGGCGGCCAGCCAGGACTCCTCGCGCGGAGCGCCGTACGCGATGCCGTCCTCGACCTGCTTGAAGTCCAGGGCCAGGAAGCACGCGCCGAGAAGGATGCCGACGACGCCGAAGAGGATGCCGAGGCCGCCGCTGCGGAAGCCCAGGCCGTCCCCGCCGCCGAACGCGGCGAACAGCAGGTTGACCACCATCAGGAGCATGAAGCCCATGGCCGCGGCCATCACGAAGCCGTAGAACCGGCGGGTCACACGGATCCAGCGCATCTTGTACGCGATCAGCACACCGGCGAAGACACACATGGTGCCCATCACCGCCTGCATCACGACGCCCGGCGAGATGTACGTGCTGACCGCGCTGGAGATGACCCCGAGGAACACGCCCTCGAAGGCCGCGTACGCGATGATCAGCGCGGGGACGGGCTTGCGCTTGAAGGACTGGACGAGCGACAGCACGAAGGCGACGATCGCGGCGCCGATCGCGATGCCGTACGACTTGCCCAGGTTGGCCTCGTCGACCGGCAGCAGGGCCCAGGCGGCCGCGGCGCCGAGCACGACCGTGCCCAGCGTCAGCGCCGTGCGGGTGACGACATCGTCGATCGTCATCACACCGGAGCGCACCGGCGCCTGCGGGGCGCCGTACTGGCTGTCCTGCTGGGCGTAGGGGTTCGTGGCGTACGGGTTCGGGGCGGTGCCCTGTGCGTACGGGTTGGCACCCGCTGCGGGGGCCCCGGCCTGCGGTGACGCGTTGAAGCCCGCGTAACCGTTGTCGCGGCTGAAGCCCCGTCGCGAGAAGACCGGGTTGCTGCTCCTCATCTCACTCCTCCATGGCCACCCAGCGTGGCCTTCCCACAAGAGTAATGGGTAGGCAAAACAATCTCCCTAGTGCCAGGGGAGGATCTTTCCGGACCAACGGGAAGCCGACCCGCTCAGCCCCCCGACGCCTCCCGCGCCGCACGCTCCACCCGGGCCCGGTGACCCGCCCACCACGCGGCGTCGCCGGGCGCCATGTTGCGGCCCTTCTCCCGCTGCCCCGTGGCCCCGTCGATCAGCTCCCGTACGACGTCGGCGTGCCCCGCGTGGCGCTGGGTCTCGGCGACCATGTGGACGAGGACCCGGTGGAGCGTCAGCTCCTTGCCCTCTCCCCCGGGGAGCAGGCCCGTCGCGTCGAGGTCCAGCGCGTCGATCGTCGCGTCGGAGTGGGCCCACACCCGGCGGTAGTGCGCGACCGTGTCCGCACGGGTCTCGTCCGCCGTCGCCCACAGATCCGCGTTCGGCTCGGCTCGACCGGCGATCCAGAGCTCCGGCGCGTCGACCGGGCGTCCGAAGACGTCGCCGAAGTAGAACGCCTCGGCTCCGGTGACGTGCTTGACCAGGCCCAGCAGATTGGTGCCGGTCGGGGTCAGGGGGCGCCGGATGTCGTACTCCGACAATCCGTCCAGCTTCCACAGGAAGGCGTCGCGGGCGTCCTGCAAGTACACGTGCAGGTCCTTCTTGTGCTCAGTTCCGGTCATGGCACCAACGTGCCGGTCGCCCGCTCCGCGATCAACGGCTTATCCGCGCCCGGCACTCCTCGACGGACCCGCCGCCGCATATCCCGAGGTCCGGTTCCCGCAGCCGTGAGGCCCTACTCCACCACCGCCCCCGCCGCCACCGCCGACGCCTCGGCCAGGTGCTCGAACGTCTCGTTGAGCACTTTCCGGCGCTCGTCCTTGTATGCCGCGTCCGGCTCCAGGCCGTCGATCGTCGACTCCCACACCGCCAGGAACGTCTTCTGCCAGCTCCGGATCAGCTCGGCCGGCGGCAGGGTCACGCCCACCCAGCCCTGGCGGTCCAGGACGAGCAGCAGTTCCAGGTTGCAGGGGACGGTCACGCCCCCGTACTCATCCGGTTCGAGCTCCACCGGATCGCCGGCCATCGCCTCGGTCACCTCGGCCACCAACCGGCCCACCAGGTCCCCGAGATGATCCGCCGCCGTGTCGCTGTCGAAGTTGCCCGCGCCCCACGTGCCCACTGTTCCGCCTCCGCGCTGTGCGTCGTCGACCGTCGTCGCTTCCGTACGTCATCACAGCAGAGGGCACTGACAATCGGCGGTCCGGTCGGTCAGTCGAACAGGCTCTCCGGGAAGTCCGTAAGGAACATCAGCAGCACCAGCCCCATCAGCAGCAGGGAGACAACACCCTCGGTCAGGGCCGCGCGCGGGCTGCCGGCCAGGGTCGCCGTCCGGTGCGGGTCTGCCGGGTCGTAGCGGACCGTGACCCGCGCCCCCTCGTGGAAGCGCGTGTTGCCGCCGTTCCGGAACTCGACCCACTCCCCGCCCTGCGCGGTGAACGCGAAGACGTACGAGGTACGCCGGTCGCCCGACGAACCCGTCGCCGAGTCGCGCTCGTCCACCCGGACGCAGCGTGCCGGAGCGGACACGCCCGCGCGGGCACCGCGCAGTTGCCGGGCGGTCCGGCCCAGGGACCTGAGCGCCACCAGCGCGACCACACCGGTGATGACGAGCGACGTGTCCATGGAGAACCTTCTAATCGTTGCGCAGCCTGTCGACGAGGAAGCCCACCGCACAGCCAACCACCAGGACGACCAGTTGCACCAGGAACGTGAGGACGGTGAGGTCGCTCCCCTGCGAGAAGAAGACCACCAACTGAAGAGCTACGGCCGGGGTGAACGCCGCGACGCAGTGCCGTACCCGCGACTCCCGTGAGGCCCCCTGGTGCACGGCCGCCGCAGCCCAGACGCCGAGCGCGACGCAGGCCGCGGCCGGCAGGTGGAGCAGCAGGACGGTGCGGACCGGTGAGTCCATGGTGGAGACGTCGTCGCCCGTGATGACGTCCCAGACGAGGATGGCGAGGGCCAGCTGCGACGCCAGCATCACGGCGATGCCGGCGGCCCAGGGCAGCATGAAGTTCAGCAGCCGCGGCCGGTCGTGGCCGGATGCGGGGGCGGGGGCGTACCCACGGTCTATGTCATATCGGGACATTCGGCTGCCTCTTCGTCGTCGCCCGGCGTTCGGGCGCTGCTTCGCCCGGGTCTCGGGCGCTACTTCGCCTGGATGCTGTCGACGATCTTCGTCCGGTCCGCGTCGCTGAGCTTGCCCGCCTGGGCGTCGATGCGGACGGAGTAGATCTTTCCGTCGGAGTCGACGCCCGTGATGACCACGCCCTCGACCGTCGCACCCTTCGGGGGCGACTGCGGCACTCCCGTACCGGTGTAGGTGAAGTCGATGCGCTTGGCGTCCTTCGCACCCGGGATGTCCGCGTCCTTGGTGCTCTTCACCTCGGTGGTCGCCATGAGGAGGGCCCGGCCGACCGAGGCCGCGTCGTCGCCGGTCGAGGCGTCGGCGAAGCCGCTCTGGATCGACACCTTCACCGTCGGGCGGTCCCCCTCGCTCCGCAGCGCCGCGGCGTCGTTGAGCTTGCCGCGCTCCGCCTTGCTCTGCTCGGTGAGTTCCGCCGGGTAGGCGAGCGACACCGTCGGTCCTGCGAGCTTCTTCCAGCCGCTCGGTGTGGCGGGCGCGGCCTTGTCCGAGCTGTCCTCGCCCCCGCACGCGGTGAGCATCAGGCCGGTGGTGAGCACAGCGGTGGTGACGGCGACAGCCCGCACCGTCCGCCGGACGGAAAGCTTGGTCATGATCACGTCTCCTTGTACCTGTGAATCATTTGGCACAGTAGCTGTACGGGAAGAACGCGCGCCGGCCACCGGAGGGAGCCCCCAGGAACTCCGCCTTGGTCAGGCTCTTCTGCGACTCGGAGCTGGTGTAGGCGCCGTTGATGCCGGCGACTTCCAGGTTGACGTCGAGACCGATCTCCTCGGACGAGGAGGAACCGTCGTACTCCTGCTTGCTGACCTGACCGTGGTTGAACGCGTAGTGGCCGAACGGGTCGCCCGCACCGGGGTCCTCGGTCGGCACCGGAGTGCCGGTGAAGAGGTAGTTGAAGGCGCTGTTCATGCCCTGGCCGGAGAACATCTGGGCCTTGATGGCGTCGGACTCGGCCTTGGACATGTTCTTGTCGTCGAGGGGGACGGTGGTGGTGATGACCTGGGTGGTGGTCCCGCCGCCCTTCGCGTTGCCGTTGACGTCGCCCTTGAGACCGGCGTTGGCCTCCGCCTTGCCCTCCAGGGTCCGCGTCATCGTGATGCTCTTCACCTTGCCGGTCTTGCTGTCGACCGTGACGGTGATGGCGCCCGCCGCCGAACCGGCGGCCTCCGCACCCGCCTTGACCGGTCCGGCCTCGCCCTTCGCGTACGCACCGCCGGTGGCCTTGGCCTGGTAGGTGTACGCGTCGGTGTTGTTGATGTGGTTCTGCGTCAGCGTGACTTCCTGGGCCTCGGAGATCTTGAGGCCGGCCTCGACGGTGGCGCCGGGCTTGGGAGCGGGAGTGGTCGTGCCGTCGGCGTTCGTCGTGTCGGGGGCGTTCATGCCCGCGCCGAACTGGAACCCGGCCTGGGCGGCGACTTCGAGGCTGATCTTCTGCGTGGTGATGTGCTTGTTGCCGAGCCTGTCCTCGATGTTCTGCTTGAGGCGGCTCTCCTCGGCCTTCGGCCCCTTGCCGAACCAGCTGGCTATCTCGGTGGAACCGCCCACGATCGGGCTGAGGTTGGAGAGCTTGTTCAGCCGGCTGAGCTTCTTGTACTCCTGGAGGTCCTTGCGGAACTGGTCCGCCTCCTCCTGGCTGTCGAAGACCCAGGTGTCGCCCGTGGTGACGGTGAGACCGGCGGCGATCTCCACCTTGTCCTTGCCCACGTCACCGATCTTGATGCGGCCCTTGGGCTTCTCGGTGCCCTTGATCGACCCGGCGTCCGTGAAGGTCAGCGAGACCTGCTCGTCGTTGTCGTCGATCTTGCCGTCCTTGTTGACGTCCGTCTTCGCCCTGGTCGTCGTCTCCTCGAACCCGAACTCGCCGCCGAACTCGACACCGAGCGTCTCGAACGAGACCCCGAACTTGCCACCCTGGGTTCCGGCCTTGGTCACCGTGGCGCAGGTGAGCGGCTCGAACTCGGCGTTGGGATCGCCGCCGGCCTCGTCCCCGCCACCGCCGGTGCATCCCCCGCCGCCCGTGACGGACGAGATGGCGCACGAGAACCTCTCGCTGACCTGCCCGGCCAGGCCGGTCACCAGCAGGGCGCCCACGATGGCCACGGCCACCATGACCATGCCGACGTACTCCAGGGCGGTTCCACCCCGGTCACCCCATGCACTGCACGAGGACATGGTCCCCCGACACCTCGTCCGCGGCATGTTTGTGTCCTCCCCGATGGCCTCAGGGCTCGGAGGCTACGAGAGGTGCAGGTGTTCGAGCACGGGCCCGTGGGCCCAAATGCGGGGCCCCATCGTGGACGTACGAGCGAAGGGCAGTGGGCCCACTGGGTCCGGGCGGGACCGGCGCGTCGGCCGGCGGCGCTCCGGCAGGGACTCGCCCTACGAGGACTGGCGCGGAGTGCGTCGTACCGCGAGGACCGCCAGGTCGTCCTGCTGGGCCCCTGCGGTGAAGTCGCGTACATCGTCGATCAGCGAGCTGATCAGCCGGCCGGCGGTGATGTCGCCGCGGCCGTCGAGACGCGCCTCCAGCGGATAGAAGGCGCCCTCGGGCGAACGGGCCTCGGTCAGGCCGTCGGTGCACAGCAGCAGTGTGGCCCCGGCGGGGAAGGGGAACCACGCCACCGTGCGTGGTTCGTCGACCAGGTTGGCCAGGCCCAGCGGTACGTGCTCATCCCCCGCACCGACGACCGTGACGGCGCCCTCGTGCAGCAGGTAGGGCGGGATGTGGCCGCAGCCGACGACCTGGGTGTCGGTACCCGCGTCGACTCCCAGGACGAGCGCGGTGACGAACCGTTCGGGCTCGCCGCGCTGTCCGGCGTAGTCGTTGTGCCGGACGACCGCCGCTTCCAGCGCATCGACGAGCGCGGTCACGGTCGGCTCGCGGTGGGCGGCTTCGCGGAACGCCCCCACCACGTCGATGGCCATGCCGATGGCGGGCAGCCCCTTCCCCTGGACATCGCCGATCAGGACCCGGGTGCCCCAGGGAGTGGCCACCACGTCGTAGATGTCGCCCCCGACGAGCTTGTCCTGCTGCAACGGCTCGTAGACGCCGTCCACGAGGACATCGTCGGTGAGCAGCGGCAACGGCCGCAGGATCTGCCTCTGCATCGCCGCGGCGGTGGACCGCAGCCGCACCAGGGCGTTCTCCCGCGTGATGCGCACCCGGGCACCGTAGACGGCGAGCGCGCCGAAGCCGACGGCGAACACCGTCAGGATCACCCGGTCGAGGATCCGTTCCCCGGGCTGGAAGACCACCGGTGCGATGACGACGAGGCTCACCCAGGCGGAGACCAGCGCCGTCTGGCGCGGGCTGCACAGGGCGGCGGCGAACGCCGGCAGGAACACCAGCAGCCCTAGAAGGAGCACCGCGGTCCCGGTCAGCAGACCGAGGACGATCACCACGGCCGTCGTCGCCAAGGTCGCCAGGACGACGTCACGGGTGGCGGGTGTGCGGATGGTGGTGATGTCGTCGTGGTCCGCCGAGCTCTGTGCCGAGGACATCGCTGCACGCAGCGGACGGAACATGCGGGCATCCTCCAGCAGCGATGTGGTCGCGCATGCGCGTGCCGTTCGTGGCAGCGGACCGGGAAGCCTCGATCATCCATTCCGGTCGAGGTGCCTTAGGGAGGCTGGCCGCCGCCCTGCTGAAGTGCGCCCGTACGAGTGGCGCCCCGACTGCTTCTCCGCCCGCACGCGGAAGGCCGGGCGGTCCCCTGTCGTGGGGACCGCCCGGCCGGGGGCTGTGGTGCGGTTACCGCACGTCGTAGGCGCGGGTGATGGTCTGCGTGACCGCGTTGTGGTGGGAGTCGGTGAGGCCGACCTTCAGCATGACCTGCTCACCGGTGGCGCCGGTGTGGTCGAGGACGGCCGTCCACTTGCCGTCCTGCTTCTTCGTCGGCGCCGCGGTCCAGGTGGCGCCGCCGTCGTAGGAGTACGACAGCGAGGCCTCGGTGATCGCGCCCGGGGTGTACCCGGCGTGGCCCTCGGCCGACAGGCCGACCTTGATGCCGTCGCGCGCGGGCAGCGTGTTCATGCCGTCCGCCGGCAGGTCGTACGCCGGGAAGAGGATCGGCAGACCGCGGGAGTAGACCTCCGGCTCCAGGTGGGAGCGGAAGCTCCAGGTGGTGGTGACCGCGGTGGAGCGCAGCCAGGGCTTGTCCGAGGTGGGGATCTTCTCCAGGTTCTGGGTGAGCTCGTACGCGGAGTCCTCGGCCGGGACCTCGAACGCGTCGTACGGATAGATGCTGGTGGCGATCTGCTCACCGTTGCGCTTCAGCGCGAGGTTGCCGAGGTCGCCGAACGATCCGCCGTAGGACCAGTGGTCACCGGAGCCGTCGACCCACAGGGCGGTCTGGATGCCGATCAGGTCGCCCTGCCGCTCGGCCGCCAGCGCCAGGTCGCCGGCGCGGTCCCGGGCCGCTCCCGGCCGCATGGGGCCGCCGTACCACTCCTCGGAACGCCGCTCCCCGGCACTGTAGGTACGGTCCTTGTCGCCCATGAACGCGGCGAACGGGAAGCTGGTCAACGCACCGTGCAGCCAGACGTCGTCACCCGTCGTGTAGTAGGCGGTACGGGTGCCGGGCACCGGGACCGGGTCGAGCAGGTTGACCGTGATGGAGGTGTTGGGGTTCCAGGAGGGGACGATGAACAGTCCGTCGAGGTAGTCGGTCTCCTTGCCGAGGGCGTTCCACTTCTCGGTGACCTGGGCCAGCTTGGAGTCTCCGACCCGGTAGGTCCGGTCGGAGAGCAGCGGGCCCTGGGTCGGGAACGTGAGGTTGTAGACGTAGGGCGAGCCGCCCTCGGAACCGGTCGCGCGCCAGGTGGGGCGGAACTCGAAGAAGCCGTTCTTGGCGCGGCCGTCGACGGAGGCGTAGAACTTCTGCACGGCGCTGCCCGCCATGAGCGAGCCGCTCAGCTGCCAGGTGTCGTCCCAGGTGCGTGCGTAGCTGAACGTGGTGTGGCTGATCTTCGAGGGCCGGTCGGTGCGCACGCTCAGCCGGTGGGCCTTGCGGGCGTCGAGTACGACGGTGGTGTCATCGGTGATGCGGAGCTGCGGGCGCCCGACGTAGCTGATCGAGTCGGCCGTGTTCTCCGCGTTGTTGGTGGCCACGAACGCGGAGAGGGCGTAGTCGCCCGGGCGCACGCTGAACGTCTGGTCGGCCGCGCCCTGGTTGCTGCGGCGCTCGCCCTTGTCGGTGTCGAGGCTGACCAGGTCCAGGGACGAGGCGCCGGCCGCGGGCTTGCCGTTGCGGTCGACGACCTTGACGCGGAGGGTGACGGTTTCCGGCTGGACGTAGAGCGTGACCGGCACGGAGATGTGGGTGCCGCCGCCGGAGGCCATGATCCTGCCCGTGACGGCACCGTACTGGGAGGCCTTGAGACGGGCGGCGGGGTCGATCCGCACCGGCACCTTGACCGTGGCCCCGGCGGGAACGGTCACCTTGCCCAGTGCCGGCTCGATGACACCGGAGCGGACATCGCTGCCGTCGTTGCCGTGCACACCGCTGACCTTGAGGCCGAGCACGACGTCGTCGGCGCCGGTGTTGGTGAAGGGCACCTCGACGGTGCTGCGGTCCGAGGCGTCCTGCGGCCAGTTGTAGCTGCCGCCCTGGACCGCGGGTGCGGAGAGCACCTTCTGGTGGACCGCCGCGTGCACGTCGAGGACGCCGGCACCGGTCTGGTCGGCGCCCGCCACCTTGCCGCCGGTACGGGCGGATGACACGAGGGCCGCCTTGATCTGCTGTGCGGTCCAGTCGGGGTGGGCCTGCCGTACGACGGCGGCGGCGCCCGCGACGTGCGGGGTCGCCATGGAGGTGCCCGACATCGACTGGTACGCGTAGACGCCACGCCCGCCCGCCGCGGCCGCCGAGATGTCGACGCCGGGGGCGGCGATCTCGGGCTTGAGGGTGTGGGTGACGGCCACCGGACCGCGGCTGGAGAACCACGCCGTGGTGTCGTCACGGTCGACGGCGCCGACGGTCAGCACGCCGGGCGCGCAGCCGGGCGAAGACACCGTCTCGGTGCCGGAGCCGGAGTTGCCCGCGGCGATCACGAACAGGCTGTGGGTGTTCCGCGAGAGCTCCTGCGCGGCCATGGCCAGCGGATCGGCGCAGTCACCGATCTCGGGGTTGCCCAGGCTCATGGAGACGACATCGGCCTTCTGGTCGACGGCCCACTGCATACCGGCGATGATCCACGAGCTCAGGCCGGAGCCGCCGTCGTTGAGGACCTTGCCGATGAGCAGTCCGGTCCCGGGGGCGACGCCCTTCTTCCTGCCGTCGCTGGCCGCACCCGAGCCGCCGACGGTGGAGGCGGTGTGGGTGCCGTGACCCTGCCGGTCGGCGGTGTCGGCGGAGTCCGTGAAGTTCTTCGCCGCCTCGACCCGGTTCACCAGGTCGGGGTGCTCGGCGTCCACGCCCGTGTCCAGCACGGCGACCTTGGTGCCCTTGCCGTCATAGCCCTCGGCCCAGGCCTCCGGCGCGTGCACCTGCTTGGTGGAACGGTCCAGCGTGGCCTTGACCTTGCCGTCCAGCCACAGCTTCTTCAACGGAGCGGCCGCACGTGAACGGGGTGCGTTGACGTCCTGCCAGAAGGCGGCGGCACCGTCCTTGTCGGCCTTGAGCGCGACTCCGTTCACCGCCGGGAGGCTCAGACCCCGCTCGGCCCCGCGAGGGGTCGCCTGCGCGGCAGCGGCGACGTCGACGCGGTTCTCGTACGTGGCGATGAGGGGAAGCGCGTCGGCGTGGGCGTCGTCGTACCCCTGCCGTATGAGCCCGCTGACGTTGAACAACTGCTCGTCGACCCTGCCCTGGGCGATCGCCTGCGAGGCGCCCTCCGGGTAGACGTAGAGGTCCTTGCCCAGCTGGTAGGTCTGCACGATCGGCTGCGACCCGTCCTTGCGCGGCAGGACGGCTGCCGAGCTGCGGCCCGACGGGTCCGTGGTGACCAGCACCTTGTCACCGGTGACAAGGGTGACCGTCACCTGCTTGCCACCGGAAGCCGGGGTTCCGCTGCCGATGAGGGGTCTCTTCCCCGAGGCGCCGTCGGTGGGTGTACCCGCCGCCCCGGAAGGCGTGACCGCGGTCAAGGCCAGGACGGCGGCGGTCGCCGCGCCCAAGGCTATTCGCCCTACTGGATGCATGATTCTCCCTGCTTGAAGCCATGAACATGCCGTGCTGCGGCTGCATCCTGGCAGGGATATGGACCGCTCAGGGGTGCCCGCGCCTGGCGGGTTTCCCACGTGGCGGAAGTCCGACATCCAGCCATAATTGGCATGCCGGACGACCAACTTCCGTACCGTGAAAGGCAGTCGGGGCCTTCTAGGGCACTTCCACAGCCCGACCAGCCGCAGGGGCCGACGCGGGGGCGGGCCGACTCAGAGCCAGCCGACGCGCGCAGCGTGCCAGCCGAGCTGGAGCCGCGACTCCACGCCGGAGAGATCCATGAGACGCCGCACCCGCCGTTCCACCGTGCGGATGGACAGTCCCAGTTCGGAGGCTGCCCGCCGGTCGGAGATCCCGGCCAGCAGGAGGGCGAGGACCTCCAGTTCCTCCTCGGTCGGCTGCTGATCGCCCGCCGGCTCCTCGCCCACCCCCGCGCCGGGGGTGAACATCGGCCTTCCCTGGGCCCATTCCCTCTCGAAGAGGTGGACCAGGGCCGTCAGCAGGCCACTGGGATGAACCACGATCGCGCTCGGCTCGCCCCCGGACTCCGTCATGTCCAGCGGCACCATGGCGCGCTCGCGGTCCGAGATGACCATCTTCAGCGGGAGCGAGTCGGCCAGCCGGAGCACGAGGCCCGCCGCTACGGCCTGCCGCACGTCCTGCACCACCTCATGACCGGCGAGGTAGCCCTTGTCGGCCACGACCCGGAAATCGACTCCGCGTTCGAGCGCGGAACTCTCCGAGGTGTCGGTGTCCTCGCGCGGTACTGCGATGGGCTCGCCGACCAGGAAGACGAGCAACTCACGCTGCGCCCCGCGCTGGAGCTGGAGGAAGCGGTGAGCGACCTGCTCCACGCCCACGACCACCTCCACGACGCCTCCGGCGGTGCGCGCGGCGGTGGTGCGGTACTGCTCGGTCAGCTTGGAGAACGCGGTCTCGGCCAGGTGCAGGGCGTTGCGCTGCTCGGCGAGGAGTGGCGCCAGAGCGACCGACGGTGGCGTGAGCCGGTAGCGGGCGGGCCGCGGCCCGTCCTCCGGAACAGCGGTCACGGACTCACGGACGACGGCGACCAGACCACGCGCGGCAAGGTCGAGCAGGAGCCTGTCGCTCTCGGCCTCCCCGAGACCGGCCTGCAGGGCGACATCCCGGGCGGAGGCGGACGGGCGGACCAACAGCGCCGTGTAGACGGCCTCCTCGGACGGGCTCAGCCCCAGCGCCTGCAGCATCCGGCTCCTCCCCCGGGCGACGCGCCCGTGTCCGGCCCTGGCGCAGCTCGCGTGCACCGGGCGGAATCCTCTCGCCCGGAACCTTATCCCTCGCTTCCCCGGCCCGGACGGTGCCGGTTCCCACCGGGAGGAGGGCCGCTCGCCGGGCGCTCGCCCCCTCCCGCTCCGGAGGACGGAACGGGGTGCGGGCGAGGGCGGGTCCGGCCTCAGGACCCTCGAACGGCGGACCGCCGCCGGCCGGCCGGCTCCCCAGGGATGAACCACGCGATGGTGCCCGGAGCCGGACTCGAACCGGCACGCCCCCGAGGGGCAGCGAGGTTTAAGCTCGCCGTGTCTGCATTCCACCATCCGGGCTTGGCGCGCGGCTCCGCGTTGGCACATGACCCTATCCGGGGGCTTCCCCCCGGCAGACGGACAGTGGCTCGATGTTGTCCTATTTTATTGATCTCTTGAGTGTCCGTCAGCACAGTCGGACGGCATAGTCACACGCCTGGGCCGGATGGCGGGTGCGGCGGCACCGTATCCGAATTGACGGAAAGTCGCCGCACCCACACAGCCGATTCGCCAGGGTCGCGCCATGGAACGCCAGGGCCGCGCCACCCCTACCGGGTGACGGCGTCGTTGACGCAGCGCAGCACCGGGTGCGCGCCCAGGGCCTCCGGGTCCGCCAGGACCGCTCCTGTGATCATGAACACCGTGCTCTCACCGGGCAGCAGCGTGACGAGCATCTCGTCCACCTCGGCCGCCGGGTCCAGCCGGTCCGGGAAGAGCGCGAGGTCCCGCAGAAGGGTGCGCGCCGTCACCTCGACGCGGTAGCCGGGCGCCTCGCCCCCGCTCTCCGTCACCGTGACGTCGTACCGGGCCGGCGGCAGCGCGAGGCGGGTGTCCTCCTCGTAGAACTCCACCGCCCGGGTGTCGCCGATGCGCGCGACCAGGAGCTCACGGGTCCGGTCGGCCGGTTCGGCCACCGACGGCGGCAGCGGGACCCGGGAGACCGAGCGCGCGGCCGTGCTCACCACCACCTCTTCCTCGGCCAGCACGGCCCCGTCCAGGCCGTGCCGGGTCAGGCGCAGCGTGCCGGCCCAGGGCGTGGAGGCGTCGTTGACGAGGTGGACGGCACCGTCGCGCACGGCGATCAGCCGGTCCGCGTACACGGCCCGCAGGGCGTACCAGAGGGGCTTGCGGCGGCCGTCGCCGTCGACGGCCGACCAGGAGACGACCGGCCAGCAGTCGTTGAGCTGCCACACGATCGTGCCCATGCAGTACGGGGTGTGGGAGCGGAAGTGGCGGATGCCGAACGCCACGGCGCGCGCCTGGTTGAGCTGGGTGAGCCAGTGCCAGTCGTCGAAGTCCGCGCCCGGCTGCGGAAGATGGTCGCCCAGGCCCCGGAGCAGCTTGGCATTGCCGTCCTCGGCCTTCTGGTGGTGGGCCAGGAGCGGGGCGTCGGGGGCCAGCGGGCCGCTGACGGCGCGGCGCAGGGTGGCGTACGCGGGCGGGCCCTGGAAGCCGAACTCGGCGACGAAGCGCGGCACCCGGTCCGCGTAGGCCCGGTAGTCGGCCCGGTTCCACACGTCCCAGATGTGGATCGTGCCGTGCGCCGGGTCCTGCGGGTGGATGTCCTCGGTGCCGGAGTAGGGCGAGCCGGGCCAGTAGGGGCGGGTCGGGTCGGTCCCGGCGACGATCGCCGGGAGCAGCTCGTGGTAGTAGCCGTGGCCCCAGGTGCGGTCGCCCAGTTCCTTCTGCCAGTCCCAGTCGGCGTGACCCTCCAGGTTCTCGTTGTTGCCGCACCACAGGACGAGGGAGGGGTGCGGGGCGAGGCGGGTGACGTTCTCCCGGGCCTCGGCCGCCACCTCGTCCCACAGCGGCTGCTCCTCCGGGTAGGCGGCGCAGGCGAAGGGGAAGTCCTGCCAGACCAGCAGGCCCTTCTCGTCGGCGAGCTCGTAGAAGTCGTCGCTCTCGTAGAGGCCGCCGCCCCAGACGCGGATCAGGTTGACCCCGGCGGCGACCGCCTGGTCGAGGCGGTCGGAGATCCGTTGCCGGGTGACGCGGTGCGGGAAGCAGTCCTCGGGGATCCAGTTGACGCCGCGCACGAAGACCGGCTCGCCGTTGACCGAGATCCGGAACGCCTCGTGCTCCAGGGTGACGCCGCGGAAGCCGGTCCTGAGCCGGCGGACGTCGTCGCCCACCCGGACCTTGACGTCGTACAGCGGCTGTTCGCCGTGGCTGTGCGGCCACCAGACCTCGGCCTGGGGCACCGAGAGGGTGACCGAGATGCGGTGCTCGTCCTCCCTGGCGACGAAGACGGCGCCCGCCCCGATCACCCCGACCTCGCCCGACAGCGGCTCCAGGCCGTCGTGTTCGATCTCCAGCTCCGCGGTCAGGCGAGGCACCCCGGCCTCGTCGAGGTCCGGCAGCAGCTTCACGGACGCGATGCGCGGGCCGCTCCACGTCTCCAGGGCCACGGGACGCCAGATGCCGGAGGTCACCAGCGTCGGCCCCCAGTCCCAGCCGAAGTTGCAGGCCATCTTGCGGATGAAGGCGTACGGCTCCGCGTACGCGCCGGGCCGGTCGCCGAGCCGCTCGCGCAGCTCCTCGGCGTAGGTGTACGGGGCGGTGAACCGTACGTCGAGGGTGTTGGCGCCCTCGGTCAGCACCGCGTGGACGGGGAAGCGGTGGCTGCGGTGCTGGTTGGCGCTGCGGCCCACCTCGATGCCGTTGAGCAGGACGGTGGCCACGGTGTCGAGGCCGTCGAAGCACAGGTCGGCGTGGTCGTGCCCGTCCGGCGTCCAGTCGAACGTGGTGCGGTACGTCCAGTCGGTGCGGCCGATCCAGCCGAGCCGGTTCTCGTTGTCGTCCAGGTACGGGTCGTCGATCAGCCCCGCCGCGAGCAGGTCCGTGTGGACGCAGCCCGGCACGGTGGCGGGGACGCCCCCTGTGGGAAGCCCCAGGGGCACGGGGCCGTCCGCGGTGAGCGTCCAGCCGTCGTGCAGGGGCAGGTGGCGGAGGGTCATGCGGAGGTCCTTCCGCAGTCGGGGAGCTGGGCGCAGGCGACGAAGTGGTCCGGCTCGGTCTCGTACAGATCGGTGTCCGGCGAACCGGCCTCGTGGAAGGCGCAGCTCTCCAGCGGCTGCGGCGGGTCCCACGGGGTGTTGAGCCGGGGCACGGCGGCCAGCAGGGTGCGGGTGTAGGGGTGGAGCGGGTTGCCGAACACCTTCTGGGTGTCGCCGCGTTCGACGACGCGGCCACGGCGCAGCACCACGGTCTTCTCGGCGAGGTAGGTGCCGAGCGCCAGGTCGTGGGTGATGTAGAGAACGCCGAGGCCGCGTTCCTTGAGGACGGCCAGGAGGTTGAGGACGTCGATGCGGGTGGAGGCGTCGAGCATGCTGGTGATCTCGTCGGCGACCAGGAAGCTCAGGTCGAGCAGGAGGGCGCGGGCGATGAGGAGGCGTTGCAGCTGGCCGCCGCTGAGCTGGTGCGGATAGCGGCCGAGCACCTGTCCGGGGTCCAGGCGGACGTCCCGTACGGCCTTCTCGACGCGGTCGGCCCACTCCTTGTCGGGGACGCCCGGGTGGTAGGCGCGGCGGACGAGGGCGAAGACGCGGTCGGCCCGGAAGACCGGGTTGTAGCAGGAGAAGGGGTCCTGGAAGACGCCCTGGACGCGGCGGTAGAAGTCCTTCCCGGGCCGGACCTGCTGTCCGTCCAGGGTGAGGCTGCCGGAGCTGACGCCGGTCAGGCCGAGGATCATCCGGCCGATGGTGGACTTCCCGCTGCCGCTCTCACCGATGAGGGAGACGACCTCGCCGGGTGCGGCGGTGAAGGACACCCGGTCGACGGCCGTGACGGAACCGCCGCCGAACGCTCCGGCGCGGTAGGTCTTGGTGACGTGGTCGAGGGTCAGCATCAGGCCTTCCAGCATGCGACGGAGTGACGGGGGGCGATCTCCACGACCGGGGGCTCCTCGGCGCACCGGTCGTCGGAGATGGGGCAGCGGTCGCGGAAGCGGCAGCCGGCCGGCGGGTTCAGGAGGGAGGGCGGGGCGCCCGCGATGCCCTTGAGGGGCTTGTCGGCGTACCGGGCACCGACCTCGGGGAGCGAGCCGAGCAGCAGCTTGGTGTACGGGTGGCGGGGCGCGGTCGTCAGGACCTTCGTGGGCGCCTTCTCGGCGAGCTTGCCCGCGTACATCACCATGATCGAGTCGGCGATGTGCGAGGTGAGGCCCAGGTCGTGCGTCACGAAGATCATGCTGGTGACCAGGCCCTTGTCGCGCAGCCCGGTGAGTGCGCCGACGACGGCCCGCTGGGTGGAGACGTCGAGGGCGGAGGTGACCTCGTCCGCGATGAGGACGGACGGGTCGAGGAGCGTGGAGATCACCATCACGGTGCGCTGTTTCATGCCGCCGGAGAGCTCGATCGGATAGCGGTTCAGGACGTCGTGGTCCAGGCCCACCAGGTCGAGCCGGCGGTGCAGTTCGGTGGTGTCCACGCTGACGCCGCGCGAGGCGAGCAGTTCGCGGATCATGCGTCCGATGCGGCGGGTCGGGTTGAGGGCGCTCATGGAGTACTGCGGGACGAGCGAGATCCGGTGGAAGCGGAAGGCGTTCATCGCCCGGTCGTCGGAGATCGGGACGTCGTCGCCGTCGAGGGTGATGGTGCCGCCCGCGTGCCGCATCCGGCCGTCGAGGCGGATCAGCGACTTGCCGAGCGTCGTCTTGCCGCAGCCGGACTCGCCCGCCAGGCCCAGGATCTCCCCGTCGGCCAGATCGAAGCTGACGCCGTCCAGGGCCCGGACCTCGCCGCGCAGGGTGCGGTAGTGGACCCGCAGGTCGGTCACGGTCAGGGTCATGTGCTCAGGGCCTCTCCGGGATCGGTCACGGTGGAAGTCATGTCTCAGGCCTCCCGGAGCTTCGGGTTGAAGACCTCGTCGAGGCCGACGTTGGCGACGTAGAGCGCGCCGACGATCGCGGTGATCCCGGCGCCCGGCGGGACGAACCACCACCACATGCCGAGTTGGAGCGCGCTCCACTGCTGGGCGCTCTGCAGCATCATCCCGAGCGAGACGCCCTCGGTGGGGCCGAGCCCGATGAAGTCGAGCGAGGAGGCGATCAGCACGGATCCGCCGAAGAGCAGGATGAACATCATGAACAGGTACGAGCTCATGTTGGGCGCGATCTCGCGGAAGACGATCCGCCAGGTGCCGCTGCCGCTGAGCCGGGCCAGGTCCACGAACTCCCGGGTGCGCAGCGAGAACGTCTGCGCGCGGATCGCGCGCGCCGCCCAGGGCCAGGAGGTGAGCCCGATGAACAGGCCCTGCACGGCAACCGACCGGACCCCGAGGTAGGCGTTGATGATCAGCAGCACGGCGAGGGCGGGCAGCACCAGGACCACGTTGGTGAGCATGTTGAGGATCTCGTCGACCGCTCCGCCCCGGTAGCCGGCCAGGAAGCCGACGAGCATGGCGATGACGGCGGCGATGGCCCCGCCGACGACGCCGACCAGGAAGGTGGCACGCAGCCCGTGCACGAACTGGGCGTACACGTCCTGGCCGAAGGTGGTGGTGCCCATCCAGTACGTGCCGTCGGGCGGCGACGCCTGCGGGCCCACGTATTCGTTGGGGTCGGCGTTGTCGAGCAGCGGCGGGCCGAAGACGCCGACGAGCAGGAGCAGCACGACGACGGTGAACCCGATGATGAGCTTGGGGTTGCGCACCGCGTAGTGGAGCGTCTCGCGGCCGGGTGTGGCCGCGGCGGCCGCGGGCCCCGCTGCGGGGCCGGTGTCGGTGGCCGGTTCGGGCACGGTGCTCATGACTGGCCTCCTGCCATGCCGGTACGGGTCCGGGGGTCGACGACGACGTACACGATGTCGATGAGGAAGTTGGCGATCAGTACGCCGATGACGATGAACAGGAACGCGCCCTGGAGCAGGAAGAAGTCCTGGTTCTGGATCGCGGCCAGGATCAGTGAGCCGAGCCCCGGATAGGCGAAGACGATCTCGGTGACGAGGGCTCCGGCCACCAGGACGCCCAGCTGGAGGGCGAGTCCGGTGATCTGGGGCAGGACGGCGTTGCGGAAGGCGTAGCGGCGGATGAGCCGCTGCGGTGCGCCGAGGGCCGAGAGATACGAGGAGTAGTCGGACTCCAGCTCGTAAATGATCATGTTGCGCATGCCGATCGCCCAGCCGCCGAGCGCGACCAGGAACAGCGAGAGGAACGGCAGCACCCAGTGCTGGAGCAGGTCCAAGGCGAAGTCAGTGGACCAGTTCGGCTGGATGTCGAGGCTGTAACCGCCGGAGATCGGGAACCAGCCCGCCTTGGAGCCGAGCGCCCAGGCGAGGATGACGGCGATCCACATGTACGGCATCGCGGTCAGCAGATACCCGGCGGGCAGCACGGTGTTGTCGAGCACCTTGCGGCGGGCGGCCAGCGCCCCGGCCCAGTTGCCGACGAACCAGCTGAGCAGGACGGACGGGATCATCAGCCCGAGCGTGTACGGGAGTGCGTCGAGCAGAACGTCGGCGACGGGCTTGGGGAAGACCCAGATGGACAGCCCGAAGTCGCCCTGCAGCAGGGCGCTCCAGAAGTGCAGGTACTGCTGCCAGACGGGCTCGTCGAAGCCGAAGAGGTTGTTGTAGTAGGCGCGCATGGCCTCGACGGCCTCGGGCTGCGAGACCCGGGCCCTGGCCACCATGGCGGCGACGGGGTCGCCGGGCATGAAGCGCGGGATCATCCAGTTGACGGTGACGGCGACGACGAAGGTCAGTGCGTAGATCAGAAGTTTGCGGGCGAAGTAGCGGCGCAAGGGAGCTCCCCGGAGAGAGCCCCGCCGTGCAGGCGGCGGTCAGGGCGGCACACGCGCGGCGGGGCGGTCATGGAATCGAGAGCGACCGGCGCGGGGCCGGCCGCTCTCCCGGAACGGCCGGTGCTGGGCCGGCCGCCTTCTCGGAACGGCCGGCGCACGGTCGGCCGCTCTCTCGGAACGGCCGGCGCAGGGGCGGCCGCTCTCTCAGAACGGGCGTGTCACTTGGCGGGCTTGAGCTGGGTGAGGGCTTCGAAGCCGCCCATCTCCAGCCAGTTGCGCCACAGCGCCGGCGCGTACTTGGGCGCACCCGCGGCATCCGACGGCCAGTTCGTCCAGTTTCCGGTGGTGGACTGGGCCCAGAGGCCGTTGTACCAGAGCGGAATGACCGGCATCTCCTTGAGCTGGATCGCCTGGATCCTGGAGATGACCTTCTTCATGCCCTCGACGTCATCGGTCTTCACCGCGCCGAGTTCCTGGACGAGCTTCCATGCCTCGGGGTTCTCGTACCGGCCGAAGTTGACCGTGTTCTGCTGCTTCTGGACGGGCAGCTGGAACATGTACTCGTAGTACGTCCACGGGGTGCTGGACAGCTGGCGCTCGTTGTTGACGACGAGGTCGAAGTTGCCCTTGCCGCGCGTCTCGTTGAGCGCGTTCGCGTCGGGGAACTCGGTGGTGATGCTGATACCCGCGTCCTTGGCCGACGAGGCGATGACCTTGGCGGCCTCCATCCAGTCGGTCCAGCCGGTGGGCACGGCCAGCTTCAGACTGAGCTTCGAGCCGTCCTTGTTCTCCACCAGGCCGTCGCCGTCGGTGTCCTTGTACCCGGCGTCCGCGAGGATCTGCTTGGCCTTGTCGGTGTCGAAGGAGAAGCCCTCACGGGAGACCAGGTCCTGATCGACGAACTTGTCCCACTGCGGAAGCAGACCGGTCGGGTTGGCGGGCTTGACCAGTTCCCCGTACACACCCTTGACGATCTTCCCGGTGTCGACCGAGGCGGCGAGCGCCCTGCGGAAGGCCGCGTCGTTCATCGGCTTCTTCGTGGTGTTGGGCACCAGCCAGGCCGTGTTGGCGGAGAGCATGTAGGGCGGCTTGTCGTAGTACGAGACGACCTTCTTGCTCTTGATCAGCGAGGAGGCGCCGGGCAGGAAGTTGTTGCTGAGGTCCAGCTGGCCCTGGCCCAGCTGACCGATGACGACCTCGTTGCTCGGGTTGGAGACGTCGACGATGTAACGGGGCGCGGGCTTCATGTCGAGCGCCTTGACGCCCCACCAGTCGTCGCGGCGCTGCCAGACGACCCGGTCCTGGGAGTGGCTCTTGAGCGTGTACGCGCCGGTGCCGACCGGCTTGTCGTTGACGCCGTCGAGGATCTCCTTCTCGGCGCGCTTGCTCCAGATGTGCTCCGGGACGATCGGCTGTCCGTAGAGGGTGAAGTCCCACTCCTGGTAGCGGGCCTCCTTGAAGGTGAAGCGGACCGTCGTGGCGTCCACCGCCTTGGCGTCCGACAGCCAGCTCCACAGGGTGTGGAAGGACGAGGCCTCGATCTTGCCGATCCCGTAGGAGTACGCGACGTCCTTGGCGGTCAGCGGCTTGCCGTCCGACCAGGTGATGCCCGGACGGAGCTTCATCTCGTACGTCTTGGCGCCGGTCCAGCTGCCCGACTCCGCCAGCCAGGGCGTCAGCTTGCCCGCGTTGGGGTCGAAGTGGAACAGCGTCTCGTAGACCAGCCCCTTGGTGCCGGTCGCGTGGTCCCAGTTGTGCAGCGGGTTGTAGTTGGCCGGTGGCCCCCATTGCGTACCGGTGGTGTAGAGCGTCTCGTTGCGCGGAAGCGCACCGCCGCCCCCGCCGCCCGATCCGCCCGAGCCGCCCGCCGAGGAGCCGCCCCCCGTGCACGCGGTGGCGGCGAGTGCGATCACGGCGAGCGTGGCCGCGGTCCGTCCCCGGAATCCCGTGCCCATCGTCCCTCCTTCTCCCCGCCGTCCTTGCCGAGCGGAGTTACTGAACCGGGTAAGTGCCGTGAAGCTAAGGCCGCCGCGAGAGCATGTCAAGAGAGCGGGAGCGCTCCCATTCCTTTATTTTCATGGGCAGTTGGGCGATCATCCTTCCGAGAGAGAAGCCGCGCACGCGAGAGCTGAAGACCATGTTGTTTCATGTAGTACGAACCGGTTAAGCGAGGTCGCATTGCCCAGACACCGCCCCACGATCGCCGACATAGCGCGCCGCGCCGGGGTCTCCAAGGTCGCGGTGTCCTATGCGCTGAACGACCGGCCGGGCGTCTCCCCCACGACCCGCGCCACCATCAAGGCCATCGCGCAGGAGATCGGCTGGCAGCCCAACAGCGCCGCCCGCGCCCTCACCCGCGCCCGGGCCGACGCGGTCGGTCTCGCCCTGTGCCGGCCCGCCCGGCTGCTCGGCATGGAGCCGTTCTTCATGGAGCTGATCAGCGGGATCGAGAGCGAACTCTCGCCGCGCGGCTGCGCCCTGCTCCTCCAGGTCGTCACCGATCCGGCGCAGGAGCTGGAGGTCTACCGCCGCTGGTGGGGCGAGGGCCGGGTGGACGGCGTGTTCCTCGCCGACCTGCGCAGCCCCGACCCCCGGATCGACGGCGTCGCCGGGATGGGCCTGCCGGCCGTGGTCATCGGCCACCCCTCGGCGGCCGGCCCCCTGCCCTCCGTATGGTCGGACGAACACGCGGCGCTCCGGGACACCCTCACGTATCTGACCGCGCTGGGCCACCGGTCCATCGCCCGGGTCGCGGGAATGCCCGGCCTCAACCACACGGAGCTGCGCGACCGGGCCCAGCGCGAGATCTGCGCCGGACTCGGCCTCGGTGAACCGGTCATCGTCCACACGGACTACTCCGGGCAGGACGGGGCGCATGCCACCCGACGGCTGATCAGTTCCGCGCAGCGCCCCACCGCCGTCGTCTACGACAACGACATCATGGCCGTGGCCGGTCTCTCGGTCGCCCAGGAGATGGGGCTCGACGTGCCGGGCGACCTCTCCCTCGTCGCCTGGGACGACTCCCAGCTCTCCCGGGTGGTCCGGCCGCCGCTCACCGCGCTGAGCCGCGACATCCCCGCGTACGGGGGGCATGCCGCGCGCACCCTGCTGTCCCTGGTCACCGACGGAGCGGCGGCGTGCTTCGAGGACGCGGCGGCCCGCCTGGTCCCGCGCGGGTCGACGGCCCCGCCGCGGTAGGAGGCGCGGACGGCCCTCGGGGCCGATGTCATACCGCAGGAGGACACCGGGCCCCCGCGATGCGACTCAAGGCTGCCCCGGGAACGGGCACCGGGAGTGACGACCTGCGGCCGGCCGGCGGAGACGATGGAGCAGTGCCCTGCCCCGGGCCTCCGCCGCCCGGCGGGGCCGTCGGGCGGGCTGCCCGTCCCGTACGAACCCGACCCTGGAGTCTCCCGTGACCACCATGTCCACCGCTCACCGCGCCACCGCGGTGGCCGCCCGCGCCACGGAACTCTCCAAGGTCTACGGAGAGGGCGAGACCAAGGTGACCGCCCTGGACCGGGTCACCGTGGACTTCCCGCAGGGCGAGTTCACCGCGATCATGGGCCCGTCGGGATCCGGCAAGTCCACCCTGATGCACTGCGTGGCCGGCCTCGACAGCTTCAGCAGCGGTTCGGTACGCATCGGCGAGACGGAGCTGGGGTCCCTCAAGGACAAGCAGCTCACCCAGCTGCGCCGGGACAAGATCGGTTTCATCTTCCAGGCGTTCAACCTCCTGCCGACGCTGACCGCGCTGGAGAACATCACGCTGCCGATGGACATCGCGGGCCGCAAGCCCGACCAGGACTGGCTGCGCAAGGTCATCGACATGGTCGGCCTCGCCGACCGGCTGAAGCACCGGCCCACCGAACTCTCCGGCGGCCAGCAGCAGCGCGTCGCCGTCGCCCGCGCCCTGGCCTCGCAGCCCGAGATCATCTTCGGCGACGAGCCCACCGGAAACCTGGACTCGCGCTCCGGCGCCGAGGTCCTCGGCTTCCTGCGCAACTCGGTGCGCGAACTGGGCCAGACCGTGGTGATGGTGACCCACGACCCGGCCGCCGCCTCCTATGCGGACCGGGTGATCTTCCTGGCGGACGGGGCGATCGTCGACCAGATGACGCACCCCACCGCGGACGGGGTGCTGGACCGGATGAAGGCGTTCGACGCCAAGGGCCGCACCAGCTGAGCCCGGGCTCCCTCCCGCGCCCCCTTCCGGCCCCCTCCCCCAGGACTGACTGACATGTTCCGTACCGCCCTGCGCAATGTGCTCTCGCACAAGGCCAGGCTGCTGATGACCGTCCTCGCCGTGATGCTCGGCGTGGCCTTCGTCTCCGGCACCCTGGTCTTCACCGACACCCTCGGCAACGCCTTCCGCAACCAGTCGGCGAAGAGCTACGACGACATCGCCGTCGCCGTCACCACCCATGCCGACCAGCGCGACGAGAAGTCCGCCGCCATCGACGCCGCCACCCTGAAGAGGATCCAGGCCCTGGACGGCGTGGCCTCCGCCACCGGCCGGGTCGACGGCTTCGCCGGGGTCGCGGACCCCGACGGCAAGCTCATCGGCAACGGCTGGTCCAACACCGGCTCCAACTTCGCCCCCGGCAAGGACGGCAAGGACGCGCAGTACACCTTCACCGACGGCTCCGGACCGACCGCGGCAGGCGGGGTCGCCCTGGACGAGGACACCGCGAAGAAGGGTGAGTACGAGGTCGGCGACAAGGTACGGGTCGCGACCAACGGGCCGGTGAAGGAGTACACCCTGTCCGGGGTCTTCACCACCGAGGACGGCGCCGTCAACGCCGGCGGCAGCCTGGTCCTGTTCGACACCCCCGTCGCCCAGAAGCTGTTCCTGCGGCCGGGCGAGTTCAGGGACGTCACCGTCACCGCCGCCCCCGGCACCTCCGACCAGCAGGTACTGACCGCCGTCGAGCCGCTGCTGCCCAAGGACGCCGAGGCCAAGACCGGCAAGGCGCGCGCGGACGAGCAGGCCGACCAGACCGAGACCGCCCTGAGCAGCCTCAACAAGCTGCTGCTCTCCTTCGCGGGCATCGCCCTCTTCGTCGGCATCTTCCTGATCGCCAACACCTTCACCATGCTGGTCGCCCAGCGCACCAAGGAGCTGGCACTGCTGCGCGCCGTCGGCGCCTCGCGCCGCCAGGTCAAGCGCTCGGTGCTGATCGAAGCGGCCGTGGTCGGCCTGATCGCGTCCGTCGTCGGCTTCGCCCTGGGCCTCGGCCTCGCCACCGGACTGCGCTCCGCGATGAGCCTGATCGGCGGAAAGATCCCGGCCGGACCGCTGGTGATCGCGCCGCTCACCGTCGTCGCCGCCTTCGGCGTCGGCGTCCTGATCACCGTGCTGGCCGCCTGGCTGCCCGCCCGCCGGGCCGCGAAGATCCCGCCGGTCGCTGCGATGAACAGCCAGTACGCGGTGGCCACGGTGAAGTCCCTCGTGCTGCGCAACTCGATCGGCGGCGTCATCACCCTGCTCGGCGGCGCGGTTGTCGTGGCAGGCGCGGCGAAGGCCGGGTCGAACGGTCAGCTTCTCCTCGCGGGCGGCGCCTTCCTGGCCCTGATCGGCGTCATCATCCTGATCCCGCTGCTCTCCCGCCCCGTGATCGCCCTGGTGCGCCCGCTGCTGCTGCGGCTGTTCGGGGTCTCCGGCAAGCTGGCCGCGCAGAACGCGGTCCGCAACCCGCGGCGTACCGGAGCCACCGCGTCCGCACTGGCGATCGGGCTCACCCTCGTCACCGGAATCTCGGTGCTCGGCGTCACCCTCGGCCAGGCGGTCGACAAGATGACGACGGACAACATCAAGGCCGACTACATGGTCTCGATGGCCAGCGGCGACGCACTCGACGAGTCGGCGCTCACCGCCCTGGAGAAGGCCGCCGGCGTCACCGCCCTCTCGCCCCAGCAGGCCGTCTGGCTGGACATCGGCGACACCTCGCTCTCGGCCTCCGGTGTCACCCCCGGCGATGTGCAGAAGGTCCTCACCGTCGACACCGTCGCGGGCTCCCTGGACTCCCTGGGCAAGGGCGAGATCGCCGTCTCGGACAAGACCGCGAAGTCGAACGGCTGGAAGACCGGGGACACCGTCCCGGTCACGTACGAGGACGACAAGAAGGGCAACCTGAAGGTCGGCGCCCTCTACAAGGACAACGAGTTCCTCTCGCCGGTCCTGATCCCCCGTGACGTCGTGGCCCCGCACCAGGGCCGTGCGGACATCCGCGAGATCTGGGTGAAGACGGACGGCGGCGCGAGCGCGGCCCACGAGCAGGCGCTGGTCGACGCCCTGGGCGACAACCCCGGCATGAGCATCATGGACCGCAAGGACATCCGTGACATGTTCGGCGGCGGCATCAACCTCGCGATGAACATCATGTACGGGCTGTTGGCCATGGCGCTGATCATCGCGGTGCTCGGGGTCGTCAACACCCTGGCCATGTCGGTGTTCGAGCGGCAGCAGGAGATCGGCATGCTGCGGGCCATCGGCCTGGACCGGCGCAAGGTCAAGCGCATGATCCGGCTGGAGGCCGTCGTCATCTCGCTCTTCGGCGCGGTGGTCGGCATCGGGCTCGGCATGTTCCTCGGCTGGGCGATCGGTCAGACGGTGGCGGCGGAGATCCCGCAGTACGTCCTGGTCGTGCCGTGGGGCCGGATCGCGCTCTTCCTGCTCCTGGCCGGTCTGGTGGGGGTGCTGGCCGCCCTGTGGCCGGCCCGCAACGCCGCGAAGCTGAACATGCTGACGGCGATCAAGACGGAGTAGCACGGAACAGGACACGGCAGAGGGCCGGTACCCGCCATGGCGGGTACCGGCCCTCTGCCGTGCCGTCCTGGATCAGCCGGTCGCGTCGGCCTTCCAGTCGCGGGCGCGCAGCGGCATGCGGGCGCCCCCGCCGTCGGCCGGGCGGACCGCGAGGATCTGGTTCACGCCGATCTTGTTGTGCTCGAAGGAGAGCGCGGAGGCGGCCATGTAGAGGCGCCAGACCCTGGCCCTGCCGGGCGAGGTCATCCGTACCGCCCTGTCCCAGTCCCCCTCCAGGTTGGCGACCCAGCGGCGCAGGGTGAGGGCGTAGTGCTCGCGGAGCGACTCGACGTCGCGCGTCTCGAAACCGGCTTCTTCGAGCGTCGCGACGGTCCGGCCGACCGGGGCCAGCTCGCCGTCCGGGAAGACGTAGGCGTCGATGAACTCGTCCACGTGGTAGGCGGACTCGTCCTTCTCCGGGCGGCGGGCGATCTGGTGGTTGAGGAGACGCCCGCCGGGCTTGAGGAGTGCGTAGAGGTCGTCGGCGTACTCGCGGTAGCGAACCGAGCCGACGTGTTCGGCCATGCCGATCGAGGAGATGGCGTCGTACGGGCCGTCCCTGACGTCCCGGTAGTCCTGAACCCGGATCTCGATCCGGTCGGTCAGGCCCTCCTCGGCAATGCGCTTCCTGGCGAAGGCGGCCTGTTCCACGGAGAGGGTCACTCCGGTGACGCGGGCGCCGTACTCGCGGGCGGCGTGGATGGCCATGGAGCCCCAGCCGCAGCCGACATCCAGGAGGCGGTCGTCCTCCTTCAGCGCGAGCTTGCGGCAGACCAGGTCGAGCTTGTCGCGCTGAGCGTCCTCCAGGTTCCCGCCGTCCTCCCAGTAGGCGCAGGAGTAGACCATGGACGGGCCGAGGACCAGTTCGTAGAAGTCATTGCCCACGTCGTAGTGGTGGCTGATGGCCTCCTTGTCGCGGCGCTTGGTGTGGAGGGTGCCGGAACGCCGGCGTACCTCCTCGGGCGGGGGCGGGGGCGGCGGCCAGGGGCCCGCCAGTTGCAGCAGTCCCTTGGCGGCGGACCGCAGCTTCGGGTCGCGGACCGGATGGACGCTGTCCTTCGCGTCGCCGCCGCGCTCCCAGATCAGCCCGGCCATCAGGTCCAGGGCCGCGTACAGATCGCCTTCGATGTCGAGCTCGCCGGCCACCCAGGCGCGGGCCAGGCCCAGTTCGCCCGGCTTCCACAGCAGTCGGCGCAGGGCGCGGCGGTTCCTGATGACGAGGACAGGGGCACCGGGGGGTCCGGATTCGCTGCCGTCCCAGGCCCGGATACGGACCGGCAGGGGTTCTCCCAGCAACTCCTGGGCGAGAGCGGTCAGCCGCGATGCGGCGTCTGCCATGGCGCACACCTCCGTGATGGTGTTTCCCAACGTGCCCAGACATGCCCAGACATGTCTCGGACCACGCCCCGGCACCCTTGGCGCCACGGCGAGGTACACCCCCCACAACAGTTTCCGGCGGCCCGGCCATACCGCTACTGCGCAATGGAACGGCAAAATACTTGTACCGCACATGCATCCGCCGGGAGGCTGGCCCCCGCACTCCCGCGGCGGCTGCCGCGCCGACCTGCGCCGATACGCCGAAGGGGCCGTCCGCACCACGGATGGCGGACGGCCCCTTCGGGCGTCGTGCGACTGTCTGTCGCGGATACGGAGATCCGCGGACCGGACCGGAGGAGCTGAGCCCTCCCGTCCGGGTGTGGACTAGGAGGCCTTGGCCTTCTCGCCCACGGGCTTCGCGGCGGCGGGGGCCGGCGCCGGCTTGGCGGCCTCGTAGAACTCCTCGCGCGGAGTCTCCATGGCGCCGAGCGAGACGACCTCGCGCTTGAGGAACATCGCCAGGGTCCAGTCGGCGAAGATCCGGATCTTACGGTTCCAGGTCGGCATCGCCATGCCGTGGTATCCGCGGTGCATGTACCAGGCGAGACGGCCCTTGAGCTTGATCTTCACCTTGCCCATGACGATCATCGCGACGCCCTTGTGCAGGCCCAGACCGGCGACCGCACCCTTGTTGGCGTGGCTGTATTCGCCCTGCGGGAAGCCGCGCATCCCGGAGATGACGTTGTCGCCGAGGACCTTGGCCTGACGCAGCGCGTGCTGGGCGTTCGGCGGGCACCAGGCGTTCGGGTTGCCGGCCTTGCGGCCGATCATGTCCGGCACCTGGGCGTTGTCGCCCGCGGCCCAGATGTAGTCGGTGCCCTGCACCTGGAGCTTCTCGTTGGTGTCGACGTGGCCACGCGGGCCGAGCGGCAGGCCGAAACGGGCCAGCGCCGGGTTCGGCTTCACACCGGCGGTCCACACGATGGTGTTGGAGTCGACCTCCAGGCCGTTCTTCAGCACCACGTGACCGTCGACGCAGGAGTCCATGGAGGTCGAGAGGAAGACCTCGACACCCCGGGACTCCAGGTGCTCCCGGCCCCAGGTGCCCAGCTTCGGGCCGACCTCGGGAAGGATCTTGTCGGCGGCGTCGACGAGGATGAAGCGCATGTCCTCGCGCTTCACGTTCGTGTAGTACTTCGCCGCGTCGCGGGCCATGTCCTCGACCTCGCCGATGGTCTCCGCACCGGCGAAACCGCCGCCCACGAAGACGAACGTCAGCGCCCTGCGGCGGACGTCCTCGTCGGTCGTCGAGTCAGCCTTGTCCAGCTGCTCCAGGACGTGGTTGCGCAGGCCGATGGCCTCCTCGATGCCCTTCATGCCGATGCCCTGTTCGGCCAGGCCGGGGATCGGGAAGGTACGGGAGACGGCGCCCATCGCGATGACCAGGTAGTCGAAGGGCAGCTCGTAGGCCTCGCCGACGAGCGGCGCAACCGTGGCGACCTTGCGGTCCTGGTCGATGGTCGTGACTCGGCCGGTGAGAACCTCAGCCTTGGGCAGCACGCGTCGCAGTGGGACGACGACATGCCGAGGCGAGATGCTGCCGGCAGCAGCTTCGGGGAGGAAGGGCTGGTAGGTCATGTACGACCGGGGGTCGACGACCGTGACGGTCGCCTCTCCGTAGCGCATCTTCTTCAGAATGCGCCGAGCTGCGTACAGGCCTACGTACCCACCGCCTACTACGAGGATCCTGGGACGCTCCGTGGTGCTCATGCCATCGAGTATCCACCCCCCTCGGGGGGCACGCTCGTGAGCCCCTTCACAAGGTATGGCCCACCCTCTGCTACACTTCGCCGCCCACGTGACCCAGGTCATGGCCCCGCAGGGGAACCACAACACCCTGGCGAACGTTGTTCACCGCTTGTGAGCTGGCCCTTGAGCCGCCGAGCGAGGTGGACCACCCCTCCGATTCACACTCCCGCAACGCGTCCGGAACCCTCCCGTATGCGGCGCGGGCGACCCCGCACACCCTCCCGTGGGCCCGTTCGGAGCAGAAGTCCGCCCCAGGGGGCCGATTTCCTTGTGAAGAAGTTCACGAACTTCGTCGCGCCGTGTCCCCGAAGGTGCCCGCAGAAGGGTTCCGAGCGGCTCAAAAGTGCAGGCCGGAGTGCTGATGAGCAGCGTTCGCGGCCGGCTGCGGGACAGGTCTCAGCGGGCCGCGTAGAAGGCGATGCCGTCGAGAATGTCGTGTTCGCTGACGACGACCTCGCGTGCCCCGGTCCGCTCCATCACGGCCAGCAGGATCAGCGCCCCCGAGGTGATCACATCGACCCGGCCCGGGTGCATCGCACCGATCGCCGCACGCTCGGCATGGGTCGAGGCGAGCAGCCGCCCGGTGATCTCCCGGACCTGCTCCAGGGAGATCCGTGAGTGGTGGATCGCCTCGGAGTCGTACTCCTCGAGCCCCAGCGCGATGGCGGCCACCGTGGTGACCGTCCCGGCGAGGCCGACGAGCGTGGCCGCAGAGGTGAGCGGGACGGTCTCCTCCGCGAGGTCCAGGGCGGCGTCCACGTCGGCCCGGATCGCGTCGATCGCGGCCGGCGCGGGCGGGTCGGCGACGACACCGTCCCGCATGAGGTGGCGCTCGGTCATCCGGACGCAGCCGATGTCCACGGACCGGGCGGACCGCACCCGGTCGTCGCCGACGACGAACTCGGTGGAGCCGCCGCCGATGTCCACGACGAGATACGGCTTGGCGAGGTCGTCGCGCCCGACGAGCTCCTTGGTGGCCCCGTCGAACGAGAACTCGGCCTCCTGGTCGCCGGTGATCACCTCCGGCTCGACGCCCAGGATGTCCAGCACGCCACGGACGAAGTCGGCCCTGTTCTCCGCGTCGCGGGAGGCGGAGGTGGCGACGAAGCGGATCTTCTCCGCACCGTGCTCCTTGATCACCGCCGCGTACTGCCGGCAGGCGGCGAAGGTCCGCTCCAGCGCCTCGGGGGCGAGCCGCCCGGTCCGGTCGACCCCCTGCCCCAGCCGGACGATCTCCATCCGCCGGTCGAGCTCGACGAGCTCCCCCGTGACGGGGTCGGCGTCCGCGACGAGCAGTCGGATGGAGTTGGTACCGCAGTCAATGGCGGCTACACGCGTCATCTCTTCAGCCTCTCCGGCTCATCATGTCTTTCAAGCCCCACCGACGGCACTTCAAGCCCCTGGGGGTCCCCCGGACGAAGTCCGGGGGAGATTGAGGAGCGGGGGCCGGGGGCAGAGCCCCCGGCAGGAACCTCAGCCCTCGTCCCCGTCCGCCCCGCCGCAAGGCGAAACGCACGGTCCCTTGCGCCACCACTCCGGCAGCATCGCGATCGCCTCGTCCCCGAGCGGGTTCACGCCCGGCCCCGCGGCCAGCGAGTGCCCGACGAGCACGTGCAGGCACTTCACCCGGTCCGGCATGCCGCCCGCGCTCGGGAAGCCCTCCAGCACCTCGATGGCGTCACGCCGCGCGATGTAGTCCTCGTGCGCGGCCCGGTACGCCGCGGCCAGCTCGGGGTCCGTACCGAGGCGCTCGGTCATCTCCTTCATGACCCCGTTCGCCTCCAGCGTGCCGATCGCGGAGGCCGCGCGCGGGCACGTCAGATAGAACGTCGTCGGGAACGGCGTACCGTCCTCCAGCCGGGGCTGCGTCTCGACCACGTCCGGGTTGCCGCACGGGCAGCGGTGCGCGATCGCGCGCAGCCCCCGCGGCGGGCGCCCCAGCTGCTGCTGGAACGCGGCGATGTCCGCGTCGGAGGGCGCGGTGGACTCGGTCTGGGGAGGGGGCGTTTCCATGCCTGCCTAGGGTTCTGATCGGACTGCTCGAACTGCGGTTCTGCAGATGTACGGGTGTGCGGGTGTACGGGTGTACGGCGAAGAGGGGCTGCGGCTCAGCCGCGGTCGGCGCTGTCGACGCCGTCCCACAGATTGGAGTGCCACGGCCGGTCGGACTCCTCCGGCTTCCCGTTGCGCTCCTTGACCGCGTCGGGGTCGACCACGGTGTAGCCGGTCTCCCCGGGAAGAAGGTAGTGCAGGTGCTCACGGGCCAGCCGCTTGATGTACGCGTCGTCCTGGAGCCGCGCCTTCTCGTCGCGCAGCTCCTCGGTACGGGCCTCGGCCTCCTGCGCCAGCCGCTCCTGGTCGGCGATCTCGTCACGCTGCGACACGTACTGCCGCATCGGGTACGCGAGAGCGACGATCAGTGAGCAGACGATCAGGGCCAGGAAGGCGGCCCGGCCGGTGAGCCGGGAGCGGCGGGCCTGCCGGCGGTTCTGGGACCGGTAGACGCGGGCCGCGGTCTGCTCGCCGAGCAACCGCAGCCGGGTCGCGGTGGAGAACCGGTCCCGGTCCTTCGCGGCCATGTCTCCGCCTCCCCATTACGCACGTCCGTCCCCGCACACGGTACGGGACCGAGTGCGGGGACGGACGGAGGCCGGGGCACTTGACCCCGCCGGGCTTTACCGGGCCTGCTGTGTGTCAGCCCTTGAAGCGCGGGAACGCCGAGCGGCCGGCGTACACCGCGGCGTCGTCGAGGATCTCCTCGATGCGCAGCAGCTGGTTGTACTTGGCGACGCGGTCCGAGCGGGCCGGGGCACCGGTCTTGATCTGGCCGCAGTTCACGGCGACCGCGAGGTCGGCGATGGTGACGTCCTCGGTCTCGCCGGAACGGTGCGACATCATGCACTTGAAGCCGTTGCGCTGGGCCAGCTCGACGGCGTCCAGGGTCTCGGTCAGCGAACCGATCTGGTTGACCTTGACGAGCAGGGCGTTGGCGGAGCCCTCCTCGATGCCGCGGGCCAGACGCTCCGGGTTGGTGACGAAGAGGTCGTCGCCGACGATCTGCACCTTGGCGCCGATCTTGTCGGTGATGACCTTCCAGCCGGCCCAGTCGTCCTCGTACAGCGGGTCCTCGATGGAGACCAGCGGGTACGCGGAGACGAGCTCCTCGTAGTACTCGGTCATCTCGGCGGCCGAGCGGGACTTGCCCTCGAACTCGTACTTGCCGTCCTTGTAGAACTCCGAGGCGGCGACGTCGAGCGCGAGCGCGATGTCCTTGCCCGGGGCGTAGCCGGCTTCCTTGATGGCCTCGACGATGAGGTCCAGGGCGGCGCGGTTCGACTCCAGGTTCGGCGCGAAGCCGCCCTCGTCACCGAGACCGGTGGACAGGCCCTTGGTCTTCAGGACCTTCTTCAGCGTGTGGTAGACCTCGGCGCCCCAGCGCAGGGCCTCGGAGAAGGACTCCGCGCCGATCGGAGCGATCATGAACTCCTGGATGTCCACGTTGGAGTCGGCGTGCGACCCACCGTTGAGGATGTTCATCATCGGGACGGGCAGCAGGTGCGCGTTCGGGCCACCGAGGTAGCGGAACAGCGGCAGGTCCGAGGCCTCGGAAGCGGCGTGGGCCACGGCGAGCGAGACGCCGAGGATGGCGTTGGCGCCGAGGGAGCCCTTGTTCTCGGTGGCGTCCAGGTCGAACATCGCCTGGTCGATCAGCCGCTGCTCGGTCGCGTCGTAGCCGACGAGCTCCGGGCCGATCTGCTCGATCACGGCGAGGACAGCCTTCTCGACACCCTTGCCGTGGTAGCGGTTGGGGTCTCCGTCACGAAGCTCGATGGCCTCGAACGCACCGGTGGAGGCGCCGGACGGAACGGCAGCACGGCCCGTGCTGCCGTCGTCGAGGCCGACCTCGACCTCGACCGTGGGGTTTCCGCGGGAGTCGAGGATTTCCCTGGCTACGACGACGTCGATGGACGGCACGAGGCATCTCCTTCTGGGATATGACGCTGGTGGTGCAGGGTCGCTTTGGCCTTGCGACAAGAGCCTAACCGGCCTGGCCGCCTCAACCGGCCGACCGCCCGTCCCCTGGGACGAAAAAGGACCCAAGGACAGGCAGAGTGGGGCAAACGGTCAGAATTTTACTGACGAGTAACTACAACAGTTGAACGATCAACGCCGAAACCGGCCGACCCCGGCCCGGTACGCACGGGGGGAAGGTGCGCACCGGGCCGGGGCGGCCGGAATGGTCAGCGAGGAGAGATCGCGACTACTTCGTCAGGTGGAGCTGCTGGCCCGGGTAGATCAGGTCGGCGTCCGTGACGATGTCCTTGTTCAGCTTGAAGAGCTGCTCCCAGCCACCCTTGACCTGGTGGTCGGCGGCGATCTTGCTCAGCGAGTCGCCGGTGACGACCTTGTACTCGCCGTCACCCTTCTCGACCTTCTTGCCGGTCGGGGTGGTGACGGTCTTCGACTCGGCCTTGGGGGCGGCCGAGCGGTCCGAGCGGTTGGTGGCGGGGGCCTCGGTGCGCTCGGCCTTCTTCGGCTCGGCCTGCTGGACCGGCGCCGACTCCTGCTTCGGGGCGGCCTCGGCCTTGGGGGCGGTCTCCGTCTTGGCGGCGGAGGAGCCGGTGTCGACGCCCGGGTCGACACCGTCGTTGCTCAGGTTGCCGGCGCCGGCGCAGGACCAGGCACCCGGGCCCTGCAGGTCGAGGAGCTTCTCGGCGACGGCGATCTGCTGGGCCTTGGTGGCCAGGTCGGCGCGGGCCGCGTACTGGGTGCCACCGGCGGCGGCCCAGCTGGACTGGGAGAACTGCAGGCCACCGTAGTAACCGTTGCCGGTGTTGATGGACCAGTTGCCGCCGGACTCGCACTGGGCGACGGCGTCCCACGTGGAGACGGAGGCGGCGGAGGCGCCGGTGGCACCCATCAGGGGCACGGCGATGGCGGCACCGGCGACACCGGCGAGCGTGGCGATACGGACGGCCTTGGACGGGCGACGGTGCTTGTTGCCCTTGCTGTTGAGCAGCATCGAGACTTCTCCTCACCGACGCCTACGAGGTGAGCTGTCGGGTTCGGGCCTAGTGAGTTGCCCGGTCGCACGTCCTAGCGCACGACTTAACCCCTAGCCGCTCCCGATGCGTCGTGTTCGACGACCGGGCCCGGCGCTTACCTGGGTCCCCCGCTCCTGCCTACGGCGCTTTACGCGTCTGTTCCCTTCGACCGACGGCAGGATTCGGCGTGACGATCGACGGGGCCCGCGGTGCGAGCGGTTCCGACCGTAAACACACCCGCCCTCATATCCAAAGATGGACATACCGGATAAACAGCCCTTACTTGCATCCGAAGAACCATCGTTTGCGCAGGTCGGAACGGATGCGGCGGGACCTCCCGGACAAGACACGCCAGTTCACGCAAAGAGACCCATGTCTCACTCGGTCAAAAGTGGGACATAGGCCTCTTAACTACCCCAACTTTTGGGGTGTTTTCAGCTGATCATCAGACCGCGCTCACTCGGCCTTCACGCCGAGATCGAGGCTCTGGCCAGGAAGAATGAGGTCCGGATCGGAGCCGACCTCCGCCTTGTTGGCCTCGTACAGCTGGGTCCAGCCGCCGGACAGGTCCTGTGCGTCGGCAATGGCCCAGAGGCTGTCGCCCGCGCGCACGGTGTACGTACCGTCAGCAGCCGGGGCTCCGGTGTCGCGTGCGTCACTGTCACCGCGCGAGGCGTGCCGCCCCGCGTCCCGGTCAGCGCCGCGACCGCTCCCCCGGGTCTCCTCGGGAGCCGGAGCGCCCCGGTGCTTGCCGGCCTTCTCCTGACCCCCGGCGGGGTCCTCCTCGGCGCCGGAGGCGTCACCCGAGGGCGTGGTGGAGGGCGTGGCCGACGGAGAGGCGGACGCGTCCGGCGTCCCGCCCTTGCCCTTGGCCTCGTCCGCGGCGTCACCCGTGGCCTCGTCCGTCGGCTCCGTCGCGTCCGAGGACGTGTCGTCCGACGCGGCGTCATCCCCGGAGGGGTCGGCGCTCGCGGACGGATCCGCGCTTCCGGTCGGGTCGGCGGAGGGCGTGGTCCCGGGGTCCACACCCGGCAGACCGCTGTCCACGGCGAGGCCGGAGATGACCGCGCAGCTCGGCCACGCCTTCGGACCCTGGTCCTCCAGGACCTTCTCCGCCACGGCGATCTGCTGCGAGCGGCTGGCGAGGTCGGCGCGCTCGGCGTACGAATCACCGCCGTACGACTTCCAGACCTCCTGCGAGAACTGCAGGCCGCCGTAGTAGCCGTTGCCGAGGTCGGCACTCCACATGCCGCCGCTCTCGCACTCGGCCACCCGGTCCCAGGTCGAGGCGTCTGCGGCGTGCGCGCCTGCCGCGCCGAGCAGCGGGATGGCGATGGCCGAACCGGTCACGCCTGCGGCGACGATGATCGCGGGTGCCTGCCGAGGGCGACGGTGTCTGCCGTTAGCGGAGCCCATGGGGATGCCTTCCGTGTGACTGACGAGTGACTGGTGAGTCGACGGTGAACCTAGCGGGACTCGAACGTGTGTCACAAGTCGATGCAGCAGAGATCACGTGAAAGTCACAGAGTTGACAGAGTGTCACCTTCGTCGTGCGCCGGCCCCGGCGTGAACTCCACCGGCAGCGTGCGCAGTCCGCGCATGATGAGCCCGCCACGCCATCGCAAATCGGCAGGATCCCCCGCAAGTCGCAGGTCCGGAAGGCGTTTCAGAAGCGTGGCGAGGGCGGCCTGCCCCTCCAGCCGGGCGAGCGGTGCTCCCAGGCAGTAGTGGATGCCGTGCCCGTATCCGAGGTGCTGATTGTCACGCCGCGCAAGGTCCAGCGTGTCCGGCCCGTCGAAGCGTTCGGGGTCCCGGTCGGCGGCCGCCAGCACGACGAGTACGGGGTCACCCTCGCCGACCCGCTGCCCGCCGATGGTCAGCGCCTCGGTGGCATACCGCCAGGTCGCCAGCTCCACCGGGCCGTCGTACCGCAGCAGTTCCTCGACACCCGTGGCCAGCAGCTCCGTCTCCCCCGCGGCCAGGGAACGCTGGAGCTGCGCGCGCTGCTCCGGGTGACCCAACAGGGTGTGCACGCTGTTGCCGATCAAGTTCACGGTGGTCTCAAAACCGGCGAACAGGATGATAAAGCCCATCGCGGCGGCCTCGTTCTCCGTCAGATGCTCACCGTGGTCGCTCGCCCGAATCAGCCCCGAGATCAGGTCGTCCCCCGGGTTCTCGCGCTTGCGGTGGATCAGTTCGAGGAGATAGCTCCGCATCTTCTTCACGGAACGGGCCACCCCGCCGCGAGGGCCGCCGCCGTGGCGGATCATCATGCCCGCCCAGTCCCGGAAGTCGTCCTGGTCCTCGCGTGGAACGCCCAACAGGTCGCAGATCGCGTAGATGGGGAGCGGGAAGGCGAACTCGTGGATGAGGTCCGCCTCCCCCTTCTCGATGAAACCGTCGATGAGCCGGTCGGTCAGCTCCTGCACGCGCGGGGCGAACTCCGCGATGCGCCGGGGGGTGAACGCCTTGGACACGAGGCGGCGCAGCCGGGTGTGGTCGGGCGGGTCGATGTTCAGCAGATGCGTCATCAACTCGGCGTTGCGCTCGCCCGGGATCCCCGTCTTCCCCTTGGCGTGGGCGGACCCGGAGTGGTGCACCGGATTCTTGGACAGCCGGCTGTCGGCGAGGGCCTCCCTGGCGTCCGCGTACCGCGTCACCAGCCAGGCCTCGACCCCGCTGGGCAGCGTGGTGCGGTGCACGGGGCTGTGCTCGCGCAGCCAGGCATAGGCGGGGTACGGATCGGTGGCGAACTCCCACGTGAAGAGTTCGGGCGCGGCTGCGTCGCCGCCGTGGGCGGGGCAGCCGGAGGGGGCGTCGGCGGGTCGGTCGTTCACCCCCCGACGTTATCCGCTGCTACCCGACGCCCTCCGCCGCCCTGATCGCGTCCCGGTACGCACGCCCCGCGGCCCGCAGAGCCGCCTCCGGGTCGATGCCGTCCTCCTGGGCGCGCACGGCCAGGGCGAGGAGCCGGTAGCCGATGTCGTCACCCTCGCCCCCGCTCCCCGGAAGCGGGACGTCGAGTCCGGCGGTACGGACCCGGCTTGCCAGCTTCGCGGCGAGTGCCAGGCCGGGCTGGCCGAGCGGCACCCCGTCGGTGACCGACTCGCGCTGCTTCTCGATCGCCTTGGTTCGCAGCCAGTGCGCGTGGACGTCCTCCGGTGTCTCGGCGGTCTCGTCGCCGAAGACGTGGGGGTGTCGGTGGATCAGTTTCTCGACGAGGGTGGCCGCGACGTCGTCGACGGAGAACGGCTCCTCCTCATCCTCCTCGGCGATGCGCGCGTGGAAGACGACCTGGAGCAGTACGTCCCCTAGCTCCTCGCGGAGCTCTTCGCGGTTGCCGTCCTCGATCGCCTCGACGAGTTCGTACGCCTCCTCGATGGCGTACTTGGCGAGGCCCTTGTGGGTCTTCTGCGAGGTCCAGGGGCATTCGAGGCGGATGCGGTCCATGACCTGGACCAGATCGAGGAGCCGGGCGCCGGGCAGGTCGTACGAACCGGGCAGCAGCTCCAGGTTCGGCATCTGCACCCGCCCCGAACCGGCCAGCCTGGCCAGTTGGTCGGTCAGCGGCTGGTTGCCCTCGCCGCCGGTGAGGACGACGACGGTCCGGCCGCCGGCGCACGCGTCCACGAGTTCCTGCGCGTCGGGGACGCCGGGTGTGACGGTGATGCCCGCCTCGCGCAGATACGGCAGCTGGGGCTGGTCCTGCTCCCCGCAGTGCACGTGGTCGGCGGCGTGCAGGGTCTGCCAGGCGGGCCAGGACAGCAGTCCGGGCGCGACGCGGTGGCTGGCGGTGAGCAGGACGATGCGGCCGGGGTCTTCAGCGTTCACCATGCGAATCTACCCCGGCCGTCGGACAGTCCTCAGGCCCCGGCCTCCGCGGCCGACTGGGCCGGCTTGGTGACCTGGGTGATCCAGGGGGCCTTGTACTCCGCGAGCTGGATCTGCTGGTTGTTCCAGGTGCCGAAGCGCGGGTTGACGTCGACCTTCAGCGACTTGGACGCCTTCGTCAGCGCGTCGCCGAGGACCTTCGTGCCGGCCGGGGTCGTCGGGTCGGCGCCGAGTGCCTGGCCGAGCTTGTTCAGCTGGACCTGCTCACGCAGGAAGGCGTCGATCTGGTCCGGGGCGATCCAGCGTTCCTGGAGCACCGCGGCGCGCAGTCCGGCCTCTCCCTTGTACTGGGCGACGGCCGACTGCCGCATCTGCTGGATCTCGGCACGGGAGACGGTCACTCCCGCGTCCGCCGATGCCTTGTCCAGGACGCGGTCCAGGATCAGCCCGTGCAGTTTGGCGCGGACGAGCTGGCCGGACTGGTTGGTGATCTGGGCGGCCTGCTTCGAGCTGTCCTGCGCCTGGCGCACGTCGGCCACCTGGCCCTGCACGGTGGCCACCGTGATCCGGTCCCCGCCCACGAGGGCCGCGGCGCCCGGGTGGGCCTGGCTGCCGCAGGCGGCGAGGAGCGGCGCTGCGGCGAGCAGTGCGGCGGAGACGGTGAGCGCGGTGCGACGGCGGCGGTGCAAAGGAGCCTCCCGAGGAGATTGTGCGGCGGTGCACAAAGCCTTGCGGTGATCGATGTTAGGCAGTGGAACTGGTCCGGGCCACTGATTCGACCAACGATTCGGGAGGAGTTGGGGATGTGGGCGTCCGGCGGCGCGGCTCGGGCGGCGCGTTCGCCGGGTTTCGGCGGGTCTCTCGTGGGTCGAGGCCCGCCCCCGGACCGTCTGGCCGCTACACCGTCGCTGTCGCCGTAGGAACGAGTCCTGCCACGGCGTCCATGTCCTTGACGCCGAACCACGGGAAGAAGATGCGCAGGGCGCTCCCGGCGGACTCGTCGATCAGGATGAACGAGTGCTTCACGAATCCGCGCTTGATCTCGGTCCGCTTCACGTCCTTGATCTCGAACGTGGCCAGGTGCCGGTCCGGCTTCGCGAAGGTCGGGTTGGCCTGGAAGAGGAAGAGGCGTTCGCGGCTGCCCGCGAGATACATCGGCTGGGGGGCCGCGGCAGCGATCATCGTCCCGCCGCTCAGGACCGCCGCGGCGATGCCCATCGCCACGTTCTTCTTGACGGAGACCTCGCTGAGGTTCACCAGCGACGTCGCCTCGATCTGTTCACCGGGCTCCAGCATGACCGTGACGGCTTTCAGCAGGGCCCGGCGTCTTCTCGCGTTCACAACACACCTCTGGATGATCAAGGACTGGGGTGCGGTGAGCCGGTCGCAAGAGGTCATGCCGCGAGGCAGCGCCTCACCGGGGCTGCGCGGCGCGACGGCTTTGCCCGGTTCAGCGCATATGACCGGGACACTTTGCCACACGGAATGCCCGGCTCCGCACCGTCCGGCTCAGCCGACCCGTTCGACCGGCTTCGGCGGGGTGTCCGGCCGCAGCATGATCGTGCGCGAGACGACGAAAGTGATGGGGATGGCGGCCGCGGCCGCGACCAGTGGGGCGTACCGGCTGCTGAATCCGGCCAGGTCGACCAGCAGGTAGACGCCGCCGGTGGTGATGACGAAGTTGGCCGCGTTGGTGAGCGGGAAGAGCAGGAACTTCCGCCAGGTGGGCCGGGTGCGGTAGGTGAAGTAGGAGTTGAGGAAGAACGAGCCGGTCATGCTGAGCGTGAAGGCCAGTACGTGCGCGGCGATGTACGGCAGCCAGTGCAGCAGGACGAGGTAGCAGCCGTAGTACGTGCCGGTGTTCACGGCGCCCACGAGGGCGAAACGGGCCAGCTGTGCCTTGACCGTCATCGGCGTACGGACTCCAGGGGTTCCGGCTCCGGGGCCGGCCTGCGGACCTGGGTGTTGGTGGCCTTCACCAGGAAGTGCGGGCGGCGCTTCACCTCGTAGTAGATCCGGCCGACGTACTCCCCGACCACCCCGACCATCACCATCTGGACCCCGGCGAGGGCGGTGAAGACCACGATCAGGGTGACGTATCCGGGGGTGTCGACGCCCTGCACGAGTGCGACGCCGACGATCCAGGCGGCGTAGGCGAGGGCCACGGACATCAGGAGCATGCCGAGATAGAGCGCGGCGCGCAGTGGCTTGTTGTTGAAGGAGAGGAGTCCGTCGAGGCCGTAGTTCAGCAGCTTGCCGAAGGTCCAGGCGGAGCGTCCCTGTTCCCGGACGGCGTTCTCGTAGCTGAATGTCGAGGTGGGGAAGCCGACCCAGGCGAAGAGGCCCTTGGAGAAGCGGTTGTACTCGGTGAGTTCGAGTACGGCGTCGGCGGCCCGCCGCGACAGCAGCCGGAAGTCGCCTACTCCGTCGACGAGTTCGACGTCGACGAGGCGGTTGATCAGCCAGTAGTAGGCGCGGGCGGTGAGGGTGCGGGTGACGCGGTCGCCCTTGCGGGTGCGGCGGGCGATCACCTGGTCGTAGCCCTGTGCGTGCTCCTGCAGCATGCGGCCGACGAGTTCCGGCGGATGCTGGAGGTCGGCGTCCATGATGACGACGGCGTCGCCCTCGGCGTGCTGGAGACCGGCCAGCATGGCGGCCTCCTTGCCGAAGTTGCGGCTGAAGGAGACGTAGCGGGCGCGGGGGTCGGCGGCTGCCAGCTCCTGGAGGATCGGCAGGGTCCGGTCCGCACTCCCGTCGTCCACGTAGACGATCTGGAACGCATGACCGAGGCGGGTCAGCTCATCCGTCACGCGTTCATGGAAGCGTTCGAGGATCTCTTCCTCGTTGAAGCAGGGCACCACCAGGGAGATCAGCACGAATGTACATCAGCCGGTCAAAGTGTCGGGAGCGGATGGCGGGTGTGGCCTGGGGGCGACGATTGGGTGAACTGGCCCCGGAGCCCGGTCGGGTGAGGCCGCACGCGCGGTGTCACGGACGGCGGTGCTCGACACCGGACGGCGACCCGGCCTCCGTAGCCGTACAGATGGCGCACATGGCGGATCTCAGCCCTGGAAGCCGATCTGCGGCGGGTGGGTGAGGTCCGCCCGGCAGACGAAGATGTTCATGGAGCCCCAGCGGCCCACGGTGATCCGGGTCGGGACGTTGGCGCCCATGACATTCGCCGTCGCGCGGTCCTCCTGCGGGATCCAGCTGTGGTTCCCGCCGTCCCATTCCTGGCTCGCCACCGTCATCAGGAGATCCGTCCGGGCTCCGCACGGACAGCGCAGGTCGACGTGGTCCGTCGCGTTCCAGGAGGCGAAGCCGCCGGCCTTCCAGCCCGGCGCGACCGACAGGTCGGACCGGTAGAGGACCGCATCCTCGTCCAGGTCGTCCTCGTCGCCCTCCCACGCGTCGATGCGCTGTCGCACGTCGGGCGGGAGCAGGCCGATGTCCGGATGCTCGACCACCTGCTCGGGGTCGAGCAGGCACGGCGCGGGAACGTACCCCTCTGAACCCACCACCTCGGGTTCCGGCTGATCGGCCAGGACCTCGCCGACCTCGACCGACCGGCGTCGGCGCAGTTCGACAGCGGGCTCGTGACGCCCGTGGTGGGCGTCGAACGGACACCACAGGATCTGAAGCAGATCGAGATCGGCCGGGCCTCCGAGGTCGGGCACGTCCCGCCGGAACAACTGGGCCAGCGCAAGGAGCGGAAGGGGATCCGTGTCCCCGAGAGAGGGGGCATGGCGCGCCCGCTTGAACGACCGGAGAACGTCCCCCTCCTCGTCCGTGGGGCCGGGACGCCGGCCCGGAGCGGGAACCCGGCTCCACGCCTCGTCGAGGATGCGCCGGCTCAGCCGTACGTCCGCCGTCCGCTCCCCGTATCCCCGCCGGTGCCGCTCCGTGCAGACCGGCCATGGTTCGGCGGCGGGCCACAGCAGCGGCCCGCCCACCGAACTGTCGTGATGCCCGGGGGCTCCCGGACGCGGGTGCAGCCGTGTGGTGGTGCGCCGGTGGGCGGCCAGCTCCGGGAAGAGCCTCTCGATGTCCACCGGACGGGAGGGGGTGGTGCGGGACATGCGTCTCCTTGCACGGGCCGGAGCGCCGCGCGGGCGTCGGGTTCTACAGGCTCATCTGCGGGCGGCCGAGGTCGAACAGGTCGGGGTTCTGCTTCGTCAGTTCGCTCTCGAAGTCCGGCCAGCCGTGCTTCTCCACGTACTCCGCCTCGATGCCGTGCAGCGGCACCAGCCACACCACGGACACGTGTGTCCCGTTCTCCAACGTGACGGAGAAGAAGGAGTCGTCGAAGCAGACCGGCATGGCCGCGTACAGCGCGGTCAGGGAACCGCCCGGGGTCAACGGCATCGGCAAGGGCACGACGTCCCCGCGAAGGACCGCCCGCCCGGTCGTCGCCAGGCGCTCCGCCACCCACTCCAGCACTCCGGGAAACGGGCCGTACTCGTCCCCGGCAAGGGGGCGGCCGCAGCCGAGCAGTTCCAGGTGCTGGGGCTCCCCGGTGGTGGGTGATACGAGGTGCGTCCGGTGCAGGGTGGTGGTGGCACAGGACTGGATGTCCTCGAAGACACCACCGGTGAACCAGCCCACCTGCGCCGCGCCTTCGGGAGCGCCGTCCCTGACCGACCACGCTCCGGCCAGTCGGCCCAGACGTGCCTCCAGGTGGTCGATCAGAACAGCCACGGTCACCTCTCATGTCGTTTCGATGCGAGCCGGTCGTGTCCGTACGAGCGTGGCTCATGGCGGGCACGGACTCTGCTCAGAATAAGGTCTTGTCCCAGGTGCTGGTGACGAATGCCTCCACCGCCGCAGCGAACCCGTTTCCGATGCGCTGCATCCCGGCGTCACCGGCGAAGATGATGTCGCCGTTCTCTGCCGGCAGCACGTTCTCCTCGGTCACCAGGGCGATTCCGATCGGCACCGCAGGCATTCCGAGCTGACGGGAGTAACTGCGTACGTTCAGTGGATGGACGCCCATCGCCTCCACGACGGAGATCGTCAGGACAAGCTCCTCGCCCGTTCCCGGTGCTGTCCGGCCGATGACGGTCTCGCCGTAGTTTCCCAGGAACTCCCGAAGCGCAGGGGTGACTTCGTAGCCGGCCCGCTCGTAGGCCGCGCAGGCCGCCTCGATGTCGACCTCACCGAACTCGGCCTTCTCCACTCCCGCCAGTGCCGCCCGGAGGGCCCGGCGCTCCTCACTCGGCGGCATACCGCTCATCGCTCGTCCCCTTTCTCGGTCCGGCGGCGGTTCAGCCGCCCCTGACCTTCAGCTGGCGCTCCAGTTGCCGGCGCAGTTCGACGGGCAGCGGGTGGTGCGGGCCGTACATCCGCTCGGTGTCGTACAGCAGTGCCTGGAGCTGGCCGCGGGCGCCCGTGTGGTCGCCGAGGGCCAGCAGGAGCTGGCAGATGCGGTGGCGGATCTCGTACGAGCGTGCCGGGCCGTTGTTCGTCGCGTACTGGTTCTCGTAGTACGGGAGGACCGCGCGGTACTCGGCGAGTGCGGCGGCGGGTTCGCCGAGCTGTTCCAGGCACTGTGCGGCGTCGTATCGGAACTGCAGGGTCTGGAGGTCGGCCGGGCCGGCCTCCGCGGCCCGGTCGTCGGCCAGCCGGCGCAGTTCGGGCAGGGCGCGGCGGTACTGGCCGTCGTCCATCAGTGTCGCCGCGTACTGCTTGCGCAGGATGCGGACGACCGGGGAGCCCTCGCCGTGCTGCTCGGCGGCGGCCGGGAGGATGCCGCCGAGCATGTCGACGGCCTGGGTGATCCGGCCTTCGCCCAGCAGCCTCTTGACCTCGTCGACGGCGGCCGCGACGTCGGGCCGGGCGGGCATCGGAGCGGGCCGGTCGGCGGGCGGGGTCGTGGCGCGGTCGGGCCACGGGGCGTGCGGGCGCAGGAAGGGGCGGGTCGGGTCGAGCGGGCCCGAGGGGTGCCCTGTGTTCCTGGTGGGCAGCAGGGGGGCGAGGTGTTCGTACACCTCCTGGGCGCTGGCCGGGCGGTGCTGCGGGTCCTTGGCGAGCAGGCGCAGGACGAGTGCTTCGAGGGGTTCGGGGATGTCGGGGCGGATCGTACGGACGGGGGCCGGCGGCTCGTAGAGGTGGCGGTGCAGCACGCCGAGGGCGGTGGAGCCGACGAACGGCACGTCGCCGCTGAGGAGTTCGTGCAGGAGTACGCCGAGGGCGTACAGGTCGGTGTACGGGCCGACGGCGCCGCCCATGGCCTGCTCGGGGGCCATGTAGGCCGGGGATCCGATCGGCGAGCCGGTGTGGGTGAGGCGGGTGGTGTCGGTGTCCAGGACGGAGGCGACGCCGAGGTCGAGCACGACGACGGTGCCGTCCGGGCGCACCATCAGATTGCGGGGCTTGAGGTCCCGGTGGACGATCGGCACCGCGTGCACGGCGCACAGGACGGCGCAGAGCTGGGCGGCGACTGCGACGGCCCACTGCCAGGGGTACGGATCGTGCTCGGCGAGATGGTCGCCGAGGTCGGCGCCCTCGACGTACTGCATGACGAGGAACAGTTCGTCGCCGTCGCTGCCGGCGTCGTGGACGGTGACGAGGCCGGGGTGGTCGACCTGCGCGGTGACCCGGCACTCGCGGACGAAGCGGCTGCGCAGCTCGCCCGCTGCGTCGCTGCCGATGGGGCCGGTGACCCGGTCGGGGCGCAGCAGCTTGACCGCGACCCGGCGGTCCAGGCGCTGGTCGTAGGCCGTCCAGACCTGGCCCATGCCGCCTTGGCCGAGGATCGTCGCCAGCTCGTACCGCCCGCCGATGAGGCGACCGCTCACCGGCCCTCCTCCTTACGGAGGTAGTCGCTCAGCTCGTCGAGCTCGGCGCGGACCTGGTCGAGGCGCTGGGGGTGGGGCGTGGGGTGCGGTTGGGAGGTGGGCGGCTGCGGCTGGTGGGTGGGGGGCGTGGGGCGGGGTGCGGGGTGGGGCTGAGGTGTGGGGTGGGGCTGCTGGTACTGCGGCGGGGCATAGGGCTGCGGTGCGTAGTGCTGCGGGGCCGGGGGCTGTCCGAGTGGCCGTGCGGGTGTCTGCATGGGCACCGTGGGCGCGTATGCGTAGCCCGGCACCGGCGGCATGGGGCCGCCCCTCACGTTCTGCCGCGTCTGCTGCGCGTAGTGGCGGATGTCGGCGACGATGTAGTGCACGGGGGCGCCCACCATGGCGAGCAGCAGCAGCGGGATGAGGACGTTGTCGACTCCGTGGGGGTCGGTGTCGCCGCCGTCCCTTCCGATGATCGGCAGCAGCACGCAGACGAATGCGAAGCCGGCTCCGGTCACCCACCAGTCGAAGGCTCTGCGGCGCACGATCGCCAGCCGCAGCAGGGGAGCCCACAGGAGCAGGCCCAAGGAACACACCGAGAGCACGGTGAACAGCACGCGCATCGACACGATCCAGGCCCTGCTGGGGACTCTGCGCGGCGCCGTCGGCGGCTGGCCCGGGGCGTACATGGCTGCTCCTGGATTCCTGGTCATGGGACGTCCGCGCGCAGCTGGGCGTGCGCGCAGAACCGAGCGTAAAGGGCGACACCGACAAGGGGCCCCGGGTTGTACGGAACCGTTGTGGTTCCGCTCACTTCGGCGTGACCGTTCCGTCCGTCAGTCCGTCGTACATCCCCTGGACGAGCCGTCCGCCGAGTTGGCCGGCGAGGCGTAGTGCGTCCTCGAACGCGGCCAGGGTGCGGAAGCGTTCGCCGTACCGCTGCTGCTCGGCCAGCGGCAGCCGGGGCAGTTGGAGGCGGCGGGCGTCGAGCCGGGTCGCGGTGGAGGCGTAGCTGCTGGCCTGGCGGTTGTTGGCGGTGCCGCGCAGGAAGCCGGCGAGGAACCAGGGGTCGAGTGCGGCCGGATCGGGGCGCAGCAGCTGGAGGTTGCGGCCGAGCGCGGCGCCCGCGGTGGCGTCGTCGATGACGCGGGCGACGGAGCCGCCGCCGAGGACGGGGACGACGACGTCGCCCGGTTCGACGAGCACGGGTTCCTCGTGCGGTCCGTCGGCGGGCAGGCTCCCGGAGGGGGCGGCGGAGCCGAGGACGTCGTGCTCGGTGAGGACGGGTCCTGTGCCGGTGCCCGAGCCGCCGGTGCGGAGCTGGAGGGCGCCGGCCCTGGCGAGTTCACCGACGGTGGTGAGCGGCCAGCGGGCGGGGGCCGAGACCTCGACGGGCGGCGGGGTGAGGCGGCCTGCGAGCCCGAGACTCTTCGTCAGCCGTTCGTGTACGTCGATCAGCTCGGCGGGTCCGTCCGCCGCGGCTGCGGCGGGCAGGTGGCGGGCGGGGGCCAGGTCGATGTCGTCGTCGAGGAGTTCGATGACCGGGACGACGCGGCTGGTGCCGAGCCGGAAGCGGTTGTTCTCGCCGCGCTCACCGGCCTCACCGCTCTCACCACTCTCACCGCCCTCACCGCTCTCACCGCTGAACGGTCGCCAGGCGTCGAGCACGGCGGCGTGCAGGGCCGGCCAGTCGAGCCGGTCGCGGCCGCTCTGGGAGGAGGCCGGTTCGGCGGGCTCGGCAGTGTCGACCAGGAGCAGTTCGGGTGAGGGGTGCGGCCCGGCATCCGGCTTGCGCAGGACCCAGAGGTGGAGCGGGATGCCGTACGGGGGTGCGGCGCCGGCCGGGAGCGCGATGACGGCCCGCAGGGCGCCGCGCCGCAGCAGATCGGCGCGGATACGGCGGCCGGAGCGGCGCGACGCTGCGGCCGGCGGCATCAGCAGGACCGCGGTGCCGCCCTCGCGCAGATGGGCCAGCGCATGCTGCACCCAGGCGAGTTCGGACTCCGTACGGGCCGGGAAGCCGTACTCCCAGCGCGGGTCGTAGGCGAGCTCGTCGTGTCCCCAGTTGCGCTCGTTGAACGGCGGATGGCAGAGCACGGCGTCGACGGTGAGGCCGGGGAAAGCGTCGGCGCGCAGGGTGTCGCCGGTGCGCACGGTGAGCGCGCAGTCGGCGGAGTCGGCGTGCAGGGCGAGCCGGAGTGCGGTGAGCGCCGCCAGGTCCGGGTCGTTCTCCTGCGCGTACAGCGCACCCGGCTGCGAGACGGCGCCCAGCAGTGCCCCGGTACCCGCCGCCGGATCGAGGACGGTGCGCGGGGGCCGTCCTCCGGTGTCCGCCAGTGCGGCCATCAGCTCCGCGAGGCCGGGCGGGGTGAGTGTGTACTGGCGCGGATTGGCATCCAGCTGCCGCCCGAGCAGGAACTCGAACGTCTCGCGGACCCCGGCTGCGGCAGCGAGCTCCGCGGCGCCCCGCAGCAGGGGGACGGACGGCAGGAGCTCGGAGCGGTCCGGGCTGTGAACCGCGCGCCCGGTCCCGGTGGCCGGTCCGAACCGGTCGGTGAGCACCTCGTTCAGCGTGAGCGAGAGCACGCCCGCCATCCGCTCGTCCGACACCCCCGTGATCTCCCGCCAGGCGGAGGGCCGCTCCCGCACGAGGAGCAGGGCGCATCCGACGTGGAACAGTGCGGGGACGGCGCCTGCGGGGTGTCCGGCCAGCTGCTGCCAGACGCGCTCACGGAGCGGGACCTCGGCGAGTTTTCCCTGGTCGCGCAGCCACTGCTCGACCTCGGGCAGGGCGAACGACGGGCTTGTCTCGGTACCGCCGACGGGCTTGGGGAAGTCGGCGTGCCTGCGGCGCCAGTTGCTGACGGCGGCGCGCCCCACCCCTGCCAGCCGGGCGATCCCTGCGGCGGTCACCTCTGTCGCGTTCTCCGGCACTTGCTGTCTCCCTGGTGCTCGTACCGCTGCTGCCCGTCCGTGCTCACTGCTGCGTCGGCGAGCATACCGACCTGTTCACACCACTCGATTCACGGCTCGGACACCCTCAACCATCGTGAACCATGTTGACTCGGTTCACAAGAAATGATGTCATTGACCTGTCGCTGCACAAGGCGGCGCGTGGAACCGCTCACCACTCAACTCCGCACTTGCCGAAGGGCACAGCCATGTCCCAGTACACCCAGCCGCCGCAGTCCCCTCAGTCGCAGCCGCAGCAGCCGTACATCCCCGCCCAGACGCCCGGCCTGCGCCCCGCGCGCAACGGGCTCGGCGTCGCGGCGCTGATCCTCGGCCTCATCGGCGCGGTCTCGGGTCTGATCCCGTTCCTCTTCTGGCTGGCAGGCATCCTCGGACTGATCGCGCTGATCCTGGGCCTGGTGGGCCGCGGCCGCGCCAAGAGGGGCGAGGCGACGAACAAGAACATGGCCACGTTCGGCGCTGCCCTCGGACTGATCGCGCTGATCCTCTCGGTGGTCGGCGCCGTGATCACGTTCAAGGCGGTCGACGACGCGGTGAGCGACCTGAACAAGGCGGTGTCGGACACGACGGCCTCCGCGAAGCCGAAGGCGGGCGGGGACACGGGCAAGGACACCGGCAAGAACGCGGACGCCGCGGGCACCGGAGGCGAGGGGAAGAAGGACGAAGGGAAGAAGGAGGACACCGCCGAGGCCCTGGAGGCCGGCGACTCGGCGGTCTACGACGACGACCTCACGGTCACGGTCGGCGACGCGACCTCGTACTCCGCGGGCTCTTTCGCCGCCGGTCACACCAAGGGCAACAAGGCCTACCGCGTGGCCGTCGTCATCGAGAACGCGGGCAAGGAGAAGTTCGACTCCGCACTCGTCAGCGTCGGGGCGCGCGCCGGGCAGGACGGGGTCGATGCCGAGGAGATCTTCGACGGCAAGGTCGGCGAGGGCTTCAGCGGCACGGTCCTGCCGGGCAAGAAGGTCACGGTCCTCTACGCCTTCGACGCCCCCGCGGACGCCAAGAACCTGACCGTCGAGGTCAACCCCGGCTTCACGTACGAAGCGACCCAGTGGGACCTGAAGCTCTGACCCGCACCGAAGCGCCCGCGTAACACCGGGAGGGCTTACTGAACAGCCATGGGCTCCGGCCACCCCCTGAGGGGGTGGCCGGAGCCCATGGCTGTTGGCCGGTGACCGGTGGGTCAGCCCAGCGCCTTCAGTGTTCTCCAGTCCACCGACAGGACCACCCTGACCGCCGGGTTGGTGTTGGTTCGGGACGGGAAGTAGATCCGCGTCTGGCCGTCCGTGCCGGAGCGGGACCAGATGTCGGGGATGCCGTCGCCGCTGACGTCGGGGATGCCCATCGCGGTCGCGATGCTCGCCTCCGTCCAACCCGTGCCGTACGGCTCGTCCTTCCCGGTGAGGGAGTCGGCCGCCACCTTCAACGACGCCACGTCGACACTGCCGGTGACCGTGCCGGGCCTGCCCTGGCGGAGGTACATGTTGCCGTTGTCCAGGTTGCGCCACAGCAGGTCGGGCGTCTTGTCGCCGTTGATGTCGGTGACGTTGACGATGTCGCGGCGGCCCCACGCGTCGTCGTTCATCAGCGTGGCCGTCCGGAACGTGGCGCCGGTGTAGCCGGACAGCAGCCAGAACTGGGTACCGGAACGCAGCACGAAGTCGGGCAGTTTGTCACCGGTGATGTCGCCGGTGGCCCTGATCTGCGTCCAGGTCGACGGCGCCGGAGCGTTCGAGGGCAGGCGGACCTCCAGGCGCCGGGTGACGTCGAAGCTGCCGTAGCCGTCGCCCGGGTACAGCCGGAAGCGGCCGTCCGGGTTGACCGCGAACAGGTCGGTGGAGCCATCACCCGGGTAGACGTCCTGGTAGTGGGTGATCAGCGCCGCCTTGCCGGTGGCCGGGTCGTACCAGTGCCCCTGCGGGTGGGGCTGCTTGTCCGCGTCGTAGGAAGCGGCCAGGCAGCCGTACAGGTCGCCCTCGGGTCCGCCCACACAGTTGCGGAGGTGGCCGTCGGCGTCCACGATCAGCAGGTCGGGGATGCTGTCGCCGCCTGTGTCGAAGGGGCCGTCCGCCTTGTCCCGCGGCGGGACGTAGAAGCTGTAGTCGGTGCGTTTGCTCGGGTTGCCGAGCGCGTCGTAGGCGTACACCTGGAGCGCGTTGGGACCGGCGTGGGACGGAGTGAAAGCGGTGAGCGTGAGGGTGCCGTTGGTGGCGGCCACGTCCTTGGGGTTCACGCCGTCGATGGACCACCGGAACTTGCTGGCCCCCTCGGAGGTGAAGGTGACGGGGCCGGTCTTGCCGAAGTCGACCGTGGCCCAGGTCTGGCCGTCGGGTGTGGCCTCGGGAAAGACGTCGCTCTCCACGGTGGGCGGCGGCGGCCCCGAGCCGTCGACGGTGAGGGTGCAGCGGTTGCCGCTGGTCGGGTAGTACGCCGACGTCCTGCCGCCGGAGTCCTCGGCGCGCACGTCCCAGTAGTAGACGGTCTTGTCCACCAGGGTGGTCGAGGGGACGGTCAGCGTTGCCTTGCCGCTGGAGAGGCTGGTGACCAGGGTGCCCGTCGGGGTGCTGGCGCCCTTCTTCCAGAAGCGGAAGCGCAGGCCCTTGAGGTTGTTGTCGGGGTCGGTGGACTTCGCCGACAGGACCAGGTTCGTCTTGCCGATCGTGGCGCCGGCCGTGGTCTGGTTGCAGGTGCCGCCGGGGGTGCTGGAGACGCTGGAAGGGGTGGCGGGCGGCCGGTTGTAGTCCACTTCCATCACGGCGCTGGTGGCCTTGAACTTGCGCCACGTCTGATCGTCGGACTCGCTGGTGGCACGCATGCCGAAGGTGATGTTCGACCAGCCGTTGTCCGCGCCCTTCTGAGCGGCGGACTTGACGTCGAACGCCTCGTAGTCGTCCGGGCATGAGGACGAGGACCATCCGTGGGCGAACGTATTGCGCTGGATCTCCGTCGCCCAGCTCGGCTGCTTGTTCCATGTCGTACCGGAGGAGATTCCCCCCGTCAGCCAGAACTGGAACTCACGTTTGGTACAGGACCAGGAGTGGTTGTTGAGCACCTTGAAGCTCGCCGAGCTGATCGTCGCGCCCTTCAGACTGGCGCTGTATCTCATCCGCCAGAAGGAGCGGGCCGTGCCGTTGGTCTCGCTCTCGTGGCCGACGCGGGCGTCCGAAGTGCCGGAGCTGAAGTTGGTGCCGTTCCAGAAGCTGGTGTTCGGGTGCGGCTTGTAGGCGACGGTCCACCCCAGCCAGTCACCGTTGAACGGCGGGTCGATGAACACCGGGTAGCGCACGTCGGGGTCGTCGAGCAGTCCGCTGCGGGCCACATGCAGGTCGAGCCGGGCGGTGCCGGTTCCGTCGCCCTTCAACTCGACCGGCATCGGGGCCTGGTGCGAGCCCGGTTCGATGCCACTCAGACCGGACAGCTTCAGCACGTCCGCCGGCGTGGCGACCGAGGTGCGCGGCGTGGACCGGCCCTCACCCAGCTCCGGGTCACGGCCGTTGGAGTCCCAGGCGAAGGGCGTCGGGATCGAGCCGATCTCCTTGCCGGAGCGGTCCTTCACGCGTACGAGTCCACTGCCCTCGTCGTGATGGAACACCGCGGTCGTCGAACTCAGCCCGTACGCCACGGTGGTCAGCGCCTTGCTCTGCGCGGCCTCACGGTTCTTGACGATCAGCAGCTGGGCGAAGCCGCCCTCCTCGCGGGCGACCAGCAACAGGTCGACGCCCGGCAGCACCTCGGAGTACAGAGCGCGCGGCCCGTCGAGCACCGGCTCGGGCAGTGGGCCGGGCCAGGTGTAGGCCACGGTGTTCCCGTCGAGTTCCAACTCTGCCAGCACGGTGCGGGACGACGCCTTCGGGCCTGCGGCGGACGCGGTCCCCGATGCCTTCGGATCCTCGGACGGTGGCAGGCGGACGAAGGAGCGGTCGGCCCGGGGGCCCGGGGTGCCGCTGGAGAAGCGGACGGGCTGAGCCGGGTTGACCGGCCTGACACCCAGGCCGTCGGCGGCGCCCTCCACCCGGCGCAGCCGGTTGTCGACGGGGGCCCAGGTGCCTTCGGCGGTCTTCGCCCGGACGGGCAGCGCGGTGATCCGGGTGCGCATCAACCCGTCCGGTCGCGCCCAGGTCTGCGAGGTCGCGGTGGTGGCCGTGTCCACGAGCACCTGCTTGTGGGTGCGCAGGGCCTCGGCCTGGGCGGCGGCTTCGTCGCGTGGGCCGGTTGCCGCCGGTCGTGCCTCGGTGGCCTTGTGCGACAGGGGCGGTGAGGCTTCGTCAGAGCTCCGCCACGGCAACAGCGCGGTGGTCAGGGCGACAAGGACGAGGCCGAGGGTGAGGGCCAACCTGGTGCGCGTGCGCACGAAGGGGCTGAGGAAACGATGCGGCGCGGACACGGCGGCGGTCTACTCCCGTGTGGGACCAAGTGAACGGGCATGGGCGCGCACACCATCACACGAACTCCACACGAGATCCGCATATGGAGAATTTATGAAGTCGTGACGAAGAGATGGTGCGCCCATGACCAGCCGTTGACTGTGCGTCATCTGCGGCTTTTGATCACCCGAAGTGGTGCAGTAGGCGGGGCTTCTCGACATTTTATCGACTTATCCGCGAAGTTGACGGTATGTCAGCGCATGCCGCATGACGGAGATCACACGGACCCGTTCGCACCCCTCTCGACCGATCTTGAAATCTGCGGGGTTCATGACAGAGGGTTCGGGACCATCTGTTGTTCTTCGCATGCCTTGGGTGGGGTCGACGCGTATGCGTGCTCAAAGTCCGCCGTCGTGGCTGGGGCGTTCACGCCCGGTCGGGACGAAGTCACATCGACGTCGCCTCAGGCAGAGCCGGGTGGCGACCGTCCTACTGCTGGCGCTGTCCCTTTCGGTGGGCAGCCTCAGCGCCGAGGCGTGGGCGATACCCGGCCCCGGCATGAGCCGCGAGGAGGTCGAGCTCCCCGACCTGCCCGAGAGCACCGCGCTCGAGGGGGACGAGGAAGCCGAGAAGAACCTCACCACCGCGGACGAAGTACCCGTCGACCCGTACCAGCCGACCGCCGTCACGCCCTGGTCGCCCGACGAGGGTGTCGCCACGCTGACAGCGGACACCGCGCCCGGTACGACGGTTGCCGTCGACGACCTCCCCATCGCCGTCGGCGTGCCCGAGGGCACCGACCCGACCGCGATCGCCGGTGACTGGAAGGTCGGCCTGGCCGCGCCGAGCACGTCCCAGGACGCGGGCGTCTCCGGAATGATCATGAGGGTCACGCCGCCGGCCGGTGCCGACCCCGCGGCGCAGGTCTCCATCGCCGTCGACACCACCGGCTTCGCCGACCTCTACGGCCCGCAGGCCGCCGACCGCTTCGGTCTCGTCCTGCTCCCGGACTGCGTCCTCGACGCGCCCGACACCGGCGACTGCGCCACCGACGACGGCGTGACGACCATGTCCGGCACTGCCGACAAGAAGCCGGAGCGGCTGCGCAGTTCGGTCGAGGTGGTCCCCGCCGGCAAGGCGCCCACCCGGACCGCGGCCGCGAAGAAGTCGGCCACCCGCAAGATCCTCACCGGTTCCGTTCCGGTCGCCGACCTGCTGGGCGGCGACACCGGTTCGACGACGTCGGGCGCGAGCGTCCGCTCCGCGTCCTACCGCGACAGCGACGTCCTGCCGGTCGTGGACGCCTCCGGCCCGCAGGTCATCGGCGCGATGGACACCGGGGCCTCGGCCTCGGGCGACTTCACCGCGACTCCGCTGCTGTCCTCCGGCTCCTGGGCGGCGGGCTCCTCCTCGGGCGCCTTCACGTACTCCTACGACGTGCAGGTGCCGGAGAGCCCCGGAGGCCTGTCGCCCAAGATCTCCCTGGGCTACTCCTCGCAGTCGGTCGACGGCCGTACGTCCTCCACCAACAACCAGGCCTCCTGGATCGGCGACGGCTGGGACTACAACCCGGGATCGATCACCCGGACGTACGCCAACTGCCGCGAGGACTCCAAGAAGGAAGGCTCCAACAACAAGACGCACCGCACCGCGGACCTGTGCTGGGGCTCCGACAACGCCACCCTGTCGCTCGGCGGCATGACCACCGAGCTGGTCTGGGACAAGGGCCAGGGCAAGTGGTTCACGGCCAACGGCGACGGCTCCCAGGTGGAGCGGCTGACCGACGCCGAGAACGACAACGGCGCCAGGAACGGCGAGTACTGGGTCGTCACCACCCGTGACGGCACCCGCTACTGGTTCGGCCGGAACAAGCTGCCCGGCTGGACCTCCGGCCAGCCGGTCACCGACTCGGTGCTGACCGTCCCGGTGTACGGCAACCACGACGGCGAGGACTGCTACAAGGCCGGTGACTGGGCCCACTCCGCGTGCACCCAGGGCTGGCGCTGGAGCCTCGACTACGTCGAGGACATCCACGAGAACGCCATGTCCTTCTGGTGGAAGAAGGACACGAACTACTACGCCCGCAACTTCGACTTCAAGGCCCCGGTCGTCTACGACCGCGACGGCTGGCTCGACCACATCGAATACGGCCAGCGCAAGAACACCCTGTTCTCGGCGCCCGCCCCGGCCCGCGTCGACTTCACCGTCGACGACCGCTGCCTCGACGAAGGCGCTCTGACCTGCTCGGACGCCAACTTCGAGGACAAGGACCCAGGCAAGTACCGCATCTGGTACGACACTCCCGCAGACCTGAACTGCCGCAAGGTCACCACCAGTTACAAGACGAAGTGCTGGAACGCCGGCCCCTCCTTCTGGAGCCGCAAGCGCCTGGTGCAGATCCAGACATCGGCGCAGCGCCGAACGGACACCACCGCACGGCAGGTGGTCGACCGGTTCACGCTGACACAGAACTTCCCGGTCCTGAAGACCGGTCCGAACACCGCCCTGTGGCTGGAGTCCGTGCAGCGCACCGGCTACGCCCGCAACGGCAGCACCGACAAGAACGTCCCCATGAACGCGGTGCGCTTCGAGTCCAACGCCGAGGACATGCCGAACCGGGTGAAGCGCCCGAACGACCCGCGGCCCGGGTTCTCCCGGTTGCGCATCGCGCGCGTCATCAACGAGTACGGCGGCGAGACCGTCGTCACCTACAAACAGCCCGCCGGTGACTGCGCCACCGGCACCGACCTGCCCGGCAAGTCCGACAAGGCGGCGCTGAAGTCCAACACCCGTTTGTGCTACCCGTCGTTCTGGCACCCCGACCCCGAGGTCGAGGACATCGACTGGTTCCACAAGTACGTGGTGGGGACCATCGAAGAACTCCCCAACGTCAACGGGGCGTACACGACGCAGACCGCGTACCAGTACAAGAACGCGGGCTGGAAGCTCGCCGAGGCCGAGTTCACCAAGAAGTCCACCCGCACCTACTCGCAGTTCGCCGGGTTCGAGCAGACCTCGGTGATCACCGGTGCCGACGACAAGGCGATCGGCTCCACGCGCTCCAAGTCCGTCACCCGCTTCTTCCGCGGCATGGGTGACGACGTCTCGGTGAAGGACATCAAGGGCGCCGAGATCGCCAAGGACAGGGAACCGTTCGCCGGCCGTATCGCCGAGGAACTCGACTACGACGAGGCGGACGACGCCGACACGGACTGGGTCTCCCGCTCCCTCACCGTCCCGGCCGCTACCGAACTCGCCCACCGCGACCGCGACGACGGCCTGGACCCGCTGCGCGCCTGGCGGGTGACCGAACCCGACGAGATCGCGTACACCAGGTCCTCCGGCATGAACAGCGACGACGTCCGCACCGAGCGGATGGTGAAGACCCACACCACCTACGAGTCGGTCTACGGCCTGCCCGTCCAGGTGGAGTCGTTCGGCGACACGGGCAAGCCCGGCGACGAGTCCTGCACCAAGTCGGAGTACGTCCACAACACCGCGAAGAACCTCATCGGTCTGTCCAAGCAGGTCCTGGTCTCCCCGACCACCTGCGCCGCGGCCGACTTCGCCACCCTGTCGACGCTGAGCGGCGGCACCAGGACCGCGTACGACGGCCAGGCCTACGGTGCGGCGCTCGCGTCCACCACGAAGGGCGAGGCGTCCCGGACCTGGTCGGTCAACGGCACCGGAACCGGCTGGCAGTCCGACGGCAGCACCGCGTTCGACGCGGTCGGCCGTGTGGTGAGCATGACCGACCAGGACGACAAGCCCGCCGGCTCGATCACGTACGAGCCGGACACCGGCCAGGTCTTCAAGGTCACCCAGACCAACGCCGCCGGACACTCCGAGATCCGCGAGGTCGAGCCCGGCCGCGGCACCACCCTGAAGACGACCGACGCGAACAAGCACGTCAGCCAGGCCGAGTTCGACCCTCTGGGCCGGCTCGAGAAGGCCTGGGCCGCCGACCGGACCCCCTCCGACACAGCCGTGCCGGACTTCAAGGCGGTCTACACGGTGCCGAAGTACCAGGCCGGCGAGGACCGCAAGCCCTCCTACGTCACCACCTACACGCGCGGCCACGACGAACGCATCGAGACCTCCGTCACGCTCTACGACGGCCTCGGCCGCGAGCGGCAGACGCAGGAGCAGGCGGACGGCGGCGGCCGGCTCATCACCGACACGCTGTACAACAGCTCCGGTGAGGTGTGGCAGACCAACAACGCCTACCTGACGTACGAGGCCACAGCGGGCGATCTGTTCACCCCGGTCAGCGACACGGCCGTCCCCAACATCACCCGCTACGCCTACGACGGTTCCGGCCGCGTGCTCAAGGAGACGCCCTACCTCAAGGTCGAGGACCCGCTGACCCACGAGTCGTCGTCCCAGCCGGTCGAGGAGCGGGCCACCCGCTACGAGTACGGCCTGGACTGGTCGAAGGTGATCAACCCGCAGGGCGCCTCGTCCTACCAGGTCTACACCGACGCCCTCGGCCGCACGTCCCGCGTGGACACCTTCAACCCGGCCGCACCCGACGGCTTCACGTCGATGCGCTACCAGTACGACGCCCGCGGACAGCTGGCGAAGGCGGTCAATTCAGCCGACACCGCGCACCCGTGGACCTGGACGTACGACAGCCGGGGCCGTCAGGAGACCGCCACCGACCCGGACACGGGCACGACGCGGAACACGTACGACAACCACGACCGCGTCCTCACCACGAGGAACGCCCGGGGCGTCACCGTATGGAACGGCTACGACCAGCTGTCGAGGCCCACCCAGCAGCGGCTGAACGACGCGAACGGCACCCTCCTGGCCGACTACGGCTACGACCTGGCCCCCGGCGGCAAGGGCCTGCCCTCCACCGCCACCCGCTACACCGACGGCCAGGCCTACACACAGACGGTCGACGGCTACACCAAGGACTACCAGCCGACGTCCACCACGATGAGCCTGCCGGCCACGCTGGCCGACACCTGGGGCCTGGACAAGTCGTACACGTACTCCTACGAGTACGCCGCCGACGGCGTACTGGAGAGCTCCACGCTGCCGAAGGTCGGCGCGTTCGAGGCGGAGAAGCTCGTCGTCCGCTACAACGAGGACGGCAAGCCGCTGTCGGTCTCCGGCAAGGACTGGTACGGCGCCGAGACGGTCTACGACCCCTACGGCCAGGTGCTGCGCTCCACGCTCGGCGCCCAGCCCTACCGGGTGTGGACGCAGTCGACGTTCGACGAGTCCAGCGGCGAACTGAAGGACCAGCAGGTCTACCGCGAACAGAGCGGCGACAAGGCCGTGGTCCCCGGCACCCTCGTCTCCAAGCGGTCGTACACCTACGACCCGGCCGGAAACGTCACCTCGATCCAGGAGGCCGCGACCGGCATCGATGAACGGCAGTGCTTCGCCTACGACCCGCTGGGCCAGCTGAAGACCGCCTGGACCGCCAAGGACCAGACCGCCTGCACCGGCCCGAAGGACAGCGCCGGCGCGATCGGCGTGGCCGCCGGCAAGGACGGTTCCGGCTACTGGCAGGAGTACGAGTACGACCTGCTCGGCAACCGCACCAAGCTGACCGAGAAGGACCTCACCGGCAACACCACCAAGGACGCCACGACCACCTACGCCTACGGCAAGGCCGACGGCACCCAGCCGCACACGCTGGCCAAGGTGTCGAAGACCTACACCACGCCGACCGGCGCGCAGGTCAAGGCCGAGGCGGATCGGCTGTACGAGCTGACCGGTGAGACCAAGTCCGTCACCTCCGTGGAGAACGGTGACAAGCAGGACCTGACCTGGACGTACGACGGCAAGGTCGACCGCATCAAGGGCGCGGGCACCGGCGGCAAGACCCCGTACGTGGGCCTCGCCGACAAGTGTCTCGACCTCACGAGCAGCCTGACGGTGGCGGGCACACCGGTCGAGTTGTACTCCTGCAACTCCTCCCTGGCGCAGGACTGGCGCTTCACCCCCACCCCGGGTAAGGAACAGACCGACCCCGACCGGGGCACGCTCAGCATCTACGGCAAGTGGTGTGTCCAGCCCACCGGCACCGCCGCCGGGTCCGCGGTCCAGATCCAGAAGTGCAACGGTTCGACCGGCCAGGAGCTGAAGCGGAACGCCTCCGGCCAGCTCATTCATGTCGACTCGACACTGTGCCTGTCGGTCAAGAACGCCGACTCGGCGGATGGCACCGCCGTCGTACTGGCCGCCTGCGCCGGCACGAAGGCCGAGCAACTGTGGGCGCCGCAGAACGACACCCGTTACATCTACGGCCCCGACGGCTCCCGCCTGCTGACGATCAAGGGGAAGCAGGCCACGCTGTACCTGGGCGAGGCCGAGGTCTCCGTCCAGCAGGGCGGCGTCCTGGTCACCACCCAGCGCACCTACGCCGCTCCCGGCGGCGCGGTCATGCGCTACGCCAACGGCCACAACGCCGACCGGCTCGTCGCCCAGACCGGTGACCACCAGGGCAGCACCTACGCCGAGGTCGCCCTGGACGGCGGAATGCAGGTACGGATCCGCAAGCAGGACCCGTTCGGCAACCAGCGCGGCGCGGACACGGTCGGTGCCGGCCTCCGGGCGCACACCGGCTTCCTGGGCGCCGTCGAGGACAACGCGTCCGGCTTCGTCCCGCTGGGCGCCCGCCTGTACGACCCGGTGGTGGGACGCTTCCTGTCCGCCGACCCGGTGCTCGACCTGAACGACGTACTGCAGTCCAACGGGTACTCCTACGCGCACAACAACCCGGTGACGATGTCCGACCCAACGGGTCTGGCCATCTCGCTCTCGGCGACCGAACGGGCCGCGGCGCTGGCCGGCGCGGGTCTGTCGGCGGCGCAGGTCGCGCAGGCGCAGTCGATGATGGGCAAGTCCATGACCTCGGTGATCCTCGCCGTGGCATGGGAGACGCTGAAGGACTTCATCGGCATCAACGACGCCATGGCCTGCTTCGGCGGTGACATGTGGTCGTGCGTCAGCATCGCGGTCGACGCCATCCCCTGGACGAAGCTCGGCAAGATCCCGTCGGTGATCAAGGCGGTCAAGCGCACGATCAAGGCGGTCGAGTCGTTCCAGGCGGCGAAGAAGGCCGCCCAGATCGTCCTCAAGGCGGCGAAGGCTGCCGAGGCGGCGGCGCTACGGGCGAAGAAGCTGGCGATCGAGCGAGCCAAGAAGCTGGCGGCGCAGCGAGCCAAGAAGAAGGCCGCCGAGGCCGCGAAGAGAACCGCCGACAAGGCGCTCGCGGCCGCGAAGAAGACCGGTAACGGGGTCCAGAAGCGGGCCCAGGCCAAGGCGGCCCCGAAGGTGTCGTCCCACGGCGGCGGCGGAGGCGGCTCGAAGCCGGGCGGGAAGTCCGGGGGGTCCGCCAAGAGCAGCGGCGGATCCAGCGGCAGCGGCGGCTCGGGCAAGGCCGGGTCGTCGGGCGAGTCCGGCGGGACGTGCAACAGCTTCGTGCCGGGGACCAAGGTCCTGATGGCCGACGGCTCGACGAAGCCGATCGAGAAGGTCAAGACCGGCGACAAGGTCGTCACGACCGACCCGGCAACCGGCGAGACGCGGACCGAGACGGTCACGGCCGAGATCAAGGGCCAGGGCCTGAAGCACCTGGTCAAGGTCACGATCGACACCGACGGCAAGAAGGGCACCAGGACGGCCCAGGTCACCGCGACCGACGGCCACCCCTTCTGGGTCCCCGAACTGAACGACTGGATCAAGGCCACGGACCTCAAGTCCGGCGAATGGCTGCGCACCAGCGCGGGGACGCGCGTCCAGATCACGGCGATCGCCCGCTGGACGGTCCAGGACGCGACCGTTCACAACCTGACCGTCAGCGACGTCCACACGTACTATGCGCTGGCGGGGGCTACTCCGGTACTCGTTCACAACTGCAATATTGCCTTGGGCTGGCAGAATAAGGGCAAGCTCGACAGCTGGGCTGGAGAAAATGGGTTTGATACCTACTCCACCGTCAGTCCGGCAGATGTTGAGCAGATTGCAGAAAAGGCCATTGCCGACCCGAATGTGGCGTTGCATGTCAACATGACAGGGATGAATGACCTGGGAGGCTTCATGGCTGCCGCTGGCCGTGGCCTCAGGGTTGGATCTGCTGGATTCGCTACTGACAATGAGATGGGCATGATTGCGAGGGCAGTTGCCAGCGGTCAGAGGTCGTGGGAATCGGTGAAATTCTACTCTCCGTCGGGTCCGGGGGGCGCCATGATGCTGGATGCCCCGACCGCCATGCCGGACTTCTCGGTATTTGGAGAACTGGACCGATTGAAGGGTTCGGTTATTGGATCCTGTCACTGCTGAGGAGGCGGAGTGAATACTCGTTGGGAGGGTATCTATCCGGACGTGGTTTCCCTGGGCGGGCTTGGGGCGGCTATGCGAGAGGAAGCTCGGTTGCGCGGATGTGACCTCGGGGCGATCCCATTGGCGCCAGACGTCGTCCGGGTCGAGACGAAGCGCGGAATCGTGTGGGTTGATCCTTCGGTCGAGGAGCGACTGTTCCGGGTAGGTGTCCATATTCCCGGGTTCGACTGGGAGATTGGCTCCACGGATGACTTGGGTCTGGTCGTGGAGGCGGTCGCGGCATGGCGGGCGGGGGTAGCGCTCGACGAGCTGAAGGCGAGATTCGAATTCATGGAAGTCGATGAATTCGCTAGGGTGATCGAAAGTGGAGAACTTGTCGTCGCGCAATGGTCCGACCTCCTCACGAGCGACTTCTATCGCGGGCAGTGGAACCTTCTGCGCTGCGTTCATGCGGATGAGGTGTTGCGAGAGTTCTTCCCGACGATCTCCCACGGTGCCGTTCGGCTGCGCACAGACCCGTTGGACTGGGCGAGTCGCCAGATCTTGGTGCGGGAGCTGGATGGTGGGCGTTATGAAGTTATCCGCGTCGGCGTACCTGAGGCCGCTTGGGTCGACGTACCAGCCGAAGATCTGATCGCATGCCTGCGTGTGGCCCTGAAGGGCGATGTATTGCGGTAGATCAGTTCTTGTCGAGGCCCCGCCAGGCGACCTGCGGGGCCTCGACGAGCACTCGTACTATGCGCTGGCGGGGGCAACGCCGGTTCTCGTTCACAACTGCAACGAGAACATCATTTCCAATGCAGACGGGTTCGACAACTCGGCAGAACTTTCCCAGGCGGCAACGGGAGATGTTTATAGCGGGGCCTACAACCCGAATGATGGAGTGTTCTATGCCCGCCTGAGCATCGACGACAAGGATCCTGCGAGATTCCCGAATGCCGTCCCGCAAGGAGGGCATGGGGAGGTCAACTTCTGGCACTTCAGCGGATCCAGGGAGACCATCGGATTCAACATATTCTTCGAGGAGGACGGCATCTCCGTGGCCTGGCTCTCTCGAAGCGTGAATCGGAGAAGAAATGGTGACCCCATGGCCCCTCTCGAAGAAAGGCAGGCGATCATGGACGCGGTAGCCGGCGCCACGGGCAGGCGGGTGAGGTCCAGATGTACGGCGGCGCAGAACTCCGCGAGTCGGTTTTCGACATGGCCCTCCCTGCCCACCTGATCGCATCGATCAAGGATGGCAGCTGGATGGATCTGGCCCATTCCCCCAGAATCGAAAGGGTTTTCGGTCCGGCCCCGATCCGCCCCGCGTTTCATTCGATTTCCGGCATGACCGGAATGACGAAGTGGTGGCGCGAAGAGCTCGACGAAGAAACCTTGCAGTGCTACTTCGGAACATCCGAGGAAGACTCCACCCCCGGCCACATGTCACGGATGAAGACCGTGATCATCGGGAATCTCGGACCGGACCTTCCCTTCGTCCTGGATTACCGGGAATCTCCCGACGATCCGAGCGTGGCCCTTCTGGGGGAAGGGGATTTCTGGCAGAGGATCGCCGAGAACGTGAGTGAACTGATTCTCGCGCTGGACCCGCAGCGGGCCGATTCCTGACCTTGGGCGAAGATCACCGGGTCGCGATTCGGAGATCGCGTCACACCCTCGAAAGTCCGACGCCGTCGAGACCCGCACCATGGGTCTCGACGGCGCTCGGGCGGGAGGGGAGGGAATCTCTTCAGCCTCCGCACTGACGAAGCATCGCGCTCTTGTCGGCAGCCGTGACCGGCAGTTCGTACTTCAGCGAGACCTGCGCGAACCGCAGCGCGTACGAGCAGCGCACCGGCTTGTACGGCGGCAGCCAGGACGCGGGGCCCGAGTCGCGCTTGGCGTTGTTGGCCGGGCCGTCCACGGGAAGGAGGTTCAGTGGGTCGTTGGCGATCTGCTGCCGCTTGGCCTCGTTCCAGCGGGCGGCGCCCATCTGCCAGTCGTACGACAGCGGCATGACATGGTCGATCTGGACCTTGGTGGCCTGCTGCTTGCGCCAGTCGATGGCCGAGCCGGTGTAAGGATCCATGAGCGTCATGGCGACGACCACGCAGTCCGAGCCGTCGCGGAACCTGACCTTCCGGCCATCGCGATTCAGCAGATCGTTTCGCGTGTCACAACCGTTGCGCGAGAGCGGGATGCCGTCGACCGAGTCCTTCCAGGCGTACCCGAACTTGTCCCGCTCGTAGCCGGTCTTCGGACCGCGCCCCTTGGTCGCCACCTTCTCGATGACCTTCCGGGCCGCCGCACGGTCCGCGTCGGAGGTGAGGGGGGCGAGGCCCGGCTTCGTACCGTCGGGGTTGTCCAGCGGGCTGGCGCCGAAGCCGGTGCCGGGCCGGCCGCCGCCGTCCGAGCTGCCGCTCGGCGACTCGGCACCGGACGTGATCGATTCGGGATCACAGCCGGTCAGGGCCAGCACCGCCACCACACCGAGGGCGGGAACGATCACTCGACAATCGCGGGGAGATATCACTCGAAGCCGTCCTGACGGGGAGAAAGCCGAACCAACCCGGGAATCCTACGGACTTCTTCCCCGCCGGGACGTGTTCATGGCATCCGTTCGCTCCGGATGCGTCCCGGATCACACCTTGCCGATGCCCAGCGTCGTCTCCATCGGCAGCAGCCCGGAACCGATCGCCGCCACCCACAACGGCCCCAACAGCTCCACGAGCCGCTCCCGTTCCTCGTCCTCCAGCACCCGCCACGGGGCGGCCGCCGCCTCGTCCGTGCGCCGCTCGACCTCGGCACGCAACGCCCTGCCCGCCTCCGTCGCCGTACCGTCGTCCACCAACAGACCGCGCTTCACCAGCCGTTCGCGGGCCTGCGACCACTCCTCGTCGCTCCACCCCCGGCTCGCGAACACCTCCGGGCGCGCCGCACCGATGGCGGCGAACGACACCAGCGCCTCGACCGGGTCGAGCTCCGCGCCGGCGAGCGCCGCGAGGTGGCCGTCGCCGCGGTGTTCGCGCAGGACGGTCGCCGCGTGCCAGAGCGCGAGATGGGGTTCGTCCGGCCAGGGTAGTGCGGCGTTGGCGGCGGCGAGCGGGCGGCCCGTCGTGTCGGCCGCCTCCGCCACGCGCCGCAGGAGCGCGGCGGCCTCGGCCGTCCCCGGAGCGGCGGCCGCCTCCCCCAGCAGCGTCCGGTACGTGCGGTCGACGGCCCGGCGCCGGGCGGCGAGCACGGTGTCGGGCGAGGCGACGGACCAGACGGCGGGAACGTACTCGTCCACCATCGCCGGGCTGAAGCTGTAGAAGGTCTCCGCGACCCGGCCGGCCCCGACCCCCTCCTCCCCGAGAGGGGCCGCCCGCCACGCGAAGTAGCTCGGCCAGCGCTCGTCGACGGCGTACCCGAGCGCCGCTGCCTCCTCGAAGGCCTCCGGCGCGTAGTAGAGAACAGCGTGCAGGGGCTCCAACAGGTGCCACATCTGCCGTACGCGACCCAGCTCGTCGGACATGTCTCCGCCTTCCGCAGCAGCTTCAATCTTGTCACTGACTAGATATTCATCGAGCCCCAGAGTGCACCTCACCTCGCAAACTTGTCAATGCCTAGATTCTGCGTAGGGTGCTGTCCATGAGCAGCGACCGCACCTACCACCACGGCGACCTGCGGCGGGCCCTCCTCGCCGCCGCCCTCGACGTCATCCGCACCGAGGGCCCCGCCGCGCTGAGCCTGCGCGATCTGGCCCGCCGGGCCGGCGTCTCCCACGCCGCCCCCGCCCACCACTTCAAGGACCGCACCGGCCTGCTCACCGCCATCGCCGCCGAGGGCTACGGTCTCTTCGCCGACGCCCTGGCCGACGCCCCGGACCTGCGGGAACGAGGCGTGCGGTACGTACGGTTCGCCACCGAGCACCCGGCCCACTTCCAAGTGATGTTCCAGCCGGACCTCCACCGCGGCGACGACCCGGACCTGCTCGCCGCGAAGGAACGGGCGACGGCGGAGCTGCGGGCGGGCGTCACCGAACTCCCCGCCGCCGGACGCGGCGACGACGCCCGGCTCGCGGGCGTGGCCGCCTGGTCCCTGGCCCACGGCTTCGCCACCCTGCTGCTCAGCGGCAACCTGAACCGGGCAATGGAGGGCCGGGACCCGGAGGCGGTGTTCAGGACGCTCGCATACCTGCTGTTCGATCCGAACAGCCCTGCCGACGAGTGACCGGTGGTTCGTGCCCACCCGCAGCGCCGCTGGGCCTGAGCCCCGGTGCAGGCCGGGCGCGCTACGGCGGCGGATCATCCGGAGGCCCATGAGGCCGTGGGCACTGCGCGGGGTTCGTCGATGGATAGGCTCCTGCCGTGGACATCCGCGTAGAGATCATCCGGGAAGCCGGCCAGGAACTCGTCGACGCCTTCGGCCGGCTGCTGCCGCAGCTATCGGCGACGGCCGAGCCCCTGGACCACGACGCCGTCGACCGGATGGTGACGTGGGACGCCAACACGGTGCTTGTCGCTCGGGCGTCCGAGGTGATCGTCGGCACCCTGACTCTGGTGCTGTTGCCCGTGCCGTCCGGGTTGCGGGCCCGGGTCGAAGACGTGGTCGTCGACAGCGCGGCGCGAGGCCAGGGAGTCGCAGCGCTCCTCACGCAGGAGGCCCTGCGGATCGCCCGGGAGGCGGGCGCACGGACGGTGGACCTCACCTCCCGGCCGGACCGCGCAGCAGCGAACCGGCTGTACGAACGGCTCGGCTTCCAAGCCCGCGAGTCGACGGTCTACCGCTTCCCGCTCGACTGAGGCGTACCCCTTCGGCGGCATGGCAACCGGGTGCCGTCCGCGTCGGGCCTTCGCCCGTAGCACTCCCAATTCCCCCAGCCACCCGCTTCTATGGCGCCCAGATCAATGCAAAGCTCCCACTCGGATCAAGTGGGGAGAGATATGGGCGGATCCGCAGCGCCGGTCGACGCCGAGCCCGCGCCCCCGGTCGCGTCCGCCTCCGCACCCCCGGTCGCGTCCGCCCCCGCACCCCCGGTCGCGTCCAGGGAGCGGATGCGGGGTATCGGTGAGGGAAGGAGCCACAGCACCGAAAGGGCTCCGCCGACCGCGGCGACGAGGAGCGTCGGCCTCAGGCCGAGGGATGTGGCGAGCGCACCTCCGACGACGGCGCCGACGGGGCGCACGCCGTAGTTGATCGTGCTGTACGCGCCCGCGACGCGGCTGCGCATGCCGTCCGGGATGACCGACGCCTGGAGCGAGTTGAGGTTGACGTCGAACAGCATGACGCCGAAGCCGGAGAGGAACTCGGCCGCGGCCAGCGCCCCGGCGCGGAGCCAGAGCGGGCCGTCCGCGGCGGCGGCGAGCGCGATCGGCGCGGGGAACAGCACGGCGCCCACCACGATGCTGCGGCCCACGCCGAGCTGCCGCGAGATCGCGGGGGCGCACACCGCGCCGAGCAGGGCGCCGGTCGCGCCGGCCCCCAGCGCGGCGCCGATCACTCCGGCGGACAGGCCGAGGCTCCGGCTCGCGAACAGCACGAGCAGGCCGCTGCCCGCGACGAAGGTGAAGAAGTTGACGGTGGCCGCGCAGCCGAGCGTGGCCCGCAGCACGGGGTGACGTACGACGAACGCGAGGCCCTCCCGCGCGCGTCGCGCCAGGGAGGGTGCGGCCGGGTCGGCCGTGGCCGCCGCCGGTTCCTCGATCCGGACCCGGCCGATCAGGACCGCTGACACCAGGAAGGTCAGGGCGTCCACCACGATGGCCACCGGTGCGGTGAGCGCCTGGATCAGCGCGCCGCCGACCGCGGGGCCCGCCACCTGGGAGACCGAACGGCTGGCGCTGAGCTTGCTGTTGGCGTCGACGAAGGAGGCGCGCGGTACGAGGCGTACGAAGAACGGCGGATAGGCGGTGTTGAACAGCACCCCGGCGGCTCCCGTCAGGATCGCCACGGCGTACAGGTGCGTGAGCGTCACCGCCCCGAGGGCGTAGGCCGCCGGGAGGCTGAGCAGGACTGCGGCGCGTACGAGGTCGGCGAGGATCATCAGGCGCCGTTTGCGGACCTGTTGATCGACCCAGGCCCCCAGCAGGATCGCGAGCAGGTTGGGGGTCCAGATGAGTGCGGTCAGCCACGCCACCTGGTTGGCCGAGGCGTTCAGGGTGCCGACGGCGATCAGGGGCAGAGCCAGCTCGGTGATCCGGTCACCGAACTGCGAGACCGAATGCCCCGCCCAGAAGCGGGAGAACCGCCCGTCCCGCCAGAGGGAGATGACGGGAGGCGCACCCTGGCCGGTCATGACGGCCGGCCCGGCTGGCCCTCGCCCACTCCCCCGTCACCCTCCGGCAGGACGTAGCGCATCAGCCGGACGCCACGGCTGCCGGCGGGACGGTCGGCAGGGTCACGGGTGACGTACGGCGCGAGGACGCGTTCCATCTCGTCCTGAATGGCGGCGAGTTCGTCGGCCGAGACCATGACGCGTGTGTACGCCAGCCCGGCCGGGCCGCTCCAGGCCGGATCGAGTCCGGGCTCCACCTCGGCGGCCCAGCGGGACGGGACGTCCGCGTAGCGCAGGAACATCTGGCGCGAGAGCTCCCGCGCGGCCGACCGGCCCTCCTCGTCCGCCGGTTCCTGCGGCTCCTCGAACCGGAAGCCGCGCGCCACCGCCTCCCACCGCCGGCGGCGGCGGTCCGGTCCGGGTTCGCTGTCCCGGACCAGGCCGAAGCCCGCGAGATGGCGCAGGTGCCAGCTGGTCACCGAGGGCGTCGCTTCCACATCCGGGGCGAGCTCGGTCGCGGTCGCCGGCCCGTTCCGGCGCAGGTGGTCGAGGATCGCCAGCCGTACGGGGTGCGCCAGGGCACGCATCGCCTGCGGATCAGTGATCTCGATATCGCCCAGGCGATTACTGGAGTCCATGACGTGAGAGCATGCTCTCACAATTCGTGAGAGTCAACTCTCACGTTCATGGACCCTCGCCGGCATCCGCCCGCTCACGACCCCAGGATCGTCGTCAGGAACTCCCCCGTCCACGCCAGCAGTTCGCGTCCCACGACCGGCTTGCCGCCGATCCTTCCGGCGGTGGGCCGCGGCACCAGGATCTGGTGGAGGGCGGGCTTGATGATCGTCTTCGGGTACAGGCGCTTCAGGCGCAGCTCCTGCGACTCGCGCAGCTCCACCGGCGCGAACCGGATGTTCGACCCCTGGAGCACGATGTCGCCGACCCCGCAGGCGCGGGCCAGCATGCGCAGGCCGGCCACCAGCAGGAGGTTCTCGACCGGCTCCGGGAGCTTGCCGTAGCGGTCGGTGAGCTCCTCGCGCACCGCCCTGATGTCCTCCTCCGAGGAGGCCGAGGCGATCGAGCGGTAGGCCTGGAGGCGCAGCCGCTCGCCGGGGGCGTAGTCGTGCGGGACGTGCGCGTCGACCGGGAGCTCGATCTTGACCTCCAGCGGCGGCTCCTCCTCCGCTTCGCCTTCGAGGGAGGCCCGGTAGCCGGCGACCGCCTCGCCGACCATGCGGATGTACAGGTCGAAGCCGACCCCCGCGATGTGGCCGGACTGTTCGCCGCCCAGGAGGTTTCCCGCACCGCGGATTTCGAGGTCCTTCATGGCCACGTACATGCCCGCACCCATTTCGGTGTGCTGGGCGATCGTGGCGAGGCGCTCGTGGGCCGTCTCGGTGAGGGGCTTCTCCGGCGGGTAGAGGAAGTAGGCGTAACCGCGGTCGCGGCCTCGGCCCACGCGGCCGCGCAGCTGGTGGAGCTGGGAGAGGCCGAAGTTGTCGCCGCGCTCCACGATCAGGGTGTTGGCGTTGGAGATGTCGATGCCGGACTCGACGATCGTGGTGGAGACCAGGACGTCGAACTTCTTCTCCCAGAAGTCCACCACCACCTGTTCCAGGGCCTGTTCGGACATCTGGCCGTGGGCGGTGGCAATCCGCGCCTCGGGCACGATCTCGCGGAGGCGGGCGGCGGCGCGGTCGATGGACTCGACCCGGTTGTGGATGTAGAACGCCTGGCCCTCGCGGAGCAGTTCGCGGCGGATGGCCGCGCCGATCTGCTTCTCCTCGTACGGGCCGACGAAGGTGAGGACCGGGTGGCGCTCCTCGGGCGGCGTGGTGATCGTCGACATCTCGCGGATGCCGGTCACCGCCATTTCGAGCGTACGGGGAATGGGCGTCGCGGACATCGTGAGGACGTCCACGTTGGCGCGGAGCTTCTTCAGCTGTTCCTTGTGCTCGACGCCGAAGCGCTGTTCCTCGTCGACGATGACCAGGCCCAGGTCCTTGAACTTCGTCTCGGAGGAGAACAGGCGGTGGGTGCCGATGACCAGGTCGACGGAGCCCTCGCGGAGCCCTTCGAGCGTGGCCTTGGACTGGGACTCGGACTGGAAGCGGCTCAGCGCCCGTACGTTGACGGGGAATTGGGAGTACCGCTCGGTGAAGGTGCCGAAGTGCTGCTGGACGAGGAGGGTCGTGGGGACGAGGACGGCGACCTGCTTGCCGTCCTGGACCGCCTTGAAGGCCGCCCGGACCGCGATCTCCGTCTTGCCGTAGCCGACGTCGCCGCAGATCAGCCGGTCCATGGGGACGGACTTCTCCATGTCCTCCTTGACCTCGGCGATGGTGGTGAGCTGGTCGGGCGTCTCCGCGTGCGGGAAGGCGTCCTCCAGTTCGCGCTGCCAGGGGGTGTCCGGGCCGAAGACGTGGCCGGGGGCCGCCATCCGGGCGGCGTAGAGCTTGATCAGGTCGCCGGCGATCTCCTTGACGGCCTTCTTGGCGCGCGCCTTCGTCTTGGTCCAGTCGGCGCCGCCGAGGCGGTGCAGGGTGGGCGCCTCGCCGCCGACGTACTTGGTGACCTGCTCCAGCTGGTCGGTCGGGATGTAGAGCCGGTCGCCGGGCTGGCCGCGCTTGGCGGGGGCGTACTCGACGAGGAGGTACTCGCGGGTGGCGCCCTGCACCGTGCGCTGCACCATCTCGATGTAGCGGCCCACGCCGTGCTGTTCGTGGACGATGTAGTCGCCCGTCTCCAGCGTCAGCGGGTCGATGCTCTTGCGGCGGCGGGCCGGCATCCGGCCCAGGTCCTTGATGGCGGTGCGCTGGCCGGTCAGGTCCGTCTCGGTGAGGACGGCGATCCTGAGCCCGGCGTCGACGAAGCCGTGGTCGATGGCGCCGCAGGAGACGTGGACGAGGGACGGGGAGATCTCGCCGAGGTCCGCGTCCAGGCGTGCCGGGATGCCTTCGCCGCTCAGCACCTCGACGGTACGGGAGGCGAGTCCCTGGCCCTCGGTGACGTACACCGTGCGCCAGCCGTCGGCCAGCCACCCCTTGGTGTCGGCGAGCGCGCGGGCGGTGTCGCCGCGGTACGCCTCCGGGGCGTGCATCCGGAGCTTGAGGGTGTCGGCGCCGAGCTCCTCGTCCGCGGCGAACGGGGAGATGGACCACCACATCATCTCCAGCTCGCGGGCCCGGTCGCGGACGTCCGCGATCCCGCGCAGCGAGGCCGCGCCGACGTCGATCGGGGCCTCGCCGCCGCCCGCGGTGGCCGCCCAGGACGCCTCCAGGAACTCCTGGCTGGTGGCGACCAGGTCCGCGGCCCGGGTACGGACCCGCTCGGGGTCGCAGACCACGGCCATGGAGCCCTCGGGCAGAACGTCGATCAGCAGTTCCATGTCGTCGACGAGGACCGGGGCGAGGGACTCCATGCCCTCGACCGCGATGCCCTCGGCGATCTTGTTGAGGAGTTCGCCCAGCTCGGGGTGGGCCTCGGCGAGCGCGGCGGCCCGCTCGCGGACCTCGTCGGTCAGCAGCAGCTCGCGGCAGGGCGGCGCCCACAGGCCGTGGTCGGCGATCTCCAGCGACCGCTGGTCGGCGATCTTGAAGTAGCGGATCTCCTCGACGTCGTCGCCCCAGAACTCCACCCGAAGGGGGTGCTCCTCGGTCGGCGGGAAGACGTCCAGGATGCCGCCGCGCACCGCGAACTCGCCGCGCTTCTCGACCAGTTCGACCCGGGAGTACGCGGCGGCCGCGAGCGCCTCGACGGTCTTGCCGAGGTCCGCGCTCTGCCCGATCCGCAGCGCCACGGGCTCCAGGTCGCCGAGCCCCTTGACCTGCGGCTGGAGCACGGAACGGATGGGCGCGACGACGACGGAGACCGGCCCGGTCTCCGGGTCGTCCTCCCTCGGGTGCGCCAGGCGCCGCAGCACGGCCAGCCGGCGCCCCACGGTGTCGGAGCGGGGCGACAGGCGCTCGTGCGGCAGCGTCTCCCAGGACGGGTACTCCGCGATCGTGTCCGGCGGCAGCAGCGTGCGCAGCGCGGCCGCCAGATCCTCGGCCTCGCGCCCGGTCGCGGTGACGGCGAGCACGGTCCGTCCGGTGTCCCGGGCCAGCGCCGCCACGGCGAAGGGCCGCGTGGCGGGCGGGCCGACCAGGTCGATGTGCATCCGGTGGCCGTCTCCGGCGGCCTTCACCGCTTCGGACAGCGCCGGGTCATGTACGACGACATCCAGCAGACCGTGCAGGCTCATGAAGGGCTTCCGTCCGGGTAACGAGGGCGAGATCTGACAGCCGGCTGCTGTCAGGGGCAACGCGAAGGGCCCGACACGTGCAGGGGGTGGTTTCTGGATCAGGCCGGATCAGGAAGCGCGGGCTGGTGCGTGCAGCTGCAAGGCGGAGGAAGGAGCCCACGCGGAGCGTAGGCGACTGACGACAACGCCGCAGATGTGCGTGCCGGCCCGTGCGAGCCCGGCCTGATCCAGAAACCACCCCCGGGCGGGCCGGGAGTGCCACCAGCGTACGACTCCGGGGTGACAGTCGCTCCCGCAACGGGGCTGCGCGCCGCACCCTGTGCGTCCTCGCATACGGAATCCGGCCCCGGGGCGCTTGGAGGAGCGCCCCGGGGCCGGAACCGTCATTCTATGCGGACCGCCCGCCTCACCCGTCCGTGGCGATGGCGTTCAGGACGTTCATCCGTCCGGCACGGAAGGCCGGGACCAGCGCCGCGAACAGTCCCACGAAGGCCGAGGCGACGAACACCGTGACGATCGTCGGCCACGGGATCTCCAGGACGCCGAGGCCCTCCAGTGCCAGCAGCTTCTGGGCCGAGGTGCCCCAGCCCATGCCCAGGCCGAGGCCCAGCAGGGCGCCGAACAGTGCGATGACCACGGACTCCAGCCGGATCATCCGGCGCAGCTGGCGGCGGGAGAGGCCGATGGCGCGCATCAGGCCGATCTCGCGGGTCCGCTCGACGACCGACAGGGCGAGGGTGTTCACGACCCCGAGCACCGCGACGATGATCGCCAGGGCGAGCAGGCCGTAGACGATGTTCAGCAGCTGGCCGATCTGGTCCTTCAGGTCCTGCTTGAAGTCGGCCTGATTCCGCACCTTGTACGTCGGGTACTCGCGCAGCGAGCTCTTCAGGGCGGCGTAGGCCTCCTTCTCCTTGCCGTCCTTCGCCTTGGCGAACATGATCATGTTCTGGGGCATCTTGTCGGCGGGGACGTACCGCTCGGCGGTCGTGGTGTTCATGTACATCGCGCCCTGGTCCACGGTCGTGTCGTCCGAGGTGATCGCGGCGACCTTCAGCTTCGCCGTGGCGCCCGACTTGAACGCGACGCCGACCGTGTCGCCGAGCTTGATTCCGTGCCGGTTGGCGTAGTCGTCCCCGACCGACATGGCGTTCTTGCCGTACGCCGCGGCGAGGTCACCGGCGACGGTCTCGCGCCGCAGGTCGCTCGGATACGTCGGGTCGGCGGCGGTGACGTCCTCGTCCGTCGTCGAACCGTCGGGGTTGGTGAGCTTCGCGCCGAGGACCCTGTAGTGCGTGATGTGCTCGATCCCGGGAGCGGTCTCCAGCGCCTTCGCCGCCTGGGGCACGATCAGCTGGCCGGGGGTGGCCGACTGCACGATGAAGTCCGCGCCCACCGACTTGTCCAGCTCGTCCGTGGCCGAGGCGACCATGGAGGAGCCCACCACCGACAGGCAGGCCACCAGGGCCAGGCCGATCATCAGGGCCGCACCGGTCGCCCCGGTGCGCCGCGGGTTGCGCAGCGCGTTGCGCTCGGCCAGCCGGCCGACCGGGCCGAACAGCCGCAGGACGACGACGCTGAGTGCCCGTACGACGATCCCGGCGAGCAGCGGGCCGATGACGATGAAGCCGATGAGGGTGAGGACCACGCCCAGGCCGAGGTAGAGCGAGCCGTCGCTCGACTTGTCCGCCTGCGTCGTCGCCCACAGGGCGGCCGCGCCGCCGCCGGTGAGGACCAGGCCGATGCCGGCCCGGATCCATCCGGACTTGGCGTCCGCCGGTGTTCCGGCGTCGCGCAGGGCTGCCATCGGGGAGACCTTGCCGGCCCGGCGGGCCGGGACGTAGGCGGCGAGGACGGTCACGATGACGCCGAGCGCGAGTCCGACCACCGGGGTCGTCCAGGCGACGGTGAGGTCGCCGGTGGACAGCTCCATTCCGACGGCGCCCATGACCTTCATGAGTCCGACGGCGAGGCCGACACCGGCGGCGACGCCGAGGATCGAGCCGACGATGCCGAGGAGCACCGCTTCGAGCAGCACGGACCGGTTGACCTGCTTGCGGCTGGAGCCGATGGCCCGCATCAGGCCGATCTCGCGGGTCCGCTGGGCGACCAGCATCGAGAAGGTGTTGACGATGAGGAAGATGCCGACGAGGAAGGCGATCCCGGCGAAGCCGAGCATCGCGTACTTCATGACGTCGAGGAACGACCCCATGGAGTCCTTGTTGGCCTCCGCGGCCTCCTTCTGGGTCTGCACCTTGTACGTGGCCGAGTCGTCCAGGGCCGCGGCGACGCTCTGCTTCAACCGGGCGTCGCTGACGCCGGGTTCGGCGGTGATGGAGATCTGGGTGAAGACGTCGGGGCTGCCGAGGAGCTTCTGCTGGGCGGTGGCCGTGTCGAGGTAGACGATGGCGGCGCCCGGGTTGGTGACCTTGAAGGTGGCGATGCCGCTGATGCGCGCCTTGATGTCACCGGTGACGGCGATGGTGCGCAGCTCGTCACCGATCTTCAGGTCGTGCTTGTCCGCGGTGTCGGCGTCGACCATGACCTCGGTCGGGCCGCGCGGGGCGTGGCCGGAGGTGATCTCCATGGAACGCAGGTCGTTGGAGGTCCAGTTGCCCGCGAGCGTCGGGGCGCCGCTGTCGGAGCCCATGTTCTTGTTGTCGCTGTCGACGACGGTGACCGCGGAGCTGGAGACGGCGCCCTCGGCCTTCTTCACCCCGTCGGCCTTCTCGACCCGGCCGATGACGGAGGCGGGCAGCGACTGGGGCTTGCCGTTCTCGGGGGTGTCGTCGACCTTCGCCGTCTTCGGGCTGACGGTGACGTCGGCCGACGTCGCGGCGAAGAGCTTGTCGAACGTGGTGTTCATGGTGTCGGTGAAGACGAGCGTGCCGCACACGAACGCCACCGACAGCAGGACGGCGACGGCGGAGAGCGCCATGCGTCCCTTGTGCGCGAAGAAGTTGCGCATCGAGGTCTTCCAGACGGTCATGACGTCCGCCCGCGCGCGTCGAAGTCCTTCATGCGGTCCAGCACCTGGTCGGCGGTGGGGTTGAGCATCTCGTCGACGATGCGCCCGTCGGCGAGGTAGAGCACGCGGTCGGCGTAGGAGGCGGCGACCGGGTCGTGGGTGACCATGACGATGGTCTGGCCCAGCTCGTCGACGGACTTGCGGAGGAAGTTCAGCACCTCGGCGCCGGCCCGCGAGTCCAGGTTCCCGGTCGGCTCGTCACCGAAGATGATCTCCGGCTGGGCGGCGAGTGCCCGTGCCACCGCGACGCGCTGCTGCTGGCCGCCGGAGAGCTCGGTCGGCCGGTGCTTGAGCCGCTCGGCGAGACCGACCGTCTCGACGACCTGCCGCAGCCAGGCGGCGTCGGGCTTGCGGCCCGCGATGTCCATCGGCAGCGTGATGTTCTCCAGCGCGTTGAGCGTCGGCAGGAGGTTGAACGCCTGGAAGATGAAGCCGATGCGGTCGCGGCGCAGCTGCGTGAGCTTCTTGTCCTTGAGGCCGGTGATCTCGGTCTCGGCGAGGTGGATCTGCCCGGAGGTCACGGTGTCCAGACCGGCGAGGCAGTGCATCAGCGTCGACTTGCCGGAGCCCGACGGGCCCATGATGGCCGTGAACTGGCCGCGGGCGATGTCGACGTCGACGTGGTCGAGCGCGACGACCCGGGTCTCACCGGAGCCGTACGCCTTGACGACCTGCCGCGCTCGCGCAGCCACGGCCGTACGCCCTCCAGTGCCCCCGTGCCTGGGAATGGTTACAGCCGTTGTCACGGTTTTTCTCCTATGTCGGCCGACGACGGGTTGTCGCCGTTCTGCTGTGAAGTCTGGTCGCTGGAGGGGGTCCGGCGCGCTGGTGCCCAGCGCAGTCTTCGGGTGGGGTTTTCCCCACCCCGCCCCCTGTGGTCTGCCGCAATCGCGATGCGATCCCGGTACATGACCACGCTACGGAGCAGGCGGGCACCGGCACGTCCTCCGCCGGGAGGAACGGCCCCTGGGCCGAAGTAGGTAGCTACCCCTAGGGGTTGCGGTCCCCCGGGTGGAGAGGTCTCTCAGGGGTGCGTGCACCCCTGGGCCGGGGCCGCCGGGCGGCGCGGCAGGGACCGGGCGGAGGTGCTTCAGGTCTGCGGCCTGCTCCGGTACGGGGCCTCGGAGTCAGTGGTGCGCGCAGGACCGGGCTTACGGCTGCTCCGCGAGCCTGGCCCAGAAGTGGTCGACGATCTCCTCGACGTAGCGTCGCCCGTCCTCGCCGGAAGCGGTGCTGCCGCTGGCCCGGCTGAGCGTGGCCGCCATGAGGGCCTGGTACTCGTGGTACATGGAGTCCAGCGGCCCGTGCAGCTGTTTGCGATCCACGGAGACGAGCTTCGCGATCGCGCGGACATGCGCCTGCCACCGGGTGCTGACGGCTTCGGTGAGCAGCCGGGCGAGTTCGTCCTCAAGACCGGTGATGGCGACGTGGTCGCGCGGCGGGAGGCGGAGCAGGCTGCCGAGTTTCGCGGACTGCCTCTGGTCACCGGTCCACCGGCCGGTCTCCTCCATCCGGAGGTAGGCGTCCAGCGGCAGGCCCGTGCCGTGAGCGACGGCCTCGGCCGATATCCCACAGGCGATACGGTGCTCGCGCAATGTGCGCGGGTGCCCCATGATCTCGCTGGGGTGACACCACAACGCGCCTGCCAGCGCCGCGAGTTCATGAGGGTCGGGCAGCGCGGTGCCACGTTCCCACGCCGCGATGTGCTCGGGGGAGACGTGAGCCGTCCCGAAGGAGGCCCTCATCGCGTAGGCGACGTGGCCGTGGGCCATCCCGAGCTTCTCGCGCAGGGCTCGGGCAGCACGCGCATTGAAAGGGGGTGGAGGGTGCACGCACAGAACGTATGGGCACCGTCACCAGAAAATCCACATCCGCTGTCGCCTGAATCACGCTTTGACTCCATAGATCACCGGCGATTCCGTAGGAACAGACAGACAGTTTCGAGTCATCAACAGCCTTATGCGGCAAGGCCCTTGAGCGTGAACCCATGGCACGTATGATCCGCTCGCAAGGCGCCGCACGTGTGTTCGCACAACTGCCTGTCCCCTGTGCCGGGCAGCAGCGGCTCCGCCTCTTCCCCCTTGTCCGTTGCAGGCCCAGGAGACGTATCCATGCAACCCACCAAGACCAGCCCGGCCGAGATACCGGCGACCAGATCCGGTGACGGTCCCCTCGACCGGTTCTTCCGCATCACCGAGCGCGGATCGACCTACGGCCGGGAAGTTCGCGGCGGCTTCGCCACCTTCTTCACCATGGCGTACATCCTCGTGCTCAACCCGATCATTCTCGGCGGCGCGAAGGACAAGTTCGGCGACCAGCTGGACACTGTTCAGCTGGTGACCGCGACCGCCCTCGTGGCCGCGGTGATGACCCTGATCATGGGTGTGGGCGGCAACCTGCCGCTCGCCCTGGCCGCCGGCCTGGGCATCAACGCCGTCGTCGCGTACCAGGTCGCCCCCCTCATGGCCTGGGACGAGGCGATGGGCCTCATCGTGCTCGAGGGCCTGCTGATCTGCGTACTCGTGGCATCGGGTCTGCGCGAGGCGATCATGCACGCCATCCCGCAGGCCCTCAAGCAGGCCATCAGCGTCGGCATCGGTCTGTTCATCGCGTTCATCGGCTTCGTCGACGCCGGGTTCGTCACCCGTGTCCCGGACGCCGCGAACACCACCGTTCCCGTCCAGCTCGGCAGCGGCTCCCTCACGGGCTGGCCCATGCTCGTCTTCTGCCTCGGCGTGATCATGACGATCGTCCTCCTCGCCCGCAAGGTCAAGGGCGCGATCCTCATCAGCATCGTCGTGATGACCGTTCTCTCCGTCGTCATCAACTCGCTCGCCGACGTGAAGTCCTGGGGCCTGACCGTCCCCTCCATGCCCGACAAGCCCGTCGCCGCACCCGACTTCGGGCTGCTCGGCCAGTTCGACCTGTTCGGCTCGTTCGGCCAGATCAGTGTCCTGACCGTCATCCTGCTCATCTTCACCCTCATCCTGTCGGACTTCTTCGACACGATGGGCACCGTCGTCGGCGTCACCGCCGAAGCCGGACTCCTCGACGAGCGGGGACAGGTGCCGGGCCTGGGCCGGGTCCTGCTCATCGACGGTGCGGCAGCGGTCGCCGGCGGTGCCGCCTCCGCGTCGTCCGCCACCACCTACGTCGAGTCCGCCGCAGGTGTCGGTGAGGGCGCCCGCACCGGTTTCGCCAACCTCGTCACGGGCGGCATGTTCGCCCTGGCGCTCTTCTTCGCGCCCGTCCTGACGATCGTGCCCATGCAGGCCGCTTCCCCCGCCCTCGTCGCGGTCGGATTCCTGATGATGACGCAGGTCAAGCACATCGACTGGGACCGCTACGACCTTGCCATCCCGGCGTTCCTCACCATCACCGTCATGCCGCTCACGTACTCCATCACCAACGGCATCGGCGCGGGATTCGTCACCTACGTCATCATCAAGGCGTGCCTGGGCAAGGCCCGTGAGGTCCACTGGCTGCTCTGGATCACCGCGGCGCTCTTCCTCGTGTACTTCGCGATCGACCCGCTGGAACAGCTCCTCGATCTCAAGTAGAGCTCCGGCCGCCGCAGAAGCGCTTCCCCGGGTGCGAAGCACGCCACCCCGGGGAGGCCATGACGCCGAACTGCCCGGCTCCGGCCCCCGATGAGGGGCCGGAGCCGGGCAGTTCGGCTGTGACGGGACCGCGGGCGGGGTCAGCCCTTGGCCGCGGCCACCTCCGGCGAGACGGCCTCGTCGGCCTTGTCGCCGTTGGCGGCGGCTGCGCGCACGGCCGGGATGAACGTCGAGATCACCACGGCGACGAGGGCGACACCGCAGCCGAACATCAGGCCGGTACGGAACCCGGCCTCGGAGGTGAAGGTGTAGCCGGCCGTCTTCGTGGTCATCTGTCCGAGGACCGCGCCGATCACGGCCGCACCGATCGACGTGCCGAGTGCGCGCATGAGGGTGTTGAACGCGTTGGCGGCGGCCGTCTCGGACGCCGGGACCGAGCTCATGATCAGTGCGGGCATCGCACCGTAGGCGAGACCGACACCGCTGCTGCTGACCATGAGGAACAGCATCAGGCCCCAGGCGGAGCCCATGAGGAGAATGCCCAGGCCATAGGCGGCGGCGATAACCAGCACCCCGCTGATCAGCGTGAACTTCGGACCGCGGGCGTCGGTGAGCTTTCCGCCCAGCGGGGAGACGATCATCATCATGACGCCGCCGGGGGCCATCCACAGACCCGCCTGGAGCATCGACTGGCCCAGGCCGTAACCGGTGGCCTCGGGGAACTGCAGCAGCTGCGGCGCGATCAGCATGCCGGCGTACATGCCGAAGCCGACGAAGAGCGACGCGAGGTTGGTGATGAGCACGCGCGGGCGGGCCGTGGTGCGCAGGTCTACCAGCGGGTCCTTGGTGCGCAGCTCCCAGAAGCCCCAGGCGACGAGCACCACGACGGCGGCGACGAACAGGCCGACCGTCGTCGCGGAGCCCCAGCCCCACTCGGCGCCCTTGGAGACGGCGAGGAGCAGGCAGACCAGACCGGCGGCCAGGCCGAGGGCGCCGGGCATGTCGAAGCGCTGCCCCCTGGCGGCGGCCGGGACATCCGGGATCAGGAACCAGACCAGCACGAAGATGGCGAGGGCCAGCACGGCGGAGCCCCAGAACAGCACCCGCCAGTTCGCGTACTGGGCGACCGCCGAGGCGATCGGCAGGCCGAGGGCGCCACCGATACCCAGGGAGGCGCTGACCAGCGCGATGGAGGAGCTCAGCTTCTCCTTCGGCACCACGTCACGCAGCAGGGCGATGCCGAGCGGCACCATGCCCATGCCCATGCCCTGCAGACCACGTCCCACGATCATGGGGATCACAGTGGACGAGAGCGCGCAGACCACCGAGCCGGCGAACAGCGGCACCGCACACACGAGCAGCATCCGGCGCTTGCCCAGCAGGTCGCCCAGCCGTCCGGAGACCGGCACGCACACGGCCGAGACCAGCAGGGTGGCCGTGATCACCCAGGCGGCGTTGGAGGAGGTCGTGTCGAGGATCTTCGGCAGCTCGGCGATGAGCGGGGTGACCAGGGTCTGCATGACCGCCGCCACAGTGCCCGCGAAGGCGAGCGTGGCGATCACACCGCCTGATCTGGCTGTCGGCCGGGGGGCATCCATGAGGAGGGACTCCTTGGGGGGTCGTGGTCCCGCCTACCGGGACAGCGATGTGCATCGTACATGCCCAATGTGTCATACACGTTATGTGGTCACTACACACCTCGTGAGAGCATGGGCCGCCGCTCAGAACCGACGCGCGACCGATGCCGGCGCAGAAGCAAGGAGACCCCAGACATGCCGAGGCCCACAGAAGAGGTGGAGTACGAGCAGATGCTGCTCGGGCGTCACAGCCTCGCCGACCACCGGGGCGGACGCCACAAGTACGCCCTCCTGGACCGGAGCGCCTACACCCTGCTGAGCCGCCTCCGCGTCCAGGGCCCCATGTCCAACGGCGAACTGAGCGACGCCTTCGGCCTCGACGCCTCCACCCTCAACCGCCAGACCGCCGCGGTCACCCGCGCCGGACTGGCCGACCGCATCGCCGACCCCGACGGCGGCATGGCCCGCAAGTTCCGCATCACCGACAAGGGCACGGAACTCCTCGACGCGGAACGCGAACGCGTCGTCCAGTCCCTGGACCAGGTCATGAAGGACTGGCCGGACGACGAGATCGCCGCCTTCGCCGGCTACCTCAAGCGTTTCAACACCGGGATCGAGCAGATCTCCCAGCGCCCCTGGCCCCGCCCCTGACCCGGCCCATGACCCGGCCCCCCGCGACGCCCCTCAGTCCTCCGCCGGAGCCACCCGCCCGGTCAGCGCCGCCAGCGAGTGACGCACATGCGCCATGTGCGCCTGCACGTCCTCGCGCCCCTCGTCGTGCTCGCGCAGGATCCGTTCCGTCTCCCGCACCACCCGCTCCGCGCGGGACCTGGCCCCCGCGATGAGCTCCGCCCCCTGCGCCTCCGCGTCCTCCTGGCCGTGCCGCGCAGCCTCCTCGGCCTCGGCCAGAACACGCCGCGCCGCGGCCAGACCGGCCTCCGCACGCTCCATCAGCTCCACATGCTCCGCCGACTGCGCCGCCTCGGCATCCGCCAGCTCCTGCTCGCCGGCCTTCCAGCGCTCGGCGTGCTCCTGCTCCTGATGGGCCAGCACACTCGCCGTACGACTCCGGGTCGCCTCCATCGCGGCATCCGACTCCTCGCGCGTCCGCGCCGCGTCCAGCCGGGCCGCCTCCAGCGCCTCTCCCGCCGCGCTCTCGGCAGCGGCCAGCACCTGCTCGGCATGGCCCGTCGCAGCCGACCGCATCGCCTCCGCATCGGCCCTCGCCGACTCGCGCAAGGTCCGTGCCGCCGCATCCGCCTCGTCCCGCAGCGCCTGCGACTCCTCCAGGGCGGCACCCCGGACCGTCTCCGCCTCACCCTCGGCAAGCGCCAGAATCTGCTGCGCCCGCTCCCCCAGCGACGCGTAGTCCTGCGGCGCCAACGCGGCAACGACCTCGTCCAGCCGGGCCGACTCGGCCACCAGCCGCTCCGCCAGCTCCGTCAGCCGCGCCACCTGCTCCCGCGCACCGTCCCGCTCCGCCGACAGCCCGGCCACCATCCGGTCCACCTGCTCCGGGCGATAACCACGACCCCGTACGCCGACGAAGCCGTGCGCGGACACCGGTGCAGAACTCATCCTTGACGCCTCTTTCCGACTACCGACCATCGAGCAATACGTCAAGGATGCGGCAATTGGCCCAGAAGTCGGAATCGATTCGATGCTTTCCGGACGGAAGCGACAGGCATCACAGCCCACAGAAGGGGTGTGGCGCCCCTCCCCCTAAGGGAAGGGGCGCCACACCCCGGCACCACCGCGAAGAACGGCCCGTCAGATCAGCCCGTCCCACATCTGCTCCAGCAGCACCGACCACCAGCTCTCCGGCGACGCCAGAGCCGCCGGATCGAGCGCCACCAGCTGCGCCTGGAAATCGACCGTCCAGCGACCCGCCTGCTCGGGATTCAACCCGAACCGCAGCCGCCACATCCGGCCCAGCAACGCCATGCAACGCGCGAACTCCGGCAGCCCCGTATTCACGAACTGCGGCGGCACCGACTGCCCGCCCGGACCCGCCTCCACCGGCACGGCCACGATGTTCGCCGTCCCGTACTGCACACAGATCGCCCGGCCGAAGTCCGAACCCATCACCAGATACGACCCCGCATCCGGAGCCGCCTGCACCTGACGCTGCGCCGCCAGCTCCGCCAGCGTCGGCACCACCGGCTGACCCGGCTGCGCCCAGAAGAACGGCCCGAAGTCGGCAGGCAGCCCCGCCCACACCAGCGTCCGCGCCACGACCTCCGGCACACCCTGCCGGGACACCGCACGCTGATCGAAGCGCAGCACCCCCTGCGGGCCGAATGTCTGGAGCATCTCCTCCGCGATCGCCTCCGGCGGCACCTGCATCGCGGGCGGCACCTGCGGCAGCGGAGCCCGGACCGGCGCCGGACGCGCCGGACCGTCCGCGACCTGGTGCAACTCCCCCTGATGCGTGAGCAGATGCTGCATGCCCTGCTGCCGGCTCGCGTGATCCGTACCGTACGGAGCGACGCTCGTGATCCGCACCTGCGGCCACGTCTCCCGGATCATCCGGGCGCAGTATCCACCCGGCAGCTCGCACGACTCCAGCTCCGTGTGCAGCTCGATGACCTGCTGCGGCGGCACGTTCATCGCCCGCAGCTCGTGCAGCATCTGCCACTCGGGGTGCGGAGTACCCGGCGCCGAACGACGGATCAGCTGCTGCTCGCTGCCGTCCGGCGCGCGAAAGCGCAGCACGGCCTGGTAGCCGGGACCGACGGTCGGCTGACCGGCCGGCGCCTGCGGATAGCCGTACGCCGGCGGCGGAGTGTGCCCCGGCGGCGGTACGGGACCGGGGGCCCCGCCCGACGACGCGCCCTGGCCCATCGGCACACCCGGCGGACCGGGCGGGCCGGGCGGACCCGGCGGCCGCGGAGCCGACGGCCCGACCGGCTCGGCGAACATCGTCGCGGCATGGTGCACGCTGCCCGCGGCGGGCGGCGGCGTGGAACCGGGCGGAGCCGGAGGCTGCGGCGCACCCGGAGCACCCGGAGCCCCGGGCGGGCGCGGAGCCGACGGACCGACCGAGCCCGGCTCGGCGAACATCGTCGCCGCATGGTGCACATCGCCACCACCGGGCGGCGGCGTGGAACCGGGCGGAGCCGGCGGAGCCGGAGGCTGCGGCGCACCGGGCGGACCGAGCTGCGACACCAGCTGCGTCGGCACATACCCACCCGCCGGAGCACCCGGCGTACCCGGCCCCGAAGGCGGCGGCAGCGGCACACCACCCGGGCGGGCACCCGGAGTACCCGGGGCACCGGGCGGCGGCGGAGTCGTCGAGCCGCCACCACGGGCACCGCGCGGGGGAACGACGGCCTTGCTGGTCGCCTCGTCCGAGATGTCACCGACACCCCCGCGAGGCCCACGACCGGCGACACGGTTCGGCGCAGGGCTGCTCGGCGCAGGAGGCGGCGGAGCGCCGGGACCACCGTGCACGGGCGCGGCCGGGGCCGGGGCCCGCGGGGGCAGGCCCGGAACGATCGCCGTCGGAGGCAGCTGACTGCCACCCGACATCAGCGCAGTCGGCGCATCGGCCGGCACCACCCGGCGCGGCGCACCCTCGTCGTCCGCACCCGAGAGCGGCGGCGCGAACACGGTGGCGGGCAACCCCACCTCGCCCTCGTCGGAACCCGCGTTCGTGTCGGTACCCGCCCACGGAGTGGCCCCGACGGGCGGCTGCGGCGCGGACGCCTGCACAGCCGAGGAAGCGGTGGGCTCATACGGAACGGGCCCGCCCTGCGCGGAAGGCGAAGGGACCGGGGGTGCGGGCGCGGGCGAAGGTGCCTGACCCGCCGCTTCCGCCCGCCGGTCCGGGATACCCAGCTTGTCCGCCGCCTCCTGGAGCCACTCCGGCGGGCTCAACAGGAACGACGTCTGATTCAGATCGATACGCTGCGGCGGCTCGGGGGCCGGCGGCGCACCGTCCAACGACCCGTACTCCTCCTCGTACCGCCGGATCACCTCACCCACCGGCAGCCCCGGCCACAACGTCGCCTCGCCACTGTCCCGGGCGATCACCAGCCGCTGCCGGCCACCGTCCGACACCGGGCCCTCGGCACGGTCCTCGGCCCACACCACGAAACCCAGCTCGAACTCACGGACCCGCACCTCCCGGTGCTGGTACGCCGCAACGTCACCGTTGACCCACTCGTCCGCGCGCTCCTGCGCCTGCGCAAAGGTCACCATCGCGCTCACCCCTCCACCGGGACGGCACGCGCGAAGCCGCCGTCCACCATCAGGTTCGCCACCGTCTCCAGCTCCGGCGGATTGCCCGCGAGACGCTGGAGGAACGCGTCGAAATCAGCGCCGCACGGCAACAGCAGCCGGTCCACCCGTTCCTGCACGCTCCAGCCGTCCTGGTCACGCGCATCGTCGTACGCACAGAACCAGACCGAACCGATGCCATCCCCCCGGACCTTCACCGCGAGAATGCCGCCCTGGACGAAACCGACGCCGAGATAGTCCTTGGTCAGATGGTCCCGCAGGCACTTGTTCACGTACACCAGGTCGTTCACACCGGCTTCCTCACGCACCGTGAAGAACGGCTGGTCGACCAGGAGACCGAGCTCCGCGTCCAGCGCCGCACCCACCGGGGCCGAGCCGCCGGCCGCCTTGAGGAACGAGCGGTACGCACCGGGCAGCCGGTAGCCGAGATCCTCCTCGACGCCCTGGATCTGCTGCTCGCTCACCGCCACGGCACCCTTCGGCAACCGGAAATGAGCGGGGCGGGTCTCCTGCAGCGGGCGCGTACCCCGCTTGTTCTGGTCCACCGCGGTCGTCGCCAGGCCACCGTGATGCCGCAGCAACGCCTTCACCTCGACCGGAACGAGCTCCATCCGCCGGCCACCCGGCACGTGATGCCAGGTCCAGCCGTGCGGAGTGGCCACCGCGGGAATCGTGTCCCACAGCTCGTGCCCGCTCGCCGCCAGCGCCGCGTTCGCCGACACGTAGTCCGTGAGCCGCAGCTCGTCCACACCGAAGCCCTGCGGGGGCTCGGCGATCTCCGCGGCGGCGCGCGCGTACGGCGCGAAGTCCGGACAGCCGTTCCCGTCCATGCGCACACCTCTGGGGTGGCGGGACGCCCGGACCGGGTCCGGGAAGTGCACGAGCTGCCCGGCGTAGGCCGCGTTCGGTGGCGCGGCTTGCTGCCCGAGCCGACCTGTCGTCATGGCGGTTGCCCCCTGCTGCGTCTGGCTGATGAGGACCGACCTGCCCACGGGGGCGGTCCAGGCACAGCCTATGCGGTGAGCCCGTAACAGACCCCGCCCCTCCGTCCCCCGGCCACATCCGTCACCAACCGTCACAACGGAGTGACGGACGGGCGACGAACAGGCCACCGAATCGCGACACGCAGACACGTTTCACCGACCCAGCTTTCACAGGACCCGACACATTTGGCAGGCTGTCACCCGCATACACGGGGGCGTGCACATTCGGCAGCAGCCGCTGCGGGCACGGGAGGGACACAGCACCATGCACACCGCACACTCTGCACAGACCGTCACCACCGGGGACCCACGACTCAGCTGGAGCAGCAACGAGACCGGGCACACACCCCGGCTGACCCACCGCCGCGACGGCATCCTGCCCGCGGTGGCCGCAGCGCTGTCCGTACGCGGTGAAACGCTCACCTGCACCGCGGGCAAGGGCGACCAGCCACCCGTACTCCACCACCTCGTCCAGGACTTCCTCGACACCCTCCCCAGCGGACAGCGCGAACGCTTCACCGGCCGCTGCCCCGAGGCCATACTGCTTTCCCGGCACCTCACCGCCGCCGAGAGCGGCCGCTCCAAGCGAGCCCAGCGCAAGCCCCTCACCAACGGCGAGGCCCGGCGCGCGCTCAAGCACGCCCGGCTCACCGCACGCCGCATCCGCGAGGACGGCGACCCCCTCCACGGCAGCTACGCGGCCCCCTGCCGCTCCTGCTCCGTCATGCTCGCCCACTTCGGCGTACGTCCCGTCGACCTCACCACGACCGGAACGGCGACCACCGCCGAGAAGGGCTGACCACGCCCCCATGCGCGACCGAACCGACCTGCCCGCACAAACCGGCCCGGCCGACCACGACCGCCACACCTCCACCCGCTTCCCCGTCGCCGTCGACGCCGCCCTGCGCGCCGCCGGCTGGCAGCCCGGCCGCTGGGACATCCGCCAGGCCGAGGAGTGGGCCGACGCCCTGCGCTCCCACGCCTCGCCCGCCGGACACCAGCACGCCGTCTTCCCCGCCGCGGTGGAGGCGTGGGCCGAATTCGGCGGACTGCACATCACCGCCACCGCACCCGGACGCCAGATCGCACCGCCGTCCGTACGGATCGACCCACTGAGCGGACTCCACCTGGCCCGCACCCTGGGAGACCTCGGACGCGCCCTGGAAACCGAGGTCGCGCCCCTGGGCGAAGAAGGAGACGGACAGGCCGTCCTCGCCATCGACACGGACGGACGGGTCTACAGCATCGACCACACCGGCGACTGGTACCTCGGACCCGACATCGACGGCGCCCTCGCCACACTCGTCACCGGCATCCAGCCGGAACGCCTGATCTCGGGCTGAGAACTCGGCACCGTCACGCCGCGTCGACGTCCGGCAGGACCGCCGACACCCGGAAGCCGCCCGCATCCGTCGGACCGGACACGAAGACGCCTCCCAGCCCCAGCACGCGCTCCCGCATGCCGAGCAGCCCGTTGCCCCCGCTGGGCAGCCCCGCGTCCGCCGTGGCCGCGTCCGACGGACCGTTCTCCACCTGCATGGCGACCTCGGAGGCCCGGTGCGCCAGCCGCACCCAGGTCTTCGCGCCCGCCGCGTGCTTGTGCACGTTCGTCAGGGCCTCCTGCACCACCCGGTACGCCGTCTGCTCGACCTCCGGCGCATAACCACGCGCCTCGCCCTCCACCGACAGCTCCACCGTCATCCCCGCCGCCCGCGACTCCCCCACGAGCGTCTCCATCTCGTCCAGCCGCGGCCCGTCCTCCGTCGCCACCGGCACCGCACGCCGCCCCACAGAAGCCAGCGGCACCTGCGTCACCCGCGCCACCATCGGCTCCCCGGTACGCAGCACGCCGAGCATCTCGCGCAGCTCCGTCAGCGCCTGCCGCCCCATGTCACCGACCAGCGCCGCGTTGCGCACCGCCTTCGCCGGATCCTTCGGTGCCACCGCCTGCAGGGCCGCCGCGTGGACCACCATCAGGCTCACCCGGTGCGCGACCACGTCATGCATCTCCCGGGCGATCCGGTTCCGCTCCTCCGTACGCGCCCACTCCGCCCGCTCCTCCGCCCGGTCCGCGAGCAGCGACAGCTCCCGCTCCAGCGAATCCGCCCGCTCCCGCAGGCTCTCCATCAGCCGGCGCCGCGCCCCTGTGTAGAGGCCGAACAGCACCGGTGGCGCGGTCAGGCCCACCGCCATGAAGAGGGACAGCATCGGGACGTACCAGTCACCGGGCCCGAAGTCCGCGTCGGCGTCGACGCCCTGCCGCAGCCGCACGTAGGTGACGATGAACGTCCCCACCAGCTGCATGCTCATCAGCACCGCGGTGATCCGCCGCGGTACATCGGAGGCGGCCAGCGTGTACAGGCCGACCAGGCCCATCAGGAAGCCCATCTCGGCCGGCGTCGTCGCGATCGACACGAGCACCACCGCGATCGGCCACTTCCGCCGCACCAGCAGCACGGCCCCCGCGACCAGCCCGAACACCACCCCCAGCGGCACCGGCAGCCCGGTGTTCCCCGCGAACTCCACCCCTTCCAGCGCACACTCCAGCGCCGAAACCAGCGCCAGTCCCCCATCCAGTGCGACGCTCCGTCGCCGTTCCCACCACCAGTAGCCGCGGGTGGTCGGCCCCGCCGCTTCCCGGTCTGCCCCCGTTGCGGTCATGACGTCCAGCGTACGGGCGGGCGCACCTCATTTTCGGGTGACCTGCACAGCACGTCGTGCCTATACCGTCGCGTTGAGGGCTGGTGGTACGGCATAGTGTTCCGTGCCAATCCGACAGCCTGGCGCAATGTCCGGTTCCGTCGGCTTTATTCCCCCATGGTGTAATTGGCAGCACAGTAGCTTTTGGTGCTATTTGTCCGGGTTCAAGTCCTGGTGGGGGAGCTCAGCGCTGCGGGCCCCGACCCAACCGGTCGGGGCCCGCACCCATGTCCGGTCCAGCGCCCCCCGGTATCCTGCGGATGTCCATCACCCGAAGCCGAAGGGCCTATCCGTGAGCTCCGTACGCCCGGCAGCCGTCGTCGTCCTCGCAGCGGGTGAGGGCACCCGTATGAAGTCGAAGACCCCCAAGGTCCTGCACGAGATCTCCGGGCGCTCGCTCGTCGGACATGTCGTCGCCGCCTCCCGCGAGCTGGACCCGCAGCACCTCGTCGTGGTCGTCGGCCACGCGAGCGAGCAGGTCACCGCCCACCTCACCGCCGCGGACGCCCAGGTGCGCACCGCCTACCAGGCCGAGCAGAAGGGCACCGGGAACGCGGTGCGCGTCGGGCTCGACGAGCTGGGCGGGACCGTCGAGGGCACCGTGATCGTCGTCTGCGGCGACACCCCGCTGCTGTGCGGCGAGACCCTCGCCGCGCTCGCCGCCACCCACACCGCCGACGGCAACGCCGTCACCGTGCTCAGCGCCGAGGTCCCCGACTCCACCGGGTACGGCCGGATCGTGCGCGACGCGGCGACCGGCGCGGTCACCGAGATCGTCGAGCACAAGGACGCCACGGACGCGCAGCGCGCGATCCGGGAGATCAACTCCGGGGTGTTCGCGTTCGACGGGCGCCTGCTCACGGACGCGCTCGGCAAGGTGCGCACGGACAACAGCCAGGGCGAGGAGTACCTCACCGACGTGCTGTCGATCCTGCGCGAGGCCGGGCACCGGGTCGGCGCCTCGGTCGCCGGGGACCACCGGGAGATCCTCGGGATCAACAACCGGGTGCAGCTCGCCGAGGCCCGCCGGCTGCTGAACCAGCGGCTGCTGGAGCGGGCCATGACGGCGGGTGTGACGGTGGTGGATCCGGCGTCGACGCTGATCGACGTCACGGTCACGTACGAGCGGGACGCGATCGTGCACCCGGGTACGCAGCTGCTGGGTGCGACGCATCTCGCGGAGGACGCCGAGGTCGGCCCGAACTCGCGGCTGACGGACACCGTCGTCCACGCGGGCGCGCGGGTGGACAACACCGTCGCGGACGGGGCCGAGGTCGGTCCGGGCGCGCTGGTCGGCCCGTACGCCTATCTGCGGCCGGGCACGAAGCTGGGCGCGAAGGCCAAGGCCGGTACGTACGTGGAGATGAAGAACGCCACGATCGGGGAGGGGACGAAGGTCCCCCACCTGTCGTATGTCGGTGACGCGACGATCGGCGACCACACCAACATCGGTGCGGCCAGCGTCTTCGTGAACTACGACGGCGTGAACAAGCACCACACGACGATCGGCTCGCACTGCCGTACCGGTTCGGACAATATGTTTGTGGCGCCTGTCACGGTCGGGGACGGCGTCTACACCGCGGCGGGCTCCGTCATCACGAAGGACGTGCCGGCCGGTTCGCTGGCCGTGGCCCGCGGCCAGCAAAGGAATATCGAGGGTTGGGTGGCCCGTAAGCGTCCCGGCAGCGCGGCCGCGCAGGCTGCCCAGGCCTCGGCGGAGGACACCGGCAGCGAAAGCTGACCGGAAACAGGTGCGCCGCGCACGGCGTACCGTGATAGATGCTCACCCCATTTCGGCTGGCTCGTTGCACATCGGGACATCTGCGTGCAGCGCCAGATACACGTCTGAGGAGACTGTGCTGTGACCGGGATCAAGACGACCGGCGAGAAGAAACTGATGTTCTTCTCCGGCCGCGCCCACCCCGAGCTGGCCGAGGAGGTTGCGCACCAACTGGGTGTGGGCCTCGTGCCGACGAAGGCCTTCGATTTCGCCAACGGTGAGATCTACGTCCGCTTCCAGGAGTCCGCCCGCGGCGCCGACTGCTTCCTGATCCAGAGCCACACGGCTCCGATCAACAAGTGGATCATGGAGCAGCTGATCATGCTGGACGCGCTGAAGCGCGCGTCGGCCCGCTCCATCACGGTCATCGTGCCGTTCTACGGCTACGCCCGTCAGGACAAGAAGCACCGCGGCCGCGAGCCGATCTCGGCGCGTCTGATCGCGGACCTGATGAAGACGGCGGGTGCGGACCGCATCCTCACCGTCGATCTGCACACCGACCAGATCCAGGGCTTCTTCGACGGCCCGGTCGACCACCTCTTCGCGCTGCCGATCCTGGCCGACTACGTCGGTGCCAAGGTCGACCGCTCGAAGCTGACGATCGTCTCGCCGGACGCCGGCCGGGTCCGTGTCGCCGACCGCTGGTGCGACCGTCTGGACGCCCCGCTGGCGATCGTGCACAAGCGCCGCGACAAGGACGTGCCCAACCAGGTCAGCGTCCACGAGGTCGTGGGCAACGTGAAGGGCCGGGTCTGTGTCCTGGTCGACGACATGATCGACACCGGCGGCACGATCTGCGCCGCCGCGGACGCCCTGTTCGCCCACGGTGCCGAGGACGTCATAGTGACGGCCACGCACGGTGTGCTCTCGGGTCCGGCCGCCGACCGGCTGAAGAACTCGAAGGTCAGCGAGTTCGTCTTCACGGACAGCCTGCCGACCCCGGGCGAGCTGGAGCTCGACAAGATCACGGTGCTCTCGATCGCGCCGACGATCGCGCGCGCGGTGCGTGAGGTGTTCGAGGACGGTTCGGTGACGAGCCTCTTCGAGGAGCAGTAGGCAGCAGTAGGCGCACGAGCGTCACAGAAGATCCACTTTGGGTGCGGCCTCCCCGCCGGGTAGACTCAGCGAGTTGCTCGGCGAGGGAGGCCGTACTCATAGGTACGGCGGTCCGTTATCGACGCGCTCTTCGTAGCAGGCCTGTCGTGGGCCGGGTGACCATCCGCAGTTTTGTCACCTTACGAGGAGTGCAGTCATGGCCGAGATCAAGCTCAACGCCGCGGTCCGTTCCGAGTTCGGCAAGGGCGCTGCCCGCCGTACCCGTCGTGCCAACCTGGTCCCCGCGGTCATCTACGGCCACGGCGCCGACGCGGTCCACATCACGCTGCCGGCCCACGAGCTGCACCTCGCGCTCCGTACCGCCAACGTCCTCATCGGTCTCGAGATCGACGGCAAGGACGCCCTGGTCATCCCGAAGGCCGTGCAGCGCAACGCCCTCAAGGGCAACATCGAGCACGTCGACCTGCTGACCGTGAAGCGCGGCGAAAAGGTCGAGGTCGAGATCGCGGTGCACGTCGAGGGCGAGCTGGCCCCGGGCGGCAACCTGCTCGAGTACGTGCAGAACACCCTGCTCGTCGAGGCCGAGGCCACCCACATCCCCGAGTCCGTCACGGTCTCCATCGCGGGCCTGGACGCCGGCGACTCGATCCTCGCCAAGGACGTCCCGCTCCCCGCGGGTTCCGTGCTGGCCGGTGACGAGGACGCCGTCGTGCTCCAGGTCGTCGCCGCGCAGGCCGAGGAGCCGGCCGCCGAGGGCACCGAGGCCGCGACCACCGAGGCCTGATTCTCGCCCCACCTGCTTGACTGACGGGGTGGCGGATCTCCGCAAGGAGGCCGCTGCCCCGTTTCCCTGTCTGCCACCCGCCCGTACGCGAGGAGACCCAGCGCGATGTCCGACGCCAATGACCCCTGGCTGATCGTGGGCCTGGGCAATCCCGGTCCCGAGTACGCGGCGAACCGCCACAACGTGGGCTTCATGGTCGCCGACCTGCTCGCGGAGCGCATCGGCGGGAAGTTCAAGCGGGCGCCCAAGGCGCAGGCGCAGGTGCTGGAGGGCCGGATCGGTCCGCCCGGACCGCTGAGCCGCCGGGTGGTCGTGGCCAAGCCGATGTCGTACATGAACCTGTCGGGCGGCCCGGTCTCGGCGCTGCGCGACTTCTACAAGGTGCCGCTCGACCACGTCGTGGCGGTCCATGACGAGCTGGACGTCGACTACGGGACGCTGCGGCTGAAACTGGGCGGTGGCGACAACGGTCACAACGGACTGAAGTCGATGACGAAGTCGATGGGGCCCGACTATCACCGGATCCGGTTCGGGATCGGGCGTCCGCCGGGGCGGATGCAGGTGGCGGACTTCGTACTGAAGGACTTCTCGTCCACGGAGCGCAAGGAGCTCGCGTTCCTGGTGGACCGGGCGGCGGACTCGGTGGAGTGTCTGCTGGCGGAGGGGCTGGAGCGGGCGCAGAGCGCGTACAACTCCTGAGCCGCGCGGGCGGGCGCGAATCCCGACATACCCGCCGGTAATCGGGCTGTTTTCGGCCACAGCTTGACCGACCGCAGGGCCCTGGCCAAAGATCGGCCCCCATGAAGCGCAGCTCCTCCCACCGTGCCCTGCAGTACGGCCGCAGCGCGGCGCTCGGCTGTGTCGTCCTGCTGTTGCTCGTCGCGGGTGTGCTGTCCTCGTGGGACTCGGCGCATCACATCGTGCTGGCGAAGGGTCGTGAGCACGGGACGATGACGGTCACGGGGTGCGGCAGCGAGGTCTGCACGGGTCCCTACACGCCGACCGACGGCGGGTCCGGGCGCTCCCGGGTGTCGGTCGAGAAGTCCGTCGCGGCGAAGAAGGGTGACCGTTTCCCCGTCGTCGTGAAGCCGGGCACCTTCGAGGTCGTACGCACCGGGACGCCGGGTTTCCTCCATGCGTGGATGCCGCTGGGCGGGGCGCTGGTGCTGGCCGGGCTGGTGATCGGCGGCGGTCTGCGGCTGCCCCGGATCGGCTGGGGTGCCGGGATCGCGGGCGGGGCCCTGCTCGTGGCGACGTTCATCGCCCTGTGAGAGGACCCCGCCCGCGACCGCTTCGATCAGGCAGCGTCGATCAGCCGGTCTTGATCAGCCGGTGTTGCGCAGTCCGGCCGCGACACCGTTGACGGTGAGCAGCAGGGCGCGGGCGAGCAGCGGGTCGGCTTCCTCGCCGCGTTCGGCCGCCTGGCGCTGGCGGGCCAGCAGGGACACCTGGAGGTAGGAGATCGGGTCCAGGTAGGCGTCGCGGATGGCGAAGGTCTGCTGGAGCACCGGGCTGGTGCCGAGCAGTTCGGTGTTGCCGGTGATCTTGAGGACTTCGCTGACGGTCAGCGCGTGCTCGGCCTCGATGTCGTCGAAGACGTGCTTGAGCTCGTCGGGGACGAGGGTGTCGACGTAGTGCCGGGCGATGCGCAGGTCGGTCTTGGCGAGGGTCATCTCGACGTTGGAGAGGAAGTTCTGGAAGAAGTGCCAGTGTTCGTGCATCTCTTCCAGGACGGTGTCCAGGCCGGCCTCGCGCAGTGCCTTGAGGCCGGAGCCGACGCCGTACCAGCCGGGCACGATCTGCCGTGACTGGGTCCAGCCGAAGACCCACGGGATGGCGCGCAGGCCGTCGAGCGAGACTCCCGAGCCGGGGCGGCGGGAGGGCCGCGAGCCCAGGTGCAGGTCGGCGAGCTGGTCCACCGGGGTGGAGGCGAGGAAGTACGTCGGCAGGTCGGGGTCCTCGACCAGCTTGCGGTACGCGGCGTGGGCGGCGTCCGAGACGGTGTCCATGGCCGCGTCCCAGCGGGCCAGGGCCTCGTCGGACTGGCGGGGTGCGGTGTGCAGCGCGGAGGCCTGGAGGGTGGCCGCGACGGTCAGCTCCAGGTTCTCGCGGGCGAGCGCCGGGATGAGGTACTTGTCGGAGATGACCTCGCCCTGCTCGGTCACCTTGATCTCGCCCTCCAGCGTGCCCCACGGCTGCGCGAGGATCGCGTCGTGCGAGGGGCCGCCGCCGCGGCCGACGGTGCCGCCGCGGCCGTGGAAGAGGCGCAGGCGTACGCCGTAGCGGTGGGCGACGTCGCGCAGCCGGCGCTGGGCGCGGTGGATCTCCCACTGGGAGGTGGTGATGCCGCCGAACTTGGAGGAGTCGGAGTAGCCGAGCATGACCTCCTGGACGTCGCCGCGGAGCGAGACGAGGCGGCGGTAGGACGGGTCGGCGAGCATCTCGTCGAGGATGACGTCGGCGGCCTTGAGCTCGTCGGTGGTCTCCAGGAGCGGCACGATGCCGATCTTGGCCCAGCCGCCGTGCAGGTCGAGCAGTCCGGCCTCGCGGGCGAGGACGGCCGCGGCGAAGACGTCGTCGGCGCCCTGGCACATCGAGATGATGTAGGACTCGATGACTTCGGGGCCGAAGCGCTCGAAGGCCTGGCTGATGGTGTGGAAGACGCCGAGGGTCTTCTCGCCCGCGGCGTCCAGCGGGGCCGGGGTCGGGGCGAGCGGGCGACGGGAGCGGAGCTCCTTGGCGAGGAGCTTCTGCCGGTAGTCGCGCGGCATGTCGGCGTAGCGCCAGGACTCCTCGCCGAGGCGGTCGAAGAGCTGGCCCAGCGCGTGGTGGTGGGCGTCGGCGTGTTCGCGTACGTCCATCGTGGCGAGCTGGAGGCCGAAGGCGTTGAGCGTGCGGATGGTGCGGTCCATCCGGCCGTCGGCGACGATGCCGCCCTTGTGCTCGCGCAGCGAGGTCTGGATGAGGGCCAGGTCGGCGATGAGTCCGGCGGTGCCCAGGTAGTCGCAGCCGGGGCGGTGCGGGGTGCCGGCGGCGAGGCGCTCGCGGGTGTTGACGAGCTTCTGCCGGATGCAGGTGGCCTTGAGGCGGTAGGGCTCCTCGGCGTTCAGCCGCTTGTAGCGGGGGCTGATCTCGGGGAGCGCTTCCAGGTCGGCCTGGAGGGAGGTGAGGAGCTCGTCGGTGGCTCCGGTGTAGCGGATGGAGTTGGAGAGCAGCCCGCGCAGCTGGTCGACGAGTTCGAGGGCGTCGGTGATGCCGTGCTCGTGCTGGAGGATCAGCACCTCCCAGGTGACGGCGGGCGTCACGTTGGGGTTGCCGTCGCGGTCGCCGCCGATCCAGGTGCCGAAGGTGAGGGGGCGGGTGCCGGCGGGCAGTTCGACGCCGACGCGCTCCAGTTCGGCGGCCAGGTCCTCCAGGACGTCGCCCACGGCGTTGGCGTGGAGTTCGTCGAGGTAGTAGATGGCGTTGCGGGCCTCGTCGGCGGGCTCCGGGCGGACCACGCGCAGCTCGTCGGTCTGCCAGATGAGGTCGATGTTCTCGGCGAGCCGGATGTCCTGGCGGCGCCGGTCGGCCTCGATGACCGGGGTCTCCAGGAGTGCGGCGATGCGGCGCAGCTTGTTCAGTACGGAGCGCCGCGCGGCTTCTGTGGGGTGCGCGGTGAAGACGGGCCGTACGTTGAGGTTCTTGACGGTCTCGCGCAGGTGCTCGGGGTCCGCGTCCTTGAGCCGGTCGGCGGTCCGGGCGAGGAGCCCGCCCTCGGCGGCGCGCCGGTCGCGCATCTCGTGGGCGCGGTGGACCTGCTCGGTGACGTTGGCGAGGTGGAAGTAGGTGGAGAAGGCCCGCACGAGCTGTGCGGCGGTCTCCAGGTCCGTGTCGCCGAGGAGCTCGGCCGCGGCCTCGCCGTCGGTACGGGTCAGGGCGCGGACGCGCTCGACGAGGTCGAGGAGCTCCTGGCCCTCCTGGCGTACGAGGGTCTCGCCCAGCAGGTCGCCGAGGCGGCGGATGTCGGCGCGCAGCTCGGGGCTGGCGGCAGGGGTCTGGTCGGCACTGCTCACAGTGTGCGGCTCCTTGCAGTGGTTGAGCACGGGATCCGGGGCCCGCGGCTGGCAGCGGTGCTGACGCAACCCCCCGGGTGGCAGGGTGCGGACCGCGCTGTCCGACCTCTCCAGGATAGGTGTCCGTGCTGTCGGTGCTGTTCGCGCCCCGAGAGGTACCCGCCGTTCATGGCGGGTACGTGCGGGGTGCGCTCCCTGTCCCCTACCCCGTACGGCGCCGGTCCGTGCCAGGTCCGTCGGCCTCTCGTGTGGCGGGCCTTCTCGCTGCCATACTTACGACGCCGTAGGTTACGGGTGCGTAGCCCGACTGTCCGCTGCATTCCTACCCACAGGGGACTCCCCAATGAAGTCCAGCCCCGAAGTGATCGAGGCCGCTCAGCCGGCTGCCGGTCAGGATCTCCCCCTCGCCACGCTCGGCGGGGACAACAAGCGGTCGATCGAGCAGATCGCGCTCCTGCTGTTCATCGTCGTGCCGTTCGTGGCCCTGGTCGCGGCGGTGCCGCTGGCCTGGGGCCGCGGTGTGAGCTGGCTCGATCTGGGACTGCTGGTGGCGATGTACTTCATCGGCTGCCATGGCATCACGATCGGTTTCCACCGGTATTTCACACATGGTTCGTTCAAGGCGAAGCGTCCGCTCCGTATCGCCCTGGCCGTGGCCGGTTCGCTGGCGGTGGAGGGTCCGGTGGTCCGCTGGGTGGCCGATCACCGCAAGCACCACCGTTTCTCGGACGCGGAGGGTGACCCGCATTCGCCGTGGCGTTTCGGCGAGACGCTGCCGGCTCTGATGAAGGGCCTCTGGTGGGCGCACATCGCCTGGATGTTCGACGAGGAGCGGACGCCTCAGCAGAAGTACGCCCCCGATCTGATCAGGGACCCGGCGATCCGTGGGATCTCCCGCCACTTCCTCACCTTCACGATCGTCTCGCTGGCCATTCCGCCGCTGGTGGGGGGCCTGGTCACGATGTCGTGGTGGGGTGCGGCGACCGCGTTCTTCTGGGGCTCGCTGGTCCGGGTGGCGCTGTTGCACCATGTGACCTGGTCGATCAACTCGATCTGTCACGCGGTCGGCAAGCGCCCCTTCAAGTCCCGCGACAGGTCCGGCAACGTGTGGTGGCTGGCGGTCCTGTCGTGCGGTGAGTCCTGGCACAACCTGCACCACGCGGACCCGACGAGTGCGCGGCACGGTGTGATGCGGGGTCAGATCGATTCGAGTGCGCGGCTGATCCGCTGGTTCGAGAAGCTGGGCTGGGCGTCCGACGTGCGCTGGCCCGATTCCGCCCGTATCGAGTCCCGGCGCCACCCCGCGCAGGCCGACGCGGCATGATTGACGACGTGGCGACCGACTCAAGCGCAGGCAGCGAGAACACCCGTGCACCTTCGGCCCGGCGGGCCCGCCGGGTGCGGATGACCGGGAAGGAACGCCGCGAGCAGTTGCTTGACATCGGTCGCACGCTCTTCGCCGACAAGGGTTTCGAAGGCACGTCGGTGGAGGAGATCGCGGCGCGTGCCGGGGTCTCCAAGCCGGTGGTGTACGAGCACTTCGGCGGCAAGGAGGGGCTGTACGCCGTGGTGGTGGACCGGGAGATGCGTCAGCTCCTGGAGATGGTGAACACCGCGCTGACCGCCGGCCATCCGCGTGAGCTGCTGGAGCAGGCGGCGTTCGCGCTGCTGGACTACATCGAGACGTACACGGACGGTTTCCGCATCCTGGTCCGTGACTCGCCGGTGGCCCAGTCGACGGGCACGTTCGCCTCGCTCATCAGCGATATCGCCACCCAGGTGGAGGACATCCTGGGTCTGGAGTTCAAGGCCCGGGGCTTCGATCCGAAGCTGGCCCCGCTGTATGCGCAGGCGCTGGTCGGGATGGTGGCGCTGACGGGTCAGTGGTGGGTGAACGCGCGCAAGCCCAAGAAGGCCGAGGTCGCCGCCCATCTGGTGAATCTGGCGTGGCACGGTCTGGAGAACCTGGAGTCGAAGCCGCGGCTGATCGGACACCGCAAGAACTGAGCGGCGGCGGCACAGGTACGCGACGGGGCTCCGTCACCGGTTCTCCGGTGCCGGGGCCCCGTCCCGCGAGCCGGACGTGGCCGACGGCGGCGATCGTCACCTCTCCCGGTGTGCGACGGCGAAGATGCGGCGGAACGGGAAGACCGTGCCGTGCGGGCCCTCGGGGTACGCGGCGCGCAGCAGGTCGCGGTATTCGGCGAGGAAGGCGTCCTGGGCCTGCTCGTCGTCGGCGAGGGCGGTGAGGACCGGGCGCAGTCCGGTGCCCTTCACCCAGTCGAGTACGGCGTCCCGGCCGTGCAGGAGGTGGAGATAGGTGGTCTCCCAGACGTCGGCGGTGCGGCCGGGCCCCGTGAGGCGGTCCAGGTAGCCGGCGGGGCTCAGGACCGCGTCCGTGTGGCGCAGGCGGCCACCCAGACGGGTGCGCCAGCGCGGGGACTCGGCGAGTTCGCGCATCAGGGCGTGCGAGGGCTGGTCGAAGTTGCCCGGGACCTGGAGGGCGAGGGTGCCGCCGGGGGTGAGCGCGTCCAGCCAGCCGGGGAGGCGGTCGGCGTGGCCGGGGACCCATTGGAGCAGCGCGTTGGAGATGATCAGGTCGTGCGGCTCGGCGGGGGTCCAGGTCGCGGCGTCGGCTTCGGCGAAGTCCAGCAGGGCGGTGGCGTGGGCGCGGGCCCGGTCCAGCATCTGCGGGGAGTTGTCGTAGCCGGTGATACGGGCCAGGGGCCAGCGTGTGGCGAGCAGGGCGGTGACGTTGCCCGCGCCGCAGCCGAGGTCGGCGATACGGGGGGCGGCGGCGTCCGGCAGTTCGGGGACGCGGGCCAGCAGGTCACGGAAGGGGCGGGTGCGATGGTCCGCGTGGCGCAGATACTGCTGCGGGTCCCAGGTGGGTGCGGTCATGCGGTCCAGGATCGACCCGAAAGTATCTTGATGTCAAGAGACTCGAATTCAAGAGACTTCATGTCGACAGACCCTCTACACTGATCCACATGGAGGACGAGGTCGACCGACTGGTCGCTGCATGGCGCCGCGAGCGCCCCGACCTCGACGTGGAACCACTCGAGGTCCTCAGCCGCGTCTCCCGCCTGGCCCGCCACCTCGACCGGGCCCGCAGGATCGCCTTCGCCGAGCACCACCTGGAACCGTGGGAGTTCGACGTCCTCACGTCGCTGCGCCGCGCCGGCGACCCGTACCAGCTCTCCCCCGGCCAGCTCCTCACCCAGACCCTGGTCACCTCGGGCACGATGACCAACCGCATCGACCGGCTGACCAAGAAGAATCTCGTCGAGCGGCTCCCCGACCCCAGCGACCGCCGCGGCGTGCTGGTCCGGCTCACCGCCGAGGGCCGCGACAAGGCCGATCAGTCACTGGCCGGCCTGCTCGCCCAGGAGCGCGCCATCCTGGGCGAACTGTCCCGCCGACAACGGGGCGAACTGGCGGGACTGCTACGCCAGTTGACCGCCCCGTTCGACAACATCCCCGGCTAGCACGGGCTCCGGGGGCGGCACTTCGAGATCGGCCGGGCCGACGCCCGCCCGTCTGGCCAGCGCGACGGCCGCCAGCGTGGAGTGCACACCCAGCTTCCCCAGCACGTTCTGCATATGCGTACGTACCGTGTGCGGGGAGAGGAAGAGCCGCTCCGCCACCGCCTTGCGGCCCAGGCCCGCCACCATGCAGCGCAGCACCTCACGCTCGCGCGGGGTGAGGGACTCGACGAGCTCTTCGCTCTCGGTGCGGTGCTTGCGGTCCGCCATCAGCTCCCGCAGCACGCCCGTGAGCAGCGCGGGCGGCAGATGCGTCTCCTCGCGCAGCACGCCGCGGATCACCGCGAGCAGCCGTTGCAGCGAGCTGTCCTTGGCGACCCAGCCGCAGGCGCCCGCCTGGAGCGCGAGCGCAGCCCGGCGCGGGTCGTCCTTCTCGGCGAGCACCACCGTGCGCACCGACGGCCGCAGCGCACGGATGCCGGCCACCAGGGAGATGCCGTCGACCAGGACGTTCTCCCCGGCCCTGGGAGCGGGCACCGGCACCGGACCCGCGGCCCGGCGGCCGGGCGGGCGCACGATGCCCAGTTCGGCATCGACGAGTATCACGTCGTAACCGCGCCCCTCGGCCGCCGCGCGTTCCAGACAGCGCAGGGCGGCCGGGCCGCTGCCCGCCGCGGCCACGTCGACGTCCGGCTCGGCGGCGAGCGCCGCGGCGAGCGACTCGGCGAAAATGCGGTGGTCGTCGACGACGAGAACCCGGATACGGGCCACAGGCACCCCCATGCTGTGTGTTCTGGGGCGCCCGAAGCGCGCGACCCCCGGCAGGGACGGACCGGCGCGGGTACGACGCCCGGAGCGGGGAGTTGAACCGCAGTCCACGGCCGCCGCCGTGCTCCGACTGCCATCCCGCCCGGGCGTCGCACCCGGCTGTCTCGTACCCCTGAATCAGCACCGGCCCCCGCCGGTGCTGTGCATCAGGGTACGGGCGGCGGCCGGGAGCGGAAGGGGATTCACAGAACTGACGGGCAGTCGGGTCCTAGGGTGTGGTTCATGTTCCGTCTTGAGACAGAAGTGGACAAAGAACGACGTCAGCTGCTGAACAGGTGGCTACGTGACGACAACACCGCACGCTCGCCGCGGATCCGCGCGCTGCGCGATACGCCCGCCGCGCTCGAAGTCCCGCTGGAGGTATGGGCGCTGGATGCCGAGGGGCAGGTCGCGGCGGGGCTGACCGGCCGCACCTGGGCCTACTGGTTGCATGTGGATCTGCTCTGGGTCGACGTCCGCCACCGCGGTTCCGGCCTCGGCTCGCGGCTGCTCGCCGAGGCGGAACGGGTGGCCCGGACGGACCGGTCCTGCGCCCGCTCCCGGGTGGAGACCTGGGACTTCCAGGCCCCCGACTTCTACCGGAAGCGGGGTTACGAGGTGAGCGGGCGGGTCGAGAACTACCCGCCCGGGGTCACCGAGTTCACACTCGTCAAGGAGCTCTGACGAACGGCCGGCGACCGGCTCAGACGAGCCGGCGGGCCCCCGCCGACGGTGTGGCGGGGAAGACGCCCGGGGCCGCGTAGCCCGCAGCGGCGAACGCCTCCTGGACGGACTTGGTGACCGTGTCCGCCTGCGACTCCTCCACGAGCACGATCGCCGAGCCGCCGAAGCCGCCGCCGGTCATCCGCGCGCCGAGCGCACCGGCCGCGTTCGCCGTCTCGACGACCAGGTCCAACTCCACGCAGGAGACCCGCAGATCGTCCCGGAGCGAGACATGGCCGGCCGTGAGGACCGGGCCCGCCGCGCGCACCTCGCCCGCGTCGAGCAGCGCGATGACCTGCTCGACGCGCTGGTTGTCGCCGACCACATGGCGTACGTAGCGCACGACGGACTCGTCCGCGCCGGCCGCGGCCAGGGTGCCGAGGGCGGTGCCCAGCCCCTCGTACGGAAGCTCGCGCAGGGTACGGATGCCGAGGAGGCGGGCGCCCTCCTCGCAGCCGGCCCGCCGCTCCGCGTACGCGCCGTCGCCGAGCGCGTGCTTGACGCGGGTGTCGACGACCAGGAGCCGCAGGCCCTGGGCGGCCAGGTCGAAGGGGACCTGGCGCTGGGTGAGGTCGCGGGTGTCCAGGTGCAGGGCGTGGCCCTCGGTGCAGCAGGCCGATGCCATCTGGTCCATGACGCCGCAGGGGACGCCGACGAACGCGTTCTCGGCGCGCTGGGCGAGCACCGCGAGCTCGGCGGCGGTGAGGCCGAGCCCGAAGAGGTCGTTCAGGGCCAGTCCGGTCACCACTTCGAGCGCGGCGGACGAGGAGAGCCCGGCACCGGTGGGGACGGTGGAGGACAGCTGGATGTCGGCACCGGTGATCTCGTGGCCGGCCTCGCGCAGCGCCCAGACGACGCCGGCCGGGTAGGCGGCCCAGCCGTGGCCCTCGTGCGGGGCCAGCTCGTCGAGGCGGAGCTGGACGACGCCGCCCGGCACATCGGTGGAGTGCAGCCGCAGCTCGCCGTCGCTGCGGCGGGCGACGGCGGCCCGTGCGGTGTGCGGCAGGGCGAGCGGCATCACGAAGCCGTCGTTGAAGTCGGTGTACTCGCCGATCAGGTTGACCCGGCCGGGGGCGGCCCAGACTCCCTCGGGCTCGGTCCCGTACAGCTCGGTGAAGGAGGCGGTGAGATCGGTGAAGCCGGCGGTCGGCTCGGCGTTGTCGGTCATGGTGCGGTGGGCTCCTCTCGGCGGGCGAACGTCCAGGCGTCGGAGACGATTCCGGCCAGGTCGGCGCGGGACGGCTGCCAGCCGAGCCGCTCCCTGGCGGTGGCGGCGGAGGCGACGAGGACGGCCGGGTCGCCGGCGCGGCGCGGGGCCGCGGTCTCGGGGACCGGGTGGCCGGTGACCTCGCGGACCGTCTCGATGACCTCGCGGACCGAGAAGCCGTTGCCGTTGCCGAGGTTGCAGATCAGGTGCTCGCCCGCGGTGGCGGCGTCCAGCGCCAGCAGGTGGGCCTCGGCGAGGTCGGCGACGTGGATGTAGTCGCGGACGCAGGTGCCGTCGGGGGTGGGGTAGTCGTCACCGTAGACGGAGATCGACTCGCGCTGTCCGAGCGCGACCTGGAGGACCAGCGGGATGAGGTGGGACTCGGGGCTGTGCCGCTCGCCGCAGTCGCCGTAGGCCCCCGCCACGTTGAAGTAGCGCAGCGAGACCGCGGCCAGTCCGTGGGCGGCCGCCTCGCCGGTGATCATGTGGTCGACGGCGAGCTTGGTGGCGCCGTACGGGCTGGTCGGGGCGGTGGGGTCGGCCTCGGTGATGGGGCTGGAGACCGGCTCGCCGTAGGTGGCGGCGGTGGAGGAGAAGACCAGGGTGCGCACCCCGGCGTCGCGCATCGCGGCGAGCAGGGCGGTGGAGCCGCCGACGTTGTTGACCCAGTACTTCTCCGGGTCGGCGACGGACTCACCGACCTGGGAGTACGCGGCGAAGTGCAGCACTCCGTCGTAGGAGGAGTCCAGCCACTTAGCGGCGTCCTGGATGCGGCCCTCGATGAACTCGGCGCCGGCCGGGACGCCCTCGCGGAAGCCGGTGGAGAGGTCGTCGAGGACGGTGACGGTGTGCCCCGCCTCCAGCAGGTGCCGGGCGACCACGCTGCCCACGTATCCCGCGCCGCCGGTCACCAGGTACTTCTTCGGGGACTTGCTCACTCGCTCGCTACCTCTCGCAGTCGCTGGGCCGCGGTCTCCGGCGGCACGTCGTTGATGAACACGTTCATGCCGGATTCGGAACCCGCGAGGAACTTCAGCTTGCCGGAGGTACGTCGGATGGTGAAAAGCTCCAGATGGAGCGCGAAGTCATCCCGTCCCCCGACCCCGAACGGCGCCTGGTGCCAGGCGGAGATGTACGGGGTCGGCGGCTCGCCGGGGCCGAAGATCCGGTCGAATCGCCTCAAGAGTTCCAGATAGACCTGTGGGAACTCACGTCGTGCGGCCTCGTCGAGCTCCCGCAGGTCGGGGACGCGGTGGCGCGGGTAGAGATGGACCTCGTACGGCCAGTGCGCCGCGTAGGGCACGAAGGCCACCCAGTGCTCGCCGGCGAGGACGATCCGCGAGCCGTCGGCCTCCTCGCGGGCCAGCACGTCGTCGAAGAGGTTGCCGCCGGTCTCCGCGCGGTGGTCCGCCGCGGAGCGGAGCATCAGCTCGGTGCGCGGGGTGACGAAGGGGTAGCCGTAGATCTGGCCGTGCGGGTGGCCGAGCGTGACGCCGATCTCGGCGCCCCGGTTCTCGAAGCAGAACACCTGCGTGACCTGCGGCAGCTCGGCGAGCTCCGCGGTGCGGTCGGTCCACGCCTCCAGGACGAGTGCGGCCTGCTCCTCGGTGAGGTCGGCGAAGGACGCGTCGTGGTCGGAGGTGAAGCAGACGACCTCGCAGCGGCCGGAGTCACCGGCGAGCGAGGGGAAGCGGTTCTCGAAGACGGCGACGTCGTAGTCCGGCTCCGGGATCTCGCTCTGCCGGCCCTCCTGCGAGGGGCAGAGCGGGCACTCGTCGGCCGGCGGGTGGTAGATGCGCCCCTGGCGGTGCGAGGCGATGGCGACGCTGTCGCCGAGGAGCGGGTCGCGGCGGACCTCGGAGGACGTGGAGACGGGGTCGAGCGGACGCCGGTCGACCGCGTCGCGGACGACGTCGTCACGGCTGTCGTAGTAGATCAGCTCCCGGCCGTCGGCGAGCGTCGTAACCGTCTTCTTCACCAGACTCCTCCCAAACAGAACCAAACACAATGAACCACAAATCAACAGGCTCGTCAATGAGTCGGCGCGGGCGGAGTGACGGGAATCTCGCAGGGTTGAGGTCGGAGTTTCCGGCAATACGATCACAATCCAACAAAGAACCTCATGGGAAGTGTTCATTTTCTGAACACAAGAGCGTAGTTTCCTTCGGGTTCAGTTCGCGCAACGAAGCGAGTACCCCCCACATGCAATATCTGGCTGCAGGGCTCCGGCTCCCCACGAACGGGCTCGACTACACGATCCTGGCGATCTACTTCGTCGTCGTTCTCGGCATCGGCTTCGCCGCCCGGGCGAGCGTGAAGACGAGCCTCGACTTCTTCCTGTCCGGACGGTCACTGCCCGCATGGGTGACCGGTCTGGCCTTCGTCGCGGCGAATCTCGGCGCCACCGAGATCCTCGGCATGGCGGCGACCGGCGCGCAGTACGGCGTGGCGGTCGTCCACTGGTACTGGATCGGCGCCATCCCCGCCATGGTCTTCCTGGGCCTCGTGATGATGCCCTTCTACTACCGGTCGAAGGTGCGCTCCGTACCGGAGTTCCTCCTCCAGCGCTTCGACAAGTCGGCGCATCTGCTCAGTTCCATACTCTTCGCCTTCGCGGCGATCCTGATCGCGGGCGTCAACCTGTACGCCCTGTCGATCGTCGTGGAGGCGCTCCTCGGCTGGCCGCAGTGGGTCGCGATCGTGGTCGCGGGCCTCTTCGTGCTCGTCTACATCACCATCGGGGGGCTCTCCTCCGCGATCTACAACGAGGTGCTGCAGTTCTTCGTCATCCTCGCCGCGCTGATCCCGCTGACCCTGCTGGGTCTCAAGCGCGTCGGCGGCTGGGACGGGCTGAGCGACTCGCTGGAGTCCAGCCACGGCGCGAACTTCATGACCGCCTGGGGCGGAACCGGCATCGGTGACGCCAACCCGCTCGGCGCCAACTGGCTGACGATCATCCTCGGCCTGGGCTTCGTGCTCTCGTTCGGCTACTGGACGACCAACTTCGCCGAGGTGCAGCGCGCCCTGTCCGCGAAGAACCTCTCGGCCGCCCAGCGCACCCCGCTGATCGCCGCGTTCCCGAAGATCTTCATCGTCTTCCTGGTGATGATCCCGGGCCTGGTCGCCGCCGTCCTCGTACCGAAGATCGGCACCCCCGGCTCGGACCTGACCTACAACGACGCGATCCCGCTGCTGATGCAGGAGCTGCTGCCCAACGGTGTGCTCGGCATCGCGGTGACGGGCCTGCTGGCCGCGTTCATGGCCGGCATGGCCGCCAACGTCTCCTCGTTCAACACGGTGTTCACCACGGACATCTGGGCGCGGTACGTGAAGAAGGACCGGCCGGACGCGTACTACCTGCGCTTCGGCCGGGGAATCACGGTGGTCGGGGTGCTGGCCTCCATCGGCACGGCGTTCATCGCCGCCAGCTTCTCCAACATCATGAGCTACCTCCAGACGCTGTTCTCCTTCTTCAACGTCCCGATGTTCGTCGTCTTCATCATCGGAATGTTCTGGAAGCGCGCCTCGATGAAGTCGGGCGTCTGGGGCCTGGTCGCGGGTACGACCGCCGCGATGATCAACTACTTCGTGATCTACAAGCAGGGTGTCATCGACATCCCGACCGATCAGGGCGCCAACTTCGTCTCTGCGATCGTCGGTTTCGTCGCCGGTGCGGTCGTCATGGTCGTCGTCACACTGTTCACGGCCCCCAAGCCCGAGGCCGAACTGGCCGGTCTGGTGTACGGAACCGAGTCCCCGGACGCCGACGAGCTGCCCGCGGAGGGCGACGACGCCTGGTACCGCAGGCCCGCGCTGCTGGGCTGGGGCGCGATCGTGCTCGCCGCCCTGTGTTACGTCCCCTACTCGTTCTGATCGGAGTAACTCACCATGTCCGACCTGCACAAGGAAGTCTCCGACCTGGAGCGGAAGTCCGCCACGGCGGCCCGGCTGTTCGACATCCGGACGATCATCGGCGGTCTCTTCGTGGTGTACGGAGTCATCGTCACCATCGCGGGGATCAACCCGTCCGACGCCGATCTGAAGAAGGCCGAGGGCGTCCACATCAACCTGTGGACCGGTCTCGCCATGCTGGCCCTGGGGCTGTTCTTCCTGGTCTGGCTCAAGCTGCGCCCGGCCCAGCCGCCGGCGGTCGCGCCCGCCACCACGGACGCGTCCGACAGCTGACGCGCCATCAACAGCGGCAGGGGCCGGACATCGTCAGCCGACGGAGTCCGGCCCCTGCCGCGTCCCCGGGGCCGCCCGGTCCAGCAGGCCGGTACGGGCGGCGAGCGCCGCCGCCTCCAGCCGGGAGCCGACGCCCAGCTTCATCAGCACGCGCTGCACATGGGTACGGGCGGTGCTCGGCGCGATCCGCATACCGGCCGCGATCAGCCGGGTGTCCTCACCCTCGGCGACCCGGACCAGGACCTCGACCTCGCGCGGGGTGAGCATCTGCAGCAGCCGCCGGCCCTCGTCGTCCGGCTGCGCCGCCGGGTTGAGCAGTTCGGCGAAGGCACCCTGGAGCAGCTGCGGCGCGATCGCCGCCTCGCCCGCCCGCGCCTTGGCGATCGCCCGCTCGACGCCCTCGATGCGTTCGTCGTGCCGGACGTATCCCGCGGCGCCCGCCGCGAAGGCGGCCGCGATGCCGCGCGGACTGGGCACCGGACCCAGGACCACCACGGCGGTCTGCGGGCGCTCGCGCCTGATCCTGACGATCGGGTCGAAGGTGCCCGGTTCGGCGGGTGCCGCCGTGCCGAACAGGCAGATCTCCGGCGCCCTGCTGACGACCAGTTCCGCCGCCCCCGAGGTGGGCGCGGCAGCGGCGAGCACCCGGTGCCCCCGCAGTTTCAGTGCCGAGGCCAGCGCCTCGGCCAGCAGTCGGTGGTCATCGATCACCATGAGCCGCACGCCCATCGAGTAACCCCCCATAGCACCGGCAGGCCCCCCGGCCCTCTTAGACCCGGCAAGTTACACGCTTGTTCGAGGCGGCGGGCGTCTTAGCCTGCAGAAGGATCGAGATAGCCCGCTTCGGGTGCTTTCGCAGCGAGTTGATGGCTCATCATGGCCGAATTCTGGCTGTTGCCACCTGCATGCTGACCACTGAGGGCCTGACTCGTACCGGGTGAGGACATGCGTGTGGGGGTGGAGCCGGCCGGCTCCACCCCCACATGTGCGCCGGGCGGTCAGCTCGTGCTGAACGAGACGACGAGGTACTCCTTGTCGTCCAGCGCGCTCTCCCGCGGCTTGCTGACCATCGTCTCCGAGATGTACAGCTTGCCGTTGCCGTAGAGGTACTCGGCGTAGTCCGAGGAGAAGCTGGTCTCCGCGTCCCGGACGGACTCGTCGCTCGGGTTGTCCATCAGCACGGTCTGCTTGAAGGTGGCGCCGTCGATGGAGACGATCTGGCCGCCCTTGTCGTAGGGGGGCTCCTTGTACGCGATGATGTTGCCGCCGTCCATGCGGACCGGGAACATCGAGTAGCGGTCGCCCGCGTCGGCCCGGTCACTGGTCGGCTTGCCGGTGGTCAGGTCGAACGAGACGATCTCGTTGGTGTTGCCGTACTCGCCGGTGCCCTCGTGCTCCTCGGTGGGCACGTAGATGCGGTTGTTGCCGACCGCGAGGTGCTGGCAGCTCTCGACCTTGGTGGCGCGGCAGCTCGCCGCGTACTTCTCGCCGTCCGCCGCGATCCTGGTGAGCAGCTTGCCGCTGGCCGCGTCGATCGAGAAGAAGTCCGAGATGCCGCTGCCGTCACCGGCGGTGTCGCCGACGTCGGCGGCGACGACCAGCGGCTTGGTGGAGACGATGCTCGCGTAGTCGACACCGGGCGGCATCTTGTACGAGGAGAGCGGGGCGCCCGTCGTCGGGTTCAGCGCCTGGATGACGAGCTGCGGGTCGTCGTACGTCCCGCACTTGCGGACCACGGCGAGTGCTTCGCCGCCGCCGTACCCCTTGTCGTAGCAGCCGTCCGTGCTGACCTTCGGCTTCCAGCGCTCGGCGCCGGTGTTCAGGTCGAAGGCGGCGCCGCCCTCGGTGCCGCCTGCGGCGACCGTGGTGCCGCTGACGGTGATCTCGTCGAACCGGACCGGCCGGTCACCGCCGGTGGACGCGGTCACCGACTTGCTCCACATGAGCTTGCCGGTGTTCAGGTCGAGGGCGCCCACCTGGTTGCAGGTGGGGTACTTGTTCGCCGTGGTCCGCTTGCCCTCCTCGAAGGCGACGGCCGTCTTGAAGTCCTTGCTCATGTACCGGGAGGCGGCACACAGCTGGCCGTCCAGCGGGATCGACCAGAGCTTGGTGCCCTTGGCCAGGTCGTAGCCGACGATCTCGTTGACGCCGGTCTTCACGTACGCCTTGTCGGTCAGCCAGGAACCGGCGACCGTGGTGACATCGGTGACCTTGGGCTGCGGAAGCTGGAAGCCGACCTGGGCCTTGGTGTTGGCCGGGGCCTTCTCCTTGCCGCCGCCCCCGATGCTGTCGCTGCTGCCCGATCCGCCCTTGTTCTCGCCGCTGGTGCCGGCGGAGGTGGACGCCTCGTCCTTCTTGCCTTCGTCGTCGCCGCCGCTCGACGCGAACCAGACACCGCCGCCGATGATCAGTGCCACGGCGACCACCGCGGCGACGATAATCTGGGACTGGGTGGAGAACTTCTTCGGCCCGTTGCCGCCGGGCTGCTGCGGCTGCTGCATCGGAGCGGTCGGGTAGCCGTAGCTCTGCTGCTGCGTCGGCTGGCCGGGCGGGAATCCGTACCCCTGCTGCGGAGCCTGACCGGGCGGGAATCCGTACCCGGACGGCTGCGTCGGCTGGTCGTGCGGGTAGCCGTATCCGGGCTGCTGCTGGGGCGGTCCCTGCGGGTAGCCGTAGCCGGGCTGCTGCTGTGGCGGGCCCGCGGGCGGCGGGGTGCCGTAGCCGCCCGGAGCCGGGGGCGGCGGGGTGCCGTAGCCGCCGGGGGCCGGGGGCGGCGGGGTGGCCGGCTGCTTGCCGAACGGGTCGGCGGGCGGCGGCGTCGGGGCGCCGAAACCACCGGGCGGCGGGTCCTGCGGGGCACCGAAACCACCGGGTGGGGGGTCCTGCGGCGCGCCGAACCCGCCCTGGGACGGGTCGTTGGGCGGCGGCTGGGGCGGCTGCGTCATGGCGTTGCGTACCTCTGGAGAAGGGGAGTCGGGCGGTGGGCCGGTGCCGGTCGCGGGCGGGTCTGCCGCCGCCCGCGACCGGTGGAGTTCCTACGGGTGCCGTGGGGAGCGGTCAGCTGCCGAAGGCCATCATGGTCTTCGTCTCCAGCTCTTCCTCGTCGTTGGTCGCGCTGACCCGCCCGCTGGCGATGAACGAGCGGCCGTCCACGTACAGGACCCTCTCGCTCCAGAACGAGCTCTCGACCTGAGCCATGGAGGCCGGGTGCTGGAGCAGCATCTTCGGGGTGCCGCCGGCCGGGCCCAGGGTGGCGATGCCGCCGCCCTTGTTGTAACCGGCGTCCACGTAGACCAGGAGGTTGGCGCCCTCCATCCGCAGCGGCTTCATGGTCTGCTCGGCCGGGGCCTTCGCCTTCCACTTCGTCTTGCCGGTGTTCAGGTTGAAGGCGACGACCTGGTTGGTACGGGCGGAACCGCTGGTGTCGTCCTGCGTCCGCATGTAGAGCGTGTTGGCGTCGGCCGTGACACCCTCGCAGCCGTCGACGGGCTTGCCGAAGATGGCGAAGGCGTTGCCGCAGGCCATCGGGAACTTGTCACCCTTGTCGCTGATGATCTGGGAGCGGAGCGTGCCGTTCTCCCGGAGCGCGAGGATGCTCCACTTCTTGTCCTTGCTGCTGTCGCCCTTGGTCAGCGACACGATGAGCGGGCTCACCGAGTAGATGTTGTCGACCTCCCAGCCGCGGGCCGGCTTGTAGGTCCACTTCGGCTTGCCGGTGTTCGGGTCGATCAGTTCGATCTCGTGCTGCGGGTTGTCGAGGTCACTGACCCGGCAGTTGGTGGCGGCGATCAGCTTGGGCCCGCCCGCGAAGGCGAACGGCTGGCAGATCCCCGCCCGCTTGCCGAACAGGTCCTTGCCGTCGCTGACCCGGTAGGCGTTGGAGGCGCCGGTGCGGCCGACCGTCACGGTGTTGCCGCTGATGGCGAGGGAGAGGTCCGACATCAGGTCGAAGAGGCCGCTCTTCTTGACCTCCTTCTTCCACCCCGCCTTCCCCGTGTTGAGGTCGATCAGCTGGAGGGTGGAGCAGTCGGACTTGTCGGTCGTGCCGTTCTTCACCGCGATGACGATCTTGCCGTCCGTGGTGGTCTGCTGCGGGGCGGAGCAGATGTCGGCGGGAAGCTTCAGCTTCCACTTCTCCTTGCCGTCGGCCACCGAGTAGCCGGCGACCGTGCGGTACATGCCCTTGACGACGGTGTCGCCGACGATCCACGGGCCGTACACGTCCGCGCCGTTGCGCGGCAGGTCCACGTCGTTCTTCTGGAGCCAGAGGACCTTCGCCTCGCCGGGCTTGCGCCCGCCGTTCAGGTCGTCGCTGCCCTCACGGCCGGTGCCGTTGCCGTCGCCCTCGTCGACAGTGGGCGACGTGGTGGGCTTCTGGACCTCGCCGCTCTTCTTCGCGACGGGCTTCTTGTCGTCGTCGCCCCCGCTCGACAGCAGGTAGACACCGCCGCCGATGACCAGGAGCGCGGCGACCGCGGCACCGATGATCGCCGCGGGCTTGCCCTTGAACGGGCCACGGCCACCGGGCGGCGCGGGGACCGGTGCGCCGGGGTACTGCTGCTGCGGATACCCGTATCCGGGCTGCTGCGGCTGACCGTACGGGCCGGGCTGCTGGGCATACGGACCCGGCTGCTGCTGACCGTAGGGGCCGGGCTGCTGGGGCTGGCCGTAGGGACCGGGCTGCTGGGCGTACGGGCCCGGCTGCTGCGGCTGCCCGTAGGGGCCGGGCTGCGGCGGCCGGCCCGCTGCCTGGCCCGGCTGCTGGGGATAGCCATATCCCGGCTGGGCGGCCGGTGCCTGGGGCGGCTGCGCGGGCGGCGGCGTCTGCGGCGGGCCCTGGGGCGGCTGCGGGACCCCGTGCGGCGGCTCCTGCGGAGCGCCGAAGCCTCCCTGCGGCGGTTGCTGGCTGGGCGGCTGGGTCATCAGCGCGTCCCCCTTCATGCGGTCCGGTGCCCGGTCCGGACTCCCCCGCGATCACGCCGGAGCTCGGGGAATCGGCGAAGACCCCCTGAATTAACGGCGAAATGGAGCGAATCGGGCATGGATCCCGCAGTGTTACGACAGTCGAGCGGGGCTTCTTTGTACCACCCGGCCCGCCACCCGCCGCGGTTCGGTCCACCCCTGTTCCCAAGGGAGAACCGGCCCGTGATACCGCCGTTATGCCTACGTGAGCCCTGATCGGCCGTCAGTTGCCGAAGACGGCCATGGACCGCCTCTCGATCTCCTCGTCGTCCGAGCCGCTGATCCTCGAATTCGTGAGGAAGCTGCGTCCGTCCACGTAGGAGATGTTCGGCTCGTAGAAACTGCGCTCCAGGTCGGAGGCCGCCGCCGGGTGCCGCACCACCATGCCCCATTTACCGCCGGCGGCCGGAACGGAGGCGATACCGCCTCCCTTGTTCTTCGCCGCCCCGAGGTACATCAGCAGCTTGCCGCCCTCCGTCCGCAGCGGGGTGAGGGGCTGCTCCGCCGGGGAGCTGATCGTCCACTTGTGCTTGCCGGTGGACAGATCGAAGGCGGCGACCTGGTTGCCGTCGCCGGTTTTGAGGTCGACGGCCTTGGTCGCCATGTAGAACGTGTTCGCACCGGCGGCCACCCCGGTGCAGCTGTCGAGGTTGGCCCCCTGGACGCGCCGGTCCTTGTCGCACCCGACGGCGTACTCCCCCGGCCCGCCGGAGAGCTGGGTGCGGTAGGTGCCGTTGGTGTTGAGCACGAGGATGCCCCACTTCTCCGGCTGCGTCAGCGAGATCACGATGGGGTCGGCGGAGTAGATCTGCGCGACCTGCCAGCCCTTCTTGACCTTGTACGTCCACTGCACCTTGCCGGTGCCGGGGTCGATCCGCTGTACCCGGTGTTCCTTGTGGTCGTCCGCGGCGGTCTGGCAGCTCGCCGCGGCGATCGCCACGGGGCCGCTGGCGAAGCCGAACGGCTGGCAGTTGCCGGGCAGTTTGCCGAACAGCACCTTGCCGTCGCTGACCCGGAAGGCGTCGGTCCTGCTGGTGCGCCCCACGGTCACGGTGTCGCCGTTGATCGCCATCGCGAGGTCGGAGAGCCCGTCCCAGGCGCCGTCGCGGGCGTACTGCTTGCGCCAGCCGGCCTTGCCCGTCGTGAGGTCGACCATCTGGAGGTTGTCGCAGTACGCGTCGTCCGATGTGCTGTCCTCGATGCCCAGGACGATCTTGCCGTCGGCGGTGGGCCGGGTGGGCGCGGCGCAGGCGTTGGTGGGCAGCCGCAGGGTCCACTTGAGCGTGCCGTCGGCTGCCGAATAGCCCGTGACGGTGTGGTACATGGCCGTGACGACGGTGTCGCCGGCGAACCACGGGCCGTAGAAGTCCTCGCCGCCCTCCGGGAGATCGACGCCGCTCTTCCGGATCCAGAGGGCCTTCGCCTCCCCCGGCCCGCGCGCCGCGTTGATGGCGGCGGCCTCGGCCTGAGGGGTGACCGTGCCGTCGTCGTCGGTGTCGCCCTTGCCGTCGCCCTGGTCCAGGGTCGGCGCGGGGGCCGGTGGCGCGGAGCTGTGGCCGCCGTTCGCCGTGGGCGTCCCGTTGCCGCCGTCGTCGCCGGTGGCGAGCCAGATGCCGCCGCCCGCCAGGAGTGCCACCGCGAGCAGGCCGCCGACGATCATCCCGGTCCGGCCGCGGAACCGGCCGCCGCCCCGGGGTCCGCCGGGCTGCGGTCCGCCGGGCTGCGGGGGCTGCGTCGGGTAGCCGTGCCCCGGCTGCTGTTGCGGCTGTTGCTGCTGGGGCGGGTAGCCGTACCCGTAGCCCTGCGTCGGCTGGTTGTACGGACCGGGCTGACTGCCGTACGGACCGGGCTGATTGCCGTACGGACCGGGCTGCCCGTACGGGCCGGCGGGCTGCGGCGGGGCGGCCGGTGGCGGGTACGCCCCGGGCGGCGGGTCGTAAGGAGCTCCGAACCCGCCCTGCGGCGGCTGCTGTCCGGGCGGCTGGCTCATCGGCCCGTCCCCCTGTTCCGTTGTTGTTCCGTCGGTACCTGTGGTGCGAAGCGGTCCGGCTACGACGCCGGACGGGGCTTCTTTCTACCACCCGCCCCACAGGCCTCACCGACCACACCGGTCACGGCAGTTGTACCGGCCACGCAGCAGGACGCCTCAGCGGCCGGTCAGGCCTCCTCGGCCAGTTCCAGCCAGCGCATCTCCAGCACATCGCGTTCCGCGACCAGTTCGCGCAGTTCGGCGTCGAGCTTCGCGACCTTCTCGAAGTCCGTGGCGTTGTCGGCGATCTGGGCGTGGAGCGTCGTCTCGCGGGTCGACATCTTGTCGAGCTGCCGCTCGACCTTCTGGAGTTCCTTCTTGGCCGCGCGTGCCTCCTGCGGCGAGACGCCCGGTGCCGGGGCGGCGGCCCGGGAGGCCGTGGCAGGTGCGGCGGGCATGGCGGCCCCCGCCATCTGCAGCCTGCGCTCCAGGTACTCGTCGATGCCGCGCGGCAGCATCCGCAGCGACTTGTCGCCGAGGAGCGCCAGCACCTTGTCCGTGGTCCGCTCGATGAAGAACCGGTCGTGGGAGATCACGATCATCGACCCGGGCCAGCCGTCGAGGAGGTCCTCCAGCTGGGTCAGGGTCTCGATGTCGAGGTCGTTGGTGGGCTCGTCGAGGAAGAGGACGTTCGGCTCGTCCATCAGCAGCCGCAGGATCTGCAGCCTGCGCCGCTCACCGCCCGACAGGTCGCCGACCGGGGTCCACTGCTTCTCCTTCGAGAAGCCGAACTGCTCGCAGAGCTGGCCCGCGGTCATCTCCCGGCCCTTGCCGAGGTCGACCCGGTCGCGCACCTGCTGCACGGCCTCCAGCACCCGGAGGTTCGGGTTGAGCTCCGCGACCTCCTGGGAGAGGTAGGCGAGCTTCACGGTCTTGCCGACGACGATCTTCCCGTCGGCGGGCTGCGCCTCGCCCTGGGTACGGGCCGCCTGCTCCAGCGCCCGCAGCAGCGAGGTCTTGCCCGCGCCGTTGACCCCGACCAGGCCGATCCGGTCGCCGGGACCGAGCTGCCAGGTCAGGTGGGTGAGCAGCGTCTTGGGGCCGGCCTGGACGGTCACGTCCTCCAGCTCGAAGACGGTCTTGCCGAGCCGGGCGTTGGCGAACTTCATCAGCGCGCTGGTGTCGCGGGGCGGCGGCACATCGGCGATCAGCTCGTTGGCCGCCTCGATGCGGTAGCGGGGCTTGGACGTACGGGCGGGGGCGCCGCGCCGCAGCCAGGCCAGCTCCTTGCGCATGAGGTTCTGCCGCTTGCCCTCTTCGGTGGCCGCGATCCGCTCGCGTTCGGCACGGGCGAAGACGTAGTCGCTGTAGCCGCCCTCGTACTCGTGGACCGTGCCGCGCTGGACGTCCCACATGCGGGTGCAGACCTGGTCCAGGAACCACCGGTCGTGGGTGACGCAGACCAGTGCGGAGCGGCGGGCGCGCAGGTGTCCGGCCAGCCAGGAGATGCCCTCGACGTCGAGGTGGTTGGTCGGCTCGTCGAGGACGATCAGGTCCTGCTCGGCGATGAGCAGCTTGGCCAGCGCGATCCGGCGGCGCTCGCCACCGGAGAGCGGGGCGATGACGGTGTCCAGGCCCTGCTCGAAGCCGGCCAGGTCGAGACCGCCGAAGAGCCCGGTCAGGACGTCGCGGATCTTGGCGCTGCCGGCCCACTCGTGGTCGGCGAGATCGCCGATGACCTCGTGCCGGATCGTCGCCTTCGGGTCGAGCGAATCGTGCTGGGTCAGGACGCCGAGACGCAGTCCGCCGTTGTGGGTGACCCGGCCGGTGTCCGCCTCCTCCAGCTTGGCGAGCATCCGGATGAGAGTCGTCTTGCCATCTCCGTTACGGCCGACGACACCGATCCGGTCCCCCTCGGACACACCGAGGGACACACCGTCGAGCAGCGCACGGGTGCCGTACACCTTGCTGACCTGCTCGACATTGACGAGGTTGACGGCCACAAACGCTCCAGCTCGAAGGAGAAACACTGACCTTCAGCGTAGTCGCCATGGCGCCGGGCTCCTTACGAGCGCCCGCTCACCTGTACGGGACAGTGCCGGGAAACCGCGTTCGTCCGGACACCTCTGTGCGGTACCTTGCCCGAATTGATCAAGATCCGGGCCGGTTCCCGGGTCTCATCGGGGTGGGGAACTTCATGACACGACGTACGGTTCGCGGGCTGGCGCCCGTCCTGCTGGCAGCCCTCGCGCTGACCGGCTGCTCGTCGGAGTCCGGTGGCGGTGCGAAGGCGGACACCAAGCCGGGCGGCGGCGCGGCCGCGCACGGGGCGGGTGCGAAGACCGCGGCCAAGGGCGGCACGGTCGGGGGCCCCGGTTCCGGATGCGAGCTGCCGGTCGTCTTCGACCTGGCGCAGCACTGGAAGGCGAAGGCCGTGGCTCCCGTGGAGCCGGACTCGGAGCTCGCCGACCTCGCCCGGCAGGGCCCGGTCGCGATGGTGTGCGAGATCGACGCGAAGCCGGCCGGGCACATCGGGTTCCTGCGGGTGTGGCAGGGCGAGGGCAAGGACGGCACGGCGCGCCAGGCGCTGGAGGGCTTCGTGAAGGCCGACGAGAACGCCTCGAAGATCACGTACACGCAGACCACGGTCGGGAAGCTGTCCGTGACCGAAGTGGGCTACACCGTCTACAGCAAGATCATGGAGGAGTCGCGCCCGGCCCACGCCTTCGCCGTCGCCACCCCGGACGGACCGGTCGTGGTGCACCTGGGCGGGCTGGACGCGCAGGAGCACAAGGGCATGCTGCCGGCGTTCGAGCTGGCGAAGCGGAGCGTGCGGCTCGGCTGAGCCGGGCCGCACGTCCGGGGCGTCACCGGTCAGACGACGGTGGCGCCCGGTGCCGGGGAGACGGCGACCCTCGCGGTGCGGCAGGTCCCCGAGGCGGTCAGTGCGTCGGCCACCTTGCGGGCCGCCGCCTCGTCCTCGGTCAGGAACGCGGTGGTCGGCCCGGAGCCCGAGACCAGCGCAGCCAGTGCGCCCGCCTCCGTGCCCGCCGCCAGGGTGTCGGCCAGCGAGGGGCGCAGCGACAGCGCGGGGGCCTGGAGGTCGTTGCTCAGGGCTGCGGCGAGGGCGACGGGGTCACCGGCCCGCAGTGCGTCCATGAGCGCGGCGGACGCGGCGGGCTCGGGCACCCGCGTGCCGGCCGTGAGCCGGTCGAACTCGCGGTAGACGGCGGGGGTGGAGAGGCCGCCGTCGGCGACCGCGAAGACCCAGTGGAAGGTGCCGCCGACCTCGACGGGGGTGAGCTGCTCGCCGCGGCCGACCCCGAGGGCCGCCCCGCCGACGAGGCTGAACGGCACGTCGCTGCCCAGCTCGGCGCAGATCGCGAGGAGCTCCTCGCGGGTGGCGCCGGTGGACCACAGCGCGTCGCACGCCAGCAGGGCACCGGCCGCGTCCGCGCTGCCGCCGGCCATTCCGCCCGCGACGGGAATGTCCTTGGCGATGTGGATGTGGACGTCGGGTGCGATGCCGTGCCGTTCGGCCAGCGCGGTCGCGGCGCGGGCGGCGAGGTTGGTGGCGTCCAGGGGGACCTGGGCGGCGTCCGGGCCGGAGCAGGTGATGCGCAGCCCGTCGGCCGGGGTGACGGTGACCTCGTCGTACAGGCCGACGGCGAGGAAGACGTTGGCCAGGTCGTGGAAGCCGTCGGGGCGCGCGGCGCCGACCGCGAGCTGGACGTTGACCTTGGCGGGTACCCGGACGGTGACGCTCTCGCTCATGCGGACAGCTCCGGCTTGTTCTCGGCGATGGCGGCGAACTCCTCGACCGTGAGTGCCTCGCCCCGGGCCTGCGGCGAGATGCCGGCCGCGACCAGGGCCGCCTCGGCGGCGGGCGCGGAGCCGGCCCAGCCGGACAGGGCCGCCCGCAGCGTCTTGCGGCGCTGGGCGAAGGCGGCGTCGACGACCGCGAAGACCTCGGCCTTGCTCGCCGTGGTGGCGACGGGCTCGGTCCGGCGCACCAGTGACACCAGGCCCGAGTCGACGTTCGGCGCGGGCCAGAACACCTTGCGGCCGATGGAGCCGGCGCGCTTGACGTCGGTGTACCAGTTGGCCTTCACCGACGGCACGCCGTAGACCTTGTTGCCCGGCCTGGCGGCCAGCCGGTCGGCGACCTCGGCCTGCACCATGACCAGGGTCCGCTCGATGCTGGGGAAACGGTCGAGCATCGTGAGCAGCACGGGCACCGCGACGTTGTACGGAAGGTTGGCGACCAGTGCGGTGGGCGGCGGGCCCGGCAGCTCCCGTACGAGCATCGCGTCCGAGTGGACGAGGGTGAACCGGTCGGCGCGCTGCGGCATCCGGGCGGCGACCGTGGCCGGCAGGGCGGCCGCCAGCACGTCGTCGATCTCGACGGCGACGACCCGGTCGGCCGCCTCCAGCAGGGCCAGGGTCAGCGAGCCCAGACCGGGACCGACCTCGACCACCACGTCGTCCGGGCGGACCTCCGCGGTGCGCACGATCCGGCGGACCGTGTTGGCGTCGATGACGAAGTTCTGACCGCGCTGCTTCGTGGGGCGTACGCCCAGCGTCGCGGCCAGCTCGCGGATTTCTGCGGGGCCCAGGAGGGCGTCGGGCTCTGTGGTGCTCACCTGTTAAGCGTACGGGCTGTCGCCCTCCCGGCCGTCCCGGCCGTGCGGGGCCCGGTGCCGGCCTTCACGACCCGGCTGACCGGCTCCCGTACGACCTCGGTGGCCAGGACCCGGGGCTTCTGCCGGACGCCGTTGACGGTCCGCAGGGCGTACATGACACGGCGCGAACCGTCCCGCCCCTCCCGCTCGACCCGCTCGGTGCCGGCGGGGATCGCCCCGTCGCCGGTCCGTTCGACGGGGTACGGCAGCAGCTCCTCGCGCACCACCCGGGCGGTGGTGATCCGGAGCACCGAGACGGTCTGGCCCTCGCGGGGGAAGCTGTCCGGGGCCACGGACGTGGTGTCCTCGCCGTGCAGGACGACACCGGCCCGTGCGACGGCCTCGCGGACGGTGGCGGCGGTGGTGCGGACGGTGTGTTCGCGGCCGTCGGCCATCACGGTGACGGTGCGGGCGGTGCGCACGTCCAGGGTCAGTCCGGTGCGCCCGATCGGCGCGGACCGGGAGACGGAGAGGTAGGCGCCGTCGGCCCGCACGCCCAGCCGGCGCAGGGCGGCGCCGACGGTGGGCTCGGAGGTCCAGACCCTGCGCCGCACCCCGTCGAGCGTGAGCGTCACCGGGCGCGGGCCGCCGACGGTGATCACGTCGCCGTCGGCGAGGCGGGTGCCGGGGGCCGGGGACACGGCCGGGCCGCCGTCCGCGTTCGCATCGATGCCCTGTTCGGCGAGGAGCTCCCCCACGTCGTCCGCGAAGGTGTGCAGGGTGCGGGGCTCCCCGTCGACGTCCAGGGTCACCGCCTTGTCCTCGGCGAGGAACGCGGTCGTCCCGCCCGCCAGGAACGCGACCACGAGGGCCTGCGGGACCAGGCGGCGCAGCTGCTCGGGCCGGACGGACACCCGGCGCCGCCGGGCGCCCCGCCGCGCCCCGGACCTGCCGGCGGGGGCCGGCACGGTGAGCGCGGTGACGGTGGGGGCCTGCGCGGTACGGAATGGGCCGCCGGGCGCGGCAGCGGTCCACCCCGTCGGCAGGCCGGCCGGGCCGCCGGTCGCGGTCACCGTCCGCCCCGTCGGCATGTCGACGACGGTCGGGGTGTGCCGGGGCCACGCGGCGAGCGTCAGCTCCTCGTGCGGCGGTACGGGGGACGGGCCCGGCACGACGACGGTGTGCGGCGGTACGGGGGACGGGCCCGGCACGACGACGGTTGCGGGCCCGCGGGTCCCGGCCGCCGCCGTACGCCCCCTGCCGCGTGCCGCGCGGTGACTGCCCTGCGAATTGCTCACGACGCTCGCTCCAGAAGATCCGTACCGGCCCGGCTCACTCTTGGCGCCCGGGACGATAGCGGAGCCTGCGTGACTCTCCAAAGCGGCGCGACTACGCAGCGTCGTGCAATGCCGGTCAGTAGTCGAACGCGCGAGCCGTATTGTCGGCGATCGCCGACGCCAGGGTGTCCTCGTCGACGCCCTTGACCGCGGCCATGGCGCGCAGCGTGACCGGAATCAGATACGGCGCGTTAGGCCGTCCGCGGTACGGGGCCGGGGTGAGAAAGGGCGCGTCGGTCTCGACCAGGACCAGCTCCATGGGCGCGACGGCCAGCGCGTCACGCAGCGGCTGGGCGTTCTTGAACGTCATGTTGCCCGCGAAGGACATGAAGTACCCGGCGTCCGCGCAGACCCGGGCCATGTCGGCGTCGCCGGAGTAGCAGTGGAAGACCGTCCGCTCGGGGGCGCCCGCGTCGGCCAGGATGCGCAGCACGTCGGCGTGCGCCTCGCGATCGTGGATGACGAGCGCCTTGCCGTGCCGTTTGGCGATCTCGATGTGGGCCCGGAAGGACTCCTCCTGGGCGGCCATGCCCTCGGGGCCGGTCCGGAAGTAGTCGAGCCCCGTCTCGCCGACGCCGCGTACGTGGTCCAGCGCGGCCAGCGCGTCGATCTCGGCGAGCGCCTCGTGGAGCGCGGCGCTCCCGCCGCCCTCGCGCGCCCCCTGCCGCGACCAGTTGTCCGGGTCCCCGTGCACGATGCGCGGCGCCTCGTTGGGGTGCAGCGCCACGGCCGCGTACACACTCGCGTGCGCGGCCGCGGTCTCGGCGGCCCAGTGCGAGCCCTTCACATCGCAGCCCACCTGGATCACGGTCGTCACGTTCACCGCGGCGGCCCTGGCCAGGGCCTCCTCGACGGTGCCGTCCTGCATGTCCAGGTGGGTGTGCGAATCGGCGACCGGCACCCGGAGGGGCTCGGGCAGCGGCGGGGCTTCGGTACGGCTCATGGCCACGATCGTACGAGGACCGTGGCCGGGAACCTCACTTGCGGTGGAAGGGGTGGAGCAGGTCGGAGAGGTGCCAGTGGTGGTCGCCCGAAGGAGCGGCCGTGGCGGCCACGGGCTCCCGCACCTCGGCGTCGGCGTCGGCCTCGACGGCCGGCCGGCGGTTCTGGAGCAGCTGCTGCACCGTCGAGACCCGCCCGGCCCGCATGATCCGTACGACGTGCCCGCCGCAGTTCGTGCAGGTGGGCGTGGAAAGCGGGGACGGCACGCGTTCGCCGTCCGCCTTGTAGACCACGAACGCGTGGTTCGAGGTGTCCACGTGGTGCTCTATTTCGTAGGCCTGTTCCCAGCCGTATCCGCACCTCATGCAGGCGAAGGCATACGCCTCGTGCACGGTGGTTGCTGCGATGTCGCTCATGCCTGCTCCTCTTGTCCGCCGGACAAGCACTCCGGAGAATGCGTCCTGAATCCAGTGGACGCCTTTACCGGCGGGAGCGCACCGGGCCCTGTCGAGTGTTGGAGCGGATTTGGCCTTCTCGTGGCAAAAGGCCCCGGAACGCGGCTCTGGCTTTGCCTTTTACGATAGTCCTTTGCCGTCCACTGGGCCGGTCCGAGCCGCATTCTTTGCTGCGACGACCGCGTCGAACACCTCGCGCTTGGGCAGCCCCGCCGCCGCGGCCACGGCGGCGATCGCCTCCTTGCGCCGCTCCCCCGCCTCCTCGCGCACCTGCACCCTGCGCACCAGCTCCTCGGCGTCCAGCTCCTCGGCTCCGGAGTCGGCCGCGCCCTCGACGACGACGGTGATCTCACCGCGTACGCCCTCGGCCGCCCAGACGGCGAGCTCGCCCAGCGGACCGCGCTTCACTTCCTCGTACGTCTTGGTCAGCTCCCGGCACACCGCGGCGCGCCGGTCGGCGCCGAAGACCTCGGCCATCGCGGCAAGGGTGTCGTCGAGCCGGTGCGGGGCCTCGAAGAACACCATGGTGCGGCGCTCGTCGGCGACCTCGCGGAGCTTGCCGAGGCGCTCGCCCGCCTTGCGCGGCAGGAAGCCCTCGAAGCAGAACCGGTCCACCGGCAGCGCGGACAGGGCGAGCGCGGTGAGCACCGCCGACGGGCCCGGCACCGCGGTGACCTTGATGTCCTTCTCCACCGCCGCGGCGACCAGCCGGTAGCCGGGGTCGGACACGGACGGCATGCCCGCGTCCGTGACCAGCAGCACCCGGGCGCCGCCCAGCAGCGCCTCGACGAGTTCGGGCGTACGGGCGGACTCGTTGCCCTCGAAGTAGGAGACGACACGCCCCGTGGTGTGGATGCCCAGCGCCTGGGTCAGCCGGCGCAGCCGGCGGGTGTCCTCGGCGGCGACGACATCGGCCGTCTCCAGTTCGGCGGCGAGTCGTGGCGGGGCGTCCGCCACATCGCCGATGGGGGTCCCTGCGAGTACCAGCGTTCCAGTCGTTCCAGTCACAACGTCCATCCTCCCAGCAAGGGCGGCAGGACTCGCACAGATGCGTTCCCTACGATGGCGCGGTGACGAGTACTGCGCCCGAAGCCCGGCAGGGCCAAGACGCCGGGGAACAGCACGGCCCGGAGCCGACTTCCTGGCAGCAGCGGCTGCGCCGCTTCGGCCATTTCCCGCGCCCCGGTATCGGGCTGCGCGAACGGCTGGTTCCGCCGTACACCCGCCCGGGAGGCCAGCTGTGGGCGGTGCTCGGGATGCCCCCGCTGCTCGCGGACCGGCTGGTGCGCTGGTCGGCGTGGGGCGGTCCGCTGCTGGTGGCGGCGGTCGCCGGGGTGCTGCGGTTCTGGAACCTGGGCAGCCCGCACGCGGTGATATTCGATGAGACGTATTACGCCAAGGACTCCTGGGCCCTCATCAAGCAGGGGTACGAGGGGGCGTGGCCCAAGGACGTCGACAAGCTGATCCTCAACGATCCGTCGCAGGTGCCGGTCCCCACCGATCCGGGTTATGTGGTGCACCCGCCGGTCGGCAAGTGGATCATCGGCATCGGTGAGCAGATCTTCGGATTCACGCCGTTCGGCTGGCGGTTCATGGTCGCCGTGCTCGGCACGCTGTCGGTGCTGATGCTGTGCCGGATCGGCCGCAGGCTGTTCCGCTCGACGTTCCTGGGCTGTCTGGCGGGCGCGCTGCTCGCGGTGGACGGGCTGCACTTCGTGATGAGCCGCACCGCGCTGCTCGACCTGGTGCTGATGTTCTTCGTGCTGGCCTCGTTCGGCTGCCTGCTGATCGACCGGGACTGGGCGAGGCGCAGACTCGCCGCGGCGCTTCCGGTCGACGAGGACGGCGTGCTGCGGCCGGACACCGGAGTCGCGGAGGGCCTGCGCCTGGGCTGGCGCCCGTGGCGGATCGCGGCCGGAATCTCCCTCGGGCTGGCCTTCGCCACCAAGTGGAACGGGCTGTACATCATGGTCGCGTTCGGCCTGATGACGGTCCTGTGGGATGTCGGCGCGCGAAAGACCGCGGGCGCGGTGCAGCCGTACAAGGCGGTACTGAAGCGGGATCTGCTGCCGGCCTTCGTCTCCACGGTGCCGGTCGCGGTCCTCACGTACATCGCCTCCTGGACCGGCTGGATCATCCACAACGACCCCGACCGGCACGGCTACTACCGGGACTGGGCGGCGACCGACGGCAAGGGCGGCAGCTGGACCTGGCTGCCGGACTGGCTGCGCAGCCTGTGGCACTACGAGAACCAGGTCTACGAGTTCCATGTGAACCTGACGTCCGGTCACACCTATCAGTCCAATCCGTGGAGCTGGATCGTGCTGGGCCGGCCGGTCTCGTACTTCTACGAGGAGCAGAACGGCTGCACCGACTCGTCGACCGGCAAGTGCGCGCGCGAGGTGCTGGCACTCGGCACGCCGCTGCTGTGGTGGGCCGCGTGCTTCGCCCTGCTGTACGTGCTGTGGCGCTGGTTCTTCCGCCGCGACTGGCGGGCGGGCGCGATCGCCTGCGGAGTGGCCGCGGGCTGGGTGCCGTGGTTCCTCTACCAGGAACGCACCATTTTCCTTTTCTACGCGGTCGTGTTCGTGCCCTTCCTCTGCCTCGCGGTGGCGATGATGATCGGCGCGATGCTGGGCCCTGCGGCAGGCACCGGGGCGAAACTCGAACTGGGTCTGACAAAGGGCGATCCCTCGGGTGAACGGCGCCGGACACTGGGGGCCGTAGCCGCCGGCGTACTGGTCCTCCTGATCATCTGGAATTTCATCTATTTCTGGCCGCTGTATACCGGAACCCCGATTCCCGAGGATTCCTGGCGGGACCGCATGTGGCTGGATACCTGGATTTGACCGTTCTGTTCGCGTCTCCCATGCCGCGGCGGATCGCATTCCGATAACAACCGGCCCCACTGTCACGGCAGTCCCGTAACGTGCAGGGAACAGCCCCCTTGAACACGTTCAAGGGGGCCTCCTGGGGAGGGGGACTGCAGGGATGCGCAGTGGAGTGAAGGTCGCCGTGGTCGGCGGAGTGTTCGCGGTCGTGGTCGGCGGGGTGGGCTACGGGGCCTACAACGTCCTGGACGGGCTCGGCGACAGCGGGGTCGGGGGCGGCACGGACACCAAGGCCACCTCGGCCGAGGTGAAGACGGGGCCGGTCACCAAGGACGAGATCGCCGAGACGTCGAAGGCGTTCCTCGCCGCATGGGCGAAGGGCGATGCGGCCGTCGCAGCCGATCTCACCAACAACAAGGGCGACGCCGAACCCGCACTGATCGGCTACAGCGACTCGGCCCATGTCACCGAGGCCGTGATCACCGCCGGCCCGGCGACCGGCTCGAAGGTGCCGTACACGGTCAAGGCGACCGTCTCGTACGAGGGGAAGACGAAGCCCTGGACGTACTCCTCCGAACTCACCGTCGTACGCGGCCTGACCACGGGCCGCCCGCTCGTCGACTGGCTCCCCTCCGTCATCCATCCGGACCTGGGCAAGGGCGAGTCGCTGGAGACGGGCGAGTCGGAGACCGCGTCGATCGAGGCGGTCGACCGCAACGGCAACGTGCTCACCAAGGAGAAGTACCCGTCGCTCGGCGGCATTCTGGACGAGCTGCGCAAGCGGTACAGCGCGAAGGCCGGCGGCACCGTCGGCATCGAGACCTGGATCAACAGCGCGAACGCCGACGGTGTGGACAAGACGCTGCTGACCCTGGTCAAGGGGAAGCCGGGCAGGGTGCCGACCACCCTGGACGCGAAGGCCCAGGCGGCGGCCGAAACCGCGGTCAAGCAGTTCAGCGGGGCTTCGGTGGTGGCGGTGAAACCGTCCACCGGCGAGATCCGCGCGGTGGCCAACAACCCGGCGAACGGCTTCAACGCGGCGATGCAGGGCGCACAGGCGCCGGGCTCCACGATGAAGATCGTGACCGCCGCGCTGCTCATCGAGAAGGGGCTCGCCTCCGCGAACAGCCCCGTCGAGTGCCCCAAGGAAGTGCTCTACCAGGGAACGACGTTCCACAACCTGAAGTACTTCTCGCTCCCGCCGACGAACACGTTCACCTCCAGCTTCGCCCAGTCCTGCAACACGGCCTTCATCAAGCTGATCGACGACACGAAGGACGACGCGGCACTCGGCAAGGAGGCCCGGGACGTCTTCGGGATCGGCCTGGTATGGAAGACCGGCGTCACCTCCGTCGACGGCAGCGTGCCCGAGGCGACCGGTGGCGTGGCGGCGGCCCAGTACATCGGCCAGGGCACGGTGACGATGAACGCGCTCAACATGGCGTCGATCACCGCGACCGCCCGCACCGGCACCTTCCGCCAGCCGGTCCTCGTACCGAGCAGCCTGGACGGCCGCCGGCTCGTCACCGCTTCCCGTTCGCTGTCGCCGAACGTCACCGGCCAGCTGACCGACATGATGCGGGCCACCGCCTCCTGGGGCACCGGCAAGGCGGCCATGTCCTCGGTCCTCGGCGACAAGGGGGCCAAGACCGGCTCGGCCGAGGTGGACGGGCAGGGGAAGTCCAACAGCTGGTTCACCGGTTTCAGCGACGACCTCGCGGCAGCGGCGGTCGTCCAGTCCGGCGGCCACGGCGGCGACGCGGCCGGCCCGCTCGTCGCCGCGGTCCTGCGCGCGGGGCGGTAGACGTACCGACCGGCACGGCAAGGGCCTCCGCCGCATCTGCGGCGGAGGCCCTTGCCGTGCCGTCCCGCAAACCCGATCGCACGCCCCGCACCACGGCCGATAGCGTGCAGATCATGAGTACTTCAGACGCCCCCGCCCCGACGGGCAACGACACCTCGGCCGCCCACCCCCGATTCGCCGAGGCCCTGCGCGAGCTCGGACTCGACGTCGAGATCCGCCGCTTCCCGGAGGCCACCCGGACCGCGGCCGAGGCAGCGGCCGCCCTCGGCTGCGAGCTCGGCGAGATCGTCAAGTCGTTGATCTTCGAGGCCGACGGGGTACCGGTACTGGTCCTGATGGACGGCTCCTCGCGCGTCGATGTGGAGCTCGTACGGCAGGAGTTGGGGGCGGCGAAGGTACGGCGGCCGGGCGCGGACGTGGTCCGGGAGGCCACCGGTTACGCGATCGGCGGCGTGCCGCCCTTCGGGCACCGCACCAGGACCCGGGTCCTCGCCGACCGCGGGCTGCTCGCGCACGCGACGGTGTGGGCGGCGGCCGGCACCCCGTACACGGTCTTCCCGCTCGACCCGCAGACGCTGATCGGGCACGCCGGCGGCACCGTGGTGGACGTACGCGAGCAGACCAAGTGACGCCGCTGGTCGCCATAGCCGTCCTGACGGCCGCCTTCACGCACGCCGGCTGGAACGCCATCGCGCACGCGATCAAGGACCAGCTGCTGTCCTTCACCCTGATCTCCGGCGGCGGCCTGCTGATCGGCGCGGCCGCCGCCCTCTTCGTCCCGTTCCCGGCCACGGACGCCTGGCCGTACCTGATCGCGTCCGCAGCCCTGCACGTGGTGTACATGCTGCTGCTGATGCGGTCGTTCACGCTCGGCGACTTCGGCCAGATGTACCCGATCGCCCGCGGCACCGCCCCGCTCGTGGTCACCGTCCTCGCCGCCGTCTTCGTGGGCGAACACCCGGACGGCTGGGCCACGGCGGGCGTCGCGGTCGCCTCGGCAGGCCTGGTCGGACTGGCCCTCTGGGGCATCCGCGGCGCCGGCAAACGCCCGCAGTGGCCGGCGATCCTGGCCGCACTGGCGACCGGTCTCGCCATCGCCGGCTACACGACGGTGGACGGCGTCGGCGTACGCGCCTCCGGGAGCTCGCTCGGCTACATCGCCTGGCTGATGATCCTGGAGGGCGTCGCGATCCCCCTCTACGCCCTCTACCGCCGCCGCTCCGCCCTCCCCGCCCAGCTCCGCCCGTACGCGGTACGCGGCCTGCTCGGCGCGGCCCTGTCGGTGACGGCGTACGGCCTCGTCCTGTGGGCCCAGACCCGGGCGGCGCTCGCCCCGGTGGCGGCGCTGCGGGAGTCGTCGATCATCGTGGGCGCGGCGATCGGGACGGTGTTCTTCAAGGAACGATTCGGCGCACCGCGGATCGCGGCTGCGGGGCTGATGGTGGTGGGGATCGGGCTGATGCTGCATACGAGTTGAGCACGGCGGGCGGCGACGATACGGCGACCGGAGAGAGCATATGATTTTTGATATACTTTAGGCATGAGCCTGGGCTATGCGTGGATGCGGAAGGTCGCCGACGAGCTTTCCGAGTATGCCCAGCATCTGGAGGGCTCCTGGAGCGTGGAGATCGGTGCGGGCGGTCCCGTCATGGCCATGATGAGCCCGGTCAACCGGCACGAGCGGATCGCGGGCCGGATCAGGGATCAGATCAATCAGCAGATCACCTCGACGCATCCGGGGTGGATCGCCGAGACCGGGCCCGAAGTCGAGGACCCGCGGGTCGGCCGCATGCGCCGCCCGGACGTGCTGGTGTGCGAAGAGAGCGCACTGGATTCCGATCGGGACTCACTCGCCCCGGATGAGGTGCTGGCCTGTGTCGAGGTGGTCTCGAAGTCGAACCCGAGCAATGACTACGTCGAGAAGATGGCCGACTACCCGGCCATGAAGATCGGCCTGTATTTGATCGTGGACCCGAGGGACGGCACGATCGCGGTGTATGACGATCCCTGCCACGGCGCGTACCGGAACCGCGAGCCGTACATCTTCGGGGACATCGTCCGCTTCGGAGCCTGGAGCATCGACACCAGCGCCTTTCGCCGGTACGGGAAGATCGGTGACGCATGAAGCTCGCCGAACTGCGGGAACAGACCGGCCTGACCCAGGCCGAGGTCGCGACACGGATGGGTACGGCCCAGCCCAACGTCTCCCGCCTGGAGCGCCTTCCCGTTCAGGAGATCAGCCAGCGCCAGCTCCGCCGCTACCTTCGCGCCCTGGAGGCCGACCTCGTCCTGCTGGCCACCACGTCCACGGGCGACGAGATTCCCCTGACCGCCTCCTGACCGCCTCGGACCGGGCAGACTTCAGCGGCCTGCTCCACCTGGACGCGACACGCGCACGTCCGCACGATCCAGTTCGCCGATGGCCCCCGCAGCCAACCCACCGGCCGGCACCAGGTTCACGCTGCACGTGAGTTGAGCATCTCGTGGACCTCCTCGCAGGTCACACGGCAACTCCCCCGCCGGCCCACCGCGCCCCACCCACTTCACGCACGACGGCCATCGTTAACCAACTATTGACACGCTCTTGTCAGGGGCGGAACACTCCGAGTTGGGAGAGCGCTCTCCCAACTCCATGCACGCCCCCACGACGCAGCAGGAGGTCTCCATGCCACGGAGGTCGAGAACCCTCACCGGACTGCTCTTGTTCACCTCGCTGACCCTGACCACGGCAGGGATCGCCGGGATCGCGGCGACAGCGAACGCTTCCCCCGAGACGCCGGCCGCGGCGGCGGGCACGCACACCGCGCACAACGCCGCGTACTCCATGCCCGGGATGCCCGGCATGCCCGCGTCCACCCAGGCATCGGGCGACGACCCGGACGGCGACGGCTACATCATGGCCGACCCCCCGGTCACCGGGGTCACCCCCTCGACGGAGGTACCGCCGTCGGCGTACTTCCACGAGTTCCAGGCCAAGTGCGCCCCGACGCACAGCGCTCCGGACGACCCGATCGTCTACCCGGGGCAGCCGGGCAAGTCCCATGACCACACGTTCATGGGCAACACCACCACGAACGCCAACACCACCACCGCCTCACTGGAGGCGGGTGACACCACCTGCCTGGCCCCGGGCGACAAGTCCGGGTACTGGATGCCGAGCCTGTTCAACGGGGACACGAAGGTTCTCCCCGAAGGCGCCCAGACCATCTACTACAAGTCGGGCGTCACCGACTACCGCAGCGTGCGGCCCTTCCCGAGGGGACTGCGGTACGTCGTCGGCAGCCCGATGCAGACGCAGGACGAGTTCAAGAACCTCAAGGGCACCGTCGAGGGCTGGGAGTGCGGCGAGTCGTTCAAGAACTACGACTTCCCGGCGACCTGCCCCGACCGGCAGGACGTCCAGCTCAACCTGCGTCTCCAGGCGCCCAGTTGCTGGGACGGCATCCACCTGGACACGCCCGACCACAAGAGTCACATGGCATACCCGGTCGCGGGGGGCGCCAACTACAACTCCTGCCCGGCCGACCACCCCGTCGCCCTGCCGATGATCGAGTTCAAGATGGCCTGGCCGGTCAACGGTGACATGTCGAAGGTGAAGCTGGCGAGCGGTGCCGGATTCTCCTTCCACTACGACTTCATGAACGGCTGGGACGCCGCCACGCTCGACGCGATGGTCACCCACTGCGTCAAGGGCGGCCTGCAGTGCGACCCGCACGGCTACGACGAGAACCACCCCGCAGCCGGCGCCGTGCTCGACGAGAACTACGAACTGCCGTAGTCCGTACAGCAAGTACAACCCGTACGGCCCGTACGGCCCGTACAACACGTACGGCCTGAACAGCCCGCACAACCCCGCACAACCCCGCACAACCCCTACCCCCACCGGACGCGGGCCCTTTTTCGGGCCGCCTTGGAGAGCGCTCTCCAAGATCGCGTACGTCACTCACTCCCCACCCGCAAGGAGCAACCTCATGCACCATCCCCCCACACGCAGGGCCAAGCGTCTGGTGGCGCCGCTCGCGGCGGCGGCCCTGCTCGGCGGCGGTCTGCTCGCCGTGCAGGCGCCCGCCGCCCAGGCGGCCGGCAACGTCGTGAAGGTCACCGGTTCGCAGGGCAACTGGCAGCTGACCGTGGACGGTTCGCCGTATACGGTCAAGGGCCTCACCTGGGGCCCCTCGGTCGCCGACGCCGCAAAGTACATGCCCGACGTGAAGTCCATGGGCGTCAACACCATCCGCACCTGGGGCACCGACGCCACCAGCAAGCCGCTCTTCGACACGGCGGCGGCCAACGGCATCAAGGTGATCGCCGGCTTCTGGCTCCAGCCGGGCGGCGGCCCCGGCGCGGGCGGCTGCGTCAACTACCTGACGGACACCGAGTACAAGAACAACATGCTCGCCGAGTTCCCCAAGTGGGTCGACACCTACAAGGACAACCCCGGCGTGCTGATGTGGAACGTCGGCAACGAGTCCACGCTCGGCCTCCAGAACTGTTACGGCGGTGACGAGCTGGAGGCCCAGCGCAACGCGTACACCACCTTCGTCAACGAGGTCGCGAAGAAGATCCACGCGGTCGACCCCAACCACCCGGTGACCTCGACCGACGCCTGGACCGGCGCCTGGCCGTACTACAAGAAGAACGCCCCCGACCTCGACCTGTACGCCGTCAACGCCTACAACGCGGTGTGCAACATCAAGTCCGACTGGGAGCAGGGCGGTTACGACAAGCCCTACATCGTCACCGAGACCGGTCCGGCCGGTGAGTGGGAGGTCGACGACGACGCGAACGGCGTCCCGACCGAGCCGACCGACGTCGCCAAGGCCGAGGGCTACCAGAAGGCCTGGGGCTGCATCACCGGGCACACCGGGGTGGCGCTCGGCGCCACGATGTTCCACTACGGCGTCGAGGACGACTTCGGCGGCGTCTGGTTCAACCTGCTGCCCGGCGGCGAGAAGCGGCTCTCGTACTACGCCGTGAAGAAGGCCTACGGGGCCGACACCTCCGGCGACAACACCCCGCCGGTGATCACGGACATGGCGGTGGAAGGTGCCACCACCGGCGTCCCCACCGGGGGCGATGTCAGGATCAGCACCCGCACCAGTGACCCCGACGGCGACGCGATCACCTACCAGGTCCTCTTCAGCAGCAACTACATCGACCAGAACAAGGCGCTGGTCCCGGCCGAGACCAAGGACAACGGCGACGGCACCCTGACCGCGAAGGCGCCGAGCAAGACGGGCGTCTACAAGGTCTATGTGAAGGCCACCGACGGCAAGGGCAACGAGGGCATCGAGACCAAGTCCATCAAGGTCATCCCCCCGAAGGTGGACGGGACGAACGTGTCCCAGGGCAAGACCGCCACCGCGTCCACCTCCCAGACCGACCCGACCGGCGGCTGCCCGTGCGGTGCGGCCAACGCGGTGGACGGCAAGTTCGACACCCGCTGGGCCAGTGACTGGAGCGACCCGCAGTGGCTCCAGGTCGACCTGGGCGCCTCGACGACGTTCAAGCACGTCCAGCTCGCCTGGGACCCGGCGTTCGGCAAGGCGTACGACATCCAGACGTCCGATGACGGACAGAACTGGAACACGGTGAAGTCGGTGACCGACGGCAACGGCGACATCGACGACATCGACGTCAACGGCACCGGCCGCTACGTGCGGATCAACGGCACGGCGCGCGGCTCCGGTTACGGCTACTCGCTCTACGAGTTCGGCGTCTACAGCTGACAGGAGGCGGGCACTCATGATGGTCACGCGCCTCGGGCGGGCTCAGCCCTACGCGCTCAGTCTGTTCCGGATCGTCGTCGGACTGCTCTTCACCTGCCATGGCGTCGCGTCGCTCTTCGGCGTGCTCAGCAGGCCGATGCTCTCCGCGGGCACCTGGCCGGGGTGGTACGCGGCCGTCATCCAACTGGCCGGCGGCACCCTGGTGCTGCTCGGCCTCGGTACGAGAACGGCCGCACTCGTGGGCTCCGGCTCCATGGCGTTCGCGTACTTCGACGTCCACCAGCGGGCGGGACTGCTGCCCATGCAGAACGGCGGCGAGGCGGCGGCCTTCTTCTGCTGGACGCTGCTGCTGCTCGTCTTCTCCGGTCCGGGTGTGCTGGCCGTGGACCGGCTGGCGGTCTTCCGCGGAGCCACCCGGGAGAGCGCGGGGACACGGCAGGAGCAGTACCTGGGCGTACCCGCCTGAGGGGACGGGTACGTCCGACCACCGGCCTCCCGGGACTGCCCCCGGGGGGCCGGTGTCGTCTGCGTACGGTCTCGGTCTAAGCCCGCGCGACCGCCTGCCGGAAGCCCGTGTTCGCGGCGGTGAGCCCGCCGTCCACGCACAGCGTCGTGCCGGTGACCCAGGCCGCGTCGCGCGAGGCGAGGAAGGCTACGGCCGCGGCGATGTCCTCCGGTTCGCCGACCCGGCCGAGCGGGTAGAGGCCCCTGACCCGGGACAGTTCGGCGTCGCGGCCCGCCCAGGCGTCGGTGCGGATCGTGCCGGGCGCGACCAGGTTGACCCGCACTCCGCGCGGTCCGGCATGGCCCGCGAGCGTACGGGTGAGGCTGGCCAGGCCCGCCTTGGCGGCGCTGTAGGCGTGGTTGCCGAAGTCCTGCACCCCGTTGACCGAGCCGATGCTCACGATCGCACCCCGTCCGGACGCGGCAAGATGCGGAAGCGCGGCACGCGAGCAGCGGTAGGCGCCGCTGAGCGTGACGTCCAGGTCGCGCTGCCAGGTCTCGTCCTGCTCGTCCTCGAAGAGCGCGGCGTCCGGCGTGCACGCGTAGGCGTTGTTCACCAGTACGTCGAGCCCGCCGAACACCGAGACCGCGTGCGCCACTGCCGCCTCGACCGCTGCCCGGTCGGCCACGTCGCAGGCCAGCGCTTCGGCCTCGCCGCCGCTCTCCCGGATCTCCGCCGCCATGCGCCCCGCCCGCTCGCCGTCCAGGTCGGTGACCAGGACGCGGGCGCCCTCGGCGGCCAGCCGGCGGGCGGTCGCGGCACCGATGCCCTGGCCGGCCCCGGTGAGGAGAACGCCGTATCCGTCGAATCGAGAGAGCGCGGGAGAAGTCATAGCGCCGAACGTACTGCGCGTACCAGCGCCTGGGCACGGGGATCGGCGGTGACTCCCTTCTGCAGACCGTTCGTCACATAGCCGAAGGCGATGCCGGATTCGGGGTCGGCGAAGCCCAGCGAACCGCCCCGGCCCGGGTGCCCGAAGGAGCCCGGGGAGAGGAGCGGGGAGCCCGATCCGTGGAGCATGTAGCCGAGCCCGAAACGGGTGTTGACGACCAGGACCCGGTCCGGGCCCGCCGACTCCTCGGTGCGGGCCAGGGTGAGGGTGGCCGGGGCGAACAGCCGGTGGCCGTCGACCGGGCCTATCATCGCGGCGTAACAGCGGGCCAGGCCGCGGGCGGTGGCGGTGCCGTTGGACGCGGGGAGTTCGGCGGCCCGGTAGCCGGGGTCGTTCTCGTCGGGCAACGGGTCGATGGCGCCGAACGCCCGGCGGGTCAGCGACTCCGGGTCGCGGTAGGCGTCGACGACCGAGCGCTTGGGGCGCATCCGCAGCGCGCCCGCGCCGTCGCCCGCGGGCGCCTCGACCGGGCCGATCCGGCCGACCCGGTGCGCCTCGTCCGCCGGGATCCCGAACCAGAAGTCCAGGCCGAGCGGGCGGGCGATCTCCTCGGCGACCCAGCGGCCGACGGTCCGCCCGGTGACGCGTCGCACCAGTTCGCCGACGAGCCAGCTGTAGGTCTGCGCGTGGTAGCCGTGATCCGTACCGGGCTCCCACTCGGGGCGCTGCGCGGCGACCGCCTGCGGACCGCTCACCCCGTCGGCCGCCTCGTCGGGGGTCAGCGGCCGGTCCAGGGCCGGGATTCCGGCCCGGTGGGCGAGGAGGTGGCGGACGAGGACGCGTTCCTTGCCGTTCGCCTTGAACTCCGGCCAGTACGTGCCGACCGGGGCGTGCAGGTCGATCTGGCCGCGCTGGTGCAGCAGCAGCGGGACGGCGGCGGCAATGCCCTTTCCGGCCGAGCGGACGACCTGCACGGTGTCGACGGCCCATGGTTCGACGCCGTCGACGTCTCTCGTTCCGGCCCACAGGTCGACGACCTTGCGCCCGTGCCGGTAGACGGTGACCGCTGCCCCACGGTCACCGCGCTGCTCGAAGTTACGGATGAAAGCATCCCGGACCGGTTCGAATCCGGGCGCCGCCGTTCCCCGTACGTCCACGCCTGTTCCTGCGCTCCCGCTCATCCCCCCATGGTGCATTGCTCCGCAGGTCGGACGAGGGGCGGGTCACCCGATGTTCACCGTCACGGAACGCGGGTCGAACCCGAAGGGGAGCTCCAGCCGGTGGGCGCGCATCAGTTCCTCGTCGCACAGGAGGTCCTGGGTGCGGTTGTCGGCGGCGATGACGCCTTCGCTGAGGATGACCGCGCGGCCGCAGAGCTCCAGGGCGTACGGCAGGTCGTGCGTCACCATCAGCACGGTGACGTCCAAGGACCGCAGGATGTCGGCGAGTTCGCGGCGGGAGGCCGGGTCGAGGTTGGAGGAGGGCTCGTCCAGGACGAGGATCTCCGGCCGCATGGCGAGGACCGTGGCGACGGCGACGCGGCGGCGCTGGCCGAAGGAGAGGTGGTGCGGCGGCCGGTTGGCGTACTCCTCCATGCCGACCTGCTTGAGCGCTTCGGTGACGCGCTCCTCCAGTTCGGCGCCGCGCATTCCGCCGGCGGCGGGCCCGAAGGCGACGTCCTCGCGGACGGTGGGCATGAAGAGCTGGTCGTCGGGGTCCTGGAAGACGATGCCGACGCGGCGGCGGATCTCGGCGAGGTTGCGCTTCTCGACGGGGAGCCCGGCGACCCGGACGCTGCCGGCTCCGGCGTCGAGGATGCCGTTGAGGTGGAGGACGAGGGTGGTCTTGCCGGCGCCGTTCGGGCCGAGCAGGGCGACGCGCTCGCCGCGGGCGACGGTCAGGTCGACGCCGAAGAGCGCCTGGTGGCCGTCGGGGTAGGCGTAGGCGAGACCGCTGACCTCCAGGGAGGGGGGCGGTACGGACGTGGCGGAGGGCTGGCTCATACGGTCCATCCCAGCAGACAGACGACAAGGGCGAGCACGGGGAGTACCGAGGCGTACGCCCACTGGGTGCGCGAGGCCGTCACCTCGTCGATGACGGGCATGGAGCCGGTGTAGCCGCGGCTGACCATCGCGAGGTGGACGCGTTCGCCGCGCTCGTACGACCGGATGAACAGGGCGCCCGCCGACTTGCCGAGGACACCCCACTGCCGGATCCCGCGCGCCTCGAATCCGCGTGAGCGGCGGGCGATGGACATCCGGCGCATCTCGTCGGTGATCACATCGCCGTACCGGATCATGAAGGAGGCGATCTGGACGAGCAGCGGGGGCAGCTTCAGCCGCTGGAGGCCGAGCAGCAGGGAGCGCAGCTCGGTGGTGGAGGCGAGGAGCACGGAGGCGGCGACGCCGAGGGTGCCCTTGGCGAGGACGTTCCAGGCGCCCCAGAGTCCGGGGACGCTGACGGAGAGCCCGAGGACCTGGGTCTGCTCGCCGGGTACGACGAACGGCATGAGCAGGGCGAACGCGACGAACGGCACCTCGATCAGCAGCCGCTTGAGGAGGAAGGCGGCCGGGATACGGGCCGCGGCGGCGGCGCCCGCGATCAGCAGCGCGTACAGCCCGAAGGCCCACACGGCTTCGCGCGGGGTGGTGACGACGACCACGACGAAGGCGAAGACCGCGGCGAGCTTGCAGTGCGGCGGCAGGTCGTGGACCGGCGAGTGCCCGTGCCGGTAGAGCTTGTGTGCGTGGCCCGCGCCCATGTCAGACCTTCTCGTCGGTGCGGGAGTCGCTGTGCGCGGGCTCGTCGTCCGTACGACGGCGGCGGCTGACCACGTAGAAGGCGCCGCTGCCGACGACGAGGGTGGCGCCGACGCCGATGATGCCGGCCAGTCCGCCGGAGAGCCGGGCGTCGGAGACGTCCTTGACGCCGTAGTCGGCGAGCGGGGAGTCCTTGGCGGCGTGGTCCTTGGCCTCCTTGTCGATGCCCTGGTCGGTGGCGACCTTCTCCAGGCCGTCCGGGTTGGCGGAGGCGTAGAAGGAGACGAAGCCGGCCAGGACGAGGGCGGTGACCAGGCCGGTGGCCCACAGGCCCTTGGTGGAGCGGTGCGCGACGGCGGTCTCGCGGGCGGGGGCGGGGGCGTCGACGAGTTCGCCGTCGATACGGAGCTTGAGCGGGGCGGTGAGGCCGCGGGCGCCGTGGACCAGGTCGGGGCGGACGGCGATGACGGCGCCGACGGTCAGCGCGGTGATCGCGGCCTCACCGATGCCGATCAGGACGTGGACCCCGACCATCGCGGTGAAGACCTTGCCGATCGGGATGTCGGTGGTGCCGCCGATCCAGTACAGGAGCGTGAACGCGGCGGCGGCGGCCGGTACGGAGACCAGTGCGGCGACGAAGGACGCGGCGGTCATGGAGCGGCGGGTGCGGGGCAGCACGCCGACCAGGCCGCGGAAGAGGGCGTACGCGACGACGGTGGTCACGATGCCCATGTCGAGGATGTTCACGCCGAGCGCGGTGAGCCCGCCGTCGGCGAAGAGGATGCCCTGCATCAGCAGGACGACGGATATACAGAGGATCCCGGTGTACGGCCCGACCAGGATCGCGGCCAGTGCCCCGCCGAGCAGGTGCCCGCTGGTGCCGGCCGCGACGGGGAAGTTCAGCATCTGCACGGCGAAGATGAAGGCGGCGACCAGCCCGGCCAGCGGCGCGGTGCGCTCTCCCCCACTCTCGGCTCCGCTCAAGCGGGAGGTGCCCCCTAGCTCGCGCCGGGCCCCTTTCAGACTGACGGCCACGGCTCCGGCGGCCACGACTCCGGCGACGGCGGAGACGGGTGCGTTGATGAATCCGTCGGGTACATGCATGGGGGAGGCTCCGCTTCCTGCGTTCCTGCATTGCTGCGCGGGGTCATGAACCTCTCAATGATAGAGCCTTGTTGCGAACCCTTCGCAAGAGCGGCCATGTCACAACTACTAAGCCATGTCACCGTGCTCTTTTACGAAAATATGGGACATTGGAGGACGAAGACGTATACACAGGAGGAGCCGGCCCATGTCCCCCGTGATCAAAGAACATGCCCGCGCCCGGCTCGTCACCGACGCCCGCGACCTGCCCGTGGTCAGGGTCGAGCTGCGTTACGACACCGCCGATGTCCCCGACACGATCCATGTCGCCTTCCCCGGCGGCACGGAGTGGGTCGTCACCCGCGATCTGCTGGAGCGCGGACTGCGCTCCCCCGTCGAACGCGACAGCTTCCGGATCTGGCCGTGCGGCCGGGCCCAGCTCGTGGTCGAACACCATTCCGCGGGCGGCGTCGAGGTGGTGCAGTTCGACAGCGCGCCGCTGATCCGCTTCCTGCGGCGCACACACAGCGGGGCCACCAGAACCGAGGCCGCGCGCGCCTGATCCACCCGCCGCCACCGCCGCCACCTCATGCCGAGAGCCCCCGTGTACCAGTGGATTCCACTGGTACACGGGGGCTCTGGTCGCTCCGGTCCCCCGTCCCCACAGGTAACCGGCGCTTCCGGGGCCGCGTTCCGCTCAGACACGGCCCCGGAGGTCAGCGGCTCATGAAGCGGCTCGTCCTGGACGAGCCGCCCGACCGGCTCAGACCCGGCTCAGCTCACGCTCGTCGCCGGTGTCCGGACCGGCGTCGCCCGGACCTGCGTCGGAGGGGTCCGCGAGCTCCTTGCGCAGCCCCTCACCCTCGACGTCCACGTTGGGCAGCACCCGGTCCAGCCAGCGCGGCAGCCACCAGGCACGCTTCCCGAGCAGTGCGAGGACCGCGGGCACGATGGCCATGCGGACGACGAACGCGTCGAAGAAGACGGCGATGGCGAGCGAGAAGCCGATCATCTTGATCATCGACTCGCTGGATCCGATGAATCCGGAGAAGACCGCCATCATGATCACGGCCGCGGCCGTGACGACCCGGGCACCGTGCTTGAAGCCGGTGACGATGGCCTGGCCGGGCTTCTCGCCGTGGACGTACGCCTCACGCATCCGGGTCACGAGGAAGACCTCGTAGTCCATCGCGAGACCGAAGACCACACCCACCATGAAGATCGGCATCATCGACATGATCGGACCGGTCTGCTCGACCCCGAACAGTCCGCTGAGCCAGCCCCACTGGAAGACCGCGACGACCGCGCCCAGGGCCGCGACGACCGAGAGCAGGAAGCCGAGCGCCGCCTTCAGCGGCACCAGGATCGACCGGAAGACCACCATCAGCAGCAGGAAGGCGAGGCCGACGACGAGCGCCAGGTACGGCAGCAGCGCGTCGTTCATCTTCTGCGAGAAGTCGATGTTCATCGCGGTGGCACCGGTGACCAGCACCTCGGCGCCGGTGTCGGCCTTGATGTCCTTGCCCGCGTCGCGGATCGCGTGGACCACGTTCTCCGTGTCGACGGAGCTCGGCCGGTCCTTCGGGACGACGGTGATCATCGCCGCGTCGCCGGCCTTGTTGAAGGTGGCCGGGGTGACGGCGACGACACCCTTCATGCCGGAGATCTCGTCACCGACCTGCTTCGCGGCGGTCTTGCCGTCGGAGCTGTTCGCCGTGTCGACGACGACCAGGAGCGAGCCGTTGAAGCCGGGGCCGAAGCCCTCGGAGAGCAGGTCGTAGGCGCGGCGCTGGGTGGTGCTGGTGGGCTGGGAGCCGTCGTCCGGCAGACCCATCTCCAGCGAAGCGGCCGGTACGGCGATCGTGCCCAGGCCGATCACACCGACCAGCAGCACCCACACCGGCTTGCGCAGCACGAACCGCGCCCAGCGGGTGCCCATGTTCGGCTTGGCGTCGGGCTTGTTCTCGGCCTCGGCGGCCTTGCGCGCCTTGCGTCCCATGACCCGCTTGCCCACGAAGCCCAGCATGGCCGGGACGAGGGTGAGGGCGATCAGGACGGCGATCGCGACCGTGCCGGCCGCGGCGAAGCCCATCTTCGACAGCATCGGGATGTTGACGACCGCGAGGCCGACCAGGGCGATGACGACGGTGAGCCCGGCGAAGACGACCGCGGAACCCGCGGTGCCGACCGCACGGCCGGCCGCCTCCTCGCGTTCCCGGCCCTCGGCCAGTTCGGCGCGGTAGCGGGAGACGATGAAGAGCGCGTAGTCGATGCCGACGGCGAGGCCGATCATCATCGCGAGGGTCGAGGTGGTGGAACCGAGGTCCAGCACATTGGCCAGTGCCGTGATCGACGAGACGCCGATGCCGACCCCGATCAGTGCGGTGAGCAGGGGCAGCCCCGCCGCGATCAGCGAGCCGAAGGTGATGACGAGCACCACCGCGGCCAGCGCGATACCGATGATCTCGGTGGCACCGGTCTCCGGCATCACCTGGAGCGCGTCACCGCCGATCTCCACGGTCATCCCGCTCTTCTGCGCCGCCTCACCCGAGTCCTCCAGGGCCTCCCGGGTCGCGTCGGTCAGCTCCATCGAGTTGACCTTGTACGTCACCGAGATGTACGCGGTCGAGCCGTCCTTGGAGACGGCCTTTCCCGCGTACGGGTCGACGACCGAGGCGATCTGGTCCGAGCCCGACTTCAGCCCGGAGGTGATCTTGTTGACCTCGGCCTTGTTGGCCGGGTCCGTCATCTTCTCGCCCTCGGGGGCCTTGAAGACGATGCGCGCGGTCGCGCCGTCGGCGCTGGACGCGGGGAATCGCTGTTCCAGCAGGTCGAAGGCCTTCTGGGCCTCCGTACCCGGGATCGAGAAGGAGCTGGAGGTGGCGGTGGACGCGGAGGCCGCGCCGAATCCGGCGAGCGCCAGCAGTGCCACCCAGATCAGGGCGACATAGCGGCGGCGCCGGAAGGCGAGCCGTCCGAGCTTGTAGAGGAATGTGGCCACGGAGGCGTACTCCCGGTCAGGTCGAGTGGAATTGGGCGTGAGGAACCAGCCCGACGACGAGAGCGGCGTGTCAGGTGGAGCTTGGGGAGAGGCCGTGCGGGTGCCGTGGGGACGGCGCCCGTGCGGGTGCCGTGGGGACGGCGGGTGCCGTGGGGACGGCGGGGTCAGGCTCCGAGAGCGGGGAGAATCACGGAGTCGACGTATTCGAAGAGGAACGCCTGGTCCACCGGGCGGTCCTCGACGATCTGCCGGGCGGCGAACGCGCCGATCAGCATGTGAGGCAGGTACTTCAGCGCCGGATTGTCCGGACGCACTTCCCCTCGGTCCACGGCCCGTCGCAGCAGCTGGTCGAAACCGGTCATCTCCGGCTCGATCAGCAGCTCACGCAGGGCCTGCAGAAGATCGGGGTTCTCATGGACGGCATGGCTCAGGCCCCGCATCAGCGCGGAGTCCTTCTCCATCTGACAGTCGTCACTACGGCCCAGGACGGCGTGGAAGTCACCGCGCAGCGAGCCGGTGTCGACATCGCTGAGGGAAACGGGCTTGTTGTGCCGCATGGCCGTGACGACGAGCTCGGGCTTGCTCCCCCACTGGCGGTAGAGGGTGGCCTTGCTGGAACGGGTACGCGCGGCGACGGCGTCCATCGTGAGGGCGTCGTAGCCGACCTCGCGGAGCAGGTCGAGCACGGCGGCGTACAGCTCGCTCTCACGCTCGGGCGTGAGCCGTGTGCGTGCCATGGTCGACCTCCTGTTCCCTGAGCTCGGGTGATTCGTACGTCAGTCAATCGAACGAAACTGTTTCGTACACATCGACGGTACCCCGCGCACCCAGCGAAACGAAATCGTTTCGCTTGTGTTCCGCACCACAAGTTGCCGCGGCACCCTCACGCGGAAAGCATTGGGGGGTGAGTGACGACGTCTCGTATCTCCGGTTCCCGCACCTCCACGACGATCTGCTCTGCTTCGCCGCGGAGGACGATCTCTGGGTGGCCCCCCTCGTCCCCGAGGGCGAGGTGCCCGGACGCGCCTGGCGCGTGACCGTCGACCGCACCAGAGTCAGCCATCCACGCTTCTCCCCCGACGGAACCCGGATCGCCTACACGACCTGGCGCACCCTCGACCCGGAGATCCATCTGGCGCCCGTCTCCGGCGGCCCGGCCCGCCGGCTCACCTACTGGGGCTCGACCGACGCCCGGGTCTGCGGCTGGACGCCCGACCCCGGGGACGCCGCGCAGATCCTCGCCGTGTCCTCGCACCGGCAGCCGTTCTCGTACTTCTCCTGGGCCTACAGCGTGCCCACGGACGGCAGCCCCGGCGGCCGGCTGCCCTGGGGCCCGGTCTCCGACATCGCCGTCGCCGACATCGACGGCGAACGCCGCACCCTGCTGCTCACCGGAAAGCCGCCGCACGAGCCGGCCGCCTGGAAGCGGTACCGCGGCGGTGCGACCGGACGCCTGTGGCTGCACGGCGAGCGGCTGCTCCCGGACATCGGCGGGCACCTCGACTCCCCGATGTTCGTCGGCGGCCGCATCGCGTTCCTCTCCGACCACGAGGGCGTCGGCAACCTCTACTCCTGCCTCCCCGACGGCACCGACCTGCGCCGCCACACCGACCACGACGCGTTCTACGCCCGGCACGCCTCCAGCGACGGACACCGTGTCGTCTACCAGTGCGCGGGCGAGGTGTGGCTGGTCGACGACCTCCGGTCGCCCGACGCCGTGCCCCGCAAGCTGGAGGTCCGGCTGGGCGGCCCGCGCGCCGGCCGGCGTACCTACCAGGTATCGGCAGCCAGCAACATCGACTCCCTCTCCGTGGACGAGACCGGCCGGGCCAGCGCCGTCGCGGTACGCGGCAGCCTCTACTGGCTCACCCACCGCGACGGCCCCGCCCGCACCATCGCCGACACCCCCGGTGTCCGCGTCCGGCTGCCGGAGATGCTCGGCAGCGGCGGCCAGGTCGCGTACGTCACCGACGCGGAGGGCGAGGACGCGATCGAGATCGCCTCCCTGCCGCGCGCCAGCGGCGACCGCGTACCGCGCCGGCTCGCCTCCGGCCGGGTCGGCCGGGTCCAGGAACTGATCGCCGACCCGGACGGCGAACGGCTCGCCATCGCCTCCCACGACGGCCGTCTCCTCCTCCTGGACACCGACGAGGAGACGTCCACCGGCGAGCCCACCGAACTGATCCGCTCCGTCAACGGCCCGGTCCGCGATCTGGCGTTCTCCCCGGACGGCGCCTGGCTGACCTGGTCGCACCCCGGCATCGGCCGCTCGCTGCGCAAGATCAAGCTCGCCCGCATCCAGGGCCCCGGCGCCCCCACGATCGTCGATGTCACCAACGGCCGCTTCGAGGACGAGAACCCCGTCTTCACGGGCGACGGCCGCTATCTCGCCTTCCTCTCCTGGCGCGGCTTCGACCCGGTCTACGACGTGCACACCGGCGACCTCTCCTTCCCCCTCGGCTGCCGCCCGTACCTCGTCCCGCTCTCCTCGGCGACGCCCTCCCCCTTCGCCCTCTCCCCCGACGGCCGTCCCGCCGCGGGCGGCCTGGACCCGGTGGACTCCGACGAGGCGGAGACGGCCGAGGGCTCCACGGTCTCCGTCGAGTTCGAGGGCCTGGAGAGCCGGGTCACTCCCTTCCCGGTCTCGGCCTCCAAGTACTCGGCGCTGTACCCGGTCAGCGGCGGCGGCCTGGTCTGGCTGCGCTGGCCGATCTCCGGCGCGCTCGGCGAGACGTTCGCCAACCCGGCGGACATGTCGGGACGCCCGACCCTGGAGTACTTCAACATCGCCAAGGCGAAGAAGACCGAACTCGTCGACCACCTCGACTGGTTCGCCGTCAGCGGCGACGCCTCCCGCCTCGTCGTCATGGACGACGGCGAGCTGCGCGCCGTACCCGCGACCGAGCCCGGCGACAACGACTCCACGGTCTACCTGGACCTGCGCCGCATCCTGCACGAGGCCGACCCGCCGGCGGAGTGGCGAGGGGCGTACGCCGAGGCCGGCCGCCTCATCCGCTCCTACTTCTGGGAGCCGGACATGTGCGGCATCGACTGGCCGGCCATCCTCGACCAGTACCGCCCCCTGGTAGAACGCGTCTCTACCCCCGACGAGTTCGCTGACCTCCTGCGCGAAGTCCTGGGCGAACTGGGCACGTCCCACGCCTACGTCTCCCCCGCCCGCCGCAACGAGGGCCCCCCGCACTACCAGCGGGCGATCGGCCTGCTCGGCGCCAACTTCACGTGCCGGGACGGCGAATGGACCCTCCTGCGCATCCTGCCCGGCGACTCCTCGGACTCCAAGGCCCGCTCCCCGCTGGCCGGTACGGGCATCCGCGAGGGCGCCGTCCTCACCCACATCGACGGCCGCCCGGTCGACCCGGTCGCCGGCCCCTACCCCCTGCTCTCCGCGGCGGGCGGCACCACGGTCGAGCTGACCTTCCGCCCCGCCGAGGGCGGAGGCCGCTCCCGCCGCGTAGCGATCGTCCCGCTGGTCGACGAACGCCCGCTGCGCTACCAGGACTGGGTGGCCAAACGCCGCCAAGTCGTACGCGACCTGAGCGGCGGCCGCTGCGGCTACCTGCACATCCCCGACATGGGCGGCTCCGGCTGGGCCCAGTTCAACCGCGACCTCCGCCTGGAGGTCTCCCGCCCGGCCCTGATCGTCGACGTACGCGGCAACGCGGGCGGCCACATCAGCGAACTGGTCATCGAGAAACTCACCCGCACCATCCTCGGCTGGGACCTCACCCGAGACGCCCAGCCCGTCTCGTACGCCTCCAACGCCCCCCGGGGCCCGGTGGTCGCGCTGGCCGACGAGGCGACGTCCTCGGACGGCGACATGATCACCGCCGCGTTCCGGCTGCTGAAGCTGGGCCCGGTGGTGGGCCAGCGCACCTGGGGCGGGGTCGTCGGCATGACGGGCCGCCACCGCCTGGGCGACGGCACGGTGATCACGGTCCCGATGAACGCCGCCTGGTTCGACACGTACGGCTGGTCGGTGGAGAACCACGGCGTGGAACCGGACCTGGAGGCCCTGCGCACCCCCCTGGACTGGGCGGAGGGGCGGCACGCGGTGCTGGACGACGCGGTGCGGGTCGCCTTGGACCTGTTGGATGCGCACCCGCCGGCTACGCCGCCTACTTATGACACGGCTCCGGACCTGAGGCGGCCGGTGTTGCCGCCGCGGTAACGGGGCCGCTCCTCACACTCCTGCGAAGGCCCTGCCTCAAGCCCCTCCGACGATTGAGGAGCGGCGGTCCGGGGACGGAGCCCCCGCGCCACCCCCCGCAGGCGCCCCGAACCACCGCTCCAGCGCGTCGGCCAAGGCGTCCTCCGGCTTGCCCGGGGCGCCCACCCCGAGGCGATCCGCAGCCCATGCCGTGAACCCGTCCGGTCGCACCAGCAGTCCGGACAGCTCCGGCCGCCCGGGACAGCCGACGGTCCGGACGTCCACCTGGTCTCCGTAGCCCTCGGCCACAGCACGCAGCCCCGGATCGTCGGCCAGGTCGAGAAGCAGGCCGCGGCCGCCGTGAAGGTGGTCGGCGAGCCGGGTGCCGTCAGCGAATTCCAGGTCGGGGGCGCTGCTGCCGACCAGCGGATGGCCGCCCGGCAGGTCATAGTGCTGCCAGACACCGGAGATCTTCTTGACCAGGTGCGTGGTGCCGTCGACGGTACGAGTCATATCGGTGAACACCTCGCGCAGCTTGCGCGCGTGCGACTCCGGCCGCATGAGCGCGATCTGGGCGCGCGTCCAGTCCAGCACCCATGCGCCGATCGGATGCCGTTCGCTCGTGTACGAGTCGAGGAGGCTCTCCGGCGCCCGGCCGCACGCCACGGCAGCGAGCTTCCAGCCCAGGTTCATGGCGTCCCCCATGCCGAGGTTCAACCCCTGCCCGCCGAACGGCGAGTGCACGTGGGCCGCGTCGCCCGCGAGCAGCACACGGCCGGCCCGATAGCTCGCGGCCTGACGGCAGTTGTCGGTGAACCGCGTCACCGTGCGCACCTCGGTCACGGTGACGTCCACGCCGGAGACCCGGCGCAGACTGGCCTGCAACTCCGCGGCGGTGACGGGCGCCGTGCGGTCGACGGGCGGCCCGTCGAACTCGACGGTGAGGATGCGACCGGGCACCGGTCCGTGCGTGTACACGCCTGTGTCCGTCGCGGTCCAGCCTGCCGCGAGCCCTTCGGCGCCGGTCAGACCGGCCAGCGCCTGGTAACCGGTGATCTCCGGCGGCGTACCGGGGAAGTCGAATCCGGCGAGCTTGCGCACGACGCTGCGTCCGCCGTCGCAGCCGACCAGCCGGCCCGCCCGTACGGACTCGGGCGCCGAGCCGTCGACCGGCGACAGGTGCACCGTCACCCCGTCGTCGTCCTGCTCGAAACCGGTCAACTCGACCCCACGACGCAGCTCGACGCCGAGCTCCCCGGCGCGGCCGGCGAGCAGCCGCTCCAGCGAGGACTGCGCCACCATGCCCACGTCCCCTGCCGGACCGACGTCGGCGAAGGCCGGATCCGCCGCATCGAGCAGGGCCGCATCCAGCATGATCCCGGCGAAGTGCCCGGCGAACTTCGGGGGCGGCGGAGCGCTCCCGTCCCCGCCGCGCGCCCGCTGGAACTCCCGAAACCGGTCCATAGCCTCCTGATGGACCTTCACCAGCGCGGGCAGAAACCCCCGCCGGTCGAGGGCCACGGCGGTGGGGGTGTTGATGGCCCCCGCCTTGATCGTCTCGTCCACTTCGGCCAGGCGCTCGACGACCAATACGCGGGTCACCCCGCCGAGTCGAAGTTCGCAGCCGAGCATCAGGCCTACGGGCCCGGCACCGGCGACCACCACGTCGTAGTGCGTCATGAGATCCATGACAGGTAACTGTAGTCACTAAAACTATGTATTCGCTATAGGTTTCTCGATATGCTTTCCGTCATGACGAAGGAACCGGAAGCCCGCGAAGCAGCCGCACTGCCCCTGCGGGAGCGCAAGAAGCGGGCGATGCGGCAGCGGATCTCGGATGTGGCGACGGGGCTGTTCCTCGCGGACGGCTTCGACGATGTGACGGTCGCGGATGTCGCCCGGGCCGCCGAGGTCTCCGTCATGACGGTCTTCAACTACTTCCCGCGCAAGGAGGACCTCTTCCTCGACCGCACCCCCCAGGCGATCGAACTGTTCACCGGGGCCGTGCGGCTGCGAGGGCCGAACGAGTCCCCGCTGGGCGCACTGCGCCACCTGGCACTCGAACTCATCGATCAGCGCCACCCACTGTCCGCAGTGGACGACGACTTCCCCGCCTTCTGGCGGATCGTCATCGCGTCGCCCGCCCTGCGCGCCCGCGCCCGCGAGGCCGTCGAGGAGGTGGAGGATGCCCTGGCCCGAGCCCTCGCGGAGACCGACTCCGGATCCGCCGACCCGGCCTTCGCGGCGGCCCTGATCGTCGCCGCCTACCGCTCGGCCTACGTCACCACCGCCCGCCGCCTGCTGGCGGGGGAGGCCGCCGAGGCACTGGTGGACGACCACAGGACACGGGTGTGCGCGACGTTCGACGCGCTGGAGGCGGCGCTGAGGTAGGGGTGCGCGGGCGGTTGGTGCGCCGTCGACGCCCGGACGCTCCCTGGCTCCGGGGTCCGGGATTCGGGATTCGGGATTCGGGATTCGGGATTCGGGATTCGAGGCTCGGGATTCGGGATTCGAGGCTCGGGGTTCGGGGTTCGAGTCCCGGAAGGCCCTGTTCACTCTTTCGTGGGTACAGGGTGGGGGTTCCACCCGAGTCTTGGGCCTCGGGATCCGTGCGTCGAGTTCCGGGTTTCGAGATTCGAGCGATGCCCTACAACCGGTAGGTAAATGAAGAAGGTTGGGAAAACCTACCCACCTCCCAACCCCGTAACGGCGAGCAAGTGTGACCATTTGTGACCGACTTGCGGCACCGCGTCGCGGCTGCTTACCGTGCCCCTCAACGAAGCGACCCCGACGCGGCGTTGAAAGCACCGGCCGGGGTCTCACCCAAGATCGCAACCCAGAAAGGCGATCTCGTGGCTACCCAGAACTTTAGTCCTGCCCTGCCGCCCCCCGCAGTCCCGGCCCCGTGCCCGAAGGCCAGCCCCGGCTACGGCAAACGGTCCGTCCCGGACCAGCTCCCGGCGCGCGCCGACGACTTCGCGTTTCTGCCGGTGCGGGAGCGGTACATCGCCGGATACGTCGACGCGCTCCCCGAGGGTGCGGCCATGAACATCAAGTCGCTCGCCAAATGCCAGCCGCTGTACGGACAGATGGCCGTCGGCAGTGCGCTGCGGGCCCTAGGCGTGGCCGGGCACCTCCGCCAAGCGCGGTGCGCGGTCGGGGACGGCGACAACCTCCGTTGGGTCACCCGCACCTTCTGGTCGCGCACGGCCCGCGACAACGAGTGGTGGAACACCTTCCTCACCGCCGAGGCGCGCCACCGCCTGCCGCAACCGCAACTGGTGATCGCGTCGGCCACGCCCCCGCCGCCGTGGGTCCCGGCCGAGCCCGCCGCCCCGGCGGTACCCGTAGAGCCCGTCACGCCCGCGTCGGCGCCGGTCGTACCACCCCAGCGTACCGAGCAGCCGCAGCCCACCACGCCGGGAGACTCGTCACCCGCCTACCTCGCCCTGACCCGGCTGGGCCCCGCCGACAAGCGCCTGGGGCTCTCCGAGGACGACTGCCGGGAGCTGGAGGATCTGGCCGCCACATGGTTCGCACGCGGTGTGGATGCCGACTACCTCGTCCACACCGTTACCGCAGGGCTTCCCGCGACCGTCGACTCGCCCCTCGGCTTCGTCAGGAAGCGCCTCATCACCAAGCTCCCGCCCCGACAGCCCGCCACCCCGGCACCCGCACCGCCCGGCACTCCCACACCCCGCCTGATGGTCGAGTGCACCGACTGCGGCGCCCCCGGCAAGGCCGACGCCTTCCGCGACGGCCTGTGCGCACCCTGCGGCCGGCCCTCCCGGCGCCCCGAAGCCCATCCGACATCCGCCGATGCCCCCAGCATCGAGCGCGACATCCAGGCACACGTGAATCGACTCCGCGAACAACTCAAGCTGCGCTGACCGTCCCTCCCGCCAGTGGCTCTCCGGGCTGGCTCCACTCCAGGGCCTGTCCGATGACCCTCATGGGGACCTCGTCCGGCTCCTGAACTGGGGCGCCTACGGAGAACCAGCTCACCCATGAGGCCAGTTGAGGCGGGGGTTCGCGAGGTGTTGTCCCGGCGACGTGAGTTCGTGCGAGCTCAGGCGATGGCGGGGGCGAGGAACAACACCGCCAACAGCACCCCCGCCAGGCCGACCAACCCGGCGGCCGCGCCTACGCAGCGAAAGACCGCCACAGGCCAGATGACGGGTGCGGCGCCGAGCATTCCCTGGGCCTGCCGTTGCAAGTCCACGTTCTCTTCGCGGCGCCGCGCCATCGAGGTGGCGGCACCTCGAATATTGAGGGCGACCCGAGTGCCACCTATCGCGAAGACCAACGCAACGACCAGCCCCGCCATGACGCCGAACATGTTCCCCCCTGACGCGCGCACTCTGGATGGTGCGGCTCAATCCGCCCGGAGGCTAGCAGCCGACTCAGGACTGGCGGGGTCGGGCTGGGCAGAGTGATGGTGACGACGCATCGATGCTCCTGCCTTCGGCATTCGGCCGTTGCCTTCCGCCGGATGGCGCCATACCGGGCGCCTTGATGGGGCTGACACCAGCAGCCCGGTGATCCTCGGAGCCGTCATTGTCGCTCGGTGGCGAGCGCCATGTCGTGGATCGCGAAGTGGAGTTGCACGTCGTCCATGGCCTCTCCCCGCAGTCAGTCCCTCGCGTCGAGTACGGAGGCCGCGACCATCCGAGCTTCTGTGACGAGTTCGGGGTCGTTCTTGAAGTCCGGCCAACGGAGGACGGGGTAGTCGTTCTCCTCACCGAACTGACGCATCCTCTCGCCTCGTCCACGATCCACGGCCGGACGCAACGCGACGCGTAGCGAAGCGACGCCCGACCCGGGGCCGGCTCACTCACCGATGCAGCCCGCCCGGCGCATTCCGCTCTCGTCGCGTGATTGGCTCAAAGTTTCCAGGCCCCCGCGAAACCTGTCGTTAACAGGAATTTACCTGTCTGAAATACCACACAAGCAATTGGCGACTCGACGTGGACGCACTGCATGCATAGAGCAACAGTCGTCCGAGGCAACCATCTTCGATCGAGTGAATCGAGGTTCGCATGTGCGGAATCACTGGCTGGGTCTCCTACCGGCGTGATCTGACGGAGCACCGGGACGACATCGACGCCATGACGCAGACCATGTCGTGCCGCGGCCCCGACGCCGCGGGCGTATGGGTGGCACCCCACGCCGCCCTGGGCCACCGGCGGCTCGCCGTGATCGACCTGCCGGGCGGTGCACAGCCGATGACCGTGGACACCCCGGACGGGGCGGTCTGCATGGTCTACTCCGGCGAGGCGTACAACTTCACCGAGCTGCGCGCGGAACTGCGCCGCGCCGGACAGCGGTTCGACACCGACTCCGACACCGAAGTAGTGCTGCGTGGCTACGTCGTGTGGGGCGAGAAGCTCGTGGAACACCTCAACGGCATGTACGCCTTCGCCATCTGGGACACCCGCACCGAGCGCCTGGTGATGATCCGCGACCGGATGGGCATCAAGCCCTTCTACTACTACGAGACCGAGGACGGCGTCATCTTCGGCTCGGAGCCCAAGGCCATTCTGGCCAACCCCACTGTCGCCCCCGTCGTCGGCCTCGACGGACTGCGCGAGCTCTTCGCCGGGGCCAAAACCCCCGGCGCCGCCGTCTGGGAAGGCATGCACGAGGTGCGGCCCGGCGAGATCATCGTCCTCGACCGCGGCGGCCTGCGCCGCCACACCTACTGGCAGCTGCGTTCCGAGCCGCACACCGACACCAAGGACCAAACAGTCGCGCACGTACGCGAGTTACTCGACGACATCGTCCAGCGCCAGCTCGTCGCCGACGTGCCCCGCTGCACCCTGCTGTCCGGCGGCCTGGACTCCTCCGCGCTCACCGCCCTGTCACAGATCCACCTCGCACCCCAGGGCGAGACGGTACGCAGCTTCGCCGTCGACTTCCCCGATCAGGACAAGCACTTCCAGGCCATCGACGTCTCGCCCACGCAGGACACCCCCTACGTCCACGCCCTCGCCGAACACGTCGGCTGCGCCCACCAGGACATCGTCCTGGACGGGGAAGCACTGTCGGCCCCCGAGGTCCGCCGCGCGGCCGTCGGCGCCCGTGACCTGCCGACCGGCATCGGCGACCGCGACAACTCCCTCTATCTGCTCTTCGCCGCCGTCCGCCGCCACTCCACCGTGGCGCTCTCCGGCGAGTCGGCGGACGAGGTGTTCGGCGGCTATCCGTGGTTCCACGACGAGCGGCGTTACGCCGAGACGTTCCCCTGGCTGGCGGGCCCGCACTCACTGGTTGAATCGGGCGGCCAGATCAGCGAGGACCTCAAGCCCGCGCTCGGCCTGGGCGAGTACATCACCGAGAGCTACCGCACGGCCGTCGCGGAGACCCCCGTCCTGGACGGTGAGACCGGCCTCGATCAGCGTATGCGGGTGGTCAGTTACCTCCATCTGACCCGTATGGTGCAGATCCTCCTGGACCGCAAGGACCGGATGAGCATGGCCGTCGGCCTGGAGGTCCGCGTCCCGTTCTGCGACCACCGTCTCGTGCAGTACGTCTTCAACGCCCCCTGGTCCCTCAAGACCTTCGACGGCCGCGAGAAGAGCCTGCTGCGCGCCGCCACCCGGGACGTCCTGCCCGCATCGGTCGCCAACCGCAAGAAGAGCGGATATCCGGGCACGTTCGACCCCGCCTATGTCGAGGCCATCCAGTCCCAGGGAGCCGGCCTGCTGCGAACCGGGCACGCGGCGACTGACCTGGTCAACCGTGAGCGCCTCACCGAAGCCACCAGCCTCCCGGCCGCCGACCTGAACCAGCAGCAGCGCATGCTCCTGGAACGGACCCTCGACCTGGGCGCATGGTTCGACCTCCACCGTCCGACGGTCAAGATCTGACCCCGACGACAAGGCCCGGCCCGGCAGGGGCCCTCAGCTCGCACCACACGGTCTTCCTGTACGGCCCCTGCTCCACGCCCCATCCCAGCGCCAGCGCATCCACGAGCAGCAGCCCCCGCCCGGACGTGCGGTCGGCACCGGCGAACCGGAGCACCGGCCAGACACCGGGCGCGGGATCGCTCACCGCGACACGGATACGGCCGGCCCGTGTACCGCTGATCCGCAGCGTGACCGGCGTCCCCTCACCGAGGTGCTCGATCACGTTGGACAGCAACTCACTTACGCACAGCGCCAGATCCCCCACATCCGCAGCCCCGAACCGCGCCCGCAGTATCCGCCGCACCTCCGGTACGGCCTTCGGTACGGCGAACAGGTCCACCGAGATCGGCAGCACGGCCGTCACCCCCCGGCCGCCAGGCGCAGCGCCTCGGCCAGCCGACGCGCGGTGACCGCGTTGCAGTTGCCGAGCGCAATCAGCGGCGGCCGGGTCGTACGCGCGGCAAGGGTCAGGGGGTCGACACCGAGCGAGGGGAGGGTGATGCCGTGCGCGGTGAGCGCGGCGCGGAGAGCGTCGATCTCCGCGCCGATGTCGTACGTGACGTGCTGCGAGTCGTCCATGAGGGGCCCGTACACCTTTCGTTGCTGACTGTGACGAACGCCTCACACGCTGCCGTACGGACCTCTACCGTGAAAGGGGTTCCCGCTCCACAGAGCACAGCGCGAAAGGCGGTCGGCAGAGTGGCCACACGCAAGGAGATCGACGGATCGGCGGGAGTCCCGCAGTTCTACGGGAAGGAGCTGCGCTTCAAGAGGGAGGAAGCGGGCCTGACCCTGGAGAAGCTGGTCGAGGGCAGCTTCTTCGGCATCACGTACCTGAGCGAGATCGAGCACGGGCATCGGCGGATGCCGGTGGAACTGGCGCGGCATGTGGACCTGGTGCTGGGGACGGACGGGTTCTTCCAACGGCGTTGTGAAGATGTACGGAAGGCCAAGCAAGGGGCTCACGCCGCGTACTTCGCCGGGGTCACGGAGGCCGAGACGCGGGCCCGGTCCATCAGCGAATGGTCCGGCACCCTGATCCCAGGGCTCCTACAGACCAGGGCGTATGCCCACGCTCTCGTCGACACTGCGCATTCATTGGACACCCCGGAGGAGGTCGAGGCCAAGATCGACGGCCGACTGGGGCGAGCGCGGCTCTTCGGCAACCCCAAGCGGCCGGAGTACTGGGTGATCCTGCACGAGTCCCTGGTGGACCACCCCATCCTCCCGCCTGCCGAAATGGCGGAACAGTTGGACCACATCGCCACGTTGATGCAACGCCGCCGCATCGTTGCGCAGATCCTTCCGTGGAATGGCCCCACCCGCGCGCTGACTGAATTACCGCTCTTCCTCATGGATTTTGACGACGAGCCACCCCTGCTCTACACAGAGGGTCCCTACCACGGTCAGACCATCGATGATCCAGCTCTCGTGATGCGGTATCGCAAGGCCTACGATCGCCTGAGGGCCGCCGCATTGCCGCCAGAGGCGTCCCTCACTCTGATCGAAAGAGCGGCTGAGGAGTACCGGCATGGCCAGCACAGATCTTGATCTCAGCGCTGCGACCTGGCACAAGAGCAGCCACAGCAATGGCGATGGTGGTAACTGCCTCGAAGTCGCCGAAGGCCACCCCGGCCTCGTCCCCGTACGCGACTCCAAGCGCCCCCACGGTCCCGCGCTCGTCGTGAGCGCCGCCGCGTGGGCCCCGTTCGTGGAGGCCATCAAGGCATCCTGACCACCAGGGGACCGGTCCGATCCCGTATGCGGCGCTACACGGATATCAAAAGCCAGGGCCGAGAACGCCCTTGCCCAGGCGGGTAGTTGGCCCGCATGCGCAGGCTCAATCCGCCTACGCCGCAGAGCACCGACCCTCGCAGCGACAGCTGTCCCGTGGCTCCACCGAACCCACCTGCTTCATGCGCCGGATCTCCAGCTCCGCCACCTCCAAGTGCCCGAGGTCGAGGGCCATCGCGGCACGCCCGGCCACGTAGAAGATGTCCTGGCGGGTCCGACACTCCAACCCCGATTGGCGGCAGAGGGCCAGGAACCCCACCTCAAGACCGAGTTCGATGCGGCCCATCTCGCACCCGACGTGCGCCGGGACCGCGGCGTGCCGGAGATCCTTGGCGTAGTCACGCGTCTGCCGGTCGACCTCCTCGGGCCGGGCGTCCACGGGGCGGTAGGGGTGATCGGCCCACTCCGTGTCAGCCCACCGGACGAGTTCGTCCACGTACTCCGAGGCGACATCCAGATCCGGGGGCGAGGCGGAGAGGGCCCTCTCCGCGCCCGCAACCAGCTGGGCGAGACGCCGTTGCGCGTCCTCGTCCCCCGCCACGCACATCGCGACGAAGCCCGACAACACGTCGAGCCTGCGCGACACCTCCGCCTGCTGCCAGATCTCGTACAGTCCCGCCATCCACCGTTCCTTCTCCGCCGACCGCGTCTTCGCGGCCCCGAACCATACGACGCGCCCCCATCGGCGGGTCCAACGGTTTTCCCGGGTCAGCGAACGAACCTGGTCAGCCGTAGTACGGCTCCATCACCGCCCGCACCTCCTCCAGCAGCGCCGGCCCCTCCTGCGGCACGGGCGGGCGGCCGCTGCCCGGCCTGATGTCCAGGAGCTGTTCGCCGGACAGGGCGTACACCACGCGGCGCAGCCCCGCCTGCTGGATGACCGCCTCGCACATCGAGCACGGCTGGCAGCTGGTGTACATCGTGGTGGCCGCCGCCGTGGCCGCGTCCAGTTCTCTCGCGGCCCACCGGGCGAGCTTCAGTTCCGGGTGCGCGGTGATGTCCCGGTCGGTGAGCGTCGTGTTGCGGTCCTCCGCGAGGATCGCCCCGTCCGGTCCCGCCAGCAGTGAGCCGAACGGCGGGTTGCCGCTTTCGCGTGCCTCGGCCGCGAGGGCGATGGCGCGCCTGAGGAGGGTGTGGTGGGCGTCGGGCGTGGTCATGGTTTCTCCTTCAGGTGGAGGTGCGCGGCCACCGTGGCGAGTGCCTGTCGGGCCGGCTGCGGGTGACTGGTCTCGTGGGGGTCGCCGGTGTACGTGTCGAGGACGACCGTTTCGGCGCCCAGCAGGCGCAGTTGGTCGAGGTCGTCCATGATCTGGTCGATCGTTCCCTCGCCGGCGAGGCGTTGCGGGCCGTCGACCGGGGTCGCGGTGGGGCGGAGCACGATCCGGGGAGCGAAGGCGGGGACCGGAAGGTTCTGTTCGTACGCGGTCGACTTCAGCCGGTCCGCGGCCTCCCGCAGCCAGGGCATCGTGCAGCGCAGCGGGTGCCAGGCGTCACCGAGTCGCACGGCCCTGCGTATGCCCGCGTCGCTGTTGCCGCCGACCCACACCGGGATCTTCCCGTTCCCGTACGCGGCCGTGTCGGCCCAGGCCGCCCGCATGTCCCGCAGGGCGGCATCGGTCAGCCGTCCCCGCTGCTCGAAGGGGATGCCGAGGGCAGCGAACTCCTGCCGGGCCCAGCCCACCCCCACGCCGAGGACCAGCCGTCCGCCGCTGAGTGCGTTCAGGTTGGCCGCCATCCGGGCGGCGAGCAGCGGGTGCCGGTAGGGGGCGATGAGGACCGTCGTGCCGAGCCGGATCCGGGTGGTGAGACCGGCAAGCCAGGACAGGGTGGTGAAGGGCTCGTAGAAAGGGGCCGGATACTGCTCGGCGACGTCGGGCGTGATGGCGATGTGGTCGGAGACCATCAGCAGGTCGAAGCCCAGTCCCTCCACGGTCCGGGCCCAGCTGTGCAGGACTCCGGGGTCGGTGCCGGGTCCGAAATTGAGGACGTTCACTCCGATCTTCACGCTGCCGAGCCTAGCCAGGCCGTACCGGGCGGCAGAAGGGATTCCTGCCTGTCCGGGCGCAGTTCACCCGTGGATCCCCCGGTAATCTGCGCGAATGGCCGAGAATCTTGATACGACCGACTGGGCGATCCTCGACGAGCTCCAGCGCGACGGCAGGATCGCCTTCACGGAGCTGGCCCGGCGCGTGAACCTGAGCGCGTCGGCGACGACGGAGCGGGTGCGGCGGCTGGAGGCGGCCGGGGTCGTCACGGGGTACCGGGCGGAAGTGGATCTGGAGCGGGCCGGGTATGTGGCCCTGGCGGTTGTCCGGCTGAAGTACCCGGGGAGCCGGCACGAGCCGTTGCGCCGGATGCTCCGGGAGCGGCCGGAGATCCTGGAGTGCCTGCGTACCACCGGGGACGACTGCTACGTGCTGAAGGTGGCGGCCACCTCGATGGCCCACCTGGAGGAAGTCGTCGACGGGCTGGCCGAGTTCGGGAGCACGACCACCAACCTCGTCTTCAGCCGGACGCTGCCGCTGCGCGGCCCGCGGGAGCCCCACGCGGACCTCACCGCACGGTGAGACGCGGCGGCGACTGCCTCGAAGTCGCCGCCGCCCCCGGCCGGCACCACCCGGTCAGTCATCCAGCGGCGTCGTGCCTCCCGGGCCGGCGAACACCAGCTGGGTGAGGGGGCTGGAGAGGTGGTCCGCCTCCACCGTGACCCGGTAGAGGCCCGCGTCGGGGACCTCCAGATCCGCTCCGAGCGCATCGTCGTCACCGGCGTAGAGGGCGGCCTCCCGCTGGAAGCCGCCGTCGACGGCGGTCACGGTGCAGTCGATCCCCGACGGGTCGTCCGTCCCCGTGATGCGCACCGACCATTCGGCGTTCGGCACCACATAGTCCGGGACCGTCAGGCCGAGGCCGTCATCCGCCTGGTCGGGGCCCAAGTGGTCGTCCTCCAGGAGGAAGTCGACGACGGCCTGCCGCGCTGCCCTGTCGCTGGCCAGCGCACCGTGTTGCAGGGCGAGGGGCACCGTACGACGTGTCAGGGACGCCGATTCGCGGTGGACCGTTCCGTCGCCACCGACCTGGAAGCGGCGCGGGGCCCCGTCGGGGTCGCGCATCAGCTCGCCGTCCGTGTGGGTCCGGAAGCAGTACTCGGAGGCGATGACCGTGCCGTTCTCCAGCCGCATCGACTGCACGGTCTCCTGACGGATCCCGACGACCGGGCGGTGGTGCGGGAACGGCTTCGACCGGAGCCTTTCGAAGAACTCCTGGGAGCTTCGGGCCAGATCCTTGTCACCGCCCAGCGCGCCGACGTCGGAGGGGGTCAGGCGGCGGACGTCGAGGCCCTCCTCGACGCAGAGGAAGCCCGGCAGGAGGTCGTGGACGCCGGGCATCGCGGAGGCGAGCGCGGCAAGGCGGCTGTGAGGCAGCGGCAGGGGGGCGCCCTGGGCCGTGTTGAGGATGTTCGCCGCGACGACCGAACCGTGAAAGGGCGTGCCCAGGGTCATGACGCCGCGGGTGTCCGCTTCGAGGTCGGAGTCGAAGCCGAGGGTGAGGGCCGCGTAGGTGACGAGGCCGCCCATGGAGTGGGCGACGAAGACGAGACGGGCCTCGCGCTCGTCCACCGCCTGGCGCCGGGCCGCCGTGTGGGCCGGGTGCTCCCGCCACCGTTCCAGGTGCTCGCGCGCTTCGCTCGCGAGCCGTCGCGCGTTGACCTCGACCGGCAGCCGCCAGTCGTACGGGAACGGCATGACGGCGGCGGGATGGGCGACGGCGTTCTCGATGGCCGCGGTCATCTTGTGGTACGGCTCGATGCCTCGCAGGACCGGGCTCCACGCCGGAATCTGCAGGAGCCTGCGCGCCTTGATCCGGCCGTGGTCGCCGGCCTGTTCCTCGGCGGTGAGGTGCAGGGGCGCGAGCCCGCCCTTGGTCAGCCAGGCTTTCGCCAGCCAGGTGGGATGTGCCAGGCCCCAGAGGACCTTGCCGGTGCCGGTGTCGTACAGCTCGCTCCCCATGATTCCCGGTACGAGAACGACGGCGTCGTGCGTGACGGCGGGGGTCAGTCCCGGAGTTGTACGGGGACGGCCGCCGGGGACGCGGCCCGGCGGATTCGTCTGCGGCTGCTCAGTCATGCCTGAAACACTAAAGAGATGCAGAACAGGGCGGGGGAGTTCACGCAAACGCAGGTAGCCGGGGCGGACACCGATGCGGATTCCGGATCGCAGCGGACTCTGCTGACCCTGGCGGTGCGTGACTACGGCGACGGGAACGACGACTTCACCGAGGGGATCGACGAGCAACTGGAGGTCGTGACGGAATGGTGGTCCGGCCAGGGGGCCGAGTCCGCCTTCCGCCGGATCCCTCCCCCCGATCTGGAGAAGCGTGAAGACGTCGAGGACTTCCTGCGGGAGCACGGGGTGCGGGAGATGGAGGGGGAGGCACTCGTCATGTTCATCACCGGACATGGTGTCTCCGGCGTTCGGACCCATTTCCTCAAGCTGCCCGGCTCCGTCAACAAGCGGCATCTCAATACTTCGGTACGCACCACGGAACTGATCACCGCCGCCCTCGACTCGCACGTCCGGAACGTCCTCGTGATCGTGAACACCTGTTACGCGGGAAAGATCCGCAGCGAGCTCGACGACGTCATGGAGGACATCCGCGCGGAGCGGCGTAGCCAGTGCAGTCTCGATGTCCTGGTCACGTGCGGGCACGACAAGCGGGTTCAGGTGAGGCGTTTTCCCACGCTGCTGCGCAGTGCCTTTCAGCGGCTGCGGACCACCGCGGGCATCACCACTCCCTATCTCACGGTCGCCGAACTCATGGCCGAGTTCGAGCGCGGACTGGGTACGGAGGCTGAGCGGAAACAGCACCGCCTGCAACGGGTGGTCGAGGGCAGCGGCATTCTCACCGCGACGCCCTGTATCCCCAACCCGGGTTACCACTACGCCCATGGCTTGGCCGGAGCGGGGTTGGGGCTGGCAGGCACCCCTGCCGACTACTGGCTCGACCGGGCGACCGGACGTACCCAGGACAGCGATCCGGGGTGGTACTTCCGCGGGCGGGACGACATCAACCGCAGCGTCACCGAGTTCCTGAGCCCCGCGCGGGCACGGGGAGTCCTGCTGATCACGGGGACCGCCGGCAGCGGCAAGTCCGCCGTGCTGGCGAGAGCGGTGGTGCTGGGTCATCCGTCGTTCCAGGACGAACCCGTCCTCAAGACCGCGGTCGATCTGGCCGCGGACGGCACCGTGCCCGCTCCCGGTTCCATCACCGGGGCGATTCTGGCGCGGCACCGGGGCCCGGCGGACCTGGCCCGCGACATCCTGCGGACGCTGGGGGCCGAACCCGCGCGGCCGGCCTCGACCGAGGATCCCGTCGTCACCTGCACGCAGCAGATCATCGAGACCCTCCGCGGGCGCGGCGAGCCGGTCACGCTGGTCATCGACGGTCTCGACGAGGCGGTCGAGCTCTCCCGCGTCATCGACGATGTCCTCGCCCCGCTCAGCGAGTTCTGCTCCCCGCAGCTCGGTCAGGTGCCCGCCCCCCGGCAGGACGACGGTCCGCCTTCCCCCTCCGCGCCCGCCGGGCTGCGCCTGCTCATCGGCGTGCGCTCCAGCCTGCCGCTCAGCGACTCCCCGGTGGAGCTGCCCGACGCGGAGCAGGGACTGAGTGAGGCCCTGCAGGCCGCGTTCCCGACCGCTGAGGAGCAGCGGACGGACGGCGAGGGCAGTGTGAAGGACATCGAGCAGTATCTGCACGCGCTCGTCCGCGAGGGCGGGCATCGCGACACGGCCGAGGAGGCGGCGGCCCTGGTGGCTCCCGAGGTGTGGCCGTCGTTCATCTCGGCCCGCCTGGCCGGGGAGCAGCTGCGTTGCACCGAGGATCCCGCAGCGGTCGCGCGGGATCCTGAGTGGCTGGCGATGCTTCAGCGGGGGATGACGGGGCTCCTCAGACGCGATCTCGTGCTCGTGGCGGGGGACGGCCTTCCGTCCGACGTGGCCTTGGCGCTCCTGCGGGCATCGGCCTTCGCCGCAGGGGCGGGAATCCCCTGGTCGAACATCTGGCCGCAGATGGGGCGGGTGTTTCTGGGCCGTCAGTTACCCGACTGGGACGACATGATCGGAAAGCTGCTGAAGAGCCGCCTGAACGGCTATCTCGCGCACGATCACGAGGATGACCGGCGGGTCTACCGGCCGGCTCACGAAGCGGTGGCCGAGGTGCTCTGCGACCTTGACGCGGACCTGCTCGATGCCGCCGAGGACGGGCTCGATGCCGGCAGAGACCCCCTGGCCCCCCTCGCCTCGGGCACCTCGGGCGCCTCGGGCGCCTCGGGCACGGACCCGCTCGGCGCCGCCGGTCTCGTACAGCAGCTGGGCGTGGACCCGCGCACCCCGGGCGTGGATCCGCTCGGCGCCGCCAAGGACCCGCGCACCCCGGGCACGGATCCGCTCACCCCCGGCGTGGATCCGCTCACCCCCGGCGTGGCCGAATGAACCGGCGGCCGGGCGGTGACCGGCATGCCGAGATCCACCGCCGGCTGGCCGAGGCCCTGGCCGAGCTGGTTCCCGACGATCCCGGCATCCCCCCGCACCCCTACCTGCGACGCCATCTGGCGCAGCACGCCGCTCAGGGACGTGTGCTGGACGACGTGCACGTGCCCCCTGCCCTGCTGCCGTGGGAGTCCAGCTCCGGTCTCGGCCGGCTGCTGGCGGGCGGGAACAACCCGTCGGACCGTCAGCAATGGCTCCAGGCCTGGGCGAAGTTGGAACCCTTCTCCCGGGGGCTCACTCCGCTGTCGCGGCTGACCAGCCTGCATCTGGCCCACCACGCGGCCACGGCGCGCCACCAGCCCCTGCCTCCCTCGCCCCCGGAGGATCCGGTGCTCGCCGGGTCGCCGGTCACCCCGCTCTGGAGCGACTGCGCGAGTCCGGACAACGTGTGGGCCGTGACCGAGGCCGCCGTCACCTCGCTGGCCATGGTGAACGCGGGCCGGCGGGCCCGGGTGCAGCCGCTGCTGGTCACGGGGGACGACCACGGTGTCATCCGTATCCTGCGGCACGACGGGTCCGCCGCCGCGCCGCCGATCGCCGTACACGACGGCGCTATCGAGCACCTGGTCACGCTGCACGAGGGCCTGCTCGCCACGGGCGCCACCGACGGCACCGTCTCGGTCCTGGACGCGCTCCGCGGCCGCACCATCGTGCCGGTGCTCCAGCGCCCGGGAACCTGGGTCAGTTCGCTGACGCTCCACCGGCCGCGGGACCGGGCCCAGGTGCTGCTCGCCGCGTGGAGTGACGGCTACGTCGCCGCGTTCAACACCGCGGCGTTCCAGCAGGTCGACATACCTCTCCCCCGGCTCGAACGAGCGGCGGCCATTCTGCGCGGGACGACCCGGGCCGACGGGTCCGGACTCCTGCTCTACGCCCAGCACGACACCGTCAGCAGTTTCGACGGGCGCACAGCCGTCATGCGCTCCCGTCATCCGGCGGCCGTCCGCACCCTCGTCGCCCTGCCCGCGGCCGGGCACTATGCCGTGGGCGACGGCGACGGCACCCTGTCCGTACACGACGTGTCCGCCGATGCGCGGGCCTGCGTCGTCAGCACCGACGCAACGTCCGAGGGTGCCGTGACCGCGCTGACGCTGGTCGAGGTCGAGGCCCGGCGGGCGCTTGCCAGTGCCGGGGCGGACGGCACCGTACGCCTGTGGCGGACCGACACGCTGGAGCCGCTCGGTCAGTCGATCCAGGCGCACTCCGCCCCGGTCACCGCGCTCTCCTCGTTCACCGAACGGCCGGGCGCCCGCCTCATCACGGCCGGAGCCGATCGCACCGTCCGGAACTGGCCCCTGGCCGGTGGCACGTTCCGGCACGGCCGCGCCGCCTGGACCCCGGTCACCGCCAGCGCGCTGTCACCCGGGCCTCCGCACCGGCTCGCGGTCACCGAGGGGAGCAGCACCCTGGCGTGGGACATCGACACCGGCATGAAGCAACCCGTCATCGACGACGAACCGGTCACCGCCCTGGCCTGGGTGAGGCGGCGTGACAGCGTGCTGCTGGCCGCCGCTCGCAGCGACAACAGCATCGCCCTGTTCGATGCCTCCGCCCCCAGGGGTTCGGCTCCCGTGGCGACCCTGCGAGGTCACTACTCCCCCGCCCTCGCACTCGTGGCCATCGAGGGCACCGGTGCGTCCGCCCGGCTGGCGAGCGCGAGCGCCGACGGGTCCGTACGCCTGTGGGACCTCGACACCGAGCAGGCCGTCTCGATTCGCAAGGACCACAAGTTCAGCGTCCGGTGCCTGGCCTCCAGGAGCGCCGAAGGCGGTGTCCTTCTCGCGTCGGGCGGCAGCGACGGCAACCTCCGCATCTGGGACGCGGCAGATCTGACCCAGTACGGCCGCACCATCCGGTGTGGGCAGAACATCGTCAACGATGTCGCCTTCGCCCCCGGGCTCGGTGCGGCCGGCCCGCAGCTCGTCACCGCCGGACAGAACGGCACCCTCAGATTCTGGGAGCCGGACACGGCAGCCGAGGCCCTGCACGAGTTCGACCCGGGTGACGGCGAGTTGAACGCGGTGACGGCCTTCCCGGTCCAGGGCCGGCGCGTCGCCTTCGCGGCGGCCGGCAGCACCAGCATCCACCTGTGGGACCCGGCGGCCGACCGGCACCTCCTTCAGATCGTCACCGGGTACCGCGTCAACGCGCTGCGCACCGCCCCGCAGCAACCCGGTGAGCCCTCCACGGTCCTCCTGGCGACGGGAGAGGCAGGCACCATGATCTTCCGTATCCATCACGACCGCCTGTGAGGCCGGATGCGCCGTCTGCGCGCCTCGGAGCGACGCCTTTGCGCCCGTTCGGTCCCGGCGCGCGGGCTGCCGCGCGATACTCACCTGCGCAACAATGATCAGCCGCGTCGGCGGCCGGACAGGCCCGCCCGAACCCGCCGCCCGGCCCTGCCCAACGACCGTCGAGAAAAGCCTTGTCGAGGATCCATGACCGCTGTCTTAGCTCCCACCACCGGCCCCGCGGGACGGAGGCAGCAGGCATGACCGTCTCCGTTCCCCCCGTCGTACTCGCCCGCGCCCCCGACCGGGGCGTATGGCGCCTGGGCAAGGCGGGCGCACCGCTGAGGTTCAACCGCGTCGAGCCCGAGACCATCGGAGGTTCCTCGGCCGGCCGCTTCAGTCTCTTCACCTACGGCATGCTGTACTGCGCCTCCGAACCGACCGGCTGCTACGCCGAAGCGCTCGCCTACTTCCGCGTCCATCCGGAGGTGCGAAGCCTCCTCGCCGACGAACCCCACAAGCCCGGCCACATGAGAATCGGCCATCTGGCGTCCGGCTGGCGCGACGCCCACATTCTGGTCCGGCTGAAGCCGGCGGCCGAGGCAAGGTTCCTGGACGTCGACGCGGACATCACCCGCGAGGTACTCGCGCACGAGCTCCGGAACGAGTTCAGCGAATGGGGAATCGACGGGGAACTGACCGACGACCACATCCATGGCAAGGACCGCCGCGTCGCCCGCCAGATCGCCGCCTGGACCGTCGCCCAGCGCAATGCCGAAGGCCACCAACTGGCCCAGGGCATCGTCTACCGGTCCGGATTCGGCGGACGCCGCTGCTGGGCCGTCCTGAGCGGAACCGAATACACCGAGGCGGAACGCCGCCCGATCCTCGCCGAGTCCGTCGAACTGCAGGAAGTGGCTCGCGAGTACGGACTCACCGTCTGGTGACCGTCGCACGATCGACCGACTGGCCGTGCGAAATGTCCCCCGATCTGGTGTCTGAGTGATTCGCACGGCATGCCACCTGTGAGTCCGCACTCACAGACACCCCGAAGAACATGCAGCTCACAGGCCCGACCGGCAACATGAGGGGGGATTTACCACCCTTTCAAGGGGGGAAATCTATGGAGTAAGTTGCGTGTAAACGGGTAGCATTTGCTCAACACCACAGGGGGGATGCAATGTTGACCACCAGCCACTTACGTTTAGCGAGTGCTGCGCCCATCCGCAGAGGCAGAGCGATCAGCTCGCCCCGGCACTCCGGTCACCTCCTCCCGCCTGTAGTGGTGCACACCACGGCCACGGCAATACCCCTTGCCCACCCGCCGCAAGCACCCCACAGACATGGCTGACGAACGGCAGCGATTCGCGCCCACTCCCAGCCTTCGCGCATCCAGCGCACCCATCCTCCGCTGACGCCTCACCGGCGAGCGACGAGGAAACGAGGAGACCATGCAAACTCAGCGAGAGACCACCGCCGAAGCCCGCGCACTGCGCGACCAGACGGAACAGTCCATCGCAGGCATCGCACGCTTCCTGCAGGACACCTTCAGCCAGCGCGTCGTCGCGTACATCGCAGGCATCGAAGATCCCAAGCAGGTCGGAAAGTGGTGCAGGGAGCAGAATGCTCCGCGCTTCGACTCCGAAATGCGCCTGCGCACGGCCTACCAGATCTTCAAGTTCATCGAGAGTGCCGAGAATCTCCACACCGCTCGGGCCTGGATGATCGGGATGAATCCCCAACTCGACGACGACTCGCCGCTTGAGGCGATCGCCGGTGAGCGCTACAAGGAAGTCATGACCGCGGCTCGCGCCTACCTTCAGGGCGACCTCTGACTTCTGACCGGCCTTCGCCCGGCCATACGACGCATCCGCTGTACGGAAAAGGGCGCGCCCAGAAAGAACCGGGCGCGCCCCTCACCATGTGACGCGAAGAACGCGTCAGCCGTACATGCGTCAGCGGTCGAACTTCTCACGCACGTCGTCCGCCGCACCCTGGGCGCGGTCGCGACCCTGCTCGGACGCCTGGCGGGCCCGGTCGGACGCGTCCTGACGACGGTCCTGGCTCTGGCCCTGGCGCTGGGCCTGGCCCTGGGCCTGGCCCTTGCCGTCCTTCATCTTCTTCTGACCCTGGTCGGCAAGCTCCTGCGCCTTGTCCTTGAACTGGTCGGCGATGCCCATGCTGTTCACTCCTATGTGGGGGTGCGTGGGGATGGCCCCGTCGGGGCCTCGACCAGACTTACACGGCAGCACATTCAACGCATTTCGATCACTAACGCTGCGTATCCGACGCCGCCCGCGAAGCCCGTTCGTCCTGGTCAGCCGCACCACCGGCGCCCACGAGCCCCTTGCCGACGCCCTCCAGCCGGGGCCCGAACCGCTTCATCTCCCGCTGGCCCACCGCACCGATCAGGCTCGGCAGGTAGCCGCGCACGGACTGCATCCCGCGCAGCCACCACTGGGCGTACACATGCGGGGAGCGCCGCTCGATGCCGGCCACGATGCGGTCGACGGCCGGGCCCAGCGGGTACGTGCGGTTGGACGGCCACGGCAGCCGCTGGCGCAGCTCGCGCATCACGTCGTCCTCGTCCGCGCCGCGCACCATGTCGGTGTCGGTCCAGGAGAGGTAGCCGACGCCGACCTTCACGCCCCGGTAGCCGACCTCGGCCCGCAGGCTGTGGGCGAACGCCTCGACGCCCGACTTGGACGCGCAGTACGCCGTCATCATCGGGGCCGGGGTGATCGCGGCGAGCGACGCTATCTGGAGGAAGTAGCCGCGGCTCTCCATCAGGATCGGCAGGAACGCCCGGCCGGTCACCGCGCCGCCGATCAGGTTGACCTCGATGACCCGCCGCCAGGCCACCGGGTCGGAGTCGACGAACGGTCCGCCGGAGGCGACGCCCGCGTTGGCGACGACTATGTCGATCTTCCCGAAGCGCTCCTTGACCTCCTGCGCGACCCGGGCCATCGCCTCGTGGTCGGTGACGTCCGCGTGCCAGTGGTCGCTGTCCCCGTGCAGCCGTTCGGAGACCTTCTTCAGCTCGTCCGGCTCCAGGCCGACGAGCGCCAGCTTCGCTCCGCGCGCCGAGAGCTTGCGCGCCAGCAGCTCACCCACGCCGCGTGCCGCGCCCGTGACGACGACGACCTGTCCTTCGAGACTGCGCCTGCCGCTCATGCGACCTCCTCCTTGCTCCCGGCCTTGCCTTCGCCATCTGTCGTACCCCGTACCGGGAGGTACGTGGCCACCAGTTCGCGGATCTTCGCCGTGACAGCCTCCGGGGCCTCGACCGGCGTCATGTGACCCATACCCGCCAGCTCGGTGAGACCGAGGCAGTCGGGCAGCGCCGCCGCGATCGCACGGGCGTGGACGGGCGGCGTCAGCCGGTCGTCCGTACCCGCGATCACCGCGGTGGGCACCCGAAGCTCCCGTACGCCCTCGTCGAGATCGAGGTCCGCGAGCACCTGCCCCCAGGCGACCCGGGCCGCCCGCGGGCAGTCGTGCACGATCCGCGCGCAGGCGTCGACCCGGTCCGGGGCCGAACCCGCCCCCATCGTCCCGTACTTGAGAATGCGGCGGGAGACCGGCGTGACCGGTCCGAGCGGCGCCCGCGCCCCGAGGATGGCACGCGTCATCCGGGTCCGCACGGCGCCGGGCCGCATCGGCACGACGAGCGACTCCGCGATCAGCCGGGAGCTGCCGGTGCTGCACAGCAGGGCGGCGGCCGCGTGTTCACGCAGCCCGGCCCGGCGCGAGGCGGACATGATCGTCATGCCGCCCATGGAGTGCCCGGCCAGTACGGCCTTCTCCCCCGAGGCGAGGGTGGCGGCAAGGACGGCTTCGAGGTCGTCGGCCAGCGCCTCGGTGCCGTATCCGTCGCGCCCCACCGCCGGCGAGGTCCCGTGGCCGCGCTGGTCGTAGGCGACGACGCGGTGGTCCACGGCGAGGTCCCTGATCTGGGCGTCCCAGAAGCGGGTGTTACAGGTCCAGCCGTGGGACAGGACCACCGTGGGGGCGCCGTCCTGTCCGTGCACCTCGACATGGATGCGGGAGCCGTCGGCGGAGACGGCCATCAGCTCCCGTACGGGAAGTTGCCGGCTCATCCCGCCACCTCCTCGGTGACAGCGACGGCCTTCTTCGCGTCGCGCTGCGCGGTGACCCGTACGACCTCGTACTCCGCGATGTCGACGTTCCGCGTGACCTTGCGGAATTCGGCGGTGGTGCCGGGCCAGACGGTGGTGTTGCGGCCGTTTGCGTCCAGGTACCAGCTGTCGCAGCCTCCGGTGTTCCAGACGGTGCGCTTCATGCGCTCCTGGACGCGGCGGTTCCAGGCCCCGACGGACGAGGGGCGCGCGTCGAGGGCGACGCGGCCGCCCAGCACGTCCAACTGGCGCATGTAGTCGGCCATGTAGTTCAGCTGGGCCTCGATCATGAGGATCATGGACGAGTTCCCGAGGCCGGTGTTGGGGCCGATGATCGTCATCCAGTTGGGGAAGCCGGCCGCGCTCGCACCGCGCAGCGCCTGCATGCCGCCCTTCCAGGCCTCGGCGAGCGTGATACCGGCCGCGCCCACCACCCGCTCGGCGATCGGCATGTCGGTGACGTGGAAGCCGGTGCCGAAGATGATCGCGTCGACCTCGGTCTCCGTACCGTCGGACGCCACGACCGTGGAGCCGCGCACCTCGCTCAGACCGGAGGCGACCACGTCCACGTTGGGCTGGGCGAGGGCCGGGTAGTAGGCGCTGGAGAGCAGGATGCGCTTGCAGCCGATGCGGTACGAGGGGGTCAGCTTGGCCCGCAGCGCCGGGTCCTTGATCGACCGGCCCATGTTGGACTTGGCTATCCGCTCGATCAGGCCCAGCTCGTTCGGGTGCTTGGTGAAGGCGCTGACCTGCAACTCCCGTATGCCCCACAGCAGTCCGCGACGCGCGGTGCCGGTGAGGGGGAGCGTGCGGTGCAGCCAGCGCTCGGCGCCGCTGATGGCGCGGTCCATGCGCGGCATGACCCAGGGCGGGGTGCGCTGGAATAGCGTCAGCTTGCCGACCTTCGGCTGGATCGCCGGCACGATCTGGATCGCGGAGGCCCCGGTGCCGATCATCGCGACGCGCTTGCCGGTCAGGTCGGCGTCGTGGTCCCAGCGGGCGGAGTGGAAGACCTTGCCGGGGAAGTCGGCGAGCCCCGGTATGTCGGGCGTCTTCGGGTCGGAGAGCGGGCCGGTCGCGGAGACGACGACGTCGGCGACGACGGTCGTGCCGTTGGCGCTCTCGATGACCCAGTTCAGCGCGTCGTTGTCCCAACGCATCATCGTCACCTCGTGGTTCAGCCTGAGGTGCGGGCGCAGCCCGAAGGTGTCCGCTACGTGCTCCAGGTAGGCGCGGATGTGCTCCTGCCCGGAAAAGGTGCGCGGCCACTCGGGGTTGGGGGCGAACGAGAACGAGTAGAGGTGGGACGGTACGTCGCAGGCGCAGCCCGGATAGCTGTTGTCACGCCAGGTGCCACCGACGGAGTCGGCCCGTTCCAGGATCACGAAATCGGTGATCCCTTCACGACGCAGCCGGACGGCGGCCCCAAGTCCCCCGAATCCGGATCCGATCACCGCCACGCGTACATGCTCGTGCTGGGCCATGCTGCCGCCTCCCGCGATACGTCACACGACTCTGCCAGCAATCACTGGCATTGTTGGGAGAGTAGAGCAGCTTCGTACCGATGGGTAGGGGTCCGGCGAGGGAAAGTTACCGGCGGTACAACATGCGGCCCCGCTCACGGAGAGGCCGGTAGGGTGCGGGGGTGGCAGAAGGACGCGAGCACCGCGAATACCGCATGGAGGAGCTGGCCAAGGAGGCCGGCATCCCCGTCCGGACCCTGCGCTTCTACCGGGAACGCGGCCTGATCTCGCCACCCCGGCGCGAGGGCCGCATCGCCTGGTACGACGACCATCACCTGGCCCGACTGCGCACGATCTCCGGCCTGCTGGAGCGCGGCCACACCCTCACCGGGATCGCCGACCTGGCCCGCACCTTCGACAGCGGCCGGGACGTCGCCGAGGTGCTGGGCCTGGGCGAACCGACCGAGGAGACCCCGGTCCGGCTCACACCCGAGCAACTGGCGGACTACTTCAAGGACGACTCCACGCCGGAGAACCTGGCGACGGCCATGGAGCTGGGCTACCTCGGCACGGACGGCGACGAGATCGTGCACATCAGCCGCCGCCTGCTGGAGGTGTCGGCCGAGCTCGTACGCGAAGGGGTCCCGCTCGCCGAGGTACTCGCCTCCGGCCGCCGGGTCCGCGAGCACGCGGACGCCCTGGCCGACCTCTTCGTCGCCACCCTGCGCGCCCACAGCACGGAGGCCGAACCACCCCAACTGCGCCCGCTGGCCCGCGCGGTGGTGGACGCGGAACTCTCCATGGCCCTGGACCGGCGACTGCGCCGCGACGCGGAGTCGGCGCAGCCGCCGGCCTGACCTCCCCTACTGCGCGTACGTCCCTTACTGCTCGTACGTCACGGTCACCGGGGCGTGGTCGCTCCACCGCTCCTCGTGGGTGGCGGCCCGCTCGACCCACGCCTTCACCGCGCGCGCGGCGAGACCGGGCGTCGCCACCTGGTAGTCGATGCGCCAACCCGTGTCGTTGTCGAAGGCGCGCCCGCGATAGGACCACCACGAGTACGGACCCTCGACGTCCGGGTGCAGGGCGCGCACGACGTCGACGTACGCGGCCTCACCGAAGACCCGGGTCAGCCACTCCCGCTCCTCGGGGAGGAAGCCGGAGTTCTTCTTGTTGCCCTTCCAGTTCTTGAGGTCGGCCTCCTGGTGGGCGATGTTCCAGTCACCGCACACGACGACCTCGCGGCCCTCGGCGGCGGCCCTCGCCTTCAGGCCGGTGAGGTAGGGGAGGAAGGCCGCCATGAAGCGCTCCTTCTCCTCCTGCTTCTCCGTGCCGACCTCGCCGGAGGGGAGGTACAGGCTCGCGACCGTGACGCCCGGCAGGTCGATCTCGACGTACCGGCCGCTGGCGTCGAACTCCTCGCTCCCGGCGACCCCGAACCCGCCGAAGCCGATCTGCACGCGCTCGGGCGCCCGGCGGGAGTAGAGCGAGACCCCGGCCCGGCCCTTGGCGGCGGCAGGGGCATGGACGGTGTGCCAGCCCTCGGGCTCACGCACCTCTTCGGGCAGCTGCTTCGACTCGGCCCGCACTTCCTGGAGGCAGATCACATCGGCGTCGGTCTGCGCCAGCCACTCGACGAAGCCCTTTTTCGCGGCGGCGCGGAGGCCGTTTACATTCACGGTGGTCACAGTGAGCATTCCGGCACGATACCGACCCCACTGTCCGCATACATGTACCATCTACTGCATGCTTATCCAGCCTCGCCCTTACGATCACCCCGACGCCGTCAAACTCAACGATCTCGTGCAGCTCGAATACGCCGAGCGCTACGGGGACGAGGGCGACATCACACCGCTGGACGCCACCATGTTCGACCCGCCGCACGGCCTGTATCTGCTCGCCTACGACGCGACGGACCACCCGGTGGCCACCGGTGGCTGGCGCTCGCAGGAGCGCAACGCCGAGGGCTACTCGGACGGTGACGCCGAGCTCAAGCGGATGTTCGTGATACCCGAGGGCCGAGGTCAGGGCCTGGCCCGCCGCATCCTGGCCGCCCTGGAGGCCGACGCCCGCGCGGCGGGCCGCACCCGCATGGTGCTGGAGACGGGCGACCAGCAGCCCGAGGCGATAGCGCTGTACCTCTCCAGCGGCTACACGCCGTGCGAGAAGTTCGGCCACTACCGCACGTACGACAGCAGCCGCTGCTTCGCGAAGCCGCTCCAGCCCTAGGCGCTGTCCGGTCCTGAAGCGCTGCCCACCCCCGTCAGGAACCGCACCACCGCACCGTTGAACGCCTCCGGCCGCTCCAGACCGGGCAGGTGACCCGCCCCCTCGACCACGACCAGCTCCGCGCCCGGGATCAGCCCGTGCAGAACCCGGGCCTCCGCGACGGGCGTGTAGACGTCGTCCGCGCCGACGACGACGAGGACCGGCACCCCGGCCCCGGCGAGCGAGTCGCGGTAGTCGGGCCGCTCGGCCCGGCCCCGCAATGCGGCCGCCGCCCCCTCGGGAGCGGTGGTGCGCATCATGCCCAGCACCCGCGCGGCGACGTCCGGCAGCCCGGTGACGTTGTACGGGGCCAGCATCTTGTCGATCACCTCGTCCGCGTACCCGCCCATCCCCTCGGCGAGCAGCCGGTCGGCGAGGCGGTTACGGAACGCCTTGCCGTCCTCGGTCTCGGCGACCGGCGACGTGTCGGCCAGGACCAGCGCTGCCACCCGCTCCGGGTACGCGCGGTGGAACTCCATGGCGATCTGGCCGCCCATGGACACCCCGCCGACGACGGCCCGTGCGAGGCCCAGGTGGTCCAGCAGGGCGGCGATGTCGTCGGCGAAGTCCGCGAGCAGCGTGCGGCCCGTGCGGCCGGGGACGACGCCGCTGTCCCCGTACCCCCGCAGATCGGGCACGATCACCCGGTACCCGGCCGCGACCAGCGCGGCGGTCTGCGGCTGCCACATGCTCCGGTTGAACGGGTGCCCGTGGACGAGGACGACGGGCGGCAGCTCCCCGGCCGGCCCAAGGTCGTCGTACACGAGCAGCGTGCCGTCCGCAGCCGTGAACCGGCCGCTCACCGGACCACCCTCCCCACACCCACGTAGAAGCCACTGCGCTCGACGACCGGCGCGGGCTCCTCCCGGTACCACTCGGTCGCGGGGACGAGCCCCGGCCCGACGAGCTCCAGCCCCTCGAAGAACGGCTCGACCTCGGCACGCGTACGCATCCGCAGCGCGATGGCGCCCTTCTTGTACGCCGTCTCGGTCTCCTGCTTCAGCTCCGGGTGCTGGTCGGCGGTGCCGTGCGAGAGGACCAGGTAACTGCCGGTGGGCAGCGCGTCGACCAGGGTGCGGGTGATGCCGTACGGGTCCTGGTCGTCCGGCATGAAGTGCATCAGCGCGATCATCGACAGGGCGATGGGCCGGTCGAAGTCCAGCAGCTGAGCCGCCCGTTCGAGGATCGCCTCCGGCTCCCGCACATCGGCGTGGAGGTAGTCGGTGGCACCTTCCGGCGCACTGACGAGGAGCGCCTCCGCATGGCGCAGGACGATCGGGTCGTTGTCCGCGTAGACGATCCGGGCCGTCGGCGTGATCGCCTGGACGATCTGGTGGAGGTTGGGCTCGGTGGGGATGCCGGTGCCGATGTCCAGGAACTGGTCGATCCCGCCGCGCGCCAGCCAGGCGGAGGCCCGGTGCATGAACGCCCGGTTCCGCGCGGCGTTCCCCCGCGCCTCCTCCGGCAGGGTCTCCGCCACCTGCTGATCCACCGGGTAGTTGTCCTTGCCGCCCAGCAACCAGTCGTAGACGCGGGCCGGGTGCGGCCTGCTCGTGTCGATCCGGGGCTGGGACTGGGACTCGGACCGGGGCCGGGGCTGAGGCTGAGGTATACCTGCCATCACAGGACGCTCCTTGGTGCGGAGAACTTCACGAGCGGGTAAACGCTTTCAGCGTAGGTGACGATGATCGGCACCGGGCTTCCGGCGACCTCTCCGACGCCGCAGACGCCGCCTACGCCCTTGCGTTGAAGCGCACTTCAACAAGCACACTCCCCTTCACGGCCACCGGACGACGGTGACCGGAACCGGAGGGGAACGTCATGAAGTACCGCACCATCGGCACAGATCCCGCCACCCGCCGCGAGGTGAGCGTCCTCGCACTCGGCGCGATGCTCTTCGGGTCGGTCACCGACGAGAAGACCTCGTTCGCGATCCTGGACCACTTCGTCGAGGCCGGCGGCACGTTCATCGACACCTCGGACAACTACGCGTACTGGGTCGAGGGCGGCCTCGGCGGCCAGAGCGAACGGCTGCTCGGCAAGTGGCGGCGCAGCCGCGGTATCGGGGACGAGATCGTCATCGCCACCAAACTGGGCGCCGAACCGCTCGCCCCCGGCACCGGGTTCGTCGACAACGCGGAGGGCCTGTCGGCGAAGGCGGTCCGCGTGGCCGTGGAGCGCAGCCGCGAACGCCTCGGGGTCGAACGGCTCGACCTGCTCTACGCCCACATCGAGGACCGGTCCGTCCCGCTCGCCGAAACGGTCGAAGCGCTCGGGGAGCTGAGCGCGTCCGGCACGGTGGGGCTGCTGGGCGCCAGCAACCACGCGGTCTGGCGGGTGGAACGCGCCCGCGCACTCGCCGCCGCGGCCGGGCTGCCCGGCTACGAGGTCCTCCAGTACCAGCACAGCCACCTGCGCCCCCGCTTCGACGTGCCCAGCCCTCTCTTCGAGGACGGCAGCCTGGGCCACGCCGGACCCGAACTGCTCAGCTACCTGCGCGCCGAACCGGACCTGACCCTGGTCGCGTACTCCCCGCTGCTCGCCGGCGCGTACACCCGCCCGGACAAGCCACTCCCCCAGGACTACGACCACCCGGGCACCCCCGCCCGCCTGGCGGTCCTGCGCGCGGTCGCCGCCGAGACGGGGGCGGGCATCAACCAGGTCGTCCTGGCCTGGCAGATCGGCGGCCGGCTCCCGGTGATCCCGCTGGCCGGGGCGTCTTCGGTGGCCCAGCTGAAGGAGAACCTGGCGGCGGTGGACCTGGAACTGACGGCCGAACAGCGGGCGCGGCTGGACGGGGCGCACTGAGGTGGGGGGCGCGCTTCGTTGCTGCTTGCGCAGAAGGGCCGCCCATACGCGGACGGGCTGCCTACGGACGGGCCCCCTCCGCGACTGATCGAGGCGTGGGGCCGAAGGCTCAGTTCTTCCTCAGGAAACCCCGGCGAACCCCGGAGGCGGCACCGATGGCCCGTAGATTCCACCATGACCTGACCAGTCGACTGGGCCTTTACATCGGGGATTCGAATGCAGAGCTCGACCTGTCCCACGCGACGCGGCCGCGCGCTCGCGTGCGCTTCCGTGGTGTTCCTCGGCCTCGCCGTCGGTTGCACGAGCGAGTCCGACGGACCCGGCGGCCCCGCCGGACCGCACGCCTCGACAAGCAGTCCGGCGACGCCACGACCGAACCCCTCCGGTGCGGAGGCCCACGCCGAGAAGCAGCTCGGAAGGCAGGCGCAGGAAGCGCTCGGCACGGTGGACATCAGCGACGACCCGCGTTTCGTGGAGGCCGGCCTGGAGCGGGTCGGCGACGGCTTTCACAGCGTGCCGGACCTGCCCCGGGGGAAGGCGTTCGACTTGGCGGTCGTCTGCACAGGATCAGGGAAGATCACGCTCTCCATCGCTTCGAAGACCACGGTCCGCCGAACGGTGGACTGCGACGGCGTCCCCTTCCGCCACCCCTTCACCGCCCCCGCCGGCAAGCTCCGCATCGATGCCGGTGCGCTGCCGGGAGCCACGGGAATGGTGGCCTGGCGCGTGGACAGGGCGGCCGCTCAGTAGGCCCGGTGCTTCACCGCTGCTTGGAGGCGTCAACGGCCACAGGCTGAGCTGCTGCGCGCGCTGCTGGAGGGCTGCCGGGGTCTCTGTCAGTGGTGCCGTGGATGATCGGGCGTATGACACGTGGTTCCCGAGATGCCTTTCGCGCTCTCGCCCTGCAGCATCTGTCGCCCGAGGACACCGAGAAGTGGCTCGGCCTGCTTCGCCCTGGTGTGCGCCTTGAGGTGGCAACCGGCTCCGACGACGTGGTGGGCCGGCTCGGTGGCCTTCCGGCTTTGCCGGCTGCCACGGAGTGGCCGGAGTGGGAGGGGCACGGTCCGCACTCCTTCGTCGCCTCGATCGACTGCGCGCGCCTGCCGACGGCCGCGCTGGACATCGATCTGCCCGCCGCGGGAACGCTGCTGTTCTTCTACTTCGACGGGCAGTTGGACGACGGCGATGCTCTCGTTCTGGCCGAGGACCGGGAGAGCTGGGCGGGCGCCCGCGTGCTCCATGTGGCAGCCGACGAGGAGGTGGCGGAGCGTGAAACGCCTGCGGAGCTCAAGCCGTATCCGGTCGTGCCGCTGACCGCTCGGGTGGAGATGACGGCGACCGAGCCCTGGCATCCGTCCGTCCGGGCCGCATTCGTGCCGGATGCCCCGCTGGGAAACCGGTACGACCACCCCGTCTGCTCCCAGGAGTTCCTCGACGCACTGTGGGAGTTCGACGGCGAGGTGGGTCACCGGATCGGCGGCCACGCCCACTCGGTGCAGAACCCGGTCGAGATCGAGATCGCGGAGGCGGTCCTGGACGGCGAGGCATCCTGGGACGACCCGCGGCTGTCCGAGGAGACCGGCAACTGGGTGCTGCTGGCCCAGTTCGACAGCGAGGACGCCGCGGACATGATGTGGGGCGATGCCGGAGCCCTGTACTGGCTGATCCGCCCGGAGGACCTGGCGGAGCGGCGCTTCGAGCGGGCGATGTTCACCTGGCAGTGCGGCTGATGGCCGCGGCACCTCCCGCTTGGGGCGTCCAGTACACGCTGAGCCTGCCGAGTGAGGCCGCCGCCCGCGCCGCTGCGGCTGAGCTGTCCGTGATGGGGCACCGTCTGACGGCAGTGCGCGTCCACGATCACTTCCGGTTCGCGCCGTCGAGCGCCTCGTACGACCGGCCGTCGATGGACCCGGAGCTGGAGGGGTGGTGGCAGGTCTTCTCGCTGGCCGTCTACAGCGGGTACGAGCGGATGGATCTTGAGCCGTTCCTCCGGAGTGAACGGCTTCGGGTCGCCCATGTGGCCCGTACCCACGGCGGCTTTCAGCAGGGATGCGCCGAGGGGCATGCGGCGACTCTCGAAGAGTTCTTCACACGGGACGGCCTGGTCCATGAGCAGGCCGGCGCCGACGTCGCCCTTCCGAGCCCTCTGCCCAGGGATCCCGCACGTCCTCCGGCCGGTCCGCCCTGGAAGCGCAGCGAGATCGGTGAGCCCGCCGCGGTGGTCCAGGCGGTGGTGGCGGTCGCGGAGCGCATGTACGGCAGCGCGGAGGATGCGCCGGATGCCGTGGGGTGGCTGCTCGATGAGGAGTTCGCTTTCGGCGAGCCCTACGGGTCGACGGGTGAGTTCCTCGGCGATCTCGCGGATGCCGTGGCCCACCAGGGCACTTGCACCGATGACACCGTCGACGCCGTCCCGTTCCTCGTGGAACTGCTCCGCGACGAAAGCGTCGCGCCCGGCAGCCGGTTGGTTCTGCTCGGCGACCTGTTGCGGCTTGCTGCTTCGGGGCCGGCGGCAGCGGTCGCCCTTGCCGATCGCATCGCCGCACTCGGGGATGTCCGGGAGGAGCCTGCGACTGAATACCTGACACGACGAGCCATCGGCAGCGAGCTGCCGAGGCTGCTGTCCCGCTGGGAGGAGGAGAGCGCTGCCGCCCGATTCGTTCTCGCCGCCCTCACAGCTCTCTGCGGCCTTCAGGACCAGCGCGCGCTCTCGGCGCCGACCGCCGTGCCCGCTCCAGCAGGCAGCTCCCGCGCCGACGCCGTATCGCTCCTGGCAGCGCTGCTCCACGACGACCGAGAGGGCTTGGCGTCCACACTGGACCGGCTGGCATCCTGGTTGCCCGGCATCGCGGAGAAGGCCGCCGGCCCGAACGTGGATCCTCGGACTCTGGGACTGGCAATCCTTCCGGGCCTCGTTCTCGAAGACGTGACGTCAGGAATCGCAGCAGAGCGTGATCTGCCACAGCCGGCAACAACGTAGCCGTAGACCTGGACCTGGACCTGGACCTAGAGAATGACAAAGCCGACTGCTGCCTCGCCGCCCGGCGCGACGACGGCACAGGTGTCGCGCGTGGCTATGCGCCGCTCGACGGCGATCGGAAGCCGGCCACGATCTCGTGTGCGTACTGATCCTCCGGGCCGAGGTCCTGTGCCGCGCGATGGGCCTCCTGGACCCGATTCGTCTCGCACAACAGCCGAACAAGGACGTAGAGAGCGTCACTGTCGCCCTCTTTCGCACGGCCGCGAAGGGCCGCCTCCATCCCGTGTTCACGAAGCGATCTGTTGAGTCTCCGCCGTGCATGGACATCCGTGAGGGCGAGTTCCGTGAGTTCCGAGAACCGCCCCGCACGGCCGAGCAGATCCATGTGCCAGAGGTGGTTGCTGTGCATGTGGTGATCGGCCGAGTAGCACTCGGCGCGGGCGCTCACGAGCGCGATGGCCGCATCCCAATCGCTGACCTGTTCCGCTGCCCGGGCCCGCTCGAACCACTCCACAGCAGGAGTATCGCGTACCGCCGTCTGTTCACAAGTGGGCCTGACCAGCGGCGCACCGAACCGCTGGAGATCGCTTCCACGTCTGCCCACTGATCGTTCCCCAGCGGAGGCGGCTCAGCAGTCGTAGCGGTGTGCGTACGGCATGTCCGGGCACTCTGGGCAGACGGAGACGAAGAGGTACAGGCCCCTGGAGGGACAGCGCTGGGGAAGCTCAATAGCCTCGGGCCATGGAGGGTTCGTAGGTGACGACGGCCCGGTTGCCTCGGCGCAAATGACGCGCGGCAACGGCACGGACCTCGTCGGCCGAGACGTCGAGGACGTTACCCAACGAACTGAGGGCGAGTTGGGCGTCACCGAAGAGTACGGCGTAGCGGCAGAACTCGTCGGCGCGACCGGCGACGGTTCCCAGTCGGTCCAGCCATTCACGTTCCAGCGTCGCCTGGGCGCGTTCCAGCTCGTCGGGCGACGGGCCTTCAATGGCGAAGCGGTCCATTTCCTCATCGATCGCATTCTCAATGGCGCCGAGTTTCTCGGTGGTGCTGTCGATGGACTTGACGTCCAACCAGCCGAGGGAAGGGGCTCCGGCGAGCCGCATCAATCCGAATCCGGCCGAGGCTGCCAGACCGTCTTGGCGCACGAGGCGATTGTAGAAGCGGCTGGATTCGCCACCACCGAGGATCGTGAGGGCCAAGTCAGCGGCATCACACTCGCGGCTGCCGTCGCGAGGCAGCCGAAACGCCGCCATGAACGCGCTCTGCGACACGTCCGCGACAACGTGCTCGCGCCGCTCACCCATCATGATCTCTTCCGTGATGCCACTGGCGGGAAGGGCGGGCAAAGCATAGTTGGCAGGAATGGATCCAAAATACTTGTCGACCCAGGCCAGGGTCCGCTCCGGATCGATGTCGCCGACAACTGCCATCACGGTGTTGTTCGGCGTGTAGTAGGTACGGAAGAACTCTTGAGCCTCTTTCAGTGTGACTTTGTCGCGATCGGAATTCGATCCGATAGGAACGTGATGATAAGAGCTACCGTCCGGGTACACCATGGCGACGAGTCGCTCGAATACGTTGCCGTACTGGACGGCGTCATACCTTTGGCGACGCTCATTCTTTACGATGTCGCCGCAGTTTTGCATATCGTAATTACTCATCGCAGTGAGCAGTGAACCCATGCGATCGGCCTCCAGCCAGAGCACGAGCTCCAGATGGTGAGCAGGTACGGTCTGGAAATAGTTGGCACGCTCGAAGCTGGTGGAGCCATTGAGCGACCCACCACAGCGCTGCACCAGATTGAAGTGGTCATTGCCTTCGACCTGAGCGGATCCCTGGAACATCAGCATGCAGAAGAGGTGCGCGAGGCCACTGCGCCCAGGAGGATCATGACGGGAGCCGGCGTCGTACCAGACGTTCACGGCGGCGACGGGGACATTGTGGTCTTCGGAGAGCACAACTCTCAGACCATTGGCCAGCCGGTGCTCCGAAAGGTCGAAACCCGCGAAAGTGGATGCGGAACGAACAGCGGCCTGCCTCAGCAGGGTCGCGGCAGCTCGCTGACGGGCTGACTGGGCTTCGTCCTGCGCGGCAGCGGCTTCAACCAGCCGTCTCTCTGCGACCCGGAGACGTTCGGCCTCCGGGCCCGTTCGGTTACGGTGCCCCGCCGACTGCAGTCCTTCCACTTGGCGGGCCCACGCACGCACTTCCGCCCACAGGGCGGCTTCCCGGGCCTCGGTGTCGGCGACCCTTCTCTGTAACCGGGCGATTTCCGCATCGGGGTCGGCGATCGACTCCGGCGGCGCGGCGTTGCGGGCGAACACGAAGTTCCGGGCAGCGTCGATGCTGCGCTGCTGTGGGATCGGTCGCCCGTCGCGAGCCAGGTTGTCGTGCAGCCAGGTGAACAACGAGTGCAGCTTCAGCTCGACGGGCTGGCCCGGAATACCGGACTCGACCAAGTCGGCCAAGTACTTGGTGAAGTAGGTCTCCGGCTTCGGCAGTTGAGGGTCGGTCTCGAACCATGCCGTGGCATCGGCGCTGCTGGCGGTCATGGTGTAGGCCCCGGCCCTCGCAGCGGCCTGCGACAGCATGTGTTCGTCCGGCCCGGCGAGTGTGTGGTCGGGGTCGCCCGTGACGATGCCGGAGAAGCAACAGTCGAGGATGACCACCTTCGTGGTGGCGCGACTCCGGCGAAGGACGCGGCGGATGGCAGCAAAGGGCAGGCTGGTGGCCGCCCGGCGGTGCGGCTCCGTCCGAGAATCCACAAGCCCCAGACACAACTGGTCCTCGTCATCCATCTGCCCGTGCCCGACGTAATAGAACAGTGCCACGTCGGTGGCATCCTCGAAGAGCTCGAACATCTGGTCGGCGAGATCGCCGGGGCCGCGCTCGTTGGACAGCAGGGTCACCTGCTCCTCGGGCCATCCGCACCACGGACCGGTGAGCAGACCGTGCATGCGATCCAGACTGTGTCGTGCGGCATCGACCGAGGTGAGGTGGGAGTAGTCCCACGTACCCATCAACACAGCTCGTGAACGCGAGAAGTCGAATCCTAATGACCGGTCAGTCATCGAGGAGTCGCTCCAGTATCGGCATGATCTCCTCGACATTCTTGGCATCGACGGTCAGCTTCTTGCCGCGCACCTCGACGGTGACGGCCACGTCGCTCCGCTTGGCCCGCAGGTACTGTGGCAACACCCTGATCGCGGCGACGAGTCCGGTGCTTCCGGCTACCACGCTCAGCGTGTCGAAGGCTCCCTGCTCGCCCGAACCCGGGGTGCCGGCCTCCTGGTGAACTTCCACTCCCGGAGTCAGCGTCAACCACTTTCGCAGCGAGCTCAACTCACTCTGAGGGTGCACAGCCAACTTGACCCCGTGCGTTGCCTCTTTGCCCACGTTGCCCCCTGTGTGACGTGACGTCTTCTCTTGGTCCAGAGTATCGGTGCCATGCACAATGGACTGGATCTCTGCCCTACTGCGTCTCACCAACTCGGCGACCACACGCACATGTTCGGCAGTCCGAACGGCCCAGGCCCTTGAACCGGCAGCTCCTTCCTCTGTACCGAGACGCATCATGGCGGCGGCGCAGGAGGCGGGGGATGGTCAGCATGGCGCTCAGACGGGCCCCTTGGGGGACCTACACACCATGGCGCAAGCGGGCAGTGCGGTTGAGGCAGCTGCAGCAGTCGGTGTGCCGAACTGGAGATCGCTTCCCGGCACGGCAGTGATCGTTCCCCACTTATTGGGCAGCAACGGAGCCCGTAATCCCGCGCCCGAGTGACCCCGAAGCGGGAGATCCTCTCCGAGATGGGCATCCACGTACCACGCAAGATCGGCAACGGGGGCATCGATCCGCTCCTTGAATACGATGCTCCCGAGCTCACCCCCGAGCAGATCGCGAACTTCGTCGAGGAGGCACACCGGCGTGTTGGATAACGTGCCGGAGAAGGCGGCCCTGAGCATCGAATCCATCGAGTCCGTGGCACCGGGCGTTACCGGCACGTCGGACGACGTGGCCGTGTGTGTGGTCCGCTGCGTTGAGGGGACGGCACGGCTGGGCATGGAGTTCCAGCACCCGGGTCCCGCAGCCGGCCCGGGCACGGCCGCGCCAGGGTTCTTGCTGACCGCCATTGAGTGGTACGGGAAGCAGGTCGAGCAATTGGACACCGTTCACTCCGGCAAGGTGACGCTCACAGGAACCGGAGTGGAGACGCTGGCCAAGCGCGATGTCCTGAACTCGGCACCGCGACACTGAATGCCCCCGTCGGCCCGGCCGTCGAAAACCTCGCCCCGCCCGAGGGGTGGCGGGGCGGTCATCGGCCCGCCGACGGGTGCTGCAAACACTGCCCAGTCCGGCCCGCGTCGTGTCGCACCTCGCAGAGGTCACCACGGCCGAGCCCACCTCGGTGAGGGCCACGGCACGGCCGATACGGTCCTTCCCATGCAGCGCCTGGGCCCCTGAAGAAGGGCTCATCTGCCACTTCCCCCTCGCCCCGCACCGGCATCCTCCTTCGGGCCCACACCGGGGACGGATCCCGGACACTCTTCCGCATGGACGTCACCGCCCAACGGGCCGACTGACACCAAACCGAGTGCAGTAACGGAAGTCGCCACCTCTCCGTGACGTGAGGGCCGGTCGATGAACAGCCGCAGCAGGACCGAGGGGATCAGTTGTCCAATCTTTAGGACAGTCCTCGACGCGGCCGGGCTGCCGCCGCCCCGAGGGCCGGAGATCCGCGAGACCGTCTGAGCCCCCAGCAGTACGGGCCGGGATCACGCACGCCCGCCCAGAAACGCCCCACGCACCCGAACCACCCCGAAAGAGCAGGTCGACGACCGCCTCCGGCACCGATCGCGTTCGGATCACTCCTCGAACAACCCCCGGAAACGCCAAGATCCCGCCCGATCAATCAGATCGGACGGGATCTTGTGAACTGTTCTTGAGCTGACTCAAGAACAGTCGTGCAGGTGGACCTGTGGGGATTTGAACCCCAGACCCCCTCGATGCGAACGAGGTGCGCTACCAGACTGCGCCACAGGCCCTTGCAACGAGTGAAACTTTAGCACCCCGACCGGGGTGCTCGGTAATCCGTTCCGCGCTGGTCAGCCGAGTCGCCGTCGCAGTGGGCGGGGCGGGCGTCTCACTCGTTGGCCGCGCGGGGGCGGTCGTCCTCGTCGTACTGGTCGAAGAGCGGCGTCCGGCCCCGTTCGCGGGCGCGGCGGGACTGGGCGGAGCGCTGGCGGGGCGCCGGGTCCACCGGCGTGGCCGCGGTCTGCGGGGTGGCCGACGGGGTGGGCTCGGCGGTGCTGGAGCGGGCGGCGCTCCAGGTCTCCGGGTTGCCGACCTCGATGCCACCCGTGGCGCGCGGGGCGACCGGGGCGGTGACGTAGGTCGGCAGCGGTACGGGGACGGGCTCCCAGCTGTCGCCCTGGACCCGGCCACGCTCGCGCTGCTGGTCGACCCATTCCGCGTGGTCCGTCTGCTCGACCAGGGCGCGGCGGCCCGCCTCCTGTGGCGAGACCGTGGGGGTGGGTTCGGGCGCGGGGTGACGGGCTTCGGGGTCCTCGTCGGACTCGGCGGGGGCCGTCGCGGCCGGCTGGTGGCGGCGGGGGCGGCTCTCGCGGAGCCGCTGGGCCGCGACCTCCGCACGGCGCCGGTCCATGGTGAAGGCGAACCTGCGCCGCTCCTGGGCGCGCAGATGCACGATGTACGTGCTCAGCAGCACCGCGGGAACCGCGGGAGCCCAGAGAAGGCGGAGGCCGCCGACCGCGGCGACGACCGCGCCGAGCGTGAAGCCGAGGAAGAGGACGACGGTGGTACGCCGACGGCGCGCGAGGACCTGCAGGCGCTGCGCACGCCGGGCGCGCTCCGCGTCGATTCCGCCGGGGCGCGGACGCCGGGCGGGTACGGAGGCGGGTGCGGAGGCGGATTCGGAGGAATCGGTGGGGGGCGCGGGCCGTTCGCGGGCCGCGCGCTTCTGCGCCGCGCGCTCCTGGGCGGAGAGCTCCGGCGTACGAGCCGGGTCGTGCACCCGGGCCTCGGTGTGCGCCGGAGGCGCGGAAAAGGCCCGGACGTCGACGGAATCCATTCGGTCCGTGACTGAGTCCGGGTCGGCGTCGGGCGCCGCCTCCTCATCGGTGCGCTCCCGCAGCTCCTTGGCGTACCGGCGCTCCATCGCCGCCCGTCCGGACAGCAGCCGGATGGCGGTGCTGAAGCGTTCCGTCGGACGGGCTTCGTTGAGCTCGTCCTGCCTGCGGAGCCACATCGGTACCAAGTAGGCGGCCCAGGCCCCGACAATGACTGCGTAGATCAGGCCGCTGCTGCTCACATCTCACACCGTAGAGGGGTTTGCGTGGAGGCATCCGCCAATTGGCGCGGTGTGTCGCACGATCTGGCTGATATCACGGACTTTTTTTGTGATTGTTCGGATCAACAGTCGGCTTGCACGCGCTCGTTAGCAGTCATCGCCCGATCAATTTCGAACACACATTTCATTTCGCGCGAAACTCCGGACGCTGCGGAGGCTCCGGAGGCCTCGGAGGCTGCGGACGTGCTCGGTGCCACCTCCTGAGCAGCCCGTCGGGCACCTCCTCCGCGGTGAGCGCGTAGATCAGATGGTCCCGCCAGGCGCCGTCGATGTGGAGATAGCGAGGCCGGAGCCCTTCCTCCCGGAATCCGAGTTTCTCCACGACCCGTCGGCTGGGCCCGTTCTCCGGGCGAATGCACACCTCGATGCGGTGCAGTCCGACCGCGCGGAAACAATGGTCGACGGCGAGGGCGACCGCGGTCGGCATCACCCCCCGGCCCGCCACCTCCTGGTCCACCCAGTAGCCGACGTGGCCCGAGCACATCGAGCCCCAGGTGATCCCGGCCACGGTCAGCTGACCGACCAGCCGGCCCTCGTACTCGATGGCGAACGGCAGCATCCGGCCCGCGTTGGCCTCGGCGCGCAGATGACGGACCATCTGGCGGTACGTGGGGCGTTGCGCCACCGGCCCGCCGGGGGCGGGTGGCGGCACGGTCGCTTCCCAGGGGCGCAGCCAGTCCCGGTTGCGCCGGTTGACTTCGCGCCACATGCGCTGGTCGCGCACCTTTATCGGCCGGAGGGCTACGTCGCCGTCCACCAGGATCACCGGCCAGGTCGGGACGTTCAGCTCGGGCTCCCCGGTCGGGGGTGATCGCCGCCGCGGAGCTGCTCGACGGCGTGCACCAGGAGTCGGTTCAGGACCGCGAGCCCGTCACGCACCCCGCCGGTGGAGCCGGGCAGATTGACGATGAGCGTACGGCCGGCCACACCCGCCAGACCGCGCGAGAGCGCGGCCGTGGGGACCTTGTCCCGGCCCTCGGCCCGGATCGCCTCGGGGATGCCGGGGACCTCGTGGTCCAGGATGCGGCGGGTGGCCTCGGGGGTGCGGTCGGTGGGTGAGATGCCCGTACCGCCGGTGGTCACGATGACGTCGTACGCGGAGGCCACTCCGGCCCGCAGGGCCTGCTCGACCGGGTCGCCGTCGGCGACGACCTGCGGGCCGTCGACGGTGAAGCCGAGTGCGGCCAGTGCCTCGGCGATCAGGGGGCCGCCCTTGTCGGCGTAGACCCCGGCGGAGGCCCGGTTCGACGCGGTCACCACGAGGGCGCGGTAGCCGGCGGAAGGTGCCTGCGGGGCGCTCATGCGTCCGCCCCGCCGGGCGCGTTGCGCCGGTAGTCGCCGGACTTGCCGCCCGACTTCGCCTCGACCCGGATGTCCGTGATGACCGCGGCCTTGTCGACGGCCTTGATCATGTCGACGACGGTGAGTGCGGCGACCGAGACCGCGGTCAGGGCCTCCATCTCCACACCGGTGCGGTCCGTCGTCCTCACGGTGGCCGTGATCTCCACCGCGTCGTCGGCCACGGCCAGGTCGACCGTGACTCCGGAGACGGCGAGGGGGTGGCAGAGGGGGATGAGGTCCGGGGTGCGCTTGGCACCCATGATCCCGGCGATGCGCGCGGTGGCGAGGGCGTCGCCCTTGGGGACCCCCTCGCCCCGGAGCAGCTCGATGACACGCGGCGAGACGAGGACCCGGCCGCTGGCGCGGGCGACGCGGGCGGTGACGTCCTTCGCGGAGACGTCGACCATGCGGGCGGCGCCCGCCTCGTCGATGTGCGTCAGCCTGTTCTGCGTACTCAACTAACTCCGCCTAGCGGTAGGGCGCCGGTTGCCCCGGTGCTGCACCGGGGTGCAGGTCCGGGGTCCGGGGGGTGTCCCCCGGAAGGCACAGCGGCAGATACCGTACCGCCACCGGGCGCCGGTCAGCGGAGCAGGATCACCTCGGTGTCGGCGCCGGGCTCGGCGGAGGTGACGTCCTCGGGCAGCACGATCAGCGCGTCCGCCTGGGCGAGCGCGGCGATCAGATGCGAACCGGAACCGCCGACCGGGGTGACGGTGCCCTCCTGGGCGTCGTACGTACCGCGCAGGAACTGCCGCCTGCCGGCCGGTGAGGACAGGGCCTTGTCGGTGACCAGCGAGGCTCTGACGGTCGGGCGGTTCACGTCCGGCAGGCCCATCAGGGTGCGGATCGCGGGCCGTACGAACAGCTCGAAGGACACGTAGCTGGAGACCGGGTTGCCGGGCAGCGCCAGCAGCGGGGTGTGGTCGGGGCCGATGGAGCCGAAGCCCTGCGGCTTGCCGGGCTGCATGGCGAGCTTGCGGAAGTCGACGCCGCCGCCCGGCTCGTCCTCGTCGCCGGACGGGGACAGGGCCTCCTTGACGACGTCGTACGCGCCCACGCTGACGCCGCCCGTGGTGACGACGATGTCGGCCCGGATCAGCTGGTCCTCGATCGTGGCCCGCAGCGTCTCGGCGTCGTCGGACACGGCACCGACCCGGTAGGCGATCGCTCCGGCCTCGCGTGCGGCGGCCGTCAGCGCGAAGCTGTTCGAGTCGTAGATCTGGCCGCCGGTCAGTTCCTCGCCGGGCTGGACCAGTTCGCTGCCGGTGGAGATGACGACGACGCGCGGCCGGGGCCGCACCTTCACCGTCGAGCGGCCGATCGCGGCGAGCAGGCCGATCTGCGGCGGCCCCACCACGGAACCGGCGCGCAGCGCCAGATCGCCCGGCCGCACGTCGCTCCCGCGGGCCCGGACATGGGCACGGGCCTCGGCCGGGCGGTGGACGCGGACCTCGCCGCGCGCGCCCTCGGGGGCATCACTGTGGGCGCGCATCGTGGCGGCGGGCCCCTCGCCCGTACCGCCGTCGGTCCACTCGACCGGGACCACCGCCTCGGCACCGGCCGGAAGCGGGGCGCCCGTCATGATGCGGGCGGCCTCGCCCGGCCCCACGCGCTGGTCGCCGAGCAGGCCGGCGTCGCCCGCCGCGACGTCCCCGATAACGGTGAGGACGGCGGGGAACTCCTCGGTGGCGCCCGCCACATCGGCGACGCGGACCGCGTAACCGTCCATCGAGCTGTTGTCGAAGGGCGGCAGGGCGATCTCCACCACGACGTCCTCGACCAGGACGCAGCCCTGCGCCTCGGGCAGTTGCAGCTCGATGGGTTCGAGCGGCCTCACCGCGGCGAGGATGTCTTCCAGGTGCTCGTCCACCGACCAGATCGTGCTGCTCAAGGTGCTACATCTCCTCGGTGACGTAACTGCGGAGCCAGGTCCGGAACTCCGGGCCCAGGTCTTCACGTTCGCACGCGAGTCTGACAATGGCACGGAGGTAATCGCTCCGGTCACCGGTGTCATAGCGGCGGCCCTTGAAGACCACGCCGTGCACCGGGCCGCCGATCTTCTCGTCCTCGGCCAGGAGCTGAAGGGCGTCCGTCAGCTGGATCTCGTTGCCGCGGCCCGGTTCGGTCCGGCGCAGTATGTCGAAGACCGCGGGGTCCAGGACGTAACGGCCGATGATGGCGAGATTGCTGGGTGCGTCGGCCGGTTCGGGCTTCTCGACCAGGCCGGTGATCCGCACCACGTCGCCCTCGGCGGTCGGCGCGACGGCCGCGCAGCCGTACTGGTGGATCAGTTCGGGCGCGACCTCCATGAGCGCGATGACGCTGCCGCCCTCGCGCTCCTGGATCTCCACCATGCGCGCCAGCAGCGGGTCGCGCGGGTCGATCAGGTCGTCGCCGAGGAGGACCGCGAACGGCTGGTCACCGACGTGCGGAGCCGCGCACAGCACCGCGTGACCGAGGCCCCTCGGGTCGCCCTGGCGGACGTAGTGCATGGTGGCGAGGTCGCTCGACTCCTGGACCCTGCGCAGCCGTTCGGCGTCGCCCTTGCGGGTCAGCGCCGACTCCAGTTCGTAATTGCGGTCGAAGTGGTCCTCCAGAGGACGCTTGTTGCGACCGGTGATCATCAGGACGTCGGAGAGTCCGGCGGCGACCGCCTCCTCGACGACGTACTGGATGGCAGGCTTGTCGACTACAGGAAGCATCTCCTTGGGAGTGGCTTTGGTGGCCGGCAGAAAGCGGGTACCGAGGCCTGCCGCCGGGATGACAGCCTTGCTGATCCTGAGGTTCGACTGAGTCATGCGCAGAACCCTAACCGGCGCAGATGGGCGGAAGGTGAGCCTCCGGTTAACTTTGTACTTAAATATGCCGGTACGAGAGAGCTATGAGAGCCATAGGTGCCCTGTTGAACACCGACATGTCCGCAAAGGCACTGCTGCGGCGTGATCTGCTCGCCGCACGACGCCTCCTGACCGGTGAGGACGTCGAACGGGCCGCCGCGGTTCTGGCCCGTCGCGCACTCGAACTGCCGGAGGTCGCCGGGGCCCGTACGGTCGCCGCCTACGTCTCGGTGGGGCGCGAGCCGGGGACCCGCGCCCTGCTGGACGCGCTGCACACGCGGGGCGTACGCGTCCTGCTGCCGGTGCTCCTGGCGGACAACGACCTGGACTGGGCGCCGTACGAGGGGGCGGACAGCCTCCGAAAGGCCGGTCGCGGGCTCCTGGAGCCCGCCGGGGTGCGGCTCGGCCCCGACGCCGTCCTGGACGCCGACGTGGTACTGCTTCCGGGCCTCGCCGTGGACGGGCGCGGGATGCGGCTCGGCCGCGGAGGCGGCAGCTACGACCGGGTACTGGCGCGCCTCGCGGCGGCCGGGGCCCATCCCGCGCTGATCGTGCTGCTGTACGACGCCGAGGTGACCGCCCGGGTCCCGGAGGAACCGCACGACCACCCCGTGGACGCCGTGGTGACCCCGGCCGGCCCACGGCGCTTCGGCAACGGCTGAAGGCCCACGGCGCTTCGGCAACGGCTGAAGGCCCGAGGCGCTTCGCGACGGCTGAAGGCCCGAGGCGCTCCGGAGACAGTCTCCGGAGCGCCTCGGGCCCACCCCTACGGCTTCAGCGTCAGCGTGTCCGTGGTCGCCGCGGACACCGCGTTCGTCCCGAAGGACCAGTCGAGCAGTTCACCGTTGACCCACTTGTCGGTCTGGTCGGTGTAGTGCGCGCTGAACGCGTGCCCGGAGGCGCCGGTGAGGTTGATCCAGCGGGACTTGTCCCAGTCCCCCACGTTGACGACCATCCGCATCGACGGAACCCAGACGACCTCGTAGCCGCCCGCCGCGTTCCAGCCGGTGGCGTTCACCGCGGCCTCGCCGCCGCCGAGGTTCCAGGGGCCCCGGTTGAGCGCCCGCTGGAGCAGTCCGGGCCCTTCCGTACCGAGGGTCTGGTTCTTCAGGGTCAGCTGGTGCAGCCGGCCCCAGCTCCAGGTGGTGATGTCCTTGCCGAGCTTGGCCGTCAGCTCCCAGCGGGCGTCCTCCATGGCGCGGGCGAAGAGCTCCTCGCGGTTGTCGGTCGCCTTGTCCTTGCGGTTCGCCGGCGCCTTCCACCACTCGCTGTCCGGCTTGTCCATGAGGTTCGCGACCACCTGGTACCAGCGGTCGCCGCCGTCCGGCTGCGCGGAGTCGGGATCGCGCTGACCGCATTCGCGTACCAGCTTGTCCTGCTCGTCGAGCGGACCCGAGCTCTTGGCCGGGGGCACGTTCAGGCACTCGCCCTCGACGCGCATCTCCTTGGGCAGCTTGTCGCCGAAGGCCAGCTTGAGGATGTTGCGCCAGACCGCGTTGAAGTACGCGGCGGCCGCCGAGTCGGCCTCCTGGGTGTAGTCCCAGCCCTCCAGCAGCTTCTGCGCCTCGCGGATGTCCTTGTCCGAAATGTTGATCTTCATCAGCTCGGGCACCAGCAGCGCGGCGATCTCGCTGGTGTTGTCCATCTGCATCTTCTGCATGTCTTCGGTCGAGATCTTCCCGCCGCCCTTGATCTTCGACTGGACGAGGTCGTTGATCCGCTGACTGCGGCTGCCGTAGCCCCAGTCCTTGGTGAGCATGTACGGGTACTTGTCCTCGTCGATCACGGCCTGGTTGGCGGTGACGATGTAGCCGCGCTTCGGGTTGTACTCGTAGGGCAGCTCGTCGAAGGGGATCGGCTCCTTCTTCCAGCCGTACGACGAGGACCAGCCGGGGCTGGGCATCGTGCCGTCGCCGGACGTGCGCTGCGGGATCTTCCCCGGCGCCTGGTAGCCGATGTTGCCCTTGGTGTCGGCGTAGATGAGGTTCTGCGAGGGAACCTCGAAGTGCTCAGCCGCCGCACGGAAGGTGGTGAAGTCCTTGGCGCGGTTGAGCTCGAAGACGGCGTCCATGGAGTGACCCGGCTCCAGTGCGGTCCACTTCAGCGCCACCCCGTAACCGTCCGCCCGGTCGGGGGCCGCATTACTGACGGGGGCCTTCTGGCCGACCTTCTCCAGCTCGCTGCTGCGGTCGGAGACCAGCGGACCGTTGTTGGTCTCGCGCACCGTGATGTGCCGGCTCTTGCCGCCCGCGACCTTGATGGTCTCCTCGCGGACGGTGAACGGCTTCACCTTGCCGTCGTACAGGTAGCCGTCGCCCGAGACCTTCTCCAGGAAGAGGTCGGTCACGTCGGCGCCGAGGTTGGTGAAGCCCCAGGCGACGTCCTGGTTGTGGCCGATGATCACACCGGGCATGCCGGAGAAGGTGTAGCCGGCGGTGTCGTACTTGCAGGTCGCCGAGACGGAGCGGCAGTGCAGCCCCATCTGGTACCAGAGCGAGGGCAGCTGCGGCGCCAGGTGCGGGTCGTTGGCGAGCAGCGGCTTGCCCGTGGTCGTGTACTGCCCCGAGACCACCCAGGAGTTCGACCCGATGCCGGTGCCGTTGGGGCCCAGCAGGGCGGGGATCTCGTCCAGGGTGTCGGAGAGCGCGCCGAGCTGGGCGGTGAGGCCCTCGGTGGCGCCCTGGGCGGTCGTCGAGGCGATGCCCTCAGACTGCGGCGCCTGCGGGTCGAACTTCCCGGTGACCGGGGAGATCGCGCCCTCGCTGACGATCGTCTTGTGCTTGTCGTACGGGTAGGGCGGGTACAGGTCCTCGATCTGCTTCGCGTCGAGCCGGCTGGTCATCAGCGAACGGTCGATCTCGTCCTGCATGTTGCCGCGCAGGTCCCAGGCCATGGCCTTCAGCCAGGCGACCGAGTCGACCGGGGTCCACTCGGTGGGCTTGTAGTCGTTGGTGAAGCCGAGGGCCGCGTACTCGACGGAGATGTCCTTGCCGTCGCGGTCCTTGAGGTAGGCGTTCACCCCGTCCGCGTACGCCTGGAGGTTCTTCTTCGTCTCGTCGGACAGGACGTTGTCGTACTCCTCCTGCGCGACCTTGCGCCAGCCCAGCGTGCGCAGGAAGGAGTCCGTCTCGACCTGACCCGAGCCGAACATCTCGGAGAGCCGGCCGGCCGTCATGTGACGGCGGACGTCCATCTCCCAGAAGCGGTCCTGCGCCTGAACGAAGCCCTGGGCGCGGAACAGGTCGGCGTCGGAGTCCGCGTAGATCTGCGGGATCCCGTAGCTGTCGCGCTTGACCTCGACGGTGCCGTCGAGTCCGGCGAGCTGAGCCGTGCCGTTGGTCTGGGGGTACGAGGCGCGCACAGTGGATACGGACCAGTACGTTCCGTAACCGACACCCGCGACAAGCGCCAGCACCAGAACGATCACGATCAGGCGGGCTCGTCGCCCCTTCTTCTTGCGCGGCCCACCGCCGGCGGTACCGGTGGAGCCGGAAGAGGCGGTTGTGTTGGCGGGCATCGCTGTCCTTCGAGGGGCAGGGTGGTCCTGGGAGTGCAGGAGCAACCATAGGCGCAGCGCCGAGGCCGGTCCGACGCGGTATCGGGATGGTTCGAATTGCGTAGCGATCGCACGAATACTCGAACGCATCAAGAAAACGTTAAAGATTAGGTAAGGTAACGAAGTAACCCGCCGCCGGAAGTCGATCCGGCGGGCGTACGCAGGGAAGGACCGGCCACTGACTGTCCACGCGCTCAACGAACTCCTGCTCGTCTGCTCACTCGTCCTGCTCGTCGCGGTGGCGGCGGTACGCATCTCGTCCCGCAGCGGGCTCCCCAGCCTGCTCCTGTACCTGGGCATCGGGATCGCCATGGGGCAGGACGGGTTCTTCGACGTCAAGTTCGACAACGCCGAACTGACGCAGGTGATCGGCTACGCGGCCCTGGTCGTGATCCTCGCCGAGGGCGGCCTCGGCACGAAGTGGAAAGAGATCAAACCCGCGCTGCCCGCAGCCGTGGTCCTCTCCCTCGTCGGCGTGGGCGTGAGCGTGGGCGTGACCGCGGCCGGCGCGCACTATCTGGTCGGCCTGGAATGGCGGCAGGCCCTGATCATCGGCGCGGTCGTCTCGTCCACGGACGCCGCCGCGGTCTTCTCGGTGCTGCGCAAGGTGCCGCTGCCCGCCCGGATCACCGGCGTCCTGGAGGCCGAGTCCGGCTTCAACGACGCCCCTGTGGTGATCCTGGTCGTGGCCTTCTCCACCGTGGGGCCGGTCGACAGCTGGTACGTACTGGTCGGCGAGATAGCCCTGGAGCTGGCGATCGGCGCCGCGATCGGCATCGCCGTCGGCTGGCTCGGCTCATACGGACTGCGGCATGTGGCACTGCCCGCCTCGGGCCTCTACCCGATCGCGGTGATGGCGATCGCGGTGTCCGCGTACGCGGCCGGCGCGATGCTGCACGGAAGCGGATTCCTCGCCGTCTACCTCGCCGCGATGATCCTCGGCAACGCCAAGCTGCCGCACTGGCCCGCCACCCGCGGCTTCGCCGACGGGCTCGGCTGGCTGGCCCAGATCGGCATGTTCGTCCTGCTCGGACTGCTGGTCACCCCGCACGACCTGATCGACGACTTCTGGCCCGCCGTCGTCGTGGGGCTGGTGCTGACCGTGGTGGCCCGGCCGCTGGAGGTCTTCATCTCACTGGCACCCTTCCGGCTGCCCTGGCAGGAGAAGGCCCTCATGTCCTGGGCCGGGCTGCGCGGCGCGGTGCCCATCATCCTGGCGACCATTCCCATGGTGTCCGGGATCGAGGGCTCCACCCGGGTCTTCAACATCGTCTTCGTACTCGTCGTCGTCTACACCCTCATCCAGGGACCGACCCTGCCCTGGCTCGCGAAGGCCCTCAAGATCGCCGACGACCCGTCCGAGGCCGCCGACCTGGGCATCGAGTCGGCGCCGCTGGAGCGGCTGCGCGGGCATCTGCTCTCGGTGGCCATCCCCGCGCAGTCGAAGATGCACGGCGTCGAGGTCGGCGAACTGCGCCTGCCGGCAGGAGCGGCGGTGACGCTGGTCGTCCGGGACGGCAAGAGCTTCGTGCCCGCACCCTCGACCGTGCTGCGCCGCGGCGACGAACTGCTGGTCGTGACGACCGACCCGGTGCGCGACGCCACCGAGGCCCGGCTGCGCGCGATCGGCGAGGGCGGCAAGCTGGCCGGCTGGCTGGGCACCGGCGAGCACGCGGCCGACGAGGCCCTCACCGGACCGAACGTGGCCAACGCCCTCAAGGCAGTGAAGAGACTGGGCAGAACGGACGACGTCAAGAAGCACGAGGGGCGGACCACCCGGGACGCCAAGGCCCACCACTGAGGACGGGCGGACACACCCCGTGTCCGCAGGTGGGAGAGGTTGCCTTGCGCACAATCACAGGTGGACCAGGGTCCTTGCCTGTAGCATGAAGGAAACCTAGATCGACCTATTTGATCCACCAACTCTGCCTGATGCAGAGCTGGCGCGACCGTATGGCGGTCGTGGCGTCCTCCGCCTCTTGCTGCGAGCGCCCGGCATCTACCGCAGTTCCGCGCGAAGAGGACAGCTCTCGGCAGCTCCTGACCGGGTCCGCACCCACGTGCCGGCCCGTCCCGCAGGGGCACGGCCACCAGGCGGCAGAAAGGCATGGACCGTGGCGTCCACGGTCTCCGACCGCCCCGGATACGGGCAGTTGCTGCGCACCCCGGGTGCGTGGACCTTCCTCCTGCCGGGCTTCGCCGCACGGCAGCCCTTCGCGATGCTGACCATCGGCATCGTCCTGCTCGTCCAGCACACCACCGGCTCGTACGGCAGCGCCGGCGCCGTCGCCGCCGTGACCGGGGTCTCGATGGCCCTGTTCGCCCCGCAGACCGGCAAGCTCGCCGACCGCTTCGGCCAGCGTGCCGTGCTGCTGCCCGGCGTCCTCGTACACACGGCGTCCGTCTCGGCCCTGACCGCGCTCGCGCTGGCGGACGCCCCGATGTGGGCCCTGTTCGCCGCCGCTGTCCCGACCGGCGCCTCCGTCCCGCAGATCGGCCCGATGGTGCGGGCCCGCTGGGCGGCCGTGCTCGGGGCGGCGCCGGGCCGGAAGGCCTCGCCGCTCATGTCGACGGCGGCGGCCTTCGAGTCGGTGACGGACGAGTTCACGTTCGTCATCGGTCCGGTACTCGCCACCGCTCTGTGCACCGGGGTGCACCCGGCGGCGGGGCTGATCGCCGAGGCCGCCCTGACCCTGTTCGGCGGCCTGTTCTTCGCCGCTCAGCGCGCCACCCAGCCCGCGGTGCGCGCCACCGGTTCCGAGGGATCGCAGCGGCACGCCTCGGCGCTGTCCATCCCCGGCGTGCGTGTGCTCGCGGTGGCCTTCCTCGGGATCGGCGCGGTCTTCGGCGGGATGCAGGTCTCGCTGACCGCGTTCGCCGAGGAGATCGGCAGCCCCGGTGCGAACGGTCTGCTGTACGGGATCTTCGCGGCCGGCAACATGCTGGCCGGCATCGCCTGCGGCGCCATCGCCTGGAAGACCGGGCCGCGGCGCCGGCTGATCGCCGGGTACGCGGCCCTGACCCTCACCGCGTCGGGCCTGTGGGCGGTGCACTCCGTGCCGCTGCTGGCCGGGCTCGGACTGCTGGTCGGCCTCTCCATCGCACCCGCCCTGATCAGCGGCTACACCCTGGTCGAGGCGCTGGTCCCGGGATCGGCGCGGACCGAGGCGTTCACATGGCTGACGGGCGCGGTCGCGCTCGGCCAGGCGGCGGCCGTGACCGTGGCCGGGCAGCTCGCGGACGCCCATGGGGCGAGCACCGGATTCCTGGTGCCGCTGGTGGGCACGGTGCTGGCGCTGGTGACCCTGGTGAGCCTGCGTTCGCGGCTCCTCCCGAGGAGTTCGGGGCGGACCGTGGCACGTGGGATCGGTCACCGCGGGCCGGTCACGGTGGACTGATCCAGCGGAATAAGTCAGTATGGAGCGTCGTTAGCACTCATCGAGTCAGAGTGCCAGGAGGAACAAGTGCCGACTTACCAGTACCAGTGCACCGAGTGTGGCGAGGGCCTCGAAGCGGTGCAGAAGTTCACCGATGACGCCCTCACGGTGTGCCCGAGCTGCGACGGACGCCTGAAGAAGGTGTTCTCGGCGGTCGGCATCGTGTTCAAGGGTTCCGGTTTCTACCGGAACGACAGCCGCGGTTCCTCGTCGAGCAGCACGCCGGCCCCGGCCGCTGCGAAGGCCTCCGGTTCCGGGTCGTCGTCCTCGACGGGATCGGACGCGAAGTCTTCGTCCTCTTCGTCGACGTCCTCCTCCGGTTCGTCCAGCTCTTCCACGACGTCTTCTTCGTCGTCCTCTTCTTCGTCTTCTTCGTCCTCGTCGAGCGGTTCGTCGGCCGCCTGAGGCGCCCGTCCGACCGTTTCACCTGGCTTCACCGGGACCCCGCCGATCCATTCGGCGGGGTCCTCGGCGTTTCCCGCCCGGCCGCATGGGCCGCGCGGCGAACGCCTACTGTGACCGCATGGTGAACGCAGAGATCGGTGTGATCGGCGGTTCGGGGCTGTACTCCTTCCTGGAGGACGTCACCGAAGTTCGCGTGGAGACCCCTTACGGAGCGCCGAGCGACTCCGTCTTCCTCGGCGAGATCGGCGGCCGCCGGGTCGCCTTCCTCCCCCGTCACGGACGCGGCCACCATGTGCCGCCGCACCGCATCAACTACCGCGCCAACCTGTGGGCGCTGCGCTCGGTCGGCGTGCGCCAGGTGCTCGGCCCGTGCGCGGTGGGCGGGCTGCGGCCGGAGTACGGGCCGGGGACGCTGCTCGTGCCGGACCAGCTGGTGGACCGTACGAAGACCCGCGTCCAGACGTTCTACGACGGGGAGACCCGGGCGGACGGGACGGCACCGAACGTGGTGCATCTGGGATTCGCCGACCCGTACTGCCCCGAGGGGCGCAAGGTCGCCCTGGCGGCGGCCCGCGGGCGGGACTGGGAAGCGGTGGACGGCGGGACGCTCGTGGTCGTCGAGGGGCCGCGCTTCTCGACCCGGGCGGAATCGCGCTGGCACGCGGCGATGGGCTGGTCGGTGGTCGGGATGACCGGACACCCCGAGGCCGTGCTCGCCCGTGAACTGGGCCTCTGCTACACGACGATGACGCTGGTGACGGACCTGGACGCGGGCGCGGAGGCCGGCGAGGGGGTCTCCCACGAGGAGGTGCTCAAGGTGTTCGCGGCCAATGTCGACCGGTTGCGCTCGGTCCTCTTCGACGCGGTGGCAGCGCTGCCCGCGGAGGCGGACCGGGACTGCCTGTGCGCGCATGCGCTGGACGGGATCGAGACGGGGATCGAGCTGCCGTAGGCGGTCAGCTTCTGGCGTCCCTCAAGCGGGTGAGGGAGTTTTCCACATCGTGTGGACCGTCCACAGGGCTCAGCGGAAATCTCGTGGGTGGTGAATCGTGGGTGCTGTCCGGCCGATCCACTTCGACCGGACCACTCGATCCGATTCCTCTGAACTCCCTCACCGCAGGCGGTGTTTGCCATGCCCCCGTACGGCCCCTCCTCTCCTTCGCGCCCCGCTTCCCCGCCCCCACCCGCCCCCGCGCCACCTCCCTGCGGGGTGCCGCCCTTTCCCCCACTGCGGGTGCGCGGGGGCAGCGGACACCGGCTGCGGCGGGCGGTGTGGCGGCAGCGGCGGGCGATGGCCGCGGGGCTGGCCCTGACGGCTGCCGCGCTGGCAGCTTCGGGGCTCGGCGGGGGCAAGGGCGAGGCCGGCGGCGGGGGCGGTGCCGCGCACGCGACCGGGACGGCGCACCGACGGGTGTCGCCACCCGTTCGTCAAGTGTCCGCGCCCGTCCGGATCGCCGATGCGGAAACCGTCCGGTTGCTGCGGCCGGGCGACCGGGTCGACGTGATCGCGTCCGAGGGCGCCGGGTCGGACTCCCGGGTGCTGGCGAAGGGTGCGCGGGTGACCCAGGTGCCATCGGTGTCCGCCGAGGGTTCCGCGGAGAACGGGGCACTGATCGTGCTGTCCGTACCGCGGGCGACGGCCACGGCGCTGGCCGGTGCGGGAATCTCGGCCGGATTTGCGGTGATTCTGTGTTGATTCGCACTGACGAACCATCACGTCACCTGACATCAGACGCAGATGGGGTGGATTCCCCTTGTACTGCCGTAGGTTGCGGAAAAGTTTGCTCCCCTTACGGCACATGCAAAGGACGGCTCACGCGTGAGCGAGAAGAAGAAGGTCAGCGTCCTGGACGGCTTCAAGGCCTTCCTGATGCGCGGCAACGTAATCGATCTGGCGGTCGCCGTCGTCATCGGCGCCGCGTTCACGAACATCGTGAACGCCATCGTCAAGGGTGTGATCAATCCGCTCGTCGGTGCGCTCGGCAGCAAGGACCTGGAGAGCTACAGCTCCTGCCTCAAGGGCCCCTGCACGACGGACCCGGAGACGGGCGAGGCGACCGAGGGCATCCGGATCCTGTGGGGCTCGGTGCTCAGCGCGACCCTCAGCTTCCTGATCACCGCTGCCGTCGTCTACTTCCTGATGGTGCTCCCGATGGCGAAGTACCTCGCCAGGCGGGCCGCCATGCAGGCGGCGAAGGAAGGCGTGCAGGAAACGATGGAGGTGAGCGAGCTGGAGGTCCTGAAGGAGATCCGCGACGCACTGATCGCTCAGCGCACCGGCGGCAGCGGTGGCATCGGCAGCACGGGCACCGGCAACAGCCCGGCGGAAGGGAATCGCGGCGAGGACCCGGGGCGCGGGCTCCAGGAGTAGAACTCCGGACCGGGCCAGGGCGGGCTCAGACGTGGTGCGGCGGCTTCTCGTCAAGGAAGCGGTCCAGGTCGGCGGCGCTGCCACCGGAAGGGGCCCGCTCACCCCACCCCCGGTCCGTATCGTCCGCGGACTGCTGGTCCAGCGGATCGTCGAAGATCAGTGCCGGCTTGGGCTTCGGCCGGTCCGGCGAGCTCGGCTTCGCATCGCGCGGTCCGGGGGCGGGGGCGGTACTCATACCTCCCAGGGTACGGCGGCCCTGCGGATGCGCGGGCGCCCCGGCGTGCGCCCGCCTTGAGGGCGGGACGCCGGAACGCCGCTCAGCGGTCCTTGGGGTCGAGCCACCAGAGTCCGAGCACGACGAGGAACGACAGGCAGAGGAATCCGGCCCCCCACCAAGCGGTGCCGGTGTTGCCCTCCATCCATTCGTCGATGACGACCGTGAGTCCCCAGAGCTGCCCGATAACGACGGTCATGGCCAGGGTCAGCCGTGCCGTCAGTTTCGAGGACCGCTCCGGTTCCTGGTCGCTGCCCGCTCCTGGTCCCGGCCCGGTGTGGCGGACACGGGGGTCGCCGTAGCCGCTGGTGGACCGGATCTGGGGGTATCGCTCGTGGACGGGCCGGTTGAGTTCGGGCCGCGCGCTGCCCGGGTGGTACTCCGGGTAGTTCGGGCCGGTGGGCTGCTGGGCGTCGCTCATGTCCGCCTGCCGGAGGTCTGGGGCTCGCCGGCCCCGGTACGGGAGGTGCCGGCCGCCCCGGTACGGGAGGTGCCGGCCGCCCCGGTACGGGAGGTGCCGGTGGCCCCGGGGGCTTCGGGGGCTTCGGCGCCCCTGCGGACTCCGGGGCAGCCGATCCGGGATGCGAGATCCGGGCGGTCGTCGCCGAGCTGGCGGCACAGCCCCTTCTCGATACTCTCGCCGGACCGGGTGGTGCCGACCGCCCAGATGCTGCCGTCCGTCTGCTCGGTGAGGACCACCTTGGGCAGTCCGCGGGGCGGCGGTCCGGCCGTGACCTCGCCGGTGCGGGCGTCGAAGACGCCCTCGTGACAGGGGCAGTACAGCTCGCCCTCGGAGCCTCGGTCCTTCTGCCAGAGCACGGCACAGGCCAGGTGGGTGCAGATCGCCGAATAGCCGACGAGGGTGCCGTCGTCGAGCCGGACGGCAACCGCCTTGTCCTCCTCCTCCGGATAGCTGAAGGCGAGGGACTCCCCGGGCAGCAACTGGGAGCTGATCCGCTTGGGTGCGAGCGCCTTGTCGTCCTCGGGGTCGCCGTGGCGCGGGAGCATGCCGCCCGCGACACCGAGCCCGCCGACGGCGAGACCGCCGGAGACGGTGGCGACGATCCGGAGGTAGTCGCGGCGGGTGGTGAGGGAGTCCGCCGCGATCCTGTCGTGCAGGGCCTCGCGCGGGTCCCCGGAGGGCGACTGCCGCGGATCGCCGGCGGGCGGCTGTTCGGTGACGCTCATCGGCGGACGTCCTTCCCGTTGATCTCCACGACGGGCAGACCGCCCGGCACCGGCCACTGGACCCGGTCGGCGGGGACCACCATGGCGACCCCGGTGCGCACCTCGGTCTCGCCGAAGACGAAGGTGTCGGCGACCTGGACTCCGGGGCGTTCGGCCTGGAGCTCCTCGACGGTTCCGTAGAAGAGGGCCCCGGTCGGGCAGACGGTGGCGCACATGGGGGCGAGACCGTAGGCGGTGCGGTCGTAACAGAGGTTGCACTTCATCTGCAGCTTCGCCTGGAGGTCGATCTTCGGGACACCGAAGGGGCAGGCGTTGACGCAGTTGGCGCAGCCGATGCAGCGGGTGGTGTCCGCCTGTTGCACCACCCCGTCCGCGGTCACCAGGATCGCGTCGGCGGGACAGACCTCGGCACAGGGGGCGACAGGGTCCTCGCAGTGCATGCAGACCGTGGGGAGGGAGGCGACGGACTGGCCCTCGTCGGTGTAGTCGAGGTGGATCATCGACTTGCCGCGGTGGGAATCGCATTCCCGGCAGGCGGAGACACAGGCCTGGCAGCCGATGCAGCGCCCCGGGTCGATGAAGATCGTTCTGCCCATCATGCGGGCATCAGCTCCTTTCCGAGGTGCCACGGCCCTGCGGGGACGTGGGCGGCAGCGGGTCGGTGCGGGAGACCTGGGTCTCCGGGTAGGCGACATGGCCCGGCGCGACCGGGGGCGCGGGAACCTCGTCGATCTTCTCGGCGTGCTCGATGCGGCAGGCGCAGACCTTGTACTCGGGGATCTTGGAGCGGGGGTCCAGGGCGTCGATGGTCAGCGCGTTGGCCGCGGTGGGGACCGGCCAGTGGTACGGGATGAAGACGGTGTCGGGGCGGATCGCCTCGGTGACCAGGGCGGGGAAGACCTCGCTGCCGCGCCGGGTGACGACGCGGACCGGCTCGCCGTTGCGGAAGCCGTGGGAGGGGTGGATCTCGGCCCAGGGGCGCGGGGTCTGTTCGACGAGGGCGCCCAGGCGGCGGGTCTGGTTGCCGGAGAGGAAGTGCGCGACGGTGCGACCGGTGGTGAGGGACATGGGGTGGTCGTCGTCGTACGGGTCCATCGGCAGGTGCCAGTCGACGACCTGCATATGGATCTTGCCGTCGGGGTGGTAGGTCCTGCCGTCCTCGAAGAGCCGGGGGGTGCCGGGGTGGTCGGTGGAGGGGCAGGGCCAGGCGATCCCGCCGGTCTCCTCCAGCCGTTCGTAGGTGATGCCGTAGTAGTCGTTGACGGTGCCGGCGGAGGCGATCCGCAGCTCGTCGAAGACCTCGCGGGAGTCGGCGAAGGCGAATTTGTCGCCCGCTCCGAGACGCCTGGCGAGTTCGCACATCACCCAGGTGTCGGTCCGTACGCCGGGGGGCGGGTCCTGGGCCTTGTTGTGCTTGACCACCCGGGCCTCGGCGTTGGCCATGACCCCTTCGTCCTCGGCCCAGGTGGTGACGGGGAAGACGACATGCGCGTTGGCCGCGGTCTCGGAAAGGAAGAAGTCGAATTGAGCGTGGAACTCGGCTGTGTCGTATCCCTCCTTGACCACCTTGTAGTTGGGCAGGGAGACGAAGGGGTTGTTGCAGATGCCGATCAGTCCGCGGATCTCGCGGCGCTGCATCTGCCAGACCATCTCCATCATCGAGGTGCCGGCGCGCGGGAGTTCGGACTCCTCGATGCCCCAGATCTCGCAGATCTGGCGGCGGTGCTCCTCGTTCATGATCGAGCGGCCGCCGGGCAGGAGGTCGGACTTCTGGCCGTGCTCGCGGCCGCCCTGGCCGTTCCCCTGGCCGGTGATGGTGCCGTAGCCGGCGCCGGGCTTGCCGATGTGTCCGGTGGCGGTGCAGAGGTTGATCACGGTGAGGCAGTTCTCGACGCCCTGCGAGTGGTGCTCGATGCCGCGGGCGTGCCAGGCCATGGCCTTGGGGGCGCGGGCGAAGGTGCGGGCGACCTGGACGACCTGTTCGGCGGGGATCCCGCAGATCTCGGCGGCCCGGGACGGCGGATACTCGGCGGCCTTGGCCTTGACCTCCTCCCAGCCGGTGGCGTGGGCGGCGAGGTAGGTCTCGTCGGTGAGGCCCTCCTCGATGACCACGTTGAGCACGGAGTTGAAGAACGCCGCGTCGGTCCCCGGCTTGAGGGCGACATGGATGTCGGCGGTCCGCGCGATGGCCGTCTCGCGCGGGTCGATGACGATCAGGCTGGCGCCGCGGTCCCGGGCGCCCCACACGTACTGGGTCATCACGGGGAAGCACTCGCCGACGTTGGAGCCCGCGATCAGCAGGCAGTCGGTGAGCAGGATGTCGGAGAAGGGGTTGCCGGCCCGGTCGATGCCGAAGGCGAGCTTGTTGGCGCCCGCCGCGCTGACCATGCAGAGCCGGCCGTTGTAGTCGACGTGCCGGGTCTTGAGGGCGACCCGGGCGAATTTGCCGACCAGATAGGTCTTCTCGGAGAACAGGCTCGCGCCGCCGAGCAGCCCGAAGGCGTCATTGCCGTAGGTCTGCTGGATGCGCTTGATCTCGGCGACGGTGAAGTCGAGCGCCTCGTCCCAGGAGACCTCCTGGAACTCCTCGTCACGGGAGCGGCGCATGAGCGGGGCGGTGAGCCGGTCGGGGTGGTTGACCTGCTGATACGCGTTGATGCCCTTGGGGCACAGGCGCATCCGGTTGATGTCGTGGTTGCGGGGTTCGACGCCGAAGACCTTGCCGCCGCGGTCGACGCGCAGATACATCCCGCACTGCACACCGCAGAAGCAGCAGTGGGTGGGGACGAGCGTTTCGCCGTTCTGGTCGGCGTGCCACTGGTCGGCGGGGATGCCGCCGGCGTCGCGGAAGGCGCGGGTGCCGGGCGGGGCGAGGGAGGGGTCGAGGGGGACGACCGCACGGGTGTCGGCTGCTCGCGGATCCGCGGTCACTTGAAGCCCTTCTTCACCTGGGAGAGATAGGCGCTGCCGCGCAGCACCCGCTTGCAGCGCGGGCAGTACTCGGCCCACTGGTCGAAGTCGAGGCTGAGGTCGCGCATGGTGCCGCGGAGGTTCTCGACGTACGGGGCGGTGTCGATGGGTTCCTCGCAGCGCCGGCAGTTGAAGACCTCCTGGTCCTGCCGGCCGGTGTACTTGAACAGCTGCATACCGACGGCGGCGGGGCGCTGGACGATATGGAAGAACTTCCCGAACGGGATGTAGATGAGGGTGAAGACCACCGAGACCATGTGGAGGATCGCCAGGAACTCGTATCCCCCGCCGTGCAGGAAGATCGACGAGAAGGTGAGGAGCAGGCCCGTCACGGAGATGACGATCAGCGCGATGAGCGGCACCAGGTCGTAGCCGAAGCGCTGGCCGGTGATGGCGCCGCGGTCCTTCATCCGGCGCCACAGGAAGTAGGAGGCGCCGGGGATGACGAGGACGGCGGCGATGTCGAGGCCGTGGAACATCAGCCAGCCGAGGATGTCCAGGGAGTCGAAGCCGATGATCTTGAAGCCCCAGATACGCATCTCGTAGCCGGGTCCGGATCCGGTGTCCGAGGTAAAGGTGAACCAGCCCCAGGTCAGCGGGAAGGTGATCAGCGAGGCGAGGATGCAGCCCCAGAAGATCAGCTGGTGGGCGGCCCAGCGGGCGTGGGAGCGGGCGCCGAGGAACTTCTGGAAGCCGAGGTAGGTGGCGATCATCTTCGGCAGGGCGGTGGGTGCCTTACGGAAGTTCTCGACCGAGAAGAGGCTCCCCCAGCCCTTCTTGAACAGCCGTCGGGCGCCGGGGGCGGAGACCCAGACCGTGTAGCGGTAGGCGACACCGAAGGCGAGGAAGACCGTGGCCACGGCGTACGGCAGCAGCGCGGAGTCGAAGTTCTCCAGGAACCTGCTGCCGAGCACGATGGCCACGATCAGCAGGAGGGAGACGATCACGCCGGCCGCGGTCGCGCGGGCGGTGACGGACCGGGGGACGGCGGCGCCGGAGCGGGCGGACCCGCCGGAGGGCGGCGGGGCGACGGCCTCGCCGGAGGAACCGGTGTGGTCACCGGGGGCGGGCTGCGCGGCTGCGGCAGAGGCTTCTGGTGGCTCGGTCACGCCGTCAGCGTAGGGCCGTATGGGGATATTAGTCCTGTTTTATGGCCCTACGGGTGAGCGCGTCGTGGTGGGGAGGCATCCGGGCGGCGAGTTCGACGGCTCACGACCGGAAGACCGTGAGACTCGGCTCGGGTGCCGCCCAGGGTGCAGAGCGCCCGTAGTGCACGGAAGGTCATAGGGGAGACGAGCGGGCGGCCGTCCTCACCGATTCCGGCCATCAGTCATCAGCCACCTTCCGCGTCGTCCGCGCGCCTTCTTCACCGCCTCGTCCACCGCACTCCCGATCATCGCGTCCGGCCGCCCGCATCGGTCCTCGGCGAAGGGCCGTTGGCCCCGCCGCCCGGCGGGTACGTTCACGATGCACCCCCCGGAGCAGTGACCCACCCGCGCCACGAGGAGCACCGGATGACCGGTCAGGACACCACGGCCCCCACGCAGCAGGCACCGGTCCGCAGGGACGCGCTGACCGATGTCGCCGGGATTCGCGTCGGACATGCGCGGGTGGCCGGCAAGGGGGCGCTCAGCGGCACCACCGTGATCCTCGCGCCCGAGGGCGGCGCGGTCGCGGCCGTCGACGTACGCGGCGGGGGCCCCGGCACCCGCGAGACGGACGCGCTGGATCCGCGCAATCTGGTGCAGCGCATCGACGCCGTGGTCCTCACCGGCGGCAGCGCGTTCGGCCTGGACGCGGCGTCCGGGGTGATGGCCTGGCTGGAGGAGCAGGGGCGCGGCGTGCGGGTCGGCGCCGATCCGGCCCAGGTGGTCCCGGTGGTCCCCGCGGCCTGCGTCTTCGACCTGGGGCGGGGCGGCGACTGGCGGGCCCGGCCGGACGCCTCGACCGGCCGGGCCGCGGTGGAGGACGCGGCGCGCACGGAGCCCGGGGCCGCGGTCGCGGAGGGCTGTGTCGGTGCGGGCACGGGCGCGGTCGCCGGGCAGCTCAAGGGCGGGGTGGGCACGGCGAGCGTCCTGCTGCCGTCCGGGATCACGGTGGGCGCCCTGGCCGTGGTGAACGCGGCGGGCTCCGTGCTCGATCCCCGCACCGGAGTGCTGTACGGGGAGTACGGCGGCGCCGAGCCGGCCGTCGCTCCCGCGCCGGAGCTCCACCAGGAGGCGCAACGGCGCCTGACGCAGGCGCGCGACGCGAACACGCGCCCCCCGCTCAACACCACGCTCGCCGTCGTCGCCACGGACGCCGAACTCGGACGCGCCCAGGCGCAGAAGCTCGCGGGGACGGCGCACGACGGGCTGGCGCGCGCCATCCGGCCCGTACATCTGATGACCGACGGGGACACCGTTTTCGCCCTGGCCACCGGCGCGCGAACACTGGATCCGGCGAACCCGCTCGCGCTGAACGACCTGCTGGCGGCGGGCGCGGAGGCCGTGACCCGGGCCATCGTGAAGGCCGTGCGGGCCGCGACGGGAGTCAACGGCAGCGACGGCGGCGGCACATACCTCGCGTACGGCGATCTCTACGACACACCGCGGCATTCGGCACAGTCACCGGACAATAGGGCGCATGTCCTCGACTCGCCTTCGGCGTAGGGCAGTTCGGGCTCAGAGCGGGAACCTTCTGCGTGCACGGTACGTTTTCTCCAACCCCGGTCACGATGTCAGACCCAGGGACTACGTTGAGCACGCACCAAGTCACACGCGGCGACGGCCTGGAGACAGCACCTTGAGCGATCCGTACGAGACAACCGAGCAGCACCTCGAACGACTCCTGCGACGGGCTCTCAACTCGTTCGACCTGCCCGACAGTACGGTCGAGCGGCTCGGCACCGCGCTCGCCCACAGCAGCTCCCTGCACTCCTCGCACCACAGTTCATCCCTGCACCGCGAGACCTACCGGCACACCTACCTGCTGGCCGACGGCACACCGCTCGCCCTGTGGGAGCTCGTGCACTGCGGCCCGCGCGATGCCTCGGACCCGGGACACGACACGGCCGCGGGCCCGGGGTACGACACGCAGGCCGGACTCCGGCAGCACGAGCTGTACGACGACGAGGCCGACGTCCACATCGCGGCGGCCCGGCTGACCGGCGGCTTCTGCGACAGCCCGGTCTTCGGGCACGACGGACCGCAGGCCGACCTGGAGATACTCGACGCCCTGATGGCGGCGCCACCGGCCCCGCTGCCCCGGATGTACGCCCCGGACAACTCGGCGGACCACGCCCGCCGGGTCCTGCGCCGCGCGGAGAACCGGGACGTGCCGGGCAAGGCGACGGCGCTCCTGCTGCGGTCGGCCTTCGCCCACCACATCACCCAGGTCTTCGGGCGGCAGTGCCAGGTGGACGGGCGGGACGCGGGGTTCACGCTGTACGAGCACGCCTTCCTGCTTCTCGACGGCCGGGAGACGAGCCTGTGGGAGGTCGAGCACACGGCGACGCCGGACGGCCGTCACATGTGCGAGGTGTACGGCGACGAGGACGCCGCACGCGGCGCGATGGAGAGCCGTACCCGCATCTGCTGACAACCGCCCGGCCCGGAGCATGACGGTGCCCGCACCCCGGCCGGGGTGCGGGCACCGTCATGCTCTTCCGCTTCCGCGCCTTGCGCCTGCTCAGTGCGTCAGCACCGGCTCCTTGGCAGGCTGCTCGGCGGAGTCCGCGGAGCCGACGCTCTCGTCGCCGCCCTCCACGTGCTGCTTCGGCCGGGCCGGCAGCGCGAACATCAGCAGGAAGATCACCGCGAGCACGCCGGCCACCCACCACAGCGACTGCTCGAAGGCGTCGGCGAACGCCGGACCGATCTGCGGCGGCGTCAGGTGGTCGCCCATCGCACCGATGAAGATGACCGAGACGAGGGCGAGCCCCAGCGCGTTACCCATCTGCTGCACGGTGTTGAACAGTCCGGATGCCGATCCGGAGTGCTCCTTGGGCACCTCGGACAGCACCGCGTCGGCCAGCGGGGCCACGATCAGCCCCATGCCGACACCCATGACCACCAGCGGCAGCGCCATCTGCCAGGACGTGATCCCCATGCCGTAACGGTCCGACTCCCAGATGTAGAGCAGCAGACCGGCGATCATGAGCAGCGCCCCCGCCTGGAGCACCTTGCGCCCGAAGCGCGGCACCAGCTTCTGTACGGAGATACCGGCGGCGAACGACACGGCGATCGAGAACGGGATACCGGTCGTGCCGGCGCGCAGCGCGCTCCAGCCGAGGCCCTCCTGCATGTACAGCGTCCAGACCAGGAAGAAGATGCCGAGGCCGATTCCGAAGGTCAGCTGCACGGCGATGCCCGCGGCGAAGCTCTTGACCCGGAACAGCGACAGCTCGACCAGCGGCGAACCGTCCCGGCGCGCCTTCGCCCGCTCGAACAGCACGAGAGCGGCGAAGACGACGATGCTGCCGGCCATCGACAGGTAGCCCCAGAGCGGCCAGCCCAGCTCCTCGCCGCGGGTCAGCGGGTAGATGAGCATGAGCATCGCCAGCGTCACCAGCACCACGCCGACCATGTCGAGGCGGAGCGCCTTCGGCGCCTTGGACTCGGTGATGAACTTGCGGCCCAGGATCAGGCCCGCGATGCCGACCGGCAGGTTGATCAGGAAGATCGGGCGCCATTCGAGACCGGCGATGTTCCACTCGGTGAGCAGCGCGCCCAGCAGCGGACCGGACACGGCGCCGAGGCCGACGATCGCGCCGAAGAGGCCGAAGACCTTGCCGCGCTCGTGCGCCGGGAAGGTGGCGTGCACGATCGACAGCACCTGCGGCACCATCAGCGCGGCCGTGCCGCCCTGGAGGATGCGGGAGGCGACGAGCATCTCCGGGTTCGCGGCGAATCCACAGAGCGCGGAGGCCACCGTGAAGCCGGCGATCCCGATGAGGAAGAGCCGCTTGCGCCCGTAGATGTCACCGAGCCGGCCACCGGTGATCAGACCGGCGGCGAAAGCCAGGGCGTACCCGGCGGTGATCCACTGGATCGAGCTGAACGAGGCTCCGGTGTCCGCCTTGATGCTCGGGATGGCGATGTTGACGATCGTGACGTCGACCAGGTCCATGAAGGCCGCGGTCATCACGATGGCCAGCGCGAACCACCGGCGGCGGTCCGACGGGTCCGGGGCCGCGGCAGCGTCCGCCGTCGACGGCAAGGGTGCGGAAGAAGTCATATGAGGAAGTTAAACGTCAATTAGGTCAGGTCATGACCCAATGGGCGGGCATCCTGAGTGACATGACCGACACCCCGGCACGACTGCTGAATCTGCTGTCACTGCTCCAGACGCCGCGCGAGTGGCCGGGCAGTGAACTCGCCGACCGGCTCGACGTCAGCCCGCGCACCATCCGCCGCGACATCGACCGCCTCCGCGACCTGGGCTATCCCGTCGAGGCGTCACGCGGCTCGGTCGGCGGCTATCGGCTCGTGGCCGGCACGGCGATGCCGCCGCTCCTTCTTGACGACGAGGAGGCGGTGGCCATCGCGGTGGGCCTGCGGGCCGGGGCCGGTCATGCCATCGAGGGCGTCGACGAGGCCTCCGTACGGGCGCTGGCCAAGCTGGAACAGGTACTGCCCTCCCGGCTGCGCCACCGGGTCTCCACCCTGCAGAACGCGACGATGCCGCTGGCCCGGGGGGACGGCTCGACGATCGACCCGCAGACGCTGACCGTGATGGCGTCGGCGGTCACCGGCCGGGAGCGGCTGCGGTTCGCGTACCGCGCGGGGGACGGCGCCGAGACCAGGCGGCAGGTGGAGCCGTACCGCCTGGTGAGCACGGGGTGGCGCTGGTATCTCGTCGCGTACGACCTGGAGCGGGCGGACTGGCGCACCTTCCGGGTCGACCGGGTCAGTGACCCGTTCGCCACGGGCGCCCGTTTCACGCCGCGCGAACTGCCGACCGGCGACGCGGCGGAGTTCCTCAGCAGTTCCATGGCGCGCAGGCAGCCGGAGCTGGCGGTCGACGTGAGCTTCGCGGCCCCCGCCGACTTCGTGGCCTCGCGGCTGCCCGCCTCGATCGGCCCGCTGGAGCAGACCGGCGAGCACAGCTGCCGGCTGCGGGCGGTACTGACCGACTCGCTGGAATGGGTGGCGCTGCGCCTCGCACTGGTGGACTGCGAGTTCACCGCGCATCAGCCGCCGCAGCTGGTGACGTATCTGAAGGACCTGGGCGGCCGGCTGACCCGCGCGGCGGCGACGCCTGCCTCATAGGACCCGCGTGGCAGGAAGGACCACAGGAAGGGCCGCCGGAAAAAAGGATGAGCCCCGGCGCCAGGGGGGGGTGGGCGCCGGGACTCAGCTCTAGGGGGCCGCCGATGTGAAGCGGCCCAATTCGGAGGTTACTGGACGCGGGCTCATGCCGCAGCGTCAAAGCCCGTGTCGTGAGCCATTCGCTTCAGTTCGAGCAGTGCGTGCTTCTCGATCTGGCGGATCCGCTCGCGGGTGAGCCCGTGCTGCTTGCCCACTTCGGTGAGGGTCCGCTCACGGCCGTCCTCGATGCCGTACCGCATACGGATGATCGATGCGGTGCGGTTGTCGAGCTTGCCGATCAGCTCCTCCAGCTCCTCGCTGCGCAGCAGTGTCATCACGGACTGCTCGGGCGATACGGCCGAGGTGTCCTCCAGGAGGTCACCGAACTGCGTGTCGCCGTCGTCGTCCACCGACATGTTCAGACTGACCGGGTCGCGGGCCCAGTCCAGGACGTCGCTGACGCGCGACGTGGTCGAGTCCAGCTCGGCGGCGATCTCCGAGTGCTCCGGGTCGCGTCCGTGCTCGCGGTTGAATTCGCGCTGCACACGGCGGATCCGGCCGAGCTCCTCCACCAGGTGGACGGGGAGCCGGATCGTGCGCGACTGGTCGGCTATGGAACGGGTGATGGCCTGCCGGATCCACCACGTCGCATACGTGGAGAACTTGAAGCCCTTGGCGTAGTCGAACTTCTCGACCGCGCGCACCAGGCCGGCGTTGCCCTCCTGGATCAGGTCGAGCAGGGGCAGCCCGGCTCGCGGATAGCGGCGGGCGACGGCAACGACGAGCCGGAGATTGGAACGGATGAATATGTCCTTGGCGCGCTCGCCCTCGGCGACCAGCGCCTCCAGCTCCTCGCGCGAGGCCCCGCCGGCTTTGCTCTCCACCGCACCGTCGAGGACCTGCTGCGCGAAGACACCCGCTTCCAGGGTCTGCGACAGCTCGACCTCCTTGGCGGCATCGAGCAGCGGCGTGCGCGCGATCTCGTCCAGGTACATGCCGACCAGGTCGCGATCGGCGATCTCCCCGCCCACGGCGCGAACACTGCTTGCCCGGTTGGTCCCGCCGGTGGCGGACGAACGACGGGCGACGGCACGGGTTGCCATGCGTGCTCCCTTGCTAAGTAGGTCGCGACACCCTTCCGGGTGCCCTGCATCCGATGGAAACAACGACTGGAATCCGGACAGAATTCCCATGCCTGGCATTCATTTTCGAGATCATGCAGTACCCTGTCGCGTCACCGGGGGAGGGCGCATGATGCAGTCGAGCACAGAGGTGCAGGTCAGGCCGGGTATCGAGGCCGATCTGGAGTCCCTCACGGACATCTACAACCATTACGTACGTGAGACCGCCCTCACATTCGACACGGCCCCCTTCACTCCCGAGCAGCGCCTGCCCTGGTTGCGCTCCCACCCCGAAGACGGCCCGCACCGGCTTCTGGTTGCTCAGGAGGTCCCCGACGCGGACGGGACGACGGACGAATCGGCAGACGGGACGGCGGACGGAACGAGCGGGGCGGGCCCCCGGATCCTGGGCTACGCCACCAGCAGCGCCTTCCGCCCCAAGGCGGCGTACTCCACGTCCGTCGAGGTGAGCGTCTACTGCTCCCCCGACGCCACGGGGCGGGGCATCGGCACCCTCCTCTACTCGGCGCTCTTCGAGGCCCTCGCCGGTGAGGACCTGCGGCGCGCGTACGCGGGCATCACCCAGCCCAACGAATCCTCGGTCCGGCTGCACGAGCGCTTCGGCTTCCGGCCCGTCGGTACGTACTCGGAGGTCGGCCGGAAGTTCGACCGGTACTGGGACGTGGCCTGGTACGAGAAACACCTGGGGCCTCGGACCTAGTCCCGGAGCCCGCCCCGTCCGGGACCGCAGCCCGATACCGGGTGCCGCCGCGGTGCCTACCGTGATTCCGCATGACCCTCACGACGCACACCCCGTCCGACACCTCGGGAACCCTCGACGAAGCGCTGGAGCGGCTGCACACCTTCGGCCCCGAGCGGGGCGGCTGGCTGAGCAACCACGCCCCGATGGCCGTCGAGGCGCTGGTGCGCCACGGCCAGGCGCCGGCCGTGCACCGGTGGCTGGACCACTACCGGCAGAAGCTGGAGGACATGCCGGACCCGGCCGTCGAGGTGACCCCGGAGAACTGGCAGGAGGCGCTCGGCGATCCGCGGCGCATCGCCGACTGGGCGGCGTACTTCGAGCGCGAAACGGCCGGCCGCCCCTGGCGCGAGGTCCTCGCCGAGTGGTGGCCGCGACTGCTCCCCGGCATCGCGGCCGGCGCCACGCACCCGGTGATCCGGGTCGGCCACAGCGTGCGCACACTGCTGGGCGCGCCGGAGCACGGGCCCCGCGCAACCCTGCCGGCCGCGCCGGAGCACGGACCCCGTGTGACCGAGCTGGCTCACGCCCTCGGCTACTGGGCGGCCCGCCATCAGCCGCTGCCCCCGCTGTCCTCGCTCGCCCCGGCAGCCGACGCCGCCGCCGCGCTGGACGCCGTGGCGCCGGTGCCCGACCGGAGCGGCGGGATCCGGAACCGGCTGGACCAGCTGACCGCCTTCCCCGCGTGGCCGGGCCGCGCCGTCACCGATCCCGACACCGCCCGCGCCCGGCTGGAGGAACTGGTGCGGGCCGCCACCCATCGCTATGCGACGTACGGATACGGCGCGCCGATCATGCTGGTGCACGCCGCCACCGCACCCAATGCCGTGCTGCGCACACTGCCCGCGCTCCCCCGCGAACTGTGGGCGCCCAGTCTGGACGCGGCCTGGGCAGCGAGCGCGGCGGTCACCGCCGCGTACTCCCCTCAGCAGCCCGCCGAGCCGGTGCCCGTGCCCGGCAGACTGTCTCCCGAGGAGGTCTTCGCGCAGGCGGCAGCGCACGGCGACGACCACACCATCAAGTTCACCGACACCGCGCTGGACATCGGCGACGCGACCGCGCTGGCCGCCGCGCTCCGGTCGGTCGAGCTGAACCCGCCGGCGTTCTGACCCGGGCGGGCGGGGAAGGCCCGCCTCAGCCGAACTGCACCGAGCGCTTGGCCAGCCCCATCCAGAACCCGTCGATCACGCTGCGCCCCTGCCCCAGCTCCTGCTCCGCGGCGCCGAGCGTCACGAAGAGAGGGGCGAAGTGCTCGGTGCGCGGGTGGGCGAGCCGGCCGGCCGGTGACTTGTGCTCGAAGTCCAGCAGCGCGTCGATGTCCTGCGCCTGGAGCGCCCGGTGTCCCCAGTCGTCGAACTCCGCCGACCAGCCGGGCACGCCGCCGCCCGTATGCCGCAGAGCGGCCAGATTGTGGGTGAAGAAGCCGCTGCCGACGATCAGGACGCCCTCGTCGCGCAGCGGCGCGAGCTTGCGCCCGATGTCCATCAGCTTCTGCGGGTCCAGGGTGGGCATGGAGATCTGCAGCACCGGGATGTCGGCCGCCGGGAACATCTCCACCAGCGGGACGTACGCCCCGTGGTCGAGGCCCCGGTCGGGGATGTCCTGGACCGGCGTACCGGCGCCGCGCAGCAGTTTGCGGACGCTCTCGGCCAGTGCGGGGGCACCCGGGGCGGCGTACCGCACCTGGTAGTAGTGCTCGGGAAAACCCCAGAAGTCGTAGACAAGCGGGATCGTCTCGGTGGCGCCGAGCGCGAGCGGGGCCTCCTCCCAGTGGGCGGAGACCATGAGAACGGCGGTGGGCCGTGGCAGCCCGGCGGACCAGGCGGCCAGTTCGCCGGGCCAGACCGGGTCGTCGGCCAGCGGCGGTGCGCCGTGGGAGAGATAGAGGGCGGGCATGCGCTCCGCGGTGACTGTCATGACACTCCCCATCCACTGCTGCTCAAGGTAAGTCTTCTACGGGGCCTTCAACAGGAACAGTTCTTTAATGTTCAAGTTCCTACGTTCGGAGACCTTAGCTCTATCTTGTTCAACTTTCAAGAAAAGGTCGTACAGTGGAGTACATGACCACGGCATCCACCGGTGAGCAGCCGCGTTGGCTCACCGACGAAGAACAGAGCGTCTGGCGTGCGTATCTGCACGCCACCACGCTCCTGGAGGATCACCTCGACCGCCAGTTGCAGCGCGATGCCGGCATGCCGCACATCTACTACGGACTGCTCGTCCAGCTCTCCCAGGCCCCCCGCCGCCAGATGCGGATGACCGAACTGGCCAAGGACGCCAAGATCACCCGGTCCCGGCTCTCGCACGCCGTCGCCCGGCTGGAGAAGGGCGGCTGGGTACGCCGCGAGGACTGCCCGTCCGACAAGCGCGGCCAGAACGCGGTCCTCACCGAGGAGGGCTACGAGATGCTCCGCCGCTCGGCCCCGGGCCACGTCAGCGCCGTGCGCCAGGCGATGTTCGACCGGCTCAGCCCCGAGCAGGTGCGCACGCTCGGCGAGATCATGCAGGTCATGGCGGCCGGACTCCAGCCGGAGGGCTCGAACGCGGACCTCCCCTGGCTCCGCTGACCCGCCGCACCCCCTTCCCCGCACGCGCCTCTGCCCCGGTTCCGTCGAACGGAACCGGGGCAGAGTTCGCTTCACACCGCGTCACGGCACATCGCGCGCAAGGGCTCAGTGCGCGACGACCGGCACCTTGAACTCGTCCTCGACACCCTGGGCGTCACCGGAACCGGTGCCCCCGGACGTCGTGGTGACCGACGGGCGGCCGGCGTTGATGAAGGTCCCCGCGATCGCGGCGGCCACCACCAGGATGCCGACGGCCCACCAGATGGCGCCGGTGAAGCCGTGCACCATCGACTGGAGCTTCAGCAGCTCCGGGTCGGTGGCACCGAGCGCGGCGTGCGAGGTGGCGTACGCCGTGGCGGCGGAGGCGGCGATGGTGTTGAGCAGCGCCGTACCGATCGCACCGCCGACCTGCTGCGAGGTGTTGACCATCGCGGAGGCGACCCCGGCGTCACGCGGCTCGATGCCGTGCGTGGCCAGCGACATGGCGGGCATGAACGCCGTGCCCATGCCCAGACCCAGCAGGAGCTGGCCGGGCAGGATGACCGCCGCGTAGGACGAGTCGATCTCCAGCTGCGTCAGCAGCAGCATGCCGACACCGGCGGTCAGGAAGCCGGGGGCCATCAGCAGACGGGCCGGGACCCGCGTCATCAGCCGGGCACCGATCTGCGTCGAGCCGGTGATCATGCCGACGATCATCGGCATGAAGGCGAAGCCGGTCTTGATCGGCGAGTAGCCCTTGACGACCTGCAGGTAGTACGTGAGGAACAGGAACAGGCCGAACATCGCGATGACGGCCAGACCCAGCGAGAGGTAGACGCCACCACGGTTGCGGTCCATCACGACGCGCAGCGGGAGCAGCGGCGACTTGACCTTGGACTCGACCAGGACGAAGGACAGCAGCAGCACGGCGGAGGCGACGAACGTGCCGATGGTCAGCGTGTCCGACCAGCCACTGGACTCGGCGCGGGTGAATCCGTAGACCAGCGAGACCAGACCGAGCGCGGACAGGACGACGCCGGGGATGTCGAGCGACGAGCGGTTACGGCTGCCGGCCGGCTCGCGGATCACGAAGTACGCACCGGCTGCGGCGACGATCGCGAACGGGATGTTGACGAAGAACGTCCAGCGCCAGTTCAGCGTCTGGGTGAGGAATCCGCCGAGGATCAGGCCGACGGCGCCACCGCCACCGGCGATCGCCCCGTAGATGCCGAACGCCTTGGCGCGCTCCTTGGCATCGGTGAACATCACCGCGAGCAGCGACAGGGCCGCCGGGGCGAGCAGCGCGCCGAACACACCCTGGAGGGCGCGCGAGCCGAACAGCATGCCCTGGTTCTGCGCAGCTCCGCCGAGTGCGGAGGCCAGCGCGAAGCCGATCAGACCGACGACGAAGGTGCGCTTGCGGCCCCAGAGGTCGGCGATCCGGCCTCCGAAGAGCAGCAGTCCGCCGAAGGCGAGGGCGTAGGCCGTGATGACCCACTGCTTGTTGGCATCGGTGATGCCGAGGTCGGTCTGGGCGTGCGGAAGCGCGATGTTCACGATGGTGGCGTCGAGCACGACCATCAACTGCGCGAGGGCGATGAACGCCAGCGCCTTCCAGCGACTGGGGTCAGGGAGTCGGATATCAGCTGTTTTTGACATGGGAGTAGCCACCTAAGGACGCGCGAGGGCGCGCGAGGTCGTGAACCGTGAATTCGGTGAAGGCAGGGCGAAAGCGAGGGTCGGACTCTGGTCAGGGAGAAAAGGGAGAAGAAGGTCGGGGCGTGACGGACACGCGGCCGGGCATCCGGTTCAGGAAATCCGGCGCGAGGGTCAGTTCCGGCGCCGCAGGTCCTCCAAGGTCGCCGCCGTTCCGGGGAGTACGGACCGGGCCGGGGTCTCCAGTCCGTCCAGGAACAGCTGGATGTGGCGGTGGGTGAACCGGTCGATGTTGAGACAGGCGATGCCCGGCAGTGGCCGGGTGAGCTGGGAGAGGGCGACCAGTACGTCGCCGACGGCGATGTCGGTACGCAGGCGCCCCGCGGACATGGCGCGCTCGACGAGCCCTTCGACGGCCTCTTCGAGGCGCCGGCGCTCGGCGAGCAGTTCGGGATGGTCCTGATCGAAGCCGCCGGACAGCATGGGGCACAGCGCCCCGATCCGTTCGTCGGCCGCCGCGTGCACGAAGCGGCTGAGCGCGACGAAGGGGTCGGACTCCTCGCTCGCAGCCTCCTCGGCACGGTCGGTGGTGCGTGAGGTGACCGCGAGGACGACCTCATGGGTCAGGGCGGCCCGGTCGGGGAAGTTCCGGTAGAGGGTGGCGTTGCCGACGCCTGCGCGGCGGGCGACCTCGTCGAGCGGCACATCGGGGCCGAACTCGACGAACATCTCGCGCGCGGCCGTCACGATCCGCTCCCGGTTGCGCAGCGCGTCGGCCCGCGGGCGGGGCGTACGCGGCTGCGCGGTTCCGGCTGCGGTGCGGGCGACGGTGTCCACGGCGGCGCTCCTTCTCTTCCTGGTCTTCCGGCTTCGGGCTCTCGTGCTGCGGGAACCCGGCTGAGCCGGTGCCGTTCCCACGTTCGTAACTCCGGCGACCCATCCGGTTAACCGGGGACCGCCTCCCCGTTTTGCGGGGGACACCGATTCAAACGGGGAACAGGTCCCCGGTTATTTCCCGCCGCGATGTGACCTGAGTCACACCCTTCGGTCGAGGGAAAAACCCACCGATCGGCGCACCCAACGAGCGGCTCCGCACCGCCCGGCTAAGGCTGATCGACAGAGCGCAGTCGGGGTCGGCCGACTGCCGCGGACCCGAAGGCGCCTCTATGCAGCAGCCCCGCCACCGGATACGCAAGCACCGCCACCCGGTGGCCCTCGGCGCGGCAACGGCCCTGGTCATCGCATCACTGGCCTCGGCCAGCAGCACCCTCCCACTGCCCAGCCGGGCCTCCGCAGGACCGATGACCAGCACCCAGGCGGCCGGTCTCGGACCGTGCCGGATATCGACGACCATGGGGGTGCAGATGTCGGAGGGCATGCCCACGCAGCCGGGCTACGCCCGCTCCACCGGCCAGGTACACGCACTGAACCTGATGATCGACTTCCCCGACGCGCCGGGCAAGGAACCGGCCATGGACCGGCTCGCCGAGTTCTTCCCCCAGACCACGGACTGGTTCCGCACGAGTTCCTACGGGCGGCTCACCTATGTGCCCGAAGCGCCGGTGAAGACCTGGCTGCGGATGCCGCTGCCGTTCTCGGAGTACGGGATCGAGCGCGGATCACCGTACGAGCCGGGCTACCGCCACCTCGTCCAGGACATCGTCGCCGCCGCCGACCCGAAGGTGGACTTCACCGCATACGACCTGGTCAACATCCTGGTCACGCCGAACGCCGGGCCCTCGGCCCTGGACACCGTGCTGTCCGTGACCTTCTCGGGCAACGACGACGCCCCGTACGCGGACGGCGTCCCGCTCTCCAACACGTCCTTCGTCTACAGCCGCCAGGACGACGGCTCGGGCTCGTACCCCCAGACCGGCTACCGCGTCCTGCCGCACGAGAACGGCCATGTCTTCGGCCTGCCCGACCTCTACACGATGGAGGGCGGGGGCTCGGTCGGGCACTGGGACATCATGTCGGAGGACTGGGGCGCCAATAACGACCTGCTGGGCTGGCACAAGTGGAAGCTCGGCTGGCTGGACAACAGCCAGATCAGCTGCGCCGCCCGGCCCGGCACCAGCGACCACGTCCTGGAGCCGCTGGCCACCCACGGCGGCACGAAGCTGGCGTTCGTACCGCTGACCGCGGAATCCGGCTATGCGGTGGAGGTGCGGACCCAGGCCGGAAACGACCAGGAGGTGTGCCGGCCGGGCGTGCTGATCTACAAGGTGAGCTCGGACGTCGACACCGGCCAGGGGCCCGTGTCCGTCACGGACAGCACCAAGGACAGCAGCGGCTGCACCCGGCTGCCCAACGTCCACGCCGAACTCTCCGATGCCCCGTTCCAGCCCGGCCAGACCTTCAACGACCGGGCCAACGGGATCCGCATCTCGGTGCTCGACAAGGACTCCAAGGGCGACTACCGCGTACGCATCACCCGCCTCTGACCGTCCGCGACGCCCCGTCCGCGCCGTCCACCCGCCCGTCCCGGATCACCGCCAGGTCTCCGGTACGGAACCAGCCGCCGGTGAACGCCTGCGCCGTGGCCTCCTCGTCCTGCCAGTACCCACGGGCCAGCGCCTGGCCACGGAGCCACAGTTCGCCGGTCTCCCCTTCGGGCAGCGCCTCGCCCGCCGGACCGGCGATCCGCACCTCGGTGCTCGGCGTCGGCCGCCCCGCGCTGCCCGGGTGGAGGCGGTACTCGGCGCCGAGGTTCGCCATGACGCAGCCGCCGGTCTCGGCCGGCCCGTAACCGTTGCGCGGCTCGATCCGCTCCCCGTAGCCGGCGGTCAGCCGTGCGAGCAGGTCCCGTGGTGCCGCAGCCCCACCGGTCTCCAGCACCCGGAGGCTCTCCAGGGCGTCTTCCGTCCGCGCGGCCTCGGCAAGCAGCTGGAGGGCGGTCGCGGGCGCCCCGGAGTACTGCGTGACCCGGTGCTCCCGGATCAGCCGCAGCGCCTCCCGGGCGTCCCACTCGCGCATCAGGACGACGGCGCCACCCGCCGACATCGCGGCGCAGAGGCCGGCGAAGGCGGCTACGTCGGAGAACGGGAACGTCAGCAGCGTGACGGGCGCGGGCCCCTGCCCCGGAATGACTCCCCGGCCGAGCGCGGAGACCGCCGCATGAAAGCGCGGGTTGCGCGCGGCACCCGCCTGGGCCAGCTGTGTGGCCACGGCACCCCTGGGCCTGCCGGCGGTCCCCGAGGTATAGATGATCGTCGCGTCGTCCTCGGGCCGGATCTCGACGTCGGGCGGCGCGGCGAACGGATCGGGCGCCGGCAGGTCCTCGTACCGCTCGACGCGGTCCTCCTGAGTGCGGTCGTGGTCCTCACCGTGAAAGACGATCACCCGCGCCCCAACCCTCCGGGCCCAGTCCGCCACCAGCGGCAACCGCTCCCCGTCGACCAGCAGCGCCCCCGGCCCGCAGTCGTCGAGCGCGTATGTGAACTCGCCCTCCGTCCACCGGGCGGCCAGCGGCACGGCGACCAGCCCGGCCAGCTGGGCGGCCCAGAACGCGATCTGCCACTCCGGGCAGTCGCGCATCGCGACCACCACCCGGTCGCCCGGGCGGAGCCCGTACCTCTCGCTCAGCCGGCATGCCAGCGCGGACGCGGCGGCGAAGAACTCGCCGTACGAACAGCTGCGCTCCCCCGCGATCAGGAACGGCTGGTCCCCGAACGCCCACGTCGTCTCCACGAACTCACGGAGCGTCCTGGGCCCGTCCGCGTACACCAGTGAGCCCGCCTGCGGTCCGCCCTCCTCCCGAACCACGGCGAACGGACCGCCGGGACCGCTCAGCGCGGCACGCACACGCGCCGCCGCTTCGGTCACGGCGGTGTCGGCCACGGCTGCGGCGGAAGAGGGAGATGCGGCTGGGGCCGGATCGGAATGCGGCACGGACAACCTTCCTGAGCACAACGCCGGGCGGCACGCCCCGCCTTACGAAACCAGCTGCGCGCAGTCACGGAAGAGCCCTCCGAAGCCTTCCGGAATCCCCCGCGCGAATGCCCGCTTGCATCGAGTAGTTCATGTCCCGCCCCACCCGCACCGCCATTCACATTTCAGTGACTCACATCACAGGACGAATGGTCGCACCCAAAGCCTCACGGCACCCGGAAACGGGCCAACTTCTCTCAGTGGCCCATTTCGTAAAAGAATGCGAAAGTACCCCCGAGGTGACCAGCAGTCGTAAGACGCACACTGAGGTGCAAGCCCAGGTGTCCGCCGGTGTCCAAGGACGCGGTGCCCATCTCCGATACCGACCGACAATCCGGAGCATGAGTGCCCCCCGCAGCGTCCCCCACCCTGATCGGTTCCGTACAGCGCGCCCTGCGGCTCCTGGAAGCGGCGGCCGACCATCCGCACGGCGCCACGGCGAAGCAGCTGGCCCGCCGCGCCCAACTGCCGCTGAGCACGACGTACCACTTGCTGCGCACCCTCGTGCATGAGAACTACCTGCGGCGGGACCGGGGCCTGTACGTGCCCGGGGACGCCACCCTCAACCTCGGCCGCCCCGTCCCGCCCGGCTCCGGCCCCTCGCACTGGCTGGCCGATGTGGCCCGCGACCTGGACGCGGCCGTCTACTACGCGCTCTACGTGGACGGCGAAATACGGCTCACGCACGCGATGGACGGCCCCTCCCACCCGAAGGTCGAAGAGGGCGCGTCCTTCGGCACATCCGCCCACGCCCACGCCATCGGCCAGTGCCTCCTGGCCCAGCTGGACGAAGCCTCCCGCCGGGAGCATCTGGACCGCCATCCGCCCTTTCCCCTGACGCGGAACACGGTGACGGAGCCCGAAACCGTCCTCAGCCGGCTGGCCCGTACCCGCAGGGGCGAGCCGGCGCTCGAGACCGAGGAGTACGCGATGGGCGCGGTCTGCGCCGCCGTACCCATCACCATCGGCGCCGTCCCCTCGACCATCGCCCTCTCGCTTCCGCTGACCGAGTCGCACCGGCTGCACAGCACCGCCCAGCAGCTCAAGGCGCGCAGCGAACGCACGCTGACCTCGCACGCGTTCACCGTCACCGGCTGACGGCCGAAACTGCGGCCGGCCGGCCCGCTGCCGGGCTCCCTCTGCCGGCTGACCGGCGGCCGAACCGGTCAGGAATCAAGAAGCACCCGCCGCAGGCCCGCGCCTAACGTGAAGCGCATGAGCTCCCCCATCGAAGCCCTCACCCTTGAGGTGGCCGACACCACGGCCGCCCACCGCTTCTACACCGCCCTCGGCCTGGACACCCGGGTGGGCCTGCGCTCCTCGGACGCGCCCACCACCGGATTCCGCGGGTTCTCGCTGTCGCTCACGATGTCCCAGCCGGCCGACGTCCGCGGCTTCGTCGACGCCGCCCTCGACGCGGGCGCGACATCGCTGAAGCCTGCCGCCAAGTCGTTCTGGGGCTACGGCGGCGTCGTCCGGGCCCCGGACGGAACGATCTGGAAGATCGCCACATCGGCGAAGAAGGACACCGCCCCGGCCACCGGGCGGATCGACCGGATGGTGCTCCTGCTGGGCACTGCGAGCGTGACCGCCAGCAAGCGCTTCTACGTCGAGCACGGCCTCGCCGTGGCCAAGAGCTTCGGCAGCAAGTACGTCGAGTTCGACACCCAGGACAGCCCCGTCAGCCTGGCCCTGTACGGGCGCCGCGCCCTCGCCAAGGACGTCGGCGTCCCGGTCGACGGCACCGGCTCGCACCGGATCGCGCTCGTGGGCGGCACCGGCGCCTTCACCGACCCGGACGGGTTCGGCTGGGAGGCCGCGTCACTGACGCCCGCGCCTTGATCCGGGTCGCCGAAACACATCGAACACGAAATGGCTCGACCAGTTATCCGGTCGAGCTGTTTCGCCGGCAGGACCTACCTGTAGACGTCAATGACCAGACGGTCCGGCTGAGTGAGCTGGAAAGCGTTGTAGCGAGTCGACGGTCCGAGTGAAATACCGAAACTGATCACGCCCGCATGCAGACCCGTCAGTTCTATCCCCTTCAGCGTGGGAAGGTCCACCACCTGCTGCATGGGACCCGTGAAGACTTGATTTCCCGCATCGTCGTAGAAACTCGCGGGCGTCATCCTGATGAACAGGTATGAGGCACCCTTGGTCGTGAGGTACGTATCCTGCCCACTCAACGGGGTGTACAGACCCGTCGTGTTGGTTTCCGTCGTGAATTCAGTCTTACCGTTGAAGTCGAACACCAGGCGGTCGTATCCGTCGTGCGTCGCGAAACGGATCCCCTGTATGCAGGGCTGGTAGCACGTGGAGGCGGCGGCGGACACGGAATCGCCCACGGACGTGTCCGCGGTGGCCGTGGTGGCCGCGGGCAGTGCAAGCGCCGGGACGGCTGCCATGAGCACAGCCAGGCGGGCCCATATGGTTCGTGAAAATCGCATATCGCGTGGCTTCCTTCGCGTTGAATTCAACAGCACGGGAGCGAATTGAAGCCGCACGGAGAGCCGACGCCCCCCTGCCGCCATGAAATTTAATACGGCTGAAACAGAGATCGACCTTCACGCTCGATACACTCCCCGACCGGCGATTCACCCCGGGCGAGGCTACGTCGGGAAAGGCGAGCGGGGCCACCCCTTCGGATTCGATGGCGTATTTGCGCCACCGGATTCGAGAACGCGGGCATGAACCCGGAGAGAATCGCCGGCCTCCTTGCCCAGGCAGACCGCCAAGGACCCCGGCCTCCGCACCGAGGCGACCGGCGGGCAGCCCGTGGCGGATACCGCCCTGCATGCGTCGCGCTTCGAGGCGAACCCGACGATGCCGCTCGGCACCGGGGTTGGTTGAATTCAGCAAGGAACTATCGGTGACTGTCACCACAGGTGGTCACATGAAGCTCATATCCCATTAAGGAAGGGTGTCTGACTTATTGGAAGGTGGCATGGACGCAACATGTCGCCCGGATGTCTCGAAACGCGAGACGCCGCATAGATCTCCTTGCGCCTGTCGGGTGCGCTTCGGAGACTGATTCCAGTCACCTGCTCGGCCAACTGCCCGGCAGGGCATGCTTTTTCGTCCGGGGGGGCTCTGTATGGGTATGTCATTGCGTGGTATCGCCGCGAGATCACCCATCGACTCCGACTTTCAGCCCTCACGCATGCACGTTCGGCTTTTGTGCGCCCACAGCGGCTTCCAGTCGAGAGTCCCTCCTCGCGAATTCGGGTGATATCCACCCCCTCAGGTGATTGATTCCGCTGTATGCCGAATGGAGGAATTCGTGCAGGATTTCAGCCGACTGCTCGCGCTCATGGCGGTGGCGGAAACGGGTTCGATCTCTGCGGCCGCGTCGAAACTCGGTTACACACCACCGGCGTTGAGTCAACAAATGGCCAAACTCGAACGGGAAGCACGTGTGCAGCTGCTCGTCCGGCATCGCCGGGGTGCGCGCCTCACCGCCGCCGGTGAGCTGCTCGTACGGCGCGCTCGCGAGATCGAGGCGATCCTGCGGGCCACGGAGACCGACCTCGTGCAGTTCCTCGAAGTCTCGGAGGAGCAGATACGCATCGGCACCTTCACCACGGGCGGGATCCATCTTCTGCCCCCCGTACTGGCGGAGTTGCGCCGCAGGCATACGAGAATCGCCCTGTCTCTCCAGGAGTTCGACCATCCCGACGGACTCGGGCCGCTGGGGGACGGCGACATCGACCTCCTGCTCACCTCCTCGTACATTCACGGCCGGCACTCCCCCGTTCCCGCAGGGCTGAGTTCGGAGGTGCTCCTTGAGGAGGAGCTGCTTCTGGTGGCCCACGAGGGGCATCCTCTGACCGCTGACAGCGTGCCTCTGCACTGGACGGCGCTGGCCGGCTTCCCGCTGATCATCGGGCGGCGCGGCCTGGCCGACCGCGAGACGCTGGAGGCGTTGTTCGCGAGCCGGGCGATGGCGCCTCCGGTGGTCGCGTTCGAGACGGCGAACTCCGCCATGGCCTGCGCCCTCGCCAGCAGCGGGGTCGGAGTCGCCTGCGTGCCGAGAACAGCGGTCGAGGCGAGTACCGCACTCATCAGCACCCGGCCCTTCGCAGCCCAGCCATTGAAACGTGTCGTCAACCTTCTGTGGCGCAGCTCGGACACAACACCGCTGGTGCGCAAGGCCCGTTGCGTGTTCCGTGAGACCTTCGCGCGCAGCGGCGGTGCCCCGAGTGCCAGACCGGCACAGCAGGCGACTGCCGCCTCGGCGTACTGACCGCACGGTCCTGTCCGCGCCGGAGGCCGTGGTTCAGCCGGCGTCCTCGCCCGAGCCGAGACCCGGAAGGGACCAGCGAGGGTCGAGGACCGGCGGCGGCCAGGCCGGGTCGGGATGCCAGCCGTTCCAGCGTTCGTCGAACGGGGGCTCGTGCCGCAGCGCCGACCGGCTCAACTCCTCTCCCTCCGCCCGCATCGAGCGGACGGTCTCCGGAGACACGAGACCCCGGCTCGTCAACTGCGCGAGATCGTCCTCGTCCTTCCAGGTCGCGGTGCCGTCCGGAGCAACCCGGAGGTCCAGGGCGTAGTCCATGTACTGGATGGTGGCGCCCTCACGCTCGTACGGACGCTGGAAGTTGACGTACCAGCCGAGGTGCGCGCCCTTCCGGTCCCAGCAGACCCAGACCACATGGTGAAGACCGCGCGGCATGAGCCAGAGCGTGTTCATCCGCCAGACCCGGTCGATGTGCACCCAGTCCGACCGGACCAGACACTCGGCGATCCGCTCGCCCCGATCGGCCGGCGCCGGCCTGTCCGGCGGAGAGTCGGGCGCGCGCCACTCGGTGCCCGCAGGCATCCACAGAGCAAGGAAATCGCCGTCGTCCCGCACCGCCGTCATCGGCCGTGCGGACCATACCCGGCCCCGCCAGACCTCCTGTACCAGCACCTGCTCGCCCGGCGACCATCGTCGCTGTGCCGCCGTGGATCCACCCGTCATGGATTCACCCGTCGTGGATTCACCCGTCACCGATTCACCCGTCGTGGATTCACCCGTCACCGATTCACCCGTCACCGATTCACCCGTCGTGGATTCACCCGTCACCGATTCACCCGTCATGGATTCACCTCTCCAGCTCCGCGAACCGGCCGATGGGATGCGGAGCCAGGGTGACGCTGCCCTGCGCCCGACAGGTCTCCGCCACCTCGACCGCGCTGACGTCGGCGGTCACGCGGTATCCCGTCGAGCCTGCCAGTGCAGCCATCTCCCCGGGCGAGGCGCCCCAGACAAATGGTTCGCCATTGCGCCGTACGCTCGCCGCCATGCTCGCGACGAGGGGGTCCTGGGGCTCGGCCAGCTGCGCCGCCTCCCAGTAGTCGAGCACGATGGTCAGCCCGCCGGTGAAGAAGTCGCCCAGCGCCTCCAGCGTGGCGCTGATCGCCTTCTCGTCCAGGTAGTACGTCACGCCGCTCCACGCCACGAAGGTGTGCCGGGTGCCGTCGAGCCCGGGGATCCGCCGCAGCACCGCATCGAGCCGCTGCTTGGCGAGGTCCGCCGGGACCATGCGCAGCCCGGGCACTCCGTCGGGGCGCAGCCGGGCCACCCGGGCCCGCTTCAGCTCCTGCGTGGCCGACCGGTCGACCTCGTACACCGTCAGCCGTTCCGCCCACTCGGGGCGGCGCAGGGCGAAGCTGTCGAAGCCGGCGCCGAGCAGCACGTACTGACTCGCTCCGCGCTCGCAGGTGCGGCGCAGGGCGTCCTCGGTGTGGCGGCCGCGCAGCAGCACGTGCGGCGCCGCCACCGAACCGGCGCGCAAATAGCGGCGGATGGCGCCCTCCGGGTCCTGTTCGGCCTGCGGCCCGCGCACTGCCGACGAGGCGAGGACGCTCGTACGGAAGGACGTCCACTCCTGCTCGCTCAGCAACTGCCGCGCCACAAGGTCGGTGTGGACCGGCTTCGGCTCGTGGGCGCTGTGGAAGGCTCGCATGAAGGCATTGCCCAGTGCTGTGGAACTGGGCCTTCCGATGTCGTGACGGCCGGGGACGGTCATCGGCCGCACCTTCTGGGAGTTCGGGGAGCTCTGGGAGTTCGGGGAGTTCTGGGAGTTCGGGGAGTTCTGGGAGTCGTTCACAGCGCGTCGAGTTCGTCGAAGGCGCGATGCCGCACCAGGGCTGCCGCGACCCGGCGCATCGCCGGGTCGTCGGGGACCCCCGCGTACGCCGCGCGGAGCGCCACCCTGCGCAGGTAGTAGTACAGGAGGGCGCGACGGTAGTCGCTCAGCAGCCCGTCGGCCGTGATGCCGGGCACCGTGGCTGCCAGCTCCCTCCGGTACAGGTCGAGCAGTTCCAGGTCGTCGTCGGCCTCGCTGTTGGCGATGAGGAAGGCCAGATCCACCGGTCCGCGGCTGCGCGTCGCGGCTTCCCAGTCGATCACCCGGATGCCCGGCTCCGCAGGGTCGGCGGGGAACAGGATGTTGGCCGGGTGCAGATCACCGTGGACGACGGTGAGGGGAGGCGCGCTCAGCGCCCGCAACAGGGCCGGCGCCCGTTCGGCGAGGCGTGCGGATCCGTGGCGCACCTCGGTGGGCAGCCAGTCCGCCTCGGCGAGGGCGGAGAGCCCCGCCGAACCGAACGTGCCCACAAGGAAGTTCGCGCGTGCCGGGGCGGCCTCATCGGGCAGCCACTGCCACGCGTCCGGGATGCGGGCCCACCAGCGGGCGTGGAACGAGGCAAGGGCCCGGACCGCCCGCTCGCTGTCGGCGACGGACAGCGCGGGGCGGGGCGGGAGGGTTCCGTCGGCCATGTCGTCGAGGACCAGGACGCCGGCCGCCGCAGGACCCCCGCCGCGCAGTCCGGGCAGGCGCAGCAGTGCGGTGCCCTGGACACCGTCCGGGCCGTGCAGGGCGTGCTCCACGGCCGGCAGGCCGAGCCGTTCCTTGAACGCACGTACGCCGTCGTCGGCCGGCGGGAACTTGACGATCAGTGAGTTCGGCGGCGCGGGGCGGCCGGCGCGGGGCACGGCCGGGGTCGGGCGTACCCGCCACACGTGGGCCGCGCCCTCCACCTGCTCGAAGGTCAGTTCCTGCTCCGGGTCGAAGGGACCGGACCCGGCACCGGACCCGAGCAGGACGGACAGAGTGGCCGCGTCGAGCGCCTCGGGGGCCAGGGGCGCAGTCACCGCAGGACGGCCCCGACAGTCGCGTCATGTGCCCGGACGGCGTGGACGATCTCGTCCAGGTGCCCCTCGTCGTGGGTGCAGGTCGACTCCGCGACCACGCGGCCCACCGGCACGACGTCGCCCCAGGCCGTGCCGGCCACGGGGAGCGCCAGGAAGGTGTCGTCGAGGGCCCCGATCTCGGCGCGGATCGTGCGCCGGGCCTTCGCGACGATGTCGAGGACCTCGGCCACCGGCATGCCTTCGAAGACGCGCAGCCGCTCGACGTTGGCGGCGTCGATGTCGAAGTCGGGCCGACGGTTCGTCCGGCCCGCTTCGGCGAGTCGGCGCAGCTTGGCCATCTGCTCGCCCACCTCGTGCTCGGGGTAGTAGACGGCGAGGTGGCACAGGGTGTCCCGGACGGTCCAGGTGCCCACGCCGGTCGGCAGGTCCGCGACTTCGTCGAGGACGGAGGCGACCAGCTCAATACGCTTCCACTGCTCGTCCATCGAGGCCAGCAGCTCGGTCCTGGTGAACGTCATCGAAGGCTCTCTCTCCGTAGGGTCCCCACAGGGGCGGGGCGGGGTCAGGGGGAGGCGGGATCCGCGTCGGCGCCCGGCCAGCGCAGACTCAGGGGCCGTGTCCCGGCCGTGGGCACCTGCCGCCAGAGCATCCAGGTCTCGGGCCGCTCCAGCAGGTTCGTCCGTACCCACGCACGCGGTCCGCCCGCCCTGCGCTCGCCCGCCTCCCAGGGCGTGCGCCGCAGCTTCAGCACCAGGCGGCGGTCCCCGGCCCCGGCCCCGGGCACCGGGGTCACCTGCCAGGTGAACACCCGGGCCCGGGTCAGGTTGACCATGCGCTGCACGGGCGGCGGGGCGGCGCCCTCGTCCGGCCCCGGGACCAGCGGACCGCCGTCCGTGCCGACGTCGGCATAGCTGACGAACAGTCCGCCGTGGTCCCGGGCGGACCGCAGCGACAGGCTGAAGTCCCGGCCGGGCGTGGTCCACGTGGAGTTGCGCAGCCCGTAGTGGTGCATCACGGACAGCATCGCGTCGTGGACGAGGATGGTCTGGCGCAGTCCCAGGAAGTCCAGGTGGACCAGACCCACCGTGTGGGCGTGCAGGTGCGCGCCGACGAGCAGGACGGGTCGGTCCCGGCGGGCCACCGCCGCCTCCAGCTCGGACAGGCCGTCGACGACGACGAACGCCGCGCGCTCGTCGTCGGCCAGGCCCAGGTACCACTGCTCGTCGGCGGCCTTGTCGATCCATGCGTCGTACCACCGGCCGACGAGCGACGGGTCGCTGTCGGCCGGCAGGCCGGCCGACAGCATCGCCGCCCGGACCTGGGCGCTCACCTCGGAGCGGATTCCCTCGCACTCGCGCGCGATGCGATCCCGCTCCGACTGCCAGCTTCCGCCGGTCCGGGCCATGGCACCCACCTGCTGCCTACGCCTGGGCCAGGCGCAGCAGCTTGGGGGCGTGCTGCTTGATGACCGGCCGGACGGGCTCACCCAGACCCTCCACCAGGGTGGTCAGCTCACGCTGGACGTCCAGGGGCATCTTGCGCTTGAGGGCGTAGCCGAGGCTGTGCTGGACGGTCCAGTCGGTGAAGCCCTCGGCCTGTGCGAACGTCGCGATCCGGGCGGCGGCCACGGCCTCCTCGGGAGTGCCGAAGTCGGCGGCCATCCGGAGTCCGAGGTGCAGGTACGGTGCGTTCTCCTCGGTGAGGTAGTCGGACACGGAGGCGGGGTTGAGGCCTTGTCCCTTGAGGGCGCCCTGTACGTCGGTCATGGCCCGGTGCTTGAAGGTGATCTGGTCGATCGCCGCCTTGAGGCGGGCGTCGAGGGCGTCGAGCACCTCGTCGTCCACGTTGCGGCCCGGCGTCCGGCGCCACGCCTCGACGGTGCTGGCGAACAGGGCCACCACACCGAGTGCGGAGGGGTGGTCACCGCCGTTGGTGCCCAGCGCCTCGACAATGGAGTCCACTCGGTCCGCGGTGGTCTTGATGGCTTCGAGGGCCACCGCCTTGACGATCGGGTCGTCCGGCATGACGTACTGGAGCAGGTCGATCGAGCGCTCGGAGCCGTCGGGCAGGACGTACGGCTTGGTCGTCACCTCGTGGGCGCCGTGCTTGGTGATCTCGATGCCGGGCGCCGCCTTGACCAGCGGGTGCACGGCGACGGATATGCCCGTCTTGTAGGTGATGAAGTCGAGCAGCCCGTTGAGGACGCCGGCCAGGTCGTCCTCCTGCACCAGCGGGTAGAACGGGATGGCGGTGATCCGCATGTGCAGACCGGCGTCGTGGCCGATCTTGGGCGCTTCGAGGATGTGGTCCCAGTTGTAGCGGGCCTTGAACTTGCCGATCTGGCGGGCGACCCGCTCCACCGGGGTCTCCAGACCGAGCAGCATGGCCCGGAAGCCGACGTCACGCAGGTCCAGCATGATGTCGGGGTCCACCTCCATCGGGACGGTGGAGACGTAGATGGTCTTGCCCTGCGTCGGCTCGTTGTCGCGCAGCGCCGAGATCAGGGAATCCACGTGCGAGCGGCGCAGCAGGAAGTCGTCGTCCTCGAAGATGTACATCTGGAGGTCGGGGTAGGCACTCGCGGCGCGGTTCATGGCGCGCACGGCCTCACTGCCGTCGTAGAAGTAGAGCTGCTCGCCCCACTGCGTGAGCTGGCAGAACTCGCAGGCCCTGGGGCAGCTGCCGAACACCGTCATCATCTTGATGGCGTTCGGGCGGTGTACGTAGTTGCTCAGGCTGAGCGTGGCGCGGGCCCTCGCGCCGGTCTCCCGGCCCGCCTCGTCGGTGCCGGACTCCTCGTCGATCTGGGGGAGTTCGGCCAGCTCCAGCGGGATGTTGAGGTCGTCCGGCGCGCAGACGTCCATGATGTTCGTGGGCGTCCAGTACTTGGTGTCGAGCTCCATGAGATTGACGTCGAGGCCGCCGGAGAAGACGCGGCGCTCGAACTCGGTGAGCTTGACGACCCGGGTGTCGTGGACCTGCACGGCGTCGCCGGTGCGGTCGGCCAGGTGCAGGTTGGGGATGTCGCTGAAGAGTTCCAGGGCGGGCCGGGTGTCCCGGGGGCCCTCGTACCCGGACGAGAAGATCATGTCCGCCTCGCTGGTCTCGCCGTGCGGTCCGACGACGATGTCCAGCGGGGTGTAGTCCAGGTACTCACGGCGGTTGAAGTACGAGCTGTAGCCGGCGCCGACGAGGCGCGGCACGTAGCCGCGGTCCTCGTGCCGACGGCACTGCTCGTTGAGGAAGTACATGGACTCGATCTCGGTCTGGGTGAAGAAGTTCGAGGTCGAGAAGAGGAAGTAACAGCGCTCCCCGAGCTGGTCGAGTGCGGCGTCGCAGGCCTCGAACTCGGAGTCGCCGAGTTCGAGGTTGAAGGCCTTGACCTCCACGCCCAGCAGCCCCAGCCAGGACGCCACGTAGAACGAGCCGATCGGCGGCTGGATGCCGAGGACGCGGCGTGAGCGGTTGCCGACCGTGCCGCCGCGCACCGGGTACTGGCCGCCGACGTTGGGCACGAAGATCGCCGCCGGGCCGTCCTCCAGGGGGCTGCGGTCGATGCCGTAGACGGAGCCGTCGGCCACGACGGGGGCCAACAGGTTGGCGGACACCCGGGCGTAGGTGCGGTTGTCGGTCTTCTCCAGGCGCTGGATGGCCTTCTTCACCATCGGCGTCATGGAGCCCAGTTCGTCCAGGGTCTCGATCGGCAGGTCTGCCAGACCACGGGCGAACAGATAGCGCTCGGGGGTGGAGAGCTTCGCGAAGCCCTCCTTGGCCACCTTGCGGTCCAGCCGCTCGGTCTCGGTCTCCAGGAAAGTGCGGTCGAGACGCTCCTGCTTGCCGTTCTGGAACAACAACGAAGACTCCTTGGGTCCTTGGGCCGATCTGGGGTGTCGTCGAGTGGTGGGCGCGGCGGTCGTCAGTAGTGACGGAACTTGCTCGTGTACCAGTCGGTGAACCGGTCGATGAGCGAGGTCAGTTCGCCCTCTCCGGGATGGGCGCGCCAGTCCCATCCGTTGTCCAGCCCGTTCGCCTCCACCAGGAGCTTCTTGAGCCGGAAGCCCGCGACGCGCCCGTCCGCCGGGTCGTCCGCGGTGAAGTAGGCGACCGGCTCCTGATGGGCCGCGTCGAAGGGCGTGTGGACGTAGATGTAGGGGAGGTCGCCGATGCGCTCCCGCAGTCCGGGCAGGGGTGCCGGTCCCGAGGCGAACAGCTCCGACAGCGGCTCGTGGATGCGCAGGGAGCCCGGCAGCGCGCACAGATGCGGATGGAAGGTGTAGTCCTCGTCGGAGAACGCGGACGCTCCGCCGCCGCCCCGGCCGTGCTCGTAGAAGACCGGGGGCGCGTCGTACACGTCGCTGTAGAAGCCGGTGATCAGCGACTGGAGTGTCTGGATCTCGGTGAACCACTCCGCGGGAATGTCGTCGAAACAGCGCAGCCTGAAAGGTGTGTCGTGGCACGCTCGCGTCATGATCGAGAGGTAGCCCTCGATCACCTGCCCGACCGGCGCCAGCAAATAGAAGTTCGGTGTCGAAACCAGTAGTTGACTGGGAGATATAGCAGCCGGAAAACAGAAGAGGCAGCGCAGGTTGTCACGACTTCTTACGTCGACTTGCAAGGCTCCCCCTAACAGCGGTGCAATGGCGGGGAATCTAGCGCCCGGCTCCCGTCGGGTCCATACCGGGTCCACGATCTGGACGCTGACATTAGCAATGTCTAAGGCTGTCGAAAGAATTGATGAAGTGTCCTTGCCTGTGAACTCCATAAAAGCCGTCCTCTTCGACCTCGACGGAACTCTCTTCGATTACGATGGATCGGTGACGAAGGCCCTGCACGGCTGGCTTCCCGAGCTGGGTGTCGATCCTTCCGACGACGTACTGGAACTCTGGCGAAGGCTGGAGCGCAAGCACTATCCTGCGGCTCATTCCGGACTCATCAGCTGGAGCGAACACAGAAGACTGCGGCTGCGGGAGTTCCTCACCGCCCTGGAACGACCGGTCGACGAACCGGTGCTCCTGGAGGTGTTCGCCGGCTACCTCGACCGTTTCGAACAGTCCTACCGGCCCTATCCCGACGCCGCTCGCGCCCTGAACCGGGTCCGCGCGGCCGGTATCACCACCGGAATCCTGACCAACGGCTCCACCGGGCGGCAGACCGGAAAGCTGCGCGGGACCGGGCTGCTCGGCCTGTGCGACGTGGTCTGCGCCTCGGAGGACCTGGGCGCGGCCAAGCCCGACCCCGACGCCTTCCTGCGCGCCTGCGTACGGCTCGGGGAGGTGCCCGGCGCCGTCCTCATGGTCGGCGACAACCACGAGTGGGACGTACTCGCCGCCCGCGCGGCCGGGCTGCCCGCGCTGCACCTGGACCGTCAAGGCACGCATTCCGGCCCGGACCCCTACCGAATCAGCACGCTCGATGAACTGCTCATCTCTTCTTAAGGAGTTGGTCCTCAGATGAATCCGCTGTCAGAGGAAGCCGGCGAGGTCGCGTCGTGGCTGGCGAGGGTGGCCGCCCTGGTGCCCGCGATCCAGGAGGCCCGCGACACCGTCGAAGCCACCCGCCACCTGCCGCCCGCCCTGGTGGCCCGGCTGCGGGACGCCGACCTGTACCGGCTGTGGGTGCCTCGCTCCCTCGGGGGCCACGAAGTGCCTCCCCGGGTGATGCTGCGCGTGGTGGAGGAGATCGCGCGGCACGACGGTTCGGTGGCCTGGTCCATGATGGCCGGGGCCAACTCGGCGCTCCTCGCGGCACGGCTGCCCGAGGCCGGCGGCAGGGAGGTCTTCGGCGATCCGCTGACCGTGGTCGCGGGGTCGCTGCACAACGGCGGTACGGCCGTCCGCGTCGACGGCGGCTACCGGCTCACCGGCCGGTGGCGCCTGGCCAGCGGGTGCGCGGAGGCGAGCTGGCTCATCTGCTCCGCCTCCGTCACCGACGAACCCGGCACCGGCAGCCCGCACATCTTCTTCGTACCGGCCGCGGAGGCCGAGATCATCCACGAGTGGGACGCGGTCGGCCTGCGCGGATCGGGGAGCAACGGCTTCCGGGTGGCGGACGTCTTCGTCCCCGAGCGGCTGCACATCACGCCGGGCGCCGAGCTGGTCGTGGACGGTCCCCTGTACCGGAGTTCCATGGCGCACTTCATCAATCCGCCGCTGGGCGCGCTGGCCCTCGGCATAGCCGAGGACGCCATCGGCTGCTTCCACGACCTGGCCCAGAAGAAGACCAGCCGCGGCAGCGACCTGACCCTCAGCGAGCGCGGCGCCGTGCAGGAGAAGGTGGGCACGGCCAGGTCCCTCGTGTCCTCGGCCCGCGCCTATCTGCACGCGGCCACCGCCGATCTGTGGTCCGCGGCGGTGGCGGGGACCGACATCCCGCACGAGCTGACCGCGGAGATCATGCTCTCCACGGCGACCGCGGCCAAGAACGCGGTGGAGGCCGTGCGCATCGTCTACACCGCGGCCGGCTCCAGCTCGGTCGTCGAGTCCAGCCGGCTCGCCCGCTGCTTCCGTGACGTCAACGTGGTGAACCACCATGACGCCGCGTCGCTACAGGTGTTCGAGCGGGTCGGCCGCTACGCGCTGACCGGACGGTAGCCGACGCCGGAGGGCCCCGGCCCGGTGATCCTGCTGGAGCCGGGGCCCCGTCCTCAGTCCGCGGAGACCACCCGGAACGACTCCGCGTACCGCCCGTCGGGCAGCCGGCCCGCGCGGGCGATGGCCGCCGCCCACCGTCGTACGTCGGCGTCGAGCGACTCGGGATCGGGGTGCTGGCTGGCATGGCAGCGCAGTGCCGCACGCTTGGCGTCGAGGGTGTCGGTGATGTCGACGTACGTGTTCGAGTCGCGCCCGGTCATGACCCATATCTCGGAAACCCGCCACGGCTCCAGACCCCGCGCGGCGAGTTCCGGAAAGGCGCGCGGGTTGCGGGCGTCGGGGTAGACGGCGCTGAACACCGCCTCGCCCACGGCGAGATGGTCGGGATGAGAGGCCCGGATCCGGTCGATCTGCCGTACCGGCGAATGCGTCACGACCCGGTGCGGGCGGTGCGTGCGCAGCACCTGGGTCAGACGGCGGCGGAGGTCGAGCGAAGGCGTCAGCGATCCGTCCGCCCGGCCCAGGAACTCCACGCCACGAACGCCGACCGCCCGCGCCGCGGCACGCTGCTCCGCCCGGCGGACGGCCGAGAGCTCGGCCGCGGACAGCGCGGGGTCGTCGTGACCCGAGTCCCCGTCGGTCACCACGCAGTAGCGGACGTCCTCGCCCTCCAGGACCCATCGGGCGACGGCGCCCGCCGCGCCGTAGTCGACGTCGTCGGGGTGTGCGGTGACGACCAGTGTGCGGACGCGGCCCGCCGTCGCGTCGTCGGATTCGGAGCGCGGATTCGGGAACTGGGACACACGTTTCACACTAGCCCGCACACGATCTTCGGCATAAGCCCGCCGCGAAGACTTAAGTAAACATCGACTACAGCCATCAGATCCCCTTTCGGTACGCAACTCATATGCTGAGATCGATCGTTGACACCGATGGGTGTCGGCCAGGTAAGTTCACCAGGCTGCGCCACCGCGTCACGTGCCTTCGCGCCATTTCCGGAACCAGATCCTTTGGAATTCCAGTGAATGGAGTCCGTGCTGGCGTGACTGCCCGGGCCGCAGTCTCTTGCTTACTGAAATCTCCTGCACACGGACACTACGCACAAGGAGACCGGCGTATGCCGACTGCTCAGGACTGGAAACCCACTGTCATCGATACGCGGGACGAGCACGCACAGTTCGAGTCGCTACGCCACTTGACCAATGGCGATACGGCTGTCGTCGTTCTGCGCAATCTCTTCCCGGCCGATTACGTCGCCGACCAGGCGGCCCGGATCCGGAAACTGCTCGTCGACGCGGACACCGCGCAGCTGTTGGGGGCTCCGCTCACCGACTTCCTCGACGAGACCGACTCCTACCACGAGCGCGCCGACCAGGCCCGCGAGGCGCTGGACCGGGCGGGCTTCGACCTGCAGGCCCGGGCGCGAGAGGCCCTGCGGGAGTCCTTCGGGCTCAGCTCCGTCGAGGTGGCCGTCGAGGACGGCGAGGGCGCCTTCGGCGAGGCCGTGCTCCGGGCCCGTACCCCGGAGTCGGCCTCGTGGCTCGCCAGCCACAACATCATGCGCGAGGGCGACGGCACCAACATCGCGCTCACCTACCTCGCCTACCAGCTTCAGTGCGTGGTCGTCGCGGACAGCGCTGCCGACGGCGGCGAACTGCTCGTGCACGACCGCGCCTGGGAGCCGGGCGACGAAGCCCACCGCACCGCGGACGGCGCCGGCTGCGCCGAGTCCGTCGTGGAGGGAGCGCACACCGACCGGTACGCCCCTCGCGACGGTGACGTCATCCTCTTCAACCCGGACTGGTACCACCGGATCACCCCCGTCTCCACGGGCGAACTCGTCACGGTGGAGTTCTCCCTCGGCTTCCGGGACGACCTGCTCGACTACGCCGTCACCTGGGCCTGACAGCCCCGGTGGACAGCCTGCTCCAACCCCCGGCGCTGCTCCTGTGGGACATCGACCACACCCTGGTCGACTGTTCCCGCGTGACCGGCCGCGCGTACGACCGGGCCTTCCGGCGCATCACCGGACAGCCGCTCGGCCCGGCCCCCGGCATCGCGGGGGCCACCGCACGGCACATCGCGGCACGGGCGCTCGGCCGGAACGAACCGCGCCCTTCGGACGCTCTCGTACAGCGGCTGCTCGACGCGGTCGACGACGAGATGGACCGACTGGGCGAGTCCCTGGCCGCAGAGGGGCACCGCATGCCGGGCGCCGCGCGGGCGCTCACAGCGCTCGCCGGCAGCCCCGGCATCCGGCAGACCGTGCTCACCGGGAACACGCGCCGGTCCGCCGCCACCAAGCTGCGCGCCTTCGGCCTCGACCAGCATCTGGACCTGGCCATCGGGGCGTACGGCGACGAGGCCGAGGACCGTACCGCGCTGCTGCCACTGGCTCGCGAGCGTGCCCGGCGGTCCCTCGGCACCGACTGTCCGCCGGCCCGGATCGTCGTCGTGGGGGACACCCCCCGCGACATCGCCGTGGGCAGGACGCACGGGGTCCGGGCGGTGGGGGTGGCGCGCCACGCGGCCGACGCGAGCGAGCTCATGGCGGTCGGAGCCGACGCGGTCCTGCACGGCCTCGCCGACACCGAAGCGGTCCTGCTGACCGTTGGCGGACTGCTGCGGCAGCGGTCCGCGGAACGGCCGGACACATGACCTCTGTCGCCCCTTCCGCCCCTGTCGTCCTGGTGCCGGGGCGCTGGCACACCCCCCACCATTTCGGGCCGCTGCGCGCCGTGCTGCGGCAGCACGGGGTCACGGTCCACACGCCGTGGCTCCAGCGCGGCTCGCTCGCCGCCGACACCGCCCACGTCCAGCGGCTCGTGGACGCGCTGCCCGAGCCGCCCGTCGTCCTCGGCCACTCCTACGGGGGTTCGGTGGCGACCGGGCTGCACGGGGTGGCCCACCTCGTGTACGTCGCGGGGTTCGTCCTCGCGGAAGGGGAGTCCACCGCCGACATGGGCGGCACCAGTGCCCTGTTGGCGGCGGCTGTGGCGGAAAGCCACGACGGCACCACCAGGCTGCTGCCCGAACGGGCCGCCGATGTGCTCTACCACGACAGCCCCGACGACCTCGCGGCACGCGCCGTTTCCTGGCTGCGCCCCCAGGGTCCCGGGTACGGCCGGGCCCGCCCGGTACGGCACGCCTGGCGCGAGACCCCGTCCACCTACCTCGTCTGCGGGTCGGACCGCGCCCTGGATCCGGAGATGCAGCGCGCCATGGCCGCGCGATGCACCGGGCGCCATGAGTGGCCGGTGGGGCACTGCCCCATGCTCAGCCGGCCCGATCTCGTCACCGGCCTGCTCCTCGGCGTGAACGCGCGCCGAGCCGACGGCGGTTGAACCGCCCCGAACCACCCTGAGGAGTCCCGTTGGCACTCGGTACGCGATGGTCCCGCCGACCCGCGGGCCCCGCTGTGACGCCGGCCGTGTCACCGAAGGCGACCGACGCTCCGGACCGGCCGGACGACCTGGACGCGCTGCCGCACGTGCCCGCTCCCCGACCCTGGCGGTGGGTGGCGGGTGGCATCGGCCTGGTGCTCGCCGCCCAGTTCGTGCACGGCCTGGTGGCCAACCCGGCCTGGGAATGGGGAGTCTTCTTCGACTACCTGCTGAGCGAGACGGTGGTCTCAGCGGTCTGGGTCACCGTCCAGCTGGTGATCGTCTCCGGGGTCCTGGGCTTCGCGCTCGGCAGCGTCGTCGGGGTCATGCGGCTGTCGCGCAGCCGGGTGCTGCGCAGTGTCGCCTGGGCCTATGTATGGGCGCTGCGTTCGGTCCCGCTCATGGTCCAGCTGCTGTTCTGGTTCAACCTGGCCTATCTGTACCGGCGGATCGGTGTGGGCATTCCGTTCGGCCCGGTCCTCGCGTCCGCCGACACCCTGCATCTCATCGGCACGATGACCGCCGCCATCATCGGCCTGACGCTCCATCAATCCGCTTACGCGGCAGAGGTCGTACGCGGCGGAGTGGCCTCCGTCGACCCCGGGCAGCTGCTGGCGGCGAACGCCCTGGGCATCCCGCGGCTGCGCCAGTGGCGCCGCATCGTGCTGCCCCAGGCCATGCGCGCCATCCTTCCGAACGCCGCCAACGAGATCATCTCCCTGCTGAAGTCCACCTCGCTGGTGTCGGTGATGGCGATCGGCGAGCTCTTCTACCGCGTCCAGATCGTGTACGGACGCAACGGCCGCGTCGTCCCGCTGCTCATGGTCGCCACCGTGTGGTACCTCGTGCTCACCACCGTACTGACCCTGGTGCAGCGCCGGGTGGAGCGCCGCTTCGCCTGGGTCGGCTCCGACGGCGGCGGGAGGGCCGACGCATGACCGACGAGACCCCGGCCCTGGACGTACGAGGCATCCACAAGGCGTTCGGCGGGACCGAGGTGCTGCGGGGTGTGGACCTCTCGCTGCGCAGGGGCGAGGTCGCCGCGGTGATCGGACCGTCCGGCGCGGGCAAGTCGACCCTGCTGCGTGCCATCAACCACCTGGAGACCCCCGACCGGGGACATGTCCTGGTCGACGGCGAGCTGATGGGCTACCGCCGCCACCGCCGCGCCCTGGTCGCGCTGCGGGACCGGGAGCTGCTGCGGCAGCGCACCCGTATCGGCTTCGTCTTCCAGAACTTCAACCTGTTCCCGCATCTGACCGTGACCGAGAACCTCACCGAGGCCCCCATCGGCGCGCTGGGCGTGCCCCCCGACCGGGCCCGGGAGCGAGCCGCCCGGCTGCTCGCCAGGGTCGGCCTCGCCGACCGCGGCGACGCCTACCCGCGCCAGCTGTCGGGCGGACAGCAGCAGCGCGTGGCCATCGCACGGGCACTCGCCCTGGAGCCGGTCCTCCTCCTCTTCGACGAACCCACCTCCGCACTCGATCCGGAGCTGGTGAGCGAGGTACTGGCCGTGATCAAGGACCTCGCCCTGGAAGGCACGACGATGGTCGTCGCCACGCACGAACTGGGATTCGCCCGGGAGGTCGCCGACACGGTGGTCTTCATGGACGCCGGAGCCGTCGTCGAGGCCGGACCTCCCGAGCAGGTCCTCGGCGCCCCGCGCCACGCACGTACCCGGATGTTCCTCTCCAAGGTCCTTTGACCGTTCCGCCCGCCCGCCCCCGATGACCACACCACTCGACACCAACGTCAGGGAACCGCAGATGAGACACGTCCCCGGGCGCGCCGCCGCCCTCACCGCACTCTCCTGTTGCCTCGCCCTCGCCGTCGCCGGCTGCGCGGACCCCGAGTCCGGGAAGGACGCACCCCCGGCGAAGGCAGCCGACGGCACCCGGATGAATCTGACGGCCGATCAGAACCGGGTGCGTGCCGAGCGGGTGGCGGCCATCGCCGGCTCGGTACCCGAGTCCGTCCGCAAGGACGGTGTCCTCGACATCGTCAATCTGGCCGGCACCGAACCGCCACTGAGCTTCTACGCGAACGACAACCGGACGGTGATCGGCGCGGAGCCCGATCTGGCGACCCTGGTCGCGGACGTGCTCGGCCTGAAGCCCCGCTTCCACACCGTGTCGTGGGAGAACATCTTCATCGGCCTGGACAGCGGCAAGTACGAGCTCGCCATGACCAATGTGACGGTGACCGAGGAGCGCAAGGAGAAGTACGACTTCGCGACCTACCGTGCCGACGAGGTCGCCTTCGAGGCACCCCGGGACGCGGACTGGACCGTGCGTGGCCCCGAGGACGTCGCCGGCCGGACCATCGCGGTGACCCCCGGCACGAACCAGGAACAGCTGCTCCGGACATGGGACCGGGAGAACCGCGCCAAGAAGCGCAAGCCCGTGACCGTGAAGAACTTCCAGAACCCCGCCGACTACTACCTGGCGCTCGGCTCCGGCAGGGTCGACGCCTACCTCGGCCCCGGCCCGGCGGGCGCCTATCACGCCGTCGCCAGCGGCAAGACCAAAGTGATCGGCACGTTCTCCAGCAGCGGCGGCGGCCTGGAGGGCCGGATCGGCGGCACCGTCCGCAAGGGCAACGGCCTGGCCGGGCCCCTCGCCAAGGCCCTCAACGCCGTGATGGCCGACGGGACTTACACGAAGGTCCTCAAGAGATGGGGGCTGCAGGCGGAGGCTCTGCAGAAGTCGGAGATCAACCCGCCGGGCATCCCCAAGTCCTGACACCCCGCCGCTGCGCCCCGTCCGGACGGGGCGCAGCGGAGCCGAACACTCCGATCGCCCGAGCCCCGCCGGCTCGGTGATCGGTATCAGGCCAGATCCATAACGGGTGCAGATGTCGGGAGCGGGGGTACGGCCCCGGCCCCTGTGCGCTGCTCCCCGCAGGTCGACGCGGACCTGCGGACTCTGCCGGCAATTGCCGGTCACCGCTTCGAGTAAGGCGAGAAAGGGCCCTAATCAACGGCTTGATCTCATCGACTGTGGCTGATCCATACCTTGTAGGGTCTGCAACGCTGGTAGGCCCTGGTATCCCGAGGCCTATCACCGCAGGACCGGGGGACGCGGAGGCAGAACAGAATCTTCCGTCCGCGCACAGAGCCGTGCGCCGACGTAGCCGCCTCCCCTCCAATCGACTTCTGCCGCCCTGCTGCCGAACCGGGCGCGGCGATTACGAGCGATAAATGAGCGATCAATGAACGGGGGCTTCATACATGCGTGCGACGGAGAGTGCCCAAGGGATTGTCGACGAGGCGGAAGGCATCATCGACGGGGTGACAAGAAGTGACGGTCGGGAAATCGCGGAGAGGACCGACGCGGTCCCGGCCGGGGAGGCGTGGTCGGTCGACCGGGTGGCGCACATGCTGGAGCGGCTCACCTCGGACTTCGTACTGGACAACACCTACCGCGAGCAGCACCTGAGCCTCACGGCCAGCGAGAACTACCCGAGCAAGCTGGTTCGCATGCTGGGTGGCGGACTGCAGGGCAGCTTCTACGAGTTCGCTCCGCCGTACGCCTCCGAGCCCGGCGAATGGTCCTTCCCGGACTCGGGCGCCAACGCGTCGCTGGTGGCGAAGCTGACGGGCCTCGGCCAGCAGCTCTTCGAGGCGGCGACCTTCGACTGGCGGCCCAACGGCGGCTCCGTCGCGGAGCAGGGCGTCCTGCTGGGCACCTGTGCACGCGGCGACGGCTTCGTGCACTTCGCGCACAAGGACGGTGGCCATTTCGCCCTGGAGTCGCTGGCCGGCGCGGCGGGCATCAACACCTACCACCTGCCGATGGTGGACCGGACCCTCCTCGTCGACGTGGACCGGCTGGCCGTCCTGGTGGCAGAACATCCGGAGATCAAGCTCGTCATCCTCGACCAGTCCTTCAAACTGCGGTGGCAGCCGCTGGCGCAGATCCGCGCCGCGCTTCCCGAAGGCGTTTTCCTCGCCTATGACGCAAGTCACGACGGCGCCCTGATAGCGGGCGGCGCCCTGCCGCAGCCGACGCTGCTCGGCGCGGACGCCATTCATGGCAACACCCACAAGACCATCCCGGGACCGCAGAAGGCCTATGTCGCTTTCCGCGACGCGGACCATCCGAAGCTGAAGTCCGTTTCGGACTGGATCTGCCCGCAGATGCAGAGCAATTCCCATGCCGAACTGATCGCGCCCATGTATGTGGCCCTGTCCGAAATCGCCCTCTACGGACACGACTACGCACGGCAGATACTCGCCAACGCCAAGGCACTCGCCGGCACACTGCACGAGGAGGGCGTCCGGGTATCCGGGGAATCCTTCGGATTCACGGAAACCCATCAGGTCCACATCATCACCGGGTGCGCCTCCGACGCGCTGGCGCTGGCACTGGGTGACCTGGCGCGCGCCGGAATCCGTACCACCAACATCGAGGTACCCGGCAGCAACGGTCTGCACGGCCTCAGGCTCGGCGTGCAGGCGATGACCCGCCGCGGACTGCGTGAGGCGGAGATGCGGGAAGTGGCCCGGCTGGTGGCCAGAGTGGTGCTGCGGCGGGCGGAGCCGACGGCGGTCCGCACCGAAGTGGCGCATCTGCTCCAGAACTTCACCCTCGACCGGCTCGCCTACTCCTTCGACGACCACATCGGTTCACCGGCGGCGGCCCGCCTGCTCGGCGAGGTGTTCCGATGATTCCGGTGCACCCTGCCCTTCCCCTGCCCGGCAGCGATGCGCTGCGCCGCCGGACCGACACCCCGCACGCCGTCATCGGCATGGACGTCTGGAACACGGAGTGGGCCCGGCAGCAGCTGGAGCGGCTCGCGCTGCGTACCGTCCTCGCCGACGACCGGCTGACGCCGGAGCGGGTCCTCGAAACGCTCGCCGCCCAGTCGGTGGCCTTCGTGTGCGAGGAGCTCCCCGTCAGCGGCCTGGCCGCGCTGGCCTGGGCGGCACGCCGTGCGGAGGAGCTGCGTCGCCACGACCCGCATCTCGGCGTCGTCTTCGCCGTCGAGGACCCCCGGGCGCTGGATCCGAGTGCCCTGGGCCCGCTGGTGCGCACCCTGTCCCCCGGCGACACGGATCTGAACGCCTTCGTCGACGAGGTGCAGCGCGTACGGCGCGAATTCCACTGGGAACTGCGCAACCGGCACTCCGCGGTCCCGCACCGCAGCGTCGCGTCCGCCGGCACCCGCCCCGCACGCTGGACCGGCGCCGTGCCGAACTTCAACGTGAAGCACCCGTCGATGCTGCTGCCGTACGCCTTGCTCTCCGCACGCACCTCGCAGGAGGTGTACTGCGAGATCTCGCCGCAGGAGGCCCTGCTCTTCGTCGCGGACAGCGCGGGCCGCGAGCCGGTCTCCACCGTCGCCGAGGTCTTCCGCCGGCTGCGGCAGGACGTGGACCGGCTCAACTCCGCCCTCGGCTCGCGCCTTCGGCTGCACCTCGATCACGCCGACGACTACGAGGTCGTCCGCGCCGCCTGCGAGGCGGGCTTCGACTCGGTCATGGTCGACGGCTCCGGGCGCGCCCTGCACCAGAACGTCCTGTTCACGAACACGGCCACGGAACTGGCGCGCCGCTACGACGTACTCGTCGAGGGTGAGATCGGCTGCATCGACGGGGCCGGGCTGCGGAAGTGGTCGAAGACTCCCCTGCCCGACTTCGTGCGCTTCGTCGAAGACACGGATCTCGATTTCATCGGGGCCCATGTGGGCCAGTTCCACAGCTTCGACTACGGATTCGCCGCCACCCGCCGGTCGCTGGCCGAGATCGACCTGCTGTCGGACAGCGCGGGCGGGGACGATCTGCATGCCTTCGCCGCCGCGTGCGCGCAGGTCGAGCAGTCCCTCACGGCCGCCGGGCTGCCCGCGTACTCCGCCGAGCACCGGCTGATCGCGTCCATGGTCCGCCGGGCGATGGACGTCGAGGGACCCGATGCAGGACAGCGGCTCGACACAGTCCTGTGCGAGGCCCGCGCGAGCGTCCCGGCCTTCCAGCACCCGCTGCTGCAGGAGCTGGAGACGAAGTGGCTGGAGCAGCGCCTGGAGAAGGCACAGCGCAAGACCGGGCTGTGGGACGGCATCTTCGCCACGGAACCCGCACGGGGGCACCGGCATGCCGCCGTCGATCACGGGCTCGTACGGGCCTTCACCAAGGTCCTGGAGAACTCCGGCCGGAGCCTTGTCGTGCACGGCGGCAGCTCCCTGACGAAGGTCGACCTGACGTCCCTGCGGGCGCACGGGGTCGCCCGGGTGAACTTCGGCAGCGATGTCTTCGCCGACTATCTCGAAGCGCTGCGCGCCCATCTCCCCGTGGACCTCAGATCCCTAACGGGTGACGGCACTTGGCTGCACCTGCGGCGCATGTCGTACCTTGCCGAGGTGACCCGCGACTGGCGGTCCTGGACGGATGCGCCACCGCCCTTCATCGACACCTTCGTCAGCCGCCTGGAGCAGCGCTACGCCGCCCCGCTCCGGACCCGTACACCCGCACAGCCCTTCGGAGGCCGGAATTGAGTCCCTTTGAGCAGATCATCGGCATCCTTGAACGCGAGGAGGCCACGTTCCGCGTGGTGGAGCACCCGGCCGAGGGCCGCTCCGAGGAGGTGTCCGGCGTGCGTGGCACGGAGGTGTCGCAGGGCGCCAAGGCGCTGGTCTGCCGGGTGAAGGGAATCGACTCCGCCGCCGTGCTCGCGGTGCTGGCGGGCGACCGGCGCGCGGACCTCAAGAAGGTCGTCGCCGCGGTCGAGGGGCGCAAAGGCGGATTCGCGCCGTCGGAGCTGGCCGAGGAGCTCACCGGCTGTGTGGTCGGTGCCATCCCGCCGCTGTGGCTCTCCGGTGGGCTTCCCGTGGTCGCCGATGCCGACTTCCTCTCCGCACACAAGGAAATCGCCTTCAACGCGGGCCGGTTGGACCGGTCCGTCGTCATGGCCACCGAGGACTACGTGAGGATCGTCGCGCCGATCGTGGCGCCGATCGCCGCGGACCCGCGGTAGCAGCCGGGTGAGCCTCGGGGGTGCCGTGCGAGCGAAGACCGTGGCCCAGTTCTGCGCGCTGGCGTGCGCATGGGGTTCGAGTTTCCTGTTCATCAAGATTGCCCTGGACGACCTGACGCCAGCTCAGGTCGTCTGGGGCCGCCTGGTGCTGGGCGCGGTGGCGCTCGGCGCCGTGATGGTGGTGACCCGAAGCCGGGTGCCATGGAAGTGGGGGGTGTGGCTGCATCTCACCGTCGTGGCCGTACTGCTGTGTGTCGTGCCGTTCCTGCTGTTCTCCTGGGCGGAGCAGCACCTCACCTCCGGCATGGCGAGCATCCTCAACGCCACCACTCCGCTGCTCACTCTGGCCGTCGGTACGGCCGCGCTGAGGGACGAGCGCCTGACCCGTCGCCGGACCGCGGGCCTGCTCGCGGGATTCGTCGGTGTGCTGGTGCTGATCGGTCCCGGGAGCCTGTCAGGGGGCGGTCACCTCAAGGCCGAGGTCGCCTGTCTGGGAGCCACCACCTGCTACGGCTTCGCCTTCGTCTATCTGCGCCGCTGCATCACCCCGCTGGGGCTCCCGGCGGTGAGCGTCGCCTTCGTACAGGTCACCATCGGCGCGCTGATCATGCTGGTGGCGACGCCGTGGCTGGCGACACCCGTACCGCACGCGAGCACGGGCGTCGTGGTGAGCATGCTGGCGCTGGGGGGCCTGAGCACCGGCCTCGCCTACCTGTGGAACAACAACATCGTGCAGGCGTGGGGCGCGGTGAACGCCTCGGCGGTCACCTATCTCACGCCCGTCGTGGGCGTCACCGCGGGCGTGATCCTGCTCGGCGAGAAGCTGACCTGGAACCAGCCGCTCGGAGCGGTCCTGGTCATCGCCGGCATCATGGCGGCCCACGGCACCTTGCGGGCGGCCCGCCCGCGCCCGGCTGCGGACGCACCCCCGCCGGAGGTCCGCGAGCCCTCGGAACGACTGGAGGAGGGCTCGGCCCGCTGAGGGATCAGCCCCGGGACCGCAGGCCGGACCGGCCGACGGCGGCAGCCCGGGGCTCAGGTCCCGAGCTCACATCCGGGGCTCAGGTCCCGAGCTCACATCCGGGGCTCAGGTCCCGAGCTCACATCCGGGGCTCACGTCCCGAGCTCACATCCGGGGCTCACGTCCCGAGCTCACATCCGGGGCTCACATCTCCACGATGCGGAGCATACTGCTGACGCCCAGGACGCTCTCCAGACCGCGGAGTTCCTCGACGGCCTTCTTCATCGCACCCTCCTCGGCGCGGTGCGTGATGAAGACGACCCGGGCCTTCGAGGCGTGGTCCTCCTGGGTGATGGAACGGATGGAAACCCCGTGGTGGCCCAGCACGCCCGACACCTCGGAGAGGACGCCCGGCGCGTCGATGACCTCCAGCTTGAGGTAGTGGGGGTGCACCAGCCGTTCCGTGGACCGCAGCACCGCGGCACTGCCCAGCGGGACCACCCGGTGGGTGGCGCGTCGCAGATGGTCCGCCGCGGTGACCAGGTCACCGAGGAGGGCGGACGCGGAGGGCAGGCGCCCCGCTCCGTGGCCGTAGAACATCTGGTCGCCGGCCGCGCTTCCCCGGAGGAACACGGCGTTGTACGTGTTGCGCACGTTGGCGAGGGCGTGGTTCTTGTCCACCAGGGCCGGGAAGACCTGGATGCCGATCTCGCGCTTGCCGGAGCCGACCGCCTCGAACACATCGGCCTTGGCGATCGACTTGATCACGTATCCGAAGCGCGCGGCGATATCGAAGTCCTCGCGCTCAAGCGTCTCGATCCCTTCCCGCTCGACGTCGTCGACGGCGATCGCGCGCTTGAAGGCGAGCGAGGCGAGGATGGCCAGCTTCGACGCGGAGTCCGCGCCGTTCACGTCGTTCGACGGGTCGGGCTCGGCGTAACCCTCCTCCTGCGCCAGGCTCAGGGCCTCGGAATAGCTGAGCCCCTCTTCGGCCATACGCGTCAGCATGTAGTTCGACGTGCCGTTGACGATGCCCAGGACGCTGGTGATGTCCTCGCCCAGGAAGGATTCCCTGAGGATGCGAAGGATCGGTACGGACGCGACGGCGGCTGTCTCGAAGAAGAGGTCGACGCCGGTGGCATCGGCCGCCGCGTACAGCTCGGGGCCGCACTTGGCGATCAGTTCCTTGTTGGCGGTGACGACCGGCTTGCCGGCGCGGAGCGCGGCGAGCACATAGGTGCGGGCGGGCTCGATACCGCCCATTACCTCGACCACCACGTCGACGTCGTCGGCCTGGGTGACCGCCTGCACGTCTTCGGTGATGAGCGGGGCCAGCATCCCCGGACGCTTCTTCCCCGCATCGCGTACGGCGATACGCGTGAGGCGGAGATCGATGCCATTGATTTCCTGGATTTCCGGAGCCCGGCTCAAGAGGAATTCGGCAAAAGTCGCACCGACATTGCCGCAACCCAGCATGCCCACGTTTACGCAACGATACATACTGGGAGCATATACTCCTGCGCCCTTCTGTCGCCGGGCCCTGCTACGCCGTCTCGCATAGTGAAACCGGCCCGAAAGAAGGCGATCCTCCTGGCACACACTTTCGAGGATTCACGGATGCGAAATTGGACATACAACCAAAATCGCCAGAAATTACCCGAGCGTGCCGGCCGGGGATCCCGCCTACGACGGCCCGGCCGATCTGCCGTAAAGCGTGCTTACGTCTCCCCCAAGAAACTGTCACTACTGATTGATTCACTTGCGTGATGGGATAAAGGGCACTGACCGGCGCGTCAAGGTCGGCAGTGAACGACCGATCATGTGGAGGAAGCTCGGTGCGGGTTCTCGTTCTGGAATGTGCCCTGTCGTTGGACGTCAACGCCTCCATGATCGCGGACTTCGCCGACGTCGCCCGTCGGCATGGCGACCTGAGTCTGACCGTGCTGACCAGGGAGGGCGTGCGGGACCGGTTCGCCAACGGTGTTCCGGACGAGGTCGAGCTCCTCGTGGAAGTGCCCGACTACTACACTCCGGGCGCCGTCGAGCGCCGGGTCTCCGAATTGCTCAGGGAATCCGCTTACGACCTCGTATTCGCCCCCCGAGAGGGCGATATCGTGCGAGCCGCACGCCTTCGCGAGAAATTCGATATCGAAGGCCAGAGCGTCGAGAGCGCATGGGCCTACCGCGACAAACTCGATATGAAGCGACGGGTGGCCGCCGCCGGACTCGACGTCTGGCCTTCCCACCGGGTTGACGACGCAGTCGATTTCTGGAATGCCGTCGACGAACTGGGATATCCGTTCGCCTTCAAGTCCCGGTCCGCCTGGGCCGGCGAGACAGCAGCCTTCGTCTATGACGAGGACGGCGCCCGAAAGGCCGCGTCGAACTGCTTCGGCCGACTTTCCGCCGATATGCCGGCACGTTACGTCATCGAGCCGATGGCGGGCTCCGTGATGTATCACGTCGACGGAGTCCGCCACGACGGAGAATTCCTCTACCTCATTCCGTCGCAGTACTACGGATTCGGGACCGGGCGGGCCGTGGGGGAACACGTCGGCTCCTTCGGTTCCATCATGCTCGACCCGTCATCGGATATCGGGCGGCGTCTGGTGGAATTCATCGAGGCGGTCGTGGCGAGTCTGCCCACCGCCCGGACGTCCTCGTTCCACGCCGAGGTGTGGGGCGATGCGGACGGCAGGCTGTACCTGAACGAGGTCGCCTCGCGCACCGGCGGGCACTTCACCATGACCAATATCGGCGCGGCCACCGGTCTCATGCCCGACAAGCTGTGCCTCGGGCTCGCCACCGGCATGAAGCCGGAACAGCTGGGTTTCGTCGGCAAGGAGAACATCCGGCCGGTGGCCGGGTTCGGCCTGCCGTACCGCTCGGGCAAGGTGGTGGCACTGCCGGAGGGCTGTGAACTCCCCTCCGTTCTCAAGCTCGTCCTGCCCCAGGGGATGGTCCCCGGTGCGACTCTCCCCATGCCGACGAGCTGGTTCGACACCATCGGCGACGTCACGCTGACGAGTCCCACGTACCAGGGGCTGGCGGCCGAAATGGAGCGTGTCGTCCGCTGGGCGGAGGACGCGATGAAGATCGAGCCCGACGTTGCCGGTCTCATCCGCTGACGACGCCGGGCCGGTGGGCGAACCGGATCGAGTACGGAACGACCTTCTCTGTGGGGAGACCAGATGACGCAGGCGCCGCCCTCGGCACAGCAGGCGCCGGTCGTCCATGCCCGGGGCCTCACCAAGTCCTACGGAGGACCGACGGCCGTCGACGCGGTGGACCTGGACATCCGGGCCGGTGAGGCCGTGGGATTCCTCGGGCCCAACGGTGCAGGCAAGACCTCACTCATGCGCATGCTGAGCTGTGTCTCCCTCCCGTCGGCCGGCTCGCTGAGCGTCTTCGGTCTGAACGCCGCGAAGCAGAGCCGCGACATCCGCCGACGGCTGGGCATCGTGCACCAGGAGGACATCCTCGATTCCGAGCTGACCGTTGCCGAGAACATCCACATCTACGGCAGGTACTTCGGCATACCCCGTGCGGTGATTCGTGAGACCAGTGCCGAACTGCTGGAGTTCGCCAAGCTGTCGGACCGTGCGGACGCCCGCGTCGAGACTCTCTCCGGTGGAATGAAGCGCCGTCTGAGCATCGCCCGCGCCCTGGTCAGCAAGCCGGACGTGCTGCTGCTCGACGAGCCCACCACCGGTCTCGACCCCCAGGCCCGGCACATGCTCTGGGACCGGCTCGCGATGCTGAAGAAGCGCGGCGTCACCTTGATCGTGACGACGCACTTCATGGACGAGGCGGAGCAGCTGTGCAACCGGATCCTGCTCATGGACGAGGGCCGCATCAAGGACGAGGGCGCACCACAGGACCTCATCACCCGCTATGCCTCCAAGGACGTCGTGGAGATCCGCGCGAGCGGCGAAGAGGACGTGCCCGCACTGGAAGAGCTGGCCGGCAAGGTCGGCAAGCGCACGGAACGGCTTCCCAACCGGCTCCTGCTGTATGTCGACGACGGTGACCTCGCCCTGCGCCAGGTGATCGGCCTCGGCATCGACCCCAGGAACTGCCTGGTCCGGCGCGGCTCGCTGGAAGACGTGTTCCTGCGGCTCAGCGGCCGCAGTCTGACGGGGTGACGATGCCTTCGATACTTGTCACCAGCGAGCACTGGCTGCTCCAGTACCGCCGCACCTGGCGAGGCACGCTCACCAGCTCCGTACTCGCGCCCCTGCTCTATCTGGCGACACTCGGGCTCGGCATCGGCGCGAGCTTCGATCTGCAGGTCGAGGTCGGCTCCCAGGGCGTCGACTACGTCGCGTTCGTCGCCCCCGGTCTGCTGGCCGGCTGGGCGCTGCAGACCGCGGCCGAGGTGTCGGCGTACCCGGTCGCCACCGCCATGCGCATGGACCGTACGTATCACGGCATGGCGGCCTCCCCGCTGGGCTACCGGGGCGCTTACGCGGGGCACTTGGCCTTCATCGCGCTGCGCATCACCATCAACTGCGCGATCTTCCTGTCGGTCATGGGGGTCCTCGGGATCGTCACCTCGTGGTGGGCGATCGCCGCGCTCTTCGTGGCGGTGCTCACCGGTATGGCGTGCGGCGCGCCCATCCTCGCGTTCTCGGCCGCGATCATGCGGGACGCGAGCCTCACGACGCTCACGCGCCTTGTCGTGACGCCGATGTTCCTGTTCTCCGGAATCTTCTATCCCGTGACGGTCTTCCCGACGGCGCTGCGGTGGGTCATCTCCGTGACGCCGCTGTGGAACGGGGCGGAACTCTGCCGGCAGTTGATGACGGGCCGCCCGGACGTGACACACACGCTGCTGCATCTGTTGGTTCTCGGGTGTTACCTGCTGCTGGGGCTGGTCGCGGCCGAGCGCGTATTCAAGAGGCGATTGACCCTATGAAGTCAGCGATACTCACGCGGAGATCAGCGATTCTCACGGATGTCGGCGCGGTCGTCGAGCGGAACTACCTCGTCTCCCGGAAGAACTGGTCGACCCTGCTGTCGGGCATGATCGAACCGATCCTCTTCCTGCTGTCCATCGGCCTCGGTCTCGGCTCACTGCTCGGGCCCGTGAAGGTGGGCGACGAGACGGTGCCGTATCTCGCCTACTTCGCTCCGGCCCTGATGGCGACCTCCGCCATGAACGGAGCCCTGTACGACTCGACCGTGAACTTCTTCTGGAAGCTGCGGTACCGACGCCTCTACAAGCAGCTCCTGTCCGCCCCGATGAACATCGAGGGCATCGTCGTCGGCGAGATCATCTGGGCCCAGATCCGGGGTGCGGTCTACGCGGTCGTGATGCTGGTGGTCATCGGCATCTGCGGTGGTCTCAGATCCCCGTGGGCCGTACTCACCGTGCCGGCCGCCCTGTTGGTGGGATTCGCCTTCGCGGCCATCGGCGTCGCGATATCGACCGTGATGCGCAGCTGGCAGGATCTCGATCCCGTCCGGTTCGGCACGCTGGTGCTGTTCCTGGCGAGCGGCACGTTCTTCCCGGCCTCTGCCTACCCTGCGGCCATCGGCTACCTGGTCAAGGTCTCGCCCCTGTACGCGTCCAATGAACTGATCAGGGCGCTGTGCCTGGGCCGGGTGGGTGTGGCCCAACTGCTGGAAGTGGCCTACCTGGTGGCCCTGACCGTGGTCGCCCTGTGGATCGCCGTACGCCGTTTCGGCCGCCTGAACGCCGACTGACTGCCGACCGACTGCCGACCGACGGCCGACCGACGTGACCGCGCCGGCCTGCCACCCGTGAGACGAGCACCTTAGAAGGAGACGAACGCCGTGGACACCACGAGCAGCCATGTGGTTCATCTCGGCTTCGCCGAGCAGCACATCGACTCGATCGAGTTCGGCGACCATCAGGTATCCCTGCTGGTGCACAAGCACGTCGCCGAGCACATGTCGCACGCCGCGCGGCAGCGGTTCGCCCGCGTCGGAGTGCTCGACGTGCCGCACACACTGGACTTCGAGGACTACGACCGGGCGCTGGACCAGATGATCCGCCTGGTCGAGGAGTTCGCCACCGAACTGGGCCCGCCGACCGCCGTCGTCGCCATGTACGAACACGTCACTCTGCCCGCCGCCCGACTGCGTGACCACTTCGGCATCCCGGGCGTCGACGCCGGGACGGCGCTGCTGTGCCGCGACAAGGTCCGTATGAAGGAGGCCGTCCGGAGCGGCGGCGTACGCGTCCCCGTGTTCTGGGCGGTCGACGCGGCCACTCCGTACGCCGACCTGGAGAGGATCGCGGCCGCCCTGCCGGGCCGGATCGTCCTCAAGCCGAAACGCCAGGCCGGCAGCTTCGGCGTCACGGTCCTCCGCGACGGAACGGAGTTCCTCGCTCACGCCCGGACCCACGGCATCCCCGACGATCACGAGGTCGAGGAGTTCGTCGAAGGGGACGTGTGCCACGTCGACGGAGTGGTGCGAAACGGTGAGATCCGCTTCATCAGCGCCTCCCGGTACATCGGCGACTGCTTCAACTTCACGAACGGCGAGCAGCATCTCTCGTCCGTCACCTTCGATGACGCGTCGACACTGGCGGCGATCACCGAATTCACCTCACTCGTGCTGAGTTCGCTGAAACTGCACACCAGCACCTTCCATTTGGAACTGTTCCTCACCCCCGACGACGAGCTGGTATTCCTTGAGATCGCCAACCGCTTCGGCGGCGCCTACATCAGCAATTCCATCCACGCGGTCTACGGCGTGGACCTGATCCGCGAGTCCGTGCTCGCCTGCATGGACCTGCCCTCCGAGGTCGGGACCACCACCGGCATCCTGGACCACGAGGGCGTCGGCGCCTCCGGCTGGCTCTATCCGGCACTGCCGGAGAGCGAACCCTGCGTGGTCAAGCGCATCCACGGCCTCGACACCTGCCCGGACTCCGTGGTGCTGTCCGAGATCCCCAATATCGGCCAGATACTCAACGGCGACATCACCGCCTTCCCCAGTGCGGGCAAATTCGTACTGTCCGGAGCGAGCACGGCGGAAGTCGAGCGGGACATACGGCAGCTTGCCGCAGCGTACGCCGTTGAAACAGCCCCCCGGAGCACCCCGGAAACCTGAGCCCGGCGTCACCGTCACGCGGAAAGGCATATCCATGATCACGGACAGCACAGCCGTCACCACCTTCCGCCTGGACGAGCTGCACGCGTCTCTTTCCGATCCGGTGCTGGGCTCCATGACGCTCCTCAACGAGATCGCGGGACGATTCCCGGAGGCTGTCTCCTTCGCAGCGGGGCGGCCCTATGAGGAGTTCTACGATCCGCCGCAGATTCACCAGTACCTGGAGCGGTTCGTCACGTATCTGGAGGTGGAGCGCGGCCAGAAACCCGAACAGGTGCGCACGGCTCTCTTCCAGTACGGCCACACCAAGGGCCTGCTGACCGACCTCCTGGTGCGGCACCTGGCCATCGACGAAGGACTGAGCGTCGAACCGGAATCCATCGTGGTCACCACCGGCTGCCAGGAGGCGATGATCCTGCTGCTGCGTGCCCTGCGGACGGACGCCAAGGACGCGATCATGGCCCCCGCACCGACCTACGTGGGTTTCCTCGGAGCGGCCCGCCTGATGGAGATGCCGGTCCTGCCTGTCGCGGAGGGCAGCGGAGGCATCGACGTCGAGGACCTGGTGGTGCAGGTACGCCGAGCCCGGGAGCGGGGACTGCGCCCGCGTGCCTGCTACGTCGTGCCGGACTTCGCCAACCCCAGCGGTCTCAGCATGAGCCTCGCCGACCGCCGACGGCTCCTTGAGGTGGCGGAACAGGAAGAGCTGCTGCTCATCGAGGACAACCCCTACTCCCTGTTCAACTCCGACGGCCGGCGCCTGCCCTCGCTCAAGTCCCTGGACATCACTCGCCGCGTCGTCTACGTGGGCTCCTTCGCCAAGACGGCCTTCCCGGGCGCCCGCGTCGGCTATCTGGTCGCCGACCAGCTGGTCTCGGGTCTCGGCTGCGAAGGCCGGCTGCTCGCCGACCAGCTGGCCAAACTCAAGAGCATGCTGACCCTGAACACGTCGACCGTCTCCCAGGCCGTGATCGGCGGGAAGCTGCTGGCGAACGAATGCAGTATGACCAGGGCCACCGAGCGCGAGACGAAGATCTACCGCCGCAACCTCGCCAGGGTCCTCGCCGGCCTGGAAAGACACTTCCCCGCCCCGACCGACGGCTCGCCTCCCCGGGTGACCTGGAACATCCCGGGCGGCGGCATGTTCGCGGTCGTCTCGCTGCCCTTCGAGGCCGATGAAGCGATGCTGGAGTACTCGGCACAGCGGTTCGGAGTGCTGTGGACCCCGATGCGCCACTTCTATCCCGAGGGCGGTGGCACGCACCAGATCCGCCTGTCCTTCAGCGTGCTCACCCCCGCACAGATCGACGAGGGCCTCGCACGGCTCGCCGCCCTCGTCCGCGACCGCACCGCCTGACCGGCCGGTTGCCGCACCCGCGCAGACGGGGCTCCGGCAACCACCCACGCCATCGCCGCCCCCTATCCGCTACCCTGTCCTGGGCTGCCTTGGCGGGTGGCCCTGGATGGCCTTCGGGCCTTCGCCTTCGTAGCTCAGGGGATAGAGCACCGCTCTCCTAAAGCGGGTGTCGCAGGTTCGAATCCTGCCGGGGGCACAACACATTGCCGCTCCGACCTGGGGTTTCTCCCCAGGGAGGGGTCTTGCTCGGCCTCGGACCTCTCGTCCGGGGCCGTTTGCGTGAGTGGTGCGTGAGCGGACGAGGAGTTGATCTCCCGAATTCTGCCCACCGGATCAGCACCATCCGGCACGGGTTCCGCACCCGCAGACTCCGCGACCGCCAGGACCAGCAGGTAACCGGTGGGGTCCTGGGCGAAGCGCTGTGATACGAACTGGCCCATGCCCGGAATGAGTATTGACGTGGTGGTTGCCGACGATCAGGAGCTGGTGCGTGCCGGTTTCCGCATGATCCTGGACGCACAGCCGGGCATCGAGGTGGTCGGGGAAGCGGCAGACGGCGTGGAGTGCGTGGAGCTGGCGCGCCGACTGCGCCCGCAGGTAGTGCTCGCCGACATCCGGATGCCGCGGCTGGACGGGTTGGAGGTGACCCGGCAGCTGGCCGGGCCCGGGGTGGCTGATCCGTTGAACGTCGTGGTGATCACGACATTCGACCAGGACGACTACGTGCGTACCGCTCTGCGTAACGGCGCGTGCGGGTTCCTGCTGAAGGACGCCACTCCGGCCTTGCTGGTGGAGGCGGTGCGCGCCGCCGCCCGGGGGGATGCGCTGGTGTCCCCGGCGGTGACGGTGCGGCTGCTGAAGAGGCTGGAGCAGGCCGAGTCGAGTACGGCGCCGGCTGGGGTGGAGGCGTTCGGGCTGAGCGTGCGGGAGTTGGACATCGTGCGGCTGATCGCGGTGGGCCGCACCAACCAGGAGATCTGCGACGAGCTGTTCCTGTCGTTGTCGACCGTCAAGACGTATCTGGGGCGGATCCAGGCCAAGGTCGAGGCCCGCAACCGGGTGGAGATCGCGGCGTGGGCGTGGGAGCACGGCGCGGTACGGCCGGCCGGATGAGCTGCCCGGTCAGGCTGCGGGCGGGGAGCCGGTGGGCGCGGCAGGGTCCTGAGCCGCGGACGGGGCACGCAGTCGGAAGGTGGCTTTCACTTCCCACCCGCCGTTGGGCAGAGGGCCGGTGTGAAGGGTTCCGTCGAGCGCTTCGACCCGTTCGCGCAGGCCGATGAGGCCGAAGCCGCCCTGGCCGCCGGCCGGTACAGCGGTGCGGTGGGGTCCTCCGGTGTCGGTGATGCCGAGCTGCAGCCAGGTGCTGTCGGCGTCGAGGCGGATGTCGACCTGGGCGCCGGGGGCGTGCCTGCGCACATTGGTGAGTGCTTCCTGGGCCACGCGGTAGGCGGAGATCTCCACTTCGGGGCTGATGTGGGCGGTGCGCGCGGCCGCGGTGGCTTCGAGGCGCGCAGTGGCGGGCGCGAGGCCGGCGGCCGCAGGCGTCGAGTAGCTCGCGGTCAGCTCGGCGAGCTCGCTGAGCAGGTCTCCCGGGCGCACCGCGGTGTGGTTGTCCTCCCTCAGCACGCGGACCAGGCGGCGCATGGATTCCAGTGTCTCGGTGCCGGCCTGCGCGATGTTCCGCAGGATCGGCTCAACCTTGTCGGGTGCGGTGGGGTAGACGGCTGTTGCCGCGTGCGCCTGGACGATGATTCCGGTCATGTGATGGGCGATCAGGTCGTGCAGGTCGCGGGCGAGCGCGAGGCGTTCCGCCTGGCGTACGTCGGTGATGGCCCGGCGGCGCCTCGCCTCCATGGCGCGGATGGCGCAGCCGAGTGTGATGACGATGGCGAGGATCACGGTCAGCATGTAGACGCCCGCCACGATGCTCGGCCACGAGCCGGTGCGGAAGGGCAGGACCAGGACGGTCACGCTCAGGGCGGCGGCCGATGCGGCGGCCGCCTTCGGGCGCGCGGTGCGTGCGGCGGTGCGGAGAAGCAGACCCAGCAGTCCCGCAATTTCCAGTGCGCCCACGGAGGACCCGGTCTGGGGGACCGCGACGCAGATGCCGCTCAGCGTCAGTGACATCGCCACCACCATCCAGATGCGTGGCAGCAGCGGCGGCGAGAAGCGTGTGTCGCCCACGGCGAGGATCAGGAGCGGGCCCGTCACCAGGACGGGCAGCCAGTTCGTCGCGGGGTGCCACGGGTCGGGCGCCATGGACAGCAGAGCGACGTCCGCGAACCCCGTCAGGGCGAGCGCGAGCAGCGCGCACACGGTGATGAGGCGTTTGACCGCAGGAGTAAACGGAAGGTCCAGGTCCACGCTGGTCAGCGTAGGTGTACGGATCCCGGTAGCCGTGTCGGCCGAATGACCGACAGGCCCGCGCCGGAACCGTACCTACGGCCGACACCGCAGGGCGTCTTCGCAGGAAACCATGGAAATCACCGGCGGCCGGTCCTTCCCCCGAGGCCGGCCGCCGGTATCAGCGCCGTCAATGCCGACGGCATACATGGCCGGCGGCGCCGCGGCCGGGCCGGTCGGGTGGCAGCGCCGCGCCGCTGGGGTCCGGGACCGTTCACGCGGTGACGGGACCGGACGGCGTGCCGCGCCCTGTGGGGACGGTGGCCGGTACGCGCCGCAGCGCCCGCACCTTGCACCCGGCGGGGCGCTGCGGCACCCCCACCTCGGACCCAGGAACGGAAGTGCTGAGCGAGGAGCGACGCACCGTTCAAGCCGCATATGTCCGCCGACCGAGCACCTTCCTTCCCTACGGAGTCACACCCTCATGGCAACTTTCCTGCACAGGATCGGCCGGTTCGCCTTCCGGCGGCGCTGGCTGGTCGTCCTCCTGTGGGCCGTCATCCTGGGCGCCGTCGGCGCCGGCGCGGCCGGCACCTCCGGTTCGGCCAATTCGAGCTTCACCCTGCCCGGTACGGAGTCCCAGCGCGCCTTCGACCTCCTCGGCGAGAAGTTCCCGGCCGCCAACGCCGAAGGCGCGTCCGCTCGCGTCGTACTCCGGGCCCCCGACGGCCAGAAGATCAGCAGTGCCGAAAACAGGGCAGCAGCCGAAGCGGCCCTGACGGACCTCAAGAACTCCTCTTCCCGCATCGGCCAGGTCAGCGATCCCTTCGCCACCAAGGCGGTGAGCGCGGACGGCACCACCGCCTACGCCCAGGTCAACTACACCGCTGCCGCAGCGGACCTGACCGACGCCGACCACATCGGCATCGACGACGCACTGGACGTCGGCCGCGACGAAGGGCTGACGGTCGAGGCATCCGGTGACGCGCTCGCGGCCCCGGAGGGAGGCCACTCCGCGGAGGCGATCGGCTTCGCCCTAGCCGCCGTCATCATGGTCATGACCTTCGGGTCCCTCATCGCCGCCGGCCTCCCCCTGATCACTGCCGTCGTGGGCGTCGGCGTCAGCACCACGGCCATCACGGCGGTGAGCGCGATCTTCGATCTCAACAGCAACACCTCGGCGCTCGCCTCGATGCTCGGTATCGCCGTCGGGATCGACTACGCGCTGTTCATCGTCTCCCGCTACCGCTCGGAACGGGCGGACGGGTACGACGCGAAGGAGGCCGCGGCCCGGGCCAACGGCACCGCCGGTTCAGCCGTCGTCTTCGCCGGCGTGACCGTCGTCATCGCCCTCGCCGGCCTGGCCGTGGTCAACCTGCCCATGCTCACCGCCATGGGCCTGGCCGCCGCCGGAGCTGTCGTCGTCTCCGTGCTCGTGGCCGTCACCCTCGTGCCGGCGCTGCTGGGATTCGCCGGGGAGCGGGTCCTGGGCAAAGCCCGTAAGAAGTCCGCGCGCATCCCGGCACCGACCGCGGCCCCCAGGGCGACGCTCGGCAACCGCTGGATCGCCTTCGTGCTGCGCAGGCCGGTCAAGGTCCTCGTGCTCGCGGTCGTCGCTCTCGGCGTCGTCGCCCTGCCCGCCACGCAGCTCAAGCTCGGACTGCCGGACGACGGCTCCAAGCCCGCCTCCTCAACACAGCGCAAGGCGTACGACATCCTGGCCGACTCCTTCGGCCCCGGCTTCAACGGCCCGCTGACCCTGACCGTCGACGACCGGAGCCCTGACACCGCCCGCAGTACCGCCGCCGGCATGAGCAAGGCCGTCGCCGATCTCCCGGACGTGGCGTCCGTGTCACCCGCCGCCTTCAACGAGGCCGGCGACACCGCCATCATCACGGTGATCCCCAAGAGCGGACCGAGCAGCGACGCCACCAAGGAACTCGTCGGCGACATCCGTTCGCTGGCCGCCGACACCGAGTCGTCCAGCGGCGCCCGGTCCATGGTGACCGGCTCCACCGCACTGAACATCGACATCTCCGACAAGTTCAGCGCAGCGATCTTTCCCTATCTGACGCTCGTCGTCGGCTTGGCGATCCTCGTACTGATCCTGGTCTTCCGCTCCCTCATGGTCCCCGTGAAGGCAGCGCTCGGCTTCCTCCTGTCGGTCCTGGCCGCGCTCGGTGCGCTCGTCGCCGTCTTCCAGTGGGGCTGGCTCAAGGACCTGGTCGGCCTCGAACAGACCGGCCCGGTCATGAGCCTCATGCCGATTCTCATGGTGGGCATCGTGTTCGGCCTCGCGATGGACTACCAGGTGTTCCTGGTGACGCGTATGCGTGAGGCGTACGTCCACGGAGCCGACGCCCGCACCGCGATCGAGACCGGCTTCAAGCACAGCTCGAAGGTCGTCACGGCCGCAGCCCTCATCATGATCTCCGTGTTCGCCGGCTTCGTCGGAGGCGACGACGCCATGATCAAGTCGCTCGGCTTCGGCCTCGCGATCGCCGTGGCCTTCGACGCCTTCGTCGTCCGCATGACGATCGTGCCCGCCGCCCTGGCCCTCCTCGGCCGGCACGCGTGGTCGCTGCCCGCCTGGATCGACCGCATCCTGCCCAACGTCGACATCGAAGGCGAAAAGCTCGCCCGGCACACATCGGACGAAGGCCATCAGGTCAGGGACACGACGCCGCAGTACACCAGCCAGTACTGACCCCACCCGGGTTCGCTGCTCGGCGACGGGCCTGGAAGTCCGATCGGCCGTGCCCATGCAGCGAGCCCACACTCCCGTTGATGCGTGCGCGATGCGTGAGCGGACGGTCCGGCACAAGGTGTCAACGAGCAGGCTCGAGTACGAAGCCGTGTGGTGCCGGCCAGGCAGGGCGGCACCACACGGCAGGCTCGGGCACCACCCGGCAGAGATCCGATCCCACTCCTAAAGCGGGTGTCGCAGGTTCGAATCCTGCCGGGGGCACAAGCGAGAAGGCCCCGGACCGATCATGGTCCGGGGTCTTTGGGTTGGGGATGTGCTGCGCGCGGGAGATCGTACGAGGGGAAGACTCGGACGTGGTACTACCAAGCGGGACGCTGATCCCGGCGGTCACTCCGGGTTTGCTCAGGCAGGTTGCGGCCTTGGTCCGTCCGGAGCAGGTATCCCGGGTTTGGCGGAAACTCCTCGGTGGGCGGCGCCGGTTGGTGGAATCGCTCCGTACGCGGGAGAGGCACTTCCACCAACCTGCCGTCATGCATCATCCAACGGCCGAAACACTCGTCGTCCTGGTCGTGAATCAATACCTGCACGCTTTCCGGGTTCGGCCATGGCAGTGACTCCAAGTGCCGCAGCAGCCCGGACCGTGATCTCATCCGTTCGAACTCTGTGGCCCAACCGATGCCGAACGAACCACCCACTGGCTCTCCACCAGCTCATGCCGGAGTATTGCCACGCCCTCCGAGGCACGTGCAATCGATTTCGAGCGTCAGATGGAGGGGAAGATTGGACGTCGACAAACCGGGACGAAGGATGATTTTCACTGACCGATCGGTCTAGGGCTACGGATCGACAGATCCCCGTGCCCGAACCGGATCACCCTCAGCCTGTACGGCGCATCCGCTGAGTCCCTACGACGGGCTGACCCGCCGCAAGGGCGCGTAACGGATGTCCCTCGAGGGTCTGAACCACCGCCCGAGTCGACGGCGATCTGCCCGACTTCCTGCGGGTGCTCGCCGATGGCTTCGGGCCGATGGAAGCCGCACTGAACGAGGAACCTGAGGCTCCCCACGACGCAGCGCTAGCCGATCTTGCCGAGCGGCACGCAACCACCCCGCGCAAGCCCGCTCGGGAGGTCATCACTGAGGCGCAGGATGAGTTCGCGACCTTGGTCGAGGACCTCGACGAACTCTGCCGCTTACCAGGACGGATTGACTGAGTTCGGTTCGGTCTTGCCGCTGGTGCACCCAAACGATCAACACAGCGCCAACGCGCAGTGCTGAGAGCCTCGGTGGTCTGTTCGGTAACCAGAGCCATCCGTACACTCGCGGCAATGTACGACTCCATCCGCTACACACCGGGCCCTCTCAATAAGCAGGACTGCACCGCCTCCCGAGGGCCGGCTCACCCAGTCGCAGGCCGCCCCATTGGCGGGCAGTGACGTGCTGCCGTACGTCTACCGGATCACCAAGTACGATCCCGCCGACCGCGACGAGCACGGCAGCTACATCGGCGCCACCGAGGCCATCAGCGACCACGGGCCGGTAGAGGACGCGTATCTGCAGGCGGTGGCCGCCTTCGCCGCAGGTGCCGGGATCGACCAGCTGACCATCCGGGAACCCCAGGCCCCAGGCCTTTTCCACTTCGGCCTGGAGCCGGCAGTGTCCGGCCACGGTCTGACGGGCATCTTCCCGCCGGACCTCACCGGCTACCACGACGGGGCAACGGTGCCCGTTGCCATCGGCCTGGAACTGGTCCGGGCAATGCTTCGCGACGACGGTGCCTGGTGCCGCCTGGAGGTGGAAGGCACCTTCGCCGTACATGTCGGGTGGGACCAATACGTCTACGTGGGCACCAGCACGCCACCTGATCGAGCGGTGGCCCGCACCCGAACCCTTGGACTGTTCCCGGAACGCATGGACGCCTCTCCCTACGACGCGGCTTTCGACGAGGGGGAGGGCGAGCAGCGCCCCGCCGACGACGACTTCTGGGCACAACTGCGCTTGTCCATCGCCATGGGCAGTGCTGCGATCTTGGAAGAGTGCTATATCAGCACCGCGTCGCGCTGGCACCGCCTCGCAAGCGACACGGTGGACGCAGTGTGCGCTCGGCTCACACCCCGCGCCCGGTTGACCGTCTGGCCGGACCTGTCCCCGGACGTCGACACGGTCCTTGCCGGCCTCCCCGACGAAGGCCTGGTAGAAGTCGTCTGGGAGGACGAGAACGGGCAGATCACCAGCACGGTCGCCGACGAGACCCAGTTCGCCGAACTGGCCGAACATGTCAACGGCGCCCGTGCCGCGACCGTCCTGTCCCTCGACACCGATCAGCGCCACCCGCTGTTCACCGCAGTCCTGCCCGACAGCGACGGTGTGCTGCGGGCCCGGTGGCGGACCGAGCCGACGCCGAGCGACCGGCATTGGGCCATCCTGAAGACCCTTCGCAGCGGCCAGATTTGCACCGGAACGGTGATCGAGATCGCCAGTTTCGGCGTCACGTTCGTGGATATCGGCGGCTTCACCGCGATGATCAATATCCCCGAACTGTCCTGGCGATACATCGACCGCCCCTCTGATGTTGTGACTGTCGGCCAGGAGATAACTGTCGAGATCCTCGGCGTCGACATGGCGTGGCAGCGGGTACAGCTCTCGCTGAAGTCTCTACAAGAGGATCCAATGGGGGAACTCGTCCAACAGGTCGGTCAGATCATCACTGGCCCTGTCACGAAGCTCGTACCGTTCGGTGCCTTCGTCCGCATCGAGGACCGGGACGACGGCTTCGAGGGCCTGGTGCACATCTCCGAACTCGCCGAGAGGCATGTGGAAAGACCCGAAGACGTCGTCCAAGTCGGCGACGCCCTCACTGTGAAGATTCTCGTAGTCGACCCCGCACGGCGCCGGATCCTCCTGTCACATACACAGACACTTGCAGCCGACAGCAGCGGAGCAGATCCCCGCTGATCGTCCAGTCGCTGCCCACCGAAACAGATTCAGCGCGCATGAGGCCGGGAAACCCCACGAACCCATGAGAACTATGGAGGGGTGTTTTCCCAAGTCAGGCACACCGGGGACGACGCTTACGCGGTTCACCGCCTTGAGTAGGGAAACCTCCCTGACCTGGCGTTTCTCCCTCGGAGAGGAATCTTGCTCGGCCTCGGACCTCTCGTCCGAGGCCGTTTGCGTGTGCCGGCGTCGCGGCCCCGTGACGGAGGTCGTGGAGCCGGGCCGGCGGACGAACAGGCCGCGGTCGGAACCTTCGCCAGCGGGTTGCCGTCAGATCACCTGCCTCTGGCCCCGTGCTGTTACCCTCCCCACCGGTTCCGGGAAGGTCCGATGCGAGGTAGGGGGAACACAACGTGGCTGCTCGGGTGAGATGGGCTCTTGGAGTGCTCGCAGTGTCGGTGGCCCTGCCGCTGGCGGGTTGCGGCGGTTCCGACGGCACAGCGAGCGTTGGTGGGGGTATCGAGCGACACACGGCTGCGATCCAGGCCGCTCGGGCCTATCAACAGGCCCAGTTGGACCACGATTGGGAGGCCGCCTGCGAGGCCCGGACCGAACGCCTGCGGCGGAGTTGGGGGATGGCGACTGTCGCCGAGTGCGTCGAAGTCACCAGGGCACCCAAACCTGGGAACAACCGAGACACGCGGGTGAGCACCAGTGAGGCGTTCGAGGTCCCGGCCTTCGGTCCGCACCCGGCGGGAATCGGACTGAGGATGACCGTGGACTCCAAGCGACTCGCCATGGCCATTCACTCCGCGCTGCGGCTCGTTCCTGACGAACGAGGCACCTGGCTCGTCGATCAGGCGGTCAACCTCGACGAGACCCAGGGCACGGACTCCAAGGCTGTTCGCACAGCGCTGGAGAGGAAGTGAGCTAGGGTCCTCCGTTTGGATCAGGCCACATCAGTGGAGCGGGGTCTCGACGCCGGAGGGGGTCGGCGGTACCTGGTGCCCATGGTCGACGGGAAGCGGTTGGCGTCGCTGATGCTCAGCGCTTCCTCTTTCAGCTGGAGAACAAGACCACCGCGACTCCGGTGCGCTTCGTGCCTTTCGTACGTGTGCTGGACTTGCCCGCGAATCAATCCTGAACTCCCGCCCCAGGCCTCGCTGTACGGCAGGGCTGATTCAAAGTCCTGGTGATCAAGCCCGTCGGCTGGTCAGAGGGCATCCAGGAGGTCGATCCTGGGGGAAGGATCGACTCAGGTGGGGTGGAGGCCGGGCAGCGACTCAGCGGGCACATCCGCTGGGGGCTGACCCCATAATGCTTCGCAGCCCGGACCCGGTGCGGCCGTCAGTCCTCGGTCGGGGTGCCCTGGTGCTCGTGCCCGGTATCGAAGTAGTGGTCCAGATACGCTTCCTTGCCGAGGGGACTGTCGCGCAAGAGCGAGAAGACCTCGTCGCCGTCGTCCGGCCGTCCTGCCGTGGCCAGGCGATAGCACTGGGCCATCTCCAGGTAACGATGGCCGTTTTCCCCGGCATAGGTTCGTGCCTCGTCCTCGGCCCTGGCGATGGCCTGGTCCATCGAGACGGCCTGCCACAACGTCAGGCGCTCCTCGTACGGTGCGCCCTCCCAGGCATCCCACTGGAACACGCAGCGCACCGCATACCAGGACGTCTCGTCTGCCATGTCCGCGGCTGTCATGGTGATCTCCTTGAATGACACACCGCGATGGGCATGGTCGACCGGGTGCCCAAGACCTGGACAACCGACGATCCTCACCGCCGTGGCCCGTCCCTGCAAGCGAATACTTGCTGTTCAGGCGCCGTCTGCATGGTCGCGAGGCGGCAGCACCTGCCCAGGGCCCAGGTGATCATGTGAAGCTGCAGGCAAGCGGCACGTGGCCCGTTGCTGGCAGACCGCCACGAAAGCAACGGAACTCCGGTTGGCCCAGGTGACCGCCAAGTCGCCCACGCCAGCCGGAGTTTCGATGTGCCGCCAGTCTGCCACCGTCTGTCTGACCAAGACTCCGACACGCGCCGAGCGCGGGGCCGGAACGCTGATGGGGCGACTGGTCGCACTTCCCGACCCGCGTGGCCGTCGAGGCCGGCGGCACTCCCTGGTCAGTGTGCCGTTGCTGGCCGCCGCGGCGGTGCTGGCCGGGGCGTGCTCCTATGCCGCGATCGGGCAGTGGGCCGCCTCCGCTCCCCAGCACACGCTGGTCCGCCTCGGCGCCCGTACCGTCGGCCTGCTCGGCGTGCGGGTAGCACCCAGCACCGCCACGATCCGCCGCGTGATCTCGTTGGTCTGCCCCGGCGGCCTGGCCGAGCTGACCGGCGCGGATCCAGACGGTGCCTCTTCGCTGGCCGTGGACGGCAAAGCGGCGCGGGGCTCACGGCACGACCAGGAACTGGCAGCTCACCTGCTCGCGGCGGTAACCGGCAGCGGGCAGACGATCGGACAACTGCGGGTGCCGGACCGCACCAACGAGATCACCTGCTTCGCTGCACTTTTGGCCCCGTTCGACCTGCACGAGGTAACGGTGACCGCCGACGCGCTCCACACTCAGCGCGCCCACGCCAGGTTCCTGGTCGAACAGAAGCAGGCGCACTACCTGCTGGTCGTAAAGGCCAACCAGCCGGCGCTGTTCGCGGCACTGCGGTCACTGCCCTGGCCCAAAGTGAGCGCCCGCCACTACCAGCGCGGACGCGGGCACGGTCGCCGAGAGACCCGCGCGGTGCGCGCGCTCACCATCACCGACTTGGGCCTGGACTTCCCCCACGCAGTCCAAGCCGCCCGGATCACCCGCTACCGAACCGACATAAAGACAGGAAGGCTGTCCCGACAAACCGTCTACGTGCTCACCGACCTGACGCACCAGCAGGCATCACCTCAACGCATCGGGGAACTCGCCCGCGCACAGTGGACCATCGAGAACCGACTCCACTTCGTCCGCGACACCGCCTACCGCGAGGACGCCTCCAAGGTCCGCACCGGACACGGACCAGAGAACATGGCCGCCCTGCGCAACCTGGCGATCAACACCCTCCGAGATCACGGCCACCACAGCATCGCCGCCGGACTCCGCCACCTCTCCTACGAGCCCTTCACCCGCCCCCTGGACCTCCTGCAGATCCCGTGACCTGCAGCGCAGAAAGATCACCAAGACTTTGAATCAACCCTGCGCTGTACGGTGACCGCATGGACGAGGAACCGGTGACAGTCAGGCTCACGCGCGATGAAGCGTTCGTGCTCTCCCACTGGCTCCACGAAGTGATGATGGAGTCCGACAAGCTCGGTGCGATCGTCCCGGACCGCGCTGTCTGGTCGGGGATCTACAGAATCTCCGGCACGCTGGAAACGACGCTGGCTGAGATCTTCATGCCTGACTACGACAGCCGCCTGGATCAAGCGCGGCAACGTCTGCTCGACGCCACGAGTGGCGGCGAGGAAGAGGAGCAGAGCGGGAGCGCCTCAGGAGCGCCGTCCGGCGATGACATCAGCGGCTGACACCACCACTCCTGGCCTCTGGCGAACACCGCAGGACGCATGCGACGGATTGGCACAGCGCGAGTCAAGCAGCGCTTGACCGGGCCATTGAGGCGCCCCGAACTCACAGGGAACGGCGGGGACTCGGACGTAGATCTGCGGATCCGCGGATCCGCAGAAACGTATACCGCTCCGCCGCAGATCAGTGCAGTCTTCTCCCCGAGAAAGGCCAAGCTTCCCAAGCCGAGGTACCGAGCATGCCGGCGCAGACGAAGCCCGTAGAGTGCCGCCCATGGTGACTGCGACGGTCCGCGAGTGGAGCGATGAGGAAGGGTGGGGTGTACTCGACTCCCCCGAGACCCCCGGCGGCTGCTTCGGCCACTACGCCGAGATTCAGCTGACCGGCTTCCGCACCCTGTCGCCCGGACAACAGGTCGACCTCACCTGGGAAGCCCCTGGCTTCAAACAGGACGGGTACGACTACCGCGCCGTGAGTATCGTGCCGCGGCCCGCCTGACATCCTCGCCTGACATCAACGGCGGCGCACAGCCACGGAGGCCAGTATGCAGACGGTCGTTCTGGGCCCCTGGGGGGACGTGACGATTTATGCGCCCCATGACAGCGTGCCCACCCAGCCGGGTCTCGCCATCCCCGACGCGCTGCGGCACAACGATCGCTTTCGGCTCGCTCTGCTGCATGTGAGACGGTCGGGCTCGCTCTTGCCCTATATCGCGGTCTGGCCCGAACTGTCAGAACTGCCCGACGCAGCAAGCAGTGCTCCTCCGTGGACCCTCGACGAGTTGTCCGGAGTGATGCTCACCGAATGGGGACGTGGCTGGCGGTGCCAAGTGTGCGAGGGGCTGGTGGACTCACTTCAAGCAGCCACCCTCCCCTTCTTCGGTGACCAGCTCCACCACCATCGGTGGGCAACTCACTGCCCCCATTGCCGAGCACACGTAGACCGGGCGAGGCTGCATGCGGCAATGCTCTGGCCGACGAACCAGAGAATTGCGCACCGTTCAACCGGCTAAAGTGCCACGATGACGAAACATTCCTTCTCGTGGGCCCGGGAGACCATACAGTGAATCGCCAGATCACCCTGGTGGATCTTCCGGTGACTTTCGCGCGGCCCCTCCGCCTGGTCACTTACATCATCGGCCACAGTCAGCTTTTGCTCAGAGGCCAACAGGACACCGAACAGGGACATTCGACGACGCTGGAAGTGCTCTTCAAGAACGTCAGCGCCCTGTCGGTACGGGACCACTATCCCTCGTTGACCATGCGCGAAGCATCCGGCGAGGAAGAAGAGGAACTGCGCGGAGCGGTTCCGGGCCCCTGGTACGACGCGCGGGCCTTCGTCCTGGGTGAGAAGTTGTTGGGCGGCTTCGTAGTCGCCGGCAACGTGTGCTGGGGCGAGTCCTCCGCTCCGGAGACGTACGGCAGCTTCCTCGTCCCTGAGTACGACCTTCCACGCTTCAACCCCGACGAACCGCTCCCGTCCGAGCCTAGGACGATCAACACGCCCTTCCCTCGACGCCGGTAAACGGTGTTCGGCCCGGCCTCAGGTGTGACACTCCTCGACCCACGGACGCTGGACAGTTCAGAACATCAATAGAACCTGTGGTGCTCACGTGACCGCGAACGGAAACAATGGGGTGGGGCATTGAGCCCGCGCACAAAGCACGCGTACAAACCGCTGAGCCTGAAGAGACGGGCCTGGCTGACCATCGGCGCCGTCGTCCTGGGTGGGGCCGGGGCCACGGCCTACGCCGTCGCCGGGCCGGCCGGCAACGGACCGGCGAGTGACCACAAGGGGCGCGCCGCGGCCGTTCGTACGGTCAAGCTCGCCGGTCAGGGTGCCGGACGCAAGGGGCTGCCGAAGCAGGACACCGCGCAGTTCAGCGCCGCGCTGCTGACCTGGTCGGACCCGGACGTCAAGCTCAGGGGGACTGCCCAGATCCGGTCGAAGGAGGCCGGGACCGGCGAGTGGTCGGGCTGGCAGGCCCTGCCGGACGATCCCTTCTCCGCCGACGGCAAGGAGGCCGAGGACGCGGCCACCCGCGGCGGTACCGCCTCGGTGTGGACCGGGCCGTCGGACGGCGTCGAGGTGCGGGTGGTGGCCGCCGACGGCTCCGCCACCGCTCTCCCGTCCGGCATGGACGTGAAGCTCCTCGACCCGGGCACCGACCCGAAGAGCGCCGCGAAGCCCGTCGCGTATACGCAGGACGTCACGCCGACGCCGACGGACACGGCCACGGCTACCGACACCGCGACGCCGCCGCCGCCGAGTGACTCAGCGTCCCCGGCGGACACCGCCTCGCCGGGCGACACCGCTTCGCCCAGCGTCACCCCCAGCACGTCGCCGAGCACCACCCCCAGCGAACCGCCCACGGCCTCCCCGTCTCCGACGGTCCCGGCGCCCCTCCCCTCCACCGTCGTCAAGCCGCCGGTCATCACCCAGGCCGAGTGGGGTGCCTCCACGGACTACGACGGCACGCCCTCGTACGGCCAGGAGATCAAGGCCGCCGTCGTCCACCACACCGGCGTCGACCAGGACAACGCGGTCCCGTGCAGCCAGTCGAAGGCCCGGATGCGCACCATCCAGCAGGAGCACTTCGCCCGCGGCTACTACGACATCGGCTACAACTTCGTCGTCGACCGCTGCGGCCAGATCTTCGAGGGCCGCAGCGGCGGCATGGACCTCCCCGTGGTCGGCGCCCACGACGTCGGCTTCAACACGAACACGGTCGGCATCTCCTACATCGGCAACACGATGACGCTGAAGCCGACCCGGGCCGGCCTGGAGGCCATCTCCCGTGTCGTCGCCTGGAAGTTCGGCATGTACGGCATCAACCCGACCTCCAACGTGACTCTGGTGTCCGGTTCGCCGCTCGGCCAGGACGGCAACAAGGTCGCCCAGGGCGCCTCGATCACGCTGCCCCGGGTCTTCGGACACCGTGACACCAACACCACGCTCTGCCCCGGCGATGCGCTGTACACCAAGCTGTCGCAGATCCGTACTCTCGCTGCCACGCCGGGCATCTCGCATGCCCTCACCCGCACGGACTTCAACGGTGACGGTGTGACCGACCTGGTCGCCGGAACCCCGAAGACGGGCAGCAGCGCAGGTTCGTTCACGGTCGTCCCGGGCGGGGACAGCGGCCCGGTCGCCTCCGCCAAGAAGATCATCGATCAGAACAGCGCCGGCGTCCCCGGCAGCAGCGAAGCCGGGGACCTCTTCGGTACGTCCAACGCCTACGGCGACGTGAACGGCGACGGGTACGGCGACCTGGTCATCGGCTCGCCCGGCGAGGACGACACCAGCGGCCACGCCGACTCGGGCTTCGTCTCCGTGATGTACGGCCCCGCGCTCAACACCGGCACCTCGTACGGGACCGCCACCGCGACCCGCGCCGCCGGTGAGAAGCTCGGCACCTCCGTCGCCACGGGTGACTTCAACGCGGACGGCATGGCCGACGTCTTCTCGGTCGCGCCCGGCAAGCCCGGCCGCTGGTGGTCGTACGACTCCAAGTCCGGCGCGGCCAAGTCGGGATACCTGAACACCACCGCCTACACCGCGGCCGTCGCCTACGCGGCCGTCGCCACCGGTGACTTCAACCGGGACGGCTACGCGGATGCCGCCGTCAACTTCCGTGACCCGACCGGCATTTCCCGCCTGCTGTGGCTGAAGGGCTCGCCCACCGGCCTGCAGCGCGTCGGAATCCTCACCGCGAAGGGCGGCCGCTCCCTCGCCGCCGGTGACGTCAACGGCGACGGCATCGACGACCTGGTCGTCGGCCGGCCGGGCACGACCGAGTCGGGCTCGACGGCCAAGGGCGGCACGGTCGCTCTGGTCAAGGGCACGACGACCGGCCTCACTTCGACCGGTGTGATCGCTCTCGGGCAGGACTCCACCGGCGTGCCGGGTACCGGTGAGACGGGCGACGACCTCGGCGCCTCCGTCGCCGTCGGCGACTACAACCTGGACGGCTACGCGGACGTCCTGGCCGGAGCCCCGAACGAGGACATCGCCCGTGGCGGTGTGAGCCGGGTCGACGCCGGTACGGTCATCCTCTTCAAGGGGACCTCCGCCGGCATCTCCGGCACCGGCTCCGTCGCGTACAGCCAGGACACGGCCGACGTCAGCGGCGACACCGAGTCCGGCGACCGGCTCGGGTCCTCCGTCCTCCTCCAGGACCTGTCCGGCTACGGCCGTGCGGACCTGGCGATCGGCGCGGACGGCGAGAACGCCGGCGACGGCGTCTTCCTCCAGATGGACAGCGGCAGCGCGGGCGTCTCCCCCAAGAGCACGCTCTACTACGGCCGTTCCAACCTCGGCACCCCGGCAGCGGCCCACGTCGGCCAGACGCTGACGCCGTAGGAGTTCGGGCACGACAGGAGGGGCCGGTACCCAGCGAGGACTGCTGGGTACCGGCCCCTCCGCATGTCACGGGCCGGGAGGACTACACCTGCCGGGCGAAGGACCCTGCGCCGTAGTCCCTGCGGTGGACCCCCGGGGTCGCCGGCGCAGGTGACGACCTCGACAAGGCTGCCGCCTAGCGTGTTTCAGGTGATCGGGATCGTCCGGCGACCGCCCGGCATTCCGGTGGTCCCCTTCGCGCCGAGCAGAGGTTCGCCATGCCTGGAACTCCTGAAACTGTCATGTTCAGAACACGTGCATTCGCCATCCCGCCCCGGGCAGAGGTGCCGTCCGGAACACGACACCGTGCGGGATGGGTCGCGGCCGGGCCTGCGGCCCTCACCCTCCTTCTCGGCCTGTGGGGCATCACGCGCGAGAACAGCATGTGGCGCGACGAGGCGGCGACATGGGAAGCGGCCCACCGAACCATCCCCGAAACCGTGCACATGCTGGACCGGATCGATGTCGTCCACGGCCTCTACTACCTCTTCATGCACGGGGTGTTCGCGATCGCCGGGGACAGCCTCGTCACCCTGCGCCTGCCGTCCGTGCTGGCCATGGCAGGCGCCGCCGCCCTGGTCTCCCTCCTGGGCTCCCGGCTGGCCGGCCGCTGCACGGGACTGGCCTGCGGGCTGGCCTTCGCCCTGATCCCCGCGTTCCAGCAGTACGCGCAGGAGGGTCGCCCCTACGCCCTGGTGACGGCCTGTACGGCCCTGGCCTGCCTGCTCCTGGTCGCGGCGGTGGAGAGCCCGGGTGCGGGGCGCTGGACGGCGTACGGCGTGACCGTGCTGGTCGCGGCACTGCTCAACTGGTTCTCGCTCCTGATGCTGTGCGCCCACGCGGCAACGATCGTCCTGGGCCGCCCGCCGCGCGGCACCGTGGTGCGCTGGGGCATCGCCTCGTCCTGCGCCGTGATCGGCACGCTCCCCCTCGTGGTGGCGAGCGGGACGCAGTCGCAACAGGTCGCCTGGATCCGCCCCGTCAGCCCGAGCACGCTGTACGGCCTCCTGCTCACGCTGGCCGCAGGCGCCCTCTGCGCAGGGGCCATACGACCGGGAGAGCGCCTCCGCACACCCATACGGCCGGGAGAGCGCCGCCGCACACCCCGCCGCACACCCCGCCGCACACCCCGCGGCACGCGACTCCCGCTCACCGCGGTCGCCCTGCCCCTGCTCGTACTTCCCCCGCTCGTCCTGCTCGCGGCCTCCCTGGCCCATCCCGTCTACCTCACCCGCTACGTCCTGTTCCACCACATCGGGCTCGCCCTGCTCATCGGCGGAGCCTGCCACGCGCTCGCGCTCCGGCTGCGCGCCTCTCCCCGCCGGACGATCGTCGGGGTCATGGCTCTCGCCTTTGCCGGGCTGCTTCCCGTCCAGCTCTCCCTGCGCAGCGCGAACAGCCGGGTCGACGACGTGCTGGCCACGGCCGAGAGCGTCGCCGCCGTCCGCGAGACAGGTGACGCGGTGCTGTACATCCCCGCGGCACGCCGCGACACCGCCCTTGTCTCCCCCACCGCTTTCACCGGGACCAGAGACCTGGCCCTGGTCCGGAGCCCGGCGGAGTCCGGCACCCTGGGCGGCGTGGAGCGTGGCCCGGAGCAGATAGCCGCCGCGATGCGCGCCGTACGGCGGATCGTCGTCGTCAGTGACGCGGGGGCCCCGCCCGCCACCACGGATCGCGACCGGGCCAAACAGCGCGTACTGAAGGCCTACTTCGTCCGCTGCTCCGCGACCACCGCGCGCGGCCGCCAGGTCACGGTGTACCTCCGCCGCCACGACCGCGGCGGCTGTGGCCCCGCCGGCCGCGGCACCGAGCCGCCCCACGCCGGCCAACGACCCTGATGCCGCCTCAGCGGCAGGCGGCCTTCAGCTGCGCCGCCGCATGATGCGCGCCCACCAGCTCCATGCTGCCCCAGTCCCGGCCCCGGTCGATCAGCTGGACCGCGAAGGTCTCGCCCTTGACCGGGTAGCTGCGCACCTCGACCGCGGTGCCCCGGTGCGCGGTCTGGCGTACGGCGAAGCCCGTGTACGCGGAGTCCGCGTCTGCGGGGTCGGAGAGCACCCGGTAGACGGTGGGATTCCCGGCGACATCCCGGTCGCGGTCCGAGCGCGGGACGAAGACGGTCAGCGCGCACTCACGGAATCCGGACCCCAGGTGCCAGGACCAGGTGGCGGTGTTGCCGCGGTCCTCGTCCGGGCTGCCGGACATCGGGACGGCGCTGAACCGGCCGTCGCACGAGCCGTCGTGGAAGCCGCCCGAGGCGACCGTGTACCAGCCCGCGTCACCGTTCTCGAAGCGCCCGAGCTCGCGGTACTCCCCCGTCGAGCAGCCGGGGCCCGCCCACGCCGTGTAGCGGTAGGGCGACGGGGGCGCCGGTGCTGGTGCGGACGGGCGGCGGCTGCCGGGCTCCGACGGTGTCGCGGCCGGTGAGGACGCGGGTGCGGGTGCGGTGGTGACCGTTCCGGCGTCCGAGGGGCTGATCCTGGTGGGAGCGCCGCCCACCCGGTCACCGGCCCCGGCGCCCGCGCGGCCGGCCGCCCCGACACGGGTCTCGCCGCCCGCCGACGCGAGGAGCGACACGGCCGTGACCAGGGAGCCGGCCAGCACCACGACGCCCGCCGCCAGCCAGGCCCTACGGCTCCCCGGCAGGGTGGATATCCGGCCCGCGAGCGTCTCCCGGGCGATCCACGTACCGTCCCCGCCGCCCGTACGCCTCACACCGACGCAGTCGGGACAGCGCATCCCGGGCAGCGCACCACGCCGTTCACCGCCGCACTGTTGGCACCTCATGGCAGCACACCATGCCAGTGCCGCCTCCCCGCAGGGAGAGCTCGTACGGAATTGGCCCGGCCGGTCCCCGTACCGCTGCGCGGGGACCGGCGGCAGGCGTCAGCGCAGTTCGTCCGGGCACGGCGTCCCGGGCGACAGCTGGTAGGGAGCACCGAGCCGGTACACGCCGGGGCGCGGGGCGAGCAGTTCGGTCCACTCGTCGCCGTGCTCGTCCTCCTCCACCTTGATCAGGCAGCCGTTCGTGTTCACGAACGACTTCGGGGTGTCCTTGTCCGCACGCTGCTTGGACGCCTCGGTCTCCTGCGGCCGCTCCAGGCTGTTGCCCTCGTCGTCGACGACGGCGAGCCAGCGCGAGAACGGGATACGGATCAGCACCCGGCCCGCCTTCTTCACATGGATGGTCAGCTCCTCGGCACTGGCCTCGTCCACCGTCGCCGGCGGATCGGCCATCGGCACGGGGCTGTCGACCGCGAAGAGCCGCCAGTTCTCGTCGGACCAGATCGCCTTGAGGTACGGCAGCCCGTTGCCGACCAGCTCCGCCTCCTGGACGGCGCCGCTGGAGTCCGGGTCGCCCGTGGGCAGCACCACGTAGTGCACGGCCCAGCGGTCGAGCCACTGGCGGTAGTTGACGGCGTCCAGGGTGTCGTCGTAGAAGAGCGGATTGCGCTCCATGTCGGCCTGCCGGTTCCAGCCGCGCGCCAGATTGACGTACGGCAGCATCGCGGCCGCCTCCCGGTGGCTGCTCGGGGGGACCACCTCGACCCGGCCCCGGTCCGCACCGACCTGCTGGAGCTGATCGACCATCGGAGCCAGCGCACGCGCCCACGACGCGGTGGGCGCGGTCTTGACGATGTCGTCGACGCCCTTGAAGCCGATCCAGAAGTTCAGCCCGGCGAACGCGAGGACCAGCGCGTACCACTTACGGGAGCGGGGCACGGTGTACGGCAGCGCGGCAAGCAGCACGACTCCGGCGAACAGCATCGCCATCCGCGAGACGTTCGAGCCGATCTGCGAGTCGATCACATAGGTCAGCAGTGTCCCGATGCCGTACACGGCGGCCGCGGTGCGCACCGTCTTCCAGTCGGCCGGCACCAGGAAGAAGACGAGAACGGCGAAGATGAACGGCCCCGACAGCGTCGCGATCGACATCGGCTGGGTACCGGAGAACGGGAACAGCCACGCGGACAGCGCCACCACGACGACCGGCGCCAGCCCCAGGGCGTACGCGCCGGGGCGCCGCTTGTTCAGGAACAGCGCGGCCGCGATCACCCCGAGGAAGAGCCCGGCCACCGGGCTGCCCGCCGTCGCGAGCGCGGCCAGCGGTGCGGCCACGGCCGCCTTCGCCCAGCGCTTGTACCGCCAGCGGTGGGGCCAGCAGAAGACCGCCGCCGTCGCACCGACCGCGAACATCATGCCGAGCCCGAACGTCACCCGGCCCGACAGCGCGTTGCACAGATACGCGAAGACACCCGCCATCGAGCAGGCCAGCGGATTGCGCACCGCCTTCACCCGGTACAGGATCAGCGAGGTCAGCCCCGCCGAGACCGTCCCGGCGATCATCATCGTCGAACGGACGCCGAGCAGCGACATCAGATACGGCGAGACGACGCTGTACGAGACGGGGTGCATGCCCCCGTACCAGGCCAGGTTGTACGCGGTCCCGGGATGCCGGCCGACGAACTCGGCCCAGGCGTCCTGAGCCGCGATGTCACCGCCGCTGTTGGCGAAGAAGAGGAACCAGAGGATGTGGACGGCCGCCGCCACGGCGGTCGTCAGCAGCACGGGGTGCCGCAGACATCGCTGCTTGAGGCCGTCGAAATGCCCGGTGAAGCGAGGAGTTCCGTCCGGTCCGTTCCGTAGATCCGGTCCGTCCGGTCCGTCTGCCCCGCTGTCGCTCCTCACGGAGCTTGCGGGATCCGTACTGCCCGCCCGTGTCGGCTCGGCCGTGGTCACTGCGACTCTCCCCGTCCCTCCCCGGACGCGTTGGAACCGCCGGCTTGCCTGCTCGGGTCTCATGGGCGGGAAGACGCGTTCCAGGGTCCACGCGTTGCCCCCGGGACGCTAACACGCACATTCTCGTCGCCGCCCCGAATAAGGCCCGCGAGGGCCCGTGAGGTGGCTCGCACCTCCGCAGCGCACCGGACGGCGACGGTGCCCTGCGGAAGCGGATCCCGCAGGGCACCTCAGGTGCGCACCGGCCTGTGCGGAGCCTCAGCCGATCCGGGTCAGCTTCTGGCCGAAGGCCGGGTCCTTCAGATCCTCCTGGAGGGCGACCGGGGCGCTGACCTTGCCGGGGCCCGTCCCCACCGTCACCACGCCGACCTTCGTGCCCGCCTTCATGCTGCGCGAGATCTCCTCGCCGTTGCCCTGCACGGACAGCTCGACCTTGAGGCCCGGCCAGCCCTTCGCCTTGAGGTCACCGGTCGCGACCAGCGGAGTGCGGCCGCCGAAGCCGTCGTCGACGTATCCGACGACATCGCCCTTCTTCACGACCGTGGCGGACGTCACGGCCTTCTGTGCGTCCTGGATCAGCTTGAGGCTGTTGTTCAGCGACATCACCAGGCTGTCGTACGGCTGCCCGGTGCCCGCCTGCTGCCCCATGACCGCACCGTAGATCCAGAGCTTCTTGCCGTCCACGACCGTGTTGGCCGACCAGACGAGGTTGCCGCCGGCCGGCGTGGAGGAGCCGGTCTTGATGCCGCTCACACCCGGCTGCAGCAGGATCGAGTTGTTGTTGTAGATCGTCCCGTCGACGCCCTCGATCTGGATCTGCGGAGTGTCCACGATCTCCCGGAGCACCTCGTTCTGCATCACGGCCCTGGCCAGCTTCAGCTGGTCGACAGCGGTGGAGACCGTCGTCTTCTTCAGACCGCTCGGGTCCGTGTACGTGGTGCCGGTCATCCCGAGGTCCTTGGCCGCGGCGTTCATCTTCGCGACGAACTCGGTCTCGGAGGAGTCCCAGCGGGCGAAGAGGCGCGCGGCGTTGTTCCCGGAGGGGATCATCAGGAGTTGCAGCAGCTGCTTCTCGGTGAACTGCTGCCCCTTGCTGATCGGCGCGGTGGACTCGTCATCGAGCTTGGACTCGTCCTCGGCCTGCTGATCGACGGTGATCTTCTCGCCCTGCTCCTTGCCGGTGAGCGGGTGCTCCTTGAGCACCACGTACGCCGTCATGATCTTGGCGACGCTGGCGATGGGCGCCGGCTTCTGCGCCCCCGCCGAACCGAGCGAGCCGACACCGTCCACGGTGACCGCCGACTGCCCCTGCTCCGGCCAGGAGAGGTTCAGATCGCCGCCCTTGAAGGTGTACGACGACTCCGCCGTCATCGTGAGCACGGGGGTCGGCAACGGACGCACCATCTGCACGATCGCAAACACGATCAGCAGCAGGAGGACCAGCGGGGTCCAGATCTTGACCCGGCGCACGGCCGTGCGGACCGGGGTCTCCGCCGGCGGCGGGGTGTTCGTCAGCTCGGCCAGCAGATCGAGCGGCGGCCTGGGCGGCATCGGCTGCTGCCGGGTCCGCTCGGCGCCGCTGAGCGACGCGTCGGGCTGCTGCCGACCGGCACCGGCTGCGGGTTCAGGTGCGGGTGCCTCCGGCGCGCGGGGGGCGGGGGGTGCGGGGGCCGGGCGTACGTCGTCCGCCCGCAACGGGACGAACTTGCTGGTCCGCTCGGCAGGGGACTCCGGCCGGGCCCCGGTCCCGGGCTTCGACTCCGCCGGTGGCGGGGTGATCTTCAGCGCGGTCGTGGGCTGGTCGACGCGGGGCAGCTTCGGCGCCTTGAAGACGGCCGTCGCCTGATCGATTCCGCGCTCGTCCTCGGCGGGCTGCGCCGCGTCGTCGGATTCGCCGGAGTCGGAGTCGCCGGAATCGCCTGACTCGTCGGACTCGTCGGACTCGTCGGACTCGTCGACAGAGGAATCCTCGGCAGGGGACTCGTCAGCAGGCTGCTCGTCGCCACCGTCCGGCTCCGCAGCGGAGGCATCGTCGGACTCGGGAGCGGACTCGGGAGCGGACTCGGACCCGGCATCGAGCTCAGGCTCGGCACGGGGCGCATCACTCTTCCCGTCGCCCTTCGCCTCGTCGCTCTTGGACACCCATGCGGCAACGGCTGCACGCAACCGCGCGTCGCCCCCCTCGGGCTCGGCAGCCGGATCGGGCTCGGCAGCCTCCTCGGGCTCGACAGCCTCCTCGGGCTCGACAGCCTCCTCGGGCTCAGCAGCCCCCTCGGGCTCAGCAGCCCCCTCGGGCTCAGCAGCCTCCTCGGGCTCAGCGGGCTCGGGCTCCTCGGACGCGGCAGGCTCGTCGGCACCGGCGGGCTCTGCCCCCTCCACGGGCTCCGCAGGCTCCACCGGCCCCTCGGACGCCTCGGGGGCCTCCACGGCGCCCAGATCGGCCACAGAGGCCTCCACCGGGCCCTCAGGGCCTTCCTCGGGGCCTTCCTCGGGCTCCTGAGCGGTCACCTCATCGGTCTCGGCGGAGCCACTCGAAGCGGCCTCGTCGACCGCGTCACCCTCGACGACACCGGCATCCGCATCCGCATCCGCCGCACCCTCGTCCACGGCACCGCTCTCGGCCCCATCCTCGGCACCGCCCTCGGCGTCCTCCGCCTCCGGCGCGGACCGCTGCGTGCGGAAAACAGCCGTCGCCGTGTCCACACCGCCTCCGGACTCCGCCGGAGAGGCGGGTTCGCGGAACACGGCAAGCCGCGGATCGGCCTCGCTCCGAGTCGTTCCCGACGACTTCTGCTGCTCCGACTTGTCGGGGGACTCGCCCGCCACCGATGCCTCCTCCATGCGGCGCGGGGACATCCCCGCGCTGTCCGAACCGTCTACCAGTGTCCCGTGTGAACCCATGTCCGGGCTGCTAGACGAGAACGACATACCTACTGGTTCCCGTACAAAGCACCCAGGCACCCTCGACAGACAGATGTGAGAGGGGTCACCCTGTCACTCATCCACGCGGGGAGGCATGGATGGGCAGGAGCCGCAGAACAATTCCGGAGGAGCTTTTGCTGCTCGCTCTGGACCCGACCACGGGTACCACAGCGCAGCCGCAGTCGCTCGACCTCGGCCTGGCCGGGGCCCAGCTAGTAGAGCTGGCTCTGGCAGGACGGATAGCCCCTGATGGGGATCGTATCGCCGTGGTGATGCCACGGCCGACAGGAGATCCGACTCTGGACTCCGCACTGGAACTGCTGCGCAGACGCGGCAGCCCGGTCCGGGCCGTCCACTGGATCGGCGGACCCCGGCTGGGGCTCCGCCAGATTTACCTCGCTCATCTGGAGCGGTGCGGCATGGTGCATGCCGTGGCGGGCCAGATGTGCGGAGTGCTGCCGACGACTCGCTACCAGGCGACGGACACGGCAATCAGCCGGGACATCAGAACCAGGCTGGACAGTGCGATCCGCACCGGCGTACCGCCGGACCCGCGGACCGCGGCGCTCGCCGCACTGGCCCACGCGGTCGGACTCGGCAAGCACTTGTACCCCGGGAACGAGGGGCGCTCCTCGCGCTCCCGGCTCCGGGACCTGATCAGACATGACCCCATGGGCGGTCTCGTGGCGCATGCCGTGATGGACGTCCAGAACGGGGCGGTCGCACAACCGCGCCGCAACCAGGCGGCCGGAGTTCCGTTGCAACAGCAAGTGCAGTCGCAGTCACGCCGCGACAGCATGGCGCACACCGCGGTCCACTAGGGCCGCACGGGCGTCGACGCAGCACCCGCACCACCCAGCACCACTTGCACCGCAACGCACCACCGCAACAACCGAATACCGCCGCACCGTCGTCCCCAAGACCCGGTTCGGGAGCCGCACCAAGCGCGGGGCAGCCGGTACCACCGGCTGCCCCGCGCCGCTGCGTGTGGCCGTTTCCCAGCGCGGCCGGGGGCACGGGTGGCAATCTGCTGAGCAGTAGATACGCACAGCTACATAGCCGGAGGTGCCGTTTCCGTGCCGTCCAACGTCAATCCCACCGTCAGGCGACGCCGGTTGGGTCAGGAATTGCGCCGACTCCGCGAGATCAAGGGCATGACGGCCGAGGAGGTCGCGGAGCGGCTGCTGGTCTCGCAGTCCAAGATCAGCCGCCTGGAGAACGGCCGCCGCTCCATCAGCCAGCGCGACGTACGCGATCTCTGCGGGGTGTACGAGGTCGAGGACGTCCGGGTCGTCGACTCGCTCATGCAGATGGCCAAGGACTCCCGCCAGCAGGGCTGGTGGCATGCCTTCGGCGACATCCCGTACAGCGTCTACATCGGCCTGGAGACCGATGCCGAGTCACTGCGGGTGTACGAACCCCAGGTGATCCCCGGCCTGCTGCAGACCCGGCAGTACGCCGAGGCGCTGATCAACGGCGCGCTTCCGGAGGCCCCGCAGTCGGACATCGACAAGCGCGTCAGCGTCCGTTCGCGCCGCCAGGACCGGATCACCGCTCCCGAGCACCCGCTGCGGCTGTGGGCGGTCATCGACGAGTCCGCGCTGCGCCGGCTGGTCGGCGGCAAGCAGGCGATGATCGAACAGCTGGAGCGTCTGGTGGAGCTGTCGCACCTGCCGCACGTGACCGTCCAGGTGCTGCCGTTCGACATGGGGGCACACCCGGGCATCAACGGGCAGTACGCCATTCTGGAATTCCCGGACGCCGCGGATTCCAGCGTGGTCTATATCGAGGGCGTCACCAGCGACCTCTATCTGGAGAAGGCGAATGACGTGCAGCGCTACAGCGTCATGTACGAGCACCTGCGGGCCCAGGCGCTGAATGTGGAACAGACCCGGCATTTCATCGACGGGATCGCGAAGGAGTACACCCGCCTGAACGCAACGTGAACTCCGGCCGTACGGGCGGGTGAACCAACTGGCCCGCAAAGTCCGGTATGCGAGAAATAAAGCGATGTTACGGGTGAGGCGACGGCACGGTACACCGTCGCCACCTCGCAGCGGAAGACCTGCATGGTATATACCATCCGGTCGAGTGAACGGCCCCTCCACTCAAGGAGCTTGGCGAGTAGCGTCGATCACGCCAACGGGAATTCCGCTGGCGCTCACACAACTCTCTGAACCGGAGTGAACATGGCCATTCGTCAGGGTGCTACGGAAAACTGGACGAAGTCGTCGTATTCCGGGGGCAACGGCGCCTGCGTCGAAGTCAAGTCCCCTCTCGTGCAGGCGATTGCCGTACGTGACTCGAAGGCCCCCGAAGGCCCTTCGCTCACCTTCGTCCCCGGCGCGTGGACCGCATTCGTGCGTGATGTGGCCGAGGGCTCCATCAACGCCTGACCGATGTTGCCCTTACCTCGCATTGCCGCACCACTTCAGGTGCTGCCGGTAGCCCTCTCGTCCGGCTCGCCGTCCTGGCCGAGAGGGTCCTCCGCGCACATCCGGGCAACGGGACACCGCGCGGCGCCACCCGCCGGGCGTCTCAGCGCAGCTGATCCACGTACCGGTCCGTGCCCGGCACGGTCGGGATGAACGGCGCCATCAGCTCCACCCGCCCCAGCCCCGATTCCGCAACCGTCGCGTCGAGCCCGGCGAAATGCTCGTCCCAGCATGCTCGCGGGTCCTCCTGGAGGAACCAGAGCAGGGTCAGCCGGGTGTCGACGCCCTCGACCTGCTTCACATAGGTCATCCGGTCGCCCGGCAACGGCGTGGGACGGAACACGGTCACCATCGCCGCGGGCGACCCGCTCAGCCGCTTGGGCAGATGCCGGGAGCGCAGCCACTCCAGCAACTCGGCCCGTTGCGCGGGCCCTTCGGCGTCGATCACCTCCAGCACCAGTCCGCTGTACGGATGATCGAGGGCATGGAAGTCCCGGGGCCCCGCGGCCCCGTCCCGGTAGACCGTCGCCTCGTGGTCCTGGAACGCCGTGAAGACATGGGTGCGGTCCTGGTAGACCCGGCCGTCCCGGTTCAGCCGCTTGTTGATGCCGACGGTCCACTTCATGTGGTCGTCGTAGCGTCCGTCCGTCACCCAGTACGTGGACAGATAGCACCCGGCACCGACCGGCTGGGCGATCGCGGACTTGTCCGGGTACCGCAGCTCCTGGAGCTCCCGGGTGGCGACCCAGCGCCGGCCGGAGAACATCCAGGGCATCGCCATCGCGCCTGCGTAGTAGTGATCGTCTTCGTACCACCGGTTGTACGCGAACTCATGGCCCGGGTGCGGTTCCACCATGGTGATCAGCGCGTGGCCGGGATGGACTCCGTACGGCCCCAGCGCGGCCAGTTCGGCGTACGTGTCACTCCGCGTCCCGCCGCCCCGCTCTTGTTCGGGCCTCGTTCCCTCACCCATGCCGTTCCCCTTCCGTACTCTGCCGGAGGGACCTACTCTGACGCCCCGTCAGAAGAAGTTCCAGAGCCGGGAGGCGCCGATGTTGCTCGCGGGGAAGACCGTCATCGTGTCCGGGGTGGGCGCCGGGCTCGGGCACCAGATCGCGGCCACGGTCGTGCGCGACGGGGGCAACGCCGTCCTCGGGGCGCGCACCGCGGCCAATCTCGCCAAGTCGGCGGCCGAGATCGATCCGGAGGGGGTGCACACCGCGCATCTGGCCACCGACATCACCGACGAGGCGCAGTGCGAGGCGCTCGCGGCGCTGGCCGTCGAGCGGTTCGGGCGGATCGACGCGGTGGTCCATGTCGCCGCCTGGGACAGCTACTTCGGCGGCGTCGAGGACGCCGATCTGGACACCTGGAAGGCGGTCGTCGACGTCAATCTGCTCGGCACCCTGCGAATGACGCGCGCCTGCCTGCCCGCACTCAAGGAACGGGGCGGATCGGTCGTCATCATCGGTACGCAGTCCGCGGTGGCGGCGCCGTCCCAGGTGCGGCAGGCGGCGTACGCGGCCTCCAAGGGCGCGCTCACCTCGGCGATGTACTCCATGGCGTGGGAGTTCGGACCGCACCGGATCCGGGTGAACACCGTGCTGCCGGGCTGGATGTGGGGGCCGCCGGTACAGGCCTACGTACAGTTCACCGCACACACCGAGTCGGTACCCGAGGCCGAGGTGCTGGGGAGGCTCTCGGAGCGCATGGCGCTGCCGGAGCTGGCGACGGACGGCGATGTGGCGGAGGCCGCGGTCTTCCTGTCCTCCGACCGGGCACGGGCGATCACCGGGCAGTCCCTGCTGGTCAACGCGGGCGAGCTGATGCGCTGACGCACTGACGCACCACGGGCTCGCTCCGCAGGGGCCCGTTTCGTGCGGGCTCGCTCCACAGGGAGTTCGGCAAGGTCAGTTCTCCTCCTTCTCGGCCGCACGGGACCCGCATCCCGTGCGGTCTTTCGGCGTTCCTGGATGTTCCCTCTTCTTCTCTGCACAGCCTGACGAAGTGCCCGCTCATCGTGTGGCCCCCGTCACGTGCACGACAACGCTTTCGTGGGTCAAGAACAAGTAAAATCGTTCGACTTACTGATCCGCGTTCACATCTCTGACCGACGGAGACCTTGACCGAGGTGCCGAACAGGCGGTTCAATCCCCGAAGTCCCCGTTCCCGCACGGGGGCACCGCTGAACGGCCGTACTGACGAAGTGCGTACCCGTTCACAAGGCGGACCCCAGGAGGGGGCACATGAACAGTCTCGACTGGGTCGTGCTCATCGGCTACTTCGGCGTGATGATCGCGATCGGACTCTGGTCCCACAAGCGTGTGGACAACGTCAGCGACTTCTTCACGGCCGGCGGCAAGATGCCGTGGTGGCTTTCCGGCATCTCGCACCACATGTCCGGCTACAGCGCCGTGATGTTCACCGGCTACGCCGGCATCGCGTACCAGTACGGCGTCACGTCCTTCGTGACGTGGTCGCTCCCCATCGCCATCGGCATCGGGATCGGCGCCAAGCTCTTCGCTCCCCGGCTCAACCGGCTGCGCTCGCGGCTGCACGTCGCCTCGCCTCTCGAATACCTGAAGAACCGCTACAACATCCAGACCCAGCAGGCGCTCGCCTGGTCCGGGCTGCTGCTGAAGATCGTGGACGTCGGCGCCAAGTGGGCGGCCATCGCCACCCTGCTCTCCGTCTTCACCGGCATCAGCCTGACCCAGGGCATCTTCATCACCGGCCTGATCACGGCCATCTACTGCACGGTCGGCGGCCTGTGGGCCGACGCGCTCACCGAGCTGGGGCAGTTCGTCATCCAGCTGTTCGCCGGCCTCGCGATGCTCGTCACCGCGATGAGCAAGCTCGACGGCTTCTCCACCCTGTGGACGGTCTGGGACAAGCTGCCCGAGGGCCACACGGACCCGACGGCCGGTCCGTACACCGTGACCTTCCTGCTGGCGTACCTGTTCATCAAGACCTTCGAGTACAACGGCGGCATGTGGAACCAGGCCCAGCGCTACATGGCCACGGACTCCGCCGCCTCCGCGACCCGCTCGGCACGGCTCTCCGCCATCCTGTGGCTGGTCTGGCCGACGGTCCTCTTCTTCCCGATGTGGTGTGCCCCGCTGCTCGTCGACGCCCAGAAGCCGGACGCCTCGGACAGCTACGCGCTGATGACCGAGCAGCTTCTGCCGCACGGCCTGCTGGGCCTGGTCGTCGTCGGCTTCTTCTCGCACACGATGGCCATGTGCTCCTCGGACGCCAACGCCATCGCGGCGGTCTTCACCCGCGACATCGCCCCGGTCTTCTCCAAGGCGGCCCGCAACTGGAACGCCCGCGCCGGCCTGCTGGCCGCGCGGCTCTCCACGCTCGGCTTCCTGGGCCTGTCCATGGCGCTGGCGACCCAGATCAACTCGCCGACGTTCAAGGACATCATCTCGGTCGTCATCAAGTGGGTCGCCGGTCTGATGGGCCCGATCGCGATCCCGTTCATGCTGGGTCTGCTGCGCCGGTTCCGTAAGTCGGGACCGACGGCGGCGCTCACCAGCTGGGCGGCGGGTCTGCTGGCGTTCTACTTCACCAACTACAACTTCGACGGTTCGGTGAAGACGGACGTCGCCCTGCAGTACCAGGTGGCGCTGCCGCTGGCGATCTCGCTGGTGCTCTACATCGTCATCGGCTTCATCAAGCCGGAGGACACCCCGGAGCGCGATGCGATCATCGAGCAGATCAACACGGACAGCGACGGCCCGGCGACCGGTGCGACCGTACCGGCGCAGGGCGGCCCCGAGGACGTTGCGGCCGTGGAGGGCGTGAAGGACTGACGCCTGCGGCTGTACGGGGGTGAGGGGCGGGTCACGGATGCGGCGGCTTCCGTGACCCGCCCCTCACCTGTTCCGCCCTTCCCGCTCAGCCGCGCGGGTAGCGGGCCAGCCAGCCCGGTGCGGCGGCGGCCGGACCGTGCAGGGCGGGCCCCTGTGTCATCTCCATGGCGAAGTCGTCGGCGAGCTCCAGGAGCGTGGCCCGCCCCTCCAGCTCGGCCAGCCAGGCCGGCGGCAGCGCGGTCTCGCCGTGCAGCGCGCCGAGCAGCGCCCCGCACAGGGCCCCGGTGGCCGCGGACGGCCCGCCGTGGTTCACGGCCAGCCGCAGCCCGTGCCGGATGTCCTCGCCGACCAGGGCGCAGTACACGGCCACGGCAAGGACCTCCTCGGCGGAGTCCGTGGCGCCCAGCGACTCGATGAGTGCGGGGCCCGGAATGCCCTGGCGCACGGTGCCGAGGGCCTGTTGGAGCGCCTCGGTGACGGTTTCGTGGCCCGGCCGCTCGGCGAGCACCCCCAGCGCGTGCTGCACGGCCCCGTCCAGCGACTCGCCGCGCGCCAGCCCGTGCACCATGACGGCGACGGCGCCCGCGGAGAGCAGGGCGGTGGGGTGGCCGTGGGTCTGGGCGGCGCACTCGACGGCCAGTTGGAACACGAGCTGCGGTTCCCAGCCGACGAGGAGCCCGAACGGGGCGGAGCGGGTGAGTGCGGCCGAGTCGTGCGCGGCGGGGTTCTTGGGCTGTTCAAGGGTGCCCATGACGGTGTCGCCGAAGCCGTTCAGGCATTCCCGGGTGGGCGCGCGCCGGTTGTAGAGCCACTCCTGCCCGGCGAGCCAGCCGTTGTCCTTGCGCCGTTCGTCGGGCCCCCAGTCGTGCTGGGTGGCGGCCCAGCGCAGATGGGCCTGGTGCACATCGGTGGGCGGGTGCCAGGCACCGGTGTCGCGGCGGACCTGGGCGCGGATCAGCCCGTCGACGGTGAACAGGGTGAGCTGGGTGACGGCGCTGACGCGGCCGCGCCCGCCGTGTGCGGGGACGAAGTCGGTGACGGCGTCGACCCCGTGGGCCTCGCGGATCTCCTCCAGCGTGAGCCCGCTGACGCCCGCGCCGAGCGCGTCACCGATGGCGCCGCCGAGCAGTGCGCCGCGTACCCGGCTGCGGAAGTCCTGCTGCTCGGCACGGCCCCAGACGGCTGTGGTCCCTGAGCTCACCGTGCCCCTTCCCGTCTCCCGATCGGTCCGTATCCGTGTGCGACTGCGCGGTAACTGCGCAGCACTGTAATCGAACGGGGAAGGGCGGCCGAGGGCCGATACGGGTACGCGTAGGAATGTCAACGGGCGTACCGCGCTTCGCATGTGCCCGGTTGGTGCGCTTCGGGCAGTAGGGGCGCGTCGTATCCATACTCTGGCTATGGTGACTCTATGGCAACGACGACAATCCAGGTCCCCAAAGAGACACGTGATCATCTCGCACAGGTCGCCAAGGAGCGCGGTCTGAGCCTGGGCCAGTTGGTCGAGCAATTGGCTTCGCAGCAGCCGACCGCCGCCCAGATCGCCGAGCGTGTGGCCACCACTCGACGGGTGCTGAGGGAGCGCATGGGCTGCACTCTGACCGATGCGGAGTTCGAGGACGGACCGGACGTGCTGGCCAATGTGTACGCCATGGCTGCCGAGAAGATGCGCGCCGGACGGGACAAGGCAGCGTGATCATCCTCGACACGAGTGCGGTCACCGCCCTCACGCAGGGGCATCGCGCCCTGCACCTTCTCGCCGACAATGTCGCTCACACACCCGGGGACTGGGTGCACGTTCCCGCGCTGTGCCTCATGCAGGGGGAAGTGGCATCCGAGGGCCTGGCGCGTGCAGCGCTGGCGCTCCCCGGCCTCCTGGTGGACCAGCTCGACCAGACGGCAGCGGCCACGATCGGGGGCATGGTGCGCGACGGCTGGGGAGGGCCGGACACCTGCCACGCGCTGTACGTGGCGATGCCCCACCTGGAGACCGGCGGCATGTCGATCATCCTGACCGGCCGCGAAGACGACTACCCGCCCGGCATCCTCACCGTCGACATCGACTCCCCCGGAATGCTCGGCTTTCACTGACGGCCCCCGCCAGGAGCAGGACGGACGCCGGTCACGAGGATTCCGCACGCATCCGCTCACCCCGGCTGTGCGCGATCCGCAGCAGATCCCCCAGCGATTCCGTGGCCCGCGCAAGCGCGAACCGCACCGCCCGCTCCCCCGCCGCCCGGTCCGCCAGCACGGCCCGCGACCCGGCCCACACCTGCTCGCCGCACTCGATCTGCTCGTCCTCCATGTCGTCGGCCAGCCGTGACATCAGGCTCCCGGGATCGTCGGTGCTGAGCCAGCACGGCTTGCCCTCCGGAGAGACCCAGGGAAGGAGGCGGGGAGGTAGGTCGGCCATGACTGCTCCTGACGGCCGGCGGGCACTGCGTCCCACCGACGGGTGACGGTGACGGATCGTGACCCGATGATGACGCGCCCGCCGTACGCTCGGACAGAGAGACACGATTGCCCGCGCGCAGGACAACGGAGGGCCGCCGATGACCGAACTCACCCCCACGGACGAGGAGTCGGGCCGCGCCGCGCTCGGCCGGGCCCTTCGGTACTTACGCGAGAAGGCGGGCCTGTCGCTGGGGCAGCTCGCCGAGAAGACCCGCTACGACAAGAGCTACCTCTACCGCCTGGAGGTCAGCCAACGCCTGTCCAAGCTCGCGGTGATGGAGGACCTGGACCGGTTCTACGACTCCGGGGGCCTGCTGGTGCAGCTCTGGAAGGTGGCGCGGAAGGAGGTCTTCAAGGACCGGTACAAGGAGTTCATGCGGCTGGAGCCGACGGCTCGCATCATGCACCTGTTCACGCTCGGCATCCCCGGCCTGCTCCAGACGGAGGAGGTGGCGCGGAAGCTGTTGTCCGGCGCCCAGGAAACCCACGCCGAGGCCGAGTTGGTGGAGGAGCAGGTCATAGCCCGCATGGGACGTCAGCAACTGCTGCACCGTAAACCGGCTCCGTCCGTACGGATCATCTTGGACGAGTACGCGCTCCGCAGGCCCGTCCCGGACCCCAAGGCGTGGGACGAACAACTGACGCATCTGATCGACATGGGCGAGACGGCCTCCGTCGTCCTCCAGGTCCTGCCCTTCGCCGCCGGGGCGCACCACCTGATGGACGGTTCCCTGACGTTGCTGTGGCAGGACGACACGAGCACGGTTGCCTATACGGAAGGCAACGGATGCGCGGAGTTGATCGAGGATCCAGCCGCTGTGACGCGCTACCGCCTGTCCTACGATCGCCTCCGGGACCTGGCGCTGCCCCCGCCGGAGTCCACCGCGTTCATCAGGGGTGTCCTGGAGGAGCACAGATCATGAGCCGTACCCCCGACCTCTCCACCGCGACCTGGCGCAAGTCCAGCTACAGCGACGGCGGCGCCAACAACTGCGTCGAGGTATCGGACACCTTCCCCGCCCTCGTCCCCGTCCGCGACAGCAAGACTCCCGCCGGACCCGTCCTGCTCTTCGCTCCGGCCGCCTGGTCCACCTTCCTGGAGTACGCGGCCGGGCGCTGACACCGGACAGCCGGCTCGATTGCCCGGACCCATCGGCGTTCTGCCGGCGCGGGTCGGCTGTGGCGGACATGGCTCCATGTCTGGCAGTTGCGTGCGTCGGCCAAGACGCTGCCACCTGGGCGTGGGCCCGAGGCCCGGGGCTGGGCCCTGTGCAAGGCGCTGCTGAGCCGCAGCGTGCCCCCTCCGCCGCAGAGGCCCTGTTGGAACTGTCTTCGTCCCCCGTTCACCCGGGGTTACGCCTCTCCACGTGCGGGGCTCAGAGCATGCACGCATGACGCAGATGACTCGTGTCAGGGCTACCTCCTACGCCCTGGCCGCCGCCCTCCTGGCCGGCCTCGCAGTACCCGCGGCCGCGGCCGCGGCCCCGCACACCCCCACCGGGCACGGCGCCGCTTCCTCCCACGGACGCATCCCGTTCACCGCGGCCACGGTGACGGCCTCCGACGACGGTTCGTACACCGTGGAGTGGAAGGCCCCCGGCATACGTCACGTGGCCGTCCGGGCCAACGGCCGTACCGTCGCCTCCGGTGGCTCCACCGGCAAGGTCACCGTGCGCGGGCTGCCCGCCGCCGACCGACAGTGGTTCGACCTGGTCCCCGAGCGGGGAGGCTCGCTGCACCTCGCCGACCGGCTGATCCGGCTCCAGGGTGCCGTCAACTTCCGTGACGCGGGCGGCTACCGCACCGCGGACGGCCACTGGGTGAAGATGGGCGAGATCTACCGCTCGGACGCCCTCGACAAGCTGACGTCCGCCGATCTGGCGAAACTGCGGCGGCTGTCCGTCACCACGGTCTTCGACCTGCGCATGGAGTCGGAGCGCGCCGCCGCCCCGGACCGGGTCCCGGCCGGTGCGACGCACGTCGTCGCGGATGTACTGGCGGGGTCGCCGACGTTCACCGCCATGCCGGTCACCGCGGCGGAGGCCGAGGCCATGATGGTCGACGGCGAGAAGTTCATGGTCAGCGGAGGCACCGCCAAGAAGGCCTACCGCACGGTGTTCTCCGGCATCGGCGACGACAGCGCCCGCGCTGTCGTCTTCCACTGCACGGCGGGCAAGGACCGCACGGGCTGGGCGAACGCCGCCCTGCTGACCGCCCTCGGGGTGCCGCGCTCCACCGTGATGGCCGATTACCTGGCCTCCAACGACTACCGTGCCGAGGCGAACGCGGCGGCGCTCGCCTCGATGCCGGCCGCGCAGGCCGCGGTGTACAAGCCGCTGCTCGATGTCCGGCCTTCGTACCTGAACTCCGGGTTCCAGGAGATCTCCGAGACGTTCGGCTCGTTCGGCGCGTACGAGAAGCAGGCACTCGGCCTGGATGCCAAGGATGTTCGCGCGCTGAAGAGGGACCTGCTGGTCGGCTGACGCCGCGGAGTTCCCCGCAGTCCCCCGCACGGCACCAGGTCGTGTGGAGAGACATGAAGAAATAGGACACGTGGTGTCCGCTTCTGCGGCGAGCATGGGGTCACCGGTCCTCATCGACAATCTGCCTGGTGGGGACCGGGGCGTACCAGGCAGCTACGAACCGCAAGGGGCCGCATGTCCGACACATCGAAACCGCCACTCCACGGAAGGATCGCACTGGTCGCCGGGGCCACCCGGGGCGCCGGGCGCGGCATCGCCGTCCAGCTCGGCGCGGCGGGTGCGACCGTTTACGTCACCGGCCGCACGACCCGGGAGAAGCGCTCGGAGTACGACAGGCCCGAAACGATCGAGGACACCGCGGAGCTCGTCACCGCCGCCGGCGGGACCGGTATCGCGGTGCCGACCGACCACCTGGTGCCGGAGCAGGTCCGTGCGCTGGCCGGGCGCATCGACGCCGAGCAGGGGCGGCTCGATGTGCTCGTCAACGACATCTGGGGCGGCGAGCGGCTGTTCGCGTTCGACAAACCGGTGTGGGAGCACGACCTCGACGACGGGCTGCGGCTGCTCCGGCTGGGCGTCGAGACCCACGCGATCACCAGCCACTTCCTGTTGCCGCTGCTGGTGCGTCGCCCGGGTGGGCTCGTGGTCGAGATGACCGACGGGACGGCCGCGTACAACCACGCGAACTACCGCAACTCCTACTTCTACGACCTGGTCAAGAACAGCGTGCTGCGCATGGCGTTCGTGCAGGCACACGAGTTGAAGCCGCACGGTGGTACGGCGGTGGCGCTCACCCCCGGGTGGCTGCGCTCGGAGATGATGCTCGATGCCTTCGGCGTGGCCGAGGAGAACTGGCGCGATGCGCTGGCCGAGGTCCCGCACTTCTGTATTTCGGAGAGCCCCGCGTACGTCGGGCGTGCGGTCGCGGCTCTGGCCGGAGACGCCGGCCTCGCGCGCTGGAACGGCCAGTCGCTGTCCAGCGGGCAGCTCGCCCAGGAGTACGGATTCACCGACCTCGACGGTTCCCGGCCCGACTGCTGGCGCTACCTGGTCGAGGTCGACGCTGCCGGGAAGCCGGCGGACGCGACGGGGTACCGGTGACGGTCAGGCCGAAGCTCGCTTCGCCCTGAGGGGCGACCTACTCCTCGGCGAAGACGTCCTCGGCCGACCGGGCGGTGGGGGCCCGCAGAAGCCAGCGGTTCAGGGTGTCGAGATCGCCACAGGTGGTGATCCGTTCACGCGCCTCGTCCGGTACGTCGATGCCCGCCCGCGCGAGGAAGAGCAGGATGCCCTGCGCGATGCCCTCCGAACGGCCCTCCGAACGGCCTTCCGACCGGCCTTCCGACCGGCCCTCGTCCCGGATTTCCTCTGCCATGAAGGATTTGTAGAAAGAGAGGTCCACGGCCACCAGGTTCCTCCACTGTTGTGCGGCCGGGCGGTTGCCCAGGCCTTGTGCGGTGAGTTCGACAAGGGGATCGGCGATGATTTCCGGTACGTCCCGCAGAGCGGTGGACAGCGTTTTCAGCAAGTGGCGTGATGCTCGAACCGCCCCGAGCACCGGGTTCGTTCTTGCCAGGAGAATATGTCCGCACGTAACGCCCGCACCTGTAACAGGAGTTGACTCACCCGTGTGAGTGACGTATCAGGAACGACAGGTGCGAGCGGTCGCTCCCGGAGCCCGCCCGCGCGGCTCCGGAAGCAGCCTGATCCAAACGGAAGGCCCTAGCTCGACATGCCCCGCGCCGAGGAGTACACGTCGAGGACGGCCAGGCAGAGGGGCACGAGCGCGAGGAGGAGAACCACCTCGGCCAGGTCGGAGAGCCGGCCCCAGAAGGGGGACAGCCCCTTCTTCGGGATGATCAGCGCGATGCCGATCAGCAGTGCGGAGCCGACCGTGACGGCAGCGGCGAGCCAGAGCGTACGGATGTCGAGCGGTCCTCGGTCCTGTTCCGTCAGGAGCTTGATGACCGCGCCGGTGGGCGGATTGAGTGACAGCCCCAGCACCAGCAGGCCCAGGGACGTGAGGCCCGCGGCCAGCACGGCGGCGACCTGGGCGGTGTAGCGGAAGAGCCGTGCCCGCAGCAGCATGGCCAGGCCGGCGACCAGCGCGAGGGTCTGGCCCCAGACGTTGCTGGAGAAGCCCAGGACGGTGGCGGACGCGACCACGACCACACAGCAGCCGCCCACCAGGCCCAGCAGCAGTTCGTGCCCGCGACGGGCCTGAGCCGCGATGCGTTCGGCGTCGACGGGACCACCGTCGCCGGTGACCGACGCGGAGTCGAGGTCGGCGTCCGTCATGGGGCGGGGGGCCGCGTAGCCGATCGGCAGGTGGGCCACCCGCGCGGAGAGCCCGGGGAGGAAGGCCACGGCTCCGATCGCGACCACCGCACAGACGGCGGCGGTCTCGCTGGGACTGGCTTCGGCGAGGATCGAGCAGAACGTCGCGAGGGTGCCCACCGCCGAGGCGAAGACGACGGCGACGAAGGGCGCGTCGCCGGACGGCATCGCGGCGACGAGCCCGGCGGAGAAGCAGAGCACGGTGGCGCAGCCGAGCAGGAACTGGAGGCGCCCGATGCCGGTACCCGCATCGAGCGCGAGGATGCCGGACCCGGCGATCATCAGGTGCGGCAGAGCCGCGAGGCCGAGCGCGACCGCGGAGGCCCGGTCGCCGTAGCTCCGGGCCCTGACGGCGGCGAGGACGACGAGCAGCACACCGACGGCGGCGGCGACAATGCCCGGCAGGCCGTGCATGTCGTGCTGGATCGGGTCGGAGAACCAGAGCACGAAGCCCATGAGTACGAGCAGGAGCGCGCCGCCGAAGAGACCGGCGCCGCGGAGCAGCTGGTCGCTCCAGAGGGCGCGGTCGCGGCGGACCGCGGTGGCGACCGCGTCGCTGACATCGTCGAAGACTGCCGGGGGGAGCGATTCCGCGAAGGGCCGAAGCCGCAGGACGTCCCCGTCCAGGACTCGCTGGACGGCCATCGGGTGGGTGAGGTCCAGGAGGGTGCCGTCGCGGCGGGCCAAGTGGTAGCCGGGGGGCGTGCCAGGGGGTGTGGCCTGGCCGGTCAGCCGCAGGATCTCCGGAAGGAGGTCGGCGACAGCGACATCGTCCGGAAGGGCGACATCGATACGGCTGTCCGGTGCCACGACCGTTATTCGGCAGAAACCGGTTGAAATGGTCGAACTCACCTGGTATATCCCCCTCGTTCGCTGTACACCGCGCTCCTGAGCAAGAGCGCCACCCTATCGGGGGCCCCTGCATGGGCTGCACGTAGGATTATCGGCACGCGGAGGTAGGTCGCTGCCACGGGGGTGCCGGCCCACAACTCTCCGGGCCGCACTGAGGGATTGATTCGCCGGTGACCCAGATCGTCGTCAAACGCCCGCCTCGGGCCATGCCGCCTGAGACATCCTCGGCGGAAGTAAGACTCGAATCGCCCCCTGAACTGCCGCGCGGGCAGCAGGAGGGCGTGGCCATGCAGCTGCTGCCGATGCTCGGCATGTGCTCATCAGTGGTGTTCTTCTTCATGCCCGGCTCACAGTCGTTCATGAAGATCATGGGCGTCATGATGCTGGTGTCGACAGCGGCCATGGCGATAGCCCAGGTGATGCGGCACCGCAAGGGATCCCAGGGCGAGGCCTCGGAAGGGCGCCGGGACTACCTGAAGTACCTCGCGCAGACCCGGCGGAAGGTACGCAAGACCGCACGGGTCCAGAGGGACGCGCAGTTCTACCTGCACCCGGACCCGGACCAGCTGTGGTCGCTGGTCGCCGAGGGTGAGCGGCTCTGGGAGCGGCGGATCGGCGACACCGACTTCGGGCAGGTGCGCGTCGGTCTGGGACCGCAGCAGCTGTGGACGCCCCTGGTCGCTCCGAGCACCGCGCCGCTGGACGAGCTGGAGCCGCTGTCGGCCGGAGCCATGCACCAGTTCCTGGCCGCTCACGGTTCGCTCGACCGGCTCCCCATGGCGGTATCGCTTCGCGCCTTCTACCACGTCGTGATCTCGGGCGATCCGGGGTCGGTGCGCGCTTCCGCACGCTCGATGGTGGCCGGTCTGGTCGCGCTGCACTCTCCTGACGACCTCGTGGTCGCGGTCGCGGCGTCCCCGGATGTGACCGATCAGTGGGACTGGACGAAGTGGCTGCCGCACTCCCAGGCTCCGGGGTCGTCCGACGGGGCCGGCACGAAGCGGCTGTTCGGCGACAACCTGATGGAGGTCGAGGAACTGCTCAAGGGCACCCTTGAGGGCCGGTCGAGGTTCAACCGCGAGGGAACACCGCTCCTCGACCAGCCGCATGTGGTCCTCATCCTGGACGGCAGCCTCGTGCCGGCGGAGTCGTTGCTCGCCTCCGCGGAAGGGCTGCAGGGGGTGACCGTCGTGGAGATCATTCCGGAGGAGCTGGACGATCCCCGCGGCCAGCTGCACATTGCCGTACGGCCGGGCCGGCTCCGGCTGGAGTCGGCCGCGGCCACCTACCACGGCACGCCCGACCTCCTGCCGGTCGAGACCGCGGAAGCCCTGGGCCGTCAGCTCGCCCCGCTGCGGATGGGCAGCGGTTCGGAGGACGACGAGCCTCTCCTCGCCAATCTGGACTTCACGGATCTGCTGGGCATCGGCGATCCCGCCGCGGTCGACACCGCCACCGCCTGGCGGCCGCGTTCGACGGCCGACCGGCTGCGCGTACCGATCGGCATCGGTGAGGACGGCTCGCCCGTCATGCTCGACCTCAAGGAGGCCGCGCAGGAGGGCATGGGCCCGCACGGGCTGTGTGTGGGAGCGACCGGTTCCGGAAAGTCCGAGCTGTTGCGCACCCTGGTGCTCGGCCTGGCGGTCACCCACTCCTCCGAGACGCTCAACTTCGTCCTGGCCGACTTCAAGGGTGGCGCGACGTTCGCCGGGATGTCCGAGCTTCCGCATGTCGCGGCGGTCATCACCAACCTGGCGGACGACCTCACCCTGGTCGACCGTATGCGGGACTCCATCACGGGTGAGCTCCAGCGCCGCCAGGAGCTCCTTCGGGCTTCGGGCAACTACGCGAACCTCACCGACTACGAGAAGGCGCGCGCCGCGGGGGCCCCGCTGGAGCCCCTGGCCTCGCTGGTCCTGGTGATCGACGAGTTCAGCGAACTCCTCACCGCCAAGCCGGACTTCATCGACATGTTCATCCAGATCGGCCGCATCGGGCGATCTCTGGGTGTGCACCTGCTGCTGGCCTCGCAGCGTCTGGAGGAGGGCCGCCTCCGCGGCCTGGACACCTACCTCTCCTACCGGATCGGCCTGCGTACCTTCTCCGCCGCCGAATCCCGTACCGCGCTGGGCGTGCCCGACGCCTACCACCTGCCTTCGGTGCCCGGCTCCGGGTTCCTGAAGTTCGGCACCGAGGGGATGACCCGCTTCAAGGCCGCGTACGTCTCGGGCACCTACCGCCCGGGGGTCACCGCCGTCACGAGCAGCGGCGAACTTCCCATCGACCGGCGGCCCGTGCTGTTCACCGCCGAACCGGTGGCGGTCCACTACCCCGAACCCGATCCGTATGTCTCTCACGCACCCGGGCAGACCACTCCCGACGCACTGGCGGACACCGTTCTCGACGTCATCGCACGCCGCCTGGAGGGCAAGGGGCCCCTGGCTCACCAGGTATGGCTGCCGCCGCTCACCGAGGCCCCGTCCCTCGACCAGCTGCTGCCGCCGCTGGCGGTGACGCCCGAGCGCGGACTCCACTCCCCGCAGTACGCCCAGAACGGCTCTCTGGTCGTTCCCTTCGGCCTGGTGGACAAGCCCTTCGAGCAGCGCCGCGACTCCCTGGTACGGGACTTCTCGGGCGCGGCCGGTCACATGCTGATCGTGGGTGGCCCCCGCTCCGGCAAGTCCACCCTCCTGCGCGCGCTCATCGGCTCCTTCGCCGTCACGCACACGCCGAACGAAGTGCAGTTCTACGGGATGGACTTCGGCGGCGGCGGCATGATCGCCGTCGAGGGCCTGCCGCACGTCGGCGGGGTGGCCTCCCGGCTCGACCCGGAGAAGATCCGCCGTACGGTCGCCGAGGTCTCGGGGATCCTCAACCGGCGCGAGGAGTTCTTCCGGGACAACAACATCGACTCGATCGCCACCTATCGCCGGCTCCGCGCCGAGGGCCGGCTGCCGGGCGAGCCGTGGGGCGACGTCTTCCTCGTCATCGACGGCTGGCAGTCCTTCAAGACGGACTACGAGTTCCTGGAGCCCGTCGTCGCCGACATCGCCGCCCGGGGTCTGGGGCTCGGCGTACACCTGATCGCCACCGTCGCCCGGTACATGGAGATGCGGGCAGCGCTCAAGGACCAGTTGCTCAACCGGCTGGAGCTGCGCCTCGGCGACCCGACCGACTCCGAACTGGACCGCAAGATCGCGGTGAACGTCCCCGTCGGTCAACCGGGCCGCGGCCTGACCGCGGAGAAGCTGCACTTCATGGGCGGACTGCCGCGCATCGACGAATCCTCGGACGCCGACAGCCTGTCCGATGCCACCGCCGCCTTCGTCAAGGCCACGACGGACAACTGGCCGGGCCCGCATGCCCCGCAGGTCCGCATGCTGCCCAGGATGCTCTCGGCCCGTGAGCTGCCGAGCGGCCCCGGCGATACGCGCCCGGGTGTCGCGATCGGACTCGACGAGATGAACCTCGCACCGGTCTTCGTCGACTTCGACACCGACCCGCTGTTCGCGGTCTTCGGTGAGTCGGAGTCCGGCAAGACCGCGGTGCTGCGACTGCTCATCAAGCAGATCACCGAGCGGTACACCCCGCAGGAGGCGTTGATCTGTGTCGGCGACTACCGGCGCAGCCTGCTGGAGTGCGTGCCCGAGCCGTACCTGGTCGGATACTCGACGACGCAGAACGGCTTCGAGAAGTACCTCCAGGACATGAACACCCTCATCACCAGCCGCATCCCCGGCCCCGATGTGACACCGCAGCAGTTGCGCACGCGCAGCTGGTGGAGGGGCCCGCGGGCGTTCATCATCGTCGACGACTACGACCTGGTCGCGACGTCCTCCGGAAACCCGATGGCGCAGCTGGTCGACAACCTGCCGTACGCCCGCGACGCGGGGGTCAACTTCATCATCGCGCGCAGCAGCGCGGGGGCCGGCCGGTCCTCGTACGAGCCGTTCATCCAGCGCTTCAAGGAGCTCGGCGCGCAGGGCATCGTCCTGTCCGGTCACCCCGGTGAGGGCGAACTCCTCGGCGACGTGAAGGCCCGCCCGCTGCCTCCGGGCCGCGGTCTGTTCGTCTCGCGCCGCGGCGCGCCTGCCCTGATCCAGACGGGGTGGCTGCCGCAGGACCTGGGCTGAGGATCGGGGTACCGCGGAGCGCGAAGGAGGGGGCAGGCCCACGATCGGGCCTGCCCCCTCCTTCATGCGCCGAGACGTCGTCCGTTCTGCGTGTCGGCCACGCGCTGTTCCGCAATTCCTGGCGGGACAGCGCTCAGCCCAGGGTCAACGGCTGGGCGGTGTACCTTCCCGGGGCGAAGCGCTCGACCGCGTCGATGATCAGGGCAGGGTGGCCGGGCCTGCGCCGGCGCCACAGGGAGTTTCCGAGAGAGGAGAGAACGACCGCCCTCGGCCCCGCCCCGGCGATCTGCTTCTCCGGGAGAGCCCCGTCCTTCAGCACCAACAGCAGCAGGCTCTGCCTGCTGTTGAACCGGACCTGGTCGATATCGGTCCACCGCACGGTCTCCGTACCCCCACGCCGCACCTTGCTCATGCCCACCGGATCGATGCGCAGGGCCGGCGTTCGCGACACCAGGGCGATCAGCGGCAGCAGGGCCACCACCCCTCCCAGCACCGGTAGTCCCGCATAGCCGGCGACACCCGCCTCGCCCAGGAACCCCAGGTCCTCACCCATGATCAGCACTCCGACCACAAAGAGAACGAGCACTTCGAGGAGCACCAGGCAGAGCATCGCCGCGAGAATCAACCCGAGGTAGAACCCGCCGCGGCGCGCCCGCTCAGCGGGGAGAAGGAGCCCTTCGGCGGTGTTGGAGGGTGTGGTCATGACGCTTCCTTCGTTGAGGTTCGGGCGGCAAGTGCATGACGCTCAACTCGCCGCCGCCAAAGCGTGGTGAGACACCCCGAATCGCTGTCCAGGCCGGCAGCGCAATGTCAACACGTGAACCGCCACGGCCCCTCCCAGCGTTTTCAGTCGCCGGACGAACCGGGTAGTCATGCCCGTCATCACTGAGGACATGCTGCACACCGTGCTCCGCCGCCGTGCGCACGGCGAGTCGACTCGTCCCGACGCGCGGTCCCACAAATCGACAACTCGGGACTCGCGGGCTCACAGCTCCTTGATCAATGTCGCGGCCATATCGATCGGGATCCCCGGATACTGGCGCTTGAGCTCACGCAATGCACCGATCCGTCCACCCTCATCCCGAATCTGCCGGAGACCCGGCCCGTCAATGACCTGCCGCAGCTCGTCGACCGATCCGAACGTCTGGATGAAACGCTCCCGCCTTTCGCGCTGCTTGCGGCCGGTCGCATAGCTCTCAGCGGCCAGCACGAGCACGAAGGCCAGCACGACACAGAGCAGAAATGGAAGCACCGACGCATCGGTGGCCGCCCGATGGAAGAGAAGCATCGCCGCTCCGGCGGCCACGATCCCAGCGGCCCAGAGAGCAATCCGCCACCCATACATGACATCCACCTGTCTGTTGATCCGAGAAGCCCACGCGCCCGGTTCCGGGACGCGCACAACCCGGCGTCTCGATCGCGACGCCGGGTTCCGTTGCACGGGGCCAGAATGACGCCCGGCGCTACGTAGAGGGCGGCCCTGCCGGCCCCTGGCAGCCGTCGGGCCCATGACGGCATCCAGGAGTGCCTGCTCCGGCCTGGGCGCCCGCGGGGAGGGCGTGAGCGGTCACAGCGACTGAACGAGCTTCAGGGCTTCGGGCAAGGGGCACCGAGGGAATTGGCGCCTGAACCGGCGGGCAGCCACCAGCAACCCCTTTTCGTCACGGATCCGGCGAAGTTCCGCCTCGTCCGTCACGATCGACCGCAATGCGTCGATGGACCCGAACTGTCCGTACCAGTCCTTCTGGCGCCGCCGCTGCGCGTATCCCTCGGCAAAGCCCGGAAGGAGAACGAACAAGGCGTAAAGAAGGATCGTCAGCGGCAGACTATGCGGCCGAACAGCGAGCACCACATAGAAGCAGGCCAGGGAGGCACACCAAAGCGGTACTCGAATCCAGTACATGTGAAACCATCACCCGTCATTCAGAAGATCCTGCCTTCCCGGCCATCAAGCACTGCCGAGCTTGCCCTCGAAGCAGCTCGGAAGGAGAACGCCCAGGAAGTAGAAGAGCACCACCAAGGGGGTGCTCTCCAGCCGGTGCGAGAACGCCATGTAGAAGCAGGTCAGGGCGGCGCACCAGATCGGCAGTCGCAACCAGTACACGCCGGACGGGGCGAGCCTCTCCTGAGGCCCGCCCTCGCCCGCTCGGGCCCACCTCGCGGCTCACAACGCCTTGACCAGGGTTACCGCTACGTCCAACGGAAGCTGGGGATGCTGGCGCTTGACCTCCCGTACCGCGTTGGCAGGACCCTTCTCGTCGCGGATGCGACGCAGCCCCGGCTCGTCGACGGCCTGCAGCAGGGCGTCGATCGAGCCGAAGTTCTCGACGTACCAGTGTTTCTGCTCCGCCTGGCGTGCACCCTGCTTCCGCCACGCGGCATGCCCCTCGGCCAGCATCGGGCAGGCGATCGCCAGGATCACGCAGAGAATCAGGACCGATTTGGGGAGGTCCGATCTCATCAGGAAGAACGAACACACCAGGGCGACCAGGCCGATGAACCAGAGAACTGCCCGCAATCCGTACATGAAGTGCACCTGCCTGTAGTTCCGATGAATCCATGCGTCCGGTACCGCGCCGGCCGATGGTCCGGCGTCGGACGAACGCCGGAACTCACGGTGCCGCGACGGGCCAGTGGCCGTTGGGGTAGGCGGTCATGTCACGCGCCTCACCCTCGATGGCGGACATCTGCTGGGCCTGCGCACCCAGCAGGGCCAGGAGCGCGGTGACGGCCGTGATGATGTAGCCGATGCTCACCGTGGTGTCGCCGACGATGAGGGCCGCACCCGCCCAGGAGAAGACAACGGAACCCAGCGCCGCGATCGCGCCGATCATGGTCACGATGTACTGGGCCAGGATGACGGCCAGCGAGACGTAGAACGCCAGCCCGGCAGTGGCGCACAGCGCCAGACCCGTGGCGACCTTGTCAGCGGTCGTTCCCATCTTGGCGGCCGCGATGGGCTGGGCCTTGACTGCCGTGGTGTAGGAGGTGGCGGCGTCGCCGGTCCAGTTCTTGAGGGACTGGAGCTGGTCGGCCGTGGTGCTGCCTGCGACGCCCGTGGCCTTCCCTCGGATGTCCGACTGCCAGTCCCAGGTGTGGATCGCCAGGTAGACGGGCGCCGCTATCCCTTGCAGCAGCTCCTTGATCTTGTTGAGGACCCAGGAGGCGGCCTCGATGACCTTGTTCGCGGCCCAGATCAGGGCCTTCGCGATGACATCGGGTACGTACCAGTGGTTCGCGGTCGATTCCGCCTTCGGACCGACCTGGTTCAGCTTCGTCGAGAGTGTCTGGATTCCCGAGGTCAGCTTCTGGGAGGTTGCTTCGTATTGTGCCGCGTTGAAAGCCATTCGATTCCCCGTCTAGTAGGCGTGATCCACGTGCTTCTTCGTGTCGACCTCGTGGTCGTCGTATGCTTTCGCGTTCTTGTACAAGGCCGAGGCGACTGCCGCCATCTGCGTCGCGCCCTCGGCGCTGCGCTCGGAGACCTGGTCGACGACGGCTCCGTAGGCCGACACCAGAAGCTGGAACACACCCGCCTGAAGGTGGTTCATGCGCGTTCCCTCGACCGCGGTGTGAACCGCTTTCATCGCGCCGCTCTGTTCGTCCCACATGGCCGCATCGGTACGCAGTCCATCGGTAATGACTTTGAGATCGGGGTCACCCAATGTCTTCATTCCCTTCAGGAGTTATTCGGCAAGGCGCCGAGGGTCGCTCAGAATGGCCAGTGCTTCGTGCAACAGGCTGTCCAGCTGCAGGTTGGCCACCCCGTCCCCGGCGGTGGTCTCAAGAGCACCGAGTTTGGTGCGGGCATCGGCCAGGGCCTCTTCGAACGCCTGGTTGAGCCCGATGGACGACTGCTTCGTCGCCCACTGAGGGTCCACCTCGCAGGAGACGAGGCCGCCCTTCGTCACGGTGAGAACGACGCGGTGGGCCGTCGACTTGCCGGTGGCCTGCACCGGCTCGGGGACCTCCGTCGCGAGCTGCTCCACCGCGCCGAACGCCGAGAGCACGTCCTCGGTCACCTCGTCGAGACTCCGGGGGACGACGTAACGCAGATCCGGTTCAGGGACTCCCGCTGCCGCCGCGGACGTCGCCGCCGCGCCTGAAGGGCCGGGCGAGGCGCGGGAATCGTCCATCCGGTCGGCCTGGGCCTGCCAGTCCGCCTCGTCGAAGGACCGCGACAGGCCCTCCATCTGTGCGCTCATCGCCGCCCCGTACGCCTCGACGACGACGGCCCCGATGGCCTCGGGCGGCTGCCTGCGCTGCCAGTCCGAGGCGGCCTTGATGAACTCCGGAAGCCCGTCCGATGCCAGCCGGATGGTCACGGCACCCTGGGAATCCGTTCCTTCGGAGCCCTGGGGCATCTGGTTCTGCAGATTCGTCATCATGTTCTGCAGGTTCAGCGCCTGCTGCTGGAAATTCTGCAGGCCCTGTATGAATTCTTCGTTCACGATGCTTCCCTCATGGCCTGTGCACTACAGGTGAGTTCGATTGGGGTGGGTGGGTGATGAAGCGAGGTCAACGCCGGACACCGGCAGTTCTCCGGCGCAACAGGAGCACCGCGCCGACGACGAGCACCGCGCCGACTCCGACGATGATCCAGACGATCGCGCCGGTGCTCTTGCCGTCGTCCGACTTCTCGGAGGCCGCGGATGACGTCGGCTGCTTCGAAGCGGTTGCGGAGCCGGAACCGCCGGACTTCGACGCCGAGGGTGACGGCGACTGCTTCGGGGTCCGGGCGGCCACCAGGGGGTTCACGTCGGCGGGGCCCGGGTCCCCGGCGTCACCGAGGACGGCCAGCCGGGGGCGGACCGTGCCGTAGCCGATGTAGCGGCTGGGGACCTTGCCTTCGGTCGGCTTGGCCGCGGTGTTCATCAGGACGCGGAGGACCTGGTTGCCGGTCCAGGAGGGGTGTTTGGACCAGATGAGGGCGGCGGAGGCGGAGGCGATGGCGGTCGCCTGGCTGGTGCCGCCGCTGTTGCAGTAGCCCGCCTGGCTGCCACCACAAAGGATCGGGATTTCCTCACCCGGGGCGGCGAGAGCCACTTGAGGTCCTGACACCGAGTACTTCGTGACCGAGGACGTCTTGTCTACGGCCGCGATGCCGGCGACGCCGACGCTCGCCGCCGGGTACGCGACACTGTTCTCCTTGTCACCCCTGTTACCGGTCCCGGCAAGAAGCAGCTTTCCACGCTGAATCGCGTAATCCACCGCCTGTTGGATCTGGGTCAACTCGTCCTGTTCGGGCGTGAAGTACTCGTAGGCCAACGACATGTTAATGATCTTGGCTTCGCTGTCGGCGGCATACCGGATGGCCGAGACAAGAGCCGGAACGCTGTTGGTGGCCGATTCCTTGGTGGATCCGAAAACGGTCAGGGGGAGAATGTGTGCGTCGGGAGCGAGGCCCTTCACACCCTGACCATTCACACCGTTCCCAGCGATGAGCATCGCCATGGCGGTGCCATGCCCGTCCACGTCCTTGTGCGCACCCAGTTGCGGATCGACGAAGTTCTTCCCCGGGAGGACCTTCCCCGTCAGTTCTGGAACAGACGGGATCACGCCGGTATCGAGAACAGCGACAGTGATCCCTTTACCGGTGCTGACCTTCCACATCTCAGCGGCCTGCATCCGGTCCAGGTACCACTCCCGGTCTCGCATGGTGTCCGCGGACGCGGCCGGGGCGATGGCGCCGCCGAGGAGGAGCAGGGAACCCAGCGCTGACACCACCGCCGACGCTCGCCTGCGGTGATGCCTGACCGTTGACCTCATGCCACCCACTCGTTCTCTGTGCGCCGTCCACCGTCGCTGCTTTGGAACCGGCTCTAGTCGATCACGGGGGGAACCACACCGTTGTCCCCCGTGCCCCAGGTCTCTTCGTCCTCGGCAAGGTAATCCGGGCTCTCGCCGTCACGTCGCTGCGAACGTCGCCCTGTGCCCTGGGACCCGCCCATCGCACCGCCCATCGGTCCCATCGCCCCACCCGAACGCGTCGATTCACGGACGAGCCCGGTGCCACCCTGGGTGAATTCCCGGCCCGCCCCCGCCTGCGTTCCGCGCGGTGTCCGCACGGTGCCGCCCGGCTCGGTGACCAGGCGCTGCGATCCGCCGAGGCCGTTGGGCCGCCCCACGGAGCCGCCATGACCGCCGGTGCTGCCGCCCATCATTCCGTGACCGGTCACCTGCCTCTCGCCGCCGACCACCAGGCCACGCGACGTGCCCCGGCCCGGGCCGGTCTGCCCCTGCGCGGGCGTGCCGCCGTGGATGCCGGTGTCGGTCCGGGTGGTCATGGGAGGCCGGACGCTTTCCATCCCTCCCCTGCCAGGAGTGATCACGGGGGGCCGGACGCTTTCCACGGGGCCCTTGGCGCCCGGACCGGTGGGGGTGATACGCCCGATGCTGTCTCCGGGCCCGAACGGACCCGGACGCGTGGGCATCACCACCGGCGGAAGAGGTGTCTGATGTCCACCACCCGTCGGACCCTGCGGGGGGAATCCACCCGTGGGCGGGGTCGCGGTAGTCGGCGGGGCCTGCGGCATCGTCACCGTGTCGATGTTCGTCCCCGTGGTGTCCGGGGCCCCAGGCACCGAGTTGACGTGCTGCGGCGTGTGGACGGCAGATGTGCCGTCCGGGGAGGACGGGCTGACGCCATCGGGACGCACGGTGCTGTACTGGTGATCGACCTTCGACGTGTTGCCGCTCGACGAACTCGTCACCGAGTCCGTGCTGCCGGGGACACTTCCAGGAGAGCCGAAGCCCTTCTTCCAGCTGTCGACCGGGCTCTGCGGCACCGCTTCGCTCGGCAACGGCTTGAAGTTCGGCTCCTCCTGCGAGGAGATGGACTGCTGGGCCATCAGGTAGTACGAGGCGAGCTTGTTCATCTGCGGAATGGCTTCGTTCCGCGCCGTCTCGACGGCCTTGAGCCGGGCCTTCTCCTTCGCCTCGTCCGCGTAACACATCGACACGGCGTCAGGGTGGCCCTGGATCACCTTGGCCACCTCGCTGAGGGCCTGGCCGGCCGTCTGCAGCGAGGTGCCCGCGGTGCCGGCGTAGTCGGCCAGCTTCAGGGTCTCCTTGGCGAAGCCGTCGCCCCACTCGCGGAAGGCATCACCGCCCGCGCCCTTCCAGCCGGTGGTGCGGCCGACGTGCTCCTTGAGCTCGGTGCCGATCTTCTCGATCTCGGTCTGCGCGTCGACGAGCGCCGTGCCGCGAGCCATGATCGCTGAGGCGTCGACGCCACTGACCATGTTGAGCATGTCCTGGTAGGACGCGTGCTCGAAGTTGCTGGTGTTGTAGCAGGCGTTGAGTGGTGGCAGTTTCTCGCCCATGGTTATCCCTGTCCCCCGTTCACGTGTTAGAAGCCGTCCTGACCGCTGGACGTGCCCCCTCCGGTATCGCTCCTGTCGCCTCCGTGCGCTCCGGGATCCTTGCCGTCGTCCGGCTTCTTGTAATAGATCTCGGTTCGCTGCTGGATGGCGTGCAGGCGCTCGGATTGTTCCTTGTCGACGTTTTCGTAGCCGCGGTCGGCCAGGTCGACCGTGATGCCCATCGCTTCCAGCTGATCACCGAGCGTCTTGGACAGCAGCTCCAGGCGCGCGTGCACCATGTCGTAGGCGCTGGACAGCCCCATGGCCTCCGGGAACCCGGTGCCGTACGAGGCGGGGGTGACCTTCTGCTCAGTGATGCGGCCGTGCGCGGCCGGCGAAGCGTCGAGCTTCGTGAGCAGCTTGTCCACGCGGATCTTGAAGCTCTGAAGAGACTCGCTGGGCGCTGCCAGATCGGGCGAGGGCGACCCGTCGCCCGGAAGTTCAGGTCTCATGCAAGCACCTCCCCTAAAGTGCCGCGGAACCGCAGGCATGGGTGTGGGATGCGTCGTCCGCATCCCACACCCACATCGTGCCGGTTCCGTCTGGATTCATCTGAGGCTGGGTCAGCCCTGGAAGCGCCGGGCCTGGGCGAGGTCGTTCGCCCGGTAGCCCTCGGTGGCTTCCATGAGCCTCGTCGAGATCGTCAGCAGGGTCTGGTGCATGTGGCTGACCTTGACGTCCCAGCCGCTGTGACGGTCGTAGAACGCGCGCTGCGTCTCACCGTCCCAAGTGGCGACGACGGCCTTGACCTTGGTGTTGAGGTCGTCGAGCTGGGTCTTGATGGTGTTGGCGGTCGTCTTGACCTGGTTCGAGGCTTCGACAACCCCTGAGTACGTAATCTCCATGAAAAGGTCTCCTGATGCGAGGTGAGGGCGGACTGCGTGGGCGGCCTGCTAGGAGGCCTGGAACCGGTCCAGGACGTCGTTGCTGCCCAGGTTGCCGCCGTCGACGCCCTTGAACTTGTTGAGCTGCTCCACTTCCTCCGCGTCGAAGCCGTCACGACTCATCTGGACGGCCTCCTTGGTGAAGTCGAGGAGTTCCTTCAGGTTGCGCACATCGAGGTTGACCTCCGTCTGGAGGCCGTTGTACGCGTTGGCCGCGACACCCTTCCAGTGACCTTCCACGGCGTCGATGACACCGTTCAGGTGCGTGATCCTGCCCTGGAGCGTGTCGTGCATGTGGCCGAGCTCGCGGATGAGGCTGTCAATCTGATCAGCTGAGTGCCTGAGCTTGTCTGACATAGCGCACCTTCCCCCATGAATCGAATGTCGCGGGCTGCCTATGTGTCGCTACCGCGCGTACATCGGACCAAAGTTGTCAATTGTCAGTTTAACTGCGGCCGCCACTCATTCCAACGGACTTGGGCTTAACTTGAGTTGTTGGTTATTCACCTAATTACACGCCTGCGACGGTCTCGCAACACGATCGCAGCACCCGCGATCACTGCCACCAGAAGACCTGTGGTAGCCACCACGTACAGCGCGATCCGCTCGAACCGCTCCTGCCTGGTCTCGCCCAGCTGGAGGGCGATCGGTTCGGGTCCGACGGGGCCGTCCGAGACGGCGCGGTCCGGGGTGGGCGCGTTCACCGGGTGTGCGTCGTCGTTGAGAGCGCGCACCGGATCGACCACCCCCCACCCGATGAAGTCATCGCGTCCCTTGACCGCGCGCTCGGCGGTCTGCTCGATCTGGGCGACCACCTGGGACTGCTTCCAGCCCGGGTGCTTGGCCCGCACGAGCGCGGCGACTCCGGCGACGTAGGGGGCCGAGAAGCTGGTGCCGTTGTCGACGCACTGGCCACCCTTGGGGACGGTGGACACCATGTCGACGCCCGGCGCCGCGACGCCCACGAACGGGCCGGTCTGGGAGAACGGCGCACGCTCGTCGTTGCGGTCCGAGGCGGCCACCGCCAGGACGCCCGGATAGGCCGCGGGATACGTCAGCTTGACCTTGCCGGCCAGACCGTCGTTGCCTGCGGACGCGACCACGACGATGTCCTTGTTCAGAGCCTCGCGCACGGCAAGTGCCAGGTCGGAGTCGTCCCGCAGGGGCTTGACGGTGTCCTGGGAGATGTTGATGACCGTGGCGCGCTTCGCGATGGCGTGGCGGATGGCCGCGGCCATCGTCGCGGCCGTGCCGGTGCCTTTGTCGTCGTTCTGCCGGATCGGGATGATCGTCGCTTCGGGAGCCAGTCCGACGAATCCCGTGCCCGCCCGCGAGCGGGCCGCGATGATGCCGGCGACCTTGGTGCCGTGGCCGATCAGATCGGTGGTGCCGGCGCCGCCGCCGAACTTCGCCGGAGCCTTCGCGCCGCCCTTGCCCTTCGAGGCATCCGGGGCCGGGGCCTGGGTCCCGTCCTTCGACGGCGGGAGGAGATCGGCCCCGGACGCCCGGTCGACAGCGGTCGCCAGCTGGGGGTTCGCGACGTCGACACCGGTGTCGATCACCGCGACCCGGACGCCCTTCCCCTTGGTGTCCTGCCAGAGCCGGTCGAAGACCAGCCGCTGGAGCGCCCAGGGGCGGCCCTTGATCTGTTTCGGCATCGGGAACGTGCACTCACCGCTGCCCTCGGCCTGCGGGACGGAACCCTGTGCCGCCGCGGGTGTCGGGGCGGACACCGGCAGGCCGACCGCCGCCGAGCCCGTCAGGAGCAGCACGACGGCCGAAGAACGGAACCCCTTGCGAGTGATCATCACGCGCTTCCTCCCTTCCGTCGTCAGGAACTCTGTGGCTGTTTGGCGCTGTTGGTGTCCAGCCGCGGCCCCTTGGGCAGGAGCGCGGACCAGTTGTCCGGCACCGGCAGCGGCTTCACGTCCTTGTAACCGAGCCTGATCTGCGCCTTGTTGACCTCGGCAGCCGTTTCCTCCGGGCTCATGGGCGTCGGGGACGCCCCGATCTTGGAGGGGTCCGCGCTGCTGTCGTTGTTCGTCTGCACGGCGTAACGCAGTCCGGTGTCCGTCACGAGGAAGAGCGAACCGGTGGTGGGAGACGCTCCGTTGAACTGCCGGTAGAGCTCACCGCTGCCGGGAGTGACGTACGCGCTGGTCGCCCCGTCCAGGAAGGCGACCGGATACCGGGGGCCGGCCCAGGTGGTCAGTTTCGGCTTTCCCGCCGCGGTGACGCCGTGCAGCACATTGCAGACGGTCCCGGTGCGGGCCGACGTGTCGTTGGCCTGGGTCGGGACCTGTTCCGGCCAGCCGTACTTCGCGTAGAACCCGTCCGGCGAGGGAGTGAAGGACTGCGGTCCGACCTCGATGGCCTGCGCCTTCTGGCCCAGCACCTCCGCCTCCGGACTCGTCAGGAGCAGCCTGGCGACGAGGTCGGACACCGGGGCGACCGACCCCGGCAGGACGACGTACTGCTGCATGCCGTTGCCCGCCACGGCTTTGAGTACGGTGCCCACCTTGTTCAGGGCGGGGTCCAGGCCCGTGACGCCGGCCGGGTCGCCGGCCTTGCCGGGCAGCCGCGGGAAGTCGATGGGCGTGCCGGTGTGAAGGGTGCCCAGCCAGTCCTTGGTGACCTTCTGGGGCTTCGCCCCCTCGCTGAACAGCGAGCGGCGCAGCACCTCGTCCCGGGCCGAGAGCTTGGCGCCGGCGGCGGCGGACCCGATGACGTGCTGTGTGCCGCTCGCGTCCACGAGGTACCGCGTGCCGGTCCCGCCGTCCGCCTCCACGTAGAGGGCTTGGCCGCCGTGGAGCTGCCGCTTGCCGCCCACCTTGTCCGCCTCCCGGTCGGCGAGCAGGAAGACCGCCTTCTGCACGGTCTCACCCGCGCCGCCCGGCTGCTCACAGACCGCCCAGAGCTTGCTCCTGCCCGCGTCGTCGCCGCTGGGCAGGCGGTCGGGTGCGTACGGTATGCCGAGCATCGGACCGCGCTGGAGCTTTCCGTTGTCGAGCTCGGACTCATCCACCTGCATCACCGAGGAACTGTCCGGGTCCAGAAGCAGTTTCGCGGAGGAGAAGTTCAGCACGGGGTGCAGGCGCTTGACTCCGTCGGTCTCCAGGACGACGTATCGGGTCGTCGATTCGCTGCCGACGATGACGTGGGCGCCGGGTTTGTCCCAGCCCTCGGGAACCTTGGGCTTGAAGAGGCCCCAGGCCCCGAATCCCGCCACCAGCAGGGCTCCCACCACCAGGCCGGGCACGACGGCCCGCAGCGGGCGCGGCGCCCCCTCGTCCGTACCGACGGCGGACGGTTGCAGAAAGGCGGCCGTCAGCCGCTTCTTCGCGAAGGTGTAGGCATTGAGTTCGTCCCGCCGTGATGCCATCTGCCCTTTTTCTCCCCGTGGTTATAGCTGCCTCGCGAGCCGCACCCACTATGCCCGCCGACCCTCGTTCACCGCAGTGCGGGTCCATGCTTGGTGAAGCCGTCCGACGCCCCTGCTCGACCGGGCGTACCGCGAACCCCCGTTCGACCCCCTTGTCGCCGGGCGTGGGACAGTGGGCGGTCGCGGGCCGGTGTGCCGAAGGCGGCGGACCGACTCGCAGACGCCGTAGTGCCGTGACACGGAGGGACATACCGGGGGATGAGCAGCGCGACGACTGCAGTAATGAGCGTGCACCCGAAGCCGGGACGTATCGGTGGGGTGCGGTTGCACCAGGTGGTGCTGATGGAGGTCGCCGCCGCGCTGATGCTGATCGCGTGGGTGACGAACAGGGTCCTGTTGGTGCCGATGGGCGTGGTTGCGGCCGGGCTGGTGCTGCTGGCGGTCCTGCGGCGGCGGGGGCGGCCGGTGATGGAGTGGCTCAACGCGGTCATGGCGCTGCGCGGACGGCTGAGGGCCGCGCGACGGCCGTTGTCCGCGGAAGGCGTCGATCCCGCGCTGGCGCCGGTCGTCGAGTGCGAGTCGGCTCTGCGGACGTACACCTACACCGACCGGCAGCGCGAGCGTTCCATAGGCATGGTGGGTGACGGGACGTTCCTGACGACCCTGCTGCTCGTGCAGCCGCGGGACGAACCGCTGCGGATGCCCCGTGCCGCGCGGCCGCTGGAGCTCGGGCTGCTGCACGACGCCCTTGAGGTGGACGACATCCGGCTGGAGTCGGTACAGGTCGTGCAGCACACACAGCCCGCGCCCGGACCGCACGTACCCGAGCAGTCCGCGGCGGCGCGGTCGTACGGGCCGCTCCAGGCCCAGGTCGGCACCCCTGCGACCCGGCTGACATGGATAGCGCTGAAGCTCGACCCGGAGCTGTGCCCGGAGGCGGTACGCGCACGCGGCGGCGGGGTCGGCGGAGCGCAGCGCGCGCTCCTGCGGGCCACGGATCAGCTGGCGAGCCGGCTGGCGGGTGCGGGATTCGACGCCTCGGTCATGACCGAGGCGCAGGTGACCTCCGCACTCGCGACATCGGCCGGGGTGAATCCGCAGGCCACCACGCAGGCGATACGGGCGGACGTGCCGGTGCGGCGCACGACGGAGTCCACCCGTGCCTGGCGCTGCGACGACCGCTGGCACACGACCTACTGGGTCGGCCGCTGGCCCCACCTGGGCGCCGACGCGGCGCCCACGGCACAACTGGTGGCGCTCCTGACGTCGATGCCCGCATCCGCCAGCACCTTCAGCATGGCGGTGTCGCGCGGGACCGGCGGCGCACCGGCCGTCAGCGGCTACGTCCGCCTCACCGCACGCGGGAGCAATGAACTGGTGTCGGTGCGAAGGCAGTTGGAGCGCGCCGCACGAGCCGTGAAGGTCAGTCTCGTACGGCTCGACCGCGAACAGCTTCCCGGCGTGCTGGCCACCCTGCCCCTCGGAGGTACCCGTTGACCACGCATCGAAGGGTGCCCACCGGCGCCCCCGCCCCGGCTGCTCCCGCCCCTCCCGCGGCCCGTCCGGGCAGGGCCGGGTTCGGGCTGCTCGGCCCGCGCCGCGACCGGCATGTGCTGCCCGTGGAACAGCTCGCCGCGCTGTCACTGCCGCTCGGCGACGACGGGGTCGTGGTGGGCGTCGACGCGAAGAGGCAGCCCGCCGTGCTCGGCCTCTTCCGCCCCGTCCAGCTCGATGTCGTGATCATCGGCAGTCTGTGGTCGGCGCAGGCGCTGGCGCTGCGCACCGCCGGCACCGGCGCGCGCGTCGCCGTCGAGACGGCCAGGCCGCAGGCGTGGACGGGGCTCGCACAGGCCGCCGGCGGGGGCCAGCAGTGCATGACGGTGCACGACGTCAAACAGATCGGACCGCAGGGTGCGTCGGTCACCAGTCCCGTCCTGGTGGTGCGGGACTGCGGCATGCGCCCACCGCGCAGCCGGCTGGCGCCCGGACCGTGGCAGTCCGTGCTGACGCTGCTGCCGTTCCTGGGCCCGGCGGCACCGAGGCTGGTCGAGAACGCCGGACTTGTCGGGATCCAACGGGTCTCCCCCGAGGAGTCGGCGGTCCTCGGGCGCATTCTGGGGCTGCCCCGGGTGCAGGCGGAAGCGCTGCCCTCACTCGGTGACGACATGATGCTGTGGTGTACGCCCCAGCACCGCAAGCTGGTCAAGATGGTGCCGACCGACGTCGAGACCGGACTCCTCGGCGGCCCGCGCCGCCTGGACTGACACGCGCCCCGACCCACGCTGTGGGTCCTCGGCAGAGGGCGGCCCGGCTCATTCGCGCCGGACCGCCCCCTGCCCTCCTCAAGGCAGAACAGGCAGAACAGGCAGCACCGGCAGCAGCTCCGGCAGATGCCCGTCCGAGGCCGTCGCCGCCGCCACCCGCTCGGCCGGGACCTCTCCGTACAGCGTCGTACGCGGCTTCGCCGGGCGCCCGGCGGCCTCGGCCACCGCGACCAGGTCCTGAACGGACTTGTACGAGCCGTAACTCGACCCGGCCATCCGGGAGATGGTCTCCTCCATCAGTGTCCCGCCCAGGTCGTTCGCGCCCGAGCGGAGCATCTCCGCCGCACCCTCCGTGCCCAGCTTCACCCAGCTGGTCTGGATGTTGGTGATGTGCGGGTGGAGCAGGAGGCGCGCCATCGCGATGACGGCCCGGTTGTCGCGGTCCGTCGGGCCGGGGCGGGCGATGCCGGCCAGGTAGACGGGCGCGTTGGTGTGGATGAAGGGGAGCGTCACGAACTCCGTGAAGCCGCCGGTCTCCTGCTGGAGGTTGGCCAGCGTCCGCAGGTGGCCCAGCCAGTGGCGGGGCTGGTCGACATGGCCGTACATCATCGTGGAGGACGAGCGCAGGCCCACCTCGTGGGCGGTCCTGATGACCTCCAGCCAGGTCGCCGTGGGCAGTTTGCCCTTGGTGAGAACCCAGCGGACCTCGTCGTCCAGGATCTCGGCGGCGGTGCCGGGGATGGAGTCGAGCCCGGCCTCCTTCGCGGCGATCAGCCAGTCGCGGATCGACATGCCGGTGCGGGTGGCACCGTTCACGACCTCCATCGGCGAGAAGGCGTGGACGTGCATGCCCGGGACGCGCTCCTTCACCGCCCGCGCGATGTCGAAGTACGCCGTGCCGGGCAGGTCCGGGTGGATGCCGCCCTGCATGCAGACCTCGACCGCGCCCACGTCCCAGGCCTGCGCGGCCCGGTCGGCCACCTGGTCCAGGGAGAGGGTGTACGCGTCGGCGTCGGTGCGCCGCTGCGCGAAGGCGCAGAAACGGCAGCCGGTGTAGCAGACGTTGGTGAAGTTGATGTTGCGCGTGACGATGTACGTGACGTCGTCGCCGACCACGTCCCGGCGCAGGGTGTCCGCGATCCGGCAGAGCTCGTCGAGCGCGGGCCCGTCCGCGTGCAGCAGGGTGAGCGCCTGGTCGTCGGTGAGCTTCGTCGGGTCGGCGGCGGCCTGGCTCAGGGCGCCCTTCACATCGGTGTCGATGCGCGAGGGGACCATGCCGGGGGCCGCCGCCTCGCGGAGCGCCTCCCAGTCCCCGTACACCTCGTCGAAGTCGTTGCGCCGGTCGCCTGTGCGGCCCTCGGTGTCGATGGTGCGGTGCAGATCGGTGCGGCCTGAGGCGTTGAAACCCTCGTCGGGCTCCTGCCAGGGCAGACCGGCGGGGATCGCCCCCTCCTTCGCGAGCCCGGTCTCCGGATCGGCCAGCGCGCGGACGTGCGGGAGCAGGCGGGGGTCGAGCCAGGGTTCGCCGCGCTGGATGAACTCCGGGTAGATGGTGAGGCGTTCGCGCAGCGTGAAGCCGGACTCCGCGGTCCGCTCCGCCAGCTCGTCGATGTGCGGCCAGGGGCGCTCGGGGTTCACATGGTCCGGGGTGAGCGGCGAGACGCCGCCCCAGTCGTCGATCCCGGCGCCGACGATCAGCGCGTACTCCGCGTCGACGAGGTTCGGCGGGGCCTGGATGCGGGCGGACGGGCCGAGGATGTGGCGGGCGACGGCGATCGCGGCAGCCAGCTCCTCCAGCTCCGCGTCCGGCATGGCGCGCATCGCCGTGTCGGGCTTGGCGCGGAAGTTCTGGACGATGACTTCCTGGATGCCGTGGTAGGCGCGGGCGGTCCTGCGCAGCTCGAAGAGGGAGTCGGCGCGCTCCTCGTACGACTCGCCGATACCGATGAGGATGCCGGTGGTGAACGGGACGTTGGACCGGCCGGCGTCTTCGAGCACCCGCAGCCGTACGGCCGGTTCCTTGTCCGGGGAGCCGTGGTGCGGACCGCCGGGCTCGGACCACAGCCGGGTCGCGGTCGTCTCCAGCATCATGCCCATGGAGGGCGCGACGGGCTTGAGGCGCTGGAGGTCGGTCCAGGTCATGACGCCCGGGTTGAGGTGAGGCAGCAGACCGGTCTCCTCCAGGACGCGGATCGCCATGGCCCGTACGTACGCGAGCGTGTCGTCGTACCCCTCGGCCTCCAGCCACTCCCGGGCCTCGGGCCAGCGGTCCTCCGGCCGGTCGCCCAGCGTGAACAGCGCTTCCTTGCAGCCCATCTCCGCCCCCTTGCGGGCGATGTCGAGGACCTCGTCCGGCGACAGGAACATGCCGTGGCCCTCGCGGCGCAGCTTGCCGGGGACGGTGACGAAGGTGCAGTAGTGGCACTTGTCGCGGCAGAGGCGGGTCAGCGGGATGAAGACCTTGCGGGAGTACGTGATGACGCCGGGCCGGCCCGCCGCCGCCAGGCCCGCGTCCCGCACCCGGGCGGCGGACGCGGCGAGATCCGTCAGATCGTCGCCGCGCGCCTGGAGCAGGACGGCGGCCTCGGCAACGTCGAGGGCGACACCGTCTCTGGCACGCTTGAGGGCACGTCGCATGGAGTTGGTGGTGGGGCGTCCGCGCTGAGGATCGGTCATGAACCGAGCATACGAGCGAGTACCCGGCCGGTGACCGGCCGGATCTCCCGCAGGTCACCCACGCCCCTGGCGCCTCGGCCGCACAAGGGTCCTCGACCCGTAGGCTCGGCCCGGTGATGGAAACGATCGTCTTCGACATCGGCGAGACACTCATCCGCGACGACCGCTACTGGGCGTCCTGGGCCAACTGGCTCGGCGTCCCGCCGCACACGCTGAGTGCGCTGGTCGGGGCCGCGGTCGTCCAGGGGCGGGACAGCGCCGACGCGCTGACCATGCTGCGCCCCGACATAGACGTCACCGAGGCCTCGCTGGCCCGCACCGCCGCCGGGCGCGGTGAGCACCTGGACGAGTCGGACCTCTACCCGGACGTGCGGCCCGCACTGGCGGAACTGCGGTCGCTGGGCGTACGGGTGATCGTCGCGGGCAACGGGACGGCGCGGGCCGGGGAGCTGCTGCGGGGGCTGGACCTTCCCGCGGATGTGGTCGTCACCTCGGACGAGTGGGGCGTCGCCAAGCCGGACCCGGAGTTCTTCGCCCGCGTCCTCGAGGTGTCCGGCTCGGACCCTCAGTCGACGCTGTACGTGGGCGACCACCCGGCGGGCGATCTGTTCCCGGCCAAGTCCTCGGGGCTGCTGGCGGCGCACATCCGGCGGGGTGCGTGCGGGTACTGGTGGGCGGATCACCCGGATGTGGTGGAGACCGCGGACTTCCGCATCAGCGCGCTGACGGAGCTGCCGGCCCTCCTCGGCAAGGTGGCGGACACCCCTGAGCCGCCGCGGCCGAGGCTGCTGCGGGTGCTGTAGCGGGGCCTCGGCGGGCCGGCCCCCGAGACCGGCCGGCCCGTCGCCGCGGCCCCCTCAGAGGTACGGCCGCTGGGCCGACTTGGCGTCCACGTACGCCGCGCGTGCCGCCCCGGTCTCCGGGGCGTCCGAGACCTCCGCGACCGGCACGTCCCACCAGGCGCCGGAGGACGGCGCGGGCACCAGCGGGTCGGTCTCGATGTGGATCACCGTGCACCGGTCGGAGGCCCTGGCGTCCGCGAGGGCGCCCCGGAGTTCGGCGACGGTGGCGACGCGCAGGACGTCCGCCCCCAGGCTCGCCGCGTTGGCCGCAAGGTCGACGGGCAGCCGGTCGCCCTCCAGCGCTCCGCTGTCCGCGTCGCGGTAGCGGTACCAGGTGCCGAAGCGCGGGGCGCCGACCGTCTCGGAGAGCGCCCCGATCGACGCGTAGCCGTGGTTCTGGACCAGGACCACGATGAGCTTGACCCCTTCGGCGACGGCCGTCACCAGTTCCTGCGCCATCATCAGGTAGGAGCCGTCGCCCACCATGACGAAGACCTCGCGCTCCGGGGCGGCGAGCTTCACGCCGAGCCCGCCGGCGATCTCGTAACCCATGCAGGAGTACCCGTATTCGACGTGGTACTGCTTCGGGTCCGCCGGCCGCCAGAGCTTGTGCAGGTCGCCCGGGAGCGATCCGGCGGCGCAGATCACCACACCGTCCTCGCCTGCCGCCTCGTTGACCGCTCCGACCACCTCGGACTGGGCCGGCTTCGGGGTGTGTTCCAGGTGGTACGCGGCGTCCACGGCGGCGTCCCAGTCGCGGGCCAGTGCCGCGGTCCGCGCGCGGTACTCCGGGGGTACCTGCCAGTCGGCGAGCCCGGCGGTCAGTGCCTCCAGGGCGGTACGGGCGTCCGCGACCATCGCCAGTCCGGCGTGCTTGACGGCGTCGAACCGGGCGACGTTGATGTTGAGGAACCGCACGCCGGGGTCGGCGAACAGGGTGTGCGAGGCGGTGGTGAAGTCGCTGTAGCGGGTGCCGACGCCGATCACCAGGTCGGCCTCCCGGGCCAGCGCGTCGGCCGCCGTCGTGCCGGTGTGCCCGACGGCGCCGGCCGCGGACGGGTGGCCGTGCCGGAGCGCGCCCTTGCCGGCCTGGGTCTCGGCGACCGGGATGCCGGTGGCGCGGGCGAAGGCGTCCAGCGCCTCGGTGGCGCCCGCGTAGACGACTCCGCCTCCGGCCACGACGAGGGGGCGGCGGGCGGCCCGGATCATGCGGACGGCATCGGCCAGCACCCGGTCCTGCGGGGCCGGCCGGTCGATGCGCCACACCCGGGGCGCCAGGAACTCCTCGGGCCAGTCGTGGGCCTCCGCCTGCACGTCCTGGGGCAGCGCGAGCGTCACCGCGCCGGTGTCCACCGGGTCGGTGAGCGTGCGCACGGCGGCCAGAGCGGCGCCGATCAACTGCTCGGGGCGGCTGATCCGGTCGAAGTACCGGGAGACGGGCCGGAAGACGTCGTTGACGGTCAGATCCCCCGACCACGGCATCTCCAGCTGCTGGAGCACCGGTTCGGCGACGCGCGTGGCGAAGGTGTCCCCGGGCAGGAGCAGCACGGGGAGCCGGTTGATGGTGGCCCCCGCGGCGGCGGTGACCATGTTGGTGGCGCCGGGGCCGACCGAGGCGGTGCAGGCGAACGTCGACAGGCGGTCGGTCATCCGGGCGTACGCGGCGGCGGTGTGCACCATCGCCTGCTCGTTGCGGGCCTGGTAGTACGTCAGGTCGCGGTTCTCCCACAGCGCCTGTCCCAGCCCCGCGAGGTTGCCGTGCCCGAAGATCCCGAAGCAGCCGGCGAACAGGCGCCGGCTCTCCCCGTCCCGTTCGGTGTGCTGGGCGACCAGGAAGCGCACCAGCGCCTGGGCGACGGTCAGCCGGATCATGCCGTTCCTTCCGTGGTCGGTGCCGCGGGGGCGGTCGGAGCGGCGCCCCAGGTCTCGCGGATCCAGGCGTGCGCGGGGTCGTCGGTGATCCGCCAGGCGCGCTCGTCGTGCGGGCCGGCCATGACGTTGAGGTAGTACATCGGGTAGCCGGGCAGTGCGGCCGACGGGCCGTGCCAGCCGTCCGGAACCAGCACGACGTCACCGGTGCGGACTTCGGCGCTCTCGCCGACGGGGCCCGGCGGGCTGCCGCCGAGCCGGTGCAGGCCGAAGCCGCCGCGGCCGATCTCGAAGTAGTAGACCTCCTCCAGCTCCGACTCGGTGGCGGTGTGCTCGTCGTGCTTGTGCGGCGGGTAGCTGGACCAGTTCCCGTCCGGGGTGAGGACCTCCACCACGATCAGGCGGTCGCACGCGAAGCCGTCGGCGCTGGCCAGGTTGTGGACCCGGCGCAGGCAGGAGCCCGTACCGCGGGTCTCGACCGGTACCCCGTCGGCCGGTCCGCGGCGGAACGGCAGATCCCGCCGGGCCGTGCCGCTCGCCAGTGCGAAGCGGCCGCCGCCGGGGCTGCTGATGACGGCGTCGCTGCGGCGGGGGACGTAGGCGAAGTCGCTCACGCCCTCGAAGACCCCGGGGCGCCCGGCCAGTTCGAACTCCTCTGCTCCGCAGCGTACGGAGCAGGAGCCGGACAGCGGGAGCACGATCGCCTCGCGTTCCTGCGTACCGAACGACTGCGAGCCGCCGGGGGCGAGCTCCAGCACCCGGAGTCCCGTGTGCCGCATGCCGGTGTCCACGGACCAGGGGCCGTGTGCGGTGTGGCCCGCGGGCTGATGGCCGTCCATGGCGCCTCCTCTCACAGCAGGCCGACGGCGGTGTCCACCGCTGCGGCCACGTCGTCGTCGGGCGGGTAGAGCAGGGACCGGCCGGCCACCAGGCCGCGCACGGTGGGGAGCCGGAGCGCCTTCTCCCAGGAGGCGTACGTCTCGTCGGGGGTGCCCGGAGGGTCTCCGCCGAGCAGCAGTGCGGGCAGCGTCGAGGCTTCCATCACCGCTTCCATGTTGTCGACCACCGGGACCTTCAGCCAGGTGTAGGCGGAGGTGCGGCCGAGGCCCTGGGCGATGGCCAGCGCCCGGACCATGGGCTCGGGGCGCAGGTCGTTGACCGCTCGCCCGTCCGGACCGCGCCTGACCCAGAAGGGCTCGACCAGGGCGGTCAGCCTGCGGTCGGCCAGTGCGGAGACGGCGTCCGCACAGCCCGCCAGGGTGGAGGCGGTGGCGGCGTCGGTCGGATCGATGCGCAGGAGCATCTTCCCGGCGTTGAACCCCATCTCCTCGATCGAGGCGGCGTCGTAGGCGGTGAAGCGGTCGTCCATCTCGAACACGGTCTCGGGTACACCGCCGCGGTTCATCGAGCCGATGACGACCTTGTCCTCCAGGGCGCCGAGCAGCAGCAGGTCCTCCAGTACGTCGGGAGTGCCGAGCACGCCGTCCACGCCCGGGCGTTCCAGGGCGGTGAGCAGGCGGTCGAGCAGTCCGGCGCGGTTGGCCATGGCGTCGGGGCGGCCGCGCACGGCGAGGGCGCCGCGGGCGGGATGGTCGGCGGCCAGCAGCATCAGCCGGCCGGAGGGCTGGATCATCGGGCGCCGGCTGCGGCGCTGGGCCGCCTCCAGGATCGCCTCGGGCCGCCGGGCCCGGGTCTCCATCAGGGTGTGCAGCACTCCGTCACGCATGCGGTGCCGCTTCGGGGGTGTGGGCGTGGTCCATCATGTTTTCCACCTGTGGGGTTGTCGGCATGTCGGGGGCGCAGAAGAGCCGCCCCGCGACGAAGGCGCCCGCGGCGTTGGCGAAACGGAGGGTCCGCTCCAGTGGCCAGCCCGCGAGCAGGCCGTGGCACAGGGCGCCGCCGAAGGCGTCGCCCGCTCCGAGACCGTTGACGACCTTGACGGGGTGGGGGGCGACGACGACCCGCTCGGTGGCGGTGCGTGCCAGCACGCCCGCGGGTCCTTGTTTGACCACGGCCAGTTCGATGCCGGTGACCAGCAGGGCGTCGGCCGCGGCGTCCGGGTCGCGTTCGCCTACGGCCGCCTCGCACTCGTCGAGGTTGCCGACGGCCACGGTGGCTCCCGCGAGGGCGGCCCGCAGTGCGGGTCCGGCGGCTTGCGGGGAGGGCCAGAGTCCGGGCCGGTAGTCGAGGTCGAGCACGGTGATGCCCGACCGGCCGCGGGCGCTCAGGGCGGCGAGGTGGGCGGCGGCGCTGGGTTCGGCGGAGAGCCCGGTGCCGGTGACCCAGAGCAGTCCGGCCGCGCGCACCTCGTCCAGGTCCAGTTCCTCGGGGCGGATCCGGAGGTCCGGGGTGCCGGGCGGGCGGTAGAACCAGATGGGGAAGTCGTCGGGCGGGAAGACCTCGCAGAAGGTGACCGGGGTCGGGGGCCCGGCGACGGGATGGACCCGGGCGGCGTCGACTCCGTATCCGCGCAGCTCGGTCCTGAGGTAGTCGCCGAAGGGGTCCTGGCCGGTGCGGCTGATCAGCGCGGTGCGGCGGCCGTGCCGGGCGGCGGCGACGGAGACGTTGGCCGCGCTGCCGCCCAGCTGCTTGCCGAAGGTCTCGACGTCGGCCAGGCCCACCCCCTGCTGGAGCGGGTAGAGGTCCACCCCGAGCCGTCCCATGACCAGCACCTCGGGCGCGGGCTCAGCGGCCGTCACGACGTCACCTTGAGCAGATGGGCCAGGGATGCCTCGACATCCGCCAACGGCCCCTCGCCCACGGCGGGTTCGGCGTCGAGCACGGTGTCCTGTTCGAGTACGTACCAGCCGGTGTAGCCGGCCGCGTCGAGCGCCGTGGTGATCGCGGAGATGTCCACGTCACCGCGGCCGAGCGGCTGGTAGAGGCCGGTCCGGACGGCTTCCGTGTACGTGATGTCCCCGGCCCGGACCCGGGCGGCGAGCGCCTCGTCGACGTCCTTGAGGTGGACATGGGCGATGCGGTCGGCGGCCCGTCGGGCCAGGGCCACGGGGTCGTTGCCGCCGGCCAGCAGGTGCCCGGTGTCCAGGCAGAGGGGGACGGAGCTGCCGGTGAGGACGCGTTCGACCTCGTCCGGGCCCTCGACCATCGTGCCGATGTGCGGGTGCAGGGTGGCGGTGATGCCTTCGGCGCCGGCGTGGGCGGCGATCCGGTCGAGGTTGGCCAGCAGGGTGTCCCATTCCCGTGCGGAGAGTTCCGGGCGGGCGTCGTAGCCGTCGGATCCGGTGGCGGCGGCCAGGACCAGGGTCCGGGCGGACCCGAACCCGGCGAGCGCGCGCCGGACCTCGGGCAGCGGGTCGCGGCCGGGGTCGTGGAGGACGACGGGGACGAATCCGCCGACGGCGGTCAGGCCGTGACCGGCCAGCAGTTCCGCGCGGGCGTTCGGATCCTGCGGCAGGAAGCCGTCGGGCCCGAACTCGGTCGCGGCCAGCCCTGCGGCGGCCATCTCCTCCAGCACCCGCTGCGGGGCCATCTGGTGTCCCCAGCCCGGGACTTCGCACACGCCCCAGGAGATGGGGGCTGCGGCAACGCGGATCATCGGCCCGCCTCCTCTACTCGTACGGGACGGCCGGTGCGGCACGACCGGTCGGCGGCCTCGGCGACCAGCAGGGCGGCCAGCGCGTCGTCCCCGGTGCAGGGGCTGGGGCGGGTGCCTGCGGCGACCTCGGTGAAGGCGGTCAGTTCGGCGACGTACGCGTCGCGGAAGCGGCTGAGGAATCCGTCGTGGGAGACGGATCCGGGCTGCGGTCCGCCCGCGGTGAAGCGGAGGGGGGCGTGGGCGTCGAGACCGGTGGCCAGGGTGCCGCAGGAGCCGGCCACCTCCATCCGTACGTCGTAACCGGCGCCGTTGTAACGGGTGGCGGTGCACGTCACCAGCGTGTCGTCGTCGAGGGTGAGGACGGTGACCGCGGTGTCGACGTCTCCGGCGGCGGTGAAGTAGGACTCGCCCCGGTTGGCTCCGGTGGCGCTGACCTGGACGACCTCGCGGCCGGTGACCCAGCGCACGATGTCGAAGTCGTGGACCGCGCAGTCGCGGAAGATGCCGCCCGAGGCGGGCAGGTATCCGGCCGGTGGCGGCGCCGGGTCGGCGGTGCACGCCCGGACGGTGTGGAGCCAGCCCAGCTCTCCGGCGGCGACGGCGTCGCGCAACGCGGTGTAGCCGGCGTCGAAGCGGCGCTGGAAGCCGACCTGGAGCGGGACGCCGGTGCCGTCGAGCTCCGCCAGCAGGGCGCGGGTCTCGGCGAGGGTGCCGGCGATCGGCTTCTCGCAGAAGACCGGCACTCCGGCGCCTGCGGCGGCCCGTACGAGGTCTGCGTGGGCGGCGGTGGGAGCGGCGATCACGACGGCGTCCAGGCCGGAACCCAGCAGCCCGTCGAGGTCGGGCGCGTGCTCGGCACCGAGTTTGACGGCCAGTTCGTGCGCCTGGCGTTCGAGGGAGTCGTGGAGGACGACCCGCTTCACGGCGGGCAGTCCGATCAGGGTCTCGGCGTGGAACGTGCCGATCCGGCCGGTACCGATGAGTCCGATGCGCATGCGCGAATGCCTCCGGTTCGAGGAGGAGTGGATTCCTGTCTGATCCCTGCCCCTGATTTGTATCCTCGGCACTCACAACGAGTCAAGCATTTGTTCTGACATATATACGTACTGAGCTTGCGTCGAAGCGTGCGGCATACTGAGCGCCTGGTACTACGTGTCGAGGAGTCCCCATGGAATCGATCACCAGGCTGATAAGCATCGACCGAAGCAGCCCCGTACCGCTGTACTTCCAGGTCGCACAGCAGCTCCAACAGCTCATCGAGTCCGGCACGTTGGCGCCCGGAACCCGGCTGGAGAACGAGATCTCCCTGGCCGACAAGCTCGGCCTCTCCCGCCCGACGATGCGTCAGGCCATGCAGCACCTCGTCGACAAGGGGCTCCTCGCACGCAAGCGCGGGGTGGGCACCCAGGTCGTCAACAACCGGGTGCGCAGGCAGATCGAGCTGACCAGTCTCTTCGAGGACCTGAAGCGGGACGGCCGCCGGCCCCGTACCGAGGTGCTGTCCTTGGAGACCGTGCCCGCCGCGGGCACCGTCGCGGTCGCACTCGAACTCGAACCCGGCACGCCCACCGTGGCGCTGCGCAGGCTGCGTTACGCGAACGACGAGCCCATAGCCGTCATGCACAACCACCTGCCCGTGGACCTGCTCCCCCTGACCGCGGACGACCTCACCGAGTACGGGCTCTACGAACTGCTCAAGCGGGCCGGCGTCTCGCTGCGCACCGCTCGTCAGACCGTCGGGGCGCGCAGGGCCACGGCGGCGGAGGCCCGGCTGCTGGGCGAGGGCCGCAGCGGCACCCTGCTCACCATGGAACGTACGGTCCAGGGCGACGCGGGGCGCCCGGTGGAATTCGGCTCACACCTCTACCGGGCCTCCCGGTACTCCTTCGAGATGACGCTGACCGCGCACTGAACGGCCCGGCAACCGGCAACGGGCGGGCCCGCGGCCCTGCGCACCTGTCCGGCGGCCTCACGGGCCTCCGATGTGGCCGCGTCCACCTCTCCCGGCCGGTCCACCAACGGCGGCGGCGCGAGGGAGCGGTGGCCGAACCGGCAGGACGCGTCCAGGACGGGCCGGTGCCGTGACGGGCCGAGCGATCCCGGGCCGGTAGGCGGGGGCGGGGAACCGGGCCCGGGTCGCCCACGTCTACTCGGCGTCGCTCTTCGACGTATCCACTGAGGGGGCCCACCATGAACCGGACCGGAAGATCGGCAGGCGCGCTGCTGTCTGCTGCCCTGCTGATGGCAGCAGCCGCGTGCACGGCCGACGGGGACAACGGAGGCGGCGCATCCGCGTCCTGCGCCAACCTGTTCACCTACGACGACCACTCGTATCTGGACGTGCAGCAGGTGGACTTCACGGTCGGGAGGAAACTCGGCGTCGCCACCCAGCCTCCCTGCAACGACACCGGTCAAAGCGACAGGACCGACGAGCCGACCACGACGACGAACGCCTACAAGGTGGCCGGCCTTTCCCCGGAAGTGGCCGTCGCCATCGGAGACACGCCCAAGGAGGCGCTTCTCTTCGCCGCTCACACCGGTGCGGACCTTCCCCCCGAGGTACAGAAGTTCATCGACGGGGCCGGATAACGCACTGCGCGGACGCGCAACGGCTGATGCGGGTGGATGGGGCCGGCGGACGGCTGCCGACCGGCCCGGTTCGCGGCCCGGAGCGGCGAGTGCCGCCCGGGCCGCCCCGCTCAGCCCGCGTCGGCCCCGCCCGCCTCGGTCCGACGGGCGAGCGCCTCATTCATCGCACGGAACTGCGGAAGGGTGTCGGCCCTCAACTGCCCCTCGAAGAAAGGCACCGCGACACCGGTGAAGGATTCGCTCTGCGTGAGACGGACTCGATGCTCCCCGATCTCCTCGATCACGAACCGGTGCTCCCCGTCCGCGATCCAGCCGGGCCCCATCCTCCCGAGCCAGCGCAGCTCCCGGCCCGGCTCCACGGTCAGGACTTCCGGGGTGAAGACGGTGTCCCCGGTCCTGTCGTGCATCACGTTGCGCAGGGTCGCGCCCTCTTCGAGGCGGCCGCCCTCCGACGTCACCTGCGTCGAGGTGAGGAAGGGGTTCCACTGCGGATAGGCGGACAGGTCGGTCAGCACCTGCCAGACCTCGTCGGACGACGCCTCGATCTCGATGGAGGCGGTCAGCCGGACGGGGTGGGTATTGCTCCACGCCGTGTACCCGCCGAGCAGGGCGACGAGCGCCGCCCCGGCCCCGAGGAGTACGCGACGCCTGCGGCGCCGGGCGGGAACGGGAGCGGGAGCGGAAGCCGTGGGCGCATCGGTCGGCGTGGAAGGTAAGGCGGCGGTCATCGTCGTACTTCCTCTCGTCAGGAGTTACGTGGTCCGGGGCCCGGCCCGCCTCAGGCGGCGGCGCCCCGCAGCACACTCGTCACCAGCCGGTCGACGTACGCGGTGCCGATGGGGCGGCCGGTGATGAGCAGCCGGTAGTACAGGGCGCCTGCCAACTGGTCGAACAGCACCTCGGGCTCGATGTCGTCGGCCAACTCCCCACCTTCCCGGGCCTGTTCGATGAGGCGGAGCACCAGGGCGTTTCGCCGCACGAACATGGCCTGCACCGCGGAGCCGATGTCCGCGTGCCGCGCCGCGGCGGCGGCGACCTCGGCGACGAGCCCGGCTGACGCGTCACCCGACGCCGCGGGGCGCCCGGCGAGCCGCATCCGGTCGAGGCCGCCGGCGATCGCGTTGAGGTAGCGCGTGAGATCGGCGCGAACGTCGCCCCGGTATTCGACGGGGACCTCGTCCTGCATCCGCGCCACGACGGCGACGACGAGGTGGTCCTTGGTGGGCCATCGCCGGTACAGCGTGGTCTTGGCGACCCCGGCCCTCACCGCCACTTCGTCGACCGAGAAGGCGTCGTAGCCGCGTTCGAGCAGCAGCTCCAGGGCCGCGCCGGTGATGCGCGCGTCCGCCGCCTCGCTGCGCGGCCGACCGCGCCGGACTGCCGGTTCCACGGGCCCACCCCTTATCGCTACGACCGTTTCGTAAAACGAAGGTAGTGCCGCGCACGGCATTACGCAACAGCCGTAGCGAAAAGTCGCGACAGGGCACCGGCAGGGCGCCCACACCACAGAACGGTGACCGTCACCCCCGGTCACTCAAGCCCCGTCAGCCGAGGAAGAGCGGCAGTCGCGCGGCCAGGTCGCCGAGTTCGGCCGCCTCCGCCTCGGTCGGGCCTCGTCGCCCCGTGCCGATGAGAAGGGCGTCCCGGTCCGGGAGCGAGGCGGGGAACGGCGCCCCGGCAATCGCTTCGAGGAGCGCGCGCGAGCGGGCGAGGCCCTCGGCCGGCGGGTCCGCCGCGTCCGGGAGGTGTGCGACCAGGTCGAGGTGGTGCAGCGTCCACTCCAGGACGTACGTGGTGAGGTACTCGTCGACCGTGAACACCTCGTCGCGGGTACCGACCCCGGCCCCGGGATCCGCGAGTCCGGCAGCCCGCCCCGCGGCCGAACCCACGTCGTCGAGATGGAACTTGAGCAGCCACGGCTCCTCGTACGCCGCCGCGAGACGCACGGTCAGCGCGTCGAGCGGGTCGTCGCCCGTCGGCGGCGTGCCGGACACCTCCCAATAGGTCACCGCGTCCCGTGTCGGCTCCGCAGCGGTGGGGGTGGCGAGCGTGATCAGGACGTCCTGGGCGTCGATGACCAGGTGGCACACCAGATCGCGTACGAGCCAGCCGGCGCAGCCGGAAGGGCGGGCGAAGTCCTCATCCGGGAGATCGGCGACCGCTGTACGCAGCGCCGCCCATGAGCGGGAGAAAAGGTCCATCGCCGCAAGCTAGCAGCGCCGGCCCGGACCCCCCTTCCCCACGGCACCGTCCTGTCGATCGCGCACGGGCGGCTTCCCGTAAAAGATCATTGACGGGACGTTCCGTGCAGGCCAGGGTGACCATCCATGGGAGCGACGGGCGGGGCAGAGCTCCGAGAACGTACGAGCAATCTGCGCACACTCGGATGGGCCGGTTCGGTGGCCGCGACGGCCGCGGCCGTGCTGACGGCCGCGCTCCTGGGGCGGGCGTGGAGCGCCTGCGACGTAGGCGTGAACAACTCGGCCAACGGCGGCTTCCTCCTCTGGGTCTTCATCCCCGTTCTCACGATCGTCCTGCTGCTCACCTGGCTGGGCACCCTGGCCGTCCTGCACACGCGCCCCCTGCCCTGTGCCGTGGTCGGCGGAGCGCTCGTCCTCGCCGTCTCCTGGTGCGCCCTCTCCCTCTTCTGGGAAGGCACCACCTACCACTGCCCCAGTGGTGTGCCGCCGTGGTGGCCGGACTTCGTCCCGCATCCCGGCTTCTGACGTACGGCTCCGAGCAGGCCAGAGGATCAGGTCGAAGACAGAGCCGCTACGACTCCCGAGGGCCCTGTCGAAATCGTGTGGCTCCGCTCATGACTGGCCACTCGTGCTCAAGTCGAGTACGGAAACCTGGCCGACCGCGGCAAACAGAATGAGCGGCAGTTCCTTGTCGGCCTGGCCGAGCGCCAGCGCAAGCCAGCGATCCCCGTCCGGGAGCGGCCACACCTGCATGGTCACAGCTTGTTGGCTGAGGTAGTCGAGCGGTTCAGGCACCGGCTCTCCCTCGCAGGCAGCGCTGAGATACGGTGCGAGGTCCACGACGAACGCATTGCCCCATCGAGTCGTCAGGCGTACAGACAGGTCGTCGAGGCATGCCTGTAGTTCGGCTTCGGCCTCAACCCATGCCTGCCCGTCGTCGTCATCCCAGAAGTCCCGACTGACCTGCAGATCGCGCACATGATGCTCCGGCCCACCTCCTCCGGAGGCGTCGGCATAGGTCGCCTCCGGGAACGGCCGCGCAGCCAACGCGTCAATCATCGAGAGGTATTCCTCGGTGGTCATGAGGGCAGGCTAGGGGACCGCGCCGACACCCACCACCGCCCATGCGCGCCAACCAGGATCGACCGGACAGCTCCTGCTGGACGGGGCGCGCTGCGATGCCGCCGTGGCCCTGGGAGCTATCTGAAGAACTCCAGGACCAGCGGCAGGTCCTCCAGCCATTCCCGGAGACGGGCCCGCCTGCGAGCGGCGATCAGACACGGATACGCGGTGCCGTTGTGGAAGCGGACCGTGACGCTGAGGTGCTTGGTGCCCCAGGCCGCGTACTCGACCGTGCTGATCTGGGCCCAGGTGAACTGCACTTCACCGGCCGCCGTACCGAACTCGACGCCCACGGAGTCGATCAGGAGGTGGCTGTCCGAAGCCACCGCGATGAAGGCGACGTCACTCTCGGTGCCGGGCGCCGCCTGGCCCGCGGGGCTGAACGCGGGGGCGAACCCGGGGCCGAAGCCGGGGCCGGGAACGGGGCCGGGAACGGGTGCGGAGCCGGGGGCGGCGTCGGCCGGAGCCTGGTTCCACTGCCACGGAGCGGCGTTGGACGGCGCGTAGGAGGGCGGCGGCGGTGCCGCCAACGTCGGGGGGTGCGCCGCACCGCCCGCCGCGAACAGGTCCAAAAGACCTTCGGGCGTGGGCCGTTGGGCGGGCTCCTTGGCCAGGCACGACGCGACGATCGGCCGCAGCCCCTCCGGCAGCGCGGCCAGGTCCGGCGTCTCGTGCACCGACCGGTACATCAGCCCCATCGGCGTACCCGCCCCGAACGCACTGCCGCCCGCCGCCGCGACCAGCACCGCCCCGAGCGCGAACACATCGGCCGCACCGCCGACTTCCTGCCCCTGAGCCTGCTCGGGCGCCAGGAACCCCGGCGTACCGAAGGCCATGCCGGTGGCCGTCAGACGGGTCGACTCCAGTGCCCGCGCGATACCGAAGTCCAGGACCCGCGGCCCGTCCGAGGCGATGATGATGTTCCCCGGTTTCAGGTCACGGTGCACCAGGCCGCAGCGATGGATCGCCGCCAGCGCCTCGGCAAGGGCGGCGCCCAGCTGCCGCAGCAGCGCCTCGCCCATCGGCCCCTCGGCCTCGATCAGCGCGGAGAGCGTGGGCCCGGGAACGTACGCCGTGGCCAGCCAGGGCGCCGCCGCATCCGGGTCAGCGTCCACCACCTGCGCCGTGTGGAAGCCGCCGACGCTGCGCGCGGCCTCGACCTCGGCGCGGAACCGCTCCCGGAAGTGCGGGTCGGTCGCGAGCTCCGAGCGCGCCACCTTCACGGCCACCGCACGCCCGCCGCGCGAGCGCGCCAGATAGACGACGCCCATCCCGCCGGCGCCCAACTGCCGCTCCACGGCGTACCCGCCGATGCTCGCCGGCAGGCCCGTACCGTCCGCCCCGTACCCCATGCGTCGTACGCCTCCCCGTGTGCTTCAGCGCATCAGTATGACGTAGGCATGACGGGTGGCCGCTCCGAACCCTGCGCTCGAATCCCGGCGGAAGCCGCCGCCCGGAACGGGCGGTGTTCTCGTATCCCGCGATCGTGCCTCGCCGGGCACTCCCGCCGGCCTGGGCACGTTGATCTCGAAGAGAGTTGTCCGGACCGAAGCAGTCCGACGAGGTCTCGCTCCCGGGCGGGGCATCGCGGAAGACGATCTCCGGAAGGCGCTCGCCTTCCCTCACTCGCAGAGGTGACACAGAAGTGATCGCAGACCTGATTGCCTCAGCAGTGGGCGCGTTGATCCCGGTCCCCGGCCGACGACGCCGGGAACGAGCCCGGGAAGAAGCCTTCGCGAACGGCGCCGAAGTGACCTTCGAGGCGTACATCCTGGGCGACCGCCCCTACTGCCGGCCGGTCCCTGTCTTCCTCTCCGCCTCCCGGACCGCACTGTATGCGTCACCCACCGAGGTGAGGGAGCTCAAGCGCAGCGCTCTGCCGACCGAGCACATCGGGGTCCGCCGGATCCGACGCCGTACGCGAACGGATCCGCACACCATTCCTCCGTACTGGTACCTCGCCGAGTGCCGCGACGGGCAGACGGACATCCTGATCGCCTGCGCTCCCCCGGACATGCGCTACGTGGCCCTGGCCCTCGGCGCACAGGTATCCACCCGGAGCTCCTGGACCGACGGCCTCTGAGCTACGTACATGGCCCGGCCTGCCCCGCCCCGGCATCGCGCCGTCCGCCCCGGCCTCCACCGAGGCAGAGCGGCTACCCGGCCGCGTCGGAGAAGCTCACCCGCACCGCGACCACCGAGCCCGATGCGTCCAGGTCGGCCGACACCGGGAAGTAGCCGTCTCCCCAGCTCGTCATCGCGCACAGCAGTCGGGCGTCACCGACATCCACGGTCCCGGCCTCGACCTCGGAAGCGCGGACCTGTCGCATGACCTGCCAGTGATGGGAATGAGGCCGGAAGTCCACCATCATGCGGCGCCCGGTCTCCTCCTTCCAGCTCTGCACGGCGAGAGCCTTCTCCATCGCCTCCGCCACGGCCAGCCCGGTCCACCCTCGGACCCCGTCCTCGCCGGGCTCGCCCAGTTCCGATGCTGCGAACGTCACGGCGGCTTCCTCTGCGGCGGCACCCCAGAACGCGACGTCGGCCAGGCCGTCCACCGGCTCGTCGTGCTGCCAGGCGTTCAGCGCATCGACGTCGCCGAAGAGCACGCGCGCCCAGTCGACGCCGATGTCACCCAGCAACACGGACGACTCCGCTTCGGCTGCGCTCAGGCGAACCGATATCTCGGACCAGCGCGGTCCGATGCCGTCTCCGAAATCGACCCGCGAAGCGAGCACCGGCAGACGGACGTCGCTGGGCACCCCTCCCACCGCGACGACAGGCACCCCGAACATCAGAAAACCTCCGCCGCCTTCAAGGGCGGTACGGCGCGCGCGTCGGGCGTGTGGCTCACGGTTCGCCAACGCCTCCAGGCGAGCGTCCAGACCGGCGGCCAGACAGTGCTCCTCGAACAGCGTGCCGAGCTCGGCAGCCCGAGAGGCCGGGATGTCGTGGAGCATGGCACCCGGCTGCCGGCCGAAGCTGCGAGCCGCTGCCGCTGCATCCGGCCCGACCACGGCGAAGTCGACCGAGTTGCGCACTTCGGCAGCCGCCGCCGGGTCGTGAACGCCCAGCAGAGCTGGATCGACCTCTGCCGGCGACCGCTCGCCGCTCCACAAGCCGAGATGACCGCCGTCAAGGACGGCCATAACCCCCGACGGGCAACTGATCTCGCCGAGCCTGAAGATCTCTTCCATGCCGCGCGAGTTTACGGACGCGAGGACGGCCGCCAAAGTTGGGAGAGGTTTGGGCGGCCACGGGCAACGACGGACGGGCGTTGCCAGGCCGTACGTACGCCCAAACCTCTCCCAACTTCTCCCGGAGCCTCGGGGCGGCGGCTCGCCCTGTCCGGTCCCTGTGGCACGCTTCTCGCTTCGTCGTGGGGCGCTCGGCCCTGCGAGCTGGGGGGAGTACGGCTGTGCGCAGGACGAAGTGGGCCACTGTGGCGGTGGCGGTGTCGGTGGCGGCCATCGCGCTCGGAGCCGCAGGCTGCGGCACGAGCGACGCCGACGCCGAGGGGGCCGCCGCCGCCCCGATATCGACGACGCCCCGGCCCAAGGGCACCGGGCCGCTCACGAAGGACATCGTGCGCACTGACATCAACACCTCGGCCGCGGACGCGGGCATTCCGGCGAACGCACCGGAATGGGGGCGTGGCTTCGACGAGGCCCCCGCCGACTCGGCGCGGTCGTGCAGCGCCAGCTTCAAGGGTTTCGGAACCGAGGCCACTCCGGTCGATGTCGACCGCCACAAGACGGTGGTGGACGAGCTGCGTGAGCGCGGCTGGCAGCAGACCCGGACAGCGAAGGAACGCAACGACCGGGGCGACAGGCAGATCAACATGAGCCAGGCGATCCTCAAGCAGCGCGGCTGGACCGTGGTCGCGACCTACCGGACCTTTGACGAGAACGGCGTGATCACCCTGACGGCCTTCGAGGACGCATGTATGAAGGAGAAGGGCGCCGATTCCGGGCCGGTCGGCTGATCCGGCCCATCCTCACCGTGTCGGTTCGGCGGCTGCCGGCGACGGTCGGTCGTGGCACTTCCTGGATGGGCGCGCAACGGTCCACGGCGCGGGCCCGCCCGTCCGGCACTCCGCCCACACCGTCTTCCCGATGACGCGCTCGGCCACCCCCCACTTCGCCGCCAGCGCCTCGACGAGGTGAAGGCCGTGGCCGGCCTCCGACCCGACCTCCGGTGCGCTCATCTCCGGCCGCCGCTCCCCTCGCGCGTCCGACACCTCGATCCGGAGCCCGGCCGCGTCCGCCGTCAGCCGCAGCTCGAAGTCCCGCCCCGGTACGTACCCGTGCACCACCGCGTTCGCCGCCAGCTCGGCCACGATCACCGCCACGTCGTCGGACAGCTCGCTCCCGTACGGCACTCCCCACTCGTCCAGCTGATGCACCGCGAGCCGGCGCGCCAGCCTGGCGCCACGGCGGGTGGCGGTGAAGCGTTGGACGAACTCGGCGCCCACAAGGGTGATTTCGGCGTTCATGTGACTCAGCGTGTCCGCGTACTCGTACGCTGACCAGGAGTGACACCACGACGCCGTGAAGCTGTACGGGACCTTCCTGCCGGCTGTACGGGCTGTCGGCCGTGACCGGGTACGGACAGAGGCGGTACGGGACAGATGGCGAACGCGGAACGCGAAGAACGGCCGGAGCGCCCGGTCGAGTCGGACGGTACGGCGCACCTGTTCAGGGCGCTGGGCAAACAGATCAAGGTCTTGCGCGAACGCGCGGGCCTGAGCCAGCGGGAGCTGGGCCTCGCGACGCACTGCGGCGAGGACCTGGTGTCGGCGGTGGAGCGGGGGGTGCGAACGCCTCAGCCGGACTTCCTTGAGCGTGTGGACCAGGTGCTCGACGCGGGCGGGGTGCTGGCGGCGGCTGCGGACGAGGTGCGGGAGGCGTTGGCGCGGACGCGGACGCGGCACCCGGACTGGTTCCGGGACTACGCGCGGGTGGAGGCGGAGGCCGTCGCGCTGCACGAGTACAGCGCTCAGGTCGTTCCCGGCCTGCTTCAGACGGAGGCCTATGCGCGGGCCGTATTCACTCAGAGACGCCCGCTGCTGAACGAGGAGACCATCGAAAAGCGCGTCACCGATCGGCTGGATCGGCAGCGGATCTTCGAGCGCTGGCCCGCTCCGACCTTCAGCTACGTGCTGGAAGAGACAACGCTACGCCGCCCCATCGGAGGAAGGGCTGTGCACGCAGACCAGATGCGGCAGCTTCTACGAGTCGGCCGCCTCCGCACAGTGGAGATTCAGGTGATGCCAACCGAGCGCGAGGAACACCCAGCCATTGACGGCACGTTCACCTTGATCACACCCAAGGGACGCCCCCAGGCTGCCTACACAGAGCTGTACGGCAACCCGCGGCTCATTACCGAGCCAGAAGCAGTCCGAGTCTTCAGCGAGCGCTATGGGATCATCCGAGCGCAGGCTCTCACCCCGAGGGAGTCCCTGACCCTGATCGAGAAGATGCTGGGAGAGCGATGAACACCGAGCAACTGCACTGGTTCAAGAGCAGCTACAGCGGCGGCGAGGGCGGAGCCTGCATCGAGGTCGCCTACGACTGGCGCAAGTCCAGCTACAGCACCGGCGAAGGCGGCAACTGCATCGAGGTAGCCACCTCCCCCGCCACCATCCACATCCGCGACTCCAAGAACCTCCAGGCCCCCCACGTAGACGTGGCCCCCGCCGCCTGGTCCGCCTTCGTCACCTACGTCCGCCGGGGCTGATCCGGCACCGGACGGATTTTCGTACGGGTCCGGCTCTCAGCGAGGACGCACTCCGGTAACCACGACATCGAGTAGGTGGCCGACCCGACTCGTCCGTTCCCGGGCACCCTCGGTGGCCACCGCGATGCCGTTGGTCAGGCTGAGCAGATCCGAGATCGTGAGGTCACTCCGGGCCGTGCCCTCCTGCTGCGCCTGATGCAGAAGTTCCCCGCCCGCCGCACGCACCTCGTCGTGGCGGGCTTCCACGTGCGTTCCGGACTCGGCCAGTTCCTCGGAGAGCAGCGCGGCAAGGCCCCGGAACGTGCAGTTGTGCTCCACGACTTCCCGCATCCAGATTTCAAGGGCCTGCCCGGGTGCGAACTCGTCCGAGAGCCCACGTGCTCGCGCGCAGAGGGCCCCGACCCGCTCGTCCATCACCGCAGCGGCAAGTGCGCGTCTCCCCCGGAAGTGGCGGTGCAGCGTCGCCGAGCCGACGCCCGCATGCCCGGCAATCCGCTCCAGCGAAACCAACACACCTTCCTGCGCGAAGAGTTGACCGGCTGATGCCACGATCCGCTCGCGGCTGATCCGGGCATCGGCACGCACGTGCCGATCGACACCCGCGCGCACCTCGTCGTCTGGCTGCATTCTTTCCCGTCTTCTCGCTAAATGGGGTCTGACCCCGTTTACTGTGGCATGGTGAGGCGCCAGGCTCCTGCCGATCGAAAGGTTCGATGCCCGATGCCCGATGCCCTTGGTGATCGCGACAAGCTTGTCGGCGGCTTCGTGGAACGCCCGTCGCTGGATCGGTATGCCACCGCTTTCTCCGAACACTTCGCCATCCAACGGGACGCGGGAGTCATCGAGATCCGTATGCACACTGCGGGCCGATCGGCCGTCCTTTCGCGTGCGCTGCTGAACGCCTGGGGGCGCGTGCTCACGGAGGCCGGCGCGGACCCGGACAACGAGGTCGTGATCATCACGGGCACGGACGGACACTGGATGGCCGGGGTGGACCACCGGTCGTTCGCGCAACCGTTGTCGCAGTGGTCCAGCGACATGCTGTACGAGCAGTACGCGGACGGGGTACGGCTGCTTGAGGGCCTGGTTCTCCACGTCGACGTACCGACCATCGGCGTGCTGAACGGGCCCGGACCGCGACAGGAACTGGCCTTGATGTGCGACATCACCCTGTGCGCCGACGACGTGGTGATCGCGGACGGGAACTTCGCCGCAGGTTCGGTGCCCGGCGACGGCATGTACCTGGCGCTGGAGGAGCTGATCGGCACCAAGCGTGCCGCCCACCTCGCTTACACGGGAGGGGGAATCGACTCCGCGACCGCGCTGCGATGGGGGCTGGTCAATGAGGTGCTCCCGAGGGAACAACTGATGGACCGGGCCCGCCGAATCGCGGAGACGGTCATGGCTGCGCCTCGTACATCCCGTCGACTCACCCATGCGGTCGTCAGCCACCCGTGGCGGCGCAGGATCTCCGAGGATCTGCGTGGCCTGTATGCGCGTCAACTTCTGGCCGGCAGTGGCCATTAGCGCCGCCGCGAACTCACCCGGCCATCCGGACACCCGGCACACTCCAAGGAGCCCCCAGCGACCATGAACATCGACTCCGTAATCGCGCGCCAGCGTGTTGACGACCTGGATGCAGCCATCCCCTTCTACGAGAAGTTGACTGGCCTGACGGCCGCCCGCTTCGCCTTCGCCGGGGTGACTCTGGCCGGCATCGGCCCCTTCTTGCTGTTCAGCGGGCCCGACGAGGCGGTACAGCAGGTCGCAGGGGTCGCGGCCACGCTCGCGGTCGTCGACCTGAAAGCGGCAGTCGACGAAGCCGTGGCGGCCGGGGCCACCGTGCTGAGGCCGGCCCAGCCCACGCCCAACGGCCATCGCGCGGTGCTCCGCCACCCCCACGGAGGCGTGTACGAGTACGTCGGCCCCTGAGTAACACGTCACGTCCTGGCCGCCCAGTACGCCTGCCGGGCCTGCCGGGCCTGCCGGGCCTGCCGGGCCTGCCCCCGGATCGTGCGCCACCGGGTCGCGGGAATCCACGACGCGGTACCCACATCGTGGATTCCCGCGTCCCGGTGCGCCGCGACGTAAAGGCTTTTAAAGGCTCTTGGAAGAGAACTAAATACCCACCCAACCCGCCCGGCGTCCTCGTCACCCGCACGGGTGAGGTTCGCCAACTGAGCTGGATTTGCCCCCGGTTGCGTGGCATATGCTCGCCGCACCAAACTTCAGACCTCTGACGGCCCCCGCCGGGACGACAATCCCGAGCGGGGGCCTGACCAACACGGAAGTAGCACCTTCCTGATGGCTACCTCGCAGGTTATCGCGGCCCCCTACGTCCCGCCCTCTGGCGTCGAACATGCCAACGTCCGCCACACCGAACGCTTCACCGTCGTGGGCAATCACCTCAGCCAGCACCCCGAACTCTCCCTCGCCGCCCGGGGCCTGGCCCTCCACATCCAGTCGCTGCCGCCCGGCGCCAAGATCGGCATCAAGGCCCTCGCCGCCCGTCTGCCCGCCGACAGCGAGCACCGCATTGCCGAGGCCCTGCGGGAGCTGGAGCAGCACGGCTACTTGAAGCGCACCCGGGTGCGTTCGCCGGAGGGCAAGGTCTACACGCGCACGGTGTCGTACAACCACCCGGACCCTGCCGCCCTCGCCAAGGCGCAGACGCAGACGGTCAAGCCGCGCAAGCCCCGCCCGGCCCCGGCCCCCTCGCCGAAGCCCACTCCCGCACCGCCCCCGGCGCAGCTCGCGGAGCCCGCACCCCTCCCCCGCGTACCCGCACCCACGGCCAAGAAGCCCCCGCGTCCCCCGCTGCCTCAGCCGCTCAACCCCCGGCCGCAGCTGCTCCAGGCTGCCGCGCTCCTCCTCGTCGGGCTACAGAACCAGGACGCCGAACTCGTCCTGACCGAGGAGCAGATCGACTTCCTCGCTCCCGGTGTGGCGGCATGGTTCGAGCGGGACGCCTCGCCCGCCGCCGTACGCAAAGCGCTCACCGAGGATCTGCCCAGGCCCGTACGGTTCCCGGCACAGCTGGTGAGGCACCGGCTCACGGTCTCCCTGCCGTCCGGGCGCTCCCTGCCTGCCGCGTTCCGCCCGGTGCCGATGCAGAACTGCGACGGCTGCGACCGGGCGTTCAGGGCTCCGGAGCCGGGCAGCTGCGACGAGTGCGCAGGGGCCACGGACACGTACCCGCTGAACAGCTGCGGTTGAATGGGCCGGTGAACGAGACCGCAGCGCTCCACAGACGGTGCGCTCGGCTTCGCCCCACTGCCCCTTCTCCGGGCCCTGCATGAGGCCCTGACCGCCACAGGCTGCACGGCGCTGCCCGAGCTGGACCGGCCGCAGGTGGCCTACCAGGTGACCGGTGCCAGCGGCGACCTGTGCACGCCCGCCCTCCCTGGGGCGACATGGATGTCACGCCCTGCCTCGCCCGGGCCCTGCGCACCTGTGACCCGGCTGGGTTCGACATCCAGTACGTCGGGTTGGACGACCTGATCCGTATGCGGCACGCCCTCGGCCGCCCCAAGGATCTCCGTCGCGCGGCCGAACTTGAGGCCTTGCGCCCCTGAGAAGCGCACACGCAGCGGCCTCGGGGCGGGGCCTCCTGCGGGGTCACCCCTCCGGGACGTACCGGACGCCCGCGAGAGGCGCGGTGGGCTGTGCGCCGAACTTCTCCGCGACGGTGCCCTCGGTGCCGTGGTGCACCACCTGGAGGGCGACATGGGTGTCCCATTCGCGCAGGTCGAGCCGCACGCGGGGGGAGCCGCCCTCGGACTTCATGTTCACGATCAACTCGTCCGGGTATCCGGCACGGTTGAGTGCGGTCCGCACCTCGGCGGCGTCCTCGCCCGTGCCCTTGAGGGCGGTGGTGACGTGCGCGGCGAACTTGTCCGCGTAGCAGATCTCGGGCTTGGTGAGCGGGACCGGCTCCAGAAGGTTCCCGTCGGGCACGGGCGGCGCGGAGTCCTCGGTGACGGGCGGATCGGCGGGCACGGGAAGGCGGTCGCCGGGATCACCCGTGGGCTTGATGGAGGGGTCTTCTTCGGGAACGGTGGGGATCTCGCCGGGGCCGAGGACCTTGTCGGTCTTGCTGTCGTCCAGCGGCGGGCAGTCGGCGGTAAGCCTGAGGGACAGCCTCATGAAATCGACCACCGGTTCGCCGGAGCCCTCGCCCTCGGACGCCGGGGCGACCCTGTCGGTCTTCATGGCGGCGGCCTGGGGCGTGCTGGAGCAGGCGGTGAGAGTGAGTGCGCCCAGAGCGAGGGTGGCTACGGCGTGCGCTATTCGAGGCATGTCGTCAACGTAGAGTCGCGCGCCGCCACAGCCATGAGTACGTGTACTCACCTCGAAGCCGGGCCCCTAACGGGGCGTTCGCCGACTGGGGCTTTCGCGGGGGCATCTGCTCGCGGTCGGTGCCGGCCGCCCGCGACGGGGTCGGCAGTGTTGTCAGTGGCCTGCGGCATGATGCTGGGCACGTGACGGCCTGCCTGGTAGAGGCTTTGAGCCGTGCTCGACGAGGGGAGTGCTGTGCATAGGCCGGTCGCAGGTGAGGTGTGCGTCCACGATCGCCAGATCTACGTCGAGAGCGATCCTGGCGGCGTCAGACCTGACCTCGCCAAGGCGCTCACCCACCAGATCGGGGGGCTGTGCGGCGCTGCGGCACCAGGTGTGATCGTCCTGTCCACCGGGCTGTACGCGGGCGACGTCGGCTTTGTCGTGGAAGTCCACGAAACGGCACCTGCGCTGGACCCGGTCTGGGATGACGTGATGGAGGTGTCCTACCGCCCCGCGTCGGAACGCACACGGCTGGTACAGGGGGACGCCGAGGCCGCATGGGACCTGGGTCTCGCTCGGACCGACTACCGGGTCCGGTACTGCGCCCGGGGAATGGACGAGGGAAGGGAGCTCTCCACCAGAGGTGCCGGGGAGCCGCAGGCGGACAGTTACCTCCTGCAGTTCTGGCCTGCCCCACCCCGCCCGGACGAGGTCATCCGCCACACCTCGCGGATGGCCGGGGACCTGCACATGTACGCTCGCGCGACGGCGCGCACGCCCGAACAGCTCGCCGAGGCCGGCCGTCTGACGCGCCAGGTGTTCCAACGGGCCGCCGAGGAGCCGGCCGAACAAGCCGCCGAGGGGCGGCGCCTGCACCACGAGGAATGGGAGTGGGGTGGCCGGCTGCCGAGTGAGCGGCTGCGTCGTGCCCGTGAGAGCAACGTCCTGGGTCTGCTCCGCTTCGACGGCGACCTGGTGCACGCCCTCGATGTCGTGGGTCCCGAGGTCCAGCGTGCAGTGGCATTGCTGGCCGCACGGCGGGCCTGCGAGGCCGCAGGCCTGACCGATGTGCCGTGGGTGGCCCGGGCGCTCTCGGAATTGGCGGAGGGACACCCTCTGCCGGCGCCGTTCGACAACCCGGCCCGGATGCGGGAGACCCTGCGCTCCGACCCTCGGGTACCGGACACGTCGGTGCTCGGGGCGATACCTCCGCAGCGGCCTCCGTACGTCCCGCCACCGTCCGCCGACACAACGAACAAGGCCTTCGTGACGGTGCACCCTGCCGCTACGCCACAGACCCGGGGCCTGATCTCGCAGCCGCACTTCGCTCTTCCCGCCGTGCTCGCCGCCGCCAAACCCGCACCGCTCGCAGCGGCACTGGACGCGGTATGGCATGCCCTGAACACATACGGCGAGCACTACCCCGGCCTGCTGGACGAGATCCGGTCGGTGTGCGCCGAGCGGGCCATGAGTGTGGACGCTGCACTCCGTACCCGTACCACCCCGCCCCGCCCGGTCGACGTCACCGCGGTCGCCCCGCAACTGACCCCGCTGGCACGCACGGCGACCCGGCTGCATCCCCGCCCCGGGTCGCCCACACCGTACGAGAGTTCAGTCGGCGGGCCGCTGCTGTGGCCCGCCGACGAGCCGTGGCCGCACTGCGAAGGACCGCACAAGTGGGACGGGCTCAACGCGATCCATTCGCCGGAGGACGTGCGGCAGCAGCGACGCATACAGGCGGCGGTGGCAAACCGGCCGGGTGGCGAGCCCCCGAGGACCCAATACACGCCCGCGGAACGGGCGATCGCTGAGCGGATCCAGACCGGCCGCCCATGGCCCGAGGGCCCGATACCCCTGCTGCCCGTGGCCCAGTTGTACGTACGCGACGTCCCCATGCTGTGCCCGCCCGAGCAGGCCGAGGCAGATCTGCTTCAAGTGCTGTGGTGCCCCTTCGACCACCTCGCGCATCCCGAGACCGCGCTGTTCTGGCGGTCCGCCGCCACAGTCACCGACATCCTCGACACACCCCCCGAGCCGCCCGCGATCCAGTTCCCCGGCTATCTGCCGGAGCCGTGCCTGCTGGCACCGGAGCAGATCACCGAGTACCCCAACATCATGGAACTGGGCAAAGGGCTCCAGCAACAGCTGGAGGACTGGCGCAGATGGCAGGAAGTCGGCGCCGTTCTGGGCAGCTCTGACACGCCCTACCCCCTGGACAGCTCTGACAGGCCCTACTCGAAGGATTTTTACAATGAGTTCTACACAGGCAGGCTGTCCGTCGCTCCCGGCTGGAAGGTCGGTGGATGGACCCGTTGGGACCTCACCGATCCCCGGCCCCGGCTCTGTCCCTCATGCGGCACCGAAATGGATCCGCTGCTGACCATCGCCTCAGAGGAATGGGACTCGAACTATCCCGACTGGATTCCCTACGAGGACCGTGCCCGCTCGCTGTCATCCACCACCCATCCTGAACCGCACAACCCGACCATGCTCGGCCTCGCCGGAGGCTACGGCCTGCAACTGCACGTCTGCCCGGTATCCCCGGACCACCCGCACATCGAGCTGATCCAGTGAGCCGATTCCCGGTCAGCAGTTGCCCGGCCGTCTGCTGGACTTCGGCGGCGGCCGGCTCCAGTTCCAGTTCCAGCAGGCGATGCTTCGGCAGGTCGGCGATCTCCAGCCGACCTGCCGGGTACACCGTGACCTCCACCGGTACCTCGCACGGGCCCAGTTGTCAGACGTCACTGGCAGCATCCCTCCTATGAACGCCACCGTTACCACCCCGCCCCGGGCTGATGCCATGAACGCTTACGGGAAGACCATCGACCGGGCGGACGTCTCACCGTTCACGCCTTCTCTCGCCAAAGCGGTGTTCAGGGACCTGACCCCGATGCACGTCTCCCGGCCGGCCGCGATAGCCGCCGCGTCGGTGACGCGGACCGTGCTGACGGAGATCATCGACGCCGCGAGGAGGGCGGCGGCAGAGGAGAACCGAACGAGACTGCTTCCCACGGACCTGATCTCGGCGATCGACCGGGACGTCGAACTCGACGTGGGGGGAACGTGGTTCGGATACAGCTCGACGTTCAAGGAGCGGATGGGTGTCGTACGCGACGCCGAGGGTGTCATCGTGACCCCTCCCAAGCGCAGCAGGTCGCGCAGACCGAGCGCTGTGGCCGGCTCCCACCGGTTCGAGGCCGGGGTCAGGAAGCTGCTGCGTAGCCAGGGGGTGTCGGCCGTCCCGGCGATGGTCCGCGACCTGGACGGGATCGCGAGCACGTTCCTGACGGACCTCGCCCGGGACGCGGTGATGGTCGTCCGCGAGGACGGGGTCAAGCGTTTCGGTACGGTCGCCTCAGTGATGCCGGGCGGCGAACCGGCTCCGCCCCTCGCGCTCGACGAATCCCTCCGGGCCCTGTCCGTCCGCAGCGGGGCCAGGCGGACCGTCGGCCGGGATGACGTCATGGCCGCCACCAGGATGCGGTTGTTCGTCGGCATCAGGCAGCGCGCCCTCGCCGAGGCACGCGAGGCGACACGCGACGCTTCGGCGGGCTGAGCGGAGCGGCCGACCGCCGACGTCGCCACCCAGGGGCGATCCCTACGCCTCGCCCTCTCTGAAATTCCGCCGGTCGGCGGTTCCCCAGTACCACCCCAGAGAAGCCGGGCGAGGCGTAGGGATCTCCGCGACCGTATGTCGTTGCCATTACTGGTGCGTTACATGCCGGCGCACGCCAACTGGGCTTGCGCTAAACGCGAGAGCCGACGCCCCCGCAGTGGTGCGGGGACGCCGGCTCGGAGTGTGCGGGGGATCAGGCGTTGTCGATGCTCAGGGTGATCGCCGAACGGATGGCGGTGTAGGAGCCCGACACCTCGTTGCCGACGAGGCCCGCCGTGCGGTCGGTGCCGTACGCGTCGAACGGCAGGGTGATGATCTCGTCCTTGCCGTCCCCGTCGAGGTCGGCCACGAAGTGCTCCCGGGCGCCCCAGGCGTTGAAGCCGGTGACGGCCGTCTGGTGGGGTTCGACGTCGGCCTTCAGGACCTCGGGCCTGTACAGCGCGACGAACGTCTCGCCGCTGCGGACGAGGATGCGGGCGCCGTCGGGGCCGGTGGCGAAGGAGCCGCTGCGGATCTCGGCAATGGCGCGGGCTTGGCCGTCCAGGCCGTCGGCACCGTAGGTGCGGAGCGAGGCGAGGCTGTTCTCCACCAGGCCCTCGGGGCCCGTGGTCCAGTTGGCGAGGGTGGCGTAGCCGCCCGCCTTGGCCTCGTGCAGCAGTTCGCCGGTGCGGCCGTCGCGGATCTGGACCATGTTGGTCAGCTGGTTGGGCGGCGACTGCTCGGAGTTGCCGCGCACCACGTAGGTGAAGACCACCGCGTGACCGTCGGCGTAGGGGATGCCGGACGAGGCGAACGTGCCGGCCCGCAGCGGCATGCCGAGGACGGCGCCCTGGCTGGTGCCGGGTGCCTTCGGGGTGAACGACCAGGCGGCCGAACCGTCCTTGCCGTTCAGCGCGACGCCGCCCGTGGCGACCGGCGCGACAGGACTCTGGCCGCGGGTCTGGTACTGGGCGTAGATCTTGCCGTCGGCGGCCGACAGGTCGGCGAACGCCGGGGTGCCGATCTCCGCCGGGACCGCGTACTCCCACTTCAGGGAGCCGTCGCCCTCGTAGGCGCGGACCTTGTCGGTCGCCACGGCGACCTCCGCGGCGCCGTCGCCGTCGAGGTCGGAGGCGACGACGTTACGGACGTACTCGCCGGCGCCCGCCTTGATGACGGTCAGGACCTTGCCGGTGCGGGCGTCGACGATCGCGGCCGCCGTGCTCGCGGCGACGATCAGCTCGTCGCGTCCGTCACCGGTGGTGTCGGCCTTGATGACCTGGACCACGCGGCCGGGCAGCGTCGCCTCCCACAGCCGCTTCGGCTGACCGGCGACCATCGACGTGCCGTCGTAGGCGAACAGGCCGTTGGACGAGCCGCCGAGGACGACGTCGTTCTTCTTGTCGCCGTTGATGTCCGTGGCGGCGGCGGTGGTGGGGACGCCTTCCAGCGGCTGAACGGCCTTCTCCGCGCCGTTGCCGAGGTTGTAGACGCGTACGTTCTGGTCGGTGTCGGCGGTCCGTATCCGCCACGAGCCGTCCTTGAACGGCTCGGTGAACAGAGGCGAGCCGATGACACCGCTCTTCTCCCACGTCACGGCACCCTTGGTGCCGCTGAGCACGGAGATCCTGGCGTAGTGGGAGCCGTAGCGGTTCTCGGCGGCCTGCAGGTCCGTGTCGTCCAGGTAGGAGGCGACGATCTTGCCGTCGGCCGCCTTCAGGCCCCAGGCGGCGGCGACGTCGCCCTCGTCGCCCGCCCGCTTGACGGTGCGCGCCCAGAGCAGGCTCGCGTCGTCGCCGTCGAGCGCGCGGACGCTGTTGGTGTTCATGTCGGGAACCGGGCTGTACTTGGATTCGGAGAGCGTCGACTCGCTGACCGTGTATTCCGGCTTGGAGCCGCCCTGGATGTCGCCGATCTCCAGCGCGAGGGGAAGCGCGTTGATCCGCTCGGTGAGGGTGGTCCGGGTGCCGTCGGCGAGGTCGTACGCGGCGATCTCGTACTTCACACCCTCGGTGTAGTCCGACTGCTCCAGCGCCACGACGCGGTCACGCTTGGCGTCCAGGCGCAGCTGCCGTACGTAGAGCCGACCGGTCTGTGACCACTTGACACTGCCGTCCTCGGTGTCGATCACCAGGGTGTGGCCGCTGGGGGTCTGGTCGGTGGCGTAGTCGCGGTCCTGGTTCCAGGAGGCGGCGATCAGCCCGTCGCCCAGCGCCTGGAGCGAGCCCCACTGGACGCCGTTGTAGAGCTCGGCTTCGTGCGTCCAGGTCTGCTTCGGGGTGAGCTTGCCGTCGGCGAAGTCGAAGCGGATGCCGGTCAGGGTGGCCTTGGAGCCGGCCGGGGAGTTCATGTTGGAGAACGCGGAGTCCGCGATCACCAGCGTCTTGCCGACCAGTTTGACGTTGTAGGCGGCCGCGTAGAGCTTCGACCACAGCGTCTTGCCGGTGGCGCCGTCCAGCACCGTGACGAAGGTGCCGTTGGGCAGCGAGGAGCCCGGCGAGGTGAACGGACGGTAGGGCAGCACGCCGACCTCGGCGGTGAAGACGATGTCGTCCACGCCGTCGCCGGTCAGGTCGCCGGTGGTGACACCGTCGTCGCTGGCCATGGCGAACGGGCTGATCGCGTTGAAGCCCATCACCACGGCGGGCGGGTAGGGCTCCTTGCTGCCGCGGGGGGACGGGGTGATCTGCCAGTCCGCGTCCAGGGACGTCGCGTCGCGCGACCAGAGCTGTTTGCCGTCGGCGCCGACGCGCTGGATCGGGCTGAGCCCGTTGACGGAGAAGTAGTCACCCTTCGAGCCGCCGACCGGGAAGGTGGCGGCCATGCCCTGGGCGCCCTCGATGCCGGACTTCTTGGTCAGCTTCCAGGAGCCGGTGGCGTCGGTCGAGGCACCGCCGTCGGGCGCGGAGGCGTCCTCGCCCGCCGCGGCGGCGGTCTTGTCGGCGGTCTCCTTGGCTGCCTCGGCGGTCTGCCGGGCGTCGCCCTGGCTCCGCCCGTCGCCGTAGACGTCGGGCATGAGGCGGCCGGCCATCTCCGTGGCCTGACTGTCGGTGAGCGTCAGGAGGCCGTTGCTGTCGTCGGCGTGGACCGCCGGGGCGATGCTCAGGGCGAGGCCGGAGGCAACCAGCATGGAGGCCAGGCGCAGGCCCCGTCGTTGCGGGTTTCTCATCAGATGTCCTTCGGGGAGAAGCGGAGGGCGGTGGCGTCGCTCAGGACGGTCTCGTTGAACGAGCTGCCGAGACCGTCGGTGCCGGCCTGGTTCTCGATACCGGTGGTGGCCGAACCGCCGCGCTGCGACGCGGCGCTGCCGATGCCCTTGTACTGGAGGGTGACGGCGCCGGTGGCCTCGTCGAAGACGGCCTCGAAGGAGACGCGCACCGAGGTGTCGGAGGCGAAGGCGGCGTTGTTCCACACGATGGCGAACTGACGGGAGCCGGTCTTTCCGGTGACGGCGGTCTGGACGCTCGACTTCTGGTCCAGGGTGAGGTCGTCCCAGAAGGCGGCGACCACGCCGTTGGGCTGGGCGGGCGCAGGCAGCGCGATGTTGGCGTAGTCGCCCAGGCGCGGCTGGAGGAAGTTGACCAGGCCGTTGGTGGTGACAGAGGCGCTGGTGTAACTCACGCCGTAGTGGCGCACCGGGAACGGCAGGCTGATCTTCGTGGCGTCCTCGTCACCAGTCAGGGCGATGCTCTTCGAGCCCTTGACCCAGGAGGAGGCGACCGGGGCGCAGGAGTAGGTACCGGCCGCGTCCGTACGGTTGGGCAGCTTCACGTCGGCCGTCTCGTCGCCGTCGACCTTCAGCGCGCCGTTGTAGACGCCGTTGCACACGACCGGGGCGGCCGGGGCGACGGACAGCGTGTAGGCGCCCTCGGCGACCTTCGGCAGGGTGAACAGGCCCTGGCTGTCCGTGGTGACCGCCGCGATCGGGGTGCCGGTCACGGAGACGGTGGCCTTCGCGAGCGGTCGGCCGGTGACGTCGAGGACGGTGCCGGTCACCTTGTGCGCGGGCACGGCGGTGAGCGCGAGGTCCTGCGTCAGGGGCTGTCCCATGGTCAGTTCGACGCCCGAGGCCGTGCCGGTCACGTAGCCGTAGGAGCCGGCCGAGAAGCTGTAGGTGCCCGGGAGCAGCGACAGCCGGTAGGAGCCGTCGGTCCCGGTGGTCACCGAGCGGTTCGTGGAGTCGTTCGTGGCCTTGACGGTGACGCCCGACAGCGGGGTGCCGCTCGCCTTGTCCGTGATCTTTCCGGAGACCGTCACCGCGGTGTGCGGGGCCTTCTCCACGGAGGCGAAGATGTCGAGCTTGCCCTCGCCCCACACGTTGTTCATGCCGGCGGTGCCGCCGCAGTGCGTGTCCTCGACGTCGCGCGCGCCCTCGTTCAGGAGTGCGCGGGTGCCCTCGATGTCACCGATGAGCGAGGGGGCCGCCGACCACAGCAGCGCGACCGCGCCCGCGACGTGCGGCGTCGCCATCGACGTACCGCTGATGGTGTTGTACGACGAACCGGGCCAGGTGGCCGTGACGTCGACGCCCGGTGCCGAGATGTTCGGCTTCGCGAGGCCGTCGATCGGGGAGGGGCCGAAGCCGGAGAACTTGGCGATCTTGCCGGCGGAGTCGTACGCGCCCACCCCGTAGGAGGCGACCTGCGCGCCCGGCGGGTGCGTGGTGGAGCAGGTGACGCCGTCACCGTCGTTACCGGCCGCGAACGCCTCGAAGATGCCCGCGGAGTTCCAGGCCTCGACGATCTCCTTGTAGAAGGTGTTGTCGTCGCCGCCCCACGAGTTGTTGACGATGTTCGGGGCCAGGTCCGGGCGCGGGTTCTGCCCGTTGTGGTCGGTCGGGGCGAGGATCCACTGACCGGCCTTGAGGAGGTAGTCGTCCGTGCACTTGTCGGACTCGCAGCCCTTGGCCGCGATCCACTTCGCGTCCGGGGCGACACCGATGCCGTTCTTGCCGACCATCGTGCCCATCGTGTGGGTGCCGTGGCCGGCGTTGTCGCACGGTGCACCGGCGCTGCCGCAGACCCCGGTCGGGTCGTAGAAGTTGTAGTCGTGCGTGAACGAGCCGTCGCCGTTGTTGCCCCGGTACTGCTGCACCAGGTCCGGGTGGTCGTACTGCACACCCGAGTCGACGTTGGCGATGACGATGCCCTCGCCGCGGTTGTCGTACTGCGACCAGACCTGGTCGGCCTTGATGTCCTTGACACCCCACTCCGGGGTGTCGTCGCCCGTGGCGGAGGATTCGGTCCCGGCGGCCCGAGTGCGCGAGGCGGTGACCTTGCTGTCGGACGTCTCGATGTCGTCGAGCTTGTACGTCCGCGCCTTGACGATCCTGGCCACGTCGGAACGCTTCGCCAGCTCGTCCACCAGCGCCTGGTCACCGGTCACCTGGACCGTGTTGGCGATCCAGTAGTCCTGGTGCCCGACCTTCTCCTTGTCGAGGAAGGTGGTGAGCGAGCGCTGGCCCTTGTCCGCGGTGTCACGCAGCGCCTTGTAGGCCGCCTGGGCCGCCTGGGCATGGGTCGTCTTGCGCTTGGCGGCCGTGAGGTCGGCCTGGTCCTTCAGAACGACGAAGAAGCGGGCGTCCGCGCCGCCGCGCACGGCGGACGCCAGCCCGGCATCGATCTTGCCCGACGCCGGACTCGACGGTGCGGAGTCGGCAAGAGCGGGTACGGGGCCGGCCAGCATCGCGGCAGCCGCGCTGAGCGAGGCCGCCGCCCACACGGCACGTCTACGCCTGGGCGATCGGGACAGGTGCATCAAGGCACTCCTCCGGAGGAAGGCAGTCGGGTGCCCGGACCCTAGGAGGCCGCCGTTACTCGGCCATTACAGGCCAGTTGCTCTCGCCACGTCCGCCCCGGTGCGGCCCCGCCGCCACTGGCAGACGGCCGTTCTCCGGCGATCGTGAACCCTGAGGTAAACGGCCCGTTGCCGAGATCGTCGTTGCCGGGGTGCTCGGATTCTTCGAAGCTGATGCGGCGTAACGCCGCTCCCGCACATCAGTTTCCCGAGGAGCCGTCACATGACCCTCGCTGCCTACACCTTGGCAACCATGCTCAACCTGCTCGTCCTGTTCATCGGGTTCCGGTTCCTGTTCCGGCCCGGTCCGGCCGCCGCAGGCTACGGGGTGCCCGCCAGGGCCGACGTCAATCCGGCCTACCTCACCATCAAGGGGCTGCGGGACGGGACGTTCGGCATCATGGGGCTGGCCCTTTTGGCGTTCGAAGGCGCCCATGCCGGGGGCTGGTTCATGCTGGTCGTGGCACTGTGCCCGCTCGGGGACACCGTGATCGTGCTGCGGAACGGAGGAAACAAGGCCGTCGCGTACGGGATCCACCTCGCCACCGCCGTCGCCGTCCTCATCAGCGCGGCCCTGCTGTTCGCCGCCTGAGCCACCGGGGCGCCCGTACAGGGCGCCGCAGACCCCAGGAGTTCCTCATGTCCCTCGTCCTGCCCGACTTCTCCTCGTCCGTGATCGTCCGCTCGGCCGACGCCGAAGTGGTCGGTGGCGCGCCCACCACGATCCGTCTGCTGGCCGACAGCAGCGAGACCGGCGGTGCGCTTTCCACCCAGCGGGTCACCCTCGCGGACGGTGCCGACGGTGCGCGTCCGCACCGTCACGACAACTCCGCCGAGATGTTCTACATGCTGGACGGCGCCGCCCAGTTCCTCTCCGGCGACGAGGTCGTCACCGCGGAGCCCGGCGATCTGGTCGTCGTCCCTCCGGGCCTCCCGCACGCCTTCGCCGCGGCTCCCGGGTGCGATGCCGACATCCTCATCGTCATCACGCCGGGCGTCGAACGCTTCGAGTACTTCCGCCACTTGAAGCGCATCGCACTGGGCGAGGTCACCCCGGAGAGCCTGCTGGAGGTGCAGGAGTTGTACGACACCTACTTCCTCGGCAGCAAGGCGTGGGACGGGGCGCGGGCCAAGTAGGCCGTCGGAGGGCGGCGGGGGCGGCCCCGGTCAGCTCAGGCGGGCCTCGGCGTACACGACCATCGCATCGCGCTGGTACGCGGCCAGGCCGTCGGCGATGCGGTCGAAGTTGGCCCGCATCCGCGGGTCGTCGACGTACGTCCGGCCCAGGCCCCGGTAGGCCTCCGCGTTCGGCGTCCAGAACCGGCAGATGCCCCGGAAGTGCGCGTCCGTCTCCGCCTGCACAGCGGGGTCGTCGGCCGGTGTGCCCGCGACCATGAACTCCGCGAGCCGGATCATCTGCGCGGTGGTTTCCCGCTGCCACGCCTCCTGGTCCGCATCGGTCATCGTGTCCCGGGCCCGGCGGGACTCCTCCCACGCCGCCGGCCACCGCTCGCGCGCCTCGGTGTCCTCCTCCGCGGTGTGCTCAAGGCCCTCGAACAGGTTCTCCGGCCTGTTGATCTTCGCCATGTCGTTGCCGTCCTTTCCTTCCTCCAGTTCGGTGATGGTCCGCTCGACCGTGCGGACGAGCGTGTCCAGCCGGTCACGCTCCTCACGCAGCCGCCTGCTGTGCTCGCGCAGTGCGCTCACCGGGTCGGTGCGCTCGTCCAGCACGCGCCGGATCTCACGCAGCCCCAGACCCAGCTCCCGCATCAGCAGGATCCGCTGCAGGCGCAGCAGTCCGGCCTCTTCGTAGAAGCGGTGCCCGTTGCTCCCGATCCCCGCAGGCGGCAGCAGGCCGATCTCGTCGTAGTGCCGCAGCGTCCGGGACGTCACCCCGGACATCCGCACCACCTCCGCGATCGACCAGGCCATGGCCGCGCCTCCCTTCACCGGGCCGGTTCCTCCGGCCACACACATGACCGTAGGAGTTGACGCAACGGAAAGCGCAAGCCGGACGCGGCGGGGGCTCGTTCCCGGCCGGGAGGTCGCCAGGCCGTGGGACCATCCCGCCGTGACCCCTGAACAGATATCCGAGTCCGCCGGTCCGGCCGAACGCCGGCTGATCGGTCTGGCGCTCAATCCGGCCGCGCCCGTCGACGTCCTGCTGCGGCTGCTGGCGAGCGAGTCCGCTGCCGTACGGATGGCGCTGTGCCGGGACCGGGTGCTCCCCGACCCCGTAGTGGACGCGGTCGTGGCCCACCCGGACGGGACCACGCGCGGCTTCTTCGCCGAGAACCCGTACGCCGACCCGGAGCAGCGGGCACGGCTGGTGGACGATCCGGAGTACCGCGTACGGGGGCGTCTGGCCCGGGAGCCCCGGGCCGACGATGTGTGCATGCCCCGGCCGCTGCCGGACCGGACCGTCGTGCGGATCATCGAGACGTACGAGGACGACCTCCTGTGGGAGCTCAACCGGCTGATCTCGCCCGGTCTCCGGCGTGCGATGGCCACCCATCCCTCGGCGAAGGTCCGTCACATGGGGGCGAATGGCTGGCGCTCCCTGACACCCCGCGAGCTGGCCGCCCTGCTGGCCGACCCGGACCCGGAGGTCCAGAAGGCGGCCGCCGCCAACAGCCGCTCGTACGCCCGGCTCCGGGACCCCGACGCGGTACGGGAGGACCTTCCCGCGCACCCCTGCCATGCGCACACGCACCTGTTGATGTACGGAGCACTCGCCCCGGACGTCGTGGCGGAGGCCCTGCCGCGGCACGCCCGGCTGATCGCCCGCAATGCCAGTGTGCCGCCGGAGACCGTGGCCCTGCTGGCCGCACACCCCGACCCCAAGGTGCGCACCCACGTCGCCCAGCGGCCCGACCTGGGGCCGGCCGAGCGCCGCGCACTCGCCGTGGACCCCGATCCGGAGGTGCGCCTCGCGCTCTCCGTGCATCCGGCGCTGACCGAGGAGGAACGGGCCGCGATCGACTACGAGGTGGAGCAGGACAAGTCGTACTGCCACTATCCGGTGTACGACCCGGAGTTGGTGCCCGACCTGGAGCTCGTCCGCGCCCACGCGCTGTCCGCACACCCGCTCCTGCGCCGGCGGGCCGCTCGCGAGCTGCATCTCCCCGCCGACCTGGTCGCGCTTCTGGCTCAGGACTCCGACCTCGGCGTACGGGTCCTGCTCGGCCAGAACCATCCGGACGCCCCGGCCGCGCTGCTGCTCCGCTCCTTCCTGGAGTACACCGGCCGCGGCCGGTGGCATCTGACGGGGCACGGCAACTTCCCCCGCGCCGGGCTCGCCCGGTTCGCCGGCGCCGAGGGTCCCGCGGTCCGGCGGCTGGCCCTGCTCGACCCCGGGATGCCCGGGGACGTCGCCGACCGGCTCACCCGCGACCCCGACCCGCAGGTCCGCGCGGACGCGGCACGCCACCCGCGGCTGCCGCAGGACCGCATCGCGGCGCTGCTCGACGACCCGGAGCTCGGCCGGCGGGCCGCCGCGAATCCGGCGCTGCCGGTCGCGACGATGTACGAGCTGATCGCGGCGGTTCCTGAAGTGGTGGCCGGGGCGGACTGCTGAACGGGGGCGCCCGGGACACAGAGCTGGTGCGTGGACCGGGGCGCGTCCGGGGGCGGTCCGTCCGGGTGGGGTCGGCCACTGGACGGGGCAATGGCACGTGTCGCCTCGGGGCCGGTGCGCCGATGCTGCCCAGGATGCCCGTATGAGACCCATGACCAAGCGCTTTGCCGCGCTGCGGGCACGCGCCCGCACCACCGGCGCCGCGTGCGCCGTACTGGCGACCGTCGTCCCCGCCTTCACCCTCGGCCTGAGCGCGACGCCCGCCGTCGCCGCGCCCCTGCCCGGCGGGCTCGGCCCGTGCGTACCGGGCGACTGCCCGGACCCGTTCCCGGAGATCAACAACGGGGACTTCGCGGGCCGGGACGACGCGATCAACATCTACGTCGGGGACGACTTCCTCGTACGCGGCCGTGCGGCCGAGGCCGAGGGCCGTGTCGTGGTGCTCGACGACTTCGACCAGGACAAGGACCCGGAGGCGGGCCAGTCGTACAACCTCGGGATCGTCGGTGTCGGATCCCGTGTTCCGCCGCCCGTCGACTCCGACTTCCTGACCACCGGCGGAGACGTGACGATCGCCGCCGGCGAGACCCTCGACACGACGGGCGGCATCGTCGACGAGGTGGGCACTGTGCGCTACGCCGGTGCGCAGACCGGCACCGTCACCGGGGCCCTCGTCCAGGACCCGGACGCCGCGGAACCCTACGCGGACCTGCGCGACCAGCTCACCGACGCCAGCCAGTGCTACGCGCGGCCCGGCGGAGAGCTCCGGACCCCGACCGGGACCGCGGTCAACCAGGGCACGCAGACGCTCTTCACGGGTGACGGAACGTCCGCCCTCCAGGTCTTCAACGTCGACTTCGACATGACGGCCGACGGCGGCGGCCAGCAGGGCGTCGTCTTCGCGGGCATCCCCGACGACGCGACGATCCTGGTCAACGTCATCGGGGCCGACCGCACGATCAACACCTTCAGCGGCGGAATCGACGACGACACCGACCCGCTGAACGCCTACCGCGAACGTCTCCTGTGGAACTTCCCCGACGCCACCAGCGTGGACCTGGCGGGCACGGGTCAGTTCCAGGGCAGCTTCCTGATGGGCGAGCAGTCCTCGATGACCACCGTGTCCCTCCCGGGCGTCAACGGCAGGTTCTTCACCACCGGTTCGGTGACGCACACCAGCTCCGCGACCGGCGGTGGCGGCCAGGAGTTCCACGCGTATCCGTTCAACGGCGACCTCCCGGACTGCGACGGACCGCAGCCGGTCACGGGCGAGGTGCGGGTCCTCAAGACCGACGCGGAGACCGGCGACCCGCTCGCCGGCGCAGACTTCGAACTCTGGCGCGAGACCAACGGAGTCGACGGCCTCCAGACCACAGGCACCACACCGGACACCCAGGTGACCACCTGCACCACACCGGCCAACGGCGTGTGCGCCGAGACGACCACGCCCGGCACGTACTACTGGCGCGAGACCGCAGCGCCTGACGGCTACGAGCTGCCGGACCCGGCCGTCTTCGGACCACTCGTACTGACAGAGGACAACGCCGACACCGGCGTCCAGATCGAAGCCACCAACACCGAGGAGTCCGTACCGCCGGTCACGGGCGAGGTGCGGGTCCTCAAGACCGACGCGGAGACCGGCGACCCGCTCGCCGGCGCAGACTTCGAACTCTGGCGCGAATCCAACGGAGTCGACGGCCTCCAGACCACAGGCACCACACCGGACACCCAGGTGACCACCTGCACCACACCGGCCAACGGCGTGTGCGCCGAGACGACCACGCCCGGCACGTACTACTGGCAAGAGACCGCAGCACCCGACGGCTACGAGCTGCCGGACCCGGCCGTCTTCGGACCACTCGTACTGACAGAGGACAACGCCGACACCGGCGTCCAGATCGAAGCCACCAACACCGAAGAGTCCGTACCGCCGGTCACGGGTTCGCTCACCCTGGAGAAGACGGACACGAAGAACGGGCAGCCGCTGGCCGGAGCCGTCTTCGAGCTGTGGCGCGAGACCAACGACGTGCCCGGACTGCAGACGACCGGCACGAATCCCGACACGCTCGCCGACGCGGGGTGCTCGACCGACGACACAGGTGAGTGCACGTTCGACGATCTGCCCCTCGGTGAGTACTACCTTCGCGAGATCGCTGTCCCGGAGGGCTACGTCCTGCCGGCCAACCCCGTCTCGGGGCCGTACGAGGTAACGGAGGCCAACAGCTCGCAGGGCGTCACCGTCGAGCTGTCCAACAAGCGCGGCGAGCCCTGCAAGGGCAAGGACTGCAAGAAGCGCGTCCACGAGGGTGCACGCGCCTGACCTGATCACTCGCCCGGCCGCCCATCAATGGGCGGCCGGGCAGGCGCACTGCTTGGCTGGCAGGACTTCGGTTCCCGATCCGCCAGGAGGTCCGGCAGTGCGCCCCAACAGCCTCATCGGTGCCGTGGTCGCCACAGCGGCCACGGCACTGTTGTGTACCGCGGCCCCCTCGGTCGCCGCCCCGGCCGCCTCCGCCGCGGACGACACCGCGTGCACGGCCCCGGCCGGCCCGTACCAGCGGCAGCTGGAGAAGCACCTGGGCCGGCCCGTGGACGGCCGCCAGTCCGCGGCCGACTGCCGGGCCATCCGCTCCTTCCAGACCGCGCACGGCCGGCCCCACGCCGACGGCCACGCCGACCTCGGCACGTACCGCACCGTGCTGGTCGTCGAAGCGGCACCCGCCCCGAACGCCGCCGGTCACTGCCCGGTCGAGACCACCCGCGTCACCTGCGTCGACATGGACCGCCAACTGCTGTGGGTGCAGAAGGGCAAGCGGGTCGTCTTCGGACCCGCCCCCATCCGTACGGGCCGCGACGCGCAGGAGACCCGACCGGGGTGGCACTCGATCTACTGGCGCCACCGCGACCACGTCTCCACGATCTACGACAACGCACCCATGCCGTACGCCCAGTTCTTCGACGGCGGACAAGCCCTCCACGGACATCCGGGGGACCTGTACGACGGCGGCGGCTCGGCGGGCTGCGTCAACCTGACCGTGGACGACGCGGCGGCACTGTGGGACCTCCTCGCGGTGGACGACCGCGTCTACGTATGGGGCGTCAAGCCCGGCACGGCCGGCTGACGACGGCCCGAGGCGGCCGGCCGCCTCTCAGAGGTACTCCGCGTACGCGTCCAGCGTCCGCAGGACCTCCGGTTCGGCAGCCGGGGGCAGTTGGAGGACGACCTCCTCGATGCCCAGGTCCGCGTAGTGCGCCAGCTTGCCCGGGCTGGGCAGGACCGCGTACGGGATCACCTGGAGGTCCTTCGGGTCGCGGCCCGCCGACTCCCAGGCCGTACGAAGCACCGGCACCGACTCCGTCAGGCCCCGGCCGCCGATCGGCATCCAGCCGTCCGCGTACTCCGCGATGTGCGCGAACAGCTTCGGGCCCGCCGCGCCGCCGATCAGGGTGCGCGGGCCGACCACCGGGCCGCGGGGCTTCTGGACGGGCTTCGGGTAGGCGTGGCTGGCCCGGACGGAGCCGAACTCACCCTCGTACGCGGTCGGTTCCGACGACCACAGGGCGCGCATCAGCGCCATCCGGTCCCGGCCGAGCTCCCGGCGCGTCGACCAGTTCACCCCGTGGTCCGCCGCCTCCTCCACGTTCCAGCCGAAGCCGAGACCCAGCGTGAAACGGCCGCCGGACAGGTGGTCGAGGGTGGCGATCTGCTTGGCCAGATCGATCGGGTCGTGCTGGGTGATCAACGTGATTCCGGTGCCGAGCGCCAGCCGTTCGGTCACCGCGGCGGCCTGGCCGAGGGCGACGAACGGGTCCAGGGTGCGGCCGTACTCGGGCGGCAGGTCGCCGCCCCCCGGGTAAAGAGTTTCCCTGCTCACCGGAATGTGCGTGTGCTCCGGAAGATAGAGCCCGGCGAATCCCCGCTGCTCAAGCTGGCGCGCGAGCCGCACCGGTGTGATCGTTTCGTCGGTGAGGAAGATCGTTGTGGCGATCCGCATTCGAGGACACCTCCGTCGTTGTCTGGTGGCGGCTCAAACGTATGCCGTACGGTGCGCAAAGCCGAGCCTTCGGCGACTTCGGGGGAGGTCCATCACCATGGTTCGTACGCGTACACGCACCGCTCTCACCGCTCTGTTCCTGACGGGCGTACTCGTCGGCGGCGCACCCGTCGCGGCTACTGCCGCCGCGCCGGCTCCTGCCTCCGCCGCCTCCCGTACCGCGTCGGTGCAGAGCGCGGGACAGACGGACGGTGCGGCAGCCGTCCACACCGGGGTGCGCGAGGCCGCGCACACGTACAAGAGCAAGAGCAAAAGTAAGAGCAAGAGCAAGAAGCGGCGGAGGCACGGCTCGGGCGGGTTCGGTGGCGGGCTGGTCGTGGGCATCGTGCTGGCCGTGATCGTGGTCGGCATCATCGCGTTCGTGCTCATCTCGCGGGCACGGCGCAACTCATAGCCTCCGCACCTCGCGCCGCCCCGGCCGGGTGGCGGGAGGTGCGGATTCCGCCCGGCTCCCCGGTGGCCGTCCCGCCGGCTCCCCGGCGTTCACGCGGCGTTCAACGGGCCCCGCCACGGTGTCGGGTACGGAGACCTCGTCTCGGCCCACGACGCCCCGGGAGCCCTCGCATGCCCGCACCGCATCCCGCGCACCGTCCGATCGCCAGGCGCGGCCTTCTCGTCACCACGGCCGCCACCGCCCTCACGTTGTCCACCGTGAGCTTCGCCGATGCCGCAGACGCCCAGAAAGCAGAAGCCCAGGGAACAGACGCCCCGGAGGGCTCGACCCGCACCCGGACCGTGCGCGGCGTCCTGCCCACCGGGTCGCCCGACTACGTCTACCTGCCGGTCGACGTGCCGCGCGGCGTCGCCGAGATCGCGGTCTCGTACGCGTACGAGAAGCCGCCCGTCCCCGCCGGTACGCAGGGCAACGCCCTCGACATCGGCATCTTCGACGAGCGCGGCACGGACCTGGGCGGGCCGGGGTTCCGCGGGTGGTCCGGCGGGGCGCGCAGCAGCTTCTTCATCCGGGCCGACGAGGCGACTCCCGGCTATCTCGCGGGGCCCGTACGGGCCGGGACCTGGCACATCGCCCTCGGTCCGTACACCGTGGCGCCCGAGGGGCTGCCGTACGAGGTGACGGTCACCCTGCGCCTCGGCGCGGCCGGGTCCACGCCCGAGCCGGTGTATCCGCCGGAGCGCGTCAAGGGGCGCGGGCGCGCCTGGTACCGCGGGGACTGCCATCTGCACTCCGTGCACTCGGACGGAAAGCGGACCCCGGCCGAGATCGCCGCCGCCGCCCGTGCGGCCGGGCTCGACTTCATCAACAGCAGCGAGCACAACACCACGTCCGCACACGGCGCTTGGGGCGGGCTGTGGGGCGACGACCTGCTCGTCCTCACCGGCGAGGAGGTCACCACCCGCAACGGGCACGTGATCGCGCTCGGCACCGACGCGGGGACCTGGGTCGACTGGCGCTACCGGGCCAGGGACAACCGGTTCGGGCACTACGCCAAGGCCGTGCGCCGGGCCGGTGGTCTCGTCGTGCCCGCCCATCCGCACGCCACCTGCATCGGCTGCCACTGGAAGTTCGGCTTCGGCGAGGCGGACGCGGTGGAGGTGTGGAACGGGGCGTATACCCCGGAGGACGAGATCGCCCTCGCCGAGTGGGACAACTCGCTCGTGGCTGCGGCCCGTTCAGGTCGTGCGTGGGTGCCGGCCATGGGCAACAGCGACGCCCACCGGGAGCCGGACAGGGTGGGGCTCCCGCAGACCGTCGTGCTCGCCGACGAGCTGTCGCGCGAGGCGGTCCTGGCCGGGATCCGGGCCGGGCGCTCCTACATCGCGGAGTCCTCGGCCGTCTCGCTGGCCTTCGGCGCCTCGGGCGGGCGCGGGCAGCATGCCGGTATCGGGGAGCGGCTGCGGGTCGCGGGGGACGACACGCCCGTCACCGTACGGCTGGAGGTCACCGGGGCGCCAGGCTGCACCGCGCACTTCGTCACCGACCAGGGCACGCTGTTCACGGCCACACTCCCGGAGTCGGGCACGGAGACGGTGCAGTGGCGTACGACGCCCGCCTACGCCGCCTACGTGCGCGCCGAGGTCCGCCACCCGGTCTCGGTGCCGGGACTGCCCGGGGCCCTTGCGGCGCTCACCAATCCGGTGTTCCTGGAGGGTTAGGCGGTCACCGCCGCGCGCTCCGGGCCGGATGACGCGAGGGTACGCAACCGCTGCGCACAGCAGCGTTGTTGTACGAGCGCGAGCCCCGCGACCACCGTTCCGAGCACCAGCCAGCCCGCCGGTCCTGCCGCCATGACCACTCCCGTCAGCAGCGGCGGCCCGGCGGACTTCTGGATGGACTGGGACATGCCGGCCACCCCCAGGTACGCGGCCCGTTCGCCGGGCGGCGCGAGCAGGACGGCCAGCTCCCACGAGCTCACCGAGCGCATCAGCTCCGCCAGGGTGACCAGCACCGCCGCCGCGAGCAGGACCACCGCGGCCGTCCAGGTCCCGCACCGGGTGGCGGCGGCGAGCAGGGCGCAGCACGCGGCCATCAGGACTCCGTACAGGACGACCGTGCGCAGCACGCGGTGCGGCCCCTCCGCCCTTTTGGAGACGGCCAGTTGGAGGGTGACGACCAGCACGGTGTTGATGACGAGGACGGCCGGTACGAGGGCGTGGGGCGCGGAGGTGCTGCTCACCAGCCACAGGGGCAGGCCGACGCCGAGGACGGAGTCGTCGAGGTTCATCGGGATGTCGAGGAGGACAAAGCGGAGGTAGCCGCGGTCGCGCCACGGGCCCTTGGGCCGGGCGGGGGCGCGGGGAGCCACCGGGTTGGCGCCGGGCGCCTCGCTCCTCGCCACTTCCACCGTCACCGTGTCGCGCGGTTCGCCGGTGCGCCGGACCAGGAGGGCGGCGACGGCGAAGGACAGCGCGTTGGCCAGGATCATGGCGCGGTAGGCGTCCGCGGTGCCGATGGCCAGGCCGATGGCCGCAAGACCGGCGCCGACGCCGTAGCCGGCGTTGGCCGCGCTGCGGGACAACGCCTGGTAGGCCGCCCGGCGTTCGCCCGCCGCACGGGTGGCGAACAGCATCTCCAGCGTCTTCGCCGCCCGGTCGCCGAGGTAGGTGGCCGCGATCACGGGGAGCAGGGCCGTGAACCCGGTGCACGTCAGCACCAGGGCCAGGGTGAGCAGCCGGAGCAGGTGGCAGCCGATCAGCAGCGGGCGGACCGGGAAGCGGCCGGCGAGCCGTCCGGCCAGGGGGGAGCCGGCGATGCCCGCCACCCCGGCCGCTCCCAGCAGTACGCCGATCTGCTGGGGGCTCAGATGCGTGACGAAGGTGAGGTAGAGGACCGAGGAGGCGGCCCACAGGCCGGAGCCGGTGCGGTCGACGGCCAGGGCGAGCAGCATGATCCGGGCGTCCCGGCCGCCCGGCGGCTTGCGCAGCTGGGCCAACAGCCCCTGCCCACCCGCACCCTGCTTCTTCCCCGAGCTTCCGCTTCCCGCCGTGCGGCGCACCGCCCACCCCCGGTTATCTCGACATCAAGAGACATACAGACCAGGGCAGCCTGCCGGGAGTTATTCTCGATGTCAAGATACTTGATGGCGAGATACATGCCCGCCGCCCGAATCGGACCGGCCGGCGCCCCGCCTCACGGCGCGCGAGCGAGCCCCCTCAGACCCGCATCCTCCTCAGCCCGGCCAGACGATCGACTGCGTTTCGCTGTACGCGTGCAGGGCGTACGAACCGACGTCCCGCCCGACACCGCTCCGCTTGAACCCGCCGAACGGGGCCTCCATGTTCCGGCCGATGGTGTTCACCCCGACCCCGCCCGCACGCAGTCTGCGCGCGACCCGGAAGGCGCGGGCCACGTCGCCGGACCAGACGTAGTCGATCAGTCCGTAGTCGCTGTCGTTGGCCAGCGCGATGCCCTCCTCCTCGTCGTCGAAGGGGACGACCACCACGACCGGACCGAAGATCTCCTCCCGCACCACCCGCATGTCGTTGGTGCAGTCGGCCAGCAGCGTCGGGGCGACGTAGAAGCCGCGGCCGGTCGGCTCCGGACGCTCGCCGCCCGTGACGATCCGGGCCCCTTCCTTCCGCCCGAGTTCCACGTACGACTCGATGCGGTCGCGGTGCGCGGCGGAGATGACCGGACCGACGACCGTGCCCTTCGCCCTCGGATCGCCGACCGTCAGATACCCGGCGTACGCGGTGAGCTTCTCGATCAGCGCGTCATGCACGCCTCTCTGGACCAGGACGCGGGTCGGAGCCGTACATATCTGTCCGCTGTAGAACGAGAACGTCGTCCCGATGCCGGCGACTGCCGAGTCGAGGTCCGCGTCGTCGAGGACGACGGCCGCACCCTTCCCGCCCAGCTCCATCAGCTGCCGCTTCATGCTCCGGCCGCAGATCTCGGCGATGCGCTGCCCGACGGACGTGGAGCCGGTGAAGCTGACCATGTCGACGTCCGGCGAGTCGACCGCGGCCTCGCCCACTCCGGGGGCCGAACCGCTGACGACGTTGACGACGCCCGCCGGCACGCCCGCTTCCGCGAGGGCCTCGGCCATCCGGTAGACGGAGAGCGGGTCCTGCGGGGCCGGTTTCACGACGACCGTGTTGCCCATCGCGAGCGCTGGGGCGATCTTGCCGGCCGGGTTGGCCCAGGGGTTGTTGTACGAGGTGATGCAGGTGACGACGCCGACCGGCTGGCGGACGGCGAGCGCCCCGAAGATCCCGGCACGGCCCATCGGACCCGCCTCGTTGATCTGCGGGGGGACGGCCTCCTCGACCGGCTCCAGCGCGCCCTTCGCGTACCGCCGGAAGCGGGCCGCGCCCACGGCGACCTGCATGCCCCGGGCCGTACCGGTGGTCGCGCCGCTCTCCGCCTGCGCGAGTGCGGCGTTGGCGAGGAAGTCGCGCTGCATCAGGTCGGCGGCGCGGTCGAGGATCGCGGCGCGTTCCTCGGGGCGGGTGCGGGACCAGGTGGCGAAGGCGTCACGGGCCGCGGCGGCCGCCTCGCACACCTGCGCGCGACTCGCCTCGGGGGCGAAACCGACGGTCTCCTCGGTGGCCGGGTCGACCACCTCGTAGTGGCCGTCGGCGGGTTCGGTCCACTCTCCGTCGATGAAGAGGCGCTGCGGGGTCGTGGTCATTGCGTGCTCACCGTCCGGGTGTCGCGGCCGGAACGGAGCACCGTCCCGGGGACCGCACCGGTCACCTTGTCGTCGCGCAGGGTCTCCACCCCGTTGACGCGGACCGACACGATGCCGAGGGCCTTGGAGTCGAGCCGGGGGCTGTCGCCCGGCAGGTCGTGGACGAGGGTGGCGGGGCCCGCGTCGATGCGTTCGGGGTCGAAGAGCACGAGGTCGGCGTGGAAGCCCTCCTCGACGCGTCCCCGGTCGCGCAGGCCGAAAAGCCGTGCGGGGTCGTCGGTGAGCATCTTGACGGCCTGTTCGAGCGGGACGAGCTTGCGGCCGCGCAGACAGTCGCCGATGAAGCGGGTCGTGTACGGGGCGCCGCACATCCGGTCCAGATGGGCGCCCGCGTCGGAGCCGCCGAGCATGACGTCCTCGTGCTCCCAGGTCCGCCGGCGCAGCGCCCAGGAGTCGGGGTCGTTGTCGGTGGGCATCGGCCACAGGACCGTACGCAGTTCGTCTGCCGCGCAGATCTCGACCAGGCACTGGAAGGCGTCCTGGCCGCGCTCGGCGGCGATGTCCTTCACGACCCGCCCGCTGAGGCCCTCGTTCGCCTCGCTGTACGTGTCGCCGATGACGTACCGGCCGAAGTTCGCGAGGCGGCGGAAGACGCCCGCCTCCTTGCTGTTGGCGCGGCGCAGCATCTCGGCGCGGGTGTCGGCGTCGCGGAGCCGTTCGATGCGCTCCGGTACGGGGAGGGCGAGGATGTCGCCCCAGCCGGGGATCAGGTTCAGGGCGCAGAACGTGCCGAGCGACATGTTCATCGGAGTGAGGATCGGCATCGTGAGCGCCACGATCCGGCCGCCCGCACGGCGGGCGCGCTCGCTGGGGATCAGCTGGCGCGGTACGCGTTCGGGGACGGCGGCGTCGATGGTGAGGACGTTCCAGTTGAGCGGGCGTCCGGCGGCGGCGGTCATGTCGACGAACAGGTCGATCTCGTCGTCGGAGAACTGGTCGAGGCAGCCGGCCACGATCGCTTCGATCTGTGTGCCCTCGTGCTCGCCGACGGCCCGGGACAGCGCGAGGAGCTCTTCGGGGAGTGCGTGGCGGGAGGCGACCGGCTGTCCGTCACCGTCGGAGTGCGTGGAGGACTGGGTGGTGGACAGCCCCCATGCCCCGGCGTCCATCGCCTCGTGGAACAGGGCGAGCATGGCGTCGAGTTGGGCGGGAGTGGGCTGGCCGCCGACCGCGTCCGCGCCCATGACGTGGCGGCGCAGGGCGCAGTGGCCGACCATGAAACCGGCGTTGACGGCGATCCGCCCGTCGAGCGCGTCGAGGTACTCGCGGAAGCTGGACCAGCTCCATTCGACGCCCTCCTCCAGGGCCTTGAGCGCCATGCCCTCGACCCGCGACATCATGCGCCGGGTGTAGTCGGCGTCCTCGGGCCGGTCCGGATGGAGCGGGGCGAGGGTGAACCCGCAGTTGCCGCCGGCGACGGTGGTGACGCCGTGGTTCATCGACGGGGTGGCGTACGGGTCCCAGAAGAGCTGGGCGTCGTAGTGGGTGTGCGGGTCGACGAAGCCGGGCGCGAGGACGAGGCCGGTGGCGTCCTCGGAGGTCACGGCCTCCTCGGCGACGGTCCCGGGCTCCGCGATGACGGCGATGCGGCCGTCCCGGATGCCGAGGTCCGCGCGGTAGGAGGGCCCGCCGGTGCCGTCCACGACGGTCGCTCCGCGGATGAGGTGGTCGAGCATGACGGGGTCCCTTCCGTGGTGTCCAAACATGGGTGTGCGCCGGGGTGCGTACGGCCGCGGTACGCACCCCGGCTCGCGGAGCGGCGGTCCGGGAAGACGCCGCCCGTGTGGGGGTGGGAATCAAGCCCAGCCGGGCAGAATCGAGCCCCTCCGGCGATTGAGGAGCGGGGGTACGGGGGCAGCGCCCTCGAAAGCCCGCGCCCGGGCCCGGCTACGCCGCGTCGCGGAACCGCGTAGTCCGGTGCACCGGATCCGTGTCGATCTTCGGGATCACGTGCTCACCGATCAGCTTGATCGAGTTGATCGTGTCCTCGGGACTGATCCCGATCGGCAGCCCGAAGCTCAGCTGGTCCGCCCCCGCCTGCTCCCAGCGCCGGCACTGCCCCAGCACCTCGTCCGGGTCGCCGCAGATCATCAGCTCCTCGGCGATCAACAACTCGATGATCTCCTCGGAGTACTCCGGCAGCAGCTCCGGCCACTCCGGGATCCCCTCCGGCCGGGGGAAGGTGTCGTGGTAGCGGAACAGCAGCGACTGGAGGTAGTTCAGCCCGCCGCCGACCGCGATCTCGACGGCCTTCTTGTGGGTCTCGGCACAGATCGCGGTCGAGGTCACCATGACGTTGTCGTTGACGAAGTCACCGACCGGCTCCGCGTCCTTGACCGCGTTCTTGTAGGACTCGACGACCCACTCCATGTCGGAGACCTTCTGCACGCTGAAGCCCAGCACGCCGAGCCCCTTCTTGCCCGCCATGGCGTACGAGGGCGGCGAGCCGGCCGCGTACCACATCGCCGGGTGCGACTTCCCGTACGGCTTGGGCAGGATCTTGCGCGGCGGCAGTGACCAGTGCTTGCCCTGGAAGCCGACGTACTCGTCCTGGAGCCACATCTTGGGGAACTCGGCGATGGTCTCTTCCCAGAGTTCCTTGGTGTGGTTCATGTCGGTGATGCCCGGCATGAACCCGAGGATCTCGTGGGTGCCCGCCCCGCGGCCGGAGCCGAACTCGAAGCGGCCCTCCGAGAGATGGTCCATCATGGCGACCTTCTCGGCCACCTTCACCGGGTGGTTGACCGGGGCCAGCGGGTTGAAGATGCCGGATCCGAGGTGGATGCGCTCCGTGGCGTGTGCGAGATAGCCCAGGTACACATCGTTGGCCGAGAGATGCGAGTACTCCTCCAGGAAGTGGTGCTCGGAGGCCCAGGCGTACTTGAAGCCGGACTTGTCCGCCTGGATGACGTACTCGGTCTCCTCGATCAGCGCCTTGTGCTCTGCCTCGGGGTCGACCTTGGCCCGCGCGGCGGGCACATACCCCTGTACAAAGAGCCCGAATTCCAAGGGGGTTCACCGTCCTCAATCGTTTCTGACACATCGTCAGATTCTGATGTGTCCGACTGTTCCACCGACACCCCGACCCGTCAATACCTGATGCTCCGTCAGACGGGACGGGGTGGGCGGCGCGGTCAGAAGAGGCTGACGCCCGCCAGCCATCCGCCGTCGATGACGAACGGCTGACCGGTGATGTACGAGGAGTCGTCCGAGGTCAGGAAGAGCGCGAGCGCCGCCACCTCCTCGGGCCGGCCGATCCGCCCGAGCGGCACGAGCTTCTTGTACAGGGCGCCCACGGCCTCCGCCGTCTCCGCCGGGTCCGCGTCCGGGTCCAGCGCCGCCGGATTGGTCATCGGGGTGTCCACGGCGCCGGGGCACATGGCGTTGACCCGGATACCCTTCGCGGCCAGCTCCACCGCCGCCACCTTGGTCAGCCCCAGCACCGCATGCTTGGTCGCCGCATACGCACCGACGAACGCCATGCCGGTGAGCCCGGTGTACGAGGAGGTGTTGACGATGGTCCCGCCGCCCGCGGCCTCGATCTCGGGCGCGACGTTCCTGATGCCCAGGAAGGCGCCCACCTGATTGACCTGCACCACCTGCTGGAACTCCTCCAGCGGCGTGGTCACCAGCTCGTTGAAGCGCAGGATGCCCGCGTTGTTGACCAGCCCGTCGATCTTCCCGAAGGCACCCTTCGCGGCGGCGACGGCAGCCTGCCAGTCCGCCTCCTGGCTCACATCCAGGTGCACGAAGAGCGCGGCATCCTCACCCAGCTCCTTCGCGAGCGCCTCGCCCTGCTCGTCGAGCACATCGGCGATCACCACCCGCGCACCCTCGGCGGCGAAGAGCCGCGCCTCCTGCTCGCCCTGTCCGCGCGCCGCGCCGCTGATCAGTACGACCCGCCCGTCCAGCTTGCCCATGGCCTGACTCCTACCTGTCGATTACCTGTCGATGTTGTCGAGGTGAGGTGCGACATCGGCGGCGAACGCCGCCATCTGATCGGTCAGTTCACTTCTGCTGCGACTGCGGAAGCGCACCTGGATCTGGTGCACCCCCATCGCGCCGTACTCCCGCAGTGACTCCGCGAGCTCCTCCGGCTTCCCGCTGAGCGTGCGCCGCCCCACGGACCAGTCCGGCTCCCCCACGTACAGCGGCTCGGTGATGGCCCCCACGACGATCGGCCTGTCCACCCCCGCCTCCTCGCGCAGGGCATGCAGCCGGGCGATCTGGGCGGGCAGCTTCGCCCTCGGATCCCCCTGCGGCAGCCAGCCGTCACCGCGCACGGCGGCCCGCCGCACCGCCGCGGGCGACGACCCGCCCACCCAGACCGGCACCCGCTCCTGGGCGGGCCGGGGCAGCTGCCCGAGCCCGCTGAAGGAGAACCGCTCCCCCGCGAACTCCGGGTACTCCTCGGGCCCGAGCGCGGCCTTGAGCGCGTCGATGCTCTCGTCGAGCACCCCGCCCCGCCCGTCGAAGTCCGCCCCGAGCGCGTCGAACTCCTCCCGCACATGCCCGGCCCCGACCCCGAGGATCAGCCGGCCGCCGCTGAGGTGGTCGAGGGTGGCGTACTGCTTGGCGGTGGCCAGCGGGTGCCGCAGCCCGACGACGGCGACATGGCTCATCAGCAGCACGCGCTCGGTGATCCCCGCGAGGAAGGAGAGCGTGGCCACCGGGTCGTACCAGACGGTGCTCATCGCCTCCGCGAGCCTGCGGGGGATGGCGACGTGGTCACAGCTCGCCAGATAGGTGAACCCGGCCCGGTCGGCGGTGCGGGCGATCTCGGCGAGGTCGGCCGGGGTGGCCCCGGCCTCCCACGGCTCTGCGTAGATGGCGCTCTGCGACTGGATCGGGAGCTGCATCCCGTACGACAGCGGTCCGGCGGGCAGTATCGGCACCGAACGGCCTCCTTCCCCTGGAATGACCCTGACAGAATCTGACGGCTCGTCATATTCCGAGTGAGCGGAGTCATCGTCGTACCTGACGCATCATCAGGCAAGGGGTGGTCTGGTCTTGGGGGGTGCGGGTCTCCGGGGTGCGGGGTTCCGGGGTGCGGGGTTCCGTCCTCAATCGCCGGACGGGCTTGGGTGCGGGTCCCCCGCGGGGTGCGCCCCTGCCCGGTGGGTGGGGGTGGGGGCCCTCCGGGGAGACTCCTCAAAAATGGCGTGTGCACCCGACGACGAACAGACACCCGGGTCGTACGCCATTTCCTGCGGGGACTCCCCTGCACGCCCCCACCCGGCATCGCGTGCGTCTGAACACCGGCTCCGAGACTGCCGCAGACGCAGGGCGGCCGGGTTCGGGGCCGTGCAGGGGAGTCCCCGCAGGACGACGAACAGATACCCGGGTCCATCGCGTACCCGCGGAACGTTCGTCGTCCGAGGAGACGCCCCGGAGGGGCCCCGGACCCCCACCCACCGGGCAACAGCGCCCCGCGGGGCACCCGCACAAAAGCCCGTCCGGCGATTGAGGACGGAACCCCGCGCCAAGGCGAACCGCGCCCCTACTTCCGGTACAACTCCTCGATCTCCGCCCCGAAGTCCCGCGCCACCGCATCCCGCTTCAGCTTCAGCGACGGCGTCAGGTGCCCGGCCTCCTCCGTGAAGTCCACCGGCAGGACCGTGAACTTGCGGATCGACTCGGCCCGCGACACAAGCCGGTTGGCCTCGTCCACCGCGCGCTGGAGCGCCGAGCGCAGTTCCTCGTCGTGGACGAGGTCGCGCATCGGGACGTCCTGCTTCTTCTTCATCTGCCGCCAGTGGGACAGCCCGTCCGGCTCCAGGGTGATCAGGGCGGTGATGAACGAGCGGTTGTCGCCGACCACCATGCACTGGCTGACCAGCGGGTGCGCGCGCAGCCAGTCCTCCAGCGGGGCCGGGGTGACGTTCTTGCCGCCCGACGTGATGATGATGTCCTTCTTGCGGCCGGTGATCGTGAGGTAGCCGTCCTCGTCGAGCGCGCCCAGGTCGCCGGTGGCGAACCAGCCGCCGTCCAGGGCGGGGACGGCCTCGCCGCGTTCGGTGTCCCAGTAGCCCTGGAACACCTGGGCGCCGCTGAGCAGCACCTCGCCGTCCTCCGCGATGCGTACGGCGGTGCCGGGCAGCGGCCAGCCGACCGTGCCCAGGCGTGGTTTGAGCGGTGGGGTGACGGTGGCGGCCGCCGTGGTCTCCGTGAGGCCGTAGCCCTCGAAGATCTCGATGCCGGCGCCCGCGTAGAACGCGGCGAGCCGGCGGCCCAGCGGGGAGCCGCCGCAGACCGCGTAGCGGACATGGCCGCCGAGCGCGGCCCGGATGCGGCGGTAGACCAGCGGGTCGTACAGCGCGCGCGCCGCCCGCAGGCCGAGACCCGGGCCGGGGCCCGTGCCGTGTTCCGCGGCCTCGACGGCCTGGCCGTAGCGCTGGGCGATCCGCGCCGCACGGTCGAAGGACGAGGCGCGGCCCATCTTCTCGGCGGTGGCCCGGCCGGTGTTGTAGACCTTCTCCAGTACGTACGGGATGGCCAGCAGGAACGACGGCTTGAAGCCGGCCAGGTCGCCGAGCAGGTCCTCCGTCCGGATCGACGGGGCGTGGCCGAGGCGGACCCGGGAGCGCAGACAGCCGATCGCGACCATCCGGCCGAAGACGTGCGACAGCGGCAGGAACAGGAGGGTGGACGCCGGGTACTTGCTGACCGTCTTGAAGACCGGGTGCAGCAGCTCGATGGCGTTGTCGACCTCGGCGAAGAAGTTGCCGTGCGTCAGGACACAGCCCTTGGGGCGGCCGGTGGTGCCCGAGGTGTAGATGAGGGTCGCCGGGGTCTGCGGCTCCAGGGTGGCGCGGCGGGCGGCGACGGCGTCGTCGGGGACGTCCCTGCCGAGCTTCTTCAGCCGGCCCAGCGCGCCCGTGTCGAACTGCCAGAGGTGGGTGAGGTCGCCGAGTTGTTTCCGTTCCTGGCTGATGATGCGGCCCTGCTCCGCCGTCTCGACGGCACAGGCCGCCGCTCCCGAGTCCTGGAGTATCCAGCGGGCCTGGAAGGCGGACGAGGTCGGGTAGATAGGGACGGTGACCAGTCCGGCCGCCCAGGACGCGAAGTCGAGCAGCGTCCACTCGTACGTCGTACGCGCCATGATCGCGATCCGGTCGCCGCCTCGCAGGCCCTCCGCGATCAGACCCTTGGCGACGGCCAGGACCTCGGCCGCGAACTCGGCCGCCGTCACATCCAGCCAGCTGCCGTCCGGCTGCTTGCGGCTGAGTACGGCGTCCGAGGGGGCCTCGCGGGCGTTGTCGAACGGGATCTCGGCGAGCGAGCCGCGGCGCACGGGCGGGGCGAACGCCGGTACGGAGACCTGCCGGACGCTGCCGTCGGCGGCCCTGACCTTCGTCGGCTCGACCAGGACGGGGGTGGAGGGGGCGGGTGAAGGGGCGGGTGGCGTGGACACGTGCGGCTCCTCAACGTCGGGGTCGGGCGGTTCACCTGGTGCGAACGGCGGCAGGCCCTGGGGCCTTCGCCGGACTGTGCTCAACTTCCCTGCTGTTCAGACGCGTTCGATGACCGCCGTGACGCCCTGGCCGCCCGCCGCGCAGATCGAGATCAGTCCGCGGCCCGGGGCTTCGCGTTCCGCGAGGAGCTTCGCGAGGGTGGCGACGATCCGTGCGCCCGTCGCCGCGAACGGGTGCCCGGTGGCGAGGGAGGACCCCGCCACGTTGAGCCGGTCCCGGTCGACGGGCGCCAGCCCCTGCTTCTCCCAGGCGGCCAGCGTGGCGAGCACCTGGGAGGCGAAGGCCTCGTGCACCTCGAAGAGGTCGAAGTCCTCGATGCCCAGCCCGGCCCGCTCCAGCATCCGCGGCACCGCGTACGCGGGCGCCATCAGCAGCCCGTCCTCGCCGCCCACGTAGTCGACCGCGGCCGTCTCGTACAGGGAGAGGTACGCCAGCGGCTCCAGGCCGTGCCGCTCGGCCCACTCCTCGCTCGCCAGCAGCACCGTCGCGGCGCCGTCCGTGAGCGGGGTCGAGTTGCCCGCGGTCATCGTCGCGTCCGGGTGGTCCGCGCCGAACACCGGCTTCAGCGTGGCGAGTTTCTCCACCGTGGAACCCGGGCGCAGGTTCTGGTCGCGGTCCAGGCCGAGGTACGGGACGACGAGATCGTCCAGGAAGCCCCGGTCGTACGCGGCGGCGAGCCGCTGGTGGCTGGTGGCGGCGAGCAGGTCCTGCTCCGCGCGGCCGATGTCCCACTGCCTCGCGGTGACTGCCGCGTGGTCGCCCATCGAGAGGCCGGTGCGCGGTTCGGCGTTGCGCGGGATGTCCGGGACGAGGTGCCGGGGACGTACCCCGGCAAGGGCTGCCGCCTTTCCGCCCGTCGACTTCGCGCGCCGGGCCGACAGCAGCAGTCGGCGCAGTTCGTCGTTGACGCCGAGCGGCGCGTCGCTCGTGGTGTCCGCGCCGCCCGCGATCGCGGAGTCGACCGCCCCGAGCATGATCTTGTTGGCGGCGGCGATGACGGCCTGGAGGCCGGTGCCACAGGCCTGCTGGATGTCGTACGCCGGGGTGCGCGGGTCGAGGAGCGAGCCGAGGACGGTCTCCCGGGCCAGGTTGAAGTCCCGGCTGTGCTTGAGGACCGCGCCCGCGGCGAACTCGCCGACCTGCTGCCCCTGGAGCCCGAACCGCTCGACCAGACCGTTCAGCGCCGCGGTGAGCATCTGCTGGTTGGAGGCCTGTGCGTACGGCCCGTCGGAGCGCGCGAAGGGGATACGGCTGCCGCCGATGACCGCGACCCTGCGGGGCTGCGGGAGTGCGAGGGGGATCAACTCGACCAACTCATCTCGACCAACTCCTGACTCTTGAGTAACCTTACTCTGGAGTAAATCTACGACCGAGCAGGGAGTCTGGACAATGGCCGACCGCTATCTGCACCTGACCGGCACGGCAACCGGCCGGTTCCTGACCCGGAAACTCGGCCTGCCCCAGCCCGCACCACTGCGCCGCTGGACGCTGGAGACCCAGACCCTCACCGGCCCGGTCCTCCACCTCACCGCCGGGGACTCCACCGTCACGGACGAACTCGGCACCGTCCTCGCCGCCTGCGGACCCGAGGTCGTGGCACGCGCCGACCGGCCCGCCGGAATCGTCCTGGACGCGACGGCCGTCGACACCGCCGCCGGACTCGGAGCCGTACACGCCGCACTCCACCCCGTCGTACGCTCCCTCGCACCGGGCGGCCGCATCGTCGTCATCGGCACGCACCCCTCCCCGGACGACCACCACCAGGCCGCCGCCCAGCAGGCCCTCGAAGGGTTCGTACGCTCCCTGGGCAAGGAGATCGGCAAGGGCGCCACCGCGCAGCTGGTACGCATCGTCCCCGGTGCGGTCGCCGGCGCCGGGTCCACCCTGCGCTTCCTGCTCTCCCCCCGGTCCGCGTACATCAGCGGCCAGGTCATCGAGGTGACCGACGCCGCCCCCGACGCGGTCGCCGACTGGGCCGCCCCGCTCGCCGGCCGCACCGCACTGGTCACCGGAGCCGCCCGCGGCATCGGCGCCTCGGTCGCCTCGGTCCTCGCCCGGGACGGCGCCCACGTCATCTGCCTGGACATCCCGCAGGCCCAGGAGGACCTGGTGCGCACCGCGGACCGGCTCGGGGCCACCGCCCTGCCGCTGGACATCACCGCGGACGACGCGGCCGAGCGGATCGCCGCCGCCACACCGGACGGCCTCGACATCCTCGTCCACAACGCCGGCATCACCCGCGACCGCCGGCTCGCCAACATGCCCGCCGACCGCTGGGCCTCGGTCATCGACGTGAACCTCGACAGCGTCCTGCGCACCACCGACGCCCTGCTGAAGGCCGGCACGGTCAACCGCGGCGGCCGGATCGTCGCCACCGCCTCCATCGCCGGCATCGCGGGCAACAACGGCCAGACGAACTACGCGGCCAGCAAGGCGGGCATCATCGGCCTGGTCCGCTCACTCGCCCCGCGCGCCGCCGCCGACCACGGCGTCACGGTCAACGCGGTGGCCCCAGGATTCATCGAGACGAAGATGACCGCGGCCGTCCCGCTCTTCATCCGGGAGGCGGGCCGCCGGATGAACTCCCTCTCCCAGGGCGGCCTCCCGGTCGACGTCGCCGAGACGACCGCCTGGTTCGCCCAGCCCGCCTCCAGCGCCGTCAACGGCCAGATCGTCCGGGTCTGCGGCCAGAGCCTGCTGGGAGCGTGACGCGCATGCCGAGCCTGATCCTGTCCCTGGCACGCGGAGCCGCCACGTCCCCGTTCAAGCGGGCGGGCAGGCCGGGCGCCACACTCCCGGCCGACCGCCACCGCCTGCCGGCCGCACCGCCCGCCCCCGGACCACTGGCCGCGTACAGCAGACTCTGCGGCTTCACCGAGCCGGGCGCCCTCCCGGTCACCTACCCGCACGTCCTGGCCTTCCCGCTCGCCATGCGGCTGATGACCGGGCGGCGCTTCCCGCTGCCGGTCACCGGACTCGTCCACACCTGGATCGAGATCACCGCACATCGGGCGTTGCACCCGACGGACGCGCTCGAACTCACCGTGTCCGCAGAGAAGTTGAGCCCGCATCGGCGTGGCACCGAAGTCACCATGGCCACCGAGGCACGGCTGGCCGGCGAGCTCGTGTGGGAGTCGCGCAGCGGCTACCTGTCACGCCACGCGCCCCGTACGGATACGGCCCCCGCCCCCACCGCTCCCGAACCGGCGCTCCCCGCCGTCACCGAGTGGCGCCTGCCCGCCGACCTCGGACGGCGCTACGGAGCCGCGTCCGGCGACCGCAACCCGATCCACCTGTACCCGCTGACCGCCCGGCTGTTCGGCTTCCCGCGCGCCATCGCCCACGGCATGTGGACCGTCGCCCGCTGCCTCGCCGAAGCCCCGCAGCCCCACCTGATCCACTCGGTACGGGCCGACTTCAGGGCCCCTGTCCTGCTACCCGGCACCGTCACCTACGCATCGGACGGCGCCGCCTTCCAGCTGCGCGGCGACGGCGGCCGCGTCCACCTCACCGGGACGACGGCGCGGACTTCCCCCGAGGCTGCCAGGGACGGCCGTTCATAAGGTTCTCCAGACCGGCCCAGGAGAAGTTCATCAAGGTGGCCGCGGCCTCCTTGGCCGAGACGCCCGGAGTCTCGTTCGCCCAGCCGGCGAGCGACTCCGCGGCCCCCACCAAGGCCTGCGCGAGCCCCGTCACATCGCCGTCGGGAAGCGCCGGATCATGGTGGGCCTCGCGCGCCGCGGCGCCGATGAGACCCGTCACGAACGCAACGATCTCCTCGCGCATCACGTTCACCTCGGAGGCGAACGGCTCCCCGTGCGTCCGCGCCTGCCGGGACAACACCGCCCAGCCGTCCGGGTTCTCCGCGGTGTGCGTGAAGAACGCCCGCAGCCCCGACCACAGTTGCCGGTCGGCCGGCAGCCCCGGCTCCGCCCCCGCCTGCACCGCTTCCACCAGCGCGTTCGCCTCACGCCTGATGCAGGCGGAGAAGAGTTCGTCCTTGGAATTCAGGTAGAGATAGACCAACGGCTTGGACACCCCGGCCAGCTCGGCGATCTCGTCCATCGAGGCCGCGCGGAATCCCCGCTGCCCGAAGATCTGCACCGCGGCATCCATCATCTGCTGCTCACGCACCGCGCGCGGCATCCGTTTGCTCTTCACAGCACCCACGTCGACTTCCTCCCGCCCCCGATGCCCTACTCCTCGGTAAGCGTACGGCGCGGGCCGCCTCGCCGTCGTACGGAACGGCAGCGGCCCGGTCACGATGGCCGGTAGCCGTCCACCGGTGTGCACCCCTGTGGGATGACCCGTGTACGACCCTGGTCCCACCCCGGGGTCGCCCCTGGGCCCGATGCCTTCGACCTGTACCGCCGCCTAGTGTCCCGGCATGACCATGAAACTCCGCAGCCGGACGACCGTCGCCTTCCTCTCCGCCACACTCCTGCTGGCCGCACCCGTCGCCACCGCCCAGGCCTTACCGGCACCGGCAGCCTCGGCCTCAGCCGCCACCACGCTCGAACTGCCCCGCCCGACCGGCCCGTACGCCGTCGGCACCGAGGTCCTGCACCTCACCGACCACGAACGCACCGACCCCTGGGTGCCCGAAAGCGGGGACCGTGAACTGATGGTGTCCGTCCACTACCCGGCCCGAGCCGCGGGCGGGAGCACCGCCGCCCCGTACATGAGCACCGAAGAGGCCCGGCTGATGCTGGCGGAGCGCGGACTGGACGGCATCGTGCCCGCCTCCGTCGTCAGCGCCACCTCCACCCACGCCCGCACCGACGCTCCCGCCGCCCGGGGCCGGTTCCCCCTCGTACTGCTCTCCCCCGGCTTCGGCACTCCCCGCGCCACTCTGACCTCCCTCGCGGAGGACCTGGCGAGCCGCGGCTATGTCGTGGCGAGCGTCGATCACGCCTACGAGTCCACCGGCACGTCGTTCCCCGACGGACGGGTCCTCACGTGCGCGGCCTGCGACGCGGCCGAGGCGGCACCGGACGACGAGGCCGAACAGGAGGTGCTGAGGACCGTCTCCACCGGACGGGCCGCCGACCTCTCCTTCGTGCTCGACCGGCTGACCGGCGCCCGTCCGGCCTGGAAGAACTCCCGCATGATCGACAGGCGCCGGGTCGCCGTGGCCGGCCACTCCATCGGCGGCAGCGCAGCCGCCTCGGCCATGCTTGCCGATCCTCGCTTCGACGCCGGGGTCAACATGGACGGCACCTTCTTCGAGCCGGTCCCCCACTCGGGCATCGGGAACCGTCCGTTCCTGATGCTCGGCACCGACGCGGGCCACCACCCCGGCAGCCTCGACGGGTCCTGGGACAAGGGCTGGCGGCGCCTCGACGGCTGGAAGCGCTGGCTGACCGTCAAGGACGCGGGCCACTTCACCTTCACGGACCTCCCGGAACTCGCCGAACAGCTCGGCCTGCCCGTGGACCCGGAGGCCCCCCTCTCCGCCGACCGGTCGACACGGATCACCCGTGACTACGTGGCGGCCTTCCTCGACCAGCATCTGAGGGACCGGCCCCAGCCCCTGCTGGACGGCCCCACACCGGGCAACCCCGAGGTCGTCTTCCAGCGGCCCTGACGGCCCCGCCACGCACAGGAGCGCCCCCGGTCCAGCGGGACCGGGGGCGCTCCGGAGGATCGTGCGTGCGGGTTACGCGGCGACCGCCACCCGCTCCGGCTCGGCGTCGTGCACCTCGAAGTCGTCGACCGGGGAGGCCGAGGCCGAGTTGTACGCGTCGTGGTCGAGGATCTTCTCGCGGGCTGCGACGATCACCGGGATCAACGCCTGACCTGCCACGTTCGTGGCGGTTCGCATCATATCCAGGATCGGGTCGATGGCCATCAGCAGGCCGACACCCTCCAGCGGGAGACCCAGCGTCGACAGCGTCAGGGTCAGCATGACCGTGGCGCCGGTCAGACCGGCGGTGGCCGCCGAACCGATCACCGAGACGAACGCGATGAGGATGTAGTCACCGACACCCAGCTGCACGTCGAAGATCTGCGCGATGAAGATCGCGGCGAGCGCCGGGTAGATCGCGGCGCAGCCGTCCATCTTGGTCGTCGCACCGAACGGGACCGCGAAGGAGGCGTACTCCTTCGGGACGCCGAGGCGCTCGGTGACCTTCTGGGTGACCGGCATGGTGCCGACGGAGGAGCGGGAGACGAAGGCCAGCTGGATCGCGGGCCAGGCGCCCTTGAAGAACTGGAGCGGGCTGACCTTGGCGACGGTGGCGAGCAGCAGCGGGTAGACGCCGAACATCACCAGGGCGCAGCCGATGTAGACGTCGGCGGTGAACGTCGCGTACTTGCCGATCAGGTCCCAGCCGTAGTCGGCGATCGCGTAGCCGATGAGGCCGACGGTGCCGAGCGGGGCGAGGCGGATGACCCACCACAGGGCCTTCTGGAGGAGCTCCAGGATCGACTCGCTGAGGGTGAGGATCGGCTGGGCCTTCTCGCCGAGCTTCAGCGCGGCGATGCCGGCGACGGCGGCCATGAAGACGATCTGGAGCACGTTCAGCTCGGTGAACGGCGTGATCACATCGCTCGGCACGATGCCGGTCAGGAAGTCGAGCCAGGAGCCCGCGTGCTCCGGGAGCTTGCCGTCCTTCGGCGTGAGGCCGGTGCCGGAGCCCGGGTTGGTGATCAGGCCGATCGCGAGGCCGATGGCGACCGCGATCAGCGAGGTGATCATGAACCAGAGGACGGTGCGGCCGGCCAGCCGGGCGGCGTTGTTGACCTTGCGCAGGTTGGTGATCGACACCAGGATCGCGAAGAAGACGAGGGGCGCGACGGCCAGCTTCAGCAGCTGGACGAAGATGTGGCCGATCTTGTCGAGCGTGGTGTAGAGCCACTCGATGTCATAGCTGCGGGTGAGCCAGCCGAGCAGGACGCCGAGGACGAGACCGGCGACGATCTGGGCCCAGAACGGGACCTTGGGTATGCGGAAACCGGAGCCGGAGGGCTCAGCGGTGGTGGCGGACGCGGGGTTCGCGGACACGGACACACTCCAGATGTGACGCATCGGGACGCACGGGGACGGTGCGGGGGGGGACGGGGGTGCGGCGCCCGCGTCAGGGGCGGCGCCGCTGCATGATGCCGGTATCAGACGTTGCGGCAACAGACCGCGGACATACAGCGGCAGAGATCGACATGCAGGCGCTCCACGAGCGGGATGCTCGTGGCAGGACTGAGGCGCACAGCTGTCTTCATGTCGAACACGTTAACACTTGAACTTTGAGAACCTCAAAGGTCTTCTTTGGGGTCCCAGGGCGTTCGACGGGCCCGCGATCCGGACCGTCGACGGCCAACACCCGTCCCGGGAACGCGAAAACCCCAGTACAGGAGCGGTCGCTCCGGTGCCGGGGTTTCGAAGAGAATGAGGGCGGGTGTGAGGAAGCTTACAAGTTCCTTACTCTGCCCTCACCGAATCACTACTGGGTGACGCTGTCCTCGCGCGTGCGGTTCGATTCGAGGCGGGCCTTGGCGCGGTCGACCGAGGACACGATCTGCTCGGACATCTCGTCACGCTGCTTGCGCAGGAGTACGTAGCTGAGCGGCGCGGAGAGCACCAGCGCGAGCAGGACGACCCAGACGACGTTGGATCCCCCGGCGCCGGAGGGGATGAGCCCGAAGTTGACGGCGATGGCGGCGACGACGAGGCAGCCGACGAAGATGCTCAGACGCATCGCGGTGTACCGGACGGTTGCGCTCGGCTTGGCAGCGGACACAGCTGGCCTTCTCTCTACGTACGACAGTCCTGCCCGACCAGTGAAGCATGCCCCACAATCGATCAGTTCGGAGGGCTGCGTCCCACGCGTGCCAGGCGGGCCCGGCAGGCCTTCTCAGCGAAGCGGCAGCAGCATGATGACGTCGTCGCGGTCGTCGCCCTCGGCCACCCGGATCGCTCCCGGCACCCGTCCGACCTCCTTGTAACCGCAGGCGCCGTAGAAGCGGTCGGCGCCGGTGCCGCCGCGGCAGGTGAGCCGGATCGCCTCGATGCCGTCGATGGTGCGCGCGGCGTCGGCTGCCGCGGCCATCAGATCGCGTCCGTAGCCGCGGCCCTGGTGCCGGGGGTGGACCATGACGGTGTAGATCCAGAGCCAGTGCCTCATCAGCCGGTGTGCGTTGTGGGTGAGGAAGGCCGTGGCGGCGATGGTGCCGTCCTCGTCGTAGCCGACGAGCAGCCGGGTCCGCTCCTCGGCCATCGCGACCAGGTGCTTGACCAGCTCGGGCCGGACGTCCTCGGCCGTGACCGGCGGTACGAAGCCCACCGCCCCGCCCGCGTTGGACACATCGGCCCAGAGCGCGGCTATGCCGTCCCGGACGGACGGGTCGAACGTGGGATCCAGTTCAAATGTAAGCGCCATAGGCGCAGATTAACCATTACGGCCCGTCGGCTCAACCACCGTCCGAAACGCGAGAAAGCTCCGGCCGGGGACGGCGGCCGGAGCTTTCGTACAGCGGTGCGCGCGACGGGGCGCGCGCCGGTTCAGACCCGCATCGGCTGCGGCGACTCGCGCCGGTCCGCGTCCGGGCCCGGGTACTCGCGGATGATCTCGTACCGGGTGTTGCGCTCCACGGGCCGGAAACCGGCGTCGCGGATCAGGTCCAGCAGATCCTCACGGCCCAGCTTGTTCGGCGTGCCGTAGTTGTCCGCGTCGTGCGTGATCTTGTACTCGACGACCGAGCCGTCCATGTCGTCCGCGCCGTGCTGGAGCGCCAGCTGGGCGGTCTGCACGCCGTGCATCACCCAGAAGACCTTGACGTGCGGAACGTTGTCGAACAGCAGCCGGGAGACCGCGAAGGTCTTCAGCGCCTCGGCGCCGGTCGCCATCGTCGTCCGCGCCTGGAGCTTGTTGCGGACCTTGCCGTCCTTCATGTCCACGAAGTCGTGCTGGTAGCGCAGCGGGATGAAGACCTGGAAACCGCCGGTCTCGTCCTGCAGCTCACGCAGCCGCAGCACGTGGTCGACGCGGTGACGGGGCTCCTCGATGTGCCCGTACAGCATCGTCGCCGGGGTCTTGAGACCCTTCTCGTGCGCGAGCCGGTGGATGCGCGACCAGTCCTCCCAGTGGGTGGCGTGGTCGACGATGTGCTGACGGACCTCCCAGTCGAAGATCTCCGCACCGCCGCCGGTCAGCGACTCCAGACCGGCCTCGATGAGCTCGTCGAGGATCTCGGAGGCGGAGAGACCGGAGATGGTCTCGAAGTGGTGGATCTCGGTGGCGGTGAACGCCTTGAGGGAGACCTCCGGCAGCGCTTCCTTCAGCGCGCTCAGCGAACGCGGGTAGTAGCGCCACGGCAGGGTGGGGTGCAGCCCGTTGACGATGTGCAGCTCGGTGAGGCTCTCGCCCTCCATCGCCTTCGCGAGGCGGACGGCCTCCTCGATGCGCATCGTGTACGCGTCCTTCTCCCCCGGCTTGCGCTGGAAGGAGCAGTACGCGCACGAGGCGGTGCACACGTTGGTCATGTTGAGGTGACGGTTGACGTTGAAGTGAACGACGTCGCCGTTCTTGCGCGTACGCACCTCGTGGGCCAGCCCGCCCAGCCAGGCCAGGTCGTCGGACTCGTAGAGCGCGATCCCGTCCTCGCGGGACAGCCGCTCGCCGTCCCGGACCTTCTGCTCCAGCTCGCGCTTGAGTCCCGCGTCCACTAGGGCGCCTCCCATTTTCTCTCTGTAACAGACTTCAGATCACCGTACGCCTAGCTCTCTTCGGGGAGGTCTCCGACCCGGTTCTCCCACTTCGTCGAGAGCACGATCGTCGTACGCGTGCGCGAGACACCCTTGGTGCCGCTGAGCCGGCGGATGGTCTTCTCCAGTCCGTCCACGTCACCGACCCGGACCTTGAGCATGTAGGAGTCGTCGCCCGCGATGAACCAGGCGTCCTCGATCTCGGCGAGGTCCTTCAGCCGGCGCGCCACGTCCTCGTGGTCGGCGGCGTCGGAGAGCGAGATGCCGATCAGGGCCGTGACCCCGAGGCCGAGCGAGGCGGCGTCGACGGTGGCGCGGTAGCCGGTGATGACACCGGCGGTTTCCAGCCGGTTGATGCGGTCGGTGACGCTGGGCCCGGAGAGCCCGACGAGCCGTCCCAGCTCGGCGTACGAGGCCCTGCCGTTCTCCCTGAGGGCCTGAATGAGCTGCCTGTCCACCGCGTCCATGTGACTGAAACCTTCCATTGTTCAGCAGTACCGCGAGTCTATGTGTAGAATCTAAGGCATGCAGGCTTCACAGCCTGCAAATCTTTCCAGATTTCCAAAAAATGCTTTCGAATCTTCAGGAGTGGATACACCGTGTACACGATCGAGATGGCCTACGCCCGGATGCGCGAGCTGCAGGACCTGGCCAACCGCTCGCGTGCCCACCAGCCCGCCGCGGCCCACCGGGTCGACAAGACCCGCAACCCGCGCACTCCCAAGAAGCGCTGACCCCACCGGATCAGCCGGGAGAGCCACCACCGAGCTCTCCCTCCCAGCGGCGGTACAGCAGGTGCGGCACCCCTGCCGCGTCCAGCACCCGCCCCGCGACGAAATCCACCAGATCCTGGATATGCGTCGCACCCGCGTAGAACGCCGGAGAGGCGGGCAGCACGACCGCGCCCGCCTCGTCCAGGGTCACCATGTGCTTCAGCGTCTGACCGTTCAGCGGCGTCTCGCGCACCGCGACGACCAGCTTCCGCCGCTCCTTGAGCGTCACGCTCGCGGCCCGCTGCAGCAGATCCTTCGAGAGCCCGAGCGCCACCCCGGCCACGCACGCCGTGGACGCGGGCACGATCAGCATCCCCTTCGCCGGATACGACCCCGAGGACGGCCCCGCGGCCAGATCGCCGGCCGCCCAGTGCCGTACACCGGACACATCCACATCGAAGGTGTGCGGCTTCCCGTCCGCCCCCCGCGCCAGCCAGCTGCGCAGATCCTCCTGCCAGTGCGCGTCGCGGAACGCGATCCCCGTCTCGTCCAGCAGCGTGAGGCGCGAGGCCCGGCTCACCACCAGATCGACGCTCTCCCCCGCGGCCAGCAGACCGCGCAGCACGGCAGCGGCGAATGGGGTGCCCGAAGCGCCCGAAACCCCGACAATCCAAGGCTCTCGCCGCTGCTGACTCACTGAAGTCCCGGAATCCACACCCCCGAGCCTATCCGGCACGCCACAGCGCGGGCGCGTCAGGAGTTCGGACCCGCGACGGGTACTACACCGTCAGGCCGCGCACCAGCAGGTCCAGCAGCGCGCACGCGAACAGCGCGATCCCGATGAACCCGTTGACCTGGAAGAACGCCCGGTTCAGCCGCGACAGATCGTGCGGCCGCACCACCCGGTGCTCGTACACGAAGGCCACCGCGACGATCACCATGCCGATCCAGTAGAAGAGCCCGGCCTCCGTGGCCAGACCGAACCAGACCAGCAGGCCCGTCGTCACCGCGTGACAGACCCGCGCCCCCCACAGCGCCGCCGGCACACCGAAGCGCGCCGGGACGGACAGCACCCCGTGGGCGCGGTCGGCCTGCACGTCCTGGCAGGCGAAGATCAGGTCGAAGCCGCCGATCCAGACGCCGACGGCGAGACCCAGGATCACCGCGTCCCACGACCAGCTGCCCGTCACCGCGAGCCAGGCGCCGATGGGCCCCATGGCCTGGGCGATGCCCAGGATCGCGTGCGGGTAGTTCGTGAACCGCTTGCCGTACGGGTAGACGACCATCGGGATCACGGCGAGCGGTGCCAGCGCCAGACAGAGCGGGTTCAGCAGAGCCGCCGCCCCGAGGAACACGACTACGGCCACGAGCGCACCCGTCCACGCCGACTTCACCGACACCGCACCGGTCACCAGCTCGCGGTTGGCGGTACGCGGATTGCGGGCGTCGATCTCGCGGTCGATGATCCGGTTCGCGGCCATCGCGAACGTCCGCAGCCCGACCATGGCCACGGTGACGAGCAGCAGGGTGACCCAGTGGATCGACTCGTCCTCGACGAACATCGCGGTCAGGGCGGCGATGTACGCGAAGGGCAGCGCGAAGACCGAGTGCTCGATCATCACGAGCCGCAGGAACGCCTTGACCTTGCTGTTCGGTTGCGCGGGCCCGGAGCCCAGGGTCGCTTCGGCGGCGCTCACAGTCCGTATTCCTTCCACCGGCGGTCGACCTTCGCCGCCGTGTCCGGGTCGGACTCGACCATGTCCGGCCAGCCCCCGTCCCGGGTGTAGCCCTCCTCGGGCCACTTCTTCGTCGCGTCGATGCCCGCCTTGCCGCCCCAGAACTGCTGGTAGGAGGCGTGGTCGAGATGGTCGACGGGGCCCTCGGCGACGGTGAGGTCGCGTGCGTAGTCGGTGTTGCCGAGCGCCCGCCACGCGACCTCGTGGAGATCGTGGACGTCGCAGTCGGAGTCCACGACGACGATCAGCTTCGTCAGCGACATCATGTGCGCGCCCCAGATCGCGCTCATCACCTTCTGGGCGTGCTTCGGGTACTTCTTGTCGATCGAGACGATCGCGCAGTTGTGGAAACCGCCCGACTCGGGCAGGTGGTAGTCCACGATGTCCGGCACGATGATCTTGAGCAGCGGCAGGAAGAACCGCTCGGTGGCCCGCCCCAGCGGACCGTCCTCGGTCGGCGGCCGGCCGACCACGATGGACTGGAGCAGCGGCCGCTTGCGCATGGTCACGCAGTCGATGGTCAGCGCGGGGAACGGTTCCTGCGGCGTGTAGAAGCCGGTGTGGTCGCCGAACGGCCCCTCGGGAAGCATCTCCCTGGGCTCCAGCCAGCCCTCGATGACGACCTCGGCGTTGGCCGGGACCTGGAGCGGGACGGTCTTGCAGTCGACCATCTCGATGCGCTTGCCCTGGATGAACCCGGCGAAGAGGTACTCGTCGATGTCCCCGGGCAGCGGGGCGGTGGAGGCGTAGGTGACGGCGGGCGGCGCGCCGAAGGCGATGGCGACCGGCAGCCGCTCACCGCGCTTGGCGGCGACCTGGTAGTGGTTGCGGCTGTCCTTGTGGATCTGCCAGTGCATGCCGATGGTGCGGCGGTCGTGACGCTGGAGGCGGTAGAGCCCCAGGTTCCGGATGCCGGTCTCGGGGTGCTTGGTGTGCGTGAGCCCCAGGTTGAAGAAGGAGCCGCCGTCCTTGGGCCAGGTGAACAGCGCGGGCAGCTGGTCCAGGTCCACGTCGTCGCCGGTGAGGACGACCTCCTGGACCGGGGCGTTCTCGCTCTTCACCTTCTTCGGCGGTACGTGCACCATCGTGCCGAGCTTGCCGAAGGCCTCCCGGACACCGACGAAGCCGTGCGGCAGCTCGGGCTTGAGCAGTCCGCCGATCTTGTCGCTGATGTCGGCGTAGGACTTCAGCCCGAGGGCCTTGAGGAGGCGCTTGTCGGTGCCGAAGACGTTCATGGCCAGGGGCATCGAGGAGCCCTTGACGTTCTCGAAGAGCAGCGCCGGCCCGCCGGCCTTGTTCACCCGGTCGACGATCTCGCCGACCTCCAGATACGGGTCGACCTCGGCCTTGATGCGCTTGAGCTCGCCCTCGCGCTCCAGAGCCCGGAGGAGGGATCGAAGATCGTCGTAAGCCATGCCGACCAGTATCGGCCACCCGCTACCCTGGGCCCGTCACCGGGGCGGGACATTGCCCCGCCAACTCTCCTCGGGGGGACCTTTCACCATGTTCCGGGCTCTGATCTATCTCCTGCCTCTGGCGCTGACGATCTACGCGTTCATCGACTGCCTGAACACCCCGGAGGACGAGGCCAAACACCTGCCGAAGATCGCCTGGGTCTTCATCATCCTGCTGTTCTGGATCGTCGGCCCGATCGTGTGGCTGGCCGCGGGCAAGATGCGCGAGGTGCCCGCCGGAGGCCGTACGCCGTCCGAATGGCACCGCAACCACCGCCAGCAGTGGGTGGCACCCGACGACAATCCCGACTTCCTGAAGTCCCTCAAGGACGAGAACGAGAAGGACGAGGCGGTCCTCAAGGACTGGGAGGCGGACCTGCGCCGCCGGGAGGACGAGCTCAAGCGGCGGGAGAGCGGGCCGGAGGGCTCGACCCCGCCCGCTTCCTGACCGTCGGTCCTTCCCGCTGCCCGCTGCCCGATCACGCGTACAACTGCTGCCCCAGCTTGTTGAGCAGGGGCAGCAGTGCTGTGCGCTCCTCGGGGGTGAGTGCTTCGAGTGCGCCGTGCACCGCGCGCATCTCGGCGCGGATGGTGTGGGCGAGCGCCGTGCCCTCGGGGGTGCGGCTCGCGACCTTGGAGCGGCGGTCGTCGGGGGACGGGGTCCGGCCGACCAGGCCGCGGGTCTCCATGCGTCCGACGAGACCGGTGGCGTTGGACGCGTCGCAGACCAGGTGGGCGGCGAGCGCGCTCATCGGCATGGGCGCGTTGAGCGCGATCAGCGCGCGGGCCTGCGAGGTCGACAGGCCATGACGGGCGGCGACGGCGGTGAGGTCGTCGTGGTGGCCGCGCACGACGAGGGCCAGAGGCTCCAGGAGGTCCTCCGGGGTCGGGGCGGGTCGATCGTCCGGAGCAGTGGCGGCGCGGGGTGTCGGTTCGGTGGTCATGGTCGGCCATTCTTCGATCGGCGTCTGCCGACATTTATTTGACATGCTCAACTTATGGCAGTTACATGAACTGTATTGCTTGAGCATATCAAGTTCCATGCCGGCCTCGCCGGTGTTCAGCCGCATTCCCCCCACCGCAGGGAGTACCTCCATGCCCTCCGTATCCGAGACGGTCGACCGCCTCCGCACCACCTTCCGCACCGGGCGCACCAAGAGCCTCGACTGGCGCACGGGGCAACTCCGGCAGCTGCGCGCGCTGCTCACCGAGCGCGGTGACGAGCTCGCCGACGCGCTCAACGCCGACCTCGGCAAGAGCCGCAAGGAGGCGTACCGCACCGAGATCGACTTCACGATCCGCGAGATCGACCACACGCTGGAGCATCTGGCCGACTGGCTGCGGCCCGAACCGGCCCCCGTACCGGCCTCGTTGCGCGGGGCGAAGGCGCTGACCGTGCAGGACCCGCTCGGCGTCGTCCTGGTCATCGCGCCCTGGAACTACCCGGCGCAGCTGCTGCTGGCCCCGCTCGTCGGCGCGCTGGCCGGGGGCAACGCGGTCGTGGTGAAGCCCAGCGAGATGGCGCCCGCCACCTCTGCCGCCGTCGCGCGGCTGCTGCCGCAGTACCTGGACACGGACGCGGTCGCCGTCGTGGAGGGTGCGATTCCCGAGACCACCGCGCTGCTGGCAGAGCACTTCGACCACATCTTCTACACCGGCAACGGCACGGTGGGCCGCATCGTGATGGCCGCCGCGGCGAAGAACCTCACGCCGGTGACGCTCGAACTGGGCGGCAAGTCACCGGTGTTCGTGGACCGGGACACGGACCTGAAGGCGGTCGCGGGCCGGCTGGCGGCCGGCAAGTTCCTGAACGCGGGCCAGACGTGCGTCGCCCCCGACTACGTCCTGACCGACCCGGAGACCGGCGCCGCCCTCGCGGACGCGCTCGCAGCCGCGATCGAGGAGCTGTTCGGGGCGGACGCCTCGACGCACCCGGAGTACGGGCGGATCGTGAACGAGCGCCACTTCGACCGGCTGACGGGGCTGCTGGACTCCGGCCGCACGGTGACCGGTGGGACGTACGACCGGGACAGCAAGTACATCGCGCCGACCGTGCTGGCCGACGTGGCGCCGGACGCGCCCGTGATGCGGGAGGAGATCTTCGGCCCGGTGCTGCCGATCGTGACGGTCGACGGGCTCGACGAGGCGATCGCGTTCATCAACGACCGCGACAAGCCGCTGGCGCTGTACGCGTTCACCGACTCGGAAGCCGTACGTGAGCGGCTGATCGGCGAGACGTCGTCGGGCGCGGTCGGCATCGGGCTGCCGCTGGCCCATCTCACGGTCTCCGACCTGCCGTTCGGCGGGGTCGGCGAGAGCGGGATGGGGAACTACCACGGCCGGTACTCGCTGGAGACGTTCAGCCACCGCAAGGCGGTCCTGGACACCCCGATGCCCTCGTGAGCGCGGTGGGCCGGGACGCGGCGTGGCTGGCGACCGCTCTCGACGAGGCGCGTGCCGGACTCGCCGAGGGGGGTATCCCGATCGGCGCCGCCCTGTACGGGGCGGACGGCGCGCTGCTGGGGCGTGGCCGCAACCGGCGGGTGCAGGACGGCGATCCGTCGATGCATGCGGAGACGGCCGCGTTCCGGGCGGCCGGGCGGCAGCGTTCGTACCGGGGTACGACGATGGTGACGACGCTGTCGCCGTGCTGGTACTGCTCGGGCCTGGTACGGCAGTTCGGGATCTCGCGGGTGGTGATCGGCGAGGCCGAGACCTTCCACGGCGGGCACGACTGGCTGGCCCGGCACGGGGTGGAGATCGTGCTGCTCGACGACGCCGCCTGCGTGGAGCTGATGCGTGGTTTCGTACGGGAGCACCCCGCGCTGTGGAACGAGGACATCGGCGACGACTGATCCCCCAGCACCTCGCTCCGGGCCCCGGCACCGATCGTTCGAATATTGTCACCTCCCTCCAACACCCTGTCGATATCCTGGTGTTGACGGGGTGACAGATCGTGATGGGCGGCGGCGCTGGGGGTGCTGTGGAGCGAGAGCTGTACGGGCGCGAGGCGATTTTCGGTGATGACGGACTTGCGGCGCGCCTGACCGGCCTCACTCCACACGGTTCGCGGCGGGTCGTCTGCGAGCACGGCGACGATCCGCCGGTCGCGGTGCTGACGGGCGGCCGCGGCATGGGCAAGACGGCTGTGCTCAAGCAACTGCGCAGCCTGTACCGGGAGATCACGCCGGTCGCCCTGGTGGACTGCGAGGCGGTGCTGCCGCCCGCGGATCCGGGGCCGGGCTGGACGCCGGTGACGGGGGTGCTGCCGGAGCTGGCCACCCAGCTCACGGCACGGGTGCACGCGGCCCGTCCGGTGCAGTTTCCCCGCCTCAGCCTGGGACTTGTGGCGGTGGCCTCGGTGTCCTGGCGGCGGGAGGACGAGTCGCGGGCCCAGCGTGATCTGCAGTCGCTCGGCCCGGTGCTGGCGACGCTCGACACCCGCGGCGACACCGCGACGGGCTGGGTCACCAAGGTGCTGACGAAGCTGGCGGCCGGGGCGTTCGACTCGATGGCGCCGATGGCGGGCATGGTGGCCGAGGCGACCGTGGAGACGGTACTCGAGGAGACGTTCAGCCGGTTCCAGCGCCGGTCGGCCGACTGGTACGGGACGTATCCGCACGCGGGCGGCAACGGGCGCATCGGGCTGCGGCAGCTCGCGGTCGACTTCGAGCGCGGTGGCGATCTGCGCCGCCGCGCCGAGGACCATCTGGTGCTGGCCCTGGTCGAGGACCTGGTGCGGGCGTATCGCGGGATGGCGCGCGGCGCCCGGCGGGGCCGTCCGGTCCTGCTCCTCGACAACGCGCACACCCCGCTTGGCCGACAGCTGGTCGAACCGCTGCTGCGGCAGCGCACGGGCGGGGTGCGGGACCAGGTCGCGGTGTTCGCGTCGTCCCGCGTCCATGACCACGCGGGCCTGAGCCATGCGGTGCGCCGGCGGCTGCCCGAGGTGGCGCACGCCTCGCACTGGGCACGGGGCACGGAGGTGACCTCCGGGATTCTGGCGGTCGGCCTCACCCCTCTGGACGCGGCCCATGTGCGCTCAGCGCTGGACCGGCACGATCCGCACGGCCGCACCCCTGCCGGGCTGGCGCGCGGGGTGCACCGGCTGACGGGCGGCCGACCGCTCGGGGTGGCCCTGCTGGCGCAGGCGGCGGGCGAGTCGCCGGACCCGGGCGGCCTGGTGCCGGGGGCGTTGCTGGAGCGCACGGTGGAGCTGCGGGAGGACCGGCCGCCGGTGCGGGTGGCCGAGGAGCTGCTGGAGCGGCTGCTGCCCGGGCAGCGTCCGGACGTACTGAGCGTGCTGGCCGCCGCGCACGGCGAGGACTCGGCGCGGCTGCTGGCCACGACCCGGCTGCGCGGGGAGTCGTCGGACGGCGATGTGGCGCTGCGGGTGCGGGACGCGCTGCGGTCGGAGGACTGGCCGGTGGGCCCGGAGCACTTCGTCGCCGATCCGCTGCTGCGGGCGCTGCTGCTGCACCGGCTGCGGTTCCAGGACGACGACCCGCCGTACTACGCGGTGTGGCGCGCGGTGCACGAGACGCTGCGTTCGGCCTACGCCGCCGGGGGCGCCTGCCCGAGCGAACGGCACCGGCTGCATCAGGAGCTGGTGCTGGGCGCGGCGGAGGACTGCGTCACGCATCTGCGGGTGCAGTTCGCCCGGCCCGACGTGCTGAGCTGGCTCGACGCGCTGCGGTTCATCGCCTCGGCCCCGTTCCCGCGCCCGCCGGGCAGCACCGGTCCCGATCCGCGGCGGGCCGTCGCGCTGGGGCGGGCGGCCGCTTCGGACGACGAACGGGCGGCGCTCGCCGGGCTCGTCGAGCGGGACGCCGAACTCCAGTTGCAGCTGCGGCGGTTGCTTCACGCCGTCTGGCTGCTGTCCGATCCGCTGGCTCTGCCCGACGAAGAGGTGATCGACAAGATGGCGCACGAGTTGCGGCAGTTGTCCGGCAGGCATGCGACGGGGCACGCGGTGCTCTGGGACGCGGCGACGCACTGGCCGCGCGATCTGCGGGACTGGCGGGCCCTGTCCATGCCGCCGGGCGCGCCCGCCCCGGCCCGGGTCGGGCCGCACGGCCCGGGGGACGGTGGTCCGGATGCGTAATCCGCTGCGGTACCGCCTGTGGTGGACCACCCGACAGAAGATCATCACATCGGTCGTGGCGGCCGCCCTGCTGGTCACGGCCGGCTGGTACGGGGTGGACCGCGTCACCGCGCCCGAGGACCGCTCCTGCGCGAAGGGAGTGGAGCGGCCGCAGGACAGCGACGAGTGCGTCGGGGTGTCCGGGGACGGCTACGACTTCGGGCAGTCGCAGCTGACGTCGGCCGCCGCGGCGATCGGCCGGGAGAACCGCTCGCTGAAGAAGGACACCCCGTACGCGACGGTGGCACTGCTGCTCCCGCTGACCTCGACCGACGCGTCCATGCGGACGAAGGTCCTGCATGAGCTCCAGGGCGCGTTCGCCGCGCAGTACCGGGCCAACCACCACGCGAACGGGCAGGTCCCGCAGATCCGGGTGGTGCTCGCGAACATCGGGAGCAACAGCCTCCAGTGGCGACCGGTGGTGGACCGGCTGCTGACGATGACAGGAGCCCCCGACCGGCTGCGCGCGGTGTCCGGGGTCGCGATCAGCAGTACGCAGACCAAGGAGGCGGTGAAGGAGCTGACCGGGGCCGGGATTCCGGTCGTGGGCTCCACGATCACCGCCGACGACATCGCCAACGGCCCGGCCGGCGACCCGTTCCCGGGCCTGGCCCGGGTGTCGCCGACCAACCGGGACGAGGCCCGCGCGCTGGCCTCGTTCGGTGAGGTGAAGGCGGACAAGGCGCTGCTGGTGCAGGACACCCGCAGCGGCGACCACTACACGGACACCCTGAAGTCGGCGTTCCGGAATCTGCTGAAGGGGTCGAAGTACGAGCCGGAGCTGTTCACCTCGCGGAAGGATCCGTACGACGAGGGCACCACGGCCAACACCTTCGAGCAGATCACCCACCTCATCTGCGACACGGACGCGAACACGGTGTTCTTCGCCGGGCGCCACGTCCAGCTGCGCCAGTTCGTCAACGCGCTGGGCGCGCGCGGCTGTCAGAGCCGCCCGTTCACGGTGCTCACCGGTGACGAGGGCTCGTACCTGGGCAACGACAAGAAGCTCGACCGGAACGCGCTGCGGCGCAAGGTGACCGTCCGCTACGCCTCGCTGGCGCATCCGGACGCCTGGCCCGCGGTGGCGGCGGGGAAGAAGCAGCCGACGGGCGGTTCAGCGGAGGACTACCGGGCGTTCACCGACCTGCTGGCCGAGGTCGGGAAGAAGCCGGTCGGTCCGATCGGGCCGACCGCGCACGACGACCTGACCGACGGGCAGCTGATCATCGCCCATGACGCGATGACGCTGGCGGTGGCGGGGATCCGGCGGGCGACCTCCGACGGTAAGGAGCTGCCGGGCCTGGAGGACGTGGGCGGCCAGTGGCCCCGGGTGAAGGGTTCCCTGCGGGTGCGGGGGGCCAGCGGCTGGATCTGCCTGGACAACCACGGCAACCCGTACAACAAGGCCGTGCCGGTGGTGGAGCTGGCACCGGACCCGCCGCACCAGCGGTTCTCGGCGTTGGCCTGGCCGGAGGGGAAGCCGCCGAAGGAGCAGTGCCTGCCTCCGTCGTCGGCGCCCTGACCGGGGTATGAACCACGGCTGCCCGTCCCCGCCGGAGCGGGGACGGGCAGCCGTGGTGTGCGGGCGGCTCGCTCAGACGCCGGCGTAGGAGTGCTTGCCGGTGACGAAGATGTTGACGCCGTAGTAGTTGAAGATCCAGCAGCCGAAGGCGATCAGCGCCAGGTAGGCGGCCTTGCGGCCCTTCCACCCGGCGGTCGCGCGGGCGTGCAGGTAGCAGGCGTACGCGACCCAGGTGATGAAGGACCAGACCTCCTTGGGGTCCCAGCCCCAGTAGCGGCCCCAGGCGTCGCCGGCCCAGATCGCGCCCGCGATGATCGTGAACGTCCACAGCGGGAAGACGGCGGCGTTGATCCGGTACGAGAACTTGTCGAGGCTCGACGCGGACGGCATCCGGGAGAGCACGGAGTGGGCGAACGTGCCCGGCTCTCCCCCGTTCGCGATCTTGCTCTCGTAGCTGTCGCGGAAGAGGTAGATGAGCGTGCCGATGCCGCCGATGAAGAACACGGCGCCGCAGATGATGGCGGTGGAGACGTGGATCCACAGCCAGTACGAGTGCAGTGCGGGCACCAGCTGGTCGCTGGAGGTGTAGAGGACCGTGGTCGCGAGGCCGAGGTCCAGCAGGACGGCCGTGATCAGGATCAGGCCCATCCAGCGGACGTTCTTCTTCAGGACGAGCAGGGTCAGGTACGCGCCGACCGCCACCGTGGAGAAGGTGATGGAGAACTCGTACATGTTGCCCCAGGGGGCACGCTGCACGGACAGGGCGCGGGCGATGACCCCGCCCGCCTGGACGAGGAAGGCGAGCACGGTCATGGAGACCGCGATCCGCCCGTAGAGGTCGCCCTTGAAGGTGCCGCCCGCGGCGCCGGGCCCGTCCGGCACGTCGCGCGATCCGGCCGCGGAACGGGTGACGATCTTCGGCCGCTCCAGTACGGCGGTGGTGCCGCCCTTCTGCGCGACCTGGACCTTCACCGTGCCGGCGGCGGCCTGCTCGGTGGTCAGTGAGGCGGCGGTGCGGCCGACCTTGCTGCGGGACCCGAACACCCACTCCGCGATGTGCGCGAAGAAGGCCAGGGTGTAGACGGCCATCGACGAATAGATCAGCACATTGCTGGTGTGTGCCAGATTCTCGTTGGTTGCGGCGGCGAGATTCACTTCTCAGCCCCTTCGGAAGGTTCTGCGGAGGACGCGGCGGCGACGGGGGTGCCGGGGGTGCCGGGGTCCGGATCAGGGTCGGGGTCGGTGTCAGGGCCGGGCGCGGTGGGCGCCACGGCGTTGAGCGTGACCGCGAGATCGGCCAGCTCCTCGGGAAGCTTCGCGGACTCGCTGCGGCCGAGCCCTGCCATTTCGACGACGGTGACGCCGTCGGCGCCGCGCACGGCACGGATCCAGACCCGGCGCCGCTGGATGAACAGCGAGCCGGCGAGTCCGGCGATCGCGCCGATGGCCCCGGTGAGCGCCCAGCCGCTGGCGGGCTGCTCGGAGATCTGGAAGCTCGCCCACTCCTGGAGGCCCTCGAAGGTGATCGAGCCGGCTCCGTCGGGCAGTTTCATCGTCTCGCCGACGAGCAGCCGCTGCTTGAGCTGCTTGCCCTCGGAGTCCTTGAACTCCTTCATCTTCGACTTGTCGAGCTGGTACACGTTCTGCGCCAGGCCGGAGTCGACGCCGAGCGAGCCGTGGTAGCCGTTGAGCGCGAGGACGGGCATGTCGGCGGCCGGGAACTGCGAGAACATCGTGCCCTTGCCGTTACCGGCGAAGGTCGGCACGAAGAAGGCCTGGAAGCCCAGCTGGTCCTTCTTGCCGTTCTTGTCGCGGTAACCGTCCAGGACCTTGATCGCACCGGACGAGGTGACGTTGTTGTCGAGGGGCAGCAGTGGCACGGCGGCCTTGTAGACCTCCTTGCCCCTGCCGTCCTTGACGGAGACGACGGGCGCGTAGCCGTGGGCGTTGAGATAGACCTTCGTGCCGTCGACGACGAGGGGCTCGTTGACCTTGATGACGGTCTTCTTCGGCTTGCCGTACGCGCCCTTCGAGTACGTCACGTGCGCCTCGTAGGTCCGGGGCGTTCCGATCTGCGGGCCGCTGCGCTCGTACGTACCGATGAAGTCGTCGAGGTTGAAGCTGAAGGGGACCAGCGAGTCGTCGTCGAAGAGCGAGCCGGACTTGAAGTTATCGTACTGAGTGGTCGTGTTGGAGAACCCGTCGCCCTCGACGACCAGCTTGGCGCCCTCGGACTTGAAGAGCTGTCCCCAGGCGAAGGCCACCAGCATCACGATCAGCGCGATGTGGAACATCAGGTTCCCGGCCTCGCGCAGATAGCCCTTCTCGGCGGCGACCGCGTTCCCGTCGACATGGGCCCGGTAGCGGCGCTTGCGCATCATCCTGAGCGCGGCCTCGTGGACCTGCTCGGGCTCGGCCTCGGTGCGCCACGTGGTGTACGCGGGCAGCCGGGTCAGGCGCTTGGGCGCACCCGGCGGGCGGCTGCGCAGCTGGCCGATGAACGTGCCGGTGCGCGGCACGATGCAGCCGATGAGGGAGACGAACAGCAGTATGTAGATCGCGGAGAACCACACCGAGCTGTAGACGTCGAAGAACTGGAGCTTCTCGTAGATCGGCGAGACGGTGGTGTGGAGCCCCTTGAAGGTCTGCACCTTGAGCTCGTCGACGCTGTTCTGCGGGATCAGCGAGCCGGGGATGGCGCCGAGCGACAGCAGGAAGAGCAGGATCAGGGCGACCCGCATGGAGGTGAGCTGCCGCCAGAACCAGCGGGCCCAGCCGATGACGCCCATGGCGGGAAGGTTCGCCAGGGCCTCCTCGCGCGGAGCGGTGGAGAGCTGGGAGCCGGCGGCGCCGAGCTCCTGGGCGGTCTCCCGGTCCTGCTCGGCGCGCACCTCCCGCTCGTCGGGGCGCTCGCGCTCCTGGGAAGGGTTGGACTTGGTGTTGCTCATTCCGTACTCAGATCCCCACCTGGAAGCCGGCGGACCAGCCCTGTAGTTCCTGCATCATGCTGCCCCACACACCGGTCAGCAGGAGCAGCCCGGTCACGATCATCATGCCGCCGCCGATGCGCATGACCCATGCGTAGTGGCGCTTGACCCACCCGAACGCGCCGAGCGCCTTGCGGAAGGCGACGGCCGCGAGCACGAAGGGGATGCCGAGGCCGAGGCAGTAGGCGACGGTCAGTATCGCCCCGCGTCCGGCGGTGCCCTGGTCCAACGCCAGGATGCTCACCGAGCTCAGCGTCGGCCCCAGACAGGGGGTCCAGCCGATCCCGAAGAGCGCGCCGAGCAGCGGGGCGCCCACGAGGCCGGTCACCGGCTTCTTGTGGATGCGGAACTCGCGCTGGGTCATCCACGGCATCAGGCCCATGTAGAAGACCCCCATGAGGATCATCAGCACGCCGAGGACCTTGGTGAGCGGCCCGCTGTTCGCCTGGAGCGTGTCGCCGAAGAAGCCGAAGAGCGCACCGCCGGAGACGAACACGGCGGTGAATCCGGCCACGAAGAGCGAGGCGCCCGCGACCATGCGCCCCCGCCGGGCGTCGGCCAGGTCGGCGCCGCTGACTCCGGTGACGTAACTGAGGTAGCCGGGGACGAGCGGCAGGACGCAGGGCGAGAAGAAGGACACGAGCCCGCCGAGAAGGGCGATGGGCAGGGCGACCAGCAGGGCCCCGCTCAGGACCGTCTCGTTGTTCGTGGCGGCGGCGAGGGTGATCACCTGATCACTTCTCCGCGATCAGGGGGTCGATCATCTCGCGGAGCTGGGTGTCGTTGATCCCGCCCACGAAGCGGGCGGCCAGTTTTCCGTCGCGGTCGATGACGACGGTCGACGGGATGGACTGCAGCCTGAACGTTCCCTTGGGGAAGCGCAGTAGGAGCTTCCCGGTCGGGTCGTAGAAGCTGGGGTAGGTGACCCCGTAGTCCTTCTCGAAGCTGACGGCCTGGGCCCGTTCCGTGTCGCGGGTGTTGACCCCCACGAACTGGACGCCCTGGTCCTCGGTGGCCTTGGCCACCTTGGTGAAGTACTTCGATTCCAGCCGGCAGGGGGCGCACCACGAGCCCCACGCGTTCAGGACGATGACCTTGCCCTTGTAGTCGGCGAGGTCGAGCTTCTTGCCGTCCAGGCTCTCGCCGTCGAGCTTCGGGGCTTCGACACGATCGCCCTTGGCCGCGGTGGCGATTCCGCCCTTGCCCGTGACGAAGTTCGTGTCGCCGCCGCCACCGGTCTGGCTGTCCGAACTGCACGCGGTCAGCGTGAGTGCGAGCGCGGCGGCCGCCGCGGGGGCGGCGAGCAGGGTGAAGCGGCGTCGAGGTGCGCGGCCATAGCTCATGTGAAAAGTTTCGCATGGCAGTTTCGGGGATCTTGGGCACCCCCCTCGGTGCCCGTAAAGCCCGTTGTCAGGCTTGTTTAAAGAAGGAGTTCCAGCCGCCGTCGGGTGCCTGTCCGACCTCCAGAGTACGGAGCTTCGCGAGCACCGCCGGGTCCTGGACGTCGAGCCAGTCGACGAACTGCCGGAAGGAGACGAGGCGCACATCCGGCTTCCCCGCGATGTGCTTGAGCGCGTCCTCGACCGCATCCATATAGATGCCGCCGTTCCACTCCTCGAAGTGGTTTCCGATGTAGAACGGCGCACGGTTCGTCTCGTACGCACGCTGGAAACCGCTGATGTACGACTCGGTGGCCTGGTCGCGCCAGCCCGGATAGCGGGACGGCATTCCCCTGGTCGAATTCTGCGACTGGTTGGCCAGGATGTTGTAGTCCATGGAGAGGACCTCGAAGCTGTGCCCGGGGAACGGGATGCCCTGGAGCGGCAGGTCCCACACGTCCATCCGCTTGGTGGGCCAGACCTGGGTGCCGCCGGGCGAACTGGCGTCGTAGCGCCAGCCCAGCTTCTTCGCGGTGGGCAACAGATTGTCCTGTCCGAGCAGACAGGGCGTGCGGCCTCCGATGAGTTCCTTGCGGTAATCGAAAGGCAGTGGATCGAGGTCGGTCCAGCCGGTGTTGGTGCGCCATTCGGTGACGAAGGAGATCGACTGATCGATTTCGCTCTGCCACTGCGACGCCGACCAGTTGCCCACCGATCCGGAACCACCGCAGAAATGCCCGTTGAAGTGCGTGCCGATCTCGTGCCCGTCGAGCCAGGCCTGGTGTACGTTCTTCAGCGTCTCCTTGATGTGACCGTCGGTGAGATAGCCGATGTCGGAGGCGCCGATGGGGTTGTTGGGCGGGCGATAGAGGGTTTTCTTCGATTCGGGCAGCAGATAGAGCCCGGAGAGGAAGAAGGTCATCGCCGCGTCGTGCTGCTTGGCGAGTTCCAGGAAACGCGGGAACAGCCCGTTGCCGACCTCGCCGGCGCCGTCCCAGGAAAAGATCACGAACTGCGGCGGCTTCTGGCCCGGTTCGAGCGGAACGGGCGCGGACGGCTGGTGCGGCTGCTTCCCCGTGTCGGCGGTGGAACCGTCCCCGATGGCGCGGACGTCCTTCTTCGCGGGTCCGTTTCCCTTGACCGCACCGTCGGCACCCTTCTCTCCCTTGGCACCCTTGTCCGGCCGCGCCCGGCCCGTGTCGGAAGTCCCGGAAGAACTGCAGCCCGCCACCCCGACGGCGGCCGCGGCCCCAAGTCCGGCTCCGAGCAAACCCCTTCGGCTGATGTCACGCATGCGGTTCCCATCTGCGGTCGTTTTGCCTCAAGTCCATACAAACTGGCAAAGGCTTAGATGGGTGAAGCAACACGGAGGTTCCGCGAATTAGCACACAATTCTTTACGGAACCAGCCCCCGGACTTGACCGAACGCAAGATCGACCCGAAACGCCCCGAAAAACGGCAGGCCGAAACCCCGGACGGCGAAATTCCGTCCGGTCGGCCCACAAATGATCAGCGATCACATCTCGGACCGCAGAGCGGCCACATCAAGCCCTGCCGGGACCAGCGGCCACGCCTCGGACCGGGGCGGCCACATCAAGCCCGTCCGGCACCAGCGGCCACACCTCGGACAGGGGCGGCCACATCAAGCCCGTCCGGCGATTGAGGACAAAACGACCACCGGGTCGAACCCGGGCCCACCCACCGGCCGAACCGGGGCGGGCCCGAACCGAGAGACCCCCGGCCAACGGCCGGCTACGCGCCGAACCCCTTCGACGCCCCCTTCACCGGCTTCGCCCCCGCCAGCAGATGCGCCGGGACCAGGTCCCGCGCCGGCTCCGAGTACCCGACGGACACGATCTTGTCGCCCTGGTACGTGAAGCTGGTCAGCGAGGCGAGCGTGCACTGCCGCTTGCGCGGGTCGTGCCACAGCCGGCGCCGCTCCACGAAGCTGCGGACGATCCAGATCGGCAGCTGGTGGCTGACGCACACCGCCTCGTGACCACGGGCCGCGTCGCGCGCCGCGTCCAGGGCGCCCATCATCCGTACGACCTGCTCGATGTACGGCTCACCCCACGACGGCCGGAACGGGTTCGTCAGGTGCTTCCAGTTGTCCGGCTTGCGCAGCGCCCCGTCGCCGACGCCGAAGGTCTTGCCCTCGAAGACGTTGGCGGCCTCGATGAGCCGCTCGTCGGTGGCGAGGTCCAGGCCGTGCGCCTTGGCGACCGGCGTGGCCGTCTCCTGGGCACGCTCCAGCGGGGAGGCGACGACATGCGTGATGTCGCGCTTGTCCAGGTGCTCGGCGACCCGGTCGGCCATCTGCCGGCCGAGCTCGGAGAGGTGGTAGCCGGGACGCCGCCCGTACAGCACGCCCTCCGGGTTGTGCACCTCTCCGTGGCGCATCAGGTGGACGACGGTGATGTCCTTGCGTCCGGCGTTGCTGCTGGTCTCGCTCATGCGGTGGCCTCCGATGCGGCGCGGGCTGCGGCGGGCAGCGCGGCGGCGATCCGCTCGACGGCCCGGGTGTCGTGGGCGGTCGAGACGAACCACGACTCGAACGCGGACGGCGGGAGATAGACGCCCTGCGCCAGCATCGAGTGGAAGAACGGCTTGAAGCGGAAGGCTTCCTGCCGCTTGGCGTCGTCGTAGTTGCGAACGGGACCGTCCGTGAAGAAGACGGAGAACATGTTGCTCGCCGCCTGCACGGTGTGCGCGACCCCCTCCTTGTCCAGGGCCTGGCTCACCAGCCCCCGGATCTCCGCGGAGACCGCGTCGACCTTCGCGTACGCGGCGTCGTCCAGCAGACGCAGCTGGGCGAGACCGGCGGCGGTGGCGACCGGGTTACCGGAGAGGGTGCCCGCCTGGTAGACGGGACCGACGGGCGCCAGGTGCGCCATCACGTCGGCGCGACCGCCGAACGCCGCGGCCGGGAAGCCGCCGCCCATCACCTTGCCGAACGTCATCAGGTCCGGCCGCACCCCGTCGACGCCGAACCAGCCGGCCTTCGACGTACGGAAGCCGGTCATGACCTCGTCGGAGATGTACAGCGCGCCGTCGGCGGCGCAGATCTCCTTGAGCCCCGCGTTGAAACCGTCCAGGGGCGGCACGACGCCCATGTTGCCCGGCGACGCCTCGGTGATCACGCAGGCGATCTCGCCGGGCTGCGCGGCGAAGGCGGCCCGCACGGCTTCCAGGTCGTTGTACGGCAGCACGATCGTGTCGCCGGCCTGGGCGCCGGTGACGCCCGGCGTGTCCGGCAGCCCGAAGGTCGCGACCCCGGACCCGGCGGCGGCGAGCAGCGCGTCGACGTGGCCGTGGTAGCACCCGGCGAACTTCACGATCTTCGCCCGGCCGGTGAAACCACGGGCGAGGCGGATCGCGGACATGGTCGCCTCGGTGCCGGACGACACGAGCCGTACCTGCTCCACGGGCTCGACCCGGGCCACGATCTCCTCGGCGAGCGCGACCTCGCCCTCGCCGGGCGTACCGAACGAGGTGCCACGGGCGACGGCCTCCTGGACCGCGGCGATGACATCGGGGTGGGAATGGCCGAGAATCATCGGCCCCCACGAGCACACGAGGTCAACATACTCATGACCGTCGGCATCGGTGAGGTACGGACCCTTGCCGGACACCATGAAGCGGGGCGTACCGCCCACGGCCCGGAAGGCACGTACAGGAGAGTTCACGCCACCGGGCGTCACGAGGGACGCGCGGTCGAAAAGCGTCTGCGAAACTGAGGCGTCAGGGGCGTCATAGGGAAAGCTCACACATGCCATGGTGTCAGAGCCACGGACGGACTTGCGGACAGGTGTTTCACCGCACGTTCGCGGGGGAGGTCACTGACACGATGATCGGGTTGCGCGGCGGGGGCTGTGTCTCCTAGTTAGTAGTCGGGTGGATGAGATATGCATCGCGGTGGCGGAGTGGGCGAAGGGACCGACGACCTGGGGCCCGAGCCTGCCCGGCGGGGTCGGCACCGGCGCGAGGCTGAGCGCAAGCAGGGCATACCGGCCGCTGGCGCACAGGTCGGAGCCGGAAGCAGGAGTGGTGGCCGGGTGGGGGTGACCTACAAGTATTTCGGGGCTCCCGACGGGGCCACTGCCGCACGCGTGCCCATTTCGATGCGCCCCGAGGAGCTCGGTGGCGACGAGCTGGGCATGGGCGGCATGTTCACCAAGATCAAGCCGGAGACGGTGGCCGCGATGGTCCTCACCGGCATACAGGGCATACCCCTGCACAAGGTCCCGCCGCTGGAGCTGGTCGTCCTGCACCCCGACTACGCGGTGGTCAAGCTCCCCATGACGGTCGTGGACCCGCTGCGCGACGTGGGCGAGGAGTCCGTGGGTGCCGCGGCCTTCATCTGGTCGACGGTTCCGGACCGCGGTGGCCCGCGCGACGCGTTCAACGTCTACCAGCTGCTGCACGAGTGGCAGGATTTCAGCCATCGTCTGCACGACGCGGGGCATCAGGCGTACTGCTTGGTGTGGCCCTGACCGTGGGGCTCTACCGGTAGAGGGCAGTGGCTTCGTGACGTGCCCGCGGTAGGCGGGGCGGGCAGGCGACCGGGCCGGAGGCATCGCCGGTGCCTTCGGTTCACTCGGCAGAGTGGAGTCGGCCACCTGCGGGGAGGACTTCGGCCTCGCCATGCTCCGGTCCCGTTGTGGTCTGCCCAACGATGAGCGCATGTCACCTACCAGCCTGCGTTCGCTGGCCCGCCGCGTGGTTCCTACGCTGCTGGTCGCCCAAGCCGTCTTCCTCCCCCTTCAGACCGCCTCCGCCGCCCCGTACACGGCACACCCCTGTCAGTCGTCCGCCGGCTGCGGTTCGGTCATCGTCGCCCCGGTCTCCCAGGCCGCCCCGGACCACGGTGACTGCACCAGCCCGGAACCCGTCGTGTGCCTGATCCGGAGCGAGACCCCGAGGGAGCGCGAGATCGCCCGCGATCAGCGGATGCGCTACCACCAGCTCCTGGAGGACATGGAGCGCGAGGAGTGCGCCATGCGTGCCGAGGGGCGCTCGGAGGAGGACATCGCCCGCGCCCTGGTCCAGATGCGCAACGACGCCAAGGACATCGTCCGCGCCGGCATGACCCCGGAACAGGTCGCGGAACTGGAGGCACGCAACCAGAAGAAGTACGGCAACCCGCTCGGCCCGACGGCGGACCAGCTCTACATGAAGTACGGCTCCTGGGAGAAGGTCGCCGAAGCCGCCACGCGTTCGAGCGCGGCCGTGGACCACGAACTCGGTCTGGAATTCCGCCACTGCCCTTGTGAGGTGCTCCAGGCGGCATGACCCTGCCGGGCTGCCGTCATGTGGACGGCCCCGGCCGTCGTCCGGACGCTCCCCTGCGCGGGAAAGCCACATCGGTGTCAATCATCGTTAGTTATAGAATTGCGCCGTGAGCAGCGAGGATGCCGCCCTGGAGGCGTTGGTCGTACTGGGGGACCCGGTGCGGCGTGGACTGTATCGACACGTCACCGGGGCGCCGGGCGAGGTGGGGCGGGACGCGGCGGCCGAAGCGGTCGGGATCTCCCGTTCGCTGGCCGCGTTCCACCTGGACAAGCTGGTCGAGGCCGGGCTGCTGGAGGTGTGCTTCCGGCGGCTTTCGGGGCGCAGCGGCCCGGGGGCCGGGCGGCCCGCGAAGCTGTACCGGCGGGCCGAGGGTGAGCGCACGGTGTCCGTGCCGCCCCGCTCCTACGACACCGCGAGCCGGCTGCTGGCCGAGGTGGTGGAGCAGGCCGGGCTCGACGGGGAGCTACAGGCGGCGGCCCGGACGGCCGGGGAGGCGGAGGGCGCTTCGGACAGCGAGGCGGATCCGGTCGAGGCGCTGCGCTCACGCGGTTACGAGCCCTTCTGGGACGGCGGAACGCTGCGGCTGAACAACTGCCCGTTCCACGCGCTGGCCGACCGGTTCCCCGCCCTGGTCTGCGGGATGAACCTGGCCAAGATCGAGGGCCTGCTCGCCGGACTGCCGGGCGGCCGGGGCTGGACCGCGGCGATGGACCCGCTTCCGCGCGGGTGCTGTGTCGCCCTCGAAGCCGCGAAGGGTGCGGCAGAGGAATCCGCGAAGGACCCGGCAGGCGCGGCAGGGGACATCTAAAAACAGCACTCATTGACTTTAGAAGGCTCACCCGGTCATGCTGACCCCGTGAGCAACTTCCACCTGGCCCAGGTCAACGTCGGGCGCATCCTCGCCCCACTCGACAGCCCCCGGCTGGCCGACTTCGTCGCCCGGCTCCCGGAGATCAACGCGGTCGCCGATCAGGCCCCCGGCTTCGTCTGGCGCATGGTCGACGACAGTGGAGCGGACGCGACGAGCCTGCGCCCCGAGAACGACGACATGCTTCTGATCAACTGCTCGGTCTGGGAATCGGTCGAAGCGCTGCGGAACTTCACGTACCGCAGCGAGCACCTCAAGGTCCTGACACGCCGCCGGGAATGGTTCGAGCGCCTCGCCGACTTCCACCACGCACTGTGGTGGGTCCCCGCAGGGCACCACCCGAGCGTCGACGAGGCAATGGACCGCATCGCCCTGATCCGTGACGTCGGCGAAGGCCCCGGGGCGTTCACCTTCCGGGCCCCGCACCCCCCGCCGACCGAGTCCCCCGGCACATCCGGGCACGGCCGCCACGACGCCCCCTCCCCCGCTGAACACACTCCCGCCGAACACACACCCCGCTGAGCGGCCCGCCGCCGAACACGCGGCCCAGCACGCGTCACCCCTGCCGCCCACCTGCACGAAGGGCGTCCGTCAGCCAGCCGTATCCGGCCATTCATTGGCCGAAGAATGATCTTCAGGTGACCTGCCGAACCTGCCGATGCAGGAGGCATCGACTCTGAAGGGGGCCTGCCGTGGGCGACACTCTGCTGGCTCTGTCCATTCCCGTGCTGGTCTTCGCCAGTGGCATCTACGCAGCAGGTGAGAGCTGGTGGCGGCGGCGCCACCCGGCGCCACCGTCCCCGTACACCCACCAGGCGGCCCGGCTCGCCGAGCGCGCGATGCTGGTGGACGCCGAGCAGATCGTGGACGGCGCCTACGGAACCCTCGGACCGCTCTACGACGGACCGACGACTGCGGACACACCAGTTCCGGCCACCGGCGTCCGGCCCGGGGCTGCTGCCGGTCAGGATCACGACCGGTCGGCGCCGGCACCCGCGCAACGGGGCTGAGGCCTTCGGCGCCATAGGATCGGCAGCCATGTCCGGCTCCCAAGGTCCCCGACGCGACACCCGGGGCATCGTCGACGCCCCCGAACTGTTCACGCACGTACGCTTCCGGCGCCGCGAACCCGCCCCCGCGCTGCGCCCCTACCTTGAGCACTACTGGCTGATCGACTGGGACCTGCGCGAGCCGTACGCCTCCCATCTGGTCCCGCACCCCAGCGTCAACCTGGTCTTCGAGCGGTACGCGGGCTGCGGCGACGAGGACGCCGGGTTCGCGGAGGTCTCGGGCATCGGCCTTGAGCTCTTCACGCAGAAGCTGGAGGGACGGGGACGGGTCTGCGGCGTGCAGTTCCGGCCGGGCGGCTTCCGGCCGTTCGCACCGGGCCGGCCGGTCTCCGAGTGGACGGGGCGCCGGGTCCCGGCCCCCGAGGTGTTCACACCGCCCGCCCCGCCGTCGGCCGTACTGGACCCCGGGCAGGAGGACGCACGGGTCGCGGCGCTCGACGCGTATCTGCTGGCACTCGGCCCGGAACCGGATCCGCAGGCCGAGAGAGCCATGGCCCTGGTCGACCTGGTGCGTACCGACCGCACGGTCCGCCGCGTCGACGAGCTGGCCCGCACCGAGGGGCTGTCGGTGCGGGCCCTGCAACGGCTGTTCGCCACGTACGTGGGCGTCGGCCCCAAGTGGGTCATCCTCCGCTACCGCATCCACGAGGCGCTGGAACGCGCCGAGTCGGACCCGGCGGTGGACTGGGCGGGGCTCGCCGCGGATCTCGGCTACAGCGACCAGGCGCACCTGGTCAGAGACTTCACGGCGACGGTCGGCGTCCCACCGACGATGCTCGGCGCCCGCTGAACACGCTCGTGCCCGCCGACTGTCAGAGGCCCGTCCTACAGTTCTGACATGGAGCGGACCGAAGCATCATCCGTACAGATCGAGCCCTGGTCCCCGAGCGACCTGGAGCTGCTCCGCCGTGCCAACGCACCGGAGCTGATGGACCACCTGGGCGGCCCCGAGTCGGAGGAGCAGCTCATAGGGCGCCATGGCCGCTATGTGGCGCTGAGCGCGGACCGGACGGGCCGGGGCAGGATGTTCCGCATCACGCTGCCCGGTGAGGCCGAGGCCGTGGGCACCATCGGCTTCTGGGAGCGCACCTGGCAGGGCCAGGAGGTGTACGAGACGGGGTGGGCCGTTCTCGCGGAGTTCCAGGGCCGGGGCATCGCATCGGCCGCGACGAAGGCTGTTGCCGAGCAGGCACGCGCCGAGCACAAGCACCGCTATCTGCACGCCTACCCGTCCGTGGACAACGGCGCGTCGAACGGGGTGTGCCGCAAGGCGGGTTTCCTGCTGATCGGCGAGTGCGAGGTCGAGTACCCGCCGGGACACCCGTTGCTGACCCACGACTGGCGGCTGGACCTCCACCCGGAGCGCTGACCCGGCAGAAGGGGGCGCGCGGGCCGGGGCAGCGTAAAGCGTTTGACGGGTGCGGCCACCTCCTGGATATTTATCTGCGTCACGCACCTTATGCGTCTCACAGTTAAACCTGCACAGGCCCCTCCACACCCAGCCCCACACACCACGGAGGCCCCTCCCATGCTCACCCTTGTCACCGGCTGCCGCGGCCGCGTAGCTTCCGCACTCGTCCCGCTCCTGCACCGGGGCGGCCACGCCGTACGCGCCGGCTCCCGCAACCCCGGCGAGCTCTCCCCGCCGGACGGCGTCCCGTCCACCGCCTGCGATCTCGGCGACCCCGGTACCTTCGCGGCCGCCCTGGAAGGCGTCGACTCCGTCTTCCTCTACGCCGAGCCGTCCCACATCACCGAATTCCTCGCCGCCGCGCAGACCGCCGGCGTCGCACACATCGTCCTGCTCTCCTCCAGCTCGGTCCTCGCCCCCGACGCCGGATCCAACCCGATCGCCGCCTCCCACCACGCGGTGGAACAGGCGCTGAGCGACTCCCCCCTCACCGCGACCCTGCTGCGCCCCGGCGCCTTCGCGGGCAACGCCTACCAGTGGTCGGAGTCCTTCCGGTCCGGCCGCCCCGTCGAACTGCCCTACCCGCACAGCGGGACCAGCCCCATCGACGAGACCGACATCGCCGAAGCGGCACTCGCCGTCCTCACCGACGCGCGACTGCAGGGCTCGGCGTATCACCTGACCGGGCCCGAATCCCTCACCGCCGCCGAGCAGGTCGAGCTGCTGGCCGCAGCGGCGGGCAGCCCCGTCACCGTCCACACCGTGAGCCGGGCCGCCTGGAAGGCATCCGTCTCCCCCTTCGTCCCGGCGGAGATCGCCGAGGCGCTGCTCGACTACTGGGCCGCCACGGACGGGTCCGCCGCCGAAGTCACCGGCGACACAGCGAAACTGACCGGCCGTCCGGCCAGTACGTTCGCAGCCTGGGCCTCCGGGCACGCCGACGCCTTCCGCGCCTGACGCCCGCCCGCACGCGCCTTCCCGCTCCCGCCCGCACGCCCGTACGCAAGCGATCCCGAATCCCGTGGCCGGCATCCCGCCCCAATGGCATCCTGACCAGGTGAACGGACCCGAGATCCACCTCGAAGTCGCCCCCGAACTGCGCCTCTTCGTCGCGCACGAACGCCGCCGGGGCCGGACGACCGTGACCACCGACGGCTCGTCCACCCTCGGGCACGTCGTGGAGTCACTGGGTGTTCCGCTCACCGAGGCCGGCGAGCTCCTCGTCGACGGGCACCCCGTGCCGGTCTCACACATTCCCGCCGCGGGCGAGACCGTCGAGGTGCGGGCCGTCCGGCGTCCGCAGAGCGTGCCGGGCGCACCCCTGCGCTTCCTGCTCGACGTCCACCTCGGCACTCTCGCGCGACGGCTGCGGCTGCTCGGGGTCGATGCGGCGTACGAGAGCGAGGACATCGGGGATCCCGCGCTGGCGACCCGCTCGGCTGAGGAACGGCGGGTCCTGCTCTCCCGGGACCGGGGGCTGCTGCACCGGCGGGAGATCTGGGCGGGGGCGTACGTCTACAGCGACCGCCCAGAGGCACAGCTGCGTGACGTGCTGGAGCGGTTCGCGCCGGCCCTTGCCCCGTGGACGCGATGCACGGCGTGCAACGGACCGCTGACGGCGGCCGACAAGGACTCCGTCAGCGCGCATCTGGAACACGGCACGCAGCGGTCGTACGACGTCTTCGCCCAGTGCACGGAGTGCGACCGGGTGTACTGGCGCGGCGCCCACCACGCCCGCCTGGAGGCGATCGTCACCGAAGCGGTCCGCGATTTCGGCAACGCCCTGGCCGGACCGGGCGCCCCGGAGCGGCCCTAGGGCGTGTTTTGAAAGTCCCGCCTGCCCGGGGCGGACGGCGCTACTTTCAAAACACGCCCTAGGCGTCGCCGTCGCGCAGCCTCTCGATCTGCACCGCGCTCAGCTCCACCGTGCGCCGCATATGCGTGATGAGGAAGTCGACCTCGTCGTCTCCGTACGCCTCGAACAGTGCCGCCCAACCGCTGTTCAGCCGCTCCCAGACCGCACCGAACTCCGCCATCCGCTCGGGCACGGTCGCGACGAGCACCCTCCGCCGGTCCGCCGTGTCGCGCGCGCGGGTCACATAACCGGCCCGCTCCAGCCGGTCGACGAGCCGGGTCGCCGACCCGGTGGTGAGCCCGGTCAGCTCGGCGACCCGGCCGGTGGTGACGGGCCCGGCCTCCAGGCCGAGCAGGTTCAGGCACTGCAGATCCGTGGGATGCAGCCGCAGATGGTCGGCGACGGCCTGGTTGAACAGGGCGTACGAGGCCATGTAGCGGCGCGACGTGACGGCCAGCTCGGCCAGCAGCACGCTGCGGCTCGGGGCGGATGACTTCTGCGGCATGCAGAGAGTGTACGAAGCAGAGATCGCCGCGCGTCCGTGCGCCCCGGCGGCTCAGAAGACGTACTCGTCCCCCGTGGCAAGCGCCAGCACCTCGTGCTCGCTGTTCTTCGCGTTCCGGTCCGTCGCCCCGCCGTTCCACACGGTGTCGATCCGGACGACCAGCTCCGCGGGCCGGCCCGCGAGCCGCAGTTCGAGGCCGAGCTGCCGCTGCTCGGAACCGTCCGCGTGCAACGCACCCGTCCGGCACAGCACGGTCGCCCGATCGGCCTGCAGGCACTCCTGCGGCAGCTCCTGGCGGCCCGCCAGCGGTACGGAGACCCGCAGCCGCACGGTGACCCCGGCCAGATCCGCCGGCCCGCGGTTCTCGCTGCGCAGCCAGATCCCGAGCCCGGTACCCCACAACGAGACATGCCCGTGGTGCGACACATCCGCCTCCGGCGCGATGTTCCGCCCCACCGGCGTACCGACCGGCGCACCGACGGCCGCGGCCGTCCCGCCCACACCCAGCGCCAGCGTCGACGCCATTGCCGCCGCAGCGGACACACCCAGCAGAGCCTTACGCGTCACGACCATGCCCTGAAGATACAGATCGTCACGAATTATCCATATATACCCACGGGTTCGGCGCGGCGGCGGACCGGGTGCGCGCCCGTGACACCCTTCTCCCATGTCCGTGGTCCGTTCCCTCGCGCTCTTCGTCGTCGCCGCCCTGTTCGAGATCGGCGGCGCCTGGCTCGTATGGCAGGGGGTCCGCGAACACCGCGGCTGGGCCTGGATCGGCGGGGGCATCATCGCCCTGGCCACCTACGGCTTCGTCGCCACCCTCCAGCCGGACGGCGAGTTCGGGCGGGTGCTCGCCGCGTACGGCGGGGTCTTCGTCGTGGGTTCGATCGCCTGGGGCATGGCCGCCGACGGCTACCGGCCCGACCGCTGGGACGTGACGGGTGCGCTGATCTGCCTGGCCGGTATGGCCGTGATCATGTATGCCCCCCGCAACCACTGACCGCGCCCCTGCCTATCCTGACCCCGTACCGATCAGCTGTCCGAGGAGCCCGCCATGGCCGCAACCCCCATCGCCGTCATCACCGGAGCGAGCAGCGGCATCGGTGCCGCGACCGCCCGGCAGCTGGCGGCCGCCGGCTTCCGCGTGGTGCTGACCGCCCGCCGCAAGGACCGCATCGAGGCGCTCGCCGCCGAGATCACCGAGGCGGGCCACGAGGCCACGGCCTACGCCCTGGACGTCACCGACCGCGCCGCGGTCGACGAGTTCGCCACCGCGTTCCGCACCCTCGCCGTCCTCGTCAACAACGCCGGCGGCGCGCTCGGAGCCGACCCCGTCGCCACCGGCGACCCGGCGGACTGGCGCCAGATGTACGAGACCAACGTCATCGGCACGCTCAACGTCACCCAGGCCCTGCTCCCGGCCCTCACCGCGGGCGGGAACGGCACGATCGTCATCCTCTCCTCGACCGCCGGCCTCTCCACCTACGAGGGCGGCGGCGGCTACGTGGCCGCCAAGCACGGCGAGCACGTCCTGGCGGAGACCCTCCGCCTGGAGATCGTCGGCACCCCGGTCCGCGTCATCGAGGTCGCCCCCGGCATGGTCAAGACGGAGGAGTTCGCCACCACGCGCTTCCGCGGCGACGCCGAGAAGGCCGCCAAGGTCTACGCGGGCGTCGACGCCCCCCTCACCGCGGACGACGTGGCCGACACCATCACCTGGGCCATCACCCGTCCCAGCCACGTGAACATCGACCTCCTGGTGGTCCGCCCCCGCGCCCAGGCATCCAACTCCAAGGTCCACCGCACGGTCTGACCCGCGCGCGGCCGGGGCGAGGGGACCCCCGTACCCCTCATCCCCGCCGCCCGCCTCAGCCCTTCACGCAGATGACCTGCTTCAGCTTCGCGACGACCTCGACGAGGTCGCGCTGCTGGTCGATGACCTTCTCGATCGGCTTGTAGGCACCCGGAATCTCATCGACGACGCCGGAGTCCTTACGGCATTCCACGCCCCGCGTCTGGTCCTCCAGGTCCTTCGTCGAGAAGCGGCGCCTGGCGGCGTTCCGGCTCATCTTCCGGCCCGCGCCGTGCGAGGCCGAGTTGAAGGACTTCTCGTTGCCGAGGCCCTTCACGATGTACGAGCCGGTGCCCATCGAGCCCGGGATGATCCCGTAGTCACCGGAGCCGGCCCGGATGGCCCCCTTACGGGTGACCAGCAGGTCCATGCCCTCGTACCGCTCCTCCGCCACATAGTTGTGGTGACAGGAGATGACCGGTTCGAAGGTCACCTTGGCCTTCTTGAACTCCTTGCGGACCACATCCTGGAAGAGCGCCATCATGACTGCGCGGTTGAGCTTCGCGTACTCCTGTGCCCAGAAGAGATCGTTGCGGTATGCCTGCATCGGCGGGGTGTCCGCGATGAAGACCGCGAGGTCGCGGTCGACCAGGTCCTGGTTGTGCGGCAGCTTCTGGGCCTGGCCGATGTGGAAGTCGGCCAGTTCGTTGCCGATGTTCCGGGAACCGGAGTGCAGCATCAGCCAGACCGCGCCCGCCTCGTCGAGACAGAATTCGACGAAGTGATTTCCTCCGCCGAGCGTTCCCATCTGCTTCGTGGCACGTTCCTGACGGAATTTGACCGCATCGGCCACTCCGTCGAACCGCTGCCAGAAGTCGTCCCAGTCGGTCGCCGCAAGACCGTGCAGCCGGCCCGGGTCCACCGGCTCGTCGTGCATCCCGCGGCCCACCGGAATGGCCTGCTCGATCTTCGACCGGAGCCGGGACAGGTCCCCGGGCAGGTCGTTGGCGGTCAGCGAGGTCTTCACCGCCGACATTCCGCAGCCGATGTCCACGCCCACCGCCGCCGGGCAGACCGCACCGTGCATCGCGATCACCGAGCCGACCGTGGCGCCCTTGCCGAAGTGGACGTCCGGCATCACGGCGAGGCCCTTGATCCAGGGCAGGGTGGCGACGTTGCGCAGCTGCTGCATCGCGACGTCCTCGACCGAAGCCGGGTCGGTCCACATCCGGATGGGGACCTTCGCACCCGGCACCTCTACATACGACATAGTTCCTCGATTCCCCCGAAAAGTCTGAAAACGCAAAACCGGTGCCAAGGTCGGCAAATAAGTCAGCCGACCGGCATTCACAGCGGCGCGTGCGATACACATTGTGTCCACCGGCCGCCATCGAGCGGCAACCGTTTTTCGTGCGAAGGGAGCCCAGGACCGTGCGACGAATGGCGTACGTACCCGGCGCCGTGCTGATCGCGGCACTCGTCGCCGGCTGCAGTGCCGGCACCGAAGGCGACGTATCCGCCTCCGACAGCAAGCCCGGCACCCTGACCACCTCCGCCGCACCCCCGGGCAAGTACCGCACCCTTCCCGAGGCCTGCCGGGCCATCCCCCTCTCCACCCTGAAGGACCTGCTGCCCGGCGCCGCGCAACTGCCCGAGGCCCAGCAGGACAAGGTGTACGAGGGCACGCCCGCCGGAACCTTCGACACGGACCGCCGCGTCGGCTGCCGCTGGACGTCCGACGCGCCCGACGCCTCCCGCAGCATCGCCATCGACTTCGAGCGCGTCGTCTCGTACGACCCGGCCGTGAGCGACGACGACCGCGCCCGCGAGGTCTACGCGAAGAAGGAGGACGCCGCGGACCTCCCCTCGGCCTCCCTCGCGCCCGACGACGCGGACAGGGAAACGGCCTCTCCCAAGAGCTCCCCGACGGGGAACGAGAAAGCCGGAGCGAAGAGCGACGGCGGAACCGACGGGAAGAAGGACGCGACACCGGACAGCAGCGCGACCGGCAGCGCGGATGACGCCGCAGGGGACGCCACAGGCGACGCCGAAGGCGACACCGCGGACGGTGGCACAGCCGGCAGCCCCGCCGAGAACCTCCAGCCCCGCGTCCTCGACACCCTCGGAGACAGCGCGTTCCTGGACGATGTGCTCACCCGGGCAGGTTCCACCGCACAGCACCGCACGGTGAGCGTGGTATTCCGCACATCGAACGTCATCGTCACCATCGAGTACACCGCGCAGCCGGCCCTCTCCACCGAGGCCCCCGACAGCAAGGAACTGCAGGAGAAGGCCCAGGCACTGGGCGAGAAGCTGGTCGACACCTTCAGCGAATAGCCCCGCCCCCGGCCGCCCCGGACGGGACGCCGACCGCCCCGCGGGCCTCCCGGCCGAGGCGGCATCCGGCCCCCGTCCGTCGTACCGTGGCCCTCCGGAACCGCCCGACCGCCGCCCGACCGCCGCTCCACCCGAGTGAAGGAACCATGCACCGATCAGCCCCGCGACTCACCCGCATACTCGCCTGCGCCGCCGTCCCGGTGATGCTCGTCGTCGCCGGCTGCTCGTCGGACTCCGACGGCAAGAAGGACGACGCCTCCTCCTCCTCGTCCGCCGCACCGGACGCGACGAAGACGGAACCGGCCGTCGCGCCGGCGAAGTTCGCCGTGCTGCCCGACCCGTGCAAGTCGATCACCGCGAAGACGGTCAAGTCCCTGGTCCCCTCGGCCAAGACCAAGAGCGGCACCCGCGGCAAGTCCAGCGACGCCGCCGCCCGCGGTGGCTGCTCGTGGAACGGGCTCGACGACAACGGCATCAAGGGCTCCCAGTACCGCTGGCTCGACGTCGGCTTCACGCGCTTCGCCTCCGACCAGGCCCTGGGCAGCGGTGCCGACCGCGCCCAGGCGGACTACACGAAGCAGGTCGCCAAGGCCCAGGCGGCCGAGGGTGCGAAGAAGCTCGCCACCGCGCCCGTCGGCGCCATCGGCGAGCAGGCCACCAAGATCACGTACGACCTCACCAAGACGGGTGAGGACTTCAAGTACGCGACCGTCGTCGCCCGTACGGGGAACGTCGTCGTCACCCTCAACTACAACGGCGCGGGCTACGCGGGAGCCAAGACCCCGTCCGCCGCCGACATCCTGAAGGGCGCCGAGAAGGCCGCCAAGGAAGCGGTCGCCTCGGTCGCCACCGCCAACGGGGCCGCAAAGCCGGGCAGCTCGCCGAAGCCCTCCGAGTCCGCCAAGGCAAAGGCCAAGACCGCAGCGCCCGCCTCGGCCGAGGAAACCGGCAAGGCAACCAGCAAGACGACGAGCAAGGCAACCAGCAAGGCCTCGCCCAGGAAGACGAGCTGACCGCACCCGCTCGCGCGGCAGCCGACGGCCTCAACCCTCCCGCGCAGAAACGGTTTTACGAAGCCCGGTCCTCACCCGAGAACCGGGCTTCGCCCCTCCCCGCGCGACGCACCCCACCGGCATGTGCCAGGCTGTGCCCGCCAGAACTCGAAGTCGTCCCGCTGGACCGGACGTCGGAGACAAAGAATTGGGGAGGGGTCGCGGGTGGCCGCGATGCAGCTGACACGCACGCACCGGATACTCATCGGGCTCGTGGTCGCCGGTGCGGTGCTCATCGCAGCGATCGGATTCGCGGGCTCGTACGCGGCCGTGCGCGAGCTCGCCCTGGAGAAGGGGTTCGGGAACTTCTCGCTGGTCTTCCCGATCGGCATCGACGCCGGCATCTGCGTCCTGCTCTCGCTGGACCTGCTGCTGACCTGGCTGCGCATCCCGTTCCCGCTGCTGCGCCAGACGGCCTGGCTGCTCACCGCCGCCACGATCGCGTTCAACGGCGCAGCCGCCTGGCCCGATCCGCTCGGTGTCGGCATGCACGCCGTCATCCCGGTGCTGTTCGTCGTCTCCGTCGAGGCCGCCCGCCACGCGGTGGGCCGGATCGCGGACATCACGGCCGACAAGCACATGGAGGGCGTCCGCCTCACCCGCTGGCTCCTCTCGCCCATCCCCACGTTCAAGCTGTGGCGACGGATGAAGCTGTGGGAGCTGCGCAGTTACGAGCAGGTCATCAAGCTCGAACAGGACCGGCTGATCTACCAGGCACGCCTCCAGGCACGCTTCGGGCGCAGCTGGCGCCGCAAGGCCCCCGTCGAATCCCTCATGCCGCTGCGCCTCGCCAAGTACGGCGTCCCGCTCGCCGACACCGGCCCCGCCGGACTCGCCGCAGCCGGCATCGAACCGGCCCTCCTGCCCCCCGCCCCCGCCCAGGCCGCCAACCCGGCCACCGCCGCCGCCGTGGAAACGGCCCCGCAGCCCGAACTCGCGTACGCCCCCCAGCAGGAGCAGTACGCCAAGACGGTCCCCGGCGAATGGGCCGAGGAGCAGCAGCCCGCGGAGGGCCCCGGCACGCACGAGAGCCCGTGGTTCGCGGCGCAGGTTCCGGACGGGGCGTACGAGGGTTCGTACAACCCGACGTATGTCGATGGTCTTGAGCCCACCCCGGTCATGATCCCGTCGGGCCCCGGCGGCCGCACCCGCCCGCTGGGCAACGTCGGCACGATCGGCGCCGTGCCCGGCCCCCGCACCGAGCAGGTGCCGTCGGCCCCCGAGGGCGGCGAGGCGCAGGCCGCGCAGGCCCCGGCACAGGTCCAGGCCCCGGCGCAGGAGCAGATCCCGGCGCAGGTGCAGGTCGCGGTCCAGGAGCAGCAGCCGCTGCCCGTCGTCGAGGCCGCCGACGAGTGGGCCGAGGAGTGGGCGCAGGAGGACGCGGAGTTCAGCGAGATCGCCTATGAGGTCTTCGCGGCGTTCGTGACGCAGCACAGCACGTATCCGAGCATCGAGGTCCTCGACATACATCTGTCGGACGGCCACAACGTGCGGCACCCGCGCAGCATGGCTCTGCTCCGCCAGCTGATCCAGGGCTTCAAGAACCGCTACCACGCCGAGCTGGAGGCCGACCACATCGCGTGAGCCGATGGGCCGCAGCAGCAGCGCCACCCATGCTCATGACGAAGGGCCGTCACCCGGATCACCGGGTGACGGCCCTTCGTCATACGTACGTACGCGGTTACGCGCCGAGCAGCGTGCGCACCCGGTCCGCCCCCACCGCGAGCAGCAGGGTGGGCAGGCGCGGGCCGGTGTCCCGGCTGACCAGCAGCCGGTAGAGCAGTGCGAAGAACGACCGCTGCGCCGCCTTCAGCTCCGGCGTCGGCTTGGCGTCGGCCTCCAGCCCCTCCATCACCTTCGGTACGCCGTAGACGAGCGTGCTCAGCCCGTCCAGGGACCAGTGCGAGTCCAGGCCCTCCAGGAGCAGGCGCAGCGACTCGCGCCCCTGCTCGTCCAGCGAGCCGAGCAGTTCCTTGTCCGGCTCGTCGCGGACGATGGTGCGGGCCTCGGCCGGGACCTGGGTGGTGATCCAGTTCTCGGCCCGGTCGAGTCGCGGCCTGGCCTCGTCCAGCGAGGTCAGCGGGCTCGACGGGTCCAGCTCGCTGAGGATGCGCAGCGTCTGGTCCTCGGCGCCGGCCGTGATGTCGGCGACCGAGGCGAGGGTGCGGTACGGGAGCGGGCGCGGCGTGCTCGGCAGCTCACCGGCGGCGGTGCCGATCGCCCGGGTGTACGCGGCGGCGTCCGCCGGCAGCACCGAGCCGTCGGCGACCTTGCGTCCCAGCGAGTCCCACTCGTCGTAGAGCCGCTGGATCTCCTGGTCGAAGGCGATCTTGAAGGACTGGTTGGGCCTGCGGCGGGCGTAGAGCCAGCGCAGCAGCGGCGCCTCCATGATCTTCAGCGCGTCGGCCGGGGTCGGCACGCCGCCCTTGGAGGAGGACATCTTCGCCATGCCGGAGATGCCGACGAAGGCGTACATCGGTCCGATCGGCTGTACGCCGTCGAAGATCTCGCGGACGATCTGGCCGCCGACGACGAACGACGACCCGGGTGAGGAGTGGTCGACTCCGCTCGGCTCGAAGATCACGCCTTCGTACGCCCAGCGCATCGGCCAGTCGACCTTCCAGACGAGCTTGCCGCGGTTGAACTCCTTCAGCCGGACCGTCTCGGCGAAGCCGCAGGCCGTGCAGGTGTAGTTCAGCTCGGTGCTCTCGTCGTCGTACGACGTGACCGTGGTGAGGTCCTTCTCGCAGTTGCCGCAGTAGGGCTTGTACGGGAAGTAGCCGGCGGAGCCGCCGCTGCCGTCGTCCTCGCCGGCCGCGCCGGAGCCCGCCTCGGCCTCCAGCTCCGCCTCGTCGGCCTTCTTCTGCTGCGGCTTCTTGCCGCCCTTGGTACCGCCCGCCGCCGGGTCCTTCTTGGTCCGGTAGCGGTCCAGGACGGCGTCGATGTCCGCGCGGTGGCGCATCGCGTGCAGGATCTGCTCGCGGTACGTCCCCGCCAGGTACTGCTCCGTCTGGCTGATTCCGTCGTACTCGACACCCAGCTCGTCCAGGGACGCCGTCATGGCGGCCTTGAAGTGCTCGGCCCAGTTCGGATAGGCGGAGCCGGCCGGGGCGGGCACCGAGGTCAGCGGCTTGCCGATGTGGTCGGCCCAGGACGCGTCGACGCCCTCGACGCCGTTCGGCACCTTGCGGTAGCGGTCGTAGTCGTCCCACGAGATCAGGTGCCGGACGGTGTACCCGCGGCGGCGGATCTCGTCGGCGACCAGGTGCGGGGTCATGACCTCGCGGAGGTTGCCCAGGTGGATCGGGCCCGACGGGGAGAGGCCGGACGCGACGACGACCGGTTTGCCAGGCGCACGACGCTCCGATTCGGCGATGACCTCGTCCGCGAAGCGGGAGACCCAGTCGGTCTCGGTGCTGCTCTGACTCTGAGCCACGGTCGGCACGTCCTTCTCTCTTGTAGGACTCATAGGGGCACCGACCATTCTCCCAGGTACCGCCCACAGCGCGAAAACGGCTTTACGGGGGCGCGCGTCCGCAGGCGTAAACGGCTTTACAGCCCGTGGGATACTTGGGGTCATCCCTTGTACCCCTACGGAAACGGCAGCCAGCTGATGGCCTCGGTCAATTCCCTCGCTTCCACGCTCCAGCAGCAGCTGGCGGACGCCCTGACGGCAGCCCTGCCGGATGCCGGTACCGCGGACCCGCTGCTGCGCCGAAGCGACCGGGCCGACTTCCAGGCCAACGGCATCCTGGCGCTCGCCAAGAAGCTCAAGGGCAATCCGCGCGAGCTGGCCGCCCAGGTCACCGGCGCCCTTCCGGCGACGGACCTGATCAAGGACATCGAGGTGTCCGGGCCCGGCTTCCTGAACATCACGCTCTCGGACAAGGCGATCATCGAGACGCTCGCCGCGCGTGCCGCGGACGAGGAGGGCCGGCTCGGCGTGCCGTACAACGGCGCCGCCGGCACCACCGTCATCGACTACGCCCAGCCGAACGTGGCCAAGGAGATGCACGTCGGTCACCTGCGGTCCGCCGTGATCGGCGACGCGATGGTGCAGATCCTGGAGTTCACCGGCGAGTCCGTCGTCCGGCGGCACCACATCGGCGACTGGGGCACCCAGTTCGGCATGCTCATCCAGTATCTGATCGAGCACCCGGACGAGCTGAACCACGAGGGCGACGAGGCCGACGGCGAGGCCGCCATGTCGTCCCTGAACCGGCTCTACAAGGCGTCCCGGGTCCTGTTCGACTCGGACGAGGAGTTCAAGGCCCGCTCGCGGGACCGGGTGGTCGCGCTCCAGGCCGGTGAGCCGGAGACGCTCGCCATGTGGCAGCGGTTCGTCGACGAGTCGAAGATCTACTTCTACTCCGTCTTCGACAAGCTCGACATGGAGATCAGCGACCCCGACATCGTCGGCGAGTCCGGCTACAACGACATGCTGGAGGAGACCTGCCGGATCCTGGAGGAGACGGGCGTCGCCGTCCGCTCCGAGGGTGCGCTCTGCGTCTTCTTCGACGATGTGAAGGGCCCGGACGGCAACCCGACCCCGCTGATCGTCAAGAAGACGAACGGCGGCTACGGCTACGCGGCGACCGACCTCTCCGCGATCCGTGACCGGGTGCAGAACCTCAAGGCGGACACCCTGCTGTACGTGGTGGACGCGCGGCAGTCCCTGCACTTCAAGATGGTCTTCGAGACGGCCCGGCGGGCCGGCTGGCTGAACGAGGACGTCAAGGCGCACCAGCTGGCGTTCGGCACGGTGCTCGGCAAGGACGGCAAGCCGTTCAAGACCCGTGAGGGCGTCACCGTCCGGCTTCAGGACCTGCTGGACGAGGCGGTCGAGCGGGCGACGGCCGTGGTCCGGGAGAAGGCCGAGAAGGTCGGCCTGTCCGAGGAGGAGATCGTCGAGAACGGCCGGTACGTCGGCGTCGGCGCCGTGAAGTACGCGGACCTGTCGACCTCCGCCGTGCGGGACTACAAGTTCGACCTGGACCAGATGGTGTCGCTGCACGGCGACACGTCGGTGTACCTCCAGTACGCGTACGCGCGTATCCGCTCCATCCTGCGCAAGGCCGGCGACGCGAAGCCGGTCGCGCACCCGGAGCTGGAACTGGCCCCGGCCGAGCGGGCGCTGGGTCTGCACCTGGACCAGTTCGGCGAGGTGCTGTCCGAGGTGGCGGCGGGCTACGAGCCGCACAAGCTGGCCGCGTACCTCTACCAGCTCGCCTCGCTCTACACGACGTTCTACGACCAGTGCCACGTCCTGAGCGATGAGAACCCGGCCGAGGTCGTCGAGAACCGGCTCTTCCTCTGCGACGTCACCGCCCGCACCCTGCACCAGGGCATGGCGCTGCTCGGTATCAGGACCCCCGAGCGCCTCTGAGCGCCGCACGTCCGGACGAACGAGGGCGGGGCCCGGCACACATCGGTGTGCCGGGCCCCGCCCTTTTGCGTCCGTGGGCCGGCGTCACTCCGGCCGGCCGAGCGCCCAGCCGGACACGTCGGACAGCCGCCCGCGCCACAACGGGAGCCGCAGCGGAGCCGTACCGCCGAAGAGGAGCGTGGCATCCCTCAGGTGGATCCATCGGGGCAGCTGCTGCGCATGCTCGTCCGCGCCGAGTTCCTTGATGCCCTGGTCCACCGTCTCGGGGAACTCGGCGATGAGGTTGGCGCCCTCGCCCTCGACCTGCCGCAGGCTCCTGGACCAGTCCGCCTTCCACGCCTCGTGCCCGATCACGTCACCGTGCAGCACCCCGGCGGGGATGGTCAGCGTGAGCGGCAGCCCGGAGCGCATCTCCCTGTCGAGCAACTGGACCAGCAGCTGGAGCTGAAGATCGGGTACCGGCTCGGTGATCACCGCAGTCGAGTCCGGTGCGGGGCCTGCGGACTCGTTCATGAGCTGTTCCCTTCGCCGCGGCGGTGCGCCCGGAAGTGGATCCGCGCGAACCGCATGGTCTGGTCCCGCTCACCTTCCCCGAGGAAGGAGCCGCACGCCTCCCGTCGCGAGCGGAGTCGTGCCGATCGGATTTCTCCATTGGACTTGACCAATTTTCAGATAAGGGGAAATCATGACCGGGGTCGCCACAGAACCTTCATAACTGCTCCGCGGGAGAACCACGCATCATGCGTATATCCACCACTGCTGCCCTCGCGGCACTCGGCGGTGCCCTGGTACTCGGGCTCACCGTCGCTCCGGCCGCCCAGGCCACCCCCACCCCGACGGGCTGCACCACCGACGCCTTCGGAATCGCAGGTAAGTACGGCGAGTTCGTCCTCGGGGACGACGTCCACTCCCCCGACGCGGAGGGTGCCGTGGCCGTAGGCGGCAACGCCGACTTCCGGGGCGGGTTCAGCGTCGCGAACGAGCTGTCGGCCGCCGAGGTCGACGCCCTGCCGGGCCGGGCGTCGCTCGTCGTCCGCGGCGACCTGCTCAACGGTGGTTCGGCCACCGTCGTGATGAAGGGCAACGCGGTCGTCGGCGGCGAGGTCACGGACCGCGCCGTCGAACTGCACAGCGGCGCCTTCAGCCAGAAGGCCGACCTCATCGACTTCGACGCGGAGTTCACCAAGCTCAGGTCCTACTCCGCTGCGCTGGCCGAGGAGTCCACGACCTCCGGCGCCCAGGTGCGGCTCGACGGGAACCGGCTGACGCTGGAGGGCGGCGACAGCGTCCGTAACGTCTTCTCCGTACCGGCGGACCAGCTGAAGAAGGCCAAGGAGGTCTTCATCAAGGTTCCGGCCGGAGCGACGACGATCGTCAACGTCAGCGGCCAGAACTACGACATGGCGGCCGCCGGCACCACGGGCTTCTTCCTGTCGGGCGGTCAGGACTTCGTCCTGGACGACAAGTTGCAGAGCACGTCCGAGGGCAAGGTGCGGGCCAAGCTGCTGTGGAACTTCCCCGACGCCACCGAGATCACGAAGAACAGCCAGGCCGCCTGGCCCGGCAGCGTGCTCGCCCCCAAGGCCCACCTGGAGCTGGGAACGGCCGCGCCGGTCAACGGTTCGGTGTGGGTGGCCTCCCTGCACGGTTCGGGCGGGGCCGAGACGCACCACTTCCCCTTCACCGGCTGCCTCCCCGAGGTCCCCGGCGGGAAGACCCCGACACCCGGCACGACCCCGGCCACCACCCCTGCGACGACGCCGCCGGCGACGGGCACCCCGTCGGCCCCGGTGACCTCACCGTCCGAGAGCGCCACTCCGTCCGGCAGCCCGTCAGGATCCGCGACGCCCGGCACCTCGTCCCCCGCCCCGTCCGGCAGCTCCACCCCGGGTGCCGGCGGCGGTGAGGGCGACCTGGCCTCGACCGGCAGCAACGGCACGATCCCGATCGTCATCGGCGGCGCGGTCGTCCTCGCCGCGGGCGCCGGCCTGGTCGTGGCGGCCCGCCGCCGCAAGCAGGCCTGACGCACCCCGTACGACACACGCCGGGCGCGGACTCACCGCGCCCGGCGCCAGGTCGGGGATCCGGCGCCCTCACTCGCCCTGGCCCTCCAGCGATTTCGAGATGTCCTCCCACACGGCCGTGTCGGACCGGTATTCGTACACGGGCCGGTTCCTCATCCCTGCCGTGCGGAACGGCTTGCCGTTGTCATCGATGCGCAACGTCCCGCTCCGGCCCTTGCTGGACCAGTCCAGCTCCAGGTACCAGGTCACGTCGTGGTCCTCGGTGTGCGCGTTGACGTGGAACACCTCCACGTCGGTGGAGCTCACCCGGTACGGGAAGTTCTTCGCCGGTACGACCTTGCCGGCGTCCTCACCGGCGACCGGCCGCGATACGGGCTGGCCGTCGTCCAGGTCGATATTGAACGACTGCGGCATGATGCCGCCCCCGCAGCCCTCCCCCATCGAGTACGCGGGCCAGTCGTTGGCCGCCGTCTGCTTCACCACCCGGACACGGAGTGCCTTCAGGACGACCGCATCCTGCGAAGCTCCCTGCAGGGTGAGTTCGATCAGCATCTTCCCTCCGTCCACCCCGCCCAGCTGCGCCGACCAGTTGCGCCTTGCCCTGTCCGCGACGTCCGGCACCGGCGGCATGCCCTGGGGGTCCCGGTCGAGCAGGAAGTACTGACTGCAGGGCCAGTCCCAGTTGTACGAACTGAGCGTGGAGGTCACCGGCACCCCCTGGGACCCGGTGCTCTTCGCTCCCTCCTCTCCCTTCCCGTCCGCGCCCCGGGGGGCGGTGGGCTTCGTCGCCGTGGCGGAGGGTGACGCGGAGCCGCTGGTCGCGGACGGCGAAGGCTTCGAAGGACTCGGCGACGGAGACGTGCTGCCATTCCGGCTCGGAGTGACCGGTGCGCTGCTGCGGGGCGCGTCCATACCCTCCTCGTGGCTGCGGTCGCCCGAGTAGTGGCTGATCGCCAACGCGGTGGGCACGGTGAGCGCCACGACCGCGACGGCCGCGAGCAGGACACGCAGCCGCTTGCCGGACAACCGGCCGCGGGCCGGCACGACTCCGGCGCTCCGCGCATCCGGCGTCACGTCCTCGGCAGCCGCTGAACCGGGGACCGTCCCCGGCTCAGCTTCTGATTCCGCTTCTGGTTGCGGTCCCGGTTCTGAACCCTGTTCCGATCCCGGTCCCGGGGCAGGGTCGGGGCGGTTCACCGGATCCTGCGGCGGGGCCGCGAGCTCCGACGTCACCATGGACGGCTCGACCCTCCCGGCAGCCTCCGCCTTCCGGGCCCCTCGCCGCTTCGCCTCGTCGGCGAGGATCCACTGCCGGTGCAACGCCACCAGCTCGTCCGACGGCGCACGGCACACGCGCGCGAAGCGCTCGACCGGCGCGTAGTCGTGCGGGACCGCTTCCCCGTTGCAGTACCGGTGAATCGTGGAGGTGCTCATGTGCAGCTTCTGGGCCAGCGCTCCGTAGCTCAGCCCCGAGCGCTCCTTCAGGCTCCTGAGCAATGCGGCGAAGTCCTGGATCTCCGTGCCCACTCTGACCGTTCCCCTCTACTGCCCTCCCGGAACGGCGTCCCAGGCAGGTGGTGTCATCGCAGGTCAGAGGCCATGTTTCCGTTCCAGCGTCCCGTACCCACCGGCAATCGTTGCCACCGGATCCGAGGACCGGACACGATGTTGGAACACACCGCAGCGGCACCCCGGCAAGGGCGAGCAGCGCGACTCGTACATCCACCACTTGCCCGTCCCCGGGAGCCGCCGTGCGTACTCGTCATCGAATCAGCCTGACCGATGCAGTGGCCACAGCAGTTCTGATCGCCTCTGTCGCGACCGTCATCACACTCCTGTGGAACCTCTGACCACACGTCATTGTCCAGTACATCCGCCGGCGCCCTGTGTGCCAAAGCGGCGCCCCACACTCCACAACACTCGACGAACGGAAATACATCTCATGCGTACCCTCAACTTCCGCCGCGCCACCCGCTCCTCTGCTCTCGGCACCGTCGCACTGATCGCCGCCCTGTCCCTGACTGCCTGCCAGGGCGACGACCCGGAGCCGTTCGACGACCACGCCTCCGCTTCGGCCGGTTCGTCCTCCCGGACCCCGGCTGAGAGCTCCGGCGCATCCGGCGACAAGGGCACGGCGGCCCCGGCCACCGACCAGGGCAAGGACTCCGCCGGTTCGAGCACCGGTTCGGGTTCGGGATCCGGCGGCGGCACGTCCACGGCCAAGCCGAAGGACAGCAGCGGTGCCGGCGGGGACAGCGGCAACAGCGGCGACGCAGCCACGGAGACCTGCACCGGAGCGAACACCAAGCTGTCGATCACCGAAGTACAGCGGCCGGCCAACCACATGCTGCTCACGATGACCAACACCGGCTCCAAGGCCTGCAACGCCTACTACTACCCCTACCTGCAGTTCGGCGAGGCCCAGTCCGTGCCGAAGACCTTCGACGAGAGCAAGCCGCAGGCCGTGGCGACCATCAACCCGGGCGAGTCCGCCTACACCGCCGTCATGACCTCCTCCGCCGACGGCAGCGGCTCGAACGGTTACTCCACCAAGGACCTGAAGGTCAGCTTCCAGAACCGCGACGGCAACTCCGACGGCACCGGCTCGTCGGTCAGTGTGCCGCTCTCCAAGAGCACGTACGTGGACAGCAGCCTGACCGTCACCTACTGGCAGATGAGCATGGACGAAGCCCTCCAGTACTGAACACCACCCACCACCACTGCACTTCACGGGGAGTACCACCATGCGCAAGAACAGCATCCGCACCACCGCCCTCGCGGCCACCGCCCTCCTGGCCGCCCTCTCCCTCACCGCGTGCGGCAGTGAGGACGGCAGCAGCGCAGGCGCCAAGGCGGGCTCGGCGGCTCCGGCGGCACACACCGCCGTCAAGCAGTCCCCGCCCCCGGCGGCGACCGCCGCTCCGGAGGAAAAGTCCACCGACACCGGCAGCACGCCCAGGAACACCACCGCCCCCGCCGAGAGCGACGCGAAGAACACCTCCGCCCCGACGGACCGGGCAGGCGCCACCAGTGACCGCACCACCCCCGTCACCTGCCACGGCGGGAACACCAAAACCACCGTCAGCACGGTGAGCCGCCCCCTCAACCATCTGCTGCTGACCCTGACCAACACGGGCGACCGCCCCTGCTACGCGTACTACGCACCCAAGCTCCGCTTCGACGACGCGCAGGCCGTCTTCCCGATCCTGGACGCCAGCCAACCGCAGGCCGTCGTGACGCTCGACCCGGGCCGGTCCGCGTACGCCGCCATCGGTCTGACCGGAGAGCCCGGCGCCGGCCCGGCCCCGCGCAAGGCCACGCACCTCCAGGTGAACTTCTCCGGCCGGAACCTCGAAGGCTCCTCGGGCACCCCGGTCAACCTGACGCTCCCGTCCGACACCTTCTGGGACGACAACGGCTTCGTCACCTACTGGCAGACCGAGATGGCCGACGCGCTCACCTACTGAGCACCGTCCGCGGGCACGGCATCGAATGCGAAGTCGAACCAGATCCGGTGCCGGCCGTCCGCATCGACGGCCAGCCCGCCGCTCCCACGAATCCCGGCCAGCGCGCCGGTACCGCTCGACGGCGCGATCGCGAAGAACTCATTGGCGCGGTCGTCGCCGCTCGTCGCGGCCGAGTGCACGAAGTTGAACGTGCCCTCCCGCCCGTCGACCACACCCTCGAAGGCCTCCATCGCCACGTAGGTGCCGACGCCGGTGGCCTGGTCGAAGGCGGCCGTGAACAGGGTCGTCGAACGCCCGGTGATCTCGCCCTCGAAGCTCTTCACAAGGGTCGCGACGCCCATCGGAAGACGGGTTTCGACCTCGGGGACGGGCTTCAGGTCGGACGGGACGAACGAGGTGACGGTGAAGGTTCCGGAAGCTCTCATGCCGTCGATGGTAGGGACACCCTCGGACATCCGGCCGAGGAACCGCAGGACCGAGAATCCTCAGGGTCCGGACGGCAGTCACCGACAGCACGCCCCCGCCTTCCCCTCCCCTACGATCGGCGCCATGGCCATGTTCGTGCACCTGACACCCGCCGCGAACGCGGCCCGCATCCGGAAGTCCGGGATACGGGCCGCCGGCCAAGGCCCCGACGGCGACAAGGGCCTGTACTGCTTCCCGGTCCTGCCGTCCTACACGCTGACCCACCAGTGGCTGCGCGAACTCGCCCGCCACGGCGGCCCGCGCGGCCTCGTCGCCGTCCAACTGAGGCTCCCGGACGGCGAACCCGTCACGGTCGGCCACTACAGCAACCGTCGGGGCCGGGCCCACGCCGCCACCACAGCAAGCGAGGCCGTGCGGCGGGTGGCCTCCCTGGAGGACCCACGCGGCTGGGAGGTCTTCCTCCCACGCGCCGCGCCCCGGGCCGAGATCCACCGCGTGTACACGGTCCGCCAGGTCACCGGCTGGCGGTACTTCCCCGACTCCAACGGCAAGGCACCCTGTACCTGTTACGGCTGTCGGGTACGCGGCGAGTACGGCTCGCAACGCCTGCGCCGCCGCCGTCCGCACCCCCTCGACGGCCCGGCGCCCGCAACCCCCGTCCTGCTCACCCGGATCGCCGAAGCGGGTGACCCCGGCGACGCCGCCCAACTGTGCGCGACCCTGCACTGGTTCGGCTTCCGCCGACGCGGACCGGTCGGCCGACTGGCCCCTCTCGCCGACCATCCCGACGCCGGCGTCCGGTTGGCCCTGGTCGAGGCCGTGGCCCGCTGGCGGACCCCCGGGGTCGACGCACTGCTCCAACGGCTGGCCGATGACCCGGACGAGGACGTACGCGAAGCGGTCGGCTTCACGGACCGGCTGCCCCCGGCCTGACCCGGCCGCCCCCGACGCCTTCCCTCCGCGCATCGACTCCTGAGCGGCAGGCGGAGCACCCGGTTGTCAGTGCCCGCCCGTACGCTCCTCGACATGGCGACGCTCCCGAACCCGCTTCCGTCCCTGGCCACATCAGGGCTCCGACTCCCGCCCGGCACCCTCGTGGACACCACGAGCGACGGGCCGTGGCACGAACCGCTGCTCTGGTACGCGGACGGGCCCGCGGCCCCCGGCACCTGGGCCTCGCTGCGCGACGCGGGGCGGGCCCTCGGGCTGCTCCCCGTGCTCATCGACCGCGGCAGCCGCGACCAGGGGCCCGAGGCCTGGGACCTCGGCCCGGACCGCACGTCGTACCCCGGCGACCATGACGCCGAGGAAGTCCTGAGCGAGGTCTGGGACGCGTACGCGGAGGACGAGCTCGACACCGAGAACACCTGGCCGGGCCTGGCCCCCACCCCCCTGGCCGAAGGCCCGGACAGCCCGGAGAAGCTGGCTGCCGAGATGGCGGACATGCTGGCGGCCGACGGCATGCCGCTGGAGCACGCGCGCCCGGCGCTCGTTCCGGCGAGGCGCAGTGCGGACATCCCGGCCGCGATCGGCTGGAGCGGGCCGCTCAACCACGAGAACGACGTAGCCAGGCTCTGCGCGGTCCTGCGCTCCTGGGAGGACCGCTTCGGCATCCGGGTCCTGTCGCTCGGATTCGACACCCTGACGGTCAGCGTGGCGCGCCCGCCCACCACCGAGGCGGAGGCCCTGGCCCTGGCCGCCGAACACTTCGCGTTCTGCCCGGACAACATCCAGCAGTCCACGCTCAACACCCTTGAGAGCTATGCGGAGAAGGCGCTGCTGAACCAGCAGGGGTGGTCCTTCTGGTGGGACTGAGGCGCACCGGCGACCTGGGCTGGCGGATTCCCGTCACGTTCCAGACAACCTGCTCGTGATCCGGAACATCTCCTCTCACAAGTCCGTACCCCCGCTGCGGACGGTGAACGAGGAGCTGAAGCATGCCCCGACGCCTCATCCGCACCATCCGCCCGAAACTCCCGCACGGGCGCCGGGTCGACTGCCCCCGCCGGGGGAGAACCAACTGGCGCCGCTGGGTCCCCTCGTGGCGACTGGTGCTGAGCGGGGCACTGCTCGGAATCGGTGCGCTCGCCGGGCTGTTCGCCGCGATGTACGCGTCCGTCGACATACCCGACGAGAACATCGACGCACGCAGGCAGGGCACCGTCTACTACTGGGCGGACGGCAGCCAGTTGGTGAGCGTGGGCGCGGTCAACCGGCAGAACGTGACGCTCGCCGACATACCCGATTCGATGGAGAACGCGGTCATCGCCGCCGAGAACGAGACCTTCTACTCCGACGCGGGAGTATCGATGACGGGGATCGCCCGCGCGGCCGTCAGCATGGTCGAGGGCGGTGAGACCCAGGGCGGCTCCACCATCACCCAGCAGTACGTGAAGAACACCTACCTCAGCCAGGAGCAGTCGGCGACCCGGAAGTTCAGGGAGTTCTTCATCTCGCTCAAGCTGAGCAACAAGCAGAGCAAGGCGCAGATCCTCCAGGGATATCTGAACACCAGCTGGTTCGGCCGCGGCGCCTACGGCATCCAGGCGGCGGCGGTCACGTACTACGGAATCCCCGCGAAAGAGCTCGACCCCGGCCAGACGGCGATGCTCGCGTCGCTGCTCAAGGGCGCGGAGGAGTACGACCCCGCCGGCGGCAAGGGCAACCACGAACGGGCCGTCGACCGCTGGAAGTGGATCCTGGACCGGCAGGTCGAGATCGGCATGATGACGAAGGGCGAACGGGCCGCCTACACGAAGTTTCCCGAGCCGCGGAAGGCCGTCAAGCCGACCAGCCTCGGCGGCCAGACCGGCTATCTCGTCGACATCGCCAACAAGTACATCAAGAAGCGCTCCGGCCTCACCGCCAAGGACCTCGCCCGGGGCGGCTACCGGGTGCACACCACCTTCGAGAAGGCCAGGGTGCAACAGCTGGAGCGGGCCGTGCGGAGCGTACGCAAGCGCGACCTCGACCCCAGGAAGCGCCCCGAGGACAAGTACGTCGAGGTCGGCGCCGCGTCCGTGCGGCCCGATGACGGGGCCGTGGTCGCGGTGTACGGCGGAACCGACGCGATCACCCGCTTCGCCAACAACGCCGACACCACGGGCGTGCCCGTCGGCTCGGCCTTCAAGCCCTTCGTGCTGGCCGCGGCTCTTCAGAACGGCGACGGAATCACCCTGGACAGCGGGTACGACAGCACCGGGCGCCTGATCACGAGGCCCCCGCTCGCGGTGACACCCACGGACGGGCCGGGTGCCCGTCCCGTCCCGGTGCAGGTCACGGTGGAGACGACCCTGCGCGATGCGCTGATCAGGTCGGCCAACGTCACCTTCGTACGACTCGGCAAGCACATCGGACTGAAGAAGGTGAAGGAGATGGCGGTCGCGGCCGGGCTGCACGAGGAGAGCCTGGCCCGCCTGGACAAGTCCTTCCCCCTGGGCACGTCCACTCCGAGCGCCGTCAGGATGGCGGACGCGTACAGCGCCTTCAGCAACGGCGGTACGAGGGCCGACCCATACTCGGTGACCGGAATGACGCGGCACGGCGAGACGGTCGAGGGCTTCGGGAAGCCGGAACCGCAGCGCGCGATGGACGCCTCGGTGGCGAACGACGTGAACAACACCCTGGGGATCGCGGCCTGGACCTCACTGGCACGGGACCGGCAGTTCGACGCGCTGTCGGGCTCCGAAGCGCTCGACGACCTCTCGGGCGGCGCGACCGACGGGGACGACCGGATGAGGTCGGCCTGGTTCATCGGCCACGCCGAGGGACTGACCACGGCCGTGACGATGTTCCGCAACAAGCCTGGCACCCCTCAACTGCTGGGAATGCAGGGCGTCGGCGGCGACGACGCGGAGCGCGGCAATGCCCTCCCGCTCCGGATCTGGACCTCCTACGCCACCGGAAAGTAGGCCCACCGGCCCACCGGCCCGGCGAACCGGACCCGTTGAGCACAAGTCCCGCCCGGCCCGGAGTACGTCACGGGCCGGGCGGAACTGAGTACGACAACTCATGTGGTGGCCGTCCGGACCGAGTTGACTCGTACTCATGACCGAGGAAACCCTGACTGCCCGCCGTCCGCGCACCTGGATCGCTCCGCTGATCTCGACGCTCGTGACGCTTCCGCTCGCGTTCTTCGCCCGGATCTTCGGCATGCTCTCGCCGATGGCCTGCGACTCCTGCTCGGACGGCCAGTCCGACCGCTTCGACGCAAGCTTCGACACCGCCTGGCCCGTGCTCTCCTCCGGCCTCGTACTGGCACTGGTCCTGCTGGTCACGAGCTGGATACTCAGCAGCAGCCGGCGGCCCACCGCCATCAAGCTCTCCGTGCTCGCACCCGCCACGGTGGTCGTCACCTACGTGGCGTTCGCCGCGCTGATCGACTGGCCCTGAGAACAGCCGATCCGGCGGCCAAGAGCCCTACTGGCGCCCCAGCTTCTGCGCGACCTCCGTCGCCCAGTACGTCAGGATCATCTGCGCGCCCGCCCGCCGGATCCCGGTCAGGCTCTCCAGGATCGCCGCGTCCCGGTCGATCCAGCCCTTCTCGGCGGCGGCCTCGATCATCGCGTACTCACCACTGATCTGGTACGCGGCGACCGGCACGTCCACCGAGTCGGCGACCTTCGCCAGGACGTCGAGGTACGGTCCGGCCGGCTTGACCATGACCATGTCCGCACCCTCGGCGAGGTCGAGCGCCAGCTCGCGCATCGACTCGCGGAGGTTGGCCGGGTCCTGCTGGTACGTCTTGCGGTCGCCCTTGAGCGAGGACCCGACGGCCTCGCGGAACGGGCCGTAGAAGGCGGAGGAGTACTTCGCCGTGTACGCGAGGATCGACACGTCCTCGTACCCGGTCTGGTCCAGGGCGTCCCGGATCACGCCGACCTGGCCGTCCATCATGCCGCTGGGGCCGACCACATGGGCGCCCGCGTCGGCCTGGACCTGGGCCATCTCGGCGTACCGCTCCAGCGTCGCGTCGTTGTCGACCCGGCCGTCCTCGGTCAGCACACCGCAGTGGCCGTGATCGGTGGTCTCGTCCAGACAGAGGTCGGACATGACGACGAGGTCGTCACCGACCTCCTCGCGCACCGCCCGCAGACCGAGCTGCAGGATGCCGTCCGGGTCGGTGCCCGCCGTGCCGCGGGCGTCCTTCTTCTCGTCCAGCGGCACACCGAACAGCATGATCCCGGAGACGCCCGCCGAGACCGCGTCGACCGCGGCCTTCCGCAGGGTGTCCAGGGTGTGCTGCTGCACGCCGGGCATGGCCGAGATGGCGACAGGCGCGTCGATGCCCTCGCGCACGAACGCGGGCAGGATCAGGTTCGCCGGGTCGAGCCGGGTCTCGGCGACCATCCGCCGCATGACGGGGGTCGTCCGCAGCCGTCGGGGGCGAGAGCCGGGGAAGTTTCCGTACACAGTCATCCTTCGAGACTAGACCCGTACACATCACGCTCTTGCCGACACCTGTGCCGGGAAAAGCAGCGGAAAACGGGGGCGGGGCCCGGCCGCTTCACGAAGAAGCAGCCGGGCCCCGCACTCGTCACGACGGATCAGGTCGTCGTACGCCTCCGACGCGCACCCGGACGGCGCTCGCTCGGCCGCGTCACCGGGTCACCGGCCTCCTTCGCCGCGTCCCGGCGCTGCGCGCCGAACTCGGCGAGGGCCTGGGCCAGCTTGTGCACCGAGGGCTCCGGCGACAGGACGTCCACGCGCAGACCGTGCTCCTCGGCGGTCTTCGCCGTGGCCGGGCCGATACACGCGATGACCGTCACGTTGTGCGGCTTGCCGGCGATGCCGACCAGGTTGCGCACGGTCGAGGACGAGGTGAAGAGCACCGCGTCGAAACCGCCGCCCTTGATGGCCTCACGCGTGTCGGCGGGCGGCGGCGAGGCGCGGACCGTGCGGTACGCGGTGACGTCGTCGACCTCCCAGCCCAGCTCGATCAGCCCGGCCACCAGGGTCTCGGTGGCGATGTCGGCACGCGGCAGGAAGACACGGTCGATCGGGTCGAAGACCGGGTCGTACGGCGGCCAGTCCTCCAGCAGACCCGCGGCGGACTGCTCACCGGAGGGCACCAGGTCGGGCTTCACACCGAAGTCGACGAGCGCGGCTGCGGTCTGCTCACCGACGGCCGCGACCTTGATCCCGGCGAAGGCACGCGCGTCGAGCCCGTACTCCTCGAACTTCTCCCGGACGGCCTTCACCGCGTTGACGCTGGTGAAGGCGATCCACTCGTAGCGGCCCGTGACCAGGCCCTTGACCGCGCGCTCCATCTGCTGGGGCGTACGCGGCGGCTCGACGGCGATCGTCGGGACCTCGTGCGGCACCGCGCCGTACGAACGCAGCTGGTCGGAGAGAGAAGCGGACTGCTCCTTCGTCCGCGGTACGAGCACCTTCCAGCCGAACATCGGCTTGGACTCGAACCACGCCAGCTGGTCGCGCTGGGCGGCAGAGCTTCGCTCCCCGACCACGGCTATGACGGGCTGGTGCCCGTCCGGCGAGGGCAGGATCTTGCCCTGCTTGAAGACCTGGGCGATCGTGCCGAGCGTCGCCGTCCAGGTGCGCTGGCGCGTCGTCGTACCGGCGACCGTCACGGTCAGCGGGGTGTCGGGCTTGCGGCCCGCCGAGACCAGCTCGCCGGCGGCCGCGGCCACCGCGTCGAGCTGCGTCGAGATGACACACGTGGAGTCGCTGGCGCCGACCTCGCTCCAGCAGCGGTCCGAGGCGGTACGGGCGTCGATGAAGCGGACGTCCGCGCCCTGCGCGTCGCGCAGCGGCACCCCGGCGTACGCGGGCACACCCACGACGTTGGCGACACCCGGCACGACCTCGAAGGGAATGCCCGCTGCGGCGCAGGCCAGCATCTCGCCGCCCGCGTTGCCGTCCAGACCGGGATCACCGGAGACGGCACGGACGACCCGCCTGCCGCCCTTCGCGGCCTCCATGACAAGATTGACCGCATCCCTGAGAACGGGAACACCGGCGGCTGTTGACTGTGCGTCAACAACCGTCAGCTCAGGCGTGCTTACGCCTGCCCGCGCATGGCAGCGGACGACGCCGAGAACGTCCGGCTCGGCGACAAGAACGTCCGCGCTCGCAAGCGCCTCGACGGCGCGCAGAGTCAGCAGTCCCGGGTCGCCGGGACCGGCGCCGAGGAAGGTGACGTGCCCTGCGGACAGGACGGGAAAATCGGATGCGGCGTGGCCGGTGGGGCTCAAAGTGCTCGCTCCCCCATAAGACCGGCCGCACCCTTGGCGAGCATCTCGGCCGCGAGTTCGCGACCGAGGGCCGCCGCGTCGTCGTGCGACGTGGGGACGGGACCGGTGGTGGACAGCTGAACCAGCGAGGAACCGTCGGTGGAACCGACGACACCGCGCAGGCGCAGTTCGTTGACAGCCTGACCGTCGGCCAGGAGGTCGGCCAGCGCACCCACAGGTGCGGAGCAGCCGGCCTCCAGGGCGGCGAGCAGGGCACGCTCGGCGGTCACGGCGGCCCGGGTGTACGGGTCGTCGAGCTCGGCGAGCGCGGCGGCGAGGTCGGCGCTGCTGGCAGCGCACTCGATCGCCAGTGCTCCCTGGCCGGGAGCGGGCAGAACGGTGTCGACCGACAGGAACTCGGTCACCTCACCGCTCCGTCCGAGGCGGCTGAGCCCGGCCGCGGCGAGTACCACCGCGTCGAGTTCACCGCTTCGCACAAATCCGATACGCGTATCGACGTTGCCGCGGATCGGCACGGTCTCGATGTCGAGGCCGTGACTGCGGGCGTACGCGTTGAGCTGCGCCATGCGGCGCGGCGAGCCGGTGCCGATGCGGGCGCCGGACGGCAGTTGCTCGAAGGTCAGCCCGTCGCGCGCCACCAGCGCGTCGCGCGGGTCCTCGCGCACCGGCACCGCGGCCAGCACGAGGTCCTCGGGCTGCGCGGTCGGCAGGTCCTTGAGCGAGTGGACGGCGAAGTCCACCTCGCCGCGCAGCAGCGCTTCGCGGAGCGCGGCGACGAAGACGCCGGTGCCGCCGATCTGCGCGAGGTGCTCGCGGGAGGTGTCCCCGTACGTGGTGATCTCGACGAGTTCGACGGCGCGCCCGGTCACCTCGCTGACCGCGTCGGCCACCAGGCCGGACTGCGCCATGGCGAGCTTGCTGCGCCGGGTCCCCAGCCTCAGCGGCTGGGTGGACCCCGCGCCCAGGGGTGAGTTGTCGGTCATGACCGCCCTCTATTCGGGTCGTTCAGGTCTGCCCGGGAGACGGCGGCGACCGTCTGCGGGTCGAGGTCGAAGAGTTCCCGCAGCGCATCGGCGTACCCGGCGCCGCCGGGCTCGCTGGCGAGCTGCTTGACCCGCACGGTGGGCGCGTGCAGGAGTTTGTCGACGACGCGGCGCACGGTCTGCGAGATCTCGGCGCGCTGCTTCTCGTCCAGGTCGGGGAGGCGTCCGTCCAGCCGTGCGATCTCGCCCGCGACCACTCCGGCAGCCATCGTGCGCAGGGCGACGACGGTGGGAGCGACGTGGGCGGCGCGCTGGGCGGCACCGAAGGCGGCGACCTCGTCGGCCACGATGGTGCGCACCTGGTCCACATCGGCGGCCATCGGGGCGTCCGCGGACGCCTCCGCGAGCGACTCGATGTCGACGAGGCGCACACCGTCGAGGCGGGCGGCGCCGCCGTCGATGTCGCGCGGCATGGCGAGGTCCAGCAGGGCGAGCCGGACGGGTCCGGTGGACTGGGCCGGGATCCGGCGCACGGCCTGGGCCTGCGCGATCGCGGTGGCGGAACCGTTCTCCACCCACGCGGCGTGCTGCTCGTCCGGCGCGGTGGGCGGCGCCGGCACGGGCGCGGCGGGCGCCTCGCAGGCGGGGTCGAAGTCCAGCCCGAGCGCCCCGGCGACGGCCTCGGCGCTCAGCACGAGCCCGGTGGCGCCGGTGCAGGAGACGACGACATCGGCACGTGTCAGTTCGTCGGAGACCGCGGCCATCTCCACGGCGTGGGCGGCCACTCCGGTACCGCCGGCCTGGTTGAGGATCTCGACCAGCCGGTCGGCGCGGGCGCGGGTGCGGTTGGCGACGACGATCTCGGCGACGCCCGTACGGGCCAGGGTCGCGGCGGCCAGCGAGGACATCGAGCCGGCGCCGATGACCAGGGCGCGCTTGCCCTTCGCCCAGGCCCCGGTGTCGCGTCCGTCGGCGAGCTGCTCCAGACCGAAGGTGACGAGCGACTGCCCGGCCCGGTCGATCCCGGTCTCGCTGTGGGCGCGCTTGCCGACCCGCAGGGCCTGCTGGAAGAGGTCGTTCAGCAGCCGGCCGGCGGTGTGGAGCTCCTGCCCCAGTGCCAGCGCGTCCTTGATCTGGCCGAGGATCTGGCCCTCGCCCACCACCATCGAGTCCAGTCCGCAGGCCACCGAGAAGAGGTGGTGGACGGCCCGGTCCTCGTAGTGGACATAGAGATACGGAGTGAGCTCGTCCAGCCCGACGCCGCTGTGCTGGGCGAGCAGGGTGGACAGCTCGGCGACGCCCGCGTGGAACTTGTCCACGTCTGCGTACAGCTCGATGCGGTTGCAGGTGGCGAGGACGGCGGCCTCGACCGCGGGCTCCGCGGCGAGGGTGTCCTGGAGCAGCTTGGCCTGGCTGTCGGCGGACAGCGAGGCCCGCTCCAGCACGGAGACGGGGGCGCTGCGGTGGCTCAGCCCTACGACAAGGAGACTCATGCCGGCATCACGGCGGGCATGTCCCCGTCGGGTCCCTTCCGGCTGCTGGTGGCGGCGCGCACGGGCGGCGCGGCCGGGTCCGGGCCGCTGTCGGCGGCAGCGGCCTCCTCGCCGGCCTTGCGCTGCTCGTGGAAGGCGAGGATCTGCAGCTCGATGGAGAGGTCGACCTTGCGCACGTCGACACCGTCGGGCACCGAGAGCACGGTCGGGGCGAAGTTCAGGATGGAGGTGACGCCGGCGGCGACGAGCCGGTCGCAGACCTGCTGGGCGGCGCCGGGCGGGGTCGTGATCACACCGATCGAGACGCCGTTCTCGCTGATGATGCGGTCCAGGTCGTCGGCGTGCTGGACGGGGATCCCGGCGACGGGCGTTCCGGCCATCGCGGGGTCGGCGTCGATCAGCGCGGCGACCCGGAAGCCGCGGGAGGCGAAACCGCCGTAGTTGGCGAGCGCCGCGCCGAGGTTGCCGATGCCGACGATGGCGACCGGCCAGTCCTGGGTGAGGCCGAGTTCGCGCGAGATCTGGTAGACGAGATACTCGACGTCGTAGCCGACGCCGCGCGTCCCGTACGAGCCGAGATAGCTGAAGTCCTTGCGCAGCTTCGCGGAGTTGACCCCTGCCGCCGCGGCGAGCTCCTCGGAGGAGACCGTGGGGACCGAGCGCTCGGAGAGCGCGGTCAGTGCGCGGAGATACAGCGGAAGTCGGGCGACGGTGGCCTCGGGAATTCCTCGGCTACGGGTCGCCGGTCGGTGATTTCGGCCAGTTGCCACGGTGCTCCTGCGGGATGAGCGGGGCTGCAGGCGGCCGTATGTCCCAAGACCGCCCCGTCGAATGCAGGCTATGTCTTTGTGAACGCGTGCACAAAGATGGTGTCCGTTTTGTCCGGTCAAAGTGACCGGGGTCACGCGCATTCGCCGGGCGATCCAGGAACCGCGGATCGCATCAGCCCGTTGCAGGCCCGAAGGGGGCAAAGCGGAACACACTCCTCACAGCCACTCCCCCGAGACCACTCAAAACGCCCATGATGGTAACCGGGTTTCACTCAGGAAAGCAGCGCACTGCGCAGTCTCGCCGGGTCCACCCGCCAGAACGTGTGCTGTTCGTTATCTACGAGGACCACGGGGATCTGCTCCCAGTACTCCTTGTACAGCTCCTCGTCCCGGGTGATGTCCTTCTCCTCCCAGGACGCGCCGGTCTCCTCGCAGACCGCCCGCACCACCGCCCTGGCGTCGTCACAGAGGTGACACCCCGGCTTCCCGACCAGGGTCACCACGCGGTCGGCGGGCTTCTTCTTCGTACGACGCAGCAGGGCACTCATACCTTTCATTCTGCGCCGCCCCCGGGCGGGATCCGGCCTTGAACCGATCCAGGACCGACCCCGGACCGGCCTTGAACCGGTACGCCCGGAATCGCCCGTTTAACGCGTCGGTCTCCGAGAGTTCACGCCACCGCATCCCGGCAGGTCGGGAAGGGGCGGGGCAACTGGCTATGCTCACGGCATGGCCGCTCTTGGATGGCTCACACCGCGTAGGCGTTCCGCGACAGCACGCAGCGTGCTGGCAGGCGAAGCAGCGGCGGAGGCAGCACGGAAGTCCTCGCTCGCCGCCGAGCAGTCCGCCGCTGCCGAGGACGGCGCCGCCTCCGGCACGCAGTCCGCCGCGCAGGACGGTGAACCCGAGTTCCCCGTCGTCGGCGACGACCGGGCCGCCGCCTTCTTCGACCTCGACAACACCGTCATGCAGGGCGCGGCGATCTTCCACTTCGGCCGCGGGCTGTACAAACGGAAGTTCTTCGAGCGCCGCGAGCTCACCCGGTTCGCCTGGCAGCAGGCCTGGTTCCGGCTGGCCGGCGTCGAGGACCCCGAACACATGCAGGACGCGCGCGACAGCGCCCTGTCCATCGTCAAGGGCCACCGCGTCTCCGAGCTGATGTCGATCGGCGAGGAGATCTACGACGAGTACATGGCCGACCGCATCTGGCCCGGCACCCGCGCACTCGCCCAGGCCCACCTCGACGCCGGCCAGAAGGTCTGGCTGGTCACCGCCGCCCCGGTGGAGACGGCCACGATCATCGCCCGCCGGCTCGGCCTGACCGGCGCGCTGGGCACCGTCGCCGAATCCGTCGACGGCGTCTACACCGGGCGCCTGGTCGGCGAACCGCTGCACGGCCCGGCGAAGGCCGAGGCGGTACGCGCGCTGGCCGCGGCGGAGGGCCTGGACCTGGCCCGCTGCGCGGCGTACAGCGACTCGCACAACGACATCCCGATGCTGTCCCTGGTCGGGCACCCGTACGCGATCAACCCGGACACCAAGCTCCGCAAGCACGCGCGCGCCCTGGACTGGCGGCTGCGCGACTACCGGACCGGCCGCAAGGCCGCCAAGGTCGGCATCCCGGCCGCGGCCGGCGTGGGCGCCCTCGCCGGCGGCACCGCGGCGGCCGTCGCCCTGCACCGCCGCCGCCGCTGACGGACCACCCGGCAGCCTCCGACCCGGGGCCGGGCCACGCCCGGCCCCCTGCCGCCAATCGGGACCCCCTGCCCACCGACCGCTCCGGCCAGTCGGGTTACCCGCACTCGACCACAACCTGTCGCGACTCCAGGCAGATCCCGAAGTAATCCGATCAATAACCGGTCACGATGTGCTACTTGATGCGTCGAATAGTCGCTACGGAAGCGACGTAATCGGTGATTTGAGCAACTGGGTGTAGCACTGCCTGTACGAAGCGTTATTCTCCTCAGACGCATTCCGGAACCCACCACTCACTACGACGAGTGACGGTTTCGCACTGCACGTGATGGAAGCTCTGCCTCTGGGAGTCCCGTGTACCCACACGTCGGGGTTGACGCCTCGGGCCTGGCTACGCTGCGCGCAACGGTCGCCGACCGCTTGCGCGGCTTCGTCCCCACCGCGTACGCCGTACCCGCCTTTGCCACCCCTGCACCTGCCGGCCCCTGCTACGCCCTGGCCGAACGCGGCGCGGCGGTCGGAAGACGCAGCAACCGCGGCGCAACGACCACGTCCACCGTTCGTCGGCCGACGGCCGACAGCGACAGCGCGCGCATGATGGATCTCGTCGAGCGCGCACAGGCCGGTGAGGCTGACGCCTTCGGCCGCCTCTATGACCAGTACAGCGACACCGTGTACCGCTACATCTACTACCGGGTGGGCGGCAAGGCGACAGCGGAGGACCTCACGAGTGAGACCTTCCTGCGCGCCCTGCGGCGCATCTCCACCTTCACCTGGCAGGGCCGTGACTTCGGTGCCTGGCTGGTCACGATCGCTCGCAACCTGGTCGCCGACCACTTCAAATCCAGTCGCTTCCGACTGGAAGTGACCACCGGCGAAATGCTCGACGCCAACGAGGTCGAGCGCAGCCCCGAGGACTCCGTCCTGGAGTCCCTCTCCAATGCCGCACTGCTGCAAGCCGTGCGCCGACTCAATCCCCAGCAGCAGGAGTGCGTGACCCTGCGCTTCCTGCAAGGCCTCTCGGTCGCCGAGACCGCCCGGGCGATGGGCAAGAACGAGGGCGCGATCAAGACCCTGCAGTATCGCGCCGTCCGCACCCTTGCCCGGCTCCTTCCGGACGACGCCCGCTGACCCACCCCCGGGGCCTTTCGTTTGGATCAGGCTGGGCTCGCGGGGTCCGGCACCGCACGTCGCGGCGTTGTCGTCGGTCGCCATGGCTCCGCCATGACTCCCTCCTCCGCCTTGCGATGCAAGGCACCGGACCCCGCTCCCTGATCCAGCCTGATCCAAACGAAAGGCCCTACCCGAATCACTGTCGGCGATGTGTTCATCACGCACTGGTCCGATCATCTTTCGTGCGTAACCCAAGTGCCGCGCCGCTCGTTGTGCCGGTTGCAGGCCCCCTGTCGTCACCCCATGTCCGCAGACACTCACTCATTCGTGTGGATGCGCTCAAGGTGTGCAACCTTCCGGACCCACAGGGGAGTCGACCGTCATGACGAGAGGAGGTGCCGCCAGTGATCGCAAACGTTTCGGCACACCGGCGGGCGAACGCCTTCGCCCAGGCCCTGGAGGAGCAGTCGCTCCGCGGTGCGGCGGCCGTACAGCCCGAGGACCCGGCCGAACAGGCCGGCCCCGGACCGCTGTTGGCCCTGGCGAACGGCCTCGGTGAGCTACCGAAGCCGGAGTTGGATCCCGAGGTCAAAGTGGTGCAGCGAGCCCAGCTCGTCGCCGCCATGGAGGCCATGTTCGCCGAGGGCGGCGCAGCCGCGGACCCTACGGTGCCCGAACAACGGGGCAAGGGGGCCCACCGGGCCTCGCCACTCCGGAAACTGCGCCCCAGATCGCGCTGGACGAAGGGCCTCGCCGCCGGCGGGCTCACCGTCGGTGTGGCCGCAGGAGCCTTCGGCGGCGTGGCCGCCGCCAGCTCCGACGCCCTGCCCGGTGACTCGCTCTACGGGCTCAAGCGCGGCATGGAGGACATCCACCTCGGCCTGGCCGACGGCGACGCGGACCGCGGCGAGGTCTACCTGGACCAGGCCTCGACCCGGCTCAGCGAAGCCCGCAGGCTGATGGAGCGCGCCCGCTCGGGCGACCTGGACCACGAACAGCTCGGCGAGGTCAGGCGCACGCTCAACGGCATGACCCACGACGCCACCGAGGGCCACCGCCTGCTCCACGCCGCCTATGAACGCGACGGCACGATCGGCCCCATCCAGGCGCTGGACACCTTCTCCCGCGCACACCGCGACAGCTGGAGCAGCCTCCGCGACAGCCTCCCCGTACAGCTGACCGACGTCGGCGACCAGGTGAGCTCGGTCTTCGCGGCCATAGACGAAGAGGTCGAGCCGCTGCAGTCCCTGCTCCCCCGCCCCCCGGAGGCGAGCAACGGATCCCAGGAGTCCGGCACCACCGGCACCGGCACCGACTCCGCCCCGCCCTCCCGTTCACACGCCCCGTCGCCCTCGTCCCCCACCGGCACGCACAGCAGCAGCGGTACGGGAACCAGCTCCTCGCCCCGGCCGTCGGACTCGGGCAGCACCCCGGCGGACGGCCTGCTCGGCGGCGGCACGGACGGACTCTTCGACCCGCCCTCACCCGGCGCCACCACACCGACGCAGGACACACCGAGCACCACCCCGTCGCCGGACATCACCCTTCCGCCACTGATCCCCGGCCTGATCGGCGGCCTCGGAATCGACGCCGAGGACGACAAGACCTGACACACATCGCCGGACGGGCACATCCAAGCCCGTCCGGCACAGTCAATCGCGCGCGGCACAACCAAGCCCGTCCGGCGCTTGAGGACATGACGCCCGCCCCGGCGCACCCGAGGCCAACCATTCCCAGCCCGTCCGGCGCTTGAGGACAAAACGCCACGCCCGGACGCCCGGGCAGCTCAGAAGAACACCGACCGCCGCTGCACCAGCAACTTGTACAGCGTGTGCTGAATCTGCTCCCGCACCTGATCCGTCAGATTGAACATCAGCATCGGATCCTCCGCCGCCTCCACCGGATACCCATCCGTGGCAATCGGCTCACCGAACTGGATCGTCCACTTCGTCGGCAACGGCACCGCCCCCAGCGGCCCCAGCCACGGAAACGTCGGCGTGATCGGGAAGTACGGGATACCCAGCAGCCGCGCCAGCGTCTTCGAGTTGCCGATCATCGGGTAGATCTCCTCCGCCCCCACGATCGAGCACGGCACGATCGGCACCCCGGCCCGCAGCGCCGTCGACACGAAGCCGCCCCGCCCGAAGCGCTGCAGCTTGTACCGCTCGCCGAACGGCTTGCCGATGCCCTTGAACCCCTCCGGCATCACCCCGACGACCTCGCCCTGCCGCAGCAGCCGCTCCGCGTCCTCCGCACAGGCCAGCGTGTGACCGGCCTTGCGGGCCAGCTCGTTCACGACCGGCAGCATGAAGACCAGGTCCGCCGCGAGCAGCCGCAGATGCCGCTGGGCCGGATGGTTGTCGTGCACCGCGACCTGGAGCATCAGCCCGTCCAGCGGCAACGTCCCCGAGTGGTTGGACACGATGAGCGCCCCGCCGTCCGACGGGATGTTCTCGATGCCCTTCACCTCGACCCGGAAGTACTTCTCGTACACCGGCCGCAGCACCGACATCAGGACCTGGTCGGTGAGCTCCTCGTCGTAACCGAACTCGTCGACGTCGTACTCGCCCGTGACCCGCCGCCGCAGGAACGCGAGCCCGCCGGCGATCCGCCGGTCCCAGCCGCCGCCTCCCATGTCCTCAGAAGCCACCACAGCCTCCTCCTGCCCCTCCGGTGGCACCCCGGGCCCCGGCTGCCCGGGCAGGGCGCTGACGGACCCCGTGCCGCGCCCCGAGGGCCGCCGGCGCGCGGCGCGCGGCACGCCCCCGGACCGCGAACGGTCGTCGTCGAACGGAATGACCTTGGCATCCGCCATCGTCGGTGCGCTCCTCTACCTGACGCTCGGAGTCGGGTGTGTGTCGCCGCTGCTCCCCGGGGCCCCGCCGGTCCCCCCGGCGAACGGCATCGCGGCCAGCCTGTCGACGGCCCGGCCCACCGCCGCGGGCGGCAGCAGCCCGGGCCCCCGGCTGCGCGCGAACTCGGCGAAGGTCTCCGCCGTGGAGAACCGCGGACGGAAGCCCAGGGTCTCGCGCATCTGGACCGTGGAGACCACCCTGCCATGGGTGAGCAGCCGGATCTGTTCCGGCGAGAAGTCCGTCATGCCGACGGTACGCAGCGCCTGCCCGACCCACGTGACCGCGGGCAGCAGCAGCGGCATCGTCGGCCGCCCCAGCCGCCGCGAACACTGCGAGAGCAGCAGCACCCCGTCCCCCGCGATGTTGAACGTGCCGCTGTTCAGCGTCCCGCGCCGCGGTTCGCCCGCGGCGATGCCGAGGACGTCGAGGACGTCGTCCTCGTGGACGAACTGAAGCCTCGGGTCGTACCCGAACACCGTCGGCAGCACCGGCAGCGACAGATAGTCGGCGAGCGGCGAGTCGGGATCGGGGCCCAGGATGTTCGCGAACCTCAGCACGCACACGGCCACGTCCGGCCGGCGGCGCGCGAAGCCCCGTACGTACCCCTCGACCTCCACCGCGTCCTTCGCGAAGCCCCCGCCGGGCAGGGACTTGGGCGGGGTGGTCTCGTGGAAGACCGCCGGATCGCGGGGCGCGGAACCGTACACACCCGTACTGGACTTGACCACCATCCGCCGGACGGACGGCGCCTTCTGACAGGCGCCGAGCAGCTGCATGGTGCCGATGACGTTGGTCTCCTTGACCGCGGTACGTCCCTGGGCCCCCAGCGCCTTGGCGCTGACGTCCAGGTGGACGACCGTGTCGACCGCGTGCTCGGCGAGGACTCTGGCGATGGCGGGCTGGCGGATGTCCGCGCGGACGAAGACGGCGTCGCCCAGCTGGTGCCCGGGCGCGACCGCGTCGACCGCGATCACCCGGTCCACGTCCGGATCACGCTGGATGCGCCGCACGAACCGGCCACCCAGCTGCCGGGCCGCTCCCGTGACGAGCACGACCTTCCCCAAGATCAGCGCCTTCCGTCGGTCTCCCGCGAGGTGAGTGAGAGGGGCGCCCCGCGAGAAAGGCACTCCCCCGGTCGTCACCGTAGCGGGTGGATGTTGCCCCGTGACGCCTGCGCGGCGGCCGGGTTCCGCGTCTTGGCCCGAATGTGCGCACCCTTCGCGCATACCCCCCGTACAGCACCGCAGCCCTCCCGCCTGATCGGCGGGAGGGCTGCGGATTTCACGAACTGCGTTCGCTTACTTCTTGTTGCGACGCTGAACGCGCGTGCGCTTGAGCAGCTTGCGGTGCTTCTTCTTGGCCATCCGCTTACGCCGCTTCTTGATAACAGAGCCCACGACTACCCTCGCTCACTTCTTCTTCACTGGTGCGGGGCGTCTGGGCCCACACGACCTACGTCGGCCTAGCCTACCCGCCACCGCGTGAGGTACGTAATCCGAGGGGAACGTCAGGCCGTCCCCACCCCCACGAAGGACTCGCGGAGATACTCGTGAACCGCTTGCTCCGGCACCCGGAAGGACCTTCCCACCCGGATCGCCGGCAGATGACCACTGTGCACCAAGCGGTACACGGTCATCTTCGACACTCGCATGACCGAGGCGACTTCCGCCACAGTCAGAAACTTGACCTCGTTGAGAGGCCTCTCGCTGTCAGCAGCCATGACCCACCTGTACCTTCCGCACGAGACGCGCACCGGCTTCCCCTCCGGTGACTCTTCGTCGCTGTGCGCTCACTCCCCAGATTAGGGGCGGGTGATGCGAGTGGGGAAGAGGAGAGACGATCGGCCGCCTACTGTGACAGACACGCCCGATTGAGTACATAGCGCGTCAGCGGCAGGTAGTACGCGGACCGCACGGCGTCGTCGAGCGGAACGGCGACCGACACCCGGCCCTCCGCCTCCCCGACGAACAGCGCCGGATCATCCGTATCGGCCAGACCGATCGCCTCGATACCCAGCTGACCTGCCCCGCAGACCCATCCGTGGTCCCCCACGACGAGTTCCGGCAGCGGCTCCCGGGCATCCACGGCGGCCTCCAGCGCCACCCTCAGCGGGAGCGGTGAGTGGGTGTGTGCGCCGGTGCCACCACCCGGCACCCGCACGCCGGGTTCGCGCACCATCGCGACTCCCCGTACGTAGTCGAGGTGGTACGTACGTACGCCGAACCGGGTCGTTATGTCGATACGTCGCCCCTGCGCGGGGGTGAGCACGGCACACCCCACCGCCGACAAGGCGTCTGCCAGCGCCGCGTAGAAGCCGAGCAGTCGGTGCGGATGCCCCGTCCCGAACAGGACCGGCACCTGCCGCACCGCGGCATCCGACAACCGCTCGGCAAACGCGTCAAGACCCGCCACCGTCCGCTCCGGATCGATCACGTCGGGACCCGAGACATGCGCGGGATCGTCCGAGACCCCGCACCTGTCGGCCATGAGCCGCAGCAGGTCCCGCTCCCCCCACACCCGTCCGGGATCGAGGCCGAGCGTCACCCGCGGATCCCTGGCCGCGAACAGCCGATAGCTCCGCAGACTCACTTCCCGCGAGGTGGCCACGGGCCCGGCCAGCCGGGCCGCCAGCAGATGCGCACGCAGCGCTCCGGTGCTCAACACCCTGCCGATGCTCCCCCACCCACCGCGCCCAGGGGCCAAAACCCGGATTACGCCCCACAGTTGGCGTAACCCGCACCCCCGGCACTCCGGGCGTCAGGTCAGCAGCCCCCGCAGCGGAAACACCGCACGCCTGGTCGCGAGCACCGCCTGATCCAGCCGGTCCGCGGGGTCGTAGCCGTCCTCCCACGCCTTCCACGAAGGGGTACGCCCATCCGTCATCCGGGCCGGTCCGAGCTGCCGGGTCCGGGCGTACACCTCGTCGCGCCACGACGACGGGATCACCGACTCCGGGTCCACGGGCGCGTGCGCGGCGATCCCCACCAGATGCGTCCAGGACCGCGGCACCACGTCCACCACCGCATAACCGCCCCCGCCGAGCGCCACCCAGCGCCCACCGTCCGCGTACTCGTGCGCCAGATCGTGGCAGGCGGCCATCACGGCCCGCTGTGCGTCCAGCGACACCGCGAGATGGGCCAGCGGGTCCTCGAAGTGCGTATCGGCCCCGTGCTGCGTCACCAGCACCTGCGGCCGGAAGTCCGCCAGCAGCTCCGGCACCACCGCATGGAACGCCCGCAGCCACCCCGCGTCCCCCGTACCGGCCGGCAGCGCCACATTGACCGCACCGCCCTCCCCCGCCCCGGCACCGGTCTCCTCCGGCCACCCGGTCTGCGGGAAGAGCGTCCGCGGGTGCTCGTGCAGCGAGATGGTCAGAACCCGCGGGTCCTCCCAGAACGCCGCCTGCACCCCGTCGCCGTGGTGCACGTCCACATCGACGTACGCGACCCGCTCCGCCCCCAGTTCCAGCAGCCGCGCGATGGCGAGCGCCGGATCGTTGTAGATGCAGAAACCCGCAGCCCCACCGGGCATGGCGTGATGGAGCCCGCCGGAGAAGTTCACGGCGTGCCCGGTCCTGCCCTGCCACACGGCCTCGGCCGCCGCCACCGACTGTCCGGCGATCAGCGCCGACACCTCGTGCATCCCGGCGAACGCCGGATCGTCCGTCGTCCCGATCCCGTAGCTCTGGTCCGCGGCCCGCGGGTCGGCGGAGGCCGCCCGCACCGCCGCCACATAGTCCGGCCGGTGCACGAGCCGCAGCGTCGAATCCCCGGCCGCCTTGGCCGCCACGACGTCCACCGCCCGGTCGAGACCGAACGCCCGCACCAACCCCATCGTCAGGGCGAGCCTGACCGGGTCCATGGGATGACTGTCCCCGAAGTCGTATCCCGTTACTGCGTCATCCCACATCAACTGTGCGCGGCCGCTCATGCCCGCCACCGTATCGGGCAGGCTCCGCGCCGAACGACTTGGCGTACATGAGCGTCGCAAGCACCAGCACCATCGGCACGAGCATCGCGCCCCGATAGCTCCACGCATCCCCGAGCGCCCCCACCAGGGGCGAGCCCACGAGGAATCCCACGTAGTTGAAGATGTTCAGCCGGGCGATGGCGGAATCGCTCGCCCCGGGGAACATCCGCCCGGCGGCGGCGAACGTCTGCGGCACGATCACACAGAGCCCGAGCCCCAGCATGGTGAACCCGAGCATCCCCACCCAGGCGCCGCCGGCGACGGCCACCACCCCGAACCCTGCAGCGGCCAGCACACTCCCGGACCGCACCACGGCCACAGCCCCGAACCGCCGCACGCCGAAGTCCCCGACGGCCCGCCCCAGCAGCGTCGTCACCATGTAGACGTTGTACGGGACGGTCGAGAGCTGCTCCGAACTCCCCAGCACATCCTGCAGATACTTCGCACTCCAGTTGGAGACCGTCGAATCCCCGATGTACGCGAAGCACATCACCAGACAGAGCGGCATCAGCAGCTTGAAGGAGACCGAACCGGCCTTCCCCCGCTCCGCGCCCAGCAGCTCCTCCTGCTGCTTCCCCTCGACGTACCACCGGCTCCCGAAGAACGCGACGGGCAGCAGCACCACGACGACCGGAAGATACGAGATCAGCAGCGACAGATCCCAGTGCGCCCCGGCCCACGCCATGGACGCCCCGGCGATCCCGCCCAGGCTGTACGCGGCGTGGAAGCCGAGCATGATGGAACGCCCGTACGCCCGCTGGAGACTGACCCCCATCATGTTCATGGAGGCATCCAGCGCACCGACGGACAGCCCGAACACACCGAGCGCCAGGGCCGCTTCCCACATCTCGCTCCCGGCACCGACGCCGAGCAGCGCAAGCAGCACAACCGGCTGCGCCCACCGCAGGACCACCCTCGGCCGCACCCGCGCGACCACCTTCTCGGTGACCACGCTGCCCACCCCGGCCAGGATCGGCACGGCGGCGAGGAACACGGGCAGCAGGCCGTCGGATATCCCGTACCGGTCCTGAATCGCGGGGATCCGGGTGACAAGGAGAGCAAAGGTGACGCCCTGCACGAAGAAGCTCAACGCGAGGGAAGCTCTGCCGTGCCGCAAACGTGCATCTGTCATGTGCGCGAGCGTAGAGCCAGTCTCTACCCATGGGTAGACGCGTCAGGCAAGCAATTCCCGCAGCTGTCCCATGTCGGAGAAATGCCCGGTCACCCCGGCCAGCCGGTCCGCCGGCATCATCGACGTGAACCCGTACACATCCATGCCCGCGGCCCTGGCTGCCTCCACCCCGAGCGGGCTGTCCTCGATGACGACACACCGCTCCGGAGCCACCCCCATCCGTTCGGCAGCGAGGAGAAAGAGATCGGGCGCCGGCTTCCCCCGGCCCACGTCCTCCGCCGAGAAGATCCACTCCTCCTCGAACCACTGGTCGAGCCCCGTCGCGCGATGGCTGACGCGGATCCGTTCGTGGCTGCTGGAGGAGGCGACGCAGTACGGAATCCCGTCGGCGACGAGCTCCCCCAGCACCTCCTCCACGCCGGGGACCGGTTGCAGCTCGCGCTGGAACGCGGCGAAGATCCGTGAGTGGAGCGTGTCGTCGAAGTCCGCGGGCAGCTTGTCCCCGCCCCGCTCCTCGACGAGGTCGTGCACCCGGTGCACGGCTGATCCCATGTAGTCGCGGAGGGACTCCTCGTACGAGGTGGGGTGTCCGAGCTCGGTGAGGTAGCCGGCCAGGATGGTGTTGGCGATCGGCTCGCTGTCCACGAGCACACCGTCGTTGTCGAAGATGACCAGTTCGTAGCGCATGTCATGACCTTAAACGGTCGGAACGCAGAAAAGCCCCGTGCCACAAGGGCACGGGGCTTAACTATCAAAAGGAGTTCGGCGGCGTCCTACTCTCCCACAGGGTCCCCCCTGCAGTACCATCGGCGCTGAAAGGCTTAGCTTCCGGGTTCGGAATGTAACCGGGCGTTTCCCTAACGCAATGACCACCGAAACACTATGAAATTAACCAACACCGGATACTGTATTTAATTAAATACAGTCACGGCCGTTCGTTATTTCAGAACTAACACAGTGGACGCGAGCAACTGAGGACAAGCCCTCGGCCTATTAGTACCAGTCAGCTCCACCCGTTACCGGGCTTCCACATCTGGCCTATCAACCCAGTCGTCTACTGGGAGCCTTAACCCTTCAAGAGGGTGGGAATACTCATCTCGAAGCAGGCTTCCCGCTTAGATGCTTTCAGCGGTTATCCTTTCCGAACGTAGCCAACCAGCCATGCCCTTGGCAGGACAACTGGCACACCAGAGGTTCGTCCGTCCCGGTCCTCTCGTACTAGGGACAGCCCTTCTCAATATTCCTACGCGCACAGCGGATAGGGACCGAACTGTCTCACGACGTTCTAAACCCAGCTCGCGTACCGCTTTAATGGGCGAACAGCCCAACCCTTGGGACCGACTCCAGCCCCAGGATGCGACGAGCCGACATCGAGGTGCCAAACCATCCCGTCGATATGGACTCTTGGGGAAGATCAGCCTGTTATCCCCGGGGTACCTTTTATCCGTTGAGCGACAGCGCTTCCACAAGCCACTGCCGGATCACTAGTCCCGACTTTCGTCCCTGCTCGACCCGTCGGTCTCACAGTCAAGCTCCCTTGTGCACTTACACTCAACACCTGATTGCCAACCAGGCTGAGGGAACCTTTGGGCGCCTCCGTTACTCTTTAGGAGGCAACCGCCCCAGTTAAACTACCCATCAGACACTGTCCCTGATCCGGATCACGGACCCAGGTTAGACATCCAGCACGACCAGAGTGGTATTTCAACGACGACTCCACAACCACTGGCGTGGCCGCTTCAAAGTCTCCCACCTATCCTACACAAGCCGAACCGAACACCAATATCAAACTATAGTAAAGGTCCCGGGGTCTTTCCGTCCTGCTGCGCGAAACGAGCATCTTTACTCGTAGTGCAATTTCACCGGGCCTATGGTTGAGACAGTCGAGAAGTCGTTACGCCATTCGTGCAGGTCGGAACTTACCCGACAAGGAATTTCGCTACCTTAGGATGGTTATAGTTACCACCGCCGTTTACTGGCGCTTAAGTTCTCAGCTTCGCCGACCCGAAAGTCAGCTAACCGGTCCCCTTAACGTTCCAGCACCGGGCAGGCGTCAGTCCGTATACATCGCCTTACGGCTTCGCACGGACCTGTGTTTTTAGTAAACAGTCGCTTCTCGCTGGTCTCTGCGGCCACCCCCAGCTCACCGAGTAAATCGGATCACCAGTGATGGCCCCCCTTCTCCCGAAGTTACGGGGGCATTTTGCCGAGTTCCTTAACCATAGTTCACCCGAACGCCTCGGTATTCTCTACCTGACCACCTGAGTCGGTTTAGGGTACGGGCCGCCATGAAACTCGCTAGAGGCTTTTCTCGACAGCATAGGATCATCCACTTCACCACAATCGGCTCGGCATCAGGTCTCAGCCTTAATGTGTGACGGATTTACCTACCACACGGCCTACACCCTTACCCCGGGACTACCACCGCCCGGGCTGGACTACCTTCCTGCGTCACCCCATCGCTTACCTAGTACAAGTCTGGTTCGTCGGCTCCACCACTACCCTCAACTCCGAAGAGATCGGGCCGGCTTCACGGACTTAGCATCGCCTGATTCAGTATTGGGCGTTTCAAAGCGGGTACCGGAATATCAACCGGTTGTCCATCGACTACGCCTGTCGGCCTCGCCTTAGGTCCCGACTTACCCTGGGCAGATCAGCTTGACCCAGGAACCCTTAGTCAATCGGCGCACACGTTTCTCACGTGTGTATCGCTACTCATGCCTGCATTCTCACTCGTGAACCGTCCACAACTCGCTTCCGCGGCTGCTTCACCCGGCACACGACGCTCCCCTACCCATCCCAGCCCCCGTTGGGGGTACATGCTGGAATGACACGACTTCGGCGGTACGCTTGAGCCCCGCTACATTGTCGGCGCGGAATCACTTGACCAGTGAGCTATTACGCACTCTTTCAAGGGTGGCTGCTTCTAAGCCAACCTCCTGGTTGTCTCTGCGACTCCACATCCTTTCCCACTTAGCGTACGCTTAGGGGCCTTAGTCGATGCTCTGGGCTGTTTCCCTCTCGACCATGGAGCTTATCCCCCACAGTCTCACTGCCGTGCTCTCACTTACCGGCATTCGGAGTTTGGCTAAGGTCAGTAACCCGGTAGGGCCCATCGCCTATCCAGTGCTCTACCTCCGGCAAGAAACACACGACGCTGCACCTAAATGCATTTCGGGGAGAACCAGCTATCACGGAGTTTGATTGGCCTTTCACCCCTAACCACAGGTCATCCCCCAGGTTTTCAACCCTGGTGGGTTCGGTCCTCCACGAAGTCTTACCTCCGCTTCAACCTGCCCATGGCTAGATCACTCCGCTTCGGGTCTTGAGCGCGCTACTAAATCGCCCTATTCGGACTCGCTTTCGCTACGGCTTCCCCACACGGGTTAACCTCGCAACACACCGCAAACTCGCAGGCTCATTCTTCAAAAGGCACGCAGTCACGACTGCATCGTGCAAGCACGATACAGCGACGCTCCCACGGCTTGTAGGCACACGGTTTCAGGTACTATTTCACTCCGCTCCCGCGGTACTTTTCACCATTCCCTCACGGTACTATCCGCTATCGGTCACTAGGGAATATTTAGGCTTAACGGGTGGTCCCGCCAGATTCACACGGGATTTCTCGGGCCCCGTGCTACTTGGGTGTCTCTTAAACGAGCCGTTGATGTTTCAGCTACGGGGGTCTTACCCTCTACGCCGGACCTTTCGCATGTCCTTCGCCTACATCAACGGTTTCTGACTCGTCTCACGGCCGGCAGACCATGAAAAAGAGATCCCACAACCCCGCATGCGCAACCCCTGCCGGGTATCACACGCATACGGTTTGGCCTGATCCAGTTTCGCTCGCCACTACTCCCGGAATCACGGTTGTTTTCTCTTCCTGAGGGTACTGAGATGTTTCACTTCCCCTCGTTCCCTCCACACTGCCTATGTGTTCAGCAGTGGGTGACAGCCCATGACGACTGCCGGGTTTCCCCATTCGGAAACCCCCGGATCAAAGCTTGGTTGACAGCTCCCCGGGGACTATCGTGGCCTCCCACGTCCTTCATCGGTTCCTAGTGCCAAGGCATCCACCGTGCGCCCTTAAAAACTTGGCCACAGATGCTCGCGTCCACTGTGCAGTTCTCAAACAACGACCAGCCACCCATCACCCCACCCTTACCGGATGAGTTCACTGGGGCCGGCAACCGAAGGACGACCATTACGGCCGTACCTTCAGATACCCAACAGCGTGCCCGACACAATCAACCCGTTTACGCTTTCCACGCCGAAGCAGTACTTACGAAAACCAGCCAACCGTGCCGAATAGTCAACGTTCCACCCATGAGCTAACCACCGCCGAACATTTGCCGGCGTAGTGGCTCTGGATTCCTTACGGAATCTAGATGCTCCTTAGAAAGGAGGTGATCCAGCCGCACCTTCCGGTACGGCTACCTTGTTACGACTTCGTCCCAATCGCCAGTCCCACCTTCGACAGCTCCCTCCCACAAGGGGTTGGGCCACCGGCTTCGGGTGTTACCGACTTTCGTGACGTGACGGGCGGTGTGTACAAGGCCCGGGAACGTATTCACCGCAGCAATGCTGATCTGCGATTACTAGCAACTCCGACTTCATGGGGTCGAGTTGCAGACCCCAATCCGAACTGAGACCGGCTTTTTGAGATTCGCTCCGCCTCGCGGCATCGCAGCTCATTGTACCGGCCATTGTAGCACGTGTGCAGCCCAAGACATAAGGGGCATGATGACTTGACGTCGTCCCCACCTTCCTCCGAGTTGACCCCGGCAGTCTCCTGTGAGTCCCCATCACCCCGAAGGGCATGCTGGCAACACAGAACAAGGGTTGCGCTCGTTGCGGGACTTAACCCAACATCTCACGACACGAGCTGACGACAGCCATGCACCACCTGTATACCGACCACAAGGGGGGCACCATCTCTGATGCTTTCCGGTATATGTCAAGCCTTGGTAAGGTTCTTCGCGTTGCGTCGAATTAAGCCACATGCTCCGCTGCTTGTGCGGGCCCCCGTCAATTCCTTTGAGTTTTAGCCTTGCGGCCGTACTCCCCAGGCGGGGAACTTAATGCGTTAGCTGCGGCACCGACGACGTGGAATGTCGCCAACACCTAGTTCCCAACGTTTACGGCGTGGACTACCAGGGTATCTAATCCTGTTCGCTCCCCACGCTTTCGCTCCTCAGCGTCAGTAATGGCCCAGAGATCCGCCTTCGCCACCGGTGTTCCTCCTGATATCTGCGCATTTCACCGCTACACCAGGAATTCCGATCTCCCCTACCACACTCTAGCCTGCCCGTATCGACTGCAGACCCGGGGTTAAGCCCCGGGCTTTCACAACCGACGCAACAAGCCGCCTACGAGCTCTTTACGCCCAATAATTCCGGACAACGCTTGCGCCCTACGTATTACCGCGGCTGCTGGCACGTAGTTAGCCGGCGCTTCTTCTGCAGGTACCGTCACTTTCGCTTCTTCCCTGCTGAAAGAGGTTTACAACCCGAAGGCCGTCATCCCTCACGCGGCGTCGCTGCATCAGGCTTTCGCCCATTGTGCAATATTCCCCACTGCTGCCTCCCGTAGGAGTCTGGGCCGTGTCTCAGTCCCAGTGTGGCCGGTCGCCCTCTCAGGCCGGCTACCCGTCGTCGCCTTGGTAGGCCATTACCCCACCAACTAGCTGATAGGCCGCGGGCTCATCCTTCACCGCCGGAGCTTTTAACCTTCCCCCATGAGAGGGAAAGTGTTATCCGGTATTAGACCCCGTTTCCAGGGCTTGTCCCAGAGTGAAGGGCAGATTGCCCACGTGTTACTCACCCGTTCGCCACTAATCCACCCCGAAAGGCTTCATCGTTCGACTTGCATGTGTTAAGCACGCCGCCAGCGTTCGTCCTGAGCCAGGATCAAACTCTCCGTGAATGTTTTCCCGTAATCGGGTAGACACCACGAGAGCGGAACGACCATGTCGGAATATGACCGGTCGTCCACTGAATCCTCGCTGTGTGCATTGCCTACCAGGCCAGAGGCCTGTTAGGACTTTCAAAGGAACCTCGAACCTGCCGAAGCAGGTCGGGGTATCAACATATCTGGCGTTGACTTTTGGCACGCTGTTGAGTTCTCAAGGAACGGACGCTTCCTTTGTACTCACCCTCAGAACATTTTCTGGGGCTTTCCTCCGGGCGCTTCCCTTCGGTCTTGCGTTTCCGACTCTATCAGACTCTTTCGTGTCCGATTCCCGGTCGAAGCGGGCCTCGCATTTTCGCTTTCCAGTTCTTCGCTTTCGCGCTTCCCCTTTCCGGCGAGTCCGACTCTATCAGATCCTTTCGGGCCTGATTCCCAGTCAGCGGGGCTTGTCTTCCCGGCTGTTGGGCCGTTCCGACGAGTGAGACATTAGCGGAATCCAGGGCCCCGACGCTAATCGGGGTCACGTTCCTTCGAACGCGGATTCCTCATTTCACATATGCGCACGCAGAGGCAGGCGACTGCTGTCGCTCGCTCGTTGTGGTTACTGCGGAATGGCTGTCCGGGGACCGACCGGGGTCGGCGCTCACGTCGGACAACTCGGAGCACACTACGGATGCGGAGGGGGCGTGTCAACCCCCCTCCTCGCCGGGGTGCGGTGGAAGGCGAGGCGGTAGTCGCGGGGGCTGACGCCCAGGTGGGTGGCGAAGTGCTGGCGCATGGTGATCTCGCTGCCGAAGCCCGTGCGGCGGGCCACCTCGGGCAGGGGGAGGTCCGTGCGCTCCAGCAGCTTCTGAGCTGCGGCGATGCGCTGGGTGATGAGCCAGCGCAGTGGGGTGGTGCCGGTCGTGGCCTGGAAGTGGCGGGCGAAGGAACGGGAGGACATGCCGGCCCGGGCTGCCAGTTCTGCCACGGTGTGCGGATCCGCCAGACGGGTCAGAGCGAAGGTGCGTACGGCGGCGAGCGTGTCGGCGTCGCGATCGGCGTGCGGCGTGGGGTGCTCGATGAACTGAGCCTGTGTACCGGTACGGAAGGGGGCCGTGACCATCGAACGCGCGATCGTCGCCGCGGTCTCGGCGCCATGGGTCCTCCGTACGAGATGCAGACAGAGGTCGATGCCCGCTGCTGTGCCGGCGGACGTCCAGAGGTTGTCGTCGTGGACGAACAGGGCGTCCGGGACGACGGTCACCTCGGGGTGGCGGGTGCGCAGGAGGTCGGTGAGGTTCCAGTGGGTGACGGCCCGGCGGCCGTCGAGGAGGCCCGCCTGGGCCAGGGTGAACGCGCCTCCGCAGAGGGCGGCGATCGGTGTGGCGCGGGCGTGGGCGCGGCGCAGGGCTTCGAGGACCGGTTCCGGGGCCGGCGTCACATGGTCGTCAAGGCCGGGGACGACGATCAGGTCGGCTCTGGCCAGCCAGTTCAGCGTGCGGTCGGGGGTCAGGGAGAGTCCGCCGCGCAGGGGAATGGGGGCGGGGGTTGTCGCCGTGCGGTGCAGGACGAAGGGCGGGACGCCGCGGTCCGTGCGGTCCACGCCCCAGACTTCCGTGATGACCGAGACGTCGAACGCGCGGACGCCGGGGAAGGACACGAGGGCGATCCGGGTGGGGGCGGGGCGGGGCGTGTCGATCGTGGCCATGGTGGCAGTAAAGCATCGGTCGATGGCTTTCTGACCTCTGGGCGGTCGGGGTTCCCGGCGGCAGGATCGTGGCCATGGAGATCGCGGAGAACACAGCGCTGGTCGTGGTGGACGTGCAGCAGGGGTTCGAGGAGGAGGCGTACTGGGGGCCGCGGAACAATCCCGCCGCGGACGAGAACATCGCCGGGCTGATCGATGCCTGGCAGTCCAGCGGGCGGCCGGTCGTCTTCGTACGGCATGACTCGCCCAAGCCCGATTCGCCGTTGCGGGTGGGATATCCGGGGAACGCGTTCAAGCCGTACGTGGAGGAGCGGCGGGGGAAGGGCGGCGGGCCCGAGTTGTTTCTGACGAAGAGCGTGAACTCGGCGTTCTACGGGACGCCGGATCTGGGGGCCTGGCTGCGTGCCGCTGGGATCCGCCAGCTCGTGGTGGCCGGGATCCAGACCAATATGTGCGCGGAGACGACGGCGCGGATGGCGGGGAACCTGGGTTACGAGGTGTTCTTCGCGCTCGATGCGACGTACACCTTCGACGGGGCGGGGCCGTGGGGGTGGACGCTGGGCGCGGAAGAGCTGGCGCGGGCCACCGCCGTGTCGCTGCACGGCGGTGGGTTCGCGACGGTGGTGCGCAGTGCGGAGCTGATCGCTGCCGCGGAGTAGGTCAGCCGTTGCCGGAGGCGAGCTCGCGGCTGCGGTCGCGGGCCGCCTCCAGGGCGGCGATGAGGGCGGCGCGTACGCCGTGGTTCTCCAGTTCGCGGATGGCGCTGATGGTGGTGCCGGCCGGGCTGGTGACGGCTTCGCGGAGCTTGACCGGGTGCTCTCCGCTGTCGCGGAGCATCACGGCGGCGCCGATGGCGGCCTGCACGATGAGGTCGTGGGCCTGGGCGCGGGGCAGGCCGAGCAGGATGCCGGCGTCCGTCATGGCCTCGACGAGGAAGTAGAAGTAGGCCGGGCCCGAGCCGGAGAGGGCGGTGGCCGCGTCCTGCTGGGACTCGGGGACACGCAGGGTCTTGCCGACGCCTCCGAAGATCGTCTCGGTGGTGGCGAGGTGGTCGGTGGTGGCGTGGCTGCCCGCGGAGATGACGGACATGCCCTCGTCCACCAGGACGGGGGTGTTCGGCATGACACGGACCACCGGGGTGCCCGTGGTGAGGCGCTCCTCGATGAACGCGGTCGTGATGCCGGCCGCGGCGCTGATGACCAGGCGGTCGGCGGTGATGTGGGGGGTCAGCTCGTCGAGGAGGCGGCCCATGTCCTGGGGCTTGACCGCCAGGATGAGGATGTCGGCGCGCTTGGCCGCCTCGGCGTTGGTGACCGCGTCGACGCCGTAACGGTCGTGGAGCTCCGCGGCACGCTCGGGGCGGCGGGTGGTGACCAGCAGGTCCGCCGGGCGCCAGCCGGCCCGGATCATGCCGCTGAGCAGGGCCTCGCCGATCTTGCCGGTGCCGAGGACTGCAACTGTCTGGGTCATGCGGTTCACCCTCCGGGCGGTGCTCGCTGTACACGGTGCTCAGTGCTCGTCCCCGTCATCCTCGCACCGGCCCGTCAGGCGGTGCGGCGGCGGAGGGTGGCTGCGCCGAGGGTGAGGACGAGGAGGGCGCAGCCGGCCACGATCGCGATGTCGCGGACGAAGTTTCCGGTGATCGCGGTGTGGTGGAGGACCTCGTTCATGCCGTCGACGGCGTACGACATGGGCAGCACGTTCGAGATCGCTTCGAGGGCGGGTGCCATCCGGTCGCGGGCGATGAAGAGTCCGCAGAGCAGGAGCTGCGGGAAGATCACGGCCGGCATGAACTGGACGGCCTGGAACTCGGAAGCCGCGAAGGCGGAGACGAACAGGCCGAGCGCCGTGCCGAGCAGTGCGTCGAGCAGGGCGACCAGGAGCAGCAGCCAGGGCGATCCGGTGACGTCCAGGCCGAGGGCCCAGACCGAGAGGCCCGTGGCCAGGAGCGACTGGACGATGGCGACAGCGCCGAAGGCGAGGGCGTAGCCGGCGATCAGGTCGCCCTTGCCGAGCGGCATGGCGAGGAGGCGCTCCAGGGTCCCCGAGGTGCGTTCGCGCAGGGTGGCGATCGAGGTCACCAGGAACATCGTGATCAGCGGGAAGATGCCGAGGAGCGAGGCGCCGATGGAGTCGAAGGTCTGCGGGCTCCCGTCGAAGACGTAGCGCAGCAGCGTGATCATCACGACCGGGATCAGCAGAAGGAGTGCGATCGTGCGCGGGTCGTGCGTCAGCTGGCGCAGGACGCGGGCCGCGGTGGCGAGGGTGCGGGCGGCGCTCAGGGGTGAGGTGCCGGCGGTCGTCGTGCTCATCGGGCGTTCTCCTGACGGGTGGCGGCCGCGTCGACCAGGTGGAGGAAGGCTTCTTCGACGGTGTCGGTGCGGGAGTCCGTGCGCAGGGCCTCGGGGGTGTTGTCGGCGAGGATCTCGCCTTCGCGCATCAGGAGCAGCCGGTGACAGCGCTCGGCCTCGTCCATGACGTGGGAGGAGACGAGCACGGTGGTGCCGCGGTCGGCGGCGAGGCGGTGGAAGAGCTTCCAGAGGTCGCGTCGGAGCACCGGGTCGAGGCCGACGGTGGGTTCGTCGAGGACCAGCAGTTCGGGGGTGCCGAGCAGCGCCACCGCGAGGGAGACCCTGGTGCGCTGGCCGCCCGAGAGGGTGCCCGCGAGGTTGTCGGCGTGGCTGGTCAGGTCGACTTCGGTGACGGCACGGGTCACGGCCTCGCGGCGGGCGTCCCGGTGGCGGCGGCCCGGCTGGAGGATCGCCGCGAAGTAGTCGAGGTTCTGCCGGACGGTGAGGTCGGTGTAGACGGAGGGGGCCTGGGTGACGTACCCGATGCGGGGGCGGAGGGTGGGGTGGCCCGCGGGGCTGCCCAGGACGTCGAGGGTGCCGGTGACCTTGGCCTGGGTGCCCACGACGGACCGCATCAGGGTGGATTTCCCGCAGCCGGAGGGGCCGAGGAGTCCGGTGATCCTGCCGGGTTCGACGGTGAAGTCGAGTCCTTTCAGGACGGTGCGGCTGCCTCGTACGACGGTGAGGCCACGGGCCTCGATGGCGACGCCCGAAGAATTCATCATGTGATGAATTCTGGTCCCGGCCAGGCGCCGCCGTCAAGGGACCGCGCGTCAGCGGCGCGGTGCGGTGCGGTGCGGTGCGGTCAGCGGGCGGCCACGTTCAGGTCGACGATGTACGCCTCCTCGACCGTGCCGTCCGGGAAGAGCGACGCGAGGTACTCGCGTTCTTCGGCGAGGAAGCGCCGGGTGGGTTCCGCGCCGAGGACCAGGAACGCGGAGTGACTGCCGAGGTTGGCGAGGTGGGCGGTCAGCGGGATGCGCCGGGTCCAGGGGATACGACGGTGTACGAAGGCGAGCTCGGGCAGCAGACCGCGGGTGCGGGCGGGCGAGCCGTGGGCGCTCTCGTCCTCGGCACCGGCCTCGTCGCGGAAGAAGCGGCGCAGCCGGGCGTCCTGGTCGGCGACCCACGGGACGGTGTGGTCGGAGACGTTCCACCAGAGGGCGAGCGCACCGCCCGGCCGCAGGACGCGCAGGGCCTCGGGGGTGGAGCGGGCGCGGTCGGTCCAGTGCCACGACTGGGCGTAAGTGATCAGGTCGGCCGAGGCAGTGGCGAAGGGGAGGCTGTTGCCGTCACCCCGCACCAGCGGGACGCGGGGCAGGGACCGGCGCAGTTCCGCCGCCATGCCGGGGCCCGGCTCCACGGCGACGACGTGGGCGCCGCGGTCATGGAGGCGGCGGGTGGAGATGCCGGTGCCCGCGCCCACGTCGAGGGTTCGGGCGCCGCGCAGGGGGCGGCCGGCGAGCTCCTCGACGGCGTCGAACAGGGCCGACGGGTAGCCGGGCCGGGCCTCGGCGTACTGGGCGGCCGCCCGGTCGAAGGACAGGGCGCGCGGGGTTGCGGGGTCCGGGGCGTGTTCCGGAGTGGTGTCCGGGGAGTCCGTTGCGGTCATGGGGCCATCGTGCCGCCCGCGTCCCGCCCCGGAACGGGGTCCCCCTACTTGCGGCGGGCCTTCTTCGCCTTGGCCGTCTTACGGGCTGCCGGGTTGCCTGTCCGGGACGAACGGCGCTTCGCGAACCGGGCCTGGGCCGCCTCGTACTCCGCGCGCCGGAGCTTCTCGCCCGGTGCCTCGGTGAACGTACGGAAGAAGTACGCGAGGAGCGAGCCGACGAAGCCGATGGTCTTGAGGCCGCGCAGCGTGTCCTCGCGGCCCGGGTCGGCCGGGCGGCGGCTGAAGCCCTCCCACGTCTTGCGGAAGGCGACGGCGCTGCAGATGGCGAACATCAGGACGACCAGCAGGCCGATGAAACCGCCGACGTCGGCGATCTCCAGGCCCTGGAAGGCGAAGCGCAGCACGAAGCAGGAGGCGACCGCGGCGGCGAGCGAGCCGAGGGAGGCTCCGGCGCGGCGGAGCGCGTAGTTGCCGTCGTGGGCGACCCAGGTCGTCCCGAAGAAGCGGATGGGCTCGGGCTGCGGGCCGGGGGCGGTCGCGGGGGCACCGGTGGGCGCCGTGCCGGACTCGCCCGCGCCCGGGGCCGCGCCGTCGGAGGTGTCGCTGTTCTCGCTCACGAGGTCGATTATCCAGGAGCGGACCCCGGACCGGGACAGCCCGTGCGCGGTGGCGCGAGCCGGAAGCGGCTGCGGCCCCTCCGGAGAGGGGCCGCAGCCGGGGTGACTCGGGACCGGTGTGGCTCAGCCCAGTTTGGAGACGTCGCGGACGGCGCCGCGGTCCGCGCTCGTCGCCATGGCCGCGTAGGCGCGCAGCGCCGCCGAGACCTTGCGCTCGCGGTTCTTCGGCGCGTACACGCCGTTCAGCGCCTCGCGGCGGGTGGCCAGCTCGGCGTCGGGGACGAGGAGCTCGATCGACCGGTTCGGGATGTCGATCCGGATCCGGTCGCCGTCCTCGACCAGCGCGATCGCGCCGCCGGACGCCGCCTCGGGCGAGGCGTGGCCGATGGACAGGCCCGACGTACCGCCGGAGAAGCGGCCGTCGGTGATCAGCGCACAGGTCTTGCCGAGGCCGCGGCCCTTGAGGAAGGACGTGGGGTAGAGCATCTCCTGCATGCCGGGACCGCCGCGCGGGCCCTCGTAACGGATGACGACCACGTCGCCGTGCGTGATCTCCTTGCGGAGGATCTTGTCGACGGCCTCCTCCTGCGACTCGCAGACGACCGCCGGACCCTCGAAGGTCCAGATCGACTCGTCGACGCCGGCCGTCTTCACGACGCAGCCGTCCACGGCGATGTTGCCCTTGAGGACCGCGAGGCCGCCGTCCTTGGAGTACGCGTGCGCCACGTCGCGGATGCAGCCGCCCGCCGCGTCCAGGTCGAGGGTGTCCCACCGCTCGGACTGCGAGAAGGCGGTCGCGGAACGGACACAGCCCGGGGCCGCGTGCCACAGCTCGACGGCCTCGGGGGACGGCGAGCCGCCGCGGATGTCCCAGTTCTTGAGCCACTCGGCGAGCGTGTCGGAGTGCACCGAGTGCACGTCCTCGTTGAGATGGCCGCCTCGGTGGAGCTCACCGAGGAGGGCGGGGATGCCGCCGGCCCGGTGGACGTCCTCCATGTAGTACGTACCACCGGGGGCCACGTTGGGGGCGACCTTGGAGAGGCACGGGACCCGGCGCGAGACCTCGTTGATGTCGTCGAGGTTGTACGCCAGCTCCGCCTCCTCGGCGGCGGCCAGCAGGTGCAGGATCGTGTTGGTCGAACCGCCCATGGCGATGTCCAGCGCCATCGCGTTGTCGAACGCGGCGCGGGTGCCGATGGCACGCGGCAGGACCGTCTCGTCGTCCTGCTCGTAGTAGCGCTTGGTGATCTCGACGACCGTGCGGCCTGCGTCCTCGTACAGCGCCTTGCGGGCGGTGTGCGTGGCGAGGACGGAGCCGTTGCCGGGGAGGGAGAGGCCGAGGACCTCGGTCAGACAGTTCATCGAGTTGGCGGTGAACATGCCGGAACAGCTGCCGCAGGTGGGGCAGGCGTTCTCCTCGATACGGAGGATGTCCTCGTCGGAGATGCTCTCGTCGACCGCGTCACTGATCGCGTTGACCAGGTCGAGCTTGCGGACCGTGCCGTCGACGAGGGTGGCCTTGCCGGCCTCCATCGGACCGCCGGAGACGAAGACGGTGGGGATGTTGAGGCGCATGGCGGCCATCAGCATGCCCGGGGTGATCTTGTCGCAGTTCGAGATGCAGATCAGCGCGTCGGCGCAGTGCGCCTCGACCATGTACTCGACGGAGTCGGCGATGAGGTCGCGGGAGGGCAGGCTGTAGAGCATGCCGCCGTGGCCCATGGCGATGCCGTCGTCCACCGCGATCGTGTTGAACTCGCGGGGAACCGCGCCCGCCGCCTTGATCGCCTCGGAGACGATCCGGCCGACCGGGGCGAGGTGGGTGTGGCCGGGGACGAACTCGGTGAACGAGTTGGCGACCGCGATGATCGGCTTGCCGATGTCCTCGCTCGCTACGCCCGAGGCGCGCATAAGGGCGCGCGCGCCCGCCATGTTGCGGCCGTGGGTGACAGTGCGGGACCTCAGCTGCGGCATCGTCTCTCGCTCCTTCGACAGAAAAGACTGGCTTCGAGCGTACGCCTCCGGTGCCAGGATCTGGACAGGGTGTCCGGAATGCGGGATTGGGTGCTCAGGGGGTGGGCGGGGGTGAGGTGGGGTGCGGGTGCGGGTCGTGGTGGGTTTCGGGGCTCTGCCCCGGGCCCCGCTCCTCAATCGCCGGAGGGGCTTGAACGGCCCGGGCCGTCCGGATCGGTGGAGGGGCTGGGGCTTGAGCTGTCCGTCAGGTAGCGCTGGAGGGTCGGGGCCACCATCGCGATGATCTTCTCCGGGGGCGCCGAGGCCAGGGGCTCCGCCCGGAGCACGTACCGCAGCATCGCGATGCCCACCATGTGCGAGGCGGCCAGTTCGGCGCGGAAGGTCGGGTCGGGTACGTCCAGCTGTTCCGCGATCCGTCCGAGCAGTCGCCGCAGGACGAAGCCGCGCAGCACGTTCGCCGCCGCCTCGTTGGTCAGGGCCGACCGCAGGACCGCCAGCAGCGGGGTCCTGGTCACCGGGTTCTCCCAGACCGCGATGAAGTAGCGGGCCAGCCGCTCCCCCAGGCCCTCCTTGTCACTGCCCAGAATGGCCGGGATCACCAGCGCGGGTTCGAAGGAGAGCTCGATCGCGGCGGCGAAGACCTCGTCCTTCGTGCCGAAGTAGTGGTGGACCAGGGCGGGGTCCACGCCCGCCGCCTTCGCGATGCCGCGGACCGACGTCTTGTCGTAGCCGCGGTCGGCGAATTCGGTGCGGGCGGCCTCCAGGATGCGGGTGCGCGCATCCGGACCGGCCGTCGCCGTCGTGCGGGAGGGGCGGCCGCGGCGCCTGGGCACCGGGGCTTCGCCGCCCGGGGTCATGAGCGCGGCACCTGCGCCGAGGAGGCGAGGTGCAGCCGGGTGAAGGCGAGCGCCTCGGCGAGGTCGGCCTCGCGTTCGGCGGTGGACATCGCCCGGCGGGTGTTGACCTCGATGACGACATGGCCGTCGAAGCCGGTCCGGGCCAGCCGCTCCAGCAGTTCGGCGCAGGGCTGGTCGCCGCGGCCGGGCACCAGGTGCTCGTCCTTGCCGGAACCCTTGCCGTCGGCCAGGTGGACGTGGGCCAGCCGGTCGCCCATCCGGTCGACCATGGCCATGCCGTCCGTACGCGCGGTCGAGGTGTGCGACAGGTCGACCGTGAAGTGTCGGTAGTCGTCGTTGGTGACGTCCCAGTCGGGGGCGTACGCGAGCATCTCGCGGTCCCGGTAGCGCCACGGGTACATGTTCTCGACGGCGAAGCGCACATCGGTCTCGTCCGCCATCCGCCAGATCCCGGTGACGAAGTCACGCGCGTAGTTGCGCTGCCACCGGAACGGCGGGTGGACCACCACGGTCGACGCGCCGAGCTTCTCCGCAGCGGCACGGGCCCGCTGGAGCTTGACCCAGGGATCGGTGGACCAGACCCGCTGCGTGATCAGCAGACAGGGGGCGTGAACGGCCAGGATCGGCACCTGGTGGTAGTCCGAGAGCCGGCGCAGGGCCTCGATGTCCTGGCTGACGGGGTCGGTCCAGACCATGACCTCCACGCCGTCGTACCCCAGGCGCGCGGCGATCTCGAAGGCCGTCGCCGTCGACTCCGGATAGACCGAGGCCGTCGACAGGGCGACCTTCGCATCCGGGATGCGCACCACTGGTTCTGCCACGCAGACAGCGTACGGGCAGCGGTGCGCGTCGCCGAGGGCGTCCGGCCGAAAGTGAGAAGGGCCATGACGGTGACGCGCCGGGGCGGAGCCGTCAGTTCAGGGCCACGTCCTCGGTGGACGTCAGGTGGTCCAGGCGTCGCAGGATCACTCCCTCGCGCAGCGCCCAGGGGCAGATCTCCAGGTCCTCGACGCCCAGGAGGTCCATCGCGCCCTCCGCGACCAGCGCGCCCGCCAGCAGCTGGGCGGACCGGCCCTCGGAGACGCCGGGCAGGTTCCCGCGCTCCTCGACCGTCATCGCCGCCAGCTTCGGCACCCACTCCTCCAGGGCCTTGCGGCTGAGGGTGCGCTGCACGTACAGACCCTCGGTGGAGCGTGCGGCGCCCGCGATCCTGGCGAGCTGCTTGAAGGTCTTGGACGTGGCCACGACATGGTCGGGGCGGCCGAAGCGGGTGAACTCGCCGACGCTGCGGGCGATCCGCGCCCGTACATGGCGGCGCAGCTCCTTCACCTCCGCCGGGTCCGGCGGATCGCCGGGCAGCCAGCCGGCCGTGAGCCGGCCGGCGCCCAGCGGCAGCGACACGGCGGCGTCGGGTTCCTCGTCGATGCCGTACGCGATCTCCAGCGAGCCGCCGCCGATGTCCAGGAGCAGCAGCTTGCCCGCCGACCAGCCGAACCAGCGCCGGGCCGCGAGGAAGGTGAGGCGGGCCTCCTCCGTGCCGCTGAGGACGGCGAGGTCGACGCCCGTCTCGTCGCGCACCCGGGCCAGCACCTTGTCGGCGTTGCTCGCTTCCCGTACCGCGGAGGTCGCGAACGCCAGCACGTCCTCGCAGCCCTTGTCCTCGGCGGCCTGGAGCGCGTCGGCGATCGTCGTCACCAGCCGGTCCACGCCGAGCGGGCCGATCGCCCCGTCCTCGTCGAGGAGCTCGGCCAGGCGCAGCTCCGCCTTGTGCGAGTGCGCGGGCAGCGGGCGGGCGCCCGGGTGCGCGTCGACCACCAGCAGATGAACCGTGTTCGACCCCACGTCGAGGACTCCGAGTCTCATATGCAGAACGCTACTGCGGCTTCGGGTGGGGGCGGACCGGCGCACGGTGCCCCGCCCATGCGCCGGTCCGACTTACTCTGGGCTCGTGCCAAAGACGAAAAAGGCGAAGCCGGGCAAAGCCACGAAGAAACAGAAGACGAAGCAGGAGATGCAGCAGCCGCAGACAGAGGGACCCCAGGCGTCCGACGAGACGGGGATCGACTTCGCGCGGGCGTGGGTGGAGTTCCCGGACCCCGCCGACGACGAGCAGGTCTTCCGCTGTGACCTGACCTGGCTGACGTCCAGGTGGACCTGCATCTTCGGCAGTGGCTGCCAGGGCATCCAGGCCGGTCGCGCCGACGACGGGTGCTGCACCCTGGGCGCCCACTTCTCGGACGAGGACGACGAGAAGCGGGTGGCCGGTCACGTCGCCCGGCTCACCCCGGACCTGTGGCAGTTCCACGACGTGGGTACGGAGACGGGCTGGGTCCAGACCGATGACGACGGGGAGCGGCAGACGCGGCGCTGGGAGGGGTCCTGCATCTTCCAGAACCGTCCCGGCTTTGCCGCGGGGGCCGGCTGTTCCCTGCACATCCTGGCGCTGCGTGAGGGCAAGGAGCCCCTGGAGACCAAGCCGGACGTGTGCTGGCAGCTTCCGGTCCGGCGTACGTACGACTGGATCGACCGGCCCGACGACACGCGTGTGCTCCAGGTGACGATCGGTGAGTACGACCGACGGGGCTGGGGACCGGGCGGCCACGACCTGCACTGGTGGTGCACGTCGGCGACGTCGGCGCACGGTGCCGGGGAGCCGGTGTACGTGTCCTACCGGCCCGAGCTCACGGAGCTGATGGGCAAGGAGGCGTACGACCGGCTGGTCGAGCTGTGCGAGGAGCGGCTCTCCTCGCTGCTGCCGATGGCACCGCACCCGGCGGACCCGGTGAATCCGGCGTAGGGCCCCGGGGCCCGTCAGTCCGCCGCCGGCGGGGTGCTCGGGCCGCCCTCTCCCGGGTCGGTCGGCGGCGGGGTGTCCGTCGGGTCGGGGGACGGGCTCGGTGAGCCCGGGTCCGTCGGCGGCCGGGTGCTGCCCGTCGGGTCGGGCGTCGGCGTCGGCGTGGGTGTCGGCGTGGGTGTCGGTTCGGGGCCCGGGGAGGACGGCGACGGTTCCTCCGGAACGGGCGGGTGCGGACGGGACGGCCCGCTCGGCCGGGGCGTGCCGGTCGGCGCGCGCCCCCCGTACCCGTGCATCGACACGACCGACCCCGAGGGGGCGACGGCGACCCGTGCGGTCCAGTAGCCGGCGGGTTCGCGCGCGCGGTCCACGAGGACGCGGACCGTGATGCTGTCGCCCGCCGCGAGCGTTCCCGAGGTGTTGCTCAGGCGCAGCCAGGACTGGCCCGTGCCGGCCGACCAGACGACCGGGCCCGCCTTCGACGCGGTGAGCGTGATCGTCGTCGCACCGCCGGACGACCTGACCTCGACGGTGAGGCGGCCCGCGGCGGACCCTCCCCCGTCCTGGTCCGTTCCCACGCTGATGACCTCGGCGGAGACGTCCGGGAGGCGGGCGCCGTCCGTGAAGCCGGGGCCGGGCTCGGGGCGGGCGTTGCCCGCGTTCTCGTAGTGGTCGTACGGGTCGTCGGCCCCGTGGCCGTCGTCCGTCTCGGTCGCGGTGACCGCCGAACCGTCGCGCCCCTCGCCGGTGAGCGGTGCGCCCCGGTATGCGGACCACAGGGCGATCACGGGGGCGGCGACGACCGTGGCGACGACCGTCGTCGTCATGACCCTGGACCGCAGCCGGTCCCGGCGCGCGGCGTGGTCCTTCGGGTCCATCGGGAAGCCCGCCCGGTCGAACCGGGGAGTGGCGGACCGATTCTTCTGATGCTTCTGGGCGTGCAGCATCGCCACATAGGCGGAGGGGCGCGGCGCCTCGACGACCGCCAGCGCGGCCACGGGCGTGACCGCGGCCCCCGGCCAGGGGTCCCGGGCGCCGGCCCGCTCGGCCGCGCGGCGGCAGCTCGGGCAGTCGTCCACATGCCGTACGAGCTCGCGGCGCAGGGTGGCGGAGAGCAGGACGCGATGGTCGCCGGTGAGCCGGGCGACCGCGGGGCAGTTGCCCTTCTCGACGACGGCGAGGGCGGCCCTCGTCCGTTCCACCTCGCAGGCGGCGGCGGCCAGGAGCTCCCGGGCGGTCGCGGGTTCCAGCCCGAGGACGGCGGCGACCGCGCGCGGGGTGAGCCGGTGGCGCACCGCGAGCTCCAGCGCCTCACGCTGTTCGGGGGTGGTGCCCGCCGCCTCGGGCCAGGCCAGCTGGGCCAGCTCGCGGCGGTGCGCCTCGGCGGCCGCCGGGCTCTCCACGGAAACGGATGCGGACGCGGAGATGGACATGGCGGGCGCCGGAACCGTGGACGCCGGAACCGTGGACGCCGGCACGGCGGATCGGGGCGCGGAGGGCGTGAGGGGTGGTGCGACCGCGGCTTTCGAGGCGTGCGCGGACGCGGGCGCGCGCCGTCCCGCTCGGGCTGCCGGTACGGCGGGACCGCGAGGGGCGTCCTGCCCCCTGACCGGCTGCCTGCGCGCCTGCGCCCCGTCGGGCCTGCGGTGCGCCTGACGGCCCTGCTTCTGCTCGCCGAGCCTGCGCAGACACATCCACCTGGCCAGTGCGTACAGCCAGGCTCTGCGTTCCTCCTCGTCCGCCGGGCACCGGCCGCCCTGCCGCTCCGCCAGTGCCAGCACTCCGCCGAGCACCTCGGTGGCGGCGTCGTGGTCGCAGAGCACGGAGAGGCAGTACGTGAACAGGCCGTCGAGATGCGGCTCGTAACGGGCGGGAGGCTGCTTCGGCGAGGAGTGGGGCGCACGGTGCTGCCCCCGGTGTGCGCCGGGGGTGTTCGTGGGGGTCTCCAGCCTGCTGCTCGTCACCTTGCGACCGTAGGCAGGGCAGGGCATACGTCTCGTACCCCTTGAGGACATTTAACCCTTACGGGTGAACGTATCGCTCAATAAGGGACAGGAATCCGCGATTCCGCCCACGGCGGCAGTGTGTGACCCCCGCCCGCACCCCGCGCCGGGCCGCACTGTCCGACCTCACCTATACGGTGGCGCCATGGCTGCCCGTACGAAATCCGCGAAGGACCGGCCGTCCTACCGCTGCACCGAATGCGGCTGGACGACCGCCAAGTGGCTCGGCCGCTGCTTCGAGTGCCAGGCGTGGGGGACGGTCGAGGAGTTCGGCGGAGCCCCTGCGGTCCGGACCACGGCGGCAGGCCGGGTCTCCACCGCCGCGCTCCCCATCGGCCAGGTCGACAGCCGCCAGGCCACCGCCCGCTCGACGGGCGTCGGCGAGCTGGACCGGGTGCTGGGCGGCGGGCTGGTGCCGGGTGCCGTCGTGCTGCTCGCGGGCGAGCCGGGCGTCGGGAAGTCGACGCTGCTGCTGGATGTGGCGGCCAAGGCGGCGAGCGAGGAGCACCGCACGCTCTACGTCACCGCCGAGGAGTCCGCCAGCCAGGTCCGCATGCGTGCCGACCGGATCCGGGCGATCAACGACCATCTGTATCTGGCCGCCGAGACCGACCTGTCCGCGGTCCTGGGCCATCTGGACGCCGTCAAGCCGTCCCTGCTCGTCCTGGACTCCGTACAGACCGTCGCCTCACCCGAGATCGAGGGCGCGCCCGGCGGCATGGCACAGGTCCGCGAGGTCGCCGGAGCGCTGATCCGCGCCTCCAAGGAGCGCGGCATGTCGACCCTGCTGGTCGGCCACGTCACCAAGGACGGCGCGATCGCCGGCCCCCGGCTGCTGGAGCACCTGGTCGACGTGGTGCTCTCCTTCGAGGGCGACCGGCATGCCCGGCTGCGGCTCGTGCGCGGCGTCAAGAACCGTTACGGGGCGACCGACGAGGTCGGCTGCTTCGAGCTCCACGACGAGGGCATCACCGGCCTCGCCGACCCCTCCGGCCTCTTCCTCACCCGCCGGGACGAGCCCGTGCCCGGCACCTGCCTGACCGTCACCCTGGAGGGCAAGCGCCCGCTGGTCGCCGAGGTGCAGGCGCTCACCGTCGATTCCCAGATCCCCTCGCCCCGGCGCACCACCTCGGGTCTTGAGACGTCCCGGGTGTCGATGATGCTGGCCGTCCTGGAGCAGCGCGGCAAGATCAGCTCGCTCGGCAAGCGGGACATCTACAGCGCCACGGTCGGCGGTGTGAAGCTCTCCGAGCCGGCCGCGGATCTCGCGATCGCGCTCGCCCTGGCCAGCGCGGCAAGCGACACACCGCTGCCGAAGAACCTGGTGGCGATCGGCGAGGTGGGTCTCGCGGGCGAGGTCAGACGGGTCACCGGGGTCCAGCGCAGACTGGCCGAGGCACACCGCCTGGGCTTCACCCACGCGCTGGTTCCGACCGATCCGGGGAAGGTCCCGGCCGGTATGAAGGTCACAGAAGTCGCCAACATGGGCGACGCTCTGAGGGTGCTCCCGCGCCGCTCTCGCGCACAGGCCCCACAGGAGGACGGCGCACGCCGGTAGACTTTGCCCTGGTCTCGCCCGTCCGTACGAACGGTATGAGGGACATGGGGTCCTTCGTTCGGATCAGGTCTGATCCGAACGGAAGCCCTGAGGGCACCGCAAACCTGTGACCGGAGGAGTGCAGTGGCAGCCAGCGACCGGGCAGCATCGCCCGGAAAGTCCGGCCAAGGCACCGGTAACGAGGCGCTGATGCGCGCCTCGTTGACCGCCGTCGCGCCCGGAAGGGCCCTGCGGGACGGCCTGGAGCGCATCCTCCGTGGCAACACCGGCGGGCTGATCGTGCTCGGCATGGACAAAACCGTCGAGTCGATGTGCACGGGCGGCTTCGTGCTGGACGTGGAATTCACCGCGACCCGGCTGCGTGAGCTCGCCAAGCTCGACGGGGCACTGATCCTCGACAAGGACATGACCAAGATCCTGCGGGCCGGTGTCCAGTTGGTCCCGGACGCCTCGATCTCCACCGAGGAGACGGGCACCCGTCACCGCACGGCGGACCGGGTCTCCAAGCAGTGCAACTTCCCGGTCGTCTCGGTCTCGCAGTCGATGCACCTCATCGCGCTGTACGTGGACGGGGAGCGCCGGGTCCTGGAGGAGTCCGCCGCGATCCTCTCCCGGGCCAATCAGGCACTCGCCACGCTGGAGCGGTACAAGCTCCGGCTCGACGAGGTCGCGGGCACGCTCTCCGCACTGGAGATCGAGGACCTGGTGACGGTCCGGGACGTGACGGCCGTCGCCCAGCGGCTGGAGATGGTCCGGCTGATCGCGACCGAGATCGCCGAGTACGTGGTGGAGCTCGGGACCGACGGCCGGCTTCTCTCGCTCCAGCTGGACGAGTTGATCGCCGGAGTGGAGCCGGAGCGCGAGCTGGTCGTGCGCGACTACGTACCGGAGCCGACGGCGAAGCGCTCGCGCACGGTGGCGGAGGCGCTCACCGAGCTGGACGCGCTCTCCCACACCGAGCTGCTCGAACTCCCGGTCGTGGCAAGGGCGCTGGGATACAGCGGCTCCCCGGAGACGCTCGACTCGGCGGTGTCCCCGCGCGGTTTCCGGCTGCTGGCGAAGGTGCCGCGGCTGCCCGGGGCGATCATCGACCGGCTGGTGGAGCACTTCGGCGGCCTGCAGAAGCTGCTCGCCGCAAGCGTCGACGATCTCCAGACAGTGGACGGCGTCGGTGAGGCACGGGCCCGCAGCGTGCGCGAGGGGCTGTCGCGGCTGGCCGAGTCGTCGATTCTCGAACGGTACGTGTAAGCGGTACGTCCAAGCGGTACGCGGAGGCAGTATGTGCGGCCGGGGCCGCCTCCCGCCCGGCGTGCCCCGCGCCGCGTCAGTCCTTCGCGAGGACGAACGAGGCGCGCTGCACGGGCTCGCCCGGGGCCTTGGCCTCGACCAGATACGTACCGGGGCCGGCAGCCCCCGCGGGCGGTGTCGCGCACTTCGGGGCGCTCTTCGCGCGGTCCCACTCCACGGCGTGCTCGACGCTCGCCCCCGCAGGCACCTTCAGCAGCACGGCGGCCGCGTTGCGCGGGCAGTCCTTGGAGGACCACACCTCTTCGTCGTCACCACCCGCTTCGGTGACAGTGAGCACCGCGGCCTTCGGCCCGAAGTCGGCCTTGCACGCGGCGGACGAGGTGTTGGTGGCGATCAGCCGGAACTTCGGCTTCTCGCCGGGTCCGTAGCGGAGGTCTGTCTTCAGGGTCAGCCGCAGTGCGCCGGGCACACAGTCGGGAAGTGCGGATCCGGCCGGGACCTGCTGCCCCGCGGTTCCGCCGCCCGATCCGGAACCGGCTTCCGTGTCCGAGCCGTTGCCGTTGTCGCCCGCGCCGTCGCCCGTACCGCCGGAGCCCGCCGCGCCGGAGCCCGCGTCCGAACTTCCGCCACTGCTCCCGCCGCTGCTCCCGCCGCTGCCGCCGGTGTCGCCCGACTCGTCGCGCCCGCCCGGCTGTTCACTGATCGCGGGGCCGGAACCGGAGGGCCCCGGCGTGATCGAGTCGACGGGACCGGAGCCGGGGGCCCGCGAGTCGTCGTGATTCCCCTTGCCGCCACCGGAGGTGACGGCCCATACGATCAGCAACGCGAGCAGCGCAATCAGCGTCGCCGCTACTGCCCTCCGTCGCCAGTAGATGGTGGAGGGAAGCGGCCCGATCGGATTACGCAGAGATCCCACGGCGCAAACTGTACGAGAGAACAGCGCCAACTCCCGCCCCACCCGCCGCCACAGGCCTCCAAGTTTTGCGGATCATCATCCCGGGACGGCTCGTTCCCGCTCCGGACCTGCTCAATGGGCACCCTGCGTCAATACACAACCACTTTGAGTGACCATTGACGATCCGTGGGCCAGTTGCCGCAACGGCTCGCGGGGCGTGCCGCCACTTGCCGGAGCACAGGTCCGGCAGGGCAGGGAAAGACGGGCGGCACTATCACTCCAAGGGCTCTTATGAGGGGCGACACCCCCGTGCCCCTGACGCCCGTCTGCTCTTCCATGCCAGGATCGACGATGCGATGACTGCCACAACTGCGACACAGACGCCCCCCACCTCCCTCCACACTCCCGTCATCGGGTGGTTCGACCAGCACGCCCGCGATCTGCCCTGGCGCCGCCCCGAAGCGGGCGCCTGGGGTGTGATGGTGAGTGAGTTCATGCTGCAGCAGACCCCCGTCAACCGGGTCCTCCCGGTGTACGAGCAGTGGCTGGCCCGCTGGCCGCGACCCGCCGACCTCGCAGCACAACCGCCCGGCGAGGCGGTCCGCGCCTGGGGCCGGCTCGGCTACCCGCGGCGGGCCCTGCGCCTGCACGGGGCTGCCCAGGCCATAACGGAACGGCACGGCGGCGACGTGCCGAGCGAGCACGCCCAGCTGCTCGCCCTGCCCGGGATCGGCGAGTACACGGCGGCCGCCGTGGCCTCGTTCGCCTACCGGCAGCGGCACGCCGTCCTCGACACGAACGTCCGCCGGGTGTTCGCCCGGGCCGCGACCGGCATCCAGTACCCGCCGAACGCGACCACCGCCGCCGAACGCAAGCTCGCCCGCGCCCTGCTGCCGGAGGAGGACGAGCAGGCGGCGCAGTGGGCGGCCGCGACGATGGAGCTCGGCGCCCTCGTCTGCACCGCGAAGAACGAGGACTGCTCGCGCTGCCCGATCGCCGGGCAGTGTGCCTGGCGGCTGGCCGGGAAGCCCGCACACCAGGGACCGCCGCGCCGCGGCCAGACCTACGCCGGTACGGACCGGCAGGTGCGCGGCAGGCTCCTCGCGGTGCTCCGCGAGTCGGTGACCCCGGTGCCGCAGTCGGCGCTCGACGCGGTGTGGGAGGAACCGGTGCAGCGTGCCCGTGCGCTGGACGGCCTGGTCGCCGACGGCCTGGTCGAACCGCTCGCGGGCGGCCAGTACCGGCTGCCGCTGACCTGACGGACCGGGCGGGCCCTGTTCCGCTTCCCGTTCCGTTTCCCCGGGTCCTTTGCCCCTCTCCTCCTGCGCTGTTACACAACCGATGGGCAGCCGTGCGTCGGCGTACGGCTGCTCCGCACAGCCCCGTGACAACTGCTCCGTAGCGTCACCGACGTCAGCCCGACGACCAGGCGGCTGGCGGTGGTTCTACGGGGTTTCACGGGGACGGAGGCGGTTGTCATGGCGCAGGGTGAGGTGCTCGGTTTCGAGGAGTACGTACGTACCCGGCAGGACGCGTTGCTGCGCAGTGCGCGCCGGCTGGTCCCCGACCCCGTGGACGCACAGGACCTGCTGCAGACCGCGCTGGCCCGTACCTACGGCCGCTGGGACGGCATCGCCGACAAGTCCCTGGCCGACGCCTATCTGCGTCGCGTCATGATCAACACCCGCACCGAGTGGTGGCGGGCGCGCAAGCTGGACGAGGTCCCCACCGAGCAGCTCCCCGATGCCAGCGTCGAGGACGGCACCGAGCAGCGTGCCGACCGCGCCCTGCTGATGGACGTCCTGGGCGTGCTGGCTCCCAAGCAGCGCAGCGTGGTCGTGCTGCGACACTGGGAGCAGATGAGCACGGAGGAGACGGCCGCTGCGCTCGGCATGTCGGCCGGTACGGTGAAGAGCACGCTGCACCGGGCCCTGGCGCGACTGCGCCAGGAGCTGGAGAGCAGGGAAGCGGCGAGCCGTGCGGAGCGCATCCGCGAGGACGGGGACCGGGGAGCGGACGTCCGCGTCGCGGCGCCCCGGAACCCGGTGCGGTCGCGGGCACGGGCAGGGGCGCCCCGCGAGGGGCGTCATGACGAGCGGGGGCGGGAGCGGTGCGCGGCCTGACAGGCAGCGGTGAGGGCGGCGGCGAAAGCGGCGGCGATGTCACCGGAGGACCCACGGGGGACGGGGCCGGTACCGGGCGCGGACGCCGGCTGACCGGCTGGGCGGCGAGCAGCACGGCACTGGCCGGGCTCGCCGTCTTCGCGCTGTTCGCCGTCAGCTGCTCCACCGGCGGCACGGGCACGCGCGACGAGGGCCCGGCGGGTACCCAGCCGGTCGCCCAGGTCACGCCGAGCACCATGACCCCGTCCACGGCGAAGCCGACGCCCCGGGTCGACGCGGTGGCCCTGCTCAAGGCGGATGCCGAGGTGAGCGAGCGGGTCAGGACCGACCTCAGGCCCTGCACCGGTGACGAGTACCCGGTGGACACCTCGTACGGCTCCTTGACCGACGGCCCCTCCGCCGACGTGGTGGTGAACGTGATGACCTGCGGCGACTCCGTCGGTGTGGGCACCTATGTCTACCGGCCGCGGTCCGACGGCACGTACGAGAACGTGTTCACCATCGAGCAGCCCGCCGTCTACGGAACCATCGACCGCGGTGATCTGGTGGTGACGACGCAGGTGTACGAGAAGAAGGACGCGGTCGCCTATCCCTCGGGCGAGGAAGTGATCACGTACCACTGGGCAAGCAGCCGGTTCAGCGAGCAGGACCGGGTGCACAACGACTTCAACAGAGCCGTCGGAGCCGGAGAAGGGGACTTCCCCGAGCCCACGGAACCGACGAAGAACTGAGAGCAGTCCGATGGCCGAGACCCATGTCCTGTTCGTCGAGGACGACGACGTCATCCGCGAAGCCACCCAGCTGGCGCTGGAGCGCGACGGCTTCGTGGTCACCGCGATGCCCGACGGCCTCAGCGGCCTGGAGGCGTTCCGGGCCGATCGGCCCGACATCGCGCTGCTCGACGTGATGGTGCCGGGCCTGGACGGGGTCAGCCTCTGCCGGCGCATCCGGGACGAGTCGACGGTGCCCGTGATCATGCTGTCGGCCCGGGCCGACTCGATCGACGTGGTGCTCGGCCTGGAGGCCGGCGCCGACGACTACGTCACGAAGCCGTTCGACGGCGCGGTCCTGGTCGCCAGGATCCGGGCGGTGCTCCGCCGCTTCGGCCATGCCTCGGGCAGCGGGGCGGGCGGCGGCGAGGCGGCGGCGCATCCCGAGGGCGGCGTTCTGGTCTTCGGCGACCTGGAGGTCGACACCGAGGGCATGGAAGTCCGCAAGGGCGGCGAGCAGGTGGGCCTGACCCCGACCGAGATGCGGCTGCTGCTGGAGTTCTCGTCCGCGCCCGGCACGGTGCTCTCCCGCGACAAGCTGCTGGAGCGGGTCTGGGACTACGGCTGGGGCGGGGACACCCGGGTCGTGGACGTCCATGTGCAGCGGCTGCGCACGAAGATCGGCCAGGACCGGATCGAGACGGTCCGCGGCTTCGGCTACAAACTCAGGGCATGAGGCGCCCGGCCCTGCGGACGGGTGTCCGCTGGAAGATCAGCATCGCGATCGCGTCGGTCGGCGCCCTGATCGCGGTCGCGCTGAGCCTGGTCGTCCACAACGCCGCCAGGGTCTCCATGCTGGAGAACGCGCGCGAGGTCCAGCTGGAACGGCTGACCTACGCCCAGCTGCTGTACGAGGCGACGAAGACGAAGAAGGCCGATCCCCGCTTCGGCGCGAAGCTCAACGATCCGACGATGCCGAAGAGCCTGCGCCAGGAGACCCGGCGCAACCGGCGCGCGACGCATGTCGAGGACAGCGGCGGGGTACCCGACGTCTGGGCGGCCGTTCCGCTGCCCGGCGGCGACGTGCTCTCGCTGCACACCCGTTTCGCCGACCGCTCCACCACGATCCTGGGCGATCTCGACCGGGCCCTGATCATCGGCTCGGTCTCGGTCGTCCTCGGCGGCTCCGCGCTGGGCGTGCTGATCGGCGGCCGGCTCTCGCGCCGGCTGCGCAAGGCGGCGGCCGCCGCGGGGAGGGTGGCGCAGGGCCATACCGATGTACGGGTCGGGGACGCCGTCGGCGGGGTCGTGCGGGACGAGACCGATGAGCTGGCCGGCGCGGTGGACGCCCTGACGGACGCGCTGAACGAACGGATCGAGGCCGAGCGCCGGGTCACCGCGGACATCGCGCACGAACTGCGCACGCCCGTGACGGGTCTGCTGACGGCTGCCGAGCTGCTGCCGCCGGGACGGCCGTCGGAGCTCGTACGGGACCGGGCGCAGGCGATGCGCACGCTGGTCGAGGACGTGCTGGAGGTGGCGCGGCTGGACAGCGCATCCGAGCGGGCCGAGCTGCAGCAGCTGGCGCTGGGCGAGTTCGTCAGCCGCCGGGTGGCGCTGCTGGGCCCGGAGGTGCGGGTGCAGGTGGTCCACGAGTCGTGGGTCAGCACCGATCCGCGGCGGCTGGAGCGCATTCTGTTCAATCTGCTGGGCAATGCCGCCAAGCACGGCTCCACGCCCGTGGAGGTCACCGTCGAGGGCCGGGTGGTGCGGGTCCGCGATCACGGTCCGGGGTTCCCGGCGGCGCTGCTGCGGGAGGGGCCGAGCCGGTTCCGTACCGGATCCACCGACCGGGCCGGGCAGGGGCACGGACTGGGGCTGACGATCGCGGCCGGTCAGGCGCGGGTGCTCGGCGCCCGGCTCACCTTCCGCAACGCCGCTCCCGCGGGGGCGGCCGAGGGCGCCGGCGGGGCGATCGCCGTCCTGTGGCTGCCCGAGCACGCACCCACGGACACCGGCAGCTTCCCCATGCTGCAGTTGGGCGAACAGCGCGGCCCGGCGCCCGGCGGCAGGAAGGCCGCGGGCGGCGAAGCGGACCTGCGCGGCGGTCGGCCCGAGCGCTGAGCCGTCCGGGCAGGACAGCGCCGAGGCCCCGGGGTGCACGCACCCCGGGGCCTCGGCATGTCTGCGGATGCGGACGGTCAGGCCTCCACGACCGGGGCCTTCTCCGGTCCGGTGCCCCGCAGCGGCACCTCCTTGACGAACAGCGCCGCCACCAGGGCGACCAGTCCGACCGAGGCGCCCACCAGGAAGGCGATGTGGGTGCCGGACGCCACCGCGTACTCGTACGCCTCGCGCACCGGCACCGGCAGCTTCGCCAGGCTCGCCGCGTCCAGCTGGGCGCCGTGCATGGTGGCGCCCGCACCACCGCGGGCGGCCATCTCGTCGCTCACCCGGCCGGTGAACAGCGCGCCCATGATGGCGACACCGAAGGAGCTGCCGAGCGTACGGAACAGGGTGGTGGAGGACGAGGCGACGCCCATGTCCTTCATCTCGACGCTGTTCTGCGCGACGAGCATCGTGATCTGCATCAGGAAGCCCATGCCCGCACCGAGCACCGCCATGTAGATGCCGGAGGTGAACCGGGTGGTGTCCGTGTCCATCGTCGAGAGCAGGAAGAGTCCGGCGACCATCAGGACCGATCCCACGATCGGGAAGATCTTGTACCGGCCGCTGCTGGTGGTGATCCGCCCGGCGACCAGCGAGACGATCATCATCGCCAGGAGCATCGGCAGGAGCAGCAGTCCGGAGTTGGTCGCGGACGCGCCCTGGACGGACTGCTGGAACAGCGGCAGGTAGAGCACCGCGCCGAACATCACGAAGCCCGCCATGAAGCCGACCACGGACATCAGCGTGAAGTTGGCGTTGCGGAAGATGTGCAGCGGGATGATCGGCTCGGCGGCCTTGGTCTCGACGAACAGGAAGCCGGCCAGTGCGGCGACGCCTATGGCGATGAGCTCCATGATGACCGCGGAGTTCCAGTCGTACTCCGAACCGCCCCAGGTGGTCACCAGGACGATCGCGGTGATGCCGACCGTCAGGAGCCCGGCACCGAGGTAGTCGACCTTCGCCTTGGTGCGTTCCCGCTTGGGCAGGTGAAGCACGATGGTGATCATGGCCAGGGCGACGGCGCCCAGCGGCAGGTTGATGTAGAAGCTCCAGCGCCAGCCGAGGTGGTCGGTGATGGTGCCGCCGACCAGCGGTCCGCCGATCATCGCGATCGCCATGACGCCGGCCATCATGCCCTGGTACTTGCCGCGCTCGCGGGGCGGCACGAGGTCGCCGATGATCGCCATGACGCCGACCATCAGACCGCCCGCGCCGAGACCCTGGATCGCCCGGAAGCCGATCAGCTGACCCATGTCCTGGGACATGCCGCTGAGGACCGAGCCGATCAGGAAGATCACGATGGACGTGAGGAAGATGCCCTTGCGCCCGTACATGTCGCCGAGCTTGCCCCAGATGGGGGTGGAGGCGGCGGTGGCCAGGGTGTAGGCGGTCACGACCCAGGACAGGTGCTCCAGACCGCCGAGGTCACCCACGATGGTCGGCATCGCGGTGCCGACGATCAGGTTGTCGAGCATGGCCAGCAGCATGGCGATCATCAGGGCGAGCACCACCACCCGCACGCTGCGCTGTCGCGGGGCGGGCTTCTCCGCCGGTCCGGGCGGTGCTTCCGCCTTTCCGTCCGCCGCCTTCATCAGGTCCGCCATGTTCCCCAACTCCCCGGTTCCCCTGTACACCGGGCCCTTACTTGCCGCCCGGCTAGTTGACTACACTCGGGGAAGGTAGCCCCGTAACTAGCCGGGCGTCAAGTAAGTTTTTGGGAGAGCACCATGGGCAGCACGCCGCAGCCGCGCCGGGGCAACACCCGACAGCGCATCCAGGACGTCGCCCTGAACCTCTTCGCCGAGCAGGGCTACGAGAAGACCTCACTGCGCGAGATCGCCGAGCACCTCGATGTCACCAAGGCCGCGCTCTACTACCACTTCAAGACCAAGGAAGACATCCTGGTCAGCATCTTCGAGGACCTCAACCGACCCGTCGAGGACCTGATCACCTGGGGCGAGACGCAGCCGCGCACCCTGGAGACGAAGAAGGAGATCCTCAGCCGCTACAGCGAGGCCCTGGCCGGCGCCACCCCGCTCTTCCGCTTCATGCAGGAGAACCAGGCGACCGTGCGCGACCTGAGCATCGGCGTGACGATCAAGGACCGGGTCCTGGCGCTGGTGGACCTGATCAAGGATCCCGACGCACCGCTCACCGATCAGGTGCGGTGCTTCAGTGCGCTCTTCACCCTGCACGCCGGCATGCTCGCGCTGAAAGACGTCGACGGCGACCCCGAGGACAAGCGGAAGGCCGCCCTCGAAGTCGCCGTCGAACTGGTCACCCGGGCCCACGGCCCGGATTCCGCCCAGTAGCGGGATGGTGTCGCGGTCGGATCAGACCGAGATGCCGTGGTTGTGCAGGTAGTTGACCGGGTTGACCGCCGAACCGTAGTTCGGGGTGGTCCGGATCTCGAAGTGCAGGTGCGGACCGCTGGAGTTACCGGTGTTGCCGGAGAGCGCGATCTTCTCGCCCTTCTTCACGTGCTCGCCGATGTGCACCTTGATCTTCGAGAGGTGCGCGTACTGCGAGTACGTGCCGTTGCTGTGCTTGATCACGATGGCGTTGCCGTACGCGGGACCGTCGCCGCCGCCGTTGGGGCCGGCCTTCACGATGGTGCCGTTGTGCGCGGCCTCGACCTTGGTGCCGATCGGCACGGCGAAGTCCTGGCCGGAGTGCTTGTGCGCCCAGCGGCTGCCGTCGTTGCCGAAGCTGGCGCTCAGCTCGTAGTGGTCGACCGGGGTCTCCCACGGGAGCTTCGCGGCGGCCTTCTTCTTGGCGGCCGCCTTCTTCTTCGCGGCAGCGGCCTTCTTCTTGGACGCCTCGGCCTTCTTCGCCGCGGTGTGCTCGGCCGCCTTGCCCTGCGCGGCCGCCTGCTGGGCGACCGACTCGGCGGTGGTCGCACTCGCCAGGCTCGCAGTACCGGTGGTGCCCGCCGTGCCGGCCGCGAACGCAGCGCCCGCACCGAGAACCATCGACGTCCCCAGGCCGGCTGCCAGCACGGCGCCACGGACACGGGAAGCGGACGGGCGGCGGGTCTGGAACGTAACGCGCTTCGACATAAGCAGAGAACCTCCGGGATGACTGGACCCGGCGTCGTGCCGGGCTGGCCATACCTTGGTAACCCGCAACCCCGGATGCACTCAAACCCCCCATCTACGAAGAAAAGCCGTAGCTGGAGGCCTGGGAATTCGCTGCCACAGGGCCCGCCCCACACCCCTCGACCGCTGCCGAAAGTCTTCGCCAGGACAGGTTTAGCCCCAGTTCCAAACTGTTCATACCGGACACAGCCCCGCCATCCAGGCAGTTCACCCCAAACCCTCGAAGGCCCCGCCGCGCACCGGGCCGAAGGTCCCGACCGGGATCAGGGCGCTTCCTCCTAACGCGCCTAGTAGGCCCCGAAAGGGCTGTGCGCCTTGTCACCGGCGGTGGGACCAAGGGCTGTCCGTTTCGGGACCTTCGGCCCGGGGTGTGGGGGCGCTACCCGGCGGGCAGAGCCGTCACCTTCTTCGCGTGCAGAGCCACCAGCTGGTTGCTGCCTGCGGCCAGGTACCACCGCTGAAGGTCGCCGCTGCCGTCGTTGTACGTCCAGTGCAGCTTCCCGTTGCTGGGGTCGTAGGCCTGTATGCCGCCGTCCTTGTCGAACTCCGTCGCCCCGTAGAGGACGTCGCCCACCTTCGCGAACTGCCAGGGGGCGGCTACGTCCAGGCTCCCCTTGTCGTGCCAGTGCGCCTTCCCGGTCGCGGGGTCGGCCGCCCAGAGACCGTGTGCGCTGTCGGAGACGTAGAGGACACCGTCCAGAACCGCCGGATCGTTGAACCGGCTGAACTCCTCGGTCTTGAAGGACCAGCGTTCCTTGCCGTCGGCCAGGTCGAAGGCGCGCATCCGCTGCCCGTTGGCGAGGATGGCGAGGCCGTCGTGGACCACGAAACCGCGGTTGTTGGACCGGCCGATCTTCTTCGTCCAGATCTGGTGGCCCGTGACGGTGTCGCGCACCGTGAGGTTCTCCCGGAAGTCCGTGTAGACGAGACGCCTGCCGGCCACCCGCGCGGTGATGCCGTTCTCCTCCGTGCCCTTGTCACGCTTCTCGCGCCAGAGGACCTTGCCCGAGGTGGTGTCGATCGCGGCGATCACGTTCTCCGGCGTCCTGAACTCCTCGTCCAGGATTCCCGCGACGACGTAGAGGCGGTTCGTGTCCACGGCGATGGGCCGGGGCTGGGAGTACTGCTTCCCCATGTGGCTGCGCCAGGTGTCCTTGCCCGTCTCCGCGTCCAGCCCGACGATGTTCCCGTCGTAGCGGGCGCTCTGGAGGTAGAGCGTCCCGTCGCCGACGAGCATGGTGGCGCCCGGAGTGGTGACCTCGGCGCGGGACCAGATCTCCTTGCCCGTGGATATGTCCCGGGCCACCAGCGGATCGCCCGAGACCAGGACGACGTTGCCCACGACCGCGACCGCGTCGATCCAGGCCAGCCCGTCGTACGTCGAGGCGTGCTGCCAGGAGGGCTTCGGCTTGCTCTCCGGCGTCGGCGTGCTGGGCCTCGGCCCGTCCGGTCCGGTGGCGACCGGCTCGTCCTCCGGCCCGCAGGCCGATGCCCCGGCCCCCAGCAGCACCAGCCCGGCTCCCGCCAGCTTCACCAGCTGCCTGCGTGACACGTCGCTTCTGCGCATGATCCGCCTCGTCCCCCTCGCTGTTCGTCCGCACCCGGACGACGCGTCCGGAGCCGGGCCAGACTAGCCAGCGATTTTCCGCCCCTGCGCGGCACGGACCCGACCGGGACATCTCTGTGACATGCCCGTCACCGTGTACGCAACAGCAAAGGGGCGGCCCCGGACCGGTGTGAACCGGTCCGGGGCCGCCCCTTCGTACGCTCGGACGCTAGGCGCCGCTCACGCTTCCTTCGTCATGTTCGGGCCGGCGCCGCCTGCCGCCTGCTCGATCGGGGGGACGTCGGGCAGAGCCGACTTCTCCTCGCCGCGGAAGGTGAACTTCTGCTCCTCACCCTCACCCTCGGTGCCGACGACCACGATGTGACCGGGGCGCAGCTCACCGAAGAGGATCTTCTCGGAGAGGATGTCCTCGATCTCGCGCTGGATCGTCCGGCGCAGCGGCCGGGCGCCCATCACGGGGTCGTAGCCCTTCTTCGCCAGCAGGGACTTGGCGGCCGGGCTCAGCTCGATGCCCATGTCGCGGTCCCGCAGACGCTCGTCCACCTTGGCGAGCATGAGGTCGACGATCTGGATGATGTCTTCCTCGGTGAGCTGGTGGAAGACGACCGTGTCGTCGACGCGGTTGAGGAACTCGGGCCGGAAGTGCTGCTTGAGCTCTTCGTTGACCTTGATCTTCATCCGCTCGTAGTTCGTCTTCACGTCGCCCTGGGCGGCGAAGCCCAGGTTGAAGCCCTTGGAGATGTCCCGGGTCCCGAGGTTGGTCGTCATGATGATGACCGTGTTCTTGAAGTCCACGACCCGGCCCTGGGAGTCGGTCAGGCGACCGTCCTCCAGGATCTGGAGCAGGGAGTTGAAGATGTCGGGGTGGGCCTTCTCGACCTCGTCGAAGAGGACGACGGAGAACGGCTTGCGGCGCACCTTCTCGGTGAGCTGGCCGCCCTCCTCGTACCCCACGTAGCCGGGGGGCGAGCCGAAGAGGCGGGACACCGTGTGCTTCTCGCTGAACTCCGACATGTCGAGGGAGATCAGCGCGTCCTCGTCACCGAAGAGGAACTCGGCGAGCGTCTTGGACAGCTCGGTCTTACCCACACCGGACGGACCGGCGAAGATGAACGAGCCACCGGGGCGCTTCGGGTCCTTCAGACCGGCTCGCGTACGGCGGATCGCCTGCGAGAGGGCCTTGATGGCGTCCTTCTGCCCGATGACGCGCTTGTGGAGCTCGTCCTCCATGCGCAGCAGACGGGAGGACTCCTCCTCCGTCAGCTTGAAGACCGGGATGCCGGTCGCGGTGGCGAGGACCTCGGCGATGAGCTCGCCGTCGACCTCGGCCACGACGTCCATGTCGCCGGCCTTCCACTCCTTCTCGCGCTTGGCCTTCGCCGCCAGCAGCTGCTTCTCCTTGTCGCGGAGAGACGCCGCCTTCTCGAAGTCCTGGGAGTCGATGGCCGACTCCTTGTCGCGACGCACGCCCGCGATCTTCTCGTCGAACTCGCGGAGGTCCGGCGGCGCGGTCATCCGGCGGATGCGCATCCGGGAACCGGCCTCGTCGATCAGGTCGATCGCCTTGTCCGGCAGGAAGCGGTCCGAGATGTAGCGGTCGGCCAGCGTCGCGGCCTGGACCAGCGCCTCGTCCGTGATGGACACGCGGTGGTGGGCCTCGTAGCGGTCGCGCAGACCCTTGAGGATCTCGATGGTGTGCGGCAGCGACGGCTCCGCGACCTGGATGGGCTGGAAGCGGCGCTCGAGAGCGGCGTCCTTCTCCAGGTGCTTGCGGTACTCGTCGAGCGTGGTGGCACCGATGGTCTGGAGCTCGCCTCGCGCCAGCATGGGCTTGAGGATGCTCGCCGCGTCGATCGCGCCCTCGGCGGCACCCGCACCCACCAGGGTGTGGAGCTCGTCGATGAACAGGATGATGTCGCCGCGGGTGCGGATCTCCTTGAGCACCTTCTTCAGGCGCTCCTCGAAGTCACCGCGGTAGCGGGAGCCGGCGACCAGCGCACCGAGGTCGAGGGTGTAGAGGTGCTTGTCCTTGAGGGTCTCGGGCACCTCGCCCTTGACGATGGCCTGCGCCAGGCCCTCGACGACCGCCGTCTTGCCGACGCCGGGCTCGCCGATGAGGACCGGGTTGTTCTTCGTACGGCGGGACAGCACCTGCATGACCCGCTCGATCTCCTTCTCGCGCCCGATGACCGGGTCGAGCTTGGATTCACGAGCGGCCTGGGTGAGATTCCGGCCGAACTGGTCGAGCACCAGCGACGTGGAGGGCGTGCCCTCCGCGGGGCCGCCCGCTGTGGCCGCCTCCTTGCCGCCCGAGTAGCCGGACAGCAGCTGGATGACCTGCTGGCGCACCCGGTTGAGGTCGGCGCCCAGCTTCACGAGGACCTGGGCTGCGACGCCCTCGCCCTCGCGGATCAGGCCGAGCAGGATGTGCTCGGTGCCGATGTAGTTGTGGCCGAGCTGAAGGGCCTCGCGGAGCGACAGCTCCAGGACCTTCTTGGCTCGGGGTGTGAAGGGGATGTGCCCGGACGGGGCCTGCTGGCCCTGACCGATGATCTCCTCCACCTGCTGGCGGACCGCCTCGAGCGAAATCCCGAGGCTCTCCAGGGCCTTAGCGGCGACACCCTCACCCTCGTGGATCAGGCCCAGGAGGATGTGCTCGGTGCCGATGTAGTTGTGGTTGAGCATCCGGGCTTCTTCCTGAGCCAGGACGACAACCCGCCGCGCGCGGTCGGTGAACCTCTCGAACATCGTTAATCGCTCCTCAGAGCGGTCAGGCAGTAAGGGGTCGGTCCCCTCCCTGTCCTTCCGCAGCTTAGTCCCGCAAGCGGGGACCGCTCATTTCGACTGCCGACACCCGGCCCTGCTTCCCGGGGGGATCTCCTGCCCCGAACGCCGACAACTGCTCCAACCCGATGGTGCGAGACGATGTTCCCGCAGGCCAGGCAGATACCCCTATCGCCAGTACGCCGATGGCGAACGTGAGACGTCCGGTGGCTTGCGTGTCGCCCCTCCCACTAGGGATGTCTTACCCGCAATTACAGACAGTCCATGCGGCGTACGCGGGTTCCCTCCGCTACGGGCGAACATCTTCGTACTCCCGAATGCGCCCGTACGCCCCTAACCCGGACACACTATGCATTCGATCATGGACTCTGCGTAACCCTTGGCGCGGATCGGGAGTTCTTTCGTCATGACCCTCACCGTCCCACCGCCCCGCGCCGCGTTCCCCGCAGAGCGGGGCAGCCGTGCCGATGGTGCGTCACGGAGCGCCTGCGCCCGGTGGTACGAGCAGGAGCTCGGCTGGGCAACGGCCGGCAGCGCACCGGTGCGGCTGCTGACCGGGCTGCGGTTCGACGCGCTCGTCGTCCCCGCCGACGCCGGCCACGCGGCGCTGCGGCGAGTGGGTCGCACCGGTCCGGTGGCGCTGACGGGCCGGCGGATGAGTCTGCTGGTGGCGCCGGGAAGCGCCGACGAGCTGCCCGGGCTGCTCGACTGGCTGGAGTGGGGCGGAGTCGCCCTCGCACTGACCGCTGTCGGCTCGGGCGGGCGGATCACCGCACCGCCGCCGCCTGGCCGGCCGGGTCCGCCGGGGGCCGCCGTATGGCTGCGGCCCCCCTGTCCAACGCACGAGCAGGAGGGAGAACCGGTGTTTCCGGCCCTCTCCGGCTTCGGGAGCAGGGGTGGGGATGCTCCCGATCTCATCCGGCTCGTGGACGCCGTGGCGACGGAATGCCACCGGGCCCGGTTGAGGCGTGCCCGGACGGGGATGTCCCCCGATGAAACGGCTGATCAGCCGTTGGCCTTCTCGTAAGCCTCACGGATGTCCGCGGGAACGCGGCCACGGTCATTCACATTGTGGCCGTTCTCGCGCGCCCACTTACGGATCTCGGCGGTGTCCTTGTTGCCGCCGGGAACGGCACGGCCCTTGCCGCGTCCGGACGCCGCGCGGCCACCGGTACGCCGGCCGCTCTTCGCGTACGGCTCAAGAAGCGAACGGAGCTTGTCCGCGTTGCCCGTGGTGAGGTCAATCTCGTACGTCTTGCCATCGAGAGCGAACGTCACGGTCTCGTCCGCCTCGCCGCCGTCGAGGTCGTCAACAAGAAGGACCTGAACCTTCTGCGCCACCGGATTTCCTTTCATCGAAAATGGAGTACGCGGAAAGGAAACCGCTTTTCCCCGGAAAACACAAACCCCCGGGAGAGGTTCAGGAGCACAAGAAGCCGGGAAACGTGCGCGATTCGGACATAGGGATCGCGCTTCTTGCGGCGGTCACAGGTGCAGAAGCATCCGACTGTTGCCCAAGGTGTTCGGCTTCACTCGTTCGAGACCGAGGAACTCCGCGACTCCCTCGTCATAGGAACGCAGCAGCTCACTGTAGACATCTCCGTCGACCGGTGTCTCGCCGATCTCCACGAAGCCGTGCTTCGCGAAGAAGTCGACTTCGAAGGTGAGACAGAAAACCCGTCGCACACCCAGCCAGCGGGCCGTCTGCAACAACTTGTCCAGCACTTGATGCCCGACTCCGGCGCCCTTGATGCTGTGATCAACAGCGAGAGTACGGACTTCGGCCAGGTCTTCCCACATCACGTGCAGTGCGCCGCAGCCGATGACCCGGGCGTCCTCGTCGCGTTCGGCGATCCAGAACTCCTGGATGTCCTCGTAAAGCGTCACCGTCGCTTTGTCGAGCAGGATGCCTTCTCGCACGTAGCCGTCGAGGAGTCGCCGGACCGAGGCAACATCGCTCGTCCTCGCGCGGCGGACGGTGATGGCGAGGTTTATAACAGACGGATCGGTCTGGAAATCGGTATGCGGAAGCTCTGAGGACATACCCCGACGCTATCGCCCGGTGTCCGGCTCCGCGTCATCGGCCGCTTGGACGCCTTCACCGGAACCTTCGCCGGCCGGCTGCGCGACGTCCTCGGGAAGTGTGGGCAGAACGATCCGCATGGCGTCCCTGAGGGCGTCACGCTGCTCGGCCGACATCATGCCGAAGAACGCGACCAGGGCGGCTGCGGGGTTGTCACTCTGCGACCAGGCTTCGTTCATCAGTGCGGCCGAGTACGCGGCGCGGGTCGAGACCGCCGTATATCGATATGCGCGGCCGTCCACTTCCCGGCGCACCCAGCCCTTCTGATGGAGATTGTCCATAACCGTCATGACGGTGGTGTAGGCGATGGACCGCTCCTGCTGAAGGTCTTCAAGGACTTCCCGCACGGTTACCGGTCGGTTCCATTGCCAGACCCGCGTCATCACGGCGTCTTCCAGCTCTCCCAATTGGCGGGGCACAGCGTCACCTTAGTGCCAGATGTCTGGAATAGCCGGTTTATTTACACAGCAAAGGGCGCACGGCTCTCGGGAGCCGTGCGCCCTTCGTATGCGTGTGGTGCGCGGGAAGCGCGGGACCCGGAGGTCAGACCCCGCCGGCGTGCGGCGCCTGCTGGGCGGACTCCGCACGGCTGATCGCCGCGTCCACGGCCGCGTCCTCCTTGGCCTTGTTCGGTCCGCCCTGACTCTTGACGATCGTCACGACCAGGCCGATGAAGAAGGCAGCCATCACCACAGGGGGCACGAGCGCGGATACGTAGTCCATGGCATCCAGAGTAGCGAGCCCGGCCGCGCCCGGTGAAAGGCCCTACCCCGCGGCGCGTTGCTGCGGTGGCGGGACCGGGCGGCGACGGGGCGGGAAGACCTCTGAGGGCTTCGGCGCCGGGCGTTCGGACGGCGGGGCCGGACGGGCCGGGACCACCGGGGTCGTCGGCTTCTCCGGCTCCGCGGCGCGGCCGCCGGGCAGCGCGAGCAGCCGGCTGCGGGGTGCGGGCGCCGTCGCGGACACCGCGCGTCCGGCGAGGCGGGCCCGCACCGAGCGCTCCGCGAGCACCTGACAGCGCTCCAGAAGCGCTGCGGCGGCCGCTCCGCCACGCAGGGCGCGCAGGGCGGCGAGATCCTCGGGGCGGGGGTCGTACCCGGCGGCCAACGCGTCCTGGAGGCGCTCCAGATATCCGCTGAGGGAGCCGGGGAGGGCGTTTCGGTAGCGGACGAGGTCGGCGAGGAGGAAGGCGCGCAGCCGTCCGGCCTCGCCGACCGCCTCGTCGACTGCGCCCGCTAGCCGCAGGCAGTCCTGGACGTCCTCGTCGGGCAGGGGCGCGGGGTGGAGGGCGATGGCGAGGGCACGGCGGAGCACTCGCAGCTCGTCCGCGCTGAACGCCATACCGCCGCGTGATCCGTAGGGCGTGGGCATAACGCGACAATACGTGCTAAATAGACAAAATCCGTTTAACTGGCCGTCGATGGCGCGGCGGCTCCATGAGCCACCGCGCCGGGGACCTCCCGGTCAGGGCCGCGTCGCTACAGGCGCGACACGTTGCGCTCGTACACCAGGCGCAGCCCGATGAGCGTGAGCCAGGGCTCGTGCTCGTCGATGACGGAGGACTCGCCCAGCACCATCGGGGCAAGGCCGCCCGTCGCGATGACCGTGACGTCGTCCGGATCGGCCGCCAGTTCCTTCTTCATGCGTCCGACGACACCGTCGACCTGGCCGGCGAAGCCGTAGATGATGCCCGCCTGCATGGCCTCGACGGTGTTCTTCCCGATCACGCTGCGCGGCCGGGCCAGCTCGATCTTGCGCAGCTGGGCGCCCTTGACCCCGAGCGCCTCGACCGAGATCTCGATGCCGGGGGCGATGACGCCGCCGGTGTACTCGCCCCGGGCGGAGACCGCGTCGAAGGTGGTGGCCGTGCCGAAGTCGACGACGATCGCCGGGCCGCCGTACAGGTCGACGGCGGCGACCGCGTTGATGATGCGGTCCGCGCCGACCTCCTTCGGGTTGTCCATCAGGATCGGCACACCGGTCTTGATGCCCGGTTCGACGAGGACGGCGGGGACGTCGCCGTAGTAGCGGCGGGTCACCTCGCGCAGCTCGTGCAGGACGGCCGGCACGGTGGAGCAGATCGCGATGCCCTCGATGCCGTCGCCCAGCTCCATGCCCAGCAGCGGGTGCATGCCCATCAGGCCCTGGAGCAGCACCGCCAGCTCGTCGGCGGTGCGGCGGGCATCGGTGGAGATGCGCCAGTGCTCGACGATCTCCTCACCGTCGAACAGTCCGAGGACCGTGTGGGTGTTGCCGACGTCGATGGTGAGCAGCATCAGGCGCCGGCCCCGTCGGTGTCGCGGAAGTCCAGGCCGATGTCGAGGATCGGCGAGGAGTGGGTCAGCGCGCCGACGGCCAGGTAGTCCACACCGGCCTCGGCGTAGGCGCGGGCGGAGTCCAGGGACAGCCGGCCCGAGGACTCCAGGACCGCGCGGCCGCCGACGAGCGCGACGGCCTCGGCCGTCTGCGACGGGGTGAAGTTGTCCAGCAGGATCAGATCGGCACCGGCGTCCAGGACCTCGGTGACCTGCTGCATCGTGTCGACCTCGACCTCGATCGCGAGGTCCGGGAACTCGTCCCTGACCCGCTTGAACGCCTCGGCGACCCCGCCTGCCGCGATCACGTGGTTGTCCTTGACCAGTGCGGCGTCGGACAGCGACATGCGGTGGTTGACGCCGCCGCCGCAGCGCACCGCGTACTTCTCCAGGGCGCGCAGGCCCGGAGTCGTCTTGCGGGTGTCGCGGACCTTGGCCTTCGTGCCCTCCAGCACATCGGCCCAGGCGCGGGTGGCGGTCGCGATACCGGAGAGCCGGCACAGCAGGTTGAGCGCGCTGCGCTCGCCGGTGAGCAGGTCGCGGGTGCGGGTGGTGACGGTCAGCAGCTTCTGGCCCGGGACGACACGGTCGCCGTCCTCGACGTGCCGCTCGACCTCGAACTCGTCCGTACAGACGATGGAGAGAACGGCCTCGGCGACCCGCAGACCGGCCACGACACCCGCCTCGCGGGCGGTGAAGTCACCGGTGGCCACGGCGTCCTCGGAGACGGTGGCGACGGTCGTGACGTCCACCCCGCCGTCGAGGTCCTCCTCGATGGCGACGTGCGCGACGTCCTCGACGGTGACCGGGTCCAGGCCCGCCTCGGCGAGGAGCTGGGCGAGCGCGGGGTCCAGTCCGCACTCCAGGGCGTCCAGGTCGTAGCCGTCCTCCCCGCCGCAGCCGCAGCCGTCCCCGCAGCCGCCCGCGGCAGGTGCGGGCGCGCCGATCTGGATCAGCGGTACGTCCACGGGTGTGGGGCGCGGATTCTCTTCGGGCGTGCTCACGGTTACGGCTCCTCGGGAGTGGGGTGGGTGGTTCCTGTTGCTGCGCAGTCTGGTGCCCCGGACGGCTGTACGGGCCCGAATGCCTCGGTATCCGTCCGACGGAGGACGAGCTGCCGGTCGGGGGTGAGCCGCACGACGAGGTGATGGCGCCAGTTCTCGTCGTCGCGCTCGGGCCGGTCCTCGCGCCAGTGGCAGCCGCGGGTCTCCTCGCGGCGGCGGGCGGCGGCGACCAGGACCCGGGAGACGAGGAGCAGGTTGGTGACCTCCCATGCCTCGACCCCGGGCACCGCGTCCTTGGGCTCGGCCGCCCCGGCCTTCAGGAACGCGCTGCGGTGCAGGTCCTCCAGCTCCTCGGCGGCCCTGGCGAGGCTGTCGGCGGAACGTACGACCCCGGCGCCGCGGGTCATGATGCGCTGGATCGTGCTCCGGGCCTCGGGAGGCAGCAGCGGGGAGGGCGCGGGGTGGTCGGCGACGGCGGCGGCGGCGGAGGACCGGGGCCGGTGGGCGACGATGTCGGCCGCGATGCGCTCGGCGAAGACGAGGCCTTCCAGGAGCGAGTTGGACGCCAGCCGGTTCGCGCCGTGCACCCCGGTGCAGGCGACCTCGCCGCAGGCGTACAGGCCGGGCACGGTCGTACGTCCCCGCAGGTCGGTGCGGATGCCGCCGGAGGCGTGGTGCGCGGCCGGGGCGATCGGGATCGGTTCGGTGACCGGGTCGATGCCATGGGCCCGGCAGGCCGCCAGGATGGTGGGGAAGTGCTGCTCCCACATCTCGGCGCCGAAGTGGCGGGCGTCGAGGTACATGTGCTCGGTGCCGTGCAGCTGCATCTGGCGGGTGATGGCCTTGGCGACGATGTCGCGCGGGGCGAGCTCGGCCAGTTCGTGCTGCCCGAGCATGAAGCGCGTGCCGTGTGCGTCGACGAGATGGGCGCCCTCGCCCCGTACCGCTTCCGAGACGAGCGGCTGCTGGCCCTCGGCACCGGCGCCGAGGAAGAGGACCGTGGGGTGGAACTGGACGAATTCGAGGTCCGAGACCTCCGCGCCCGCCCGCAGCGCGAGTGCCACGCCGTCGCCGGTGGCGACCGGCGGGTTGGTGGTGGCGGAGAAGACCTGGCCCATGCCGCCGGTGGCGAGGATGACCGCGGGGGCGTTGACCGCGCCGACCCCGTCGTGCTGGCCCTCGCCCATGACGTGCAGGGTGACACCCGCGGTACGGCCTTCGGCGTCGGTGAGCAGGTCGAGCACGAGGGCGTTCTCGACCGTGTGCAGGGCGGCTTCGCGGACCGCTTCGACCAGGGCGCGGGAGATCTCCGCGCCCGTCGCGTCGCCGCCCGCGTGGGCGATGCGGCGGCGGTGGTGGCCGCCCTCGCGGCCCAGCGCGATGGTGCCGTCGTCCGCGGTGTCGAACTGGGCGCCGGTGCCGATCAGCCGGCGTACGGCGTCGGGGCCCTCGGTGACCAGGGTGCGTACCGCCGCCTCGTCGCACAGGCCCGCGCCGGCGACCAGGGTGTCGTCCAGGTGCTGCTCGGGGGTGTCGCCCTCACCGAGTGCGGCCGCGACGCCGCCCTGGGCCCAGCGGGTCGAGCCGTCGTCGAGCCGGGCCTTGGTGACGACGACGGTGGCGAGGCCCGCGGCGGCGCAGCGCAGCGCGGTGGTGAGTCCGGCCACGCCGGAGCCGACCACCACGACATCGGCGTCGATGGACCAGCCGGGGGCGGGGGCGGTCAGCCGTATTCCGGTCACGCGGGGGCTCCGAAGGTCAGCGGGATGTTGTCGATGAGGCGGGTGGCGCCCACCCGGCCGGCAATGGCGAGGATCGCGTCGCCGTCGGTGCGGTCGTCGGGGATCTCGGTGAAGTCCGCCGGGTCCACGAGCGCCAGGTAGTCGAGGTCGAGCGGGGGCTGTTCGGCTGCCGCGTCGTCCAGGATCGTGCGGGCGGCGGCGCGCACGGCCGCGGGGCCGCCGTCCGGCCGGGCCCGGGCGACCGCCTGGGCGTCGGCCGCCAGCCGGGCCTCGCCGAGCCGGGTGAGTCCGGCGGCCCGGCCCTCCGTCGCCCCGGCGGTCTGCGCGCGGGCGTGCAGGGCCTGCTGGGCGGCGAGCCGGTCACGGGCCGCGAACAGCGCGCGGGACAGGGCGAGCGCGGTGTGGCGCTCGTGCGGGTCGAGGAAGCGGTTGCGGCTGGACAGCGCGAGGCCGTCCGGCTCCCGGGCCGTCTCCACGCCCACGATCTCCACGGGGAAGTTCAGATCGCGCACCATGCGGCGGATCAGCGCCAGCTGCTGGGCGTCCTTCTGCCCGAAGAACGCGACATCGGGGCGGGTGAGGTGGAGCAGCTTGGCGACGACGGTGAGCATGCCGTCGAAGTGCCCGGGACGGGAGGCGCCTTCGAGGCGCTCGCCCATCGGGCCCGCGGAGATCCGGACCTGCGGTTCGCCGCCGGGGTAGACCTCGTCGACGGACGGCGCGAAGACCACGTCGGCGCCGGCCGCGCCGGCCACCGCGAGATCGGCGTCCAGGGTGCGCGGGTAGCGGTCGAGGTCGGCGCTCTCGCCGAACTGGAGCGGGTTGACGAAGACGGTGACGACGACCTGTCCGGCCGGTCCGACAACCGCACGTGCGGTTTGTATCAGGGAGGCGTGGCCCTCGTGCAGAGCGCCCATCGTCATGACGACGGCACGCTCGGCCCGGTCGTCCTCGGGGGGGTACCCCGTCAGTTCGGCGGCGGTACGGAGCAGGGTGGCGGCGGATGCGGTCATCGGGATTCCTCCGGTCCGGTGCCGGCGCTGCCCGGGGCGCCCGAGCCGTCGGCCAGGACGTCGAGCAGGTCCTCGGCGAGCTCCGGCTTGAGCATGCCGTGGGCGAGTGCGCGGTCGGCGGTGGCGCGGGCCATCGCGACGTAACCGGCCACCGTCTGCGGGGCATGGGTGCGCAGCTCGCCGATGTGCGCGGCGACGGTGCCCGCGTCACCCCGGGCGACCGGGCCGGTCAGGGCGGCGTCACCGGAGCGCAGGGCGTTGTCCAGGGCGGCGCCGAGGAGCGGGCCGAGCATCCGGTCGGGGGCGGCGACCCCGGCCGTGCGCAGCAGCTCCATCGACTGGGCCACCAGGGTGACCAGGTGGTTCGCGCCCAGGGCGAGCGCCGCGTGGTAGAGCGGGCGGGCCTCCTCGGCGATCCACTCGGGCTCGCCGCCCATCTCGATGACCAGCGCCTCGGCGGCGAGCCGCAGCTGCTCGGGGGCCGTCACCCCGAAGGAGCAGCCGGCCAGCCGCTGGACGTCCACGGAGGTGCCGGTGAACGTCATCGCCGGGTGCAGGGCCAGCGGCAGGGCGCCGGCCCGCAGCGCGGGATCCAGCACCTTCGTCCCGTACCGGCCCGAGGTGTGGACGATCAGCTGGCCGGGGCGGACCGCGCCGGTCTCCGCGAGGCCCTCGACAAGACCCGGCAGGGCGTCGTCGGGCACCGTCAGCAGGACCAGTTCCGCGCGCGCGAGGACCTCGGCGGGCGTCACCAGGGGGACGTCCGGGAGCAGGGTGGCGGCGCGGCGCACCGAGGCGTCGGAGACGCCCGACACGGCGACCGGGCGGTGCCCGGCGAGTGCCAGGGCTGCGGCGAGGGCGGGGCCGACGCGGCCCGCGCCCACGACGCCGACGGTGAGCCGGGCGGGGCGGTCCCTCGCGTCGAGGGGCTCCTGGGGGGCAGTTGCATTCACGCGGCGGTGGCCTTCCGTTCCAGTCCGCGGGGGGTACCGGACGATTTCTCTGCATGCTACGCCAGCGTTTCGTCCGACCCCCCGGCTGTCCACAGGCTGTGGGAAACTCCGGACCGCTGCGGCACCTTGCGGGCCGGGGGCGTCAATACCCTGTGGGCAGGGGCTGCGTTCTGCGTGATGATCGTCCCATGGCAGACAGAGACGAGCAGGTGCACGACGAGGCGGCGGACGGGACACAGATCCCCCGCGGATACGGGGACGAGGATGCCGACGCGCAGCGGCTGCGCCGCATCAGCGCGTGGCGGCAGGCCGACCGGATCCTGGCCCGGACGCCGGTGGACCGTTCGCTCGGCGAGCAGCTGGCGGCACTGACCGCGGGCGCGGCCACGGTCACCGATCCGGACCGGCCCGCGGACATCTACGGCGACGGCGTCGTCGCCGAGCTGGAGCAGCGGATCGCCGGACTGCTGGGCACCGAGGCCGCCGCGTTCTTCCCGACCGGGACGATGGCACAGCAGGTCGCGCTGCGCTGCTGGGCCGGCCGCACCGGCAACGCCACGGTGGCCCTGCACCCGCTCGCCCACCCCGAGGTGCACGAGCGCGGCGCCCTGTCGGCGGTCAGCGGACTGCGTACCGTCCACCCGACGTCCGCGCCGCGGCTGCCCACGGCCGACGAGGTCCGCGACTTCGCGGAGCCGTTCGGCACCCTGATGCTGGAGCTGCCGCTGCGTGACGCCGGCTTCGTCCTGCCCACGTGGGAGGAGCTGGAGGCCGTGGTGGCGGCGGCTCGCGAGCGCGACGCGGTGGTGCACTTCGACGGGGCGCGGCTGTGGGAGTGCGCTTCCCGCTTCGGGCGTGAACTGCCGGAGATCGCGGCGCTCGCGGACAGTGTGTACGTGTCGTTCTACAAGACCCTCGGCGGAATCTCCGGGGCGGCGCTCGCCGGGTCCGCCTCGCTGATCGAGGAGGCCCGCACCTGGCGGCACCGGTACGGGGGTCAGCTCTTCCAGCAGTTCCCGGCGGCGCTCGCCGCGCTGATCGGCCTGGACCGGGAGCTGCCGAAGCTGCCGTCGTACGTGGCGCACGCGAAGGTGGTGGCCGCGGCGCTGGCCGAAGGGTTCACGGAGGCCGGTGCCGGGTGGTTCCGGGTGCACCCGGAACCCCCGCACACGCACCAGTTCCAGGTCTGGCTGCCCCACCCGGCGGACGCCCTGAGCGAGGCGTCCGTACGTCAGGCCGAGGAGACGGGCGTGGCCCTCTTCCGCAAGTGGCACCCGGCTGCCGCGGGCCCTCCCGGACTGTCGTTCACCGAGGTCACGGTGTCGGAGGCAGGGCTGGAGTGGACGGCGGCGGACGTCCGTGCGGCAGTGGCGGAGTTCCTGAAGCGGGTGGACCGGCGGTAGGGCGCGCACACCCGGCGGGCCGCCGATTGACGCCGTCCGTCAATCGCGGTCCGGACCGCCCCGTTCACCCCGCACCATGGACGGGTGAGCGTAACCATCGACATCGCGGGGCTCGACCCCGGCCGCGTCGTCTTCGAGACCTCTCCCCTCGTCGAGCTGGGGGTCGCCCTGCACGCGCTGTCCGAGCCGGGACACCACCCCGGGCTGCACGGCTGGACGACGGCCACCACCACGTCTCTGGAGCCGGACCTGGCCGACCGGCTGCACGAGGCCGACTTCCTGTGGCGGAACACGTTCTCGGACATCTTCATGCCGTTCGCCGGTGTCCTCGGCGGCAACGGCAGGACGGGCGCCGACCTCGCCGAGGACCTGGACATCCTGGACCGGCTGGACGACGAGCGGTTCGTCTCCGCCGCCCTGGAGTTCACCTGCGCGAACCTGTACGGGACCGGCGCGGCCTCCCCCCTGCACGATCCCGGCATGCGGGCGCGGGCCCTGGACATGGCGGCGGCGCGCGGCCCGCAGCAGGTGGAGTTCACCCAGCGGCTGCTGGCCGACCCCGCCCCCGTACGCCGCTGGATCCGGCGCCTCCTCGAGGACTGCGACGAGGCGTTCTTCGCGGACACCTGGCAGCGGGTGCGGGTCCAGCTGGCGGCCGACGCGCGGCACAAGACGGATCTGCTGCGGCACAAGGGGCTCGCCGAGGCCGTGCGGGCGGTCTCGCCCGCGCTCTCGGTCGACGAGGACGGGAAGCGGATCAGCGTCGACAAGCTGACCGAGGGCTCGACCGACGCCACCGACCCCGACATCGGCGCGGGCCTCACCCTCATCCCGACCAGCTTCGGCTGGCCGCATCTGATGGTGCTGCACGCCCCGGGCTGGCGACCGGTGATCCACTATCCCGTGCACCGGCCGGAGCTGCCCTCGCCCGCCTCGGTGGAACTGCTCCAGCTCCGGATGGAGGCCCTGGCCCACCCGATGCGGATGCGTCTGTGCCGCAACATCGCCCGCTCGCCGTACACGACCGGGGAGCTCGCCGACACGAACGGGATCACCTCTCCCGAGGTCTCCCGCCATCTCACGGTGCTCAAGAAGGCCGGCCTGGTCACGACGCGGCGCCGCGGCCGGTACGTACTGCACCAGCTGGACCTGACCGTGGTGGCGCGGCTCGGCAGCGACTTCCTGGAGGGGATCCTGCGCTGAGCCCGGCGCCCCCGCTCAGTCGAGGCGGATGTGCTTGATCCCCGTCCAGGCCCGCCGCACCCGGTGCCGCAGCGCGCTGTCCGTGTCCGGCAGCGGGGTGAGACCCGCCGACGCGGCGATCCGGTCGGCGACCTGCGGGACCGTCAGCCGGTCGGTACGGATGTGCTCGGCGAACTCCGGGCCCGCGAGCCGCTCCAGGCAGTGGTCCAGTTTCGCGACGGCGAAGCTCTCGCGCCCGGGCCGACCGGCGCATGGGGGGCGGGAGAAGGAGCGGGTCTGGGTGCGTGCAGCTGCAAGGCGGAGGATTGAGGCAACGCGGAGCGTTGTTGATTGACGACAACGCCGCAGATGCGCGTGCCCAGACCCGCGACGCCGCCCCCCATGCGCCGGTCGGTCCGAGGGCCCCGCCCCAGCCCACGCTCACTCAGCCGTCGCAGCACCGTCGCACGCTCGGCGAGCAGGGCGAAGTGGTGCACCGGGTGCCCGTCCTCCCGCAGCCGCCCGACGATCTCCGCGAAGTAGCCGGCGTCGACCAGGGTCATGGGGGCGATGACCGTGCCCGGATGCCCGCGCAGGGCGAGATCCAGCATGTCGCGCACCCCCTGCCGCCAGGCCGGCAGATCCTGGAAGTCCCCGCGCAGCGCGGGCGGCAGCGTCCGGTGCAGCCCGAAGCCGACGTGCTCCGGATCGCAGACCACGCTGCCGGGCAGCCGACGCCGCAGCTCGTACGCCGTTTGCGTCTTGCCGCCGCCGAAGGGACCGTTGATCCAGAGGAGCACGCCCACCGGTCAGCCCGCCCCGCCCCCGGCGCGCACCAGCCCGGTCTCGTACGCGAGCACGACGACCTGCACCCGGTCACGCAGGCGCAGCTTGGTCAGGATGCGGCCGACGTGCGTCTTCACCGTCGCCTCGGAGAGCACCAGACGCCCAGCGATCTCGCCGTTCGACAGGCCCTGGGCCACCAGGAGCATCACCTCGCGTTCGCGTTCGGTGAGCTTGGCGACGTCCTTGTGCTGGGGCTCGGACGTGCCGCTGGGCAGCATCGAGGAGAAGCGGTCGAGCAGCCGGCGGGTGGTGGACGGGGCGACGACGGCGTCGCCGCTGTGCACGGAACGGATCGCGGCGAGCAGTTCGCCCGGCGGCACGTCCTTCAGCATGAAGCCGCTGGCCCCCGCCTTCAGCCCCGAGAAGGCGTACTCGTCGAGGTCGAACGTCGTCAGGATGAGCACCTTGGGCGCATCGGGCTGCGCGCAGATGCGGCGGGTGGCCTCGACGCCGTCCAGCCGGGGCATGCGTACGTCCATCAGCACCACGTCGACAGCGGTGGAGCGGAGGTTCTCGATCGCCTCCGCGCCGTCGCCGGCCTCGGCGACGACCTCCATGTCCGGCTGCGCGGCGAGCACCATCCGGAAGCCGGTGCGCAGCAGCGCCTGGTCGTCGACGAGCATCACGCGGATCGCCATGGGGTCCCTGTCTCCTGTTCGTTCTGCGGTCGGTTTCGGCGTACGACAGACCCTGGGGTCCCTAGTTCGCGGCCTTGAGCGGCAGCAGCGCGCTGATCCGGAATCCGCCGCCGGGGCGCGGTCCGGCGTCGAGCGTGCCGCCGACCATGCCGACCCGTTCGCGCATGCCGATCATGCCGTGGCCCGCGCCGTCGGCGCCGCCGTCCTCGTACAGCTCGTGCGCCGCACCCCGGCCGTCGTCCTCCACCAGCAGGCCGAGACCGTCGTCGAAGTAGACCAGTCGCACGCTGGCCCCGGCGTTCGGACCGCCGTGCTTGCGGGTGTTGGTCAGGGCTTCCTGCACGATGCGGTACGCCGTCAGCTCGACGCCGCTGGGCAGCGAGCGCGGGGTGCCCTCGATCTTGAAGTCGACGGCCAGACCGGCCGCCCTGACGTGCTCGATCAGGTCCTCGATCTGGTCGACGTCGGGCTGCGGGACGTACTCCCCCGTCTCCGGGGTGTCCCCCGTGCGCAGCACGCCCAGCAGTCGCCGCATCTCCGCGAGCGCCTGCCGGCCGGTGCTGGAGATCGTCTCCAGTGCCTGCCGGGCCTGGTCGGGGGCCGCGTCCATCACATAGGCGGCACCGTCCGCCTGCACCACCATCACGGATACGTTGTGCGCGACGACGTCGTGGAGTTCGCGGGCGATACGGGCCCGCTCGGCCGCCACCGCGACCTTCGACTGCGCCTCGCGCTCCCGCTCCAGCCGGGCGGCGCGCTCCTCCAGCTGGTCGAAGTAGGCCCGCCGGGTCCGCATCGAGTCACCGAGCACCCAGGCCAGGACGAACGGCACCGTCATCACGACGACCAGGAACACCGACTCCGCCCAGCCGCGCGGCGCCCCCTCCTGCTCCGGCCAGCGGAGCTGGGAGACACCCGCCGCGCACAGGCTGCAGGCCAGGGAGAGCCGGGACGCCCAGCGTTCGCCGACGGTGGCCACGGTGAAGGTGATCACCAGCATGGCGAAGTTCGCGAGGGTGGGTCTGACCCCGATCACCAGCTGGGCCACGCCCATCGCGATGGCGAGCAGCAGCATCTTCTCGGGTGCGCGCCGGCGCAGCGCGACGACGGTGCAGAGGCCGATGACGATCGGCACTATGGCGATGCGCTGTACCCGGCCACCGTCCGCGTCCCCGCCGACCACGATCGTCATGCCGGAGATCCCGAGGAGGAAGACGGCCCAGAAGCTGTCGACGCCCGTCGGGTGTCTGCGGATGAAATCGTAGAGGCGCTGCACGTGACCCAGCGTAGGGAAAGCCAAGGGGTGCCGGGGTCAGCCGAAGGGCCGATCCGGGTCCGGAGACCGTACTCCCCAAGGTGGAGACTTGGGAACGTGACGGATGAGTGGCGTGGGTGGCAGGAGGCGGCCGAGGCCGCTTTGTACGGGGACGAGGGGTTTTACCGGAGCCCCGAAGGGCCTGCGGGGCATTTCCGTACCTCGGTGCACGCCTCCCCGCTGTTCGCCGCGGCCGTCGCCCGGCTGCTGGTCAGGACGGCCGCGGAACTGGGGACCTCGGATGTGGACCTGGTGGATCTGGGGGCGGGGCGCGGAGAGCTGTTGACGGGGGTGCTCGCCGCGCTGCCTGCCGAGGGCGGGGACGGCCTCACGGTACGGGCGTACGCCGTCGAGCTCGCCGCCCGCCCGCCCGGTCTGGACCCGCGGGTGGAGTGGTGCGCCGAGCCGCCGCAGGGGGTGCGCGGGCTGCTGTTCGCCAACGAGTGGCTGGACAACGTGCCGGTGCCGGTCGCCGAGACGGATGCGGACGGCGTCGAGCGGTACGTCCTGGTGCGGACGGCGGACGGCGCGGAGCGGCCGGGTGAACCGGTGAGCGGGGCGGACGCGCGATGGCTGCACCGCTGGTGGCCGTCGGCGGGGCCGGGCAGCAGGGCCGAGATCGGCCGCCCGCGCGACGAGGCGTGGGCGGGCGCGGTGTCCACGCTGACCGCCGGGCTCGCGGTGGCGGTGGACTACTGCCACGTACGGGAGGAGCGGCCGCCGTTCGGCACGCTGACCGGTTTCCGGGCGGGGCGGGAGGTGCGCCCGGTGCCGGACGGCAGCTGCGACCTCACCTCGCACGTGGCCCTGGACGCGTGCGCGGCGGCGGGCGGCCCGGGTGCGGAGATCCGCAGCCAGCGGGAGGCGCTGCGGCAGCTGGGCGTCAGTGGTGAACGCCCGCCGCTGTCCCTGGCGTCGGGCGACCCGGCGGGATACGTGCGCGCCCTGGCGTCCGCGGGCCAGGCGGCGGAGCTCACGGCCCGGGGCGGCCTGGGCGACTTCGGCTGGCTGACGCAACGGGTCCCGGGCCCGTCCCCGTCCGGCCCCTCCGGCGATTGAGGAGCGGGGTCCGGGGCGGAGCCCCGGGAAGCCGGGCCGCAGGCAATACTGTCCCCCATGACGGAGACGACAGTCGGCATCGGCGGCGCGGCGGAGAGCACCGACATGGTGCTCAACATCGGCCCCCAGCACCCCTCCACCCACGGCGTGCTCCGTCTGCGCATCGTCCTGGACGGCGAACGCATCCAGCACGCCGAACCGGTCATCGGCTATATGCACCGCGGCGCGGAGAAGCTCTTCGAGGCCCGCGACTACCGGCAGATCGTGATGCTCGCCAACCGCCACGACTGGCTGTCGGCGTTCTCCAACGAGCTGGGCGTCGTGATGGCCGTCGAGCGGATGCTCGCCATGGAGGTGCCGGAGCGCGCGGTCTGGACGCGCACCCTGCTCGCCGAGCTGAACCGGGTCCTCAACCACCTGATGTTCCTCGGTTCGTACCCGCTGGAACTCGGCGGGATCACCCCGGTGTTCTACGCGTTCCGGGAGCGCGAGGAGCTCCAGGCCGTAATGGAGGAGGTCTCCGGCGGCCGGATGCACTACATGTTCAACCGGGTCGGCGGCCTCAAGGAGGACCTCCCGGCGGGCTGGCTCGGCCGCGCCCGGGACGCCGTCGCCTCGGTCCGCTCCCGGATGGACGTCTACGACAAGCTGGTGCTGGGCAACGAGATCTTCCGGGGCCGTACCCGCGGGGTGGGGGTGCTGTCGGCCGAGGCGGTGCACGCCTACGGGGTGTCCGGGCCGATCGCCCGCGCCTCGGGCGTCGACTTCGACCTGCGGCGCGACGAGCCGTATCTCGCGTACGGGGAGCTCCAGGACACCCTGAAGGTCGTCACCCGTACCGAGGGCGACTGCCTGGCCCGGTTCGAGTGCCTGCTGGACCAGACGCACAACGCCCTGGACCTGGCGGACGCCTGCCTGGACCGGATGGCCGATCTGGCGCCCGGTCCGATCAACCAGCGGCTGCCCAAGGTGCTGAAGGCCCCCGAGGGCCACACCTACGCCTGGACCGAGAACCCGCTCGGCGTCAACGGCTACTACCTGGTGTCCAAGGGCGAGAAGACCCCGTACCGGCTGAAGCTCCGCTCCGCCTCGTTCAACAACATCCAGGCGCTCACCGAGCTGCTGCCGGGCACGCTCGTCGCCGACATGGTGGCGATTCTCGGTTCGCTGTTCTTCGTCGTCGGCGACATCGACAAGTAACCGGCTGCCGCCTGTTCCGTCCTACGAGATCGCGCTGCGCAGCTCCGCCACGTCCAGCTGCTCGGTCTCGTCGTGCGCGGTCAGGTCGATGACCTTGCCGACGGCCCGGTTCTCGGCCGCCCCCGTGCGGTGCGCGGCCAGCGCCTCCTCGCCCACCACGTCGGCGAGGTCCTCGTTCTGTACGGACTCGATCGCGGCGTGCGCCTTCTGCGTACCGAAGAAGTCGAAGCTGCCCTGCGGCACCAGGTGACGGCGGGACGCCGCGTACGGAACGACCGCGCTGGCGGCCTGCACCGGGCGCGGGGCGGGCAGCGCCGGGGACTGCCTGGTCGCGGGCAGGGCGGCCTGCGGGCGGCGGTGCTGCTCTCCACCCGTCTGCCCGGCGGACGCCTGCGAGCCGGCGGCCGCGGCGTGCCTGCCCTGCGGCTCCTCCGGCTCCCTGGAGCGCTCCGCGAGATCGCGCTTCCTGGCCTGCTCGGCGGTGCGCCGCGCCTCCTGGAGCGCGCCGTTGCGCGTGAGGTCGTCGAGGGCCTGGGCGGCACGCAGATACGCGGACGGCGTCGGGGTGCTGCGCGCGGCGGGCAGTTCGCGGGGCGGCGCGGCCGCCTCCAGCGCGAGCTGTCGGCGGCTCTCCAGCACGCTGGCGCGCTCGGTCTCGGCGTTGGCGTACCGCCGCAGCAGCGCGGCGTGCTCGCCCCGCAGTCCGGCGAGCTCCACCCGCTTGCGGCGAAGCTTCGTCTCCAGGCGGGCGCGCAGCTCGCGCGACTCCTCCAGATCGGCTTCCAGTTCCGCCACGCGTTCCTCGGCACGCCATTCGTCACTCGCGCGGGCGCGCGTCAGCTCCGCGACGCGACGGCCCGCCTCCCGGTCCCAGCTGCGCATCAGATACGCGCCGGTCACGGCGGCGGCCGCCGCGGCGGCGACCAGTCCGCGCAGGACCAGCGGCTCGGCGAGCAGCCAGGCTCCCGCGGCACAGAGGGCCGCGACTCCGGCGACGGCCGAAGGCGGAAGGATTCTGTGCAGAGGTGGCGAATGGCGGTGGCGTCCACGTGGCATGGCCCGAAATTTACCGTGCGTACGGGCCGCTTGGGGGGCCGCCCGGCAATCTGTTCCCGGGCAGTTACCTGACGGCCCCTGAATCGCTCGTTCCGCCCTTGCTACTTCTTGATCAGACCTTTCGACTCCAGGTATTCCCTGGCGACATCGGCGGGCTTGGCACGCTCGGCGTCGACCTTGCGGTTCAGCTCCGCCAGATCCTGCGTGGTGAGTGCGTCGGTGAGCTTGCCGAGTGCGTCGGCGATGTCCTGGGAACCGGCGTCCTTCGCATGGAGGACGGGCAGCACGTTGTCCGCGTTCTGGAGCTTCTTGTCGTCATCCAGGAAGACCAGGCCGTAGGTGTCCAGCACCGCGTCCGTCGTGGTGGTGAGGACCAGCTGGTCCTTGCCGTCCTTGACCGCCTGCTTGGACTGCGGGGTGCCGACCCCCTTGGGGTCGATGCCGGTGACGTCGATGCCGTACGTCTTCTTCAGGCCGGGTGCGCAGAACGGCCGCACCTCGCACTCGTCACCCGCCGCGATCTTCACCTTGATCTTGGAGGCGCCGAGATCCGAAAGGGTCTTGAGCTTGTTCTTGTCGGCGAATTCCTTGGTGACCGCGAAGGCGTTCTGGTCGACGGCCTTGCCGGCCGGCAGCACCTTCAGTCCGCGCGGAGTCGCGAGCTTCTCCAGAGCGGCGACGGTGGCCGCGGTGTCGCCCGAGGCAACCGGCTCGGACTCGGCCGCCTTCGCCCCGTTCACCTTGGCGTTGAGGAATTCCGCGATCGTCGCCGCGTATTCCGGGACGACGTCGATCTCGCCCTTCTCCAGCGAGGGTTCGTAGAGTTCGCGGTTCTTCACCGTGGTGATCGACGTGCTGTATCCGGCGTCGGACAGCACACCGGCGTACAGCTCCGCGAGCACCTTGGACTCGGTGAAGGCGGCGGCACCGACGACCAGTGAGCCCTTCTTCCCCGAGTCGTTGTCCCCGGCGGACGCGGCGGATCCGTCCTTGTCCTTCTCCAGGCTGTCGCCACCGCATGCGGCGAGCGAGCCCGCGAGCGCGACGATGCCGATGACCGCGCCGGCTATGCGCGAGGTCCTGCTCATGATGTTCTCCGTCCACGGCAACGAGGCCATAGGTGACTGGCGTGATCGGTTGGGTGAGCCGGCCGGACGCTCATGCCGTCCGGCGGCGGCGCAACGGTGACAGCAGCCGGTCGATGCCGACCAGTACCGCCTCCACCAGCAGGGCGAGCACGGCGACCAGCAGGGCGCCCGCGACCACCTGCGGGGTGTTGTACGTGTTGAATCCGGCGGTGATGATGCGGCCGAGGCCGCCCTGGCCGACCATCGCGGCGATCGTCGCCGTGGCCACGACCTGTACCGCGGCCGAACGCAGCCCGGCCATGATCATCGGGTAGGCCAGCGGGAGTTCGACACGGAGGAAGAGCTGACCGCCCGACATGCCCATCCCCCGCGCGGCCTCCGCCACCGCACGGTCCACCTCCGTCATCCCGACGTAGGCGTTGGTCAGCAGCGGCGGCACGGCGAACAGCACCAGGGCGATGATCGTCGGTATGTATCCCGCGTTGCGCAGGGGCGAGACCATGAAGAGGGCCAGCACCGCGAAGACCGGGATCGCGCGCCCCACGTTGGAGATGTTGACGGCCAGCGCGCCCCCCTTCCCGATGTGTCCCAGGTACAGCGCGATGGGCAGCGCGATGGCGCAGGACAGGGCTAGCGCCACCCCGCTGACGTAGAGATGCTCACCGAGCCGGTGGGCCACCCCGCTCTCCCCCGACCAGTTGGCGCCGGTGGTGAGCCAGGTCCAGGCTTCGCCGAGAACTCCCATGACCTCAGACCGCCTTCGCCGGGCCGGCCGCGGTCACGGCATCGCGGGTGGCCGGTATTCGGGTCCACGGGGTCAGCAGCCGCTGCACGACGAGCAGCAGCACGTCCGCGACCACCGCGAGCAGCACACAGAGCACCGAGGCGGCCAGCACCTGGGCCTTGAAGAAGCTCGGCAGGGCGTCCTCGATGAGATTGCCCAGGCCGCCGCGGCCGACGATCGAGCCGACCGTGGTCAGCGCGATCGTGGACACCGTGGCGATCCGTATCCCGGCCATCAACGCGGGCATCGCAAGGGGGAGTTCGACCTCCCAGAGCAGACGCACCGGCCCGTATCCCATGCCCCGGGCGGCTTCCTTCGCCTCCTGCGGAACCGCCTGGAGACCCGCCAGGATGTTCCGTACGAGAATGGTCAGCGAATACAGCACGAGCCCGGTGACCACGAGCGCCGCGGAAAGCCCGAACAGGGGCAGCAGGAGCGAGAACATCGCGAGCGAAGGCACCGTGTAGAGCACCGTCGTCAGTCCGAGAACCGGTCCGGCGAAGTGCCGGCCGCGACGGGCGAGCAGCGCCAGCGGAAAGGCGACCGCGACCCCGATCGCCACCGATACCGCGGTGATCCAGATGTGCTGCACCGTCGCATCGGTCAACTCCTGGCTGCGGGAGCGGAGGTACTCCCCGCAGATCCAGTCGTTCGTCACCAGGCAGTTCTGTCCGGCCATCCGTCCCCCACCTCCCGATCGCCTCTCGTACTGATGTCCGGCGAGCCTATCCTCGACCACTGACAATCGCCGAGGCCGTTGTATTCCAGCAACACGTCCTTCACAGAACACGCGTCACAATGGGGAACCATGATCCGTTTCGAGCACGTCACCAAGCGGTATGCGGACGGCACCACCGCCGTCGACGACCTTTCCTTCGAGGTCGCCGAAGGTGAACTCGTCACGCTCGTCGGACCGTCGGGCTGCGGCAAGACGACCACCATGAAGATGGTGAACCGGCTGATCGAACCGAGCGAGGGCCGGATATTCCTCGACGGGGACGACATATCCACCATCGATCCGGTCCGACTCCGGCGCCGTATCGGCTATGTGATCCAGCAGGTCGGCCTGTTTCCGCACCGGACGGTGCTGGAGAACACCGCGACCGTCCCCCATCTCCTCGGCTGGAAACGCGGAAAGGGCCGTGCCCGCGCCGCGGAACTCCTCGATCTGGTCGGACTCGATCCTTCCGTTTATGGCGACCGATATCCGGAACAGCTGTCCGGCGGTCAGCGCCAACGCGTGGGCGTGGCCAGGGCCTTGGCCGCGGATCCGCCGGTACTGCTGATGGACGAGCCTTTCGGCGCGGTCGACCCGGTGGTCAGGGAACGGCTGCAGAACGAATTCCTGCGGCTCCAGGCCCAGGTCCGCAAAACCGTGCTGTTCGTCACGCACGACATCGAGGAGGCGGTCCGGCTCGGCGACCGTATCGCCGTCTACGGACAGGGCTCGATCGAGCAGTTCGACTCACCGGCCACCGTGCTCGGCGCCCCCGCCAACGACTACGTCGCCGACTTCGTCGGCGCGGACCGCGGGCTCAAGCGGCTCTCGGTCACCCCCGTCGAGGAGAGCGACCTCGACCGGCCGCCGGTCGTCCACCTCGACGACCCGCTGGACAGGGCGACCGAGCGGCTGCGCGCGGACGGGGCGCGCTGGGCCGTGGTGCTGGACGGCGACGGCAAGCTTCACGGCTGGATCCCGGCCGGTGACGCACTCACCGGCGCCAAGGGCACGGTCCGCGAGCACGCCCGCCGGATGGAGGCCTGGCTGCCCGTCGGCGCACCGCTCAAGCAGGCGTTCGCCACCATGCTCCAGCACGACGCCGGCTGGATCGCGGTCATCGACGAGCAGAGCGAGGGCCGGTTCCTGGGCGTGCTCACCCCGGCCCGCCTCCACGAGGCGCTGCGCCGCTCCATCAACGCGGACGACCGGGCCGTACCGCGCGCCGAGGTGGCCGTGGAGAGCGTGGCGGGCGTCGCGGGCGTCGCGAAGACCGCGGGGGAGTGAGGCTGCCCGCCGCGAGGCCTCCGGTCAGTTCTCGCTGAGCCGGCTGCTCATCCAGTCCAGGGTCGCGGGGATCTCCCGGCGCCAGGTGTTGAAGTTGTGCCCGCCGCTGTCGAGCACGATCGACGAGACCTGGGCGGGCCGCTTCACCTTGGCCACGAACTTCCGTGTGTCGGCGTAGTTCGACTCTCCCGTGCGTGACGTCGTCACCAGGAAGGACGAGTCCGGCTGCGGAAGGTGGTCCAGGGACCACAGCAGGTCGGCACGTTCCCGCTCCCCCTGGTCACCGTGGAAGAGGTCACCGGTCGTCGGGTCCTCGGCCGCCTCGTAGTACGCGGAGAGTCCCGCGCTCGCCGTGTAGCGCGCCGGATGGTGCAGGCCGATCTTCAGGGCGCAGTAGCCACCGGTCGAGTTGCCGATGATGCCCCAGTTGCGGGCGTGCCGCCCGACCCGGTAGCCGGCCGAGATCGCGCGTGGCAGGTCGTCGGCGAAGAACGTCTCGGTCTTCGGACCACCCTTTATGTCCACGCACTCGGTGTCCCGCGGCGGGGCCAGGGTCGGTCGCAGCATCACCAGGATCATCGGCTGGGAGCGGCCCGCCCGCACCCGTTCGAGCGACGTCTTGGGGTAGGCGAGCCCCTTGATGAGGTTCTCCGAGGTGCCCGGGTATCCGGTGAGCACCACGACCGCGGGGAACTTCCGGCGGGCGTACGCCTCCTGGAAGTACTCCGGCGGCAGGTATACGTACGCCGAGGTCTCTATCCCCGAGTGCCGCCCCGCGATCACGACCTTGTCGATCCGGCCGGCCAGGGCGGGCCGCGAGCCTCCCGGCACGTCGGGCCGCTGCGTCCCCACCCGGACGATGTTCTTCGCCGCCAGGGTCCCCTGGGCGTGGTCGGTCACCACGCCCAGCTCCTGCTTCTGGCCGAACAGGTCGGCCCAGGAGCCGTAGAAGAGGAACGAGTTGTTGGCCATCAGGCCGACGGAGACGAAGACCGCCACCTGGGTGGCCAGCAGCAGACCCACCCTGCCGAACACCGCGGAGACGCTGCGCCGGGCGAGCCTCGGCCAGAACCAGACCGTGACGGCGAACAGCGCGACGGCAAGCACGATCGCCAGGATCAGAACTGCGTTACCGGTAAGGCCCATGGCGGTTGAACTTTCTTGTCAGGAAATTTCCGGCTCATGGGTGAACCCATGGCCCGGAAGCCTCGTCCTAGAGGTCGCACATCGTCCGCAGGGCTCCGGCCGACGGACTCCAAGAATCTCTCGCGGAACCACGGGAAGCGATGTCTGTCACGCTAGATGGGGATAAATCGGGATTGGTTCCGAAGGGCGTACGCAAGTTCGCATACGGACCGCGACCCGAGACCGTGCCGGCCCTCGTCGGCACCGCCTGCGCCGCCGTCGGCCTGATCGACGTCGCCGCGGGCGTCTTCCCGCGCTTCCGGCACAGCCGGATGCACACCCTCGCCGAGGTGCTCCCCGGAGCCCTCGGCCCCTTCGCCGCCGCGCTCGCACTGAGCGCCGGCGTCCTGCTGCTGCTCCTGGCCCACGGCCTGAAGCGGCACAAGCGACGGGCCTGGCGGGCCGCAGTCGTCCTGCTCCCGGCCGGTGCGGTGGCCCAGTTCGTCTACCGGCACTCGGTCCTGGGCGCCGTCGTATCGCTGACGCTCTGCTACCTGCTGGTACGCCACCGGAGTGAATTCGCCGCGCTCCCCGACCCGCGCAGCCGTTGGAGGGCACTGGCCAACTTCGTCCTGCTCGGCGCGGGTTCGCTCGGCCTCGGCCTGGTCATCGTCAGCGTCCACCCGGGCCGCCTGGTCGGGAACCCCAGCATCGCCGACCGGCTCCAGCACGTGCTGTACGGACTGTTCGGCTTCGAGGGCCCGGTCGACTACGCCGGCGACACCTCCTGGACCGTGGGCTGCTCGCTGGGCGCGCTAGGGCTGCTGACCGCCGTCACCACGATCTACCTCGCGTTCCGCCCCGAGCACCCGGCCGCCCGTCTCACCGAGGACGACGAGGCGCGGCTGCGCGGCCTGCTGGAGCGGCACGGCGGCCGCGACTCGCTGGGCCACTTCGCGCTGCGCCGCGACAAGGCCGTGGTCTTCTCGCCCAGCGGCAAGGCTGCCGTCTGCTACCGCGTGGTGTCCGGGGTGATGCTGGCCAGCGGCGACCCGATCGGCGACGTGGAGGCCTGGCCCGGCGCCATCGAACGCTTCATGGACGAGGCCAGGGCGCACTCCTGGACCCCCGCCGTGATGGGTTGCAGCGAGACCGGCGGCGAGGTCTGGACCCGCGAGACCGGACTCGACGCCCTGGAACTCGGCGACGAGGCGGTGGTGGATGTCGCGGATTTCTCGCTCGCCGGACGCGCGATGCGCAACGTGCGCCAGATGGTGAAACGCATTGAGCGCGGCGGGTACGAGACGCGGGTCCGGCGCGTGGCGGACATCGGCGAGACCGAACTGGCCCGCATCCGGCGAGCCGCCGCCGACTGGCGCGGCACGGACAACGAGCGCGGCTTCTCCATGGCGCTCGGCCGGATCGGCGACGGCGCCGACCGCGACTGCTTCGTCGCCACCGCCCACCAGGCCGAGGAGCGGGACGCCGACTCCCCGTACGGCGATCTGAAGGCCGTCCTCCACTTCGTCCCGTGGGGCACCGACGGGATGTCCCTGGACCTGATGCGCCGCGACCGCGCCGCCGACCCGGGCATGAACGAGCTGCTGATCGTCGCCTCCCTGGAGGCCGCGCCCCGGCTCGGCATCACCCGCGTCTCGCTGAATTTCGCGATGTTCCGCTCCGCCCTGGCCCGCGGCGAGAAGCTGGGTGCCGGGCCGGTGCTGCGGGTCTGGCGCGGGCTGCTGGTCTTCCTTTCGCGCTGGTTCCAGATCGAGTCCCTGTACAAGTTCAACGCCAAGTTCCGGCCGCGCTGGGAGCCCCGGTTCGTGGTCTACCGCACCGCCCGCGACCTGCCCCGGATCTCGCTGGCCGCCATGCAGGCCGAGGGCTTCGTGAGCTTCGCCCTCCCCCGCCCCCTGGCCCGCCGGCTGCGGGCGGGCGGCCCGCGCCCCTGCGCCCACATACGGGCCTCCACCGGCGAACAGGGCATCCGCCCGGCGTGACCGGCATCGTGACGGGCCTAGGCTGGTCGTATGAGTACGTTGCATGGACGAGGCTCGGTGCAGGGCCTGCCGGAGTGGGACCGCTGCGCGGTCATGGGTGTCGTCAACGTGACCCCGGACTCCTTCTCCGACGGAGGTCGCTGGTTCGACACCACGGCCGCCGTGAAGCACGGCCTCGACCTGGTCGGCGAGGGTGCCGACCTGGTCGACGTCGGCGGTGAGTCGACCCGCCCCGGCGCGAGCCGGGTGGACGAGTCGGAAGAGCTGCGGCGCGTGGTCCCGGTGGTCCGCGGCCTGACCTCCGAAGGGGTCACGGTCTCGGTCGACACCATGCGGGCCCGGGTCGCCGAGCAGGCCGTCGCCGCGGGCGCGGTCCTGGTCAACGACGTGAGCGGCGGTCTCGCCGACCCGGACATGGTCCCGGTCGTCGCCGCCGCCGCGGTGCCGTTCGTCGTCATGCACTGGCGCGGGTTCAGCGAGTCCATGAACAGCCGGGCGGTGTACGGGGACGTCGTCGCCGAGGTCGTCGAGGAGCTGCGGGTCCGGATGGACGCCGTGGTCGCCGGGGGTGTCGCCCCCGAACGGATCGTGATCGACCCGGGCCTCGGCTTCGCCAAGGACGCCGCCCACGACCTGTCGCTCATCGCCCGCCTGGACGCGCTGCACGGCCTCGGCCGCCCGCTGCTGGTCGCCGCCTCCCGCAAGCGGTTCCTGGGCCATGTGCTGGCCGGTGAGGGGGCCGCCCCGCCGCCCGCCCGCGAGCGCGACGCGGCCACCGCCGCGGTCTCCGCGCTCTCCGCCCGGGCCGGCGCCTGGGCCGTCCGGGTCCACGAGGTCCGGGCCACCGCCGATGCCGTCCGGGTCGCCCGCGCGGTCGAGGGAGCCGCGTGAACGAGCCGCAGGACGAGCAGGCCTCCGCCGCCGACGACATCGAGGCGGTCGAGCGGGCCAACACCGCGTTCTACGAGGCCATGGAGCGCGGCGACCTGGACGAGCTGACCGGGCTCTGGCTGCCCGGGGAGGACCTCACCGTCTCCTGCGTCCACCCCGGCTGGCCGGTGCTCACCGGACGCGGCGAGGTACTGCGCAGTTACGCCCTGATCATGGCGAACACCGAGTACATCCAGTTCTTCCTGACGGATGTCGGGGTCTCCATGACGGGCGACACCGCTCTGGTGACCTGCACCGAGAACATCCTCAGCGGCGGCCCCGCGGAGGAGGGCAGCTCGCTCGGGCCGCTCGTCGGCCAACTGGTCGTCGCGACCAATGTGTTCCGCCGCACTCCGGACGGCTGGAAGCTCTGGTCCCACCACGGCTCGCCCGTACTGGCCGAAACCGGCGAGGAAGAGGACGAGGACTCCCCTTCCTGAGTGGGTACAAGGCCGTTGAAGGCCCGAAAGGCAGCTCGGTGGGGTTGGAACGGGGCACAGCGGGGTATCAGCGGCTACCAGCCCCGTGCCGCCGTGTCCATAGCCCCCGCGGGGGAGGACTGTCGGCGCTCGCAGGTAGATTCGGAAAAGGGTACGCAGCCACCCGCACGTGGTTCGTACCCCTTCGACAACAACAGCAGGAGTGATTCGCGTGGATCGTGTCGCGCTGCGCGGCCTCAAGGCCCGTGGGCACCATGGCGTCTTTCCCCGGGAACGGGAAGAGGGACAGACGTTCATCGTGGACCTGGTGCTCGGCCTCGACACCCGTCCCGCGGCAGCCGCCGACGACCTCACGAAGACCGTGCACTACGGCGTGGTCGCCGAAGAGGTCGTCGCAGTGGTCCAGGGCGAACCCGTCGATCTGATCGAGACGCTCGCGGAGCGCATCGCCCAGCAGTGCCTCAAGCACGAAGGCGTCGAGGAGGTGGAGGTCGTGGTCCACAAGCCGGATGCGCCCATCACCGTCCCCTTCGACGACGTCACCGTCACCATCACCCGGAGCCGAGCATGACTGCATTTTCTACCGAGGGGCAGAGCGACCCGACCGTACAGCCGGTTCCCGCCTCCGTGGTCGAGCAGGTGGACGCCGCGGACATCACCCTCTCCAACCCCAAACGCGCCGTGATCTCCCTGGGCTCCAACCTGGGCAACCGCCTGGAGACCCTCCAGGGCGCCATCGACGCCCTGGAGGACACCCCCGGCCTTCGGGTCAAGGCGGTCTCCCCGGTGTACGAGACGGAGCCGTGGGGCGTCGAACCCGGCTCCCAGCCCTCGTACTTCAACGCGGTCGTCGTCGTGAAGACGACGCTCCCCCCGTCCTCCCTCCTGGAGCGCGGCCAGGCCATCGAAGAGGCCTTCGACCGGGTCCGCGAGGAGCGCTGGGGGCCGCGCACCATCGACGTGGACATCGTCGCGTACGCGGACGTCGTCTCCGACGACCCGGAGCTCACCCTCCCCCACCCCCGGGCCCGTGAGCGCGCCTTCGTGCTCGCTCCGTGGCACGACGTGGATCCCGAGGCCCAGCTGCCCGGCGCCGGCCCGGTCGCCGACCTGCTGGCCGGTGTGGGACGCGGCGGCGTACTGCCCCGGGCGGACCTGGAACTCCGGCTGCCCGAGTAGTCGTTAGGCTCGAAGAAGACAGCAGGACATCCACAGGCCGGAACAACCACGGGCCTGACATCCACAGGCGGCGAAGGGCGGCTCACCCGGTGAAGCAACTACGGCTCGGAGTACTGGCCGGCCTCTTCGCCGCCGCCGGGGTGCTGTCCTGGGGCGGCGCCCGCCTCTGGGACTCCCTCGGCACCCTGCCCGGCGTGCCGCTGGCCGCGCCCATCGTGCTCGCGGTGATCGCCGTGGTCCTGCTGGCGACGGCGCTCTCCCTCCGCTCCCGGCTGCGCGCCCAGCGCGAGCGCCGGCCGGGCGCGAAGGGCGTCGAGCCCCTGATGGCGGCCCGTGCCGTGGTCTTCGGCCAGGCCAGCGCCCTCGTCGTCGCCCTGGTCTCCGGGATGTACGGCGGCGTCGGCGTCTTCCTGCTCGGCTCCCTCGACATGCCGGCCCGCCGCGATCAGGCCATCTACGCGGGCTTCGCGGTCCTGGCCGGCATCGCGGTGATCGCGGCGGCCCTGTTCCTGGAGCGCGTCTGCAAGCTCCCGGACGACGAGGACGACAACAAGAACGCGGCGGCGGCGTAGGACGCCGCCCTCCCCTGTCCGGGCCGGTGCGTCAGCCCTGTCCGGGCCGGTGCGTCAGCGCGCCATGATCAGGCTCATGGCCTCGGCGCGCGTCGCGGGGTCGCGGAGCTGTCCGCGGACCGCCGAGGTCAGCGTCTTCGCCCCGGGCTTGCGGATCCCGCGCATCGACATGCACATGTGCTCGCACTCCACGACGACGATGACGCCGCGCGGCTCCAGGATCTCCATCAGGGACTCGGCGATCTGCGTGGTGAGCCGCTCCTGGACCTGCGGCCGGCGGGCGTAGACGTCGACCAGACGGGCCAGCTTCGACAGACCGGTGATCTTGCCGCTGGCCGCCGGGATGTACCCGACGTGCGCCACTCCGCGGAACGGCACCAGGTGGTGTTCACAGGTACTGAACACTTCGATGTCCTTGACCAGCACCATCTCGTCGTGACCCAGGTCGAACGTGGTCGTCAGGACGTCCTCGGGCTCCTGGTACAGGCCGGCGAATATCTCCTTGTACGCCCGCGCCACCCGGCCCGGGGTCTCTCGCAGCCCCTCCCGGTCCGGGTCCTCCCCGACGGCGATGAGCAGCTCGCGTACGGCCGCCTCGGCCCGCTTCTCGTCGAACTCGCCGATCGAACCCTGGCCGTCCAGCGTCACCGGGTCGGTCATCTGTGCCTCGTTCCTCTGAACTGTCACTGCGTGGACATCCGCGCAGGTGTGGCGCCTGTCCGGCGGATCAGGGCCGGACAGGGCCCAAGGGAAAAGCCGCGCCCCCACAGGCTAAAACCTGGGGGACGCGGCATCCATTCCGGGCCCGGTGAAGCCCCCGTGACAGGGGCCACACCGGGGTCGGTGTCTAGCTCTCGGGACGCTCCTCGGGGATCGCCTCGGTCACCGGAACCGTGTCCGTGACCGAGCCGTTCGCCGTGGTGGCGCCGTTGGTGAGGGCGAGCTCCTTCGGGGAGAGCACCGGCGGCCGGGTGGACGGCGTGCGCCGGGCGGAGCCGGTCCACGCCGGACGTGCCGGTCGCTTGACGATCGGAGCGAAGATCTCCGCGATCTCCGCCTTGCCGAGGGTCTCCTTCTCAAGGAGCTGGAGAACCAGGGCGTCCAGAACGTCGCGGTTCTCGACGAGGATCTCCCACGCATCGTTGTGCGCGGTCTCGATGAGCTTCTTGACCTCTTCGTCGACCAGCGCGGCGACCTCTTCCGAGTAGTCGCGCTGGTGGCCCATCTCGCGGCCCACGAAGGGTTCGGTGTTGTCGCCGCCGAACTTGATCGCGCCGAGCCGCTCCGTCATGCCGTACTGCGTGACCATCGCGCGGGCCGTTGCCGTGGCCTTCTCGATGTCGTTCGCAGCGCCGGTCGTCGGGTCGTGGAAGACCAGCTCCTCGGCCGCGCGCCCGCCCAGCATGTAAGCCAGCTGGTCGAGCATCTCGTTGCGCGTCGTGGAGTACTTGTCCTCCTCCGGGAGCACCATCGTGTAACCGAGGGCGCGGCCACGGGAGAGGATCGTGATCTTGTGGACCGGGTCCGACTGAGGTGAGGCCGCCGCGACCAGGGCGTGTCCGCCCTCGTGGTACGCGGTGATCTTCTTCTCCTTCTCGGACATGATCCGGGTCCGCTTCTGCGGACCCGCCACGACGCGGTCGATGGCCTCGTCGAGCATGTTGTTGTCGATCAGCTTCAGATTGCCGCGCGCCGTCAGGAGCGCCGCCTCGTTCAGCACGTTCGACAGGTCGGCACCGGTGAAGCCGGGCGTACGACGGGCGACGGCGCCGAGATCGACGTCCGGTGCGACCGGCTTGCCCTTCTGGTGGACCTTGAGGATCTCCAGACGGCCCAGCATGTCCGGCCGGTCGACCGCGATCTGCCGGTCGAAACGGCCCGGGCGCAGCAGCGCCGGGTCGAGGATGTCCGGACGGTTCGTGGCGGCGATCAGGATGACGCCGCCCTTCACGTCGAAGCCGTCCATCTCCACGAGCAGCTGGTTCAGCGTCTGCTCGCGCTCGTCGTGACCGCCGCCCATACCGGCACCGCGGTGCCGGCCGACGGCGTCGATCTCGTCGACGAAGACGATCGCCGGGGCGTTCGCCTTGGCCTGCTCGAAGAGGTCACGGACACGGGAGGCACCGACACCGACGAACATCTCGACGAAGTCGGAACCGGAGATCGAGTAGAACGGGACGCCCGCCTCGCCGGCGACGGCGCGTGCGAGCAGCGTCTTGCCCGTACCGGGAGGCCCGTACAGCAGGACACCCTTGGGGATCTTGGCGCCGACGGCCTGGAACTTCGCCGGCTCCTGGAGGAACTCCTTGATCTCGTAGAGCTCCTCGACCGCCTCGTCGGACCCCGCCACATCGGCGAACGTCGTCTTCGGGGTGTCCTTGGTGATCAGCTTGGCCTTGGACTTGCCGAACTGCATGACCTTGGAGCCGCCACCCTGCATCTGGTTCATCAGAAACAGGAAGACGACCACGATGAGGACGAAAGGCAGCAGCGAGAAGAGGATCGAGACGAACGGGGACTGCTTCGACGGCGAGACGGTGTAGCCCTTGTCGATGTCACCGCTCTCGAACTTCTTCTGCAGCGTGTCGGCGAGCTGGACGCCCTGGTCGCCGATGTAGCTCGACTGGAACTTGCTGCCGGACTCGCCGGAGAGTTTCTGGCCGTCCTTCAGCTCGATCTTGATGATGTGATCGTCACCGGTGGTCAGCTTGGCCTGCTCCACCTGGTTCTTACTGATCGCCTGGATCACCTTGCCGGTGTCCACCGTCTTGTAGCCGCCACCCGAGCCGACGACCTGCATCAACACGACCACGGCGAGGACGGCCAGCACGATCCACATGACCGGCCCACGGAAGTATCGCTTCACGTCCATCCATACGGAGCGAAGTCGCCCCGTCCCTCCTGCCCGTAGGTAAATGCTGCTGTGAGTAAAGACTGTTCTTCGGACGGTACACCGGCATTGTCACCGACGACCGCCGAGGACGTCTGTCAAACCCGCCTTCGAAGGCTCAACGGCGGGAAATCGGTGAGGGTTCCCCGGAGCCGGAGCGGGTTCGCCGGCGCCGCCGTCAGCCGCCGTACACGTGCGGGGCGAGGGTGCCGACGAAGGGGAGGTTGCGGTACTTCTCCGCGTAGTCCAGCCCGTAGCCGACGACGAACTCGTTGGGGATGTCGAAGCCGACCCACTTGCAGTCGAGCGCGACCTTCGCCGCATCCGGCTTGCGCAGCAGGGTGCAGATCTCCAGCGATGCGGGCTCACGCGAGCCCAGGTTCGACATCAGCCAGGACAGCGTCAGGCCCGAGTCGATGATGTCCTCGACGATCAGGACGTGCTTGCCCTTGATGTCGGTGTCCAGGTCCTTGAGGATCCGGACGACACCGGAGGACTGGGTGCCCGCGCCGTACGACGACACCGCCATCCAGTCCATGGTGACGGGGGTGGACAGCGCGCGCGCCAGGTCCGCCATGACCATCACCGCGCCCTTGAGGACTCCGACGAGGAGCAGGTCCTTGCCCGCGTACTCCGCGTCGATCTTCGCGGCCAGCTCGACGAGCTTCGCGTCGATCTCTTCCTTGGTGAGGAGCACCGACTGAAGGTCGGTGCCCATGTCCTTCTCGTTCACCCGCGTCTCTTTCTTTGCCTGCCGGGTCCGGGATGGTGTCCCGGACCTGCGCGGCCGCTCGCCTGCATGTCAGCCGCTTGTGCGTCAGCTCTGCCGAATCACCAGTCTGCCACCCTGGCGCAGGGCTTCGACGCGGCCGGGGAGGTTGATGGCCTGCTGGCCGCGCCAGCCGGTGATGAGGCGGTCGACTTCCTCGATGTGCCGGGCGAAGAGGGAACCTGCCGGAGAGCCCGCCTCTATGGCCGCACGGCGCAGGACGCGGCGGCGGACCGCGGGCGGCAGGACGTGCAGCTTGGCGCACTCCAGCCGGCCCGCGTCGTCGCGAACGTCACGTCCGGCCTCGGCGGCCCAGGTGTCCAGGGCGTCGGCGTCGTCGCGGGAGAGCTGCGCCGTACGGGCCAGCGCCTCGACGACTCCTTTGCCCAGCGCCTTCTCCAGGGCGGGCAGGCCCTCGTGGCGCAGCCGGGAGCGGGTGTAGGCGGGGTCGACGTTGTGCGGGTCGTCCCAGACGGGCAGGGACTGGGCCAGACACGCCGTGCGGGCGGTCTGCCGGTCGAGCTGGAGGAAGGGGCGGCGGTAGCGGCCGGCCGGTCCGGATGCGGCGGCCATGCCGGAGAGGGAGCGGATGCCGGAACCGCGGGCGAGCCCCAGCAGCACCGTCTCCGCCTGGTCGTCGCGGGTGTGGCCGAGCAGGACGGCGGTGGCGCCGTGACGTTCGGCGGCGGCGTCCAGGGCCGCGTAGCGGGCGTCACGGGCGGCGGCCTCGGGTCCGCCGTCGTGGCCGACGCGCACCGCGACGGCCTCGACCGGGTCGAGGTGCATGGCGGTGAGGCGGCCGACGACCTCGGTGGCGCGGGTGTCGGAGCCGTTCTGGAGGCCGTGGTCGACGGTGATGCCGCCGGCCCGGACGGCGAGTTTGCGGGCCTCGAAGGCGAGGGCGGAGGCGAGCGCCATGGAATCGGCGCCGCCTGAGCATGCGACCAGTACCAGGGGGGTATCGGTGCGTTCGGGAAGCGCGGGGCGCCGCCTGCCCGCTCCGGCTTCGGCGAGCTCGGGGTGCGGGGCGCGCGCGGTGCGTTCGGTCTGATCGGCGAATTCGGTGAGTACGTCGTGGAGTACGCGGCGGACCGCCAGGCGTATCGCCGCGACCGCAGGATGGGGACCCATGTCCGGTGCCCTTCGTGAGCTTCTGGAGGTGCCTCCGAGTGCCGGGACGAAGAAAAGTGCCATCACTCAGAGTGCGTCGATGGTGACAGAGCAAACCCGTTCATCGAGCATTGCACGCCTTCCCATGCCCCTACGGTCCCTCGGATGGGTGATTACCGGCGCGTTACCCTCGGATCCCCGGCCTGTGCACCGTCCGTGATCATGACTCTGCCTTACGGTGCACCCGCGCGATCCAGTCCTCCGGCTTGGCGATCTCCGCCTTGGTCGGGAGGGTGTTGGGCGAGGTCCAGACCCGGTTGAAGCCGTCCATGCCGACCTCGTCGACCACGGCGCGCACGAACCGCTCGCCGTCCCGGTACTGGCGCAGCTTGGCGTCGAGCCCGAGGAGCTTGCGCAGCGCCTGGTCGAGACGGCTCGCGCCGCGCGCCCTGCGCTGCTGGAACTTCTCCCGGATCTCACCGACGGACGACACCACCTCGGGGCCGACACCGTCCATCACGTAGTCGGCGTGTCCCTCCAGCAGGGACATCACCGCGGTGAGCCGACTGAGGATCTCGCGCTGGGCGGGCGTCTGGACGATTTCCACGAGGCTGCGCCCGCCGTCCTCGCCCTCCTCGCCCTCGGGCCGGCCGCCCGCCAGCGACTGGGCGGCCTCGCGGAGCCGTTCGAGCACCGTCATCGGGTCGACGTCGGTCTCGTCGAGGAATGACTGGATCTCGCCCTGCAGATGGTCGCGGAGCCAGGGCACCGCGGTGAACTGCGTGCGGTGCGTCTCCTCGTGGAGGGCTACCCAGAGACGGAAGTCGTGCGGGTCGACCTCCAGCTCCCGCTCGACGTGGACGATGTTCGGGGCGACCAGCAGAAGCCGGCCTCCGCCGTCGGCCGAGGCCGGGAGCTCGCGGGTGGCGGGGGCGAACGTCTCGTACTGGCCGAGGACCCGGGAGGCCAGGAACGACAGCAGCATCCCCACCTCCACGCCGGTCACCTTGGAGCCGACCGCACCGAGCACGGCACCGCCCGTACCGCCGCCGCGCCGCTCCTCCATCTTCTCCAAAAGGGGGCGGAGCAGTTCCCGGAAGCCCGCGACGTTCGCCTTGATCCAGCCCGCCCGGTCGACGACCAGGACCGGGGTGTCCTCCGGCTCGGTCCCTTCCGGGATCATCCGGGTGAAGGAACGGACGTGCTCCTCCGCCGCCTTGGCATGCCTGCGCAGCTCCGCGACGACCTCGCGGGCCTCCTCGCGGCTGATCTCGGGACCCGGCCGCACAAGCCGGGTCGCGGTCGCGACCGCGAGATTCCAGTCGACCATCCCGGCACCACCGATGCTCGTCATGCGTCAACCGTACGTGCTCGGCCCTTGTTGCGGTGAGGTGTTGAGCCGCTCATCGCCTGCCCGCGGCCAGTGCGGTCGCGAGCGAGTCGAGGGCCGACTGCGCCTCGGACGGGGCGGTGGTGCCCGACGCGAGGAAGGCGAAGGCGAGCAGCCGGCCGTGGGGGTCGACGACCGTTCCGGAGAGGCTGTTGACGCCCGTGAGGGTGCCGGTCTTGGCGCGGATCAGTCCGGTGCCGCCTGATTTCGTGGTGTAACGGCCGCTCAGCGTGCCGCTGAAGCCTGCCACCGGAAGGCCCGTGAGGACCGGGCGCAGCTCCGCGTGGTCCTGGTCGGCCGCGCGGGCGAGGAGTCCGGCGAGCAGGGCGGCGGTGACCTTGTCCTTGCGGTTGAGCCCGCTGCCGTCGGCGATGACCACGCCCTTCAGCGGCAGACCCAGCTTCTTGAGCTGCGCGGTGACGGCCCGCCGCCCGCCGCTGAAGTCGGCCGGTTCGCCCGTGGCGATCGCGGTCTGCCGGGCGAGTGCCTCGGCGATGTCGTTGTCGCTGTTGGTCAGCGCCCGCTCGACGAGCGCGGACAGCGGGGCGGAGAGGTGCTTGGCGACGGGCCGGGACTTCGCGGCCGCCCGGCCGGGCTCGGGAACGTCCCCGGTGTCGATCCCGGCCTCGTCCAGCAGTTCACCGAAGGCGTCCGCCGCGTCGCGGGCCGGGTCCTCGCTGCGCGGCGCGGGTCCGCTGGAGGTGTCGTCGAGCCGCCCCTCGTCGATCATCAGGGCGCTCACCGGAGCGATGTTCTCGTTGGGGCCGATCGGGTGAAGTGCGGGTCCGGAGTAGCCGGAGGTGTCGTACCGCAGCCGCACCGAGCGGACCCCGCCGTCCTTGAGGGCGCGGGCCGTGTCGGCGGCCAGGGCGCGCAGGGCCGCCCGGTCGAGGGTGGGGTCGCCGCCGCCGACCAGCGTCACGGTGCGCAGATCGGCGGAGGCCCCGACGGTCGTGGGGATGCGGTGGGCGGGGCCGAGTGCGGTCAGGGCCGCGACCGTGGTGGCGATCTTGACGGTGGACGCGGGCGTCATGGGAGCGTCGGCCCCCAGCCCGTACAGCCGCTTGCCGGTGGCGGTGTCGATGACGACGGCGCTGTGCCGGGTGCCGAGCGCGGGGTTCTTCAGCAGGGGGCCCAGCACGGCACTCAGTCCGGCCGCTGCTCCGTCCGGGGCAACCGCGGCGTCCGGCGCTGAGTTGTCGCCGTGGTCGGTGCCGGTGCCCAGCGCCGCGAGTACGGCCGGGGCGCTGGGCGCCGGGGCGGGTCCGGAGGGTGCGCCGGGCTCGTGATGTACGCCACCTGTACCGGCCCGGGCAGCCGCCCAGTCCTGCTCGGCCTTACGCTGACCCGAGTCCCAGGGACCGGCGGCGAGGACGGCGCCGGCTGCGAGCGCCAGGCCGAGGACGGCGGAGACTGCCGTGAACTGCCGGTCGCTCAGTCCGTTGCGCATGCCCAGGCGGTCCGTGAGGGCCGTCCTGTCAACGCGAGACAACGGATTGATCGACGGTCTTTTCACCGGATCGTCCACCGTTGACCAGCCCCTTTCGCGAGCACACAACTCCGTGGGGGACACTTAACCATCAGTCGTATGTGTTGATCATGGAGGAGCCACCCGTGGAGTTCGACGTCGTTATCGAGATCCCGAAGGGTTCGCGGAACAAGTACGAGGTGGACCACGAGACCGGTCGGATCCGCCTGGACCGTCGACTCTTCACCTCGACCAGCTACCCGGCGGACTACGGTTTCGTCGAGAACACCCTCGGCGAGGACGGCGACCCGCTGGACGCGCTGGTCATTCTGGAGGAGCCGACGTTCCCCGGCTGCCTCATCAAGTGCCGCGCGATCGGCATGTTCCGGATGACGGACGAGGCCGGCGGCGACGACAAGCTGCTGTGCGTTCCGGCCTCCGACCCCCGGGTGGAGCACCTGCGCGACATCCACCACGTGTCGGAGTTCGACCGCCTGGAGATCCAGCACTTCTTCGAGGTCTACAAGGACCTGGAGCCCGGCAAGTCCGTCGAGGGCGCCGACTGGGTCGGCCGCGTCGAGGCCGAGGCCGAGATCGAGAACTCGTACAAGCGCCTTGAGGCGCAGGGCGGCGCGCACTGACGTTCCGCTTGCGGTTCTGAACAGCGAACGGGCGGTACACCTTCACGGGTGTGCCGCCCGTTCGCGTGACCGCCCATGGGCGTGGCCATACTGGGCAGGAGCGCAGCCTGGGACCGCCCCGATCGCCGGTCGGTCCAAGACGCGCAGTCGATGAGGAACGAGGTCGAGTGGTGGCGGAACCGGGCGGTCCCGATGACCAGAAGCCCCAGTCCGACGAGGCGCGCAGCGCCTTCTCCCAGCCCGCCGGGGTCGGGAGGTCCGCGCCGCCGTCGGACGACGACCATCCGACGTCGGAGTTCTCCCTGCCGTCCGGTCTGACGCCTGAGCCACAGGGGCCGGCGCCGGGCTCGGGATCAGGTTCCGTTTCCGGTTCGGACACGATCGGCTCCGCCTTCGCCCCGCCACGCACCTACGACGCCCGGAACTCCCCTCCCGCCTTCACGCCGGCCCATGGCATCCCGATGATCCGGCTGACCAAGGAGGCTCCTTGGCAGGACCGGATGCGCACGATGCTGCGGATGCCGGTCGCCGACCGCCCGGCACCGGAGCCGGTGCAGAAGCACGACGACGCGGGCCCCGCGGTGCCGCGCGTACTCGACCTGACCCTGCGTATCGGGGAGCTGCTGCTCGCCGGCGGTGAGGGGGCCGAGGACGTCGAGGCGGCGATGTTCGCGGTGACCCGCAGCTACGGTCTCGACCGCTGCGAACCGACCGTCACCTTCACGCTGCTGTCGATCTCGCACCAGCCGTCGCTGGTCGAGGACCCGGTGACGGCGAGCCGTACCGTACGCCGCCGCGGCACCGACTACACCCGGCTGGCCGCGGTCTTCCGGCTCATCGACGACATCACCACCGAAGAGGGCGAGGTCTCGCTGGAGGAGGCCTACCGGCGCCTGGCGGAGATCCGCCGGAACCGGCATCCGTACCCCGGCTGGGTGCTCACCCTGGCCGCCGGTGGGCTGGCGGGTGCGGCATCGGTGCTGGTCGGCGGTGGTCCGCTGGTGTTCCTGATCGCGGCGCTCGGGGCGATGCTCGGTGACCGGCTGGCCTGGCTGTGTGCCGGGCGCGGGCTGCCGGAGTTCTACCAGTTCGTCGTGGCGGCGATGCCGCCCGCCGCGATGGGGGTGGCACTGACCCTCACCCACTGGTCGGACGTACGGCCGTCGGCGGTGATCACGGGTGGACTGTTCGCGCTGCTGCCGGGGCGGGCGCTGGTCGCGGGTGTGCAGGACGGCCTGACCGGCTACTACATCACCGCGTCGGCGCGACTGCTGGAGGTCATGTACTTCTTCATCGCGATCGTCGCCGGGGTGCTGCTGGCGCTCTACGGGGGTCTCCAGCTGGGCGCCGAGCTGGACCCGGAGGCGCGGCTCATCTCCCATGACCGGCCGGTGGTGCAGATCCTGGCCTCGATGGTGCTGACGCTGGCCTTCGCGATCCTGCTCCAGCAGGAGCGGTCCACGGTGCTGGCGGTGACCCTCAACGGGGGCGTGGCCTGGGTCATCTACGGGGCGATGGCCCGGACGGGCGGCCTCTCCCCGGTGGCGGCCACCGCCGCCGCGGCCGGTCTCGTCGGGCTGTTCGGGCAGCTGTTCTCGCGCTACCGCTACACCTCGTCGCTGCCGTTCATCACGGCCGCGATCGGTCCGCTGCTGCCCGGCTCCGCCACGTACTTCGGTCTGCTGGGCGTCGCGCAGAACGAGCTGGACCGGGGGCTCGCCTCGCTGTCCACCGCGGTGGCGACGGCGCTGGCCATCGCGATCGGGGTGAACCTGGGAAGCGAGATCTCCCGGCTGTTCATGCGGGTGCCGGGGGCGGTCGGCGGAGCGAACCGCCGCGCGGCCAAGCGGACGCGCGGCTTCTGACGCGGGGAGCTGTACTCCGAGGCGGTGCCGGTGTCAGCGCTTGGCGTGGCGGCCGCCGCCGCGGCGGCCGGCGGCCGTGCTGCCACCGGCGGCCTGGTCCTCGTGCTCGTCCGTGGCCGCTTCCTTCTTCGACTTGCCGCGGGCGCGCAGGAACTCGATGCCGATCGGGACGACCGAGATCAGCACGATCAGGACCAGCATGGCCTCGATGTTCTGGTGCACGAACTCGACATTGCCCAGGGCCGCACCGAGCAGCGTCACCCCGACGCCCCAGAGGACCCCGCCGATGATGTTGAACGTGATGAACGAGCGGTAGTTCATCCGGCTGACACCGGCGATGATCGGCGTGAACGTCCGCACGACGGGCACGAAGCGGGCCAGGATCAGCGACTTCGGCCCGTACTTCTCGAAGAACTCGTGGGCCTTCTCGACGTTCTCCTGCTTGAAGAGGCGGGAGTCCGGGCGGTTGAAGAGCGAGGGGCCGACCTTGCGGCCGAAGAGATAGCCCACCTGGTCGCCGATGATCGCCGCCAGGGCGACCAGGACGCAGACCAGCCACAACGGGGTGTCCAGCTTGCCCGTCGTCACCAGCAGTCCCGTGGTGAACAGGAGCGAGTCACCGGGCAGGAAGAACCCGATCAGCAGCCCCGACTCGGCGAAGACGATGACCAGCACGCCGATCAGCCCGAACTGCCCGATGAGATGGTCCGGGTCCAGCCAGCTGGGTCCGAGCGCAAGCGTATTCAAGGGTCCGGGCTCCAGGATGTGGTCGATGGCGCGGCTGCGTGGCCGCCCAAAGCTATCAACGCCGCGAGGTCCCTCCCGGTTCCACCGGCCCCCGTGGAGATGCACACGGGGTGAACCGGGACAAAACTCGTCCCAGGAGGTGCCACCCCATGGGCATTGAGGATTACGGCGGCGGCCAGACGGCACAGTCGGATGTGCTGGTCGTCACCACCAACGACGTACCCGGCTATCAGGTGACGCAGGTCATCGGCGAGGTGTTCGGCCTGACCGTGCGCTCCCGACATCTCGGCAGCCAGATCGGCGCCGGGCTGAAATCCATGATCGGCGGCGAGCTGAAGGGGCTGACCAAGACGCTCGTCGAGACCCGCAACCAGGCCATGGAACGGCTGGTCGAGCAGGCGAAGGCACGCGGCGCGAACGCGGTGCTGATGATGCGCTTCGACGTGAGCGAGGCGGCCGACGTGGGCACGGAGGTCTGTGCGTACGGAACCGCCGCGGTGATCACCAGGAACTGAACGGCGTGACGGGGGTGGGCACCCCACCCCCGCACGGCTGCGCCCACCGGGCTTCCGTGTGGTGGATACGCATCCGGGCCCCGGCCCCGACGTGCCGTGAGGTGCGCGTCCGAAATACCGCACGCACTGCACCATTTGAGCGGTTATAAGCCTTTTGCGTCGCTATGGTGAGCCGATGGCCACCGATTCCGCTGTCTCCGCCGGCCCGGCCCCCGCGCGCCGGCTGCTGCTGCTCCTCGTGCCCGCGCTGGCCGTCGGCGTGCTCTCGGCGCTCGTCCTGCTCGGCGTCAGCCTGCTCGCCGAGCAGCTGCAGGACGTGCTCTGGGAGACGCTGCCCGACGCCCTGTCGGTCGGCCGGTACTCCTCGCTGTGGATGATCGTGATGCTCACCTCGATCGGCCTGGTGACCGGCCTGGCCGTCCGGGCGGTGCCCGGCCGGGCCGGCCCCGACCCGGCGACCATGGGACTGGTCGACCCGCCGCTGCCGCCGGGCGTGGTGCCGGGGCTGCTGCTGGTGACGGTCCTGGCCCTGGCGGGCGGCGTCAGCCTGGGGCCGGAGAATCCGATCACCGCGGCCAACATCGCACTGGCCTACTGGGTGGGCCGCCGGTTCGTGCCGGGCGCCCCGGCCGAGCTGTGGCTAGGGCTCGCCGCCGCGGGCACCATCGGCGCACTCTTCGGCACCCCGGTCGCCGCCGCACTGATCCTCACCGAGACGCTCACCGCCACCCCCGGCAAGGGCGCACTCTGGGACCGGCTCTTCGGACCGCTCGCGGCCGGGGCGGCGGGAGCACTGACCATGGTCCTGGCCGCCCACCCCAGCTTCGACCTCTCCCTGCCCGACTATCCGGGCGCCCACTGGGGCGATCTGCTCTCCGCCGTCGTCATCGCCTCCGCCGGGGCCGTGCTCGGACTCGCGGCGGTGTACGCCTTCCCCCATGTGCACCGCGCCTTCCGCGCCCTGGGGCACCCGGTCCTCGCCATGACCGCGGGCGGGCTGCTGCTGGGGCTGCTCGGGGCCCTCGGTGGACACCTCACCCTGTTCAAGGGGCTGGACGAGGTGAAGGCGCTCGCCGCCGATCCGGACGGCTGGTCGGCCGCCGAGTTCGGGGGCATGGCGGTGGTGAAGACCGCGGCCCTGCTGATCGCGGCGACCTGCGGCTTCCGGGGCGGCCGGATCTTCCCCGCGGTGTTCTGCGGCGTCGCGCTCGGCCTGTGCGCCCACGCCCTGGTCGACGGGATCCCGGTGACGCTCGCGGTGACGTGCGGGGTGCTCGGCATTCTGCTCGCCGTCACCCGGCAGGGCTGGCTGAGCCTGTTCACGGCGGCGGTACTGGCCTCCGACATGAGCCTGCTCCCGCTGCTGTGCGTCGCCACCCTGCCGGCCTGGCTGCTGGTGACCGGACGGCCGCTGATGCAGCTGCGCGAGGACGGTACGCCGCTGCGCTGAGCCGGAAGGTGCACCACGGACGCCCGTCCGGCGCGCCGGACGCCCCCACTGTCCGTATCGTCAACATTCGTCCGAAACGCCGGACTCATCCGGTCTCGTCGCTGAGAGCTGAGAAGGGCAGGTCTGCGATGCCGCTCCACAAGGGCTCCGCACACACCACCGAACCGTCCGACGCACAGCGCAAGCTCGCGCTCAACCCGTTCTTCGGGGAGGCCGACCCCACCGCCGGCATGGAGTCCGCACCGCCCCGGCACAAGCTGCCGGACGGACCGCTGCCGCCCGCGACCGCCTACGGCCTCGTCCATGACGAGCTGATGCTCGACGGCAATTCGCGGCTCAACCTCGCCACCTTCGTCACCACCTGGATGGAACCCCAGGCCGGCGTGCTGATGGGCGAGTGCCGCGACAAGAACATGATCGACAAGGACGAGTACCCGCGCACCGCGGAACTGGAACGGCGCTGCGTGGCGATGCTCGCCGACCTGTGGAACGCCCCCGATCCCGCCACGGCCGTCGGCTGTTCGACGACCGGGTCGAGCGAGGCCTGCATGCTGGCCGCCATGGCGCTCAAACGGCGCTGGGCGGCCAGGAACGCCGACCGCTATCCGGCGACCGCCCGGCCCAACCTGGTCATGGGCGTCAATGTGCAGGTCTGCTGGGACAAGTTCTGCACGTTCTGGGAGGTCGAGCCGCGCCTCGTCCCGATGGAGGGCGACCGCTTCCACCTCGACCCGCAGGCCGCCGCCGACCTCTGCGACGAGAACACCATCGGCGTGGTCGGCATCCTCGGCTCCACCTTCGACGGCAGCTACGAGCCCATCGCGGAGCTGTGCGCGGCCCTCGACGCCCTCCAGGAGCGCACCGGCCTGGACATCCCCGTCCACGTCGACGGGGCGTCGGGTGCGATGGTGGCACCCTTCCTGGACGAGGACCTGGTGTGGGACTTCCGGCTCCCCCGGGTCGCCTCGATCAACACCTCCGGGCACAAGTACGGACTGGTCTACCCGGGCGTCGGCTGGGCGCTGTGGCGCTCGCCCGCCGAACTGCCCGAGGAGCTGGTCTTCCGGGTCAACTACCTGGGCGGCGACATGCCGACCTTCGCGCTGAACTTCTCCCGGCCGGGCGCCCAGGTCGTGGCGCAGTACTACACCTTCCTGCGGCTGGGCCGGGAGGGATACCGGGCCGTACAGCAGGCGTCGCGGGACGTGGCCATGGGACTGGCGAGGAAGATCGAGGAACTCGGCGACTTCCGGCTGCTCACCCTGGGCGACCAGCTACCGGTCTTCGCGCTGACGACCAAGCCGGAGGTGACGGCGTACGACGTCTTCGACGTGTCGCGCCGACTGCGTGAGCGCGGCTGGCTGGTGCCCGCGTACACCTTCCCGGCCAACCGGGAGGACCTTTCCGTGCTCCGGATCGTGTGCCGCAACGGCTTCTCGTCGGACCTGGCGGAACTGCTGCTGGAGGACCTGCGGCTCCTGCTGCCCGAACTGCGCGGCCAGGACCACCCGCTGAGCGCCGAGCACGGCCCGGCGACCTCCTTCCACCACTGAGGGCGGTCAGCGGTCCTCGTCGGCGGCGCCGGTCGCGTACGGGTTCTTCTCGCCCTCGGCCAGCACGCCGACGAACGGATCGCCCTCACCCGCGAAGGTGTACGCCCCGCCCTCGATGCGCTCGATCAGCCCCCGGGTCCACTCCGCCCCCGCGTCCGCGGAGTGCACCCACATGTTCATGATCTCGCCGATGTGACCGATCGACTCGGGCCCCGCCTCGGGCGTGTAGTACTCGGTGACGGAGCTCCGCCACCGGGCGAGACCGGCCACCCGCTCCTTGAGCAGGGCCACCGCCTCGGCCCGCTCCAGGTCGACGATCCCGCCCAGCCCGGCCGACAGCACGTCCAGCTTCTGGTCGTACGAGGTCAGCGCCGCGCGCAGCAGCGTGAAGTACTCCTCGTTGCCCTGCTCGGTGATCTCGTACTCGGTACGCGGCGGCCCGCCCACCGTGCTCGGGGCGACCTCGTGGGCGAGCAGGACGCCCTGCTTCGCCATCTGCTTCAGTGCGTGGTAGATCGATCCCGGCTTGGCGTGCGACCACTCGTGCGCGCCCCAGTACTCCAGGTCGTTGCGGATCTGATAGCCGTGCGCCCGGCCGTGCTGCCGCACGGCGCAGAGGACCAACAACCGGATCGCGGACATCTCCCACCCACCTCTCTACTCAACTTTGACGAGAGTAGTGGTGCACCGGTCAGAGCGGGAAAGGACTCCGGCCGTGCTGGATCGATATCCACTTCTGGGTGGTGAACGCCTCCACGGTCGCCTCGCCGTTCAGCCGGCCGGTCCCGGAGTTCTTCTCGCCGCCGAAGGCGACCAGCGGATCGTCCTGGACGGTGGCGTCGTTGACGTGGAACATGCCGCTGTCGATCCGTTGGGCGAAGCGCACCCCGCGTTCGGCGTCGGCGGTGTGCACGGCGCCGCTGAGTCCGTAGGGGCTGTCGTCGGCGATCCGTACGGCCTCCTCCTCGCCGTCGAACTCGATCAGCAGCACCACCGGGCCGAAGATCTCCTGGGAGAGCAGTGGGGAGCCGTCCGGGAGCCCGGTGAGTACGGTGGGCTCGACGAGGTTGCCCCGGGTGCGGCCCCGGACCAGCGCCGTGGCTCCCTCCGCGATCGCCTGGTCGACCAGGGCGGTCAGCGCGTCGGCCTGGAAGGTGTCGATGACCGGGCCGATCTGCGTCTGCGGGTCACGCGGGTCACCGGTCCGGAGCGCGGCCACCCGGGCGACGAACTTCCCGGTGAACTCGGGAGCGACGGCGCGGTCCACCAGGATCCGGTTGGCGGCCATGCAGACCTGGCCCTGATAGACGAAGCGGCTGAAGACGGCGGAGTCGACGGCGTAGTCGATGTCCGCGTCGTCGAGCACCACCAGGGCGCTGTTGCCGCTGAGTTCGAGAATGGTGCGCTTGAAGAGGGCGCCCGCCGTCGCGGCGACATGGCGGCCCACCCGGTCCGAACCGGCGAAGGAGATCACCTTGGGGACGGGGTGCTCGATGAACGCGTCACCTATCTCCGCGATGTCGGTGACGACGACGTTGAGCAGCCCGGCCGGCAGCCCGGCCTTCTCGAAGATCCTGGCGATCAGCCCGCCGCCGGTCACCGGCGCGTTCTGGTTGGGCTTGATGACGACCGCGTTGCCGAGCGCCAGGGCCGGCGCGACGGACTTCATCGTCACCAGGAAGGGGAAGTTGAAGGGGCTGATGACGCCGATGACGCCGACCGGCAGCCGGTAGAGACGGTTCTCCTTGCCGTCCACCGGGGAGGGCAGGATCCGCCCCTCGGGGTGCAGCGCCTGGTGGGCGGCCTCGCGCAGGAAGTCCTGGGCGGCGCCCAGCTCGTACAGCGCCTTCGCCCGGGTGCCGCCCAGTTCGTCGATGACCGCCTCGACGATGTCGTCGGCCAGTTCCTCGGTGATCCGCACGGCCCGCTCCAGAACGCCCCGGCGCTCGTACGGACTTGTGGCGGCCCAGTCCCGCTGGGCGCGCTCGGCGGCGCGGTAGGCGCGGTCGACCTCGTCCGCGGTGGCGACGGTGATGGCGGCGAGCTTTTCCCCGTTGTAGGGGTTGAAATCGATGATGTCCCACGAGCCCGTGCCGGTGCGCCATTCACCGTCGATGTACTGGGCGGCCAGCTCGCGGAAGAAGGACATGCGATCCCTTACTGCAGGTGCAGACTCCTGTCGGAACGTCATGGTACTGACATATCAGGAGAGTTGGAGAAGACCACGAAGGAGATCCCGGCTCTCCTCGGGACCCGGACTGTCTTCGTGAAGCCGAACCATCGCCTTCTCGTACTGGGCGACTTCTTCGGCCTTGTCCAGATAGAGCGCACTTGTCAGCTGCTCCAAATAGACAATGTCCGACAGATCGGATTCCGGGAATCGAAGCATCGTAAAGGAGCCGCTCTCACCCGCGTGCCCGCCGAAACTGAACGGCATCACCTGGAGCGTAATGTTCGGCTGTTCCGACATTTCGATCAGATGCCGCAATTGGGCGCGCATCACTTCCCGTCCGCCATAGGGGCGGCGCAGCGCAGCCTCGTCGAGTACGGCATGGAAGCGGGGGGCCCGTTCGGAGACGAGGGCCTTCTGCCGCGCCAGTCGCAGGGCGACCCGGCGGTCGACCTCGGCGGCGGGGGCGCCGCGCATGCCCGTCGAGACGACCGCGTGCGCATAGTCCTCGGTCTGCAACAGGCCGTGCACGAACTGGACTTCGTAGATCCGGATGAGCGAGGCCGCACCCTCCAGACCGATGTAGGTCTGAAACCAGCCGGGCAGCACATCCCCGTAACTGTGCCACCAGCCCGCCACGTTGGCCTCCCGGGCCAGGCCGAGCAGGGAGTCGCGCTCCGCCTCGTCCGTGACTCCGTAGAGCGTGAGCAGGTCCTCGACGTCCCTGGCCTTGAAGCTCACCCGTCCCAACTCCATGCGGCTGATCTTCGATTCGGAAGCCCGGATGGAGTAGCCGGCCGCCTCACGGGTGATGCCGCGCGAGTCCCGCAACCGCCTGAGCTGCGAGCCCAGCAGGATGCGCCGCACCACTGATCCACTCGACTCGCCTGCCGCCACCGGTCCAACCCTCCCCATCGCTTCCTGGGCATCGGGGTCCCCCCGAACCCCAAGAGCCGGATTCTGCCATCAAAACGCTTCAGCCCGTACTCATTCGATTACGGAAATGGGAAGACTTCCAGAAGGTCCCGAAACTCCACACAGGAAGAAATGACCAAGAACCGGCACGGTATCGGACAGGTCAGGCGCGTGCACGTGCATCTGCCCTTGCATCTGCTCTGCGCATTCGGAACCATGGGCCACGCGCACCTGCGTGCTCGTTCGTGTTGTGCCGCTGTACCCGTGTACCCGCAGTACCGATACAGCCGCGAATCCCGGGAGTGCCTCGCATGGGGACGAATGGATCGACGATGCTCGAGCCCTTACGACAGGGGCTCCCCCCCATCGATCCCTCCGACGTCTCCGGATCGGCCACCTGCGCCCTGCCCGCCCGCTACGAAGCCGTCGGTGGAGCACGGCAGTTCACCCGGGCGACCCTGAGCGGCTGGGGTCTGAGCGAACGCTTCGACGATGTCGCGCTCGTCGTCTCCGAGTTGGTCACCAACGCCCTGCGGCACGCCCTGCCCGCCGAGCTCCCGCGCGAGCCCCAGGACCCGCCCGTCCGGCTGCACCTGATGCGCTGGACCTCGCGGCTGGTGTGCGCGGTGCGCGATCCCAGCCAGGCGAGCCCCGTCGCGGCCGAGGCCGCCGACTCCGCGGAGTCGGGCCGTGGCCTGTTCCTGGTGGACTCCTTCAGCGACTGCTGGGGCTGGCACCCTTCACCCGTATTGACGACGGAGAGTGCCGCTTCCGGACCGGCGCCGCGCGGAAAGGTCGTCTGGGCGCTCTTCCGGCTGTCCGACCCCGCCTGACGCACGGACAGGAGGGCCGCCTGACGCACGGCCAGAAAGTCCATGATCGGGCGTGGTTGCTCCGCGTCGCCGAGGAATGACGCTCCGGAATGTCCCGCAGAAGGCGCTCAGGCCTCCGCTATGAGGTGGTCGAACTCGCCGTCCTTGACGCCGAGCAGCAGCGCCTCTATCTCCGCAGGCGTATAGACGAGCGCCGGCCCGTCGGGGTGACGCGAATTGCGCATCGCCACATCGCCGCCGGGCAGCTTCGCGAACTCCACGCAGGATCCCTGGGAGTTGCTGTGCCTGCTCTTCTGCCATACGACTCCGCGAAGCTCTGTGGCCGCCATGCCGTTGTACACGTGGTGCACAGGACGCTCCCCGAGTTGCAAAGTGCAAGTGTCAACTGTCTCGGATCATAGCTGTGTTCATTTTCTGATGCATGAGCGGATGCATGAGCAGATGCACGTGCACGCGGGGTGTTCCCTCGGTTACAGCTCCCCGCAGGAGAAAGACGAACGAACGGCCTGTTCCGCTCCCGATTCCGGGAGTTGACCACTCCGACTCGGTTGCGACTCACTGGTAGCTTGGACGGTCATTCGTCATCCAGGGGGAATTGAGCATGGACAAAATCGTACGTACCGCCACCGTCGTCGCCACCGGACTGCTGGCCGCGCTCGCCCTCACCGGGTGCAGCAGCGACAGTGACAAGGACGGCGCGGACAAGGCAGCCGGCTCCTCCGCCACCCCGGCACCCGCCGGCAGCGACTCCGGCTCCGGAGCGGACGGCGCCACCGGCGGCCTCAAGGCGCTGGAGGGCGCCTGGGCGGGGCAGACCGACGGCAAGGCCGTCGTGCTCTCCGTCGCATCCGGGAAGGCCGTGATCGTCGCCGAATCCCACGTCTGCTCGGGTACCGCCAAGGACATGGGCAACAAGCCGATGCTGGCCCTGACATGTGCCGACGGCGACACCGACCGGACCATGGGGGCCATCGAGTCCAACGACGGAAAGACCGTCGTCGTCTCGTGGGACGGCGGCACCAAGGACACGCTCGCCAAGACCGACGCCGACTCCCTGGAGGGCCTGCCCGACCTGCCGACCCCATGACCCGCGGGCCCCGGCCGGGATCCTGACACCGCCTCAGTCGTCGTCGGATCCACGGGACCGCGAGCCGGTGTCCAGGCCCTGGGAGAACTCCTCCAGGGCTTCGAGCAGGAGGTCGGCCCCGTTCCGCACGACGGGGTCCGACTTCCCTTCGCGCATCCGCTCCTCCTCGTCCCACTTCTCCAGTGCCTCCCGCACCGCCGTCCAGTCGGGTACGCGCCGCTCCCGCACCGCTTTCGCCCCCTGTTCGGTGGCCCGGCGCAGCGCCTCGGCGAGCGGGGCAGCCGCTGGTACGGGAGTGGCGCCGCCCTCCGGCAGGTGCGCCTCCATCAGCATCGCGACCCGGCCGAGCTGGGCGAGCGCGTGCTGGGTGTCGTCGGCGGCGGCGCGCGACAGGCCGCGGTGGCGTACCGGTTCATGCTGCGCGGTGGCCACCGCCTCCTGCCAGGCGACGCGGGCGTTCCGGGTGGCGAGCAGGGCCTGGCGGACGTCGTCGTGGCCGCGGTCGGCCGGATCGGCGTACTGGTCGACGACCGAGGCGGCGTAACGGCCGTCCTCCTTCAGCCAGTCGCCGAGCCGGCCGCGCAGCCGCGGGGTCTCCCAGGCCGGGTAGACGGCGTACGAGATCATGGCGAGCAGACCGCCGAGCAGGGTCAGGAAGACCCGCTCGAAGACGGTCTGCGACAGGTCGTCGCCGGCCATGCCGAGCAGGAAGACCACATACGCGGCGACGCAGGCCTGGCCGACGGCGTAGCCGGTGCGCATCAGCAGGTACATCAGCAGGGCGCAGGCCACGGCAAGCACGGCGGACAGCCCCGCGTGCGGGGCGGCGACCTGGACGATCACGCTGGCGACGAAGACCCCGACGACGGTGCCGCCGAAGCGCGCCACGGACCGTTCGTACGTCCGGGAGAACTCCGGCCGCATCACCATGACGGCCGCCATCGGCACCCAGTAGCCGTGCCCGTACGGCAGTGCCAGACCCAGCAGGTAGCCGACCGCGGCGACGACGGAGATCCGGATCGCGTGCCGCAGGATCGGGGAGCCGTGGTGCAGTTCGCGGCGCATCGACCCGAGCACCACCGGGATCAGCCGCAGCAGGGTGGGCCGTCGGTGGTGCTCGGCGGGGACCCTGCCGCCCCGCCCTGCCTCGATGGCGTCGGCGGCCTCCTCGACCTCGGCCCGCTCCTCCTTGGTGCCGTCGCCCTCGGCGGCCTCGATGACGTCGGAGAGCAGGGCGGCCAGCCGGTCGGCCGCGCGGAGCGGGGGGCCGGTGAACAGCGCGCCGGTGTCGGGGGTCTTCAGCGCGGCGACGGCGGGTCCGGGGAGCCGCACCGGATCGCCGTGGCGGATCGCCCGCGCGGCCGCGTCGAGCAGGGAGCCGGCGGCGGCGAGGAGCTCGCGGACCCGGTCGCGTTCGGGGCCCTCGGACGGGACGCCCATCGCCGGGTCCGCGAGTGAGGCGAGGACCGGCCTGATGCGCTCGGCGGCCCCGCGTGAGCCGTGCAGTTCGGCGGGGCGGCGGCGGGCCTGGCGCTCGGTGACGGCGGCGGCTCTGCGGGCCTCCATCAGGGGGACCGGGTCGAAGGGGGCGACCGGGTCGTGGCGCAGCCTGCGGGCATAGTCGGCCTCGGCGGCCAGCGCGTCGGCCAGGGCGTCTCGCTGGGCGCCCCATCTGCGGACCGGGAACATCACGATCAGCGCGGCCTGGACCACCCCGCCGAAGGTGATCATCAGGGCGTGCAGGGCGGCCTCGGCGACGGATGTGGGCAGGGTGACCGTCACCAGCATGATCGCGACGTTGGACGCGGCGATGATGCCGGCCGTCGGACCCGCCGCCCAGGCCAGCCCGGCAAGGAAGGTCCAGAGCACCAGCAGGACCATGAAGAGCGAGAGATGGGAGCCGGTGACGTAGCCGAGGAACGTCGATACGCCGAGGCTGAAGCCGGAGACCAGGGCGAGCACCGGGCGGGGGCGCCAGCTGCGCTGGAAGGTGGCGATCGCCGCCTGGTACGCGCCGAACGCGGAGCTGGCGGCGACCACCGGCCCGAAGAGGGCGAGGCTCACCCCGATCACCAGGGCGAGACCGGCCGCGCCGCGGATGGCGATCAGCGGTTCGAGACGCGTCCTCTCGATCGTCAGCCCCGAGCGGGCGGTCTCCCTCAGCGCCCGGAGCCAGCTCATGCCCAGAGCCTAACCGGATTTACCGATATGCCCGAGTTGTCGGGTCCGGCTTCCCGGCTCGTGGACCTGCTGCGAGCCCGGCCGGGACCCGCAGCACCCCCGCCCCGGACCCACCCGGCCCGGAGAGGCCACCGGGGCAGGCCGCCGGTCTCAGCCGGAGATCTCCGGCGTGCGCCCGCCCATCCTGGCCCGGTCCGCCGCGGCCGTCCCATGGGTCCAGCCGTCCAGGTCCGTGGCACCTCGGACCCGGGTGGTCGTGGTCTCGGGGAACATCTTCTCGGCGGTGTCCGTGACCGCCACGTCCCGGGCGGCCAGCACGGGCAGCAGGCCCGCCGCCCCGGCGGACGGTGCACCGGCCGTGCCCTCCTCGGCGTCGGCCTCGGCGGTGGCGCGGGCGGTGCCGTCAGCCAGCCGGCGGCCCAGCCGCTGGGCGTAGGCCATCAGGAAGGACTGCCGGAAGGTCTTGGTCCGCTTCCGGCCGCCGGCCCGCTGGCCCGCTTCGGCCCGGGTCATCGCCGCCGTGCCCTGCACCAGCAGAGAGGTGTGGAGCAGCTCCACGGCCTCCAGGTCCGGCTCGAATCCGATCACGGTCGAGAAGCCGAGGTCGCCGTTCCACACGGCCCGGCAGCGGTTCGCCGAGGCGACGGCGTCGAGCAGGATCGCCTTGGCCGTCTCGTACGGGGCGTCCACCCCGATCCGGCAGGCGCCCGGCACGCTGTCGCTGTGCGTACGGGCCGCCAGCAGGGCCTCGTCGATGCTGTGCCGGGCCATCAGCTCCTGCGCCTTGGTGGTGAGCGCCTCGGCCTCTTCGGGAAATCCGGTCGCCTCGGCCTTGGCCAGCAGCGCCCGGATCCGGGTCAGCATGCGCGGCTCGTCGTGCGCGGGCGGCAGATGCAGGGTGTCGCGCAAGGCGCCGGGCGGGGGCCCTACGGGTTCGATCGCGGGCAGCCGGAGCAGCAGCCGGTAGAGCCCCAGGACTGCGGAGGAGTACGAGAAACGGTCCGGCCGCCCCGCCGGCGGCGCCGCGGGCAGCTCGTCCAGCTGCCCCTGCCAGCGGGGCGGCAGCGTCTCGTAGCGCCGGACCTCCGAGCCGATCAGCCCGGCGGCCAGACCGGCCGCGTGCTCGTCGAGTTCGCGGCGGACGATGCGCACGAGATCGGCGGGCAGCCAGCCACGGCCCCAGGCGCGCCTGACGAACTCCTCGCCGCGGCGCAGCAGCTCCGCGTCGGACGCCGGGTCGGCGGCGAGGAGGGACGCGCCGGTGTCGAGGCCGTCGTCGCCGTCCGAGTACAGGGCAGCCGCGAAGGCCTGGTCGATCACCGGTTCCATGAGGTCAGGGTAGGCGTGGCGGGCTCGGCGCAATTCACGCGGCGGGCTCGACGGGGCTCACACGGCTGGACCGGCAGGATCCACATGGCGGGCCCGGCGGGATACACGTGGCGGGCTCGGCGAGATCCACGTGGCGGGCTCGGCAGGATCCACATGGCGGGCCCGGCGGGATCCACGTGGCAGGCTCGACAGAATTCATCCACACCCTGTGGATAACTTTCACCGACCGCAACACCCGCACACACCGGATCCCGGCCCGCCTCCCGTCACGGCAGCAGGACGACCTTCCCCCGTACGTGCCCCGCCTCGCTCAGTTCCTGCGCCCTGGCCGCCTCGGTGAGCGGGAACGTCTCGGCGACGGGCACCCTCAGCTCACCGTCGGCCGCGCGGCGGGCGTGCTCGGCCAGCTGTTCCCTGGACCGGGAGCCACCGCCGGAGAAGGACACGCCGTACTTCGCCGCCTCCGGGTCGGCGATCGTGACGATCCGGTCGGTGGTGGAGCCGCGCAGCTCGATGGAGTCCGGCAGCGCGCCGCGCCCCGACGCGTCGAAGACCGCGTCCACACCCTGGGGAGCGAGCTCGCGCACCCGGCCGACCAGCCCGTCCCCGTACTCCACCGGAGTGGCGCCGAGCACCCGCAGGTAGTCGTGGTTGCCCGGGGACGCCGTGCCGATCACGGTCGCGCCACGGGCCACCGCCAGCTGGACCGCGGCCGATCCGACGGCTCCCGCCGCCCCGTGCAGCAGCAGGGTCTCCCCCGCCTCCAGGGCGAGTTCGTCCAGGACGCGCTGCGCGGTGTTCGACGCGATGGTCAGGGCTGCCGCGTCCGGCCAGCTCAGCTCCGCGGGCTTGCGGGCGACGAGAGCGGCGTCGGCCAGGGCGTACTCGGCGTAGGAACCGGTGGCGCTCCAGCCCAGCACCTCGTCGCCCACCGCCACATCGGTGACTCCCTCACCGGTCACATCGACCACCCCGGCGAACTCGACGCCGGGAATCGCCGGGAGCGAGGTCGGGAACACGTCCTCCATCCAGCCGCGCCGGATCTTGTAGTCCATCGGGTTGACCGCGGCGGCCCGGACCTTCACCCGCACCTGCCCGGGACCGGGATGCGGGTCCTCGACCCGGGCCGGATGCAGCACCTCGGGCCCGCCGAACTCCTCGAAAACGATCGCTTCCATCGTGTCGTCTGCCTCCTCGTTCTCCGCGGTGGATGAGCCGCCCTCCGATCCTTTCAGCCGGTGCCGCCCCGCGCCCGACGCTGCGTTGTCAGTGCCGGGTGCCAGACTCGGCCATATGACCGAACGCTGGGCGCTGGCCGTCACGGAGAGCGGCGGCGCGCGCCTCGCCCCGCTGGACCGCACCGGCCGGCCCACCGCCCCGGTCGTGACCGAGCCGGACCTGGTCGAGGCCGTCCGCTCCCGGCCCGATGTCACCCGCTGGGTGTGGCGTTCGACGGCCGAGGTCTACCCCCGGCTGCTGGCCGCCGGGGTCCCGGTCGCGCGGTGTTACGACATCGAGGTCGCCGAATCCCTCCTGCTGGGGCACGAGGGCCGGCTCGGCGAACCCCGCTCCGCCGCTGCCGCCCACGCCCGTCTGCTGCACGGCCCGGTGCCGCCCGACCCGCCGCCCCGCTCCGCCGTACCGGGCTCCCAGTCCTCCCTGTTCGAGCCGCAGTCCGGGACGGACCTGCCGTTCGACGCCCTCCTCCGGGTGTACGCGGACCAGCTCGCCCGCCACGACGCCACCGACCGGCCGGGCCGGATGAGCCTGCTGACGGCCGCCGAGTCCGCCGGCATGCTGGTCGCCGCCGAGATGAACCGCTCGGGCCTGCCCTGGCGGGCCGACGTCCACCGCGAGCTGCTGCACGAGCTCCTCGGCGAGCGGTACGCGGGCGGCGGCGAGCCCCGGAAGCTGGCCGAGCTGGCGGACGAGGTCTCCGCCGCGTTCGGCCGCCGGGTCCGCCCGGATCTGCCCGCCGATGTGGTGAAGGCCTTCGCGCAGGCCGGTATCAAGGTGCGGTCGACCCGCCGCTGGGAGCTGGAGGAGCTGGACCATCCGGCGGTGCGGCCCCTCATCCAGTACAAGAAGCTGTACCGGATCTGGACGGCCCACGGCTGGAGCTGGCTCCAGGACTGGGTGCGCGACGGCCGCTTCCGCCCCGAGTACCAGCCGGGCGGCACGGTCAGCGGCCGCTGGACGACCAACGGCGGCGGTGCGCTGCAGATCCCCAAGGTGATCCGGCGGGCGGTGGTCGCCGACGAGGGCTGGCGCCTCGTCGTCGCGGACGCCGACCAGATGGAGCCGCGGGTGCTGGCCGCGATCTCCCGCGACCGGGGCCTGATGGAGGTGGCCGGTCATGACGGCGACCTCTACACCGCGCTCTCCGACCGCGCCTTCCACGGCGACCGCGACCACGCCAAGATCGCCCTGCTCGGCGCGGTCTACGGCCAGACGTCGGGGGACGGCCTGAAGAATCTGGCGGCCCTGCGCCGGAGGTTCCCGCACGCGGTCGCCTATGTGGACGACGCCGCGAAGGCCGGCGAGGAGGGCCGTCTCGTACGGACCTGGCTGGGCCGGACCAGCCCGCCCGCCGCGGGCCACGGGGACGACGGGGAGGCCGGCATCCCGCAGGAGAACGAGCATCCGGCGACCGGCGGTGCGGAAGGGTCGGACGGCGGGTTCACTCCGGGTTACGCCTCCTCCAACGCCCGTGCGCGTGGCCGCTTCACCCGTAACTTCGTGGTGCAGGGCAGTGCCGCCGACTGGGCGCTGCTGCTCCTCGCCGCGCTGCGGCAGTCGATGGCGGCAGCCGGGCTCCGGGCCGAGCTGGTCTTCTTCCAGCACGACGAGGTGATCGTGCACTGTCCCGAGGAGGAGGCCGGGACCGTCGTGGAGGCGATCCGGGCGGCCGGTGAACTGGCCGGGCGGACCGCCTTCGGTGAGACACCGGTGCGCTTCCCGTTCACCACGGCGGTGGTGGAGCGGTATGCGGACGCGAAGTGACCTGACCAGTCACCCTGTTCAGCCCTCCCGCGACGGGACGGGCGCGGCGCACACCCCGGGAGGAGACCCGGGGTGTGCGCGCAGCGGTGGTACCCCGCCTGTCCGCCCGTCTACCCGCGCTCCCACAGCGCGGGGACGTTCGGCGGCTCCCAGCCGGTCAGGGCGGTGTGAGCCTGCAGACAGCGGTAGGTGCCCCCGCCGTACGTGACGCGGTCGCCCGCGTTGTAGAGCGTCCCGACGGCCCAGCTGCCACCCGGCCCGGTCGGCGGGTCGGTCGGGTCCGTCGGGGGATCGGTCGGGTCCGTCGGGTCCTGGGCGACGTCGAGGACGAAGTCGAAGGTCCCCTCCTTCCCCGAGCCCACGGACCGGACGTTCATCAGGAGCGCCGGGTCGTACAGGGTGTCGGTGTTGTTGCGGGGTTCGCCCGGGAAGTACAGCTGTGTGGTGAGGATGCCCGAGCCGGGTGCCTGGGCCTTCACGTGGATGTGCCGGGTGCGGCCGGGATACAGCCCCGCCACGACCGTGGTGAGCGTGAAGGCGCCGGACCGATCGGTGAACTGATGGCCTCGGAAGGCGTAACCGCTCATGTCGTACGCGCCGTTGGTGTCGGCCTGCCAGAAGTCGAGCAGCACTCCGGGGACGGGCCGGCACGCGCGGCCGAAGACGTAACCGCTGACCGTGAGCGGGACACCGGGGGTGCCGGCGGTCACCAGGCTGGTGCGGAGCGGGGAGTCGGGCTTGAAGTACGGGCCCTCCATCTGGTCGTGCGTGGGGCCGTCGCCGTCGTCGCAGTCCGGCGTCGGGGCGAGCGGCACTCCGGCCGAACCGGCGTCCCGCGCCAGCGCGACCCCGCCCCCGGCGAGCAGCGGGACGGCGGTCGCGACCAGGGCGGCCTTGAGGAGGGTCTTGCGGCTGATGGACCGGTCACCGGCGGATCCGGCAGTCGGGTCGGGGGTCATGGCTGCTTCCTCGGGGTGGTGGGGAAGGGCACGTGCGAAGCGGGCCGGCTACAGGGCCTGCCAGAGCGCGGGGACGTTCGGGGGTGTCCAGCCGGGCTGTGCCAGGTGTCCCTGGAGGCAGCGGTAACTGCCGGAGCCGTAGGTCACGACGTCACCGGCGGCGTATGCCGTGCCGGCCGTCCAGGTTCCGCCCGGATCGGTCGGCGGATCCGTCGGGTCGGTCGGCGGATCGGTCGGGGTGCCGCTGGTGACCAGGTTCAGTCCGTACGCCTGGAGCGCCGGGTTCACCGGCTGGAAGTACGTCGTACCGCCCTGGGAGCAGTTGCCGGTGCCGCCGGAGGTGACGCCCTGGGCCTGGCTGCCGGAGACGAACGAGCCGCCGGAGTCGCCCGGTTCGGCACATACGTTGGTACGGGTCACCCCGGAGACGGTGCCCTCCTGATAGGTGACGCTGCTGTTGCGCTGCTGGACCGTGCCGCAGTGCCAGCCGGTCGTGGAGCCGGAGCGGCAGACCGACGACCCCTCCAGCGCCTCGGTCGACCCGGTGACCGTCACATCGCCGTTGCCGTAGCCGTTCACGAGCGGGCGCGGGGTCCAGCTGGTGTTCGCGGCGACCCAGGAGTAGTCGCGGCCGGGGAAGGTGGAGCCCTGGAAGGAGCCCTGGGCCTGCTGGTTGTAACCGCTCGTGCTGACACCCGGGGTTCCGCAGTGCCCGGCGCTGACGAAGCCGCCCTGGGTGCCGCGCTTGACGGGGAAGCCGATGGAGCAGCGCCCGGAACCGTTCATGTAGTACGCGTCACCGCCGCGCAGATCGGCGAACGTCCGTGGCACGTCCATGGATTGAACGATCGTCACCAGATCGTGGGCGACACCGGCCGCGGCGAGGAAGGTCTCGGCGGCGGCGCCCCGGCCGGCCTGCACGACCACGCGATTGGTGGCGACATCGACGTACCAGGCGGGCACGTCCTTCGGCGCCCTGCGCAACGCCACCCGGTCGAGGGCGGCCTTGGCGGCGGTGAGTTCGGCCAGGCTGTGGTCGACGACGACGGGCCTGGCGCCGGCCTCCGCGATCCGGCCGGTGTCCGCCGCGTCGGTCGTGGCGACGGTCAACTCCGCCGTCTCGCCGCTCACCCGGGCCCCGGCGAAGCCATGGCCGAGTGAACCCTGCAGCCCGGCGGCCACGGCCACCGCACGGGACTCGTTGCCGATCCGTTCGCCCGCCTGGTCGGCGGTGAGTCCGAGATCGCGCTGCATGGCCTTCAGCAGGCCGGGCGAAAGCTGCTCCGCCCCGGCGGCGGGCAGGCGGGGGGAAGGATCGGCGGACGCGGTGCCGGTCAGTCCGGCCAGCCCGAGCGCGCCGACGGCCACGGTGGCGGCACACGCGGCCAGTGCACGCCTGCGGAGCATGGATCTCTCCATGGAACTCTCCTTGGATTCGGGGGAATTGCCGTCAACGTAGCCGCGTACACATCACCTCCAGGAGATCCCGTCCACCCCATCGCATCGCGTTATGGGGCTGTCGTGACCGGCGGCGATACAGGGAGACACGCACGAACGGTCTCCCCGTGGGCGCCCGTCACGAGTAGATTCCACCCATGCGAATAGGCCAGTTGCTGGGCAGTGGACGTGACGCCGACGTATACGAACTGGACGAGGCATGGGTCCTGCGCCGCTACCGTTGCGGGCTGGACGCCGCCCCCGAACTGCCTGTCATGTCCTACCTATCGGCCTCGGGGTACCCGGTGCCCCGGCTCGGCCCGCAGCCCCCGTCGGCCGGACCCGGCGATCTGGTCCTGCAGCGGCTGACCGGTCCCACCATGCTGGAGTCCCTGCTCAGCGGCGACATCGACGCCGCCGACGGCTCCGCCCTGCTCGCCCGTCTGCTCGCCGAACTGCACACCGTCCCGGCCCGGCTCTCGCCGGATCCCGAGGACCGGATCCTCCACCTCGACCTGCATCCGGACAACGTGATCCTGACGGCCGACGGCCCGGTGGTGATCGACTGGAGCAACACCGAGGAGGGCCCGCCCGCCCTGGACCGGGCCATGTCGGCGCTGATGCTGGCCCAGGTGGCGGTCGATCCGGACAACCCGGCGGCGGACGGCGGACGCGAGCTGCTCACCGCGCTGATGCCGCGCCTCGCGGCGGACGGCGGCATCCCGGCCCGCCACCTCGCCGACGCGGCGGCCCGCCGCGCGGTCAATCCGACGATGAGCCCGGCCGAACTGGAACTCATCGGCGATGCGGAGGCCCTGGTCGCCTCACTCTCACGCTGAGTCCCTGCCTGCCGGACCACCCGAACTACGCACGCGCACCGGCGATTTCGACCGGCCTGGTGCGCATCGCGAGCGAGGCGGGCAGCACCGCGAAGACCACGGCCAGGAGCACTTCGGCAGCATCCTCGGCACGCTCGACCTGTCGCTGGACGACACCACGAACCGCCGGGTGCCGGCGTACCTGCGGGGCTGAGGCGTCGCAAGTGCGCGCCGCCCTGCTGCGCCGCAGGGCATCCACGGCTTCCTGACGCCCCGCCACCCCGCCACCCCGGCATTCCAAATGCATTGCCGGGACGCGCACCCATGACGCAGGATTCCACGCTGTGACCACAGCCGAACAGAGCACTCAGCCCGCCGTGCCGCCCCGCCCCCTCGCGCTCATCACCGGCGTCGGCCGCACGATCGGCATCGGCGCGGGCATCGCCCGCCAACTGGCCTCCTCCGGCTGGGACATCGCCTTCACCTACTGGACGCCGTACGACCGGCGCATGGCCTGGGGCGTGGAGCAGGGCGCGTCCGAGGCCATCACGGAATCCCTCGTCGGCCGGGGCGCGCGCACGGCCGCGATCGAGGCCGACCTGGTCGACCCCGACGCCCCGGCCCGCATCTTCGACGAGGCCGAACGCCGGATCGGGCCGGTCACCGCGCTCGTCCTGAGCCATGCCGAGTCGGTCGACTCCGGCCTCCTCGACACCACCGTCGAGAGCTTCGACCGGCACTTCGCCGTAAACGCCCGCGCCACCTGGCTGCTGATCCGGGAGTACGGGCTCCGCTTCCGTGCCGCACCCGGGTCCGGCCGGATCGTCGCCCTCACCAGCGACCACACGGCCGGCAACGTCCCGTACGGCGCAAGCAAGGGCGCCCTGGACCGCATCACCCTGGCCGCCGCCCACGAGCTGGCGCACCTGGGGATCACGGCCAACGTCATCAACCCGGGGCCCGTGGACACCGGATGGATCGACGAGGAGCTGTCCCCGATCCTCGTACGCGACACCCCGCTTGGCCGGCTCGGCACCCCGCAGGACACCGCGCACCTGGTGGACTTCCTCTGCTCGCCGCAGGGCCAGTGGGTCAACGGCCAGCTGCTGAAGAGCAACGGCGGATCGGCCTGACCCGCCGCCCGGACCGCACCCGGAGGGCTCTTCCTCCCCGCGCCCGCAGGACCTACTCGTCGATGACCTTCACGACCTTCGACGTCGGGATCGGGTGCGAGTCGGCCTTGATCCAGCGCATCGCGAAGGTGCCCTCACGGTGTCCGTCGGTGTCGATCCAGTTGCCGTGGCCCGGGTCCTTCACCGCCACCACGATGGTCAGGGTGCCGTCGTCGTTGAGTTCGGCCGTGTGGTCGTTGATGTAGATGTTGGTGCGGTGGTAATCGAGGGACTCCACCCAGAAGTTCTGCAGTACGAAGTTGAAGTATTCGCAGTCCGGCACCTCGGTCTCGATCACCCACGCCTCATCCTGCGCGAGCTTCCAGTACCCGTGGAGTGGAAGATCGTCGGATCGCCACCGGCGTTCTGGAAGAAGTCCTGGCCCCAGTCCACGATTTCGTTGGCCCGCGGCCGGAACTTGCGGCCAACAACTGGGCCCCGCACCGGCGATCCGTCGGACCTCATCGCCTTCACCGCCGACGCGCTCACCCGGGGCATCACCGGACCGGATGCGGCCGAAGGGTCGGACTGACTACGGGTTCCGTCTCCGCGTCCGGCGTGTCTCCCACGCCGGACGTACGGGTGCCCCGCGGCCCGACGGAAGCGCCGGACCGCGGCCGTCCCGGATCACCCCATGTACTCGGCCGCGAACTCCCTGAGGGCGTCCTGCTTCGCCTCCACCGGGCAGTCCATCGCCAGCCCCTTCATCGCCCAGGGCATCACCGTAGCGTTGGTGACACCCGTGGCCTCCAACTGCGCATAGCCGTCGACTCCCTGACGGTCGGCGCCGGACGCCTGGATATCGAACGGCCGGTCGGCGGTACCGAACTCCGCGCGCAGCTCGTGCAGTCGCGCCACGGTCGTGACCAACTCGTCGAACGGCATCAGCGCCGAGGTCCACCCGTCGCCGATCCGGGCCGCCCGCCGCAGCGCCGCCTCCGTGTGGCCGCCGACGACGATGGGGATCTCGCGCTGTGGAGCGGGACTCATCCGGAGCCTGTCGAAGTCGTAGAACTCGCCGTGGTACTCGACCATGCCACCACCGAGGACGAGTCTGATCACCTCGATCATCTCGTCGACCCGCGCACCCCTGCGCCGGTACGGCACCCCGCACCACTCGAACTCCTCGGGCGCCCAGCCGACCCCGACACCCAGCTCGAACCGTCCTCGGGTGAGGTTCGCGACCGTGCCGACCTGCCTGGCCAGCAGCAGCGGGTTACGGGAGCCGAGCTTCAGCACGTTCGTCCGGAAGACGAGGGACTCGGTGACGGCACCCATCGCGGCGGCTGCGATCAGCGGGTCGTCGAACGGAGTCTCCTCGTTCCACATCCGCCGCCCGTCGGACGTATAGGGGTCTCCGCCGCGGCACGCTCCGAGAAGAACACCGAGTCCGGCAGCGCTACGGCAGAAAATGCGCACTCCTCGGCCGTCCTCGCCAGCGGGACGAGCTGGTCCAGCGGAATCATGGCCATCGCGATCGTGAACTTCATGGGTGAGACCACCTTCGACAGTCCGTTGACGGCGGGAGATTATCCGCAGCCGGCGGCGTCTCCCCGCACGATCCCGCTGAGCGGAACCCACCCGGTGCCGCACACCGGCTTGGCGTCAGAATCCCTTGGGGCAAGGCCAAGTCGGAAGCCGAGCGAGTTTCTTCCCTCTCACCGACCAGGTGATCTTCTCCTTGTGCAGGGCCACCAACTCGGCGTGTTCGTCGGTGCTCAGCCGGTCATCACGCTCCGGCATCCGCCTCGGCCGCCGAATCCAGCCACGCAGAGCCTCGGGGTGGACGCCGAGGTCGACGGCGAGTTCTTGATCTGCGGTTTCGGATCCGAAGTGCGATACATCCGCACCGCACGCTCACGCAACTCCAGCGAGTACTTCCTGGGGGCAGCCATAGTCGATGTTCCTCTCATAGGACCCATCTGCCCCTCTGTCACCCACCTCGGCATCTCTGGGGAACCTCAAATGGCTGCCTTGCGTGGATCGATGAGCCCGTCTCGGCGGCTGTGTCCACGAGAAGGTGAACAAAGCCGGTCAGGAGTCGGCCGTGGTGAGGTTCCAGTTCATCAGCACACTCATCTCGGTCATGCCGAGAGCCTCGTACAGCTTCTTGTTGCCGATGTCTTCGCCCAGCAGGTTGATCCTCAGGTTCCTGGCCCCCTGTGCGCGAGCAGATACCGCACATGCCTGCATGACTGCCTTGCCGTACCCACGGCCGCGGTACTCAACGTCCACTTCCACATTGAGGATCATGGCATAGCGGCTTTCGCCCGCGCCGCGGAGCGCGTACCAGAGCCGCCCGACGGGATTCTCTTCTTCTTCCACGCCGATCGTGCAGAGCATGTTGTCGGGTGTGTCGAGTCCGTTGGGGAGGAGCCTGGAAAACTCCTTGTGGGCGCGGGCCTCCGCGTCTTCGAGGGACACCACACCTGCGGCCATGGTGCGGGTTGCGTAGTCCGCGACGACGTAAGGGACATAGACGCTGTAGTCCTGCAGCGTCATCGGGATCAGGATGAGCCCAGTGGTGTTGCCAGTCATGGTGTCCTCTCGGTGGCTGGCTTGTCATTGACGGTCGCCGGTACTGCCTGCCGCCTTTGGGTGGTACGCACATCTCGTACGCTGCGGCTGGAGACTGAGCAGGTTGCGGCCAGGACGATGATCAGCCCACCGCCGATGAGAAGGTTTCGCGTTCCCACGCTGTTCGCCAGTGGTCCGGCGAGTGCTTGCCCGAGAGGGACCGCAGCCGAGGATCCGATGATCTGGAACGAGGCGACACGGGCGAGCCTTGCTGGGGGGATGGTGCTTTGAACAGCCGTGCTCGAGGCGACCATGACCTGTTCCATCGACAGGCCGGCGAGAAAGCCGGCGGCTATCAGCACCGGCGGGTGGCTGCTGAAGGCGAGTGTGAGAGGAAGGACTCCGCTGACTGCCGTCATGGCGACGCCTGTCGCCACTCCCCGTTCGGGTCTCCAGCGCAGGGCGACCAAGCCGCCGACAATGGTTCCCGCAGCGTAGGAGGCTAGGACAAATCCCCAGGCCGCCTCGCCGATGTGGTTCACGGCGATGAGGGGGCCGATGACCTGGATTGCGCCCGCCCACACGGCCTGCCAGATGGTGGCCTGCAGGACGACGATCCACAGCCAGGTGTGTGAGACGAATTCGGACCACCCTTCGCGCAGGTCCGATACGAGTGTGCCTCGCTTGGGGAGCTTGACCGGACCCGATGCTTTCACCCGGCTGAAGAGGTAAGCGGCAAGAACATAGGTGGCGGCGTCCACGATCAGACCCCAGCCGGAACCACAGGCTGCCACGAGGAGGCCACCAACGGACGAACCGATGACAAGGGCGAGCTTCGTGGATAGGCGAAGCAGGGCATTGGCTTGCGGAAGCAGGTCTTTCGGGACGGTCTGTGCCACGACCGCCATACTGCTGGGCATCGCCAGGGCTGAGAGGGCACCACTCAAGGCAGCCAGGGTGGTCAGCAGTGGCATCGAGCAGAAGCCGCAGACGACGGAGATGCCGGCTGCGGCTTGGACGCCTCCGGCCGCCAGTGCTGAACCTTGCATGAGGAGGGCCCGCGGCATCCTGTCCGCCAGCACACCGCCGTAGAGCATGACGACTGTGCTGGCAAGGGCACGCACGGCGACCAAAAGCCCGAGTTGCGCTGCTGAGCCGGTGAGGTCGAGCACGGCAAAGGCCAGCGCGACAGGCGCGATCCCGTTCCCTAGAAAGCTGATGAAGCGGCCGACCGCGACGTTCTTGAAAGCCGCGTGCTTCAGCGGGAGGAGGGAGTACTTGCCGGCGGCCACGTCTGCTGCTTTCGTTTTCTACTGCTTCGAGGGACGGCGGGGTGCCGTGTAGCGAATAGGCATGCCGTCGTCCTGCAGAACAGGTACGCCGCAGGCCATGAAGAAAGTTGGGAACTCGTCGACCTGGTCCAGCTTGCAGAGTTCCTCGACTTCGTCATCACGGAAGGCACCGGTCAACGCCGCACCCAGTCCCAGTGCTGCCGCGGTCATGGAGAAGACCTGCGACAGGTGGCCGACATTCTGCAGGAGAATCTTGTAGGCCCTCGGATGGGGGTACTTCCATGCCATCCGAGAGGCGACCGCCGTCGTGAAGACGCAGAACGCCGCTCCGGTAGCGATGGTCTGTTCGTGGATCAGTCGCTCGATCGTCGCGCGCGGCACTTCCGCGCCCACCGGCGCCAGGCCGTGACGGATGGCGTCGTAACGGTAGACGCCCGGCTGCAGCCCGGCCACGTTGAAGATCACTACGTAGGCTTCCGCCTCGTGGCGCGCGCCGCCCGAGGCGCTGGCACGCAACTGAAGCACGCCCATACTTCCGGATTCGATGAACCTCAACGGACCGAACGTGTAGTGAAGCAGCGTGGAGAAATCGTCAAGACCCACGGGCTCGTCGTTGAAGCTGCGATGGGTTCTTCTCTTTTCCAGCACGGACTTGAAGGTGATGTCCATGTCGACCCAGATGCGGGGCAGGTAGACGATTTCTTCATCGTCTGCGTGCGGCTTGCTGTTGGGAGGCTTATCCCCCCTCTCCGCAAGCCGCTTGAAGTACTCGGGTATCTTCTCTTCATCTCCCCGCACGAACGGGGCATTACGGATTGATGTATGGAACTGCCATGCAAGGTTTCCCCACTCCCGCCAAGGGGTCGGGGGTACTGTCGGGCGTTCCGTGTCGTCTGCTTCGACGAGAAATCCGAGTGAAAGCAGGTTCAGTGCTGCCTCGCGCACTGCCTGGTCGCCTTCGGTCAGCAATTCGAGATCCGCAGGCTCTCGGGCCGACATCACCAGTTGCGCCATCCTGGAGTGGAGGCGGACGCGCTTGGATACGATCGGGGACGAGGCGTATATCTCAGGCCCGTCCACACTCAGGAATACAGGATTAACTACACGGACCCGCATGGCGGTTATTACCTAGTCCCCGGTTTTGGTCTCGAATATGTGCAGACAGTGGCGTCTTCGATGCTATCGAAAAGAGAGTTGATCCGTACGACCGCCGTCAATCATGCCGCCTCGCGTCGACTATGCATGAGGCGGGCAGCGAACCCCTACCGCCGCGCGGTTACCGCTTGACCGGGCTGGTCATGAAAGGAGGATCCGAGGCTTCCGCGCACCTCCGCCTCGACGAACTACGCGGCGGCCTATTCATGGCCAACAGTGAAGGCAAACCAGTCGGCGCCTGCCTCGCAGCGACGCCGACTGGTGATCCAGATTTAGTCGGGAATGTCGTCGAAGCAGAGAAGGGAATCACCCTCGTTCTCCACCACGGCAACGAGGGTCTCGTTGGTGGCCTCCATGCATTTCACCCCCTATGGATCTAACCGCCGACCCCTGCCGGCACCGTGATCATCACCCGGCCGCCTCGATATCCACAAGCCCATTTTGAGGAACGTTTACTCGCCGATATACATGTGCCTGAAAATTTCCACTCGGGCGACGCGAATCCGACTTGGGGTAAAGCTAATAGTAGTGACCCATATTGATCACTACGCCGTACTCCTCCAAGCCTCTGATGCGCAGTGGGCTTTACTATTTCTTCAGACGCGGCGCGGGTATCCGTTCCGACCAGGGCGGAACCAAGCCGGCGCGATGGCCGGGTTGCGGGCAGAGCCTTGGCATGAAGCGGGTATGACCGCTTTCTGATCATGGAATGTCCGATGCGTAGTGGCCGGGTGGCGTCGCGGGCGTTTTGCCTGAGGGCGGCAGCGATGCCGCGGCAGCCGGCGAGGCGGAGGGCTCCGATGGCGCGGTTGCGCCAGGTGGCCATGGCGCGGGAAGCGTTGCCTGTCCGAAGCTGTGAGGCAACGGTGCAGACCTTGAGCCGACGGATCTCTCCTGGGCCGTGCCCCTCCTCGGTGGTGCGGTTCTGCAGCGGGATCTGCTTCCAGGGACGGGACTTCATCTGCTTGCGAAGCTTCTTCTGGTTGCCCTTGACGATCACGATGTAGTGGACGTCCCGGCCGATCAGATACTCGGCGTGTTCGCGCCGAGTGTGCATTGCGTCGCTGGTCACGACCGCTCCAGCCAGCTCGGTGCCGTCAAGCAGAGCTGGAAGCAGGTGATCTCGTTCGTCCTGGTCTCGACGTCGACCTGCCCCAGGACGACAGCGGTCGTGTGGTCGACGGCCGCCAACAGGTGGATCTTCCGGCCATGCGCATGGGCGGTCCCGCGCAGGGACTTGCCGTCCACCGAGATCGCTCGCAGCATCGTCCGCCGGCCTGAGGACGCCTCGCGGCCAGCCAGCTGCCGACGGCCCGGTCCAATACATCGCAGTCGACCAGGGGCAGCACGAGAAGGAGTACCAGTCGCAAGCGACAGCGCTCAGCGGTGTGTCTCGTCCAAGCCCATCCGCTCACGCATCGCTCACGCAAGCACTTCCACGGCGTCCCCGCCGTGCGGCTCTCCATGCCCGATTCCGCCCCGGAAAAAGCAAAAGCCCCAGGTCACGGCGAGTGAGTCCTGAGGCTTAAGCGGAGCCGCCTTCGGGATTCGAACCCGAGACCTACGCATTACGAGTGCGTTGCTCTGGCCAACTGAGCTAAGGCGGCGCGCCCTGTCGCACCATGATGCGATCAGCAGCGTCGCCAAGTCTACACAGTTTCGAGGGGTGCTCCGTACCGCCCCGTTTCCACGCCTCAGTCGCAGGTCAGGAGCACTTCTTGCCGTCGTCCGGCGCGGTGCCCTCCAGGAGGTACGTGTTGATCGCCGTGTCGATGCAGTCGCTGCCGCGGCCGTACGCCGTGTGCCCGTCGCCCTCGTAGGTGAGCAGCGTGCCCGAGGCGAGCTGGCCGGCGAGGGACTGCGCCCACTTGTACGGGGTCGCCGGGTCCCGGGTGGTGCCGACGACCACGATCGGGGCGGCGCCCTCCGCCTTGATGGGGTGCGGGGCGCCGGTGGCGGGGACCGGCCAGTAGGCGCAGTTCAGGGAGGCCCAGGCGAAGCCCTTCCCGAAGACCGGCGAGGCCTTCTCGAAGGTGGGCAGGGCCTGGGTGACCGCCTCGGAGGTGGTGAAGGCGGGCGGGAGGTCCAGGCAGTTCACCGCCGCGTTGGCGTACATGAGGTTCGCGTACGTACCGTTCGGCTCGCGCTCGTAGTAGCTGTCCGCCAGGGAGAGCAGCCCCGAACCGTCACCCGCCTTCGCACCGGTGAGCGCCTCGCGGAGCTGGGGCCAGGCCGTCTCGTCGTACATGGCGGCGATGACGCCCGTGGTGGCGAGGGACTCGCCGAGCTTGCGGGACTCGCCCGTGGCGATCGGCTTCGCGTCGAGGTCGCTGAACAGCTTCTTCAGGTTGGTCGCCGCGTCGGCGGCGGACACCGTGCCGAGCGGGCAGTCCGCCTTCTTCACGCAGTCCGCCGCGAAGGACTGGAACGCGGTCTCGAAGCCTGCCGTCTGGTCGCGGTTCATGTCGACCGACGGCAGCGAGGGGTCCATCGCGCCGTCGAGGACGAGCCGGCCGGCCCGCGCGGGGAAGAGCTCGGCGTACGTCGCGCCCAGGAAGGTGCCGTACGAGGCACCGACGTAGTGCAGTTGATCGTCCCCGAGCAGCGCGCGCAGGATGTCCATGTCGCGGGCCGTCTCCACGGTGGAGACGTGCGGCAGGATCTCGCCCGAGCGCTGCTCGCAGCCCGTGGCGAACTTCTTGAAGGCGCCGCTCAGCTTCGTGACCTCGACCGCGTCGTCAGGGGTCTGGTCGACCTGTGTGTAGGCGTCCATCTGCGGTCCGGTGAGACATTCGACGGGTTCGCTGCGCGCCACCCCGCGCGGGTCGATGGCGACCATGTCGTAGCGGGCGCGCACCTGGGCGGGGTAGCCGATCGCGGCGTAGCCCTGGAGATAACCGATGGCCGATCCGCCGGGACCTCCCGGATTGACCAGGAGGGAGCCGATCTTCTTGCCGGGCCCTGTGGCCTTCTTGCGGGAGACCGCCAGCTTGATCTCGCCGCCGTCCGGCTTCGCGTAGTCGAGCGGCGCCTTCATCGTGGTGCACTGGAATCCGGTCACACCGCAGTCCCGCCAGCTCAGGTGCTGGGCGTAGTACGGCTTCAGCGCGGCCGGTACGGCGGAGGGCGAGGCCGAGGCCGCCTGCGCGGGCGACGAGGCGCCTGTCGTCGAACTCCCACTGCTACAGCCGGAGATGAGGAGGCCGGCAGTGCCGAGCGCAAGGGCGAGGGTGCGGAGCGGGCGCCTGGTGTGCATGTCCGGAGCGTAGCCGCCGGGCGGCGACTCGCCCGTTTCCCTGCTCTTTCGGGTGATTCGGCGATCAGCCCGGCTGCGCGACGGTCACCTCCGTGCAGCCGTGCCCGGCGGCTTCAGCCCGCTCGCAGCGCCATCGTCATCGCCTCCACCGCGAGCAGCGGGGCCACATTGCGGTCCAGCGCCCGGCGGCAGGCGGTCACGGCCTCGATCCGGCGCAAGGTGCGCTCGGGTGTGGACGAGCGGGCGATGCGGTCGAGGGAGTCCTGGGCGTCGGCATTGGCGATGGCGATCCGGGAACCCAGCTGCATGGCGAGCACGTCGCGGTAGAACCCGGTCAGCTCGGTGAGCGCCAGATCGAGGCTGTCGCGCTGGGTACGGGTCTTACGGCGCTTCTGCCGGTCCTCCAGCTCCTTCATCACCCCTGCCGTGCCCCGCGGCATCCGCCCCCCGGCGGAGGCACCGAGCGCGGCCTTCATGTCTTCCGTCTCCTTGACGTCGACATCCTCGGCCGCCTGCTTCGCGTCATCCGTGGCGGTGTCGATCAGCTCCTGCGCGGCCTTGAGACAGCCGCCGATGTCGTCGACGCGCAACGGCAGCTTCAGGACGGCAGCCCTGCGGGCACGGGCCCGCTCGTCGGTGGCGAGGCGGCGGGCCCTGCCGATGTGCCCCTGAGTGGCGCGGGAGGCGGCCGCGGCCCGCTCCGGGTCGATGCCGTCGCGCCGGATCAGGACATCGGCGACGGCTTCGACCGACGGGGTACGGAGGGTGAGGTGGCGGCAGCGGGACCGGATCGTGGGCAGCACGTCCTCCAGCGAGGGTGCGCAGAGCAGCCACACCGTGCGCGGAGCGGGCTCCTCGACCGCCTTCAGCAGCACATTGCCCGCGCCCTCGGTGAGGCGGTCGGCGTCCTCCATGACGATGACCTGCCAGCGCCCCACGGCCGGCGAGAGCTGGGCGCGGCGGACCAGCTCCCGGGTCTCCTTCACACCGATGGAGAGCAGATCGGTGCGGATCACGTCGACATCGGCATGCGTACCGATGAGGCTCGTGTGACAGCCGTCGCAGAAACCGCAGCCCGGCGCCCCGCCCAGAGCGCGGTCCGGACTGGTGCACTGCAGGGCGGCGGCGAAGGCCCGTGCCGCAGTGGACCGGCCGGATCCCGGGGGGCCGGTGAACAGCCAGGCGTGGGTCATCCTCGAACCGGGTGGCACCGGCTGCCCCGTGGAATTGGCGGTGACCAGCGCGTCGGCATCCCGGGCGGCGGCGCCGAGCTGCTCCTGCACGCGGTCCTGGCCGACCAGGTCGTCCCAGACGGACATGGGTCACCGCCCTTCCGGTGGTGTACGGCCGCGCCGCCGTTCCGTGGAACGGCGGCGCGGCCCTGTGTGGTTCTCGTCATGGCTGTCGCCGTGGCGTTCGTCGATCCGGCTTCCCATTGTGGGGGACGGGTCTGACAATCCCGGCAGACCGGCGGACGGGCTCCGGCCGCCCGGGGAACGGACGGCGGCAGCGCGGCGGCCGGACGACGATGGTCCTGCGCCTGTTCGTTCGCGCAGGACCATCGGCTCGGCACACCCGGTCAGCGGCGCGGGCGGCGTCCCCGGCCCTTGGGTTCGGGGCCCTCGTCGTCGTGGTCGCCGAGCAGCTCGTCCGCCAGCGTGGGCAGGTCGTCCAGCGGGGTCTCCTCCGCCCAGTCCGGGCGCGGACGCCGCGACCGTCCGGACGACTCCGGCCGGCTCCGGTCCGCATCCGGGTCCGCATGCGGGTCGGTGATCTGCGGCAGCTCACGGGTGCGCTCGTTCTCGCCCTCCGGCACGGAACCCGCCGGGTGCTCGTCCCGGAAGATGCCACGAGGCACCCGGTCCGCGGGGTCGGCGTCGCGTCCGGAGTTCCGGCCGGAGTTCCGCCCCGTGTCCCGCCCCGTGTCCCGTACCGGCGGAAGCACCGCCGTCTCGTCCGCCGCACCGGGGGTTCCGGAGGCGTCGGAGATCTTCGGGATCATCGCCGTCTCGGCCTCGTCGGAAGGCCAGGGCGCGGACGGCGACGCGCTACGTGCCCGCCCGGAGCCGGACTGCGGATCCACCGGGGACGGCACCGGCTGCGTGATCTCGTTCGGGTTGACGATCGGGGTCGGCACCGTCAGCTCACTGTCCGACTCGGACGGCGAGGACTGGGCACGCGAGGACTGGGCACGCGACGCATTCGCGGCCGCAGCCGCCTCCGCCGCCTCGGCATCGGCTACCGCCTGCGCGGCCGCCGCCCGAGCGCGGGCGCTCTCCGCTGCCACAGCAGCATCGGCTTCCGCCTGCCTGCGAGCCGCCTCGGCCCGGAGCAGAGCCTCCTCGGCCTTGCGCTGCTTCTCCAGACGCTTCGCCTCGGCTTCCTGCCGCAGCCGCGCCTCTTCCTCCGCCTGGCGGCGCAACCGTGCCTGCTCGGCCTCGCGGGCCGCGTCCTCGGCCTCGATCCGGGCGCGCTCCTCCTCGGCGATCCGGCGGGCCTCCTCGGCACGCTGCCGGGCCTCTTCCGCCTGCCGTTCGGCCTCGCGGCGGCGCGCTTCCTCCTCCTCGCGGCGCTTGCGCTCCTCCTCCTCGGCACGGAGCTTGGCGAGCTGCTCCTGCCGCTCGCGCTCCAGGCGCTCCTCCTCCGCCTTGCGCGCGGCCTCCTCCTCGGCGAGGCGCCTGGCCTCTTCCTCGGCGGCCTTGCGCGCCTCTTCCCGAGCCTTGATCTCGGCCTCGGAGAGCGGAAGGAGATGGTCGAGCCGGTGACGTACGACCGTGGTGATCGCCTCCGGTTCCTGGCCGGCGTCCACCACCAGGTAACGCGTCGGATCGGCGGCGGCCAGCGTCAGGAAGCCGGAGCGCACCCGGGCGTGGAACTCGGGCGGCTCGGACTCGAGCCGGTCGGGCGCCTCGGTGAACCGTTCCCTCGCGGTCTGCGGGTCGACGTCCAGAAGCACCGTCAGATGCGGTACGAGCCCGCTCGTCGCCCAGCGCGAGATCCGGGCGATCTCCGTCGGCGCGAGATCGCGGCCCGCACCCTGGTAGGCGACGGACGAGTCGATGTAGCGGTCGGAGATGACGATCGCGCCCCGCTCCAGCGCCGGACGCACGACCGAGTCGACGTGTTCGGCGCGGTCGGCTGCGTACAGCAGGGCCTCGGCCCGGTTGGAGAGCCCCGCCGACGACACGTCGAGCAGGATCGAGCGCAGCCGCTTGCCGACGGGGGTCGCACCGGGTTCACGGGTGACGACGACCTCGTGGCCCTTGGCGCGGATCCAGTCGGCGAGCGCCTCGACCTGGGTGGACTTGCCTGCTCCGTCACCGCCCTCCAGGGCGAGGAAGAAGCCGGTCGCGGCGGGGGCGACCGCCGGGTCGCCGCCGCGCAGCGCCTCGCGCAGATCGCGGCGCAGCGGTACTCCGGAACGGTCGTCCGTCTTCGCGAGGACGATCGCGGCGACCGGCAGCAGCAGGGCGCCGATCAGCATCAGGGTGAAGGCGGCGCCGCCGTGCGCGAAGACGAAGTCGCCCGCGGTCAGGCGCTGGGTGCCGATGGCGGCGGCCACCAGCGGGCCGCCGACCGCGCCGAGCGCGATCAGGACCCGGACGACGGCCTGGAGGTGCTCGGTGGTGCGGGCCCGGCGGAACTCCTCGGTCTCCTGGTCGACGAGCACATGGCCGGTGTTCGCCGCGACACCCGCCGTGTATCCGGCGAGTACGGCGATCAGGACGACAGTCGCCGTGTCCGGCACCAGGCCCATCGCCAGGAGGGCGACTCCGGTGACGGCGGTGGCCAGGGAGAGCAGCCGCCGGCGCGACAGGGTCGGCAGCACCTTCTGCGCGGTGCGGATGCCGACGCCCGTACCGCCGGTCAGGGCGAGGATCAGCAGGGCGAAGGTGGCGGGGCCGCCACCGAGGTCGGCGGCGTGCAGTACGGCGACGGCGGCCGCGGCCGCGATCGCTCCGGCTACCGCGGCGCAGGTCGCGACGATCAGCGGGACGGCGCCGGTGCGGCCCTTGTCCGGTCCGCTGCCTGCGGACGGCCGGCGCAGCCCCTCCAGGGGCGAGCGCGGACGGGGCGTCGGCGTACCGGGCAGTTCCAGGAAGTACAGGGTGGAGATGGAGGCGGAGAACAGTCCGGCCGCGACGTACGAGCCGAGGGCCGCCTGGTGGAAGGAGAACCACTCCAGGCCCGAGCCCAGCAGATTGCCGATCAGCGTGGCCACCAACAGCACGGCCGCGGCGGCGGGAACAGCGGCGAAGTCCGTACGCAGGGAGAGCCGGCGCAGCGCGTCGAGGTGGTCCGGCAGCGGGCGCACCGCGGCGCCCTCGATCGGCGGGGCGGGCAGCAGCGCGGGGGCGGCGCTGTCCTTCGCGATCGTCCACAGGCGTTCGCCCGCACCGGTGACGAAGACGGTGATCAGGATCATCATGAGCGCCTTGTCGGGCGTCCAGTCGATCCACAGGGGCGCGATGACCAGCAGCGCGAGCCGCAGCCCGTCGGCGCCGATCATCAGCCACCGCCGGTCGAGCGGCCCTCCCGGGGCCGTCAGGGTCGTCAGCGGCCCCAGGAGTACGGCTCCGAAGAGCAGGGTGGAAATAATCCGGGCCCCGAAGACGGCGGCGACGGCGAAGGCCGCCCCGCGGTATCCGGATCCGAATGAGCCCTCTAGGACCGCCGCTTGCAGCGACAGCAACACCAGCACGAGAAGGGCGAGTGCATCGCCGGTACTGCCGACGAGCTGGGCGCTCCACAACCGCTTCAGCGGGGGAACACGCAACAGGGCTCGTACGGCGCGCTCGCGTGAGTCTGCGGCAAGTGTGTCGGAGGTGGGGCTCACGACCGTTGGCTGCTCGGCTCGCGTCATCCGCCCAGCCTATCGGGAGCGAGGCAGTGCCCGGAGTCCGCGTCCGAACATACGACCGCAGACTCACCGATCCAGCCTGCCGCCCGGAACGGTTTCCACACCGCAGGACCCTGCAGACCCCCGCAGGACCTCTCCCTCTCAGCCCCCAGGGGTACCGCCCAGCCGGCACTCACCACAGCCCCGCGCCGGGGTACTGCCCCCGGCGTACCGCCCAGCCACTCCCCCACGTACTTCCCGCCCCCGCCCCTCCCCGCATGCCTCCCAGCCCCGCCTCGGTACTTCCAGCCCCTCCGGCGTTCCCTTCCGGCCCCTCCGGCGTTCGAGGAGCGGGGTCCGGGGCGGAGCCCCGGTCACGGGAAGGGGCGGGCAGGGGACAAGGCCCGCCGCAGGCGCCCCACCCGCACCCAGCCGGGCACCCCGGAACACAGCAACGCCGGGTGGCCTGGATACATGTCCAGCCCACCCGGCGTTCAGGAACCCGTCGCGGCCCCGGAAGGTCAGTCCTCCGCGGAGGCCGAGGAAGAAGCCGTCTTCTTCGCCGCAGTCTTCTTCGCCGCAGTGGTCGTCTTCTTCGCGGCAGTCGTCTTCTTCGCCGCAGTCTTCTTGGCCGCCGTGGCCGTCTTCTTCGCCGCGGTCGCCTTCTTGGCCGGCGCCTTCTTTGCCGGAGCCTTCTTCGCCGTCTTCTTCTTGGCGGGCCCCTTGGCACGCTTCTCGGCGAGCAGCTCGTAACCACGCTCCGGCGTGATCTCCTCGACGCTGTCGTCGCTCCGCAGCGTCGCGTTCGTCTCGCCGTCGGTGACGTACGCGCCGAAGCGCCCGTCCTTGACGACGACCGGAGCACCGCTCACCGGGTCCGTGCCCAGTTCCTTCAGCGGCGGCTTGGCGGCGGCCCGCCCGCGCTGCTTGGGCTGGGCGTAGATGGCGAGGGCCTCGTCGAGCGTGATGTCGAAGAGCTGGTCCTCGGAGGTCAGCGACCGCGAGTCCGTGCCCTTCTTCAGGTACGGGCCGTAGCGGCCGTTCTGCGCGGTGATCTCGACACCCTCGGCGTCCTCGCCGACCACACGCGGCAGCGACATCAGCTTCAGAGCGTCGGCCAGTGTCACCGTGTCGAGCGACATCGACTTGAACAACGAGGCCGTCCGCGGCTTCACCGCGTTCTTGCCGGTCTTCGGGGTGCCTTCGGGCAGCACCTCGGTGACGTACGGGCCGTAGCGCCCGTCCTTGGCGATGATCTGGTTCCCGCTGACCGGGTCCGCACCGAGCTCGAAGTCGCCGCTGGGCTTGGCCAGCAGCTCCTCCGCGTACTCGACGGACAGCTCGTCGGGCGCCAGCTCCTCGGGGACGTCCGCGCGCTGGTGGCCCTCGGAGTCCTTCTCGCCGCGCTCGATGTACGGGCCGTACCGGCCGACCCGCAGCTTGATGTCGTTGCCGACGGGGAACGAGGAGATCTCCCGGGCATCGATCGCGCCGAGGTCGGTGACGAGCTCCTTGAGCCCGCCGAGGTGGTCGCCGTCGCCGTTGCCCGCGTCGGACGCCTTTCCGGCACCGGCCGCATCGTCCCCGGCCTGTGCGCCGAAGTAGAAGCGCTTCAGCCACGGCACGGACTGGGCCTCGCCCCGCGCGATGCGGTCGAGGTCGTCCTCCATACGGGCCGTGAAGTCGTAGTCCACGAGCCGGCCGAAGTGCTTCTCCAGCAGGTTGACCACGGCGAACGACAGGAACGACGGCACCAGCGCCGTGCCCTTCTTGAACACATACCCGCGGTCGAGGATCGTCCCGATGATCGAGGCGTACGTCGACGGGCGGCCGATCTCGCGCTCTTCGAGCTCCTTGACCAGCGAGGCCTCGGTGTAGCGGGCCGGCGGCTTGGTCGCGTGGCCGTCGACGGTGACCTCGTCGGCGGTCAGCGCGTCGCCCTCGGCGACCTGCGGCAGCCGGCGCTCGCGGTCGTCGAGCTCGGCGTTCGGGTCGTCGGCGCCTTCGACGTACGCCTTCATGAAGCCGTGGAAGGTGATCGTCTTGCCGGACGCGGAGAACTCGGCGTCCCGGCCGTCGCTCGCCCGGCCGCCGATCTTGACGGTGACGGAGTTGCCGACCGCGTCCTTCATCTGAGAGGCGACGGTCCGCTTCCAGATCAGCTCGTAGAGCCGGAACTGGTCGCCGGTCAGACCGGTCTCGGCCGGAGTGCGGAAGCGGTCGCCGGAGGGGCGGATCGCCTCGTGCGCCTCCTGCGCGTTCTTGACCTTGCCGGCGTACGTGCGGGGCTTGTCCGGCAGGTAATTCGCCCCGTACAACTGCGTGACCTGGGCCCGGGCCGCGGTGATCGCGGTCTCCGAGAGGGTCGTGGAGTCGGTACGCATGTAGGTGATGAAGCCGTTCTCGTACAGCTTCTGCGCGACCTGCATGGTGGCCTTGGCCCCGAAGCCCAGCTTCCGGCTCGCCTCCTGCTGGAGGGTCGTCGTACGGAAGGGGGCGTACGGGGAGCGGCGGTACGGCTTCGACTCGACGGATCGTACGGCGAACGTGGAGTCGGCGAGCGCGGCAGCCAGGGCGCGGGCGTTCGTCTCGTCCAGGTGCAGGGTCTGGGCGGAACCGGCCTTGAGCTGCCCGTCCGGACCGAAGTCGCGGCCCTGGGCGATCCGGCGCCCGTCGACCGCGCTGAGGCGGGCCGTGAGCGTCGAGGGGTCGGAGGCGTCACCACTGCGGCCGGTCGCGAACGTGCCGGTCAGGTCCCAGTACTCGGCGGAACGGAAGGCGATGCGCTCGCGCTCCCGCTCGACGACGAGGCGGGTGGCGACGGACTGGACACGGCCCGCCGACAGCCGCGGCATGACCTTCTTCCACAGGACCGGCGAGACCTCGTAGCCGTAGAGGCGGTCGAGGATACGGCGGGTCTCCTGGGCGTCGACCATGCGCTGGTTGAGCTCGCGCGGGTTGGCGACGGCGGCCCGGATCGCGTCCTTGGTGATCTCGTGGAAGACCATCCGGTGGACGGGGACCTTGGGCTTGAGCACTTCCTGCAGGTGCCACGCGATGGCTTCGCCCTCGCGGTCCTCATCGGTGGCGAGGAAGAGTTCGTCGGATTCGGCCAGCAGCTGCTTGAGCTTCCTGACCTGGGCCTTCTTATCGGCATTGACGACGTAGATCGGCTGGAAGTCGTTCTCCACGTCGACGCCGAGGCGGCGCACCTCGCCGGTGTACTCGTCCGGCACCTCGGCGGCGCCGTTCGGGAGGTCGCGGATGTGCCCGACGCTCGCCTCGACGACGTATCCGGGGCCGAGATAGCCCTTGATCGTCTTCGCCTTGGCAGGCGACTCGACGATGACGAGTCGGCGGCCGCCCTGTGCGGTCTCGCTGGTCGGGGACAACTTCGCTCTTCTCTCCGGTCGACGCTCGGTGGGCATCAGGGCAGCGCGATGACGCTGCCGACAGTGCTGTCGCTGCGGAGTGTGACGGTACAACCCGCCCCCGTGTCAAACGGCAAAAGCCCGCAACGGCCACTCGAACGGTAACCCGACTTCCGCCATTCCTGCCGCCCGGCCCGCTCCGTCCGCCATGCGCACGGCCGCTGCCTGCGGGTTTCGGCGGCACTGTGGCTGCCCTGCGGGTACGGGGGGCGAGGGGCGGACGGCCCGGGCGTGTTCCCGGGCGGGTACGGGTGGCCGGGGCGCAGAAGGCTCGGATGCGGGTGCAGATGTGGGCTCGGATACCGGCTCGGATACGAGGACGAATGTCAGATGCGGGTGAGGCACCACACTCCGAGGACGAGGAAAAGTACGCCGAACACGGTGGCGAGTGCGGTGGAGACGGCGGGGCTCACCCCGTGCGCCACCGGCGCACGATGCAGCACGCGCGCCCCCGTCCACAGCAGCAATGCGGCGCCGAACAGCGCGAACACCGTTCCGGCGAAGACAGCAGGTCCGCTCTCCATACCCGTACGCCTCCCTGTCCCCCAGCCGCGGCCCGGGATGGTCTGCCCGTACCGGTGCCGCCCGGTTCCGGGGGAGACTCCCACCGCGGAACGTCGTCGACGCGAACGCCGGGTGAACAGCCGAGCCGCGGTGGACACGTCAGCGCGCAGGCGCGGCAGCGGCCATGGCCGAATTCACATCACGTCGAGGGTCGCTCGCCGCCTGCTGCCGCGTTCGAACACCGTCAGCAGTACGACGGCGAGCACGACGTACCCCGCCCCCGTCACGAGCTCTGCGGCAATACCCCGGCCGTCGAGACCTGCGCCTGCGGACAACTCGCGTGCCGCTTCCGCCGCGTGGGTCATCGGCAGGACGTCCCCGACGGCCCGCATCCACTCCGGCAGGTTCTCCCGCGGCACGTTCGCGCCGGTCAGGAGCAGAAGTCCGGAACTGGCCACGTTCGAGATGAGGAAGACATCACGGAACCGCAGCCCCAGCGCCCCCAGCGCCAGGCCGAAGGCGGAGCATCCCGCCGCAGCGGCGAGCAGGACCGCGGCCAGCCCGGGCAAGGCTCCAACCGGAATCCGGAGCCCGAGCAGCAGACAGGCCGCAGAGAGCGTGAAGACGCTGATGACAAGGCCGTTCAGTACATAGGGCAGAGCGCGGCCGAACCAGAGCGGAGCCCGGTTCCGAGGGCTCAGCAGCACGGCGCCGAGTGTCCCGTAACGGCGTTCGTTGGCGATCGCCATCGTGCCGCCGTACACGCAGGCGGTCGACGCGGAGACGACGGCGTTGCCGAGCAGATAGAACTGGTCGTCGGCGACGTGGAGCTGCCGTCCCAGGAAGACGAAGAACAGCAGTTGCAGCAGCGGTCCGACCAGCAGGGTGCCGATGAACATGGGCGGCGTCGTCCAGTTGAAGAGGGCCCGGTAGGACAGGCCGCCACCGATCACGACGAGCCGCAGAGCGGAAACGGTCCTCCGGCGCAGGCCGGGGGCTACGGCGGCCGGGACCGGTGTGTACGCCGGGACCGGTGTGTACGCAGGCATGTGGGGCAACTCCTGTTGTGGGGCGAAAACGCTTGGGGGCGGACGGCTCAGCGGCTTAACGGCTCAGCGGCTTCAGGCGAGGGAGAGGGTGGCTGCGGCCCGCGCACGCTGTTCGACCCGCCCCAGAACCAGGACGGCGACCACTGCGTACACCGCGCCGAGGGCAAGGGCCACGGCCATCGGAACCAGCACCTCAGCGGCTCCCGCCCCGCCCGAGGTCGCCGCGTGCACCGCCCGCGAACCCCAGGTGGTGGGCAGCGCCCAGGAAACCGGACGCGTCCACTCCGGCAGCACGGTGACGGGCACGAGCATCCCGGACAGCAGCCACACGGGGGCGTCGAGCGGGTTGGCGAGCGCGTTGGCGTTGCGCAGCAGCACGAACGTGGCGGCGAGCAACAGCCCCATCATCCCGAGCGCCAGGACACACACCGGAACGGCGATCAGGAAGAGCAGCGGGTGCGCGAAGTCGAGCGGCACGTCGAAGAGCACGGCGCCCCAGATCACCGTCGCCCCCATGGCGTACGTACCGATGACGGCGGTGGCCAGGGTGATCGGCAGCAGTACGAGAGAGAGCGGAGTGGGAGAGGCGACCAGGGTCTCCAGCGTGCCGAGCCAGCGCTGGTTCTGTACGGCTCCGCCCGAACCGAAGAGCACCGAGGACCAGATGCCCATCAGCCCGGCGCCGACGGCCGCCGTGAGCAGGTGGTCGGGGTCGTCGGCTGCGCGGAAGAGATAGACGGCGAGGGTCGCGTACACCAGCGGTACGAGGACGGCGAAGGTGATTTCGATCGGTGAACGGCTCATGTACGAGACGTGGGTCCGCACGCCGACGACGATCAGGCGCAGGGCCCGGGCGGGGGTCACGCCGCGGCCCCGTCGCCCGTCGTGGACCGGACCGTCCCGGCAGCCTGGGCCGCCGCTGCCGGTGCGACGGCCGCGTCCGTCCGGCCCTCCACCGGAACGTCCTTCCGTTCCTCCACCGGGGCGTCGGTCCGGCCCTCCATCGGGGCGCCCTTCTCCGCCTCCTCGACGATCGCGATGTAGGCGTCCTCCAGCGTGGGCTCACGCGTGACGACCCGTCCGACCCGCACCCCGTCGAGGGCCACCAGCACCTGCGCGTGCAGTTCCGCGCCGCGTTCCGTCTGCACGATGACGGCCTGTCGGCTGCCCCGGTCCTCGGCGGCCACCCCGTGCACGCCTGCCAGCGCCCGGATCCGGTCGAGGTGCTCCTCGCCCGCCCCGTACGCCTCGATCTCCAGGACGCCGCGCTCCTGGACCCGGGACTTGAGCCGGTCCGGAGTGCCCAGCGCACGGATCGTGCCGCCGGCGATGACCGCGATCCGGTCGCACAGCTCATCCGCCTCGGCCATGTAATGGGTGGTCAGCAGCACGGTGGTGCCACCGGCCCGCAGATCGGCGACGGTGCGCCGCAGGTCGCGCGCCGCCACCGGGTCGACACCGATGGACGGTTCGTCGAGGAACAGGACATCGGGCCGGTGCAGAAGTCCGCGCGCGATGTGCAGCCGCTGCCGCATTCCCCGCGAGTACCCCTCGACGCGTTCCTTCTCCCGGCCGGTGAGGCCCACCAGATCGAGCAGTTCGGCGATCCGCCGCTTCTGCTCCCGGGGTTCGACGGCGTACAACTCGGCGAAGTAGCGCAGATTGTCGAGGGCGGAGAGCCGGTCGTACAGGCCCCGGTCGCCGCCGAAGACGTAGCCGATCCTGCGGCGTACGGCAACGGGGTCGGACGCCACGTCGTGGCCCAGGACCCGGGCGGTGCCCGAGGTGGGCAGCAGCAGGGTGTTGAGCATCTTGATGGTGGTCGTCTTGCCTGCGCCGTTGGGGCCGAGGAGTCCGAAGAGCTCGCCGCGTGCCACCTCGAAGGTGACCCCGCGCACGGCTTCCGTCTCGGTGCGGCGCGGACGCAGGAAGCCGGTCCGGCTGGTGTAGGTGCGGCGCAGGTTCTTCGCCTCGATCGCAAGCATGGCGGGGACGCTAGGCCCGGCCGTACCGCACCCGCCATCAATTCGGGGGCCGCCGAATCGTCCCTCGCCTCCCCCGCCGCACTGAACCGCCGCCCCACCGGCATGCCCGCTCAGGACACCGCGCGCAGCACGTCCTCCCCGGAGAGCAGCGCGAGCAGGGCCCGGCCGGTGTCCGTGAGCTGGTAGTACACGCTGCGGCCGATCCGGTGCCGGGTGACGACATCCGTCTCGGCGAGGACCGACAGATGCTCCGAGACCGTGCTCGGCGCGAGACCCAGCCGGTCGGCTATCCCGGCCGTGGTGAGCGGTCCGCCGAGCTGCCGCAGGACCGAGGCACGGCCCCGGCCCAGCAGCAGCCCGAGCCGGTCACCGCTCTCGGCGCGATCCACCGGCCGCTCACGCAGCGCACCCGCGCCACGGGCCTGGAAGGAGACCGCCAGAACCTCGGGGTCGTCGGTGGAGTAGAGCCGGCAGCCCTCGGCGAAGACGAGCGGGACGAGCAGCAGCCGGCGCTTACCCGCCCAGTACTCCGCGTCGATGTGCTTCGTCAGCTCAAGGACCGGCGGCGTCCACTTGACGCGGCTCTCCAGACCGGTGAACAGCGCGTCGATACCTTCGGTGGCGAAGGTCCGGGCCCTGATGAGGACCTCGTCCTCGACGAGCCGGCGCATGGTGGGCCAGTGCGCGGCCATCGCGCCTTCCCAGTACGCCGCGTACGCGTCGGCGAGGGCCGAGCAGGCCGCCTCGGGGTCCACCAGGTACGGGCGGATGCGGGGGTGGTCCTCAAGCGCGGGATAGTGCTCGGCGATTCCTGCCCGTACGACATCGGCGGGCGTCGCCCGGACGGTCTCCAGCTCCGCCTCGACCGAAGTGGCCCCGACCGGACGCGGCAGCAGGAAGTCCGGGAAGCCGTTCGGGCCGTCGATCAACAGCCGCAGCGCATCGGTCCGCTCGTCCTCCCGCAGCACCTCGCGGGCGCGCGCCACCCACTCCTCGTAGGGCCGGGAAGGGATGCGGTGCGGCATGGCCAGATGCAGGCTGCAGAACGCGTCCCACAGCGGGCTGATGGCGATCCGCGTCGCGCCGAGCGACGCCTCGTCCAGCTCGATACGGATCATCCGGCCATCCGCCCGGCCGGGGGCAGGGGCTCCAGGAAGCCCTCTTCGACCAGGAGCCGGATGGCCTGCGGGGTGCGGTCGCGCAGCTGCACCGGGTCCTCGTTCATCAACTGGGCGATCGCGTCCAGGATCCGCCCGGCGGGCAGCGATCCGTCGCACACGCCCGCGAATCCGGCACCGACCGCGTCGACCTTCGTCGCGCGTCGCATACCGCGGTTCTGACGCAGCACCACATGCTCGGGATCCTCGGCCCCCGGCAGCCCCACCTGCTCCTGCACGACCTCGGCGGCCAGGGTGAAGTGCGCGGCCAGCAACCCCGCGTCGTCCTGCTCCCGCAGGTAGTCCTGGCGGGCGAAGTGCGCCTCGACGGCCGGTCCGAGCGGCTGTTCCACCGCGTGCGGCCACTCCTCGATCACGATCGAGGGTTCTCCGGCGGCAGCCGCAGCGGACTTCCTCAGGGTGATCCAGCCGAAGCCGACGCCCTTCGCCCCGTGGGCCTCGAACTCGTCCAGCCAGGCGTCGTACCGCGCGGCGTACTCCGCGGGGTCCGTGCGGTGGTCGCCGCTGTCACGCAGCCACAACTCGGCGTACTGCGTGACGTCCTGCACCTCGCGCTGCACGATCCAGGCGTCGCAGTCGTACGGGATCCAGGACCGCAGCCTGTCCTGCCACTCCTCGTCCTCGGTGTGCTGCCAGTTGGCCAGGAAGTGGGCGTAGCCACCCTCGTTGAGCCGGTCGCCGGTCTGCTGCACCAGGGTCCGGCACAGGTCGTCGCCCGCCATGCCGCCGTCGCGGTAGGTGAGACGGGCGCCGGGCGAGATGACGAAGGGCGGGTTGGAGACGATGAGGTCGTACGTCTCGGTGCCGACGGGCTCGTACAGGGACCCCTCGCGGAGGTCGGCCGGGGCGGCGCCGGACAGGGCGAGGGTGAGCCGGGTGAAGTCGAGGGCCCGTGGGTTGAGGTCGGTGGCCGTGACCTGCGTGCCGTGCTGCGAGGCGTGCAGGGCCTGGATGCCGGAGCCCGTGCCGACGTCCAGGGCGGAGGCGACGGGCCTGCGGACGGTGATCCCGGCGAGGGTCGTGGAAGCGCCGCCGATCCCGAGGACGACGCCCTCCTCGTGCGAACCGATCCCGCCCGCGCCGCCCACTGCGCAGCCCAGGTCGGAGACGATGAACCAGTCCTGGTCCTCCGGCCCGCTGTACGGCCGCACGTCGACCGTCGCCCGCACCTCGCCGTCCGTCTCGGTCAGCCAGCCGTCCGCCACGCACTCCGCCAGCGGCAGCACGGCGGCTGCCCGCCCGGCCGGGACCGGGCGCTGGAGCAGGAAGAGGCGAACGAGCGTGTCGAGCGGCGCGTCACCCCGGGTGGCCCGCAGCGCCGGAACCGTCTCGCTGCGGGCGAGCGCGGCGTAGGCGGGTGCGCCGAGCAGGTCGAGGAGCCCGTCGGCGGTGAAGGCGGCGGCGAGCAGGGCTTCGCGGAGCCGGGTCGCGTGGTCTGCTGCGGGAAGGCTGGTCATACTCACATGCCCCATTGTGAGGGCTCCCACTGACAACGGCAGCGGCCCGTCGGCCCACCAGGGGCCGCCGGGCCGTTCGTACGCCGGCCGGACGGCAGGCGTACCTCTGCTGTGGCAGCCGTACAGCTGCTCGTGAGGGTCCCGCGGCCGAGGCCGGGAACTGCCGGGTTACGACTTCTTGCTGGGCGAGGCGGACGCCTCCTTGGACGGCGTCGCCTCCTTCGAGGGCTTCGCGTCCTTCGAGGAGTCGGCCGAGGGCACTGCCGAGGCCTTCGGCTTCTGGCAGCCCGGCTGCTTGGCCATCGCGGCACCGACCTCGCCGGACTGGAGCTTCTTCAGCGCCTGGTCACCATTGGTGCTGATCTTGTTCAGCTCGTCCGCGATGCCCTTGAGGCCGTCGGCGAACTTCGCCTGGTCCTTCGTATCCAGGTCATCGACCTTCTTCTGCAGATTCGCGTAGGCCACGGAGGAGGCGTTGAGCTCCTTCACGGCCTCCTTCTGCGTCGTCTCGCCGTCGTCGACCGGCGGCGGACCCGCCGAGTCGACGGCCGTGCCCAGCGCCTTGTACGCCTGCGAGATCTGCTGGAAGGCGGCCGAGTCGGTCTTCTGGACGTCGGCGGGCTTGCTGTTGTCGGCGGTCTGCTGCTGGATTGAGGCGTTGGCGTTCGCGATCTTCTGCAGCTGGGGCTGGACCTGGTCACAGACCTTCTTGGCCCAGTCGTTCACCTTGTTGTCGCTGTCGTCGCTGCAGCCCGACAGCGTAAGTACCAGTACCGCACCGCCGGACAGCGCGGCCGCAAGCTTCTTGTTCACCGGATTGGTCCCTTCCAAGGCTCTCGGCCCCGGAACTTACACGCCGAGCGCCCCCCATCCGGGTGCCGGGCGCCCGATGGATGGCCTTTTGCAGCCATTTGCACCAAGGGAAATGAGGGAGATACAACTCACCCGCACGGCCCCGGAGTATGGGAACACCCGAACGATCCACCACTCGTGCGGACATACCGACGGGCGGACGCGGCATCAGGATGCCTCGCCCGCCCGCGCCCTGATCAGGCGTCGCCCAGTGACGGCGTACGCGGTGCGGAATCCGGCTTACTGAGCGGCCGCCGGGTCGGCCGGCCTGGCCGTACCCTCCCCGTCGCCGCCGTCGGAATCGCCTTCGTCCCCCACCGCGATCCCCCGCCGCTTGGAGACGTAGACCGCGCCGACGATGACCGCGATGGCCAGCACCGCCACCACCGCACGCACTCCTGCGCTCGCGTCCTCGCCGTAGCTGAACTGCACTACCGCGGGTGCGATGAGCAGCGCCACCAGGTTCATCACCTTGAGCAGGGGGTTGATCGCCGGCCCGGCCGTGTCCTTGAACGGATCGCCGACCGTGTCACCGATGACGGTCGCGGCATGGGCGTCACTGCCCTTGCCACCGTAGTGACCGTCCTCGACGAGCTTCTTGGCGTTGTCCCAGGCACCGCCGGAGTTGGCGAGGAAGACGGCCATCAGCGTCCCGGTGCCGATCGCGCCTGCGAGATACGAGCCGAGTGCGCCGACACCGAAGGTGAATCCGACCGCGATCGGCGCCAGCACCGCCAGCAGACCGGGGGTGGCCAGCTCACGCAGCGCGTCCTTGGTGCAGATGTCGACGACGCGCCCGTACTCCGGCTTCTCCGTGTAGTCCATGATCCCGGGGTGCTCGCGGAACTGGCGCCGCACCTCGTAGACCACGGCGCCCGCGGACCGGGACACCGCGTTGATGGCGAGGCCGGAGAAGAGGAAGACCACCGCGGCTCCGAGGATCAGGCCGACCAGGTTGTTGGGCTGGGAGATGTCCAGGCTCAGCCCCATCTCCCCGGCCGAGGCGCCGACGTCGTCGACCGCGGTGGCGATCGCGTCACGATAGGAGCCGAAGAGCGCCGCCGCCGCCAGGACGGCGGTGGCGATGGCGATGCCCTTGGTGATGGCCTTGGTGGTGTTGCCCACGGCGTCCAGGTCGGTGAGGACCTGCGCTCCGGCGCCGGTGACGTCGCCGGACATCTCGGCGATGCCCTGCGCGTTGTCGGAGACCGGGCCGAAGGTGTCCATCGCGACGATGACACCGACGGTGGTGAGCAGCCCCGTACCGGCCAGCGCCACCGCGAAGAGAGCCAGCATGATCGACGTACCGCCGAGCAGGAACGCCCCGTAGACGCCGAGCCCGATCAGCAGCGCGGTGTAGACGGCGGATTCCAGGCCGATGGAGATACCGGCGAGCACGACGGTGGCCGGTCCGGTCAGTGAGGACTTGCCGATGTCCCTGACAGGGCGTCGGGTGGTCTCGGTGAAGTAGCCGGTCAGCTGCTGGATCAGGGCTGCCAGCACGATGCCGATGGCGACCGCGACCAGCGCGAAGACCCGCGGGTCCCCGCCGTGCGAGGTGATGGCCGCGTCGGTGACCCCGTCCAGTTCCGCGTACGAGGACGGCAGGTAGACGAAGACCGCGACGGCCACCAGTACGAGTGAGATGACGGCGGAGATGAAGAATCCGCGGTTGATGGCGGTCATCCCGCTGCGGTCGGTGCGTCGCGGGGCGACCGCGAAGATACCGATCATCGCGGTGACCACACCGATCGCCGGCACGATCAGGGGAAAGGCCAGCCCCGAATCGCCGAAGGCGGCCTTGCCGAGGATGAGCGCGGCGACCAGCGTGACCGCGTACGACTCGAAGAGGTCGGCAGCCATGCCCGCACAGTCCCCGACGTTGTCACCCACGTTGTCGGCGATGGTCGCGGCGTTACGGGGGTCGTCCTCGGGGATGCCCTGTTCCACCTTGCCGACCAGGTCGGCACCTACGTCGGCGGCCTTGGTGAAGATGCCTCCGCCCACCCTCATGAACATCGCGATCAGCGCCGCACCGAGCCCGAAGCCCTCCAGCACCTTGGGCGCGTCGGCGGCGTAGACGAGGACCACGCAGGAGGCACCGAGGAGCCCGAGCCCCACGGTGATCATGCCGACCACGCCGCCCGTACGGAAAGCGATCTTCATTGCTTTGTGCGAAACCTCGGTGAGATCCTTTTCCGGTTCGCCTTCCGCGGGGGTCGCCTCACGCGCGGCGGCCGCCACTCGGACATTGCTCCGTACGGCCAGCCTCATGCCGATGTATCCGGTGGCTGCCGAGAAAAGCGCACCCACCAGGAAGAACAGCGAACGGCCCGCGCGCTGCGACCAGTTGTCGGCCGGAAGCAGCAGAAGCAGGAAGAAGACCACGACGGCGAATGCGCCGACGGTGCGCAACTGCCGGGCCAGATAGGCATTCGCGCCCTCCTGGACCGCCGCCGCGATCTCCTTCATGCGCTCGGTGCCCTCGCCCGCCGCCAGCACCTGGCGCACCAGCAGCCGGGCGACTACCAGTGCGGCTACAGCGACGACCGCGATGACGATCACGATGACACGGTTGTCATCGGTGAGTACCGCGGCCGCGAGAGTGGTGGGTGGGTCGGAAAGTGCGGAAAACTGCGTCAGTTCTGCCAGTGGTGTGGTGCCGAACCCCGCCATACGTCCTCCTTGACGCTCAGCGCTCAAGACGTGGACGGATTGTAGGGAGCGGAACACGATCAAAACAGTGCGCGGTAAATGTAATTGACCTCCATCCACCGAACGGCAATTGATCGAGTTCTCTGCCTGGACCGAATGCAGTAATGGGGCAGATACATTTCCGCAGGATCACTCATCGGGCAGAACCGAAAAAAGGCCCTGCTCAGCAGGGCCTCGGAATCTGGATCAGGGGTGGTTCGGTCACCCCGGCTACGCCATCGGGGTGACCGAACCACCCCGGAACTCACGCCGCCTCAACAAAGACCGGACGCCTGGCACCACGCCTGGCACCTTCGGCCAACTCGCCGCACGATGGCCGACGTCCGCCACCGGCTCAGACCACGATGCCCGGCTTTGCCACCGGCTCAGACCACGGTGGCCGGCGTCTTCGGCCAGCTCATACGGATCACTCCGCCGTCCGCACCGGACCTGACCTCGACGTCGTCGACCAGGCCGCTGATGACCGCGAGGCCCATCTCGTCCTCGCCGTCGCCCTCGGCGTCCGGTTCCGGTTCGTCCAGTCCCACACCGGGCGCGGCGTCGCGGCGTCCGGAGACACCGCTGGGGACGGCCCCGTCGGCACCCGGGCCGGGCACCTCGTCGCCGACCTCGATGGAGAAGGACTTCTCCTCCTCGATCAGGACGACCGTGACAGGCGCTGTGATGCCGTGGCTGCGGTGCAGCCCGACCGCCCGACTGCAGGCCTCTCCCACGGCGAGTCTGACCTCGTCGAGCACGGCCTCGTCGACCCCGGCCCGGCGCGCCACGGCAGCCGCCACGAGGCGGGCCGTTCTGACGTGTTCGGGCTGGGCGCTGAAGCGGAGTTCAACGGTGGCCATGCGATCCCCCTCGAACGTACGTATGTGCATCCACAGGAGCCGGACGCGTGGCCCGGTACTCCTGACTCATTCTGCGAAAACCACTGACCGACCGACGGACCCGCCGGGCCGACGACGCCCCGGCCATCCGGCCGACGCGGAACCGACACGCAACCTGCGCGCGACACGTCCGACAATCGCCGAACCGCTGATCCGATCGCATGGCGACCGGTCACCGGTCGGCAGATGAATGTCAGCCGCAGTCCGCCGAACGAGTGACGGAAGAGCGCCGGACAACAGCCGCACACCAGCCGCCGAGCCACCGGCCGCCGATTCCCGGCCACCGCCGATTCGGCTGTCCTGGTGCCTACCGGCGCCACACCGACCGCCGCCGGACCGGCCCTGAGGCCGGCCCGACCGCGAACGTGACGTCAGTCGGTTGCCGCCACGGCCTCATCGACCGTGGTGTGGATCGGGAACACCTTGGTCAGACCGGTGATCCGGAAAATCTTGAGAATGCGCTCCTGGTTGCACACCAGTCGCAACGAGCCCTCATGGGCCCGAACACGCTTCAAGCCGCCCACGAGCACGCCGAGGCCGGTGGAGTCGAGGAAGTCGACGCCTTCCATGTCGACAACCAAGTGGTAGCTGCCGTCATTCACCAACTCGACCAACTGCTCGCGCAGCTTGGGCGCGGTATACACATCAATCTCGCCACCGACCTCGACGACCGTACGGTCGCCACCAGGGCCGGACACATTGCGAGTCGACAAGGACAGGTCCACGGATCCTCCAGCACCTTGCTATCGAGCGGTCGCCCCTCGGTCTCCCCGGCGGAGCCAGGGGACGGATCGCCAGCCGCGATGGCATTCAATCACTTACGGGCAGCCATGCACGACGCCTTGGGACCATTGTCCGTCTCGCCAGTGACACACTCGGTGCCGATGGCCAAGAATCACCGCCCCAGTCGACCGCCCGAGAACGGGGGTTCCCGCCCCTCTCCCGATGTGGTCCTCGACCGGCTCGCCGCAGGGGCGGGCCGGTCCGCGCGCATCACTCATACGGAGCACTTGCCCCCGCGTGCGGGAACCCATGCCATCTGGCCCGATCGCATCCGTCCGGAAGTCATCGCCGCCATCCAGAAGGCCGGCATCGACCATCCCTGGGCCCATCAGGCCGCCGCGGCGGAGCATGCGCTGGACGGCGAGTCGGTCGTGATCGCCACCGGCACGGCGTCCGGCAAGTCGCTGGCCTACCTCGCCCCGGTCCTCAGCGCCCTCCTGGACGGCTCCGAGGCTCCCAACGGCCGTGGGGCGACCGCCCTCTACCTCGCCCCCACCAAGGCCCTGGCGGCCGACCAGCGTCGCTCGGTGAGGGAACTCGCGGCTCCGCTGGGCCACGCGATCCGGCCCGCTGTGTATGACGGCGACACCCCGGTCGAAGAACGCGAATGGGTACGCCAGTACGCCAACTACGTCCTCACCAATCCCGACATGCTGCACCGCGGGATACTCCCGTCCCACCCTCGCTGGTCCTCCTTCCTGCGCGCTCTGCGCTACGTCGTCATCGACGAGTGCCACACCTATCGGGGTGTTTTCGGCTCGCACGTCGCCCAGGTGGTGCGCCGGCTCCGCCGCCTGTGCGCCCGCTACGGCGCCGATCCGGTCTTCCTCCTCGCCTCCGCCACTTCTGCGGAGCCCTCCGTCGCGGCAGGCCGTCTCACCGGCCTGACTGTCACGGAGGTCGCCGACGACGCCTCCCCGCGCGGCGAGCTGGTCTTCGCCCTGTGGGAACCTCCCCTGACCGAGCTGTCCGGCGAGAAGGGCGCCCCCGTGCGCCGTACCGCCACGGCCGAGACCGCCGACCTGCTCACCGACCTGACCGTGCAGGGCGTGCGTTCCGTCGCGTTCGTACGCTCACGGCGCGGCGCCGAGCTCATTTCCGTCATCGCCAAGGAACGCCTCGCCGAGATCGACCGCTCTCTGCCCTCCCGGGTCGCCGCCTACCGCGGGGGTTACCTCCCCGAGGAACGGCGCGCCCTGGAACGCGCACTGCACTCCGGCAGCCTGCTCGGCCTGGCCGCCACGACCGCCCTCGAACTCGGCATCGACGTCTCCGGCCTGGACGCCGTCGTCATCGCGGGTTACCCAGGCACCAGGGCTTCGCTGTGGCAGCAGGCCGGCCGCGCGGGACGGGCCGGCCAGGGTGCCCTCGCCATCCTGGTGGCCCGCGACGACCCGCTGGACACCTTCCTCGTCCACCATCCCGAAGCGCTGTTCCAGCAGCCCGTGGAGTCGACCGTCCTCGACCCGGACAACCCGTACGTCCTGGCCCCCCATCTGTGCGCCGCCGCCGCGGAGCTGCCGCTCACCGAATCGGACCTGGCCCTCTTCGGTCCCGCCGTGGCCGAGCTGCTGCCGCAACTGGAGGCCGCGAAGCTGCTCCGCAGACGGACCTCGGGCTGGCACTGGACCCGGCGGGAACGGGCCGCCGACCTCACCGACATCCGGGGCGGGGGAGGCCGTCCCGTCCAGATCGTCGAGGAGGGCACCGGCAGGCTGCTGGGCACCGTCGACGAGTCCGCCGCGCACACCGCCGTCCACGAGGGCGGCGTCCACCTCCACCAGGGCCGCACCTATCTGGTCCGGAAACTGGACCTGGAGGACTCGGTCGCGCTGGTCGAGCAAGCCAGTCCGCCGTACTCGACGACCGCCCGCGACACCACGGCCATCACCGTCCTGGAGACCGACACCGAGATCCCCTGGGGGGACGGACGGCTCTGCTACGGCTCCGTGGAAGTGACCAATCAGGTCGTCTCCTTCCTCCGTCGCAGACTGATCACCGGTGAGGTACTCGGCGAGACCAAGCTGGACCTTCCACCCCGTACGCTGCGCACCCGCGCCGTATGGTGGACGGTCACCCAGGACCAGCTCGACTCGGCACGGATCAACCCGGAGATCCTTGGCGGCGCGCTGCACGCCGCCGAACACGCGTCGATCGGGATGCTCCCGCTCTTCGCCACCTGCGACCGCTGGGACATCGGCGGAGTGTCCGTACCGCTGCATCCGGACACTCTGCTGCCGACCGTCTTCGTGTACGACGGCCACCCCGGCGGCGCCGGTTTCGCCGAACGCGCCTTCCACACCGCCCACGACTGGCTGGCCGCCACACGTCAGGCGATCGCATCCTGCGAGTGCGAGGCGGGCTGCCCTTCGTGCATCCAGTCCCCCAAGTGCGGCAACGGCAACGAACCCCTGCACAAGCGAGGCGCAGTCCGCCTGCTCACGGAACTCCTCCGATCCGCCCCTCCCGGCCCGGGGCGGACGCACGGGGCAGACGGGGCAGACTCTTCGGAGGAGTCAGGCCTTGCGGAGTCAGGCCCTGTGTGGCAATCCGGCTCTACGGAGCAGTCCGGCGCTCGGGGGAAATCAGGCCCACTGGTGGAAGCGGATTCTCCGGAGGAACCGGATTCTCCAGGGGAGCCAGGTTCTCCGGAGGCCTGAGCGACCGGGTGGGCGCCGCTGCTGGCGGGCCCGCCCGTGACCTGACCTCGGGCGCGTACGGCCCACCCCGAACCCTGGCCGTCACATCGGCGATCTCCCCCTGAACGGTGCACCGCACCACCTCCGCTCCCTGTGCCCCGGCCACCTCCCGGGCCGACCGGCAGGCAGCGGAGGCTCCCTCCAGAGCCCGGTCGGCAGCGGCCAGCGCGGCCAGGTCGGCCGCGCCCCCGGCACGGTGCCGGATCGCTACCACCTGCCCGAGAGCCAGAACCACCGCGAAGACCGCGCACAGCGCCGACGCGGTCACCGCAGACCACACGGTCGCCAGCCCCCGATCCCGCCGCTTCCCGCACACACCCAGCCGACGCAGCCCCGGAGCCGGCCGCCGAGGGCCGGGCCACGTCATGGCGCCACCCCCACCGCGTCCTCGGCCGCCGCCACGCCCTCAGCCCCCACCGCGTCCTCGGCCGCCGCCACGGCCTCCGAGCTCAGCGTCACGGCCAGCGGCCCGGGACCGGGCGCCGGAGCCGCCACGGCGACCCGCCACAGATCCCCGGCCCGCTCCACATCCACCCGGGCCCGGTCGGGCGCCGCCGAAAGGGCGGCCTCCCTCACCTGTGCCTCCGGTTCGGAGCGGGCTGCTGCCCGCGCGCCGGCACGAGCCGCGTCCACACACCGGATCTGGGCCGAGGCAGCCATTAGCGCCCACATCAGCGCGAGCGCGAAGATCACCAGCACTGGAATCGCCATGGCCGCCTCCGCCGTCACCGCCCCGCGGTCACCACATCGCTCCACCACTCCCGCCCCCTCCCGGGCGTGTCTCTCCCGCCCGGCGCCTCCCCCTGAGCCTTCCGCCCCCGCTCCCCCATCAGAATTTCGCATCAAGTGCGTCCTTCAGCAGCGATTGCAATTGCGCCATGACCGGCGGGCTGGTGACCACCTTGTAGAGCACCGCGGCAAACGCACAGGCCGCAATCGTTCCGACCGCATATTCGGACGTCGTCATTCCGGCGTCTGCCCGTACCTTGCGTGCCACGGTTCGCATCCAGCGCATCATTTTCCGCATCACACCGAACCCCCGTTAATCCATACTTCTGGGATAAATAGCCTTCTTCTGGTCCTTCTGGTCCTTCTGGTCCTTCTGGTCCTTCTGGTCCTTCTGGGCTATCAAGGCTGCAGCAGTCCCCCCGCCAGCCCGATCACCACAGGCGCCACGCCCACGGTGAGGAAGGCAGGAAGGAAGCAGAGCCCGACAGGCGCAGTGATCAGCACCGCGGCCCGCTGCGCCCGCGCCACCGCCGCACTCGCACGCTCGGCCCTCATCGCTTCGGCCAGCCTGGTTACCGGCTCCGCCGCAGGGGCGCCGGTCGACCCGGCCCGGTCCAGACAGCGCGCCAGCGCGGCAGCACCCGGTATCTCTCCGAATCTCCCCCACGCCACTGCGGGATCGCCGCCGAGTCGGATCTCCGCCGCCGTACGCGCCAGTTGCTCACCGACCGGCCCTCCCAGCGACGCGCCGACCGCCTCGGCGGCCTCGCGCGGGCCGGCCCCTGCCGAGATGCACGCCGCCAACAGATCTGCCGCCAGCGGAAGTCGGCGCATGGTCTCCGCCGCCCTCGCCGCCATATCTGCAGCGGCTCGCGCTGCCTGCCCGAGCCGCGAGCGCTGCCACCTCCACGTACCGCAGGCCGCCGCCAGTCCGACCGCCCACCCGGCGGGGCCACCCACCAGAATCCAGCCCGCCAGAAGAGCGCCCAGCATCGCCGCCCACTGCTTGGCGTCGGCGCCGGAGACCGGCCACCGCATACGGCTGGCACGCAGGCCGACCCGCCCGCCAAGGGGCGTCGGAGCGTCGGAAGACACAGCGAGGAGCGTCAGTCCTCGCCGCCGCACCCGCTGCCCTGTACGGCGTCGCGCCAGGACCTGAGCCGACTGGACACACGCGCCCAGCACCAGCCCCACTACCCCCACCCTGTGGACAACTTCAGCCGCCAGGGCGCTCATGCGACTTCTCCCTTACGGACGATCCGGGCGGCCCAGACCAGCCCGGCCGTTTCCAGGGATCCGCCCATCACCAGACAGACCAGTCCAGCGGGACTGTGCAGCAACACCCTCAGCGGATCTGCCCCGAGTGCCGCTCCCAGCCCCAGGCCCAGCACCGGCAGCAGCGCCAGCACCACAACCGTCGACCAGGCGCCGGCCAGTTGGGCCCGCAGCTCCTCCCGCCGGCGCCGCTCGGCCCGTAACGCGCCCTCCAACCGGTCCAGACCGGCCGCGAGACCGGCACCGCCATCCGCTGCCACCCGCCAGCAGGCGGCCACTCCTGCGAGCCCCTCCAGGCCCGGCTCGCACGCCGCCTGCCCCAGCACTCGCGGGACATCTCCCCCGAACCGCGCCGCGGCCGACACCCCGGGGCCTGCCGCACCCAGTACGCCCGTGCCGTGCACCGCGACAAGCAGTGCCTGCCCCGGCTCGTGCCCGGCCCTCAGCTCGCCCACCACGGCGCCGCACAGGTCCACCACTCCCTCGGCCCGGCGCTCCCATTCCTTGTGCAGTTCCCTTCTCCGCAGCCACCGCCGCACCACAGGAGCCGCGGCCGCCCCCGCAATCACCGGCAGCACGGACCCACCGAGGACGGCCAGAACCAGAGCCACCGGCAGGCACAACCACTCCCGCCGCCCCCTCAGCCACCCGCAAAGCCGGTTCAAACCGGTATCCCAGCTCTCCCGGAAAGGCGCATGCCTCACTCCGTCGCCGAACAAAGCCCGCGCCCTCCGCCGGCCTTGACTTCGTCCGGCCGCCCCCAGCCCGGCAGCCGCTGCCGCGCACAGCGCGGCCGCATACGCCGCTTCCGGCACGCCCGTCGGATCACCACCACTCACCGCTCGCCCCCGATCAACGCCCGCAGCCGCTCCCAGCCCCGCTCCCGCTCGAATCCGGCCGCCCCCCAGCGCAGCGCGGGCACGGTCACCACCAGCCCGGCTCCATCGCGTTCCAGCACCTGAACCGCGGAGATCCTTCGCCGCCCGGCCCGGTCCCGTACGAGATGGACCACCACCGACAACGCCGCCGCCAGCTGGCTGTGAAGTGCCTTCCGGTCCAGGCCCGCAGCAGTCCCCAGCGCCTCCAACCGGGCCGGAACGTGTTCGGCGGCGTTGGCGTGAACCGTTCCGCAGCCGCCCTCATGACCCGTGTTCAAGGCCGCCAGCAATTCGGTGACCTCGGCACCCCGAACCTCGCCGACCACCAGCCTGTCGGGGCGCATACGAAGGGCCTGCCGCACCAGGTCCCGGAGGGTCACCCGACCGGCACCCTCCTGATTCGCAGGGCGCGATTCGAGGCGCACGACGTGCGGGTGGTCCGGCCGGAGTTCGGCCGAGTCCTCGGCGAGCACGATCCGCTCCCGCTCCCCCACCACACCCAGCATGCTGGACAGGAGCGTCGTCTTTCCGGCTCCCGTTCCTCCGCTGATGAGGTAGGAGACCCTGGCCTCCACCAAAGCCCGCAACACCCGGTCGCCGCCCGGCGGCACCGTCCCGGCCGCAACGAGCTCCCGCAGCGAGAAGGCCTTGGGCCGGACCACCCGGAGCGACAGGCACGTCGATCCGACCGAGACCGGCGGCAGCACGGCATGCATCCGGGTCCCGTCCGGAAGGCGGGCGTCCGCCCAAGGCCTGGCGTCGTCCAGGCGCCTTCCCGCAACGGCCGCCAGCCGCTGCGCCAGCCTGCGGACCGCCGCCGCGTCTGCGAAGGCGACCGAGGTGAGTTCGAGCCCGCGGCCCCGGTCCACCCACACTCGGTCGGGTGCGGACACCAGCACATCCGTGACCGCTGGATCGGCAAGCAGCGGCTCCAGCACGCCGGTCCCGATCAGCTCGCCACGCAACTCGTCTGCCGCACCCAGCACTTCGATGTCCCCGAGCAACCGCCCCTGGGCCCTCAGCGCGGCCGCCACCCCAGCCGGCGTCGGCGCCACACCACTCTCCGCCAGCCGCTGCCGCACCGCGTCGAGCAGGGCCTCGGTCATGACACACCTCCCTTGGTGGCCGGTCCCCGTGCCGTCTCGCCCGCAAGTGCCCGGTCCCAGAAGGCCGAACAGAACCTGGCCAGGGACCCACGGGGGCTTCCACCGGGTGGCTCACCCATGTCCTGTTCGGCAAGCAGCCCCGGCTCCAACGGGAGTTCACCAGCGAGTGGAAGCCCCATGGCGTGCGCCACCCACTGTTCGTCGAGCCCGGATGCGTACGGTCCGCGCGCCACCACGCGGAGGTCCTCCAACACCATCCCGGCCATCGACGCCACCCGCTTCGCCGCAGCGACCGCCCGCAGCTCCCCGGGCACCACCAGAAGCCCGAGGTCCAGCTGCGCCAGCGCCTCGGCCACCGCCTCGTCGATCCGGCGTGGCAGATCCACCACCACCACTCCGCCGAGCCTGCGCGCAGCGCCAAGGACCGCCCGCATGGCCTGCGGCGGAATGACCACCCAGTCGTCACGGCCCCAGCTGAGGACTCGCAGCCCGTGCAGCGCGGGCAACGATTCCTCCAGTGCCCCGCCACCGACCCGCCCCTTGGAATGGGCGAAATCAGGCCACCTCATCCCCTCGACCCGCTCCCCACCGAGCAGCACGTCGATGCCGCCGCCGAGCGGATCGCCGTCGATCAGCATGGTCCGCCGCCCGGTCCTCGCCGCCGTCACCGCCAGCGCACAAGCCAGGGTGGATGCACCGGATCCGCCTCGGCCACCGATCACCCCGACGGTCAGCGCAGGCCGGCCGGACCCCTCAGCCGCGTTGGCGATCTGGTCGACCAGCCAGTTCTCCGAATCGGGCAGACGCAACACATACTCGGCCCCGATCTCCACCGCCCTGCGCCACACGTCGGGGGCATCCTGGTCGCGTCCCACGAGCATCACGCCACGCCTGCGTGCCGCTCCGCGGCATCGCGCCGCCGCGTCGTCGCCCACGAGAACCATGGGCGCCTGCTCCCATCCCCCTCTACGGTCGGGCAGCGTGTGATGAACCTCGGGCTCCGCCCCAGCGGCTGCGCACAGCCTCAGCAGATCGTCGAGCAGTTCCACATCCTCGGTCACGATCAGCGGTCCGCCCTGCCGCGCCTCGGCGGCCGGCAGACGATCCCGTGCGCTGGATTCAGCCACGATCTCCGCCCCCTTCTTCACTCACCTTCACCGCGGTTCGCGGCGTTCTCGGCGCGTTCCGAGAAACGGTGATTCCGGAACCCGTGGACTTCACGGGTGGAATCACGGTGCAGTGCTTCCGGAAATCGCGTGGATCTTGCTCAAGAACTGTGGACAACTCCACCGTTGTGAATAACTCCGCCGCTCACACCGGTGACTTCCGAGAGCACACCTTCCATCACGCAACGTGACGATGCATGCTGGTGAGAGTCGGACACAGCGGCGGGCCATCACGGCCGAGAAGGAGGAGAAATGCTTGATTCCGCGACAGAACCGCGTCCGGACATGCGACGACCCCCGCCGGGGGGGAGAGCGGGGGTCGTCCCCACGGCCGACTCGGGGGGGGAGGAGTCGGACCGGGTTAGCACGGTCGCGAACGATCCGTGACTTCCATGGTGTACCCGAGAGCCTTCTCAGGCAAACCCACGCGCCGGGGTTTACGCCGAATGGTGGGCCCCTATGCTCTGCCTTGTGGAAAACCGCTTCTTGCCGCGCACGGCCGCCTTCTTTGACCTGGACAAGACGGTCATTGCGAAGTCATCGACGCTGACCTTCAGCAAGTCCTTCTACCAAGGCGGACTGATCAACCGCCGAGCCGTACTGCGCACCGCGTACGCACAGTTCGTGTTCCTTGCCGGGGGCGCAGATCACGACCAGATGGAGCGGATGCGTGAATATCTCTCATCGCTCTGCAAGGGCTGGAACGTGCAGCAGGTGAAGGAAATCGTCGCCGAGACCCTGCATGACCTGATCGACCCGATCATCTACGACGAAGCCGCGACACTCATCGAGGAGCATCACACCGCCGGCCGCGATGTGGTGATCGTGTCGACCTCGGGCGCCGAAGTCGTGGAACCGATCGGTGAGCTGTTGGGCGCCGACCGCGTCGTCGCCACCCGAATGGTCGTCGGCGATGACGGATGCTTCACCGGAGAGGTGGAGTACTACGCCTACGGACCGACGAAGGCCGAGGCCATCAGGGCTCTTGCCGTGTCCGAGGGCTACGACCTCACCCGCTGCTACGCATACAGCGATTCAGCCACCGATGTGCCGATGCTGGAATCCGTCGGCCATCCGCACGCGGTCAACCCGGACCGCGCACTGCGACGCGAGGCGACTCTGCGTGAATGGCCGATTCTCGTCTTCAACCGACCGGTCCGACTCAAGCAACGCCTGCCCGCACTCTCGATGCCACCGCGGCCGGCACTCATGGCCGCTGCGGCCGTGGGAGCCGCAGCCCTCACAGCCGGACTCGTCTGGTACACCGCCCGCCGTCGCGCCTCCATGACGTCGGCGTAACTGGGCTCGTCGTGACTGGGCTCGTCGTGACTGGGCCCCACACAGGGGCCGCCGAATTCGCCGACCTGCGCGGAGGCCACACCCCGGCCCTCACCGAGGAAGAGCCGGGCACCGCGCACCGCACCCACCGGTGCCGAGCCCATCCCCACACCCCCACCGCACCCTTTCCCGTTTGAACCGATTCGTCCGTAATTGAACCTAAAAGTAAAGAAGTCCGGCCAGCACTTCCGCTCGACCGGCCCCTGGAGTACAAAGGACTCAACGGCCCGCGAGACCAAGGACATCCGAGAGGATGACCTGTAACGCAGAAAAGGCCCCACGGACCGCGCATGAAAGCCGGGCACCCACGCGACGTCGACCCGTCGATTACGGGCCAGCCGCACCAGGAACGGGCAAAGCACCCGACCTGATGGGCATATATCGAGGACGCTTGGTAACTGGGCGGACGTGCCAGCGGCGGTACCGAGGACGGTACCGCCGCAACCCTTGCCACCGGACGCAAAAGCAACCCGCACCGGTCGGCCGAGCGGACGAAGCCGACGGGATCCAGCAGGAGGCCGACCCCCGGCAAGCCACCCGTTACGCCTCTACGTCGCCGCCCCTACGCCGCTCCGCGCTGAAGCGCCTCACATACCGCCGTCGACTCCCTGACGCCCAGTTCCGCCGCCCGCCCGCAGTGCGCGATCCAGGCGGCCATCCCATCCGGCGTCCCCGACAGATACGCCTCAAAGGCAGCGACGTAAGCAGCCCGCCCCTGTTCGGCATGGCCGACCTCGGCCGGGCAAATCGACTTGGGGTCGAGCCCGCTTCCGATCAGCACGATCCGTTCAGCGGTGCGCGCAACCAGGCCGTTGTACGAACCGAAGGGGCGCAGAGCCAGCAACTCGCCGTGCACGATGGCAGCCGTCACCAGGGCAGGAGCGGCACTCCCCGAAAGAATGAGCCCACTGAGCCCCTCAAGTCGCCCCGCGACCTCATCGGCGTCCGGCAGGGGCGCCTCGATCAGCGGCTCGTCCACCGGCTCGCCCGCCAGCCGGGGCCGTCCGACCGCGTCCTCGGGTGCCGCGCCGCCGGCGGCCACCAGGTGAAGTCGCGCGAGGACTCGCAGGGGCGACTGGCGCCAGATGGAGAGCAGTTGACCCGCCTCGGCCGTCAATCGCAGCGCCGCCCCGATCACGTGCGCCTCACCGTCACCGCTGAAGTCGGTGCGGCGGCGGACCTCCTCAAGATTCCAGTCAGCACCGGAGAGCGCAGCCGACCCGCGGGCACCCCGGAGGGCCGCCTCGGCGGTCACCTCATTACTGCGACGTCGCATGACGCGGTGTCCATAGACCCGGTCGACGGCCTTGCGTACGGAGTCCACCGCATCTGGCACACCTGGCAGGGCGCCCAGGGCGGCGAGCGGGTCCGAGGAAGTCGTACTCATAAGTAGCGAGGCTACGCGCCACTTGCACACCTGCCGGTCCCGAGTGGCATTCTTCACGAACTTCGGCAGCGGAACGCAATCATGCGACTACCCTAGGTGAACATGAAGATCGCTTTCGTAGGGAAGGGCGGCAGCGGCAAGACCACGCTGTCCTCGCTCTTCATCCGCCACCTTGCCGCCAATGAAGCTCACGTCGTCGCGGTGGACGCCGACATCAACCAGCATCTCGGGGCCGCACTCGGCCTCGACGAGAAGGACGCAGCATCCCTGCCCGCCATGGGGGCGCAGCTGCCACTGATCAAGGAGTATCTGCGGGGCAGCAATCCTCGCATCGCTTCGGCCGAGACGATGATCAAGACAACGCCGCCGGGCGAGGGCTCTCGGCTACTACGGGTGTGCGAGGACAACCCCGTCTACGACGCCTGCGCCCGCACAGTCGGGCTCGACGACGGGGATATCCGGCTGATGGTCACGGGGCCGTTCACCGAATCCGATCTGGGGGTGGCCTGCTACCACTCCAAGGTCGGCGCGGTCGAGCTCTGCCTCAACCACCTCGTCGACGGCCCCGAGGAGTACGTCGTGGTCGACATGACCGCCGGTTCGGACTCCTTCGCCTCCGGCATGTTCACCCGTTTCGACATGACGTTTCTGGTCGCCGAGCCAACCCGCAAGGGCGTCTCCGTCTACCGCCAGTACAAGGAGTACGCACAGGACTTCGGCGTGGCGCTGAAGGTTGTCGGCAACAAGGTGCAAGGGGAGGACGACCTCGACTTCCTGCGCGCCGAGGTCGGTGACGATCTGCTGGTCACCATCGGACACTCCGACTGGGTGCGGGCCATGGAGAAGGGACGCCCTGCCCGCTTCGAGCTGCTGGAGGCGGACAACCGGATGGCGCTCCAGTTCCTTCAGAACGCCGCGGAGGACTCGTACGGACAGCGGGACTGGGAGCGCTACACGCGGCAGATGGTGCACTTCCATCTGAAGAACGCGGAGAGCTGGGGCAACGCGAAGACGGGAGCCGACCTGGCTGCCCAGATCGACCCCGCCTTCGTACTCGACGAGCGGTACGCGCGAGCCGGGGCCGCCCAGCCCGCCTGAGCGTCCGCCGCCAGGGCCTGTCCTGTCTCGATCTGCCGGACAGGCCCTGAGCATTGACCGCTCCGGGATGAGTCGAGGGGACACTGCCCCAGTCGGCCCGACGACCCGACGACCGACGACCCAACAGCCGGCATAGCTGTCGGCATAGCGGTCGGCTCAACAGTCGACGCAACGGTCAACCTGGTGTCCTTCGTTTGGGTCAGGCCGGATCCCGGGCACTGCGAGCCTGGCACGATCCAAGCGAGAGGCCCTAGCGGTCGGCCTTGTGCCCCGCAGATCCGGCGGGCGCCTTCGCCTCAGCCTGCCCCTGACGTTGCACCTCGCCCTCGCCCTCGCCCCTGCCGGGGCTCACTCCCCCGCCGAGAAACGACGCCCAACTGGTCGTCGGCGCCTTGCCGACCTTCAGCGTGCCGAGCTTCGCGAGCGTGGCCGGGTCCTGCGCGTCCAGCCAGTCCGCAAGCTGCTTGAACGACACACAACGCACGTCCTTCTTGGTGCACACCGTCTCGATCGTCTCCTCGATGGCGCGCATGTACGTGCCACCGTTCCAGGACTCGAAGTGGTTGCCGATGATCAGAGGGGCACGGTTCCCGTCGTACGCGCGATCGAAGGCCTGGATCAGGCCGTCCCGCATCTGATCGCCCCAGTATTCATGCTGGTCCGGATCGCCCTGCGTCGTTCCGGACTGGTTGAACATGAAGTTGTAGTCCATCGACAGGGTCTCGAACTCGCGCCCCGGCACTGGCACGAGCTGCATCGAGAGGTCCCAGATGCCGTCCTTCTTCTTCGGCCAGACCTGGTCGTTGACTCCGCTGGAGTCGTAGCGGAAGCCCATCGAGCGCGCCGCCGCAACCATGTTCTTCTGCCCCTCCAGGCAGGGTGTCCGGCCACCGATCAGTTCCTTGTCGTAGTCGAAGGGCAGCGACTTGTCGTCCTTGAGATCCGGATCGTTGCTCTTCCAGCCCTTCACAAACGACTTGGCCTGGCTGATCTCGCTCTTCCACTCGTCGACGGACCAGGTGCCGACACCGCCGTCCTTGCCGCAGAAGTGGCCGTTGAAGTGGGTGCCGATCTCGTTGCCGTCCAGCCAGGCACCACGGACCTGGGCAAGGGTGTCCCGGATGCCCTCGGTGTCGTTGAAGCCGATATCGGAACTGCCCGCGTTGTGCTTCGGCGGGTCATAGAGCTTGCGCTTCGCCTCCGGCAGCAGGTACACGCCGCTGAGGAAGTACGTCATGTTCGCGTGATACTTCTTGCCCACCTTGCGGAAGTGCGAGAAGAGCCGCTGGCTGTCCTCTCCTGCCCCGTCCCAGGAGAACACCACGAACTGCGGGGGCTTCTGACCAGGTGCCAGGCGGCGCGCAGCCGGCTGTTTCGGCTGGGCACCCGTGAAGGCGGTCGAACCGTCGCCGATGAGCCGGAACACACTCTTGGGGGCCGCTTCGGCCGCCTTCTTCTTGGCCCCTGCGGCGCCGTTCGCGGCACCGGGGCCAGAACCGCCCGGACCGGAACCCGACCCGGTGCAGCCAGCCACTCCCGCGACCAGCGCAACAGCGATGACGCCCAAGGCGAACCTCTTCGTGGCGGCCATCATCCGCTCACCCTCTTCCTTGCAGGTAACTTGCGCCGAAGTGCCGACACGGCGCGGTCAAAGTCGCACGCGCTGCACACAAATTCGGGCGACAGGCCGCATGAAAAGCTGCCTATTCACTGGAACGGGTGCTTGAATGGCCCATTTGCCCTTAATCCTGGACACGCATCTTTACTCTCCATTACGATCTGTTTACCGAGAGTTGAGATATCCCGCCGCTGCACGCCGTGACCCACGGCCGCGTCCCCACGTTCCGCGACCGCGCTGCCCCGGAGGAGACGGGAAACATGTCTGCCTGCGTCCCCACTCGTCATGACCACTCATCCCGCAGTTCGCGCCCTCCCCGATCCTCGGGAGTCAAGCGCCCTCACAGCCCGCCACCGCCGCACCGCGGCGGACGATTCCGCATCGCTGGCGCCGACCTGTCCGCATCGATCACTGTCTTTCTGCTCGCCGTCCCCATGTCGCTCGGCCTGGCCGTCGCCATGGACGCCCCGCTGGAGGCAGGCCTCATCTCCGCCGCAGTCGGCGGCATCGTCGCCGGACTGCTCGGCGGCACCCCTTTGCAGGTCTCCGGCCCGTCCGCCGGACTGACCGTGGTGACAGCCGAGTTGATCCAGGTCTACGGCTGGCGCACCACCTGTGCGATCACCATCGGCGCAGGTTTGCTGCAGATCGTGCTGGGCTCTCTACGGGCCGCGCGCAGCGCACTGGCCGTCAGTCCCGCCATCGTCCATGGCACGCTCGCCGGCATCGGCGTGGCGATCGCACTCGCCCAACTGCACATCGTGCTCGGCGGTACGCCGCAGAGCTCGGCCGTCTCCAACGCCCTTCATCTGCCCGCCCAGTTGGAGCGCGTAGGGCCGGCGGCACCATTGATCGGCGCGCTCACCGTCGGGATCCTGGTGCTGTGGCCGCGAATCCCGGGACGGTCCGGACGGATCATGCGGCGAGTCCCGGCAGCCCTGGCCTCGGTGGCCGTGGCCACTGCGGTGGCCGCGCTCGCGGCGCCCTCGATCGCCCGGGTCGACCTGCCGTCCTGGCGCTCGCACGCACTGCCTGAGATGCCCCAGGGACCTGTGCTCGGCCTGGCGACCGCCGTATTCACGATGATGCTGGTGGCCAGTCTGGAATCGCTGCTCGCCGCTGTCGCTGTGGACAAGCTGACTGCCGACCGGAACCGCGAGCGGTCGACCGGGCCCGCCGTCGAGAGCGACAGCGGTCATCCCGGCGGACGCACCGCCGATGCCTCCGAGACGGGTTCCGCCGCAGCCGCCCCCCGGGCCAAACGCTCCGACCTCGACCGGGAGCTACGCGCACAGGGCATCGCCAACGCCGTATCCGGCCTGCTCGGCGGACTGGCGGTCTCCGGCGGCGCGGTGCGAAGCTCGGCAAATGTACGGGCCGGAGCGACCGGGCGCGCGTCCACCGTGCTGCACGGCGTCTGGGTCCTGCTCGCCACCGGCCTGCTGGTCACCGCGCTGGAGTGGATCCCGCTGGCCGCCCTCGGCGCGCTGGTCATGGTGGTTGGCATCCAGATGGTGAACTTCGCCCACATCCGTAACGTTCACAGGCACCGGGAATTCCTGGTGTACGGCGCGACAATCACCGGCGTGCTGCTCTTCGGCGTACTCAAGGGTGTGGCGATCGGCATCGCCGTGGCGGTGGCCGTCGCCCTGCACCGGCTGGCCCGCACCCGGATCACCGTTTCCGACCGTGATGGAAAGCATCTGGTGATCGTGCGGGGACAGTTGACGTTTCTCGCTGTGCCCCGTCTCAGCAGAGCGCTGGGCCAGCTGCCTCATGACGCGGACGTGGTCGTCGAGTTGGACGGCTTCTTCATGGATCACGCGGCATACGAGCTGATCCATGACTGGAGCAATGCTCATGCCGCCCACGGTGGCCGGGTCGCCTTCACCGGCAGGTCCGGAGGCAGAATCGCCGAACCCGCCTCTGCCGCGCATTCCTGTTGCCGCCCCTGGACCCCCTGGCGCAACCACCACTGCCACGACCGGCCGGAGCATGTGCCCGTCGCCGGCCCGGGAGCGAGTACGCATACGTATGCGGATGCAGACAGCGGTACGGGTACGGGTACACGTACGGACGGCGGTACGGGAACGAGCGCAGCGACGCCCGTGACTCATGTCGCTGCGGCTGCGGCCGACATGACCGACGCCGTTCCCGTCCACCCCGCTACAGGCGCACGGCAAGCAGCGCCCACACCTGTGCATACAAACCGGGACGCCCAGGACTCGGACGCCGAGGCACGGCCCGGCTCCCTCCTCGCCCCCGAGGCACCCGGTCACGCCGAGGGACACACGACCGGTCCCGTACCGGACCACGCAGCGGCCCACGCACCAGATCGCGCACCGGATCGCGCGGGCGAGTTCGCGCCGGATCATGTGGCTGCCCGGCCGCGCCCGACCGGCAGTCAACGGCTGGTCAGCGGCCTCAGTTCGTTTCAGCGCAATACGGCTCCGCTGGTCCGTGAGGAGCTGGCAAGACTCGCCGAGGAGGGGCAGCGCCCCTCGCAGCTGTTCATCACCTGCGCGGATTCCCGGCTGGTGACGAGCATGATCACGGCGAGCGGTCCCGGTGACCTGTTCACGGTCCGCAACATCGGCAATCTCGTGCCATCGCCCGATTCCGAGGCCGGCGACCACTCGGTCGGTGCGGCCATTGAGTACGCGGTGGATGTGCTGGGAGTCGAGTCGATCACCATCTGCGGGCACTCCGGCTGCGGCGCGATGAACGCGTTGCTGGGCACCAGGCCGGAGGGCCCGGAGACTGCTCTCTGGCGCTGGCTCCGGCACGGGCTCCCCAGCCTGGAGCGGATGGCCTCGCGCGACCGGTCCTGGGCCCGGATCTCCGGCCGGCTGCCCGCCGATGCGGTGGAGCAGCTCTGCCTCACCAACGTCGTCCAACAGCTCGACCATCTGCGGGCCCATACGTCGGTTTCACGACGCCTCGCCGAAGGCACCCTTCAACTCCATGGCATGTATTTCCATGTGGCCGAGGCCCAGTCGTATCTGCTGACAGAGGGCGCGAATGCCGGCAGCGGGCTCGACGAGGTGTTCGACCCGATCAGGCCGTCCCATCCATTTCCTTCAGCTGAGCCGGTTGGGCCATCCCATCCGGCCGAACTGGCGCGTACCAGCGCCTGAACCACATCCCCTCCGGGCCCGTGAGACCTTGTGGTCCCGCTTCCGCACACCGCGCCACCGCAACACCGCACACGCACCACTGTGCAGCAGCACCACGCACGAGGAACCTGCACCACCGCATCACCCCGCCGCGGAAGCGGGATCGTGCCCCCATACACGAAGACACAGGTCTAAACCAATTCCCGGTAGGCACTTGTCACCCGGCCCCCGGCCTGATGAGCTATGCCCCGGGACACAACGGACACCCTGGGACTGGGAGATGTCGTGAGCAACGAAAGCTTGGCCAATCTGCTTCGTGAGGAGCGGCGGTTCGCACCGCCTGCCGATCTGGCCGCGAACGCCAACGTCACAGCGGAGGCGTACGAGCAGGCCAAGGCGGACCGGCTGGGCTTCTGGGCCGAGCAGGCCCGCCGCCTGACCTGGGCCACCGAGCCGACCGAGACGCTCGACTGGAGCAACCCGCCCTTCGCGAAGTGGTTCGCGGACGGCGAGCTCAACGTCGCGTACAACTGCGTGGACCGTCACGTCGAGGCGGGCAACGGCGACCGGGTCGCCATCCACTTCGAGGGCGAGCCCGGCGACAGCCGTGCCATCACCTACGCGGAGCTGAAGGACGAGGTCTCCCGCGCGGCGAACGCGCTGACCGAGCTCGGTGTCGGCAAGGGCGACCGCGTCGCCGTCTACCTGCCGATGATCCCCGAGGCCGCCGTAGCGATGCTGGCCTGCGCCCGCATCGGTGCCGCGCACTCGGTCGTCTTCGGCGGCTTCTCCGCCGACGCCATCGCCGCCCGCATCCAGGACGCGGACGCGAAGGTCGTCATCACCTCCGACGGCGGCTACCGCCGCGGCAAGCCCTCCGCGCTCAAGCCCGCGGTCGACGACGCCGTCTCCCGTATCGACAGCGTCGAGCACGTCCTCGTCGTCCGCCGCACCGGCCAGGACACCGCGTGGACCGAGGGACGCGACGTCTGGTGGCACGAGATCACCGCGCGCCAGTCCACCGAGCACACCCCCGAGGCGTTCGAGGCCGAGCAGCCGCTGTTCATCCTCTACACCTCGGGCACGACCGGGAAGCCCAAGGGCATCCTGCACACCTCCGGCGGCTACCTCACCCAGGCCGCTTACACCCACCATGCGGTCTTCGACCTGAAGCCCGAGACCGATGTCTACTGGTGCACCGCCGACATCGGCTGGGTGACCGGCCACTCCTACATCGTCTACGGGCCGCTGGCCAACGGTGCGACGCAGGTCATGTACGAGGGCACGCCCGACACCCCGCACCAGGGGCGCTTCTGGGAGATCGTCCAGAAGTACGGCGTCACGATCCTCTACACCGCGCCGACCGCGATCCGCACGTTCATGAAGTGGGGTGACGACATCCCCGCCAAGTTCGACCTGAGCAGTCTCCGGGTCCTGGGTTCGGTCGGTGAGCCGATCAACCCCGAGGCGTGGATGTGGTACCGCAAGCACATCGGCGCCGACAAGTGCCCGATCGTGGACACCTGGTGGCAGACCGAGACCGGCGCGATGATGATCTCGCCGCTCCCCGGCGTCACCGAGACCAAGCCGGGCAGCGCCCAGCGCGCCCTGCCGGGCATCTCCGCCACTGTCGTCGACGACGAGGCCCGCGAGGTACCGGACGGCGGAGGCGGCTACCTCGTCCTCACCGAGCCGTGGCCCTCCATGCTGCGCACCATCTGGCGCGACGACCAGCGGTTCCTCGACACCTACTGGTCCCGCTTCGAGGGCAAGTACTTCGCGGGCGACGGCGCCAAGAAGGACGAGGACGGCGACATCTGGCTGCTGGGCCGCGTCGACGACGTCATGCTCGTGTCCGGACACAACATCTCGACCACCGAGGTCGAATCCGCGCTCGTGTCGCACCCGGCAGTCGCCGAGGCCGCCGTCGTCGGCGCCGCCGACGAGACGACCGGCCAGGCCATCGTCGCGTTCGTCATCCTGCGCGGCACCGCCACCGCCTCCGACGACCTTGTCGCGGAACTCCGCAACCACGTCGGCACCACCCTCGGCCCCATCGCCAAGCCCAAGCGGATCATGCCGGTCGCCGAACTCCCCAAGACCCGCTCCGGCAAGATCATGCGACGCCTCCTCCGCGACGTCGCCGAGAACCGCGCCCTGGGCGACGTCACCACACTGACCGACTCCTCGGTCATGGACCTCATCCAGACCCAGCTGCCCCAGTCCTCCTCCGAGGACTGAGACCCGAGGGACCTCAGAATCCTCGGAGGTCCCAGGGACCCCAGGGACCCGAGACACCTCAGGAACCCGAGAAGCAGTGCACCCCCCGAAGGGCATCCGGCAACGCGCCGGATGCCCTTCGGGCATTTAGGGTGATGATCACCGGTCACCGCCCCGCGCACCCCGGGTACAGTGGCAGCTGATCAATAAAACGATAAGAAATCTCCACAGGGTGTGCCGGGAAGTCTGGTCGGCAAGTGCATCAGCCATGCCATCGCTGCCGTACCGACCCGGAGGTCTCCCCCCGTGGCCACGCCCACCCCCGCACCCCCCTCCCCGCGTCGCACCTTCCTGGGACGCCTGCCGCTCCCCGAGCGCAACTACCTCACCGACGCCCTGCGCACGGAGACCGTCGGCGGAGTCATCCTGCTGGTCGCCGCCGTGGGCGCACTCATCTGGGCGAACACCTTCGGATCGAGCTACTCGTCGGTCAGCCATTTCCACATCGGGCCCGGGTCGCTCGGCCTCCATCTCTCCGTGGCGCACTGGGCGGCCGACGGACTGCTCGCGGTCTTCTTCTTCGTGGCGGGTGTCGAGCTCAAGCGCGAACTCGTCGCGGGTGAGCTGCGCGACCCGAAGGCGGCCGCGCTCCCGGTCGTCGCCGCGCTGTGCGGAATGGCCGTGCCGGCCGTCGTCTACACGCTGGTGAACGTGATCGGCAACGGCTCCACGGACGGCTGGGCCGTCCCCACGGCCACCGACATCGCCTTCGCGCTCGCCGTCCTCGCCGTCATCGGCACCTCGCTGCCGTCCGCGCTCCGCGCGTTCCTGCTGACCCTCGCCGTCGTCGACGACCTCTTCGCGATCCTGATCATCGCGGTGTTCTTCACCGAGAACATCGACTTCATCGCTCTCATCGGCGCCTTCGTCGGTCTGGCCGTCTTCTATCTGCTGCTGCGGCTGAACGTGCGCGGCTGGTACGTCTACGTACCGCTCGCCCTGGTCATCTGGGGGCTGATGTACAACAGCGGCGTCCACGCCACCATCGCCGGTGTCGCCATGGGCCTGATGCTGCGCTGCACCCGGCGCGAGGGCGAGGACCACTCCCCCGGCGAACGCATCGAACACCTGGTCCGCCCGCTGTCCGCCGGTTTCGCCGTACCGCTCTTCGCGCTCTTCTCCGCCGGGGTCTCCCTCTCAGGCGGCGCGCTGGCCGGCGTGTTCACCCGGCCCGAAACGCTCGGTGTCGTCCTGGGACTCGTCGCCGGCAAGACCATCGGCATCTTCGGCGGTACGTGGCTGGCCACCCGGTTCACCAAGGCGGAGCTGAACAAGGACCTGGCCTGGGCCGATGTATTCGCGGTCGCCTCACTCGCCGGCATCGGCTTCACCGTCTCGCTGCTGATCGGGGAGCTCGCCTTCGTCGGCGACGACGACATGATCAACGAGATCAAGGCGTCGGTTCTCATCGGTTCGCTGATTGCCGCCGTACTCTCCGGTGTACTGCTCAAACTGCGGGTACGCAGATACCGGGAGCTGTTCGACGCCGAGGAACTCGACGAGGACGCGTCCGGGGTCCCGGACATCTACGAGCAGGACGATCCGGAGTACCACCTGCGAATGGCCGCGCTGTACGAGAAGAAGGCGGCCGAGCACCGCCGCCTTGCCCAACTGGCGGGGGCAGCGAGCAGCAAGCCGGACAGTCCGGCATGATCTGACATCGGATGTGTTGAACAGGAGAGGGAGTCAGGGATGAGCGACCCCGGCAATTACGCGGGCAGCGCCGACCGTAGTCTCGGCCAGCTGGTCGCCTCGGCGACGGCCGAACTGTCGGCGCTGGTGCACGACGAGATTGCCCTGGCCAAGGCCGAGGTGCGACAGGACGTCAAGCGCGGCGTCATCGGCAGCGTGGCGTTCATCGTCACGGGTGTGCTGATTCTGTTCGCCATCCCGGTGCTGAGCTTCGCGGCCGCGTACGGAATCCACAACCTGGGACTGGGGCTCGCCTGGTCGTTCCTGATCGTGGGCGGTGCGTTCATCCTGCTGGGGATCCTGCTCGCACTCTTCGGCTACGCCAAGTTCAAGAAGGTCAAGCCGCCGGAGAAGTCCATCGCCTCGGCCAAGCAGACCGCCGCCGTCCTGCAGGGCGTCAAGCCGCACCCGCGGGCGACCGTCGGCGCCGACGCGATCCTGCCGGTGGGCGGCAGCACACTTGCGGACAAGGCCATCGAGAACCGTCCGGTCCAGGACAAGGCGTCAGCTGTGGCACGCTCATCCACATGACGGTCCCCGATTCCAGCGCATTCCGCCCTGTGGGCCCGGAAGACCGGGCAGGCCACGAGAAGCCGGCCGGTCCGGCGGGCCCCGCCCCCATCCCGGCCTCCCCGGCCCCAGGTGGCCCGTCGGGCCCCGCTGCCGCGGCCGGCGGCCCCGTCCGCATCGAAGGCCCCTGGACCCACCGGGACGTCGCGGCCAACGGTGCCCGCTTCCACATCGCCGAAATGGGGGAAGGGCCCCTGGTCCTCCTCCTGCACGGCTTTCCGCAGTTCTGGTGGACCTGGCGCCACCAGCTCCCGGCACTCGCCGACGCGGGCTTCCGGGCCGTTGCGATGGACCTGCGCGGAGTGGGCGGCAGCGACCGGACGCCACGCGGTTACGACCCCGCCAACCTGGCGCTCGACATCACCGGCGTCATCCGCTCACTCGGCGAGCCGGACGCCGCGCTGGTCGGCCACGACATGGGCGGCTACCTGGCCTGGACGGCCGCGGTGATGCGTCCGAAGCTGGTGCGCCGGCTGGTCGTCTCCTCGATGCCGCATCCGCGCCGGTGGCGCTCCTCGATGCTCTCCGACTTCGCCCAGTCGCGCGCGGGCTCGTACATCTGGGGCTTCCAGCGGCCGTGGGTGCCGGAGCGTCAGCTCGTGGCGGACGATGCGGCGTTGGTGGGGCGGCTGATCCACGAGTGGGCCGGACCGGGCACGGCGGAGTTCCCCGACGACGCGACGCTGGACGTCTACCGGCGCGCCATGTCCATCCCCTCGACCGCGCACTGCTCGATCGAGCCCTACCGCTGGATGGTGCGTTCGCTGGCTCGACCGGACGGCATCCAGTTCAACCGGCGCATGAAGCGGCCGGTGCGGGTGCCCACCCTGCATCTGCACGGTTCACTCGATCCGGCGGTCCGAACCCGGAGCTCGGCGGGGTCCGGCGAATACGTCGAGGCGCCGTACCGTTGGCGACTTTTCGACGGTCTGGGGCACTTCCCCCACGAGGAGGATCCGGCCGGGTTCTCCGCCGAACTCATCAGCTGGCTCAAGGATTCCGAGCCCGATCGCTAGGCGACGCGCACACGCGTCCGACGAACAGCCACTTGCCTGCCGCATAGGCCAATTGGCTGGCGGATGGGCGGTTACCGACCATGCGTCACGGGCAGACGTCCGAGTATGGGCTGGACGCACGACTTCGGTGACACAGCACGCAATCGTCGCTCGACCGCCACGGCGGCTCCGGGCACTCATGAGGGGGGCGGCCTCCAGGGCCGGGTGCACACTATGCATGTTCTGCATGATCCCCGGCTCGGCATTCCGCGCATCCTCCGCCGCCGGGCCCGCTGGGTCTCGGCGCGGCTGCGCCATCCGCGCGGATGACCCACGGTCCCGCAACCCCGCAGGCGGGACCTTCGGCCCCTAGAGCGCGCACCCCTGACTGTCGACCTGCTGGTTGGCCGTACGACCCTGCGTGATGTCCTGGCGGATCTCGTCGGCCGTGAGGGCGTAGCCGGTGTCGGGGTCGTCGAGCGATTTGGCGAAGACGACCCCGTACACCTTGCCGTCGGGCGTCAGCAGCGGGCCGCCGGAATTGCCCTGACGGACCGTCGTGAAGAGCGAGTACACATCGCGCCGGACGGTGCCCCGGTGGTAGATGTCGGGCCCGCTCGCGTCGATGCGGGCCCGGACGCGCGCGGAGCGTACGTCGTACGAGCCGTTCTCCGGGAACCCCGCGACGATTGCGCTGTTCCCGGTCTCGGCATCGTGGTCGGTGTCGGTGAACCGCAGCGGCTTCGCGTCGAGGTCCGGCACGTCGAGTACGGCGATGTCGCGCTGCCAGTCGTAGAGGACGACCTTCGCGTCGTACAGCCGTCCCTGGCCGCCGATCTGCACGGTCGGCTCGTCGACGCCGCCGACGACGTGGGCGTTGGTCATCACCCGGCGGTCGGAGAAGACGAATCCGGTGCCTTCGAGGACCTTGCCGCAGCTCGGGGCCGTACCGACGACCTTGACGATCGAATCCTTGGCACGGGCGGCGACGGGGCTGCCGGCCAGGGCCGGGTCGGGGGCCCTGACCTCGGTGATGGGTTCATTGGCGAACGGGCTGAAGACCTGCGGGAAGCCGTTCTGCGCGAGGACCGAGGAGAAGTCCGTGAACCAGGTCGAGGCCTGGGGCGGCATGACCCGGGAGATGCCGAGCAGGACGGAGGAGTTGCGGACCTCCTTGCCCAGCGTCGGCAGGGACGTACCGGCCAGCGCGGAGCCGATCAGCCAGGCCACCAGCAGCATCGCGACGACGTTGACGAGGGAGCCGCCCGTCGCGTCGAGGGCACGCGCGGGCGACCACGTGATGTATCTGCGGAGCTTGTTCCCCAGGTGAGTGGTGAAGGCCTGGCCCACCGAGGCGCACACGATCACGATGACGACCGCGACGATGGCCGCGGTCGACGAGACCTCCGAGCCATCCGTCACCTGGTCCCACAGGATGGGCAGCAGATAGACGGCGACGAGACCGCCGCCCAGGAACCCGATCACCGACAGAATGCCGACGACGAACCCCTGGCGGTAGCCGATGACCGCGAACCACACGGCGCCGGCCAGCAGCAGGATGTCCAGCACGTTCACCGTCTATTGCCTCGCAGATTCGTCACCGGGCCCGTACGTCTCCCCGTGACCGGGAAGGCCCGGAGCAGCGGAGCACGGAGTCAGCCTGTCATGCGCGCCAGTCGAGCGGCACCTGCTTGGCCCTGTCCCAGGGGCGCTCCCAGCCCGCGAAGTGCAGAATCCGGTCGATCACCCCGGCCGTGAACCCCCATACGAGTGCGGATTCGACCAGAAATGCCGGGCCGCAATGGCCGCTGGGATGGCGCGTGGTCACCCGGTTGGCCGGATCAGTGAGATCGGCCACGGGAACGGTGAAGACCCGGGCGGTCTCGGCGGGATCGACGACCCCGACCGGGCTGGGCGAACGCCACCAGCCGAGCACGGGCGTCACCACGAAGCTGCTCACGGGGATGTAGAGCCGGGGCAGCACGCCGAAGATCTGCACCCCGTGCGGATCGAGACCGGTCTCCTCCTCCGCCTCGCGCAGCGCGGCCCGCAGCGGCCCTGTCGTCTCCTGGTCGCCGTCGGCCGGGTCGAGGGAGCCGCCGGGGAAGGACGGCTGGCCCGGGTGGGAACGCAGGCTTCCGGCGCGCTCCATCAGGAGCAGCTCCGGCCCGCGTGCGCCCTCGCCGAACAGGACGAGCACGGCGGACTGCCGCCCGGCACCGCTCGCGGGCGGCAGAAAGCGGCTGAGCTGCTGCGGCTCGATGGTGCGCGCCGCTCGGGCGACGGGGTCCAGCCAGCCGGGCAGGCCCTCGGCCGTGACGTCGATCGCGGCGTCGTCCCGGGCATCGTCTGCGGTGGTGCGGGCGGCTTCGCGCGCGTCGTGTGACGCGCCCGGTGCGGCCGCCGCACCGGGCTCGGCCCCTGCCGCGGCGGTGGCCGCGTCCGTGCTGTGTTCATGCGTCTTCATAGGCACCCCTCGCTTCACAACGCCTGTCCTCACGCATTTCGTTCCGGCGCGGTCCGCCGTGTCAGCCGGCGCCCAGGGCGGGGGCGGGTCTGCCCGGGTAGTCCGCCGGTGGACTCAGCCGCTGCCCCGGCTGACCCCCCATCTCGTACTTCAGGAGCTTCCGGGCCTTCTCCGGGTCGGTCTCGCCCTCACCGTACGAGGGACAGAGCGGGGCGACCGGACAGGCGCCGCAGGCGGGCTTGCGGGCGTGACAGATGCGGCGGCCGTGGAAGACGACGCGGTGCGAGAGCATCGTCCACTCGCTCTTGGGGAAGATCGCCGCGACCTCGGCCTCGACCTTCTCCGGATCCTCCTGCTCGGTCCACTTCCAGCGGCGGACCAGTCGGCCGAAGTGCGTGTCGACCGTGATGCCCGGAACACCGAAGGCGTTGCCGAGGACGACGTTGGCGGTCTTGCGGCCGACCCCGGGCAGCGTCACGAGATCCGCCAGGCGCCCCGGCACCTCGCCGTCGAAACGGTCCCGGAGGGCAACGGAGAGACCTATCAGCGACTTGGTCTTCGCCCGGAAGAAGCCGGTCGGCCGAATGATCTCTTCCATTTCCTCCGGGACGGCCATCGCCATGTCCTCCGGAGTCGGGTACTTCGCGAACAGCGCGGGCGTCGTCTGGTTCACCCGCAGGTCCGTCGTCTGCGCCGACAGCACGGTGGCCACCAGCAGCTCGAAGGGCGTCTCGAAGTCCAGCTCCGGATGCGCGTACGGATACGTCTCCGCCAGGACGCGGTTGATCTTCCGCGCCCGCCGCACCATCGCCAGGTGCGACTCCGGCTTCTTCGGCTTCGCAGCCGCCTTCACCGCCGGTTCGACCGCGGGCTTCCGGACCTTGCTCTCTGCCATGCACGAAGGCTACGCCGACGGGGCGAACCCACGGGGCCGGTTCATGAGCCGGTCACGATGTCGGCAGGTCCCGTGCGCAACCGCGGGTCCGGGAGTCCCGGCCGCATGTGTCAGGACGCCGGCCCGTGGTTCCGGGGCGGCGTCCTGAGGATTGCCGGGATCAGCCGACGGAGGAAGGTTCCCCGGCGACACGGGCTGCGGCGGCCCGATCCGGGGTGCGCAGGGCGAGGGCGGAGGCGAGCGCCCCGGCGAGGGCCAGGGCGGCCGCACCGAGGAAGGCCGCGGAGAAGCCGTCGGTGAGGGCCTGGGGGTTGCCGAGTTCGCCGGCCCCGTTGGCGGCGGCTACGGCGGTCATCGCGGCGAGGCCGAGGGCCGAACCGACCTGGTAGCTGGTGTTGACGATGCCGGAGGCGAGGCCGCCCTCCGCCGGGTCGGGGATGGCGAGCGCGGTCCCCAGCGAGGGGATGAAGGCGAGCGACATGCCGACCGCGGCGAGCAGCGAGGCGGGCAGGACGTCCACGACGAAGCTGCCGTCGGGCCGGACGAAGGAGAGCCAGACCATGCCGGCCGCCAGAGCCAGCAGCCCGGTGACGATGAGCGGTTTCGGCCCGAAGCGGGCGATCAGCCGGGGTGCCAGCACGATCATCATCAGCATGATGGCGGCGGTCATCGGCAGCAGCGCGGCGCCCGAGGCGAACGCTTCGAGTCCCAGCACCTGCTGGAGGTAGAGGTTGAGGAAGAACCACATCGGGATCCATGCCGACGCCATCAGCAGCTGGGCGAGGTTGGCCCCGGCCAGGCCGGGGCTGCGCCAGATGCCGAGTCGCATCAGCGGTGCGCGACGCCTGGCCTGGATGGCGACGAACGCGCCGATCAGCAACAGGCCGCCGGCCAGTACGAGCCAGGTGTCCGCCGAGCCCCACCCGGTCTCCGGAGCGCGGACCACGCCGTAGACGGTGACGGCCAGGCCGAGGGTGACGGTGACGGCCCCGAGCCAGTCGACCGAGCCACGGCGGGCGGCGGCGGCCGGCATCACGCCGGGGGTGACGAGCAGGACGCCGAGCGCGACCGGGATGTTGATCCAGAAGACCCACTGCCAGCTGGCGTACTGGGTGATCAGTCCGCCGAGGAAGACGCCGGCGGTGCCGCCGGCCGGCGCGGCCGCGCCGTACAGGGCGAACGCCTTGGTGAGCTCCTGGGGCCGTCCGCCGAACAGGGTCATCAGAAGGGTCAGCGCAGCGGGTGCGATCAGCGCGGAACCGGCGCCCTGTACGGCCCGGCCGACCAGTTCGGTCCAGGCCTCGCCGGCCAGCCCGGCGACCGCCGACCCGACGGCCAGCACCACCCAGCCGGCCACGAACAGCCGCTTGGCGCCGAACAGATCGGAGAGGCGGCCGCCGAGCAGCAGCAGTCCGCCGAAGGCGACGACGTAGGCGTTGAAGACCCAGGACAGGTTCTCCTGCGAGAAGCCGAGATCCCTCTGCATCTCGGGCAGGGCCACGCCGATGATCGAGGTGTCCATGATCACCACGAACTGGGCGAGGGCGATCAGGGCGAGTGCCGTCCAGCGTCTGGGTGCGGGCGCAGGCGCGGTTGGCGCGTTGAGGTCGGACATGACCGTGTACTCCTATGCCGGAAGGGAGGGAAGCGGATCGGGCTGCGCGGCGCCTCAGTGCTGGTGGTCGCCGTCGTGCTCCGCGGGCGCCGACGCGGACGGGGTGGCCGGGTCGGCTGCGTTCGCCGGGCTGTCGGCGGCCGTGACCGTGAAGGCGGCGGTGCGGACCACGCCCCCGTGCCGGAAGTCCAGGAAGAGGCGGTAGCCGCCCCGGCTCGGCGCGGTGGTGGTGAAGGTGATGTCCGGGCCGGGCTCGGTGCCGGCGTCACCCGGCTCACCGTCCGGGTGGACGTGCAGGTAGGCGAGGTCGCCGGCCCGCAGGGCGACCAGGTGGCCGTAGGCGCCGAGGTAGGGCTGGAGATCGGTGACGGGCCTGCCGTCCTTGGCGACGGCGAGGCTGAGACGGGTGGCGCGGCCGGGGGTGAGGTCGCCGGTCAGGGTGACGCGGTAGCCGTCGACGGTGACGGTGCGTCCCGTCTCGGCCGGAGGTACGGGGCGCAGGTCGCCGGCCGCGTGCAGGTCGGCGCCGAGGGTGAGGCCCTGCGAGGCGCCGGCCGGGGTGAAGTCGGCGAAGACGCGGTACTCGCCGGCGGCGGGCACGGCGGCAGTGGCGCGCCAGGTGCCTTCGGCGGCGCGGGTGGGATGCAGGTGCTGGAAGGTGGAGAGGTCGCGCGGGGCGACGATGAGGTGCAACTCCTTGCCGTGCGCGGGCTGGTAGGCGGTGACGGGACTGCCGTCCGCTCCGAGGATCCGGAAGCGCAGGTCGACGGGGGCGCCGGCGGTGACGTAGGAGTCGCCGAGGCTGAGCGTGTAGCCGCGCTCGGAGATCTGCAGGCCCCCGGGAAGGTGACCGGCGCCGCCCGACGCGCCGTCGCCGTCGCCGTCCGGGGGAGCCGGATCCGAAGGAGCGGTGGCCGATGTGTGCCCCGCGTGGGCGGCGGTGGACGGCTTCGGGGACGTGCCGCCGGTGGCGTGGCCGATGCCGTACGAGGTTCCGAAGACGGTGGCGAGGCCGGCGGTGAAGGCGGTGATCTTCAGTGCGGTGTTCATGGCGGACTCCTCAGCGGATCGGACGGAAGGGAACACGTGCGGAAGGGAACGTGCGGGCGTCGCGACACACGCAGTAGATACCCCCTAGGGGTATCCAGTCAACCGGAATCCACGTACCGGGTGGGGGTATATGAGCCGACGCCTGCCCCGACTCGACAGCAAGGCCCCCCAAACCCCCGGCGGCGACGACGGCCGCCCGACCCGCGCACCCCCTCCGGGGCATTTGCGGCATTCCTCCGACCCTTCGCGGTCCGTTCGCCCACAGCGGAATTCCGCTCGGCCGATACCCCGTCAGCCCCCTTGACCTGCGCTCCCACCGGCGTTCCGGTCACCCGTCCGGCCCAGCGCCCGCCGCCGGCATCCACCCCGCTCAGCGACGATCGGCCCCCAATCGGCCCCCTGCCGCACGCCCCGGCACGTGCGTGCGTCAAACTGGTTTGTGATTGATCGCACTGTTTTACCGTCCGGCATGATGGGGACCACGGTTCCCTGAACAGGCCGACAAGGAGAGAACTCGTGGACGACGTTCTGCGGCGCGCCCCGCTTTTCGCGGCGCTCGATGACGAGCAGGCCGCGGAGCTCCGCGCCTCGATGAGTGAGGTGACCCTCGCGCGCGGCGACGCGCTGTTCCACGAGGGTGACCCGGGTGACCGCCTCTATGTGGTCACCGAGGGCAAGGTGAAGCTCCACCGCACCTCCCCCGACGGGCGCGAGAACATGCTGGCGGTCCTCGGCCCCGGCGAACTGATCGGTGAGCTGTCGCTCTTCGACCCGGGCCCCCGTACCGCCACCGCGACCGCGCTGACCGAGGTCAAGCTCCTCGGTCTCGGCCACGGCGACCTTCAGCCCTGGCTGAACGTGCGCCCCGAGGTGGCCACGGCCCTGCTGCGCGCCGTCGCCCGGCGCCTGCGCAAGACCAACGACCAGATGTCCGACCTGGTCTTCTCCGACGTGCCGGGCCGTGTCGCCCGTGCCCTCCTCGACCTGTCGCGCCGCTTCGGCGTCCAGTCGGAGGAAGGCATCCACGTCGTGCACGACCTGACGCAGGAGGAGCTGGCCCAGCTGGTCGGCGCCTCCCGCGAGACGGTCAACAAGGCCCTCGCCGACTTTGCCGGCCGCGGCTGGCTGCGGCTCGAAGCCCGTGCCGTGATCCTGCTGGACGTGGAGCGGCTGGCCAAGCGGTCCCGCTGACCCGTCGTCGTACGCAACGCCCGAGGGCCCCGCCGATGTCGGCGGGGCCCTCGCGTACGTATCCGGGGCAGGGCCCGTCAGATCAGTCCGTGCTCACGCAGATACTCCAGCTGCGCCCGCACCGACAGCTCCGCCGCAGGCCACAGGGACCGGTCCACGTCCGCGTACACATGCGCCACCACCTGGGACGACGTCAGGTAGCCGGACTCCACGGCCGTCTCCACCTGGGCCAGCCGGTGCGCGCGGTGGGCCAGGTAGAACTCGACCGCGCCCTGCGCGTCGTCCAGCACCGGGCCGTGTCCCGGCAGCACCGTGTGCACCCCGTCGTCGACCGTCAGCGAGCGCAGCCGCCGCAGCGAGTCGAGGTAGTCCCCCAGCCGCCCGTCCGGGTGCGCCACCAGCGTCGTCCCACGCCCGAGGACCGTGTCCCCCGTCAGCACCGCGCGGTCGGCCGGCAGATGGAAGGAGAGCGAGTCCGCGGTGTGGCCCGGGGTCGGCACCACGTACATCTCCAGACCACCGGTCGTGATCACGTCCCCCGTGCCCAGCCCCTCGTCGCCGAGACGCAGCTCCGGGTCCAGGGCCCGCACCTTCGTACGGGTCAGCTCGGCGAACCTGGCCGCGCCCTCCGCGTGGTCGGGATGCCCGTGGGTGAGGAGCGTGAGCGCGATCCGGCGCCCCGCCCGCTCGGCGGTGTCGACGACAGCCCGCAGATGCGCCTCGTCCAGCGGGCCCGGGTCGATGACCACCGCGAGGTCGGAGTCGGGCTCGGCGACGATCCAGGTGTTGGTGCCGTCCAGCGTCATCGCCGACGCGTTGGGCGCGAGGACGTTGACCGTACGGGTCGTGGCCGGCCCGGACAGCACCCCGCCGCGCGGCTGTCCGGGCAGCGCTGCGGCCTCGCTCATGCGGAACCACCGCCCGTACCGCCCGTGGGGAGGCGCTTGGTGAACTCCTCGTGCCCCGGCCAGCTCAGCACCAGCTCGTCGCCCTCCAGACGGGCCTGTGCCAGTACGGGGGTGAGGTCCTGGCCCGATGCGGCCTCCAGCGCCTGCGCGGCGGTGGCGTACGGCCTGAGCGCGCGCAGCGTGGAAACCGTCGGCGGCATCATCGTCAGCTCCCCGCGGTCGTATCCGTCGGCGGCCTCGCCCGGACCGATCCACACCGTGCGGTCGGCCTCCGTCGAGGCGTTGCGGGTGCGCTGACCGGCCGGGAGCGCGGCGACGAAGAACCACGTGTCGTAGCGGCGCGGTTCGAACTCCGGAGTGATCCAGCGCGCCCACGCGCCGAGCAGGTCCGAGCGCAGCACCAGCCCGCGCCGGTCGAGGAACTCGGCGAACGACAGCTCCCGCGCGACCAGGGCCTCGCGGTCGGCCTCCCAGTCCGCACCGGTGGTGTCCGTGACGACCGTGCCGGCGGTCGGTCCCGCGAGCAGGACGCCCGCCTCCTCGTACGTCTCACGGACCGCCGCGCAGACGATCGCCTGCGCCTCGGCCGGCGTACCGGCACCGAGCCGCTTCGCCCAGTCCTCCAGCGAGGGTCCTGCCCAGCCGACGAGGCGGTCGTCGTCGCGCGGGTCGACACCGCCACCCGGATAGGCGTACGCCCCTCCGGCAAAGGCCATCGAGGTGCGCCGGCGCAGCATGTGGACCGCGGGCCCGCCCCCGGTACCCGCGGCGGCGTCCCGGAGCAGCATCACGGTGGCGGCCCGCCTGGGGGTGGCTGCCGTCAGTTCGCCTGCGGCTAGGGCCCGGATCCGGTCGGGCCATTCCGGTGGGTACCACTGACCATTGGACATGGCCGGAGGCTATCCGGAACCGCGTCGATGTTCGAGGGGCGCGGTGATCCGTACATGCCCCGTACACAGAGGATCCCGCCCGGTCATGACGACCGGACGGGATCCCCACGGAAGCGGGGCGGAACCCCGGCAGCGGTACGGCTTCGGCTCAGGCTCCGGTCAGCTCGACCTGGACCTCGACCTCGACCGGCGCGTCCAGTGGCAGCACCGCGACGCCGACGGCGCTGCGGGCGTGCACACCCTTGTCGCCGAGCACCGCGCCGAGCAGTTCGCTCGCACCGTTGATCACGGCGGGCTGGCCGGTGAAGTCCGTGGCCGAGGCCACGAATCCGACGACCTTCACGACACGGGCGATCCGGTCCAGGTCGCCCGCGACCGACTTCACGGCGGCCAGCGCATTGAGCGCGCAGGTCTTCGCCAGCTCCTTGGCCTCGTCGGGCGTGACCTCCGCACCGACCTTGCCGGTGACGGCGAGCTTGCCGTCCACCATCGGCAGCTGGCCCGAGGTGTACACGTACACCCCGGACTGCACGGCCGGCTGGTACGAGGCGAGCGGCGGCACGACGTCCGGCAGGGCCAGCCCGAGTTCGGCGAGCTTCGCCTCGACGGCGCCCGCCACTACGACTTCTCCCGCTTCAGGTAGGCCACGAGCTGCTCGGGGTTGTTCGGGCCGGGAACGACCTGGACCAGCTCCCAGCCGTCCTCGCCCCAGGTGTCCAGAATCTGCTTGGTCGCGTGCACGAGAAGAGGCACGGTCACGTATTCCCACTTGGTCATGGCCCGACTGTAATGCCTGGGCAATCCCTGGCACGCGCAGCCTCGTGCGTAGCCTGCGGCGCGACTGGTTAGGCTCGAATACGTGAGCAGGTTCCAGGTCGTCAGCGGCAAGGGCGGTACCGGTAAGACCACGGTCGCCGCCGCCCTCGCGCTCGCCCTCGCGACCGAGGGCAGGCGCACCCTCCTCGTCGAGGTCGAGGGCAGACAGGGCATCGCCCAGCTCTTCGAGGCGGATTCGCTCCCCTACGAGGAGCGCAAGATCGCCGTCGCACCCGGCGGCGGAGAGGTGTACGCCCTCGCGATCGATGCCGAGCGCGCCCTCCTCGACTACCTCCAGATGTTCTACAAGCTCGGCAGCGCGGGCCGGGCGCTGAAGAAACTCGGCGCGATCGACTTCGCCACCACCATCGCGCCCGGTGTCCGGGACGTCCTGCTGACGGGCAAGGCGTGCGAGGCGGTGCGCCGCAAGGACAAGCGGAACCGGTTCGTCTACGACTACGTGATCATGGACGCCCCGCCGACCGGGCGCATCACCCGCTTCCTCAACGTGAACGACGAGGTGGCCGGGCTCGCCCGGATCGGCCCGATACACAATCAGGCACAGGCCGTGATGAGGGTGCTGAAGTCCCCCGAGACCGCGGTGCACCTGGTGACCCTCCTGGAGGAGATGCCGGTCCAGGAGACCGCCGACGGCATCGCGGACCTGCGGGCCGCCGAACTGCCGGTGGGCCGGGTCATCGTGAACATGGTGCGCCCGCACCTGCTCGACGAGGACGCGCTGCGCACCGCCGCGGGCGGGCGGCGCAAGGAGATCGCCAAGACGCTCACCCGGGCGGGCGTGACCGGCTCGGCAGGGCTCGTGCGCCCCCTGGTCGAGCAGGCGGCCGAGCACGCCCAGCGGGTGGAGCTGGAGCGTGAGCAGCGCGCCGTACTGGCGGAGCTCGGACTGCCGGGGTACGAACTCCCGCTGATCGGCGAGGGCGTGGACCCGGCCGGGCTGTACGAGCTGGCGATGGAGCTGCGCAAGCAGGGCGCGGGCGAAGGTGCGGCGGAACAAGGGGTGGGTGCATGACATCGGACACGGGCACGGAAGCGGATACCGGTACGGACGCGGGCGCAGGTACGGCCGCGGCTCTCGCAACGGCCCCCGCCCTGGACACCGACGCCCTGCTCGACGACCCGGACATCCGGATCGTCGTGTGCTGCGGCTCGGGCGGCGTCGGCAAGACGACGACCGCGGCAGCCCTGGGCGTACGCGCGGCCGAGCGCGGGCGCAAGGTCGTCGTCCTCACGATCGACCCGGCGCGCAGGCTCGCCCAGTCCATGGGCATCGACTCCCTGGACAACATCCCCCGCCGGGTGAAGGGTGTCGGGACCGAGGGCGCCGGCGAGCTGCACGCCATGATGCTCGACATGAAGCGGACCTTCGACGAGATCGTCGAGGCGCACGCGGACGGGGAACGGGCCCGCGCGATCCTGGAGAACCCCTTCTACCAGTCCCTGTCGGCCGGTTTCGCGGGCACGCAGGAGTACATGGCGATGGAGAAGCTCGGTCAGCTGCGGGCGCGCGACGAGTGGGACCTGATCGTCGTCGACACCCCGCCGTCGCGATCCGCGCTGGACTTCCTGGACGCGCCGAAGCGGCTGGGCTCGTTCCTGGACGGCAAGTTCATCAAGCTGCTGATGGCCCCGGCGAAAATGGGCGGCCGGGCCGGAATGAAGTTCCTCAACGTGGGCATGTCGATGATGACCGGGACGCTGGGCAAGCTGCTCGGCGGCCAGTTCCTGCGTGATGTGCAGACCTTCGTCGCCGCGATGGACACCATGTTCGGCGGGTTCCGCACCCGCGCCGATGCCACGTACAAGCTCCTCCAGGCACCCGGCACGGCGTTCCTCGTCGTCGCGACGCCGGAGCGGGACGCGCTCCGCGAAGCGGCGTACTTCGTGGAGCGGCTGGCCGCGGAGGACATGCCGCTGGCGGGCCTGGTGCTCAACCGGGTCCACGGCAGTGACGCCGCCCGGCTCTCCTCCGAGCGCGCGCTGGCCGCCGCGGAAAATCTTGAGGCCGACGGCATTGTGGATCAGGGGGCCGGGAAGGCTGGACTTCGTGAGCCCGCCGAATCCCCCGCGGCCGGTTCCGCACAGACCCCGAACACCGCAGGAGCCGCCACCCCCGAACCGTCCGAGCATGCCTCGGAACACGAGCCCGCCGACATCCCTGACGCCCATGCCGGCGCGGATGCCGCGGCAGCAGCCGACTCGACCACAGCCGACTCGATCGCAGACGCCCCGATCGCAGACGCCCCGAGCTCAGACACCGTGGCCGCGAACGCCCCGGCCGCAGACGCCGTAACCGTCGAACAGCTGACGGCCGGTCTGCTGCGTCTGCATGCCGAACGGATGCAGGTGGTCGCGCGCGAACAGCGCACACGCGACCGCTTCACCGCGCTGCACCCCGAGGTGGCCGTGACCGCGGTGGCCGCGCTGCCCGGAGATGTCCATGACCTCGCAGGGCTGCGAGCCATCGGGGACCGGCTCGCGACCGGTACCGCCTCGGCCGGAGCTGCGTAGTCACCCCGTCGTCCGTCCTGCCGCCCGGGTCTACCCCACGGCGGCGAACGTCTCGTGCAGTTCGTCGTCCTCCAGCCCGATCGCCACGGGCAGGATGCCCGTGGACCGCTCGTACTCGCTGCGCGCGGTCTCCAGCAGCCGGCGCCAGGACGTGACCGTCGGGCGTCGACGCAGCAGTGCGCGACGCTCCCGCTCGGTCATTCCGCCCCACACGCCGAATTCGACGCGATTGTCCAGCGCATCGGCCAGGCACTCGGTCCTCACCGGGCATCCGGTGCACACCGCCTTGGCTCTGTTCTGCGCTGCCCCTTGTACGAACAGTTCATCCGGATCGGTAGTGCGGCAGGCTGCCTGCGCACTCCAGTCGGTTACCCAGCCCATCCCGGCGCCGTCCTCTCCCGAATCGAGGCTCCCCCACGGCGGTAGCGGCATATTCACCGCTGCCAGTTGAGGACGTTACGGAAGGTGGCGACAGCACAACACCCCCTTCGGGCCCAATCTTGAATGGCCCGAACGGACTATGCGTATGCGGCAGATCACCCAGGGGAGTGAGGTGAGGACATGCGCGACTATCCCGGCAGAATCGGGACAGACCACCTGAGTCATAACGGACGGTCGATGACACACGAGGCGATTTCGGGAGCGCCTGAACTCGTGGCCGGGTCATGCACAGGGTCATGCAGGGGGGTTGATACAAAACCGGACTGCTGTGACAGTTGAGAGCAGCTTAGGCCAAGGCATATACGTGTGTCCGGCGAATGAGAACGTAGGCTGCCCCCATGCCAAAGAAGCGCTCGGGCGGGGGTCTCACGACGACCCAGCAGGCCGCCAAGTTCCTCGGTGTCGCCGCACTCTCCGGAGTGGTCCTGGCGGGCATCGCGCTGCCGGCCGCCGGAGCACTGGGTCTCGCCGCCAAGGGGACGGTCGACGGGTTCGACGAGATCCCGGCCAACCTGAAGACTCCGCCGCTGAGCCAGCGCACCACGATCCTGGACAACCAGGGCGGCCAGATCGCCACGGTGTACTCGCGGGACCGCACCGTGGTCCCGTTGACGAAGATCTCCCCGTACATGCAGAAGGCGATCATCGCGATCGAGGACGCCCGCTTCTACGAGCACGGCGCGGTCGACCTCAAGGGCATCCTGCGTGCGATGAACCGCAACGTACAGGCGGGCGGGACCGCGCAGGGCGCGTCGACCCTCACCCAGCAGTACGTGAAGAACGTCTTCGTCGAGGAGGCGGGCGACGACCCGACCAAGGTCGCGCAGGCCACCCAGCAGACGCTGGGCCGCAAGGTCCAGGAGCTGAAGTACGCGATCCAGGTCGAGGAAGAGCTCGGCAAGAAGAAGATCCTGGAGAACTACCTCAACATCACCTTCTTCGGCCAGCAGGCGTACGGCGTCGAGGCGGCCTCCCAGCGGTACTTCTCCAAGTCGGCCAAGGACCTGAAGCTGGAGGAGGCTGCGATGCTGGCCGGCATCGTGCAGTCGCCCAGCCGCTACGACCCCGTCAACGACACGGAGGAGGCGACCAAGCGTCGCAACACCGTGATCCAGCGGATGGCCGATGTCGGTGACATCTCGCAGCAGGAGGCCGACAAGGCCAAGGAGACCCCGATCAAGCTGAAGGTGAAGCGGCCGAAGAACGGCTGCATCACCGCGGTCAGCGGTTCCGGCTTCTTCTGCGCCTACGTATACGAGGTCGTCATGAACGACCCGGCCTTCGGCAAGACCGCGAAGGACCGCGCCAAGCTCTGGGCGACCGGCGGACTGACCATCAAGACGACGCTGGACCCGCGTTCCCAGGCCGCCTCCAACGAGGCAGCCACCTCCCGGGTCGACGAGACCGACAAGGTCGCGGCCTCTGTGGTCCAGGTACAGCCCGGCACCGGTCAGATCATGGCGATGGCCCAGTCCCGTCCCTACGGACTGGACGCGTCCCAGCACCAGACCATGCTGAACCTCTCCGTCGACCACAAGATGGGCGGCAGCTACGCCGGCTTCCAGGTGGGATCGACCTTCAAGCCGATCACCGCGGCAGCCGCGCTGGAGAAGGGGATCAGTCCGGCCCAGAGCTTCACCACGGACTACAAGATCACTCTTCCCGCCGACGGCTTCCGCACCTGCGAGAACGAGCCTGCGGACACCATCCCGTGGAACGTCGAGAACGAGATGGAGTCGGAGAAGGGCACCTTCGACATGACCAGCGCGCTGGGCAAGTCGATCAACACCTACTTCGCCAAGCTGGAGCAGAAGGCGGGCCTCTGCGAGACCCTCACGATGGCGAAGAAGGTCGGCTACAACCGCGGCGACAACAAGCCGCTGCTGCAGAACCCCGCCACCACCCTCGGCGGCCAGGAGTCGACGCCGCTGGCGATGGCCTCGGTCTACGCCACCTTCGCCAATCGCGGCACGTACTGCTCCCCGATCGCGATCCTGTCGGTGACCAAGCCGAACGGGAAGAAGATCGACGTACCGAAGTCGACGTGCAACCGTGCCATGAGCGAGCACACGGCCGACACCATCAACCAGATGCTCAAGGGCGTCGTCGAGGACGGCACCGGACAGTCGGCCGGTCTCAGCGACCGTGACAACGCGGGCAAGACCGGTACGACCGACGAGCGCATCAACGCCTGGTTCGTCGGCTACACGCCGAACCTGTCCACGGCGGTGTGGGTCGGCAGCGACGGCGCCCACCAGATCCCGATGAGCAACATCACCATCGGCGGCCAGTACTACGAGGACGTCTGCGGTGGCTGTCTGCCCGGTCCGATCTGGCGGACGGCGATGACCGGTTCCCTGAACGCCTCCGAAACCCCGGCCTTCACCCCGGTCGACGTACCGCGGGCGAAGCCGAAGGAGGACAAGGACAAGGACCGGGACAAGAACAAGCCGGGTCAGGGCGACGACAAGCCCGGCGACGACACCCCCTTCCCCGGCATCAGCATTCCGCCGGGCCTGATCGGCGGAAACGACGGCAACGGCCGCGGTCAGAACGACGGCGGGACCAACGGCCCCTGACCCGACCGGTCCCTGCGTACGCCGGACATGAAGGTGGGGCGCCCCCGGCCGGGGGCGCCCCACCTTCATGTCCGCCTGCTGAACCGCGCGAACTCAGCCCGCGAGGAGCTTCTTCACCGTGGCGGCCACCCGGCCGCCCTCGGCGCGCCCCGCGACCTTCGGGTTCACGATCTTCATGACGGCGCCCATGGCACGCGGCCCCTCGGCCCCGGCGGCCTTCGCCTCGTCGACGGCGGACGTCACGATCGCGGTCAGCTCGCCGTCGCTCAGCTGCTGCGGGAGGTAGGCGTCGAGCAGCTCGCCCTCCCGCTTCTCCCGCTCGGCCTGCTCGGTCCGGCCGCCCTTGGCGAAGGCCTCGGCCGCCTCGCGGCGCTTCTTGGCCTCCTTGGCGATCACCTTCTGCACCTCGTCATCGGAGAGTTCGCGGGCCGTCTTTCCGCCGACCTCCTCCTTGGTGATCGCGGTGAGGGTCAGCCGGAGCGTGGACGAGGTCAGCTCGTCGCGCGCCTTCATGGCCGTGGTGAGGTCTTCCTTGAGCTTGGACTTGAGCGTGGTCATGGGGTGATTGTGGCAGGTGCGGGGTGTCCGCCGCCCGCCGGTTTTCCTGTGGACACGCGCCGTCTGCGACGATGGGCGCATGCGCGCACGCTACGGAGTACCCCTGAAAATCACGGCGGTCACCGCCGCGGCCGGCGCCGCCGGTCTCGCCTACGCAGCCGGATTCGAGGCCCGCTCGTTCCGTCTGCGAAGGGTCACCGTCCCGGTACTCCCGCACGGGGCACGCCCGTTGCGCGTCCTGCAGGTCTCCGACGTCCACATGGTCGGCGGCCAGCGCAAGAAGCGCGCCTGGCTGCAGTCCCTGGCCGGGCTGCGCCCGGACTTCGTCGTGAACACCGGCGACAACCTCTCCGACCCGGAGGCGGTCCCTGAACTGCTCGACGCGCTCGGTCCGCTGATGGAGTTCCCGGGTGTGTACGTGTTCGGCTCCAACGACTACTACGGCCCGAAGCTCCGCAACCCCGCCCGCTACCTCTTCGACAAGGCGGCGGGCAAGCACGGGCTCAACGGGAACGCCCCGGCGGTCGGCGTCGTCCACAACCCGTGGGAACCGATGCGCGACGCCTTCGACGACGCGGGCTGGCTGAACCTGTCCAACGCACGCGGCCGTCTGAAGCTCGACGGCCTGGAGCTGGCCTTCACCGGCCTCGACGACCCGCACATCCGGCGTGACCGCTACGCCGAGGTCTCGGGCGGCCCCGAGACGGGCGCCGACCTCTCCATCGGCGTGGTCCACGCCCCCTACCTGCGCTCCCTCGACGCCTTCACCGCGGACGGCTACCCGCTGATCCTGGCCGGCCACACCCATGGCGGCCAGCTGTGCATCCCCTTCTACGGCGCCCTGGTCACCAACTGCGACCTGGACACGGACCGGGTGAAGGGCCTCTCCAGCCACACGGCCGAGGGCCACCGCGCCTACCTCCACGTCTCGGCCGGCTGCGGCACCAACCGCTACACCCCGGTCCGCTTCGCCTGCCCCCCGGAGGCGACCCTGCTGACGTTGACGGCGCGGGACGTGTAACCCGGGGCGCCCGCCCCATCGGCAAAAAGCGGATTTCGTCTCCGGGCGCCGGTGGGCTAAAGTAATCGATGTCGCCGGGAGACCGGCGGCGATCGGGGTGTAGCGCAGCTTGGCAGCGCGCTTCGTTCGGGACGAAGAGGTCGTGGGTTCAAATCCCGCCACCCCGACAGCCGTAAGACCAGGTCAAGGGCCTGATCCACTGAGTGGATCAGGCCCTTCCTGCGTTTCCGGAGATCGCTCGGTGCTCGCGGCCGTGCTCGCGCTTGTGGCTGACCGGCAAGATCCGCGCCGCCCGGACCGGCGGACCGGCGTCTCGGACGGCGAGGCCCGCAACCGGCTGTTCCTCACCCTCGGCCATGGCCGACCGGAGCCGGGCCATGGCCCGGCTCCGCCGCATGATCCTCGGCCCCGCCCGCATCCGCGGGACAGAATGCGCACTTTCGGCAAATTGAAAGCATGAGGTGCCGAATACGGATCAACCGCGGCTCGCCACGCCTCCAGCACCTACTGGCCGCACCCTCGCCGCAGGCGGCCATCGGCCGTATCTCTCAGTAGTTTATGACCGAGTCGATGTAGACCTTCGGTTCGTCCGGCAATTCACCCTCGTAGGAATCGCCTACGAGAGTGGTCTCCCTGCCCGTCTGTCCTGCCGCCACATTCGGGAAGTCGAATTCAGTGGCGCGCACCCAGTCCTCGCCGATTCCCACGCTGACGGTGACCCTGATGTTGAGAGTCCTGTCATAGGTATTGGTGGCATTGCAGGCGACATTGAAGCCGATCGCACCGCGAGTGACCCGGACCTCCACATCACCAAGCGTAATGATCTTCGTCTTGCCCTGGTGACTGATGACCGGCGACGGTTCCGGACTCGCCTCAGTTGTCGCCGGAGTACTCGGAGTACCCGAATTGCCCGGAGTACTGCTCGATGCGGCTGGAGGGGCCGACGAAGGGGCAGCAGAAGAGGACGAGGGGGCGGCCGAAGGACTCGTACCGTCCGAGCATCCGGTGGCCAGCGCGGTGATGAGCAGTGCTGCGCCCCAGGTGGCGGGGCGCAGCACAGTGCGGCGGAATTGCATCAGTTACAGGCACCCACGGTGAGGTAGTTGTCGACGACGACGCTGGTGCCGATCTTCATGTACGAGTACGCCTTGCCGCAATAGCCACGGTTCTGGTAAACGGGGCCGGCGTAGCTGCTGAACGTTCCGGAGTCCTCGACGTCGGCGGTGTCCGTGTAGTTGTCCGCCAGCTTGAGGCGCATGGAGTGCGCGACTCCGGTGTCGTTGAAGAACACGGCGCAGATCGGCTTGTCGTAGTAGCTGCTGCCTGTCGTCTTGCCGTTGGTCCAGGTGTACGTGGTGCCGTACGTGCCGTACCGGGCGGCACTGACGGAGATGGTGTAGCCGGTTCCGCATACGTTGGCAGCGGCTGCGGCAACCTTCGCATCGGCCGCAACGATCTGCTTGGTTGCGTCACTTGCCTGCTTGTCGACCTGAACGCCCTTGACATCCACGGTCGCAATCGACGTATTACCCGTCGGCTCGGACCTGTCGGCCGCCGACGCGGCAGGCACCGCCACGGTCGCAGCGAGCAGGACGGCACAGATTCCGGCAAAGCCTACTGAAGTCTTCACTCTTCCCCCATCAAGTGACAGTCAGGTAATCCTGACGTGCGGAGAGTATCGCATTGAATGCACATGCCACGAGGAATTCCAAACTTCCGTCGCGAAATGGTCAGCATGTGACATTGAATGGGACTATCGAGCTGAATCAGCCGCAGCGGTGCCCGAATGGGAGGAATCAGTCATCGCGTTCACGGCATTCGCACGCACGTCACGGCTCCGCGATCCGTACATATCCCGTGATGGCAGAAGTTTTCCCGGACGCCTGATCCGCTCAGCGGATCAGGCCACTGATTGCCTTTCGGTCGTCTTCGGAGCCGTTCGGGCTTTCACCCCGTTCCATATCGGCAGCAGCGCGGGGCACTGCTTCTCTCAACTCCGGGAAGGCGCCTTCGCGGTGGAACCCCGCGGGGTGAGGGACGGGGTCGGTACCTGTACGGATCCGGTGTGCCGGCCTTCTATGACCGCGAAGAGTGTGCGGGCCACCTGCGCTCCGAAGTTGTGCACATCGTGGCTCATGGCCGACAGGGTGGGGTGCGTGATCCGGCACAGCTGCGAGTCGTCCCAGGCGAGCAGGGACAGGTCGTCGGGGACCACGAAGCCCATCTCGGCGGCGACTCCCGCTCCTGCGACGGCCATGATGTCGTTGTCGTAGACGATGGCCGTGGGGCGCTCGGCCGACATCAGCAGGGACCGGGTCGCCCTGGCCCCCTCGCTTCCGTCGAAGCCCGTCGCGATCTGCCGGCCTGCCTCAAGGCCCAGCTCCCGCATCGTGGCCGCGAAGGCGGTGGCCCGGATGGCGCTGTGCCCGAGACCGACCGGACCGCCGACGCGGGCGATGCGCCGGTGTCCGAGCGCCGCCAGATAGCGGACGGCCTCGGCCGCGGCCGTGGCGTCGTCGGTCCACACCGCGGGGAACGAGCCGGTGAGGGACGGATGCCCGACGGCCACCGCCGGCAGCCCGATGGACTCCAGCGACGGAACCCTCGGATCGTCCTCGTGGAAGTCGACCAGGATGGCGCCCGCGATCGTCTGGCTCCGCCACCAGGACCTGTACTGCTCGGTCTCCTCGTCGAGATCCCGCACCAGCCTCAGGAGCAAGGAGTGCGACCGCTCGGCCAGCACGCTCTCGATACCGGAGATGAAGTCCATGTAGAACGGTTCGAGTCCCAGCAGCCGGGCGGGGCGGCACAGGGCCAGGCCGATGATGTCCACCCGCTGGCTGGAGAGGCTGCGCGCGGTGAGGTTCGGCGCCCAGCCCAGCTCCTTCGCGGCCTCGAAGATCCTCTGGCGGGTGGCAGCCGAGACGCCCGGCTTCTGGTTGAACGCCAGCGAGACGGCCCCCTTGGACACACCCGCCCGGGCGGCAACGTCCTTGATCGTCACACGTGCGGGACTGTTCACCTCGCGTCCGCGCACAAGAGGGCGGCCCGCGCCCTCTTCGCGTCCGCGGAACCGCCGCCGGTCACGCGGAGCCGGGCCTGCTCGCCGGGCAGCAGCGTTCGCAGCCCCTGATCGGCCGCGGCGTGCGGGGCGAGGCGGTCGGCATGAAGGAGAAGGTTTCTCAGCAGAGTGTGCGCACTTACCACGACGCCGACTGTATCGCCCCTGCCCGACACTGCTTCCACGGTGACGGCGTACGCCGACCGCGAAGGCGCGGGCATGGCAAGGGCCCCGCACGAGAGCCTTGAGCTCTCGTGCGGGGCCCTGCCGTGCTGCGGGCCGTCGGCTCAGCCGGCGCGCCTGCGGCTGAGCGTGCGGGCCGTCACTCCGCCCACGAGGGCCAGCGCGGCAGCCAGGATGCCGAGGACGGTCCAGGTCCAGGCACCGGTGTCGGCCAGGTGGCCGTTGTCGTGCTCCGGCTTGCCGCCGTTGTCGGGACCCGGCTGGTCGCCGCCACCGTTGGCACCACCACCGTTGTGGTCACCACCGCCGTTGCCACCGCCACCGTGGTCACCGCCACCGTGGTCACCGCCGCCGCTGTCACCGCCGTCCCCGTCCGGCTTCTTCTCGAAGGTGTTCGTGACGTCGACCGATGCCTCGCCGGCGACGACCACCGTGCCGTCCGTCCCGTCGTCGGACGCGGTGACGGTCACCGTGTCCCCCTCGGGCACGTTCAGCTCGGTCACGGTGCACTCCGCGCCCTCGGGCACGCTGATCTCGCGCTCATCGCCGTCCTTCAGGGAGAAGGCGCTGTCGTCCGCCGCGAGGGCGACGTCGCCCTGGTCCGTGGTGCACGCGAGACCGAAGTCGTACGGTCCCGAGCCGCCGTTCACCACCTTCTTGCTGACGGTCAGCTTCGCGGCCGGGAAGGTGTTGGTGACGGTGATGACCGCCCCCTCGCCCTCCGGTCCCTCTGCCGTGACCACAGCCGGGTTGTCGGGCGAACCGTGGTCGACGACCGCCTTGGCGGCGCCGCCCGTGTCCACCTCCTCCGCCCAGCAACGACTGTTGACCGGCAGGGGCTTCACGGTGACGGGCTCGCCCGTCTTCACCTCGTAGGTCTTGTGCAGGACACGGTCACCGGCCGCACCGGACGCGTCCGGCAGGGTGCAGGAGACATCGACCTTGAACGTGCGGTCCGTGGCGTAGTCCGCCGCGTCGCCCTCCAGGTCCTTCTTGAGCGTCAGCTCACCGAACCGGAAGGTGTTGGTGATCTCCGCCGTCTGCACCGGCTCGGTGCCGATGCCCGGCACGATCGTCACCTCGACGGGGTTGTCGGCGGTGTGGTCGGCGCTGCCGCCGCGGGCGGACGTCTCCCACACCGAGCACTGCGCACCCGCCGGCAGGTCCTCGACGGTGACGGGCTTGTTCACGGAGACCCGGTAGTCCTTGTCGAGGACCGTACGGGGCTCACCGCCCTCCGGGTCGATGACGCAGGTCACGTGGTACGGGAACGGGATCCGCTTCAGCGGGCCGTCCAGCTGGTCGGGGTGGTCGCCGAGCTGCTTGACCAGCTTCAGACCGCCGTAGGCGAGGGCGACGCCGACCTGGGTGGGCTCGTTGGCCTGGAGGACCCGGGGGGATCCTGCCCGGTCGGTCGTCTCGTTGTGCGCGTAGGAGTTCCAGGCGATCGTCGGGTCACCGTTGTGGGTGACGTCGACCGGGGTGTCCATCGCGTACGTGATGTCGACCGTGCCGCCCGGGGCGAGCGCCGGGCTGAACGTGAGCTCCATCCGGGCGCCGACCGCCGCGGCACCGTAGGCGTCGTCCCATGTGGAGGACGGGCACTGTTCCGCGTTCGAACCGGCGCCGCCCATGTCGAGGTCGTCGGTGCACAGCGGCTCGTCGTTCTCGTAGGCGACGGCCATGGTGCCCGGCCCGTCCAGCTTCGGCTCGGAGGCGAGCGTGGGCCGCTTGTCCCACGCGGTGCCCCGCTGCTCGTCGAGGATGACGCCCTTGTCGCCCTGGACGGGGAAGCGGTCGACGATGCGCATGGCGGTGCCGGACTCCGTGCCGGCGTTCTGGACGCGCATCAGGTAGTGGTACTGGTCGCCGGGGTCGACCAGCGCGATGCACGGGTTGGCGGTGTAGCGGCGGCCGGTGGCGTCGGTGGCGGTCAGGCAGGAGTCGTCGCCCACGTCGACGACCTTGCCGGAGCGGGTGTTGTACCAGCCCAGTTCGTCGTTGCCGGAGACCCACTTGCGAGCCATGAAGGCAGCGCCGGACTTGGCGGTCAGGGTCGCCTCGGCGACGCAGTACAGGCCGTCCCCGAAGGAGCCGTCGTTCTGCGAGGTGCCCTCGCAGGTCATGTCCTGGTCGGAGGAGGTGGCACCCATCGTGTTGGTGACGACGTCACCGGCGTTGATGCCGGCCTCCAGCCGGACGTGGATCTCGATGGTCAGGGTGGCGCCGGGAGCCAGCACCCATGCCGAGCCGTCCGCGTTCTTGGAGAAGTCCCAGCTGAGTGCCGAGACACGGCCGTCACCGGTCGTCTGGTTGAACACGGGGGTCGGGACAGGAGGCGTTCCGTCGGGCACCTTGGTGTCGATGACCTTGTAGGGCTCGCCGTTGTCGCCCTCGAAGGTGTCGACGAACGCGATGCCTTCAGGAAGCGCGTCCTTCACCACGAGGTTCGGGACGTTCGCCGTACCGGTGTTGGTGACCTTCAGGTAGAAGGGCGCGTCCTCGCCGGGCGCGAGTGCGGTGTTGGGCGTCTTGCTCACGTCCAGCACCGGGTCACCCTTGACCAGGTCGAGGGTGGCGCTGACCGGGGCGATGTCCTTGGGCTTGTCCTCGTCCTCGATCTTGGTGAGGAAGCTGCCGCTCAGGGTGTCCTCCAGATGGCTGGGGACGGGACCGCCGCCGTCACGCAGTGCCGGGCGCGGACTGACGTCGAGAACCAGCACCCCGGAGCAGGCGGTCTCGGCGCACGGGGTGATCGTGTACCCGTCGTTGAATCCGCTGGTCGAGGAGTACGTGGCACGGATGCCGGTCACGTCCGCGGCGTTCACGCCCGAGGGCAGGGCGGCGGAGGCCGAAGGTGTGCCGTTGACCCAGGCTCCGTCGACGTAGGCGTCGATCTGCACCCGGTCGGCCCCGGCCGGCATCGTGTTCGACTTGATCGACACGAGGTCGACGGCGTCGAAGAAGTCGCTGTCCTGGTCGGTCATCTGCAGGTACTTGGCCGACATGTTGCCGGTGTTGCGCACGGTGAGCGAGGCGTCCGCGTGCTGCCGGGGCAGTCCGGGGACGTACTCGGGGAGTTCACCGGGGCTGATCGACTTGTTGAGGGAGGCCGAGTCGTCTGCGGGACCGGTGGTGAGCTCGGGAGAGCACACCGGGTCGCCGGCCACGAAGTCGCCGCCCGCGGAGATCGAGTAGCAGTTGTTGAACGTCCCCCCGTCCTCGACGCCTTCGCGGCGCTCGGTGACGAGGTCGACCGTGAAGCTGGACTGGGGCGGCATGTTCCCGTCGTAGGAGGCGCGTACGCCTGTGGCCCGGTGCAGCAGGGCGGTGTCGGAGTCGTCGTACGCGACCCAGGCGCCCGCACCGCCGCCCGCCGTCGGGTCCCAGAGCTCGATGGCGACCGGGGCGGAGGACGGGGAGACCGACACGGAGTCGATCTGCAGCACGTCGAAGGGGCTCGGGCCGGTCGGCTTGCCGTCCGCGTCGGCGGGCGGGTCGGTGAGGACCGGGTCCACCAGCGCCTTGTTGCCGTTGTTGCTGAACTTGAGATGCATCGGGATGGGCTGGCCGGGCGGCACGTCGGTCTGGTCGACGGTCTTGGAACCGGACCCGGAGCTGTTCGGCGACTCGATGGGCAGGTCCTGGCATGCGGTGCCCGTCGCGGTTCCGCTGCCGTCGGTGCGGCCGGCGTCTCCCTTGAACCCGGCGCAGTTGGCGATGCCGGGGCTGCTGCCGGAGGGCAGGTCGTCCGCGGTGACGGCGTCGGTCAGCGTGCCGTGGAGGTCCAGGCCCGCGTCGGCGCCCGCCTCGATCGTGGGGTTCCCGTCGCCGTCGACGCCGGTGTACACGACCTCCACCTTGGTGACGGAGGTGCCGTCCTTGGCCACGTCGACGGTCTGGTTCTCGGTGTACGTGTCCGTGGTGCTGGTGCCGTCGGCGTAGGTGACGGTCAGCTTCGCCTCGGTGGCGCCTGCCGGGAGGCGCAGCCTGACCTGGCTCACCGCGACCTTGTCGAACTCACTGGCCGCGTCCGCGTCCGGCTCGGTGATCGTGATCGACTTCACCGGGAACGGGGAGTTGTTCTTGACGTCGACCATCATGCTGACCGGGGAGTCCACGCCGATCACGGCGTGTTCGCCGTTGTCCTGCGCGAAGTTGCCGTTGGAGTCCGGGAAGAACTTCTTGGACCCGTTGAGCACGAGAACGTCCGGCAGGATGTCGTACGTGTCGCAGGCCTGCGTACCGACGACCTTGCCGTCGGTGGTCTCCTGGGCGGACGGGACCGCGCAGTTGTCGACGGTGATCTTGTCGGTGGGCCGCAGCGGCGACCCGTCCGAACGCTTGGTCTCGCGGAGCTTCAGCCCCACCTCGACGGTGCCGCCGGTCGCGTCGTACGGCAGCGGGTCACCACCGCTGTTGGTGAACACGACCTCGAACCCGACGACATCGCCCGCGGCGACGCCACCGGGCAGCGGCAGCTCGCCGGGCGAGGAGATGACGTCCCCGGTGTGCGTGGCGCCGTCGGCCGTGGTCACCACCAGGTGCGCCTGGTCGGCGCCCTTGGGAAACGCGGTCACGGAGGCGGAGGTGAAGTCGAAGTACTCGAAGGTCTCCGCACTCGTGTCGGACACGGACAGCTCGGTGACCTCGGCGGACGAGGAGGAGTTGTTACGTACCCCGAGCGTGATCGTCGACTCCTCACCGGTGCCGGCGACCGCGGAGCCGTCCTCCCAGGTCTTCGTCGCCACCGGCTTGACCGCCCGCGGGATGGAGACCGTCACATCGGAGGCCGATGACTTCGGGTCGGCGTTGGCGGCCGTGACGTCCGCGGTGTTGCTGATGGTGGTGCCGTCCGCCGCCTGGGTGTCGGCAGGCAGCCGCATACCGATCTCCACGGCGCCCGCCTGCCCCGCCCGCAGACCGGTCTTGCCCTCGGGATTCTGCAGCGGCTGTTTGTAGACGACGGTGAGCTTCCGCGTCGACTCGTCGTACGTGACGTCACGGGTGGTGGTGGACTGCGGGAGGCTGGTGACGTCCAGCCCCTCGGGCAGCGTGTCGGTGACGGTGAAGTCCACGCAGTCGACCGTCAGCCCCGAGCACTGCCCGTTGAGCGTGTAGATGAACTCGTCACCGGGCTCCAGCGGATCACCGCCCGTGCTGTTGGTCTTGGTGATCCCGACGGAACTCATGGGGTCGTCCGCCGCCGCCTCGAGCGGCATCGCGGCCCCCTGGGAGACGAACAACAGGGTCAGTGCAGCTGTGATTCCCACAGGTAGACGGGCAAACCTGTGCCGCAGTCCGGACATGAACCAGCCTCTTCCCTTCACACCGACGTCCGTCCTCGACAGCCCCGTCGGCTCTGACCCCAGACAGTTACCGTGAGTGAACGTAGGCATGTGACACTCGGACGGCCGAGCCAGCCACGCCGTTGATCTGATGATCAGTCACGAATTTCCGCCATGTGGGTGATCGGGACGGCCGTGCGGGGATCACCCGCACGGTGGGTAGCCTCGGGCGAGCCCGTACGGCCGTTCCCCGATGCAGAGACGAAGAGAGCGACAGCACTGTGCACCAGTACGAGAAGGACGGACCGGCCATCTATCGCCAGTCCTTCGCCACCATCCGGGCAGAGGCGGACCTGACGGGACTGCCGGCCGATGTGAGCCAGGTGGCGGTCCGGATGATCCACGCCTGCGGCATGGTCGACCTGGTGCGCGATCTCGCCTTCACCCCGGACGTGGTCGGCCGTGCCCGGGCGGCGCTGCGGGGCGGTGCGCCGATCCTGTGCGACGTGGCGATGGTGGCCAGTGGCATCACCCGGCGGCGGCTGCCCGCGGACAACGAGGTGGTGTGCACCCTCTCCGACCCGGCGGTGCCCGGTCTCGCGGCGGAGCTCGGTACGACCCGCAGCGCCGCCGCGCTGGAGCTGTGGCGCGACCGGCTGGACGGTGCGGTCGTCGCCGTCGGGAACGCGCCCACCGCGCTGTTCCGGCTGCTCGAACTGATCGAGGAGGGGGCACCGCGTCCCGCCGCCGTCATCGGTGTGCCGGTCGGATTCGTGGGTGCCGCCGAGTCCAAGGACGCCCTGGCCGCGCACCCGTCGGGGCTCGATCACCTGATCGTGCGGGGCCGGCGGGGCGGCAGTGCGATGGCGGCCTCGGCCATCAACGCGATCGCCAGCGAGGAGGAGTGAACACCCGGCCGGTCATGGCGTGTGGCCGAGGTGGTCGCGCAGCCGGGTGACGGCCTCCTCCGGGGTGCCGGCCACCGCCACGCCTTCCGGGACCGGTGGCCGTCGCACCACGACCACCGGGATCCGCGCCTCGCGGGCCGCGGCGAGTTTGGGGGCGGTGGCCGCGCCACCGCTGTCCTTCGTGACGAGGACGTCGATGCGATGGCGGCGGATCAGCTCGCGCTCCCCGTCGAGGGTGAACGGGCCCCGGTCGAGCAGCGTCTCCATCCGCGCGGGGTACGGCGGTGCGGGTGCGTCCACCGACCGCGTCAGGAACCACAGGCCGTCCAGCCCCGCGAAGGCGGCGAGGCCGAGGCGCCCCGTCGTGAGGAACACGCGCCGGCCCAGGGCGGGGAGCACCGCCGCAGCCTCCTCCAGGGAGGCGGCCGGGTGCCAGTCGTCGCCCGCGCCGGGCACCCAGCCGGGACGGCGCAGAGCGAGCAGGGGAACATGGGCGGCAGCGGCACCGGCGGCCGCGTGGAAACTGATGGTCCCGGCGAAAGGATGGGTGGCGTCGATGAGCGCATCCACCCGGTGCGTACGCAGCCATGCGGCCAGGCCCTCGGCTCCGCCGAAACCGCCGATGCGCACCTCGCCGGGCGGCAGCCTCGGTCCGGTGACCCGGCCGGCCAGCGAACTCGTCACCCGGGCGCCCGTGGGCAGCTCCGCCACCAGTAGTTCGGCCAGCCGACGGGCCTCCGTCGTGCCGCCGAGTACGAGGACGTGCATCGGATCCCTCCATGGGTGAGGCGGCGGGCGGACGCGGCGCCCAACTCAAGCACACCGGTCTGCGGCCCGGCTGGACCACCGGCGCCTGCGCGACCGCCGCCACCACGGCCGCGTACACGGCCCTGCTGACCGGCGACTTCCCCGACCCGGTGACCATCACCCTGCCCGGCGGCCAGACCCCCGCCTTCGCGCTCGCGGTGGAGGAACTGCACGACGGGCGGGCCACGGCCGGCATCGTCAAGGACGCGGGGGACGATCCCGACGTCACGCACGGGGCTCTCGTACGGGCCACCGTGCGGGTGCTGCCGCCCGGCTCGGGCGTGGTGTTCAGGGCCGGACCGGGGGTGGGCACGGTCACGCTGCCCGGCTTGCCGCTCGACGTCGGCGAGCCCGCCGTCAACCCGGTGCCCCGCCGGATGATGCGGGAGCACATCGGCAGGGTCGCAACGGCGCACGGGGGCGCGGGGGATGTGGAGATCACGCTCTCCGTGGACGACGGCGAGGAGATCGCCCGCTCCACCTGGAATCCGCGTCTGGGCATCCTGGGCGGCCTGTCCATCCTCGGCACGACCGGTGTGGTCGTGCCGTACTCCTGCTCGGCGTGGATCGATTCGATCCGCCGCGGTGTGGACGTGGCGCTGGCCGACGGGCAGACCCATGTGGCGGGCTGCACCGGTTCCACCTCGGAGAAGACCGTGGTGGCCGAGTACGGGCTGCCGGAGATCGCCCTGCTGGACATGGGGGACTTCGCGGGCGCGGTGCTCAAGTACGTACGCCGCCATCCGGTGGAACGGCTCACCGTCTGCGGGGGGTTCGCCAAGCTGTCGAAGCTCGCCGCCGGCCATCTCGACCTGCACTCGGGGCGTTCCCAGGTCGACACGTCGTTCCTGGCCGACCTGGCCCGGCGGGGCGGGGCCGACGAGGATCTGGCCGCCGAGGTGGCCGCGTCGAACACGGGACTCGCGGCTCTCCGCTCCTGCCTGGCGCGCGGGGTCCCGCTCGGGGACCTGGTGGCCTCGGCGGCACGGGACGAGGCGCTGTCGGTCCTGCGGGGCGCGCCGGTCGCCGTCGACGTCATCTGCATCGACCGGGCCGGCGTGGTGGTCGGGCGCAGCAGCGTGCGCTGAGGTCCCGCGCCCTGTGTTCGGCTCTCGGCTTTCGGCTTTCGGCTTTCGGCTTTCGGCCTTCGGCGGGGGCGTCTGCTCTGTAATGCTCTCGTGCCATTACCTGTGAAGCGATGAGCAGGTGGTCGTAAAACCTTTGTTTCAGGGCGAGTTCCAGGTTTATCTACGCGCGGAGCTACGGCTACCGAACGATCATTCGGGCATTTCCGGCACGTTCCCGCGCAACCATTACCGGCGGGTACCGGAAGCTGCTACAACAGGTGACGCCTCATCAACCCCCCACCCACCCCCCACACTTCGGAGGGCCGACAGCTATGTCAGTACGGAGATTCTGGGCGTCCGCATCCACTCTGCTCCTCGCCGCCGCGGCTGCCCTCGGCATGGCCCAGCCGGCCTCGGCCGCCGCCGGCGGGTATGTCGCCCTGGGCGACTCGTACTCGTCCGGTGTCGGAGCCGGGAGCTATCTGTCCGACAGCGGTGACTGCCGCCGCAGCACCAATGCCTACCCCTACCTCTGGGCGGCGGCGAACTCCCCTTCCTCGTTCGCCTTTGTCGCCTGTTCCGGTGCCACCACGAGCTCCGTGGCGAGCGGCCAGCTCGGCTCGCTGAGCTCGTCGACCTCGCTGGTCAGTGTCACCGCGGGCGGCAACGACGTCGGGTTCGCCGACGTCATGCAGGACTGCGTGCTGTCCGGCGAGGCCGCCTGCCTCGCCGGCGTGAACGCGGCCGTCGGGCAGATGAACAACACGCTGCCGTCCCGGCTGGGTTCGCTCTACACCTCGATCCACTCCAAGGCCCCGCAGGCACATGTCGTGGTGCTGGGCTACCCGCGCTTCTACAAGATCGGCGGCAGCTGCATCGCCGGTCTCTCGGAGAAGGAACGCACCGCCATCAACAACGCGTCCGACGTGCTGAACGGCGTCATCGCCAAGCAGGCGGCGAATGCCGGATTCACCTTCTCCAGCGTCGTCGACGAGTTCACCGGGCACGAGCTGTGCTCCGGTGACGCATGGCTCCACAGCGTCTCGATCCCGGTGTACAACTCGTACCACCCCAAGGCCGCGGGGCAGTCGGGCGGCTATCTGCCCGCCTTCCGCTCGGTCGCGTAGGGCCTGAACGCAGGCAACGGCGCGGCATCGCTCCGGAGTTCCCGGCTCCGAAGCGGTGCCGCGCCGCCGTGCTGCTCAGGTACGGGCGTCGACCGTCTGCCGCACGGCTCAGCACCGCCCGGCTCAGCACCGCCCGGCTCAGCACCGCACGGCTCAGCACCGCCCGGCTCAGCACCGCACGGCTCAGCACCGCACGGCTCAGTACCGCTCGACGAGATGCTCCCGGCCTGCCGGGGGCTCGTACGGTTCGGGCCAGAAGTCGGTGATCTCGCTGATCAGCCCCTGCGCGTCGAACGTGAAGAAGTGAACGGCATACGACTCCTGCCCGCCGTCCGTGAACAGCGTCCGGACGGCGGCCTGCCGCCCGGCCCGGTCGGCCACGATCCGCTCGACGCGCACCCGCCAGTCCCCCGGGTACTCCCGGTTGAAGACCAGATACCGCTCCTTGCCGCGAATGCGCTCGCGGGTCTGCGGCAGGTCGTACACCACCTCGTCGGCGAGCGTCGCCGCGAAGGTGTCCCAGTCACGGAGGTCGGCCGCGGTCCAGTAACTCTCGACCGTGGCACGCAGATCAGCATTCGAATCAGCAGTCGTGGTCATGGTTCGAGTCTGGACCCCGGCACTGACAATCGGTCCCGCCCCAGGTGAACGGCCCCCGCCGGCCGCTCCGCCGCGCTACCGGCCCCTGCCCGGCTCCTCCGGCCGGGTCGCCTTGATCGAGTACATCAGCGGAATCCGCGGCCGCTCCGCCGGGAAGCGGTAGAAGCCGTCCGAACGGCGCTCCAGCACCGGGAAGCGGGCGAAGAGCGAGGCGTCGTGCTCATGCAGGAACTCGATCCGCAGACCGGCCGCGGCCAGCGCGGAGACCACACTCCCCACCGGGTGCTGCCACTCGACGCTGCGGTTGTGGACAGTCGGCGCGTCGAAGTCCGCGTACGTGCCCGGCGTCTCGTCCACCCACGCGTCGCGGCTGAAGTAGTCGTGCACGACGGTCGAACCGGTCTCGTCGTCGAGGCAGTCGGTGAGCGGATGGAACTCCGCCAGGTAGAGGAACCCGCCGGGCGCGACGAGCGAGGCCGCCGTCTCGGCCCAGCGGTCGATGTCGGGCAGCCAGTTCAGCGCACCGATGCCCGTGTAGACGATGTCGTACGAGGAGTCCGGCACCGCCTCGGCCGCGTCGTGGACGTCAGCGGCGACGAACGCCGCCCGGTCCGGGCCCAGGCCCAGCTCACGGGCGAGCCCACGGGCGGTCTCGACGGCCGGTTCGGAGAAGTCGAGGCCGACGACCTGCGCGGCGCCGTGCCGGGCCCAGGAAAGGGTGTCGACCCCGATGTGGCACTGCAGGTGCAGCAGCGTCCGGCCGGTCACGTCCCCGACCTCCGCCAGCTCGAAGTCCCGCAGGGCGTCCTTGCCCGCGCGGAAGGAGTCGAGGTCGTAGAAGTCGCTGTCGGCGTGGATGGGCACACGCTCATCCCACATCGCGCGGTTGGCCTCGCGCCAGTCGGCAGGTATCGGAACAGGCATGCCGGCGAGGTTATCCACAGGCTGCGGACGACGCGAACGGATTGTCGGCCGTCCGGCGCAGAATGGAGGCATGACTGAGACCACTGGTTCGACGAGCGATTCCATTCCGGCGTGGGAGCAGCGCTTCCGGGCCCCCCGGGTGTCGCTGCCCGACTGGGCGGAGGATGCGCCGGACCGCGCGCTGTTCGTCTCCAATGCGACGGGGACGTACGAGCTCTACGCATGGGACCGGTCGACGGGCGAGCAGCGCCAGGTGACGGACCGGCCGAACGGGACGACGGACGGCGTGCTGACACCGGACGGCGAGGCGGTGTGGTGGTTCAGCGACACCGACGGGGACGAGTTCGGGGTGTGGATGCGCCAGCCGTTCCGCGCCGGCGACGAGGCGGCGGGGGACGAACCCGCGGCTCCCGGTCTCGATCCCTCCTACCCGGCCGGGCTCGCGATCGGACGGGACGGGACAGCGGTGATCGGCCGTTCGACGGACGAGGACGGCACGACGGTCCATGTCGTACGGCCCGGGGCAGCGCCCGTGGAGATCTACCGCCACCGTGAGTCGGCGGGGGTCGGCGACCTGTCGCGCGACGGCTCACTGATCGCGCTGGAGCACACCGAGCACGGCGACGCGATGCACTCCGCGCTGCGCGTGGTGCGCCCCGACGGGACCACGGTCGCGGAGCTGGACGACACCGAGGGGGGTACGAAGGAGCTCGGCCTCGCGGTCCTCGGCTTCGCACCGGTCGCCGGTGACACCCGGCTGCTGGTCGGGCACCAGCGGCGCGGCCGCTGGGAGCCGATGATCTGGGACCCGGTGGCGGGCACCCAGACGGACCTCGCCATCGACCTGCCCGGCGATGTCGGCGCCGAGTGGTATCCGGACGGCTCCGCGCTGCTGGTCGAGCACGGCTTCGAGGCCCGCAGCGAGCTCTGGCGGTACGAGCCGGCCGCGGCCGGCGGTGCCCTGGTGCGGGTGGAGACGCCCGCCGGTTCGGTCTCGGGTGCCACGGCCCGGCCGGACGGCACGGTGGAATACCTCTGGTCGTCGGCCGCCGAGCCGCCCGTCGTGCGCTCCACGACCGGTGCGGTGGTGCTCGATCCGCCCGGCGCGAAGGCCCCGGTGTCCGTGCCGGTCGAGGACGTGTGGGTGGACGGGCCCGGGGGCCGCATCCATGCGCTCGTCCAGCGCCCGGCCGCTCCGGCCGAGGGCCCGTTCCCGACCGTGTTCGAGATCCACGGCGGACCGACCTGGCACGACAGCGATGCCTTCGCGGCCGGGCCCGCCGCCTGGGTGGACCACGGCTATGCGGTCGTGCGGGTCAACTACCGCGGCTCGACGGGCTACGGACGGGCGTGGACGGACGCGCTCAAGCACCGGGTCGGCCTGATCGAGCTGGAGGACATCGCGGCGGTGCGGGAATGGGCGGTGAAGTCCGGCCTCGCGGACCCCGCGAAGCTGGTCCTGGCCGGCGGCTCCTGGGGCGGTTATCTGACGCTGCTCGGCCTCGGCACACAGCCCGGCGACTGGGCCATGGGCCTGGCCGCGGTCCCGGTCGCGGACTACGTCACGGCGTACCACGACGAGATGGAGGCCCTCAAGGCGATGGACCGCACCCTGCTGGGCGGGAGTCCGGAAGAGGTGCCCGAGCGGTTCGAGGCCTCGTCGCCCCTGACGTACGTCGACGCCGTGCGGGCGCCCGTCTACATCTCGGCGGGCGTCAACGACCCGCGCTGCCCGATCCGCCAGGTGGAGAACTACGTCGACCGGCTGAAGGGCCGCGACGCCGTGCACGAGGTCTACCGGTACGACGCGGGCCACGGCTCGCTCGTCGTGGAGGAGCGGATCAAGCAGGTCCGTCTGGAGCTCGACTTCGCGCGCCGCCACTTGGGAGACGCGTGGGGCGGCGCGTAGGCGCGGCGCGCACGGCTCGTAGGGGCCGGATAAAGAGGGGCTTCCCGGGTGCCCCCGCTCCGTCGGGCCGGAGCGGGGACCGTACCGTGGAGGGGTGTACCGGTTCCTGCTGACCCCGCGATGGTGGGGGATCAACCTCTTCGTCGTGCTGGCCATCCCGTTCTGCGTGTTCATGGGCACCTGGCAGCTCGGCCGCTTCGAGGACCGCGTGCAGACGCACGAGGCCGCCGAGAAGCAGCCCGCGCCGGGCACGATGGCCGCCGAGCCGCTCGACGAGCTGCTGCCCGTCGACACGGTGACCTCCGGCCGCCCCGCCACCGCGAGCGGCCGGTACGCCGATCAGTTCCTGGTGCCCGGCCGGAAGCTGGACGACCGCAGCGGCTTCTACGTGCTGGACATGCTGCGCACCGACAGCGGCAAGGCCCTGCCGGTGGTGCGCGGCTGGCTGCCCGGGAAGGCCGGACACACCCAGGTGCCGGCCGCGCCGACCGGCCGGGTCACCGTGACCGGCGACCTCCAGGCCTCGGAGAACACGGGCACCGACGGGGTCGACGCGAAGGGCGGACTCCCCGACGGCCAGGTCGGCATGATCAGCGCCGCTTCCCTGGTCAACCTCGTGCCGTACGACGTCTACGACGCCTGGGTGACGCTCCAGGACACCGACGCCCGCACGGGTGCGTCCGGGACCGGCGCGTCCGGGACCGGCGACGCCGCCCTCACCGACACCCCGGGCAAGGGCAGCGGTGAGCTGCGTCCCGTACCGGCCGCCGCGGCCCAGGGCAGCGGGCTCGATCTGAAGGCGTTCCAGAACCTCGGCTACACCGGTGAGTGGTTCGTCTTCGCCGCGTTCGTGGTCTTCATGTGGTTCCGGCTGCTCCGCCGCGAGGCCGAAGCCGCCCGGGACCTGAAGCTCGGCCTGATCGCCGACGAGGACATCCCCGAGAACACCGAGGCCCCCCGCGCGGGCTGACCGCCCGCGGTCCGAGAAGTACGGGGCGGTCCCAACGGCCCGCCCCGTCGGCGCTCCCTGGAATCGGGGCCCCCGCGCCGGGCCGGGCCCCGCCTCACCCACCTATTCCTACGAAGTGGGGTCGAGCACACCCGTCCGGTAGATCGTGCCCGCGCAGGCGTTGGCGATCGTCGTCTCGGCGACCGGCGCTCCCGGTTCCGGCGTGTGCTGCACGGACACGGCGCCCGGTGCCGTGCCGTCGCCCTCCTCGCTGCCGAACTGCGTCTCGGTACCCGCCTCGCTGTCCGAGGCTCCGCTGCCCGTCGTGGACCCGGCCGCGACCCCCGTACTGCCGGCCGCACCGTCCGTAGGCGTCGGGGAGGGTGAACCGCCCGTGGTCGGACAGGTGTCCTGGGGCACCCAGGCGAACTGCACCTCGTAGGTCATGGCCGGCTTTAGCAGCACCGTCGCCTCCTCCTGGGCAGGATCGGGCAGTCCGGACGCCGCATCCCCCTGGATGTGCCGGACGACCACGATCTTGGTCGGGTCGGCCGCACCCGTCGCCGCGAAGCCCACCGTGCCGCTGCTGCTCACCGAGCAGTTCTCGCCGGACACGTTGGCGATGCGAAAACTCCCGTACACCGTGCCGTCGGCACCGGCCGTGCCGGTGCTCGCGGAGGCGACTCCGAGCTGGTCGGGGGCGCAGGCCGGCATGGTGGCGGCCTCCACACTGGCGGACGGGCCGTCCGAGGCACCGCCGGCCACCTTCTCGTCCGTGTCCTGGCCGCTGCTGTCCGACGGAGTGGCCGTGCTGTCCGGGACGCCGTGAGCACCGCTCTGGTGCCCCTCGCCGCCGGTGCCGCCCCCGTTGCCGGATACCGCACCGGGTTCCTCGCCGCTGCCGCCCTGCGCCTGCTCGCCGTGACCGGCGATGGCGGGGCTGGCGGTGGTCGAGCCCTCGGAGTTGGCGACATGGACGAAGGCGGGGACCGCGGTGCCGATGAGCAGCGCGGCCGCCGCCACCCCGACGAGTGCCTGCCGACGGCGCGCACGCCGTGCGGGCACCGCGCGGAACAGGTGGTCGAGGGTGCCGTCGCTCGGTTCGAGGTCCCGCACGGCGCCCTGCATCATTCGGCGCAGCGCGGCCTCGTCGAGAGCTTCACCACCGAGGGGCCCGGGACCGAAGAGGCCGGAAACCCCGCTGGAGGGGGCAGCGCCGCCACCGGGGTGCGCGCCCTCCCCTGCGTCGTGGTCCGTGTGCGGGGTGTTCTCCGGCCCGAGGTTCACAATTCCGTTTCCAGTCCGGTGATTTCGATGTCCGCGCGCGGGTGGACGCCGGTTTCCGTTCCCACTGTCGTGCTCGTGATCGTCGTCATGGGGCCGGCTCATGCCTGCGCCTCCATCACCACGCGCAGCGCCGCGATACCGCGGGAGCCGTACGCCTTCACCGAGCCCAGGGATATCCCCAGCGTCTCGGCGACCTGCGCCTCGGTCATGTCTGCGAAGTAGCGCAGCACCAGCACCTCCCGCTGGCGTCGTTGCAGCCCCCGCATCGCTTTGATCAGCGCGTCCCGCTCCAGCTGGTCGTACGCCCCCTCCTCCGCGCTCGCCATGTCCGGCATCGGCTTGGAGAGCAGCTTCAGCCCCAGGATGCGGCGGCGCAGCGCGGAGCGGGAGAGGTTGACGACGGTCTGGCGCAGGTACGCGAGCGTCTTCTCCGGCTCGCGTACCCGGTTGCGCGCCGAATGAACACGGATGAACGCCTCCTGCACGACGTCCTCACAGGAGGCCGTGTCGTCCAGCAGCAGGGCGGCGAGGCCGAGCAGCGAACGGTAGTGGGCGCGGTAGGTCTCGGTGAGATGGTCGACGGTGGTTCCGGCTGCCACGGCCTCCTCAGCGCCCTCGCGCTGCGACGGCAGCCCCGCAGGCCGCGCTGCGGGCATGGGCGCGATCACCGGCATACCGCCGGACGCGCGGGGCCGTCTGAGCGGTCGCACCGAAGCGCCGCGCAGGGGGCCCACCACTGTGATATCGAGAACCTCTGCCACGCCAGTTGGACACGTTTCCCCCCGTCAGGGTTGTACGCATACGGCACCGCGTTTGACACCATGCGATATGCCTTCATACGTACCCGCTCTTCCCCAAATGCCCCGAATATGCGCTACGCCGCGCAGGAAGTGACCGCTGAGACGCGTGCCACCCGGCCGGCGGTTGCGACGGGCCGAAAGGTCATCGTCTGCCACCGCGATACCCCAGCTCAAGAGGTTCAGACCAGCAAGTTGCTCACAGGGCTTTCACAGAGCGTACAAAACAGGTTCGATCAGGACCGAGGAAATTCGGAAGCCACCGCTTCGGCGATCTGCGCCACGTTCAGCGCGGCCCCCTTGCGGAGGTTGTCGCCGCAGAGAAAGAGCTCCAGCGCCCTGGGGTCGTCCAGTGAACGACGGACCCGGCCGACCCAGGTCGGGTCGGTGCCCACCACATCGGACGGGGTGGGGAAATCTCCGGCTCCCGGGTTGTCGTACAGCACGACGCCCGGTGCGGTGGCCAGGATCTCGTGGGCCCGGTCGACCGCGACCTCGTTCTCGAAGCGGGCGTGCACGGACATCGAGTGCGTGGCGATCACGGGTACGTAGACACAGGTCGCCGAGACCCTCAGCGCGGGCAGATCAAGGATCTTGCGGCACTCGTCGCGGATCGCCAGCTCCTCGGACGACCAGCCGTCGCCCGCGTCCGTACCGGCCCACGGCACGACGTTGAGAGCGACGGGTGCGGCGAACGGGCCTTCGTCCGTGTCGCCCACCATCCGGCGCACGTCGCCCGGCTTCGTACCGAGTTCGGTGCCGGCCACCATCGACAGCTGCTCACGCAGCACGGCGACGCCGTCGCGCCCCGCCCCGCTCACCGCCTGGTAGGAGGAGACGACGAGCTCCCGCAGCCCGAACTCGGCGTGCAGGGCGCCGACCGCGACGATCAGCGACAGCGTCGTGCAGCTCGGGCTCGCGACGATGCCGCGCGGCCTGATCCGTACGGCATGGGGGTTGATCTCGGGGACGACGAGCGGGACGTCGTCGTCCATCCGGAAGGCGGCGGAGTCGTCGATGACGACGGCGCCCTTGGACGCGGCGATCGGCGCCCAGCGCGCGGAGACCTCGTCGGGCACCAGGAAGAGCGCCACGTCGACGTCGTCGAAGACGTCCTCGGTGAGTCCGAGGACCTCGACCTCCTCACCGCGCACGACCAGCTTGCGGCCGACCAGACGCGGTGAGGCGATCAGTTTCACCTCGCCCCAGACATCCGCGTGTTCCGTGAGGATCTGGAGCATGACGCCGCCGATCGCCCCGGTCGCGCCGACGACCGCGAGCGAAGGGCGGCGTGCGGTCATCGGCCGGTGCCCCCGTACACGACTGCCTCGTCGGAGTCGCTGTCGAGGCCGAAGGCGGTGTGCACGGCGCGCACGGCCTCGTTGACGTCGTCGGCGCGGGTGACGACCGAGATGCGGATCTCGGATGTCGAGATCAGCTCGATGTTCACACCGACGTCGGACAGCGCCTCGAAGAAGCCCGCGGTGACGCCCGGATTGGTCTTCATGCCCGCGCCGACCAGGGAGATCTTGGCGATCTGGTCGTCGTAGCGCAGCGACTCGAAGCCGATGCCGGCCCTGCTGCGCTCCAGGGCGTCGATGGCCTTGCGGCCCTCCGCCTTGGGGAGCGTGAAGGTGATGTCGGTCAGACCGGTCGACGCGGCGGAGACGTTCTGCACCACCATGTCCATGTTGATCTCGGCGTCCGCGATGGCGCGGAAGATCGCTGCGGCCTCGCCCGGCTTGTCGGGCACGCCGACGACCGTGACCTTGGCCTCGGAGACGTCATGGGCGACTCCGGAGATGATGGCGTGCTCCACCTGCTGGTCCCCTTGCGGCTCGTTGCTGACCCAGGTCCCGCGCAGCCCCGAGAAGGACGAACGGACGTGGATCGGAATGTTGTAGCGGCGTGCATACTCCACACAGCGGTGCAGCAGCACCTTGGAACCGGACGCGGCCAGTTCCAGCATGTCCTCGAAGGAGATCCAGTCGATCTTCCGGGCCTTCTTCACGACCCGCGGGTCGGCGGTGAAGACACCGTCCACATCGGTGTAGATCTCACAGACCTCGGCGTCCAGCGCCGCCGCGAGCGCCACCGCGGTGGTGTCCGAACCGCCGCGGCCGAGGGTCGTGATGTTCTTGCCCTCCTGGCTGACGCCCTGGAACCCGGCGACGATGGCGATGTTGCCCTCGTCGATCGAGGTCCGGATGCGGCCCGGCGTGACATCGATGATGCGCGCTTTGTTGTGGACCGAGTCGGTGATGACACCGGCCTGGCTGCCCGTGAACGACTGGGCCTCGTGGCCCAGGTTTTTGATCGCCATCGCCAACAGGGCCATGGAGATCCGCTCTCCGGCGGTCAGCAGCATGTCGAACTCACGCCCGGCCGGCATCGGAGATACCTGCTCGGCGAGATCGATCAGCTCGTCCGTCGTGTCGCCCATCGCTGACACCACGACAACCACCTGGTTGCCGTTCTTCTTGGCGTCGACTACTCGCTTGGCGACCCGCTTGATGCCTTCGGCATCGGCTACGGAGGAGCCTCCGTACTTCTGCACGACAAGGCCCACGTGCGCTCCTCGCTCAATCCATTTATCGCGGTCGGCTCAGTTTAACGAGCAGTCCGGAAACGACCCGTTACTACCACATGCTGAGATGTCCCGCCCACCACGTGATCATTGGCGTGTCGCCCCGAACTGCTCGTAGGAGTCTGCTGCCCGCCGATCACCCGCCCACTCCCTTATGTGGCCCAGCCCACACGGAGAGGGCTGGGCCACATCAGGCCGTGATCAGCAGGTGAGGCAGGGCTCCGCGCCGTGCCCGAGCTGGTGGACGGCGGTCTCGCCCAGCGCCCCGGAGAAGGCCTGCACCTCGTCGACCGATCCGTGCAGGTACTCGCCCCAGCCGTCAGCCGTGTGGCCGCGCCCCACCTGGAGGCCGCCGGTGCTCGTCCAGGACGAACGGAATTCCACGCCCTCACTCGGCTGGCCGTCCACGTACAGCGTGATCCGGTCGAATGCGGCGTCGTGGACGACCGCGATGCGGTGTCCCCCCGATCCGCCGTCGTCCGCCAGCGCCATGATGCCGGCGACCGTCTCGTCGGCTCCCTGCGCATCCGCATGGCTCATCACAAGCTCGAACCTCAGCGCAGAGGGCACGTACCGCACCTTGAACGCGTCACCGTGCTCCCCGCCCTGCGAGAGCACCGTCATAGGACGAGTGGGCTCCTGGTCCGCGAACTGGACCACCGCACCGATGGTGAAACTGTCACCGGTGTCGACGACCGGGCTGTCCGTGGCGGCATACCCGCCGGCCCCGTCGAGATCCAGCTGCCCGGAATCGACGAGTGGATAGGTGGGCGGCACGCATTCCGGGTCGGCAATCGGGTCACACGCGTCGGCAGGCAGGTTGTAGACCGAAGCGCCGGCCGCGAGCTTCAGCGGCTCGCCACCGTGCAGCTCCGGGCTGAGACCGTCGGACGCGGTCTCCAGGGACCAGTGACCCCGCTCCTGCGGGGTGCGGAGGGCCAGCTCCGCGGCCTCGGCGGGGACCACGACCCGGTCGTATGTCCGGACGTCGCCGATCTCGCCCTGCCAGCGGTCCCGATAGCCGGCCTTGCCGCGTGCGCGGCCGATCTGGAAGTCACCGGTGACCGTCGAGGGTGCGGCCTCGGTGGCGGTGCCCGCCTCCTGGCCGTTCACGTACAGATGCGCCAGCCCCGTCTCGGCGTCGTACAGGCCGAGCACATAGGCCCACTCGCCGGCCTCGGGACGGCCGCCGCTGACGCGCGTACCGCCGATGCCGAACGACCAGACCGGCTCAGCGTCGCCGGTACGGGCTCCGAGCGTGAAACCGGGCGCGGTGCCCGCGTCCTGGCTGGCGAGCGTCATGTCGTGGTCCAGCGCCGCAGGCCGTACCCAGCCGCCGACCGCGAAGGTCTTCCCGGGGTCGACGACCTGCGCGGCGGGCGTCAGGAAGCCGTGTCCCGTCCCGTCGAGCGTCGCCGTGGACGTCAGCGAGGTGCCCGAGGGCACTGGGCCTCCGAACGTGACTCCCGTGCCGGCACGGGCCGCGGTCCCCGCCGTGGGTGTGGCGGACGTGGAACCCGCGGGGTCGGCCAGTGTCCACTGCCCGACCGGGGAGCGGCCCGCCTGGACGTAGAAATGGTAGTAGGTAGTCGAACTGCGACGGCCTGAACGGTCGTTCGCGGAGACCTCAAGGCTGCCCGGTGCTCTCGACGTCGGCATGAAGCGGATCTCCGCGGAACCGTCCGGCCCGTCCGCCTGCACCGTCCCGTACGGACCCCCGACGAAGCCGTACGTGTAGCTGACGACGTCGTCCGACGGAGAATCGAAGTGGAACGTCCCGTAGACCCCGACACCGTCCGACCAGAAGACGTCCTCCGGGTATTCGGCCGAAGTGACCGTGGGCTTCTCCGGACTCACATCGTCGATCACGAACTCGCAGGCTGCGCCACTGGCATCGGCCGCGCTCCACGGCGAAACGGCCTCGCCGTCATCGGCCCGCACCCGCCATGAGATGACCGTCGACGCCGGGAGGTCCGAGGGAAGCTGCCACCTCACAGTGGAACCGGACGGCAGCAGCGTCGAGGGGTGGTAGCTCCGGCGCTGCTCGACGCCGTCCCCGTCCGTCCACCACGCCTCGAACTCCCCGGTGACGAAGTCATCCTCCACCGGATCCGACAGCACCGCGGCCACCCGCGGGGCCCCCGGCACGTACGGCCGGTCGACTCCCGCGGCACACGGCTTCGAACCCGTCGTCAGATCCGCGGCAACCGGCTGGAGCGGCGGCAGATTGTCCGCCGCCACGGCCGCGTTCGGCGCCGCCAGCACGACGGCCACACCGACCGACAGCACTCCGAGCCACCGGGCTCTCCTACGTCTTATCCCGCTTGTCATGCTTTCGAGTCCCCTCCCCTGCAAGGCCCGTGGTGATCACGGGCTGGGGGAGGCTAACAGCGGGCACCGACAACGGGCCCGGCATTTTTTCACCGCCGCAGGGGTCGCTATCGGGCGGCTCCCCGCACCTCTCGTGGGCCCGAACCCTGCGCGACCGAACCCGCCCACTCCTCGCGCAACATCCCGAACAGCACGGTGTCGTACCGCTTGCCCTCCACCAGTACGGTCTCCCGGCGCCGGCCCTCCTCGCGGAATCCCGCCTTGGTGAAGGCACGGACGGCCCGCTCGTTGCCGCTCCAGGTGTCGAGCTCGATCCGGTGCAGCCCGAACGCCCCGAACAGGTGCCCCACCAGCAGCTTCAACGCCTCCGAGCCGTACCCGCCGCCCCAGTGGTCCCGGCTGCCGATGGTCACGCCCACCGTGACCAGCCCGGCGAACGGGTCCAGGTCCCGGTAGTCCACCATCCCGATCACCGCGCCGTTGCCGAGGTCCTCGACCGTGAGGACCGCCGAGTCCCTCGGCATCAACCGCAGCATCGTGTCGAAGGCGAGCCCGACGGCCTCCGCCGTGACCGGACCGAATATCGGGTCGCCACCCGTGGCCCAGTGCACCACCTCCGGGTCGTTGCGCCACCGGAGATGATGTTCCGCGTCGTCCGCGCGCAGCGCGCGGAGCCGTACCAGCTCGCCCTGAATCATCCGGTGATGGTAGATCCGGGGCGGTCCCGCGGCGATCTTGTTTTCGAACCGCCCGGGAGCCGCTGTGTGAGCCGCTGTGACAGGGCCCCGGGAGCCGCTACTTCACCGGACGCAGCCCCAGCGGGCCCGCGATCTCCTCGACCATGACGCGGCCCGCCTCCTCGGCCAGGTCGTCGTCGCCCGCGTCCTGGTCGGTGTCCAGGCCGTCGAGCTCCTGGAGGGGCTGGTTCAGCCGGATGTGGGCGATCAGGGACTGGAGTGCGCGCAGGGCGGCGGAGGCGGTGGAGCCCCAGTTGGAGAAGTAGGAGAACTGCCACCACCACAGGGCCTCCGTGGTGCGGTCCTCCTCGTAGTGGGCCAGGCCGTGGCGCAGGTCCGTGACCAGGTCGGCCAGGTCGTCGGAGATGCGGGCCGGGACCGGGGCCTTGCGGGGCTCGTACGGGTCGAAGACCTCGGAGTAGACATCGATCGGCGCCAGCAGGGCCGCGAACCGCTCGCGCAGGCCGTCCGCGTCCGGCTCGGCGCCCAGGTCCGGCTCGTAGCGCTCGTCGGGAAGGATGTCCTCGTACGCGCCCAGCCGGCCGCCGGCCAGCAGGAGCTGGGAGACCTGGAGGAGCAGGACCGGGACGGCCTCCTCCGGCTCCTCGACCATAGACACCTCGGTGACCGCGACGATGAACGTCTTGATCTGGTCGGCGATCTGAACCGCGAAGTCGTCGGGGTCCTGCGTGACAGTGTTCAGCGTGGCGTCAGACATCGAGGAGACCTCCCGTGGGCACGGTCGCAGACGGTGAGTAGAAGATAGCTGCGCTGAACGTAAAGCCGCCGTGAGACCGCCGGTCGACGGCCGGAAGACGATCAGACATCGAGCAGACGCCTCCCCTCGAAGGCGCGGCCGAGGGTGACCTCGTCCGCGTACTCCAGGTCGCCGCCCACCGGCAGGCCGCTGGCCAGCCGGGTGACGCGCAGACCCATCGGCTTGACCATCCGCGCCAGGTACGTCGCGGTGGCCTCGCCCTCCAGGTTGGGGTCGGTCGCCAGGATCAGTTCGGTGATGGAGCCGTCGGCGAGACGGGCCAGCAGCTCGCGGATGCGCAGATCGTCCGGCCCGACGCCCTCGATGGGGCTGATCGCCCCGCCCAGGACGTGGTAGCGGCCCCGGAACTCACGGGTCCGCTCGATCGCCACGACGTCCTTCGGCTCCTCGACCACGCAGATGACCGTCCGGTCGCGGCGCGGGTCGCGGCAGATCCCGCACTCCTCCTGCTGGGCCACGTTGCCGCAGACCGCGCAGAAGCGGACCTTGTCCTTGACCTCCAGCAGCGCATGGGCGAGACGGCGCACATCCGTGGGCTCGGCCTGCAGGATGTGGAAGGCGATCCGCTGCGCGCTCTTGGGACCGACGCCGGGCAGCCTGCCCAACTCGTCGATGAGGTCCTGAACCACGCCTTCGTACAACGGAACGCCTTTCGGGCCGGGTCGGCTTCGTCGTGTACGTACCGTAGGGGGTACGTACGGTCTTGGGTACGTCCGCGGTCGTCAGCGGTACGGACCCTTTCGTCAGCGGTACGGACCCCTTCGTCAGCGGTACGTCCGCGGTCAGAAGGGGAGGCCTGGCATGCCGCCCAGGCCCTGGGCCAGCGGGCCCAGCTTCTGCTGCTGGAGCTGCTGGGCGTTCTCGTTCGCCGCCTGGACCGCCGCCACGACGAGGTCCGCGAGCGTCTCGGTGTCCTCCGGGTCCACCGCCTTCGGGTCGATCACCAGGCCGCGCAGCTCGCCGGAGCCGGTGACCGTCGCCTTCACCAGGCCGCCGCCGGCCTGACCCTCGACCTCGGTCCTGCCCAGCTCCTCCTGCGCCTCCGCGAGGTCCTGCTGCATCTTCTGAGCCTGCTGCAGCAACTGCTGCATGTTGGGCTGACCACCACCGGGAATCACGGTCACTCCAGGCATTTCGACGACAAATGTTTCGGTAAGCCGAGCCTACGTGGTCCCCGGGCAGCGCGCCCCACCCACTGGCGAGCAACTCTTTCGAGTGAGTTCGGGTGGGCGGTGGCAGGACTCCTATACCTGACCAGAAGCCCGGTGCACCCGGGAATACCGCGATTTCGACCCCACGGCCCACCATTCGGCGGTAGGAAGGGGGGCGTCCCGGTACACGCACGCACATCTCCCGTCACGCAAGGTTACGCATGGGGGACTGCGGGTCGCACCGGGGCCAGTGAGCAGCGAGTGCACAGAGAGCAGAGATCCGCCCATCGTCGAGTACGCGGTCGAGAACACGCGTCGCTATGCAGCATGCAGAGGAGTACCCCGGTGAGTCAGCCGGAGATGCAGCCCGAAGGGCCGCCCCGCAACGAATCCGGTGTGCCCGGTCCGGCCACTTCCTCCGGTGCGGGCTCCGGCGCTCGGAGCCGTGAGGCGCAGGGCAGGGACCTGACCGGGACGCCGTTCCCGCTCGGCGACTGGGGCGAACCCGCCCAGCGGCTGGACGAGCTGTACCGCTGGGTCGAGGCCGATGCGCTGCGCACCGCCGACTGGTATCTGGGCGACCGGGTGTGGAAGCGGCGCGGCGCCAGGGCGCTGCGCATGGGGGCCGCGGCCGGGGCGGTGGCGGGCGCCGCGCTGCCGCTGCTCGATCTGACGGGCGCGCTGCACGGCGCGGCCGGCTGGGGGTATCTGTCGCTGCTGCTGGGCGCCGCGTGCATGGCGTGCGACCGGTACTTCGGGCTGACCTCGGGCTGGATAAGGAATCTCGCCACGGCACAGGCCGTACAGCGACGGCTCCAGGTGCTCCAGTTCGACTGGGCTTCGGAGTGCGTGCGCGAGGTGCTCGGCCCGGCCGAGGGGACGGCGAGCGAGGCGGCCGAGCGGTGCCTGGGGGTGCTGCGGCGCTTCTCGGAGGACATCACGGAGCTCGTACGGTCGGAGACCGCGGACTGGATGGTGGAGTTCCGGGCCGGTCCCGCGCCGATGGGCATGCAGGCGCTGGTCTCGGGCGGTTCGGGCGGCGGGCGCACGGAGCCGGGGGCGCAGCCGGGGAGGTTTCCGCTGCAGTCGATGGGCCGGCCGAACATGCCGCGGCAGCGGCCGCCGGAGTCCCCGCGGTGACCGGTCACCGGTGAGCACCGCGGGGAGCGGCGGGGTCCGCGCCCGGCAGCCCCTCAGCTGAAAATGATCATCGAGCCCTGGGCGAGGCTGCGGGTGACCGCCGCGTGCAGGCCGAGCCAGACGTGGCGTTCCCGGGCGAACGGGTTGTCGTCGTAGGGGATCGGCAGCGCCGGTTCCTCCAGCGCGGTGGGCGCGGCGGGCGGCAGCGGGGCGGGCGGCGGGTTGGCCGGATCGATGCCGATGGACGGGGCGACGAACTGCAGCTCCCGCAGCAGCCCGTGCGCCGAACCGAGCGGACCGCCGCCCTCCAGCAGGGCGTCGGTGGACAGCGGCACGGCGAAGTCCACGGGGACGTACGCGCCCGCGTGGTCGTAGTGCCACACCAGGTGCGACTGCTGGGCGGCCGGCTCGAACATCTCCAGCAACTGCTCGTAGTCGCCGCCCAGTTCGTCGACGGGGGTGACGGCGAGGCCGCTGAGCCGGAGGAGGTGGGCGCGGCGCAGGAAGTGCAGCGCGTCGTAGTCGAAGCCCGCGACCGGGGCCACGTCACCGGTCAGTCCGGGCATGTACGCGTAGACGGGCACGGGCGGCAGCCCTGCCTCGCCGAGCGCTTTGTCGTAGACGGCTATCTCTTCGGCGAAGGGGTTGTCGGGGCTGTGGCACAGCACATCGACGAGGGGGACCAGCCACAGGTCACAGGCCACGAAGTCTCGCTCTCATGCGGGGATGCGTGCGGTGGTGCGATGGTCGGGACAGCGTAATGCGGTCGGGACGTCGCGGACAGTGGCCCCTCACGACCGGTTCACGACCGGTTCACGACCGGTCCGGCCCGACCGTCCGTCTGCCGCCCGTCTGCCGCCCGTCCGTCTGCCGCCCGTCTGCCGCCCGTCTGCCGTCCGTCCTCTGCCGCCCGTCTGTCCGGACCGGTCAGGTTCCCGGACGCCCCTGGGCCGCCGGCCCGTCCGGCCGCGGTGCGTGTCCCGGATGGGCCGGGTCTCCGGCCGCCAGCCGGTCCGCCCAGGTCAGGGCGTGGCCGTTGTAGTCCTCGACGGCCCTGCGCAGGGCGTCGCGGTCGCGGTGCGAGATCGCGGTGACGAGGTCGGGGTGCCCGTTCCACAGCCAGTCGCGTACGTCGGTGTCGCCGCGCAGGTACGGGACGGCGAACACCCAGGCCTGGACGCGCAGCCGGTGGAGGAAGTCGGTGATGTAGCTGTTGCCGACGAGCGCGCCCAGCTCGCGCCAGAAGCGCAGGTCGTAGCCGATGAGGATGTCCAGATCGCCGCCGCGCGCCGCGCGGGAGGCCTCCTCGGCCCGGCGGCGTACGGAGACGAGCGCGTCCCGGTAGGCCTCCTGCTCCGGCAGCGAGGGGAGCTCCCCCGTGAAGACGTCGCGGATGACCCCGTCCATGACCAGGGTGCGGGCCTCCACCATCGCGCGGTAGTCCGCGACGGTGAACTCGTGGACCCGGAATCCGCGGTGCTGGTCGGATTCGAGCAGGCCCTGCGCGGAGAGATCGAAGAGCGCCTCGCGGACGGGGGTCGCGGAGACGCCGTACTGCTCGGCGATCTGCTTGACGGTGAACTCCCGTCCCGGCAGCAAACGCCCGGCCAGCACCTCGTCACGCAACGCGTCCGCGATCTGCTGCCGCAGCGTACTGCGGGTGACCGCTCCGCTCGCGCGCATGGGCGCCCCTCCCCTGTTTCGGCCTCGGGTCACCTTAGACGAGGGGAAAAGGGAGGGGCGCGGCAGCGTTACGCGGTGTGCTCGTCGCTACGCGGTGTGCTCGTCGGCCACCGACAGCGCCACGTCGAGAGCGGCCAGGCCCTCCTTGGCCTCGGCCTCGGTGACGTTGCAGGCAGGAACGGCGTGGGTGCGGTTCATGTTGATGAAGGGCCACAGGCCGTTCTTCTTCGCCGCCGCGCCGAAGGCCGCCATCGGCGCGTTGGCCTCGCCCGTCGCGTTGTACGGGACCAGCGGCTCGCGGGTCTCCTTGTTGCGGACCAGCTCCAGCGCCCAGAACGCGCCGAGGCCGCGGACCTCGCCGACCGACGGGTGGTTCTCGGCGAGCTCGCGCAGACCGGGGCCCAGGATCGTCTCGCCGATGTGGGCGGCGTTCTCGATGACCTTCTCGTCCTCCATCACGTGGATGGTGGCGACGGCGGCGGCGCAGGCCAGCGGATGGCCGGAGTAGGTGAGGCCGCCGGGGTAGGGGCGGGTCTCGAAGGTGGCGGCGATCTCGGCGGAGATGGCGACGCCGCCGAGCGGTACGTAACCGGAGTTGACGCCCTTGGCGAAGGTCATCAGGTCGGGCGTGACGTCGAAGTGGTCGGCGGCGAACCACTTGCCGGTGCGCCCGAAGCCCGCCATGACCTCGTCGAGGACGAAGACGATGCCGTACCGGTCGCAGATCTCGCGGACGCCGGCGAGGTAGCCGGGCGGCGGCGTCATGATGCCGGCGGTGCCCGGGATGGTCTCCAGGATGATCGCGGCGATGGTCGACGGGCCCTCGTAGGCGAGGGTGTCCTCCAGGTGCTGGAGCGCGCGGGCGCACTCCTCCGCCTCGGTCTGTGCGTAGAACGGCGAGCGGTAGAGGAACGGGGCCCAGAAACGGACGACGCCCGCGGAGCCGTTGTCGGACGCCCAGCGGCGCGGGTCACCGGTCAGGTTGATCGCGGTGGAGGTGGCGCCGTGGTACGAGCGGTAGGCGGAGAGCACCTTCGTACGGCCGGTGTGCAGCCGGGCCATCCGGACGGCGTTCTCGACGGCCTCGGCGCCGCCGTTGGTGAAGAAGATCTTGTCCAGGTCACCGGGGGTGCGCTCGGCGATGAGGCGTGCGGCCTCGGAGCGCGACTCGATCGCGAAGGCGGGCGCGAAGGTGGTCATCTTCGCCGCCTGCTCCTGGATCGCGGCGACGACGGTGGGGTGCTGGTACCCGATGTTGGTGTAGACGAGGCCGCTGGTGAAGTCCAGGTAGCGGTTGCCGTCGTAGTCCCAGAAGTACGACCCCTCGGCGCCGGCGACGGCGAGCGGGTCGATCAGGCCCTGGGCGGACCAGGAGTGGAACACGTGCGCGCGGTCGGCGGCCTTGACGGCCGCGCCGGCGGCGGAGTCGACAGGGGGATGAGGGGTCATGCGACGAGCGTAGGCGGCGGCGGGCGGCGGCGGGTATGGCCACCTTGTATGGCGTGGGCCGCCTGGTTCGGCAGGGTGTCGGGTCCTCGCGAGACCCCGGGCCGTCGACGCCGCTGCCGGTCCCCGGGATCGCCCGGTCGATGGTCCGAGGCCATGGACACGCCCCGCACCCCGCACCCGCCCGGCCCGGAGGCGCCCGGCGCCCCTCGCGCGCCCGAGGCGCCCGGCGGACCTCCCCCGCGCACCGGCACCCGCCGGGGCAAACCGCGCCGCTATTCTCGACCCCGTCCGGCGTGTCGCCGTACGGGGGAGGACTGCACACCATGGAGAAGCTCGGGGCCACCGATCCACAACGCATCGGCGCCTACCGCCTGCTGGGCCGGCTCGGCGCCGGTGGCATGGGCCAGGTGTACCTGGCCCGCTCGGACCGCGGACGCGTGGTCGCCATCAAACTGGTCCGCGAGGAACTCGCCGAACAGCAGGAGTTCCGCGACCGGTTCCGGAAGGAGGTGCAGGCCGCCCGCCGGGTCGGCTCCACCTGGACCGCCCCCGTGCTGGACGCCGACACCGAGGCCGCCGTGCCGTGGGTCGCCACCGGCTACGTCGCCGGCCCCTCCCTCCAGGCCACCGTCTCGGGGCGCGCGAGCACCTCGGCGGGCCCGGCCCCCGGGGCGTACGGCCCGCTGCCCGACCGCTCCGTCCACATACTGGGTGCCGGTCTCGCCCACGCCCTCCGGGCCATCCACTCCGCGGGACTCATCCACCGCGACCTCAAGCCGTCCAACATCCTGCTGACGATCGACGGCCCGCGCGTCATCGACTTCGGCATAGCCCGGGCCCTCGACACCGTCACCGACGGCGGCCTCACCCGCACCGGCGCCCTGGTCGGCTCGCCCGGCTTCATGTCGCCCGAGCAGGTGCGCGGCGAGCGCGTGACCATGGCGTGCGACGTGTTCTGCCTGGGGTCGGTGCTGGCGTACGCGTCGACAGGGCGGCTTCCGTTCGGTGCGGCAGCCAGCGGGGTGCACGCGCTGCTGTTCCGGATCGCGCAGGAGGAACCGGACCTGACCGGGGTGCCGGTCGACCTCGTGGAACTGATCCAGGACTGCCTCCGCAAGGACCCCGGGGCCCGTCCGTCCACGGACGAGATCCTGGAGCGGCTGGACGAGGGCGACAGCGCGGAACCCTGGCTGCCGGGCGCGCTCATCGCCCAACTCGGCCGCCATGCCGTGGGGTTGCTGGACTCGGAAGACCCGACGGACGCGGTGCCGGACGACGCGGCCCCGGACAGCGCGCCCCTCGACGCCGCGCACCCCGGGAACACACCGCAGCACTCCGCGCCCGACAGCGCCCCCTGGCTCCCCACCGCGGTCGTGCCCCCCACGCCCGCCCCCGCCGCCCCTCCGGCCGAACCGCCACCGCCCGGTCCGCCCTCCCCCACGTACGGCTATCCGCAACTGCCCGCCCAGCCGCACCCCGGCCAGGGGTACGGCTATCCGCAGCAGCAGAACCCCAACCAGGGCTACGCGTACGGCTATCCGCAGCAGCCGGGCTTCGGCCCCACGCCCCCGTACGGCCCGCCCCACCCGGCCGGCGCCCAGCCGCCCGCCCCCGCCCCCGCCCGCCGGAGCGCCGGTTCGACGGTCGCCCTCGTCGCGATCGCGGTACTCGTCGCCATCGGGGCGGGCGGGTCCGTCTACGCGCTCATGAGCGACCGCGGCGCATCCACCGCAGGCCCGGCCGACCCGTCCCCGTCGGACGGTTCCTCCCACTCGCCCTCCCCCGACGGCCCGCAGGACCCGTCGCCCAGCGACGACGGGCAGAACGGGGACGACGGGCAGAACGGCAACGACGAGGGAGCCGTCCCGGAGGCGTATCTGGGCACCTGGTCCGGCAGCATCGACAACGCCGCCGGCCACTCCACCCGCGAACTGGTCATCCAGCAGGGCCAGGTGGGCGAGGCCGTCCTCACTCTCACCGCAGAGGGACCGCTGGACACCGGCGGCACCTACCACTGCGTCTTCGAGGCGGACCTGGCGACCGAGCCGTCCGACGGCGAACCGGTCAGCCTCGGCCCGTCCGCGGTGACGCAGGGCGAACCGATGACGTCCTGCACCCCGGGCAGCGCCACCACCCTCACCCTGCGCCCGGACGGCACCCTGAGCCGGGTGAACACGGACTCCGGCGAGAAGCTCACGTACACGAAGTCGGGCTGAGTCGGAGCAGACTGCGCACCACGAGGCCGACGCCCACGCACAGGACGGCCACCGCGGTGAGGACTGCGGTGTACGGGAGTTGACTTCCGCTCCCCTCCCTAAAGGGAGGAGATTCCTACCACGGTCGGCTGACCGTCTCGGCGGGTTCCTGCTTCTTCGCGCTGCGCCGGGACAAGTCCCGGTCTTACCCGCGCTCGACAGGCTGACACTGCCAGTCCGGCAGCCTTGGCGACGTTGACCGCCGCGTTGATGTCCCGGTCGAGGACGGCCCCGCACGCCGAGCACTCCCACTCGCGGATGTGCAGCGGCTTGGGGCCGTCCTTGACGCCGCACTGCGAGCACACCTGAGACGTCGGCTCGAAGCGTCCGATGCGTACGAGGGTGCGCCCGTACCGGGCAGCCTTGTACTCCAGCATCGTCAGGAATGCAGACCATCCGGCATCATGGATGGACTTGGCCATGCGTGTGCGGGCGAGCCCCTTGACCGCCAGGTCTTCCACTGCGACCGCTTGGTTTTCGCGGATCAGCTTCGTGGAGAGCTGGTGATGGAACTCGCGCCGCGCATCGGCCACCCGTGCGTGAGCGCGGGCGACCTTGATACGGGCCTTCGTGCGGTTGTTGGATCCCTTGGCCTTGCGGGACAGGCGCCGCTGTTCCCGCTTCAGCTTCTTCTCGGCCCGGCGCAAGAAGCGGGGGCTGTCGATCTTCGTGCCGTCCGAGAGGATCGCGAAGTGCGTCAGCCCCAGGTCGATACCGGCCTGACCGGCCACCTCGGGCAACGTGTCGTCCGTCCCGGTCTCGACCACGAACGAGCAGAAGTACCGGCCGGCGGCATCCTTGATCACGGTCACCGTGGACGGAACAGACGGCAGCGTGCGCGACCACTTCACCCGGACATCGCCGATCTTTGACAACGACAGGCCGCCGCCGTTCGTGATCTTCCAGCGGGCGTTGGCGGTGAACCGTACGGCCTGGCGGTTGTCCTTGCGGCTCTTGAACCGGGGTGCACCCATGCGAGGGCGCTTGCCCTTGAGGCCGTCGAAGAAGTACCGGTAGGCGGTGTCCAGGTCACGAAGGGACTGCTGGAGTACGACGGCGGAGACTTCGCTGAGCCAGGCCCGTTCCCCGGCCTTCTTCGCCGCTGTGACCTGCTTCGACAACTCGGCCGAGGTGACGAACGGCAGCCCTTCCATGCGGGCGGTCTCACGAGCGCGAAGCGCATCGTTATAGACCACCCGCGAGCACCCGAACGCCCTGGCCAGCGCTGAGCGCTGCGGACCGTTCGGGTACATCCGGAAGGCGTACCTGAGCTGCATGATGATCAGCGTACGACAATTGGTCTATGGCTGAGTATCAGAACATCCGTACTGGCAGGCACTGCACTTTCGCCCTCCATGCCCACTTGGTTTTCGTGACGAAGTTCCGTCACAAGGTCTTCACCGACGCCCACCTTCGCCGGATGGAAGAGATCATGCGGGACGTCGCGAAGGACTTCGAGTGCGAGATCGTCGAGTTCAACGGCGAGAACAACCACGTGCACTTGCTCGTGAACTTTCCACCGAAGGTAGCCCTGTCCAAGCTGGTCAACAGCCTCAAGGGCGTCAGCTCGCGCAGGCTCCGCCAGGAGCACCCGGAACTCGTCCGGCACTACTGGCGGGCGCAACGGCTGTGGTCCGGCTCGTACTTCGCCGGGTCGGTCGGCGGGGCCCCGCTGTCGATCGTCCGTCAGTACATCGAGCAGCAGAATCGTCCGCTGTGACCTGCGGGTCAGAGCAGTTCCGAGAATCGCTTCACCACCGGGATAAAGCCCGGTGCATTGCGATTAGTCCCGGTAGCACCGCAGCGACGGCAGCCGCCGGATCGCCATGGCGGGGCCGGCCGGGCTCCGGTCCGTCCGGACGGCCGGTTACCGGCCGCATCCGGCCGGGAATTGTGCACTTACTGTGAAGCTCATGGCATACCCTACGGTCCTCGGCCGCACCCCGGTCCCGTCTACGGGTGTCACGCGGCCCCTTCACCGTGGGGGTAGAAGTCATCATCATGCGTACGCGAAGAATCTCCACCGCGACCTCGCTCGCGGTCCTCTTCAGCTCAGTAGTGCTGGTCGGCGGTGCGGCGAACCCGGCCGCCGCCGACTCCAGCAAGATTCTTCCTGCCGCATCCGTCGGCGACATCGTCACGGACGGCGTGCACAAGCGCGTCTTCATCAGCGACCCGACCGGCGGCAAGGTCCTCGTCACCGACTACGACGGTGCGCTCGTCGCGACGCTCCCGTCGCTTCCCGGAGTGACCGGGCTCGACCTGTCCGCCGATTCCGGCACGGTGTACGCCGCGGTCCCGGGCGCCGACGCCATCGTCGCGATCGACACCGCGGCGCTCACGGAGTCGGCCCGGTACGACACCGGCATCGGCACGGGCCCGAAGTACCCGGCGCTCGCGGGCGGCAAGCTCTGGTTCGGATACGGACCGACCGGCGCCGGCCACATCGGTTCGCTCGACCTGACCGGCCCCGAGCCGGTCGTGAACGTGGACCAGGAGACGGCCGGCACCTGGTACCTGGCGCCGACCCTGGCCTCCACTCCCGGCGCACCCGGCGTGCTGGCAGTCGGCGTCGAGAGCCAGAGCCCGACGGAACTGGACACGTACGACGTGTCCTCCGGTACGGCCACGCGGACCGCGTCCACGTTCACCGGGGCCAATCTGCGCGATCTCGCGCTGAGCCCGGACGGCACACAGCTCGTGGTGGCCAGCGGCTCTCCGTACAACCACCAGGCCTACCGGACCTCCGACCTCACGCCCGACATCTCGTACCCGTCCGACGCGTACCCCAACGCTGTCGACATCGCCCCGGACGGGACGGTCGCCGCCGGCATCGACGGCTGGTACGAGCCGGATGTCTACGTGTACAAGCAGGGCGTCACCGCCAAGCCGGTCCGGACGTACGACTTCCCCAACACCGGGAACTCCAGCGGTGCGGACACCCTGGATCCGGCCGGCCTGGCCTGGGCGCCCGACACCAGCCGGCTGTTCGCCGTCACCGTGAACAGTTACGGTGACCGCTCGCTGCGCGTGCTCACCGACCCCAACCGGTCCGTCACCACGGTCACGGTCGACGCCCCGGAGAAGACGAAGCGCGGCAAGAAGCTCATGGTCACCGGCAGGGCGGAGTCGAACGCCCCGTTCGCCGCGGGTGCCACGGCCACGGTGACGCGTACCGACCTGGAGTCGCCCGCGGGCAAGGTCCTGCCCCCGGTGGAGCTGAAGCCGGACGGTGCGTTCCACTTCATCGACACGCCGCCCGCGGGCAGCACGGTCACGTACAAGGTGTCGTACGCGGGTGACGCCACCCACTCCCCCGGGTCGGGCAGCGACAAGGTCGCCGTCTCCCGGGCGGCCTCCTCGCTGACCCTGAACCGCAACAAGGGGCTGTACGCGTACGGCACCGATGTGTCGTTCACGGCGCACCTCGGCACGACGTACAAGAACCGCGCCGTCGAGCTGTGGGTGGATCCGTTCGGACATGACAGGCCCAAGCAGCTGGCGAAGACCGGCACGGTCGACTCCAAGGGCAATCTGTCCACCACGGTCGACATGACGCGGGACACCACCGTCACCGCCGTCTTCAAGGGTGACGCCCGCTACGCACCCAAGACGGTCACCTCCACGGCGTACGCCAAGGTGGCGGTCTCGACCACCATCTCCAAGCAGTACAAGACGGTCAAGATCGGCTCCACCTCGTACGCGTACTTCCACAAGACGACCAACCCGGTCTTCACCACGAAGATGACGTACTACAAGAACCGCAGCCACCTGCTCTCGCTGGAGCTCTACTACGGGGGCAAGTGGTACGACGCGGGCTCGCAGTACTTCCCGCTCGGCACCGCCGGCTCGATCGTGACGCTGACCGGCACGCATGAGACGGGTTACCGGATGCGTGTCCGCGCCTCGTACGTGAACGACGCGTCGGGCGACAACGTGAACTCGACGACGCACGGCGCCTGGAAGTACTTCTACTTCACCAAGTAACCAGGCAGGCCGAACGACTGCGGGGCCGGGCGTACACAGCCCGGCCCCGCAGTCGTGTCGCGACTCGGCCGGCCCCGCGGTCGCGGCCGTCCGCCCGCGCGGAAGAGGCCGCCCCCTACATCAGCGGCTTGACCGACATGAGCAGGTGTTGGTGCGACGGCTCCTGGGGGCCCGCCGCCGCCTCCCGGTCCGTATGCCCGGTGACCATGGCGCGCTGGCCGGGCCCCATCAGCTGGAACCGGACGACCGGGGTGTCGAACGTGGACAGCGCGTCCATCAGATACGACGGGTTGAACGCGACCGTCAGCTCATGGGCCCCCGTCAGTTCGGCGGGCAGTCGCTGGGATGCCACATCGTCCTCGTAACCGGCCTGGAGCAGCACCGAGTCGCCGACGAAGGCGAACTGGAGCGGGCTGTCCCCGTCCGCCACCACCGAGACCCGCTTCACGGCCTCCACCAGCGGCTCGCGCTCGGTCACCGCCGTGACCGGGTCCGCCAGCGCGAACAGCTTGTCGTGGCGCGGCAGTCGGCCGTCCAGGAGCCGGACCGTGGTCCGCATGCCGCCCAGCTCGAAGCCGGCCGAACCGCTGTCCAGCGCCAGGCTGACCATGCCCGCCCGGCCGAAGGAGCGGGCGATCTCGGAGAGCCGGCGGGCCGAGACGACGACATCGGCCGAGACGTCCGCCGCCGCGGGCTTCCACGCCAGCCTGCGGACCGCGAAGCGGTACCGGTCCGTGGCCGCCAGGGTCATCCGGTCCCCGTCGAGCCCCAGCCGGATCCCGGTGAGCGTCGGCAGGGTGTCGTCCCGGCCCGCCGCCACCGACACATCGGCGACCGCATCCGCGAACTCCTGGCCGTCCACCGCCCCGAGCACCCCGGGCAGCGGCGGCAGGGCCGGATAGTCGTCGAGCGGCAGCACCGACAGACCGAAACCGGCACCGCTGCCCGTCACGGTGAACCGGGATCCCTCGACCCCACACTCCACCGCCCCCTCGGGCAACACCCGGCACACATCCAGCAGCCGGCGGCCCATGACCAGCACCTTGCCGGGCCGCACGATCTCGGCCGGTACCTCGATGCGGGCGGACGCCTCGTAATCGAGGCCGGAAATGCAGAGCGTGCCGTCCGCCGCCTCCAGCAGCAGACCGCCCAGCACGGGAACGGGTGACCGCGTCGGCAGCACCCGGGCCGCCCAGGCCACCGCGTCCGCGAGCTCGCCGCGTTCGATCCGGAACTCCATGGTGGTGACCTCTCCTCGTGCGCCGACCGTCTCCGGTCTCCGACGCTAAGGGGCACCACTGACAACGCCACGAAGAAGGCGGCTGCGGCCGACGACAGCGGCCACCCCCGTGAGCCGCTGCCGTCGTCCCCCGTGCCTCTCCCCCGAAAGGCCCGCAACCGCGTTCGGACTCTAGGCCGCGGGGCAGACGAGGGAAAGAATCAGTTCGCACGGTGTGTTCGGGCAGAGGTATCAGTTCGCACAGCCGAACCGGTACGCTGCACTCCGGTTTTTGGCGGGAACACCGGTGGCAGGGGACGGGGGCGACGCGAAGGTGCACGCACCGAGGCGGGCGGACGACGTCATGCGCATGCACGGACTGGCCCGGTCGGGCGGCTCGCAGGAGCTGCTGCGCTGGCTGTCGGGGCGTGCGGACGGCTGGGCGGGGCTGCTCGGCAGCGACGGCACCGTCCTGCACGGGGTGGCCCGGGTCCCCGATCCGGCGAGCGCCGCATCGGCCGCCCTCGCGACCGAGTGCGCCAAGGAGCTGACCGCACTCGGAGCCCGCTCCTTCTCCCTCGAAAAGGGGGCGCACACCGCCCTGCTGTTCTCCCTGGACGCGCCGCCCGACGTCCGTGCGCCCGTACTCGCCGTGGTCGGCCGGCGCCCGCTGCCCGAGGGGCTGCCCACGCTCCTCGCCGACGCGGCCCTGCCGCTGGCCATGTGCTGGGCGGCCGAGACCGTCGAACGCAAACGCCGTCGCGTCGATCTGGCGGAGTCCCGCGGCCGGGAGGCGGTGCTGCATCTACTGATGACCGGCCAGCTGTCGATCGCTCACCAGGTGGCGGGCGCCCTGAAACCCAGCCTGCCGGACCCGGTCCGGGTCTGCGTCGTCGAGTGCCGGGGCCGCGACCGCGACGAGGTGGCCCGCGTCTGCGCGGACCTCTCCGGGGGGCGGTCCTGGATCGTGCGGTGCCCGGTGTACGCCCGCCATCTGATCCTCATCGTCCCGGCGGCACCCGGGCAGGCGGACGGGCGGCTCGGTCAGCAGGTCGCCTCGGTGGTGGACGACTGCGTCGTCGGCGTCAGCGAGGACGTGACGCTGGCCGACACGGCGACCGCGTACCGCCAGGCGTTCCACGCGCTCGCCGTCGCCCGCGGCCTTCCGGAGCGGTACGCCCACTTCGGCTCGGCGCCCGAACCCGCCCTGGTGGCCGGCGCCGAGGGCGCCCGGTGGGCGGACGCGCTGCTGGCCCCGCTGCTCGCCCATCTGCCGCGGCGCGGCCAGGACCCGGGCAGCCAGGAACTCGCGGCGACGCTGGCCTCCTGGCTCGCGTTCTCCTCGCACGCGACCGACCACCTGAAGATCCACCGCAACACCCTGGCCGCGCGGCTGCGGCTGATCGGCGAGCTGCTGGAGCTGGACCTGAACAAGGTCGCCGACCAGTCCGCGCTCGACCTTGCCCTGCGCATCCGCGCCACACCCGCCCTGCCCCGGCCCGCCCGGCCGGCCGGGGCCGCGCCGGAGCCCGTGCGCTCGCTGGACGAGATCCTGCGCCTGCCGGCGGTCCGTTCGTGGGCGATGCAGCAGCTGCGGCCGCTCGGCGAGCCGGGTGCGGATCCGTACACCACACTCCGCACCTGGCTGGCACGCGAGGCCCAACTCGGCCCGGCCGCCGCGGCGCTGGGCATCTCCGTGCCCGGGGCGCGCAAACGGCTGACCCGGCTGGAGACCGTACTCCAGCGCTCACTCCTGCGGACGCCCAGCGCCCGCTACGACCTGTGGCTGGCGTTCCGGGCGCTGGACCTCGCGGACGACGCATGACGCATGACGGACGACGGATGACGGATGACCGCAACGGGGGGTGCGCCGGGCCGTCGGGCCCGACACACCCCCCGTTCCAGGGGAGTTCAGCGGTCAGCAGCTGAGGTTCGAGCCGGCCGTGGTGCCGAGAATCTGCACGAAGGCCTGGTACTTGTCGATGCGGCTCTGGACCTGGGCGGGGTTGCCGCCGTTGCACTCCAGGGAGCCGTTGATGGAGCGGATCGTCTCGCCGAAGCCGGCGCCGTTCACCATGGCGTTGTGGGCCGTCATGGTGCCGGGGCCGTTCTGGGTGTTCCAGTACCAGAGGCCGGTCTTCCAGGCCACGGACGCGTTCTGCTCGACCAGGTAGGGGTTGCCCAGCAGGTCGATGCCGAGCGCGTCACCGGCCGCCTTGTAGTTGAAGTTCCAGCTGAGCTGGATCGGCCCACGGCCGTAGTACGCGGCCGTGCCCGCCGGACAGCCGTAGGACTGGCTGGTGTCGCAGTAGTGGGGGTAGTTGGCCGTGTTCTGCTCGACCACGTACACCAGGCCGCCCGTCTCATGACTGACGTTGGCGAGGAAGGCCGCGGCCTCCTGCTTCTTCACCGTGTCGCTGCCGGTGTTGGCGAAGCCCGGGTAGGCGCTCAGGGCGGCGGTCAGACCGCTGTACGTGTAGAAGGAATTGCGGCCCGGGAACATCTGGTTGAACTGCGCCTCGCTGACGACGAAGCCGTCGGAGGAGCCCGGGTCACCCGGATCCGTACCGCCGCCTCCACAACTGCCCTGGTCGGCCCAGACGTCGGAGCTGCCGGGGGTCTCGTTCTGGGTCCACCATTTGGCGGTCCAGTTGTGCCCGTTGTACGAGGCGGCGCCGCCGCCCGTATAGACGGAGGAGGAGTTCCAGGCAGCCGCGCACTCGGCCGCCGAGGCGGTGGTGGCGGGGAGGATGACGACCGTCGCGACGACCGCGACCAGCGCGGCGAGCAGGCCCATGATGCGTTTGATCATGTGATCACTCCTTCGACGCGGCGCACCGAGCTCATCGGTGCGCCGCCATGGGGGGTGACGACACTCAAGCGTTGTTGGTCTGGACCTGTCAAGGTCTAGACCTTAATAAGGAAGCCTTCGCCCCCGCGCGTGTCAACAGGTAAGACGGGAACCGGGGTTCGTGCCGATGATGCCGGTGATCCGCTCATACTTGGCGACCCGCGCCTGAACCGAGGCGGGGTTGCCGCCATTGCATTCCAGCGAGCCGTTGAGCGAGCGGATCGTCTCACCGAAGCCCGCGCCGCCGACCATGGCGTCGTGCGAGGTCATGGTCCCGGGGCCGTTCTGGGTGTTCCAGTACCAGAGCGCGGTCTGCCAGGCGACCGAGGGATCCTGCTCCACCAGCCACGGGTTGTTCAGCAGATCGAGGCCGAGCGCGTCGCCCGCGGCCTTGTAGTTGAAGTTCCAGCTGAACATGATCGGGCCGCGCCCGTAGTACGCGGACTGCCCGGCCGGGCAGCCGAACGGCCGGCTGTAGTCGCACTTGATCCAGTAGTTGGCCTCGTTGATCTCCTTCACGTACTGCAGGCCGACCGATTCGAAGTCGGCATGCGTCAGGAACGCGGCGGCCTCCCGGCTCCTGGTCGCCTCGGTTCCGGTGTTCGCGAAGCGCGGGTAGGCGTGCAGGGCGTCGATCAGGCCCTGGTACGTGTAGAAGGGGTCTCGGTCCGGGAAGATCTCGTCGAACTCCGCCTCGCTGATGACGAAGTCGGAGACCCCGCCCGTACAGGCGCCGCGGTCGGACCAGACGGTGGTGGCCCCCGGATTCTCGTTCTGCGTCCACCACTTGGCCGTCCAGTTGCGGCCGTGATGCGCGACGGTGCCGCCGGCCGCGTAGGCGGTCGAAGAGCTCCAGAGGGGTGCACACGCGACCGAGGCAACGGGTGCGGCGGCGTTCGCGGGGGCAGGAAGGAAGGCCGCCGTCGCGACGACGGCGCCCAGTGCGGTCAGAAGGCTCTTGATGCGGTTCAGCGCTGCTCACTCCTTCGACAGGCGCCCCGGACAGGCTCAGGCGTACCGTCCGGGCATCCCGACACCCAACCCCGATTGGTCTGGACCTGTCAAGGTCTGGACCAATCGTCGCGCCCTCGTCGCCGAACGGCGGGCGAACACCTGGCGACGGGAGCAGGTACTCACCGCCGCCCGCACCCCACGGCACATACGGTGACCCGCACTCGTACAGACGTCCGGCAACCGAGGGGGAACGGGCCGTGGAGTGGTTCAGCGCCGAGAACATCGTTGCCGTACTCACCGCGGTGCTGGGCGTCCTCGCCTCCGTGGGCGTGCTCTGGTACGAGCGCCGCGTCCCTCGCCGCAAACGCATCGGCTACCGGGTGCAGATGGACACCCCCATCGGCAGCGAGGTCAGTCAGGCGCGGGCCAACGTGCGGCTCGGCCTCTTCGACGAGACCCCGGACATGGCCGACGCCACCCTCGTCCTGCTGCGCATCGAGAACGACGGCTCGCAGTCCATCGACCGCGGCGACTACACCGGACCGGACGGACAACTCCACGGACTCGTCGTCGAGTTCACCGAACGCCGGGTCCGGGGCATCGCCGTCACCCACTCCCCGGGCGCCGACCACCTCATGGACCACTTCACCCCGTCCGAGGGCCTCCGCGGCAGCGGTTCCCTGATCCGGCTGCCGCGCGTCCCGCTCAACCGCGGCGAGCACTTCAAACTCCTGGTCCTGCTCACCGGTTCACGCGTGGGCAGCCCCGTCCGGATCACCGGCGGCATCCGGGACGGCGAGGTGCGGCCGAACACCGCCGCCCGCCCGGACGAGAAGCCCCCGCTGTTCGGCCGGGCCGCCCGGTTCATCACCGTGGCACTGACGGTCTGCGTCATCACCCTGGCCTCCATCATCCTGGTCCGGGACGACACCCCGCCCCCGATCGGCTGCGCCCGCGGCGAGCTGACCGTGACCGGCTCCACCGCCTTCGAGCCCGTCCTCGACGAACTGGCGGAGAAGTACGGCAGGGCGTGCGAGGGCGCCACGATCACCGTCGACGCGCACGGCAGCACCGCCGGGATAAGAGAACTGGCCGAACGGGGCGCAAAGGCCGGGAAGTCCGGCTCGCCCGCCCTCGTGGCCCTCTCCGACGGCCCCAAGCCGAGCGGCTTCCCGCAACTGCGCGAGAACCGCGTCGCCGTCTCGCTCTTCCGCCTGGTCGTCAACGACAAGGTCCCGCTGAAGAACCTGACCACCGGCACCATCCGCGCCGTCTACCGCGGCGACATCCGCAACTGGAAACAACTCGGCGGCCCCGACCTGCCCGTCCTCCTGGTCAGCCGGGACGCCAACTCCGGTACCCGCGAGGTGTTCCAGCGCCGCGTCCTGGGCCGCAACGAACCGGCCCAGTCCTCCCGCGACTGCACCACGAAGGACGACCCCGAGGCCCCGGTCATCCGCTGCGAACTCGACTCCACCGACCAGGTCCTGACCGAGGTCGGCCGGCTCGACGGCGCGATCGGCTACAGCGAACTGCGCACGGGGACCAAACCGGCCGGTGCGCACCAGATCGCCATCGACGGCGCCGCCCCGTCCGTCGACACGATCGGCACGAGCACCTATCCGTACCGGGAGATCGAGTACGCGTACACCTACGGCAGCCCGCCCGCCGACTCGCTGGCCTCCGGCTTCCTCTCCTACCTCAGCCGGGGCAGCGGGCAGGACGTCATCCGCACCCACGGCCATCTGCCGTGCGCGACTCCGGAAGGGCTGCGGATCTGCGGGGAGGACTGAGCCCGGACATGCCGGAGGGCCGGGGCGCTGGTGCCGCCCCGGCCCTCCTCCGCTCCCGTATGCCTACAGGAACGAGTTGATCTCGATGGTCTCGGTGCGGCCGGGGCCGACACCGATGGCGGAGATCGGGGCGCCGGACATCTCTTCCAGCGCCTTGACGTACGCCTGCGCGTTCTTCGGCAGGTCGGCGAAGGTCTTCGCCTTGGTGATGTCCTCGGACCAGCCCGGCAGCTTCTCGTAGATCGGCTTCGCGTGGTGGAAGTCGGTCTGGTTGTACGGGAGCTCCTCGACGCGCTTGCCGTCGATCTCGTACGCCACACACACCGGGATCTGCTCCCAGCCGGTCAGCACGTCCAGCTTGGTGAGGAAGAAGTCGGTGAGGCCGTTGACCCGGGTCGCGTACCGCGCGATCGGGGCGTCGAACCAGCCGCAGCGGCGGTCACGGCCGGTGGTGACACCGCGCTCGCCACCGATCCTGCGCAGCGCCTCGCCGTCCTCGTCGAGCAGCTCCGTCGGGAACGGACCGGCACCGACGCGCGTGGTGTACGCCTTGAGGATGCCGATGACCCGGCTGATCTTCGTCGGGCCCACGCCGGAACCGGTGCAGGCGCCGCCCGCGGTCGGGTTCGACGAGGTGACGAAGGGGTACGTGCCGTGGTCGACGTCGAGCAGCGTGCCCTGACCGCCCTCGAAGAGGACGACCTTGCCCTCGTCGATGGCGTTGTTCAGGATCAGCGTCGTGTCGGCGACGAAGGGCCTGATCTGCTCCGCGTACTGGAGCATGTCCTCGACGACCTTGCCGGCCTCGATGGCGCGCCGGTTGAAGACCTTGGCCAGAAGCTGGTTCTTCTGCTCCAGGGCCGCCTCGACCTTCTGCTCCAGGATCGACTCGTCGTAGAGGTCCTGGACGCGGATGCCGACCCGGTTGATCTTGTCGGCGTACGTCGGGCCGATACCGCGGCCGGTCGTGCCGATCTTGCGCTTGCCGAGGAACCGTTCCGTCACCTTGTCGACCGTGACGTTGTACGGGGTGATCAAATGAGCGTTACCGCTGATCAGCAGCTTGGACGTGTCCACGCCGCGGTCATTCAACCCACTCAGCTCGGAGAGCAGGACCGCAGGGTCGACGACGACACCGTTACCGATGACCGGGGTACACCCCGGTGACAGGATTCCGGAGGGGAGGAGATGAAGTGCGTACTTCTGGTCACCGACGACCACCGTGTGGCCGGCGTTGTTGCCGCCTTGGTAGCGCACCACATAGTCCACGGATCCACCGAGGAGGTCGGTGGCCTTCCCCTTGCCCTCGTCACCCCACTGAGCACCGAGCAGCACAAGTGCGGGCACAGGCGTACACCCCTTCCGGGCGGGGCATGTCCAAGGTCAGGGGGCGTACGTAAACGTCGTACATGCCGTACGACGTTGTACGACAAGGCCTGAACCGTCGAACCGGGTGCCCCGGAATAGACGAAGCCCCTGGCGCAATAGCGCAAGGGGCTCTTGCACCAAGATGCTACCCGAGGAAGGACCGAGGTGTCGGCTGCCCAGCCCCCCGGTAACGGTGCGCCCCATCTGCTGGTGGTGATCGATCCGGTTGCCCGCCGCATGGACGGCGAGTCCGTCCGGATCGCAAAGGACGTGTTGAGCGCCGGTTCGCACGCCAAGATCTGCCTCCCCGACGGGCCCGAGGAGTTCGCCCGGGCCCTGTCCCGCCGGGGTGCCCGAAGGCCGGTGGTGATAGGCGACGACCGGGCGCTGCGGCGCGCGGTGACCCTGCTCCACCGGGAGCGAGAACCAGCCATGAGCGCCCTTTCGCTCGTCCCGGTCGGCGCCGCTGCGGCGCTGGAACTCGCGCATTCGCTCGGCGTGCCGAAGGGCGCGGTGGCGGCGGCGCGCACGGCGCTGGACGGGGCGGTGCGCCGGCTGGACCTGCTGGTCGACGACAGCGACGGCGTCGTCCTGGGCGCGCTGCGCATCCCGCCCCTGAGCGGTGCCCCGGGCACGCGGTCGGACCGCGCGGGCGTCACCGCGGTCTGGGACACCTGCCGCTCCCTGGTCCGCACCCTGGTGCGCCCCGCGCCCTCGGAGCCGGCTGCCGCGCCGGCCACGCACCGGCTGCGCGTCGAGGCGGACGGTGTCGTGCTGAACGATCTGGACCGCCCGGTCGAATCGGTGACGGTGACCTCGGGCTGCGGCGACGGCGGCGGCCTCGCCGAGGTGACGATCCACGCGCCGGACGGGGATCCGGTGACCACGGAGGCCAAAGCCGTCACGGTCTCCGGCGCGGACTTCCGCTACCGGGCGGACATACAGGTCGGCGGTCCGGTGCGGACCCGGACGTGGACGGTGCGGGCGGGGGCCTGGGGGCTGATGCTGCCGGTGGTGGCGGAGTAGCCCTCGCGGTGCCGGTGCCCGTGACGGCGAGTAGCCCTCCCAGCGCCGGGCCCGTGATGGCGGATGCCGTCAGGCGTGCCCGGGGCGCTGCGCGCCGTCAGGCGTGCCCGGGTCGGTGACGGACGCCGTCAGGCCTTCGCGGACCCGTCGGCCGTCGGGAGGTCGAGGGTTTTCCGGTGGGCCTCCCAGCGGTCCATCATGGCGCCCAGCTCCGACTGCATGAACTCGAAGAACGCCGCCGTCTCGGCGATCCGGGCGCCCGCCGGCGTGTGCTCCCCCAGCGTGCGCGCCCCGTCCCTGAGGGTCTGTTCCCAGCGGGTGAGCACCCGGTCGCGACTGGCGAACGTGGTGTACCAGATCTCGTTGTGCAGGCGGTAGCGGTCGCGGCGTGAGCCCGGTTCACGTTCGCGGCCGACCATGCTGACCTGGGTGAGGTAGTTGATCGCGCCGGACACGGCAGCGGGGCTGATCTGCAGGGCCAGGGCGAGTTCGGCCGAGGTCATGGAGGCGTCGTCGTCCGCGAGGAGCGCGGCGAAGACGCGGGACGCCATCCGCTGCATCCCGGCCTCGGTCATCTCGGACGCGAACCGCTCGACGAACCGCGCGACCGCCTCCGGGTCACGCCCGTCCCGTACCTCGCGTGCGCCTTCTCCGGATTCGCTGCTCATCGACCCGTCTTCTCCCCTGGTTCCCGGTTTGATTCCCCGGCTCGATTCCCCGGCCCTCGCCATGCCTCCAACTTTATACGCTTCCTTAACTTCACAAATTTGTGAAAGTAGCGTACGTTCAAAATCATGACGAAGGCAATCACCGTGGCCGGACTGCACAAGTCCTTCGGCCGGACGCATGCGTTGGACGGGCTCGACCTGACCGTCGAATCCGGTGAGGTCCATGGCTTCCTCGGGCCCAACGGGTCCGGGAAGTCCACCACCATCCGGGTCCTGCTGGGCCTGCTGCGGGCCGACTCCGGCGCCGCCCAGCTGCTCGGCCGCGACCCGTGGCGCGATGCGGTGGGCCTGCACCGCCGGGTGGCCTACGTCCCCGGTGACGTCACCCTGTGGCGCAACCTCTCCGGCGGCGAGGTGATCGATCTGTACGGGCGGCTGCGCGGCGGTCTCGACGACGCCCGGCGTGCCGACCTCGTCGACCGGTTCGAGCTCGACCCGACGAAGAAGGGGCGGACGTACTCGAAGGGCAACCGGCAGAAGGTGGCCCTGGTCGCCGCGTTCGCCTCCGATGTGGACCTGCTGATCCTGGACGAACCGACCAGCGGGCTCGACCCGCTGATGGAGGAGGTCTTCCAGAGCTGCGTCGCGGAGGAGCGCGACCGCGGGCGGACGGTCCTGCTCTCCAGCCACATCCTCAGCGAGGTCGAGTCGCTCTGCGACCGGGTCAGCATCATCCGGCAGGGGCGGACCGTGGAGACCGGCTCACTGGCCGGCATGCGCCATCTGACGCGTACGAACATCACCGCCGAGCTGGCCGCCGAGCCCAACGGACTGGCCGGGCTGCCCGGGGTGCACGACCTCGACATCCAGGGGCGTCGGGTCACGCTCCAGGTCGACACGGATCAGCTGGACGCCGTCCTCAAGTCGCTCTCCGCTTCCGGGGTCCGGTCCCTGACCAGCACGCCGCCCACCCTGGAGGAGCTCTTCCTGCGGCACTACACGGCGGACGCGGAGCAGGATGGCGGACAAAGCGCGGAGCAGGGCGCGGGGGTGACGGCGCGATGACTGCCCTGACCATGACCGCGACGGCCGGCACCGGGCGCCGGGCCGGGACCGGACAGCTCGCCGGGACCTGGGCCCTGCTGAGGCTCGCCCTGCGGCGCGACCGGATCATCATGCCGCTCTGGGTGATCGTGCTCGGCGGCTCGTTCTCCTCCGTCGGGACGTCCATCTCCTCGCTCTACGACACGGCCGGGAGCCGTGCCGAGCTCGCCGCTTCGATGAACGGCAACAGCTCGCTGCGCGCGATGTACGGGCCCGTGTTCGGCGACTCCGTCGGTGCGCTGGTCAGCTGGCGCATGATCGCCTTCGGCGCCGCGCTGGCCGCGGTGATGAGCCTGGTCGTCGTCGTGCGCCACACCCGGGAGGAAGAGGAGACCGGCCGTCAGGAGATGCTGTCCTCCGCCATGGTGGGCCGCCGGGCCCCGCTCACCGCGGCACTGCTCGCCGCGCTGATCGCCAACGCCGCACTCGCCCTGATGATCGTGGCGGGGATGGCCGGATCGGGGGCGGGCGGAGCCGGAGCGGTGGCACTCGCGCTGTCCGTCGCCGGGGTCGGAGCGCTGTTCGCCTGCACCGCGGCGATCGCCGCACAGTTCACCGAGAGCGCGCGGCTCGCGAAGGGGCTGACGGCGGCGGTGATCGGCGCCGCGTTCGTCCTGAAGGCGGCGGGCGACTCCGCGACGGACGACGGCTCGTCCGTCCTCACCCGGCTCTCCCCTCTCGGCTGGGCTACGAGCGTCCGGCCGTACGCCGCCGAGCGGTGGTGGGTGCTCCTCGTGATCGCCGGCGCCGTGGCCGTGCAGTGCGCCGTGGCGTACGCGCTGACCGGGCGCCGCGACGTCGGCATGAGCTTCCTGGCGACGCGACCGGGACCCGCCCGGGGCCGGATCTCCACCGCCCTGGGCCTCGCGGTGCGCCTCCAGCGCGGGGCGCTCCTGGGGTGGACGTTGTCGTTCGCCGTGGTCGGCGTCGTCTTCGGCGGGCTGACCGGCGGCGCGGCCGATCTCGTCGGGGAGAACGAGAAGACCAAGGAGATCTTCGAGCGGATGGGCGGGCAGTCCGGTCTGACCGATGCCTTCCTCGCCTCGATGGTCTCCGTGCTCGGCACGGTGGCCGCGCTGTACATCGTCTCCTCGGTGCTGCGACTGCACGGCGAGGAGACTGCCGGGCGCGCGGAACCGGTGCTCGCGGCCGGGGTCGGCCGGATCGGCTGGGCGGCCGGCCATCTGCTCATCGCCTTCGGCGGCGCGGCCCTGATCATGACGGTCGGCGGCCTCGGCCTGGCGGTGGGCTACGGGCACGAACTCCCCGCCGTGCTCGGCGCCTCGCTGGTGCAGCTGCCCGCAGTCTGGCTGCTGGGCGGGGTGACGGTCCTGCTGTACGGGGCGCTGCCGAAGGCCGCCGCCGCGGGCTGGGGGCTGGTCGGGCTCTGCCTGGCGCTGGGCTGGATCGGCCCCGCCCTGGATCTGCCGGAGCCCGTGATGGACATATCGCCGTTCACGCACCTGCCGAAGCTCCCGGGGGCGGCAGGCATGGAGTGGGGGCCGGTGGTGCTGCTCACCGCGGTCGCGGTGGTGCTGGTGGCGGGCGGCCTGGCGGTGCGGCGGCGGGACATGCTGAGCGGCTGAGGCGCCGGCCCGGGGAAGGAGATAGGGGCCAGGGCGGCCCGCAGGCCGCCCTGGCCCCTCCCCCGTCAGAGCTCGACGCGCAGTTCCTTCACGCCCCTGATCACATAGCCCGGGTTCCACTCCGGCTCCGCGACCAGCCGCATGCCCGGCGCCTTGCGCAGCAACTCACCGAAGGAGGCAGCCAGTTCGGCACGGGCCAGCGGGGCCCCGAGACAGAAGTGGATGCCCGCGCCGAAGGTGATGTGCGGGTTCTCCTGCCGGGCGAGGTCCAGCGTGTCCGGGTCGGCGAAGCGGGCCGGGTCGCGGTTGGCCGAGCCGAAGAGCAGGGCCACCTCCGAGCCACGCGGAATGACCGTGCCGTCGATCTCGATGTCGTCGAGCACCCAGCGCTCGAACATCTGCAACGGGGTGTCGTACCGCATCAGCTCCTCCACCGCGGTCGGCAGCAGCCCGTGGTCCGCCCGCAGGGCGGCCAGCTGTTCCGGGTGGCGCAGCAGCGTCCACCAGCCGTTCACCGTGGTGTTGACGGTCGCCTCGTGTCCCGCGTTCAGCAGCAGTACGCACGTGGAGACCATCTCCTGCTCGGTCAGCCGCTCGCCCTCGTCATGGGCGGCGATGAGCGCGGAGATGAGATCCGTACCCGGGTTGCCTCGCCGCTGCGCGATCAGCTCGCGCAGATACGCCGAGAAGTCGAGGGAGGCGCGGACGGCGGCGCGGGCGGTCTCCTCGGACGGGTTGAGCTCGAACATTCCGCAGATCGCCGCCGACCAGGGCCGCAGCGGCGCACGGTCGGACTCCGGGATGCCGAGCATCTCGGCGATCACGGCGACCGGCAGCGGCTCCGCGACCGCCGTCAGCAGATCGCCCCCGCCCTGGGCGACGAAGTCGTCGACGAGTCCGGTGGCCAGTCGCTGAACGGTCGGAAGGAGCTGTTCGACGGTGCGCGGGGTGAACGCCTTGGAGACGAGCCGGCGGATCCGTGTGTGGTCCGGCGCCTCAAGGTCCAGCAGCCCCTGCCCGTTGAGCGTCTCGAACGGCTCGTGCGCGGCGGGCGGCGGCGTCCGGCCGAACTCCTCGTGCGTGAACCGGTGCAGATAAGTGCGGCCCAGCCGCCGGTCGCGCAGCAGTGCCGACACGTCGGCGTAGTGCGGGACGAGCCACTGGCGGGTCGGCTCGAAATAGTGCGCCCGGCCGGTGGCACGCAGCTCGGCGTAGGCGGGGTACGGGTCGGCGACGAACGCCGCCGACCAGGGGTCGAACGGGGCCTCGGGGCCGGGGGCGGAGGGCGTGGGCTGGTCCATGGACAGACGCTAACCGGCCACCCGCGCCCGAGCCAGCCCTGCCCCGGTCCGCGGCTCCGTTCGCACGGCAGCGCCCCGCCTCACCGCAGCACAGGCCCGCCTCGCCACCGCACGCCCCGCCTCACGACGGCGTGACCAGCCGGGCCTCGTAGGCGAAGACGGCCGCCTGCGTACGGTCGCGCAGGCCCAGCTTGACCAGGATGCGGCTCACATGGGTCTTGATGGTGGACTCGGCGACCACCAGGTGCGAGGCGATCTCCGCGTTCGACAGGCCCTGGGCGATCAGGACGAGCACCTCCGTCTCGCGCTCCGTGAGATCGCCGATCTGGGCGAGAGCCGGTGGCCGCGGGGCCGCCGCGAGCTTGGAGAACTCCGTGATCAGGCGCCGGGTGACCGTGGGGGCGAGAAGCGCCTCACCGGACGCCACCACGCGCACACCGTCAGCGAGTTGGCGGGCCGAGGCGTCCTTGAGGAGGAAGCCGGAAGCACCGGCGCGCAGCGCCTGGTAGACGTACTCGTCGAGGTCGAAGGTGGTGAGCACCAGCACCTTCGCATCCGCGTCGGCGGCGACGATCTCACGGGTCGCCTCGATGCCGTTGAGCTCCGGCATCCGGATGTCCATCAGCACCACGTCGGGCCGGAGCGCCGCGACCTGGGCGACGGCCTGGCGCCCGTTGACCGCCTCGCCGACGACCTCGATGCCCGGCATCGCGTTGAGGAGGACCGAGAAGCCCTCGCGGACCATCATCTGGTCGTCGACGATCAGCACCCGGATCGGCGCGGCGGCGGGCGTGGTCATGGCTGCTCCTTGGCGGGCGCGTCGGACGGCGCGGCCTGCACGGGGATGAAGGCGGTGACCTCGTAACCGCCTTCCGTGGTCGGCTCGGCCGTCATCTCACCGTTCAGCATCGCCACCCTCTCCCGCATGCCCGTGATCCCGTGCCCGGCGCCGGGCGAGGGCTTCACCGGACCGGTCGGCGGACCGTTGACGACGCGCAGCCCGAGCCCGCCCAGCACATAGCCGATCTCGACCTTGGCGGTGGCGCCCGGTGCGTGCCGCAGGCTGTTGCTGAGGGCTTCCTGAATGATCCGGTACGCCGACAGTTCGACGCCCTGGGGCAGTTCCCGCACCGCACCGGTCACGGTCTTCTCCGCCGGCAGCCCGGCCTCGCCGACGTTGGCGAGGAGCCCGTCCAGCTCGGCCAGGGTGGGCTGCGGGGCGTCCGGCGCCTCGTAGTCCTCGGCCCGTACGACGCCGAGGACCCGGCGCAGTTCGGTGAGGGCCGCGACGGCGTTCTCCCGGATGGTGACGAAGGCCTGTTCCAGCTCGGGCGGCGGATTCTGGACCCGGTAGGGGGCGGCCTCGGCCTGGATCGCGACGACCGACATGTGGTGGGCGACCACATCGTGCAGCTCACGGGCGATGGTGGTGCGCTCCTCCAGCAGCGTGCGCCGGTCGCGCTCGACGGCGGTGACGGTGCGCTGCACGGTGACCTCGCGCTCCGCCTCCCGGCGGACCTGCACCAGGCTCACCAGCAGCAGCGCGAACGCGGAGGTCACCGCCATGGCCGCGGTGGACCCCACGAAGTCCCACCCTGCGGCGTTCTCCAGGAGCGTGCCGACCAGCACGGTCAGGCCCCACATCCAGGCCGCGGTGCGCGGCCCGGTCCTCGCCGCGACGACGGACAGCACCACCAGGTGCGCGAAGAAGGTACTGGGCCCCCACGGCCCGTCGATGCCGCCGACGACCATGGTCACCGGGATGAGCGCCATCGACATCCAGAACGCCCCGACCGGCCTGACCAGCGTCATCCCGATGCAGGCGGCGGGCAGCAGCCCCGACACGAGGACGCCGGCGTTGCCGGTTCGGGAGAACCCTGCCACGAAGGCGATCAGCGCGGCCGCCAGGACCACCGCGTGCGGAGTCCACGCGGCCCGCGCCCGGAGTCCCGCCGAAAGCCGCCGGGTCAGCAGCCCGTCGGTCCGCATCCGCGCCAGCGGACGATAGGCGAACGCGTCGTGGATGAGGTCCTGGCGCAGGCCGGCTATCGCCCCTGCGGCCACCCGGAGCTCCGGGCTTCTGGTCTTGGTCTTGGTCACGTTTCCACGGTAGGGGGCGCGGCGTCCCGGGTCGTCAGCACCGATACGGATCCTCAGCCGTCCGTCGCAAGTACTACCCGGGTCCCCGGATCTGCCGGCCCGCGGGTTTCACCAGGCCAGCTGGGCGATCTCCTCGGCGACCACGGCGCAGGCGTCGGCCGTCGGATCGATCAGCGGGAAGTGTCCGACGCCCGGCAGCAGCGTCAGCCCCACCATCTCGCCCTCCTTCGCCGCCGCGTCGACGAACGCCTCCGAGACGGCCTGCGGGACGGTGAGGTCGGTGGTGCCCTGCACGACCGCGGTCGCGATGCCGGTGGGCAGCAGCAGCGCCGGGTCGGCCTGCGCACCGCGTTCGGCGAAGTCCTCCTCCCGCCCGAGGAACTGCCCGATCGCGCCCGAGCACACGTCCAGGGCGACAGCCGAGGCGAAGTCCGCGATCGGGGCCAGGGCCACCACACCGCGCAGCGCGGGCGGGCGCGGCAGCCGCCACGGCGAACCCTCCGGCAGGACGTGCCGGGCGCCGGCCCACAGAGCCAGCTGCCCGCCCGCGGAGTGCCCGGTGACGACGATCCGGCGGGCGTCCGCCGCGGGCATGTGCCGCGCCAGCAGCTCCGGCAGCGCGTCCATCGCCGCCGCGACGTCGTCGAAGGTCTCCGGCCAGCGGCCCGCGACGGGGCCGGAGCCCCGCTGCTGCGGGAGCTCGCTGCCGCGCCGGTACTCGACGCTGGCGACGGCGAAGCCGCGCCTGGCCAGGAAGTCCGCGAACGGCGACATGTGGAGCCGGTCGTAAGGTGCCCGCCACGCCCCGCCGTGCAGGACGACCACGACGGGCGCACCGGCGCGCCCGTCGCGCGGGGCGTAGAAGTCGATCACCTGGTCCGGGTGGCTGCCGTAGGCGGCGGAAACATCGGGGGCGACCACCGGATGCGAGAACGCCGCCTCGGTCTCGGCTGCGTCCTGATCACGCGCGGCAGAATCCGACATGCTGCTCCAACCGTCCCTGTGACATGCCCAACTGGCTTGACCTGCGGGGACGGTATCAGTACGGAGGCGTCCTCTTCGCCGCGGCAGGTGATCCGGCGTCAGGGCCGACCGGGCCGGGAGTAGTACGTGCCGTACAGACCGCCCCGGAGGTCACCGAAGAAGTAGACCCAGGGGCTCTCTCTGGACTCCTCCTCGGAGAAGGCAACCGGGTCGACACGTGCGAACTCGGCCTGGATTCCGTCGGCGAAGCGGTCGAGCTCGGCGTAAGGCGCGCTCCGGTCGCCGCCGGTGCGCTCGCGGTCCACCTTCAGCACGCGCCGGTGCAGCAGTTCCAGCAGGTGGCGGAGCGAGGAGAGGTCCGTGTGGACCGGGCGCAGGTCCCCGTCGAAGAGCTCCAGCTCGTCGGGGATGGCGTGCACCGTGCCGTCGTCGAGGCCGAGGAAGAGGTACCAGCCCTGAACCGCGCCGAAGAGCAGGATGTTGCCGAACTCCTCCTCGATGATCACCACCTCGTCATCGAGGTCCACGATCGGGCGGCCCGCCTCGACCGCACAGCCGTCCGCGACAAGGACGGGGGCCAGGTAGAAGGGGCGCTGCGGAAAGCCGATGTCGCACAGTGCCCGGAGGTCCTCCGGACGGTTCACCACGTCGGCGAGGACCTCGCGCGAGGCCCGGATGTGGCGGGAGCGGTCGCGCCCGTCGTCGCCGTCGCCGCCGATATCGAAAAGCATCTGGCGCGACTCCCTGCCCGTCGGCTGTCGTTGCACCCATTCTGTCGCCCTCTCGGCAGGACAGGGGTCCGTCCGGCGACCGGGGCGAGCCGGTCGCCGGACGGACCCGGCAGCCTACGCCGCCGGAGCGGCCGTACCGGTCAACACGTCCGCGAGGACCCGCGCCGCACGTTCCGCGTCGGCGAAACCGACGTACAGCGGTGTGAAGCCGAACCGCAGCACATCCGGCCGCCGAAGGTCCCCGACGACACCGCGCGGGATGAGTGCACCCATCACGGGTTCGGCGTCCTCGCACCGCAGCGCGACCTGGCTGCCGCGTTCCGCGTGGGCGGCCGGGGTGGCCGAGGTGACCCGGCCCGCGGGGGCGTACGCGTCGACGCATTCCAGGAAGAAGTCCGTCAGCGCCAGGGACTTGGCCCGGACCGCCTCGATCCCGACCCCGTCCCAGACGTCGAGGGACGCCTCCAGCGCCAGCATGGACAGGATGTCGGGCGTCCCGACCCGGCCGCGTACGGCACCGTCGGCGGGGGCGTACCCGGGCGTCATCGCGAACGGGTCGGCGTGCGACGTCCACCCGGGCAGGGGCGAGTCGAAGGCCGCCTGATGGCGCTCGGCGACGTACAGGTACGCGGGCGAACCGGGGCCGCCGTTGAGGTACTTGTACGTGCAGCCGACCGCCAGGTCCACCCCGTGCTCGTCCAGGCCGACGGGCAGCGCGCCCGCGCTGTGGCACAGGTCCCAGACGGCGACCGCGCCCGCGTTGTGCACGGCTGCGGTGAGTCCGGGCAGGTCGTGGAGCCGGCCGGAGCGGTAGTCGACGTGGTTGAGCAGCACGGCGGCGGTACGCGGGCCGAGCGCGTCCGGCACGTCGGCGGGGGCGACCGGGACGATCCGGTGACCGGTCATCCGGGCCGCCGACGTGGCGATGTACCCGTCGGTGGGGAACGTGGCGGCGTCGACCAGGATCTCGTCGCGGCCCTCGGGGGCCAGCCGGGTCGCGGCGACGACGGCCTTGAAGACGTTCACGCTCGTCGAGTCGCCGACGACGATCTGTCCGGCGCCCGCCCCGACGATCGGCGCGATGCGGTCGCCGATCCGCTCCGGCGCGGTCCACCAGCCGCTCTCGTCCCAGGACCGGATGCGCAGCTCGCCCCACTCGCGGGTGAGGACCTCCTGCAGCCGGGCGGGCACATGGCGGGGCAGCGCGCCGAGCGAGTTGCCGTCCAGGTAGACGGTGTCGTCGAGGGTGAACAGCTTCCGCAGGGGTGCCAGTTCGTCCGCTGCGTCGAGCGCCTGTGCGCGCTCCTGAAGGTCAGACATGGCTGCGGGCCGTCCAGAGCTCGGGGAACACGTTCTTCGTGGCGCGCTTCTCCAGCCAGGCGACCCCGGCGGAACCGCCCGTCCCGGTCTTGGATCCCATGGCCCGCCGGGTCGCGACGAGGTGATCGTTGCGCCAGCGCCACACGAGCTCGCCGACGTCGGTGAGCGCCTCGCCGAGGCGGACCAGCTCGTCGTGCTGGTCCGGGTTGGCGTATATCTCCGCCCAGACCGCCTCGACCTCGGGCGACGGCTCGTACTTCCGCGTGAGGTCGCGGCCGAGCACGGCCTCGGGCACGGCGTGGCCGCGCCGGGCGAGGAGGGCGAGCGTCTCGTCGTACAGACCCGGCTCGGCCAGTGCCTTCTCCAGTTCGGCGTGGACGCGGGGCGCACCCCGGTGCGGCACGAGCATGGAGGCGGACTTGTCGCCGAGCAGGAACTCCATCCGCCGGTACATCGCCGACTGGAAACCGGAGCCCTCGCCGAGCGCGGACCGGTAGGAGTTGAACTGGGCGGGGGTGAGCTGGGCGAGCGGCGTCCAGGACGCGTTGAGCGCCTCCAGCTCCCGCACGGACCGCTTCAGCGCGTCGCGTGCGACGCTCAGCCGGTCCTGGCGCAGGGCGTGTGCCGCGGTCTCCCACTCATGGACGATGACGGTGAACCACAGCTCCATGACCTGGGTGGTGACCAGGAAGACCATCTCGCCGGGGTCGTCCGAGCGGAGGTGCTGGAGGTGGGTCAGGACATCCGCCTGGACATAGTCCTCGTACGGAGTCGTTCCCGCGAAGTCGAGGTGCGGGGTCTGCGCACCGGTGGCTTCGGGGTCGGGGTGAATCGTCGACATCGCTGTCTCCTCGACACGAGCTTCCGGGTAGCGGTCCGCCCCCACCGGTGAGGTGGTGGAGCTCCGGTCCCCTGCCCGCATCCTAACGACCTCTCCCTGGAACGGCAGAGGCCCCGCGGACGGTGATCGTCCACGGGGCCCGGCATGATCCGGCCGAGGGGCTCTAGCCGAGCGTCTGGGCGGCGGTCGGCGAGGAGTCGCGGAGGAACGACGAGCAGCGCTCGTACTCCTCCTGCTCGCCGATCGACTGCGCGGCACGCGCGAGGGCGTGCAGGGCCCGCAGGAAGCCGCGGTTCGGCTCGTGCTCGAACGGTACGGGGCCGTGCCCCTTCCAGCCGGCCCGGCGCAGGGCGTCCAGGCCGCGGTGGTAGCCGGTGCGGGCGTAGGCGTACGACTCGATGACCCGGCCGCCCTCGAACGCCTCGTCGGCGAGCTGTGCCCAGGCGAGCGAGGAGGTCGGGTACTTCGCCGCGACATCGGCGGGCGCGGTGCCGGCGGCCAGCATCTCGCGCGGCTCCGGGTCGTCGGGCAGGTGGGTCGGGGCAGGGCCCCCGAGCAGGTTCTCGTGGATCGACATGGGTTCAAGTGTGCCTGGCACCGGGCCCGCCCGGGCACCAGGTGCGCGCAATGGACGCGAAGACGCCGCCGCTACCGGCCGGTTTCCGGTGCGGGTTCGAGCGGGGGGCTCGTGACGCCGCAGTTCACCGTGCACTCCGGCTGCGCGGTCTCCTGCACGGCGGCCGGCGGCGTACGGACGGTCGCCCAGGCGATGAGGGCGCCGAGCACCAGCAGCCCGGCGCACATCGGCATGGCCCGCCGGAAGGTCGCGGCGAACTCCCCGGCGTCCCGGTAGGCCTCCGGCCCCATCCCGGCGAGCAGGGGCAGGGCGGCCACCGCGATCAGCCCGGCAGCGCGGGCCGCGGCGTTGTTGATCCCGCTGGCGAGGCCGGCCCGGGTGGTGTCCACGGAGGCCAGGACCGTCGCGGTGAGGGGTGCCACGAGGGTGACCAGGCCGACGCCGAGGACGGCGACGGCGGGGAGTACGTCGGTGAGGTATCCGGTCACGGTGTCGGACCCCGGTCCCACGCGCAGCATCAGCAGCATTCCGGCGGCGGCGGTCAGCGGACCGACGGTGAGCGGAATACGCGGCCCGATCCGCCGGCCCAGCTCGCCGGACCGGGCCGAGAACAGCAGCATCAGGACGGTGGTGGGCAGCAGGGCGGTACCCGCGCCGAGCGCGGAGTACCCCGCCACGACCTGGAGCTGGATGGCGGAGAGGAAGAAGAATCCGCCGAGCGCCGCGTAGACGCAGAGGGTGACGAGGTTGACGGCGGTGAACTGCCGGGACGCGAACACCGACGGCGGCAGCATGGGGTCCGGCCGCCGCCGCTCGACCTGGACGAACGCGGCGCCGAGCAGCACCCCGCCCACCGCCGCCCCGATCACCGCAGGGGACGCGCCGTGCCCCGGCGCCTCGATCAGCGCGTACGTCACCAGCGCGAGCGCCAGGGCCCCGAGGACCGCCCCCAGGACATCGAAGCGGCCGTGCTGGTTCGGGTCCCGGGACTCCGGTACGTGGCGCAGGGCGACGGGCACACAGATCGCGGCGAGCGGCAGGTTGAGCAGGAACACCCACCGCCAGCCGGGCCCGTCGACGAGCCAGCCGCCGACGAACGGCCCGACGGCGGCGCCGACCCCGCCGAGCCCCGACCACAGCCCGACCGCACGGGCCCGGTCGTCCGGATGGAAGCTCGCCTGGATCAGGGCCAGCGACCCGGGGGTGAGCAGGGCGCCGCCGACGCCCTGGAGGGCACGGGCGGCGATGAGCACGTCGGCGTTCGGCGCGATGCCGCAGAGCAGCGAGGCGACGGCGAACCACACGACGCCGACGACGAAGACCCGCCGCCGCCCGTACCGGTCGCCGAGCGCTCCCCCGAGGAGGATCAGCCCGGCCAGGGTCAGCATGTAGGCGTTGACGGTCCACTGGAGGGCGGCCAGGCCGGTGCCGAGGTCCTCGCCGATGCGGGGCAGGGCGACGTTGATGACGGTGGAGTCGAGCATGGCCATGCTCGACCCGAGCACGGTCGTGAGGACGACCCAGCGGCCGGTGGGGGAGGCGACACGGATGCCGGTGGGACCTGCTGAGCTCTCCGCCATGGCCTCAGCATCGCAAACTCAAGCCCCTCGGGCGCGTTCAAGCCGCGGGTGGGCACATAGGCCCCAGCTCGGCAAATTGGCACCAGCCCGGCAAATAAAGCCCCTCCGGCGATTGAGGAGCGGGGGCCCGGGGGCAGCGCCCCCGAAACGCCCCGCGTGCCCTCCCCCGCACGGCCGCTACGCGGCCCCCCGCACCGCCTCCACCCCCCGGATCAGCGCCGCCACCCCCGCCTCCACCTTGCTCCGCGCACACCCCACGTTCAGCCGTACGAAGCCCTCCGCCCCGTACACGCTCCCCGGCATCACCGCGACGCGTTCCCGCTCGACCAGCACGCGCTGAAGCGCCTCGTCGTCCTCGACACCCGCCCGCCGCAGATCGATCCAGGCCAGGTACCCGGCCTGCGGCGGCTCCCACTCCAGAGCGGGGAACGCCGCGTTCAGCCGCTCCGCGACCAGTGCCAGGTTCCCGGCGACATACTCGCGCACGGCGTCCAGCCACGCCGCGCCGTCCCGGTACGCGGCGATGTGCGCGGTCAGCGAGAGGACCGCCGGCGAGGCGAGGCCCTCCGCGGTCTCCATCCGGCGCAGGTACTCCGTCCGGTCCTCCGCGCGGCCGATGAGCCCGTACGAACCGGTCAGCGCCGGAAAATTGAACGCCTTCGAGGCCGAGGTGATGAGCGCCCAGCGCCCGTCACCCCCCACCCGCGTCCACGGCACGTGCGGGCGCCCGTCGTGCACGAAGTCCGCGTGGATCTCGTCGCTGATCACGGCGACCCCGTGCCGTGCCGCGAGCGAGGCCATCTCGGCGAGCTCCGCCTCCGTCCACACCCGCCCCGACGGATTGTGCGGCGAACAGACCACGAGGACCTTGCTGTCCTCCCGCGCGAGCTCCCGCTCCAGCGCGGCCGTGTCCCCCAGCCCCACGCCCCGCAGCTCGCGGCCGAGCCCGGTGACCGCCTTGCGGAAGCCGTCGTACGTCGGGGTGTGGACGACCACGCCGTCCCCCTCGACCGTCCACATCTGGAGCAGCTGCGACAACTGGCTGAGCACCGAAGGCCCGTACACCAGCCGGCCGGTGTCGATCGTGGTGTCGTACCGCGTCGCGTACCAGTGGGCGATCGCCGGGCGGAAGTCGCCCAGCCGCCAGTCCGTGTAGCCGAAGACGCCGTGATCGAGCCGGTCCCGCAGGGCCGCCAACACCTCGGGGGCCGTCTCGAAGTCCATGTCCGAGATGGTGAACGGCAGCAGGCCGTCCACACCGAACCGGTCCGCGACACCGTCCCACTGCACACTCCAGGTGCCGCGCCGGTCGATGACGGTGTCGAAGTCGTAGGACGTGCTCACAGCTGTTTCCCTCACATCATTGCTGCCGGGTACGGACATGCCATGGGCCCGGCACCCCAAGGGGTTACCGGGCCCACGCAGACATCCGTACGGACGGACTTACTTCAGCTTGGTGCCGGTGGACCGCAGGTTGGCGCAGGCCTCCGTGACGCGCTTGGCCATGCCCGCCTCGGCGGACTTGCCCCAGGTGCGCGGGTCGTAGACCTTCTTGTTGCCGACCTCACCGTCGACCTTCAGCACACCGTCGTAGTTGCGGAACATGTGGTCCGCGACCGGGCGGGTGAAGGCGTACTGGGTGTCGGTGTCGAGGTTCATCTTCACGACGCCGTTCTCCAGCGCGGTGGCGATCTCCTCCGCGGTGGAACCGGAGCCGCCGTGGAAGACGAAGTCGAACGGGGACGTCTTGCCGTACTTGGCGCCGACGCCCTCCTGGAGGTCCTTGAGGAGCTCGGGACGCAGGACGACGTTGCCCGGCTTGTAGACGCCGTGCACGTTGCCGAAGGACGCGGCCAGCAGGTAGCGGCCCTTCTCGCCCAGACCGAGCGCCTCGGCGGTACGCAGCGCGTCGTCGACGGTCGTGTAGAGCTCGTCGTTGATCTCGTGCGTGACGCCGTCCTCCTCGCCACCGGTCGGGGTGATCTCGACCTCAAGGATGATCTTGGCGGCGGCGGCCTTGGCCAGCAGCTCCTGGCCGATGGCCAGGTTGTCGGCCAGCGTCTCGGCCGAGCCGTCCCACATGTGGGACTGGAACAGCGGGTTCAGACCCTTGGCGACGCGCTCCGCGGAGATGTCGATCAGCGGACGGACGTAGGTGTCCAGCTTGTCCTTGGGGCAGTGGTCGGTGTGCAGCGCGACCGTGATGTCGTACTTGGCGGCGACGATGTGCGCGAACTCGGCGAGGGCGACAGCGCCCGTGACCATGTCCTTGTTGTACTGGCCGCCCAGGAACTCCGCCCCACCGGTGGAGATCTGGACGATGCCGTCGCTCTCGGCCTCAGCGAAACCGCGCAGCGCAGCGTGCAGGGTCTGCGTCGACGTCACATTGATGGCCGGGTAGGCGAACTTGCCTGCCTTCGCCCGGTCGAGCATCTCGGCGTAGACCTCGGGGGTTGCGATGGGCATCTGTCCGCTCCTTGGGATGTGCGGGTGTGCGTTGCTGGTTCCCTGACCTGGGGGCGACGTCATCGTCGCCCCCATCTTCCCAGACTCTGGTCCCGGCTCCACCCGGTGTCCTCCCCCAGCGTTCCCGGGCTCCGGCTGCAGAGATACGACAAGGGGGGCCGGTTTCACGTGAAACCGGCCCCCCTTGAGGGAAACCGCAGGTCAGAGCAGCATCAGGCCAGGTCGAGGTCCGGAACCGAGTAGACGTGGACGTACGGCAGGCCCGCCTCGGCGATGGCCGGAGCCGCACCGCGCTCCACGATCACGGCGACGGCGACGACCTCGCCACCCGCCTCCCGCACCGCCTCGACGGCGGTCAGGGGCGAGCCACCGGTCGTCGAGGTGTCCTCGACGACCAGGCAACGGCGGCCCTTCACGTCCGTGCCCTCGATCCGGCGCTGCATCCCGTGGGCCTTCTGCGCCTTGCGCACCACGAACGCGTCCAGTTCCTGCCCGCGGGCGGCGGAGGCGTGCAGCATCGAGGTGGCGACCGGGTCGGCACCCAGCGTCAGCCCGCCCACGCAGTCGTAGTCCAGCTCCGCGGTGGCGTCGAGCATGACCTGACCGACCATCGGAGCGGCCTTGCCGTCCAGCGTGATGCGGCGCAGATCGATGTACCAGTCGGCCTCGAGGCCGGAGGAGAGCGTCACCTTGCCGTGAACCACGGCCTTGTCCTTGATCTGCTGCAACAGCTCAGCACGTACGTCAGTCATGGCTACGAGGATAAGGCCGACCGGCCCCGCACCCGTTCCGGACCGTCGCGCTCAGAGCCCGCGCCAGCTCCAGGTCGTCGCGATCTCCAGGGGCTCGATCGGGGTGACATAGCGGGGCGCGGTGTTCAGCCCGTTCGGCGGGCCCGACTGCGGCTCCACACAGACGGCCTCGTCCTGCTCGTCGTAGACGACGACCCACTCGGTCCGGCTCTTCACCGTGAGCTCCAGCTGCTCCGGCCAGGTGAGGGTCACATCGACGCCGTCGGGCATGCCGAAGCAGTCGTCCCACGGTCCGGCCAGGGGAGGGATCCGGCGCCCGGTCGGCAGATGGTTCTCGCCCCGCTCCTCCTGCCATGCGGCATCGAAGTCGATCCGGACGTCCTCGCCGCTGCCGAGGTTGCGCCGGAACCACGGGTGCCAGCCGGCCTGTGCCGGGAAGGAGTCCCCGTAGGTCTCGACGCCGAACGCCAACGTCAGTGAGGACTCGGTCAGTTCGAAGGTCTGCGTCACCCGCCCCGGGTACGGCCAGGGGTCGGTCAGGTCGTAGTAGAAGGCGGCTTCCGTCCCGCTCGCCCGCGCGGTGCGCCAGGCCGTGTCGCGGCCCGTGCCGTGGATGGCGTGCGGCGGGGCGGTCAGCGGCAGCTGATGCAGCACACCGCCGTTGTGGAACTGCCCGTTCTCGGTCCGCCCGCACCACGGCACCATCGGGAAGCAGCCGTACCGCTCCCCCTGCCGTAGCAGTTCGGTACCGCCGATCCGCAGGCTGCTGATACGGCAGCCGTTGGCGGGGTTCACGGTCAACTCTGCGTCGCCGACGGACAGCCGGACGTCCTTCTCGCTGCTGCTCACACGACGACCCTACTGGCGCGGCTACCTCCGGCGCCGCAGCGCCCGGCTCACCACCACCGCGGAGGCGAGGGCGAGCGCGGCCGCCGGGGCCACCCAGCGGAGCGTGGCGCCCGCACCGGTCGAATCGGGGGAGGGCACGGGGGCGTACCGGCCGCGCGGCGGAGCGTGGTCGACCTCCTCCGCACTGCGGCCGATCATGGTGCGCCGGGCATGCGCGGCCTCGGCCGGCGGCCCGTCCGGGACGGTGAACTCGATCCCGGCCACCGGATCCATCGCCGAGGGCGGCACCGGGGTGTCGAAGACGGAGGCCTGGTCCGGCGGCTGCTCCCCCGGCGCATCGTCCGCGGCCGCCTCGTGCGAGGGCGCGGACTCGGCGGCACCCGGGACGTCCGCCTCCTCGGCGGCCTCCTCGATGGCCTGCTCCACCGCTTCCCCGACGGCCTGCTCCTCGGCTGCGACGGCGGCCTCGGCGGGCTCGCCCACGTCCTGCGCGGCCCCGTCCGCCGTGTCGGCCCCCGCCCCCGCGTCCCCGGCGAGGGACTCCGTCACCAGCTGCTGCGCGAACCGGTCCAGCAGACGGTGCGCCGTCGACAGCGCGGCCGCCGGGTCCAGCTCCAGCAGGCGGCCGTCGCCGCTCACCGTGCCCTGGAAGGCGATCGCCGTACCGCCGTCGCGATCGGTGAGGCGGACCGTCAGGGCCAGCTTCGCCGAACCGCTGCCCCGCGCCTCCGCCCCCTCGCCCGCCACGGACAGGCCGTACGCGGCCTCCCCGGCCTCCCTGCCCGCCAACGGCGTGAGCCGCAGCGCGCCCCGGTAGGTGATGGTGTGGCCGCCGGCCCGGACCTTGAGCCGGCCGGACAGCGGGCCCGCGGCCGCGTCGGCGTCCTGCTGAAGCCCCGGCACACAGCGGGCGACCCGGGCAGGATCGCCCAGCGTCCGCCGAAGGGCCGGGACCGGAACCGGAACGAACACCTCATGCTCCATGGAAACCGAGCCTACTCAGCCCCGGCCATCACGTCAGCGCTTCGGCACCCCCGAAAGGCCGCCGCCACAGGCCCGGCACGCCCCGCTCACCGCTCCTCCCAGTACCGCGGGTGCACGAGCGTCGAGGGCGCCTGGCCCTCCAGCCGCCCGGACTCCGCCCGCCGCCCGGCGTCCCGCAGCGCCGGGCCCGTGAGGGACCGCAGCCGCGGCGCCCCCGGGTCCAGACCGAGGGCCGGTGCCGCGGCGGGACCGGCCAGCACGAACCCCCAGCCGTGCACCTGTGCCGTCCGGTCCGTCGCCCGGTCGGGGCCGGCGGCGAATCCGGCGTACCGCCCGCTGATCCGATAGGGGCTGGTGTGCAGCCCCGCCGCCCGCATCGACGCCTCGACCGTCCAGTACGTGCGCGGCCGGCTCACGGCCGGCCCCGCGTGCACCACCAGCCGGCCGTCCGGTGCGAGGACCCGGGCGACCAGTCCGTAGAACTCCGCCGAATAGAGCTTCGTACTGGCCGAGATCCCCGGGTCCGGCAGGTCCGCGATCACCACGTCGTAGCGGTCGTGCGCCATCCGCAGCCGGCTGAACGCGTCCCCGGTCACGGCGGTCAGCCGGGGATCGCGGTAGGCGTGCGCGTTCAGTGCGGAGAGCGCGCGGTCCGTACGGGCCAACCGGGTGACGGCGGGGTCCAGCTCCACCACGGTCACGCCCCGCACGTCCGGGTAGCGCAGCACCTCGCGGGCCGCCAGACCGTCGCCGCCGCCCAGGATCAGCACCCGGGCGTGCGGCCCGTTCATCGCCGGGTGCACCAGCGCCTCGTGGTAGCGGTACTCGTCGCGGGAGCTGACCCGCAGGCGCCCGTCCAGATAAAGGTCGAGGGAGCCCCGGCCCCCGCCGGTCAGCACGACCTCCTGGACCTCGGTCTGCACCGCGACCCGCACCTGGTCCCCGTACACCGCCCGCCGCGCCGCCCGCTCGAAGTCGTCGGCCAGCACGGCGGCCGAGGCGAGCACCGCGATCACCGTCACGTTGGCGGCGATCAGCAGCCACCGGGAGCGGGCCGTGAGATCCCGCCGGAACAGCCACAGGACCAGCGCACCGCCCGCCGCCGCGTTGACCGCCCCGGTGAACAGCGCACCCGTGAGCTGCCCGAGCATCGGCAGCAGCAGGAACGGAAATGCCAGCCCTCCGACCAGCGCGCCCACATAGTCGGCGGCGAAGAGGTCGGCCACGGCCCCGCCCGCGTCCTGCCGGTCCACCCGCTGGATCAGCGTCATCAGCAGCGGGATCTCCGCCCCGATCAGGATCCCGATCGCCAGCGAGAACCCGACCAGTGCGTACCGCGACTCCCCGATCCAGGCGAACGACGCGTAGAGCACCAGCGCGGAGAAGCCGCCGACCAGGGCGAGGGCCGCCTCGATCAGCCCGAAGCCGACCGCGGCGTGGCTGCGTAAACGTTTCGCGAGCAGCGAGCCGATGCCCATGGCGAACACCATCACGGACAGCACGACGGACGCCTGGGTGACCGAGTCACCGATCAGGTAGGAGGCGAGGGCGACCAGTTCGAGCTCGTACACCAACCCGCAGGCGGCGCAGATGAAGACGGTGGCCAGCACGAGGTACCGACCGGTCCTCGGTCGCACGGGAAGCCGCGCCGCGCCCCCTCGCAGCGACACCTGCTGGTCGATCATGCCGGGAACGCTACGTCACTGAAACGTCGTCGCTTGTCACCCACAAGGGTGTAATCGACGCGCTCGCAAGGGAGTTGGCGCCGGTCACAGGACCGCCGCTGCCGGCATTCGCACACCCACCCGGGTCCGCGTCACCACCAGCCGCCCCTCCTGCGGATACGCGTGCCAGGTGCGCCACCGCACCTGGCCCTCGGTCCGCTGGGCGAGCATGGCGGTGAAGGCGTGCGGGCTCCCCGGGAACGTCCCGGCCAGTCCGTGGGGATGGTCGGCGACGAGCGCCAGCAACTCCTGCGCACGGCCCGCGAAGGAGCCCGCGCCGAGGGTCTCGACGCGTGCCGCGAACTCGTACTCCCAGTCCCCCAGCCGCTTGGAGACGCCTAAGGGCAGGGGGGTGCTGCTGCCGGGGATACAGGCGACGGTTTCGGAACAGCTGCCGCGCTCCTCTTCCAGAAGTACCTGGTGAGAGGCGCCGAGCAGGCGCAACTGCAGTTGCGCGCCGCCCAGCCGGAGGTCGAGGACGGCCAGCGCCGGGAGCGGTTCACGCCCCAGCGCCCAGGCCAGATCGTCGGCACGGGTGTCGGAATAGGCCGTATGGAGGGTCGTGAGCATGGGTCGGCTCCGCAAAACACACATGGACACGTGGACAGAGGGCGCCCCGACGTGGTGCACGTGGGAGGTGGGAAGCGCCCGATCAGGTCCAACTGGGGTCCGAGGGCTGGATGTTCTCTCAACCGAGGGAATCACGAACTACGCCGCACTCGCAGCGTTTTTACCCAACTTGGCGTGGTTTCCATCCCCTCGGGGGCCTGCCGGTTCAGGTGTTCACCGGCAATGCGCCGCACAGCCCAACGAAAAGACGTCCGGCGGGACTTAGAGGATCTCCCCCCTGAGCCCCGCCGGACGCCCGGCCGGCCGTGCCTGCCCGGCCGCGGACCAGCTGCCCCGTGTCAGCTGCCTCCGCATCCGCCCCCGCCACCGCACGACGAACCACCGCCGCACGAAGACCCCCCGCCGCACGAGTGGCCCCCCGAGTGACCGCCGCCTCCGCTGCCGCCACCGCAGGACGCACCGCCTGTCCCACCGCCCGCGTACCAGCCGGCACCGGCACCACCGCCTACGCGGCGGGCGCGCCTGGCGTCCGACGTCAGCCGAGCGCTCCGGCCACGCCGGGCGTACGACTGCTGCCGGGCTCCCTCCCTCACCCTGAGCCCGACGACGACCGCGAGCACCGCGATCACGACCAGTACCGCGACGAGCATTCCCATGACCTCACGCCCCTCCATCCCCCGAAGCGAGGTCCCCCGCTTCCTGCGTGCCAGGGGGATTCCCCCGCCCCCGTACGGCCAAAGCAGACTTGAGCAACTCCAGAGCTTCCGCGCAGGATGGCGGTCATGACACACGGACGACCGCTGCTCAACCGCCGCCTCGCCGAGTTCGGCACGACGATCTTCGCGGAGATGTCCGCGCTGGCCGTCCGCACCGGCGCCATCAACCTCGGCCAGGGCTTCCCCGACACCGACGGCCCCGAGGAGATCCGCGAGGCCGCGGTCCGCGCCCTGCGCGCCGGCCACGGCAACCAGTACCCGCCGGGGCCGGGCGTCCCCGAACTGCGTACCGCGATCGCCGACCACCAGCAGCACCGCTACGCCCTGACCTACGACCCCGACACCGAGGTCCTCGTCACCGCGGGCGCCACCGAGGCCATCGCGGCCTCCCTGCTGGCGCTCCTGGAGCCCGGCGACGAGGTCATCGCACTGGAGCCGTACTACGACTCGTACGCCGCCTGCATCGCCATGGCGGGCGCCACCCGCGTCCCCGTCACCCTGCACCCCGAGCCCGCCACCGGAACCTACCGGCTGGACCTCGACGAACTGCGCGCCGCCGTCACCCCGCGCACCCGGCTGCTGCTGCTCAACACCCCGCACAACCCCACGGGCACCGTCCTGACCCGCGAGGAACTCGGCGCGATCGCCGAGCTGGCCTGCGAGCGCGATCTCCTCGTCGTCACCGACGAGGTCTACGAGCACCTGGTCTTCGAGGGCGAGCACCTGCCGCTGGCCGGCTTCCCCGGCATGCGCGGGCGGACGGTGACCATCGGTTCGGCCGGCAAGACGTTCTCCTTCACCGGCTGGAAGGTCGGCTGGATCACCGCGAGCCCCGAGCTGGTGACTGCCGTGCGCTCGGCGAAGCAGTTCCTGACCTACGTCTCCGCCGGGCCGTTCCAGTACGCGGTCGCCGAGGCGCTGCGGCTGCCCGACAGCTACTTCGACACGCTGCGCGCGGATCTGCGGGCCAAGCGGGACCTGCTGAGCGGCGGGCTCGCCGAGGCCGGTTTCCAGGTCTACCGCCCGGCCGGCACGTACTTCGTCACCACCGACATCCGCCCGCTGGACAGCGGCGGCGACGGCTTCGCGTTCTGCCGGTCACTGCCGGAGCGGTGCGGGGTGGTGGCCGTCCCGAACGCGGTCTTCTACGACCACCGGGAACAGGGCGCACCCTTCGTGCGCTTCGCGTTCTGCAAGCGTACGGAGGTGCTGGAGGAGGCCGTTTCACGGCTCAAGGGCCTGTGACACGGCACGGCGCGGGTCGCGGTCCGGAGGGGACCGCGACCCGCGCCGTGCTGTCGTGGCGCGTGGCTCAGGCGTCGGGAGCGGCCTGATCCTTGGCGGCCGCAGCAGCGGCACCGGCCGTGCCGGGCGCGTCGGCTGCGCCGGCCGCCTCGTCCGCCTTCTCCTCGGCCGGGGCCAGGCCGAGGTGCTCCAGCAGCCACTTGTCGAACTCGATGGAGGCGCGCACCCAGCTGACCGTCGAGGAGACGAAGTGCTCCAGGGAGACGCCGGTGCCGATGAGCATCTGCGCCTCACCGATCAGCCGGACCGAGGCGCCGGTGTCCTCGGAGCCCTCCTCGGGCTCGTGGGTGTGCGTGTAGACCTTGGGCCACAGGGTGCGGCGGTTCCAGTCGTCGATCGCGTCGAGGAGGACCGGGCGCTGGTCCGTGTCGTGCGGGCGGTCGTAGAACGTACGGACCGAGAAGACCTTCTGCTCGCCCTCGCCACGGAACATGAAGTACGTGCGGAAGTCTTCCCACGGCGCTGCGAGGTCGCCCTCGTCGTCGACGACGTACTTCAGCTCCATCTGCTCCAGGAGCTGCTTGACGAGGTCCTGGTCAGGGACGACGGGGCCCTCCGGTCCTGCCGCCTGCGGTTCGGGCTGGCCCCCGAAGTTAGGAATCGAGGACGGATCGATGCTCACCGTAATTTCCCTTCGTGCGGTTGGCTGCCATCCTCTCCCATGCCGGGCGGGGCATGGCAAGCCCGGACGGCCCCGATCCGCCACAAGCTGATATCCAGCCGGTGGGGACCGGGGCCGCCGGTTACGCCACATGTGCTCCGGTCAGGTCGCCCGGCCGACGGTCAGACCGTCGCCCTCCCGGTCGACGCGGACCGTGTCGCCGTCCGTGATCCCGCCCGCGAGGATCTCCTTCGCGAGCCGGTCGCCGATCGCCGTCTGGATGAGGCGGCGCAGCGGCCGGGCACCGTAGGCCGGGTCGTTGCCCTCCTCGGCCAGCCAGGCCAGGGCGGCCGGGGTGACGTCGAGGGTGAGCTGCCGGTCGGCCAGCCGCTTGGCGAGCCGGTCGATCTGGAGCCCCGCGATGTGGGCGAGCTCGTCGCCGGACAGGGCGGAGAAGACGACCAGGTCGTCGAGCCGGTTGAGGAACTCCGGCTTGAAGGACGCCCGCACGACGTCCAGGACCTGCTGCTTCTTCTCCTCGGGCTTGGTCAGGGGGTCGACCAGGTACTGGCTGCCGAGGTTGGACGTCAGGATCAGGATGGTGTTCCGGAAATCCACCGTCCGGCCCTGTCCGTCGGTGAGCCGCCCGTCGTCGAGGACCTGGAGCAGGACGTCGAAGACCTCGGGGTGCGCCTTCTCCACCTCGTCCAGCAGGACGACGCTGTACGGCCGGCGGCGGACCGCCTCCGTGAGCTGGCCGCCCTCCTCGTAGCCGACGTACCCGGGCGGGGCGCCGACCAGCCGGGCGACGCTGTGCTTCTCGCCGTACTCGCTCATGTCGATGCGGACCATGGCCCGCTCGTCGTCGAAGAGGAAGTCGGCGAGGGCCTTCGCCAGCTCGGTCTTGCCGACACCGGTGGGGCCGAGGAAGAGGAACGATCCGGTGGGCCGGTCGGGGTCGGCGATTCCGGCCCGGGTGCGGCGTACCGCGTCCGAGACGGCCTGCACGGCCTCGGTCTGCCCGATGAGGCGCCGGCCCAGCTCGTCCTCCATGCGCAGCAGCTTCTGGGTCTCGCCCTCCAGGAGGCGGCCCGCCGGGATACCGGTCCAGGCACCGACGACATCGGCGATGTCGTCCGGGCCGACCTCGTCCTTGACCAGGGTCTCCTTGGGCTCCTTCGCGGCCTCCTGCTCGGCTTCGGCGGCCTCGGCCAGCTCGCGCTCCACGCCGGGGATCTCCCCGTACAGCAGCTTGGACGCGGTGTCGAAGTCACCGTCGCGCTGGGCCCGTTCGGCCTGTCCGCGCAGGTCGTCGAGGCGTTCCTTGAGTTCACCGACGCGGTTGAGGCCCTGCTTCTCCTTCTCCCAGCGGGCGTTGAGACCGCGCAGCTCCTCCTCCTTGTCGGCGAGGTCGCGGCGCAGCTTCTCAAGACGCTGCTTGGAGGCCGTGTCGGACTCGTTCTTGAGGGCCAGTTCCTCCATGAGCAACCGGTCGACGGAGCGCTGGAGTTCGTCGATCTCGACGGGCGAGGAGTCGATCTCCATCCGGAGCCGGGAGGCCGCCTCGTCGACGAGGTCGATGGCCTTGTCGGGAAGGAAGCGGGAGGTGATGTAGCGGTCGGAGAGCGTGGCGGCGGCGACCAGGGAGGCGTCCGCGATCTGCACCTTGTGGTGGGCCTCGTAGCGGCCCTTGAGCCCGCGCAGGATCGCGATGGTGTCCTCGACGGACGGCTCCGCCACGAGCACCTGCTGGAAGCGGCGCTCCAGGGCGGGGTCCTTCTCGATCCGTTCGCGGTACTCGTCGAGCGTGGTGGCGCCGACCATCCGCAGTTCGCCGCGGGCCAGCATGGGCTTGAGCATGTTGCCCGCGTCCATGGCGGAGTCGCCTCCGGCGCCCGCGCCGACGACGGTGTGCAGCTCGTCGATGAACGTGATGATCTGGCCGTCGCTCTCCTTGATCTCGGAGAGGACGGTCTTCAGGCGCTCCTCGAACTCGCCGCGGTACTTCGCGCCCGCGACCATGGCGCCCAGGTCCAGCGAGACGAGCCGCTTGTTCTTCAGGGACTCGGGGACGTCGCCCTTGACGATGCGCTGGGCGAGCCCTTCGACGACGGCGGTCTTGCCGACGCCGGGCTCACCGATGAGCACCGGGTTGTTCTTGGTGCGGCGTGACAGCACCTGGACGACGCGGCGGATCTCCTGGTCGCGCCCGATGACCGGGTCGAGCTTGCCCTCGCGCGCGGCCGCGGTGAAGTCCGTACCGAATTTCTCCAGGGCCTTGTACTGACCCTCCGGGTCCGGTGTGGTCACCCGGCGCCCTCCCCTGCTCTTCTCGAACGCGTCCAGCAGCTTCTTCGCACTGGCACCCTGCCCGTCGAGGATCTCACCGGCCCGGCCGCCCTTCGCAGCGATGCCGATGAGCAGGTGCTCGGTGGAGATGTAGTCGTCGCCGAGCTCCTTGGCCCGCCGGGCGGCGTCGTCGATGACGGCGAGCAGCTCGCGGTTGGGCTGGGGCGGGGCGACGGTCGAGCCGGTGACGCTGGGCTGGGCGCCCAGGAGCCGCTCGGTCTCGGTACGTACGGCGATCTGGTCCGCCTCGACGGCGGCCAGCAGATCGATGATGTTCTCGTTGTCCTCACCCGCGAGCAGCGCGAGCAGCAGATGCCCCGGGGTCAGATCGGGGTGCCCGTCCTTCACGGCCCTGCTGGTGGCCGCGTTGATGGCGTCCCGGCTCCTGTTGGTCAGCTCGGCGTCCACGTGCGCGCTCTCCTCCTTGCGGTGACTGGTCCGTCCTCACTACTGACACGATCAACGTGCACAAAGTTGAGTCTATTCCACTCAAGGCAAGAACGGGCGACTTCCGGGCCCTCTTCCGCTCCGAGTGAACCGGCGCCTCGGCCCGCCCGCCACCGCGGAGCGGCCCGGGACTGCCTACGCTGGCCCCATGGCAGTCGATGTACGCAATCCCGGCCCGGAGTACCTCGCGTTCTGGCGCGAGTCCCATCTGTGCACCCTCACCACGCCCCGCCCCGACGGCACCCCGCACGTGGTGCCGGTCTGTGTGACGTACGACCCCGAGGCCGGCCTCGCCCGCATCATCACCAACAAGAACAGCCGCAAGGTCGCCAACATCCTGGCCGCGGGCCCGGACGGCGCCCGCGTCGCCGCCTGCCAGGTGCACCGGGCACGCTGGGCGACCCTGGAGGGCGTCGCCAGGGTCCGTACGGAGCAGGACAGGGTCGAGACGGCCGTACGCCGCCACATGGAGCGCTACGAGCGCACGCCGTCGCCCAACCCCGACCGGGTCGTCATCGAGATCAGCCTGGACCGGGCACTCGGCCGGGGGTGACCCCGCAGCGGCCGCCGGGCGCTCGGCCGGGGGTGACCCGCAGCGGCCGCCAGGCGCTCGGCCGGGGGTGACCCGCAGCGGCCGCCAGGCGTGCCACCCCGCCCTTCCCGGCCGTCAGCTGCCGCCCTCCGACCAGGGCCGGCGGGGCGGCACCGGCGGCGGCGCCATCGGCGCAGGCGCCTGCGCCTGGACCGGGAGGGACGCCGCGACCTCCTCCTCGATCTGCGGGAGACCGTGCGGGAAGGCCGCTTCGGGAGCGACCACGCGTCCGTCGACGGCGGCGTACAGCCCTTCCCTGGCGGCGGCGTGCAACGCCTCCCGCAGAGCGCGCGGCGGCTCGGTCCGCATGACGACCTTCTCCATGTCGCTGCCGCCGAAGCCCCTGACGAAGTCGGAGACGAACTGCCCGACGAGCTCGGTGCCCCGCCGCTCGCGCCACATCACCCAGCCCAGATAGAGGCTGGTGCCATAGGCGAATACCGAGAGGTACGCGACGTAACTCCCGTCCTGGAGCGCCATCCGGTGGGTCACCCGGGGGTTCTCGCCTTCGGTGCGGATGCGGCGGAACACCGGTACGACCGGCAGCCGGCGCTCCTGCACGACCCTGGCGATCTCGGTGTACGCCGATTCGGCGTGCGCCTCCCGGTCGGCCAGCAGGACCCGCCACTCACCGACCGGCTCGGTGATCTTCGACGCCAGGAAGACGGCGACGAACGCGATCATCGCGATCTGCATGCCGATCCCCATGATCCCGAGCCCGCTCTGCGGATCACCGGCCAGGGCGACGAGCCCGACGAAGCCGAAGAGGAGAAGCACGCCGAACGCCACGGCGGCGGCCCTCAGCCACACCGCCAGAAAGACCTTCCCGTTCACCGTTTCGTCGAAGGAGACCTCCACCTCGCGGTGGAGCAGCATCTTGTCGAGGTATGCGGCATCGCCGTCATGTCCGCGCCGGCCCGGCAGTTCTTCGACCTCGTGTCCGCTCATGAATGACCCTTGGGGTGGAAGGGCGGAGCATGGAGGACCGCGCCCTCACCCACACAGACGGCGCACTTTGACACCTTCTGAGCTGCTCCGACCGGAATGTCTCCGGGAGAAGCACAACGGCGCCACCGTGTTCAGGTCACGGTGGCGCCGTTGTGTGGGGGAGTGTCTGAGCGACGTGGAACGACGGGGGATCGCTCAGGCACTGCGGGGGGTGGCGGAGATGGCTTCGGGTTCGAACAGCTGGTGATCGCGCTGCGCGAGGTTCACGAAAATCATGTCGTACCGAATGGCACAGCGCACGGGCTGCGGTGCTCCGCGCGGTTTGCGGAGGCAGCGGTAGGCGCGCAGCTCCCCGTCGTCCTCACGGGCGACGACGACCGGGTCACCGAACAGAGTGACCATCAACGAATCACCACGATGAGGAAGCGCCGTGACGAGGTCGATGAAATGCCACCCTGAGCGGTAGGCGGTTGCCATCTCACGCCGGAAGGTCCGGTCGTCCGGCGGCGTGGTCATGTCAGACGCCCGCCGAAGTCGACGTGAAACCCCACGTGATGTCGCCCTTGGCATCCTTCGGCGCAACGCCGCCCCACGTGATGTCCCCGACAGGGGCTGCTGCGACGCGACTCGATGACGAGTCGGGCGCGACCTCCCACGTAATGTCGGTGGCACCCAGCACGCCGTAAGCCAAGGCCCCCGCAAACGCAGTGGCAAGCACCGAGCGAAGCATTCGCTTATACATTTCGGCTTCGTCCTCACTTGATGGGTCATCTCCCCCGCACGTAAGACGATGTCTCACCCAGGGACGCGAACACCACTGGGTCGATGCATCATGTTCCTGCTGGTTCAAGAACATGGGGGGTGGAGATATGGCCACAAGTAGACCGAATACGGGACATCCTCATGGGATCACCGATCTGTGCGAAGCAGGGCAGCGCCTTTATGCCAGTGCACTGCGATCAGGACGGATACCTCGCTCCGATGTGGCGCCCGCACCGTGCCTGATGGACTTCGCCCTGCTGCACCCGGACCCCGACGACCCCGAGTGGCTCCGTCCCGTACCTCCGTCGGCCGCACTCGCGCAGCGACTCCACCCCATCGAGCGGGAGATCCAGGACCGGCGTCGCCGCTCCCTCGAACTGGCTGAATCCTTCGAACCGTTCATGGACATCAGCGCACAGGACGCACCGACCACGCACGCCATCACCGTGCTGGAAGGCAACGCCAGAATCAATGCCGCCATCGATGTCGCGACGGCCGAGTGCACCACCGAAGTCCTCACCATCCAGCCGGGCGGCGGGCGCAGCGAGCTCATTCTCAGCAAAGGCGTCGAGCGCGGACAGGCCGTGATCGACCGCGGCGTCAGCATTCGCACGCTTTATCAGCACACCGTCCGGCACCACCATGGGACGTATGCCTACGCCGAGCGTCTGGCGGAGGGCAAGGTCGAGATCCGCACCCTCGAGGAACTCGTCGAGCGCATGCTCGTCTTCGACCACACGGTGGCCTTCATCCCTGCCCAGGAGGACGCGGAAGTGGCACTGGAGCTGCGCCACCCGGGCCTGGTGGCATACCTGACCAGGGTGTTCGAACAGCTCTGGCAGCGCGCCACCCCGCTTCTGGAGGACGTGCGGTACGAGCCCACCCCGGAGGGCATAAGCGGCGTCCAGCGCTCCATCGCTCAACTCCTCGTAGAAGGACACGTCGACGACTCGATCGCCCGGCGCCTCGGCATGAACGTGCGCACCTGCCGAACTCATATCGCCAAACTGAACGCCGCCCTCGGCAGCAAGAGCCGGACGCAACTCGGTTATCTGATCGCCCGGTCAGGAATCCTGGAACAGGATTCCTGACCGGCCGGCACCCAAAGTTCCCCACCCCCGGGCCGGGGGCACAACCACGCAACGGGGGAGAGCATGGTCGTGCCCTGAATCAGCCGGGGGAGTTCCCGGCTCCCCCAACAGGTCAACACTCCCCCGGTCGCTAGGGTTTCACCACCGTCATCTTGTTGCACTGCAAGGAATGAGGGGGTCCAGATGGGCACGGAAACGGTCATACCAAATCACCCGCACAGCGACTCCGAACTGTGCGAGCCGGCAATCCGGCTCTACTCCGAATCCCTGCGACACGGCCGCATCGCACGAGCGGAGATCTCATCGGCCCCCTGCCTCGTCGAAATGGCCCTGCTCCACCCGGACCCCCGGGATCCGACGATGCTGTGCCCTGCCACGCCTTCGGCCGCGCTCGCCCATCTGCTGCAGCCCATCACGCGCAACGTCTATGAACAGATACGCCGCAGCGCGGCCCTGGTCGACTCCCTCGCCCCCTTGGCGGCCATCGCCAGCGAGGACCCCAACCTGTCCATCACCGTGCTCGAAGGCAAGAGGCTGATCGGCGCCGCTCTCCACGAGGCAGCCACCGTCGCCGACACGGAAGTGCTGACGGCCCAGCCAGGCGGCCACCGATCACCCGAACAGATCCAGCAGGGCCTCTCCAACGGCCTGTCGGCTGTGGACAGAGGAGCCCGGCTCCGCCACATCTACCAGCACCCGGCACGCTACAGCGCGCCCCTCAGGAACTACCTGGAGCAGATGCCACCAGGACAGGTGCAGGTCAGAACGATGGAACAGACCATCGACCGGCTCATCATCTTCGACCACGCGACAGCGTTCATTCCCGCGACGGCCGACCGGAATGTGGCTCTCCAGATCCGGCATCCGGCGCTGGTCCGTTACCTGGTGCAGGTGTACGAAGTCCTGTGGGCGCAGGCGACCCCGATCGCCGAGCAACTGCAGACAGCAGCCCCGGGCACTCCCGCCACCGCCGTCCAGCTCAGCATCGCCCGGCTCCTGGTCCAGGGACACCACGACGAGGCTGTGGCGAAGAAGCTGGGCTTCAGCGTCCGCACCTGCCGCACGCACATCGCCAAGCTCATGCAGACCCTCGGCGCCACCAGCCGCACCCATCTCGGCGCCCTCCTCGTCCGCTCCGGCATCGCCGAGCCCGTACCGCCGGTCACGACGGAGAAGCCCGCCGCCCCTGACGTTCCGGGGTGACGGGCTTCTCCGTGGCGGGGATCGAATCCCCTCAGTCCTTCGGCCTCTTCGGCCGCCAGACCACCAAGGCGCTGGTCTGCTGCACATCCTGATACGGCACCAGGTCGCGCCGGTACGACGCGTGCACCTGCGCCTCGCGCTGCCGCATGGCCACCGCCGCCCCGTCCACGGCCGCCGAGAGCTCGGCGACGCGCTGCTGGAGGGCCGCGACCTGGTTCTCCAGTTCGATGATGCGCTTGATGCCGGCCAGGTTGATGCCCTCGTCCTGCGACAGCTGCTGCACGGTGCGCAGCAGCTCGATGTCGCGGGCCGAGTAGCGCCGTCCGCGTCCGGCCGTGCGGTCGGGCGAGACCAGGCCGAGGCGGTCGTACTGGCGCAGCGTCTGAGGATGCAGGCCCGAGAGCTGGGCCGCGATCGAGATCACGTACACCGGGGATTCATCGGTGAGTTCGTACGGATTGCGTCGTCGGCCGTCCACCTCAAGCTCCCTTCGCTGCCTGGAACAGCTCCGCCCGCGGGTCCTGGTCCGCGGTCGCCTTTCGGTAGGCCTCCAACGCGTCCCGGGCGTCGGTGCCCAGGTCCGTGGGGACCGTCACCTCCACGGTGACCAGCAGGTCACCGCGGGTGCCGTCCTTGCGGACCGCGCCCTTGCCGCGGGCCCGCATGGTGCGCCCGTTGGGCGTGCCGGCCGGAAGCTTCAGGGTGACCGGCGGTCCGCCGAGCGTGGGGACCTTCACCTCGCCGCCGAGCGCCGCCTCCGTGAAGGTGACGGGCACGGTGACCGTGAGGTTGTCGCCCTTGCGGCCGAAGACCGGGTGGGCGTCGACGTGGACGACGACATAGAGGTCGCCGGCCGGTCCGCCGCGCTCGCCCGGGGCGCCCTTGCCGCGCAGCCGGATCCGCTGGCTGTCGAGGACGCCCGCCGGAATCCTGACCTGCATGGTGCGGGACGACTTCGCCCGGCCGCTGCCCTTGCAGACCTCGCAGGGGTCCTGGGCGATGAGGCCCCGGCCCTTGCAGTCCACGCAGGGGTCGGTGAGCGAGAATCCGCCGCCGCTGCCGCGCGAGACCTGCCCGGTGCCGACGCAGGTCGGGCAGACCCTGGGGCTGCCGTTCTTGTCGCCGGTGCCGGAGCACGCCTTGCAGGGTGCCTGGCTGGACATCCGCAACGGGACCGTGGCCCCGTCGACCGCCTCGGTGAAGCTGAGCGTCACCTCGGACTCGATGTCCTGGCCGCGGCGCGGCTGTACCCGTGTGCCGGTACCGCCGCCGCCCCGGTTGAAGAGGCCGCCGAAGACATCTCCCAGGCCGCCGCCGCCGAACCCGCCGGCTCCGCCCGGGGCACCTCCGAAGAGGTCCCCCAGGTCGAAGTTGCCCTGGGCTCCGCCGGGTCCGGCGCGGAAGCCGCCGTTGCCGAAGAGGGCGCGCGCCTCGTCGTACTCCTTGCGCTTCTTGGTGTCACCGAGGATGTCGTTCGCCTCGGAGATCTCCTTGAAGCGCTCCTCCGCCTTGTCGTTGCCCTTGTTGGCGTCCGGGTGGAACTCGCGGGCGAGCTTCCGGTACGCCTTCTTGATCTCGGCGTCGGTGGCGTCCTTCGGGACGCCGAGAACCTTGTAGTAGTCCTTCTCGACGAAGTCCTTCGTACTCATCGACGTCCCTCCTTCCGGACGACCGGCCACATGGCCGGACGGGTGGGAGGTCGGTGTGCTGCCAGGTGGTCGGACGGAATGTCAGACCTCCTCGCCGCCACCGCTCTCCTCGTCGTCACTCTTCTCTTCCTTCGCGGACGCGGGCGTCGCCCCCGGCTGGGGTTCGGCCACCGCCACCCGCGCGGGACGGATGGTGCGCTCGCCGATCCGGTACCCGGGCTGCAGGATCGCCACGCAGGTCGTCTCGGTGACGTCCGGCGCGTACGAGTGCATCAGGGCCTCGTGGATCGTCGGGTCGAAGGGCTCGCCCTCCTTGCCGAACTGCTGCAGTCCGAGCTTGGCGACGACCGTCTCCAGCGATTCGGCCACCGACTTGAACCCGCCCACGAGCTCACCGTGCTCACGGGCCCGGCCGACGTCGTCGAGCACGGGCAGGAGCTCGGACAGGAGACCCGCGACTGCGATCTCCTTGACCGTGACCCGGTCCCGCTCCACGCGGCGGCGGTAGTTCTGGTACTCGGCCTGGAGCCGCTGGAGGTCGCCCGTGCGCTCGGAGAGCGCGGTGCGGACCTGGTCCAGCTGAGCGGTCAGTGCCGTTGTCTGGTTCGCGTCCCCGGCCGGGGCCGCCTCCTCCTCCGAAGAGGGGGTGGCGGCCTTCGGCTCGGCGTCGTCAGGGGTGGCGCCGGAGGGGACGTCGGGCTTCTCCTCGAAGCCCGGAGTCTCCTCGGTCACGCCGCACCGCCCTTGGAGTCCTTCTCGTCGTCGACGATCTCGGCGTCGACGACATCGTCCTGGGCGTCGCCCTGGGCCTGGTCGGCACCCGGCTGCGCGTCGGCCTGCGGGCCGCCCTCGGCCTGGGCGTTGGCGTACATCGCCTGGCCCAGCTTCTGGGAGACGGCCGCGACCTTCTCGGTGGCCGTGCGGATCTCGGCGGTGTCCTCGCCCTTGAGCTTCTCCTTCAGCTCGGTGAGCGCGGTCTCCACCTCCGTCTTCACGTCGCCGGGGACCTTGTCCTCGTTGTCCTTGAGGAACTTCTCCGTCTGGTAGACGAGCTGCTCGCCCTGGTTGCGCGACTCGGCGGCCTCGCGACGACGGTGGTCCTCGTCCGCGTACTGCTCGGCCTCTTCGCGCATCCGGTTGACCTCGTCCTTCGGCAGCGAGGAGCCACCGGTGACGGTCATCTTCTGCTCCTTGCCGGTGCCGAGGTCCTTGGCAGCGACGTGCATGATGCCGTTGGCGTCGATGTCGAACGCGACCTCGATCTGCGGCACGCCACGCGGGGCCGGCGGCAGACCGGTCAGCTCGAACATTCCGAGCTTCTTGTTGTACGCCGCGATCTCGCGCTCGCCCTGGTAGACCTGGATCTGCACGGACGGCTGGTTGTCCTCGGCCGTCGTGAAGATCTCCGAGCGCTTGGTCGGGATCGTGGTGTTGCGCTCGATGAGCTTGGTCATGATCCCTCCCTTGGTCTCGATACCGAGGGACAGCGGGGTGACGTCGAGGAGCAGGACGTCCTTGACCTCGCCCTTGAGGACACCGGCCTGGAGCGAGGCGCCGATGGCGACGACCTCGTCCGGGTTCACACCCTTGTTGGCGTCCTGGCCGCCCGTGAGCTCCTTGACGAGCTCGGCGACGGCCGGCATACGGGTCGAGCCACCGACGAGAACGACGTGGTCGATCTCGGAGAGCTGGATGCCCGCGTCCTTGATGACGTTCTGGAACGGGCTCTTGCAGCGGTCCAGGAGGTCGGCGGTGAGCTGCTGGAACTGCGAGCGCGTGAGCTTCTCGTCCAGGTGCAGCGGGCCCTCGGCCGACGCCGTGATGTACGGCAGGTTGATCGAGGTCTCCGTCGAGGACGACAGCTCGATCTTCGCCTTCTCCGCGGCCTCGCGGAGACGCTGGAGAGCCATCTTGTCCTTGGACAGGTCCACGCCGTGACCGTTGGCGAACTGCTTCACCAGGTAGTCGACGACGCGCTGGTCCCAGTCGTCACCACCGAGGTGGTTGTCACCGTTGGTGGCCTTCACCTCGACGACGCCGTCGCCGATCTCCAGGAGGGACACGTCGAAGGTGCCGCCACCGAGGTCGAAGACGAGGATCGTCTGGTCGTCCTTGTCGAGCCCGTACGCCAGCGCGGCGGCCGTCGGCTCGTTGACGATACGCAGGACGTTCAGGCCCGCGATCTCGCCGGCCTCCTTCGTCGCCTGACGCTCGGAGTCGTTGAAGTACGCCGGGACGGTGATGACCGCGTCGGCCACCTTCTCGCCCAGGTAGGCCTCGGCGTCACGCTTGAGCTTCTGCAGGATGAAGGCGCTCATCTGCTGCGGGTTGAAGCCCTTGCCGTCGATCTCGATCTTCCAGTCAGTGCCCATGTGGCGCTTGACCGAACGGATCGTCCTGTCGACGTTCGTGACTGCCTGGCGCTTGGCGACCTCGCCGACCAGCACCTCGCCGTTCTTCGCGAAAGCGACGACGGACGGCGTGGTCCTGGCGCCTTCGGCGTTGGTGATGACGGTGGGCTCGCCGCCTTCGAGAACGCTGACGACGGAGTTAGTCGTGCCCAGGTCGATGCCGACCGCACGTGCCATTTCAATTCCTCCAACTGACTACTTGAGTGGATCTGACTCAAGGATGCATGACACCCGTCCCAGTGTCAACAGACCTGAGTCGAGTCGACTCAACTAACGTGAACGCACCCCACCTCACCAGGCAAAACACAGCGATTCATGACGGTGGACACACGCCACACACAGGTGATCGACGGCAGACCGGGCCCGCGTACGGGCGACACCTGCCCGCCCCGCGGGGCACACGCGCCTCCCCATCATCGCCTCGTGGGATCGTTCTGTCACAAAATGCCGTGAGCCGCGCAAAACCGGCGCACGAGCCACCGACTCCAGTCAGCCGACCCAGGCAGGTGCGAACGATGCAGACGCAGAGGCGAGGGCAGAGTCACGGGCCGCGGCAGCGGCGGAGACCGGCCGGACACACCTGGCGGCCCCCGCGGGCCTCACGCCTCACCGCCGCCCGCACGGCCCTGAGGTCACTGGCCCCGGCGGCCCCACCTCGCCCCACCGCGAAGCGCGCCCTGGACCTGACCCTCGGCTCTGCCCTCCTGGTCCTGGCCGCCCCCCTCCTCGCCGCGGCCGCCCTGACCCTTGCCGTGCAGCGCGGCTCCGGGGGCGTACTGACACGGTCGACCCGGATGGGAGCGGACGGCAGACCCTTCGCACTGCGGTCGCTGCGCACCCGGCGGCTGCGGCTGCACGTGATCTCCCGGCTGCCCCACGTCGTACGGGGCGAGCTCTCCCTCGTCGGCCCCGCCCCGCTCACACCGGGGCGCGCGCAGGAGCTCCCGGCCGGTGCGCGAAACTGGCGGCGGGAGCTGAAACCCGGCCTGACCGGCCTGGCCCAGATCCGCCACCGCTCGACGATGCCGTGGGACGAGCCGGATCTCCTCGACCAGCACTACGCCGAGCACCACCGGCTGGGTCTGGACCTGGCGATCCTCGCGGAAGCCGTCGGCACACCCCTGCGCGAGGCGGTCCGGGGCCTCGCGCGGCGCGGCAAGGCAGACCTGAGCGACACAGATCACCGCCTGCCCGGCTACAGGACGGCGGAATAAGTGGATAGTGTCAGCACAGACTGATTAAGTTACCGCTTAGTAAGATCACTTGACAGAATCACTCAGTAAGACTGCTCAGCAAGCATCGTTCACCGCTTGGTAAGCATCATTCATCGCTGGATCCCACCCTCGCAGGCCCGAGGAGCCCCTACATGCAACTCGCCGCGATCATCGTGTCGCTGGTGCTGACCGTCGTCGGCGTTGCGCTCATCGCCCGAGCGGTCGCGCAGATCTACCGGTTCGTCCGCCTCGGACAGCCGGTACCGGCAGGCAGCCGCACCGACGACCCCAAGCAGCGCACGATCACCCTGGTCAAGGAGTTCCTCGGCCACACCCGGATGAACCGGTGGGGCATCGTGGGCTTCGCGCACTGGTTCGTCGCCATCGGCTTCCTGACGCTGCCGCCGACGCTGCTCCAGGCGTACGGACAGCTCTTCAAGGCCGACTGGGTGCTGCCGATCATCGGTGAATGGCTGCCGTTCGAGCTCTACATCGAGTTCATCGGCCTGATGACGACGGTCGGCATCCTCGTGCTGATCGCCATCCGGCTGCTGAACCTCCCCTCCCGGGCCGGCCGCAAGTCGCGGTTCGCGGGCTCGAAGGCCTGGCAGGCGTACTTCGTCGAGTACGTGATCCTCGTCATCGGCCTGGCGATCCTGACCCTGCGCGGTCTCGAGGGCGCGATCCACCACGTCGAGGGCTACGAGGCCGCGTACTTCGTCTCGTACCCGCTGGTCCTCGCCTTCAAGGGACTCGCACTCGGCACGCTGCAGAACCTCATCTACTTCACCGCGATGGTCAAGATCGGCGTCTCGCTGATCTGGATGATCACGGTCTCGCTCAACACCAACATGGGTGTCGCCTGGCACCGCTTCCTCGGCTTCCCGAACATCTGGTTCAAGCGGAACGCCGACGGCGAGGTCGCGCTGGGAGCACTCCAGCCGATGACCTCGGGCGGCCAGGAGATCGACTGGGAGGACCCGGCCGAGGACGCCGTCTTCGGTGTCTCCCAGGTCGAGCAGTTCTCCTGGAAGGGCATCCTCGACTTCTCCACGTGTACGGAGTGCGGCCGCTGCCAGTCGCAGTGCCCCGCCTGGAACACGGGCAAGCCGCTCTCCCCGAAGCTGCTGATCATGTCCCTGCGCGACCACGCGCACGCCAAGGCCCCGTATCTGCTGGCCGGCGGCGGCAAGGACATGGAGGGCAACGAGAAGGCTTCGGCCGAGGCCCTGAAGGACGTCCCCGCGGCCGCCCTCGCCGAGGCCGAGCGCCCGCTGATCGGCACGGTCGAGGAGAACGGCGTCATCGACCCGGACGTCCTCTGGTCCTGCACCACCTGCGGTGCGTGCGTGGAGCAGTGCCCGGTCGACATCGAGCACATCGACCACATCGTCGACATGCGCCGCTACCAGGTGATGATCGAGTCCGCGTTCCCGTCCGAGGCGGGCACGATGCTCAAGAACCTGGAGAAGAAGGGCAACCCCTGGGGTCTTGCCAAGAAGCAGCGCGTCGAGTGGACCAAGGAGGTCGACTTCGAGGTCCCGATCGTCGGGAAGGACGTCGAGGACCTCACCGAGGTCGACTACCTCTACTGGGTCGGCTGCGCCGGCGCCCTGGAGGACCGGGCCAAGAAGACCACGAAGGCCTTCGCGGAGCTCCTCCACATCGCGGGCGTCAAGTTCGCGATCATGGGCGGCGACGAGAAGTGCACGGGTGACTCGGCCCGCCGCCTGGGCAACGAGCCGCTGTTCCAGCAGCTCGGCCAGGAGAACGTCGCGATGCTGAACATGGCGTTCGGCGAGGACGACGAGGACGACTCCACAAAGAAGGCGAAGGCGACGAAGAAGATCGTCGCCACCTGCCCGCACTGCTTCAACACCATCGCGAACGAGTACCCGCAGCTCGGCGGCGAGTACGAGGTCATCCACCACACGCAGCTGCTCCAGCATCTGGTGGACGAGGGCAAGCTGATCCCGGTGACCCCGGTCGAGGGCCTGATCACGTACCACGACCCCTGCTACCTGGGCCGTCACAACAAGATCTACACGCCCCCGCGCGAGATCATCGCGAAGGTCCCGGGTCTGCGGAACGAGGAGATGCACCGCCACAAGGAGCGCGGCTTCTGCTGCGGCGCCGGCGGTGCCCGGATGTGGATGGAGGAGCGGATCGGCAAGCGCATCAACAACGAGCGCGTCGACGAGGCCCTCTCCCTCAACCCGGACATCGTCTCCACCGCCTGCCCGTTCTGCCTCGTCATGCTGACCGACTCGGTCAACGGCAAGAAGAACGACGGCAAGGCGAAGGAGTCGATCCAGGTGGTCGACGTGTCGCAGCTGCTGCTCGACTCCGTGAAGACCCCGGCCGACCCGGCGGGCGAACCGGAAGCGGCGGACGCGCCGGAGCCGGAACCGGCGAAGTAACCGGAACCGCGCCACCGCGTTGCACAAGCGGCCGGACCTGCCTCGGGGGCAGGACCGGCCGCTTCTGCTCTGCGGCTCGGGTGGCGCATGATGTGGGACGGCCGGGACGGCCGAGACGTACGTACGAGGTATTCCTGCGGGAGTACGTATTCGGAGGTATCCCGTGCGGATACGCATCGCAAGGGCGACAGCAACAGCGACTTCGGCGGCGACGGCGACGGCGCGAACCGGACGAACACCCGGCGCGGCAGCCACCGCGGCCATCGGCGGCCTCTGCGCCTGCGTCCTCCTGCTGACGGCCTGCGCGGGCTCCCCCGCCTCCTCGGCGCCCAAGAACGGCGACACCCCGCCCACCGCCCTGTCCGGCCTGGCGGGCGCCGAGCGCCACGCCGTCCCGCACGGCACCGGCAGCCACACCCCCGACGACTTCAACGGCGACGGCCACCGCGATCTCGTCCTCGACGACCTGGTGAAGCCGGCGGCCGACAGCCACGGCGACGACGCCGGGATCGGCATCGTGTACGGCTCCGCCAGCCGCGGCCTCGACCCCTCGGCACGCCAGCTGCTCAGCGCGCACACGAACGCCGCCAAGTCCGGCGACACCCTCCCCGCGGCGTTCGACGCCGAGGCGTCGTGCGACCTGGACCAGGACGGCTTCACCGATCTGATCGTGGCCACCGACCCTCCGTACAACGGCATCGGCCGCCCGCCCGTGCCGCTGCAGATCCTCTTCGGCTCCCCCGCCGGCCTCACCGGCAAGGCGGTCACCCTGCGCATCCCGGACCGGGCCCGCTTCGGCAACGCCTGGCCGGACCACCCCGTCTGCGGCGACTTCGACGGCGACAGGAAGCCGGACCTGGCCGTGACGGCGAGCTCGGGCCGGTTGAGCTTCCTGCGAGGCCCCTTCACCCGCGACGGCCGCCCGCACGCCGCCGGCGGCACGATCCCGGGGGCCGGCCCCGCCCTGTCCGCCCCCGAGCCCCGGGCGGATACGAACGGCGACGGGTATGACGACCTGGTGTACACCGCCCTCCCCCACGAGCCCGGCACCGCCGCCAGGGGCGCGCTGCTGCTCGGCGGCCCCGACGGACCGGGCCGCCCGGGCGGCCCGTACCGCTTCGGGACCCCGGCCACAGGCCTCCCGACGGCCCCCCTGCGCAAGACCGCCGGCCGCCCCGCCGCGTCCCGCGCAGAAACGAACCTGCTCCAGCGGTACGCGGACTTCGACGGCGACAGGAAGCCCGACACCGTGGTCCGCACGCACCGGGGCGAAACGGCGGACCTGATCGCGCTGTACCCGGCGGCGACGCCGGACCGCCCGCTGATCACGTTCACCAGCGCCCTGTTCACAGCGGGCTGAGGACAACCCCCCAGGGTTCCCTTAGGGGATGTCACAGGTAGGCGGCAAAGGCGGCCCAGTTCCCCCGCCCCGCCCACCCGACCCGCGCGGACCAGGTACGTTCGATTACGTGGCTGGATTCAGGATCGGACGCGGCCGGGACAACCGCACCCCGCAGCAAGCGCAGCAGCAACCGCGGCAGCAGCCGTACGGCAATCAGGCACCACCGCCGTACGGACAGCAGCAATGGCCGCCGACGGGAGGCGGTGGAGCCCCGCACAACGCCGGATACAACAACGGTTACAACGGTGGCGGCTACCAGGGCGGCGGAGCCGACGAGCCCGAATACTTCGCCGACCCGTACCCGCAGCAGCACCCGCACGCTCCGCACCCCCACGCTCCGCAGCCCCACCAGGGCGACCCGTACGCGAACAGCCCCGGTCATACCCAGGCCTTCAGCATCGACGAGGACCAGTACGGCGACGGCAACACCTACCGCGCCGGCCAGGCCCCCGCCCAGCCCTCGGGTCCTCGACTGCACTGGAAGCAGCTGCTGAGCGGCATCGTGACGCGCCCCGGCCCGACGTTCTGGCAGATGCGCGACTACCCCGTCTGGGGCCCGGCGCTCATCGTCACGTTCCTCTACGGCCTGCTGGCGCTGTTCGGCTTCGACCAGGCCCGCGACGACGCGATCAACGCACCGGTCGGCAACGCCATCCCCTACGTCGTCATCACGGGCATCGGCTTCGTGCTCGGCGGCCTGGTGCTCGGCGCGGTCACCCACACCCTCGCCCGCCAGCTCGGCGGCGACGGCGCGTGGCAGCCGACCGTGGGCCTCTCCATGCTGATCATGTCGATCACGGACGCCCCACGCCTGATCTTCGCGCTCTTCCTGGGCGGCGAGAACTCCCTGGTCCAGATCCTCGGCTGGCTCACCTGGCTGGCCGCGGCGGCCCTGTTCACCTCGATGGTGAGCAAGTCCCACGACCTGCCGTGGCCGAAGGCCCTGGGCGCGTCGGCGATCCAGCTGCTCGCCCTGGTCTCGATCCTCAAACTGGGCACGATCTGAGAGAAACACCTGCGAGAAACACCTGACGGAAACGAAGGAACCCCCGGGGCCATCGAAGGCCCCGGGGGTTCCTCGCTGCGCGCTCCCGAAACCGGTCAGGCGTCGAGAACCTGCCCGCTGCGCCGCACGACGGGCTTCTCCACGCTCCACGGGAAGTTGATCCAGCGATCGGTCTTCTTCCACACGTACTCGCACTTCACGAGCGAATGCGACTTCTCGTAGATCACGGCGGAACGCACCTCGGCGACATGATCGATACAGAAGTCACGCACCAGCTTCAGCGTCTTCCCGGTATCGGCGACATCGTCGGCGATCAGGACCTTCTTGTCCGAGAAATCGATGGCGTTGGGCACGGGCGCCAGCATGACGGGCATTTCCAGCGTGGTACCCACACCGGTGTAGAACTCCACGTTCACCAGGTGAATGTTCTTGCAGTCCAGCGCGTACGCCAGACCGCCGGCGACGAAGACCCCGCCGCGCGCGATGCTCAGCACCACATCCGGCTCGTACCCGTCATCCGCCACGGCCTGCGCCAGCTCCCGCACGGCATGCCCGAAGCCGTCGTACGTCAGGTTCTCCCGTACGTCGTCACTCACCGGGCATCACACCTGCGTCCGGTGGAAGTTCATGAAGGAACGCGAAGCCGTCGGCCCACGCTGCCCCTGGTACCGCGACCCGTACCGCTCGGAGCCGTACGGGAACTCCGACGGCGAACTCAGCCGGAACATGCACAGCTGACCGATCTTCATCCCCGGCCAGAGCTTGATCGGCAGCGTCGCCAGGTTCGACAGCTCCAGAGTCACGTGCCCGGAGAACCCGGGGTCGATGAACCCGGCCGTCGAATGCGTCACCAGCCCGAGCCGGCCGAGCGAGCTCTTGCCCTCCAGCCGCGAAGCGAGATCGTCGGGCAGCGAGATGACCTCGTACGTCGAGGCGAGCACGAACTCACCGGGGTGCAGGATGAACGCCTCGTCCCCGTCCGGCTCGACGGTACGGGTCAGATCGGCCTGTTCGACGGCCGGATCGATATGCGGATAGCGGTGGTTCTCGAACACCCGGAAATAGCGGTCGAGCCTCACATCGATGCTCGACGGCTGCACCATCGACGCATCGAAAGGATCAATACGTACGCGTCCGGCGTCGATCTCGGCCCGGATGTCCTTGTCTGAGAGAAGCACCCACCGAGGATACGCAGAACGCGCGGGCCCGCCCCCATCGGGCCGCCCCGCGCGCCTGTCGCCTGCTCCCGCAGACCCCTGCCGCTCGCTCTTCTACCGCTCCTCGAACCCCACAGGCACGGCATGCCGCAACCGCGCACAACGAGGACAGCGGATAAGCCGCCCGGGACCGATCCGCCCGGACCCGAGCTGCTGCATCGGGAACGAGGCGGTAGCGAAAACGTGCCCTTCGGCACAGCGGACGACGGTGCGCTCCATGGAGTCCATCAAGTCCCTTCCCCATCAAGCCGTGGACGAGAAAGCCACATTAGGGGATGAACGGGACGCCGCCGCACGCGGCACTCCGACCACTCACGCTACGCCCCCAACTCCCGCCCGACACACCCCCGTCCACCCCCAGCCCCGCCCGACCGAACCCCCACCACGCCTCACACCGGGGCTCACGCCTCGGGGGGTCCGCGATGGGGTACAGTGTGTGACGATGCGCGGCTGATCGGCCGGTGCGTTACGCGGGTGTAGTTTAATGGTAGAACATGAGCTTCCCAAGCTCAGAGCGCGAGTTCGATTCTCGTCACCCGCTCCATGATGAAGGCCCTGGTCGGAGACCAGGGCCTTGTTTATTGTCTAGACCATTTTTAGGGCTCGTGCCATTCGCGTGCCATAACGACCCGTCCCATCTGCACCAATAGTGGATCCGTCACCCCTGAGAGCGAGCGCTCCACTACCGGGTCCCGCAGCGCGAGATCCCTTCCAAGTGCCCTGCGTCACACGCACAGTGCGGACTGCCTGCTCCTGCGCGATCAACGCCGTGCAGCCCGTGGGGCGGACGGTCCGGGCGGACGTGGCACCAGCGGGTGAACGGTCGACCCGCCATGCCCCGGGGCTCCAGCCGACTGCTGGCGGCGTACGTCGAGATCGATGTTGGCGGCAAGCTTGCGCTGGTGTTCCTTGGTGGAGTGCTGGTAGATAAGCTGCGCGCGCTCGGAGGACTGGCCGGCTCGGACCATGAGGTCCTTGAGCTTGGCACCGGTGTCGGCCGCGAGTGTGTTGCCTGTGTGCCGTCACCGCGTGGTCGGCGCTCCCAAGTCCCGCGCGGGCCGACGGGAGATCGTGCTGCCGTCATTCCTCCACGAGGACGTCCGCCGGCATCTGGAGTGGTTCGCCCAGCCGGGTGTGGACGGGCTCGTCTTCGTTGGTGAGAGGGGAGCGGTACTGCGCGGCACCACGTTCGGCCGCAAGTGGCGCCGGGCCCGGGACAAGGCCGGGCTGACCACACCCTCAGCTTCACCGTCGGCGGCTGACGCCCCGCAGCCCCGGAGTGAGCCGCCGCCCGGACGGCTTCTTCGGGGCCGCGCCCCGGGCGTGGCCCGGCCGGTCCCAGTTCGTGCGGCGCCACGGCGGCATGTGCGGCCGGTACCGGCCTCGGGGAACCCCGCTACCGCGAGAACGATCATCCGCGGCGTGAGCGCGCTGGCGAGGTTCTCGTACTCGCGGCGGGCCGTGCGCCAAGCCTTGATCAGGCCGTCGGCTGCGGCTCTCTGACGGGCCCGCCCGCCGAGTGACCGGCTGGCGGGCTGGTGCAGACGCCGGAGGGCATGTCCCTACCCGATGATCTCAGCGTGCTGGATGACGACGTCCTCATCCAGGGCATCCGCGCGCCCGTTCTTGGTGCCTGTGCTGACAGCCGCGATCGCGTCGACGGCCGACTTGCCCTCGATCACCTCACCGAGGACGGCGTTCCCCCACCCCTGAACGTGTGAGCGGACCAGCACGCAGCCGGCCGAACTGGGAGAGAAGCAGGGTGTCTTTCCCTCGGTCAACAAGGATGAACTCAGAGGGCGATGGGGCGGCGCTAGGTCAGGAGGAATGCGGCTGCGGTGGTGGCGCCGACGCCGGCACCGGCCGCGGTCTGGGCGATGCTGTGGTAGGTGAGTGCGACGCGGGACCAGCACACGGCGAGGGTCAGGCCGTAGGCGAGGAGCCACCACGGGGTGTGGACCACGGCGAGCATCGCGGGGATCGCGGAGGCGACGGCGCTGTCGACGCTGATCTTCCAGACGTGGTTGACGGCCAGCAGGACGACGGTCATCGCCCACAGGGCGAGCATCGCCAGGAGGATCCCGGTGGGGGCGTGGCCGAGGATCATGATGACCGAGCCGAGGCCGATGGAGGCCAGGATGACCGCGAAGATCGGGGGCCGTTTGGTGCGGTCGACGATGTTGCGGTCGCCCCAGGTGCCGCGTTTGCGTTCCCACTCGATGTAGGCGGCGGGAACGATCCCGGCGCACAGGGCGCCGAGCAGCCCCCAGGGGATGCCGCTCCAGTCGCCGGCGGCGGCCAGCCCGATGCCCGGCATGCCCACGAGCAGGACGTTGCGCGGTTGGAGTACGTCCGTGACCGTCCGGGCCACGGTCGTACGGTCCGTGTGCCTGCCCCCCTCAGGGTGGCCGGGCTGCCCTTCCGGCCGGCGTGGGTGCGGGTGTTCGTGTGTGTCCGAGAGCACGGGGCCGTCAGGCGGTGTGGCGGTCATGGACTTCTTCCTTTGCGGCATCGTCGGGCCTACAGTCCCAGCCGACGCTGTCGCGAGGCGTAACTGTCCAGCGCCTCACACAGGTCTTCCCGGGTGAAATCCGGCCACAGCCGCTCACAGAAGTACAACTCCGACTGCGTTGTCTGCCACGTCAGATACCCCGACAGACGCTGCTCGCCCGAGGTGCGGATCACCAGGTCCGGGTCCGCCAGTCCCGCCGTGCCCAGATGGGACGCGAACTCCCCCTCCCACCACGACAGATCCCCGACCGACTCCTGCGGCCCGCGGCCGCGGTACTTCTGAGCCAGGGACCGGGCCGCGGCGACGATCTCCCGCCGACCGTCGTAGGCCACAGCGATATTGGCCTGCACCCCCTCCACCTGCTCGGTGCGCCGCTGCACGTCCTCGAACGCGGCCGCGACAGGCGGCGGCAACAACTCCAGGGCACCGATCACCCGGACCCGCCAGCGCTGCGCCTCGGCGAGACGCTCACACAGGCTGATGAACGACTGGTAGAGATCGGCGAGCTCCTGGGGGCCGCGCTGGAGGTTCCTGATGGACAGGATCCACTGCGTCACCATGGCGACCCCTTCCTCCTCGCACCACTCCAGGACATCAGGGATCTTCCCGATCCCACTGCGGTGCCCCTCGGCCACGCTGAGACCACGCTGGGCAGCCCAGCGCCGATTGCCGTCGAGAACGAGAGCGACATGCGCCGGCACTCCCGGGCGCACAGAGGCGGCGAGTAGAGACGGTTCGGTCATGGCGGCTCCCAACCGGAGGAAATGGCAAAGTCAGAAAGGCAACAGGCCCAGGAGCAAGAAGGACACGGCACTGTGTGCGACCAGGGAACTGCTCCCGGGACCCGGTGCCACTCCTGTGCCGCGTGACTTCCCGCGACGCGACGCGGCGCGGAGGGCAGCGCCGTACCGAGGGTTTCGAGGTCCGTGACAAGGACGCGTGTCCTGCCGGCCGGGCGCGTGCGACGGTGTCCCGTCCGGGGAGAACCCGGACGGGACACCGTCGCATGCGGCTGTTACGGGATGAGCAGGTAGAACGGTTGGTTCGCCACTGCCCCGTCGGTGCTGGTGGTCACGCGGATGGAGTTGGCCGGGCAGGAGGAGTCGTTGCGAGAGACGCGGACGCCGCTGCCCCGGGTGGCGGTGTTGCTGAGGGTGGCCATCGGGATGGACTTGGACGCCTGAACGCCCGATGCCAGTACGACGCAGTACGAGCCGGTGGTGGGGTTGCTGACCGAGGTGACGGTGTTGGTCTTCTGGGCGATGTTGCCGTTCGAGTTGACGGTGGCCGCGGCCTGGGCGTAGGGGGCCACGGTGTTGGAGGTGGGATCGGCGGCCATCGCGATCCCGCCGAGGGTGGCGCCGACGGTGGCGACGCCGAGGCCGGCCAGGACCAGCTTGGTACGCATGCGCATGTGAATCGTGCCCTTTCTGGGCAAGTTACGGCCCGGCGGAAAACCGGGCACACCCCATTCCCTCCCGCGGGCCGCACCGCGTCCCAACCGCATTCACCCCTGCGGATGATCATGGTCTCCGCAACCACCCGAACAGCCCCCTGCGCGGGCCCGGGTCCGCGGAGTTGAGGACCGATACGCGATTGATCTCGGCGGCAACCGCCGCATCAAAGCCCCGAGGCAGCGCTCAACCCCCGGCCCCACCATCGACACCACGGCGGTGGGTGTTGCTGGAGGAGCCGGGCCATCGCACGCTGATGATCATCAAAGTGCGGACTCTCGGGTGCCGCCCGGACAAGGTGTTGACGGCCAGTTTTGAGGCCCCTTCCGGCGACCACCTGACGGGGAGCCACCTGGCCGCGAATGTCACAGTGAGTGGTCGGCGGTCTGAGCTGTGAACTGGTTCGCATAGAGCAGGACGCGGCGCGTGCCGTGTCACTCCCCGCACCGGCGGGGTCAATGCGAAGAGGTCTCGTTACTCCGAAAGTGGCCGATGCGGTGTTGTGCATGAGTTCAGAAAGGTCTGCGCTGTTTGTCCTTCTACGCTGCCGCCGTGACCATTCCCACTGAACTCATCGGCAGCTTGCCCCGCTCCCCCGAACTGCTGACCGCGATGGCTGCCTTCGAGGCCGGCCGTCTCGACGGCGCGAAGCTCGCGGCGATCCAGGAGCAGGCCGTCTGCGACACCATCGAGACTCTGGAGGCGATCGGGTCGCCGGTCGTCACCGACGGCGAGCAGAGTAAGCACAGCTTCCTCACGTATCCGGTCGAGGGGCTGTCGAACCTGTCCGCTGACGGGGTCGTCATCCCCTTCGCCGACGGGCACCAGCGGCAGTTGCCCGGCTTGGCCTCCGGCCCGTTCCGCTACAAGACCCATGCCGACGAGTACCTGCGGGCCGCGCGACGGCACGCGAAGGTTCCGGTGAAGCAGGCCGTCGTCGCCCCCTCGGCGCTGAGCCTGCTCTACCCGGCGGCCGGGATCACCGGCTACTCGCGTGAGCAGTTCCTCGAGGACCTGGTGAACGAGGCGGAGACGGACATCCGCGGCTGCCTGGACGCGGGCGCCCACGTCGTCCAACTGGACTTCGAGGAGGCCCGTCTGTCCCTGAAGCTGGACCCGAGCGGAGGGCTGCTGGATCACTTCATCGCCCTGAACCTCCGAGTGCTGTCCCGGTTCACCCCGGCCGAGCACGCCAGGATCGGCGTCTACACCGGCCCCGGTGCCGACCAGGACTCCACCCACAGCCTCGACGTCGACTACCTCGGCCTGCTGCCGAAGCTGCTCCAGCTCACCGTCGGCAACTTCTACCTGCAACTGGCCGGCGAAGGCGACCCAGACCGGGTCCTGCGCGTCATCGCCGACCACCTGCCCGGCCATGCGCGGGTCTTCATCGGGGTAACCGACCCGATCGACCCGCGGGTGGAGACCCCCCAGGAGGTACGCGACCGAGTGCTGGCGGCCGCCCGCCACCTCCCGGTGGACCGGCTGGGCACGTGCGACGACGCCGGCTTCGCGCCGTTCGCCGACGACCAATCGACCTCGCGTGAGACCGCGTTCGCCAAGATCCGCGCCCGTGTGGAAGGCACCGCACTCGCCGCGACAGCCCTGAACTCCTGAGTCGCGACCGGCCCCGCAGCCAGGTGGCCTGCGGCAGCAGCGACCCGTACGCCCAGGCGGTCGGGAAGGCATCCCTACGACGACGGTCCGCCGGCATGCTCGACGACGCGACCGGGGATGTCGCGAAGCGGCTCCGGGCGCTGCCCTTGGCCGGGAACTGGGTGAGCACGGAGCCCTGCCTCATCAGACGGTGCGGCGGTTGCCCTGGTCGTCGCAGGGCAGGTCGGCGGGGGTGTGGCGGGTAAGGAAGTCGCGGGTCGCCTGGCGTTCGGCCTCGGTGATGGCCGTGGGCTGGACGTCGATGATGCCGCCGAAGGGGCGGTCGACGTCGCGGATGATGCACAGGGTGGCGGTGAGCAGCGCGGTGATGACGGTGAGGGTGATGATCTGCCCTCGGTTGTTGCGGCGGGGCAGGCAGACGCCGAGCGCCACCACGGTGATCACCAGGGTGGCCAGCAGGAACCAGAGGATCGCGCTGGGGATGCTCGCGGTGGCCTGGGTGAGGCGTTCCTCGCGCTCCTCCGAGCGCTTGTTGTCGGCGGCCACCAGCATGCCGAAGACCGGCTTGCCCTCCACCTCGCGGAAGACGCGGCGGAAGTCGGTGGACCAGACGCTGGGGGCCGGCGAGCCGTTGCCGTCGGCCATGGCGGGCCACTCCTGGACGCGTACGGCACGGGCGTAGCAGACGGCGTCCGCCTGGATCTCGGATCGCGGTCCTTCGGGCGCGTATTCGGCGGCCTCGACGAGCTGGTCGACGGCTCGGGCCTCGCCGCGCGAGGCGACCTCGGCCTTGCCGTAGGAGCCGTTGGCGGTGACGAGGACGAAGGCGAGCAGGAGCACCGTCAGGGTCAGCAGGGGGCCGACCAGGTCCTTGACGGCCATGCCCGCGTCGTCGTCCTCGCTGAGGAGGCGTGGCCGCAGCCAGCGGTTGGCGGCGAGGCCGGCGAGCAGGGCCAGTGCGGCAACGACGATGACGAGAACCACGGGACGGACACCCTCCGGGTGGGATACGGGGAAGCCCCCGGTGTGCGGGGCACGGGGATACGTCCCGCAACGCCCGCCGCCCGGAACAGCGGACACGTCACCTCGCCCCGAACGAGCGATGCCCCTTCCGCCGGAGAGCCTCACGCCCGGACCGCCCCGGGCGGCGATGCCCCCGACCCGGTCAGCTCTCCGCCGGCCCGCGTCGGCCCCGACCGGGCGGCACCTCACAGCCTGTTCCTGAACTTGGAACCCACAGGTCGCAGCGCTTTGGATCGGAATTGCTCGCAGGGAAGCCGTTCGCTCAGGCGTCACAGAGACGGTTGAGCGGACGGCTTCCCTGTGTCCTGGTCCGTGGGCGTCCAGGAGGACCCACACCAATAGTGACACTCTGTAGCTAAGCGAGTTCTTTGAGTGACTCTCCTTGTAAGATCGCGAAGCTGCAAATACCGCACTTACGGAGGATCTATGACAAACACTCGTGCCCGACTGGCTGTACTGGGCTGCACCGTGGCTCTGGCGGCGGGTGCCCTCGTCCCGGTACAGCTCGCCGGCTCAACCCCGGCGGCCGCGGCGCAGTCCTACCAGTGGGTCGCCATGGGTGACTCCTACACTGCCGGAGTGATCCCGGCGGCCGGCGACACCTTCGAGGTCCCCCGGGACGGATGCGAGCGCACCGACCAGTCCTACCCCCAGGTCATTGAGCGAGATCTGGGCTCACTGATCGATCTGACCAACGTCAGCTGCGGCGCGGCCACCATCGAGGACATCACCGACAACGCCCAGAACCCGATCGGCCGTCACCTGCCGCCCTTCTCCGAGGACCCGGAATACCCGTTCCTGCCGGTGCCTCCCCAGTCCGGGGCGGTGAACTCCGGCACCGACGTGGTCACCGTCGGCGCAGGCGGCAACACCCTCCGATTCGCCGACATCCTCTTCACCTGCCTGCAACTGGACCAGGACAGCGGCGGCGTGGGCACACCGTGCCGGGACGAGTTGGCCGGCAACATCCCCGGCCGGCTGGCCAAGGTGAGCAGCGACTACGACGAGATGCTCGCCACCGTCCACAAGCGCGCCCCCCACGCGAAGGTCATCAACGTCGGCTACCCCACGGTCATCCCCCAGGACACGACCAAGTGCCGGTACAACGACTGGGAGCAATTCGCCTCGATCACCCCGGGCGACCTGGACTGGCTCCGCGACGACGTCCAGGGGCCCCTCAACAAGGCCATCGAAAAGGCGGCCGGTGACCACGGCGACGCGTTCGTCGACCTCACCGACTCCACCCGGAACCACAGCGCCTGCGACGCCGGCAAATGGGTCGAAGGCATCTTCAGCTACTTCCCGACCAAGGTGGCCTTCGTCCACCCCAACACCAAGGGCCACAAGAACGCCGCCGACCACGTCTCCGCGGCCATCCTGAACGCCCTGGGCATCAACTGAGCAACTGCACTCCCGGGGAGCCGTCCCGCCCACCGTTCCGGGCACGCAAGCTTCCGGCCTCCTCGGAGTGCCCCGGGTGGCCTTGACCGCCGTCAACGTGCGGCATTCGTCGCTCCCACCCTCGTGCCACACCAGCCGCAAAGACTCCCGTTCGGGGAACGGTCACCGTGACCGTTCCCCGAACGCTTGCACAAGGTGCCCATCCAGACCAGCAGCCCTTGACCTGCCTGTCCGGGGTTCGAAAACAGGCACTCAGAGGGTGTTTACGCCTCTGTTGCTGTGGTTTCAGATGCTATGTGACTCGGCTTTGATGAGATGGGTGCTTCTCGAGGTCCCGGTGGTGCTGGTGGGGCTCTGATGCCGTAGTCTCGCCCGCACTCCTCCTGTTTCATCCCAGGACGCGCTGTCGTGCACCGTGCGCTTCGCGCGCCTGATGCATGCGCCTGGGCCGGGTCCGCAGTCGGCCGGTACTCCAGAATCATGACTGAGCGTCGTCGCTATCCAAGCGACCTCTCCGATGCCCGATGGGATTCGGTGGAGCCGGTCCTGACCGCATGGCGGGCAGAGCGCCGAGGCCGCGGGCTGGACATCGGCAGGCCACCGAATCACGACCTGCGAAGCCTGCTGGACGCGGTCCTCTATGTGAACCGCACCGGGATCCCCTGGCGCTATCTGCCGCACGACCACCCCCACTGGAACACCGTCTACGCTTACTTCGCTCGCTGGCAGGAAGAAGGCGTATTCGACCAGCTCAACAGCCTCCTCCGCCGCCAAGTCCGCAGGCAGGAAGGCCGGGACGACGAACCAACCGCCTGCGTCATCGACTCCCAGAGCATCAAGACCTCCACCAACGTCCCCGCCACCGGGCAAGGCATCGACGCGGGCAAGAAGATCGTCGGCCGCAAGCGGAGCATCGTCATCGACACCGTCGGACTCCTCCTCGGCGTACTGGTCACCGCGGCCAGCGTGCAGGACTCGACCGCCAGCCGAACCCTCATCGAACAGATCGCCGCCGAGCATCCCACCATCCGCAAAACCTGGGTCGACGGCGGCTACCGCCAGCACCTCGTCGAGCACGCCGCCACCCTCGGCATCGACATGCACATAGTCCGCCGCGACCCCACCACCAGGGGCTTTACCGTTCTACCCCGCCGATGGACCGTCGAGCGGACCCTGGGATGGCTCATGAACCACCGACGCCTGGCCCGCGACTACGAAGCCCATCCACACCGGTCCGAAGCCATGATCCACCTTGCGATGATCAACCTCATGACCCGCAGACTCACCGCAGAATCCACCCCAACATGGCGCGGAGCGTGAACCATCCACAACCGCGCAATCAGGGATGAAACAACGGGACGAAACACCCTCTCAGTCGTAGAGGAGGGACGCGGACGAGCTGGTCACGCCCTGCCGGCCCGGCGTCGTGTACGCGAAGTTGAGCACCGTACGCCGGACTCCTGGACGCCCGAGCGGGGTGACGCGGTGGGCGGTGAGGTCGCTGCGCAGGAGGTAACCGTCGCCGGGCCGGTGGTGCACGCGCCGGGCACCGGGCGCGCCGAGGGCATCGAGGTCTCCGCGGCCAGGGTGGAACTCCAGCAGTCCGCCGTCGGCGGGGTGCGGCGGGGCCTCAAGGAAGAGAACGAGAGCGAGCGGGTAGTCGTCGGTATGCGCACCGTGGGTGTCCCCGGGCCGGTGCAAGACGTTCAGAACGTGTCGTTCGACGGGGTCGTGCACGGCGACGACCGCCTCGCCCAGGAGCGAGGAGAGCAGCCGCATCAGATCCCGGTCCTCGTAGAGACGTGCGATGACCGGTGAAGCGTGCGCGATCCGGTGTCCGCCGAGCGTGGTCATGTGCCGGGGGCTGTCCGCCATGCACGGCATGCGGAAGTCCCGCCGCGCCGCATCGGCCTCCAGCCGACGCGCTTCCGAGGCGAGCGTCGCGAGCCCGACGGGGCTGACGAGCCGGGGCAGGGTGACGTATCCGTCGTCGGAGAACCGACGGCGCAGCGACTCCCGACGTGCGGGGAGGGGAAAGGACAACACGGCCGATGCATCCCTCACACGCGCGGAGGACAAACCCACCTCGGCCCTGTCTGCCTGCATACAGAGGGTGCGGGGCTGCGAAACGCCGACCCCGGCCAAGTAGCCGGGGCCGCCGTGCGACGGAGGCCGGCGCCACCGGTCGATGACCGGGCGAAGTGCCCCCGTTCCGGTACGGGCAGGAGAGTGAACGGACGTATCGCCGATTCCCGTAGGTCGTTCTCAGGCCATGAAGAAGATCGTTTCTGTCGCGGCACTGGTCCTCGCCGGCGTCGCCCTCGCAGCCCCCGCCCACGCCGACAACGACTCCAACTTCGGCAGCGGCGTCAACGCCGCCAACAACTGGAACTTCACCGCCGCCGACGTGTGCATCCAGGAGCTGGCCGTGGTGCCGGCGCTCAGCGACTGGACCGGAAACCACTGAACAACTGCTCCAACGGCAACGTCATCGACCACTCGGGGAACTAGCCCGCACCCCTGAACGGCCTTCGTCGGCCCGTGCCCCATCCGTGCCCTTCGGAGCGGTGAACAGCGGTCGACACGGGTGTCACCACGCCCGCCCAGGAGGCCACACCGGGGGCTGTTTCCCCAGGTCAGAAGCCAGCTGATCGGGCTGGGCGACGGTGATTCCCAAGCTCAGAGCGCGAGTTCGATTCTCGTCACCCGCTCCACCAGAAGCCCCAGGCCAGCGGCCGGGGCTTTGTTGTTGTTCAAGCCCGATCGAGAGTGCCCTGTGTGCCCGTTATGCACCCAGCGCGCCCGTCGGCCCCTTCGGGTCGCCAGCACCTCTAGAGCATATATGTCAACTATGATAGTTGTTATATGCTTCAGTGTATGGAGACGAAGACCTACACAACCATCGACTTGCGCAAAGGGATGGGCGAGATCCTGGACCGGACCCGGATCGCCGGTGAGGCCGCCGCCATCACCCGCAAAGGGAAGACGGTCGCCTACCTGGTGCCGGCCGAGTGGTTCGAGGAGATGGCCCGTCGGCACCAGTCGCACTAGGACCGGCACGGGGCGGCCTGACCCACCCTTCACGTCGAGGAGCCCGAACCATGCCCGCCCATGCACTCCACTTCGATGGGTACGAGGGGGAACCCCTGCGGTTGCCGCCGATGCCCGAACGCACGCCCCAGGCACTCAGGTTGGCCATTCAGGAACACGCCCCGCACCTCCTCCCGGACTTCGAGGCCCACTGGAAGCGCGTCATTGGTGACGCCTTCAGCATCACCCCCGTGCCTGCCTTCATGCGCCTGTGGTGGACGCAGTACGCCATCGCACGAAATCCCGTTCTCGACTCGCACCTTCGCGATCTCGAAGCCCGCGCAGCCGAGTCCGACGACCCCGAGGAGTCCATCCAGCTCCTGGAGGAGTACAGCCGCCTCCGGCACGAAGCCGCCGAGAGGAAGCCCGGAGAGTGATCGACGAACCACTCCGGCCGCCCTGGCAGATGGACTGGACGAAGCAGGCACAGCACGACTTCCAAAGCATGCCTGCCGAAGGCAGTGACCTGGTCATGAGTGCTCGTGCGGAACTGATCACCGCTGAAGACCCGTACTTCCGGGGAATCGACGCTGACGTCTCGCTCCCGCACTGGATGACCGTCCGACCGCTGGCCTCCACGAGCCCCGGTGGTCCCCACATCGTGGACCTGGCCGGCGGACGCGGCTGGCTCATCTACACCTTCATGCGCCGCCACGCCGACCCACAGATCGTCGTCACCGAAGCCTTCTGAGCCTGAGGCCTGCGTCACCGCGGCGTCCGCACCACGGGAGGCTTCCGCTTCCTGCCACCGCTTCGGCACATCACCTCAGGTTGATGACCTCCCGTCGGTGTGCCCCATCCGTGCCCTTCGGAGCGGACAACAGCGGTCAAGTGCGGCACGCAGAGACCACACCGGCCTCGCGCCCTCCAGTCGAACCTGCAGGTCAGGTCGGTTTTGGCTGTCCAAGAACCGTTGATTCCCAAGCTCAGAGCGCGAGTTCGATTCTCGTCACCCGCTCCACATGAAAGCCCCAGGCCAGCGGCCCGGGGCTTCTTTGTTCGGGTCATCTTGGATGCGTCCGGTCGGCTTCGGTGGCCTCTCCCTGGATAATCGACATATGGCATCGCAGCCCAGCCTTTCCGATCTCCGTCGCGCCAAGTTCGCCCGGCGCCTGCCCACAGCGCTCTCCGAGCTTGTCGGCCCCGAGCACGGCACGGTGCGCCTGCCACTTCACCTGGCATGGTCGGGGCTGACCATGTTCGACCTCGACCAGCCACGGCTGCGGATGAGCTATTACCGCATCGTGTTGGCCGAGGGCCAGCATGACGACCTGGTCCGGTACCTCAACCGGGGCCTCCTCGTCAGCTTGTGGCCCACACTGCGCACACTGATCAGTCGTGATGTCCGTGAAGTCTGGGAACACTCCTTCGACGAGCTGGCTCACAACGCCCAGGCTGCTGCGTGAATCTCACCGATCTGCACCGTCGCCTGCTCGCTGATGTACTCGCCGTGGGCGGTGCCTACCCCTGGCGCTGACCGGCGGCTACGCAGTTCAGGCGCACGGCCTGGTCGACCGGCTCAGCCAGGACCTCGACGTAGCGACCGAGAACCCCGATCGCATGGAGGACATCGCTGCTGCCGTGCGCGCCGGCCTGGAACGACACGGGTGGCAGGTCAGCGCTCTGGAAACAGACCCGCTCTCCGCACGCCTGATCGTCACCGATCCGGTCAGTCACGAAAAGTGCGAGGTCGACATCCTCAAGGAAGCGCTCTGGCGACCGCCCGTACACACCGACCACGGATTGGTGCTGTCCCTCGAAGACGTCGTCGGAACCAAAGTTCGTGCACTCTTCGACCGCGGACTCGCCAGGGACCTGATCGACGTACAGGCTGCCGCGAAACGCTGGAGCCATATCGACCTCGAAGAGCTCGGTCGACGCCACGCCCGCGACTCCTTCGACCTGGGAGCCGACTGGATCGACGACACGGAATTCGGCGCCTACGGGCTCGACGAACAAGCGATCACCGGGCTGCGCCAGTGGGCGCAGGCATGGGCCACCGACATCGGCGAACGGCTCCAAGAGCTGGAGACTCCGCACGAAGACTAATGGGGCCGCATGGAGGCCGGATGCGCTCAGCACGGTGCACGCCAGGCCACATGGCCCGCGAGCACGAGTCGCACGAGGACCGACGCGAGGCGGCCTGAACCACCCTCCACACCAAGGAGCACGAACCATGCCCGCCCACGCACTCCACTTCGATGGGTACGAGGGGGAACCCCTGCGGTTGCCGCCCATGCCCGAACACACGCCTCAAGTGCTTCGGTTGGCGATTCAGGAACACACTCCGCACCTCCTCCCGGACTTTGAGGCGCACTGGAAGCGCGTCATCGGCGACGCCTTCAACATCACCCCCGTGCCCGCCTTCATGCGCCTGTGGTGGACGCAGTACGCCATTGCGCGGAATCCCGTCCTCGACTCGCACCTTCGCGACCTCGAAGCCCGCGCCGCCAAGTCCGAGGACCCCGAGGAGTCCACTCGGCTTCTGGATGAGTACAGCTTCCTCCGCCCCGAGAGCCAGCCTGCTGCGTCTGCCACCAGCCCATCGGCGCAACCGAATACTGATGGTGACCACCCGGCGATCACCATTGGCCACACAGCCGGGCGGCGGCCGGTTAGGAGTTATTGTCAAATCCTGTGGATCTGATCAACGCGGTCGTTCCATCGGAGCCTTGTTTTGGTTCCCTCGGGCAAGAGCGGTCGAATCCGGTCTCACAGAGCGGCGTTCGCCTGCTGCCTGGTGAATGAGCTGGTAGCTTCCGCGACATGATCGACCACAGAGACAGCACGGCTCTCCGGACGCTGGTGACCAACGCCGACGCCGAGAGCGGCATCCTGCTGTTCGGCATCACGCCGCCGCGTCTGAGCACCGCTCCCGAGCGGATACGGGAGATCACCGCGGCCACGTTGGCACGGTTGGACTTCCTCGACCTGGACGGGCTGGCGCTCTACGACATCGACGACGAGAGCGACCGCAATCCTGCGGAGCGGCCGTTTCCATACCTGCCGACCATGGACCCCGCCGACTACCACGCGGAATTCCTCGGCGAGTGGAACCGCCCTGCGGTTATCTACCGGTGCGTCGGCAAGTACCCCGAGGCGGAGCTGCGGACTTGGCTGCAGATGGCCGACACTGACCGAGTGCTCAGCGTCTTCGTCGGTGCGGCCTCGAAAGACAAGACGGTGCGGACCCGCCTGTCCGAGGCGCAGGCCCTGCGCCGCGACGTCCGCCCGGAGCTGCTGCTCGGCGGCGTCGCCATCACCGAGCGGCCCGACGAGCATCTGCGGCTGCTCGCCAAGCAGGAGGCGGGATGCGCGTACTTCATCTCGCAGGTCGTCTACAACGCCGACGCGGTGAAGAGCATGGTCTCCGACTACTACTACGCCTGCCGCGAGCGGCGGCTCACACCCAAGCCCGTCGTGTTCACGCTCTCGGTATGCGGCTCTGTGAAGACGCTGACGTTCCTCAAATGGCTCGGAGTCGACGTGCCACGCTGGATTGAGAACTCGCTGCTCCACGCCGACGACACCCTGGCCGAGTCGTACGAGCACTGCTTGGCCAACGCCCGTGACCTGGTCGCCTTCTGCCGCAGGCTCGGCATGCCGTTCGGCTTCCTCGTGGAGAGCGTATCGATCCGCAAAGTCGAGATCGATGCCTCGGTCGCCCTCGCCGGCGAGGTGAGCGGACTGCTCGGGCGCGGTCGACCATCCGTATGAGGCCGGCCATGAACGTGCAGGTGTCAAGTTCTCTGATCATGACGTAGCTCAGGCTGCTGTGACTTCCTCACGCTCGACGAGGACTCCCTTCTCGAAGCAGGCTCCGACACGGACCAGGGAGACCAGGTGAGGCGCGTTGACCGCGCGCCATCGGGCCTGGGCGGACTCGACGAGCTTGAAGACCATCGCGAGGGCAGCGGCCAGGCTGCCGGCCCCGCGGGTGACCTTGGTTCGAAGCTTGACCGTGCTGAAAGTCGATTCAATCGGATTTGTCGTGCGCAGATGGACCCAATGCTCCGCGGGGAAGTCGTAGAACGCCAGCAGCTCGTCGACCTCGCCGGTGATCTTCTTGACGGCCTTGGGCCACTTCGCCCCGTACGTCTTCTCGAACGCCTTGACCGCCTTGTCCGCGTGCGTGCGGTCCTCAGCGTTGTAGATCTCCTGGAGAGCCTTCTTCGCGCCGGGCTGCGCGGACCTCGGCAACGCGTTCATGACATTGCGGGTCTTGTGAACCCAACACCTCTGGTGCCTGGCCTGCGGAAACACCTCCGCCAGTGCCCGCCACAGGCCCATCGCGCCGTCACCGACCATGAGCATCGGGTCGCGCATGCCGCGTCGGCGGCAGTCCCGCAGGAGTGCGTCTCGGACAGGCGGATCTTGGGGTGGACGCCGTCGGCCCAGACGTAGACGTAATCGGATTCGGCCAGGTCGCGGCGCTGGAACTCGGCGTGGTCAGCGGTCCACTGCTTCGTCAGCCGCGTCACGGTGGCTGGCGACAGGCCGGCCGAAGAACCCAGGAACTGTTCCATTGCGGGCACGAAGTCGCCGGAGGACAGGCCGTGGAGGTGGAGCAGCGGCAGGACCTCGCTGATCTTCGGGGACTTTCGGCACCACGGCGGGAGGATCTTCGAGGAGAACCGCTTGCGCTCACCGGTGGCCTCGTCGACGCGCTTGTCGTTCACACGCGGGGCCGCGACCTCGACGGGCCCGGCGGCCGTTGTCACCGTTCGGGGACGGTGCCGGCCGTTACGGACCACCAGTCGGCGACCGGCCTCGTCCCGCTGCCCGGCGAGCTCGGCTATGTACTGGTCAACTTCCGCCTCCAGCGCGGCGGCTAGCATCTGCCTCGCGCCCTCCCGGACGATCTCGTCAATCAGGGAACCGGCCTCGGTGGTGCCGTCTTCGTTGACTACGCTGAGCACGGGCGTGCCCTTCCCGAGCCGGGTTCGCAGCGCGGGCCTACTCGGTGACTTGACGATCACTCACTCGGGAAGGTACGCCCTTCGTGCGTCATCCAGAGGAGCCGATCCACAAGTCCTGAGCATTGCTCGCCGGTTAGGCCCGTCTCCTGCTCACAGGAGTGTTGCGTGCGGACCAAGCAGCTCACTGCCGGCTCTTCCCGGACAATCGAGCTGTGAACCACAGCCGTTCCAGCGCCGGCATGCCCTGCGAGCCTGACTTGCCGCCGTACCAGGTAGTCCTCTCAGAGACTGATTGGGGTTCGCTCCAGACGGCATTCGGGGACGGTCAGGACCTCCCCAAGATCCTGACACGGCTGTTGGAACCCGATCCCAAGGTTCAGGTCTCCGCTTTGTCGGAGCTGAGTGAGATGGTCCACCATCAGAACAGCATCTATGAAGCCACTGCCCCCGTCGCCATGTATGTCGCCGGCATCCTCGCCCACCCGGCGGCCACAACCCCCCGGCCCTATCGCAACGTCCCCATTCGCGCGGCGCTGTTGAACTGGCTGGCTTCCACGGCCTACGACGCCTCCGACGAGATTGTGGGTCGCACGGAGCAGTACTCCCCTGCATTCCTCGCCCCCGGCACCATCGTGGCGTCCTTCCGAGACCTGCGCCCGATGCTCTATCGGGCGGTCTCGCCCTTCCTCCGAGACAGCCACGAGGACGTGCGCGCAGCCGCCGTCATCGCCGCGCTCATCCTCGCCGAGCACCCCACGCTTGCCGAGCACCGCGATCACCTCGCCGTGCACGCGCGCGCCATGCTGGACACCAGCGGCGATGCCCCCAATCGGCGTGTTGCCCGGAAGGCGCTCGAAGCGTGGGGCCACGAGGTCCCCGACCCTGAGCCTGTTGCGGAGGAGCCCTGGGACTGGCGGCCACACAGCGATGGCCGCAGCTATCTCGAACCGCCCTTCTGACCGATACGCGCATGGCCCGCGGGCTTGAACTCCCGGCGCCGGAAACCGCACCCTCCGGTCGCGAAACCTTGACCGGAACGATCGGTGCCGGAAACCCAAGCCCGGTCACGCATACTCCAGTATGCTTGGCGTATGTCCTCAACGACTCGCATCACCGTCACGCTCCCCAGCGACCAGGTGGCGGAGCTCCGCAAGCTCACGGACAACGTCTCCGGCTATGTGGCGGAGGCCGTGGCTCGCCAGATCCGGCACCAGCTTCTGGGTGACGACCTCCGTCGGCACGAGGAAGAGCATGGAGGCTTCAGCGACGAGGAGCTCTCCGAGGCCCACGCGAAGATCTTCGGCGCCACCGGCTCCTCCAAGGACGCGGACGCCGCGTGAGCGAGCGCATCGAAACCGTCGTCCTGGACTCGGAAGGACTGTCCGCCTGGATCGCGCAGGACCGCAAGCTCCTCGCCATGCTGCAGGTCTTCCACGACATGGGAGCCGACCTGGTGATCGGGGCGAACACCATCGTGGAAGTAACCCACGCCCGCACCAACATGCCGCGCCTGAACTGGGCCCTGTCCCGCATCAAGGTGGAGCCGGTCACCGAGCAGGCGGCGAAAGCGGCGGCTGAGCTCCTCAAAGGCGCCGGACTGCACGGGCACAAGTACGCCATCGACGCCACGGTCGCCGAGGTCGCACTCCGCCAGCCGAAACCCGTCGCCCTGCTGACCTCCGACAGCAACGACATGACCAAGCTCTGCGGCAGCCAGGTTCGCATCATCCCTCTCTGACCAGCCGGCCCGCCCGGAGCACGCGTCGCACTGCCAGCTCTCGTGCCCCATCCGTGCCCAGCAGAGCGGACAACAGCGGTCAGATCTGGCTCTCAGAGATCGGGAGCCGCCCACCTGGCCGATCCGAAATCGCAGGTCAGAGCCCCTGCAACAACCTCGGAGCCGTTGATTCCCAAGCTCAGAGCGCGAGTTCGATTCTCGTCACCCGCTCCAGGCAGAAGCCCCAGGCCGGCGGCCGGGGGCTTCTTTGTTGGCTCGGAGCGGAATCCGGATGTCGCCGACAGACGGCAGCACCAGCGGTGTCCCCCTCGCCCTGCACCTGGTGGGCGAAACGGTGGGCCCGGGCAGCAGGGAACTCCACCGGCCGGGTCGGCCGTCGTGGCGCAGCGGTGACGTCGTCCAAGGGCTGGAGGTGCGGCCGGAGTCAGGCCGCGATGAGGTCCTGCTCACGGTCCGGCGTTCCGACCTTGGGCTGCTTGTTCGGCAGTGCGAGCCGGAAGACCTTGTGCCACGCGGAGAACACCTGCTTGGGCAGCGGGCCGGTGACGTACTCCAGCTCGTACTTCTCGAACAGCGCGCGCACCTTCACCGCGACCTCGGCATACCGGTTGCTCGGCAGGTCCGGGAACAGGTGGTGCTCGATCTGGTGCGACAGGTTGCCGGTCATGAAGTGCATGGCCTTGCTGCCGCTGATGTTCGCCGAGCCCATCATCTGGCGCAGGTACCACTGGCCGCGTGTCTCGCCCGTGATCGACCGGCGCTCGAAGACCTGTACGCCCTCGGGGAAGTGCCCGCACATGATCACCGAGTGGGTCCAGAGGTTGCGGACCAGGTTCGCGGTGAACGTGGCGGCAAGTGTGGTGAGGAACGAGGGGCCCGACAGCAGTGGGTGGATCACGTAGTCCTTGAGCACCTGCTTGCGGATCTTGCGGCCCACGGCCTTGGCCCGCGCGCGGAACTCCGGGTTCCTGCGGCGGCGCTTGGTGAGGTTCTTGCCGAGCTCCAGGTCGTACGCCGCGATGCCGTACTCGAAGAAGCAGGCATTGAGGAAGTTCCACAGCGGCTGGCCGATGTGGAAGGGGTGCCACTTCTGGTCTTCGTCGACGCGCATGATGCCGTAGCCGAGGTCGTTGTCCTTGCCGATCACGTTGGTGTACGTGTGATGCAGCTCGTTGTGCGAGTGCTTCCACTGATCGGACGGCGAGACGTGATCCCACTCCCAGGCGGTGGAGTGGATCTTCGGGTCACGCATCCAGTCCCACTGGCCGTGCAGGACGTTGTGGCCGATCTCCATGTTCTCCATGATCTTGGCCACGGACAGACCGGCGGTGCCGAGCAGCCACGCGGGCGGGAAGAACGAGAACAGCAGCACACCCCTGCTGACCAGTTCGAGCCTGCGCTGCGCCGAGATGACCTTACGGATGTAGGCGGCGTCCTTCTCGCCGCGGCCGGCGATCACCTCGTCACGGATCGCGTCCAGCTCGCGGCCCAGCTCCTCGATCTGCTCCGCAGTCAGGTGGGCGGTGGGGTCGATGGCGGTCAAGGTGCTCCTACCGTTCGATGTCGCAGGGGCCCGCCGCGGCGGACACACAGGTCTGGATGAGGACGCCGGGCTCGGCCTCGGTGATCTCGCCGGTACGCAGGTCGCGGACAGCGCCGGCCTTGAGCGGAGTGACGCAGCCGAAGCAGATGCCCATGCGGCACCCGGAGGGCATGAGCACACCGGCCTCCTCACCGATGTCGAGCAACGGCGTGGCGCCGTCCGCGTCGACGGTCTTGCCGGTGGCGCTGAACGTGACCTCGCCGCCGTCGCCGGCGACGACGATGCCGGGGCGGAAGCGTTCGGTGTGCAGGCGCTCATGGACGCCGTGCTCTCTCCAGTGCTCCTCGGCGGCGTCGAGCAGACCTGCGGGCCCGCACGCCCAGGTCTCGCGCTCGGCCCAGTCGGGCACGAGCTCTTGGAGACGGGCGATGTCGAGCTTGCCGTCCGTCTCGGTGTGCACCTCGGTGAGCCGAAGCTTCTTGTCCGCGACCAGGCTGTGCAGTTCCTTGCGGAAGATCACGTCCTGAGGCTGTGGCGCGCAGTGGACCATGACGACGTCGTCGAGTTCGATATCGCGCAGCATGCCCATCACGGGCGTGATGCCGCTGCCGGCCGTCAGGTAGAGCACCTTGGCGGGCTTGGCCCGCGGCAGGACGAAGTCACCGGTCGGCTGGTCGAGCTGGATCAGCGTGCCCGGTTCAGCCCTGCGGACCAGGTGGTTGCTGACCTTGCCGTCCGGGATCGCCTTCACGGTGATCGTGACACGGCCGTCCCGGCGGTTGGCCGGCGAGGTGATGGAGTAGGCACGCCACAAGCGCACTCCGTCGACGTCGACCCCGATCCTCACGTACTGGCCCGCCGTGTGGCCGCGCCAGCCCCGCCCCGGCCTGATCACGACACTCGCGGCGTCATCCGTCTCGGAGTGCACGGCCTCGATGCGCCCACACAGGTCACCGCCCGCACGCAGCGGGCTGACCAGGTCGAGGTAGTCCGACGGCAGCAGCGGCGTCGTGACCATCTCCAGCAGTTTCCACGCCCTACTGCGGAGGGCTCCACTCGTCATGACCCCAGCTTGCTGCGCCTCCAGGCGTAAAGTCCTGACCACAAGACGTAAACCTGGTCAACTGAATTGTTCGCAGGGAACAAAAATGAGCTATGCAGTCCAGAGGGCCAGCGAACTGGCCCTGGATAAGACGACGGCCACCGCCCTTCGGGCTGCACTGAAGACCACCGCCGACGAAGTCGTCCAGGCGATCATCGACGAGGTTCCTCCCTATGCCCATGCCTTGTCGGGCCGCATGGGCGCCACCATCCGCAGAGCCGTCCGCACCGCCCTGGGGCACTACCTGGACCTTGCGAGCGGGAACGCCACGGGCGGCGACGCCGGGGACGCCGCCTACGAGCTGGGCCGCGGCGAGGTGCGCGACGGCCGTTCGATGGACGCCCTGCTCAGCGCCTACCGCGTCGGCGCCCGGGTCGCCTGGCGATGTCTGGCAGCGGGTGCCGTACCCGCGGGTCTGCCCGCCGCCGAGGTCGCAAAGTTCGCCGAGCTGACCTTCGCCTACATCGACGAGCTCTCCGCCGCGAGCGCCGCGGGCCACGCCGACGAACTGGCCGCCCGGGGCAGAGCCCACGAGCGCCACCTGGAACACTTGGCTCGCGACCTCCTCGCCGGCGCGAGTCCGGACGTCCTGCTGGCCTCGGGCCAACGGGCCAGGTGGCAGCCCCCTGTTTCGCTGACCGCCGTCCTGCTGCCCGCCGCCCAGGCACGGCCCGCCTACCGGACACTCGACCCGAGCACCCTCGTGCTCGACGATCTGCCGAATGCCACCGGTGTGCTCCTCGTCCCCGATGCCGACCGATCACGTCTCCTGCGGCAGCTGACCGATCGCGCCGCCGTGGTCGGCCCGGCCCGGCCATGGACCCACGCGTCCGCCTCGTACGCACGAGCCCTGCGCGCGCGCTCCTTTTCCTCTGACATTCGCGACACCGAGGACCACCTGCCCGACCTGGTGCTCAGCGCCGACGTGGACGCGTTCGCAGACCTGCGCGCCCGAGCCCTCGCACCGTTGCGGACCTTGCCCACCGCAACCGCACGACGGCTGGAGGAGACGTTGCGGGCGTGGCTGCTGCACCAGGGCAGACGGGACGAGGTCGCGGCAGCCTTGTTCGTCCATCCCCAGACGGTTCGATACCGGATGTCGCAGTTGCGGGAGCTGTTTCCCGATCTCGCATCACCACGCCGGGTACTTGAACTGACGCTGGCGGTCGGTCTCCGGGTCAGCTGACGCGTCACCCGTCCACGCCACGTCCGAAGTTCGCCCGGCGCCTGCCCGCAGCGCTCTCCGAGCTCGCCGGCCCACAGCACGGCCCTGCGCGTCTGCCGCTCCATCCCGCAAGGTCGGGGCCGACCACCCTCGACATCAACCAGCCCCGGTTGCGGATGAGCTACTACCGCATCGTCTGGCCGAGGGGCAGCAGGAGGACAACAGGGCCTCCTGGCGCACTCGAGCCTCAGCAGCTCCGAACTGCAGGAGCCTGCGGGCACCTGCCCGTTGACTCCGGCGATCGGCGGTCGTACCGTGCGGCGGACAGAGGTGTGACCGTCGTTCATAAACGAGGACGTGGGGTGGGGTCGTGGGGCAGCGCAGGGTCGTGGTGTCGGGTGGCGGTACGGGGATCGGGCGGGCGGTGGCCGAGGTCTTCGCGGCGGACGGCGACCACGTCGTCCTCATCGGGCGGCGCGAGGGGCCACTGGAGAAGGCCGCCGGGGAGCTCGACGCCGCGCATGGTGCGGGAGCGGCCTCCTGGGTCGCCGCCGATCTGAGCGATCCCGGCCAGGCCCGCAGAGCCGTGGAGTTCTGCACCGCGGGCGGCACGCAGGTCGACGTGGTCGTCGCCAACGCCGGCGGCAACGTCGCACCGGCCCACGACGGCACCCTCGAAGGCGTCGCGGACAGCTTCCGCCGCAACTTCGAGGCCAACGTGCTCACCGCCGTGCTGCTCACCGAAGGGTTGCTGCCGCACCTCACCCGGCCCGGCGGCCGGATCATCCAGATGTCGTCCATCGCCGCGCTGCGCGGCCCCGGTTCGTACGGCGGCTCCAAGGCCACCGTCAACACCTACACCGTCGACCTGGCGCAGCAGCTCGGCCCGCAGGGCATCACCGTCAACGCGGTCGCCCCAGGCTTCGTCGTCGACACCGAGTTCTTCGGCGACCGGGCCACGCCCGAGTTCGTCGCCGCCCGGACCGAGCAGTCGCTGACGGGCCAGGCGGGCCGGCCCTCGGACATCGCCGCCGCGGTGCACTATGTGGCGTCACCTGAAGCGGCGTACATGACGGGGCAGATCATGCATGTGAACGGGGGAGCAGCGCTCGGGCGATGACGGACCGCTACCGGTTCGCTGCCGCCCCTCGCGCGACCAGCCCGACTCCGCACTCGTTGCGCCGGCATCAGGATCTCGCCATTGAAGATCGTTGACCTGGAAGTCACTGGTCGCCGGCGCGGGGAGGGCGATGGTGAATCGTCTGTCAGCGGGCGGCTTCGTGGTTAGTGAGTCCGGGCAGGGCCCGCAGCAGCGTGTTGGCGTGGCGGGTGCCGAGGCGGAGCTGGTGAGGATTCGCCGGCTTTTCAGGTGGGACAAGGCGTGCTCGTGGCGGCCCATTCCTGCGCGATCAGCATGGCGGGTCTCCTTCTTCCTGCTGGTCAGCGGCTTGGTACGGGCGTCCTTGTAGCCAGTGATGAGCACCGGACTGTCCGGGTCGTCGCCCAGGCGGTGTCGTAGCGCTGGCCCTGGTTCTGGCGGTGGAGCGGCTGATGCTCGGCGTGGTCGACCTGCGGCGGGACGAGGTCCGGCCGAACACCGACAAGCCGGAACCCGAGCCACGTGCCGGGGCGGCCCCCGTGCCCCATCCGTGCCCAGCAGAGCGGACAACAGCGGTCATGTACGGCGCGCGAAGGCCACTCCCGCCTCGCGCGTCTCTGCCAAACATGCAGGTCAGAGCTGATGCGACCGTTCAGGAACCGGTGATTCCCAAGCTCGGAGCGCGAGTTCGATTCTCGTCACCCGCTCCATGACGAAGGCCCAGGCCAACGGCCGGGGGCTTCTTTGTTGTCTGGACCAGTTCAGGGGTCTCGCACCAGATCCGCCCGCAAGAAGGCCTCTGATCAGCCTTCTTGCGGGCGGACCGCACGAGGTCGTCCAGCCCGCTCGCGACTTCCTGCTGTCGCTCAAGGTCCGAGCGCCGTTCGCGGGTGCCGGCGGATTCGTGTCTCAACTTGAGTGCGCGATGATTCCCGAGCTCAGTGCGCCCGCCCGCTTGTGAACACCAGGAGTCAGAGAAGGTCCCGCCAGAACATGGCAGTTGCTCTCGGATTCCAGCTCTCGTCGACGTCGCCCCGTGCCTCGTTGAACTCCTGGTGCATGTAGTCGACCAGGTCCTCCCCGTAGTAAATGATGTCGGTCTGCCACATCGAGAGCACGGGATGCCCGAAGCTTCCCTGGCCGGCGGGGAGGTACCGGTGGGCGTACACGGGCACCAGCACCGGCACTTCTGCAAGACGGTGCCGCGCTGTGGCCAGCGCGGCTGCATCATCGGCCGGACGCTCGCCCCATGGCTGGTACCAGAAATTGTTGTGTTCGATGCCGAGGAGAACACCTTCAACGGGCCAGCCCAACTGATCGCGCAACCTGTCCGGATCGCCGCTGCGCCATTCGGGCCAAGGCTTGGACCAAGTCTGCCCATCCTCGGGAGCAACGTTGACTGGAAGGCCGGCAGCGAGGAATGCTCGGTGATCGTCCGCGAACTGGAACCCGTACTCCCGCTCGATCCGCGCGAACTCGTCGTCGGTCAGTCCCGGCTCGAACTCATAGAGGTTTGTCTGTATAAGGCGACGCGCGGCCTCCGCGCCGAGACGTGCTCCCTCATTCATCATCGCCGCACACTAGCGTCGCGGGAGTTCTCCGTCGCCCGAGTTCTGCCCGGTCCAGCACGCCAGAAGTCTCCTCAGAGGGCCGCAGCTTCCCGAGCTCAAGTGAAGGGTGAAATCTGCCGGCTCGCCAAGTGCTCAAGTGTGACTTCAACGCACGCCTCGGTGGACGACAGGTCGGTCCTGGAGAACCCCTCTGCCCCCAGACTCTCGGAGCCGTCATTGACGCGCGTCCCCAAGAGCTCCGCGGACAACACAGCAAGCACACGGAGAAGGTAGGGGGAGCCGAGCACCGGACTCGCCAGGCGACCAGTCACGCCTCCATGCCCGCAACCCACAGGGTGACGGTGCGAAGCAGCTCGTAGGCGCCCGGCGGCCGTAGGCGCGGCTCTGGGCCTGGGCTGGGCGGGTCGGTCACCACTTCGGATGCGCCTCAGGGCGGGCGGAGCGGCCGGCGTGACCTGCGAGGGCGGCAGGGGCGACGGCTGTGGCGGCCGGCCTCTCGCGTCTCCCGCCAAGCACCACCGAGACCGCGCCTGGAGGCGCTCAGTCCCGGGGTGGCATAGCGTTTCCCATGACGGGCCGGGGCCGACAGTGGTGATACGGGACGGCGGATCAGCGGTGGAGCAGCACGAGGGCAGGGCCTCACGTCAGGCGGATGACGGGTGGTGGTCAGGCCGTCTTCATGAGCTCTGGCGCGTTGCCGAAAATGCGCAGGACGTGACGGGGCTGGCCGACTCTCTCTACGACATGCTGCTCCGCATGCCCGGCGTACTGGCCGTCGTGGGTACTCGCTGGAGCGGCGGGCTGCTGCACTATCTGCGTAGTGTCACCGTGGCGGAGCCGACGCCATCGCTCGTGGAGATCGAATGGAATTACGGCGAATCCGGGGCCGCCGGGGCCCCGGACGGTGATCCGGCTGTCACGGTCCACGAAGTGTCGGAGCTCGACGGCGCCCTGCCGCATGTCCAGGTGCTGGCAGCAGCCGGCACGCGGAGTCTGGCCGAGTGTGCCGTGCCGCTGGGGCAGGGCGGCTGGGCCTCGTTCATGGTCGGTACCGCGGACAGAGACACCATCGATGTGACGCTGCGGACCCGGTTGAAGCAGGTGGCCGAGGTGGCCATGGTCGCGGACGGGCGCATCACGGCGCGGCGCGCCGACGAGGTGCGTCAGGTGAGTGACGCCTTTCTGGCGGAGGCGTCGTTGCAGATGGATTCGAGCCTTGATGTGGAAAGCACCGTGCAGCGGGTGGCTCGTACGGCCGTTCCCGCCGTCGCCGAGGGGTGCGTTCTGCATCTTTGTCTCCCCGAAGGACTGAAATCCGTGTCCTTCGCGCACGTGGACGCCGGTGACCAGCAGTGGCTCGGCAAGGTTGCTGCCGAGGATGCCTGGCTGACGGAGGCGCTGCGGCAGGTACTCGGCAGCGGGCAGGCACTGGCGCTGACGGGTGACGGGCTGCGAGGGGGGCCCTTCGGGCCTGCCTCGTCCGGGGCGGGCCGTGCCGTGCGGGCGATCAGTGTGAACCCGCTCAAGGCCCGGGGCCGGGTCCTGGGCACCCTGACGTTTCTCTACCATCGGGCGGTCGTGGCCGAGGGGGCCTCACAGTTCCTTGCGGATCTGGCCGACCGGGCGGCGCTGGCCATCGACAGCAGCACCCTGTACGAACAGCGGCGCCGCCACGTGGTCTCTCTCCAGCGGCATCTGCTCCCGAGAGAGCTGCCGCTGATTCCGGGAATCACGCTGAGTTCCGCGTACGAAGTGGGTGACGTCTCGCTCGACGTGGGCGGTGACTTCTACGACGCCGTCCCGGGGCCGCAGGGTGGTGTGACCCTCCTCCTCGGTGACGTCTGCGGTCGCGGGGCGGCGGCGGCGGCGCTGACAGGCCTGGCCCGCCACACCCTGCGCACCCTTCTCGAGGACGGCAGTACGCCCGAGCACGCGCTGGAACGGCTGAATCAGGCCCTGGTCAGGGAGAGCACGTCCCGCTTCGTGACGGCGCTCGTAGCCGTACTGGTACCGGACGGAGAGGGGTTTCGCGCGCGCTACTGGAGTGCCGGGCATCCCGCGCCTCTGATGCGGCGTGCGGACGGCATCGTGGAGGAACTCGTCGCCCACGGAGATCTGCTGGGCGTGCTGGAGGACATCGAGTACGGATCCGGGTCGGTGCGCCTGGCCCCGGGGGACGCGCTGGTGATGTTCACCGACGGAGTGACCGAGGCGAGAGCGGCCGACGGGATGTTCTTCGAATCCCGTCTGCGGGACGAGGTCGCGCGGCAGGGTGCCGGTGGGGCCCAGGGATTCGCCGAGCGGCTGGCAAAGGCCGTTGTGGAATTCCGGGCGACGGGTGCCGATGACATCGCCGTGCTCGTCGCACGGGCGGAGTCCACCGGATGAGCGGGGCCGCCGGGGACCAGAGGATCGATCACGACCTCGTCTGGGTGGTCGAGGATTCGGCGGAGGACGCCGAGGCCATCGCGCGGGCGCTCCGTCGCACCCATCCGGATCTGACGCTGTACTTCACCGACCGGGGGACGGGATTCGTCGAGCGGTTGCTGGAAGCTCCCCGCCGGCCGGGGCTCGTCCTTCTGGACCTGAAGCTGCCCGGTCCCAGCGGAGCCGAAGTGCTGCGGTCGATCAGGTCCCGGCCGGAACTGGACGGCGTGGCCGTAGCCGCCTTCACCTCGTCCACCGGGCCGGACGAGGTGGACACGACCTATGCGGCAGGCGCCGACAGCTACATCTACAAGCCCGTCAACTTCGAACTCTTCAGCGCGGTACTGAAGGGGGCTGTCGACTACTGGCAGAGAAAGGCGAAAGGTGGGGAGGAGGGCCCTTCCGCTCAGCCTCCCTCCTGACCCAGGGTGAAGAAGAGCGTCGTCCCACGGCCTGGTTCGCTGTCGAGCCACAGCTCGCCGCCGTGGCGCTCGACGATCCGCCTGACGATGGCGAGCCCCACGCCGGTGCCGCCCCCGCGCTCGCCCTGCCCGTGCAGTCTGCGGAAGAGCTCGAAGACCTCTTGCTGCCGGCCGGGCGGGATGCCGATGCCGTTGTCCCGGACCACGACGGTCTGCTGCGGAGGCCCGCCGGCCGGTGGGCGGAGCGTGTCGACCAGGACCTCGACCGTGCGGTCACCCTGGTCAGCGGCGTACTTGGCCGCATTCACCAGAAGGTTGACCAGCACTTCGTAGAGCCGGCTCTCATCGGCGTACACCTCGGGCAGGTCATGTCTGATGACCCGCACGTGGGCTTCGGCCAGGCGTTCACCGGCCACGTCGAGCGCGGAGTCCAGGACCCGGTCCAGTGGGACACGGGTGCGGTGAATACCGCCTCGGCCCAGTCGGGCGAAGTGCAGCAGCGAGTCGAGCAGGTCGTCCATCCGGCCGGCCAGTCGCTGCATGCTGTGCAGTCGGCGGACGGTGGTCTCGTCGAGCGCCGCTGCGGCGTCCTCGAGGACGAAGGTCGCGGCGTTGGAGATGCCTCGTAGTGGTTCCTTCAGGTCGTGAGCTGCCACGTGAGCGAATGAGTCGAGGTCGGAGTTGGTGATGCGCAACTGTTCGTTCAACGCAGCCAGCTCCGCCTCGTGCCGGAGTACGAGTCCTGTCAGCGTGCGCCAGAGCTCCTGTGCGGTGGCACGGTCGGTGGGCGTCCAGGGCAGGCACTGTCCGTGTACCACCGCGCGGAATACGGCACCTGAGCCGCGAGGGGTGAGCCGTTCGCCCCGTGGTCCGACCCGGACGGGCCTGGAGGGGTCGGTGGCCCATTGGCGGGCGGTCGGACGGGCCTCGCGGAACCAGGCGAGGTAGTCGCCCGAGCGGCTCAGCGTCACCATCAGGGCCCCTGCCGGGCCGTCTTCCACCAGGTCGTCCGGCATATCCGACTCCTCCGACAGGCGGTCCGTACTCCAGACCGTGCCGGGTGCCGGCCCTGCCGCACGTGCCTGAAGGGCCTCCAGCAGGGCGGGGGGAACGCTCATCCCGCTGATGGTGCTGTGGCCACCGCGGCAGAGCACCGCGCCGTCGGCGTGCAGCAGATCTCTGAGGGCGTCGTCACCTGCCAGGAGTGAGTCGTCCAGGTCCGACGTGACCCGGGAGATGATCCGTTCAAGGCGCTCCCGGGATGCGGTGAGCGCCTCGGCCTGCTCCCGTTCCTCGATGACCGCGAGTTGGAGGGAGAAGGCCACGCCGAAGAACTCACACGCCGCCCGCATTTCCGGGGGGATGGTGACGGCGGCGTAGCCGTGGCAGGCGATCAGCCCCCAGAGCTCGCCTTCCCGGAGGACGCTCACCGACATCGACGACTTCACACCGATGTTCCGCAGGTACTCCAGGTGGAAGCCGGACACCGTGCGCAGCACGGAGTTCGACAGGTCCAGCGGCAGGCCCGAATCGGCCCGGACGGGAGGGTGCAGACCCACGCTGGAGTCGTCCACGTCGGCGATGACCCGGATCCAGTTGTCCCGGTAGAGCCGCCTCGCCTGGGTCGGGATGTCGCTGGCGGGGAACCAGAGTCCGAGCCAGGGCTCGCAGCCCTCGGTGATGTCCTCGGCGACCACCTCTCCTGGCCCGTTCTCCCCGTCGAAGCGGTAGGCGACCACGCGGTCGAAGCCCGTCAGCGCCCGGATCTCACGAGCGGCCGCCTGGCAGCATTCGACTGCTGTCGTCGAGGACCGCAGCCGCGTCAGAGCTCGCCGGACCCCCTGGTAGAAGTGCGAGAAGCACGGCGCCGCAACGGCGCGCGACTCACACTCCAGAACGACCAGAGGCCCGTGCCGGTGCGCGGTCACGTCGAACATTCGGGGGGCGCCCGCGACATCGATGGAGACGGGGAGAACCAGGCTTGCCGCATCGTGCTGAGCGCAGACCTGGAGCGCCTCTGCCCAGTGCTCGGGGGACAGCACCCGCGTGATGGGCCCTCCGACCAACTCCTCGGCAGCAATCCCCAGCAGGAAAAGCGTGTTCAGTGCCGCAGTGTCCACGGTGCCGGTATCCGCCTCCACCGCGAGCAGGGTGCCGTGCGACTGGATCATGCCCAGCCGGTGAATGGGCTCCCGGACACATTCGCTGAGGTCGAAGCCGATGGCCGCCGCCGCTTCGGCCTCGCGTTCCGGTTCCGGTAGGGACATCTCTTCTCCCCCGCACAGAGTTCTCGAACCGGCCTGATCGGTGTCCGGTTTGCCGCGATCCTTCCACGGCGCCCTGCGGCGGAGGAGCTGCTGCGGGTGTGTGTCGTCGCTCCCTGCGGCAGCCGCCTGCCACGAGCGATCCGCCCTTTCGCCACCACGCGTCCTCCCGCACCCGCGGCCCGTCCCCGCACCTCGAGGCTGCGCTCAGCTGCCGGGAGATTCCCAAGCTCAGAGCGCGAGTTCGATTCTCGTCACCCGTTCCATGAAAGAGCCCCAGGCCGGCGGCCAGGGGCTTCTTTGCTGTCGGGACCTCTCCAGGGTGTCGCGCCCTCGGTTCGCCCTGAGTCTCCGTGGAGGACCGGCCCGCAGGAATGCTCGGGGCGTGGCGAGAAGGTTGGCGCGAGGCCGTCTCGCATCGCCCACGCCGCAGACGAGGGCGAGAGTGAAGGGGGCTTCCGAGCCATGGCAGGTGACACTGACGCCACACGCCCGCACCCCTGATGCGAGAGGGACGAGGCGTACGCCACTCATCCCCGGACGGGTCTGCGCATCTGCCAGTACCCGGCAGGCGCGCACCACTTCACTCGGCAGACGGTGACTCCAGCGCTTCGGCGGTGCGGCGGTGTTCGGCGTTGATGCGCTGGGCTTCTTCGAGCTGGTCTTCGAGGATGACGATGCGGCAGGCAGCCTCGATGGGGGTCCCCTGGTCAACGAGTTCCCGGGCGCGGGCCGCGATGCGCAGCTGGTAGCGGGAGTAGCGGCGGTGTCCGCCTGCGGAACGCAGCGGGGTGATCAGGCGGGCTTCGCCGATGGCGCGGAGAAATCCCTGGGTGGTGCCGAGCATCTCGGCAGCCCGCCCCATGGTGTACGCGGGGTAGTCGTCGTCATCGAGACGGCCGAACGAATCATCTGCTGTCACTTGCACCTCTCTATGGAACGCCTGGAGGGGCCCTGGTGCCATTGGCACCAGGGCCCCGAAGGAACTGCTACACCATCTGCCGGCCCTGACAATGCGCCGGCGCTCTGTTTCCGTAGACCCGACCTGAAGACTGTCGGGGGTACAGGGATCGCGGTTGCTTGACCGGAGACCACCTCACTATCGATGTCCTGCGGTACCCGGGCCCAGTCATTCCGCCCGGGCGATCCTGATGGCGCGTTCCTCCGTTCTTCCCTCTTGATCAACTGCTTGCCGAACAGGAACTGCGTACTCCTGTTTTTATTGCGAACTGCTCGTGGCCTCGAAACAGCGCCACTCTCCGGCAGCCAGCCCCGTCGCCCGTCCTGCACCTGCGCCGGCTTGGAACCCCACTGCCGAACCTCCCGGCACGCGCGTCCGCAGCCGACGCCTTTACCGAGGAACCACTGACAACCGCACTGCTGGTACTGCGAACTGCACTTACCGAACTGCTGCAGCGTGAACTGCGGTCCTGCTCATGGCAGCCCCTGATCACTGCGGGCCACCCGGTCCGGTCGTCAGTCCCGTCGCCGTCCTGCAACAACCCTGGCTTCGAAACTCCACCACCGCACCGTCCTGCGCACTGCAACTGCGGGTACTGCTGCCTGGCAGTTCATCTCTGCCGGGCCTTGCTCGATCTCGGCTACGAGAGAAACCATAACCACCACACCACCCAATGTCTACTACGGCCGCCATAGATTTCCATGCGCCAGACAAAGAGATAGTCGCCCTCGACCGCCGAAGCGGCGCGGGCAGACCATTCCGCCCGAGGACACCCCCTCCGACCTGCGCCGTTACACCCACTCCGATGCCGCGAACAGTGCGACCTCACCGTCCGGCTGCGTGGAACCCCGCCCCCAGTTCCACTCATTGACGCAGGGGCCGGTTGGCGTCTGCTTCCTTGGACGCCGGGTCGGCGCCCGCGGCCTGCTCGGCGGCGAGACGGGCGGGTGCGAAGTGACCGGCCGGCCCACCCGGAGCACCCGCCCCGGCCCGTAGGTCATGCACAGGCAAAGTGCTAAAGTCCGGCCATTCGCCTGGGGGGCGGCTGAACGTCATATGTGCCGCGCGTCCATGACCTGCGGCTCAACGGCGCACGCACAAGTCTCTCCAAGCCTTCGACTACCGTCCCGGAGAGATCCTGCATGGGCAGACGTGCGCTCGTACGAGGCGCCACCGCCGCCGCTGTTTCCTTCACGCTCGCCCTCGGGCTCGGCCCGCTCCCGGCCGGCAGTGCGTATGGGGAGACCGTCACCGGAGAGGTGGTCGTGCCGGCCACCACGGCCATGGTCCCCCGGACGGGGCTGCTGAGCGCGGGGCCCTCGGGGTTCCTCCGCTACGAGGAGGGGCGCGGCCAGCTGTGGACGACGTATGACGGTGTCGACACGGTCGTCGACGCCTCGGGCACGGATGGGTACGGCGTCACGAGTGCCGGCGCGGGCTCGGACGTCGTCGCCCGCTACGACGTCTCCACCCGGACCGTGACACTGCGGAACATGGCGTCCGGCCAGGTCAGTACGGTCGCGCTCCCCGACGGACACGCGTACTTCAGCACCCTCGGGTCGACGGTCGTCACTACGGCGGGAGCCCCCGGTGCCGACTCCGCGTGGCATCTGTTGGACACCCGGGCCGACGGCTCCGTCACCGACCGCACGGTGGAAGGCGTCCCCGTCGGCGTCCACCTGTGGTCCGCCGCCGGACTGGGCGACGCGCACGGACAGGTCGTGCGGTACCGAAAGGGCGACGACGAAGTCACCGGATGGCTCGATGTCGAGCAGGGGCGCTTCACCGCCCTGCCGTACACCGTGCAGTCGTGGTACTACCTGGTCGCGCTCAGCGCCACCCACCTGGTGTGGTTCTACGACGGCACCCTGCACGTCGCCTCCCGCCAGGACCCGGCCGCCACCGTGCGGACCGTTCCGGTCGGCGACATCGCGCAGGTACTGGGCCTGGTCGGGGACAACGTCATCGTGTCCCGGTACGACTCCTCCCTGGGCCGCTACGACACCAGCCGCGCGGTCTCGCGGGTCGAGGCCGTCCCTCTCAACGGCTCCGCACCACGGACGCTGCTGGCCAGGACGTCGCGGCAGGCGATGGCGACTCCGGGCGGCGGGCTGCTCGTCGCGGGCGGCGCGGACCCGGACCACTGGGGCGTCTCGCTCATCGAGGCAGCCGGGGGCGGCGGGGTCACCGTGCGCCGGATCGCGGACGCGTACCCCCGGCAGACCGCCCGCACGGTCTCCCAGCTGACCCTCGCCCAGGGGCGGTTGACCACCGTGGAGCAGGATCCCGTGGGTGACTGGACGTATCTCCACACCCGTGAGACCGGAGTGGCCGGCTCCCCCACGGCGGGGTCACGCACCACCCGCGGCCGTATCGTGTCGGAGAACTACTCGGAGGGCCGTCCGCGTCTCGTCGACACCGGCGACGGCCGGACGGTCATCTCCGGCTACGGCACGAGCACCGCCCAGCAGCCCCAGCTCCTCGGGGCCGCCCAGTCACTGCCCGGCACCCGGATCGACAGCTCCCGCAGCTACCTGACCGCGACCGCAGCGGGCGGCCGCTTCGCCGCCCTGACCAGGCCGTACGACAGCACCGGCGCGGCGGAGACCCGGATCGTCGACCTCGACTCCGGGCGCACGGTGTACACGACGACGCAGACCGTGCGGGCGATCTGGGGCACCACCGTGTGGGTGATGTCCGGCAACGACACCGTGGTCCCCTTCGACCTGCTGACCGGGCGGCAGGGCGAGCCGGTGTGGTTCGGGCGCGGCTGTCTGCTGAACGACTTCCAGGCGGTCGGTCGGTGGCTGCTGTGGAACTGCGTGCTCAACTCGGAGGGCCAGGGCGTCTACGACACCGTCACCAAGCGCAACCTGACCCTCGTCTCCGGCTCCGGCTGGGAACAGGCGCAGCTCGGCGACGGATTCGTCGCGACGGTCGAGGCCGGCCGGCTGAAGGTGATCGACGTCCGCAGCGGGACGCCCGTGTCGCACACCGCCGGGAGTTTCGAGGGGAACGCCTGGGACGTCGACCCGTACACGGGCGTGATCGCCCAGCTTCGCTCCGACAACACCATCCGTCTGACCTCCAGCGATGTCCCCGTCTCCGCCCCCGTCCAGCGTGACGCCACCGTCGCCGCCTCGGTGGACGTCAAGGGCGGCGCCGCGCAGTGGAGCCCGAAGTGGTGGCTGAACAAGCCCGCGGCCTCCTGGAAGCTCGTGATCAGCAACAGAGCCGGTACGGCCGTGCGCACGCTCTCCGGCGGCCTGGCACGCGGTGTGGTGATCCCGGCCTGGAACGGCAAGGACGGCTCCGGCCGGCTGGTGCCCAACGGCGCCTACACCTGGAAGCTGACCGTCACCCCCGCGGACGGGCAGGGCGCGGCGCTGACGAAGACGGGCACGGTCAAGGTCACCGGAGCCGCGGCGGCCCGCCGCGACTTCGTCGGATCGGACGGCTTCGGCGAACTGTTGACGCTGAACGGCTCGGGCGGGCTGACGTACCAGTACGGGACGGGGAAGGGAACGTTCACCGGGAAGCGGACGGGCTCCGGGTGGCCGACCACGGTGAAGGCGGTGCCCTTCGGCGACCTGAGCGGTGACCGGTGCAACGACGTGCTCGTCCGGTTCAGCAGCGGCGCGTTGCGCGCCTACCGGCCCGCGTGCGGGGCGGCGGCGACGTCTTCCACCGCGTACACCTCGCTGGGCACGGGCTGGAACCAGTACGACGTGCTGACCTCGCCCGGGGACATCAGCGGTGACGGCCGGGCCGACCTGATCGCCCGCCGGTCCTCGACCGGCGACGTCTACCTCTACAAGGCGACGAGCACGGGCAAGCTCGCCGCCGGCGTGAAGATCGCATCCAAGTGGACGGGTTACAAGAAGATCCTGGGCGTGGGCGACCTCAACGGGGACGGTCACGGCGACCTGCTGGTGCAGGACAGGTCGAACGAGCTGTGGCGCTACGACGGCACCGCGACCGGCAAGTTCAAGGGCCGCGTGAAGGTCTTCGACAACTGGGGCTCGTCGTACAACGTGATCGTGGGCGTCGGCGACATCACCGGCGACGGCAGAGCCGACATCGTCTCCCGCGACACCTCCGGAACCGCCTGGCGCAACAACGGCAACGGCAAGGGCTCCTTCGGCAGCCGTACGAAGATCGCCACCGGTTGGCAGGGGTACAAGGGCCTGTTCTGAGCCCGGCCTCTGCCACGGTCCGGGTGTGAGCGCGTCAGGGGCGGTCTCCGCAGGAGGCTGCCCCTGACGCGGAACCGGCAAGTACCTTGGCCCTGGTTCGACAGAGAGGGGGCGTCGTGGGGGCGCGCGTTCTGGTGGCCGAGGACGATGTGATGCAGGCCCGGCTGGTGCGGATCTATCTGGAGCGGGAGGGCAACGAGGTACAGGTCGTGGGGGACGGGCGGGCCGCGATCGAGTGGGCCAGGAGCAGCCGGCCGGATCTGATCGTGCTCGACGTGATGATGCCGGAGGTCGACGGGCTCGACGTGTGCCGGATCCTGCGGGCCGAGTCCCAGGTGCCGATCCTGCTGCTGACCGCGCGCAGCACGGAGGAGAGCATGCTGCTCGGGCTCGATCTGGGGGCCGACGACTACCTGACGAAGCCGTACAGCCCAAGGGAACTCACCGCCCGGGTAAGGGCGTTGCTGCGCCGTTCCGGAGCGGCGGCTCGCGCCGCGGACAGTACGCGGCTCTCGGTGGGGGACCTGGAGATCGACACCGCGCGGTTCGAGGTGCGGGTGGCCGGCGAACCGGTTCCGCTCACCGGCAAGGAGTTCGCCATCCTGGGGATGCTCGCGGAGCAGCCAGGACGCGTCTTCACCCGCGCGCAGATCATCGACCGACTCTTCGGCTTCGGCCGGAACGTTCTGGAGCGGACCGTCGACGCGCATGTGATGAACCTGCGCCGGAAGCTGGAGCAGGGCCGCACCGGGGCGCGGTACGTGGAGACCGTCTACGGCCGGGGATACCGGCTCGCGGACCAGGGCGGCGGCCGGTGACCTTCCGGCTGCGGGCCCTCGGGCTGCTGCTTCTCGTCGCCGTGGTGGCCACCGCCGCGACCGCGTGGCTGACCTTGCGGCTTGCGACCGGCCAGGTGAGGGAGTCCGTCGCCGCCGGCCGGGAGGAAGTCTCCCGGATCACCGGCGAGTTGTACACGTACGGGTTCGCGCACGGCACCTGGACGGGGGTCCCGGACACGGTCCGCACGCTGGCGGAGGACACCGGCCAGCGCATCAGGGTCGTCACCGAGGACGACGTACTGATCGCCGACTCCGACGCGCTGGCGGGACGGGCGCCGCGGCCCGTGAGCGATCAGCCCCCGATACTGGTCGACCCCCGCCCCGAACTGCTCTTCCCCTCGGCGGGGATGCCGGAGCTCGCCGCGGTCAAGCGGACCGTCCTGGCGATCAGCAGATACCGGATCGAGTCCACCCGTGCCGTGTGTCTGACGGAGTCGGACGTCACCGTGACGGCGGAACGGGACGACATGGGGCTCCCGGTGGTGACTGCGGATCGGCGCGTTCCCCGGTGCGACCCGTCGGAACAGGTGCCCAACCCCCTGAGCGTCTCCGACCCCGAGGCGGCGGCGAAGTGCCGGGACGAACCGGGGCGCCGGCTGTTGCTCGACTGCCTGCGACGGGTGTTCTCCGCACGCACCGTCGCCGTCGCGCCCCCGCGCCTGGAGATCCGTCTCGGCACTCTGGACGAGGCGCCGCCGACCCTGGAGGTCCTGCCCGCGGCGGTGATCGCGGGGGGCGTCGCGCTGGTGGTCATGCTGGGAGCGGTGCTGCTCAGCCGTACCGTGCTCCGTCCCGTACGGGCCCTGACCGTGGCCGCCCGCGGGCTTGAGGAGGGCGACCTGGCCCGTCGGGTACCCGGCGGCGGACGGGACGAGATCGGCGCACTGGGGCGCGCCTTCAACCGGATGGCCGGCTCTCTCCAGGACGCGGAGGAGCGGCAGCGCCGTCTCACCGGCGACATCGCGCACGAACTCCGCACTCCGCTGGCCAACCTTCGCGGCTATCTGGAGGCCCTCCGGGACGGCGTGGTCGAGCCGACACCGGAGCTCCTCGCCTCGCTGCACGAGGAGACGCTGCTCCAGCAGCGCATCGTGGACGACCTCCAGGATCTGGCGCTCGCCGAGGCCGGCGCGCTCACCTACCACCGCTCGGACACCGAGCTGGGCGACCTTCTGACGGCGTGCGCCACCGCCCATCGCGGTCAGGCGAAAGCCGCCGGCGTCGAACTGGTGGCGGTCTCGGAGAGCGAGGTGCATGTGGTGGCCGACGCGTACCGGCTGCGGCAGGTGGTGGGCAACCTGGTCTCCAACGCCCTGCGGGCCACCCCGCCCGGCGGCAGGGTGAGCCTGGTCGCCGGGCGGCGTGGCGGGAGCGCGGTGGTCGAGGTCAGGGACACGGGGTCGGGCATCGCCGCGGAGGAACTGCCGCATGTCTTCGACCGGTTCTGGCGGGCGGACAAGGCGCGCGGGCGGGCGACCGGCGGGAGCGGGCTCGGGCTGGCCGTCGTCCGGCAGATCGTGACCGATCACGGGGGGACGGTGGAGGTGAGGAGCGAAGCGGGGACCGGCACGGTGTTCTCGGTCCTGCTGCCCGCCGGCCCGGCGGCCCACGGCGTGACGGACCGCGGCCCCACGGCGTGACCCCCGCGGCCCCACGGCGTGACGGACCGCCGCCCCACGGCGTGACCTCCGCGGCCCCGCGGCGTGACGAACCGCCGCCCCACGGCGTGACCCCCGCGGCCCCGCGGCCTCTCCCCGAGCGCGGGAGCGAACGGCGCTCGGGGAGGGGCGGCAGTCCGGGGCGGGCGGTGGGTCAGGCGCCCGCCAGCGCCTCCGTCGGTGCGAGCCGGCCCGCCCGTACCGCCGGGTAGAGGCCGGCCAGCGCGCCGATCAGCAGCGTGGTCCCGATCCCGGCGACGGTCGCCCATACCGGCACGTCGGTGGGCCAGTCACGGGCATACGCGTAACCCGCGGTGATCACCGTGCCGATGACCGTGCCGGCCAGACCGCCGAGCGCGGAGAGCAGCAGCGACTCGGACACGAACTGCCCGCGGATCTGGCCGCTGGTGGCTCCCAGCGCCCGCCGCAACCCGATCTCGGGGCGCCGCTCCAGAACCGAGATCACCATGGTGTTGCCCACACCGACCCCGCCCACCAGGAGCGCCACCCCGCCCAGCCCGAGCAGCAGCCCGGTCAGTGCGGATTCCGTCGCCTCGCGCGCCGCGAGCGCGTCGGACGGCCGCGACACCAGGACGGCGCTGGGCCGCTGCGGGTTCGTGGTGGCCGCGAGCACGTCGCGTACGGCCGTGACCCGGTCCTCGCGCGCCCGGACGTAGACGGTCGAGGGGTGGCCGTCGAAGCGGAGGTAGGTACGGGCCGTCTGCCGGCCGACCAGCGCCGAACTGTCGATCTCCGGGGCGAGGGGCACCGGATCGAGGACGCCGACCAGGGAGAACCACGTGCCGCCGAGCCACAGCCGGGTGCCCGGTGTGTACACGTCGATCCGTTGGGCGGCCTTCGCGCCCAGGACGACCGCCGGGTACTCCTCGGTGGCCGAGGAGAGCCAGCGCCCGGTACGGATCCTGCCGCCGATCGCGGACAGCAGGCCGCTGTCGGCGGCGGCGACCGCGACGCTGCTGGTGCGGCCGACGGGGATGTGCTCGTTGCGGTAGACCGCCGCGTCCGGGATCGCCCCGGTGGCGGCCACGTCGGTGACCGGGCCGATCCGGCCGATCATGGGCACGGCCTGTTCGGGCAGGCGGGTGTCCTGTCCGTCGGCGCTCTTGGCGGGGGCGACCCGCAGCAGGTTGGTGCCGAGGCTGTCCAGCCGGCGGTCGACCTCGGCGCGGCTTGAGCTGGAGATCCCGACGACGGCGACCATCGCCGCCACCCCGATGGCGATCCCGAGGGCGGACAGGAACACCCGCAGCGGGCGGGTGCGCAGTCCGGTGCCACCGAGACGGGCCAGGTCGGCCGGGCCGAGCCGGGCGGGACGAAGGAGCGCGGCCGAAGAGCCCCGCGCTCTCCGCGAGTGAGCGGCCCTCCTCATCGCAGCGCCGCCGTCCGGGTGGTGTCCGCGACGACCCGGCCGTCGCGCATCTCGACCTTGCGGTCGAAGACCTCGGCCATCTCCCGGTCGTGGGTGATGACCACCACCGTGGTACCGACGGCATGGAGTTCACGCAGCAGGCCGAGGACCGCCGCTCCGGATGCCGAGTCGAGGTTGCCGGTCGGCTCGTCGGCGAGCAGGAGCACGGGCTCACCGATCACGGCGCGGGCCACGGCCGCGCGCTGGCGTTCCCCGCCGGAGAGCTGGTGGGGAAGGTGGTCGGTACGGTGCCCGAGCCCGACCCGCTCCAGCGCGGCGGCCGCCAGGCGGCGGCGCTCCCGCAGGGGAACTCCCGCGTAGAGCAGGCCGTCGGCGACGGTGTCGAGAACCGGCACCCCGACGGCGAGGTGGAACTGCTGGAAGACGAAGCCGATGCGCTGGGCGCGCAGCGCGGAGAGCTCGCGGTCGGACAGCTCCGCGACCGGGTGGCCGTCCACGGTGATCCGACCGCCCGACGGGCGGTCGAGGGTACCCATGAGGTGGAGCACGCTGGACTTCCCGGAACCGGACTGGCCGACGACGCAGACCAGTTCGCCGCGGTGGATGGTGAGATCGACGTCGCGGACCGCCATGACGCCGCCGGGATAGGTCTTGGCCACGCCCTCGAACACCACGACCGGTACGGCGGAGGAGGAGGTGGACGAGGCGGAGGACTCTGCCGTCACTCGGGGATCCTCACCTTCGTGCCCGCGCGGATTCCGGACCCGCTCACCTCGACCAGGCCGTCCGCGAACAGCCCGGTCCCGACAGGAACGAACGCGCCAGTGCCGTCTGCGGGTTCAAGTGCGTAGCCACCCTCGGCGAGAGCGACCAGCGCCGCCACCGGCACGGTCAGGACATCCTTGTGCCGCCGCAGGACATAGCGGACGGTGACCGGACCGCTCTCCAGTCTGCCCACCGCCTTCTGGTCGTCGAAGGCGACGACCACCGAGACGACCGCACCGCCCGCCGCCGGTCCGCCGGCGTCCGGGCCCTCGTCCTGCCCGCTCCCTGGGGCGTCCGGTGCGGTGGCGTCCCTACCGACCTGGGCGACCTCTCCCTTGACCGTTCGCCCGTCGGGGAGTTCCACCGTGACCGCGGTGCCGCGCTCGGCCCATTCGAGGTCGGCGGCGGGGGCCTCCATGGTCACCATGCGCGAGGTGCTGGTGTAGGTCACCGGGTCTCCGGTCGCGTCGGCGCCGATCCGGATGCCGGTGTTCGCGATGCGGACCGGACCGGGAGCGTAGAGGACGTCCCCGACGGCGACCCTGCCGGTCTGCGGGAGCCCGAGGTCCCGCTGCCAGCGTTCGACCGCCTCGGCGGTCAGGCCGGTGTACTCGTCGTCCACGGTGAATCCCGTGTAGCCGAGGGCGCTGAGGTTGGTCTCGAACTGTCTGACGTCCATGCCGTACAGCGGCCGCGGCGTGGAGGGGGACTGCGGCGCCGAAGAGGGCTGCGGCTCCGGGGAGGCCCGCGGCTCGCCCTTCTCCGTCCCGCCGGAGGTGCTGTCGTCGCTCCCGGTGGCCGGGAGGTCCGGCTGCCGAAGAGCCAGTTCCCGGTACATCGGCAGGCTGCCGTACAGCAGGGCGACAGGACGGTCGTCGACCCGCAGCACGGTGCCACCACGCCCGACCTTCGCGCCGGCTTCCGGCAGCCAGGTGACCGTCCCCTCAGCCCGGATCCGGAACGGCACCTCGGCACCGTGGCCGAGCGTGCCGTCGATCTCCCTCTGCTCGGTCAGAGTGCCCTGTTCGACCCGCACCGTCCGGCTCGTCCGGGGGTCGGCCCGACCCGCGTCGTCCGTGCCGCCCCCGCCCAGACCGAGCGCCCCGGCCGTACCGACCCCCGCGACCAGCACGATCCCGGCCCCGACGACGGCAGGAATACGGACCCGCGACCGGCGCCTCGGCCCCGGGGTCTGCTCTGTGTCGTCCATTCCGCGCATCAGCCCTTGGCCGGGGCGGCGTCGTCCGGCACCCCTACGATCGAGCCGCAGGTGCGCTGCGCCCGCTTGGCGCCGACGGACGTGGAGTCCCACGCGACTTCCTTCGAGAAGCCCTTGTCGTCCGTGTCGGGGAAGTCGGGGGCGCCGCCCTCCTGCATGCACTTCGCGTAACGCTTCTTCTGCTCGATCTCCTTCGCGGAGAGCGCGGGCTGCATCTCCCGCTCCAGACTGTCCGGCACGGACGGCACGAGCGACTGGCACTTCTCCTGGGCGACGAGGAACTTGGGGTCGCTCTTGGCCTTACGGGCGTCCCCCAGGTCGACCTTCCCCTTGGCGTCGGGATCGGGTGCGTCCAGCCCGTTCTCCCGCAGACAGCCGACCCACTCGCGCTGCGCTTCGACGTACCCGGCCAACTCGTCCGTCCCGTGAGCCGAGCCGGAGGCGGAGGCGCCGCCAGGCGTACTCCTCCCCGCCGACGCGACCTCTCCGCCGGCCCCCTCGTCCCCACCACCACAACCGGTCAGCACCAGCGCCACCACGAGCGACGCAGCCCCGAACCCTGCACGCGATCTCATCTTCATGGCGCAGGAGTGTGACCGCCGCCTGTGAAGAACCATTGAAGAAGCCATCAAGAACTCCTCCGATCCCACCTCGCACCCGGCCGGTGCGGGGGGCGGTCGGGGACGGGTCCACCGACGCCCTGAGAGCCCGACCCGCAGTCGGCGGGTGGAGCCGGCACCCGGCGGTGCCCCAGGGACTCGGCGGGATCCGAGCTGCCGGATCACGGAGCACGACGTCCACAGGCGTCGGCCGCGGACGCACGGCGCAGGCGCGTCAACGTCTGCTCGACGCCACGGGTGACGACGAGCGGGAGAAGCCGAACGGGAGCGTGTCGAACGCGCCGTCCGGCGATGACATCAGCGGCTGACACCAGCTCATCCGGTCCTCGTCGAACCCCGCAGGACCCGGACGGCGGGTTGATGCCGTCTCCGGCTCACTGCCGCAGTCACGGTCCGGACGGACGCTACCGAAGGGTGGCTTCAAGCAGCAGTTCGCTCAGGTCCGACGGCATGGTGATCATGCAGTCGTGTCCGGTCGGCAGTTCCCGTATCCGTGCCGGGGAGCCGTTGGGCTGTGTCGCCGGGACGGGCCGCCGCACGATGCCTTCCGGCTCTGCGCCGACACAGTGGATGTGCGTACGCGGAACCGAGTCCAAGGCGGGGTTGTCCAGCCGGACCGGTTGCCGCAGGCAGCGCACCGACTGGTCGGAGAGCATCGCACGCAGCCAAGCCGTGTCCGCCGGGTCGGTGACCCCGAACAGGCCGAGGGGCGCGGGCATCTCGGGCAGCGGCGGGACACGCCAGCCGCTGCCGGACGTGGCGGCCAGGTCGATCAGGTGCTGGGTCATGGGCTGCACGTCGACGGCGGTCTCACCGTGCTCCGGGACCATGGCGTCCACGTACACCAGATGCGCGATCCGCTCCGGCACCTCGTTGGCCACGGACGAGACGACCAGCCCCGCGTAGCTGTGCCCCACGAGCACCACGTCGGTCAGGTCCTCCCCGTGGATCAGCTTCACGATGTCCTCGACGTGCGTGTCGAGCCCCACCTCGGGGCCGAGCAGGTGTGCCTTGTCGCCGTAGCCGGTCAGCGAGGGCGCGAACACTCGGTGTCCGGCCGACTCCAGCAGCGGCACCACCCGCTCCCAGCACCGACCGCTGTGCCAGGCACCGTGCACCAACAGAAAAGTTGACATGCGGGAGTCTTCTTCCTCATTCGGAGCGTGGAGGCACGGGAACATCACGGTTCCTGTTTGCGCCTCGGTACTCTTCAGGAACCGAAATCATCGTGCTTCACCTGCCGCACCCCGATCAATAAGGCACATTTACGTGCCCCGGTTCTCTGGAGGTAACCATGAGCAGCAGCGCGGGCGGCAAGCCGCAGCCGGCACAGCCGGAGGACCCGTGCAAGGCCCGTGAAGTGCTCGGCATCGTCGGCGACAAGTGGTCGCTGCTGATCGTTCGCAACCTCAGCCAGGGGCCACGCCGCTTCAGCGAACTCAAGCGGGCCGTCGACGGGATCAGCCAGCGCATGCTCACCGTCACCCTGCGCGGCCTGGAACGCGATGGGATCCTCACCCGGACCGTCCGCAATGTCATGCCACCGCACGTCAGTTACGAACTCACTCCGATGGGCAGAACCCTCCGCGAGGCCACCGCGCCCCTGTTGGAGTGGAGCCTCGCGCACCTGACGCACATCGACGCCGCCCGCGCTACGTACGACGCCCGCCCCGACACCCCGTCCGCCTGACGCCCGCCCCGGCGACACAGACCGATCGACAGGTGTGGCCCGATGAGCTCTGCCGCCATGCCACCGCGCGCAGAGCAAGGGCTGATTGCCTCGTGCCACCATGGACGCAGCCAGGGCACCGGGTACGACCTGGGCGGAATCCCGCCTGCCGGAGCGGGTCTCTCCGGTGGACGAGGAAGCTTCTCGCGGACGCGGTCCTGCACCGACCGCCTGGCAGAGGAGACCACGGTCAACAGCCCCGGCCACTCCGGAACCCCTGCGTCGCTCCAAGCCATGGAACTAGGCTATGGCAGTAAGGCACCGACCGAGGGAGCCAGGCATGGACCCGATCACGGCAGCGGCCCTCACAGCCCTGGCCGGCAGTGTCGGTGGCGACGCCGGCCGCCAGGCCTGGCAAGGACTCACCGCGCTGGTGAGGCGTCCGTTTCGGCGCGGCGCGGTAGAGGGCGCGCGCAATGAGGAACCGGCCGGCATCAGCTCGGGCGAGCTGGAGGTCACGGAGCTGGAGAACAGTCCGGCCGACCTGCTGCGCGCCCAGGCACTGGCGACAGCGCTCGGTGTACGTGCCGCCCTGGACGCGGAGTTCCGCGCACTGCTCGAAGAGTGGTGGCAGGACGCGCAGAGCGATACAGGCGCTGAGGTGCATAACACGATCAGCGGGGGAACCCAGAACGGCCCTGTACTCCAAGGCCGGGACTTCTCAAGCCTCACCTTCAATATGTCCAGGGAAAACGACGTCGACCATCAGGGCAACGCCCCATCGGCATAGCTCGGTGGCCGAAGCAGCCGTGAGTGCCCTCCCGCCCCCTCCTGCGGGGCGCCGGCGGCAACTGCAGGTCCGCACCCGGTGATTCGCTGCTCGGGCTCGTACAGGCCTCTGTGGCGGGGACTCCTCGCAGATACGCACCCATTCCGCGAGGAATCCCCAGGTCAGCGTCCCGGCTCAGGTCACGTCAAGTACGGCCTGATCAAGAGCGACAGTCGCGGCGTCGCGTTCACCGCGACTCACCCGGCCTGGAATACGCGGGCCCTCGTCGAGGAACCGCGCTGAACCGGCTACTTCGCCCGGCGGCCACAACGGTGTCGGCTGCCCGGCAGAACGCTGCAAGGTTCTCGCAAGGCTCCGTCAAGCCTTCTGTCCCCCCTTCCGGGCATCCCGTCGACAGCAGCAGTTCGTGGCCACTCGGAGATATGTCACCAGGGGGACGCCATGTCGGCGTTGAATACGACCGGATCGAGTACGACCGCGGCAAGCAGGTTGGAAACGGGCACCATCGAAGGCGAGGTTGTCGAGTCGCGGCAGTGGCTGACTCTGGTGGGGCGCAAGAAGGTACTCGCGGTGATCCACACAGTGACGTACGGGAAACGACTGCTCGACGTCCTTTCCCTTCTGGAAGCCGACTTCCGCATCCAGGTCGTCTTCACGGCACCGCCGCACGCCTTCGGCGACGACGTACCCGCCTTTCTCGCAAGGCTGGGAAGCATGGTGCTGCCGTGGGACCAGGCAACCCGCATGACCTTCGATCTCGCCCTCGCGGTTGGCCCGCGCGGCGTTCAGTACATCGACGCGCCGCTGATCACGTTGCCGCACGGGGCCAACTACTTGAAGAGGGTGACCGGCGGAGCGAACGCGGGCGTGGCAGGGCTGCGCAGACAGGATCTCCTGCCCGGTGGGCGGCTGCCGGCCGCTGTGGGCGTGCCGCACCACGCCGAGCTGCATGAGCTGGCGCGCAGCTGCCCGGAGGCACTGCCGGTGGCACGCGTGATCGGCGACCCCGTGTACGACCGGATCCTCGCCAGCCTGCCGCTGCGCGCCGCGTACCGCCGTGCGCTCGGGCTCTCCGAGGCGCAGAAACTCGTCGTCGCGGTCTCGACCTGGGGAGCTCAATCCTCCTTCGGCCGGTTCGACGCGCTGCTCCCGCGGTTGATCGGCGAGCTACCGGCGGCCCTCTACCGCACTGCACTGCTCGTCCACCCCAATGTGTGGGCAGGACACGGCGCCTATCAAGTCAAGTCGTGGCTGGCACGGTGCGATCAACTGGGGATGGGGATCGTGCCGCCTGAAGCGGACTGGCGCAGCATCCTGATTGCCGCGGACTGGATCATCGGGGATCACGGCTCGGTCACTCTCTACGGAACGCTCACCGGGGCGCCGATGCTGCTGGCCAGCTCGCCGGAGCGGGAGATCAATCCCTCGTCACCTGCCGCGACCCTCGCCGCTCATGCACCGACCCTGTCTCCCACTCACCCGCTGATGGAGCAACTCGACTACGTGGCACAGGAGTACCGGCATGAGGAGTACGCCCCGATCAGGTCGCGCATCACTTCGGAGCCCGGCCGGTTCAACCGGAACATGCGCAAGCTGATGTACCAGCTCCTGGGGATGGGACAGCCCGCGCACGAGCCGGTGACCATCCCACTGCCGGAGCCGCTGGCGCCTGCCACGTGGGCAACGGGGCGCGGGGAAGCGTCGGCGTGAGGCGCTTCGTCGTGGTGGAGACGACTCCCTTTCCGCTTCTGCGCGCCCGTTGCGCCAACGCGTCGTTCAGCGTGCGGCTGAGCCCTGCGGATGGTGTCCACCGCGCATCGGTCATCGACGAGCACCTCGCCGTAGACGTAGACGCCTGCCGGGACGGCTCCCTGCTGGACTGCGCGGATGTTCTCCACGGAAGCCGGGCACACTCGGCGGCCGACGCATTCCGCCGGTTGTCCGATCTCACGTCGGCCCACCCGGCTTGCGGCATCGCTGCGGTGCCCCTGACGGGTGCCGGAGGCGTCGGCGGTTGGGCCCTGACCAGCGGCTCCGACCGGTCTGTGGTCCTCGTACCGTTTGTCGCCCACGGGCCGGATCAGGGCTCCGCAGATCAGTCGTTGCTGCCGTCGTGCGTGCACGCCTGGCTGGTGGCGGGGCGCTCACTGCGGGAATGGCCGTACGCCCGCGACGCACCGTCCGTCTGAGTCGTACAAGTCCCCCTCACACACCGGGACCGAGTCGGCAACCCGCGGCTCGGTCCCCCTGGCCGGATCGCCCGCCTTCTCCGAGCCGACGCGCGTCGGCGGGGCTCGTGATCTCGAACAGAGCCAGGGCCCGCGCGAGGAAGTCCTCCGCGACCGTCCCGTCACCATGCTCCGCGGCGCTCTCACTCAGCATCTCCAGCGTGCGCGCCTGCCAGAAGGACGCTCCGGACCCGGTGAAGACCGCCAGAGCCTCGTTCATCCTCGCCATACCCTCTGCGTACTCCCCCGCCAGGACCCCGGCACGCCCCAGGAAGACGAGGGCCCGCGCGGCATCGTGGGGGTCGTTCACCGCGACCAACGCGGCATGAGCCCGGCTGAAACAGTCGACCGCCACGTCAGGGGCGCCCGTCGCGAGTGCGATCTCGCCGAGAGTGGTACGGGCCAGGGCCGCGCCTCGCGGGTAATCGCACCCTTCCCATACGGAGATCGCCCGGTTCAGGTATGTCACGGCATCTTCGGGCTGCCCGGCCTCGCGACGGCACGCGCCCAGGCCAAGCAGCGCCTGGCCTTCGTCCCGCAGGTCACCGGCTTCGCGCGCGGCCTGGAGGGAGCGCCGATACCAGGCGGTGGCCTCCTCGGTCTGGCCGGCCGCACCCAGGCCGATGGCTCCGGAGTTGAGCATCTGACGCTCGGCCTCCCTGTTTCCGGCCTGTCGGGCAGCCTCCAAGCCGATCCTGTGGGCCTCGATCCACTCGGCGTAGTGGCGCAAGCGCAGGAAGAGGGGCCACAGGGCGTCCACGAGCATCCAACTGGTGTCGTACCAGCCGCTGCTCGCCGCGAACCGAACGGCATCCAGCAGTTGCGTCCGCCGGGAGTCGAGCCAGTGGAGTGCCGCTACACCGTCGGCGAACGGCAGCGGAAGATCCGGCCGGTGGACGTAGATCCTGGGGAGCGTGAACTGCACCGGTGTCAACCGCTCCTGGGCTGCTGTCGCGGTGAACAGGCACCAGTCGCAGAATCGCCGTAGAGCCTCTTCGCGGGCAGCGCTCGTGTCGCCCTCCATCGCACGGTCGTACGCGTGGATTCTTAAGAGGTCGTGGAAGCGACAGCTCTCCGGGCCGACATCCTCCACGAGATTCGCCTCGACCAACTCGTCCAGTCTGCGCTCCGCCCAGTCCAACGACTCACCGCAGGACGCCGCGGCGATCATCACGTCGAAGGTACGCACAGGAAGCAGACCAAGCGTCCTGTACAGGCGCGCGGCCCCACTGCTCAGCACTGCGTACGACGCGTCCAGGGCCTTGCGCACTGAAGTCTCACCCTCCACTTCGAGCGCGGCCAGCCGGTCACCGCCCGCGTTCCGTGCGAGGGCGTCGGCCAGCGCCCCAACCGACTGCCGCGGGCGTGTCGCGAGCCGGGCGGACGCCAGACAGACCGCGAGCGGGAGGCCACCGCAGAGTGCCACCAGGCGGTGAACCGACGAGAGTTCCACGGCGACCCGGTCGCGTCCGATCCCACGGGTGAGGAGTTCGACACCGGCGGCCGGACCGAGCGCGTCGAGCTGATGAAACCCCGCTCCCTGCATGCGCAGCCCGGTCAGCCTGCGGCGACTGGTGACGACTACGAGGCTGCCCGGCCCGCCGAACAGCAACGGCCTGACCTGGGCGGCCGTGAACGAATTGTCCAACATGATCGCGATGCGCCGGTCGGCGGTGAGGGACCGCCACAGCGAGGCCAGTTCGGCCGGGTCCGTGGGCGTAGGGCCTGCGCCCAGTGCCCGCAGGAACTGGGCAAGGATCTCCGCAGGCCTCACCGGCTCGCCCGCAGAGTGCCCGCGCAGGTCCGCGTACAGCTGCCCGTCGGGGAACTCGGCGCTCAGCGAACGCAGCCATTTGGACACCAGAGTCGTCTTGCCGATTCCGGCCGGTCCGCTGACGACGATCAGCGGCATACCTGTGGAACGTAGATCGTTCAGCGCCGCCAGATCGCTCTCCCGGTTGGTGAAGTGTGCTGGAACTGGTAGCAGTTGACGCGGCGGTGCGGGCCGTACGGGCACCACCGGCGCGGGGTGGAGATGAATGCCGCCGTGCACCTCACGGGCCTGGACGGTGGGACCGTACAGTCGCGCATCGCCTCCGATCTCATTCCCATGAGGCCCCTGCGAAGCCGTACCCGAATCACTCATCCATCCGCCCCCCGGAGATCGATTTGCCAATTGCCCGTTCTCTTTTCGCGTTCTACCCCGGCGTCACTCGTCATGACCATCAGGAACGAGATAGATCGCGCCAATCGCAACAACGGCGTATGGCGGAATTCGCAGCGTGATGTCATGCTCGTGAACCATCCGACGGACCAGCGGGGGCGCTGGTGGAATTCCAGATTCTCGGACCGGTGGGGCTGCGGCTGAACGGGCACTGGCTGACGCTCGGATCGGACAAAGAACGGGTCATGCTGGCCGCGCTCGCTCTTGACGCGGGCCGTCCGGTCTCCATCGGCGAGTTGATGGAACGACTCTGGGACGACGACCCTCCCGCCCGCGCTCGCGAGAACGCGCACACTTATGTCTCGCGCATCCGTCGACGGCTGCGGGTGGCCGGCACGGGGCCGGACGCACCCTCCATCGTCGGGAGAGCGCACACCTACACCCTGGTGACCGGGCCCGACTCCGTCGACCGGCAGCGCTTCCAGCGCCTCGTCGATACGGCGTTGACCAGTGACAGTGATGCGCAGGCTGTAGAACTGCTTTCCCGAGCCGAGGAGTTGTGGCAAGGCGAGGCACTGGCCGGTCTGCCCGGGTTCTGGGCAGCGAACGTACGCCGGACACTTTCTGAGTCACGGCTGAGCGCCGGCGCATCACGCATCGCAGCCGGACTGAGGCTGGGGCGCTTCGCCGAGCAGGTCGGGGAGCTCTCCGCGTTGGTTGAGCGCCATCCCGGTGACGAGACCCTGCTCGGGCAGTTGATGCTCGCGTACTACGGCAGCGGACGGTACGCGGACGCCCTCCGCGTCCACCAACGGGCCCGGCAGTCACTGATGGCGGACTACGGAGCTCTCCCCGGTGTGGAGTTGAACATGATCCACCAGGGTGTGCTGGCTCGCGCACCCGCACGCGAACTGGCACACGGAGAGGCGGCGATGCGAACGGCGGCTCCACTCGGCACCGTTGCCGGTACTTCGCCCACGCGACCGCCCGAGGCGCCCAAGCCGGCTCCGCTCCCACCCGGTGTGCCGCCACGCCGGAATCTGCCCCAGCAACCGTCGCTCGTCGGGCGCCATTCAGAGTTGCAGGCCCTGACCTCGGTGATCGCGGAAAGGGACGCGCACAGCGGATCAGTCGTCACCGTGGAAGCGGTCTCCGGAATGGCGGGTGTGGGCAAGACCGCCTTGGTCGTCGCCGCTGCCCACCTTCTCGCCGAAAAGTACCCGGACGGTCAGCTGTACATCGATCTGCATGGGCATTCACCCACCCAGGAACCACTCAGCGCGAGGGCGGCGCTGGCGACGCTGCTGAGACTGCTCGGTGCGCCGGCCTTCTCCATTCCAGCGGAGCTGGAAGGGCGTACGGCCCTATGGCGGACCATGCTGGCCGAGCGCCGAGTGGTCATCGTCCTGGACGACGCGAGCGGACCCGAACAGGTCGGTCCGCTACTGCCGAGCGGGTCACCGTCCCTGACGATCATCGCCAGCCGTCGGCATCTCACCGGTATCCCTCAAGCGCTGTCAGTCCCGCTCGACGCCCTGCCGGAGGAGGACGCCATCTCGCTCTTCCGCGGATTCGCGGGGGAGGAACGCACCCGCGATATCGCGGAGACCGCACAGATCGTGGGTTTGTGCGGGTATCTCCCCCTCGCAATCGAACTGGTGGCGCATCGGTTCCGGGCCCGTACGTCCTGGACCCTGACCGTCCTCGCCGAGCGTCTCACCCGCAGTCCCGGACGGCTGACGGAGATCCGGAGCGCGGATCAGGAACACGAGATGGCGCGCGCATTCGCCCTCTCCTACCGGACTCTCACCGCGCAGCAACGGACCGCGTTTCGCTGCCTCGGACTGCATCCCGGACCCGAATTCACCGCCGACGCGGCAGCCGCCCTGCTGGGTCTGCGGCAGGACACGACGGAGCGATTACTCGAAGGCCTGCTGGCGTGTCACCTGCTCAGGGAGCCCGAACCGGACCGCTATCGCTACCACGACCTGCTTCGCGAGTACGCCTACGGTCTGTCCATCTCGGAAGACAGCGAGCATGAACGCCGGCAGGCCATCGCCCGCCTGACGGACTTCTACGTCACGACAGCCGACCTGGCGGATCGAAGGGCATATCCCCGGCGCGCGCGGCTGGACTCACCGCTGCCGCTCCTCCCGTCGTCGCCGCCTTTGCCGGACTCCGCCGCCGCGCGGTCCTGGCTGGCCGCGGAACGCAGCAACCTCCTGGCTGTCGAAGATCACGCCCGGCTCAACGGCAACCCCGAGTCGGCCGCCCGACTCGCCTGCACCCTGGCGGGGTTCCTGCAGTCGGAGTGCCACTGGCAGGATGCCAAGACGCTCCTGCGGCACGCCGTCGTCCACTGGGACGGAAGGAACGACAACGCATCGGCGCTCTGCCGAGCCCTGATCGACCTCTGCGCGGCGGACGCAAGCCTCGGGGACTACTCGCAGGCCGCCGCGGCAGGGGAGCGAGCACTGGGACTCGCGCGTGCACTGGGCGACGGACCTGCCGAGGCCGAGGCCCTACGGGTCCTCGGCACACTCAACTGGCATCTCGGTGAAAACCGCAAGGCGCTCGTCCTGCTCCAGAAGTCCTTCGCCATAAAGTCGCTGTCGGGTGACGTCTGGGACAAAGCCCGCAGCCGAAACAACGTAGCGGTGACCATGCTGTTCCTCGGGGAACACGGGCGAGCGCTCGCACATTTCTGCGATGCTCTCGAAGGTTTCCGACAGGTGGGGGACGCAACCGCAGCCGCCCAGACCCTCAACAATATTGGAGAATTGCAGGTACAGAAAGGCGAATTGGCATCAGCCCGCCGCTCGTTCGAGGAATCCCTGAATCTCCTGAAAGTCGATGGAAGCCGATACGACCGCGCCACGGTCCGTAGAAATCTGGCCGAAGCCCTCACAGAATCGGGAGACCCCGAAGGGGCCCTTGCCATGTTCGGCGAGACGCTTTCGGAATTCCGGTCGCTCGGCGACCGGAAGAGTCAGGCCGAGGCTCTGGTCGGGCTCGGCGAGGCGTACTGGCGGCTGGGCAGCGTCGAGGAGTCCGTCCGCCACCTGCTCGCAGCGCTGGAGATCGCGCAGGACATAGGGGCGGCCCACCACGAGGTCCAGGCCCTGCGCCGCCTCGGGCGCGCGGACTTCGCCAGCGGCCGCCTGGACGTCGCGACGGACCGGCTGCGAGCCGCGGCAACCGTTGCCGCCCGCACGCATGACGTCGACGAGGAGACCGCCACACGAACGCTGCTGGCGGAGGTGCGACTCGCGGCGGGGGACGCCGATGAAGCGCGCATGTCATTGCGTCAGGCATTCGAATTAGTGAGACATCGAAACCCTGTCGATGCGCGCAGAATCGGTCGCCATCTGAAGGAAATCGAACACATATGTGAAAATAGACAGAACACTCGCTTCGCGGGTCGCGACGAATAGCCCTGAATATCGAATTGGCATATGCCAGAAATGCCGATTGTTGGATGGTCTGATAACCTTCCGCTCCATTCATGATCACCCGGAAGGAATCTCGCACGTGCGCATAATCCTGTCGGTCACCACTCTCGTTTGCTTGACCACCTTGGCAACAGGGGCGATGGCCGGTGCCGCAGCGGCATCCACGAGGAGCGACCAGGAGAACGGCTGCATCATGATTTGGATGGCAGCCCGTTCGCTTCAGGCATGACCTAGCGGCCCAGCGCCACCGGATCGTACGGACAGGTCAGCGGCAGACCAGCCCCCGCGACATCCGGTGACTCCTCGCCACTGCGCCCCATTCAGAAGGGTCAGCAGCGGTCAGCACATGCCCTCGACGCCGGCAACCGAGTCGGTTCCGTCGAGGGCTCCACCGCAGTTCGGAGGCGTTTCGCCCTCTGAACTGTCGAGTGGTTCCCGGGTTTCGAAGCATCACAGCCCGGTCCTTCCCACGCCGACCGTGCCGAGCGCGTGAAGACGGAGAACCCGCTCGGCCGGCTCGCGGAGGCCGAGGAAGTGGCAGCCGCGGTGCTCTCTCTCGCCTCGCCGGCGGCCGGGTCGGCGGTCGGGACCGATCTCGTCGTCGACAGCGGGTCGTCCGCCTGACGGTTCGGGCGTTCGCTGCGCATGACGACGAATGCCCCGTGCCGTTCGGGTGACAACCGGTCGTGCCGCCCTGATCCGGCGCCCACCGAGGTCCATACCTGACCGCATGAACTGGAAACTGCCCAGACGAACGGTGCGTACCGCAGCGCGAGGAGAGAGTTTCGGATCGCTTCGGCACCGCGCTGCCGCCGGATGCTGTGCCCTGCTGCTCCTGGCGCTGACTTCGGGCGAGGCCGCCCGCGCGGCCTCGTCGCCCGAGGCCCTGACTCCGGGAGCGGCAGCCCCGGCGGCCTCGTCGCCCGGCGGCGGCGGTTCCGACCGTCTCGACCCGCGGATCACGGAGATCATGCGGAAGCCGGACTACCCCAACGCCCAGTGGGGCCTGCTCCAGCAGGACCCGGACAGCGGGCGGGTCGTCCACAGCCGGTTCGCCGAGCAGTTCTTCATCCCCGGGTCGGTCGCCAAGCTGTTCGGCACCTCCGGTGCGTGGAACACCCTCGGCGGCGACCACCGCTTCAGGACTCCGGTCTACGCGCTCGGCGAGCGCCGCGGAAGCACGCTGGACGGCGATCTCGGCCTGGTCGCCCAAGGTGACCTCACCATGGGCGGCAGGACCCGCCCCGACGGCACGGTCGACTACACCGACCTCGACCACACATATGCCGACGACTTCCCCGGCGCCACCCTCACACCGGAGAACCCGCTTGCCGGGATCGACAAGATCGCCCAGCAGGTGCGGCGTTCCGGCATCACCCGCGTCGACGGGAACGTGATCGTCGACGACCGGCTCTTCCGGCCCGAGCCGGTCTTCATCCCCGTCCCGACCCCGCTGATCATCAACGACAATCTCATCGACCTGCTGACCACCCCCGGTGCCCGCCCCGGCGCGCCCGCACAGCTGGACTGGCGGCCCAAGGTCGCCCCGTACCGCGTCACTTCGACGGTCCGGACCGTGGCGGCCGGCCAGCCGACGGACATCGAGGTGACGACCTCCGACAACGGCACCCGGATCCGGCTCTCCGGCACCATCGCGGCCGGCTCCGAACCGGCTCTGAAGGTGTCGCCCATCACCGATCCGTCGGCCTTCGGACGCACCGCGCTGATCGAGGCGCTGGGGCGGGCCGGGGTGAAGGTGACGGCGAAGCCGACCGGTGCCAACCCGGTCGGGCAGCTCCCCGGCTCGTACGCGGGCCGGCCGCGCGTGGCGCAGTACACCTCCCCGCCGTTCGCCCAGTACGCCAAGCTCATCTTCAAGGTCAGCCACAATCTGGGCGGCAACCTCGCCATCTGTCTGATGGCGGTCGCGGCCGGCAGCAAGGACTGCATGGACGGATTCCCGGTGCTCGCCGACTTCCTGGACCGCGCGGGCGTCGACCGCAAGCAGGTCCAGCTCCTGGACGGCCGTGGCGGCAACCCCGTCGACCGGACCACGCCCAAGGCCGTCGTGCAGTTGCTGACGTACTGGCAGCACACCCCCGAGGCGAAGCGCTTCCGCAATGCGCTGCCCATCCTCGGCGTCGACGGCCTGCTGGCCGAGAACTGCACCGACTGCCCCGCGCGCGGGAAGGTGTTCGCCAAGACCGGTGCCGCCGTCGGTCTTGACGCGCTCAACAACCGCCTGGCCGTCGGCGCCATCACGATCGCCGGCTACCTGGACAAGGGCAACGGCCGCTTCGACGCCTTCTTCGCCGGCGTGAACGGCGCCTCCACCCCGGACACCGACGTCAACGGTGTGCTGGACATCGCCGACGACCTCGCCATGATCTCCGCGTACCTGCAGGAGGACGCGGCGCGGGGAGAAGGCTGAGCGGTCGCATCGCGGGCGACCGGCGGGGCCGCAGCCGTGGGCAGCCACATGATCACCGCGTCGGCCGTCGGCCTCACCCAGCAAGAGGGCACTCTCCTGGGCGACAATGGACTGCTGTGGGTGATATCAGACGCCATACGGACGGTAGTCCCACCGGCCGGCAGGACTGCGGAGCCCCACAGGGCAACAGGACGCGGCGGGCCCGCAGGGAAGTAGCGGGCCCCCCGCGTCCCGTCCGTCACGTCCGTCCCGTCCTCGCGGAGGATCGGGGTCACGCCGCGCGCTCGAGGCAAGGCGGAGCCCGTAGGGCCGAATGCGCGGGAAGAACGATTCCTCACACCTCGTTCGGGCGACGCAAGGCCTACCTCACAGGCGGCGCGGGCAACGCTTGCCCTGATCTCCCTACGCCCACGAAAAGGTGAACACCCCCATGCGTCTCCGCTCCGCCATGGCCGCATCGGCCGGCGCCCTCCTCCTGCTCCTCGCCACCCCCGGCTCCGCCCTGGCCGCCGAAGGCCAGTTCCGCTACACGTACATGACCTCCGACGGCTACGAGGCGGTCGGCTTCCTGAACGACCCCGACGGCGGTACGTGCATCAACCTCCAGGGACCGGGATCCGAGCCGGGGTCCGCCGCCTACGCGCCGAAGAACCGGACCGACGCCACGGCGACGGTCTTCCTCGACGAGGACTGCTCGGGCGGCGCCTACTACACCCTGCGCCCGGGAGGCGGCGCCTCGGACCGGCTCCTCGTCCGCTCGGTCGTCTTCTCCTGAACCCGGTGGGAGAACGCGCCGCGTCCTGAACCCGGTGGGAAACCACTTCGTGGGCCGGGCGGGAGACCCCGCACCGGCACCACGCCCGTCACGCGCCTCTCCACGACGCTCCTGACCTGACGGTCGACGAAGCCTGCTGGACGTACGCCCACCACCGGACCTCCCCGCAGCTTAAGAGCCGGCCGCGACTCACATTCCGGAAAGCCCCAGGCCCATGGTCAGGGGCTTTCCTGCTGCCCCGCATCGCGCCGGGTGACGCCCATGGGTCCGGGTGCAGCCCGGCATGCTCGTCTCGCATCTCCGGTGCATCCTGACCATCGGCTCCCTCTGCGCTCGGACGGATACCGGCAGGACCCTGACGGACGCGGGCCCGGAGGCGCTGCCCGGCATCAGCTCGGGCGAGCTGGAGGTCGAGAAACTCGAGATCGATCCGGGCGACCGGCTCCGCGCGCAGACGCCGGCGACAGTTCTCGACGTGCACGCCGCCCTGGAGGGGGTGTTCCGCGCGATGCTCGACGAGTGGTGGCACGCCGCGCAGAGCGGTTCACGCACTGTTCTCGGAGTGCCGACCGGAAGTCCTCACACGGGTCGTACCCGGGCTTTCGGCCGGTTCGGCGAAAGAGCCCACCGGGCGTCGCGACAGTCTCAGCGCTCGTGAGCGCTGCTCAGGTGCTCCTGGAGTCGTGCGTGGCGGAACTGGTAGACCACGCCTTCCCGGCGCAGAACTCCCCGCGCGTAGGCGTCCCGCAGAAAGGCGTCCAGGTCCCTCGGCAGCCGCCCCGTCAAGGGGAGCCAGATCCGGGCGAGGACCACTGAGCGTCCCCAGGCGGTCATCGTGCCGACCCCGAGCGCGACCATGGAGCCGCCCACGAGTCCGACCCGGACCCCGGAGAAGAAGCTGTTCGCCGAGAGCCCGTACAGGGTTCCGTACCCGACTCCGATCACGAGCCCGACGGTGGTGATCTGTTTGAGCACGGTGGCACGGTTCGTGTCCAGCAGGTCCGACGGGGAGTCGAGTTCCTTTCTCGGGATGACCGTCTCGAACCCGGCCCCGAGAGCAGCGACGAGGCCCAGCAGGAGCCCCAGGCCGGTCGCTGTCACGAGCAGCAGCCCCGCGAACGGCGCGATCATGAACCAGGGGAAGCCCAAGAACACGTTGAAGGCGGTGACGCCCGCGGCCCACAAGAGCCCGAAGAGGAGACCGCCGGCGAGTCCGCCCCTGGCTCTGGGAAGGAAGTTCTCCCGGAGTCTTGTCCTCGTCTCCAGGTCCGTCCAACTGTGAATCCTGATCTCCACGCGCGACGGTTCGAACATCGGCCCGCCCGCCTTCATCTTCGTGACGAACCCGTGCATGAGCCCGAACGTCAGCCCCATCGCGGTGCCGTTCGTCAGGCCGGTGATACCTGCCGCCACAATTCCGTTCAGGAGTCCGTAGCCGACTGCGGTCTCGGATCCGTACACGAGCCCGGCCATGAGGCCGCAGGCGATTCCGATCGTGACGCCGACCCGCAACGTAACCCAACGCAGCTTCATCGCGGTGCCCAGCCGCCACCACTCGATGTCGGACGTGTCGAGCTTCGTCAGATGCACGGCGAGGTAGCCGAGCCAAAGCCGGACACGCTCGACGTCCCAGCGGGGAGCCTGCACCCGTCCCTCCGCCCCTTTTGTGGGCTTGCTGCCGAGGAGGCGCTCGTAGGCGGTTCGGACGAAGAAGTCCAGGAGATGCCTCTCAAGGGCGTCCTGGGTACCGAACTTCTCACTGTCGAGCAAGTCCGACGGATCATGGCCGGGCAGCCTCGATTCATAGGCGAACCGGGCGAGTGTGGTCATCAGGGGCGTGGCCAGCACCGTGGCGAGATCGTGACTGGCCCGGGTGTGAGGGCGGCGACTCAACTCGCGCAGTACGTAGGGCCACCCGACGCGGTGGGCAACGTCCGTGCCATCGGCAGGAGACGTACCGGTGGCCCTGTACAGGTAGCGGACGGAGTCGTCCAGGCCGAGGTCGATCAGCTCGATGGCAGCGGCGGAGGGTTTGATATTGCTCTTGTCCTTCACAGTTTCGATCGCTTCGCGGCGACTGGTGACCACCAGCGACAGATTGCTGCTGTTGAACTCGGTGACCGCCTTTCCACGCAGATCGTCATCGGCGGCGATCTCGTCGAACCCGTCAAGAATCGGCAGGACGTAGTTCCCACCGTCGACCAACTCTGCGGCCCATGAGTCACCTTCGGGTCCAGGACCGATTGCGGCAAGAAAGGAATAGTCTCTTTCCAGCCGACCGATCAACCAGTTCCGAAGGGTACTGGTGCCGGGATTCCATGATCCAAGACTGAAGATCACCGGCACCGGTCCGTCTCGGTCGCGAGAGCGTTTCTCCAGAAGAGACTTCGCGAATTGCAGGGCAAGGACGCTCTTTCCTGCTCCTGCTCGACCCAGCACCATCAGCCAACGGAACTCCTTCGTGGCCCTGCCCAGTGGACCAGCCAGGCCCGACAGAGGGACACCCCTGATCCCATTCGGGGTTTCGAGGGAGCCTCTCCCATTGCCGGGCTCGTCCCAGGAAATCGGCCGCCAGCTCACGGGCAGAGAGTCCCGGTCCTCCAGCCGCAACTGTTCCACCTCACGCCTCAAGCGCGACAGGACACTGGCCGTGAGTTCATCGGCCTTTTTCGTCAGCGGGTCTTGTTCGGCGGGGCTACGTTCGTTTCGGGCTTCGAGCACGATTCGACGGGTCAGTTCGGCCAGCGCATCCGCAGCGGAGTCCCCTCCGGCATGGAGGTTGATGAGAATGTTGAAGGCGCGGTCGCCGGTACTGATGATGCCTGAGTTGTCGCGCTCGACCAGGATCGATGGCTGATCAGGGGTGGGCACGGCGCGGGCCATGCCCTTCGGGCGCGGTGCGAGGCTCACTGGCCATAAAGTTCCTCGCCCCGTCTCCTGTGGAGATGATCCCCTGGTTGTCTCTGCCGACCGCCACACTGCGCTCGCCGCCGGCCCGCACAACCGGGCCCGCGGGCAGCATCGATGCCAACTCCGCAGCAAGCGACCGGTCGCCCTGCAGAACCTTTCTGATCTGCAGACGCAGCGCGCCCTCTGCATCCGGGTCTCCAGCCGCCTCGACCAGGTCGGCTACGGCCGTCCCCACCTGGGCGGTGTCGGTGTCGCGGCGCAGGATGCGGTCGAGCAGCCGTTGCCCAAGCCGTGCCGTCTCGCCGGCCGCCTGGTCGACCACGCGGTCCTCGACCCGGGCCAGCACTCCGACGCCGTACGCACTCACCGCCGCTTGAACAGCGGGCACGATCTGGCCGAGCAGAGCGTCGATTTCAGGCAACGGACCTCTTCCCCTCGTTCATTCGCGCCCGCACATCCTGACGCAGGAACGCATCACCTTATTGCACAGGGCAGTTGGTTTACAACCCTGAGCCAGTAATGTGTGATTCGGGCAGCCGCGCCTACCCATGGCGTGATATCAACAGTGCCCTGGAGCACACTCCGTACGATGCGGATCGATATGCGTCGGCACGGACTTCCGGAATACCGTCGTCCGTGTCGACATCCCAAGGAACCGAGGGGCGCCGATACCGCGTCTCGTCAGAGACGGTATGGGCACGCTGAACAGAATCGCCCGGGCGCTGAACACCTGGCGCTGAGCTCATGATCCGAGCAGCATGCCCGCCTCGGGAAAACGCGAGTCGTCCTGTAGTCGAATGTCTGAACAGTGGTCGGAGTCGGACTCATGAGTACCAGGTGCAGCAGGTCAGGGATGAGGATCCTCTCAGGAACCGTAACAGCGCTGGTCGTGGCAGGCGGGATGGTGTGTGTCGCCGGGGCCGGAACGGCATCCGCGCAGCAACTTTCACGCACATTCGGCTACACGTGCACGCCATTCGCGGCCGGCACCCATTCCTTCACGGTGAAGATCACCACAGCCCTTCCGGACGAGGTCGTGGTCGGACGGCCGGGCAGAACCCTCACCGTCCAGGCGGTGGCGACGGCGGAGGCAAGCGTCACGAAGTGGCTCGCCGACTCCGGCATGTCGACCGTCGAGGGCACAGTGGACGCATCGGCCCATGTGGACGCGCCGCGGAAGCAACTGGACATCCCGGCACCGTTCCGCATGACCAGGACCACCGCGCCCTCGTCCGGGCCCTTCAAGATCAGGGCAACCGCCGAAGTGACCACGCCCACGTTCGACCACCCGGGCAAGGCGACTGTCACGACAGGAAACATCGCCCTCCACATCCTCGCGAAGAACGCGTCCGGCACCATGTGGCTCTCTGCCGACACGTCGTGCAGCCTTAAGGCGGGCCAGAGCAACATCGTGACGTCCTTCGACATCACGACAGCGAGTTCGAAGCCCTCCGCCACTCCGAAGCCGACGACGGGACCGGTGGACTCCACCACTCCGCGGCACACCACGGGACCGGTGGCGTCCACCGCCCCGAAGCACACCACCGGGCCCGCCACCCCCGCCGCTCCGGGCCGGACGAACGGACCCGTGGCCGCAGACGTCCCGAAACCGACGGTGCCAAAGGGCCACGGGCCCACAACGGAACGCGGGACCACGCCCGGGGCTCCGCGTGTCGAGACGTCCGGCGTAACCGAAGACAACTCCACCCCCGCAACGCCGAGTTCGGTCGAGCCCACGAGCGTCGCCAACTCTCCAGCCACCGGTCATGGGCTCAGGGACCTCCTTCTGCCGGGCGCGAGCGTACTCATCGCGTGTGGAGCCGCCTTCTTCCTGGGCATGCGGCTGCGAAACCGCCGAGCCGCCGGTGGCGACGGAGGGAGGCAGCAGCCCCTCGGCCCGACTCAGGGCCTGCCCACCGCAGGCGGCGGGGACGGAGCGCTCGGCATCGGTCACCGCAGGAGGACGAATTCCACCGTGCGCCGCTCCCATGGGCATGTCCACGGGGAACCGCCATACGACAGCACGGGCAGGAGTGTCACAGCGAACGGAAACCTCCTGCTGGGGCGCCATGCACCGAGCCGGTCCGACCACCGGACCTCCGGCGCGCGGGCGGGGGACGACGCCGATCTGGGCAGCCGGCTCTCGGACCTGTCGACAGCCAAGGAGGTAAACGCCACGATCCACGAGGAGCCCGGCACCGCCACCGCCCGACGGGCGTAGCGAACGAGCATGGTCCGGACCGAACGCTCAACAGGGCGAGCAGCGTTCTCCTCGCCATGATCGTACAAGCGGCTGTCACACGCGCAAGATCGTGTGGCAGCCGGTACCGGGTCCGGGCGCGCCTCGGAGCCACACGTCAGGAGTAGGTCGCCGTGCGGCTGAAGTTGCTGAGCGCCCAGTAGGTGTCCGTCGCGGTGATCTCCCCCGCGGAACGCGAGACGCCGTCGTGCGCGATGGTCAGCAGGGGTTGTGGGCCGGTGGATGCCTTCCGGCCGAAGCGCAGGGTCTCTCCCGGTGCCAGCCGGAGCTGCTCGCAGGGGGCCACACCTGGCCCTGTCGTCCCGCTGCGCGGCGCCGGATGGATCGTGCCGGAGACCGGGGAGGCGCGGCACGTGGCGCTCGGGGAGGCCGCGATCGTCCGGGGGCCCGCACCGTTCCGCTTCGCCGACGACCCGGCGGACAGAACGGCGACGGGCGTGCGGAAGCTCGCGGAGCCGGGCCACCGTCCTACGGCCGGTCTTGCCGGTGCCGCCGGTCACCAGCACGGTGTTCATCGTGTCCGTACGTGTCGCGTCCGTCTGTGTCATGCCACCAGCGTGGCCGCGCCGGCAGTCCGCGACCATGGCTCATCGTCCGGGCGGGATGTCCGCGCGTCCCGTTCCGTTCCGGCAGCCCCCGGCCCCGCCGCCGCTCACACGGCGAGCCGCTGCGCGAAGAACGCCAGGATCTCGTCGCGCGCGGCCATCGTCGGCTGGTCCGCCTCGTCGATCAGATGTGCGGTCACCACGCTGTGCGGGGATGCCACGAACTGTTCGAAGAACGGTGGCACGTCCTGGGCGGCCGCACTGTCGGGGAGTGTGCGGGCCACGAAACGGTCGCCGAGCGCCTCGGCGTACGCCGCGAACCGTTGGGCCCGGCAGAACCGGTCGCCCTGGAAGCGGTAGGCCAGGACGGTCAGGTCGTCCCGGTCCAGGCGTCGCCGCACGTCGGTGATCTCGGCGGGCGTGATGTCCAGCCCCGCGGGATCGTCCAACGGCAGCGACGGCTGGGCCAGGACCGGCGCGAGCATCGCGGGTTCGAGCATCATCGTGAGCGCGAAGTTGCCGGTGAAGCACATCCCGATCGCGCCGACGCCCGGACCACCGCGCTCCTCGTGCGCCAGCCTCGCCAACGACCGGAGCCAGCCGGTCACCGGACTCGGCCGATCGGCGGCGGCAGTGGCGGTGGTGGCTTCAGCGGCGGCAGCGAAGGCGCGGAACTCGGAGCTGACGCATGCCCGCCGGAAGACCTCCTTCCCCTCCTCGGCACCCGCCACCGCACCGTCACGGCCGAACAGCGACGGCATGTAGACGGCGAAACCCGCGTCGCGGACCCAGCGGGCGAACCGGGCGACATGCGGACTGATCCCCGGCATCTCCGGCATGACGATCACCGCGGGTCCCCGCCCCGCCACGTGCACCACCTTCGTGACGTCGTCGACGGTCACCTCACGCCGGTCGAAGTCCTCCAGCGGATCGTCTTCGAGCATGCTGCGCTTCGGCATACGACGAACCTAGGCACCTTTCGGCACAGCCATCAGTGGCGGAACCGGCATATCCGATACGGTTTCCGCCATGCGAGTCGCCATTCTCGTCCTCGACCGGGTCTTCGACTCGGGCCTCGCCGCGATCCTGGACGTGCTGCGAACAGCCGACGAGCTCCGCGGCCGCCTGCCCCTCCCGCCCCCCGCCTGGCAGGTCACCACCGTCGGCTTCACCGAGACGGTGCGCACCGGAGCGGGGCTCTGCGTCCACACCTCGCCCATCGCCCACGCCGAGTCCTGCGATCTCCTCGTGGTCCCGGCGGTGCCGGAGCAGCGTCCCGGGGAACTGGCGGCCTTTCTGTCGGGACCGGAATCAGCGCCGGCCCGCGAGCTGATCACCAGGACCCGAGCCCGCCGGACCCCCATCGCCACCGCCTGCGCGGGCACGTTCCTTCTCGCCGAGACCGGAATCCTCGACGGTCTGAGCGCCACGACCACCTGGTGGCTCGCTCCGTTGTTCCGCCGCCGCTATCCCCACGTCACGCTCGACCAGAGCCGGATGGTGACCGAATCCGACGGCATCACGACCGCCGGAGCCGCCTTCGCCCACACCGACCTGGCGCTGAACCTGGTGCGCCGCCGCAGCCCGGCCCTCGCCGACCTGGTCGCGAGCTATCTGGTCCTCGACGAACGGCCGTCCCAGGCCGCCCACACGATCAGCGGAACGCTGGCTGCCGCAGACCCGATCGTCGCCGCGTTCGAGCGCTGGGCCCGGGAGCGCCTGCACGAGCCCCTGAGCATCAGGGCCGCCGCAGAGGCGCTGGGAGTCAGCGAACGCACTCTCCAACGCACGACCCGCGCGTCGCTGGGGACGTCACCCGTGCGTTTCGTCCAGGACCTGCGCGTCGAGCAGGCGACTCACCTGCTGCGCAGCACCGACCTGACCATCGCGGCCATCGCACGACGCGTCGGCTACGAGAACGCCAACACCCTGCGCGTCCTGGTCCGCGACCGCACGGGTACCACCGCCGGTCAGCACCGCCGGACGCCACCACAACGGCTCGCCCCGTCACCCCCGGGGCCGTCGAGCCGTACCCGGGGGTGACGCGGCCGGAGAACCGACAGTTCCACGCTGTCCGCCGACGGTCAGGAACCGTTTCCCGATGTTGCTGTTCCGGTCCGGCCCGATGCCGAAGAATGCGCACATGGCTGAGGGTGGGCAGTTCCGGGAAGGGCTCGCTGCGCGCATTGCGCGCTTCGACCGGGAGGGGGCGCGGCAGGCCGCCGCCCTGGCGGAGGTGGAGCGGCAGCAGGTGCTGACCTCGTTTCCGCTGGAGGGCTGGGAGAAGCTGAAACTGGAGCAGTACGCGCTGGGACCCGACGGCCGCAGGAGCGGGCTCTCCTTCTGCCGACTGATGGAGTACGGCACCGACAATTTCGGCAGTATCCGCGGCGGCAGCGCGGCGAAGCACATCATCTTCCAGCACCGGTCGGGCCAGTGGCGTGTCGTGCCCAGCCTGTTGAGCGGGCTGGAGGTGGAAGCGGCATGGATCCAGGTGCGCTCCGAGTTCGTGACGGCCTTCGACGCGGCGCGGAAGGGGGATTACGACCCTCTGGACGACCTGGAGTCGCTGTCGTACGGACAGGCGCTGACTACGAAGGCGCTGGCGGTCTACTTCCCCGGCGTGTTCCTGCCCATCTTCTCGGCCGCGCACATCCGCCACTTCACCGCGTTGCTGGGCGGCAGGCCGCGCGCTTACTCCTCAGGTGTGCGTACGTGGCGGGCGAACCGCGAACTCCTCGATCTCCTGCGTGAGTACGAGGAGTTCAGGGGGTGGAGTCCCTATGAGCTGATGGACTTCCTGTACACCTTCCACAATCCGCGTCCCCATGACCGCGTGATCTGGAAGATCGCGCCCGGGGAACGCGCGAGCCTTTGGGACGACTGCCTCCGGAACAGTCGGATCCGGATCGCCTGGGACGAGGTCGGCAGTCTGGTTCAGTACGAGAGCGACCAGGAGCTCAAGGCCGCACTGGACCAGCAGTGGCCGCACAGCACCGGCGGAAACCTCCGGCTCGCACGGCAGTTGCTGGCCTTCCGCGACCTTGAACTCGGCGATCTCGTCGTCGCCAACCGAGGGAAGTCGGAGGTGCTGGCCGTGGGCACCGTCGTGGGAGGGTACGCATACGATTCCGCCGCGCAGACACACCTCCACACCGTGGGCGTGGACTGGGACACCTCGTACGCCCAGATCTTCGACGCGCCCCGGCACGCCTGGCAGCAGACGCTCGCCAAGGTGCCTGCCACCTTGATGCGGGAGATCCGGCACGGGCGAGGCCGGTACGACGACGCCGTCAAGCACGGCTGGATCGGTGACACCGACCGGGCCGGCGAGGCCGATATCGCGGAGAAGGCCGCGGCGGTGAGGGGGGCCGAGCTCCCCGATGACGAACTTCCCGATGACGTACGGAAAGTACGGGATCTGCTGGAGCACAAGGGGCAGGTCGTGCTCCAGGGCCCGCCGGGCACCGGCAAGACCCGGCTCGCGCTCAATGTCGCTCTCGCCCTTGCGGGACGCGGGGACCTGATCGAGGCGACTCCGGCCGAGCGGGCCGCGGGCCTCGCGGAACTGTCCGCAGTGCCCGAGCCGGCGAACGGGGACGGAAAGGCGGGACAGCCCGAAAAGGCACAGGGGGCACGGGCGGCACGGGCGGCACGGCTCACGATGGTGACCTTCCATCCGTCCTACGGATACGAGGACTTCGTCGAGGGCTTCAGGCCGGACACGGCAGCGGACGGGGCCGGGCTGCATCTGAAGATGAAGGACGGAGTCTTCCTCCGGGTCTGCGCGGCAGCCAAGGACGCCCCGGACGACATCTTCCTGATCATCGTGGACGAGATCAATCGCGGTGATCTGCCCCGCGTCCTCGGCGAGTTGATCACCTTGCTGGAACTCGACAAGCGCGGGTCGGTCTCCATCACCCTGCCGACCAGCGGACGGCAGCAGACCGTGCCGCCGAACGTCCGCATCATCGGCACCATGAACTCCGCCGACCGCAGCGTGGGTCACATCGACTCCGCCATCCGGCGCAGATTCGCCTTCCTCGACGTGACACCGGACCTGGACTCTCTGGACGGCGAGGTCGAAGGGCTCGGGCTTGCCTCGTTGCTGGAGGGTCTGAACGAACGGCTCGGCACGCAATTCGGCCCGGACCATCTGCTCGGCCAGTCGTACCTCCTCTCCGACGACCGGCCGCTCGCCACCGCGGAGCAGCTCTCGTACGCCTTCTACCACGAGATCGTGCCCCTCGTGACGGACTACTGTCTCGGCCGCCCCGACATGCTGGGGGTCGTCCTGGGCGACATGGTGGACGGCAGGACGGGACAGGTCGTCCAGACGAATCCGCGGGACCTTCCGGGCATGCTGGCGAAGGTCTTCGTCACCGCCGGGACCGTCGAAACCCCCGACGACGACGGTGCGTCGGGCGCATACCAATGGGACGAGGACTAGCCGGGTGCCGCAGACAACCGCCCGGCGGGAAGTGACACTCGACGAGTACAGGTCCTGCAAGGTACCGAAAGCCGAGCTGAGCTCCGCCGATCTCCAAAGGGTCCGCGAGCTCAAGGCCGCCGGTGTCGTCGAGAGGCAGGACCACTGTGTCCTCACCGCACGGACGATCACCGGGGTTCTGGAGCTCAGTCGCATTCGGCTGGTGCTCCGCCCCAAGTTCCCGATCGCGGGCAACAGGCTGATCGACTGGCTCTCGTACGCCAACGGGCAGAACAGCACCACCGACGAAGGGCTGCGCAACTGGCCGATCGGCAAGGACGGGTACGCGGGGCTGGTACCTGCCGCCCTGCTGTACGAGTGCCGCCTGTTGCTGCGCCGCGGTCTGCGCAGGGACTACGTACGCCGACAGCGCGTGGACACCACGCTGCGGGGGCGGCTGAACGTGGAGGCACAGGCCACCAGATGTTTCGGCGCGGTCGACCAGCTGCACGTCAGTACCTTCGAGTACGAGGACGGGGGCTGGGAGAACCTGGTGTGCGGAGCCGCCCTGGCCGCCGCGTCCGGCCAAGTGAGCGACCCCCTCCTCAAGCGCCAACTGGCCATCGCTGCACAGGACTTTCCGTCGCCCGTGCGGGGCCCGGACGCATTGAGGCTGCTCGCCCGGGGGCGGTACACCGTACTCAACGACCACTACCGGCCCGCCCACGCATGGGCGCGCATGGTGCTCGGCGGCGGCGGACCCGACGATCTGCTGAACCCGTACGGCTTCGGGGCGCACGGACTGCTGCTCAAGATGGAAGATCTCTGGGAGAGCGTGGTCCAAAGGATGGCGGTCGACGCAGCGGCCACTGTCGGTGGCCGGTGGGCCCGGGACGACGCCGACCAGATCTGGACGCACGGAATGCACGGGACCAGAACCCCGCACTTCGCCCCCGACGTACTGCTGTCCTTCGCCCCGCCTGCCGCACCCGTCGGCACCACGCCCTACCTGCCCGTGGACGCGAAGTACAAGAACTACGCGAAGACGAACGTCTCCCGTGAGGACCGTCACCAGCTCCTCACCTACATCGCCGGCTACACCGACCCCGGCAATCCTCTCGCCCTGGTGGTCCACCCCGACCCGAACGGACCGTCCGAGCACCGGCTGGAGTTCCCTGGGCCGCGCGGGCTGGTGGGGCGCATCCTGGTGCTCGGCCTGGACACCCGCACCGACCCGGAGACCGCGGCCGAACCGCTGCGGAAGGCGATCGCCGACTTCGCGGCATCCGTGGCCGGGCCCTAGCCGGCCGCAGCCACAACTGACGACGCAGACTCAAGCCCCGCCGAACGTGAATCGCCGGGCGGCCTCCGCGGGCGTGACCCCTTGCCCCCGCCCGGGAACGTCGTACACGAGCGCTGCACCTTCCGCGCGCAGCCGGGCAGTGTTCGCCTCCCGCCCCATGACGGCGGCGTAAGCCCTGACGTCCGCCGCAGTGACGTCGTCCCTGCTCCGCTCCTCGTTCTGTCCGAGCAGGTCCTCTTCGCCCTGGGGGAAGCGGAGCACGGTCACGGGCGCACCGAATCGTTCGGCGATGGCCACGAGGCGGGCCCGTGCCTGCCGTGTCACGTTCGTCGATTCGGCAACCGCGATCCGGCCCGCGGCGAGCCGGTCGATGATCCGGCGGTCGCGCTCGTCGAAGATCCGCGCATCGGCCGCGTCGGAGGCGGCGTCCGTCGTCTCGTCCGCGAAGAACTCCGCACGGATCTCGTCACTGGAGACAACGGCTTCGGGGTCGAGCCTCCCCTGAGCGACCAGCGCACGGACGAAGGAGGTCTTGCCCGAGGCCGGCGGCCCGACGAGTACGACGAGACCTGCGGGGATCGCCATCGGTCCGGAACTCATGGCACGTGCCCCCTAGGAAAGATCCTTGCGCATCATCGTGCACATGGTCTCGTACCGGCGCAGCGAACCGTCCGGCTCCTCCACGTCCCAGGCATCGGGCTGACTGCCGTAGGCCACGTACCCCAGGCGTTCGTACAGCGCCCGGGCGCGCGGATTGCTCTCTTCCACGCCGAGTTCCGCGCGCCGCAGGCCGCGTGACCTGATGCGGCCCTCCGCGGCGCGGATGAGCACGGTGCCCAGACCGCACGACTGAAGGGCCGGGAGCACGCCGAGCTGCCACAGCGTGCCGGATCCGGCCGTGACCTGATAGTCGACGCCGCCGATCGCCACCGGAATCCCCACCGGGGTGCAGACGGCCAGGTAGTCCACCTCCCCGGCCGCCGCACGCTCCAACTCATGCGCCACATGCACCAGATGGCTGGCCGAGCCGGACCAGGCGCAGGCCGGCAGATCGGCGGGCACCAGGTCACGGACAAGGACGGGGACGGAGACGGAGGCGACGACCTCGTCCGCCCCGGCAGGCGGGAGACTCATGCGCCCATCCCAGCAGTCCGAAGGAGATCAGCACAGTGAATATCCCTCCTCGGCCCGGCACTTGAGGGCCTCAGCTGTCCGTCCGGTCCGGGGCGGCCGTCAGCGCGTCCTGCATGACGTGCGCTCCCTTCTCGACCATCTCCCGGATGGAGTCCGCGAGTTCGCCCGGCGTGACGTCGACCGTCCAGACGAACCGGCTGCCCCCGTCGGTGGCGGTGAGGACCTGCATCGAGGCGTGATGGTGCTTCGGTGCGAGCGAGCCGCCGACCACCGCGTACGCCACTCGGCGGGCGGCATCGTCGATGTCCACGATCAGCTCGTGCGCGACGAAGCCGTTCGCGAAGGTCACGATCCTGGTGTCCGCCTCCATGCGGGTGTCCGTGACGAAGCCCGGTGCCAGCCGCCGGTGTACGGCGCCGACGTCACGCAGGGCCTCCCAGACGTTCTCCGGGGAGTTGTCGATCAGGAATTCCTTGTGGATGTGAGCCATGGGGTCTTCTCCTGTCGGGGTGAGGTGCGATGCCGCTCAGCTTGCTCGCCACGCCCCGTCCCGGTCTTGAAGATCCTTGCGCGGGGTGAGTGTCAGACCGTCGGCGTAGCGTTCAGGAGTGCTCACCTCGACGGTCCTCGCCACCCGGCCCGGCTTCTGCGTCACCGCGGTGGACTGCCGGGACGACCACACCCTCTGGACGGAGGCGGAGGTGCGCGAGGACTACCGGGTGGTGCTCGTGCGCCGCGGACGGTTCCGCAGGCAGGCGGCCGGAATCGCGGCCGATGTCGACCCGACCATGGCCTATCTCGGTGTCCCGGGCGAGGAGGAGCGTTTCGCGCATCCGGCCGGCGGGGGCGACGTGTGCACGTCGATCAGCCTGACGCCCGAGCTGTGGAGGGTCGTGGCGGGCGAGGAGGCCCGCCCGGCTCGTCAGAGCGTGTACGTGGGGGCCCGCCTGGACCTGGCCCACCGCCGCGTCCTCGCGTCCGCCCGCACCGGCGACGTGGACCATGCGGTGACCGAGGAGCTCCTCGGCCTGCTCTCCGCCACTGTCGGCCGGGCCGTCGACGGGGCCGTTGTGGCGGGGGTCCGTCCCGGCCGGGACGAGGCGGGGCTCGTGGCGGCGGCCCGGCAGGCGATCGGCGCGTCCCACCCCGCCGCCGAGGGGCTTCTGCCGCTCGCGGAGCTCCTCGGCGTATCGCCGTACCGCCTGAGCCGCTCCTTCACCCGTGAGCTGGGAGTCTCACTGACCCGTTACCGCAACCGGGTCCGTGTCGGCCGGGCCCTCGACCGGCTGGACGCGGGCGAGGACAGCCTTGCCGCCCTCGCCGCCGACCTGGGCTTCTCCGACCAGGCCCACCTCTGCCGGACCATGCGCCAGTACCTCGGCCACACACCGACGGCGCTGCGCCGACTCCTCGGGTGACCGAGTCGCCGGCCACGTCCTGGACCAATTCCGCCTACCGCACGGGGAATCCGAAGGTGTAGCCCTGCTGCCTCAGCCAGGGCAGCACCTCGCGCAGCGCGGCCAGGGTCTGGGAGCGATCGCCTCCCGCGTCGTGGAAGAGGACCGTCGGGCCGTCGGAGATCTCGCTCTTGACCGTGGCGACCATGGCATCCACGCCGGGACGTTCGAAGTCCTTGGTGTCGACGTTCCAGCCCAGCGGCCGCATCCCCCGGGACGCGGCGAGGTGCCGGCTGTACGGGGTGAAGGCACCGCCCGGCGCCCGGTAGTACTGCGGCCGGACGCCTCCGGACGCCTTGGTGATCATGCGTTCGGCATCCAGGATCTGCTGGGACTGGTAGGCCTCGGACTTGTGGTCCATGCCGGTGTCGTGCGAGACCGTGTGGTTGCACAGCCGGTGCCCGTCCGCCACGACCTTCTTGACCAGGTCCGGGTACGCCTGGGCCTGGGTGCCCACCATGCAGAACGTGGCCTTCACGCCGCTGTCCTTGAGGAGTTGCAGCACCTGCGGCGTCCAGGTCGGGTCGGGTCCGTCGTCGATGGTGATGTTGACGCCCCGGGGGCCGCGGTCCGAGGCGTGCGCGATGTCCGCCGCCACCTTGACCACCCGGTCCTGAGGCTTTGCCTCCGGCGACGAGACAGACGCTCGGGGCCCTCCGGTGAAGGTGCCGGCCTGCGCGGTCCACACCGAGGTGGCTGCGGCCATCGCCGTCACTCCGAGCGCCGCCGCGAGAAGCCGGACATGCCATGCCCTTCCCTTGTGCTTAGCCATGTCCGAGCCGCCCCTTTGTTGTCTCCGCCGATGCCCTGCACCTATGAAGACATGCGAATGCCCATGCAGGATCCCTCTGTTACTGATCGCGGACAAACCCGCAGGGGGGCGGCGACAAACGCGGGGCTTCCGCGACAGATCAGGGGTCCCTGCTGCTCGCAGAGCCCTACTGAGCGGACCCGTGCCGGTCCGCGGCAGGCGGCCTGCGGAACAGGTGGCGCAGCCGGTTCAGCGCCTGTCGGTCGCCGGATGCCGAGACGGTTTCGTTCTTGATGGCGTCGGCGAGGCGCAACCGGCCCTCGGCCAGTTCGGTGAACGCCTCGTCGTCGGCCTCGACGACCGCGTCAGGGTGCTGGGCCGGGCCGTGCAGCGCTTCGACGGTGCCGTCGTCGACGCGCACGTGGAACACCTCGTCACCCACGCGGAACTCGTAGACCGCGCGCAGGCCGTCGGCGGCCTCCGCGTCGAAGTAGGCCTCCATCGCCAGCACCGCCCAGCCCGGGTGGAAGGTCTCGTTCTCCCGCCGCTCGCCCATCGCCCACTTCGTGCCCCACCGGGCCAAGGCCAGTACTGCGGGGCCGAGTTCCTCACCGGCCTCGGTGAGGGCATAGGCGGGGGTGCGGGCGGGCGGCGGAAGCGTGACCTTGTGGGCAAGGCCCTCCCGTTCGAGATGCTTCATCCGGGCCGCCAGCAGGCCGGTGCCCATGCCGCGCAGACTCTTCTGCAGATCACCGAACCGCTTGGGGCCTGTCAGGAGCTCACGGATGAGGAGCAGCGTCCAGCGCTCCCCGACGAGGTCGAGGGTCCGCGCGGTGGCGCAGTACTGGTTGTACGTTCGCTGGTCCACTTCCTCATTCTAAAGCTTGGGCTTCTCCTTCCTTGATGTCGGCAGGTTCAGCGGGTTCGGCAAGGCCGGCAGGGTCAGCAGCGCCTCCGCGACGCTCCGGGGATGGCTCAGCATCACGTCGTGCGGCCCGTCCAGGGCGACCTGCCGGTACCCGAGCTCCGCGGCGAACCGGGCGAACGGAAACGTTTCCGGCCGGCAGTGGAGGCCCGTTCCGGGGATCCGGTCCACGGCCCCGCTCAGGCGCGTGGCTTCGGTGAAGCTTCTTATCGGATGGCCGCGAAGGCGCTGTTCGAGCCATCGGGCGTCGCCGGGTTCGGTGATGCCGAAGAGAGCCGGGGCCGGGGCGGGCACGGACCAGCCGTCCCCGGCGGAGGCGCGGACCGCGGCCATGAACCAGTCCGGGGCCAGGCTCTCCATGGCGGCGCCGTCCGCGCCCGCCCAGCCCTCCACCAGGACGATGTGGTTCACCCGCTCCGGGCTGCGGTCGGCCGCCTGCCGGACGACCAGGCCGGCGTAGCTGTGGCCGACCAGCACCAGTTCGTCGTCGGCCGTGGCCCGGATCGACGCCACCACCTCGTCGACGTGATGGTGCAGCCCGACGTCCCTGCCGAGCGTGAGAGAGGGGGTGATGACGCGCGCACCTGCCCGGACGAGCAACGGGGTCACTCGCTCCCATGCCCAACTGCCGTGCCAGGCCCCGTGGACGAGCACGAAGGTGGTCATGCCCGGCCTCCCGGGCGCACCAGCGGGAGCACTCCGTCGGCGAACTCCTCCAGAGCCGCGGTGTGGTCGTCGACGGCGAGCCGGATCACCAGATGGCGGGCACCGGCGGCACCGTACTGACGTAGCCGGGCGGCGGTGTCCTGGGCGGTGCCGGCGAACATCGCCTGAAGGGTCTCCACGAACTCCAACGGCGCGTTGTAGTAGCGCTCGATGCTCACCCGCAGCCGTCGACGGGCCCGCTCGGGGTCCTCGTCCACGCACACCGTGGCGTACAGGGCGGGCGTGAGGGGACGAGTCGACTTCTGGGCCACGGCCCATTCGTCCGCGTACGTCTGCCAGGAGGGCGGGTAAGGCAGCCACCCGTCGGCATGGCGTGCGACGCGCCGCAGTGCCGCCTCGCCGGATCCGGCCAGCCAGACCGGCGGGCCGCCGGGGCGGACCGGCCGGGGCGACAAGGTCACGTCACGGAAGTCGAAGTGCCGCCCCTTGAACGAGGCCGTCTCCAGGGTCCACAGCCGTCGCATGGCCTCGATGGACTCCGTCAGGCGACTGACCCGGCGTTCGAAGTCGACTCCCACAGCGGCGAACTGCGCCTCGGTGTTGGCGTGCGGAAACCCGGCGCCCATGCCGACGATCAGCCGCCCTTCGGCGATCCGGTCCAAGGTGGCCAACTGGTGGGCCAGCAGGATCGGATGACGCAGCCCGGCCAGCAGTACGGCGGTGCCGAGCGTGACCCGTTCGGTGACCTCGGCCGCGGCGGCCAGGACCATCAGCGGGTCGGCGCGTGGCCGGGTGATCGGGCTGTCGCCCGCCCAGACGGAGTCGAATCCCAGCGTCTCGGCGAGCCGCGCCTGGCGGATCAGCGGGCCCAGCTCGTGATCGTCGCGAGCGGCCCGGTCACGGGTGGGGAGTAAGTAGCCGATCTGCGGTCCCGTCATGGTGTCTCCCAACACGGCTTGAGCTTCCTGTTTTTGAAGCATACAGTTTCAATTCAGGAAGTCCACGAAGCTCATGACGTCCATGAAGTCCACGACGTCCACGCGAGGGGAAGGGCATGACGAAGCCGCTCTACACAGCAGAGGCCCATGTGACCGGGGGCCGCACCCGGGGCCACGGACGGACGGCCGACGGCCGGCTGGACGTGGCCCTGCGACAGCCGAAGGAACTGGGTGGCGACGGCGAAGGGACCAACCCCGAGCAACTGTTCGCAGTCGGCTTCGCCGCGTGCTTCGCGACCGTGCTCGCCCTGGTGGGGGAGGGCAGGAAACTCGACGCGCACGACGCGGCGGTCGACTCGCGGGTGAGTCTCGTCCCGAGCGGCAACGGCGCGTTCAAGCTGACTGTCGAGCTCGGCATCACGCTGCCGTCGATCGGCGATCCCGGGCAGCGTGCGGACCTCGTCCGCGCGGCCCACCAGATATGCCCGTACTCCAGCGCCACGCGCGGAAACATCGACGTCACGCTGGTGGTGAACGGCGCGGCGGTGTGAGCGTCAGGCGGCCGTCCACGGGCGCGGAGCGCCCGGGGTGACTCGGGACCGGCGAAAGTCCCGGCACGACCGAGGCCCGACACCGTTCGGTGCCGGGCCTGTTGGGCGGTCGGCGCGCGGGCCGGGGTGCCCGGCCAGCGCCCCGGCTCATGCGTCAGACGTGGGCACCGGCCTTGCGGCGGCGTACGACGAACATCGCGCCCGCGCCGACCACCAGGGCAGCGCCGCTCGCGAGGGCGAGCTGCGACGGCGCCGAGGAGGAGCCCGTGGCGGCGAGGCTGCCGTTCACGGGACCGGCCGACGTGCCGCTCCGCGGCTTGACGTCCGAGGTACGGGGCTTGGTCGCGCCGGGCTCGGCGGGGTCGGTCCTGCCGGGCTTACCGAGCTTGGTTCCCGCTACGGCGATCGCGAAGTCGGGCCCGCTGGAGCTCGCGCTCTGACCGCACGTGCCGTCGGTGTTCCAGTAGTTGCCGGCGACGTGGGTGGCGCCGGTGCTCGCGGGGGCCGAGGCATCGACGGTGAAGCGCATCCTGACGTCGACCTGGGCGCCGGCCTTCATCGGTTTGATCTTCTCCATGTAGTGCTCGACGTCGACGTTCTTCCACGTCGAGGACGCGGCGGACCACCGCTGCAGGTGCACCAGGTAGTCGAGGAGTTTGTGCCCGCTCCGGGATGTCACGCGGATGTAGACGGACGGAATCAGCTGATCCATCGTCTTGCCGGTGCCGTTGGTCACCCGGAACGTGAAGTAGACCTTCTCGCCCGCGACCACCGTGGACGGCATACCCGTGATGACCGTGGTGAGCTTGGCCTGGCGGAGGCAGGTGTCGGAGTAGTCGCCGCCGACGAGCTCCTTCGCCTTGGCCAGCGCCTCGTCGGCGGCGGTCTTGGCAGCGAGCGCCTCCTTGGTGACCCCCCGCGCCAGGGTCAGGGTGCGGGCCGCGCCGATCCGCTCCTCGACACGCGCGTCGTCGGCCGCCACCGACTTGGCATCGGCGGTGGCCTTGGCCTCACCTGCGGCTGCGGCCGCGGCTTCCGCCTTGGCAAGGGCCGTCGCTGCGGCGGCCCTCTCCGCATCCGTTGCCGTCTCGGGGAGACCGTCGACCGCCGCCTTGGCATCGGCGGACGCCTGGTCGGCCTCGGTCTTCGCAGTGGCGGCGGCTTCCGCCGCGGCCCTGGCGGCCTTCGCCGCCAAGGCCAGAGGACTGGTGTCATCCAAGCCCTTGAAAGCCGCAAAGGCGGCGGCCTCGGCTGCTACGGCTTCGTCGTACGCCGTCTTCGCCGCGGCGGCGGCCTTCTCCAACTCCGCCACGGACGGCTTGTGCTGGGTCTGCGCCGCCGGCTTGTCGTCGGCGAACGCGGGGGCGACGGACAGCAGGAGAGCAGGTGCGGTCACTGCGGCGGCGACGGCTGTGGCAAGAATCCGGCGAATCTTCACTAGAGCCCTTCGGGGTCCGAAAGCGAGAAGAAGAGTCACTGCGGAACGGGGCACGCAGATGCGACTTGAGGCGATCGTATGACCGGAACCGCGGTCGACCGTCACACCTTCTTCACCGCTCCGGTCGACACCGGAACACCGGGACGGACACACGGGATGAAACGACACAGTTGCGTCTACTACCGGAACTATCACTGTGACGAATGCCACATCAACCGGGAAGCGACTCGTTCCACGGTGCCCGGAACGGCCGGTCGCCTCGTAGTCGGCGGTGTCGCAGGCCAGGATCCGGTGGTCCGCCCACATGGTGGCGAACTCCGGTCTGCGCATGGTCAGTTCACCGATCAGCCCGGCCAGCCGCGGATCGCCCGGGTAGCGGCCGGCCGTCAGGCGCAGACTGCCCACCACCGCCGCGGCCTTGGCGGTCCAGTCGGTGTAGAGGTCGCGGGTGTGTGCGTCGAGGAACACCAGCCTTGCCATGTTGGGCCGTTGGCCCGGGTCGTCGGGACCGCCCGGGTCGAGATGGCCGGCGAACAGGGCGTGTCCGTGGCGGTTCCAGGCCAGGACATCGCTGCGGCGGCCCAGGACGATGGCGGGTGTGCCGTCGATGGCTGCCAGTAGGGCCCGAGTGGCTTCGGAAACCCGCTCCGGCCTCGGCCGGCCGGCGGGTCCGCCTCCTCCCGGTGCGCGGGCCAGGGCGTGCAGGTGGGCCCGTTCCGGCTCGTCCAGCCGCAGAGCACCGGCGAGGGCGTCGAGCACCTGGGGGGAGGCGTTGTGTGACTGACCCTGTTCCAGGCGGGTGTAGTAGGGGGCGCTGATGCCCGCGAGCATCGCGAGCTCCTCCCGCCGCAGCCCGGGCACCCGGCGCCGCTCACCGTAGGTCCGCAGTCCGACGTCCTCGGGCCGCAGTTGGCCTCTGCGTGCCTGGAGGAAGTCGGCGAGTTGCCCGTGCTTCTTCATGTGACCGAGGATGCGCACCTTCGGCGGGCCCTGCCTCACCCTGCCGGGGTACGGCTCCGAGGGACGCGGAAGGCAGCAACTGCCTTGCTACGCGCGGCGCCTGTTCCGCCACAGCCACCCGGCGCCCGCCAGCGTCAGAAGGAACACCACGGCGACGAGCGTCCAGCGCGCCACCGGCTCCGCCGAGCTGCCGTGGTGGGGGACGGGGGAGAAGTACCAGGCGACGTGTGCGACGACCGGGACGATGACGGCCAGGGTCAGGCCGGTCCACTTCTGGGCCACCGTCCAGCAGCGGGCCCGGCACACGATCACGACGGCGGCGACCCTGGCCGCGAAGCCGATCCAGGTGAGGGCGATCCCCCCGAGGTACGGCAGCACGTCACCCACCACCAGGAGCACGAGCGGCAGCCAGACCGGGGAGCGGCGGCGGCCGGGCTTGCGGACCGGTACGCCCGCGGTCCCGCCGAGCTCCTGGAGGGCCGTCGCGGCGATGGCGCGCGGGTCACCCACCTCCCGCAGGATCTCGTGCACGCTGCCGGGGCGTTCGGCGAGTGCCACCTCTATGTGCTCACCGAGGTCGGCGATGAGCTCCTGGCGGGCCGCGGCCGGCAACGTCGACGTCTCGCGCTCGACTGCCGCGAGGTACTCGCGCGTCAGCGTTTCATCGGTCTTCAAGGTGGTGCCCTTCGCTCTGCGCACCGAGCTCCTGGCCCGGCATGACGAGGTCGTCGACGGCGTTGCGGAATCCCGGCCAGACGGCGGCGAACCGGGCGAGCGCGGCATGACCGGCCTCGGAGAGTGCGTAGTAGCGCCGCGGCGGCCCCGAAGCCGACTCCTGCCAGGTGGTGACGACCAGCTCCTCCCGCCGCAGCCGTGACAGCAGGGGATAGACCGTGCCCTGGCCGGTCGCCAGCGCGCCGGTCGCCTGCAGTTCGCCGAGCAGCTGGACCCCGTACTTCGGCTCGTCCCGCATCAGCGCGAGCACGCAGTACTCCAAGACCCCTTTGAGCAGCTGGCTTTCGATCCTGCCCGCGGCCGGACCGTCCGCCTGCCCACTTGCCTTACCGGGTTCCATGCATAGCAAGGTAGCAGACGGGCGTGGTGCGCTCACGGGTCCTTCACACCTCCCCCGCACCGGTGAGATGTCGGCAACCTCCGCGCAATGAAATGCGACGGAAACATTCGGGCCCCCGTTACGAAACGCGCGCCCGTCACGCTCGCAGTCGCCCGCACCGCACGCGCCCCGAGGAGGGATTCCCCGTGACCCCCGTGACCGTGGCCGCGGCCGGCATCGACACAGGTGACACCGCCTGGCTGCTCGCCGCCACCGCACTCGTTCTGCTGATGACACCCGGGCTCGCGCTCTTCTACGGCGGCATGGTCCGCACGAAGAACGTACTCAACATGCTGATGATGAGCTTCGTCTCGATCGCTCTCGTCACCGTCGTCTGGCTGCTCGCCGGGTACTCGCTGGCCTTCGGCGACGACGCGGTCGGCGGGCTCGTCGGGGACCTGCGGCACGTCGGCATGGCCGGCATCGGGCCCGACTCCGTGACCGGAAGCGTGCCGACCCTGCTGTTCACCACGTTCCAGCTGACGTTCGCGATCGTCACCGCGGCGCTGATCAGCGGTGCGATCGCCGACCGTACGAAGTTCGCCGCCTGGCTGGTCCTCGTGCCGGTGTGGACGCTGCTCGTCTACGCCCCCGTCGCCCACTGGGTGTGGGGCCCCGGCGGCTGGATCAAGGACTCGCTGGGCGCGCTCGACTTCGCCGGCGGGCTGGTCGTGGAGATCGCGTCCGGGGCGTCCGGGCTGGCGCTCGCGCTCGTCGTGGGGCCGCGCATCGGCTTCAAGAAGGACGCGATGCGCCCGCACAACCTGCCCATGGTGATGCTCGGTGCCGGGCTGCTCTGGTTCGGCTGGCTCGGCTTCAACGGCGGTTCCGCGCTCGGCGCCAATGGACTGGCGGCCGCCTCGGTCCTCAACACCCTGGTCGCCGGCTGCACCGGGCTGCTCGGCTGGCTCTTCGTCGAGCAGAAGCGCGACGGCCACCCCACCACCTTCGGCGCCGCCTCGGGCGCGGTCGCCGGGCTGGTCGCGATCACCCCCGCCTGCGGCACCGTGGGCATCCTCGGCGGCGCCGCGGTGGGCCTCGCGGCGGGCGTCATCTGCTCGTATGCGGTCGCCTGGAAGTTCCGCTTCGGCTACGACGACTCGCTGGACGTCGTCGGCGTGCACTTCGTCGGCGGCATCGTCGGCACCCTGCTCATCGGCCTGTTCGCGACGGCCACGATGACCGGTGGCGCGGAAGGGCTGCTGTACGGAGGCGGCTTCGGCCAGCTCGCCCGGCAGGCCGTCGCCGTACTGGCCGTGGCGGCCTACACCTTCCTCATGACGTACGGGATCGGCAAGGCCGTCGACCGGTTCATGGGCCTGCGGGCCTCCGCGGACGAGGAGCTCACCGGCCTCGACCAGACACTGCACGCGGAGAGCGCCTACGATCACGGCGCCCTGGGTCACGGCGCTCCGCAGGCCGTGACCACCCGGCCGACGCCGCTCCCCAAGGACAGGAACTCCGCCCCATGAAGCTCATCACGGCCGTCATCAGACCGCACCGCCTCGACGAGGTGAAGACCGCGCTGCGGGAACTCGGTGTCCAGGGGCTCACCGTCACCGAGGCCAGCGGCTACGGACGGCAGCACGGCCACACCGAGGTATACCGGGGCGCCGAGTACCGGGTCGATCTGGTCCCCAAGGTCCGGATCGAGGTCCTCGTCGCCGACCCGGAAGCGGACGCGGTGATCGACGCGATCGTCCGCGCCGCCCGCACCGACCGGATCGGCGACGGCAAGGTGTGGATGCAGCCGGTCGAAACGGTGGTCCGGGTCCGCACGGGCGAGCGGGGACCGGACGCCCTGTAGGCGGCCCTCAGCTCAGGTACTTCAACGGCACCGCCTCCGCCATCGCCTCGGCGCCCGCGTCGTTCGGGTGGAGGTGATCACCGCTGTCGTACCGGGCCGGCAGGCGCTGCGGGTCGGACGGATCGCGCAGGGCCCTGTCGAAGTCGATGACCCCGTCGTACTCGCCGCTCGTCCTCAGCCAGTGGTTGAAGGCCGTGCGGGCGGCCTCGTTCGCCGGGGAGTAGAAGCCGAGCGTGTCGCCCTTGAACGGCAGGATCGTGCCGCCGTACGCCGTCAGCCCGCGCTCATGGGCACGGGCGATCAACTGCCGGTGGGCGGCGATCAGGTCGGCCGCCGAGACCCGCTCCGGCTCCGGGGCCACCGTGCCGGGGTGGCCGAGGTCGTTCACGCCGAGGAGCACGATGAGGTGGCCCGCCCCCGACTGGGCGGCGACGTCGCGGTCGAAGCGGCGCAGAGCGGCCTGGCCGAAGTACGCCGCGAAGTTCTCCGCGTCCGACCCGGCGGGCGGATTCGGCTCGTGCGGAAGGCGGTTGCCGCTGATCTCCTCGTTGAGCACGCCCCGCGCGTACGGCCCGTAGGCGGTACGAAGGCGCTGGGCCAGGAAGTCGGGCCGGCGGTGGTCGGCGCCCGGCTCGGTGTTCGCACCGTCCGTGATGGCCGGTCGGTGGACACGGACCGTACGCACGTCCGCAACGGGCCGCGTACGGATCAGCGAGGGATCAGATACGCGCTTCCAGGCGGGCCCTCGCCTCGGGCCATTCGTCGGCGAGCAGCGAGAAGTAGACCGTGTCGCGCCAGGTGCCGTCGGGGCGGCGGCGGTGGCGCCGCAGTACCCCTTCGCGGTGGGCGCCCAGCCGGGCTATCGCTTTCTGGGAACGGACGTTGAGATGGTCGGTCTTCAACTGCACACGCCCCATGCCCAGTTCGTCGAAGGCGTGGCCGATCAGGAGCAGCTTCGTCTCGGTGTTGACCGCAGAGCGCCAGTGGGCGCGGCCGTACCACGTCCAGCCGATCTCCAGGCGTTCGTTGGCCACGTCGATGTCCAGGTACGTGGTCCAGCCGACCGCCCGGCCGCTCGCGCGGTGGATGACGGCGAACGGGACGTACGCCCCGTTCGCGAGCAGCGCCGTGAGCTTCTCGCCGAGCTCCTCCGGGGTGTGCGGGGTCGGTCCGCCCTGCCAGCGCCAGACCTCGTCGTCACCGCCGCCGGCGGCGAAGAGATCGTCGAGGTGGTCCGGGGAGAGCGGCTCGACGCGGACATGGCGGCCGGTCAGGGTCACGGGAAGCGGGGTCGTGGCAGGCATGCCGGAATGCTAACCCATTTCGAACTAGGCAGAACAGGTATATGCACTAGTGCGAAACTCAGTGAGGGCTCTCCGCGTCCGCCGTGCCCGTCCGCGCCTGGCGCAGGGCCGCCGCCGCGGCCCGGATCGCGGGCAGTTCCGCGTACAGCGCCTCGCCGGGACAGTTGGTCTGATACGCGTCGCGGTGGCCCGAGATGACGTGCAGCACGGCCGCCTTGCCCTTCGGGTATCTGCTCGCGTCGTTCGTCGAGACCAGCCGCACCGTGCCGCGCGGATCGGACCCGGGCCGCAGCTTCCACGCGGCCACCTCGGCGAGAGCCCGGACGACGGCCCGCGGCACCTCGGCCCCGCGTCCGTAGTTGCCCAGCACCGCTATCCCCACGCTGTCGGCGTTGAAGCCCGTGGTGTGCGCCCCGCGGACCTGCCGCGTGATGCCGCCGGCCCGGCCCTCGTAGATCGTCCCGCACCGGTCGACGAGGAAGTTGTAGCCGATGTCGTCCCAGCCGTTGCCCTTGATGTGGGACTCCTCGACGGCTTGCAGCATGCGGGGAACGTCCGCGCAGTCGTAGGTGTTGTTCTCCCCCGTGTGATGGATGAAGACCGCCCGCACGGCGCCCGTGTAGACCGCGTGCTCCCGCACCATGCTCTCGTCCGCGTGCCAGCCCGCCCGGGTGACGATCGCCGGCTGCGGCACCCCGCGCGCCCGCTCGTGCACCGGGGCCGCCGGCGGGGGCAGCACGAGGCGCACCGGGGCGTCCCGCAGCATCAGAAGAGTGAGCGGGAGGACCGCGGCGGCCGGCCAGAGTCGGTGACGGAGCCACATGGGACCACCCTGCGGCCTCTTTGCCCGATGCGCAGATGCGGTGGCCGATCGGGTGAAACCGCTGGTCCGGACCGCGCGCCGCGCAGGGCCGGCAGCCGTTGGCGGGGCGGCTGGAACCCTGGCTCAGCAGCGCGCCGCCGCAACAGCCGGCCCCCCGCTCAGCAGCCGCCCCCACGCGACAGCCGGTACGCCGAGTCCAACCGGTACGTCCCGCCCTTCGGCACGGTCAGCCTCGTCCACTCGCCGTGCTGCCGCAGGCAGCCCCCGGTGCCGCCGTCCACGCCGCGCACCCGCAGCCACGGCGAATGCGCGACGCGGACGGTCACCGATCCCGCCTCGGGCATCCGCACCACCAGCTCGGCGTCGTCGCCGCGTACGACCTCGGCGGGCGCGTCCACCAGCGGCCTCGCGCCCCGCACCCGGTAGATCGTCCACCCGGAGTCCTGCCACACCCGCTTCAGCCAGGGCTGCCCGGCCCTGATCAGCGCCGCCTCGGCCTCGGCGGGGCCGTCCGGCTGCCCGTGGTGCAGCACCACATAGCCCACGGCCCACCGGTCCAGCCAGGACCGGTACCCGGCGGGGGACAGCATCCCGTCGTAGAACAGCCGCCCGCGTTCGACATCGAGCTGGCGGTTCCAGCCGCGCGCCATGTTCACGTGCGGGGCAAGTGCCGCCGCCTCGCGGTGGTTTCGGGCCGGGACGACCTCCACGCGGCCGAGATCGGCGCCGAGCCGGTGGAGTTCACCGACCACCCCCTCGGTACGCGACGCCCAGGACGGCACATCGGTGGACACCCGGAGGTCGTCCACGGTCTTGGTGACAAGCCAGTTGGCCGACAGCACGAGGGCCACCGCCACCACGGCCGTCCGCACCCACGCCCTCTCCCGGACGAGGACGAGGACCGCCATGACCAGCACGGGCACGGCGACGAGACCGAGCAGCCGCTCCACGTTCGTACCGATCGGGGAGGCGATGAGATAGGTGAGGAGCACGCCGACGGCGTACACCACGGCGCCGTACCGCAGCAGAAGCCATTCCCGCCGCACCGGCGCCGCGACCGCGAGGACGGCGCAGACGACGACCGGCATCCACAGTCTGTTGGCGGCCATGGGCTGTTCGCCCTCGAACGGGAAGAGCACCGTGGTCGCGCCCACGACGGCGAAGAACGGCACCATCAGCACCGCACCCTTCCGCCACTGCCGGTCCAGCAGATAGGCGGCCCCCGCCACCACGAGGAACAGCCCCGCGACCGGACTCGCCATCGTCGCCAGCGCCCCGGCCACGAGGGCGGTCACCGAGCGGTGGACGTACAGGCAGGCGACGAGCCCGATGGCGACACCGAGCGCGAAGGTCGTACGCCCGGACGCGACGTTGCACCACAGGGTGAGCGCGGCGAGAAGCGCGGGAACGAGGGCGTGCGGCACACCTCTGCGTACCAAGAGGAGGGCCATGAGCCAGGTGCCCGCGATCCCGGCGGCCACGGACACCGCCCGGACGCCGAAGAAGGCCATCAAGTACGAGGAGAAGACGCTGTAGTTGGCCGTGTGGGTCCCCCCGTACCAGGAGAGGTTGTAGGCCGCGCCCGGGTGGCGGGCGGTAAATCCCGACCAGGCGAACTGCGCGGCGAGGTCACCGCCGCCGGTGGCCAGGACCGCCGCCCACACGGCGTAGAGCGGAATCACGACGGCCACGGAGACGACCGGCACACGGTGCCGGCGCCACCACGACTTCCCGGCTTCCGGCCCCCGGTCCCCCCGCGCCCCGTCCCGCTGGCGGGGGATGCGACCCCGCTGGATATCCCCTACTGCTGTCCGCAGCTCCCCGTTTGCATACACCCGGCAACCCTAGGGCCTCTCGCCCCGCAGGACACGGGCGCTAATCTGAGGCGAGCGGGGACCGGTGCCCCGGCACGTAGGAGACCTGTGACCACGAAGTCCCGCCACCCACAGACCGCCGTCGTCGCGGTGGTCGCGCTCGGCGGCGCGGTGGGAGCGTCCGCCCGCTACGGGGCCGGGCTCCTGTGGCCCACCGCGACCGGCACGTTCCCGTGGACGACCCTCGTGGTCAACGTCGTCGGCTGCGCGGTGATCGGTGTGTTCATGGTGGTGATCACCGAGGCCTGGACGGCCCACCGCCTGGTGCGGCCGTTCTTCGGCACCGGGGTGCTGGGCGGGTTCACCACCTTCTCCACGTACGCCGTGGACATCGAGCGCCTCGTCGCCGGCGGCCGGGCCCGTACCGGTCTGGTCTATCTGGCACTGACACTGCTCGCAGCCCTCGCGGCGGTGTGGAGCGCGGTGTGGCTGACCCGCCGCGCACTGGAGACCGCCCGCCCGGGGCGGGAATCGGGAGAACGCCGGTGAACTGGCTGCTGGTGATCATCGGCGCCGCGGTCGGTGCCCCGCTGCGGTATCTCACCGACCGGGCGGTGCAGGCCAGGCACGACAGCGTCTTCCCGTGGGGAACCTTCACGGTCAACGTGAGCGGCTGTCTGGTGCTGGGCCTGCTGACCGGCGCGGTGGCGGCAGGCGCCGCGTCCTCGCACCTGCAGTTGCTGCTGGGGACGGGGCTCTGCGGTGCGCTGACCACGTACTCGACGTTCAGTTACGAGACGCTGCGGCTGGCCGAGGGCGGGGCACGGTTCTACGCGGCTGCCAACGCGGTGGCGAGTGTGGTCGCGGGTCTGGGCGCGGCGTTCGCCGGCGTCGCGCTCGCCGAGGCGCTCTGGAGCTGACACCGGACCTGGCACCGGACCCGAAACCGCACGCGCCGAGGCCCGGCCTCCCTTTCGGGGGACCGGGCCTCGGTGTGTGACAGTGCGGCGGCTCAGGCGTCCGGGCCGGGCGTCCCCAGGGCGGCGGAAGCCGCTTCCAGGGGGCTGAGCACCACGGGTGCGGCGGGGGCCGGGACGGACCGGCAGGTGAAGCCGAGACGCGAGAGCGCCCTGGTCACCTCACCGGCCGAGAAGTCGCGGCGGTCCTGCCGGGTGATGACCTCGCCCACCTGCTTGACGGGGTACACACGACGGCTGATGATCACCGATTCCCCGGTGACGGGTTCGGGCTTGATGCCCTTCATCGATTCCTCGACCTCGTGCTTGAACAGGTCGAACGGGAAGCGGGCGATGACGCAGCGCATAGTGCCTCAACGGGGTCGGGGACGGAACCGGGCGGGAACGCGGGTTTCGGTCAGGCGGCACGGTCGCCGGAGGAGCGGCGCGGCGCGCCACCGCCCCGCGACTGGGAGGAGGACGACGACGCCGACGACGAGGACGACGAGGAGCGGCGCGCCTGGGACGGCCGGCTGCGCCGGCCGCGGGAGGAGGAGCCGCCCTTGGGGCGCTCGGACGGCGGCGAGGTGATGGTGACGGGGATGCCCGAGGGCGCCTGCGCACCGGTGATCCGGCTCAGCTCGGCCTCGCCGGAGCGGACCTCGGCGATCTGCGGGGTGATCCCGGCGTCGGACATCAGGCGGGTCATCTCGCGGCGCTGGTTGGGCAGCACCAGCGTGACGACGCTGCCGGACTCGCCGGCGCGGGCGGTACGGCCGCCGCGGTGCAGGTAGTCCTTGTGGTCGCTCGGCGGGTCGACGTTGACGACCAGGTCGAGGTTGTCGACGTGGATGCCGCGCGCCGCGACGTTCGTGGCGACCAGCACCGTGACGTGTCCGGTCTTGAAGCGCGTCAGGGTCCGGGTGCGCTGCGGCTGGGACTTCCCGCCGTGCAGCGCCGCCGCCCGTACCCCGCTGCTGAGCAGGTGGTCGGTGAGCTTGTCCACGGCGTGCTTGGTGTCCAGGAACATGATCACCCGGCCGTCGCGGGCGGCGATCTCCGTCGTGGTGGCGTACTTGTCGGCGCCGCGGACGTAGAGCACGTGGTGCTCCATCGTCGTCACCGCACCGGCGGCCGGGTCGACCGAGTGGACGACCGGGTCGTGCAGGTAGCGGCGGACCAGCAGGTCGACGTTACGGTCCAGGGTGGCCGAGAACAGCATCCGCTGGCCCTCCGGCTGCACCTGGTCGAGCAGCTCGGTGACCTGCGGCATGAAGCCCATGTCGGCCATCTGGTCGGCCTCGTCCAGGACGGTGATGGAGACCCGGTCCAGGTTGCAGTCGCCGCGCTCGATCAGGTCCTTGAGCCGGCCGGGCGTGGCGACGACGACCTCGGAGCCGCCGCGCAGCGCCGCGGACTGCCGGCCGATCGACATGCCGCCGACGACGGTGGCCATCCGCAGCTTGAGCGAGCGGGCGTACGGGGTGAGCGCGTCGGTGACCTGCTGGGCCAGTTCCCGGGTGGGGACGAGGACCAGGGCCAGCGGGCGGCGGGCCTCGGCGCGCCGTCCCTCGATACGGGCCAGCAGGGCCAGACCGAAGGCGAGCGTCTTGCCGGAGCCGGTGCGGCCGCGGCCGAGCACGTCACGGCCGGCGAGCGAGTTCGGCAGCGTCGCCGCCTGGATCGGGAAGGGCACGGAGACGCCCTCGTTGGCGAGCGCCGACAGCAGCGGCGCGGGCATGTCGAGGTCGGCGAAGGCCTCGACCGCGGGCAGTCCCGGGGTGATGGTCTTCGGCAGGGCGAACTCGCCCTGCTTGGCGGCGGGACGGCGGCCGTAGCCACCGCCGGAGCGCTGGGCCGGGGCGCCGAAGCGTCCCTGGCCGCCGCCCTGGCGGCCCGGGGCCTGCGAGCGGAAGCCGCCGCCACCCGAACGGGAGCCGCCGGAACCGGTGGCTCCACCGCCGCGGGTGGTGCGGGAAAAGCGGTCATTGGAACGAGCTGTGCGATCGCGGTTCATACAGAACCTTTCCTCGATATGGCGCGTATCGAGGAATTCATTGCGGCGACGAGCGGCACAAGAATCGCAAGAACGGGCCGTTGGCATACGTGAACGAAGCCCGGCGGCCGGTCTTGAGCCGATACGGGCCCGGCAGAACCGGGTCCGGCGCTTCGCAATGACGGACGAGCCGGCCCGGAACACGGGCCTGCGGGTCTCGTCACGGGGCTCCTGCGGACCGGTGGTCCGGGAGCCATGGCGGATCGTCCGCCGCACGGTGAAGAGCGTGGGTCCTGTGCGCTTCCCCGGCGGCTCGTGGCGGTGATACCGGCACGGCGTGCACGGGGGCGGACCCGGGAAAAGCAACGAGCTGGGGCCCGCACCCAAGGTGCGGGCCCCAGCTGTGGATGCGCACTCAGCGCGTGAGCGCCGGTGTCATCGGATTCACGCGGGGGTGATGTTCTCCGCCTGCGGGCCCTTCTGGCCCTGCGTGACGTCGAAGTTCACCTTCTGGCCCTCCTGCAGCTCACGGAAGCCGCTGGCGGCGATGTTCGAGTAGTGGGCGAAGACGTCAGCGCCGCCACCATCCTGCTCGATGAAGCCGAAGCCCTTTTCCGCGTTGAACCACTTGACGGTGCCAGTAGCCATGTTTTATCTCCTTCTGGGGCAGAGCCCGGGGGCTGGCACTGTGCCAGTCCCGCGTCGCCGCGATGATTACCCCATCCGGATAATGAACCGGAAAATACAAAAGCGCACCCACCGGCCCATTTAGCCGAGGAGAGCACTTGGAGTCTTTGGGAACCACAACTGCAACTGGGATCTACAGTAGCACAATGAATGCGAGCAGGCGCGGCAAGTAATTACACTCCGTCCGGCGCGTCATAAACCTTCACCGGACATTGCGTAAAATTCTGTGCTTGCGGCTATAGATATTCGTCGCTCCGTGCTACAGCGCCACACAGCAGGCGCCTCACTGCCGGGCGAGAGGGCGAAACACGCCGGGCCGGGACCGGCGGGGACGAAGCGGAACCGACCGGCACATCACGCCCGAACGCGCACCCCGCACCACGCGCCCGCTCAGGACGTGCCGCGGTCCGGGGTAGGCCGGCGCAGCTCCTCGTTCAGCCGGAGCGCCTCTTCGAGCTGGTCCTCCAGGATCACGATGCGGCACGCGGCCTCGATCGGCGCTCCGCCGTCGACGAGTTCACGGGCGCGGGCCGCGATGCGCAACTGGTAGCGGGAGTAGCGGCGGTGGCCGCCCTCCGACCGCAGGGGGGTGATCAGCCGGGCCTCACCGATCGCACGGAGGAATCCGGGCGTGGCGCCGATCATCTCCGCGGCACGGCCCATGGTGTAGGCGGGGTAGTCGTCGTCGTCGAGACGGTCAGTGGCATGCGGAGGGGTTTCGGGGGGCATGTGCACCTGCCGCGTATCGCTGACTTCGTTGACCGAACGAGAAACTCTCATTGTGCGAGCCATCGTCTCTAGCATAGCCGCGAGAGATTTCCGGGGCCGGACGGGGGAAATAGTCTGATCCGACCCGGTCCCGGCGCTCCCGGACCCGCCTCCGGACCCCGCCCCCCGGGCACGCCCCGGAACCGCCGTCGCCGCACGTTCCACGAGGACCGGCCGGGGGTCCGCCAAGAACACTGACCGACTGGTCAGTTGATGACTGCCTGGCCAGAGGTCATAATGCAGACGTAGCCCTTCACGCATCCCCCGTCGTGAAGGGCTACACCCATGTGCGCACCGATCACCCGTACCGGACCCCGCGCACGGGCGGGCTCACGCAGGCGGGTTCGCGCAGGCGTTTTCACGGGCAAGGGACTCCCCTCGTGGTCCCCTGCCCATGTTTTTTCGAGTTAACAGTGACGTAGAGTGTTTGCGCAAGCCCGTTCCGGACACCGGAGCAGGATGCTCCACTTCATCCCTTTACGGTGTCCCGTCAGGGCTCCCGGGCAGCGGACGGCGCCTCGGGGTTGGTTACAGTACGAGCCCGTTGACCGAATCGAGCACCGCACGGAGCCGGACAGACGCCCGGGCGGTGGACGTGAACGTGGGGGCCGGATGGACAACGGCGAAGAACGCGCGCCGGAGCTGCGAACGCTGCGGCAGAAGGTCGAGTACATGGTCGAGAAGACCTTCCCCGGCCGCAAGATCTCGGGACGGGTCTTCGCCGACCTGGTCAAGGAGCGCGGCGGGTCCCTCTCCCACAGCTACTTCTCCAACATCCTCGCCGGCAAGGTGACCCAGCCGTCCGAGGACATCCTCAAGGCGCTCGGCCTCGGCTTCGGCGTGGACTGGCGCTTCTTCAAGGAGGAGTCCGAGGTCGTCGACGACGTCGTCGCGGGACTGCAGTTCCTGGCGAAGCGGCGTACCGGCGAGATCAGCGGGCTGGCCGGGCGCGGGCTGGACGAGGACGGACTGCCCCCGGAGCTGCTGCAGTTCGCGCTCGCCCTGCTGAAGGACGCGCAGGACCGGCAGCCACCGGCCGACGGCGAACCACGGGGCTAGGCCGGTGTCCATGCGCGAACTGCGGAAGGAGTGCGAGGCCGGGCTGGCCGCGCTCCCGCTCCCCTCCCCCTTCACGGTCGAGGGGCTGGTGGCGAACATGGAGGCGGCCGGCGGCCGCACCATCGTGCTGCACGAGATGCCCGACCGGCTGGCCCGCGTCAACACCGCCTGCGGGCTGCGGCTGAAGGCCGGCGGGACCAGCGTCGTGCTCTACCGCCGGCGCCCCACCGCCTACCAGACCCAGCACGTCATCCTGCACGAGCTGTGCCACGAGTGGTTCGACCACGGCACCTCGCTGGACGCGGAGCAGCTGCGGCGGCTGCTGCCCGTCTTCGACACCTCCCTGATCGCCCGGGTCGTCGGCCCGGACGCGCTGGGCAGCCCGGAGGCCGTGCAGGCCCGCGCCCAGTACGACACCCATGACGAGCGCATGGCCGAACTGGGTGCCTCGCTCATCCCCCGTATGGCGAGGGACGTGACGAGCGATGACATGGTGGGGCGGCTCGCCAACTCGCTGTCGCGCCCGGTCGCCCACCGCCGCCGCGGCCTGTTCCGCCGCACCTAGCACCGCCCCCCACTCCGTCCCCGTCCCCCACACCACAAGGACTTCCGCCGTGACCCCGCTCGATGTCGCCGGCTATCTGATAGCCGGCCTGATGACAGCCGTCGCCCTGTGGCGCATGCCGGCCGCCCTGTGGGGCGACGAGGAGGACCGGCGCCGCCGGGCCCTGTGGGGGTGTTACGCGGGGTTCGCCGCCGCGCTGTGGACCAAGACCCGTGCGGTGCGCATCGGGCTCAACGACAGTCCGGTGACCGACCTTTCGGTGCTGATCAAGCACTACACGGCGACGGTCGCGATTCTGGCCATTCTCAGCTACATCGTGGCGATCTACGGCCAGTACGCCGATGCCGGGGCCGTCCCGCGCCACGTACGGTTCGCGCGGATCGTCCAGCAGGTCGCGGCGAAGGCCTCCGTCGCCACGCTGGTGCTGCTGACGGTGCTGTTCTTCACCGTCGTCGACCGGTCCACACCGTCGGACCGCTTCGTCGCCGACCACGCCGGACAGGGGGGCGCGACGCTCTACATGAGCGTGTTCTACCTCTACCTCGGCGCCGCCTCCGCCGTCTGCGCCTACCAGTGGGCGCTCGCCACCGCGGGCGCGGCCCAGCGCCATCTGCGGGTGGGCCTGGGGATGATGACGTTCGCCATGGTCATCGGCGTCGGCTACACCGTCAGCCGGACGCTGTTCCTCTGGGTCAGCGTCATCGACCAGCCCGGCGAGGCCTTCGCGCTGAAGTTCGACCAGGTCACCGAGGCCTCGCAGGTGGCGCTGTTCGCCTTCTTCGCGATCGGCGCGTCCATCCCGGCGTTCAGCAACGTGCGCCGCCGGGCGAAGCTCTGGCACGCCCAGGTGAAGCTGCACGCGCTCTGGTACGAGCTGATGGCGGCCTTCCCCGACCAGCCCTTCGACCCCCCGGCCCCGCTGCTGCGCGAGCTGACGCGCTTCGGCACCCCGGCCGACCTGCGGGTCGACCGGTGGGCCGCGGACATCGCCGACGCGGTGGAGAAGCTGCGCCACTACGTGCCCGACGCGCTGCTGCCGGCCGCCGAGGCCGCCGCCGCGGACGGCAGCGCCGGCGGCAGCGCGGACCGGGAGCAGGCCGGGCCGCTGGCCGACGCCTACTGGATCAAGGCGGCGCTCTCGGCCAGGAGCGCCGGTGCACCGGCGGGCGAGGCGGCCGCCGTCGGCACCCAGCACGCCACCGACCAGGACGGCGAGGTCGCCTGGCTGGTCCGGGTGGCGGCGGCGTACCGCACGGTCACGCCGGAGCGGGCCCGGCAGGTCCTCGTATCGTCCGCAGCGGTCAAGGAGCAGGAGCAGCAGGCATGAGCACGAGCACCACCCACGACACGTCCGGCACGTCCACCGCGCGCACCGTGACCGACGTCTTCCAGCCGCGCAACCTCCTGCTGGGCGGCATGCTCGCCATCGGCCTGGCGGCGGCGGGTCACTGGACCGGGCTGCTGTGGGGGCTTCTCGGCGCCCTGTGCGCCGGGCTCGTGCCGGCCGGCTACATCGAGTGGGAGCGCGGGCGCGGCACCTGGGGCGACCGCCATGTCGTCGACCGGACCAAGCGGGCCCCGATCTTCCTCGTCATCCTCGGCTCCATCGGCGTCGGTTCGGCGGTCATGGTGCTGGGCGGCGCCCCCTCGGGCATCCTGACCGCGATGCTCGGGCTCTGGGTGATGACCGTCGTGCTGCTGGCCGTCAACACGGTCTGGAAGATCTCGGTCGACGCCTCGGTCGCCTCGGCCGTGGTCGCGCTGCTCGCCGCGGTGCACTCGCCGTGGTGGCTGTTCGGCTATGTGATGACGGCCGCGGTGTGCTGGTCGCGGGTCGCGCTCGGCTACCACACGGTGGGCCAGGTGACGGCCGGGACGGCGCTGGGCGCGGTGACCGCGGGTGCGTTCCTGTTCGGGTGAGCGGGGCGAGGCGTCGTTGAACCGGCCGCGCGCGAGGTCCATGGTGGATCCGTGCCGACATTCGAGATCACCACAGCCAGCGCGGACGACATCAGGATGATGGCGGACTGGGCCCATTCCGAGGGCTGGAACCCGGGACTGACGGACGGCCAGGCGTTCTTCGCCGCCGATCCGTGCGGCTTCCTGATCGGCCGCCTCGACGGGGTGCCCGCCTCCTGTGTCTCCGTGGTCCGCTACGGAACCGGCTTCGGCTTCCTGGGCTTCTATCTGACCCGTCCGGAACTGCGCGGACAGGGCTACGGGAGCCGGACCTGGGCGGCCGGGACGGCGCGGCTGGCCGGGCGGAACACCGGTCTCGACGGAGTGGTCGCGCAGCAGCCCAACTACCGTAAGTCCGGCTTCCGTCCGGTCTGGACGAACCTGCGGTACGAGGGGCTCGTCCCGGTCGACATCGCACCGCCGCCCGGCGTCACCCTGGTGGACGCCCGCACGCTGCCCTTCGGCCAGGTCACCGCGTACGACCGGCTGTTCTTCCCGGCGGAGCGGGACAGCTTCCTCGCCGCCTGGACGACCACGCCCGGACGCACCGCGCTGGTCGCGCTGTCCGGGGGCGAGGTGCGGGGGCTCGCCGTGCTGCGCGCCTGCCGGACGTCCTCGCGCATCGGCCCGCTGTACGCGGCCACGCCGGAGATCGCCCGCGCCCTGGTGAGCGCGCTCGCGGCCACCGATCCGTCCGCTCCCGTCGCCGTGGACGTGCCCGACGTGAATCCGGCGGCGGTGCGGCTGGCCGAACAGCTGGGGCTCACCCCGTCGTTCGAGACGGCCCGCATGTACACCGGGCCGACGCCGGACGTCGATCACACCGGGCTGTTCGGCATCACCAGCCTCGAACTGGGGTGATCCGCCGGGCGGCCCCGCGGGGCTCAGTCCGTCGCGCAGCCGTCGTCCGGGGCCACCGGCGGCCTCGCCCGTGAGGCCATCACGGCGATGTCGTCCTCGGCTCCCGGGCCGAAGCGGTCGAGCACCGCGTCCAGCAGTTCCTCCAGATCGCCGCTCCCCGGCAGGGTCAGCTCCTTGAGCCGGCCGACGGACACGTCGATGTCCTCGCCGCGCCGCTCCACCAGTCCGTCGGTGTACATGAACAGCACGGTTCCCGGTCCGCACTCCACCCGTGTCGTCCGGTAGCCGCCGAACCCGGTGCCGAGCGGCGGGCCCGCGGGCACGTCGCCCAGCCAGGTGCCGGCCGGTCCGGGGTCGATGAACACCGGTGGCAGATGGCCGGCGCTCGACACCTCGCACACCCCGCCGGTCCGGTCGACGACGGCGACGAGGCAGGTCGCCGCCCGGTCGAGCCCGGACCGCTCGACCATCCGGTCGAGCTGCTCCAGGATGCGGTGCGGCGGCAGTTCCTCGTCGGCCAGCAGTCGCAGCAGGGAGCGGTAGTGGCTCATCGCGACGGCCGCCTCGACGCCGTGCCCCATCACATCGCCCATCGCCTTGAGGTGGCGTCCGTCGGGCAGCGGGATGACGTCGAACCAGTCGCCGCCGACCAGCACGCTCCGGTCGGCCGGCAGGTAGCGGGTGGCGATCTCGATGTGCGGGTGCGGCGGACGCGGCTCGGAGAGCAGGGAGCGCTGGAGTTCCAGGGCGATGGTGTGCTCATGGGTGAAGCGGCGCGCGTGGTCGAGGTCGACGGCGGCCCGCCCGGCGAGCTCCCGGGCGACCACCACGTCCTCGTCCGTGAAGACGGGTGAGTCCCCGGCCCTGACCAGGCCGAGGACGCCGATCGGCCCGTTGCGCACGGTGACCGGCACGATGACGGCCGAGTGCATGCCGAGGGCCCGGTAGGTGGCCACCCGTTCGGGGGCGGGCGCGGAGCGGCCGAGTTGTTCGTCGCCGGTGAGGTTCTCGACGACGGGCTGGTTGGTGGCCAGGCAGCGCGGTACGGCCGCGTCCTCCTGGTAGTCGACGTAGTCACCGGCGACGCCGAACTGCGCGACCGCCTCGCGCAGCCACGGAACCGCCGTCAGCGCCGCCCGCCGCAGCCGGAGCACCCCGGGCGGTGCGGGGCGCACCGGCGGTGCGACGTCCCGCGGGAACACCTCGACGGTGGCGAGGTCGGCGAGCCCCGGGACGACGAGGTCGACGAGTTCCGCGCAGGTGGTGTCCATGTCGAGGGTGGTGCCGATCCGGGTGGTCGCGGCATCCAGGAGATTCAGGTGGCGCTGTGCCTGGGCGAGCAGGCGCTGGTCCTCGTCGGACGCCTTGACCTCCAGCACGATCCCGGCGACGCCCACGACCTGGCCGGCCACCTCCAGCCGGTGGTAGGCCCCGTGCCAGTAGCGCGTGGCGGTGCCGGACGCGGCGGGGGTCCGGCCGCTGGAGGTGATCTCGCGCGCCCGGCCGTCGGTGAGGACCGCGCGCATGAGGTCCTCGCGGGCGTCGACCTCGGGAAGCACCTCGGAGACCGTACGGCCCAGATGTGCGGCGGCCGGGACGCCGTTGAGCCGTTCGAGGGCCGGGTTCACGTACAGATAGCGCAGCCGGGTGTCGAGGACGCCCACCCCGGCCGTGGTGCCGTCGATCAGGGCCGCGAGCGCCACGATGTCGAGCGGCGACGGGATGTCCGCGTGCGCATCGGCCAGCAAGGCAACCTCCTGGGGCAGGGCGCGGGCCACCCGACTGCCCGGCCCTTCATCGTCAGACGGCCGCACCCCGCCCGCATCCGCAGACCGCCCGCCGCACCGCTCGTTCCGGACCGGCCGCCCCCGTGCACCGGCCGGTCTCAGTGCACCGGCATCGCACCCCCGGTCTCCGGCTTCCCCCGGGGCACCAGCACCGCGGACACCGCCGCGCAGCCGCCCGCGGCCACCGCGCACACGAGGAACGCGTCCGCGAAGCCGGTCACCGTGCCCGCCGCACCGCCGACTCCCGCGGCGGCCACCGTGGACACGACGGCGACACCGATCGACCCGCCCACCTCGTGGAAGGTGTTGACCACCCCGGACGCGAGCCCCGCCTCCTCGTGCGCGACCATGCCCAGCGCCGTCGTGGTGGCGGTGACGAACACCGCGCCGAGACCGAAGGCGGCCACCGCGAGACCCGGCAGCAGCGCCCCGTACACACTGCTGTCCGCGTCGACCCCGGTCAGCGGTACGCAGCCGGCGGTGGCGATCGCCATCCCGCCGACCGCGGTGGCCCGGCTGCCCACCGACGTGACGAGCCGCGAGCCCAGATGCGCGCCGGCGCCGACGGCCACCGCCACCGGCAGGAAGACGAGGCCGGTCCGCAGCGCCCCGAAGCCGCGGCCGTGCTGGAGGTAGACCGAGCCGAGGAAGAAGAACGCGATCAGCAGTCCGGTGGCGATCAGCATCAGGAACGCCCCGGCAAGCACCGGCCTTCGGGTGAACATCCGCAGGTCCATCAGCGGCTCCCAGGCCACCCGCTCGACCGCCGCGAACCCGGCGTACAGCGCCACGGCGGCCACGAGCGGCAGCAGCGTGGCGGGCGCGCCCCAGCCGCCGTCCCCGGCCTTGACCAGTCCGTAGATCAGCGCGCCGGTACCGGCCGTGACGAGCACCGCCCCGGGCACGTCGAGCCGGGCCGTGCCGGCCGAGGGTCGCGGTGCGCGCGCCGGTACGAAGACGGGGAGGGCGGCCAGCAGGGCCAGGCCGACGGGCACGTTGACGTAGAAGACCCAGCTCCAGCCGGGCCCGCCGGCCAGCGCGCCGCCCACCACCACCCCGATCGCCGATCCGGTGCCGCCGATCGCGGCCCACACCCCGAGCGCCTTGTTGCGTGCGGGGCCGTGGAACGAGGTGGTGACGAGCGACAGCGCCGCCGGGGCGGGCGCCTCGGAGGTGACGGTCTACAACCACTTCGGCAGCAAGGAAGCGCTGTTCACCGCGGTCATCGCGGGCGCGCTGGACGAACCGCTCGGCGGCGCGTCGGCGACGGCGCTCGCCGCCCTCGCCGAAGCCCCCGACCTGCGGGCCGCGTTCGTCGACGCGGCCCGCACCTGGGTGGCGGCCGTCCGCGGCAACGCCGATGTGATCGCCCTGCGCAATCTGGTGGCCGCCGAGCTGCACCGCTTCCCGGAGATCGCGCAGGCCTGGCAGGGCCACGGCCCCGAGGGCCACCACCCCGCCGTCGCCGACGCCCTGCGCGAGCTGGCAGGCCTCGGCCGGCTGGTCGTCCCCGACCTGGAGACGGCGATCATCCAGCTGTACGCGCTGCTGGTCTTCCCGCACCTGGTCTTCGGCTCGTACGGCACGACGATCGACGACGACGCCACCGACCGGCTGATCACCAACGGCGTGGACATGTTCCTGGCCTACTACGCCCCGCCCGTACCGCCCGACGCATAGGACCCGGGCGGCAGCAGCCGGTCCAGGTCCACCGCCCCCTCGTCACCCGTGGCCCCCGGCGGCAGCCGCAGCGCCTCGGCCACGGGTCCCGGCAGCGGCGCCCGGTCCAGCAGCCCGGCGACCAGAGCGGTCGTCAGACGGTGCCAGGCGGGGGCGCGTCGGAGCATCGCGTGGTCGCCGCCCTCCACGGTGACCAGGCAGGTCCGGGCGCCTTCCTTCCGGGCCCGTTCGGTGAGCGCGCGGGAGTCGGCCGGGTTCGTGACGCGGTCACGGGTGCCGTGCACCAGGACGACGTCCCGGCCGGCGAGCTGGGCGACCGGCTCGCCCCGGGGGCACCACGGGGCGAGGCCGACCACGCCCCGTACCAGCGGATGCCCCGCGGCGGCCAGCGCGGCCCGGCCGCCCATCGAGTGCCCGAGCAGCACGACCGGGACCTCCCCCGCCGTACGCCGCAGCTCGTCCAGGGCGCGTACGGCGTCGTGCAGCGGATCCGCCCGGTCGCCGTTCCAGCCCCGGTGCCCGTACCGGACGGCCCGTACCAGTACGTCCCCGGGCAGCGCGCCCCGCAGGCCGCGCGCGAACGGGCGCATCCGCACCCCGGGCAGGTTCAGCGGGCCGGGCCGCGGCGCCGTGAGACCGGTCTCCCGGCCGCCGTGCAGGACCAGTACCGCGGCGGCCGGCGGGCGTGGTTGCGTCATACGTACCTCCGGGTGCGGTGAGCGAAGCCGTACCGAGCATGCTGTACGGAGCACGGGCAGCACCCTCAGGCAGCGCCGGACAGCGAAGGACATCGCATGGGATCGTCACCTCAAATCGGCTCACAGGTCCAGGACTTCACCCTCGCGGGAGGTGCCCTCGACGGGGACGCCTTCGAGCGCCACGACTACACGCTCTCCGCCGCACGCGGCCGGGCCGTGGTCCTCGCCTTCTACCCGGGCGACAACACGACGGTGTGCACCAAGCAGCTCTGCTCGTACTCCTCGGGCATGGAGACCTTCGAAGGGCTGGACGCGGAGGTCTGGGGAATCAGTCCACAGGGTGTGGACAGCCACGAGTCGTTCGCCCGCACCCACCAGCTGCGCATGCCGCTCCTGGCGGACCCGGGCCGGGAGACCGCGCGGGCGTTCGGGGTGGCGGCGCCCGGGATCGGGGTGCGGCGTGCGGTGTTCCTGATCGACGCCGACGGGGTGCTGCGCTGGAAGCACGTGGCACTGCTCGGCGCCACGTTCCAGTCGCTGGACACGCTGGCGGAGCATCTGTCCGGCATCCGTAACAGGTAGAACACTGCCGGGATACAGCAGTGTCGGCGGTCGGGGATGTATGGGAACATCCAGCCAGTTCGACGGAAATGTTCGGGGGATTCCGCAGCCGGGAGGGGTGATCACGTGACCTTGTTCCTCGGTCTCGGCATTGCGGGAGTCGCGCTGCTCGCCCTGTCCCTGGTCTTCGACGGAATCCTCGAAGGACTCTTCGGGGGCTTGCTGGAAGGTCTCTTCAGCGGGCTGGTCTCCCTTCCGGTGATCGCCGGTTTCGTCTCGATGCTCGGATTCGGCGGCGCCATCGTGCTCGGCACGACCGGTGCCGGCACGATCGCCGCCACCGCCGCCGGGGTGCTCGCCGGGCTGGTCGCGGCCTGGTTGACCTGGAAGTTCAGCCGAGCCCTGATGCGGGATCAGACCCATGCCACGCCACGGGACGAGGACCTCGTCGGCACGTCGGGTTCCGTGGTCACGGCCATTCCGGCCGACGGCTACGGGGAGGTGCTGCTGCGACTCGGGGGGCAGCCCGTGAAGCTCTCGGCGAAGAGCCCGGTACCGGTCGCACGCGGCACCGAGATCTGGGTCGAGGCCACCCTCTCGACCACCTCGGTCTCGGTCCGTCCCGTCGAACGCTGAGCCGGCCCGCCGGCCCGCACGCCACCGCTCGCCACAGAACTGCCGTCCCCTGTCGGGAGGCAGAGGGGGACATCCTTATGAGTCCAGTCCTGATCGCCATCGTCGGAGTCGTCGTACTCCTCTTCCTGCTCGCCCTCGCCGTCATCACGCGCTACAAGGTCGCGGGCCCCAGCCAGGCGTTCATCATCACCGGACGCCGCGGCAAGAAGTCCGTGGACCCGGTGACCGGCCGGTCCAGCATCGACAACAGCGGCCAGAAGGTCGTCGTCGGCGGCGGCGTCTTCGTCGTGCCCTTCGTCCAGCAGAAGTTCACCCTGGACCTCTCCAGCCGGCACATCCCCGTCGCCGTGCGCGGCGCCGTCACCCTGCGCGGGGTCAAGTCCCATCTGGAAGGCGTCGCGATCGTCAAGGTCGGCGGCAGCGAGGACGCCATCCGGGCCGCCGCCCAGCGCTTCCTCCAGCAGCAGGACGGCATCGTCGGCTTCACCCAGGAAGTGCTCTCCGGTGCGCTGCGCGCCATCGTCGGCCGGATGTCGGTCGAGGACATCATCCGCGACCGCGCCGCGTTCGCCGGCCAGGTGGCGGAGGAGGCCGAGGCCAGCCTGTCCGGTCAGGGCCTGATCCTGGACGCCTTCCAGATCCAGGACATCACCACCGAGGGCTCCTACCTGGAGGACCTCGGCCGCCCCGAGGCCGCCCGCGCCAAGCAGGAGGCGGACATCGCCGAGGCGAACGCCCGCCGCGCCTCGGAGCAGGCCCGGCTGAAGGCCGCCGAGGAGATCGCCATCGCCGAGCGGACGTTCAACCTGAAGCAGGCCGAGATCAAGGCCGAGACGGAGGCGGCCGCCGCGAAGGCGAACGCCGCCGGTCCGCTCGCCGAGGCCGCCCGTCAGCAGGAGGTCCTCCAGGAGCAGGAGAAGGTCGCCGAGCGCCAGGCCGCCCTGACCGACCGCGAGCTCGACACCAAGGTCCGCAAGCCCGCCGACGCCGCGCGCTACCAGGCCGAGCAGGAGGCGGAGGCCCGCCGCATCGCCCAGGTCAAGGAGGCCGAGGCGGACGCGGAGCGCTCCCGGCTGACCGGTCAGGGCGAGAAGCTGCACCGTTCGGCGCTCGCCGACGCCGTGCGCATCGAGGGTGAGGCCGAGGCCGCCGCCATCGCCGCCCGGGGTTCGGCCGAGGCCGAGGCCATGCAGAAGAAGGCCGACGCCTTCGCGCAGTACGGCGACGCGGCCGTCCTCCAGATGCTCGTCGAGGTGCTCCCGCAGGTCGTCGCCAAAGCGTCCGAGCCGCTGAGCGCCATCGACAAGCTGACGGTGATCTCGACGGACGGCGCCAGCCAGCTGTCGCGCACGGTCACGGACAACGTCGCCCAGGGCATGGAACTCCTCAGCTCCACCACGGGAGTCGACCTCGCCGCGCTGCTCCAGAACCTCAAGGGCGCGGGCCCGAAGGCACAGGTCCCGGCCCAGCAGGACACCGCCACCGCACAGAACGGCAGGATCGAGATCGCCGACTGACGCCTCGCGTCGACCACCGCGTGCCCGGCCGGCTGCGCACCGGCCGGGCACGCGTGCGTCCGGGCGGGTACGGAACCGGCCACGAAGGCGGCGGGACCCTCCGGATAAGGTCATGGGCAGCTAAAGAGATCGCCAAGAACGTCAGAGACGCACACCGCGCTCCCCGGGAGGAAGCCATGGGAACCCACCGCACCACGCTGCCCGGAGTCGGCGTGCAGTACGACTACACCACCGAGTCGGGACAGCACATCTCGGTCGTCGTCCACCACGACGGCCGGCGGTTCATCGGCTTCTACGACCAGGACGACCCCGATTCCTGCAAACTCTCCGTACCCCTGACTCCACAGGAGGCCACCGGCCTCGCCCACCTCATCGACGCGGCGCCGATCGACGCCGTGCGGACCGAGGGCATCGACCTGGTCACCGAGCACATCCCGCTCGGGACGCGTTCCCCGTACGGCGGCCGGCTGCTCGGGGACACCCGGGCCCGGACCCGGACCGGGGCCTCGATCGTGGCGGTGCTGCGGACCCACAGCGCGCATCCGTCACCCGGGCCGGACTTCCGGCTCGCCATCGGGGACACGCTCGTCGCCGTCGGTACGAGGGAGGGCGTCGACACGCTCTCCGAGATCATTGCGGAGGGCTGACCGTGCACGACACGACCGCACTGCTGGTGGAGCTCGGCTCCGTCATCCTGGGACTCGGCATCATCGGCCGGTTCGCCGGCCGCGTAGGACTCTCGCCCATCCCGCTGTATCTGCTGGCCGGGCTCGCCTTCGGCGAGGGCGGGCTGCTGCCGCTGGGGGCGAGCGAGGAGTTCACCGCCGTGGGCGCCGAGATCGGCGTCATCCTGTTGCTGCTCCTGCTGGGGCTCGAATACAGCGCCTCCGAGCTCGTCACCAGTCTGAAGACCCAGTACCCGTCCGGGGCCGTGGACTTCGTGCTCAACGCGACCCCGGGCGCCGTCGCCGCCCTGCTGCTCGGCTGGGGTCCGGTGGGGGCCGTGGCCCTGGCCGGGGTCACCTGGATCTCCTCGTCCGGGGTGATCGCCAAGGTCCTCGCGGACCTGGGCCGGCTCGGCAACCGGGAGACGCCGGTCATCCTCGGGGTGCTGGTCATCGAGGACCTGTCGATGGCCGTCTATCTGCCGCTCCTCACCGCGATGCTCGCGGGCGTCGGCTTCGCCGGGGGCAGCATCGCGCTGCTCATCGCGCTCGGCACCGTCGGGTTCGTGCTCTACCTCGCGCTGCGGCACGGCAGGCTGATCAGCCGGGCCGTGTCCTCCGACAATCCGGAGATGCTGCTGCTCGTCGTGCTCGGGCTGACCGTCCTGGTCGCCGGGGTGGCCCAGCAGCTGCAGGTGTCGGCGGCCGTCGGCGCGTTCCTCGTCGGCATCGCGCTCTCCGGTGAGGTCGCGGAGGGCGCGCGCAAGCTGCTGACCCCGCTGCGGGACCTCTTCGCCGCCGTCTTCTTCGTGTTCTTCGGGCTCTCCACCGATCCCGCGGAGATTCCGCCGGTGCTGCTGCCGGCCGCGCTGCTGGCCGTCGTCACCGTCTTCACCAAGATCGCCACCGGCTGGTACGCGGCCCGTCGGGCCGGCATCGGATCGCGCGGGCGCTGGCGGGCGGGCGGCACGCTCGTCGCCCGTGGCGAGTTCTCCATCGTCATCGCCGGACTGGCCGTGGCGACCGAGCCCCGGATCGGGCCCATCGCCACCGCGTACGTCCTCATCCTCGTCATCGTCGGCCCGCTCACCGCGCGCTGGACCCAGCCGGCGGTCGAGCAGATCCGGAAGTGGCGCGGCAAGGACGACGGCCCGGCCGCCACGACCGGCGCGGGCCCGGACGCACGGGTGCCCGCCCCGAAGGAGGAGCCGGAGCCGGAGCTGGCCACGTCCGCGGACACTCCCTAAGGGGTCTCCTCGGGGGCGGTGAGGTCGGGCGCCCAGCCCAGGGGGAAGGCGTCCGCGCCGCCCCCGGGCACGGTCGGCTCACCGCCCGCCGCGGTGAACGCCGTCAGCGCGTCGATCAGCGCGGTGCACTGCTCCGGCGCGAGGCGTTCGACGATGGCGGCGACCTCCCGGCGGCGGGCGGACGTGACGTCCTCCACCAGCCGGCACCCCTCGGGCGTCACCCGCAGCGAGGTCTCCCGGCGGTTGGCCGGGTTGACCTGCCGTTCCGCCAGACCGGCGGCGATCAGCCGGTCCACCATGCGCATCGCGGTCGACGGGTTCACGCCGAGCCGCTCGGCGAGCGAGACGAGCTTGGCGTCCCCGTGCGTGGCCAGCACCACGAGCAGCCGGAACTGGGGCAGCGTCACCCGGTCCTCGACCGTCGCCAGCGAACGGGCGGACACCGCCACCAGCAGCCGCGACGCCGTGAGCACCGCCCGCGTCACCGCGTCGACGTCGTCCCTGCCCGGGGCGGACGGTCGTTCCTCAGATGACTGTTCGTGCGCGGCCATGCCTCTTTGTACCGTGCGGGACGGCCGTACTCGAATCCGGGCCGCGCCGAGGCCGAACCGGTGTCGAACCGGTACCGAATCCATCGCGCACCACCACGACACCACCATTGGACTGTGCAACGTTTGCACAGTGATGTCTGAACCCGCACCCTCGCCCGGCCCGCAGCGCCCGCCGCTGCCGACCGGACTGCGGCGCACCGCCGCCCGGCTGCCCGTCCATATGTTCCGCGCGGGCCTCGGACCGTTGTTCCGGGGCCGCCTGCTGCTCCTCGTCCACACCGGGCGCACCACGGGTCTCTCCCGGCGGACGGTCATCGAGGTCGTCGAGTCCACGACCGCGGACGGCCGGCGGAGCTGGACGGTCGCCTCCGGCTTCGGCCCCGGTGCCGACTGGTACCGCAATCTGCTCCGTACGCCGCACGCCACCGTGCAGGCCGGGCGCAGGTTCCACGCCGTGACGGCGCACGCCCTGCCGGTCGCGCAGGGCGGCGAGGTGATGATGCGGTACGCGCCCCGCCACCCCCGGACCGCCCGACGGCTCGCCGCGTTCATGGGGTTCACGGTCGACGGCAGCACACAGGACTACCGGCGGGTCGGCGAGTCGATCCCGTTCGTCCAGCTGGTGGAGAGCGCCGGGCCCGGCCGCTGAGCCCGCGCGGCCGGGTGCGTCAGACCCGTGCCGCCTCGGGTTCCTCCACCAGGTGGGGACGCGGTGCGCCCCGGCGGTAGAGGATCACCGTGACCAGCAGCCCGACGGCGAAGAAGCCCGCCGACCACCAGTACGCCGTGGAGTAGCTCTCCAGCTGGGCCTGGGCGACCGCGTCCGGGGTGGGTTTGCGGCCCACCAGGTAGTCGGCGGCGGCGCTGGTGGCCAGGGTGTTGAGCAGCGCCGTACCGATGGAGCCGCCGACCTGCTGGCTCGTGTTGACCATCGCGGAGGCCACCCCGGCATCCCTCGCCCCCACTCCGGCGGTCGCCAGGTTCATCGCCGTGGCGAAGATCATGCCGAGGCCCAGGCCCAGACAGATCAGCGGGGGCAGCACATGGGCGAGGTAACTGCTGCTCAGGTCCAGGGTGGTCAGCCACGCCATGGCAGCCGCCGAGATGCCCATGCCGAGGGGCACGATCGGCTTGGCCCCGAACCGTGGCACCAGTGTGTTGGTCGTCGTCACGGACGTCACGATCATGACGGCGACCATGGGCAGGAAGGCCGCGCCCGTGGAGACCGGCGAGTACAGCAGGCTCTTCTGGAGGTAGTAGGTGAGGAACAGGAACACGCCGAACATGCCTGCGCCGGAGATGAACATCGCGAGGAACGACGCCGCACGGTCCCGGTCCAGCACCACGCGCATCGGCAGCAGCGGATGCACGGCCCTGGTCTGCCACCACGCGAACGCGGACACGAGCACCGCCCCGGCCAGCAGGAACCCCCAGGTCTGGGGTGAACTCCAGGGATTCGTCTCGGCCTTGGAGAAGCCGAACACGATACAGAAGAGCCCGGCGGAGACCAGCAGGGTCCCCGGGATGTCGAGCTTCGGCCGGTTCGCGGGCGCGCCCGCGGTGAGCAGGCGCGAGCCGCCGATGAAGGCGAGGGCCGCGAACAGCAGGTTCACGTACAGGCACCAGCGCCAGTCCAGGTACTCGGTGAGGACCCCGCCGAGCAGCAGCCCCACCGCACCGCCCGCACCCGCGATGGCGCCGTAGATCCCGAAGGCCTTCGCCCGCTCCTTGGGCACGGTGAACGTCGTGGTGAGGAGCGAGAGCGCGGCCGGGGCGAGGAGTGCGCCGAACACGCCCTGCAGGGCGCGGGCCAGCACCAGGACCTCGAAGCTCGGGGCGGCGCCGCCGATGGCCGAGGCGACGGCGAAGCCGACCAGCCCGGTCAGGAACACCACCCGGCGGCCGACCAGGTCGGCGATGCGTCCGCCGAGCAGCAGCAGCGAGCCGAAGGCGAGGGCGTAGGCCGTCACGATCCACTGACGGTTTCCGTCGCTGAAGCCGAGGTCCTGCTGGGCGGAGGGCAACGCGATGTTCACGATCGTCGCGTCGAGGACCACCATCAGCTGGGCCAGCCCGATCACGCCCAACACCCACCACCGGTGGGAGGGCCCGCGCTCCCGGGCGGGTGCCGCCCCGGATGCCGGCGCGGTGGTCACGCGCCCCCGCTGTCCGTCCTTGTCCTGTCCGTCCCTGTCCGGTTCCCCCGGCTGACGTGCATGACGGGCCATGGTGCGGTTCTCCCTCGCGGCACCGGAATCCCCCGACTGATCACGCTAGGCGGAGGTCGGCGTCCCCGCATGCGGGGAGCCCCGTCGACGGGCAACGCTTCCGGAACCCGGCAGCGGGGAGCGCGGCCGGGCGGCCTCCGGGGGCTCTGACCTCCCCGGCCGGCCGGTCTCCGGGCTCAGACCTCCTTGGCCGGCCGGTCTCCGGGCTCAGACCTCCTTGGCCGGCCGGTCTCCGGGCTCAGACCTCCTTGGCCGGCCAGTCTCCGGGCTCAAACCTCCTTGGCCGGCCAGTCCAGCAGCCGGGCCCCGATCACCGCGGTCTGCAGGGTGTAGCGGTGCATCGGGTCGGACGGGTCGGAGCCGGTGAGCTGATGGATCCGCTCCAGCCGGTACGTGAGCGCCCGGACGCTCAGCGCCAGCCGCCGGGCCGTCTCGGCCGCGACACAGCCCGCGTCGAAGTACACGGAGAGCGTCTTCAGGAGCGGTTCCGCACCGCCCCTCGCCTGCTGGAGCGGGCCGAGCTCGCTGCGCACCAGATCGGCCATCGCCTGCCGGTCACGGGTCAGCACGGGGTAGACGAGCAGATCCGCCGCGTACAGCACGGGGTCGTCCAGACCCATCCTGTCGGCCAGGTCGAGCGCGTCCAGCGCCTCGTCGTACGACTGGACCACACCGCCGGGCCCCCGGTGGGGACGGCCGACGGCCACCCGGCCGCCGTCCGTCGCCGCGTGCGCCTGCTTGGCGAAGTACCGCAGGACATCGGGCTGGTTGCCGGGCGCGATGCAGATCAGCCGGCCGTCCTTCGTCGTGAGGAGGATCTTGCGGCCGCTGAACCGGGCCAGCAGCGCCGACTCCACCTGCCGCGGCGCGGCATCGGTCTCGGTGTACGCCTCCGGGCCCGACGCCGCAGCGACGGCATGGGCGCGGGAGAGCCGCAGCCCGAACCGGGTGGCGCGCTCGGCGAGCCGGCCCAGGTCGCTGCGTCCGTACAGAAGGTCGTCGATGAACTCCCGGCGGGCGGCCTCCTCCCGCCGGATGGTGAGGCGCTGGGCCCGCTCGAAACCCTCGGCGAACGCGTCGACCGACTGCTCCACCGCGGCCAGCACACTCTCGGTGGACGCGGCGGTGACGGCCGCCGTCGCTCCGGGGACGGCGGCCGGCCAGGTGGTGCGGGTCTCGGCCAGATGCATGCGGACCAGCGCCCGCAGCTGGTGTCCGGCCTCGGCGGCCTGCCTGCCGAGGGCGCGGCGGGTGTCGAGCTCCTCCCGGGTGAGCCGACGGCCGGAGACGGCTACTTCGCCCAGGATCCGGGCGTAGCCCTCCAGAAAACTGTCGGAAATCACCGGTTCCACCACGCCCCCGCCTCCACTTCTGATGCGTCACTGATATTTACACAACGCATACGCGCGCATGCCGGTGCCCGGCATCGAGCGCGGAGAAAGATTGCCGGAATCCGGCAGTGCGGCCGACCGGCCGTGAATGACACGATCCTGTCAGCACCAGCCGGGGGACCACGGGGGAAACTCGGGGGTGCAGGGGGACGGGGGAAGACCCGGATGTCGCGGTGCCGTTGGGGCGGCGCCGCGGCTCCTGGGTCAGCGCCGGACCCCGCGACACGCGCTGGCGAAACCGCCGGTGCAGCGGGCAGGGGGTGTACCGATGCAGGAGTTTCTGACCGCGGCGCTGTCCTTCCCGGCCATGCTCTTCTCCGCGGCGCTGGTCGTCGTCATCGCCTTCTGGCTGCTCGTCCTGGCCGGCGCGGCGGACCACCACACCTTCGACGCGGACCTGGACACCGACCTCGCCGGGATCGGCGGCGTGCCCGTCACCGTCTCGGTCTCCATGATGGTGGCCGTCGGCTGGTTCACCGCCCTGACCGGTTCGGTCCTGCTGCACCGCAGCGACGCCACCGGAACCGTCCGGGCCGCGCTCGCCGCCGGCATCCTCGCCGTCGCGCTGCTGGCCGCCTGGGCCGTGGTGCGGCTGCTGGTGCGCCACTTCCGCCGCTTCTTCGCCGACGAGCCTCCTCCATCGCGCCAGGACTTCGTGGGCCGGGTCTGCACGATCCGTACCGGCTCGGTCGGCACGGACTTCGGCCAGGCCGAGGTCGCCGCCGCAGACGGATCCACGGCCATCGTCCAGGTACGTCAGCTGACACCGGCCGACACCGCGTTCACCGCGTTCACGGCGTTCACGGCGGGGAGTTCGGGGCTGCTGTACGCGTACGACGAGGCGGGCGAGTTCTTCTGGGTCTCGCCGTACGACCGTGCGCTCGACCCGGGACCGCCACCGGCCCCGGAACGTCCGCACCGGCGCACACCGCCCGGCCGCCGCACCGCCTGATCCGGGCGCCCGCCCGAACCCGCACCGACCGCCTCGCCGTGCCGCCCCGTGCGGCCCGGCCGGTGCGCCGCGCGCACCCACGCGTCATCTCTCCCTTTCCGTTTCCGTACCACCAGCCGCCAAGGACTGTCATGGAAGCCATCTCCTTGGGCCTCGGCCTGCTCATCGCCGTGGTCCTGCTCATCGCGATCGCCCTGCTGATGATCGTCAGCCGGCTCTTCCGCAAGGTGGAACAGGGCAAGGCCCTGATCATCTCCAAGACCAAGAAGGTCGACGTCACCTTCACCGGTGCCGTCGTCCTGCCGGTGCTGCACCAGGCCGAGTACATGGACATCTCGGTGAAGACCATCGAGATCCGGCGCACCGGGCGCGAGGGCCTGATCTGCCAGGACAACATCCGCGCCGACATCCACATCAACTTCTTCGTCCGGGTCAACAAGACCGTCGAGGACGTCATCAAGGTCGCCCAGGCCATCGGTACCGAGCGGGCCAGCGACAAGGTGGCGATCCAGGAGTTCTTCGCCGCGAAGTTCTCCGAGGCGCTCAAGACCGTCGGCAAGCAGCTGGACTTCGTCGACCTGTACACCAAGCGCGAGGAGTTCCGGGACCGCATCATCCGGGTCATCGGCACCGACCTCAACGGCTACCACCTCGACGACGCGGCGATCGACTTCCTTGAGCAGACGCCGATGGCGCAGCTCGACGGCGCCAACATCCTCGACGCGCAGGGCATCCGCAAGATCACGGAGCTGACCGCGATCGAGCACGTACGGACGAACGAGTTCCAGCGCACCGAGCAGAAGGAGATCACCCGGCAGGACGTGGACGCCCGGGAGACCATCCTGGAGCTGGAGCGCCGGCAGGCCGAGGCCGAGATCAAGCAGCGCCGCGAGGTGGAGACGCTGCGCGCCCGCGAGGAGGCGGCCACCGCCCGGGTCCAGGAGGAGGAACGCCTGGGCGCCCAGACCGCGTTCATCCGGACCGAGGAGCAGCTCGGCATCCAGCGGGAGAACCAGGCACGGGAGATCGCGGTCGCGCAGAAGAACCGCGAACGGGTCATCGCCGTGGAGAACGAGCGCATCGAGAAGGACCGCCTGATCGAGGTCATCGGGCGCGAGCGGCAGACCGAACTCAACCGCATCGCCGCGACGAAGGAGGTCGAGGCGGAGCGCCGCGAGGTCGCCGACGTGATCCGCGAGCGCATCGCGGTGGACCGTACGGTGGCCGAGCAGGAGGAGTCCATCAAGACCCTGCGCACCGTCGAGGAGTCCGAGCGCACCCGGAAGTCCGTCATCATCGCCGCCGAGGCGGAGGCCCAGGAGAAGCTGGTCAAGGACATCAAGGCGGCTGAGGCCGCGGAGGCCGCGGCCACCCACCGGGCAGCGGAGCAGCTGACCCTGGCCGAGGCCCGGCTGAAGACCGCGGACCTGGACGCACGGGCGAAGCTGCGGCTGGCCGAGGGGGTCCAGGCGGAGTCGGCGGCGCCGGGACTCGCGGATGTGCAGGTACGGGACGCGGCGGCCGAGGTCATCGAGAAGACCGGCCTGGCCGAGGCCGAGGCGACGTCCGCCCGGCTCAGGGCCGAGGCGGAGGGCTCCCGGCTCAAGGCGCTCGCGGCGGCGGAGGGCACCCAGGCCCAGGCGACGGCCGACGCGGCGATGATCGGCGAGAAGCTGAAGGCCGAGGCGGCGGGGCTCACGGACAAGGCGGCCGCGATGGCGGCGCTGGACGACGCGTCGCGCGGGCACGAGGAGTACCGGCTGCGGCTGGCCGCGGAGAAGGAGATCCGGCTCGCGGGCCTGGAGGTCCAGCGCCAGGTCGCCGAGGCGCAGGCGACGGTGCTGGCGACGGGCCTGGAGAACGCCGACATCGACATCGTCGGCGGGGAGTCGGTCTTCTTCGACCGGCTGGTCTCGTCCATCTCGATGGGCAAGAGCCTCGACGGATTCGTCGAGAACTCGGAGACGGCGAAGGCGCTGGGCGGGGCGTGGCTGAACGGCACGTCGTCGTTCACGGACGATGTGACGCGGGTGCTGGGTTCGGTGTCGTCGGGTGACGTGCAGAACCTGACGGTGTCGGCGCTGCTGATGCGGATGATGGCTGCGCCGGGGGGTGTGGGTGCGGGTGCGGACCAGGTCCGCGAGCTCCTGGACCACGCGAGGTCCCTGGGCCTGGCGGATGTACCGGTCGGCACGGTACCGAACCCGTCCCCGGGCCCGGCCCCTGCCCCGGCCCGGAACGGTACGCCGGTGGGGTAGCCGGGGCCCCTTTGTCCTCAATCGCCGGACGGGCTGGAGGTGGCCGGACCTGTCCACTCGAAGCCCCTCGCAGCACCGTCCGTCCTCAAACGCCGGACGGGCTGGAGGTGGCCGGACCAGCCCACTCGAAGCCCCCCGAAGCACCGTCCGTCCTCAAACGCCGGACGGGCTGGAGGTGGCCGTGCTCCTGGGAGGTGGCCGGGCTCCCCGGGAGGTGGCCGCCCCCTCGGGAAGGGGCCGGCCGGGATCGCTCGCCGCGGGTGCAAGACAACAGCGGGCAATCCAAGCCCGTCCGGCGATTGAGGACGGACCGTCCGAACAGCGACCCGCACGCCACTCGGGCCGGGCCCACTTCAAGCCCGTCCGGCGTTTGAGGACGGACCGTCCGAACAGCGACCCGCACGCCACTCGGGCCGGGCCCACACCAAGCCCGTCCGGCGATTGAGGACAGACGGTCCGAACAGCGACCCGCACGCCACTCGGGCCCGGCCCACTTCAAGCCCGTCCGGCGATTGAGGACGGACCGTCCGAACAGCGACCCGCGCCCCACTCGGGCCCGGCCCACACCAAGCCCGTCCGGCGATTGAGGACAGCCGGCGCGCACAACAACCCGCGGCCGCCCGCAGGCCACGGATTCACCCGCACCGTAAGGAGCCGTACCGCATGGACACCGCCACCCCGCCGCCCCCGGACGGCCCCGCGGACGGGGCCTACGACGTGCTGCGGCGGCGGCTCCGCGCCCAGGCCGCCGAGCTCGCCCACCGCGCCGAAACGCTCAACGCACGCCGGACCGAGGAGTTCGGCTCCACCGGACTGCGGCTGCTCGGCAGCGAGCAGATCCGGACGGCGCAGCCGTCCACCCCCCGCGACCTCGTCGCGATCGGCGGACAGCTCCTGTTCGGCTTCGAGCGGGGCGCGGGCCGGACCGACGACCCCGCCGTCGCCGACGTACTCGCCCTGTACGGCGCAGACCTCAGCAACGGCACCCACCCGCTCCTCGCCGACGAGGACTTCGTACGCGAGTTCCGCGGCCTGCACCGCTACTACCGCGACGCCCGGCTGCTCCGCCTGCGCCGTACCGACGGCCGGCTCCTCGCCGTCTTCCGTACCGGCGACACCGCCGAGGACATCCGCGTCCTGCGCTGGGCGCTCGACGCCGACGGCTCACCCGGCGCCTTCCTCGACGCCCGCGGCGAGCGCGACCACGTGTTCCCACCGTCGCACGACTTCACCTGGACCCTCGCGGGCCGCGAGGCGCACATCGCCGGGCGCCACCCGCACATCGCCGTCGGCACAGGCGGCAGAAGCGGCACCGGGGACCGGGACCCGGACCGCGCCCCGCTCTTCGTCTCCACGCTCGGCGGACACCTCACGCTCAAGACCGTCGACGACACGGAGACCCCCGACGGGATCTACCGGGAGCCGGTCACCGAACCCCTCCAGTCGCTCGCCGACGCCGAGGTCGAGTACGCGCAGACCGGCCCGCTCGTACTGCTGCGCATCCGTCCGTACAAGGAGGAGGCCTGGCGCCATCTCGTCTTCAACCGGCTTCTCGGCACCGTGCAGCGGCTGGACGGGATCGGTCCGGCCTGTCACCGGCTCCCCGAGGACCAGGGAATCATCTTCCCCGGCGGCTACTACCTGACCGCCGGCACCGCCAAGACCTTCGACATCGCCCGGCCGCTCACCGACCCCGTCTTCGAGGGGGCCGTCCGCTCCCCCAACGGCGAGGACGTCCTGTACGCGTTCCGTTCGCGGGAGGACGGGCGCGGCCTGCTGCTCCCGTACAACGTGATCCGGCAAGAGGTCGCCACCCCGCTCCAGGGCCGCGGCCACGCGCTGCTCGACGACGGCACGCTCGTGCTTCTGCGCGACCCGGTGGAGGGCCGGGACAGCGGTGCGGCCCGGGTTCATCCGGTGCAGCGCTGGCAGACGCCGTACGTCTCCGACACCTACGCCGCCTCCCGCCCCGTCGGGACGGGCCCGCTCGCCCGGGTCGGCAACGCCGATCTCGTGCGCGGCATCTCCGACTGCCTCGCGCTCGCGCACAGCGCCGACGGGACCACCCCCACCGCTGCCGGGTACGCGCAGCTGGTGGCCGACTGCTCCCGCGCCACCGACCGGTACCACTGGCTGGAGGAGGGCGAACTCGGCGCCCTCGGCGCGCCGTTGGCGGCGCTCCGTGACACCGCACAGCAGGTGCTCGCCGAGTTCGACGCCGTGCAGGAGCAGACCCGACGGGCCGCCGACGCACTCGCCGAAACGGCGGACCGGATCACCGGCCTCGTCCGCCGGGTCCGCGGCGAGGCCCCCCGGTCGGCCGCCGAATGGGTCGACCGGCTGACCGAACTACGGGCCGCCCACGGCCACTTGGCATCGCTGGAAGAGATGCGGTACGCGGACACCGGGCGGATCGCCGAACTCGCCGCCGCCACGGCCGACGACATCAGCGCCGCGGGCCGGCGTGCGGTCGCGTTCCTGTCCGGGGACGACGCGTTCGCCGGATATCACGAGGATGTCGCCCGGCTCACCGAGGAGGCCGCGGGCCTCGCCACCGTCACCGACGCCTCCGCGCTCGGCGAGCGGCTGGCGGGGATGACGGACGGGCTGAGCACGGTGACGGACGTCGTCGCCGGGCTCGACATCGGTGACGGCGTGGTCCGCACCTCGATCCTGGAGCGGATCGCGGAGGTGCTCGGCGGGGTGAACCGGGCCCGCGCCACGCTCGACGCCCGCCGCCGCACGCTGCTCGACCAGGAGGGCCGGGCGGAGTTCACCGCCGAGTTCGCGCTGCTGGGACAGGCCGTCACGGGCGCGCTGGCCGCCGCGGACACCCCGGACTCCTGCGACGACCAGCTCGCACGGCTGCTGCTGCAACTGGAGAACCTGGAGGCCCGGTTCGCCGAGTTCGACGACTTCCTGGCCGAGCTGGGCGAGCGGCGGACGGAGGTGTACGAGGCGTTCTCGGCCCGCCGGCAGACCCTTCAGGACGCCCTCGCCCGCCGTACGGAACGCCTCGCGGCCTCCGCCGTCCGTGTGCTGGAGACCGTCGCGCGCCGCAGCTCCGCGCTGCCCGACGCGGACGCCGTGCACACCTACTTCGCCTCCGACCCGATGGTCGCCAAGGTCCGCCGCACGGCCGGCGAACTGCGGGCACTCGGTGACGCGGTGCGGGCCGAGGAGCTGGACGGGCACCTGCTCGCCGCCCGCCAGGAGGCGGGGCGGGCGCTGCGCGACCGCAGCGAGCTGTACGCGGACGGCGGGGCGACGATCCGGCTGGGCCGGCACCGCTTCGCGGTGAACACCCAGCCGTTCGAGCTGACGCTGGTGCCCCAGGGGGACGGGCTCGCCTTCGCCGTCACCGGAACCGACTACCGCGCCCCGGTCACCGACCCGGACTTCCGGTCCACCCGCCCGTACTGGGACCAGCTGCTGCCCTCCGAGTCCCCGTCCGTCTACCGGGGCGAGCACCTGGCCGCCCGGCTCCTGTCCGAGCAGGGCGCGGACCCGCTGAGGTCCCTGGAATCGGATGAACTGGCCGCACTCGTAAGGGAATCGGCTGCCACCGCGTACGACGAGGGGTACCAGCGCGGCGTCCACGACGAGGACGCCACGGCGATCCTGGCCGCCCTGCTGCGGTTGCACTCAGCCGCGGGACTGCTGCGCTTCCCGCCCGCCGTGCGGGCCGCCGCCCAGCTCTTCTGGGCGTACGGGACGGACGACGCCCGCCGGACGTCCTGGACGCGCCGGGCGCGTTCGCTGGCGCGCGCCCGCGAGACGTTCGGCCTCACCCCGGCCGTCGCCGCCCTTCAGGCGGAGTGGGCCGCGGCCGTCCCGGGGGACGGCGCCCCCACCGTGGCCGCCTACCTCTTCGAGGAGCTGACGAGCGGCCCGGACGGCTTCGTCACCGCCGCATCCGTCCGCACCTTCCTGGACAAGTTCCGCCACACGACCGGCACTTCGGCGTACGACGAGGATCTGGCCGCTCTCGCGGACGATCTGCCGGCCCGCCGCCAGCTCGTCGAGGGCTGGCTCACCTCGTACGCCGGGGCGAGCGGGACAAACCTGGACGCGGGCGATCTCGCGGAGGCCGTCGCCGTCGAGCTGTGCCCCGAGCCGGTCCTGGCACGCTACGAGGGCGACGCGCCCCTCACCACGACCGTGGACGGCCTCCTGGGCGTCCACCCGCGCATCGAGCGGGGCCGGCTGACCGTACGGATCGATGAACTGCTTTCCCGTACCGAGGAGTTCCGTACCACCGTCGTCCCCGGCTTCCGCACCTACCAGCACCGGCGCACCGCCCTGGTCGCCGCCGAGCGCACCCGGCTGCGACTGGACGACCACCGGCCCCGGGTCATGTCCGCCTTCGTCCGCAACCGGCTGCTCGACGAGGTGTACCTGCCGCTGATCGGCGACAGCCTCGCCAAGCAGCTCGGCACCGCGGACGCCGACCGGCGTACCGATGCGCAGGGCCTGCTGCTGCTCGTGTCGCCGCCCGGCTACGGCAAGACGACGCTCATGGAGTACGTCGCCGACCGGCTCGGGCTGGTCCTCGTCAAGGTCAGCGGGCCGAACCTCGGCCACGACGTGACCTCGCTGGACCCCGCGCAGGCACGCAGCGCCACCGCGCGCCAGGAGATCGAGAAGATCAACTTCGCGCTGGAGGCGGGCAACAACACCCTGCTCCACATCGACGACATCCAGCACACCTCACCGGAACTGCTCCAGAAGTTCATCCCGCTCTGCGACGCCACCCGCAGGATCGAGGGCGTGCGGGACGGCGGACCGCGCAGCTACGACCTGCGGGGCAAGCGGTTCGCGGTGTGCATGACGGGCAACCCGTACACCGAGTCCGGGGAGCGGTTCCAGGTTCCCGACATGCTGGCCAACCGGGCCGACGTCTGGAACCTGGGCGAGGTGCTGAGCGGGCGCGAGGACGTCTTCGCGCTGAGCTTCGTCGAGAACGCGCTGACCGCGAACCCGGTCCTGGCCCCGCTCGCCGGCCGGTCCCGCGAGGACCTCGCCCTGCTCCTGCGGCTCGCCTCCGGCACCGACGCCACCGCCCGCGCGGACCGGCTCCAACACCCCTACGCACCGGCCGAGGTGGACCGCATCACCGCCGTGCTCCGCCATCTGCTGCACGCCCGGGACACCGTCCTCGCGGTCAACGCCGCCTACATCGCCTCGGCCGCGCAGACGGACGCGACGCGCACCGAGCCGCCGTTCCGCCTGCAGGGCTCGTACCGCAACATGAACCGCATCGCCGAGCGCATCGTGCCCGTGATGAACGACGCCGAACTGTCCGCCGTCATCGACGACCACTACGCGGGCGAGGCCCAGACGCTCACCACCGGCGCCGAAGCCGCCCTGCTGAAACTCGCCGCCCTGCGCGGCACCCTGACCCCGTCCCAGGCCGAGCGCTGGTCGGCCGTCACCGCCTCGTACGTACGCACCCAGGCGCTCGGCGGACCCGACGGCGATCCGCTGACCCGTGCGGTGGCCGCACTCGGCCTGCTCGCGGACCGGATCGCGGCCGTCGAATCGGCGATCAGCCGGGCGGCCGACCCCCGCCACCCGCTCACCCGGCCGCCGTCCGGCGGACACGCCGGAACACGGGCAGAGCCACACTCCGGGACACACGAAGACCGCTGACCGTACCGATCACGAGAAGGGGGCAAGGCATGCTGGGACATGTGCCTCCACTTCCCCAGCAGCCCCAACGCTCCCCGTTCTCCGGACACATGGTCGTCTGCGGCGACGACGCCCTCGCCCAGCGGCTCGCCGTGGAGCTGCGCTACGTCTACGGGGAGCGCGTCACCCTGGTCCTGCCGCCGGAGCCCGGCACGGCCGGACCCGAGCTTCCGCTGACGGGGCGCGGCCGGGCGGCCGCCCTGTTCGGCCGGATGTCGTCGGCGATGAACCGCAACGGCGGTCCCGGGATCGGCAACGGCGGGACCGGCGGCAGGGACGGCGACACCAACGCCGGCGTGGAGGCGGTACGCATCCTCCAGGCGTCGGAACCCTCCGACGAGGCCTTCGAGGAGGCCGGCGTCGACACGGCATCCGCCCTGGCCCTCGTCTACGACGACGACGAGCGCAACATCCGTGCCGCGCTGACCGCCCGCCGGCTCAACCCCCGTGTCCGGCTGGTGATCAGGCTCTACAACCGCAAGCTCGGCCAGCATCTGGAGGCCCTGCTCGACCAGGCTGCCGCCGTCGCATCGCCGGGGCTGGACCACGCCGCCCTGGACGCCTCCACCACGGTCCTCTCCGATGCCGACACCGCCGCTCCCGCCCTCGCGGCGACCGCCCTCGCCGGGTCGAGCAAGGTGATCCAGGCGGAGGGCCTGCTCCTGCGCGCGGCCGAACGCACCCCGCCCAGGGACGGCCAGGTCGCCGACCCCGGGCTGTGCACACTGGCCCTGCTCTCCTCCACCACCCATAACCCGGCCGGCGCCGAGGGCTCCGACAGCAGCGGCGACGAAGGCCCCCGGCTCCTGCCCGACCAGGCACAGGTGGCCGCGGCCGCCGGGCGCGGAACCATCGTCCTGGAGGCCGTCAGCCAATCGGGCCCCGCCGGCAGGGAACGCCGGATGGGCGGCCGGGGCGCACCACTGAGCCAGGTCTTCTCGCGCCGGCTGCGCTGGGCCGCGCTGGGCGTCGGCCTGGCCGTCCTGGGCCTGGCCGTGGCGTCCTCCTTCACCACCGGGGACGACCCGCTGCACGCCACCTATCTGACCCTGCTCGACCTGTTGGCGATGGGCGACCCGGCGATCGGCGACCCGACCGCTCGCCAGATCATCCAACTCCTCACCGGAATCGCCGGGTTGATGCTGCTGCCCCTGTTCGTCGCCGGAGTGCTGGAGGCCTTCGGCTCGCTCCGCACGGCCTCCTCGCTGCGCCGCCCGCCGCGCGGCCTGTCCGGGCACGTGGTACTGCTCGGGCTCGGCAAGATCGGTACGCGCGTCCTCGTCCAGCTCCGCGAACTCGGCGTCCCCGTGGTGTGCGTGGAGGACGATCCGGACGCCCGCGGCATCCCGGTGGCCCGGCGGCTGCACGTACCGGTGGTCATCGGTGACGTCACGCAGGAGGGCGTCCTGGAGGCCGCGAAGATCCGGCGCTCCCGCGCGCTGCTCGCCCTGACCAGCGTCGACACCACGAATCTGGAGGCCGCGCTGCACGCCCGCTCGGTCAAGCCGGATCTGCGGGTGACGCTGCGGCTGTTCGACGACGAGTTCGCGACCGCCGTCTACCGCACCCTGCGCACGGCTCATCCGCAGGCGCTGACCCGCTCCCGGTCGGTCTCGCATCTGGCGGCGCCCTCGTTCGCCGTCGCCATGATGGGCCGGCAGATCCTCGGGGCGGTGCCGGTCGAGCGGAAGGTGATGCTGTTCGCCGCGGTCGAGGTGGCCGGGCACCCGCAGCTGGAGGGCCGGACGGTGGAGCAGGCGTTCCGGGCCGGGGCCTGGCGGGTCCTCGCCCTGGACACGGCCCCGCCCGCCGACCGCCGGCCGGACCTGGCCACGCCGGGAACGGGCGGCGGCACCGAGCACCGGCCGGGCGGACTGGTCTGGAACCTGCACCCGGGTTACGTCCTTCAGTCCACCGACCGGGTGGTGATCGCGGCGACCCGCCGCGGTCTGGCGGAACTCCTGCGCAGGCGGACGTCGTTGACCCAGCGGTGAGCATCGCGGCGCTGGTCCTGGACCTGGTGGCCCGCGGCGGGCGGCCGTCGGAGCACGCGCTCTAGACCAGACCCCCCATCGCCTCCCGGACCTCCGTCAGCGTCGCGTCGGCGATGGCGTTCGCGCGTTCGTTGCCGGCCCGCAGCACGGACCGCACGTACCCCATGTCCCGTACGAATTCCGCCCGTCGGGCCCGCATCGGCGCCATCCGCGCGTTGACCGCGTCGGTCACGGTCCGCTTCAGCGCGGCCGCGCCCCCGCCCCCGATCTCCTCGGCCACATCATGCGGGTCGCGGTCGAGGCAGAGCGCGGCAAGCAGCACCAGACCGGACACCCCGGGCCGCCCCTCGGGGTCGTACGTGATGTGCCGCTCGGTGTCCGTCTTCGCCCCCTTGATCAGCCGGGCGGTCGTGTCCTCGTCGGCGCTCAGCGCAACGGAGTTGGCGCGGCTCTTGCTCATCTTGGTGCCGTCGGTGCCGAGCAGCAGGGGCGCATCGGAGAGCAGCGCCTCGGGTTCCGGGAAGAGCGGCCCGTAGCGCTCGTTGAACCGCCGGGCGACGGTCCGGGTCACTTCGAGATGAGGCACCTGGTCCTGGCCGACCGGCACCAGATTGCCCTTGCAGAACAGGATGTCGGCCGCCTGGTGGACCGGGTAGGTGAACATCAGGCCGCTGACGGCCGCCTGCCGGGAGTGCGCGATCTCGTCCTTGACCGTGGGGTTGCGGCCCAGTTCGGCGACGGAGACCAGGCTGAGGAAGGGCAGCAGCAGCTGGTTGAGCGCGGGTACGGCGCTGTGGTTGAAGATCACCGAACGTTCCGGGTCGATGCCGACGGCCAGATAGTCCAGCAGCAGCCCCTCCATGGTCGCGGCGAGCCGCTCGGCGACGTCCCGGTCGGTCAGCACCTGGTAATCGGGAATGATGATGAACGTCTCCACCCCGAGGTCCTGGAGCCGCACCCGGTTGTGGAGCGTGCCGAAGTAGTGCCCGAGGTGCAGCGCCCCGGTGGGCCGGTCACCGGACAGGACCCGGAAGGCGGCGGGGTCCGCCTGGATCCGCTCGTCGAGTGTGGCGGCGGGGGCGGGGTAGGTCGTGGTCATGGCTGGTCTCTCCTCGCGATGGTGTGTGCGTGGAGGACGGCCCCCGCCGGGCTCGGAGCCCGTACCGGAAGAGGGCAGAGAAAAAGGGCCGTCCGTAACGAACGGCCCTGGTCCCGCGCTGAAGAGGTGGCCGCTCCTAGGAGGAGCGCCACCAGTTGCGGCACGGTACGGAGGTCATGGGTCGAGGGTAACCGAGCACGGGGGCGCGGGCACGGGATTGCCGCTACGCGGTGTACGGGTTGGTGATGGTGTGCGGCCGGCGCGCTGTGGCCAGCACCCGCTCCGGGAACTTCGGCCCGGCAACGTAGTGGCGCCCTTTCGTCCGGCCGACGGCCGTCAGCAACTGCGCCTTGGTCAGTGACTGCAGATCCCGTGTGGCCTGCTGCGTGTTGATCGCTTCGGCCCTCTCGTAGCGGCTGCGCCGTACGCGACCGGCCATGGCCACCTCGTGCAACGCGGTGACCTGGCGCTCGGTAACCCCGTGTGCCCCGGTCTCCTCCAGCAACTGCACCCAGCAGTCGTTGGAACGGTCGACGCGGCGTTGCACCCGCTGAGTCTGCTGGTGGTAGGCGAGGAGGTTGAATCTGATCCAGGGCAGAGTGTCACGCTCCGGCGACCAGACGGGACCGCCGACCTCTCGCAGCACCTTGTAGTAGTCCCAGGTGTTGCCCGGCATGCCCAGCCATTCCTCGATCGAGGAGAACTCGGGTGCCAGGACGCCGCCCCGGGCGATCAGCAGTGTCTGGAGCGAGCGGGACATGCGGCCGTTGCCGTCCGACCACGGGTGGACCTTCACCAGGTTCAGATGGGCCATGGCGGCGCGGAGCAGGACGTGACTGCCCTGGTCGCCTTCGTTGAGCCAGTCCACGAGCTCGCTCATGAGCCCGGGAAGCCGCTCCTGGTCCGGGCCCTCGTAGTCCGTCGCGAGCTCGTCACCCGGCGCGGTGATGCGGATGGCGTTGCGACGCCACTGCCCGGCGAGCCTGCGGGGATGGTGGTGGCCCTGGAGCATCCAGTGAAGGCTGTTGAGAAGCTCCTTGCTGTACCGGAAGTCGGTCACATCGTGCAGTGACTGGATGTACGTCATGGCCTGCTGGTAGGCCAGCGTCTCCGCCTTGTTCTCGTCACTGGCATCGACCTCGCGCTCGCCGTCCATCAGGTCGGCGACGTCCACTACATCGACGCTGTAGCCCTCGATCGTGTTCGATGCCGCGATCGCGCTGGCCGTCAGGGCCTTACGCAGATCCAGGGACCATTTGGCCGGCGCCTGCAGCACAGCATGCCGCAGCTGCTCGCGCAGGTCGTCGATCTCCTCCAGGACATGAAGGTCGGCCGATTCCAGGGAGGGCATCGCATACAGCATGACGTAATGATACCCACTCCCTATCAACACGCCCGCCCGCCGACTCGACCCCGCCAGGAGCCGGACCACCCACCGGCAGGCCAGGCGGCTCCCCTACTTCTTCGCGTGCTCGCCCACGCAGAAGAGAATCCAGTTGACATGCTCCCCCTCCTGAAGGGAGGGGGATTCCTACGGCTCGCGCCGTGGGGTTTTCTGCTTCGTCACCGACTGCCTGCCCGGAGAACTCCGTTGAGGTCTTACACCAGCTCCACAGACTGTCACCGAGAGCCCCTCGGCCAGCACGTTCTTTGCGGCGTTCACGTCACGGTCGTGAGTGACACCACACGTACACGTCCAGGTACGGACGTTCAACGGCAACCTGCTCTGCAAGGTGCCGCAGTTCGAGCACAGCCTGGAGGAGGGAAACCAGCGATCGACAGCGACCAGGTCCCTTCCGTACCAGGCGCACTTGTACTCCAGCATGCCGCGCATCGTGGTCCAGGCAGCGTCCGAGACGGCGCGGGCCAGACAATGGTTCTTGACCATGTTGCGTACGGTCAGATCCTCGATCACGATCGTTTGGTTTTCACGAACGAGACGAGTGGTCAGCTTGTGCAGGTGATCCCGCCTGCGGTCGGCAATGCGGGCATGGACCTTCGCGACCTTCCGGCGGGCCTTCGCCCGGTTCGCCCCGTCACCCCTGGCCTTCTTCGCCAGCACCCGCTGCGCCCTGGCGAGACGGACACGGTCCTTGCGTTCATGCCGGGGGTTGGTGACCTTCTCTCCAGTGGAAAGCGTCACCAGGCTGGTGATCCCGGCATCGATCCCGACCGCGTTTGTGGTATCGGGCATCGGCGCGGGGATGTCGTCGCACAGCATCGACACGAACCAGCGCCCGGCCGCGTCCTGCGACACGGTCACGGTGGAGGGCGTCGCACCTTCAGGAAGAGGACGCGACCAGACGATGTCCAGCGGTTCACGCATCTTGGCGAGGGTGAGCTTGCCGTCCCGGAAGCGGAAACCGCTGGTGGTGTACTCAGCGGACCGGCGGGACTTCTTCTTCGACTTGAAGGCCGGGTACTTGGCCCGCTTCTGCCAGAAGTTCCCGAAAGCGCCCTGCAGGTGGCGCAGCGTCTGCTGCAACGGCACAGACGAAACCTCGGACAGGTAGGCCAGTTCCTCGGTCTTCTTCCACGAGGTGAGCATCGCGGAGGTGGTGTTGTAGTTGACCCGCTCCTGACGGAGCGTCCACGCCTCGGACCGTGCCGCGAGCGCCAGGTTGTAGACCTTCCGCACACATCCGAAGGTGCGCGACAGCTCCGCTGCCTGCGCATCCGTCGGGTAGAAGCGGTACTTGAATGCCCGCTTCACGTGCTTCGTGGCCACGCTCACAAACTAGCGGTGCCGCAACTTAAGATCAAACCTGCGGTCACGGCACCGGGATCCGCCCTGACGGAGGATCCCAGCTCGTAGCCCTGCTCCGCAGGGGCTGCGCTTCCTCCCCGAGCTGAAGCACGGGGTATCCACACAGGAGGAAAAGATGACCGGGGCGAACAGGTGCGTGGCGAAGACGTAGACGAAGACGCGCAGCGCGACGCCGCGCTCCTTCCAGCTCTCGCTCCCGCCCCCGCGCTCCGGGTCGTCCGCGTGCTCCGGCAGCGGCCCGCCGCCGTTCCCCGTTCCGGTCCCACTCACGTCCGCCTCCATCCGCCCGGGGCTCGGGCGGCCTCCGTACCGGTTCAGCGTACGCATCGGCCGGCACGGCATTTCCAACAAATGGGATGAAGTGCATAAATAACCCGACTGGGTTCTACTGAGTTGTCATGAGCGACCTTCCGTTCCAGGACACGACCGATTTCGAGAACGCCGACCGCGGCTTCGTCGCCGCGCTCCAGCCCGCTGTGGTGAAGAGCGACGACGGCCGCGTCGTCTGGGACAACGACGCGTACGCGTTCCTGGACGGCGACTGCCCGGACACCGCGCACCCCAGCCTCTGGCGGCAGGCCCAACTCTGTTCCCGTCAAGGGCTGTACGAGGTGGCCGAGGGCATCTACCAGGTGCGCGGGCTCGATCTGTCGAACATGACGCTGGTGGAGGGGGACACCGGTGTGATCGTCATCGATCCGCTGCTGTCCGCCGAGACCGCCGCCGCGGCACTCGCCCTGTACCGGCGCGAACGCGGGGACCGCCGCGTCACCGGGCTGATCTACACGCACTCGCACGCCGACCACTTCGGCGGCTCGCGCGGGGTGCTGGCCGAGGGCGAGGAGGACGGGGTGCCGATCCTGGCGCCCGTCGGGTTCCTGGAGCACGCGGTCAGCGAGAACGTGTACGCCGGAAACGCCATGACCCGGCGTGCGGTGTACATGTACGGCGACCGGATCGACAAGGCGCCGGACGGGCAGCTCGGCGCCGGGCTCGGCATGACCACCTCCACCGGGACGATCACGCTGATCCCGCCGACCGTGGACATCACCCGTACGGGCCAGGAGGAGACGGTCGACGGCGTACGGATCGTCTTCCAGATCACGCCCGGCACCGAGGCCCCGGCCGAGATGAACTTCCTCTTCCCGGACCGCCGCGCGCTGTGCCTGGCCGAGAACGCCACCCACAACATGCACAACATCCTGACGCTGCGCGGCGCGGTCGTCCGCGACTCGCGGATCTGGTCGCACTACCTGGACGAGGCGATCGAGCTCTTCGGCGACACGATGGACGTCGCCTTCGCCTCGCACCACTGGCCTACCTGGGGCGCCGAGAACGTGGTGGAGTTCCTGGCCGTCCAGCGCGATCTCTACGCCTACATGCACGACCAGACGCTGCGGCTGCTCAACGCCGGTCTGACGGGTCCCGAGATCGCGGAGGAGATCAAGCTGCCGCCCGCGCTGGAGAACTCCTGGCACGCACGCGGTTACTACGGCTCGCTCAGCCACAACGTGAAGGCGATCTACCAGCGCTACCTCGGCTGGTTCGACGGCAACCCGGCCCACCTCTGGGAGCACCCGCCGGTCGCGGCGGCGACCCGGTACGTGGAGTGCATGGGCGGCGCCGACGAGGTGGTCGGCAAGGCCGCGAAGTACGCGGAACAGGGCGATCTGCGGTTCGCGGCGACGCTCCTGAACCACGTGGTCTTCGCCGACGCCTCCGACCGGCAGGCCCGCTCCGATCTGGCGGCCGTCTACCGCAGGCTCGGGCACGGCTCGGAGAACGGCACCTGGCGCAACTTCTACCTGATGGGCGCGATGGAGCTGGAGAACGGCCCGGACACCAACCTCCTGGACCCCGCCAACCCCGAGGTGGCGATGGCCCTCACCGTCGAGCAGCTCGTCGACTCGATCGCCGTCCGGGTCGACGGGCCGCGCGCCTGGGACAAGGACCTGGTCATCGACCTGGACCTGACCGACGAGCGCAGCCGCCACCGCCTCACCCTGCACAACGGGGCCCTGACCCGGCGCGCCACCACGGACGCCTCCCCGCCCCGGACCCCGGCCGGCCTCACCCTCACGCTGACCAAGCCGCAGCTGCTCGGCGTGTTCGCCGGGCGCGGGCTCGACGGCGTCGGCACGAAGGGCGATCCGCAGGTGCTCGCCACGCTGTTCTCGCTGCTGGCCGAGGCCGACACCTCGTTCCCGATCGTCACCCCGTAGGCACCGCCTTGCGCGTCAAGAAGCCGAAGCTGGGCCGGCCGACACCTTCCGATGTGTCGGCCGGTCTGGTGACCGGTCTCTTCTCCCTCCCCGAGGGCATGGCCTACGCGTCGATCGGCGGCTTCAATCCGGTCACGGGCATCTACGCGGGCGTCGTCCCCACCATCCTGGGATCGTTCTTCGCCCGTACGGTCCTGATGGTCACGACCCTCACCTCCGCCATCGCCCTGACCTCGCAGAGCGTGCTGTCCGGGGCGCATCTGGACCCCCAGGACGCGGGGAACATCGCCACGGTCGCCGTGCTCGCCGGGCTGATCATGGTGGTGCTCGGTCTGCTGAAGCTCGGCGCGGTGATGAGTTTCGTCTCCAACGCCGTGATGACCGGGTTCTCGACCGGGATCGCCCTCCAGATCATCACCGGCTCGTTCGACGATGCCACCGGATACAAACCCGACGGCCACAACCGCCTCGCCCAGCTGGTGAGCTGGGTGGTCCACATCGGCGACTGGAAGCTCGCGACCGCCCTGACCGCGCTCACCACGGTCGCCGTGTGGGCACTCGTCCGGCTGGTCAAGCGGCTGGAACCGGTGTCGATCCTGGTCGCCCTGGTCGCCGTCAGCCTGGGTGTCGGGCTGCTGGGCGTCGACGTGGAGCTGGCCCGGGACATCGCACACATCCCGGCGGCGCTGCCGCACTTCACCGCCCCGGACCTGACCGCCGTCGGTTCACTGCTGCCCGGCGCCTTCGCCGTCGCGATGGTCGCGCTGGCCCAGGCGGCGTCGATCGGCCCGACCGTCCGCAACCCCGACGGCTCCAAGTCCTCCGTCGACGGCGACTTCGTCGCCCAGGGGATCGGCAACATCGGCGGCGGGCTGTTCGGCGCGCTGCCGGCCGGCGGTTCCATGTCCCGGACCGGGATCGCCGTCAGCGCGGGCGCGCGCACCCGGTGGACGGGCATCTTCGCCGGGTTGTGGCTGGGGCTGCTGATCCTGACGCTCGGCTCGCTGGCCGAGCAGATCCCGATGCCGGTCATCGGCGGACTGATCATCGTGATCGGCTGCGAGCTGATCTGGGGGCGCCGCAAGGACATCCTGCTGGTGCTGCGCACGTCCTGGCTGTCCGCCGCCGCGATGCTCGTCACCTTCGTCGCCACCACCCAGCTGCCCCTCCAGCAGGCCATCGTGATCGGGGCGCTGCTCTCGCTGCTGCTGTACTGCGTCCAGGCGGCCCGGCAGAGCGGACTGCGCGGGCTCGAACGCGGCGCCGACCCCGGGAGCTGGCGGTTCACCGAGCCGCCGGAGCGGATCGGGCCCGGCGAGGTGGCCGTCCTCTTCTATGCCGGAACCAGTCTGTTCGCCGAGGCGCCCCGGATCGACGCCCAGTGGCCCGACGTCTCGCAGGCGCGCGGCTCGGCCCTGGTGCTGGCGCTGCGCACCACACCCGAGGTCCCCTCCTCCGCGGTGGTCAAGCTGCTCAGCCGGTACGCGGCGGAGCTGGACGCGCACGGCGGCCGGCTCTATCTGGCCGGGGTCCAGCCGAGGCTGCTGGCGGTGCTGCACCGCACCGGTCTCACCGCGGAGCTCGGCGGCGACCGGGTGGTGCCCGCCCGCGAGGAGGTCTTCGGGGCCCAGCACGAGGCGATCGACCGGGCCACGCGGTGGGTGGAGGAGCAGCGCGGGAAGGGTGCGGCGGCGAAGGAATAGGGAGACGGGGTGCTCCGTTGTAGGGTGTGTTCAGTTAGTTCAATGTTCAACCACCTGCGATATCTGAAGCAGCACCTGAAGCGATCACCTGGAGGCGGGCGCCATGCAGTTCGGGATCTTCACCGTCGGGGACCTCACCACCGACCCGACGACCGGCACGACGCCGAGCGAGCACGAGCGGATCAAGGCCACCGTCGCCATCGCGCGGAAGGCCGAGGAGGTCGGCCTCGACGTGTTCGCGACCGGCGAGCACCACAACCCGCCGTTCGTCCCGTCCTCCCCGACGACCACCCTCGGCTACATCGCCGCCCGCACCGAGCGCATCATCCTGTCCACGTCGACGACCCTGATCACCACCAACGACCCGGTGAAGATCGCCGAGGACTACGCCACGCTCCAGCACCTCGCCGACGGCCGCGTCGACCTGATGATGGGCCGCGGCAACACCGGCCCGGTCTACCCCTGGTTCGGCAAGGACATCCGCCAGGGCATCCCGCTCGCCATCGAGAACTACGCCCTGCTGCACCGGCTGTGGCGCGAGGACGTCGTGGACTGGGAGGGGAAGTTCCGTACGCCGCTGCAGTCCTTCACCGCGACCCCGCGCCCGCTGGACGGCGTACCGCCCTTCGTCTGGCACGGGTCCATCCGCTCCCCGGAGATCGCCGAGCAGGCCGCGTACTACGGCGACGGCTTCTTCCACAACAACATCTTCTGGCCCATCGAGCACACGAAGAAGATGGTGAACCTCTACCGGCAGCGCTACGCCCACTACGGCCACGGCACCGCCGAGCAGGCCATCGTGGGTCTCGGCGGCCAGGTGTTCATGCGGAAGAACTCGCAGGACGCGGTACGGGAGTTCCGTCCGTACTTCGACAACGCGCCGGTCTACGGGCACGGGCCCTCGATGGAGGACTTCACCCAGCAGACGCCGCTGACCGTCGGCTCCCCGCAGGAGGTCATCGAGCGGACGCTGTCCTTCCGGGACGCCGTGGGCGACTACCAGCGCCAGCTGTTCCTGATGGACCACGCGGGACTGCCGCTCAAGACGGTCCTGGAGCAGCTCGACATCCTCGGCGAGGAGGTCGTCCCCGTGCTGCGCAAGGAGTTCGCCCGGCTGCGGCCCGCCGGGGTGCCCGAGTCCGCACCCCTGCACCCGGCCGTCACCGCCGCCACCACTGTCGCGAAGGAGAGCTGACACCGTGTTCGCCACCGAACCGCTGAGGATCGTCGCCGTCTCGGCCGGGCTGAGCAGCCCCTCGTCGACCAGGCTGCTGGCCGACCGGCTGGCCGCGGCCACCCGGGAACGGCTGGAGACCGAGCAGGACCGCCCGGTCGAGGTCCGGGTGATCGAACTGCGCGACCTGGCCGTCGACATCGCGGGCAACCTGGTGTCCGGATTCCCGTCGGCCGGGCTGGAGGAGGCCATCGGCGCGGTGACGGGGGCCGACGGACTGATCGCCGTCACCCCCGTCTTCACCGCCTCGTACAGCGGCCTGTTCAAGTCGTTCTTCGACCTGGTCGAGAACACGGCGCTGACCGGCAAGCCCGTCGTCGTCGCGGCGACCGGCGGCACCGCCCGGCACTCGCTGGTGCTGGAGCACGCGATGCGCCCGCTCTTCGCCTATCTGCGGGCCGTCACCCTGCCGACATCGGTGTACGCGGCGTCGGAGGACTGGGGTTCGTCGGGCGACGAGTACACCGACGGCCTGCCGGCCCGGATCCGGCGTGCGGGCGGCGAGCTGGCGCAGGCGATCACGGGCGGCCGGGCGGTCTCCGGGGCCTCCAGGTCCCTCGGCCTGGACGACGAGGTGGTCCCCTTCGAGCGGCAGCTGGCCGATCTCCGCCTGGACTGACCACCCCCGGGACTTCCCTTTCGTCCGGTTTGACTACAGTTGCGGAAGAAGGCGCGTCGTGCGGCATTCCGTACGACGCGTCCGCATGACCAAACGGAACCGAGCTGGAGGCAGATATGGGCAGGATCGTGGTGGGCGTTGACGGCTCCGAGTCGTCGATCAAGGCACTGCACTGGGCCGTACGCCAGGCGGACCTGACCGGTGACACGGTGGAGGCCGTCAACAGCTGGGAGTACCCCGCGACCAGCTGGGCGTCGATGATGCCGGGCATGCCGGAGGACTTCGACCCGCAGGCGCTGGCCACCGTGTCGCTCACCGAGGCGCTGGAGGAGGCCGTCGGCGGTGCGCGCGCGGCCGAGATCAGCAAGGTCGTGGTGATCGGCAATCCGGCTCAGGCCCTGCTCGACCGGTCCGAGGGCGCAAATCTGCTGGTCGTCGGAGCGCGCGGGCGCAGCGCCCTCAAGGCCACCCTGCTCGGCTCCGTCAGCCTGCACGTCACCCAGCACGCACCGTGCCCGGTGACCGTGGTCCGCAACTGACCACGGCTCCGAACCGCCGGACGGGCCCGCGCAGCTGAGGCGCGGGCCCGTCCGGCGTGAAATGTGCGGGGCTCAGTGGCTCCGCGAACCGTGCGGGGCTCAGTTCTTCCGGGTGTAGAAGGCGTAGAACGCGGCCAGCAGCATGCCCGTACCGGTCAGCAGGCCCAGCACCGACGCGGCCAGCACGCTCTTGCCGGACAGGCTGTAGAGAAAGCCGATCGAACCGCCGAACAGCGCACCGTACGCGGCCGCCGCGAGCTCGGCCGGCAGGCGCTTCTGCACCCGGCCCAGACCGAAGCAGAGCGCCGCGAGCACCGCGCCGGAGATCAGGCCGAGCGCGAGCCGGGTGCCGGTGAGCACTCCGCCGTCGCGGGCGATGGATGTGGCGTAACAGCCGAGGATCACGCCGAGCGTGACGGGCACGGCCCAGCTGAGCGTGGAGGGGCGCTGGACACGCGCGCGTGTTCCGCGTGCCTGCACCGAAGCGTGTGCGGCCATGGCAGCGAGCTCCTTCCGTCACCCCCGCTTTCCTCCAGGGCACACCCGGCGGGGCGGCCCGGCAACTCGGATGGGCTACCGCCCGGGGCGCACCGCCGCCATCCGGGATTCCCTGGTGAGGTGCGGACCTACATCTCGGCGGCTCTCTCGGTGGCATTCCTGGTGCTGCTCGCCGTCCTGGTGCCGCTGAGCGCGCTCTCCGCCTGGGTCGATCTGGAGATCGACGACACGGACCGTTACGTGGCCGCGGTGGCGCCGCTCGCCTCCGACCCCGATGTGCAGAACACCGTGGCCGACCTGATCACCGACGAGGCGATGAAGCAGATCGACGTCGGCCCGCTCCAGGACACCGTCCGCGACTTCCTCCACCAGGCCGTGCAGTCCTTCACCACCACCGACGCCTTCCAGGCCGCGTGGAACGCCGCCAACCGCACCGCCCACGAGGCCGTCACGGCGGCGCTGGACGGCGACAGCGGCGAGAGCGTCACCATCGATCTGGCGCCCGTGACGGAGAAGGTGAAGCAGAACCTGGTGGACAACGGGGTGCCGTTCGCCGACCAGATCCCCGTCCAGCACACCGACATCCAGATCATCTCCGCCGACCGCGCGGACCAGATGCGCCAGAGCTTCCGGTGGCTGCGGGCCGCCAGTGTGTGGCCGGCGATCGGCACGCTGGTGTTCGCGCTGCTGGCCGTCGTCCTGGCCTGGGTGCGCGGTGGTCCCTGCCGACGGGGCTCCGCCCTGGCCGCACTCGCCGCCACCGCCGTCGCCGGGGCCGGCTTCGCCCTCGGCGCCCTGGTGCTGCGCGGGGCACTCGCACTGGCCCGCAACCGGGTGCTGGCCGAGGTGCCCGGCAGCGACACCGACGGAGCGGCGGCGGTGTACGACGCGCTGACGGGGTCGTTGCGCACCACGGTGTGGATCGTCTTCGGTACGGGGCTCGCGGTGGCCGTGTGCGCGGTGGCGGCGCGGATCTGGGCCCAGCGGGTGCTGCCGGTACCGTCCGGGCCATGACCGGTACCGGCAGGGGCACGACCGGTTCCGTCCGGTGCATGACCGGCACCGGCAGGGGCACGACCGGTTCCGTCCGGTGCATGACTGGTATCGGCAGGGGCACGAGGGGGCCGCGGTCGTGAGGAACGCCTCGCTCTGCGGGGCCGCGCTCCTCCTCGCCGCCGTGAGCCTCGTGACCGGCTTCCGGGCCGCCGGCGCCGACGGCCCGACCCCCGTCCCGCAGGCCCTGGCCTTCCTCCCCTGGCTCCTGCTGCCCGGCGCCGCCGGTCTCGGGCTTGCCGCACTGGCCCGGTGGCGCGGCGGCCTGGTGTGGGCGGCGGTGGCGCTCGCGCTGACCGTGTGGTTCGTGCGCCCTTACGGCCCCGGCAGCACGGGCGCCCACGGTCCGGTGGTGGCCCGGCTGGACGTCCTCACCTCCAATGTGGAGTTCGGTGACGCGACGGACGCGCTGATCGCGACGGTCCGCCGCGAGGGGCCCGATGTGGTCTTCGTCCAGGAGTGCGACTTCGCGTGCGCCGACGCCCTCGCCGCCCGCGTCCCGGCCGCCTCGTACCCGTACCGCGACGTCGTCCGGCTCGACGGTTCGCTCGGCTCGGCGATCCTCAGCAGGTTCCCGCTGCGGCCGGCGGGCCGGGTCGAGGGCGCGATGGCGATGCCGGGAGCGGTCGCCGTCGTCGCGGGCCGGGACGTGAGGCTCCAGCTCGCGCACCCCATGCCGCCGGTCCCCGGCGGGGTGTCCGTCTGGCGCCGCGAACTCGGCCGGATCCGCGACCTCGCCGCCACCGTCCGGGCGCGGCCCGCCGTCGTGGCGGGCGACTTCAACGCCTCCCAGGACCACGCCGCTTTCCGGGCCGTCCTGGACGCGGGCGGCCTCCACGACAGCGCCCGGCTCGCCGGCTCCTCGCGTACGTACTCCTGGCCCGCCGACCGCACCACACCGCTGCGCACCCAGATCGACCATGTGCTGGTCAGCGAGGAGTTCTCGGTACGCTCGGCCCGCTTCCTGGGCCTCGCCGGCACCGACCACCGCGCGCTCCTCGTCGCCCTGGAACTGCACGGAGGCGGCTGAGATCCCGGCCCGCACACGCCGAGGTGCGGGCTCCGGCGGGCCGGGGAAGAGTGGAGGGGGTGACTGCCGGGGGCTACTGGGAGGTCTTCCGTATGCGCGCCATCGCCATCAGCACGTTCCGGTCCGATCCCACCCCGGTCGAGGTCCCCAAGCCGGATCCGGGACCGGGCGAGGTACGGGTCAGGGTCGAGTACGCCTCGGTCAACCCGCACGACTGGCAGTTCGCGGACGGCGCCCTTGACGGCCTCGCCCCCCAGGTCTTCCCGCTGGTCGTCGGCGTGGACTACGCGGGCCGGGTGGACATGATCGGCAGCGGCGACAACCCCTTCCGGGTCGGCGACCACGTCTTCGGCCGGTCCGGCGGTCCGGCGGCCGGTGCGGGGACGTACTGCGACTACGTCTGCGTACCGCAGGACTCCGCCATCGCCCTCGTCCCGCGCGGCCTCGAATCCCGGGTCGCGGCCGCGCTGCCGTCCGCCGGGATGGCCGCCGCCCAGATCCTGGAGGCGGTGGCGCTGCGCGGCCACGAGAGCCTGCTGGTCGTCGGCGCGGCGGGCGGCGTCGGCAGCTGTCTGACGCAGCTCGCCAAGGCCCGGGACGTTCGCGTGATCGCGGCGGTGCGCGGTGACGAACGGTCCAGGATGGGGTCCTTGGGCGCCGCCGCCACGATCGACGTCACGGAGGGTCCGGCGGCCGAGGCGATACGGGCCGCCTGCCCGGACGGCGTCGACGCGCTGGCCGACCTGGCCTCCGCGACCCCCGAGGCGTTCGCCGCACACGCCGAAGCGCTCCGGCCGGGCGGCATCGCGCTCTCCACCCGCTCCGTCGCGGCCGGGGCGCCGCTCCCCGACCGGGTGCGGGGTGTCGACTTCCGCCTCGACCCGAGCCCGGTCCTGCTCGACGTGCTGGCCGCGGGCGCCGCGGAAGGCGTCCTGCGCGTCCCCATCGACATCGAACTCCCCCTGGAGAAGGCCCCGCAGGCCCTGGACCGCAACCGGACCGGCGGTGCGCGCGGCAAGACCGTCATCGTGCTGCGGGACCACGGACACCGTTGAGGGAACGCGCCGTGACGGACGGCCGCGCGACCGCCGCCGACCGGGAGGCCCGCCTCACCGCCGATGAGCAGGCGCGACTGCGTACCGTGGAGACCGGAATCGGCCGGTACCGAAGCTGACCGCCGAACGGTGAAGGGGGCGCGTTGAAAGGCAGCGGATCCGACGCGGGCGCGAAGGGCGACCACGCGGGCGGAGGCGACGGCACCGAAGCGGTGGCGGCCGCCGGCTCCACCGTCCGCCCCACCCCGGCCCAGCGGCGGGCCATGCCGCCCGTCTGGCTCCGCTACGGCCTGCGCCCCCAGCCGACCCCCATCCCCTGGGCCGCCGTCGCCCGCGCCTCAGTGGCGCTCGCCGCACCGCTCGCCGTCGGATTCGCCGCCGACCGGCCGGTGTACGGGGCGCTGGCCTCCATGGGCGCACTCTCCGGCGTCATCGGTGACACCGCCGACGCGTACCGGATGCGCATCCTCAACATCGCCGTGCCGCAGCTGTTCGGCGCCCTCGGCATCATGGCCGGCACGCTCGTGTACGGGACCGGCTGGTCGGCCGTCGCCGTGCTCACCCTCATCGGCCTCGTCTCCGGGATGATGTCGACGATCGGCGCCGTCGCCTCCGTCTCGGGGCTGCTGCTCCTGCTCAACTCCGTGGTCGGCGCCGGTCTTCCGATGCCGGACCCGTGGTGGGTGGCACCGCTCCTGCTGACGCTGGGCGGTCTGTTCGTCCTCGCCCTGACCCTGCTGGCCTGGCCGTTGCGGCGGAAACTGCCGGAACGGGTCGCGGTCACCGGCACCTATCTCGCGGTCGCCGATCTGCTCGCCGCCGCGGGCACCGAGGCGTACGAGGAGAAGCGTCAGGCCGTCACGGAGTCCCTCAACACCTCCTACGACCTGATCCTCGCGCGCCGCGCCCGCTACCACGGCCGCAGCGGCGCGATGGTGCGGATGCTGTCCCAGCTGAACGTCGTCATCCCGCTGGTCGAGGCCGCGCCCGCCGTCCACGTGCGGCGGATCCGGCTGCCCGACGCGATCCCGGAAGCGGTGCGGGACCTGGCCGCAGACGTGGCCGAGACCCGCACCGGCGGCGCCGAACCCGCCCTGCCCGCCCCGGACTCGCCCGCCACCCGGGCGGTCGACAGCGCGCTGCGCCATGCCTTCGCGGTCGTCCACAAGGCCGAACCGGATCCGTACAACGTCGACGACCGGCTGGGCCGGCCCGCCGCGCTCGGCGTACGCGTCCGCCGCGCCACCCGCAACGTCCTGCTGTCCGGCCCCTCGTGGCGGTACGGGCTTCGCCTCGCGCTCTGTATCGGGCTGGCCCAGGCGCTGACCTCACTGGTCGACGTGCCGCGCTCCTACTGGGTGGCGCTGACCGTCACCTTCGTCCTCAAGCCCGACTTCGGCTCGGTGTTCTCCCGCGCCGTGCTGCGTTCCGTGGGCACGGCCGCGGGACTCGTCATCGCGGCGCCGGTGCTGGCTGAGGTGCCGATCGGCTGGTGGGACGTGCCGGTGATGGTGCTGCTCGCCGCGCTGATCCCGGCGCTCACGGCGAAGGGGTACGCCTTCCAGACCGCGGCCGTCACCCCGGTCATCCTGCTGCTGTCCGACCTGCTGAACCACCAGGGCGTGCACCTGGTCTGGCCGCGCTTCCTGGACAGCCTGATCGGCTGCGCCATCGTGCTGGTGGCCGGTTATCTGCTGTGGCCGGAGAGCTGGCACACCCGGATCGGCCACCGGCTGGCCGACGCGGTCACGGACATCGCGGACTATGTGGCGTACGCGTTCGAGCCGGGCGGCGACGGCGACCGGGCGGAGCGGGTCCGGGTCCGCCGCCGCATCTACCGCGATCTGTCCTCCGTACGCTCCGAGTTCCAGCGCGCCCTGACCGAACCGCCCCCCACCGGCACCCGCGCCGCCGCCTGGTGGCCGCTGGTCGTCGCCGTGGAACGCATCGTCGACGCCACGACGGCGGCCCGGGTCCGCGTCAACCACGGGGCCCCGGAACCGGAACCGGCGGAAGTGGCCGTGGTGCGGCGTCAACTGGTCGAACTGGCGGATGGGCTGCGGGCCAGCGAGGTCCTGGTGGAGGTGCGCGCCGAACTTCCGGGCGACGACGAGGGCGTACTCGCCCCGCTGCGCCAAGAGGTGGCGGCGGCACGGGCCATCGCCTCACCCCGGCCGTAGGACCTCGCCCCGCGCCCCGTCAACTCCGAGGGCCCGGCGACCATCACTCCGAGGGCTCGGGCCCCGCACCGCGCAGCCGGTCCATCTCGCGCCGGTCCCGCTTCGTCGGCCGGCCCGCGCCCCGGTCCCGTACCGGAACCTGGATCGCGGTCTCGCGCGGCGGCGGGGGCGGGCTGTTGTCGACGAAGCACTCCGCGGCCACCGGTGCCCCGACCCGCTTCTTCACGATCTTCGACACGACGACGACCCGGTCCCGGCCGTCGTGCCGCAACCGCACCTCGTCGCCGACGCGCAACGCCTGGGCGGGCTTGGCGCGCTCACCCGCGACCTTCACATGACCCGCGCGGCAGGCGGCAGCCGCCTGCGCACGGGTCTTCGTGAGCCGGACCGACCAGATCCAGACATCAACCCGAACGCTGCCTGCCGCCTGCGGCGCCTCACCGGAAACCATGGGTCCGACTCTAGTGCGGTGGACGCGCACAGGATCGGCACAAGTCGTCATCGCGCAGGGAGAGGTGACAGGTGCAGGTGAGGAACCGGCACCGGTCCGCCACAGCAGTCGCCCAGGACTCGGTCCGGGATCGGTTGCAGCTCAGTTGCCCCACAGGCGGGCCGTGCCACCGAAGGGCCGGATCCGGCCGCTAACCTTACGTATCCGCCCTGGCCAGGGATCAATTCCCGCAGTACGGACATTCATCGCACCCAACTCATGCGAAAGGCCTCGCCCATGGGCATTCGGAGCTTGCTGCGCAAGGTGTTCGGCCGTGACCGCACGGAGCAGGACGAGCCGACGACGGCCACGGTGCCGCCTCAGGGCGAGCGCACCCTGGCCACGGAGTCGGTGGCGGTGGACGAGCCGGTCGCCGAGACCGTGCCGGCGGCCGAACCCGCTCCGGCCGTCAAGGCGTCGGTACCGGCCCCGGCCTCCTCGGAGTCGGTCCTGACCCCCGCGTCCCGGTCCAGCACGGACGACGGCGGAGCGGCGGCGGACCTGGTGGCCGCGGCCTTCGACAAGGCCGCCGCACCCGCCCCCAAGACCACTCCCACGGTTCCGTCGCAGGGGTCGGGGTCCCGGACGAAGCCCGCGGAGGCCGTGGAGCCGGCGGAGGTCGCGGAGCCCGCCGAGGTCGCGAAGCCCGCCGAGGTCGCTGAGACCGTTGAGGTCGCTGAGGTCGCCGAGACCGTGGCACCCGCGGAGCCGGTGGAGGCGCTTGCGCCGGAGGTCGAGGCGGAAGCCCCCGCCGCCGAGCCCGAGCCCGTCGCAGCCGCCGCCGAGCCCACGCCGATCACGATCGACATGGACCCGGAGCCCGAACCGGAGCCGCTCCCCGAGCCCGAGCCGGTCGCGGCCGAGGTCGCCCCCGAGCCCGAACCCGTGGTCGCCGAAACCCTCCCCGAGCCCGAGCCGGTAGTCGCCGAACCGCTCGCCGCCCCCGAACCGGTCGCCGCCGAGGCCCCCGCCGGCAAGCCCGCGCTCACCCTCGCCAAGGTCAAGGCCCGCGCGCCCGAGCTCGTCGCCCCGTACAAGGCCGCCCAGGCCGGGCTGAAGGCGCACGGGCTCACCGGCCTGCGCGCCACCGTGTACCTGGTCCTGGACCGCTCCGGCTCCATGCGGCCGTTCTACAAGGACGGCAGCGCCCAGCACCTGGGCGACCGCACGCTCGCCCTCGCCGCACACCTCGACGAGAGCGCCACCGTCCAGGTCGTCTTCTTCTCGACCGACATCGACGGCACCGGCACGGTGGAGCTGGACGGTCACGAGGGCCGGATCGACGAGCTGAACGCGGGCCTCGGCCGGCTCGGCCGGACGAACTACCACCGCGCCGTCGAAGAGGTCGTCGCACACTACGAGAAGTCCGAGGCCACCGGCCCGGCGCTGGTGATCTTCCAGACGGACGGCCCGCCGGACGTCAAGCAGGCCGCCCGCCAGGCGCTCAACGAGGCGGCACGGCTGCCGCTGTTCTTCCAGTTCGTCGCGTTCGGCGACGAGGACGCGAAGGGCTTCGACTTCCTGCGGAAGCTGGACGCCCCGAACGCCGGCTTCTTCCACGCGGGCCCCGCCCCCCGCGAGGTCACGGACGCCGCGTTCTACCGCGAGGCGCTGGCCGCGCTGCCCGCCTGGGTCGCCGCCAACGCCTGATCAACCGGCAGGCGTACGGTCACGGCGAGCCCGCCCTCCGGGCCCGGCACCGCCGTGACCGTACCGCCGTGCGCCACCGCTATGGAGCGCACGATCGAGAGACCGAGCCCCGAGCCCGGCCCCATCCGGTCCTTGCCCTCGCCGCGCCGGAACGGCTCGAACAGGCCGGGAATGTCCGCCGCGTCCACCACCGGACCGGTGTTGCGCACCTCCAGCAGCGCCCCGCTGCCCGCCCGGACCAAGGACACCGCCACGCTCCCGCCGGGGACGTTGTACGTCACCGCGTTGGCCAGCAGATTGGCCACCAGCTGAGCCAGCAGGAGCCGGTTCCCGCGCACCGCACAGCGCTCGGCGTCGAGCAGCACCCCCGGATACCGGCCCGACTCCTCGGCCACCACCACGTCCAGGTCCACGGACTCCCGCTCGCTCCTCGCCAGCCCCCGCTCGCTGCGCGCCAGCACCAGCAGCCCCTCGATGAGCCGCTCGCTGCGCCGGTTGTTGTCCAGCAGCGTCTGCCGCGTCCGTACGAGATCGTCCGGCGTCGGGTCGTCCAGACCCACCTGGATCGCCGCCCGCTGCGTGGCCAGCGGGGTGCGCAGCTCGTGCGAGGCGTTGGCGATGAACCGGCGCTGGCTGTCGAAGGCCTTCTCCAGCCGGGCCAGCAGCGCGTCCAGGGTGTCGCCCAGCTCCTTGAGCTCGTCGTCGGGTCCGCTGGAGGCGATCCGCTCGTGCAGCGTGTGCTCGGAGAGCCGGCGCGCCTTGGCGGTCATCGCGTGCACGGGCCGCAGGACCCGCCCGGCCGTCCACCACCCGACGCCCACCGCACACGCCGTCATCACGAACACGGCTGCCGCGGACCAGATGAGCAGCTGATGCCCGGCCGCGGTGCTGACGTCGTCGGTGAGGTCGTAGACGGTCAGCGGCCCGACTTCGGCCCGGGAGACGGGCGGGCCGTTGACCGCGTAGCCCGGCTGGACGACCACGGCCGTCTGGGCGATGTCGCGGGCCTGCGAGTCCGTGCCGGCCCGGAAGGCCAGGTTGACCGTGACGAGCAGACCGGTGGCGAGGACCAGGAACACTCCCCCGTACACGAGCGCGATCCGGGTCCTGATCGTGGCGTGCGGCGCCCCCGTCCGACGCTTCACAGGGCGTACCCCACGCCCTGCACGGTGCGGATGACGGCGGGCTCGCCGAGCTTTCCGCGCAGCTTGCTCATGCAGACGCGCACGGCACCGGTGAAGGGGTCGGCGTTGGCGTCCCAGGCCCGCTCCAGCAGCTCCTCCGCGCTGACGGTCCCCCCGTCGGCCTCCAGCAGCAGCTGGAGCACGGCGAACTCCTTCGGCGACAGGTCCAGCTCCCGGCCGTCCCGGCTCGCGGTGCGGCGCACGGTGTCGAGCCGGATGCCGTACCGCACCAGCTGCGGCGGTACGGGGCGGGCGCTGCGCCGCCGCAGGGCACGAACCCGCGACACCAGCTCGGGGAACTCGAACGGCTTGCCCAGGTAGTCGTCGGCCCCCAGGTCGAGCCCGGAGACGCGGTCCTCCATGGACCCGGCGGCCGTCAGCATCAGGATCCTGGTCCGGGAGCCGGAGGCGACCAGTCCGCGGGCCACGTCGTCGCCGTGCACCCGGGGCAGATCGCGGTCCAGGACGACGACGTCGTAGTCGTGCAGCCCCAGGTAGGCCTGGGCGGCATCACCGCTGTACACCGTGTCGACGGCGAACCCGGCCCGCCGCAGCCCGGTGGCGACCAGCTCCGCCAGGATCTCCTCGTCCTCGGCGACCAGTACCCGCATCGTGATGTCCCCTGCCTCGTGCACGCGTGTCCACTCCCTCCCAGGATGCGTCTTTGCTACCGGACGGGATGTTTCGCAAAGCTCTCCGCATCCGCTCCCGGGTTTATCGGTGTGAGTGGATCTCCCCCGGACCGTTAGGATTTCGACCATGGCGGCCACTGGATCAGAGAAGCAGGGGGGCGACGACGTGAAGAGTTTCTACGTGTCGACCCCCATTTACTACGTCAACGACGCTCCTCACCTGGGCCACGCCTACACGACCGTCGCAGGCGACGTGCTCACCCGCTGGCACCGTCAGCGCGGCGAGAAGGTGTGGTACCTCACCGGCACGGACGAGCACGGTCAGAAGATCATGCGCACGGCCGAGGCAAACAACGTCACGCCCCAGGCGTGGTGCGACAAGCTCGTCGAGGAGGCCTGGAAGCCCCTCTGGGAGCACCTCAACATCGCGAACGACGACTTCATCCGTACGACGGAGAAGCGGCACACCGACCGTGTGCAGGAGTTCGTGCAGGACCTGTACGACAAGGACCAGATCTACAAGGGCGGGTACGAAGGCCCGTACTGCGTCGGCTGCGAGGAGTACAAGCTCCCGGGCGACCTGATCGAGGCCGAGGACGGCACGAAGCTGTGCCCGATCCACAAGAAGCCGGTGGAGCTCCTCAAGGAGGAGAACTACTTCTTCAAGCTCAGCGAGTACGGCCCGAAGCTGATGGAGTTCTACGCGGCCAACCCCGGCTTCATCCAGCCGGAGTCCGCGCGCAACGAGATCGTGAACTTCGTCAAGCAGGGCCTGCAGGACCTGTCGATCTCCCGCTCCACGTTCGACTGGGGCGTCCCGGTCCCGTGGGACGAGAAGCACGTCATCTACGTCTGGATCGACGCGCTGCTCAACTACGCGACGGCGGTCGGCTACGGCGCCAATCAGGAGAAGTTCGACGGTACGTTCCCGGCGAACGTGCACCTGATCGGCAAGGACATCCTGCGCTTCCACTCGGTCATCTGGCCGGCGATGCTGATGGCGCAGGGTCTGCCCCTGCCCGGCAAGGTCGTCGCCAACGGCTGGCTGATGGTCGGCGGCGAGAAGATGTCGAAGTCGAACCTGACGGGCATCAAGCCGCAGGACCTGACCTCGCACTTCGGCGTGGACGCCTACCGCTGGTACTTCCTGCGGGCCATCGCGTACGGCAGCGACGGCTCGTTCTCCTGGGAGGACTTCACCGCCCGCTACACCTCCGAGCTCGCCAACGACTACGGCAACCTGGCCTCGCGCCTCGCGGCCATGGTCGGCAAGTACTACGGCGGCACGCTCCCCGAGGCCACGGCCGCGGGCGAGGCCGAGCAGGCGGTCCAGGAGGGCCTGGCCAAGGCCGTCACCACGGCCGACCTGAAGATCGGCGAGGAGCTGGACTTCCAGGGCGGCATCCTGGCGGTCTTCGACTTCGTGAAGCAGGTCAACGGCTACATCACGGAGCAGGAGCCGTGGAAGGTCGCCAAGGACGAGTCGCCGGAGGGCAGGGCCCGCCTCGCGACCATCCTGTACACGGCCTCCGAGGCACTGCGCGGTGTGGCGGTCCTGCTGAACCCCGTCATGCCGGACACCTCGCAGAAGCTGTGGGAGTCGCTGGGCGCCGAGGAGTCCCTGGGCGCGCTGTCCGACCAGCACGTGCAGGACGCGGGCACGTGGGGTCTGCTGCGGCCGGGTGCGACGGTGACGAAGGGCGCGGTGCTGTTCCCGCGCCTGGAGGAGAAGCCGTAGGCCCTTCGGGGCCGGGTCCTCGGTTGTTGCTTGCCCCGGACCGGGGCGCGGGTCTTTGTCCTCAAGCGCCGGACGGGCTTGAGGACAAAGACCCGCGCCCCGTGAGGTGCGCCCGCGCCCCGGTTCTTCCACCCGTGGTGCCACCGGGGGTGCGGGCGCACGACGGCGTCGGGTGGGGCCGTGCAGGGGCGTCCCCGCAGGAAAATGGCGTACTACCCGGCCCCCGCAACGGAGTGCGTTGCCACGCCAGTTTCTGAGGAGACGCCCCGGAGGGGCCCCGCCCCCATCCACCGGGTAACGGCGCCGCCCCGCGGAGCACCCGCACAAAACCAGCCCGTCCGGCGCTTGAGGACGGAACCCCGCACCCCGGACCGGGGGCACCCCACAACAAGGACCCGGCCCCACAGGGGCCTCAACGGCTCAACGACGCCGCGTCCCCCATCACGATGACCGGCTCCTTCGCCGGGTCGAGGACGCCCAGCAGCTCCTTCATCCGGTCCTCGGTGACCGAGACGCAGCCCTGGGTGGGGCCTCCGTGGTCGACGTGGATCCAGATGCCGCCGCCGCGTTCGTCGCCCAGGGGGCGGGTGTGGTCCAGGGGTGAGGTGCCGGGGACGCGGTTGTAGTCGATGGCGATCACGTAGTCGAACGACCCCTCCAGCGGTTCCCCGTGGAAGCCCTCGCCCTCCACCTTGAAGTCCGGGCTGAGGTCGTACGGGAAGGCCGTCGCCGGGGGGTCGAGGCGACCACCCGCCGCGGTCAGGGTGAAGACGCCGACGGGCGAGCGGAGATCGCCCTCCCAGTGCTCGGCCGTCCAACCGTTCAGCGCGTTGTGGGCGGGCCAGGGAGCCAGCGCGGCCCGCCAGCCCACCGCGGGGTCGTCCCGGGTGTAGAGCACGGCCGTGGAGCGGTTGGAGTCCGGGGACTCGCCGGTGACGACGAACGCCTGACGGGCCCCGGCCGGGATCTGCGCCCGGGTCTGCGGCCCGAGCCCGGGGATCTCCCGTGGCGGGGCCGGCGGCGGTGACGGCGTGGGCGGTACGGCGGCGGCCCCGGGCGGCCCCGGTACGCCGGTGGCGCCCGCGGCCTTCGTGGTGGCACCGCTGCCGTCCATGCCGGCGAGGGTGCCCGACCCGCACCCGGCCAGCAGCAGCAGGAGAGCGGCGCAGACGACGAACGGCAGGCGCAGCGGAACACGGGGCTCGGGCACGGAGGGCTCCTCAGCGGTCGGCGGGGCGACCACGGGGCTCTGCGGACGCGGTCCTCGCCATCCGCTCTGCCGGGGTCGGCCCAGGCAGTCTTTGCCGCAGCGGAAGCCCGCCAATCCGGAGCCGGGGCCATCCGGGTCTAACCGTTCGGGTGATCCGTGTACTTGTATGCGCGCAGCCATGTGTCGCCGGGCAGCACGAAGGGCCCTGAACCGGGTGCTCCGGTTCGGGGCCCTTCGTCTCCGCGGGGGAACGGAGGCCTGAGGAGGCTGGGGTGGTGCGGGGTGATCAGTGCGGGGTGATCAGTGCGCGGGGGGATCAGTGCGGGGTGGTCACATCCCCGTGCCGTCGTGCGTCTCGTCCGGGTCCACGCCCATGGTGATCGAGCCGACGACGCCGCGCGCCATGTGGTTCTTCCGGTACGAGAGCTTCAGCAGCCCGCCCGTGACACCGCTCTGGTCGTAGATGGTGTCCTCGGTCAGGGTCGTACGGGTCGTGGTGCTGGTGGAGTAGGGCGCGACCTTCGCCGAGTCGAGGACCGCGGACTCCGCGAAGAAGAACTGGCCGGTGTGGCAGGTGTGGCCACCCTCGTACCCGGCGTCGGTCATCTTGCCGCCGACGTGCACCTTGGTGTGGATGTGCACGGCGCGGCCCTGGTACCAGCCCGGGAAGATCGTCTTGAACTCCACGTAGCCGTGCTTGTCCGTGAGCCGGGTGCCGCGCAGATAGCGCTCGTCGTCGGTCGGTTCGCTGTGTCCGCCGCCGCCACCGCCGGGGCCGCCGGACGGGGGTGTGCCGGTCGGGGGCGTACCGGTCGGGGCGTCCGTGGGGGCGCCGCTCGGCGGGGTGCCACCGCCGCCGGGGCCGCCCTGGCTCATGCTCTCGTAGCCGGAGTAGACACCCAGGGCGTCGCAGTGCCAGATGTCGACGGCCGCCAGCTTGACGGGCTTGCAGGTGTCGGTGTCGATCACCTTGAGCCGGAGGGTCATCGGGATGCCCTCCCTGTCCTCGGTGATGTCCTTTCGGATCTTGTCGGCATCGATGTAGTACGGGCCCTCGGTGGTCTCCGAGGTGAGGCGGTAACACGCCTCGCCCTGCTCGGCGTCGCCCTTGTTCCCCTTGCCACCGCTGCTCTCCCCTGGAGAGGCGTTCGCGACAGCCCCGGCCCCTATCCCGGCCGCGACGACGACCGCGCCACCGGCGATCATCATCCGGCGCCGGGTCAAGTCCTTCTTGTGTGCGGGTCCTTGAGTCTCTGTCATGTGGGGGAGGCTAGGCAGCCCAGCTGGCAGGGGCGTGAGCGCGGGCTGTGCGTTCCTGTGTGATCCCGGAGAGCCCCCGGACGCGAAACAGCCCCCGGCGGGTGTGCCAGGGGCTGTTTCACGTGAAACCCGGTGGATGCGCCCGTGAGCGCGGCGGGCTACTTCTCGGTGGCGTCCTTCTCGGCGGCACCCTTCGCGGACGCGACCGGCTTGCGGAGCTGGATGTTCAGCTCGCGCAGCCGGGTCTCGTCCAGCTCGCTCGGGGCGCCCATCATCAGGTCCTGGGCGTTGCCGTTGAGCGGGAAGGCGATCGTCTCGCGGATGTTGGGCTCGTCGGCCAGCAGCATCACGATGCGGTCGACGCCCGGGGCGATGCCACCGTGCGGCGGGGCGCCGAGGCGGAACGCGCGCAGCATGCCCGCGAACTCCCGCTCGACGGTCTCCGCCTCGTAACCGGCGATCTCGAAGGCCTTCAGCATGACCTCGGGCTCGTGGTTACGGATGGCGCCGGAGGACAGCTCGATGCCGTTGCAGACGATGTCGTACTGCCACGCCAGGATGTCGAGCGGGTCCTTCTCCTCCAGGTCCTTCATGCCGCCCTGGGGCATGGAGAACGGGTTGTGCGAGAAGTCGATCTTGCCGGTGTCCTCGTCCTTCTCGTACATCGGGAAGTCGACGATCCAGCAGAAGCGGAAGACGCCCTCCTCGAAGTGGCCGGCGCGCTTGGCGGCCTCGACGCGGACGACGGACATGATCTTGGAGACCTCGTCGAACTCGCCCGCGCCGAAGAAGACGGCGTGGCCGGGGACGAGGGACAGCCGCTCGGTGAGGGTCTTGATGTCCGTCTCGGTGAGGAACTTGGCGATCGGGCCCGCCAGCGTGCCGTCCTCGCCGACGCGGACCCAGGCGAGGCCCTTGGCGCCGTGCTCGACCGCGTACGCACCGAGGCCGTCGAAGAACTTCCGGGACTGGCCCGCGGTGTCCGGCACCGGAAGGGCGCGGACGTGCTTGCCGGCGAAGGCCTTGAACTCCGAGTCCGCGAAGATGTCGGAGATGTCGACGAGCTCCAGCTTGGCCCGCAGGTCCGGCTTGTCGTTGCCGTACTTCAGCATCGACTCGCGGAACGGGATGCGCGGGAACGGCGAGGTCACGTGGCGGCCGTTGCCGTACTCCTCGAAGAGCTCGGTCATGAGCTTCTCGATCGGCTGGAAGACGTCCTCCTGCTCGACGAACGACATCTCGACGTCGAGCTGGTAGAACTCGCCGGGCGAACGGTCGGCGCGGGCGTCCTCGTCGCGGAAGCACGGCGCGATCTGGAAGTAGCGGTCGAAGCCGGAGATCATCAGCAGCTGCTTGAACTGCTGCGGCGCCTGCGGAAGGGCGTAGAACTTGCCCGGGTTCAGGCGGGACGGGACCACGAAGTCACGGGCGCCCTCGGGGGACGTCGCGGCGAGGATCGGGGTCGCCATCTCGTTGAAGCCGAGGGCCACCATCTTGGAGCGGATGGAGGCGATGACGGACGAGCGCAGCATGATGTTGCGGTGCATGCGCTCGCGGCGCAGGTCGAGGAAGCGGTACTCCAGGCGCCGCTCCTCGTTGACCCCGTCCTCGGCGTTGATCGTGAAGGGCAGCGGGGCGGCCTCGCCCAGCACCTCGACCTCGGTGACCTCGATCTCGATCTCGCCGGTCGAGAGCTCCGGGTTGACGTTGTCGGCGCCGCGGGCGGAGACCTTGCCGTCGATCCGTACGACGGTCTCCTTGGTCAGCTTCGCCAGGGCGTCGTTGCCGGGGGTGCCGGGGCGGGCGACGAGCTGCACCAGACCGTAGTGGTCGCGCAGATCGATGAAGAGGATGCCACCCAGGTCTCGGCGATTGTGCAGCCAGCCGCTCAGCCGGACGTCGGTGCCGACGTCAGAGGCGCGGAGCTCGCCGCAGGTGTGGGACCTGTACCGATGCATCGTCGTTCATCCAGTCTTCGCGGTTGGGGGCGGATTCAGCCACCCCAGGCTACCGCCCGCGACCGGACCGTTTCATTGTCATTGTCCGTATCAAGATCGCCGACGGGTACTCGGCGCTGCCCCGCAGGCGCAGGCCGGTTTAAAGTGGGGCAATGCGCACCGAGGAAGTCCTGGCCGCGACCGCGACCGGTCTGTGGCGCTGGGACAACCGGGCCGGGACGGTCACGCTGGACGCGGAAGCGGCCCGGATGCTCGAGCTGCCTGCCGAGGCCGGTGAATTCCGTGAGTCGGAAGTACGCTCCCGCTTCCATCCCGTCGACTGGAACGAGATCTACGGGGTGGTGAACCTCGCCGTCGCCGAGGGCACGCTCGCCGAGGCCCGGGTGCGGATCGTGGACGAGCACGGCCGGGTGCTGCGTACCGTACGCAGCCGCTCCAAACCGCTCCCGCCCGAGGAGGGCGACGAGGCGGACTACGTACTGGTCGGCACGCTTCAGGAGGTCGCCGAACCGCAGCCCGGCACCACCGGGCTGCACACCCCGATCACCGGCGACTGGCGGCGTTCGCGCGAGGCGTTCCTGCTCGACGCGGGACGGGCGCTGGCCGAGGCCCGGTCGACGGCGGAAGTGCTGCGGGTGGCCTACTCGCTCTCCATGCCCGGCTTCTCACCGGACGGGCTGGCGGTCTTCGGGGTCGAGGGCGAACGGCTGACGATCGTCGGGCACCACGGGCACGACATGGGTGACGAGGGCCCGTTCAGCGAGATGCCGCTGGAGACGGACTATCCGGCCGCCGAGGTCGTCCGGACCGGGCGGGCGGTCTATCTGGCCACGCCCGCCGACTACCGCGACCGTTACCCGGCCACGTGGCCGCTTGCCCGGCGGTTCGGACGCCGTTCCTGGGCCTTTCTGCCACTGATCGTGGCGGGGCGCACGATGGGGACCTGGATGGCCGGGTTCCGGCATCCGGTGTCCTTCTCGCCGGACGAGCGGTCGGTGCTGACAACCGTGGCCCGGATGCTCGCCCAGGCGCTCGCCAGGGCCGGGGTCGCCGAGACGGAGCGGGAGCTCTCGCTGGGGCTCCAGCGCTCGATGATGCCGTCCCTGGGGCCCGACATCCCGGGGATGACGGTGGCGGCCCGCTACGTCCCGACCGGGGGCGGCCTCCAGGTCGGCGGCGACTGGTACGACATGATCCCGCTCCCCAACGGCCGCATCGCCCTCGTCATCGGCGACGTCCAGGGGCATGACGTGCGCGCCGCCGGGCTGATGGGCCAGCTGCGGATCGCCCTGCGCGCGTACGCCTCCGAGGGGCACCGCCCGGACGCGGTGCTCGCGCGCGCCTCACGCTTCCTGTCCGGGCTCACCGACGCGTACGAGGAGGGCGGGGAGACGGGGGCACGCTTCGCGACCTGCCTGTACGCGGAGGCGGACCCGGACACCGGCACCCTCGACATCGCGCGGGCCGGCCACCCCGACCCCGTGGTCATGACCGGCGACGGGACGGCCGTCATCCGGCAGACCGAGGGCGGACTGCCGCTCGGCATCGAGGCCGATGCGGACTACCCGATGACCCGGATCACGCTGGAGGCCGGAGAAACGATCATGCTCTGCACGGACGGGCTGATCGAGACCGGCGGGCACGACCTGGCCACCGGCTGGGTCCGGCTCCGGCCGATCCTGGAGCGGCACAACGGCGATCTGGAGAAGCTCGCGGACGAGCTGGTGCAAGCCGTGCACGGACCGGCCTCGCACTACACGACGGGACCGCTCGCCGACCGGCGCGAGGACGACATAGCGGTCCTGCTGCTGCGCCGCGAGGTCTCCACGGCGCACCCGGCCGCGCCCCGGCGGATCGCACTGACCATCGCGCAGGCCGAGCCGGAGCGGATCGCCGCGGCCCGGTCACTGCTGCGCGAGCTGCTGCACGACTGGGCGGACCCCGAGCAGGTCGACTCGGCCGTGCTGATGGTCTCCGAGATGGCCACGAACGTGCTGGTCCACACCGACGGCGACGCGCTGATGGTCGCGCAGGCGAGCGGGGAGCACGGCGGGCGGCGGCTGCGGGTCGAGGTGTCCGACGGCAGCGACGAGCTGCCGCACCGGCGGCGGCCGGGCGAGATGGCGTCCAGCGGCCGGGGTCTGGTGCTGATGGAGATGCTCGCCGATGCCTGGGGGGTCGATCCGCGGGGCACGGGGAAGTCGATCTGGTTCGAGCTGTACGAGTCGGCGGAGCCGTAGAGGCGGCCGGACGGCGGCTACGACGACGGCGCCCCGGACGGTCCGGCGGATGCCTCCGGGGCGTCGGAGCCGCCGTTGCGCAGTTCGCCGATGATGCCGAAGACCGCGGCACACACCGGGACGGCGAGCAGCATCCCCAGCAGGCCCGCCACGCTCGCCCCCGCCGTCAGCGCGATCATGATCATCGCTGGGTGCATCTGTACGGTCCGGCTCTGGATCATCGGCTGCAGGACATGCCCCTCCAGCAGCTGCACCGCGAGGACGATCCCGAGCGCCCAGAGCGCGATCACCACCCCCCGGTCCGCGAGCGCCACCAGGACCGCGACGGCCCCGGAGATGAACGCACCGAGGTACGGGATGTAGGCCCCGACCAGGACCAGCGCACCGAGCCCCACCGCGCCGGGCACGCGCAGGATCAGCAGGCCGACCGTGATGCACACCGCGTCGATCAGGGCGATGAGCGTCGTCCCGCGCATGAAGCCCTCGACGGCCTCGAAGGCCCGCCGGCCCATCGCCTCGACGAGGTCTCCGGTGCCGCGCGGGGCGATGGTGTGCGCGAGTTTCACGGCCCGGTCGGAGTCGCGCAGGAAGAAGAAGGTCAGCAGCAGGGCGAGGACACTGGTGGCGATGAGCGAGCCGATCAGGGTGAGCCCGCTGAGGAGCCCGCCCGCGGCACTCGCGCCGAACTTCTCGACGAGGTTCCTGGCACTGGCCGCGAGATCGGCGACGTTCACGCCGTCGGCGACCCCGAAGTGGTCGACCACCCACTGCCCGGCGTCCTTCAGCGAGTCCACGATCTGGGAACCCGTCTCGATGAGCGCCGCGACGACGATGTAGCCCGCACCGCCGACCACCGCGACGAGCAGGACGCAGGTGAGCCCGGCCGCCACCGAGCGGTTCACCCCGTGGGCGGTCATCCGGCGGTGGACCGGCCCGAGCAGCGCCGTACCGAGCAGCGCGAGGAGGACCGGGGTGACGGCGGCCTTGAGGACGATGCAGAGGAAGACGGCGACGGCGGCGACACCCGCGACCAGCAGGACGACACCGCACCACGCGGCCGTACGCCGGGCGGCATCGGGCAGGAGAGGCTTATTGGTCTGCACCCCCTCACCCGATCACGCCATGGGAGCGGTGTCCCGCCCGTGCCGCCGTACGAGTGATGGACCGTCATACGGCGGCGGCGGAACTCACATTCCGTGGACGGCGGGCACGGAGCCGAGGCGGCCGGCCTGGAAGTCCTCGAAGGCCTGCTTCAGTTCGGCCTGGCTGTTCATCACGAACGGCCCGTAGTGCGCCATCGGCTCCCGGATGGGACGCCCGCCGAGCAGCACGACCTCCAGGTCCGGGGTGTTGCCGTCCTGCTGCTCGTCCGCGCGGACGGTCAGCGAGGAGCCGGTGCCGAAGACCGCGGTCTGGCCCACGTGGACGGGACGGCGCTCCTCACCGACGGTGCCGCGGCCGGCGAGCACGTACGCGAGGCCGTTGAAGTCCTCGCGCCACGGCAGCGTCACCTCGGCGCCGGGGCGCACGGTGGCGTGGATCATCGTGATGGGGGTGTGGGTGACGCCCGGACCCTCGTGGCCGTCGAGCTCGCCCGCGATCACCCGGAGCAGCGCGCCGCCGTCCGGGGAGGCGAGCAGCTGGACCTGGCCGCCGCGGATGTCCTGGTAGCGCGGGGCCATCATCTTGTCGGCCTTGGGCAGGTTCACCCAGAGCTGGAGCCCGTGGAAGAGACCGCCCGACATGACGAGCGACTCCGGCGGCGCCTCGATGTGGAGCAGCCCCGATCCGGCTGTCATCCACTGGGTGTCGCCGTTCTGGATGGTGCCGCCGCCACCGTTGGAGTCCTGGTGGACGAAGGTGCCGTCGATCAGGTACGTCACGGTCTCGAAGCCGCGGTGCGGGTGCCAGGGGGTGCCCTTCGGCTCCCCTGCGGCGTACTCCACCTCGCCCATCTGGTCCATCATGATGAACGGGTCGAGGTACTTGTAGTTGATCCCCGCGAAGGCGCGGCGGACCGGGAAGCCCTCGCCCTCGAACCCGCTCGGCGCCGTGGTCACGGCGAGCACGGGACGGGCCACGGCGTCGCCGGCGGCGGCGACCTTGGGCAGGGTCAGCGGGTTTTCGACGGTCACTGCGGGCATGGGAGCCACCTCCGGGGGACTGTTCTGGAACCAATTTAGTTGAATGGTGAACATCCTGCAAGGTGCCATCCATTCCCGCACCTCCCTCGTACTGAGGATCGACCCCCGAAGGGTCTGGTGGTACCTATGAGACAGCTGTGCCCTCTGGGTCTCGTGGGGATGGAGTGACGTCCCGCCCCCGCGGCGGAGAGGGAGCCGAGCCGACACCGAGGGGGACGAGTGAACGAGCCGACCGAACGAGTGCGCCAGCGGTTCTACGGACTGATCCACCGGAATCCCGGCTGGTCGCTCGAACAGATGGCGGCCGAGGCCCAGTGCTCCCTCGCCGAGGCGGACCGGGCGTGCGACCAGCTCTGCGCGGCCGGCCTGCTGGTCCCCGCGTCGTCCGCGCCCTGCGGCTACGTGACGGTCACCCCGAAGGCCGCGCTGACCCGGCTGTTCTCCGCCGAGGAGCGCCACACCACGGCGCACCTGCAGCACCTGGCCAGGATCCGTGGCGCCGTCGCCTCGCTGATCGGCGACTACCCGCGCCTGCACGACGAGCGGCGCGAGTCCGTCGAGATCGAGACCCTGCCGACGCCGGCGCTGGTGAACGCCTTCCTGGAGGACGCGGGCAGCACCTGCAATGTGCGCATGCGGTCGATGCACCCCGGCGGGCCGCCGCCGGAGGAGCTCATGGACGACATGCTGCTGCGGGACAAGGAGATGGAGGGCCGCGGCATCCAGGTGGAGACGCTCTACTCGCGACGGACGGCCGAGGTCCCCTACATGGCGGCCTACCTGACCGATGCCGAGCGGATCGGGCGCACGGCGCGCACGGCGGACTACCTGCCCCTGCGGATGATCCTCTTCGACGACGACCTCGCGGTGCTGCCCATCAACCCGCAGGACAGCAGCGAGGGGGCGTCCGCCATCCACGGGCAGGCGCTGGTGAGATCCCTGCACGCGCTGTACGACTACTGCTGGCACACCTCGGCCCCCGTCCGCCCCGCGGCCCCCGGGGGCACCCTCGGGACGGAACTCGACTCGCACGACCTCGTCGTGGTGCGCATGCTCGCCGACGGCGTCAAGGACGAGACGATCGCCCGTCACCTCGGCATCTCCCCACGGACACTGAGCCGGTACATGACCTGCCTGATGGACCGGCTGGGCGTGCACACGCGTTTCCAGGCGGCCCTGCGTGTGGCGGAGCTCCAACTCCTGGACTGAGCCCGGCTGCTGGGGCGACCGGCCGCGGAGTCACAGGTCCGAAGGCCGGTCGCGGGGGCTTCGTACGCCCTCGTTCCGGAAGGGGAGAACCCACTTCCGGATCGTCTCACATTCTGAGACAGGTACGGGGTGTGGCGCCCTGCCGCCATGACTATTGGCCGCCGCACGCAATGTGTTGCTCCCCGGACCGGCGGGGCAGCAGCATGGGTCCCGCCGGCGACGGGTGGTAGCAACCGCCCTTCTCTCCGCCGGATTCCGCACTCGCCAGACGCTCCGGGGGACCACCATGTCTGCACGACTCCGCGCCTTCCTCTGTATCTCCCTCCTCACCGCGGCGGCAGCGGTCCACTGGGCGACGGCCGGGCCGGAGGCGGGCAGCCGGACCCTCGCATCGGTTCCCGGTACGGGGACGACCGTCGTGGACTGGCCCTGCGGCGACAACGGCTGGTGGTAGTGCGCCCACGCGCCCCCGCCCGCCCCCTTGCCCAGTCCGCGCGTCAGGAGAGCCCGATGGACGTCATCGCCGCACCACCCGGTCCGCCCGAGCAGGTCCTCACGGACGGCGCCGCCCCGGCCGCGCCCCACGACCGCACCGTCGACGTCGCCGTCATGGGCATCGGCTACGCGGGCCTTCCGCTCGCCGTGGCCGCGGCGGCGGGCGGCCACCGCACCCGCGGACTCGACCTGAGCGACTTCCTCGTGGCCCAGGTCAACATCGGCCGCCCGCCCGTCGACACGGTCACCCGCGCCGAACTGGACTCCGTGGCACCGCTGCTCGACGCCACCACGGACCCCGCGTTCCTGAGCGAGTGCTCCGTCGTCGCGCTGTGCGTCCCCACGCCGGTGGACACCCACGGCGTGCCGGACCTGGAGCCCCTGCTGTCCGCGGTGCGCACGGTCCGCCAGCACCTGATGCCCGGACAGCTGGTGATCATCGAGTCCACCACCTATCCCGGAACCACCGACGGCGTCATCCGCGACATCCTGGAGGAGTCCGGCCTGACCGCGGGCGTCGACTTCCACCTGGCGTTCTCGCCGGAGCGGGTGGACCCGGGCAACACCCGGTACGGCTTCCACAACACGCCCAAGGTGGTCGGCGGACTGACCCCGGCCTGTGGCGCCCGCGCCGCCGCGTTCTACGCGGGGCTGACCGAACAGGTGCACGTCACCCGCTCCAGCCGTGAGGCCGAGGCCGCCAAGATCCTGGAGAACACCTACCGCCAGGTGAACCTCGCGCTGGTCAACGAGTTCGCGCAGATCTGCCACCGGCTGGGCGTCGACGTCTGGGAGACCATCGACGCCGCCGCCACCAAGCCCTTCGGCTTCACACCGTTCCGTCCCGGCGCGGGGGTCGGGGGCCATTGCATTCCGGTCGACCCGCTCTACCTCGTGCACCGCGCGACGCAGGCCGGGGTGCCGTTCCGGATGGCCGAGCAGGCCCAGCGGATCAACGACTCGATCCCCGTCTGGGTCGCCTCCCGCGCACAGGAACTGCTCGCGGCGCACCAGGTCACCGTGCGCGGGGCCAAGGTGCTCCTGCTGGGCGTCACCTACAAGCCGGACGTCGCGGACATCCGCCACTCGCCGGCCGAGCCGCTCGCCGTCGAACTGCTCGGCGCGGGAGCCGACGTGATGTTCCACGACCCGTATGTGACCACGTTCTCCGCGCGCGGCCGCGCCGTCCCCGCCGGGCGGGACCTGGTGGCCGACCTCGCCGCCGCCGACCTGACGATCGTCGTGCAGCGGCACCGGATGTACGACGGCGAACTGCTCGCCCACGCACGGCTCGTCCTCGACCCCTGCGGTCCCGGCACGACGACGCAGGAGGGCGTGTACGCATGACCCGGAACCCCTCGGTCATGGACCTGATCCGCGCCCACGCGGACGGCCGCCCCGCGGACACCGCCCTGCGGAGCCCGGCCGGCACCGTGAGCTACGCCCAGCTGTGGGACCGCGCCGAGCAGGCCGCGCAGGCCCTCGCGGGCCGCGGCGTACGGCCCGGCGACACCGTCCTGGTCCGCCTGCCCTCCGGTCCGGAGGCGGTCGTCGCCATGCTCGGGACCTGGCTCGCCGGCGCCGCGTTCGTCCCCGTCGACACGGCGACCCCCGCGGAACGCCTCGCCCACGTACGCGGCGACAGCGGCGCCACCGTGGTCCTCGACGACAGCACACCGCTCCTGCCGTCCGCCGGGGACCCGGCGGAGCCCGCCGGCCCGCACACCCCGGACGACGATCACGGCGCGTACGTCATCTACACCTCGGGGTCCACCGGGGCACCCAAGGGCGTCCTGGTGGGACATCGGGCACTGGCCCGTCATGTCACCGCCTCCGTCGCCCTGTTCGCGCTCGGACGGCACAGCACCGTGCTGCAGTTCGCGAGTCTCGGATTCGATGTCGCCCAGGAGGAGATCTGGCCGACCCTCGCCGCGGGCGGGACCCTCGCCTTCCACGGCACGGGCAGCGTCCCCGACACCGCCCGCCTCGCCTCGGTCGCCGAGGAGATGAAGGTGACCGTCCTCCAACTCCCCACCGCTTACTGGCGGATGCTCTGTGCGGAGCTCGACGGCGACGGATCCCCGTCCTTCGCCGGGGTCCGCACGGTGGTCATCGGCGGCGAGAACGCCACCACCGCGGACGCCCGCGCCCACCGCCGCACCCCGCTCGCGCACACCGTGCTGGTCAACGGCTACGGCCCCACGGAAACCGTGGTCACCGCGACCGCCCTGGTGCTCGCCCCCGGCGACGCCGTGCCGGACACGGCCGGGCTGCCCATCGGCCACCCGGTCGGCGACCGGGTGGCACGGGTCCTCGACGAGGACGGGCGTCCCGTCGCCGACGGCTCGCCGGGCGAACTGTGGATCGGCGGCGAGCCGCTGGCCCTGGGCTATCTGAACGACGCGGCGCGGACCCGGGAACGCTTCCTGCCCGACCCGTACGCGGCGGCCCCCGGGGCCCGGATGTACCGCACCGGCGACATGGTGGTGCGGCGGGAGGACGGCGGCATCGAGTTCCTGGGGCGCGTCGACAACCAGGTGAAGGTGCGCGGCCACCGCATCGAGCTCGACGAGGTCGACCGCCACCTGCTCGAAGCCCCCGGGATCACCGCGGCGACCGCGTTCACCATGGACGACGGCGCCGGTGGCAACGTGCTGGCGGCCGCGGTGGCCGGCACCGGAACCGGCCCCGACCCCCGGTCGGTCCGGGAGTACCTGCGCGAGCGGGTCCCCGCCTACCTGGTCCCGGGCCGCATCGCCGTACTCGACCGGCTGCCCCTCACCACCTCCGGCAAGACCGACCGCCGCGCCGCGGCCGAGGCCGCGGCCGCCGCCCTCGCCGCCGGGGCGACGCCCGCTCCCGACGAGGACCCGCGGTCACCGCTGGACCTGGTGCTCACCCTGCTCCGCGGCCTGCTGCTCGCGCCGGGACTCGGCCCCGACGACGACTTCCTCGCCCAGGGCGGCGACTCCCTCATGGCCCTGCGCGTCTGCGGGCGGATGCGGGCCCGGGGCATCTCCATGAACCCCGGCGACCTGCTCGTCGGGCGCACCGCCCGCGCCGCCGTCACCAGGGCGGAGGGCCGCCGCGCGCCGGACGCAGTCGAGGAGGAGGCGGCGGGCCCGCTCGGGCTGCTGCCCGCCCAGCACCGCTGGCTGCACGACGGCGACCTGCCGGACCGCGACCACTTCTGCCTGAACGCACTGTTCACCACCGACTCCGGCCTGTCCGCCGACCGCCTCGGCCGGGTGGCCGCGGCCCTGCGGCGACGCCACCCCGCGCTGCGTACGGCGCTGTGCGCGGACGGCACGGCCGAGCTGCGGGAGACCGGCCCCGCGGACGCCGTCCGCATCATCGACCTCGCCCCGGTCCCGGCGCGGGAGCGCGCCGCCCGGCTGGAGGACGCGCTGGCCGCGGCGCAGACGTCGATGTCGCTCGCCGGGGGCCGGGTCCTCCAGCTGCTGTACATCGACGGCGCGGACGCCGGCGCCCGACTGCTCCTGACCGTGCACCACTTCGTCCTCGACGGGGTGTCGATGGGCCTGCTCGTCGACGACCTCGAACTGCTGCTGGGCGACGGCCGGCCGGAAGCCGCAGCCGTGGGCCCCCGGGCCGTCGGCACCGCGCTGCGGGACTGGGTCACCGGCGCGCAGGCCCGGCAGGACGCCGCCCAATGGGCCGCCCGCACCCAGGAGTTCACCGCGCTCCGGCCCGACACGGACGGCACCGCCCTGCTGCCCACGCTGCGCACCCACCGCTTCCGGCTGCCCCGGGACCTCACCACGCAGGTGCTCCAGCACCTCCCCGCCACCGGCATCGCCCCGCACGACTTCGCGCTCGGCTGTCTCGTCGGCGGCCTGGCGGCCTGGACCGGGGAGCCCGTGCACGGCGTGGATGTCTACGCGCACAGCCGTGACGTGTCCCCCGGTGACCTCGACCTTTCCCGCACGGTCGGCTACGTACAGAGCACGTACCCGGCCGTCCTGCGGTGGGAGGGCGAGGGCGTCCGCGCCCTGACCGCCGCGCTCGCCGGTCCGGCCGCACTGCCCGAACGGCGTTACGGCTTCGACGCGTTGCGCTTCCTCTCGCCCGATCCGGCGGAACGCGCGGCCCTGGCGGCCTGCCCCCGCCCCCGGGTCCGGCTCAACTTCCGCGGCCATCTGCTGCGGCTGGAACAGCGCGCGCCGGGTGCGGTGCTGCGGCCCGCGGACGAGAGCTTCGGCGCGCACCGCTCACCGCTCCAGCAGGAGCGCTATCTGCTGATGGCCGAGGGCGACATCGTCGACGGGGAGCTGGAGATGAGCCTGAAGTACTCCACGGTCCACTGGAGCGCGGAACGGATCGAGGAACTGGCCCGCCACATCGACCGCGTGATGCGGCAGACCCTGGACTCCCCCGGCGGGCCCCGGACCGCGGACACCGCCCTCCCGGTGAACGGCGGTGCCCGATGACACCGCTCCCGCCGGTGGTCCCCGGCGTCCCGGCCGAGCACCAGCCCGCTCAGGGCAGTGCGCCGCACTGGCCGCTGGTGCTGTACTTCCACCACGTGCACCCGGACGTCCAGCACTACACCGCGCTGTCCCCGGACGCGTTCGAGCGCGGGCTGGAGCAGGTGCTCGAACACTTCGACCCGTACGACCCCGCGGACCTGCTCGCCGACGGCGGCCCCCGCCGGCCCGGCCGTCCCACGGTGCTCGTCACCTTCGACGACGGCTACCGCGACAACACGACCCACGCACGGGACATCCTGGACCGTCTCGGCGTCCGCGCGGTGTTCTTCGTCTGCACCGGACTGCTGGGCCGGCGCAGTCCCCGTCCGCGCGAGGACCACCTGACGTACGAGGAGTGCGACCAACTGGCCCGGGAGGGGCACCTGATCGGCGCCCACACCCGTACCCACCCGCACCTCGACCGGATCCCCGCGGCCGAGGGCCGCGCCCAGACCCTGGATTCGCTCGCCGACATCCGGGAGCGGTACGGGGCGGGACCGGCCCGGCTGTTCGCCTACCCCTACGGCGGGGTGCCCACCGAACCTCAACTGCCCGACGGTGTCCTGGGCTTCGGAACGGTCCGCTCGCCCGCCACGCCGTGGACCGCGAGCCCGCAGCGGATCCGGAGAACCTATCTGCCCTCCGGGGCGGCCGACACCTGGGACGGACTGGTGCGCCACTGGCGCGCCGGGTGGGACGCGCCGTCGGGCCCGTCCGGCGCCGGCCCCTTCCTGACCGCTTCCGAGAGGGAAGAGAGATGACCGAACAGAAGACGTGGCGCACCCGGCTGACCGGGGCCCTGCCCGCCACCAGGGAGTCCCGGATCATCGCGGTGAACGCGTTGATCGGCTCCATGGGAACCGGCATGTTCCTGGCGGGCTCCGCCCTCTACTTCACGCGCTTCGCCGGACTCAGCGAGACCCAGCTCGGCGTGGGGCTGGCGATCGCGGGAGTCGTCGGGCTCGCCACCACCGTCCCGATGGGCATGCTCGCCGACCGCTACGGCCCGAGGAACATCATCCTCGTGGTCTGTCTGTGGCGGGCCATCGGCTACCTCGCCTATCTGAGGGTCGACGGATTCAACCAGTTCGTGGTGACGGCCAGCCTGCTGTACATCATGGACCGGGCGGGACAGCCGCTGAATCAGGCCCTGGTGGGCCGCCTGATCACCGGAACGGAACGCAACCGCACGATGGGGTTCATCCGGTCCCTGCGCAACCTCGGCTTCACCATCGGGTTCTCGCTCGCCGGCATCGCCCTGACCACCGGGTCGAAGACCGCGTTCCACTGGCTGTTCATCGGCAACGCGCTCAGTTTCCTGGTGGTGTTCTCCCTCGTCTGGATCCTGCCCCGGGTCGGCCCGGCGGTCGCCAAGGACGCCAAGAAGGGAGCGACCCCGAAGAAGGTGGTCCCGCCGATCCGCGACCTGCGGTTCGTGGCGGCCACGGCGGCCAACGGCGTGATGTTCCTGCACGACGCGATCCTGATCACCGTGCTGCCGCTCTGGGTGGCCGAGCACACCGCCTCACCGATCTGGATGATCACCGTCCTGGTCACCACCAACACGGTGCTCACGGTGCTGGCCCAGGTCAGGGTGACCCGGCACATCACCGACCTGGCCACCGCGACCCGGGCCACCACCATGTCGTCGGTGCTGTTGCTGTTCGCCTGTATCGCGTTCGCGGCGAGCGGCTGGGCGGACACCTCCGGCTGGGCGATCGTGACCCTCGTGACGGCGCTGCTCCTGCTGACCTTCGGTGAACTGCTGCACTCGGCGTCGTCCTGGGAGATCTCCTTCGCGATGTCGCCCGAGGAGGCGCAGGGCCGCTACTTCGCCTTCTTCAACGTGGGCTTCTCGGCGGCGGAGATCGCCGGGCCGGCCGTCGTGCTGTGGCTCCTGGCCGGGACCGGACCGGGCGGCTGGCTGATCATCGCGGTCTGCTTCCCGCTCTCCGCGGCCCTGAGCTGGCTCGGCACCCGTGAGAGGCCGAAGCCCGTCACCACCGGGCCCGCGCCGCACGAAGAGCCGGTGCCCGCGACCGACGGCTCCTGACCAAACGCACCGACGCGTTCCCACCCCTCGGTGGCATGCGCACTGACGGAGGAAAGCATGTCCGACACACCCCCGCCCCAGCATCTCCTGATCGTCAGCGGCGGCCGCGATCTGCCCGACCGCGCCCGCGACGCCTGGCCCGGTCTGCGCACGACCGTCATCTGCCGGCCGGAGGTGGTGCCCCGGCTGCGCAGCCGGGAGAAGATCCAGCGCCTGATCGTGCTCCGCGAGGACGCACCGGTCGAGGAGTGGGTGGCCGCCGCGCGGTTCGTGCACGCGATCGACCCGGTAGACCGGCTGACCAACTTCACCGAGAAGGACACCGAGAAGACCGCGGCCATCGGGCTCGACCTCGGTCTCGCCTGGCACAGCGCCGACACGGTCCGGGCCGTGGCCGACAAGTACGCGATGCGCCGGGTGCTGGCCGAGGCCGGCATCGGCCGGGTCGTCGCCGAGACCGTCCATGACGTCGAGGGCGTGCTCAAGGTCGCCGAGCGGACCGGCTACCCGCTGATCTGCAAGCCCGTGCGCGGAGTCGCCAGCAAGGGCGTCACCCGCATCGACGGGCCGGCCGACATCCCGCGCGCCCTGGCCTGGGGCGCCGAGGGAGCCGGCGATCTGGACGCGCCGGACCTGCTCGTCGAGGAGTTCCTGACCGGCGACGAGTACAGCGTGGAGTGCGTCAGCGAGGACGGCGAGCACCTGGCCGTGGGCATCACCCTCAAGATCTCCGAGCACGACCACTTCGTCGAGGTCGGCCATGTCGTCCCCGCCCCCCTTCCGGACGCCGACGCGACCCGGATCCGTACCGCCGTGACCGGCATGCTGACGGCCCTCGGCGTCCGGCAGGGTGTCACGCACACCGAGGTCATCGTGGCCGCGGACGCCGTCCACATCGTGGAGACCCACCTGCGTCCGGCGGGCGACGAGATCCCCGAGCTGTGGGCCCGGGTCAGCGGCGTCGACCTGATCGACGTCGTCGCCCGCCAGGCCGTGGGCATCAAGGTCCTCGACAGCCTGCGCGCCGCCCTCGCGGCCCCGTCCGAAGGTCCGGTCGCGGCGGCCATCTGGTACGCCTGCCCGGACGCGGTGGGCGAGATCGTGGAGGTGACGGGCGAGGAGGAGGCCCGTGCGCTGGAGGGCGTCGTCGACGTCGAGGTGCTGCGCGAACCGGGCAAGCGGCTCAAGGGAGTCACCGGATCCTTCGCCCGGGGTGCACATGTCTGTGCAGTGGGCACGTCACAGGACGAGGCCTTGCGGCGCGCCCAGGAGGGCGTACGCAAACTGTCGTTCACCGTACGCAGTGACGGCATGGCCGCGCGCCACGAGGCGCTCGCCTCCACCGGCTGACACCGCGTCGGCCGATCCGGACGGCATCCCCGGCGTCCCCGGCGCCGGGCGGGTGCCCGCACAACAGAGAGAAGAGAGAAGAGACATGACCGATCAGAACAACGAACCGGACACCGCCGACTACGCGTTCGGTGGCCTGCACCACGTCCAGCTCGCCATTCCGCCGGGCGGCGAGGACCAGTGCCGCGCGTTCTGGGGCGAGGTGCTCGGGATGACGGAGCTGGAGAAGCCCCCGGTCCTGGCCGCGCGGGGCGGGTGCTGGTTCCGCGGCGGTGGCCTGGAGGTCCACCTCGGCGTCGAGCAGGACTTCTCGCCCGCGCGCAAGGCGCACCCCGGCATCCTCGTCGAGTCGCTGCGCGGCCTGGCCAAGCGCCTGGAGGAGGGCGGCCACGAGGTGACGTGGGACGACAACTTCCCGGGCCACGACCGCTTCTACGCGTTCGACAAGTTCGGCAACCGGCTGGAGTTCCTGGAGCCGCAGGCCGCGTCCTAGGGGACATCGGCCCGAGGGCCGGTACGGAGTCGTCCCGTGACACCGCGGGACGACTCCGTACCGGCCCCCCCTGGGCGCCCTGATGGCGTTCCGACCCGTCCCACGGCATTTCGAGGAGCCAGCAATGACCGAAGCAGCGGGCAGGCCGCCCGCATTCCGCATCGCGGACCTGATCGTGGCCGAGGGCCCCGAGGGCGCGGAGCGCATCCTGATCGCGGGGCTGACCGTCACCGTGGCCGCCGGCGAGATCGTCGCGGTGCTCGCGGACGACACCGGGTCCGCGGCCGCGCTGACCCAGGTGCTCGCCGGACGACGGCGGGCCCAGTACGGGGCCATAGTCGTCGGCGACGCCGGCCGGTCCCGGCGGGTCACCCCGGTCACGCCGGCGGGTGTGAGCGTGGTGGCCGCCGAGGGCCGTTGCCCGGACGGTCCGGCTCCCGTCGTGGTCGTCGACGCCGTCGGCGGACCGCGGTCCGAGGAGTACGGCGCCGAACCGGCGCGCACCGCGGCCCGGCGGGGCAGCGCGGTGCTCCTGGTCACCACCGACGCCGGTACGGCGGCCACCGCCGACCGGACCGTGCACCTCAACCGGGCGCCCCGTCCCGCACCCCGTCCGAAGGCGGAGGTCCGCTTCAGCACCGAGGCGCTCCTGGAGGCGGCGGCCGGATCGCTGACCGCCGCCGGGGTCGGCGCCGAGCGCGCCGCCCTGGTCGCCCGGGTGCTGGTGGACGCCGATGTGCGGGGCCACTTCTCGCACGGCGTCGGCCTGTTGCCGATGTACCTCGACCGGCTGCGGCAGGGCGGCATCGACCCCGCCGCCGAACCGGAGTGGGGCCAGGAGGACGGCTCCGTCGTACGCGTGGACGCACGCGGCGGGTTCGGGCAGGTCGCCGCCGACCTCGCGGCCCGCCGGTGCGCCGAGCGGGCGGCCCGCACCGGGCTGGCCGCCGTCGCGGTCCGGGGCAACAACCACATCGGCATGCTCGCCGCCTACCGCGACCACTTCGTCCGCCACGGTGTCGTCGGCCTCGTCCTGAACGTCTCGGGCGCGAGCGTCGCCGCCCCCGGCGCGGGGCGCCCGACGCTCGGGAACGACGCGGTGTGCATGGTCGTCCCCCGTGAGGGCACGTCCCCGCTCGTGGTGGACTTCGCCACCGGGACGGTCGCCAGCGGCAAGATCCGGCATGCCGCACACCGCGGCGAACGGGTGCCCGCGACCTGGCTGGTGGACCGCGAGGGCCGTCCCACCACCGATCCGGAGGAGCTGGACCGCGGCGGTGCCGTGCCGGTCTTCGGCGGTCACAAGGGCCTCGGCGTCGCGGTGATCACCGAGGTACTGGCCGGCATTCTGGCCGGCGGCACGGTGAGCCCGCTCGTCCACAAGCAGCGCGCCGAGCCCGAGCGGGCGATGGACTGCTCCCAGCTGTTTCTCGCCCTGTCTCCGGACGCGTTCGGCAACCCGCCGGTGGAGAAGCTGCTCGACGTCCTGTCGGGCGCGGTGGCCGCCGGCTACCCCCAGGGGCCCCCGGAGATCCATCTGCCGGAGCAGCAGGAGCGGCTGGCCGAGGCCGCAGCAGCCGAACACGGCGTTCCCGTACCGGCGTCGGTCGTCGAACAGCTCGGCTGGGCCGCTCCGCAGGCCGCCCCGGCCACGACAGGAGGTGCAGCATGAACACACGACTCGGTGTGGGCGTCGTCGGATTCGGCATCGCCGCCCAGCAGCACGCCGCCGCTCTGGAGCGGCTGCCGGACGCGGGGATCGTCTCCGTCCTGGAGCGGGACCCCACGGTCGACACCGGCGATCACCGCCGGGCCGGTTCCTGGGGCGAGCTCCTCGACGACCCCGATGTGAACCTGGTGGCCCTGTGCGTCCCGCCCGGCGGGCGGGCACGGCTGGCGGTCGAGGCGCTGGAGGCGGGCAAGGCCGTCCTGCTGGAGAAGCCGCCCGCCGTGTCCGTGGACGAGATCGACAGCGTGGCGGCCGCCGCCCGGCGGACCGGACTGCCGGTCGGTGTCATGCTCCAGCACCGGATGCGGCTGCCCGCGGCGGCGCTCGACGCCGCCTGGTCGGCGCCCTCCGTCACCGCGGTCCTGGAGGTGTCGCGGTTCCGGCCGCCGGCCCACTACCGGCGTGCCGGGTGGCGCAGCGATCCCGCCGCGGCCCTGGGCGGGATCTCCGCCCATCTGGGAGTCCACTACCTCGACCTGGCCTGTCAGCTGCTCGGGCGGCCGGAGTCGGTGCGCCTGACGCCGACCAGGGAGGTCGCCGCCGGCATCGACACCCGTGTCACGGGCATGGTCACCTTCCGGTCCGGGGCCACCCTCGCGTTCACCGTGACCGCCGAGTCGATGGTCCGTACCGAACGGCTCCAGGTCCTGGGGCCCGACGGAGGGTTCAACATCACCGACGGCACCGTGATGACCCAGATCGGCGGCACCGAGCAGACCTGGCCCACGGTGCCGACCTCGGAACTGCGGACCGAGGTCTACCGCGAGATGGCCGAGGCCGTGGCGACGGGCCGTCCCCCGGCCCGCTGCCATCTCGACGGTGCCCGTGCGGTGACCGAGATCCTCTCGTCGGTCGCCACCGCCGCCGAGGCGGTGGCCGCGTGAGGCCGCTGATCGGCGTCTCCTCCGGCTCGGCGCCGGCCCTCGACGCCGCGGCCCTGGCCGGCCTCGTCCTCTCGTCCGGCGGCACGGCCGTCGACGTCCGGGAGGGCAAGGGCCACGCCTGGGAGGCCGGAGGGCTCGACGCCCTGCGCGCCGCCGGGGCCGAGGTGTGCTTCGTGGGCGTCTCCACCGTGCTGGGCGCTCCCGAGCACCCGCCCGGCTCGATCGACGCCCTTCGCATGCCCGAGCGGGGCCTGCCGGTGAAGGTCTTCGCGGCCGCCGGCTGCACCGCCCCCGACCGCCTCGCTCTGACGCTCGCGCAGGTCGGGGCGCTGGCCGCCAGGGTCGGTGACAGCTCGCTGGTGCTGGTGGAGACCCACCACGGATACGCCGACGTCCCCGAGCTGGAGGAGCTGTGCCACCGCGCGGGCACCTCGGTCCTGCTCGACACCATGGGCCTCGCCCGAATCGACGGCGACCCCGTCGCGGCGGCGGCCCGGCTCGCCTCCTGGATCCCGTACGCCCAGGTCAAGGGTTTCGACTGGGAACAGCCCGGCACCTCGCGGCACCGTCCGCTGGCCTCCGCGCGGCCCGAGCTGACCCGGAAGGTCCTCGACGCGGCCGGTGAACTGCGGGCGGTCACCGTCGAGTCGAAGGCACCGTCCCTCGCCGAGGACATCGCCCTGCTGCTCGAGTGGTACCCACCGGACCCGTCCCCTTCCCAGGCACTCAGCGAGGAGACCCCTTCGTGAGATTCGCCGTCATCAACGACGAACTGTCCCAGGACATCGAGCAGGCGGCGGCCACCACGTCCCGTCTCGGCTTCGACGGACTGGAGATCCGCTCCAGCGGTGGTGTGGCGCCGCATCGCATGGACGACGCCGCCCTTGCCGGGATACGGGAGACCGTGGCCCGGCACGGACTGCGGGTGGCCGGCTTCGACCCGCCGGCGCTGAAGTGCGAACTGCCCCGCACGGCGGCGGAGGCGGACTCCGTCCGCGACCTGGTCACGGACTCCGTGCGCCGGGCCGAGCTGCTCGGAGCACCGTTCGTCCGCATCTTCACCTTCTACCGGCAGGGCGACCCCGACCCGCGCAGGGCCGCCGCCGCGGCCCGCGAGGTCCTGGACGGCGTCCCCTTCGGACGCGTCCCCCTTCTCGTCGAGACGGGCATGCGGACCAACAGCCCGACCATGCGGCACACGCTGGAGTTCCTGGACGCGCTGGGCGACGACCGGCTCGGCATCCTGTGGGATCCGGGCAACAGCGTCTTCAGCGGCTGGGACCCGGCCCCGTTCCCGCAGGACTACGCGCTCGGCCGCGAGCGCATCCGGCACGTCCATGTGAAGGATCCGGACGGGCAGCGGGCCTACGTCCGCCTCGGTGACGGGGACCTGCCCTGGCCCGCGATCCTCGCCCGGCTGGCCGAGGACGGGTACCGGGACTGGATCTCGCTGGAGACGCACTGGCGCGTCGGCCGGGAACTGACCCAGGCCCAGCGGGACGAGCCATGGGGAGAGGAGTTCACCTCCGGCGGCTTCGAGGCCAGCAGCACCTGTATGCGGCTGCTCCGCGAGATGGCGCGGACCCAGGGCGAGGACGCCGTCCCCGCCGCCCCGGACACGCACACGGTGGAGGCCGGCGCATGAGCGGCTCACCGGTGATCCTGCTCGGGGGCCAGCGCTGCGGCACCACCGCCCTCGCCTACGCGATGAACCTGGCCTTCCACGACGCTGGCGGCCACTTCACCGTCAACGGCAAGCTCCCCTATCTGCTGCACCGCTGGCTGAACCGGCAGGACCTGACGGACCGCCACCTGCGCACGGACGAGATCCTGTACGCCCTGGACCGCCGGCCGCCGGACGGCTCGGGCGTCGAGCGCTGGCGCGCCCGGGTGGAACAGAGCCTGCGGGCCGCCGCCAGGGACGTCGCCGAGGGCTCCTGCGGAGACGATCCGGTGGAACTGGCCCGGCGGATCCTGGCCGACACCCAGGGCGAACTGCCTTACTGCGGGGACAAGTACAACGAGTACCTGCTGCATCTGCCGTGGTTCGGCGAGGTGCTGCCGGACGCCCGTTACGTGATGCTGGTGCGCCACCCGGTGGAGGCGGCCCGCTCGATGCTGCGCTGGAAGGGCGACCGGCCCTATGTGCCGCTCACCGAGGAGGCGGCCCTCGCCAAGTGGACGGCCTGGAACGGGCACTGGCTCGACTTCGCACCCTCGGTGCCGGACGGGAACGCCCTGGTCGTCGAGTACCACGCACTGTGCCGGGGCGAGGAGACCGAGCGCCTGTCACGGTTCACCGGACTCGACCTCGCGCCGTACCTCTCCGGGCTGAAGCCCCGGTCCCCGGCCGCGGACACGTCCGCTCTGCCGGCGGACACCGCCTCGGTGTGGGAGGCGCTGCGCCTGTCCGCGCTTCCCGCACCCGCCCCGATCTGATCCGCCGCACTCCCAACGAAGGTGATTCCCTTGGCCGCAACCCGCGTTCTCGTCGTCGGCGGAAAGGCCGGCATCGTCCGCAAGGCCGCAGCGCTCGGCCTCGACGTGGTGCACATCCAGAAGCCCTCCGCGTTCGATCCGGACGTGGTGGAGCACTGCTCCCAGCTGCTGCTCGTCGACTACCAGGACGTTCCCACCGTCACCGCCCTGGTGCAGGTCCTGCACCGACAGCGCCCGTTCGCCCGGGTCTTCACCCAGACCGAGGCGGCCCAGGTGGTGGCGGGCCATCTCACCGACGTGCTCGGGCTGCCCGGCAACTCCGAGCGGACCACCCGGCTGCTGCACGACAAGCCGGCCCTGCGCGCCCTGCTGAACGAGCGGGGCATCGGACCGGTGCGGACACTGACCCGGCCGACCGCCGACGAGCTGCGCGACTTCGTGAAGGCCACCGGGTCGGCCGTGCTCAAGCCGACCATGGGCTCCGGCAGCCTGGGGGTCCGCCGGATCGCGTCCGTCGACGAGGTCGACGAGGCGTGGGCGTGGCGCGAGGCCTTCGGCCTCGACGACTTCATGGCCGAGGAGTGGCTGGTCGGCGAGGAACTCAGTGTCGAGACCTTCTCCCGGGACGGCGCGCACACCGTCGTCGCCGTCACCGGCAAGGAGACCGGACAGGGTGTGGTCGAACTCGGTCATGTGGTGCCCGCGCAGCTGGACGAGAGCGAAGGGTCGGCCGTCACGTCGACGGTCGAGGCCCTGCTGGACGCCGTGGGCCTCGTCGACGGTCCCGCGCACACCGAACTGATCCTCACCGCCGCCGGTCCCCGCGTCATCGAGTCGCACAGCCGTCGCGGCGGGGACCGCATCAACGACCTGGTGCGCCTGGTCCACGGCATCGACCTGGAGGAGGCCGCCTACCGGCTCGCCCTGGACGGCGACCCGCTGCGGCAGCAGGGGGAGCCGGCGGGCGCGGCCGCCATCCGCTTCCTCGTCGCCGCCCCGGGGACCGTCACCTCGGTGACGGGCGCGGAACGGGCCGAGGCCATGGACGGCGTGGTCCAGGTCGACGTCCAGGTGGAGCCCGGGGACACGGTGCACGAACTGCGCTGGTCGGAGGACCGCTGCGGCTATGTCGTGGTCCGCGCGGCCGACCGGGAGGCGGCCGTGCGGCTCGCCGCCGAGGCCGCGGCCCGGATCGTGATCACCACCGAGCCGGCCGCCGCCGACGCTCCGGCCGCCACGCTCGGCACGCTCCTCGACGAGGTGGACGAGGTCCTCGACCCGTTCGCCGCCCCGTCCCGATGACCGGCCGCGTCCTGCCGCACCCCCTCAGATACCCGGCCGGCCCCCTGTACGCGGGCGCCGACGAACGTCCGCAAGGAGTAGTACTGCGATGAGCACGACACCCCCAGAAGGCGGCAAGCGGGTCTCCGTGGTGGTCGCCACCCGGAACCGTCCCACCGACATCGACCTGCTGCTGGCCTCGATCGCGGCGTGCGCCACGGACGTCGTCCACGAGGTGATCCTCGTCGACGACGCCTCGGACACCCCGCTGCGCGTCGACGAATCGGCCCATCCCTTCCCCGTACGCCTGCTGCGCCACGAACGGCGCCGCGGCGCCGCGGCCGGCCGTAATCTCGCCGGCCAGGAGGCGACCGGTGACGTCCTGGCGTTCCTCGACGACGACGCCCGGCCACTGCCCGACTGGTTCGACGTCCTCGACGAGGCCCTGACCCCCGAGCGCGCGGCGATCACCGGCAGGGTGCTGCCGTTCGACAGCAGCGTGGTGGCGCGCGCCCGCCAATACCGCTACGAGGTCCGCTACGCCCAGCACGTCCCCGGCAGCGAGGTCACGTTCTTCGCGGGCGGCAACTCGGCGGTGTGGACGGACGCGTTCCGGGACGCCGAGGGGTTCCCCGACGTGGTCACCGCGAGCGACAACGGCCTCGTCGAGCGGCTCGCCGACTCGGGTGGCCGGGTGTACTTCGTCCCCGGGCTCCGCATAGCCCACCGCAACAGCAAGGGTGCGGGCATCGCCCTGCGCGAGGCCTGGCGCGCGGGCCGGCTGGCCCCGCGCAGCGCACCGGCGGCCGCGCTGCGCCGGATCGCTGCCAGCGCCAGGTCCCAGCCCTGGTCGGACGACCCGGCCGCCGCCGGCCTCAACCTGGGGCTCCAGGCGGCGAATTCGCTGGCCACCGCCCTTCCGGCGGCCTGAGCGATGGCGGGTACGGGGGCGGTGCGCCGCGCGGACCCGGGAGCCACGGTCTGGCTCACCGGGCTGCCGAGCGCCGGCAAGACCACGATCGCCCGCGCGCTGGCCGGACGTCTGCGCGCGGAGGGCCGGCGGGCCGAACTCCTGGACGGCGACGAGATCCGCACGTTCCTCTCGGCGGGTCTGGGATTCAGCCGGAAGGACCGGGACATCAACGTGCAACGCATCGGCTTCGTCGCACAGTTGCTGGCGTCCCACGGCGTACTGACGCTGGTGCCGGTGATCGCGCCGTACGCGGACAGCCGCGAGGCCGTACGCGCACGGCACCGGCTGGAGGGCACCGCGTATGTCGAGGTGCATGTCGCCACGCCCGTGGAGGTGTGCTCGGCGCGTGATGTGAAGGGCCTGTACGCACGGCAGGCGGCGGGCGCCATCAGCGGGCTGACCGGGGTCGACGACCCCTACGAGGCGCCGGTGGCGCCGGATCTGCGGATCGGGACGCAGGACCGGACGGTGCCCGAGTGCGTCGCGGCCGTACACGCGCTGCTCACCGAGAGGGGTCTGCTGTGACCACGACCGCCGGGCCGCCCCGCGACACCGCGGGCGGCCCCCGCGCGCTCTCCCATCTGGACGTGCTGGAGTCCGAGGCGGTGCACATATTCCGGGAGGTGGCCGGGGAGTTCGAGCGGGCGGTGATCCTCTTCTCCGGCGGCAAGGACTCGATCGTCATGCTGCATCTGGCACTGAAGGCGTTCGCACCGGCCGCGGTGCCGTTCACGCTGCTCCATGTGGACACCGGGCACAACTTCCCCGAGGTGCTCGACTTCCGCGACCGGGTGGTGTCCCGGCACGGACTGCGGCTGCGGGTCGCCTCGGTGCAGGACTACATCGACCGGGGTGTGCTGCGGGAGCGCCCGGACGGCACGCGCAATCCGCTGCAGACGGTGCCGCTGACGGAGGCGATCCAGGAGCACCGGTTCGACGCGGTGTTCGGCGGCGGGCGGCGGGACGAGGAGAAGGCGCGGGCGAAGGAACGCGTGTTCTCGCTGCGCGACGCGTTCTCGCAGTGGGATCCGCGCCGTCAGCGTCCCGAGCTGTGGCAGCTGTACAACGGCCGTCACGCGCCCGGCGAGCATGTGCGGGTCTTCCCGCTGTCGAACTGGACCGAGCTCGACGTCTGGCAGTACATCCGGCGTGAGGGCATCGAGCTGCCCGGGATCTACTTCGCGCACGAGCGGGAGGTGTTCCGGCGGTCGGGGATGTGGCTGACCGCGGGCGGCTGGGGCGGTCCGAAGCGCGCGGAGCCGGTGGAGCGGCGGCTGATCCGCTACCGCACGGTCGGCGACATGTCCTGTACCGGTGCGGTGGACTCGGCCGCGGCCACGCTGGACGCGGTGATCACGGAGATCGCCGCGTCCCGGCTCACCGAACGGGGCGCCACCCGGGCCGACGACCGGCTGTCCGAGGCCGCGATGGAAGACCGCAAGCGCGAAGGGTACTTCTAGAGATGACCGACACGATTCAGCGGACGGGCGTCCGGCCGCCGGCGGCGGTGACCCTGTTGCGTTTCGCCACCGCGGGCTCCGTGGACGACGGCAAGTCGACGCTGGTCGGCCGGCTGCTGCACGACTCCAAGTCGGTCCTCACCGACCAGCTGGAGGCCGTGGCGGCGGTCTCCCGGGGCCGGGGCCAGGAGGTGCCGGACCTGGCGCTGCTGACCGACGGGCTGCGGGCCGAGCGGGAACAGGGCATCACCATCGACGTGGCCTACCGGTACTTCGCCACGGCGCGGCGCCGGTTCATCCTCGCCGACACCCCGGGGCATGTGCAGTACACCCGCAACATGGTGACGGGCGCGTCGACGGCCGAACTGACCGTGATCCTGGTCGACGCCCGCCACGGCGTGGTCGAGCAGACCCGCCGGCACGCGGCGCTGACCGCGCTGCTGCGGGTCCCGCACGTGGTCCTCGCGGTCAACAAGATGGACCTGGTCGGCTTCGCGCAGCCGGTGTTCGGGGCGATCGCCGAGGAGTTCTCGCAGTACGCGACCGGGCTCGGCATCCCCGAGGTCACCGCGATCCCGATCTCCGCGCTCACCGGTGACAACGTGGTGGAACGCTCCGCGCGCACCCCCTGGTACGACGGACCGAGCGTCCTGGAACACCTGGAGACCGTGCCCGTGTCCCCGCTGCCCGGGGACGGCCCGGGTGCGGTCGCGGGCCGTGCGGAGCCCGCCCGCTTCCCGGTGCAGTGCGTGATCCGGCCGCAGACGGCCGAGCACCCCGACTACCGGGGCTATGCCGGCCGGATCGAGACCGGGGCCTTCCGGGTGGGCGACGCCGTCACCGTGCTTCCCTCCGGCCGCACCTCGCGGATCTCCGGGATCGACCTGCTCGGCCGGACCGTGGACACGGCCCGGGCCCCGCAGTCGGTCACCCTTCTGCTGGCGGACGACATCGACGTCTCGCGCGGCGACCTCATCGTGCCGAGCGACGACGCGCCCGCCACCACGCAGGACGTCGAGGCCACCGTCTGTCACCTCGCCGACATTCCCCTCACCGTCGGCCTGCGGGTGCTCCTCAAGCACACCACCCGGACCGTCAAGGCGATCGTCAAGGACATCCCCTCGCGGCTCACCCTCGACGGCCTCTCCCAGCACCCCGCCCCGGGGCAGCTGGTCGCCAACGACATCGGCCGGGTCGTGGTGCGCACCGCCGAACCGCTCGCGCTCGACCCCTATGCCCGCTCCCGGCCGACCGGCTCGTTCCTGCTGATCGACCCCGCCGACGGGACCACGCTCGCCGCCGGCATGGCGGGCGACGCCTTCACCGAAGGCGCCACCGGCGTCCCCGGACCCGGCGACGAGGGCTGGGACTTCTGAGATGACGGGAGACACCACGGTCGTCGAGGTCCGCGGCGTCACGAAGGGGTACGGCACGGGCGCGGACCGTCGTGTCGTGCTGGACGACGTCCGGCTGCGGCTCACCAGGGGCGAGTTCGTGTGCGTCGTCGGCGCGTCCGGTTCGGGCAAGTCGACCCTGCTCCATCTGGTCGCCGGGCTGGACACGGCGTGCGCGGGGAGCATCGCCGTCACGGGCAGACGTCCGGCCGTGATGTTCCAGGACCACGCCCTGTTCCCGTGGCTCACGGCGGGCCGGAACGTCGAACTGGCGCTCCGCCTCGCGGGCGTCTCCGCGGGCCCCCGGCGCGAACGGGCCAGGAGCCTCCTCTCCCTGGCGGGGCTCCCCGAGGCCTACGGGCAGCGGGTGCACGAGCTGTCCGGCGGCATGCGCCAGCGGGTCGCCCTGGCCCGCGCCCTGGCGCAGGGCGCGGACGTGCTGCTGATGGACGAGCCGTTCGCGGCGCTCGACGCGGTGACCCGGGCGACACTGCACCGCGAGCTCGTCCGGGTCTGCGCGGAACGGGGGACGGCGGTGCTCTTCGTGACCCATGACGTCAGGGAGGCCGTGGCGCTGGGGAACCGGGTGGTGCTGATGTCGTCGGGGCCGGGCCGTGTGGTGGCCGAGTGGTCCGTCGGGCACCGGTCGGCGTGCGGCACCGACGCCCCGGACGCGGCCCGTCTCGTCGACGAGATCACGGCCCGACTCGGCGAGGAGGCCGACCGCTGTGCCCGCTGTTGACAGCGCCGCCCCTCCGGCGGACGCGCTGCCCGCCGGAGCCGGACGGTCCGGCGGGGGCCGTCCGGGCGAGCCGCCCGACGGGGCCGTGCGCCGGGGCCGCGCCCGGGCGGCGGCGATGCGCGTCGCCGAGCGCGTCGGGCCGGGCTGCTCGGCGGTCCTGCTGGTGGTGGGTCTCTGGCAGCTGGTTCATCTGCTCGGCCTGTCACCGGTGCTGCCCGCCCCGGTGACGGTCCTGCGCGATCTGTCCGACGCCTGGTCCGCGGGGACGCTCGGCTCCGGACTGCTGCACAGCCTGGGCCGCTGCCTCGCGGGGTTCGCGGCGTCCGCGGCGGTGGGGGTTCCGCTGGGTCTGCTGCTGCACCGGTCCGGGCTGGTGCGGGCGCCCCTCGCCCCTTTGCTGAGTGCCTTCCAGTCACTGCCCGCGGCGGTCCTGGTGCCGATCGCCGTGATCTGCCTCGGCACCTCGTCCGGTGCGGTGTACCTGGTGGTGCTGCTCGGTGCCGTGCCCTCCGTGGCGACCGGGGTCCTCACCGCGCTGGACCAGGTGCCACCGCTCCTGGTGCGGGCGGGCCGCACGATGGGGGCGACGGGGGCCGCCGGGGTACGCCACGTCCTGCTTCCGGCCGCCCTCCCCGGTGTGGTGGCCGCACTCCGGCAGGGCTGGGCGTTCGGCTGGCGGGCCCTGATGACGGCGGAACTGATGGCGTCCACCCCCCTGCCCGGCCTCGGTCAGCTGCTCGACGCCGGCCGGCGCAGCGGCCGCCTCAGCCCGGTGCTGGCCGCCGCCGTGGTGATCCTGGCCGTCGGTGTGGTGGTCGAGGCCGGCGTCTTCGAACCGGTGCAGCGCCGGGTACTGCGCGCCCGCGGGCTGCCCGCCGCACGGGAACGGTGAGCCCGAGCGCTCAGCCGTACATGCGGCGCATCGCGAAGTCGACCATCTGCTCCACGGCCTTGGCGTCGAAGACCATGCGGTGCTCGCCCTCCATGTCCAGGACGAAGCCGTAGCCGGTGGGCAGCAGGTCGATCACCTCGGCGCCGGTGATCACGAAGTACTTGGACTCCTTGCCCGCGTACAGCCTCAGCTCCTTGAGCGTGGTGAACATCGGGATCACGGGCTGCTGGGTGTTGTGCAGCGCGAGAAAGCCCGGATTGTCGCCGCGCGGGCAGTAGACCTTCGACGTCGCGAAGATCTGCTGGAAGTCCTCGGCGGACAGCGAGCCGGTCGTGAAGGCCCGTACCGCGTCGCCCAGCGAGGGCGGCGAGGGTTCGGGATACAGCGGCTGCTCGCCGTAGCCGCCACCCATCGGCTGCTGTGCGCCCTGGTTCTGGTCGTAGCCGTACATGGAGCAAAGAGTAATCGGACACATCCGGCCCTTGAGGGGTTGCGTCTTATTACCGACGGGTAGCATCATCGTAGGGGTCAGGTGATACGTCCGGGCCACCCCTCCACGGGGCGCTGCGCGCCACTGCTATTGATTACGGAGCCTTCCCATGGGGCACTACAAGTCGAATCTCCGCGACATCGAGTTCAACCTCTTCGAGGTCCTCGGGCGCGACAAGCTGTACGGCACCGGACCGTTCGCGGAGATGGACGTCGAGACCGCGAAGAGCATCCTCGACGAGGTCGCCCGCCTCGCGGAGAACGAGCTCGCCGACTCCTACGCCGACGCCGACCGCAACCCGCCGGTCTTCGACCCGGAGACCAACACCGCACCGGTCCCGGACTCCTTCAAGAAGTCGTACCAGGCCTTCATGGACTCCGAGTACTGGCGCCTGGGCCTCCCCGAGGAGATCGGCGGCACCACCTCGCCGCGCTCCCTGATCTGGGGTTACGCGGAGCTGCTGCTGGGCGCCAACCCGGCCGTGTGGATGTACTCCTCCGGCCCGGCGTTCGCCGGCATCCTCTTCGACGAGGGCAACGAGGCGCAGAAGAAGATCGCCGAGATCGCCGTCGAGAAGCAGTGGGGCTCGACGATGGTGCTGACCGAGCCGGACGCCGGCTCCGACGTCGGCGCGGGCCGGACGAAGGCCGTCGAGCAGGAGGACGGCTCCTGGCACATCGAGGGCGTGAAGCGCTTCATCACCTCGGGCGAGCACGACATGTCCGAGAACATCATTCACTACGTGCTGGCCCGCCCCGAGGGTGCGGGACCCGGCACCAAGGGCCTTTCGCTCTTCATGGTCCCGAAGTTCCACTTCGACTGGACCACCGGCGAACTGGCCGAGCGCAACGGCGTGTACGCGACGAACGTCGAGCACAAGATGGGCCTCAAGGCGTCCAACACCTGCGAGATGACGTTCGGCGACCAGCACCCCGCCAAGGGCTGGCTGATCGGTGACAAGCACGACGGCATCCGCCAGATGTTCCGCATCATCGAGTTCGCCCGCATGATGGTCGGCACGAAGGCCATCGCGACGCTCTCCACGGGCTACCTCAACGCGCTGGAGTACGCCAAGGAGCGCGTCCAGGGCACCGACCTGTCGCAGTTCATGGACAAGACGGCCCCCAAGGTCACCATCACGCACCACCCCGACGTGCGCCGCTCGCTCATGACGCAGAAGGCGTACGCCGAAGGCATGCGCTCCCTCGTCCTGTACACCGCCTCCGTCCAGGACGCGATCCAGGAGAAGGAGGCCGCGGGCGAGGACGCGAAGGCGCTGCACGGTCTCAACGACCTGCTGCTCCCGATCGTGAAGGGCTACGGCTCCGAGAAGTCGTACGAGCAGCTGGCGCAGTCGCTCCAGACGTTCGGCGGCTCCGGGTACCTCCAGGAGTACCCGATCGAGCAGTACATCCGTGACGCCAAGATCGACACGCTGTACGAGGGCACGACGGCCATCCAGGGCCAGGACTTCTTCTTCCGGAAGATCGTCCGCGACCAGGGTGCCTCGCTCAACACGCTCTCCGAGGAGATCAAGAAGTTCCTCGCGGGCGCCCAGGGCAACGAGGAGCTGTCCGGCGCACTGGACCACCTCGCGAAGGCGGCCGTGGACCTGGAGGCGATCGTCGGCACGATGATCACCGACCTCACCGCGACCGGCGAGGACGTCAAGAACATCTACAAGGTCGGTCTCAACTCGACCCGCCTGCTGCTGGCTTCCGGCGATGTCGTCGTCGGCTACCTGCTGCTCAAGGGCGCGGCCGTGGCCGCCGAGAAGCTGCCGACCGCCTCCCCGAAGGACGTCGCCTTCTACCAGGGCAAGATCGCCGCCGCGAAGTTCTTCGCCGCGAACATCCTGCCGGGCGTCGGCGCCGAGCGCGCGCTGGCCGAGGCCGTGGACAACTCCCTGATGGAGCTGGACGAGGCCGCGTTCTAGCCTCTTACGCTGCCAAGATCGTCAACACGCACCGTCACCCGGACACGCTTTCGGGTGGCGGTGCTGTCGTATGGGCTGGGTACGCTGAGTGCAGGTCCGAGAATCCCGTCCATGGGAGGAACCATGACTGCCGAGGCACTGCCCGACTCGCCGCACCGCCAGCCGGACGGCTCCAGGTGGCCGGTCCCGCCGACGGACGGCTACACCGTGGACGAATTCTTCACGCTTGACCTCCCGCCGCACACCGAGCTGATCGACGGGAGCCTGGTATTCGTGAGTCCGCAGCGGAATTTCCACACGCTGGCGATGTACCTGCTGGAGCAGGGGCTGCGCCTGCACGTTCCCGATGCCTTGCGGGTGCGCCGGGAAATGGCCGTCGTGCTGGGCAGGCGGAATGTTCCGGAGCCGGATCTCGTAGTCGTGAAGGCGGACGCCGATCGAGGCCTTCGGCAAACCCGCTACCAGGCCGCTGACGTCCTGCTCGCCGTCGAAGTCGTCTCGCCCGACTCCGAGGACCGCGACCGCGATGCCAAACCGCCCAAGTACGCGGCAGCGGGCATCCCGCACTTCTGGAGGGTCGAGATGAGCGGGGAACACGACCGGCCCGCAGTGTGGACGTACGAGTACGACGCGATGTGCAAGACCTACACCTCCACCGGTGTTCACCACGACCGGCTCAAGCTCTCCGTTCCGTACGACATCGATATCGATCTGACGGCGATCGACAGGCTCTAGCAGGAGCCGCCCGCGCCTTCCCTATGATCGAACCCGATTCCGAGGGGGAGGCCGGCGCATGAGTCGTGTGGGCAAGCGGTGGTACATACGGGGCGCTGCGGCCGCGGCGGCGGCGCTGCTGCTCGCGGGCTGCGGCAGTGGGGGCGGCGGCGACGACGACGCCGCGAAGGCGCTCGGCAAGGCGGAGGTCTCCTCGGTCCTGCCGGACGCGAAGGCGGTACCGGGCTGGCGGAGCGTGTTGACGCCGGACGCCCAGGAGCCGAACCCGGAGTTCCCGCCGTCGGTATGCCTGTCGGTCAACAAGAAGAAGCGCGCGACGGCCTGCGACCACATCACCTACTGGGGCGCCTCGGCCTACGCACACAAGCCCGACGGCACCTCGCTCAACTTCTGGACGCTGGCCTACAAGGACGAGAAGTCCGCCGACGCCGCCTATGACGCACTGGCCGAGTACTACGGCGGGGACCGGGTCGGCGTGGGCGCGGTGCCGGTCGACATCGGCGATCCGGGCAGCGAACACGTGGCCAACCGCGCCGAGATGGGCACGATGGGCGGCCCGGCCACCATCACCCAGCTCCGGGTCGGCACGACCGTACTCGGCATCAGCACCGGCACCCAGGGCAAGAAGACGGTCTCCGACCAGGAGGTGAAGGACTTCGCCGCCATGTTCGCCGAGCGGGCCCAGCAGGCGCAGGACGGCGAGAAGCCGTCCTCGGCGCTGACCGGGCAATAGCTGCGTGGACACCGGGGGGCGACGGTGAATCCTCCCGGTCCGGTCTGGTTAGAGTGAAGAACATGAGTTCCTCCCCCCGGTTCGACCGCGGCCACACCGACGATCTGATGGCCTTCCTGATGTCCGCCCCCTCCCCGTACCACGCCGTGGCGAGCGCCGCGGCAAGGCTGGAGAAGGCCGGTTTCCGGCAGGTCGAGGAGACTGCGGCCTGGGACGGCACCACCGGCGGGAAGTACGTCCTGCGCGGCGGCGCGATCGTGGCCTGGTACGTGCCGGAGGGCGCCGGGGCGCACACTCCGTTCCGGATCGCGGGCGCGCACACCGACTCGCCGAACCTGCGGGTGAAGCCGCTTCCCGACACCGGCGCGTACGGCTGGCGGCAGATCGCCGTGGAGATCTACGGCGGCACGCTCCTCAACACCTGGCTGGACCGCGACCTCGGTCTCGCCGGGCGGATCTCGCTGCGCGACGGCACGCACCGGCTGGTCGACATCGACCGGCCGCTGCTGCGCGTCCCGCAGCTGGCCGTGCACCTGGACCGGTCGGCCAACACCGACGGACTCAAGCTCGACCGCCAGAAGCACATGCAGCCCATCTGGGGACTCGGCGACGTCGAGGAGGGCGACCTCATCCGCTTCGTCGCCGAGGAGGCGGGCGTCGACGCCGAGGACATCACCGGCTGGGACCTGATGCCGCACCCCGTCGAGGCACCGTCCTACCTGGGCCGTGACCGCGAGCTGGTGGCCGGTCCGCGCATGGACAACCTGCTCTCCGTGCACGCGGCGACCGCGGCGCTCGCCGCCGTCGCCGGGCAGCCCGACTCCGAGATCCCGTACATCCCGGTGCTGGCCGCCTTCGACCACGAGGAGAACGGCTCGCAGTCCGACACCGGCGCGGACGGACCGCTGCTCGGCACGGTCCTGGAGCGCTCGGTGTTCGCCCGCGGCGGTACGTACGAGGACCGGGCGCGCGCCTTCGCCGGCACCGTCTGCCTCTCCTCGGACACCGGCCACGCGATCCACCCCAACTACGCGGAGCGCCACGACCCGACGCACCACCCGGTCGTCAACGGCGGACCGATCCTCAAGGTCAACGTCAACATGCGCTACGCCACCGACGGCAGCGGCCGGGCCGTGTTCGCCGAGGCGTGCGAGAAGGCGGGCGTGCCGTGGCAGACGTTCGTCTCGAACAACGCGATGCCGTGCGGCACGACGATCGGCCCGATCACCGCCGCCCGGCACGGCATTCAGACGGTCGACATCGGCGTGGCCATCCTGTCCATGCACAGCGCCCGTGAGCTGTGCGGTGCCGACGACCCGTACCACCTGGCGAACGCCCTGGTGTCGTTCCTCGCCGGCTGACGGCACACACCCCGGTGGTTCCCCTGTCGACGCGTGACGGACAGGGGAACCTCTGTCATTCCGGGCCGGTCCGGAACCGGCGCCGGTACTCGGTCGGTGTCGTGTCGAGCCTGCGGCGGAACGCCCTGACCAGGGTGTCGACGGTGCCGAACCCGCAGGCGGACGCGATCCGCTCCAGGGTGGCGTCGGTGGTTTCGAGCCGGTTGCGCGCCCTCTCGACGCGGACCGACTCGATGTAGGCGTGGGGCGTCGTGCCGAGTTCCGACTTGAAGATCCGGGTGAGCTGCCGGTCGCCGATATGTCCGTACGCGGCGAGGTCCGCGACGGTGAGCGGTTCGCCGATGTTGCGCATGACGTAGTGCCGCAGATCCTCGATGCGCCGGGTCGTGGAGACCTGTTCCAGCGGCACGCTGAACTGGCTCTGCCCGCCCGGCCGCTTCAGGTACATCACGAGCTGCCTGGCCACCCGCAGCGCGACGGCCTCACCCAGGTCGTCGGCGATGAGCGCGAGCGACAGATCGAGGCAGGCGCTGATCCCCGCACCGGTCCACACGTCCCCCTCGCGGATGAAGATCGGATCGGGGTCGACCTCGACCAGCGGGTGGTCGGCGGCGAGGCGCTGTGCGGTCGACCAGTGCGTGGTGGCCCGCTTGCCGTCCAGGAGTCCGGCGGCGGCGAGAAGGTGCGCGCCGACGCAGACGGACGTGACCCTGCGCGTGCGCCCGGCCAACTGCGCCACCCGGCGCACCACGGCCGGGTCGGTGAGCGGGTGCACGCGGCCCCTGCCCTCCACCTCCACCGCTCCGGGCACGAGAAGGGTGTCGATACTCCTCGCCGCCAGGTCGTCGAAGGTGCGGTCGGGGAGGATCCGGACCCCGGCGGCGGTGGTGACCGGGTCCGTCGTCTCGGCGGCGAGGACCACCTCGTAACCCGCCGCTTCGTCCGTCTCGCGGCGCGCCAGGGAGAACACCTCGGGCGGTCCGGTGACGTCGAGCAGGTCGACGCCGTCGAAGAGGACGATGACGACCAGTCGGTCGACGGTGTTCGCACTCACAGGCTCCCGGGCCTCTTTCCTTGCACGCGGTCGTGATGTCGCTTTCTGCATGTTAGACGACATTGCCGACACCGCGGGTGGGTCGTAGCGTCGCAGGTACGGCCCACCGAACGGTGGGCGCCGACCTCCCCGACCCGACACCCGAGGTGCGACAGCCATGCCCCGAACGACACTGCGCCGACTCAACGGCCTCGACGACACCCCCGCGAAGCTGGCCGACTCGACCCTGGTCCTCATCGACTACCAGAACACCTACACGACCGGCGTGATGGAGCTGGACGGCTGGCAGGCCGCGCTCGACGCCGGCGCCCGGCTCCTGGCACGGGCCCGCGAGGCGGGCACGAAGGTCATCCACGTCATCAACGACGGCGGGGAAGGCTCCGCGTACGACATCCGGGCCGAGATCGGCCGGATCCACCCGGCCGTCGCGCCCGCCGACGGCGAGACCGTCGTCGTCAAGCAGGCACCGGACTCCTTCTTCGGCACCGACCTGGGCGAGCACGTCGACGCCGCGGGCAGCACCGACCTCGTCATCGCCGGGTTCATGACCCACATGTGCGTCCAGTTCACCGCTCAGGGCGCCTTCCTGCGCGGCAACCGGCCCACCGTCGTGGCCGACGCCTGCGCCACCCGCTCCCTGCCGGTCGCCGGCACCGAGCTCGACGCCCGCCAGGTGCACCTCAGCGCCCTCGCCACCGTCACCGACCTGTACGGGGTCGTCGTCCCGACGCAGGAGTTCCTGGGCTGAGAGCTGTCGCCCCGGAGCATGGCCGCCACCGGACCGGGTACCCGCTGCGTACACGGCCCGGATCTTCCGGCCGTCGAGGAGGCAGAGCTCATGGGACTCGGAGGATGCATCATCCTCATCGGTGCGGGGGCGATACTCGCCTTCGCGACCGACTGGGAACTCGACACCGTCAACGTCGACATGGTCGGCTGGATCATGATGGTCGTCGGCGTCATCGGCGTCTTCGTCTACGCGAGCGTGATGCGCCGGCGCCGCATGGTCGTGCCGCCCACCACTGTGATGTCCGAGGACGAACGCCGCCTGTGACCAGGCAGGGTGCGCCCCGCCGAGCGGGCGCACCCCTTCGCCGGCGCCTCACCATTCCCGATATTCTGGGCACTTGTCCGTGACCCGGCACCGGGCGCGTCACCCCCGGAAGGGAAGCCGCTCGTGGAGTTCCGGCTGCTCGGCACGGTCTGCGTCGACACGCTGACCGGGCCGCTGCCACTCGGCCCCGCCAAGCGCCGCAGCCTGCTCGCCGCGCTGCTGTTGCGCGCCAACACACCCGTATCGATGGCGTGGTTGACGGACTGCCTGTGGGACGACGCCCCGCCGCTGCACGCCCGCACCGTCATCCAGGGCCATGTCTCCCGGCTGCGCGCCCTGCTGATGGGTGCCGACGCGCAGGCGTACGGGGTCGAGCTGGCCACGCTCGGGGACGCGTATGTGCTGCGGGCGCCGGAGACCCTGCTGGACTCCCAGCGGTTCGAGGAACTGCTGATGCTGGCCAGGGAACAGCGCAGCCCTGCCGACTCCGTGCTCATGCTGAAGGAGGCCCTGTCACTGTGGCAGGGGCCCGCACTCACCGGTACGTACGCCAGCGCACCGCTCCAGGCGGCCGCGCACGCGCTGGAGGAGTCCCGGCTGGCGACGGTCGAGCAACTGGCGCGTGCCTACGCCGTGCTGGGGGAGCACCACCGGGCGGCGGCGGTCCTGCGGGCCGAGGCCGTCGCCCATCCGATGCGGGAGACCCTCGCCGCGGCCCTGATGACGGCGCTGTACCGGTCGGGGCGCCAGTCCGAGGCGCTGGACTGGTTCCACCGCACCCGACGGCTGCTCGCCGACGAGCTGGGCATCGACCCGGGGCGCGAGCTGGCCGACGCGTACGCGCAGATCCTGCGCGGCGACCCGGACCCGGCGGGCGACCGTTCCCCGGGGGGCCCGTCCCCGGCGAGCGACCGTCCCCCGAGTGACCCGGGGCAGGCGCCCGCGGCCCACCGTGATCCCGGGGCGCCCGACGGTTTCCGGACCGCTCCGGCACCGGCCGACGTGGCCGCCCCCGCCGCGCCGCCCCGTTTCCCGCGCATCCCGGCCCAGCCGCACCCCGGCACCCCGCCGCACCCGCACCCCATCGATCTGCTGCCCCGTGCGCCCCGGGGTTTCCACGGGCGCGGCGCCGAACTCACCGCCATCTCCAGGGCCGCGGCGGGCGAGGCGCCCGTCTGCCTGGTCACCGGGCCCGCCGGGGTGGGCAAGACCGCGCTCGCACTGCACTGGGCGCGCCGGTCCCCCGCGGCCTTCCCGGACGGGCGGCTCTACGCCGACCTGCGCGGGTTCAGCGACACCGGTGAGCCGACACCCCTCGAAGTCCTGCGCGAGTTCCTGCTCGCCCTCGGCGTCGCACCCCGCCGGATCCCGGAGTCCGTCACCGGCGCCGCGGCACTGTTCCGCTCGCTGACCGACCGGCTCAGCCTGCTCGTCGTCCTCGACAACGTCCGCGACTCCGCCCAGGTCGGGCAGCTGCTGCCGGGCGGCACCGACTGCGTCACGCTGATCACCAGCAGGCACCGGCTGGAGGGGCTCATCGCCTCGGACGCCGCCGTCCCGGTGCCGCTGGACGTGCTGGAGCCGCCGGACGGCACGGCGCTCCTGGCCGGGGTGCTGGGCGAGGAGCGGGTAGCCGCCGAACCGATGGCGGCCCGCCGCCTCGCCGAGCTCTGCGGCGGGCTGCCCCTCGCCCTGCGGGTCACCGCGGCCCGGCTGGCGGGCCGCCCGCAGTGGACGCTCGCCGGCATGGCCGACGAACTGGCCGACGAGCGCAGCCGGCTGACCTATCTGGCCGTGGAGGACACCGGGGTCTCCGCCGCACTGCGGCTGACCGTGCAGCAGCTGCCGCCGGACGCCGTCCACCACTTCACCCGGCTCGGCCACCACCCGGGCAGCCACTTCGATCCGTACACGGCCGCCGCCCTCGCCGGCAGCGATCCGGTCGTCGCCGCGGCCTCGCTGGAGCGGCTCGCCGCCGCCCATCTGGTCACCGAGGCCGGACCCGGGCGCTGGATACTGCACGACCTGGTGCGGCTCTACGCCCGCGGACTCGCTCCCGAGGCCGGGGCCGGTGCGCTGACCGGCGTGCTCGACCACTACATCGCCACCGCGCTCGCCGCGGCGGACACGGCCGAACCCGGTGGTGAGCCCTGCTTCGTGCTGCCGGACGGCTTCCACCGGCCCGCCGCCGTGCGCGACTTCACCGACCGGGCGGCGGCGATGGACTGGCTCGCGGCCGAGCGCGAGGACCTCGCCCTGGCCGCTGCCGCCGCCCGTTCCGCAGGACTGGAGGACCGGGCCTGGCGGATCATCCTGCTCCAGTGGCCGCACGTGGTGTGGCGGTCGCGGGACGGCTGGGTCCCGATGCTGGAACTGGCCCTGGCCGCGGCGGTCGCGCGCAGTGATCCGTACGCCGAGTCCCGGGTGCGCAATCTGCTGGGCTGGGTGCTGTCGGAGGAGGGCAGGACCGCCGACGCCGTGGCGGTGCTGGAGCCTTCGCCGGGACTGGCCCGGCAGGCCGGGGACCGGCTCGGCGAGGCGACGGCACTGATCAACCTGGCGATCGTCCAGGCCGAACAGGGCGGTCTCGACATGGCCATGGAGGGCTGCGGCCAGGCGCTGGAGCTGGCCAGGAAGGAACCCGACGCGCACACCGAGATGCTCGCCCTCCAGCACCTCGCCCGGATGCAGTTGACCGCGGGACGCCCGCAGGACGCCCTGGACTCCGCCCGCACCGCCTTCGAGCTGGGCCCCGAGCACGAGGAGGCGGCCCGCCGGGTGCTGCTGACGACCGTCAGCGGCGAGGCGCAGCTCGCCCTGGGCGCGGAGGACGAGGGGATCCTGCTGCTGGACCTGGCGGCCACGGAGGCCGAACGGGCCGGCTACGACATGGGCGCGGTGCGGGCCCTGGAGGCGCTGCTGCGGGTGGCCGCGGCACCGGAGTACGTGCGGCGGTACGAGGAAGCGGCCCGGCGGCTCGCCGACGAGGGGTGAGCCGGGCGGGCGTCGGACAGCTGTGACGCTTCCCGCCCGGCTTCTCCTTCTCAGCCCCGCTCGTCCATGCCGGCCAGCACCAGCGGCAGCCGCGAGATCCCCTCGGCGGTCACGCTGACGGGGACGCCCCAGTCCTGCTGGTGCACATGGCACGCCGGGTACTCGTTCGCCGGGTCGTCGTCGCAGGACGCGGCCATCGCCGAGACGTGCAGGACCCCCTCGGTGACGCCGTCGGCGAGGACCAGGTCGCGGAAGAGATCGGTGCCCGCCCCTTCGCCCCCGGCCAGCAGCTCCGGCGGGGTCGAGGAGACCAGCAGCCGGGTCGACGGCCCGTAGCGGGTGTCCAGCTTCTGACCGGCCGGCGCCTGGAAGACGACGTCGAGCCGGAGCGTGCCCGGGGCGATCCCGGTCGCCGCGCGCTGGGTCCGGTGCGCCTGGTCCGCGACCCGTACCGCCTCCTCGGGCAGCCGCAGCCGGGTCAGCCGGTGCCGGGCGGACTCGACGACCACGAGATCCCCGTCGACCAGCACGGCGTCGCTGGGCTCGCGCAGATCCGTGGCCAGCGTGGTGACCTCGTCGCTCGCCGGGTCGTAGCGGCGCAGCGCGTGGTTGTACGTGTCGCAGACGGCGACGGACCCGTCCGGCAGGGCGGTGACGCCCAGCGGGTGCTGGAGCAGCGCCTGCGCGGCGGCCCCGTCGCGGTGGCCGAAGTCGAAGAGCCCGGTGCCGACGGCGGTGTGCACGGCGCCCTCCCGGTCGACGTAGCGCAGCGAGGACGTCTCCGAGTCGGCGACCCACAGCCGGTCCTCGGTCGCCGCGAGCCCGGACGGCTGGGCGAACCAGGCCTCCGCCCCAGGACCGTCGACCAGCCCTTCGTTCGTCGTGCCGGCCGCGACCCGTACGGTGCCGCCCTCGGGGTCGTACGTCCACAGCTGGTGCACGCCCGCCATGGCGATCCACAGCCGGCCGTCGAACCAGGCGACGTCCCACGGCGAGGAGAGGTCGACCTCGTGTGCCGCGCCACTGGTGGGCGCCCCCTGCCACCACTGGCGGCCGGTGCCGGCGAGGGTGGTCGTGGTGCCGGTCGTGAGGTCGAGCGCGCGGATCGCGTGGTTGACCGTGTCGGCGACGGCGATCCGCCCGTCGGGCAGCAGCGCCAGCCCCTGCGGCTCGCTGAACCTGACGTCGTCGGGGCCGCCGTCCACGAGCCCCCGCTCGCCGGTCCCGAAGTGGCGGCGGACGGTCTCGGCGTCCGCGTGCAGCTCGACCAGCCGGTGGCGGGTGGTGTCGGAGACCAGGAATCCCCCGTCGGCGAGCAGCAGGGCCTTGCCGGGGAACCGCAGATGTGTGGCCACCGGCTCGGGCGCCACATAGGGCCCGTCGCCGCGGCGCAGGGTGCCCTTCGCCGCGTGCTCGGCCTCCAGCTCCTCCACCAGTTTCTCGATGGCGTGGGCATGGCCCTCGCCGGCGTGCTGGGCGACGACATAGCCCTCGGGGTCCACGACGACGAGCGTCGGCCAGGCGCGTACGGCGTACTGCTTCCAGGTGGCGAGCTCGGGGTCGTCGAGCACCGGGTGGTGGACCTCGTACCGCTCGACGGCGTCGACGACGGCCTGGTGTTCCGCCTCGTGGACGAACTTCGGCGAGTGCACGCCGATGATCACCACGGTGTCGCGGTGCTTCTCCTCCAGCTCGCGCAGCTCATCGAGGACATGCAGACAGTTCACACAGCAGAACGTCCAAAAATCCAAGATCACAATGCGCCCTCGCAGGTCAGCGAGGGTGTACTGCCGGTCGCCTGTATTGAGCCAGCCGCCCTTGCCGATCAGTTCGGGGGCTCTGACGCGCGCACGTGTTGCCATAGGAACAGTCAACCCCAACGTGGCGTCCACGCATTCCGCAGGGGGCTCGGGGAACCTGTGAGCCATGAGACTTCTCGTACGTGAGCGGCTGTTCGGCATCGGCGACGACTACTGGATCGAGGACGCGGACGGCCGCAAGGTCTTCCTCGTCGACGGCAAGGCCATGCGGGTGCGCGACACCTTCGAGCTGAAGGACGCACAGGGCCGGATCGTCGTCGAGATCAAGCAGAAGCTGCTCAGTCTGCGCGACACGATGCTCATCGAGCGCGACGGCGAGCAGCTCGCCAAGGTCAAGCGGAAGCGGCTGTCGCTGCTGCGCAACCACTACCGGGTGACGCTGGTGGACGGGACCGAGCTCGATGTCAGCGGCAAGATCCTGGACCGTGAGTTCGCGGTGGACTACGACGGGGAGCTGCTGGCCCAGATCTCACGCCGCTGGCTGACCGTCCGGGACACGTACGGGATCGATGTCGTGCGCGAGGACGCCGACGCGGGACTGCTGATCGCGGTGGCGGTGTGCGTGATCGTGCTCGCGGAGAAGGAGCACGAGGGGTGAACCCGGGTGGTGCCTGTTTCACGTGAAACAGGCACCGCTCTCCCCGAGGCCGGGCCCGTGCTCCCTCAGACCAGGCCCGTCGGCGCGGCGAGCCCCAGCCGGCGGTCCTTGAGCGCGGGGAACTGCTCCCGGGTGGTGGCGACCCCGGCCGGGTCGAACTCCACGGTCAGCACCTCCTCGCCCGCGCCCGCCTCGGCGAGCACCTCGCCCCAGGGGTCGACGACGATGCTGTGCCCCGCCTGCGGGACCCCGGCGTGGGTGCCGGCACAGCCGACGGCCAGGACGTAGGCCTGGTTCTCGACGGCCCGCGCCTGGGCCAGCAGCGTCCAGTGGGCGCGGCGGCGCTCGGGCCAGCCGGCCGCGACGACGAGGGTTTCGGCGCCGGCGTCGACCAGTCCCCGGAACATCTCGGGGAAGCGCAGGTCGTAGCAGGTGGCCAGGCCGAGCGTGGTCTGCGGCAGGGCGAGCGTCACCAGCTCGTCGCCGGCGCCCATCATGACCGCCTCGCCCTTGTCGAAGCCGAAGCGGTGGATCTTGCGGTAGACGGCGGCCCGCTCGCCCTCGGGCGTGAAGACGAGCGTGGTGTTGTAGAGCGTGCCGTCGTCGGCCCGTTCGACGAAGGAGCCCGCGTGCAGCCAGACCCCGGCGTCGGCGGCGGCCTTGGCCATCACCTCGTGCGTGGGGCCGTGCAGCGGTTCGGCCTCGTCCTCGAACGCCGTGTAGGCGAAGGCTCCGACCGGCCAGAGTTCGGGCAGGACCACCAGGTCCGCGCCCCGCTGGGCCGCGACGAGCGAAGCCGCGCGTCCCCTGCGGGAATTGACGGATTCGTCCGGGTCTACTGCGATCTGGATGAGGGAGGCGCGCACACTACCACCGTCCTGGCATTCGAGCCGTCAACACGGGCCTACGATCGTCACACGAAAGCACTGCCGGGGTGCCTGCTCGCAGCGTAGCTTGGACCGACCGACCGAACCTCACTGCCCGGCAGCCCCCGCAGTCCGCCGTCCGAGCCCAGTTCTCCAGCCCATGCACCGCAGAACCGCACGAGGGGTCCCGTGACCGTCCATCCCAGCCTCCAGACCTACGCCGACGCCTGGACCCACTCCATCGAGTCGATAGCCGAGCTGGTGAGCCCGCTCACCGAGGGGGAGTGGAACGGCCGTACGCCATGCCCCAACTGGTCGGTGCGCGACATCGTCTCGCACATCATCGGCATGGAGTGCGAACAGCTCGGCGACCCGCGCCCCATCCACACACTTCCGCGCGATCTCTTCCATGTGCAGAACGACTTCGCCCGCTACATGGAGATGCAGGTCGACGTGCGGCGCCACCACACCGCACCGGAGATGACCTCCGAGCTGGAGTACACGATCATCCGCCGGTCCCGTCAGCTGCGCAACGAGACGCGTGACCCGGAGACCATGACGCGGGCGCCGCTCGGCACCGAGCAGACCCTCGAACTGGCGCTGCGGATGCGCGCCTTCGACGTCTGGGTGCATGAGCAGGACCTGCGTACGGCGCTGGGCAAGCCCGGCAACCTGGAATCCCCCGGCGCCACGATCGTCCGGGACACGCTGCTCCTGGCGCTGCCGAAGGTCGTGGCCAAGGACGCGGGCGCACCGCCCAACTCGGCGGTCGTGCTGGATGTGCACGGTCCGGTGGAGTTCCTGCGCACGGTCAGGGTCGACGCGGAGGGCCGCGGTTCGGTGGACGGTGCGCCGTCGCTGGGACCCGCGGTGACGCTGGCGATGGACTGGGAGACGTACGTACGCCTCGCCTGCGGCCGGGTGCGCGCGAGCGCGGTGGCGGACCGGATCAAGGCCGAGGGCGATCAGGACCTGGCCGCCGCCATCCTGCAGAACTTCGCGGTCACCCCGTAGTCGTCACCCCGTAGCCACGGCAACCGGTGCGCCCGCCCCGCAGGGGGGACGGGCGCACCGCCGTTACTGGGGTCGGGCGGTCACACGGGCACGTGCACGGCCTCCACGCGGCTGATCACATGGTGCTCCCGCTCCCGGTGCGCGGCCTTCAGCCGCAGTCGCAGGATCTGCACGACGCCGAGCGCCTCCAGGACGAAGACCGAGGCGAACGCGATGCGGTAGTTGTCGCCGGTCGCGTCCAGCAGCACACCGACGGCGAACAGCGTGGTCATGGAGGCGACGAAGCCGCCCATGTTGACGATGCCCGACGCGGTGCCCTGGCGCTCCGGCGGGTTGGCCGGGCGGGCGAAGTCGAAGCCGATCATCGAGGCGGGCCCGCAGGCGCCGAGTACCACGCACAGGGTGACCAGCAGCCACATGGGGGCGTGGTCCCCGGGGTGGAGGATGGCCGACGCCCACAGCAGGGCCGTCATGCCGACCGTCCCCAGCGCGAGCGGGATCCGGGCCGCGTGGTGGCGGGCGATGACCTGCCCGTAGACGAGGCCGACGGCCATGTTGGAGAGCACCACCAGGGTGAGCAGCTCCCCCGCCGTCCCCCGGCTCAGCCCCTGGTCCTCCACCAGGAACGGCATGCCCCACAGCAGCAGGAACACCATGGCCGGGAACTGCGTCGTGAAGTGCACCCACATCCCGAGCCGGGTGCCGGGCTCCCGCCAGGCGGCGGCGATCTGCTTGCGTACGTACGTCGCTCCGGCGTGCTCGGCGGGCGGCGGCTCGAACCCCTCGGGGTGGTCCTTCAGGAAGAGCAGGAGCAGCACCAGCACCACGACCCCGGCCAGCGAACTGCCGACGAAGGTGGTGGTCCAGCCGAGGCCGTGCAGGGAGCGGGCGATGACCAGCGTCGAGACGAGGTTGCCCGCCATCCCGAAGAGGGCGGCGACCTGCCCGATCAGCGGGCCGCGGCGGGCCGGGAACCAGCGGGCCCCCAGCCGCAGCACGCTGATGAACGTCATCGCGTCGCCGCAGCCCAGCAGGGCGCGGGAGGCCAGCGCGGTGCCGTACGAGGGGGAGAGCGCGAAGCCGAGCTGTCCGAGGGTGAACAGGACGGCCCCGATGGCCAGGACCTTCTTGGTGCCGAGCCGGTCGACCATCAGGCCGACGGGTATCTGCATGCCCGCGTAGACGAGGAGTTGGAGGATGGAGAAGGTGGAGAGCGCCGAGGCGTTGACGTCGAAGCGGTCGGCCGCGTCGAGTCCGGCGACACCCAGGCTGGTGCGGAAGATGATGGCGACGAAGTAGACGGCGACGCCGATGCCCCAGACCCGGGCGGCACGCCGGCCGCCGGGCGGGTCACCGGGCAGGGACAGGGTGGGGGCGGCGGAACTCACCGGTCCTCACCCCGGACCAGCACCTTGACCCGGCTGACATGGCGGCGCACGACCTGCGCGGCACCGTCCGCGTCACCGGCCCTGATCGCCTCCAGCAGCTCACCGTGCTCGGCGATGTTGGCGGCGATCCTGCCCGGGTGGGCCTCCATGACGGCGACGCCCATCCGCAGCTGGCGGTCGCGCAGCTGGTCGTAGAGGCGGGACAGGATCTCGTTGCCCGCGTGGCGGACGATCTCGGCGTGGAAGCAGCGGTCCTTCACGGAGACGGCGGCCAGATCGCCGGCCTCGGACATCTGCCGCTGCTCCTCAAGAAGCTCCTCCAGCCGGGCGATCAGCTTCGCCGACGCGGGCACGGCCCGGCGCACGGCGAACTCCTCGACCAGCAGCCGGGTCTCCACGACGTCCGCGATCTCCTGGGCGGAGACGGCGAGCACCAGGGCGCCCTTCTTCGGGTAGAGCTTGATCAGCCCCTCGACCTCCAGCCGCAGCAGCGCCTCGCGCACAGGCGTACGGGAGACCCCCACGGCCTCGGCGAGATCCCCCTCGGTCAGGAGCGTCCCGCCCTCGTAGCGGCGGTCCAGGACCGCGTCCTTGATGTGGGTGTAGACGCGTTCGGCGGCGGGTGGCTGCTTCACGGGCGGGCGGACGGGCGAGGAGGCGGGGGCAGGCATGCACACAGCATAGATACAACATGCACGCAACGAGGGACCCGTTCCACGATGCGGACGACACGGACACCTGTCTCCCCCTGGGCGCGGTCCGGAATCCGAGCCCCCGGATGTCGTAAGAAATCACCCCCCACATGCCACAACCATTTATCGGCCCCATAGGTCTCATCAGCGCGCGGCACCCTTATGTGGCCGCATTCCAGGGGCATTTGGAGCATTCAACTTGAAACTCGGCATTCAGCGCATAAGGCGCGCATCCGCCACCGCCACGGTGGCCCTCACCGCAGGTGCCGTCATCGCGGGCGGCGCGTTCGCCTCCACGGCACAGGCCGCCACGCCGCCGACTCCCACGCTTGTCGCCAAGGGCGGCTACGTGATGAACAACGGCACCGGGAAGTCCCTGTTCAGCAAGGCCGCGGACACCCGTCGCTCCACCGGCTCCACGACGAAGATCATGACCGCCCGGGTGGTGCTGGCCACGAAGGGCCTCAACCTGGACTCCAAGGTCACGATCCAGAAGGCGTACAGCGACTACATCGTCTCCAAGGGCGCGTCCTCGGCCCGCCTCATCGTGGGTGACAAGGTCACGGTCCGTCAGCTGCTGTACGGCCTGATGCTGCCGTCCGGCTGCGACGCCGCGTACGCCCTGGCCGACAAGTTCGGCTCGGGCACCACGCGCGCGGCCCGGGTGAAGTCGTTCATCGGCAAGATGAACAGCACGGCCAAGACCCTCGGCCTGAAGAACACGCACTTCGACTCCTTCGACGGCATAGGGAACGGGTCCAACTACTCGACCCCGAAGGACCTGACGAAGATCGCAAGCAGCGCGATGAAGTACTCCACGTTCCGCACGGTCGTGAAGACGAAGTCGACGAAGCAGAAGGTCACGACGAAGAGCGGCGGCTACCGCTACATGTCGTGGACCAACACGAACAAGCTGCTGGGGACCTACAGCGGCGCGATCGGCGTGAAGACGGGCTCCGGCGCGGTGGCCAAGTACTGCCTGGTCTTCGCGGCGACCCGCAACGGGAAGACCGTCATCGGCACGGTCCTGACCTCCACCTCGGAGGCGACCCGCACGGCGGACGCGAAGAAGCTCATGGACTACGGCTTCAAGAAGTAGCCCAGCGGTACGGAAGTGGCCCTGCGCCACGGAAGTACCGCAGCGGTACGAAGGTGCCCGGCGCGTGCGGTCTCGCATGCGCCGGGCACCTTCGCGTTCACCCACCGCCGACCCGTCCCGTGAGGACGCCCGGCCGCTCCCGATTCAGGCGCGCGGCCCCGCACCGTGCAGCAGGGTGTCGATGATGCGGGCGGCGAGCGCGTCCGGGTCGGCGCCGTCCGGGTCGGAACCGTCCGCGTTGCCGCGCAGGGACTCCCCGATGAGCGCGTAGTAGACCCGGCGCACCCACTCCAGATCGGCCGCCGAGTCGATGACCTTTTCCGCCTGGGCCCGCTGCAGCACGGCGACGCAGCGGCGGTCGATGTCCTGCTGGAGGACGGCTGCCTCGCTGTCCGGATCCGCCGGCAGCCCCAGGGCGAAGGCCCAAGCGCCCTTGACCTGAAGCACGTTGGCCGTGATCCGGTGCATCGCCACCAGCGGCGGCGCGGTGTCCGGCCGGCCGTCGTCCACCGCCTGGGCGAGCTGGCGGGCCGCCGACAAAGCCAGCGCCTCGATCAGCGACTGCCGATTGGCGAACCGCCGGTGGATCGTCGTCCGGGCCACTCCCGCAGCCGCGGCGATCTGCTCCATGGATGCGCCGGGGTCCTCGGCGAGCACCCGCTCGGCCGCCTCCAGGACCGCGCGCACGCTGCGCTCCGCGTCCGCCCGCAGCGGTCGTGCCGCCATCTCGCCCATTACGCCTCCCACTCGACCACTTGTCCTGAAACACAGTACAACCAAGATGCGATCCCAGCCATATCTGCATCAGAGCCGTTGCATTTTCTCCAGTTACTAGTACTGTCACGTCCTAGTTGCCACCGATCGCAGGAGGAACTCATGCACAGCACCGCCCTCGTCACCGGAGCATCGTCCGGGCTCGGCGCGGAGTTCGCCGAGCAGCTCGCCGCCCAGGGGCACGACGTGATCCTGGTGGCGCGGTCCGGCGACCGGCTCGCCGCGCTCGCCGCGCGACTGATCGCCCACCACGGCGTCCGCGCCCATGTACTGGTCCAGGACCTCGCCGAGCCGGACGCGGCCCGCCGCATCGCCGACGAGCTGGCAGAACGCGGCCTGAACGTCGACCTGCTGGTCAACAACGCCGGCTTCGGCACCTGCGGCCGGTTCGAGGAAATCTCCTGGGCCCGCGACCACGACCAGCTCATGGTCAACGTCGTCGCCCTCGTCGACCTCACCCATCTGCTGCTGCCCGGCATGCTGGAGCGCGGCAGCGGCGCGGTCGTCAACGTCGCGTCCAACGCCGCCTTCCAGCCGTCCCCGTACTTCGCCGTCTACAGCGCGTCCAAAGCCTTCGTGCTCAACTTCGGCCTCGCCCTGCGTCAGGAGTACCGCCGGCGCGGCATCCGCGTGCTCACCTTGTGCCCCGGCCCGGTCGAGACCGCCTTCTTCGAGACCATCGGCACCCGCAAGGCGGCCGTCACCGGCTCCATGACCACCCCGGAACCCGTCGTACGCGCCGCCCTGCGCGCCCTTGACCGCGACCGCGGCTATGTCGCCCCCGGCTTCGGCAACGCCCTCGGCGCCCACCTGACACCCCGCCGCCCCCGCACCCTGGTCGCCGCCATCGCCGAGCGCGTCACCCGCAAGGTCCTCACCGCCCCGTCGGCCGCCACCCCGTCGGCCGCCGTCTCGTTGGCCGCCACCCCGTCGGCCACCCCGTCGGCCGCCGCCTCGACGCAGCAGGAGCACGCAGCATGAAGTCCGCCTCCATCGGCGCCGCATCGGCCATGCTGCTCGTCGGCACCTCGACAGCCGTGTCCGCCACCATCGCCGACTATCCGGTCTTAGCAGGACAGGCCCTGCGCTATGCGCTCGCCGCAGCGATCCTGCTCGTCGTCGTACGCCACCAGCGCCTGCCCCGCGTCAGCCTGACGGCACGTGACCTCGTACTCCTGGCGGCACTGTCCGCCACCGGCCTGGCCGGCTTCAATCTCTTCCTCGTCGCGGCCACCCGGCACGCCGGACCCGCGATGATCGGCACCGTGGTCGGAGCCGTCCCCCTCGTCCTCGCCCTCCTCGGGCCGTTGATGGAGCGCCGCCGCCCGGCCCCGCACACCGTCGGCGCCGCGCTCGTGGTCGCACTCGGCGCAGCCGTCGCCGCCGGACTCGGCTCGGGCAGCCTGGAGGGCCTCCTGCTGTCGCTCGGCGCGCTCGTCTGCGAGGTGGCCTTCTCCCTGCTCGCCATCCCGCTGCTGCCCAAGATCGGCCCCCTGCGGGTCGCCGCCTACCCCGCCGCCCTGTCCGTGCCCCTGCTGCTGGCCGCGAGCCTCGCCCTGGAAGGTACGGACGCCCTGCGGCTGCCCGCGCCCGGTGAGGCCGCCGCCTTCCTCTACCTCGGCGCGATCGTCACCGCCGCCGCGTTCTTCCTCTGGTACGACGCGCTGCGCCGCCTCGGCGCCGACCGCGCGGGCCTCTTCGCCGGCCTCGTACCCGTGGGCGCCCTGCTCACCACCGTCGCACTCGGCCTCGGCTCGGCGGGCCCCGCCGACGTCATCGGGGCACTTCTCGTCACCGCGGGCGTCGTCATCGGCCTCCGCCGGCCCGGCCGCGACCGCCGAGGACCGCACCGTTCCCGGGGTGCGGTCGGCGAAACGGCGGCCGACGGGTCCTCACGGTCACCGCAGAACGCCTGATGCGCGATCCGCGGAGGCCACCAGGCGACCACCGTCCGCACGGGCTCACCCCTGCGGATGACCACGTGCACCGGGGCCCGGGGCCGGCCGCCGCCCCGTGCCGACGGGCCCCGGTCCGCCGATCCCCGCGCACTGCACGGGTGTCGGACTCGGCTCAGACGACCAGGACCCTGCGCCCGCGGGTGTGGCCGGCCCGGCTGTCCACGTGGGCCGCCGCCGCGTCGGCCAGCGGGTACGCCTTCTCGACCGGGATGTGGAGCCTCCCCCGCGCGATGAGGCCGGCGGCTTCCGCGAGCGCGTCCGGCACGCTCCCGGCCACCCCGGAGAACCGGACGCCGAGTTCCGGTGCGGCGAGATCGGCGATGGAGACCACCTTGTGCGGGTCCCCGGTCAGCTCCACGAGCTCCCGGATCACGCCCGAGCCGGCCACATCGAGCGCCGCATGGACAGGCCCGAGCCGACGCACCCGCTCGGCCCAGCCCTCGCCGTACGTCGTGGCGAGGGCGCCCAGGCCACGCAGGTAGTCCTGGTTCGCGGCTCCGCCCGTACCGATCACCGTGATGCCGCGGTCGCGGGCGATCTGCACCACAGCCGATCCGACTCCTCCGGACGCACCGCTGACCAGGAGCGTCTGCCCGGGTTCCACACCGACCTCGCGGATGATGCGCAACGCGGTCTCCACCACGGACGGGTATCCGGCGGCCTCCTCGAACGTCAGCCCCTCGGGCATGGCCGCCCACGCCGACAGCACGGCGAACTCGGCGTAGGTGCAGGAGCCTTCACCGAACACGGCGTCACCGATCTCCACCCCTTCGACCCCCTCGCCGACCTCGTCCACCACCCCGGCGGCGTCCAGCCCGACCCCTGCGGGCAGCTCGATCGGATGCGCCCCCAGGACCTGGCCCTCACGGACCCTCCAGTCGACGGGGTTCACCCCCGCCGCCCGCACGGCGATGCGTATGCGGCCGGGGCCCGCGTGGGGCTCCTCGGCGTCGAGGAGTTGCAGAACATCGGGACCGCCGAACTCGGCGAAGCTCACTCTCTTCATGCCGGCGAACGTAACACTAACGGTTAGCCTTTCATGACGGTTACGTTTTTGTGGCTGATAGCGTGAGGTCATGACCGACCCGTCCGGACGCCGCGAGCGCAAGAAGGCCGCGACCCGCCAGAAGATCGCCGACACCGCCCTGCGGCTCTTCCTGGAACGCGGGTACGACGCAGTGGGCATCCGTGACGTGGCCGCCGAGGCGGACGTGGCCGTCACCACGCTCTTCGCCCACTTCGCCTCCAAAGAGGCCCTGGTGTTCGAGCAGGACGAGGACTTCGAGCACCGCCTCACACACGCGGTCACCGGCCGGGCGCAGGACGAGCCGCTCATCCCCGCCCTGCGCCACGAGATCCGCGCCCTGGTGCGCCATTGCACCGCCAACGGCGGCACCCCGATCTGGCGCATGATCGATGCCTCACCCGCCCTGCGGGACTACGAGGAGACGATGAGGCTGCGCCACGCGGAGGCGCTGGCGACAGCCATCGCCGCCGATCCCGGCCTGTCACGGAGCACGACGGCCTGCCGGACGATCGCGAGGTTCGCGATCGACGCCCATGCGCTGGCCCGGACGGCGTCCGATCCGGACGCCGCGGTGGACGAGATCTTCGAGATGATCGAGGCCGCCTGGGACGTCACCTCGCGCTAGCGGGTCACTTCCCGGGGGCGGCGTCCCCGCACAGTTCCTGGTCCACGAGCGTCCTCATCGCCTGCTGCGTGTCCGGGCCGCCGTCACTCGTGGCGTACACCACGGCCGTCCTGGATCCGTCCCGGGTGATGCCGGCCCAGGTGCGGTAGCCGAGCAGTTCGCCCGGGTGCCCGTAGTAGGTGCCGCCGCAGGTCAACGGGATCTCGCCCAGCCCGAGTCCGTAACTGACGCCCATCCCGGGTGCGGACACGGTGGCCGTCATCTCGGCCAGCTCCGCCGGTTCCAGGAGGCGGCCGCCGAGCAGCGCGGTGTAGAACCGGCTCAGATCGTGCGTGGTGCTGATCACCGCGCCGGATCCGACGGCCATGCTCGTGTTGAGCGCCGTCACATCGATACTGCTACTGCTACCGCTACCGCTACCGGCGCCTGTGCCGAAGGCGGCGTAGGCGCGGGCGTGGGGTCCGGGGATGAGCGGCGAGGTGCCGGGCGTGCTGGTACCGCTCAGGCCCAGCGGCCGGATGATCCGGTCCTCCACCTCCCGGTCCCAACTCCGGCCGGTCACCTCGCGGATGATCATCGCGGCGAGGATGTAGTTGGTGTTGGAGTACGACCACGCGGCCTCGGTCGACACATCCTCCGAGCGCCGCATCGCCAGCCCCGCCAGCTCTTCCGGCGTGTACGTGCGGAACCGCTCGGCCCGGTACCCGTCGGCGCTGTTCAACGCGGCGATCTCCGGCAGGACTTCAGGGATCCCGCTGGTGTGCTGCAACAGCTGCCGCACGGTGACGGAACTGCCGTCGAGGCCGTCACCTGCGACCACTCCCGGCAGCCACCGCTCGACGGTGTCCTCCAGCGACATGCGTCCCTCGCCGACGAGTTGCAGCACGACCGTGGCGGTGAACGTCTTGGTGGCGCTGCCGATCCGGAACCTGCCGCCCGGAGGCATCGGCCTCCTGGTGCCCCTCTCGGCCACCCCGGCCCGTGCGACGGCCCGTGTATGTGTGCCCGGTGACGTCACCTCGGCGGACACCCCGACCACCCCGGTGTCATGGATCGCGTCCACCCGCCGCTGGAGCGGATCGGTGTGCTGCGCGTCCGCGGCGACTGTCGGGCCGCCCGATGCGGCGAGGAGAATCGTGGCCAGGCCGGTCAGGACGAACAGCCGTCGCCGGCGCCTTCGTAACACCTGCATGAGGGACCCCATTTCTGCCCTCGCCCGCGGCCCTTCGCCGCCGGTTTCGAGGGTGGCGCCCATCCCACCAGGGAAGAGGGGGCCGGCCCATCCAGCCTGCCCCCGTCGCCGGGAGGCGCTGTCGTCAGGGCGGTCCCGGGGGCTAACCCTGCGGAACGACCTGGGGCTTGCCTCCCGACCGCGCCCGAACCGCCCGGGTCAGCCGCCCTGGCCGGCGCTGCCGATCGGGCCCACCAGCACCGGGGAGCCGGAACCGTCCGTGGCGGGCAGAGAGGCGTTGCCCGGCCAGTCGAGGGTGACCGACTTCGTCTCGTTCGGCGGGGTCACCACCAGCCCCGTGATACGGACGCCGGAGCCGCCCGTCTCATTGAGCGGGTAGCTGATGTAGAAGTCGACTTCCTTGCCGTTCTTGAGGATGTACGGGTCACCGGGCTCGCCCTTGCGCGTGGCGGAGATGTCCCCCGCGTTGGTCTTCAGGTCGACGCCCGCGAACCCTGAGATCACGCAGTCGGCGCCGCTGCCGTTCGTCAGCCCCACCGTGACGGAGCCATCGGGGTCGCCATCGATGAAGCTGTCCTGCGCCGTGATCTTCAGCCCGTCGGTGGTGCACTTGGGGGTCGCACCGTTGTCACCGGAGCCGGAGCCGGAGTCGGCGGGGGCGGCCGTGCCCTTGCCGTCGGAGCCGCTGCCGGCGGAGTCCTTCCCGCTGTCCTGATCCGAGCCGCCCGAGCCCGAACCGCCCCCCGAGGAGGACGCGGCGGAGGCCGACGACGCGGACGACGGGTCACTCGCCGCCGCACCGTCGTCGCCGTTCTGGCAGGCGGTGAGCGAGAGACCGGCGGCAACGACCAGGGCGGCGAAGGTGATCCTGTGAGCGCGCATCATTTCTTCCTCAGCATCGGTGAACGGGACCGGCCGCTCCGTACGGGTCGGGTACGAGCGAGCGTTACTGATCCACAAGAGCAGCGGGCCCGCCGCACCGTTCCTCCGAACCACCGCCTAAGACATGCCTGTTACACGCACCCGCTGCCGAAGCGCCCCTCCGCACCGGGCGCGCCGAACCGGAACCCGCCGCCAGGCCTGCCGGGAGGGCACTTCCCGCCACGGTTCCGCTCCCGTTCGCGGCCGCCGTCCGCCGGGACAGACCCGTGACCCAACACACCGGATGAGGGCGTGGCTTCTCACGCCGGCTTCTGCTCCCGGAGCACCGCGACCGCCGCGTCGAAGGCCGAGTCGTGGTCCGTCGCGAACTCCTCCTCGGTGAAGACCGGTGTACGGATGTGGGGCGGGATGCCCGCGCCGTCGAAGGTCCCTCCCCGGCGGGTGAGGAACTCCTCGTTCGGGAGCCAGACCGCCATGCCGTTGGGCAGCGTGCGGTCCAGGGTGTCCGAGAAGACGCCCTGCGTGTTCTCCCCGATGCGGACGGTCCTGCCGGGCCGGTCGATGAGGGCCTGGGTGAACGTCTCACCCGCGCTGAACGTCGTCGCGGCCGTCAGCACGGCGACCGGTCCGCCGTAGCGGGGAACCCCGCGAGCGGGCTTCACGGGGACGGGCTGCGGCCGGGTGTACTGGGTGCGCTTGCGGTAGGCGGTGTACGAGGAGTCGGTCAGGCGCTCGGCCAGGTGCAGGCCGAGGGCGTCCGCGCCGCCGCCGTTGATCCGCAGGTCGATGACGAGACCGGTGAGCGAGGCCGTGCGCTCGGCGGTGAAGACCGCGTCCAGTGCCTTGTCGAGCTCGGCCAGTTCTGCGGCGTACTCATGCCCTTCCTCACTGCTGTAGCCGGCGAAGCCGGAGAGCCGCAGATATCCCTGCCCACCGGGCAGATCCGCGTAGCTGATCCGGCCGTTCCCGAACTCCCGCAGCGGCTCTCCGCCCAGGTCGCTCCGGACGATGTAGTCCTTGACCTTGGTGTCCAGATCCCCACCGATCACGGCCGTACCCGGGCGGACCTGGGAGAAGCGGCGCTCACCGTCGAAGACGGTCACGTGCGCGTCGTACAGCGGTGTCACCATCTCGCTGAAGAGGGCGAAGAGTTCGTCCCTGGTCGTGTCGGCGTGCACCTTCGGCCGGTACGTGTCACGTACGGCATGCCAGTCGATGCCCTTGGCAGCAAAAAAGGGGTAGTTCTCCTCGAAGGACTGCCAGAAGACATCGAACGTCGCCAGCGGGCCATCATCGGATGCGGGCTCCTCGCACGCGGCCGGGAGACGCCCGATCCGCCGCAGTTCCCGGTACCCGGCCGATCCGGACAGCCGCAACGAACCGGATGCCCGGACGGTGAGGAGCGTCCCGTCGCCGGACCTGTACACACCCGGTGCGGTCTGCTGCGCGGGTTCGCCCTTGAGGCAGCCCAACGCGGTGGTCTGGTACTGCTGCAGCCGCCCGTGCGCGATCGACAGGACGGTGCCGTAACCGTTCACCCGCCAGACGCCGTCGACGGCGGGCCGTGGCGTCGCGGCGGCAGGGACGATCGCCCCGCCGGCAAGGGCCAGTGCCACGAGTGCCGTTGCCGCCCTGGAAATCCCGTGTCGCAAGGTGTTCCTCTCCCTGTACGCGATCTGCGTCAGGAGATCGACGATCGCGGAACGCGAGCGGGGGCGACATCCGGCGGGCTGGTGGATCTTCAGGGGGACATCCCCCGGACGGCCAGGTCCGCATCGGCCAAGTGGCCCTGTCCTCACGGACATATGAGCCCGTGGAGACAGCGAATCGACTACCGCTCGCCCACGGTCAGGCGCTGTCCGGTGCTGCGGATCCCAGCCGTGCCGCCGGTGGCAGTGGGGCGTGCTGAGGGCAGGCTTCGAACGCCTGGATCGCCAACGCCGCGAAGCGCCGGGACGCCTTGACCTGGGCGGCGGTCGATGCGGCGTGGATCCCCTTGTTGGCCATGAGTACGAGAATCAGGTCGTCCAGGACGAAGTCGGACCGCAGGCGCCCCGCTTCCTTGGCTCGCTGAGCCAGTCCGGCGACTGCCTTCACCGTGTACTCCCGGCCTGCGGCGACATCCTTCATCTCCGGGTAGGTCGACAGGAAGGCTTCGGTGAAGCCCCGATCGCGGGCGTGCAGCTCACAGATCCTCTCGATCACCAGGCACAGGCCACGCCACGGATCAGGATCGGCGCACCCCTCGTCGACAATGGCGCGACATGCGTTCAGCTGGTCCGCGAAGGCCTCGGCGACCAGCATCTGCTTGGTCGGGAAGCGACGGTACAAGGTGGCAGGCCCCACCCCGGCACGCCGCGCGACCTCCCGCATCGGCACGTCCAGGCCATCGGTGGAGAACAGTGCTCGGGCCGCGTCGAGGATGCGTTCGCGGTTGTCCAGCGCGTCGGAACGCAACGTATGAGGCAAACGGTCGGTCACCACTCTCACTTTACCTAAACGGACGGGGGCGTCCATTACCGTCCGAGACGTAGAAGCTCTCATGCCTGAGCTGTCCGAGAACCTGGAGACCACATTGAAGGCGATCTCGATCCAGACGTTCGGAGGTCCTGACGGCCTGGCTGTTGTCGACCTGCCGGTACCCGCACCTGCTGCCGGGCAGGTACTGATAGCCACCGAGGCCGTGGGCGTCGGTGGTGTCGACACCCTGATCAGAAGCGGGGCTCTGGCCGCCTACGGCTTCAAGGAGGGCCACATCCCGGGCAGCGAGGTGGCGGGCACCGTGACCGCCGTCGGCGACGGCGTCGACGCGTCGTGGATCGGCAGGCGGGTATGGGCCTTCACCGGCACCGGCGGAGGCTACGTCGAACAGGCCCTCGCGCCGGTCGAGGAGATCGTTCCCCTGCCCGCGAACCTGTCCGCAGTCGATGCGGTGACACTCGGCAGCTCCGGCGTGGTGGCCCACTTCGGGCTCCGCCACGCCCATTTCGCCCCCGGGGAGACCGTCCTGGTGCGTGGTGCGGCCGGCAGCATCGGGATCATGACGGTGCAACTCGCCGCTCGCGGCGGCGCCGCCGCAGTGGCGGTCACCACCTCCTCGGCCGAGCGCGGCGAGCAGCTGCGACGTCTCGGCGCGACCCACGTGCTGGACCGCTCCGGCAACGGAGGGGAACCGTCTCCCGCAGGCTATGACGTCGTCATCGACGTGGTGGCCGGCAAGGACATGCCGTCGTTCTTCGACCGGCTCAACCCGAACGGCCGCATGGTGGCCGTGGGCGCTGTCGCAGGCCAGCCACCCGTGGACTTCGGGACGAAGATCATGGCGGCGTTCCAGAAGTCGATATCCTTTGCCGCATTCAGCGCAGCCACCGTCACCGCAGCCGAACGGCGTGCCGTGCGGAGCGAGCAGTTCGCCGCAGCGGGCCGGGGTGAGATCGAAACAGTGGTGCACGAGGTGCTGCCACTGGACGCAGCGGTGCTGGCGCACCAGAAAATGGACGCGGGCGAGGTCTTCGGCAGGATCGTGCTGACCCCGTAGCCAAAGGTATTCACGCCGGGAATGGATCACCTAGGGTGTGCGGATGCCTGAGGCCTTCGATCTCCGAGTAGAGCTTCCCGCGGCCCTCACGGGCCCCGCAGCGGCCTGGCGTTTCATCGAACGGTTCGCCGCACGTCTCGGCGCACCGGTCGGGCCGGACGACGGCTTCCCGGAGGCCGATCTCGCCGCTGCGGAGCTGCGGCTCGGGTTGCGACTGCCGGAAGCGATGCGGGAGTTGTACGGCAGGTTCGGACGTCGTTACGACCTGCTGTACGGGTCGAGGCTGCTCCTGCCCCCCGAGGAGTTGGAGGCGGACGATGCCGCTCTGATGTGGCAGGCGGAGAAGTTCTGGCTGTACCAGGTCGCCGTGCCGCTCGACCGGATCGCGGAAACCGACCCGCCCGTGCTGATCGACGGGACTTCGCAGGCGTACGACGACTGGGAGCCGTTCGCCGACCGCTTCTCCGCGGCGTGCGTGGAGACGGTAATGTCGGAGAACTCGCTGTGCGGCGACTGGGGCGGGTGGCGCCGCGAGTGCCTGGCCCCCGACGCCGCGCGCCTGAAGCAGTCGCTCACCCTCATACCGCCGCTGCTTTCCCCCGGCGGCCGGGACAACACGCACCGCTGGTACGCGGGCGCGGATGTCCTGGTGCACGAGGACCGCTCGGACGAGGAGTCGGAGCTGGGGTGGCTGTACGTCCGCGCGCTGACGCGGGAGGCGTTGGACGGCATCCGGGCGGCGTTGCCGGGGCCTTGGACCGAGACCGTGGACTACTGAGGGCCACGCGGGAATTCCGGGGTCGGGGTCGGGGTCGGTGGTCCCGTGCTGTGGGCCCGCCGGCCGGCGCCTATGCCCGTCGCAGGCCCGCCTGGAAGGCGTCCCATGCGGCGGGGGCGAGGAGGAGGACGGGGCCGGCGGCCCGTTTGGAGTCGCGGACGGCGACGGTGCCGGGGATGTTGCGGGCGACCTCGACGCATTCGCTGGACGTCGCGCTGTAGCTGGACTTCGTGAAACGGCGCTCCGCCATTCGTTCGCCCCTCAGTACGCGAACCCCACCACGGAAGGTTCACTCAACCCGTTCCGGAAAGCGTCCCACGCAGCAGGGGCGACCACCAGTACGCCCCCACCAGGCAACTTGGAGTCGCGGATGGCGACGGTGACAGGGACATTGCGGGCTACTTCGACGCACTCGCCATTACCACTGCTGTAGCTGGACTTGACGAACTCGAAGTGCGGCACGGCTACAACTCCTTGCGAATACGCCCGATAAGAGCGATGGAATCGCGGGGAGCGAGTCCGTTTCTGGCGATGCGACCGAACGTGACGTTGTGGCGTGCGGCGTCCGTCTCGCTCTCCAGCCACAGCGTAGACGACGTGGTGTCCATGTAGACCACGTCCATCGCACCTGGTTCGCCAAACGATACGACGCTAAAAGCGCTGGTCATGCCTGGGTGCGAGCCGGCAAGGAAGGGGACAACCTGCACCGTGACATTTGGCTCGGCGGCCACCTCCGACAACCGCGCCAACTGCGTACGCATCACCTCGCGCCCACCGACCAACTGCCGCAGGGCGCCTTCGGAGACGATCGCCCACAGCATGAGCGGGCTTCCGTCCGTGAGGCGCGCCTGCCGGGCAATCTTCGCTTCGACGAACCGCTCGATCTCGTCCGGGTCGTCCCAGTCCGCATTGCCGACCGCAAGCGCCCGAGCGTAGTCCGGCGTCTGAAGCAGTCCCGGCACGAAAGCCCCTTGCCAGGTCCTGACCGCCGTCGCGATGTCTTCGAGCGCAACGTACTCAACCAGCGAGCGCAGCTCCGGGTACTGGTTCCACCAGCCCTTCGCCTTGCGGCGTTCCCGATCCAGCCGGGCCACCTCCAGCAGACGGCCGACGAGCCTCGCATCCTCAAGACCGTAGAACTCGCAGAGGGCGCGCACGTCCGGGTCCCTCATGGGAACCCATCCGCGCTCCATCTTCACGATCTTCGAATTGGTCGCGCTGATGACCTGGGCAGCCTGCTGCTGCGTCTTCCCTGATGCGTCCCGCAGGCGCAACAGCTCGCTACCGAGCCTGCGTCCCAGAACAGTTGACGACCTATTGCCTTGCGGAGTCGCTCGATTCACGGCACCAGTGTCACCTCCCGCAGTGCGGGTCGTCGACCACCATCCCTCGTTAGGGACAAGTGTCCCCGTTTCACTTGCACTCGCCCGGGACGGCTCGCTACGTTCGGCATCACGCCGCTCACACAGCGGAGCAGACCGGCGGAAGTGCACCGCCCTGCCCAGCGCAGGAGCGACATCGCCACCGCCCGCACAACGGAGGCACGCGACCATGACCGCAACCCAACAAGCCCCCGCTCCCGAGCCCGACCCCACCCCGGAACCCCCGCTCCAAGAGGACCGCCTCGACTACACGCCCACCGCCCGCAGCGTCACCCTCTGCCGCCGCCGCGCCGCACGACTGGTCACCGAGTGGGGGCACCCCCACCACGCGGGCGAAGCCGGCCTCCTCGTCAGCGAGTTGGCCACCAACGCCTTACTCCACGGCTGCATGCGGGGCCGGCTCTTCCGGGTACACCTCATCCTCACCGCCACCACCCTCCGTATCGAGGTCAGCGATCCCCGCGGCGAGCGACTCCCCGGACTCCGCGAGGCGGGCGCCGACGACTGTTACGGGCGAGGGCTCCTCATCGTCACCCGGCTCGCCGACCGCTGGGGCATCGAGCCACGCACCGTCGGCAAGACCGTCTTCGCCGAACTGACCCTGAGGAAACGGACGGAGACACCAGCAGGAGTCCCCGAGGAAATGGAAGAGAAGTAGGCGCGACGCATACCGCAGGGGCGGCCTCAGGCGCATGTGCGAGCGCCTATATCTCTCCCAATTCCGGGCAGCGTCGCTTCCTCCAACGGAACCGCTGCGTAACGCACACCCGGCGCGGGCGTTCCCGATCGCCTGCCGTAGCTTCCCGGCCATGGAAGCGAACACCCAGCCCGACGCGATCGAGCTGATACGCCTGGTCGACCCCACTCAGAGCGTCATCGTCCGGCTTCGGTCGACCCAACCCACCGGCCGGAGCGCGGGCGTCCAGCGCTACGACGCGGAGGCCGTCGTCACCAGCGGCTTCGTGAACGGAACGGTCTACCTCGGGTTCGATTCCGAGGACCTTTCGGACTGGGGGAACCTTCTCGACGCCATCGAGGAGGTCGAGCAGGAGATCGGCCTCGACGAGGCCTTCACGGCGGACTGGCCCCGAGAAGGCCGTACCGCATACCTCCGGTTCATAGCTGACGACCCCTACGTGGTGGAAGTCCACGACGGAACCAGCACCCAGATCGTCGTCTCGGTGCCGCTCGACATGCGCGGAGACTGGATAGCCGACTCCAGGCAGCGGCTGTCGGCGGCCCGAGCTGTTCTCGGCACCGACGCACAGCATCACCGTGGTGCACGCCTCTGACCGACGTGCCGCAGACGAGCAGGCGAAGGCGTGACCCGTCAGCCCTCGTCCGCGCGGGTCAGGGCTTCGGCGATCATGCGGGTGGCGAAGTCGTGGTCGTCGGTGATGCGGTTGATCTGCTCCGCGAGCAGGAAGGCGGTGGCCTCCAGGGGGGTCATCTCCGCCTCGGTCCAGTCCCCGTACTGCTTGCGCCACAGGCTGGGGCTGAGGCCGGTGCCCGCGGCGACGACCAGGCCGGCCATGGTGGGGATGACCTCGGGGCCGACACTCTTGGGCATCATGCGCATCGAGGCCACGAGGGTGGGCACCACGTACTCGATGACGTCCTTGTCGTGGGCCTCATGGGCCTTCCGCAGCCACACCATGAACATGTAGATGAGCGTGCACGTGCCGTCCAGTACGTCCTCGGCCTCCCCGGGGCCGAGTGAAGCGATGAACTGCTCGACCAGCAACCGCTGTTCGGCGTCGGTCTCGGTGGTGCCGTCGTACACGCTCTTGAGCCGGGAGTCGATCATCATGAGCGCCGCGCCCACATCACCGGCGGGAGCGTGCTGGGGATCGCAACTCGTTGACAGAGCTTCCTCCTCGGTCAGCTGCGCCGGACAGCGCGCGGAGTCCGCAGACTAGTAGGGCGGCGAGACCGGTCGTGGATTGTCTCCGCTACGGCAGCGGGGTTCGGGGCGGCCCGGTATCCTTCCGCGCGCCCTGGACGAGACCGCCCCCTTCGCCGAACTCGCCCCCGGTCCCCGGACATGCCGGTGGGCCCGCGCGAACGTCTCGCGGGCCCACCTCATACACGTACCACCGGGGCGACTACCCCCAGGTGATCAGCCGCTTCGGCTGCTCCAGGATCGCGGCGACGTCCGCCAGGACCTTGGAGCCGAGCTCGCCGTCGACCAGGCGGTGGTCGAACGACAGGGCCAGCGTGGTCACCTGACGGGGCTTCACCTTGCCCTTGTGGACCCAGGGCTGGAGCTTGATCGCGCCGACCGCGAGGATCGCGGACTCGCCCGGGTTCAGGATCGGCGTGCCCGTGTCGACGCCGAAGACGCCGACGTTGGTGATGGTCACCGTGCCGCCCGCCATCGCGGCGGGGGACGTCTTGCCCTCGCGGGCCGTGGAGACCAGCTCGCCCAGGGACGCGGCCAGCTGCGGCAGCGTCTGGTCGTGCGCGTCCTTGATGTTCGGGACGATGAGTCCGCGCGGGGTGGCGGCGGCGATGCCCAGGTTGACGTAGTGCTTCTGCACGATCTCCTGGTTCGCCTCGTCCCAGGCGGCGTTGACCTCGGGGTTCCGCTTGATCGCGACCAGGAGGGCCTTGGCGATGATCAGGAGCGGGTTGACCCGCACCCCCGCCATGTCCTTGTCCTCCTTGAGCTCCGCCACGAGCTTCATCGTGCGCGTCACGTCGATGGTCACGAACTCCGTGACGTGCGGCGCCGTGAACGCGCTGCCGACCATCGCCTGCGCGATCGCCTTGCGTACGCCCTTGACGGGGATACGCGTCTCGCGGGCGGTCACGGAGGGCGCCACCGCCTGGGCCGGAGCCTCGACCGGGGCCGGGGCCTCGGGCTGCGCCGGTGCGGGGGCGGGCGTCGGCGTCGCCGCCGCGTGCACGTCCTCGCGGGTGACGACGCCGCCCTCGCCGGTCGGGGTGACCGTCGCCAGGTCGATGCCCAGGTCCTTGGCCAGCTTGCGGACCGGCGGCTTGGCGAGCGGGCGGGTCTCGGCGACCGCGGTGTGGCCGGTGCCGTGGCCGTTCATCTCGCCCTGGATCGCCGTGGCCGCGGCCGCGGGGGCCGCCTCCGTGCCCTTGCGGGCGCGCCGCTTGGTGGAGGACTCGGCGACGCCGTAACCCACCAGGACGGGCTGGCGGGCCTTGGGCGCCTCGGCCTCCGGCTCCGCGGCGGGCGCGGGCTCGGCTGCGGCGGGCGCGGCGGCGGGAGCGGGGGCCTCGTCGCCGGAACCCGGTGCCACGTCCACCGCGATGATCACCTGGCCGACGTCGACGGTCGTGCCCTCGGGGAAGCGCAGCTCGTGCACCACGCCGTCGAACGGGATGGGCAGCTCCACGGCCGCCTTCGCCGTCTCGACCTCGCAGACGACCTGGCCGTCGGTGACGGTGTCGCCGGGCTGGACGAACCACTTGAGGATCTCGGCCTCGGTCAGTCCCTCGCCCACGTCGGGCATCTTGAACTCGCGGAAGCGAGCAGCGTTGGAAGTGTCGGTCATCGTTGTCACGTCCCCGTCCTCAGTACGCCAGCGAGCGGTCGACGGCGTCGAGCACGCGGTCGAGACCCGGGAGGTACTCGTCCTCCAGCCGGGCCGGCGGGTACGGGACGTGGTAGCCGCCGACCCTCAGCACGGGTGCCTCCAGGTGGTAGAAGCAGCGCTCCGTGATGCGAGCGGCGATCTCCGCGCCCGAGCCGTAGAACACCGGTGCCTCGTGGACCACGACCAGCCTGCGGGTCTTCTCGACCGAGGTCTGGATGGCGTCGAAGTCGATCGGGGACATCGAGCGCAGGTCCACGACCTCGATCGACTTGCCCTCCTCCTCGGCGGCCGCGGCGGCCTCCAGGCAGACCTTCACCATCGGGCCGTAGGCGACGAGCGTGAGGTCCGTGCCGGTGCGGGCGACGGACGCCCGGTGCAGCTGGCCCGGGATGGACTCGGTGTCGAGCTCGCCCTTGTCCCAGTAGCGGCGCTTCGGCTCGAAGAAGATGATCGGGTCGTCGCTCTGGACGGCCTGCTGCATCATCCAGTACGCGTCCGACGCGTTGGAGGGCGAGACGACCTTCAGGCCCGCGACGTGCGCGAACAGTGCCTCGGGCGACTCGCTGTGGTGCTCCACGGCGCCGATGCCGCCGCCGTACGGAATCCGCACGACGACCGGCAGCTTGATCTTGCCGAGCGAGCGGGCGTGCATCTTCGCGAGCTGCGTGACGATCTGGTCGTACGCGGGGAAGACGAAGCCGTCGAACTGGATCTCCACGATGGGCCGGTAGCCGCGCAGGGCCAGGCCGATCGCCGTGCCGACGATGCCGGACTCGGCGAGCGGGGTGTCGATCACCCGGTCCTCGCCGAAGTCCTTCTGGAGCCCGTCGGTGATCCGGAAGACCCCGCCCAGCTTGCCGACGTCCTCACCCATGATGAGGACCTTGGGGTCGGTGTCGAGGGCCTTGCGCAGCGACTCGTTGAGCGCCTTCGCGATGGACATCTTTTCCATGGCCATGGCTACTTGCCCTCCTCGGCGAACGATGCCTGGTAGGCGGCGAACTGGGCGCGCTCCTCGTCGACGAGCGCGCTCCCGTCGGCGTAGGCGTGCTCGAAGATCGCCATCCGGTCGGGTTGCGGCATGGACCGTACGGCGTCGCGGACGCGCTTGCCGAGGGTCTCGCTCTCCTCGTCGAGAGCGGTGAAGAACGCCTCGTCGGCGGCGCCCACGTTCTCCAGGTAGGTGCGCAGGCGCAGGATCGGGTCCTTGGCCTCCCAGGAGGCGCGCTCCTCGTCGGCCCGGTACTTCGTCGGGTCGTCGGAGGTGGTGTGCGCGCCCATCCGGTAGGTGAACGCCTCGACGAGGGTGGGCCCCTCGCCCTGGCGGGCCCGCTCCAGAGCCGCCTTGGTGACGGCCAGGCAGGCCAGTACGTCGTTGCCGTCGACCCGGACGCCGGGGAAGCCGAAGCCCTGGGCGCGCTGGTAGAGCGGCACCCGGGTCTGCTTCTCGGTCGGCTCGGAGATGGCCCACTGGTTGTTCTGGCAGAAGAACACCACGGGGGCGTTGTAGACCGCGGAGAAGGTGAACGCCTCGGCGACATCGCCCTGGCTGGAGGCGCCGTCACCGAAGTACGCGATCACGGCCGAGTCCGCACCGTCCTTGGCGACGCCCATGGCGTAGCCGGTGGCGTGCAGGGTCTGGGAGCCGATGACGATCGTGTAGAGGTGGAAGTTGTTGGTGTTCGGGTCCCAGCCGCCGTGGTTCACACCGCGGAACATCCCGAGCAGGTTGGTCGGGTCGACGCCGCGGCACCAGGCGACGCCGTGCTCGCGGTAGGTCGGGAAGACGTAGTCGTCGTCGCGCAGCGCCCGGCCGGAGCCGATCTGCGCGGCCTCCTGGCCCAGCAGCGAGGCCCACAGGCCCAGCTCGCCCTGGCGCTGCAGTGCGGTGGCCTCGGCGTCGAAGCGGCGGGTCAGGACCATGTCCCGGTACAGCCCGCGCAGCTCGTCCTCGGTCAGGTCGATCGAGTAGTCCGGGTGCTCGACCCGCTCGCCCTCGGGCGTCAGCAGCTGTACGAGCTCGGGTCCGGAACTCTGTGATGTCTTCGCGGGCGTCTTCGCGGCGCTGGTCCGCTTGCTGCTGCGTCGCGGTTTACGCGCGGCAGCAGTGCTCTCCACGGTCACGTGCGTGCTCCTCCGTCGGTCCGGCCCCCGGGGTCTGCCGGGAAACCAGTGCGGCTCGCCTGTGTCCGTACCCGTGCACGGGGTGGGTGCCGCTCGGTCCGGGAAACAGGCGTGACAGGTGCCCCGGCGAGCGCCCTGTAAAAGGCACGTTACCCAGTGCCTCGCGTAACTGCGAAAACCTATCTGACCTGCGATTTTGCTTGGATATCCAAGTAAATCGAGGAATTCGGGAACTCTCGCTGGTCACAGCACTGGTAACAGCCTTGCAGGCCGCCGGAACAACGGCACGTTATCCCGCCCGACAGCGGCAGGGAAGAGGGGAGTGTGTGAGACTGCGTTTGTGCGCAAAGAAGGAAAAATCACTGTTTTTCTGCTGGACGACCATGAAGTCGTCCGCCGCGGAGTCCATGAGCTGCTCTCGTCCGAGGACGACATCGAAGTGGTCGGCGAGGCCGGTACGGCAGCGGACGCGCTGGTACGGATCCCCGCGACCCGGCCCGATGTCGCCGTCCTCGACGTACGGCTGCCGGACGGCAGCGGAGTGGAGGTCTGCCGCGAGATCCGTTCCCAGGACGAGTCCATCAACTGCCTGATGCTGACCTCGTACGCCGACGACGAGGCACTCTTCGACGCGATCATGGCGGGCGCGTCCGGATATGTGCTCAAGGCGATCCGCGGCAATGAGCTGCTGAATGCGGTACGGGACGTGGCGGCCGGGAAATCGCTGCTCGACCCGGTGGCCACCGCGCGGGTGCTGGAACGGCTGCGCGACGGAAAGAAGGGCCGCGGCGACGACAAACTCGCGGGCCTCACCGATCAGGAGCGCAAGATCCTGGATCTGATCGGCGAGGGACTGACGAACCGGGTGATCGGTGAGCGGCTCCATCTCGCCGAGAAGACGATCAAGAACTATGTCTCCAGCCTGCTGTCCAAGCTGGGCATGGAACGACGCTCGCAGGCCGCCGCCTACGTGGCACGGCTCCAGGCCGAGAGGCGCTGACCCGTACAGCTAACCCGTACAGATGTGCGGAAGGGCCGCGGACGTCGATGATCTTCGGGACTTTGGTCCCGTGCCACCCGGGGCCGCGGCCTCTTATTCCGTCCACACAGGTGACGGACAGTGGAGGGCATGTCCTCCGAGGAACTCCACGCAATCCAGCTGCTCGGCCGGGTCCCCTACGGCCGGCTGGCGACCAGTATGCGAGCCCTCCCGATCCTGACGGTGGCCCGGCACATCGTCACCGACGGCCGCGTCGTCCTGCGCGTGCACAGCGGGCTCGGCCACCACGACGCCTGCGACGGCGCGGTCGTGGCGTACGGGGCGGACAACTACAACGCCGCCACCTCGGCCGGCAGCCGCGACCTGTGGTCCGTGCAGTTCACCGGGCCCGCGCAGATCATCGAGCCGACCTGCGCCCAGCGCGAGCTCCTCGGCCCCGCCCCGGTCGAGGTCAACGGGGAACCCTTCGAACCGGCCTACATCCGGCTCGACCCGCACTTCGTCACAGTGCACACTCTGGGCTTCCACGCAACTCCGCGGATCCACAACGTAGCGTGATCTAACATCTGGCGAGTGCCGCGCTCATATGTAACCTTCCCGCCTGTTCCCCCGGTCGGCGAGGTGCTGAGCCGCTACCCGGACGCCGGAGAGCCGCTCACCTGCAAACCCCTCGCCCAAGGCCTGCTCAACCATGGTTACCGGGTGTCCACGACCCGCGGTTCCTACTTCCTCAAACATCATCTGGACGACTCCACCGGCGACCGCGCCACGATCGTCCGCCAGCACCGGGCCACCCAGCGGCTCCAGTCACTCGGAGTGCCCGTCGCACCGCCCGTCGTGGACAGCGACGGGGACACCGTCACCGAGATCGGCGGCCGCTGTTACGCCCTGCACCCCTGGGTCGACGGACTGCACCGGGCAGGCGCCCAGCTCACCGTCGCCCAGTCGTTACGCCTCGGGGCGCTGCTCGGAGCCGTACACACGGGTCTTGAGCAGGTGATGGACGCGGGGGCGGGGGCCGGGGGGCGGACCTGCCATGCGAGCCCCGATCCCGCCGACACGTTCGCGCTGATCGACGAGCTGCTGGCCGCGGCGCGCGACCGCCGGCCCCGGGACTCCTTCGACGAACTGGCCGAGCACCGGCTCCTGGAGCGGCGCACCCTGCTGGAACAGCACGCGGACCGCCGCCCGCCCGCCCCGGACGGTCCGGCGACCGGCTGGGTGCACGGTGACTTCCACCCGCTGAACGTGCTCTACCGGGGCGCCGACCCGGTGGCGATCCTGGACTGGGACCGGCTGGGGGTGCAGCCGCGCGCGGAAGAGGCGGTGCGGGCCGCGGCGATCTTCTTCGTGCAGCCGGCCGGGGAGCTGGAGCTGGGGAAGGTGCGGGCGTACGCACGCGCCTACCGGCGGGCGGCCGGTGCGGGGGCGGACGAACTGGCCGCGGCGGTGCACCGGGTGTGGTGGGAGCGGCTCAACGACTTCTGGATACTGCACTGGCGCTACTGCCTGAACGACCGAAGGGCCGACCCGCAGTTCCCTGCGGTGTCGGCCCTGGCGGTCTGGTGGACCCGTGAATACGCCGCGGTGCGCGACGCGTTCACGGGGTGAGCGCGTGTTACGGAGTGGTGCCGGTGCCCTCGGTGGCTCCGGCGGCGGTGTTCCCGGCGTCCGCGCCGGCGTCCGCGCCCGCGTCGGCGCCCGCGTCGGTGCCCGGATCGGTCGTCGGGTCGGTCGGGGGCGGCGTCTCGTTGCCCGTACCCCCGTTGTTCGTGCCCCCGTCCACCGCCGTGCCCTCCGTGGCCGTCTCGGTCGGAGTGGCACTGGGCGTCGGCTCGACCGACTCGCTCGGGGTGTACGACGGGGTGTACGAAGGCTGTTCGGGCGTCTCCTGCTGATCGCCCGTGGAGTTCCCCGGCTGTTCGGTGTCCTGCGTCGTCTCCTCGTCGGTCGGCGAGGCCGACGTCTTCGTCGGAGAGGGCTCGCTGGACGTCGAGGCGGGCGGCGCCTCGTGCTTCCCGCCGTCGCCCTTCGCCGCGTTGACCGCGAAGGCGACACCCACACCGATCGCGATCAGGGCGAGCACGACGAACAGCCACATCTTGCCGCGGCCGCCACCGCCCTGCCGGGTGCTGCCGCCGTCGTAACCCCCGTCGTCCGGGTTCATCGGCGGCAGGATCGGGCCCTGCGAGGTGTCCCCGTACTGCTGGTAGCCACCCATCGCGCGGGTGGAGCCGGTCATGCCCCGGGGCGGGGTGCCCGAGCCGTCGTTCATCACGACGGGGCCCGTGTTCCACGTACCGGTGTGACCGCCCTGCACCTGGAGCATCTGCAGGCTGTACTGAACCAGTCCGCGCATCTCCTCGGCGCTCTGGAACCGGTCGTCCGGGTCCTTCGCGAGCGAGCGCATGACGAGCCCGTCGAGCTCCGGCGGCACCGCCCCCTGCGAGACCTCCGATGGCGGGACCGGAATGTCCTGAACGTGCTGATATACAACGGAGAGTGGCGTTTCGCCCGTGAACGGGGGCCGCAGTGCGAGGAGTTCGTACAGCAGACAGCCGGTGGCGTAGAGGTCGGAGCGGTGGTCGACGGCCTTGCCCAGCGCCTGCTCGGGGGAGAGGTACTGCGGCGTCCCCATGACCATGCCGGTCTGGGTCATCGTCGACTGGGCGCCGTGCAGCGCACGGGCGATGCCGAAGTCCATCACCTTGACCGCGCCGGAGTGCGTGATGATCACGTTGGCCGGCTTGATGTCCCGGTGCACGATTCCGTGCTGGTGTGAGTAGGCCAACGCCTCCAGCACCCCGGAGACGATGATCAACGCCTGCTCCGGAGGCGGGGCCTCGGCATTGAGCAGCAGGTCACGGATGGTGCGGCCCTCGACGAGCTCCATGACGATGTACGGGACCGTCTGACCGGCCACGGTGTCCTCGCCGGAGTCGTACACCGCCACCACCGCATGGTGGTTGAGGCCGGCGACCGACTGCGCCTCACGCGTGAACCGGGCCTTGGAGACCGGGTCCTCGGCAAGATCGGAGCGCAGCAGTTTCACCGCGACCGTACGTCCCAGCCGGACGTCCTCGGCCGCGAAGACCTCGGCCATGCCGCCCCGGCCCAGGCGGCCGGTCAGCCGGTAGCGTCCGTCGCCGACGACACCGCCGATGCCCCAGGCGTCGGTGCCATCCGGAACTCCGCCGCCGTTTGCTTCGGGTTCGGGTGCCATCAGTCCTCGCCGTCGTTTCTGTCCGCGCGTCCGCGGGTTCTCACGGTGCCTTGCTGCATTGCCACGTCACGCTACAGCCTTCGTCGGACACACCGTTTCCGAGAGGGACGGGCCATCCAACCGGCTGGCGTGCCCCACACGCAAATTCGATGCGGTTCCTGTAACGCTTCCGAGACGCTTCTTGTGCGTAGGGTCACGGAACGGGCACCTGGCTTGACGTGTCGTACCCCTCGGGCAGACTTGGCCAGTAATACGGATCTTCGCGCGGTCGCGCGGCCCTAGGGGGAAGCAAGTCATGAGCCAGGACGGCGCACAGGGTGCCCAGGGTCGCTACGCGGGCGGTTCGGTCGCCGGTGGCCGCTACCAGCTGCGTGATCTGCTGGGCGAAGGCGGGATGGCCTCCGTATATCTGGCTTACGACTCCGCTCTCGACCGGCAGGTCGCGATCAAGACGCTCCACACGGAGCTCGGCCGCGAGCAGTCGTTCCGCGAGCGCTTCCGGCGCGAGGCCCAGGCGGTCGCCAAGCTCCAGCACACCAACATCGTCTCCGTCTTCGACACCGGCGAGGACGAGCTCGGCGGCGCGCTGATGCCGTACATCGTCATGGAGTACGTCGAGGGGCAGCCGCTCGGCTCCGTCCTTCAGACGGACATCCGCAACTACGGTGCGATGCCCGCCGACAAGGCACTCAAGGTGACGGCCGACGTGCTGGCCGCCCTGGACACCAGCCACGAAATGGGCCTGGTCCACCGCGACATCAAGCCCGGCAACGTGATGGTGACCAAGCGCGGCATCGTGAAGGTCATGGACTTCGGCATCGCCCGCGCCATGCAGTCGGGTGTCACGTCGATGACGCAGACCGGCATGGTCGTCGGCACCCCGCAGTACCTCTCCCCCGAACAGGCCCTCGGCCGTGGGGTGGACGCCCGTTCCGACCTGTATTCCGTCGGCATCATGCTCTTCCAGCTGCTGACCGGCCGTATCCCCTTCGACGCGGACTCCCCGCTCGCCATCGCGTACGCGCATGTGCAGGAGGAGCCGGTCGCCCCCTCCACCATCAACCGGTCGATCACCCCGGCGATGGACGCCCTCGTCGCCCGCGCCCTGAAGAAGAACCCCAACGAGCGCTTCCCGAGCGCCGCCGCGATGCAGGACGAGATCGCGCGCGTGCTGAACGCGAGCGGGCAGACGGGCGCCCCCGTGATCGTCAGCGGCACGGGCGCACCGTCGAACAGCGGCTCGGGGGTCGGCTCGGCCGTCTTCCCGCCGGTCGACCAGTCCACCCCGGCGCCGAACGTCCAGACGCCGTACCAGCCGGGCCCCTACCAGTCGCAGCAGCAGCCCGGCCCCTACGGCGTGCCGACGCCGGCGCCCACCCCGGCACCGTCGTACGGGTATCCGCAGTCGGCTCCGGCGTACCAGACGCCGGCGGCGATGTCGCCGATGCAGCAGCATGCCCCGACTCCGTACACGGTCTCGCCGCAGACGCATGCCCCGTCCTCGGGCGGCGGCTCCCAGCGGAACATGCCGGTGATCGTCGGCTCGATCGTGGTCGCCCTGATCGCGATCGGCGGCCTGATCACGGCGCTCGCGCTGAAGGACGACGACCCGGGCAAGGGCGGCACCGACGCCTCGTCGAGCGAGTCCCCGGCCGTTGACCACAAGGATCCGGAGCGGAACCGGACGATTGACACCGACAAGTGCACGGACGCGTACGAGGACGACGACGACCCGAACAAGGTCGACGCCCCGAGCTTCCTCTACAAGGACATCCTCTCGGTGCGCGCCTGCGCGGACGCGGCCGGCTGGACCATCAAGCAGATCAAGGTCCCCGGGAACGCGTACGCGGAGGACCAGGTCATCGACCAGTTCCCCACGTCCGGAACCGCCGTGTCCAAGGTGGGCGCCCACTTCGAGCTGCGTATCGCGACGGGCGACCCGGCGTAGGGGTGCGGCTCGGCCCCGTACGTCCGTCCGCATCGCCTGGGACGCCATCCGTCCGCATCACCTGGGACGCCATCCGTCCGCATCACCTGAGATGCCGGACATACCGTCACATGTGACGCTGGCGTCATGGCTTCAGGACACCTCGCCTCACGGCCCTCAAGGTGCGCGGCCTGCCTGGCACTGACGGCAGCCGCGGTACTGGGGGCCATGACGGGTGCGGGGGCCGCGCATGCCGGGCCCTCCGTTGCGCAGGGCGGCGCGTCCGTGGGGGCGAGGGCACTCCTCCCGTCCCCCATTCCGGCATCCGGGTCGCCGTCCCCTTCGGCATCCGGGTCGCCGTCCGTTGTTCCGTCCGTGCCGCTCGTGTCCCCTGTGCCGTCCGTACCGCCGTACGTTTCGCCGTCGGTGGCCCCTTCCGCATCGCACCCCGGCGCGTCTGCCACTCCCTCGGCCGCGCCCGCGCACCCCGCACCCACGGCCTCCCCTCCGGGGTCCCCCTCGGGCTCCGCACCGCCTTCGCCCAGCGCCGGATCACCGCGTCCGGACAGCGCCGGGTCGCCGTTGGCCGGGTGGCCCGCCGGGGAGGGGCGGCCGCGGCCCGGGAGGACGATGACACCCAAGGAGCTCGCACGGGCCGATGCCCTGGACGAGGCCGAGGACGAGGCCGAGAAGGACCCGCCGGCGACACTGCCCGCCGCCGATCCGGCCTTCACTCCGGAGACGAGCACATCCCCCGGAACCGGCCGGATGTCGCAGCAGGCCCTTGAGGGACCGGCAGTCGAGCAGGTCCAGCAGGTGTCGCTCGGTGCCGGAATCGCCCTGGTCGGAATGGGTATCGGCTTCCTCGCCTTCCGTATGCGCCGTTCCGGCTGAGCGCCGCGCGGCGGAGGGGGCGACCGCCCCGGCAGCGGTCCGCGGAGACTTGCATTCATCAACATACTCGGTATACATACTCAGTATGTCGATCCGCCACGGGCTGCTGGCCCTCCTGGAGCGAGGCCCTCGGTACGGCTCTCAGCTCCGCACCGAGTTCGAGTCGCGCACCGGCTCCACCTGGCCGCTCAACGTCGGGCAGGTGTACACGACGCTGAGCAGGCTGGAGCGCGACAACCTGGTCGTCCAGGACGGCGAGGACGACCAGGGGCACGCTCTCTACTCCATCAGCGACGACGGACGGACCGAGCTGCGTACCTGGTTCGAGACACCCGTCGACCGGAGCAGCCCGCCCCGCGACGAACTGGCCATCAAGCTCGCCATGGCCGTCGGCGCCCCCGGGGTCGACATCCGGGCCGTCATCCAGTCCCAGCGCCACCACACGGTGAAGGCCATGCAGGACTACACCCGTCTCAAGGCGCAGGCACTCACCGACGTGCCCGCCAACCGCGACGAGGTCGCCTGGCTGCTCGTACTGGAACAGCTGATCTTCCAGGCCGAGGCCGAGGCCCGCTGGCTGGACCACTGCGAGTCCCGGCTGGTCCGGCTCGCCGAGGCCGCCGCCACGGAGCCCGAGGCGACCGCGCCCCCGCGCAGCGGAGCACGCGCCGCCTCCCGGCCCCGCGCCCGCCGCTGAGCCGGCGTCCCACGTCGCTCAGCCACGGCCCGGCCGCACGCCGCACACCGACCACAGAACCGTTCCGAGGGGGAACCCACCGTCATGTCCCCGCACATCCCGTCCCCGGCCGCTCCGCCCCTGCCGGTGGATGCTCCGGTGCTCGAACTCCGTGATCTCACCCGCACCCACGGCACCGGAATCGCCGAGGTGCACGCCCTGCGCGGGATCAACCTTGCGGTGCACCCCGGTGAGCTCGTCGCCGTGATGGGCCCGTCCGGCTCGGGCAAGTCCACCCTGCTGACCCTTGCCGGCGGTCTCGACACCGCGACCGGCGGCCAGATCATCATCGAGGGCCAGGACATCTCCACGCTCGGCCGCAAGGGCATCGCCGCCCTGCGCCGCCGCAGCGTCGGCTACGTCTTCCAGGACTACAACCTGATCCCCGCACTGACCGCCGCCGAGAACGTCGCCCTGCCGCGCGAACTCGACGGTGTCTCGGTCCGCAAGGCCCGCAAGGAGGCCCGGACCGCGCTGGAGGAGATGAACCTCCTCGAAGTCGCCGACCGCTTCCCGGACGAGATGTCCGGTGGCCAGCAGCAGCGCGTCGCGATCGCCCGCGCGCTGGTGGGGGACCGACGCCTGGTGCTCGCCGACGAACCGACCGGTGCCCTCGACTCCGAGACCGGCGAGACCGTCCTCGCGCTGCTGCGCAACCGCTGCGACCAGGGCGCCGCCGGGGTGATGGTGACGCACGAACCGCGGTACGCCGCCTGGGCGGACCGGGTGGTCTTCCTGCGGGACGGTTCGATCGTCGACGAGACCCTCACCGTCGGGAGCGACTCGCTGCTGGCCGCCGGGAGCGCCGAGTGAGCCCCTTCACAGGGTGGCGCGCCGCCCTCCGGATTGCCCGCCGCGACGCCATGCGGGCGAAGGGCCGCAGCGCCCTGGTGGTCGCGATGATCGCGCTGCCGGTGCTCGGGGTGACGGCCGCGGACGTCACGTACCGCAGTGCCGACAACACCGAGGCCGAGCAGCTGACCGCGCGGATGGGGTCGGCCGACGCACTGTTCAGCGACCCGGGCATGGGGCCGCTGCAGCAGATGCCCGACGGGAACTCGTACGACATCGCCGGTGACACGGCGCCCGAGGGCGACGTCCCGCCGATCGACATGCGCACCGCCTTCCCCGGGAGCGCGCGGGCGATCAGCATCCGGTCCGTGCCCGCGAGCGTCACGACCGCGTACGGACTCACCAACACCGACATCGTGGAGTTCCGGACCTCGGACCCGATGGCCCGCGGCAAGGTCGACCTGGTCGAGGGCGAGTTCCCGGGCGGCACCGGTGAGATGGCGGCGACCAAGCCGTTCCTGGACTCCGCCGGGCTGCACATCGGCTCCCGCACCACGGTGAGAAGCGCCGGCCGCACGTACACCATCACCGGTGTGGTCGAGGAGCCCGACGACCTGAAGGCGCAGCGGCTGTACGCCGATCCGGGCTCCGTCATCGCCCCGTGGCAGGCCGCGGCCGACCACGACAAGAAGGTGCTGCCGCCCAACACCGGCTCGGCCGAGTGGCTGGTCAAGGGGTCCGGCGGGGCCGGAATCGGCTGGGGCGACGTGCTCGCGGCCAACAAGGCCGGCGCCCTCGTCGTGTCCCGCCAGGTGGTCCTGGACCCGCCGCCGGACTCCGAGGTCCCGATGGCGCAGTCGGGTACCAGCTACTACTCGAACGACTCCGGCGAGGCGAGCGCGGCCGTCGTCACCGTGGTCGCCATGGCGCTCCTGGAGATCGTCCTGCTCGCCGGACCGGCCTTCGCCGTCGGCGCGCGCCGCTCACGCCGTCAGCTCGGCCTCGTCGGCACCTGCGGGGGCGACCGGCGCCACGTACGCGCCGTCGTGCTCTCCGGCGGGCTGGTGCTCGGCGCGATCGGGGCGGTCACCGGCGTCGCCGCCGGGCTGCTGCTCACGGTGGCCTTCCGGCCGATGATCGAGGGCTGGGCCGGGCAGCGCTTCGGCTCCCTGGTCCTGAAGCCGGCGGAGCTCCTCGTCATCGCCGCACTCGGCCTGGTCACCGGGCTCCTCGCGGCGTTCGCCCCGGCGATCGTGGCCGCCCGGCAGTCCGTACTGGAATCGCTCACCGGACGGCGCGGCGTGCGCCGCAGCTCCCGGGTGCTGCCCACCGTGGGCGCCTGTGTGCTGGCGCTCGGCATCGCCGTCGCCGTCTACGGCGGTACCAGCGGCTCCTCCACGCTGGTCTCCGGCGGCTCGGTCGTCGCCGAACTCGGGCTGCTCGCCTGCATTCCGGTGATCGTCGGCCTGCTGGGCCGGCTCGGCCGCAGGCTGCCGCTCTCGCCACGGATGGCGCTGCGCGACGCCGCCCGCAACCGAGGCCGCACCGCTCCCGCTGTCGCCGCCGTGATGGCGGCCGTCGCGGGCTCGGTGGCCATCGCGACGTACATGTCCAGCAGTCTGGCCGAGTCCGACCACGACTACACGCCCATGCTGGCCTCGGGGACGATGGTCCTCTCGGCCAACGACGCCAAGTCGGCCGAGCGTCTCCCGCTGGCCCGCGCGTCCGTCGAGCGGAACATGGCGGTGACCGGCGGTCACGCCGACTTCTCCCGGGTCTGGGCGGGCAGCGACTGCGGCGTGTACTACGACGAGGAGAACGGCTGCGGGACCATGGAGCTGGTCAAGCCCACCGGCAAGGGCCACACATGCCCGCTCAACACGAAGGGCGCCAAGGAGCTCGCCGCGCGTCTCTCCGCGGAGGAGCACCAGCAGATGATGCGCTCCCCCGCCTGCATGGACGAGTACATCTCCTCGGGCAGTTTCAGCTCGGAGTCGAACAACATCGTCGTGGGCGGCCCGGAACTGCTCCGTACCTACGCGAAGCTCGACGACCCCGCGGCGGCCGAAGCGCTGAAGGCCGGCACCCCCGTCCTGCTGAACCAGGCGTACGCGAAGAACGGCGAGATCACGCTCAAGGCCGTCCACACGTACAACGCCAAGGACAAGAAGAACCGCGAGCTGCACCCGGGTCCGGCCCGCACGTCCACGGACCGGATCAAGGTGTATGTCGCGCCTGCCGAGTACGCCGCCACCCCCGGCATCCGCATGATCCTTCCCCAGCGGACCGCCGAGCGGCTCGGCCTGCACACCGAGCCGTCCGGCAGTGTGTACGCCGTCCCGCACCCGCCGTCGGACGCCGAGGAGCAGCGCGTCTCGGCCGCCATCGACCAGGCCGGCGGCGGGCTCTGGCTCCAGACCGAACGCGGCCCCGGCGACCGGGAGAACATCATTCTGCTGATCCTCACCCTGTTCGCCGGTGTGGTGACCCTGGGTGCGGCCGCCATCACCACCGGCCTCGCCAAGGCCGACGCGGAGGCCGACCTCACCACACTGAGCGCGGTCGGCGCACCCCCGCGGGTGCGGCGGACGCTTTCGGGCTTCCAGTGCCTGGTGGTGGCGCTCACCGGGGTGCTGCTGGGCACCGCGGCGGGGCTGATTCCGGCGGTGGCACTGCGCATGGTCGACCTGCGCAACTCGATGGCCGCGATGCGGGAGGAGCCCATGGAGTCCGCCTTCACGCCGATCGTGCTGCCCTGGGCGACCATCGGCTTGCTGGCCGTGGTCGTCCCGCTGCTGGCCGGGGTGCTGGCGGCGGCGCTCACCCGCTCCCGGCTGACGCTGGCCCGGCGCGCCGGGTGAACCGGCACAAGGCCGCGGCGGCTCTCTGACCGGCTGCTTCGGCGCACATTCGGTGCCCTCGGAAACGGTGGATCATCCGTTTCCGGGGGCACCACCATGTTGTACGGCGCGTGTGCGAGACAATGGGCGGCATGGAGATGCCGAGGAATGAACGGTCGCAGGAGCACCCCCAAGTCCTCGTAGTGGGGCAGGACGGAATGGCGATCGGCGGCGGTGGCACTGACGACGAGTCGCGGGAGGTCCCGGTGACGGAGATGGTCGAACAGCCCGCGAAGGTCATGCGGATCGGCAGCATGATCAAGCAACTCCTGGAGGAGGTCAGGGCGGCTCCCCTCGACGAGGCGAGCCGAGTGCGCCTGAAGGAGATCCACGCCAGCTCGGTCAAGGAGCTGGAGGACGGCCTCGCGCCGGAGCTGGTGGAGGAGCTGGAGCGGCTCTCCCTGCCGTTCACCGAGGAGTCGGTGCCCTCCGAGGCGGAACTCCGGATCGCGCAGGCCCAGTTGGTGGGCTGGCTGGAGGGCCTTTTCCACGGCATCCAGACGGCGTTGTTCGCCCAGCAGATGGCGGCCAGGGCGCAGCTGGAGCAGATGCGCCGGGCGCTGCCTCCCGGCAGCGGTCACGAGGAGGAGGACGGCGGCGCGGACCCGCACGGGGCACTCCGCTCCGGCCCGTACCTGTAGTCCGACCCGATCCGCATCCGCCGTTTCGAGTGAAGGGCCCGGCACTTGTGTGCCGGGCCTTCGACGTTCTCGCGCTCCGCGGGGCGGGATCAGCCGGCTGCAGGTGCCTGCAGGAGGACCTTGCCGACGTGGGTGCTGGACTCCATCACCCGGTGGGCCTCTGCCGCGTCCTGCATCGGCACGGTGCGGTCCACGACCGGCCGGACGACGCCGTCGGCGATCAGCGGCCAGACGTGTTCGCGTACGGCGGCGACGATCGCGGCCTTCTCGGCGAGCGGGCGACCGCGCAGCGACGTCGCCGTGACAGCGGCCCGCTTGCTCAGCAGGGCGCCGAGGTTCAGCTCGCCCTTGGCCCCGCCCTGCAGACCGATGATCGCGAGCCGCCCGTTGACGGCGAGCGCCTGTACGTTCCGGTCCAGGTACTTCGCACCGACGATGTCGAGGATGACGTCCGCGCCCGCCCCGTCCGTCGCCTTGCGGAGCTCCTCGACGAAGTCCTGTTCCCGGTAGTCGATGAGGATGTCGGCGCCGAGTTCCGCACAGCGGGCCAGTTTCTCCGGACCACCGGCGGTCACGGCGACCCGGGCACCGACCGCCTTGGCGAGCTGGATCGCCATCGTGCCGATACCGCTGGAGCCGCCGTGCACCAACAGCGTCTCGGCGGGCCGCAGATGGGCGACCATGAACACGTTGGACCAGACGGTGGCCGTCACCTCGGGCAGCGCGGCCGCGCGTGTGAGGTCCAGCCCGTCCGGTACGGGGAGCAGCTGCCCGACGGGGACGGCGACCTTCTCCGCATAACCGCCGCCCGCAAGGAGCGCGCACACCTCGTCGCCGACCGACCAGCCGAGGACACCTGGGCCGATGGCCGAGATGCGGCCCGCGCACTCCAGGCCCGGGTAGGGGGACGCGCCGGGGGGCGGGTTGTAGAAGCCCTGCCGCTGGAATACGTCGGCCCGGTTGACCGCGCTGGACACGACGTCGACGAGGACCTCGCCCTCGCCGGGTACGGGATCGGGCACCTCGGCCCACACGAGCGCCTCGGGGCCACCGGGTTCGGGGATCGTGATCGCATGCATGGCCGCGAGGCTACTCCGTGGCGGGTGGACGGCCACGATGCGCGGTGGTGCGGCGCGGAACGGCCGATGGTTCCGCCCCGTCCCGGAGTGGTGGGACAGGGCGGGACCATCGACGGATCGCTTGGCTCAGGCGCGCGGAGCGGCCTGCGGCGGGTGGTTCAGGGGCGGTTCGTTGGAGGCGCGCACGATGGTGATCAGCCGGTCCGTCAGCTGCAACGGGCTGGCCGCCGGATCGTCGTACCCGAGGAGCCGGTGACCGCGCAGCACGCTGACCACGAGGTCATCGGTCTCCCGGACGTTCTTGCCCACCTCGGCCTTTATCACCGGCCGTTCGACGAGATCGAGTCCGCTGCCCTGCTGGATCAGATCCTCCATCACCGTGCCCGCACTGGGGCTGAGTACGGAGAGGCCGAGAAGCCGGCCCGCCGCGCTGGCACTGGTGATGACCGCATCGGCACCGGACTGCCTCAGCAGCGGGGCGTTCTCCTCCTCGCGCACCGCGGCCACGATCTTCGCGCCCCGGTTGAGCTGACGTGCGGTCAGTGCGACCAGCACCGCCGTGTCGTCGCGCTGGGTGGCGATGATGATCTGACGCGCCTTCTGGGTCTCGGCCCGCAGCAGCACATCGCTGCGGGTGGCATCCCCGAGCACCCCGGTGAAGCCCTCTGCGTTGGCGATCTCTATCACCTTGGACGCCGGGTCGACGATGACGATCTGGTCCTTCCGCAACCCGGTGGCGCAGAGGGTCTGAATCGCCGAACGGCCCTTCGTACCGAAGCCGACAACGACGGTGTGGTCACGCAAGTTGGTTCTCCAACGCTTCAGCCGGAAGTCCTCGCGCGTCCGTTCCGTGAGGACCTCAAGGGTGGTGCCGACCAGGATGATGAGGAAGAGCACGCGCAGCGGTGTCACGAGCACCACATTGATGAGCCGGGCGCTGGCGCTGTACGGGGTGATGTCGCCGTATCCCGTGGTGGAGAGGGTGACCGTCGCGTAGTACACCGCGTCCAGCAGGTCGACCTTGCCGTCGGCGGCGTCGTGGTAGCCGCCGCGGTCGACCCAGACGATCAGCACCGTGACGGCAAGCACCGTCAGAGCCATCATCAGCCGCTTGGCGACCTGGCGAGCCGGTCCGTCGACGACCCTGCGCGGGAGCATCACCCGGGTGGGGACGACATGCTCGTCGGCGTGCCTGGCCATCGCGTCATGGCCGGGAAGTTTCACGTGAAACACCCTTCAGTCCACGGCGTCGCCGGGGCCCACGGTAGATCGAGGATCTCCACCTCGGTGCCGGACCGTACCCCGCCCGGCTCCACAACGGCCAGCCCGTCCGCGGCGGCGACGCCGCGCAGCATGGCAGGACCGTTGTAATGCAGGGGTACGACGTGATCCGTACCCCCACCGGTTCCGGTGCTGTCGCGACGAGTTGAGGAACCGGAGGCCGGTCCCGGGGCGCCGGACGTGCGATGGACCACGGGGACCAGACGGGTGTCGTGCGGGTGGCCGTGCACGTCATCGCGTATGGCCACCCGGTACGGGTCCTCGGGGGTCCGGCCTGCCAGCCCGCTGAGCAGCGGCTCGGCCAGGGTGAGCAGCCCGGACACCGCGGCCAGCGGGTTGCCGGGCAGCCCGACCAGGTACGGGCCGCCGGCTCCGAGCCGGGCCAGCAGCATGGGGTGGCCGGGGCGCACGGCCACTCCGTCGACGAGCAGCTCGGCACCGATCCGGGCGAGAACGGGGTGTACATGGTCGACGGGTCCGGCCGCGGTACCGCCGGTGGTGACGATCAGGTCGGCTTCGGATCCGGTGAGTGCCTGCTGAAGGGCCTCCGCGTCGTCACCGAGGCGGCGCGGCGCGGAGACCTCGGCGCCCAGCGCGCGCAGCCAGGGGCCGATCATCGGGCCGAGAGCGTCCCGGATCAGCCCGTCGTGCGGCAGCCCGGCGGTGAGCAGTTCGTCGCCCAGGACGAGGACTTCGACGCGGGGCCGCGGCCGGGCCGACAGCTCGTCGTAACCGGCGGCTGCGGCCAGTCCGAGGACGGCGGGCGTCACCAGCGTTCCGGCCGGGAGGAGTTGGTCGCCCGAGCGGCACTCCTGTCCACGTGGCCTGATGTCCTGCCCGGGGTTCACCTGGCGCTGGGCGTGCAGCAGGCCCTTGGCCTCGTCGGCGTGGGCGTGTTCGCTGCGGATGACGGCGGTGACGTCCGCCGGGATGCGGGCTCCTGTGGCGATGCGGATGGCATCGCCGTCGGGGAGCGGGGTGAGTGTGGCGTGCCCGGCGAGGATCCCCTCGTTGTCCCGGATGGTCCACGGTCCCGGCCCTGCGACGGCCCAGCCGTCCATGGCGGAGGTGTCGAAGGACGGCAGGTCGGTGAGAGCGGCGAGCGGCTCGGCGAGCACCTGCCCGAGCGCCTGGTCGAGAGGAAGCCGCACCGTACGCGGAGTGACCGCCCGCCCGGCCCTGGCGGCGATGGCGCGGGCCTCGCCCCACGGTGTGGCACGGGTATGCGGCCGGTGGTGAGAGGCGGGCCGGTCCCGGTCGGGCACGGGGGAGGACTCGACGTGGTCGGGGAAGTTCGGGCCGGCACGGTGGGCGGAAGCGGCGGAGCCCGCGCGGCGGGGGGAGGCGAGGGGGTCAGCGGGGCGCGGGGAGGCGATCGGGTCCACGTGACGCGGGGAGGCGGCTGGATCGGTCCGGGCGGGGTCCGGGTCTGGGTCCGGGTCCGGGTCCGGGTCTGGGTCCGGGTCTGGGTCCGGGTCTGGGGGCTGAGGGTGATCCCGGGACCGGTCCGAGGCCCGGGGCTCGGCCCCGGGGGCTCCCCATGGGTCTGCCGCCGGGTCAGCCCCAGAGGCTGCCCTCGCGCCCGCCCTCGCGTCTGCCCTCGCGTCAGCCCTCGGTTCTGTCCCCGGAGGCGCCTGTCTGCCGACCAGGGCGAGGGCCTGCGCCACGGCCCGTTCCTCGTCGGCCTCGGCCTCGGCAGCGCTGTTCCGTTCGGCGCCGCCGCTGTGGCCGGTCATGGCGTCTCGGTCTCGTCCGCCCACCGGAGGGCGAGCGCGGCAGCCTTCCGGGCGGCCTCGGCCACTGCCTCCGGGCCACCACCGTCGCCGCTCGCCTTCGCTGCCGCGTAGCCGACCAGGAAGGTCGTCAGGGGCGCGGCGGGGCGGGCGACACCGTGGGCGGCGTCACGGGCGAGGTCGAGCAGGACGCCGGTGTCGACGTCGAGTTCGATGCCCAGTTCGTTCTTGACTGCGGTGATCCATTCGTCCAGCACGGTCCCATGCTCCCTGATCCGGGCCCGGGCCGAAGCGATGTCCTCCCAGGTGTCGCAGTCGAACGAGGCGAGCGGGTCCGCCGCCACTCTGGACAGCGTCAGTTCGTGGGTGAGCAACCGCAGGGGCAGGCCGGCCAGACCGCCGTGCTCGGTGGCGATGAGCGCCAGTTCGCGGCGCAACGGCTCCGCCCGGTAGACGGCGACCAGCGGCTGGTCCCGGCCGTCCTGGTCGGTGCAGACAGCGCCCTCGGCATCCCGCTGGTCGGCCGCTTCCAGCAACGAGCCGACCGTGTCCGCTCCCAGGAACGGCAGATCGGCGGAGAGCACGAGTACGTGCTCCGCCTTCGTGTGCCGTACTCCCGCACCGAGCGCGGCCAACGGGCCGCCGCCCTGCGGCTCTTCGCGCGCCCAGGTCACCGCGCGCGTGGTGGGACGTCTTCCCCCCACCACGACGGTGGTCCCGGCACCGGCGCAGGCGCCGAGCACCCGGTCGAGCAGCGCCCGGCCGCCGACCCGGACCCCGGGCTTGTCGGCGCCGCCGAGCCGCTTGGCGGCCCCTCCGGCGAGAACGATGGCGTCATACGCGGTCATGCCCCGAGTATGCGTGCCACACCGTCCGGTGGATCCTCCCCGTCCACGATCCCGTGGATCAACACAGAGAGGGACCAGGACGGAACGGGACGGGGCGTACCGGAGCGCCGCGAACGGGCCCCGGACCCGCCCCGCCGCGCGCGCCCTACAGCGTCCGCAGCAGCACCGCCGGCTGTTCCACGCAGTCGGCCACGTAGCGCAGGAAGCCTCCCGCCGTACCGCCGTCGCAGACCCGGTGGTCGAAGGTCAGCGAGAGCTGGACGACCCGTCGCACGGCCAGCTCGCCCTCGTGCACCCACGGCTTGGGGACGATCCGGCCGACGCCGAGCATCGCCGCCTCCGGGTGGTTGATGATCGGCGTCGACCCGTCGACCCCGAACACGCCGTAGTTGTTGAGCGTGAACGTGCCGCCGGTCAGCTCCGCCGGCTTCAGCGTCCCCGTCCTCGCCGCCTCGGTCAGCCGGGCGATCTCCGCCCCGATCGACTCCAGGTTGCGCGCCTGCGCGTCGCGGACGACCGGAACGACCAGCCCGCGTTCGGTCTGGGCCGCGAACCCGAGGTGTACCTCCGGCAGCCGGACGATCTCACGTGCCTCCACATCCACCATGGAGTTGAGCTCGGGATACCGGGCCAGGGCCGCCGTGCAGATACGGGCGAGGAGCGCGAGCACCGACACCTTCGGGCCCGCACCGGGACCACCGGCGCCGTTCATCGCTGCCCGGGCCGCCATCAGCTCGGTGGCATCGGCGTCCACCCAGCATGTGGCGTCGGGGATCTCGCGCCGGCTGCGCGCCAGCTTGTCGGCGACCGCGCCCCGTACCCCGCGCAACGGAATCCGTTCACCGACAGGACGTGCCGCCGGCCCGCCGGGCGCCGCGGTCCGGCCGGCAGCCGCCGCGGGGGGTGCCGCAGGCGTCGCGGCAGACGTGCCCACCGGTGCGGCGACCGGAGCCGCGGCCGCCGACCGGATGGCGGACTCGACATCGGCCCGCAGAATCAGCCCGTCGGGCCCGGTTCCCGCGAGCTGTCGCAGATCGAGGTCGTGCTGCCGCGCAAGCTTGCGCACCAGCGGGGAGACGACAGCGACCGGCCCCCGTACGCCGTCCGCACCCCGGCCGGCGACGGCAGCCTCACCAGGAGCCGCAGCGGCGGAGGCAACAGCGGCCGCGGCTGCGACTCCGGCTCCGGCTGCGGCTCCGGCTGCGACGGGAGCCGAAAGGCCCTCCGGCCGGACCCGCCGGCGCCGCACCGGCGGCGCCCCGGTCCCGTACCCCACCAGCACGTTCCCGGACCCGGACGGCTCCGCCCCGGCGGCCTCCGCACCGGAACCGGCGTCGGTCAGCGATGGTTCCACGCTCCCCACCGCGACCGTCAGCAGCGGCGCACCGACGGGGAGTTCCGCTCCCTCCTCGCCGAATCGTGCGGTCACCACGCCCCCGTACGGGCACGGCACCTCCACCATCGCCTTGGCCGTCTCGACCTCGACGACCGGCTGGTCGATGGCGACGACATCGCCGACCTCCACCAGCCAGCGCACGATCTCCGCCTCGGTCAGCCCCTCGCCGAGGTCCGGAAGCTTGAACTCAAGTACCTGAGGCATCAGTTGTCCGCCTCCCACTGCAGTCGTGCGACGGCGTCGAGCACCCGGTCCACACCCGGCAGATGGTGGCGCTCCTGCATCGGCGGCGGATACGGGATGTCGAAACCGGCGACGCGAAGCACCGGCGCCTCCAGATGGTGGAAGCAGCGCTCGGTGATCCGGGCCGCGATCTCGCCGCCCGGACCGCCGAAGCCGGTGGACTCATGGACGACGACCGCGCGCCCGGTGCGCCGTACGGATGCGGCGACGGTCTCGTCGTCGAACGGCACCAGCGACCGCAGGTCGACGACTTCGAGGTCCCAGCCCTCCTCGACAGCGGCCTGCGCCGCCTCCATGCAGACCGGCAGCGACGGCCCGTACGTGATCAGCGTCGCGCTGCGTCCGGGGCGGCGCACGACCGCCCGTCCGATGGGTTCGACCGCGGCGGGGGCCTGCGGCGACCAGTCCGCCTTGGACCAGTAGAGCCGCTTGGGCTCCAGGAAGACCACCGGGTCGTCGGACGCGATCGAGGCCCTCAGCAGCCCGTACGCGTCCTCGACCGTGGCGGGCGTGACGACGTGGAGACCCGGGGTCGCCATGTAGTACGCCTCCGAGGAGTCGCTGTGGTGCTCCACGCCGCCGATTCCGCCGCCGTAGGGGACCCGGACCGTGATGGGCAGCGGCATCGCGCCCCCGGTCCGGTTCCGCATCTTGGCGACATGGCTGATGAGCTGCTCGAACGCCGGATAGGCGAAGGCGTCGAACTGCATCTCCACGACGGGCCGGAGCCCGTACATCGCCATGCCGACGGCCGCCCCGAGGATGCCGGCCTCGGCCAGCGGGGTGTCGGTGCAGCGCTCGTCGCCGAACTCCTTCGCCAGGCCGTCGGTGATCCGGAAGACCCCGCCGAGCGTCCCGACGTCCTCACCGAGGACGTGCACGGAGGGATCCTCGACCATCGAGTCGCGCAGCGCGCGCCCGAGTGCCTGCGCCATGGTGGCGGGCTTGGCCTTCGCCGTCCGCTCCCGGGCCGTGGCCGCTGCGGTGGTCATCGCCCTGTACCCCTGTCGTCCGCGCTGTGCTGTTCTGGCTGGTCCTGCTCCGCGTCCAGCTCGACCCGCAGTCGGGCCGCCTGCTCGCGCAGCTGCGTGGTCTGCTCCGCGTAGACATGGGCGAAGAGGTCCATCGGGTCGAGCACCGGGTCCGCGTTCATCCGCTCCCGCAGCTGCGCCGCCATCTGCTCCGCGGCCACGCGTGCCTCCTCGATGCCGTCGTCGCCGAGCAGCCCGCGCCCGGTCAGCTCCCGCTCCAGGATCCGGACCGGATCGTGGGCCCGCCAGGCCTCGACCTCGCTGTCGCCGCGGTAGCGCGTCGCGTCGTCGGCGTTCGTGTGCGCGTCCATGCGGTAGGTGACCGCCTCCACGAGCGTCGGACCGCCGCCGCTCCTGGCGCGCGCCACGGCCTCGGAGAGCACCTGGTGCATGGCGGCGGCGTCGTTGCCGTCGACCAGCCGGCCGGGCATGCCGTACCCCACGGCCTTGTGGGCCAGGGACGGTGCCGCGGTCTGCTTGGCCAGGGGTACGGAGATGGCGAAGCCGTTGTTCTGCACGAGGAAGACGACCGGGGCCCGCCAGACGGCCGCGAAGTTCAGCGCCTCGTGGAAATCGCCCTCGCTGGTGCCGCCGTCACCGACCATGGCGAGCGCCACCACGTCGTCCCCCTTGAGCCGTGCGGCGTGGGCCAGACCCACGGCATGCGGCAGCTGGGTGGCGAGCGGGGTGCACAGGGGTGCGATGCGGTGCTCGCGCGGGTCGTACCCGGTGTGCCGGTCGCCGCGCAGCAGGGTCAGCGCCTCGACCGGGTCCAGCCCCCGAGCCACGGCCGCGAGCGTGTCGCGGTAACTGGGAAAGAGCCAGTCCCGCTCCTCCAGCACCAGAGCGGCCGCCACCTCGCAGGCCTCCTGCCCGGTGCTCGACGGATAGACAGCGAGCCGGCCCTGCTTGGTGAGGGCGGTCGCCTGCGTGTTGTACCGCCGGCCGCGCACGAGCTCGGAATAGAGCCGCAGCAGCAGCTCGGGGTCTGCATCGGCCACGGCATCCGTACCGAGCACGCGGTACGGCTCGGGGTCCGGGAGCAGGGGCGCGGGATCGGTGAGCGGCTTCCAGGCCGGGGGCGGCGTGGGCCGGTAGGCGGCCGCGCCGGGCAGCTCTTGGACCGTCATGACAAGCACCTCCTGGCGTCGAGGGGTATCGAGCGGCATCTGGCGGTATCGGGGGTGTCCCGATACCGAGGGGTGTCGAAATATGTCGAAATATCGAAAGCCGTGCGAGGCACGAATGTGGTGCGCCTCACCTACCGATTGTTCGGTCGCGAGCGCATTTTGGCTACAGGCACCGCCAGCCTGTGGACAAACGGTTCTCCACAGCCTGGGATGGGCACAGGTCGTCCAGGACGGGGAGGCACGGGAACATGGCAGCTGAACAAATGGCCGACGGGGGCGAGGAGCCCGGCCGGATCCCCCCGGCACGCCCGCTCGACGCCATCGACGACGCCATCCTCCGACTGCTCCAGACGGACGGCCGCGCCTCGATACGGTCGGTGGCCGACCGCGTCCACGTATCGCGGGCCAACGCGTACGCCCGGATCAACCGGCTCATCGACGACGGCGTGATCCGCGGCTTCACCGCGCGGGTGAACCATGAGCGGGCGGGGCAGGGAGCCTCCGCGTACATCACGCTCAAGATCGTCCAGAACTCCTGGCGCACCGTGCGGGAACAGCTCCAGGCCCTGCCCGGAGCCACGCACATCGCACTGGTCGGCGGCGATTTCGACGTCCTGCTGCTGGTGCACACCCCGGACAACCGGTCGCTGCGCGAGCTGGTCCTGACCAGGATCCAGGCCATTCCGGAGGTGCTCTCCACCCACACACTGCTCGTGTTCGAGGAGACGGACCTGACCCCGGGCTCCGACCGGCCCACGGAACTCACCTGAGCCGGGACACCCCGCCCACAGGGCGACGGCTCAGCGGCTGGACTTCATGCCTTCGAAAGCCAGCTGTACGACGGTGTCGGCGAGCCGCTCCCCCTCCGCGCCGCCGTCCGACAACGGCCGGAACCACTCCACCAGCGAATTGACCATCCCGAACAACAGCCGCGTCGCCAGCCGTATGTCCACGTCGGAGCGGAGATCACCGTCCGCGACCGCCGCCTTGAGCAGATCGGCCACACGCTGGTCGAACTCGCGCCGCCGCTCCAGGGCCCAGCGTTCGGTCTTCGTGTTGCCCCGCACCCGCAGCAGCAGCGTGACATAGGGCAGTTCGGCTATCAGCACCTCGACGGTGCGACGCGTGACGTACTCGACGCGCTCGACCGCACGGCCCCGCGTCGCGCCGGACTCGTCGAGGATGCCGAAGAGCCCGTCCAGCGCCCGGCTGACCGCACGCCGCAGCAGCTCTTCCTTGCCGGCGACATGGTGGTAGATGGACGACTTGGAGATGCCCGCCGCCTTCGACAGGTGCTCCATCGACGTGCCGTCGTAGCCGCGCTCGTTGAAGACACGGACGGCGACGGTGAGCAGAGTCTCCGGGGTGTACGTGTCCCGCTTGGCCGTGGTCATGCCCGCGATCCTCCCCTACGAGTGGGACCGACCGGCAAATGGGGGGCGGTCTTGTCCACAGGTTTCGCAGGCCCTCTTGTCCCGACCGATCGTTCGGTTACTCTAACTCTGTCCGCCCGTCCCTGCCCAGCTCGATGAGGAGTTGGTCCGTCATGGCCGCCGAGCTCTCCCCGCACCTGCTGTCCGAGAAGCACCGCCCCACGCTCGACCGGGCCCTCGACGCGATCCGTACGCGTGCCTACTGGTCGCCGCATCCCGAGCACCCGAAGGCGTACGGCGAGGGCGGCGCGCCCGGCAGCCTGGGCGCCGCCGAGGGCAAGGCCGCCTTCGACGCCGTGCTGCACACCCGTCTCGACCTGGGCCAGCCCGGGACCGACGGGTGGACGGGCGGCGAGGTCTCTCCGTACGGCCCGGAGCTGGCCGTCGAGTATCCGCACGCCGACCTCGACGCGCTGCTCCCCGCGATGCGCGCGGGCATCCCCGCCTGGCGCGAGGCAGGACCGGAGACCAGGGCCCTGGTCTGCCTGGAGATCCTGGCCCGGATCAGCGCCCGCACCCATGAGTTCGGCCACGCGGTGATGCACACCAGCGGGCAGGCCTTCATGATGGCGTTCCAGGCCGGTGGCCCACACGCCCAGGACCGCGGTCTGGAGGCGGTGGCGTATGCGTACGAGGAGCAGATGCGCGCGCCCCGGAGCGCCGACTGGTCCAAGCCGCAGGGCAAGCGCGACCCGCTCGACCTGCACAAGACGTTCACCGCGGCCGGACGCGGCATCTCGCTGCTGATCGGCTGCAACACCTTCCCCACGTGGAACGGCTACCCGGGCCTCTTCGCCTCCCTCGCCACCGGCAATCCGGTCCTGGTCAAGCCGCACCCCAGGGCGGTGCTCCCGCTGGCCCTCACCGTTCAGCTGGCGCGCGAGGTGCTCGCCGACGCGGGCTTCGACCCCAACCTGGTCGCGCTGGCCGCCGAGCGGCCGGGCGAGGGCATCGCCAAGACGCTGGCGGTCCGCCCGGAGATCAGGATCATCGACTACACCGGCTCCACCGAATTCGGTGACTGGCTGGAGGCCAACGCCCGTCAGGCGCAGGTGTACACGGAGAAGGCCGGGGTCAACACGATCGTCCTCGACGCCACGGACGACTACCGCGGCATGCTGTCCAACCTGGCGTTCTCGCTCTCCCTCTACAGCGGCCAGATGTGCACCACCCCGCAGAACCTCCTGATCCCCCGGGACGGCATCACCACAGACGTCGGCGACAAGTCGTACGACGACGTGGTCACCGACATCGCCGCCGCCGTCACCGGACTCCTGGGCGACGACGCCCGGGCGAACGGCCTGTTGGGCGCCCTGGTCAACCCAGCGGTGAAGGCCCGCCTGGAGGCGGCCGCACAGCTGGGCGAAGTCGCTCTGCCCTCGCGGGAAGTGGCCAACCCGGACTTCCCCGAAGCAGTCGTCCGTACACCGCTGATCGTCAAACTCGACGGCAGCAAGCCGGACGACGAGTCGCCCTACCTGTCGGAGTGCTTCGGCCCGGTCTCGTTCGCGGTCGCGGTCGATTCGACGGCGGACGCGCTGGAACTCCTGCGCCGCACCATCCGCGACAAGGGAGCGATGACGGTCGGCGCGTACACCACCTCACCGGACGTGGAGCGCGCGGTGGAGGACGTCTGCCTGGACGAGTCGGCCCAGCTCTCCCTGAATCTGACCGGCGGCGTGTACGTCAACCAGACGGCGGCGTTCTCCGATTTCCACGGCTCGGGAGGAAACCCCGCGGCAAACGCGGCGCTGTGCGACGGCGCGTTCGTGTCCAACCGCTTCCGCACCCTGGAAGTCCGCCGCCAGCGCTGAACCCCACTCACGCCCGGTGAGCCGGCTCCCGGCCCACCGGGCGCTGTTCCAGCTCCTCCGGGCCCCCTCCAAGCCCCTCAGGCCCGCTTCCGGGCCCACCCGGGCCGCCTCCAGCCCACCCGGGCCGCCTCCAGCCCTACCCGGACCCCTTCCAGCCCCTCCGGCGTTTGAGGAGCGGGGTCCGGGGCGGAGCCCCGGTTACGGGAAGGGGCGGGTAGGGGAACAGGCCCGCCGCAGGCGCACCCCACCCCACCGCCCTGCCTACGCCCCGGCCCCGCTACCGCTGCCCGGAATATCCGCGTACCGCTGCACCCACGCATGCATCGCAATCGCCGCCGCAGCCCCCGCATTGATCGACCGCGTCGACCCGAACTGCGCGATCGAGCACACCATCGAGGCGTGCTTGCGGGCCTCCTCGGTCAGCCCCGGACCCTCCTGCCCGAACAGCAGCACACACCGCCGCGGCAGCACGGTCCGCTCCAGCGGCACCGCGCCCGGCAGATTGTCGATGCCGATGATCGGCAGCCCTTCGGCCGCCGCCCAGGCGGTCAGATCGGCGGTGTCCGGGTGGTGACGAACATGCTGGTAGCGGTCGGTGACCATCGCACCACGACGGTTCCACCGCCGCCGCCCCACGATGTGGATCTCCTTGGCAAGGAAGGCGTTCGCGGTGCGCACCACCGAACCGATATTGAAGTCGTGGCCCCAGTTCTCGACCGCCACATGAAAGTCGTGCCGCCGCAGATCGAGATCGGCGACGATCGCCTCCCGGGTCCAGTAGCGGTACGCATCACCCACGTTGCGCCGGTCGCCGTGGGCGAGCAGCTCGGGGTCGTACCGCTCGCCCACGGGCCAGGGCAGTGGATGCGGACCGACGCCGATCTCCGTCCCGAACCCGTCGTCGTACTGCGCCGGCTCGCCCGTCGCCGACTCCACGGACGGTTCGGCCGCCCCGCCCGCACCACCGGTGCTGCCTGTACTGCCTGTACTGCCTGTCTCGCTGCTCACCCGACGAGCGTATGGCCCCCGCCCTCGCGGTGCTGCCCTGCCTCCCGGTCCTCGGCGCCGACACCGACCCCGGCACCGGCGCCCTCACCCGCACCGCCCCGCGGCCCCGGCACCTCGCCGCGCCGCCGGAACAGCAGATCCCGCCCGAGGACCGCCTTCCCTCCGAGCCACACCAGAAAGACGGTCGGCAGGAAGACGGCGTCCGCGGCAATCATGGCCATCGAGAAGAAGGGAAGCCCCAGCAGCAGGGCGATACCGAGGTGCTCGCAGATCATCGCGACGAGCAGCACGTTCTTGACGCGCCGGTTGAACAGGGTGAACGGGAAGGCGACCTGCACGGCGACCGTGGCGTACGTCAGCACCATCACCATCAGACCGTTCGACGCGAGAAGCTCCGAGAGGCCGGGCCAGGGCGTGAAGTAGTCGAGATTGAGCGGGTAGTACAGCGCGGTGCCGTCCTGCCAGCGCGAACCCTGGATCTTGTACCAGCCCGCGGTCGCGTAGATCAGACAGACCTCGGCCATGATCACGACGAGCGTGGCGTTGTGAGCGAGGTTGGCGACGACGTCGAGCAGAGTGCGCGGCTCGCTGTGCGGCGCGTACCGGTTCACGGCCCACCAGACGCCGTGGCCGATCCACAGAATCCAGAAGAAGACCGGCAGCCAGGCGGTCCCGCCCAGGTTCCCCGTCACCGTGGCCCCGCACAGGCCCGCGCCGAAGGCCACCCACAGCAGCGGACCGGCCACGCCGCCCGCGCGAGGGTCCGCATCCTCCGTACGCCGCGCACGGCGGGCATCCAGGGACCAGACCTGTCCGCACCGGGTCAGCACCAGGTAGATCGCCATGAGATGGATGACGTTGTCGCCGCCGTCGCCCATGAAGATGCTGCGGTTCTGCAGGGAGAGCACGCCGACCATGAACAGCACGGACATGGCCCGGGTGTGCCAGCCCACCATCAGCAGCGCGGAGGCGACCAGCGCCAGCGCGTACACGATCTCGAACCAGACAGTGCTGTCCGACCACATCAGCGTGGTGAAGGCCTGATTGCCGGAGATGAGCTGCTGCGCCATGTCCCAGCGCCACGGGGCATCGGGACCGTACATCTCCTGCCGGTGCGGAATCTCGCGCAGCAGGAACAGGAGGTACGTGGCAGAGAAGCCGATCCGGATGACAGCGCTCTGGTACGGCCCCAGGGACGCGGCCGTGATGCGCTGGATACCGCGGGCGAACGTGCGGTCGAAGCCGGCTGTACTCACTGGTCCGCCTCCTCGGAGTCGGCCGAGCCCTTGGGCAGGTCGGCCGCGGTGACGGTCCACCAGGGCAGTACCCGGTAGGACGGCTTGGTGCTGATCTTCTCGTCGCTCCACGCGGGGGCCGCGACCGACCGGACCTCGGACCGGATCTGGATCCTCAGGACGTCGCCGCCGTAGTCGTGCTCACTGAGGCGCAGCATCACGATGCGCCGGATGTACTGCTCGGAAAGCCTGCCGCGCAGGCCGTTGGCCCGGTTCTGGCTGTCGTGCGAGCCGAGGTAGAAGTCCCAGCCCCGGCGGAGTTGGTTCTGCTGGACGTGGCTGGGCAGCAGATTGCCGCGTATCGCCTTGCCGTCCTCGCCGGAGAGGCTCATCCAGGGGGTGGTCCGCCTCTTGTCGGGGCCGGATATCTCGGCGCGCACATGTACGGCGATGTTCTGCTGCAGAGGGTTGGGGGCGAAGAGCTTCCAGTTCTGCTCGAACTCGGGGTAGATCCATTGGTCGACGGCCTCGCCGTGCTGTTTGGTCAGCGTGTTGGACGGGGCGACGTGCAGGAACACCATGGCGAGCTGGATACAGGCGATCAGCCCGATCACCGACAGCGCCACAGCGGCGACGACCTGGTACGGAAGCGAGAGCCCGGCCATTCCGACGCGCGGCTCGGCCCGGGTGAGAGGGCCGGCATCGACACGAGGGCCCGGATCGGCGAGGGGGCCCGGATCGGCACGAGGGCCCGGATCGGTACGCGGACCCGGATCGGTACGGGGCTCGGGAACGGTCCGCGCCTCGGGACCGTTCCCGGCCACAGGACCGGCCACGGCCTCAGGCTCACCGCTGACGCCCCCGCCGACACCCCCACCGACGCCCTCGCCGACGCCCTTGTCGTCGTACGAATTCATCCCGCCCCGATCCCCGTCGATCCCGGTCAGTTATCCACAGGGTTGACACCCTACGGGCCGCAGACTCACCATTGAAGACATTGAACCGAACGATCGGTCGGTAGGGAGTCCGGGATGGCGGCAGTGACTGCGGGCCAGACAGCGCAGGCGACAACAGGCAGTACCGATGGGGCGGACGGGGCCCTGGAGGCGGCCTTCGACGCCGCAGTGGCGGCCGATGAGCGCATCGAGCCCCGCGACTGGATGCCCGATGCCTACCGCGCCTCGCTGGTCAGGCAAATGGCCCAGCACGCCCACTCCGAGATCATCGGCATGCAGCCGGAGGCCAACTGGATCACCCGCGCCCCCTCGCTGCGCCGCAAAGCCATCCTGATGGCCAAGGTGCAGGACGAAGCGGGGCACGGGCTGTATCTGTACAGCGCGGCGGAGACCCTCGGCACGAGCCGCGAGGAGCTGCTCGACAAACTGCACGCGGGCCGCCAGCGGTATTCATCGATCTTCAACTACCCGACCCTGACCTGGGCGGACGTCGGCGCCATCGGCTGGCTCGTGGACGGGGCCGCGATCACCAACCAGGTCCCTCTCTGCCGCTGCTCCTACGGCCCCTACGCCCGGGCCATGGTCCGCATCTGCAAGGAGGAGTCCTTCCACCAGCGCCAGGGCTACGAGCTCCTGCTCGCCCTGGGGCACGGGACACCGGCGCAGCACGAGATGGCCCAGGACGCCGTGAACCGGTGGTGGTGGCCGTCCCTGATGATGTTCGGCCCGCCGGACGACGCCTCGTCGCATTCGGCGCAGTCGATGACCTGGAAGATCAAGCGGCATTCCAACGACGAGCTGCGGCAGCGCTTCGTGGACATCTGCGTGCCACAGGCCGAGGTCCTGGGCCTCACCCTCCCCGACCCGGACCTCCGGTGGAACGAGGACCGCGGTCAGCACGATTTCGGGGCGATCGACTGGACGGAGTTCCAGGAGGTCCTGAAGGGCAACGGGCCGTGCAACGAACAGCGCCTCACCCAGCGCCGCCGGGCACACGAGGAAGGCGCCTGGGTCCGGGACGCAGCCGCCGCGTACGCACAGAAGCACACGGATGTACGAAACGGGGAGGCGACAGCATGAGCAGCTCGACCGACTGGCCGCTGTGGGAGGTGTTCGTGCGCTCGCGGCGCGGGCTCTCCCACACCCACGCTGGCAGCCTGCACGCCCCGGACGCCGAGATGGCCCTGCGCAACGCACGCGATCTGTACACGCGCCGCTCGGAAGGCGTCTCCCTCTGGGTGGTGCCGTCCAGCCAGATCACGGCGTCCTCGCCGGACGAGAAGGACACGTTCTTCGAACCGGCGGGTGACAAGCCCTACCGGCACCCGACCTTCTACGCGATCCCGGACGGGGTGAAGCACCTGTGACCGCGGCCCTCGCACTCGGCGACGACGCGCTGGTGCTGTCGCACCGGCTGGGGGAGTGGGCGGGCCATGCCCCCGTGCTGGAGGAGGAGCTCGCCCTCGCCAACATCGCCCTGGACCTGCTGGGCCAGGCCAGGATCCTGCTCTCCCTGACCGGTGACGAGGACGAGCTGGCGTATCTGCGCGAGGAGCGCGCCTTCCGCAACGTCCAGCTGGTCGAGCAGCCGAACGGCGACTTCGCCCACACCATCGCCCGGCAGCTGTACTTCTCGGTCCACCAGCACGGCCTGTACGAGCAGTTGGCGGCCGGTGACGGCGAGTTCGCCGGACTGGCGGCCAAGGCCGTCAAGGAGGTCGCCTACCACCGGGACCACGCCGAGCAGTGGACCCTGCGCCTGGGTGACGGCACGGCCGAGAGCCACGAGCGCATGCAGCGCGGAGTGGACGCCCTGTGGCGCTACACCGGCGAGCTGTTCCAGCCCGTCGAGGGCGTGGACGTGGACTGGCAGGCACTGCACAGCCGCTGGCTGGACTCCATCACCACCGTGCTGGAACGGGCCACGCTGACCGTGCCGGCCGGACCGCAGTCCGGCGCCTGGACGGCCGGTGCCGGCCGCCAGGGCATCCACACGGAGCCCTTCGGCCGGATGGTCGCCGAGATGCAGCATCTGCACCGCAGCCACCCGGGGGCGTCATGGTGACGTGGACGCCCCTGGAGGAGGAGCTGCGCAGCCTGGCGGGCGCCGTCCCCGATCCGGAGCTGCCCGTACTGACCCTGGCGGAGCTGGGCGTGCTCCGGGGCGTGGAGGTGCTCGCACCGGGCCGCGTCACGGTCCGGCTCACCCCGACCTACACCGGCTGCCCCGCGATAGAGGCCATGTCCACGGACATCGAGCGGGTGCTGCACGACCACGGCATGACCGAGGTCTCCGTGGTCACCGTCCTCTCCCCGGCCTGGTCCACGGACGACATCAGCGCGGAAGGGCGGCGCAAGCTCGCCGAGTTCGGCATCGCGCCCCCGCGTCCGCACACGGCCACGGCCCCCGCCGCAGGACCCGTGCCCCTCACCCTGTCGGTGCGCTGCCCGCACTGCGGCTCGACCGACACGGAGCTTCTGAGCCGGTTCTCGTCGACCGCCTGCAAGGCGCTGCGCCGCTGTGTGTCGTGCCGTGAACCGTTCGACCACTTCAAGGAGTTGTAGATGTTCCATCCGCTCCGGGTCAGCGCGATCGAGCGGCTCACGGACGATTCGGTGGCCGTCACCTTCGCCGTGCCGCCCCAGCTTCGCGAGACCTTCCGCCACAAGCCCGGCCAGCATCTCAATGTCCGTTACACCGTCGCCGGCGAGGAGATCCGACGCTCGTACTCAATCTGCGCACCGGCCACCGAGCAGCCGGCCGACCCGGCGCTGCGGGTGGGCATCCGGCTCGTCGACGGCGGCGCGTTCTCCACGTACGCGCTCAAGGAGCTCGCGGTCGGCGACCAGGTGGAAGCCATGCCTCCGATGGGCCGCTTCGTGCTCGCCCCGCGGGCCGGGCAGTTCGCGGCGATCGTCGGCGGAAGCGGCATCACCCCGGTGCTGTCCATCGCGGCGACCCTGCTGGCCCGGGAGTCCGATGCCTCGTTCTGCCTGATCCGGAGCGACCGAAGCGCCGCGTCGACGATGTTCCTGGACGAGGTCGCCGACCTCAAGGACCGCTACCCGGACCGATTCCAGCTCGTCACCGCACTCTCCCGGGAGGAACAGCAGGCGGGTCTCCCCTCCGGCCGTCTCGATCGCGAAAGGCTCACCGGCCTCCTTCCGGCGCTGCTTCCGGTGGCCGAGGTCGAGGGCTGGTACCTGTGCGGTCCGCTCGGCCTGGTCCGGTCCGCCGAGGGCGCGCTGCACGGGCTGGGCGTCGACCGGACCCGCATCCACCAGGAGATCTTCCACGTGGAGGACAGCCCCGACACCGCCACCCGGCCACGGGTCGAGGCTTCCGCGCACAGCACGCTCACGGCGACCCTGGACGGCCGCTCGGGCACATGGCCGGTGCAGGAGGGCGAGTCGCTGCTGGAGACGGTGCTGCGCAGCCGTTCCGACGCGCCGTACGCCTGCAAGGGCGGGGTGTGCGGGACCTGCCGGGCCTTTCTGGTCTCGGGCGAGGTGCGGATGGACCGCAACTTCGCGCTGGAGCCGGAGGAGACGGACGCGGGGTATGTGCTGGCGTGCCAGTCCCATCCGGTGACCGGAGAGGTGGAACTCGACTTCGACCGCTGACCGGTGGCGGCCCGTCGCAGCCGACGGCCCGGACTGTTCCCTTCTTGTAGAACCTGTTCTATCTTGACGCTCCGTCAGGTCCGGATACGGCTCATACGGCTACAGCAGTTCGCGGGAGGCCAGGACAGTGGACTTCACCTTCACCGAGGAGCAGCAGGCAGCCGTCGAGGCGGCACGGGCGGTCTTCTCGGGCGTCGCCCTCGATGCGGTGCCCAGCCCCGCGCTCGTACCGGGGGCTGTGGCCGAGGACATCGACCGGCCGCTGTGGGCCGCTCTCGCCACCGGCGACCTGCTGAGCCTGACGCTGGCTCCGGAGCACGGCGGGGCAGGGCTCGATCTGGTCGCATTCTGCCTGGTACTGCGCGAGTCCGCGAAAGTGCTCGCCCGGGTTCCGCTGCTGGAGACGTGCGCGGTCGCGATGGCGCTCCAGCGTCACGGCGACCAGGACCTGGCCGCCGAACTGCTGCCGGGCATCGGCCGGGGGGACCTGGTCCTCACGGTCGGCGCCAACGGCCGCACCGGCCACGGCCCGGCCGAACTCGCCGTCACCGCACGTCCGGACGGCGCCGACGGCAGCACCACCGGGACGGGCTGGGTACTCGACGGAGTTCAGTCGGGGGTGCCGTGGGCACAGGCCGCGGACTGGATCGCGGTGCCCGCCCACACCGGGGACGGCAGGGCCGTGCTGGCCCTGGTCCGCGAGGGCGACGACGGTGTCACCATCGCCGAGCAGTTCTCCACCAACGGCGAACTCTTCGGTGAGGTACGGCTGGACGCGGTTCGGATCGAGGCCCGCAGGCTGATCGGCGCCGCAGGTGCCTGGGAGTGGCTGCGCTCCGTTCTCACCACGGGGACGTGCGCGCTCGCGCTGGGTCTCGGTGAGGCCGTACTGGCCATGACGAGCCAGTACACCGGCAAGCGCGAACAGTTCGGCTTCCCCGTGGCGACCTTCCAGGCCGTGGCCGTGCAAGCGGCGGACCGCTACATCGACCTGCGGGCCATGGAGGTGACCCTCTGGCAGGCGGCCTGGCGGATCGCCGTCGGCGGGACCGGCGCGCTGCCACCGGCAGGCGATGTCGCGGTGGCGAAGATCTGGGCGTCGGACGGGGTCCGCCGGGTCGTACAGACGGCACAGCACCTGCACGGCGGCTTCGGCGCGGACACCGACTACCCCTTGCACCGCTTTCACGCGTGGGCGAAGCAGATCGAGCTCTCGCTCGGTCCGGCAGCAGCCCACGAAGAGGCCCTGGGCGACCTGCTGGCGGCACACCCCCTCGACTGACACCACACCGGACCAGCCACGGACGACCATGGTCCGAAACGTCCACAGGCCCGGGTCCTCGTTGAGAGGCCCGACGACAGAGCCCGGGGCCTCTCAACGAGGACCCGGGCCGGCCGGACAGCAAAGAACGAAAAGCGAAGAACGAACACCGGACAGTGAACGCCGAACGTTAACCAGCGAGGTCGGCCGACGGACCAGCGAGGTCAGACGACGAAGGCGGGGGCGCCGTTGTCGGTGACCATCGGGCGTCCCGCACCATCCCAGGCGAGCATGCCGCCTTCGATGTTCACGGCATCGATGCCCTGCTGCACCAGATACTGGGTGACCTGGGCGGACCGGCCGCCGACCCGGCACATCACGTGCACGCGCCGACCGTCCTCCACCGCCTCGGTCAGCTCACCGAAGCGGCCCACGAAGCCACTCATCGGAATGTGCAGGGCGCCGTCGACATGCCCGGCCGCCCATTCGTCGTCCTCCCGGACGTCCAGCACGAGGCCGTCCGCCGGCACCGCCGTGACGTCGACCGCGGGAAGCGGGGCGAAATTCATGGGTCATGCCTTCTCTCGTAAGTGCGCACCGAAGTCACCGGAAACGCTACTGCACCAGGCCCGCCAACTCGGTCTCACGCTGTGAGACCTCGCCCAGCAACTGCTCGGCGATCTCTTCCAGCAGGTGATCGGGATCATCCGGCGCCATCCGCAGCATGGCGCCGATCGCGCTCTGCTCCAGCTCCTGGGCGAGCACGGTCAGCAGTTCCTTGCGCTGGGTCAGCCAGTTCAGCCGGGCGTAGAGCTCGTCGGCCTCGCTGAGCTCCGCCTGGGGCAGGACCGGCCCGGCCGCCCACTCCTGGGCCAGTTCCTTGAGCAGCGCCTCGTCCCCGCGCCCGTATGCGGCGTTGACGCGGGTGATGAACTCGTCCCGGCGGGCCCGTTCCTTCTCGTCCTGGGCCAGATCCGGGTGAGCCTTACGTGCCAGCTCGCGGTAGAGCTTGCGTGCCTCGTCGGTCGGCCGGACCCGCTTGGGCGGCCGGACCGGCTGCTCGGTCAGCATGGCCGCAGCCTCGGGGGACAGCCCGTCGGAGTCGATCCAGTCGTGGAACAACTCGTCGATCCCCGGCATCGGCATCACGATCGAGCGCGCGTCCTGCGCCTTGCGCAGATCCTCGGGATCGCCCGTTCTGGCGGCCCGTGCCTCCGCGATCTGCGCGTCGAGCTCGTCGAGCCGTGCGTACATCGGGCCCAGCCGCTGGTGGTGCAGCCGGGAGAAGTTCTCCACCTCGACCCGGAACGTCTCGACCGCGATCTCGAACTCGATCAGCGCCTGCTCGGCCACCCGCACAGCATGTGCCAGCCGTGCCTCGGGACGCGCCTGCCCAGTGGTCTCGCCGGCCGCGGACGCACCGGCATCCGCACCGGCTGCGGCGGCTCCCGCAGCGCCGTCGCCGCCGTCAGCGGGCGTCTCGGCAGGGGAGCCGGGCTGCTCGTCCTGCAGGGCGTCGTCCTGCCGGGCATCGTCGTTCCGGGTGGTCGGCACCCCGGGGGCTTCGTGGGTCACCCGTCCAGCGTATGGCCACGGCCGGCCTGCCGAGGACGCGCGGTCGGCGCAGCGGGCATCACACCCCTGACACAGCAGGCCCCGGGGCGGGCAACGCACCCCCGCACAGCAGGCCTCACACCCCCTGCTCGGCGGCTATCCGTCCTGCGCCGATGGCCTGCACCAGCTCCGCGTGGTCCGCCTCGGTACGGTCCGCATACGTCACCGCGAACGCCGCCACCGCTTCGTCCAGCTCGTCGTTCTTCCCGCAGTAGCCCGCGATGAGCCGTGGATCGGCACTGTGCGCATGAGCCCGCGCCAGCAGCGCACCGGTCATCCGGCCGTAGTCGTCGACCTGGTCGGCCGCCAGCGCCGCCGGGTCGACGCTGCCCTTCCGGTTCCTGAACTGACGCACCTGGAAGGGCCGGCCCTCCACGGTCGCCCAGCCCAGCAGGATGTCGCTGACAACCTGCATCCGCTTCTGCCCGAGCACGACCCGGCGCCCCTCGTGCCCCACCTCCGGCACATCGAAGCCCACGGCCGGCAGATAGGGCGCCAGCACCGACTGCCTGGCCTCCTTCACCTGCAGGACCAGCGGCTCGCCCCGGTGATCCAGCAGCAGCACCACGTACGACCGGGTGCCCACGCTCCCCGTGCCGACCACCCGGAACGCCACATCGTGGATCGCGTACCGGGCCAGCAGCGGCACCCGGTCCTCCGAGACGGTGCTCAGGTAGTCACCCAGCCCCGCCGCCACGGCTGCGGCCTCCGCGTCCGGCACCCGGCGCAGCACCGGCGGCGCGTCGACGAACCGGCGCCCGCCGTCCCCGGAGTCCTCCGTGGACTTCGCGGCGAAGCGGGCGCTGGTGTTGTTGCGCGCCTTCTCCGACACCCGCTCCAGGGTGCCCAGCAGATCCCGCGCGTCCGTGTGCGAGACCAGTTCCTCGTCGGCGATGGCGTTCCACGCGTCGAGCGCGGGCAGCCGTGCCAGCAGCCGCATGGTCCGCCGGTACGCGCCCACCGTGTCGTACGCACCCCTGCGGCAGGTGTCCTCGTCCGCACCGGCCTCGCGGCCCGCGAGCACCAGCGAGGTGGCGAGACGCTTGAGGTCCCACTCCCAGGGGCCGGCCACGGTCTCGTCGAAGTCGTTCAGGTCGATGACCAGGCTGCCGCGGGCATCGCCGTACAGCCCGAAATTCGCCGCGTGCGCGTCACCGCAGAGCTGAGCGGCCACCCCGGTGACGGGAGTCCCCACCAGGTCGTGGGCCATCAGACCCGCCGAACCCCGCAGAAAGGCGAACGGCGTGGCGGCCATCCGCCCCACCCGTATCGGTGTGAGGCCCGGCACCCGGCCCTGATTCGACTCCTCGACCGCCCGCACGGCGTCGGGCCGCCCCGCAGGCAGAACCAGGGAGCTGTGGGAGGAGCGGGGCACGTGCCGGCGCAGGGCCTTGCCCGCATCCCTCGGCGACAGCGGTGCGCTCGGGTTCTCCGGGTCCACGCGACGGGCGAACCCGGGCACGACCGGAATACGCGCGCCGTCCTTCACAGCCCGCTGTACCGGCACGGTCGCTTCGATCTCGCTCATGGCGCGCAGCCTCCCCCGACCGCACCCGGCGCCGCCGTCGGCGTCCGGCGTCCCGGTCCAGCAACAACTGCCGAGACGGTACCGCTGCCCGCCGATCCCCCGCCCGGACTCCGGCTAACAGCCGCCGAGGTCGTCCTTCAGGTGGGTTTCGGCCCAGCTCCCCAGTTCCTTGAGCGCGGGTTCCATCGCGGCACCGGCCTGCGTCAGGCGGTACGAGACCCGCAGCGGCGGCCCCTCGTCGACCTCGCGGACCACCAGGCCCGCAGCCCCCAGTTCGGTCAGCCGGTCCGAGAGCATGCGCTCGCTGATGCCCGGAATGGCACGGCGCAGGTCGGCGAAGTGCACCGGATGCTGCATCAGTACGGAAACGATCGGCCCCGTCCAGCGCTTGCCGAACAGCTCGAAGACGCGACTGATCCCTACGTCCACCCGCCTGCACGCCTGCTCGCTGTGATCCGCCATGAGCCCAGGGTACTGCGTGAGCGTGAGGGACTTACTATTTGTAAGTCACTATGTTATTACTAGGTACGTACGAAATATTGAGCCGTGCATCGACCCGCCCCTCACCTAACCGTGGAGACCTTCATGGCCACCCTCCTGCACCTTGATTCCGCCGTCTTCCCCCAGGGCTCCGCGTCGCGCGAGGTCACCGCCGCATTCGTACAGACCTGGCGCGAGCAGCACCCCGACGGGAAGGTCGTCTACCGCGACCTCGCCGCCGAGCCCCTGCCGCACCTGGATGCCGAGGCCGTCGGAGCCGGTGCCGAGCACCCGCTGCGCGGCGAGCTCGCCGCGGAGCTTGCCGCCGCGGACGCCGTTCTGATCGGCGCCCCCATGTACAACTTCACGATTCCGTCGACGCTCAAGGCCTGGCTCGACCACGTGATCATCGTCGGCCACAACGTCGGCCCCGACAGCCCCGTGGCCGGCACCCCGATCACCGTCGTCGCCAGCCGCGGCGGCTCCTACGCGGCGGGCACCCCGCGCGAGGACGCCGAGTTCGTCCAGAACTACCTGGAGAAGCTGCTGACCTCGATGTTCGCCGCCGAGGTCGACTTCATCGTCCCGGAGCTCACCCTGGCCCGCACCAACCCGCAGATGGCCGAGCTCATCCCGCTCGCCGACTCCTCCCGCGCCAAGGCGCTCACCGACGCCTCCGAGAAGGCCAAGGCCCTCGCTTCCCGCCTCGCCGCCTGAGAACCGCCTGAGAATCACCTGAAGAGGAAGGGCCGGGGTCGCAGACCCCGGCCCTTCCTCTTCAGTACCCCGAAGGCCACCCAAGCCCCCCATAGGCTCGAATCGGGCGTTTCACGTGAAACCAAACCACCCGGGCACCCACCCGGCCCCAAACTGAAGAAGCCCCACAGGCCATTGGCCTGTGGGGCTTCTTGCTTGTGCGCGAGGGGGGATTTGAACCCCCACGTCCCTAAGGACACTGGCACCTGAAGCCAGCGCGTCTGCCGTTCCGCCACTCGCGCATGAGTGGTGTTTCCAGACTCTCACTTGTTCGGTGAGCGCCTGGCGACAAACGGAAGATTAGCACGCTGGACAGGGTGGATTCACATCCGTTTGTTTCGCAGAACGCCCGGAGGGAACCGGGAACCCGGAGCCGCATCCCCCCACTCCTCCTGAGTGCACCCAAGGTGCGGGACACTGTCAGGAGGCCGCCTCTACGATCCGTGTGAGGGGGGACACTCATCCACAGTGCAGACAAGGGGAACCAGCCGATTTCCCGACGCGTGGATACGATCAGTAAGCAGTACAGGGACGACGACACCGGAGGAGGTGCCCCATGGGAGTCATGAAGCGTTTCGAGCAGCGTCTCGAAGGTCTGGTCAACGGCACCTTCGCCAAGGTCTTCAAGTCCGAGGTCCAGCCGGTCGAGATCGCCGGCGCCCTCCAGCGGGAGTGCGACAACAACGCCACCATCTGGAACCGCGAGCGGACCGTCGTCCCCAACGACTTCATCGTCGAGCTCAGCGCCCCCGACTACGAGCGTCTCAGCCCGTACTCCGGCCAGCTGGGCGACGAGCTCTCCGGGCTGGTCAGGGACTACGCCAAGCAGCAGCGGTACACCTTCATGGGGCCCATCAAGGTGCACCTGGAGAAGGCGGACGACCTCGACACCGGGCTCTACCGGGTTCGCAGCCGCACCCTGGCGTCGAGTTCGTCACAGCAGGAACAGCCCGGCCAGCCCGGCCAACTCGGTCAGCAGGGCCAGCAGGGCCAGCAGGGATACCAGAACCACCCGGGACAGCAGGCCGCACCGCCCGCCCGCCCCGGACACGGGCGTCCCCAGGCCCCCGGCGGCTACGGCTACCCGCCCAGCTCCCCCCCGCCCATGCCCGCGGCCCCGCCGCCGGGCGCCAGGCACGGCGGAGCCCCAGGACCCGACCGTCGCCCGCCGGCCACCCCCAGCCCCCTGCCGAACACGCAGGTGCGACGCTGGATCGAGATCAATGGCACACGCCATCAGATCTCCCGGCCGACGCTGGTGATGGGACGCAGTACCGACGCCGACGTGCGAATCGACGACCCCGGCGTATCCCGCAGGCACTGTGAGATCAGGACCGGAACGCCCTCGACGATCCAGGATCTCGGGTCTACCAACGGCATCGTGGTAGACGGGCAGCACACAACCCGCGCTACGCTCCGCGACGGCTCGCGGATCGTCGTGGGCAGCACCACCATCGTTTACCGGCAAGCCGAAGGGTGAAGCGGGGGCAATGTCAGAGCTGACCCTTACGGTCATGCGGCTAGGATTCCTGGCTGTTCTGTGGCTATTCGTGATCGTGGCCGTCCAGGTCATTCGAAGTGACCTGTTCGGAACGCGCGTCACGCAGCGCGGCTCACGCCGCACTGCTACCGACGCGCGGCCTCCACAGGCACGCCAGACCGCTGCGGCACCGCCGCAGCAACGCCAGCAGCCCGGCCGCCAGCGCCGGGGAGCACCGACCAAACTGGTCGTGTCCGAGGGGACGCTCACCGGCACCACGGTGGCGCTCCAGGGCCAGACCATCACGCTGGGCCGGGCCCATGATTCAACGATCGTGCTGGACGACGACTACGCGTCCAGCAGGCATGCCAGGATCTACCCCGACCGTGACGGCCAGTGGATCGTCGAGGATCTCGGGTCCACCAACGGCACGTATCTGGACCGGACCCGTCTCACCACCCCGACGCCTGTTCCGCTGGGCGCGCCGATCCGGATCGGCAAGACCGTCATCGAGCTGCGGAAGTAGTACGACAATGAGCGAGCGGAGCGAGCGAGCCGCGGCGGCCCGGGCATCGGACCCGGCCAGGCTCCCGACCGGAGGGTGGGCAGTGTGGCTCGAGACCGGTTGTACCCCGAACCGACGGGCGAGGTGCGCATGAGTCTTTCCCTGCGCTTCGCCGCCGGATCGCACAAGGGCATGATCCGCGAGGGCAACGAGGACTCCGGCTATGCCGGACCGCGCCTGCTCGCCATCGCCGACGGCATGGGCGGGCAGGCAGCCGGTGAGGTCGCCAGCTCCGAGGTGATCTCCACGCTCGTCCAGCTCGACGACGACGTGCCCGGCTCCGACATCCTCACGTCGCTCGGTACGGCGGTCCAGCGGGCCAACGACCAGTTGCGCATGATGGTCGAGGAGGACCCCCAGCTGGAGGGCATGGGCACCACGCTCACCGCGCTCCTCTGGACGGGCCAGCGCCTCGGCCTCGTACACGTCGGTGACTCGCGCGCCTATCTGCTGCGGGACGGCGTCCTGACGCAGATCACGCAGGACCACACCTGGGTCCAGCGGCTGGTCGACGAGGGCCGGATCACCGAGGAGGAGGCCACCACCCACCCGCAGCGCTCCCTGCTGATGCGCGCGCTGGGCAGTGGCGACCACGTCGAACCCGATCTCTCCATCCGTGAGGTCCGGGCCGGCGACCGCTATCTGATCTGCTCCGACGGGCTCTCCGGCGTCGTCTCCCACCAGACGATGGAGGAGACGCTCGCCAGCTACCAGGGCCCGCAGGAGACCATCCAGGACCTCATCCAGCTCGCCCTGCGCGGCGGCGGTCCGGACAACATCACCTGCATCGTCGCCGACGTCCTCGACGTCGACAGCAACGACACCCTGGCCGGTCAGCTCAACGACACCCCGGTCATCGTCGGAGCCGTCGCGGAGAACCAGGCCGCCCAGCTGAACGACGGCGGCGCCATGGAGACCCCCGCCGGACGCGCGGCCGGTCTCGGCCGCCCCGTCCCGCCGCCCGCGGGCGGCTTCGGCCCTCCCGGCAGCGGTGACGACGTCGGCTACGACGGAATGCCGGACGGGGCCTTCGGGTCCTACTCCGACGAAGACTTCGTCAAGCCCGGCGGCCGCAAGTGGCTCAAGCGCTCCCTGTACATCGTGCTCGCCCTGGCGGTCATCGGCGGCGGTGTTTACGGCGGCTACCGCTGGACCCAGACCCAGTACTTCGTCGGCGCGAAGAACGACAACGTCGCGCTGTACCGGGGCATCAGCCAGGACCTCGCGTGGGTCTCGCTCTCGAAGGTCGAGAAGGACCACCCCGAGATCGAACTCAAGTACCTCCCGCCGTACCAGCGCAAGCAGGTCGAGGCGACGATCGCCGAGGGCAACCTGGCCGACGCCCGCGAGAAGGTCACCGAGCTCGCAGCCCAGGCCACCGCCTGCAAGAAGGACGCACAGCGCCGCGCAGCCGAGAAGAACGCCCCCAGCGACGCGGGCCAGGCCAGCGGCACGGACACGGACGCCACCAAGACGTCCTCGACGTCCGGCACCACCACCAAGACCAAGCAGACTTCAGCGACTCCCACTCCTGGTCCCAGCCTCTCGGAGGAAGAGAAGAAGCTGGTCCCGCAGTGCGGTAAGCAGTAAAGCCGTAGGGGGCCTTCAGCACCATGAGCGTTGTCACCAACACGACCACGATCGGCGCGATCGACGCACCGAGCCGGCGCAACACCGAACTGATGATGATGGTCTTCGCCATCGCCATCTCGGTGTTCGCCTACGCCAACGTGGGGCTTGCCATCGACGGCTCGCTGCCCTCCGGCATGTTCGGCTACGGACTCGGCCTGGTCCTGCTCGGCGGCGTGGCCCACCTTGTGGTGCGCAAGTTCGCCCCGTACGCGGACCCGCTGCTGCTGCCCCTGGCCACGCTGCTCAACGGGCTGGGCCTGGTGCTGATCTGGCGTCTGGACCAGTCGCAGCGGCTGATCGACCGTGCCGAGGGCGCATGGGGCAAATTCACCCCCGACGCCCCGAAGCAACTGATGTACTCCGCAGTCGGCGTCGCCCTCCTGGTCGCGGTGTTGATAATCCTCAAGGACCATCGCATCCTGCAGCGGTACACCTACATCTCCATGGTGGCGGCGCTGGTCCTGCTGGTCCTGCCGATGTTCTTCCCGGCCGTGAACGGCGCCAAGATCTGGGTCAGTCTCGGCCCCTTCTCCATCCAGCCCGGCGAGTTCGCGAAGATCATCATCGCGATCTTCTTCTCCGGCTATCTCATGGTGAAACGTGATGCCCTGGCCCTGGCCAGCCGTCGCTTCATGGGCCTGTATCTGCCCCGCGGCCGCGACCTGGGGCCTATCCTCGTCATCTGGGCGCTGTCGATCCTGATCCTGGTCTTCGAGACCGACCTCGGAACGTCACTCCTGTTCTTCGGCCTCTTCGTGATCATGCTGTACGTCGCGACGGAGCGGACCAGCTGGATCGTCTTCGGTCTGCTGATGTCGGCGGCCGGGGCCGTGGGTGTGGCCACCTTCGAACCGCACGTGCAGTCACGAGTGACCGCCTGGCAGGACCCGTTCGCCTGCTACTCCACCGACGTGAGCGGCGCCTGCGAGCAGATCTCCAACGCCATCATGTCGTTCGGGTCCGGCGGCACCCTGGGCACCGGCTGGGGCCAGGGCCACTCCGACCTGATCGGCTTCGCCGCCAACGCCGACTTCATCCTCTCCACCGTCGGTGAAGAACTCGGTCTGGCCGGGATGATGGCCGTCCTGCTGATCTACGGCCTCATCGTCGAACGCGGTGTCCGCACGGCCCTCGCCGCCCGCGACCCCTTCGGCAAGCTGCTGGCGATCGGCCTCTCCGGCGCCTTCGCCATCCAGGTCTTCGTCGTCGCCGGTGGCGTCATGGGCCTCATCCCGCTGACCGGTATGACGATGCCGTTCCTCGCGGCCGGTGGTTCGTCCGTGATCGCCAACTGGGCGCTGATCGGGATCCTGATCCGGATCAGCGACACGGCACGCCGCCCGGCGCCCACCCCCGCTCCTTCCTCCGATGCCGAGATGACCCAGGTGGTCCGCCCGTGAACAAGCCCCTGCGCCGGATCGCGATCTTCTGCGGCATCCTCGTCCTCGCCCTGCTCGTCCGCACCAACTACCTCCAGTACGTGAAGGCCGACGAGCTCAGCACCCGCGACGAGAACCGCCGCGTCCGCATCGAGCGGTACGCCCACGAGCGCGGCAACATCATCGTGGACGGCGGCAAGTCGGTCACGGGGTCCGTCGAGACCAAGAGCGGCGACTTCAAGTACAAGCGAGTCTGGGAGAACGGCCCCCTGTGGGCCCCCGTCACCGGCTACTCCTCGCAGGCCTTCGGTGCCACCCAGCTCGAAAGCATCGAGGACGGCATCCTCACCGGCAACGACGACCAGCTCTTCTTCGACCGCACGATGTCGATGTTCACCGGTGACAAGAAGCAGGGCGGCAACGTCGTCACGACGCTCAACAGCGCCGCCCAGAAGGCCGCCTTCGAGGGACTCGGCAACAAGAAGGGCGCCGTCGCCGCCCTCGACCCGAAGACGGGCGCCATCCTGGCCCTCGCGAGCACACCCTCGTACGACCCCTCGACCTTCGCGGGCAACTCCGACAAGGACTCCGAGGCCTGGCAGAAGCTCCAGAAGGACAAGGACAAGCCGATGCTCAACAGGGCATTGCGCGAGACCTACCCGCCCGGCTCGACCTTCAAGGTCGTCACCGCGGCCGCCGCTCTGGAGAACGGGCTCTACACGGACATCGACGCGGACACGAAGTCGCCGCTGCCGTGGCGGCTTCCGCTGACCACCGGGAAGCCCCTGGCCAACGAGGGCAACATCCCGTGCGAGAACGCCTCGCTCCGGGAAGCGCTGCGGATGTCCTGCAACACCGTCTTCGGCAAGATCAGCGATGACCTCGGCAACCAGAAGATGATCGACGAGGCCGACAAGTTCGGCTTCAACAAGGAGATCTTCTCCCCGGTCCGCTCCGCCGCGAGCATCTACCCCAAGGACAACCGCCCGCAGAACGCCATGGCGGGCATCGGCCAGGCGTCCAACCGCGCCACCCCGCTCCAGATGGCCATGGTGGCGGCCGCGGTCGCCAACGACGGCAAGCTGATGCAGCCGTACATGGTCGCCAAGCGTCAGTCGCCCGGCCTGGACGACATCTACACCCACGAACCGGAGCAGCTCAGCCAGCCGCTCTCGGGTGAGAACGCCCAGAAGCTCCAGCAGATGATGGAGACCGTCGTCTCCTCCGGTACGGGTACGAACGCCAAGGTCCCGGGTGCCACCGTCGGCGGCAAGACGGGTACCGCACAGCACGGCCTCAACAACAGCGAGAAGCCGTACGCCTGGTTCATCTCGTACGCGAAGACCGACAGCGGCTCCCCCGTAGCCGTGGCCGTGGTCGTCGAGGACAGCAAGGCGCTGCGCGACAACATCTCCGGTGGTGGCCTGGCCGCCCCCATCGCACAGGCCGTCATGAAGGCAGTCATCGACAGCGAGAAGTGACGGCGATCACACCGGGCACCATATCTGCACATTGGGATACCGGTCGGATATCAGGTATTGCCTGCGGGCTGATCAGGTAGTGCGCGGCCGGTAGCGTATGCGCGAACAGCACACCGCCGGACCGCACACCGGTGCGGTCAGGACTGACGGAGAGGGCTGGAACAGTTATGGAAGAGCCGCGTCGCCTCGGCGGCCGGTACGAGCTGGGCTCGGTGCTCGGCCGTGGTGGCATGGCCGAGGTCTACCTCGCTCACGACACCCGGCTCGGCCGCACCGTAGCTGTGAAGACGCTCCGGGCGGACCTCGCCCGCGATCCGTCCTTCCAGGCCCGGTTCCGCCGTGAGGCCCAGTCCGCCGCCTCGCTCAACCACCCGGCGATCGTCGCGGTCTACGACACCGGTGAGGACTATGTCGACGGGGTCTCGATCCCGTACATCGTCATGGAGTACGTCGACGGGTCGACGCTCAGGGAGCTGCTGCACTCCGGTCGCAGACTGCTGCCCGAGCGCACCCTCGAAATGACCGTCGGGATCCTCCAGGCGCTGGAGTACTCGCACCGCGCCCAGATCGTCCACCGCGACATCAAGCCGGCGAACGTCATGCTGACACGCACCGGCCAGGTCAAGGTCATGGACTTCGGCATCGCCCGCGCCATGGGCGACTCCGGCATGACGATGACCCAGACCGCGGCCGTCATCGGCACCGCCCAGTACCTCTCCCCGGAGCAGGCCAAGGGCGAGCAGGTCGACGCGCGCTCCGACCTGTACTCCACCGGCTGCCTGCTCTACGAGCTGCTGGCCGTCAGACCGCCGTTCGTCGGGGACTCACCCGTCGCGGTGGCCTACCAGCACGTACGGGAAGAGCCTCAGCCGCCCAGCAACTTCGACCCCGAGATCACGCCCGAGATGGACGCGATCGTGCTGAAGGCCCTCACCAAGGACCCCGACTACCGCTACCAGTCGGCCGACGAGATGCGCGCCGACATCGAGGCCTGCCTCGACGGTCAGCCGGTCGCGGCGACCGCAGCGATGGGCGCGGCCGGTTACGGCGGCTACGGCGGTTACGACAACGACCAGCCCACCACCGCCCTGCGGGCCGCGGACCAGCACGGCGACCGCACGTCGATGCTGCCGCCGGTCAACCCGGACGACGGCGGCTACGGCTACGACGACCGCCCCGACCGCCGCCGGCAGAAGAAGGGCAACACCTCGACGATCCTGCTGGTCATCGCGGGCATCCTGGTGCTGGTCGGCGCGATCCTCATCGGCAAGGCGGTCTTCGGCGGCGACGGCGACAGCGGCGACGGCACGTTCAAGGCGCCGAACATGGTCGGTTCGACCGTCAAGGAAGCGAAGCTGCTCGCGGACAACACCGGCACCATCCTCAAGCAGGGCCCGAAGGAGGAGTGCGAGGAGCAACCCGCGGGCAAGATCTGCCGACAGACGCCGGCGAAGGACCAGACGGTCTCGGAAGGCGACACCATCACCGTCTTCGTCTCCAGCGGTGCGCCGAAGGTCAGCGTCCCGGACGTCACGGAGAAGTCCGAGGCGAACGCGCGCAAGGTCCTCGAAGACCAGGGATTCACGGTCACCGTCGATTCGGTCGAGTCCGCCGACGCGGATCCGGGGACCGTCCTGGATCAGACGCCGAAGGGCAACGCGAAGGCCGAGAAGAACTCCGAGGTGAAGCTCTCGGTGGCCACGGAGAAGCTGCTCACGGTGCCCCCGGTGACTGACCGTACGTACGACGCCGCGCTGGCCCAGCTCACGCAGCTCGGCTTCACCAATGTCGGCAAGTCCGAGGTCGACAACGCCGAGAAGGAAGCGGGCATCGTCGTCGGCCAGACCCCGGGACCCAACGAGAAGGTCGGCAAGGACACCGCGATCCTCCTCAAGGTCTCCAAGGGCCCGACGCAGCCCCCGACGGTCCCCGTCCCTGAGGTCAGGGGCGGGAAGGTGTCCGACGCCCAGCAGAAGCTGGCCGATGCCGGCTTCACGCAGATCCAGTTCGCCGAGGGCAGCTCGCAGGACGGCAACGCCCTGGTCGCCAACATCGACCCCCAGCCGAACACCCAGGCCGACCCGGCCACCACCGTCATCACGCTCACCACAGTGGGCGGGAACGGAAACGGGAACGGCCTGCTCGGCGGGCACAACGGCCAGTAGCACTCCCGGCACAGCGCACAGGGCCCCGGTCACCTCAGCGGTGACCGGGGCCCTCTGTGCGTCGCCGTACCGGTCAGCGCAGCTCCGCCGGCTGCGTACGGTCGCGGTCGACCTTCTCCGTACGCACCAGCTCGCCCCACACGATGTAGCGGTACTTCGACGTGAAGACGGGCGTGCACGTCGTCAGCGTGATGTAGCGGCCGGCCTTCTTCGCACCCGAGCCCTTCGGGATCGACTGGAGCACGTCGACGTTGTACTTCGACGTCTCGGGAAGCTCCTTGAAGACCTTGTAGACGTACCAGGTGTCCTTGGTCTCGAAGACGATCGCGTCCCCGGTCCGCACCTTGTCGATGTTGTGGAACTTCGCCCCGTGACCGTCACGATGGGCGGCCAGGGTGAAGTTGCCCTCCTTGGCCGAGGGGAGCGCCGACTTCACCGGATCGGTGTAGTAGCCGGCGATGCCGTCGTTGAGGTTCTCGGTGTCGGTGCCCTTCTTGACGAGCACCTCGCCGTTCTTCATCGAGGGGACGTGCAGGAAGCCGATGCCGTCCTTGGTGTCCAGCGCACCCGGGCCGCCGGCCCAGCGGTCGCGGACGGTGTGGCTCTGTTTGGTGGCCTCGCGGTCGGCGAGCACGTTCGTCCACCAGAGGGAGTAGACGACGAAGAGGCCGAGTACCAGGCCGGCGGTGATCAGCAGTTCACCGAAGACACTGATGGTGGTCGCGACGGGATGGCGGCCCCTGGGCCGTACCGGCGGCGCGGACTCGCCGATCTGCTCTTCGTCCTCGGTCCTCGCTGCCACCGCACCGCCCCTGTCGTGATGTCGTTCGGCCCGCTCAGTCCAGGAGCGCGTCGGGCTTTCCCTTGCTGCGCGGCCGTTCGTCGACCATCTTGCCCCAGACGATCAAACGGTACGTACTCGTGAATTCGGGCGTACAGGTCGTCAGGGTGATGTAGCGGCCGGGCTTCTTGAACCCCGACTGGGGCGGCACCGCCCCGATGACCGACACATTGGAGGGTGAGGTCTGGGGAAGGACGCTCGTCATCTCGTACGTGTAGTAGGCCTCCTGCGTCTCCACCACGATCTTGTCGCCGGGGGTCAGCCGGTTGACGTAGCGGAAGGGTTCGCCGTGCGTGTTGCGGTGGCCGGCCAAGGCGAAGTTGCCCTGCTTGTCCGCGGGCATCGCCGTGCGCAGCGGTGCCTCGCCGTAGTGCCCGACCATCCCTCGGTCGAGGACCTTCTCCTTGCTGATGCCTTCGGCGATCGGCGTGACCACGTCGAGTTTCGGGATGTGGATGATGGCGAAGCCCTCACCCGGTGCGAACACTCCGGGGCTGCGTTTACCGTGGGCCCAGTCGTCCTGGATCTTGTTCGTCTCCCGGCCGGCGATCTGGTCGGCGCGCACGTTCGTCCACCACAGCTGGTAGGTGACGAACAGCAGCATCAGTACGCCCAGCGAGATGAACAGCTCACCGACCACCCGGCTGACGACGACCGCGGGGCTGTCCTTGGCCGCCTTGGCCGCCCGTCGCGCCTCGACGCGCGACATCGGCTTCGGGGGCGTGGCGCCCGCGCCATCGGCCCCCGCCGACGCGGTCTCCGACGGCACGTCGCCTCGTCTGCGTCCCCGGCCCTTCGCCGCCCGGCGCCGCTCGGCCCGTCCGCCCGTGGGCGGAGCGGAGGTGTCCGGTTCCTCGGCGTCCCCCGGGCCGGAATCGCGGTCCGGGTGCGGACGGATCGTCGTCAGCGGCAGGACCGCCGTCACCGCCTCGTCGGCCACGACTATGCGCCGGGGCTCCGCCTTCCGCAGCGCGACGGTCTCGTCGTGGCGGGGCTGTGGCTCGGCATGGCGGGGCTGCGGCTCGGCGGGTGGGACGGGCGACGCGGCGGTGACGGGTGAAGCCTGCGCGGGCTCCTGGTGGCCGTACCAGTCCCGTTCGTAGCCCTCGGGGTCATACCACTCGCGCGGAGGGTCCTGGGCCGCCTGTGGCCCGTGTGACGCCTGCGTCGATGCCGTCCCGGCGCCGGGCTCTCCCGCCGGGCCGGTGTCCGTGACCGCCTGCGCCGCCGGCACGGGTTCCGCGCGGAACCACGGCGATGCGTGACGCCCCGGCAGCGGGTCGTTCAGCGGGTCCGCCAGGTGGTCCACCGCCGCCTCGAACGCACCCGCCGCCTCGAACCCACCCGGTTCGTACGGGTCGTCCTGTCCGGCGTCGGATCCGTGGCGGGGTGGGGTCACGCGACGGCCTTGCCCACCACCGGCGCGAGTCCCGCCGACCTCTCGACGGCTCCGGCGTCACCGCACTGCGCCAGCCAGTTCGCCAGCATCAGGTGACCGTGCTCGGTGAGCACCGACTCCGGATGGAACTGCACCCCTTCGACCGCCAGCTCCCGGTGGCGCAGCCCCATGATGATGCCGTCGGCCGTCCGTGCGGTGACCTCGAGCTCCTCGGGGATCGTGCCCGGCTCGGCGGCGAGCGAGTGGTAGCGGGTCGCGGTGAAGGGTGAGGGCAGACCGGCGAACACGCCCCTGCCCTCGTGGAGCACCGGGGACGTCTTGCCGTGCAGCAGCTCGGGGGCGCGGTCCACCACGCCGCCGTACGCCACCGCCATCGACTGCATGCCCAGACAGACGCCGAAGACCGGGACGCCGGTCGCCGCACAGTGCCGCACCATGTCGATGCAGACGCCCGCGTGCTCGGGGGTACCCGGTCCGGGCGAGAGCAGAACGCCGTCGAAGCCGTCCTGGGCGTGGGCCGTGGTCACCTCGTCGTTGCGGAGCACCTCGCACTCGGCACCCAACTGGTAGAGGTACTGGACGAGGTTGAAGACGAAGCTGTCGTAGTTGTCCACGACCAGGATGCGGGCGCTCATCGAAGGGCCCCCATCGCGCTCGCGCCGTCGCCGTCCACCGTCACATCGCCGAACGGAAGCAGTGGCTCCGCCCACGGGAAGACGTACTGGAACAGGACGTAGACGACCGCCAGGGCGAGCACGAGCGAAATGAACCCTCGCACCCACGCGTTGCCCGGCAGATGCCGCCAGATCCAGCCGTACATGCTGACCCCTCCATTCGGTACGGGACCAGACTAAAGGGCCGGAGCACGGCCGTGGGTCAGCTGTGGAAAGCCGCGGGCTTCCCGTCGGTGACGGGCTGGGTCGCGTCCAGGTGCGCCCAGGCGATCAGCCGGTGACTGCTGCCCCACTCGGGCTCGCAGGTGGTCAGTGTCAGATAGCGGCCGGGCCCGTCGAAGCCGGACTTGCGGGGGACCGGGTCGATGACACCGACATCGCTCGGGACGGTGCGGTACGGCTTCTTGTCGATGCGGTACGTGAACCATGTCGTCCCGTCCGTCACCAGCACCGCGTCGCCGGGGCGCAGCTTCGGGAAGTCCTTGAACGGGTCGCCGTACGTACGCCGGTGGCCGGCCACCGCGAAGTTCCCGGTCTCACCGGGTCCCGCGGTGCCACGGTAGTGACCGAGACCCTTCTGCAAGGTCTTGACCTCGGTGTTCTCCAGGACAGGCCGCTCCCAGTTCTTGCCGAAACGGGGTATGTAGAGCATCGCGAACGGCTTCCCGTCGCGGTACGCCTTGGCGGCCGGTGCCTTCGGAGCGGGCGACTTCGGTGACGCCGACGCGGACGCGGACGCGGACGGTGCGGGATCGGGACCGGGCACGGCGACCGCCCCCTGCGCCCACTGCTTCTGCAGGTCGTCGATCTGTCCCTCGGTCGCGCCTGCGGCCTTCACCCCGGTCCAGAACAGGACGTAGACCACAAAGAGGACGATCAGGGCGCCGGCGGTGATGCACAGCTCGCTGAACGTCCTGACGATCAGTCGCACCGACACCGGTCGGCCTCCCCGCAGCTGCTTGCTACTTCACCGGCTCCGCATAGTGGAGATCCACTGTGCCCGAGTAGCCGGGAAGAGTCACCGCCCCGTGCTCGTCGACTTTCCAGCCGAGCCCGTACGCCTTCACGTACAGCAGGTAGTTCTGGATCGCCGGGGAAGCGTCGAGGGCCCCCTCCAGCTTTCCGGGATCACCGACGGCGGTGATCTTGTACGGCGGCGAGTAGACCCGCCCCTGGAGGATCAGGGTGTTGCCGACGCAGCGCACCGCGCTGGTGGAGATCAGCCGCTGGTCCATGACCTTGATGCCACGGGCGCCGCCCTGCCACAGGGCGTTGACGACCGCCTGCAGGTCCTGCTGGTGAATGACCAGGTCATTGGGTTGCGGATCGGGGTAGCCGGGGCTCGCGGTGGCGTTCGGAGGGGCGTCGTCGAGCGTGACGGAGACCGCGCGACCGGAGAGCTTCGCGGTGCCTGCGGCGCGTTCCAGCCCCTTGAGCTTGGCGTCCTCCGCCTTGGTGCTGCCGTCGTCGCGCTGGGCGAGGGTGTCGATCTCCTCGCGGACGGAGGCGGCGGACTCGTCCAGGGCGGCATTCTTCTCGCTGCGCTGCTGAATGAGATCGGAGAGTTTCAGCAGCGAGGAGTCCGTACGGATATTGGTGCCCTTGGCCGTATTGGCGCTGGTGACGAAGATGAGGCCGGCCAGGGCGAAAACGGCAGCGGTGAGCACTTTGGCCGGATGCCGGAAGGTGCGCCGGACCGGCCCTGGGGGAGAGTCGGCAGAATTGCTCAACGTACCCTTATCTCCTTAGGCGCCACGGAAGCACTACGCTAACGGACGCCCGGGGGAGGCAGCATTCCCCCTCGCGCCCAGCCCCGGCGCCAGCCACAGTTCCCTGCGCGGTCACGCAGCGCATCGACAGGAGAGTTCCTCGTGCCGAAGTCACGTATCCGCAAGAAGGCCGACTTCACGCCCCCTCCGGCGAAGCAGGCAACCAACATAAAGCTGACCAACCGCAGTTGGGTGGCGCCGGTGATGCTGGCGCTGTTCCTGATCGGTCTGGCCTGGATCGTCGTTTTCTACGTGACCGACGGCGACCTGCCGATCGATTCGCTGGGGAACTGGAACATCGTCGTCGGCTTCGGCTTCATCGCCGGCGGCTTCGGCGTCTCGACCCAGTGGAAGTAGTTCCGAAGACCGCCTAGGACCACAGCGGGCACCCGTCCCGCAACCCCTGCCCTGAGTTACCCACAGCGTTATCCACAGGCGGGGGAAAAGGTCAGACGATCTGTGGATAACTCCTCGGCCGTTGACGCCGGTGTGACTGCAGCCAGCCCCGATGTGGGCGGCACGCCCCTTGTCCTAGCTGGAGAAAGCTGGAAAACCCGGCTCAGCGACAAGGGGCGCAGTTATATCCGCAGGATGCACAAGATCGCGTACACGCTGTGGACAACTTCGATCACAAACGGTCCATATCGGGCTTACGGCTTGCGTGGCGCCGCCACTTATGCCAATGCGGCCGTTCTGGCGACCACGATCAGGACCACCACGATCAGGGCCACGGCACAGGTGCCGTACTGCACGAGATTCCGCCGCTCACGTGGGGCGTGCACCATGCCGATCGCGATCAGCGCGCCGGCGATCAGCCCTCCGACATGTGCCTGCCAGGCGATTCCGCCCCAGGGGTTGAAGGTGATGACCAGGTTGATCGCCAGGATCGTGAAGACCGGGCGCATGTCGTAGTTCAGCCGGCGCATCAGCACCACGGTGGCGCCCAGCAGACCGAAGATCGCTCCCGAGGCACCCAGCGACGGCTGGTTCGGCGCGGCAAGCCAGTAGGTCAGAGCGCTGCCCGCCAGCCCGGAGAGCAGATAGAGCGCCAGATATCGGGCGCGGCCGAGCGCCGCCTCCAGCGGGCCGCCGAGCCACCACAGCCCCAGCATGTTGAAGGCGATGTGCCACACCTCCTGGTGCAGGAACATCGACGTCACCAGCCGGTACCACTGGCCCTCCGCGACGCCCTGGGGCGGGCCACCGTCGTAGTAGACGGCCCGGCCCAGCAGCGCCAGATCGTTGACCAGCGTGTCATTGGCCAGCACCGCGAGGAACACCGCGACATTGATCCCCAGCAGGATCTTGGTGACCAGCCGGGGGTCGGCAGCGATCCTGCCGCCGGCGATCGTGCGCGGCCTGCTGGCGGCCGGGTGGTGTCCCGTACCGGACCCCTGGCGCACACAGTCCGGGCACTGGAAGCCGACGGAGGCGCTGACCATGCAGTCGGGGCAGATCGGGCGGTCGCAGCGGGTGCAGCGAATCGCCGTCCCACGGTCCGGGTGGCGGTAGCAGCTGACCGGACCGACCGGGCCGTCACCGGGTGAGGTCGGGTCCTGGCTGCCCGGCGGCTGCTGGTCCATCGGTCGCATCACTCCCGGTCCCCTCGGTCCTCGTCGTGGCAGAGCACGCACGGCACCGCCCTGCGCGTCCGCTCTCATAACAAGTACGGACGGACAGGGCGGTTGGTTCCCGACGGAAGGACCGGAGGGTGACCGGACGGTGACGTCGGGCGATCAGCGCTTCTCGACGACGACCGACTCGATGACCACGTCCTGCACCGGGCGGTCGGTGCGGTCGTTGGTCGGGGTGGCCACGATGGTGTCCACCACCTTCTGGCTCGCCGGGTCCACGACCTCACCGAAGATGGTGTGCTTGCCGGTCAGCCACGCGGTCGGCGACACCGTCACGAAGAACTGCGAGCCATTGGTGCCCGGACCCGCGTTGGCCATCGCCAGCAGGTACGGCTTGGTGAAGGCGAGGTCGGGGTGGAACTCGTCACCGAACTCGTACCCGGGACCGCCCGTTCCGTTGCCCAGGGGGTCGCCGCCCTGGATCATGAAACCGCTGATGACCCGGTGGAAGACGGTGCCGTCGTAGAGCCGGTCCTTGGACTTGGCTCCGGTCGCGGGGTGGGTCCACTCGCGCTCACCGGTGGCGAGCTCGACGAAGTTCTTGACCGTCTTGGGCGCGTGGTTCGGCAGAAGCCGGATCTCGATGTCGCCCTGATTGGTCTTCAAGGTGGCGTAAAGCTGCTCGGCCACGATCTGCCTTCCGTAAGTCTGCTCTGACGTCAACCGATCCTCGCACGGACCACCCCGCCCGGCGCCCGGCCCGACTGCGCGGCACGGGCCCGGTGCACCGATCCGCCCCCCTTCCGACCCCGCCCGCCTGCGGCTTCCCCCGCCGGCCGGCGGCAGCGGCGCGGGAACACATGCGGCCAAGTGTGTGACGACCGGCGCATCACGGGCCGAACCGTGGCATTGTCGTCGACAGGCTCCCCTTGCACCCGCTTGCCCCGAGGCATCCCTGATGGCCCGAATGACCCGGATGCCCGCCCCACGTGCCGCACAGGTCCTCTGCAGGCATGATCTCGAACTGGGTGGAAAGGCGGAGTATCTACCCGCCACCAAGGAGGAGGATCCCGTGACCCGCATCGACAGCGTGCGCGCCGCAACCGACTCGGCGAGGGACAGCGTGCAGCACGCCGCGGTAGTGGTGGCGCCCTACGCCGACTCGGCCAAGGAACAGGCCGTTCACTATGCGCACGAGGCCCGCACACTGCTCGCGCCGAAGGTGTCGAAGGCAGCTCATCAGGCCCGTGTCCAGTACGACGCACACCTCGCACCACGTCTCGAACTCGCCCTCGCGCACGTGCCCCCCAAGGTCGACGAGGCAGCGCAGCGCGCCGCGCTGCGCACCCGCCAGGCCGCCCGGAGCGCTGCGGACTACACCGTCCCCCGCGTCGAGCACGCCATCGCCGCCGCTCAGCCCGTGGCCGAGGAGGCCACGGCCCGCAGCGCGGCCGCACTGGCCGCTCTGCGCGGGCAGGTGACGCCGAAGGAGATCCGGAAGCTGGCCCGCAAGCACGAACGGCGGGCCAGGTGCGGCCGCGCGGTCAAGGGCCTGGCCGTGGCCGGACTCCTTGCGGGCGCCGCCTATGCCGTCTGGCGGTGGTGGGACAAGCAGGCCAACCCCGACTGGCTGGTCGAGCCCCCGGCCCCCACCGAGGTCGACGACCGTGACCCGCTGACCTCGGTCGACGGCAGCGACCGGACGATCCTGGACCCGGAGGTCCGGGCCAAGCAGTCCGACGCGGAGGCGGAGGGACTGGACGCCCCGGACGGACCGGACCCGGACGACCGCCCCTGACCTGCCGCTGACCTGCCGCTGACCTGCCCATGATGGGCCACCGGCTGTCGGCACGTGGAGCCGAAAGGGACCCCCCTGACCTGTGAAGCACAGGTCAGGGGGGTCCCTTCGTCGCCTCGTGCGGTCATCCAAGGCTCAGCGCGATGTGGGGGGCGGCGTCCAGCCAACGGCCCACTGCCCGCGCGACGTCTTCGGGAGTGGTGGCTGCGAGCGCGGTGAGCCAGCGCTCCTTCTCCTGGCGTGGGTCGATGCCAAGCTCTTGCCAGTAGCCGAGCAGCGAGACCTGTGTGTCGCCGGCGGAGCACAGCTGCAGGATTTCGGTGCGCGCGTGGGCTGTCGCAGCATGGTGTTCAGCGAGCGTCGGAGCGCAGGTGCGTATGAGAGTCCGCGTGCGGTCGACGGCTTCTTTCACGTGGGCGTGCGGAACACGAAGGGAAACCTGCCACAGGCCGTGCGTGGGGCCGGAGCGCAGCAGGGACCAGGGCGAGTAGGCCCAGCCGCGTTCCGTGCGGAACTCCTGGGTCAGCCAGGCCCGATGATGGCCACCCACGATGCGCGCTGCGATGGCGAGTGCCGGGAAGTCGTCGTGGTCACGACGTGGCGCGTGCCAGCCCAAGCGTATGAGAGTACTGCCGTCGCTCACCACATCGAGCTTGGTGTGTGCGTGTGAGGCTGCCGGCGCGGATTCCTGAAAGGGATGGGCAGGCGTTGCCTGCTGCGTTACGAGCTCGTGCAGAAGTGCTTCCGCATCGGCATCGTGGGGCCCGACGTATGTGGCGGACAGCTCGCCGACCGCGGCAGGGCTGGACCAGTCCGGGGTGCTGCCCTCCATGGCTGCCGTGAGGGTGCCCGCCAGGTTGGACCATTGGACGGGCGGTGTGTGAAGGGCCAGGTCGGCCAGCAGGTCGGCCAATGCCTCGCTGTCGTTGCGTTCCCACTGCCAAGTGGCTTCCGCTTCGCTCCTTGCCTCCGCGAGTGATCCGGCCGGGAGCGTCACGTGCAAGGCCGACGAAAGGGCTTCGAGGGTGGGCACGATCCGGTCGGGCTCGGCGGTGATGTGGGCAACCATGCCCTGCCCATCGGCCTCGACGTTCAGTACGGAGCCCAGGAGCGCGAGCCTGCGGTACAGGGGAACTCCGCTGACGGGCAGACCCGGCAGCAGCTCCGCGAGGACCCGGCCGGCCACCAAGCGGGGACCTGCGGCTCCGGAGGGCATCAGCCGTACCCGGATCCAGGCCAGGGGCGAGTTTCGCCTGATCAGCAGGGCGCTCATGCGTGTGGTCCCCGGGTCAGGATCCGATAGGGCTCGTTCGCCAACTGCTGGGCTGCCATCCGTACTTGTTCAGGAGATACGGCGGCCAGCTGCTGCGGCACCGCGGCCAGCCGTTCCACTCCTCCGTGCACCACCTGCGCGGCCACCGACAACTTGGGCAAGGTAACCGGGTCCGCCAGTCGCTGTTTGAGCTCGGTCGCCATCTGTCGCGTCGCCGCCACGACCAGCTCTTCTTCCACGTCCCAGTTCTTGAGTACGGCCAACACTGCTGATGGCACCTCGTGGGCGTCCTCCTGGGTGTCGTGATGCACCTCGACCACGAAGGGGAGCGGGGCGGCGACGTCCCAGGGGTCTGCGAACGGCCCCACGTATGCGGCCGTCTCCAGGGCTCCGCGTAGTGCATCCTCCAGCACGCCGCCGTGCTGGTTCACGAGCACATCACCCAGCACGGCCGCCCGCAGATGGCCGGCGGTGAGTGCCATATGCGGCAGCGACCAGGCCAGAGCGGTCGCCCGGTGCGGTTGCTGTGGAGCTGTCAGAACAGTTGCCGGACCGGGTTCGACCATGGGCAGTCTTCCGCTGTGGATGGACAGTTCCCCACGCCGCAATACGGGAATGCGATCAAGCAGCGTCTCCGGATCCGGTCCGCACACCGCGAGCACCGCGTTATCGGCGACATAATGTTCGCCAAAGAAGCGGGCCAGCACTTCAGGTGTGACCCGGCTCAGCGAATCCATATCGCCGTACCCGTTGTGTGCGAATTCCGGTTCGCTGTAAAGAGAACCAGGCAGCCAGAGCCAGGGAAACCCTCCCATCACCGCCCCGTCGACTGCGGCCGACAACTCGTCCGCAACGATGCTGACTTCATTGTGTAATCGCTCGATGGACACCTCCCCGACCGCGAGAACCTCCATCAGCCGATCCAGCAGGAGCGCCCCGTCCCCCGCAGCGACGTAACCGTGGTACGCCGTGAAATCCGGCTGCGTCACCGCGTTGCACATGCCCCCTGCCGCAGCCAAGGCACGCGAACCAGGAGTATCCGCACCACATGCCACATGTTCGGCCAAGTGCGCAAGCCCGGACCATGCGGACGTTTCACTGCGAGACCCGACCCGGACCGCGAGAGCTGCACTGACGACCTCGGAGTCCGGCGCGACATGAAGAACCACGCGAAGCCCCGAGCGGACAGAATCCCTAATCCCCAACATCTTTCCGATCATAGGAAGTTCGGGAAGTGCACGCCAGAGGACCTCACGATTTCCATGCACCCTTGCCAGCGTCACGAACCTCTGGTTAGCCTCGTTGAGGTCTGGCGTTCGAATCGCCGGCTGCATCACCCATTCCATGAGTCGAGACTCAGGAGTTTTGAATGTCACTCGCAATTCCCGGCTTAGATGTTCAGTCCCGCGTGCGGGCCCGCGACATCCAGATGGCCGCAAGCGCCGACCTCAAACGCCGTGTCCTCATGATCTCTGGTGCCATCGACACCAAGGACCATGACATCTCAGTGTCCTTCGAGCTTCCCGAAGCCGGACGCTGGCAGGTCATCAAGTCCGAAACCAACCTGACTGACGAGTCGTGGCTGACCTGGCAGATGACCGCCGGTGAAGGCACTCGGTTCGTCAACGACGCCGACGCGATGATCGTGTCTCGGCAGTTCGCCAAGACGTTCATGACCCCGGACCAGACCCGGATCACGTTCTACGACGGTGAGGTCCGGCCCGGTGAGGCCGTACTCAAGATGTTCACCATCGAGTGCGCCAAGCGTCGCGGCAACGCCTCCCACGCACGGTTCCAGCCCCCGCCGACCGAGAGCCCGAAGAAGGTCAAGGGGCTCATCGAGGAGTACGTGGCCAACGGAATGCCGCCCAAGCCGGTCATCGAGGTCGTCATTCCCGTGACGATCATTGGCTGAGTCCACGGCTCAGGGAGCCGGCGGCGTCACGCCGCCGGCTCCCGCGGCCCCCACGCACACTCTGCTCCGGTACTTCATCGGTGCACGAGCCCTGAGCATCGTCGGCGACCGGGTCGCCGACGTAGCCCTCCCACTGGCCGTACTCGCTGCCTCCGGATCGGCATTCACGGCCGGCCTGGTCGGTGCGGCAGGACAACTGCCGCAAGTCATCGGGGCGTTGCACGTCGGAGCGCTGGTCGATCGTCGCGAGCGCCGCAGCTTGATGGTCGCCGCCGACATCGTCCGCGCGGTCGCTTTCGTCGCGATCGGTCTCGAAGCCGCATTCGGCGGGGCACGCCTGATCCCGTTGGTGCTGCTTTCGCTGCTCACCGGGATCGCCGATGCCGTGTTCAACACCGCAGCAGGCAGCTACATACCGCGCCTCGTGTCCGGCCAGGACCTGATGCGCGCCAACGGCTACGTGGAGGGCTCGGACGCCGCGGCCACGCTGGCCGGCCCCGCTGCAGCCGGCTGGCTGCTGCAGGCGTTCGGTCCGATGATCGCGTTTGCCACGAACACGGTCAGCTTCCTCGGTTCGGCTCTGCTGCTCGCACGTCTCCCGAAGAACAAACCGTCCGCGGAGGGACCCGGTGAGGACGAGTCCGTCCTGGCCGGGCTACGGCTCATCCGACGAGATCGCGCGCAGACCGTTCTTCTTGCGGGCGCCTGCTACATGCATCTGCTCGCCGCGACAGCCTTCCTGCCCCTGATGGTACGAGCCGAGAAGGAACTCGACTTCGCCCCCTCGACGACAGGGCTCATCGTCTCTGCGGCCGGCATCGGCGGCCTGGTGAGCAGTTTCGTCCTCGCCCGGTACTGCGACACCCCCCGGTGGCCGAAGTTGCTGGCCAGCGTCCTCGCGGTCAACGGTGGCGCGGTTGGCCTCCTCGCGCTCTTCGACGCCCCGCTCTGGCTCGCCACGGCGGTCCTGGTACTCGACGGCGCTTCGGCGCTCGCGTTCATCGTGGTGGCCACGACTCGCCAGCGCATCACACCGGACGCCGTTCGCGGCAGAGTCCTCGCCGCGAGCTCCGCGGCGACCGCCACCGTTCGTCTCGTCGCCACCGTCAGCACAGGTGCGCTGATCGACCTGGTCGGCCCACGCCCCGTCATGGTCGTCCTCGCAGCCCTGGCGCTGCCGTTCGTTCTTCTGCTTGCCATGTCCCGGTCGACCCATCCGACCGAACCCCACTCAGCCGCAACGGAGATGACGTGACCGTCTTCCTGCCTCCCCCCGAACTGCTGCAGTCACCGCGTGGCCGTGGATTCACCCGCCGCCCCCGGACCGCAGCCCGAGTCGACTCGCTGCCCGCACGTGCCGATGTCGTCCTGGTCGGCGGTGGCCTTGCTGCCCTGAGCCTGGCCGGAGCCCTGTGGCACGCCGGGGTCGGCGACATCGTGATCGTGGACCGCGAAGGGCGGCTCGGCGGCCAGTTCCTCCGGCGCGCCGACACCCTCGGCCAGCGCACGCTGCGCTCGCCCTACGATCACCACCCGGGAGCGGAGGGGTACCGGGACTGCGAACTCCTCGACTTTGCCCGACTCCAGTGGTCGTCTCTCACCGCCGTGGAGAAGCGCGAGGTCCGCATGGCACAGGCCGGGCACCGCTCCGTCGTCCCTTTGGACGTCTTCGAGGCCTACGTCGACCACGTGGTTGACGCTCACGACCTGACCGAGCGGCTGTGGCAGGGCGAAGTACGGGAAGTGGTTCCCGCCGGCACCGAGACCGTGGTCCGCACGACGCGCGGTGACATCACTGCCTCCGCGGTTGTCCTCTGCACAGGCGAGGAGCGTGCTTCATGGCCGGGCCGGCTGCCCGATCGCGTCCAGTACTGGGACGAGCCGGCAGCCCGAACCGACACCACGGTCGTCGTAGGGGCGGGACTCAGCGGGGCCCACGCCGTGGCCAACGGCCTCACCAACGGCTCGCATGTGCACTGGGTGCTGCGCAACGGGTCCGAGCACTACCAGTGCGCCGACGTCAACGCGTCGTTCTTCCGGGCAGAGGGCCGAGCCCGGTTCCACAACACCACCTGGGAAGAACGGCTCGAACTCATGCGCCGGCACCGCAAGGCCTCGGTGATGTTCGAATTCCGGCCCACGCTGGAGAAGGCCGAGGCCGAAGGGAGGCTGACGGTACACCGCGGTGTCGAGATCGCCGGCCTGCACGCGGGGGGCGTGGACCTGGCCGACGGCACCGCGGTCTCCGGTGACCTTGCCGTCCTCGCTCTGGGAACACAGCCGAACGTCGGCAGTGAGCTGCTACCGCCGGACATCGTGGGTCTGCGCGACGGGTGGCCGGACCTCGACGAGGCAACCCTCGCCTACCGGGCAGCGCCTCGCGTACACGCTCTCGGAGCTGCCGCCTGCATGATCCTCGGGCCGGCCGCGCGCAACATCGACGGGCACCGTGTGGGTGTATCCCGCGTGGCCGGAAGCATCCTGGCCCAGATCGCGGCAGGCGAGAAGGAGCGTATCCATGCTTGAGCAGCCGTACACGACCTTCGACCTGCCCGACCAGGGCGCCGATCCGGTGGAGGAGGCCGGGCTGATCCTCATGGGCCTCGACTCCCGCAGGATCCTGGCCGTGCTGGGTACCGCCTCTCTCACCGAGCAGCCGGGCACGGCCATGCTGCTGGTGGACAAGGCGTGGCACCGAGGCGGCGTTCACATCTCGTTCGAAGAGGCCGTGGCCACAGGGGCGGCGCACTGGCGCGAGCATCGGGCGGCTCTGGCCGCAGCCGACGACGGAACGCCTCGCTCGGGTGCCCCGCGAGAAGCATGGGCTCGCGCGCACAGCACCGTGGTACGCGCGTTGGGCGAGCGCATGGCACCCACCGTCCGCGCTTGCCTGGCCGTCGCCTGGTTCCGGCGTGAGGAGCTCGACGAGGTGGCCCGTGGAGACTGAGAAGGTCTTCAGCGCTTGGGGACTGCCTTCAGATTTCTTGATACGACACTGGCAGCACGAGTACGCCGTGGGTCACACCGGAGAGGGCGGCATACCCGGCGCCCTCTCCGCCACGGTGGTGGACGATCTTCTCCGGCAAGGGCTGCGCGCCGATCGGGTTGCCGTGTCCAAGGCGGGGCGCCTTCACCACCCCGCCGAGTTCACCCACGTCCGCACCATCGCCGACCAGCCGGTGGCAGATCTCGTGGACGGGGAGAAGGTTCGCAGGCTCCTCGATTCCGGTGCCACGGTCGTCCTGGCCAATGCCGAGCACTGGGTGCCCGAGGCGACGGAACTCGGCAGCCGACTGAGCGAGGACGTCGGCTGCGAGGTCCAAGCGCACATCTTCCGCACAGGAGCTCACCACTCCGGCCTCGTTCCGCATATCGACGGCGAGGACAACTTCCTGCTCCAACTGGCCGGAAGCAAGACCTGGTCGCTCTGGGCACGGAAATCCACGGAGGCCTCCCAAGTGGATCCGGGCAGTCTGGGCCGACCCACTGCCGAGATCACGCTGGAACCGGGCGACGTGCTGTACATCCCGCTCGGCTGGATCCACGCAGCAACCGCAGGTGGCGTGGGCTCTACCCATGTCACTTACCAGGTCGTACCCGTGGGCCTCGTCGACGCCTTACTCGACCAGGTCGGCGATCTGCTTGAAGGACTACTGGGCGACCAGCTGGCTGCAGGACCCGCGCCGCTCAGCCCCGGCGTGGCCGCCGACCTTGCCGAGCGGATTGCCGCCGCCTCGAAAACTGGCACGTACCGCAGAGACAGGGACGAGCAGGCCGAGCAGGCAGAGATCGCACGGCCCCCTGAAAGATGGCCGCCGTCGACCGCCGTTGTGGCCCGGACACCGTGATCCGGGCGCCTTCCCCGCGTTCTGTCCGGGCCCGGTCGGGCCGACCGGGCCCAGGGGCAGCTGTACGCGGTCCCACGCATCACAGCCCCCTTCACAGACCCCAATGACGCTCCGGGAGAAGGGTGCGGAAGCACCGCGCAGGAGTGGCCCCTCGCTCGTGATGATCCCTCCGCCTCCACCAGCCATAAGGAAGCGCCCCATGGACCATTCAACGCATACATCACACACGGACGGCATGAACGCGGTCGTGAGCGGTGTCGACACCGCCGCCGCCGTCATCCTCCTTCTCTGGACGGCCGCGATGTGGCTGGCAGTGGCCTTACTCGCATGGGGTGGCCGAAGGCCGGTTCGCCCTTGGTCGTACCGCGGCGCAGTGGTCGTGATCGGCCTGGGCGCGGTCGGCCAGCTCGGCCATTTCCAGGAACACATCGCACAGGCCGCCTACTGGATAGCCCACCCCGACGCGCCGGCCTGGATGACCCCCTGGGGTGACAGCCTGGCGCGCGGCATGGGACAGATCGACTCGTCGAAGCCTTCCCTCGGCATGGAAGTCCTGCACCTCACGGGCAATTTCAACTTTCTCGCGGGCCTGGTCGGGATCATGGTGATCACCCATCGCGCCGTCCGGAGCCTCAAGGCCCGCAAGTGGGCGAAGATGGGTGTCTGGATGCAGGGCATCCACGGCCTTGAACACGTCGTGCTCACTCTGTCCGTGGCCCTGGGGGCCGGCCGTGCCATCGGACTGTCCACCTGGTTCGGCGCCCTCCCTCCGGGAACTGCGCTCACGACTTACCGTGTGTGGTGGCATTTCGTTGCCAACCTGATCGGCACCGCCATCTTCGCCACCGCGCTCTTCCATCTGTGGCGCGAGCGGAAGGCTGTTCAGTCCGGATACGCCCCAGCCGTCCCTGTCCAGGATGAGCAAGTGCTGGTGGATCGAGAAGGACTACCTGCTGAAGCCCGTGCGTAACCGCTGACCCGCGGCGAGGCCGTCGATGAAATCGATGAGTGGCCCGCCGAGGCCGAGTCGGCGGTCAAGTCCGTGAGGAGGTCGTCGGGGCGGCTGAGCGGGAACTTCTTCGCATCCCCTGCGGGCCCTGGGCTCTCGACGGCCCGGCCGTCACCCAGGTGCCCACCGATGAGCACGAAAAATGCCCTCCGAACTGCGTTTCCGCAGTTCAGAGGGCATCTGGCATGTGGAGCCTAGGAGATTCGAACTCCTGACATCTGCCTTGCAAAGGCAGCGCTCTACCAACTGAGCTAAGGCCCCGAACAGCAGGCAGCATCCGACACCAGGTGTCGTGGGCCACCGCCGCAGACCAGAGTACCGGGTGACCCCCTGAATCCTCCAAAAAGATAGGGACTCCCGGTCGGCAACCACTCTCCGTAAGATGCTCGTCAAGGTTCGCAGCAGCGAAGCCGCAGCGAAGGGGAGACGCCATGGATGCAGCGCAGCAAGAGGCAACGGCCAGAGCCAGGGATCTCCAGCGCAGTTGGTACGGGGAGCCGCTGGGCGCGCTCTTCCGACGGCTGATAGATGATCTCGGCCTGAACCAGGCCCGGCTGGCCGCGGTGCTCGGGCTGTCCGCTCCCATGCTCTCCCAGCTCATGAGCGGCCAGCGGGCCAAGATCGGCAATCCGGCGGTCGTCCAGCGCGTCCAGGCGCTCCAGGAACTGGCCAGTCAGGTCGCGGACGGCAGCGTCAGCGCGGGAGAGGCCACCGCGCGCATGGAAGAGATCAAGAAGTCCCAGGGAGGCTCCGTGCTCACCGGTACCGGCCAGACCACGACGCAAGGCGGCGCCCCCACCGTGCGCCGCGTGGTCCGCGAGATCCAGTCACTGCTGCGGTCCGTCGCGGCCGCCGGTGACATCATCGATGCCGCCGACTCCCTCGCCCCGACCCACCCGGAACTGGCAGAGTTCCTCAGGGTGTACGGCGCAGGGCGCACCGCGGACGCGGTGGCGCACTACGAGGGGCACCAGAACTAGACACGACAGACCGGGCACCCGCCCGGCAACCGGAGCATCCGGGTCCGGGCGCAGGCACAAGGGCGCACGGACCGAGACAGGAACGGGGAGCGGGCGCAGCGCAATGGGTGAGGTCTTCGCTGGTCGGTACGAACTGATCGATCCGATCGGACGTGGTGGGGTCGGTGCTGTCTGGCGTGCCTGGGACCACCGGCGCCGCCGTTATGTGGCGGCCAAGGTCCTCCAGCAGAGCGACGCGCACACGCTGTTGCGCTTCGTGCGTGAGCAGGCGCTGCGGATCGAGCATCCACATGTGCTCGCCCCGGCGAGCTGGGCGGCCGACGACGACAAGGTCCTGTTCACCATGGACCTGGTCAGCGGCGGTTCGCTGGCCCATGTCATAGGCGACTACGGCCCGTTGCCCCCGAGATTCGTCTGCACGCTGCTCGACCAGCTGCTTTCCGGGTTGTCGACGGTGCACGCCGAGGGGGTCGTGCACCGGGACATCAAGCCCGCCAACATCCTTATGGAGGCCACCGGCACGGGCCGGCCGCATCTGCGGCTGTCCGACTTCGGCATCTCCATGCGGAAGGGCGAGCCCCGCCTCACCGAGACGAACTACGTGGTGGGGACGCCGGGTTACTTCGCACCCGAGCAGATGATGGGCGCGGAGCCGGACTTCCCCGCGGACCTCTTCGCGGTCGGCCTCGTCGCCCTGTATCTGCTCCAGGGCAAGAAGCCCGACTCCCAGGCAATCGTCGAGCACTTCGCCTCGTACGGCACACCCAGCGCCCCGCAGGGCATTCCCGAGCCGCTCTGGCAGGTCCTCGCGGGGCTGCTGCAGCCGGATCCGCAGGCCCGCTTCCGTACCGCCACGGGTGCGCGCAAGGCCCTGACGGCCGCCGTCGAGATGCTTCCGGAGCCCGGGACCGACGAGGAGCCGGTGGAGGTATTCGACCAGATCGGCCCGCTGCCCACGGGATTCGGCCCCACCGGCCCCGTACAGGCCTCTGTCCAGGCCCCCGTCCAGGCCCCGCAGACACCGCAGGCCCCCCAGCCGACCGGACAGCAGCCGACCGGACAGCAGGCCCCAGGGCAGCAAGCCACCGGGCAACAGTCGTACGCACAGCAGTCGTACGCACAGCCCCCGGCCGCGATGTCGGAGACGGGCAGCTTCCACCTCCCGCCGCCCCCGCAGGCCCCGCAGCACGCCGCCCCCGCGCCCCAGGCCGCTCATCCCCTCACCCCGCACCCGGCGGCCCCCTTCCCCGCCCCCGTACCGGATCCCTCGCAGACCCCCACCTCCGCGGTGCCGCACGAACAGCCGCTCACCCGCGCCTACACCGCCCAGCACGCGCAGGCCCCGGTGGCGGCCCACGCGCCCTCGCCCACGCCGCACGCGGCTCCGCACGCCCCGCAAACGCGTCCGGGACCGTCCCCGAAGGTGGCGGTCCCGGTACTGCTGGTGGCGCTGATCTGCTTCGCCGTGGGTATCTGGGCGCTGACCCAGGCCTGAGCGGAAGGCGGGCCCGGTCCGGGCCCGCCGGCCGGCTACCAGGCCTGCGGCGGCCCTCCGTACGGAGGCTGACCGACGGCGGCGGCCGCGCGGCGACGCGCGATCAGCATCCACGCGCCCAGCGCGAGGACCAGCACGGCGCCCGCGCCGATCCCTGCCGCTCCGACCAGCTTCATGTTGTTGCTCTTGCTCTCGGCGGCCTGCGGGCCGCTCCTGCCGCTCTTGGCCAGGTCCTTGTCGTTGTCCGTGACCGCGAAGATCCCGGCATCGCCCGCGTACGGCGTCTTCCCGGCCTTTCCTTCGACCTTGACGGACAGCGTCAGCGGGAACGGCTTGGTGCCGTAGTCCTTGGCGACCTCGGGGCTCAGCGAGACGGACAGGTAGTACCAGCCCGCGAAGCGCATGGCGCTGACGCTGCTGCTGGAGTCGAACCTGTTCCGGTACGCGACCGGAGGCACCGGATCCAGCGAGACGGAGGCCGGCTTGCCCGAGTACGACATCGGCGACGCGTCGTCGACATGGCCCTGGGCCGGGTTGTCCAGGGACAGGGCGAGCGCGTTGCCGATGTACTCGTCGGAGGCGGGGCTGTTGCCGAGGCGGGCCGTGGCGAAGATCTGCTGCCCCCAGTCCACCGGAACGCGGTAGAAGAGGGTCTGCCCCGGCTTGACCTCGTCCTTCCACTCGCCCGTGTCCAGACTCGTGGCGTCGTAGTAACTGGTGCCGCCGTGCCTGCGGTTGTCGGAGGCGGGCGTGGGCGGCACGGGCGACGCGGACGGCCAGTCCTCCGGCGCGTCGGTCGGCATCGCGGCGTCACCGGCGAGCTGCGGCTCCGACGCGTACCGCAGTTCCAGCTCCCAGTCCTCCGGCCCCGAGGTGGCCTTGCTCTCCCTCTCGACCAGGACGTTGTACGTACCGGCGCCCTGGCAGCTGCTGCCGTCCTTCTCCACCATCCGGTAGGCGTACGCGGTGATCGGACGGGGGAACTCCGCGGACTCGAAGAGTGCGTCCTCGGAGCTGCACTGCAGATCCGAACTGTCCCTGATGCTGACCGTGATGCCGTCCCCGTAGGCGACCTTGCCGCCGCCCTTGGGCACGACGACGGCCGAGACGTACGCGTTCGTCGTCGCGTCCAGGTTCAGGCGGTAGTACAGCTTCTCGCCGACCTTGATCGAACTCTTGTAGACCGAACCGGCCTTGAGCTCCGTCGCGTCGGTGTTCACCTCCGCGCCGTTCACCGTCTTCGCCTCCGGGTCGAAGGTGTACGGAGCTGCCTCACCGGACGCGTACGCCTGTCCCGGCAGCGCCGCCACCGCGCACATCGCCGCGACCGCGGCCAGCGTCACCCGGCCCCTGCTGCGCTGCCTCATCACGCGCTTCCCCTCGTCGTCCGTGCGGCTGCCCCGCGGCGGCTGCGTACATATACGAACACGGCGACCAGCACGGCCATGACGGCCGCCCCGGCAGCAGCCGCGATGCCGGTCCATCCTGCCCCTCCCGCACCACTGCTGTCTTCGGACGCGATCGAATCACCCTTCTTGTCCGCATTCTGCGCGGCCTCACCGCCGGACTTCTTCGCCGCCGCGGGAGCGCCGTGCTCCGGACCGGTCCGTTCGTCGCCGAGCACCGAAACCCTCAGCACCAGACCGATCTGCGGATTCTCCGCGATCTCGGCGGCCTGCGCGCCCAGCGTCACCGAGATGTAGAAGCCGCCCCCGGTGTGCACGGGCTGGACGTCGGTCCGGTTCTCGTAGCGGTTGGTCCAGGCGACCGGAACCCCGCCCATCGCCACCGCCGAAGGACGGCCGCTGTACATCGCGTGCGGGTTGAACTCGCCTCCCCCGGTGAGCGGGTAGCGCGCCGGCGTGTAGAGCTGGGTCGCCCCGTAGGAGTACGTGACCGTGGAGCGGTCCACCGTGGGCTCGTTCGCGAACTCCACGTCGTAGCGCACCTGCTGGCCCCAGCCCGCCGGAACCTTGTACCAGAGCGTCTGGGACGGCAGGATCCGGTCGCGCCACACGCCCTGCCCGATCGTCTCGGCGTCGTTGAACCCGGTGCCGCCGCGCACGTCACGGGGGTCACCCGTCGGCAGCGTGGCCTCCTTGCCGCCCGTCCCGTACTCCGTCTGCGACTGGGCGGGCGTCACGCCCTTCGCCAGCGGCGCCTCGACCCCGTACACCAGCTCAAGGGGCCAACGCGCGGCGTCGGAACCCTTCTTGCTCTCACGCTCCACCACCAGCCGGTACCGGCCCGCCCGGTCACAGGTCCGGGTGCCCTGCTCCGAACGGATGCGGGCGACCGCCGAAGTCAGCGGAACCGCGCCCTCCTTCTGCAGGAAGCGCGCGGTGTGCGTCCCGCAGGATCCGTAGGCGTCGTACTCGATCGTGGTGCTCAGCGCGTCGAACGTGTCCACGGCCGCCCCGGGCTGAGGCACCGCCGTCGCCGCGAAGTCCACCGTGGACACGTCGTCCAGATCGACCGCGTAGTACCGCTTCTCGCCCGGCCCGATGGTGTCCAGATACTGCCCGGGTACGAGCGCGGGCGCCCGGTCGGCAGTGGCCGCGCCCGCCACCCGCTCGCCCCGGAGCCGGTAGCCGTCGGCGGACAGCTGGGAGGCACGCTGGAGCTGACGGGCCAGCGCCTTGGCGTCCGGTGCGTCGTAGTAGCGGCCGTTGCCCGCGTTCGCGATGCACTCCAGCTGCTTGCGGGCCGCGCCCTTCACCTGGAAGCCGACGGTGTCGATCCGCAGCCCGACCCCCTCCTTGCCGAGCTGCTCGGCGACCTCGCAGGGCTGCGGCGTACCGCAGTTGTCCTCACCGTCGGAGATCAGCAGGATCGTGCGCGTACCGATGGCCCCGTCCGCGGGCTGCGGCAGGTCCTGCGCGGCCTTCCGGAGCGACAGGCCGATGGGGGTGTCCCCCCGGGGACGTACGGCCGCCACGGCCTGCTTCATCGCGGCCCGGTCGAGCTTCTGCACCGGGCGTACGAGCCGGGTGTCCGTGCAGCCCTGCGGCTGATCGGCTCCGTACACACGCAGACCGGTGGGATATCCGTCGGGGAGGCCGTCCACGACCGTGCCGACCGCGCAGTGCGGTGGTGATTGCGTGCCCTCACGCGTGCCCCCTCGACCGAAATCCCGGCTTCTTTGCTCAAGCAACCTATTGATTTGCTTGAGGGAACTCAAGGGCACAGGCGTCACGGTCCCGCAACAGCACGAAGCCCCGGCCGCAACTGCGACCGGGGCTCGCGACAGGCTGTTCTGTCTCACACACCCGAACCTGCGGGCACGGAGTCAGTCGCCTCCGTCCACAGATCCTGCTCGGCGCGATCCGCCTGGATCTGGCGGTACACGAGGAGCCCGCCGATGGCGGCCAGTGCGACCAGGAGAAGCTTCTTCACCGCGCGACCTCGTCTTTCCTTGGCATTGGGGAGTTCTGCTGCCCGACTATACACATCGGCCGATATCGACCGGTGACCTCCCCGCAACCCAACTGGCGCCTACGGAAGAGCGATCGTCCGCAGATTGTGCATCGGCGGCGGCCGGGGTGCGAACGGCTCCCGGAAGACCGCCCGGACACCACACTTCAGAGCCGGTTGCACCATACGAGTGGTGTTCATCTGAAGAACCGCAAATCGGTGGCGTCGGTCCACGAAATCGCGAGCCGGATCCACATCATCAGAAAGGTAAGCAAACCGGACCACCTGAAAGTGAGGGGCCATGAGCACCTTCAAGGCCAAGAGCATCTGGACCGCCTTCATCACCGCGTTCTTCGCACTGCTCGCATCGCTGGGCCTCGCAAGCACCGCCGCCGCGGCCACGGAAGCCACGGTCACGGAGCCGGCGAACACGAGCCACGAGCACAGGAGCGCGACCGCGGCAACTCCGACCGCCCCGTCGGTGCGATGGACCCTCCCGCGTGACCGGGCGCTGCCGCCCACGATGAAGCAGCGCATCCGCGCCGAGGCACACGGCTCCTCACCCGCCACCCGGCAACTGTCCGCGGACACGAAGGACACCACGAACACCACCGGTACCGCCCGCGCCTCGCACGGTGCCCCGGCGGGGGACGCATCCCTCCTCCCGCCCTGAGAGCGGCGCACCTGACACTGCGAGGCCCCTGGCCCGGGAATCCCCGGCGGGGGCCTTCTTCATGCCCGTACACCTGCGGGCCGCGCCCCGGTGAACGCGTACAGCAGCACCTCGTCGACGAGCCGGTTCGTGTACAGACGCCGGGCATCCCGCTCACCGAGGTTCTCCAGGGCGACGAGTACCAGGCCCGGGTCCGTCGCGGCGGCCGAGCGCAACTGGACGACCTCCGCACGCGTCAGCCCCTCGATTCCGTACGCCGCGCCCCCGGCAGGCCCGGCCGCCGACTCCCGTGCACCGGTCACAGCTCGACGGAACGCCTCCGGCGGCTCCGTACCCGCATGCCCCACGGACACCTCCCGGTCGCGCGCCAGAGCCGCGGTGATCCAGGCCGCCGGGCGGGCCGGCCGCCATCCGATCGCCAGGCCGTAGAGCTCCGCCGCAATGTCACGGGCGTCGAGACCCCGGTCGATGAGCGGGCGCAGGGCGTACGCGAGGCGGCGCAGGCCCTCGTGCTGGGTCCAGCCGACGAGCGGCCGCACCTGCCGCGCCATGGCGATGTCCCGTGCGACCTGGAGCGGGGACCGCCGCGCCGCACGGCCGGGCGTCGCCCGCCTGCGCGGGGTGCAGTTCCCCTTCCCCTCCACATCAACTTCGGGTACGTCGTGGTGCCGCCCGGAAGAATGGGGCGCACACCCGCCTGAGCTGCCGGTTCCCACAGGTGAGTTATCCACACGCCGGAGCCTCGCCTGTGCATCCTCCACCGCACGGTCCCGGCCCGCGTCCGTCACCCCGCACACCCGCGCCTCGTATCCGGCGCCCTCCAGGCGGTGGCCCATCGCGGAGTCGTACACGGCCGGGATCGTGGCGGCATAGACCGTCGCCGTGCCCGCGTACCGGCGGCCGGGCAGGTGCAGGTTCCGTTTCGTCCCGTGCCGCTGCCACACCAGCGCGCCCAGCTCGCGTAACACCCGGACGTGCCGCTTCACCGTCGCCGCCGACACCCCGCACCGGGCAGCGGTGCCCTCCAGGTCGTACAGCACGGAGCCGAGCCGGTAGTCCATCCGCCCGGCCAGATCGCGCGCGACGGCCAGCGTCGTCGCCCCTGCCCGGCGATGCAGGCCCGCCTCGACGAGCCACACCACCGCCCGCAGCCACGCACGCGGCAGGGCGCGCCTGGAGGCCGTCGCGTCGAGCTCCTGAAGGGGGCGGGGAACGGGAACCCATGCCGGATCCGGGCATGACGGAGAAGCGCAGCACGAAGCCGCGCCGGTGGGGTGGCGCATCACAGTCCGTGGGGTGAGGGGCGGCCGATGGGCCGCAGGGGTCGCAGAAGGAGGGGCCGTTTCCGGACGGTTCAGGGCGCGGGAGTGGTCACTGCGCGCGTACTGGCCCTACGATCGAAGGCGAATCCTTCTCTTCAGGGTGGATTTCGGATCGGCGGGGTGATGACCCGCTGGTCACAGCGGCCGGGCGGTCTCTACACCGCTCGGCCGTTCTGTTACTCGCCGGTCGTCGGGGTGTTCTTCTTGGGGCGGTTCTTCCCGGACCCGGAGTAGCCCCGCTCGATGTCCTGCACGGTTCCGATCGAGACCCCCAGGCTTTCGGCGATCTCTCGGTACGTCACCTTCTGCGACCGCAGATGCAGCACGATCCTCCGGCGATGCTCCTTCAGCCTCTTGGTGCGCTCGGTCTGATCTCTGAGCAGGCGGCTGATGATCTGTGCCTTCACCAGTGAGTCCTCCATCGACTCGACGGCGTCCAGGCCATCGAAGACACGTTGCACCTCCTCCCGCTCGACCAGCCCTTCACGCTCTGTCTCGGCCATCCCGTTCCTTCGAATCGGGCGTGCCGCTTGACTTCGATTATGGGGGTCCCATAAATTTGCCGTCAAGTGGCGTCGCCACCCAGCAACAGAACGGCCCCGGCCCGGAGTTCGCACCTCCGCATGGCCGGGGCCAGTCAGAACCCTGAGATCACCAGGAGACCGACCATGCGCCATCCTTCCACTCCGGGCGCCCCGCCCGACAGGCGGCTCGTCACGTTGCCGCCCGTCATGGGGCTGTCGTCCCAGCAGCAGCGCGGCGTGCACTGCGTCTTCTGCGGCACCGCCCTGCACACGGGCGCGGTCCGCGACCTCGGTCCGAGACTGCTCAAGGCACACGGCTCGGTGATCCGCTGGTTCCCGCGCAGCTGCCGGCCCTGCTGGGAGGCCCACCGATGATGTGCGACCGCTGCGGCAAGCCGATCGCCGCCAGGAACGGGGAGCGCTTGACGATCCACGGGGCATCGGGGGCGGGCGGCACGATCACCGTGCACACGGCGTACTGCGTCCGGCCCCGGTCGCGCCCGGCTCCTGCCCGGAGGGCGTAGCGAGACGGCGTACGACGAAGGCCCCCACCGTGAACGGTAGAGGCCTTCGTACAAGTGGGGCTAACAGGATTTGAACCTGTGGCCTCATCCTTATCAGGACCCGGCCCTATATAGAGGAGACCCCCAGGTCACCACCGGTACCCGCCCCACCAGGCCCTACAGGAATCTACATCCGCAAGCATTCGTAGACCCTCCTTCGGCATACTCGGCTACTGGGGTAGTCCTGGGGTAGCCACGGGGTAGACCGGCCTAGCTCAGCACGGAGCTCTACCCCCGGCCGGGTGACTCGGGCGGCGAGTTTTCCTCAACCTCGCCAGGGCCGTCCACACCAAGCTCATAGCCCTCGTCCAGCTCCGCATCGCCCCCGAAGTACTCAGCGGGTGTCATCTCTGTAGGAATGTCACGCCCGAGCCCGACCTGCTTGAGCTGCTCGCTCTCAAGGTGGAGTTCGCACACTGCACAGTCGAAGAAGAACGGAGTGAACACGACCGACGCGGGGATGTCGTCCCTAGCGTCAACAACGAATGGCTCCCCATGAAGCTGGCCCTTTGACGCGCAGGCTGGGCAAGCAGCGCCCCTCTCAAAATCACTCGCGGCGCCTGCCGCGCCAACGGTAGCGATCGCCGCGATCACCATTTCGCGGTCCTTGTCGCTGAAGTGCCCGTACCGCTCCATGAAGACTCGGCGTGCCCTGGCAAGGTTGCCCTCCAAACGGATGCGGGCATCTTCCACTCGCTGGTCAAGCAACCTGTCATGCAGCCCTTCGTACGGCCCCCAGTAGCTGTCGAGTACTGGCAGGGAAGGAAGCAGGGAATCGATCACCCGAAGGCATGACGTGAACACCTGGTTCACCTGCGGCGGATCGTGAAAGGCTGCGTGAGCCACACCATTGCGGGCATCAGCGACAGGCTGCAACTCCCTCCGGGAGACGGGCATCTTCATGATCGACGACACGCGAGCATGTGCCTCGATAAGCCCGATGGTCTTGGCCTGACTCTTCGGCGCCGAGGCCAGGCCGCCGTTCCCGGTGGCATGGAGTACTGAGTTGAAGTCCTTGGCTTCAACTATGAGTGCCGGGTGCAAGTGGGCCAGGTACGCCTTGAGCAGGTGCTCGGCTGCGACCCCAGCGTGATGCACGGCCATATCCTCCGACATGGGACCGTCAGAGAATGCCACGAATGCGGCATGCATCCATTTCCGAGAGGAGTACACGAGCCGCTGCGCTTCCCTGTTCATGATCTGGACAGTAGTTGGAGGGCCTGATCTCAGGCAGTGACTTTCAGGATCAAGCGACCAAGCGCAACGGCTTCCTGGCACCGGTCCGGCCTGGCTTCTTCTCCTCCAGCGCCGCGAGGACCTGGCCCGCGTAGTCGGCGGCGGCGTGGGTGTAGAGCCAGGTGACTTTGCCGGCGCGCTCGTGTCCGAGGATCTCCTGTGCGATCACCTCTGGCACACCGCGGTCGTGCAACCGGGACGCGAAGCTGTGGCGCTGGTCATGGAAGGCTGGCCAGTGCTCCGTCCTCTCTTTCTCCACCTTCCGCGTACGCCCGGTCTGCGGGTCCGTCTCCTCGACCATGACCTTCTTCGTCTTCGTCCGGCCGACGCCTGAGTCCTGGAGGGCCTTGGTCCACAGCCGACGGAATGCACTGCGGCGGAGTGGCGCCCGGTACGGCTCGCCGTCCGAGCCACTCTTCTTCGTTCCGCGCCGGATCTTGTTCCGCCCGTGGAAGACGAGCTCGGCCGGACACAGTCCGGCGTCAGCCTCGGAGCGGTTCGTGCTGGCGTCGGGCTCGTCGGCCAAGAGCTCGCGGAGAACGCGCAGGGCAAGACCGGTGATCGGCACGGTGCGCAGGCCTGCATCAGACTTGGGGTAGATCTTGCGCTTAATCTGGCCCTTCACTTCGGTGAGGACCTCGCGGACGTGGATGACACGGCGGGCGAAGTCCACGTTGCACCAGCGGAGGCCGGCCAGCTCACCCCAGCGGAGGCCGGTCTCCTGGGCAACGATCTGGAGGGTGTGCATGTAGTCGGGCAGGTGCGCGCGGATCAGCCACAGCTGCGCGTACGACGGAGGCCTGCGGTCCTCGGGGTGCTTCTTCTTCACCTTCGGCAGCTTCACTCCCTCGGCCGGGTTGAAGGGCAGGCGCCGGTCGCGCTTCGCTGCTTCGAGCATCCGGTCGAGGATCTGGAACACTTTCACCACGCTGCTCGCGGCGAGTGGCCCGCCGTTCTCGTCGTGCAGCTGGTTCACCCAGGTCTGGATCCCGAGCCAGCTGAACTCGTACAGCTTGAGCGAACCCCAGTGGGGCTCAATGTGGTTCCGGTAGCTGCGACTGTCCCGGTCGAGGGTGGTTTCCTCACCGGTCTGCGTCGGCCACCACAGCCGATGCCACGCGCAGAGCGTGATCTCGGACCGGGTCGGGTCCAGCCAGGTGCGTTGCCGGACCTCGGTGCGGGTCTGCTCCAGGAACTCGATGGCCTTCGTCTCGTCCGGCCAGTTCTTGCTGCGGCCCTTGCCGTGTGGGTCGGTGTACCGGGCCTCCCACGAACCGATGTGTTCGTCGACGGCCTGCCGGTCTCCGGGGTACTTCGCGAGGCACGGCGGACAGCCGCACCTCATGGACGGGTTGGGGCGCGGGTTGCGGGGCAGCGTCTTCTTCTGCACGGCGGACTCCTGATCAGAGCGTGCCGGCGGCGATCGCTTCGTGCGGGATGGTGATGGGGTCGCCGCAGAAGCAGGCGAGGCCGCCGCCGGTGGCGGTGGTGGTGGGTGCGCCGAGGTCGACCAGGAGAGCCGCGAGGTCTCTGATCAGGTCGTGTGGGTGGGTGCCCCCTTGGACGAAGATGGTGATCTCGTCCGGGTCCCAAATGGCGGTCTCCGACTGGGAGTCGGCCACGGCGATGAGAGTGCACACAGGTATCCCCCAGGGCTGCGCAGTTGCGTTGAGCCGCTACGGGAGGACAGCGGGTAGCCGAATCTACCTTCGGGTCTAGAACTTGTGGAGGGGTTTCGGCATATGCAATCGGAAGAAGATATTCCCCTCTGTCTTAGGCAACCCTTAGCTACCGTCTGCTGGCAGCACGCATCGCCTCGGCGGATTGAATGAGCGCTCTCTGCCCTTCGGTTGGCAGGTCGCGGTAGATACGGAGGAGTCGCTGTTCACGCTCCTCGCTGGTAGGTCCGGGCACCCTGCGCCCCGCCGCCTTGAACAGTTGGGCCGGGGTCACGTCCGCCCGCCAGAGGCGGAGGACCTCGGTCATCGAGCGAAGGTCGTCCGCGTCGATGCGTGAGGTACCGCGCGTCCGGTTCACCCATGCGTTCAGCGTCGGGTATTTGATGCCGGCCTCAGCAGCCAGCTCTTTCTGCGTACGCCCCGTCTCCTCAAGGAGTCGGGTGAGGATGGCTGCCAGGTCCTCGCCGGTGGGGGCGGGGTCCTCGGCGGCGTCGTCGCCGGGGTTGCTCGGGCCTGTAGTCACACCGGTGAGTGTCGACTATCCGCATCTACATCCGCAAGTAGATCGCGGCACTGTGACCTGTATTTGATAGTGCACCGGCGCACCTACATCACCCCCGTGCGCCCCCGCCCAGCGTCGCGACACCCCCACTAAGCCCCCTTGACTCGATATGCATCTACATGCAGACTGTAGACATCGCAGGTCACCCCGACCAGCGACACCCCTATTCGGCCATGCGCCGGAGGACAACATGCGACGACTGGATAAGGGAGCCCCGCTCCGCGCCGCCATAAGGGCGGCCGGGCTGGACATCCCGCACCTCGCCGCCCAGACGAAGGAGCTCGACCCCACCGGCAAGGGCCTGTCACCGGCCTACGTCGGCTTCATCGTCGGGACCGGCAAGACCGCCCGCGAAGAGACGAGCGACCGGGCCGCCGGCCTGATCGCCCAGGCGCTCGACCAGGAGGTCGGCGCGTTCTTCGAGACGGTCTTTCTGACGCTCAATGAATCTACATCTACACGCGTACCGCGTATCGGGGCTTCGCGGAAGTCGGCTCCCTCCGACCTGCCAGAGCGACTGCTCGACCAGCGCGAGCTCGCCGGGTTCCTGCGGAAGTCCATGAGCTGGATCGACCGACAGATCAAGGACGACCCGCACTGGCCGGGCCTGATCTACGTCGGCCGTTCCCGCCGGTTCGACCCCCGGGCCGTACTCAGCGCGATGCGCGAGCACCGCGAGCAGATCCCCGCCTGACGCACAACGGGGCCGACCGGATGCACCCGGACCGACCCCGCACCAGACCCACCCTCATCACAGAGAACGGAGGCAGGCCTTGACCACACAGGCTAGCCCCAAGATCGCCCCGCCGGGAGCGGAGCCCGCCCTCGTGTCCGCTGCCCGTGCCGGTAACGCCACCGCGTTCATTGACCTGTACACCGAGCACCGCGGCCCCGTCTACCGCTACATCCTCAGCCGCGTCCGGGACAGCTACCTCGCCGAGGACCTCACGAGCGAGACGTTCCTCCGCGCGTACCGCCGCATCGACTCGTTCGCCTGGCAGGGCACCGACATTGGCGCCTGGCTGGTGACGATCGCCCGCAACATCGTCGTCGACCACGTCCGGTTGAAGGCCCGCCGCCCCGAGGTCACAACGGACGATATCGATTTCCTCGACCAGTCCGAGAGTTCGGCCGAGGTGTCCGCGCTCGCCGCGTTCGACGGCGCGCCCGTCCGCCAGGCGCTCGATACCCTCCTGCCCGATCACCGACAGGTCATCGTCCTCCAGTCCTGGTCGGGCATGTCGTGCCGCGAGGTCGCCGCGGTGATGCACCGGAGCGAGGGCGCCGTGAAGATGCTCCGCTTCCGGGCTATGGCGAACCTCCGTCGCGCGCTCCAGAACTACGAGGTCGCAGCGTGAACAAGAACCTCCCTCAGACGATCAAGGTTGTCCGCGAACTGCTCGCCGGTACTGGCGACGTCGCGCAGGCGATCGCGCACGCTCTCGATCAGCAGCATCTTCTTGTCGACCCGGAGCGTACGTACGGTGCCGTTCTTCGCCGGGGCCCGGAGGGCTGGGTGCCGGTGACTCCGCCGGCCCCGAGCTCGGCCGAGCCGACCAGCGGCCTGGAGGACCAGGCTCGTGCGTGGGACGACGCGTGTGGCCGGGCCCGTGAGTTGGCGGCCGCGATGGGCTCCCAGTACGCGGCCGAGCCGGACGTCACTGGTGTGACGGTCGACGGCGACACCGTGGTCATGAGCCTCCACATCACCGACCGCGCCCGGTGGGCAGCGTGGATGGAGACGCTCGGGCTGACCGAGGCGCAGGTGACGGGCCTCGACTACGTGTCGTGCGGCCGGACGTCGTGGGGCGGGGTGCCGCTCAGCGTCCTGGCGTACGACGTACCCGAGCTCGAAATTGCGGCGGCCGCTCAGGCGAAGCGCCCGTGCCGGTACGGCGGTGTCGTCTACGACCTGGCGCTCCCGTACCGCGACATCAAGGGGGACACCTGGTACTTCCAGGGCGAGTCGTCCGAGGGGATGCCGTTGCTGTCGGTCGACGGTCGGCCGGAGCGGTGCTCGCTCGCGAACATCGTCGAGTTCTCCGGTCCGCTGTCGCCGGTTCGTGAGCTGCTGACCGTCGCGGGCGGTGAGAGCGCATGACCGCCATGGACACGACCGCGATGGTCGAGCTGATCGACGGCACGGTGGCCCTCACCGACTGGTCGCTGACAGAACTCGCGCCCGACTACTACGGGCACAGCTACATGCAGATCGGCGGGTGGCTGCCCCAGGGCTGGGAGCCGACGATCGGGCACGGCACCAACCACATGGTGCGCGCCGACCTTCCGGGCATTCCCGACGTCGCGCAGGCGGTGAACGTCACCGTCGAGACGAAGGGCTACGGCGGTCCGCAGCGGTTCATGAAGATCCAGTGGCGGCATCTGTCGTACCCGGCCACGTGGCTGGAGACGCTGCGGGAGACGGGGAATCTGCCTGCTCCCCTCAACCCGAAATCGGCTATTGCGGCTGCGCTGGACCGCAGCGGCCTGAGCTACCAGGCGCAGCAGCTGCTCGCGCACATCCGAACTCTGCCCACCCATCGGTGGTCGACGGGCAAGGCGGACCGGGTCTACGCCGACCTCGGCTACCCGAAGCGCGGCCGCCGTACGAGCGCCCGCGCCTGCCTGCACGAGCTCGCCGCTCTCAACCTCCTCACCGTCCACGGCCCGCATGACGGCCGCTACTTCCTCCTCGTCCAGAAGGACGGTGCCTAATGGCTGCCAGCAAGACCGCGAAGGCCTGGAACATGGGGATGACCGGCGAGCCGAAGCCGCCCCAGCAGGTTCAGACCGCGGCCCGGTGCGCGACGGCCGGCTGCGGTGCGCAGCCGGGCGGCGTGCGCCGCATCCCGGGCTGGGTCGTGATCGAGGTCGTCGGGAGCAGCGAGCCGAAGCGGCTGTTCTGCTCCTGGGATTGTGCGTCGTACGGGTCCGCGCTCGCCGAGCTCCGCGTTGGCGGTGCCCGATGAGCGCGTACTCGAAGGCCTACCGGGGTCTCGTCGCAGGCGGCATGCCCGCCCCCGACGCGGCCGCCCTGCTCGCAGACTTCCGCCGCGAGCTCGGCGAAGAGCTGGCCGCCGGCCTGATCGCTCGCTCCGCCGAGAAGTACGGCGCCAAGCCGACCGACTCCCATTCGGTGAACCGCCGCCGCACCGCCCGGTTTGGCGCCGCCAAGGACGCCGCCGCCTGGATCACCGCCGCCACCACGACCGGCCGTCTCACCACCACCCCGCAGCAGCGCGACAACCGGAGCACCGCATGAGCACGTTCACCTTCGCCCCCGCCACCCGCGAAACTGCCAAGGCTCGCATCGCCCTCCAGGGCCCCGGCGGGTCCGGCAAGACCAAGACCGCCCTCCGCATGGCGGAGCGGCTCGCGGACGGCGGCACCATCGGCGTCGTCGACACTGAGCGCGGCTCCGCGAAGAAGTACGCCGTCGTCCCCGGCCGCCCCGACTTGGGTGGGCACGAGTTCGGCCACATGCCGATGGCCTTCTGCTCACCGGAGAACCTCATCGCGGCAGTCCGCGCTGCCGAGGAAGCCCGGCTCGCCGTTCTCGTCCTCGACTCCTGGTCGCACTTCTGGGCGGGGAAGGGCGGCCTCCTCGCTCGCGTCGAGGCAGAGTCCCAGAAGTCCACGAACCGGGGTGGCAAATTCACCGCCTGGGCGCCGGTCAACGACCTCGAACAGGACATGCTCGACGCCCTGTTGAACTTCCCCGGGCACGTCATCGTCACGATGCGGACGAAGAACGACTACTCGATGGAAGGCAAGACCGTCACGAAGGTCGGCGTGAAAACCGTCCAGCGTGAGGGCTCGGAGTACGAGTTCGATGTCGTGATCGACATGATCGAGGGCACGGGCACCGTCACCAAGACCCGGTACGAGCCGCTCTACAACGTCAGCGTGCACCACCCCGGCGAGGACTTCGCCGATGTGATCCTTGAGCAGCTGGGCCAAGGCGTCGACCCGGTCCAGGCGATCACGGATGAGCTGATCGGCGAGAGCCTGACGTACAGCCGGGCGCTGGAGCTGCACGGCCAGGCGAAGGCGCGGAACCTCCTCGGGGTTGACCTCCTGCACCCGAAATCGGGGGAGCCGTCGAAGCTCGGTGAGGTGATCGCGGAGTACGGGGCGGCTCTCCGCCCGCAGCCCGCCCCTGCGCCGACACCGGCTCCGACCGCGCCGAGTGCTGCTCCCGCCGCACAGTCCGAGCAGTCGGCTGCACCGTCTGGCACGTCGCCGGTCTCAGCTCCGCAGATGCGAATGATGCACGCCTGCTTCTCGAAGGTCGGGCTCGGGGCGAAGGACCAGCGCGAGGAGCGGCTGCACGCGACCGGTCTCATCGTCGGCCGCCAGGTGGAGTCCGCGAACGAGCTGACGTTCGACGAGGCCGCGACGCTCCTCGACACGCTCAGCGCCTACGGCGACATGGACAACCCGGCCGCCGAGTTCGCCGCCATGGTCCAGGGCCTGGAGGACGACGTCGCCCAGCAGTCTGGGCGCGACCGGCTCGCCCCTCAGACCGCCTGATCCACCACGATCCGCGGGCCCGGCCGCCGTCACCCGGCCGGGCCCGCACCACCCCAGAGAGGAGGACCCCCAGTGGTGGACCCCACCCCGGAACAGCGCGACGCCATCGACACGTACGGCGACGGCATCGACCTGGTGCTCCAGGCCGGCGCCGGATGCGGCAAGTCGAGCACGCTGAAGATGATCGCCCGGTCGGACCCGCGCCGCCGGATGACATACGTCGCGTACAACAAGGCGATCGCCGCCGACGCGGCCCGTTCGTTCCCGTCGACCGTGCTGTGCAAGACCGGGCACGGCCTGGCCTTCGACGCCCGGCACCTGCCCCGCCTCAACATGCCGCGCCAGACCGCGCACCAGGCCGGTCAGGCCCTCGACGTCAGAAAGATCCTCGGCATCATCGGCTCGCCCCCGGCGATCCCGACCGACGCCGGGACCGCCCCGAAGGCGATGACGTCGAAGCTGATCATGCGTGTCGTGCTCGACACGATCACCCGCTGGTGCCACAGCTCTGACCCCGAGATCCTCGCGAAGCACGTCCCGCAGTACGACGGCCTGACCACCGACGAGCCGCGCCGCGCCCTGCTCGGCCTGGTCCTGCCGGTAGCGCACGCTGCGTGGGCCGACCTGTGCGACGAGGTTGGTGTGCTCAAGCTCAGCCACGACCACTACCTGAAAATGTGGGCGCTGTCCGGGCCCAAGCTCAGCACGAATGTGGTGCTGCTCGACGAGGCACAGGACACCAACGATGTCCTGTCCGCCGTGCTCCTGGACCAGGAGCACGCGCAACGGATCGCGGTCGGCGACTCTGCCCAGCAGATCTACAGCTGGCGCGGCGCGAACGACGCCCTGGCCACCTTCGTACGGGAGCTCGGCGCCCCGGAGCTCACGCTCTCCCAGTCGTTCCGTTTCGGTCCGGCGATCGCGGACGAGGCGAACCGGTGGCTGCACGTCATCGGCGCCCCGCTCCGCCTCACCGGCTACGACCAGGCCGACTCCACCGTGGGCCCGGTCGGGAACCCCGACGCGATCCTCTGCCGCACCAACGGCGGCGCGATGGGCATCGTCCTGGAGGGCCTGGCTGCCGGGCGCAACGTCGCGCTGGTCGGCGGCGGTTCGGACATCAAGCGCCTGGCCTGGGCTGCGGAATCCCTACAGTCCGGCCAGCCCACCGACCACCCAGAGCTGCTCGGCTTCCCGTCGTGGGACGCGGTCCGCGAGTACGCCGAGGAGGAGGACGGCTCGCTGAAGGTGTTGGTCCGGCTCATCGATGAGCACGGCACCGGCCGGATCCTCACCGCGGCCGACGCGCTGGTGGCGGAGGACCGCGCCGAGCTGGTCGTCTCCACCGCGCACAAGGCGAAGGGCCGGGAGTGGAACCGGGTGCGGATCCACTCGGACTTCCGGGCGCCGAAGCCGCAGCCGGAGACCGGCCACGTGCTCCTCCCCCGGGAGGAGGGGCGCCTCGCGTACGTCGCGGTGACCCGGGCCCGGCAGGTCCTCGACTGCGAGGCCCTGGCCTGGGTCGACAGCGTCACGGCGGTGGCCGCATGAGCATCGCTGAGTGGGTCGGGATCGTGCTCGCCGTGTGCTGGGCCGGGACCCTGTTCTGCGCCGTCGGTCTGTGCCGCGTCGCCATGCAGGACGACGACGCCGACGAGCAGCCGGTGCTGTTCGCCGCCGGGTACGTCGAGGGCCTCGATCGGCTGCGCGTAGCGATCGCTGAAGCCCGGATCGAGACCGCCCCGGGCAACCCGTCCGCCGACCTCACTGACTGCTGGTCGATCTGGCCCGACGCCCCCACCCACGCCGGAGAGGACGGCACCCGATGACCGACATCAACTGGACGAAGGCGCTCTGCCTGGGCTGCGACCGCGAGCTGTGGTTCGTCGAGGGAACCGACTCCACCTCCAACGCTGACCGGCGTGCAGCGAAGCAGACCTGCCTGATCTGCCCGATCCGCTCCGGCTGCCTGGACTCGGCCATGGCGGAGGAGAACGGCCGAGGCGAGTCCGGCCGGTACGGAATCCGCGGAGGCCTTTCCGGCAAACAGCGGTACGCGCTGGCCCGACGCCGCCCCGGCGCGCAGCCGAAACAGCAGCGCGCCGCCTGACTCCTGGTGCGCGGCCGTGCCACCCCACACCGGCCGCGCACCAGGCCACCCACTCACCCACCACCCCGAGAGGACCCCCGGTGACGGAGACCCCGCCCGAGTGCAGGCACTGGATCGGCGACGCCCGCCGATACTGCCGCGCCCTCGACGCGGTCCGCCCGTACCTGACCGGTCCCCGGTGCCCGCTCCACACACCGGCCGCACTCGGCGGCCGGGCGGAGTCACCGCCGGGGCCGGGCTGGCCGGCGGGCGCCTGGTCCACGCCGTCACCCCAGAGCGCGTCCGCGCTCTTCGACCAGCGGGCGGTCGCCTCCGGCAAGCGCCGAGCCTCCGCCTCCACCTACCGCGCAGCACAGCACGCAGTCCGCGAAAGGAAGTCATGAGCACAACCACGAAGCCCGTCGCCGAGGAGACCGAGCCGGTCATCCGACCGTTCGCCTCGTTCCTCCAGGAGCAGTCCGGCGGCCAGCTGCACGACGAGCTCAGCACGAGGCTGCACGAGCTGATCGAGGCGATCCGGGAGACCGGCAAGGCCGGTTCGCTCTCGCTGAAGATCGACATCAAGCCGATCGCCGGGACGGACGGCCGGACGCTCACCGTCATGGACACCGTCGCCGCCCGGCTCCCGAAGACCGAACGCCCGAAGTCGATCTTCTTCGCGACGGACGACGGCAACCTCTCCCGCACCGACCCGCGCCAGCCCGTCATCACGGGTCTCCGCGAGGTCGAGCCCACCACCACCCCGAAGTCCCAGCTCAGGAGCGCGAACTGATGACGTACTCGACCACCCTCGACAGCAAGTCCGATGGCGGCGCCCAAGCCATCATCGATGTCGCCCAGGCGGCCGTCGCCCCCCAGATCCTGGAGCCCGGCAAGGTCCACGTCATCGCCCTGGGCCGCGGTGAGTTCCGTCAGATCGACCTCACCGCCCCGGAGCACACCGGGAAGCCCCCGCGGAAGACGGGCACCACCGTCGTCCGCGACGTCGACAGCTTCCTCGCCTACTTCGACAAGCACGGCGACAACAACACCGAGGTGTACGCGGACGTCGAGCGCCGCACCATCACCGCTGTACTCGACGCGCACACCGCCGAGGACGCCCGCTGGGGCAGCCACCGCCTGGAGCTCCGCCTCCGCGAGACTTCGGCCTGGCGGGCGTGGACTTCGGCGGACAACCAGCTGGTGACACAGGGCCAGTTCGCGGAGTTCATTGAGGACAACCTCGTCGACCTGGTCGAGCCGGACTCCGCGACGATGCTGGAGCTCGCCCAGTCCTTCGAGGCCACGACCTCCGCCGAGTTCCAGAGCTCGCAGCGCCTCGACTCCGGGCAGCGGACCTTCACGTACGCCGAAGAGGTCCAGGCGAAGGCCGGCCACAAGGGCGAGATCACCATCCCAGCCACGCTGGTCCTGGCCCTGGCCCCGTTCGAGGGCACCGAGCGGTACAAGGTCACCGCCCGGTTCAAGTACCGCCTCGACCGCCAGAAGGGCGAGCTTCGCCTCGGCTTCAAGATCGAGCGCCCCGAGGACATCCTCACCGCGGCCTTCAACGACATCCGAACGCTTATCGACTCGGACGTCCCGATGGCCGTGCTGAACGGCGCCTCGGCTTCCCGCTGATCCACCCCTGGTGCGGCTGGTCTCCCCGGCCGGCCGCACCACCCCCCGAACCGAAGGCGAGCTGTGAGCACAGAGGCTGTGACCTGGGCGATGGACGACGCCCCCATGCTGCGGACCGGCAAGGGTCGGCCAGACAGCACGGCACGTCATGTCCTCCAGGTGCTGGCCGAACACGCCCGCCCTGACGGGAGCAACACCCACCCGTCCGTTCTGCGAATCCAGTACCGCACCGGCTACGACGAGCGGACGGTGCAGCGTGCGCTGCGTCGTCTGGAGAAGTCGGGTCTGATCCAGCGGGACGGGTCGGTTGGTGGCCGTACGAAGTGGCGGCTGGCGCTGTCAGCAAAGCGGCCGGCCTTCGACTGGGCGGAGCTGGAGGCCGAGGCGGAGGACGCGAAGAAGCAGGCGGCGGAGCGACAGCGCCGGTCACGTCAGAGGCGCGTCACGCCTCCCGAGTCCGTGACGGTCACACACGGAGAGTCTGTGACGAAGCCAGATGTCACGCACTCTGACGACGTGACAGAGGAGTGTGTCACGCACTCTGAGTCCGTGAGTCACGCACTTGAAATGCGTGATGTCACGCACTCTGCGTCCGCATGTCACGCACTCAGTGCCCCCCTAACCACCAATAACCACCAGTCCAACCACCAGGAACCTTCTGCGTGGCCAGAGGTCGCCAACGAACCGGCCGCCACAGCTGCCCCAGAAGACGACGCGAACCCCGAACCTGTCACCGCGCAGACGGTCGTCGGCGAGTGGTTGGCCCGTGCCGCGAAACGCCCACCCTCTTCCGTCATCGGCCAAGTCGCCAAGCACATCCGAGTCCTCCTCGATGAGGACCGCATCGATCCCGACGACATCCGTCGAGGTATCGCCCACTGGATGGCCAAGGGTCTCCACCCCTCAACGCTCCCCAGCGTGGTGAACCAGGTCATGAACACCACTCCGACGCCCACCCGCACATCTGCTGCAACCGCCCCCGGCTTCGACCCGAACACGGGCACCGACATCTTCGACCGCGCCCTGGCCCGAGCCAACGCCCGCACCCAGCTGGAGGGACAGTGACACCACAGGAAGCGATCCTGATCGCGAAGTACGTCGCCGCCGCCTGCCCGCAGCAGCGCTTCAACGAACACACCCCGGACGTCTGGGGCGACATCCTCGCCCCGTACGACGTCATCGAGGCGCGCGCCGCCATCACCGTCGTCGCCGCGCGCCAGCCCTTCATCAGCCCTGCCGAGATCATCACCGAGATCAAGGCCCGCCGCGCCGATCGCATCGAGGCCGCGAGCCTGGTCTACGACGGCGACCCGGGCGAGACCGGCCTTGAGTCCGCCCGGTCCATCCGCGCTCTGACAAAGGCCGCAGGCGACGGCATCCTGCCGCCCCGTACCCCGGCCGCCGTCCTCGGCGCCGCCACCCGCCTCGCTCTCCCGCCCGGCGAGTCCGGCCCGTACACCGGACGGGCAGCAGCCGTCCGCGCCGCCGTTGGGCAAGCCATTCCGAAGGCGACGACCGGCGTCACGAACCCCCGCGTGATCAGCTGCCGCATCTGCCAGGCCTTGCCCGGCACCAGCTGCACGACCCGCGGCCGCCGTCGCCAGGACGTGCACCCCGCCCGCCTCGACGACGCCCGCCGCCTCGCCGCCGGCCTGCCCCCGACCGATCCGGCCGAGGACCTGGCCGCCGAGCAGCGCATCCGCGATGCCGCCGCCGCGCTCGCCGCTTCCGCCGAGCAGCCGGCCCCGACCTACGAGGACGTCACCTGATGGCTGCCAGCGCCCGCTTTCCCCAGCTCAACGTCGTCTGCTCCTGGTGCAACGCCCCGGCCGGTGAGCTGTGCACGAACCCCGCCACCGGGGCCGTGCGCCGCACTGCCACCCACGATGTCCGCCGCATCGACTGGATCACCGAGACGACGCTCTGCCCGGCCTGCACCGCCGCCCCAAGCAGCCAGTGCTTCGCCGTCATCGGTGGGATCCGTATCCCGCTGGCCGCCCCCCACCCGGAGCGGACCACCGCCGCAGACCGGGCACACACCCGCACCCACAACCGGACACAGCCATGGCCCCACCAGCCGCGCACTGCCCCGACTGCCACCACCCGATCCGCTGGACCCGCACCGAGGCCGGCCGGAACCTCGCCGTCGATCCCGACCCAGACCCCGCCGGGAACGCCGCGGTCTGGCGGGACGGCACCGGCACGCTCCGGTCCCGCCGCCCGACCGACGACCTCCCGCTGAACGGGTGGGAGCGCCTCCACCTCCCGCACATCGCCACCTGCCCCGCCCGCCGCGAGCAGTTGGCCCTCCCCGTCGGAGTCACCCGACTCGACGACCACGGCAGAAGGAAGAACCGATGACCTACGTCCCCGCCGCCGCCCGCGCGGCCGCCATCCAGGCCGTGAAGGACCACCCGAGCACCACATTCATGGCGCCGTACGAGTCACTCGCTGATGCCGTTCTTGCCACAGCAGCCCCGGTCATCCGCTCCGCGGCATTCCGTGACGCCATCGCTGCCTTGCGGGCCGTGGCCAACCCGAGCAGCGAACGCGGCGCCGGAGTTCGATGGGCCGCTGACCACATCGGCCACATGCTCACCGAGGAGCAGCGGATGGTGACACCCTCCATGTGCGGCCGAGCCATCTCGACTGGCGAACCGTGCCCGGACCACGTCGCCGACCTGCCCCGCCCCGCATGCGGCAGGTGCGGGGCGGGCCACGGCCTTACCCCGACCGGCCACCGTTCCCCGCTCGGCGCCCTCGTCTACGCCTGCGCCACCGGATGCAACTCCCCGGCCGAGGCGAACGAGGGGCCCGACCCATCTCACGGCGGGCTCACCACTCACCGAGGCGCCCGCGAGGACTGCTCCGGCCCCGACTGCGGCCCGGTCGAGGGCGACACCCCGACCGGCCAGAAGTACCCGTGCGGACTCGGCGTCTTCTGCGACAGCTGCGGCACCGAGTTCCGCGGCGACTTCATCGTCACCGACACCATGACCAAGGCCGAGCGCCTGGAGGTCGTCCGCGCCCACGTGCGCACCGCGCTCCGCTGGCAGTGCAACAGCGGCGGTGACTTCTGCGAGAGCTGCGCCGAGCAGCGTCGCGCCGCGGCCGAGCCGCCCTGCACCAACCCCCGGCACACCGGCCCCCTGCGGGCCCAGCTCGGATGCAACGGGCCCGACCCCACTTCCATCGCGACGGAGAAGGACACCCCCACGGGCGAGTCCACTCCGGTCAGCAACCCCCGATAGCCCCTCACGAAAGAGAGATCAGCTCATGGCACTGCCCACCCTGACCGGCGTCGGCCGCCTCACCGCGGACCCCGAGCTCCGCTTCACCCAGTCCTCGAAGGCCGTCGCCTCCGTCCCCCTCGCCTTCAACTCCCGGCGCCTGAACCAGCAGACGCAGCAGTGGGAGGACGGCGACGTGATGTACGTCCGCGGCACCGTGTGGGAGCGCCTGGCGGAGAACGTCGCCGAGACCCTGACCAAGGGCATGGAGGTCGTGGTCACCGGCGACCTGCGCACGGAGACGTGGGAGAAGGACGGGGTCAAGCACGAGCGGACCGCGCTCATGATCCGCAGCATCGGCCCGTCGCTGGCGTTCGCCACCGCCCAGGTCACCAAGGCCACGAACAGCACGAACGGGGCGCAGGCGGGCAGCCAGCCGCGCGGACAGGCCCAGCAGACCCGGCCCCCGCAGACCCGCCAGGGACAGCAGCCCCCGGCCGACGACCCCTGGGCCGTCGACAACGCCAAGGGCTACACCAACCAGCCCCAGGGCCAGCGCGGCGGCCAGGGATACAGCGACGAGCCCCCGTTCTGATGGCCGCCCTCCTCCGCCTCCCCGGCGGCACCCGCGACGCATCCGAAATCGTCAAAGCCCTTCTCGTTGCCGCGTCCGTCCGCGACGCCACCGCCCCGGACCTCGCCAACCGCTGGCGCCAGATCTCCGACGACATCGGCGACGCCCTCGATCAACTCCCGCCACCCACCACCTGACCAACACCGACCGGACTTGGGGCGCCGATAGGGCGCCCGCCCCCGGCACACGCAGCCAGGAGCAACCCACCATGTTCGGACTCACCACCCACGCCCGCCTCACCGCCGAGGTCGAAGCACACCTCACCACCATCCGCGCCCGCCTCGAAGCTGAGAACCTGCTCACCGAGGAGATCAACTCCCACATCGAGACGATCCGCGCGAGGAACACCGCGACGGACGCCCTCGACAAGGAGCGCCGCATCACCCGCCTCCTGGCCGAGCAGCTGCTCGACGCCACCGGCCACTACCCCACAGCCGCCCGTACCCAGCTCGGCCTCCCGCCCGCCGGCCCCTGGGAGCGCGCCGTCGAAGGACTCAACGCCCTCGTCGACGCCGGCGTGCTCTTCCACATCGAGCCGGACGGGCACATCAGCAACAGCACCGGCGACGAACACATCGAGTGGGACCGCACCGCAAAGCGCTGGCGCCTGGTCCACGAAGCCGAGGACGGACCGGTCTCTGTCACAGTCGACGACGTCCTCCGTGCCAGCGTCCAGGCAGACCCGGACGGCAGCCGATGAACGCCACCGACGACGAGATCACCGCCCTTCTCCGCCGAGGCCAGCTCTCCAATAGCGGCATCGCCCGTACCCTCCGCGTCGACAAGCACCGCGTCGGCCGCATCCGTCGCGAGCTCGGCCTCCCCAACGTCCAGCCGCAACCGCTCACCCTCGAACAGAAGTGGCGGAGCAAGACGCGCCCCGTCGAAGGCGGCCACCTCGCGTGGACGGGAGAACACGGGTCGACCTCCCGAACCCCAGTCCTCCGTTACAAGGACCAGTGCCACACCGCGGCCGCCATCGCCTTCCGGCTGCGCACCGGCCGAGCCCCGGAGGGGTACGCCTACTCCGAGTGCGGCTACTTCCACTGCGTCTCACCCGACCACGTGGACGACGAGCCCGGCCGCCAGCTCACCCGCGAGCAGCTGCGCTACCTGGCCGGCGGACAGAAGCGCCCGGCCGAATGCGTCCACGGCCACGACCAGGCCGAACACGGCAAGTACGAGTCGGACGGCCGGGCCTACTGCGGCCAGTGCAAGACGGAACAGCGCGCCGCCCACCTCGCTCAGCAGCTGGAGACCGCCGGTGCCTGAGCTGACCGAGGCCCGCCTCGCCGAGATCCGGGCGCTGCTGCCCACCGCGGACCCCCGCACCAGCTGGACCGCTCTGCAGGACCTGCTCCTTGAGCGCGAGGACCTGGTCCAGGCGCACACCGCCACCACCGAGGAGCTCGCCAGCTGGACGGGGTCACTCGCCCCATGACGGACACCTGCGGGGTGTGCCACCGGCCGCTCCTCGACCCCGAGTCGAGGGCGGCCGGCATCGGCCCCTTCTGCACCGAGAAGTTCCACCTGCCCCGCGGCCGCCGCACCACAGGCCCCGACCAACTCACCTTCGAGGAGCACCACGTGGACGACACCGACCCGGCATCGACGACGTACCACCCTCTCCGCTTCGCCACTCCCCGCCTGCTCCGCTTCGCCCGCCTCATCGACACCGAGCGCCAGGCGCAGCTCGCCAAGTGGGGCGACCAGCACCATCCCGACGGCACCGGAAGCCTGCCGCTCGCGCTGGAAGCCGACAAGGCCCGCGAGGGGTGCCAGGCAGCGTTCGCGCGCGGCGACGGCACTTGGATGCACGTCCTCATCGAAGAGGTCATGGAGGCGTTTGCCGAGTCCGACCCGGCCAAGCTCCGCGCCGAGCTGATTCAGGTTGCCGCCGTCTGCGCCGCGTGGATCGCCGACATCGACAGCCGCCCGCGCGCCTGTGCCCACTGCGGCCAGCCGATCACCAGCACCGGCATCACCTGGACCGGCCCCATGCCGACGCCCGGGGAGGACGAGTACCTGGTCCCGCGCTACCACCTGTCCCGCGACTACCCCGACTGCCGCCGCGCATCCGGCGCAGACCCCGCCCCGAGCTGAGCATGCAGTAGGGGCGCACCCACCGTCCGCCAAGACCGGGTGCGCCCCCAGGTGTTGATCACCCTACGCCCCACCCCGCCACGGAGCGCACGATGAACACCACCCAGAACACCCGCACCGACCAGCACCTCTTCACCGTCGTCTACCACTGGCGCGACCTCAACGACGCCCTCGCCACCCGCCCCACCACCTGGCCCCCCACCATGGGCATCGGCATCATCTCCGCCCGCGCCCAGACCGACGAAGAACGCGAGGCCGCCGGCTACCGCGCCGCTGCCCTCCGCGCCCTCGAACGCTCCCCCGACCAAGTCGGCTGGACCGCCGCCCCCCTCCGCATCGACGTCCTCGACACCATCCGAACCGTCGAGGCCGGGCTCATCGAGCTCGCCGACCAGACCGCGGCCGCCATCCAGCACGCCCCGATCACCCCCGCCCCGGCCCGCCGCTCCTGGCCCGACGATCCGCGCGCCCGCCGCACCGCCGAATCAGACGACCGCCGCCGCAACCAGCTCGCCCTCCGCCAAGCAAAGGACCCCCGCCGCTGGCGCTACACCGGCCAGCGCACCGCGCCCCTGGCCGCGCTCTGGCTCCTCGCCCGCACGCAAGGCGTCCGTGGACCGTGGCGACCCCTCACCGACGAGGAGCAGCACCGCATCGACGTCGTCGCCGCCATGTCCGCCCGCCTGGTCGAGCGTGCTCTCGACATCGGCGACAACCGAGCCCGCCTCGACATCCGATGCCCGATCTGCGACGGCCCCCTCGACCTCCACGGCGGAGCCGGCGCCGCCCCTGTCGTCCGCTGTGCCAAGTGCGGCCGCACCTGGACCCAGCCACCGAGCTAATGGATCACCTTGGGACGGCCACGGCCTCTTCCTCGCTCTGGCCGTCCCAAGTCAGATACAGCGTTGCCGGAATGGGCCTACCGGCGGCACCCACCATGCTGAACTTCACGCCTACGTTCGGGGCCATGTCTTCATCCGTGACGCCCTGAAAGATGTAGGGCGCCTCTCTCGCGCTCAGCGTCACGCCCGTCGCCCGCCCCGTCCCTGTATTGCGGAGGTAGAAGATCTGAGCGGATGAGCGCTCAATGACGAAGAACGGCTTGGGCCGGTTGGCCTCAGCCTCAGCCATCCGGCGCTCAGCAGCTTCCTGTCGCTGGTCGAGAAGAGCCTGCTCCGCCAACCTTCGTGACAGCCGAGCCTCCTCGACGGAGGCGACTGCGGCGTCCGCCGACTTCACGGATGCGTCCGCTGACCGCTTCCCATCCCGTGCCGCTCGCCAGCTGACTATCAGGGCCGCTCCGGCGAACACAACAGCCAGCCCAGCGCCGATGTTTGCCCATGGCCACGCCCATACCGTCCGGCCCACGTCTCCCCATCTCATGGCGGGAGACTACGAGCAGCAGTCAGGCTGCGTCCTACGGATGGCAGGTCCGATGCAGCAACGACAGGCATCTCCACCGCCTCGATCCGCGGTGGCCCCCTCGACCTCCAACGCAGTGCCGACACAGCACCCACCGCCACTGCAACAACTGCGGCCGCACCTGGACCCGATGAGTGCACACCTCGGACTCACGCGTGAGTAGAACCCTCACGCGCGTGAGTGTTGGTGTTCACGCGCAAGTGTCACTACAGTCAGGATGTGCACGCATGAGCGTGCCATCTGACGAGGGGGCTTAGTGATGAAGTACACGCACCTGGAAGGACCGCCCGAGGAGATCGCAGAATTTCTCCGCCTCACCGAGAAAGGAGGCGGACAGAGCACCGAGAACTCGGCTGCATCCGAGTCCGAAATGGCCGACACCCCGGTCTCCGGCACCGACATGGACACGTTCGAGATCGAGCTCTACGTCGAGAGCAGGGAACGCAGCGCCGACACCAGCCGAGGAGTGCTGGCGTACCTCAAGGCCGTCCGCGAACTCGGCAGAATTGAGATTGTGACCGGGACATCCGTACGAACGAAGGACGGGCAGACGGACTACCTCATGGTTCGTGATGCCGGACAGCGCCGCTACGGCGCAGTCGCGTACGTCAAGCCGGCGAACGGTGGTCTCACGCTCCGGCTGAACCGAGACGACGTCGCCGACATCAGCACGGACTGCATCCACTTCCGCGACGTACGTGAGGGCCACAAGTACGTGGTCAACTGCCCCCTCACCTCGGACGAGGCCATCAAGTGGGCCGTCGAACTGACGCGCCGCGCCCTGCGCAAGGTTCGCGGGCAGTAGCGCCAGACGACCACGTCCCCCTCCGCGGCGATACCGCGGAGGGGGACGTAGTTGCGTCAGGCCGCGTCCCATTGGTGGGCGCGGCCGCCTCGCCACTCAACCCACCGCGGGTCGTCGATCAGCGTCTCCGAGTCCGGTAGTCCGGCCCTGCGGAGGAACTCGATCAGGTCGTGGTCGTCGTGGGCCAGGCCGAGGATCGTCCCGTACGCGGTGACACGGCGGCCGCCGCTGGGTGATGGCCGATGCACGACGATCGGTGCGGAGCGCATGTCTCCATCGTGCGTCGGCCAGGCGGTCACAGCACGCCGAGCTCGGTGTCCGGCCGGCACTGCTGGCACGCGAGCCGGCCATCCTCCGCGAGCAGCCGCAGTACCTGGTCCCGTGTGATCGCCTTCGTCCGGGATCCGGCCATCGTGCACCAGCCCTGATGCACAGCAACTGTTCGGCGTCCGACGCCGATGCCCTGCTCGACCACCCAGTCCGGCGGCGGAGGCGGGAGCCGGCGCGCGGCAAGCTCCGCCAGGCGCCGCTCCTCAGCGTCGAGCCAGCCACGGGCCCGGGTCAGGTCCTGCTCCCGGACACGGACCAGAAACTGGAGCTGCTCAACCTTCGAGAAATCTTCGGACACATGTTCGAGTGTACGACCGGGGGGAGCAGCACGAAGCCCGGCGGCCAGGACACGACCGCCACAGAGCCCGCGAGGTGACACAGCAGGCTGCGCATGGATCAGCGCCCGGCCGCGGCTGGAACCTCCGGGCCGGCTTCCCCAGGCTGCGGAGGACCCGCGACCATCGCCTGCACCAACACCATCAACACTTCCGCTCGCTGTTCGTCGCTCAACTTGCTGTCAGCGATCAACCGCTCTGCAGCCAGAAATCGGGATAGCTCCAGCGGCTGATCAAAGTACGACCGCAGGTGACTCGCAGACGCCTCTTGCGATCGCACGAAGGTCTTACTTACGAAACCGGCAAGCGCAGCCGAGACGGCGCCAAGGCCACCAGCAATAACGCTGCCTGCTGTCGTACTCGCCTGCAGCGCCACAACAACGAACGCAACGAGCAGCACAAACCCGACCACCATCGCCACCTGCGCATTGAGAAACGACTGCTTAGCCTGGCTGGTAGCGATCTTGTGATAAAGCTCCAGCCGCGCATGCGTGGCAGCCCACAGTTCCGCCAAGGCAAGGTGCTGCGTGCCGACACCCTGTACGGCCGATCCATCCCGCGAGCCGCCGTCGTCGGCATCCACATCCCCCTCCGCTTGTCGCGGCCCCAGCACCAGGTCGCCTTGCACTGTGCCGTGGATCACAACGCCATGAGTAGCAACGACGTCGTTACGCAGAGCGCGCTCCAGGTCTCCCTCGGCCCGAGTCAACCGTCGCCGACTCTCATCGATGCTTTCGTCTTCCAGCCGTTCCGGCCGGGCCCAGATCATGTAGGCAAGGCCCAGCGCAGCCGTCAGAGCTTGCAGCACCAGGGCGCTCGGGGGATTGCCGTTAACTTCGCCGTACACAAGGGCACCCAGCATCACTGCGATCACGACGCTGCCACCGATAACGAAGCCGAGGAAACTACGCCGCACGGTGCTGCGGAGAGACCTGCGCTGGGTGGATTGAGGGGGCGTTTCACCGCTGCTCGACATGGTCGATCAGCATGCCGCCAGGCACCTCGCATGTCCAACGACCGCTAGAACACACCTTGTTACTGATAGAGCGCCATACGCCACAACAGACGACTTAACCCACAGCATGAAGCCCCCGCCCACCGGGCAGGAGAACGGGGACCCGACGCGCTGGCGCTACTCAGAAACGCCCTTGGAGAGTTCGGCGAAGTTCCGACGGCCGCCGAGCGCACTACGTACGCCCGCCCCCGTGGCCAGCCCGTGCCTCACAGCGCTGTGGATGTTGTGGACCGGTGCCTCGCTCCGGATCGCCTGCTTCTCCGCGGCCGCCGCTTCTCCGCGGGTCGCATGCCAGGTCACTTTGGGCCACCACTCATGCTGATCCGCCTGAGAGGACCACCTGCCCATTGGGTTTCGACCCAGACCGACATACAGCAGGCGTCCGCCCGCGTCGAAGAGCTGGTACACCGCGACTTCTTCGCCACCCCTAGCCTGCGTTCCCGGCTGGGGCATCGGGCCCTGGATCATCTCCCGCGCCATCAGTCGTCTCCTGAGCCTTGGGGCGCCCCGTCCGGGGTGCGCGATCAGGCCCGCGTCCTCGCCGCTTGCTGCGCGTCGCCATGTACGTGACGAGCAGCTCGTAGGGGAGGGTGCGCGCACCAGCGACCGTGGCATAGTCGTCGTCCGACACCGGCCATTCCGGGTCTGTACGCGCCAGCTTTCGCAGACCTTCCGGCGTCATGCTCCGGACGATCTCCTCGTCCACAAGCCGATCGGCTGCCTGCGCGAACGTCAGCATCGTGCGCTGCTCCTCCCTCCGCGGCGTCTTCTCGGGCATGCCCCATCCTCTCTGAATAGTTGCGTTGGACGCAACTATTCGCTACGGTCGTTCCTGTCAGATGCACTACGGCCCCGGTCAGAGGTACGAACTCCGGCCGAGGCCAGCCATCCCCCCTGTGTCACCAGGAGGTATGACCCTGTCCGAGCCTACCGACCGCACCCAGCCCGACGAAGGCCTTCGCCGGGCCCAGGCCGAGCCCGACACCACCACCCGAACCCTGCTCCTCCGCATCGCCACCCGCCTCAGCACCGAGCGCCCCAGCCTCGCCATGCGCGAGGTCACTCGCCTCGCCCTCGCCCTCCGGTTCGCTACCGAGCAGCACGGCTTCGACACCCCCGAGACGAACACCGCCGAGCAGCAGCTCCTCCGCCACATGCCGCAGGTCGACGACCGCGACATCAGCCGCGGCGAGTACGCGCTCCTCCTCCGCGGCCGCGCCGGCCGCCGCGCCACCCCGACCGAGCGGGTCGCCGAGCTCCACCGCCAGGCCCGCGCGGACTACGCCTGCCGCTCCACGTCCAGCGCCCGCACCGCCCTGGCCACCGCCCGCATCCACGGGAACGAGGCAGGCGGCACCCGGTGAGCACCGGCACCCGCCGCCGCAACGGCTGACCCCCACTCCGTCACCGGGCCTGCGCCCCCATCGCAGGCCCGGCCACCCGCACTCACCCGGAGTAGCAGCGTGACCACAGACCAGCTCATCACCTGGGCGGTCGCCCACCCGTGGCCGACCGCCGGCATTACCGCGGCCGCCCTCACCACCCTCATCGCCACAGCGTGGGCCGCCGCCCGCGCCGCGCGACGCCTCGCCCTCCCACCTGGCTCGATCCTCATGGCCGGACTCGGCGCGATGGTGTGCACCGCCTACAGCGCGGACACCTCCTGGCGGTTCGCCGAGCACCGCCTCGGCATGACGGACAGCACTGAGCGGGCGTTCATGTTCGCCGCCGGAGAGATTGCCCTCGGCGCCTGCGCTGCGATGGCCCGCCGCAACAAGGCCGCCACCGCCATCGACGGGTCGACCGGCACCGCTGGGGTGCCCGGCATCCTCGTCTGGGTCGTTACCGGCGTCCAGGTCATCCCCGCGTTCACCGAGTCCGGCCCGGTCGGTGGTACCGTCCGCGCCTTCTTCGGCCCCATCATGGCCGGACTCCTCTGGCACCTTGCCATGGGCCTGGAGATCCGCGTCGCCCGACCCGAAGCCCTGTCCACCGGACTGCCCGCGATCATCGGCCGGGAGCTCCGCGAGCGCCTGCTGTCCCGGTTTGGCCTCGCGACCCGGGACCGTACCGCGGAGCAGATCACCCGCGACCGCTGGACCGGCCGCGCCGTCGACCTCGCCGCCCGCCTCGCGCACCGCCCCACCGGCTGGGCCTGGTACACCGCCCGCCTCGAACGCCGCCTCTCCCGCGCGGTCGGCCGCGCTCAGGTCGGAGCGCACCCGCAGCAGCGGCGCGCACTCCTGCAACTCCTCTCCGCCCGGCTGCACTCGACCGCACTCGCGAGCCTCGACCTGCCCTCTCCGTGGGAGATGCGCGAGCCCGCCTCACCGCCCCGGCCGGCCCCCGTCGTGGCGTACGAGCAGCTGCGCCAGATGCAGCCGCTCGACGCGGTCGTCACCGCGGCATGTGCGCACCCCAGCCTCGGGCCGGACGAACTGCGCCAGGTCCTCCTCGACCACGGCGTGATCGTCTCCGAGACACAGGTCTCCATCGGACTCCGCGCCAGTGCATCCGCGCACCCGCGCGCACTCAACAGCGCATCCGCCGCAGCTCAGAACCTGTTCGCCGTCCACGCCACGTGGGACGGCACCGACGCAGGGGAGTCGCCCGACGACGAACCGGATGCGGACTGCGAGGACGCCCCGGATGCGGATGCGGACCGTGCACTCCTGCCCGCTGCACGCCTCATCGACTCCGCCCACAGCACCCGCCACGGACGGCCCGCCGGGCTGCGCGCACTTCAGACGGGGATGCGCATCGGCCAGGCCCGAGCCCAGCGGATGCGCGCACTCCTCGATCAGGAGGCCACCCCGTGACCGATCGCCCGATCACCCCGACGCGCATCATCCCGGCGGGTGCGCCGCTGCCCGACCGCCTGCCCGAGCCCGGCGAACTCCCGCCGTGGTGGGAGCAGCCCGCCCCGCCCGCACAGCCGCCCCCGCCCACCCCGGCTCCGGCCCCGGAGCCTGAGCAGCGCCCGCTGCAAGTGTTCGTCACCGTTCAGACCGAGCCTTACTACGAGGAGCCCGAGCCCACCCGGTGGCAGCGCCTCGTCGCCGGAGTCCGCGGCATCGGCAAACCGTGGCAGGTCTGCGGGGCGCCTCTCCTGGCCGTCATCCCCATCCCCGGCACCGGATTCAGCGCCGCCACGACATGGGCGTACGCCCTCGGCCAGGCCCGCGACGAGTGGGGAGCCACCCACGGCTACGTCCTGGCGCTGCTCCCGCTCGCCTGGGGCATCGCCCGCACCGCCCGCCACGGCGGAACCCTCCTGCGCGTGTGGGGAATCACCGTCGCCCTGGCCGGCCTGGTCGGCGCCATCGACCCGTTCGACATCGTCACGATCCTCACCGGAGTCCACCGATGAACGCCACCGCACTCAGCCTCGCCGGGGTCGCCACCGCCCTCGGCATCATGTGGGGCAACGCCAGGCCCTGGTGGAAGGGCAACCGCGACCCGCGACCTCGCCAACGGGCAGACCGCATGAAGCGCACCGCGGCCATCCAGGCCGCCACGACCGGCGCTCTGCAGCGCCTCGGGACCGGGCACGCCACCCTGCAGACCCGCCTCACCACCACCCTCACCGCCTGGGTACACCGCGGCCGCCGCGAGGACCTCGAAGGCCTGGCCGCCGCCCTCGGATGCTGGCTGCGCCTCGCCATCATCGGAGCGGCCAGTGCCGGCCTGTTCCTCCTCGTCCGCTCCCGCCCTCGGCTGATGTGGATCCTCGCCGCCCTCTGGGCCCTCGCAGCATGGAGAGCAGCAGCTGCTCCCCGCCCGGCCGAAAAGGTCGCCCCGGGCACCCCCGAGGAGCATCAGCCGGACCGCCGTGATGCAGTCCTGCGCCTGCTCTACGAGGCCCTCGGCGACCGCCCCGCGATGTTCCTCTCCGAGGTCCTGCAATCCCTCCAGAAACGGGGCCACATGGAGGGCCGGACAGTGGCCGACCTCCGGGCCCGCCTGGAGGCCCTCCGTATCCCCGTGGAGATGAGGCTCAAGCAGGGCGGCCGCGGGCCGACTCGGGGGGTCGTCAGGAGCCAGCTCCCGCCCCTCCCCCCTTCCGAGGGGACCGAGGCGTCACTCGCCCCGTCTACCGCCGCCTGACCTGCACATCTACCGCAGCGTCCACCGGCATCCACCCATGATCCACCGGCCGATCTACCGCCGGTCTACCAGCCCCGAGGCGGGCGCCATCCGCCAAGACATCGCCCGCCCCGGTCACCCATCCCCGAAGAAACAGGACCCGCATCATGGCACCGCTGAATCCGATCAGCATCGCCGACCTCCAGGCGAAGAACGAGATCAGTCAGGCGCAGCGCGCCGCCGAGCAGGCGGCCGCCCAGGCGCCGACACCCACCACGACCACCGACCAGCCGAAGCGCTGACCGGAGAGGATGAACCCATGAGCGAGCGAGTGAACGTGAAAGTGCTGCTGCTGTTCGGCGACCAGGCCGAGGTCGTCGCGGACGCGCCGGACGCGGGTGACCCGGTCCGGTACCCGGCGGCGGAGATCGCGGCCGCGGTCGGGGCTGCGCTGCCGGAGCTCCCGAACATGCGGCTGTCGGCCGTGGTCGGGGCGGACGACCGGCTGAGCGGGTGGCAGCGGCGGTAAGGGTGTGTCAGCGGCCCCAGCCCGGTGATGGGTTGGGGCCGCTCCCTTCACCAAAGGTGTTGCAATTCAATACATCAAATGCGATACTTGAGACACAAGGAAGGGGCCGCGAACCCCAACCACCACCCACCACGAAAGGACCGACCATGTCGGACTTCGAGGACCAGGCCATGGGCAAGATGGCCCACCACCTGAGCACCAGCTACACCGTGCTCGCCACCGTCTGCCTCAACCTCCCCATCCCCGTGACCCTGCCGACCGGCGCCGTCTCCAACGTCGAGGTCGTCCCCGCCATCCGCCGCCTCATGGACATCGTCGAGGACCAGCCGATGCCCGAGATCCAGCAGGCGACGCTCTTCGCAGTCTGCGCCTTCTGGCTCGGCGGGATGGACCTCTACAGCCTCCTCGTCCGCGAGGAGTTCACCATCGCCCGAGCCCACTCGGTCGCCGCCAACCTGCTCATGGCCGAGGACCACCTGATGGACCTCACGGTCTGGCTGAACGACACCCAGAAGTAACCGTCACCCGCCCCCGGCACCCAGCCGGGGGCGGCCCCCGTTCCGCACCCCGGACACACAGAAGACCGGCAACGCCAGGCCAAAGCCCAGACACCCCAAGGGGTGCTCGCGAAACGCTGCCGGTCCCACCCAGCCAGAAAGGCCGGACCACCATGGTAGACACCACACCCCCCGACGGCGAGACCCTCCGAGAGATCGCAGCCCGCCACAACCGCGCCTACGACACCCTCCGCGCCCAATGGTCCCGACACCCCGACTGGCCCGCCCCCATCGGCAAGCGCGGCCGCTCGTACGTCTACGACCCCGCCGCAGTCGACGCCGCAATCGCTGCCCACTTCACCCGCGGAACCGCCGCCTTCGAGCCCGGCCGGCTCTACACCGCACGCGAGATCTCCGAACTCACCGGCATCAGCGCCGCCACCATCCGCTCCGACGTCTCCCGGAACCGCTGGCCCGCCCCCGACGACACCAGCCAGATGGCCAACCGCTGGACCGGCACCACCATCACCACCGCCCTCACCGGCCGCCGCCACGACCCCCGCACCGCAGGTTCCGCGTGATTGGCCCGACCCCGTGGCGGGTGCTGTACAAACCCACCGACCGCCGGCGGGAGCGTGCTGCTCTCCACCCGTGCACGCTCGCCGACAGCGAACGCCGCTGCACCCCCTCGGAACTCACCGCCGTAAACGTCATGGTCTGGGACCACTGCCACACCCACGGCTACATCCGAGGCCCGCTCTGCGCACAACACAACCTCCGCATGCGCCAGTACGACGAAGGGTGGGAGCGATACACCGGCGACCCCGACTTCATCGAGTACGCCCGGCGCTGCCCTGGCTGCTCTGGCCCCTGGTAGCCACCTCACCCTTCTTCCGGCCTCAGCACGCCGTCGCAGCCGAGGACCCATACCTCACCCGCAGCGTCGGAGAACCAGACCGTGGGTAGGTTGTTGTCCACTGTCGCCTCAGGCCAACGAGGCGACTCGAACCGGACCCGCCGCCCCGGCCCGATCACGCTGACTGGCAAACCGCGCCGCCCCTGATCGGGGAGTCCTGCCGCGCTGAGCTCCGCCGCGCTGGCAGCGTTGTACGTGTCCCCGAACCGGACCAATACGTCCGCCAACGGTTCGTCACTGCCATTCGTCACCACAACCGACCAACCCTCGTAACCGGTGATCGTTCCTGAACTCAACGTGGCACGGGTCGTGTACGTCATGCTGACCTGCTTCGCCTGAGCCCACCTGCGCGTCTCCAGAGCAGCACGAAGCTCCGCACGCTCCAGCGTCAAGTTCGCCGACTGCTCGCCGATGAACACCCGCTGCTCGTCGATCTGCTTCCGCTGGCTCCTGATCGTCAGGTACGCGAACCATGCCGCCCCACCCGCGAAGATCGCAGCCACCCAGGTTGGGGCGTCGCCCCAGTTCACTGAACTCACGACGGCACGCTAGACGCACGGCACATCACCTGTCTGCCGGTCGCTTGCGTTTTCTCGTCCCTGCCATCACTGGAACCCTCGGGCGACGCTACGGCCACGGGCCCGATAGCGCGTTACCGCTTCCTCGTTAGCGCATTTACGGGTGCGCTAAGGTGGGCTCATAACCTATTGCCCGTGCAATAGAAAAGAGGGTGGCCCCGCTCCGGCAAGAGCAAGGCCACCCAGCGCAGTTCACGAGCCCGGTCGCCTATCAGCAGACCGGGCTCGCTGCGTGTTGCAGCTGCCGGTCCCGACCGTTCTCATGCGCGGGCGCTCAGCGGTACTGAGCGAACTGCCCCGCCAGGGCGATGATCGCCACCAGGATGCCCACCGCAGCCAACCAGACCTGCGCCCGCTCGGCGCTCGTCCACTTCCTGCGGGGCTTCTCCAGATCGGAACTCAACCCCCACCTCCGGTCATCCTCCACCGGCACCCTTGCGGCACCGTACCGACCCCTACAGCGGGGGCCGGATCCTTTGAACTCGCGCCACAAGGGCACGAGTTCTGGAGAACGTCGTTTGGCGTGCATCAGTCTACGGGTACGCGTGGGCCCTATGGATTCTTACCGTCACACGGCGATACGGGTCCCGCCTGACCAGGCACGATCCGAAAAAGATCCTGCCTGCGAATGACCAAACCTGGTGCGATTTCCGCAACCCATTCCACGAGCACCCCGGTCAACGACCGACAGAAAGCGGCGCCCGTCAGAATCCAGGACACCCTTGCTTCCTTGCGCATTCGCGATCAATGCCCCATCCTGTCCCCAAGTCCGGCGTGCCCGGACACAGAAGCTGCTCCGGCCCTGAGCCGCAGCCCTGGAGGTCCACCGAGCAGGCGCGGCACCCCTGTCACCGGACCAAGACCTAGCCCCAGCACACACGCCCACCGTGGGGCGGCTGGGGCTCTTCCATGTCACAGACCGGCCACTTCCCCCCGAACCCCCCATCGCGCACCAGATGATGTCGCCCTCATCACGCAACGTCCTGGGGGGACCATGCGCACCATCACCGCGGCCGCCATCACCAGCGCCACCCTGCTCCTCGCCCTCGTCGGCTGCTCCAGCACGCCCGACGACAAGCCCGAGACCAAACCCAGCCACATCACCAGCTCCGCACCGGCCGACCCCGAAGCCGCCGCCCAAGCCTGCTCCGACGCGGTCTACGCCCACATCAACGCCGGCAACCAGCTCGGCGCCGACGAACCCCGCCCCGACGCCTGCACCGACATCCCCGAAGCCGACTACCTCGACACGCTCCTGGCGATCACTCAGCAGGTCAACGAGAACGGCCAGGACGACCTGGAGAAGCAGATCGAGGACGCGGCCAGCGCCGACACCGAGTAACCAGGGGGTGGCGCCCGTGGCCGGCAACCCCCGCAACGGGCGCCGCTACCGAGACCTCTGCATCAAGCAGCGCTCCCTCGGCCTGCCCTGCTGGCTCTGCGGCCACAACATCGCGTACGAGATCACCGGCCCCGAGGCGGGCAAGCACCGCGACGCCTTCACCCTCGACCACCTGATCCCGCTCTCGCTCGGCGGCGACCTCCTCGACCCCGCCAACGCCCGCTCAGCACACCGCCGCTGCAACAGCGCCCGCGGCAACCGCACGAGCATCAAGCAGGGCCGAGCCTCACGAACGTGGTAGGGCCATCGCAACGCTTCCGCGCCCCTGACCCCTTATGCACCCGCAGGCGGCTCGCTAGGGCCTGCCTGAGACCGCCGCTCGGCCGCCAGCAAAGCGGCGATATTGCCGGCGTGCTCACGACGCCTCTTGATCGCTTGCTCCATCTCGACGTACGTGACGATCACAGGCAAGGACGTCACCGCCGCAAACCCGGCCACGAGCGCCACGAGACAGAGCCAGGCCAAACCACTCTCCGTCCCTCCACCGGTGGCAAGCCACATCAACGACCCTGATTCGGCTGCAAGCAGTGCGGCAACGACCACAGCCCACAGCGAATAGACCGCCTTCCGCAGGGTCATGTTCGATTCAGCTGAGGCCAGGACCGGCTCCACACGCTCCTGCATCAGCCTGATCGCCTCACGCACAGTCCCCGGATCGCCCCCCTCGGCTGCGGCTCGCCCTTCGGCATAGAGCTTCTCCAGAGCTCGGGACTCATCCGCCCTGCGCTTTGCGTACTGGTGCATCTCCAGGGCCCCGACAAGCCAGATGACGGGCGCCACTCCCGCCACCGTTGCCGCGAAGGTCTCTGACATCTCCATCGCAGCAGTGTGCCCGCTTCGCCACGCTTCCGCTCAGCTAGCCCTTGTCCCATGCAGGAGCACTCGTGCTGTACGTCGTCACCGGCCCACCCGCAGCCGGCAAGTCCTCCTGGATCAGAGCCCACGCCAAGCCCCGCGACATCGTCATCGACCTCGACGTCATCGCCCTCGCCATGGCTGGCCCCGGCGCCGATCACCACAACCACAGCCCCGAACTCCTCCGCGTCGTCTACCGCGCACGCCAGGCCGCCATCGCCGAGGCCGAGCAGCTACTCGACCGGGCCGACGTCTACCTGATCCACACCATTCCCGGGGCCAAGGCACGCACCAGATACAAGCGCCTCGGCGCACGGATCATCACCGTCGATCCAGGCGAAGCGATCGTTCGACAGCGAGTCAAAGACATGCGCCAGCCCGCCATGGAGGGCGTCGTCACCCGCTGGTACCGGGACCGACGCAAGGGCGGATCACGCCCGGTAACCACCCAGGCATCACGCGACTGGTGATCACTCCCAGGCTCCGGCCCGCCTCCAGACCGTGATCATCAGGCCGATGATCGCGGCCCGGGGGAGAGAGTGGATCAAAAGTTGGGCCCGAAGGCGGGCGACCCAAACGCCCTTGTCGCCGTGATTTTTGCGCGGACCGAAATGAAAATGATCTTCCAAAGAAGTCACTTTCCGCCACCAAGATCGACATCACTTTAAGTGACATCCAGCCCGTCACTAAAAGTTACCTCCCGAGTTATTTGACACGTCGTCAGATTTGTGATCGGGGGTGCGGTCATGGTCGAGGACGGAACGCGCGACGAGATCGCTCAGCTCGGAGTCGGAGAGATCGCGCCGGGCCTTGCTGATCTCGCGATCCAGCTCGCGCAGGCGATCGACGAAAGTGATGCCCCCACCGCGATTGCCGTAGCAGCGCGCGAGCTTCGCGCCACCCTTGCTGACCTGCGGAAACTCGCCCCCGTCCAGACTGAGGGGGACGCGCTCGATGACCTCGCTGCTCGACGGGCCCAGCGCCGTGGCGCATGACCTGGTCCCCGTCCCAGACGCCCGGGGAGTGCAGCGGCCGCGGGTCTTCACCGCGCCTCCGTACACGTCGTCAGCGGGCCAGGAGGCCGTTGAGCTGGCCGCTGTGGCCGGTCTCGTGCTCGACGACTGGCAGCAGTTCGCGATGCACGTGGGGCTCGGAGAGCGGCCGGACGGGAACTGGTCGGCGTTCGAGGTCGCGATCAACGTTGCTCGTCAGAACGGCAAGGGCGGGATCATCGAGGCCAGAGAGTTGGCCGGGCTGTTCCTGCTCGGCGAGCGGCTGATCATCCACTCGGCGCACGAGTTCAAGACCAGCGTCGAGGCGTTCCGGCGGATCGTCGCCCTGGTCACGAACACGGACTCGCTGCGTAAGCGCGTGAAAGCCGTACGGCGCACCACCGGCGAGGAGGCCATCGAGCTCCTCACCGGGCAGCGGTTGCGGTTCCTGGCCCGTAGCGGTGGCTCGGGCCGCGGCTTCACCGGCGACTGCAACATGCTCGACGAGGACATGATCCTCGGCGACGACGCGATGGGCGCGCTGATGCCGACCATGGCGGCCGTAAAGAACCCGCAGGTCTGGTACCTGGGCAGCGCGGGCATCGGCTCACCGTCCGTACAGCTCGCCCGGCTACGACGCCGTGCCCTCGCGGCCATGGAGTCCGGAACCCCAGACCCTTCGCTCGCCTACCTGGAGTGGTCGATCAACCCCCACGTGCGCGAGTGCGGCCCGGACTGCACCGATCACGACGACCCCTTGTCGCCACTGTCTGTGGCGAAAGCCAATCCCGCCTTGGGCTATCGCCTGACGCTGGCGCATACAGAGCGGGAGCGACTGACGATGAGTGACGAGATCTTCGCGCGTGAGCGCCTCGGTGTCGGGGACTACCCGTCGGAGGAGGGCGACACGTGGCGGGTCATCGACGAGGAGACGTGGCGGGCGCTGGGCGATGGGACGTCCGCGATCGGCGGGACGGTGGCGTTCGCCGTCGACACGACTCCCGAGCGGTCGCACAGTGCGATCTGCGCTGCCGGCGCGAGCGGGGAGTCACGGCACGTCGAGGTCATCGACCACCGGCCCGGTACCGGCTGGGTCGTCGAGCGCCTGGCCGAGCTGGTGGAGAAGTGGCAGCCGTGCGCGGTCGTCATCGACTCGGGCGGTCCGGCCGCGTCGCTGATCCCCGCGATCAAGAAGGCGCTGGAGAAGGCCGGCCGCGAGACGGTCGGTGATGAGGACCTGCTGCTGGAGATGACGACGCGCCAGGTCGCCGCCGCCAGCGGTCAGTTCTTCGACGCGGTCGCGGACCAAACGCTCGTGCACCTGGACCAGGCGCCGCTCGCCACCGCGCTGGCCGGTGCGGACAAACGCCCGATCGGCGACGGGTGGGGCTGGTCGAGGCGCGGGGTGTCGGTGGACATCACGCCCCTGGTCGCGGCCACTCATGCGTCGTGGGGCTACGCCGAGCGAGCGGACATCGAGCCTGAAGGAGCGCCGAACCTGTGGTGACTGAGCGTGTGCTGTTCGCCGCGGAGGTGGTCTTTGTGCTGGTGGCCGTAGCGGGCATCGGCCTGTGGAGCGTCCCGGCGGCCCTGCTGGTGGGCGGGGTGCTGGGAGTGCTGGCGTGCGAACGCGCGTCAGTGGGACGTGCTGCTGGTGGGCAGCACGGTGGTAGCGGGGCAGGGGGTGAGCGGCAGTGACAGGTCTGTTCGGGCTCTTCGATCGGCGGAGCGTAGAGAACCCAGCGACGCCGCTCACCTCCGCGTCGCTCGCAGAGTTCCTCGGCGGTCGGGCAACGGCGGCCGGGGTGGCGGTGAACGAGCGCACCAGCCTGCACATGCCGGCGGTGTGGCGGTCGGTGAACGTCATCTCGAACGTGTCCGCGGCCCTGCCCCTGCCGACGTACGTGGCCGGCACAAAGGAGAAGGTGCCCTTCGACTTGCTGAGGGATCCGCATCCCGACCTGACACCGCTGGAGCTGTGGCGGCTCGGGTACGTACACCGGGTGCTGTGGGGCAACACGTACATGCAGAAGATCCGAAGTACCTCCGGGGAGATCCGGGAGCTGTGGCCGATCACCCCGGATCGGGTCCAGGTCGAGCGCGTACGACCGGACGAGGACCTGCCGTCGGGGAAGCTGTTCCAGGTCACTGACGACTGGGGCGCTCAGCACATCCTCACGCCGTACGAGATCCTCCACATCCCCGGCGTGGGCTACGACGGACTGACCGGCTGCTCGCCGGTGAGGCTGGCGGCGCAGGGCATCAGCCTGGCGCAGGCCGCCGAGATCTCCGCGGCCCGACTGTTCGGCTCGGGCAACATGATCGGCGGCGTACTCCAGACCGAGCAGCGGCTGAACCCGGACCAGGCCAACGCGCTGAAGGAGCGCTGGAAAGCCAAGATGAGTGGGGTCGCGAACGCACACGAGGTGGCCGTCCTCGACTCCGGAGCGTCCTTCAAGCCCGTCGCGATGCCCAACGTGGATGCCCAGTTCCTTGAGTCCCGAGAGTTCCAGATCAGCGAAGTGGCGCGCATGTTCGGCGTCCCGCTCTTCCTGCTGATGGAGACCTCGAAGAGCACCAGCTGGGGAACGGGGCTGGAGCAGCAGGCGCAGGGATTCGTGACGTGGGACCTGTCGCCGACGTGGCTGGCGCCAACAGAGCAGCGGATCACGAAGGAGCTGCTGCCCAAGGACATGTCCGCGAAGTACCAGCTGGGCGGCTTGCTGCGAGGCGACAGCGCAGCGCGCGCCACCTTCTACCGGGCCATGCGCGATGTCGGCGCCTACTCGGCAAACAACATCCTCGACCTGGAGGACCTGCCCCCGCTCGAAGGCGCGGAGGGCGACCTTCACCTTCAGCCGATGTACATGGCGCCGCTGGGCTTCAACCCGCTGGCCGGACAGGACGCGCAGCCTCCTGCCGGCAGCAACGCGGCCCGCGCGGCCGCGCTCATGGCCGAGGCGCAGCGCCTCATGCACACCCCCGACGAAACCGGAGAGACCACATGAGGACCCTGACGCGGGCAACGGCCCTGGAGGAGCGCCGCCATCTGCCGTTGTCCACGGCCGAGGTGGCGGTCCGGGCGGGCGAGGACGGCGCGACGGCCGAGCGGTTCTTCGGATACGCCGCCGTCTTCAACAGCCGCACCAGCATCGGCAATCCCCTGAGGTGGGGTTTCTACGAGGAGATCGCCCCCGGGGCTTTCACGAAGACCATCTCCGAGGGCGACGCACGGATGCTGATCGACCACGACACCTACTACGTGGTGTCCCGGGTGTCGGCCGGCACGCTGTCGCTGGCGCAGGATGCCCGCGGCCTCCCGGTCGACTCGGCTCTCGACCCCGCCCTGTCGTACGTCCAGGACCTCCGCGCGAACCTGCGGAACGGCAACATCACGGGGATGTCGTTCGGCTTCCAGGTGGTCAAGGACGACTGGCAGGTCATCGACGTCGAGACGAAGGACGACCAGGTCGTGCAGGCCGAGCTCCGCACGATCCAGGAGGTCAAGTTGTTCGAGGTGAGCGCGGTGACGTTCCCCGCGTACACGGACACCGAGGCCTCTCTCCGCGCCGTGGCTACCGCCCTGGCGTACCGCGGCGACCTCGCCGCGATCGAGCGGCGGGCCCGGTACCGGCCCGAGTTGCTCGACATGCTGACCACAGACGATCGCGAGCCGGGTGAGTCCACTCGCGAGAGCACCACCGAGGACACCGCCGACGAGGCGACCGAGCCGGCTGATGCCACTCGGGATGAGCACGCCGCGCGGGACCTCCGCATGCGGGCACTGGCCGCACGGTTCGGCCTCCCCCGCAAGTAGCACCACCCACACTCACCCGCCAGCCCGGCCACGTGCCGGGCCTTTTGGCATGACGGAAGCGAGAGCACACCCCATGAGCGAGCGACTGAAGCGCCTCATCACCGAGCAGAACACGACGTGGCAGCGGATGCAGGACATCCAGGCCGCCGCCGACTCCGAGGACCGCGACCTCACAGCCGAGGAGCGCGGCAACTGGGACCAGGCCGAGGCCCGCCTGACCGAGGTGTCCGGCGACATCGAGCGCCTCAACAAGATGGCCACCCTCGACAAGGTCGACCGGTCGCAGATCGTCACGGCCACCGGCCCGACCCCCGAGGACCGCGACCAGGACAACGCGGCCGAGCGATACGCCGGGGCCTTCTCCCAGTACCTGCGCGGCGGCATGGACCGCCTCTCCTCCGAGCAGCGTCTCCTCCTCATGGAGAACGACGCCCGCGCGCAGGGCACGGCCCCCGACACCGCTGGCGGGTTCCTCGTTCCCGACGAGTTCCGCAACGTGATGACCGAGGCCATGAAGGCCTTCGGTGGCCTGCTCGGTCTGGCGGAGGTCATCACCACGGCGACGGGCGCCGACCTCCCGTGGCCGACTAACGACGACACCGCCAACGAGGGCGAATGGCTCGGCGAGAACCAGGCCGCCGGCGAGCAGGACTTCTCCTTCGGTGGCCGGAAGCTGAAGGCGTTCACCGCGAGCTCGAAGCAGGTGAAGCTCCCGGTTCAGCTGCTCCAGGACTCGGCGTTCGGGCTGGAGCAGTGGGTGCCGCGCAAGCTGGGCGAGCGCATTGGCCGTCGTGCCGCTCGCTCCTGGGTCACCGGCACCGGCGTTGACCAGCCCGAGGGCCTGGTCACGAGCGGTGTCGTCGGTAAGACGGGCGCCTCCGGCCAGGTCACCTCGGTTGTCTACGACGACCTGGTCGACCTGGAGCACTCGGTGAACAGCGCCTACCGGGCCAACGGTAAGTACCTGTTCGGTGACAGCCTCCTGAAGGTTCTCCGGAAGCTCAAGGACCTGGACGGCCGGCCGCTGTGGCAGCCGATCCCGGCGCCCGGGTTCCCGGCCACGATCAACGGGTTCGCGTACACGGTTGACGACTCGATGCCCGGCCCGGCCGCCAACGCGAAGAGCATCGCGTTCGGCGACTTCAAGGCGGGCTACGTCATCCGCCAGGTCCTCGACGTCCAGACGCTGCGCCTGGTCGAGCGGTACGCCGAGTACCTCCAGGTCGCCTTCCTGGGGTTCGCCCGCTTCGACGGCGGCATCCAGGACTCCAACGCCATCCGGCTGTACCAGCACCCTGCGTCCTGATCCATCCCGCTGTTAGCCCTGGGCCGTTCTGATCCCCGGCCCGGCATGACCTGAGAGGAGCGCGTCATGAGGGACGCGTACAGCAACGTCACCCTGCGGGAGACCCTGGCGATCGCCACCCGCACCGCATCATCGAACGGCACCGGCGTGGACCGGGCCACGAACGGCAGTCTGTTCCAGGACGCCATGGTCGTGGTGCACACCGGTGTCATCACCGATGGCACCCACACGATCGAGGTTCAGGAGTCCGACGACAACACCAACTTCACCGCGGTCGCCACGTCGGAGCTTCAGGGCGTCGAGCCGGCCATCGTCGCGGCCGACGACAACAAGCTGTTCGTCATCGGCTACAAGGGCCAGAAGCGCTACCTTCGCGCTGCGCTCACGGCGGCCGGTACGACGTCGGGCGGCACCCTCGGTGCGCAGGTCCTCCTGGCGAACCCTCGGGTCGCTCCGGTGGTGCACGCCTGATGCTGCGAATCCGAATCCTGGAGGCGGTCTCGGGCCTCGACTTCTCCTGGCAGCCGGGCGACCTGGTCGAACTGGCGGAGGAGGAGGCGGCGAAGTGGGCGGACGGATATCGCGCGGTGTGGGCGGACGAAATTCCGTCTCCGCCGCCGGTGGCTCCCGACCGGGTGCCGCCCGCCGACGATCTGTCACAGGCCGAGGCGTTCGACCCGGCCGAGCACAGCAACCGCGAGGTGCTGGCGTACCTCGTCGACGTCGGCGAGGAGGAGGCGGTGCGGGTGCTCGACGTCGAGGCCTCCGGCCAGAACCGGGCGGGCATCGCGAAGGAGCGGGAGACCGTCCTCGCGCAGGCCCGCGCGAACGATGAAACGCGCGCCGCCGCCGACCAGGCGGACGCCGAGCTGGCTGCCGAGGCCTCGCACGGTGGCGACCTGCGCGACGGCATCGAGACCCGGTAGAAGGAGGCGAGGGTGCCGTACGACCTCGGCGCGACAGCGCGCCTGACTGCTGAGTGCCGAGACCCGGACGGCACCCTCACCACCGCCGCCACGGCGGTACTCACCATCGGACTCCCCGACGGCACAAGCACGTCACCGCCCGTCGAGGAGACAGCCACCGGCCAGTACCAGGCCGACTACCCCACGGCGCAGGCCGGCCGCCATACCGTCCGCTGGCTCTTCACCGGCCCCGGCGCCGCGTACACCGACTCATTCGACGTTCGAGATGCAGTTCCTCCGTCGATCGTGTCGCTGTCCGACGCCATGGACCACCTCAACAAGAAGAGTGCAGCGGATCGGGATGAGGTCCGGTTCTGGGTCGAGGCAACGACCCGGGCCGTGGAGTGGTTCGTCGGTCCGGTCGTTGTCCGTACGGTCACCGAGGTTCACCCGGTGCGCCTGGTCGAGGCCCTGGCCCTGCGCCAGGTCCCTGCCCTGACGCTCACCTCGGTGGCCTCGGTGCTGTCCGGGGGCACGTCGTACGAGGTCGCTGGCCTCGACCTCGACGAGTCGACAGGCATCGTGCGGTTGCGCACTGGCGGCTGCTTCACCGGGCCGCTCCGGGTCACGTACGAGGCGGGGCGCCGCATCATCGACGCGAACATCACCGCAGCCGCCCGCATCATCCTTCAACACCTGTGGAGAACTCAGCAGGGGCCGGGCCGGCCACAGCTCGGCGTCGGTGACTTCGACGTCACCGAGCCGATCCCGGGCCTGGGATATGCGATTCCGAACCGGGCTGTGCAGCTGCTCAACCCGGACCAGATCCCCCCAGGGATGGCGTAATGGCGACCTCTGCAGTACCCGGCGCAATCGCTGCGCTGCTGGCCGTGCTTCGGGCCGCACCGGCCCTGGCCGAGGTGAACGTCATTGACGGGCCCCCGGTCGGCGACATGTCCGACCAGGACCTGCTCGCGGTCGGCTGGTCCCCCGACGGCGACACCGCGGCCGAGACCGTGCAGGACTTCGCGTACGCGGGTGCGAGGCGGCGAGACGAGGACTTCACGATCGCGGGCTGGATTGATACCTGGTCCGGCGACTCCGATGTGAGCGTCTGCCGGCTGCGGGCCTTCGAGCTCCTGGCCGTCGTCGAGGACGCGATCCGCGCGACCGGCCCGAACCCGGAGGCACCGACGCTCAACGGCGCAGTGCAGTGGGCGCACCTCACCCGCGGCGTGCTCCACCAGTCCAACACCGACCAGGGCATTCGCGCGGGCCTCGCCTTCACGGTGACCTGCCGCGCCCGCATCTGACCATCCCCACATGAGGAGTTACGCCATGGCGCGAGTGCGCTACATCGGCGCCGAGCCGGTCACCGTGCCGGAGCTCGGCAGCCGCACTGTCCACCCGGACGAGGTCGTCCAAGTCCCTGACGGCCGGTACGAGGGCTACGCCTGCCAGCCCCACGTATGGGAGGGAGTCGAGGAGCCCAAGGCCTCCGAGGCCCCAGCCCCTGGGCTGAAGAAGACCAGCGCGGCCAAGGCCGCCGACACCAAGACGGGGGCCTGACATGGCGATCGGATCCGGACTCGGGGCGCAGGTCGGCATCGCGGCCGAGACCACCTACGGCACCTACGTGGCCCCCACCAAGTTCGTGGAGTTCACGAAGGAATCCCTTCAACTGAAGAAGGTGACGGCACAGTCCGCAGGCATCGCGGCCGGGCGCCTGATGCCGCTGTCGTCCCGGCGCGTGGTCACCCAGCGCTCGGCCGCCGGCAGCCTGGACATGGAGGTCACCAACAAGGCGATGGGAGTCCTGCTCCAGTCGCTGATGGGTACGACAGTGACGCCGGTGCAGCAGGCTGCCACGGCGGCGTACCTCCAGACTCACCTCCTGGCCGACGTCGCGGGCAAGAGCCTCACGCTGCAGAAAGGTCTCCCGCTCACCACGGGCACTGTGACGAGGAAGAACTTCCTGGGTTGCAAGGTGATCTCGGCGGAGTTCTCGTGCGAGGTTGGCGGCATGCTGACTGTCTCGTTCGAGCTCGACTGCAAGGACGTTGAGGAGACGTCGGTGCTCGCGGTCGCCACGTACCCGAGCATGTCGCCGTTTCACTTCGGGCAGATGTCGGTGAAGACTGGTACGTACGCGTCCGAGGTGGCGCGTGACGGCATTCGCAAGGTCAGCGTCAAGATCGAGCGGCCGCAGGCGACCGAGCGTTACTACGCCGGCCAGTCGGGCACGAAGGCCGAGCCGATCACCAACGACCAGGTGAAGATCACCGGTTCGCTGGAGGGCGATTACGTCGACACCGTGCTCGATGACCTGCACACCAGCGACGGCGGGATGTCATTCGTGTGGGACTTCACCGGCCCGATCATCGCCGCGTCCAACCCGGAGCGGTTCACCGTGAAGCTCCCCGTGATCAAGCTCGACGACGCACCGCCGACCGTCGAAGGCTTCGACCTGGTCAAGCCGACGTTCAACTTCACCGGGCTGTCGAACGGCACGAACGTCCCGTCGATCGAGTACATGTCCACGGACATCACCCTCTGAAATCTGAGCCCGTTCCCGCAGTACGATTCGAACGCCGTGTGGGGACGCGGCTCGGGGGAGGCAAGGGCGTGGGGATTGCTGGCATATCGCGCGCTTGGGGTCGTCTGAAGAAGGCGATCAAGGTCGTGTATCAGGGGACCGTCGTCGTATCAGGCGTCGCGTTCTTCCTGATCATCGCTGTGGTCTTCGTGAAGGTCTCGTTCTTCCAGGACGATGACTCGACCCGCCGCGTATCCAACTCCCCAACGCCGGCCCCGCCTGAGACCCCAGTGACGTGGACGTTCCAGGGGACATCCTGCGCGGATGGCTGGTCGTCCCAGTCCATTGGAAGGCAGGGGGCTTGCAGCAGCCACGGAGGAGTTGCCAGTTCGTGGGTTGCTGAAGGCGGCACCACCGTGATCTGCCGCAACAGGCCCCCTCGAACCCAGGAGCAGATCAACCGCCAGGTCGAGGCGTTCGGCCACATCGTCTGTTGATCTGCCTCGCCCTTGGCGCCTTCTACCGGGAGGTGTCAGGTGGCTGTTTCCTCCGTACGAATCCTCGGTACCGGTCAGCTCCTGGACCTGCAACGCAGGCTCAGGGCGGCCGGTGGCGAGCACATCCGCAGCAGCATGCAGCGGCGGATCAGGCGTGCGGGCGAGCCGCTGCGCGATGACCTGAAGAACACAGTCAGTAGCCTGCCCATTCGATCGGCAGGCCGCGCCTCCGGGAAGCGCGGGGGCCCGTCCCCGACGACCAGGCCCATGCGCGCCACGATCGCGGCCGCGATCCGGATCAGTGTCCGAACTGCCGGCAACCCTGGCGCGCGAGTCTGGGTGGATCTCGCTCGGCTGCCGCGCGACCTGCGGACCATGCCCGGCGTGCTGAACGACGGAGGCCGCGGGGGCACGCCCGGCCGCATCCGCCATCCAGTGTTCGCCAACCGCCGTCGGTGGGCGACCCAGACCACGACCCCCCTGTGGTGGGACAAGACCGTCCGCACCCATACCCCCCGTATGACCGCCGAGGTCAACCGCATCCTCGATGACGTTCGCCGCCAACTTGAGTAGGGAACCCATCATGATCATTGTTTACACGCCCGAGGGCGGAGAGCCGGAGCAGTACGACGTCCGGACCCTGCTGTCGTCGGAGGCATCCATCGTCGGCCGGACTATCGACAAGACGTGGCCGGCCATCAAGGAGGGGCTGCCACTCGATGACCTTGACGCCATGCGGGGCATCGTCTGGGTCTTGCGGAAGCGTCACGCTCCGACCCTGCGGTTCGCGGAGTTCGATCCCGGTGTTGAGGAGCTGACCACCCGCTACGACAAGCGGGAGATCGAGGACTGGGTGAACAACGGCTTCGCCTACCGGGCCACTGACCCGACCGTGACGATCGAGCAGGTCGTCCTGGCGCTCGCCGAGGTACCGGAGGCAGCGGCCGATCCGGAGCACGCCCGCGCGTACATCGAGAAGTGCCAGGCCGAGGCTGAGGGAAAAGACCCGTCCCCGGCCGGGGAAGCATCGGCAGCGTCGGAGGCCGCACCCGAGCCGACGACGTCCTCGATCTCGACATCCCAGATCTCCGAGCCCAGTACCTCGGACTCTTCGCCCACCTCCTCCACCTCGGACCCCGCGACGTCGACGAGCTGATCGTCGACGACTTCTACGCGCTCGTCATCTGGATGGACGCCCACCAGCAGGCCCAGCAATCCGGAGGTGAGTGATGGCGTCCACCCGCCTGACGTTCGTGCTCGATGGTCGCGACGGTCTGACCCCCGTCATGCGTCGCGCGGGTGAGTCCTCAGAGGATTTCCGTCGGCGCCTTCAGCGGGTGACAGGCGGCGCGAGTTCGGACCTGCGCGCGTTCACACAGGACGCGGACGGCCGGCTGCGGGACCTTCGCGGCCGCTTCCTCACGACGTCGGACGCGGCCCGGCTCACGGGCCTCCGCATCACGGGGGCCCGGCGCAGTACGGCGGACTGGTCGGCCGTTGCGGACCGCGCGTCAACGGTGGGCGAGAAACTCGCAGCGTCGCTGATCAGCCTGGCCCCGGCAGCGATCCCGGCCGCCGCGTCCCTGGCGCCGCTCGCCGCCGGGGCCGGCGCCGTGGCCATCGCCGCCATTGCCTTCACGGGCGCGCTGATCCCGCAGATCTCCGCCCTTTCCGAGGCGGGCGAGGCACAGCAGAAGTACGAGGACGCGGTCAGTAAGAGCGGCCGCACGTCCGAAGCAGCGATCACGGCGCAGCTGGCATATCAGCGGGTGCTGGCGGATCTACCGCCGGAGACTCGCGAAGCCGCGGTTGCGCTCGGACTGCTGAAAGACTCGGCCAAGAACTGGTCCGACAGCTTGGCCGACGACACGATGCCGGCCTTCAACAAGGGCCTCGCGATCGCCAACGGCCTGCTCCCGAAAACCGAGGGTCTGGTCAAGGGCACGGGGCACGAGCTCGACCGCATGATGACGGTCCTCGGTGGCGAGATGGCGTCACCCGGCCTGGACCGGGTCACCCAGAAGTTCACGAAGTTCTCGAACGACACTCTTCGCAAGGTCGACGACCAGCTCATCCATCTGATGCGGACCGTGGACACCGGTGAGGTCGGCGGCGGTCTCAGCGAGTTCATGGCCTTCGCCCGCGAGCAGGGCCCGGTCGTTGCGGAGACTCTCGGCAACGTCGGCCAGGCGCTGGGCAATGTCCTCGTCGGGGCCTCGGGTGTCGGTGTCTCGCTGCTCGACGTCGTCAACGGTTTGTCGGGGATCGTGGCGGCGGTCCCACCTGACGCGGTCAGTACGATCCTCCAGCTGGTCGTAGCGATCAAGCTTGCGAAGTTGGCGGCGGCCGGCATGGCCGCGGGTCGTGCAGCGATGGCCGCATTCACTGCGGAGATCGTCGCGATGCGGTCGGCTGCTGCCGCGGCACCGGGCCGTCTGGCTGCGGTCACTGCCGGGATTGGCGCCATGTCGCGAGGCGCGAAGATCGCCCTGGCCGGCGCCGGTATTGGACTGCTCGTTATCGGCCTTATGGAACTGTCGCAGATGGGGAAGTCTGCGCCACCGGACATCGACAAGATGACGTCCAGCCTGGGCCGGTTCGCCGACTCGGGCCAAGTCGCGGGAGAAACGGCCAGAGTCTTCGGCAAGGACCTGAGCGGCCTCATGGCCAGCCTCAACCTCATGTCGGCCAAGGACGGCGACGAGTTCTTCAAGCGGTTCAACGACAACCCCATCTCGTTCAAGGACGCGAAGAAGGAAGTCGAGGCGCTCGACAAGTCCTTGGCTGGTCTCGTGGCCGGCGGCAAGGCCGACCTGGCCGCGGCTGCTCTGGCCCGCATCAAGAAGCAGATGGGCGAGAACAACTACGAGACAGCTGGCCTGAACACCAAGCTCACCGAGTACAAGGAAGCGCTGGCGGACAAGGCGTTCGAGGAGCAGCTGGCCGCCCAGTCGATGGGCTTGTTCGGTACGCAGGCTCAGCAGGTGCAGGCGAAGCTCGACGCGCAGAAGTCCAGCGCGGATGGGCTGCGGCAGAGCATCAGTGCGCTGAACGAATCCCACCGGCAGGGTCTGGGCGGGATGATCGGGTTCGAGGCTGCGATCGATGCTGCCACGAAGGCGATCAAGGGCAACGAGGAAGCCCTGTCAATCTCTGGCGGGCAGCTCAACCTCAACAGCGAGAAGGCCCGGACGGCAGCCACTGCGCTGAACGACCTGGCGTCGAAGACGGATGAGGCGGCAGCGCAGGCCCGGGAGTCCGGGGCGTCATGGTCGACCGTCAACGGCATCTATGCCCGCGGCCGCGAGAAGCTGATCGCGACAGCCGACGCCATGGGACTGAACCGGGATGAGGCCCGGAAGCTCGCGGACCAGATCCTGAAGACACCGGACAAGACCGCCCGCCTGAAGGGGAACCTGGAGGATCTGGCGGCAAAGCTGGCCGACGCGAAGAGTCGGTTGGCGAAGGTTCCTGACTCGCGCAAGGCGCAGGTCAAGGCGAACATCGGCGATCTTCAGGCGAAGATCGCGCAGGCGAAGCGAGAGCTTGCCGCGATGGATGGGCGAACCGCTACCGCCAGCGTGATGGTGCAGTACCGGTCATCACACTCGGGTGTGTCCAGCTTCGCGAAGTCCATCGGCGGGTTCGCCTCCGGTGGCAAGCCGAAGCCGGGCGAACTGGCCTGGGTTGGCGAGCAGGGCCCCGAGCTCATGCGTTTCGGTGGGGGCGGGACGGAGATCTACTCCCACTCCGACAGCATGGCGATGGTGTCTGATGCGGCGCGGGCCGGCCGGGACGCGAGTGCGGGGCTGCGGTCCGGCATGGGCGTGTCGACGGATGCCGTCACGGCTGGTGGCCGGGGTCTTGGGGCTGCGGTCCTGTACGGGATTCGGGATGAGCTGGAGATCGCGAGCCCGTCGAAGAAGACGAAGGCGCTCGCGGCCGACGCGGGCCGGGGCCTGATCATCGGGCTGACCGGGTCCAAGGGCAAGATCAGTGCAGTCTCGAAGGATCTGGTCAGGGACATCTGGGCTGCGTGGAGGGGCTCGCGGACCACGAAGGATTCCCGGCTGGTCGCGATGGTCAACCGCGACACGAAGCGGTTGCAGGTCCTGGCCAAGAGGCGGGACGACATTGCCGCAACGATCGCGACGGCGAAGAAGTTCGCGGGCACTGTCACGGCAGCCGCGCGTCAGGAAACGACGCTGGGGCAGCTCGGTATCGCGGACGGCGAAGTGTCGGCCGGCAGCATCAAGGCCGGGTTGGCGGCGAAGCTGGCGAAGATCAAGACCTTCACCAGCTACATCGGGACCCTGGCCAAGCGCGGCCTGTCCAAGGGCCTCATTCGGCAGATCCTCGACATGGGTCCGGAGCAGGGGTACGCCTACGCGTCGGCCCTGGCTGGTGCTTCGTCCACCACGCTGAAGTCCATCAACTCCACTCAGACCGCGCTCGACTCGGCCACGACGTCGCTGGGCAAGGCCGGGGCGGACGCTATGTACGACTCGGGCTCACAGGCCGGGGCCGGGTTCCTGAAGGGGCTGACGTCGCAACAGGACGCGATCGAGACGCAGATGACGAAGATCGCGAAGGGGATGCAGACGGCCATCAAGAAGGCGCTGGGCATCAAGTCGCCCAGCACGGTGATGGCGCAGGTCGGCCGGTACTCCACGGAGGGCCTGGCGCAAGGACTGACGCAGCCCATGCCGATGCTCGACGCCGCACTCGGCGAGGTGTCCGGGCGGGTCGCCGGGATGCAGCCGGTCATCGGCCGGCCCGCGGTCATGGGCGGTGGGGGTGGCGTGGTCTACAACGTGGCGGTCACCGTCGAGCAGGCCATGGACCCGGTCGCGGTGGGCCGGGAGGTGCAGCGGGTGCTGGTGCAACTGGGCCGTGCGCAGGGCGCCACGGTGAACCTGAGCGTGGGGAGGTAGCCGTGCCGGTCCTTGTGGAGATGGGCTGGGGTGGGCTGATCCAGTCCCAGGAGAGCATTCTGTGGTCGGACGTCACCCGCCGGGTGGATCAGGTCCAGGGGGTGTCGATCACCCGGGGCGCGGCGGATGAACTGTCCGAGATCCAGCCGGGCACGGCGTCACTGCGGCTCGACAATGCGGACGGGGCTCTGACACCGGGGAACCCGGACAGCCCGTTCTACCCGCATGTCCGGCCCAACGCACCGCTCAGGATCAGTCAGGCGGTCGTGCCTGTCCGGTCCGGGGCGGCGCCGTACTCACTGTCGATGCTGGGCGACGCCTTCGACAGTGGCGTGATGGACCCGACGATGTGGACGTCGTCCGGTGGGGCGGTGCAGACAGGGGGTCGGCTGCGGCTACCGGTCGTGTCGGGTGTCGTGTCCCGGCAGACGTCGATTCGGGAATGGTCGCTGGCGGGGGCATCCCTGCCGGTGAAGCTGTCCACGGCGCCCGGGGCGAACGGCTCGTCGTCGACGTCGGTGTCGATGTGGATCTACTCGCAGACGTCTGGGACGCGGGTCCGCTGGTCGTACAACGCCGTAACCAACCAGCTGCGGGCGGCGTCCGAGGTGGGGTCTACGGACGCCGGTGCCGTCACTGTCCCGTATGACCCGATCGCCCATGCGTGGCTGCGCATTCGCGAGAGCAGCGGCGTCCTTCGTTTCGAGGCGAGCCCGGACGGGTGGGACTGGACGGTCTACCGGTCGCTGCCCACCCCGGCGTGGGTGGCCACGGACACCGTGCAGGTGGAGTTCACGGCGACCCGCACCGGTGGCACCGCGGACTACATGGAGTGGGATCTCCTCGGCGCGAAGGTGCGGCCGCGCTTCTACGGCATGGTCAACGAGTGGCCAGTGCAGTGGGAAGGGCTCTTGTCGTCCGTCTCCATCTCGGCAACGGACCTGTTCAAGCGCCTCAACCGGCAGCCGCCGCTTCGCAGCATGCTGGGCATGGAGGTGCTGACCAGGGACACGACGACCGGGACGTTCAGCTTCCCGGCCGCGTACTTCCCGCTGTCCGAGCCCGCCGAGTCGTCGTCCGCCGGCTCCGTCGTGGGGTCGGGGATCGGCGCCCTGGCGTCCACGCAGGTGGGGGCTGGCGGGAGCCTGGTTTTCGGTGGGGACGGTGTCCCCGAAACCGGGGAGAGCGCACCGACGTTCACCCCCGCGTCGGCGACGGCGGGCCGGTACCTGGTCGGGGACCTCGGCCCGCAGATGGCGGCGAACATGGCGACGTGGCTGATCCACACACAGGTGTGGATCAAGACGTCGACGGCGGGCCGGGCGATCCTCGGCCTGCACGACCCTTCGCTGACGGTACAGCTGGTGCTCGCCCTCAACGGCAGCGGCATCCTGACCGTGGAGTCGACACAGGACGGCACCGCGCTCACCGTCGCGACCACAACCAGCGGCAACCTTGCCAACGGGGCGTGGCACCACATCGTTTACGACGGGGCCGCAAAGCGCGTCTACGTGGACGGGGCGGCTGTCGGCGGAACACTGCTGGCCGCGTCGACACCGGACGTGCGAACCATGTACGTGGGCGGCTACCGGTCGGCCCGTCTGTTCTCCGGGCAGATCGCGCACGTGTCCCTCCATCTGGCTACTGGCCCGGTCGGCTCGGTGTACGCCGTGTCCTCGGACGCGCGCACCGGATTCAGCGGCGAGTCGTCGGACTGGCGAGTCGAGCGTCTCGCCCGGTACGCGGGCCTGGACTCGGTCACGCTCCTCGGGACCACATTCGATCCCGTCGCATCGCAGGGGCCCGCCGGCACGTCGGTTGTAGCCCGGCTGCGGGAAGTCGAGACCACGGAGAGCGGCAAGCTGTTCGCAGAGAGGGATTACTACGGGCTGGCGTACCAGTCCCGTGACCTGCGGTACAACCCCGATCCGTTCGACGAGACGTTCACGATCGCCTACGCCGACGTCGAACCCGGGACACGGCTGGCTGACGACGATCAGAAGCTGTGCAACCAGGTGGAGGCATCCCGGCCGGGCGGGGCGACGCAGATCGTCAGCGAGCCAGCGTCCGTCACCGAGTTCGGCCTGTACGAGCAACAGCTGAACGTGCTCAAGACCACGGACAACTCGGTCGCGGATGCCGCGGCCTGGCTGGTGTCCCGGTACGCCGACCCACAACCCGAGCTGCGCGAGGTGCCGATCGAAGCCGCGACGCTGCCCGAGTTCCTCGACATCCTCGACGCGGACATCTCGAACTATTTCACCGTGTACGACCTGCCCGCGGAGAGCAACGCACCGGAGATGCGCGTCACCGTCGAGGGCTACACCGAAACGATCAAAGAGAACAGCCATCTGATCCAGTTCCGGACCAGCGCGAGCAGCCGGGACAGCGTCTGGGTCCTCGACGATCCGGCCTACTCCCAGCTCGGCTACACCACCCGCCTCGCCTACTGACGGAGAACTCATGGGTGCCACAGCACTGCCCGCCACCGCCATCGTGCAGGCGGAAACGTACTACCTGCCGCCACCGCCGAGGCGCGGCCAGCCCACACAGGACTGGTCGCAGATCCCCGGTGCGGAGCTCGTCTACCTGTGGGCTGAGACCCACCTGCACCGCCGGGTCTCTGTCCCCACCGCTACCGTCCCGGACCACCCCGGCCTGTATGCGCGGATCGATGACGGTCGTTGGCTGGCCGAGTGCGACGCCTGCGGGTCTGCGTGGATCGTGTCGGTCAATGACCCGCGGTTCGGGTGCGTGATGTGCATGCGGGACTGGGTGCCGCTGATCCTGCCCGACGACGTGGCGGCCGCGGAGGCTCAGGCGCTGGCCCTCGATCGCCGGTTCTGGTGGAACCTTGCCGACCCGACCAACCCCAACGTGCCCATCGTGGACCCGGGGCCGGTCCAGCCTGAGGTGCAGTCGTGACCGTCGCTCCCCGTACCTGGGGTGCGGGCGAAACGGTCACGGCCGCGCTGATGAACCAGGAGATCCGCGACCAGCTGAACTCGTTCTTCGGTGCGTGGACGCCGTACACCCCGACCTGGACCGCATCGACTACGAACCCCGTCCTCAACAACGGGACACTGACCGGCCGGTACATGAAGCTGGGCAGGATCGTGTTCTGCAACATCAATCTCACCACCGGGTCCACCACCACCTACGGATCCGGCGACTACGGGTTCAGTCTCCCCGCCACCGCGGCCGCGAGCGGAATGGCTGCCGTCGGCCAGGCCCAGCTTCTCGGTGTCGCCCGGTGGGCTGGGCAGATGGTCATCTCGTCCGGGGCCGGCACGACCGCCCCGTTCTTCTCCGACAGCGCGACGAACACCCGGCTGACGTGGATGAATCCGACGAAGCCCGAGACCCACGCTGCTGGCGCGCAACTCAGGATGACGTTCACCTACGAATCCGCCACCTGACCCACCCCGTACACCCCGCCCCGAGCCGATCCGGCCGGGGCTTTCGTATGCCCTGGAGGGCTCGATGTCATCACCCGTACCGGCCGTCGGCCGGATCGTCCACTACGTCAGCTACGGCACCCCCGGCGGCGAGTACACCTCGCAGTGCCGGGCCGCCGTCATCACTGCTGTGCACGGACCGTTCCTCGTGGATCTCGCGGTGCTGAATCCGGAGGGCATGTTCTTCAACCGCGAGGTGACCCATGGCGAGCCGAAGGCCAACGGTTCGCACGAGGGCGGCGGCTGGCACTGGCCGGAGCGCGTCTGATGGCCGGCAGGTACGCCGATGTGGCCCGTGTTCTTAAGGGCGAGGTCGGCTACCGCGAAGGGTTCAGCGGCGGGCACTGGAACAACAAGCAGAAGTACTCAGCTTCGGTGCCCGGCCTGGCGTGGTCCGACTATCAGGCGTGGTGCTGCACGTTCACGTCCTGGGCGTTCCAGACCGCTGGCCTGCCGAAGGGCTCGTACCCGGTCACCGCGTCGTGCGCGACGGCAACGAACTGGTGGAAGAAGGCCGGTCGCTGGTCGGAGTTCCCCGCGGTCGGCGCGCAGGTCATGTTCGGGCCTGGCGGCGGGTCTCACACCGGGATCGTCATCGGCTACGACGACACCACGATCACCACGATCGAGGGCAACACCAACACCAGCGGCAGTGCCGAGGGTGACGGCGTGTACCGCAAGGTCCGGCAGCGCCGGGACGCCTACGTGTACGGCTACGGCTACCCCGACTACCCCGGCGGCATCACGTCCGCCGACCCCACCTGGAAGAACCCGAGCATCGAGGAGGACCCCATGGCGGGGATGACGAAGAAGGACATCTACGACGCGGTGTGGCGGACGGACGCCATCGCTGGCCCGGGGGATGCAGCGGACCACAAGACCAACCCAACGTGGCAGCCGCAGAGCATCCTCAAGGACCTGCAGGCCCGGGTCCGTTCGACGGACAAGCGGGTCGCCGCGATGAGTGCCGCGATCACTGCACTGGCCGGGCAGGTCGGCAAGGGCGCGGACACCGCGAAGATCGTGGCCGCCGTCACTGCCGCGATCGAGTCCGCCGTCATCGACGTCAACATCAACACCCCGGAGTCCTGACCCATGCGCATCTTCGGCCGTGAACCGGCTCTCATCATCGCCACGATCAGCGGCGCCCTGTCCCTGCTTGTCAGCTTCAACTTCGGGCTGTCCGGGGAGCAGGCTGGTGCGATCGTTGCTGTCGTATCCGGCGTGTTCGCCGCAGCAACGGCGGCCATCACCCGGCCAGTCGCACCCAGCGCGTTCACCGGGCTCGTCGCTGCTGCGGTGGCCCTGCTCGCGGCCTACGGGTTCGCCGTGTCGGCCGAGACCGTCGGTGGTCTGAACGCCCTGGTACTCGCCGTCCTGGCGCTGCTGACTCGCGGGCAGGTCGCCCCTGCTGAGAAGCGGCCCGCCCGCCCGACGGGTATCTGAGCTGCCGACCTGAGCGCACTGGAGGAACGTGTGGACGCTGCCATGTTGACCGCGCTGGGTGCACTGCTGGCCAGTCCGGTTGCTGCGGCAGCGGCCGCCTACGGGTCCCGGGGCGCCACGAGAGCGGCCCGGGAGGGCGGAGTCATCACCGGATACGACAGCCTCACTGCACGGCTCACTGCTGAGCGGGACAAGGCGGAGTTGGACCAGGCGGCAGCCGAGCAGCGCGCGGCCGCACTGGAGTTGGAAGTGTCCCGTCTGCGGTTCCTCGTAACCCAGCTCGGGGGTACACCGTGACCAGGGCGGAGCACCTGTTGTACCGGCGCCGTGTCCTGCTGTGGATCGTGGCCGCCCTCCTCTTCCTGGGGGGCGCGGTCGCGGTGGCGTTCTTGCAGATCGATAAGGCGCAGGCGCGCGGAGACCAGCTGGCGACGGAAGCGGACCGCCGCGGTACCGCCGTGTCGAAGCTGGCCACGGATGTGCGGAAGTTGCGCGCGCAGGTGCAGGCGCGCGGTGGCACCCCGGCCGCGCCGGATCCGGGTGATGCGGTGGAGGATCTGCCGGCCCGTGCCGCAGTGCCGGTGCCGATCCCTGGCCCTCCGGGGCCGCGTGGGGAGCAGGGCGAGCGCGGCGCCCCGGGCGCGGCGGGCACCCCGACCCCGGGCCCGTCGGGAGCGTCCGGGGCGGACGGTGCTGCTGGCGTCCCGGGAGCGGCTGGCCCTGTCGGTCCGGTCGGCCCGGCTGGGCCGCAGGGCGAGCAGGGACCAGCCGGTGCCCCCGGGCCTGCGGGCAAGGACGGCGCGGCCGGGCGCGACGGCGTCAACGGCCAGACGTGCCCGGCTGGGTACAACTTGCAGCCGCCGCCGGGTGATCCGGATGGACTGATGTGCCGGCGCGACCCCCCGACCGCCCCCGACCCGGCATCGAACCCTACGGTCCTGGGCCTGCCCGTGGACCGCCGCCGCACTTGAGCGCATGCCCCCTGTCCCGGCTTCGGCCGGCGGCGGGGGGCGCTTTCGTGCGCTCGGGGTCAGCCCCGTCGTCCCGCTCCATCCGGCCACACCACATCTACTGGCACTCCAGCGGCTCGGGCTTCCTCCACCGTGTCGGCTGTGCCCCCACCCTTCTCCGAAGGAGGGCTACCGTCCCAGACGGCGACGAGCCGATCAGCACGCTTCAAGAGCTCGGCGTTGGCCGCCTCGTAGGCGCCGCGGTTCGCGGTGTCGTGCGGCAGCGTAAGCACCTCGACGGCAGTTTCGACAAGGTGGTCGAAGACTGCCGCGTGCTCTGGCTTGACCTTCCGGGCGCGGTAGTCCTGTGAGGGGATCACGACCACCAGCCTTCCTCCTGCGGCGGTGACTTCCTCGGCAAAGAGGCTGTCGGCTCCCGCCGCGATGCACGAGACCCCGATCAAGTCCTCGCTGTGCGCGGTCAGCAGGCGGCGAAGAGCCTCGCGCACGAGCGGCACGCTTTCGTCTGTCAGGTCCATATGCCCGGTCACGGCCAATGTCGTCATGCGCCCGTCCCTCAGCTCGACAGCAGGTCGCGGATACTATCGCGCGCCTCCCGCACCGGGCGCGAGGCGCTGTGTCCCACGGTGTAGGGATACAGCTGTCTGAGCTGAGTACGGACACGCCCCGACTGTGTGCCTCGCGCGGCCTGCACGGCGAGGGTTGTTTCGGCGGCTGCCGCCCGGATGTCGCCAGCGAGAAACTGGCATTCCGCCAGGCCGATACGGTCGAGCGCATGAGATCGCCCAGCCTCGGGGCCGCGGTATGCGAGGGCAGTCCGGATCTCGTCGGCTGCCTGGGTGGCGTGCTGGCGCGGGTCGGTTCGGGCGAGGTCGAGAAGCCGTCCCCCGGTTACGCCCGCGAGTTCTGCTTCGTCGAAGTACGCGATCCAATATGGCTCGTCGCCATCCGCGCCAGCAGCGGCAAGATCTTCGGCCGCCTTGGTGGTGGCCCGGTGGAACCCGGCGACGCGCCCTTGTGCAGCGTAGGCCCAGGCTTCGCGGGTGTGGAGCATGGCTCGGGCCCGGGGGCCAATCACGTCGCGGGCACCTTCCTGCGCAAGGTGGATCAGCTGTAGCGCGTCGTCCGGCCGGTCGCGATAGAGCATCTGCCGGGCCATCCCGGCCAGTACGTTGGCTCCGAAGACGACGTCACCTCCGGCGTGAGCTGCGCGAAGGGCGAGGCGGTAGTAGTCCTGAGCCCGCCGATGCAGTCCTGAGTCCCACGCCATGGTCGCAGCAGTGCCGGCCAGCTGCGCCATGACGCGGTACAACCGGTCGGCCACAGCCGGGGCCTGGTGGTCATCGAGGGCGCCGGAGACTTCGGCGAGCTGGCCGAGGACCGCTTTCCTTCGAAGGCCGCCACCGTACTGATGGTCCCACTGGCGGAAGGCGCGCGCGGTGGTCTCCAGTTCCTCGACTTCGCGCATGCCGAGTCGTCCCGGGCGGCGTTGTCCCGGGACGCTTGCGGCCGGGACGAGCCAGCCTTCGAGGCTGTCGAGGAGGGCGGCGCCGGTTACCGCGGCGCCGGCAAGGGCGCGGGTGAGGGCCCTTCGGTCCATCACGAGATCACTCCTGGTGAGGTGGGTGGCCAGGTCCACGGTGGCGTCGGGCCGCCACGGGATCTCGTCTGCGTCTGGCCGGTCACCTGGAGCGTCTGGCTGGTCCTGCTGTGCTGGGTGGTGTGTGCCCTCCCAGGGGCGTGCTGCGAGCCCGAGCAGGCTGCCCGGAATTCGGAGGCCGTCGGCGATCCGGCAGACGACCTCGAAGCTGGTGACGCGTTGGGCCCCGTTGATGATCGTGGACACCTTGCCGGGGGTGAGTTGGCAGGCGGACGCGATGCGGTTCTGGGAGAGGCCGCCCCACTTCTTGATCAGGGTGAAGACGGCTGCGAAGTCGTGCTCGATGAGCGCTGCCCGGAGGTCTGCTCTGTCGAGCACATCGGGGCTGAGCAGGCCGGGGGTGGTGGCATCCATGGGCTGACTTCCGTCGCGATCCTATGCACACGCAGGCGCCTTGCTGGAGGAGCAACGAGTGTATTACCGCATCGGTAACCCCCGCTGGTCATCCCGGAGTTAGCGCCGCAGGACGACGCTATTGAAGCGATGACAACCGACGGCGGGGGGCGCCCCATGGGAATGTCACTCAAGGTGTACGAGGTCGACCGCTGGGGCTCCGCCCGGGTCCTACGTGAGAAGGGCGAGGTCGTCCCCCTCGAACGGCCTGCGGACACCGACCGTTTCCCGGCCTGCGAATGCGCTCGCTGCTCGTCGGGGCCGGCCGCAGAGCAGCGGCCGTGAAGGCCGCAGCGCCCAGAGCGGACCTTGCCCCGGCGTGCCGCATCGGCGAGCACGACGAATGCCCTGGTCCGGGTGAGCTACGGCTACCGGGCGCCACGGCATGGGAGCGCCCCGTCGAAGTGCACCTCTGTGCCTGCCCTTGCCATCGCACCCGCGCTTGAGACCTGAAAGGCGACGCCCATGGAAGCGTTCGAAAACGCCCGGCTCGACGCGTACTTCGCCCGGATCAACGCCCAGTTCCGCCCCTCGGAGCCCCCTGCCTCCCTGCTCATCACCCACCTGCTGCCGGAACGACCATCGTTCGTACGGGCTGTGGCAGCCGCCTCTCAACTGCGAGCTGTCCTGCCCAAGCCGAAGTCGATCGACGCCGCAGCGCAGCGCGCTGTCGAGAAGGTCAGCCCGTGCGCCGCTCTCTCCCGAGAGCTGTTCACCGACCCAGACACCGCCGTCGATTTCCTTGAGTCTCGGGCGGCCGGCGAATCCCTCGTGCTCCTCGACGTCGGCGGCTACTTCGCGCCCAGCCTCGACGCGATCTGTGACCGGTTTTCCGGGCGCATCCTCGGCGTAGTCGAGGACACCGAGAACGGACACCGCCGGTACGCGGACATCGAGAAGCTCCCCTGCCCAGTCGTGTCCGTGGCCCGATCGCCACTCAAGGACCCCGAGGACTTCCTCGTCGGCCAGTCCGTCGTGTTCTCCACCGAGGCCCTCATGCGGGCACGCGGCGACATCCTGCACGGCCGCCCTGCCCTCGTCCTCGGCTTCGGGAAGCTCGGCAGCTCCATCGCCCGCCTGCTGCACGCCAAGGGCATTCAGGTCACCGTCTACGACATCGACCCCGTTCGTCGCACCCAGGCGCTCTCACAGGGCTTCACCGTGGCGCGGGATCGGGATGCCGCCCTGCACGGCGCCGGCCTGGTCCTGTGCGCTACCGGGGCTGTCTCACTCCGCAGCGAGGACTTCTCCGCCCTGCGTAACGGGGCCTACGTTGCCACTGTTACGTCGTCGGAGGACGAGCTCGACCTCGACGGCCTGCCCGACGTCTACACCCGTACGCCGTCCGGCGACCACGTCACCCGCTACCAGACCACCGGCCACTACTTCTACTTGCTGAACGGGGGCAACGCCGTCAACTTCCTGCACGGCGCCAGCGTGGGCCCGTTCATCTTCCTCGTCCAGGCGGAGATCCTGGCGAGCATCCGCATTCTCGCCCAAGGCGCCCTGGCAAGCGGCATACACGAGGTGACACCCACCGACCGCGCTGCCATCGCGTCCACCTGGCTGAGCTACTTCAACCGCTAAGGAGCACCCATGCCCATCACCTCCCAGCACGTCCGCGAAACGCTCGACGCGTACCTCGCCCAGCACCCAGAGGACAAGGAGCCGCTCGCCTCGCTGCTCACGGTCCTTGACGAGGCAGGCGACGCGATCACTTCGCGTAAGGAGTTCCTCGGTCACGTCACCGCCGGCGCTGTGCTCCACCGCCCCGACGGCCGCGTGCTGACCATCGAGCACCGCACGCTCTCGAAGTGGCTGCTGCCGGGTGGCCACGTCGAAGAGGTTGACGAGACGCTCGTCGGTGCGGCACTTCGCGAGCTGGCCGAGGAAACCGGCATCGACTCCGACCAGGTGACGCTGACCGTCGATCTGCCGCTGCACGTCGATGCGCACGTCATCCCGGCGAACCCCGCGAAGGATGAGCCGGAGCACCTCCACTTCGACTTCCGATTCCTGTTCCACACCACGGCTGCCGAGATCGTGCTCCAGGAGGAAGAGGTGAGCGCGGCGTCGTGGCAGCCTGCCGACATGCTGGTCACGGAGCCGCTGCGTAGCCGGGTGCTGACCGCCGTGCTGTAGCCCTTGGGCGCCCGCGACTCATCTGCGCACGAGGTCCTCGATCGGCACATGGAGCGCGGCGGCCAGGCGGAGGAGCATCGTGAGGCTGGGGTCGCTGATGGCGTACTCGATGCGGTGCACGGTCTTGTGGTCCATGCCGGCGAGCTCCGCGAGCTGTACCTGGGTGAGGCCTGCTTCGATGCGGGCTGCGCGCAGGGTTGTGCCGATCTGCTGGCGGAGGGGGAGTACCCAGTCCGGGGTTGGGTCGGCCGACACAAACTCAACGCTGATTCGATCATGATCGTAAGTCTTTACCTGGCCAGGGAAATTTAGCGATCATGGATACGTGCGGTCGGGTTGTGATGTGCGTCCGACATCGACCGCACCAGCTCGGCCATATTCGGCCGGGTTGCGCCGCCCCATCCCGTCTCGGGGTGGGGCGGTTTAGTGTGTTCAGCACGACGCCCCCTGCCGAAATCGCCGGCAGGGGGCGTCTCCGACCCGAAGCCTCCCGAGCATTCGGGCCGGGTCAGTCGGGGGTTGTGCGTCAGTAGGTGGTGGGGGAATCCACCTGCTCCCCGCCTGGCACTCTACGCACGAGCACCATCGATCTACAGCCCGTAGACCTGGTGCACACAGAGTCGTGACACCTTGTGCGATTTCACGGAAGGTGCCGTTCCGGCGATCGACCCCACCAGGCCATGACCTGGTAGAGCGTCCGGGCCCCGAGGGCTGTCCGTAGGGCTGCCAGCTCCTTGGCCACGGTCCGCTCTGCGAGGCTGAGGCGGCGGCCGGCCTGCTGCTGCGAGTATCCGGCCTCCAGCTCCTGCATGAGTGCCCGCTGCCGGGCCGTGGTCACCGCCGCCCCTGTGGCCCGGCTGAGGGCCTGCCAGGGCGTGGCCCGATCCCAGCACAGGTCGAAGATGGACCGGCCCCACATGACCGAGCTGCGGTCCGAGACGTGCCAGCCGGAGTGAGCCGCTGCCCCCTCGACGACGAGGTTGTCGATGAACAGGTGCATCCGGTCGAGCAGCACCATGCGAGGGAACGGTGCGCCCAGGACGCGGACGTCGGCGCCGGCGGATACCAGCTCGTCGATGTGGGTCCGGGTCTGGTCGTGGTCGTGGGCGCGCGCGTTGTAGATGGAGCGGACGCGAACGCCGCGCTGGCAGGCGGCGACGGTGCGGGCTGCTCCGTTTCGGAGGGTTTCAGGGTCTCGGTCGGCCGGCTCTCCGGGCTGCGCTGTGTAGACCTCGGTGGTGGCCGCGTCGGTGAGCGGCAGGATGCGGGCGTTCATGAGTGCGGGGGTGCCGAGGTATTCGCTGCCGGGGCCGCCGTAGAAGCGATGGGGGTCATAGTCGGCGGCCAGCGCTTCGACGGTGGGGATCTGGCTGATGCGGCTGATGGCTGCGGTGAGGTCTGCGAGAGATGCGGCCATGAGGCCTTGGGCCACGGCGCGGGGGTCGCGGGCGATGTAGTGGCCGGGCTGGTACGGATCGGGGTCGACGAGGTGGAGGTCGAGCAGGTCGGAGAGATTCGTTTCGGTCGGTGCGATGCCTGCGGCAGCGACCGCTCGGTACGTTTCTACAGCGCTCTCTGCGAGTAGAGCGGTTGCGGTTTGCTCTGTTTCCTTCATGTTTGCCCCCGTTTGTTATGTGCTGAAAACCGCACGTACAGATTTCAGCACGGCGAGCCGCTTGGTGTCGCGGTTCGGGCGTGGCAACCTACGTACAGCAACGCGTAAACGTACACGCGTTCGATAAGGGGGGTTGCTGGTGAGCCAGTCCAGAATCCGTGCCGCATTGGCCGCTGTTGCACTCGCGGTCACCGCACTGACGGCCGCGGCCACAGCGTCTTCCGCCACCGAAGTCCCGGCCCCGCCGGCCACTGCGGACGTCGGCTGGGGAACTCCTCCGGCAGACCCGACTCCTACGCCCGCTCCGACACCGACGACGGAAGAGGCGAAGGACGTCGGCTGGGGGTGACCCCCCGCCCCACAGACCCCGGTCGAGGTACTCGGGAGGTCCCCGACCGGACAGACGAAGCCCCCTGCCGAGCAAAGCGGCAGGGGGCTTCGTGCTGAGAGTAAACGGGCTGACCCCCGGGCGGGATAGGCGCGCCAGACAAAACGTTACGGGGTAGTAGCGGGGTACCAAGATCGACAAAAGTAGAAGGCCGGTAGATCCTGAGATCTACCGGCCTTCTGACCTGCTACCTACTGCTGTGGGGCTAACAGGATTTGAACCTGTGGCCTCATCCTTATCAGGGATGCGCTCTAACCAACTGAGCTATAGCCCCGCCGCGCTTTTGTGTCGCGCTGACGTGAAGAAGATTAGCGCACGTCGGGGCCAGTCCCAAAATCGATACCCGCGTCGCTACTCGTCCTCGGCCAGGGTGAGCTCGACACCGCCCACGAAGCCGGCCGACAGGTTGTAGATGAAGGCGCCCAGCGTCGCCAGCGCGGTGGCCAGCACCACGTCGATCACCGCGATGACCGAGGTGAAGATCAGCACCCGCGGCAGGGACAGGAACGACTGCAGGTCGAAGCCGTTGCCCTCGTTGGAACCGGTCGCCTCGCTGATGGTGCCGCCGACGGTCTCGAAGACGCCCATCGCGTCCATCACCATCCACAGCACCGCCGACGCGACCACCGTGCAGATGCCGAGCGCGATGGACAGCAGGAAGCTGACCTTCATCACCGACCACGGATCGGCCTTGGCCACACGCAGACGCGCCTTGCGGGTACGCGGAGTCGTCCGCGCCCCCGTCCGGGGCCTGCGGGTCGCCTGGGCCGTGCCTGCGCCCTGCACGGCGCCCTGCCGCCCCCCGTGGGACCGGCCGCCACCCTGGGTCCCGCCCGCAGGGGGCGAGGGGTAGGCCTGCGGCGGGTGGTACGGGCCCGCCTGGCCCGGTGCGGGTTCCCGCTCACCGGGCAACGGCCCGGTCGCGTAACCCTCGTACTGGGGCTGAGGGCCCCGGGTATCCGTCACAGTGCCCCCTTGGGAGTCCGTGGCAGGGCCACGGGCGCCGTTTCCGCCGGCTTCGGAAGCGGCCGAACCGGCGCCCGTGGCTCCACTCACGCTCTACTCCTCGTGCTCCCCGGTCGAGGACGTGTTGCCCTCGACTGTGCCGTCGACCGTGCTGTCGGCAGCTGCGTCGGCCGCGGTGGCCTCAGCTGTCACTGCCTCGGGCGTCTCGCCTTCGGCATCGTCAGTCCCGTCGACCTCTTCGGCCTCGCGACCTGCCTCGGCGTTGCGCGCGATACCGACGACGGCGTCTCGCTTGCCCAGATTGATCAGTTGGACGCCCATGGTGTCACGGCCCGTCTCCCTGACTTCATTGACTCGCGTACGAATCACACCACCGCCGAGCGTGATGGCGAGGATCTCGTCCGTCTCCTCGACCACCAGCGCACCGACCAGCGAGCCCCGGTCCTCCACGATCTTGGCGGCCTTGATGCCCAGGCCGCCGCGACCCTGGACGCGGTACTCGTCGACGGGGGTCCGCTTCGCGTACCCGCCGTCAGTGGCAGTGAACACGAAAGTACCGGGCCTGACGACATTCATCGAGAGCAGTTCGTCTCCCTCGCGGAAACTCATGCCCTTGACACCCGAAGTGGCACGGCCCATCGGGCGCAGCGCATCGTCCGTCGCAGTGAACCTGATCGACTGGGCCTTCCTGCTGATGAGCAGCAGGTCGTCCTCGGCCGACACCAGCTCCGCGCCGATCAGCTCGTCGTCGCTGCCGTCGGCCGTCTCGCGCAGGTTGATGGCGATGACACCGCCGGAACGCGGCGAGTCGTAGTCCTTCAGCGCGGTCTTCTTCACCAGACCGCCCTTCGTGGCCAGGATCAGATACGGCGCCGCGTCGTAGTCGCGGATCGCCAGGATCTGGGCGATCTGCTCGTCCGGCTGGAAGGCCAGCAGGTTCGCCACGTGCTGACCGCGGGCGTCACGGCCGGCGTCCGGGAGCTCGTAGGCCTTCGCCCGGTAGACCCGGCCCTTGTTGGTGAAGAACAGCAGCCAGTGGTGCGTCGTGGACACGAAGAAGTGGTCAACGATGTCGTCCGACTTGAGCTTCGTGCCGCGCACACCCTTGCCGCCGCGCTTCTGCGAGCGGTAGTCGTCCGTCTTCGTGCGCTTCACATAGCCGCCGCGGGAGATCGTGACGACGATGTCCTCCTCGGCGATCAGGTCCTCGATGGACATGTCGCCGTCGAAGGGCACGAGCTTGGAGCGCCGGTCGTCGCCGAACTTGTCGACGATCGCCGCCAGCTCCTCGCTGACGATCTGCCGCTGACGCTCGGGCGACACCAGGATCGCGTTGTACTCGTTGATCTTCGCCTGGAGCTCGTCGTGCTCGGCGGTGATCTTCTGGTGCTCCAGCGCGGCCAGCCGGCGCAGCTGCATCTCCAGGATCGCGTTCGCCTGGATCTCGTCGATCTCCAGCAGGCCCATCAGGCCCTCACGCGCGATCTCCACGGTGTTGCTGCGCCGGATGAGGGCGATGACCTCGTCGATGGCGTCCAGGGCCTTGAGGAGGCCACGCAGGATGTGCGCGCGCTCCTCGGCCTTGCGCAGCCGGAACTTCGTACGCCGGACGATGACCTCGATCTGGTGCGTCACCCAGTGGCGGATGAACGCGTCGATCGACAGGGTGCGCGGCACCCCGTCCACCAGCGCCAGCATGTTGGCGCCGAAGTTGGTCTGCAGATCGGTGTGCTTGTACAGGTTGTTCAGTACGACCTTGGCGACCGCGTCCCGCTTCAGCACGACGACCAGGCGCTGGCCCGTACGCGACGAGGTCTCGTCACGGACGTCCGCGATGCCGCCGACCTTGCCGTCCTTGACCAGGTCGGCGATCTTCTGCGCGAGGTTGTCGGGGTTGGTCTGGTACGGAAGCTCCGTGACCACCAGGCACTGGCGGTTCTGGATCTCCTCGACCGCCACGACCGCGCGCATCGTGATCGAGCCACGGCCCGTGCGGTACGCCTCCTCGATGCCCTTGCGGCCCACGACGAGTGCGCCCGTCGGGAAGTCCGGGCCCTTGATCCGCTCAAGGAGGGCGTCCAGGAGCTCCTCCTGCGAGGCTTCCGGGTGCTCCAGGTACCACTGGGCGCCGGACGCGACCTCGCGCAGGTTGTGCGGCGGGATGTTGGTCGCCATGCCGACCGCGATGCCCGCCGAACCGTTGATCAGCAGGTTCGGGAAGCGCGCCGGCAGAACCACCGGCTCCTGGTTGCGGCCGTCGTAGTTGTCCTTGAAATCGACGGTCTCCTCGTCGATGTCACGGACCATCTCCATGGACAGCGGCATCATCTTGCACTCGGTGTACCGCATGGCGGCGGCCGGGTCGTTGCCCGGGGAACCGAAGTTGCCGTTGGAGTCCACCAGCGGCATGCGCATCGACCAGTGCTGCGCCAGGCGCACCAGGGCGTCGTAGATCGAGGAGTCGCCGTGCGGGTGGTACGTACCCATGACGTCACCGACGACGCGGGCGCACTTGTAGAAGCCCTTCTCGGGCCGGTAGCCGCCGTCGTACATCGCGTACAGCACCCGGCGGTGGACGGGCTTGAGGCCGTCCCGCACGTCGGGCAGGGCACGCGACACGATGACGGACATCGCGTAGTCGAGGTAGGAGCGCTGCATCTCCGTCTCGAGCCCGACGGGCTCGACACGCATGCCCACGCCCTCGACGGGCGGGACCTCTTCGGGCGTCACGGGGGCAGGGGTGTTCTCGTCGGCCATTGCTGGTCAAAGTCCTTTCGCGCTGCGGCTGCGGCTTGGAGGGTCGCCGGACCCTCCTCCTTGTACGGCCGACTCAGATGTCGAGGAAGCGAACGTCCTTGGCGTTGCGCTGAATGAACGAGCGCCGTGCCTCGACGTCCTCACCCATCAGCACCGAGAACAGGTCGTCGGCCTGCGCCGCGTCGTCGAGCGTGACCTGGCCGAGCACACGGTGGTCGACGTCCATCGTGGTGACACGCAGCTCCTCGGCGTTCATCTCGCCGAGGCCCTTGAAGCGCTGGATCGAGTCTTCCTTGATCCGCTTGCCGTTCTCCTTGCCGAGCACCACGAGGGCGTCGCGCTCGCGGTCCGAGTACGCGTACTCGAAGTCGTCCCGGCCCCACTTGATCTTGTAGAGCGGCGGGCGCGAGAGGTAGACGTGCCCGGCCTCGACCAGCGGCCGCATGAAGCGGAAGAGGAACGTCAGCAGCAGGGTGTTGATGTGCTGACCGTCGACGTCGGCGTCCGCCATCAGAATGATCTTGTGATAGCGGAGCTTCTCGATGTCGAAGTCCTCGTGGACCCCGGTACCGAAGGCCGAGATCAGCGCCTGGACCTCGGTGTTCTGCAGGATCTTGTCGATCCTGGCCTTCTCGACGTTCAGGATCTTGCCGCGGATCGGCAGGATGGCCTGGTACATCGGGTTACGGCCGGACTTCGCCGAACCACCGGCGGAGTCACCCTCGACGATGAAGATCTCGCACTTCGTCGGGTCGTTGGACTGGCAGTCGCTCAGCTTGCCCGGCAGCGAGGCGCTCTCCAGGAGGCCCTTGCGACGGGTCAGGTCACGCGCCTTGCGGGCCGCCACGCGGGCGGTCGAGGCGGCGATGCCCTTACGAATGATGTCGGCGGCCTCGTTGGGGTTCCGGTCGAACCAGTCCGTCAGCTGCTCGTGGACGACCTTCTGCACGAAGGTCTTGGCCTCCGTGTTGCCCAGCTTGGTCTTCGTCTGGCCCTCGAACTGCGGCTCGCCCAGCTTCACCGAGATGATCGCCGTCAGACCCTCGCGGACGTCCTCACCGGTGAGGTTGTCGTCCTTCTCGCGCAGCAGCTTCTTGTCGCGCGCGTACCGGTTGACCAGCGAGGTCAGCGCCGCACGGAAGCCCTCCTCGTGCGTACCGCCCTCGTGCGTGTGGATCGCGTTGGCGAAGGAGTAGACGCCCTCGCTGTACTGCGTGTTCCACTGCATGGCGATCTCGGCCGAGAGGAGACGGTCCTTGTCCTCGGCCTCGATGTCGATCACCGACTGGTGAATGACATCGCCCTTGCGGGAGTTGAGGTACTTGACGAAGTCGACGATGCCGTTCTCGTAGTGGTACGTGACCGTGCGCGTCGCCTCTTCCTCGGGGACGTCCACCGCCTCGGCGCTGTCCGCGCCCGCCGTCGCCTTCGCCGACTCGCGCTCGTCGGTCAGCTTCAGGGTGAGGCCCTTGTTGAGGAAGGCCATCTCCTGGAAGCGCCGCGAGAGGGTCTCGAAGGAGTACTCGGTCGTCTCGAAGATGTCCCCGTCGGCCCAGAAGGTGACCGACGTACCCGTCTCGCCGGTGGCCTCGTTACGGGCCAGCGGGGCGGTCGGGACGCCGAGCTTGTAGTCCTGGGTCCAGCGGTACCCGTCCGTCTTGACCTCGACGGCCACCCGGGTGGACAGCGCGTTGACCACGGAGACACCGACGCCGTGCAGACCACCGGAGACGGCGTAACCGCCGCCGCCGAACTTGCCGCCGGCGTGCAGCACGGTGAGGACGACCTCCACGGCCGGCTTGCCCTCGGACGGCACGATGCCGACCGGGATGCCACGGCCGTTGTCGATCACGCGCACCCCGCCGTCGGCGAGGATCGTGACGTCGATGGTGTCCGCGTGCCCGGCCATCGCCTCGTCGACCGAGTTGTCGACGACCTCTTGCACGAGGTGGTGGAGACCGCGCTCACCGGTCGAGCCGATGTACATGCCAGGCCGCTTGCGGACCGCGTCCAGACCCTCCAGCACGGTGATCGCGCTGGCGTCGTACGAGGCTTTCACCTCACCCGAAGCCTTCGCCTTCACGTCGGCCATCACCTCGGCCGAGGCGGGAGCAGCGCTGCTCTCACCGGGGGTGGACGGAATGTTCTCGTTGGGGTTGCCGGAATCGGCCACGAAGCGCCCTTTCTGGCACAGCACAGGCCGTTCTCCGGGCAGGCGGGAGCGGCTGCGTCGTTCGGCTTGTATCGACGAATCCCGCAAGGACGCGGGATTGTCCACCAGTCTACCGGTAGCGCCGACCCGAATGGGGGTTTGCCGGTACCTGAGTCCGCATGTGCCGCCCTGAATGAGCGCCTGACGACTCCCCATATCCGGGAAGGGGCCTCAAGAGGCTCACACGGGCATTGAGCGCTTCTGCCTGTCAGCCTCCCGCTACGGTGAGGGACGCCTGCTCCCCGCCGTACGGTTGCAACCACCGCACACCCCCGCAACAGGGGCAACGGAGCCATCGGTGACAAGCAGGGCGCAGCGCGCCCCGGGCCCCTCGCGCACAGCATCGTGATCGCGGTGGGCCAGCAGGGAAATCGCCGTCGGTCAGCAGGAAAACCGCTGTCGATCAGAAGGAAAAGACCAGGTCAGGCATGGTCATCCATGGGTGTCATCCGTAGGTGTCGCCCGGGCCGGTGCTCCCGGGCGCGCGCAGCGGGCCGTATCTGCGCGCGGGCCCTCCAGGCCCCAGAACCTTGATCAGCCGGACGGTGCCGTGCCCCAGATCCGCGTTCAGCCGGGCCACCAGCTGCGGCGCCAGCAGCCTCAGCTGCGTCGCCCACGCCGTGGAGTCGCACTGCACCGTCAGCACCCGCTCGTCGGGGGCCTCGTCATAACGCAACGGCACACAGTGATTGGCAAGATCGTCACCCACGATCTGCGGCCAGCGGCCCATCACACCGCCCACCGCGGCCGGCGTCTCCCAGCCGCGCTCGGTGATCAGACGGTTGATCGCGGCCCCCAGCGGCAGCGGATCCCGGCCGTCCGCCCGCGCACCGGAACGCAGTCCGCCGCCCCGCCGGGCCTGCTTCTTCTGCTGCGCGGCCGCACCGCGCGCCTTCGCCTGCTCCTTCGCCGCGCGCAGGGCCACCCGCGCCAAGTCCACACCCGAGGGCTCCGGCTGCTTCGCCGGGCCCCCGGCCGGGTCCTTGCCGTCCCCGTCGCCGGTCACAGCCGCTCCACCTCACCGGCGGACACCGCGTACCGGGTCCCCGCGAGCACTCCGGGGACGTCGTCGTCCACCGCGGCCGTCACCAGCACCTGCTCACCGGGGGCCACCAGCTCGGCCAGCCGCTCGCGGCGCCGGGCGTCCAGCTCGGCGAAGACGTCGTCCAGGACCAGCACCGGTTCATTGCCCTCGGAGCGCAGCAGATCGTACGAGGCCAGCCGCAGGGCCAGCGCGTACGACCAGGACTCCCCATGACTCGCGTACCCCTTGGCGGGCATTCCGCGCAGGCCCAGGACCAGGTCGTCGCGGTGCGGGCCGACCAGCGTCACGCCCCGCTCGATCTCCTGCTTGCGCACCTCGGCAAGGGCCGCGATCAGCTGCGCGTACAGCTCCTCGCGCGTGCGAGCGGGCTCCACCTCTGCACCCACCGAGCTCCGGTACTCCAGCGTCACCGGACCGCCGCCCGGCGCCACGTCCGCGTACGCCTTGTCGGCCAGGGGCTGAAGCGTCGCGATCAGGTCCAGCCGCTGCGCCAGCAGTTCGGCACCCACCCGGCCCAGATGCTGGTCCCACACGTCGAGCGTCGACAGGTCCATGGACCGTCCGCCGTGCCGGCGCGCCATCGCCGCGGACTTCAGCAGCGTGTTGCGCTGTTTCAGCACCCGCTCGTAGTCGGAGCGCACCCCGGCCATCCGCGGCGAACGCGCGGTGACCAGCTCGTCGAGGAACCGCCGGCGCTCGCCGGGGTCGCCCTTGACCAGCGCGAGATCCTCCGGCGCGAACAGCACCGTGCGCACTATGCCCAGTACGTCACGGGGTCTGACCTGCGAGGACCTATTGATCCGGGCGCGATTGGCCTTGCCCGGGTTCAGTTCCAGCTCGATCAGCTGGGACCGCTCGCCCTGGGTGACAGCCGCCCTGATGACAGCCCGGTCGGCACCCATGCGCACGAGAGGGGCGTCGGAGGAGACGCGGTGGCTGCCGAGCGTCGCGAGATAGCCGATGGCCTCGACGAGATTGGTCTTGCCCTGGCCGTTGGCCCCCACGAACGCGGTGACGCCCGGGTCGAGAGGCACCTCGACCCGGGCGTACGAGCGGAAGTCGGCCAGCGACAGATGCGTGACATGCATGGTGTACGCCGACCTTCCCGGCTTCCTGCTCCGTGCTTCGTAGCGCGGGACGGACCGTCCGGTCCGGCCCGCTCCTCGTTGCGGTCACTGCTTGTTCCCGACCGCTACTGCTTGTTGTTCTCGACTGCTACTTCTTGTTCTCGACCGCGTGGCCGCCGAACTGGTTGCGCAGCGCGGCGATCATCTTCATCTGCGGGGAGTCGTCCTGGCGCGAGGCGAAGCGCGCAAAGAGCGACGCGGTGATCGCGGGCAGCGGCACGGCGTTGTCGATGGCCGCCTCCACGGTCCAGCGGCCCTCGCCGGAGTCGGCGGCGAAGCCACGGAGCTGGTCCAGGTGCTCGTCGTCGTCCAGCGCGTTGACCGCCAGGTCGAGCAGCCAGGAACGGATGACCGTGCCCTCCTGCCAGGAGCGGAAGACCTCGCGCACATCGGTGACGGAGTCGACCTTCTCCAGGAGCTCCCAGCCCTCGGCGTAGGCCTGCATCATGGCGTACTCGATGCCGTTGTGAACCATCTTCGCGAAGTGGCCGGCGCCGACCTTGCCCGCGTGGACGGAACCGAACTCACCCTCGGGCTTCAGGGCGTCGAAGACGGGCTGAACCTTCGCCACGTGCTCGGCGTCGCCGCCGTACATCAGGGCGTAGCCGTTCTCCAGGCCCCAGACGCCGCCGGAGACTCCGCAGTCGACGAAGCCGATGCCCTTGATGCCCAGCTCGACCGCGTGCTTCTCGTCGTCGGTCCAGCGGGAGTTCCCGCCGTCCACGACGATGTCGCCGGGCGAGAGCAGCTCGGCCAGCTCGTCGACCGTGGACTGGGTCGCGGCACCGGCCGGGACCATCACCCACACGACGCGGGGGCCCTTGAGCTTGCCCACAAGCTCTTCGAGGCTGTGGACATCGGCGACGTCCGGGTTGCGGTCGTAACCGATGACGGTGTGGCCGGCGCGGCGGATGCGCTCGCGCATGTTGCCGCCCATCTTGCCGAGGCCGACGAGACCGAGCTCCATCAGAGATTCCTTAAGCGTTGTGCCGATTGGTACCCAGGACCGAGCCTACGCCCGGCAGGGGACAGGACGCCGGGCATGCTCGGCGCTGAACGTGCCCGTCGGGTCCTGCCGCGATTCCTTGGGCGTCGGCAGGACCGGTGACCGGATCAGCCGGAGAGGCGGACCGGCATGATCAGGTACTTGTACGCATCGTCCGCCTCGGCGTCCACGGCCGGCCGGCCGCTGAGCAGCGCGGGCTTGGTGGACGTCGTGAAGGAGAGCTGGGCGACCGGGGAGTCGATGGCGCTCAGGCCGTCGAGCAGGAAGGTCGGGTTGAAGGCGATCGAGATGTCGTCGCCCTCCAGCACCGAGTCGACGCGCTCCACAGCCTGTGCGTCGTCGCTGGAACCCGCTTCCAGGATCAGGACGCCCTGCTCGAAACTGAGCCGCACCGGGGTGTTCCGCTCGGCCACCAGGGCCACGCGCTTGACGGCCTCGACGAAGGGGGCCGTCTCGATGACCGCGACCGAGTTGAACTCGGTGGGAAAGAGCGTGCGGTACTTCGGCAGATCGCCTTCGAGCAGTCGGGTGGTCGTACGCCGGCCCGCGCCCTCGAAGCCGATGAGGCCTTCACCGGCACCGGAGCCCGACAGCGCCAGCGTCACCGTGTCACCACTGGTGAGCGCCTTGGCGGTGTCCAGCAGCGTCTTGGCGGGCACCAGCGCGACGGCGGAGGCGTCGGCGTTCTCCGGCTTCCAGAGGAACTCGCGGACCGCGAAGCGGTAGCGGTCGGTGGAGGCGAGGGTGACGGTGTCGCCCTCGATCTCGATACGCACACCTGTGAGCACGGGCAGCGTGTCGTCGCGGCCCGCCGCGATCGCGACCTGGGCGGCCGCCGAGGCGAAGACCTCACCGGGCACGGTGCCGGTCGCGGTCGGCATCTGCGGCAGTGCGGGGTACTCCTCCACAGGAAGGGTGTGGAGTGTGAACCGGGAGGAGCCGCAGGCCACGGTCGCCCGTACACCGTCTGTGGAAATCTCCACCGGCCGGTTGGGCAGAGCACGGCAGATGTCGGCGAGCAGACGGCCGGAGACGAGCACCGTGCCGTCCTCCTCGATCTCGGCGTCCACCGAGACCCGGGCCGAAACCTCGTAGTCGAAGCTCGAGAAGCTGAGGGCTCCGTCCTCAGCCTTCAGCAGAAGGCCCGCAAGAACGGGCGCCGGCGGACGGGCCGGGAGGCTACGGGCCACCCAGGCCACAGCCTCCGCGAGTACATCGCGCTCCACCCGGATCTTCACCGGAACCGCCTCCTGCTGTTGCTCGCTCGCCCTGCTGGCCTTCGTCGTCTGGTCGGGTCGCTCCACCGATGCCGGGGGGAGGACGCCGGGGACCAGTCTGACGTACGGCACCGACACTCGGTGCTGCTCGGGGTCAAGTCGCGACAAGAGGTTCGGAGAGCTCCGGCGCCGAGTTGTGCACAGGCCCCACTTCGAAGCGGATTCCGGGCTAACTATAGGTGGCAGTAGTAGTAGGGCCTGTGGAAACGGTGGATAACGTCGTTTTCGCAGGTCAGACCCACTTTTTTGTCCACCGACCCTGTGGGTGGCACCGGTGGACAACCTGGTGTTTCTGTGGACACCCGAAAGTTGTGCACACCCGATACACAGGGCAGGGGGGTTTCTCCCCAGGGCTGTCCCCAGCTTTACCCACGTTTCCCACAGCCCAACCGACCCTCTTGGTGTGACGCCTTTCACTCGGTGCGGTGAAAGCGGGTGTTGCGTTGCCGAACAGTGGACAGCGGTGTGGAGAAGCCTGCCCTTCCTGGGGAAAACGGCCGACGGCCTGTGGGCCGACGGTGGACAACCTCGGTGAGACCCTGTGGACGAAAAACTTGTCCACAGGCTGTGGATCATTGTTGACCACAAATCCCCAGGCTCCTGAGCTGGCCTGATGGAGTATCGGCTGCCCTGCCTGTGGATGCAGTATGGACAACTTTTGGATCCCCAGGCTGTGGAGGGAAGATTCTCCCCAGATCTGTGGAGAACAGCCTCTCCGCGGCAGGTATTCGAACAGCGTGGGCGGTGCGAGTGGCCTGCCCGACCCCCTGAGGGGCGGTCAGGGACCGTCGATCGGGCCGCTCGTGGAGCGTGCTGCATGCTCTTCACGGCAGTTCTCGGCAGTTCTCGGGAGTTCTCGGGAGTTCTCAGTGGCTCTCCGCGACGTACGGCAGCTCGCGGCGACGCACGGATGACCTCCGAGCCGCCGCCTGAGCCGCCGCCTGAGCCGCCTCCTGAGTCATCTCTTGGGCCGCCGCCCGGAGCCGCCTTCCGGAGCCGCGGTCCGGAACGACTTGTGGAACGCTTCCCGGAACGCGGAAGGGCGCTCCGTGGACTCTTCGGGAGTCCGCGGAGCGCCCTTATCGATGGGGCCCTTGCGTGTGCCGGCGTCGGTGCGGGAGGGCTCGTCAGCCGTTCTTGATGCGGTTGGTGAGCTCGGTGACCTGGTTGTAGATGGAGCGCCGCTCCGCCATCAGCGCGCGGATCTTGCGGTCGGCGTGCATCACCGTCGTATGGTCCCGGCCACCGAACTGCGCACCGATCTTGGGCAGCGACAGGTCCGTCAGTTCACGGCACAGATACATGGCGATCTGGCGTGCCGTCACCAGCACACGGCTGCGGCTCGATCCGCAGAGATCCTCCACGGTCAGTCCGAAGTAGTCGGCGGTCGCCGCCATGATGGCCGTCGCCGTGATCTCCGGAGCCGAGTCCTCGCCGCCCGGGATCAGGTCCTTCAGCACGATCTCGGTCAGCCCGAGGTCCACCGGCTGACGGTTGAGGCTGGCGAAGGCCGTCACGCGGATGAGAGCGCCCTCCAGCTCACGGATGTTGCGGGAGATACGGGAGGCGATGAACTCCAGGACCTCCGGCGGGGCGTTGAGCTGCTCCTGCACTGCCTTCTTGCGCAGGATCGCGATGCGTGTCTCCAGCTCCGGAGGCTGCACATCGGTGGTCAGGCCCCACTCGAAACGATTCCGCAGCCGGTCCTCCAGGGTCACCAGCTGCTTGGGCGGTCGGTCCGAGGACAGCACGATCTGCTTGTTGGCGTTGTGGAGCGTATTGAAGGTGTGGAAGAACTCCTCCTGCGTCGACTCCTTGCTCGCCAGGAACTGGATGTCGTCGACCAGCAGGATGTCGACATCGCGGTACCGCTTGCGGAAGGTGTCGCCCTTGCCGTCGCGGATCGAGTTGATGAACTCGTTGGTGAACTCCTCCGAGCTCACGTACCGCACCCGGGTGCCCGGATAGAGGCTGCGGGCGTAGTGCCCGATGGCATGCAGCAGGTGAGTCTTGCCCAGTCCCGACTCTCCGTAGATGAAGAGAGGGTTGTACGCCTTCGCGGGCGCCTCGGCGACGGCGACGGCCGCGGCGTGCGCGAACCGGTTGGAGGCCCCGATCACGAAGGTGTCGAAGAGGTACTTCGGATTCAGTCGGGCGTGGGGTTCGCCGGGGCCGGGCGCCGGTGCGGGCTGTGCGCCCATCGGGCCGGTGCCGCCGCCGGGCCGTCCGGTACCGGCGCCCTGCCGGTGCTGGGGCTCCTGCATGTCGTGGCGCTCGGGGCGCTGGGACTCGTACCCCTGGCGCTCGGGAGGCTGCTGGCGGTAGTCGTGCTGGGGCTGCTGCTGGGGGCGGCCGCCGTACGGCTCGCGCCACTGTTCGGCGGACGGGTCGCGGTCCTGGAACCCGCCGAGCCGGGGCTGCTGCCAGGAGAGGTCCTCCTGGGTACGCGGCCAGGCACCGGGCTCGGGGCGCTGCTGCTGGTAGTCGGGGTACGCGGGACGGGCCGTCGGCATCCCGTCGTCCGAGGGCCGGTGACCGTAACCGTCGTACCCGTCGTTGTGCTGACGCTCGTCGTGCTGAGGTCCCTGATAGCGGTGCTGCTGCGGCTGCTGGGACTGGTGCATCGGGGGGGCCGGCGGGTTCGGCGGTTCGCCCGCGGAGTCGTCGACCGTGATCGCGATCCGGATCGGCCGACCGCACTCGCGGCTCAGCGTCTCGCTGATGAGAGGGGCGAGCCGGCCCTCCAGGACGCGCTTGCCCCATTCATTGGGGACGGCGAGCAGCGCGGTGTCGGCAACCAGGGCGAGCGGCTGACAGCGCTCGATCCACTGCTTGTCCTTCGGCTCGATGCCCTGCTGGCCCTCCCCGAGGAGTTGCTCCAGCACTCGTGGCCACACTGCGGCAAGATCGGCAGGTACGTCAGCCACAAGGCACGCTCTCTCGCTGGTCCCACGAATGTGTGTTTCTCGGGACGTATGGGTCGGGATGGGTGAGGACCGGCAGGCGGGAAGAAAAAGAACCGGGGTTCAGCCACGGTAGGCGGGCCGACCCGTGCGGTTCAAGTCGTTGTCCACAGGCTGTGCACAATGGGGGGTCCGACAGGGTCGGTTTGACCGGATGGCGTAGCCGCGCGTACCGTGACCAGGTCGAGTTGTCGATGGCTGCTGCCGCCTGCCTCCGATGGGCAAAGATCACGATCTGTGATTGTGAAGCGGTGCAACTAGGGCGTTTACGCGAGTCTCTCGTGGGCGCACGGTGACAGCCAGGCGATGTCCCGCCAACACACGATCATTACTGGAGCCCCCGAGTGAGCAAGCGCACCTTCCAGCCGAACAACCGTCGTCGCGCGAAGACCCACGGCTTCCGTCTGCGTATGCGGACCCGTGCCGGCCGCGCGATTCTCGCGTCCCGCCGTGGCAAGGGCCGCGCCAGCCTGTCCGCCTGATCGCGTACAGGTCGTCATGACGTGCTGCCTACCGAGAATCGGCTGAGGCGGCGCGAGGACTTCGCGACCGCGGTACGACGAGGACGCAGGGCCGGCCGCCCTCTACTCGTCGTTCATCTACGCAGCGGTGCAACGGACCCGCACGTGACTGGGGAGACTGCTCCCCCGCCGCGTGCGGGTTTCGTTGTCAGCAAAGCAGTGGGTGGCGCGGTCGTCCGCACAGCGGTGAAGCGAAGGCTTCGCCATCTGGTCCGAGAACGGCTTGCCCTGCTGCCCCCCGGTAGCCTGGTTGTCGTACGCGCGTTGCCCGGTTCGGGTGACGCCGACCATGAACAGCTGGCCCGAGACCTGGACGCCGCGCTTCAGCGGCTGCTGGGAGGGGGCGCGCGATGAAGTACCCGCTGCTGGCTCTCATCAAGCTGTACCAGTGGACGATCAGCCCACTTCTCGGGCCTGTCTGCCGTTACTACCCGTCGTGTTCCCACTATGGATATACGGCGATCGACCGGCACGGAGCGATCAAGGGAACAGCGCTGACGGCCTGGCGCATCCTGCGATGCAATCCGTGGTCACCCGGCGGCGTGGATCACGTTCCACCACGCAAACGTCCGCGTTGGCACGAGCTGCTGCGTAGTGCCGTACGCGGTGGCAAGGGCGGGGACTCCGCCGCTGATGTGCCTCCCGGGAGGTCGGCCACCGATCTCCCGAGCTCGGCCGCAGAGACTTCGCCCAATGCTCAAGGAGCCTGATTAGTGGACACGATTGCCAGTCTGTTCAGCTTCATCACGTGGCCCGTTTCCTGGGTCATCGTCCAGTTCCACAAGTTGTACGGGGCGATCTTCGGCCCTGACACGGGATGGGCCTGGGGTCTTTCCATCGTGTCCCTCGTGGTGCTGATCCGTATCTGTCTGATCCCGCTGTTCGTCAAGCAGATCAAGTCGACGCGGAACATGCAGGTGCTCCAGCCGAAGATGAAGGCGATCCAGGAGCGCTACAAGAGCGACAAGCAGCGTCAGTCCGAAGAGATGATGAAGCTGTACAAGGAGACGGGTACCAACCCGCTCTCCTCGTGCCTTCCGATCATCGCGCAGTCGCCGTTCTTCTTCGCTCTGTACCACGTGCTCTCGGCCATCGCGTCGAACAAGAAGATCGGTGTCATCGACCAGTCGCTGCTGGACAGCGCGCGTCAGGCACACATCTTCGGTGCTCCGCTCGCCGCGAAGTTCATGGACAGCGCGGACAAGGTCGAGGCGCTGGGCGCCTCGCTCGTGGACGTCCGGGTCGTCACCGCGGTCATGATCGTGATGATGTCGGCCTCGCAGTTCTTCACCCAGCGCCAGCTGATGACGAAGAACGTCGACCTGACGGTCAAGACGCCGTACATGCAGCAGCAGAAGATGCTCATGTACATCTTCCCGCTGATCTTCGCCGTCATGGGTATCAACTTCCCCGTCGGTGTCCTCGTCTACTGGCTGACCACCAACGTCTGGACCATGGGTCAGCAGATGTACGTGATCAACCAGAACCCGACCCCGGGCAGCAAGGCGCAGGAGCAGTACCTCGGCCGTCTCCTGAAGAGCGTCACCGCGCACGGTGAGGTGCGGGGACGGACCAGGCGCAACACGGTCAAGCGGATCGCGGTCAAGGGTCCGGACCGCAATGACATCGAGCGGAAGTTCGTCACGGGGCTGGCCAAGCTCGGCCTGGCCCCGCAGGAGGACGGCTCGGTGGCCAAGAGTGAGACCGCCGTGGCCGAGGCCGAGGGCGGAACCGCACAGCGGCGCCAGCAGCCCAAGCGTCAGACGAAGGCGAAGCGCCAGACCGCCGCAAGCCACCCGGCCGGGGCCAAGGACGCTGATTCCAGCGAGTCCGAGTCCGACTCCGAGTCCAAGACCTCCCTGCAGAAGAGTGCACCGCAGGACGACAAGTCCAAGCCGGCGGGCAAGCCCGCGTCCGGCTCCTCACGCCAAGCCAAGTCCGGACAGCGCAAGGGCCCGCAGCGGCCCAAGCACCCGTCCAAGAAGTAAGAAGGAGTCCATCCGTGACGGAAGGCACCACCTCCACGGCCGCTGAGGGCAGCGACACCTTGACCCGTCTCGAGCAGGAAGGGGAGATCGCAGCGGACTACCTTGAGGGCCTGCTCGACATCGCCGACCTGGACGGCGACATCGACATGGACGTCGAGGCGGACCGGGCCGCGGTCTCGATCATCAGCGATTCGGCACGTGAACTGCAGAAGCTCGTGGGTCGCGACGGTGAGGTGCTGGAGGCACTTCAGGAGCTCACACGGCTGGCCGTGCACCGGGAAACCGGTGACCGGAGCCGTCTGATGCTGGACATCGGCGGTTTCCGGGCCAAGAAGCGCACGGAGCTTGCCGAGCTGGGTGCCAAGGCCGCGGACGAGGTCAAGAACACCGGTGAGCCGGTGAAGCTGGACCCGATGACGCCGTTCGAACGCAAGGTCGTGCACGACGCGGTTGCGGCCGCAGGTCTGCGCAGCGAGTCGGAGGGCGAGGAGCCGCAGCGCTTCGTCGTCGTCCTTCCGGCCTGACCGGATCCTCTCTTGTCGGCCCCGTCTGTTCGCAGACGGGGCCGATCTTTGTCAGCCTGATAGTCAGCCACCCATGGTGCGGCGATGCGGTATGGAAGGACGGTTCCCGTGACGGAGGAAGTAGCGCTTCCCCAGGCGCCCGACGAGGCCCGGGAGGTGTTCGGTGAGTGCTTTCCCGAGGCCGTCCGGTACGCGGAACTGCTGGCCGATGCGGGGGTCAAGCGAGGGCTGATCGGTCCGCGCGAGGTCCCGCGTCTGTGGGAGAGGCATCTGCTGAACTGCGCGGTGCTCTCCGAGGTCGTTCCCGAGGGCGTCACGGTCTGCGATGTGGGTTCGGGTGCCGGCCTTCCGGGGATTCCGCTGGCGCTGGTACGCCCGGATCTCAAGATCACCCTGCTTGAGCCGCTGCTGCGGCGGACGAACTTCCTCCAGGAGGTTGTCGAGCTCCTGGGACTGGATCATGTGACGGTCGTCCGCGGCCGGGCCGAGGAGGTCCTGGGCACGCTCCAGCCGGTGCATGTGGTGACGGCTCGAGCGGTGGCTCCTCTGGATCGCCTGGCGGGCTGGGGAGTGCCCCTGCTTCGCCCGTACGGGGAGATGCTGGCCCTCAAGGGCGATACCGCCGAGGAGGAGATCAACGGCGCGCGAGCGGCCCTCAGCAAGCTCGGGGTCGTGGAGACCGAGGTGCTCCACGTGGGCGAAGGTGTCGTCGATCCGATGTCCACCGTGGTGCGCGTGGTGGTGGGTGAGAGCCCCGGCGGTGTGAGGTTCGCCGCAAAGCGAGCCAAGGCCGCGAGGGTCAGTCGGACACGTCGTCGTCGCTGAGTAGCGCGATTACGCTACGCATCTGACTGTTACCTACCGTTTGATCCCGATCTCGGTCTTGTTTCAGTCAAGGAGCTGTACGTACCCCGCGCGGAGTGTCGTGCCCCTGTAGCTACGCTGCAGGGGCATCGTGTTTCACGTGAAACGTCGCTCTCTGCTGCATGGAATCATCGGCCGCGGTCGTGCGGCTGCCACCCCTCGCCATCGCAGGCCCGTTAGGGCTACGGAGTTGTCCACAGAAGTGGATTCATCCACAGAAGAGCGGGCCTCGCTGGTTCACGACCCCGAAACCATGGCAGGCTCTGCTCATTGCGAGCCTGAAGTCGAGGAGAGTGAATCCTTGCGGTCCGACGCCAACATCGCGGGACCGATGACCGATCCGGTCCCCGGTCCCCGAACCGAATCGGCGGGGGACGGTGTTTCACGTGAAACACCGCCGCCGATGGATGACACACCTATCGGCCGTGCGGCCCAGCTGGCGGTGGAGGCCCTCGGCCGTGCCGGCGAGGGTCTGCCGCGGCCTGACCAGACGCGGGTCATGGTGGTGGCCAACCAGAAGGGCGGGGTGGGTAAGACCACCTCGACGGTCAACCTTGCCGCGTCGCTTGCACTTCACGGTGCACGTGTTCTGGTGGTCGACCTCGATCCGCAGGGGAACGCCTCTACGGCTCTGGGTATCGACCACCATGCCGAGGTTCCCTCAATCTATGACGTCCTGGTGGAGAGCAAACCGCTCTCCGACGTGGTTCAGCCCGTGCCGGACGTCGAAGGTCTCTTCTGCGCCCCGGCGACCATCGATCTCGCCGGTGCGGAGATCGAGCTGGTGTCGCTGGTGGCGCGGGAGAGTCGACTACAGCGGGCGATTCAGGCGTACGAGCAGCCGCTCGATTACATCCTGATCGACTGCCCGCCCTCGCTCGGCCTGCTGACGGTCAACGCCCTGGTGGCCGGTGCGGAGGTGCTGATCCCCATTCAGTGCGAGTACTACGCGCTGGAAGGGTTGGGGCAGTTGCTGCGCAACGTCGACCTGGTGCGGGGGCATCTCAACCCCGATCTCCATGTGTCGACGATCCTGCTCACCATGTACGACGGCCGGACCAGGCTCGCTTCACAGGTCGCGGAGGAGGTGCGCAGCCACTTCGGCAAGGAGGTGCTGCGGACCAGCATTCCTCGTTCGGTGCGGATCTCCGAGGCGCCGAGCTACGGGCAGACCGTGCTGACCTATGACCCGGGTTCGAGCGGGTCCCTGTCCTACCTCGAAGCAGCTCGTGAGATCGCGCTGCGCGGGGCCGGAGTGCAGTACGAGGCCCAGCATGCCCACACGGGCAGTCGGAACAGCCAGCAGAATTCTTCGGAGGGGATCCAGTGAGCGAGCGTCGTAGAGGTTTGGGGCGAGGGCTCGGTGCCCTGATCCCTGCCGCTCCGCAGGAGAAGCAGATGCCGCCCGCCGGGATGGGGACGTCCTCACCCGGCACGAGGCCGGTGTTGACGTCCGAGCGGGGCGTGGCCGTTGCGAAGGTGACCTCGGGTGGCGCTGTGGTGCCGGAGCCGAGTGCACCTGTTTCGGTGTCCGATGGGGCCGGTGGGCCTGCAGAGGTGGCCGGGGCGTACTTTGCCGAGCTGCCCATCGACTCGATCACGCCGAACCCTCGTCAGCCGCGTGAGGAGTTCGACGAGGACGCACTTGCCGAGCTGGTCACCTCCATCAAGGAGGTGGGCCTTCTCCAGCCCGTCGTTGCGAGGAAGACGGGACCCGGGCGCTATGAGCTCATCATGGGTGAGCGGCGCTGGAGGGCCTGCCGTAAGGCCGGTCTGACGCAGATCCCGGCGATCGTCAGGGCGACGGACGACGAGAAGCTGCTCCTGGACGCACTCCTGGAGAACCTTCACCGGGCTCAGCTGAACCCCTTGGAGGAAGCGGCCGCGTACGACCAGCTGCTCAAGGACTTCAAGTGCACTCATGACCAGCTGGCCGACCGGATCGGGCGTTCGCGGCCGCAGGTGTCCAACACCTTGCGCCTGCTGCGGCTGTCGCCGAGGGTTCAGCGCCGGGTCGCGGCCGGGGTGCTGTCGGCGGGACATGCACGGGCGCTGCTCTCGGTGAACGACTCCGAGGAGCAGGACAAGCTGGCCCATCGCATTGTGGCCGAGGGGCTTTCGGTGCGTGCGGTCGAGGAGATCGTGACGCTCATGAGCTCCAGGCCCACGAGTTCCGTAAAGCCCAAGGGGCCGCGGGCCGGTGGCCGGCTGTCGCCGGCGCTGACCGACCTGGCGTCCCGGCTGTCCGACCGGTTCGAGACCAGGGTGAAGGTCGACCTCGGTCAGAAGAAGGGAAAGATCGTCGTCGAGTTCGCCTCGATGGAGGATCTGGACCGCATCCTCGGCAGTCTCGCGCCGGGCGAGGGCCGCGTTCTGGACCGTGCTCCTTCGGAGGAGGAGGCCCCTTCTGGGGAGACGGCTGAGGGCGACGAGAGCTGACTTTCTGAGTGGTGAGTGGCGGGCTGTCCTCCGGTGGGTGACGGAGGACAGCCCGCCTTTTGCTGTCTGCGGAAGAGGGTCCGCCCTTTGCTTTTTCACGGTGTCGGCTTGATCCCTTGGTGGATACGATGCGTTCTGGTAGCGCACATCCATTTGATCCGCCTCCGTGAACGGAGTGCACCGGCCGTCGCGCGATGCGGCGGGTGCGGGAAGTGAGGAACGACCTTCATGGGGCGTCGGCTCGTACCACTCACGCTGGACAACCTGTCTGATCTCCCCCAGCGATGCCGGTCCTGTGTGTTCTGGGAGCTCGATCCGGTGCGTGGTGCCGCTGCGGTCAAGGGCGGGAGGGCCGAAGAGGAGAAGGAAGCCTGGGTCTCCGCCGTTCTGCTGGAGTGGGGGTCCTGCGGCCGCGTGGTCTATGTGGACGATGTGCCCGTCGGCTTCGTTCTCTACGCGCCGCCCGCCTACGTGCCGCGAGCGACGGCCTTTCCGACGAGTCCTGTCTCCCCTGACGCGGTTCAGTTGATGACCGCCCTGATCCTCCCCGGGTACCAAGGCCAGGGGCTGGGCCGAGTCATGGTGCAGACAGTCGCCAAGGACCTGCTCCGCCGAGGCTTCAAAGCAATCGAGGCCTTCGGGGACGCCCGGTGGAAGGAACCCGCCTGTCTGTTGCCGGCGGATCACTTGCTCGCGGTGGGATTCAAGACCGTTCGGCCCCATCCGGTGCACCCGCGGCTCAGGCTGGAGCTGCGCACGACGCTTTCGTGGAAGGAAGACGTTGAGATGGCGCTGGACCGACTGCTGGGCGTCGTGCAGAAGGAACCGGCGCTGCGGCCGCTGTGAGCGGTGCATGGCCAGGAACGCAAAACGGGTCCATCCCCTGAGGGGTGGACCCGTTTCGTTCTTCACTGCTCACGTTTCACGCTTCATGTTTCACGTGAAACAGCGGGACTGCTGTCCTGCCTTATTCGGTGATGAAGCCTTCGAGGTCGCGGAGGATCGCGGCCTTCGGCTTGGCACCGACGATGGTCTTGGCGACCTCGCCACCCTGGTAGACGTTCAGCGTCGGGATGGACATGACGCCGTACTTCGCAGCGGTGGCCGGGTTCTCGTCAATGTTGAGCTTGACGATCTCGATCTCGCCGTGCTCGGCCGCGATTGCCTCCAGGGAGGGGGCGATCTGACGGCACGGGCCGCACCAGGCAGCCCAGAAGTCCACCAGCACGGGCTTGTCGCTCTTCAGGACGACCTCGTCGAAAGAGTCGTCGGTCACGTTCTTCAGGGCGCCGGCCACGGCGGCCTCCTTAACTTCGCGGGGTGTGGGGTGAGGCGTGGATCAGACGGTGGCTGCTGCGGCCTTCTCGTCGTCGGCGAGCGCGGCCAGGAAGCGCTCGGCGTCGAGAGCGGCGGAGCAGCCGGTGCCGGCAGCGGTGATGGCCTGCCGGTAGGTGTGGTCGACGACGTCGCCCGCACCGAAGACACCGGTGAGGTTGGTGCGCGTCGAGGGAGCGGCGACCTTGAGGTAGCCCTCGTCGTCGAGGTCGAGCTGGCCCTTGAAGAGCTCGGTGCGCGGGTCGTGGCCGACGGCGATGAACAGGCCGGTCACGGGGAGCTCGGACGTCTCACCGGTCTTGGTGTTGCGCAGGGTCAGACCGGAGAGCTTCTGCTCGCCCTGCACACCGGCGACCTCGCTGTCCCAGGCGAACTTGATCTTCGGGTCGGCGAACGCGCGGTCCTGCATGGCCTTGGAGGCGCGCAGGGAGTCACGGCGGTGGACGATGGTGACCGACTTGGCGAATCGGGAGAGGAACGTGGCCTCTTCCATCGCGGTGTCGCCGCCGCCGACCACGGCGATGTCCTGGTCCTTGAAGAAGAAGCCGTCGCAGGTCGCGCACCAGGAAACACCACGTCCTGAAAGGGCGTCCTCGTTGGGCAGGCCGAGCTTGCGGTGCTGCGAGCCCGTGGTGACGATGACGGCCTTGGCGCGGTGAACCGTGCCGGCGGTGTCGGTGACCGTCTTGATGTCACCGGTGAGGTCCACGGAGATCACGTCGTCCGGGATGAGCTCGGCGCCGAAACGCTCGGCCTGGGCGCGCATGTTGTCCATGAGGTCCGGGCCCATGATGCCGTCCTGGAAACCGGGGAAGTTCTCCACGTCAGTGGTGTTCATCAGCGCGCCACCGGCGGTGACTGCGCCCTCGAACACCAGCGGCTTCAGCGAGGCGCGCGCGGTGTACAGGGCGGCTGTGTAGCCCGCGGGGCCGGAGCCGATGATGATCACATTACGCACGTCACTCACGGGTTTCTTCCTCGTCTCTGCAGACTGCCTACTGTCCACGCCTACTGGGGTCGGTTCAACGACTCTCACCCCACCCAACGGATCCTACGGGGGATGCATTCCCGACGTGCCGGGGCAGCATCCGGCGGGATTCTCAGGGGCGCGCGTAGGCGTGCGTCAGCAGGAGCTTTCCCTTGACCGCGGGCTCGGCACCGACACATGCCGCGTCGACGACGTAGGCCTGGACCCTGCTCGTGTCCGTGGGGTGCGGCAGCACGACGAGGAAGGCATCGGCACCTTTGTAGGTGCCCCGCTCCATGGCGAGGGCGGCGGTGCTCCGGCCGATGCCCTGCTCGACACAGGAAGGCACCGTCACGGTCGGAGCGCGGAGCGGGTTCTGGGGTGATGCGGACTTGGAGGGCGCGGATTCCGACGAGGACTTGGTGTCGGACGACGGGTTCTGTACCTCTCCGCTGGAGTCCTGGGGGCTGGCAGCGTCTGTGCGAGAGCCCAGGAGGCTGTGGACCCGGTCTTCCAGCGTGGACTGGGCGAACGTGTCCGAGCCGGTCTTCGAAAGAGCGGCGCTCCGGTCCATAGCACCGCTGTCGTCGCTGCTCCCGGACAGCTGGAGGTTCTGCAGCAGGAAGATACTCACGCCGACCAGGGCGGCTCCGAGAGTGGCGCCGAGCACCGCAGTGCGCCGTCGCCGTCGCGCAGGGCGCCGACCGGGACCAGTTGCCGCACGTGAGTGTCCGGCGGGGCGGTCCGAGAGTTCCGGGGAAGGTGCAGCGGATGCCGTTTCACGTGAAACATCGGTCGCCTCCGGCGCCTCGCGGGCGGAGCGGGCTTCCTCCATGAGTGCGGCGTCGATGCGATCCGCAATGTCGGAAGGCATGGGCTCCGGGACGGGCAGAGCGCCGAGCAGACTGCGGATCTCCTCCAGCGAGGTGTGGACGTCGGCGCAGAGCTCGCAGCCGGCTACGTGGCGCTGGACGTCAGCCGTGCGGGAGGGGGTGAGCAGGCCCTCGGTGAGGTCGGAGATCTCCGAGACGTCCGGGTGCTGGGTTGTATCGGTCGTTGGTGTCATGCGCGTCCACCTCCGCCCTTCGCTGCCGCTGGATCGCTCGTCTCTGCATCTCTTGGTCCCGCCGCCGGTGGGACGGATGCTCTCGGCGTCCGGTTCCCTTCCGTCTTCGGCGCCTTACTGCCGCCGCTCTCGCTGCGGAGATGGGTGAGCTGAGGGGCCAGCCTGGTGCGTCCCCGCGCACAGCGGCTCTTCACGGTGCCGACCGGGACATCGAGGATGCGGGCCGCCTCCGCCACCGGGTACCCCTGCATGTCGACGAGGACGAGAGCGGCGCGTTGTTCGGCGGGGAGGGTGGCCAGGGCCGCGAGCAGCTCGCGGTGGAGGTCCTGACGTTCGGCTGGTGCCTCGGCGGACTCGTGCGGCTCCAGGAGCTGGTCGAACCGCTCGGGGTCGTCGACCGGTGCGGTCTTCCGGGAGGAGGCTTTGCGGATTCGGTCGAGGCAGGCGTTAACCGTGATGCGGTGCAGCCAGGTCGTGACGGCGGACTGGCCGCGGAAGGTGTGGGCGGCGCGGAAGGCGGAGATCAGCGCGTCCTGTACGGCATCGGCCGCTTCCTCACGGTCGCCCAGGGTCCGCAGCGCCACGGCCCACAGCCGGTCGCGATGCCGGCGTACGAGCTCACCGAAGGCGTCCGGTTCACCGGCTACATGGCGAGCGAGGAGGTCTGAGTCGCTGAGTTCTCCGGACGGCTCGGCGGCCACCTCCCCCTCCCTCCCTCTCTGAATCAAGGTCCGTCTGTCTATCACGGTTCAGGTGGGGAGGGGGAGGGCCGGTCAGCCGAGAACGGAGATCTCCGAAATACCTCCGCGATATCCGCTGCCGGTGTCGTCCTGGGGAAGTTCCGTGATGTGGATCAGGAGGTAGCGGGTTCGCACCGGCTCGGCGAGCGTCTCCTTGAGACTGCTTCCCGTCGTTCCCAGCTGGGTGAGGCGCTGAGGGAAGTCCGAGAGGGACGACGGTGCGGAGGCGTTCTCGGCGGCTGCCAGAACCTCAGCCTTCTGTCCACTGCGGTACATGGTCACGTCGATGCCGGACACGTCTTTCACGCTGCCGAGGTCTACGACTATCCCGCTGCCGTCCTTGCGGTTCGGATAGTTGCCGAAATTCGGGAACCCCAGGTAGCGCGGAGTGATCCATGAGGTGCCCGGCTTGCCGTCGACGGCGTTCGGTGCCTCGTCCTGGCTTATGCCCGAGCCGCTGGGCATGAACTCCGCAGCATTGGTGATCCGCAGCGGCGCGGCAGGCCGGGACTTCGGCTTGTCGCCGTTCTCCGGGTCGGTCTGCGTGGTCCCCGGGTCCCCCGAGCTGTTGTCGCGGTCGAGAAGCGTCTCCGCGAGCTGCCAGCTGCCAAGGCCCAGCGCGGCGATGAGCAGCGCGGACACGGCCCACTTCAGGGCCTTCCCCGTGCGGCTCTGGAGAGGCGCGGGAGGCACCGCGGGCACGGGTTGGGGCACACCGGCCCCGGGCCCGGCCGGGCGCCCGTAGGTGCCCTGCTGGTACGTGGTCCGCTGGTACTCGGGCGGTGCGGTGAATGTGGGCTCGGGCGGGCGGATGCGCGGCATCGCCGCAACGGCCTTGGCGAGCTCGTCCGGGGTGGTGCACGGCTGTTCCTGGCGGGAGGCTGTGGCTCCGTCGTTGGCGAGGGCCCGCATGGCGATCTCGGAGAGACCGCGGTGGACGCCTGCCCGCACCTGGTCGGGTGCGATCAGGCCCACGCCCTTGGGGAGCCCTGTGAGGCCGTAGGCATCGCTCTCGTAGGGCCAGCGCTGGGTGAGCGCGGCGTACAGAAGGGCACCGATCGCCTCGGTGTCGGCGCGCTGCGGTCCTGCGGAGGTGATCCCCCGCAGCGCGGCGTTCACCGCGAGGCCGCGGATGCGGTACTGCCCCGAGGAACTGCGCAGCACCGCTCCGGGCGTGAGCCTCAGATGGGCCAGTCCCTCACGATGTGCGGCCGCCATGGCCTGGGAGATCTGACTGACGAGCTGGTACGCGTCGTGAGCGTCCATCGGCCCCGCGCCCAGGAGAGCGGTGAGCTCGGTGGCGTCGGGAAGCCACTCGTGGACGACGTAGACGAGATCGTTCTCCTCCACGGCGTCGAGGACCTGCACGAAGCGGGGGTCGCCGAGCAGTGCGGAGGAGCGGGCCGCGGCCAGCACGGATCGGGCCCGCGGATGGTCTGCGGGCAGGAGATGTACACCCACCGCACGGCGCAGTTTCTCGTCGACGGCACGCCAACTGCTGAACCCGTCCAGACGGGTGACGCACTCCTCGAGCCGGTAGCGCCCGGCAAGCTTGTGACCGCTGTGCAGATCAGGGGTCGGCACAGCGGTTTCGGAGCCGCTCGGCTCGTTCTCCGTGTCCTGAGGGTCTGTACCCGTTGAATCCTGAGCTTCTGCCGTACCGTCGCTCGTGGCCTCGTCCGCCTTCGCGGCCAGCGGCTCGTCGCCACTGTTGTCGGCCACGTCGACGGCAGCCGTGCTACGTTCCGCCACCGTCGTTCCTGCCTCCCCATCCGTTGGGCGATGCCAGCCAGCCCCGCACAGTCACGCCAATTGTGCCCACACTCCGGCGCTATGCACGACACGCGGAGACCGGCGATGGTTGTGCGGGCGGGTGATCCTCAGCGGCCGAGCCGTCCTCGGACCATGCCGACCATGCCGTTGATCTCCTCGATCCGCATGCGCTTCGCCGCGACGAAGAAGACTCCCAGCAGTACGACCCCACCGCAGACCAGCGCGATGAGCGAGCCTCCGGCGCCGTCGCCCAGCCCCTGGAGAAGGGCGAATCCCACACCGCCGCCGACCACCGCTGCCGGGATCGCGGCGAGGCACAGCCGGGCATAGGTGCGCAGCACGTGGGCGCCGTCCAGATCGCCGCCCAGCCGGTTGCGCAGCCTCCGCCAGGCGATACCGACGCCGACGGCGTAGGCGAGCCCGTACGAGGCAGCCATGCCGACCACAGCCCACTGGGCGGGCAGCACGACGTAGCAGATGGCGGAGGCGGCCGCGTTGACCAGGGCGACGATGACCGTGTTGTAGAAGGGCGTGCGGGTGTCCTCGTACGCGTAGAACCCTCGCAGCACCACGTACTGGACGGAGTAGGGGATCAGGCCGAGGCCGAAGGCCATCAGGATGAAGCCCATGGAGCGGGCGGCCTCGGGCCCGCTGGAGGCGTAGAGCAGGGTGCACATCGGCACGCCCAGGGCGAGGAACGTGAAGGCGACCGGCACGATGGCCACCGCCGAGTTGCGCAGGCCCTGCGAGATGTCGTCGCGGACCGCGCCCGGGTCGTTGTCGTGGGCGGCACGGGAAATGCGGGGCAGCAGGGCGGCCATGACCGAGACGGTGATGATCGCCTGCGGCATGCCCCAGATCAGCTGTGCGTTGGAGTAGGCGAGGAAGCCCGCCCCGTTCTGGCCGGACGCCTTGCCGGCGGAGGTCGCGAGCTGGGTGACGACCAGCACACCGGCCTGGTTGGCGAGGACGAACAGCACCGTCCACTTGGCCAGCTTGACCGTCTTGCCGAGCCCGTGGCCCTTCCAGTCGAAGCGCGGACGGAAGCGGAATCCGGCCTCGCGCAGATACGGGATCATGGCGAGGGCCTGGACGACCAGGCCGAGCAGGGTGCCGATGCCCAGCAGCCGGATGCCCTCCGGCGGAATCGTCGTGACGCCCATCTGGGACTCGTGCGAAGTGCCGTACACCCAGATGAACAGGCCGAACGTGACGATCATGACGATGTTGTTGAGGACCGGGGTCCACATCATCGCGCCGAACTTCCCACGGGCGTTGAGGATCTGCCCCATGACGACGTGCACACCCATGAAGAAGATGGTGGGCAGGCAGTACCGGGCGAAGGTGGTGGCCACGTTGTTGGCCGCAGGGTCGCCGGCGATCGTCGACGACATCAGCCGGATGAGGAAGGGTGCCGCGAAGACCGCTACGGCGACGATCAGCCCGAGCGCGACCATCACGAGGGTCAGCAGCCGGTTGGCGTAGGCCTCGCCGCCGTCCTCGTCGTCCTTCATCGAGCGGACGAGCTGGGGGACGAAGACCGAGTTGAGGCCGCCGCCCACGGTGAGGATGTAGATCATCGTCGGCAGCGTGTACGCGATGGTGAAGCTGTCGCCGAGGAGAGCGGCACCGAGCGCGGCGGTGATCACCAGGCTTCGGATGAAACCGGTGAGCCGTGAGACGAGGGTGCCGGCGGCCATGACGGCGCTGGACTTCAGCAGACCGGACGCCCGGCCACCGCCGGACTTCGGCGCCTGGGGGGCGGGAGCGGGGGCCGGCTCGGGCCGGTCCGGGGCCGGGGATCCGGCCGGACCCTCCTGATCCCGGAAGAGATGGGCGAACGCGTCCGGCTCCTCGCGATTCGTCGACGCCTGGGTGACGAGATCGTCCACGCCCACGAACTGGGTGGTCGCGGCGTCGTCCCCGTACGGCAGGAGGCGCGACGGGCCGTCCGGTTCGGGGGGCGGGGTCTGTGCCCAGATCCGGGGGTCGGGTGGGTACTGAGCGGCGGGCGGCTGCTGGTAGAGGGGCTGCGGCTGCTGGTAGTAGCCGGGCGGCGGCGGCGGATGCGCGGCGCGGTCGTACAGCGCCTCGCTCACCGGATCCTGGGCGGAGAGATCCTGGGACCGGTAGGGGTCGTAGTCGTAGGCCGCCTGCAGGTAGGGGTCGGGGGGCGGGGGCATCTGCTCCGGCCCGGGCGGCACCGGTGGCCCGCCGGAAGACCCAGCTCCGCCCGTACCCTGACCGCGGTCACCGTCGTACGGCGCGTTCATCGAAACCCCACCTCATCGTCCCCGGCCGACCGGCCACGACAGACATCGCTCAACGGTCCACTTTCTCACCCGTGCCCGGCGGCTTCGTGCTTTCGGGACCGGTGTCCGGCGTCGGGTCACTCGGCTGCTCGGGTTCACTGCCGTCGTCGCCCGCCGCGCCGCCCGCGTTGGCGCGCTTGCGATGTGCATACATCCGGATGCCGGCGAGAACGAGGAGCAGGAGCCCCCCGGCGATCACGAGCAGCACGGTCGGGGTGAGCTCGGACACCTTTACGGTGAACGCCATCTCCTCGCCGTACGGCCTGCCGTCCTCCGTGTAGAGCTGCGCGGTCATCTGGACCTGACCGTTGATGTTGGCCGCTGCGTCGAATTTCACGGACTGGCTGTGGCCGGCGCCGATCAGAATCGGCTGCTCCGCCACTGCGCCGCCGTCGTTCAGCTCAAGACGCGTCGCGTTCTCCGACTTCAGGCGGAGTACCAGGTGCTCGACGTCCTGGAGCAGTCTGTTCTGCACCGTCACGGGAATGGTGGCGCTGCGGCCGGACAGGGTGACATCCGACTTCGAGATGAGCTGGACCTCGTTGGTGAGGCCCTGGAGGTAGGTGCGCACCGAGTCCCGGTACTGCTGGGCCTCCAGGGGCTTGCCCCGCCACGACGTCGACATGGAGCGGTTGATCGCGTTGCCGAAGGGGGTCACCACCCGCTCGGGCTGGGTGAGGATGACCCGGAAGTTGTCGAGGGAGGCCTGGGTGGACTTGATGTCCTGGAAGGCCTGGGTGGGCAGCTCCTGGCTGCGCAGCTTCTTCGGGTACTTGGATGTCCGGGGGACCGTGGTGGTCGCCTCCGCGTCGGGCTTCGCCGCCGTGGCCTGCATCAGGGTCTGGGACTGCGTCCAGCGCCCGTCGTCGAGGGTGTGGAGCGCGCGGGCCATCGACTGGGCCTGGGCGATGGTCGGCATCCGCTGGGGCGCCACGACGACGCTTCGGTCCTTGTCCGTGTCCTGCTCGGACAGGGCGAGCGTGAGGGCCAGGAACTTCTGCACGGCCAGCGTGGAGTCCCCCGCCTCAGCCATGTCGCCCTGGAAGGCCGTGGAGAGCCGGGCGTCGGAGACCACCGCGGTGGTGCCGCCGCCGATGGGCCGCGCAGCGGTCGGCGTGTACGCGAGGCCGGCGGTCTCCTGGAGGCTGTCACTGCGGGCGATCACGTTGTGGGCGCCGGCCGAGGTGGCGACATCCACGATGGACGGGTCGATCGCACCGTCGACGGGCCAGGCGAAGTCGGTCGAGGGCTTCAGGTGGAGAATGGTCTCCACGGTCACCCCGGCGACCTCGCTGGCCGTCTGGAGATGGCTGAGCGTGCCCGACACGTTTTTGCCGCGGTGTGCGATGGACGCCAGGTCAGGGTCCCCGAAGGGCAGCGCGACGACCTTGCCGTCGGCCACGGCCGCTTCCAGCGAGCTGAGCCACTTCTTGGCCACGGCCTGGTTCGTGCCGGCGACCGTGGTGTCACCCGACTTGATGCGATAGCTCTTGGTCATGGCGTCGACACTGGTGAGCAGATCCGGGTCGACGACCCAGGTCACGGGCAGCTGGCTGCCGAGCGACACCATCCGCTCCAGCCGGCCGCCGGGGGCGATCTCGGCGGCCAGGCCGTCATCGGCGAACACCGGGGTCTGCTCCTCGTCGGAGCCGGTCTCCGCAGTGAGATGCGCCGACGCGATCAGCGGCCAGAGGTAGCTGATCCCGGTCTTGGAGTCACTGTCCTTGTTCTGCCAGGGCAGAAACGTCCGCTTGATGCCGAGTACGTGGTCGTACTGAGCACGAGACGTCTGGCCCGACAGCGAGACGCCCAGTTGGTAGACCCCGTCGTCGCCGAGGTCCAGCTTGCTGACCGGCACGGACAGGGTGAAGTCCTGGCTGATACCCGAAGCGAGCTTGGCGATCTTGACCGTGTACTTGCCCCCGAGGGGATACGGATCCGTCCCCGGGACATACCCCGTGCGCTGAGCGGCCGTGTCGATCGCGGTCCTGCTGTAGAGCCGCGGACCCACTCGCAGATCGACCTGCGCGTCGGTGACGGCTTCCTTGCCCTTGTTGGTCAGGGTGCCGGAGACGGTGAGCGTGTCCCCCTTCACTGGGGCGCTCGGCGTCACGGTGTCCAGGGACACCGAGACGGTGCTGGATCCCGTCGGAGCCTTGCTCGCCGGGCCGGCCTGCGCCTGCGGGGCGGCCAACCCGGCCAGCAGGGCGGCGACGAGCGGAGCCCCGGTGAGCGCTGCGGCGGTGCGCCGCAGCCACCGGCGGGCAGGAGAGGGACTCATCCCCTGAATGTCTGCCGCCTCGGCCACGCGTATCCGTCCCTCGTCGTCGTCAGCTGCTGTCACTCGTTGTCCGTTGCTGCGCCCCCGCATGGTAACGATCTGCGCGGTGGCCAAGTGCCGGGGAGTGCGTCACATGATCGGGAGAGTCTCACAGAGCGAGCGGAAACGATGACGCCTGGGCCGGTCCGGGCACGTACCCTTTTCTGTTGTGCCGAACGCCAATGAAGACAACCCCAGCGCCCTGACCCAGGTGCAGCTCCGCGCAGTCAGCGAACTGCTGCGGGTGTCCCCGGTCGCCGACGATCTCGCCCGCCGATTCCAGGATGCCGGATTCAGTCTCGCCCTGGTCGGCGGCTCGGTCCGGGACGCGCTCCTCGGCAGGCTGGGGAATGACCTGGACTTCACGACCGACGCGCGGCCCGAGGACGTACTGAAGATCGTCAGGCCCTGGGCGGACTCGGTGTGGGAGGTCGGGATCGCCTTCGGCACTGTGGGTGCCCAGAAGGACGGTTACCAGATCGAAGTCACCACATACCGGTCCGAGGCGTACGACAGGACCTCGCGGAAGCCCGAGGTTTCCTATGGTGACTCCATCGAGGAAGACCTCGTCCGCCGTGATTTCACGGTCAACGCGATGGCGGTCGCGCTGCCGCAGAAGGAGTTCGTCGATCCGCACGGCGGCCTCGCGGACCTGGCGGATCGGGTGCTGCGTACCCCGGGAACGCCTGAGGACTCCTTCTCCGACGACCCCCTGCGCATGTTGCGTGCCGCGCGTTTTGCCGCGCAGCTGGACTTCGAGGTTGCTTCGGACGTTGTCGCCGCGATGACGGAGATGGCGGGCCGGATCGAGATCGTCTCCGCCGAGAGGGTGAGGGAGGAGCTGAATAAACTCCTGCTCTCTACGCATCCTCGTAAGGGGCTGGCACTCCTGGTCGACACGGGACTGGCCGAGCAGGTCCTTCCCGAGCTTCCCGCGCTCCGGCTGGAAAGTGACGAGCATCACCGTCACAAGGACGTGTACGAGCACTCCCTGACCGTCCTGGAGCAGGCGATCGATCTGGAGGAGGACGGCCCGGACCTCGTCCTGCGCCTTGCTGCCCTTCTCCATGACATCGGTAAGCCGAGGACCCGCCGCTTCGAGAAGGACGGGCGGGTCTCGTTCCATCACCACGAGGTGGTGGGCGCCAAGATGGTCAAGAAGCGAATGACCGAACTCAAGTACTCCAACGACATGGTCAAGGACGTCGCGAAGCTGGTGGAACTGCATCTGCGCTTCCATGGATACGGCGACGGGGAGTGGACCGACTCGGCGGTCCGTCGCTACGTGCGCGATGCGGGACCTCTGCTGGATCGGCTCCACAAGCTGACCCGCTCGGACTGCACCACGCGGAACAAGCGCAAGGCCAGTGCCCTCTCGCGGACCTACGACGCACTGGAGGAGCGCATCGCGCAGCTCCAGGGCCAGGAGGAACTGGACTCGATCCGGCCGGACCTGGACGGGAACGAGATCATGGAGATCCTGAGCGTCGGACCGGGGCCGGTCATCGGCAAGGCGTATGCGTTCCTGCTTGAACTGCGTCTGGAGCATGGGCCGATGGACCATGACGCGGCCGTGGCCGAGCTCAAGAAGTGGTGGGCGGCGCAGAACTGAGGCCGTGAAGGTCTACTTCGGCCGGGCAGTTGCAGGGCATGTTTCACGTGAAACATGCCCTGCGGCGGTTGTGTCGACGGCACTGTTTCACGTGAAACGGCGTTGTCATTCGGTCCTGCTCCACCGGAGCAGCATCGCGGCCACCAGGGCGTAGAGCACGGCCACTCCGATCACCACCGTTGCCGATCTCCCATCAGCGGGCAGGAGTAGTGCGGAGGCCCCGGCAGCGCCTACGAAGGCCACGTTGAACAACACGTCATAGAGCGCAAAGACTCTGCCGCGGAACGAGTCGTCCACGGCTGTCTGCACCACGGTGTCCGTCGCGATCTTCGCTCCCTGGGTGACCAGTCCCAGTACGAACGCCGCGACGAGCATCGGTACGGGCCTGAACCAGAGGCCAAGTGCCGGCTCCAGGACGGCGGCCGCCGCAGCGCACACCATCATCCAGCGAAATCTGCCCAGTCGTCCCGCGGCCCAGGGCGTCAGCACGGCTGCCGCGAAGAACCCCGCACCGGACACCCCGACGGCCAGGCCCAGCAATGCCAGCCCGTCGGAGTCGTTGTCGGCCCAGGCGTACCGGCACAGCATCAGGACCATGACCGTCAGTGCCCCGTAACAGAAACGGAGCACCGTCATGGCGGCCAGCGCCCGGGCGGCGTTTCGCCGCTCCGTGAGATGGCGCAGTCCATGGCCGAGTCCGCGTGCGGTGGTGGCCAGAGCCGTCCGCAGGTGGAGGTGGCTTCCACTCCTGTCCGGTCCCAGGAGGCCCGAAGCAAGGCTCAGGGATGCCAGTGCCGATGCCAGGTAGAGCCCTGCACCCAGGAGTACCACCGCGGCATCGGAGTCGGCGAGCAGGAGGCGTACGGCGAAGGCGAGACCGCCGCCGGCGGTGGCGGCCAGGGTGCCCGCGGTCGGGGACAGCGAGTTGGCCAGTACCAGCAGATCCCGGTCGACGACACGTGGCAGCGCGGCGGAGAGGCCGGCCAGGACGAAGCGGTTGACTGCCGTGACGCAGAGCGCCGAAGCGTAGAAGAGCCAGTCGGGGGCGGAGCCAAGGATCAGAAGCGCGGTGCAGCAGGCGAGCGCGGCGCGCAGCAGATTGCCGTAGAGGAAGACCTGTCGGCGCGGCCAGCGGTCCAGCAGCACACCGGCGAACGGGCCGATGAGTGAGTAAGGCAGCAGGAGTACCGCCATCGCGGAGGCGATGGCACCGGCGGACGCCTGCTTCTCCGGGGAGAAGACGACATGCGCCGCGAGAGCTACCTGATAGACGCCGTCGGCCGACTGGGACAGGATCCGCACGGCCAGCAGACGGCGGAAGTTCCGAAGGCGCAGGAGTACGCGCAGGTCACGCACGACGGGCATGGAAGCAAGGGTCACATACGTTGAGGGTCCCCGGGCGGATTGCCCGGGGACCCTCAACGGTGCGGCAGTCAAAGAGCGTTACCGCTCTTCACCACGCCGCGCCGACGCACCGTTTCCGGTGGGTCAGTTGGAGACCTCGCCGCGGATGAACTTCTCGACGTTGTCGCGCGCCTCGTCGTCGAAGTACTGGACCGGCGGGGACTTCATGAAGTACGAGGACGCGGAGAGGATCGGGCCGCCGATGCCGCGGTCCTTGGCGATCTTCGCAGCACGGACGGCGTCGATGATGACACCGGCCGAGTTCGGGGAGTCCCAGACCTCGAGCTTGTACTCCAGGTTCAGCGGAACGTCACCGAAGGCGCGGCCCTCAAGGCGCACGTACGCCCACTTGCGGTCGTCCAGCCAGGCCACGTAGTCCGACGGGCCGATGTGGACGTTGTCCGCACCGAGGTCGCGGTCGATGATCTGCGAGGTGACAGCCTGCGTCTTGGAGATCTTCTTGGACTCCAGGCGCTCACGCTCGAGCATGTTCTTGAAGTCCATGTTGCCGCCGACGTTCAGCTGCATCGTGCGGTCCAGGACGACGCCCCGGTCCTCGAACAGCTTCGCCATCACGCGGTGCGTGATGGTGGCGCCGACCTGCGACTTGATGTCGTCGCCGACGATCGGGACACCGGCCTCGGTGAACTTGTCCGCCCACTCCTTGGTACCGGCGATGAAGACCGGGAGAGCGTTGACGAACGCGACCTTGGCGTCGATGGCGCACTGCGCGTAGAACTTCGCAGCGACCTCGGAACCGACGGGCAGGTAGCAGACGAGCACGTCGACCTTGCGGTCCTTGAGGATCTGGACGATGTCGACCGGCGCCTCGGTCGACTCCTCGATGGTCTCGCGGTAGTACTTGCCCAGGCCGTCGTGGGTGTGGCCGCGCTGGACGGTGACGCCGGCGTTCGGCACGTCGCAGAGCTTGATGGTGTTGTTCTCGCTGGCGCCGATGGCGTCCGAGAGGTCGAGGCCGACCTTCTTCGCGTCGACGTCGAAGGCGGCGACGAACTCGACGTCCCGCACGTGGTACTCGCCGAACTGGACGTGCATCAGGCCGGGCACCTTGCCGGCCGGATCGGCGTCCTTGTAGTACTCGACGCCCTGGACCAGCGAGGCGGCGCAGTTGCCCACGCCGACGATGGCTACGCGAACCGAACCCATTCCGGTTGCTCCCTGTGTGTAATGGATGTTCCTGATGAGGCCCCCGCGGATCTGCGGGGAACTCACTTGGCGGTGTCGCCGGACGGATCCGGCGGGTTGTTACCCCGCCGGGGCAGGCCGTCCGGCTCTCCTGCGGTGTCCTGCTGAGCTGAGCCCTCGGGCGAGGATCGTCGATGATCCCGTCCCGACCGCTCGCTCTCGATGAGCTCGTTCAGCCAGCGCACTTCGCGCTCCACGGACTCCATGCCGTGTCGCTGAAGCTCAAGTGTGTAGTCGTCGAGGCGCTCGCGGGTGCGGGCCAGAGAGGCGCTCATTTTCTCGAGACGCTCCTCCAGCCGGCTGCGACGGCCTTCCAGCACCCGCATTCGCACGTCGTGCTCCGTCTGCCCGAAGAAGGCGAAACGAGCAGCGAAGTGCTCGTCCTCCCAGGAGTCGGGGCCGGTGTGCGAGAGCAGTTCCTCGAAGTGCTCCTTACCTTCTGCCGTCAGCCGGTAGACGATCTTGGCGCGGCGCCCTGCCAGTGAAGAAGCGGGTGCGACCGCGCGGCCGGCGCCGGGCGGAAGGTCTGGCGGAACATTCCCCGGCTCCTCGATCAACCAGCCGTTGGCGACCAGCGTCTTGAGGCAGGGGTAGAGGGTTCCGTAGCTGAAGGCACGGAAGATCCCCAACGAGGTGTTGAGGCGCTTGCGCAGCTCGTAGCCGTGCATCGGGGACTCGCGGAGCAGTCCGAGGACGGCGAATTCGAGGATGCCTGAGCGTCTGCTCAACCTCGCCTCCTCCTTCTCCGAGTGCTCTCGCGTGGCCCTGTGCCGAACCGATGTACCGAACCGATGTACCGAGCTGATGTATCGAGTCGATACATCAGCACGATAGATCGGACTCCGGGCTGCGACAAGGGGGACCTTAGTGAGCGGCGTCACATCGCTAATTCGTAGCAACCGACTTGCGTATTTTGGGGTGAAGTTCGGCCCCAGGGGGGTTTTGACCGTGCGTAGTCTGTGCGGCATGCAGACCACCGGGAACCGTGTGACGTCCGAGTGCGTCAGTCTTCGCGGACTAACCGGATGCACTGCGGATGAGCCTGTCGCAGGGCTGGTCCGTAATTCGGGGGACCGGATCTCAACTGCCGCTTCCAGGCGCTCTCGCCTGCCCGAGGAGTAGTCGTTCGATGAGCGAGCACCGTCGCAAGATGCCGCAACCGCAAGGTGGCGGGCGTGCCGCGGCCAGACGAGCCGCCCAGCAGTCCCCTGGACGCCGAGCAGCACCGTCACGCGGAGTAACTTCTGAATCACCTTCCGGCTCGCATGGGGACGAGACCCCGTACGGCGGTCGTGCCGCTGCCAGACGGGCCGCCCAGCGGGGCGGCGGTGGCCGCGGTGGTTCCGACGGTGGCGGTGGCCGGCGCCGCGGAGGCGGGGACGGCGGTCAGGAGGGCCCCGGCCGGGGCCGTGGGCGCGGCAGCCAGCGCCCGGCCAAGAAGCGCTTCATCGACTACCCACGCACCGGCAAGCAGGGCCTGCGGCGCTGGATGCCGTCGTGGAAGCTGGTCTCCGGCCTCTGTATCGGCTTCCTCGGCCTCCTGATGGGGCTCGCCGGTCTCGCGTACGCGATGGTCGCCAAGCCCCAGGTCCAGGCGGCCGCGAAGGCGGAGAGCAACGTCTACTTCTGGAAAGACGGCTCGCAGATGGTGTCCACCGGCGGTGACGTCAACCGCCAGATCATCGACTATGCCCAGATCCCGGAAGCGATGCGCAACGCCGTCATCTCCGCCGAGAACAAGACGTTCGACACCGACCACGGCATCGACCCGATGGGCATCGCCCGGGCCGTGTTCAACATGGCCAAGGGCGGCCAGACCCAGGGCGGATCGACGATCACCCAGCAGTACGTGAAGAACGCGCAGCTGTCGCAGGAACAGAGCCTGAGCCGCAAGTTCCAGGAACTCTTCATCACGCTGAAGGTCGGCAGCGAGATGGACAAGAAAGAAATCATGGCCGGGTACCTCAACGTCTCGTACTACGGACGAGGTGCCTCGGGTATCCAGGCGGCTGCGCGTACGTACTACGGCAAGGACGCCAAGGACCTGAACCCGAGCCAGTGCGCCTTCCTGGCCACCCTGCTCAAGGGCGCCAGCTACTACGACCCCGCGGGTGCCCGCGAGATCGACTCCGTGCAGGCGACCCCGCAGAAGAACAGGGACCGGGCCGAGAAGCGCTGGAGCTGGATCCTCGACGAGGAGGTGAAGGACGGCCGGATGTCGGCGGAGGAACGGGCCAAGTACACGAAGTTCCCGATGCCCGACAAGCCGAAGAAGAACGCCCAGCTGGGCGGCCAGATCGGCTATCTCGTCAACACGGCCAACACCTACATCGTCGAGCACGACAAGACCATCACCCGCGAGCGGCTCAACCAGGGCGGCTACGAGATCCACACGACCTTCGACGAGAACAAGGTCAACCAGCTCAGCAAGGCCGTCAAGAAGGTCTACGACACGAAGATCGACCCGAAGAAGCGCCCGAAGACGGACACGCACGTCCAGTTCGGCGGCACGTCGGTCAATCCGAAGACCGGCGCCGTCGAGGCGATCTACGGCGGTGAGGACGCGACGAAGCACTACATCAGCAACGCCGACCCCACCGGTGCCGCGGTCGGCTCCACCTTCAAGCCGTTCGTGCTGGCTGCCGCGATGGAGTACGGCAAGCGGGATCCTTTCGGGGGCTCGGAACAGGGCGAGTCGGAACGTACGAAGGTTTCGCCCAAGAGCATCTACAACGGCGACGACAAGCTGAAGATCAAGAAGTACAACGGCGAGATCTGGACCGACGAGAAGGGCAAGGAGTGGCTGCAGACCAACGACGGCCACAAGTCGGAGGGCAACATCACGCTTCGTGAGGCGATGCGGGTGTCGGCCAACTCGCCCTACGTGCAGCTGGGCATGGACGTCGGTACGGACAAGGTGAAGGCAGTGGCCATGGCGGCCGGCCTGAAGGACAACCGGTACATGGCCAACGCGAACGTCCCGTCGTTCTCCATCGGCACCTCCGCACCCAGCACGACCGACATGGCGGGCGCGTACGCCACGTTCGCGGCCAGTGGCCAGCAGCGTGAGCCCTTCTCGGTGACCGAGGTGAAGAAGCGCGGCGAGATCGTCTACCAGCACAAGGTGGTTTCCAAGAGCGCCTTCTCCAACGTCATCGCCGACAACGTGACGGACGTCCTCAAGAACGTCGTCGAGAAGGGAACCGGTACGCCGGCCAGGCTTCCCGGACGGGACGTCGCGGGTAAGACGGGTACGACGGACTTCAACAAGTCCGCCTGGTTCGTGGGTTACACCCCTCAGCTGTCGACCGCGATCAGCATGTACCGGATGGACGACGACGACAGCCACAAGGAACGTGCCTTCGAGAAGATGTACGGCACGGGTGGCGAGGAGAAGATCCACGGAGCCTCGTTCCCGGCCAAGATCTGGCACGACTACATGGCCGAGGCGATGGAGGGCCAGCCGAAGGTCTCCTTCCCGAAGCCCGAGCCGATCGGTGACACGGTCTACGGCGGCGGCGCGAAGAGCCCCGAGCCGACCCCGACCCCGACCCCGACGCCTACCCCCACGCCTTCCGAGACGGCGACGGTCACCCCGTCCCCGACCACGCCTGAGGTTCCGACGCCCGACCCGACCGACACGTGCAGTACGTGGGACGTGACCTGCCAGAACAACAACGGCGGCAATTCCACCGGCTGGACCGACGGAGGCACCGACAGCGGGACGACCGACGGAAGTACGAGCGGCACGGACGCCGGGACCACTACCGGAACCACGGAGGGTGAGAGCACGGGAGGCGCCAGCCCCTCACCCGACACAGGTGGCAACGGGAACGGGAACGGCAACCCCTGGGGCGGCCAGGTCGGCTAGCCAGGCGGCTCATCCCCGCGTCCGCCAGGGCGGGCCGAGATGAGCCGCGCAGTGTGACGAGGGCCGCGGCACCACAGGGTGCGGCGGCCCTCATCGTTTCCACACGTCGGTACGGCAGGATGTGCGGCATGCCAAGCGCAGAGGAAACGAGCGTGCACCAGGAACCGTCTGTCGTACGGCCCACGCACCAGGACGAGGTCGCCGCGGCCGGCAGCGAGCTGATCGGCGGGAGGTCGGGCCGCTGGGCGCGGCTGGGCAGCACCGCCCTCACGCCCGTGGGCGCCGTCGCGCTGGTGGCGATCGGAATGTTCGCGCTCGGCATGGTGCAGAAGCTGCCCTGCTACAACTGGGCGTGGTTCAGAGGCGCCGGCTCCCAGTACACCCACGCCTGCTACTCCGACATCCCGCATCTGTTCGCAGGACGTGGTTTCGCCGAGGGCCTGGTGCCGTACTTCGACCGGCTGCCCGGCGACATGCAGTTCCTGGAGTACCCGGTTCTCACCGGTGTGTTCATGCAGATCGCCGCATGGTTCACCCCGGGCGGCTCCATCCAGGAGCAGGAACAGGCCTACTGGCTCGTCAACGCGGGCATGCTGATGATCTGCACCGCCGTCATGGCCGTGTGTGTCGCCCGCACGCACCGGCGCCGACCCTGGGACGGTCTGCTGGTGGCACTGGCGCCCGCGTTCGCCCTCACGGCCACCATCAACTGGGACCTGCTGGCGGTCGCCCTGACAGCCGCGGCGATGCTCATGTGGTCCCGGAGCCGCCCCCTCGCTTTCGGCATCCTGATCGGGCTGGCCACGGCTGCCAAGCTCTATCCCGTGTTCCTGCTGGGCCCGGTCTTCGTGCTGTGCTGGCGGGCGGGGAAATGGCGGGCGTTCTCGGTGGCCACGCTCGGCGCCGCCGGCTCCTGGCTGGTGGTCAACCTGCCGGTGATGGTGTTCGCGCCCGAGGGCTGGAAGAAGTTCTACACCTTCAGCCAGGAACGCTCGATCGACTTCGGCTCCTTCTGGCTGGTCATCACCCAGCGCACCGGCGAATCCATCGAGGTCTCCACGGTCAACACCGTCTCCACGCTGGCGACGATCGGCCTGTGTGCCGCGATCGGGGCGCTGACGCTGATGGCGCCCCGCAGGCCGCGCTTCGCCCAGCTCGCCTTCCTCGTCGTCGCGGTGTTCATCCTCGTCAACAAGGTCTATTCACCGCAGTACGTGCTGTGGCTGATCCCCCTCGCCGTGCTGGCAAGGCCGCGCTGGCGGGACTTCCTGATCTGGCAGGCGTGCGAGGTCATGTACTTCCTGGGGATCTGGATGTACCTCGCCTACACGACGAGCGGGGACAAGCACCAGGGGCTGCCGACGGAGGGCTATCAACTGGCGATCGTCCTGCACCTGCTGGGCACGCTCTACCTCTGCGCCGTGGTCGTACGGGACATCCTGATGCCGGAGCGCGACGTGGTGCGGCGTGACGGTTCGGACGACCCGTCTGGCGGTGTGCTCGACGGGGCCGAGGACGTCTTCGTGCTGGGTCACGCGGCCGCGCACCCGCCGCGCCATGCCGCACTGACCGAGGCGGCACCGCGGGTGGAGTGGGGCACGGCGGGCACACCGGCCGCCGACTGAGCGACCGGCGGCCCGGGGCCTCAGCGGTCGACGAGCCGGTCGAACTGCGTGGTCGTGTGACGCAGATGGGCCACCAGTTCGTCGCCCACCCGCGGCTCCTCGGCGTCCGAGGGCACGAACAGGATCGACACCTGCATGTGCGGCGGCTCGGCGAACCAGCGCTGCTTGCCGGCCCAGACGAACGGCGACAGATTGCGGTTGACGGTGGCAAGACCGGCCCGGGCGACCCCCTTGGCGCGGGGCATCACACCGTGCAGGGCCTTCGGGGCCTCCAGGCCCACACCGTGCGACGTACCTCCGGCGACAACGACCAGCCAGCCGTCGGAGGCGGCCTTCTGCTGCCGGTAGCCGAACCGGTCGCCCTTGACGACGCGCGTGACGTCGAGCACCGCGCCGCGGTACTCCGTCGCCTCGTGGTCGCCGAGCCACAGCCTGGTACCGATGCGGGCGCGGAACCGGGTCTGCGGGAACTGCTGCTGGAGCCGTCCCAGCTCCTCGGCACGCAGATGGCTCACGAACATCGTGTGCAGCGGCAGCCGGGCCGCCCGGAGACGGTCCATCCAGGCGATGACCTCTTCGACCGCGTCCGAGCCGTCCGTGCGGTCCAGCGGCAGATGCAGGGCGAAACCCTCGAGTCGTACGTCCTCGATGGCGGCGTGCAGCTGCCCGAGCTCCTCCTCCTTGACGCCGTGGCGCTTCATCGAGCTCATGCACTCGATGACGACCCGGGCGCCCACCAGGGCGTGCACGCCGTCCACGGACGAGACGGAGCGGATGACCCGGTCGGGCAGCGGCACCGGCTCCTCGCCCCGCCGGAACGGTGTGAGAACCAGCAGATCGCCGCTGAACCAGTCCTTGATGCGGGCCGCTTCGTAGGTGGTGCCGACCGCGAGAATGTCGGAGCCGAAGCGGATCGCCTCGTCGGCCAGCCGCTCGTGGCCGAAGCCGTACCCGTTGCCCTTGCAGACCGGTACGAGACCGGGGAACTGGTCGAGTACGGATTTCTGGTGCGCCCGCCAGCGCGCGGTGTCGACGTACAGGGAGAGCGCCATGGCCGGTCCGGAACCTTTCTGGTGGCTGCGGTGGTGTCAGAGGGGTGCGGAGCTCCGGAACAGCTTCCGGAAGAGCCCATTGAAACGAATAAAGCCGGTTTCGTCAGCCTTGCGCGGTGGAACAGTGACCGATCAGCGGCGTGACATGTAGATGTCGAGGGCCTTGTGCAGCAGCTTGTTGAGCGGGAAGTCCCACTCACCGAGGTACTCCGCGGCCTGGCCGCCGGTGCCCACCTTGAACTGGATCAGGCCGAAGAGGTGATCGGTCTCGTCCAGTGAGTCGGAGATGCCGCGCAGGTCGTAGACGGTGGCGCCCATCGCGTACGCGTCACGGAGCATCCGCCACTGCATCGCGTTCGAGGGGCGGACCTCGCGCTTGTGGTTGGCGGAGGCGCCGTAGGAGTACCAGACGTGCCCGCCCACGATCAGCATGGTCGCGGCCGCGACGTTCTCGCCCTCGTGACGGGCGAAATAGAGCCGCATCCGGTTGGGGTCCTCGTTGTTGAGGGCCGTCCACATGCGCTGGAAGTAGCCGAGCGGACGCGGCCGGAAGTGGTCGCGCTCCGCCGTGATCTCATACAGCCGCTGCCACTCGGCGAGCTCCGCGTAGCTGCCCTGGACGACCTCGACACCGGCCTTCTCGGCCTTCTTGATGTTGCGCCGCCAGAGCTGGTTGAAGCCCTTGTGCACGTCTTCGAGGGAGCGGTTGGCCAGCGGCACCTGGAAGATGTAGCGGGGCTGTACGTCACCGAATCCGGCGCCGCCGTCCTCGCCCTGCTGCCAGCCCATCTTCCGCAGCCGGTCCGCGACCTCGAAGGCGCGGGGCTCGATGTGGGTGGCCTCGACGTCGCGCAGGCGCTTCACGTCCGGGTCCTGGATGCCGGCCTTGATGGCGGTGGCGTCCCAGCGGCGGATCACGACGGGCGGGCCCATCTTCACCGAGAAGGCACCCTGCTGCTTGAGGTGCGTCAGCATCGGCTGCAGCCAGTCGGCCAGATTCGGGGCGTACCAGTTGATCACCGGGCCCTCGGGCAGATACGCGAGGTATCGCTTGATCTTGGGCAGCTGTCGGTAGAGCACCAGACCGGCGCCGACGAGCTGGCCGCCCTTGTCGAACCAGCCCAGGCTCTCCGAGCGCCACTCGGCCTTCACATCCGCCCATGCCGGGACCTGCATGTGACTGGCCGCGGGCAGACTCTGGATGTACGCCAGATGCTGCTCTCGGCTGATGGTCCTCAGGGTCAGGCTCATGCGGGGTGCTCCTCGGCAGGTGTGTCCCCATCGGTCAGGGGCTCCGGCTCTCGCGCCGAAGCCTACTGTGACCGGGAAGCGCGCGGTCTGGCCCCGTCGTACCCGTGCGGTTCCGGCATGGCGTACGGGGCGGCCCCGCCCGTGGACGGTGCCGCCCCGCAGGCTGCCGGGACGCTGCTGCGGCGCGGTCAGCTGATCACGCCGCCGAAGAGTCCTCCGTGGGCCATACCGAGGAAGAACCCGAGGCCGGCAGCGCCCATGCCGATGAACAGCGGGAACCTCTCCCGGGTGGTCGCGGAGATGTACAGCCCGTAACCGCCGGTGATGATTCCGACGAGTCCGGCCCACGAGCTGACCAGATGCAGGCTGTGGAACATCGCCGTCACGAACGCGAGGGCGCCGAGCACCACGGTCACGGCCACCAGAGTGTCCTGGAGGGGGTGGGGCCTGCCGTCGGTCGCGAACAGGGAGACGGAGGAGCGGGAGCGGGATCGCATTGCTTGTGCCATGGAATACCTCCTGGCCGAAAGGCGGCGCATCGTGGCGCCGCTCACACCCGATGTGTCCAGATTGCGTCTCCTGACCACCGGATTTCAACCGGAAGCCGGTCTACGGGTACTCTGTACGGTCTGCACCGGTGTCTGCCCAGGCCAGCACAGTCAGCCCCTTCTCAACGGAGGGCGTTGTCAGTGGCGGCTGTTTTACTCGGAGACACTGATGCCTACGCATCACGACCCTCCTGCCACGGAACGACCGTGGCCGCTGAGTCCAAAGGAGGTGGGTTCCACATGCGTCACTACGAGGTGATGGTCATCCTCGACCCCGATCTCGAGGAGCGAGCAGTCTCCCCGCTGATCGAGAACTTCCTCTCCGTCGTCCGTGAGGGCGAAGGAAAGGTTGAGAAGGTCGACACCTGGGGCCGTCGTCGGCTCGCTTACGAGATCAAGAAGAAGCCCGAGGGCATCTACTCGGTCATCGACCTGCAGGCCGAGCCTGCGGTCGTCAAGGAGCTCGACCGCCAGATGAACCTGAACGAGTCGGTCCTCCGGACCAAGGTCCTCCGTCCCGAGATCCACTGAGCTTCTAGCTCAGTGGTCATCGGGTTCGAGTAGCAGCAAGCAGCCAGAAGCAATCCCCGCCGAGAGGTTCATCCATGGCAGGCGAGACCGTCATCACGGTCGTCGGCAATCTCGTCGACGACCCCGAGCTGCGCTTCACCCCGTCCGGTGCGGCGGTCGCGAAGTTCCGCGTCGCGTCCACTCCCCGCATCTTCGACCGGCAGACCAATGAGTGGAAGGACGGCGAAGGCCTGTTCCTCACCTGCTCGGTCTGGCGTCAGGCGGCGGAGAACGTCGCCGAGTCGCTCACGCGAGGCATGCGCGTTGTCGTGCAGGGCCGGCTGAAGCAGCGGTCGTACGAAGACCGCGAGGGCGTCAAGCGCACGGTCTACGAGCTGGACGTCGAGGAAGTCGGCCCCAGTCTCAAGAGCGCCACCGCCAAGGTCACCAAGACCACCGGTCGCGGTGGTCAGGGCGGCCAGGGCCAGGGTGGGTACGGCGGCGGTCAGCAGGGTGGCGGTAACTGGGGCGGCGGTCCCGGTGCTGGTGGCCAGCAGGGTGGTGGCGGCGCTCCCGCCGACGACCCGTGGGCCACGAGCGCGCCGGCCGGCGGCCAGCAGGCCGGGGGCCAGCAGGGTGGCGGAGGCGGTTGGGGCGGAAGCTCCGGCGGTTCCGGCGGTTCTGGTGGTTCTGGCGGCGGCTACTCGGACGAGCCGCCCTTCTAGGGCAGCTCGTACCCCCACTTCTTGATCACACAGGAGAAACACCATGGCGAAGCCGCCTGTGCGCAAGCCTAAGAAGAAGGTCTGCGCGTTCTGCAAGGACAAGACCCAGTACGTGGACTACAAGGACACGAACATGCTGCGGAAGTTCATTTCCGACCGCGGCAAGATCCGTGCCCGCCGCGTTACGGGCAACTGCACTCAGCACCAGCGTGACGTCGCCACGGCAGTCAAGAACAGCCGTGAGATGGCGCTGCTGCCCTACACGTCCACCGCGCGATAAGGGAAGGGTGACCGAATCATGAAGATCATCCTCACCCACGAGGTCTCCGGCCTCGGTGCTGCGGGCGACGTTGTAGACGTCAAGGACGGGTACGCCCGTAACTACCTGGTTCCGCGTGGCTTTGCCATCCGCTGGACCAAGGGTGGCGAGAAGGACGTGGCGCAGATCCGCCGCGCCCGCAAGATCCACGAGATCGCCACCATCGAGCAGGCCAACGAGATCAAGGCCAAGCTCGAGGCCGTGAAGGTCCGTCTGGCTGTTCGCTCCGGCGACGCCGGCCGTCTCTTCGGCTCCGTCACCCCGGCCGACATCGCTTCGGCGATCAAGGCTGCCGGTGGCCCGGATGTCGACAAGCGTCGCGTCGAGCTCGGCTCGGCCATCAAGACGCTCGGCGGACACCAGGTGTCCGTGCGTCTGCACCCCGAGGTCGCTGCAAAGCTCGGCATCGAGGTTGTTGCTGCCTGATTGGGCCGCACCTCAGCAGAACAGTGAAGGGCCGCACCCTCTGGGTGCGGCCCTTCACCGTTGCCCTGGCTTGCCTGTTCACGGCTTGCCTGTTTCACGTGAAACAGGGTGGCTGTGGGGCCTCAGCGGGTAGCGCCGGTGACCATCCATGTGCCGGAACGGGCCCGAAGCCAGAGTGTGGCCATGCGAACCAGCATCATCAGGGCCATCGCACCCCACAGCGCGGTCAGCCCGCCCCCGAGAACGGGAACCAGCAGAGCCACCGGGGCGAAGACAGCCAAGGTGACGAGCATGGCCCAGGCAAGATAGCGACCGTCCCCGGCGCCCATCAGGACGCCGTCCAGGACGAAGACGACTCCGGCGACAGGCTGAGTCAGTGCCACCACCAGCAGGGCCGGGAGCAGTGCGTCCTGCACAGCCCGATCGCTGGTGAAGAGGGGGACGAACAGGGGGCGGGCGAGAATGATCAGGACCCCGAACACCACGCCGGAGACGACGCCCCACTGCACCATGCGGCGGCAGGCCTCGCGCGCGCCCTTGGTGTCACCCGCTCCCAGGTAGCGCCCGATGATGGCTTGTCCGGCGATGGCGATGGCATCCAGCGCGAAGGCCATCAGGCTCCACAGCGACAGAATGATCTGGTGCGCCGCGATGTCGGTGTCGCCCAGCCGGGCGGCGACGGCCGTGGCGATGAGCAGGACGGCGCGGAGCGACAGCGTACGGACCAGGAGGGGAACGCCTGCCTGGGCGCTGGCCCTGATGCCTGCGATGTCGGGGCGCAGTGAGGCCCTGTGGCGCCGGGCGCCGCGGACCACGACCACGAGATAGGCGATGGCCATCCCGATCTGAGCGATCACCGTGCCCCAGGCCGATCCTGCGATGCCGAGCCCGGCACCGTAGACGAGGCCTGCGTTGAGGGCCGCGTTGGCGGCGAATCCTCCGATGGCGACGTAGAGCGGGGTGCGGGTGTTCTGCAGGCCCCGCAGCACTCCGGTTGCTGCCATCACCACGAGCATCGCGGGGATTCCGAGGCTGGAGATCCGAAGATAGGTGGTGGCGTATGGGGCTGCGGTGTCGGAGGCGCCGAACACCTCAACGAGCCAGGGAGCCAGGGGGAGGGTGAGGGCGACGACGGCGAGGCCGAGCAGGATCGCCAGCCAGATGCCGTCCATGCCCTGGCGGATCGCTGAGGCCAGATCGCCGGCGCCGACCCGTCGGGCGACAGCTGCGGTGGTGGCGTAGGCGAGGAACACGAAGATGCTCACGGCGGTCGTCAGCAAGGCTGCGGCGACGGCCAGGCCGGCCAGCTGCGGAGTGCCGAGATGACCGACGACGGCGCTGTCGACCATCACGAAAAGGGGCTCGGCCACGAGCGCGCCGAAGGCGGGGACGGCGAGCGCGATGATCTCGCGGTCGTGCCGCCGACGACGAGACGGCGGGGTCGCCGGTGCCTGGATCATGGGAGTCAATCTAATCTTCCACAGGTAATGGATGCAACTGTCATGCGATCCTTACATTCTCTGTGGCGTGACGTTCTGGCATGTGCCGGTTGTCGCGATCTTGTGCCGACTCGGAAAGTTTTTCTCCCCCACAGCCCGTGGATGGAGAAAGTGCAGGTCAGGGCGGTGTTGAGGGCATCGCTATGAGTTTGTCCACAGTGCTGTCCCCCGGTCCGTGCACAGGTTCCGGGGAGTTCTCCACAGCATCTGGTCCGTCGTCCACATGCCCTGTGGATAACCAGATTGGCTGACGCTTCTGGGACGCCTACCGTGGTCCGGCGCCCCCACCTCGTTTCGGCCCTGGAAACCAGCAGAACCCGACACACCGGAACCGGAGTCGGGCGTCCTGATTGTCGGTGCCGTGCCGTAAGAAAGAGTGGCACGGCTAGGTCCGCGGAGCGGACGGGAGGAGGTGGCCGGATGAGCATTCCCGAGCCTTTGGACGACCCCTGGGCCGACACCGGTCCCAGCGACCGGCTGCCCGTTTCCCGCCAGCGACGGGGCGAGGGCAGGGACCGCGGTGAACAGCACGACCGAGGCCGGGAAAGCAGTGGCTGGGAGGGCGGTTCCCCCGGTTTCGAGCGGGTCCCGCCCCAGGACCTCGACGCGGAACAGTCCGTCCTCGGTGGCATGCTCCTGTCCAAGGACGCCATCGCCGACGTCGTGGAGATCATCAAGGGTCACGACTTCTATCGTCCCGCGCACGAGACCGTGTACCAGGCGATCCTCGACCTGTATGCCAAGGGCGAGCCGGCCGACCCGATCACGGTGGCGGCCGAACTGGTCAAGCGCGGCGAGATCACCAAGGTGGGCGGAGCCCCGTATCTGCACACTCTGGTCCAGTCGGTGCCGACCGCGGCCAACGCTTCGTACTATGCGGAGATCGTTCACGAACGGGCCGTCCTGCGGCGTCTCGTCGAGGCCGGCACGAAGATCACGCAGATGGGATACGCGGCCGACGGCGATGTGGACGACATCGTCAACTCCGCCCAGGCCGAGATCTATGCCGTCACCGAGCAGCGGACCAGTGAGGACTACCTGCCGCTGGGCGACATTATGGAGGGTGCGCTCGACGAGATCGAGGCGATCGGCTCACGCAGCGGCGAGATGACCGGTGTGCCGACCGGTTTCACCGACCTCGACGCCCTGACCAACGGTCTCCACCCGGGCCAGATGGTCGTCATCGCGGCCCGGCCTGCCATGGGTAAGTCCACGCTCGCCCTGGACTTCGCCCGGGCCTGCTCGATCAAGAGCAACCTGCCCAGCGTGATCTTCTCCCTCGAAATGGGGCGGAACGAGATCGCGATGCGTCTGCTGTCCGCCGAGGCGCGGGTGGCGCTCCATCACATGCGCTCGGGCACCATGACGGACGAGGACTGGACGCGGCTGGCGCGGCGGATGCCCGATGTGTCGGCGGCCCCGCTCTACATCGACGACTCCCCGAACCTCTCCATGATGGAGATCCGGGCCAAGTGCCGCCGTCTCAAGCAGCGGAACGACCTCAAGCTGGTGGTCATCGACTATCTGCAGCTGATGCAGTCCGGTGGCTCGAAGCGTGCGGAGAGCCGTCAGCAGGAGGTCTCGGACATGTCCCGAAACCTCAAGCTGCTGGCCAAGGAACTCCAGTTGCCGGTCATCGCGCTCTCCCAGCTGAACCGTGGGCCCGAGCAGCGCACCGACAAGAAGCCGATGGTCTCCGACCTCCGTGAGTCCGGATCGATCGAGCAGGACGCCGACATGGTGATCCTGCTGCACCGTGAGGACGCCTACGAGAAGGAGTCACCGCGTGCGGGCGAGGCCGACCTGATCGTGGCCAAGCACCGTAACGGGCCGACGGCGACGATCACGGTCGCCTTCCAGGGGCACTACTCGCGCTTCGTGGACATGGCGCAGACCTGACCGGTCCGGGCAGAGGGCCGGTTCATTTCAGTGCTCGGGCCCGTCCATCAGCTGTACATCACCGACATCGAGTGGTTCAGCCGGAGCAACTGCGCGCAGTGCCGCCTCGACCCGGCGGTTGCCGGTCATGGTCGCCGTGACGGCGGTCATGGCGAGGAGGAGGCCGGCGGCGGCGTAGAGCGGGGTCCGTATGTCGTACGCGGTGGCCAGCCAGCCGCCGAGGAAGGCACCGAACGGGGCCGCGCACATGGCGAGCATGCGGGAGGTGGAGGCGACCCGGCCCATCAGGTGGGCGGGGACGATCGACTGCCGGAGGGAGGGCCCGAGCACCATCGTGGCGCCCATGCCCGCCCCGCAGGCGGCGAGCGCGAGCCCCGCCACGTACGGATTCGGGGCGGCGGCAAGCCCCAGGATGGCAAGCCCCTCGACCGCGGCCGTACAGGTCAGTGCGGTGCCGGTGCCGAGTCGTCGGCCGAGGAAGGAGGCGACGCCCGCGCCCAGCAGGCCACCGGTGGCCTCCGCCGTGAGAAGCAGGCCGAAGCCGACGGCGCCGATGCCGAGACGCTCGTGCGCGAAGAGGGCGAGTACGGTCTCCACGGCGAGGAAGGCGACGTTGCCGACCGCCGGACGGAGCGCGAGTCCGAGCAGCAGCCGATCCCGGAAGACGTACGAGGCACCGGCCCGCGCCTGCCGCAGCAGCGAATCGCGGGACTCCGGTACGGGCCGGGGCACGGCGGGCAGCGAGCGTACGAGCAGTGCGGAGAGCGCGAACGACATTGCGTCGGCGAGCAGCGGAACGGCCCGTCCGAGCGCGAGCAGCGCACTGCCCAGGGGCGGTCCCGCGAAGCCGGAGGCGGCGGTCTGGGCGCTGTGCAGACGGGAGTTGGCGCGCTCAAGGAGTGCGGGGTCGCGGCCGAGCAGATCCGGCAGATAGGCCGTGGCGGCCGTGTCGAAGAAGAGTCCGCCGACGCCGAGCAGGAAGGCGACGGCCGCGAGCAGCGGAATGCTCAGCACATCGAGCCCGGCCGCCGCTGCCGGTATCGCGAGCAGCGCCGCACGCGTCAGGTCCGCGACCCACATCGTGCGCCGGCGGTCCCAGCGGTCCACCAGTGCACCGCCGAGCACCCCGAAGAGCAGCCACGGCAGTGTGCCGGCGGCCGTGACGACGGCGAGTGCCATCGGATCCCGCGTCAACGTCAACGCGAGCAGCGGCAGCGCGGCATGCATCACCCCGTCACCGAGCGAGGACACCGTCTGCGCGGTCCACAGCCGTCCGAACCCGGCGGGCAACTTTCTTATGTCTGACGTCACTTGGCATCCTCCTCGGCCGGCTTACGGGGCGTCGGCCGGAACAGTGCGAAGGCGAGCGACACGTCGGGCAGCGAGGGATCGGACAGCTCCCGGTACTCGTCCGCCAGCGCCTCCAGCCTCGCGCCCAGTTCCGCGAACTGCTCCGGGGTGAGCCGCAGATGAGCCATCTGTACGTGCCGTTCGCTCTCCGCCGGCGCCGACTCCAGGTCCGCCACCGCATGCCGCATCAGCACATCGGGCTGCCCTGCCCCCGGGTCCGGCAGCACGATTGTCTGCGCGGCCATCGCGTAGTACCGCTCGGTGACCCCCCGCACCTTCCGCGTCCGCACCACCTTCACCAGGCCGGCCCGTTCGAGCAGCCGTACGTGATAGCTGGAACTCCCCTTCGCGAGGCCCACCCGCCCGGCGATCTGCGTGATCGTCGCCGGCTCGAAGCGGAGTACGGCCATGATCCGGTGGCGCGTGAGGTTGGAGACGGCGCGTAGCTGCGCGTCAGTGGTGACGTGAAGGGATTCGGGGCGATCGTCGGCAGGCATGTCCCCAATGGTCAACGATTCTTGACCATTGGGCAAGGGGATTTCTTGAGGTCTTCCAAAACTCACTGTCCGGTGCGACAGCCACCCGGAAATGAGCTCGCCCCGCGCCGGTTCGGGAGGTAGTTGTTGACGATGACTTCTTCCACTGAACAGTTGCTCCCGGGTACGCAGCGCGCCCTGCTGCACCGCATTGCCGAAGCCCAGACCGAAGGGCGCTCACCTTCCTTCGCCGCTGCTGTGCAACGGCAGGGCCACGTCGTCTGGAACGGCTCCCGAAGCTGCGTCGACGGCCATGCTCCGGATGCTGATACACAGTTCAGGATCGGTTCGCTCACCAAGACGTTCACGGCTGTGCTGGTCCTGCGGCTCAGGGACGAGGGCCTGCTGGACCTGGGTGATCCACTTGAGAAGCATCTGCCCGGTACGGCCGCGGGTGACGTCACCATCCATCAGCTGCTCGGCCACAGCGCGGGGCTCGGTGCGGAGTCGCCCGCACCTTGGTGGGAGCGGACGCCCGGCAGTCTGCGTCCCGGCCTTGCGGACGTTCTCGGCGAGCAGACCAGGATGCACCCTCCCGGCCGCCGCCATCACTATTCAAACCCGGGCTACACGCTGCTCGGAGCACTGATCGAAGCGGCACGCGGAGCGTCGTGGGCCGAGGTGCTGCGCAGCGAGATTCTGGAGCCGCTGGGCATGCACCGTACGAGCCCGCAGGCCCAGGTCCCGCACGCCGGCGGCTGGGCCGTGCATCCGTGGGCGGACGTCATGCTGCCCGAACCGGCCGAGGATCTCGGGCTGATGGCGCCGGCCGGTCAGCTCTGGTCCACCACCGCCGACCTTCTCCGCTTCGCCGCCTTCCTTGCCGAGGGAGACGACCGGGTGCTCACGGCCGCGTCCGTGGCGGAGATGAAGGAGCCGGCGGCTCCGTCCGAGCCCGGGGACTGGGACGGCCATTACGGTCTGGGCCTGCAGGTGGTCCGGAGAAAGGGCCGCACACTCATCGGGCACACGGGGTCGCTTCCCGGCTTCCTGGCGGCGCTCTGGTTCTGCGCCGAGGAGGATGTGGCCGCTGTCGCGTTCGCCAACGTCACGTCCGGGGTGCTGGTCGGTGAGGTGGCTGCCGAACTCGTGGACATCGTCGCCGAGTCGGAGCCCCGTATCCCTGAGCCGTGGCGCCCGTTGCCCGAGGTGGATGCGGAACTTCTGGCACTGACCGGCCCCTGGTACTGGGGTACCCGTACGAACATCCTGCGGCTGACAGCCGATCGCGGCTTGGAGCTGCAGCCCCTGAACGGTCAGGGCCGCGGCGCCCGTTTCACCGCCCGCCCGGACGGAACCTGGATCGGGCTGGACGGCTACTACGCGGGGGAGACGCTGCGGGTTGTGCGGAACGACGACGGCAGTGTGAACCATCTGGATCTCGGTTCGTTCGTCTTCACGCGTGAGCCGTACGATGCCGCAGCGGCCGTTCCCGGGGGCGTGGACGCGGACGGATGGCGCGGGCTGGGGAGTTGAGCCGCCTGGGGTGTTGAGCGAGCTGGCGTGTTGAGCAGCTCGGAGAGTTGAGCGGCCCGTTTCACGTGAAACTGTGCGGCGGGCCGCTCAGGCCATCAACTCCCTTTCCAGCGGCGTGCGGAAGCGCGGTGTGATCCGCGCCTCGCCCACCCAGCCGGCAAGCCGAGAAGCCTCTGTCTCGATGGCGGCGGCGGCATCCCGGCCGGCGTCGCTGAGAAGCCGCCAGACCGGTTCCCCGTCGCCACGCAGAGCCCACCCGCCCACGATCCGACCGTTCCACCACACGGTAGGGCCGACGTTGCCGGAACGGTCGAAGAGCGCTGCCCGGTGCTCGGCGGGGAGGTGGAAGCCGCGATCGGCCCACCCCATGGCGCTCGGGTCGAGCGCGGGCAGCAGGGCGGCCCAGGGCTCGGGTGCCGGATCGGGTTCGTAGTCCTGTGGCGCGACCCAGGCCGTGGCGCCGCTTTCGAGCCGTACTTCTTCCGCCCCCGCGGTTGCCAGCGCCCTACGGACCTGGCCGAGCCCCCAGCCCGTCCACCACTTGAGGTCCCCCTCGGACGCGGGGCCGTAGGAACGGAGCCAGCACGAGGCCAGCTCCGCCTGGGCCCGGTCGGTTTCCTGCACGGGCCGGGACACGGACGCCGTCCAGCGGAACTGGCTGGAGGTCCAGGACCCCCGTGGCCGGTCGCGGCGGATCCGTCCTTCGGCTGCCAGCACGCGGATGACCCGTGAGGCCACGCCCTGTACGGCTTCCTGCTTCTTTCCGGGGAAGAGCGTGATCTTGGTGCGCAGGGCGGGTACGGCGGTGGAGAGCTCGCTGCCGGTGGCGGAACCCCGGGTGGCCAGGGCCGCGAGGACGGACTCCTCGGTGCCGGTCAGCCACTGGTCGTCGAGCCCGTTGCCGTCCTCCGCCAGGTGTTTGAGGAGGGTCCGGCGTTCCTTGGCGGCGACAGCGCGCGCATTCGACGCCTCGACCCGTGGGGCCATCTCCTGCGACATGACGAAGAGGGTGTTGCGCATGGAGAGCAGCCGAACCAGTGAGACGTCTTCGTAGAGGTGCTGCTCCACGGCGGCTACGTCCGGCACCCGGAGACGTGCGCAGGCGGAGAGAAAGACGGTGGCCGCGTCGGTGGCGTGCAGGGCGACGACGGCGTCGGCCACGGAGACGGGGGACTCCGACCGCACCGAGGGGGCCAGGAGGTGGCGGCGGCCGATCCTGATGCGGCGCTGTTCGTCGTTGATGCGGTGCACAGTCGACTCCCTTGGATGCCGGGCGGCGGTCAGAGGGCGAGTGGATGCCGGGCCACGGTCACAGCGCGAGCTTGAAGCCCACATGGCTGGCCACGAAGCCGAGCCGTTCATAGAAGCGATGGGCGTCGGTCCGAGTGGCATCGGACGTCAGCTGGACCAACTGGCATTGCTGCCGCCGTGATTCATCCACAGCCCACTGGATCAGCTGGGTACCGAGACCGCTGCCGCGCTCGTCCGCGTGGACGCGGACGCCCTCGATCACCGACCGGGTCGAGCCGCGCCTGGAGAGCCCGGGGATCACGGTCAGCTGGAGCGTCCCGACGATGCGGTCCGCGCGTACGGCGACCATCACATGCTGATGGGGGTCGTCGGCCAGCCGGCGGAACGCCGCGAGATAGGGGGCGAGATCGTCCGGCGACTCGCGTCGGGCGCCCAGCGGATCGTCGGCGAGCATGGCCACGATCTCGGAGAGATCACCGACGGCCGCAGGACGGATTTCCGGATCGCTCATGATCGGCAGCCTACGCCGCGACCCTGTGGCGGGGCTCTCTATGCGGGAACCTTCAGCTCCTCGACCGTCCGGACGAGCGGGGCCAGTTCGGGATTCTTGGCGGCCTCGTCCAGCGCGGCCCGCAGCGCGGTGTCATTGGTCGGCCGGGCCTCGGAGAGCAGCGTGAGGCCGGCTTCGGTGACATCGGTGTAGATGCCCCTTCGGTCGGTGTCGCAGAGATACCGGGTCAGCAGGCCACGGTCCTCGAGGCGGGTGACCAGGCGAGTGGTGGCGCTCTGGCTGAGCACGACGGCGTCGGACACCTGCTTCATCTGCAGGTGTCCGCCCGGTCCGTTGTGCTGTCGGCTCAGGACGTCCAGCAGGGAGTACTCCCGCACGCTGAGGCCGTGCCCGGTCTGCAGGGCCCGCTCGATATGGGCCTCGATCTTCCCGTGGAGCAGGGAGAGCGCGCACCAGCCCTGGGAAAGGGCGGTCAGGGCCGGGTCCGTCGCTGTCATGGGTCTCTCCTCCGTGCCGGAGTTGCTTGCGTCCAGGATAGGCGACGGGCGCAATAGCCCGCGCTTGCAATTAGCCCGCGCCTGCAATTATTGTGGACGCTCGTAAGGCGCAGACGCAATCTCCAGGGAAGGTGAAACCCATGCCGCTCGCGCTCCTCGCCCTCGCCATCGGGGCATTCGGTATCGGAACGACCGAGTTCGTGATCATAGGGCTGCTCCCCGAGGTGGCTGCGGACTTCCAGGTCTCGATCCCGACCGCAGGCTTCCTCGTCACCGGCTACGCGCTCGGTGTCGTCATCGGAGCCCCGCTGATGACCCTCCTCGGCACCAGGGTCAGCCGCAAGCGCATGCTGATGATCCTGATGGCACTGTTCGTCATCGGCAATGTGGTCTCCGCGACCGCCCCCGTCTTCGGAGTGATGCTCGCGGGCCGGGTGATCGCTTCGCTCGCCCACGGCGCCTTCTTCGGCATCGGATCGGTGGTGGCAGCCGATCTGGTCGCCCCGCACAAGAAGGCCGGCGCGATCGCCATGATGTTCACGGGGCTCACCGTCGCCAACGTCATCGGTGTGCCGCTGGGGACCTACATCGGTCAGAGCGTCGGCTGGCGGAGCACGTTCTTCGTTGTCGCCGCCCTCGGTGTCATCGGCCTGCTCGGTGTGGCCCGGCTTGTTCCCGACCAGCCCCGCCCCGAAGGCGTCAGGCTCCGCCACGAGCTCGCCGCCTTCCGCAACGTGCAGGTACTGCTCGCCATGGCGATGACCGTGCTGGGCTTCGGTGGGGTCTTTGCCGCGATCACGTACATCACGCCGATGATGACGGAGATCGCCGGCTACTCGGCCTCCTCCGTCACCTGGCTGCTGGTGCTCTTCGGCCTTGGCATGGTCGGAGGCAACCTGCTCGGCGGCAAGTTCGCCGACCGCCACCTGATGCCCCTGTTGTACGTGTCGCTGGGCGGCCTCGCCACCGTCCTGGCGCTGTTCACGCTGACCGCCCACAACCAGGTCGCGGCAGCCGTCACCATCTTTCTGATCGGTGGCCTGGGCTTCGCGACCGTGCCCCCGCTGCAAAAGCGGGTGCTCGACCAAGCGGCCGGCGCCCCCACTCTCGCCTCCGCGGTGAACATCGGCGCCTTCAACCTCGGGAACGCCCTGTCCGCATGGCTCGGCGGCATCGTCATCGCGGCCGGTCTCGGTTACACCGCACCCAACTGGGTCGGTGCGGTGCTCGCCGCCTCCGCACTGGTGCTTGCCTTCGTCTCCAGCAACCTGGAGCGCCGCACGACCACCCGAAATCGCCTCGTGACCGCCCACATCCCGGAGCCGGCCGCCGTACCCGCGGCCGCCCGGCACTGACCACCCGTATCCCCACCCCCATCACCGCACCACACCAAGGAGCCCCCCCATGACCACGCTCACCGCCGCCGTTGCCCCGCTGACCACCCAGGACGCGGAGGCGCTGATCCACGCGGCACGTACGGCCGCCGAGGCCGCAGGCGTTGCGGCAGCCGTTACCGTCCTGGACGCGGGAGGCCACCTGCTGGCTTTCCGCCGCGACGACCGGGCCGTTCTCATCGCCGGCGAGACCAGCACCCGCAAGGCGTACACGGCGCTCCAGCTCGACGCCCCCACGGCCGACCTCGTCGAGGCGGTCCAGCCGGGCGGACTCTTCCACACCCTGCCGACCGCGCTGGACCGCCCGCTGCTCTTCATCGCCGGCGGTGTCCCGGTCCACCGCGACGGCAGGCTGATCGGCGCCGTCGGGGTCGGTGGCGGTGCGCCCGAGCAGGACCACGGGTTCGCGACCGCTGCTGTGGCCGGCCTCGTCTGAGGTCTCACCTGCCCTGGACCAAGGCGATTCGCTGGTACCGAACCGGGGAGCGATCCCGGTGGTTCGAACGGACCTGGCAGGCGTCAGCCCGTCGCCACGCTCAGCGGCGCGAAGCTCCGTGTCCAGTCACCCTGCGGTGACGGGTTCCCGAGTCGCATGACCGTGGTCGCCGAGCCGGGCTCCAGGCCACACGCACCGAACCAGGTCAGCAGCTCTTCGTGACGGGCGTCGATGTCCGCGCGCAACGGCCGGTCCGTCGCCCCGGCGAGCGAGACGACAAGCAGCTTCGCCGTGGCGGTGTCCCGCGCGATCAACGGCCCGACCACATGGTTGTCCGAGCTGGGCCACAGCGCGGCGTACCCGACGAGCTCCCCGCCGTCCTCGGCCACCCGCAGATGGTCGGCGAAGGCAGGGAGGCGGGCCAGGAGCTGCATCCGGTCGAGACCGACAACCTCCGAGTCCAGGCGCAGCAAGGCCGGCAGATCCCCCGCCGTGGCAGGGCGGACCGTCGGGCCCGCATCGGCGGCCGGGCCCGGGAGAGCCCCCGTTGCGCTGCTGCCCGGCTCCGCAGCCGGCCTGAGGTGCCCGCTCACCCGCTGGGTCCGGCCCACCGCTCTGAACCCGAGCTCCTCGTAGAGCGGCTGGCCTGCCGGCGTCGCATAGAGGCTGAGGGGAGCGCCCCCGGTCGAGTCGATCACCCGATGCATCAGGTGCCGCGCGACCCCCTGGCGGCTGTAGCGCCCGGCGACCAGAAGCATGCCGATGGCGGCCATGTCCGGACCGTACGAGGTCACCACGCAGGTCGCCATCAGACCCTTGCCCTCGGGGTCGTCGATGCCGTAGGCCGTCCCCGCGGTGAGGAGCAGTCCCCACCGGTGCTCATCGCGGGGCCAGCCGCGGTCCTCACTGAGATCGGCGCACGGGACCAGATCGTCCCGGGTGAGACGCCGGACGGGTAGGTCGGCGAGCGGGCGGGGCAATGAGCTGGGCATAGGGGTCAGGCTGTCCGACGCAGTGATCGCTCGTCCACCGTTTTAACGGATCTGTCCGAGACACGCAGCCGCCGGCCGCGCCGGGTGGGCCCCCAGGGCTTCAGTACGGAGATCGCGGTGATGAACAGATAGGTCGCGGTGGCCACCGAAGGAGCTACGACGAGGCTGATGTCGACAGCCCCGCGTTCCGCGGCTTCGTTGATGCCGGGGCGCAACGAGAAGACCGACAGTCCCGTGGTGACCAGGGTGAGCCAGAACTTCACCCAGACCCAGCGATGTCTGGCCAGTCCCCATGGGGTGCCGAGTGACAGGATCAGGCCGCTGAGCAGGGCAGTCAGCGCGACCGGGACGACAAGCCAGTCACCGAAGATCTTCATGGCCCGGGTGGCGGCCTGCGCCGTGACCGGATCGCCGGTCGTGAAAGCGGTGATGCCGAGCGCCAGCAGACCGACGGTGAGGCCGAGCCAGCTGACGGATACCGATACATGGGCGACGAGGAGGCTTCTGCGAGCGCGGCGCTTGAGTGGTTTCACGTGAAACACGGTGCAGCGGGCCGGGTGGCGGGTCATCTGCCGAGGGGAGTATCCCCACGTACTTGCTTCGGCGTACGGAGGGCTTGGAAGCAGGCCCGTCCGCCCGAAAGGTGAGCGGCCGCCCCCGCAGAACCGGCCCGCAGCCGCCGGAAGGAGGGGCCGCCGCGAGTCGCAACGCTTTCGCGAATCAGCCCAGGTCGGGCGCGTGCATTGCGCGGACACCCTCGATATTGCCGTCCAGGTAGTGCCGCAGTGACAGCGGTACGAGGTGAACGGCAGCGATCCCGACCCTGCTGAACGGCACGCGTACGACGTCGTACTCCCCGCAGGGGTCGTCGATCTCGGGGCCGTGACGCAGGGACAGGTCCATCGATTCGAGTCGGCAGACGAAGAAGTGCTGGACCTTGACGCCCTTCACCCCGCCGCCCTCGATGTGTTCCACGGTGTCGACGAAGCAGGGCACCACATCGGTGACCTTGGCGCCGAGCTCCTCGTCCAACTCGCGGTGCAGGGCCTCGACGACGGTGGCGTCCTCGCGCTCGACCCCGCCACCCGGCGTGAGCCAGTACGGGTCCACCCCCGGCTTGGTGCGCTTGATGAGGATGAGGTCGTTGCCATCGAGCAGGACGGCGCGTGCGGTGCGCTTGACCACAGGACGTTCGGTCATGGCAAGAGAGTGGCCCGCAGAACCGGTTCTGAAACACCTGACGCCTGCTGGACCGTCCTGCGGTCACCAGTCGGCTGCGGCACGCAGCAGTAAATCGTGTGCCCGAGCGATATGCGGAAGCGCGAGCGTGCCGGTTCGTGCGGCCAGGAAGTACGTACGCAGGGGCGGGACCGGTGGATCGAGCAGCGCCACCACCTCTCCCCGTTCCAGTGCGCCCTCGCACAGATATCGGGGCAGCACGGCGAGTCCGGCTCCCGCCGCCGTGCATGCCAGGACCGCGCGCAGATCCGGTGTGATGACGGCCCCGGTGGCCGCTGGGCGGCTGTCGAAGACTGCCGCCCAGTAGCGGGAGACGAGGGGCAGGCTCTCGTGCACCTCGACCACCGGCAGCTGCTCCAGGACCACCGGGCCGTTGCGCCGCAGCGTTCCCGGTCCCAGACGTCCGGCCCACCGGGGTGCTGCGACCAGGACGTGTTCCTCGTCGCAGAGCGGGGCGGCGGTGAGCAGGCCGCCGCGCGGCCGGGCCGTCACGATGGCCAGGTCATGGTGTCCGGCGGCAAGACCGTCAAGCGTCTCGTCGGTGTCCGCGGAGAACGAGCTGCGCAGTGCGAGTCCCTGGGCGATCAGCGGGGTGAGGGCAGGCAGAGCCCGCAGTGAGGTGAACTCCGGTGGTCCCGCCAGATGCAGCGTCCGTACGCCCGACTCCTCGTCGAGCTCGGTTTCGGCGATCTCGACCAGTGCGTCCAGGTGGGGAGCCGCCCGGTGCGCGAGCTCGTCGCCGATGGTGGTGGGTGTCACCCCGCGGGCCCTGCGGAGGAAGAGTGGACGGCCCAGTTGTCGTTCCAGGGTGCGGATCTGCGAGGTCACGGCGGGCTGGGAGAGGCCGAGAAGCGCGGCGGCGCGGGTGAACGAGCCGGCGCGGTGCACGGTGACGAAGGTGCGCAACAGGGCCAGGTCCATGTCCGTCCCCTCTCGCCCGGGCGACCCGTCGAACCCGGACAACTATAAATATGTCGATAGGTCGCTGCCGCTACTGTGATTGGACACTGACGCAGAGTCAACTAGCCTTGTCGAGGCGGTTCTTCGCGAGGAGAAGGCGGAGAACCGGGACGGTCCGAGCCACGAGGGGGGAGGCTCGGACCGTCCGTACCGCACAAGTGTGGGGAGCTCAGCTTCCGGTGACGGCCTCGGCCAGCGCACGTTCGACGTCGGCCACCAGGTCGGCGGCGTTCTCGGCCCCGACGGAGAAGCGGATGAAGCCTTCCGGCACGGCGTCGCCGCCCCAGCGCGCCCGGCGTTCGGCGGTGGAACGTACGCCTCCGAAGCTGGTGGCGTCCTCGGCGAGATGCAGCGCCGAGAGGAAGCGCTCGGCGGTCCCGCGATCCGCCAGCACGAACGACACGACCGAGCCGAAGCGCTGCATCTGCCGCACGGCGTTCGGGTACGAGGGATCGGTGGGCAGGCCGGGGTAGCGCACTCCGCTGACCTCCGGATGCTTGGCGAGAGTCTCGGCAAGCAGGAGGGCGTTCGTGCACTGCCGCTCGATCCGCAGCTCCAGTGTGGCCAGGGAGCGGTGGGCGAGCCAGGCCTCCATGGGGCCGGGGATCGCACCGACCACCTTGCGCCAGCGCCGCACCCCCGCCGCCAGCTCGGAGTCCCGGCAGGTCACATGGCCGAGCAGGATGTCGCCGTGGCCGGTCATGCCCTTGGTGTCGCTGGCCACCGAGAAGTCGGCGCCGAGCTCGAGCGGGCGCTGGCCGAGCGGGGTGGCGAGGGTGTTGTCGACGGCCACCAGTGTGCCGACCGCGTGAGCCGCCTCGACGAGCCGTCGCACGTCGCAGACGTCGAGCCCGGGGTTGGACGGGGTCTCGATCCACAGGAGCTTCGCCCCCTCCAGGAGGGCCAGCTGTGCGTCACCCCCGGTCGGCGCGGTGCGCACCTCGACGCCGTAGGCCTCCAGCTGCGCGCGCACCAGCGGAAGGGCCTGGTAGCCGTCGTCGGGCAGCACGACGACATCGCCGGTGCGCACCTGGGACAGCAGGACCGCGGAGACCGCCGCCATGCCGGAGGCGAAGACCATGGTCTCGACGTTCTCACCCGGCGCCTCGAGCTCGCCGATGGCCCGCTCCAGATGGGTCCAGGTCGGATTGGTGTCACGGCCGTAGGTGTACGGCCCGGTCGGCTCGCCGGAAAGATGGAAGTGAGCGGCGAAGACCGGACCGGGGAGAGTGGGCTCGTACTGCTGCGGTTCCGGCAGTCCCGCACGTACCGCCCGGGTTCCGTCGCCCATGGTGCTCATACAGCTTCCTCGTTTCTCTCCCCGGTCGGTCGCCGGTCCTGGCGTCACTGTTTCAGCTGTCCGGGGTTCAGTCCTCGTCGGGCAGGACGACGTTCAGCGCCCAGGACACGATCGAGATGATCAGACCGCCGAGGATGGCGGTCCAGAAGCCGTGGACATGGAAGCTCAGATCCAGCACGTCGGCCAGCCACGAGGTCAGCAGCAGCATCAGGGCGTTCACCACCAGGGTGATCAGCCCCAGTGTCAGGATGAAGAGCGGCAGTGTGAGCAGCTTCACCACCGGCTTGACGAGGAAGTTGACCAGGCCGAAGATCAGCGCGACCACGATCAGGGTCAGTATCTTGCGGCCGGTGCCGCCACCGGTCAGCGTGATGTCCTGGAGCAGCCAGATGGCCACGGCCAGCGCACCCGCGTTGGCGATCGTCTTGACTACGAAATTCTTCATGTGTCTGATCGTGGCAGACACGATCGGTGGCGGACACCGGCAGGGCAGAGGCAAGGGGCGGACGGGCCATGAAGGCATTCAGACTGGACGAACTGGAAGCGGAACGGGCCGCCAACGACGGCGCCTATCTCCAGTTCATCCGCGAACGGAACATGTCTGCCGGTCTGTACGCCCTGGACGCCGGTGAACTCGACCCGCAGCAGCCGCACAACCAGGACGAGGTCTACTTCGTCGTCAGCGGGCGCGCATCGATCACCGTGGGCATGGAAACGACGCAGGTGGGCAGGGGAAGTGTCGTATATGTGCCGGCCGGCACCGCCCACAAGTTCCACCACATCACCGAGGATCTGCGCGTCATGGTGGTCTTCTCGCCGCCCGAGGGCTGAGCCCTGCCTCAGGGATCCCTAGGGGATCGATCAGGGGAGTTCAAGGGCTCCGGAGCCCCGCAGCCCGCCCCTGCGCCTCTAGCATCGAAGCAGGAACTCACAGAGACGAGGTATGGACGATGGCCGTGCGGGAGATATTCGCGGGAATGCCCTGGTGGGTGAAGTGGATCGCGGTGCCCGTCATCGCGATCGTCGTGTTCGGCGGCCTGATCGCCAGCATCGTCGGGTTTGTGATCTGGCTGCTGTTCAAGGTCCTGCTCGTCGTGATCCTGGTCGGCGGGCTCGTCTTCGTCGTACGGAAGTTCATGTCGTCCTCCTCCTCGGGAAGCGACTGGTAAGCGCAGACCTGCTGGGCGATTAGCCCAGCTGAGCTAAGCGGAAGGTGAAACGGCACCCCGCCCGGATGCTCCCGATACAGTGGCAGTCCGCTGCCGCCGCCTGGGAAAACACCGTCAGTCGCCACCCTGACCAGTGGTTTGTACGGCATCCGGCCTTCTGGACCCCAGGCCTGCGGCAGATCTGTGGGGGCGGCCCCCACAGGCGGGCTGACCGCCCGTCACCATGCCTGGGGGTGACCGTTGACCACGGCATCGAGTACCGCTGTTCCGACGCTGATCGGATCGGTGCAGCGGGCGCTGAGGCTGCTGGAGGCTGTGGGCACCCATCGCGACGGGGCCCCGGCCAAACAGTTGGCAAGGGAAGCGGGACTCCCCCTTCCCACCGCCTACCACCTGCTGCGCACGCTGACGCACGAGGGATATCTGCGCAGGGAGAACGGGGTCTTCCTCTTCGGCGCCGCTGCGGAGCGGCTGGTGGACGACGGCGCACTGCAGAATCGTCGCAGCAGAATGACGCAGTCCCTGGGCCGGTGGCGGGACATCATCGGCGCCCCGGTGTACTGCGCCATCTACCGCGAAGGTGAGATCGAACTCGTCGCGGTCGCGGACACCCCCGCCATGCCGGCGGTGGAGGAGTGGGCCGCCTTCGGGGAGACGGGGCATGCCCACGCGATCGGCCAGTGTCTGCTGAGCCAGCTCGACGAGCAGGCGCGCGAGGATCACCTGGACCGGCATCCGGTACGACCGCTGACCCGCCACTCCGTGCGGGACCGTCCGGCACTTCGTGAACGGCTGCGGTCGATCGAGCGTATGGAACCTGTCATCGAGCGACAGGAGTACGCCCTCGGGACGGTCTGTGCGGCCATCCCGATCGCGGCCGGATTCACGGCCGCTGCGATGGCCATTTCGGTCCCCCTCGACCAGGAAGAACGGTTGCTCCCCGCAGTCGAACGACTACGTGGCGAAGTGGCCAGCCTCTTGCGTTCGTTCGTGTTCTCTATCAGTATCTGAAAAATCACTCCTTGTGATCTGCTATCGGGTGCACCACGATGGCGTCAATAGGGCCATGGGGGATCATTCCTGGCCAGATTCATCTACTGCGGGGTTGAACGATGCGCGAGTCGGTTCAAGCTGAGGTCATGATGAGCTTCCTCGTCTCCGAGGAGCTCTCTTTCCGTATCCCGGTGGAGCTCCGGTACGAAGTGTGCGATCCGTACGCGATCCGGATGACCTTCCATCTGCCCGGCGACGCCCCCGTCACCTGGGCTTTCGGCCGTGAGCTGCTGCTCGACGGTCTCAACAGCCCCAGTGGTGACGGCGATGTGCACATCGGGCCGACGGAGCCCGAAGGGCTGTCCGACGTCCACATCCGGCTCCAGGTGGGCGCTGACCGTGCGCTGTTCAGGGCCGGAACGGCACCCCTTGTGGCCTTTCTCGACCGGACGGACAAGCTCGTGCCGCTCGGGCAGGAGTGCACGCTGGGTGACTTCGAGGGCAATCTGGAAGAGGCGCTGGGGCGAATTCTGGCCGAGGAACAGAACGCCGGCTGATGAAGGCTGTGCTCATGGCCTGCATGCCGGTCGAACAGCACACCTGCCGAACGGGTGAATCGCTCTCCGTGTCCGGGCACTCAGGACCTCGCCCGGCGACGGCGTCCCTTACCGCTGCGTACAGGTGCCGGCGCTCCGGAATCCGCGACGAAACCGGTGCGGTCCGCGGCGACGACCAGAGCCGCGAGCGCGGTGGTCACCGGCACCGAGGCGACCAGTCCGATCGAGCCGATCAGTGTGCGCACGATCTCCTCCGCCACCAGTTCGCTGTTGGCCACCGCTCCCACGCTGCTCCGGGCGATCGAGAACAACAGCAGCAGCGGAAGCGCGGCGCCCGCATAGGCGAGCACCAGGGTGTTGACCACCGAGGCGATGTGGTCGCGTCCGATTCTGATCCCTGCCCGGTAGAGCTCCTTCGCACTCATCGTGGGGTCTGCCTGATGCAGTTCCCAGACCGCCGAGGTCTGGGTGACCGTCACATCGTCGAGCACCCCCAGGGAACCGATGATGACGCCGGCCAGCAGCAGCCCGCTCATGTCGATGTGCGGATACAGGCCGTGGATGAGGCCGGTGTTGTCGTCGGTGTTCCCGCTCAGACTCGCCCAGCCGATGAAGAGCGAGCCGAGCAGCCCGATCAGCAGCAGTGAGATCAGGGTGCCGATGACGGCGACCGAGGTGCGGGCGGTCAGCCCGTGGCAGATGTAGAGCGCGATCAGCATGATGGCGCCGGCCCCGACGACTGCCACGACCAGCGGGTTCGAGCCCTGCAGGATCGCCGGAAGGATGAACAGGGTCAGGACGGCGAACGACAGGGCGAGCGCCACCAGCGCCATGACCCCGCGCATTCTGCCCACGGCCACCACCACCAGGGCGAAGATCCCGGCCAGCAGCAGCAAAGGGAACTTCCGGTTCACATCGGTCACGGAGTACTGGAGATCATGGGGCGCGTCGGGCGCGTACGCGACGACGACTCCCTGTCCCTCCCGTAGTTGCCGGGGTGCGTCCGGCTGGACGACCTCGATGAACGTGCGGCCCTTGTCCTGGCCGCTCGTCACTTCGACGGTGGCCTTCTCGCACAGGTCCTCGCCGGTGGCCGGCTCGTCCGTGGGCCGCGATGTCTCACCGCTGACGGGGATCTGGGAGGCGTTCACGTCCTTGCAGTCGACCTTGTCGACGTTCACCACCTTGCCCTGCTGGGTCTGCCGGTCGAAACCGACTCCGGTGCGCTCGTGCGCCGGCGCACCACCGGGCCAGAGGACCATGAGCCCGACGACGACCGCGGCCGCGAACGGGATCAGCACGGCGGCGATCACCTTGCGCAGATGGCCGGAGACGGGTGCGGCGGGGCCGTGGCTGTGGGAGTGCGTGTGCTGATGGCCCTGCGGTGCGGAGTCGTTATGAGGGGTTGTCACCGGCCGATCATCGCAAGAGGAAAGGGGCCCTCTGGCCAGCCGGCCGATGAGGGCGCTAGCGTGGTGGCACCTTTGCACACGCGGGAGCTCGGAGCACCGGGCTGAGAGGGCGCTGATCTCCGTACGCCCGTACGGGACAGGCTGCGCCGACCGCCGAACCTGTTACCGGGTAATGCCGGCGTAGGGAGTAGGTCTCATGACCACATCGGACGCACGCACGCCTGCCTCGAACCAGAGCGACGAGGCCGGGAAGTCCATCGGATGGCACAAGGGTTACGTCCAGGGCTCACGCCCGGACCTCCGGGTGCCGGTCCGTCAGGTGCACCTCACCAACGGCAAGGACGTGACGCTGTACGACACCTCGGGGCCGTACACCGATCCCTCGGCCGAGACCGATGTCCGCCGCGGTCTGGCGCCGCTGCGGGAGAACTGGATCATCGCCCGTGGCGACACCGAGGAGTACGCGGGGCGCCCTGCCCGCCCTGAGGACGACGGGCTCAAGCACACTTCGCCGCGCGGTGGGCTGCGCAATCTGGACGCGGTCTTCCCGGGCCGTCCCCGCCAGCCGCGGCGCAGCCGGGACGGCCGGCCCGTCACCCAGCTCGCGTACGCCCGCCGGGGCGAGGTCACTCCGGAGATGGAGTACGTGGCGATCAGGGAGAACGTCGAGCCGGAGGTGGTGCGCGAGGAGATCGCCGCCGGCCGGGCCGTGCTGCCCGCCAACGTCAACCACCCGGAGATCGAACCGATGATCATCGGCAAGCGGTTCCTGGTGAAGGTGAACGCCAACATCGGCAACTCCGCGGTCTCGTCCTCCATCGAGGAGGAGGTGGACAAGATGACCTGGGCGACCAAGTGGGGCGCCGACACGGTCATGGATCTGTCCACCGGACGCAACATCCACACCACCCGTGAGTGGGTTCTTCGCAACTCCCCCGTGCCGATCGGCACCGTGCCCCTGTACCAGGCCCTTGAGAAGGTCGACGGCAGGGCGGAGGAGCTGACCTGGGAGATGTACAAGGACACCGTCATCGAGCAGGCCGAACAGGGCGTTGACTACATGACGGTCCACGCCGGCGTGCGCCTGCCGTATGTACCGCTTACGGCCCGTCGCAAGACCGGCATCGTCTCCAGGGGCGGCTCGATCATGGCGGCGTGGTGTCTCGCGCACCACAAGGAGTCGTTCCTCTACGAGAACTTCGAGGAGCTCTGCGAGATCCTCGCCTCGTACGACGTGACGTACTCCCTCGGCGACGGGCTGCGGCCCGGGTCGATCGCGGACGCCAACGACGAGGCCCAGTTCGCGGAGCTGCGCACCCTCGGTGAACTGAACACCGTCGCCAAGCGGTTCGGGGTCCAGACCATGATCGAGGGCCCGGGCCACGTCCCGATGCACAAGATCAAGGAGAACATCGACCTCCAGCAGGAGATCTGCGAGGAGGCGCCGTTCTACACGCTGGGCCCCCTGACGACCGATGTGGCGCCGGCGTACGACCACATCACCTCGGGCATCGGCGCCGCGATGATCGCCTGGTGGGGGACGGCGATGCTCTGCTACGTGACGCCCAAGGAGCACCTCGGTCTGCCCAATCGGGACGACGTGAAGACCGGGGTCATCACCTACAAGATCGCGGCTCATGCGGCGGACCTGGCCAAGGGGCACCCGGGGGCGCAGGAGTGGGACGACGCGCTGTCGGACGCCCGGTTCGAGTTCCGCTGGGAGGATCAGTTCAACCTGGCTCTCGATCCGGACACGGCACGGGAGTTCCATGACGAGACGCTGCCGGCCGAGCCGGCGAAGACGGCGCACTTCTGCTCGATGTGCGGCCCGAAGTTCTGCTCGATGAAGATCAGCAGAAGCATCACCGAGCAATTTGCCCCCGATCTGGTCCCTTCTGCCTCGGACAGGGAGATCGAGGCGGGGATGCTGGCGAAGTCCAAGGAGTTCGCGGCGAGCGGGAACCGGGTGTACCTGCCGCTCGCGGACTGATGCGACGAACCGGCGACTGAGTTCGTCCTGAGGAGCCCGGTCCGGGCGGCCCCACTCGGGCCGGGCTCCTCAGGACGGTCAGGCCGCGGTGTCCTGTGGGTACCAGCGGAGTTCCACGGTGTTGCCGTCCGGGTCCCGGACGTAGACCGATGTGGCGTTGCCCCGGGCGCCGAAGCGATCAACAGGGCCTTCGATGACGGAGAAGGCCGCCGACTTGATGAACTCGTCCCAGTCCACCGGTTCCACGGTGAGACAGATGTGGTCGACGTTGGATTCTCCCCGAGGGCGACCGACCAGGTCGATGATGGTTTCGGGAGTGATTCGCACGGAGGGGAACGGGATTTCGCCGGCGCGCCACTCGGCAACGCGTACCGGTTCCAGACCGAGGCTCCCGACGTAGAAGCGCAGGGCTCGTTCGACGTCACCGACGTTGAGGACCAGGTGGTCGAATGCCTTGACGCGCAGAGAGGTCACTGCTTCTCCAGAACGATGAGTTGGTGCCGGACGGACGCTCTCCACGATCCGCCGGGGGGAGTCCGCCAACAAGACGGGATCGGAATACGATCGTTTAGTCCGATTCAACGATGGGGGCATCATGCTGGAACGGGTGGAGATCGAGACCTTTCTGACGCTTGCCGAGGAGCTGCATTTCGGCCGTACCGCAGAGCGCCTCCGCGTGACGACCGGGCGGGTCAGCCAGGTGATCAAGAAACTTGAGCGGCGGATCGGCGGCATGTTGTTCGAGCGGACCAGTAGAACCGTTCGACTCACGGCGATCGGGCGTCAGTTGGCCGATGACCTGGTGCCGCTCGTCGCAGGGATGGAGGACGCGTTCCGAAGGGCCGCCGACGCCGGTCGTGGAGTCACCGGAGCACTGCGGGTCGCGTTCCTCGGTGAGTGGACAGCGCCTGCACTCCTGAAAGTCGTCGATCTGTTCAGTGAGCGCCACCCCGACTGCAGGGTTGATGTACGGGAGGTTCAGCTGTCCAACTCCCGTGCGAGTCTTGAGGACGGCTCGGTGGACGTCCTCATCGCCTCGTACCCGTTCGACGGTATGGCCTGTGGGCCGAAACTACTGACGGAGAAACGGGTGCTCGCCGTTGCTGCCGGGCATTCGCTCGCCGACGAGGAGTCCGTGTCCGTCGAAGTGCTCGCGGAACACCCGGTGGTGCAGTACCCGGAAGTGACCTCGGCGGTGTTCAAGCAAGATCGCACACCGGACCACACTCCGTCGGGCAGGCCGGTGCCGAAGGGGCCGGCCGGAGGTTCGTTCTCCGAAATGCTCACGCTGGTCGCGAGGGGAAAGGGCGTTCTTCCGGTCGGGGAGCACTCCCGCCGTTACTACCCGCGACCGGACATTTCCTATGTGCCCATGCGCGACGCGCAGCCGATCGAACGGGGACCGGTCTGGCTGGAGGGGAATGCCACAGAGCGGGTCCACGAGTTCGTACGGGCTGCGGCGGATGTTGCCGAGGAGCTGTCGACCGCTTGAGTGTGAGTCCGGGAACGGTCCGGAACACCCGGGGGCCCGGAGGCCCGGGGACGAGTGTCCCGGGCGCCGGACCACGTCAGTCCAGCTCGTGCTCCGGCCCCCCGAAGTCGGGGCTTGTGAAGTCCGGACTGGTGAACGTCGGGCGGGGAGCGGCGGCCGGGCCGTCGCCCGGGCTGGAGAAGTCCGGCCTGCTGTAGCCGATCTTCGGGATGCGGTTGGGCGAGCGGTGCGGGACGCGCGCGGCCGGGGCGGCCCCGGGGTCGGCGAGGGCGTCCCGCAGGAACGGCAGGATGCCGCGTTCCAGCAGGGCGTGCCGCCAGGCCTCTCTGGCTCGCGCCACGTCCTCCGGCAACTCCTCACCCTGCTCCTCGGCGGCCAGCGATGTCGAGCCGTTGCGCAGAGCCGTGATGAGCAGGCCGACGGCGGCCACGAGGATCGCGGCCGCCGTCGCCGCCGCGAAGAACCAGCCCGCACCGACCATGGTGCGCGCGAACGCCGGGGGCGGATCGAGCGCCCTGAGGATGTAGCCGATGAGCAGGAAGATCACCGCGGCGGTGCCGGCCAGCACCGGGGCCAGCACGGTGATGACGACTCCTATGCCTGCGCCCGAGTGGTTCATGCCGGCCGGGTCCGCGTCAGGTTCACCGTCCTCGTCCCGGCCGGCGGCCGTGGCGGCGCGGATCTCCTCGCGAGCCTTGACGTAGTGCTCGTACTCGGTGGCCGCAGCGGCAGTGATCAGCGCCGTGGCAGCCATCGCCATGGTACGCAACTGCACCGGGTTGAGCCGTTCGCCGACAGCGGCCAGATCCGGTCGTTCATGGGCGTGACGCAGTGCGTCGTCGAGGATCCGCTCGTACTCGGGGCGGTCCTCGGTCAGCAGGTGCGGAGCGCTGTTCATGTGCATCCCCCGATGCTCCGTAGGGCCTGTGTGCCCGTTCGAACCGGGCAGTCGGGCGGAAACGGAGGAGAGCCTGCTACTGATACGCCGATGGTAGAGCGCCCACGGCACGGGGTGACAGGGGGTTTCCGGAAATAAGGCCCAGTGGTCCGCGTGTTCAGGTCGGGATGCGTCTTCCCCGAAGAACGTCAGTCATGCAGCGGGAGTTGGACGACCAGTAGTTTTCCGGCCATGGTCACTCCGCCGTCCATGGCGATGGCGAGACCGTCCGCGTACACGTGCGGTCCGTCCACCAGCGGCCCCGACCTGTCCTCGCCGTCCTCGGAACCGACCTCGCCCAGAAGGTAGGGAATGGGGCTGTGACCATGGACGACGCGTCGGCCGCCGTACGCCGCCATGAGCTCCTGCACGGCCTGCGGACCCGATTCGTCGCGGAACGCGAACCGCTTGGTCAGCTTGCGGAAGAGGTCCCAGCATTCATCGGCGTCGTTCCGCGTGAGAATGGCGTGCACCGTGTCGTTGACGTCCTCGATGGTGGACCCGTAGTCGAGGTACGCCGTCGTGTCCGAGTGCATCAGGAGGTGCTCGTCCTCCTCGACGACGGCGTCGAGCCGGGACATCCACTGGAGGTGGACGTCCTGGAGCCGTTCCATGTCGGTCTTCTGGCCGCCGTTGAGCAGCCAGGCGGCCTGGAAGGTGGCGGTGCCGGCACCGGAGTTGACCGGGGTGTCGCCGAACCTCTTGGCACCGATGAGCAGGAGCTCGTGGTTGCCCATCAGGGCCTTGCAGTACCCGCCGGCGGCCGCGGCCTCGGCGGACAGCCGCATCACGAGGTCGATGACGCCGATTCCGTCGGGCCCCCGGTCGGTGAAGTCGCCGAGGAACCAGAGTCGCGCGTTGCCCGCGGCCCAGCTGCCCTCGGAGTCGATCAGGTCCTGTTCGGCGAGGGCGGCGAGGAGCTCGTCCAGATAGCCGTGGACGTCACCGACGACGTACAGCGGTCCGAGACCCGGCTCCTGGGCGGGGCGCGGGTCGGGCACGCTCCGCACCTGGACGGTGTCCTCGCGGCTGATCACGGGGAGGTCGCGCGCGGTCGGGGTGTACCCCTCCGGCGGCTCGCCCCCCGGGAAGGTGTTGCCCGGACGCGGGGCGGGCGGCGCAGCGGACTGCGCATAGGGCGGTACGCGGAAGTCGCGCAACGTCGCCGTCCGCACCACGGGTTCCTGACCGGCCCCCTGTGTCATCGACCCCTCCACCACCATCGCGCCGCCGTACACCTGACGGGCCCTGCTGGTCGGGGTGGTCCGCGGTGTCGTGCGCCCATCATAGGAATGAGGATCGTGCTCTGTGACGCACCAGGGGTGGTGAATCCGCGCGCACGCCAGGTTCGTCGGTCGATTAGTCCCAATTGGCCTGATCAGTCCCCGGCCGGGGAGCGTGGAGCGCTGACCGTGGTGCGTGGCGGACGGCGTTGCGAGGAGGTCCGGACGATGAGTTCCGTCGGTATGACCTGTTCCACCGGTCCGTCCTGGTCGACGCCTTCGATGGCGTCGATGAGCAGCTGGACGACCGCCGTGCCGATGCGGCGCGGCTTGAGCGAGAGCGTGGTGATGGGCGGCTCGGTCGTCGCGTACACGGTGGACTCGCTGCAGCAGACCAGGAGCAGGTCCTCCGGGACGCGCAGACCGTACCGGCGGGCGGCCGCCAGCAGATCGGTGCCGTTGGGGTCGAAGAGGCCGTAGACGGCGTCCGGGCGGTCCGGACGGGCCAGCAGGCGGTCCGCTGCCACCGCGCCCGCGCACGGGTCGTGGGCGGGGTAGGACTCGTACACCGGGTCCTGGCCGACGCGCTCGCACCAGTGGAGGTACGCGGTGGTGGACAGCCGGGTGTACGTGTCGGTGGTGGTGCCGGTGAGCAGTCCGATGCGGCGCGCGCCGGCTGCGGCGAGGTGGTCGAGCAGGTCGAGGACGGCTGCCCGGTGGTCGTTGTCGACCCAGGCGGTGACCGGGAGGGTCCCGGCCGGCCGGCCGTCGGAGACGACGGGCAGTCCCTGGCGTACGAGTTCGGTGACCACCGGGTCCTGGTCGGAGGGGTCGATGACGACGGTGCCGTCGAGTGCGACGTTGGACCAGACGTCGTGGCGTGAGGTGGCGGGAAGGATGACGAGGGCATAGCCGCGGGCGAGTGCGGCAGAGGTGGCGGCTCTGGCCATCTCGGCGAAGTACGCGAATTCGGTGAAGGTGAAAGGTTCATCCCCGTAGGTGGTCACGGTCAGGCCGATCAGGCCCGACTTGCCGGTACGGAGCGTTCGGGCCGCGGCGGAAGGGCGATAGCCCAAGCGCTCGGCGACCTCGCGGACATGGCTGCGGGTGGCGTCCGGGAGCCTGCCCTTGCCGTTGAGCGCGTCGGAGACGGTCGTGATGGAGACCCCGGCGGCGGCGGCCACGTCCCGGATACCTGCTCGTCCCTGCCGGCCGCCGCGCCGGGGGGTCTCCGTCCGGCTCACCTGGTGCTTCCCTGCTGCTGTCATGGCGAGCCGATAGTAGGGCTCGGGCGGGTACTTGGGCCGGTCGCATATGCACACGTTGGCAGGCACGTTTCTGCATGGTCATCAAGCCCCAATCGCCTTTGGAACGGAGGGAGTTATGGGGTGGTGCCGTCATGTGTCACGTGTCGGGCCGGATGGGCCTGCCGATACGTCGATGTCTCGAAGAGGTCTCAACTCACCTCTTCGAGGGACGCGCGCCACGGAGTGAGCCACCGGCGCACGCCACGGCGAGGGGCGCTCCCCCTCATTCCGGGGTCCACCGGACGAATCATCGGTCCGCCCATTCGCACCGGCGCCCAATCCTCATAAGGTGAGCAGTATTGATGTGTACGGATGGTCGAGGAGGACCTGCGGTGAGCGAGACGAGCCCCAAGCTGCGTGCCGAACTGGATGGCGTCCCTGCCTATGTGCCGGGCAAGCCGGCCGCGGCGGACGGACCGCTCGCGTTCAAGCTGTCCTCCAACGAGAATCCGTACCCGCCGCTGCCGGGAGTGATGGAGTCCGCGCTGGCCGCGGCCGCGAACTTCAACCGGTACCCGGACATGGCGTGCACCGGTCTGATGAACGAGCTGGCGAACCGTTTCGGCGTGCCGCTCTCACACCTGGCCACCGGTACCGGTTCGGTCGGCGTGGCCCAGCAGCTGCTGCAGGCCACCTCGGGCCCGGGCGACGAGGTCATCTACGCCTGGCGTTCCTTCGAGGCGTACCCGATCATCACCCAGGTCAGCGGGGCGACCTCGGTGAAGGTGCCGCTGACCGACGGTGAGGTGCACGATCTGGACGCGATGGCGGACGCGATCACCGACCGGACCCGGATGATCTTCGTCTGCAACCCGAACAACCCGACCGGCACCGTGGTGCGCCGGGCGGAGCTGGAGCGGTTCCTGGACCGGGTGCCGGGCGATGTGCTCGTGGTGCTCGACGAGGCGTACAAGGAGTTCATCCGCGACGTCGAGGTTCCCGACGGCATCGAGATCTACCGGGACCGGCCCAATGTGGCGGTGCTGCGCACGTTCTCCAAGGCCTACGGTCTGGCGGGGCTGCGGGTCGGCTTCGCCGTGGCCCACGAGCCGGTGGCGGCCGCGCTGCGCAAGACGGCGGTGCCCTTCGGCGTCAGCCAGCTGGCCCAGGACGCGGCGGTGGCGTCACTGCGGGCCGAGGATGAACTCCTGGGCCGGGTGGGTTCCTTGGTGTGCGAGCGGCAGAAGGTGTACGAGACGCTGGTGCGGCAGGGCTGGACGGTGCCCGAGTCCCAGGCGAACTTCGTCTGGCTGCGGCTGGGGGACCGTACCGCCGACTTTGCCGCGGTCTGCGAGAAGGCCGGTGTGGTGGTCAGGCCCTTCGCCGGTGAGGGTGTGCGGGTCTCGATCGGCGAGGACGAGGCGAACGACCTGTTCCTGAAGGTGACGGAGTCGTACCGCAAGGATCTGTAGCACCGGCATTCCCCGGCCGGCCCGGCCCCGTGCCTCGTTCGCGAGGTGCGGGGCCGTTTGCGTGCGTGGACGTGGATGCCCGGGGGGCCGTGTCCGTGGGCGCGGATGCCATGCCGGGGGTGTCTGCTTCGGGGGTAATGATCGTTACGTCCCGGGAGGGGTACCCCGGTCTTACCTTCCGAAAGCCTGTGCGCCATAATTGCTTGTGAATGTGAACGCGTTCACAAGCGTGTCCCGTTTCCTCCGCTATTCAGTCGGATTTATAGGACAAACTGCCGGTGTATTGGCGGCGACGTAAGGAGAAGACGACGTGGAGCTGGCTCTGGCGCCGGAGACCCTGGCGCGATGGCAGTTCGGAACGACCACCGTCTACCACTTCCTCTTCGTTCCCCTGACGATCTCTCTGGCCGCGCTCACCGCCGGCCTGCAGACCGCCTGGGTGCGGACCAATAAGGAGAAGTACCTCAGAGCCACCAAGTTCTGGGGAAAGCTCTTCCTGATCAACATCGCCATGGGCGTCGTCACGGGCATCGTCCAGGAGTTCCAGTTCGGGATGAACTGGTCCGACTACTCGCGGTTCGTCGGCGACATCTTCGGTGCCCCGCTCGCGTTCGAGGCGCTGATCGCCTTCTTCTTCGAGTCCACGTTCATCGGCCTGTGGATCTTCGGCTGGGACAAGCTGCCGAAGAAGATCCACCTCGCCTGCATCTGGATGGTCTCGATCGGCACCATCCTCTCCGCGTACTTCATCCTGGCGGCCAACTCCTGGATGCAGCACCCGGTCGGCTACCGCATCAACAAGGAACGCGGACGCGCCGAGCTCACCGACTTCTGGCACGTGCTCACGCAGAACACCGCGCTCGCCCAGTTCTTCCACACCATCACGGCGGCCTTCCTGGTCGGTGGCGCGTTCATGGTCGGCATCGCCGCCTTCCACCTGGCGCGCAAGAAGCACATCCCCGTGATGCGGACCTCGCTGCGGCTCGGACTGATCACCATCGTGATCTCCGGTCTCCTCACCGCCGTCAGCGGTGACCAGCTGGGCAAGGTGATGTTCAAGCAGCAGCCGATGAAGATGGCGGCGGCCGAGGCGCTGTGGGACGGGCAGAACTCCGCACCCTTCTCGATCTTCGCGTACGGAGACGTGAGCAAGGGCCACAACTCCGTCGAGATCTCGATCCCCGGGATACTGTCCTTCCTCGCCGACGACAACTTCAACTCGTACGTCCCCGGCATCAACGACATCAACAAGGCCGAACAGGAACGCTTCGGGCCCGGCGACTACCGGCCCAACATCCCCGTCGCCTTCTGGAGCTTCCGGTGGATGATCGGCTTCGGTATGGCGTCCTTCGGCCTCGGGATCCTCGGACTGTGGCTGACCCGGAAGAAGTTCATGCTGCCGCCGGGGATGCGCACCGGTGAGGACGAGGTGCCCCACCTGGTCCTGTTCAAGAACAAGGCGCTGAGCCCGAAGCTCGCCAAGTGCTACTGGATCGTCGCGCTGTGGACCCTGCTCTTCCCGCTGATCGCCAACTCCTGGGGCTGGATCTTCACCGAGATGGGCCGTCAGCCCTGGGTGGTCTACGGCGTCCTGCAGACCCGTGACGCGGTCTCCCCCGGTGTCTCCCAGGGCGAGGTGCTCACCTCGATGATCCTGTTCACGGTGCTCTACGCGGTGCTCGCCGTCATCGAGGTCAAGCTCCTCGTGAAGTACATCAAGGCCGGACCGCCGGAGCTCACCGACGCCGACCTCAACCCGCCCACCAGGATCGGCGGCGACGACAACGACGCCGACCGCCCCATGGCCTTCTCCTACTGAGAGCGCAGGGAGCTGAGAGATGGAACTCCACGACGTCTGGTTCGTGCTCATCGCCGTTCTCTGGACCGGCTATTTCTTCCTGGAGGGATTCGACTTCGGGATCGGTGTCCTGACCAAGCTGCTGGCGCGGGACCGTAAGGAACGACGGGTCCTGATCAATACGATCGGACCCGTCTGGGACGGCAACGAGGTGTGGCTGCTCAGTGCCGGCGGGGCGACCTTCGCCGCGTTTCCCGAGTGGTACGCCACGCTGTTCTCCGGCTTCTACCTGCCGCTGCTGATCATCCTGCTCTGCCTGATCGTGCGGGGTGTCGCCTTCGAGTACCGGGCGAAGCGGCCCGAGGTGAAGTGGCAGACCAACTGGGAGCACGCGATCTTCTGGACCTCGCTGATCCCGGCCCTGCTCTGGGGAGTGGCCTTCGGGAACATCGTCCGCGGCGTGAAGATCGATGCGGACATGGAGTACGTGGGCAACTTCTGGGACCTGCTCAATCCGTACGCGATCCTCGGCGGACTGGTCACGCTCTTCCTCTTCACCTTCCACGGTGCGGTGTTCGCCGGCCTCAAGACGGTCGGGGACATCCGGGCCCGGGCGCGCAGTCTGGCGCTGAAGCTGGGCGTGGTCACCGCGGTTCTCGCTCTGGGTTTCCTGATCTGGACCCAGATCGACAACGGTGACAGCTGGAGCCTGATCGCGATGATCGTCGCCGTGGTGGCCCTGGTCGGGGCGATCGGAGCCATTGCGGCGGGACGCGAGGGCTGGTCCTTCGCCTTCTCCGGGGTGACCATCGCGGCCGCGGTCGCCATGTTGTTCCTGACGCTCTTCCCGAACGTCATGCCGTCCTCGCTGAACGATGCCTGGAGCCTCACGGTCACCAATGCCTCGTCCAGCCCGTACACGCTGAAGATCATGACCTGGTGTGCGGGGATCGCCACTCCTGTCGTCCTGCTCTACCAGGGCTGGACGTACTGGGTGTTCCGCAAGCGCATCGGTACGCAGCACATCGCCGACGCGCACTGAATGCAGTGAGTGCCTTGACCGAGCCGAGCGCCATGGGGTGTTTCACGTGAAACCGATCGATCCGCGTCTGCTCCGCCACGCCCGTGCCACCCGCCAGTTCCTGGTGGCAGTGGTGGCACTCGGACTGGCCGGAGCGGCGCTGGTCATCGCCCAGGCGATGCTTGTCGCCGAGGTGGTCGTGGGCGGCTTCGAGGACGGACTCACCGGTGAGGGCCTCCGCACGCCTCTCCTCCTGCTCGTTGCCGTCGCACTCGGCCGGGCCCTGGTCTCCTGGCTCACCGAACTGGCCGCCTACCGGGCCGGTGCGGCCGTCAAGTCCGAACTGCGCGGGCGTCTTCTCGCCCGGGCGGCAGAGCTGGGCCCGGACTGGCTGAGCGGGCAGCGCACCGGTTCGCTGGTGGCTCTCGCCACGCGGGGGATCGACGCGCTCGACGACTACTTCGCGCGCTACCTTCCACAGCTCGGACTCGCGGTCGTGGTTCCGGTGGCCGTGCTGGCCAGAGTCGTCACCGAGGACTGGGTATCGGCCGCGATCATCGTCGTCACGCTGCCGCTCATCCCGCTGTTCATGATTCTGATCGGCTGGGCCACCCAGTCGCGGATGGACCGGCAGTGGCGCCTGCTCTCCCGGCTCTCGGGACACTTCCTCGACGTGGTCGCGGGACTGCCGACGCTGAAGGTCTTCGGCCGGGCCAAGGCCCAGGCCGAGTCCATCCGCACCATCACCTCGCAGTACCGGCAGGCGACCCTGCGCACTCTGCGGATCGCCTTTCTCTCCTCCTTCGCCCTGGAGCTCCTGGCGACGCTGTCGGTGGCGCTCGTCGCCGTCACGATCGGCATGCGCCTTGTGCACGGTGAGCTCGACCTCTACACCGGACTGGTGGTGCTGATCCTCGCGCCCGAGGCCTACCTGCCGATCCGGCAGGTAGGCGCTCAGTACCACGCCGCCGCCGAGGGACTGTCGGCCGCGGAGGAGATCTTCGCCGTCCTGGAGACCCAGCCGCGCACGGGCGGTACGCAGGACGTTCCCGGTTCGCTGCGGCTGGAGCTGGAAGGAGTGACCGTTCGGCACGCCGGGCGCACCGAACCCTCGCTCGCCGGGGCCTCGCTGGTGGTGGACGAGGGGGAGACCGTCGCGCTGGTCGGTCCGAGCGGCGTCGGCAAGTCCACCCTGCTGAACGTGGTGCTGGGGTTCGTGGAACCCGACGAGGGCCGGGTGCGGGTCGGCGGGACCGATCTGGCTTCCCTCTCCCCCGAGCGCTGGCGCGAGCGGATCGCCTGGGTGCCGCAGCGGCCACACCTCTTCGCGGGTTCGATCGCGGAGAACGTCCGGCTGGCCCGCCCCGGGGCGGACGACAGCGCGGTGACGGCTGCGCTGCGCGATGCCGGGGCGTACGAGTTCGTGGCCGCGTTGCCGGATGGCGCCGACACGCTTCTCGGCGAGGACGGCGCGGGGCTTTCCGCCGGACAGCGCCAGCGGCTCGCGCTCGCCCGGGCGTTCCTTGCGGACCGGCCGGTGCTGCTGCTCGACGAGCCGACCGCGAGCCTGGACGGGGAGACGGAGGCGGGCATCGTCGAGGCGGTACGACGGCTGGCGATGGGCCGGACCGTCCTGCTGGTCGTCCACCGGCCGGCGCTTCTGGCGGTGGCCGACCGGGTGGTGACGCTGGCTCCTGCCGGAGGGGCCGAGCGGGCGTTGGACGAGACGTCTGCCGCGGTGCCCGTGGCGTTGGCGGCCGAGGCATTCGCTGCGGTGCCTGGTGCGGTGTCCGGTGGCGCGTCCGTTGTGGTGCCCCGGGCGGTGTCCGGTGGCGCGTCCGTTGTGGTGGCCGAGCCGGTGGGGGCGCAGGCAGCCGCCGTGGCGCCCGAGACGGCACGGGAACCCAAGGTGCTGCGGGACACCGCAGCCTGGACCGGACATGTGCTCGCCCGGGTGAGGGAGGCCGCCGGCGCGCAGCGCGGCAGGCTGCTGCTGGCGCTGTTGCTGGGGAGCCTGGCGACGGGCTCGGCCGTCGGCCTCATGGCCGTTTCCGGCTGGCTGATCTCCCGCGCCTCCGAACAGCCTCCGGTTCTCTATCTGATGGTGGCGGTGACGGCGACCCGCGCCTTCGGGATCGGGCGGGCGGTCTTCCGCTACGCCGAGCGCCTCGTCTCGCACGATGCCGTGCTCCGCATGCTCGCCGAGCTCCGTGTCGCGGTCTACCGAAGCCTGGAGCGCATCGCGCCCGCGGGCCTGCGCCGGACCCGGCGGGGAGACCTGCTCTCACGGCTCGTCGCCGATGTGGACGCCCTTCAGGACTACTGGCTGCGGTGGCTGCTGCCCGCGGGGACCGCGGTCGTCGTAGGGGCGGGAGCCGCCGGCTTCACCGGCTGGCTGCTGCCGGAGGCGGGCCTCGTACTGGCCGCCGGACTGTTGCTGGCGGGGATCGGGGTCCCGCTCGTCAGCGGAGCCTGCGCCCGGCACGCGGAGCGCCGCCTGGCGCCCGCACGGGCCGATCTGGCCACCCGGGTCACCGACCTGCTCGGCGGAACGGCCGAGCTGACCGTCGCGGGTGCGCTCCCGGGGCGCGTGGACCGGACCCGGGAGGCCGATGGCGCGCTGACCCGGATCGCCGCCCGGGCAGCGGCCGCCACCGCGCTCGGCGGCGGTCTCAGCGCTCTGATCGCAGGCCTCACCGTGGTCGCGGCCGCTCTCGTCGCCCTTCCCGCAGTGGCCGATGGCCGACTGGCCGGTGTGGCACTCGCCGTGGTCGTCCTCACCCCGCTGGCCGCCTTCGAAGCCGTGACCGGCCTGCCGGTCGCCGTGCAGTACCGGCAGCGCGTCAAGCGGAGCGCGGAGCGGGTGTTCGAGGTGCTGGACGCCCCGGTTCCGGTGCAGGAACCCGCCGCCCCGGCCGAGGCTCCCGCGTCGCCCTTCCCCCTGGAACTGAGGGGGCTGTCCGCCCGCTACGCAGGGGCCGGACGCGATGCGTTGGACTCCATCGACCTCACACTGGAGGCAGGCCGGCGGATCGCGGTCGTGGGAACGTCCGGTTCGGGGAAGACCACGCTGGCCCAGGTCCTGCTCAGGTTCCTGGACACACGGACGGGGACGTACCGGATCGGTGGGGTGGAAGCCTCCGCGCTGGACGGGGATACGGTGCGGCGGTTCGTCGGCCTCTGCGCCCAGGACGCCCACATCTTCGACAGTTCCATCCGGGAGAATCTGCGGCTGGCCCGTACCGGCGCGACAGACGCGGAACTGCGCGACGCCCTCGGACGGGCCCGGCTGCTCGACTGGGCGGAGGCACTGCCGGACGGCCTGGACACCCTCGTCGGTGAGCACGGCGCCCGCCTTTCCGGCGGTCAGCGCCAGCGGCTCGCCCTGGCACGGGCACTGCTCGCGGACTTCCCCGTGCTGGTCCTGGACGAGCCGGCCGAGCATCTCGACCTGCCGACGGCCGATGCCTTGACCGTGGACCTGCTGGCGGCCACCCAGGGGCGTACGACGGTACTGATCACACACCGTCTCGAAGGCCTGGAAGCCGTCGACGAGGTTGTCGTTCTGGAGGCGGGTGCCGTCGTGCAGCGCGGCCCGTACGACGCCCTCGCAGCGGTGGACGGGCCGCTGCGCCTGATGCTTGAGCGTGAACGGGAGACCACACTCGCTTCCGTCGAGTCGGCGGGCGCACATGCGTGAGACATCCGGCCCGCCTCCAGCTCTCGACTTTCCATGGCAAAAGGGACTAACTACGCTCTGGGTATGTCAGAGCAGGACCCGAACCACCCGCAGCATTCGAAGGACCCGAATCACTCGGATCAACCGGTGAAACCGTCGGGCTCAAGGGATCCGCTCGATCCGGCAGGCCCGCTTGACCCGGCAGGCCCGATGGGCCCGACGGACTCGCTCGACGCCGCGACGGAGGCGACCCGCAGCCTGCAGGGCCTGTCCACGGAACTCACCGCCCGCGTACCGCGCCTGCTGGAAGCCATGCGGTCGGTGGGCACGGGGCTCGAACTCCACTCCACGCTCGACCGGATCTGTGAGACGGCTGCCGAGTTGGCGCACTCCCGCTATGCGGCCATCGGTGTCGTGGACGAGGAGGGCAAGGGGCTTTCCGACTTCGTCACATACGGAATCTCCGAGGCTGTGGCGCGCCGGATCGGGCGTCGGCCGGACGGGCACCGCGGGCTGCTCGGCGCCCTCATCCACGACCCGCGCCCCCTGCGGCTTGCCGACCTGACGTCCGACCCGAGATTCGCGGGCCTCCCTCCGGGCCATCCACCGATGCGCACGTTCCTCGGCGTTCCGATCCGGGTCCAGGGCGAGATCTTCGGCAATCTGTATCTGGCCGAAAAGACCGACGGCGGCGAGTTCAACGACTACGACCTGCACATGGTCCGCGTGCTGGCCACCGAGGCCGGCATCGCCATCGGCAACGCGCGCTTGTACGAGGCGGCCAGGCAGCGCGAGCGGTGGATCGACGGTTCGGTGGCAGTGACCACTGCCCTGCTGTCCGGCGGGGACGCCGACGACGCGCTCTCCGTTGTTGCCGAACAGGCCCGCCATCTCGCCGGATCCGCGGCCGGCATCGTGCTGCTGCCCGCCGAGGACGGGGGACTGGAGATCGTCGCCGTCTCCGCGGACGATCCGTCCGCCTCGCTCGGAGTGATCATTCCGGCACACAGTCCCGTGGTGGCCAGACTGTTGAGCGGTGAGGCGGTCTTCATCGACGACTCGGCCACCGACTCCCGCATGATCACGAGGCTGGCGGACCGGTTCGGCCCGAGCATGATGCTCCCGCTGCACAGCGGGGGCAGGGTGCTCGGAGCGCTCGCCACACCGCGCGCCAGAGGCGGCCGGCCGTTCACGGAGACCGAGCGGACCCTCGCCACCCAGTTCGCCTCGCAGGCCGCACTGGCGCTCATGATGGCCGAGGCGCAGCGCGATCGGGAGCGGCTCGCGGTCTACGAGGACCGCGACCGTATCGCCCGCGACCTGCACGATCTGGTCATCCAGCGGCTGTTTGCCACCGGGATGATGCTGGAGAGCGCGCAGCGCCGGTCGGACGTGCCGGAGGTGCAGACCGGGGTGGGCAGGGCGGTCGACGAACTGGACGTGACGATTCAGGAGATCCGTACCGCGATCTTCGCGCTGCAGCAGGAGCCGGCCGAAGCACCCTCCGGGCTGCGCACCCGGGTTCTGCGCGAGATCAACATGGCGGCGGTCCCGCTGGGCTTCAAACCGTCCCACCGCTTTCTCGGTCCGGTCGACTCCCTGGTCGGTGAGCTGACCGGGAAGAACCTGATCGCGGCGCTGCGGGAGGCGTTGTCCAACTCCTTCCGTCACGCCGGTGCGGCACGGATCGATGTGGTCGTCGACGCGACCGCCACGCTGCCCGACGGACGGGACGCGGTGCGGCTCTCGGTCGCCGACGACGGGGTGGGCATCCCGGCGGGCGGCCGGCGCAGCGGGCTGCGGAACCTGGCCCGGCGGGCGGAATCACTCGGTGGGGCCAGTTGGTTCGGGCCCGGCATCGGGGAGGACGGCGCCGGTACGACGGTGGTGTGGCAGGCGCCGCTCTGACCCGTCGGGGCAGTCGCTGAAGGGGCCGGCCCGTTCAGCGACTGCTCTCAGCGCTCCGCGCGGGGCCGGGCGCGTTCGGCGATGATCCGCTCGATGACGACAGCGACGCCGTCCTCGTTGTTGGTGACCGTACGGCCGGAGGCCGCCGCCAGAGCGGCCGGATGGGCGTTGCCCATCGCGTACGACGTGCCCGCCCAGCTCAGCATCTCCACGTCGTTCGGCATGTCGCCGAAGGCGACGACCTCGGCGGAGGTGATGCCGCGCTCGGCACAGCACAGCTCCAGCGTGCTGGCCTTGGAGACACCGGGTCCGCTGACCTCCAGGAGCGCCGTGGGGCTGGACCGGGTGAAGGATGCGCGGTCGCCGGCCACCCTGAGCGCCAGGGCGAGGAAGTCGTCCGGGGCCAGTTCGCCGTGGTGGGCCAGAAGCTTCAGCACGGGGGCGCCACTGCCCGGCGTCTCCTCCTGGAGCAGCTTCTCGGCGACGGCCACCGTGGCACCCGGATCCAGGTGGAAGGGCGGGTAGGCCGGTTCGTAGTGAATACCGGTGGCCAGCTCGACGGCGAACGAAGTGCCGGGGGCGGCAGCACGCAGCGTGTGCACGACATCGAGAGCCGTCTGCCGTTCCAGGGCCCGCACCTTCAGCAGCCTGCCCCCCGCATGCAGGTCGGCGACGGCCGCGCCGTTGGCGCAGATCGCCAGGCCGTGGCCGTGCACATGGTCGCTGACGACGTCCATCCAGCGGGCGGGGCGGCCGGTGACGAAGAAGACCTCGATCCCGGCCTCCTCGGCAGCGGCCAGCGCCGCGACCGTGCGGTCCGAGACGGTCTTGTCGTCGCGCAGGAGGGTGCCGTCCAGGTCGGTGGCGATCAGCCGGGGAGCGGCAGGAGCGGGCTGTTCGGTAGCTGAGGTCACCGGTCCATTCTCTCGCACGAGGGTGCACGGGCGTGCGTAGGGGCGCACATTTGAGTACGTACGCCCCTGAGCAGGGGAACATTCCTATGGCATATGCCGACGGATTCTCGCGTGCCGCGCTCGTCCGAAGTGTCTGGAGTTATCTGAGCTGCCCGAAGATGTCTGCCGGTGTCCGGCGGCGCGGCCGGGCGGCTTCCGTACCGCAGTCGCATTCGTGGAACTCGGCACCCAGTCAGGCGTTCGAGCCGAAAAGGTGGGGCGGGCCCGCCCGCCGTAAACTCTGAGCCATGAGCCCCACCCTGCGCCTCAGCACCGTCATCCTGCCCGTCCGCCGCTGGCACGAGGGCGGGCGCTCGCAGTGGCAGCGCGCCGAGGAGCTGGGCCTGCACGCCGCGTACACGTATGACCATCTGGCCTGGCGTGCCTTCCGGGACGGGCCGTGGTTCGGCGCCCTCCCCACTCTGACCGCGGCCGCCTGCGTCACCTCGCGTCTGCGGCTGGGGACGCTCGTGACGTCGCCGAACTTCCGGCACCCGGTCACCCTGGCCAAAGAACTCATCTCGCTCGACGACATCTCGGGCGGCCGCATCACGCTGGGCATCGGGGCCGGCGGCAACGGTTTCGATGCGACGACGCTCCTGCGGGGGGACGAGCAGCCGTGGACCCCGCGCGAACGGGCGGACCGGTTCGGCGAGTTCGTTCCGCTGCTGGACGGTCTGCTCCGTGAGCCTGCCGGGCTGACGTCCGAGGGCGACTTCTACGTGGCCACCGAGGCGCGCAACCTTCCGGGCTGCGCACAGCTTCCGCGGCTGCCGTTCGCCGTGGCCGCCACGGGTCCGCGCGGGCTCAGGCTTGCCGCGCGGTACGGGCAGGCATGGGTGACCACGGGAGATCCGAAGCAGTACGAGGCAGGCAGTGCGGCGGAATCGCTCGAAGCCATCCGTGGTCAGGTCGCCAAGCTGGGCAAGGCCTGTGCCGAGAGCGGCAGGGATGCGGATGAGCTCGACAAGATTCTGCTCACCGGTTTCACGCCGGAGTTCAACCCGGATCTCACCGGGGGCAGGGGCGGGCCGTTCGAATCCGTGGACGCGTTCGTGGACTTCGCGGGCAGGCATGCGGAGCTCGGATTCACCGAGATCGTGATCCACGCACCGGTACCCGGGGGCAGCCCCGAGTTCTCCGCCGCGGTGGCGGACGAGAAACTCTTCGAGCAGATCGCGACGCAGGGCCTCGCCCAGCTCGCGGGCTAGCGACCGGCGCCAGCGCAGCGCGAAAGCCGAGCGAAGAAAGCCGCGAAGACAGCGCGAAGGCCGAGCGAATGCAGCCGCGAAGGCAGCGCGCCCGCAACGAGTGCGGTGGGCGCCGGTGCGACGGCCGTGTCAGCCCGGCAGGCGCAGGAACTCCGGGGGTACGGCGGCGGTGAGCCAGACCCCGTTGGCGCTGACGTAGAAGACGTGTCCCGCCCGGTGCATGGCGCCCGCGTCCACGGACAGGACGACGGGGCGGCCGCGCCGGGCGCCGACGCGGGTCGCCGTTTCGCGGTCGGGCGAGAGATGGACGTGTGTGCGGTTCATCGGACGCAGCCCCTCACTGCGGATCGCGTCCAGGGACCGGCCGACCGTGCCGTGGTAGAGGTACGCGGGCGGGTCGGCGGGAGGCAGGTCCAGGTCCACGTCGACGGTGTGCCCCTGGCTCGCCCGGATGCGGGCGCCCTCGATGGCGAAACGCTGTTTGTCGTTGGACGCGACGACATGGTCGAGCTCGGCGCGGGTGAGCGGGAAGTGGTTGCGGGCAACGGCCCGCAACAGGTCGTCGATCGCCACCCAGCCGTTGGCGTCCAGCGTGAGACCGATCCGTTCGGGCTGATGCCGGAGGTGTTTTGAAAGGTACTTGGACACCTTGACGGTGCGTCTTTCATCCATCCCGACAGCCTGCCCGTGACGTCGTCTCCGCCGCATCCGGATTTGGGTCCTGATTTTCCTCAGCAATTTTTGCCCACAGGTTTGATCCACAGCCAACTCGGGTTATCCACAGGCGATTTGGCGTTCCTGTGGACAAGTGGCCTGTGAATTAGGTTATTTGGTCAACTGTGGGTGCATTGTTGCGGAATGAGGTAAGTGCATCCAATGTCCTTGATTGCACCTCTCGTTCGGCAGCAGCTGTGATGAAGGATGCGGCGTTCTCCCGTCCAACCAGGCGCTCCACAGCGCTGATCGTCGCGGCCGGAAGCGCCACGGATGTCGGCGGGGGCGGAGCTGAATGAGCAGTGAAGGGCCCCTCGGCGGCGAGGTGGTGCTCCAAGTGCCGGGTGGCGAACGTCCGCATGGCCCGAGCCAGTTCGGCGTCCACCGTCTGCTGAGCCAGCGGCCGTAGTCGGCGGACCATCGAGGCCGCCTCGGCCGCGTCGGCGTCGGTCGGGGGGCGGTGGCCGAGATATCGGGCGAAGACATGCTCCGTCGTGAACTCCAGGAACCGGGAGGCTATCTGCTCGACCTGACCCCGAAGTTCCCGCAGATGAGCGGAGATTGCGCTCAGTGGTACGCCCGCGGAATACAACTCAACGGCTACCGCCAGCTCTTGCGGACTGGGAACCAGGAACTCGTCGTCACGGCCCGGGACTGGTTCGAGTACTCCCAGTTCCACCGCTTCGGAGACCGCTTCGTCGTCGGGGCGTCCGCCGAACTTCACTTCCAGTTCCGCGCGGGTGATGCGGTCGGCCCGCTCGTCCGTCCATGGCCCGTGCACCTCGGCCACGAGCCCGAGTACACCGCCGAGTCCGCGCCCTGTGTCCCAGGCCTCCAGCAACTCCTTGATGCTGGCCAGGGTGTAACCGCGGTCCAGCAGGTCGGCGATCTGCCGGAGCCGGGCCAGATGGGTGTCCCGGTACACGTTGGCCCGGCCTCGCCGCTCCGGGGTCGGCAGCAGCCCGCGGTCCTGGTAGGCGCGGATGGTGCGGACCGTGGCACCGCTGGCGTGCGCAAGGTCCTCGATCCGGTACTCAGCAGCTGTCCGGCCGGCCGCCGACGGCCCGGTGGTGCTCACAGCGGCGGCTTCAGCCGGGCGATCCCGCGCAGCACTCCCGGACTGAGCCGGGACACGAACCGGGCGGCATGGGACTCCGGCGTCACCGGGACGACGGCCTCGTTGCGCACGACCGCCCTGAGGATCGCGTCGGCGACCTTCTCCGGCGGGTAGTTGCGCATCCCGTACAACTTGCTCGTCCGCCTCCGTAGCCGCTTCTCCTCCGCCGCGTCCGCCCCGGCGAAGCGCGTGGTCGCGGTGATGTTCGTGTTGACGATGCCGGGGCAGATGGCGCTGACACCGATCGACTTCTCGGCGAGCTCGGCGCGCAGGCATTCACTGAGCATCAGTACGGCGGCCTTCGACGTGCTGTACGCGGGCAGCGCACGGGAGGGCTGATACGCGGCCGCGGAAGCCGTGTTGACGATGTGGCCGCCCTGTCCGCGGTCGGCCATCTGCTTGCCGAAGAGCCGGCAGCCGTGGATGACGCCCCACAGATTCACGTCGAGGACGTTCTTCCACTCCTCGGCGGTCGTCTCCAGGAACGAACCGGAGAGCCCGATACCGGCGTTGTTGACCAGTACGTCGACGATGCCGTACTCGGCGGCCACCTTCTCGGCCAGCTTCTCCATGGCCTGCTCGTCACTGACATCGACGGTCTCGGCCCAGGCTGCCGGAGCGCCGATCAGCCGGGCCAGCTCCGCCGTCCGGCTCGCCCCCTCCGCGTCCCGGTCCACGGCCACCACACGGGCGCCGGCCTCGGCGAACGCGAAGGCCGTTGCCCGCCCGATCCCGCCGGCCGCGCCCGTCACCAGGACGAGCTGCCCGCCGAACCGGTCCGCGTGCGCCCCCGTGGGCGAGGTGTCCCTCACCGGGACACCACCTTGCGCAGCCTCCTCGTTGGCGGCGGCGAACTCGCCGATCCAGGAGGCCAGCTGGTCCGGCCTGGTGCGCGGCACCCAGTGCTTGGCGGGCAGCGAGCGGCGGGTCAACTGCGGCACCCATGCGTCGAGTTCGTCATAGAGCTGTTCCGAGAGGAATATGTCACCGGTCGGGGTGATCAGCTGGACCGGTACATGGGCGAACGCGTCGGCGCGCGGCCTGCGGAGCCGGGAGCGGACGTTGTCGCGGTAGAGCCAGGCCCCGTGCGCGGCGTCGTTGGGCAGTGAGGGCGTCGGATAGTCGCCCGGTGGCACCTTCTCCAGCCGCTCCAGGATGCGCGGCCACTGCTTGCCGAGCGGGCCGCGCCAGGCGAGCTCCGGAAGCACCGGCGTATGCAGCATGTACACGTACCAGGACTTGGCGCCCTGGCCCAGCAGCTGGCCGACCCGGCGCGGAGTGGGCCGGGACATCCGGCGCTTGATCCAGTGCCCGAAGTGGTCCAGCGACGGGCCGGACATCGAGGTGAAGGAGGCGATCCGGCCTTCGGTGCGGCTGACCGTGGCAAACTCCCAGGCCTGCACCGAACCCCAGTCGTGCCCGACCACGTGCACCGGCCGGTCCGGGCTCACCGCGTCGACGACGGCCAGGAAGTCGTCGGTCAGCTTCTCCAGCGTGAAGCCGCCGCGCAGCGGCACCGGCGCGGTCGACCTGCCGTGACCGCGTACGTCGTACAGCACGACGTGCCACTGCTCGGCGAGCTGCCGGGCGACCTGCGTCCAGACCTCCTTGCTGTCCGGATAGCCGTGCACCAGCACGATCGTGGGCTGTGTCGCATCGCCCAGCTCGACCACGCACAGGTCGATACCGCCCGTGGACACCCGGCGCTCGCGCGCCCCCGGCAGGTTCTGCAGACTCACGCCGTCACCCTTTCCTCGGCCCAGCGCCGCACATGCGGCAGATCGTCGTCCAGCCAGAAGGCACTCTGTTCGGGATCCCGGGAGTCGGTGACGACCAGGATCTCCTCGAACTTCGCCCCCGTGCCCCGGAATCCGAGGTGCGGCTCGACCGCCCACAGACCCGGCTGCGGGGGATGGTCGGAGAAGCGGTACGGACTCCAGAGCGGCGACCAGCCCTCCCGGTGCCCGTGCACCGCGTCACTCAGGATCCCTTTGAGTGACTGCGTGCCGAACCCGAACACCGTGGGTGACCAATGCCGTTCGGCGACCCGGTCGACCTTGTGGGCGATGACCCCGAACGGGTAGGCGCGGTGGCGGTTGGCGTAGCCCTGCTGAATCATCAGGCGCTCGACGTCCTCGTAGATCTCGCGCAATGGACGCCGCTCGCGGACCTCGCGCAGGATCAGCTCGCGGTGAACTTCGAGGTCGGCGAGCAGCCGGTCATGCAGGGGGTTGAGCCCGAGGCAGCCGGAGTAGCCGATGTCGGCGGTGAATCCCTTGTACACCGGGGCCATGTCGAGGATGAACGGCATCCCGGGCTCCAGGCGGCGGTTGGTCGGGAAGAACTGCAACGGCACCTTGAAGCCGGTGAACGCCGTGCGGTCACCGAACCAGGCGAACGGGAGGTGGAACCAGTCGCGCACCCCGCGCTCGCGCAGCCACTCACGCTGCATCCTGGCCGCCTCGCGCTCCGTCACCCCCGGCTTCAGGCGGGCGGCGACTGCCTCCGCGCAGGCGTACGCGAGTCGTTGCACTTCTCTGAACCCCTGCAGATCCGGGGCCCGTTCGTCCTTGACGCGCGAGACCATGCCACCGTCCGTTCCCTGCCGTGTGCGGTACGTGCCCGTAACGTGACACTGATGAATGTGACAATGTCCGGCGGCTACGTCAAGGGGCGTGCGTCACCTGTGGACAACCCCAGGTTCCGCCCCGTCGGACGCACCGGTTCCGCCCGGTCCGGCGCTTCGGTTCCGCCCCGTCCGGCGCGCCCGGTCCCCCGCGGTCCTCCTCCGTGGGGTCCCCCTACGGGTCCGTACATCTGGAGTCTGACGCGAATCCAGCCGCCAGGTCTGACGACCGGTGTGGCCCGCGCCACTACCGTCGATGACGTGACTGTGATTGCGACCGAAAGCCTGAGCATGCGGTTCCCCCGGGTGACCGCGCTTGACCGGCTCTCGTTGGACATCGGCCCCGGTGTGACCGGGCTGGTGGGCGCCAACGGAGCCGGCAAGTCCACGTTGATCAAGATCCTGTTGGGTCTGTCCCCCGCGACCGAGGGCCGGGCCGCAGTGCTCGGGCTCGACGTCGCGACCAGCGGCGCCGCCATCCGGGAACGGGTCGGCTACATGCCGGAGCACGACTGCCTGCCGCCCGACGTCTCGGCCACAGAGTTCGTCGTCCACATGGCGCGGATGTCCGGACTCCCGCCGACGGCGGCCCGGGAACGCACCGCGGACACGCTGCGGCACGTCGGCCTGTACGAGGAGCGCTACCGGCCCATCGGCGGCTACTCGACCGGCATGAAACAGCGGGTGAAGCTGGCCCAGGCGCTGGTCCACGACCCGCAGCTGGTCCTCCTCGACGAGCCGACCAACGGACTGGACCCGGTCGGACGTGACGAGATGCTCGGCCTGATCCGGCGTATCCACACGGACTTCGGCATCTCGGTCCTCGTCACCTCGCACCTCCTGGGTGAGCTGGAACGCACCTGCGACCACGTCGTCGTCATCGACGGCGGAACGCTCCTGCGCTCGAGCTCCACCAGCGACTTCACCCAGACCACCACGACCCTCGCGGTGGAGGTCACCGACAGCGACACCCACCCCGACGGGACCGACGCCCTGCGGCAGGCCCTCACCGGTGCCGGGATCAAGCTGGTGGGACTCGACGGGCTGGACGCGGAGGGGCTGCCGGGCGCGGGCCACATCCTGCTGATCGAGGCGACCGGCGAGGAGACGTACGACCTCGTCCGCGACAGCGTCGCCGGGCTCGGCCTCGGCCTCGTCCGGATGGAACAGCGCCGCCACCACATCGCCGAGGTCTTCCGTACCGAAGAGGCACCGGCAGCGCACTCCGAGGCGCGGACCGCGTCCGTGGCCGCCGGGGCCGTACAGCAGAAGGGGAGCGGTCGCGATGAGCACTGAGACCGGCGCCGCGACCGGGAGCGAGACCTCCCGGATCCACAACATCGGCTACCGCGCCTACGACGGCCCGCGCCTCGGCCGCGCCTACGCACGCCGCTCGCTCTATTCGCAGTCCCTGCGCGGCTCCTTCGGACTCGGCCGCTCGGCCAAGTCCAAGGTGCTTCCCATGCTGCTGTTCGGCGTGATGTGCCTGGTCGCGGCGATCCTCGTGGCGGTCGCCATCGCCACGCCGAACTCGACGAAGCTGCCGATCAAGTACACCTCGTTCGCGATCTACCTTCAGGCCGTCATCGGGCTGTTCATCGCCGCGCAGGCACCGCAGTCGGTCTCCAGGGACCTTCGGTTCAAGAGCGTTCCGCTGTACTTCTCCCGGCCGATCGAGCGGTCCGACTACGTTCTCGCCAAGTTCGCGGCCATGGTCTCCGCTCTTTTCATCCTTACCGGCGCACCGCTCGTGATCCTGTACGTGGGCGCGCTGCTGGGGAAGTTCGACTTCGCCGACCAGACCAAATGGTTCGCCCAGGGAATGGTGTCGGTGGCGCTGCTGTCCGTGCTCTTCGCCGGTCTCGGGCTCGTGATGGCCGCCCTCACGCCCCGGCGCGGCTTCGGTGTTGCCGCGGTGATCGCCGTGCTGACCATCACGTACGGCGCGGTCAGCACGATCCAGGGCATCGCCTGGTCCACGGGGTCCACCGGGGCCGTGCCGTGGCTGGGGCTCTTCTCCCCGATCACGCTCATCGACGGCGTGCAGACCGCGTTCCTCGGGGCGACCTCCGCCTTCCCCGGAGGGGAAGGACCGGGGGCCGGTGCCGGTGTGGTCTATCTGATCGTTGTTCTCGCGCTCGTCGCCGGCTCGTACGCCGTACTGATGCGCCGCTACCGGAGGGTCGGGCTGTGACCACCATCGAGATCGACCACACGTCCCGCTGGTTCGGCAATGTGGTCGCCGTCAACGACGTGAGCATGACTGTGGGCCCGGGAGTCACCGGTCTGCTCGGGCCCAACGGCGCCGGCAAGTCCACGCTGATCAACATGATGGCCGGATTCCTCGCCCCGTCGACGGGCACGGTCACGCTCGACGGCAAGGCGATCTGGCGCAACGAGGCCGTCTACCGGCAGATCGGCATCGTGCCGGAGCGCGAGGGGATGTACGACTTCCTGACCGGTCGCGAGTTCGTCGTGGCCAACTCCGAACTGCACGGTCTCGGCGACGCCGAGGCGGCCGCCGCGCTGGCCACGGTCCAGATGGAGTACGCGCAGGACCGCAAGATCTCCACGTACAGCAAGGGCATGCGCCAGCGAGTGAAGATGGCGTCCGCGCTGGTCCACGACCCGTCCGTGCTGCTGCTCGACGAGCCGTTCAACGGGATGGACCCGCGACAGCGGATGCAGCTGATGGAACTGCTGCGACGGATGGGGGCTGAGGGCCGCACGGTTCTCTTCTCCTCCCACATCCTCGAAGAGGTCGAGCAACTCGCCTCGCACATCGAGGTGATCGTGGCGGGAAGGCACGCGGCATCCGGTGACTTCCGGAAGATCCGCCGTCTGATGACGGACCGCCCGCACCGCTATCTCGTACGGTCCAGCGACGACCGCGCCCTCGCCGCCGCGCTCATCGCCGACCCGTCGACGGCCGGGATCGAGGTCGACCTCGGTGAGAACGCCCTGCGTATCCAGGCCGTCGATTTCGGGCGCTTCACCACGCTGCTGCCGAAGGTGGCGCGTGATCAGGGCATTCGCCTTCTGACCGTTTCGCCGTCCGACGAGTCCCTCGAATCGGTCTTTTCCTATCTCGTAGCGGCCTGAGTAGTGGCCTGAAAGGAGCTGTGACGTCATGTACGACCCCACAGTCGCCCGGCTCACCTACCGGGCCCTGCTCGGCCGACGCCGGGCCGCCATCCTGTTCGTCCTGCCCGCGCTTCTGATCGTCATCGCGGTGGCGGTACGGATGTTCGCGGGGGCCGACGACCAGGTGGCCTCGGACGTGCTGGGCGGATTCGCCATCGCCACCATGGTGCCGCTGATCGGCGTGATCGCCGGGACCGGCGCCATCGGGCCGGAGATCGACGACGGCTCGATCGTCTATCTGCTGTCCAAGCCGGTGACCCGGCCGACGATCATCTTCACCAAGCTGATCGTGGCGATCGCGGTGACGATGGTCTTCTCGGCGGTGCCGACCCTGATCGCCGGTCTCATCCTCAACGGCAACGGTCAGCAGATCGCCGTGGCGTACACGATCGCCGCACTGGTCGCCTCGATCGCCTACAGCGCGCTGTTCCTGCTGCTGGGCACGATCAGCCGGCACGCGGTGGTCCTCGGACTCGTCTACGCACTGGTCTGGGAGGCCCTGTTCGGCAGTCTGGTGCCGGGTGCACGCACACTCAGCGTGCAGCAGTGGTCCCTCGCGGTGGCGGAGAAGGTCGGCGGGGGCGGCGCGATCACCTCCGACGTCGGTCTGCCGGTTGCGACGGTCCTGCTGGCCGCGGTCACCGTGGTGGCGACCTGGTACGCGGGTCAGAAGCTCCGAACCCTGAAGCTCGCCGGCGAGGAGTGACGACGCGGCCTCCCGCCGCACCGTGCGACAACCCCCGTCCGATGGACGGGGGTTGTCGCATGTCGGACAGTCCTACGCGTAACTGTACGGTTATCGGTTCGTTGTCCAAGCTGCGTGGAGGCAACTGGAATCTGTGGCGTCGTAGCTTTCGTGAAATTCGGATAGCCGATGCGGTGGGGGATCACCCACCGGTCGGTCCTTGAGTGAGTGGCAACCGTGAGCGTCCTCCACCCCTGAAGCCCGGGGAGAGGGCTGTCCGTCCGGCACCGGACTGCCTGGCACCGGACCGGACTGTTCGGCATCGGATTCCCTGAACGGAAGGCATGCTCATGCCCACGGAAGTCGCCCTGCTCGAATCACGCACACTGCGCGTCGAACAGATGGGGCGCGTCGACGTCCTGGACAAGGTGAAGAGCCTTGTCATGCTCCCGGATGGAGTTCACGTTCGCACCGAGGACGTGGCCCGCTACTTCGAAGTATCCACAGAGGTCGTCAAGAAGGTGACCCAGCGCCATAGGGCAGAGATGGAGGAGAACGGGCTTCGGCTTCTTCGAGGCTCTGACCTGCGAGTCTTTAATAGGGACATGATGTCCCTATTGGATGGCGGGCAGGGCGAAAGTTATCCACAGGCGCACGCCCAGCTCACTCTCTACACGCGCAGGACCGTCCTCAACGTCGCCATGCTTCTTCGCGACAGTGACATCGCCCGATGCGTCCGTACGTATCTCCTCGACGCCGAGCAGGACTTGCGCGCCGGGTACGTCTCGCTCGAACACCGCGTCACCCGGGTTGAAAGCTGCCTCGCCGGAGTCGGCACCGCTCTGCAGGAGCTCGGGCCGGTCCTCAACCGGATGTCACATCGGCTCGACGTCCTCGACCGGCGGCTGGAGGTCACCCATCAGGTGGTCGGCGCCATGAGTGTGCGGCTGGGCGGGGTGTCCGAGGACATCGTCCGGCTCGACGGGCGCATGGACGAGCTGGCACGCGGCCTGAAGGACCTGAGCCGCCGCAACCGGAGCCGCTGAGGAAGGCCCGAGGGCCGGTGCCACCCGTAAATGAGTGGCACTGGCCCTCGGGGACACGGCACAGTAGACGGCACGGAACAGCAAGCAGCACGGAACAGCAAGCGGCACGGAACAGCAAGGGCTACGGCACACGCCGGGAACGAGCCCCCGGACCGGGAGAGGAGCGCGGCGATGACCGAGAGTCCGAGTCCGTCGAGCTCCCAGCAGGGCCTGCCCGAGCCGGCATCGGAGTAGTCAGAGACTGCTCCGCCGCGCCGCTCCGAGCAGCACGCCCGGCGGCCGTCACCGCGCATCGCGCGCGCGGCCGCCTCCCGGAGGATTGGCCGAGTGGTAAGGCAGCGGCTTGCTAAGCCGTCGTCGGGGCCGAAAAACCCGCGCGCGTTCGATCCGCGCATCCTCCGCCTCAGGCACCCGCACCTGCCCCGGACCGTTAGAGCAACTGCTCCAGCACCACGGCGATCCCGTCGTCCTCGTTCGACGCGGTGATCTCCTGCGCGACGGCCTTCAGGTCCTCGTGCGCGTTGGCCATGGCGACGCCGTGCTGCGCCCATGCGAACATCGGGATGTCGTTCGGCATGTCACCGAAGGCGATCGTGTCCGCCGCCTTCACGCCCAGCCGGCGCGCGGCCAGCGAGAGGCCGGTGGCCTTGCTGAGTCCCAGCGGCAGGATCTCCACTACCCCCGGGCCTGCCATGACCACGTCGACCAGATTGCCGACCGCCGCGCGCGCGGCCTTCGCCAGTGCGTCGTCGTCCAGTTCGGGATGCTGTATGTAGACCTTGTTCAGCGGAGCGGACCACATCTCGGCCGGGTCCTCAACGAGGACGGCCGGAAGGGGGCCCTCCTGTACGCGGTAGCCGGGGCCGACCAGTACTTCGCCGTCGAGCCCGTCGCGGCTCGCGGCCAGCGCCAGCGGACCGACCTCGGCCTCGACCTTGGAGAGCGCGAGCCCGGCCAGCTGCCGGTCCAGCGTCAGCGAGGTCAGCAGCTTGTGCTCGCCCGCGTGGTAGACCTGCGCGCCCTGGCCGCAGACCGCGAGGCCCTCGTAGCCCAGGTCGTCCAGGATGTGCCGGGTCCACGGGACGGCGCGGCCGGTGACGATGATGTGCGCCGCACCGGCCGCGGTCACCGCGGCCAGTGCCTCGCGCGTGCGCTCGGAGACCGTGTCGTCGTCACGCAGCAGCGTGCCGTCGAGGTCGGTCGCGACGAGCTTGTAGGGGAAAGTCACTTGGCGACCGGCTCCAGAACCTCACGCCCGCCCAGGTACGGACGGAGTACCTCGGGCACCCGTACCGAACCGTCGGGCAGCTGGTGGTTCTCCAGGATTGCCACGATCGTGCGCGGAACGGCGCAGAGCGTGCCGTTCAGCGTGGACAACGGCTGGAGCACCTTCTTGCCGTCGCGGGTGTCGCGCATCCGGACGGACAGCCGGCGCGCCTGGAAGCCGTCGCAGTTGGACGCGGAGGTCAGCTCGCGGTACTTGCCCTGGGTCGGGATCCACGCCTCGCAGTCGAACTTCCTGGAGGCCGAGGAGCCGAGGTCGCCGGTGGCGACGTCGATCACCTGGAAGGGCAGTCCGAGTGCGGTGAGCCACTGCTTCTCCCAGTCCAGGAGACGCTGGTGCTCGGCCTCGGCGTCCGCCGGGTCGACATACGAGAACATCTCGACCTTGTCGAACTGGTGGACCCGGAAGATGCCGCGGGTGTCCTTGCCGTACGTACCCGCCTCACGGCGGAAGCAGGGCGAGAAGCCCGCGTAGCGCAGGGGCAGCTTGTCCGCGTCGATGATCTCGTCCATGTGGTACGCGGCGAGCGGTACCTCGGAGGTGCCGACCAGGTAGAAGTCGTCCTTCTCCAGGTGGTACACGTTCTCCGCGGCCTGGCCGAGGAAGCCGGTGCCCTCCATGGCGCGCGGGCGGACCAGCGCGGGGGTGAGCATCGGGATGAAGCCGGCCTCGGTGGCCTGGGCGATCGCGGCGTTGACGAGGGCGAGCTCCAGCAGCGCGCCGACGCCCGTCAGGTAGTAGAAGCGGGAACCGGACACCTTGGCGCCGCGCTCCATGTCGATGGCGCCGAGCGCCTCGCCGAGCTCCAGGTGGTCCTTGGGCTCGAAGCCCTCGGCGCCGAAGTCGCGGATGGTGCCGTGCGTCTCCAGGACGACGAAGTCCTCCTCGCCGCCGACCGGCACGTCCGTGTGGACGATGTTGCCGAGCTGCAGCAGCAGGCTCCTGGTCTCCTCGTCGGCCTCGTTCTGCGTCGCGTCGGCCGCCTTGACGTCGGCCTTGAGCTGCTCGGCCTTCTTCAGGAGTTCGGCGCGCTCCTGCGGGGAGGCCTTGGGGATGAGCTTGCCGAGCGACTTCTGCTCGGAACGGAGTTCGTCGAACCGGACCCCGGACGACCTGCGCCGTTCATCGGCGGAGAGAAGGGCGTCGACGAGGGCGACGTCCTCTCCACGGGCGCGCTGGGAGGCGCGAACACGGTCGGGGTCCTCACGAAGCAGGCGAAGGTCAATCACCCCTCCAGGCTACCGGTGTCGGCTTCGGTAGTTCGAACCGATATTGCCAAGCGTGTCACTTTGCCCGAATTGCCGGTATTGGTAATGCTGGGGGTGGAATCCGTGACAGGTGTGAAGGTGGTTGCGTCAGGAAAGAGGCCCTATTCCCCTAAATGGGGCAGAAGGGCCACGCGGTTTGACGTATCAGCCTTGCTCGAAAGGGGAGTTGGGTGCCGCTTGTCCACAGGGGTGGATGGTCGGCCGAAGTTATCCACAGGCTGTGAGGAAGGTCTGTGGACATGGAGGAGATCATTCCGAAAGCCGCATGCCGGCTCGTGGATTCACGACTTAAACCCCCTTCGCGCGCTCGTTCGGGTGGGAATTCCTCGTCCTAAAGAGTTGATCAATGGAATTGAGCTGACAAGGGGCGACCCGCCGACCTGTGGACCGATCTAGGCGAGGTGGGCAGATTTGTCGACCATGTCGCATTGCGGTGTCGACTTGTCCCCAGGTCGAGGCGGGCCCCTGTGGATAACTTTTCCACCCGAGGTAATCGGCTGATCGCACCGGACATATGGGCAGCGATCGACCGACGGGCGAGGGCGCCAGACCTCGGGGTGAACTGTTCGAAGTCGTCGAGGCGTCCGGAGCCCGCGATGCATCAGAATCACCCGAATCATCCGATATGGGCGGAAGAGTCGAATTCGTTCCGTTGCTCAGGTCCTTAAGTCCTCAGGCGCTCAGGCCCGGCCGTCCTGATTCCGGGCCAGCCAGTCGGAGGCCTCGGTGAACGCCGCATCCGACGTGCCCGCACGCAGGGGCCGTACATCCGCCGGGGTCACACCGGCCCGCGGATAGGAGCCGAGGAACCGCACCTTCGGGCAGATCCGCTTCAGTCCCATCAGAGCCTCGCCGACCCGGCGGTCGGAGATATGGCCTTCGGCGTCCACCGCGAAGCAGTAGTTGCCGATTCCCGCGCCCGTCGGCCGGGACTGGATCAGCATCAGGTTCACTCCACGTACCGCGAACTCCTGGAGCAGTTCGAGCAGCGCGCCGGGGTGGTCGTCCCCCAGCCAGATGACCACGGAGGTCTTGTCCGCACCGGTCGGCGCTGCCGGCCGGGCCGGGCGGCCCACCAGCACGAAGCGGGTCTGGGCGTTCTCCGCGTCGTGGATCTCGGTCACCAGCGGTTCGAGCCCATAGGTTGCCGCAGCGAACTCACCGGCGAAGGCGGCGTCGTACCGCCCCTCCTGCACGAGTCGTGCCCCGTCCGCGTTGGATGCCGCCGATTCCCATACGGCCTGGGGGAGATGGGCCGCCATCCAGTTGCGTACCTGCGGCTGCGCGGCAGGGTGCGCGGTGACCGTCTTGACGTCGGACAGCTTGGTGCCGGGACGCACGAGCAGTGCGAAGGTGATGGAGAGGAGCACTTCGCGGTAGATCATCAGCGGTTCGCCGCTGGTCAGCTGGTCGAGCGTGGTGGTGATGCCGCCCTCGACGGAGTTCTCGATCGGTACGAGCGCCGCGGCGGCCGTGCCGTTGCGCACCGCGTCCAGCGCCGCCGGTACGGAGACCATCGGGACGAGTTCGCGGGTGGCGGCTTCCGGGAGCGTACGGAGGGCGACCTCGGTGAAGGTGCCCTCAGGGCCGAGATAGGCGTAGCGCGTGGCGGACATACCGTCACCCTAATGCGCCGGGTCGGCTCAGGACTCCAGGAGCCGCTGACCCACGTACTCCCCGTCCGCCGCACCGCCCGGCACCGCGAACAGTCCGCTCGCCTCGTGACGGAGGAACGGGGACAGGGCATCGCCCCGGTCGAGTTTGCGCTGTACAGGTACGAAGCCGCGCAGTGGATCGGCCTGCCAGCAGATGAACAGCAGACCGGCGTCCGGGGTGCCGTCCGATGAGATGCCGTCGTGGTACGAGAACGGGCGCCGCAGCATGGCCGCGCCGCTGTTGCGCTCGGGGGAGGAGATCCGGGCGTGGGCGTTGTCGGGGATCAGCAGCTTCCCGTCGGGGCCCGCCTTGTCGAGGTCCATCTCGGTGGTCTCGGTGCCGCCGCTGAGCGGGGCGCCGTCCGCCTTGCGCCGGCCGATGACCCGTTCCTGACGCTCCACCGGGAGCTTCTCCCAGTCGTCGAGCAGCATCCTGATCCGCCGGACGACCGCGTAGGAGCCGCCCACCAGCCAGTCGTAAGCGGTGTCCTCGGCGCCCGCCGCAACGAAGACACGCTGGTCGAAGTCGGTGTCGGCAGGCTTCGGGTTGCCGGTGCCGTCGATCTGGCCCATGAGGTTGCGAGCGGTCATCGGCTTCGCGGTGGCGCCGGGCGTGCGGTTGAAGCCGTCCATCTGCCAGCGCACGGTGGCCGTCGAGGCGGCCTCCTTCTGTACGGCCCGCAACGCGTGGAAGGCGACGAGCGCGTCGTCGGCGCCGATCTGTACCCAGAGGTCACCGTTGGACCTGCCGGTGTCGAGGTGATCGGCCGAGAACGGCGGCAGCGGGTCGAGTCCGGGCGGGCGGTGCCCCGTCAGGCCCGTTCGTTCGAAGAAGGTGGCGCCGAAGCCGAAGGTGACGGTCAGCGAGGACGGTCCGGCGTCCAGCGCGATGCCGGTGTCGTGCCCGGTGCCGTCCGCCGAGCCGCCGGTGACGGGTTCACCGGCCATCAGCCGCTCGGCCGTGGCCGACCAGCGGCGCATCAGGGCTGCCGCCTCCTTGCGTCCGGCCCCGGGGGACAGGTCGAAGGCGATGAGGTGGCCGCGGGCCTGAAGCGGAGTGGTGATCCCCGGTTGATGTTTCCCGTGAAACATCACCTCGGTGGAGCCGACCGAGGTCAGGGCGGCCGGCGCCTCGTCCCTGGTCGCGGCATAGCCGGTGGCGCCGCCGGCCGCCCCGAGGACGAGACCGGTGGCACCGGCCGCTCCCGCGGTGCCGATCAGCCGCCGCCGGGAGATCGCGCCGGTCACCGGTGGGACGGCGTCACCGGTGCGCTTTTTCCTGCCGCCAGTACGGCTCGACGTGGCTGCACTGTTCGTCTTCTTCTCGCTCACGGTCCTGCTCAGCCGATCTTCACGTTCTTGTCGACCGTGGTCTGGTCGATGTCCGAGGTCCGCACGGTGACTGCGACGTTCCAGTTGCCCGCGATCGGGATCTGGACTCCGGTGGAGGTCCAGTGACCCTCGGTCAGCCGGACGGGGAGGGCCGGCAGGGGCCCGATGTCCTTGGACTTCAGGGTGAAGGCGAGCTTCACCTCGGGGACGTCCATGGCCTTTCCGTCGATGCCGTCGATCCAGAGGTGCACCACGTTGGCTCCGGTACGCCCGGGGTCCAGGTCCATGCGGACCGTGCCCTTGCCGTTCTTGCCACCGGTGTCGAAGGGCAGCGTGAGGTTGACGGGGCCGCTTGCCACCGGCGCGGCGGCCGGTGCCGACGAGCGCGCCGCCTCCTCCTCGGTGCGGCCGGGTTCGGTCGAGGTGAGGATGGTGGTCACTGCCAGCAGAACCACAGCGACGCCCACTTCGGCGAGTACCGAGCGGCGCAGGCCGGATCGGTCGGGGTCGGCGTCACGTACCCGCTTCTTCACCGCGGTTGCCATGGCGGCCTGCTGCCGGGCGAGCTGGGCGGCCCGAGCGGGATCGTTGGGATCAGCGGCCTCCGGAGCTTCCGGGCCGGGGGCGGCCTCGGCCTCCGGAGCTCCCGAGCCGGCCTCCTCCTTCTCGTCCTCCTCCGTGCCGTCGGTGTCGTTCGCACGGTCCGCCCCCGGCCCCGTCGCCAAGCGGGCGGTCCACCGGCGCGAGATCCAGGCGACCCCGACGAGGACGGCGACGAGCCCCACCTTCACGAGCAGCAGTTGTCCGTACCCCGTGCCGGTCAGTGCGGACCAGGAGCCGACCTGGCGCCAGGACTGGTAGATCCCGGTCGCGGTGAGCACGAGCACGCTGATGAACGCGATCCGGGAGAAGCGCCGTACGGCGGCGGCCGTGATGTCGGGCGTGCGGTACAGCGCGACGAGCAGGGCGGTGAGCCCGCCCAGCCAGGCTGCGACGGCCAGCAGATGGAGCACGTCGACGGGCATGGCGATGCCCGGCTGGATGCCGGTAGACGCGTGTTCGGCCAGCGCCCAGGTCCCGGCGATTCCGGCGGCGATGACCGCACCGCCGAGGGCGAGGCCGAAGGTGAGGTCCTTCTTCTCGCGTTCGTCCTCGCGCTTCGCGTACGCCCCGAACAGCACCGCGATGAACAGCGCACTGGCGCCGAGCAGCAGCAGCCGCGAGACGAGCGCGGCGCCGGGCTTGGTGTCCAGGACCGCCTTCAGGCCGTCGAGGTCGAAGGCGTCGCCGAGCTTCCCGGAACCGGTGTACGGACTGCGCAGCAACAGCATGGCGATCGTGGCCGCGGTGAGGGTCATCCAGCCGCGGACGACGAGGCGCTGCAGCGGGCGGGCGCCCGCCCCGCGCTGCCAGCAGGCCAGCACGAAGGCCGCACCGCCCGCGAGCACGATGAAGCCGGCGTACGCGGCGTAGCGGGCGATGCCGTACAGCGTGCCGACGAGGCCGCCGCCGGCCTCGTTGTCCGGGAGGGCGACGGTGGTCTCGGAGGGAGCGCCGATGGAGAAGGTGAAGGCTCCGGAGACCGGATGGCTGTCGGCGGAGACGGCCTGCCAGGCAACGGTGTAGGTACCGTCCGGCAGCCCGGTGTGCAGGGAGACGCCGTATTTAACGGTGGAGCCGCTGTGCAGATCGCGCGGGGCGTCCTCGGTGTCCGCGCGCTTGCCGTCCGGGTCCAGGACCCGGATGGAGCCCTCCCCCATGGCGACCTGTTCGGAGAAGGTGAGGGTGACTGCCTTGGGCGCGGTGGCGACCACCGCCCCGTCCTGTGGATCGCTCCCGGTGAGCGCGGCATGCGCCGACGCGGGACCCGCGACGGCCAGCAGCAGACCGAACACCACGCCGGCCAGGGCGGCGAGGAGCCCGGCGACGGTGAGCGGCCGTCGCCGGGTGGGTGCGGATATGGACGGGTCCGGCCCGAAGGGCGGGGCGGTGGCTGTCATGGTCTGTCAGTCCCTCACTGCTTCTTCGGGTTGTGGGTGGTCTCCTTCACGGGAAGCTCGACCTTGATGGGGCCGGCCTTCTCGAAGTGCAGTTCCACGGACACCTTCTCGCCCTGCTTGGGCTGCTGCTTGAGCTTGGCGAACATGATGTGGTTTCCACCGCGTTCCAGGTCCAGCTCACCGCCCGCGGGTACGTCGAAGGACGTCACCATGCGCATGGCCTGGTTCTTCGTCTCGTGGATCGTGACCTCGTCCGAGAGCGGACTGGTGACCGAAGTGAGCCGGTCGGAACTGCCCCCGTTGTTCTGCACGACGAGGAAGCCGGCCGCCATGTCGCTGATGGGCTGCGGCATGAACGCGCCGATGACCTTCAGTTCCGGTTTGCCGTCCGAGGACGAGCACCCCGCCAGCGTCAGCCCGGTGGAGAGGGCCAGGACGCCGGCGAGGGCGGTGCGGCCGTTCACGGCTTCTCCCCCTTGACGATCTTGGGGAGGTCCTTGGTGTAGTCGTCGGGCGTGGTGTCCTCGCTGTACAGCACGTACCCCTGGTCGGTCTTCGGCGAGAAGGCGATGACCTGGGAGCCATGCATCGAGACGACTGTGCCGTCCTTCTCCTTCTTCGGTGCGTCGATACCGATGCCGATCTGCCGGGCGCCCGCCTGGATGGTCGGGAAGTCACCGGTGAGACCGATGAAGGAGGGGTCCTGGGACTTGAGCCAGGTGCCCAGCGAGGCCGGGGTGTCCCGCTCCGGGTCGGTGGTGACGAAGACGACCTGGAGCTTTTCCTGGTCGGCCTTGGGGAGGGACTTCTTGGCGATCGCGATGTTGCTCATGATGAGCGGGCAGACGTCGGGGCAGTTGGTGTAGCCGAAGTAGATGAGCGTCGGCTTGCCCTTGGTCTGCTCGCGCAGGTCGTACTTCTTGCCGTGGGTGTCGGTCAGGACGAGGTTCGGCTTGGTGAACGGCTGGTCGAGCACCGTCGCGGCCTGGGTCTTCTCCTCCACCGACACGTCGGCGATGGGCTTCTTGCTGTCGTTGTCACTGCCGCCGCAGGCGGACAGGGTGAGCATGGCCGCGGCGACGAGCGCCGCGGCCAGCACAGACTTCTTAACCATGGAGCACTGATTCCTGATGGGTCGGTGTACGGGTGGGGCTTGAGGGATCAGGCGTGACGCCGACGGCCGGCCAGGACGCCGAAGGCGACGCCCGCGACGCCGATGACGATGCCGACGATGCCGAGCACCCGGGCTGTGGTGTCACTGGAGGAGGACGCCGAAGCCGTCGTCTGCTCGTCCTTGGCGTGGTCGGCCGCGGCGTTCTTGTCGGCGGAGTCCGAGCCGGAGGCGGCGGTGGCGCCGTGTGCGTCCTCGGTGGCCGCGGTCAGCTTGAGGACCGGGGCGGGGCTCTCGGGCTCCTCCGCGCCGTCCTTCTGCTCCTCGATCCAGCGCACGACCTCCTTGTTGTCGTACGTCTGGATGGCCTTGAACACCAGCTGGTCGGCGTCCTCCGGGAGCTGGCCGACCGAGAGCGGGAACTGCTGGAAGCGGCCCGGCTCGATCTTGCCGCCGTCCGCGGTCCAGGTGACCTTGGAGACGGCTTCGTTGATCTTCTTGCCGTGCATGTCGAGGGGCTTGGCCAGCTTGCTCGTGGTGACGTCGATCTTCCAGCCGGGTACGGGCTGCGGCATGACGGACGCCAGCGGGTGATCGGTCGGGAAGTTGACTTCGAGCTTGGTCGTCGCGGCGTCGTCGCGCTCGTTGGGGACCTTGAAGTTGATGACGGCGTAACCGCCCTTGGCGGCCTCGCCCTGCGGCTGGACGCTGACGTGGGCGGAGGCCGTACCGGCGAGGATCAGCACGGTGGACGCGGCGACGCCGCCGGCGAGGGCGATGCGGGAAACGTTCATTTCAGGGATCACTCCACAGATGCACGAAGGAAGGGTGCTCCGGCGCGCGGATGCGCGACGGGATCGCGACACCACTTCCGTTCTTGCGCGGAGGGCGTCGCGTCAGGCTGCGAGGGTGAATACGGGGGGCGGCCCGCGCCTGATCACCATGTGCTGCAAGGGATCCCCGGTGACCGGGGACGGTGCGTCCACGGCGGTACGGAGGATGCGCGGCCCGGTTGTCGGCCCGCCGGGAAGGCCGGCGCGCAGCGCGGCCACAAGGAAGAGCGCGGCGCGCAACGCCCGCAGCCGGGCCCCGGCCGCCACCTGCTGGGCGCCCTGGAGCGACAGCCGGGCGAGGCGGAACAGGGCGATCTCGCCCCGCCGGAGCAGCCAGCCCGCGGCGAGCGCGGCCAGCAGATGGCCGAGCAGCATGGGCAGGGTCGGCAGTATCCCGGCCGCGCCACCGGAGGCGGCGGCCGTCAGGTGCTGATGGGTCTGCTCGGTCACCGAGGCCGGGTCGATGCCCGCGGTGCTGACGATGCGATGGGCGTCGGCCGTGTTCAGCGCACCGGGCCCGGCGCCGCAGACGAGACTCGCCGCGAACCGGATCAGGGCGTCGTCGCCGCCGGCCGTGACCTGGGGCGTGGCGGTGTGCGTACCCACGCCGAACAACGTGTGGAGGGCGATCTGTCCGCCGGCCAGAGCCGTGGCGATGGACGCCAGTGAGCGTTCGCGTCCGGCGAGGGGGGCCGTCACCGCGAGGATCCCGAGGAATCCGGCGAGCAGCGTCCACCAGGGGACGGTCGCGCAGGCGGCCATCGCGTGCCCGGCTGCGGACAACGCGACACAGACCGCGGCGAACACCGCGGCCCTCAGCAGCCGCATACCGGCTCCGGCGCGTCCCACAGACGTAGTCATGGCCGGGACATCATCCCACTGCACCCCCGGTCCCCGTACGGCAGGTCCGGAAGGTCGTCTTCCGCCCGAATGGGCGGGAGGCGGGCCGTTCGGACCGGTTACGGACGGGGCAGAACGGTTCTGTGGGCCGGGGATGCACAGGTGTGGCGCGCACGGGTATCCGCCGAATGAGCGGTCTCACACCCCGTCCGCGCTTACGAATGGCCTCGGGCGGCAATACGTATCGGTATGTCGAGCCGCAGCCAGGAGGCTGGAGCATGAGCATCTGGTGGTCACTCCATTTGCGGCGCGAAGCTGCGAGCGTTCCGCTCGCCCGTCGGTTCCTGCTCGGCACGATGGAATCCGCGGGCGTGGACCCGGACATCTCCTTCGACCTGTCGCTCGCCCTGAGCGAAGCCTGTGCCAACGCCGTCGAGCACGGTGGGGCCCATGGCGGTGCGGGCGATGTCACGGAGCCCTGGGACGCCTGGGAGGAGCCGTCCGGTGCTGCCTGCGGGCAGTACCGGGTCACCGCGTATCTGGACGGCGAGAAATGCCGTATCGAAGTCGCCGATTCCGGACCGGGCTTCCCCGCCAGGCGCGTACTTCGCACCGCCGCACAGCAGCACGAAGCGCATCAGCAGGATGAACCGCATGAGCGGCACGGGGCGACGCCGCCGTACGGCACGAGGCAGCCGTACGGAACGCCGTACGCCGAACACCCGCCGCTCACCGCCGAGGACGGGCGGGGTCTCTGCCTGATCGAGCAGCTCGCCGATCACGTCCACTTCGGCAACCGGCCGGGGCGCGGCGGCGCGGTGGTGAGCTTCGACAAGGTCCTGAAATGGCGGGAGGGCGCCCTGCTCATGGTGTCCTGAGCAGGGCGCCCTCCGGCGCAGGTGACGGGGCGTACGGTCAGCCCTTGAGCCGGGCCATCCAGGCCTCGACCTCGTCGGCCTGCCGCGGCAGCTTGTCCGAGAGGTTCCGGTTGCCGTCCTCGGTGACGAGGATGTCGTCCTCGATCCGGACGCCGATGCCGCGGTACTCCTCGGGCACGGTCAGGTCGTCGGCCTGGAAGTAGAGACCGGGCTCCACGGTGAGGCACACGCCGGGCTCCAGCGTCCCGTTGACGTACGACTCGGTCCGCGCGGCGGCGCAGTCGTGGACGTCCATGCCGAGCATGTGACCGGTGCCGTGCAGCGTCCAGCGGCGCTGGAGACCCAGCTCCAGGACCTTGTCCACGGACAGGTCGCCGAGCAGACCCCACTCGACGAGCTTCTCGGTGAGCACGCGCTGCGCGGCGTCGTGGAAGTCGCGGAAGTCCGCGCCGGGCTTCACCGCGGCGATACCGGCCTCCTGCGCCTCGTACACCGCGTCGTAGATCTTCCGCTGCAGCGGCGTGAACGTGCCGTCGATGGGAAGCGTGCGGGTCACGTCGGCGGTGTAGAGGTCGTTGGTCTCCACGCCGGCGTCGAGCAGCAGCAGCTCGCCGGAGCGCACCGCGCCGTCGTTGCGCACCCAGTGCAGGGTGGTGGCGTGCGGACCCGCGGCGCAGATCGAGCCGTAGCCGATGTCGTTGCCCTCGATGCGGGCGCGGAGGAAGAACGTTCCCTCGATGTAGCGCTCGCTCGTCGCCTCGGCCTTGTCGAGGACCTTCACGACGTCCTCGAAGCCGCGCGCGGTGATGTCGCAGGCCTTCGCCAGTTCAGCGATCTCGAAGGCGTCCTTGACCAGGCGCGCCTCGGAGAGGAAGACCCGCAGTTCCTCGTCGCGCTCCGCGGTGACCTTGTCGGTCAGCGCGGCCTCGATGCTGGCGTCGTGACCGCGGACGTTACGGACCGGGCCGGTGGCCTCGGCCAGCGCGGCGGTCAGTTCGCGGACGTCCTTCGCCGGGATGCCCAGCAGCTTCTCGGCCTCGGTGAGGGAGTGCCGGCGGCCGACCCACAGCTCGCCCTGGCCGTCGAGCCAGAACTCGCCGTTCTCCCGGTCGGAGCGCGGCAGGAGGTAGACGGTCGCCTCGTGGCCGCCGTCCTTCGGCTCCAGGACGAGGACGCCGTCCTGCGTCTGGTCGCCGGTGAGGTACGCGTACTCGGTGGAGGCGCGGAAGGCGTACTCGGTGTCATTGGACCGGGTCTTCAGCCGGCCGGCCGGGATGACCAGCCGCTCGCCGGGGAAGCGCGCCGACAGTGCGGCGCGGCGGTCGGCGGTGTGTCCGGCCTGGGCGATCGGCTCCAGGCCGTGCAGCTCGGTGTCGGCCCAGCCGGACTTCATGCTCGCGGCGAGCTCATCGGAGACGCCCGGGTAAAGGCCGTTCTTCCGCTGCTTGACCGGTTCGGTCTCTTCGGTCTCCGGGTTCTCCGGGGTGAGCTCCTCAGACACGACTTGTCTCTCCTTGATACGACACTGGACCCCCTCCATCGTACGGGCGTACGGAAGGGGGCCCAGGGCCGGAAGGCCTCTTACACAGGGTGGCCCGCCGGTACCGGCGGGTGCGGGACGGCTCAGTCGAAGCGGGCCGCGAGCAGGACCACGTCCTCGGTGGCGTCGCCCTGGTCGATCCCGTCGGGCAGCACGGTGCGCACCACATGGTCGGCGACCGATCCGGCGTCGTGGCGCAGCGCCTTGGGGACGCTCGCCGCCGCCGAGTGGAGCCGGGCGAACGCCCGGTCCATCGAGTCACCGGCACGGCGCAGCAGGCCGTCGGTGTACAGCAGGACCGTCTCGCCGGGTGCAGGCACGATCTCCACGCTCGGCGCCTCCCAGCAGGACAGCATCCCCAGCGGGGCGGAGAGGGTGGTCTCGACGTACTCGGTGCGCCGGTCGCCGACGATCAGTGGCGGGGTGTGCCCGGCACCGGCCAGCAGGATCTTGTGGCGGGTGGGCTCGCAGTAGGCGAAGAGCGCCGTCGCGGAGCGGGCCGGCTCGGTCAGCCGCATCAGGAGTTCGAGATCGGAGAGCACGGCGACCGGGTCCTCGCCCTCCATCACCGCGTACGCCCGCAGGCCTGCGCGCAGCCGTCCCATGGCGGCCAGGGCGCTGGGGCCGGATCCGCCGACCGAGCCCACGGCGAGGCCGAGCGCACCCTCCGGCAGGGCCAGCGCGTCGTACCAGTCGCTGCCGCTCTGCGGTGCGGCGTGATGGCGTACGGCGAGCTGTACGCCGGGCACGCGGGGCAGCCGGCTGGGCAGAAGTTCCTCGGTGATGGTGGCGACGTCCGTCCTGGCCCGCTCCAGTTCCAGCAGCCGGGCCAGATGTTCGGCGGCGTACCCGGTGTACAGCCCGACGAGATGGCGCTGACGCTCCAGTGGCTCTGCGGGTTCGTCGTAGAGCCAGACCGCGGCGGCGAGCAGGCCGGTGCGCTCGGTGGTGATCGGCAGCGCGTAGCTGGCGGCGTAGCCGAGGCGGGCGGCGACCTCGCGCCTGCGGGGGTCCAGGTTGGTGTCGCCGAGCAGATCGGGGGTGGTCAGCGGGCCGTCGGCGTTGGGCAGACCTTCCAGGATGCGGCCGTAGGAGGTGGCGCTGCGCGGCACCGTCTCGATCTGGCCGAGCTCTGCGTGGGCCAGCCCGAGACCGATGGTGCTGACGGGGCCGCGGAGGTCGGACGGTTCGAAGGCGATCAGTCCACGGCGGGCTCCGACCAGGGCGGCCCCGGCGTCGAGCAGCTCGTGCAGGGCGTCGTCGAGGGTGCTGGTTCTGGACAGCCGCTCGGTGAGCTCGTGCAGCGTCGTGAGGTCGGAGACCCAGCCCGCGAGACGGTCCTGGATGAAGGCGCCGGGCGCGGCCGGTACCTCGGAGAGAGGCCCGGCAGTGTGCGCCGAAACCGCAACTGTGGGATCGATTCCAGCCACTTTCGGCAGGTGTGGGGCGCTCATGGTCGCCGGCTTTCCGACTGGTTTGTTTCGTCGAATAGCATCGCAAACCCCCATGTCATTCTGCGCCGCTATCAGTGCATCCACATGTACACGCACAAGTAAGGCGATGTCCAGCATTGTCCCTACGGGATTTGTGGTGTCCAAGGGGTAAGTAACTTGGCCAAAAAGTGCACCCTGCGGTGGTCATTCGCGGTCGACTGGGTCTGCTCGACCGGGGGTTGTCCCCGGGGGAGTCCCAGGGGCGGCGTCATTCCGGGCATGCTGGGTACCTAAATCGGTAGATGGCCACGGGCGGTCCCGACCGCCTCCGGAACCTGACAGCGGGCCCGGACGTCCTCACCTGTGACGGCCACGCCCCCTCCCGTAGTGGTGAGGCCATACGACGGACGGCAGGCGCGGCAAGCGCCCTGCATCTCGCCCTGATTTCGACTGGAACCGGCTCGATTCGGCTCAGCACAGCTCACGCTCGGTACCGAAGACCAACCCGTACCGCAGGCTCGACGAGCATGTACACACAGTGAAGATCCGCACACGTGATGTGACGCGCGCGTGGTGTGATGTGGACCCTCGGCGTTCAACGGAAAGGAACGAGCGCTCATGCGCGAGATCCTCGGAAGGCGACGCAGGATGCGGTTCGGACGCAAGGGTGGGGCCGCGCGTCTCGATGCGGCCCTGACCTGCGCCACCGTATGGCAGTGGCCCGTGCTCCCAGGGGTGGGCCTCCAGACAGCGGGCAGCCGTGGTGAGCGTGGCCGCGGCTGTGCCTGCCCCGATCCCGAGTGCGCCGTGCCCGGCGCGCACCCCTTCGATCCCGGACTGCTCGCCGCCACCACCGATGCGCGGATGGTGCGCTGGTGGTGGACGAACCGGCCCGCCGCGCCGGTCCTGCTGGCCACGGGAGGTCGTGCGCCGTGCGCATTGAGCCTGCCTGCGGTGGCCGGAGCCCGCGCAGTGGCCGAGCTCGACCGGATGGGCATGCGGCTGGGCCCCGTGGTGGCGACGCCTACCCGGTGGTCGCTGCTGGTCGCCCCGTACACCCTTGAACGGCTCGGTGAACTGCTGCACGCCCAGGACTGGGTGCCCAGTTCGCTGCGGTTCCACGGTGAGGGCGGCTATCTCGTTCTTCCGCCGTCCGAGATCGGCACGGGGCAGGTGCGCTGGGAGCGGGCGCCGGAGCGGGACTCCCGGCCGGGCCGGGATTCACGGCCGGATCGGGATTCACGGCCGGGCCGCGGGGGTGGGGTGCCGGTCGCGGCGGCGGCGCCGTGGCTGCCGGATGTGGGGGCGGTTCTGGACGCGCTGGTCGAGGCGAGCAACAGTGCCCCGGACGGCGGAAGCCGGCTCGCCCACTGACCGATGGGTCCGGGCCGGTGGCGGTGGGGCCGGGTCCGGCGTGTCCACGGTGGCGGCCGTTCGTCATGCGGCTTCCGTGCTTGATCCGTATCTGTTCTTCTCGCTCCGCCTTCATTGCCGAGTGCTGTCGGATTCCTGGCGTTTCCCTTCCGGGTGCGGTGATCGATGCGGGAGTTCCAGTCATCCGGTGATGGCTGTTTCGGTCATGCAAAGTCTGCCGATGCAAAGTCCGCCGGTGGCCGGCTTTCTGATGCTCCTTCCGAAAGCCGTTCGAACTGCCCTCGAAGGTCTCTTCGCGGGCTGTTCCGTGGTGTATTTCGGAAAGGGAGCCGGCCGGCAACTTCTGTCCGATACCGAGCGGTCCGGCGGCCGTGTGGCGCCGTTGTCGACACCGAGTCCAACCGGGCTCCCCTGGCGGCGGGTTGACGCCGTGCCACTACCGAAGCCGTCACATGGGCGCTGAAGGGCGGCAGGGCTGGGGCGGGGCTGGATGTGAAGCCGAAAGGCTCGTCCAGGGGCCCTGTGCAGGGCCTGTGCGCGGTTCGTGCGCCGCGTAGTGCGCCGTGTGCGCCGTACCGGGACATGAGGATGCCCGATCGCTGGCGACGGGGGATGCACCAGCGACCGGGCTTCTAGAACGGTAACAAGAGATCTGCCGTTCGCAAATTCGATCTCGCGTATTCGGACAGCGATTTACCTGTGAGTACGGTGAGTTGTGACGGGCGTCACCGTGCAGTCCGGTTGATGGTCACTGTCAGCTGAGGGTCACTTGGCGGTTGGTGAGCCCGCCACGCGCGCGCCGCTCCTCGGCCGTGAGCGGCGCATCCGAGGCGAGCGCCGTCGCGAGCCGCTCCGCGAACGCGGCGGCGGGCTTCTCGCACTCCTCGGCACCCATTCCGCTCGGCAGGTCCCAGACCGGGACCATCAGGCCGTGCGCGCGGAACGAGCCGACCAGCCGGGTCCCCTCCCCGAGCGAGGAGGCGCCTGCGGCGTGCAGCCGGGCGAGCGCGTCGAGGAGCTGCTCCTCGGGGTGCGGCATGACCCAGCGCAGGTGGTTCTTCTCCGGCGTCTCGCACCAGTAGCCGGCGTCCACCCCGGAGAGGAGGACGGTCGGGATCGCCGCGTCATTGGCGCGCTCCAGGGATGCGGACACCTCGGCCGTGGCGTTCTCCGCGTCCGGCACCCAGAACTCGAAGCCCGGGTGCACGACCGGCGTGAACGGTGCGTCGGCGTCCAGGAGGTCCTGGAGTCGCGGACCTTCGGCGGGTACGCGCCTGGCGGCGACGGGCGAGCCGGGCTCGGCCTCCAGCGCTCGCTGGAGGGTGTCGGCAAGGTCGCGGCTGAGGTCGCCGGAGGAGGTGTCGTTCTGCAGGGCGAGCAGGACCGAACCGTCGTCGCGGCGCAGGGCGGGCCATGCCATCGGGAGGACGGTCGCGAGCGTCACCGACGGCACACCCTCGGGCAGTCCGCCCTTCAGCGTCAGTTCGACGGTGGCGGCGGGCACCAGCTCGCGCAGTGCGACCCAGTCGCATTCGCCGGCCAGCCCCTCGAAGGGGCGCTGGACCAGTTCGGCCACGGCCTGGGCGGCGGCGCGGCCGTGACAGGCCTTGTACCGGCGGCCCGAACCGCACGGGCAGGGCTCGCGAGCCCCGACCACCGGGATCTCGCCATCCGTGAGCTGCTGCTTCCCGGCCTTGGTCTGAGGGCGCTTCTTCGCCATGGTGGGCTTTCTCCCGATTGCGACAGTGCGGTCTGGGCCGCGAGCCTAGCCGCCCGTGCACGGTCCGGGGGCAGCCCGGGTGCCGTCCGGGGGTGCGGCCGACCCGGGACCGTCGGACATGGCGCGGGAATCGCGGCGCGGGAATCCTGGGCGCGGTCCGGCTGGCGCGCCTGGCGGGGCCTGTACGCAGGATGAAGGCCATGCCAGGGGCAGTTCCCCGGGGTGCCCGGTCACCGCGGGTACGCCGTCCGGTTTCAGCCCGCGTCGTCGAACGCGTCGGCGAAATCCAGCCCGTCGAGGCCCGCCGCGCCGTTCACTTCCGAGCCGCCACCCGGGAGCCCCGTCACACCCGGGGCCCGCCCGTTGCCCCGAGCGCCCGGCCGTCGGTCGGGGCGGCCGTGCCCCTCGTTGACCAGCACCCAGACCGTGACCTCGCCGGACGAGTCGTCACGCACGCCCCACTCCTCGGCGAGAGCGCTGATGATGTTGAGCCCCCGGCCGCCGCGAGCGGTCACCGACGGAGTGGCCGGAACCGGCCGGGTCGGACCGCCTCCGTCCGTCACCTCGACGGTCAGCCCGCCCGTTCTGTCGACGTGCCAGGCGGCGCGCACGTCGCCGTCTCCCACGTCGCTGTGCCGGCCCAGCGGCCTGCCGTGCCGGCAGGCGTTGCTGAGCAGTTCGGAAAGGATCAATACAGCATCGTCGACGACCGAATCCGACACACCCTGACTGCGCAACTGCTCACGCATCCGGTGCCGTGCCTGACCCACGCCCGCAGGGCCATGGGGTACGGCCATGCTCGACGACGTGGGCACTTCTTGTGCCACCACCAACGCCACCCCCGAGACCTCCTTTGCCCCACGCCACGGAGTGGATGCCCCCCTGGACTGGACCGGAAACCGGCCAATGGCCTGCGAGTGACGCACTCGTAACGATCGGGTACGCGCCGAATGCGCCGGTGTACTCCGTGTAATCGACGGTGAGGGGGTGCCGTCCCCGTCGCGGACAGTCCCTAGGCACGTCCCAGCTGTGCCAGAACCTGCTTGGGGCGATTGGTGATGATGGCCTCGACGCCGAGCCGGACGCAGAGCTCGACGTCCTCCGGCTCGTTGACCGTCCAGACGTGTACCCGATGACCGGCGCGGTGCAGGCGATCGATGTACCCGGGGTGACTGCGTACGATCCGCATCCCCGGTCCCGCGATGCGGGCACCCGCCGGCAGCCGTCCATCACGCAGCCGCGGCGAGACGAACTGCATCAGGTAGACGGTGGGCAGCTCCGGTGCGGCGTCCTGGATGCGGTGCAGGGAGCGGGCCGAGAAGCTCATGATGCGGACCGGCGAGGGGCCGTCCGACGGTGGTACGTCGAGCTCGAAGCGCTTCAGCAGGTGCAGCAGCCGCTCCTCGACCTGGCCCGCCCAGCGCGTCGGGTGTTTGGTCTCGACGGCCAGCTGGAGCGGACGGCCGGAGGCTCTCGTCTCGACGAGGAGCTCAAGGAGCCGCTCCAGGGTGAGTACGGAGGTGAGCTCGCCCGGCACCGGATCCCAGTCCGGGGACTCCGCCTCCTCGCGGTCCTTCCACGAGCCGAAGTCGAGTGCTGCGAGCTCGTTGAGCTCCAGGGCGGAGACGGCGCCGCGGCCGTTGGAGGTGCGGTTCACCCGGCGGTCGTGTACGCATACGAGATGGCCGTCGGCCGTGAGCCGGACGTCGCACTCCAGGGCGTCGGCGCCGTCCTCGATAGCCTTCCGGTACGCGGCCAGGGTGTGCTCGGGGGCGTCGTCGGACGCGCCCCGGTGTGCGATGACCTGGATGGGATGCTGGCTGGGGCGCTGCTGCCGTGCTTGGGTCACCCGCATCATGGTGTCACCGGGAGACCATGGGTGTGCGCACTTGTAGCGCGAGACCGTTTTGTCCGGTGTAAAGGCCCGTGCGCAGATGCACAGGTCCTGCTTACAGTGGCCTGACGTGCCGTGGGAAAAGCTGACTCCAGACACGTACACAGCGGATCTCTTGCCGAATCATGATGTGGAACCGAGGAGTAAAGAGCTGTGAGCACAGAGAACGAGGGCAACGAGGGCAACGCGGCCGAGGCCGCCCCGTCCGTTCCGTCCGCACCTCCAGTGCCGGCCGACGCTCCGCAGGGACTCCCCGAGAGCGCGCCCGTCGCCCCGCCGCACCCGGACGCGACCGCCACACAGCAGCAGCCGGCCTCCCCCGCCCAGGACCCGGCGACGGCCCCCATGGCCCCGGCTCCCGCGGCCGCGCCGCAGTACGCGCCCCCGCCCGCACCGCAGCCCGCAGCCGAAGCCGGCTGGCCCCCGCCCCCGCCGGCGGTCCCGGCGTACGCCCATGCGCACGGGGCGCAGGGCGGCGGTCCCGCGTGGGGCCCGCCCGGTCAGGTGCAGACGCCCGACGCGCCGCGCAAGCGGGGCGCGGGCGGCCTGGTGGCCGCGGTGGTCGTGGCGGCGCTCGTCGCGGGCGGCGTCGGCGGGGCCCTCGGCTTCTGGGCAGCGGACAGCAACAACAGCTCCGACTCCTCCGGTTCGACCACGGTCTCCGCGTCGGGCACTCCTCAGGACCTCAAGCGCGACCCGGGCACGGTCGCGGGCATCGCGGCCAAGGCGCTCCCCAGCGTGGTCACGATCGACGCACAGAGCGGTGACGGGGAGGGCGGCACCGGCACCGGCTTCGTGTACGACAAGGAAGGCCACATCCTCACGAACAACCACGTGGTGGCCTCAGCGGCGGACAGCGGCCAGCTCACGGCGACGTTCTCCAACGGCAAGAAGTACGACGCCGAGGTGGTCGGCCGGGCCCAGGGCTACGACGTGGCCGTCCTGAAGCTGAAGAACCCGCCGCAGGGGCTCACCCCGCTGCCGCTGGGCAACTCGGACCAGGTGGCGGTGGGCGATTCGACGATCGCCATCGGTGCTCCCTTCGGCCTGTCCAATACGGTCACCACCGGCATCATCAGCGCGAAGAACCGCCCGGTCGCGTCCGGCGACGGCTCCGGCGGCAGCAACTCGTACATGAGCGCGCTGCAGACCGACGCCTCGATCAACCCGGGCAACTCCGGCGGCCCGCTGCTGAGCGCCGGCGGCGCGGTCATCGGCATCAACTCGGCGATCCAGTCGACCGGAAGCACCGGCCAGAGCCAGGCCGGTTCCATCGGCCTCGGTTTCGCGATCCCGATCAACCAGGCGAAGAACGTCGCCCAGCAACTGATCAAGACCGGCCAGCCGGTCTACCCGGTCATCGGCGCCACGGTGACGATGGACGAGAAGACCGGTGGCGCGGTCATCTCGGACCAGGGCGCGGGCGGCACCGAAGCAGTCACCAAGGACGGCCCCGCGGCCCGGGCCGGCCTCAGGGCGGGCGACGTCATCACGAAGTTCAACGACACCGTCGTCGACAGCGGCCCGACCCTGATCGGCGAGATCTGGACCCACAAGCCGGGCGACAAGGTCAAGCTGACCTACAAGCGCGACGGCAAGACGTCCACGGTGGAAGTCACCCTGGGCGAGCGCAAGGGCGACAGCTGACCGGCTAGGCTGTCCTCCGCGTCGAAGCGGTGCTTCGTTGACCGTTGGCGCGGGGTGGGTTGCCCGAGCGGCCTAAGGGAACGGTCTTGAAAACCGTCGTGGCAGCGATGTCACCGTGGGTTCAAATCCCACACCCACCGCAGATGAACGGCCCCTGACCGGGTGAATCGGTCGGGGGCCGCTTCCATGCCCTGCCTCGCGTTCCGCGGCGGTCGGCCCGGCCCGCCGGCCCGTTCAGCGGGTGGTCGTGAGGCGGGCGGCCGAGGCGATGGTGGCGCGGGCCTCGTGTTCGGGGAGGCCGGTATTGATGGCTGCCCGGGTGAGGGCTTCGGCCAACGCGTCGCCGAAGCCGTGTTCGTAGGCGCGGCAGGCCGCCCAGAAGAGCCGGGTGTTGCGCTGGCCCTCGTCCGCGGCCAGGACGAACCGGATCAGGCCCCGGCCCCGGTCGTCGGGGTGGGTGTGGTGTCGGTGGGGGCGGGCCGGGGGCGTCAACAGGTGGAGGAGGGCGCTCGGGCAGGGCGCGGGCGGGAGGGTGCCGGTGCCGGGCAGAAGCCGGTACGTGCCGTGGGCGGTGACCGAGCCGGGGCCGACCAGGTAGCCGCCGGTGCCGCGGATGTCGATGCCGGGGGCGAGGCGGCCGGCCGAGTTGGGCACGGGGACGTCGGCCGGGCCGGACAGCCAGATGTGGCGGCCGCCGCTGGGGGTGAGCACCGTGACGGTCGGCGGGATGGTGAACAGGTGCTGCAGGGCGAGGTGTTGCAGGGCCGCCACGGAGTCGTTCCGGCCGGTGGTGTCGATGTCGAGGTCGACGCCGATGAGGTGGTGCGGGGCGCGCCCGCACGCGATGCCGTAGCCGGTGGCCCAGGGAGCGGAGGCGAAGAGGGCGCGTACGGCGGCGGGGTCGGTGGTGGCGTCGTGGACGCCGTGTCCGGGAAGGCCGCAGGCGCCCCGGCAGCCGGACGGGCGGGACTCGTCACGGTGCGGGGAGCGCAGGGCGGGGAGCTTGGTGGCGGACAGCGGGATGACGGGGAGCCCGTGCTCGGCGGCGGTGAGGGCGTGGGCCAGGGCCAGGGTGGCGGTACGCCGGTCGGTGGTGGCCATGGTTTATTTTCGTACGAATGTTCGAATAAAGGAAGAGGGGAGGGCTCGGCGGTGGTGGTCGGGGGGCGGTGGCGGAACGCTTCTCCCCCTGCGGGGTGCGGGGCCCTCCAGTGGTCCGGGGGTGACCTGGGGGATGGTGAGATCTGGGGGTTTATCTTCGCTTCCTCATGCTTGCGGGGGAATCGGAAAGCATGGGTGGTTCGCGGGTGCGGTGCTGGGCAGCTTTGATCTCGCGACGTCGTGACCATCACCGGGCGGTCGGCCAACTGGCCCGGGTTCAGCCTTACTTCCGGTTCCTGGAGGAATAGACATGGCAAACATCCGTACCGCTCGCGCCTTCGCCGTTGTTGCCGCGTTGCCTCTCGCCGCAGTCCTCTTCAGTGGTGTGGCCCAGGCCGACAACGGCTCGTTCGCGAACGACGGATCGAACGCGGGCGTGGCCACGATCGGCGGAAGCGGGGTCGGTGGGGACAACTTCGGGAATTCGTCCACCTCGCAGCAGCAGGCCACCGGCTCCGGCGCTTCGAACCAGAGCAACTCCGCCCAGGTGAATGGCTCGGCGTTCACGGCGATCGACCAGTCCAGCCACGATGTGGCGGTGAACTTCACCCATCTCTGGTGAGCCGGTGCCTGTCGCGGTCCGGTCGGGGGGCCGGGCCGCGGTGGGGGGACGACGGCCTGCGTGCAGCCACTGCGGTGGCGGCACGCGGGCCGTTCGCTCTCCAGGGCGGGTGCCTGTCGCGGAGCGGAGCGGGGTGAGGTGAGGATCGGACTGGGGTGAGGGACGGGCCGGGGCGAGGATCGGACTGGGGTGAGGGACGGGCCGGGGTGAGGGTCGGGCCGGGTGGGGATCGGGCCGGGTGGGGGGCGGGTCGGGTGTGGAATCGGGTCGGGTCGGGCTGTCCGGCGCCTTGACAGTCGAGCGGAATCTGACGGACAGTCAGAAACCCTGATCCCCATGCCCGTTACCGGGAGGCAGCCGCCGTGCATCTGGCCCCGACCGAGCGCCAGCAGGAGCTGCGCGCCGAACTCCGCGCCTACTTTGGTGATGTGATGCCCAAGGGTGGTGGGCATGCCCCCGCCACCCAGGACCCGGACGCGCAGCGGCGGTTGCTGCGCCGTATCGGGGCCGACGGGATGCTCGGTCTCGGCTGGCCCGTCGAGTACGGGGGGCAGGGCCGCGGCGCGGACGAACAGTTCGTGTTCTTCGACGAGGCATACCGGGCCGGCGCCCCGGTGTCCATGGTTACCCTCAACACGGTCGGCCCCACGCTCATGAAGTACGGGACCGAGGCGCAGAAGGCGTACTTCCTGCCGCGCATCCTGGCCGGCGAGCTCGTCTTCGCCATCGGCTACAGCGAACCGGAGGCCGGTACCGACCTCGCCGCCCTGCGCACCAGGGCCGTACGCGACGGCGACTCCTGGGTCATCGACGGGCAGAAGATCTTCACCAGCAACGCGCAGAACGCGGACTGGATCTGGCTCGCCTGCCGTACGGATCCGGACGTGCCCAAGCACAAGGGCATCTCGATCGTGCTCGTACCGACGGACGCGCCCGGCTTCTCCTGGACGCCCATCGAGACGGTGGGCGGGCTGACCACGACCGCCACGTACTACGACGGCGTGCGGGTGCCCGCGACCTCGCTGGTCGGCGAGGAGGACGGCGGCTGGGGGCTGATCACCAACCAGCTGAACCATGAACGGGTGGCGCTCGCCGCGATCGGCATGCAGGCCGAGGACTTCTACGATGCGGCGCTCGCGTTCGCCCGCACCGCCGATCCCGTGACAGGGCGGCGGCCGGCCGACGAGCCGTGGGTCCGCTCGCGGCTGGCCGAGGCGCATGCCCGGCTGGCGGCGACGCGCCTGCTGAACTGGCGCCTGGTGGGGGACGTGGGAGCCGGAGCGCTGGCTCCCGGCGACGCGAGCGGCGTGAAGTTCGCGGGAACCGAGAGCGCCGTAGAGGTGTATCGAATGTGCCAGGAGATCACAGGAGACACCGGACTGATCCGGGGCGGTTCGCCCGGCGCCTTCGGGGACGGGGAGCTGGAGCGGATGAACAGGGCGGCGCAGATCAACACCTTCGGGGGCGGGGTGAGCGAGGTGCAGCGGGAGATCGTCGCGACGATGCGGCTCGGCATGAAAAGGGGGAAGCGGTGACGGCCGGGCAGGGCGGGCAGGACGAGTTGTACGAGCGGCTCAGGGCGTACGAGGGCCGGGCGGCGGCCACCTCGGGTGTCGGCAAGGACCTGGTCAACGAGCCGATGATCAGGCACTGGTGCGAGGCGGTGGGGGACACGCACCCCGCCTACACCGGGCCCGGCGCCGTCGCCCCGCCGACGATGCTCCAGGCGTGGACGATGGGCGGGCTGTCGGGGCACTCGGACCGCAGCGGCGCCTATGACGAACTGTTCGGCCTTCTCGACGGGGCCGGTTACACCTCCGTGGTCGCGACCGACTGCGAGCAGGAGTACCTGCGCCCCCTGCGGCCCGGGGACCGGATCACCTTCGACGCGGTGATCGAGGCGGTGTCGGAGCGCAAGACGACGAAGCTGGGGACGGGCTACTTCGTCACCACACGCATGGACGTCCGGGCGCAGGACGAACCCGCCGGGACGCACCGCTTCCGGATCCTCAAGTACCGGCCGGCGAAAGCGAAGCCAGGGCTGAAGTCGGGGCTGAAGCCGGGGCTGAAGCCAGTGCCGAATTCGGGGCTGCAGTCAGGGTCGAAGGCAAGGCTGAAGCCGGAGCCGATACCGATGGAGGAACCGGAGCGGAGGCTGCGGTCCAGGCCTGTGGTCAACCGGGACAACGCCGGGTTCTGGGAGGGCGTCGCCGCCCACCGGCTGCTGATCCAGCGCTGCACTGCCTGCGGCACCCTGCGCTTCCCCTGGCTGCCCGGATGCAACGCCTGCGGGTCGCCCGAGTGGGACACGGTGGAGGCATCGGGCGAGGGCACTGTCTTCAGCCATGTCGTCATGCACCACCCTCCCTTCCCCGCGTTCAGCGAGAACGGCGAGGGCGGACCCTACGCGGTGGCGCTGATCGAGCTCGCGGAGGGGGTCCGCATGGTCAGCAATGTCATCGGGGTGCCCTGCGACAAGGTACGGGCGGGTATGCCGGTGCGGCTGGAATTCCTGCGTACGGACCCCGAATTGGTGCTGCCGGTCTTCCGTGGAAGTGAGGGCTGACATGGATTTCACGCCGAGCGAGGAACAGGCCGCGGCGCAGGGCCTCGCCGCCCGGATCTTCGGCGATCTGGCGACGCATGACCGTCTGGTCGCGGCCGGCAGCGGTACGGACGCCGAGCTCTGGAAGGAACTCTGCGCGGCCGGACTGCCCGGCGCGGTCGAGGAGACCGGGCTGCTCGGACTCGTGCTGCTGGCGGAGGAACAGGGCCGCACGACCGCACAGGTGCCGTTCGTGGCGAGCTGTGTGTACGGGCTCCTCGCCGTCGCCGGGCACGGCACGGACGAGCAGCGCGGGCGCCTGCTGCCGCCGTTGCGGGACGGTACGGCGGTGGCGGCCGGGGCGTTCCCGGCCCGCGGCACGGTGCGGGCGGAGCCGGACAGCGGGCCGGGTGCCACCACGCAGGCGGCGACGGGTGGTCGGCTGAGCGGCAGCGTCGCGTTGGTGCCGTGGCTGCGGGACGCCACCCATGTCCTGGTCGCGGCCGCGGACCGGAGCCTGTGGATCGTACGGACCACGGACCCCGGGGTGGTGACCGAGCCCGTGGAGACCACCGCCCCGTGGTCGGCCGGACGGCTCGTGCTGGACGGGACACCCGCGGAGCGGCTCGGCGGAGCGGAGGCGTACGAAGAGGTGCTGGCCACCGCCCGGACGGCGTTCGCCGGAGTGCAGGCGGGCGTATGCGCGGGTTCACTGGCTCGCGCGGTCGAACACACCGGCGCGCGCGAGCAGTTCGGGCGCCCGCTGTCGACCAACCAGGCGGTGCTGCTGCGGGCCGCCGACGCGTACATGGACACCGAGGCGATACGCGTCACGGCGTACGAAGCGGCATGGCGGCACGACGAGGGACTGCCGTACGGGGCGCAGGCGCTCAACTCCGCATGGTGGGCGTCCGAGGCCGGAAGGCGGGTCGTCCACGCGGGCCAGCATCTGCACGGCGGCACCGGAGCCGACCTCGACCATCCCGTGCACCGCCACTTCCTCTGGGGGCGGCAGCTCGACGCCCATCTCGGCGGCAGCGGCGCGGTACTTCAGGAACTCGGCGAACTACTGGTGAAGGAGGGACCGGAGTGAAGACCGGCGAGGAACTGGCGCCACTGGAGATCGCGGTGACCCGCACCCTGATCGTGGCGGGCGCGATCGCCTCCCGCGACTACCAGGATGTGCACCACGACGCGGAGCTGGCACAGGAGAAGGGGTCCCCGGACATCTTCATGAACATCCTGACGACCAACGGCCTGGTCGGACGGTATGTCACCGACCACTTCGGGCCCTCGGCCGTGCTCAGGCGGGTCGCCATCAGGCTCGGCGCCCCCAACTATCCCGGCGACACCATGGTGCTGAGCGGCACGGTCACCTCGGTGGCCGACGACGGGACGGCCGAGGTGGCGGTCGTCGGCGTCAACGGGATCGGCAGGCATGTGACCGGCACGGTGACCGTAGGCGTTCCGGAGGGGTCCGCATGAGCGTCCGCAGGGCCGATTCGCTCGGTGGGAAGGCGGCGGTGGCCGGTATCGGGGCGACGGAGTTCTCCAAGGATTCCGGCCGCAGCGAACTCAAACTGGCCGTCGAAGCGGTGCACGCGGCGCTCGACGACGCGGGGCTCGCGCCCGCCGACGTCGATGGACTGGTCACCTTCACCATGGACACCAGCCCCGAGATCACCGTCGCGCAGGCGGCCGGCATCGGTGAGCTGTCGTTCTTCTCGCGCATCCACTACGGCGGCGGCGCGGCCTGCGCCACGGTCCAGCAGGCGGCGCTCGCCGTCGCCTGCGGGGTGGCCGACGTGGTCGTCTGCTACCGGGCGTTCAACGAGCGGTCGGGGCGCCGCTTCGGATCCGGGGTGCAGCAGCGGGAGCCCACGGCCGAGGGGACCGCGCTCGGCTGGAACCTGCCCTTCGGGCTGCTCACGCCCGCCTCCTGGGTGGCCATGGCGGCCCAGCGCTATCTGCACACGTACGGGCTGACGCCGGAGGCCTTCGGCCATGTCGCGGTCACCGACCGGCGCCATGCCGCCAACAACCCGGCGGCGTACTTCTACGGGAAGCCGATCACGCTCGCGGACCATGCCGCCTCCCGGTGGATCGTCGAACCCCTGCGGCTGCTCGACTGCTGTCAGGAGACGGACGGCGGGCAGGCGATCGTCGTCACCAGCGCGGAACGGGCCCGGGACCTGCGGCAGCCGCCCGCGGTGATCGTCGCGGCCGCTCAGGGTGCCGGGCGGGCGCAGGAGCAGATGACGAGCTTCTACCGCGACGATCTGACGGGGCTGCCGGAGATGGGAGTCGTCGCCCGCCAGCTGTGGCGCAACTCGGGCCTGGCCCCCGCCGACATCGACGTGGCGATCCTGTACGACCATTTCACCCCCTTCGTGCTGATGCAGCTTGAGGAGTTCGGCTTCTGCGGACCGGGTGAGGCCGCTGACTTCGTGGCCGCCGACGCGCTGCCCCTGAACACCCACGGCGGTCAGCTGGGGGAGGCCTATCTGCACGGGATGAACGGCATCGCTGAGGCGGTCCGGCAGATCCGCGGGACGTCGGTGAACCAGATACCCGGAGCGGCCACCTCCTTGGTCACGGCCGGCACGGGGGTGCCGACATCGGGCCTGGTGCTGGGCCGGGCGCGGTGAGCGCCGGGGCTAGTCCGGAGGGGGGACGGCCGTGGTCCGGTTCCGTGGCCTCGGGGACGACCCTGAGTACGGGAGGACGGCCCCTCCACCTACAGGAGGTGGAGGGGGCGCCGGCCCTACACCCTGAGGCGGACGTCGTTTCGGGACCTGGGGCCGATCCCCCCGGCGGTGCCCGCTCCTAGCGTGGAGTTATGACCACGCCAGTCTGCACGGGCGCCTCCAGGGGAGCCGCTGTCACCACCCCGGACGCGCAGCGCAGCCCGCACGCGCCGACGCACACCGGGCACCCGCCGCGCGGGCAGCACGCGTCGCCCGCCGCGCATCCACCGCGCCCGTCACTCGCTCCGTACGCCGTCCCGCGCACCCAGGCCGTCCCGCGCACCCAGGCCGTCCCGCGTCCCCAGGCTGCCGGGCACACCCAGGCCGCCTCACGCGCCCAAGCCGCCTCACGCACCCCGGCCGTCGCGCGATCGGCCTACGGTGCGCGTGCGCCGTACGTCCCGTACCCGTCGTTCACGTCCTTCGTGAAGGCCCGCGGACCGGTGCTGCTGCGTGCCGCCCGCTCGCTCACCGCGAACCCCAGCGATGCCGAGGACCTGCTGCAGACCGCGCTGACCAAGACATACGTCGCCTGGGAACGGATCGAGGACCACCGGGCGCTCGACGGCTATGTCCGCAGAGCCCTGCTGAACACCCGAACGTCGCAGTGGCGCAAACGCAAGGTCGACGAGTTCGCCTGCGACGAGCTGCCCGAGCAGGAGACCGTGCCCGGCCCCGACCCGGCCGAGCAGCAGACGCTGCACGACGCCATGTGGCGTGCCGTGCTGAAGCTTCCCGACCGCCAGCGGGCCATGGTCGTCCTGCGCTACTACGAGGACCTCAGCGAGGCCCAGACCGCCGAGGTGCTGGGGGTGTCCGTCGGCACGGTCAAGAGCGCCGTGTCCCGGGCGCTCGGCAAACTGCGCCAGGACCCGGAGCTGACACCCGTGCGGTGACCAGGTCCGGTGACCCCGTGCGGTGACCACGTCCGGTGGCACGGTCCGGTGATCCGTGCGGTGACCTCCGGCCGTGCCCGGCTGGTGTGAATTTGCCGGACGACACCGATTCGTTCCTTCTGGAGTAGTGACATACCGAGTGGTATGTGCGCAGAATCAGCGGAACCTTACTGCCGCGTAGCGCCCACCGGGAGGACGCCGTGCTCAGCACCATGCAGGACGTACCGCTGACTGTCACCCGCATCCTGACCCATGGGATGACCATCCACGGGAAGTCGCAGGTCACGACCTGGACCGGAGAGCCCGAGCCGCACCGGCGCAGCTTCGCCGAGATCGGCCGGCGGGCCACTCAGCTCGCCCACGCCCTGCACGACGAGCTCGGCATCGACGGGGACCAGAGGGTCGCAACCCTCATGTGGAACAACTCCGAACATGTGGAGGCGTACCTCGCCATCCCGTCGATGGGCGCCGTGCTCCACACCCTCAACCTCCGGCTCCCCGCCGAGCAGCTGGTCTGGGTCGTCAAGCACGCCGACGACAAGGTCGTCATCGTCAACGGCTCGCTGCTTCCGCTCCTCGCCCCGCTGCTTCCCCAGCTGACGTCGCTGGAGCACGTGGTCGTCGCGGGTCCCGGTGACCGCTCCGTCCTGGACGGTGCCACGGTGCGGGTGCACGAGTACGAGGAGCTGATCGCCGGCCGTCCCACCAGCTACGACTGGCCCGAGCTGGACGAACGCCAGGCCGCCGCCATGTGCTACACCTCCGGCACCACGGGGGACCCCAAGGGCGTCGTCTACTCCCACCGTTCGATCTACCTGCACTCCATGCAGGTCAACATGTCCGAGTCGATGGGCCTGACGGACAAGGACACCACCCTGGTGGTCGTCCCGCAGTTCCACGTCAACGCCTGGGGTCTGCCGCACGCCACGTTCATGTCCGGCGTCAACATGCTGATGCCGGACCGCTTCCTGCAGCCCGCCCCGCTCGCGGACATGATCGAGCGCGAGCGTCCGAGCCACGCCGCGGCCGTCCCCACCATCTGGCAGGGACTGCTGGCCGAGGTCACGGCCAACCCCCGCGACCTCACCTCGATGGCCAACGTCACCATCGGCGGCGCCGCCTGTCCGCCCTCCCTCATGGAGGCGTACGACAAGCTCGGCGTCCGCCTCTGCCACGCCTGGGGCATGACGGAGACCTCGCCGCTCGGCACCATGGCCAACCCGCCCGCCGGGCTGACCGAGGAGCAGGAGTGGCCCTACCGCATCACGCAGGGCCGCTTCCCGGCCGGCGTCGAGGCGCGGCTGGTCGGCCCGGCCGGCGAGCACCTGCCGTGGGACGGCGAGTCGGCCGGTGAGCTGGAGGTGCGCGGCGCCTGGATCGCCGGTGCGTACTACGGCGGCGCCGACGGCGAGGCGCTGCGGCCCGAGGACAAGTTCAGCGAGGACGGCTGGCTGAAGACCGGCGATGTCGGTGTGATCAGCGAGGACGGCTTCCTCACGCTCACTGACCGGGCCAAGGACGTCATCAAGTCCGGTGGTGAATGGATCTCCAGCGTCGAGCTGGAGAACGCGCTGATGGCGCACCCGGATGTGGCCGAGGCCGCGGTCGTGGCCGTCCCGGACGACAAGTGGGGCGAGCGCCCGCTCGCGACCGTCGTCCTCAAGGAGGGCGCCACCGCCGACTACGAGGCGCTGAAGGCGTTCCTCGCCGAGTCGGGCATCGCCAAGTGGCAGCTGCCGGAGCGCTGGTCGGTCATCGCGGCCGTACCGAAGACGAGCGTCGGGAAGTTCGACAAGAAGGTCATTCGCAAGCAGTACGCGGCGGGCGAGCTGGACATCACCCAGCTCTGAGCCGAGGGCCCGTCCGCGGGCCGTGGACATGACGAGGGCGGTACGGGATCACTCCCGTACCGCCCTCGTCATGTCCGTGATGCCGTCGCGGATCAGTTCGTGCCGATCTTCGCGAGCAGGTCGACGATGCGGGACTGCACCTCGTCGCTCGTCGAACGCTCGGCCAGGAAGAGGACGGTCTCGCCCGAGCTCAGCTTCGGCAGCTCCGAGCGGTTGATGTCGGCCGAGGTGTAGACGACCAGCGGAGTGCGGTTCAGCTGGCCGTTGGCGCGCAGCCAGTCGACGATCCCGGCGCGCCGGCGGCGTACCTGCATCAGGTCCATCACCACCAGGTTCGGCCGCATTCGGGTCGCGAGCGAGACCGCCTCGCTGTCCGTCGCGGCGCAGGCGACCTGCATGCCGCGCCGCTCCAGCGTCTGCGTCAGCGCGAGCGAGATCTCCTCGTGCTCCTCGATCAGCAGGACGCGGGGCGGATGCTGTTCGCTGTCGCGAGGGGCGAGTGCCTTCAGGAGTACGGCCGGGTCGGCACCGTACGCCGCGTCCCGCGAGGCCTGTCCCAGACCGGCGGTCACCAGGACCGGCACCTCGGCCGCCACCGCCGCCTGGCGCAGCGACTGCAGGGCCTTGCGGGTGATGGGGCCGGTCAGCGGGTCCACGAAGAGCGCGGCGGGGAACGCCGCGATCTGCGCGTCGACCTCCTCGCGCGAGTGCACGATCACCGGCCGGTAGCCGCGGTCGCTCAGCGCCTGCTGGGTGGAGACGTCCGGGGCCGGCCAGACGAGGAGCCGACGCGGGTTGTCCAGGGGCTCCGGGGGCAGTTCGTCGTCGACGGGCTGCGGGGAGGGGCGGTTGGCGACCTCGACGGCGCCACCGGGGCCGTCGAGCGGCTCCGGTCCCTCGGCTGCGCCCTCGTCGGGCGCCCCTATGGCGTACGCGCGTCCTTCGGCCGCCGGAGCGGCGAGCAACTGCCCCGAACCCTGGCCCTGCACAGTGCCGCTCGTGCCACCGGGTCCGGTCTGCGGGGCGGGTGGCTGCGGCGGGGCGACGGCCGGTGCGTTGGCCGCCGACGGCAGTGCGGTGCGCTCGCCCCGGTCGTCCTCGGGCGGTGCGGCGAGCTTGCGTCGCCTGCCTGCTCCGCCACCGCCGCCGAGTGTCTGGTTCTGCTGGTGGGCGATGTGCTGGGCGAACGGCACGCCCTGCCCCAGCGTCCGCACGCTGAACGCGCGCCCCTGCGTCGAGTCCGGTGAGCCGGGCATGGGTGCTTCGGCGGGCAGCGGCTGCCGCCGCGCGTCCGGACCGGGCGAGAGCCGCCGCGGACGGCTCCCGTCGTGGGCGGCCGGGTCCGGGGGGCCGACCGGGCCCGCAAGGCCGTCAGCGCCCTCGGGAGCGGTGCCACGGGCGTTCCCGGCCGTGGTCGTACCGGTGGTGTGCGTGGTCCGGCCGGAGGCGGCCGGGCGGGGCTCACCGTCGGGCCCTTCCTGGATGGCGGGGCCCTGGCCCGATACCTCGTCCGTTCCCCAGCCACCGGGCTGCGTGGGCGGCGAGGGCTGATCGGACGAACTGGCCGGCCCGCTCTGCTCGGGCAGACCGAACGACACGGCCTGCTCCTCCTGCGGTGACTGCGGACTCTGCGGTGACTGCAGTGACTGCGGGCTCTGCGGTGACTGCGGTGACTGCGGGCTCTGCGGCGCATCGGCGTGCCGGGCCCGGCGTCGCCCGGTCGGGACCGGGTGCGCCTGCGGCGGGGTGTGGTCGTGCTCCGGCGCGCCGGCCACCGCGTCATGGTGCCCGGAACCGGCCACCGCGTCATGGCGCCCGGACACCGCGTCATGGCGCTCGGGCAGTGAGGCGTCGGCCTCATCGGTGGTGGGCGTCGCCCGGTCGGCGGCGGCGGGCGGGAGCGCGAACGGGACGCGCGGGCCCGCCTCGGCCTGGGCGGCCCGGTCCTGGGCGGCCGACAGGGCACGACGGGCACGCCGGCCGGTCGGCTGCTGCGCGGGCGTACCCCCCGGCGCCTGGGCCTGCCCGGACGGAGCCTCTCCGTGCATCGGCTGCTCGTGCGTCGGCTGCCCGTGCGTCCGGGCGGTGTCGTCGTGGCCGGGGAAGTCCGCGGGACCCGCGACCTCCAGGGCGGTGCCGGCGTTCCCGGCGGCCGGCAGCGCCAGTTGGTTCTCACCGCCGCGGTGCGCCCGGTGTCCGCCCGCGGACACCGCCATCGGCGCCTCGGCCGGAACACCCTGCGGTACGCCTTGCGCCGGAACACCCTGCGGCGGAACGGTCTGACCGCGCTGCGGACGGCCACCGGCCCCCTGGGCACCCTCGGCGGCCGTCACCACGGACCCCTCCGAAGGTGCGGGCGCCGCGGCCGCGGGCAGCGCGAGGGCCTGCCCCGGCCCCTGCTGCCCGGCGCCGGCCAGGTCGCCGTTCTCCGCCGGACTGGGCCGGCCGCGCCTGCGCCCGGAGCCCCCGCTCTGCGGGGCCGGAGCGAGTTCGTGCGGGCCCGCCGCGTCGGGTGCGGCCGCATCGACGGACCCGGGAACGGGACCGGTCCCGGCCTCCCGGCGCGCACGCCGGCGCCCGGTCGGTTCGGCGGTCCCGGCAGCGGCCACCGCGGACTCGTCGGCCCCGAGCTCGCCGGTGCCGTCGGAGCCGCCCACCGGGCTCTCCAGGAAGGCATCCGTGGAGCCTCTGCGCGCCCGGCGCCGCCCCCTGCCGCCCTCGGTGACCGCGACATCGCCCGATGCCCCGGAATCGCCCTGGACCTCAGGGACCGGCGGAGCCACAGCCGCCTCGGGAGGCATCGGCGGCATCACGGTCCCCGAACCCGTGCCGAGCGGGACTTCGAGTACGTACGCGCTGCCGCTCATCCCCGGCATCTCATGGGTCTGGAGCACACCGCCGTGCGCCCGCACGATCCCGCGCACGATCGGCTCGTGCACCGGGTCTCCCCCGGCGAACGGTCCGCGTACCTCGATCCGTACGACGTCACCGCGCTGTGCCGCGGCGACGACGACCGTCGAGTCGACGTAGCCGCCGCCCGGCACCAGCCGGGCCTTGCCGGTCGAGTCGACCCCGGCGACGTCCGCGACCAGGTGCGCGAGCGCGGTCACCAGCCGTCCCGCGTCGACCTCGGCCTCGATCGGCGGCGCGTGCACGGCGAACTGGGCACGGCCCGGGCCGATCAGCTCGACGGCGGCGTCGATGCCGGCCGTGACCACGCCGTCGAGCAGCACGTTCGTCTTGACGAGCGCCTCGGAGCCGCCGTCCAGGCGCTGGTAGCTCAGCACGTTGTCGACGAGCGTCGTCATGCGCGCGTAGCCGGCGGCCAGGTGGTGCAGGATCTGGTTGGCCTCGGGCCACAGCTGGCCGGCCGGGTCGGCGGCGAGCGTGGACAGCTCGCCGCGCAGCTCCTGGAGCGGCCCGCGCAGCGACTCGCCGAGCACGGCGGTCAGCTGGGTGTGCCGGGCGGACAGGTCCACCAGCCGCTCGGCCTGCTCCTCCAGCTCGGAGGCGTAGCGCTCGGTGCGGTCCGCCAGCTCGGCGGCGTGCGCCTCCGTCAGCCCGGTGACCTCGGCGGCGTGGCGCTCGGTCAGGTCCGTGACCTCGGCGGCGTGGCTCGCGGTCAGCTCGGTGACCTCGGTCCTGCGCTTCTCGTCGAGCTCTTCGTACGGCCGGCGGTCGGTGAACGTCATGACGGCGCCGACGAGCTGGTCGCCGTCCCGCACGGGCGCGGTGGTCAGGTCGACGGGCACCTGCGCGCCGCTCTTGGACCACAGGACCTGCCCGCGCACCCGGTGCTTGCGCCCCGACTTGAGGGTGTCGGCCAGCGGCGACTCCTCGTACGGGAACGGCTCACCCTCGGCCCGTGAGTGCAGGATCAGCGGATGCAGCTCCTGGCCGCCCAGGTCGGTGGCACGGAAGCCGAGGATCTGTGCGGCGGCGGGATTGACCAGCACGACACGGCCGTCCGTGTCCGTGCCGACGACACCCTCGGACGCGGCCCGCAGGATCATCTCGGTCTGCCGCTGCGACCGGGCCAGCTCGGCCTCGGTGTCGACGGTGCCCGACAGGTCGCGCACGACGAGCATCAGCAGCTCGTCACCCGTATAGCTGCCGCTGTAGGAGCTCTGGACGTCCGTGTAAGCCGCCTGCCCGTCCTCCAGGCTGGCGCTCGTCACCTCGACGGGGTACTCGTTGCCGTCGGTACGCCGCGCGGTCATCCGCGTGGGCTTGGTCCGGCCCCGCTCGTCCGCAGCCTCCGGCCTCCGCATCGAACCCGGGATCAGCTTGGAGTCGAACTCCGGCAGCAGATCGAGCAGTCCGCGACCGACGAGCGCGGTGCCCGGCGTCTCGAACATTTCGAGGGCGATGGTGTTGGCGTTGACGACCGTACCGTTGCAGTTGACGAGCAGAAGCCCGTCCGGAAGGGCATCGAGTATGGCTGCGAGGCGAGCAGCGCCTCGGGATGGCCTGCTGCTCACGACGACGCTTCCTCCCTGATTACTGCACCTTGCCGACAGCGGGCCCCATCTTGCCCCTCGGGCCTCAGGCTGTCACTGGAGGAGTCTAAAGGCTGGGGAGGGCCAAGGGGCGGCGGATGAGGGGGAGCTCTCACCAAGGTTCTGTGCATACGGTGTACGACTCTGGCCCATTACGTGCCCCTCGGGCCGCCCCGAATCAGGTGCAGCCGCAGCTCACCGGACGTTCGGGAGCACCGGCCGCAGGCTGTTCCAGCGCCCGATCTCGCACCCGTTGGTCCGCTCGAACGTGGAGTCGATGCTTCGTCCCTGCCACGTTCCGGTGATCCGGGCGGTGGCCGCCCCGCCGAACTGCTGCGTGCACATCGCGTCGCGGGGCACGGGCGCGAACGGGTCCGCGCTCTCGCCCGGCAGCTGCGCCAGCCGGTCGCACGCCTGCTGCGCCACCGGGTGGCTGCCGCCCGCCGGCTCGCACTCCAGCTCGTACGTGCCGTCGGCCTCCGAGTCCCCCGACCCCGAGACGACCACGGTGAGACGCGTGTCGGCGTCGTCGTTCTGCAGCACGGGCAACGGCAACGGCAGCGGAAGAGGACCGGCCACGGCCGTTGCCGCGGGCGCGGCGGCGGACAGCGCGGCCAGTGACACGACGGCGGTGAGGGCGAGACGACGCATCATGCGGGCTCCTGTGGTCGTACGTGCCGCCGACACCGGCCGGCGACGAAGAAGAACGAAGGGCGGGCGCCCCGCCCTGACTAACGCTCCGCACGCCACGGCGTTGCGCAACCGCAGGCGCTTTGCCCTCGCGGCCGACTGCCTAGTACCGTAGGCAGCGATTGGTGACGCAGTGCTCAGCTGTGTCATCATCTGCACGCACCACCCGCGCTCGCGCGGGGTGTGCTGGAGGCGTCGCCTAGTCCGGTCTATGGCGCCGCACTGCTAATGCGGTTTGGGTCTTAAAGCCCATCGAGGGTTCAAATCCCTCCGCCTCCGCTTGATCACCGAAGCCCCGTGCCACTGGCCGGGGCTTCGGTCGTTCCTGGACCGGGACGGGTCTGGGAGGGGCCGGAACCGGGCCGATCGGGAGGTGCCTGGAACGCGTGATCTCGCAGCTCAGCAGCGGTGCGGCTAATGGATTTCGCGTCACGGCGCAGGTCATGTAATGTTGTTCTCGCAACGCCGACGGGGCAGAAAAAAGCCCGGGACGCACAAGCACTCGTAGCTTAACGGATAGAGCATCTGACTACGGATCAGAAGGTTGCAGGTTCGAATCCTGCCGAGTGCACAGCAGGCCAGAGGCCCTCAGGAGAAATCCTGAGGGCCTCTCGCGTTGTCTGCAGCAGCGAAGTACGGCGACGGATTTCAAGATCGCTGTCGAGCTGAGCCGGTCCTTGTCTTCACGGAGGCGATCACGGCGGAAACGGCGCCGGTAACGACGAGGCTCCCCACCATGACCATCCCCACGCCGACCATGTACAGGCCGCTGGAGTCGTCAGACCAGTCGTAAGCGGCGGCAGCGGTCAGGCCGGCCGTGACGCCGAGCACGGCGCCCGCGAAGTAGCGCCGGGACGCCGCCCAGTACACCGGCGCCAGCAGGGTCAGCACCAGCCCGATCACCTGCCACGCCTCGTACGGGCCGGTCTCCGAACCATCAGGGTGCACGTCACGGTGCTGGTCCCAGCCCAGCCAGGCAGCCCACATCGCCAGCGTGATCACAGCCAGCGCGAGGATTGCCATCAGCTGGGGTACGAGTTTCAGAGGTCGTTGTGCCATGGCTCAAGTGTTCCGGCTGCCCCTGGGACCGGTCAGAGTTCACGTACTCACCTCGGCTTGAGTAGTTCGGCTGCGGATCACAAGCCACCCGTGCCGCAACCGCACCGGATCGGTCGGGGACTCAACAGCTTCTCCGGAGCGATTCCTTGCCGGTGCAGCTACGGTCACGGCATGGGGGAACTGGATGTCGACCTGCGCCTGAAGCCGTGCAGGTGGTGTGATCGACCGATCAAGCAGCGCAGACGGTGGCGGCCGAAGCGGTACTGCAACCGCTGGCACCAGGTGAAGTTCGGGGTCACGTCTGTGGTCGCGCAAGTGCTGGACAGCTTCTAGCCGGCCGGTACACGGATGGATGCGACGCTTTCGTGCGGACCGGAATCCTTCAGGAGAGGTACTGAAGGACTCCGGCCTTTCGTGTGAGGGTGGTTCCGGTCGGTCAGGCCGCCGACGCGCTGACAGCCGGGGCCTCGAGGGCCCGTTCGCGCACGACCGGCCGGCGCCGGGCCGGAACGCCGAGGGTCGGGTGGGCGACGCCCCAGGCCGCGCCCTTGCAGACCAGTTCCTTGTAGATGGCGGCGAGACGGCCGGTCAGGGCCGTGCTGACGGCGCGGTCGTCGGCTGTGACGTACTGGATGAGGCCTTCCTTGCGGCCCAGCGAGATGCACTGGTTGAAGTAGCGGAGCGGGGTCTTCGGCAGCTTTGTGCCCGTCAGGCGGGCCGCGATGGCGTCGGCGGCCTGCCATGCGGTGGGGACGCCCGAGGCGCACGACATCCGTAGCGGCTTGTCGCCGGGGCCCGCCACCAGGGCCGCGTCGCCGATGGCGTACACGTCCGGGTGAGAGCGCGAGCGCATGGTGGCGTCGACCATGATCTGGCCGGTGCCGGAGACCTCCAGCGTGGTGGCCTCGGCGATCGGGTGGACCGCGAAGCCTGCCGTCCAGACGGTGACCGAGGCGGGGAGGGTGGTGCCGTCCGCGGTCGTGACGTGGTCGGGCGTCACCTCGGTGACGGCGGTGTGCTCGTGCACCGTGATGCCGAGCTTGTCGAAGACCTTCCGCAGGTGCCCGCGGCCCTTGGGGGAGAGGGTGTCGCCGAGGCCGCTCCGGGCGGCGAGGGCGATGTCGAGGTCCGGGCGGGCCTCGGCGAGTTCGGTCGCGGCCTCCAGGCCGGTGAGGCCGCCGCCGATGACGAGGACCTGCTGACCGGCGTTCAGGCCGGCGAGGCGTTCGCGCAGCCGGAGAGCGCCGGGGCGGCCGGCGATCTCGTGGGCGTGTTCGGCGGTACCGGGGACGCCCTGGCTGTTCCAGCCGCTGCCGAGGGCGTACACGAGGGTGTCGTACGGAAGTTCCTCGGTGTCGCTCTCCGCGCCGTTCGCGTCCACGACGGTGACGTGCTTGCGGTCGGCGTCGACAGCGGTCACCTTCGCGTACTTCAGTGCGACGCCGGTGCCCGCGAACATCTCGCTGAACGGCCTGGGCGTCAGCTCCTGGCCGACCGCCAGCTGGTGCATCCGGACGCGCTCGACGAAGTCGGGTTCTGCGTTGACGAGGGTGATGGCGACGTCTTCGCGACGCAGCCGCTTGGCAAGGCGGCCGGCGGCGATGGCTCCCGAGTAGCCGGCTCCGAGGACGATGATGCGGTGCTGCTGCTGCATTTCCCTGCTCCTGTCTCGCGCGGGTTCGCCCCTTGAGCCGGGCAGCCCGCCGTTTCCTGACAGGTTGAGGATGTGAGCCACGTCACAGTGGTGTCAGGAGGCGTCAGAAGGCGTTGAACAGGGGTTCTCCGTGGTCGGAGGCCGCCCAGCGCCGGGTCGCGCGTTCGAGCTTGTCGGGGTTGACCTGGTTACGGAACGCGGTGATGCCCTCGGCGGTGATCTCCAGGCACATGACGCCGATGACCTGGCCGTCGATGACCGCGAGGACGGCGGGGGTGCCGTTGGCGGTCGTGACGTAGACGTCGGGAGAGCCGCCGGCGATGTCGCGCTTGGCCTTGCTGGGCTTGAACAGGCCGCGCATGAACTTCGCGACCGCGAGGGCGCCCTCGAACGCCTTGGCACGGGCCGGGACCTTGCCGCCGCCGTCGCCGATCGCGACGGCGTCCTCGGTGAGCAGCCGTACGAGCGGCTCGGTCCGGCCGGTGGTGGCGGCCGCGAGGAACTCCTCGACGATCCGCCGGGCGGCTGCCTCGTCGATCTCGGTGCGGGGCTTGCCGTGTGCGATGTGCTTCCTGGCCCGGTGGTAGATCTGCTGGGCGGCGGCCTCGGTGATGTCGAGGATCTCGGCGATCTCCCGGTGCGGGTAGCCGAAGGCCTCCCGCAGGACGTACACCGCCCGCTCGTTGGGGGAGAGACGCTCCATGAGGGTGAGGACCGCGTACGAGACGGAGTCGCGCTGCTCCACGGTGTCGGCGGGGCCGAGCATCGGGTCTCCGGCGAGCAGCGGCTCGGGGAGCCACTGGCCCACGTACATCTCGCGCCGGGCGCGCGCCGAGGTGAGCTGGTTGAGGCACAGGTTGGTGAGGACCTTCGTCAGCCAGGCCTCGGGGACCTCGATCCGGTCCACGTCGGTGGCCTGCCAGCGCAGGAACGTGTCCTGCACGGCGTCCTCGGCCTCGCTCGCTGAGCCGAGGAGGCGGTAGGCGATGGCCTCCAGACGGGGCCTGGAGGCCTGGAACCGCTCCACGTCCTGCACGGTCAGGGGCATGGCCCGGATCCTAACGCCCGCGGTGCGCGGTCAGGTCCGGATGGCGCGGACCTCGGCCACGAGGTCCGGGGGCAGCCCAGGCCCCGCGCAGGCGTGGTCGATCAGCAGATCCCGGTAGGGAGTGTTCGTGAGTTCCGGTGCCAGGGCGGCGAGAGCCCGCAGGTCGTCGGACGAGCCGGACAGACGCGTGCGATAGGCGGCAGCCGCCACGCGCAGGGAGATCTCCTGCGGTTCGTGTCGCAGGCCCTGTTCGGCCAGTGCCGCAGCGGAGGCGAAGTCGCCCTGTTCGGCGCGTACGTCGCCGAGGTCCAGGCAGAGGGACCAGTTGCGCGGGTCCAGGGCCAGGGCGTCCTCGAAGGCCTCCGCCGCCCGGCCCAGGTCGCCCGTGGCGCGCCAGGTGTTCGCCCGCGCCACCGCGGTCCACATCACCCGCTCGCCGGCATCGGCGCGGTCGCACAGGGCGAAGGCGAGCCCGTAGCGGCCGCAGGCCCGTGGCAGCCGGGCCATGGCGGCCAGCGACTCCGGCACCGGACTGCGCCGGGAGACCCTGTCGATGGCATGGAGCCAGGGGACGAACCGCTCACGCATCGCGTCGCTGTCCAGGTCGTGGCCGTAGTCCAGGACCCGCAGGCATGCCTCGGCCAGCGCCTCGGCGCTCACCGTGTCGAGGAAACGCGCATCGCCGAACCACGGGGCAGCGCCCCACGGCACACCGGGCTTCACCCCCGTGACCGAACCCAGGGCCATCGCCGCGTTGTCCATGTCCCCTTCGAGGAACAGGAGATACGCCTGCGCGGGCACCGTGCTCAAGGAGCCGTCCCCTTCGAGACCTGCCTTCAACTCCGCCTGCCGGGCCCGTCGGAGATCGGCGAGAGCCGCGTAGGGCTCCGGGGCGGCCGGCGCGGAGGCCATGGCCCCCACCAGCAACTTCACGGCGCCTACCGGGTTTCCGCCGCAGTGCGCCATGACGCCCGCGAGAGTGACGCCCGTTGCCACCGACCGATTCGACATGGCCGGAGAATATCCACGGCCGGACTGCGTGCGGGGTCCGGGTCCCTCATGCCGCGGCCGGCGCGATGTTCTGGTTGGCGCGGAAGAAGTTGTCCGGGTCGTAGGTGTGCTTGACCGCGGCCAGTCGGTCGTAGGTGCCGCGGTAGGTGGACCGGACGCGGTCCGGGGCCTCGGCCTCGCCGAGGAAGTTGACGTAACTGCCGCCCATGGAGTGCGGGTGCAGCTCCGTCCAGTAGTCGACGCACCACTGCCGGATCGCCTCGGCGTTGGCGGGATCGGGGTCGATGCCGGCGATGACGCCGGACCACACGGCGTCCCGGTAGGCCCACGGGGTTTCTCCGGGGCCGACCCGGTGGGCCGCTCCGTCCACGGGGTACAGGTGCATCGTCGACAGGCCGGTGGGGAGGTTGCGGCCGTACTTCGCGTGGACCTCGATCGCGGCGTCCGGAATCCCGTCGAAGAAGTCGCCGCGCCAGTACCACTGCAGTCCCTTGGGGATCAGGCCGTCGAACATGGTCTGGAGGGCGGGGTAGGGCATGGGGCTGGTGAAGTGGAAGGCCGGTGGCGCCGGGTCGTTGACCGCCGAGAGCGCGTCCTCCAGCTTGCCGGCCGCCAGGTCGCCCGTGTAGCACCAGACGACGCCGCACATCTTCTGTCCGTGGATCTCCTCCGGGAACGGGGGCCCGGGGGGCACGGTCAGGAGGGCGAAGAATCCGTACACGTCGTCCGGTGCGGCGGGCAGGAAGTCGCGGTACCAGCGCAGTACCTCGGCCGTGCGGTCGACCGGCCATACGGTCACCCCCACGCCGACCGTGTCCACCGGGTGCAGCCGGTAGGTGAACGAGGTGACCACGCCGAAGTTGCCGCCGCCGCCCCGCAGGGCCCAGAACAGGTCGGGGTGGTCCGTCGCGGAGGCGGTGACGAAGGTGCCGTCCGCCAGGACGACGTCCGCAGCGAGCAGGCTGTCGACCGTGAGGCCGTGGGCGCGGGTCAGATAGCCGTGCCCGCCGCCCAGCGTGAGGCCGCCCACGCCCGTGGTCGACATGATCCCGGCCGGTACGCCGAGGCCGAAGGTGTGCGCCGCATGGTCCAGATCGCCCAGTTGGCTGCCCCCGCCCACCTGGGCGGTCCGGGCCTCGGGGTCGACGCGTGCCCAGCGCATGGGGGACAGGTCGAGGGTCAGTCCGCCGTCGGCCAGGCACAGTCCCGGTCCGCTGTGTCCGCCGCCGCGTACGGCCAGGTCGAGCCCCGTGTCCTGGGCGAAGGCGAGGGTGGTGCGCACATCCGCCACGTCCGTGCACCGGGCGATCGCAGCGGGGCGCCGGTCGATCATGGCGTTGTAGATGCTGCGGCTCTCGTCGTAGTCGGCATCCCCCGGCGCGACGACAGGTCCCCTCAAGGCGGTACGCAGACTGTCGAGAGCAGTGCCGTCGATGTTGGTCATGGTCGAACACCTCTGAAGGTTCCTGGTTTCGAGCCCACCACCCCTCCAGTGTGACGCAGATCACATTGAAGGGCGATGTGTGGGAGCATGGCGGGTTCGTATCCGTCGGTGTCCGCCGGTATCCGCCGGTGTCTGTCGGTATTCACGTCCGGGAGTCCGGGAGTTCACGCATGGAGTGGCAGTGCACCGGCCTTCGCTGGCCCGAGGGGGCCGACGGGCCCGTGCTCGGGTGGCGGAAGGGCCCGCAGGTGCGGGGGAGCGCTCTGGCGTACGGGAACGAGCTCGGGTTCCGGGCCTCGGGGAAGCGGACCTGTACCGGGGCGCGCGGAAACGCCTGTCCGGTGGCGGCCCCGGTGCCGGAGCGGAGCACGGGCGCGCGCTGTGCGGAGTGCGGGCGGCTGGACCGGGCGCACTCGGTGGCCGCCGACACGATTCCCGACGATCCGCGCACGTACCGCGTGTATCTCGCCTGGTTCGGGGCCGGGCTGGTGAAGGTCGGGATCACCGCCGAGGAGCGGGGCGCGGCCCGGCTGCGGGAGCAGGGGGCGGTGGTCTTCAGCTGGCTGGGGCGGGGGCCGTTGATGGCGGCGCGGCGGGCCGAGGAAGTGCTGCGGGTCGCGCTCGGAGTGCCGGACCGGATTCCGTACGCGCGCAAGCGGGCGGTGCGCGGGGAGCTTCCGGGACCGGCGGAGCGGGCCGGTGAGGTGGCGGATCTGTACGGGCGGGCGGTGGCGCTCGACGGGGGAGGCCGGCCCGAGGTGCTGGAGCGGCTGCCGTTCGAGGCCGTCGACCATGCGGAACTCTTCGGGATCGGCGGGCCGGGCGCCGCGGTGGACGACGGGGCGTTCGCGGTGGGTGGCCGGGTGGTGCGTGCGGTGACCGGGCTTGTGGACGGTGGTGTGGTCGCGGGGCGGCTGGTCGCGGCGGCCGGGCCGGATCTGCATCTGGACACGGGGGCGGACGGGGTCGTCGTCGTGGACACCCGGCTGATGACCGGCTGGGACCTGACAGCGGCCGGTTCGGGCACCGGTGTGAGCGTGCCGACGGTCGTCGCGGGGGGCGGCGCTTCGCAGGGCGGGCTGTTCTGACATCGTCGGAGGCAGTCGAAGGAGGAGCGCCTGATGAGTGACGATCGCGACGACGTGGTGCGGTTCCGGGAGCGGCTCGGACTGCCCGGAATCATCGACGTACACACGCACTTCATGCCGGAACAGGTGCTGCGCAAGGTCTGGGCCTACTTCGACTCGGTCGGTCCGCTGACCGGGATGGAGTGGCCGATCGCCTACCGCCATGACGAGGACGAACGGCTCGCGCTGCTGCGCTCGTTCGGCGTGCTCCGGTTCACCTCGATGCTCTACCCGCACAAGGCCGGCATGGCGCCCTGGCTGAACGGCTGGGCGGCCGACTTCGCCGGCCGGGTGCCCGACTGTCTGCACACCGCGACCTTCTTCCCGGAGGAGGGCGTCGAGAAGTACGTGGCGGAGGCCGTCGAGGCCGGGGCGCGGGTCTTCAAGTCGCACATCCAGGTCGGGGCCTACGACCCCAACGACCCGCTGCTGGAGCCCGTCTGGGGGCTGCTCGCCGAGGCCGGCGTCCCGGTGGTCATCCACTGCGGCTCCGGGCCCGCGCCCGGCAGGTACACGGGGCCGGAACCCATCGGCCGGCTCCTCGCCCGGCACCCCCGGCTGCGGCTGATCGTGGCGCACATGGGGATGCCGGAGTACACGGAGTTCCTGGCGCTCGCGGAGACGTACCGGGAGGTGCGGCTCGACACGACGATGACCTTCACGGACTTCACGGAGGACTTCATCCCCTTCCCCGTGGCGGAGCGCGGGCGGCTCGCGGCGCTCGGGGACCGGATCCTGCTGGGGACGGACTTCCCGAACATTCCGTATCCGTACGCCCACCAGCTGCACGCCCTGGAGCGGCTGGGGCTCGGGGACGACTGGCTGCGGGCGGTCTGCCACGACAACGCGGACGCCCTCTTCGCCTGAGGGAGCGCGGGCCCGGCCGTCCCGTGCGCTTTCTCAGGGAATTCACAGAATCGGGAAAGAACTCTCTCAGGGGCGTCTCAGAGGGTTGAGGCATGACGATGACGACCTCGCCCCAGGGGCGTACCGAAATGCTCAGGCCGGACCGTACCCCCGTCCGGATCCTGGTCGTGGACGACGAGGCCCCGCTGGCCGAGCTGCTCTCCATGGCGCTTCGCTACGAGGGCTGGGAGGTCCGCAGCGCGGGCGACGGTGCCGGCGCCCTGCGTACGGCCCGGGACTTCCGGCCCGACGCGGTGATCCTCGACGTGATGCTGCCCGACACGGACGGGCTCGCCGTGCTCGGCCGGCTGCGCCGGGAGCTCTCCGAGGTGCCCGTGCTCTTCCTGACCGCCCGGGACTCCGTGGAGGACCGGATCGCCGGGCTCACGGCAGGCGGCGACGACTACGTCACCAAGCCGTTCAGCCTGGAGGAGGTCGTCGCCCGGCTGCGCGGGCTGATCCGTCGCTCCGGCACGGCGGCGGTACGCAGCGAGTCGACGCTCGTCGTCGGCGACCTGATGCTGGACGAGGACAGTCACGAGGTGAGCCGCGGCGGCGCCAACATCCACCTCACCGCGACCGAGTTCGAGCTGCTGCGGTTCCTGATGCGCAATCCGCGCCGGGTGCTGAGCAAGGCGCAGATCCTGGACCGGGTCTGGAACTACGACTTCGGCGGTCAGGCCAACGTCGTCGAGCTCTACATCTCGTACCTGCGCAAGAAGATCGACGCGGGCCGCACACCGATGATCCACACCCGGCGCGGGGCGGGATACCTCATCAAGCCCGGTGAGTAGCCGCGTGAAACGGCTGACGAAGGGGCCGTGGACACTGCGGACCCGGCTCGCCGTCTCCTCCGTGATGCTGATCGCGGTCGTCGCGGCCGTGATCGGCACGGTCACCGCCATCGCCTTCCACACCTACATGTACGGGAAGCTCGACGGCCAGCTGCGCGAACTCACCATGAGAGCCGACCGGATGCCGGGTGCGCCCGCGCCCGGCGGGCCCAAGGACAAGAATCCCCTCGGCTTCATCGGCATGGGCGGCGGCCAGCCCCTCAAGACGTTCGGCGCGCTCACCGTGGACGGAGACGTCACCGATTCGGCGGTCGCCAAGGCGGGCGACGGCGAGGTCTCGGAGAACACCGAGGCGCTGACCGGTGCGCAGGCGGACGCGCTGGAGGCGGCCCACGTCCCCGCGGACGGTGAGGCGCATGACGTCGAGCTGCCCGGACTGGGCGGCTACCGGGTGCAGGCCACGGCCCCCGCGAGCGACGGCACGACCGTCCTGGTCGGCGTCCCGACCTCGGAGGTGAGCGGCGCCCTCAGCACCCTGATCCTCGTCGAGGTCTGCGTCACCGGCGCCGGACTCATCGCCGCCGGGATCGCGGGCGCCGCCATGGTCACGGTCGCCCTGCGGCCGCTGCGCCGGGTCGCCGCCACCGCGACGCGCGTCTCCGAACTCCCGCTGCACAGCGGCGAGGTCGCCCTGCTCGAACGGGTCCCGGACGCCGAGGCCGACCCGCGCACCGAGGTCGGCCAGGTCGGCGCGGCGCTCAACCGGATGCTGGGACACGTCGGTTCGGCCCTGGACGCGCGGCAGAAGAGCGAGATGCGGGTACGCCAGTTCGTCGCGGACGCCAGCCACGAGCTGCGCACCCCGCTCGCCTCGATCCGCGGGTACGCCGAACTCACCCGGCGCGGCCGGGAGAACACCGGCCCCGACACCCGCCACGCACTGGGACGGATCGAGTCCGAGGCGCAGCGCATGACGGGCATGGTGGAGGATCTGCTGCTGCTCGCCCGGCTGGACGCGGGCCGGCCGCTCAGTTACGAGAGCACCGATCTCTCCCCGCTCGTCATAGACGCGGTGAGTGACGCACGCGTCGCGGGCCGGCCGGCCTCCACGGACGGGTCCGGGCCCGCCCATCACTGGCGGCTGGAACTCCCCGAGGTGCCCGCGACCGTATGCGCCGACCCGACCAGGATCCAGCAGGTGCTGGTCAACCTGCTGGCCAACGCCCGTACGCACACCCCGCCCGGCACCACGGTCACGGCCCGGGTGCTCGCGGAGGCCGGACATCCCTGGGTGACGCTGGAGGTCCGGGACAACGGGCCCGGCATCCCCCCGGAGCTGCTGCCGCACGTCTTCGAACGGTTCGCGCGCGGGGACGCCTCGCGGTCCCGGCACGCCGGTTCGACGGGGCTCGGGCTCGCCATCGTGCAGGCCGTCGTCGTCGCGCACGGCGGCGTCGTCGAGGTGCGTTCGGTGCCCGGCGACACGGTGTTCGCCGTTCATCTGCCGGCGGACCCCGGGCACCCGGGAGAAGCGTACGAAAGCGGTCCTTCCTACTCACAGCAGGACCACAGGCGCACCACACGGGTGTGACAGCGCGGTTGGCGAGTGTCGATGTCATGCGAACCGACACTCCTTGGAGCACCTTGCCGGCCCGGGACCACCTCCTGGCCGGCGCGGGCGATGCGGCAGGTGCCCCCGTACTCGATGTGGTGGTACCCGTCTACAACGAGGAAAAGGATCTGGAGCCGTGTGTGCTGCGGCTGCACGACCATCTGGCGCGCACCTTCCCCTACGCCTTCCGGATCACCGTCGCGGACAACGCGAGCACCGACCGGACCCCCGAGGTGGCGCAACGGCTCGCGCGGACGCTTCCCGGCGTGCGGTCGTACCGGCTGGAGGAGAAGGGCCGGGGGCGGGCGCTGCGTACCGTCTGGTCGCACTCGGACGCCCCGGTCCTCGCCTACATGGACGTGGACCTGTCCACCGACCTCAACGCGCTGCTCCCGCTGGTCGCGCCGCTGATCTCCGGGCATTCGGACCTGGCCATCGGCTCGCGGCTCGCGCGCAGTTCGCGGGTGGTGCGGGGGACGAAGCGGGAGTTCATCTCGCGGGCCTACAACATCATCCTGCGCTCGTCGCTGGCCGCCCGGTTCAGCGACGCCCAGTGCGGGTTCAAGGCGATCCGGCGGGAGGTCGCGCAGCGGCTGCTGCCGATGGTCGAGGACACCGGCTGGTTCTTCGACACCGAGATGCTGGTGCTCGCCGAGCGGGCCGGGCTGCGCATCCATGAGGTGCCGGTCGACTGGGTCGACGACCCGGACTCGACGGTCCACATCGTGCGGACCGCCACCGAGGACCTGAAGGGCGTGTGGCGGGTGGGGCGGGCGCTGGCCGTCGGTGCGCTGCCGCTGGACCGGCTCGCGCGGCCCTTCGGCGACGACCCGCGCGACCGGGGGATCGGCGGGGTGCCGGGCGGACTGGCCCGGCAGCTGGTCGGGTTCTGCGTCGTGGGAGCCCTCTCGACGCTCTTCTACCTGGTCCTGTACTCGCTCTTCCGCCAGGGCGTCGGCCCGCAGATCGCCAACGGCGGCGCGCTGCTGGTGTCCGCCGTCGCCAATACGGCGGCCAACCGGAGGCTCACCTTCGGGGTACGCGGCCGGGGCAGCGCCGTACGCCATCAGGCGCAGGGCCTCGTGGTCTTCGCCATCGGCCTGGCGCTGACCAGCGGTTCGCTGGCCGCACTCGGGGCGGCTTCGGGTTCGCCCTCGCACGGCACCGAACTCGCCGTGCTGATCGCGGCCAATCTCGCGGCGACGGTGCTGCGGTTCCTGCTCTTCCGCGCCTGGGTCTTCCCGGACCGCGACCGGGGCGGTGACACGGCCCGCCGCGCGGACGCCCAGGCGGCCGGCCGGGCCGCCGCACCGGCCGACGACACCCACCACGAACTGAGGAACGTCCGATGACCACGCTCGACCACCTCCCGGCCCCGCCCCAGGGCGCGGCCGGCCACGCACGGCCCGGCCCCTCACTGCCGCACCGCGTGTGGCGCGGCCGGCCCGAGGACCCCAGCTGGGCGCGCCCGGCCTTCCTCGCCATGCTGCTGGTCATCACGCTGGCCTACCTGTGGAACCTCAGCGCCTCCGGCTACGCCAACTCCTTCTACTCCGCCGCCGTTCAGGCCGGCAGCCAGAGCTGGAAGGCGTTCTTCTTCGGTTCGCTGGACTCGGCGAACGCCATCACCGTCGACAAGCCCCCGGCCACCTTGTGGCCGATGGCGCTGTCGGTGCGGATCTTCGGCCTGCACTCCTGGGCGATCCTGGCCCCGCAGGTACTGATGGCCGCGGCGACGGCAGGGGTGCTCCACGCCTCCGTACGCCGCCGGTTCAGCGCCGCCGCCGGGCTGATCACCATGGCGGTGTTCGCGCTCACGCCCGTCGCCGCGCTGATGTTCCGGTTCAACAACCCGGACGCGCTGCTCGCGCTGCTGATGACCGTCACCGTCTACTGCGTGCTGCGCGCGATGGAGAACGGCCGCACCAAGTGGCTGGTCTGGGCGGGCGTCGCCGTCGGTCTGGCGTTTCTGTCCAAGACCCTCCAGGCGTTCCTGATCCTCCCGCCGCTCGCGGTGCTGTACGCGGTGTTCGCACCGGTCTCCGTACGCAAGCGGTTCGGCCAGCTTGGCCTTTCGGCCCTGGCGATGATCGTTGCCGGCGGCTGGTGGGTGGCGGTCGTCGAACTGTGGCCCGCCTCCTCGCGCCCGTACATCGGCGGCTCGCAGAACAACTCCTTCCTGGAGCTGACCTTCGGCTACAACGGGCTCGGCCGGATCAACGGCGAGGAGACCGGCAGTGTCGGTGGCGGCGGGGGCGGTGGAGCCGGCGGTCAGTGGGGCGAGACCGGCATCGGCCGGATGTTCAACTCCGAGATCGGCAGCCAGATCTCCTGGCTGCTGCCCGCCGCGCTGATCCTGCTGGTCGCGGGCATCTGGCTGACCTGGCGGGCGAAGAGGACGGACACGGCTCGGGCGGCCTTCCTCGCCTGGGGCAGCTCGCTGCTGATGACCGCGGCCGTGTTCAGCTTCATGGCCGGCATCTTCCACCAGTACTACACGGTGGCCCTGGCCCCCTACCTCGCGGCGCTGATCGGCATGGGCGCCACGGTCCTGTGGGAGGAACGCTCCCACTGGTGGGCGGGTGCCACGCTCGGTGTCACGGTGGCCGTGACGGCCTACTGGTCGTACGTGCTGCTGGGGCGGACCCCGGACTACCAGCCGTGGCTGCGGCCGACCGTGCTCGTCGCCGGGATCGTCGGCGCGCTGGGCCTGCTGCTCGCGTCCCGGCTGGGGCGTCAACTGGCGCTCGCCGCAGTGGGTCTCGGCTTCGCGGCCTCACTGGCCGGGCCGACCGCGTACACCGTGAGCACGCTGAACACCGGGCACCAGGGCTCGATCGTCACCGCGGGCCCGTCCTCCGGCGGGATGGGCGGCGGCGGTGGTGGCGGTCGCGGTGGCCCCGGTGGTCCCGGTGGTGGCGGTGGCATGCAGCCGCCCGGACAGGGCAACCAGCAGGGCAATCAGCAAGGCAACCAGCAGGGCGGCGGCATGGGCCGGCCTCCGACCGGTGGCCAGGGCGGGCAGCCCCCGACCGGCAGCCGGCAGGGTCAGGGCGGTACCGGCACGGCGCAGCAGGGACAGCAGCCCGGAGCCATGCCCGGCATGGGCGAAGGCACCCGTGGCGGCGGTGGCGGCGGTATGGGTGGTCTGCTCAACGGCGCTACCGTCGATGCCGCGGCGAAGAAGCTCCTGGCGGCGAACGCGGACGACTTCACCTGGGCCGCCGCGGCCATCGGCTCGCAGAACGCCGCCAGTTACCAGCTCGCCACCGGCGACCCGGTGATGGCGATCGGCGGCTTCAACGGAAGCGACCCGTCCCCGACGCTCTCCCAGTTCAAGAAGTACGTCGAGGACGGCCGGATCCACTACTTCATCTCCAGCGGCACGGGCGGCGGAGGCGGCATGGGCGGCAGCAGCGGCACCTCGTCGCAGATCTCCACCTGGGTGGAGAAGAGCTTCAAGAAGGTCACCGTCGGCAGCGCGACCTTCTACGACCTGACGCAGCCGGCGAGCAGCTGAGGCCGGGAGCAGGACTCAGGAAGTTCAGCGTCGCAGCAACAGGTCCGTGACAACAGGGCGGTGGTCCGAGGCGAGCGTCTCGGCTACCGCCGCGTCGCGTACCCGCACGGTGTCCTTCGAGACCGCCACGTAGTCGATCCGCTGCACCGGGTTCAGCGCCGGATAGGTGGGGCCGCCGGGCTCCACATCGGTGAGCGTCTCCCACAGCGGGGCCAGCTCGGGAGCCGCCGGGGCCGCGTTGAAGTCGCCGAGCAGGATCTGGTGCACCGGCCGCCGCTCCGACTTCTGGTCCTCCGCCATGATCCGGCGGGTGTCGGCCACCTGGGCGATGCGGACGGACGGGTCGCCGCGGTAGTCGAGGTGCGTCGCGTACACGTGCACGGGCACCCCCTTCACCCGCAGCACCACCTCGCCGAAGCCGGGTGCGGGCGCCGGGACCGGGTTCGGGTCCTGGGTGGAGAGCCGGGTGATGTCGTGGTTCTCCGCGCTCACGATCCGGTACCGGGACAGCACCGCGACACCGAACTCGCGTCTGGGGGCCCCCGCCGTCACCGGATCGAGGCTGTAGATCGGGGCGAACGACACCTGCATGCCCAGCCGTTCGGCCAGCTCGGCCGCCAGGTCCCGGTTCTGACTGCGGTCGCCCCAGTGGACGTCGACCTCCTGGAGCCCGATCACGTCCGCGTCCAGCGAGCGGAGCTCGGCCACCTGCCGGTCGAGATCGAAGACGTTGTCCATGCCGGCCCCCGCATGGATGTTGTACGTGGCAACGCGAAGGGGCACCAGCTGCCCCGGACCGTGCCCCGCGGCTGCTGCGGGAGAGGCGAGAGCCGTTCCCAACAGGCCTGCGGCCACCATGACTTCCACCGTACGACGACGCAGTGACATGCCACTCCAGCCCTTGTCGGATCAGTGATCGGCACCGTATCGCGGGAAAGTCGGTTGTACGTGGCCCTGCACGGCTATACGGTGTACAGCGTGTTCCTGTACACCGTATAAGACGCGTTCCCGTCCCCGTACAAGTCCTGACCCAACGCCCCGGGAGTCCGCATGACGGCGACCGCCGCCGAGCAGAACCACCTCTCACCATCGAGCCACCCGCAGCGCTGGCTGATCCTCGGCGTCATCTGCCTCGCCCAGCTCACCGTGCTGCTCGACAACACCGTCCTCAACGTCGCGATCCCCTCCCTCACCCGGGAGCTGGACGCCTCCACCGCCGATGTGCAGTGGATGATCAACGCCTACTCGCTCGTGCAGTCGGGACTGCTGCTGACCGCCGGCAGCTCCGCCGACCGCTACGGCCGCAAGAAGATGCTGATCGCCGGTCTCGCCCTGTTCGGCATCGGCTCGCTGGTGGCCGGGCTCGCCCAGTCGTCCGCGCAACTGATCGCCGCACGGGCCGGCATGGGCATAGGCGGGGCGCTGCTGATGACGACGACGCTCGCCGTCGTCGTCCAGATCTTCGACGAGACCGAACGGGTGAAGGCGATCGGCATCTGGTCGACCGTCAGCTCACTCGGCTTCGCCGTCGGGCCGCTGATCGGCGGGGTCATGCTCGACCACTTCTGGTGGGGTGCGATCTTCCTGATCAACATCCCGGTCGCCGTGATCGGCCTGGTGGCCGTGGCGCGGCTGGTCCCCGAGTCGAAGAACCCGAGCGGGGAGCGCCCCGACCTGCTCGGCGCGCTGCTCTCCACCATCGGGATGGCGGCGGTCGTGTACGCGATCATCTCCGGCCCCGGACACGGCTGGACCTCCGGCCAGGTGCTGCTGACCGCCTTCGTCGGGGTCGCCGTCCTCACCGGATTCGTGCTGTGGGAGCTGCACATCCCGTATCCGATGCTGGACATGCACTTCTTCCGGAACCAGAAGTTCATCGGCGCGGTCGCGGGCGCGATCCTGGTCGCGTTCGGGATGGGCGGCTCGCTGTTCCTGCTCACCCAGCAGCTCCAGTTCGTGCTCGGGTACGGGCCGTTGGAAGCGGGCCTGCGTACGGCCCCGCTCGCCCTGAGCGTCGTCGCGCTCAACCTCACCGGGCTGGGCGCACGGCTGGTGCCGAAGCTCGGTACGCCCGTCACCATCGCCACCGGCATGGGGCTGCTCGCCGCAGGTCTGGCCGCGATCGCCCTGCTGGGCGGGGACGGCTACGGCGGGACGCTGTTCGGTCTGCTCGTGATGGGCGCGGGCATCGCGCTCGCCATGCCCGCCATGGCCAACGCGATCATGAGCGCCATCCCGCCCGAGAAGGCCGGCGTCGGCGCCGGGGTCAACGGCACGCTCGCCGAATTCGGCAACGGCCTCGGGGTCGCGGTGCTCGGCGCCGTCCTGAACTCCCGGTTCGCCGCACTCGTTCCGTCGGCCGTCGGCGCGGCCTCGCTGCCCGCCGCCCTGGCCGCCGCGAGCGGTGACGGGGAACGGCAGCGGATCACGGACGCGTTCTCCTCCGGACTGGAGACCAGCATGCTGGTGGGGGCGGTGGCCGTGCTGGCCGGTGGACTGCTGGCCGCAGTGCTGCTGCGCCGGGCGGAGCGAGGAGAATCGGCTCGGGCTGACTCGGCCGCGGCAGCGGCATAGCATCAGGCGGGACGTACCGGACCGTACGGCTCCGTTTTTGGGGCACGGGGTACGTATCCGGTTCGTCCTGCCGGCAAGACGAGGGAGTGCGCCATGGTGTCCGCGGCCGATCGCGCGAAGGACCCTGCCCGGACCAGCGTGTGGCTCAACCACCGGCCACCGTCGCGCACCCGGAAACCCGACCAGCCCGCAGGACTCGACCGTGACCGGATCACCGCCGCGACGGTCCGGCTGCTGGACGCCGAGGGCCTCGCGAAGTTCTCCATGCGCCGGCTCGCCGCCGACCTGAAGGTCACGGCGATGTCCCTCTACTGGTACGTCGACACCAAGGACGACCTGCTGGAGCTGGCCCTCGACTCGGTCTACAGCGAGATCGACCCGCCGCAGGAGGACGCGCCCTGGGAGACCCGGCTGCGTGCGCTGGCGAGGGCCTACCGGGCCCTGCTGGTCCGGCACGTCTGGGTCTCCCCGCTCGTCGGGAAGTTCCTCAACGTGGGACCGCACGCGATGCTCATGTCGTACGCCATCCAGGACGTGGTCCGTGCGACCGGCCTGCCGCCGTCGCAGCAGACCGGCGCGCTCTCCGCGGTCTTCCAGTTCGTGTACGGATTCGGCACCGTCGAGGGCCAGTTCGCCCAGCGCAGCGCCGAGGCGGGGCTCACCCAGGACGAGTACTTCCAGCAGGCGATGGTGGCCATCCAGGGCCAGCCGCAGCTGGGCCCGATCGTGGAGAACTCGCAGGACCTCATGGCGGCGCGGGGCGCCGACACCGTCCACGAAATGCACGAGCGGGACTTCGCGTTCGCACTCGACCTGCTGATCGCGGGGATCGACGCGATGCGTGAGTGGGAGCTGTCCCCCGGCGAGGAGACCCGGCCCCGTCAGTAACCGCGGGCCGTGTCCACGGCGAGTGCGGGGATCCGGCCCGCCGTCAGCTCCCGCAGGCAGGCCGCGAAGTCCGTGACGACGTCGTCGTCCGCCGTGATGCCCGCGGAGTGCGAGGTGATCACCGTACGGGGCAGCCGCCAGCAGGGGTCGCCGGGCGCGGCCGGCTCGTCGGGCAGCACATCGAGCACCGCCCGTCCCACCGTCCCCGCGTGCAGCGCCGCCTCCAGCGCCCCCAGGTCCACGGTCGCGCCGCGGCCCACGTTGACGAAGGTGGCCCCGCCCATGGCCGCGAACCGGTCCGCCCCGAAGTACCCGGCCGTCGCCCCGGTCAGCGGAAGCGCGGCCACCACCCAGCGGGCGGCCACCGGCTCGTCCGAGCGGGCCATCGCGTCGAAGCCCGGCAACACCTCGCGTGGCGTCCGGGCCACGCCCACCGTCCGGATGCCGCACGACCGCAGCAGCCCGGCAACAGCCGAGCCGATCCGGCCGGTGCCGTGCACCACAGCGGTCTGCCCGGCCACGAGTTCCGAGGGGATCCGGCGCCACTCACCCCGGGCGTGCTGCGCGGCGAACTCCGGAACCGACTGGCACTCCGCCAGCACCCAGGCCAGCACGTACTGGGCGATCCGCTCGCCCATCCGGCCCACCGTCCGGGTGAGCAGCGCCCCTGCGGGCCACGGCCCGGCGCCCAGCAGGGCGTCCGTACCGGCGTTCACGCTGTGGAACCACAACAGACCGTCCCCGCGCAGCGCCTCGGGCAGCGCGGCCCCCACATACGCGTAGGGACCGCCGTCGGCGGGGCCGCCGCGCTCCACGGGGCGGCCGGCGGCCCGCTCCAGGGCCTTGGCCACGGCATCGCCGACCTCGGGCCCGGCCAGCAGCCGGGCCCGGGTGAGCAGTTCGGGCAGCGGGAGCGTCACAGCGGTCAGCTGCCCGGGGCCAGGTGGGCGGGGAAGCCGCCGGTGGCGATCGGCCCCCACCGCTCGGGGGTGATACGGATGATCGACTTGCCCTGCTTCACCATCGCCGCCCGGTACTCGTCCCAGTCGGGGTGCTCCCCCGAGATGTTCCGGAAGTACTCGACGAGCGGCTCGACCGAATCCGGTGAGTCGATCACCTCGGCCGAGCCGTCGATCTGGACCCAGGGCCCGTTCCACTCGTCCGACAGGACGATGAGGCTCACCCGCTCGTCCCGCTTCGCGTTGCGGGTCTTGGCCCGTTCGGGATACGTCGAGACGACGATCCGGCCCGCGTCGTCGACGCCGCAGGTGAGCGGGGAGCCCTGGGGGCGGCCGTCGGACCGGGTGGTCAGCAGGATCGCCCGGTGCCGGGGCCGTACGAAGGCCAGCAAGTCGTCGAGTTCCACGGCGGTGTTGGTCGCGATGTTCGATGCCATGGAACCGACCTTACGACCGTGCGGTCAGGCGGTCGGCAGGGAATCGCCCTGCACGGCCTGGATGTCGAGCTCCACCCGCAGCGTCGTACCGATCGCCGAGATGCCCGCCTGGACCACCTGGTTGTAGTTCATGGCGAAGTCCTCACGGCGCAGCTCGGCCGTGGCGCTGAACGCCGCGCGGACGCCGCCCCACGGGTCCGGGCCGGTGCCGAGGTAGCTCAGGTCCAGGTCGACCGGACGCTCCACGCCGTGCAGCGACAGCTCGCCGTGCACGGTCCAGCGGTCGGGTCCGGCCGGAGTCAGCCCGCTGGAGCGGTAGGTGATCTCCGGGAACCGCTCGGTGTCCAGGAAGTCCGGCGAGCGCAGGTGCTTGTCCCGCATGCCGTTGCCGGTGTCGATGCTCGCCGCGTTGATGACCGCGTCCACCCGGGAGCGCTGGATGTCCTCGGCGATCTCGATCCGGCCGCCGAAATCGGTGAACCGGCCGTGCACGCTGGAGATCCCCAGGTGCTGCGCGACCGCGCCCACCGAGGAGTGCGCCGGATCCAGCGACCAGGCGCCCGGCGGCGGCAGCTCCACGCCGCCCTGGCGGGCCAGCACCACCGTGCCGGCCTCGACCCGGCCGCTCGCCGTGACGAGGGCGGTGGAGGCGGCGGGGGCGTACCCGACCGCTGTCACGATCACGGTGTACGCGCCGGCGGACAGCGGGGCGTCGGTGCGCACCGTCCCGTCCTCGTCGGCGGCGGCCCGCAGCACCTGCGTACCGGTCATGTCGGTGACCGTCACGACCGCGTGCTGGACGGCCCAGCCGTCCCGCGTGCGTACCTGTGCGCGAAGTCCCATCCCGTTTTCTCTCCTTGCTCAATGCCCCGCCCCCTCAAGGAACGGGTCACTCAATGAGTCGGGCCCCGGGGCGGGGACGGCAGGCCGTCCCCTGCCTGCCGTCCCCACCGCCGGGGCCCATTTTCCGCCGGCCGGGACAGACTCTCCGCTCGAAGTGCCGTCCCGCCAGGGGTCTTGCGTCCGGGTTTCCCCGGATCGGTTACGCGCCCGGGTGGGCGAGCTCGATGTCGTGGCCGTCGACCCCGCGACCGGCCACGGTCAGGGCGCCGGCCACCGGCGGGTAACCGGTCGCGATGACCGAGTACTCGCCCGCGTCCAGGTCGGCGAAGGCGTACGCCCCGTCCTCCCCGGTCGTCGAGGTGGCGATCACGTTGCCGGCCGCGTCGACCAGCGTGACGCGCGCGTCGGGCAGCGGCTGCCGGCCGGAACCGGCCCGCACCACACCCTGGACCAGCGCACCGGACTGCAGTGCGGCGTCGACCCGGGTGACACCCTGGCCGCCGATCTCCACGGGCAGCGCCATGGGACGGAAGCCGGCCGCGTTGACCGCGACGGTCACCGCACCCGGGACCAGCTCACCGAAGGTGAACTCGCCCGCATCGCCGGACTTGCCGGTGGCCAGTACGTCGCCGCGCACATCGGTCACGATGACCATGGCGCCCTCGACGGGCGTACCGCCCTCGGCGGCCCGCACGGTTCCGGCCAGGCCGCTCGTACCGGCGAGCAGGATGTCGTACGTGAGCGGCTCGTCGCCGACGACCACGGTCGACGCCTGCGGCTGGAAGCCGTCGGCCGACGCGATCAGCACGTACGAGCCGGTGCCCGGGGCGTCCAGACCGTAGCTGCCGTCGGCCTGCGCGACCGAGATGCCCAGCTGCCGGCCGCCCAGCGAGATCAGCGTGACGGCGGCCCGGCCGACGGGTGCGCCCTCGGCGCCGCGCACCACACCGCGGACCGCGGTGCCCTGCACGGTCGCCACCGGAGCGTCCACCAGGGTGTCGACGGCGGTGACGCCGGCGGCTCCCTCGGAGACCAGGGCGCCCGTACCGGACGGGACCTCGGCGAGCGCCGCGGCCTCGACCGGAGCGTCGTTGGCGGCCCTCGTCTTCAGCGCGACCTCCTTGATGAAGATCGTGATCAGGAAGGCGATCAGCGCCGCCGGGGCGGCGTACAGGAAGACGTCACCGACGCCGTGTCCGTAGGCGCTCTCCACGACCGTACGGATCGGCGCGGGCAGCGCGTCCAGGTCGGGGATGCCCCCGCCGCCGGTGCCCATGGACGCGCCCTGGGGACCGAGGTCCGTCAGGCCGTCCTTGACGTAGTGGGTGACCCGGTTCGCCATGACGGCGCCCAGTGCCGAGACGCCGATCGCGCCACCGAGCGAACGGAAGAACGTGACGACGGAGCTGGCCGAACCGAGGTCGGCGGGGTCGACCTGGTTCTGGGTGGCGAGCACCAGGTTCTGCATCATCATGCCGATGCCGAGACCCATCACGAACATGAAGATCGCGATGTGCCAGTACTCGGTGTCGTACCGGATGGTGCCGAGCATGCCGAGTCCGGCCGTGATCAGGAATCCGCCGCTGACCAGCCAGGCCTTCCAGCGGCCCGTCTTGGTGATGATCTGGCCCGAGAGGGTCGAGGAGAGGAAGAGACCCGCGATCATCGGGATCGTCATCACACCGGACATCGTCGGCGACTTGCCGCGCGCCAGCTGGAAGTACTGGCTGAAGAAGACGGTTCCCGCGAACATCGAGACACCGACGAACAGCGAGGCGAGCGAGGCGAGCGTGATGGTCCGGTTGCGGAACAGCCGCAGCGGGATGATCGGCTCACTGGCCCTGGACTCGGTGAAGACGAAGAGCAGGGTGAGGACCAGGGCGCCCGCGAGCATCGCACCGGTCTGCCAGGACATCCAGTCGTACTTGTCGCCCGCGAAGGTGACCCACAGGAGCAGCAGCGAGACGGCGGCGCTGATGAAGAAGGCGCCGGTCCAGTCGACCTTGACCTCGCGCTTGACGACCGGGAGCTTCAGGGTCTTCTGGAGCACGACGAGGGCGATGGCCGCGAACGGCACACCGACGTAGAAGCACCAGCGCCAGCCCATCCAGCTGGTGTCGGTGATGACACCGCCGAGCAGCGGGCCGCCGACGGTGGCGACGGCGAAGACCGCGCCGAGGTAGCCGCTGTAGCGACCGCGCTCGCGCGGGGCGATCATCGCGGCCATCACGATCTGGGCGAGGGCGGAGAGACCGCCGACGCCGATGCCCTGCACCACACGGCAGGCGATCAGCATGCCGCTGCTGGTCGCCATACCGGCGACGACCGAACCGGCGACGTAGATGACGAGTGCTATCTGGACCAGCAGCTTCTTGCTGAACAGGTCGGAGAGCTTGCCCCACAGGGGGGTGGTCGCCGTCATGGCCAGCAGCGAGGCCGTGACGACCCAGGTGTAGGCGCTCTGGCCGCCGCCGAGGTCGGAGATGATCTCCGGCAGGGCGTTGGTGACGACGGTGGACGACAGAATCGCGACGAACATGCCGAGCATCAGCCCGGTGAGCGCTTCCATGATCTGCCGGTGTGTCATCGGCGTGCCGTCGGAGGAGTCGTTCCCTCCGTGCTTGGCGTGGCCGCCCCGCACACCGGTTGGTGTGGTCGTAGCCATTTAATTCCTTCTCTTTGCTTCTGTTACACGGGTGTACGGGTGTACGAGCCGTCGTGGCTGTCGGTGTGCCGGTAGCGGCAGTCCCCGCTGTGCTTTCCGGGGGCGCACCCGCCGGAGCCGCGACAGGAGAAGCTGTCGCGCAGCCGGGCCAACAACGTGTTGAGCTGTCCGACCTCTTCGTCGGACCAATCCTGAAGGTTGTGGGCGAACATTTCGGTCGTCCGGCAGTTCAGATCGTCGAGCACGCCCTCGCCCGCGGGGGTCAGCCGCAGGATGCGGGAGCGCTTGTCCGCCGGGTCCGGGGACCGTTCGATCCAGCCGCGTTCCGCCACGTGAGCGACGTGTCGGCTGGTCACCGACATGTCGACAGAGAGGAGTTCGGCCAGTCTGCTGATCCGCATTTCACCGTGCTGACTCAGCAGGGCCAGTACGGCCGCCGAGCCGGCGGGGCATTCAGCCGGGAGGATGCGGGCCAGGCCCCGTTTGACGGCGCCGACGGCGCTGAGCTGCCGGGCCAGTTCCTGGTACTGACTCCGTGCGGCCACGGGACCCCCAGACATCTCACCGACCATCTTGTTGCTTAGGGCAACCATAGAAGCCGTTGGTTGCTGCAGGCAAACGAAAAGGGCCTTGCAGAAGTAAAGGAACGCAAAAGGCTGCGTAGGGTGCGGGTCAAACGCCCAGCGTGTGCGGTGTGCGAGTGGCAGGTGTGTCGTGCGCCACTTCAGGAGGCGGGGGTGGCGGTCGCCTCGGGACCGCACCGGGGCGGTTCTCCCGTACGTGACGGCTTCGGGCGGTGCTGACGGCCGCCCTTCGCGCATATATACGAGTGGGTGCGGGTGCGGCGGACGGCGCGGTACTCAACTGGGCGGTCGGGGGAGGGGGTTGGCCTCTCTCCGCGGTGACGGGCGCCGTTCGGGGTGTGGCGGCCGGGGCGGCTCGGCCACTCCTCCTTCACCGGTTCCCCGGTTATGGCCCCGCCCCTTCACTGCCCGGGGGTTGGGCCCGTCGGCCGAGTTCGCTAGGGTCCTGCGACATGGCACACAATCCCCACGCTCCGCAGGGTCCCGAGGGCAACAGCGACCCGGCAGGCAACACCCAGATGTTCCGCGCCTTCGTCGACGAGGGTGAGCCGCAGCGCCGGCAGCAGCCGGCCGCCGTGTCGTCCGGCCCGAGGACCGGACTGATCGCCGCCGTCGTCGCGGTGATCGTCGTGCTCGGCGCGGTCGCCTGGCTCGCGCTCGGCTGACCGGCCCTTCGGACCGTCCCGGTCCCCCGTCACTTCCAGACGGCGGTCACGTCCCGGGTCTCGACATGCATGCCCAGGGGCACCCGCCAGGCGTCCACGCAGACGGTGTACGTCATCTTCCGCGCCGCTCCCGCGCCGATCGGCACGGGCAGCGGCGCTGTCGATTCCCGGGTCGCCCAGTCGATCCCCAGCCCGCCGATGATGTGCGTGGCGAAGGTGACGGTGCCCGAACGCGCCGGCGAACCGCCCGTATTGCGGAACTCCACGGTCACCTTCTCGCACCACCGCTTGTCCGTCGCCGCGCGCACGGGGGCGCCGACCTCCAGCACGGCGGCCCCGGCGGGAGCGGTGGAGCCGGGCGAGGGCGGGGGCGGGGAGTCGGCGGGGCCGGTGGAGCCTGTGGAGCCGCCTGCCGAACCGGAGCCGGAGCCGGAGCCGCTTGAGGGTGCGCCGCCCGTCGTTCCGGTGGAGCCGGACGCTCCCGAGGTCTGTGCCGGGCCGCGGGACGCGCCGGGCCGCGCGGTGTCCGGGCCGGAGCCATCGGAGCCGCCCGCGTTCCCCGTACCGTCGGCGCCCGTGCCGTCCGTCGCGTCCGAGGACCCCGGGGAGGGTGAGGCGCCGGAGCGGTCCTTGCCGCCCCCGCCTCCGTCCCCGGCGCCGTCCAGCGGCACCAGCGTGACCTTCCCCGAGGGCGCCACCGCCCCCGAGGGTGCCTTCCCGGGCCCTGCCGCGGCCGCCCCGACCGCCGTGTAGCCGTCGTCGCCGCCCATCTGGTCGCCGCAGCCTGCCAGTGCCCCGCCCAGACACAGCACGGCCGCCGAGGCGGCGATCGCTGTGCCCCGGCGGCCGGGCCGGCCGAATGTCTGACGTCGCATCGCGACAGTGTGTCTGACGGGTCGTCAAATCGGAACCCCCGGGATCGGGGTTCCCGGTCAGTCGGCGATGAGCCCTTCCCTGAGCTGGGCGAGCGTGCGGGTCAGCAGCCGTGAGACGTGCATCTGCGAGATGCCGACCTCCTCGCCGATCTGCGACTGGGTCATGTTGGCGAAGAACCGCAGCATGATGATCTGGCGTTCGCGCGGGGCGAGTTTGGCCAGCAGCGGCTTGAGCGACTCGCGGTACTCGACGCCCTCCAGGGCCGCGTCCTCGTATCCCAGCCGGTCGGCGAGTGAGCCCTCGCCGCCGTCGTCCTCGGGCGAGGGTGAGTCCAGGGAGGAGGCGGTGTAGGCGTTGCCGACGGCCAGGCCGTCGACGACGTCCTCCTCGGAGACCCCGAGCGCCTTGGCCAGCTCCGGAACGGTCGGCGAACGGTCGAGCTTCTGGGCGAGCTCGTCGCTGGTCTTGGTGAGGGCGAGGCGCAGTTCCTGGAGCCGGCGCGGCACCCGCACCGACCACGAGGTGTCGCGGAAGAAGCGCTTGATCTCGCCGACGACGGTGGGCATCGCGAACGTCGGGAACTCCACGCCGCGTTCGCAGTCGAACCGGTCGATCGCCTTGATCAGGCCGATCGTGCCGACCTGGACGATGTCCTCCATGGGTTCGTTGCGGCTGCGGAACCGGGCCGCGGCATAACGCACCAGCGGCAGGTTGAGCTCGATGAGTGTGTCCCGCACATAGGCACGCTCCGGAGTGTCCGTTCCGTCGGGGCCCGGTGCGGGGCCCAGTGCGGCGAGCCGCAGGAACAGGGAGCGGGACAGCGTACGGGTGTCGATGGCTTCCGGCGAGCTGGTGAGCACAACGGGTGCTGGTGCGCTCTTGGTGAGCGTGAGCACCTTCGAGCTGCCCTGTTCTGCGGACATGCCACCCCCTTGAGGTCGCGGACGGTCGCGGTGGCCACGACCATCGGAGGAACGCAGCCTCCACCTGAATACCGGAGGGGAGGCTGCGGCAAACGCGGTTCCCGCAGAATGTCACATGTCGGCAACACGCTGTAGTGACTTGTCGACAAGTTCCGGGGGAGTCTGCCCAGTTAACAAGGGGTGTACGGCTTTTGGTCCACGGGAAACGCCCCAGGACCGGTCTACCCGTTCCGGTTACGCCTCGATCCTGTTTGCGGATCGAAGTCGGGCGAAACTTCGGGCCAGGAGCCTTGACACATGCATCTGGGAGACTCCCAGTTCGGCACTGATCTGGGACTGCGTCAGATTGCTGTAGTACCGGAGCATCAGGATCCGCTGTTCGCGTTCGGGCAGCTGTACGAGCAGATGCCGGACCAGGTCGCGGTGTTCGACGCCGGCCAGGGCGGGGTCCTCGTAGCCGAGCCGGTCCAGCAGGCCGGGCAGCCCGTCACCCTCCTGGGCGGCTTCGAGCGAGGTCGCGTGGTACGAGCGGCCGGCCTCGATGCAGGCGAGCACCTCGTCCTCGGAGATCTTCAGCCGTTCGGCGATCTCCCCGGTGGTGGGCGAGCGGCCGTGAGCGGTCGTCAGGTCCTCGGTGGCGCCGGTGACCTGGACCCAGAGCTCGTGGAGCCGTCGCGGCACGTGGACGGTGCGTACGTTGTCCCGGAAGTACCGCTTGATCTCACCGACGACGGTCGGCATCGCGAAGGTGGGGAACTGGACCCCGCGTTCGGGGTCGAACCGGTCGATGGCGTTGATCAGGCCGATGGTGCCGACCTGGACGACGTCCTCCATGGGTTCGTTGCGGCTGCGGAACCGCGCGGCGGCGTAGCGCACGAGGGGCAGGTTCGCCTCGATCAGCGCCGCCCGGACCCGGCCGTGCTCCGCGGTGCCCGGCTCCAGCCCCTGGAGCCGGCCGAAGAGCACCTGGGTGAGCGCCCTGGTGTCGGCGCCCCGGGTCCTGCCGGCCGGGACGGTGTCGTCGGGTGTCTCGGTCTGGATCGTCTGGGGCTCCTGGATCGCCTGGGGATCCTGCGGTGCAGACGATGCCTGGGGTGCGGGCGGTGCCTGGACCGCATGGGGCGCCTGGGACGCAGGGGGCGTCTGTGCCGCCGGTGTCGTCCGGGCGGCCTGGACCGCCTGGACGGTCTGGGGAGGCACTTGAGGCGCTGTACTGGCCGGCACGATGACGCCACCCCTTTGCGGTCAACTTCGGTCAACTCATCCGTCAAAAGCGGTCATAGCATCACAAGACATGTCCACTATGTGCAAGCACCCCATAGCGCCGTGTTGACCTCGAATCGGTTTAAAAACAAAGAAAGCCCCTCACCGTCGTGGTGAGGGGCTCGCAGGGCCGAAGGCGTCAGAACGGGTAGTCGGCGATCACCCAGGTGGCGAATTCACGCCACTGCCCGGCAGCCGCCTGGTGGGCCGGATGCTCGATGTAGCTCTTCAGCGCGGCCTCGTCGGCGACCGCGGAGTTGATGGCGAAGTCGTACGCGATCGGCCGGTCGGTGATGTTCCAGGCGCACTCCCAGAACTCCAGCCCGGGCACCTTGTCCGCCAGTCCCCGGAAGGCCTCGGCGCCTGCGACGACCCGCGGATCGTCTCGCTCGACGCCGTCGTTCAGCTTGAACAGGACCAGGTGGCGGATCATGGGGTACTCCTACTTCACAAGCTCGGACATGAAGTCGCCGACGCCCTGCGCGGCATCCGAAACGCCCTCGAACCCTACCTGGACGAGATCCGCTGCCCGGGCGGGGGACGTGATGATCGTGTAGAGCACGAAGACGACTATCAAGTAGAGAGCGATCTTCTTCGCTTGCACCATCGGCCCCTGACTCCCCTTCGATCCCCTGTGCAGTCGGGCGAGTCTATCCGCACGTATGGCCGTATCGGCTTGCTGTTTCCGATCACTCATGCGGACTTTAGGGACCAAGGACCCGGTGATCGAGGTCCTTTGCCCGCCCGTGCGGCATCTGCGGCGCGGCAGGATGGTGAACGAGCCCAGCGGATCCGGCAGGAATCCGAGGGGCGAGGAACAGGACCTCTCTGTGGGGTTCTCGCCGCGGCCTCCCCCGATCGCGGCGAGGGCTGGCAGGCCCTGTTCTCATCGGGGGGAGCGGCTTGTCCCCCCGATGCCGCTTCCCCCGACCCAAACGCACAGATGGCCCCGGGCCCGACCGTCGTCGGACCCGGGGCCGCTGCCGTACCCGGAGCCACCGCCGTACCCACTGTGCGGAGAGAAACTCGAAGGGCCCGACGCTGTGCGTCGGGCCCTTCACAAGAGCGGTAGCGGAGGGATTTGAACCCTCGGTGAGTTTCCCCACACTCGCTTTCGAGGCGAGCTCCTTCGGCCGCTCGGACACGCTACCGAGAGAGAGCTTAGACCATCTCGGCCGTCCGTCGAAATCCGATTCCGTGCAGCGCCTCGCGCGTACGGGGACGCCAGGTCAGCGGTCGCGGAAGAAGGCCGTCAGGAGGGCCGCACAGTCGGTCTCCAGGACGCCGTGGATCACCTCGGGGCGGTGGTTGAGCCGGCGGTCCCGTACGACGTCCCAGAGCGAGCCGGCCGCTCCGGCCTTCTCGTCCCGGGCGCCGTAGACGACCCGGCCCACGCGGGACTGCACCAGGGCGCCCGCGCACATGGTGCAGGGCTCCAGGGTGACGACGAGCGTGCATCCGGACAGCCGCCATTCGCCGAGGGCGGCGGCGGCCCGGCGCAGCGCGAGGACCTCGGCGTGCGCGGTCGGGTCGCCGGTCGCCTCGCGTTCGTTGTGGCCCGTGGCGAGCAGGGTGCCGTCCGGGGAGAGGACGACGGCGCCGACCGGCACATCGCCGGCCGCCGCCGCCAGGCCCGCCTCGTCCAGGGCGCGGCGCATGGGCGCCCGCCACGGGTCCCGTACGGGATCGTGCAGGGGGTGCTGTGCTGGGGACGGGTGGTGCGGGTGTGGTGCTTCGGTCACCCGCGGACCCTAACGGACGGTCTCCAGGACCTCGGCCGCTCCCAGCGCGTCCGCGATCTCCGTCAGCACGTCCGTCCGCAGCATCAGCAGCTCCGCCTCGGGGAGCCCGAGGTCGGACAGCACCCCGGTGTCACCGAGCGGACCCGCCGGTACGGCGTCGGGGTCCGGCCCGTCGTCGTCATCGTCGGTGTTGTTGTTGGCGTTGTCGGGGGATTCCGGCTCGCCGTCCTCCGTGCCGTCGAGGCCGACGAGCTCTTCGAGGGCGGCGATCGAGTCCTCGGCCGCGGGTTCGCGGCCGAGCAGTTCATCGGTGAGCAGGATCTCCCCGTACGAGGAGCGGGCGGCGGCGGAGGCGTTGGAGACGTAGATACGCGGGTCCTCCTCACCGTCCACCCGGACGACGCCGAACCAGGCGTCCTCCTGCTCGATGAAGACGAGCACCGTGTCCTCGTCCACCGAGGCCTCACGGGCCAGATCCGTCAGATCGGACAGGGTCTCCACATCGTCGAGCTCCGTGTCGCTCGCTTCCCACCCGTCTTCGGTGCGCGCGAGCAGTGCGGCGAAGTACACCGTGACTCTCCCACTGGTCTTAGAGCCTCTCGTTCGGATCGGACCGGATCAGGAAGCGGGGTCCGATCCCAACGAAAAACCCTGGGTGTGTCGGTCCGGCGGGGGGCCGGCCGGTGGTCCGGCCGCCCTGTGTCCCGCCCATCGGAATCGTGGCAGAAACGAGGGCTTCGCGAGAGCAGTTCCGCCGTTGAGTCGGCCATCAGTTCTCTCCGACGCCGCCACCTGGCGGTTCCGCCGCCGGCCGGACGGCTACCAGCGGAACGTCCGCATCCGCATGGCCTGGCGCATTCTGGCGGCCTTGACCCGGCGCGGCTGGACCCGGTCGCGGAGCGCCTTGGCCTCGTGAAGCTCGCGGAGGAACTGGGCGCGCCGTCTGCGGCGCTGCGCGTCGGTCTCCGGCGCGTCCTGCGTGTCCCGCGGGTCCGGTGCGTCCCGCTCCTGCTTCGCCCCGTCCGGCATCGGCTGGTCACCCCCAGGCTGGGTCCGTATGCCCCCACCTTCCCCCCGAACGTGCGGTTGATGCCAGCGCACGGGTGCGGGAGGCGCGGTTACTGTTGACGGCATGCGGATCCACGTCGTCGACCACCCGCTGGTCGCGCACAAACTCACCACCCTGCGCGACAAGCGCACCGACTCCCCGACCTTCCGGCGCCTCGCCGACGAGCTGGTCACCCTGCTCGCGTACGAGGCCACCCGCGATGTGCGCACCGAACAGGTCGACATCGAGACCCCGGTGACGCCCACCACCGGAGTGAAGCTGTCGTACCCGCGGCCCCTCGTCGTGCCGATCCTGCGGGCCGGCCTCGGCATGCTCGACGGCATGGTGCGGCTGCTGCCGACCGCCGAGGTGGGCTTCCTGGGCATGATCCGCGACGAGGAGACGCTCCAGGCGTCCACGTACGCGACCCGCATGCCGGAGGACCTCTCGGGCCGCCAGGTGTACGTCCTGGACCCGATGCTCGCCACCGGCGGCACCCTGGTCGCGGCCATCCAGGAGCTGATCAAGCGCGGTGCGGACGATGTCACCGCGGTCGTGCTGCTCGCGGCGCCCGAGGGCGTCGAGGTGATGGAGCGCGAGCTGGCGGGGACGCCCGTCACCGTGGTCACCGCCTCGGTCGACGAGCGGCTCAACGAGCACGGCTACATCGTGCCGGGCCTCGGCGACGCCGGGGACCGGATGTACGGCACCGCCGGCTAGGACCTCTCGTTCGGACGGCCGACGGCCGGGGCGCTTCTCAGCGCCCCGGCCGTCGTGCCGTACCCGCCCCGCGCGTTCCTCAGCAGGAGGACGGCGCCGGGGCCGGCTTCGTCAGGGCGGTCAGCGCCCCGGCGGCCGCCTGCGGCGTGCTGAACGCCTTGAACTTCGTCCCGATGATCAGATCGACGTCCCCGCTCTTGCGGGCATCGGTCTTCGTCGCCGCGCCCGGCAACTGCGTGCCGAGCACCGGGAACGTGCCGTTGACCGCGGTCGGGGCGCCCAGCAGCAGGCCGGTCCCGGGGACCTTCTTGTCGTACGCGGCGGTGGCATTGCCCACCTTGCCGATGGTGAAGCCGCGCTTCTTCAGCTCGTCGGCCGCCGCCTTGGCCAGTCCGCCACGCGGGGTCGCGTTGTAGACGTTGACCGTGATCTTCGCGGGCTTCGGCAGGACCTTCGCGGGCGCGGACGGCTTGGCGGTCGGGCAGTCCGCCTTGCGGTCGGCGGCGCTGGCCTGTTTGTCGCCGCCCGTGAAGACATCGATGAGCTGCAGCGTGCCCCATCCGGCCAGCCCGAGGGCGACCACGGAGGCGATGGCCGAGAGAACCAGTTTGCTGCGGCGGCGGGGGCGCCGCATGCGCGGGTACTTGTCACCCGTGATGCGGTACTTTCCGCCCATGCCGGGGGGAGTGAGCATGCTCATGGGCGCAGCGTAGTGCGACCCGGTGATGATGACTATTTGATGATCGGTGGATCGCACCCGTCCGAGTCGAAATTGCACTCGAACGACCCCTGTTGGGGAGTCGAACGGGCCGTTGGAGCCGGTGGCGGCGCCTCAGCCGAGTTCGAGCACGCGGGCGTGCAGCACCTGGCGCTGCTGGAGCGCGGCGCGGACCGCGCGGTGCAGTCCGTCCTCCAGGTAGAGGTCGCCCTGCCACTTCACGACGTGTGCGAAGAGGTCGCCGTAGAACGTGGAGTCCTCGGCGAGGAGCGTTTCGAGGTCCAGCTGGCCCTTGGTGGTCACGAGCTGGTCGAGGCGGACCGGGCGCGGCGCGACATCCGCCCACTGCCGGGTGCTTTCCCGGCCGTGGTCGGGATAGGGCTGCCCATTTCCGATGCGCTTGAAGATCACACGGAAAGCCTACCGGTCAAGGGCCTCCGGGCGCAGCCATGGGACGGGACTGCGGCGCCGTCCGAGGAGGCATATGGGCGTCCATTCCGGAATTGGGGCCGTGCTGAACGAGAACGGCAGTACGGGCGGGGGCGCACCCGGGAGCGCAGAGGGTGGTGCGAGCGGTGGCACGGCCGGTGGGGAGGTGGCGAGGCCGGGAGGTTCGGCGCCCGGCGCGCTCGGTGCGCTTCGGTACGACCTGCCGCGGATTGCGCAGCGCCGTAGGACCGGCCCGCGGCGGATTGCGCAGCGCCGAAGACCGGCCCCCCGGCAGACGGCATGGCACCGAAGACCGGCCCCCGGCAGACGGCATGGCACCGAAGAACCGACCCGTCGCCGATTGCACAGCGCCGAAGGACCCCGCCCGGGGCGGGGTCGTTTGCCTCACCTGCCCTTGGCCGCCGTCTTCGCGGCCTTCGCGGCCTGTTTGGCCTCCTGCTTGAAGGCGCGGACCTCGGCGAGCGACTCGGGTCCGGTGATGTCGGCGACCGAACGGTGCGAGCCCGGCTCCCCGTACGGCCCCGCCGCCTCCTGCCAGCCCGGCGGCCGGACGCCGAACTGCTTGCCCAGCAACGCCAGGAAGATCTGCGCCTTCTGGGTGCCGAACCCGGGCAGCGCGTTGAGCCGCCTCCGCAGCTCCGCCCCGGTGGTGGCCCCGGTCCACACCACGCTCGCCTCACCGTCGTACTGCGCCACCAGGAACTGGCACAGCTGCTGCACCCGCTTTGCCATCGAACCCGGATAGCGGTGCAACGCAGGTTTGGCGGTGAAGAGTTCGGTGAATGCCTCGGGGTCGTACGCGGCGATCTCATGGGCGTCCAGATCGTCTCCGCCCATGCGCTGCGCCAGTGCGTACGGTCCGGAGAACGCCCACTCCATCGGCACCTGCTGGTCCAGCAGCATGCCCACGAGTGCGGCGAGCGGGCTGCGGGCGAGAAGTTCGTCCGCCTCCGGCTGCTGAGCGATCCGGAGGGTGATGTCTCGGCCCTTGTCGCTGTTGGTCATGGACCCGATGATTGCCAGCCGGGGGTGCGACGGCCAGTGAAACCACCGCCGGTGTGACGGTTTGCAGCCGTTTGCCGATGTTTTGTGGCGCTTCTGTCGCTTCTGGCGCTTTCGGGGTGCCGGACCGGCTTCCGGCGCCGATGCCGCCGGCCGGAGCCCGTGTCAGCCGTCGAGGCGGTCGGCCCGGCCGTACAGGTAACGGGCTTCCGGGAGGCTCAGGGTCCTGGCGGCGGCCGAGCGGTAGGCGGCGCGGGCGCCCTCCGTGTCGCCGGCCCGTTCCAGCAGATGGGCGCGGACGGCGTCCAGGCGGTGGTGGCCCGCCAGCCGGTTCGCGAGGACGTCGGCCTCGGCAAGACCGGCCTGCGGGCCGTGCACCATGGCGACGGCGACGGCCCGGCTCAGTTGCGCCATCGGCTCGGGGGCGATGCGTACGAGGACGTCGTACAGCGCCAGGATCTGCGGCCAGTCGGTGTCCTCGGCACGGGACGCCTCGTCGTGCAGCGCGGCGATGGCCGCCTGCACCTGGTAGGGCCCGGCCGGCCCCTCGCGCAGGGCCTCCTCGACCAGGGCGGTGCCCTCGGCGACGGCTGCCCCGTCCCATCGGGTGCGGTCCTGCTCGTCGAGCGGGATCAGCTCGCCGTGCGGTCCGGTGCGCGCGGCGCTGCGGGCGTCGGTGAGCAGCATCAGCGCCAGAAGCCCGGTCACCGCGCCGTCCGTGGGCAGCAGCCGGCGGACCGAACGGGTCAGCCGGATCGCCTCCCGGGCCAGGCCGGCACGGTGCAGGGCACGTCCCGAGGTCGCCGTGTAGCCCTCGTTGAAGATCAGGTACAGCACCTGGAGCACGGCCGCGAGCCGCGCGTCCCGGTCGGCGGGAACCGGCTGGACGAAGGGGGCGCCCCGGACCTTCCGCTTGGCCCGGCTGATCCTCTGGGCCATCGTCGCCTCGGGCACCAGATGCGCCCGGGCGATCTCCGCCGTGGTCAGTCCGCCGACGGCCCGCAGGGTCAGCGCGACCTGTGCGGCCGGGGCCAGGTCCGGATGGCAGCACAGGAAGAGCAGCGTGAGGGTGTCGTCCTCGGACGGCGCCCGGCTGCCGCCCGGCACGGGCTCATCGGGTGCCGGCGCGGTGAAGGCGTCCCGGGGTGTGAGCGCGGCCGCCGCCTCCTCACGCGCGCGCCGGGCGTCGTCGCTGCGGAGCCGGTCCACGAGCCGCCGGGACGCCACCCTGATCAGCCACCCCCGCGGATTGTCCGGCACCCCCTGCTCCGGCCACTGCCGGGCGGCGGCGATCAGGGCCTCCTGTACCGCGTCCTCGGCCGGGTCGAAGTGCCCGTACCGGCGCACCAGCGCGCCGAGGGCCTGCGGGGCGTGCAGCCGCAGCAGGTCCTCGACCTCGGTCGTACGTTTCACACATCGCCCCCGCCGCTGTCGATGGCCCGGATGGCCACCGGGCGGGTGGGCGCACCGGCGGGTGCCGGGCACTGCGTGACGCGCGCGGCGATCTCGGTGACCCGCTCCAGGCTCTCGCATTCGAGCACCCAGTACCCGGCGAGCAGCTCCTTCGTCTCTCCGTACGGACCGTCGGTGATCACCGGACGGCCGTCCTCACCCGCCGAGACGAACCGGGTCTTCGCCGGTTCGACGAGTCCCTGGGCGTCGATGAGCTCACCGGTCTCGGCGAGATCGTCGTTGACCGCGCCCATGAACGCGAACATGGCCTGCACGTCCTTCTCGCTCCAGGCCGGATTGCCGGCGGACGCGTTCCCACGCATCGCCTCGTAGTCCGCCTGCGAGCCCTGCACCATCACCAGGTACTTCATGAGTCCGCTCCCTCTGTGTCCCTGCCGTCCCTCGTGGGCGACTCTCACAGGGGACGTCGGAGCGGGTCGACAGTTCTCGACACCGCGCCGGAGGGATTCCCGGGAAGCGCAGAGAACTCCCGGAACGGCTCAGGCGCCCGGCCGGCCGGCTGCTCAGGCGGGCACCGGGGTGTCGGACGAAGCGGCAGGCACGGACCCCGCCTCCTGTGCCGTCTCCTGCGACCGGCGCGCGGCTCGGTGCCCGGCCTGCGGGCGATGGGCAAGAACCCGGCCGGGCGGATCGTCGGGCCCGACGCGGAATCGGTGAGCGATCGTAGGGGCGGCGGCGTGCGGCCGGGTGTGCGGGGGAGGAGTCGCGGTCAGCCCTGTCGCAGCGCGGCAAGGCCCTTCTGCATGTCCTCGGTGTTCATGACCGGCTGAATTTCGATTTTCGCGCCCAGGCCCTCGAAGAGAGGCTCGGCGATCGAGGGGAGCACGGAACTGTCCTGCATGTCGAAGACGAACGTGCAGCAGCGCATGCCCTCGCTGGGGCCGAAGTAGGCGGCCTCAGGCTTGAGGCGTTCCGCGAGCGACTGCATGATCTTCGGCAGGCTGCCGTTCTTGACCGCTTCGTTCGCGAGCTGGGTGTCCAGCTGGGCTCGCAGCATGACCCTCATGGCCTGGCTCCTTCCGTCCTCCGGGACCGGCGCGGATCCGTCCGCGCACACGGGGCCCCGGCGACGTCCCGCTCAGCGTCACCGCGGGGTGTGGGGGCAGCCAACATCTCGTGCACCATCCGGGCTGCCCGCACTGCCCGCACTGCCCGACCGTCGGGCGGCTGCAACGGCCGCCTGCCGTGCGCCTCCAAGGTGCGGCGTACGCCGCAGGGCCCGGTCCCACCGCGACGTACCGCCGGTGCGAGCAGGGGCGGCGGACGCGAGATCCGAACGTGTGCGGGGCTGCCCCACACACACGCCGCCGATCTCTCCGACTGACGTGCTACGGGTGAATAGGCGCGCATCGCGGTGCGCCGCGGGTCGGGCTCCGGAACCCTGCTGAGTGAGGAGCAGGCGGGGTACGCGCTGTGCAGGCCGGTGGCCCGCTGCCTCCGCCCTCCGCAAGCGGCATCACGGTCCCGGCGAAGTCCGGCGGACGCGAGTCGAAGGGGGCGATTCAGTGGAGTTCGGTGCAACAGGGCCGTCCGGCCACACGCATGCGACGGACGAGCAGGCCGACAGCGCCGGTGTGCAGCCGGAGGTTCCCGGCGTGCGGACGGTTCCGGAGCAACCGTCCCAGCCGCCCGATGAGGGGTGGCGCCCGGTGCCTCGCCACGTCGCGTGCGTGATGGACGGGAACGGCCGGTGGGCGCAGCAACGCTCCCTGCCGCGCACGTCCGGGCACAGGGCGGCGGAGGCGACGGTGATCGATGTCATCGAGGCGGCGCGGTCGGCGGGGGTCGAATGGCTCAGCCTGTACGCCTTCTCCACCGAGAACTGGCGGCGCCCGGGCGACGAGATCGACTTTCTCATGCGTCTGGTACGCCGAGTGGTGCGCAAACACGCGCTGCTGCTGCACGCGCGCGGCATCCGGTGCCGGCTCCTGGGAGCCGAGGACCCGCGCATTCCCGCCCCGCTGGCCCAGGACTTCGCCGACCTGATGACGCTCACCGAGGCCAATCGCGGCATGACGCTGACCGTGGCGTTCGACCACGGCGGGCGCCAGGACATCGTCGCCGCAGCGCGGTCCCTCATCCGCGCCGGGGTGCCCGCCGATTCCGTCGACCAAGCGTGCTTCGCCGCGCATCTGCCCGTGCCGGACACGCCTGACGTGGACCTCGTGATCCGTACCTCCGGCGAACAGCGCATCTCCAACTTCATGCTCTGGCAGGTGGCCTACGCCGAGTGGGTCTTCCCGCCGGTGCTCTGGCCCGACTTCCGTGCGCCGCACCTTCTGGAGTGCCTGCACGAATACCGACGCCGCGACCGCCGATTCGGCGGGGTGGCACCGCAAGCGAAGGGACGACCTCAAAGGTGAAGGACACGGACAGCAGCCGTTTCACGCCGAACGGGCCCGGTACCGGGGCGCCGTACGGGAACCCCGACCGGGAGGTCACCGAATCCCCGGAGGAATCCCTGTTCGGCCCCGGCTCGCAGTTCCACCGCTTCTTCAACGATCCCCGATGGGCACTGGCCGTCGTCAGGGCCACGGTGCTGGAAGCGGCCCACCCGCAGATCGGCGCGGCCCTGGCCGACAACTCCTCCTTCGTGGTGCACCCGTGGCGCCGCCTGAGCAACACCCTCGTGAGCCTGCAACGCATGTTCGGCGCCGACGAGGACACCAGGCAGAGAGAGGCGGCGCGGCTCAACCGCCTGCACGCACGGCTGAGCGGCACGGACGCCAGAAACCAGCCCTACGACGCGATGGACCCCGAGGTACGGGCGTGGGTGGTCGCGACGCTCTTCGAGAGCTCCGTCACCATGTGCCGATTGAGCGGACAGCCCTTGGACCAGATCACGATGGAACGGCTCTACGCCGAATTCCGGGCCTTCCTGGCCGCCTTGGGGGATCAGGCGGGATATCTCCCGCCCACGCTGCCCGAGTTCTGGCAGTACTACGACCGCATGGTCGCGGAGGAACTGCAGAACACGGAGGCGCTGCGCATCATTCTCTACCAGCTCTTCGAACATCTGCCGGCACCGCCGCTGTTCCGTGGACTTCCTACGCTCTGGGCGACCGGTCGCGCGCTGGCAGGGCCGGTGATCGGCACCATCACCGTGGCATCGCTTCCCGAGGTCTTCCGCCGTCGTGCCGGGCTGCCGGAGATCCCTGGTGCCCAGACCCTTATGCAGGGTGCCTACATGGCCGCCCGTCTGACCGGTTCCCTGCCCGACAACTGGATCCAGACAGAGAACGTCGTCAGTCTGCTGAATCTGTCGCCGGACGGTGACGGGCCCTGGTCCGAGAGGCTCACCACCCTGCGCGCCCGGACGAAACGGGCCGGCGCACTGTTCCGGCTGATCACACCGGTAGCGGCACAACAGGGCGCTCCCGGCGGGGCCGGGAACCAGCGAGGTGCCCGAGAGTTCTTCACCGAGGTGCTGGACCAGACCGGGGACGGCTGTCTGGACTGGCCCGATCTCGCCGCCATGGCTCGGGAACTCTGCTCCCGTCTCGACCTGGACGAGCCGGAGGAGACCCGCTTGTACGACGCGTTCGCCGCGTGGTGGAAGGAACTCCAGGCAGCCCTGGACAGCGACGGCGACGGCCGGGTGAGCGCGGACGAGTACGCGGCCGCAGCCCCGTCCCTTGCGGGGCCGGCTCTGATCAGGGTCGCCGAGGTCCTCTTCGATGTCACCGACGCGGACGGTGACCAGTTCATCGACGCCGAGGAGTACCGGGCCCTGTTCAGGAGAGGCTTCGCACGCTCCGTCGCGGAGGGCGAAGGCCGCTACTCCCGAAGCGCGTTCGTCCGGGAGTTCCTGTCCTTCATGTCAGGCCGCCAGCGCTCGACCCCCTACGATCCGCTGCTGTCCGACGCATAGTGCTGGGGCCCCCGCCCGACCACTGCGATACCGGGGCGCCCGTTGCGCTCCTGAACGTCGAAGGCCCCCGAGAGCAATGGCGGAGGATACGAGATTCGAACTCGTGAGGGGTTGCCCCCAACGCGCTTTCCAAATGCTTGTCCGGCTATGGGGTCGCCGAATTGTGGTGTACGCCTGTGATCGAGGCCAGAGCGTGATTTATTGTTTCTTTGCTGAGCCATGGGGTGCTCGTCACTCGTTCGAGCATATTAACTAAATCGGCAGAGTGAATCCTGGAAGCCCAGAGCCAGCCGTGGTGGCCCTCGTTCGTCGGTTCTTCGCACGGCACAGCCTGGGACTGCGGACGGGACGCCGGCCCGGCCTCAGCAGTGGCCGGGGTGCGCGTACACCGTGATCACCGAACCGTCGACCGTTCGCTTGCCGCACACGTCGAAGTGGCCGGCGAGCGCGTCCCGCTTCACCCGGGCCATGGCGCTGTCCTCCACCGTCACGCCCGATGGTGAGGCGACGACGACGATCCGGTGGCGAGCCAGTATCCGAGCACGCAGTTCGCCGGGTGCCACCTCGGTGCCGTACAGGCTGTGCGAGGTGAGCGGGCCGCGTGCCCTTGCCAGATCCACCCCGCGGGCGGGCCCGGGATCGGCGAGTTCCCAGGCTCTGCGCTTCACGGACAGGTACACCACGCCGTCGTCGGGCCGGACGGTCTCGCGCAGAACGGCGGCGAGGGCGGTCATGTCGTCCGAGCGGCTTGCGGGAGTACGCAGGTCAAGGGCGGTCGGCACCAGTGCCGCGCAGGCGACGACGGCCGCGACGACCGCGCCCGCACGAATCCTGCGCCCGCGCCTCAGTACCCGGTCGAACGCAGCACCGAGGAGCAGCGCGAGGCCCGCGGAACCGTAGAGCACATAGCGGTCCAGGTACAGCGGCTTGGCCAGGGACAGCAGCATCAGAAGCCCGGTCGGCGCGAGGAACAGACCGAGACCGAGGACTACCAGCGTGCCCTCGCATGCGGTGCGGGCCCGCCGCCCCGTTCCGGCGATCGCTGCCGCCGCCAGGGCCGTGCCGGCCATGAGTGAGAAGTGGGCGTACTCGTCAGGCTTCGTGGCATCCAGCCAACTCACCTGGGTGGACTGCCGCATACTCACCAGCACAAGGGGGGTGAGCCCCACGACGACACACACAGCCGTCCCCACGAAGGTCCGGCGCATCTCGCGCGGTACGAACAGGGCATGCGCGGCCAACGCGAGAACCGCCAACTCGTGGAGCAAACAAGCAGCGAGCAGCAGCCCCGCGTACGCCGCCCATATGCCCCGCCGATCGCGCTCGACCGCTCGCACCAGGGCGTAGGTCGCCCAGACGACAAGGGCGCACACCAACGCGTACGAGCGGCCTTCCTGCGCATACCGCTGTACCCCGGGCAGAGCGACGAACACGAGGCCCGCGCACAGCCCGGCACGCGCCCCGGCCAGGCGAAGGCCGATCATCGCGACACCGGCCGCGGCCACCGCCGCGGCAAGCACCGAGGGCAGCCGCAGCACGAGCACATCAGTGCCGAGGATGCCGAACAGGCCGTGCATCAACAGGTAGTAGAGGCCGTGCACCGCGTCGATGTGCCCCAACGTCTGCCATACATCGGGAAGATCGCGATTCGCCAGCCCGATCGTCACGGCCTCGTCATGCCAAACGGCACCATCGCGCCGCAGACCCCATAGACCCAGTACGAGAGCGAGCAGCACCGGGACGACGACAACGCACCGCCGTCCGAGGGCCGCTGTTGCACGGGAGGCTGACGTGTCGCGAGACCGTGCGAGAAGCGTGCGGGGCGTGCGGGACTGGACGGTGGCGATGGCTGACTCCTGCAAGGCTCGACGGGTGGGACAGATCGAGTCCAGCCGCCGGGGATTTGATGCGCAGTCCCGGTTCCGGGGCCCAATCAATTCCCGGCGGGACGCCGAACAGCAGAACGCCTGCCGGATAGGGTCGTGGGGCTGACGGGGGGCTCGGCCGGGTGGTTGTGGGGCTCGCATCGCACGACGGGGGGAGCCACCGATGGGACGCCGGGAGAAGCCGCTCGACCGGGCTGCGGGCGCCGCTTCACACCTCGCCTGCGAACTGCGGAAGTTGCGGGGGGAAGCGGGCGGACCTACATATCGGGCGATGGCCGAGCACGTCGGATTCTCGGCCCCGACCCTGTCAGCCGCCGCATCCGGTGAACGGGTGCCCACTCTGCCCGTGGTGCTCGCCTACGTACGTGCCTGCGGTGGCGACGAGGCGGACTGGGAGCGGCGTTGGCGCCGGGCCACCGCGGACGCTGCCGAGGAAGCCGAGGCCGTGGTGGAGACGGCTGCCTCCCCCTACAAGGGACTGGCCCGGTTCGAGCCCGACGACCGCGACACCTACTTCGGGCGCGATGAACTCGTCGCGGAACTCGCCGCCTCCATCGCCCGCCACCGCATCGTGGCCCTGGTGGGCGGCTCCGGCAGCGGCAAGTCCTCCCTGCTGCGCGCGGGGCTCGTACCGACCCTGCGCGACGAACAGGACCCGCGGCGCAGGCCAGCCCTCGTCCGTGTCATTACCCCGTCGGATCACCCCGATCCCGCCCTGCTGGCACCGGTCGATGCCGAAGAGGGCGACACGGTCGTCCTGATCGACCAGTTCGAGGAGCTGTTCACGCTCTGCCATGACGACTCCGCCCGCGCCCGGTTCGTCGACGCACTGCTCAAGGCCCGCGCCCCCGAGAGCCGACTACGCGTCGTCATCGCCGTACGCGCCGACTTCTACGGCCGCTGCGCCGAGCACGGTCGGCTCGCCGACGCCTTACGATCCGCCACGCTCCTCGTTGGCCCGATGACGCCCGCCCAGCTCAGGGAGGCCGTCATCGGACCGGCGCAGCGTGACCGCCTCATCGTGGAGAGGGCGTTGACCGCCCGCATCGTGGCCGACGTCGAAAGGCAGCCGGGCGGTCTGCCACTGATGGCACACGCCCTCCTCGAAGTCTGGCGCCGACGCCGCGGCAAGACGCTCACCGAGCAGGCGTACGACGCGATCGGTGGAGTGCGCGGCGCCATCGCCCACACCGCCGAGGCGGTGTACGCCCGCTTCACCGACGACCAGGCTGCGGTCGCCCGTCGGCTGCTGCTGCGCATGGTCTCCCCGGGTGAGGGCACCCAGGACACCCGTAGGCCCGTGGAACGTTCCGAACTTCCCCTGGCACTCGCCGAGTCGGCCGTCCTGGAAGAGCTCGTGCGGGCCCGATTGCTCACCGTCGACGGCGCCACGGTCGACCTCGCCCACGAAGCGCTGCTCACTGCCTGGCCACGGCTGCACGGCTGGATCGAGGCAGACCGGGAACGGTTGCGCCTGCATCGGGCGCTGACGGAGGCGGCCCGTGTGTGGGAGACGCTGGGCCGGGACCCCGGGGCGCTGTACCGAGGAGTACGACTCTCGGCGGCGCGTGAGGCGTTCGGCGATCCGGAGGCTGGGGAGGACACGAGGGCTGCCGATGAACTGACGGCACTGGAAGGCGCCTTTCACCATGCGAGCGTGGCCGCCCACCAGCAGGCACTACGGACACGTACGCGTGGCGCCCGCCGACGCCGTTCCGTGATTGCGGCCCTGGCCCTGCTGATCTGCCTGGCGGCGGTCGCCGGCACTGCGGCCTGGCAGCAGAGCCGCATCAGCGACCGCCGCCACGACGAGGCCGAGGCCCGCCGTGTTGCCGGTGTCGCCACGGCTCTGCGCGCCTCGGACCCCCGTCTTGCCATGCAGTTGAGTGTGGCCTCCTGGCGGATTGCCGACCTGCCGGAGACCCGCGAGGCGGTGCGAGGTGCGGCCGCCCAGCGCGAGCAGTCGTCTTTCACACCGCGCGACGGCACGGGCGATATGCAGTCACCGGGCCGGCTCAGCTCGGACGGCCGGATCCTGACCAAGGTCGGCAGGGACCGCGTGTACCAGTGGGATGCAGGCACCGGCCGCTCGCTCGGCGCGGTCAGGATCCCGGGCGACGCCTTCGCCTCTGTCCTTGCCGTCAGCGGCGACGCCGGGCGGATCGCGTACCTCGACAGCCGGGGCGCCGTCGTTGTGCGGGACCTGCGCGACGGGCGGCGGTCGCAGCGGATCGGCGACCTTCGGGGGGACCGTCCCGAAGCCTGGTTCGGCCCCGATGGACGGCTCCTCATCACCAAGGACGAGGCCAACGAGGAGAACAGAGCCCGGGTTCAGGTCTGGGACGTGAACACGGGCCGGGTCGTGTTCACGACGGGGGCTCGCGAGAGCGAAGGCCCGAGCGCCCAACTGAGCCAGGACGGCAAGCTGTTAGCGGTCTGCGCGCTCGAGGCCGCCCGACTGTTCGTCTGGGACATCGAGGCGAAGCGCCGACTGCCCACCCCCTGGGCCCGCGAGGCGGATCGCGAACTGTGTGGAAACGGCGCCCGATTCATGTTCCTGCCCGACAGCCGTGCCGTCGCTGTCGGAGTGGAAGGGGGAGTCCGAACCTGGGATGTACGGGACGGCCGGGAGCGCCCCGTGATCAAGACGGGTGGCACGGACAGGCCGGAGGTGTCGTTCAGCCCCGACGGCGCGTACACCGTCACGCTCCGGGGCGCCGTCGCCCTGTGGCGCACCGCGCGTCCGAACCACCCGCTGATGACCTACACACCCGAAGCGTCCTACGCCGACGAGCCACGGATCAATCCGGCGGACGGAGTGCTGCGCTTCGTCGTCGGCGGGGCGAGCACCGTGAAGACGCTGGACGTTCGCACCGCAGTGGAGACCACCGGATCAGGGCGGCAAGGACAGCCCTACCAACAGGCCGAGTTCAGCCCGGACGGACACACGGCCGTGACGACACAGCGACACGGTGAGGACTGGGAGTTCCGGCTGCACGAACGAGGCGGCAGGACGATCAGCCTGCCGGGCCGGGCACGCGGGGGCGCAACACCCCACGTCGCTTTTTCGTCGGACGGCCGTACGGTCGCCTACGGGGGCTCCGAAGTCCGCCTGTGGGACGTGGATCACCGACGTGAGACCGCGCGAATCAAGGTGCCGGAACCGACCCGGACCATCGCCGTGGGCGCGGACGGCACGGCCCTGGTTTTCGCCACGTCCCGGCCGATCGGCGGGCAGAACGACGCCCCGAGCATCGTCGAGGTGTGGCGGGCTTCCGAGCAGACCAGACACCGTCTCCTGCGCACACAGACGGAGACGTTCTCCGCGTTCCTGACACCGGACGCGACCGCTCTGCTCACGTCGGCCGGTGATCGATACGATCTGGACACCGGCCGCAGAATCACCGGCCTTCGGGGCGAGGACACGCTGCAGTCTGCACGGTTCAGCCGGGGCGGAAACCACCTGGTGGTCAGCACCGTTGAGGGCCGGGTCACGTTCTGGGACCGCCTCGGCCAACACCGGATCGCGGTCCTCGCACCGTCGGTCCACCGCGGGCAACGCGAGCCGCCGGCCGTCGCCTTCTCGGCCGACGGCGCGTTTGTCGCGGTCGGAACCCAGGACGATTCGGTACGAGTCTGGGAAACCGCCTCGCCCGGCACCGCGGGCACGCTCGTCCAGATCGGCGAAGGCCGGATCTTCGGGCTCGGATTCACCGACGACGGCACCACTCTGCGCATCGCGACCCCGAACGGTGTGCACCAGGAGATCGGCGTACTCGACCCGCAACGGGCCGTGCGCCGGGTGTGCGAACGAGCTGGAGGCGGACTCGGGACGGAACAGTGGAGCGCCTACCTGCCGAAGATCCCCTACCGGGAGACCTGCTGAGCCCCGATGCCGCTGCTCGACCCACCTAGCGTTTCCTTGCCGCTGTCAGCCGTGTACGGGACGGGGAGCTCAGCGTGTCGACCCGCGCCCCTACCAGCGCGAGCTGGCGTACCGCCTCCGCGTGGAACATCCGGAGCTGCCTCCGCTGGTGGTGGTACGCGCACTCCATGGTCGTCCAGGCCGGCCCGAACCCCACGACCCCAGCGGCCACGGGCGCCGAGTGCAGCCGTGCCCCGCCCCCGCCTTCGAGCTCGTATCCGAGGGGCAGGGTCCAGGCGAGGGTGAGGGCGACGGCGAGTGCCACCGGAGCTGCGGCGGGCATCGCCTCCGGCCATCGCACCACTGTTCGCGGTCCTTCTTGGGGGAGTGCACGAAGCGGCTGTCATCGGGCCGACAGCGATACACATGCCCAGCATCAGAGCGGCGGCGGAGCCGGGATTCTGCCCCCACACCGGAATTACGAGGACCGCCGTGAACAAAAAGAGGAAGAGCGGCACTGGATAGGTTGTTCTCCTGCGTGGCGTCCTGAAGGTCGCGTTCCCACGTCTGGATGGAGCGGCGCGGCTACAGGCGCGCCGAACTGTGGTGTACGCCTGCGAACGAGACCAGGACCGAGAGCGGAGGCGTGTTCATTTGCCGGCCCCCGGGCCATACCACTGCATGGCTTGGCCGGTGATGGCGGCGATGCATTCGAAGTCGTGGTCTCGGTGCAGGAGGGTCAGCCCTTGGAGTTCCGCGGTGGCGGCAACGACGAGGTCAACAGCTCCTGCACCACGGTGCTGACCGCGCTGGGTCAGCAACTCCTGAACCTGCCAGGCGCGGTCGTACGCTCGGTCATCGACGGGCACCCAGCCGAACAGCAGCCGCATGTCCTCGATGCCGCGCGCACGGTCTGCGGCGGAACGGGCGCTGTAGAAGAACTCCAGCTCGGTAATGGGGCAGGTTGCGATGAGCCCTGCCGTGGCTGCCTGATCCCAGCCGTACTGTTCGGCGTCGTCGCGGATGAATCGAGCGAGCGCGCTGGTATCGATCAGGAACTGAGCCGCGCTCACCGCCGGTAGTTCCTCTTGTCCTCGAAGGCATCCAGATCGAAGCCACCCTCGCCCGCTGCGGCCCGCAGCCGAGTGAGAGCGAGAGCCCGTCGTCGGTTCTCGAGCACCTCGCGGAGAGCGGTGTTGACCGTCTCCTTCTTGGTGCCGGTCCCCAGTGCCTGAGCCACGTCGGCCAGCAGTTCGTCGTCGAGATCGATCACTGTGCGACTCATCGAGCACCTCCGGTGATATCAGATCGTGCAGCGAGTATATCTCGTTGGATATCAATCCGTCTCAGACGGGCATCTGGCGAACCCTTCGGCAGCCGCCACCCGGGGTGGCCCTCGCGTGCGGCACGGCGGCCGGGGATGAGCGTTACTCCGTGCATCGCCTTGCTCACCGGCCGGAGGTCCCTCTGTCGAGCGGGCCGGTGGGTCCCGAAGAATCTCGTCGAGACTGCAAGGATGAGTCGAAGGCGCCCGCAGCGAGCTGCGGGCGCCTTCGACGTATTGCCCGGTGAGAGCAATGGCGGAGGATACGAGATTCGAACTCGTGAGAGGTTGCCCCCAACACGCTCTCCGACTTACGAAGCGGATCCGGCGGACCTACGACGGCGCACGACGAAAACAGCCCCTGCACCCATGACGACCGCGGCTGCCCCGAGGGCGGCGGCGGTCGGCATCGCGCTGGAGGCCCCGGTCTCGGCGAGTCTGCCGCTGGCGGGGATCTCGTCGAGCCCGCCCTGTGGCGCAGGCTTGTTCCCGTTCTCGCCCTGCGGTGCAGGCCTCTTCCCGTTGGTGTTCTTGCCGGAGGCGTCCTGGTCCTTGGTGCCCACCTTGTCAGGTGTGCCCTCGGAGTCATCCACCTTGCCGGGCTCGCTGTCGGGGGCGAGGACCGTGAAGTCGAACTGGCTGATTTCGTCGAACCCGCACTTGCCGTCTTCGCCGTACGAGTGGCCGATGGTGAAGAAGTAGCCCGTTCCCGGCTCGGCCTCGGTGCCGACCTTGATGCGCATCGCGGCGTCCGCGTACTCACCCGGTCCGAGGGTCTTCACGGTGGCGAACTCGTGGTCGCCGAGGGTGTCCGCCCCCTCGCCCTCAATGGCCTTCCACTTTCCGGTGGCCGAGTTGAACCACTGGACCGTGACGTTCAGTTCGGCAATGTCGTCGAGTTGCGGGTCGGCGGTGCCGAGGTAGAGGGAGATGTCCGTCTCCATCACCTTGACCTTGGAAACGTTGGTCACGCGATAGGTGAAGTCATGCCAGCCGGACCCGGCGACGATCTTGCTCGGAAGTCCGAGAAGGGCCGTCTTGCCGCGCTCCTCGTCGGGTATGCCGGAACAGAACGTCGGGCGCGTGTACGTCGGAGACGGCTCGGCGCTCGACTCCGCCGGCTTCGCAGCGGGCGATCCGGCCGCTGTGGAGGGGGCTGCCTCCAACTGCGTGGCGGGTTCCTGCGCATCGCCACTGGCTTCAACAGGGGCGGACGGCGCCGGTGTCGTTGCCGGGGACGCGGAAGCGGAGGGGGTGCCGGCGGATGAGGTGTCTCCTGTCGCATACGCGGCAGGAGCTGCGAACAGCGCCATGGGACCGACGACGGCGGTGAGGGCAGCGGTCGCCAGAATGTGGCGGAGCTTCATGTGATCCTTCCGGGGACGTGCGGTTGTAGCGGTCGCCTGGTGGGGGAAGCAGCACGGCCGTACGTATACACGGAGAAGATCAACGAGGTCGTCAGTAGGTTGTACGGCGCACGGATGTTCTCCCTTCGATCCCTCCCGCGGCACATGGGCAGGGCCAGGGGCAGAGGCGAGGCCGGTATCGATCCGGCGCACGCCGTCGGTCCGGGTCTTGGTACGCCCCGAAGCCAGGCATAGGCACGCCGCAGTGGATGACGGGCGTGGGAGACGAACGCGCGAGCGGCAACGTTCGTAGGTGGCGCCAGCAACGTCGAAGGCCCCCGCAGCGAGCTGCGGGGGCCTTCGACGTATTGCCCGGTGAGAGCAATGGCGGAGGATACGAGATTCGAACTCGTGAGGGGTTGCCCCCAACACGCTTTCCAAATGTTCGCCTGGGGGTCCGGGGGCGAGCATGTGTGTCCTGACCTGCCATGGAGTGGAGCGGCGGGCAGACGATGGATGCCGCTGAACGGGAGTGAATGAGACCGAAACTGAGACCGGAGTATGGCCAGTTCCTGCACGTCACCATGGCTCTGTAGCGGTCACCTGGAGTTGGACCAATCTCCCTCTGATCCCGTTCGACCCGCGCATCCGCGATCGGAGTGGTGGCCCCCTCACCGCGGATCGTCTCCTTCGGCCTCGGCCATAGCCCGTACCAGTGGCTCTGCCGAGGCATGGAGGCGGAATCCGGAAGCCTTCACGTAGCTGTGCTCGGGGTCGTAGACAGCCTTGAGCAGTGGCGCGACGGCTTCGGGCAGCAGCTTTGCGGCCTGGAGTTCAGCTGTGAACCGGCTGATAGGGCGCGCCATGCCATTGAGCTTGACCTCAGGTGAGTAGTGACAGAGCTCTCGGATGACTTCCTGGCTTACGAAGCCTTCGTTATCGGCAGCCCACCGGATGACCGCGACACGGTCCTCATATCCTGCCAAAGCGAGCCTTTCGAAGAGCGCTTCGACGGCTGGTGCGTTCCAGTGACCTTGCTCGGAGGGAGCGACTTCATCGGCCGAGTCCTCCTCCCGGGAGCGGTCCACTCGGTCAATGTCCTCCAGACCTGTCTCGGCGGCGTCGATTTCGAAGACGGAGGCGCCCAGAGCGGTGAACTGGCTCGGCGTCAGCATGTACAGCCGTGTTCCGGCCTCACGCGACAGCTCGTCGATGAGCTCTTGCCGCGGCCCGCTGGCCTGCCGATTGTCCTTGCGCCACCAGTCCTCTTTCACGTCGCCAGTGACCAGCAGGACGTCGCATTTGCGACTCTGTGCCTCGTCAAGGATTTGCCGCCACACCAGGTAGTCACCGACGGCGTTGTCCCCCTTGCCCGCATCCATGTAGCCCGGCGGTATCTTCATCGTGATGCGACGCTGGGCTTCAACTACGGCTGCATCGTGATCCGCCTGCGACAGCGAGGGCCCCACCTGCCCCTCCAGGGCCTTTGCGAGCGCGGCGACGACTGGATCTGCGGCGGTGTCCCGGTCGGCAGGACCGGCATGCTTTGTGACCAGGGCATTCACTGCCTGGGTCGCCGCGTCGAAGCCAGCGTTCAGGTCGTCGAAGATCTTGGCCAACTCATCGTCCGGGAGGGCGAAGCGCCCAGCCCAGTTGCGCAGAACGCCGGTCGCGCGACCCTTGAGGTCTCCGAGCTCTTTGATCGCAGTTGAGGCGGATGACTTGGGTGCGCTCACGGTCTCCAGGCGATGGCGCCAGAACTCCACCAGCGCCTGATGGGGAATCCAGAGTTGCCCGCCGAGCTTGCCCAGCACCGACAGCAGAAGATTGCGTCCCTGTTCTGTGTACCGATAGAGGTCAAGCAGGACGTTGGCGTCGGCGGCCACGAGGCCATGTTTCATCACCTCCGCCAGGTCAGTGTCGGAAGGCGATCGATAGCTCTCGAACCCGTCGAAGATGCCCCGTGCCGACTGTGGCCGGGCAGGTTCTGAGGCAGAGGAGTCTCTAGCGGTGGGCTCAGTCACATCCTGATCCTGCTACAGCGGGCGCCGATGTGTGCTGGTGTTGTCGGATTCTCCTGGCCGCCGTTGCCGAGGCACGCTCTGATCGCTTGAGTTGAGACTGGGAAGGGTTCTGCTGGGGCACCCAATGAGCATGAACGGATCGATGGCGAAGTGGGCATGTTCGGTGGCCGAGGCGGAGCTGCGTGAGTCCCTTCCTCGTCGATGGATGCACTCGCAAGGGGTCGCGCGGCGCGCGGTCGACCTGACTGAACTCCTAGGTGATGACGCGGACCTGTTGGCTTCTGCCGCCGTACTTCACGACGTGGGCTACGCACCGCGGCTGGCAGCGACAGGTTTTCATCCGCTGGATGGTGCCCGGTTTCTTCGTGACGACCATGCTGCGGATGAGCGGCTGGTGCGGTTGGTGGCGAACCACTCGTTGGCGTTACTGGAGGCCGAGGAGCGCGGGCTGCGCGGCGATTTGGAAGCCGAATTTCCGCTGCTCGACGACCACCGGCTCGTGGATGCCTTGGTGTATTGCGACATGACGACGACGCCTGACGGGCTGGGCACGTCTGCGGAGGATCGGCTGGAGGAGATCATGGATCGTTACGGTGCAGACAGCCTGGTGGGGCGGTTCATCCGTCGCGCATCGCCGGACATCCTCGCGGCCGTGAGTCGGGTGGAGGCGGCTTTGGCGGCTCAGCCCAGGTAGGGATAGGTGCCGGCGAGGTAGTCGCCGATCTGTTGGCGCATGCTGGGGTGGATGTCGTACTGGTCCAGGTCGCTCGGCAGGACGTAACGGACCCCGTCGGCCTCGTCGTTGATCGTGGGCTCGCCGCCCACCGGGCGGCCGATGTAGGTGTTCTCGTACTGCTGGCGAATCTCACCGTCGCTGTAGGCCACGATGTGGTTCGGGTTCGTGTAGACCCCCAGGAACCCCGTGACCTCGGCGATGATTCCGGTCTCTTCCAGGCATTCCCGCACGGCGCACTGGGCCGCCGTCTCGCCGATGTCCTGGGCTCCTCCGGGCAGGGCCCACTGGCCGGTGTCCCGGCGGCGTTGGAGCAGTATGGCGCCGTCGTCGTCGACGACGAGCAGGTTATTGGCGGGGATGAGCGTGTTCGCCTTGGGGGCCTTGGGGTCGTTGTAGTACTCAGTCCTGCCCATGTGGCGAGGGCTCCTCCTGGTCTGGTGTCCAGGGCCGTGCGGTGGCCCAGACAGCATCGAAACTCTGAGCGTAGTTGTCGAACCAGCCCGCCGTGTCTGCTCTGCGGAGATGGAGGAGGGGGTTGGCGCTGGCCGGCTGGCCCCAGACGTGCGGGTTGATCAGAAGGTCATCGTCGTACCGGAACATGGAGGTGTAGAGCGTGGTGTCGTGCAGCCTCACCTCGCATCCGGCCTCGGACAACAAGGGCCGGTAGTAGGTCAGGGAGGCACGGATCTTGGCGGCGAGTGTGTCGCCGATTCCCTCTTCGTGGCCCCGGATTGCTGCCGCCTGGCCCTTCGAGTCGCCGAAGCAGAGCCGCACTCGCACCCCGCTCGACGCGCGCTCGGCGAGCATCTTGGCGACGTGGGGGTTGGACTGGGCGTAGAAGGTGCCGGAGAAAACGAGGACGCTGATCTGTTCCTGGGCGCCGTTGAGCAGCGACAGCCACGTGTCGCGCGGGACGCTCGCCCGGTTCTGGTAGGTCCCGATCAGCTCCTGTCCTGAACCAGTGAGCTGCTGCTGCGTGCTCGGCGCCGGTGCGGGCCAGAGGAACAGTTCCTCCACCCGTAAGTGCTTGGCCACGCGGAAGCGGTGGCGAGGATGGGGAACGCGTCCGCCGAGCCACCGGCCAACGGTCTTGGGGTCCACCTCGCAGACTTCGGCGAGTGATTCGGGTGGGATGCCGCGCTGGGCGAGCACGGAGTGCAATCGCTCGTTCACAGACGCCATACAAGCCGAGACCGGTCAGGAGCGGCAAGGACGTTTCGGGACGTTCCACGGAAGGAGGGGGTCATGGCTGCTGTATTTACGCTGGATGCATGGAGCTCATCGTCCTGTGGGACATCGACCACACCCTCATCGAGAACGCCGGGGTCAGCAAGGAGATCTACGCCGCCGCCTTCACGGCTCTGGCGGGAAGGGCGCCCGCAGGGCCGGCGCGGACGGAAGGGCGTACGGACCGGCTGATCATGCGCGACATGTTCGAGCGGAACGGCTTGGCCGAGCCGGACTGGGCAGCGGTCGAGGGGGCGCTGTCCGACGCAGGGGAGGCGCGTCTCCAGGACCTCAGCCGTCGGGGAACAGCCTTGCCCGGCGTACGGGAAGTCCTGAAGGAGGTCTCTGTACGCAGCAGTTGGGTGTCGTCGGTGCTCACCGGCAATATCGCGGACAACGCCCGCGTGAAGGTCGCGGCCTTCGGCCTTGATCCACTCCTCGACCTGCCGGTCGGTGCCTACGGGGCCGATGCCCTCCAGCGCCCCGAACTGGTCGCTGTCGCCCGGGAGCGGGCCCAGCGACTGCGGGGCGCCCAGGATGGCGTGCCCGTCGTGCTCGTCGGAGACACCCCAAGGGACGTGGAAGCCGCACTCTCCACGGGCTCCGAGATCATCGCGGTCGCCTCCGGCGTCCACAGCGCCCAGGAGCTGGCAGACGCCGGTGCCCATACGGTCCTGCCCGATCTCACGGACACCGGCCGTGTACTCGGGATCCTGGAGGGGCTCTCCGCACGCTGAAAACGTCCCAGGACGTCCTTACAGCGTCCCGATACGCGGTGACGAGGTCCGTACCTGTCCCGCCAATATCAGGTCTCCCACCAGGCAAGCGCCTCGAAGGAGACCCTCGTGATCAGCGAAGTCACCGGGATCCGCAGGATCCGGATGCTGTACCTGCAGCTGCTCTACCGCTGCAACTTCGAATGCCTGCACTGCTTCCACGGCAAACGGCTTCAGCACGCCGACGCCTTCACCACGGACGAGGCGGTCAACCTCCTTACGCTGATGCGCGACGAGTACGGCACCGAGGCCGTCACCCTGCTGGGCGGCGAGCCGTTCGTCTATCGGGACCTCGCCCAGGTCGTCCGGTACGCCAAGCGGGACCTGGGCATGCAGGTCGAGATCTGCACCAACGGCTACCGCATCGAGCGCCGGTTGACCGAGATCGCCCCCGACCTGGACCTGCTCCGGGTGTCGCTGGAGGGCATCGGTACGACCAACGACAAGATCCGGAAGTTCGGAAGTTACCGCAGTGCCCTGAGCGCACTCGAAATCGCCCAGCAGCTCGGCGTCCGCGCCGGCGCGACCATGACGGTCACCTCACGCAACATCGACGAGGTTCTGCCGCTCGCCCGCACATTGCAGCACTACGGGGTGGAGCAGCTGAAACTCCACTGCCTCCGGCCGGTCGGCAACGCAGCGGACCACCCCGAGCTCCTCGTCAGCGACGCCACGGCCTACACCCGTCTGCGGGAGCGCCTGGCCTCGGCCGAGCTGGGCATCGAGGTGATCCTCGACGAGGACCTGTCCGAGCTCGGTGCGCCGGACGCCTGCCTCCCCGCCGGGGGTCCCGTGGAGATCGAGCGGATCGAGGCCGACCCGCGCGGCGCGCTCACCATGTCCTGCAAGGCCGTCGGCAAGGACTCGCACGCCTTCTGGTACGACAAGCTCGCCGACCACATCGACCACCGGCCCTCCGCCACCGACGAACTCACCCTCGCGGTGCCGGACGTGGTGTACGGACGTGTCTGACCCGGCGTCCTTCGAGAGCGTCGAAGGGCTACGTGGCACCGGCAAGTCGACGCTCGCCCCCCTGCTCGCGGCCGCCCGTGGCGCAGTACTGGTCCCGACCGTGCCACCCAACTACCAGGCACTGCGGCAGGAGGTCGACCGGCTGGGCAACGCCGAGGCACGCATGTGCTTCTACCTCTCGGCCCTGTTCACCGCCACCGATCAGATCCAGCGGTACCTGTCCGCCGGTATCCCGGTCGTCGTCGAGAGCTACTTCGCACGGTGCCTGGCCAACCACAGCGCTTTCGGGGCCGACCTCTCGGTGTCCCTGCCGCCAGGCATCCCGCGTCCCGTCACCTACTACCTCGTCTGCGCGGAGGACGAGCGCCAGCGCCGACTCGCCAGGCGCGACAAGCCTGTCTCGCGTTGGGACGCCCTCGCTGAGATCACCGCAGACAAGATCACCGACGCCTACGCCTCGTTCCCGATGCACCGCGTGAACACCACCGGTCTCACCCCTGACGAGGCACTCCGAGCCGTCCTGAGCAGCACCCACCCGCAAGGAGAGCAAGCCAGTGCAGACACCCAGCATGTGGCGGCACACCCTCACCTTCTTCCCTCAGTTCCTCGCCGCGCTGAAGGAGCGTACGGAGCCTAACTCCACGGTGACGGTCATCGGCGCGAGCGACGGCAGACTCGTCGTGCCACTGGCCGCGGCCGGCTACCGGGTCGTCGCCATCGAGCGCGACCCGCTCGCCCTCCACGGCGGCGAGGTCCAACTTCCGGGTGGCAGAACCGGTCACGCGATGGGCATGATCGAGCGGCTGAAGCAGGAAGGGCTTCACGACCGTGTCCAGGTCGTGGAGGAGGACTTCCTCGCCTCCGAACCCATCACCGCCCCCTGTGATGCCGTCTGGACGAGTTGCTCGTGGCACTACAGTGCCAACCACCACCGCCCGTTGGGCGAGTTCGTCGACCGCATGCAGCGCCTGGTCCGGCCCGGCGGTCTGTTCGGCGCGGAGTTCATGATGCCCCTCACGCAACGCCACCACGTGCTGGAGCACTACACATCCCCCGAGAAGCTGCGGCGTTACTTCATCGGGGACTGGGGCGTCCTGCTCACTCTGCGGACCAACGAGTTCACAGAGCAGGCGCACGTCGGACAGTTGCAGGATCACAACCACCGCATGGGCCTCCTCCTCGCCGCCCGTGCGGCCACCCCCTCCTAGAGCTACGGGAAGAAGGACCGATGAAGCACGAGTACGAAGCCAAGTTCCTCGCCGTCGACGTCGACGCCCTCCAGGCCAAACTGACGGCGCTCGGAGCCGTCCAGGCATTTCCGCGCACCCTCCTCACCAGGAAAATCTTCGAGAACGACGCCCTCGAAGGCGGCGCCTGGATCCGCCTGAGGGACGAGGGCACGCGTTCCACGCTCACGCTGAAGCAGGTCACCGACTCCACGACGATCGACGGCACCACCGAGATCGAGACCGAGGTGTCCGACCTGCACGCCATGGCCGAGATCCTCCGCAACGTCGGCTTGCGTGAGGTGCGCTACCAGGAGAACTACCGGGAGGAGTGGCGCCTGGGCGAAGTCGCCTTCGACTTCGACACCTGGCCGGACCTCCCCACCTTCGTCGAGATCGAAGGACCCGACGAAGCATCCGTCCGACAGGCTGCAGATCTGCTCGACCTTGACTACGCACAGGCCCGGTTCGGCAGCGTCGACGAGATCTACAAGAGCGAGTCCAGCCGGGACATCCTCGCCGAACCGACGCTCCTCTTCGCCGACGCCGGCAAGCAGGAGCAGGCCGGGGCGGCTGCACCGAGCGAGTGATCTTGAGGACCGAGCGCGTTTATGGAACTGGCTGTGACGCCGCGGGTCGTACCCGGCGTCGCCGAGTTCGCCCGCGGCGGTCTGCCGGCAGCGGCGGACACCGCCGACGGCAACACCTGGACCGATGGGCACTGCTGGCTCTACTGCGGTCAGGGCTGGACCCGCGTTCTGTGGATCGGCCCCGTTAGCGTGGCCGGCGCCCAGGCCGCCATGTACGCCTGTGGCCCGTGCATCCGGGCCCTGCAAGAGCAGGTCTGGCAGGCCATCCTCCTCCACGATGCACCGTCGTGTCCGGCCTCGTTGAGAACGTTCGCGACGGCCGAGCAACCTGGCGGACGCCGCGTTGGTAAGCATCGCGCGCGGGGCAGCGTGCTGCGTCGTGGGTGAGGACGACGGCAGAACTAAATAGCCCCGTGACGTCTCTTCACAGCGAAGGATCCGCAATCAGAAGTACGCCGACTGCTGGGCCGGTCACCACGCATGGTGACCGGCCCAGCAGCCGTTGTTGCTGCGGCGTCTTGCCACGGGCTTCTAATGACGATGCCGGCGTTGTCGATCTGCGGCTGTGGCAGGGGCCTCCGACGCGGGCTCTGGCCTTGAGGATTGCACCATGACCGCTTTCCAATTCAATCAGCATCGGAGAGTCTGCGAGCACCGAGTAAAAGAGCGACCATCGCCGGAGGAAGAAAATACCAATGCTTCTCACCTCGCGTTGGAACGGCCACATAAATAATTCTACTTCCTCGTGAGGGCATAAAAGGATAGCCAGTGCCTGTCGGCCTCTCACAAACGCTCTACTGGACATCTCCCGGAAAGTGAGGGCGTTTCTGAGCAACCAAGGAAGCCGCGTCTCGCCCCGGCGGGAGCTGCCATTCAATTACGTGCAGGCCCGCCAACTCGATGATTTCTTCGGGCACGCCCAATCGGTACAGAGGTGTAGCTCCATACCGGTTGAGCCAAGCAACGCGTCTCGTTTTCTCGCACGAATCAAGGTCCCGCCACGAATCGAGGATCACCCCTGGAGTAATCGATGTACCCAGCGATCGCTGAAGCACTACGTGCCGAACGAGCGGCATGTATTCCACTGGGTCTCGCGCGAGAGCGACAAGACACCAAGCCGTCGAGTCAGACATAGATAGGCCATGAGCGTCTACGAGGCGTCGAGCCCTCCATTGCCAGAGCGGAGCGAGGAGCCACCTGGTTTGCCGCGCCCTCATTTCCGGACTCCAGAAGGCCCCGTCAAGCGTCTCATTGCGACGGAGTGCGCAGGGTTGCACAGGACAAACATCAGCTCGCGCGCTCCTCATTCCCGGAGCTGGATGTTTCGAGCTGAAGCTCGCGCTTTCGCTGCTCTTCCTTCAGCCGTTCCACATAACGCGCAAATATCCGAAGCCGTTCAGCTTCAGGAAGAGGCGGTTCACCATCCCGCCCAGCGTATTCATCGAGCATGAATTGCGATGCGTTATAGTGCTTCTCGATATCATCGGCCGTGGATTGTAGATTGTATCCTCGTTCGCGAAACTTGAAGTATCCGGTGACGCCTGCCGAAATTCCGACGAGTGCACTGAGGGAAGCCGCAGAAAGGCGCAGCACTTGACTACTGCCCTCATTCATCGCCGCAAGCGTCGAAGTGACAATTGACCCAGTGATGATGATGCCCTGAAAGACGTTGTGAATCCGGCGATTTTTGTTCGCTGAAGTTCGGTACTGATCAATCAGGTCAAGCGACGCTTCGCGGTAGATGCGAAGTCCGGAAGGGGAGTCAAGAGGTAGCTTGGCAGCGGCAGTTTGCCGATCCTGAAGTGCGTTGCGCAGCGCGCCAGTTCGAGCAACAACCTTCTTTCGGTTCCTCCATAACGCCCACCCCATCGCCACCCAGAGGCAGTTGACGATGATGAGCCCTGCCCATCTAGTAAAGACAGGCTGCGACTTCCAGAGACCCACGATAACCGTGTAGCCGAGGAGGAACGTAAGGATTATGCCGCCCAGCAGGCAGAGAACATATATCCTTTGAAAGGTTCGTGATGTCCGCAGGTCATCTTCGATCTCATCGAATCTCTTGACACTGCTCCGGTATTCCTCTTGGCGTCGAGCCTCATCAGCCTCAGAAATCTCATTTGCCTCAGCACTTCCCCAACTCACCAGCGACCCCCACTTAGTTCAAGCCACCCCAGCGGCAGATGAAATGCCCGGTAGCTTTCGGTGACACGAGTGGGCGATCGTAGAACCGGCCTTTCGGGCCAACAAGAGCGCCTTGCAAGCCATTACCCACGGGGGAAATTTCGCCAAGATCCGAATGGCGAGAACTAGTTCCTCGCTCAACAGGTGTGATCGTCATCGATGTTGAATACAGGCCAAGATCAAATTTCGATGATCTCTCTCATTTTTTCCAAGAAGGGAATCTTCTCTAAGGAATCGTTTTCCGGGCGGGGAGAAGAAGCTCCTGGTGAGACGCGCCACTGGAGCGTGGCAAGCGGGGCCAAGGCGGTACTTGAAGTCGATCCGGCGGATTGCGGTCCAGGGCTGCAGGACTCCTGATGGATCGGACAGGAGTGTGGTGGGGCGGGCTCGTGCTGCTGGCGGGCTCTGGGAGCGAGCTCTCCTTGCTGGGGTCAGCGGCGTGGGCGGCTTAGCCTGTTCGTGGGGGCTGAGGGTGCCGTGGGCGGCTGGGTATCGGCGTACGGCGCGCTGAAGGCTGCTGCGGTGGTGCTTCGCAGGCGGGCTGCTTCCGCGCGGCGGTTGGGTGCGGGGTTGCGGCTGGTGTGCTGGATGCGGGTGAGCAGGACGCGGGCGGGGCTGTGGGCGGTGTCGAGCTCTCGGCGGGCGGCGGCTTTCTTGAGGAGCTGGTGGGGTTCGTGGCCGCCGGCTTCAGCGTCGGCGAGGACGGTGGCGAGGGCGGGCCAGCCGGGGTCGGCGAGGATCCGCTCGGCGTGTTCAGGAACGGCGGCGCGTACGTCGCTGGCCAGGGTGCGGCGGGTCTCCTCCGTGGTGCGGCGGGTTTCGAGTTCGGTGAGCGTCGGAGCGAGTGCGTCGTCGGCTGCTGGATGGAGGTGCTGGACGGCTTGGCGGGCGGCGTCGGCCTGGTGTGCATGACCCTTGGCCTCGTGCCAGCGTCCGGCGAGTATGGCTGCCCAGACGAGTGCAGCGACCAAGGCTGCGAGCGCGCTGCTGTCGGGGCCGGTAGCGGTGTGTGCGATGTCGCGGGCGGCGGTCCGCAGGGCATGGGCGGCCCGGTCTTCGGCCCGTACTTGGGAGCGCTGGGCACGGGCGAATGCCCGGCTGGCCGCTTGCAGGTGGGGGCGGAGGTTGACGGGGGCCTTCTGAGCGGTGGCTTCGAGGAGTTCGCCCAGGGCGGTGATGTGCGCCTGTGCTCGTGCGTCCCCGCCGTCATCGGCGTTCGTGCCGGTGATCTCTGCGTGGAGGGTGTCGAGGGCGTCAGTGGCTTGATGCCAGGGAGTGGTGGACTGGTTGCGGCGGGCGGTGGGGTGTTCTTCGGGGGCGCTGGTCTCTAGACGGGCTTTCAGTTTGGGCAGGGAGAGGTCGGGGGCGATCTTCCCGCCGGGGTGGTAGATCTGCTCGCCGTCCTTGTTCAAGTCGCCGGGCCGGCCGACTGCGTAGCCGAGGAGGTCTCCGGATGGGCCGCGGCGGGGTTTGACCAGGATGTCGTCGGCTTCGAGGTAGGCAAGGAGTTGTTCGGCGCTGGTGGTGTGGGGGATGGCGGCGCGGATCTGGTCCTGGAGCCATTCGCGGCTGGTCTGCTCCCAGCCGAGGCGCTCAGCTTTGTGCATCTCGGCCTGGGTGGGGCGCCGGGTGGCGGTGCGGTCGCCCTTCGTCAGGGGTCGCAGTCCGTATTCCTTCTCGATCTCCCGGCACTCGTTGCCGACGCGGATGCCGCTGCCGTGGAGCTTGGGGCGGCGGCCGTCCTCGCGGACGGTGGTGGCCAGGATGTGGATGTGGTCGTCGGCGTGGCGTACGGCGATCCAGCGGCAGGCCAGATCGTCGCCTGCGGGGGCGATGCCGGCTGCGTGGACGATGCGCTGGGCGATCTCGGCCCACTCGGTGTCGGAGAGGTAGCGGTCTTCGGGTGCGGCGCGGACGGGGCAGTGCCAGACATGGTCGGTGACAGGCTTGCCGAACTCGCTGTTCCGAAGTTGAACGGGCTCGTCGAGGTGGCGGGCGAGCTGGGTGAGAGTGGCGTTTTCGTCGCGGCCGGGGTCGGGCATGCCGAGCATGGAGAATCCGCCGACGAGGTGCGGGTCGAGGTGTTCGTCGTGCCGGCCGGGGCCGTAGAGGTAGGCGAGCAGACCGCGGGTGTTGGAGCCGGCGGGCTTGATAGCGGCGATCACGCGGATCAGACCTCCGTCGCGTCGGTGGGCTCGCGCAGAGCCCCGGCGATCAGGGTGAGCAGGCGGTGGAGTTCGTCGAGGTGCTGACGGATGTCGGGCGGGGTGTAGTCGCTGTTGAGGGCGCGGGCGATCTGGTTGACGTTGACGCCGGTGCGGTTGAGGGCGCGCAGGACCTGGGCACGGAACATGTGGGTGCGTCGTCGATCCTCGGACAGGGGGAGGTTCGCGGTGAAGCGGCCGCCGAGGAAGGCGAGGACTATGTCGGCGGCGAAGCCCGATTCGCCCTTGTAGCCGTGCTCGGCTGCGCCCTCACGCAGGCTGATGCGCTCGTCGTCGGTGAAGCGCAAGGGCCCGACGCGCTTGGTGCGCTTATCGCCGGTGAACCGGCGGATCGTTGGCTGGACGCTCTGCGCGGCGGGTTCGCTGACGGTTGGGGCGTCAGTGCGCGTCGGGCGGAGGATCGCTTGCTGGGTGGCGTGAAGCTTGTCCGGGTCGGGGCCGTCCTCGGCCACGGGCACCTGGTCCGGCGCCCCCTGGCGCTGGGCTGTCTCCGCCACCCCTGGGGCGGAGACCCCCGAAGACCGGCCACGAGTCGGACTCGGGGTACTACTGGCTCCGCCAGGAGCCGTCCGTCCGAACGCCCGCCGTAGACGTTCTGTCAGCGTAGGCGACTTCGTCAGTGTCAGCGGCGATCCGATTTCGGAGTCGGGGTGGTGCGGGTCGTGGGTCACGGATATTGCTCCGGAGTAGCGCGGGAGGGATGGCGGCATGCGGGGGCACGGCTACGGCCGTAGGCGGTAACGAGCGATCAGGCGGAGGGGCGGGGCACGCTCTGACCGGTGGCCGGAGGAGTTCCGGCCACCGGATGGCGGGCGATCAGCTGACGTTCCGATCGGCGCCGGGTTCCGACCGGAGGATTTCCATGACTTCGGTCAGCCTCTGGCCGCCGACCGTGTGTCCTTTGTCCCGTATGGCCTGTTGGACGATGCCCCGTGTGAGCTTGCGCTTCTCGGCTGCGGCGATCCGCCCGATCTCGACCAGTTCTTCGACCGTTGCGCTGACCGGTCGGCCGCCTCGCGGAAGGCTCTTCGAGATTCCGGGCAGCGCGTTCCGGGGGCCGGATGCGGTGGCTTGTGATTGTCCGGTGGGCGCGGGCGGTACGGCAGGCGGTTCCGGCGTCTCGCCGGAACCGGTGGCGGGCCGGTCGGAAGCTCGGTCGACCAGTTGGTGAATCTGCCGCATCAGCACTCCGAAAGCCAGCAGGGCTGCGGTCGGGGGAACCGCCGCGACCACGTAGTCGAGTAGGGGTGCGACGCTCTCGTTGCCCGTGCCGCTCACCCCGGCCACGTTGAGCGCAATGGATCCGGCCGACCCGATGGCGGTCAGACCGACCGCCCACCAGTCGGTCACCCGGCGAAGGCCAGCGCGGAGCATCAGCAGTTCGCCCGCGACGATGAAGGCGTCCAGGGTCGCGGGCCAGGCCCATTGCCGGACAGGGGAGCTTCCCAGCCCATGCTGTCCGGCGACCTGGGCAAGGTGGGCGTAGGAGAGCCAGAAGCCGCCGGCGGTGAGGGCGATGATGACGGTTCCGGCCGCGGCGAGGGCGTATCGCTCGGCACCGTGCTGGGGCGTTGCTTGCCGCCTCTTGTCCTGGGCGCGGGGCATCGCGTGAGTGTGCCGGGGGGTGTCGTGGGGTGTAGCGGGTGTGGTCATGCGGGGTTCTCCGGGGTGGTTCTGCGGAGGCGATCACGGCGTTCACGCAGGGGGCGTACACGTGAGCCCCCTTCTAAAGGGGGGCTCACGCGTGAACGCTGGTGTGCGTGTACGGCGTGAACGATCGCGTGATCGTCTGACCTGGGGTTTCGTTCTTGGCGTGTACGCCTGCGGTGAGGCGTGCGCCGGTGCGCGGGGGAGGGGTGCGTGTACGCCCTCGTGTACGGTCCCGGCGTCCGGCGATCAGGTCAGGAGACGGCGCCGATATGGCGGACTGAGGCGCGGTAGCGGGCTTGCTGGCCGCCTCCGGTGCCGCCTGCGGTGCCTTCGGCCTTGCCTGCGAGTCCGGCCCTGACGAGTCGGTCCAGGGTGCGCCTGGCTTTCTCGGTGGCCGAGCGCTCGGGGTTGTTCTGGCCGCTTTGGATCATGGCGAGTTCGCGCACGGTCAGGCCGTCGGGGCGCTGTCGCAGGATGGCGACCGGGTCGAGAGCGGGGTCGAGCGTCGAGGTGCCGCGTTCGTGGTCGTGGACGACCTGGAGGGGGCCGATCTCGCCGGTGGGGGTTTTGAGGTGATGAAGGGTGACGGCGAGGTCGCCCGCTTCCCCGGCGATGAAGAGGACGCTGCCCGCGCCGGAGGTGATCCAGGTGGAGCCGTAGACGCGGTCCAGGGTGGGCTTCTGGGTGCGTGGGGTCCCCTCGGTGGCCTTGCGCTGGTGGTGGAGCTCCATGATCTCGACGCCGTTGCGCATGGCTCGCTGGCGGGCGTTGTTGTAGGCGACGCCAAGGGCGTCGTCTACCAGCGTGCTCACCGCGTCCTTGAGGCTGTCGATCACGATCGTGTCAGCCTGATGAGCGGCGGCGAGGTCCGCCAAGAGGTCGGGCTCCTTGTCCAGAGTGGCGGGCAGAGGGCCCTGCCAGACAGCGAGACCGTCGCGCAGGCGCTGCTCGTGCTCGGATCCGACGCTGCGGGCCATGGCACGGGCGATCTGCTTGTACCGGTCCAGTGCCAGGTACAGCACCCGCCGGCTCGGTGCGACTGGCATGTCCAGGACGCTGCCCGCCAGGCCCAGACGAGCGAGGATCACCTGGTGGGCCAGCGTGGTCTTCCCGACTCCCGGTGCGCCGACGATCATCAGGCTCTCTCCGGACGACCAGGCCGTCTGTTCCCGCGTACCCCAGAGAGGCTCTGTATCGGCCCCGGTCTCGGTGACGAAGCGCCATCCGTCAGTGATGAACCGGGAAAGTCGCCCCTGGCCGGAGGCGAGTGCACGCTCGCGCTCGATCCGAACCCCCGACTCCACCTCGCTGCGGATGGCGTCCGGGTCGGCGCCCGGCTCCAATGTGCGTTGGGCGGTCCGGATGCCGGAGGCGCGCAAGCGGCGCAGGTCGGCCATCCTGCGCACGATGCCCGCGTAGTAGACAGCGCTGCTGACGGAGGGCACGGCGTCGGCGAGCTGGTGGACGTACACCACACCGCCGACCCGCTCCAGGTCGTCCTGCGCACGCAGCTGGTGCGACAGGACGATGGGGTCGGTCGGCTTGTCCTCGCCGTGCAGAGCGAGTATGGCGCGCCAGACCGTCTCGTGCGCGGGGCGGTAGAAGTCGGCTGCGTCGAGCAGTTGGCGTACTTCGTCGATCACCGCCGCCTGATGCATGCAGGCCCCCAGCACGGCGGCTTCGGCGTCGACGTCGTGCGGCGGAACCGCGGTGAGGTCGCCCGCCGTGGGCTGGCGGCCGGTTCCCGCGAGGTGTGGCGCGTTCGGCCGGGGTTCGTCCATACTGGACATTGAGCTCCTCAACTTGCGGACCGTACGGGACGGCGAATCCCAGGCCACGCGGGTCAATCGTTCAGGGATGGGCGGTTACGAGAGTTCGTGCTTGGCCCCCGACGTTCGTAGCGTCGGGGGCTTTTTGCGTTCACCCCCGTTCGAGGGTGGACGTCTACAGTACCTGACGTTTTCGGAAGCGCAACGGTTGCATTCGGCTCCGGAATGGTGTTTAGTTTTCACCATCGCCCCGGCTGTCCGTCGGGCCCCGGCAAGGAGGTGCAGTGATGAGCAGTGACGAAGGCGCCTCCCGCGCGGGGCCGGAACGGCCGCTGGCCGAAGATCACGTCGCGGAGCGCATCAAGCTCGAACGCGAGGCGCGCGGATGGAGCACGGTCACACTGGCCGAGCGAATGGCAGACGCTGGCCACCCGGTCAACCAGTCCGCGATCTGGCGCATCGAGAGCGGGAAGCCCCGCCGCCGGGTCAACCTCGATGAGGCGCTCGGCTTCTGCAAGGTCTTCGACCTGACCTTCGACGAGCTGACCAGCCCCCCCGGCCAGCTCGCCAACCCGCTGGTCCGTCGTCTCGTCGGCGACTACGTCGCGAGATGGAAGGAATGGCGGGCCCTGGGCAAGGACATGCGCCGGATCCAGGACGAACTCGCGGCGTACACGGACGCCAACCCCAATCAGGAAGACATGGTCAAGGCTCTGCTGACCCACGAGCTGACCATCGCCTCGAACGGCGAGTTCCATCACCACCGCGGCGCCCCGTCACAACTCCGCAGCTACCTCGGCGAGCGCATGGACGCGCCGCCCGAACAGAGCTGACTCGGCTCCTCGCTGCTACGAACAGCGGGGGCTTGCCGTCTCCGGCTCCTTCTCTTCACGCCCATCCCTGAACGACTCGCCGGCCAATAGGGATTCGCCGTCCCATGGTCTGCCAGGAGAGGACCCTCCCTTGCACCGAAGCGAACTGCCGCTTGCCCAGATAGCCGACCTCCTGGACGTCCCCGAGGGCGCCCTGCGGAACCTGCTGTCCGAACGCCGTCCCGCCGAAGGTGACACCACCCTCGTCGCCCTCACCGTTGCCGAGGCCGCGCGCCGCATCGGCATCGGCCGTACGAAGCTGTACGAGTACGTCACCTCCGGGGAGATCGCCTCGGTCAAGATCGGCAGCTTGCGCCGCATCCCAGCGGAGGCGGTGAACGACTTCCTGACCCGGCGCCTCACGACCAGCGACTTCGGGACCGCAGCATGACGCGGGGCGCGACGGCGAAGAGCCGTCAGCCCAACGGCGCCTCCAGCATCTATCTCGGCAAGGACGGCCGATGGCACGGCCGCGTCACCGTCGGAGTGAAGGACGACGGCAAGCCTGACCGCCGTCACATCAGCCGCAAGACCCGTGCCGAGGTCACCAAAGCCGTACGGGAGCTGGAGCGGCAACGCGACAAGGGTGCAGTCCGCAAGGCTGGTCAAAGCTGGACCCTAGAGACCTGGCTCACCCACTGGGTCGAGAACATTGCCGCGCCGAACGTCTCCGAGAACACCATCGACGGCTACCGCGTCGCGGTGAATCACCACCTCATCCCCGGCCTCGGTGCCCACCGCCTGGAGAAGCTGGAGCCAGAGCACCTGGAGCGCTTCTACAAGAAGATGCAGGAGACCGGCAGTGCTGCCGGCACCGCGCACCAAACCCACCGCACCATCCGCACCGCCCTCAACGAGGCCGTTCGCCGTGGCCACCTCGCCCGTAACCCAGCCGCGATTGCGAAGTCCCCGCGCCTCGAAGAGGACGAAGTCGAGCCGTACTCGGTCGAGGAAGTCCAGCGCCTCCTGGCAGAGGCGGGGAAGCACCGCAATGCGGCCCGCTGGGTCATTGCCTTGGCGCTCGGACTTCGCCAGGGCGAGGTCCTCGGCATGCAGTGGATTGACGTGGACTTCGAACTCGGCGTGATCCGTGTTCGACGAGGTCGTTTGCGGCCCCGCTACCAACACGGATGTGGGGACCGCTGCGGGCGCAAGCCCGGCTTCTGCCCGCAGAAGATCAACGTTCGGCGCGAGACCAAGAACGTGAAGTCACGGGCTGGGCAGCGACCTATCGGTGCCCCGGACGAGCTGATGGATCTACTCCGCCGGCACAAGGAGGAACAGGGCCGGGAGCGTGCTCTAGCTCGAGACCTCTGGACGGAGAAGGGGTACGTCTTCACCTCACCGGTCGGCGAACCTTTGAACCCGAACACCGACTTCCACCGGTGGAAGGACCTGCTGAAGGCTGCGGGGGTGCGCGACGGACGCCTCCACGACGCCCGCCACACCGCGGCCACTGTCCTGCTGATCCTCGGGATCTCCGACACTGTCGTCGACAGCATCATGGGCTGGGAGCCCGGCAAGTCCGCTCGGATGCGTCGCCGCTACCAGCACATGACCGGCCCCGTCCTGCAGCAGACAGCCGCCAAGATCGGAGCCCTGCTCTGGGGAACGGCCCCGGCCATGTCTACGCCAGTCCCCGAGAGGCTTGCGGTCGGCGCCAGCAGGGGCTCCAGCCCGGCCAGACCGACGGTGTACGTCGCTCGCCTCGGGGAGCGCTTGATGCCCTTCTCCTACCGGGCGCACGCGGAAGCTGTCACTGCTCAGTGGGGTGCTGATCACCCCGAGCTCTCCGCAGAGGTGGAGGAGTGGGACCGGGAGAAGTGGGAGCACCATGGCCCGGGCGGCGCGACGGCCATAGGCGATCGGATACCGGATCGCCGCGTGGTCTATCACGCCCATGCGCTGTTCGTGGTCGGCGGTCACCGCCTGTACACCGGCCAACCCGCGCAGTGGTCCGCACCAGCCTGGGAGTTCGAGGCCGACGCCTACACCGACCTTCCGGTGCGCTGGCACACCAGGCGCCGCCCGGGCCGGGAGGTCGAGGTCCTCGTTCGTGGCACGGACGAGGGATCGGTCGGCGCCGCGTTCGGGGACGCGTGCGCACAAGCTGTGGACCGAACGGTGAACCCCGGAGGGCACGGGGATAGCGAAGTGTGATGGTGATCTGAGTTCGCTGTCACAACAGGGGCATGCCATGACGAGATGACAGGGCCGTGTTCTCCATGCTGGAGCAGAACACGGCCCTGTGTGGCCTGGCTTATGCCTCTTCTCGGAGCAGCGGCGGCAGTTTCACATCCAAGTCCGCTGCCAGTTCTTCGAGTTGGAGAAGTGCATCGCGAAGATCAGCAGAAAGAGCGAGGGTCAGTTCGGACAGGGACTTGGCCTCTGCGGCATCCTTATCGTCCGGCTCGATCAGGCCGATGTCGAGGTTGACCTCCTTCGAGGCGGCGAGCTTCGCGCCGTCGAAGACCTGGAGCCGTCCCCCGGGCTTTCGCCGGGCGACCGCCTCGGCGATCACCTCGCACTCGCCGACCCCGAACACTTGCTTCTCGAACTGCTCCAGATGCCCGGGGAGCAGCGGGTTCTGCTTCAGCGTGAAACGGTTGCCGGTACGCAGGTCGTACACCCACAGCTGCTGTGTGTGCGGGGGCTCGTCCTCGCTGCGGCGTGGCGACGCCGAGTCGAAGAAGAGGACATTGGCCTTGACGCCGCCCGCGTAGAAGATGCCGGCAGGCAGCCGCAGCATCGTGTGCAGATTGAACCGCTTGAGGAGCTCACGACGGATGGTTGTGCCCCGCCCGCCCTCGAAGAGGACGTTGTCGGGCAGGACCACCGCAGCTCTGCCGCTGTCGGCGAGCAGGCTCGCGATGTGCTGGACGAAGTTGAACTGCTTGTTGGTCGTGGTCTCCCAGAAGTCCTTGCGGTGGTATGACATGTCCTCGCGGCTGAGTGTGCCGTCGACATGGGTGATCACGATGGAGGACTTCTTACCGAAGGGCGGGTTGGCCAGGACGAGGGAGGCTTTCTCGGCCGGCGGCTTCGCCAGAGCGTCCTCTACGTGGATCAGGGGTTTGCCGTCGGGCCTGCCGATGCCGTGGAGGAGCAGGTTCATCGCGGCGAGGCGTGCGGTTGCCGGCACCAGTTCGGTGCCCCAGATCGCACCTTCGTCGAACCGGGCGGACTCCTCGACGGACATCTCCTCGCCGTAGGTGTCCACGATGTGGCTGTGCGCGGCGAGCAGGAAGCCGCCGGTGCCACAGGCGGGGTCGGTGATGGTGTCCTCCGGCGTGGGTCGCATACACCGCACGATCGACTCGATGAGCACCCGTGGGGTGAAGTACTGACCGGCGCCGGCCTTCGTGTCTTCCGCACTGCGGGCGATCAATGCCTCGTAGGCATCGCCCTTGATGTCCTTGCTGGACTGGAGCCAGTCCTCCTTCTCGATCAGGTCGACGATGAGACGGCGGAGATTGGCCGCGTTCTGGATGCGGTTCCGGGCGCGGTAGAAGATCAGACCGAGCGTGCTCTTGCGGCCCTCGTCCTCCTTGCCGAGGTCGGCCAAGAGCTGGGTGTAGGTCTCCTCCAGCTGCTCACCGGAGAGTTCGAGCAGTTCAGGCCAGCCGCGGCCCTGCCACTCCTCGGCGTCGGGAAGCACCGGTCGGCGCTGCTCGTCGCAGAGATCCTTGTCGGCGATCTCCTTCTCGGCAGCCATTTTGAGGAACACCAGGAAGCTGAGTTGCTCCAGGTACTCGAGGCTCGACACGCCGTCGTCGCGCAGCACATTGCAGTAGTTCCAGAGACGGTCGACAAGACGTCGGGCTTCCGGCTTCACTCGGTGAACTCCAGGGGGAGGGTGGTCTGTTCGCCCTCGGGGAGGGGGGTGTGGGATGCCGGTGGCGGCGTTGCCGTGGGTGGCCCGGCCGCTGCCTGCTTTTCCTTCCGCCGGGCCTGGGCAGCGGCCCGCCGGGCTTCCTTCCGCTCGGCCTCGGCGGCCTCGCGCTCAGCCCGGATCCGCTTGAGGAGGTCCTCGGCGGGCTCATCGTGAGGGTCCTGGGGGACGAGCCGACCGGCGAATGCTTCGGAGAGGAGGATTCGGCGGAGGGCGGTGACGTGGGCGAGCCCTTGCTCACAGGCGTCGGTGAGGCGGTGGAAGCGAGAGAACACCCGCTCCCCGAGAGCGACGAATGCCTTCTGGTCGTCCCGGTCTGCCGATGGCACGGGGACCGGGAGCATCTTGACCTTGGAGATGCTGATGGAGGCCAGGTTCACGCTCTGCTTGCCGTTTGCCTCGAACCAGGAGCGCGCAGCTGAGTTTACGTACCAGCCGAGGAGCTTGGGCTGTGTCGCATGTTCCTGGACCCGGGCCCGGAAGAGGTGGTTCTGGTGGATGCATTCCTTGATCTGGTCCTCCCAGATCCAGCCGCGACCGAGCTTGTCCCGATCACCGCCTTCGGCCATCAGGAGGTCGCCGGCACGGAGGCGGAGTTTCTTCAGCGCTTTTGGGGCGACCCGGATCTTCGTCACCTGCGAGAGGTCCAGCCGTGCTCGCTGGGCATTGGCGACGCGTAGGTATGGCACTTCGGGGAGACCGGAGTCGTCCTGGCTCTTGGAATCCTTGGTTACACCGCCGACCACGTCGGCGATGTCCTGGAGGCGGGCCCATCGCCATCCTGTCGCGAGTGGGGGCAGCTCGCCGTCGGTTACGCCTGGTGAGTTGTCGAGCGTTACGTGCTGGGGGTCGGAATCGCTGGCCAGGATGCCGGTCGCGGCGGCGACCATGACCATGTCTCCCAGCCGGGCCAGGTGCTGTTGTGCGGTGACGAGGCGTTCCTCAATGCGGGCGAGCCGGGCGAGCCGCGTGTCTAGGGCATCGGCGATCCGTCGCTGCTCAGCTGCTGGCGGGACAGGGACGGGCAGCGACCGGATTCCGTTCAACCCCAGACGGGCCCGTCCGATTCCTCGCAGACTGGCAGCCGCATGCTGCTTGGTCGCCGGTGCGATCAGCGCCCGAAGCAACCACTCGGTGGATACCTCGGGATGTGCCCGGAACCGGATGCAGTCGGCTTTGACGATGGCTGGCCCCACGTGCTCCGGGACAATGCAGGCTCGCGGCAGGTCGTCGCCGAGCGACGCAATGACGAGGTCACCTTCTCGCGCCTCATGCACGGCCAGACGCTCAAAGTGGCTCTCCGGGATGTGTGTCCGGACATCACGAAACTCTCCATCGCCGATGTTCTGAAGGCGAAGAACGCGCGGCCCTGAGTGGGTGTAGTGCCGTGTCGCAAGATTCGAGCCGAATGGGCCGTCCGTGACGGGGCGCTCGTCAGCGGATCGAAGGTCGTCGAGTTCGGCCCAGCTCCAGCTGGCCGGAAGCTCGATGGCTGCTCTTTCCGGCGCCCCGGTGCCTTCCGCGTCACTCTCCACTACTCACGCACCCAGTTCCCGATCCAGTTCGTCGATCAGTTCACCCGGATTCCGCGTTCCTCCCGCGAACACCGTTCTGAACCTGCTCCAGCCGCCCTCGGCCCGACACACCGCGTGCTGGTCCAGTGCGTCCACGGAGACTGCCGCCGAGGTGGCGACTACATTCGCAACGTGTTTCAGCCAGCGCCGCTGCTCCTCCGTGAACGTCACGCCCGCTGTCTCCTGACGCGCGAGCCACTCTCGGAAGCGAAGCCCCACGGTATCCCGGTACGGCCGGAACTCGCCCCCGTCGAGCTTCAGCTCGCACCGGAGTACTGAGATCAGCTCGGGCAGCCCGGCGTTCCGCCGCCGTTTCGTACGCGCGATGCCGAGGTCGACGTACGCCTTCCACAGCTGCTGCCCGGTCCACCGCTGCTGCGGCGCGCTGACCAGGCCGAGAAGTTCGTCGATCTGTGCCTGAACCTCGCGCAGCGAGCACCGTTTCTCGAAGGCGATGCTCAGCGCGGCGAACTTGTCCTGGCGGTCCGCCATGAACCGACGCCAGTCCTTCACCGTCCGCTCGGCCCGCATGACGTCAGTCACACCCTCGGCGATCACGCCACCGTCCTGACTGAGGTGATCGATCTTGATCAAGCGACTGCGAGCCGCGTCGAGCAGCGCCTCACGCAACGCTTCCCGCTCGACGAACGGTCGCAGGGCCTGTACCAGCACGACATCGACGTCGGCTTCCCCAGTGGCAACAGAATCGGCCTGATCCGGTGCGGATGCGGCACCGTCCACCGGCTCGCCGGCACCGCCCTCTGCCTCCTCGCTGACACGCCCCCGCACTTTCGCCAGCCGGTCCGGATCCGTGGCGTGCACCAGATCCGTCACCAGCTCGGTCAGCTTGCGGCCGCCCGTGCGCCCTTCGATCAGGGCCAGCTGCTGCTCGTCGATCCGCTGCCCGAGCCGACTTAGGCGGCCGGCCAGAGTGGAGACCTGGGCCACGCTGAGTGAGACCCCTTCCGCACAAGCGCGGAGAAGCTCCTTCAGACTGGGCAGGTCCCGCAGATTGTCTTGCACGAGTGGCCGGGCGTCGATCATCGGGTGCTCGGTCACACCCACCGCGTCCACGATCACGAACCGGTCCTTGCACACGGCGTCCTCGGTGACCCGGCGTAGGTCTTCAGGCTTGATGATCCGAGCACCGCGTCCCTTCATCTGCTCGAAGTAGGACCAGGTGCGCACATCCCGCATGAAGACCAGGCATTCCAGGGCCGGAATGTCGGTGCCAGTGGCGATCATGTCGACGGTGACGGCGATCCGAATCTCTGGCTCGTTGCGGAAGTCCTTGATCGCCTTGGCTGGATTCGTCGTCTCGCTGTTGATCTTCAAGCAGAACCTGTCGCCCGCATTCCAGGCCCTGCGCACCTCGGCCACAATGGCGTCCGCGTGCCGGTTGGTGGCCGCGAAGATCAGGGTCTTGGGGACGATGGACCGCGGCTGGAATATTTCGCCCGTGTCGGGATCGGCATCGGCCGGGAAGATCTCCGTGAACAGCCGGTTCCGGAACGTCTCGACGACCGTGCGGATCTGGCTGGTGGATTCGACCCGGGCGTTCAGCTCGGGCGCCGTGTACTCGTCGTCCTCCTCCTGCTGGTGCCAGTGCTTCTCCCGCGTGACCCGGTCCACCTGGGCGACGACGGTGTTGATCTGCTCGACGGTGCCGTCCGGCGCCTGTGTCTCGGTGACGGCGGGGATCTTCGAGCCGTCCCGGGTGATCCGGGTCGAGATCCGGTAGACGTCGTAGTCGACGTTGACCTCATCGGCGACCGCTTCCTCGTAGGTGTACTGGCTGACCAGGTTGTTCTCGAAGAAGGCGAAGGTTGGGCCGATCGGCGTCGCGGTCAGACCGATGATGTGTGCGTCGAAGTACTCGAGCACGGGCCGCCACGCGCCGTAGATCGAGCGATGGCACTCGTCGATGACGATGAAGTCGAAGGAGTCGGGCGGAAGTATGGGGGAGTAGCGGACCACCGGCAGCGCCTTGCCGAGGCCGGCCTTTCCGCTGCCTTCGAAGTTCCGCGCCTCCTCGCTGCCGGGCTCGGGCGGGGTCCGGCCGGTCAGCATGCACCACAGCCGCTGGATCGTCGTGATCACGATCTTGTCGGAGTCCGCCAGGCCCGACCGTGCGCCGGAGAGGTGCTTGAGCGGGAACTCCTCGTGCAGTGGCTTCTTCGAGTTCGTGGGCTGGAAGTCGCGGTACTCCTGGTACGCCTGATCACCCAGGTTGAAGCGATCCACCAAGAAGAGCACGCGATGCGCCCCCGCGTTCTGCAACAGCCGGTGGCTGGCCTGGACGACTGTGTAGGTCTTGCCTGCCCCGGTCGCCATCTGGATCAGCGCCCGCTGACGGTCGGCAGCCAGTGAGCCCTCCAGTCCTTCGATGGCCCGGCGCTGGGCGTCGTACAGCTGCCGCTGGGGGTCGAGGTGGACACCCGGCAGCCGACGCAACCGAGCACGCAGAGAGGGCGCCTCAGGATGCTGCACGGCCTGCCGCTTCCAGCGTGCGACGGTGGTGGGCCGTGCGGGGGCAAAGACGTAGCGGCTGCGTGCTCCGCCCTGGTGCGCATCGGCGGCGGGTGCGCCGTCGAGATGTTCGGCGTCGAGGGCGTTGAGGAAGCGCCAGACATGTCCGTTGGTCCCGTAGCGGAACGGTAGAGGACGTTCCTGCCAAATGCGCCGCTGGTGCTGCACCGAGAGGTGGACGGCGAGACGGTCCGCCTCCGCGAGCAGCTCGTGCGGGTCGGTGGTCTCACTCCCCGCTACCACCACGCCGCTGAGGTCCCGGTCCACGTGGAGCATGTAGAGGAACAACCCGTCGAGTTCGGGATGCGGGGTACGGACGGCAGTTGCGTCTGGTTTCAGGTCGCGTTCGTGCGGCGCGCACACCCGCCAGCCGGCTTCGCGCAACGCCTGCTCGGCCTTGCCGTTCCTGCCCTCGTTCGCCTGCGCGCCAGAAGCGCTCATGGCCCCTCCCCGTACCTCGCGGTCCTCACGTTCCTGCCTCATGCTTCGCGCCTGTAGCAGCCCGTCAGCCACACCCATTACACCAGCCGACGTACGCACGCCCAGGGCCTTCGTCAGTACGTGGATGATGAACGTCCGGATCAGGCCATGGGCCCGTTGGGTCACTGTCAGTGCACGTCCGTACAGTGGGCGGTAAGTTGCGATGGGCCAGCGGGCCCAGACCGAACGGGAAGGCCGGCGAAAGACCAGGAAGGGCGCTGCGGTGTATGTGACGAGGCTCCGGCTCGACGGCGTACGTGGTTTCCACGGTGCCAGAGCCTGCGACCTCGACTTCACACGTCCGGACGGGAGTTTCGCCGGATGGACCGTCCTCGCCGGCCACAACGGATCGGGGAAGACGACTCTGTTGAGGTCCATCGCCCTTGCCCTGGCCGGCCCAGAACGGGCCAGCCGTTTGGACGGCGAGGTCGAGGACTACCTCTCCTACGGCCAGTCCCGGGGGAGCCTGGAGCTGTCTCTGATCACGGACACTGAGGCTGACCTAGGTGCTCCCTCAGTTGCTGATCCGCGCACGGTCAAGATGGCGTGGGCACCGGGCCGGGAGCCGCTCAGCGCGGAGGACACACCCCCGACCCGCGTACGGTTCCTCCCCGATCCGGGTGCCAAGGTGGCCAACTTGCTGTGGTCCTCCTCGCCGCCGGCAGGCTGGTTCCACGCCGCGTACGGCCCCTTCCGTCGGCTCAGTGGCACCGGCCTCTTCGAGCGCGACCGTCAGAATCCGGACCGGACCGAGGCCCTGCGCACTCTCTTCGAGGAACAGTCGGCACTCACCGAATCGGTGGTCTGGCTCATTTCCCTCCATACACGCCGTCTGGAGGGCGAGGCCGGCGCCACCGAGGTGCTGGAATCGGTACTCGCACTTTTGAACGACGAACTGCTGCCCGGCGACTTCCGCGTCGAGGAGGTTACCTCGCGTGGCCTGTGGCTTCGGCGAGCCGATGGCGAGGGTCCGCTCGTCGCCCAGTGGCGGATGAGCGACGGTCTGCGCACCGTCACGGCATTGGTCCTGGACGTCGTACGACAGATGCACGCCGCCTACGGCGCGCTGGCACTGCGCCGCGACGACATCGGCCGGCCGTACCTGCCGTACCGGGGCGTCGTCCTCATCGACGAGGTGGACGCGCACCTCCACGTCTCCTGGCAGCAACGCATCGGTGAGTGGTTCAAGACCCACTTCCCCGCAGTGCAGTTCATCGTTACCACCCACAGCCCTTACATCTGCCAGGCCGCCGACCCCGGCGGTCTCGTCCGGTTGCCGAGCCCTGATGAGGAGGCCCCGCCGGAGGTCGTCGACGAGAAGGAGTACGGCACGATCGTCTATGGCACCGGCGACGACGCGGTCCTGTCCGATTTCTTCGGCCTGAGATCCCCCTTCTCCCGTCGTGCCGAGGAGCTCAGGGAACAACTCGCCGACCTGGAGTACGAGGTCGCGGCGGGGGACGCCGATCCGGAGACGGTGCGCCGGTTCCGTAACCTGCGCCGGACTCTGGCCAGCTCACAGGCGACCTACGTCGAAGATTCCAGCCTGCGAGCCAGGAGGCGGGAGAGCGGCGGTTCGTGATCAGGATCGTACGACCGAGGCTCCCCACTGAGCTGGAAGCCTCCCTGCTTGCCCTGTCCCAGGAGATGGCCGATACCCCGGTCCCCGAACGGGACAAGCACACCGACCGAATGTGGGAACGCAAGACCGTGCGTCGCGACGTGTACCAGCCGGTACGCGAAGCCCTGGAGGACATGGCTCCAGGCATCGACTGCTGCATGTACTGCGGCAATCACATGGCTGACACGGTGGATCACTTCGTACCCAAGTCCCGCTGCGCCGTACGGACCTTCTACTGGCCGAACCTGCTGCTGGCCTGTTCCACTTGCAATACGCGCTTCAAGGGCAACAAGCACCGCAGCGACGGCCTTGTCGGCTCGCTGCTCATCGACCCGACCCGCGAGGACCCCTTCGAGCACCTGGACCTCGGGCTCGCCAGTGGCGTTTACCGGTCGGTCGAGGGCTCGCCGAAGGGCAAGTGGACCATCGAAGTCTGCGGCCTGAATGAGGGGAAGCGGCCCCGGGTCAGGGCCGAAGCCTGGCTCAATCTGGCCGACGACCTGCAGGGCTGGGCTCGGGCGAGGGACGCTGGCGATGTCAGGAACATGCGCCGCAAGATCTACCGCATGCGCACCCAGCCGTTCGCCGACGTCGGTTACGCGGCGCTGCGAAAGGCCGTATCCGATGAGGCGCCCCAGGTCTTCGCGGCCGAGGAGCCAGGAGTCCTGGCTCTTCTCCAGGACGACGAGTTGCGGGCCGCATTCCAGATGTGAGTGGTCCGCCGAGCGCCGCCGCGACGGCCGATCGCGTCAACTGAGACCAAAACTGAGACCACCCCACGCCGAAGGGCCCCACCGCAAGCGGTGGGGCCCTTCAACGTATTGCCCGGTGAGAGCAATGGCGGAGGATACGAGATTCGAACTCGTGAGGGGTTGCCCCCAACACGCTTTCCAAGCGTGCGCCCTAGGCCACTAGGCGAATCCTCCGCGGCAAACAATACAAGACGTTGAGGAGTGCTCGCGAACCCGTTCCGCCTCGGAGCTCTTCGGGCGGTCCCGGAGGGGTCCCCGGGTGCGGGGGAGGTGGACTTGCGGGGGTGGGGATCGGCTAAGGTGGGCGTCAGCCCCTCACGTGGCGCTATCTGACTGAACTCCCCCAGGGCCGGAAGGCAGCAAGGGTAAGTTGGCTCTGGCGGGTGCGTGGGGGGCCCTTGTATGTCCGGACCCGTCCGGGGCGGGGGCCGAGGCGCCCGGAAATCTGCGGTGAGGTGTTTCCGTGGCCGGTGGTGTGCCCGGTCCGGGGCCGGTTGTCAGTCGGCCCCGATAACCTCGTATGTGTGTCGTCCCTTGCGCTGTACCGCCGCTATCGCCCCGAGTCGTTCGCCGAGGTCATCGGTCAGGAGCATGTCACTGACCCGCTGCAGCAGGCCCTGCGGAACAACCGGGTCAATCACGCGTACCTGTTCAGTGGTCCGCGAGGCTGCGGCAAGACGACCAGTGCGCGCATCCTCGCCCGCTGTCTGAACTGCGAGCAGGGGCCCACGCCCACGCCCTGCGGGGAGTGCCAGTCGTGCCAGGACCTCGCGCGCAACGGACCGGGATCGATCGATGTGATCGAGATCGACGCCGCTTCGCACGGTGGCGTGGACGACGCCCGTGACCTGCGGGAGAAGGCGTTCTTCGGGCCCGCGTCGAGTCGTTACAAGATCTACATCATCGACGAGGCGCACATGGTCACATCGGCGGGGTTCAACGCCCTGCTGAAGGTGGTCGAGGAGCCGCCGGAGCACCTCAAGTTCATCTTCGCGACCACGGAGCCCGAGAAGGTCATCGGCACCATCCGGTCGCGTACCCATCACTACCCGTTCCGGCTCGTGCCGCCCGGGACGCTGCGCGAGTATCTCGCCGAGGTGTGCGGCAAGGAGAACAGCTACGTCGAGGACGGGGTCTTCCCGCTCGTCGTGCGGGCCGGCGCCGGATCCGTGCGTGACTCGATGTCGGTGATGGACCAGCTGCTGGCCGGTGCGGCCGACGAGGGTGTGACGTACGCCATGGCGACGTCCCTGCTCGGTTACACGGACGGCTCCCTGCTCGACTCGATCGTGGACGCCTTCGCCGCGGGCGACGGGGCCGCCGCCTTCGAGGTCGTGGACCGGGTGGTCGAGGGCGGCAACGACCCGCGTCGCTTCGTCGCCGACCTCCTGGAGCGGCTGCGCGACCTGGTGATCCTGGCCGCCGTGCCGGACGCGGGGGAGAAGGGGCTGATCGACGCACCGGCCGATGTGGTCGAGCGGATGACGGCCCAGGCGTCCGTCTTCGGCGCCGCCGAGCTGAGCCGCGCCGCCGACCTGGTCAACGAGGGGCTCACGGAAATGCGCGGGGCGACGTCGCCGCGCCTGCAGGTCGAGCTGATCTGCGCCCGGGTCCTGCTGCCTGGCGCCTTCGACGACGAGCGTTCCCTCCAGGCCAGGCTGGACCGGCTGGAGCGGGGCGCGTCCTTCGCCACCACCGGGCCGGGGCCCTCGATGGGGTACGTCCCCGGGCCCGAGGCGCTGGCCCACGCCCCCGTCGCACCGCAGGCCCCCGCCCCGGCCGCGCCACAGGCCCCCGCACCGCCCCCCTTCACGCAGCCGGAGGCCGGAACGGGGCCCGCTGCCGCACGTGCGGCAGCGCGCGGGGACGCACCCCCGCCCGCTCCCGTGCAGGCGGCTCCCGTCCCCGACCCCGTACAGCCGCCGCCCGCCGCCGGACAGCGGCCCGGCGCCTGGCCTGCCGCGCCCGAGCAGGGGCGGAGGCCCGGAGGCTGGCCGACCGCCTCCACCCCGGGCCAGGCCCCCGCACCGCAGGCCGCCGCCCCCGCACCGGCCCCTGCCGCACCCGCCGCCGCTCCGGCACCCGTCGCCGCCGAGCCCGCTCCGGGCTCGGCACAGGGCGCCGCGCAGGTGCGCAACATGTGGCCCGACATCCTGGAGGCGGTCAAGGGCCGCCGCCGGTTCACCTGGATCCTCCTCAGCCAGAACGCCCAGGTCACCGGATTCGACGGCACCACCCTGCAGATCGGCTTCCTCAACGCCGGCGCCCGCGACAACTTCGCGAGCAGCGGCAGCGAGGAAGTGCTGAAGCAGGCCCTGGCCGAGCGGTTCAACGCGCAGTGGAAGGTCGAGGCGATCGTCGACCCGTCGGGCGGTGCCGGCCAGCCCCCGCAGGTCGGCGGCGGCCGCCCCTCCGCAGCAGCGCCGCCCGCACCGCAGCGCCCCGCGGCCCCCGCACCGCAGTCGTACGAGCCCCGGCCCGCACCGGAGCATCCGCAGCCGGGCGGCGGTGGCTCCGCCCCGGAGCCCGCACCCCCGTCGTACGCCGCTCCCGAACCGCCCCGGTCGGTCGCCCCCGAGGACGACACCCCCGAGGCCGACGATCCCGACCTCGTGGACTCGGCTCTCTCCGGCCACGACCTGATCGTCCGCGAACTGGGCGCCACGGTCGTCGAGGAGTTCACCAACGAGTAGGGCGGGTGGCGGCGGGGCCCTTCGCTGAGCGGTCCGGGCCATATGGTCAGGTCTTCGGGCGGCGCCTGGTCGCCGCGGTTGCCTTCGGTCGCTCCCGGTCGCCCCTCGCTGCCCCGGTCGCCTCCGAGGCCGTGCGGGTCCGTGCCGCCCCGGGCCTTCCCGGACCGGCGCCCGCGGTGTCCACGGAGCGGCTTCCGTCAAGGGCGCCGCGCCCCGGCGGCTAGGCTGCACCCCGTGAAGGTCCTCGTCATCGGCGGCGGCGCCCGCGAACACGCCCTGTGCCGCTCTCTTTCCCTCGACCCCGACGTCACCGCTCTGTACTGCGCTCCCGGCAACGCCGGCATCGCAGAGGTGGCCGAACTGCACCCGGTCGACGCCCTCGACGGCGCTGCCGTCGCGCGCCTCGCCACCGAACTGGGCGCCGAGCTGGTGGTCGTCGGCCCGGAGGCACCGCTTGTCGCCGGGGTCGCCGACGCCGTGCGCGCCGCCGGTATCCCCTGCTTCGGCCCGTCCGGAAAGGCCGCCCAGCTCGAGGGTTCCAAGGCCTTCGCCAAGGACGTGATGGCCGGAGCGGGCGTCCCGACAGCCCGTAGCTATGTCTGCACCACGCCCGCGGAGATCGACACCGCCCTCGACGCGTTCGGAGCTCCGTACGTCGTCAAGGACGACGGCCTCGCCGCGGGCAAGGGCGTCGTCGTCACCGACGACATCGAGGCGGCCCGTGCTCACGCGCTGGCCTGTGACCGCGTGGTCATCGAGGAGTTCCTCGACGGCCCCGAGGTGAGCCTCTTCGCGATCACCGACGGCACCACCGTGCTGCCGCTCCAGCCCGCCCAGGACTTCAAGCGGGCCCTCGACAACGACGAGGGCCCGAACACCGGCGGCATGGGTGCCTACTCCCCGCTGCCGTGGGCCGACCCGAAGCTGGTCGACGAGGTCATGCAGTCGGTCCTCCAGCCGACCGTCGACGAGCTCCGCCGCCGCGGTACGCCCTTCTCCGGGCTGCTGTACGCGGGCCTCGCGATCACCTCGCGCGGCGTACGGGTCATCGAGTTCAACGCCCGCTTCGGCGACCCGGAGACCCAGGTGGTCCTGGCCCGCCTGAAGACCCCGCTGGCCGGTGTCCTGCTGGGCTCCGCCAACGGGACCCTGGACGAGCTGCCCGCGCTGAAGTGGCGGGACGAGGCCGCCGTCACCGTGGTCATCGCCTCCCACAACTACCCGGAGACCCCGCGGACGGGTGATCCGATCGAGGGGCTCGACGAGGTCGCGGCACAGGATGCGCCGCATGCGTACGTGCTGCACGCCGGTACCCGGCGGGACGGCGACACGGTCGTGAGCGCGGGCGGGCGCGTGCTCTCCGTGACCGCGACCGCCAAGGACCTCGCGGGTGCCCGTGAGCGTGCCTACACGGCTGCGGCCAGGATCCGGCTCGACGGCTCACAGCTCCGTACGGACATCGCCAAGAAGGCCGCGGAGGCCTGAGCCCCACCCGTTTCCACGAGAGCCGCGGACACCTGAGCCGTACCGCCCCGACCACCACTGACGCGCCGCTGCCCTATGGACAGCGGCGCGTCAGCACCTTTACCCAAAGCCATTCCATCGAGTGACGACTGGGCCATCCGGATGACGCCCGCCGAACCCCCAACTAGGGTGCGGCGCAAGCGTTCCGGCACTTGGCCCACCGGCATTGCGATGTCAGTGACGGGTGCCACAGTGGGGGAGTGAGCAACACCGCCGTGGGGGCAGAGGGGGTGACGTCCGGCCGTGTCCGGTACCGGTACAGGTGAGGAGCTGGGTGCGCAGGCAGCGCGCGCCCGGGCTCTCGTCCTGCTGCGCATCCGCAGCAGGGCAACGGCAGTGGCACTGCTGCCGGCCGCGTTGGCCGTCGTGCTGTTCGCCGCAGGCGCGCAGGGCTTCGCGGAGGGCAGCGGCTGGGACGCGGTGCGCTGGGCTGTGACGGCCGGCGCCGTCGTCGTCCTGCTCATCGCCGCGGCCGTCGCGATCGCGGTCGTACGGGCGAAGCCGGCGGTCAGCCCGACCGTCCCGCTCAGCGAGGAGGCGGCCCCGGATCTCTACCGGCTGGTCCGCGACCTGGCGGAGCGGCTCGAAGTGCCCGCGCCCTCGGCCATAGCGCTCACGCCCGACTGCGACAGCTGGCTGGAGGACCGAACCCACCCGGCCGCGGACCGCGCGGCCAAGGAGGCCGCGCGCCGGGACCCGAGAGGTCCGGCGGACGGTTCGGGCAATCATCCGGGACGCCGTCGCCGGGTCCAGGCCGCGCCCGTGCTGGTGATCGGCTCCCCGTTCCTCTGGTGGATGCGGGTCGCCGAGCTGCGGGCGGTGCTCGCCCCGGTCGTGGCAGGCACCGGCCCCTCCGCCCACCCCGACATAGCCGCGGCCCGGCGTTTCGTACGCGGGCTGGACGGCGCGGTCGCCGATGCGGCCGCACCCGTCCACGGGCCGCTGCGCAAGGTCCTGCGGCTGCCCGGCCGCTTCATCGGACGGATCGCCCGGCTGCTGCTGCGCAGCTGTCGTGGCCACGCCGCCGAGATGGAGCGTGGTGTCGCCGCCGCCGCGTCGACGCGCGCCCAGGCCGTGGACTACGGGCTGCGGGTCGTCGCCCAGGAACAGGTCGGTCTCGCCTACGCGGGCTGGGACCGGCTGCTCACCCGCGTCGCGCTCCCCGCCTGGCGGATGGGGCGCTGGCCCTCCCGGCTGGACGCGGGCGTCGTCTCCGCCCTCACCGAGCTCTCCCGGCGCGACCGGCTGGCCGAAGGGTTCACCACCCGGCTCGGCGAGCGCCCCGCCTGCGACCTCCTGGAGGAACCGGGAGCGGCCGACGAGGCGGCGTCCCTGCTGGCCGCCCGACTCTTCCACGGCGGCCCCGCGGAGACCGGGCCCGACTGGGCTCCGGTCGACTGGCAGCAGTATCCGGAAGAGGTCGTCGACCGGAAGTGGCGTACGGAGGCGGCCCGGCTGCACCGTGTCCTGGACACCATGGGCGTGCCCCATGCCTCCGACAGCGCAGGCGTCGGGGTGCCCACACTGGCGCGCGTCGTCGAGCACCTCGCCGCGGGCCGGGACGGGGGCGAGGCGCTCGCGGCCGGGATCGGCGCGGCCGTGGCCCGGGAGGAGGCGCAGGCCCCGCAGCCGGTCACCGGCGGCGCAGGGGGCTCGGGCGGCGATGTGCTGGACCTCTGGGGCCCCGATCCGCTGCCGCTCTTCCCGCTCCAGCCGCCCCGTACCGGGACCGAGCTGCTCGCGGACCATGTCGCGGCGATGGTCTGCTGCGCCGCCGTCGACACGGCGGGTGCGGCACCCGGACTGGACTGGCTCGACGGGCCCGCGCTGCTGGTCGACGGCGAACGCCGGGCCGACCTCGGCAGCCCTGTCCTCAGCCTCGTCGAGGACGGCGACGCAGAGCCGCTGCGGTCCTGGCTCGCCTCCGTCGGCGTGCGTTCCGACAAGCCCGTCCGTCTCGTCTGAACCACGCCTGCTCGTCCGAAGCTCGCCTGGACGGTGGGCCGTTCACACCGAACGGCACCCGATACCCGGAATAGCAGGTTCCGTTCACGTCAATTCGCGACGAACGGTGACGGAGTGCATGCGTTATGTGATGTGCTGGGGACCGGCGCTGACAGTCGGCGCACCACTGTTGTTCCGGGGGCCTGAGGGAGGGATGCGTCATGGGGGCGGAGCAGATTCGTCGTTGGGAGTCAGGTGCCCTCGCGCACGCCGTCACCGATCCCTTCGGCCAGGGGCCACTTCCCTGGCTGCGCGGCAGTGAGAACTACTTCGACGACACGGGCCAGGTGGTGCCCTGGTACGCCGACCCCACCCTGTCCCGCGGCTCCACCGGTGGGGGCACCCGTACCGCTGACGACGTCCGCCGCCAGATCAAGGGCTTCATCTCCACCGGCGCCGCGGCCCCGGGCGAGGCGATCGACTTCCACATCACCGTGGACCCGCCCCAGCAGTTCTCCGTGGACATCTACCGGATCGGCCACTACGGGGGCGACGGCGCCGCCAAGATCACCACGAGCCCGCGGCTCTCCGGCATCGTCCAGCCGGCCCCCCTCACCGCCGACCGCACGGTCTCCTGCCACCACTGGTGGCAGTCCTGGCGGCTGCAGATCCCCACGTACTGGTCGATCGGCGCGTATGTCGCCGTGCTCACCACGGTCGACGGATACCGCTCCCACATTCCGTTCACGGTCCGCGACGACCACCCGGCCGACCTGCTGCTGGTGCTCCCGGACATCACCTGGCAGGCGTACAACCTCTACCCGGAGGACGGCCGGACCGGCGCCAGCCTCTACCACGCCTGGGACGAACAGGGCCGGCTGCTGGGGGAGGAGGACGCGGCGGTCACGGTCTCCTTCGACCGCCCCTACGCGGGTGCCGGCCTCCCGCTCCACGTCGGCCACGCCTACGACTTCATCCGCTGGGCCGAGCGCTACGGCTACGACATCGCCTACGCCGACACCCGTGACCTGCACGCGGGCCGGATCGACCCGACCCGCTACCGGGGCCTGGTCTTCCCCGGCCACGACGAGTACTGGTCGGTACCCATGCGCCGTACCGCCGAACGCGCCCGCGACAACGGCACCTCGCTCGTCTTCCTCTCCGCCAACACCATGTACTGGCAGGTCAGCCTCGCGCCGTCGCCCTCCGGCGTCCCCGACCGGCTGCTCAGCTGCCGCAAGCGCCGGGGCCCGGGAAAGCCCGCGCTCTGGCGCGAGCTCGACCGCCCCGAGCAGCAGCTGCTCGGTATTCAGTACGCGGGCCGGGTCCCCGACCCCCACCCCCTGGTCGTGCGGAACGCGGAGCACTGGCTCTGGGACGCGACCGATGCCGTCGAGGGCGACGAGATCGACGGCCTGGTCGCGGGCGAGGCCGACCGCTACTTCCCGCGCACCACGCTCCCCGAGCACGACAACCGCATCCTGCTCGCGCACTCCCCGTACCAGGACGGCGACGGCGTGACCCGTCACCAGGAGACGTCCCTGTACCGGTCCCCGTCGGGCGCGCTCGTCTTCGCCTCCGGCACCTTCGCCTGGTCCCCGGCCCTGGACCGCCCCGGCCATGTGGACCCACGCATCCAGCGGGCCACCGCCAACCTCCTCGACCGCATCTGCAAGCGCGCCTGAGGACGCAGGTGCGCCCGCCCGACCTCCGGGACGCATTCGCACGCCCTCCGTACCCCCTCCGCAGCCGCCCGCACCCGGATACGGGACAATCGGAACAGCTCCTGGATCAACCTACGCGGAGGCAGCGTGTCCGGATTTGTAGAAAAGCCCGAGCCCGTGCAGGTTCCGGGGCTCACCCACCTGCACACGGGCAAGGTGCGCGACCTGTACCGGAACGAGGCCGGTGACCTCGTCATGGTCGCCAGCGACCGGATCTCCGCCTACGACTGGGTCCTGCCCACCGAGATCCCGGACAAGGGCCGCGTCCTGACCCGGCTCTCGCTGTGGTGGTTCGACCAGCTCGCCGATCTCGTGCCGAACCACGTCCTGTCCACGGAGCTGCCCGCCGGCGCTCCCGCGGACTGGGCCGGCCGTACGACGATCTGCAAGTCGCTGCGGATGGTCCCGGTCGAGTGCGTCGCCCGCGGCTACCTGACCGGCTCCGGTCTCGTCGAGTACAACGCGTCCCGCACCGTCTGCGGACTCGCCCTTCCCGAGGGCCTCGTCGACGGCTCCGAGCTGCCGACGCCGATCTTCACTCCCGCCACGAAGGCGGCCGTCGGCGACCACGACGAGAACGTGAGCTACGAGGAAGTGGCCCGCCAGGTCGGTGCCGAGACCGCCGCACAACTGCGCCGCACGACCCTGGACGTATACAGCCGGGCCCGTGACATCGCGCGCGAGCGCGGAATCATCCTCGCGGACACGAAGTTCGAGTTCGGCTTCGCACCCACCGCCGACGGCGGCGAGGAACTGATCATCGCCGACGAGGTGCTCACCCCGGACTCCTCCCGCTTCTGGCCTGCCGCCGACTGGGAGCCGGGCCACGCCCAGCCGTCGTACGACAAGCAGTTCGTGCGTGACTGGCTGACCTCGCCGGCCTCCGGCTGGGACCGCAAGAGCGAGCAGCCGCCCCCGGCGCTGCCCCAGGAGATCGTGGACGCCACCCGCGCCAAGTACCTGGAGGCGTACGAACTCCTCACCGGTACGCCCTGGAAGTAGGCACCCCGCCGCACACGAAGAAGCCCCCGGCCGAAAGGCCGGGGGCTTCTTGCTGAACCGAGCGGACGACCAGGTTCGAACTGGCGACCTCAACCTTGGCAAGGTTGCGCTCTACCAACTGAGCTACGTCCGCAAGCGCCGAAGCGCGAGAACTACTATACCCATCCCCGCCGGCGTGCGAGACGCACTGCGGCATGACGGTTCTCCGCCCCGAGCTTCGCAGCCGCCGCCGAGAGGTAGTTGCGCACCGTCCCCTGCGACAGGGATGCCCGCTCCGCGATCTCGGCGACCGGCGCTCCGTCCGCCGCCAGTTCCAGCACCTCGGCCTCGCGCGCGGTCAGTGGCGAGTCCCCGGCGGCGATCGCGTCGGCTGCCAACTCCGGGTCCACATAACGATTTCCGGCATGGACGGTACGGATGATCCCGGCCAGTTGACGGGCGCTGACGGTCTTCGGCACGAACGCCCGCACACCCGCCGCGAGGGCCCGTTTCAGGTGCCCCGGCCGGCCGTGACTGGTCACGATCATGGTTCGGCAGCCCGGAAGTTCGGCCCGTATCGATGTGGCGACGCTCACACCGTCCGCTCCCGGCATCTCCAGGTCCAGCACCGCCACATCGGGGCGGTGCGCCCGGGCCATGGCGAGCGCCTCGGGGCCGGTCGCGGCCTCCGCGACCACCACCAGATCGTCCTCCAGGGCGAGCAGCGCGGCGAGCGCGCCCCGGATCAGGTGCTCGTCGTCGGCGAGCAGCACCCGTACCGCGGTCATCGTCTTTCCTCCAGAAGGGTCGTTCGCGATACGTCAGCGGCGGCCGCATACGGGACGGTGTCGGTGGATTCCGTGCGGGCCAGCGGGATCCGCGCGCTCAGCCGGAACAGGCCGTGCTCTGCCGGGCCGGCGTCCAGCTCCCCGTCGAGTGCGCCGAGCCGTTCGCGCAGTCCGGCCAGCCCGGAGCCGCTTTCCTCGGGCGCGGTCGCAGGCGCCCCGTCGTTCTCCACATCCAGCACCACCTCATCCGCCCAGACTTCGAGCCGGATCGTGCAGCGGCGCGGATCGCCGTGCCGCAGCACATTGGTCGCGGCCTCGCGCACCACCCAGCCGAGCGCCGACTGGACGGGCCCGGCCAGTCCCGTGCCATCGCGGCCCGTCACCGCACAGTCGATGCCGGCTGCCCGCAACACCGCTTGGGCCCCGGCCAGTTCCGTGGTCAGGTCGGCCTCCCGGTAACCCCGCACGACATCACGTACCTCCTGCTGAGAGGCGCGGGCTATCCGCTGCACCTCGACCATCTGGTCCAGCGCCTCGGGCCTGCCGCGCTGCGCGAGCTCCACCGCCAGTTCGCTCTTCAGCGCGATCACGGCGAGATTGCGGCCCATCACGTCGTGCAGGTCCCGCCCGAACCGCAGCCGCTCCTCGGCGACGGCGAGCCGGGCCTGTATGTCGCGGGCCTCCTCGGCCTGCCACATCACACTCAGACTCCAGGCGCTGGGGCGTACGCAGAGCGCCACCACCAGGCAGCTGAAGAGCGTCGTCACTGCCGCTCCCACCAGCATGCGGCCCGGCTCGCCGGCCGCGCCGAGGAGTCCGGCGATCCCTGCGGCGAGGACGAGCGACTGGATCGTGAAGGTGCGGACGGGGACGAGCAGGACGTACGTGATCGTGAACGCCACCGGCGCGTTCATGACCATCAGGAGCAGGCCGTCGTTCTCCACACCGGACACCCCGGCCAGCGTTGCCAGCAGCCCCAGCCCCAGCAGCATCAGGACCAGGGGGGCGAGCAGCCGTTGCCGGGGGAAGACGCGGGTGCCGAGGTAGTGGGCGTACGACCGTCGGATGTTGCGGTTGTTCAGCAGGCACTGCCCCACGCTCACCAGCAGCAGTGCCGCGCCCAGGGCCAGCGGGAGCCTCGATCGGTGGATGTCCGACGCGAACGCGGCCAGTTGCCACGACACGGTGAAGAGCCAGGGAACCGAGGCGACCGTCAGTCGCGAGTACAGGTCGATCCGCTCCAGCTTGCTGTGCTCCTGCCAGCCGCGGCGCCAGCCACGTATGCGCATCAACACCGCACAACCTCCCTCAGCGTCGCGGATCCCAGCGGAACCACCGCTGCACAGCAAACACCGCGAGCGCTGTCCAGACCAGCCCGGTCAGCGCGGCCCCGAGCAGTTCGGTGCCGTCGGCGCTGCCGAGCCAGCCGGCCCGTACGAGCGTCATCACTCCGGTCAGCGGCAGGAACTCGCACGCCGATGCGAGCGGGTCCGGAAGGATCTCCAGCGGCACGAAGAGCCCCGAGCCCATGATCGAGAGGAAGAACAGCGGGAGGGTCGTGAGCTGAGCCGTCTGCACGGTGCGGGTGAGAACGGAGGTGGCTCCGGCCAGTGCCGTCATCAGGACCACGCCCAGCAGCAGCCCCAGGAGGAGCAGCTCGGGGCGCTCGGGTGCGTCGAGGCCGAAGAAGGCCGTTCCGGCCACGACGATCACCACGGTCTGCGCCAGGGCCAGTGCGGCCGAGGGCAGCGCGGTGCCGGTCAGGATCTCTCCGTCGGTCACCTCGCCGGTACGCAGCCGCTTCAGGACCAGTTCCTCACGCCGCGCCACATAGGCGGCGACCATGTTCATGTAGATGACCTGGAGCAGCACCATCCCGATGCCGCCGGTAAGAGCCGCTCCGGCGACGGTCAGCCCGGTCCCGCCGAGATCCACCTGTTCGAGCGTCGACTTCATCGCCACGACCATGGCGGCGGGCATCAGCAGGGCGACGAAGACGGCCGTCCTGTTGCGGAAGAGCAGCGTCAGTTCGGCCCGTCCGAGTGCGGTCAGCCTGCCCCGGACCGTCGTGGTCGAAGGTGGCTTCGTCGTGCTCCTCGCGGGGCTTGTCGCGGTCGTCATCACACAGCCACCTTTTCTTCGGTCTCCGCCGCGGACTTCGCGATATCGAGAAATGCCTCTTCGAGCGAGGCCGACCGGGCATCGAGCCCGATCAGCCGGACATCCGACTCCGCAGCCCAGCGCAGCAGTTCGGTCAGTGACTCCTGCAGCCGATGGGTACGGATCTCTATCCGCCGGCCCTCGGCCGCGGCGCGCAGCCCCAGCGGCAGCTGTCCGGCCGTGGTCCCGGCGGGCAGCTCGAACCGGATCCGGGACGGGCGGGCGGCGGTCACCTCGGTGGTGGTTCCCGCGGTCACGATCCGTCCCCGGTGCATGATCGCCAGCCGGTCGGCCAGCGCCTCGGCCTCTTCCAGGTAGTGCGTGGTGAGGAGGACGGTGATGCCGTCCTCCTTCAGCCGGCGCACCAGCTCCCAGGTGTCGCGCCGTCCCTCGGCGTCGAGGCCGGTGGTCGGCTCGTCGAGGAAGAGCACCTCTGGCCGGCCGAGGAGGGCCAGAGCCAGATCCAGTCGCCGCCGCTCACCGCCGGAGAGCTGCTTGACCCGGACCCCTGTCCGGTGTCCGAGCCCCACCAGGTCGAGTGCCTCGCCCGTCGGCCGGGCGCCGCTGGTGCAGCCCGCCCACATCCGTACGGTCTCGGCGGCCGTCAGGTCGGACGGGAAGCCGCCCTCCTGCAGCATCACCCCGATGCGGGGGCGGACCGCGGCGCGTTCGGCGTACGGATCGTGGCCGAGCACCCGTATCGTGCCGCCGTCGGGACGGGCCAGGCCCTCCAGCAGCTCGACGGTGGAGGTCTTGCCTGCGCCGTTCGTCCCGAGCAGGGCGAACAGCTCGCCGCGAGCCACGGAGAAGGAGACGCCGGTCACGGCCTCGAAGCCGCCCGCATAACTGCGCCGGACACCGGTCGCCTCGATCACGCACTCACGAGGAATATCGTCGCTGGTCATGCACTCAAGGTTTCCGTCCGGACAGGACCAAGAGCAGTGCGAGCTGTCACCGCTGCCCATGACAAACGTCATGGGTGAAGGGCGGTGAAGGGAGATGAAGGCAAGCGAAGAGGGTGAAGAGAGCGGAGAGAGCGAAGAGACAGGACCGAAAGCGAATACGACGAAGGCCCCGGTCGAAATCGACCGGGGCCTTCGATCAAGAGCGGACGACCAGGTTCGAACTGGCGACCTCAACCTTGGCAAGGTTGCGCTCTACCAACTGAGCTACGTCCGCATTGCAGCCACTCGGCTCTCACCGGTGGAGCGAGCACTACTCTACCCGATCCACCGGAGTGGTTGAGAAGAGCGATGCAGAGCGGGTGACAGGAATTGCACACTGCGCCTTCCCCCTGGAAGGGGGATGTTCTACTACTGAACTACACCCGCACGCTGCGCGAGGTTTGGCTTTGCGGCCTTGCCCCTCGGCGTGCTCCAGACTCTAGCCGACCTGCAGGGGTGTCGCGCAAGTCGGCTCCCGCGGGGTGTCGCCCGGGTGGCCGGTGGCGGGCGGTCCGGTGCCCGCCGTCCGGCCGATCGTCGCCGCCCGTCCGCTCAACTCGCTTCCTGGAACGCCTCGTAGACCTTCTTGGGGATCCGGCCCCGGGCCGGCACCTCCATCCGGTGCGAGCGTGCCCAGGCGCGGACGGCTGCCGGGTCGGGTGCGAGTGAGGTGTGCCGGTACAAGATGGGAACCTTGCCGTGCTTGGCCGCGTTTGTCTGCTTGCGGCCGGCCGCAACGTACGGCGCCAGGGTCTTGCGCAGTTTCTTTGCATTGGACGGATTGAGGTCGATCTCGTACGACTTCCCGTCCAGGGCGAAGGTGACCGTTTCCGTCGCTGCTCCCCCGTCGATGTCGTCGGAGAGCGTGACCACTACGCGCTGAGCCACGGATATCGGTCCTTTCCTACGGCGTCCGCGCCTGACATGCGCGGATGCCGGCCTTCCGGCTGTGAGCGCGGATGCGGGCCGACTGGTGTCGGCCGTTTAGGGGCAATGTTGCTTTCCCCGGTAATCATTTGTACAGCGGTGAGCACCGCATTGTGAAGCCCGCCCAATTACCTGCGCGTGTCAACCGGCTTTGCGTGCTGCTGGTGGGGATCTTTTTCGCAGGATTTTCGGCATCCGTTGTCGCGGCCGATATCTCGGCGTGATCTGGGCCGCTCGATATCTACCCGCGTAGAATTTCTGGCCAGGTAGGCTGAGTGAACCCGCGGGGGTCTGGGGAACCCCCCGGAGAAACAGCCGCACCACACCACCACACCGGGAGTGCCAGTGGCACGCGTCGTAGTCGACGTCATGCTCAAGCCCGAGATCCTCGACCCGCAGGGACAGGCTGTGCAGCGTGCGCTGCCCCGTCTCGGCTTCGAGGGAATCGCGGACGTACGTCAGGGAAAGCGTTTCGAGCTGGAGGTCGAGGGGCCGGTCGATGACGCCGCCCTCACCCGTATTCACGAGATGGCCGAGACGTTCCTCGCCAACACCGTGATCGAGGACTTCACCGTGAAGGTGGAGAAGGCCGAGGAGTCGAAGTGACTGCTCGTATCGGAGTCGTCACCTTTCCGGGCACGCTCGACGACCAGGACAGCCTTCGGGCCGTACGAGTCGCCGGCGCCGAACCTGTATCGCTGTGGCACCGCGACAAGGACCTGCACCAGGTCGACGCGGTCATCCTCGCGGGCGGCTTCTCCTACGGCGACTATCTGCGGGCCGGAGCCATCTCCCGCTTCTCGCCGGTCATGGAGACGGTGATCGAGCAGGCGAAGGCGGGCATGCCGGTTCTCGGCATCTGCAACGGCTTCCAGATCCTGACCGAGGCGCATCTGCTGCCCGGCGCGATGCTGCGCAACAACCACCTGCACTTCATCTGCCGCGACCAGAAGCTCCGTGTCGAGAACGCGGAGACCGCCTGGACCTCGGACTACTCCGCGGGCCAGGAAATCTCCGTACCGCTCAAGAACATGGACGGCCGCTACACCGCCGACGAGCACACGCTCGACGAGCTGGAGGCCGAGGGGCGCGTCGCGTTCCGCTACGTGGACGTCAACCCCAACGGCTCGCTGCGCGACATCGCCGGCATCACCAATGCCGCGGGCAACGTCGTCGGCCTGATGCCGCACCCGGAGCACGCTGTCGAGCCGCTGATCGGCACCGGCGGCACCGACGGTCTCGGTTTCTTCACCTCGATCATCAAGAAGCTGGTCAACGCATGAGCCTGGACACGGTCAAGCACGCGGCCGAAACCCCGGATGTGGAGCAGCCCTGGAAGGAGCTCGGCCTCAAGGAGGACGAGTACGCCCGGGTCCGCGAGATCCTGGGCCGCCGCCCCACCGGTGCCGAGCTCGCCATGTACTCCGTGATGTGGTCCGAGCACTGCTCCTACAAGAGCAGCAAGGTCCACCTCAAGCAGTTCGGCGAGAAGGTCCCGGAGAACGACGCGATGCTCGTCGGCATCGGCGAGAACGCCGGTGTGGTCGATGTCGGTCAGGGTTACGCGGTCACCTTCAAGGTCGAGTCGCACAACCACCCCTCGTACATCGAGCCCTACCAGGGTGCGGCCACCGGCGTCGGCGGCATCGTCCGCGACATCCTCGCCATGGGCGCCCGTCCGATCGCGGTCGTCGACCCGCTGCGCTTCGGTGCGGCCGACCACCCCGACACCCGGCGCGTCCTGCCGGGCATCGTCGCGGGCATCGGCGGCTACGGCAACTGTCTCGGCCTGCCGAACATCGGCGGCGAGGTCGTCTTCGACGCCTGCTACCAGGGCAACCCGCTCGTCAACGCCGGCTGCATCGGCGTGATGAAGCACGAGGACATCCACCTGGCCCAGGCCTCCGGCCCCGGCAACAAGGTGATCCTTTACGGTGCCCGCACCGGCGGCGACGGCATCGGCGGCGTCTCCGTGCTTGCCTCGGAGACCTTCGACGACAGCAAGCCCACCAAGCGGCCCGCCGTCCAGGTCGGCGACCCGTTCCAGGAGAAGCTCCTCATCGAGTGCACCCTGGAGATCTTCAAGGAGAAGCTCGTCGCGGGCATCCAGGACCTCGGCGGCGCCGGGCTCTCCTGTGCCACCTCCGAGCTGGCCTCGGCCGGTTCCGGCGGTATGCGCGTCGAGCTGGACACCGTGCCGCTGCGCGACTCCTCCCTCTCGCCCGAGGAAATCCTCATGAGCGAGTCGCAGGAGCGCATGTGCGCGATCGTCGAGCCGCAGCACGTGGACCGCTTCCTGGAGATCTGCGAGAAGTGGGACGTCATCGCCACCGTCATCGGTGAGGTGACCGAGGGCTCCCAGCTGGAGATCTTCTGGCACGGCGAGCAGATCGTGGACGTGCCGCCGCGGTCCGTCGCCCACGAGGGCCCGACCTACCACCGCCCGTTCGCCCGCCCGTCCTGGCAGGACGCGCTGCAGGCCGACGACGCCGGAAAGCTGGCCCGCCCGGCCAACGGCGCGGAGCTGCGCGAGCAGGTCCTGCGGCTGGTCTCCTCGCCGAACCAGGCGTCGAAGTCCTGGATCACGGACCAGTACGACCGGTTCGTGCAGGGCAACACCGTGCTCGCGATGCCCGAGGACGCCGGCATGGTCCGCATCGACGAGGAGTCCAACCTCGGTGTGGCCATGGCGACCGACGGCAACGGCCGGTACGCGAAGCTCGACCCGTACACCGGTGCGCAGCTCGCGCTGGCGGAGTCGTACCGCAACGTCGCCGCCTCCGGCGCCAAGCCGCTCGCCATCTCGGACTGCCTGAACTTCGGTTCGCCCGAGGACCCGGACGTCATGTGGCAGTTCGCCGAGGCCACCCGCGGTCTGGCGGACGGCTGCCTGGAGCTGGGCACCCCGGTCACCGGCGGCAATGTGTCGCTGTACAACCAGACCGGTGAGACGGCGATCCACCCGACGCCGGTCGTGGCCGTGCTCGGTGTGATCGACGACGTCACGCGGCGCACGCCGGTCGCCTTCAAGGAAGAGGGCCAGCTCCTCTACCTGCTGGGTGACACGCACGAGGAGTTCGGCGGCTCGGCCTGGTCCGAGGTCGTCCACCAGCACCTCGGCGGCATGCCGCCCAAGGTCGACCTGGGCCGCGAGAAGCTGCTCGGCGAGATCCTGATCTCGGCGTCCCGCGACGGCATGATCGACGCGGCGCACGACCTCTCCGACGGCGGCCTGATCCAGGCGGTCACCGAGTCCTGCCTGCGCGGCGGGAAGGGTGCCCGGCTGGTCGTGCCGGACGGACTGGACGCGTTCACGTTCCTGTTCTCCGAGTCGGCGGGACGCGCGATCGTCTCGATCCCGCGCAGCGAGGAGCTCCGGTTCAACGACATGTGCGGGGCGCGGGGTCTGCCCGTGACCCGGATCGGTGTCGTGGACGGCGAGGAGATCGAGATCCAGGGCGAGTTCAGCATTCCGCTGGACGAGCTGCGTACGGCGCACGAGGGAACGATCCCCGCGCTGCTCGCGTAGCTGCCCCGGCGGGTTCGCCCGTCACCCTTCGCGGAAGCCCCCGCACGGTCCGACCGTGCGGGGGCTTCCGCGTGGCCCGTACGGCCCGGGTTTCCGCCACGGAAGGTGCCTCTTCCATTAACATGTACTTGGTACATTACTCATCCAAGATTAACTTTCATCCTGGTACAGTGATTGCATGCTGTCTGAGGGGCTGGGCCTGCGCGAGCGCAAGAAGATCCAGACGCGACGCCGTCTGCTGGCCGAGGCCATGAGGCTCTTCGGCGACCGTGGGTTCGACCAGGTCTCGGTCGCGGAGATCGCCGAAGCGGCCGACGTGTCGAAGATGACTGTCTTCAACTACTTCGACAGCAAAGAAGATCTGGTTCTCGCTCCTCTGGAGGAGCACATCGGCGATGTCGCCCAGGTGGTACGGGACCGGGCGCCCGGCGAGTCGGTGGTGACCGGCGTGCGGCGCCAGTTCCTGGCTGCCGTCGAGAGCCGGGATCCCGCGGTCGGGATGAGCGATGCGCCGGTGGTCCTCGGGCTCCTCCAGCTCATCCAGCAGACACCGGCCCTGCTCACCCGGGCCCACGCCTTCTTTGTCCGCACCGGCGAGCTGCTCGCCGATGTCCTGGTCGACGAGGGCGAGGAGCCGGCCGTCGCGCGCATCGTGGCCGCCCAGCTGATCGGCACCCGCAACGCCCTGATCGCCGAGAACCAGCGCCGGCTGCTGGCCGGCGAAGCGGCCGACGCGATCGCGGCGGATGCCGAAGTGCTCGCCGCGCGAGGTTTCGGCCTGCTTGAGACGGGCCTGAGCGGCTTCGCGACCCGCGCCTGACCCGTTCCTGTCGAGATCGGGGCCCGTCTCCTTCCCTTCCGGGGCGGGCTCGGGGCCCGTCTCCTTCCCTGCCGGGGCGGGCTCGGGGCTGACCCGGGAATGTGCCTTGTGCCGGGCGATGACGCCGTAGGCTCCCCTCCATGCCGCCGTCCCAGAAGCCCGCCCGCCGCTACGACCCGGTCAGGACCCGCGCCGCGGTCCTGGCGCAGTTCGCCCATGTCCGGTCCGCCGTCAGCACCCTGACGTCTCAGCAGCTGAATGCGCCGAGCGGACTCGGCGCGTGGACGGTGCGTGAGCTCGCCGTCCACCTGACCATGGCGCTCTCGCATGTCAGCCGGACCCTGGAGCTCCCCGAACCGGCCCTCGCCAAGCCCGAGGTGAGCTTGCTGGAGTGGCCGTTCTCCACGGCTGGGCGGGCCGGCCGGATCGCCGATGACACTGTGGCGCTCGCCGCCGCTCACCCCGATGTGGACGCCCTGTACGCAGAGGTGGCCGACCGCTTCGAGGCGCTGGTGCCGGGCGCTCCCGAGGACCGCCTGCTGGCCACCCGGGTCGGTGCCATGCGGCTCGGGGACTTCCTGGTGACCCGCACCGTGGAGCTGGTCGTCCACACGTACGACCTCAACGAGGCGACCGGGCTCGGTATCCCGTACGACCGCCAGGCGCTCGCTGCCTGCACCCGGCTGCTTGCCGACGCCCTGGCGGAGAAGGCGCCGGGGGGCTCGGTCGAGGTGCGGGTCCCGCCCTTCGCGGTCGTCCAGTGCGTCCAGGGCCCCCGGCACACGCGCGGTACGCCGCCCAACGTGGTCGAGACCGACCCGCTCACCTGGATCGGGCTCGCCACCGGGCGTACGGAGTGGGCACAGGAACTGGACGCGGCCAAGGTCAGCGCCAGTGGTGAACGGGCTGACCTTGCCGCGCTGCTGCCCCTGATGGGGTGAACAGCGGTTCGGGCGGAGTTCAGGAGGCCTTCGGGTACGGCAGCAGGCCGGCGTCCGTCCGTTCCCAGGCTGCCCGCAGTCCGGCCAGCAGCTCCGGTTCGGCGGCGGCCCGGTCGGCCTGCTCCCGCTGGTCGTGCGCCAGGTTGAAGAGCTGATCGGCCCCACCCCTGCCCCGGTAGTACTTCCAGTCGCCGCGGCGCAGCGCACGCTCCCCGCGTACCCGCCAGAACAGGTCCCGCTCCTTCGGCTGTTCGCCCCGCAGCAGGTATCCGGCGAGGCTGATGCCGTCCAGCGGGTAGGCCGGATCGGGCCGGGCGCCACCGAGTTCCAGCAGTGTCGCCGTCCAGTCGGGCGAGAACAGCGGCAGACCGCTCACCTGGTGCGGGTCGATCCTGGCCGGCCAGCGCAGCACGGCCGGGACCCGGATGCCGCCCTCCTGGAGCGAGCTCTTGTTGCCGGAGAGCGGCCACTGGTACGAGAAGCGCTCACCGCCGTTGTCGCTGGCGAAGAACACCAGGGTGTCCTCCTCCTGGCCGGACCGCTTCAGCGCCTTCAGCACCTCGCCGACCGACCGGTCCAGATCCTCGACCATCTCCTTGTACTTGGCGACCGATCCCCCGTCGGCGTGGAACAGCCCGCCGAGGCCGCCCTCCTTGATCTTCCGTACGATCTCGGCGCTCTCCGCCGTGTCGCCCTCGGCGATCCAGGGCCAGTGCGGGGTGGTGAAGTTGAGGTTCAGCAGCCATGGCTTGTCGTGGTCGCGCTGTACGTACTCGCTCGCCCGCTCGGTGAGGATGCGGGTGTAGTACCGCAGGTCCTTGTACTCGGCATCGCCCTCGTAGAGGTCGTACTCGCCGCCGAGGCCGAGCTTCGAGTAGTACTCCAGCGCCCCGCCGAAGTTGCCGAAGAACTCGTCCCAGCCCGACTTGGTGGGGCTGTAGTCCGGCAGATAGCCGCAGTGCCACTTGCCGATCAGCGCGGTCGCGTACCCGGCACCGCGCAGCAGCGAGGCGAGGGTCGGATGGGTGGGTTCGAGACCGGCCGAGCGGTCTGCGATGGGTTCGGCGAGGCCGCCCTTCGTGCGCCCGGGGTAGCGGCCCGTGTACAGGCTGAACCGGGTCGGCGAGCAGGTCGCGGACCCGGCGTAGGCGTCGGTGAACCGCACTCCCTGCCGGCCGAGCCGGTCCAGATTCGGGGTGCGGATGTCCGGCGAACCGTAGGAGGAGAGATCGGCCCAGCCGAGGTCGTCCCCGAGGATGAAGAGGATGTTGGGACGCCGGGAGTGCCGGCCCCGGGCTGCCCGGAAAGGCTGCTCGTGTGCGGCCGTCTCCGCCGGTGCGGCGGAGGCAGGGGCGGCCGGCAGCCCCACCGCGGCGGTCGCGGCCGTGGCACCCACAGCCGTTCCGAAGGCGCGCCGGGTCAAGGAATTGCTGGAACTGGTGTTCGAGTCACGAGTAGGCATGGCTGCTCCAGGGCAGGACTCGGCCGCACGGGGCGACGAAGGCGAAAGGGCCCGTTCCGCCCGCCGACGACGGGGCGCGGAGACGGGTGCGGGTGTGGATCCGGAGGCGTACGGGACCGGTCAGGGGCCGACCGGACAGTCCGGACAGTTACGGACGTGCAAAGGGCGCAAGAGAGGCAAGAGGCGCAGGGAGCGGCGGGAGCGCAAGGGACCCAGGAGACCCACGCCCACGAGACCTACCGGGCCCGCCAGGGCCAAGGCGTACAGCGGTCACGTGGAGAAGCGGGAGATCGGGAGAACGGGAGACCGAGTGAAGAGAACAGCAGAAGCCCTCGCGCGCGCCGGTGAAATCAGGCGTGGCGACAGATGGCGCTCGAAACACGTCCCAGATCGACGTGACGGCGCTCCACGAGCGTGACCGTGTGGTCACCGAGGGGCTGCATGAGGCAGGAGCCTGCCAACGAGGCATGCGCCTGTCAACGCCGGTCTCGCACTCCGGACGGCCCCCGGCACTCTCCGGACGTTCCCCGCACCAAGCCCGCGGCTTCCCCTGACCCGCACAGGAACCTCTCCGGGCGACGCCAGAAGCCGCATACCGGTCGTCCCCGCGTGTGCCCGGTGTGAGGCTCGCCACGAAACGAGCGTTCGGCCACCCCGCGAGAGGCCGCGACGGGGGTCCTCACGGAGGGCCACGGACCGGCCCGGCCGCCCTGTGGTTCCGTGGCTGGAACCCGTAGGTAACCCGCCGTTGATCCGGGCGACGACTGCCCCGAGGCGGCTGCGGCCGGCCGTTCGCCCCCGGGCGGTGATCACTCCGCGTCACACTCCGGTACGGCTGTGGAGGGGGGTTCGGGGGCGCTTCTTCCGCAGTCCGGCGGGGCGTCCCCAATTCGGACCAGTGGTCGATCTCGCCTACACTCGGTGGCGTGCCTCGTGGTGATGGACGACTCAACCACGACCTGCTCCCCGGAGAGAAAGGCCCCCAGGACGCTTGTGGCGTCTTCGGTGTCTGGGCTCCGGGCGAAGAGGTCGCCAAGCTCACCTATTTCGGACTGTATGCCCTGCAGCACCGTGGACAGGAGTCCGCGGGCATCGCAGTGAGCAACGGGTCCCAGATCCTGGTCTTCAAGGACATGGGACTGGTCTCGCAGGTCTTCGACGAAACGTCTCTGGGATCGCTCCAGGGCCATATCGCGGTCGGTCATGCCCGTTACTCCACCACCGGTGCCTCGGTGTGGGAGAACGCGCAGCCGACGTTCCGTGCGACCGCGCACGGTTCGATCGCCCTGGGTCATAACGGCAACCTGGTCAACACGGCCCAGCTCGCCGAGATGGTCGCCGACCTTCCGCGCAAGGACGGTCGCGCCACCCAGGTCGCCGCGACCAACGACACCGACCTCGTGACCGCGCTGCTCGCCGGCCAGACCGACGACGACGGCAAGCCGCTCACCATCGAGGAAGCCGCCACCAGGGTGCTTCCCGAGGTGAAGGGCGCCTTCTCCCTCGTCTTCATGGATGAGCACACCCTCTACGCGGCCCGTGACCCGCAGGGCATCCGCCCGCTGGTCCTCGGCCGGCTGGAGCGCGGCTGGGTGGTGGCCTCCGAGTCCGCCGCCCTCGACATCTGCGGCGCCAGCTTCGTCCGCGAGATCGAGCCGGGCGAGCTCGTCGCCATCGACGAGAACGGCCTGCGCACCTCCCGCTTCGCAGAAGCGAAGCCCAAGGGCTGCGTCTTCGAGTACGTCTACCTGGCCCGCCCCGACACCGACATCGCCGGGCGCAACGTCTACCTCTCCCGGGTGGAGATGGGCCGCAAGCTGGCCGCCGAAGCCCCGGTCGAGGCCGATCTGGTCATAGCGACACCGGAGTCCGGCACCCCCGCCGCCATCGGTTACGCGGAGGCCAGCGGCATCCCGTTCGGCGCCGGACTGGTGAAGAACGCCTATGTCGGCCGTACCTTCATCCAGCCGTCCCAGACCATCCGGCAGCTCGGCATCCGCCTCAAGCTGAACCCGCTCAAGGAAGTCATCAAGGGCAAGCGGCTGGTGGTCGTCGACGACTCGATCGTCCGCGGCAACACCCAGCGCGCACTCGTCCGGATGCTCCGCGAGGCCGGCGCCGCCGAGATCCACATCCGGATCTCGTCCCCGCCGGTGAAGTGGCCCTGCTTCTTCGGTATCGACTTCGCCACCCGCGCCGAGCTGATCGCCAACGGCATGTCCGTCGACGAGATCGCCACGTCGATGGGGGCCGACTCGCTCTCGTACATCTCGCTCGACGCGATGATCGAGGCGACGACGATCGACAAGCCGAATCTGTGCCGCGCCTGCTTCGACGGCGAGTACCCGATGGAGCTTCCGGACCCGGAGCTGCTCGGCAAGCAGCTGCTGGAGACCGAGCTGGCGGCAGGCCCTGCGGCGACCGCCGCGGCCGACGCGCTGCGCCGTCCGTGACCCGGACCGCACGACAGCCCTCCCACCAGCCCCGTATTTCCACACGAAAGATCCCAGGCAATGTCTGAGACAACAGGTGCTTCCTACGCGGCAGCGGGCGTCGACATCGAGGCCGGCGACCGTGCCGTAGAGCTGATGAAGCAGTGGGTGAAGAAGACGCAGCGCCCCGAGGTCGCGGGCCTCGGCGGGCTCGGCGGCTTCGCCGGACTCTTCGACGCCTCGGCGCTCAAGCGCTACGAGCGTCCGCTGCTCGCCTCCGCCACGGACGGCGTCGGCACGAAGGTCGACCTCGCCCGTCAGATGGGCGTGTACGACACCATCGGCCACGACCTCGTCGGCATGGTCGTGGACGACCTCGTCGTCTGCGGTGCCGAGCCGCTGTTCATGACCGACTACATCTGTGTCGGCAAGGTGCATCCCGAGCGTGTCGCGGCCATCGTGAAGGGCATCGCCGAAGGCTGTGTGCTGGCAGGCTGCGCCCTGGTCGGCGGCGAGACCGCCGAACACCCCGGCCTGCTCGGCCCGGACGACTTCGATGTCGCCGGCGCCGGTACGGGTGTGGTCGAGGCCGACCGGCTGCTGGGCCCGGACCGTATTCGCAAGGGTGACGCCGTCATCGCGATGGCGTCGTCCGGTCTTCACTCCAACGGGTACTCGCTCGTCCGCCACGTCGTCTTCGACCGGGCCGGCTGGACGCTGGACCGCGAGGTCGAGGAGTTCGGCCGGACGCTCGGCGAGGAGCTCCTGGAGCCCACCAGGATCTACTCCCTGGACTGCCTGGCCCTGACCCGTACGACCGAGGTGCACGGCTTCAGCCACGTCACCGGCGGCGGACTGGCCAACAACCTGGCCCGGGTCATCCCGGACGGCCTGCACGCCACGGTGGACCGCTCCACCTGGACGCCCGGCGCGGTCTTCGACCTCGTGGGCAAGGCCGGTCAGGTCGAGCAGCTGGAACTGGAGAAGACGCTCAACATGGGCGTCGGCATGATCGCGATCGTCCCGGCCGAATCGGTGGACGCCGCGCTGACGACCCTCGCCGACCGTGGGGTCGACTCCTGGGTGGCGGGCGAGATCACCGACCGCGGTGCGCACACCACGGGCGCGGAGCTCGTGGGCACGTACGCGCGCTGAGCGCGGGAGCGGGTCCGGCGGACACGCTCAACCCCGGCGGTGGGCGAGCTGCGGGAATTCGTACGGAATGCCGGGCGGGCCGGAAGGTCCGCCCGGCATCCGGAAGCCCTGTCGGTTCCGGGCCGGGACAGCACAGAACCCGGTCCGGGACAGGCCCGGACCGGGTTGATGTGTCAGCGCGAGGTCAAGCGCCGCGGCGCTGTGACGACGGACCGGACTTGTCGTCCTCGTCCTCGTCATCGTCGTCGTTGTACTGATCCGCGTACTGTGCGTACGGGTCATCTTCCTCGTCGTCGTCCTCGAACGGCTCGGCGTTCGGTGGTTGACTCGAAGGTGATGCGCCCAGCTCATTGGCCAGACGCGACAGGTCAGTCCCGCCGCTGCTGTACTTCAGCTGACGGGCGACCTTGGTCTGCTTGGCCTTTGCCCGGCCGCGCCCCATGGCTCGACCCCCTCGGTGACGGGGCTCGACGGCCCCAGAGTCTTGACACGCGTTCATGTTTCAGGACGGACTCTCGGAAGAGAGACCGTGCCTGTAGGGCTTTAACGGTACCTGCTTCCGCGGCCATACGGTACGCCGCCCGCATCACACGCCCCGGAAGAGGACCCGCGAGGTGCTCCGTCCTCGCTGGTCAACTGCGATTTTAACCTCTTATTGGCATGCGACCCGCCGACCGGCGTGAGTCTTGTCTCGCGGTCGGCGGGTCGGCAGGCCCCGCACGGGGATGACGCCCTGTAGGGATCCCGGCACGTTCGGCCAGGGGGCCGGGGGCTCAGCTACGGCGGGCTTCGGCCATGCGCTGCTCGGCGATCCGGTCGGCGGCGGCGGCCGGCGGAATGCCGTCAGCCTTCGCGCGCGCAAAGATGGCCAGCGTCGTGTCGAAGATCTTCGACGCCTTCGCCCTGCACCGGTCGAAGTCGAAGCCGTGCAGCTCGTCCGCGACCTGGATGACACCACCCGCGTTCACCACGTAGTCGGGTGCGTAGAGGATCGAGCGGTCCGCCAGGTCCTTCTCGACGCCCGGGTGCGCGAGCTGGTTGTTGGCCGCACCGCACACCACCGAGGCGGTGAGCACCGGAACGGTGACGTCGTTCAGCGCGCCGCCGAGTGCGCACGGCGCGTAGATGTCCAGACCTTCGGTACGGATCAGCGCCTCGGTGTCGGCCACGACGGCGACCTCGGGGTGCTTCTCGGTGATCCGGCGCACGGACTCGTCCCGTACATCCGTGATCACGACCTCGGCGCCGTCCGACAGCAGGTGCTCGACGAGGTGGTGGCCCACCTTCCCGACGCCCGCGACCCCCACTTTCCGGCCACGCAGCGTCGGGTCGCCCCAGAGGTGCTGGGCGGAGGCCCGCATGCCCTGGAAGACGCCGAACGCGGTGAGCACGGAGGAGTCGCCGGCGCCGCCGTTCTCGGGGGAGCGGCCGGTGGTCCAGCGGCACTCACGGGCCACGACGTCCATGTCGGCGACGTACGTGCCGACATCGCAGGCCGTCACGTAGCGCCCGCCGAGCGAGGCCACGAAACGGCCGTAGGCCAGCAGGAGTTCCTCGGTCTTGATCTGCTCGGGGTCACCGATGATGACCGCCTTGCCGCCGCCGTGGTCGAGACCGGCCATGGCGTTCTTGTACGACATGCCGCGCGCCAGGTTCAGCGCGTCCGCGACGGCCTCCTCCTCGGAGGCGTAAGGGTAGAAGCGGGTGCCGCCGAGGGCCGGGCCCAGGGCGGTGGAGTGGATGGCGATGACGGCCTTGAGGCCGCTGGCACGGTCCTGGCAGAGCACGACTTGTTCGTGGCCCCCCTGATCCGAGTGGAACAGGGTGTGCAGGACGCCGTCGGTCACATCGGTCACTGTGGTGACTCCCAAGTACGAAGCGGCGGGAAGACCCTCCTGAAGGTGGGGAGGGCCCCGGACCGACCGGCACGGACGGTCCGACTGGGCAAGAGCGTAAGTCCTCCGGGGGCGCGGATCCGGTCCAGTGCCGTGGATCACCCACTACAGGAGTACTGGCGTGACACGATCGCTGCATGTCGGTGGTGTCTTCGGTGCTCGTCCCTTACGCGTCCTACCTCCGGGTGTACGAGCCACTGGCGGCCTTCCCGGAGGCCGAACGTGCTCATTGGGCCCGCTATGCGGGCCGCGGGCTGATTCCTACGGCCCAGGACGAACTGCGCCGTTCCCTGGCCGACTTGGTGGCGACACCGCCGGTCGGCGTGCCGGCACACGAGAGCGCCGACGCGTTCGTCGCCGAGGTGGACGGCGTGGTGTGCGTCTGCCCGTGGCGGACCCGGCTGCGCGGGTGGCTGGCGCTGGGCGGGCTGGCGGACATGTTTCCGGGTGCGGTGCTCGACGCGTTGCTGCCGCCGGTGGTGCGCGGGCAGGCCGTGGCCGACCACGAACGGTGGGCGGAGCGCAATCCGGATGCCCGGCCGTGGATCAGGACGGCGGTGTGGCAGGTCCCGGTGCGCTGGTTCGTCCTGTTCTCGGACGAGGAGCGCGAGTACCTGGAGGCGGGGGAGGACGGTGAGCCGCCCGTGCTGCGCTACCGGACGCCGATGGTCCAGGCGCGGCGCAGGCTGGCCCGGGGGCTGAAGACGCTGCGGGAGTCCATGGACGACGGTCCGCTGACCGAGGGGCTGGTGGACGTCGGGCGGTGGCTGGAGGAGTTCCATCCGCGCGCGCTCGTGGAGCTGGACTACGGCGGGCTGGTGCACGCGCTGCCGGCCGGGCAGCTTGCCGGGGACCGGAGTGCCGCGGATGTGGCGGAGGGCATCGCCGCGCTGGGTGCCGGGGACGCCGAGGGGGCGAGCGAGGCGTATGCCCGTCTTGCGGAGCGCTGGAGGGCCGTGAGGGACCGCCAGTTCGCGAACTGACGATCCATGAACCTGTGACCCGTGTGACACGTGAGAGTGAAGAGGCGGAACCGTACCTCAGTGGCGTCGGGACCTACGTCCCGAACCGGGCCTTTGCCTCAAGCGTGATGGATAGCACTTACGGGGCCCTTGCGTCCTTCCCTACTCCTCGTGCCAAAATAGGACAAGGAGTCCGGGGAGGGCTCCATTCGCCCAAGTGTGGGCGGAACGCTCAGCATTGCACTCTATGGGGGGTCTGATGACTCCTGATCGCTCTGTGACTGATCGTCACGGTGGTGTGACTGTCCGCTATGGCATGGTCCATCGGCTTCCGTCGCTGATGAACACCTGGGAGGGCAATTCCATCGGTTTGGCCGACGTGGCTGGACGGATGGTGTAGTTGTAGTGCCGAGGACAAGCCGTTCGTCCTATAACCGACTCGGCCCGCGTCCGCCATTTCGGGCAACGCGGGTCAAGGTGCAGAATTTAGAGGAAAGAACCGAGATGGTTCGGTTCTCCCGAGGAGGCCGCTCATGACCGCTCGCACCCCTGATGCCGAGCCGCTGCTGACCCCGGCTGAGGTTGCCACGATGTTCCGCGTGGACCCGAAGACGGTTACCCGTTGGGCCAAGGCAGGCAAGCTCACGTCCATCCGCACGCTCGGTGGACATCGCCGGTACCGCGAGGCAGAGGTCCGCGCACTGCTTGCGGGTATTCCGCAGCAGCGCAGCGAGGCCTGACATACCCCTGTCGCCGCGTCACAACTGGGCTTTTGGGTCCCCCAACCCACATAGCCCACCCATAGCTCCATATGACGGGCGCCCGCCCCAACGGGCGCCATACCTGTGCCATACGGGTGTCGTCATGAGATCGCGCTGGACTCCGCCGGGTCCAGCGCGATCTTTTTTTGTGCGCCCGGCCGGCGTCAGCACCCCTCGTCTTCCCGCTGCCTGTCCGTATCCCGCCAGGGGAAACCGGGCGTCCGGTTGGCTCCGGGCCGGGCTTGTGCGGGCATGTTCGCCTCTGTGAGGGGGTGTGCACCCTGACCCTGTAGAGGGTGGATCGGGGTGGGGTGAAGGCTCCCGGGGGCACTCTCGCCGAGGGGTGCAATTGCACATATTAAATTCGCCAGTTGTAGGAAGGGTGTAAAGCCACCCCTTCTGAAAACTGATTCGGTGACACCCGTCACATGGCTTGAGTCTTGCCAAGTACGAGCCTGCCACTGCTGTGGAGTGGAAGGCCAAGCCATTGGTCACGTGGCGGGAGGACTTTCGTCCTGTGTCCCTGTGGGGTCGCGGCGGCCGCCGGACCCGCTTCGGGGTCGCCTGGGGGTGCCGAAAGGAGTGAGGGGGCCGTGCGGGCCGGCGGCTGCGGGCGGTCGGACCGCCTCGCGGGAGCCGCATCCGACGGCTCAACGGCCGCTTGTGGGGCTCCGGGGCCCGTCACGGGCTCTGTGGTCCGCCCCGGCGGCCCGGGGGCCATCACAGGCCCCGCGGTCTGTTCCGGCGGCCTGGAGGCGATCGCGGTCTGTTCCGGCGGCCTGGGGGTGGGCGTGGTCCGTTCCGGCGGCCTGGAGGTCGTCACGGGGCATGTGGTCTGTTCCGGCGGCCCGGGGGCCGTCACGGGCCGCTTGGTCTGTTCCGGGGCTCCGGGACCCGTCAGGGGCTCCGCCGTTCCCTCCGGTGGCCCAGGGGCCGTCAGGGGCTCCATGGCGAGCCGCAGTAGTCGCGCGCAGACCGCGCAGTGCCGGGTGAGGTGGCGATAGCCGGAAGCCGCCGCCAGGTGGGCGCGCAGCAGGGCGCGGATCTCGTGTCGGGGCGCACGCCTGCGCGCAGGGCCCGGGACCGGCTCGCGGGCACCGGACCGGTCCGGCAGGAAGCCCTCGTCCGTGGATGCCGCCATCCGCGCCACCTCCGGGTGGATGCGCGCCGCCCCGTCCGGGAAACCAGGGGCAGCCCTTGGCTTCTGAGTACTCGTCGGCGGACGCCGGAGTCAAGACGCACGAAAGCCCGGATCCAGGGGATCCGGGCTTTCGTTACTGCGGTCCTGACGGGATTTGAACCCGCGGCCTCCACCTTGACAGGGTGGCGAGCACTCCAAACTGCTCCACAGGACCAGGTTTTCGCGGCTGCCTTGCGGCTGGCTGCGAAGACAGACTGTACAGGAGGTCAGAGGGTGCGGTCGACCTCACTCCTGGTGGTGGGGCCGTCACGCGCCCACCGCCGTACGGCCTACGGGGCTGCGGCGTCGATCGCCTTCACGATCCGCTTGTCGGAGACGGGGAACGCGGTGCCCAGGGCATGCGCGAAATAGCTGACCCGCAGCTCCTCGATCATCCAGCGGATGTCCAGGACCTCCTGCGGAACGGGCCTGCCCTGCGGCAGTTGCTCCAGCAGCCAGGCGTACTCGTCCTGCATCTCGTGGACCTTCTCCATGCGCGTGGTGTCGCGCTGGACGTTCGTCGGCATCTGCTGGAGCCGGCGGTCCTCGGCGACCAGGTAGCGCATCAGGTCGGGAAGCCTGCGCAGCCCGGTCAGGGTGACGAACCCGGGCGGTACGAGACGGGCGAGGTGCTCCCGTACGTCCGTGACGTTGTTGATCAGGACCAGGCTGTTGGTGGACTTCAGCCGGCGCTCGCAGGCCTGCCAGGCCGCCAGGATCTGCTGGACCTGGCCGATCGTGCGGACGGTCAGGTCCACCAGGTCGGCGCGCACCTTGTCGTACAGCTTCCGGAACGACGCCTCGTCCCAGGCAGGACCGCCGTGGGCGGCGATCAGACGGTCGGCGGCCGCCGTCGCGCAGTCGTCGAAGAGTGCCTGGATGGAGCCGTGCGGATTGCGGGACAAGGCCAGCTTCTGCTGGTTCGTGAGCTTGTCCGAGGCGAACTTCGCCGGATTCACCGGGATGTTCAGCAGGATCAGCTTCCGGGTGCCGCGCCACATCGCCTGCTGCTGCTCGGCCTCCGTGTCGAAGAGCCGTACGGCCACTGTGTCGCCCTGGTCGACGAGGGCCGGGAAGGCCTTGACGGGCTGGCCCGCCCGCCGGGTCTCGAAGACCCGGTCCAGCGTGCCGATCGTCCAGTCCGTGAGGCCCGAACGCTCGATGGACTCCCCGGACGGCCCCGCGGTCGCCGCAGCGGCCTGGGAGAGGGCCTGACGGGCCTTGGGGCGCAGCTGGACCCGCAGCGCCTCCAGGTCCTTGTCCTCGGCCACCTTGCGGCGCCGCTCGTCGACGACCCGGAAGGTGATCTTCAGGTGGTCGGGGACCCGGCTCAGGTCGAAGTCGTCCGCGGTGACCGGGACCCCGACCATCCGCTGGAGCTCACGGGCCAGCGTCACCGGCAGCGGCTCCTGGAGGGGCACGGCCCGGTCCAGGAACTTGTCCGCGTAATTGGGCGCGGGCACGTAGTGCCGGCGGATGGGCTTGGGCAGGGAGCGGATCAGCTCGGTGACCACTTCCTCGCGCAGGCCCGGGATCTGCCAGTCGAAGCCCTCGGACGTGACCTGGTTGAGCACCTGGAGCGGGATGTGGACGGTCACACCGTCGGCGTCCGCGCCGGGCTCGAACTGGTACGTCACACGGAACTTGAGCTTCCCCTGCCGCCAGGAGTCCGGGTAGTCGTCCTTGGTGACGGCCCCGGCCTTCTCGTTGATGAGCATCGAGCGCTCGAAGTCCAGCGCGTCCGGCTCGTCCTTGCGCTTGTGCTTCCACCACGAGTCGAAGTGCGCGCCCGAGACGACGTGTTCGGGGATCCGCTGGTCGTAGAAGTCGAACAGCGTCTCGTCGTCCACGAGGATGTCGCGGCGCCGGGCGCGGTGCTCCAACTCCTCGACCTCGCCCAGCAGTTTGCGGTTGTCGTGGAAGAACTGGTGGTGTGTGCGCCAGTCGCCCTCGACCAGGGCGTTGCGGATGAAGAGATCCCGCGAGGCCTCCTGGTCGATCCGGCCGAAATTGACCTTGCGCTGGGCCACGATGGGTACGCCGTACAGCGTGACCCGCTCGTACGCCATCACCGCCGCCTGGTCCTTCTCCCAGTGCGGCTCGCTGTAGGTGCGCTTCAGCAGGTGCTGGGCCAGCGGTTCGATCCATTCGGGCTCGACCCGGGCGTTGACCCGTGCCCACAGCCGGGACGTCTCCACCAGCTCGGCCGACATCACGAACCGCGGCTGCTTCTTGAAGAGCGCCGACCCGGGGAAGATCGCGAACTTGGCGCTGCGGGCGCCCAGGTACTCGTTCTTCTCGGTGTCCTTCAGCCCGATGTGCGACAGCAGACCGGCGAGCAGCGAGGTGTGCACCGACTGCTCGGGGGCATCGTCCTCGTTGAGTTCGATCCCCATCTGCTTGGCGACCGTACGAAGCTGCGCGTAGATGTCCTGCCATTCGCGGATGCGCAGGAAGTTCAGATATTCCTGCTTGCACATCCGGCGGAAGCTGGAGGATCCGCGCTCCTTCTGCTGCTCGCGGATGTAGCGCCACAGGTTCAGGAACGCCAGGAAGTCGGACGTCTCGTCCTTGAACCGGGCGTGCTGCTGGTCGGCCTGCGTCTGCTTCTCGGACGGCCGCTCGCGCGGGTCCTGGATGGAGAGCGCGGAGGCGATGACCATGACCTCGCGGACGCAGCCGTTCCGGTCTGCCTCGATGACCATCCGGGCGAGGCGCGGGTCCACCGGCAGCTGGGAGAGCTGGCGGCCCAGCGGGGTGAGCCGCTTCTTCGGATCCTTCTCCTCCGGATCCAGCGCGCCCAGCTCCTGGAGGAGCTGCACGCCGTCACGGATGTTGCGGTGGTCCGGCGGATCGATGAAGGGGAACTTCTCGATGTCGCCGAGACCGGCCGCGGTCATCTGGAGGATGACGGAGGCCAGGTTCGTCCGGAGGATCTCCGGGTCGGTGAACTCCGGACGGGTCAGGAAGTCGTCCTCGGAGTACAGCCGGATGCAGATGCCGTCCGACGTACGGCCGCAGCGGCCCTTGCGCTGGTTGGCGCTGGCCTGCGAGATCCGCTCGATCGGCAGCCGCTGGACCTTGGTGCGGTGGCTGTAGCGGGAGATACGGGCGTTGCCCGGGTCGATCACGTACTTGATGCCGGGAACGGTCAGCGAGGTCTCGGCGACGTTCGTCGCGAGGACGATCCTGCGTCCGGTGTGGCGCTGGAACACGCGGTGCTGCTCGGCGTGCGACAGGCGTGCGTAGAGGGGGAGCACCTCGGTATGTCTGAGGTTGCGTTTGCCGAGCGCGTCCGCGGTGTCGCGGATCTCCCGCTCGCCGGAGAGGAAGACCAGGACGTCGCCGGGTCCCTCGTTCTGGAGCTCGTCGACGGCGTCGCAGATCGCGGTGATCTGGTCGCGGTCGGAGTCCTCGCTGTCCTCTTCGAGGAGGGGGCGGTACCGCACTTCCACGGGGTACGTACGCCCGCTGACCTCGACGATCGGCGCCTCGCCGAAGTGGCGCGCGAAGCGCTCCGGGTCGATGGTCGCCGAGGTGATGACGACCTTCAGGTCCGGGCGCTTGGGCAGCAGCCGGGCCAGATAGCCGAGCAGGAAGTCGATGTTCAGCGACCGCTCGTGGGCCTCGTCGATGATGATCGTGTCGTACGCGAGCAGCTCGCGGTCCGTCTGGATCTCGGCGAGCAGGATGCCGTCCGTCATCAGCTTGACGAAGGTCGCGTCCTGGTTGACCTGGTCGGTGAAGCGGACCTTCCAGCCGACCGCCTCGCCCAGCGGCGTGTTCAGCTCCTCGGCGATCCGCTCGGCCACCGTGCGCGCCGCGATCCGGCGCGGCTGGGTGTGCCCGATCATGCCGCGGACGCCACGGCCCAGCTCCATACAGATCTTGGGGATCTGGGTGGTCTTGCCGGATCCGGTCTCACCGGCGACGATCACGACCTGGTGGTCGCGTATCGCCTCCAGGATCTCGTCCTTCTTCTGGCTGACCGGCAGCTGTTCCGGGTACGAGAGGGCCGGCGCCCGGCCGGCCCGCAGCGCGAGCCGCCCGGCTGCCTTGGTGGCCTGGGCGGCGATCTCGTCCAGTACGACCTGCTGGGCCTCGGGCTTGCGAATGCGGCGCGCGCCCTCGAGGCGGCGGCCGAGCCGGTGAGCGTCGCGGAGCGAGAGCTGCCCGAGCTGGGACTGGAGATCAGCAAAGGAAGTAGACATACGGGTCCCAGGATCTCACCCGGGCCCGAGGAACGGCGAACGTATTTCGCGCGGTCTCGGTCACCGGACCCGTACAGCCGGGGACGACGCGATCACAGCACGTACCATTCCGGACAGTTGATCCTCTGCCGAGCCCCCTGTCGGAAGGCCTGCCCGTCATGTCCCGTTCGTCGTGGTGCTGCCTGGTGGCGGCCCTCGCGGTCGTCCTGGGGCTGTTCTGCGGACCGTCGACGGCTTCGGCGTCGACGGCCCCGGCGGGTCCGTCCGTGGACGTGGCGATGAGCATCGGGCAGGGGGACGGACTTCCCGGCTGCGGCCGGAAGGGCAAGCACGACGGCACCGAGCCGGCTGTTCCCGGGCGGGCCCGCGCGGCCCACGACCAGGCGCCCGGCCTCGCCGAATGGGGTCTGCCCGCGGCCACCGTTCCGGAGCCGGTCCGGCAGCCCGCGCCGATGACGCTGCGCGGCCCCGACGAGGCCGCGCCGAGCCCGGTGGAACTCTCCGTACTGAGGGTGTAGACGGCCCGCCCCTGCCCTGCCGTCCCTTCTCGTCCCTCCCGCATCACCAGCTCGGAGTTCCGCATGCCCACGTCCAGGCCCACATCCACGCCCAAGCCGTCCCTCAAGCCGTCGTCCCGGACGTCCGGAAAGAAGCCGCTGATCTACGGCGCCGGGGTCGTCGTCGCCGCCGCGCTGTTCGGTTACGTGTCCTACCGGGCGACCGCCCCCGACGACGCCGGCCCCGGTTCCTCGGCCTCGGCGGTGGCCGATGTCACCGCCGACCCGGAGGAGGGCGTCTACCCGGAGCTGGCGAAGCTCGCCCGGCGCGACGCCGGGGACAAGCTGGCACTGGGCCGGGCGGACGCGCCCGTCGTCCTCATCGAGTACGCCGACTTCAAGTGCGGTTACTGCGGAAAGTTCGCCCGCGACACCGAACCCGCCCTCGTGAAGAAGTACGTCGACAACGGCACCCTGCGCATCGAGTGGCGCAACTTCCCGATCTTCGGCGCCGAGTCCGAGGCCGCCGCGCGCGCCTCCTGGGCCGCCGGGCAGCAGGGCCGATTCTGGGAGTTCCACCGCGCCGCGTACGCCGAAGGAGCCAAGGAGAAGGGGTTCGGCAAGGACCGGCTGAAGGCGCTCGCCACCGAGGCCGGGGTGCCCGACCTCAACCGCTTCGTCCGCGACGCGGACGGCTCGGCGGCCGCGGCAGCCGTGAGCGAGGACCAGGAGCAGGGGTACGGGATCGGCGCGACGTCCACCCCGTCCTTCCTGATCAACGGCCGCCCGATCGCCGGGGCGCAGCCGGCCCAGACGTTCACCCAGGCCATCGAACAGGCGGCGGACCGGGCGAAGAACCTGGGCAGCGCGGGCCAGGACACCAAGGGCTCCGCCTCCCCGGAAGCGGGCTCCGCGTCCCCCGAGGACTCCGCGAAGTGACGGCGGACATCGGCTACTTCGCCGCCTTTCTCGGCGGGCTGCTGGCGCTTCTCAGCCCGTGCAGCGCCCTGTTGCTTCCCGCCTTCTTCGCGTACTCCATCGACTCCGCCTCCCGGCTGCTCGCCCGGACGGGGATCTTCTACGCGGGCCTGGCGACCACTCTCGTCCCGCTCGGGGCGGCAGGCTCGTACGCCGGACGGATCTTCTACAGCCATCGCGACGCCCTCGTCCTGGGCGCGGGCTGGCTGATCATCGGGCTCGGCGTCGCGCAGATCATCGGCATGGGCTTCGCCTCGCGCCGGATCTCCGCCCTCAGCGGCCGGATCCGCCCCACGACCGCCCTGTCCGTCTACGCGCTCGGTGCCGTCTACGGCCTGGCCGGCTTCTGCGCGGGACCGATCCTCGGCAGTGTCCTCACCGTCGCGGCCGTCAGCGGCAGCCCGGCGTACGGAGGACTGCTGCTCGCCGTCTACGCGCTGGGCATGGCGGTGCCGCTCTTCCTGCTCGCGCTGCTCTGGGAGCGGTTCGAGCTGGGCCGCAGGGCGTGGCTGCGCGGTCGTGCCCTGCGGCTCGGCCGCTTCGAGCTGCACACCACGACGCTGCTTTCGGGGCTCTTCTTCGTCGGCCTCGGCGTGATGTTCCTGGCGTACGACGGCACGACGGCGCTGCCCGGTCTGCTGAACGTGGACCAGTCGTTCGCGGTCGAGCAGTGGGCCCGGGGCATCGGTGAGCACGTACCGGACGCGGTGCTGCTGGTTGCGGTGGTGGGCGTGGTGCTGCTGGTGCTCGCGGTGCGGTCCGGGCGGCGGCGGGGTGGGGCCGGCGCGGAAGCGGATGCGGTGAACACGGCGGAGCGGGAGGACGCCTGACACGACGAAGGCCCCGTCCGGTGGACGGGGCCTTCGGGTGGTGGCTGGGGCCGGGATCGAACCGGCGACCTATCGCTTTTCAGGCGATCGCTCGTACCAACTGAGCTACCCAGCCACGCAGCTCATACGGGCTGCAGCGGTCCTGACGGGATTTGAACCCGCGGCCTCCACCTTGACAGGGTGGCGAGCACTCCAAACTGCTCCACAGGACCAAGCTTTGTGCGACTAAGTGTCGCACAGGTTGTGCGTGCCCCCAACGGGATTCGAACCCGTGCTACCGCCTTGAAAGGGCGGCGTCCTGGGCCACTAGACGATGAGGGCAGAACTGCTGGTACAGCTTGCTTCTACGTCAGTCGCCCGAAGGGAAAGTGAGAAGCCGGCGACTCCGCTTCCCCTCAAGAGGTTCCGCTTCTCCTTCAACCTTTGAGGTTTCAGAACGGTCGAGCCCTGACCGGCGCCCTTGGGCACGTCGGAGACAATACACGTGCGTTTCGGTGTCAGCCAAACCGAATAGGGGAGGGCGTCGCGCCGGGCCGGCTCTCCTTCGGCAGATGGCGGCTGACCTCGGCGGTCGTCAGGCCGAGGCCGCCCAGGGTGATCTCGTCCCAGGCCTGTAGACGGCGGGTGGAGCGGTCCAGATAGAGCACCGACGCGAGCACCTGCTCCGGCTTCTCGTTCTGTACGGCACGCAGCCCGCCGCCGCCCGTGGAGCCCTCGACCATCAGCCGGGTGCCGCCCTTCATCAGCTCGTTCTGCCGGTGGTGCACATGGCCGGCCAGGGCGAGGGGGACCGTTCCGTCCGTCTGCCTCACCGCCTCCGGCTCGTGGGCGACGGCGATGTCGACCGGGGTGCCCGCCCGCCGCTGGTCGCGCAGCGCGGCGGCGAGTCGCAGGCCCGCTGCCCGCTGGGCGCCCTCGGCCTGCTCCGGACCCGTGCGGTCCGGGGTGAACTGCGGGTCCCCGATGCCCGCCACCCGCAGACCGCCGACGTTCACCGCGCGGCCCTCGTCCAGCACGTGCACGTTCCTGAAGCGCCTGTTCCCCTCCAGGTACTTCTGCGTCACCGCCGAGTCGTGGTTGCCCCGGACCCAGACGTAGGGCGCGCCCAGATCGCTGACCGGGTCGAGGAAGCTGTTCTCCACGGCCGCCCCGTGGTCCATCGTGTCGCCGGAGTCGATGATCACGTCGATGTCGTACTGCTCGACGAGCGATCCGATGATGTGCCAGGCCGCCGGGTTGAGGTGGATGTCGGAGACGTGCAGGACGCGGAGCGTGGCGGGGTCCGGGCTGTACACGGGGAGCGTCGATGTGGCGTCGTACAGCTTGGTGACGTTGGTGACCAGCCGGGCGAGTTCCTGCTGGTAGACGTCGAAGTCGGTGACGATCGAGCGGGCGTCGCCGACGACGGAGGGGGCGCTGGAGAGCAGCCCGGAGAACTTCGGCTCCAGGACCGACTCCGGATTCCAGGTGGCGTACGCGCTGACGCCCGATGCGGCCAGCAGAGTGAGCGCGAGCCCGCCGGCGGCCAGGGCGCGCCGGGGCCTGCGGTAGACGGCGAGGCCGAGCGCGGTGGCGCCGGAGACGACCGCGACGCAGGAGCGCACGGCGAGCTCACGGGCGCCGGCGCTCACGTCGCCGCTCACCTCGTCCTCCAGGCCGGCGAGCCGTTCGGGGTGCTGGACCAGGGCCTCGGAGCGGACCGGGTCGAGACGGTCGACATCGACGTCGAGCCGGACCGGGGCGTGGTGCGAGTCCAGTTCGAGCGCTCCGAGCGGGGACACGTTGATCTTGGTGCCGCCGCTGAGGGAGGGCCGCAGGGTCATGGTCGTGTCCATCGGGCCCACGGGCGTACGGACACTGCCGACGGCGAGCAGTCCCAGCCAGGCGCCGAACAGCACGACGGCGACCAGGCCGAGCGCGCGGGCGAGCGGACGCGGCGAACCGGCGAGCAGGCGGCTGTTGGCGGACCGGCGGCCGGGCCGACTGCCGGAGCGCGGGCGTGGGCGGGGGCGGATGAGGTGCCGGACGCGGGCTGCTGCGGCACGGAACGGGTCGCGGGCCATTGGGCGCGTATGCCCCGGCGGGAAGGCGGATATGCGCTTCCGGCACACCGGGGCACATCAGGCGCCCGTACGTGACAATGGCGGGGTGCTGGAGATGACGCGGGAAGCGTTCGAGGAACTGGTCGGCGAGGCGCTGGACCGGATCCCGCCGGAGCTCACCCGGCTGATGGACAACGTCGCGGTGTTTGTCGAGGACGAACCGGAATCCGATGATCCAGAACTGCTCGGGCTCTACGAGGGCACGCCGCTGACCGAGCGCGGTGAGTGGTACGCGGGAGTGCTGCCGGACCGGATCACGATCTACCGGGGGCCGACGCTGCGGATGTGCGAGTCGCGCGAGGACGTCGTCGCCGAGACGGAGATCACGGTCGTGCACGAGATCGCCCACCACTTCGGCATCGACGACGAGAGGCTGCACGCGCTCGGGTACGGGTGATGGCGGCGGCCGCGCGCGGATTTCCGGGTGAGATGCGGCACACCCGTGAGGTGTGAACGAGGTGTGCGGGCCTGGACCGGGGGCGTGTCCCCGGCGGGGCGGCGGGAGTTGGGCACAGCGCTCCCGGCTCGTTTCCGTGATGCCTCGTCCTTCTTCGCGCCCCCGGAGGTGCCCCCGTGCGCCAGTTGCCCGTTCCCGTCCGCTGGGCGGCCGTCACTGCGGTGACGATCGCCGCGTCCACCGGCTGTATGAGCGTCGGCTCCGACGGCGGGAAACCGGAGCCCTCCCGCTCCTCCGCGCCGAAGGGATCGGTGGCGGAGCCGGACGGATCCACGGTGGCCGGTACCGGCCGGGCCCGTTCCGGAGGCGGCGCCGGGGCGCACTCCGAGCGCGAGGGCGGCCGGTCCGCCGGCCCGAGTGCCTCGGCCGCCCCCTCGGGCAGCCCCGGTGCGGAACCCGACGGGTCCGGCCCGGCAAGGGGCGGCCACCCGGCGACGCCGACGCCCTCCGCACCGGGCCCCGGGGTTCCCGAGCAGCCGGAGCCGCCCGCACCGTCCGACCCGGGACCCGGTACCCCCGAGACCCCGCAGCCGCCGGATCCGCCGGAGCCCGAGCCGGAGCCCTCCGAACCGGCGCCGCCGGTGCCCTCGGCGTCTCCGGCCGCTCAGTCCCGTAACGGCGCTTCGGGTGTGCCGGACGGCGTGTACGCGATGCGGACTCCGGAGGCATCACCGCAGGTGGGACCGGCCTGAGGGGGTCACCGGCAAGGGGCGGTTTGCGCAATGGGGGGAAGAGTGCGTATGGTTATAGATCGTTTGATCCCATTGCCCGGCGCCGACACAGAAGAGCGCCGTGTGGCGCGTACTCTCCCTTGCCGTGGCTGGACCGCATTGAGGCGGTCGAAATTGCGAAAACACGGAGTTACGGGCGCGTGCCGAGACTCCGGAAGGTTTCGCATTTCGCATGTCAATTTCCAGTTCTGACCACACCGTCATGCCCGAGAGCATCGAGAACGACGTCGAGAGCGCCGAGCTCATCGAGGCCGCAGAGGCCGTCGTCGCCGAGGTCGCAGAGACCGTCGAGACCGACGCCCCCCAGGCCGAGCAGGCCGAATCCGGCGCAGACGCCGACTCCGCCGTCGCCGACGAGGCGGACGCCGAGCCGACCATCACGTTCGCCGAGCTGGGCCTGCCCGAGGGCATCGTCCGCAAGCTCGCGCAGAACGGTGTGACCGCGCCCTTCCCGATCCAGGCCGCGACCATCCCGGACGCCCTGGCCGGCAAGGACATCCTGGGCCGTGGCCGTACCGGCTCCGGCAAGACCCTCTCCTTCGGTCTGCCGACCCTGACCGCGCTGTCGGGTGGGCACACCGAGAAGAAGAAGCCCCGCGCGATCATCCTCACCCCGACCCGTGAGCTCGCGATGCAGGTCGCGGACGCACTGCAGCCCTACGGCGACGTGCTCGGCCTGAAGATGAAGGTCGTCTGCGGCGGTACGTCGATGGGCAACCAGATCTACGCGCTGGAGCGCGGTGTCGACGTCCTCGTCGCCACCCCGGGCCGACTGCGCGACATCATCAACCGGGGCGCCTGCTCCCTGGAGAACGTCCAGGTCGCCGTCCTCGACGAGGCCGACCAGATGTCCGACCTGGGCTTCCTGCCCGAGGTCACCGAGCTGCTCGACCAGATCCCCGGCGGCGGCCAGCGCATGCTCTTCTCCGCCACCATGGAGAACGAGATCGGCACCCTGGTCAAGCGCTACCTGAGCAACCCGGTCACCCACGAGGTCGACTCCGCCCAGGGCAACGTCTCGACCATGTCGCACCACGTCCTCGTCGTGAAGCCGAAGGACAAGGCGCCGGTCACCTCGGCGATCGCCGCCCGCAAGGGCCGCACGATCATCTTCGTCCGCACCCAGCTGGGCGCCGACCGCATCGCCGAGCAGCTCATCGAGGCCGGCGTCAAGGCCGACGCGCTGCACGGCGGCATGACCCAGGGCGCCCGTACCCGCGTTCTCGAGGACTTCAAGAAGGGCTACGTCAACGCGCTCGTCGCGACCGACGTCGCCGCCCGCGGTATCCACGTCGACGGCATCGACCTGGTCCTGAACGTGGACCCGGCCGGTGACCACAAGGACTACCTGCACCGCTCGGGCCGTACCGCGCGTGCCGGCAAGTCCGGTGTCGTCGTCTCGCTGGCGCTTCCGCACCAGCGTCGCCAGATCTTCCGCCTGATGGAGGACGCGGGCGTCGACGCCTCGCGTCACATCGTCCAGGGCGCGGGCGTCTTCGAGCCGGAGGTCGCCGAGATCACCGGCGCCCGTTCGCTCACCGAGGTCCAGGCCGACTCCGCGAACAACGCCGCCAAGCAGGCCGAGCGCGAGGCCGCCGACCTGACCAAGCAGCTGGAGCGCATCCAGCGCCGTGCCGTGGAGCTGCGCGAGGAGGCCGACCGTCTGGTCGCCCGCGCCGCACGCGAGCGGGGCGACGACCCCGAGGCAGCGGTGGCCGAGGTCGCCGCCGAGGCGGAGGCCGCACTGCTGGCCGCCACCTCCGTGCCGGAGCAGCCCGCAGCGCGCGAGGAGCGTCGCGACGACCGCGGCAACTACGAGCGCCGGGACAACCGCGGCGGCGACCGTGGCGGTTACCGCGGCGGCAACGACCGCGGCAGCGACCGTGTCGGCGAGCGCAGCGGCCGTCCGGCCGGCAGCAACGGTTACCGCGGCAGCAGCGACCGTCCGTCGTTCCGCGGAAGCAACGACCGTCGTGAGGACCGTCCGGTCGGTGGCGGTTTCCGCTCCGGTGGCGGCGACCGTCGTGACGACCGTGGCGGCCGCTCCTTCGAGCGCCGTGACAACGACCGCCCGGCGTTCAACCGTGACCGTCGTGACGAGCGTCCCTCGGGCGGTTTCCGCTCCGGTGGCGGCGACCGTCGTGACGACCGTGGCGGCCGCTCCTTCGAGCGTCGCGACAACGACCGCCCGGCGGGCGGCTTCAACCGCGACAACGACCGTCCGGCGTTCAACCGCGACCGTCGTGACGAGCGCCCGTCCGGTGGCTTCCGCTCCGGTGGCGGCGACCGTCCGTTCAACCGCGACCGTCGTGACGACCGTCCGTCCGGTGGCTTCCGCTCCGGCGGCGCCGCCGACCGCCCCACCGGTCGCCGTGACGACCACCGCTCCACGGGAACCGGCACGAGCACCGGCTCCTTCGGCCGTCGTGACGACAAGCCGCGCTGGAAGCGCAACGGCTGATCGTCCGATCGCCTGACTGCCAGGCAGGGTCCGTACATCACCTCGGTGATGTACGGGCCCTGTTTTGTTGAACGGGTTCGAAATCCCCTATCGGTGCCTGTGAGGCTGCTGTTAAAGTCAGCCGACTTGCAGGGGGAGTTGGGGCCGGGGGGCTTTCACACTTCGCACAGACCGCAGCACACGCTGCCGCGTCCTCCCCGTGTTCGATCCATCACCCGGGAGGGAACTGCTTTGACAGCGTTTGTCCGTGGCCGTGCAGCACTGGTGGGATCCGTGGTGGGGGCGACCGTCCTGACAACGGCCGTGGTTCCGGCCGAGGCTGCCCCCACGGCGGCTCCGGCCGTCGTGGCGACCGCCGGTACCTACGGCCTCGACTTCTCCGGCGGGCGGCTGAACACCGTGGAGCTGAACCCCAGCCGTGACCGGATGGTGTACGAGCGTCAGGTGTCGGCCGACGGCGTGACCGTGGGGGAGCGGGAGAGCCGCGGGTACGTGGGCCCCTTTGCCAACGGCGCTCACCTCAGGAGCGTGCCCTGCGACGTGGGTGCCTGCGTGGAGTTGGTCGGCGCGGGCAACGGGAGCTTCGGCGTCGTGTTCGTCCAGGGTGAAGGCGACAACGCCGGCCTGGAGAGCGTGAATTACAGGATGTCGGGAACCTCGCACTACGGGGGCACGTCCTACCCGGCGGGTACCGCGAAGATCGTGGATATGACCGGGCGCTCATGGGTCGTCAACGGCGGCTCGACCGCCGAACAGCAGGCCGGCATGCACCCGAGCTACCGGGCCACCGCCGACCCCGTCGTCCGTAAGCCCACAGCCGCATCCGTCTGGGGCACCACGCTCTGGGCGGCGACCTCCACCACCGGCGCACTCTCCGCCACCGATCTGGAGCAGCGGAAGGTCGTGCAGACACTCGCCACGGGCGCCCCCTGCGTGATCAAGGAGGTGCGCGCGGTCGGACGCTGGCTCTACTGGAACTGCGGGACGACCGGGGCGGCCGGGGTGTACGACCGTACGGCGAAGAAGTCGTTCACCGTGCCGTCCGGGCCCGCCCTCGTCGGTGACGGTTACCTCGTCCGGCACGACCGGACCGCCGGAAAGCTGCTGCTGACCGACTTCCACACGGGCAAGGCCGCCGCTCCCCGGGCGGTGGCCGACCTGCCCGGCGGGAAGACCGCGGACCAGCGACGGCTGACCTGGGCGGTGGACAAGTTCGGCGGGGACATCGCTTATGTGGATGCCGCCCAGTCCATCCACATCGTGCCCAGCGGTGTGCCCGCACAGCCCCTGGCAAAGATGGCTTCCGACAGTGACCAGGAGCACATCGACCTCAAGGGCGTGGACGGCCTGCCCTCGTGGCTCGGAACCTGGCAGTTCAACAAGCCCGTCACCTGGACCTACACCGTCAAGGACTGGACCGGCCGTACCGTACGGACCCTCAAGGGCGGCTCGGGCACCGAGGCGGACGTTACGTGGGACGGCCGGACGGACGCGGGAAAGTACACCGGCAACGGCCGACACACCTGGACCCTGCGGGCGACGGCCGAGGACGGGTCGGGGACGTACACCACCAGCGCGAACATCGGGGTGGGCGGCGGCATCGCGGGCTTTCACGACCAGGGACTCTTCAGCATCGGTGACCTGGTCACCCTCAATCCGTCCGGTGGGCTGACCGTTCAGTTCGGGCAGACATCGGGCAGCTTCTCGGGCAAGAGGACCGGTACCGGCTGGCCGGCCGGCACCCTCGCCGTCCCGTTCGCGGACACCGGCAGCGACCGGTGCGCCGAACTGCTCGTACGGATCCCGGGCGGCGAGCTGCGCCAGTACACCGGCCGCTGCGGCAACTCGGGTTACTCGCCGCAGAGCAGCCACACCACGATCGGCAAGGGCTGGCAGCAGTTCGACGTGCTGACTTCGCCCGGCGATCTGAACGGGGACGGGCGGGCCGACCTTCTGGCCCGGCAGACGACCACCGGCGACATGTACCTCTTCCCGGGGGCGGCCGGCGGGAAGTTCGCGCCGAAGGTCAGGATCTACACCAACTGGAAGACGTACGCCCAGATCACCGGCGTGGGTGACATCACCGGCGACGGCCGTGCCGACCTCCTCTGCCACGACCGCAAGGGCGGTCTGTGGCGCTACAACGGCCTGGGCAACGGCAGATTCGCGCCGCGGGTGCAGGTGTTCTCGGGCTGGGGGAGCTCGTACAACGCGATGGTGGGCGTCGGCGACCTGACCGGCGATGGAAAGAACGACATCGTCGTACGCGACACGGCGGGCAAGCTGTACCGAAACAACGGCAACGGCAAGGGCTCGTTCGGGTCCCGTACACAGATCGCCACCGGGTGGGGGCCGTACAAGGGGATCTTCTGAGGGGCTGACGGCCTACACGGCCGGCAAGCGGCGCATGTCATGCCCCCGGCGAGGGAATCGCTGGGGGCATGACAATCAACCCCCGTGGTGCCCCGTCCGAGGAACCCGCCCCCGCCGACGCAACCGGTCCGGCAGACGCGCTTGCGGTCGACGCCCGCGTGACGGAGGCCCTCCCCACCGGTCCGCCGGCCGGATCCGACGAGGCGAGACTGGCCGAACTCGGATACACGCAGACACTCGCACGGCGTATGTCCGCCTTCTCCAACTACGCCGTCTCGTTCACGATCATCTCGGTGCTCTCCGGCTGCCTGACGCTGTATCTGTTCGGCATGAACACCGGCGGTCCCGCCGTCATCACCTGGGGCTGGGTCGGCGTCGGCCTCATGACGCTGTTCGTCGGGCTGGCCATGGCCGAGATCTGTTCGGCGTACCCGACCTCCGCCGGCCTCTACTTCTGGGCCCACCGGCTGGCCCCGCCCCGCTCGGCGGCGGCCTGGGCCTGGTTCACGGGCTGGTTCAACGTGCTCGGCCAGGTCGCCGTGACCGCCGGGATCGACTTCGGGGCGGCGTCGTTCCTCGGGGCGTACCTGAACCTCCAGTTCGACTTCCGGGTCACGCCCGGCCGCACGATCCTTCTCTTCGCCGCGATCCTGCTGCTGCACGGGCTGCTGAACACCTTCGGCGTGCGCATCGTCGCGATCCTCAACAGCGTGAGCGTCTGGTGGCACGTGTTCGGTGTCGCCGTGATCGTCGGCGCGCTGACCTTCGTACCCGACACGCACCAGTCGGCGTCGTTCGTCTTCACCGAGTTCGTGAACAACACCGGCTGGGGCAGCGGCTTCTACGTGGTGATGATCGGGTTGCTGATGGCCCAGTACACCTTCACCGGGTACGACGCCTCCGCCCATATGACCGAGGAGACGCACGACGCCGCGACCGCAGGACCGCGCGGCATCGTCCAGTCGATCTGGACGTCATGGATCGCCGGTTTCGTCCTCCTCCTCGGCTTCACCTTCGCCATCCAGTCGTACGACGGAGCCCTGGCTTCCCCGACCGGTGCCCCGCCCGCCCAGATCCTCCTCGACGCCCTGGGCGCCACCACGGGCAAGCTCCTGCTCCTCGTGGTGATCGGCGCCCAGCTCTTCTGCGGCATGGCCTCCGTGACCGCCAACAGCCGGATGATCTACGCGTTCTCCCGGGACGGCGCCCTGCCCTTCTCCCGCGTCTGGCACACGGTCAGCCCCCGCACCCGCACCCCCGTGGCAGCGGTCTGGCTGGCCGCCTTCGGAGCGCTGGTCCTGGGCCTCCCGTACCTGATCAACGTCACCGCGTACGCCGCCGTCACTTCCATCGCGGTCATCGGCCTCTACATCGCGTACGTCATCCCGACCCTGCTCCGCCTCCTGCGCGGCGACGACTTCCGCCCAGGCCCCTGGCACCTCGGCCGCTGGTCCCGCCCCATCGGCATCGTCGCGGTGGTGTGGGTGGCGGTCATCACGGTGCTCTTCATGCTGCCCCAGGTCTCGCCCGTCACCTGGGAGACCTTCAACTACGCCCCGGTAGCCGTCCTGGTGGTGCTGGGTTTCGCCGCCACCTGGTGGTTCGCCTCGGCCCGTCACTGGTTCCTCAATCCGGATCACAAACGCACGATCGCCCGCAATACACCCCACTGATCGAGGCCGCTGCAACGACGGCGGGGCCCGGCAACCGATACCCGATCGGCGGCCGGGCCGCGGCGGGCTATGCTCGGGGGTGATTCGCCGAGGGCCGTTAGCTCAATTGGTCAGAGCAGCGGACTTTTAATCCGTTGGTTGTGGGTTCGAGTCCCACACGGCCTACCGATCGCAGGGCAGGGGCAACTCTCTGACCTGCGGTGGAGCGCCCCGTCCGGTTCATTCCGGATGGGGCGCTCTGTTGTTCGGGGGTGCTTGTGTGCGCGATGCGTGAGCGACAGCCACCAATTCAACCGGTGCCGGATGGGGCGGGGAGCGGTGACGGCTGCCTGGGGACGGGTGGGGCGATGGTCATGACCTGCTGCGGATGCCGTCGACTTCGGTACAGGGCGCCGGGACCGTTAGGGTCAGCCGGATGAGTGTTCTTCAGCCTGTCGTATGGCTGCTTACCGGCATGCCCGGCTCAGGTAAGACCACTTTCGCGAAGGCGTTGGCAGCCCGAGTTGGTGTCGTCCGTCTGTCAGTGGATGACCAGATGACAGCTCGGCACGGACGGATCGGCAAGGACCACGCCGAGCACGAACACCTCGCGCTTCAGGCACCCGTGATCGAGGACGTCAAGCGACAGCTCGTCGTACTCCTGCGGGAAGGCCGTTCGGTGGTGCTGGATCACGGTCTGGGCACGCGCGCGGTCAGGGACGAATACAAGCGGTTGGTGACGGACCATGGTGGCAGGTGGCGGCTCGTCCACTTCCAGGCTGATCACGATGAGTTGTTGCGGCGCCTGGCCGTACGAAACAACGAGACGGAACACGGCGTCATCTCGCCAGAGACCCTCGCCTGGATCGCCGAGCACTCCGAAGCCCCTGTGGGGGAGGGCGAAGAGCCCCCGGTACTTCCAACCTGAGCCTGACAGAGTTCCCTGGCTGAGATGCCTTTCGCGCAGGTCCAGGCCGCGGTCGACAGTCGGGCCGGATCAGGTGTCCAGCGCCAGGCTGATTTCGACTCCCCGTCGGGCAACGGCTACGGCACGGGGGGCCTGTCCTTCGAGGCGGCAACCGAAGGCCAGGCCCTGACTGTGACCCATCGGGTCACCACCTCGCCGAAAGCTGCCCGAGAACCGGCTGAGCTCGGCCACCAACTCACGTGAGAGCCGGCGGGAGATATCGGCCCCGGATCAGCGGCACCCCGACACCTGGTCGGGTCCTTCGAATGCACCGCCCGGCCGCACGTGCCCCGCCCGTGGGAACCGGCTCACCGGTCCACCCGGCGTTCCCGTACCGCCCAGCGAGTGGTGGCGGGCAGGGCGAGTGCCGCGCCGGCGAAGACGGTGGCCAGGGCGGCCCAGCCCGCGGTGCCGTGCGGGAGGACGAACGTGGTCAGCAGGCCGGGGCCCAGTGCCTGGCTGACGGAGATTCCGGTCTGGTAGATGCCCTGGTAGGTGCCCTGCGCGTGATCGGGTGCCAGGTCGTAGGAGAGGGCCCAGCTGCCGGCTTGCGAGGTGACCTCGCCGAGGGTGAGCAGGACTACGGCGGCGATGAGAATCACCGTGGCCGCGATCGGTGAGCGGCCGGCGGAGCACGCGACGGCGAGACAGGCGGCCGTGACGAGGAGGCCGCCACGGCGGAAGGCGCGCGCGGCCTGGACCGGTCCGGTGACACCGCGGGCGGCCCGGACCTGGAAGGCGACGACGAGCGCGGTGTTGGTGACGAGGAGCCAGCCGACCATGGCCTGCGGCGCGCTGGTACGGGTGAGGAGCCACAGCGGCAGGGCCACTTCGAGAACGACGTAGAGGGTGTTGATGATCGCGTTGAGCGCGGTGACGGTGAGATAGGGCACGTCGCGAAGCGGGTGGGGCACGTGGCGACCGGACTCAGGTACGGGGGCGCCTCGTCGGGATGTTGCTGCCCGGGCTGTCCGGGGCGGCTGCGCGGGTGCCGGGCGGGCCGTCGAGGGAATCGCGCGCAGCGGGATCAGTGCGAGGAGGAACGCGGCGGCGCTCAGGCAGATCGCCCCCCGGTAGGCCGCGTCGGTGTCGAAGGCGAGGACGACCGATCCGAGGGCGGCGCCCGCCCCGATGCCCACGTTGTTGACCGCCCGCAGGAGCGCCAGGGCACGGGTGCGCAGGTGGGGAGGGAGAGTGTGCGCGTACAGGGCGCCGCGCGCAGCGGCGTTGGCGCGGCTGCCGGCCGTGGCCAGGCAGGCCAGGGCAAGGAAGACCGGGAAGGACCCGGCGACGGCGTACAGGGCGAGTGCGATTGCCTGCAGGAGATGCAGGCAGGTCAGCACGCTTTTCGCGTTCCAGCGGTCGCACGCGCGGCCGGCGGGAAGGGCGGCGAGGACCCCGCACAGTCCCGCCACCGTGAGCGCCAGCCCCACCTTCGCGACGGGATACCCCAGCCCCCGGGTGAACCACAGGGCGCTGATGGTCAGGAAGAGCCCGTTGCCGACGGCGTTGACCGACAGCAACGCGGCGAGCCCTCGCACGGTCGGGTCGCCGCTCAGCCGGTGAGGCGGGGCGGGAGAGGCCGGGATCGGCGCCGGGGTGGTCTTGGTGGTCATGGCCACCAGCACATCTTCGGTCTGACGCACGCGGAATGGATTTACCCTGGTGCTTAATGATTCGCTTCCGTCTCGCCGTGGCCGACCTCGCGGCGACCTCGTTCGCCCACTCGCCTTTGCAGGAGACCGTTCTCAGCCTGCGGATGTGGAGTGGCCATGCGTGGCGCTTCCCCGCTCTGCGCGAGACCTTCGCCGGCCTCCGCCCGGCCTTCGAACGTCTCGACCACGTTCTGCTGACCTCGCTGGTGGCCCGGCGCCGGTACTGGGTCCCCGATTTTCTCACCCCTCGCCCGCACACCTCGGCGCCCGACGTCCGTCGTGAGTTCGACGCGCTGCGCGCCACCGACCCGGCCGTGGTGCGGGCGGGGCTGGAGCAGACGTTCCTGCCGCTGGGCGAGCCGGTTCCGGCCAGGCTGGCCGACGCCTGGGGAGACCCGGCCCGCCTGCTCACCGATATCGCCGACGCCCTGGAGGAGTACTGGGCGGTGTGCCTGCGACCCGTCTGGTGGCCCAGGGCCAAGGCGATGCTGGAGGCCGACATCGCGTACCGCTCCCGCGTCCTGGCCGAAGGCGGCGCGGACGCCCTGTTCGCCGGAATCAGCTCACGGCTGTCCTGGGCGGAGGACATGCTCACCATCGAACGCAGCGGACCGTGGCCCTCTCCCCCGACCGAGATCCCGATCGACGGACGCCGCCTGCTGCTGACCCCCAGCTGCTTCGCGGACGGCGTCTCCACCATGCTCAGCTCCCAGGCGCTGCCGCACATCGTCTACGGCGCACGCGGCCTGGCCACCCTCTCCGAACGTCCTGAGCCGCCGGCCTCCCAGGCTCTGGAACGGCTTCTGGGCGCTCCGCGCGCGCGCCTGCTGACTCTTCTGTCCGAGCCCGCCTCCACCACGGAGCTCGCCCACCGCCTCGGCGTCACCCCCGCCGCCGTCAGCCAGCACCTGTCCGTCCTCCGAGCAGCTCACCTCCTGGAGCGAACCCGTCACGGGCGCCACGTCCGATACCGGCGCAGCGCGCTCGGCACGGCCCTGTGTGAGCCGCACGTCGACGACGGTTCTGGCGACTGAACGAGAGTGGGCTCTCGTCCCTTCTGCCGGCACTTCCTCGCCGTCCTCTGCGCGTGAGCGATGCGTGAGCGGACGTTCCGGCACAGCCCGGCAGGGATGCCCGGTCCCGCAGACGGTCGGACGAACTGCTCAACCCCGCGTTGAAACGGCACCGCTTCCGAGCTGCCACATTTCATAGTTCCCGCACTCTGCCGTGATCTCGGCCGCCTCCTGAGCCGCGGTGAAGAAGTCGTCGACCAACGGCGAGGTGCGCAAGGCCGCCACCGCGAGGCACACCTGATCGGGCGCCAGGTCCGGGATGGGCACAAAGCTGACGTCCGGGTGTGAGTGGAACACGGTCGCCGAACGGGCCAGGAACGAGATGCCCCGGCCGGCCGCGACATGTTCGAGCGTCTCGTCCACCCCGCGCACCAGGTACCCGGAGTTGGGGTGCGGGCGCCTGGTGGGCTGTGTGCTCGTGTCCGCGTGCCAGACCAGCGGCTCGCCGGCCAGGTCCGCCTCGGTGATCTGTTCCCGGCCGGCCAGTCGGTGGCCGGCCGGCAGCACCGCCACCCGCGGCTCGGTGTACAGCGGGGTGACGCGCAGACCGGCCTCGTCGATGGGCAGCCGTACATAGCCGACGTCGATGCGGCCGTCGAGCAGCATCGTCGCCTGGTCGTCCCATTCGATGCGCTGTACGTCCACGATCACGCTCGGGTGCCGGGTGGCGAACGTCCGTACCGCCGGGGCGACCGCGATGCCCGCCCGGAAGCCGACCATGAGCCGCCGGCCGCCCCGCGCGGCCACGGTCACCCGGCGGCGGGCCGCGTGCGCGGAAGCCAGCAGCGGGCCGGCGTCGGTCAGCAACTGTCTGCCGGCGTCGGTCAGTGCCACGCCGTGGCTGTCCCTTGTCAGCAGCGGGGTGCCGAGATCCTGTTCCAGTGCGCGGATCTGCCGACTGAGCACCGGCTGCGCGATGTGCAGCTCATCGGCGGCGCGACCGAAATGCAGCTTTTCGGCGACGGCGACGAAGTAACGCAACTTGCGTAGGTCCAGATCCATGGAGCCTCCCGGTCCGGCGATGCCCCCAGGGTATCGCCACAGCTGAAAGAAGTATTGGACACCCCATCAGGGCAATGGGACTCTCCATAAGGGCCTGATGAGGCCGGGCGCATTCGGTATGAGAACTCGATATCGAGACTTCATGGCGAGGCCCGGAATCGGAATGGGCGCATCGCGAATTGAGTCAGGCCCGTCGTGTCATTCAACGGATTCGACGACATCGCCGTCAATGGCATCGCCGTCAACGACGCCTGTCCAGCTTCAGAAAGCAGGAACACCAATGAGCGGCATCAGCATTATCGGCCTGGGCAACATGGCCGGCGCCCTCGCCGGCCGGGCGCTTGCCGGCGGCAACGCCGTCGAGATCATCGGCCGCGACCCGGCCAAAGCCAAGGAAGTGGCCGCCGCGCTCGTCGGTGCCACCGTGGGGGCGGCCGGTGCCGCTCCGGCCGGGGACATCGTTGTCCTCGCCGTGCCGTACGGCAGCGCGGCGGCGGTGGTCAGCGAGTACGGGGACGCGCTGCGCGGCAAGGTGATTATCGACATCACCAATCCCGTCAACGCCGATTTCACGGGATTTGTCACCCCTGAGGGCAGTTCCGGCGCACAGGAGATCGCCAAGGCGGCCCCCGCCGACGCGCATGTCGTCAAGGCGTTCAACACCCTGTACTCCAATGTCCTGGCCGCCGGCCCAGCCGAGGGCCGCCCATTGGACGTGTTCATCGCCGGCGATGACGCGCAGGCAAAGGCGCACGTTTCGGCGTTCATCGAGAGCCTGGGAATGCGCCCGATGGATACCGGGCAGCTGCCCATGGCGCGGGCACTGGAGAACGCGGCCCTGCTGATGCTGGGCCTCGTCGCCCACTCCGTCAAGCACACCAATTTCTTCCTCGGCGTCAGCGTTCTCGGCTGAGCGCACTCGCACGACCACTTCTCATCCATCCTCAGAAGGGCAGTCGCATGCGCGTTTTCGTCACTGGCGGGACCGGCCATTCCGGTTCGTACATCGTCCCCGAGCTCATCGCCGCCGGGCACGAGGTCACCGGCCTGGCCCGGTCGGAGACTGCTGCGGCGGCGCTGTCCGCGCAGGGTGCGAAGGTGCGTCGCGGCGACCTCCAGGACCTCGACGGGCTCAAGGAGGCGGCTGCGGACTCCGACGGCGTCATCCACCTCGCGCACAGGCAGGACCTGCTTCCGTCCGGCGGGATCGACGCCGTGGCCGCCGCCGAGCTTCCGGCCGTGCTTGCGTTCGGCGAGGCACTCGCGGGAACCGGAAAGCCGCTGGTTGCCGCGGGGAGTATAGGCTCGCCCGGGTGGGAGGACCTGGGCCGGCCGGCCACCGAGGAGGACCCGGCCCTTCCCGGCGGCGACGAGTACAGGGGCACCCTGCGGGTTCGTAACGTCGTGGAAATCGCCGTGGTGGGCCTCGCCGAGCGGGGAGTCCGGTCTTCGGTCGTGCGGATTCCCCCCATCGCGCACAGCACGACCGACAGGGTGGGGTTCCTCCCCCTGCTGATCGCGCTCGCGAAGGAGAAGGGCGTTGTCGGCTACCCCGGAGACGGCGCGAACCTGTGGCACGCCGTGCACATCCGCGATGTCGCCTCCTTGTTCCGCCTGGCGCTGGAGAAGGGGCCGGCCGGCAGGTACTGGCACGCGATCGAGGACGGGGGCATCCCGTTCCGCGAGATCGCCGAGGCCATCGGCAGCCGTCTGGGCCTGCCCGCCGTGAGCATTCCCGCGGACGTACTGATGCTGCCGGGATACTTCGGGTTCCTCGCGAATCCGGTCACGCTGGACCTTCCGGCGTCCAGCCTCATCACCCGCCGGACCCTCGGCTGGGAACCCGCTCAGCCCGGCGTGCTAGCCGATCTGGACAACGGGCACTACTTCTCCGCCGGCTGACGGCAGGGAGCAGAGTCGCTGTCCGCGTCGTGCGCAGTTGGTCCAGGTTGCGGCGGCCGCAGGTGGCCGGCCATCTCGGCGTCCGTCCGGGAGGGCGGCACCCATCGTCTCGGGCGGTTGAACCGGACGGTCAAAGCAACCGGACGGTCAAAGCAACCGGGCGGGTCGCCACTCGATGGTGTGCTGGACACGCCTCAGCGCCTCGTCGGGCAGCGGCTCTCCCCGTACGAAGAGAATCCAGCGCCAGGGGCCGTCGTCCCATTGCTGGGCCCGCACGACCAGTTCGGGATCGTCCGCCGGATGCCAAGCGGCGCCGGGCCAGCCGTAGTCGAACGGTGCCTCCTCCCGAGGCTGCCGAACGAGGACCGCCTCCGGATCAACCCGGTCGTGCTGTGGCAGCAGGTCCACGGCCACCGTTCCCGTATCGGGGTCGCCGTCCCTGGGGCGTACCTCCAGGCGCCCGCAGGCGCCCCGTCTCGCGCCTCCGCCTTCAAGGGAGGGGCACTCAGCTCGATACGAGAGGGAAGGAACGTAATCCCTTGCCCGCGCCTGGTCGCAAGCCACTGAATGCCCGCTTAGTCTGCTAAATACTAATCGCACCATTCGGGTGTATTGGCGTCAAGGGGTGTGTTGCAGCATGGCTGAGCCGCAGCAGGCGAGTGAGTTCACCGCCGAGGTCAACCGAGAGGCGGTGGCCAGGTACGCGATGGCCGACCGGGCGGACTTCGCCGACGTGGACCGTGGCTTCCTCGCCGGTTTTCCGGAGAAGCTGTACAGCGAGGAGGGCGACCTGCTGCGCGACGGCCGGATGCTCGACTACGTCACCGATGACGCCCCCGCTCCGGACTCGGTGAATCCGAGCCTGTGGCGGCAGTCCCAGCTGATCAGGCGTGAGGGCCTCTACAAGGTCGTCGAGGGCCTCTACCAGATCCGCCTCAGCGCGAACATCACGATCGTCGACGCCCCCGACGGCCTGGTGGTGATCGATTTCGGCACCGATGTGGGGCTGGCCAAGGCAGGACTGGAACTGTTCCGCCGCGAGACCGGCAACGACAAGCCGGTGGTGGCCGCGATCTACACCCACACGCACTTCGACCACTACGGCGGCATCAAGGGCATCGTCGACGAGGCCGACGTCACCTCCGGCAAGGTTCCGATCGTCGCCCCGGGCACGATCGAGTCGTTCAACAAGCACGCCATCGGTGAGAACGTCATCACCGGCAACGCCATGTCCAGGCGCATGGGATACACCTTCGGGCTCCTGTTGCCGCACTGCGACTGCGGTGTGGTCACCGGCGGCATCGGCTCCGAGGACGACGGCTCTCGTACGAAGTTCAGTTACATCCCGCCCACGGACCCGATCACCAGGACCGGCGAGGTGCGCACGCTCGGCGGCTGGGACTTCGAGTTCCTCTATGCCCCGGACACCGAGGCGCCGGAGGAGATGCACATCTGGATCCCGGCGATCAAGGCGTTGACCTGTGCGGAGAACGCCAACCACACCATGCACAACATCCAGACCATCCGCGGTGCCCGTACCCGCGACGCCCGTAACTTCGCCCGCTACCTCGACGAGACACTCGTCAGGTGGGGCGAGGACGCCGAGGTCCACTACGGACCGCACACCTGGCCGGTCTGGGGCAACGACAACGTGACCACGTTCCTCGCCTCCCAGCGGGACATGTACAAGTACATCCATGACCAGGCCCTGCGCCTGGCCAACCAGGGACTCACCCCGCTGGAGGCCGCGGAGATCGTCGAACTCCCCGACGCCATCGGCAAGAAGTGGTTCAACCGCTACTACCACGGCGGCCTGCACCACAACGTTCGCGCCGTCTTCCACAAGGAGCTCGGCTTCTGGGACGGCGATCCCGCGACGATCATGCCGCTGCTGCCCCAGGACCACGCCCGACGACACGTGGACCTCATCGGCCGCGACAGGATCCTCTCCGAGGGCCGGTCCGCGATCGGGTCCGGCGACTACCGCTGGGCCGTCCAGATCCTGCACCACCTCGTCTTCGCCGACCCCGACGACACCGAGGCGAAGAACCTTCAGGCGGACGCGTACGAACAGCTCGGATACCAGCAGGAAGTCCCCCAGTACCGGGCGGTCTTCCTGACCGCCGCCCAGGAGCTCCGTGAAGGCGTACGGACCGAGGAGGGCGTCCGCACGGACAACCTCGACACGATCCTGGCGATGCCGATCGGCCTGCTCTTCGACTTCGTCGGAGTCCACATCAACGGCCGGGCCGCCAACGACGTCGACGTACGCGTCAACCTCACCTTCACCCAGCCGGGCAGCACTGACGGCGAGGACTGGACGATGTGGGTGCGCCACGGTGTCCTCAACGCACGACCCGGCCACGCCGGCGACGCCCGACTCACCGTTGCAGGACCCAAGCCCGCCCTTGCCGCTCTGTTGCTCGACCCGGCTCACGCCGCCGCGACCATCACCGAATACGGCCTGCGGACCGACGGTGACACCGCGAGTCTCGACGTCCTCGCCACGGTGATCGATACCTTCGACCCGCACTTCAACATCGTCACGCCCTGAGCAGGTCCGTCGAGCGGCGGGGCGGAATCGCTGATGGGCGCACCGGCCTGTGGCCGGTGCGCCCACCGTCCGAGCACAGGCGATCGTCAGTCGCAGGTGTTGGAGGCGTAGCTCGCGTAGTGCCAAGCGCCGTCGTGGAAGAAGCGGTACTGCCCGGAGGCCGTCCGGTAGAAGTCGAAGTAGGCCTTCGCGCCGTGGTACCGCAGCTTGAACTTCGTGGCGTCGGTCGAGCCGGCGCCGCGGTACTCCAGTTCGCCGCTGCCGGTGGACGAGTTCCACTGGGTGTCCGCGGCGCCGAAGGTCTGCGGCCCGACCTTGCCGTCCACCCCGAGGCTCCAGGAACTCTGGAGGCTCTCCGTGGCTTCCTTCGTGTTCGGGCCGAAGTGGCCGTCGATGTCGGCCCAGTCGAAGGCGGTGCCGTTGCTCTCCTTGGCGCCCTCCGCCAGCAGGATGATCTGCCACAGGCAGGTGGCGTTGGAGCTGGAGTACGACGACGTCGAAAGGGTGCCCTCGTCCCCGAAGTCGTCGTAGTAGGAGTCGGCTCCGCTGACGTATCCGCTGGAGGCGGAGGCCGCGGCGGGTGAGGCGCCCACCGCCAGGGTGCCGGCGGCGAGCGCGGCGACGGCGGCGGTGCAGAGGCGGGCGCGAGTGGTACGGAAGCTCATGAAGGGTCCTTCCCCCGTTGGGTTCAAGCGCGTTGTTCTCGCTGTGCCCATGCTGGGCGGGAAGGGGCGGTGACGGTACCTGCAACATTTCAGGTGTGGAGAGTCCGCACCCCGTGCTCAGCGGTCTTCATGCCGCTTCGCCCCTGCGCAGCGCGCGCCAGGTGGCAGGTCCGACCATGCCGTCCGCGTCCAGCCCCGCCCGCTTCTGGAAGATGACGACGGCCCCGTGGGTCATCGGGCCGAAGTCGCCGTCCACCTCGCCGACCTCTTCGATGCCGTGCAGATGCCTGAGCAGGCACTGCAACTCCCTGACCTGGCTTCCGCCGTCTCCCCGCTTGATGGTGAAGTCCCACGTGCCGCTGTGGCCCGCCATGTATCCGGCCCGGTGGGAGGCGTCCTCGTAGACCACGGGCTTCTCGCAGGTGGGGGGCGCCGCGGCGGCCGGGTCCGATTCCCACGGGGCGGAGTAGGTGAGGCCCGCCGCACCCACCACCGCTGCCGCGAGGGCCGCCACCAGGGCCGGACGGCGCCACCGCCGGGGACGCAGCCTCGGCAGCCGGGCCGACCGGGCGGTGCCCGTCGCCTCCTCCACGCGGCGCAGCAACTCGGCGGTACCGGCCGCACGTTCGCAGTGGTTCGGGGCCAGGCAGTCCCGCAGGATCTCCCGCCAGGCATCGGGGAGACCGGGGGACAGGCGCAGTTCCTCACGGCCGCTCGCGTAACGCATCGCCGCGTCGGAGCGTGCCTCCGAGGTGCTGCCGGGAAGCGGGAACTCCCCGGTCAGGACGACATGCGCGAGTACGCCGAAGGCCCAGACGTCGGCGGAGGGCCGGATCCGTGTCCCGCGCTCGTCCACCTCCGGCCACAGGAGTTCGGGCGGTGTGTAGTCGGGGGTGGAGAAGGCGGGCGTGTAGGCGTGGGTGCCCTCCATCTCCGCGGCCATGTTGAAGTCCGCGAGCCGGGCCGAACCGTCCGCCATCAGCAGTACGTTCGCCGGCTTCAGATCGCCGTGCACCCAGCCGGCGTGGTGCAGCTGGTGCAGGCCCTCGCAGATCTGGGCCAGCAGCGCGGGCCCGGACCCGGGTGCCGGGGTCCGGGCCAGTACGGCGTCCAAGGAGCCCTCGGCCCGTTCCAGTACGAGGACGGTCGAGCCGTCCAGCTCGGGGTGGTCCGGGTCGTCGACCGTCAGCGTGTCGTACATCCGGATCAGCCGGGGCGAGCGGAGCCGTCGCAGCAGCTGCACCTCACGGTCGGCCAGGTCGCGCAGGTGGTGCAGCTGGCGCGGGGTGCGGGTGCCGGTGGGCAGGAACTTCAGCGCCACCCGGTGGGGCAGCTCGCCGTCGTCGGAGGCGGTGCGGCGGACCGCCTCGTAGACCGTGGCGAACGCCCCGGAAGCGACCGGCGCGCGCACCTCCCACAGCCCGATCCGGTAGCCCTTGGGCACCGGGACCGCGTACGGCCGCCGGGTCACCGCGCCGCCTCGGACGGGACCGGCGCGAGCGCCACGAGGTCGTCCTCGCGGACCAGGTCGAAGCGCAGGGCGAGCGACGCCAGGGACTCCTTCTTGCCGTGCGTGCGCCGGCCGGGCTCGGCCGTGTCCGGGCCCGGCCGCAGCCGTAACTTGAGGGCGAGGTAGTCGATGTTCCAGTAGACGGCCGAGCGGCTGACCTTGGGCCAGCTGGGGCGCAGCCGCTCCACGATCTCCTCGACGGCGGGCAACGGGGCGCTGGGCTCACCGCGCAGGCGCCGTTCGCACAGGGCGGCCAGGACCGCGAAGTACCGCTTGGTGCGGTCCAGGGCGAACGCCGGGACGGTGCCGGCGCCCTCCAGCTCGCCGCGCTCGGCGGTGCGGAAGGCGTGCCGCGGCGCCCATACGTCGAAGGTGAGCAGGTCGCCCGCGGCGGGCAGGGTCACCCGCGACAGCTCGAAGGGCACGGGTGCGTCCACGCGGCCCGGCGCGACCTTGACGTGTTCGCCGGCGCCCTCCGGGTTCTCCACCACATAGGTCTGGTCCTCGCTGAGATTGCTCAGCAGCCAGAACGTTCGGTGCGCCGCGATCTCCCCGGCGATCCGAGGAACCCCCGCGTGTGCGATGACGAGTCCGCCGCCCCCGGGCTCCGCCCTGCCGAACTCGATGCGCTCGCCGGCGCCGATCCTCAGTTGTTCGGTGACACTGCCGCACGACGGCGGCACGACGATGACGCTGTACATGGAGTCGTCCCCCTCCCCCGATTGCTCGGGGTTGCTTTCCCCAGTCCAACACCGGGCAGATTACGGGAGGCGTGCACGGACGGCCGAGGCATTCGAGCGGTCCGGGCGGGTCGCGTCCACCTCTGACCTCATAGGGTCAATTCCGCCTCAGGGGCTGGTACTTATTGAGGCGGTGAGCGACGCGGACGGCGTAGGGGCGGTACGCCGGGGGAGCGCCGCCCGCGTCGTTCACCGTGGCACGACGGCGGTGCCGGCCGTGGAGCTGCCGGCACCGCCGCCGTGTGCCCGGGGATCAGCCGATCCGAGGGTCAGACGATCCGGGGGTCAGACGAGGAGCTTCGTCTTCGCCCGCTGGTACTCCTCTTCCGAGATGGCGCCCTTGTCCTTGAGGTCCGCGAGCTTCGACAGATCCTCGACGTGGCTGCTCTTCGGCGCACCGTTCGCGTCGGACGTGCCCGCTGCGTCTCTCACGTACGCCTTGAAGGCCGCGTCACGTTCCTTCGCTTCCTTCACATCGCGCGTCCCCATGGATTTGCCGCGCGCGATGACGTAGATCAGGACGCCCAGATACGGCAGCACCAGGGCCAGCACCAGCCAGCCCGCCTTCGCCCAGCCGCCGAGGTCGTCACTGCGGAAGATGTCCATGATGACCCGGAACAGGAGGAAGAGCCACATGATCCAGAGGAAGAACCAGAGCATGGTCCAGAACAGGTTGAGCAGGGGGTAGTCATCCATCGTTCCACTCCAGGCGCCGCGTTGAATGGCTGAATCTGAAATCAGTCATATCACCGCATTTACGCACTCGCCCGTTGGGGTTTCCTGCGTTCCGCCGGGAGAGCGAAAGGGAACGGGTGGGCGCGATGCGGTGCGGGGTGGAATGCGGTGGCGTGGGGTGCGGTGACTACTTCTTCGATACGGCGGAAGCAGGGGCCTCGGCCGTGGCCGGTTCGGTGGAGCGCTCCGCGGGCTCGGCCTGCTGCGGAATCGTGGCTGCCGCCCCGGGCTCCGCCGCGCGTGCGGCCGCGGAAGCCTTCCGGCTGTGCACCAGGATTCCGATGAAGCCGGCGATGAACCCACTGATCAGGCCCGATATCGCGTGGTTGATCGCATTGGCCGACTCGCTGTCCGGCAGGCCGACGGCGGCGTAGTTCACCGCCGCGCTCATCACCGCACCCATCAGGCCGCCGATGAGACCGCTGATGACGGCGCCGCGCACGGGCGAGGGCGGGGCGGCCGTGGCGGCCGGGGCAGGGGCGGGAGCGGGGGTGAGCGGTGCGGTCATCGTCGAGGGCCCTCCAGACAGGCTGCGATGAGAGACCGGGAGCGGCTTGACGGGCGCGGCGACATGCGCACTCCCGGGCCTGCTCGCACGGGCAGCCCACCATGCCGGGGGATGCAGCAGTTACCTTGCGGCAGAACACGTGTTCCTTGCAACACCTTCTCGTTTTCGACACTTTGACGGCATCGCGAAGATCGTCCACGGGGGTGGAGATGTTCCTGACCGCCAAAGGGGTTGCTGGGGTGGTTTGTTCGGTTTCGTCGACGCCGATCCGCTTTTCTCGTCCTGCGGTTGGGGAGGGGCGGTCGTGGTTCGCGGCGGAGCGCCGTCATGGGTCGGGGTGCGGGTGCCTGCCCGCCGGTCGTACGGGTACCTGCCCGCCGACCGTGCGGGCGCCGGCCCGCCGCTGTGTGCGAGGCCGGCCGGTCGGGGTGCCGCCCGCGGAGGTGTGGGCGCCGGGTGGTCATGAGTGCCTCGAACATGCCGTAGAGTTGTGTTTACCGACGCGGGGTGGAGCAGCTCGGTAGCTCGCTGGGCTCATAACCCAGAGGTCGCAGGTTCAAATCCTGTCCCCGCTACTGAAGAATCAGGCCCGGCATGCATACAGCGTGCCGGGCCTGATTCGTTTGTACGTCGTCGGCCCGCCGGGTCGCCGGCCGTATACCGCGTACGTACCCCCATTGGCCGACGAGGAGTCGCCCCGCGACCCTGCTCCGGGAAACCTGGGGGTGGTGCGCGGTACCGTCCGCGGCCGTGGATGCACCGGGTAGGAGAACAGCAGGTGGGGAAGCGGGAGAAGCGGCGGAAGAGGCGTGCCGGTGGCGTGCGGACCCGCCGGTTCGTCCGGGCGCTTCCTGCCCTGATGATCGTCGGGGGCGTGCTGTTCGACGGCTTCACCCCGCCCGAATTCACCGCCATCCCACTGTTCGCGGCGGCCCCGCTGGTTGCCGCGCCGTTCTTCTCGCGGGCCAGCACCATCCGTACCGGAGTCGCCGCGATGGTGGCCGTGATCGGGCTGCGGCTCTACAGCGGCACCCTGTTCCGGGTCGTGCCGTCCATCGAACTGCTCACCGTCCTCACCGTCTCCGTCCTCGCCGTCGTGATCAACGACGTCGTACGGCGCAGCAACGAGCAGCTGGCCTCGGCCCGGGTCATCGCGGAGACCGCCATGCGGGCGGTGCTGCCGACGCCGTCCGACCGGATCGGCGGGCTGCATGTTGCCGCGCGGTACGAGGCGGCGCAGGCGGACGAGTTCGTCGGCGGCGACCTGTTCTCGGTCACGGACACCCCGCAGGGGGTGCGGCTGGTGGTCGGGGACGTGCGCGGCAAGGGGCTGGACGCCGTGGAGGCGGTGGCGGTGATCATCGGGGCGTTCCGGGAGGCGGCCGAGCAGGAGGAGTCGCTGGAGGGCGTGGCGCAACGGCTGGAGCGCGCGCTGGCGCGCGAGTCGAGCACGCGCGGCGGCCTCGACGCGGTCGAAGGGTTCGTCACCGCCGTGCTCGCGGAGATCCCGCCGGGCGCGTCCTCGGTGCGGATCGTCAACCGGGGCCACCCGGACCCGCTGCTGCTGCACAGGGACGGGGCGCTGGAGATCCTCGGGCCTTCGGTGCCCGCGCTGCCGCTGGGGATGGACCTGGGGGTGTGGCCGGACCGGGCGGACGAGTGGCACCTGCCCACCGGGGCGACGCTCCTCCTCTATACGGACGGCCTCTCCGAGGCCCGTGACACAGAAGGCGTCTTCTACGACCCCGCCGAGCGGCTGCGGGGGCGGATCTTCCCGGGGCCCGAGGAGCTGCTGTCCGCGCTGACCGATGACGTGCGGCTGCATACGGGCGGTGAGTCGACGGACGACATGGCGCTGCTCGCGGTCGGGCGGCCGGCCGAGGGTCAGCCCGACCGGCGCAGGACCGTGAAGATCGTCGGCCTGGGGGACGGCGGAGGGTGAGCACGGGTCCGGGGCCGGCCTGGGTGGCGGGCGTGGTGGGAGCGGTTGACCGCGATACCACCGTCCGTAACTGAAGGACACCCCTCCGCATAACATTTGATGCAACGTCAGAAAACGGATGGTGACCGGGAGGTGATCAACTCGTCCGTTTCCACCCACTTGTGTCCCGTAAAGTCCAGGCCAAAGGCCTGAACGATCAGTGGGAACGGCTTGGAATCGGACCCTGGTGTCTATTAACGTTCGATAACGCAGCGCGGTTGTCCCAGCCGCCGTCAGTGGCGGCACCGTGCGCGAGCGCCGAATTCCGCAAGGGAACCGGGGAACCACCTACATGGGGTGAATCGGGCATCTCTGTCTCGTGACGAGACGGAGGAACCCGTAGGAGACCTTCCTGCTCCGAACCCGTCAGCTAACCCGGTAGGCGAGAAGGAAGGAAAGGAGTGCGCCCCCGTGGCGTCCAACAAGCCTGCCCCCGAAGCTCCCTCCCGGTTCGTGTCCGAGTACGGCGATGACTTCGCCACCCGGCCCGGAACCGTTGTCGGTACGGAGTACGGGGCCGCCTACGCGACCGATTACGGGACCGATCGGGGCAGCGACTTCGGAAACGACTTCCGCGCCGACGACTCCGGGGCCGACAGGACCTGGGAGGAATGGAATCCCACCGAGGACTCCGTCCGTCCCGTGCGCGGCAAGCACCGCGTCGCCAAGCAGCGCAATGGTCTGGCCCGCAGCTCCACCGTCCTCGGCGTCGGCGTCATCGCGGCCGTCGGTGCGGGTGGCATGGCCACCGCCCAGAGCAAGCCGCCGGTCTCCATCTCTCTGCCCGATTCCATCTCGGACAATCTCCCCGACGCCAAGTCCCTCCCGGGCGTCGGCGCACTGTTCTCGGGCGAGACCGAGTCCGCGGCGGACAAGGCCGACGCTGCGATCGCCGCCGCCCCGCTGACCACCGCCGGCATCACCACCGCCGAGGCCGAGCAGGGCACCACCGACGCCGGTGAGGCCCTTCGCGCCCGCATCCTCCAGCAGGCGGAGCAGCAGCAGGACGCCGCCGACGCCGAGGTCAAGGCCGCCGCCGAGAAGGCAGCAGCCGAGAAGGCCGCCGCGGAGGCGAAGAAGAAGCAGGACGCCGCCGAGGCCAAGATCGCCGCGGAGAAGAAGAAGGCGGCGGAAGAGGCGAAGAAGAAGGCGGAGGCCCTGCGGCTCGCCAAGCTCGCCGCCAGCTACGCCATCCCCACCTCCTCGTACACGATCACCTCGACCTTCGGCGAGGCCGGATCGATGTGGTCCTCCGGCTACCACACGGGACTCGACTTCGCGGCTCCCACCGGCACGCCGATCAAGGCGATCCACACCGGCACGGTCAAGTCGGCGGGCTACTCCGGCGCCTACGGCTACCGCACGGTCCTGGAGCTGGAGGACGGCACGGAGCTGTGGTTCTGCCACCAGTCCTCGATGGATGTCAGCATCGGTCAGAAGGTCACGACCGGCGACACCATCGGACGCGTCGGCGCGACCGGCAACGTGACCGGCCCGCACCTCCACCTGGAGGTCCACACCCCGGACGGCACCGGCATCGACCCGATGCCCTGGCTGCAGGCCCGGGGTCTGACGGTCTGAGACCGTTTCCCCACGCCGGTTCTCCGGCCACGAAACCCCGGCAGCCCTGACGCTCACCCCCCGACGTCAGGGCTGCCGGTCTGTCTCCGTCCGCCAGAGCCTCTCGTTTGGATCATGCCGGGCTCGCGGGGCCCGGACGAAAGGTCCTGGCCGCACCGGTTCGGATGCACAGGCCACGGAATAGCGGAGCCCGTGAAAACGGTTGTTCCTCCCATGACTTCTCTCCGTAAGCTCGGTTCCTCCAGCCTCCAGGTCTTCCCGCTCGCCCTCGGGGGCAATGTCTTCGGCTGGACCGCCGACGAGGCGCAGTCCTTCGCCGTTCTCGACGCGTACGCGGCGGCCGGCGGCAATTTCATCGACACCGCCGACGCCTACTCGGCCTGGGTCCCGGGCAACGAGGGCGGCGAGTCGGAGACCCTCATCGGCAAGTGGCTCGCCGCTCGCGGCAACCGTTCCGACATCGTCGTGGCCACCAAGGTCGGCGCCCACCCCGCGTACAAGGGGCTCTCCGCCACCACCATCAAGGCCGCCGCCGAGGAGTCGCTGCGCCGGCTCGGCACCGACCACATCGACCTCTACTACACGCACTTCGACGACGAGACGGTCCCGGTCGAGGAGATCATCACCGCCCTCGACCAGCTGGTGAAGGACGGCAAGGTCCGCGAGATCGCCGCCTCCAACATCAGCCCCCAGCGGCTCCGCGCCTCGCTGGACTTCTCCGAGCGCGAGGGGCTCGCCCGGTACGTGGCCCTGCAGCCCCACTACAACCTCGTCTCCCGGGACACGTACGAGGGTGAGCTCCAGGACACCGCAGCCGACGCCGGTCTTGCGGCCGTCCCGTACTTCGCCCTGGCCTCCGGGTTCCTCACCGGCAAGTACCGTCCGGGTACGGCCGTGGAGAGCGCCCGTGCCGACAAGGCGTCCACGCACCTGGAGTCGGAGCGCGGACAGAAGGTGCTCGCCGCGCTCGACAAGGTGGCGCAGGAGCGGGACGCGGAGATCGCGACCGTGGCGCTGGCGTGGCTGGCCGCCCGGCCGACCGTCGCCGCACCGATCGCCTCGGCCCGTACGGTCGAGCAGCTTCCCGCGCTGGTGGCCGTCGCCGGACTGCGGCTGACGGACCAGGAGCTGGCGGACCTCACCGAAGCTTCCGCCTAGGGCGGACATGCCCTGATCCGTTGGACGGGGCCCTAATCCTGCTTTCCGTAGCGCGGCCGGTCGTACGGAGGGTTGGCGCGCGGCGGGTACGCCGGTGCGCTGTAGGGCTGTCCGGTGTACGGGTATGCGGGGTACGGGTGCGGGGCGTGGCCGCCGTGGGGTGGATGCGCCCCGTAGCCCTGCCCGGGGCCCTGCCGCTGGACCTGTCCTGGGTACGGCCGGTGCACCGCGGGCACGAACCGGGGGCGCAGTCGGCCCGTGGCCTGCGCCGCGTACCCGAGGGCGGGGCCTGCGGTCTCCCTGCGCTGCCACAGGTGGTGCAGCAACTCCCGCTCGCGTTCGGCGAAGTCGGGGCCCGCCGTGCCGCGGCGGGCCTGTCGGCGCAGAAAGGCGAGCGAGGTCGCGAACGACTCGTACTCGGCGACCGTGCGGGCCGCCGCCCTGCCGCGGGCCTTGCTCTCCTTCCGCGCTGCGGCCGGTAGGTGGGCGTGCGCGGGGTGAGGGGCGGCGTGTGCGGGAGCGTATGCCGGGTGGTGCGCCTGGCCGTGGGGCCTGCCGTACGGGCCGCCGGCCGCCGCTGCCGCGCGCCTGCGTGCGATGTTCCTGGCCATGCCGCGGGCCCGCATCGAGGAGAGGGCGAGAGGTTCGGCGGAGGACAGCCAGCCGGCCGCGGCGTACACCGGCAGCTCGGTGCCGAGGGTGCGCAGCTCGCGCAGGCGGGCCCAGATCGCCAGCCAGGTCACCAGTCCGAAGGCCGGGACCATGAAGGCCCCGTACACGGCGTAGAAGCCGTACGGGCCGAACGCGGACGATCCGTTCCACAGGGCGTGCATGCCCATCGCGAGGACCAGGCCCAGCAGCGGGAACACGATGCGCCGGGCCCGCTGAGGGCGCGCGCTGCTCGCGGCGATCCCGAAACCGATGCCGGTCAGCACGGTGAAGAGCGGATGGGCGAACGGCGTCATCACCACACGCACGAAGAAGGTCGCCGCGGTCACCGAGGCGAAGCCCGAGCCCATCATCCGGTCCTCACCGAAGGCGTTGCCCAGGTAGAGGATGTTCTCGGTGAAGGCGAAACCCGTCGCGGTGAATCCGGCGACGACCATGCCGTCGACGATTCCGCCGAACTCCCGTCGCCGGAAGAGGAAGAGCAGCAGGACGGCCGCCGCCTTGGCGCTCTCCTCCACGACGGGCGCTATGACCGTGGCTCCCAGCGTGTCCGCGCTGCCCGGGTCGGCCGTGGCGGTGGCGATCCACTGCGTCGCGAAGGAATTCGCGATGATCGCGACCAGGGCCGCCGCGCAGGCGCCCCAGGCGAAGGCGAACAGCATGTTGCGCCACGGGCCCGGTTCGACCCGGTCCAGCCAGCGGAACGCCGTCATCAGCACCGGGACGGGCAACACGGCCAGGCCGAGACCGACGAGGAACCCCTGCGTCCCCGTCTGGTCACGGACCAGGGCGAGGATCACCAGACCGCAGAGCGCCAGCACGGTGAAGACGACGACGACGCGGAGCGTCCGGCTCCGCCACAGCATGCCGACGCGGCGCGGGCGGTAGCGCCACTGGCCCCGGTCCGGCGCGGCAGCCAGGATCTCGCCGTCCAGGTGCTCCCCGAGCACCGGGACGGCCGGCTGTGACTGTCGCTGATCAGACCCGTCGGACACCCCACGACCCTAACGAGCGGGACTGACAACGGCCATGGGGTGTGGACGACGCCCCCGGCCGGCAGGGGTGCGCTCACCAGGTGACGGGCCGGCCGGTCAGCAGCGGGCGAACAGCAGGTCGTGCACCACGTGGCCCTTGTCCAGGCCCTGTCCCTCGAACCGGGTCAGCGGCCGGAACGCGGGCCGGGGTGCGTAGCCGCCGTCCGCCGCCGTGTTCTCGAAGCGGGGGTGCGCGGTGAGCACCTCCAGCATCTGCTCCGCGTACGGCTCCCAGTCGGTCGCGCAGTGCAGGACCGCTCCGGGCTTCAGCCGCTGTGCCACCAGATCGAGGAACTCCGGCTGGATCAGCCGGCGCTTGTGGTGACGGGCCTTGGGCCACGGGTCGGGGAAATACACCCGCAGCCCGTCCAGTGCGTCCGGCGTCAGCATCTCCCGGAGCAGGATGATCGCGTCGCCGTTGGCGACCCGGATGTTGGACATGCCGTTCCGGTCCGCGAGACGGAGCAGGTTGCCCTGGCCCGGGGTGTGCACGTCGACCGCGAGGATGCCGGTGCCCGGGTCGTCGGCGGCCATCTGCGCGGTGGCCTCGCCCATGCCGAAGCCGATCTCCAGGACCACGGGCAGTCCGTCGAACAGCTCGGGCAGATCGAGGACGCGCAGCCCGTCGATGTCCAGGCCCCACTTCGGCCAGAGCCGCTCCAGGGCGTCCTGCTGGCCGGGTGAGACCCGGCTGCGGCGCGGCTGGAAGCTCCGGATCCGGCGCTCGTGGTGCGAACCGGCCGGATCGGCCGCGGGGCCGCCCGGGAAGCGGGGCTCCTGGCGCAGCCTGCGCTGGCGGTCCAGGGCCGCGGCGCGCAGATCGTCCGGGATTCCGGCGGTCGCGGGCACGGCGCCGTCCGCCCCGGTGGGGGGCATGCCGGCCGTGCCGTCCGGCCCTGTGGCGGGCGGATCGGTGGGGAGCGCCCCGGTGGGGAGCGTGCTGTCCGTCTCGGCAGCGGCGTCGCCGGGCGTCGCGGGGGAGGGGTTCAAGGGCTCAGACACAATGCCCTGATTCTACGGCGGGCGGCTTCCACCCCGTCCCCTGTGCCCGGAGCAGCGCCCTGCGTGCCACCTCCCGCCCGATGGGCAGCGCGGCCGTGGCGGCGGGCGACGGGGCGTTCAGTACGTGCACGGTGTGCGGCGCCTCGCGGATCAGGAAGTCGTCCACCAGCGTGCCGTCCCGCAGCACCGCCTGGGCCCTGACCCCGGCAGGAGCGGGGCGCAGGTCGTCCTCCGTCACCTCGGGCAGGAGCCGTCGCACGGCAGCCGTGAACGCGTGCTTCGACAGCGAGCGGTGCACCTCGCCCGCCCCGTACCGCCAGTGCCTGCGGGCGATCTGCCAGGAGCCCGGCCAGCTCAGGGTGGACAGCAGTTCGCGGGGGCGTACCACCGGCCAGCCGTATCCCTCGCGGGCCAGCGCCGGCACCGCGTTCGGCCCGACGTGGACGCTGCCGTCGTGGCCGCGGGTCAGATGGACGCCGAGGAAGGGAAACGCCGGATCGGGCACCGGATAGACCAGGCCGCGCACCAGCTCGGGCCGGGCCAGCTCGTAATACTCCCCCCGGAAGGGCACGATGCGCATCCCCGGGTCGTCGCCCGCCAGCCGCGCCACCCGGTCGCAGTGCAGCCCCGCGCAGTTGACCAGTACCCGGGCCCGCACCACCAGGCCGTCCGCCGTGCGCACCGCGACGCCCCACGGCCGCCGGTCGATCGCGACGACCTCCGCGCCGAACCTGATCAGGCCGCCGCCGGCCCGCACCTCGGTGGCGAACCGCTCGGCGACCGCGCCGAAGTCGCACACCCCCGTCGTGCCCACCCGGATCGCGGCGAGGCCCCGCACCCGCGGTTCGTACTCGGCGATCTGCGCGGGCCCCAGCTCGCGCACGGGCAGTCCGTGCTCCCGGCCGCGCTGCACCAGGGCGTGCAGCCGGGGCAGCTCGGAGCGGCCGGTCGCGACGATCAGCTTGCCGGTCACGGCATGCGCGATGCCGTGCTCCCGGCAGAAGTCGGTCATCTCCGCGGCGCCGCGCACCGCGTACCGCGCCTTCAGCGAGCCAGGGGCGTAGTAGATGCCGCTGTGGATCACCCCGCTGTTGCGCCCGGTCTGATGGCGCGCGGGGCCCCACTCCTTCTCCAGCACGGTCACCCTCGTGCCCGGTGCGGTCCGCGTGATCGCATACGCGGCCGACAGGCCGACGATCCCGCCGCCGATCACCAGCACATCGCAGTCGTACGCCGCGTGCGTCATCATCACGCCACCTCCCACCCCGATAGTGCACTGACCCACTGACAACGCACTCAAACCCGTGCGGGCACAGCGTGGCGCATTCGGTTCCGGGCAGGCCCGGGGCGCCGGCCCGGCTGCCGGGCCGGCGCAGGGGCGGCTACGCGGGCGCCACCAGCAGCGGGCGGGCGCGCTCCCGCAGCTCGACGACGCGCGGCTCGTCCCCGTAGGGCTCCAGCCGGTGCAGCAGGTCGCGCACGTATTCGGTGGTCCGGGCCGACGAGATACGGCCCGCCACCTCCACGGCCCGGGTGCCCGCCGCGCAGGCCGCGTCAAGGTTGCCCGACTCCAGCTCGGCGACGGCCGAGACGACGAGCCGCAGACCGTGCGAGCGGACGAACTCCTCGGTGGGTCTGGACAGCGCCTGTTCGGTGAACCGCCGCACCTGCCGCGGCGCCTTCAGGTCGAGGTGGCACTCCGCGGCGTCGGCCGCGAACCGGTCGTACGAGTAGAAGCCCAGCCACGACGGGTCCGCGTCGCCGTCCCTGGAACGCTCCAGCCACCCCTCGGCGGCCTTCAGCGCGGCTCCGGCGGCCGGTGCGTCGTTCGCCTTCGCGTGGGCACGGGCCTCCACCAGGCGGAAGAAGCTCATGGTGCGTGCCGTCGCGAGGCCTCGGTTGCGCTCGACCGCGGCCTGCGCGAGGTCGACGCCCTCGTCGGCGAAGCCGCGATAGGTCGCCTGAAGCGACATGGACGCGAGGACGTAGCCGCCGAGCGGCACATCGGCCGCGGCCCGCGCCAGGCGCAGCGCCTGGATGTAGTAGCGCTGGGCCGCCTCCTGCTGACCGGTGTCGAAGGCCATCCACCCGGCGAGCCTGGTCAGTTCGGCCGCCGCGCCGAAGAGCGCCCGGCCGACCTCGTCACTGTACGAACCCAGCAGCAGCGGTGCCGCGTCGACGCGTAAGCACTCCGGGACCATGGACGAACGCCAGTCCCCGCCGCCGTACTTGGAGTCCCAGCGGCGGGCATCCTGGGCGGCCTCGCGCAGCTTGGACACGTCGCTGTGGCCGACCCGCAGCGGCGAGACGTCGTGCGCGGAGTCCGGGCCCGGCTGGACGGGGATCGACAGGCCGTGCCCGGGAGACAGCGGCGTGCCGTGGCCGGGCACCGGCGAGGTGCCGGACGCGGCGGATGCGTGGCGTGGGGGGGCCGTTGCCGTCGGCTGCCCCGGCGCGTCCTGCGCCGCTGCGGAGCCGGACCCGCCCGGCTGCCCATGGGTGCCGGGCGGAGGCGAAACGCCTGGCGCACTCGATGCCCCATGCGCCCCCGATGCGCCTCGTGCGCCCTGCGTGCTCTGCGCGCTGTGCGTGCTGGGTGTCCCCAGGATCGCCGCCACTGCCGCCGTCGAGGCGCGTTCCACCGACGGGTCGGCGGGGGATATCAGCCAGCGGGACGCCGGGGTCGCGTACGCACTCACCGAGAACGAACCCGCCAGCGACTGCCAGATCCCGCCGCTGCCCGCCCGCCGCCCGGCCAGATCCAGCCGGTACAGCTCGGTCGCCGAACGGACCGCCTCACCCACATCGCGCGGGAACGCCAGCCCGACCTCCGGCGCCGGGTCGGCGTCGGCCAGCCCGATCTCGTGCAGCGGGACCGGCCGGCCGAGCTTGGCGCCGATCGCCGCGGCGATGAGATGGGGCGCGGCGCCCTGGGGCACCATGCCCTTGGAGACCCACCGGGCCACCGAGGTCTTGTCGTACCGAAGTGTCAGTCCGCGCTGCGCCCCGAGGTCGTTGACCCGCCGGGCGAGCCCGGCGTTGCTGATTCCCGCGAGGGCGAGAACGGTTCCGAGTTTCTCGTTCGGCCCGCGTTGCTCCCTGGACATGCGCCACCCCTCGACACACAGACGGCAGCCGCGTCACCGATGCGGCGCGCGGCATTCGTACCGGGTTCTCCCCAGGGACGAACCCCGGCACTCCGGCCGCACACGCATTTGGCCGAGCCCCGAGGAATATGCCGCCCTGCTGAGAACATCAGTAAACCCAGCGTAGTTCGCCGCATCCCTACCGTTAAGGGCCGGACGTCCGTATGGCGGGATTGTTGTCCGTACCGGCCACCGCGCGGCGAACAACGGGGAGTCGGGCGGCCCGAGGGGCCGAAGGGGCGGGACGGGCGAGGGGGAGGCGGACGTCGCGCGGAGGAAAGGCGGAGAAAGAGCGGGGGCCGGGAGGAGACTTCGTGGAGCCCGCCCGCGCCCCCGTGCGGAGATCGCCGGGGTGGTGCCCGGGAGGGGGCGGACGGAGGCCGCGGGCGCGGTGCGGAGAACGGGGGAGGGGATGCGGTCCAGGCCGCGGACCAGCCCGGACCCGCGCGCGAGGGGTTGGGGCCGGCGCCCTGTTCGTACGGTTCCGGCGGTCATCGCCGGAGCCCCGTCCGGGGTGCCCGCGCGTGCTCCTTGTGTGTGGCCGTGCGCCCGGCCGTGCGCTCTGGCCCGGCCTCGGCGGGAGCGCTTGCATGGGTGCTGCGTGGGTCGGCCCGTCGCACTGGAAACGGCGGGCTGGGGGAACACCGTCGCCTCATTCCCCGCAGGCGGCGGACCGGTCCGGGGGGTGGACCACACCTCCCGGACCGTGTGTCGAGCCGGTGCGGCGCGGGTCGCCCGAGAGGGGACGACGGAGTACTTCCGGGGCTCGGGTGAGGAGCGCCACGGGTTCGGGCCGGGTGTGCCGCAGCCCGCCCACGGCCCGGAACAAAGAGTGCATACAGTAATAAAAGACTCCACTGTGCGCCGGTCGAACGGTTCCCGTACCCCCTGAGATTGGCCTGATGTCGCCGGTCGGTCGAGGTTGGGCCGACGGATTCGCGGACATCCCGACGACCACCCGGCCGGGGCGTCGGCCGTGGCCGGATCCGGGCCGTTACGCCTCGCCCCGTGCGGGGAACGCAACGCGCGGAATCCGTAACTCCGTTGCCGCCGGGGCCGACGCGCGCGGGCCGTTCGCGGAACACCAGGTCCGACGGCCGCTCTCCGGCCTTTGCCAGGGGCGCATGCGCTCGCGACGTGCGCCGTCCGTAGCCACTCCTGCACGCCGTTGTCGTGGCAGCATGTCCGCAACGGCGCCGCGCGTTACCGGAGTTCTCCCGATACTGCCCTGCTGTGCCGTTTTGTCCACAGCCTGTGGAGGCGGCGATGCGTTGGTTGGTGGGTTGGAGCAGTATCGCCGCGAGCTTCGGCACGGCCGGGGCGGTCGGCGGCAGCGACGAGGGACGCACCATGCACCCCGTGGGCTCCCAACTCCTGTGGGGAGACCCGGATCCGCTCTGGGCGGTGGGCGACTGGCGGCCCGACGAGATCCGCACCGTCCGGGTGGACACCGCCGAGGGCACCCCCACCGCACGGCTTGCCGTCCTCGGCTGCTGCGGTGCCACGGACGAACAACTGCGCGTCGGCCTGCTCGCCGCCCGCGGCGGGGCTCTGCGCCACCTCACGGCATGGACCGGCAGTTACACGGCCGTCGTCCAGATAGGCCGACGGATCACCGTGGCCGGAGACCTCGCCGGAGCCCGCCCGGTCTTCTACACGCCCTGGGCCGGCGGCACGGCCTACGCCACCGCCGCGCTCCCCCTCGCCGACCTCATCGAGGCCCAGCTGGACATCGGTCACCTCGCCGCCCTGCTCGCCTGCCCCGAAACCCCGGAGGCGCTGCGCGACGGCACTCCGTACGAGGGGGTGAAGCGCATCCCTCCCGGGCACGCGCTGATCCTGCGCGAGGGCTCGCGGGAGATCACGGGATACGAGGCGGTGGCCTCCCTCGCCGTGGCCGCGCCCGAACTCGACCCGGTGAGCGCGGTCGACGGGGTGCGCGACGCCCTCGTCGAAGCGGTGCGGGCCCGGCTCCTGGCCCCGCGCCACGCCCCGGAGACCCAGCCCCCCGACCCCGGCCCCGTTCCCGGCATGGGCCCGGCCGAACGCCGTGCCGCCCGGGGCGCGCCCGTCCCCGGAATCGGCTCCGACCTCTCCGGGGGCAGCGCCTCGGCGACCCTCGCCCTGCTCGCCGCCGGGCTCCCCGGTCTGCCCGGCACGATCCTGGGCCACGGCACGGGAGCGGGGGAGCGGCTGCTCGCCGTCACCTTCAACGACCTGACGACCCGCGCCCACGAGGACGAGCTCGAACGCGCCCGCGTCATCGCCGCCAACCCGCGACTCCACCATGTCGTGGTCGCCGCGGGCGAAGAGGCCCTGCCGTACGCCGACCTGGACCTGGAGAGCGGCCCGCTCACCGATGAACCCGCCCCCTCCCTCGTCCTCGTCGAACGCAACCGCCGCCGTCTCTCCGCGGGCAGCGCCGACCACTTCGTGGGCGACGGCGCCCGGCAGGTGCTCGACGCCCATCCGGCCCGCCTCGCCGATCTGCTGATCGACCGCAGACGCCGCCATCTGCTGCGCCCGGTCGCCGCACTCGCCAAGGCCGAAGGCCCGTCCGCGCACTCCCTGTTCGTCCCGCTGACCGTCTACCGGGCGGCCCGCCGGCTGGCCCGTACGTCCTACCGCACCGGTCTCGAAGCGGCCGCCGACCGCCTGCCCGACGCCAACCGCCTCACTCCCGGCCTCGACACCCCCGCCGACGCCTCGCTCGCCGCGCTGACCTGGTCCCGCCCCGGTCCCGCGGCCCGGTGGCTCACCGGGGAGGCGCTGGCTGAAGTATCGGTTCGCCTTCAGGAGGCGGCGATCCGCCCCACTTCCGTCCAGCGCCCCGGCGAAGCCCGCGCCCGAGCCGCCCTCGCCCGGCACGCCGCCGGCCACCGCATCCTGGAACAGGCCGCCGAGGTCCGCAGCCAGCGGCTGCACGCCCCCTTCCTGGACAACCAGGTCGTACGGGCCGCCCGCGCGCTCCCCGAATCCCTCCGGGTCCAGCCGGGCGCCCGCGCGGCGATCCTGCGCCGGGTCCTTGCGGGTGCGGGCATCCACGAGCTGCCGCCGGGCTGGGGCACCCCCTCCCAGGCCACCTCGACCGCCGTCACCCGGACCGGCCTGCGCGCATCGCTGCCCGAACTGATCGCCCTCTTCGACGCCCCGTTGCTCGCCGACGCGGGTCTGGTCGAGGCCCGCGTCGTACGCAAAGCCCTGCGCGCCGCCTCCGAGGGGGAACCCCTCCCCCTGGACGGCCTGGCCGACCTCGCCTCCACGGAACTGTGGCTGCGCCGCCTCATCTCGCGACGCGGCACCTGCTGGACGGGGACGGCGGCGCCCCGGCAGCGCGCGGTCGCCGGCGGGGTGGCCCCGGCACGGCGGTCGCTGCAGGGGTGACCCGAGGCCTGTCGGTCGCTGGGGCGGTGGCCCCGGTACGTCGGCTGCTGGGGCGGTGACCGCGGTACGTCGGCTGCTGGGGCGGTGGTCCGAGGCCTGTCGGTCGCTGGGGCGGTGACCCCGGTACGTCGGTCGCTGGGGCGGTGGTCCGAGGCCTGTCGGCCGCTGCCCACGGCCCGTGACCGCGCCCGGTACAGGTGTTCGGTGACCGCTGTCCGAGGGGCGGGACACAATGGCAGGGTGCGGTATCTGATCCTGGGCGTCACGGAGGCGCGAGACGAGAGCGGCGGTGCGCTGCCCCTCGGCGGCACGCGTCTGCGCGCCCTGCTCGCGGCCCTCGCCCTGCGGCCCGGCCGCCCGGTGCCGGTCACCGACCTCGTGGACGACGTCTGGGCCGACGATCCTCCGGCCGACGCCCCCGCCGCGCTCCAGGCCCTCGTCGGGCGGCTGCGCCGGGTGCTCGGGAAGGACGCGCTGGCCAGCACCCCGGGCGGCTACCGCCTCACGGCCGGTCAGGACGACGTCGACCTGTACGTGTTCGAGCGGCTCGCCCGGCAGGGCGCGGCCGAGCTGGAGGCCGACGCCCCCGCCGAGGCCGCCCGCACGCTGCGTACCGCACTGTCCCTCTGGCGCGGCCCCGCACTCGCCGACCTGCCCGACGGGGACCAGGGCCACGCCCTGCGCCCCGAGGCCCACCGGCTGGCCGCACGGGAGCGCCGGATCGAGGCCGACCTGCGGTGGGCGGCGGCGGCCGGTGCGACCCAGGCCGACGACGGCGACGCCGCTCCGGACCCCGCCTCCCTCGTCGCCGAGCTGACGGAGCTGACCGCCGCCCAGCCGTACGACGAGCGCTTCCGGGCCCAGCTCATCCGCGCCCTGCGCGCCGACGGCAGACAGGCCGACGCCCTCGCGGCGTACGAGGACGCGCGCCGCACCCTCGCCGACGGCCTCGGCACCGACCCCGGACCCGAACTGACCACCCTCCACCAAGAGCTCCTCTTCGCGGCTCCCGGACCGCTCGAACCTGCCCCCGCCCGTGGCAACCTCCGCCCCCGCCTCACCTCGTTCGTCGGGCGCGAGCCCGAACTCCGCGCCATCCGCCACGACCTGACCCGGTCCCGGCTGGTCACCCTCACCGGCCCAGGCGGCTCGGGGAAGACCCGTCTCGCCGAGGAGTCCGCAGCCCACGCGAGCCGCACGGCCGCAGCCCCACGAGAGGTCTGGCTGGCCGAACTCGCCCCGGTGGAGGACCCCGAAGCCGTCCCCGGAGCCGTACTCTCCGCGCTGGGGCTGCGCGAGACCTCACTGCTGCGGGACAGCACCCACGAGGGCCCCCTGCCGCGCACCGACCCGGTCGACGTGCTCGTCGACCATCTCGCGCACGGTTCCCCCGCCCGGTCCGTTCTCCTCATCCTCGACAACTGCGAGCACGTCATCGACGCGGCCGCCGCACTGGCCGAAACGCTGCTGACCCGCTGCCCGGACCTGCGCGTCCTCGCCACCAGCCGTGAACCGCTCGGCGTCCCCGGCGAGTCCGTACGGCCGGTCGACCCGCTGCCCGCCGATCCCGCCCTGCGCCTGTTCACCGAGCGTGCGCGGGCCGTACGCCCCGGATTCGACCCCGAGCACGAGCCGGCGCACGACCCCGAGGCCGTCGCCGAGATCTGCCGCCGCCTGGACGGTCTGCCGCTCGCGATCGAACTCGCCGCCGCCCGACTCCGGTTGCTCGGTCCGCGTCAGATCGCCGACCGGCTCGACGACCGGTTCCGCCTGCTGACGAGCGGCAGCCGCACCGTGCTGCCTCGCCAGCAGACGCTGCGGGCCGTCGTCGACTGGTCCTGGGACCTCCTCGACGAGGACGAACGCACCGCCCTGCGCCAGGTCTCCGTCTTCGCGGGCGGCTGGGACCTGGCCGCCGCGGAATCCGTCGTCGGTACACCGGACGGCCCCGGCCGCGGTAACGCCCGCGGCGACACCGCGGACCTGATCGGCGCCCTCGTGGACAAGTCCCTCGTCGTCGCCGCCCCGGCCGGGGACGGCACGATGCGCTACCGCCTCCTGGAGACCATTCACGAGTACGCCGTGGAGCGCTGCGCCGAGGCCCCGGAGATACGGACCGCAGCCGGCCGCGCGCACACCGCGTACTTCACCGCGCTCGTCGAGGAGGCCGAACCGCTCCTGCGCTCGGGCGAGCAACTGCCCTGGATCCGGCGGCTGGAGACGGACCTCGACAACATCCGTGCCGCCCTTCAGCGCACCACGGCCGCCGGTCCGCCCCACGAGGCGGAAGCGGCACGACTGGTGCTGGGCATGGCCTGGTTCTGGTGGCTGCGCAACTACCGCCCCGAAGGCCTCACGTGGACCGAGCGCACCCTGTCCCTCGGCCCGGAGCCCGCCGACGAGGCGGATCCCCGCTACTGGCCCTGGATGAATCTGCAGATGCTGCGGTTCTTCTTCGCGATGGACAGCCGGCCGGAGACTCAGGATCAGAACGACCCCGGGGTCCAGGAGCTCATGGGCCGCCTGGCCGTGGCGTTCGCCGCGTCCGGGCCGCATGGCGGCCGGTTCCCCGGACTGCTCTGGCCTATGACCTCGTTCCTCACCTGGTCCACGGTCGACGTACGGCAGAAGATCGACGTCGCCGTCGACAACGCCCGCGCCCACGGCGGGGACTGGGAGTACGGCATCACCCTGATGTTCCGCACCCACATGGTCGTCGACATGCCGGGTGGCATGCCCGGCGTCGACGAGGACCTCGCCGAACTGCGTGTGCTGAGCCGCCGCATCGGCGACCGCTGGATGCGCGCCCAGGTCGCGAGCGCGGCGGCCGAGGCAGGCATGATGCGCGGACGGTACGAGGAGTCGCGTGCGGACTACGAGGAGTCGCTGCTGCTCGCCCGTGAGGTCGGAGCCCATGCCGAGGCCCCGTTCCTGCTGGCCCGGCTCGCCGAACTCTCCTACCGCACCGGCGACCTGGCCGCCGCCGAGGAGGGCCTGGACCGCTCGGAGTCCGAGGCGGAGCGCCACCGGACGCATGACGCCACTTCGTACGTCCACTACCTGCGAGCCCTCATGGCGCTCGACCAGGGCGATCCGGTGACAGCCAGGCGGAAGCTCACGTCCGCCCAGGAGGCGAACGGGCGCGGCGGCCCGGCGTCGCACTTCACCGTCGTCCAGGACGGGCTCTCGGCCCGGATCGCGATGTACGAACCGGAGCCCGCCGGCGGCCCCGCCGCCGGGGTGTGCGGGCTGACGGCGGCCCTGGTCGTGGCGAAGGACGCGCAGTGCGCCGAGATCGTCACGGGGTATCTGGCGGACGGTGCGGCGATCGTGCTGCCGAAGGTGGGCCGCCCCGCGGAGGCCGCACGCGTCCTGGGCGCCGCCGACGACTGGAGGCTGTCCGGTCACAGGTCCGCGGCGGAGCAGTCCGAGGTGGACGCCGCCGAGCGGCAGGCCCGCAAGGAGCTGGGCGATCTGCGGTACGAGGAGGAGTACGCGGCGGGTCGCGAGCTGACCCTCGACGACGTCATCGACTTGATGGAGGGCGTCACCGCGGACCTCCCGTGAGTGAGCTCCGCCCGCAGGGCTGCGGCAGCGTACGACGCGGCTCCGGCCCGGTCAGCGGCAGCGTACGACGCGGCTCCGGCCCGGTCAGCGGCAGCTGATCCGTGATTCGGCCCAGTCGGCGAGAGCGACCCTGCCGAACGGTGTCGCGGGCTCCACGACGAGCCGGATCCGCTCCTGCCCCTCGACGCCGACGCTGACCGGAACGGCCGGGTCGTCGCCGTTCATCACCGGGGACTGCCACAGCCGCGCCCCGTCGTTGTTGAACACCGAGAACCGCACCGAGCCGAGCCCCATGGTCAGGTCGTCCACGCCGACCATCGCCTCGTAACGCGTGCACGGGCGGTTCAGCTGGATGTAGACCGAGGAACGGCTGTGGACCGTGACCCCGTGCGCGTACTGCGTGCCGCCGATGGACATACCCGAACGCTGCCAGACCCAACTGCTCTCACCGAGCACCACCTCGGGGCCGGTGTGGTCGCCGAGCAGGGTGTAGTCCAGCTCGCTGATCTGGTACACCTCCGGCGCGGGTGCGGGCGGGGGAGTCGGGGACGGGGGCGGTGTGGGCTTCGGCGCGGGCGGCGGAGGGGTTGGAGGGGACGTGGGTGTGGGCGTTGGGGTCGGCGTCGGCGTTGGAGTGGGCGTCGGCGTCGGGGTGGGCGTAGGCGTGGGTGCCGGCGGTGAGGGTGCCGGCGGCGCGGGCGCGGGGGGTGTCGGCTTGGGCTTCGGCTCCGGCTTCGGCGGTGCGGGGGTCGGCACCGCAGGTGCCACGGCCGGGGGCCTGGCGACCGGCTTCGCCTCGGGGCGCGGCTGGTCGTCCCCGACCAGCGCCCACACCAGCCCGGCCGCGGCCGCGACGGCGACCGCCGCCGCGATGCCGGCCTTCGCCGGAGCGCCGAGCCCCTCGGAGGCTGCGGCGCCACCGGCAGAACCAGCGGACGAGCTTCCTCCGGTCGCTGCGGCTGCGGCTCCCGCACCGGCGGCACCGGCAGCCCCGCCCGCCACAATCCCGGCGGCCTTGAGCGCGTATCCGGCGGCGAACCAGCCGATGACCGCGACCGGCAGCAGTGCGGGAATCCCGGCGTTGACATGGGCCAGTTCGCCCGCCGCGAGCCGGCACTTCACGCACTCGTCCAGATGCCCGCGCAGGCCGCGCTCGGCCCGCATGCGCAGGCCCCCGCGGGCATAGGCGCCGAGGCGGTCGGCGTAGCGCGCGCAGTCGCCGCCCGAGGTCAGCGCCTGGCTCACATGGGCCTGCAGATAGGCCTGCTTGAGCCCTTCACGGGCGCGACTGGCCAGCACCGACGTGGCATTGGCCGTCAGTCCGAACAGCGGCGCGATGTCGCTGGGCGACTCCTCCTCGACGGTGGTGTGCCACAGGACGGCCTGCCAGCGTTCCGGGAGGCTGCGGAACGCCTGCATCGCCATCGACTGCTCGGCCTCGTGCATCGCCATCACGTCGGCGCCGAGATCGAGCGTGTCCGCGTCCGACACCTCCGAGGTGCGCGACGCCTGCGCGGCGAACACCGCGAAGTCGTCGACCAGGTGCTCGCGCTTCGCGGTCTTCGTCCATGCGGCGGCGACGTGCCTGACCGCCGTCATCAGGTAGGCCCGCACGGCCTCCTCCGGCCCCTTGCCGCCCCGTACCGCCTGCAGGGTCCTGGCGAAGACCTCGGCCGTCAGGTCGTCGGCGGTGTGCGCGTCCCGGCAGCAGGTGCGCGCGTAGCGGCGTACGGCGTCGGAGTGGCGAAGGAACAGCGCCTCGTACGCGAGGTCGTCGCCGTCCCGCATCCGCTGGATCAACTGGGCGTCGGAGGGCGCGTCCCCGGCGGGCATGCTGCTGGGGGCCCGCTGCATGGGCACCGCGGCGGCGGCATCGATCGCGTCCGTGTCCGCCGGGTTCTCGGCCGGAGCGGGCGGCCACGGTCCGGGCAGGACGGTGCCGCCGCTCTCTTCCCCGTCGTCCGAGCGCCGAGGCCCGGCCTGGCTCGGCACCTGGTGCCCGGGCAGCCCGGTCGACTCCATGCCGCCGTCCGCGGTGGAGACACCGTCGAGCGACTCTTCCTGTTGCCCGTCACCGCTCATCGCGGACGCCCCCGTATGCGCTTTCGGACCCGAACACCGGGCAAGCGTGCCACAGAGCGTGGAAGCGGCGACCCTTCAGCCCCGCCAACCACTCATCCGGGGCGCTTTCCCGAATGCGAGCACTAGCGGGCACTCATTCGGGGAAGGAGTAACGGGACGTGTTGACGGGACAGTTGGGACGGAACACGACGAGCGCGGCGGAAGCGCCCCTTCCGGGCAGGGTCGCCCCTTCCGGAGGGGGACCACCTTCTCCGGAAGGGGCCACCTCCTCCGGACGGGGACCGCCCCACCCGGACGAGGGTCGTCTCACCCAGACGAGGCCGCCCCACTCGGACAGGCATCGCAGGAACCGCCCCCTGAACGAGTGCCGCCCCACTCGGACAGCACCGCACCCCGGACGAGGCCGCCCCCTCCGGACGAGGGCCTGCCCAGTCCGCCATGAGGCCGCGCTCAATCAGGAGGCCTCAGTCGGACGGCCTCAATCAGGCGGCCTCAATCAGGCGGCCTCACGCAGGCCGCGAGCGCAGTCCCTCCAGCAGGATGTCCAGCAGCCGGGCGGACGCCGCCGCCTGCTGAGCCGCGTCCGGCAACGAGGGCGCCGCCGTCGCGATGACCAGCAGTACATCGGCCACCGTCACATCGCGGCGCAGCTCACCGGACGTGCGCGCCCGGTCGACCAGCCGGCCCACGACCTCCAACAGATCGGCCGCTCCGGCGCCGAGGTCCTCGTCCTCCGCCTCAACCGGTCCGGAACGGTGCTCGGCTCCCCTTGGACCGCTCTGGGCCGAGGCCTGCCCGGCCTCCTGGCGCTGCTGTGGCACCCGAGGTTCGTCCCAGCCGTCACCCGGCGCCCCTCCCGCCCGTGCGGCACCCGCATCGCCGACCACCGCAGACTCATCGGCCTCGACGCCGACCCGCAGTATCTGCGGAGGCAGCAGCCGCCCGGCGCCCGAGGCCACCGAGGTCCGCAGGAAGCGCGACAGCGCCGACCACGGCTCCTCCTCCTGGCCCAGCGCGGACCGGGCCTGGTCGGTCAGCCGGGAGGTCTCCTCCTCGGCTATCCGGCGCACCAGCACGTCCTTGCTGGGGAAGCGCCGGTACACCGTGCCGACGCCGACCCGGGCGCGACGCGCCACGTCCTCCATCGGAGCGCCGTACCCCAGCTCGCCGAACACCTCGCGTGCGGCACGCAGCACGTGCTCCAGATTGCGCTGCGCGTCCACGCGCAGCGGTGCGGAACGGCTGTGGGCGCCGGCTCCACCGGCCTGGGCGCCGAGCGCGGCCCCCAGGGTGCTCACGGCCGCCGACGGTGCGGTGGTCCCGCTGGACCCGACACCGCTCACTGTGCCGACTGCCCCGATCCGTCCGTTTCCTTCGGACGTGACCGCAGCATTCGGCCAATGCGATTCCTGAATATGCATAACTTTTCCCCCGGTTATGACGTCTCCCCCCGGAGACTCCCGCCGTGTCAGTCAGGGTGGACCGATGGTCACCGTCCGACACCCCGACGACATACGAACATAGTTGAGCCAGGGTCAATTCAGAAGAGGGCAGCCCGCCGGGAGCGCCCCCCGATCGGGGCACGGACCGGCCGGTCACCGATCCACACCCCTCCCCTCACCCCTCCCATAACCCCTGACCTGCGAGCTTCCGTACATACGGCACGGAGGCCGGTCGCGATCCGCGGGAATCCTCCGGTCACACAATTTGCCGGGGCTGTGGACAAACTCCTGCGCACGTTGCGTCATGGGGTGGTGATGGCTTCAGATTCCGGGGGAACACCCCCCGGCCCCCCGCCGGGTGTGCGCGTTCTCGTCGTCGGTGGGGGCTATGTCGGGATGTACACGGCGCTGCGTCTCCAACAGAAGCTGAAGCAGAGACTGAGAAGCGGTGAGGCGGAGATCGTCGTCGTCACCCCCGACCCCTATATGACCTATCAGCCGTTTCTCCCCGAAGCCGCCGCCGGTTCCATCTCGCCGCGCCATGTCGTCGTGCCGCTGCGCCGGGTCCTGAAGCACTGCACCCTCGTCGTCGGGGAGGCCCGGCGCATCGATCACGCCAAGCGCACCGCCACCGTCACCACGCTCGCCACGGGCGAGGACGGCACGGGCGCCATCGAGATCCCGTACGACGAACTCGTCCTCGCCCCCGGCTCCGTCTCGCGCACCCTCCCGGTCCCCGGCCTCGCCGATCACGGCGTCGGCTTCAAGACCATCGAGGAGGCCATCGGCCTGCGCAACCACGTGATCGAGCAGATGGACATCGCCTCCGCCACCCGCGACCCCGCCATCCGCGACGCCGCCCTCACCTTCGTCTTCGTCGGCGGCGGCTACGCAGGCGTGGAGGCGCTGGCAGAGCTGGAGGACATGGCCCGCTACACCTCGCGGTACTACCACAACATCAAGGCCGAGGACCTGAAATGGATCCTCGTGGAAGCGACCGGCCGCATCCTGCCCGAGGTCGGGGAGTCGATGGGCCGATACGCGGTAGGGGAACTGCGCGGCCGCAACATCGACGTACGCCTCGACACCCGGCTGGAGTCCTGCGAGGACCGGATCGCCGTGCTCAGCGACGGCTCCCGCTTCCCGACGCGCACACTCGTGTGGACCGCCGGAGTCAAACCCGCCCCGCTGCTCGCCGCCACCGACCTGCCCCTCAACGAACGCGGCAGGCTCGTCTGCACCGCCCGGCTCACCGTCGACGGGACGGAGCACGCCTGGGCCGCCGGTGACGCCGCCGCCGTCCCCGATCTGACCGCCGCCGAACCGGGCAGGGAGACCGCCCCCAACGCCCAGCACGCGGTCCGCCAGGCCAAGGTCCTCGCCGACAACCTTGTCGCGGCGATCGACGGCCGCCCGCTCAAGGAGTACCGGCACAGCTACGCGGGATCCGTCGCCTCGCTCGGCCTCCACAAGGGCGTAGCCCACGTGTACGGACGCCGGCTCAAGGGCTATCCGGCCTGGCTGATGCACCGCATGTACCACCTGAGCCGCGTCCCGACGTTCAACCGGAAAGCCCGGGTGCTGGCCGAATGGACCCTCGCCGGACTCTTCAAGCGCGAGATCGTCTCCCTGGGCTCACTGGAACACCCACGGGCCGAGTTCCAAATCGCCGCAGGCAGGCGCCCCAGGCCGGACGACGGCGACTGTCAGTAGGGTCCGACACACTGGACGTGTGACCATAGGTGGGCTCACATCTGCACAGAGTGACCCGGCAGGCAGCGACCGACAGTGACCATCGAGGAAGACCGTCCCAGGGGCAACAGACCGCCACCACATACTTGTGACGCCCCGGCAGAGGAAGCAGCCCGCCCGAGCGGACCAGACCGACACACGAGGCAATGGATTCCGTGAACTTCACGCGTTGGAGCGCCCGCCTACCCGGTACGCAGCGTCGAGCCGCCCGGGACGACCGCAGTCCCGTACCGGCGGCCCGCGCAGAGTATGCACAGGCCGACACCGGATCGGGCCCTCCGGACGGCGATCCGGGCGGCCCCGGCACCCGGTCCGCCGCACCCGCCCTGGAAGACCTCTCCGCCCGCGACATCCTCGGCCAGCTGCCCGCCCTCGTCGCCCTGGTGCACGGACCCGACCACCGCGTCGCGTACGTCAACGACGCCTACACCGCAGCGTTCGGCCCCCGCCCCTGCGGTGTGCCCGCAGCCGAGGCCATGCCCGAGCTCACCGAGCTCAGCCTGCTGCCGCTGATGGACCAGGTCCTGCGCAGCGGCACACCGCGCACGGTCAAGTCCCGCAAGGCCGGCAGCGGAAACTCGTACACCGTCACCTGCACCCCCGTACGGCGCGACAAGGACAAGAAGCACGAGAGCGGCGTCCTGGTCTACGCCGCGGATGTCACCGACCACGCCGAGGCGGCCGAGCGGCTGCGCACCAGCGAGAGCCGGCACCGCGAAACGGCCGTCACCCTTCAGCGCTCGCTGCTCCCACAGGAGCTGGAACAGCCCGACGACCTGCGGATCGCCGCCACCTACCAGCCGGGCGGCACGGACGCCGCGGTCGGCGGCGACTGGTACGACGTCATCACGCTCGGCGCCGGCCGCACCGCGCTGGTCATCGGGGACGTGATGGGCCGCGGGGTGCGCGCCGCCGCGGTGATGGGCCAGCTGCGCACGGCGGTGCGGGCCTACGCCCGCCTCGACCTCCCGCCGCACGAGGTGCTCCAGCTGCTCGACGGGCTCGCCGCCGAGATCGACGCCAGCCAGATCGCGACCTGCGCCTACGCCGTCCACGACCCCAACGAGGGCCTGCTCGTCTACTCCTCCGCGGGCCACCTCCCGATCCTGGTGCGCGACGAGGACGGTACGGTCCACCGCGCCGAGGACCCGACCGGCCCCCCGCTCGGCACCGGCGGCTGGATCCACACCTCGGGCACGATCGCCCTGCCGCCCGGCTCCACCGCCGTCCTCTACACGGACGGCCTGGTCGAGCGTCGCAGCGAGGACATCGACGAGGGCATGGCCGCGCTGGAGCGGGCGCTGTCCGGCGCGAAGGGCGCGCCGCAGGTGGTCTGCGACCGCCTGATGCGTTCCCTCAACATCACCGCGGAACACGACGACGACGTGGCGGTGCTGGTCGTCCAGCACCCCGCCCGCACGGGCCCGACGGCGGAGCTGTTCCACAACGCCTCGCTCGACCTGCTCGGCGGCATCGAGGCGGCCCCGCGCGCCCGCGCCTTCGCGACGGGTGTGCTGACGTCGTGGCGTTTCCCGATGGAGCTGTGCGAGCTGGGCGTCCTCGCGGCCGGTGAGCTGGTGGCCAACTCCCTGCAGCACGGGACGCCGCCGATGCGCCTGGGCCTGCGGCGCACGGACCGCAGGCTGATCATCGAGGTGACCGACGGCGACGACCACCTGCCGCGCCGCCGCCGTGCCGAACCGGGGGACGAGGCGGGCCGGGGCATCTCCATCGTCGCTTCGATCGCCACGTCCTGGGGCAGCCGCCGCACACCCGGCGGCGGCAAGGCGGTCTGGTGCGAGTTCTCCCTGCCGCAGTAGCCGACCGGAGCCGGCCGGCCCGTCAGTGCACGGCGGCGACCGGCGCCGGCCCCTCGGCCGAGGCGTTCTCCGGCAGTGACACGGCCACCACCCGTGACGGCACGGCCGCGAGGGAGGGCTGGTCCTGTACGGGGGTGAGCCGCCGCCCGAGCCGCAGAGCGAGCACGGTGATGCCGAGCGAGAACAGTACGAACGTCACGATGTACGGCCCGTGCAGCGAGGCCCCCATCGGACCGCCCACAGCGGGCCCGACAGCCAGCGCCAGCTGCTTGCACAGAGCGAACGCCGAGTTGTACTGCCCCACCATCGACTCCGGCGCCAGATCCGCGACCAGCGGCGCGACGGTCGGCGACAGCATCGACTCACCGAGCCCGAACAGCGCGTATGTGGAGATCATCGCGGCGGTCGCCATGGTCTGGCTGCCGTGTCCGAGGCCCGCGTAGCCCGCCACGATCCAGGCGAACGCCCAGATCAGACCGACCGACGCGATGACCCGGCTGCGCTTGCGGCGCTCCACCAGACGCAGCACCACGAACTGGGCCACGACGATGACGGCCGTGTTGGCGGCCAGCGCGATCCCGAGCGTCGAGGGCTGGATCCCGGCAGCCTCGGTGCCGTACGCCGCGAGCCCGGACTCGAACTGTCCGTAGCAGGCGAAGAACAGCACGAAGCCCAGCACGCACAGCTGCACCATGGCCCGGTGCGAGAGCAGCACCCGCAGCCCGCCCCGCGGAGCGGACCCGTCGGCCGTCGCTACCTTCACGACGGCAGGGGTACGCGGCATCCGCACGGTCGCCGAGATGGCGCCGAGCACGAGGAACATCACCGCTTCGATCAGGAACAGCAGGGTGAAGGACGAGGCCCGGCTCGTGTCCACGATCAGCCCGCCGACCAGACCACCGATGCCCAGTCCCAGGTTCTGCAGGAAGAACTGCGTCGCGAAGGCGCGGGTGCGGGTGGTGGTGTCGGAGCAGCGGACGAGCATCGTGGCGAGGGCCGGCTGCATGACAGCCGTGCCCGCACCGAGCACCGCCGCCGACAGGACGGAGGCGGTGACCTGCGAGGAGAAGCCCAGTGCGACAGCGCCCAGGGAGGCGACGGCCGAGGCGACGACCAGCACGGGCAGCGGCCCGCGGCGGTCGATGACCCGGCCGGTGAACGGAAGGACGACCAGCGCTGCCATGGCGAAGACCGCCAGTACGACGCCCGCCGTACCGGCACCCAGATCCCGCACCTGCGCCACGTAGACGTACAGATACGGAACGGTGAACCCCAGCCCGAACGCGCTCAGCGCGCTCCCCAGCTGGATCCGCCGCAGTGCTGCACCCATTTCCCTGGTCACACTCACCTACCTCAAGGTCTCGAAACCACGTCATCGAACGACTCGAACCCGAAGACTTTAGCACTAAAGTTAGAGGTTCAACAATACAGATCGAAGGACTTCGACAGCTATGGAGGGCGTGCCATACTGCGCGCCATGCCTGACACCACCGAGCCCGAGCTCCAGGAGCCGAGCCTCGACGAGCAGATCGCCGCCTATCAGCGCGAGTTCCACGACCTGGACCCGCAGGTCGAGCAGGTCGTCTCGGCCCTCGGCCGGCTGAACCGCCGGATGAACGTGGCGTACGGACGGCAGGTCGCCGCCCTCGGCATCAGCAATGCCGAGTGGGAGGTCCTCAAGACCCTCGTCCTGTCCGGTGCCCCTTACCGACTGGGCCCCGGGGAGCTCGCCAAGCGTCTCGGGCTCACCCCGGCCGCGATGACACACCGCATCGACCGCATGGCGGGCGAGGGCCTCGTGACCCGCGACCGCGACGAGAACAACCGGGTGCGCGTCATCGTCGAGCTGACGGACGAGGGCCGTACGAAGTGGCTGGAGGCGATGCGGATGGCCTCGCACTTCGAGGAGGACCTGCTCCAGGACCTCTCGGGCGATGAGCGAGGCGTCCTCGGCGAGATGCTGATCCGCCTCCTGCGCCGCGTCGAGCACGCCCAGCCGGACGCCGGCGGCCGGCTCACCGACCTGGGCTGAGACCGCCCGGCGCGACCCCTGCGGGGGCCGCAGGGGAGGGGTTGACACGCCCCGCCGGGATCCGTAAGGTTCTTCGAGTTGTCACGGAGCCGGAACGGTTCCACGACAACCGATCCGCCGCGAATGCGGCAACCAACACTCAGTACGAACTCCCACTCGGGATCTATTTCGGCATGCCGAAATAGAGAACGAAGACTCGATTATGAGTCGCCGGGAAAATTCGCTAGAGTTTGGACGTCGGAACGGCCCAACAGCCGGGAAGACAAACCCCGCTGACGGGGAATCGGACACGAAAGAGTCTGATAGAGTCGGAAACGCAAGACCGAAGGGAAGCGCCCGGAGGAAAGCCCCAGAAAATGTTCTGAGGGTGAGTACAAAGGAAGCGTCCGTTCCTTGAGAACTCAACAGCGTGCCAAAAGTCAACGCCAGATATGTTGATACCCCGACCTGCTTCGGCAGGTTCGAGGTTCCTTTGAAAGTCCTAACAGGCCTCTGGCCTGGTAGGCAATGCACACAGCGAGGATTCAGTGGACGACCGGTCATATTCCGACATGGTCGTTCCGCTCTCGTGGTGTCTACCCGATTACGGGAAAACATTCACGGAGAGTTTGATCCTGGCTCAGGACGAACGCTGGCGGCGTGCTTAACACATGCAAGTCGAACGATGAAGCCCTTCGGGGTGGATTAGTGGCGAACGGGTGAGTAACACGTGGGCAATCTGCCCTTCACTCTGGGACAAGCCCTGGAAACGGGGTCTAATACCGGATAACACTTTCCCTCTCATGGGGGAAGGTTAAAAGCTCCGGCGGTGAAGGATGAGCCCGCGGCCTATCAGCTAGTTGGTGGGGTAATGGCCTACCAAGGCGACGACGGGTAGCCGGCCTGAGAGGGCGACCGGCCACACTGGGACTGAGACACGGCCCAGACTCCTACGGGAGGCAGCAGTGGGGAATATTGCACAATGGGCGAAAGCCTGATGCAGCGACGCCGCGTGAGGGATGACGGCCTTCGGGTTGTAAACCTCTTTCAGCAGGGAAGAAGCGAAAGTGACGGTACCTGCAGAAGAAGCGCCGGCTAACTACGTGCCAGCAGCCGCGGTAATACGTAGGGCGCAAGCGTTGTCCGGAATTATTGGGCGTAAAGAGCTCGTAGGCGGCTTGTTGCGTCGGTTGTGAAAGCCCGGGGCTTAACCCCGGGTCTGCAGTCGATACGGGCAGGCTAGAGTGTGGTAGGGGAGATCGGAATTCCTGGTGTAGCGGTGAAATGCGCAGATATCAGGAGGAACACCGGTGGCGAAGGCGGATCTCTGGGCCATTACTGACGCTGAGGAGCGAAAGCGTGGGGAGCGAACAGGATTAGATACCCTGGTAGTCCACGCCGTAAACGTTGGGAACTAGGTGTTGGCGACATTCCACGTCGTCGGTGCCGCAGCTAACGCATTAAGTTCCCCGCCTGGGGAGTACGGCCGCAAGGCTAAAACTCAAAGGAATTGACGGGGGCCCGCACAAGCAGCGGAGCATGTGGCTTAATTCGACGCAACGCGAAGAACCTTACCAAGGCTTGACATATACCGGAAAGCATCAGAGATGGTGCCCCCTTGTGGTCGGTATACAGGTGGTGCATGGCTGTCGTCAGCTCGTGTCGTGAGATGTTGGGTTAAGTCCCGCAACGAGCGCAACCCTTGTTCTGTGTTGCCAGCATGCCCTTCGGGGTGATGGGGACTCACAGGAGACTGCCGGGGTCAACTCGGAGGAAGGTGGGGACGACGTCAAGTCATCATGCCCCTTATGTCTTGGGCTGCACACGTGCTACAATGGCCGGTACAATGAGCTGCGATGCCGCGAGGCGGAGCGAATCTCAAAAAGCCGGTCTCAGTTCGGATTGGGGTCTGCAACTCGACCCCATGAAGTCGGAGTTGCTAGTAATCGCAGATCAGCATTGCTGCGGTGAATACGTTCCCGGGCCTTGTACACACCGCCCGTCACGTCACGAAAGTCGGTAACACCCGAAGCCGGTGGCCCAACCCCTTGTGGGAGGGAGCTGTCGAAGGTGGGACTGGCGATTGGGACGAAGTCGTAACAAGGTAGCCGTACCGGAAGGTGCGGCTGGATCACCTCCTTTCTAAGGAGCATCTAGATTCCGTAAGGAATCCAGAGCCACTACGCCGGCAAATGTTCGGCGGTGGTTAGCTCATGGGTGGAACGTTGACTATTCGGCACGACAGGTTGTTCTCACTAGTACTGCTTCGGCGTGGAATGTGAGGGTGATCGGTCGGGTCGGGCACGCTGTTGGGTATCTGAAGGTACGGCCGTAATGGTCGTCCTTCGGTTGCCGGCCCCAGTGCACTCGTTCTTCGGAACGGGGTGATGGGTGGCTGGTCGTTGTTTGAGAACTGCACAGTGGACGCGAGCATCTGTGGCCAAGTTTTTAAGGGCGCACGGTGGATGCCTTGGCACTAGGAACCGATGAAGGACGTGGGAGGCCACGATAGTCCCCGGGGAGCTGTCAACCAAGCTTTGATCCGGGGGTTTCCGAATGGGGAAACCCGGCAGTCGTCATGGGCTGTCACCCACTGCTGAACACATAGGCAGTGTGGAGGGAACGAGGGGAAGTGAAACATCTCAGTACCCTCAGGAAGAGAAAACAACCGTGATTCCGGGAGTAGTGGCGAGCGAAACTGGATCAGGCCAAACCGTATGCGTGTGATACCCGGCAGGGGTTGCGCATGCGGGGTTGTGGGATCTCTTTTTCATGGTCTGCCGGCCGTGAGACGAGTCAGAAACCGTTGATGTAGGCGAAGGACATGCGAAAGGTCCGGCGTAGAGGGTAAGACCCCCGTAGCTGAAACATCAACGGCTCGTTTAAGAGACACCCAAGTAGCACGGGGCCCGAGAAATCCCGTGTGAATCTGGCGGGACCACCCGTTAAGCCTAAATATTCCCTAGTGACCGATAGCGGATAGTACCGTGAGGGAATGGTGAAAAGTACCGCGGGAGCGGAGTGAAATAGTACCTGAAACCGTGTGCCTACAAGCCGTGGGAGCGTCGCGCATCGAGCTTGCTCGGTGCGTCGTGACTGCGTGCCTTTTGAAGAATGAGCCTGCGAGTTTGCGGTGTGTTGCGAGGTTAACCCGTGTGGGGAAGCCGTAGCGAAAGCGAGTCCGAATAGGGCGATTTAGTAGCGCGCTCAAGACCCGAAGCGGAGTGATCTAGCCATGGGCAGGTTGAAGCGGAGGTAAGACTTCGTGGAGGACCGAACCCACCAGGGTTGAAAACCTGGGGGATGACCTGTGGTTAGGGGTGAAAGGCCAATCAAACTCCGTGATAGCTGGTTCTCCCCGAAATGCATTTAGGTGCAGCGTCGTGTGTTTCTTGCCGGAGGTAGAGCACTGGATAGGCGATGGGCCCTACCGGGTTACTGACCTTAGCCAAACTCCGAATGCCGGTAAGTGAGAGCACGGCAGTGAGACTGTGGGGGATAAGCTCCATGGTCGAGAGGGAAACAGCCCAGAGCATCGACTAAGGCCCCTAAGCGTACGCTAAGTGGGAAAGGATGTGGAGTCGCAGAGACAACCAGGAGGTTGGCTTAGAAGCAGCCACCCTTGAAAGAGTGCGTAATAGCTCACTGGTCAAGTGATTCCGCGCCGACAATGTAGCGGGGCTCAAGCGTACCGCCGAAGTCGTGTCATTCACACATATAGGGCCAACGCCTGTGTGGATGGGTAGGGGAGCGTCGTGTGCCGGGTGAAGCAGCCGCGGAAGCGAGTTGTGGACGGTTCACGAGTGAGAATGCAGGCATGAGTAGCGATACACACGTGAGAAACGTGTGCGCCGATTGACTAAGGGTTCCTGGGTCAAGCTGATCTGCCCAGGGTAAGTCGGGACCTAAGGCGAGGCCGACAGGCGTAGTCGATGGACAACCGGTTGATATTCCGGTACCCGCTTTGAAACGCCCAATACTGAATCAGGCGATGCTAAGTCCGTGAAGCCGGCCCGATCTCTTCGGAGTTGAGGGTAGTGGTGGAGCCGACGAACCAGACTTGTACTAGGTAAGCGATGGGGTGACGCAGGAAGGTAGTCCAGCCCGGGCGGTGGTAGTCCCGGGGTAAGGGTGTAGGCCGTGTGGTAGGTAAATCCGTCACACATTAAGGCTGAGACCTGATGCCGAGCCGATTGTGGTGAAGTGGATGATCCTATGCTGTCGAGAAAAGCCTCTAGCGAGTTTCATGGCGGCCCGTACCCTAAACCGACTCAGGTGGTCAGGTAGAGAATACCGAGGCGTTCGGGTGAACTATGGTTAAGGAACTCGGCAAAATGCCCCCGTAACTTCGGGAGAAGGGGGGCCATCACTGGTGATCCGATTTACTCGGTGAGCTGGGGGTGGCCGCAGAGACCAGCGAGAAGCGACTGTTTACTAAAAACACAGGTCCGTGCGAAGCCGTAAGGCGATGTATACGGACTGACGCCTGCCCGGTGCTGGAACGTTAAGGGGACCGGTTAGCTGACTTTCGGGTCGGCGAAGCTGAGAACTTAAGCGCCAGTAAACGGCGGTGGTAACTATAACCATCCTAAGGTAGCGAAATTCCTTGTCGGGTAAGTTCCGACCTGCACGAATGGCGTAACGACTTCTCGACTGTCTCAACCATAGGCCCGGTGAAATTGCACTACGAGTAAAGATGCTCGTTTCGCGCAGCAGGACGGAAAGACCCCGGGACCTTTACTATAGTTTGATATTGGTGTTCGGTTCGGCTTGTGTAGGATAGGTGGGAGACTTTGAAGCGGCCACGCCAGTGGTTGTGGAGTCGTCGTTGAAATACCACTCTGGTCGTGCTGGATGTCTAACCTGGGTCCGTGATCCGGATCAGGGACAGTGTCTGATGGGTAGTTTAACTGGGGCGGTTGCCTCCTAAAGAGTAACGGAGGCGCCCAAAGGTTCCCTCAGCCTGGTTGGCAATCAGGTGTTGAGTGTAAGTGCACAAGGGAGCTTGACTGTGAGACCGACGGGTCGAGCAGGGACGAAAGTCGGGACTAGTGATCCGGCAGTGGCTTGTGGAAGCGCTGTCGCTCAACGGATAAAAGGTACCCCGGGGATAACAGGCTGATCTTCCCCAAGAGTCCATATCGACGGGATGGTTTGGCACCTCGATGTCGGCTCGTCGCATCCTGGGGCTGGAGTCGGTCCCAAGGGTTGGGCTGTTCGCCCATTAAAGCGGTACGCGAGCTGGGTTTAGAACGTCGTGAGACAGTTCGGTCCCTATCCGCTGTGCGCGTAGGAATATTGAGAAGGGCTGTCCCTAGTACGAGAGGACCGGGACGGACGAACCTCTGGTGTGCCAGTTGTCCTGCCAAGGGCATGGCTGGTTGGCTACGTTCGGAAAGGATAACCGCTGAAAGCATCTAAGCGGGAAGCCTGCTTCGAGATGAGTATTCCCACCCTCTTGAAGGGTTAAGGCTCCCAGTAGACGACTGGGTTGATAGGCCAGATGTGGAAGCCCGGTAACGGGTGGAGCTGACTGGTACTAATAGGCCGAGGGCTTGTCCTCAGTTGCTCGCGTCCACTGTGTTAGTTCTGAAATAACGAACGGCCGTGTTTTTATCCGGTGTTGGTTAATTTCATAGTGTTTCGGTGGTCATTGCGTTAGGGAAACGCCCGGTTACATTCCGAACCCGGAAGCTAAGCCTTTCAGCGCCGATGGTACTGCAGGGGGGACCCTGTGGGAGAGTAGGACGCCGCCGAACTCCTTTTGATAGTTAAGCCCCGTGCCCTTGTGGCACGGGGCTTTTCTGCGTTCCGGACCAGGACGAACCGGGCCGGAATCGACGGGTTGGTCGCACCTCTACGCCTGTCTGCGAGAAGCGACGCGTCAGGATGGCCTCCGCCTCGTGGCGGCAGCCACCGCCGCTGGCCGGCCGTGGACAGCGCACCGAACTGGTGCTGCCCCACCGCACGATCAGCTGCAGACGGGAAAACCCTTCGACCGACCAAATCCCGATCCGGCATCCTCTCCAGCATGACCACGTCGTCCTTCATCCCTGGCCTGGAACTCTCCCGCCATTTCTACTTCGAAGCCGTACGGCCTTTGCTGGACGAGGCCGCCCCGGGGGTTACGCACTCCGCTGCCCGCCTCGGCGCCGGCTCGGAGGTTCTCGGATTCGACACCGCTCGCTCCGCCGACCACGAATGGGGACCCCGCCTGCAGATCTTCCTGCGCTCGCAGGACGCCACACGCCACGGTGCGAGGATCTCGGCACTGCTCTCCGAGCGCCTGCCGAAATCCTTCTGCGGGTACCCGACGCACTTCGTATCTGCCGGCGACGCAGACATCCGGGTCATGCAGGCAACTGACGGGCCGGTCCACCACCGAGTCGAAGTCACTGACGCAGGTGCTTGGTTCACTGCGCACCTGGGCTTCGACCCGCGTACCGACATCACCCTGGCGGACTGGCTGGCCACCCCGACTCAGCTCCTCGCCGAGGCCACTGCCGGTGCCGTCTTTCACGATGGGCTCGGTGAACTCGTACCGGCCCGCGCCAAACTCGACTGGTACCCCCACGACTTCTGGCTCCACCTACTCGCCTGCCAGTGGCAGCGCATCTCCCAGGAGGAGGCGTTTGTGGGCCGCTGCGGCGAAGTGGGTGACGAACTCGGCTCCGCTGTCGTCGCCGCCCGCCTGGTCCGCGAGCTGATGCGGCTCTGCCTGCTCATGGAGCGCCGCTACCCGCCCTACAGCAAATGGCTCGGCAGCGCCTTCGCCCGCTCTCCCCAGGCGCCCGCCCTCACCCCGGTCCTCACGGCGGCACTTGCCGCCACCGACTGGCACACACGCGAGCACCACCTGGCCCGTGCCTACGAGGCCGTCGCGGCCACACACAACCAGCTCGGCCTGACCGACCCTGTCGACCCCGACACACGGCCCTACCACAACAGACCATTCCAGGTTCTGCATGCGGAACGATTCACCGCGGCGCTGAGCGCCCGCATCAACGACCCTGACATCAGCTCCCTGCCGACGGTCGGCGCAGTCGATCAATTCGTGGACAGCACGGACGTCCTCAGCCACCCGGGACTGGCACGCGCCGCCACCGACGGTTTGCTCTTCCGCTGAGCTTGTTCTTCATCTACCGGCCTCGAACGACATCCCGAACTTGATCACTCAGGGGTGGGGCGTCCTCGGCGTGATCCTGCGTGCTGTCCAGAGCGCGTGTTTCATCAAGAGCCGAACCGGGGCCTAGACCGCCAGGGGTGAGTCTGCTGCACCATGATGTCCGGCAGGAAGCGTTCGCGGAAGCGTCACGCTTCCGGGGCGAGTTCCACGAGTGCCCGACCGCCCGCCGGGATGAGTTGTTCGAGTTGGCCGACGCCCTACCGGTGGAGTTGACGCTGGCGCCCGAGCACCGGCGTGGGTATGGCGCTCGGTACTGAGCCCTCAACCGCAGCCGGATCAACGTCGACAGGTTGCGGACTCTGCTGGTCGACATGTCCCTGCCACGTTCTGACGGCGGTCGCCTGGTGCTCGCCGTCGACGTGTCGCTGTGGCTACGCTCGGATGCGTCATGTTCGGCAGACCGGTTGTTCTGCCATGTCTACGGACGGGCGAAGTCGGCGTCGCAGTTCATCCCGGGCCGGCCGTACTCCTTCGTCGCCGTCCTGGAGCCCGGGGCCACATCGTGGACGGGAATTGTGGACGTAGTCCGGCTCGATCCCAAAGATGATGCGACTGCGGTCACCGCCGCCCAGCTCCGCGCCGTGATCGAGCGGCTCATCGCGGCCGGCCAGTCGATGATTCCGGCGGTCGGCTCGGGAGCGCGGCCCGCTGCCTCGCGGACCTGGTCCCGCAGCCGGTCGTGGAGTTCCGCGATCAGGCCCTTGTCCCGTCAGCGTCGGAGGAAGGCGTAGACGCGGTCCCAGGCGGGGAAGTCCGCGGGCATCGCCCGCCAGGTGATCCCGCCCGCGACCAGGCAACGCACGGCGTCGACCAACTGCCGGTGGCAGTAGCCCTCCGGCTGCCCTCCCCACACCCTCCAGCCACCTCGGTACCGGCAGCACATGCGGACCATGGCCCATTCGGCATCCGTCATGCCCGAGGGATACGGCTTCCCTGGTGCCTTTCCGGCTTCAACACCCACGAGCTGTACCGGAGGCCGCCCTGTCCTCATGCATGGCAGGCCACAAGATCACCCCACTGAGCTCCTGCGATCGAACAAGATCGGGACGGCAGCGGCTTCCAGTACTGGCGTATTAATCCGCTGGTGAGCGGCGAAGCCCGTTCGGAACACTGCCGCCATGGCAGTAACGCAGCAGCTCGCACGAGTGACGACGGAGTACTTGAATTTCTGCCGGCAGGCAGCAGAGGTCTCTCCGGACGCCAATCCCCAGTGGGACCCGCCGAGGGCTGACTGGATCGATCTCGACTGGGCGCCCGAGTCCCTCCGGCAACTCCTCCAGCTGGCCAAGGTCGGACCGGCGGCAGTTGCAGCACTCGAACGGTCCACCATCGGCGATGCGCTGGTCGATGTTGCCTACCTCGACCATGACGACGCCGTGGGCATCTTCGGGCCTCCGCCCAGAGCCGTAGCCCCCGCCGCGGTAGCGGAGATCGCCACCACGCTCGCTGCGGTCGACTGGGAGGCTGCAATCGCGGTGCTGCCGGGGGATGCCCAAGTGGCTCAACTGCCCTGGGAATGAACATCACCGGCGACCCGCGCCCGTACCTCACCTGCCACTTCGAGGCACTCCGCACCTTCTACGAACAGGCGGCTGAAGGGCGGCTCACCGTCGTCCTGTGGTGGGACTGAGCCCGGCCCGGGACACGACGAGGGTTCAGATTCTGCGGATCGACCTCACTGGCTTCGGTGCAGGGTGGATTCTCGTTCGATCGGCAGGCCTCACGATCGATACGGCAACGGCTTCTGGGAGCCCTCCTCAAAGCCGGAGAGGTAGAGAGCGAAGCGGTCTGACAAATGGGGACGTTGTCCGCTCTGTCGAAGGGCTGAGGTTCCCTACGGGAAACGGACGTCTGCCTCGAGCCGACTCCTGGAGGCGGTGGCCGTCGTGCTCGCCGGCAGGGCGGGAGTCCGCGCACGAGCCGAGGACCTTCCCGGCCTCCACTCTTTCGCCACCGACCGGGAGGAGGACGGGGGCGTCGTCCAGAGCCTGGCCGGTCACTGGAACACCGGCCCCGTCGAGGTCCGGAGGAACCACATCAAGATGCTCAAGCGCCAGATGTTCGGCCGGGCCGGCTCCCGCTCCTCCATGAACGGGTACTTGCACCGAGCAATGGCAGACATCCGTCGACTCCTGTCATTGGGCGTGTCATAGTCCCGAGACCGAGACGGACGTGCCTGTGTGGGGAGGGCATCCGTGAGACCGTCCGAAGGGGCATCACATGAGGCAGCAGGAGACTGTCGCGATAGCGCGCATGGACGGCTCAGCCGCAGCGCAGGTCGAGGACGCGTTCAGGCTGATCTACGCCGAGGCGTTCGCCGAGTCTCCCTACAACGAGACCGAGGACGATGTTGCCGCCGCCTTCCGACGTTTTCCCTCCCAGGCACGCAAGCACACCTTCTGCGCTGCTTTGGCCCGTACCGAGGACGGTGAGCCGGTCGGAATGACGTACGGCTTCCCGCTCGAGCCCGATACGGGCTGGTGGGACGAGCTGACGGAGCCGGTCTCCGACGACCTGCGACGGGAGGACGGACGCCGGACCTTCGGGCTGATGGAACTTGCCGTGCGTGGACCGTGGCGCGGGCAGGGCATCGCGCGGCGTCTGCACGAGACGCTGCTCGACGGCATCGAGGCAGATCGGGTGTTGTTGAACGTCCACCCGGGCAGCTGGGCAGCGCCGGCGGCCTATCGGGCGTGGGGATACCGAAAGATCGGCGAGGCGCGGCCCTGGGGGACAAATGCTGACCTCCATGACGTGATGCTTCTCGACCTGCGCTGACAGCAGCCCCCGGGCGGAGCCCGTGGTCCCGCGGCTCGTCCAACCGTGCCCTGAGGAACGTCACCAGGGCTTCGTCCATAGGGGCATCTCCGAGGATGTGGCGAGTGGCAACGCTCAGGCGGTGTGACCTAGGCCAGGATCTCTGTCGCCTCGCGGATGCAGCGGTAGACCACGGAGAACCCGGGCCCCGAATCCGCCGGCGAGTTGGACGTGGGTATCGTTGCTGCACAGGCCCCAGGATCACCGGGGCCCGGCGGGACCGCGTGACGCACCGTCAGCAGGCCGATCTCACGACGGCGATCTGTCGGACGAGGGGTCGTCAGGTTCGGCTCGGCAGTGGGAAACAGGCCCGAAATACTCTGGTAGAGTTGAGCTCGCTGGAAAGGGAAAGCGCGAAAGCGAAGAACTGGAAAGCGAAAACGCGAGGCCCGCTTCGACCGGGAATCGGACACGAAAGAGTCTGATAGAGTCGGAAACGCAAGACCGAAGGGAAGCGCCCGGAGGAAAGCCCCAGAAAATGTTCTGAGGGTGAGTACAAAGGAAGCGTCCGTTCCTTGAGAACTCAACAGCGTGCCAAAAGTCAACGCCAGATATGTTGATACCCCGACCTGCTTCGGCAGGTTCGAGGTTCCTTTGAAAGTCCTAACAGGCCTCTGGCCTGGTAGGCAATGCACACAGCGAGGATTCAGTGGACGACCGGTCATATTCCGACATGGTCGTTCCGCTCTCGTGGTGTCTACCCGATTACGGGAAAACATTCACGGAGAGTTTGATCCTGGCTCAGGACGAACGCTGGCGGCGTGCTTAACACATGCAAGTCGAACGATGAAGCCCTTCGGGGTGGATTAGTGGCGAACGGGTGAGTAACACGTGGGCAATCTGCCCTTCACTCTGGGACAAGCCCTGGAAACGGGGTCTAATACCGGATAACACTTTCCCTCTCATGGGGGAAGGTTAAAAGCTCCGGCGGTGAAGGATGAGCCCGCGGCCTATCAGCTAGTTGGTGGGGTAATGGCCTACCAAGGCGACGACGGGTAGCCGGCCTGAGAGGGCGACCGGCCACACTGGGACTGAGACACGGCCCAGACTCCTACGGGAGGCAGCAGTGGGGAATATTGCACAATGGGCGAAAGCCTGATGCAGCGACGCCGCGTGAGGGATGACGGCCTTCGGGTTGTAAACCTCTTTCAGCAGGGAAGAAGCGAAAGTGACGGTACCTGCAGAAGAAGCGCCGGCTAACTACGTGCCAGCAGCCGCGGTAATACGTAGGGCGCAAGCGTTGTCCGGAATTATTGGGCGTAAAGAGCTCGTAGGCGGCTTGTTGCGTCGGTTGTGAAAGCCCGGGGCTTAACCCCGGGTCTGCAGTCGATACGGGCAGGCTAGAGTGTGGTAGGGGAGATCGGAATTCCTGGTGTAGCGGTGAAATGCGCAGATATCAGGAGGAACACCGGTGGCGAAGGCGGATCTCTGGGCCATTACTGACGCTGAGGAGCGAAAGCGTGGGGAGCGAACAGGATTAGATACCCTGGTAGTCCACGCCGTAAACGTTGGGAACTAGGTGTTGGCGACATTCCACGTCGTCGGTGCCGCAGCTAACGCATTAAGTTCCCCGCCTGGGGAGTACGGCCGCAAGGCTAAAACTCAAAGGAATTGACGGGGGCCCGCACAAGCAGCGGAGCATGTGGCTTAATTCGACGCAACGCGAAGAACCTTACCAAGGCTTGACATATACCGGAAAGCATCAGAGATGGTGCCCCCCTTGTGGTCGGTATACAGGTGGTGCATGGCTGTCGTCAGCTCGTGTCGTGAGATGTTGGGTTAAGTCCCGCAACGAGCGCAACCCTTGTTCTGTGTTGCCAGCATGCCCTTCGGGGTGATGGGGACTCACAGGAGACTGCCGGGGTCAACTCGGAGGAAGGTGGGGACGACGTCAAGTCATCATGCCCCTTATGTCTTGGGCTGCACACGTGCTACAATGGCCGGTACAATGAGCTGCGATGCCGCGAGGCGGAGCGAATCTCAAAAAGCCGGTCTCAGTTCGGATTGGGGTCTGCAACTCGACCCCATGAAGTCGGAGTTGCTAGTAATCGCAGATCAGCATTGCTGCGGTGAATACGTTCCCGGGCCTTGTACACACCGCCCGTCACGTCACGAAAGTCGGTAACACCCGAAGCCGGTGGCCCAACCCCTTGTGGGAGGGAGCTGTCGAAGGTGGGACTGGCGATTGGGACGAAGTCGTAACAAGGTAGCCGTACCGGAAGGTGCGGCTGGATCACCTCCTTTCTAAGGAGCATCTAGATTCCGCAAGGAATCCAGAGCCACTACGCCGGCAAATGTTCGGCGGTGGTTAGCTCATGGGTGGAACGTTGACTATTCGGCACGACAGGTTGTTCTCACTAGTACTGCTTCGGCGTGGAATGTGAGGGTGATCGGTCGGGTCGGGCACGCTGTTGGGTATCTGAAGGTACGGCCGTAATGGTCGTCCTTCGGTTGCCGGCCCCAGTGAACTCATCCGGTAAGGGTGGGGTGATGGGTGGCTGGTCGTTGTTTGAGAACTGCACAGTGGACGCGAGCATCTGTGGCCAAGTTTTTAAGGGCGCACGGTGGATGCCTTGGCACTAGGAACCGATGAAGGACGTGGGAGGCCACGATAGTCCCCGGGGAGCTGTCAACCAAGCTTTGATCCGGGGGTTTCCGAATGGGGAAACCCGGCAGTCGTCATGGGCTGTCACCCACTGCTGAACACATAGGCAGTGTGGAGGGAACGAGGGGAAGTGAAACATCTCAGTACCCTCAGGAAGAGAAAACAACCGTGATTCCGGGAGTAGTGGCGAGCGAAACTGGATCAGGCCAAACCGTATGCGTGTGATACCCGGCAGGGGTTGCGCATGCGGGGTTGTGGGATCTCTTTTTCATGGTCTGCCGGCCGTGAGACGAGTCAGAAACCGTTGATGTAGGCGAAGGACATGCGAAAGGTCCGGCGTAGAGGGTAAGACCCCCGTAGCTGAAACATCAACGGCTCGTTTAAGAGACACCCAAGTAGCACGGGGCCCGAGAAATCCCGTGTGAATCTGGCGGGACCACCCGTTAAGCCTAAATATTCCCTAGTGACCGATAGCGGATAGTACCGTGAGGGAATGGTGAAAAGTACCGCGGGAGCGGAGTGAAATAGTACCTGAAACCGTGTGCCTACAAGCCGTGGGAGCGTCGCGCATCGAGCTTGCTCGGTGCGTCGTGACTGCGTGCCTTTTGAAGAATGAGCCTGCGAGTTTGCGGTGTGTTGCGAGGTTAACCCGTGTGGGGAAGCCGTAGCGAAAGCGAGTCCGAATAGGGCGATTTAGTAGCGCGCTCAAGACCCGAAGCGGAGTGATCTAGCCATGGGCAGGTTGAAGCGGAGGTAAGACTTCGTGGAGGACCGAACCCACCAGGGTTGAAAACCTGGGGGATGACCTGTGGTTAGGGGTGAAAGGCCAATCAAACTCCGTGATAGCTGGTTCTCCCCGAAATGCATTTAGGTGCAGCGTCGTGTGTTTCTTGCCGGAGGTAGAGCACTGGATAGGCGATGGGCCCTACCGGGTTACTGACCTTAGCCAAACTCCGAATGCCGGTAAGTGAGAGCACGGCAGTGAGACTGTGGGGGATAAGCTCCATGGTCGAGAGGGAAACAGCCCAGAGCATCGACTAAGGCCCCTAAGCGTACGCTAAGTGGGAAAGGATGTGGAGTCGCAGAGACAACCAGGAGGTTGGCTTAGAAGCAGCCACCCTTGAAAGAGTGCGTAATAGCTCACTGGTCAAGTGATTCCGCGCCGACAATGTAGCGGGGCTCAAGCGTACCGCCGAAGTCGTGTCATTCACACATATAGGGCCAACGCCTGTGTGGATGGGTAGGGGAGCGTCGTGTGCCGGGTGAAGCAGCCGCGGAAGCGAGTTGTGGACGGTTCACGAGTGAGAATGCAGGCATGAGTAGCGATACACACGTGAGAAACGTGTGCGCCGATTGACTAAGGGTTCCTGGGTCAAGCTGATCTGCCCAGGGTAAGTCGGGACCTAAGGCGAGGCCGACAGGCGTAGTCGATGGACAACCGGTTGATATTCCGGTACCCGCTTTGAAACGCCCAATACTGAATCAGGCGATGCTAAGTCCGTGAAGCCGGCCCGATCTCTTCGGAGTTGAGGGTAGTGGTGGAGCCGACGAACCAGACTTGTACTAGGTAAGCGATGGGGTGACGCAGGAAGGTAGTCCAGCCCGGGCGGTGGTAGTCCCGGGGTAAGGGTGTAGGCCGTGTGGTAGGTAAATCCGTCACACATTAAGGCTGAGACCTGATGCCGAGCCGATTGTGGTGAAGTGGATGATCCTATGCTGTCGAGAAAAGCCTCTAGCGAGTTTCATGGCGGCCCGTACCCTAAACCGACTCAGGTGGTCAGGTAGAGAATACCGAGGCGTTCGGGTGAACTATGGTTAAGGAACTCGGCAAAATGCCCCCGTAACTTCGGGAGAAGGGGGGCCATCACTGGTGATCCGATTTACTCGGTGAGCTGGGGGTGGCCGCAGAGACCAGCGAGAAGCGACTGTTTACTAAAAACACAGGTCCGTGCGAAGCCGTAAGGCGATGTATACGGACTGACGCCTGCCCGGTGCTGGAACGTTAAGGGGACCGGTTAGCTGACTTTCGGGTCGGCGAAGCTGAGAACTTAAGCGCCAGTAAACGGCGGTGGTAACTATAACCATCCTAAGGTAGCGAAATTCCTTGTCGGGTAAGTTCCGACCTGCACGAATGGCGTAACGACTTCTCGACTGTCTCAACCATAGGCCCGGTGAAATTGCACTACGAGTAAAGATGCTCGTTTCGCGCAGCAGGACGGAAAGACCCCGGGACCTTTACTATAGTTTGATATTGGTGTTCGGTTCGGCTTGTGTAGGATAGGTGGGAGACTTTGAAGCGGCCACGCCAGTGGTTGTGGAGTCGTCGTTGAAATACCACTCTGGTCGTGCTGGATGTCTAACCTGGGTCCGTGATCCGGATCAGGGACAGTGTCTGATGGGTAGTTTAACTGGGGCGGTTGCCTCCTAAAGAGTAACGGAGGCGCCCAAAGGTTCCCTCAGCCTGGTTGGCAATCAGGTGTTGAGTGTAAGTGCACAAGGGAGCTTGACTGTGAGACCGACGGGTCGAGCAGGGACGAAAGTCGGGACTAGTGATCCGGCAGTGGCTTGTGGAAGCGCTGTCGCTCAACGGATAAAAGGTACCCCGGGGATAACAGGCTGATCTTCCCCAAGAGTCCATATCGACGGGATGGTTTGGCACCTCGATGTCGGCTCGTCGCATCCTGGGGCTGGAGTCGGTCCCAAGGGTTGGGCTGTTCGCCCATTAAAGCGGTACGCGAGCTGGGTTTAGAACGTCGTGAGACAGTTCGGTCCCTATCCGCTGTGCGCGTAGGAATATTGAGAAGGGCTGTCCCTAGTACGAGAGGACCGGGACGGACGAACCTCTGGTGTGCCAGTTGTCCTGCCAAGGGCATGGCTGGTTGGCTACGTTCGGAAAGGATAACCGCTGAAAGCATCTAAGCGGGAAGCCTGCTTCGAGATGAGTATTCCCACCCTCTTGAAGGGTTAAGGCTCCCAGTAGACGACTGGGTTGATAGGCCAGATGTGGAAGCCCGGTAACGGGTGGAGCTGACTGGTACTAATAGGCCGAGGGCTTGTCCTCAGTTGCTCGCGTCCACTGTGTTAGTTCTGAAATAACGAACGGCCGTGTTTTTATCCGGTGTTGGTTAATTTCATAGTGTTTCGGTGGTCATTGCGTTAGGGAAACGCCCGGTTACATTCCGAACCCGGAAGCTAAGCCTTTCAGCGCCGATGGTACTGCAGGGGGGACCCTGTGGGAGAGTAGGACGCCGCCGAACTCCTTTTGATAGTTAAGCCCCGTGCCCTTGTGGCACGGGGCTTTTCTGCGTTTACAGGGTCTTCAGCCTGCGGTGACCAAGTGGGTGTCGTACGCCAGGATGACTGCCTGTACTCGGTCTCTGGCTTCGGTCTTTGCGAGGATGCGCGAGACGTGGGTCTTCACGGTCGATTCGGCCAGGTGGAAGCGTTCGGCGATTTCCGTGTTGCTCCAGCCCTGGCCGATCACGGTGAGGATTTCGCGTTCCCGGTCGGTTAGCTTCGCGATACGGGCGTCCGGTGTTGCGGGTCCGCCGGGGGTGGCCGGCAAGTGCTGTACGTACGCGTCCAGGAGGCGGCGGGTCAGGCTCGGGGCGACCACCGCGTCGCCGCCGGCCACCGCGCGGATGCCGGAGAGGAGCTCCTCCGGCAGCGCGTCCTTGATCAGGAAGCCGCTGGCGCCGGCGCGCAGACCGTCGTACGCATAGCGGTCCAGGTCGAACGTGGTGACGATGAGGACGCGCGTACGGGAGCCGGTCCTGATGATGCGGCGCGTGGCCTCGATGCCGTCGAGCAGGGGCATGCGGATGTCCATCAGGGCGACGTCCGGCTGGTGCCGGGCGACGAGTTGGAGGGCTTCGTGGCCGTTGGCGGCCTCGCCGACGACTGTCATGTCGTCCTGGCTCTCCAGCAGCATGCGGAATCCGAAGCGTTGCATCGGCTGGTCGTCCGCGATGAGCACGGTCGTCACGAGGGGGAGTCCTCCAGGGGGAGTCGGAGCCGTACCTGCCAGCCGGGTTCCGAGGCTGTGGTGGCTGGTCGGCCCGCTTCGAGTGTGGCGTCGTACAGGGATGCGCGTTCACGCATGCCCGTGATGCCCTGGCCGGTGCTGTCGGGCGGGCCGGCGGTGGGGTGTGGGGGGCCGTTGTCCGTGATCAGGACCTCCAGCTCCGCCGGACCGTATGTCAGCGTGACCTCCGCCGCCAGAGCGGGGGCCGGTCCGGCGTGCTTCAGCGTGTTCGTCAGTGCCTCCTGCACCACCCGGTACACCGTCAGTTGACGCCCGGGGGTGGGTGGGACGGCCGGTGGTGTGCCGTGGAGGTGCAGGGTTACGGGGAGGCCTGCGCTGCGTACGCCTGCGATCAGGGCGTCCAGGTCGTCGAGGGTGGGCTGCGGGGTGCGGTCGGCCCGGTCCGGGTGGTCGCGCAGGACGCCCAGCAGGCGGCGGAGTTCGGCGAGGGCCTGGCGGCTGGTGGTGCCGATGGCGTCCAGGGCCTGGGTGGCCCGTTCGGGGTTCTTGGCCGCGGCGTAGGCGCCGCCGTCCGCGAGGCCCGTGATGACGGAGAGGTTGTGCCCGATGATGTCGTGCATCTCCCGGGCGATCCTGGTCCGTTCGGCTGCTGCCGCGAGTTGGGCCTGCTGGTCGCGTTCGAGTTCGAGCCGGTTGGCGCGGTCGACGAGGGCCTCCGTGTACTCCTTGCGCGTACGCACCACGATGCCGACCAGGGACGCGAACGCGAACGCGTACAGGTGAGGGATGAAGAGCCGGTTCCAGTCGTCCGGGAAGTGGGCCGAGCCGATCACGAGCGGGGCGAGGACGATGGCGCCCGACCCGGCCAGGGTGCGCATCGGCTGCCGTAGCGCGATGTTGAAGACGACGATCTCCTGGAGGAAGGCGGCCTGAATGACTGCCCCCGTCCACACGTTGACCAGGGAGAACGGCGCCATGAACACCAGCACGGCCAGCGGATGGGTGCGGCGCCACAGCAGCGGGGCGGAGAACGCCACGCTCATCCAGAACACCAGCGTTGCCGACACGTCCCGGTCGACGGCGACCGTGCGCCAGCCGCCGGACGAGACGTCGAGGACGGCGAACAGCACCCAGAACGTGGTGAGCAGACCGTCCCAGACGAGAGGCCGACGGCGGTCGGACGCGCGGACACACTGGAGCAGGCGCTGGATGTGACCGGTGAGGGGGGAGGCGCCGCCGGGCGGGCGGTGCGTGCCTTCGTCGTCGTCCGTCACTGGTTGGTCCGTCACTTGCCCATCCTCGCGTCCGGTCGCGTCCGCGTCATGCGTCGCGGCGTCGCAGGAGCTGGGCCGCTGCGATCAGTGTGGCCGCAGCCCACAGGACGAGGGCGAGCAGGGCTCCGCCGGTGGAGGCGGCGTCGGGGAGCGGTGTGGCGGAACCCAGTACGCCGGCCGCCTGGGTGGGGAAGTAGCGGACGGCGGTTTCGACGGCGTCGTACGGGAGCATGGTGAGCACCTCCGGCAGGACCATCACGCCTCCGATGAAGGCGCCGATCGCGCCCGGAACCGAGCGGAGCAGGGCGCCGAGGCCGAGGGCGATGAGGCTGAGGAGCGTGGCCCCGACGGCGTTGCCCGCGACGGCCCGGAGCACGCCGGGGTCGGTGAGGGAGGCGGCCTGGTCCGTGTCGTGGAGGAAGAACTGTGCGACGACGAACGTGAGCAGTGACGTGGCCAGCATGGTGCCGAGGACGGTGGCGGTGAAGACGGCCGCCTTGGCCCACAGGACCGGGAGCCGTCGTGGGACCGCGGTGAGCGAGGCGCGGATCATGCCGGAGGAGTACTCGCCCGCGGTGACGAGGATGCCGAGCACCACCGTGCACAGCGTGCCGAGCGTGGTGCCGTAGAGGACCAGGATGACGGTGTCGACGTCCGAGTCGCCGCCGTCGGACGTGTAGGTGGTGCCCATGACGATGCCGACGGCGAGGACCAGTGCGGCGGCGGAGCCCAGGGTGATCCAGCTGGAGCGCAGGGTGCGGAGCTTGTGCCACTCGGAGCGCAGTACCCGGGTGGGAGTGACGCGGTAGGGGCGCGGGGCGGGCGTTGGAGTGGGTGCCGTGGTGGTCATGCGAGGGCTCCGGTCGGTTCGGGGGTGGTGATCCGGTAGTCGACCGAGTCCTGGGTGAGGTCCATGAAGGCCATCTCCAGCGAGGCGGCGAGCGGGGTGAGTTCGTACAGGGGGATGGCGTGGGCGGCGGCGGTGCGGCCGATGTGGGCGGCGTCGGTGCCGCGGATCTCCAGTTGGTCGGGGCTGTCCGCGGTGGTGATGTCGATGCCGGGGCCGCGCAGGAGGTCGCGCAGGGCTGTGGCCCGCGGGGTGACGACCTTGACGGCGCCGCCGCCTGCCGTGGCGACGAAGTCGGCGACTGTGGTGTCGGCGAGAAGGCGGCCGCGTCCGATGATGACGAGGTGGTCGGCGGTCAGGGCCATCTCGCTCATCAGGTGTGAGGAGACGAGGACCGTGCGGCCCTGTGCGGCGAGGGATCTGAGCAGGTTACGGATCCAGAGCACGCCCTCCGGGTCGAGGCCGTTGACCGGCTCGTCGAGGATCAGGGTGGCCGGGTCGCCGAGCAGGGCCGCGGCGATACCGAGGCGCTGGCCCATGCCGAGCGAGAACCCCTTGACCCGCTTTCCGGCGACGGCGGTCAGGCCGGCCAGGCCGAGGACGTGTTCGACGCGGCTGCGCGGGATGCCGTGGGTGTGGGCGAGCGCCATCAGATGGTGGAAGGCGGTCCGTCCGGGATGGACGGAGCGGGCCTCCAGCAGCGCGCCGACTTCGGTGAGGGGTGCGCTGTGGGTGGCGTACGCGCGTCCGCCGACCGTGGAGCGGCCGCGGGTGGGTGCGTCCAGGCCGAGGAGCATGCGCATGGTCGTGGACTTTCCGGCGCCGTTCGGGCCGAGGAAGCCGGTGACTGTGCCGGGCCGGACCGTGAAGTCGAGGTCCTGGACGACGGTGGTGTCGCCGTACCGTTTGGTGAGTTCGTATGCCCTGATCATGCGGTCGACGCTACGGAGCGGGCGGGCGCCGGGCGTCGGACCGGGGGTGGGACGTGGCGGTGGACGTAGTACCGGGGTACGACGTTTCGGCGTCGGCCGAATTTGTTTGCACGGCCGTGGGCAGCAGGTCAGGATCGGTGCATGGACTACGTGATACGAGCCGTGCGTGCCGATGAGTGGCAGTCGGCGAAGGAACTCAGGCTGGTTGCGCTACAGGATCCGGCCGCTCCGGTGGCGTTTCTGGAGACGTACGAGCAGGGCCTGGAGCGCAGCGACGACTTCTGGCGGGAGCGGACGCTCGGCGCTTCGGAAGAAGGATCGGGCGGGGTGCGGCAGTTCGTCGCCGAGGCGCCCGACGGGAGCTGGGCGGGCACGGTGACCGTGCTGATCGAGCGGCCCGACGGGAGCGCGGTGTTCGGTGGGGCGCCCGTGGTCCACCAGGCCCATGTGGTCGGCGTGTTCGTGCGGCCCGAGGTGCGGGGCGGCGGGCTGGCCGAGGAGCTGTTCCGGGTGGGCATGGACTGGGCGTGGTCGCTGGGTGAGCCGCTGATCGAGCGCGTACGGCTGTATGTGCACGAGGACAATCCGCGGGCCGCGGCCCTGTACCGGCGGATCGGGTTCGTGCCGACCGGGGAGACCGTGCCGATGCCGGGTGATCCGACGGCCCGGGAGCTGGAGTACGCGGTGGCGCGTCCCTGAGGGGCGGCTGTGGTCAGAGCGTGGTCGGGGTGGGGAGCTGCTGGGTCCAGCGGGCGCGGGCCTGTTCGGGGGAGCGGAGGAGGGCGACGGTGGGCAGGCCCTGGTCCTCGCCGGTCGTCAGCAGCTCAGGCAGCCGGGGCAGTGGCGCCACGGCCGCGATGTCGTCGAGGACGAGCGTCATTGGTGGGTCGAGCCGACCGTCGGATGACCGTGCGGCCATGCGGCGGCCGTGCTCGACCACGTCTGCGGCGAGCGCGGTGAGCAGGGGCATCGCCCCGGGGCCCGAGCGCGGGTTCTCGATGGGTTCGCCGACCACGTAAAGGCTGCCCCCCTCGTCCGCAAAAGATTCCAGCGCGAGCGAATCGGCGCGGTTCGGTGTGCAGGCGTCCCGGATGTGGACCGAGGACAGGGCGCCGAAGGCCCGCACCGTCAGTTCCTGTGCCATCTCGCGGCGTTCGGGATAGCCGGTGAGCGCGGACTCCAGGAGTCCGGCGAGTCCTGAGGCTGCCTTGGGGTGCGTACGGAGCAGGCGCACCGGTTCGTGGGCGCTGCCGCCGAGGGCCCAGCGGTGGACCTGGCGGAAGGGGCGGCCGTCGATGGCGGCGGCGTGCAGCCAGCACTGCAGGAGGGTCTCCGCGGTGTCGGCCGTCGCCGCGTCGATGCGGGACTGCGGTCGTACGGGGGCGAGGAGTGCGGCGGAGCGGGCGGCCGCGCGGTCGGGCTGTTCGCAGCCGGCGGTGGGGGACCAGTGGAGCCGGGCCGGGGTGTCGCAGAGGTGGCCGGGGTCGTAGACGAGGACCGGGCCGAGCTTGGCGCGGGCGTCCTTCGTCTCGGCCCAGACGCTGGGGTCGGAGGTGACGACGAGCACGGGCCCGTCCGCCTCGCGGATGGCCTGGACGGCGGTGGGCCGGCGGGTGGCGGCGGGGCCGTAGACGACGAGGGGGGTGCGCGGGGAGGGGACGACGGGCGGGAGGGGGACGGGGACGGGGACGGGGACGGGGACGGGGACGGGGGAAGCCTGGGGGGTCTGGCGCGTCTGGGTATGGGGGGCGTCGGGCGGGGGTGCCTGTTCGGTGACCTGGTCGGAGACCGGTTCGTTGACCGGTTCGGGGGTGGGTTTCCGGTGGGCGGCCTGTTCCTCGTACGCGTACTCCTGCCGCGGTTCACCCCGCGGCTCCTCGTTCCGCTGCTCCAGGCGTTCGGCGCGTTGGCGTGCCCGTACGCCTCGCCAGCGGGCGACCACGCCCATCACGAACACCGTCAGTACCACCAGCACCATCAGTTCGCCGATGAACAGGCCCCAGAACAGCCCGTATCCGGAGAGCTCCCCGGCCGGGGTGACCGGCCAGGCGGCGGGCAGGTCGTGCGGGGCCTCCACCAGCCGGCGCATGGCCAGTGGGGTCTCGGCGAGGGTGACACCCTCCGGCCAGGCGCCGTGGGCGAGGAGCCCGGCCAGGCCGGTGGCCGTCCAGGCCAGCAGGGTCAGGCCGAGGAGGAAGAGCAGCAGACCGATCAGCAGCCCGTCGGGGATGCCTCCGCTGCCGTTCCCGTTGCCGTTGTCGCCGCCGTTCCCGTTGCGTACGTTGCCGCGCCCCGCACCCGCCATGTCATGCCACCGTTGACTCGGACGACTCGTTCAGCCGTTGCTGGTTCTCGATGCGTGCCGCGCGTTGCTCCGCCTCCAGCTCGGCGGCGCGTACGTCCTCGGGGAGCAGGTCGACGGCGGAGGACTCGGTCATGGCGCGGTCGGTGAAGACGAGGGGGCGTTCGGCCTCGGTGATCAGGTGTTTGACGACCTGTACGTTGCCGTTGACGTCCCAGACGGCGATGCCGGGGGTGAGCGTGGGGATGATCTCGACCGCCCATCGGGGCAGCCCGAGGACCCGGCCGGTCGCTCGGGCCTCGTCGGCCTTCTGGGCGTAGATCGTGCGGGTGGAGGCCATCTTCAGGATGGCCGCCGCTTCCCGTGCCGCGGCTCCGTCGACCACGTCGCTGAGGTGGTGGACGACGGCGACGAACGAGAGTCCGAGGCGGCGGCCGAACTTCAGCAGGCGCTGGAAGAGCTGGGCGACGAAGGGGGAGTTGATGATGTGCCAGGCCTCTTCCACCAGGAAGATGCGTTTCTTCCGGTCGGGCCTGATCCAGGTGTGTTCCAGCCAGACGCCGACGATCGCCATCAGGATCGGCATGGCGATCGAGTTGCGGTCGATGTGCGAGAGGTCGAAGACGATCAGCGGGGCGTCGAGGTCGATGCCTGCGGAGGTCGGTCCGTCGAACATGCCGCGCAGGTCGCCGTCGACGAGCCGGTCCAGGACGAGGGCGACGTCCAGGCCCCAGGCCCGTACGTCGTCTATGTCGACGTTCATCGCCTCGGCGGATTCGGGCTCCGGGTGGCGGAGCTGGTCGACGATGTCCATCAGTACCGGCTGGCGGTCGGTCGTCGTCTCGTTCACATAGGCGTGCGCGACCTTGAGTGCGAAGCCGGAGCGTTCGTCGAGGCCGTGGCCCATGGCGACTTCGATGATGGTGCGCAGCAGGGCGAGCTGGCCGGTGGTGGTGATCGCGGGGTCGAGCGGGTTGAGGCGGATGCCGCCGTTGAGCGCGGAGGTGGGGTCGAGGCGGATGGGGGTCAGGCCGAGTTCCTGGGCGATGAGGTTCCATTCGCCGACGCCGTCCTCGCCCTGGGCGTCCAGGACGACGACCTGGCGGTCGCGGAAGCGGAGCTGGCGCAGCACGTACGTCTTCTCCAGCGCGGACTTGCCGTTGCCGGACTCGCCGAGCACCAGCCAGTGCGGGGCGGGGAGCTGTTGCCCGTACAGCTGGAAGGGGTCGTAGATGTAGCCCTTGCCGGAGTACACCTCGCGGCCGATGATCACGCCGGAGTCGCCGAGGCCGGGGGCGGCGGTGGGCAGGTAGACCGCCTGGGCCTGTCCGGTCGAGGTGCGGACGGGCAGCCGGGTCGTCTCCACCTTCCCGAAGAGGAAGGCGGTGAAGGCGTCCGACAACGCGGACATCGGATCTCGCATGGCGTGACTGACCTCCCTCTCTGTGTCGCGGACTGGTGGGCTAGCGGCGGATGCCGGTGGCGAACGGCAGGGTGTTCACGAAGGCGCGGTGGTGCTCGCGGTCGCACCACTCCAGCTTCAGATACGACTTCCCTGCCGAGGCCCGGATCGTCCGCTTGTCGCGGGCGAGGGACTCGGGGGAACGCGACGACACGGTGATGTACCCCACGAGGTTCACCCCGGCCGCGCCGCTCGCGAGATCTTCACCCCGCTGGTCGAGCCGGCCGTAGGCGGCGGTGTCGCGGGGGTCGATGGTGCGGTTCATCTTGGCCTGGCGGCTGGCCTCGGCCTCGTCGTTGGTCTTCTCGGTGAGCATCCGCTCGATGGCGATCTCGGTGGGTTCGAGGTCCATGGTGACCGCGACCGTACGGATCACGTCGGGTGTGTGGACGAGGAGCGGGGCGAGGAAGTTGACGCCGACGGGTGTCATCGGCCACTCCTTCACCCAGGCCGTGGAGTGGCACCAGGGCGCGCGGGTGGAGGACTCGCGGGTCTTGGCCTGGAGGAACGTCGGCTCGACGGCGTCCAGTTCGGCCGGCCAGGCGTTGCGCTTCGTCATGGCCTGGATGTGGTCGATGGGGTGGTCGGGGTCGTACATCGAGTGGACCAGGGAGGCGAGCCGGCTCTGGCCGAGCGGCTGGCGGACCCGGATGTCGGCCTCGGCGAGGCGGGCGCAGATGTCGGTGAGCTCGCGGGCCATGACGACGGCGAGTCCGGCGTCCCGGTCGATCTTGCGGCCGGCGTGCGGGCGGGCGGCGCGGGCCATGGCGTGGGCCTCGGCGGCGAGCTCGCGGTTGAAGTGCATGCAGGCGACGAGGTAGGCGCGGTGCTGCTCGCTGGAGGTGGAGACCATGGACTGGAGCTGCTCGTACGACTCCTGCAGCCAGCCCGGGGAGGCCTTGTCGCCGCGCTGGGCGACGTCCTTGGCGTGGGCGTCGGGGTCGGCGGGCAGGGTGCGGGCCAGCATCTGGATGCGGGTCACGAAGCCGTCGCCGTTGGCGACGTGCTTGAGCAGGGTGCCGAAGCGGTCGACGAGCGCTTCCTGGTCCTCGCTGTCGCGCAGCCCGACGCCGGGCCCCTCGATCTCGATGGCCGCGGTGACGGTGCGGCGGTCGGCGTGCAGCAGTACGGCGATCTCGTCGGGCCCGAAGGGTGCGGCCAGCCAATTGATCCGGCCGATGCCGGGGGGTGGCCCGATCTCGACCTCACGCCCGTCGGAGCTGATGCCCGCCTCCATGGCGGTGGAGCGGTAGGACGTGCCGCGGCGCAGGGAGCGCTTGAAGCTGCGGTTGATCTCGAACCATTTGTAGAAGGTCCGGTGGTTGTACGGGACGTAGACGATCGCCAGGGCGAGCAGCGGGAAGCCGGTGAGCAGCACGATCCGCAGGGACAGGACCGGGACGAGCAGCCCGCTCATCATGCCGAGGAACGCGCCGCCGATGATCAGGGCGATCTCGCCCGTCTCGCGGTTCTTGCCGACGATCGCGTTCGGCCGGGCACGGCCGATGAGATACGTACGGCGGGGCGCGATCGGATGGGACTGCGTGCTCAACGCCCGCCACCTCCTGTGATCTTGTTACCTGAACTGCCTGATCCGCCTGATCCGCCTGATCCGCCGCGTGAGCCGCGGCTGCCGTGCGGGGTGCCGGACGTGGGGCCCGAACCGCTGCGGGGCGGAGGTGCGGCGGAGGGGACAGATCCGCCGCCGACCCCGCTCCCGGAGTTACGGGAGCTGTGTGCGGCGACTCCGCCGCTGGCCGGGTTGGCGGGCCGTCCGCCGCCGCTGTTGCCGCCGCCGCTGCCGTCCTGGCCGCCGCCGCGGCTGCTGTGGGTCTTGATGCCCTGCGAGACGAGAGCGGCGGGCGAGCTGATCATCGCGGCGGCCTGGGAGCCGTCGGTGGCCTGCTTGCGGTTGGTACGGGCGCCCTGGATCTCGTCGCCGAAGCCGGGGACGAAGCGGTAGATCATCCCGGAGGCGAAGATGGCGAGGAGGATGATGGCCAGTCCGGACACGACGGCCGAGAACGCGTCGGGCCCGTCGTCCGAGGACAGCGCGCCGGCCAGGCCGAGCACGATGACGATGACCGGCTTCACCATGATCACGGCGATCATGATGCCCGCCCAGCGGCGTACGTGCCCCCACATGTTCTTGTCGACGAGCCCCGCGTACACGGCGGTTCCGAGGAGGGCGCCGACGTAGAGCAGGGCGGCGCGGATCACGAGCTCCAGCCAGAGGATGCCCGCGGCGAGGATGGACACGAGCGAGACGACGATCAGCATGATCGGCCCGCCGCCGATGTCGGAGTCCTTCTTGAGCGCCTCGGCGAACGACCCGAAGAAGACGTCGGTCTGCCCGCCGGAGGACGAGGCGATGACCTCGGTGACGCCGTCGGTGGCGGACACGATCGTGTAGAGGATCAGCGGCGTGAAGGCCGAGGCGAGCACGGTGAGCCAGAGGAACCCGATGGCCTCGGAGATCGCGGTGGTCAACGGCACGCCACGGATCGCCCGCTTGGCGACGGCGAGGAGCCACAGGACGAGCGTCAGCACGGTGGAGGCGGCGAAGACGATCGCGTACTGCTGGAGGAAGCGGGTGTTGGTGAAGTCGACGTTGGCGGTGCTTTTGACGGCCTCGCTGAGCTTGCCCACGATCCACGCTGCGGCGTCGGCGCAGCCGCGGCCTAGGGAGGTGAGGGGGTCCTGGGCGGAGTCGACGCTGTTGGGGGGTGAGATTTTGGGGGCGGCTGCGTCGCCGTCCTCGCAGTACTGTTTGGCGGGGCCGATGAGCAGATCGCAGGCCTTGTTGCCTGGGCTCGACGACGGCGATGGGGACGGCGTGGGCGCGGCAACGGCACGTGCAGACAGAAGGACAACAGCTGTCTGTACCGCAACCAGAGTGGCAACGGCGGAGCGAACGCGGAGCCGAGGGCTACCTGGCATAAGTGAAGCCTCCGTATTCCTCGACAGCCTTACTGATCTCGTCAGAACTGGATGCCGCCACATCGCCGGGGACCGGGGCAGGCCCGTCCTTCTGCGTGTCGCTGACGGCCCTCCAGCCTTCGTCCGTCCATGCGAGTTCGACGGTCCAGGTCTTCCAGGAAGTGCGGACCGGGTCGGTGGACCCTGCACCGGACATACCGATCAACCCCGTGTACCAGACGGATACCTTGGCCGTATCTCCGCCGAAGGACTCCACCTTGGTTCCCACAGGGACCGTGCGCGATACGAACGTGCTGCCCTGTGGTGCGTTGCCATTGGCATCGAGACCGAGCTTCTGTAGGAAGTCGGAGGAGTAGGCGGCATCCTGCGGGTCTCTGAGCTTGCTCGCAGCCGCCGAGGTGTAGACGCTGTCCACGATCGCGTGACGGCTGTCCTTCGTGAACATCTCGACAGAGCCGAGCGCCACCGCGAAATTGGACGCCGCGCTCTGCGCCCCCTGCTCATCGTGCGCGAACCCCGATGGAATCTCGCCGTTCTTCCCCGTCACCGGCTTCGTCCCCGTGGCCGCAGTCGGCGCAGCCCCCGCCTTCTTGCCGTCGCTCCCCGACGCACCGTCCTTGCCGTTCCCGTCGTCCCCGCCCATGTTGGCGAAGGCGATGGCCGCGAGCAGCAGGACGATCACGCCCACGACCGTGACCAGTGAACGCGAGCTGCGGGCGGGGCGGCGGGGGCCGTAGCCGTCGCTGCCTTCGCCGTCGGGGAGGCGGGTGCGGGTCTGGCGTGTGCCGCCGATGGTGCTGTAGCCGTCGCCCGTACGCCCCGAGTCGTTGCCGTAGCCGTCGTCGTGACTCATGCCGCGTACGCCCCCTCAACCGTTGCCTGAACCGTGTCGTGGTACGACGGTAGCCGTGCTGGTTCTCGCGTGGACGCGGTGTGGTGAGTCGACATCAGGGGGACGCAACCTCTGCCGGTGGGCACGACGGACGGATGGTGAGGGCTGGGGCGGGACTGCCCCCGGGCGCGGGCTGACGGCTGGTTAGACGGCCATCCCGTAGACGATGGTGAACACGGTGCCCAGCGATCCGATGATGAACACACCGGTCAGGCCCGCGACGATCAGCCCCTTGCCCTGCTCCGCGCTGAACGTGTCGCGCAGGGCGGTCGCGCCGATGCGCTGTTTCGCCGCGCCCCAGACCGCGATGCCGAGGCAGAGCAGGATGGCGATCGCCATCACGACCTCGATCATTACGCGGGCCTCGTTGCCCAAGGTCCCGAACGGCCCCCAGTTCGGGGCGATTCCGCCGATGATGGTGGTGATGTCGCCCTTCTCAGCTGCCAGGATCATGTAAGTCACCGCCCCTGTTGGGTAGTTCGGTGCCCGCACCGCATGGCACGGGTCACCCTCTATCTTCGCTGATGAAACTGCTCTCGTACGACGACTTGACGGCTCTCTTTACCCGGATCTCGCACATATGACCGGTCTGACCGTCCTGACCTGCGGATCGAATCGGTGTGTGGGCGATTTGCGTCTGATTACTCTGTGTATCACGGAGGGTGACGCCGGGCAATGATCGCCATCGCGCCACCCTGGCCGAGACCTGCAAGGGGTGCCGAACCGCACCCATCAGGGGCGGTGGCGAGGAGGTCGGGGCGGTCGTCGGTCAGAGGAGCGGGTGGCGGGGGACCGGTGGCCGGGGCGGGGTTCGCCAGGCGGCCGGCGGCCGGAAATCGCACCAGGAGCCGTCGAAGGGGAAGGTTCCGGCCTCGGCGAGCCGGACCACCCTGTCGCCCTCGGTCCTGATGGCCACGGCCTCCTCGGCCGTCCAGTACGCGGGATGGCCCGTCTTCTCGGCGAAGGACTCCTCGTCCTTCCACTGCCACGTCCGGTCCGGCGCCACGTTGATGTCGAGTTCGTGGTCGGCGATGTCGATGTCGTCGCCGTGGTGGACCCGGCGCTCCAGATTCACGTACCAGCCGCCGAACTTCTGTCTGCGGCCGAAGAGCCACAGGACGGAGTGCGCGGCGCCGGTCGGCTGGTAGAAGAGGGCGTTGCCCATCGGCCACCGGCCGGCGACCACGGGGTAGCCGGCGGCTGGGCGCTCGTGCGGTGCGATGTCGCGCAGGTGGGTGGCGCCGCGTGGCAGAGCGGTGCACCACATCGGGGTGCCCGCCTCCATCCAGACGAGCTGGCCCTCGGGCGTACGTTCGACGAGTCGCACGGGTACGGAGGCGCTCAGGTGGCCGCCTATGAAGAAGTTCCAGTGCAGGATCCGGCCCGGCTCGTTGCTCCCGCGGTTGCTCGTGCCGATTCTCGAATCGGCTCCTGTGGTGCCGTTGCTCGCGTCGTCCCGCTTGCCCACTTTCATGCGATTGATCATGCCCGCGGTCAGGCCTTGGGACACGTGCCCGTCCGGCCGGCTCAGTGGCCGCCCCGGTTCTCCACGCACGGCCCCGTTCCCGGCTGGGGTTCGGCGTACGCGCCGTGCACCTGGATGGTCAGCTCCTGCTCCGTCACATGCCCGGACACGCAGACGTCCCCCGTGTGAACGCTGTAGAAGCTGTCCCAGATGAAGACGCCGTGCTCCTTCCCGCAGCCGAGGTGCGCCAGTGCCTTCGTGATCCGGTTCTCACTGACGTCGCCCTCCTTCCGGGCCTTCTCCAGCTCGGACTCGATGAGCGCGGCCGACGCCTCGCCCATGGCGCGCTTGGCCGGGCTGAGTTCGGCCGCCATGCGGTAGGCGTGGTTGTCGGCGTAATTGGGGGGCTGGTCGTCGTTGGTCCCCTGTTGCGGCGTTGCGGTCGTGCTCGCGGTGGGCGATGAGGAGGCCGGGGTCGGGGGAGCCTCGGCGGGCTGGGCACACTTCGGCCGAGGCGTGAACGACGGCCGGGGGATGGCCGACTGGGCCTGCTGCTGCCCGGCGTGTTCGGTTCCGCACGCGGTCACGGTGAGCGCGAGGAGGGCGGCTGCTGCGGCTGATTGACTGAGACGCGTGGTGAGGGACATGACATGAGTCTCCCGGACCGGCCCGCCGTGCGGGGCCCTACGCGTCCTTGCCGCGGCGGCCCGTGGCGGAGCCGAAGCCCAGCCAGGTGTGGCGGTTTCCGGCCCAGCACCAGCCTGCCTTCGGGGCGTTGCGCCGCTCGCGGCCGTCCCGCCCGGTGCCGTTGCTGATCCAGAGCGCCGGTGTGCGGGAGTCCAGGGTGCCGTTGGGCTTGCGCAGCCGGGAGCCGATGGTCATGAAGCAGTGGTTGCGCTCCAGGGCGGCGGGCTGTTGCAGCACCCAGTGGATGCCCTCGGTGAGCAGCAGTGGGGTGCGGCCCTGCTCGGTGAGGGCGGGCAGTGCCTCGTCCGGGCTCCAGTTGGCCATGTGGTCGCCGCGGTCGATGTCGCTGAGAACGTAGAGCTGTGCGTCGGGGACCGCGACGGTGTCGAGCGGGGTGAAGAGGTCGACGTCCGGCATGTCGACGACGATGAAGCCCGGTTTGTCCTCGCGGCGGAGCAGCGGGGCGAGGGCGGAGGCGGGGGCCCGGTCCGGGTGGACGGCGAGTAGACCGGTCTTGCCGTCGCCGTTGGCCCCGGCCGCTTTGGCGAAGTTGCGGATCTCGGCAGCCGACAGGCCGGCGATCTCGTGCACCCCGAGCCCGATCAGTGTCTCGGCCTGCGTGCTCAGGGGCGGAAGCGTGGGGAGGGGAGCGGTGGTTACGGGAGTGGGTTCGGGCACGGTGCTCCTCGGGCGGCTGCGGGTGACGTTGGACGGCCGCAGGCGTAACGAGGGGGGCGTGTCGGAACGTTCCCTGCGTGCGGGAAGGTCCACCGTCCTGACATCGGCGTCGTTCTCCGAGCCGGTTCTCATCACCACCTCCGGCGGGGTTCCCTTCCGATGTCGGCCTCAACTCCCTTAATTGCAAGGCTAGATGGCGATACGGTTGATGAATGTCGAACACGGATACCAGTGCGTCTGACGGCCGGCCGGACCCGGATTCGGTGTTCGCTGCTCCCCTCGGCAAGTGGCAGCGAACTGCCGCCGCGACCATCGGCCTCCTGTTGACAGTGGGCGGTGCCGTCTCGGTCTTTCGCGGCAAGAGCCAGGCGGGGAGCGTGGCGCTCCTGCTCGGCGGACTCGCGTTCCTGCTCATCGCGGTCATCGGACAGTCCGTGCACCGTGTGAGGTTCAAGGAAATGGAGCTGTTCTTCGGTATCCGCCAGCGCGAGCAGGCGAGCGACCTGGCCAGCCGACTGCCTCACAGTGAGGCCATCCGCCTCATGCGACACCTCCAGGAGACCACCAGTGGCACCTCCTACGTCGAGCACCTGCTGGCACTCGTCGATTCGCTGCTTTTCGAGGCGCGCGTCCGGGACGCTGTCACCGAGTCCCTCGGCGAATCGGAGCGTGCCGAGGTGCACCCCGAGGCGGACATCGGAGAGCCGCTGCTCCATGTCGTGCGACCGGACGGCGCGAGGCTGGGCGTCTTCGCGATGTTCGCCCCGAGCGAGAGCGGGACTCTGCCGACGGAGTTCGACGACGATTTCATGGAGGTTCTCCCGACGACCGGCTGCGACGCCGTCATCCTGATCACCTGTGTGCGGGACAGCGGCTACCTCGCGGCACTCGCGGAGCGGATCCGGCAGGAAGCGGGTCTGCCCGTGGCGATAGAGAGCTGGAGGCCGAAGGGCGAGGCCCGTTCGCTGAGGCCGTCCATCGACCACCTCGGCGACGAGATTCGTGCCACGGACGCTCTGCCGCCGACGCAGTCCCGGACGGCTCTGGGGCCTGGCGCCCAACCCTGAGAGAGCCGGTGGTCAGAGCCCGGCGAAGTGGTCGAACTCGCCTGCCCTGACACCCTTCGCGAAGGCCTCCCACTTGGTGCGGGTGGTCGTGACGACGTTCCCGGGGTCGCTGGTCTCGCGCAGGTGCACGAGGTCGTCGCCCTCGCCGAAGGCGATCTCGATCCAGGGGCCGGGTCCGGGTTCGTCCTCGGGGGCGGCGCGGATCCAGGTGAGCGTTGCGGGGGCGTCGTCAGCCATGAGGGTGGTCCTCCTTGAGGGTGCGGAGGAGGGCGCGGAGGGCGGTGGGGGTGGTGCGGAGTATCGCGCCGGTGGGGTCGCCCGATTCGGTCAGACCTATCGATCCGCTTCGGTCGGTGCCCACGTGAACGCAGGCTTCGCCCTGTGCGCAGTACGACGACTTCTGCCAGGTGTGCGGTGACATCGCGGTTCCTTTCAGAGGCCCTGGGCGACCTTGTGGATGAGTTCCTGGGACCTTTCGGCGTTCAAGGATGCCGCTTCCAGCCGTTCCAGCAGCAGACGGTACTGGGCGAGTTGGGCTTCCGCGTCGATGAAGACCGGACCGTGTGACTGGTCGAGCTGCGCGGTGTCGAGTGCGGGTACCGGACCTTGCACGTAGTACAGGGACTGTCCCGAGCCCGGATAGTAGGTGGCCTCGAACGGGATCACGCGGATGGATGCGTGAGGGAGCTCGCTCACCTTGAGCAGGTGCTCCAGTTGGCCCCGGGCGACCTCCGCGCCACCGAACCTCATGCGGAGTGCGGCCTCGTGGATGACGGCCCGATAGGGCGAGGGGTTCGGGCGGTAGAGCACAGCCTGGCGCTTGATCCGGTACGAGACCCGGTGCTCGATCTCCGGCGGTGGTAGCTCCGGGACGGCTTGCCGATAGATCTCGCGCGCGTGATCGACGGTCTGGAGCAGGCCGGGGATGTGGATGCTGTGGGCCGCGTGCAGGCTCGTCCCGTGGTGCTCGATCTCGGCCAGGTCGAGCAGCTTGGGCGGCAGGATCTCGCGGTACTCCTCCCACCAGCCGCGCTTGCGGTCGGCCGTCATGGACACGAGCGCCTCGACCAGCTCCTGGTCTGCGCAGGAGTACGTGTGGGCCGCGACGCGTACGCGATCGGCGCTCACTCCGAAGCGCGCCACTTCCATGTTGCTGAGCTGGCCCGAGCTCGTGCCCAGGAGGTCGGCCGCCTGCGTGGTGGTCATGCCGGCGCGTTCCCGCAGCTTGCGCAGTTCGGCGCCGAGCCGTGAGCGGCGCGCGGTGGGGGCGGGCCTGCCTGCCATCTCGAACTCCCCTTGCAATACGTCCCGTTGATTGGTCACTCACACGAGTGGTTCCGCGCAAGGATTCCGGTTCTGCGGTGAAAGGAATCTTTGCGTGCACCTAGTCTCGGCGTCAGGCCACCCGCCCGGAAGCACCCCGCTCGACGGAGCGGCCTCGTCACCGGGCAACTCGAAGCGCATCCTCAACCTCCCTCCGTGAACGGAGACTTCCATGGTCAGCACCACCGTAGCGCCGCCCTGGACGTACACCCTCCAACTCCCGCAGGATCCCCGGGCCCCCGGCGTCGCCCGCGCCACCCTCCGTAACGTGCTCCGCGCCCACGGCATGTCCGAACTCATCGAGACCGCCGAACTCCTGGCGAGCGAACTCGTCACCAACGCCTATCAGCACTCCTCGGGCCCGTACTCCCTCCGCATGCGCGACGCCGGCCGCAACCGGATCCGGCTCGGCGTCTGGGACACCGCACCGCACATCCCCGCCCCCTTCCGCTGGACCGCCGAAGCGCCGCAGGAACTCGCCCAACGCGGGCGCGGGTTGTACCTCGTCACGCTCTACGCGGAGAGCTGGGGCGGCTATCCGATGCGCGGCGGACTTCCCGGGCAGGGCGGGAAGCTGCTCTGGGTCGAATGCGTTGCCAAGCCCGATTGTCAGTGGGGTGACCTATCGTGACTGTGTGTAGTGAACGTGTCGGTTTCCTGGCATCCGGGGGCGTGATGTCCGAAGCGTATGAGTACCTCTCGCAGTACGGTGAGACAGCCGCCGAGCGCGGTCCGGGATCACGCGCGCGCTCCGCAGGCGCCGCACCCGCTTCGCCGAGACGGAGGCCGAGACACATGCCCGTTCCGCGACCGCTGCGCCCACGTCCGGGGAATCTCCGTGCCATCGCCGAGCAGATCGAGGAAGCGACGGGGCTGCGGGTGCAGGTCCTGGGAGGAAGTCTCGTGATGTCTCCGACGCCGCGCGGCAAGCTCGCCGGAACCATCAGGCGGCTGCGGCTCCAGCTCGAACCGACGCTGCCGTCGAGGTTCGGGGCGTACGAGGTCACGTCGGTCGGGATGCCCGATGCCCCGGACGACTACGCGACGCCCGACCTCGTGGTGCTTCCGGACCAGTGGGACGAGGACGACGCGTGGCTCGCCGACCCGGCGGATGCGGTGCTTGCCGTAGAGGTGATTTCGCAGTCGGAAAAGGCGCGCGACATCAGTCAGAAGAACGACTGGTACGCCGTCGCCGGGGTCGTCGCCCTGTTGGTCATCGACCCCCGGCACGGGACATGGGCTCTGCATACGCGGCCCGGGGGCGGTGCGTACCAGGAGAGATCGGGCGGCAAATACGGCGAGGGGATTCCGCTGCCGGAGCCCCTGGGCCTCGTCTTGGCGACGGACGCGTTCCCTCGGTACGGGACCGGGGCGGTGGCGTGAGCCGTGCCTCCGAAGAGTCCAACCGCCGCATGCTGCGGGCCCGCGACGCGATGGACCGCTCGTACGCCCAGCCGCTCGACGTACCGGCCCTTGCCCGGCTCGCCCATGTGTCCGAGGCGCACTTCTCGCGCACCTTCCGGGCCACGTTCGGCGAGACGCCGCACCGGTACCTTCAGCGGCGTCGGGTCGAGCGGGCGATGTTCCTTCTCCGGGAGACCGACCGCAGCATCACGGACATCACCTTCGAGGTCGGCTTCGGCAGCACGGGGACGTTCAGCCGGACGTTCCGCGACATCGTCGGCCGGTCACCTAGGACGTACCGCAGCGAAACGGTGGCCACCGGGGTTCCGACCTGCTTCACGATGGCGTGGACGCGGCCGAGCGGCTGAGCGCTCGCCCCGCTCGGCGGTCGCCATTCTCTGCGCGCAGACTGAGCAGTTCTGGATAAGTTTTCGCGCGGCCGTCCCCGTAGCGTGAACGTCATGTTCAACGCAATCACGCACTCGCAGATGTACGTACTCGACCAGGACGAGGCCCTCGACTTCTACGTCGGCAAGCTCGGTCTCGAGGTGGCCGCCGACACCGACCTCGGGTTCATGCGCTGGCTGGCCGTCAGCGTCCCCGGGCATCCGGAACGCCAGATCCTCCTGGAGAAGCCGGGCTCTCCGGCGATGTCCCAGGAGACGGCGGCGCAGGTCCGCGACCTGGTGACCAAGGGGGCGATGGGCGGCTGGCTCATCCTCACCACGGACGACTGCCGCAAGACGTACGAGACGCTGCTCGCCCAGGGGGTCGAGTTCACCGAGGAGCCCACCGAGCGTCCGTACGGGACGGACTGCGGTCTCCGCGACCCGTTCGGCAACCGCATCCGTTTCACGCAGCCGAAGCAGGTCGGCTGACGACACGGAAGAACCTCCCGGCGGGCCGCCGTTGTGGTCGCCCGTCAGGAGGTCGTTTCGGTGTTGCCTGCCGAGTCGCTCGCCGAGTCGCTTGTCGTGGTGCTCGCCGTGACGCTCGCCGGACCGTCCGGCGGGCCGTCTGGCGGGCCGGAATCAGGACTTCGAGTCTGCCTGCTGCATGGAGCTCACCGCGTCCGCGATCGTGCTGCGGTACAGACCCAGCTTCGGGTCGAGGACCTTCACGTCGGGGCCGAGCGGGAAGTTGAGCTGCTCGGCGTTGGGCATGTGGTCGCCGTCGGCCAGCACGTTCAGCTCGTTGATCCAGGTCACACCGTTCCCGCCGCTCGGGTTGAGGTCGATCACCGCGATGGCGGCGTTCTTCGGCTTGACCGGGTAGGCAGGGGCGCCGCCCAGGCCGCTCGGGACCAGCGGGGTGATGTCGCCGCTGTGGTCCTTCGCGCTCGCGCTGCCCAGGCTGACCCGCGGGAAGTAGCTCAGGCCACAGGCGTTCGCGCCGGTGTTGTTGACCTCGATCACCTGCTGGGTGGCCGAGCCCTCGCGGGCGTACACCCGCACCGACAGGTCCTCGCTCTTGCACGGGTGCTTGTAGGCGTAGCTGTCGCTGGTGTTGCCGCCGGTGGTCGTGCCGGTCTTGGCGGTGCCGCCCTTGGACGAGCCCGTGCCTGTGTTGGAGGTGACCGTCTTCGCGGAGCCGCCGGTCGTTGCGGTGTCCGTGGATCCGGCGGCGTCAGCGGGCTTCGAGCCGTCCGCCGATGCGGCGGTCTTCGCGCGGTTGTTCGCCGGGCCGGCGGACTTCGTGCCGCTGCCGTCTCCACCGCAGGCGGTGAGGGCCAGGGCGAGCACGGCGGTGACTGCGGCGCTGACGGCGACGGTGCGCTTGCGGGTGTGGATCGTACGCATGTGAATACCCCGAGTGTGTGGCGGTCGAGTGTGGCGGTGCTGCCGAGGCCCGGAACTTGCGGCGAACCGCTCCCCCTCCTGACCTGCTGACTTCTGAAGCTTCCCGCCCGCCGCTCATGTTCTGCTAACGCCCGCTTGTCGTCCCGCTGACGCGCCCGGAATCGGCGTGCAGCCCCCCGCCTGCCCCGTCCTGTCCCGTCCCGCCCGGTCCCGTTCCGCTGCTACGCGAACCGGGAGCTCGGGACCGGTCCGGGGGCGTCGACGCGGTCGCGCAGCGCAGTGGCCCAGCCTGCCGAGGTGGCGGAGACGAAGGCGCCGAACACCGCATCGCCGTCCGGCGGGGTCTCGCCGTCGCCGGCGTCGGGGGTGCCGTCCGCCCGTACGATCCCGGCGGCGATGTCCTGCTCCGGGCGGTCGTCCGGAGGGGACTGCTCCACACCGTTGTCGCCCATCCGCATGGTCGCGCCCCAGGGCTCGACCACGGTCTGCACCAGGAACGTGCTCACGTCGGCGGTCGCGACCGGCGGGTTCGTCCAGCACGTGGCGTGCTCGAAGAGGATCTGCCCGGCCGGGCGTCGCCGCAGGGTGACGGCCACGTCCGGTTCGACCGCGTTGATGTCGTAGGCGACGACCAGGGTGTCCGTCCGCTGCGGGTCGTACGGCTCGGTGGGCAGTCCCAGCATCTGCGCCGCGGCGAGACCGAGAATGCGGTCGCTCCGGCCGGGCAGCAGGGAGACGGAGCGCGGCGCGCGCCCCGTGGTGCGCAGGACGAGAGCCAGCCGGTCGAGGCCCTGCCGGCACAGCTCGACGGTGTCCCCCAGGTACGCGTACCGGCCGGTCATCGCGGATTCGAAACCGTACGGGGAGAGCACGGCGAGGTATCCGCCGGTGAGCGCGTAGTGCCAGCCGCGCAGGTCGCGGCGGTCGAGCGGGCCCGCCTGCGCGGCGCGCTCGGCCCGGCGCAGCATGTGGGTGACGCGGCCGTGCGCCCACTCCCACTTCGCGTCGTCGGGCGCCGGCAGCAGGTCGAAGGCGGTCCGGGCGCCGGAAAGGTCCCCCGCAAGAAGCGAGTTGTGGACGAGGAGGTACCGCTCGGGCCAGGCGGGCAGCTCCTCGCCGGCCGTGGCCAGTACGGTCACCGCCTCCCCGTTGCGGTTCTCGCGCTCCAGCGCGGAGACCAGCTCGGCCCGCACTGCCCGGGAAGCGGGTATCTGGCGCAGGGCCTCGCGCAGGGCGGGAACGGCGAGGAAGGCGAGGTCGTGCTCCACGCAGGCGTACCCGAAGTCGTAGAGCTCCTGCGGCCGGCCGGGCTTCTTGGCCAGGGCCTTGGCCCTGCCGGCGAGGTCGTCGACGCCGGCGGTGGTGGCGAGCCGGTGCACGAGCTTCGCCAGGTCCTTGAGGGGTGCCGTGTCGGCGAGGGGGCGCAGGGCCCGCACGGTTCCGGGTACGTCCCCGGCATCCAGGAGCTTTGCCGCTCCCGCGAGTTCATTTGTCATCGCGGGAGATCATGGGCGAGCGGGCGCGGTGGTGCAACGTGTTTCTTCACCGGCCGTGTCGGGTGGGGCGGCTGCCTGGGCCGGGGAACCGGGATGCATCTGTGCTACACGTCACGCGTGACTTCTGCGGTCTGATCACCGTTAGATGTGATGTGCCCAAGCCTGCCTTTTCGGCCGAGACCGCTGCCGTGTCGCCTCCGCCTCCTGCGCCCCTGCCCTTCCTGCTGACGTCGCGCCAGGGGGAGGCGGCGCGTGAGCTCCTCTCGTACGTGGCCGGGTTGCCGCTGACCTCCGTCGACGCTCAACTCCTCGCCGTCGTCGTGGCGATCCGGGCCGCGCGGGCCGGCGTCGGGAACCTCACGGGAACGGATCTGCGGTCGCTCCGGCTGGATGATCCGGAGCAGGCCGTCGCCGAGCTGGCCGCCGCCGGATGGCAGGTGCCCGGCTCGCTGCTCGACGGGGATCCGGACAAGCCGTCCCGGATCATCGTGCCGGAGATGACTCCGGGGCCCGACCACGTGCTGCCCCTGGGCAAGGGCACGCGGTCGAAGGTCTCGGGATGGGCCATGCGTACGCGGATCGCCAAGCCCGTGAAGAAGGCCTCGCCCGCCGCCCGGCTTGCCGCGCTGTTCCTGGCGGCCTACTGCACGGACGAACTCGCCGGAGAGGCGCCCGACGATCTGCCCGTCGCCTGCTACGCGGCCGTGCCCGTCCTCCTTGAGAAGGGGTTCCTGGCCGAGATCTCCGGGCGGACGTACCGGCTCGGCCCGGCGGTGCGGCACCTCGCCGGCATGTTCCGTACCCCTGAGGAGGTCGCGGAGCTCGCGGCCGCGGAGGCGGAGCGCAGGGCGGCGCGTGAGGCGGCAGCCGCGGCCGAACTGGTGGAGATTACCCCGGCCGAGTGGGCGGAGTGGAAGTCCGGCGTCAGCCCGGCGCTGCTGCGGCATGTGGAGGCCGTCGAGCAGTGCGCGGTGTGCCGGTGCTCCTTCGTGCGGGTCGCGAAGGCGTTCATGTCCGTGCCGTCGCCCGTCCCCGCGCCCCGGCCGGCGGCCGGCGACCACGACGCGTGGAGGGATGCGCATCCGGACTGCGGCCGGGAGGCGGCCGCGTTCACTGTGGCGTTCCGCGCGGAGCACGGCCACGGTCCTTCGTACGGGCAGTTGTGCAAGGGGCTGGGCTGGAAGAAGCTCTCGCGCTCGGTGCGCGGGCTCGTCGTGAGCGGGATCGTCGCCGATGGATGGCTGGCCGAGACCGCTCCCGTGCCGTGGACCCTGCGCCCGGGGAAGGCTGCCCAGGCACAGGGGATCGTGCTGCCGGGGCAGGGGACGGGGCAGGGGACGGACCAGGGGACGGCGACGGCGGCGGCCCGGAGTACGCGCTGACCTGAGAGGCGCCGGGCGGGGCCGGCTCGTGCCCGCGGGGCTCAGGAGTCCGTCTTGTCGGGGGTTCCAGGGGTTCCGGGGGTTCCGGGGGCGCCGGCCGGGCCGGTGGTTCCAGTGGGTTCGGTTGTTCCGGTGGTCCCGGCGGTTTCGCCTCGCGCGGAGAGGACCAGCGTCGCGGCGATGAGGAGAGCCGTGATGATGCCCGTGACGAGGACCGGGGAGGGCCCGAACGTCGCCGCCAGGACGGCGATGACCGCGAGCGGATGGAGCGCGTCGGCCGCGCGGCGCAGCCCGCCGGCGCGGTGGTGCAGTACCCAGACGAGGGTGACGAAGACGGCGACCGGGACGGTGTAGGCCGCTGCCGCCGTACGGTCGGAGAGGTGGCCGTGGCCGGTGGCGTGAGCCACGTTGACGGCGAGACCGGCGCCGACGGCCGCCGCGGACGCGAAGACCAGGTAGTGGCCGTATCCCCACAGCAGTGCCATGCGCAGGGTGGTGAGCCGGTCGTGCACGCTCGCACTCCGCGCGAAGTAGAGCCACCACAGGGCGAAGACGGTCAGGATGCCCCCGACGACGAGGGCGGCAAGGTCTGCGAGCGCCGCGTCCGAGTCGAGCGCGGCATGTACCGCTCCGGTGGCGGCGGTGATGGACTCGCCCAGCACGATCAGGGTGAACAGGCCGTACCGCTCGGCGATGTGGTGCGGATGCCAGGTGGTGGTGGCCGCGCGTTCCGCCCAGGCGGGGACGGCGATCTCGGCCAGGACGAGGACGGCGAAGGTGGCGAGCCCGGCGTCCTCGGGGAGCGTCAGGCGTACGACCCAGCCGATCTGTACGAAGAAGATCCCCACGGCGTAACGCAGGCAGGTGGGGCGTCGCTCGGGGTCGGACCGGGCGGCGCGCAGCCACTGCGTGACCATGGCGAGCCGCATGATCACGTAACCCCAGGTGATGACCGTGAAGTCCTCCTGCTGCAGGGCCTCCGACGCCCCGGCGGCGAGGACGAGGGCGCCGGTGATCTGGACGAGGGTGAGCAGCCGGTAGGGCACGTCGTCGGTGTCGTAGGCGGAGGCGAACCAGGTGAAGTTCATCCAGGCCCACCAGATCGCGAAGAACACCATCGCGTAGCCGAGGACACCGTGGGCGATGTGCCCTTCGGCGAGTTCGTGCTCGAACGCCGCAGCCGCCTGGGCCACCGCCGTGACGAAGCAGAGGTCGAAGAACAGCTCCAGCATGGTCGCGGTGCGGTGTTCCTCGTCCGCGAGGCGGGCGACCATGGGCCGACGCCAGGAGGAGGGGGAAGGCGGCGAGGACGGGGAGGGGGGTGAATGGCTCATGGGGGCCCATTCTTCCCGCTGTTTCGGCCGGGAGCAGTCGGCCGCGCCCTCGTGGACCCCGCTTGAGGGCGGTGCGGGCGAAATCCGCTGGTGCCGCGGCGGGGGTCCTGCCAGAATCCGCCGCATGACTTCACGAATCGAGAACCACCCCGCCCGTTGAGCGCCCCGGAAGAGCGCGGAGCGCTCACTTCCCGGCCCTCGCTGTACTCCTACGCCCTGCGCCTTTCTCGCGCGGAGCCCGATGGGCGGCCTCCCGGGAGCGGGTACGCGCTGCCCGGTCCGGCCGTGCTGAACCGCCGGTCCAGCCGCAGTTGGCGCGAGGCCCGGACTGCGGTGGTGGACCTGCTGAAACCGTTGCTCGCCGACCCCGATGCGGTCCGGGCCGCGGCCGGGGTCGAACGACGATTCGCCGCGCTGCAACCCGCTGTGAGGGATCATCAGATCCTCTGGGCCGTACGTGATGTGGTGCTGGAGGACGAGGAGCGGGCGCGTGCGCTCGGGCGGTGCCTCGCGCGTACGGGAAGCAGTCCCGCCGCCGTCTGTGTCGGCCTTGCCCTGCTGGGCCGTCTCGGTGAGCCGGAGGACGTGCCGTATCTCAAGGCGCTCGGTGGGTTCCGCGATCTGATGAGCCCGGCCGTGTCCGCGCTCGACGCCATCGACCGGCAGGCCGCAGCCGTGGTGTGGCTGGGGCTTCGCTCGGGGAGACCGGAACTGCGCGGGTTGGTCAGTGCCGTTGAGGCGGGCGACATGGAGACCGTGCGCCTGAAACTGGCGGCGCTTCCGCGGGACCCGGGCATCGTAGGGCCCGAGGCGGCGCGGAGAATCATGGAGGCGGTGCGGCCGGCCGACATCCTGGGAGCGGGGGAGCTGCCGCCATCCCAGCGCGGCGAGTTGGCCGCTTGCACCGGGTGGCTGCTGTTCCGTGCGACGAGCCTGCGCGACGACCGGGCGGAGATCCTCTACTGCTCGGAGGCCGTCAGTTCGTACGAGGCTTTCGTGTCGTGCGCCGGAGTGCTGGAGCCCACGCTCGATCACTACGGGCTGCTGCTCTCCGCCGCGTTCGACCTGCACAGCGGGCCGAGCCGGTTGCGCGACTGGGGTCCGGGCCGGCGCGAGGCGTTGCTGGCGGAGCTGGAGTCCGTACTGCGGCGGCCCGAGTGGTGCGCCGTGACGGCCCCGGACGCCGAGCCCAGGGAGGGTGCGGACGGGGTCGAGCGCCGGCGGTTCCAGTGGGTTTGGCGCAATGCGCGGCGGCCGTTCGGCGGTGGGGTGGATGCGGTGGGCCCGGTAGGCCCGGTGGGCCCCATGGGCCCAGTGGGGCGGGTCCTTCGGGATCTGCGGGATCTGCGGGATCTGCCGGTTCTACGGGTTCTTCGGGTTCTTCAGGTTCTTCGGGTCGAGATCGTCGTGCGCGATCCGGTCGATTCCGACACGGTCGAGGTCCGCATGCTGATCGACGGCCGGCCGCTGGTGCCGGAGGTGTTCGGCCGGGGGCCCGCGCACAGCCCGGAGTGGCTGCTGGACAGTGGCCGGCTGCGGGCGACGGAGAGGAGCCACGGGAGGTCCAGCTCGCGGAGGCGTACTGCACCGAGGGCTGCTGCGGTGCCCTGCACGTCACGATCCGGCGGGACGGTGACGAGGTCGTCTGGTCCGACTGGCGTTGTCCGTCGCCACCGCCCTCCCCGCTGCACGTACGTGAGATCCCGGAACTCCGCTTCGACGCCGCCGCGTACGACGCCGAGATCAGCCGGGCCGAGAACGACCACGCGTGGACGTGGCCGGCCCGCAAGGCCGCCCGGCTGATCGCCGCAGGGCTGCGTGACCGGCCGGAGCTGCTCAGCCGCTGGGACATGGAGCTGAGTTGGGCCGGTACGGACTTCCGGGACCCGGACCGTACGGCGTTGTGCCTGAGGTACGAGGAGGCGGACGGCTCCCCGAAGTACCGCATGTGGCACATCCCGGAGGACGGCACCCCGCCCGAGGACCGTGCCGCCGACGCGTTGCGCCGACTCGCCACGGTGGACCCGAGGACGTACGGGGCGTAGCGCCCGGTCCACCGTTCGGGTGATCTCGGCCGGGACGCGATGCGTTGGGGGGCCCGGGGAGCGGGGGACCGGGCCGCTCCCCGGCGTCCGGGGGCGGCGTGTCGCGGCTGCCGGGTTTGGCACAGTGCCGCTCCACGATCAAGGAACGGGGTGAGTGGTGTGCAGAAGAGGCTGAGCGATCTGGCGGGTGGCGGGGGCGGCGGTCGCGCGGGTGGGGACCAGCTGAGGCACAGCGACGGGGCGTGGCTGAAGGCGGCCGGAGGTGCGGAGGGGATGGGGGTGCATCTCGGGCCGGTGAGGGCGGAGTTGGCGACCGCGCACGAAGGGCTGCTCACCGGGACCGTCGGCCTGAGCGCGCTGGCCGAGCTGGGTTCCGTACGCGAGTCGTGGGAGCGGCGCTTCGAGACCGCGCGCCGGGAGTGCGGGTCGCTGGCCGGCAATCTGCGGGCCGTCGCCCGGGCCCAGGCCGAAACGAACGAAACCGTGAAGTCGTCCTTCGCGCCCGTGGCGAGGCGGACGCGGGGGGTCGAGCGATGACGGCGGGGACCTCCCGGCTTACCTGGGCCCAGTTACGGGACCTGAAGTGCGCCGAGCTGGAGGGTGCGGCCGACGGCTGGGGCAAGGCGAGCAACCGGGCCGACGCGGGGCGGGACCGGATCGAGAAGCAGCTGCTCAACGGTTTGCGCGAGACCCAGCAGGGCGCGGCCGCGGACGCGGCGGTGAGCAGGCTGCGGCAGCTGGGCCGGAACCTCCAGTACGTGTATACGGAGTGCGGCCTGGTCCGTACGGCCCTGAACAGCCTCGCGCACGAGATGAAGGCCCAGCAGCGGGCGCTGCGGGACGCGCTGGACGATGCGGCGGCGCTGAGGTTCACGGTGCACGCGGATGGTTCGGTGACGTACCCGGAGGCGGGGGAGGGCCTGGTCGACGGGAAGCCGTTGGCGGGCGGGACCGCGTCGGTGGGGGCGGCGCCGGGGCTGTTGCCGCCGTCGGGACTGGTGGCCCCGAACCCCAATACGGCCAAGGCGCAGGACATCGCGGACCGGGTGGCGAAGGCGGTGCGGACTGCGGCGGAGGTCGACTGGAGGTTCGCCAGGATCCTGCGAAATCTGAAGGCCGAGGAGGGCCTGACGGTCCCGGACCGGACGTGGACGGACGCGGCGGGCGACGCGGCGGCGGTCCGGGCCGCGGCGCGCGGGTACCTGAAGTCGGGCATCCCGTACGAAGCGGGGCCTGCGGCGCGGCGGGAGTGGTGGGCGGGTCTGACGGACGAACAGCGCGAGGAGTACCTGGCGGTGTACCCGGACCTGATCGGCAACTTGGACGGCATTCCGGCCCTGATCCGCGACACGGCGAACCGGGACAACCTGCAGTTGCTGATCGGCAAGCTGGAGGGGCAGGACGGTGATCGGGCGGAGACGCAGTTGGCGGGGCTGCGGGAGATTGACCGGCAGTTGCAGGCGGGGCGGCGATCTGGAGAGCCGCCCATGTACTTGCTGGGTATCGGAGATGAGGGTAACGGGCGAGCGATCGTTTCGTTCGGCAACCCTGACACGTCAAGGAATGTTGCCACGTACGTCCCGGGTTTGAATACCTCGCTTGACAAGGAGTTCGCAGAAGGTGACTTGAAGCGGGCTCGCGATACAGCGATTGGTGCCCGGTATTACGACTCATCGAGTGCTGCCATTGTGTGGCTTGGTTACGACGCACCTCAGTCGCCCGATGGTCTGGACAGCCTAGACGTTATAGGGGATGAGCGAGCCGAAAGGGGTGGGGGTTCCTTCAACGGCTTTATGGGGGGCCTCTCGGCTACGAACGAGAATGAGAATCCTCATATGACGACGATCGGGCACTCCTACGGTTCCAGGACGGTAGGTGCGGCCACGCAACAAGGCGGCGGGATTCCGGGGGTTGACGACATCGTTCTAGTTGGAAGCCCTGGGGTTGGCGTGGACCGTGCAGAGGATCTCGGTGTGAGTAAGGATCATGTCTTTGTCGGTGCAGCAGAGAACGATGTCGTGACCAAGCTTCCATCGAAACAGCAGAGTGCTGTCGGTGCTGTCGGCTGGGCTGCTGCAGGACCTGTCGGCAGTCTGCTTCTCGGCGAGGTGGCGGACCAGGGCGACGACGATCTCTGGTTCGGGCGGGACCCTGCGAGCAGAGCGTTCGGTGCACGACGCTTCCAGGTTGACGAAGGGCCGCAGTTGGTGAGTTCGGAAGGCGTATCGCTCGACGCGCACTCTCGATATTTCGACCCAACTAGAGATGCGGTGTCGGCAAACAATATTGCTCTTGTGGCGGCTGGGCGTCCAGAGAAGATTAAGAGTGAGGAGTACCGATGAAAGGGAAAGTCGGCAGGGCGGCAACGGTGTTGATTTTGGTCGCCCTAGCTAGTTCTTGCACCAAGGATGGTGCGGAGGTAAGTGGGATTGAGGGGAGCCGCATGGATATGCAAGAGGCTGCCGAACGCGCTGACGGCATCCTGGACGCTGTTCTGGCTGAGATTCAACCAGGAGTCGAGTGGACGCACGGTCCTACAACTACCGGAGTCTGTGATGTGACCCGCAGGCGGACCGTGATGACCATCGTCTCTGCGGGGCGTCGCGGAAGTTTCCTCGGACTCGTGGACCGATTCTGGCGAAAGAGTGAATACCGGATCAAAGCGGTTAATGATGACGTGGATGTGCCGGCCATCTTCGCGCAGACGGGCGATGGATTCGGTGTGAGTCTGATTGTCGGGGATAAGGGGCAAGTCTTCTTCGAAGTTGACAGCCCGTGTGTCCGAGAGTCTGACGTGGCTGACCCCGTTGCCAAGCCGAGCGGGCCGAGTTATGCGGGGATTGAAGTGATCCCTCGCCCCAACGTCCACTCCGACTTCTGGTCCGCCGGAGCGTCCTGACGCCTCGTCGCCGCCCTCAATGACCGGTAACGGCCCGATCGGTGGCGGTAAGTGAGGGCCCGATAGTCGGACGTTGAGTCCGGCATTGGGCCCTGGGGCCCATGCCGAACCCCGCAGTGTTGTGGTCGCATACGGATACCGGGGGAATCGTCGCTGCGCCTGCTCACAAAGCTGGGGAGACTCGTCGTGTCTGGCATAGGAGAAGTCTCATTACCGGATGGTGCTGAGGTGGGCGCCACCGAGGTTCGTTCGGGCAGACAGCCGCTGTCGAGCGCCTTGCAGGTGGTGCTGACTCTCGTCCGGCTGCTCTTCGTCGTCACAGTCGTGGGCGCGCTCAACGCGCTGCTCGTGGCCTCGTCCGTCGACGCGGTGGACGGCCGGCTGCTTGGCATGGTGCTGTACACCGTGCTCCCCGGCATCACCGGGTTCGTGTTGTCGCTGTACGTGCGAGCCGGTGGTCCCCGGGTCTGGCGCGGGTTGCTGGCCGTGCATGGCTGGCTCGTGCTCGGTGGGCTGGCCACACTCAATGACGCGGACAGCAACCGGGGCGTGACGCAACTGGTCCTTCCCGTCATCGTTCTCGTCCTGCTGTGCAGGCCCCAGTCCCGCGCATGGTTCAGGCTCGCGCCCGAACAGCGCGCTGAGCACCGGCCGTTCAGCATCCCCCGGATGATCAAGTGGCGTGTGGACACCGGGCAGTCCGCGCTGGAGTACGTGGGCCTGATCCTCGTGGTGGCCGCCCTCGTCGGCGGGCTCGTGGCCACAGGAATGGGTGGGCAGATAGCCGGCCGATTCGGTGACGCCATCTGCCAGGTCACCGGAGGTGGCTGTTCGTCATCCGGGGCCGTCGCTGACGGCCACGGCAACGGGAAGGGCGCCGGCAACGGCGCCGGTAGCGGTGGCAGTTCCGGGGTCGGGTTCGAAGGCGCCACCGTGGCCGGTGGAACCGGTTCGGGCCAAGGCGGGCCCGGCGGGAGCGAGACCGGCGGGAGCGAGACCGGCGGGAGCGAGACCGGCGGTACCGGTTCTGGCGGAAGCGGAAGCGGAAGCGGGTCCGACGGAAACGGCAACGGTGCCGGTGGGGCCGCCGGCGCAGCCGGTGGTTCGGGTGCGGCCGGTGGTTCCTCTTCAGTGGTCGACGCGGGTAGACAAGCCTCGACCACGGGTGGTTCCTCCGCCAACGGCTCGGAAGGCAACTTCTTCACCGGTCTCGTGGGCGACGACGGACTGCTCGGCGATGTCACCGGGGCCGTCGACACGATCGCGCACCCCGTCGACACCGCCAAGGACGTCGTCGACCAGTACGCCCAGGTTGCGAACAAGGGCGGCGACAAGTGGGGCAAGGGTCAGTACGTGGCCGCCGCCTGGGACGTGGCCAAGGGACCCGGCGGGGTCGGTGGCGCGCTCACCGGGCTGCCCGGGTCGGGTACGCGCGTCGAGTCGGCCGTACGGGACAAGGAACGGCAGTACCTCAACGACCGCATCCCGACCGGTTCCAGCGCGGCCGGCCGCAAGGCGTGGTGGAACGGGCTGTCGCAGCAGGAGCGCGATCGGTACCTGGAGCTCTCCCCGGACCGGATCGGCGGGCTCGACGGTATTCCGGTGGCGGACCGGGACACGGCCAACCGCCGGCACCTTCCGGACCTGATCTCGGAGCTGGAGGGCCGGAGCGACAAGACCTCGAAGGAACAGCTGGCCGGGCTCCGGGAGATCGACCGGCAGCTGAAGGAGGGCAGCCAGCCCCCGATGTACCTCATCGGCATCGGCGACGAGGGCAACGGGCGGGCGATCGTCGCCTTCGGGAACCCCGACACCTCGCAGAACGTGTCGGCGTACGTTCCGGGCCTGAACACCTCCCTCGACGAGGAGTTCGCGAAGAACGACCTCAAGCGCGCCCGTGACACGGCGATCGGCGCCCAGGGCTACGACCCGTCCAGCGCGGCGATCGTCTGGCTCGGGTACGACGCCCCGCAGACTCCGGACGGGTGGAAGAGCCTGGCCGTCGCGGGCACCGGCCGGGCGGAGACGGGCGGCGCGGCCTACGACGACTTCATGGGCGGCATCGCGGCCACCAACCAGAACAAGGACCCCCACCTCACGGCCATCGGGCACTCCTACGGCTCCCGCACCGTCGGAGCCGCGACCCAGCGCCTCGGCGGGATACCGGGGGTGGACGACATCATCCTGGTCGGCAGCCCGGGGGTGGGCGTGGACCAGGCCGTGGACCTCGGGGTCGGTGCCGCGCACGTCTACGTCGGAGCGGCCGCCAACGACCCGGTGACCAAGCTCCCGTCCAAGACGCAGGTGGTCGTCGGCGCGATCGGCATGATCCTGGGCGGGCCGGGCGGTGCGTACGGGGCAGGGGACCTGGCCGATCCGGGCGACGACGACCTCTGGTTCGGCAAGGATCCGGCGAGCAAGGCGTTCGGGGCCGTACGGTTCCCCGTGGCCCCCGGCCAGCCACTCGTGAGCGGTGACGGTCTGAGCTTCGACGCACACTCGAACTACTTCAACCCGGCACGGGACGCCATGTCCGCCGACGCCATTGCTCTTATCGTGTCGGGACACGCCGACCGGCTCAAGATGGAGGAACAGCGATGAGCCGAAGGTTCCAGATCGTCGCGGTGGCTCTGGCTGTCGGCTTCACGCTGTCCGCCTGCGGCACCGAGAAGGATGCGGCGGGTGTGCACGCGGGCACCGCCGCCTCGGAAAGCCCCAAGGACACCAAGGGGAAGAAGATGGACATGCAGGAGGCCGCCGAGCGGGCCGACGGCATGCTCGACGCCGTACTGAAGAAGATCGATCCCAAGGTGCAGTGGGCCCATGGGCCGACGACCAAGGGCAGCTGCGACGTGACGCGCAGACGTACCGTCATGACCATCGTGTCCGCGGACCGGCGGCAGAGTTTCCTGGACCAGGTCGAGCAGTTCTGGCGCACGAGCGACTACCGCATCAAGGCGAAGAACGACGACGCGGTGTTCCCGGCGGTCTACGCGGTGACGAAGGACGGATTCGGCATCAGTGTGAGCGTCCGCGCCAAGGGACAGGCCTTCTTCGAGGCGGACACCCCGTGCGTGAAGGAGTCGAAGGTCGTCGACTCCGCGTCCGAGCCGAACGGGCCGGATTATGAAGGTGTCTACCCGCTTCCCAGCCCCAACGTACGGTCCGACTACTGGTCCGCCGGAGCATCCTGACGGCAGGTGAGGGGCGGTCAGGACATGGCAGCGCACTGGACTCCCGGCCCGGCGCACCCGGCGCGCCGGGCCGGGGGTCCGGTGCGCCGGATTGGCCGGTCCGTGACCCCAATGCCTCGCATGACTCGTACACACCGTCGAAAACAGCCATGAACCCCGCGCCGATGGGGGATGGTTGACGGGTGCGGAAATACTGGATGGCAGGTGGGATCGGCGTAGGCGTCGCCATGTGTTTCGTGGCGCTGCTCGTCGTCGGTACGTACTCCGCCGCCGCCGGACTCGTAGGTGGCGGGGGCGGGGCCGTGGCGTTGGCCAAGGGGGCCGTGCCGGCCAAGTACCAGCCCCTTGTGCAGAAATGGGGCAACCTCTGCCCGGCCATCAACCCCGCCCTCCTTGCCGCCCAGCTCTACCAGGAGAGCGGCTGGAACCCGCGCGCGCAGAGTCCGGCCGCCGCTCAGGGCATCGCGCAGTTCATCCCGGGGACCTGGGCCTCGCACGGGGTCGACGGGGACAAGGACGGTGACCGGGACGTCTGGGACCCCGCCGACGCGATTCCGTCCGCGGCTTCGTACGACTGCGAGCTGGCGGGGTATGTGAAGAAGGTCCCCGGGGATCCGACCGACAACATGCTGGCCGCCTACAACGCCGGTGCGTACCGGGTGATCAAGGCCGGCGGGGTTCCCGCCATCTCGGAGACGCAGAACTACGTCAGGATCATCCGTTCGCTGGAGAAGAGCTTCGCCCGGCCGGTGGGGCGGGTGCAGCCCTCCCAGCAGGCCGCGGGCGCCATCTACTTCGCTCAGAAGAAGCTCGGTACGAAGTACCTGTGGGGCGGCAACGGCACGGCGGAGCAGGGCGGTCGGTTCGACTGTTCGGGGCTGACCCAGGCCGCGTACCGGACCGTCGACATCGAGCTTCCCCGGGTGGCGAACGACCAGTACAACGCCGGTCCGCACCCCTCGCGCGACGAGCTGCTCCCCGGGGACCTGGTGTTCTTCTCCGACGACCTGACCAACTCGCGTGCCATTCATCACGTCGGCCTGTACGTCGGGGGCGGGTACATGATCAACGCTCCGTACACCGGTGCCGTCATCCGGTTCGACAAGATCGACACGCCCGACTACTTCGGTGCGACACGCGTCACGAAGGACGGGGCCGCGGCTCTTCCGACCGCCGGGCCGGCGGCATGACCGCCGGGCGCCGATGGCCGGAACTCTCCGTGAAGCCTGGGCCCTGAGCTGCGACGATGAGTCACTCTTCGATAACGTCATGGTGATCATTCGGTGGAGAGTGGAACGTACACACGGGACGCGTCGTTCTCTGGTTGGACCGGGGCCGCAGCCATTGACCTATCGTCGCCCCGACGCACGTAAGTGATCGAACCGAATACGGGGGTTCGTCATAGCGGCGCACACGGGCGTGTGCCGCAGCAGCACACAAGGCAAGGGGCCGCGGCAGATGGCTGGACTCGCACTGGATGGGTCGAACCCTGATGTCAGCCTGCTCTACGACATCAACGGTCTCGCGAAGTCCGCTCCCACCTGGTTCGACCGGATCATGGAGTTCGTCGGTGAGTACGGGATCATGCTCGGCATGGTCCTGGTGGTCCTGTGGTGCTGGTGGAGTGTCCGCCGGCGCGGCACGGCCGAGGACTCGGTGACCGCTGTCGCCGGGCTCGTCTGGGCGCCGCTCGCGGCCGGGATCGCCCTGCTGATCAACATCCCGATCCGTGGATTCGTGGAACGGCCGAGACCGTTCAGGGACCACCAGGGGCTGGATGTCCTGGTGGACGGGAAGAACGACTTCTCCTTCGTCAGCGATCACGCCACCATGGCGATGGCGCTGGGCGTCGGGCTCTTCGTGGCGAACCGGAAGTTCGGCATCGCGGCGATCGCGCTCGCCCTGCTGGAGGGCTTCTGCCGGATCTACATGGGCGTTCACTACCCGACCGACGTCATCGGCGGCTTCGCGCTCGGCACGGCCGCCGCGCTGCTGCTCGCGCCGCTCGCGATGATGCTGCTGACTCCGCTGGTGGGTGCCGTCTCGCGGTCCGGCCGGCTCGGCAGGCTGGTCAGGTCGCGCAGCCCGCTCGCGGTGACGGCCGGGGACGGCGGCGAGGCGCGCGGGATTCCCGAGCCGCGCCCCGGTTCGGGCGGCGGCTCGGAGGGCGAGAAGGGCCTCGCCGCCTGAGGGAGGCCGGGCCGAGCCGTTCAGGGGCGGTGTCCCGAGCTGGTCAGGGCCGGTGCCGGTTTCCCCAGCCGGTCACAGTGACTGGGGGTACGTGAAGAATCCCTCGGGGTCGTACGTCTTCTTCACTTCGTCGAGGCGGGCGGCGGCCGGGCCGTAGTAGGCCTTGCGCCAGTCCGTCAGGGCGGGGTCCGTGTAGTTCTGGTAGGCCGCCCCCGATGCGTAACGGCGCAGCGCCCCATGGGTGTCTTTCAGCCACTTCTGCTGAGCGGTGCCGGCGGTGCCCGTGCGCCAGGCGCCGATGTACTGGGCGAGCATCCGTGAACCGCGGTGGACGAAGGCGGTGGCCTGCGGGTCGACCCGGTTGACCGCGCCGCCCAGGGCGGTGAGCGCGACCGAGCCGCCGCCGCCCTCGTCCGCGCCGATCCGGGTGAAGGCCTCGGTCCGGTCGAGCAGGGCCTGGACGCCCGCCGGGGGCAGCGAGCGGTCGTAGAAGTCGGATGCCGCCGCGTACGTCTCGCGCTGGAGCGAGCCCTGCGGATCGCGGCCCGGTGTGGTGCCGGGCAGGTGGCACTGGGCGTCGGTGATGCCCGAGCAGCCCGCGTACACGAGCATCGCCTCCTGGTAGCTGCGGCGGCGCAGCGAGACCGAGGACGCGGAGGCGCCGATCCGGTCGGCGAGGCGGTCGACGGCGTTCTGCAGATCGCCGTACGTGCCGAGGCTGAAGGCCGAGACCGACACGGTCGGGTTGCCGCCTCCCGGCCCCGCCGCGACGTGTGCGGCGGACCAGATCTCGTCGGGCTGGTCCGGGCCCCACTCCTGCCAGGCCGTCAGGACGGCCCCGGCGCGCGACCACGGCCAGGACATGTACGCGGAGACGGTCTGCGGGGCGGGGCGGGTGCGGAAGCTGAGTTCGGTGACGACGCCGAAGTTGCCGTTGCCCGCGCCGCGCAGCGCCCAGAACAGGTCCGGGTGGTGGGTGGCGTCGGCGGTGAGCGTCTTGCCGTCGGCGGTGACGATCGTCGCGGCCGTGAGGCTGTCGCACGTCAGGCCGTACGCGCGCGAGGCGACGCCGTGGCCGCCGCCGAGGGTCAGGCCGGAGATGCCGACCGTGGGGCAGGAGCCGCCGGGGATCGTCAGGCCGTGGGCGGCGAGGCCCTGGTAGACGTCGAGGAGCCGGGCCCCCGCACCGATCGTGCCGTCCCGGTCGACGCGCTTGAGCGACGAGACGTCGATGACCAGCCGCCCGTTGCCGCTGGACCAGCCGGCGTAGGAGTGTCCGCCGCTGCGGAGGGCGACGGGCACGGAGCTGCGCCGGGCGAACGCCAGGCACTCGCGGATGTCGGCCTCGTGCCGGACGTAGGCGACAGCGGCCGGTTTCTGGTCGTCGTAGCGGGTGTTGTAGAGCTGACGGGCGGTCGGATAGGCCGCGTCGTCGGGCCGTACGAGGGAACCGGCGAGGCTTCTGCCCAGGGCCGGCCAGTCCGCCGGGACGGAGGGTGAGGCCGTCGGCGATGTGGCGGGGGAGGTGCCGGTGGCCGCCGACGTGGCCGGGGTGGAACCCCCGGCCGGTGTGCCGGGGCCGGCGGTGTCGCACGCGGTGGCGGCGGCGCCCGTGAGTACGGCCGCGGCGCCGGCGGTCAGGACGGTGCGCCGGTTCGGCAGGGTCATCGGACCTCCGGGGTGGGGGGAGAGGACGAGGACGGGGGAGGGGAGAGGGGTGGAGGTCAGGCCACCGACGTGCGGTGTCCCTCGGCGTCCGTGCGGGCCAGGTCGCGGGACCGGCGGGCCGGTCCCGACCAGCCGCAGCTGCAGCGGGCGGTGCAGAACGAGCCGCGTTCGACGGTGGTGGCTTGGTGGGCGGGCCGGGGCGATGGAACGGCCGGCGGGACCTCGGTGGTGTGTTGGTCGTACACGCGTCCACGGTACTGGGCGGGGCCGTCCGGTGGTGAGGGGTGTGCGGGCTGCGTGACGACCTCATGCGCGGTCGTTACGGGGCGCTGGGGCCGTCGTTATGCGGAACGGGTGGGGGCACGGGCAGTCGGTCGGCGTTGGGGGTTGGCAGGCGATGGTGGTGCAGCAGCACAGGTCCGGAGGCGGGACGCGCGCTGTGTGCGCCCTCGTCGTGGTGGGCGTGATGGTGGCGGGCGCCGGGTGCGCGGTGGACGGCGGGGACGGTGCGGCGGACGGCGACCGGTCCGGTCCCGCCGCGGCCGAAGCGGTGCAACGGGCCGCGGCGGTCCTCGTGGGGACGGGGGACGGGGCCGCTGCCGGAAGCGCCGAGGTGGTCACGTCGATGGAGACGGCGGCCGGCGGCACCCGGGTGACGATCCGGGGCAGGGGGACGTACGACTTCCGTACCCAGTCCGGCCGGCTCAAGGTCGTGCTGCCGCAGGACGCGGCGGGTGAGGACGAGCACCGGCCCATCACGGAGCTGCTGGCCCCGGGCGCGCTCTACATGATGAACCGCGGTGCCGGGGTGCCCGCGGACAAGTGGGTCAGGATCGACACGACGGCGCTGGCGGACGGCAATCTGGTGACCGGTGGCGTCACCGACCCGATGGCCGCGGCCGAACTGCTGGGCGGGGCGCGCACGGTGATGTACGTGGGCGAGACCGACCTGGCCGGGGTGACGGTGCGGCACTACCGGGGGACCGCCGACATCGCACGGGCCGCGCGCCGGGCCTCGGCTGCCTCGCGGGGTGCGCTGACGGCCGCGGCGAAGGGGTTCCGCACGGACACGGTGCCGTTCGACGCGTATCTGGACGAGCAGGGCCGGCTGCGCAAGGTGCGGCACCGGTTCAGTTTCGCCAACGAGGGGCAGCCGCGGGAGGTGGTGTCGACGACGCTGCTGTACGGGTTCGGGGTGGCGGTCTCCGTAGCGCTGCCGGACGCGGGCGACATCTACACCGGCGAGATCGAGCAGGGGAGTCGGGAGTGACCGGCCCGGGGCCGTCGTCCTCGGCCTCTTCTAGGCATCTGGCGGCAGCGAAATGGTCCGTCCGTGCCATGCGCGGTGTGTGTCGCCATCCCTACCCTGGTAAGCCGGCGACGGCAGTGAGAGGTGAGTGACGTGGTGACGCTCAGCCCGCGGACCGTATCGGACCTTGTGGCTCTCGCCGAGATCGAGCTGTGCGGGGAGCTGATGATCGCGGCGTCGGCGGCGATCGGGGAGCGGCTGAGCGCGGACCGTATCGACGAGGTGCTCGACGTCAAGGCGATCACCGAGCGCACCACCGTCCCCCGGCAGGCGGACCACCGGGGGTGACGGGGGAAGCCGAGGCCCTGGTCAGGTGCGCAGCAGGCGGGCGATGGCCTTGGTGGCCTCCTCGACCTTCGCGTCGATCTCCTCGCCGCCCTTGACGGCGGCATCCGCGACGCAGTGGCGCAGGTGCTCCTCCAGCAGTTGGAGCGCGAACGACTGGAGCGCCTTGGTGGACGCCGACACCTGGGTGAGTATGTCGATGCAGTAGACGTCCTCGTCGACCATGCGCTGCAGGCCGCGGATCTGGCCCTCGATGCGGCGCAGGCGCTTGAGGTGCTCGGCCTTCTGGTGGTGGTAGCCGTGGATCCCCCGGTCGTGGTCGGTCACGATCGCTTCGGCGGGAGCCGTGGCGTCGGCCGTGCCCATGCCGTCGGCGGTGCCCGTGCCGTCCGTCGCGTCCGGCGCCCGATCCGCCTCGGTGGTGGTCATTGCTGCCTCCCGTTTTCCCTTTACCCTGCCGTTTATATACCCCTGGTGGGTATATCCTAACGAATTCAGCTGAAACGTGACCGGGGCCCCGTGCTGATCACTGTGCCTGATGCGCGACACTGAAGAATGCCGGTTAGCCGTGGCCGGATGATGCGCCTAGCATCAGCCTGACCGAATCCAAAGCACCCCGAGGACCCCACGTGCGCTTTCGTCTGACCCCCAGGGAGACGAGCTTCTACGACATGTTCTCCGCATCAGCGGACAACATCGTCACGGGCTCGAAACTCCTGATGGAACTGCTCGGGGCGGATTCTGCCTCCCGAGTCGAGATCGCGGAGCGCATGCGGGCAGCGGAGCACGCGGGGGACGATGCCACCCACGCGATCTTCCACCAGCTGAACTCCTCATTCATTACGCCGTTCGACCGCGAGGACATTTACAACCTCGCCTCGTCGCTCGACGACATCATGGACTTCATGGAGGAGGCCGTCGACCTGGTCGTTCTGTACCAGGTCGATGAGCTCCCGAAGGGTGTCGAGCAGCAGGTCGAGGTCCTGGCACGGGCGGCGGAGCTGACCGCCGCGGCCATGCCGAACCTGCGGACGATGGACAACCTCACCGAGTACTGGATCGAGGTCAACCGTCTGGAGAACCAGGCCGACCAGATCCACCGCAAACTGCTGGCCCAGCTCTTCAACGGCAAGTACGACGCCATAGAGGTGCTGAAGCTGAAGCAGATCGTGGACGTGCTGGAAGAGGCTGCCGACGCGTTCGAGCACGTCGCGAACACGGTGGAGACCATCGCGGTCAAGGAGTCCTGAACCACGTGGACACCTTTGTACTGGTCGTGACCATCGGCGTCGCGCTCGGCTTCACGTACACGAACGGCTTCCACGACTCGGCGAACGCCATCGCCACGTCGGTCTCCACCCGGGCTCTCACCCCACGTGCCGCACTGGCCATGGCGGCGGTGATGAACCTCGCGGGCGCCTTCCTGGGCAGCGGGGTCGCCAAGACCGTCAGTGAGGGCCTGATCGCGACGCCCACGGGCGACAAGGGGATGGGAATCCTCTTCGCTGCACTGGTCGGCGCGATCATCTGGAACCTGATCACCTGGTACTTCGGCCTGCCGTCGTCGTCCTCCCATGCCCTGTTCGGCGGAATGGTCGGCGCCGCGCTCGCGGGCGGGACGCTGGTGCACTGGGGCGGGGTGCTCGACAAGGTCGTCATCCCGATGTTCATCTCGCCGGTGATCGGCCTGGTGGTCGGTTATCTGGTGATGGTCGCCATCATGTGGATGTTCCGGAAGTCGAACCCGCACAAGGCCAAGCGTGGTTTCCGGATCGCGCAGACGGTCTCGGCCGCGGGCATGGCGCTCGGCCACGGTCTGCAGGACGCGCAGAAGACGATGGGCATCGTGGTGATGGCCCTGGTCATCTCCGGCCACGAGACCTACAGCGATCCGATCCCGGTCTGGGTGAAGCTCGTCTGTGCACTGATGCTGTCGCTGGGTACGTACGCCGGTGGCTGGCGCATCATGCGGACGCTCGGCCGGAAGATCATCGAGCTGGACCCGCCGCAGGGCTTCGCCGCCGAGACCACGGGGGCGTCGATCATGTTCGGTTCGGCGTTCCTGTTCCACGCGCCGATCTCGACGACACATGTGATCACCTCGGCGATCATGGGTGTGGGCGCGACCAAGCGGGTGAACGCGGTGCGCTGGGGTGTCGCGAAGAACATCATCCTGGGGTGGTTCATCACGATGCCGGCTGCGGCGCTGGTCGCGGCGGCGAGCTATGGGGTTGTTGTGTTGCTGTTCGGCTGACGGTGGTGGGGCGGGTGCCGGGTGCGCCCGGCGGGCGCCTTGTCCTCAAGCGCCGGACGGGCTTGATCTGCCTGATGTGGGTCCGCCCCGCTCTCCTCACGGAGAGCGGGGCGGACCCTTCGCCTTGTGGTGGCACCGCCATGCAGCACCCCAAGGCCGTTTGTGGGAGCCCTCAGCCGAAGCGGCCGGAGATGTAGTCCTCCGTGGCCTGGACCGAGGGGTTGGAGAAGATGCGTTCCGTCTCGTCGATCTCGACGAGCTTGCCGGGCATTCCGACCGCCGCGAGGTTGAAGAACGCCGTGCGGTCCGAGACGCGCGCCGCCTGCTGCATGTTGTGCGTCACGATGACGATCGTGAAGCGCTCCTTCAGCTCACCGATCAGGTCCTCGATGGCGAGGGTGGAGATCGGGTCCAGCGCCGAGCACGGCTCGTCCATCAGCAGGACGTCGGGCTCGACCGCGATGGCGCGGGCGATGCACAGACGCTGCTGCTGACCGCCGGAGAGACCGGAGCCGGGCTTGTTCAGCCGGTCCTTGACCTCGTTCCAGAGGTTCGCACCCTTCAGCGACTTCTCCACGATGTCGTTCAGGGCGCTCTTGCGGACCTTGCCGTTCAGCCGCAGGCCCGCCGCCACGTTGTCGAAGATCGACATGGTCGGGAACGGGTTCGGGCGCTGGAAGACCATGCCGACCGTGCGGCGCACGGTGACCGGGTCGACGTGTGATCCGTACAGGTTCTCGTCGTCCAGCAGCACCTTGCCCTCGACGCGGCCACCGGGGGTGACCTCGTGCATCCGGTTCAGGGTGCGCAGGAAGGTGGACTTGCCGCAGCCGGACGGGCCGATGAAGGCGGTCACCGAGCGGGGTTCCACGGTCATGGAGATGTCGTCGATCGCCTTGTGGCTGCCGTAGTAGGCCGACAGGCCACTGATGTCGATGCGCTTGGCCATCTGAATCACTGCTTTCCGTCGGCCCTATCGGCCGGTCTTCGGGGCCTTCCAGCGGGCGATGCCGCGGGCCACCAGATTGAGGATCATGACGAAGGCGATCAGGACCAGGGCAGCGGCCCAGGCGCGGTCGTAGGACGCGGCTTCACCGATCCTGTACTGCTCGTAGATGTAGAACGGCAGTGACGACTGGGCGCCTTCGAAGGGGTTCGGGTTGATCAGCTGGCTGCCGAAGACGAGCAGGATGATCGGCGCGGTCTCGCCGGCGATGCGCGCGATGGCGAGCATGACGCCGGTGGCGATGCCGCCGATCGCGGTCGGCAGGACCACCTTCAGGATGGTGCGCCACTTCGGGATGCCGAGGGCGAGGGAGGCCTCGCGGAGCTCGTTCGGGACGAGCTTCAGCATCTCCTCGGTGGAGCGGACCACGACCGGGATCATCAGGATCGTCAGGGCCAGGGCGCCCATCAGACCGGAGGGCTCCAGTCCCGCGATCAGCATGATCGAGAGGATGAACAGACCGGCGACGATGGACGGGATGCCGGTCATCACGTCGACGAAGAAGGTGACGGCCTTGGCCAGCGCACCCTTGCCGTACTCCACCAGGTAGACCGCGGTCAGCAGGCCGAGCGGGGCGGAGATCACCGTGGCGATGCCGACCTGCTCCAGCGTCCCGATCAGGGCGTGGTAGACGCCGCCGCTGGCCTCGGGGCCGAGGACACCGGCCATCGAGTGGGTCAGGAAGTAGAGGTCCAGGCGCTCCGAGCCGCGGCTGATGGTCGTCCAGAGCAGGGAGGCCAGCGGGACGACGGCGATCAGGAAGCAGACCCAGACGAGGCTGGTGGCGAGGCGGTCCTTCGCCTGGCGCCTGTTCTCCACGACGCTGGTCGCGACGTACGAGATCGCCAGGAAGAGCAGCGCGGAGATCAGGCCCCACTGGACGCGGCTCTGCCAGCCGGCCGCCAGGCTGATGCCGACGCCCAGGACGACCGCGACGGCGGCGAAGCCGAGCGGGGCCAGGCGGGGCAGGGCCCGGCTGCTGAGGCTGTTGGCCGGTGCGGGCGGGACCGGCGTCGGGCGTTCCTGGACGCTCGTGGATGCGTGGCTCATGCGTTGGCCCCCGAGTACTCCTTGCGGCGGGCGATGATGAGCCGCGCGGCGCCGTTGACCAGCAGGGTGAGGACGAAGAGGACCAGGCCGGAGGCGATCAGGGCGTCTCGCCCGAACGCGTCGGCCTCGCCGAACTTCGCGGCGATGTTCTGGGCGAACGTCCCGCCGCCCGGGTTGAGCACGTGCAGCGAGATGAGGAAGCTCGGCGACAGGACCGTGGCGACGGCCATCGTCTCGCCGAGCGCGCGGCCGAGGCCCAGCATCGAGGCGGAGATGATGCCCGAGCGGCCGAACGGCAGGACCGAGAGCCGGATGACCTCCCAGCGGGTGGCGCCGAGCGCGAGCGCGGCCTCCTCGTTCATCTTCGGGACCTGGAGGAAGACCTCGCGGCTGACGCTCGTCACGATCGGCAGGATCATGATCGCGAGCAGGATGCCGACGGTGAAGAGCGAGCGGGCGACGCCTATCTCGGTCTTCTCGAAGATGTACGTCCAGCCGAAGAACTGGTCGAGCCAGAGGTTCAGGCCTTCGAGATACGGCACGAGGACGAGCGCGCCCCAGATGCCGTAGACGATGCTGGGCACCGCGGCGAGCAGATCGATGACGTACGCGATCGGGCCGGCCAGCTTGCGCGGCGCGTAGTGCGAGATGAACAGGGCGATGCCGACAGCGATCGGAACCGCGATGGCCATCGCGATGATCGAGCTGACGACGGTCCCGAAGAGCAGGACGGCGATGCCGAAGACCGGCGGGTCACCGGCCGGGTTCCAGTCGAAGGTGGTGAGGAAGTTTCCCTCGTCCCCGGAGATGGCGATCGCGGCGCGGTAGCTGAGGAACACGGCGATCGACGCCATGAGCACGAGCAGCAGGATGCCCGAGCCGCGGGAGAGGCCCAGGAAGATCTTGTCACCGGCGCGGCCGGTGGACCTGGCGCGGGTGCGCCTGCCCGGCGGGGCCGGTGGAATTTCTGTCTGTGTGGTGGAAGCCATGGTCTTTCCGGTCTGTGTGGGGGAGCGGGAGCTCCCCTGGCGGCGGTGCACCGGATGGGGGTGGCGGGCCGGTCCGGAGGGGTGCACCGGACCGGGCCGCCTGTGTCGCGTTGTGCTGTTGTTCGTCGTGCGGGGTGTGCGGGTTACGAGAGGCCGGCGACCGTCTCGCGGACCTTGGCGTTGATCGCCTCGGGGATCGGGGCGTAGCCGGCCTCGGTGAGGAGCTTCTGACCGTCCGCGGAGGCGGTGTAGGTCAGGAAGGACTTGACGGTGCCGAGGGTGTCGGCCTTGTTGCCGGTGTCGCAGACGACCTCGTACGTCACCAGGACCAGCGGGTACGCGCCCTCGGCCTTGGTGGTGTAGTCGAGGTCGAGCGCCAGGTCCTTGCCGGTGCCCTTGACCTTGGCGGCGGCGATCGCCTTGGAGGCGTTCTCCGAGGAGGCCTTCACCGGGGCGGCGCCACCGGTGTTGATGTCGACCGTGGGGATCTGCTGCGAGGCGGCGTACGAGAGCTCGAAGTAGCCGATCGAGCCGTCGACCTGCTTGACCTGGGTGGCGACACCGGACGAGCCGGTCGCGCCCTGGCCACCGGGGGCCGGCCACTTCTTCTCGGCCTCGTACTTCCAGTCGCTCGGGGCCGTCGCGGACAGGTACTTGCCGAGGTTCTGCGTGGTGCCGGAGTCCTCGGAGCGGTGGAAGGGCTGGATCGCCTTGTCCGGGAGCTTGGCGCCCGGGTTGAGCTTGGCGATCGCCTCGTCGTTCCACTTCTTGATCTTCGTGTCGAAGATCTTGGCGAGGGTGGGGGCGTCCAGGACCAGGCTGTCGACACCTTCCAGGTGGAAGCCGACCGCGATCGGGCCGCCGACCATCGGGAGGTTGATGCCCTGGCCGGTCTTGCAGGTCTTCTTCGAGTCCGCGACCTCCTCGGGCTTCAGCGCCGAGTCGGAGCCGGCGAAGCCGACGGTGCCCTGGTTGAAGGCGACGATGCCCTCGCCGGACGAGGAGGAGTTGTAGTTGATCTCCACGCCGGAACAGGCGGCCATGTACTCCTTGACCCAGAGGTCCATGGCGTTCTTCTGCGCGCTGGAGCCGGAGGCCCGCAGCTGGCCCTTGGCACCGTCGCACTTGACGTTCGACGCGGCCTTCGTCGCCCCGGCGGTGCCGCCGGTGTCGCCGCCGCTGTTGTTGTCCGAACCGCACGCCGTGAGGACCAGGGCGCCGGAGACGGCGAGGGCACCGAGCGCGGTGGCACGAAGCCGGTTCTTGCGCTGAAGCTTCACTTTCGGGTGTTCCTTCCAGAAGCCGCCGCGGTGGTTTCGGTCTACGACGGCGTGCGATGTGGTGGGTGGAGCGGAAGTCGTGTCCGGTGCGGTCTGTGCCTCGCACCGTGCACTGCCGAAATTAGGCAGAACAGGTGAAGCGGTCTGCGGGGGTGAGTGAACGGAAGGTGAACCGTGTCGGGCGGCCTGGTTCCGGTCCGGCGGGGTCCCGCGGAGTGACGGTTCCCCGGCGCGGGGCACACATGAGAGGGGCCCGGTCCCGGGCGGGGGTTCCGTCCTCGAACGCCGGACGGGCTGGACAGGCCGGCGCAGTCCGGAACGGCCGGGGCGGGCTGGAGCGGCCGGGGCGTGCCGGGCGGGCTGGAGTGGCCGGCTACGCGCGCGGCAGGGTCCGCAGGGCCGCGTCCAGCAGATCGCGGTCGCGGGGCTGGGTCAGGCGGGCGCGGGCGGCCGACGGCGGGAGCCACAGCACGACGTCCACCTCGTCGTTCGGCACGAAGGTGCCCGCCGTGGCCTCGGCGGCCCAGTACGTGACCTCTTTCGGCCGGCCGTTCGCGACGTACCGGACCATGGGCAGCACGGCGCCCGGCACGCAGTGGTGGCCCGTCTCCTCCAGGACCTCGCGCAGGGCCGCGTCCCGCGGGGACTCACCGCGCTTCAGCTTGCCCTTCGGGAACGACCAGTCGTCATATCGCGGACGGTGTACGAGGCAGAGCTCCACGCCCCCACCGGAAGACGGTGCGGGCGGGCGGCGCCAGAGCACGCAGCCCGCCGCCCGTACCGTGCCGCTCGCCGTCCGGGTCATGGCCGGGTCGCCGCCGCCGTGGCGTACGGCCAGCTCTCCCGGAAGACCGACCGCGCCGCCTCCACCTCGTGGCGCTGGTCGGCGTGGAGCACCCCCAGGGCGTACGCCGTCGTCGGTGCGATGCGGGGGGTACGGGCCGCCGAGGCGGCCGCAGCGGCCGCCTCCGCCGCGTCCCGGTGCAGATCGAGCGCGTGACCGGAGCCGGCCAGGACCGGATCGGGGGTGCCCCGTACCACCTCGTGGGCGTACCGGTGCAGGCGCAGCAGCAGCCGGGTCTGGTGCCAGGGCGCGTCGTGCGCCTCGTTGTACGGCTCGGCCGTCTCGCACCGGGGGAGCGCCGCGACGGCGCCGAGCAGCCGTTGCTCCGCCCGGTCGGCGGGCTCGCGCAGCAGCTCTCCGGCGGGTTCGGCGGCCGCGGCGGAGAGCGGGACCTCGGAGGCGAGCAGCGCGACCGCGTCGGCCACCGCGTGGAAGCGGGAGGAGCCGAGCGCCTGGAGCGCCGCGGAGTGGGCGCGGGTCCTGGCCAGGGTCAGCTGCCGTTCCAGCAGGGCGCCGGCGCGCGCCGCGCCGACGCCGAGGACGGCACGCTCCTTGTCGGCGGAGGCGGAGGCGGAGGCGGAGGCGGTGCCGGACTCGGACCGGGCCGTCGGCAGAGACGCCCCCGACAGTCCGTGCAGCGCTTCGAGGAGCCGGGTCAGCCGGTCCGCGTACGCGTGCTCGCGGGCGAGCGTGCCGGACAGCCAGGCCAGCTCGGTCCGCAGCTGCTCGGCCCAGAGCGGGTCGAGCGCCGCCCGGAAGGTGTGCAGGGTGCCGCTGATGCGGCGGGACGAGCGGCGCAGCGCCCAGGCGGCCTGTTCGGCGGCCTGGGGTCCGGCGTCGCTGGGGGCACTGTTCTCGCGGTGCAGACGCAGGCTGCGCAGGAAGTCCGCGGCCTGTGCCCGCAGATACGGTGCGAGCACCGTGCCCGCAGTCACGTCCGTCTGTGTCTGATGGTCAGGGCGTCGCACGCCGGCGCCTCCGGGCGTCAATGAGCATTTCCTGTACGTGGCGCAGCGGCCGGCCTTCCGCGTCCGTGGCGTGCCGGGTCCAGTTCCCGTCGGGGCCCAGGTGCCAGGAGGCGGTGGTGTCGGCCATGCCGGTCTCCAGGAGCCGGCTGAGAGCGGCCCGGTGCGCGGGGTCGGTGACCCGGACCAGGGCCTCGATACGGCGGTCGAGGTTGCGGTGCATCATGTCGGCGCTGCCGAACCAGACTTCGGGCTCGCCGCCGTTGCCGAACGAGAAGACCCGGGAGTGTTCGAGGAAGCGGCCCAGGATGGAGCGGACCCGGACGTTCTCGGAGAGGCCGGTGACGCCGGGGCGGATCGCGCAGATGCCGCGGACCCAGATGTCGACCGGGACGCCGGCCTGCGCGGCCCGGTAGCAGGCGTCGATGATCGCTTCGTCGACCATCGAGTTGACCTTGATGCGTACGTAGGCGGGCCGGCCGGCACGCTGGTGCGCGATCTCCTTGTTGATCCGGACGATCAGCCCGTCGCGCAGTGACTTCGGGGCGACGAGCAGACGACGGTAGGTCTCGCGGCGCGAGTAGCCGGAGAGCCGGTTGAAGAGGTCGGAGAGGTCCGCGCCGACCTGAGGGTCGGCGGTGAGCAGGCCGAGGTCCTCGTACAGCCGGGCCGTCTTGGGGTGGTAGTTGCCCGTGCCGACGTGGGAGTAGCGGCGCAGGGTGTCGCCCTCCTGGCGGACGACGAGGGAGAGCTTGCAGTGCGTCTTCAGGCCGACGAGCCCGTAGACGACGTGGCAGCCCGCCTCCTCCAGCTTGCGCGCCCACTTGATGTTGGCCTGCTCGTCGAAGCGGGCCTTGATCTCGACGAGTACGAGGACCTGCTTGCCGGACTCGGCGGCGTCGATGAGGGCGTCCACTATCGGGGAGTCGCCGGAGGTCCGGTACAGCGTCTGCTTGATCGCGAGGACGTCCGGGTCGCCGGCCGCCTGTTCCAGGAAGGCCTGGACGGAGGTGGAGAAGGAGTCGTACGGGTGGTGCAGCAGCACGTCGCGTTCGCGCAGGGCGGCGAAGATGTCGGGCGCGGACGCGGACTCGACCTCGGCCAGGTCGCGGTGGGTGCCGGCGATGAACTTGGGGAACTTCAGCTCGGGCCGGTCCAGCGACGCTATGCCGAACAGCCCGGTGAGATCGAGCGGTCCGGGCAGCGGGTAGACCTCCGCGTCGGACACCTTCAGCTCGCGGACCAGCAGGTCCAGCACGTACGGGTCGATGGACTCCTCGACCTCCAGGCGGACCGGCGGGCCGAAGCGGCGCCGCATGAGCTCCTTCTCCAGGGCCTGGAGGAGATTCTCCGCGTCGTCCTCCTCGACCTCCAGGTCCTCGTTCCTGGTGACCCGGAACATGTGGTGCGCGAGGACCTCCATGCCCGGGAAGAGCTCTTCCAGGTGGGCGGCGATGACGTCCTCGATGGGGACGTAGCGCTGCGGCGACGCCTCCAGGAAACGCGTCAGCAGCGGCGGCACCTTGACCCGGGCGAAGTGGCGGTGGCCGCTGACCGGGTTGCGTACGACGACGGCGAGGTTGAGCGAGAGGCCGGAGATGTACGGGAAGGGGTGCGCCGGGTCGACGGCGAGGGGGGTCAGCACGGGGAAGACGCGCTGGCGGAAGAAGGTGAACAGGCGGGCCTGTTCCTTCTCGGTCAGATCCGGCCAGCGGATCAGCTGGATGCCCTCGTCGGACAGGGCGGGCGCGACGTCCTGCTGGTAGCAGGCGGCGTGCCGGGCCATGAGTTCGCGCGAGCGGGTCCAGATCAGGTCGAGGACCTCGCGGGGCTGAAGGCCGGAGGCGGACCGGGTGGCGACACCGGTCGCGATACGGCGCTTCAGACCGGCCACCCGGACCATGAAGAACTCGTCCAGGTTCGAGGCGAAGATGGCGAGGAAATTAGCCCGTTCGAGGAGCGGTGTGGCCGGGTCCTCGGCCAGTTCCAGCACCCGTTCGTTGAACGCGAGCCAACTGCGTTCCCGGTCGAGGAACCGGCCCTGCGGCAGCTCGTCCCCATCGACATCGGGTTCGTACGCGTCGGCATCGGCATCGATGTCGGGGTCCAGGTCGGCCGCGGTGGACAGGGCGGCGGGGGCGGACGACGGGGTGGCGACGGCGTGCGGCCGGTGTGCGGCGAGGGAGCCGACGGACGGCTGGGCGGCCGGCTGGACCGGGACCTCGGAGCTGGGCTGCTGGCTCATGGGCCCATTCTTCCGCGCGGAGTGCTCGGGGGGCGCGTCGAAGGGAGATGAGATCGCGGAGATCGCGTGGTCGGCGCGCTCTCCGCCGGGATTTCTCCCGTTGCGGGGGGTCGGCACAGCTGGCTGCATCCTGAGAGGGTCGCAAGGGCGTCTGAATGCCCGGTAACGGCGACATGACATGCAGGAAGCGGTGTGGCCGTGCCCGGGGGCGGTGGGGCCCTCCGGGCACGGCTGCCGGCAGGCTCAGCCGTGGTGGCGGCGCAGCAACCGGAAGGCGAGTGCGACCGCGGCAGCGGCGAGGACGAGCAGGATGCCGGTCTCGACGAGCTGGAGGGGCCAGAAGTGCGAGGCGGGGTGGTAGTCGGAGAACTCGGTGACCCCACCCTGATTACGCAGACAGCTCGAGGGGTCCTCGAGGTCTATCCGTCCCGCGTCCCAGCAGTCCTGCCAGTAGATCTCCTTGCCGGAGGGGGTGAGCATGCCCGACTCGATGTTCCAGGCGTTGTCGGGCCATGCCCCCCTCCCCAGGCGGCGGGCGCTCGGCCAGAGCTCGTAGCGGCGTTTGCCGAACCCCAGCATGACCGTGCCCAGGACGAGGGCGGTGAGGCTCATGGCCAGGATCGTCCGGCGTACGAGGACGGCACACAGGGCGCCGACGGCCACGGCCAGCAGAGCGTAGGCGACGGCGGTCGGACCGAGGGCGGGGAAGACACCGTTCTCGGACCAGCCGAGTCCGTAGGCGTTCGCGTTCCCCTGTACGCCGGACAGGCCCCATCGATAGACGAGGACCAGGACGGTCGTCCCGGCGGTCACGAGGGCCGCAGGCAGGGCGATCCGGGCCGCCAGCCACTGGGCGGGCGACACCGACTGGGCCCAGACGAACCGGAATGTTCCGCTCTCCAGCTCGCGGGCGATCAGGGGACCTGCGACGAACACGCCGATGAGCCCGGCGAGCACCAGGAGGGCGGTGCCGCCGTCCGCCAGGTAGGTCTCGGTGGCGGTGCGGGCGTAGGTGGGCAGGTAGGTGCTGTCGCCGCAGCGGGTGGTGTCGCCGTCGGCGCAGCGTTCGGGCGAGGTGGCGACCCATATCCGGAGCCCGACCACAAAAGCGATGCCCAGGGCCAGGAGCGCGCAGGCCGCCCACAGCGCACGGCGGTGCTGGTGGAGCAGGACGCGGACGGGGCCCCGCAGCGCGGCAGGGCCGCTGCGGGCGCGGGTGCGCAGGCCAGTGGTGCTCATGCGGCCGCCGCCTTGCTGCCGGTCGCGGCGCTCGGTGTCATCAGACCCGGCGCTCCCGGCGAACGCAGGTGCGCCAGCAGCAACTCCTCCAGTGACGGCTCGGCCGCCTCCCACCCGTCGGTGTCCACTGGGCCCTCCTTCCGGACGAGTGCGGTCAGCTGCCGTCCCGTGGTGCGGGACTCGACCACGGTGTGCGGGGCGAGGTCGCGTACGGGACCGGTGAGCACGGCGTGCGCGGCGAGCAGGTCGTCGGTCTCGCCGCCGAGCCTGACCCGGCCGCCGTCGACGAGCAGGACGTAGTCGCAGGCGCCCTCCAGCTCGGTGAGGATGTGCGAGGACATCACGATGGTGGTGCCGTACTCGGCGGCCTCGGCCATCAGCGCGCCCATCAGCTGGTGCCGGCCGAGCGGGTCGAGGTCGGCCATCGGTTCGTCCAGCAGCAGCAGTTCGGGCCGCTTGCCGAGGGCGAGGGCCAGGGCGAGCCGGGTGCGCTGACCTCCGGAGAGGGTGCGGACCTTCGCGTCCCCGGGCAGCGGCGCGGTGATGCGTTCGGCGGTCTCCTGCTCCCAGGTGTCCGGGTTCAGCTCGGCGCCCGCCCAGAGCGTCTCGGTGACCGTCAACGACGGGTACAGAGGCTTGTCCTGGGCTACGAACGCCATCCGGGCGCGGGCCTCGCCCGGGGTCGTTCCGAGAACGCTCAGCGTGCCCTGCGTAGGGCGCAGGAATCCGGCCGCGAGGGCGAGCAGCGTGGACTTCCCGGCGCCGTTCGGGCCGACCAGTGCGCAGACACGTCCGGCAGGCAGCCGGAACGAACAGTCGCGCAGCGCCCACCCGATGTCTCTGCGCCGGTATCGCATGCCGAGGCCGACGGCCTCGATCACTGCACCTGTCATCAGTTCTCCCCTGGGAATGTGCGGTCGAGTACAGCGGTGAAGAGCGCGCTCACGTCGTCCCTCTCCAGCCCGGCCGCGCGGGCCCGGCCCGCCCAGGCGGCCAGTTCGGCGCGCAGCGGGCCGTCATCGGCGGCGGCCGCGCCGCCGAGCGTCCGGGTGACGAAGGTGCCGAGACCCCGTCGCGCCTCGACGAGCCCCTCGCGCTCAAGCTCGCGGTAGGCCTTGAGCACGGTGTTCGGGTTGATGGCGGTGGCCTCCACGACCTCGCGGGCGGTGGGCAGGCGGTCACCCGGCTCCAGCAGTCCGAGCCGCAGGGCCTGCTTGGTCTGCTGGACGATCTGGAGGTACGTGGCGACGCCGCTGCGCCGGTCGATGCGGAACTCGACCGCTGCGGACTCTGCCATGTTCACCCCTTTCACTAATTGAGTAGTGAAAGGGTGGCGTAAGGAAGGGGCGGCGTCAAGAGCCGCCGCCCCCGGATGAGTTGTGAGAGCTCAGGACTCCGTGCGGTACATCAGGTCGACCTCGTGGGTGGTGAAGCCCATCCGCTCGTAGACGGCCACGGCCGCGGTGTTGTCCGCGTCGACGTAGAGCATCGCGGTGGGCAGCCCCGCGGCGGCCAGGTGGCGCAGCCCGATCGCGGTCAGCGCCTTGCCCAGGCCGCCGCCCTGGGCGTCGGGCCGGATGCCGAGCACGTACACCTCGCCGAGCTGCTCCTCGGCGTGCACCTTCGTCCAGTGGAAGCCGATGAGCTCGGCGCCGCCGCCATCGGTCGCACGCTCGGCGAGGAAGAACCCCTTCGGGTCGAACCACGCCGCGGCCTTGCGGTCGTCCAGGTCGCGCTGGGTCAGCGAACCCTGCTCGGGGTGGTGGGCAAAGGCGGCGCTGTTCACGGCGAGCCAGGCGGCGTCGTCCCGGCCGGGGACGAAGGTGCGGACGGTGACGCCGGGCGGCAGCACCGGCTCCGCGATGTTCAGCGGGCTCAACGGGCGCCGCAGCTGCCGCAGTTCCCGGAAGAGCGAGAGGCCGAGCACCTGCGCGAGGTGGCGCGCCGCGGACTTCCCGCCGTGCGCCCAGACGCGCAGCCGCTTGCCGGTCGCGGCGAGCAGCGCCGCCCCGAGCGCCCGCCCGTGCCCGTGCCCGCGGTGTGAGGGGTGCACGACCAGCTCGGCGGCCGGTGCCTCGACGGGGTCGGTGTCCTCCAGCTGCGCGTACCCGACCAGTACGCCCGCGGCGGTCAGCAGGAAATGCCGCACGCCCTCCCGGTGCCCGCCTCGCAACTGCAGCCGCCCCTGCTCGGACACGGCCTGCCGGCCGTCGGACCGCGCGGCCTCGGCGAGGAGCTCGGAGACGGCGACCGCCTGGTCGGGGGAGAGGGTGTCGAGCGTCTGGATCTCGCGTCCGGGGGCGGGGAGGGGTACGTCAGTCGTCATGTGTACGAGCGTACGGGGCGGGGGTGGGGTGGGGACGGATCAGGCGGCTGTGACCACCACCTTGCCGAAGGCGCCGCGTTCCAGGTGGGCGAGCGCGGACGGGAGATCGGGCAGGGCGTACTCGGCTGCGATCACGGGACGCAGCGTGATGCGGTCGGCCGCACGGACGAGATCCTCCAGCGCCCGCCGGTGACCTGCCTGGAGGCCGTCGATGCGCAGCTTCTTGCGGGCCAGGTGCCCGACGTGACCGGAGACCTCGTAGCCCTCCAGGATGCCGATGAGGGAGATGTGGCCGCCGACCGCCGCCGCCTCGATCGAACGGGCGAGGTGGTGGCCGCCGATGGTCTCCAGGATGTGGTCGGCGCCGTGATCACGGGTGAGTTCGTGGACGGCCGCGACCCAGTCCTGGGTGAGCCGGTTGATCCGGTGGGCGGCGCCCAGTTCCTTGGTGCGGGCGAGCTTGGTGTCGTCGCCGGAGATGGCGACGACCTCGGCACCGTGGGCCGCGGCGATCTGCAGGCCGAAGAGCGCCACTCCGCCCGTCCCCTGCACCACCACGGTCTCGCCCGCATGCACCCTGCCCTGCTCGACCAGGGCGGTCCAGGCCGAGAGGCCGGCCATGGGGAGCGCGCTCGCCTCGACGGCGCTCAGGCTCTGCGGTGCCCGTACGGCCCAGTTCTGGTCGAGTACGACGTACTCGGCCAGGACGCCGGGGTGGTGGCCGCTGCCGAGAGCTTCCGGGCCGCCGAGCCGGGCGTTGCCCGGACCCGGTCCCTCGATCCAGCCGGGCAGGCAGGTGGAGATCACCCGGTCGCCCGGCGCGAAGCGGTCCACCCCCACTCCCACGGCGGCCACCTCGCCCGCCATGTCGGAGCCCGGCACGAACGGGCCGTTCTCGGGGAAGACCATGGTCAGCCCCTCGTCGATCGCGAGCCGGTCGCGGTAGTTGAGCGAGACGGCCGAGACCTTGACCAGGATCTCGCCGGGTCCCGGTTCGGGGACGGGGGCGCCGGTGAGTCGCAGGTTGGCGCGGCCGGTCGCGTTCATCGTCCATTGCTTCATCTGCTGCATGTGCCTCATGTGCTTCATGGCGTTCAACCTCGCGCCTGCGCGGTGCGGCCTCCAGACCCTGTCGTGGGTGGGCAGCGGCTGCCTGGCACTGCCAGGGTCAGGCAACGCGATGCCTGCGCGGGCACTATGGAACACATGGAAACCAGCACCGCGCTCGGTGAGTTCCTGCGGATCAGGCGGGGCCGGCTCAAGCCGGAGGACGTGGGGATCACCTCGTACGGAGCACGTCGTGTCCCCGGACTCCGCCGTGAGGAGCTGGCCCAGCTCGCGGGAGTCAGCGTCACCTACTACACGCGGCTGGAGCAGGGGCAGAGTCACCAGGCGTCGGAGCAGGTCATCGAGTCGCTGGCCCGCGCGCTGGAACTGAGCGACGACGAACGGCTATACCTGCACAACGTCGCCAGACCCGTACCGGCTCGTCCGCATCCGGTTGCACCCGCGACGGCACGCCACGGCACCCGGCAGCTCATCGCTTCTCTGGACGTGCCCGCGGTCTTGGTCGGACCGCGCACCGAGGTGCTGGCATGGAACCCCCTCGGGCACCGGCTTTTGGCGGGGCACCTCGACGAGGCCGCGCCGGACCGCCCCGACCTGCGCCCCAACCTCACCAGGATGCTGTTCCTGGATCCCCACCACCGCGACCTCTACCCGCAGTGGGAGACCTCGGTGTCCTGCGCCGTCGCGTCGCTGAGGCTGATGGTCAGCCGGAACCGGGACGACCGGGAACTGGCCGCTCTGATCGGCGATCTGGCCATGAGCAGCGAGGAGTTCGCCACGCTCTGGGCCGGACATCCGGTCGCCGAGCACGCGTCCGGTCCGCGTCGACTGCGGCATCCCGTGGTCGGCGAGGTGACGCTGGAGCTGGAGACGCTGCTCCTGGCCGATGAGCCCGATCACCGTCTGCTTCTCTACAGCGCCACGGCCGGAAGCCCGTCGCAGGCCGCGCTACGGCTGCTCTGGGGCTGAGCCGGGTCCGGCGGGGCCTTGCAGCACGTCGTCGGCGATGCGGGAGAGGTCCTCGGCGGCGGGCAGGAACTTGCGTACCCGGTCGGGAAGACCGGCGTAGGTGCTGACGGCGAGTGGCTGGTTGTAGCTGCCCAGTGCGTACTCGACCATCGACCGGTCGCGGCTCTCGGCGATGAGGATGCCGATGGTGGGAGCGTCGTGCTCCTTGTCCCGGACAAGGCCGTCGACCACCGAGACGTAGAAGCCGAGCTGGCCGAAGTGCTCGGGGTGGGCCTTGCGGGTCTTGAGTTCCAGGACGACGTAGCAGTGCAGCTTGCAGTGGTAGAAGAGCAGGTCGATGCGGTACTCGCTGTCGCCCACGACGACCGGGTACTGGCGTCCGACGAAGGCGAAGCCCACCCCCAGTTCGGTGAGGAACGCGACGAGCCGGGAGGCCAGTGCGTTCTCCAGGTCCCGTTCCGTGCGCCAGCCTTCCAGCTCGGTGAAGTCGAGGCGATACGGGTCCTTGACGATCTCCTTCGCGGCGGCCGACCGCTCGGGCATCACGGTGTCGAAGTTGTTGAGAGCAGCCGCGTGGGAGAGGTGCAGGGTGCGATGGATAGCTGAGGTCAGATCGTCCCGGGACCAGCCGTTGCTGACGGCGTGCTGAATGTAGAAGTCCAGCTCGGGACGGGTTTTGCACTTGTCCATGAGGACCTGGAGGTGAGTCCAGGGCAATTGTCCAGCAGCCTGCTGGACAATTGGCTCAGGCCAGAGGCGGGCCATCTTCAGCATGTAGTGCAGACTGCTGCGGGAGAACCCCCGCTGGTTCGGGAACTCGGTACGGAGCTCTGTCGCGATGCGCCCGACGATCTTGGCGCCCCATTTTTCCTCCTGCTGCCGCTCCAGGATCGTCCGTCCGATCTCCCAGTACATCTGGAGCATCGCGGTGTTCACCTTGAGCTGTGCGCGCACATGCGCGCCCCGCACGATCGACTTCAGATCGCCGATCATCTCGTGGAATCCTGAAGGCAGTTCGGAACCCTGCTGGGCAGGGACGACGGCCTTCGGCGTGATGTTGCTGTCCATGGCGTACAGATTTGCGGCCTTGATGCGAGCTGTGACGTTTCTGCTCGCATGTGTACGCCATATGGGTGAATGGCCCCGTTCCGATCGGTCGGCAACCAGTTCGTAACCCCAAACATCTGTCGCGCTACGCGCGTTGACTCTAGGCTGCGGCACGCAGTCCTCAGTCTTGTCACCACCCTCACACCTCCCGCTGAGCTCACAAGGGGATCGATGTCAGCGACACCGCAGAAGAACCGCGCGTCCCGGCGGGTGCTCGCCGCCGCAGCCGGTCTGGCCACCGTCGGCGCACTGGTCGCCGCCATGCCGGCCGGCGCGCACGGGCACGGCAAGGGACACGGCCACCACACGCCGGCCCGGACCGTGGACGTGCAACTGCTGTCCTTCAACGACCTGCACGGCAACCTGGAGCCGCCGGCCGGCTCGGCCGGGTCGGTCACCGAGACGCAGGCCGACGGCACGACGAAGGCGATCCCGGCCGGTGGCGTGGAGTACCTCGCCTCCTCGCTGCGCGCCGCGCGCAAGGGGCACCCGTACTCCATCACCGCGGCCGGCGGCGACATGGTCGGGGCGAGCCCGCTGCTGTCGGGCCTGTTCCACGACGAACCGACCATCGAGGCGCTCAACAAGATCGACCTCGATGTGACGAGCGTCGGCAACCACGAGTTCGACGAGGGCGCGACGGAGCTGGGCCGCCTCCAGAACGGCGGCTGCCACCCGGTCGAGGGGTGCTACGAGGAGGGCAAGAAGTTCGAGGGTGCCGACTTCCCGTACCTGGCCGCGAATGTGACGGACGAGAAGACCGGCAAGCCGATCCTCAAGCCGTACACGGTGTGGAAGAAGAACGGTGTCAAGATCGGCTTCATCGGGGTGACCCTGGAGGGCACGCCGAACATCGTGACGGCCAACGGCGTCAAGGGCCTGAAGTTCCACGACGAGATCGAGACGGTCAACAAGTACGCCAAGGAGCTGGACCGCCAGGGCGTCAAGTCCATCGTCGCGCTCATCCACGAGGGCGGCGCCCCGGCCTCGTCCTCGTACAACTACGACTGCGACAGCCCAGCAGCCGGTGACGGCATCTCCGGGCCGATCACCGACATCGCCAAGGGCATCTCGCCCAAGGTCGACGCCCTGGTGACGGGCCACACCCACCAGGCGTATGTGTGCACGATCCCGGACCCGGCGGGCAACCCGCGCCTGGTCACCTCGGCCTCGTCGTTCGGCAAGCTGTACACGGACACGACGCTCACGTACGACCGTCGCACCAAGGACATCGTGCGCACCGCGGTGAAGACGTCCTCGAAGCACCACCCGGCGCCCGCGAACCCGGTCTCGGCGAACCACATCGTCACGCGGGACCAGGCCAAGGCGACCGACATGACGGACCTGATCGCCCGCTGGAACACCCTCGCGGCGCCGATCGCGAACCGGCCGCAGGGCTTCATCTCCGCCGACATCAACGGCCGCGGCTCCACGGCCCCCGAGAAGCCGCTCGGCAACCTGATCGCCGACGCGCAGCTGGAGGGTCTGGCCCCGGCGGACAAGGGCGGGGCGGTCGTCGCCTTCATGAACCCGGGCGGCATCCGTGCCGACCTGGTCTACAAGGCGACCGGCAGCGAGGGCGACGGCGTCGTGACGTACGGGGAGTCGTTCACCGTGCAGCCGTTCACCAACATGATGAACGTCGTCGACCTGACCGGTGCGCAGCTGGTGTCCGCGCTCCAGCAGCAGGTCAGCGGTTCCAACGACGCCAGCCCGAAGATCCTTCAGATCTCCAAGGGCCTCACCTACACCCTGGACATGACGAAGACCGGTGCGGCTCGCGTGGTCACCGACACGATCAGGCTGAACGGTGAGGCGATCGATCCGGCCAAGTCGTACCGCGTCGCGATGAACGAGTTCCTGGCGGGCGGCGGCGACGGCTTCGCGGCCCTCGGCGCGGGCACCAACAAGCTGGTCGGCGCCTCCGACCTGGACCTGTTCAACGCCTACCTGGCCGCGCACTCCACGGCCGCGGCGCCGCTGGCTCCGCCGGCGACGGACCGGATCACGGTCGTTCAGTAGGGACGTACGGCACAGAGGATGTGCGGGCGGGGCGGTGGGCCGGTGGCCTGCCGCCCCGTCCGCGTGTCAGGGGCGGTCCGGGGCCCCGGGCAGGGCGTCGGCCGAGGGATGGCGCAGCATCAGCATGCGCTGTTCGGGCGGGAAGTGCACCTGGTGGGGATCGAGGCAGTCGACCAGTTCCAGCAGCACAGTCCTCAGGTCGGTCAGTCGCGAGGAGGGTCCGGGCCTCGACGCCAGCTCCTTGATGTCCTCACTGAGCCCGGCGAACCACTCCGAGAACACGGGGTCGGTGCCGAGCCGCAGGCAGAACTCGGCATAGCCGATGCAGGCCTCGCCGTCCTCGGTGGCCATGATCTCGCCGATGGCGCGCTGCTCCGTCCGGTAGAGGAGGAAGCAGCTGTCGTGTGCGTCGGAGGCCAGCTCCGCGCGGGTACGGAACAACAGGTCGACGGCGGTCCGGTTGAAGCTGTCCGTGCCCAGGTCCAGGAAGTGGATACGACGGCGGATGATCTCCACCCAGCCCAGGTACTCGGCCAGGACGAACAGGGTGCTGGTGCGGGCGTACGACCGGTTGCGCGGTGTGCCCCCGAGGTAGTGCGTGGTGAGAAAGCCCGGTTGCCGGTCCGCGATGTTCTCCAGCCGGGACTGGAGGTCGAAGGCGGCCATCAGCAGGGGGTCCCGGTACCGGCTCATGACGTCGAGACGCTGCTCGTGGCGTGAGCGCTGCGCGGAGCCGTGCTCCAGCTGGGTGGCGAACAGGGCCTGTCGACGGGCACCCCTGCCACTCAGAGCGATGCTGCCGAGAGCGACCGCACCCGAGAGGCATGCCACGATCAGTTCGATGCTCATCGGGCGATTGTGGCGGGGGGCGGTCGGGGACCGCCAGAGGCCCGGGGCGGGTGTCCGGCACCCTGGATTGCATGACGTGCACCGGTCATACTCTGACGGCTCACCCCACACGGCACCCCGGAGGCGTCCCCGCATGAGCCCGTACACCGCCAACCGCCGGACCTTCCTGGCCGGAGCGCTGGCCGCGTCCGCCACCACCCTCATCGGTACGGCGCCCGCGCGCGCGTCGGCCCGGCAGGCCCTCACCGTGCAGGACTGGATGAGCGGCATCGCGGACGCCACCGCGCTCCAGCGGCTGACCATCCCGGGCACGCACGACTCCGGCGCCCGCTACGGCGGCCCCTGGACCGAGTGCCAGAACACCACGATCGCCGAGCAGCTGAACAGCGGCATCCGCTTCCTCGACGTACGGTGCCGGATCACCGGCGACTCGTTCGCGATCCATCACGGAGCCTCGTACCAGAACCTGATGTTCGGCGATGTACTCGGTGCCTGCTGGGACTTCCTGGCCCAGCGGCCCACCGAGACCGTGCTGATGCGGGTCAAGCAGGAGTACTCGGAGGAGAGCAACGACGCGTTCCGCCGGATCTTCGATCTGTACCTGGACACCAAGGGCTGGCGTCCGCTGTTCTACATCGACAGCGCGCTGCCGACGCTCGGCCGGGCCCGCGGCAAGGTGGTGCTGCTCGCCGACAACGGAGGGCTGCCCGGCGTGCGGTACGCAGACCCTGCGCTCTTCGACATCCAGGACGACTACATGGCGGAGCCGTTCGCCAAGTACCCCAAGATCGAGGGCCAGTTCCGCAGGGCGGCCGCGCAGCCGGGCAAGCTCTTCATGAACTACGTGAGCACCGCGGCCCTGATGCCGCCCCGCTGGAACGCGGACCGCCTCAACCCGCAGGTCCAGTCGTTCCTCGACTCGTCGGAGACGGCCGACTGGACCGGGCTCGGCACCGTCCCGCTGGACTTCCCGGCGACGCGGTCGGGGCTGGTGGAGTCGCTGATCCGGCACAATCCGGCGGCCTGAGAGCGGCGTTACGGCTCACCACAGGGACCCGGCGGCGTCGTCGGGATCCTCGTCGTAGTGGGCTGTCGGCGACCGGACCGGGCATCCGTATGCTCCCGGGCATGAGACTCTTGCGGCCGCGCGGCCGAGCTGATGCCCGAAGCACGGCGGGAACGCCGGTGGCGGAGGCCAAAGCCCTGTACGAAGCCGGGCGTTACGCCGAGGCGGAGGCCGAAGCCCGTGCCGTGGCCCGGTCGCGGCCACGGGGCGACGAGTACGCGGCGGTGGCGCTGAACATCGCCGCGCTCGCTACGGGCGCCCAGGGCCGCCATGCCGAGGCACTCGCCACCTATGACGAGGCGCTGGCCGCCTTCAGCAGGATATTCGGAGCCGATCACTGGCTGACCCTGAAGCTGCGCTCGGACCGCGCCCAGCAGATGACCTCGCTCGGACGGCACGCCGAGTGCGAGGCGGAATGTGCGGCCGTCGCCGAGGCCGCGGGCCGTGGTACCGGACCGGAAATGTCACTCCTGGCAGCGGCCGCCCGCAATGGGCTGGTCTTCGCCCTCAATGGGCAGGGGCGTCACCAGGAGGCCGAGGCACTCGCCCGCGAGGCCCTGGACGGCCGTCCCGAACGTGACCGGGCGTCCCTCGTCCTGCGACTCGGCCTGGCTCGCAGCCTCAACGGCCAGGCCCGCTACGAAGACGCCCTCACCGAGGCGCAGGGCGCGGACAGGCAGTACCGCGCGCTGCCCGAATCCCAGCGCCACCCGGATACGGGCGCTGTCGAACTGGCCCTTGCTACCGCCCTGTTGGGGTTGGGGCGCGCTCTCGAAGCCCGGTGCCAGGCTGCGGCCGCTCACGATGCCTGCCTGGACTCCTTCGGCCCGGACCACCGCCGCACCGTCGAAGCCCGCACGCTGCTTGAGCACATGGACGGCGGGAGGTAGGGGGCGACCCGGTCGGGCCGCCCCCTACCTCCGGCCTCAGGCCGGCCGGCAACGCATACTGCTGTGGCTACTGCACGGTGAGGGTGAACGCAGTGTCCGCGTAGGTGTTGGCCGTGTTGATGCTGAGCACGGAGACGGTGTTCGGGTCACCGCCGCAGCGAGTGTTCGGCGGGGCCTGGACGATGAACGTGGCCCAGTTGCTGTTGCTGGTGACGTGGACCGCCGCGTCCTTCAGATCGTCGATGTCGGGATCCGACACCCTGACGCAGTACTGACCGGCGGCGGTCCTCCAGGACTCGGAGACGTTCTTCTGTGCCAGGAGCGTGCCGTTTGTCGCCACCTTGGCGGCGGCGCGGGCGTGGGGGGCGTACAGGTCGATGGGGTCCGCCGCTGCCGTACCGGCCAGGAGGGGGACCGACACCAGGGCGGCGGCGGTCAGGGCGATGGCGCGAGCACGCCCGGTGGTGCTGTGAGACATGGGGGGTCTTCCTTCTTCTCGGCCGCGTCACCCGTGTATCGGGGCGGCCAGGTCATGCCGACGAGCGGGTGATCCCGCCCACAGGCTTTGAGGCGGGACGGTCAGGGGACGAGCAGCATGAAGGGTGCGTCGGTCAGCAGAAGGCGTTCGCCGGTGTAGACGGTCAGGGTGTCTGCCGCGTTTCCGCATGAAGGCGTCGGGTACGTGGCGAGGTTGATCGCGTACTGCGGGCCGCCGGACGTGACGAGGGTGGCGACCGGGGTGCTACGGCTCACGTCGATCCTGGTGTTGTCGTCGAACATCACGCAGTAGGTGCCCTTGGCGGCCTTGGTGGACGACTTGATCCCCTGGGACTGTGAGCGGGTGCCGTCCGCGTTGATCAGCGCGGAGGCCATCGCGTGCGGGGCCTTGGCCTTCACGGCCGCGTCATCCGCGATGGCGACACCCGCGACCGCTCCTGCAGCCAGGAGGCTCAGCGCGGCAGCTGTCCCGATGATTCCCCGGCGCGCCTTGATGGTCTTGAACATGGTTTCCTTCCCTGGGCGTGACCGCCGAAGCGGCATGGTGACTCAGGGTATGCAGACGGATACGGAGAGTATTCGGCAAGCTGTGCGTGGATGTCTCACCCGAACGCGTCAGAAGCGCCCCATTCCCGGAGCGGGATCAAGATGGTCGGAGAAGGTGGTCCGGGTGCCGATCCGCTGCGCTTCCGCTTTCGACCTCATGAGGATGCGATGGTCGATCGGCGCCGGCGTCATCCGGTCAGCGTGATCCGGACGAAGCGCCCTGGGCCTCGGGGTCGGTAGAAGTGCGTTTGTAGTGACATTCGTAGGGATAGCGGTCGCCGCCGTCCGCGTAGACAGTCCCATCCATCTGCGGCTTCCCGTCCTCCAGATAGAAATGCAGAAACTGGGGGTTGTGGGCTGTTGCCTTCGAAGTGTGTATGAGTGAGTGGTGGTGCCTGTGAGTGAGTCGGGTGGTGCCGTGGGTGAGGGTGGGAACAGACGTTCAGGGCCGAATGGGTGACCTTGGCGGTGGCAGTTCGTTGTATAGGTGGCGGGTTGCTCGGCGGTTTTGGGGCGGAGGTGTGGCGGTGAGTGGTGTGCGTGAGTTGGCTGCGTCGTTCGTGGCCCCGGGCCCGTCCGGGGTGGCGGTCCGGGACCGTCTCAAGCACCTCACCGCGCAGGACGAGCACGTGCTGCGGGCGGTTGGCGCGCATCAGAGCACGCTCGCTTCCCGGGATCTGAAGGCCCGGTGTGCGGATGGCCCGGATTTCACGCTGTCTGCTTCCGGCCGTGCGGGAGGTGGCGCCCCGTATGCCGGTCGGTGATCCGAGAGGGGCGGCCTGAGCGGATCGGGCCCTTTCGCGAGGCGGTGTACGTGACGTGATCACCGGCAACTTTGCGGGCGGGGCCGGTTGTTCACGGTCCGCTGTCACACGGTTGCGAGGAACTCCGCCACCGCCCGCGCGAATCCCTTCGGGTCCTGGAGCTGCACGAAGTGATCCGTCTCCAGTGTGACGAGCGAGGTGCGGGGGCGCAGTGACGCCATCGCGGCGGCCTGCTCGGCGGGGAGTGCCTGGCTGGTGCGGCCGTTGATCACCAGCGCGGGGCAGTCGCTGGCGAGCCACTGCGCCCAGTGGTCGCCGTGCACCTGACTCTCGGAGTCGAGCGTGTCCTGCGGGTGGAACGGCAGCCGCCAGCCGCCGCCGCCCGGCAGTGGCCGTAGCAGGGGCCCCACCATCGGGCCCAACGGTCCGCAGGCGGCGATCAGTTCCTCCCGGGTGGGTGCGGTGTAAGGGAAGCCGGCGAGGAACGCCAGCGGGCCGGGGTCCTGGTGCGGCAGGTCGACCGGGGCGTCGGTGTTGACGAGCGCGGTGACCGTGCCCGGCCGGGTGGCCGCGAGGTGCAGGGCGTTGATGCCGCCGAGCGAGTGCCCGAGGGCGACGACCGGGCCCGGGTCCAGGTGGTCGAGCAGGGCGGCCAGATCCGAGACGTAGCCCTCGCGGCTGTAGTCGTCCGCCCGGTCGGAGTCGCCGTGGCCGCGCTGGTCGGGGGCGATGACCCGCCACTCGGGGCCGAGCTCGACGGCCAGGTCGTCGAAGGACGCGCCCTCGGAGAGGTGGCCGTGCAGGGCGAGGAGCGGGCGGCCGGTGGAGGGGCCGTGGTCCAGGTAGGAGAGGCGGCGGCCGTCGATGGTCAGTTCACGTCGGGATGCGCTGTGCTGAGTCATGGCAGTGACTGTACGCATGTATAGATCACGCGCGCAATACGTTTGTATAGATCGCTTGCCCAAGTGCTGGAGCCGTACGATCCCGGGCATGGGAAACCGCGAGGATCTGCTGGCCGGGGCGAGGCGCTGCCTGGAGGAGAAGGGCTATCTCCGTACCACCGTGCGCGACATCGCCACCGCCTCCGGGGTCTCGATGGCGGCGATCGGCTACCACTTCGGCTCCCGCGAGGCCCTGCTCAACCAGGCCCTGTTCGCGGCCATCGACGAGTGGGGCCAGGCGTTCGGGGCGGATGCGGGGGAGGGTGGCGGTTCGGCCGCGGAGCGGTACGCGGACATGTGGACGCGGGAGATCGCCTCGTACCGCGCCGACCGCTGGCTCTGGACCGCCTCGGTCGAGGCCTTCGTGCATGCCCAGAGCTCCCCGGAGCTGCTGGCCCTGCTCGCCGCCGGTCAGCGCGAGGGGCGCCGGGGGGTCGCGGCGCAGCTGACCGGGGTGCCGGAGGCGGAGGTGGCCGAGGCGGATGTGCGGGGGCTCGGGTCCGTGCAGCTCGCGCTGATGAGCGGCGTGATGATCCAGTGGCTGACCGATCCGGAGGGGGCCCCCGATGCCCGCGAGATCGCGGCGGGGCTGCGGGCGCTGGCGGGGCGGTTGGAGGGGGCGTAGGGCCTTACTGCCCCTGCGGGGCTTCCGGCGGCGGCTGCGGCGCCCCCGGCAGGCGGATGGCCGCTTCCGTGCCGCCGCCCGGGGCCGGGCGTAGCTCGATCGTGCCGCCGGCCTGCTGGACCGTACGCGCCACGATCGACAGGCCCAGGCCGGAGCCGGGGAGCTGGCGGGCCGACGGGGAGCGCCAGAAGCGTTCGAAGACGTGGGGGAGTTCGTCGGCGGGGATGCCGGGGCCGCGGTCGCGGACCGTCAGCTCGCCCCGGTGCAGGACCACGTCGATCGTGCCGCCGGACGGGCTGAACTTCACCGCGTTGTCCAGGACGTTGACGACCGCCCGCTCCAGGGCGGCCGGTTCGGCCCGTACGTACCAGGGGGCCAGCTCCGCCGTGATGGTCAGCTCGGGGCCGCGCAGGCGGGCGCGTTCCAGGGCGGTGCGGGTGATGTCGTGCAGGGCCACCACCTGGAGCGGGCCGGGGTCCGCCGCGTCGGGGCGGGCGAGTTCTTGGAGGTCGCCGATGAGTGAGGCCAGCTCCGTCATCTGCGCCTTCACCGACGTCATCAGCGCCCTGCGGTCGTCCGGCGGGATGGCCCGGCCGGTCTCGTCGCTGCGGGCGAGGAGTTCGACGTTGGTGCGGAGCGAGGTGAGAGGGGTGCGCAGTTCGTGGCCGGCGTCGGCGATGAGCTGGGCCTGGCGGTCGCGGGAGGTGGCGAGGGACGCGGTCATCGAGTTGAACGAGCGGGAGAGGCGCGCGATCTCGTCCTCGCCCTCGACCGGGATGCGGACCGTCAGGTCCTCGGTACGGGCGACGTGCTCGACGGCCTCGGTGAGCTCGTCGACGGGGCGCAGGCCGGAGCGGGCGACCCAGAGTCCGGCGGCGCCGGCGCCGATGACGCCGATGCCGGAGACGATGAGGAGGACCCAGGCGAGGGTGGAGAGGGGCTTGTCCACCTCGCTCGCGGGGCGGGCGACGGAGACGGCCAGGTCCGTGGGCGGCAGCCCGGTGCCCGGCTGGACCGCCTTCACCGGGTAGGTGTAGACGCGCATCTTCACGCCGTCCTTGTTGTCCGCCGAGTGCAGAACGCTGCGCGCCTCGTGGTTGACCACAGCGAGGTCCACCGCGCCCACCGTGATCTCTTCCGAATCAGGGTTGATGCAGACCTCGCCCTGGGCGTCGATGAGCTGGACGGTGAGGCCGGAGTCGCTGCTCGGCGGAAGTGTGGTGGCCCTCTTGCAGTACGCGTACAGCTTGTTCAGGTAGTCCACGTCGACCGTGGTGTTGCGCAAGGTCTCGTCCCGCTGGTGCTCCAGCTGCGCCTTCGTCACGAACCAGCAGGCGCCCGCCACCGCCGCCACCGCGACCGCCACCGCCGTCGCGACCAGCAGCGCCAGCCGGGAGCGCAGCGGCAGGGCGCGGATGCGGTGCAGGGCCCCCGTCATCCGTCCCCACCCCCCGCCCGCAGTGCGTACCCCACACCCCGCACCGTGTGGACCAGGCGGGGTTCGCCGCCCGCCTCGGTCTTGCGTCGCAGGTACATCACGTACACGTCCAGGGAGTTGGAGCTCGGCTCGAAGTCGAAGCCCCACACCGCCTTGAGGATCTGTTCGCGGGTCAGCACCTGGCGCGGGTGCGCCAGGAACATCTCCAGCAGGGTGAACTCGGTACGGGTCAGCTCCACGTGCCGGGTGCCGCGCATGACCTCGCGGGTCGCGAGGTCCATGCGCAGGTCGGCGAAGGCCAGCACGTTGTCGTCGGGCAGGGGGCCGCCCGCTGTGGCCGCGTACGAGCTGCGGCGCAGCAGGGCCCGGATGCGGGCGAAGAGTTCGTCCAGTTCGAAGGGCTTGACCAGGTAGTCGTCGGCGCCCGCGTCGAGTCCGGTGACGCGGTCGCCGACGGTGTCGCGGGCGGTGAGCATCAGGATGGGGGTGGTGGTGCCCGTGGCACGGATGCGGCGGGCGGCGGTCAGCCCGTCCATCCGCGGCATCTGGATGTCGAGGACGATGAGGTCGGGATCGTACGACTCCGCCTTGGTGAGGGCGTCGAGACCGTCGACGGCGACCTCGGTGCCGTACCCCTCGAACGCGAGGCTGCGCTGCAGGGCCTCGCGCACGGCGGGCTCGTCGTCGACGATCAGGATGCGTTGCGGATCGTCTTCGGCGGGGCTCATCGCTGCTTCGTCCTCTTCTCGTTCCGTACGGGGCGGGGGCGCTGCGCCCCCGGCCCGGCCTCTCAGCCTCGCACGGCCGTGGCGCGGCGTCGCGCGGCACGGCGTCTGCGGTTGCCGGTGGCGGTGCGGAGCTCCGCGGCGCGGGGCTGCTCGTCACTGGTTCCCGAGGTGGGTGTCCGCTCGGCGAGCACCGTGAGGAGCGCGAGCGGCAGGGCCAGGTCGGCGGGGCCGGTGGGGGTGTCGGTCGGGTGGTGCATGGCTGTCTCCTCAGGAGCTGTTGCCGGACCGCAGGGTGTCGAGGTCGGCCTTGAGGGTGTTCACCGGGATGGCGAAGCCGAGGCCGACGCTTCCCGCGCCGGAGCTCTGGGAGCTGCTGGACGAACTGGCCGCGTACATCGCGGAGTTGATGCCGATGATCTCGCCGTCCATGTTGATCAGCGCGCCACCGGAGTTCCCCGGGTTGAGCGAGGCGTCGGTCTGGATGGCCTTGTACGTGGTGGTGGAGTCGCCGGTTTCGCCGTTGAACTGCTGTCCGCCGAACTCGAACGGCCACTGCTGTCCGCCGCCCTGCTGCTGCTCCTGGCTCTGGCCCTGGCTGCTGTCGTCGTCCTTGGCGACCGTGACATCGCGGTCGAGCGCGGACACGATGCCGCTGGTGACCGTGCCGGTGAGGCCCTCGGGCGAACCGATCGCGACGACCTGGTCGCCGACGGCGACCTTGGAGGAGTCGCCGAGCGTGGCCGTCTTCAGGCCGCTCGCGCCCTGGAGCTTGATCAGCGCGAGGTCCTTGTCGGGATCGGTGCCGACGACCTCGGCGGTGTACGTCTTGCCGGTGCTGAGGGTGACCTTGATGGACGAGGCGCCTGCGACGACGTGGTTGTTGGTGACGATCTCGCCGTCCGACGTGATGACCACGCCGGATCCGGTGGACTGGCCGGCGGTCGAGGTCGCGCCGATCTCGACGATCGTCGGTGAGAGGGCGGCGGCCACGCCGGAGACGGTGCCCTTGCTGCTCTGCGAGACGGTGGTGCCGGGGATGACGCTGCCGGCCGTGCCGTCGGTGCCGTTGTCGGTGAGCTGCGCGATCACGGTGGCGGTGCCGCCGCCGACGACCGCGGCCGCGATGGCCACCGCCGCGAGGAGCGCGACCGGCCGGCGGACCCGGCGACGGGGGGCGGACGGTCCGGGCGCAGGCTGCGGCAGCCCGTACCCGCCGTCACCGCCGTGGCCCGCACCGCCGCCGGTGTACGCATCGGCCGTGCCGGGGGCGGGCCACACGGTGGTGCCGGGGCCCATGGCGACCGGCTGGACGGGCTGGACGGGCGGGACCGGCTGGTATGACGGCGGCGGCGGGTAGGCCGCGTCGCCGTTGCCGTACGAGGGGTACATCGGGTACTCGCCGCTCGGGCGCTGGCTCTCTGTCATGTCTACGAGAGTGTCCAGCGAACATGAGAGGACCCTGAGTCCCCGCTGAGAAGCCCGGCAGAACCTCGTATGCCCGATATAAGGATCCTCGGCGAAGGCCCCGCACAAGGATCCTCCGCCGAGGCCCCGCTGCGCCTCAGCGCACGGTGATGACCAGCTTGCCCGTGGTGCGGCCCGTCTCCCCCTGGACGTGGGCCCGGGCTCCTTCGGCGAGCGGGAAGGTGCCGGAGACGTGGGCGCGGAGCCTGCCCCGGTCGACGAGTTCGGCGACGGCGCGCATTCCGGCGTGGTCGTGCTCGACGAGCAGGACGACAGCGCGGACCTGCGCCTTCTCCGCTGCGGCCCGGGTGTCCTTGTCGCCCGGCAGCAGGGAGACGAGAACGCCGCCGGGGCGGAGTACGCCCACGGAACGGGTGGCGGTCTCCCCGCCGAGGGTGTCGAGGACGACGTCGTAGAGCTCCTCCGTGTCGGTGAAGTCCTCGGAGCGGTAGTCGATGCAGGCATCCGCGCCGAGTTCGCGCAGGAAGTCGTGCTTGGGTGCACTCGCCGTCCCGGTGACGTGAGCACCGTGTTCCTTGGCGATCTGTACGGCGAGATGGCCGACACCGCCGGCCGCGGCGTGGATCAGCACCCGCTGCCCGGCCCGGAGGCCCGCGGTCTCGACGAGGGCCTGCCAGGCGGTGAGCGCGGCCAGCGGCAGAGCGGCCGCCTGGACGTGGTCGATCCCGGCGGGCTTGGCGGCGAAGGCGCGGGTGGGGCCGGTCACGTACTCGGCGTGGGAGCCGGCCCCGTACGGGTAGGGCAGCATGCCGAACACCTCGTCACCGGGCTGGAACAGCGTGACGCCGAAGCCGGTCTCCACCACGGTGCCGGAGACGTCCCAGCCGAGGGTCAGCGGCGGGGGCGGCAGGAAGACACTCAGGGCGCGGTGCTTGAAGTCCGTGGGGTTGAGGCCGGCCGCGTGCACGGCGACGAGGATCTCCCCGGGGCCGGGCGCGGGCCGCGGAAGCTCGGTCAGCCGCAGGACTTCGGGACCGCCGAGGGCCGTCTGGTGCAGGGCGAGCATCACCGGGGCGCCCTCGGGAGCAGCGGGGTTCGCGGAGTCCGGGGCGGCCGCGGCGTCCGGGGATACGAGGTTCTGAGGAGTGTCCGTCGAAGTCATGCCTCGATCCTGGCCCGTACGGTCCGGCCCGGACGATGGCAAGAAGGTCAGCCTCCGATACATTCCTGCCATGCCTCGTGACCACGCAGAAAACGGCGACCACACCGACCACGCCGACCGCGCGGCCGAAGGGGGCAGCCGACTGCGTCCGGTCCTGCGGTCCGGCGCCCACAAGGTTGTCGTTCTTGCCCTCGACGGCGTCTACCCCTTCGAACTCGGCATCCCGCACCGGGTCCTGGGTTCCGCCGATGGCCGCTACGAGGTGGTGTCCGCGAGCGTGGACGGGCAGTCCGTGCGTACCGACTCGGACCTGACCGTCACCCCTGGGCACGGTCCCGAGGTGCTGGACGACGCGGACACCGTGGTCATCCCGCCGTACGCGATCTCGCCGGACGCGGCTGCGGCCCCGGACCCGAAGGCTCTCGCCGCCCTCTCCCGCGTCCGCCCCGGCACTCGTCTGGTGTCCATCTGCACCGGCGCCTTCCTGCTGGCCGCCGCCGGTCTCCTCGACGGGCGCCGGGCCACCACCCACTGGGCGCTCACCGACTACTTCCAGGAGCTCTTCCCCCGGGTCGAGGTCGACGCCGGGGTGCTCTTCGTCGACCACGGTGACGTGCTGACCTCAGCGGGGGCGGCGAGCGGTGTCGATGTCTGCCTGCACCTGGTGCGCCAGGACCACGGCAGCGAGGTGGCCAACCATGTCGCCCGCTGCTGCGTCGTGCCGCCGTACCGGGACGGCGGGCAGGCGCAGTACATCGAGCGGCCACTGCCGCCGACGAGCGGAACCGGCACCGGGCCGACCCGTGACTGGGCGCTGCAGCGGCTCGAACTGCCACTGTCGCTGGGTGAACTGGCTACGCAGGCGGCGATGAGCACCCGCACCTTTGCCCGGCGCTTTCAGGAGGAGACCGGTCTGAGCCCCGGCCGCTGGCTGACCCAGCAACGGCTGCGGAGGGCACGGCACCTGCTGGAGTCCACCGACCTGCCGGTGGAACGGGTCGCCCACGAGGTCGGCTTCGCCACCGCCACGTCGCTGCGGCGGCACCTGGCGGCGGAGGCGGGGGTCGCCCCGTCCGCGTACCGGCGCACTTTCCGTGCCGCGGGCCCGGCCGCGGGCGACGACAGGAACACCAGGACCTGGGGCTGAAGGGCTCGCTGCGCGCTCCCGGCCCTTCTCAGCGCTTCCGGCCGTGCCCGACGGCAGGCTCTCAGCCGCGCTGCGCGGCCGGCGGCTCCCCGCAGCCGCACGAGCGCCGGACCACCAGCGCCGAGGGGAACTGCTTCAGCCGCTCCCGTCGCGAGCCCGACACCCGCAGCGAGTCGTCGAGCACCAGATCCACGGCCGCTCGCGCCATCGCCGGGCGGTCCGAGAAGACCGTCGTCAGCGGGGGATCGGTCAGACCGGCTTCCTTCACGTCGTCGAAGCCCGCCACCGCGAGCTCGCCCGGCACATCGATCCGCAGCTCGCGCGCGGCCCGCAGCACCCCGATGGCCTGGTCGTCCGTCGTGCAGAAGATCGCCGGCGGGCGGTCGGGGCCCGAGAGGATCCCCAGCGCCACCTGGTAGGCGTCGTAACGGTTGTACGGAGCCTGGAAGAGCCGGCCCTCCGTCGAACGGCCCGACTCGTGCATCGCCCGGCGCCAGCCCTCGACGTGGTCGGCGACCGGGTCGCCGACCGCCGGGGTCGACTCCATGCCGCCGAGGCACGCGACGTACTCGTTGCCGTGCTCCAGCAGGTGGCGGGTGGCGAGCTGGGCGCCGCCGACGTCGTCCGTGACGACGGCGACGTCGTCGATCGCCTCGGGCCGCTCGTGCAGCAGCACGACCCGGGCGTCCCACGCCTCTATCTCCGCCGCCGCACGCTCGCTGGGGCCCTGGCTGACCAGGATCAGGCCGGAGACCCGCATGCCGAGGAAGGCCCGCAGATAGTGGACCTCGCGCTCGTCGCGGTAGTCGGAGTTGCCGACGAGCACCATTTTCCCGCGCTCGGCGGCGGCCTGTTCGACCGCGTGCGCCATCTCCGCGAAGAACGGCTGCCGCGCGTCCGGCACGATCATTCCTATGAGGTCGGTCCGCCGCGAGGCCATCGCCTGGGCGACCCGGTCGGGCCGGTAGCCCAGCTCCTTGATCGCGGCGAGCACCCGCTCGCGCGTGGCCGGGGCGACCGGCCGGGGTCCGTTGTTGATGACGTAACTGACCACTGCGGTCGACGTCCCCGCCAGTCTCGCCACATCGTCCCGCGTCACCTTGGCCACGCGCGGCAGTCTACGCGGATGGACCTACCTCTTGGCAGGCTGGACCGGGGCTTCTTCCGTGACCTCCGCTACCTCCGGCTGCTCCGAACGGGTGAGGGTTTCGGCAGCCGCCTTCGCGGCGGCGGTCTTGGCCTCCTCGGCTGCGGCCCGCTCCACCTTCTCCGGTGCGACGAAGCGGTAGCCCACGTTGCGCACGGTGCCGATGAGCGACTCGTGCTCGGGGCCGAGCTTGGCGCGCAGCCGCCGTACGTGGACGTCGACCGTCCGCGTGCCGCCGAAGTAGTCGTAGCCCCAGACCTCCTGGAGCAGCTGGGCACGGGTGAAGACCCGGCCCGGGTGCTGCGCCAGATACTTGAGCAGTTCGAATTCCTTGAAGGTCAGGTCCAGGACCCGGCCCTTGAGCTTCGCGCTGTACGTCGCCTCGTCCACCGAGAGATCACCGTTGCGGATCTCCATCGGGGAGTCGTCGGCGGTGATCTGCTGCCGGCCGGTGGCCAGCCGCAGGCGTGCCTCGACCTCGGCGGGGCCCGCCGTGTCCAGCAGCACGTCGTCGATGCCCCAGTCCGCGGTGACGGCCGCGAGGCCGCCCTCCGTGACGACGAGGATCAGTGGACAGCCGGGTCCGGTGGACCGCAGCAGCTGACAGAGCGAGCGGACCTGTGGCAGGTCGCGTCGTCCGTCGATGAGGATGACGTCGGCACCGGGGGTGTCGACGAGAGCGGGTCCTTCGGCGGGAGCCACCCGCACGCTGTGCAGCAGGAGGCCGAGGGCGGGAAGCACCTCCGTCGACGGTTGGAGGGCATTCGTCAGGAGCAGCAGTGAACTCATCGCCGCCCACCTGCCTGGGTCGTCGGTCGATGATCGTGCACGGTTGGCTCGCCCATTACGTCGGTCCTCCTCGTTCCCTGCGAGAGGGGCACTCCCGGGTCGGACCCGGGGGAGTATGCGGCACTGCTTCGTACGCTTATTCGTTCTTGCCCGTACGACGTTTCGTCATACGGGTTTTACGAGTGCGGCCCGCGTCCAGGACCGCTGAGCTTGTCGAAACGTCGTCGTAACAACGCGCGGAAAGCACAAAAGGACCCGGGGGCTGCGTTGCCCGGATCCTCTTCCCAGCAGAATAGCCCACATGAGTTCTGTGTCCGAGGGGCGATTTCGGAGTTCCTCTGTTCCCTTGATCACGCGCGGTCCGTTGCGGGCCGCGTTGCGGGCCGATGACGGGGTCCTGATCGAGGCGGTGTACGACCCGTGTACGGGAGATGGCGCCGCCGGTGCGGAGGGCGGCGCCGCCGGTACGGCGATCGTCGTCGCGCACGGATTCACCGGTTCGGCGGACCGCCCTGCGGTGCGGCGGGCCGTGGAGGTGTTCGCGCAGCGTGCGGCGGTGGTCACGTTCTCGTTCCGGGGGCACGGGCGCTCCGGCGGACGGTCCACGGTGGGGGACCGCGAGGTGCTGGATCTGGCCGCGGCGGTGGCCTGGGCGCGGTCGCTCGGGCACACGCGGGTTGTTACGGCCGGGTTCTCGATGGGCGGTTCCGTGGTGCTCCGGCACGGGGCGCTGTATACGGCCCCCGGTGCGGAGGGGGAGGCCGAGGGGCGCACGGAAGCGCACGGGGAGGCGCACGCCGATGCGGTGGTGTCCGTGAGCGCTCCGGCGCGCTGGTACTACCGGGGGACGGCCCCGATGCGGCGCCTGCACTGGATGGTCACCCGCCCCACCGGCCGGCTGGTCGGGCGGTACGGCTTCCGCACCCGGATCGACCGCAACGACTGGGACCCGGTCCCGCTCTCCCCGGTCGAGGCCGCCCGGCTGATCACCCCCGCCCCGCTGCTGATCGTCCACGGCGACCAGGACCCGTACTTCCCGCTCGACCACCCGCGGATGCTCGCCGACGCGGCGGGCGGCGCCGCCGACCTGTGGCTGGAGCCCGGCATGGGCCACGCGGAGAACGCGGCGGACGAGACCTTGCTCACCCGCATCGCGGACTGGGCGATGACCCGGTGAACCATGATGGACAGCCGATGCGTGAGCTGACGCGAGACGAGAGGAGCGCCGCCATGCCTGCGGGAACGATCCGCTACTGGGCAGCCGCCAAGGCCGCGGCCGGAACCGCTGAGGAGCCGTACACCGCTGCGACGCTCAAAGAGGCGCTCGACGGAGTGCGCGAACGGCACCCCGGTGAGCTGAGCCGCGTACTGCAAAGGTGTTCGTTCCTCATCGACGGTGACCCCGTCGGGACCCGGAGCCATGAGACCGTACGCCTTGCCGAGGGCGGCACGGTCGAGGTGCTCCCGCCGTTCGCAGGAGGGTGAACCGCAGAACATGAGCAGCAGCGATCAGCAGCAGCCGTACCCGCAGCAGCCACAGCCGCAGTATCCGTACGGTCAGGAGCCGCAGCAGCAGGCGTACGGGCAGGAGCCCCAGCCGCAGTCGTACGGACAGCAGCAGCCGTACGGGGATCCGTCGTACGGCGGTCAGGCGTACCCCGGGCAGGGATACGCGGACCGGGGATACGCGGACCCCTCCTACGGGCAGCAGGCGCCCTACGGGGGCGATGCGGCCTCCTACGGGTCGCAGCAGGCCGCGTACGACCCGCACCCGCCCCAGCAGGCCGCCACCCCGTACCCGCAGGCCCCTCAGCCCGAGCCCGGAGCCGGCTGGCCCGCCGGTGACCAGGGGGTCGCCCAGACCTGGGAGGGCCAGACCTGGGACACCCAGTACCAGCCGACCATCCAGCCTGCGCAGTCCACGCCCCCCGCCCAGCCCGCACCCCCCGTGCAGGCCGCCGCCGAAGACACCGCGTACCTGGCGCCGCTGGGTGCGTCCGGCTCGTACCCGCTGCCCCCCGAGGCCCCGAGCGCTCCCGCCCCGGTCACCCCCGTCGCCGCCCCCGCGCAGGGCGAGGACGGCTACAGCGCGCCGACCACGCTGGGCAATAGCCGCATCACCGACGCCCAGCGCGCCCGCGCCGAGGGCCGGTCGCCGATCATCGCGCCCGGGATGCAGCCGGCCGCGATCACCGCGGGGCTCGGGCTGCTGCTCGCGCTCGGCGCGGCCGTCGGGCCGTACGCCCTGGTCGTCCCGCTGGTGCTGCTCCAGGCGGTGACCGCGGCCGGGTGGTTCCGGCTCAACGGCATGTGGCCGGCCCGCCAGGGCATCGCGCTCGCCTTCGCCGGAGGTCTCGTCGCCGATGTGGCGCTGCTCGCGGCCGGCCGGGAGAACGGTCCGGCCGCGATCCTGGGCACCCTCGGTGTCTGGGTGCTGCTCACCGTCGTGCTCCAACTGCGCAGCCGGGCCGGTGCCGACGAGCGCATGCAGGGGCTGATGGCCACGGTCGCGTCGGCAGCGCTCACGGTGCTCGCCGCCGGGCACCTCGCGGCCGTCCCGGACGCCGTGACGGTCGGCGGAGTGGCCGTCGCCGCCGCCGTGCTCGTCCGGGCGCTGCCGCTGCCCGGACCGGCCTCGGTCGTGGCGGCGCTCGTCGTCGCCGCGGGTGCCGGAGCGGTGGCGGGCGCCGTCACCGACCTGGGGGCCAAGGGCGCGCTGCTCGGCCTCGCGGCCGGTGTCTGCGCGCTGATCGGGCTGCGGGTGGCGAGCTATGACTACCCGTCACGCTTCGTGCACATGACGGCGGGAGTGGCCCTGCCGCTCACCGCGGCCGCCCCGGCCGTCTATCTGATCGGGCGTGCGCTCGCGTAATCCGGATCGCGCCACCCGGCATGCCGAAGCCCTCCACGGGGAACCGTTGGGGGGCTTCCGCTCGTCGATCACCCGGGGCGTGACGTGCGGCCGCAGTAGGCTCACGGACGCCAGAGGTCCGGATGGACGTGGCGCGGGGGAGGACAGGCATGCGTGCACTGCGAATACTGCTGATCGTCGTGGTGGTTCTGGCCGGTGTGTTCATCGCCGTGGACCGTGCGGCGGTGTATTTCGCCGAGTCGGAAGCGGCGGACCGGGTGGTGGTCTCCGGGGCGCGGACCGGGTCGACGGAGGTCTCCATCAAGGGCTTTCCGTTCCTGACGCAGGTCGCCGGATCCGAGCTCGACGAGGTCGACGTGAAGGTCACCGGAATCGAGGCGACCGCAGGCGGCCACGCACTGCGGATCAGCAGGATGGACGCGGAACTGCGCCAGGTGCGCCTGACCGACGGCTTCTCCGGCGCCACGGCCACCCGTGCCAGCGGTACGGCCGTCATCTCGTACGAGGACCTGACCAAGGCCGCCTCCGACGGCGTCGCCGTCGAGTACGGCGGCAACGGCAAGGTGAAGGTGACCGGCGCGGTCAACATCCTCGGCCGGACGATGTCGCGCAGCGTGCTGTCCACCGTCACCCTGGTCGACGGCCACACCGTCCGCGTGCACGCGGACAAGGTGCCGGGTGAGGGAATCCCCGGCCTCGAAGGGCTCGTACGCGAGAAGACCGACTTCGAGCGCGAGGTCGGCAAGCTGCCGAACGGTCTGAAGCTGGAGAAGATCCAGCCGACCGCCGCAGGACTGGAGATCTCCGTGACGGGCACGGACGTACGCCTCGCCGGATAGCCCCCCGCGGCGGGTAGGCAGCGTGGTGCGGCGCCATGGCCGCCCGCCCGCCCGTCCGTATGAGCTCGGGCCACCCACATATTGAGACGGCGGAGTCCGTTCCGCAGATGCTCGACCGGCCCCGCGCCCCCGGCGGCGGCCCCGCAGCGCTCGCACCTCCTCTCGCATCTCACACTCCGGACGATCGTGTCTCAATATGCGACACAACGGTGACATGTCTGCCCGTACGTCCCTACGATCGGTCCCATGCAGTGCTCTATTAGCGGTCTCCGACAGCGGGGACAGGCGGATCTCACGAAGCGGCGGGCAGTGGACCTGTGCCGCGTCGCCGCCATGCTCTGTCGCACTGTCTGAGCGGGATACGTCGATTTCCCGCATTCCCGGCCCTCCGACCGTTTCGTCGGGGCCATCCCGATGCCCCTTGTGCACGCGCCGAACCCGCGCCCGGCACATCCGCATCACGCGCCATCTCGCACCATCTCGCCGCAGACTGCCCCGGAGGAGAACAGAATGAGCCGCAGTGACGTCCTGGTAGACGCTGACTGGGTCGAGGCCCACATCGACGACCCGAAGGTCGCCATCGTCGAGGTCGACGAGGACACCTCCGCGTACGAGAAGAACCACATCAAGAACGCGATCCGGATCGACTGGACCAAGGACCTCCAGGACCCGGTCCGCCGTGACTTCATCGACCAGGCCGGTTTCGAGGAGCTGCTGTCCGGCAAGGGCATCGGCAACGACACCACGGTCGTCCTCTACGGCGGCAACAACAACTGGTTCGCGTCCTACGCGTTCTGGTACTTCAAGCTCTACGGCCACCAGGACGTCCGCCTGCTCGACGGCGGCCGCAAGAAGTGGGAGCTCGACTCCCGCGACCTGGTCGACGGCGACCAGATCCCGTCCCGCCCGGCCGCCCAGTACAAGGCCCAGCCGCAGGACGAGTCGATCCGCGCCTACCGCGACGACGTCGTGAAGGCCATCGGCAGCCAGAACCTGGTCGACGTGCGGTCGCCCGACGAGTTCAGCGGCAAGCTGCTCGCCCCGGCCCACCTCCCGCAGGAGCAGTCGCAGCGCCCCGGCCACGTGCCGAGCGCCCGCAACATCCCGTGGTCGAAGAACGCCAACGACGACGGCACCTTCAAGTCGGACGAGCAGCTCAAGGCCCTCTACGAGGACGAGCAGGTCGACCTGTCGAAGGACACCATCGCCTACTGCCGCATCGGTGAGCGCTCCGCGCTCACCTGGTTCGTGCTGCACCAGCTGCTCGGCCAGGAGAACGTCAAGAACTACGACGGCTCGTGGACCGAGTACGGCTCCCTCGTGGGCGTGCCGATCGAGCTCGGCGCCAACAAGTAATCCGTACCACCTGGACCAGTACGACCTCCGACCAGAAGGACAGAACACCATGTGTGGAGCAAAGGCCGGCGGCCCCGACGCTTCGACGATCAAGCCCGGTGAGACCACCATCCAGGGCAGCGTGACCCGCGACGGCGAGCCCGTCACCGGCTACGTCCGCCTGCTGGACTCGACCGGCGAGTTCACCGCCGAGGTCCCGACCTCGGCGACCGGACAGTTCCGCTTCTACGCGGCCGAGGGCACCTGGACGCTGCGCGCCCTGGTCCCGGGCGGCAGCGCCGACCGCACGGTCGTGGCGCAGACGGGCGGCCTCTCCGAGGTGGCCATCGCCGTCTGACGGCAGCTGTCACGGCTCTGCCGATGACCGGCCGAAGGGCCGTACCCCAGGGGGTTGGACGCTTCCTGTGAACGGGGTACGGCCCTTCGTGCCGTCCGGGCGGAAACCCGGCAGGGTCCAGGACCGGCCGGGCGGGCGGATCGGGCCTACGCTGGATTCATGTACCGCCGTCGCCGGCGCGCCTACTTCCTGATGATGGGCGGATGCCTCGTCCTCTTCGTCTCGGCCTGGGCCTTTGTGAGGCTCTGGTCGATGCCCGCCGCCATCGCGATGTGCGTGGTCGCGATGGTCATCCCGCCCGTCGCGGCGATGGTCGCCAACCGGAAGGGCCCCGAGGACCGCTGGTGGGACGAGCCCGCCCCGGGCTCCAGGCCCGGGACCCCGCCCAAGCCACCCGGACCGCCCGGCAAGGCCGGCCCCACAGGAACCACGGGCCCCACGGGCCCGACAGGCCCCACCGGCGATCCGGAGTCCGACGCGTGGTGGGACGAGCTCGACGGCAGGAAGAAGCGCCGTCAGTGAGGGACCTGCTTGATCTGCTCGGTCCGGGTCAGTAGACGAGGGCCTGGACGCCGTCGGCCATGATCTCGCTGACGAAGACCTGCGCACCCGCGATCCGTACGCCCTCCAGGACGTCCTGCTCGGTGATGTCGCGGCGGGCCGCGCACTGGGTGCAGAGAGTGATCTGTCCGCCCGCCTGAATCGACTCGATCAGATCCGGCAGCGGCGCCGCATGCGGCAGTTCGAACTCGGCGGCGCGTCCCGGCAGCGCGAACCAGGCGGACTCCCCGGTCAGCCAGAGCGAGACCTCCACGCCGCTGGCGACGGCGACCGCCGCCACGGTGAACGCCTGCGAACAGCGCTCGGCGGAGTCGGCACCTGCGGTCACCTTGATCACGAGCTTCTTCGGCATATGCCGAACTGTAATCCTCTGCCGCACAACCTCGTTGGGGGCCGGCGGGTCAGTGGTGTGTGCAGGTAACGGAATCTGCGCCTCAGGTCTCGTGGGGGGACCCATTTTGAACCCGAAAGACACTGTTCCTGACGGGCCGGCCGAGCCGCCCGTACAGGTCGAGGTGGCGGATCAGGCGGATCCGGACGTATGCGCTCCGGAAGTGCCGCCCGCGCCCGTGACGCCGTTTCCCGAGGCGCCCGCGCCCGTACCGCCGTTTCCCGGAGCCTCTGTCGAGGAGCCGCCCGGTCCGCAGGCCGTCCCGGTGAAGCGGCGCCCGCGCGGTCGTACGACGCTGATCGTCGCCGCCGCCGCGCTGCTCGGGATCGCCGGTGGCACCGCTGTCGGTTACGGCGTCCAGGCCGAGCGCGCCCCGACGCCGCTGACCGCGCTCTCGCAGCCGGATCTCGCGTACCCGGCGAAGGCGCTGCCCGCCGGTCAGGCGCCGGACCCGCTGCCGGCGTCACAGGACCGCCGGGTCCACACGGACGGCGATCTGCGCAAGCTGGTCGCTCCCCGGCCGGCCGGATGGCAGGACGACAAGAGCCTGGACATGTTCGACAAGGACGGGTGGCTGGGGGTGGAGGACTACGCACTCGAATTCGAGAACGAGGACTACATGTTCAGCGACCTTCTGGACGCGGACGTCCGCCGGGTCGCGGCCAAGGCATGGAAGAAGGGTGACTACCGCACGGCGGCGGTCTATCTGGTGCAGTTCCACTCGGGCGCCGCGGCGGCCGCACACGCGGAGGACCAGCGCTCGTACATGCCCGACTCCAAAAACGGCGCGGGCAACGAAGGCTCTGCGCTCAAGGGCAGCGGCACGGGCCGCTACTACGTCTTCCCGGCCGAACGCGAAGCCGGCTACCTGCCGCTGTACCACGCCAGGGCGATCTTCCACCGGGGCGACGTCATGGTCGACATCCACATCTTCGACAGCGCGTCGATCAGCAAGAAGGACATCCGGACGATGGCCGAGCGACAGCTGGAGCGCCTGTGAGCGACGACGTGACCCTGCCGGCTCCCTCCGCACCCGAGCCCGAGTCGCTGCACCCCGCCGAGCCCGCACCCGAGCCCGCGCCCGTCCGGAAGGGCAGGGCCCGCCGGGTGATCCTCGCGACGGTCCCCGTCGTGCTGGTGCTCGCCGCAGTCGCCGGCGCAGCCGCGTACACGAAGGTGACCGTCGACGGCGCTGACCGTACGGTCAGCACGGCTCTCTGGCAGAAGCCCGCGCACGGACCGGGCAAGGACCCGGCCGGTGACATCGGCCGGGGGCGGGTCTCCACCGGGATGAGCAAGCTGCTGCTGCCCGTTCCCGCCGGTTTCCGGCTCGGCCCGGACTCCGGGACGTACGGGAACGACGCCGAGCTCAGCGGACGCGCGGCCACCGCACGGATGAAGGACTCCGGCCGCGGTCTGTCGGGCAAGCAGCGCCGGGAGTACGAGAAGCGGATCGACAAGCTGCATGTGCAGGGGGTCGGCATCCGTACGTACGCCTCGGACGCCAACGACCTGGTCGTCGAAACCCAGTTGGTGCGGATGAAGGACAAGAAGGCCGTCCGGGACTCCTACAGATTCCAGACAGGCCTCTTCGACAGTGTCGGCATCTTCCGCGACGGGCCGGCGGTCAGCGGCCACAAGAAGAACGCCACCTGCTTCCTGAACCCGAAGAACAGCAAGCAGAAGGTCGACGGCATGTTCTGTGTGGCGTACGAGGGCGAGGCGATGTTCACCTTCACGGCGTCCGGGACGAAGCCCTTCGACAAGTCGGCCGTGGTGGAACTGGTGAAGGACCAGCTCAACCACATCACGTCCCCGGGGGAGTACGTATGACCGAGCAGACGCCCGCGCCGGCCGCCATCGAGCCCGCGCCGGCCGCCTTCCCCTCGCCGCAGCAGCTTCCGCCCATGCCGCTGCTGCCGCCCCCGCCGCCCGCCGCCCCCCGGCCGCCGCGCCGGGTGCTGCGGGCCGTGGCGCGGTGGACCGTCGCCCTGCTGGTGCTCGGCGGGGTCGGTGCCGGTACGGCGTACGAGATCACCTCGATGGAGCGCACCGATGTGCCGGGGCTCGCGACCGAGAGCGACGGCCGCTGGGAGTACCCCCGGCTGAGCCTGCCCGCGCTGCCGGTGGGCGTGCCCCGCCCCTTCAACGACGGCAACACGGCCGAGGTCCACCACGCCGACCTGCGCAAGCTGCTGCTCCCGGCCCCGGCCGGAGCCACGGCGGACAAGAAGCTGACGGGTGGCTGGGTGAGCACGCGGCAGTTCGTCTCCGAGTACGAGAAGTCCTCCCGCGCCGGTATCACCGACACCCTGCGCGACGGGACGCTGCGCCACATCGCGGCGCGCGGGTGGACCATGCCGGACGGCACGTCGAGCCGGGTCTATCTGCTCCAGTTCAGCTCGACGGCCGACGCCGACGCGTACCGCGACGAGCGCTTCATCGGATCCTCGGCCGGGGACCCGCCGGCCGGTGCGGCCGAGATGGCTCTCGACGAGTCGTGGGCGGGCGGGGGAAAGGTGGTGAACACGTCGTCGTACGTGTTCAGCGAGCAGAAGCCCTTCGGCGCCGCCCAGGCGCGGCAGGGCTATCTGGTCTCGGGTGACACGGTCGCCGTGGTCGTCCAGTCCCGCAAGGGGGGCGGGGGAACGCCGCGCATCCCCTTCCACCAGACGCTGATCCTGCAGAACCAGCTGCTGGGCTGAGCCGCCCCGCGGCACGCCCCGAACCGGCGGGCCGGGACCCCACCCATTAGGCTGGGGCCCGGCCCTGTACTGCCGCCATACCGCTCGTTCAAGGAGCTCCCGTGCTTGAGGCATTCTTCTCCGCCCTGCTGGTCCTGGTCTGTGTCGGCGTTCTCGCCTTCGCCGGCTTGACCGTGAAGAAGCTGTACCAGGGTCAGCGCTAATCCCGTTCCCGTTCCCGGCGTCCCCGCCTCCCGCCTCACAGATCGTCTGAGCCGCTCATGATCGAGATCCCGTCCGACCTTCACCCGGACCTCGTCCCGCTGGCCTTCCTCCTGGGCAACTGGGCGGGCGCGGGCGTGTCCGACTTCCCCGGTGCCGAGAAGTGCAACTTCGGCCAGGAGGTCTCCTTCAGCCATGACGGCCGGGACTTCCTGGAGTACACCTCGCACTCCTGGGTGCTCGACGCCGAGGGCGAGAAGGTCAGGCCGCTGGAGTCCGAGTCCGGGTACTGGCGCATCGACAAGGACCGCAAGGTCGAGGTCGTCATGGTCCGCGACCAGGGCGTCATCGAGATCTGGTACGGCGAGCTCGGCCACCAGAAGCCGCAGATCGACCTGGTCACCGACGCGGTGGCCCGGACCGCGGCCTCCGGCCCGTACAACGGCGGCAAGCGGCTCTACGGCTATGTGAAGAGCGACCTCATGTGGGTGGGCGAGAAGTCCACGCCGGAGGTCGAGCTGCGGCCGTACATGTCGGCGCACCTGAAGAAGGTCGTCACCCCGGAGGACGTCGCGGCGATGGCGAAGAGCCTCGGTGACCTCCCGGACGACGGAATCGCCTTCTTCAAGTAGCCACAAGGCCTGTTGCGACGCGGGTTCCGGCGGACAGCCGTGGCCACGCCTTCACCCGGACCTACACTGGAGCCTGTGGTGAGCACCGACTGGAAGACCGATCTTCGGCAGCGTGGGTACCGGCTGACGCCGCAGCGGCAGCTTGTCCTCGAAGCCGTGGACACGCTGGAACACGCGACGCCCGACGAGATCCTGTCCGAGGTGCGCCGGACCGCGTCCGGCGTGAACATCTCCACCGTGTACCGGACCCTGGAGCTCCTGGAGGAGCTGGATCTGGTCAGCCACGCCCATCTGGGCCACGGGGCTCCGACGTACCACCTGGCGGACCGCCACCACCACATCCATCTGGTCTGCCGGGACTGTACGAACGTCATCGAGGCCGATGTCGACGTCGTCGCCGAGTTCACCGAGAAGCTGCGCGGCACGTTCGGCTTCGAGACGGACATGAAGCACTTCGCGATCTTCGGCCGCTGCGCGGACTGCGCGGCGAAGGCGGCCGGAGCGGCCGATGCGCTTCAGGAGCCGGCGCCCGGTCCGTAGCCCCGGGCCGGGTCGTACGCTGGTCGCATGAAGAGCCCCCTGCTGTCCCTGCCCGGCGCCGTCCCCGCCGAGGGCCGCGACGAAGGCGTCGCCGCGCACTACGGCGACCTGTTCCGAGAGCAGCGCGCCCTCGCCGACGGCTCCGGTCTCGTCGACCTCTCGCACCGCGGGGTCGTGGCCGTCACCGGGAGCGACCGGCTGGCGTGGCTGCACCTCCTGATCACCCAGCACGTCAGCGAACTCGCCCCGAACCAGGCCACCGAGGCCCTCGTCCTCACGGCGAACGGGCACATCGAGCACGCGCTCTATCTCGTCGACGACGGCGAGACCGTGTGGATGCACGTCGAGCCGGGCACCCAGGGCGAGCTGATCGCCTATCTGGAGTCGATGAAATTCTTCTACCGGGTCGAGGTCGCCGACCGTACCGAGGACTTCGCGGTCGTGTACCTGCCGGCCGGTTCGATCGCCGAGGTGCCGGAGGGCGCCGCCGTACGCGAGACGTCGTACGGCCGCGATCTGTTCCTGCCCCGCGAGAGCCTGGAGGCGTACGCGGCGGCGCACGGCCCGGCCGCAGGGGTGCTGGCCTACGAGGCGCTGCGCGTCGAGGGCCACCGCCCGCGGCTCGGCTTCGAGACCGACCACCGCACCATCCCGCACGAGCTGGGCTGGATCGGCACCGCCGTCCACCTCCAGAAGGGCTGCTACCGGGGCCAGGAGACCGTGGCCCGGGTGCAGAACCTCGGCAAGCCGCCCCGACGGCTGGTCTTCCTGCACCTGGACGGCAGCGAGGTGCTGCTGCCCGGGCACGGCACCCCGGTGCGGCTCGCCGCGGACGGGGCGGAGGGCCGTCAGCTCGGCTTCATCACCAGTTCCGCCCGCCACCACGAGCTGGGGCCGATCGCCCTGGCCCTGGTGAAGCGGAACGTGGCGGTCGACGCGGAGCTGCTGGCCGGGGACACGGCGGCGGCCCAGGAGACGGTCGTCGAACCGTAGGGGGCGTTTCCCGTACCCGCCGGCTCAGACCTCGACGATGACGGTGAACGGGCCGTGGTTGGTGAGCGAGACCCGCATGTCCGCCCCGAACCGGCCCGTCTCCACCTGTGCGCCCAGTGCCCGCAGCTGCGCCACGACCTCGTCGACCAGCGGCTCTGCGATCTCGCCGGGCGCCGCGGCGTTCCAGGTGGGCCGGCGGCCCTTCCGGGCGTCCCCGTAGAGAGTGAACTGCGAAATCACCAGAAGCGGTGCATTCACATCGGAGCAGGACTTCTCGCCCTCCAGGATGCGGACCGACCAGAGCTTGCGGGCGAGCTGGGCCGCCTTCTCCGCGGTGTCGCCGTGGGTGACTCCCACCAGCACACACAGCCCCTCGCCCACGATTTCGCCGACGACCGCCGGACCGCCGCCCTCGCCCCCGGCGTCGGCCACCGTGACGCTCGCACCGTCCACCCTCTGTACCACTGCACGCATACAGACCAACCTATCTTGGGCTGAACGGGTACAGAGCAACTCCACAGGGCCCCTCGGAGTGGCACCATGCACAGAGGCGGTGTGCCGACGCACCGGTCGAGGGGATGGACACAAGCATGAGCATGCATGGAACCGGGCAGTCCCCGGGCGCAGTGCCGGTCGCGCGCCCCGGTGTCGACAGCAAGCCCGGTACGAGTACGAGCACGATGCGCCCACCCGTGCAGCGGACCGGACACGGCTCCGAGGACGGGACCGCGGGAGCGGCCCCGGCCGATCTGGGCGCTCTGCGGTTGCCCGAGCTGCGCGGGCTGCGGCGGGACTCCCAGCGTGACGAGGCCGATCTCAGCTATGTGCGGCGGCTCGTCCAGGGGCGGATCGACATCCTGCGGGCCGAGCTGGCGCGGCGGCGCGACCCCGAGTCGCCGGTGGTGGACCGGCTCTCGGAGATCCTCACGGACACCCCGTCGCTGCACCGCTCCTCCGCACGGCACGTCACGCTCAGCACGCCGCGCACCGACGAGTACCGGCAGCTGGCGGCGGAGACGCTCGCCGAGGTCGAACTCTCCGACCTCGACGCCCGGACGGACGAAGAGCTGCACACCGCCATGGGACGCCTGGTCCGCTACGAGCAGCAGGTCTCCCGGCGCCGGTACCGGCTCCAGCGCACCGCGGACGATTGCAGTGCGGAGATCGCCCGCAGGTACCGTGACGGGGAAGCACAAGTAGACGACCTGCTCGCCTGAAGCGACCCTTCCGGGGCGGGTCCCGCCCGTCCCCGGAAGGCCACCATGACCTCCAGCGCAGCCCCGTCGTCCCCGTCCGGCATATCCGGCCGGGCCCCCCTTCTGCCCGTACTGGCCGAGGTCGTCCGGTCCGGTTTCGTCGAGGGCCACCACCGGGGCTCCCTGGTCGTCCTGGCCGCCGACGGCAGCGTGGAGCTGTCGCTGGGTGATCCGACGGCGCCGGTCTTCCCGCGCTCCTCCAACAAGCCGATGCAGGCCGCTGCGGTGCTGCGGGCCGGTCTGGAGCTGTCCGGGGAGCGGCTGGCGCTGGCCGCCGCCAGCCATTCGGGCGAGGGCTTCCACCTCGATCTCGTACGCAAGATGCTCACCGAGCACGGGCTGTCGCCCGACGATCTGCAGACCCCGCCCGATCTGCCGCTGGACCCGGTGGAGGCGGAGACGTATCTCGCCGCCGGGCAGGTCCGGGAGCGGATCACGATGAACTGTTCCGGCAAGCACGCGGCGATGCTCGCGGTGTGCCTGCACAACGGCTGGGACACGGCCACCTACCTCGACCCGGCGCACCCGCTCCAGCAGCTGGTCCACCAGGTCGTCGAGGAGGCGGCGGGCGAACCGGTCGCAGCGGTCGGCACGGACGGCTGCGGGGCGCCGCTGATGGCGCTCTCGCTGGTGGGTCTCGCGCGGGCGTTCCGTACGTTCGTCACGGCGGAGCAGGGCACGGCCGAGCGCCGGGTGGCGGACGCGATGCGCGCCCATCCCGAGTACGTGGCCGGTACCCGGCGGCCCGACACCTGGCTGATGAAGGAGGTGCCGGGCACGCTGTCCAAGATGGGCGCCGAGGCGGTCCAGGCGGTGGCCCTGGCGGACGGCCGGGCGCTGGCCTTCAAGATCGACGACGGCTCGACCCGGGCACTGGGCCCGGTGCTGGCCCGCGCGCTGGGCCTGCTCGGCGTCGACGCCCCGGTGGTGTCGCGGATCGGCCGGGCGCCGCTGCTGGGCGGCAGCGCGGAGGTCGGGGAGATCCGGGCGGCGTTCTGAGGTCCGTGCTCTGAGGGCCGTGTTCCGAGGTCCGTGTTCCGAGGGCCGTCGAAAAGGAGGCGACATCGCTTGCCGCCGTGTCTAGCGTGGGGCGGATGAGCACCCTCGACATCCGCCCCATCACCGAATCCGAGCTCCATGACTGGCTGCGCGCCCTGAACACCGGCTTCCTGCGCGCGCCGACACCGTCGGACGAGGAGGTGGCCGGGCGGTTGCCGTACCTGGACCTGACGCGCACGCAGGGGGTGTTCGACGAGGGGCGGTGCGTGGCGACGTTCCGCTCGTTCGCGCAGGAGCTGACGGTGGTCGGCGGCGCGACGGTGCCGACGGACGCGGTCACCAACGTCACGGTGTCACCCACCCATCGGCGCCGCGGGCTGCTCTCGCGGATGATGGCCACGGACCTGGCGGCGGCGAAGGAGCGCGGCGATGTGGCCGCCACGCTGATCGCCGCCGAGTACCCGATCTACGGCCGGTACGGCTTCGGCCCGGCGACCTGGACCACGGAGTGGGAGGTCGACGTCCCCCGCACGGGCCTCGACCCGCACCGCCGGGTCCCCTCCGCGGAGGACGGCGGCCGGATCGACCTGGTGGACGGCGCGGAGGTGCGCAAGCTGGGTCAGGTCCTGCACGACCGGCTGCGGGCCCGGCAGCACGGGGTGGTGAGCCGCGGCGAACGCTGGTGGGACCTCGTCACCGGTGAGGTGCTCTTCCCGCACGACACCTGGACCGAGCCGTTCTACGCCGTCTACCGCGGGCCCGACGGCAGCGTCGACGGCCTGCTCGTCTACCGCGCCGACGACCACTGGGGCGATGCCAAGCAGCCGCTGAACCGGGCGACGGTGCGCAGCCTGATCGCGGTGACGCCGGCGGCGGAGCGGGCGCTGTGGCACTTCCTCTGCTCGATCGACTGGATCGCCACGATCCGCACCGGCCACCGCGCCCCGGACGACCTGCTCCCGCTCCACCTCCCGGACCCGCGCGCGGCCCGCGTGGTGACGCACGCGGACTTCATGTGGGTGCGCGTCCTGGACATCGTCCGCGCACTGGAGGCCCGCACCTACGCGGTGCCCGGCTCCCTCGTCCTGGACATCCACGACACGACGGGCCTCACCGCAGGCCGCTTCCACCTGGACGCCACACCGGACGGCGCGACGTGCACCCCGACGACGCGGTCGGCCGACCTGGCCATGGACGTACGCGAGTTGGGCACGCTGTACCTCGGCGACGAGTCGACCCTGCGGCTGGCGGCCCTGGGCCGCGTCGAGGAGCTGACCCCGGGGGCGGCGGCGCGTGCGGACGGGGTGCTGCGGGCGGGGCGGCGGGCTTGGTGCCCGGATGTGTTCTGAGGGGCCGGCGGGGGCGACGGTTCTCAGTGCTGACCGCTGGAGTTGAGGAGCAGCGCGAGTGACACGGAGCCGATGACCACGCAGGTCGTGTTGCCCAGCTTGCAGCCGGTCACCAGGAGGGACGCGCTCACTCCTCCCAGGAGACCTAACTTCCATTGGGCGAGCTGTTCGATGACGAGGGGGATCAAGGGCATGGCGGCCCCTTCCGGGAAGGCGGCGAGCGGGGAGGCTCAGGGAATCAGCCGATGCGTGCGCGACCCCCGTGCGCCGATGGGCGGGTCAACGGGAAGTGCGGGGTGTTTGGTTGGGACTTACTCACACAAGATTGCGATGAACTAACCAAGTTGTTCCCAGTTGGCGCCATCTCATAAACAACTCTTCAACAACTCCCGCTTGATGGCGTGAAGTTGTAGCGTTCTGTTGTGACTCCTGAGCGCACAGCGATGAACGGAAGCCCCAAGCCCTCACCGGAAGACGTGGCGGAGGCGCTGCGGGCGCGCATCCGCACCGGAGAGCTGAAGCCCGGCGACCCCCTGCCCACCCAGGCCGTGCTGGCCGACGAGTTCGGCGTGGACCGTGGCGTCGTCCGGCTGGCGCTGCAGCGTCTCCAGGGGGACGGCCTGCTGGCTGCGATCACCCGGGGGGCGCCGCCCAGAGTCGCGAGCTCGCCGGACACTCAGATGCCCCAGCAGACGGCAGCCGTGCTTGGGCGCAGGGTGCTGCGTGCGTTCGAGAGCGACGACGTGCGCATCGACGCGCTCTGTCTGACGGCGGAGTCCTTCGTCCCAGCTCTGGCCGAGTCCCTGACGCGCATCAGAGCGGGGGAACTGTTGCCGCGTTCGGTGAAGGTGCGGGTGCTGCTGCCCGCCCGCGACATCGTGCTGGCCTTTCCCAGGCGCGCCGAACCGCTGGAGGGGGACGAGTCGGTGCATCAGCGCTGGCTGAGGCTGCGCAACCTCCAGGGCCGGGTGCTGCGGCAGAATCTCGAATCGCTGCGTAGTACCAGCGAGCTGGGCATCGAAGTGATCATGAGGGCGCTGCCGTTCACGCCCCCCGTGAAGCTGTATGTGCTGAACGCCTCGGAGGCTCTGTTCGCGTACTACACGGTGGAGGAGCGCGAGGAGCTGATCGAGGGCGTCTCCACCCAGCTCTTCGATGTCCTGGGCAGCCGATCGACGCTCTTCCGCTTCGAAAGCTCCGCCGGTGTGCGGGATCAGCTGTTCGTGGCGCAGTCCGCCGAATGGTTCGAGAGCCTGTGGAACACCATTGCGACGCCGGTGGATCTGGACGCCTAGCAGGCGTGCGGATCTGGACGCCTGCTAGTCGTCGGTCGGGACGAGGAGCAGGGCCAGGACGAGGGCACCTGCGCAGGCGCAGTTGTGATTGCCTGCCTTGAGCCCGAAGGTCAGGAGGGTGAAGCCCACTGCCCCCATGAACCCGTACTTCCACTGCACTACCTGCTCCAGGCCCAGCGTGATGAATGGCATGACGATCACTCCTCCGGTAGTGAAGGGGCGTTGACGCGCGCACTCCGTTGTGCCGCTCGGACGCTTCCAATGGCTGCTGGCTACCAATCAATGCCTATAATTTGACTGGTTGGCTTGTGGTCATGTTTCCCTACGAGTGAGTAGTCGTAAACTTGTCTGGTTCATTGGTTGGGTTGGATGGCTTGCTGGTTGGTCGGCCGGTTGGATGTCCGGCTGGCTGACCTGGCTGCTGGTGGCGGAGGAAAAGTTATATGGTTGGCAGGTGACAACTCGTGAGTCCGAAGCAGCTGAAGGTAAGCATCAGTACCAACACATCGCTGACAGCCTGCGGAAAGAGATCAACGGCGAGGTCTGGAAGGCCGGTGGCCGTCTGCCCACGCGGGAACAGCTGCGAGATCGGTTCAGCGTCTCCGGCGATACGGTCAACGAAGCGCTGAAGCTGCTCCGCGAGGAAGGGCTCATTGTCACCAAGCGCGGCAGCGGGACTTTCGTCCGGGAGGCGACGGCGGACAGGACCGGGTCCCGCCCCGGCGTCGAGACGGTGAGTGCCGACGACGACGGCGAGGTGTGGGCCGTCGTGTCCGAGCGTGTCCCGCCGGTGCTGCTCAAGCCCTATCTGGAAGAGGCGTTCGAGGCCACCGAGGTGAGACTCGACGTCTTCTCGATGACGACGGAGTCGCTGGCGGCTCGGGTGTCCGACCAGAAGGACCGCATCCTGACCGGCCGGATCAAGCCGCCGCGCAGTATCAACGCCCGGCTGATGCTGCCCGACTGCGATTCCCCGAACCTGGCGATTCCCCGCCCCATGGACGGCTCGGACGACCCCCGCGTGCGCCTGCGGCTCAAGGAGATCCTGCACAGTCACGCGATGATGCTCAGGGGGGCCCTGTACGAGCTGCGGGACCGGGGCCTGGTGCCCGAAGTCGAGGTCGAGGTGCGCCTGGTGCCGTTCTCACCCCAGATGAAGGTCTACATCCTGAACCGTCGGCTGGCGCTGCAGGGGTACTACGAGACGAGGGAGGGTACTGTCTCGCTTCCCCCGGACTGGGACAGGGTCGCGATCTACGACGCCTACGGCACCGGAGCCACTCTCTTCCCCTTCCGGGCCTCCGCCGATGCCCCCGAGGGCCAGCCCGACGTGGTCAGCACGCTTCAGCGGTTCTTCGATTCGAACTGGGACATCGCCCAGAGGGCGGGCTTCTGATCGTGTCGTTCATGACTACACCCGAGGCCGCCGCGGAGGGTGCGCGGGTGGCAGGAGACCTTTCCGTGCGAGCCGTGCGGGACATGCTCGCCCGGACACGGTGCGTGGTGCTCGACTTCGACGGCCCCGTCGCCCGACTGTTCGCCGGAGGCCCGAGCCAGGAGAGTGTGGCGGGCCGTATCGCGGAGGACCTGCTGGACATTGCGAAGTGCCACGGCCTCGACCTGGCGGCCGTGTGGGGGTGCCGGGATCCTCACGAGATCTTCAGCGCGTACGTACGAGCCGCAGCCGACCGAGGGAACTGCGAGGCGTGGCTCGCCGTGGTTGGTGAGATGCAGAGCGCGCTGACCGCTTGGGAGCTCAAGTCTGCGGAACACGCGGAGCCGACGCCGGGAGCCGTTGACTTCATTCGCGCCTGGAGCGAGTTGGGCCTGCGCCGGGGGGCGGGTGCGTCCGTGGCCGGCCACTGTCTGGCTGTGGCATCCAACAACCACTACGAGGCGATCCGGCGCTATCTCGAACGTGAGTCGCTGTGGCGGTACTTCACCGGTCCGGTGCTCGGTCGGTGCGAGGCCGAGGCGGCGCGCATGAAGCCGAACCCCTGGATTCTCCACGAGGTCATGAGGGCGTCGGGCGCCGAGGCATCCGCGCATCTGATGATCGGCGACTCGGTCTCGGACCGGGTGACGGCGCGGCGTGCCGGGATGCCGTTCCTCGGCTATCACCGCAAGCCCGAGAAGCGGCAGATGCTCAGTGCCCCAGGGGCGGACGAGGCTCCGTCGCCCGTCATCGCGACCATGCAGGTGCTGGCCGACGCGGCGGCGGTGCTCTGAGCCACAAGTGCGCAGGCCCCGATGGTAGTTGTACCTTCACTGTATGGGGCGCCAACGGGGAAGTGAGCCGGGCCGCGGAGCCTTCCGTCGGCCGATGAGGGACCCGGGGTGCGTCTCGGCCGTCCCGGACCGGGGCCGTGGGTGATGGCATTCCCGGTTTCCGGCGCTGCCGGGATCTCGGCCGGTGCGGTGCCGGGTGCACGGGAACGCGCAGCCGCTCTCGTCCCGGACGAGCGTCTGCTGGTGGGTCCCCTCAAGGGATATCACCACGAGACATATGCCTTTCCGCTTCCGGCGACCGGCGGATCCGGTGTCCAGAGCTGGTGGAAGTGCCGGGATCCGCGGGCAGGGCTGTTCTGGTTCGATCTGCGCTGGTTCTCTTCGGAGAAGGAGCTCGTGCGCGCTCTTGCGGGGCGCATCACCCGTATCCCCGCTGTCGTCGACCGCGAGTCGGTCTCTCTCTACACCTTCATCGAGGGGCGGACACTGGGTGAACTGTCCCCTCCCGGGCGCCCCCTGTCGTGGCATCACGAGCACCAGATCGGTGTGCTTTTCCGTGAGCTGGCATCGGTGGGCATCGACGAGATCGAGGAAGGATGCGGACCGGGCCGGCCGGACGGACGAAGGGACGACTCCGCCGCCTTTCTCGCCCGGTTGATCGACTTCACCGAGCGTCACGTCTATCGGCGCCATCTCCCGGGCTACGGGGCCCTCTTCTCAGGCCTCGGCATACGTGGGGACAGCCTGGAGCGTCTGCGGAAACAGGCACGCCAACTCACTCCCAGGCCCTACGTACTGGTCCATGGCGACCTGCACAGGGAGAACTTCATCGTCGACCGGCGTGGCGACCTGTGGACCATCGACTGGGAGCTTGCCATGATCGGTGACCCGCTCTACGACTTGGCCACCCATCTCCATCTGATGCGCTATCCCAGCGACGAGCGTGAACGGATCACCGGGATCTGGCTGTCCGAGGTCGAGCGTGCCAGGCCCGGTAGTTCCGAGGGGTGGGAACACGATCTGCCGGTACTGCTCGGATACAAACGGGCGCAGTCCGTCTACACCGATGTGATCCGTACGGCTCTGTCGCTGAGCGAGGGGCCAGGGTCCGATCGGCAGCTGTCCCCGGCGTCCCGGCGGATCCAGGAGACGGTTGCGGCAGCCCAGGCCCCGCTGGGCCTGGGGCGGGTGCCGACCGTCCGAGAGGTGGTTGCCGCCTACCGGCGGTGGCTCTGCTGCCGGCCGCCAGGCGCCACCGCGTCCGCCCCCTGAGCAGCGGCCCTGTGGTGGGGGCCAGGTTGCGGGCCGTGCTCGCGGCGACACGTCCGGCGCAACGCATGGAGCTTCCCCTTGTGTGTGTCATACGCGTTGCTGCGTGAGGAGTACGCATAACTAGGATGGCCGCCAAGGGAAGGCGGGGTTCACGTGACGCAGCAAGGGAACGGTTCGCCGGGCGGTACGGGCCTGCCGGCCAGTATCGAGGCTGCCTGGGGGCTGCGGGCGCGTCCGGTGAAGGGGCCGAAGCCGGGGCTGAGTCTGGAGCGGATCGTGGACGCCGCGGTCGCGGTGGCGGCGTCCGAGGGGATCGGGGCGGTGTCGATGGGCCGGGTCGCCAAGGACCTCGGCGCCTCCACGATGTCGCTGTACCGGTACGTCGCCGCCAAGGACGAGCTCTACGTACTCATGCAGGAGGCGGCCATGGGTCCGCCGCCCCCGCTCCCCGTCCAGGAGGAGAGCGCCGGCTGGCGGGAGGCGCTCTCGCAGTGGGCCCGGGCGCAGCGCCGGGTCTTCCACCGCAATCTGTGGATGCTCCGCATCCCTGTCGCCGGACCGCCCGCCAGTCCGAACTCCGTCGCCTGGTGGGAGCAGGGTCTCCAGGCGCTCGCAGGCACCGGGTTGGACGCGGGTGAGGAGATGTCCGTCATCCTTCTGGTCAGTGGTTTCGTGCGGAACGAGGCGCTGCTGATGGGCGATCTCCGCGCCGCGGTCGAGTCCCGCGGCGTGCCGGTGGAGGAGGTCGTGGAGGGGTACGTCCGTACGGTGAACCGACTGGTGGACCCCGTGCGTCATCCCGCGCTCGCCCGGTTGATGGCGGCCGGGGGGATGCGGGTGCCGGACGAGTTCGATCACGAGTTCAGGTTCGGTCTCGAACGGGTGCTGGACGGGGTCGACGTGCTGATCCGCTCCCGCGCACAGGAGGGCGGAGCGGAGCCTTCCGGTACGGGGCCGGGCGGCGGCTGACGTCAAGTTCGGTTGAGGTCAAGGGCGTACGCTTCATGGTCATGAGCGGAGAGAAGCCCGGCCCCCGTACGGCAGCCGACGCGACGGACGCGACGGCGGGTGGGGACGCGGCAGCGCCGACCCCCCGTACGCCCATGAGTCTGCGGGAGCGGAAGAAGCAGCTGACGTATCAGGCCGTCTCCGACGCCGCGATCTCGTTGTTCCTGGAGCGCGGCTTCGACAAGGTCTCGGTCGCGGAGATCGCCGCCGCCGCCGACATCTCCAAGCCGACGCTGTTCCGGTACTTCCCCGCCAAGGAGGACCTGGCCCTCCACCGGTTCGCCGACCACGAGGACGAGTCCGCACGGGTGGTCGCCGGCCGCGCGGAGGGGGAGTCCCCGCTGGACGCGCTGCGGCGTCACTTCCTGGACGGGCTGGAGGCGCGCGACCCGGTCACGGGGCTGTGCGACGTACCGCAGGTGCTGGCGTTCCACCGGCTGCTGTACGGGACGCCGTCCCTGGTGGCCCGGCTCTACGCCTACCAGGGCCGCTCGGAGGCCGCTCTCGCCCGGGCCCTGGGCGAGAGGGTGGCGGACCGGCTGGCCGCGGGGCAGATCGTCGCGGTCCTGCGCATCCTGGCCATGGAGAACTGGCAGCGGATCAGCGAGGGCCGGACCGCGGACCAGGTGTACGCGGACGCCGTCGAGGCCGCCGAGCAGGGCTTCGTACAGCTGCGGTCGGGGCTGGAGGACTGACTCCCGGCCCTATCGGCCGTCCTCGGCGTGCTGCACCGCCTCGGCGATCTCCCGGACCCGGTCGAGCGTGATGCCGGTGCGCTGCTCCACGGCCAGCGGGTGATCGGTCGGCTCCAGTTCGATGAGCGGGCGCCGGCCGATCGGGCGGGTGTGCGCATTGGTCTTGAGGTTGGTCGTACGGGGGGAGTAGAGCCCCAACTCGGTGGTGAGCCAGCCGAAGTACGGCTTCTCGGACTCCCGGCCCGGGGTCTCCCACACATCGAGGGCACGGCCGAAGTTCTCCCGGCTCAGGGACACCCAGACGCCCCAGGAGAACGGCTCCCGGCTGCCGGCCACGGGTATCTCGATCAGGCCCTTGATGAAGTAGTGCTCGTGTCTGACGATGCACTGGTCCGTCGAGAGCATGCTGTCGGGGTCGCTCTCCAGGCTCGCGTCCCAGACGTCGGGCGCCATGGTCGAGTACCCCATCGGGAGTTCCGTGTGGTGTTCGCCGCAGCGGGAGCAGGTGTAGCCGGGGTCGGTAGCCATGGGCGGGATCCTAGAGCCTCCGCTTGTCGCGCACATGGGCCCGGTGCGACCCCGCCGCCTGGGGTCAGTCCGCGGCGGGGATGTCCAGCGCCGTTCCGTACAGGCGGGAGACCCGGATCCGGATCACCACGCGCCGGTCCGCGACCACCTGGGCCAGGAAGGCCGCCTCCTCGGCCGGGTCCTCGAAACCGGGCGTCAGGGACAGGAGTTCGCGGCTGACCGCGTCACCGGGCACGGCGGCCGGAGCGGACACCTCGGCCTCGCCCTCGGCCACCGCGAACGAGAACACGTCCGGGCCGTTGACGTGCAGTGCCGCATGCGGATCGGTACGCAGCTGACGCGGCTTGAGGCGGTCGGCGGTGCTGGACACGCGCACCACGCGCTCCTTCGCGTCCCAGGAGTAGAGCACCGTCGTCAGGTGGGGGTGCCCGGTGCGCCGCACGCTCGCGAGGACGCCGAACTGCTGCTCGCCGAGGAGTTGGGAGAGTTCCGCTTCGGTGAGTGTGCGCGGGGCGGGGCCGTTGCCGGGACCGGTGTCGGTGTCGGTGGTGATGGTGGGAGCGGTGTCGGTGGTGATGGTGGGAGCGGTGTCGGTGGTGGGGTGCGTGGTCATGGTGGTGTCCTTCGGTTGCTGGATGGGGTGCGGTCAGGCGGACGGGGCGGCTGCGGTCGCGCGGTCCGGCCGCCTGAGTACCGCGAGTGCGACGAGGAAGGCGGTGGCGAGCAGGCCGGTGCCGACGGCGAACGCCAGGTGGTAGCCGCCGGTCAGCGCCTCGGCGCGGCTGCTGCCGTCGGCGAGCAGGGTGTCCGTACGGGAGGCCGCCAGCGTGGACAGGACGGCGACGCCCATGGCCATGCCGAGCTGCTGGGTGGTGTTGAACAACCCGGAGGCGAGCCCGGCGTCCGCCTCACCTGCCCCCGACATGCCGAGCGTGGTCAACGCGGGGAGGGCGAGGCCGAATCCGGCGGCGAGGAACATCACCGGGAGCAGATCGGCGGCGTAGTGCGCGTGGACGGGGAGCCGGGTGAGGAGCCCGAGCACCCCGATCAGCAGGGCCAGCCCCAGAAGCAGGACGTTGCGGTCGCCGAACCGTGCGCTGAGGCGGGCCGACACCCCGAGCGACACCGCACCGATGACCGCGGCCGCCGGCAGCATGGCGAGCCCGGTGGCGGTGGCCCCGTAGCCGAGGACCCGTTGCAGATACAGCGCGACCAGGATCTGGAACGAGAACAGCGCGGCCACCATGAGGATCTGGACCAGGTTGGCGCCCGCGACGCTCCGGGACGCGAGGATCCGCAGGGGAAGGAGCGGGGCCGGGGCCGTGGCCTGGCGGGCGACGAACAGGGCGAGCAGGGCCAGTGCGAGGGCGCCGAGGCCGATCGTGTGCAACGACAGCCATCCGTACGACTCGACCTCGACGACGGAGTAGATGCCCAGCATCACCCCGGCGGTGACCAGGAACGCGCCGACGGCGTCGGCGCCGGCCGCGAGACCGGGCCCGCGGTCGGCGGGCAGCACACGCAGCGCGACGAGGAGGACCGCGAGACCGATCGGCAGGTTGATGAAGAAGATCCAGTGCCAGCCGAAGGCGTCGGTCAGGATCCCGCCCAGCACCTGGCCGATCGAGGCCCCTGCGGCGCCGGTGAAGCTGAACACGGCGATGGCGCGGGCCCGTTCGCGGCGCTCGGTGAAGAGGGTGACGAGGATGCCGAGGCCGACCGCGGAGGCCATGGCGCTGCCGGCGCCCTGGAGGAAGCGCGCGGTGATGAGGAGGGCGGGGGAGCCGGCCGCCCCGGCCAGTACGGAGGCGGCGGTGAAGACCGCGGTGCCGGCCAGGAACATCCGCCTGCGGCCGATGAGGTCGCCGAGCCGGCCCGAGAGCAGCAGCAGGCCGCCGAAGGCGATCAGGTAGGCGTTGACGACCCAGCTGAGGCCGCCGGGTGTGAACCCGAGGTCGTTCTGGATGGCGGGCATCGCCACCGTCACGATCGAGCCGTCGAGCACGGTCATCAGCAGACCGGTGGCGATCACGCCGAGGGCGAGGCGGCGTGAGCGGGTGGTGGGGGGTGCGGGTGCGGGGGCGGGAGCTTTGGGTGCGGTGGGTGCGGTGGCAGACATCGGGCTCTCCTGTCGGTGGGTTCGACAAGAGAGAACGTAGCAGATGGTTTTGTTGTGGACTATTTCTTTCGGTTCTATTTTCTGCGGATCCCGCGGTCCGGTGGCGGGTGTGCCGTGGAGTGGTGGTGGGGTGCCGCGGGGCGGTGGTGGGTGCCGTGGTGCCTACTTCTGGCTCTGCCGGGCCCTGCGTACCGGACGCGGGTTCTCGGCCGGGGTGGCCAGGTGCTCGCCGGCCAGCTGGTTCAGGGCGTGCAGGAGGGTCTCCCGGTCCGTGCGGGGGAGGCTGCTCAGCGCCTCCTTGTGCACCCGGTCGACGATCTCCTGGCTCTGCGCGGCGAGTGCGGCGCCCTTCTCGGTGACCGCGATGATCCGCGCCCGCCGGTCCCGGCTGGAGGGGCGGCGCTCGGCGAGGCCCGCGCTCTCCAGGGCGTCCACCGTCACCACCATCGTGGTCTTGTCCATGTCGCCGATCTCGGCGAGCTGGATCTGGGTGCGCTCCTCCTCCAGGGCGTGGACCAGCACGCAGTGCATGCGGGCGGTGAGCCCGATCTCGGCGAGCGCTGCCGACATCTGGGTCCGCAGGACGTGGCTGGTGTGGTCCAGGAGGTACGAGAGGTCCGGTGTGGTGCGGGTGGGTGCCATGGCGGTCATGTCCGCCAGCGTAACAATTCGGTCTGTGGCGGATCGTCCGTAAGTAGACTTGTCTGTCCTCGCGGGCTCCGCCACGGGCGGCGGCCGGTGCGAAATCCAGTGGCGGGCCGTCCTGCGGCCCGCCTAGCTTGGACGCCCGTGACCCATGATCCGGAAGTGTTCGTCCATGACGTCCACGACGTCCACGACGTCCGCAGCGTCTGCGAGTGCGCCCGTGTCCGTGGCGGCAACGGCAGTAACGGGTGCGGCGGGCCGACGGCGGGCGGGCGGCGATGACCGGCCGGGCGACGACGCGGCCGGCGCCCGCCGAGGAGCGGCTGTTCTCGCGGAGGTACGCCGCCGCCACGTTCAGCTTCGCCGCGGTCATGTTCCTGACGGGGTTCGCCGCGCTCGCCGTCGTGCCCATGCTGCCGGTGGCCGCCCGCGACCTGGACGGGGTACCGCTCTACCCGCTGGTGGCGGGCTGTTTCGTCGCCGCGAGCCTGTTCGGCGGGGTGCTGGGCGGTGACTGGGCGGACCGCGCCGGGGCGGGACGCCCGCTGGCGGCGGGTGTGGTGCTCGCCGTGGTCACCCTGGTCGTGTCGGCCACCAGCACCTCCATCTGGCAGCTGGCGGTCGGCCGCTTCCTGGACGGGGTGGCGGCCGGGATGATCGCGGTGGCCATCAACACGGCCATCGCGCACGCCTATCCGGACCGGCTGCGGGCGAAGGCCCTGGCGCTGATGAGCACCTGCTGGATCATCCCGTCGCTGACCGGACCGCCGCTGGCGGGTCTCGTGGCCGCCTGGTGGTCCTGGCGCGTCGTGTTCTTCGGCCTGGCCGCCCTGACCGTGATCCCGTCGCTGGTCGTGGTCGTCATGCTGCGCAGCCCCTCCTGGCAGGCTCCCTCGAAGCCGGCCTCCGACGCGGTGGAGAACCGGACACCGCGGCCCGCGCTGATGGTCGCGGCGGCGGTGAGCGTGGGTGCGGCGCTGGGGCAGTACGCCGTCTCGGGCTGGGACCTGCGCCATCTGCTGTGCGGGGCGGCGGGGCTCGCCCTGCTGGTGGTGTGCGTACCGAGGCTGCTGCCGCCCGGCACCTGGCGGGCCGCGCGCGGACTGCCCGCCGCCGTGCTGCTGCGCGGGCTGACGTCGGGGGCGTACTTCACCCTGGAGGCCTTCGTGCCCCTGCTGCTGACCACTGCCCGGCGCGTGCCGCCCGTGCAGACCGGACTGGCCTTCACGGGAGCCGCGATCGCCTGGGCGGGTTCCTCCTGGCTGCAGGGCCGCCTCCAGGGGCGTGTCTCCCGCCACGGGCTGGTCACGGCCGGTGCCCTGGTGATGGGGGCGGCGGTGGCGGTCGCCGCGGTGGGGACGCTGCCCGCGCTGCCCGCCCTGACCGCCGCCGGGGCCATGGTCCTCGCGGCCGTCGGCATGGGCATGGCCGCCCCGTCGCTCACCCTGCTCTCGCTCACGCACAGCCCGCCGGGCAGGCAGGGGTACGCGAGCAGTGCGATGCAGACCAGTCAGAACCTGGGCCAGATGGCGGTGATGGGTGTGGCCTCCGCCGTGTTCAACCTCTTCCTGGGCTTCGGCTCCGCCGAACTGCCGGGGTACGCCGCCGCCTTCGGCCTGCTGCTCGTGCCCAGCGTCCTGGCGGCGAGCCTCGCCGTCCGCGCCCGCAGCACCTGAGCCTCAGGGCGTCCCGCCCCTCAGCCGGTCGCGCTGGATCCGGTGGGCGAGGGTGCGTCGTACGGATGCCGGGCCGGCCGGGGCGGCGGACGTCCCGGACCGTACGTCGAGACCGCGGCTGATCTCGTCGTACGCCCTCCGGTGGCCGTCGGGCAGTTCCGCGGCATGCAGCCGCAGGTCCTCCTCGACGAGCCGGCGCAGTTCGTCGACGTTCTCGGGAGTGAAGCGTTTCTTCCCCCGGGCGAGCGCGCCGACGCAGCGGGTGCAGCGGGCGGTGTCGGCGTACGTCTCCGAGAGGTCCTCGGCCAGGCCCCACAGGCGCCCTTCGAGCCACGGCGCGTCGTGCTGGTCGAGGGAGAGGTCCATCGGCGGAGCGGGATCGGCTTCCCGGTACTTCGTGACCTGCTTGGACACGGCCGGCTGACTCATCTCGGTGAGCCGGGCGATGCGGTCCTGGGTCCAGCCGAAGCCGATGAACACCTTGATCATCTCGGCGCGGAGCTTCCGCATCTCCTCGCCGGCCCGGATGACGTCGTTCATACCGGCGAGCATCCGCCCGGCCTGCTCCTCGGTGAGCGCCGCGGGGGGCTGTGTCCCCGCGGGCTGCTGGGTCTTCTCGGTGTTCTCGGTGCTCTTTCCGGCTGCCACATCTCAGTTATACCGCGACCGAGCCGCCACTCATAACCAGGTTGTACAACCTGGTTATGAGTGGCAAGGTCGGTCGTATGGCCACCTTCAGCGCATCCGACGGAACCCGTCTCGCCTATCGCACGTACGGAGAGGGCGAACCCGTCGTCTGCATCCCCGGAGGCCCCGCGGACTCCCGCTACCTGGGCGACCTCGGCGGCCTGTCCGTCCACCGCCGGCTGATCGTTTCGGACCTGCGCGGCACCGGCCGGTCGGCGGTTCCCGAGGACGTCTCCACCTACCGCTGCGACCGCCTCGTCGACGACGTGGAGGCGCTCCGCCGCCACCTCGGCCTTGCCCGTACGGACCTGCTCGGTCATTCGGCGGGCGCGAACATCGCGGTGCAGTACGCGGCCCGCCACCCGTCGCGCGTCGGCCGGCTCGCCCTGATCGCCCCGGGCGCCCGGGCCGTCGGCATCGACATCACGGGAGAGGAGCGCCGCGCGCTCGCACGGCTGCGGAGCGGCGAGCCGTGGTTCCCGGGGGCGTTCGCCGCGCTGGAGGCGATCACCCGGGGGACGGGCAGGGACTGGGCGGCTGTCGACCCGTTCTTCTACGGCCGGTGGGATGCGGCGGCACGCGAGCACCATGCGGCGAGCCGGCCGGACAACCCGGAGGCCGTCGCCCTCTTCGGAGCCGAGGGCGCCTTCGACCCGGCGGCCACCCGTGCGGCGCTGGCCGGCTTCGGGGCGCCCGTCCTGCTGCTGGCAGGGGAGTTCGACCTGAACAGCCCGCCCCGCTCGACGGCCGCCTTCGCCGGGCTGTTCCCCGACGCGGCGCTCGTCGTGCAGGAGGGGGCGGGGCACTGTCCGTGGGTCGACGACGCGGGCCGGTTCGTGGAGGCCGTGGCGGCCTTTCTCGGGTGAATGGCGGGGCGGGCCCCGGCGAGCCGTTTCAGGCCAGCAGCCGGGACAACCGCGCGGCCTGCCGTTCGGCGGTCCCCGGAGGGTTGCGCGGATGGTCGGGGTCGTCGAAGGCGAGCAGGAACAGCCACACGAGCGCCAACAGCCGACGGGTTTCGAGCAGGAGGGACCGCTCGCCGGCGTCCAGGTCGAACCGGCCGAGGAACGCCTCGGCATCCAGGGGCTCGTCGACCCAGGCGGCCACGTGCTCGGTGATCTCCGCCAGTTCGAGCGGACGGTCGCTGCGGCCGGACTCCTCGAAGTCCACGATCCGTACCCGGGAGCCGTCCCAGAGGTAGTTGGCGAGATTGCCGTCCCCGGGGCCGAACACCGGGCGGACATCCGGCGGCCCGAGCCCGGATCTCTCCAGCCCCGTGCCCGCCAGCCATTCCAGCCCGCCGTCCATGGCCCAGCCCACCTCCGGACCCACCCGGGGGCGGGCCCGCGGTGCCCAGGCCCGGATCCGGCCGGTCAGGTACTGCCGGTGCCCCGGCCTGACGGGCACCTCGTCCAGTACGTGAGCGGGCACCGCCCCGTACACCTCGCTCACCGCCGTCGCCAGGGCGTCGAGCTGCCGGTCGCCGAGCCGCCGGCCCCGGAGCGGCCCGCCCGGCAGCCGGGACATCACCACGGTCGGCTCGTCGGCGGCGAGATCCGCCTGCCGGGGTGCGGGGGCGAGTCCGGGCGCATGGGCGTCCAGGAGCGTGAGCGCCCGCCATTCGCGCGCGCTCTGCTCGCGGGAGCCGGGACGGAACCTCTTGGTCACCGTCTCGGGGCCGAGGTCGAGGGCGTGTGTGCTCCAGGAGGCGGCAGTCATGGGAGGCGATCCTGCCAGGCGGGCAGCCAAGGTCCCCCTGCCGGGCGGCAGCCAAGGCTCTCCTGCCGGGCGGCAGTCAAGGCTCTCCCGCCGGGCGGCAGCCAAGGTCCACCTGCCCGGCCTCAGCCAAGGCTCTCCTGCCGCGCGGGCACGCCGGGCGGGCAGCCGGGAGGGCCATGCCCGCGAGGTCAGGCCGGAAGCTCGACCGTCACGTACGGGGTCAGCGCGCGGAGGAAGTCCGCCGCGTCGAACATCGCACCGGCCGATGCCACCCCCGTGGTCCGCGTGCGGCCGGCCAGGATGCGCCCGACGGCCTCCACCGCCAGGGGCGCGGTGACCGCGTAGATGTCCTGGCCACGCGCCGTGGCGCGGCGCTCGACGCCGCCCGCGCGGACCAGGACGTCGACGACGAACGTCTGGTCCGAGCGGCCCAGCGCGTCGACCGCCTCCGGCGCCGGAGTGTCCTTCCCGGCCAGGTCGCCCGCCGCCTCCACGGACATGTGGGTACGGACCTCGGGCACCTTCACATGGCTGGGGACGGTGACGACGTCGGCCATGGTGAACTCCGAGACCACCGTGCGCCGCCCCAGCGGTTCGGGGAAGAGCCACTCCGCCTGCGACACCTTGTCGTCGTGGTAGCGCAGCGCGCCGTCCGCGAACCGCACCCGGCGGCCGGCGCGGCGCTCGTGGGAGACCTGTCCGGCCTCCCTGGTGCCCGCTGTCGGACGCCAACTGCTCAGTCCGTACGCCACATCCACCGAGTCCGCGGCCGTCCACTCGCCCATCGCCGCGGTGACCAGCAGATCGCCGAGACCGCCGTAGAAGGCCATCGCCGGCACCACCGGGACGCCCGACCTCCGGGCCGCCTCCGCGTGGTCGGCGAACATCGCGACGTTCGCCTCGATCTCCGCCGCGACGTCGACGTACGGAATCCCCGCCCGCAGGGCCGCCTCGACGACCGGGCCGCCGGTCACCGCGAAGGGGCCGGCGCAGTTGATGACGGCAGCCGCCCCGGCGAGGGCCCGGTCCAGCGCACCCGCGTCGTCGACGCCGGCCGGCCGCACCTCCACATCGCCCCACTCGGCCGCCAGCGCCTCCAGGCGGGCGGTGTTCCGGCCGGAGACGACCGGGGCGAAGCCGCGCCGGCGCAGCTCGGCGACGATGAATCGACCGGTGTGCCCGGTCGCCCCGTAGACCACTACCGCAGCCGCTGTACTCATGGTTCCCCGCTCCCGACCTGGTGACTCGACCCGTTGTGCCGATGTGTTCAGTCTCGGTGCGGGCGGTGTCCGGTCGTGAGGGTCCGGACCGACAGCATGCGTACACTTTCGGACATGCCAACTGTCGCTCTGCTGGCCGCCGGTGAGCTGCTGCACTTCGAACTGGCGGTGGCGTACGAGATCTTCGGCAACCCGCCGCGCGAGGCGACGGAGGGCTGGTACGACGTACAGCTCTGCGGTCCGGGTCCGGTGCAGGTCGGTCCGTTCAAGGTCGAGCCCGATCACGGGCTGGACCGGGTGGCGGCCGCCGACACCGTGATCGTTCCGGCGTGCGTCGACATCGACGTACCGCCGCCGGCGGACCTGGTCGAGGCGGTGCGCGCGGCGCACGAGGCGGGCGCGCGGGTCGCCTCGCTGTGCACCGGGGCGTTCGTGCTCGGTGCGGCGGGCCTGCTGGACGGCCGGCGGGCCACCACCCACTGGGCCCACGCCGCCGAGCTGAGCGCCCGCCATCCGCAGGCCGAGGTCGACCCGGACGTCCTGTACACCGACAACGGCAGCGTGCTCACGTCCGCGGGCAAGGCCGCCGCCGTGGACCTCTGCCTGCACCTGATCCACCTCGACCACGGGGCGGCCGTCGCCAACTCGGTCGCCCGCCGCCTCGTCATGCAGCCCCACCGGCCGGGCGGCCAGGCCCAGTTCGTGTCCACTCCGGTGCAGGTCTCGGGCGACCACGCGCTCGCCCAGCTGCTCGCCTGGGTCCAGCAGCGGCTGGACCAGCCGCTGTCCGTGACCGACATGGCGCGGAAGGCGAACACGAGCCCGCGTCACCTCGGACGGCAGTTCCGGTCGGTGATCGGGCAGACACCGATCCAGTGGCTCCTGATCCAGCGCGTGCGCCGCGCCCAGGAGCTGCTGGAGGCCACCGACGAGAGCGTCGAGGCGGTGGCCCGGGCCGTCGGCATGGGGACCGCCACGACGCTGCGGCGCCAGTTCAAGAAGATCGTCGGCGTCCCGCCGGACAGCTACCGGCGCGCGTTCCGCGGCGCCAGGCCCGTCTGACCGGTCCGCGCAATTCGCAGCGCCAGGCCCGTCTGACCGGTCCGGGCTTCGGTCAAGCCGACGACGCTGACCGGTCCGCGGCGACTACGCCCTCGATCTGGTCGAGTTGGGCACCGAGAAGCTCCTCGAACGCGGCGCGGCGGTCCACGCCGAGGGGGCGGACGTCGCGGGCGAAGTGGGCCAGGGCGGGGAAGCGTTCGGGGTCGGCGCCCAGCACCGCCACGCGGAACAGCTCCATGCCCTGCTCATGCTCCTCCGGGCCGACCGTGCTGCCCCCGGCCTCGGATGCGATCAACGCGGCGATGAGGACCGCGATCCGGTGGTAGCGCACGGGGATCTCCGCGTCGGGCAGCCCCGACGCGCGCAGCGCCTGCAGCACCTCCTCCATGACCATCCGGGAACCGGTGCCGCTCGACGCGTAACGTCCCCAGACCGCGGCGAGTTGCGGCTGCCGGCCGAAGGCCTCACGCAGGCGCAGGGCCAGGGCCGTGATGCGCTGCTTCCAGTCGCCCTCGGCGCGGTAGCCGTCCATCGCGGCCAGGAGGATCCGGTCGGCGACCGCGCGCAGCAGTTCGGTCTTGCTGCGGAAGTGGCGGTAGAGGCTGGAGGAATCGGTCCCCAGGGCCGCGGCCAGCTTGCGCACGCTGAACGAGTCCGCGTCGCTCGTGCGCAGCAACTCTGCCGCCGCGTCCAGGATCTCTTCGGTCGACCAACGCCTTCGGCCTGCCATTCAGCTCCTCCCGTTCCTCTTTCCCGTTCCTCTTCCGGATCTCAGCCTAACGTATGCACTTGGTGTTGCACGCACCGCGTGCATAATGAGGACATGGGCGTGCCGGACGGCTGCGGACAGTCGGAACGGCATGCCACTCGTGCCCTGTTGCCCCGGGTCGGGCCTCCGCGAAGCGGAGCTCACCCCGGGGAATACGGAAGGACGCATGACGTGAAGAACCCACTGGATCCCGCCGCCCTGAACGCGGCCATCGAACACGTCCACCGCGCCGGGATGCCGGGCCTGTTCGCCGAGGTGCGTGACGGCGACCAGGTCTGGCGCGGCGCCGCCGGGGTCGCCGATGTCTCCACCGGCCGTCCCGTCACCGCCGACATGCGGCACCGCGTCGGCAGCATCACCAAGACGTTCACCGCTGCCGCGGTCCTGCAACAGGTCGAGAGCGGCCGGATCGGTCTCGACGCACCGGTCGGCCGGTACCTCCCGGAGCTGGTTCCCGGAGAGCGCGGTGCCGCGATCACGGTCCGGATGCTGCTCAACCACACCAGCGGACTCGCCGAGTATCTTCCGTACGCCTACCCGTCCCTCAAGGCGTTCCCCGTCCTCGCGGAAACCAGCCCCCAGAGCCTGGACGACCACCGGTTCACGCGGTTCGACCCCGTCGAACTGATCGAGATGGGGGTGACCGCCCCCGCCGCCGGCGCCCCGGGCGGCACACCCGGGCTGTACTCCAACACCAACTACCTGCTCCTCGTCCAGCTCCTGGAACAGGCGACCGGCACCACGGCCGAGCACTGCATCACCCGCGACGTCATCGAGCGCGCCGGGCTCCGGGACACCGAACTCCCCACCGGAACGCACATCGACGAACCGCACTCGCGGCTCTACGAGTCATGGTTCGGCATGATCGATCCGCCGCGCGACTACAGCGTCTACGACATGTCGTGGGTGGGCCCGTCGGCCTCACTGATATCGACCGTCGCGGACCTCAACCGGTTCTACGCCGCGCTGCTCGCCGGGAAGATCGTCGGCCCGTCGTCGCTGGAGGAGATGCGGCGCACGGTCCCGGTCGTCTCCCAGGAGGGAAGGGTGATCGAGTACGGCCTCGGCCTGCACCCGATGGAAGGCCCCGGTCAGGGCACCGCGGGGCGGGACACCTCCGCGCCGGGTACCTCCGGTCAGGGCACCTTCTGGGGACACGGCGGCACGGTCTGGGGCGGTGGCGCGCTGGCCATGACCCGTGCCGACGGCGAGCGGCAGATGGCGGTCGCGGTGAACATGCAGAGGTGGAACGGGCTCGACTCCGCCGGCCGGCCGCAGCCGCACCCCATCGACGGTGCGCTTGCGGCCTTCTACCGGCTGGCGATGTACGGCTGACCCGTCATTTCACAGCGGGCGTCGCGGTGTCGTCGGCCTTGATGTCGAAGTTGATCTGCTTGTCGACGACAGAGGTGACGGTCACCGACACACCCAGGGTGCTGCCGTCGCCTGCCGTGAGCGTGCACCGGGTGGTGGTGCCGACCTTCCCGACGAGGTCCTCGGGGCAGGTGACGTCCGGCGTCGGCTGCCCCGTCGTGGCGGCGAGCTTCTTGGCGACGGTGGTGCCCAGCTTGTCCTTGGACAGCTTCGGCTCCGAGTTCCCGACGCTGACGGAGCCCGAACAACCGACGAGCAGCACACCGGCGGCTACGGCCGAGAAGCTCCAGATTGCTGCGGACGAACGGGCTATGGCCACGGTGTGCTCCCTTGGGGACGGTGATACGGGAAGTGGCCGGAAGCCTACTGCCCGTACGTCATGCACATGCGCACGCGCACGGCCCGGTCCGGGGCAGCGGGCAACCAGGCTGATCGACAGGGCGCCGGTGGCCGTCCGTTGTGATCAACCTGGTGGGATGCCCGCATGACGGACTGGTCGCGGCTCAGCCACGCGTACGGCTCGGCGGAGGACATACCTGCCCTGCTGGACCGGATCGCATCGGATCCGGCCTCCGAGCACGGGAACGACCTCTGGTCGGCGCGGTGCCACCAGGGCAGCGTGTACTCGGCCAGCTTCGCGGCGCTGTTCTGGCTGGCCGGCGTGGCAGGCACGGACGACCGGGAACAGGCGGTCAGCGCGCTGACCCTCGCGGGCGCGATCATGGCGGGTGCCGGCCAGTCCCATGGGGCGGGCGATGTCCGCATGACGTACGCGGCCGAGGTGGCGGCCTTGCTGTCGCTCGCGAACGAGCGTCTGCGGACGGCAGCCGACCGCAGCGAGTACGCCTACCTCCTGGAAGCCGTACTGAGCTTCGAAGGTGTCTTCGGCTGGAGCGAAGAGCTGGCGTGGGGGCTGACGAACGAGGAATACGAGGTGTCCTGCCCCGGACCCGATGACGCGGCGGCCGTGTTCATCGTCGTGGGCGAGCACGGGTGCTTCTCGGCCGTGGGCGATTACGCGACGACGTCCGACGACCATGTGAAGACGAAGCCGCTGCGTCCCGCCGAGCCCGCCGCCCTGACCGGCATCGGCCGCCGTCTCCACGATGTCGCGCGCGCCGATGGCCGACAAGAGGTCGCCAGGACGCTGACCCACATCTTCGGCGATGCGACTTGCCCGGACTGCGCGGAGGACTTCTCCGTGGCCGCTCGTATCAGTGCCGACTGGACGACCACGTACGGCGGCTGACGGACGGTGGTCGGACCTTTCACCAGGGCACTACGCCGGCGTCCTCGAAGAACGTGCCGGTCGGGCCGCCGTCGGGCAGGGTCGCCAGCCTGACGGCGATCGCCGCGCCCTGTTCAGGGGTACGCACGCCACGGAAGCCGTTGAGGTCGGTCGCGACGTAGCCGGGGCAGCCGGCGTTGATCAGGATGTTCGTGTCGCTCAACTCCCGGGCGTACTGCAGGGTGACGGCATTCAGGAACGTCTTCGACGGCGCGTAGGCCACGGCCACCGGACCCGTCGTCTGCTCAGCAGCGGTTCCCGACTGCCGGGTCAGGGAGCCGACACTGCTGGACATGTTCACGATCCGTGGTGAGGCGGAGCGGCGCAGCAGCGGCAACATCGCGTTGGTGACGCGGATGACGCCGATCACGTTGGTCTCCACGACCGTCCGGATGGTGGCGGGATCGACCTGGGTGGGTTCCTGCGGCATCCCGCCGGTGATGCCGGCGTTGTTGACGAGGACGTCGAGGTGCCCGGCCCGTTCCTCGATCAGCCGCGCGGCGGCGGTCACGCTCGCCTCGTCGGTCACGTCCAGTGGCACGCCGAACGCGTCGACGCCGGCCGCGCGCAGCTTCTCCACCGCCGCCTCGCGGCGCCGATCGTCCCGGGCGCCGACGCCGACACTCCAGCCGAGGGCGCCGAGGCCCGCGGCGATCTCGTAGCCGATTCCCTTGTTCGCGCCGGTGACCAGCGCAGTTGTCTGTTCGCTCATGGGGACCATGCTGCCCTCGGGGCCCGGTGGGGGTCCAAGACCGACAGGGTGGGCATCGATACCGCCAGGGTATTGATCCGGGTTACCGTGGCGCTATGGAGACCCGGGAACTGCGCTACTTCGTCGCTGTCGCCGAAGAGCTGCACTTCGGGCGCGCCGCGGAGCGGCTCAGGATCGCCCAGCCGCCTTTGTCGCGGGCGATCCAGCAGCTCGAACGCCGGCTCGGGGCAGTACTGCTGGACCGGACCAGCCGCACGGTCACGCTGACCGAGGCCGGCGCGGTGCTGTTGGCCGAGGGCCGGGCGGCCCTCGACGCGGTCGACGCCGCCGAGCGCCGGACCCGCCGCGCCGCCCTTTCCGTGACCGGCGGCCCCGGCCTGACCCTGGTCACGAAGGCCAGCGCGTCCAGCGAACTGCTGGCGAGACTGCTCGACGCGTATGCCGCCGAACCCGGCGCGGTCCCCGTCGACGTCATCCTGTGCGGTCCGGCCGAACAGCAACGACTCCTGAGCGAGGGCCGGGCCGACGTGGCGCTGCTGCACCGGCCGTTCGACTCGACGGCCGGGTTCGACGCGGAAGAACTCGGCACGGAGGGCCAGGTCGTGGTCCTGCCGTCCGGACATCCGCTCACCGCCCGGGCCCATGTGCGCATGGCCGATATCACCGGGCTGCCGGGCCTGCCCCTGCCGCGCTGGCCCGACCCCGACGGCACCTACCCGCCCGGCCCCGGCCCGCAGGTCCGCGACCACGCGCAGTTGATGCAGCTCGTCGCGCTCGGCCGTGCGTGCGCGGTCTCACCGGAGTCGTGCCGAGCCCAACTGCACGGCGACCTCGCGGCCGTGCCCGTGCTGGACGCGCCGGCAGTCACCACTGTGATCGCCTGGCCACCGCACAGCCGGTCCAGAGCCATCGCCGACCTTGTCCGGACTGCGATACGTCTCTGAGGGCCCGCAGGTGAACCTCATGTGGATGGACCGGGGCTGAGCAGCTCTCTGACGGCAGTGCGGATGTCCTCGTCCTGGACGAATCCTCTCCACCCGCCGCTGGTACGCAGCCGTTGTTCACGGGCGGGTACCTCGCGCAGGAGGTGGGCGGCGGGCCGGGCCGCGTGCCCGAGCTTGGCCAGGTGGTCCAGTGCGGGAAGCATGACAGGCAGGTAGGCGCCCTCGGCCAGATCCGTCACGGCCGTCGTCAGCGCCGGGGCAGCGGTCTCGGTGTCGCCGGTTGCGGCCCACAGGGCGTGGGCCGCCTCGACGCGGGTCCAGGGGTCGGTGTCGGCTGTCAGCGCCCTGAGCCGGTCCGCGTAGGGGGCGGCATGCGGGCCCAGGCCGGCGAGCTTGCGCAGGGCGGGACGGAAGAAGCTTCGTTCCTCGATGCTGTGTCCGAGTGCTTCCAGGGCCGGGCCGGGTTCGCCGCCGACTCTCCAGTACGCCCAAGCCGCGAGTTCCGCGTGCGGTCCGGCGTCACGGGACCGGGACAGGAGCAACTCCCGTGCCTCGTTCCCCGCCGAGCCGATGCCCGCCAGAGCCGTTGCCCCCGCCATCCAGGTCCGGTCGTCCTCCAGCAGGCCGGTCAGCTGCGGAACCGCTGCCTCTGCCACGGGCCCCCAGTCGGCGAGTACGTCGCAGAGCCGGTTGAGCAGGCGGTCATCCGTGGCGGTGTCGAGCCGGCCGCAGATCGACGGGAGGAGCGGCTCGGCGTGGTCCGGGAGGTGGCCCAGCACCTCGTGGAGCGCGGGGAGGGTGACATGGTGCAGGTCTGTGGCGGGGTAATGGGCGGAAGCCGATGCGAAGCCGGAGCGTGCACCGGCGATCAGCTCGATCAGCCCCGGCAGGCAGCGCGGATCGTTCATCCGGGCCAGGGCCCACAGAGCAGCCTCGCCGACGGTTTGCCGTGTGTGTCTCGTGCGGGCAGCGGTGTCGGAGAGGAGTGCGGCGACCTCGTCGGCGTGGGCGGTGGCCGCCGGGCCGAGACAGGCCAGCAGCTCGGCCGCCCGGAAGCGGACTTCGGTGTGGGGGTCGTCCAGCCGCGCGACGAGACGTGGCAGGAGGGCGTCGGTCGGTGAGTGCCACTGGGACAGCAGCGTGCCCGCCTGGGCCAGAGCGCCGATCCGCTGTTCGTCGTCGTGATGGTCTGCCAGCAGACCGAGCGTGAACGTGGGGGCGGGCCCGGTGAACAGCCCCGCGGTCCAGTAGTGGACACCCAGTACCCCGGTCTGTAGGGAGCTGGTGTGCCGCCACAGCTCGACGGTGGGGTCCCGGACCGCTTCGAGTATCAGGTCCAGCCGTCGGGCAGGCAGGCCCGGGTCGTTCGGAGTGAGTGCGTGCACCGCTGCGAGACGTATCTGCGCGTGTGGAGCGTCGAGCAGGCCATGGAGCACATCGAGGGCCGCGGCGCCGTGCCCGCCGACCGGTGCGCGCAGGGCCGCCTGGCCCAGGCAGAGGACGAGCTCAAGGCGGGTGGCCAGATCCTCCTCCGCCTCCCAGCACCGCAGCACCGCAGGCAGAACCGCCTCACCGGGGCTGTCGCACCCACCGAGCACATCGGCTGCGGCCCGCCGGATCTCCGGCTCGGGGTCATCCAGCAGGCCCAGCAACTCGGGCAGGGCCTGTTCCCACGCGGGTACCCAGCCGGAATCCAGGAACCGGGCTTCGACGCGACCGGCTTCCGACGCCAGCACCGCGACCAGCTCCAGCAGCGCGCAGCGGCTCGGCACCTGCGGTGCCGCGGCCAGGCGCATGATGAACGGCAGCGCGGCCGAGGCGGCGGAGCAGATCCAGCCACCTTGGTGGAAGAGCAGGTTGAGCAGCTCGGACGAGGCGTCCTCCGCATCCTCCGGATCCAGCCCTCCGCATCGGCGGAGCAGGCCGGGTATGCCCTCCGCGGAGCCGTAGTTGTGTTGTAGCCCGGCCCAGTCGACCGCGTCCATTCCCACCCACATGCGCGCGACCCTACCGGCGCCGGGTCGTCGGGCGAGTCCGAAAAGCATGTACGTCCGTGGCTGCGGCATGCCGACCAGCTCTGTGCAGTGTCGATGTCGCGCGCAGTCATTTCCGAATTTGGGCTCTGGCACAACTTCTGTGATGCCGTAACTTTCCGCCATGCGTGCGCTTCCAAGCCGAACGGGAGAGTGACTGATGGCCGGTGGAGTCGTTCTCGACGGAGAGCTGACCCGTCTTGTCCCGACGACCGAGGGTGATCTGGACCTGCTGGCCCAGTGGTTCGCCTCCCCCGACTTCGTCGAGCACTGGGGCGGCGTACCGATTTCGCGTGCCGAGGTGGCTGAGAAGTACGTGGGGAGGCGCCGGCCGCGTGTGGAGTCCTTCCTCGTACTGGCAAGGAGCACGCCGGTGGGCTACGCACAGTACTGGCGGGCCGGAGCGGCTGAAGGCGGCATCGACATGGTGTTGGGACCGGAAGCAAGGGGACGGGGCTTGGGGCCGGATGCCGCGCGCGTGCTCCTTGGGCACTTGGGCGGGAACCTCGGGTGGCGGCGTGTGACAGTCGATCCCGTGAGAGGGAACCAGCGGGCCGTACGCGCCTGGGAGAAGGCCGGCTTCCAGCAGGTGTCAAGCGAGGCCGAGGACCTCCTCATGGAGTTCAGGTTTCCCGAGGGACGCCTCGGCTGACCCCTTTCATTCATCACTCACCGTGCACTTTTCACAGAAGTTGAGCCAGAACCCGAATATGTCGCCGATCTGCTGGACGGTCTTCTCCCGCTCGTCGTACAGCCGTTGGGCGAGTAAGGCCGGGGCCTTGGTGAGCTTCCGCGGCGCCCACCGACCCGGCCCCGGGCCCGAGCCGGTGAGCCGGTAGAGCCGGGTGCCCGCTCAACACCCACCAGGTGTCGGCGCTCGCTCGAATCGGCCTGCCACACTGCGGGCATGAACGGAAACTCTCCCGACGACGGGCTCCGCATGAACCGGGCCCTTTGGGACGCCCGTGCCCGGACGCATGGCACGACACCCAACGACAAGCTCTACGACGTCGATTCGTTCCTGGCGGGCCGGCAGACGCTCTATGGGATCGAGCTGGAACTGGCCGGTGAGGTGACCGGACAGGATGTGCTGCATCTGCAGTGCCACTTCGGCATGGACACACTCAACTGGGCTCGTCTGGGTGCCAGGGTCACCGGTGTCGACTTCTCGCCGACGGCGATCGCACGGGCACGCGAGCTGGCCGAGCTCGCCGGGCTGAGCGCCGATTTCGTCGAGGCGGACACGCAGAACCTGCCGTCCGGCCTGGCGGGCAGGTTCGATCTGGTGATCGCCACCTACGGGGTGCTGTGCTGGATCGGGGACCTCGACGCGTGGATGCGTGGTGCGGCGATGGCACTGCGGCCGGGTGGAAGGCTGGTGCTGGTCGACCTGCATCCCGCCTACCAGACCCTGGCGACCTACGAGCCGCTCGTGGCGGACTGGCCCTACGGCGGAGGAGAGCCCCAACGCGAGGTCGTAAAGGACACATATGCGGACCCGGATCTGCCGATGACCGCACAGGAGGTGGTCCAGTACCCGCACTCGGTGGGCGAGATCGTGACAGCGGCCGCCGGATCGGGACTGATCGTCGACCGGCTCGTCGAGCACACCGAGGCCGAAATCCCGGGACGTCGCATCCTGCCTCAAGGACCCGACGGCGCCTGGCGGTTCCCGTTCGGTGACACCTACCTCCCGATCCTCTACTCGCTCCGGGCGAGGTCACCCCGAGCGGGCACTGCGTAGCCTTCCGCGGCGTGGTGCACCGCCCGCGCCTGCGCCCTGTACCGGTGGCCGCGAGAGCCTGGTACCCCTCGTCCTCGGCAGGGATCTCCTCGTCCTCCGGCAGGAAGACCACGCTGACGTCGGCCGGGTCGAAGGCCCGCCGGCCCAGGGCCGAACGCCACAGCCCAAGCGAACATCATCAGGTGCTGGTCCCGGACCAGCGTGCTCGCACAGGTAGGTGCCACAGGACCCGCAGGAGAACTCCGAATCCCACCACAGCTCGTCGTGAAGGATGAACTGGTTCACCTGCCGCACCGCCATGCTGCCGCACTCGCAAGGCGCTGCGATCTTCGCGGATCGACCAGTCACCAGGGCTCCCCGACGTTCCACTCCTGCGGCAGATCCTCGCCGCAGAAAACGCATACGAAGTCCTTCTCCCGCACGATATTGAGTTCCCGGCAGGAGCGGCATCGGCGAAAGACCACCTCATGCGTGAATCCGGACGGTCGACGGATCCCGATCCCATCCAGAGCCTCGGCCACGGCCGGCCATGATCTGATGTCCGGGCAGTAGCCGGTCGACTGGTTGCTGATCTCCTCGACCACCCATCGCCCGGATTCCTCGCGGAAGCTCATCTCGCCGGCGCTCAGCACCTCTCCGCCGCCGGCGCACACCACGTGCTCACTGCGGCGCGGAGCCAGTCGCAGCACCCCGCCGCCATCGACGACGAACGTGAACGGCTCCGCCAACTCATCCGGGGTCAGCGCCGAGAGCCACTCGCGGAGGTCCGCCGCAGAGCGGATGCTCCGACCCCCACCACTCGCCCGGACGAGCTTCCTCAGCTCAGCCGGACCCACATACCGATACCTCTGCCCCCGTGTCTCCACACGCACCAACCTAGTGGCTCACACAGCCAGGACCTGGGGAGTTACGGGCTCCGTCCATCATCGCGATCGTGGACAGGGCGAGGCTTCGGCATCAGCCGTCAAGTCTCGCTGCCGACTGTCCGGTGCCACTGAACCTTGACCGTTTGCCGCGCGCGGCGCGGGCACTACGCTGGCCGCCTCATGGAAGACCACCAGCCGCCGGACGGATGGACGCTCCAACAGATTCGTGACGTCTCCGGGGATGCCCGAGCCGAGGTGCTCAGCCCGGATCGAGCCGTCGTGTACTACGACGCCGACGACGAGGCTCTTCACCCCACGCTCATCCTTGGATTCGGCGTTCTCTGCATCGTGAAGGTCTCCGATGACGACTACTGGTACATGGGCAGCCTGAACGATGACGGCAGCGTCATCTGCTGGAGCATCTACGGCGACCTGCATGAGGCGCTGCGCGGCCTGTAGTCCCCCAGCGGGTCGCCCCTGGGCCGCGCGAGGGCGCACCACGACGACCAACGCCGACAACGGTTGACGGCTCGGCCGCAGGCCGCAGCATCGATCGCCGCTGACGCCCCTGGTCGCAGAGCCCGGGTGTCACTTCAGGGAGCTCAGCTCGGCACGGCGCAACACTGGGACAGAGATACCGAACACAGCGGCGATCAAGCAGATTCCACCGCACACGGTGAAGAACATGGCGGCGCCCCATACGGCCACCGTGACGCCGACGAGGGGGAAGAGCACCGGGGCGAGGCCCAGCGCACACAGAGTGGTGACCGCAGTGACCCGGCCCAGATACCGGGGGTCGGTCTCCGTCTGGATCAGGGCACCGGTCACCGTCGCGGTGACCCCGTTGGTCAGCCCGATCAACGCACCGAAGGCGACGGCGAGAGGCAGAGATCGTGCGTGCCCCAAGGCGACGGCTCCCACGGCCGTGATGAACAACGCGCCGGACATCGCCGGCCCAGCGCGCGGGATGCGAGCCCACACCGTGAGCAGCAGCGCGGCGGCTGCGGCTCCGATGCTGAATGCGCTCGCGATCCACCCCATGCCCGCGGCACCCCATCCGCGTTCGTCTGCCAGGAGCACCAGGCCGGCGGCCACCGGGCCGCTGAAGCACATCTCGCTCAGACCGATCACCGTGACCAGCGGTGCGAGCATCTGATGTCGGCGGATGTAGCGCAGCCCATCGCTCAACTCGCTTCGAGCAGAGGTGCGTTGGCGTGCCGACGGCAAAGGCGACACTCGCACGGTGAGCAGGAGGGCCAGCGAGATGGCGAACAGCGCACCGGCGGCTGCGAACGCGCCTGCGGCGCCTCCCACCGCGAGCACCACTCCTGCCAGGAGAGGGCCCGCGGCATTGCTCAGCCGGATCGAAAGGCCGCGCATCCCCTGGACGCGGGTGAGTTGTTCCGGGGCTGTGATGCGCGGTGGAAGTGCGCCCACTGCCGGCATGAACACCGCGTCGACCACACCGAACACCAAGGCCACCGGAATGAGTAGCCATAGGTGGGGCGAGACCAGCAGCACGGCCGCTGCGGCGGCGAGAATCACGACGCAGCGGGTCGCGTCGCTGGCGACGGCAACCCGGCGCGGCCCGAACCGATCTGCCACTACGCCTCCGCCGATCATGAGCACCGCCCGGGGTAACGCCCCGGCTGCGATCACCAGACCAACCTGCGACGGCCCCGCAGCACGAGTGGCGGACCAGGAGAGGGCGAGGAAGTACACCACGTCGCCGGTGACGGAGGCGGTGTAGGCGGCAAGCCAGCGTAGGACGTTGATATCCCGGTACGCGGGCAGTCCGGGCGCCGCTATGTCGTACGAGGTCATACGCCACCCGCGTCAAGATCCACGGTGCCGGGCACCGGAAACGCCTGTACCTGCAGCGATACCGGGGAGGCCCCTTGCGGCGCTTCGGCCTCACTGTGCCGATAGCGGGAGATCACGTCGAAGATCTCGGCCCGCATCCGGTCGACGTCCTCCGGAGTCAGCCACAGGGCGAAGTCGCCGTACACACTGGCCTCGTACCACTCTGCCGGAAGCAGCGGCACCTCGTGGGCGGCCTTCTGCAGACGATCGATGGATGCGAGGACGACGGCATGCGCGTAGGCGCGTCCGGCTTCGCGTTGTTCCATGGGCTCGGCGGCCGGATCGTGGATCGATTGGCGGTGTGCGGACTTCCACCATCTGTCGCGTCCCGTGCCGCGGTCCGGCACTTCCACGATGAGCCCGCCCGCCGCGAGGCGACGCAGGTGGTAGCTCGCCGAACCAGGGTTGATACCGAGCTCATCGGCGATCCGAGTCGCCGTGGACGGACCACGCCGGCGCAGCAGGGCCAGCACGTTCAGGCGCAACGGGTGGGCGAGCACGCGCAACCTGGCTGTGTCGAGCTGGATGTCCCGTTCCGTGGCGGGCTCGTCGGGTGGCGCGGACGAAGAGGTCATAGGCGCAGAGACTAGACCTACAACAGTTGTTTCAAAAGAGATGTTGTGAACTACGTCTGCCGATGGCAGTCGCCCGGGGGTGCCTCCGCGACGCCTTCGTGGCGGGGTGGGGCGATGGGTGACAGTTGGCGTGCCGACACGACAGTCCGCGTGACGAGTCACAGTGCCCCGTCCGAGTGGTACGGAACACTTTTGCAAGCGTCTGCTTGCAAAAGTTAGCAACGCGGGTCCAGTATCGGTACATGGCCTCACTCAACGTCGGCAATCTCGGCGAGTACCTGCGCGAGCAGCGCCGTACCGCGCAGCTGTCGCTGCGGCAGCTCGCCGATGCCGCCGGGGTGTCCAATCCCTATCTCAGCCAGATCGAGCGCGGGCTGCGCAAGCCCAGTGCCGAGGTCCTCCAGCAGGTCGCCAAGGCGCTGCGGATCTCCGCCGAGACCCTGTACGTACGGGCCGGGATCCTGGATGAGCGGGAGCGGGAGGAGCTGGAGACGCGCGCGGTGATTCTGGCCGATCCGTCGATCAACGAGCGGCAGAAGAGCGTGCTGCTGCAGATCTACGCCTCCTTCCGCAAGGAGAACGGGTTCGAGGACGAGCCCGTGGGTGACCCCGCGGACGACTCCGCGGACGACGAGGGGCGTGCGTCCGGTGCGGATGCGCCCTTCAGTGCCGGTGGCAGTGCTGCCGATACAGGTTCAAAGCCTTCAAAACCCTCACACTGAGTCTGATGATCCGGGAGGACCACAGTCATGGCCATCACCGATGACCTGCGTAAGACCCTCACCGACCCGACCCCCCTCTACTTCGCCGCCGGCACGGCCGATCTCGCCGTGCAGCAGGCCCGGAAGGTTCCGGCCCTGATCGAGCAGCTGCGCGCCGAGGCGCCGGAGCGCATCGAGGCAGTGCGCAACACCGACCCCAAGGCCGTGCAGGAGAAGGTGGCCGGGCAGGCCAAGGAGGCGCAGGCCACCATCTCCGCCAAGGTCACCGAGGTGATCGGGGCGTTCGACACCGACCTGAAGAAGCTCGGCGAGAGCGCGCAGGACCTGGCGCTGCGCAGTGTCGGCGTGGCCGCGGAGTACGCGGTCAGGGCCCGGGAGACGTACGAGAAGGTCGCCGAGCGCGGCGAGCAGACCGTGCGGACGTGGCGGGGCGAGACCGCCGAGGAGATCGTCGAGATCGCCGTCGTCGTCGAGCCGCGCAAGGAGTCGAAGCCGGAGACGGCGGCGGCCCCGAAGCCTGCCGCCAAGCCGGCGCCGGCCAAGCCCGCGCCCAAGACCGTCAGGGCGGAGGCCAAGCCGTCGCCCGCGCCCGCCAAGAAGGCGCCCGCGCGCAAGCCCGCCGCGAAGAAGACCACGCCGCCCACCGCCAAGTAGCGGCGCGATGCCCGGCCGGTGTGCCGGGGTGGCGGGTGGGCACCTTTCGAGGTGCCCCGGTCGTTGTCCCGGTACCTTGGCCGCGAGGCGCTCACTCACTCATTAGGCGGTGCACATCATGTTGCTCGAAGGCTTCAACTCACTCCTCGGGCTGATCTACACGGCCATGCTCGTCCTCGCCGTGGTCGCCCTGATCATGGCCGCGATCGCCCGCGAGGACGCCTACCGTGCCGCGGACAAGCAGAAGAAGTCCTTCTGGGTGATCATCCTCGGCATTGCGGTGGTGGTGAACCTCTGGGTTCCCATGCTGTTCGTGCAGCTTGCCGGGCTGGTCGCGTCCATCGTGTTCTTCGTGGACGTACGGCCCGCGCTCAAGGCCGTCTCGGGCGGTGGCGGCCGTGGCCGTCGCGGTGGCTCCAGCAGCGACGGGCCGTACGGGCCCTACAACGGCGGGCGTTGAGCGCCTGCGGGTGAGATCTGTCCGGGGCGGGGGCGCGGGATGCTCCGGCCCCGGTCGCCGTTCTGCGCGCGGTGGCGTGTGGCGTCGCGGGCTGTGTCGCGCGCCGTGTCCTGGTCGCGGTCGAGCAGCAGGACCGCGACGTCGTCGGTGAGTTCGCCGCCGTTCAGTTCGCGGACGTGCGCGACCGCCGCCTCCAGGAGGTCCTCGCCGGTCAGGCCCTCGGACAGCTGGCGGTTGATCATCGCGACCATGCCGTCCTGGCCGAGGCGCTGTGTGCCGTTGCCGACGCGGCCCTCGATCAGCCCGTCCGTGTACATCATCAGGCTCCAGGAGCCGCCCAGTTCCACCTGCCGGCGCGGCCAGCGGGCGCGTGGCAGCAGGCCGAGCGCCGGGCCGCCGTCCTCGTACGGAAGCAGATGCGCGGCCCGGCCCTGGCGGGCGATCAGCGGCGCGGGATGGCCTGCCAGGCACAGGCCCGCGCGGCGGCCGTCGGGGGCGATGTCGACGGTGCAGAGCGTCGCGAAGATCTCCTCGCTCTCCCGTTCGTGCTCCAGGACCTGCTGGAGGGTGGAGAGCAGTTCGTCGCCGCAGAGTCCGGCCAGTGTCAATGCCCGCCAGGCGATGCGAAGTTCGACGCCGAGGGCCGCCTCGTCCGGTCCGTGGCCGCAGACGTCGCCGATCATCACGTGCACCGTGCCGTCGGGCGTGCGGACCGTGTCGTAGAAGTCGCCGCCGAGCAGCGCACGGCTGCGGCCGGGGCGGTAGCGGGCCGCGAAGTGCAGATCGGATCCGTCGAGCAGCGGGGTGGGCAGCAGGCCGCGTTCCAGGCGGGCGTTCTCCTGGGCGCGCAGCCGGGACTCGGTGAGCTTGTGCTGGGTGACGTCGGCGCGTTTGCGCTCGACGGCGTAGCGGATGGCGCGGCTGAGCAGCCGGCCGTCCAGCTCGCCGCGGAAGAGGTAGTCCTGCGCCCCCACCCGTACCGCCTCGGCGGCCAGCTCGGCGTCGTCCTCCGCCGTGAGGGCGAGCACGGCGTGCCGGGGCGCGATCTGCAGGACATGCTTGAGCGTGGCGAGCCCGTCGGCCTCCGCGTCCCGGTCGCCGCGCGTCTCGGTGCCGGACGGCAGCGCCAGGTCCAGCAGGATGCAGTCCACGTCGTCGGTGAGGAGCCGGCCCGCCTCGGTCAGATTGCGGGCGGAGCGGATACGGACCCGGGCGCCGGCGGCGGCGGAGAGCTCCGGGACGCTGAAGGTGCCCGCCGGGTCGTCCTCGATCACCAGAAGGGTGAGGTCGGTGCCACTGCTGGCCTCCGCAGCGGGAACGGCACGTTGCTGCGGTACGGGTACGGGCATCGGTTCGGGTTTCCTTCCCTCCCCCCGAGGGCGCGGCGGGACGACGATCGACGACCCGCCAGACGGGGACCATAGCGGTACGGGCTACGGGAACGGAATGCCGCACTGCACCCGGCCTCCGGCATATGCACCGCCATATGCCGCGTCAGGTCACGGATCAGGCGCGATGCGCCCGCCCCGAGGCCCCTGGGGCGGCATGACAAAGGTCACGCCCGCAGTCCTGGGCGAAGTGGCGCCGCTCACGCCGGTGCCCGCGGGGAGTGTCCGGGGTGCGCGTCGCGGGATCGCCGGGCGGGGGAGGGGCCGTGTCGCCGGTCCGATTGGTCGTCCGGTTGCTCGGCCCGTCACTCGTTCCGTTACTTGTCCGGGCGGACCACTCCGAGGATCTCCATCGAGCCCGCCCCGGCGAGCGTGACGTTGCGGCCGGGGCGCGGGGCGTGCACGATCGCGCCGTCGCCGATGTACATCCCGACATGGCTGGCGTCGCTGTGGTAGATGATCAGGTCCCCGGGCCGCATGTCCTTGATCGCGATGTGCGGCAGCTGCCGCCACTGCTCCTGCGAGGTGCGCGGGATGGGCCGTCCGGCCGCCGCCCAGGCCTGCGAGGTCAGCCCGGAGCAGTCGTACGACTTGGGGCCCTCGGCCCCCCACACGTACGGCAGGCCGATCTTGGCGGTCGCGAAGGCCACGGCCTTCTTGCCGCGCGCGCTCGCCTCGCGGTTGATCTCCTTCAGCGCGCCGGAGCTCAGCCAGGCGGTCTGTGACTTGTACTCCGCCTCCTGCTCAAGCTGGAGGAGCCGGGCGCGCTCCTTCTTCTCCAGCTGGGACTCCAGCTTCTTCGCCGCCGCGATCTGCGCGTTGATCTTCTTCTTGGCCTTGGCCTGCTTGACGCGATTGGCTTCGAGCTTCGTCCAGTTGGTGCTCGCGTCCTGCGTGTACGTCTCCAAGTCCTCCTGGGTCCTGTTCATTTCCCCCAGGAGGCCCTTGGTGGCCTTCTGACCCTGGCGGGTCCGGCTGATCCCGTCCAGGAAGAGCTGCGGGTCGCCGCTGAGCATGAGCCGGGCGCCCGGCGGCAGTCCGGCGTTGCGGTACTCGTCGCGCGCCTGGGCGCCCGCCCTGTCCTTGAGCTCGGCGATCTTCGCCTGGCCCTCGACTATGGCCTGGGCCAGCTTGACGATCTCGCCCGACTGCTTCTTGGCCTTCTCCTCGGCGAGGTTGTACGCGTCCGTGGCCGACCCGGCGGCCCGGTAGAGGCCGTCGATCTCCTGGCGCACCTCTTCGAGAGTCTTCTTCCCCGACGGGGCCGGGGCGGGTGAAGGGGGTGCGGGCGCCGCGAAGGCCTGAACAGGCGAGGCCAGTACGGCCATCGCGCAGACCAGAGTGATCGCGGCAGCGGCACAGTGGCGTCGGTACACGAAGCTCCCCCTCCGAGCGGATCCCCACGGATCTGATTTACCGTCAGTAACTTATGGTGCCGTCGAGATCGTGCCATGCCCTACCGAAAAGCAACAGAGGCAGACACATCTGTGCAGGCTCGTGGGGTCCCCGTCTCACTTCCGGATCGGCTTCGTCGATCCGGCCCCCTTCTTCGCCCCCTCTTCTGGGACGAACGATGCCGCGCCGACGTTCCCGGCGCCGGGGGAATTCACCTTGTTTGCCGCGTGTTGGGCTACCGCTCGGGTCGCAGCGCCGACCATTTCACCGTCACTTCGCCCTGGCGCCACCGCCGTACGCCGTCCGTCAGCGGCCAGTCGCCCGACAGGGCGCGCACGGCCGTGATCCAGCGCTGCCGGGCGCCCAGTGAGGCGTACGGCGCTGCCGCCGCCCAGGCCCGGTCGAAGTCGCGCAGGAACGCATGGACGGGCTCGCCCGGCACATTGCGGTGGATCAACGCCTTGGGCAGCCGCTCCGCGAGGTCGGACGGCCGGTCCAGGGAGCCGAGCCGGGTCGCGAAGGTCACCGTGCGCGGCCCCTCCGGGCCCAGCGCCACCCACACATGGCGGCGCCCGATCTCGTCGCAGGTGCCCTCCACCAGCAGCCCGCCCGGGGCGAGCCGGCCACACAGCCGCTGCCAGACGGCGGCCACCTCGCCCTCGTCGTACTGGCGCAGCACGTTCGCCGCCCGGATCAGCGCGGGCCGCACGGGCAGCGGGATCTCGAAGCCGCCGTGCCGGAAGGTGAGCCCCTCGCGCTCGTACGGAAGCGCCGCCTCGACGCGCTCCGGGGAGATCTCGATACCGACCACGCTGGTGCGCGGTTCGGCGGTGCGCAGGCGCTGCAGCAGCTCGACGGCGGTCCAGGGGGCGGCGCCGTACCCGAGGTCGACCGCCACGGGGGCGTCGGCGCGGCGCAGGGCGGGGCCGTGTGCGGCGGCGATCCAGCGGTCCATGCGGCGCAGCCGGTTCGGGTTGGTGGTCCCGCGGGTCGCGGTGCCGATCGGACGCATGACACAGAGCGTAACGACCTCACCCGTGTGCGCGCGGTCCCGGCGGCGCGCCGGATCCACACCGTAATGATTTGGCAAAGCGGAAATGAAAGGAGGGGTTCCACTGTTCCAGCCCTTCGAAGGGACCCTGTGCCCCTTCGGTGCCATGCCCGTGAGCGGGTCGGTACCAGTGCCCTGAGTGAGGAGGACCGGACGACGTGAGCCAGTACGTCTCCCGGCTCGGCAGTAGCCGTGTCGCACCACGTCTCAGGTTCCCCGCAGGCTTCACCGGCTCCTTCCCCGGCGGCCATCGCAAGCCGCGCCGGATCGCGATGCTCTCCGTGCACACCTCCCCGCTGCACCAGCCGGGGACGGGCGACGCGGGCGGCATGAACGTATACATCGTGGAGCTCGCCAAGCGGCTGGCCGCGATCAACATCGAAGTCGAGATCTTCACCCGCGCCACCACCGGCGCGCTGCCGCCGGCCGTCGAGATGTCGCCCGGCGTTCTGGTCCGGCATGTCGACGCGGGGCCGTACGAGGGTCTGGCCAAGGAGGAGCTGCCCGCCCAGCTCTGCGCCTTCACGCACGGCGTGATGCAGGCGTGGGCCGGCCAGCGCCCCGGCTACTACGACCTGGTCCACTCCCACTACTGGCTCTCCGGCCAGGTCGGCTGGCTGGCCGCACAGCGCTGGGGCGTCCCGCTCGTCCACGCCATGCACACCATGGCGAAGGTCAAGAACGCGGCGCTCGCCGCGGGCGACACCCCGGAGCCCGCCGCCCGTGTCATCGGCGAGACCCAGATCGTGCACGCCTCCGACCGGCTGATCGCCAACACCGCCGAGGAGGCGGACGAGCTCGTCCGCTTCTACGACGCCGATCCGGGCGCCGTCGCCGTCGTCCATCCCGGCGTCAACCTGGACCGCTTCCGCCCCGCCGACGGACGCGCCGCGGCCCGCGCGCGCCTCGGGCTGCCGCAGGACGCCCTGATCCCGCTCTTCGCGGGCCGCATCCAGCCGCTGAAGGCCCCGGACGTGCTGCTGCGCGCCGTCGCCGCCCTGCTGGACCGGGACCCCTCGCTGCGCTCCCGCATCGTCGTGCCGGTCGTCGGCGGACCCAGCGGCAGCGGGCTCGCCAAGCCGGAGGGACTGCAGAAGCTCGCCGCCCGGCTCGGCATCGCGGACGTCGTACGGTTCCACCCGCCGGTCGGGCAGGACCAGCTCGCCGACTGGTTCCGGGCCGCGTCCGTGCTGGTCATGCCCTCGTACAGCGAGTCCTTCGGCCTGGTCGCCATAGAGGCCCAGGCGGCCGGCACCCCGGTCGTCGCGGCGGCCGTGGGCGGTCTGCCGGTGGCGGTACGGGACGAGGTCAGCGGCTTCCTGATCCCCGGGCACGACCCGGAGGCGTACGCCCAGGCGCTCCACCGCTTCGCCCTCGCGCCGGAGCTGGTCGAGCGGATGGGCGGCGCGGCGGCCGCGCACGCGCAGCGCTTCGGCTGGGACACGGCGGCGGCGGCGACCGCGGACGTGTACACCGAGGCCATGCAGGACCACCGCCGCCGGGTGCGCGCGCACCACGGGTGAGGCCGCGGTACGAAGCCCGCTGCCGGACGGGCGTACGCTCGCTTCATGGCTGACGTACCCGAGGAAGCGGCGACGCCGCAGGTCACGCAGGTCGCACAGGTCATCGAGGCGACCCTGAAGGATGCCGGACTCGACTGGGAGAGCCCCGCGCCCGGCAACTACGTCGTGCAGCTGCCCGGCACCCGCAAGCTCGCCACCACCTGCTCGCTCATCGTCGGCACGCACGCGCTGTCCCTCAACGCCTTCGTCATCCGGCACCCCGACGAGAACGACGCGGCGGTGCACCGCTGGCTGCTGGAGCACAACCTCCGCCTCTTCGGGGTGAGTTACGCGATCGACTCGCTCGGGGACATCTACCTCGTCGGCAAGCTGCCGCTCTCCGTGGTGACGCCGGGGGAGTTGGACCGGCTGTTCGGCGCGGTCCTGGAGGCCGCCGACGGCGCCTTCAACCCGCTGCTCGAACTCGGTTTCGCGAGCGCGATCCGCAAGGAGTACGCGTGGCGGGTGTCGCGCGGCGAGTCCACGAGGAACCTGGAAGCGTTCACTCACCTGACCGAGCGCCCCGCCAACTGACGCCTGCTGCCTGACGGTTCCCTGGCCGTCCCGCCCTGAGTATTCCCCTGTGCACGAGCCTTTCGCCATGCCCGGGGCTCGTGGCATGCTCACCGCCGACGCAGATATGAACGTCGTTCACATCCGTGAATATACGAGAGGCGGATCGGGCTCATGGCGATCAACGGGAACATCAGCAGGCGGGGACTTCTCGGCAGTGCGGTGGCCGTCGCCGCGGCCGCGGCCACCGGAACGCTCGGCGGCGGGACAGCCCTCGCCGCGGCCACCCCCGCGACCGGCCGCCGGCCGCGGCCCACCCCGCTCTGGCGGGAGTTCACCGCAGCGCCCTTCACGCACCCGCAGATTCCGTTCATCGGCCGGGCCGGCTACCGCAGCGGCTCCGACCTGCCGCGTCACCGCACCGGCCACGGCTTCACCGTCAACGTCCTGGACCACGGCGCGCAGCCGGACGGCTCCGCCGACTCCGCCCCCGCGATCAACCGCGCCATCGCCGCCGCCGGAGAGCACGGCGGCGGCACGGTGATCGTCCCCGAGGGCACGTACCGCATCGACGACATCATCCGCATCGGCCACAGCGACGTCGTGCTGCGCGGCGCGGGCAGTGGCCGCACCACGCTGCACGCGACGAAGAACCTCACCGAGCTCATCGGCGTGTACGGCAGCCGCTACGGCGGCGACAAGTCCAGCTGGTCCTGGGCGGGCGGCATCGTCTGGCTCTGCCCCGAGGCCCGTTGGACCTCGCTCACCGACGCCATCAAGGCGAAGGCCTGGCCCTTCGAGGGCTGGACCGGCAACAAGCGCGACGAGTGGGAGACCCTGACCACCGTCGCCCCCGCCCGCCTCGGCGACCGTACGATCACCGTCGACGACGCCCGCAAGCTGAAGCGCGGCGCACTCGTCCTCCTCCGCCTGGCCGACGACTCCGCGCACACCCTCCTGGAGCACATGGCGGGCGGCGGCGCGGGTCCCGAGGCGTACTACTGGGACGACAAGACGAAGCTGACCTCGTACGTCCCCTACGAGTGGCCGGTCCGCATCACCGCCGTGCACGGCCGCAAGGTCACCCTGGAGCGCCCCCTCCCGCTCGACGTCCGCCCCGAGTGGGACCCCCGCCTCACCACCCTCGCCACTCCGCTCACCGGCTCCGGCGTCGAGGGGCTCACCCTCGAAGCGGTGGAGACCCCGCAGTCGCCGCACCTGCTCGACAAGGGCTACAACGGCGTCGCGTTCCAGTGCGCGTACGACTGCTGGGCCGACGACATCACCGTCCGCCACGTCGACAACGGCTTCGGCCTCATCGGTGCCTCCGCCTGCACCCTGCGCCGCACCAAGGTCGCGGGCCGGGGCGCGCACCACCCGTACTACTGCCGCGAGGGCAGCCACGACAACCTGATCGAGGACTTCACCATCGAGCAGCGCACCGTCCCCGCGCCGGCCGGGACGCAGCTGCACGGCATCAACGTCGAGGGCCTGTCGAGCTACAACGTGTGGTCGCGCGGCGTGATGGAGATGGGCACCTTCGACTCGCACCGCGGGATGCCGTTCGCCAACGTCCGCACCGACATCACCGTCAACAACAACGGGCGCCACGGCGGCGACGCAAGCGCCGGACCGCTGTTCGGCGCCCGCTTCACGCACTGGAACATCCGCGTCACCAACGGCCGGGCCGGCCTCATGCGGATCGACGGCCTCGCCCCGTACAGCGCGACCGTCGGGGTGAGCGAGGTGACGGAGTTCGACCAGATCGACGTCCCCGACTTCACCGGCGACCTGCACACCCGCCTGGAGGCCTACGGCACCCCGGAGGCCGTCCGCCCGGCCAACCTGCACGACGCCCAACGGGCGCTGGGGCGCTGACCCCTTGCCTCCCAGGCCGAAAGGCGGAGTCGGCTACCGGCCGGCGCGGGCCATGAGCAGCGGCTGGAAGAAGCCCGTCTCCTGCGGCATCCGCCACTCGGGGCCGGCGAACCCGGCCTCGGCTGCGAGGCCGGCCAGCCGGTCCTGACCGATCGCCCAGTAAGCAGTACGGCGGACCTGGACGCGCCATTCGCCTTCTGTCGGAAGGAGTTGGAAGTGCTCCAGGTCGTAGTGCTCGCCGTCGTCGTGCCAGTGCCAGAGCTGGAAGGTGACGGTTCGTTCCCCGTCGTCGGTGGTCCGGTGAACCTGTGGAGAAGTCGAAGCCGGGCAGTCGCGCAGCAGGTCGTCGTAGGGGCGCGTGCTGACCAGCAGCAGGCCGTCGGGACGCAGCACGCGGCGCATCTCGGCCAGGGCGGCGAGCACATCCTGCTCGGTCAGCAGGTGAGGCAGCGAGTTGTCGGCGCAGACGACCGTGTCGAACCGGGCATCGGGAAACGGGAGACGTCGCATGTCGGCGGCGGCCGTGCGCAGGCTCAGCCTTCTGCCGGCGGCCTCTCGGGCGGCGCGGGCGGCGGCGCGGGGGCTGAGGTCGGTCCCGGTGACCCGGTGCCCGTGCAGCGCCAGGCCGATGGCCTGCGTGCCGATACCGCAGGAACAGTCGAGCACCGCCGCGCGATCCTGGCCGATCAGGGCGTCCAGGGCGCCGCCCTGCCGACGGATGCTCGCATCCCAGTCGGAGTAGATCAGGTGGTAGTCGTCGGCCAGTTCGTCATAGAAGTGCGCCACTGATGTCTCGGGCATCGCCCGAGGCTAGCGTGCCTGATCCCCCGGAGGCACCGCTCATCCCGTGATCGGCGCGAGCGCCCCCGACGGCAGTGCCCATCAGCCCCGCAGCGCCGACTCCACTTCGTCGAGGGCCACTTCGAGCCGCGGCGCCACCTCGTTCCACGTCCACGCGAGCTGCTCCGCGTCCGCCTCCCTGGGCACCGTCTCCACCAGCATGATCAGGTAGAGATACGCGCGGTACAGCGCCAGCCGCAGCCGCAACGAGGCGTCGAACTCCACGGGCCCACCCGGCGCCGACTCCCCGTAACCGGCGAGGAAGTCCTTGTCCTCCTCCATGTCCCCGAACAGGGCGAGCGACACGAAGTCGGCGGCCGGGTCGCCCCAGAACATCCGCTCCCCGTCGATGATCCCCCCGATCCGCCGCGCCCCCGGCTCCCCGGCGACCAGGATGTTGCCCTGCCACAGGTCGAAGTGGACCAGGGCGGGGCGCGTCACGTCGTCCAGTACGTACGAAGCGGCGTCGAGCCGGCGGCGGATGTCCGCGGCCGTACGCGGCAGCCTTGCCCCGTACGTCTCCGCGTCGTCCAGCACCGCACCGGTCATCGCCGTGAACGCACCCCGCCACGTGGGGGCCAACGGGCCGAGCGCCGCGGACGGGTAGCCGAAACCGCCCGGCCCCGGCACGGTGTGCAGCCGGCCGACGATCCGCCCGAGCTCCGTGCGCAGCCGCTGCGCCTCACCGTCGGCCAGGGCCTCGGCGACCTCGTGCCAGGGCTGCCCCGGGCGCTCCGTCATGATCACGTATGCGCCCCCGGGGGTGGCCGGGTCGAGTCCGCTGTGGACGACGGCGGGGACGGCGGTCTCCCCGGCGAGTCCGGCCGCCGCGGTGTAGAACGCGACCTCGTTGACCAGCAGATCGCGCTCGTACGCGAGACAGCTCGCGAGGGCCGGCGGCGGCGTCTTCACCACCCACCGGCGGCCGTCGGTGAGACCGACGCGGGTGACGGCGTTGTACGTGCCCCCGGCCAGTGGGACGCAGGAGGCGACCAGTTCCGGGGCCACCCCTGCGGAACCGAGCGCGGCGGACAGCACGGAATCCATCGGCATCAGCGAGCCCCTTCGAGCGGTCACCCGGGACGTGTTGCTGCTGTCTGTGCCAAATGCCCAGTTCAGAGCTCTCGTGGGGTGATCACGACGTCGTCACGATCACGTGCGATTCCCGCTATGCCGGATTGCCAAACCACAGCCTGCTCATAGAGTTGGCAAACCCCCACGATTCCTCACCGCCGCGCCGAACCCGGTGCCGGCCGCTCTCGTGCGGGCGAAACACCTTGAGACAGAAGGACGGGCCATGCGACCCACTGCCATACGCCGTACCGCCGTTGCTGCCACCGTGATGTCCCTGGCCCTGCTCACCGCGGCCTGCGGGTCGGACGCCGACGACGCCGCGGGCAAGGACGACGGCAAGGCGGGCTCCGCCTCCGCCAAGCCCGCGGACACCTCCGGTGCCAAGGCGCAGACCGCGGCCGAGCTGGAGAAGGCCTCGCTGGCCCAGGGTGACGTCAAGGGTCACAAGATCACCAAGGCCGGTCCGGCGGACGCCGTCGCCGCCGCCGACGTCACCGCCGACAAGGCCGCCTGTGACGTGTTCGGCGACGCCCTGATGGGCGCCAAGGCCGGCCAGCCGGCCGCGTCCACGCAGCGCAAGGTCATCAGCGAGCCGCAGACGGGCGGCGACAAGGAGAGCGACGACCCGGCGGAGGCGTTCAAGGCGGCCTTCGACATCACGACGACGCTCGCCACGCTCGCCTCGTACGACGGCAAGGGCGCCGAGGAGACGCTGGCAGGTCTGCGGACCGCCGCGACCGACTGCGCCTCCGGCTTCACCCTCACCGCGGCCGGCTCGAAGCAGAAGATCTCCAAGATCGCCGAGGTGCCGGTCAAGGGCGGCGAGGAAGCCGTCGCGTGGACGGTGACGGTCGAGGCGGACGGCGAGAAGACCGCGATGAAGCTCATTCAGATCCGCAAGGGCACCACGCTCGCCTCGCTGAGCTCGCTCAACCTGGGCGCCTCCGGTGCGGGCGGCGACTTCGACATGCCGACCGCCGTGATCGACGCCCAGGCCGCCAAGCTCGCCTGAGGGCCGGTCAGGGAAGCGGGACGAGCCGCACCACGGTGACGGTCAGGACCGATCCGGAGACGTAGTAGAGCACGATCGCCCCGGCAACGGTCGCCTCGCGGCGATCGTGCTCGCCCTTGACGGCGGACGAGCCGTGCCCGTAGGGCTCACGCCCCAGCGTGCGCGCCATCTCGTCCCGGAAGGTGTCGCCGTCCCGCATCTTGGCCAGGGTGTCGTCGGCGGGCGGCGCGTAGGAGATCCGGAAGCTCAAGCGACGCTCCGCCTCTCGGCCTCGTCCCGCGCCAGCCGGTCCAGGATCCGCTCGGCCTCCGGATCGGGTACGGCCTCCAGCATCCAGTGCCGCATCACGGCCTGGATCTCGTGCACCCCGGCCTCGTTGATGGCGCGGTCGAACTCCTCGCGTCTCGCCTCGGGCAGGGCGTCGCGGATGGTCGGGATGCTGTTGGGCACCTCGACCTCGGCGCCACCGACAAAGGTCTTCAGGGGCTCACTCATGGTTGTTCTCCCCGCTCTCCCCGCATGCGCCACAGGGTACGACGCGCCGTGAGGCACGTCACTTCCGGCCGCGCCGGGGCCAGAACGGAAAAAGCCCCTGACCCGCACCGTAGGCGCGGGTCAGGGGCTTGATCGCTGGGGCTACTTCTTCTTGCCCTGGTTCTTCACGGCCTCGATGGCCGCCTTCGCCGCGTCCGGGTCGAGGTAGGTGCCGCCCGGCTTCAACGGGCGGAAGTTCTCGTCCAGTTCGTACGCGAGCGGGATGCCCGTCGGGATGTTCAGGCCCGCGATGTCGGCGTCCGAGACACCGTCGAGGTGCTTGACCAGGGCCCGGAGGCTGTTGCCGTGCGCGGCGACCAGGACCGTCTTGCCGTCGAGCAGGTCCGGGACGATGCCGTCGTACCAGTACGGCAGCATGCGGTCGACGACGTCCTTGAGGCACTCCGTGCGCGGGCGCAGCTCCGGCGGGATCGTCGCGTAGCGCGCGTCGTCGCTCTGGGAGAACTCGGTACCGTCCTCCAGGGCGGGCGGCGGGGTGTCGTACGAGCGGCGCCAGAGCATGAACTGCTCCTCGCCGAACTCGGCGAGCGTCTGCGCCTTGTCCTTGCCCTGCAGGGCGCCGTAATGGCGCTCGTTCAGCCGCCAGGAGCGGTGGACGGGGATCCAGTGGCGGTCCGCGGACTCCAGCGCGAGCTGGGCGGTGCGGATGGCGCGCTTCTGGAGCGAGGTGTGCAGTACATCGGGGAGCAGGCCGGCGTCCTTGAGCAGCTCACCGCCGCGGACCGCCTCCTTCTCGCCCTTCTCGGTGAGGTTGACGTCCACCCATCCGGTGAACAGGTTCTTCGCGTTCCATTCGCTCTCGCCGTGGCGGAGGAGGATCAACTTGTACGGTGCGTCGGCCATGGGTCCGAGCGTAATCGAACCCGTACGGGCCGCGCGCGCCCGGTCACAGGGCGGACAGGGCGGTGGGCGCGCCAAGGGCGGGGCGGTTCCGATTGACGGCTGCCGTCAATTGAGTGGCAGGGCCGAATCCCGGATTTGTAATGTTCGGACCGCTGGCGGACCTCTTACCGCCCGTATTCGATTCCGTACGTCCCGGGGGGAACCCGTATGTCTGTCGCCGGTCTCAGACGGGCCACCCGTGAAACGGTCTCCGGGCTCCCCAGGGAGTTCTGGTGGCTGTGGACCAGCACCCTGGTCAACCGCCTCGGGGCGTTCGTCGCCACCTTCATGGCCCTGTACCTGACGCTGGACCGGGGCTACTCCGCCTCGTACGCCGGTCTGGTCGCCGCGCTGCACGGGCTCGGCGGGGTCGTCTCCTCGCTCGGGGCCGGGGTGATGACGGACCGGTTCGGCCGGCGGCCCACGATGCTGATCGCGCAGCTCTCGACCGCGGTGTCGGTGGCGGTGCTCGGCTTCATGGTCCATCCGGTGGCGATCGCCGCCGTGGCCTTCGTCGTCGGCATGGCCAGCAACGCCTCACGGCCCGCGGTCCAGGCGATGATCGCCGACATCGTCCCCGCCAAGGACCGGGTGCGGGCCTTCTCGCTCAACTACTGGGCGATCAACCTGGGGTTCGCGGTCTCGTCCGCCGGGGCCGGGTTCATCGCCGAGTACAGCTATCTCGCGGGCTTCGTCGGCGAGGCGGTGATGACGCTCGTCTGCGCGGTCGTCGTCTTCATGAAGGTGCCGGAGTCCCGGCCGGAGAAGGCCGTGTCCGCGGTTCCGAACGACGCCGCAGCAGCCGTCTCCTCCGACGACGTGCGTCTCGGCACGGTGCTGCGCGACGGGCGGTTCATGGGTGTCGTCGGCCTGTCGTTCGTGATCGCCCTGATCTTCCAGCAGGGGTACGTGGGGCTGCCGGTGGCCATGGGGGCGGACGGGTTCAGCAGCTCCGACTTCGGTACGGCGGTCGCCGTCAACGGCGTCCTCATCGTGGTGCTGCAGATCCCGGTCACCCGGTTCATCCAGAGCCGCGACCCGCGCCGGCTGCTCGTCGTGTCGTCGCTGCTCGCCGGGTACGGCTTCGGGCTGACGGCCTTCGCCGGATCGGTCGCGGTGTACGCGCTGACCATCTGCGTCTGGACCATCGCCGAGATCGTCAACGCGCCCGTGCAGAACGGCCTGGTCGTCCAGCTCGCACCGGCCCACGGCCGGGGCCGCTACCAGGGCATGTACACCCTGTCCTGGTCGGCGGCGGCGCTCGTCGCCCCGCTGATGTCCGGTGTGGTGATCGACCGCTTCGGGGCCGGCTGGCTGTGGGGGACCTGCGCGGTCCTGGGCACCGCGGCGGCGTTCGGGTACTGGCTGCTGATGCGGAGCCTGCCGCAGGACGGTGCGGCAGAGGCCCCCGCCGCCGTGGCGGAGAGCGGACCGGCCCGCGTCGTGGAGGGCCCCGAGCCGGTCGTGGAGCGGGCGGGCTGACCCGAGCCGGTCGTGGAGCGGGCGGGCTGACCCGGGCCCGTCGTGGAGCGGGCGGGCCGGCCGGGGCCCGGGGGCGCCCCGCGCGGACCGTTCCGCGCGGGGCGCCCGTTGCCGTTGCGCGCGCCCGTCAGCCGGAGCAGCCGCCGCACTGGCACGGGGCTCCGGACTGGCAGCCGCACCCGCAGCCCGATCCACATCCGCAGGCACCGAAGACGCCTCGGTGCGCCACATCGGCGGGTGTCTCCTGCTGGGGTTCGGTCGTGGGGGAATCGGCCATGGTTCCTCCTCAAGGTGTACGACAGGGCCGCATGCCCGCACGGGGCCCACGGCCGGGGCGTACGGACAAGTCGTGCCGCCCCACCCCATTGCATGCCCAGCCGGGCGGGCGCATCAACGGCGCACACGCGCAGGAACACGTGTGCGTATCCCGGCGTCCCGTACGGAGGGCTACGCGCCGTCCACCGGTGTCTGCTGCTGGAGCTCGTCCGCGTGCTCGCCCGTCACCAGGTAGACGACGCGCTTGGCCACCGAGACGGCGTGGTCCGCGAACCGCTCGTAGTAGCGGCCGAGCAGCGTCACGTCGACGGCCGTCTCGATGCCGTGCTTCCAGCGGTCGTCCATCAGGTGCTGGAACAGCGTGCGGTGCAGCAGGTCCATCTCGTCGTCGTCCTGCTCCAGCTGGAGCGCCAGATCGACGTCCTTGGTGATGATCACCTCGGCCGCCTTGGCCATCAGGCGCTGGGCGAGCTGCCCCATCTCCAGGATGGTGGCGTGCAGGTCGTGCGGGACCGCCGACTGCGGGAAGCGCAGCCGGGTCAGCTTGGCCACGTGCTGGGCGAGGTCGCCCGAGCGCTCCAGGTCCGCGCTCATCCGCAGCGAGGTGACCACGATCCGCAGATCGGTCGCCACCGGCTGCTGGCGTGCCAGCAGCGCGATGGCCCTGGCCTCCAGGTCGTGCTGGAGGTCGTCGACCTTCTGGTCCGCGGCGATCACGGTCTCCGCGAGCTTGAGATCGGCGTCGAGCATGGATGTCGTCGCCCGGCCGATCGCCGATCCGACGAGCCGGGCCATCTCGACCAGTCCCTCGCCGATCGAGTCGAGTTCCTCGTGGTACGCGTCACGCATGGATGTCCCTCTCCAGTCCTGAACCGAGTCCGGGGCCGTCTCTGAACCCCACGCTGCCACCGTGACGGGCGTACGCGTCGGGTTCCGACCTGCCAAGTGAACCAACGCTTGCCCCTCGGTGAACTCTGGGCGACGAGTGTTCGGACAGGCACTCGTACGGCTGGGAGAGTGTCCGTCGGGCCGCATAACCTGGAGGCATGGACGTGAACGCGGCGGTCGCCGCAGCTGCAGCGATCGCCGGGGTGTGTACCGGTGTGATCGCCATGCTGGCGTTCCGCTGGAGCGAACGCGACCAGAAGAAACCCACGCGTACGTCCCTGCGGCCCGACAGCGGTGCCCCACTGCCCCCCGGGGTCGACACGGTCCTGTCCGTGCTCAGCTCCTCCGCGGTCGTGCTCGACGAGAGCGACAGCGTCGTCAAGGCCAGCTCCGCCGCGTATGCGCTGGGACTGGTCAGGGGAGGGCGCCTCGCCGTCGAGCCGATGCTGAACATGGCCAGGGACACCCGTCGCGACGGCGAGATACGACAGGTCGAGCTGGATCTCCCGCGGCGCGGTACCGGCCGGGGCGAGGCCCTCGCGGTCTCCGCCCGGGTCGCCCCGCTGGGCTCCCGGCTGGTGCTGCTGCTGGTCGAGGACCTCACGGAGGCCCGCCGCATCGAGGCGGTCCGGCGCGACTTCGTCGCCAACGTCAGCCATGAGCTCAAGACCCCGACCGGTGCGCTGTCCCTGCTCTCGGAGGCCGTCATGGACGCCTCCGACGACCCGGAGGCGGTGGAACGGTTCGCGGGCCGGATGCAGATAGAAGCGACCCGGCTCACCAACCTCGTACAGGAGCTCATCGACCTCTCCCGGGTGCAGAACGACGACCCGCTGGAGGACGCCGAGCCGGTCCGGGTCGACGAGCTCGTCGCCGAGGCCATCGACCGCTGCCGGCAGCAGGCCGGCTCCAAGCAGATCACCATGGCCGCGGGCGGCACCGCCGAGCTCCGCATATGGGGCAACCGCGGCCAGCTCGCCGCCGCACTCGGCAACCTCGTCGAGAACGCCGTCAACTACAGCCCCGCCCGCACCCGCGTCGGCATCGCCGTCCGCCGGGTGGTCGTACCCGGCGGGGACGAGATCGAGATCGCCGTGACCGACCAGGGCTTCGGCATCTCGGAGAAGGACCGGGAACGGGTCTTCGAACGCTTCTACCGCGTCGACCCGGCCCGCTCGCGCGCCACCGGTGGCACCGGCCTCGGCCTCGCCATCGTCAAGCACGTGGCCGCCTCGCACGGCGGGGAGGTCACCGTGTGGAGCTCGGAGGGCCAGGGCTCCACCTTCACCCTGCGGCTGCCCGAAGCGGGCTCCGTACGGGACCGGGACCGCACATCGGGCGGCCCGCTCATCGTCAACGGCGACGAGGCGTCCTGCCCGGACGCCGCACCCGACACTTTTGATTCATTCCCTGCCCCGGAGGCTCTTCCGTGACCCGAGTGCTTGTCGTCGAGGATGAGGAATCCTTCAGCGACGTCCTGTCCTACATGCTCCGCAAGGAAGGCTTCGAGGTGGCCATCGCGGCCACCGGACCCGACGGCCTCGACGAGTTCGAGCGCAACGGCGCCGACCTCGTGCTCCTCGACCTGATGCTGCCCGGCCTGCCCGGCACGGAGGTCTGCCGGCAGCTGCGCAGCAAGTCCAACGTCCCCGTGATCATGGTCACCGCCAAGGACAGCGAGATCGACAAGGTCGTCGGCCTGGAAATAGGGGCCGACGACTATGTGACCAAGCCGTTCTCCTCGCGCGAGCTCGTCGCCCGCATCCGTGCGGTGCTGCGCCGCCGCGGGGAGCCGGAGGAGGTCAGCCCGGCCGCTCTGGAGGCGGGCCCGGTGCGGATGGACGTGGACCGTCACGTCGTCACCGTCTCCGGTGCCAAGGTCGACCTGCCGCTGAAGGAGTTCGACCTGCTGGAGATGCTGCTGCGCAACGCCGGCCGGGTGCTGACCCGGATGCAGCTGATCGACCGGGTCTGGGGCGCGGACTACGTGGGCGACACCAAGACGCTCGACGTCCACGTGAAGCGTCTGCGCGCCAAGATCGAGCCGGACCCGGGCGCCCCGCGGTTCCTCGTGACGGTGCGGGGTCTCGGGTACAAGTTCGAGCCGTAAACCGGCCCACCGCCCTGGACCGGGGCGATACGACAGCAGGTGTGGCTGAGGCGCCTCCCGGACCCGGGAGGCGCCTCAGCCACACCTGCTGTCGTTGTGCGGGGTGTGGTCAGCCCGGCTGCTGCGAGTCGGACGCCGCGTCGCTCGGGGTGGTGGTGTCGCTCTCCGAGGCCGGGGCGGAGGGGCTGCCGGACGCGCCCGGGGTCTCGGACGCGGAACCGGTCGGCGTCGCCTCGGGCGACTCCTGCTGCTCGGGGAGCTTCGGCAGCTTCGGCAGCGAGCTGGGGCCGAAGCCCCTGAAGTAGCTGTCGGAGGGCACGACGGACGCGCCCAGCGAGATGGCACCGGTCCGGCTGAACTTGAAGACCAGCGGCTGCACGTTGCCGTTCTGCGTGGCCTCGTTGCCGTTCTCGATCACGGCGGACGCGTTGTCCGCGCCGCCGAGGACGACCCGGCCGCCGGCCGGTACGACGACCGGCCCCGTGCCCTTGGCGGCGTGCAGCTCCACGGAGCCGCTGCTGCCCGTCAGGGTGATGGCGTCGAGGGTCTCCGCCGTGGAGCCGTTGTTGAACAGCGTGGCGGTGACCACGGCCGGGCCGTTGGCACCGCGCACCGGCTGGGTGACGACGTTCACGTTCTGGATCTTGATGTCGCCGGACGACGTGGCGGCGTTGTCAGGCCTGACTTCGAGCGTCTGCGCGTTCTTGCCGGCTCCGCATGCGGAGAGCGCGGCGATCGAGAACACGATGGCAGTGGCGGCGAGGGCGCCGTGTCGAAGGCTGCGGCTCACGGCGGCGGCAACTCCTTGAACGAGCGGACTTACGGACAGGGGTCGGGCGACGCGGTGTAAAGCCGCCCTAAGGGTGTGTCAGCGGCCAGGTTACCGAGCCGCCGTCCCCGCCCTGCACCCGACCCGCCCCTGACGGCCCCGGGGATCGCGGACCGTCGTACGCGAGATCATTCGTGCCCCGTTCACATAACACGCTTGATCAATTCCGCCGCGCGTTCGCCCCGCGTTCCCCTCGTGCTTCGCGCCGCTGTTCAAGCGGCCGTGGCGCATTCAATGCACATAATCCTCACGGTGCCCGGCGTTGATCAATTTCATTGGCCACCAGTACTTACCGCCGTACGAGTGATCGATCTCTGAACGGAGTACGGAATGTTCATCATCCGGAACCCGGCAAACCGGGACGTCTCGTCACTTCCGAGCGGGTTCCGGCAGGTGTAACGTCCGCGTTTCTGCTCGCCCGCGCAGCCGCTCCGACCTGCGAATACCGTCCTCCGCAAGCCTTCCGCAGCACGTCCCTGTTGCAGTTGTCAAGCCCCGAGATATGCCCTGACCTGCGAAAACGCCATTCAGGAGAAGCAGTTCTCGTGTTACTCTTGATAGCCACGGAAGGGGTACCTGTCACATGACGTTCAAGGTTGGCGACACCGTGGTCTATCCCCATCACGGGGCCGCGCTGATCGAGGCTATCGAAACTCGCCAGATCAAAGGCGTGGACAAGACCTACTTGGTGCTCAAGGTCGCTCAGGGCGACTTGACGGTGCGTGTACCAGCGGACAATGCGGAGTTCGTGGGTGTGCGCGACGTGGTCGGGCAGGAAGGGCTGGACCGGGTCTTCGAGGTGCTGCGCGCACCGTATGCCGAGGAGCCGACGAACTGGTCCCGACGCTACAAGGCAAATCTCGAGAAGCTCGCATCCGGTGATGTCATCAAGGTCGCGGAAGTAGTTCGTGACCTGTGGCGTCGTGAGCGCGAGCGCGGACTCTCCGCAGGTGAGAAGCGCATGCTCGCCAAGGCGCGCCAGATCCTGGTGAGCGAGCTCGCCCTCGCGGAGAACACGAACGAGGACAAGGCCGAGGCTCTCCTCGACGAGGTCCTCGCGTCCTGAACCGGATCGCACCGGTCCTAAATAATGTGCCGCGGTGCCCGCTGACCAGCCGTTTGAACGGTGTGTCGTCGGGCGCTGCGGCATGTCCGGCTGCCCTACGTCGTGACTGCGGCGCGTCCGGTAGTGACACGTCCGGTGTGACACGTCCCCCTGGTGCGTGCCCGACCGAGGTGCGTCGGTACGCGGAATCCGGGCGGCGAAATCCGGACAGGGGGCCCGGTCTGCGGACGCCTGTGGGCGGTGCGGCCCGCCGGACCCGGATGTTCTCCCCGATGCGTCGATGCGTTGGCCTCATCGACGATCCCCCGGTACTTTGCTCGCGATCTTGTGAAGTCGACGTGTGAAGGCCGATCCCGAGCGGCCGGGGTGGTACCTGTCTCGCCCGGGGTCACGGAAAGGGTCCCGGTCGAGTCATGGCGTAGCGCCCGGCTCGATTCTGGCCATACCCACGTCGGCCGGGGAGACAAACATGCCGATGCTTCGGAGTGCAACCGATGTCTGATCAATCGCGTCCTTACCGCACCGCCGCCGTGATTCCAGCGGCCGGCCGCGGCGTACGGCTCGGCCCTGGCGCCCCCAAGGCGCTCCGCGCGCTGGGCGGGACGCCCATGCTCATCCACGCCGTACGGGCGATGGCGGCCTCCCGCCATGTGTCCCTGGTCGTGGTCGTCGCACCGCCGGACGGCGCGCCCGAGGTGCGGAACCTGCTCGACGAGCACGCCCTGCCCGAGCGCACCGAATTCGTCGTCGTGCCCGGCGGCGGGACCCGGCAGCAGTCGGTGAAGCTCGGACTCGACGCGCTGCCCGCCGATGTCCGCGCCGTCCTCGTCCACGACGCGGCCCGCCCGCTCGTGCCCGTCGACACGGTGGACGCGGTGATCGAGGCCGTACGGGACGGGGCGCCCGCCGTCGTCCCCGCGCTGCCGCTCGCCGACACCGTCAAGGAGGTCGAGCCGGGTGCGCCGGGGGAGCCCGAACCGGTTCTCTCCACTCCGGTGCGGGCCCGGCTGCGCGCGGTGCAGACCCCGCAGGGCTTCGACCGCGACACCCTGGTGCGCGCCCATGAGGAGGTCGCCGTCAGTGGCGAGGGCGCGACCGACGACGCGGGCATGGTCGAGCAGCTCGGGGCGCCCGTCGTGGTCGTACCCGGGCACGAAGAGGCGTTCAAGGTGACCCGGCCGCTGGACCTGGTCCTGGCCGAGGCGGTTCTCGCACGCAGGAGGGCGAACGATGGCTTCTGAGGTATCCGACGGGCGCAGCGCACCCGTGATCCCGCTCGTCGGGATCGGCACCGACATCCACGCCTTCGAGGAGGGCCGCGAGCTGTGGTGCGCGGGCCTGCTCTGGGAGGGCGAGGGCCCCGGCCTGGCCGGCCACTCCGACGCCGACGTCGTGGCCCACGCCGCGTGCAACGCGCTCTTCTCGGCCGCCGGTCTCGGCGACCTCGGGCAGCACTTCGGCACCGGACGCCCCGAGTGGTCCGGCGCCGCGGGCGTCACGCTGCTGACCGAGGCGGCCAGGATCGTCCGGTCCGAGGGCTTCGAGATCGGCAACGTGGCCGTCCAGGTCGTCGGCGTACGACCGAAGATCGGCAAGCGGCGCGACGAGGCGCAGAAGGTCCTCTCCGCGGCCGTGGGCGCACCCGTCTCGCTCTCCGCCGCCACCTCCGACGGGCTCGGCTTCACCGGCCGGGGCGAGGGCATCGCCGGCATTGCGACGGCCTTGGTCTACCGCACCGGCTGAGTCGCCCGACGCCGCTCCGGGGGCCTGACCTGGTGGTCCCCGGAGCCCGCGACCTTGTTGCACATCGCTTGCACGTACGCTGGTACGGCAATGACGTGGCGCGCAAGGGACGGTGAAGCTCCGGGATGAGCACGACGACGATCGCTCCGGTACGGGCCGATGCCGACGGGTACCTCCTGCGCACCGCCGGGCCCGCGGACATCGGCGGCGCGCGCGCCGTCATGCTCGACACCGTCTACCGCGACCTGCGCTCCGGTTACGTGCCGCGCTGGCACGCCGACATCATCGACCCCGAGGCCGCCTATCTGCGGCCCGCGCGCTGCACCCTGCTGGTGGCCGAGCGGGACGGCGAGATCGTCGCGACGGGCGCCGTGCGGGACCGGGGCCCCCAGGCGCCGCCCAATCCGCAGTGGGTCGCGGACCGCTTCCCGTCCGGCACCACCGCCCAGCTCTGCCGCATCTACGTCACCCCCGAGCACCGCAGGCACGGGCTCGCTCGCCGGATGGTGCGCGAGCTCTGCGACTTCGTGACGCGGGCCGGCGGCTACGAAGCGGTCTATCTGCACACCGACCCCGCGGTGCCGGGCGCCGAACCGTTCTGGCGGTCGCTGGCGCGCGAGGTGTGCGACGAGCGCGCGCTGCCGGGCGGCGGCCAGGGCATCGTCCACTTCGAACTGCCGCTGCCCCCGAAAGCGCCGCAGCCCCTCCGTTCCACATGACAATCATTTTCATATAAGGTTATTGCCATGCCCACGCCCCGACGCCGTCGCTCCGTGCTGCCGCTGACCCTGTCCGCGACCGCCCTCCTCGTCCCGCTCGCCACCGCCTGCTCAGGCGCCGCGTCCGACGACGCCGCGGACGGCGGGCAACGCCTCCGGGTCGTCATGGCCTTCCCGCCCGCCCAGGCGATGTCCCTCTACGGCGACGACGCCGTCACCCTCAGCCGCCTCGCGGTCATCGAGGGCCTCACCACCCTCGACCGCGACGGCGCGGCCAAGCCCGCACTCGCCGCCTCCTGGAAGCGCGACAGCGCGAAGGAATGGACCTTCACCCTGCGCAAGGCGACCTTCCAGGACGGCACGAAGGTCGACGCGGCCGCCGTCGTACGGTCGCTGAACGCCGCAGAGAAGGCATCGCCGAAGCCCCGCGTCCTGTCCGACACCGGCCTCACCGCGAGCGCCCCGGGCGCCGGAACCGTACGGATCGTCACCGACGAGGCCGACCCGCTGCTGCCCCAGCGCCTCGCCAACCCCTCGCTCACGATCCTGTCCGCCGCCGCCTACGCCGACGGCAAGGTGAACCCGGCCGGACACGCCACCGGCCCCTTCACCCTCGCCGCCGTCAAGGGCGCCGTCAGCGCCACCCTGGAACGCAACGACGCCTACTGGGGCGGCAAGGCCAAGGCCCCCGGCGTCGACGTCACCTTCGTCGCCGACGGCACCGCCCGCGCCAACGCCCTGCGCACCGAAGCCGTCGACGTCGCCGAGTACGTACCCATCTCCCAGGCCTCCCTCCTCGGCGACGGGCTCGTCCACGAGTTCCCCTCCGCCCGCACCAACGGCCTCTCCCTCAACACCGAGCACGGCGTCTTCGCCGACCCCGCAATGCGCGCCGCCGCCCGCGAGGCCATCGACTCCAAGGCCCTCGTCAAGGCCGTCTACGAGGGCCGCGCCGACACCGCGCAGGGCCTCCTCGGCCCCGGCATCCCCTGGGCCGCCGACGCCCGCACCGCCCCCGTCGACCGGGCGAAGGCCGCGGACAAGGCGCAGGTCGCGAAGACGAAGGAGATCGTCCTCGCCACCTACACCAACCGGCCCGAACTCCCCGAGGTCGCCACCGTCGTCCAGCAGCAGCTCAGCAAGCGCGGCTTCACCGTCAAGCAGGTCGTCCGCGACTACGCCCAGCTGGAGGCCGACGCCCTCGCCGGGAAGTACGACGCCTTCATCCAGGCCCGCAACACCCTCCTGGACACCGCCGACCCGGTCTCCTACCTCGCCTCCGACTTCACCTGCGACGGCAGCTTCAACATCTCCCAGCTCTGCGACAAGCGCGTCGACACCGACGTGAACAAGGCCGCGGGCACCGCTGGCACCGACGCCCGCCACACCGCCGCCGCGGCAGCCGAGGCCGACGTCCTCGGCACCGACGCCCTCGTACCGCTGCTCCACGAACGCTTCGTCCAGGGCTACGACGACAGCCGCGTTCGGGGCGTCTCCCTCGACCCCATGGAACGCACCCTCATCACCGCAGACACCCACGTCGGGTGAAGCGCCTCGCCGGCCGGCTCACCGCACTCCTCGCGGTCGTCGCCGTCATCGGACTGCTGCCCCGGCTCACCCGCACCGACCCCGCCCTGACGATCCTGCACGCCCGGTACGCCGACCGGCCGCCCACCGCCGAGACCCTCGACGCCATCCGCGCCGAGACCGGCCTCGACGGCGGGCCCCTCCACGTCCTCGGCAACTGGCTGGCCGGACTCCTCCACGGCGACCTCGGCACCTCCTGGGTCTCCGGACAGCCCGTCGCCCCCGACGCGATATCCGCCCTCGGGGTCTCCCTGACCCTCATGGGCGTCTCCCTCGCCGTCGCCCTCCTGACGGCCGCCGCCCTCGCCGCCCGCACCCTGCGCCGCGGAACGCAGCACCGCATCGTCACCGCCGGAGCGGGCACCGGCGCCGCCGTCCTCGCCGCACTCCCCGAATTCCTCATCGCCGCCGTCCTCGCCGCAGTCGTCGCCGTCCGGCTGGACTGGCTCCCCGCACTCGGCTGGGGCACCCCCGCACAGACCGTGCTGCCCGCCCTCGCCATGGGCATCCCCGCCGGCGCCCTCCTCGGCCGGCTCCTGGACGACGCACTGCCCGCCGCGTTCGCCGAACCCTGGGCCCGCGCCGCCACCGCGGCCGGCCTGCCCGGACACCGCACCGCCCGCCACGCCCTGCGTCGCACCCTGCCCGGACTGCTGCCCCAGCTCGGCATGGTCGTCGTCGGCCTCACCGGCGGAGCCGTCGCCGTCGAAACCCTCTACGCCATTCCCGGGCTCGGCTCCACCGCACTGTCCGCCGCCCTCGCCCAGGACCTCCCCGTCCTCCAGGCCTGCGTCCTGCTCCTCCTGCTCCTCGGCACGGCCGCCGGACTGGCCGCCCGCCTCACCTCCCGCGCCCTGCTCGGCCCCGCCCTGACCGCCGGCGCCCTGCCCGCACTCGTCCCGCCCGCCGCCCGCGCACGCCGGTCCCTGATCACCGGCGCACTCCTCCTCGCCGCACTCTTCGCCGCCGTCACCCTCGCCGGACTCCTGCGCGACCCGCTCCACATCGACGCCGCCGCCCGCCTCGCCGGCCCCTCCGCCGCCCACCCCCTCGGCACGGACTCCCTCGGCCGCGACGTCCTCGCCCGCCTCGGCCACGGCGCCGCCCGCACCGTCCTGACCGCCGTCGCCGTCTCCGCCGCCACCCTGCTCATCGGCCTCGCCCTCGGAGCCGTACGCGCCGGAGCCCTCACCGAGACCGCCAACGCCCTGCCCGCGATCCTCACCGGACTCGTCGTCGCCGGCATCGCGGGCCCCGGCCCCTGGAGCGCCGCAGCCGCCGTCACCGCCGTCGCCTGGGCACCCCTCGCCGCCCACACCGCCGCCCTGTACGCCCAGGAACGCGCCGCCCCCCACCTCACCGCCGCCCGCGCACTCGGCGCCGGACGACTCCACCTGCTGCGCCGCCACCTCCTGCCCGGCGTCCTGCCCCCCGTCGCCCGCCACGCCGTCCTGCGCATCCCCGCCATCGCCCTGGCCCTCGCCTCCCTCGGCTTCCTCGGCCTCGGCACCGCACCCCCCTCACCCGAATGGGGGCGCATGCTCTCCGAAAACCTCCCCTACGCCGAACGCGCCCCCTGGTCCGTCCTCGCCCCCGCCGCCGCACTCGCCGTCCTCGGCGCCCTGGCCGCCCTCACCGCAGCAGCGGTACGAGGCCGTGGAACCCGGAAACGCCCCGCATGAGCTCCACCACCACCCCCTACCTCCGCCTCCTCACCACCACCCAGTTCGCGTTCAACACCGGCTTCTACGCCGTCCTGCCCTACCTCGCCACCCACCTCGGAACCGGCCTCGGCATGGCCGGCTGGCTCATCGGCCTCGTCCTCGGCCTCCGCACCTTCAGCCAGCAGGGCCTCTTCGTCATCGGCGGCGCCCTCACCGACCGCTACGGCCCCCGCCCCGTCGTCCTCACCGGCTGCGCCCTGCGCATCGCGGGCTTCGGCTGGCTGGCCTTCGCCGACTCCACCGCCACCGTCATCGGCGCCGTCCTGCTCACCGGATTCGCCGCCGCACTCTTCTCACCCGCCGTCGAATCCGAAACCGCCCGCGAAGCCGTCCGGCACGAACAGCGCACCGGCACCCCTCGCGCCCACGTACTCGCCCGGTTCTCCGCCGCCGGACAGGCCGGCGCCTTCCTCGGCCCCCTCCTCGGCTCCCTCCTGGTCCTGCTCGACGCCGGCTTCCGGGCCGCCTGCCTCGCCGGCGTCCTCGTCTTCGTCGCCGTCCTCGCCGGACACGCCCGGCACATGCCGCACCGCGCCCCCGTCACCCGGACGGCCGCACACCGCGGCGCGCTGCGCCACGTCTTCGCCCGCCGCCCGTTCCTGCTGCTCTGCCTCGCGTACAGCAGCTACCTCGTCGCGTACAACCAGCTCTACCTCTCGCTGCCCGCCGAGGTGCAGCGCACCACCGGATCGCAGGCCGCCCTCGGCTGGTTCTTCGCCCTCTCCTCCCTCCTCGTCGTCCTCGCCCAGCTGCCCCTGACCCACTGGTCCGCCCAACGGCTCGCCCCGCGCACCGCCCTCGTCGCCGGCCTCGCCACCGTCGCCGCCGGATTCGCCGCCGTACCCCTGACCCCGGCCGGCCCCGCCGGACTGCTGCCCCCGGCCGCCCTCGTCGTCCTCCTCACCCTCGGCCAGATGCTCCTCGTGCCCGCCGCCCGCGGCCTCGTACCCGACCTCGTCGACGACCGGCACCTGGGCCTGGCCACCGGAGCGCTCTCCTCCGTCTCCGGCCTCGCCGTCCTCGGAGGCAGCGCCGCCACCGGCGCCCTCCTCGACGCCCCCGCACCCGCCCGCTGGGCCGTCCTCGCCGCCATTCCCCTCACGGGCGCCGCCCTGGCACTGACCCTTCCGAGGGGCGTCGACGGGAAGCGGGGCGGAGGGCGAGAGGTTGGGGTAGGCCTGAAGGCATCACCGACCCGCTCAGGAGGACGTACGCCATGACCGCCGCACTCTCCCCCGAACTCAAGGCACTGCTCGACACCCCGGTCTTTGTCACCGTGGCCACCGTCCAGCCCGACGGCAGCCCCCAGGTGTCCCCGGTCTGGGTGAAGCGGGACGGCGACGACGTCCTCATCTCCACCACCACCGGCCGCCGCAAGGAACAGAACCTCGCCCGCGACCCCCGCGTCTCCGTCGTCGTCCAGCCCTTCGACGCCCCGTACACCTACGCCGAGATCCGCGGCACCGCCAGCCTCACCACCGAAGGCGGACAGGAACTCATCGACGAGCTGTCACAGAAGTACACCGGCAAGAAGTACGCCGACTTCAACCCCGCATCCGCCGACGACGACCCCCGTGTCGTCGTCCGGATCACGCCCCGGAAGGTCGTCGGAGGCGTCTGAACGCCCCGGACGATCACCCGTTACGGCTCCGGCCCGCCCGGAGCCGTAACAACTGTCCACGCAATCGCCCAAGGGGTCGCTGGGCACTGGTGCGCGCCCACTACCCTTGAGGCGTGACTATTCGCCTGTACGACACCAGCGCCCGGCAGATCCGTGACTTCGTCCCGCTCACAGCGGGCTGCGTCTCGATCTACCTCTGTGGCGCTACTGTCCAGGCCGCCCCGCACATCGGGCACATCAGGTCCGGACTGAACTTCGACATCATGCGCCGCTGGTTCGCCTACCGCGGCTACGACGTGACGTTCGTCCGGAACGTCACCGACATCGACGACAAGATCATCAACAAGTCGGCCGAACAGGGCCGCCCGTGGTGGGCCATCGGCTACGAGAACGAGCGCGCGTTCAACGACGGCTACGCCGCGCTCGGCTGCCTGCCGCCCACCTACGAACCCCGCGCCACCGGCCACATCACCGAGATGATCGAGATGATGCGCGGCCTCATCGAGCGCGGCCACGCCTACGCGGCCGACGGCAACGTCTACTTCGACGTCCGCTCGTTCCCCGGCTACCTGGAGCTCTCCAACCAGGACCTCGACGACCTGCGCCAGCCCTCCGGCGACAACGAGACCGGCAAGCGGGACAAGCGCGACTTCGCCATGTGGAAGGCGTCCAAGCCCGGCGAGCCCAGCTGGGAGACCCCCTGGGGCCGCGGCCGCCCCGGCTGGCACCTCGAATGCTCCGCCATGGCCCACAAGTACCTCGGCACCGCCTTCGACATCCACGGCGGCGGCATCGACCTGATCTTCCCGCACCACGAGAACGAGATCGCCCAGGCCAAGGCCTTCGGCGACGAGTTCGCGAAGTACTGGGTGCACAACGGCTGGGTCACCATGTCCGGCGAGAAGATGTCGAAGTCGCTCGGCAACTCCGTCCTCGTCAGCGAGATGGTCAAGGCCTGGCGCCCCATCGTGCTGCGCTACTACCTCGGCACCCCGCACTACCGGTCGATGATCGAGTACAGCGAGGAGGCCCTGCGCGAAGCCGAGTCCGCGTTCGCCCGCATCGAAGGCTTCGTCCAGCGCGTCACCGAGAAGGCCGGCGAGACCGTCGCCCCCGCCGCCGAGGTGCCGCCCGCCTTCGCCGAGGCGATGGACGACGACCTGGGCGTCCCGCAGGCCCTCGCGATCGTCCACACCACGGTCCGCCAGGGCAACTCCGCCCTCGCCGCCGACGACAAGGAAGCCGCCGTCGCACGCCTCGCCGAGGTCCGTGCCATGCTCGGTGTCCTCGGACTCGACCCGCTCGACGACCACTGGGCCGGCGAGAGCGACCGCGGCGACGACCTCCACGGCGTCGTCGACACCCTCGTACGCCTCGTCCTCGACCAGCGCCAGTCGGCACGCGAGCGCAAGGACTGGGCCTCGGCCGACGCCATCCGCGACCAGCTCAACCAGTCCGGCCTCGTCATCGAGGACAGCCCGACCGGACCACGGTGGACACTCGGCCCGCGCCAGTAGTCCTCCATGTGCCGCCCGGCCCGCCGGGCGGCACACTTTCACTTATACGCATGCACGTCTGAAGCAACGAAACAGGTAGGTCATGGCCGGGAACAGCCAGCGCAGGAACCGCCGCACGTCCAACAAGAAGGGCATGCAGGTCGGCAGCGGCGGTAACCGACGCCGTGCTCTCGAAGGCAGGGGACCGACGCCGCCCGCCGAGGACCGCAAGAAGCACAAGAAGAACCGCATCGCGACCGCCAAGGCCAAGCAGGCCGCCAACCGCCGCCCCGCCCCCCGGCGCGGCGGCGTCAAGGGCACCTCCGAGATGGTCGTCGGCCGCAACCCGGTCTTCGAGGCCCTCCGCGACGGCGTGCCCGCCACCACGCTGTACGTCCAGCAGTACATCGACAACGACGAGCGCGTCCGCGAGGCCCTCCAGCTCGCCGGCGCACGCGGCAACATCAACCTGATGGAAGCCCCGCGCCCCGAGCTCGACCGGATGACGAATGGCCTGAACCACCAGGGCCTCGTCCTCCAGGTCCCGCCGTACCAGTACGCGGACCCGCAGGACCTCACCGCCGCCGCCTACGACAACGGCGAGGACCCCCTCATCGTCGCCCTCGACGGCGTCACCGACCCCCGCAACCTCGGCGCCATCGTCCGCTCCGTCTCCGCCTTCGGCGGCCACGGCGTCGTCGTGCCCGAGCGCCGCGCCGCCGGCATGACCGCCGGAGCCTGGAAGTCCTCCGCCGGCACCGCCGCCCGCACCCCCGTCTCCCGCGTCACCAACCTGACCCGGGCCCTGGAGGCGTACAAGAAGGAAGGCCTGGCCATCGTCGGCCTGGCCGCCGACGGCGAGCACACCGTCGAGGACCTCCAGGCCCTCGGCGGCCCCGTCGTCATCGTCATCGGCAGCGAGGGCAAGGGCCTCGGCCGCCTCGTCGGCGAGACCTGCGACTACCGCGTCCGCATCTCCATGCCGGGCGGCGCCGAATCCCTCAACGCCGGCGTCGCCGCCGGCATCGTGATGTACGAGGTCGCCCGCCGCCGCGCCTGATCCACCGCCGGGACGGGCCACCCGGCCCGTCCCGCAGGACCACCCGCACGGGCGGCGGCCGACCGGGGCCGCAGAGGTGACACCGGGGGCGCATCCGCACACGCGCGCGCCCCGGCGCACCCCGCCACCACCTGTTGACGGGCCTCGGACACTTCGACACCGTCAAGGCAGTGTCCTAAACACACATCACTCGGTTAGATGAGTGTGGACACCAGAACGCCTCGGTTCGACGAACAACCCGCCCTGAGCATGACCAAGGTGGACTGCGACCCTGCGCAGGTCATCGTCAACCACGCCAGCTTCCGCGTGCAGCTCGCCCCCGGCCAGCGCGCACGGCTCCGCGGCGTGGCCCCCGCCGGAGCGCCCAGGATCCCCGCCATGAGCGGCACCGGAGCCGGACGCGGCCGACGCGCCCCCGTCGTGTGGAGCGGCAGGTCCGCCCCCGGCGACCCCGGTGCCAGCGGACTCCTCCAGGCCGTACGGAACTCCACCGCGGGCCGGCCCGACACCGCCTACGACCCCTACGAGCCGTACCCCGCCTACGAGTTCGACAGCGGACGCGGCGGCTCCGGCACCCAGGTCATCCCGCGCCTCGAAGAGACCCAGCCCAACCCCGTCATCACCGCGCCGCACCGGCCCCGCCGCCCCGGCGGCCCGCTGCTGCCCCCCATGCGCCAGGCCGTCGGCGCCTACGACCCCGTCGAGCCCGGCCCGTACGACACGGACGGACACGACCGGGACGGACACGACCGGGACGGATACCACCGGGACGCCTACGACGACGGCGCCGACGACGTCACGGACACCCGCGACCGACGCACCGCCGCCGACAACGTCCGGCACGCGTACTACCCCGGCCGCCGCATGAACCTCGGCGTCGTCCTGCTCCCCATGCGCGTCTTCCTCGGCTTCATCTCCATCTACGCCGGCATGGGCAAACTCTGCGACCCCGTCTACTTCGACGGCGGCGACCGCGGCTCCATGGTCAAGTGGCTGACCTCGCTCCACCCCTGGGCACTCGCCGAACCGCTGCGCGACTTCGCGCTCTCCCACCCCGTCGGCGCCGGACTCACCATCGCCTTCCTCCAGGTCGTCGTCGGCGTCCTCACCGTCCTCGGCCTCTGGCAGCGCGTCGCCGCCTCCATCGGCGCCCTCCTGTCCGCCGCCCTCCTGGTCACCGTCAGCTGGCGCACCGTCGCCGCCTACGACGCGCCCGACATCATCTACCTCGCCGCCTGGAGCCCCCTCGTCATCGCGGGCGCCCCCGTCTACTCCATCGACGGACGCCTCGCCGGCGAAGCCTGGCGCAAGCTCGGCCCCCGCTCCGAGATCTGGGACCTCCGCCGCCGCGTCCTGCGCCGCGGCGCCGCCGTCGCCACCGTCGTCGTCGGCCTCACCCTCCTCATCGGCTCCATGCTCGGTGGCGCCGTCCGCTCCTCCGGCGTCGTCACCGTCCCCGGCCCGAACGGCGTCCCGACCAACCAGCTCCCCGGCTCCCCGCTCCCCGACAAGTCCCGCAGCGGCAAGGCCTCCCACACGCCCACCGGACAGAGCCCCACCCCCTCCCGCAGCACCGCACCCAGCACCCCCTCCGACCGGGCTTCCACCCCCACCGCGGACAGCGTCCGCGAGTCCGGCCAGGCGGCAGGCGCCGGACAGCCCAGCCAGACCCAGGGCACCGGCCGGACCACCCCGCAGCAGACCACCCCCCAACCGCCCCCCTCCAGCTCCTCCGGCCCCAGCTCCTCCGGCCCCACCGGCGGCTCCACCACCGGCGGCACGGACCCCGGCACCGGATCCACGGGCGGCACCTCCACCACCGGCGGAGGCAACGGCGGCGACGGCGGCGGCGGTCGCAACCCCATCGGCGGCCTCCTCGGCTGACACCCACCGCACCACGGCATGCGGAAGGGGCGGGCACCGGAAACGAATCCGATGCCCGCCCCTTCCGCGTGGCGTGGTGACGCCGACGAGCGAGGAGGAAACCTACTGCCCGTCCAGCTCCTTCGCCGCCTCCGTCAGATCCTTCGCCGTGTCGATGGCCCGCCAGTACGCCCCGTGCGGCAACGGATACCCGGCCAGACTGCGCTCGCGCGCCAGCCTCGGGAACGTCGTCCGCTCATGGTCGCCCCGGTCCGGCAGCATCCCCGTGAACGCGGGAGAGAACACGTACACCCCCGCATTGATCAGATACGGGGACGGCGGAGACTCGATGAAGTCCGTGATGTGCCCGAACGCGTCCGTCTCCACCGCACCCCACGGAATGCGCGGCCGCGCCAGCGCCAGCGTCGCGGTCGCATCACGCTCCGCATGGAACGCCGCCATCTCACGCAACGAGAAACGGGTCCAGATATCGCCGTTGGTCGCGTACCAGGGCTGCTCCGGATCGGGCAGCCGGGCCGCCGCGTGCTTCAGCCCGCCACCGCGGCCCAGCGGCTCGGACTCCACCACCGTCGTCACCCGCAGCGGCAGCACCGCCGCGTCCAGCCACTCCTGCAGCACCTCGGCGAGATGCCCGCACGACACCACGGCATCGGTCACGCCCTCGGCGGCCAGCCAGGAAAGCTGATGGCCGATGATCGGCGTCCCGGTACCCGGGATCTCGACCATCGGCTTGGGGCGGTCATCGGTGTACGGGCGCAGCCGCGACCCCTGGCCACCCGCCAGGATCACGGCCTGCGTCGGAAACGTATGCATGCCAGGCACGATATGCCGTGCCCGCCGGGAGCGGTCAGCTGAACTGCGCGACACCCGAGGCGAACGACGTGTCACAGACCGGACGCGAGAAGCGGTGCGCGCGCGTCGGACCGTACTGCGCGACCGCGGCCTTGCCCAGCGCCTTCGCGATCGACATGCAGTGCCGCGCGAGCGAGGGACGCCCCTCCACGGCACGCTGGAGATCCGTCAACGCGACACCGGGGTCCTTCTCCTGGAGCTCCAGCAGAAGCTTGTCGCGCAGGATGTCCTGCGGCGCACGCGCCTTGGCGCGCTTGGAGACGGTCTGGGCCGACGCGGTGAGCATCGTCGAGTCGGAGTTGCTGGCTGCCCACGGCACGGCGGTGACCGCGAGGGTCCCGGACAGGACCAAGACGACAGGCAGTACGAAAGCGAGAGTTCGGCCGATACGGCGCGCGGAGTGGGTCACGCAGCGAGCGTAGCGGTCAGTGCTGATTTGACGACATTGCGTCACCCTCGCGGGGGACGGTTCGACTGTGCTTTTCGAATCCCGTGTTGACGCCCCGGAGTGAAATGACCGTTGTGCCGGGGAATTTGACCTGGCCGGCCCAAACCCCCCAACGCGCGGTGGCCCCGCACGGAGAACGTGCGGGGCCACCGTACAGCGGGTGCGGGATCAGTCGGTGAGACGCTCACCCGTCGACGTCGCGAAGACGTGCAGCTCGTCCGGGCGCGGCACGACGTGGAGCTTGGTGCCCTTCTCCGGGACGGCACGGCCGCCGACGCGGACGACCAGGTCCTTGTGCTCGCCACCGACCTCGGCAGCGCCGTAGACGAAGCCGTCGGCGCCGAGCTCCTCGACGACGTTGACCGAGACGGCCAGGCCGGCCGGGGCGTCGGAGGACGCCTTGGACAGGCCGGTCGCCGCGGCGCCGCCGTGCTCGACGATGTCGAAGTGCTCGGGGCGGATGCCGACCGTGACGGTGCGGTCACCGCGGTCCGCGGCGGCGGTGAGCGCCTCGCGGGAGACCGGGACGACGCTGTTGCCGAACTTCACGCCACCGTCGGTGATCGGGACCTCGATCAGGTTCATCGCCGGGGAGCCGATGAAGCCGGCCACGAAGAGGTTCGCCGGGCGGTCGTACATGTTGCGCGGCGAGTCGACCTGCTGAAGCAGACCGTCCTTGAGGACCGCGACACGGTCACCCATGGTGAGGGCCTCGACCTGGTCGTGCGTGACGTACACGGTCGTGATGCCCAGACGGCGCTGGAGGGAGGCGATCTGCGTACGGGTGGAGACACGGAGCTTGGCGTCGAGGTTCGACAGCGGCTCGTCCATGAGGAAGACCTGCGGCTCACGCACGATCGCGCGGCCCATCGCCACACGCTGACGCTGACCACCGGAGAGCGCCTTGGGCTTGCGGTCCAGGTAGTCGGTGAGGTCCAGCATCTTGGCGGCCTCTTCGACCTTCGCGCGGATCTCGGTCTTGTTGATACCGGCGATCTTCAGCGCGAAGCCCATGTTGTCCGCGACGGACATGTGCGGGTAGAGCGCGTAGTTCTGGAACACCATGGCGATGTCCCGGTCCTTCGGCGGCAGGTGCGTGACGTCGCGGTCACCGATGCGGATGGCGCCGCCGTTGACGTCCTCGAGACCCGCGAGCATGCGCAGGGAGGTCGACTTGCCACAACCGGAGGGACCGACGAGGACGAGGAACTCACCGTCCGCGATGTCGATCTCGAGCTGGTCCACGGCCGGCTTGGTGGAGCCGGGGTAGACGCGGGACGCCTTGTCGAACGTGACACTGGCCATGCTGAATCTTCTCCTCAACCGGCAGGAACGTGCCGGACGATCCGTTGTAAAGGGAGTGGTCTGGTCCACCTGGGTGAACTTCCAGCGACGCTACCTGGCGATTTGGGATCTGTCAGTAGTTCTCTGGGGAGGAATATCTCCCAGCTGGGCGGGAGCGTGGACAGCGCTTGGGCTCTGGGGCAGAGCGACGCACTTTTGACCCCGTGCGTGTGGTGGCAGAGCACCGAGTTCTTGGTGTCGTGGCTACCTTCAGCACTTCCTGCTTCAACACCCCTGCCGGCTGAACACGGCCCCTGAAGGGCATCCTCGACCGGTCTTACAGGGGCTCCACAGGCATGACGGCCGACGGCCCGTCGGTCCGTACCGCAGTCCTTCACTTCTTCATGCAGCCAGCAGTACGTCCGCCGGCTCCGATGCCTTGATCACTGACGGCGGTGTCCGCCCCGGCGGGAGCGCGGAGGCCACCAGTCAGTACAGCCGCATGCCTTCATCCCGGAGGTTCCGTGCCGCGTTCACATCCCGGTCGTGCACCGCACCGCACTCCGCGCATGTCCACTCCCGTACGGACACATCGAGCGACGGCCCCTTGGCGTGGCAGCCGGAACAACGACGCGTCGACGGGAAGAAGCGGTCCACGATGACCAGCGTCCGCCCGTACCAGGCGCACTTGTAGCGCAGCTGCCGGAGCAGCTCGCCCCAGGCCGCATCGATGATCGAGCGGCTCAGCCGGGCCTTGCTCCGACGCCCCTTTCCGACCGCCGGACGCAGCAGATTCATGATGGCCAGGTCTTCCACCACGAGCACTTGGTTCTCGCGCACGAGGCGGGTGGTCAGCTGGTCCAGCATGTCTCTGCGCACGTCGCTGATCAGCGCGTACAGCCGGGCGATGCGCGCTCGGGCCTTCTCCCTGTTTTTGGATCCCTTCGTCTTGCGATGCAGCCCCCGCTGCCGCCGAGCCGGCTCCCCTTCGTACTTCTTCAGCAGTCGCGGGTGATCCACCTTCGTGCCGTCATCGAGAGTCACCAGCGCAGCCAGCCCCAGATCGATCCCCACGGCTTTCGGTGCGCGCCCGCCCGGCACGAAGGCCGCGGGCAGGGGATTGATCCGCTCCTCGACCAGCAAGGCCACGAAATACCGGCCCGCCCGGTCCCGCGTCACCGACAATTTCACCGGCGTCACCCCGGCCGGCAACGGCCGGGACCACCGGACGTCCAACGGCACTGTCTGCTTCGCCAGGGTCACCAGCCCCGTACCGGGCCGATCCGGATCCTCCGCCCAACGGAAACCGGTCCGTACGTACGTCGCCGAATCCCGCGACTGGTGCTTCCTCTTCCGCTGCGGGTACTTCGCCGACTGCTTGAAGAACCGCGTGAACGCACTGTCCAGATGCCGCAACGACTGCTGCAACACCGTCGAGGACACCTCGCGCAGCCACGACGTCTCCGAAGCCTGCCGCCACCCCGTCAACGCCCGGCAGGTTTCAGCGAACCCCACCGAGACCCGATGCCGCTCCCAGGCACCCACTCGGAGCGCCAGCCCCTCGTTGTAGACCCAGCGGCAGGCCCCGAAGGTCTTTTCCAACTGCTCGGCCTGCGACGGAGTCGGATAGACGCGGTACTGGTACACCCGCTGCTGCGTACCGAGCTCCTTGGTCCGGCTCTTCATGGCGGTCGCCGCCCGACCGTGGTGCTTCTTGCGGTCGGCGATGTCCAGAGCCTCGCGCTTGATGCGCTTGACCTCGTCGCCGCTCACCCGTGTTGGCTGGTCTGCGGCGTGTGTCATGACCCTCTCCCCACACTGTCCGATATCCGGATCAGCACGTCGGTGTTTTTAACGCACGAGTGCTCGGACAGTTACGGGCTGGGTGGAACTTCCTGGATCGGCGGGTGGGGCGCTGTGTAGAGTGAGGACTCGCGCGCGTGCTTGCTTCAATGGCGCGCGATGCCGCCTTAGCTCAGTTGGCTAGAGCAATTGATTTGTAATCAATAGGTCGTCGGTTCGAATCCGACAGGCGGCTCAAACCCCAGGTCAGCTCCCTGCTGGCCTGGGATTTTTTGTGCCCGAACCCGCTCACCCCCGCCCCGACAGCCGGTTCGCGAACTTCGGCAATGGTCGGAGTACACCGCCGCCGAGAGACTCAAGGCGCTCCGCAACGGCATGACGCAGGAGCAGTTGGCTGAGGCCGCCGAGGTGTCGGTCGGCGTCGTAAGGAAGCTGGAACGCGGCGGCACCACCTCTCTTCCTTCACTGCTCTCTATCGCTTCCGCCCTCGGCACCGACATCGCTGTGCTCTTCGGACAGCAGGCGCCTTGCCGCTCCATGGACCGCGACGAGCGAGTGGCCCTGCGGTTCCTGCCCGGAGCCACCCACGACGCCGCCCTCGGTATCCCGGCCGAGGCCGAACCGGGGACGGGCGACGAGCTGCGGGCCGTTCTCCGAGATGCCGACGCCGCCTACTGCGCGGGTAGGTACACCGAGCCGCCGGTGTTCTGGCCGAGGTCTTCCAGACCGCCGCGATGGCCGCGAACGTCTGGGGCTCCCGGGACCTCGCCTACGCGGCGCTCACCTACGGCCGACAGATCGCCGTACAGGCGGGCGACGACCTCCGTGACGCGCACCTTGTGAGCGGACCGCCCTCGGGCGCCCTCTGGCGGCGGTGAGCGCCGTTATCGCAGTACGGGTACCTCGCCGGACACGGCGACGCCTGCCTCCTGGAAGTCGTTCAGGGTCGACGCCGTGGTGTCAGGGGCGACGCCGACCGAGTAGTCCAGGAGTACACGGGCGCGGAACCCGGCCTTGACGGCGTCCAGCGCGGTCGCGCGCACGCAGTGGTCCGTGGCGATGCCCACCACGTCGACGTCCTCCACCCCGCGGGCGCGCAGCCAGTCCGCCAGGGGTGTGCCCTGGTCGTCGGCGCCCTCGAAGCCGCTCTTGGAGGCGCTGTGGGCGCCCTTGAAGAAGACGGCGTCCACCTTGCCGCCGGTGGCGGTGGGGGCGAAGTGCGGGTGGAACTCGCCGCCCTCGTTTCCTGCCACGCAGTGGACGGGGAAGCTGTTCTTGAAGTCGGGGTTCTCGGAGAAGTGGCTTCCGGGGTCGACGTGGTGGTCCCGGGTCGCGACGATGTGCTGGTAGTCGCCACCCGCGGTCCGCTCCACCAGATCCGCGATCGCGGTGGCGATCTGTGCGCCGCCCGCGACGGGGACGCTGCCTCCCTCACAGAAGTCGTTCTGCACATCCACGACGATCAGACCTCGGCTCATCACGAACACCCTTCAGCGGTACGGACGGACAGGAACGGCGTCCGTTCCGGAGTGCCGGGCCGTCGGGCGCCGGCACTCCGGGACGGGGATCGACTGCCGGGCGGGGTGCGGGAGGCGATGCCGTCCTCGCAGGTCCCGCCGGCGCGTCTTGATCACCCCCGCGTTGTACCGGCCGTCCTGTCCCTGCCGGGTGCCCGGCAGTGCTCACTCACCCGCACGGACCTCGACATTCATTCGCGCGGCCCGGTGGCGGGCGGTCAGTGCCGCCCCGACAACCGGTCCGCGAACTTCGCGATCGGGTCCGTGCCGGGGCGTGGCGAGGTGAGTTCGCGGCGGTCGGCTGCGCGGTAGGCGGCGTACATGCCGTGGACGCCGAGCCAGCGGAAGGGTTCGGGTTCCCAGCGGCGGACGCGGTGGTTGACCCAGGGGAGGGCGGTGAGTTCGGTGGGGCCGGACTGGCCGGAGTCCTGCTGGATGAGGTCGCGCAGGGTGCGGGCGGCGAGGTTGGTGGTGGCGACGCCGGAGCCGACGTAGCCGCCGGCCCAGCCGAGGCCGGTGGAGCGGTCGAGGGTGACGGTGGCGCACCAGTCGCGGGGGACGCCGAGGACGCCGGACCAGGCCTGGGCGATGCGGGTGCCGGCGGTGGTGGGGAAGAGGCGGATCAGGAGTTCGCGCAGGGCCTCGATGGTGGCGGGCTGGGTGCGGGCTGTTCCGTTGACGTTGGCGGCGGCTGAGCCGTAGCGGTAGGGGACGCCTCTGCCGCCGAGGGCGATGCGGTCGTCGGCGGTGCGCTGCGCGTACAGGTAGGCGTGGGCCATGTCGCCGAGGGTTTCGCGGCCGTTCCAGCCGATGGTGTCCCAGACGGAGGCGGGGAGGGGATCGGTGACGATCATCGAGGAGTTCATCGGGAGCCAGGTGCGCTTCTGGCCCTTGAGGCCGGCGGTGAAGCCCTCGGTGCAGCGCAGGACGTAGGGGGCGCGGACGGTGCCGTACGGGGTGATGGCGTGTTTGGGCTTGATCTCGGTGACGGGCGTCGACTCGTGGATCGTGACGCCGAGCGCTTCGACGGTGTCGGCGAGGCCCTTGACGAGTTTGGCGGGGTGGAGGCGGGCGCCGTGGGGGGTCCAGGTGGAGCCGACGGCGCCGGTGACGCGGACGCGTTCGGCGGTTTCGCGGGCGCCGTGCAGGGTGCGGTCCCTCTCGCCGAAGGCGATCTCGACGGAGTGGAAGTCCTTGAGGCGGGCGAGCTGGGCGGGGGTGTACGCGACTTCGAGGACTCCGCCGCGGTGGATGTCGGCGTCGATCTTCTCTTCGGCGGCGACGTTGATCACTTCGGTGACGGTGTCGTTCATGGCCTGCTGGAGGCGGACCGCGGCGTCGTGGCCGTGCAGTTTCGCGTAGCGGTCGCGGCCGGCGATGCCGTTGTAGAGCCAGCCGCCGTTGCGTCCGGAGGCGCCGTAGCCGCAGAACTTGGCTTCCAGGACGGTGATGTTGAGGAAGGGGACGGCCTTCTTGAGGTAGTACGCCGTCCAGAGGCCGGTGTAGCCGCCGCCGACGATGCAGACGTCGGCGGTGCTGTCGCCGGGCAGGGGTTCGCGGGGGGTGGGGGTGCCCTGGTCCGCGTACCAGAAGGATATGCCGCCGTTGACGGTGTTCATGTGGTCCCTGCTTGTCCGGGTGACGGTGTGACGGTGTGGCTGTTGTGGCGGGACGTTACTGGGCGGGGGTGGGTTTCGTCTCGTGGCGGGTGCGGGTCAGCGGGTAGCAGGCGAGGCCGATGAGGGCGGCGGTGAAGTGGCCGACGTCGGTGAAGGTGGCGCCGGTGAGGAGGGGGACGCCGTAGATGACGAGGACGGCGAAGAGGTAGACGTACCGCCAGGGGCGCACGACGTAGTACGTGAGGACGGCGACGACTCCGGCGAGTGCGTAACTGACGCCGACGTCGAGGGTGTTGACGGCGGACTCGGGGGCGTGCCCGTGCCGGATGGCCCAGGCGAGGACGCCTTCGCTGACGAGGGTGGCGAGGACGTGCGCGGTGGCGGCGACGGTGAGCCAGCGCAGGGTGCCGAGGCGGCGTTCGGCGGGGGCGTGGAAGACGGTGTAGAGGACGGCGTAGGGGAGCCATCGGCCGCTGTCGATCCAGAAGGCGCTGCTGATGAGGACGCGGACGGGGTTCTGGGAGAGTTCGTGGATGTTGGTGGATCGCTGGCGGAGGAAGTCCTCCTCGAAGGCGGGTGACATCTGGTGGACGATGACCGTGGTGGCGAAGAGGGCGGTCAGCCAGATGTAGGTGCCGGGGGCGCTGCGGATCCATGAGCCTGCGCCGCGGATCCACAGGGCGGGTGCGCGGCGGGGCCGTGTGGGCGGGGCGGGGTGGCTCGGGGTCATAGCCGATTGACGCACGCTCCTAGGATCGGCGGCGTGATTGACATTCCGGATGCGCTGATCGCCACACAGTCCACGTACAACGGTGAGGCGGGGCGGGCGTTCGTCGCCGCGCTGCCGGGGATGGCGGCGGATTTCCTGGAGCGGTGGGGGCTGCGGCCGGACGGTGGTTCGTTGTACGGGGTGTGCGCGCTGGTCCTTCCGGTGGTGCGGGTGGCGGACGGGCGCCGGGCGGCGTTGAAGTTGCAGCCGGTGGACGAGGAGACGGTGGGGGAGCCGGTCGCGCTGCGGTTGTGGGGTGAGGCGTCGGCGGGTGCGGTGGGGCTGCTGGAGCACGATGCGGCGACGGGGACGATGTTGCTGGAGCGGTTGGACGGGGCTCGTGCGCTGTCGGGGGTGGCGGATGCGCGGGAGGCGGTGCGGGTGGTCGCGGAGCTGCTGGCGGGGCTGACGGCGGTGCGGGTTCCGGCGGGCGCGGGGCTGCGGGGGCTGGGGGACGTGGCGGCGCGGTTGGTGGGGGCGGCGCCGGCGGTGGCGGGGCTGCTGGTGGACGAGGGGGAGCGGCGGCTGGTGGGGGACTGTGCGGCGGCGGTGCGGGAGGTCGCGGGGGAGCCGGGGGACCGGTTGCTGCACTGGGATCTGCATTTCGGGAACGTGCTGGCGGGGCTGGGCGGGGGCGGTGGGCGGAGCGGCCGTTGGGTGGCGATCGATCCGAAGCCGTTGGTGGGTGATGCGGGGTTCGAGCTGTTTCCGGCGCTGGTCGACCGGTTCGATGCGGCGGAGGTGGGCTGGCGGTTCGATCTGTTGACGGAGGTGCTGGGGCTGGACCGGGCGCGTGCGCGGGCGTGGACGCTGGGGCGGGTGTTGCAGAACGCGTGCTGGGGTGCGGAGAGCGGTGAGCGGCGGCTGGTGCCGGAGCAGGCCGAGGTCGCGCGGCGGTTGCTGGGGCGGGGGTAGGGGGCGGGCGGGTGCTGTTTACGCTGCCCTCATGATTCGTACCGCTACCGCTGCCGACGTTCCCGCTATCCACGCGATGGTCCGTGAGCTGGCCGATTACGAGAAGGCGCTGCACGAGGCGCGGGCCACCGAGGAGCAGTTGCACGAGGCGCTGTTCGGTGAGCGTCCTGCCGCGTACGCGCACATCGCCGTGTCGGACGAGGACGGTGAGGTGGTCGGTTTCGCTTTGTGGTTCCTGAACTTCTCTACGTGGCGCGGGGTGCACGGCATCTATCTGGAGGATCTGTACGTGCGTCCCGAGCGGCGCGGCGGCGGGCACGGGAAGGCGCTGCTGACGGAGCTGGCTCGGATCTGTGTGGAGCGGGGTTACGAGCGCCTGGAGTGGTCGGTGCTGAACTGGAACGCCCCGTCCATCGCGTTCTACGAGGCGCTGGGTGCGCGGCCGCAGGAGGAGTGGACGGTGTACCGGCTGACGGACGGGGCGTTGGCGGAGCTCGGGGGCTGATCCTCGGCGGTCAGGGGGCCTTCGGTGGTCAGGGGGACCTTCGGTGGTCAGGGGATGAGGACCACCTTGCCGGTGGTGCCGCGGGTTTCCAGGGCGCGGTGGGCGGCGGCCGCTTCGGCGAGCGGGTAGCGCTGGACGGCGGGGCGCAGTCGTCCGGCCGCGGCCTCGGCGAGGGCGCGGGTTTCGAGGGCGCGCAGGCTGCCGCCCCGCTGGATCATGGCAGGGCCGAGGACGCTTTCGGACGTGATGGCGCGTGCGGCGAGTTCGTCGGCGGTGAAGGTGAGCGGGCCGCCGTCGTGGAGTCCGCTGCCGGACCAGCCGTAGACGACGTGCTGCCCGCCCTTGCCGAGGAGGTCGACGGCGGCGCGGGCGGTGGTGGAGCCGACGGAGTCGTAGACGACGGTGGCGCGTCGGCCGATGCTGTCGAGGTGGATGCGGACGTGGCGCGGCCAGTCGGGGAGGGTGTAGTCGACGGCGAGGTCGGCGCCGTTGGCCCGGACGAGGGCGACTTTGGCGGGGCCGCCGGCGAGGCCGATGACGGTGGCTCCGGCGTTCTTGGCGTACTGCACGAGCAGCGTGCCGATGCCGCCGGCGGCCGCGGTGACGAGGACGACGGAGTCCGGGCCGAGCGGGGTGAATCCGAGGATGCCGAGGGTGGTGCGGCCGGTGCCGATCATGGCGACGGCTTCGGCGTCGTCGAGTCCTTCGGGTACGGGGTGGAGCTTGTCGGCCTCGGTGACGGTGAGTTCGGCGTAGCCGCCGGGGGCGTAGCCGATGTGGGCGACGACGTGGCGGCCGAGCCAGGTGGGGTCGGTGCCCTCGCCGAGTGATTCGACGGTGCCGGCGATCTCGCGGCCGGGGATGGTCGGCAGCGGGGTGGGGGCGGGGTACGGACCGGTCATGCCTTCGCGCAGGGCGGTGTCCAGGAGGTGGACGCCGGCGGCGCGTACGGCGATGCGGACCTGGCCGGGGCCGGGTACGGGGTCGTCGGTGTGTTCGTAGGTGAGGTTCTCGGCGGGGCCGAAGGTATGGAGGCGGACGGCGTGCATGGCGGGCTCCCCGGGGTGGGTCTCGGTGACCCCGTCACTCTTCTTCCTCAAGTGCGCTTGAGGTCAAGGGGGGTGGTGGTGGACGGGCCGGGGTGCCTGGCGGCGGGGCGTTGTCAGTGGGGTGCGTCACGATGGGGGCATGGTGCGCAGCAGCGGTAGTGGTGGCGGTACGGGCAGGGCCGGCAAAGGCGGTGTCGCCGGGGCGCGGCGGCCTCAGGTGCGGCTGCCGTCGCTGGTGGCGTACGAGGGCGGCGGGCTGGAGCCGGACGGGGATTACGACAGTGTGCGATTCGACTCGGTGGACCTGGCGGACGAGTCCGGTCCGGGTGCGCGGTTCATGGACTGCGCTCTCGACGGCTGCGCCCTGGACCGTACGGAGCTGGTGAGGGCCCGGTTCATCGATTCGGTGCTGACGGGGGTGCGGGGCGTGGGCACCGATCTCGCGGGGGTGTCGCTGCGGGATGTGGAGATCGTGGACGCGCGTCTGGGCGGGGTGCAGATGCACGGGGCGGTGCTGGAGCGGGTCCTGATCAAGGGCGGGAAGATCGATTACCTGAATCTGCGGAAGGCCCGGCTGAAGGACGTGGTGTTCGAGGGGTGCGTGCTGTCGGAGCCGGATTTCGGGGGTGCGCAGCTGACCCGGGTGGAGTTCCGGGACTGTGTGCTGAAGCGGGCCGATTTCAGTGCGGTGCGGATGGAGTCGGTGGATCTGCGGACGGTCGCGGAGCTGGACATCGCGCGGGGCGTGGAGCGGCTGGCCGGTGCGGTGATCAGCCCGTCGCAGCTGATGGAGCTGGCTCCGGCGTTCGCGGCGCAGATCGGGGTGCGGGTCGAGGCGTGACGGGGCGGCTGGGCCGAAGGCTCCGGGTCAGAGGCGGGGGAAGCGGGCCTGGAGGTCCCAGATCGTGGGGTTGTCGGCGAGGCCTTCGTGCATGTCGGCGAGGTCGGCGATCAGGTCGTGCAGGAAGTCGCGGGCCTCGCGGCGCAGCAGGGAGTGGCTGAAGGTGAGCGGTGCTTCCTCGGCGGGCATCCAGTCGGCCTCGACGTCGACCCAGCCGAAGCGGCGCTCGAAGAGCATGCGGTCGGAGGACTCGGTGAAGTCGAGTTCGGCGAACTGGCGGCGGTGCGAGCGGTTGCCGCGGGGGTCCTGGTCGATCTGTTCGACGATGTCGCAGAGCGCCCAGGCGAAGTCGAGTACCGGTACCCATCCCCAGGCTGTGGATACTTCGCGGTCCTCCTTGGTGTCCGCGAGGTAGACGTCCCCGGAGAACAGATCGTGGCGCAGGGCGTGGACGTCCGCTCGGCGGTAGTCGGTCTGCGGGGGATCGGGGAAGCGTCGGGAGAGGGAGTAGCCGATGTCGAGCACGCTTCGATGGTGTCATGCCCGGCGTGTCGGTCCCGCATCAGTGGAGGCGGGGGCGGGACCGCTCAGGGCAGCAGCCGCTGTTCCTTGGCCACGGCGACCGCGCCGGCGCGGGTGTCGACGCCGAGTTTGTCGTAGATGCGGCCCAGGTGGGTCTTGACGGTGGCTTCGCTGATGAACAGGGCGCGGGCGATGTCGCGGTTGCCCAGGCCCTGGGAGAGCTGGCCCAGGATGTCGCGTTCGCGGTCGGTGAGGGTGGGCTGCGGGGTGCGCATGCGGGCCATGACGCGGCTGGCGACGGGCGGGGACAGGGTGGTGCGGCCCTCGGCGGCGGAGCGGATCGCGGTGAAGAGTTCCTCGGGGCGTTCGGCCTTCAGCAGGTAGCCGGTGGCGCCCGCTTCGATGGCGCGGGTGATGTCGGCGTCGGTGTCGTACGTGGTGAGGACGAGGACGTGGGCGCCGTCGGTGCCGGCCACGATGCGGCGGGTCGCCTCCACGCCGTCGATGCCCGCGCCCAGCTGGAGGTCCATCAGGACGACGTCGGGGGTGAGCCTGGCGGCGAGGGCGACGGCTTCCTCGCCGCTGCCTGCCTCGCCGACGACCTCGATGTCGGGTTCGCTGCCGAGGAGGGCGAGGAGTCCGGCGCGTACGACCGCGTGGTCGTCGCAGAGCAGGATGCGGACGGTCGGGTGCGCGGCGGTCATGCGGGGTCCTGTGGGGTGAGGGGGCCGGGGGGTGTGCCGGGGTGGCCGGCCGGGTCGGTGAGGGGCACGGCGGCGGTCACCACGGTGCCCTCGCCGGGTGCGGACTCGATGGTCAGGGTCCCGCCGAGCTGCCGGAGCCGGGCGCGCATCGCGGGCAGTCCGTGTCCGCGGACCCCGTCCGGCGGTCCGGTGCCGGTGGCGGGGGTGAAGCCGTGGCCGTTGTCGGCGATGTCGAGGACGGTCCGGTCGTCGAGGTGGGTGAGGGTGAGGGCGGCCTCGGTGGCGCCCGCGTGCTCGGTGACGTTGGCGAGGGCGCCCTGGGCGATCCGCAGCAGCGCGGACTGCACCCGGTCGGGCAGGGCGGTGTGCGGTGTGCCCTCGACATGGCAGCGGACGGTGAGCCGGCCCTCGGCCTGTGCGGTCTCGCGGGTGGCGAGGGCGTGCAGCGCCGCCTCCAGACCGCCGCCCTCGGCGAGGTCGGCGGGGGCCAGGTCGTGGACGAAGCGGCGGGCCTCGGCGAGGTTGCGTTCCGCGATGCCGGTGGCGGTACGGACATGGCGGCGGGCCGTCGCCGGGTCGGCGTCCCAGGTGCGGTCGGCGGCCTGGAGCAGCATCTGCTGGCTGGACAGGCCCTGGGCCAGGGTGTCGTGGATCTCCATGGAGAGCCGCTGGCGTTCGGCGAGGGTGCCTTCGCGCCGTTCGGTGGCGGCCAGCTCGCGGCGGGTGCGGAGCAGGTCGTCGATGAGCTCCGCCTGCGTGGCGGCCTGGCGCTGCATGTGGACGAAGACGGCGGTGGCGACGGCGGCGACGGCGGGCGGGGCGAGGACCAGGTTCGGGTCGAAGCCGTCGGCCAGCCGCAGTTGCGCGGCGACGACGAACAGCGTCAGCAGCGCGACCAGTGCGAGCGCGGCACGCGGCGGCAGGATGCGTAGCCCGGTGTAGAAGAGCGGCACCGCGCACCAGGCGAAGCTCGGCGCGAGGACGACGAGCACCATCCACACGGCGACCAGCGCCCCGAGCCAGAGCAGGCTGCGCGGTGTCGGCCGGGAGCCGAGGACCGGGCCGAGCACGTAGAGGACGGCCAGGGCGACGGACAGGCCGATGATCCACGGGGTGCGCGTCTCGCCCGGGTGCCGCAGCAGGAACCGGGTCAGCGAGGCGCCGAGCAGCAGGAAGAACGCGGCGTGCATGAGCAGCGCCAGCGCGCGGGTGCCGGGGTCGCCGACCTGCCCGGTGCCGCGCGGCGACGAGCCCCGCCGCTTCACCTCGTACCCCTGCTCCACCTCGTACCCCTGCTCCTGACCTGCGCGGACCTTCATCGTCACCCCGAACGGGCGTCCCCGCATCAACCGATCGGCCGATGGAGCCGTCAGCCGTTCCGCGCGCGGCGTCGAGCCGGTACGACGACCGTTCGGCCCCGGAACCGGCCCAAGGATGGAAGACAGAACGAAGAAGCCACGCACCACCCCGCTGAGGAGCCCACCATGAAGAAGATCTCGCTGCGCACCCGTGTCCTGACCGGTGCCGTCGCCGCCGCCGCTCTCGGGGCCGGCACCTTCGGCGCCATGTCCGCGAACGCCTCCACCCCGGCCGCCGCGCCCGCCACCACCGTCAAGGCCGACACCGCGAACCGGAACCTCCAGCAGTCCACGCACCTGACCGTGGACGCCGCGTCGAAGGCCGCGCAGGCCGCCCTCGACGCGGCCGAGAAGGAGAACCAGCGCGTCGCCGTCTCCGTCGTCGACCGCAACGGCAACACCATCGTGACCCTGCGCGGCGACGGTGCGGGCCCCCAGGCGTACGAGTCGGCCGAGAAGAAGGCGTACACCGCCGTGTCCTGGAACGCCCCCACCTCCGAGCTGGCCAAGCGCCTCGCCCAGGCCCCGAACCTGAAGGACATCCCTGGCACCCTGTTCCTCGCGGGCGGCGCCCCGGTACAGGTCAAGGGCGCTCCGGTGGCGGGTATCGGCGTGGCCGGCGCGCCCAGCGGCGACCTCGACGAGAAGTTCGCCCAGGCCGGCGTCGCCGCCCTCGCGAAGTAGCCGACAGTCGTAACCACCCACGGGAGACGGACATGAACGCCCTCGATCAGCAGCTGCTCGACGCCGCACGCACCGGCGACACCGATTCCGTGCGGTCCGCGGTCGCGGGCGGCGCCCGGGTGGACGCCCGTGACCAGGAGCTGCGCACCCCGCTGCTCCTGGCCGTCCACGGCGGCCATGCGGAGGTCGCGCGGCTGCTCGTCGAGGCGGGCGCCGACCCGGACGCGCAGGACAGCCGCGAGGAGAGCCCCTGGCTGGCCACGGGTGTCACGGGCAGCGTCGAGATGCTCCACGTCCTGCTGCCCGCCGGGCCGGACCTGAAGCTCCGCAACCGTTTCGGCGGCATCGCGCTGATCCCGGCGAGCGAGCGGGGCCACGTCGCGTACGTACGGGAACTGCTCCGGGTCACCGACATCGACGTCGACCACGTCAACCGGCTGGGCTGGACGGCCCTGCTGGAGGCGGTGATCCTCGGCGACGGCGGCCGGGCGCACCAGGAGATCGTCGAACTGCTGCTGGCCGCCGGGGCGACGCCCGGTCTGCCGGACGGCGACGGTGTGACGGCCTTGGCGCACGCGGAACGCCGCGGCTTCGCGGAGATCGCGGGGCTGTTGCGGGCCACCGGGGACACCAGGGACACCAGGGACGCCGGGGCCACCGGGGACACCCGGTGAACGCCCGGCGGGCGGTGCTTCTGCTGGTCGCCGCAGCCGCGCTTGCCGGCTGTGCCACGGATGCCACGGAGTCCACGGACGCCACGGGCACCCCGGCCGCGAAGACCCCGGCCGTGCAGGGCACCCCTTCGGCGTCGGCCCCGGCCGGGAACACCCCCGACGGCACGCTGCTCGTCGCGGACTTCGGCGGTGACACGGTGACGTTCGTCGATCCGGAGCGCGGTGCGTTCGACCGGGTCGAGGTCGGCACCGCCCCCTACGGTCTGGTCGTCGGAGCCGACGGCCGGGCCTGGGTGGCCACCGCCGAGGGCGTCGCGGTCGTCGACACGAAGTCCCGCACCCGGCAGGCCCGTATTCCGTACGAGACGGAGACCGGCCCCGTCATCACCGGCGAGTACCGCGGCGGCGGCATGGGGATCGCGCTGGCCCCCGACGGCCGGCACGTCTATGTCGGCGTCAACGTCCCGGATGCCGAAGGGGTCCTGGAGGTGATCGACACCGGGACCCGCGAGGTCACCGGCACCGCTCCGGTCGGCCGCCGCCCCTTCGACGTGGACGTCTCGCCCGGAGGTGACGAGGTGTACGCCACCGGCCATGACTCCTTCGACGTGACGTCCGTCCGTACGGACACGCTCCGCACCCGGCGCATGGAGGTGGCTCCGTACGGCACCGAGGGCGGTCTCGGCTCCTGGCTGAAGCCGCATTACGCGGTCGTCCGGCCCGGGGACGGAAAGCTGCTGCTGCCGTTCGAGGGCGAGCGGCTGGCGGTGCTCGATCCGCGTACCGGCAAGGTGGCCGTTGAGCGGATGACGGCCGACACCCACCAGCACGGCGCGGCGATGACCCCCGACGGCACCCTGCTCGTCGTCGGCACCGGCCCGATCGCCTCCGACGACGAGGACGCGTCGCTGACCGTCCGCAAGCCGGACGGCACCGAGCGCGTGGTGGAACTGGACGGCCCGCACGAGGATGTGGCGGTGTCCGGGGACGGCCGCACGGCGTACGTCACCGGCGGCTTCACCCGGGACGGTTACTGGAACGGCATCACGGTCGTGGACCTTGCCGGGGGAACGGCCCCGGTCCGGCTGGCGGCGGGTGAGCGGCCCCTGGGCATCGCGGTGCTCTGACGGCTGCGAGGGGTACGGGAGCGGGCCGGGGCGGGCCGGGCAGCCCCCGTACCCTGACATTCCGCACATAGGATCACCGGTGTGGATCACCGACCCCGGGCAAGCGGCACGGCACACAGCACGGCAAGCGGCACGGCGCGCACACCCCGCAGGGCGGCCGGGGCAGCCGCCCTGCTGCTCACCCTCGCCGTCCTCGCCTCGGCCTGCTCAGCCGGTACGGGCGGGGTGGAGGGCAAGCCCGGCGCCTCCGGTCTGCGCGACCCGTACTTCCCCAAGCTCGGCAACGGCGGCTACGACGTCACGCACTACGACCTCACGCTCGACGTCGACCCGGACGGGCAGACGCTGCGCGGGACCGCCGAGATCACCGCGCGGGCCACCCAGGACCTGAGCTCGTTCAACCTCGACCTCGCCGGTCTGACCGTGGACTCGGCGACGGTGGAGGGGCGTCCGGCCGCCGTCAACCGGGCGGGCAACGAGCTGACGCTGCGTACGGACGCGACGGTCGAGGACCGGCTCCACAAGGGCGAGACGTTCCGTGCCGTCGTCCACTACTCCGGTTCCCCGCAGACCATCACCGACGCGGACGACTCCGAGGAGGGCTGGCTGCCGACCGACGACGGCGCGCTCGCCCTCGGGGAGCCGACGGGCTCGATGGCCTGGTTCCCGGGCAATCACCACCCGAGCGACAAGGCCTCGTACGACCTGACGGTCACCGTTCCCAAGGGGCTGACGGCGGTCTCCAACGGGGTGCCGGCCGGTCCGCCGACGACGAAGGGCGACCGCACCACGTACCGCTGGCGCACCGCCGAACCGATGGCGAGCTACCTGGCGACCCTGGCCGTCGGCCGCTTCACGACGAAGACGTCGACGATGCCGGGAGGCATCACGGTGTTCACCGCGGTGGACCCGGAGTCGGCCGGTGCGAGTGCGGCGACGCTGGCCCGGGTCCCCGAGGTGGTGGCGTGGGAGGCGGAGCACTTCGGCCCGTACCCGTTCTCCTCGACGGGCGCGATCGTCGACCGCAAGGGGGACTCCGGCTACGCGCTGGAGACGCAGAACCGGCCGTTCTTCCCCGGCCCGCCGAGCATCGGGCTGCTCGTCCACGAGATGGCGCACCAGTGGTTCGGTGACTCCGTCACGCCCGAGTCCTGGCGCGACATGTGGCTCAACGAGGGCCTGGCGACGTACGCGGAGTGGCTGTGGGAGGAGGAGAAGGAGGACACCCCGGCCCAGGAGTCGTTCGACGAGGCCTATGACGACGATGCCAACTGGGCTTTTCCGCCCGCCGATCCGCCGAGTGCCGCGGACATCTCGGAGCAGCCGGTGTACGGGCGCGGGGCCATGGTGATCCACAAGATCCGTGAGGCGGTCGACGACGACGAGGAGTTCTTCGCGCTGCTCGCCGGCTGGACGAAGGCGCACCGGCACGGCAACGCCTCGACGAAGGACTTCAACGCGTACGTGGAGAAGGCGACCGGGCAGGATCTGTCGGACCTGTGGCAGGACTGGCTGTACGGCAGGAGCCGGCCCGCCGCGGACGGCTGACCGGCTCCCGGGGCACAGGAGCCGGCTCGCCGCGGACGGCTGACCGGCTCCCGGGGCACAGGAGCCGGCCCGCCGCGGACGGCTGACCGGCTCCCGGAGCAACGCGGCGGGAACTAGCTCACGTTGACGCCGGCCCAGGCGGCGCTGACCGAGGCGAGCTCGGCGCTGTCCGCCCCGTACAGGTCGGTCGCCGCCTTCTCGGTCGCCTCGCGGGCGGCCGCGTAGTCGGTGGTGGACGTCATGTACTCGGAGAGGGCCTTGTACCAGATCTGGACGGCCTTGTCCCGGCCGATGCCGGTGACGGTGGAGCCGTCGGAGGTCGGGGAGTCGTAGTCGACGCCGTTGATGGTCTTCGCGCCGCTGCCCTCGGACAGCAGGTAGAAGAAGTGGTTGGCGACACCGGACGAGTAGTGCACGTCCAGGTCACCGACGCTGCTGTCCCAGTAGTCGGCCGAGCCGCCGTCCTTGCTGGGCTCGTCCATGTAGCGCAGCGGGGTGCCGTCGCCGTTGATGTCGATCTTCTCGCCGATGAGGTAGTCGCCGACGTCCGTGGCGTTGTCGGCGAAGAACTCCACCGAGGTGCCGAAGATGTCGCTGGTGGCCTCGTTGAGACCGCCGGACTCGCCGACGTAGTCGAGGTTGGCGGTGGAGGCGGTCAGGCCGTGGCTCATCTCGTGGCCGGCGACGTCGAGGCCGGTGAGGGCGCTCTTGTTGTCGGCGCCGTCGCCGTACGTCATGCAGAAGCAGCTGTCGTCCCAGAACGCGTTGACGTACGCGTCGCCGTAGTGGACCCGGGAGTAGGCGGCCTTGCCGTCACCGGCGATGCCGTCGCGGCCGAGCGCCGACTTGTAGAAGTCCCAGGTCTGCGCGGCGCCGTAGTGGGCGTCGACCGCGGCGGTCTGGCGGTCGTTGCCGGTGCCGTCGCCCCACGTGTCGTCGTCGTCGGTGACCAGGTCGCCGGTGCCGCTCTCGCCCTGGTTCAGGTCGTACGTCTTGTGGCCGCCGCGGTCGCCGTCGGTCAGTTCGAAGCCGGAGCCGGACGCGGTGGTGGTCAGGTCGACCTTGCCGCTGTACTGGCTGTTGCCGACGCCGGCGGTCTCGATCTCCTCGTAGCTGTGCAGGACCTTGCCGGTGGTGGCGTCGGTGATGATGCGCTTGCGGCTCGGGGTGCCGTCCTTCTGCACGCCGGTCTTCACGGACTCAAGGGCGAGGACGGGCTTGGAGCCGCCCGCCCAGATCACCTTGCGGGCGCTCGCCGCGGTCTTGATCTTCGCCGTCGTGGACGGCACGGATATCTTCGACTTGGTCGCCTTGGTGACGCTCTTGAGCTTGCCGTTGCTGGCGGTGTGGGTGACGAGGTCACCGCCGAGGACGGGCAGCCCGGCGTAGGTGCGCTCGTAGCGGGTGTGGACCGTGCCGTTGGCGTCCTTGATCACATCACGGACGATCAGTTTCTCCTGGCTGCCGAGCCCCAGCGAGGAGGCGGCCGAAGAGGCTTCGGTCTGGGCCGACTTGATGGCGGACGTTCGCGCGGAGGCGCTGCTGAAGGCGGGCGAGGTGGTGCGGGGAGAAGCGGAGGGACCGTCACCGGGGGTGTTCGGGTTGGCGTTCGCCGCACCCGTCTGCACTCCGACGACGACCATCGCGGCCACGGCGGCCAGGGCTGCGGCGCGACGGGTGTTCATGTGGGGGGTCATGTGCTCTCCGTTGCTCGTTCCGTGGGGGGTTACGAGCGGAGAGCGTGCCACCGAATGACCGCCTTTGACGGTGTACCAACAATTACCTCACAATTCTTTGACCAGTTCTTGTCCGACTGGGATGCGACTGTGTCCGCTATCCGGCGGACTTCCTTCGATTGGACAACACTGCGTGGCGTTAGCCCTGTTGGGCGCGATCAGTGGTATGCGCGCACGCCGAAGCCCCCTGCCGCACTCGAAGTCCCTGCCCCGTCGCACGCCGAAGCCCCCGGCCGCAGGACGTTCGGCCGGGGGCTTCGGTGAAGCGGATGTACGGAGCGTCAGAGGGTGACGCCGAAGTCCTGCGCGATGCCGCGCAGGCCCGAGGCGTAGCCCTGGCCCACGGCGCGGAACTTCCACTCGGCGCCGTTGCGGTACAGCTCGCCGAAGACCATGGCGGTCTCGGTGGCGGCGTCCTCGCTCAGGTCGTAGCGCGCGATCTCGGCGCCGCCGGCCTGGTTGAGGATGCGGATGTAGGCGTTCCGCACCTGGCCGAAGTTCTGGCTGCGGGTCTCGGCGTCGTAGATCGAGACCGGGAAGACGATCTTGTCGATGTCGGCCGGCAGGCCCGCCAGGTTGACGTTGATCTGCTCGTCGTCGCCCTCGCCCTCGCCCGTGACGTTGTCACCGGTGTGCACGATGGTCTGGTCCGGCGTCGCCTTGTTGTTGAAGAAGACGAAGTGCCCGTCGGAGAAGACCTTCCCCGCGGTGTTGACCGCGATCGCCGAGGCGTCGAGGTCGAAGTCGGTGCCGGTGGTGGTACGGACGTCCCAGCCGAGGCCGACCGTGACGGCGGTGAGGCCGGGGGCCTCCTTGGTGAGGGAGACGTTGCCGCCCTTGGACAGGCTTACTGCCATGGGAAGTCCCTTTCATCTGTCATGTGCGGGCTTCGTGCCATCACGAAGCTACCGTCACAGTTCATAACGCAGGCAGGGGACCGTGAGGTTCCTTCCGCCTTTACTTTCTTTACCGAACTGATGACGGGGTGCGGCAGACGGCGGACGGCGTCCGTCAAAAAGAGGTGACGAACCCCCCGTGGGGCAGGGAACATGGGTGTCATGTCCGGGCCCTATGTCATCCGCGGTGCGGTCTCCCTGCCGGAGGCCGAGCTCATGTGGCGTTTCTCGCGGTCCTCCGGGCCAGGCGGGCAGCACGTCAACACCAGCGACTCCCAGGTGGAGCTGCGCTTCGACCTCGCGGCGACCGAGTCGCTGCCCGAGGTCTGGAAGGAGCGCGCGCTGGAACGGCTGGCGAGCAGGCTGGTCAACGGCGTCGTGTCGGTCCGCTCCTCGGAGCACCGCTCGCAGTGGCGCAACCGCGAGACCGCCGCCGTGCGGCTCACGGCCCTGCTGGCCGAGGCCACGGCGCCGCCGCCCAAGCCGCGCGTGAAGCGCAAGATCCCGCGCGGGATCAACGAACGCCGGCTGCGCGAGAAGAAGCAGCGCGGCGACACCAAGCGGGGCCGCTCCGGCCGCGACTGGTAGGCACGGCTGCAACCCGGCAACCCGGCAACCCGGCAATCCGGCAACCCGGCCGCCGGCAACCCGGCAGCCCAGCCGCCCCCGCCGACTCCCGGAGGGGCGTCAGCCCAGCTGCCGGTAGCGCCCGCGGAAGTACGTCAGCGGGCTGCCGTCCCCGCTCGGCAGCTGCGCCCCGAGCACCCGGCCGATCACCAGCGTGTGGTCACCTGCCGTGATCCGCTGCTCGGTGCGGCACTCCAGAGTCGCGAGTGCGCCCCCGACCAGAGGTGCGCTCGTGACCTCTCCCCGTACATAGGGGATGTCCTCGAAGAGCAGCCGGTCGCTGATCCGGCCCTTCATGGCGAACCGTCCCGCGATGTGCCGCTGGCTCTCCGCCAGTACGGAGACGGCCCACAGCGGCTGTTCCGCCAGCAGGTCGTCCATCCGGGAGTCGTTGCGCAGGCTCACCATGACCAGGGGCGGGTCGAGCGACACCGACATGAAGGCGGTCGCGGTCATTCCCACGTCCTCGCCGCGCCCGTGCTCGTCGAGCGGGGGCTCCTGGGCGGTGATCAGGACCACTCCGGCTGCCAGCCGGGCGAGGGCGCCGCGGAACTCGTCGTTGCTCACCCCCTCAGCATGGGGGACGGCTTCGGTACGCGGGGCGGGAGGCTTCGTCTGCAACACACCGGGAACGCTAGCCGCGTACGGTGGGCCCCCGCATCGGGCCAGGGGACCAGCCAGGTCCTAGGACCTGCCGCCCGGGGCCGCGGTGGAGGGATGCGCGTTTTGCTTACAGCAAGAGGACGGACCACTGATCGGCGACACTTGGGACCCTTCACCATCTGTTGTGACTTGAGTCACAGAGAGCAATATTTGTTGACCCTGTGTACCGGGTGCACAGCTCACTGTGATTCAGTGGCCGTGACACTGCAGTAAGTACGTCTAGTGCGTCGATATGAAATCTGGAGTGCTGTCGAGGTCTCGGGGAGAGCGAGCGATGGAGGCCGAGTCGGAGCCGTACGTCCGTCTTGCGACGATGCGGCAGCTGCACCAGGCCGTGGCCGATCTCAACACGGCGCGGAGCCTGGCCGACACGCTGCAGACCGTCGCCGACGGAATCGTCGCCGGTCTCGGCTACGAGCTGGCCTGCGTCAACCTCGTCCGCCCCGACGGTGATCTCGTCGTCGCCGCCTTCGCGGGCAACAACGCCGCCGAGGCCCTGATCACCGGCCGCGTCGGCTCCCGCATCTCCTGGGAGCGCCGGCTGGCCATGGGCGAGACATGGGACGAGCTCCGCTTCATACCCCATACCGACGGCTGGGTCCTCCTCGACGACGACGTCCCCCAGTGGCACACCGAGGGCCCCGAGCCCCGCTTCGAGGACGAGTGGCACCCGCAGGACCGGCTCTACGCCCCGATGTACGCCTCCGGCGGTGGTCTGGACCTCCTCGGCGTCATATCCGTCGACCGCCCCCGCAACGGCCGCCGGCCCGGCGCCTGGGGCCGCGAGGCACTCCAGATGTACGCCTCCCAGTCGGCCATCGCGATCAGTAACGCCAGGCTCCGGGCAAACATGCAGCGCGCCCTGGTCCGCCTGGAACGTGAGCAGCAGGCGCTGCGGGCCAGCGAGGAATCCTTCCGCCAGGCCTTCGAGTACGCCCCCAGCGGCATGGCCATCGCGGAGATGGGCGGCGACCAGCACGGCAGGCTGCTGCGCACCAACGACGCCCTGTGCCGGCTCCTGGGCCGTCCCGCATCGGTGCTGCGCCGCTACTCCTTCGCCGATCTGGTCCACCCCGAGGACATCGGCACCCTGCTCCGTACCTCCGCCGAGGGCGGTCGCGCCGAACTGCGGCTGGGCCGCCGGGACGGCACCTATCTCTGGGTCTCGCTGCGCAACTCCGTCGTCGCGGACACCGCGGACGGGCCGCGCTTCCTCCTCACACACGTCGAGGACATAGAGGAGCGCAAGCGCCATGAGCTGAACCTCGCGCACCGCGCCTCGCACGACGCCCTGACCGGGCTGCCCAACAGTGCGGAGCTGCGGGCCCGGCTCAGCGCCCGGCTGTGCGAGCGTCCGCACGCGGTGGTGACCACCGATGTGGAGGCACTGGACGCGGCGTACGGCGACGTCGACGAGGCGCGGGCGTCCGGCTTCCCGGCCGACGGGTTCGACACCGGCCGTGGGGTCGGCCCGTACGACCACCATGTGCATTCCGTCGCACCGGACACGGCGAAGGACGACGGGGCGAAGGGGCTCGCGGTCCTCTTCTGCGACCTGGACGGCTTCAAGTCGATCAACGACCGCTTCGGCCATCACACGGGTGACGCGGTTCTCATCGAGGTCGCCCGCCGGCTCACCACGTGTGTCCGCGACGGGGACACCGTCGCCCGGCTCGGGGGTGACGAATTCGTCGTTCTCGCGGACGGGCTGGGGGCCGCAGACGCCGCGGACCTGGCCGTACGCCTGCGTAACGCCATCATTCCGCCCATTCGGGTCGACGGCCGGGCGGTGCGGGTCGGGGCGAGTTTCGGTATCGGCTGGGCGGCGTGCGGCATGACGGCCGAAGAGGTGCTGCGCTCCGCCGACCAGCGGATGTACGTCGAGAAGCGGTCGCGTTCGAAGGTTCACCGCCGAGCCGGATGACGTTCGCGGGCCCGTGGTTCCGCGGGTGCGTCGCGTACCCCACCCCGGTTCCCGCCGCACCTCCGGCAATTCTTGGTGTGGTCCGTTCGGGGTAGGCTCGGCCGGTCGGCGACGGCTGGCGATATTCGGCGACGGCTGGCGACATGGTGAGGAGTGACCCAGGGATGGCCGGGAACAACGGCGCGAGCACACCCGAGGACGACGATCCGTTCGGCTACCTCTACGAGGACGGGCAGGCAGCCGGCGCGCAGCCGCCGGGACAGGGCGGCTACGGCTACCCGGGTCCCGCCGCGCAGCCGGGCGTGCCCCGGACCTCGTACAACCAGGTGCGGACCGTCGGCGAGCGCCAGTACGGGCAGGTGCCGCCGCAGCAGGCGTACGGGCAGCCCCAGGCGCCCTACGGCCAGCCGAACGGGCAGTACGGCCAGCCGAACGCGCAGTACGCGGCCCCGGAGACGTACCCCGGTGGTGCCGCCACCGCGCAGGTGCCGCACCAGGGCGGCCGCGGCAGTGGCGGCGGCCCCGGCAGGGGCGGTCCGAACACCAAGGGCCTGCTGATCGGTGCGCTCGCGGTGGTCGCGGTCGTGCTCATCGGTATCGGCGTCGCGCTGATGACGGACGACGACGACAAGGACCAGAAGAAGGACGAGGCCTCGACCTCCTCCGGCCCGGCCGGTGAGGTCGAGCAGTCGCCGACTCCGGATCAGTCCAAGAGTTCCGAGCCGCCCGTCGAGCTCCCGAAGCAGGACGCGGCGTCGCTGAAGCTCGGCGGCGACGCGGGGCTCGACAACACCGTCAAGGGTGCCAAGAGCAGCAACGGGCAGTACATCAACCTCAACGCGGTCGGCCGCTCCGCGACCTGGTCCGTCGAGGTGCCGGAGGCCGGCGAGTACACGCTGTTCGTGACGTACGGCGTGCCGGGCAAGGACGCCAAGACGTCCCTGACGGTGAACGCCGAGGCCCCGCGTTCCATCAACATGACGAACTTCGCCCACGCCCCCGAGGGCGATCTGGAGAAGGGGTGGACGACGACGTACGCCTACGTCAACCTCACCAAGGGCCCGAACACCCTGATGATCTCCTGCAACGAGGGCGACCAGTGCGATGCCAACCTGGACCAGCTGTCGCTGAAGGCCGGTCACCAGACGCGCTGATCCGTCCCGCCCGAACGCGTTCCGGCCCCCTCGCCCTGTGCGAGGGGGCCGGTCCGTTTTCCCGTGAAGTGGGATCAGCCCATCAGGGCCAGGAAGCCGGCCACCGTCGCGGTCATCGCCTCGCGGCCCGGGGCGATGTACTTGCGGGGGTCGACGCCCGTGGTGTTCTCGGCGAGGTGGGCGCGTACGGCTCCGGTGAACGCGGTGTTCAGCGCCGTACCCACGTTGATCTTGACCATGCCGGAGGCGGCGACGGCCTGGCGGATCTCCTCGTCCGGGACGCCGCTGGAGCCGTGCAGCACCAGCGGGACGGGGACGGCGTCGCGCAGCCGGCCGATCAGCTCGTGGTCCAGGGCGGCGGTGCGCTCGGTCATGGCGTGCGAGGAGCCGACGGCGACGGCCAGGGCGTCGACGCCGGTGGCGGCGACGTACGCGGCTGCCTCGGCCGGGTCGGTGCGCACCCCGGGGGCGTGGGCGTCGAGCGGTGCCTCGCCCTCCTTGCCGCCGACCTTGCCGAGTTCGGCCTCGATCCAGATGCCGCGCTCGTGGCCCCAGGAGACCGCTTCGGCGGTGGCCCGTACGTTCTCCTCGTAGCTCAGCTTGGAGGCGTCGAACATCACCGAGCCGAAGCCCGTCTCGTGTGCCTGGTGCAGCAGCTCCACGGACTCGACGTGGTCGAGGTGGAGGGCGAGCGGTACGCCGCAGGTGCGGGCGACGGCCGCTGCGGCGGCGGCGATGGGGGCGAGCCGGCCGCCGTGGAACTTCACGGCGTTCTCGGAGATCTGGAGGATGGCGGGGGCGCCGGCGCGCTCGGCACCGGCGGCGATCGCCTCGGCGTGCTCCAGGGTGATGACGTTGAAGGCGGCGATTCCGCGTCCCTGTGCCTGGGCGGCGGAGACGAGTTCACCGGTGCTGACGAGCGGCATGCTGACCTCTGTTGTTTCCCCGGGCCCGTCGCGGGGGCCCGGTGGGGACGCGGCGCTCAGGCCGCAGGTGCGTGTTCCTCGATACCGACGCGCGGCAGCAGCTCCTCGTACGCCGCGCGGTCGAAGTCACCGGCCGTGGGGGAGAGCACGGTCGCCGTCGACAGTGCCACCGCCCGGCGCAGCCGGTCCGGCCAGTCCAGGCCCTCCACGAGTCCGGACAGCAGTCCGGCCACCGCGGAGTCGCCGGCCCCGGTCGGATTGCCCTTCACGGGCTCGGGCGGGGATGCCTGCCAGTTGCCGTCGGGGGTGACCGCCAGCATGCCGTCGGGTCCCAGCGAGGCGATCACGCCGTGCGCGCCCCGGCGGCGCGCGTCGCGGGAGCCGCGCAGGGGTTCGCGGTCGCCGGTGAGCTGGGCGAGCTCGTCGGCGTTCGGCTTGATCAGGTCGGGGCGGGCGGCGATGCCGCGGCGCAGCGGTTCGCCGCTGGTGTCCAGGAGGACGGGGACGCCGGCGGTGCGGGCGAGGCGGACCAGTTCGGCGTAGGCGCCGACGTGGATGCCGGGCGGCAGGCTGCCGCACAGGGCGACGGCGTCGGCCGCGGCGAGCAGTTCACCGTACGAGTCGAGGAAGGCGGTCCACTCGTCGGCGGTGACGTGCGGTCCGGGTTCGTTGAACTGGGTGGTGTCCCCGGTGGCGCGGTCGGCGACGGCCAGGGTGCGGCGGGTGTTGCCGGCCACGGGCACCAGTGCGTCGGTGACGGTGCCGGGGCCGGTGGGAAGGGCGGCGAGCAGCTCGCGCAGCACGGCTCCGGTGGTGCCTCCGGCGAAGCCGGTGACGACGCTCTCGTGGCCGAGTGCGGCGAGCACGCGGGCGACGTTGAGTCCCTTGCCACCGGGGCGCTCGGAGAGGTCGGTGACGCGGTGGCTGGAGTGCGGTACGAGTGCCGGTACGCCGTACGTCAGGTCGAGTGCCGTGTTCAGCGTGACCGTGAGGATCACTTCGGCCGCCCCCTCGATCCGTGTGGAGCGCGGATCCCTGCCGGAACGCGCTTTCCCTGTCTGATTCCTACGCGATCATGTCAAAGAGAAGGGCGGTCGGCCCAGATGCCCGGACCAACCGCTGTCTCTTCGTTACGTATGCGGGCCGGTGCCCGCGGCGGTCAGCCGGCCTGCGGCGAGACGATCCACTCGCCCTGGCGCATGACGCCCTTGAGGCGGAAGTCCTCGTCCAGGACGACGAGGTCGGCGTCCTTTCCGGGCTCCAGCGAGCCGACCCGGTCGTACACCCCGAGGAGCCGGGCCGGGTTGGCGGAGATGGACTGCACCACGTCGCCGACCGGGATCCGGTCGATGGTGACGGCCCGGTGGAAAGCGGTGTCCAGGGTGAGGGTGGAGCCCGCGATGGAGCCGCCCTCGACGAGCCGGGCGACGCCGTCCTTGACCTCGACGGCGAGCGGGCCGAGCTGGTACTGGCCGTCGCCGAAGCCGGCCGCGTCCATCGCGTCGGTGATGAGCGCGACGCGGTGGGCGCCCGCGTGGTGGTAGGCGAGCTCCAGGGCGGCCGGGTGCAGATGTGTGCCGTCGTTGATGAGCTCGACGGTGATCCGCTCGTCCTCCAGGAGGGCGGCGATGGGGCCGGGTGCGCGGTGGCCGATGCCCGGCATCGCGTTGTAGAGGTGCGTGGCGACGGTGGCGCCGGCGTCGATCGCCTCGACGGTCTGCTCGTACGTGGCGTCGGTGTGGCCGATCGCGGCGATGACGCCGTGCTCGGCGAGCAGCCGTACGGAGTCGATGCCGCCGGGCAGCTCGGTGGCGAGCGTGAACATCTTCGCGGTGCCGCGTGCCGCGTCCATCAGCTTGCGGACCTCGGCCGGGTCCGGGTGGCGCAGCAGGCCCTCGCTGTGGGCGCCCTTGCGGCACGGGGAGATGAAGGGGCCCTCGAAGTGGATGCCGGCCAGGTCGCCCTGCTCGACGAGCTCGGAGAGGATGCCGGCCCGTTCGGCGAGGAAGTCCATCTCGCCGGTGACGGTGGAGGCGACCAGGGTGGTGGTGCCGTGCTCGCGGTGGGTGCGGACGCCGGTGAGGACCTCGTCCACGGTGCCGGAGGTGAAGGAAGCGCCGCCGCCGCCGTGGTTGTGCATGTCCACGAAGCCGGGAACGATCCAGTGGCCGGACAGGTCGACGGTCCGGGCGCCCTCCGCCGAACTGCCGGCGATGCGGGTGCCCTCGACGATCACCCGGCCGTTCTCGACCGTGCCGGTGGGGAGTACCACCCGGGCACCTGCGAGAACGGTGCTTTCTGCGCGTCCGGCCATCAGGCGGATACCTCCGTGGAGAGAAGATCCCAGGCGAGCAGCCCTGCGCCCAGGCATCCGGCGGTGTCCCCGAGGGCCGCCGGGACGATGTGGGGCAGCTTCTGGAACGTGACGCGTTCCTCGACGGCCGCACGGAGTGGTGTGAACAAGGTTTCCCCGGCCTCGGCGAGACCGCCACCGATGATGATCGTGCGGGGGTCCAGCAGGGTGAGGGCGGTGACCAGTCCTGCGGAGAGCGCGTCGACGGCGTCGAGCCATACCGCGACGGCCTTCGGGTCGCCCGATTCGACGGCCTTGGCGCAGTCGGCGGCGTCCGCCTCCGGGTCGCCGGATGCGGCGGCCCAGGCCCGGCTGACGGCGGCCGCCGAGGCCAGCGTCTCCAGGCAGCCGCGCTGGCCGCAGGGGCAGTCCGGGCCGTCCGGCCGGACCACGATGTGGCCGATCTCGCCCGCGTAGCCGTGGGCGCCCGCCTCGATGGTGCCGGCGATGCCGATGGCGCCGGCGATCCCGGTGCCCAGCGGCACGAAGAAGAAGCGGTCGGCGCCCTTGCCCGCACCGATCCGGCCCTCGGCGAGGCCGCCGGTCCTGACGTCGTGGCCGAGGGCCACGGGTACGCCACCGAGCCGTTCGCCGAGCAGTTGGCGCATCGGTACGTCGCGCCAGCCCAGGTTCGCCGCGTAGACGGCGATCCCCTTCTCGGCGTCGACGATGCCGGGCACAGCGACGCCGGCCGCGAGGGCGCTCTCGCCGAGGTGTTCCTCGCCGTACGCGCGCAGATCCGCCGCGAAGGCGAGGACCGACTCCACGACGGCGTCGGCGCCGCGCTCTCTGCCGGTCGCGCGCCGAGCCTCGTGGAGCAGGGCGCCATCTGCCCCGACCAGTGCGGCCTTCATTCCGGTGCCGCCCACATCGAGGGCGATGACGTGTTTCACGGGAAACAGTTTCGCCCGACGAACCCCAAAAGGTCTAGTCCACTATCGCTGTTTGTTGCGCATCCATACAAAATCGGGGTCACAACCCGGCGGCAACCCGCCGACATGGGGCGCGACGCCCAGCCGACCCGTCGCGCCCGACACCGACCACGCCGACTACGCGGGCAGGATCACGCTGCGCGACAGGTTGCGCGGGTGGTCCGGGTCGTAACCCTTCGACTCCGCCAGGACCACGGCGAGCCGCTGCGCCCGGATCAGGTCGGCCATCGGGTCCGCCGACCGGTGGGCGACCAGCGTCCCGCCGACCGCCGCGACCTCGCCTGCGAGCCCTTCGGGCAGCGCGCCGAAGACCCATGCCACCCGGTTCGGGCCGGTGATCGCGATCGGGCCGTGCCGGTACTCCATCGCGGGGTACGACTCGGTCCAGGCGCCCGCCGCCTCGCGCATCTTCAGCCCGGCCTCCTGGGCGAGCCCGTAGGTCCAGCCGCGCCCCAGGAACGTCCACTGCTCGGCCGCGACCACCGTCTCGTCCAGCGGCTCGGTCACCGCCAGCTCCGCGTCGACGGCGGCCTCGGCGACCGTCTTCACGCCGGCCGGGAGCGGGCCCGCCGCCTCCAGCCCGGCCCGCAGGAAGGCGAGCGCGGTGGTGGCGAACCGGGTCTGGACGACCGACTCCTCGTCCGCCCAGTCCAGTACGGCCACCGTGTCGGCGGCCTCCATGACCGGCGTCTTCGGGTCGGCGGTCAGCGCGACCGTGGCGACCTTGCCGCGCAGCTCGCCCAGCAGCGCCAGCACCTCGCTCGTCGTGCCCGAGCGGGTGATCGCCACGACCCGGTCGTACGCCCGCCCGGCCGGGAACTCCGAGGAGGCGTAGGCGTCCGTCTCGCCCTGCCCGGCCGCCTCCCGCAGCGCTGCGTAGGCGATGGCCATGAACCAGGAGGTGCCGCACCCGGTCACGGCGACCCGCTCGCCCGGACGCGGCAGCCCGTCGAAGGCCGCGCCCGCCTCTGCGGCACGACGCCAGCAGCTGGGCTGGGTGGCGATTTCTGATGCGGTACGGGACATGCGGGACGGCTCCTTGCGGCTGGGTGACACCGTATGCGGGGGAGGGTGTCCGACAGGGCGGACGCCGTGAACATGGCGGTCTGGACCAATAAGGACGGGCCGGATGTACCCGGCCGAGACCTCCTTAGCAGCCCCTCCGCGTGCCGTGCAATGCTGCTGTGCTGCGGAAGTGGTACCCCGATGGTCTAGACCTCATGTCCGGGGTGGTGCAGAATCGCAGCTCATCCGAAGGGCCCCATGCCGACGTGGGATCCGCGGGTGGCGCAATCTACGAGGACGGACTGGGCTGTGCAGCGGCGTTACTTGGGACTGACGGCGGCTGTCGCCGCACTGGGGATGACGGCCACGCTCGCCGGCTGCGGCGGGACCGGCTCGGACGATGTCACGCTGAAACTGGTCGCGGCCGACTACGGCACCGGCGAGGCCAACAAGTCCGACACCTACTGGGACGGGATCGCCCGGAGCTTCGAGGCGTCCCACCCCGGCATCAAGGTCGACGTGACCGTCTATCCGTGGACGGACGTCGACCGCAAGGTCGCCGAGATGGTCAAGGCCGGGGACGCCCCCGACATCGCCCAGATCGGCGCGTACGCGGACTACGCCAAGGCCGGCAAGCTCTACTCCGCCGACCAGATGCTCAGCATCCCCACCCAGGCCAACTTCCTGCCGAAGCTCGCCGAGGCCGGCCGGTACAGCCGCGTCCAGTACGGGCTGCCGTTCGTGGCCAGCACCCGGCTGCTCTTCTACAACAAGGACCTCTTCCGCCAGGCGGGCCTCAAGGCCCCGCGCACCTGGAACGACATAGCCGCCGACGCGGCGGTGCTCAAGCAGCGCGGGGTGACGTACCCGATCGCGCTGCCGCTGGGCCAGGAGGAGTCCCAGGCCGAGACCCTGATGTGGCTGCTCAGCGGTGGCGGCGGCTACACCGATGACGTCGGCTCGTACGACATCGACTCCGCCGAGAACATCAAGACCTTCGACTGGCTGAAGTCGAACCTCGTCGACAAGGGTCTCGTCGGCCCCGTCGCCCCCGGCAGGCTCGACCGGGCCAAGGCCTTCGCGGCGTTCAGCAAGGGCGACGTCGGCATGCTCAACGGCCACCCGACCCTGATGGAAGAGGCTCAGAAGCAGGGCGTGAACGTCGGCATGGTGCAGCTGCCGGGGCCCGACGGGCCCACCACCGGGTCGATGGGCGTCGCCGACTGGATCATGGGGTTCAAGGAGGGCGGCCACCGGGTCGAGGCGGGCAAGTTCTTCGACTTCATGTTCAGCGACAAGAACGTGATCGAGTTCGCCGATAAGTACGACATGCTGCCGGTCACCGACAGCGCGTCCGCCGCGATGGAGGACGACGCCAAGTTCAAGCCGCTGCACAAGTTCCTGGCCACGCTGCCGGACGCGGAGTTCTACCCCTTCGGCAAGACGTCCTGGGCCGCAGCCAGTGAGTCGATCAAGGAGAACATCGGCAAGGCCGTCGAGCCGGGCGCGAACCCGGAGAGCGTGCTCGAACGCATCGCGCAGGAGTCGACGGCCGCGGAGAGCGCGGAGTAGTGGCCGGGCCCGCGGCCGGGCCCGTCTGCCGGTCCTGTGCCCGATCCGCCCGCGCAATATATTGGCTGATATGACCGCCCTCCCCCCGAACGGCCCCGAAGGCCCCGACGACGCCGCCCCGCTGTCCGACCGGGACCGCGCGGTCCTGGCGGTCGAGCGGCAGTCGTGGGCGGGCCCCGGGGCGAAGGAGCGGGCGATCAGGGAACAGCTCGGCATCTCCCCGACCCGCTACTACCAACTGCTGAACGCCCTGCTGGACGACCGGCGGGCGCTGCAGGCGGACCCGGTGACGGTGAACCGCCTGCGACGCGTCCGGGAGGCCCGGCGGGGGCGGCGGTGACATCCGGCACCGGGCCCGCCGGTGAACCCCCCTACCGCTGGACGCCGGAACGGATGCGGGCGAGCAGGCCGTCGCCCCTCCCGATGAGGCCATCGCCCTGGGCCGGGGGAGCCGCGAAACCGTACGGCCGTCTCCTTCCCGGGACCGTGCTCGACCTCACCGCGCCTCCCGGGCGGCCCGGTCGGCCGGTCGAGGGGGCTCAGGTGTGGACCCTGCTGCTGTCCGAACAGGGCCCGGCCGCCGAGGCCGCCGGCGCCGACGCACTCACCGCGGCGGAGCACGGGGTGTACGACGGGCTCGAACCGGGCGCGGCGCGACGCCGGTTCGCCGTGGTCCGTGGTGGGCTGAGGCTGCTCGCCGCCGCCCGCCTCGGGTGTCCACCCGGCCGGATCGCCGTCCTGGACGGGACCTGTCCGCTGTGCGCACGGCTGCACGACAGCGTGGCGGCTGCGGAGGGGGCGGAGCCGGTGCACTTCTCCTGGGACCGGTGCGGCGATCTGGTCGTCTACGCGCTTTCCGGAACGACGGTGGGAGCAGGCGCGTCCCTGCTCGCCGAGGACGGTGCCCCGGACGCGGCGCCTGCAGCACGGCGGACGGCCCGCAGGACGGCCGGGGGCCGCGCGGTGATGCGCGGCGGGTGCGTGGGGCCGGGGATCATCGTGGACCGGGCCGTGGACATGGTGGCCGTTCCGCACGGCTACACCGCCGCAGTGGTCCGCCACACCGGCGCGGCCGGTCAGCCGGCCTGACCCGAACCGATGAACCGCCGCACCAGGCGGACCTGCAGCCCCGCCAGCCGCACGATGACCCACGGACCGGCGAAGAAGGTCACCACGCCTGCCGCGAAGTGCAGGGCGACCACCCCGATCGGGTGTGGGCCGCCCCAGGCCGGGTCCGGGTAGGGGCGCCAACCCCACACCGGATACGTGAGGTTGCGCGCGGAGACGAGCAGCCAGCCGGCCACGGCGAGGAACCCGAGCGCGCCCACGAGCATGTTGAGTACGAAGAACGCGGCATGGCGGAAGAAGCGGTTGTCCCCGTCACGGCGGCCGATCTCCTCACCCAGCCAGAACCGGACACGTATCCGCTCGAAGCCGGGACCGGCCACGGCGACCACGGCGAGCGCGGCCAGCAGGAGCAGGGGTCCGAGTTCCTGGTGACCGTGGTCCTGCGCGGCTTTCATGACGTACTGCAGAACCAGGATCAGACTATGCGCGAGCGGCAGCAGGAGGGTGTACAGCATGTACATCCAGGTCTGTCGCCGTAGCAGAAGCCGGTGTATCGGTGTATCGAGCACAGAGTGGGCCTTCCTCGGAGGCGGACACCATAAGCTCCAAGTCCCGATCCCCACCGCCGATTTCGGAGGCGGACAAGTCAAGCCCCTCCGGCGATTGAGGAGCGGGGTTCGGGGCGGAGCCCCGGCGGCCGGTCAGTCCCCCGCGGCAGCCCCTCCACACACAGGCCACCGCCTATAGGCTCAAGGCATGGGCAGCCACCCGCACACCCCACCCCTGCCGGCCCCGACCACCTCCGCCGGACAGGAGGGCCTCGCCGCGCTCCTCGCCCGGCCCGACCGCGCCGTCATCGCGCTCGATTTCGACGGAACGCTCGCCGACATCGTCCCGGACCCCGAACAGGCCCGTGCCCACCCCGGCGCCGTCGAGGCGCTGGCCGCACTCGCCCCCAAGGTCGCGTCGATCGCCGTGATCACCGGCCGCCCGGCCGGGGTCGCGGTCCGCCACGGCGGCTTCGCCGGGGTCGCGGGACTGGACCATCTCGTCGTCCTCGGCCACTACGGCGCCGAACGCTGGGACGCCGTCTCCGGCACCGTACGCGCCCCCGCCCCGCACCCCGGCGTCGCCGCCGTCCGGGCCGAACTCCCCGGCGTACTCGACAGGTTCGACTCCTGGCACGGCACCTGGATAGAGGAGAAGGGCCAGGCGCTCGCCGTCCACACCCGCCGCGCCGCCGACCCGCAGGCCGCCTTCGAGGCCCTGCGCGGCCCCCTGGGCGAGCTCGCCGCCCGGCACGGCCTGATCGTCGAACCGGGCCGACTGGTCCTGGAGTTGCGCCCCTCCGGCATGGACAAGGGCGTGGCACTCACCCAGTACGTGCACGAGACCGGCGCCGAGTCCGTGCTCTACGCGGGCGACGACCTGGGCGACCTCGCCGCGTACGCCGCCGTGGAGAAGCTCCGCACCGAAGGCCCCGACGGCACCCCCGGCCTGCTGGTGTGCAGCGGCGCGGAAGTGCCCGAACTGGCCGAGCGCGCCGATCTGTCGCTGCCCGGACCCGGGGCCGTCGTGGCGTTCCTGTCAGCCCTGGCGCAGCGCCTCTAGCTGGTCCAGGAACCACTGCTGCGGCGGCAGCGCGGTGGCCGCCGCGGCCAGCCGCTTCGTGCGGGCCGCCCGCTCGTCGTCCGCCATCGTCAGCGCCTCGTGCAGTGCGTCGGCGGTGGCGGACACGTCGTACGGGTTCACCGTGATCGCGTCGGTGCCCAGCTCCTCGTACGCCCCCGCCTCCCGCGACAGCACCAGCGCGCAGCCGTCGTCGGAGACGACCGGGACCTCCTTGGCGACCAGGTTCATCCCGTCCCGGATCGGGTTGACGAGTGCGACGTCCGCCAGCCGGTACGCCGCCAGCGAGCGGGCGAAGTCGTCCTTGACGTGGAGGACGACCGGGGTCCAGTCGGCCGTGCCGTACGCAGAGTTGATCCCGTCGGCGACGCGCTGCACCTCGGCGGTGTACTCCCGGTAGACCGCCAGGTCCTGGCGCGAGGGGTAGGCGAACGCGATGTGGACGACGCGACCGCGCCACTCGGGCCGCCCGTCGAGCAGGGCGCGGTAGGCGAGCATCCCGCGGACGATGTTCTTGGAGAGTTCCGTACGGTCCACCCGCACGATCGTCTTCCGGCCGGGGCCCACCTGCTCCCGCAGCGCCGCCATCCGCTCGTCCACGTCCGCCTCGTGGGAGCGGCGGCGCAGGAAGTCCGCGTCGGCGCCGAGGCCGTGCACCCCGATCCGGGTGTGGCCCGTGCCGCCGAGGATCTCCGTACAGCAGCCGATGAACGCGTCCGCCCAGCGGCGGGTCAGGAAGGCGGCCCGGTCGGCGCCGAGGATGCCGTGCAGGAGCTGTTCGGCGATGTCGTCGGGCAGCAGCCGGAAGTAGTCGACGGGCGCCCACGGGGTGTGCGAGAAGTGGCCGATCCGCAGGTCGGGGCGGAGCTCGCGGAGCATGCCGGGCACCAGGGCCAGGTGGTAGTCCTGCACGAGGACCGCCGCGCCCTCGCCCGCCTCCTCGGCGAGCGCCGCGGCGAAGGCCCGGTTGTACGTCTCGAAGGAGGCCCACTGCCGGCGGAACTCCGCGTCGAAGACGGGCTCGACGGGGGTCTGGTAGAGCAGGTGGTGGACGAACCAGAGCACCGAGTTGGCGATGCCGTTGTACGCGTCGGCGTGCACGTCCGCGTCGATGTCGAGCATCCGGACGCCCGGTTCGCCGACCCCGCGCCGCACCGCCTCGCGGTCACCGTCCCCGAGGGCGGCGCAGACCCATGTCTTGTCGTCCACGGCGCTCAGGCCGGAGACGAGCCCGCCACCGCCGCGTTTGGCGTCGAGCGAGCCGTCCTCGCGCAGCGTGTACGAGACCGGGCCGCGGTTGGACGCGACGAGGACCTGGGCAGCGGGCTGGAGGGCGTGCTCGGAGACCATGGGCGGAATCTAGCCCGATCGTGAAGCGTCCAAACGTGCGAAGTCGGCCGGTGTCACGCCGCGCGGCGTGAAAGGTACTCCTCGATCTCCCGCATCGGCGGCCGCTCCTCCGTGTCCACCGCATACGTGCGCGGGACGAAACCGTGCTCGCCGCGCTCGAACTGCGTCAGCGACGGGCGGACCAGATGCCCCCTGGAGAGCCGCAGCTGGGCGGTGCGGTAGATGGCGGCCGCCATCCGTCCGAGCGCCTGGCCGTCCTGGTGGCGGTGGATCCTGACCCCGACGTCCACCTGGGCGAGCGCGTCCAGGCCGACGGTGTGCAGGGCGTCGACGAGCAGGCCCAGCTCCACTCCGTAACCGACCGGGAAGGGCAGCCGCTCCAGGAGCGAGCGGCGCACGGCGTACTCGCCGCCCAGCGGCTGGACGAAGCCGGCCAGCTGCGGCCAGTGCAGATTGAGCAGCGGCCGGGCCACCAGCTCGGTCACACGACCGCCCTGACCTGCCGTGTTGCCGAGCGGGCGGTCGTACATCGCCTTGACGAACTGCACGTCCGGGTCGGTCAGCAGCGGGCCGACGATGCCGGAGACGAAGTCCGCCGAGAAGTCCTTCAGGTCCGCGTCGATGAAGCACACGATGTCGCCGCCGGTCACCAGGAGCGACCGCCAGAGCACCTCGCCCTTGCCGGGGGCGGCGGGGACGCGGGGGAGGATCGCGTCGCGGTGGACGACCCGGGCGCCCGCCCGGCGGGCGACCTCGGTGGTGGCGTCCGTCGAGCCGGAGTCGATCACCACGAGCTCGTCGACCAGCCGGACCTTCTCCATGAGCTCGCGCCGGATCGTCGTGACGATGTCCCCGACCGTCTCGGCCTCGTTCAGCGCAGGCAGCACCACACTCACGCCCGGCCCGTGCGCGCCGTTCCTGGCGTCCAGCAGACGGTCCAGCGGACGGTCGGCGGCTGACCAGGAACGCCTGGTCAGCCAGCGTTCGACCTCTTCCAGCACGGTCGATACTCCCTGTATGTGATCCATCTCGCGGTACGGACGACTATCTCAACAGTCCGGTGCTTCGGTTACAGTCTTGAACAACGCAGATGGCCGTCGCATGCCGGGGTCCGTCCGCCGATAAACGCCTGGATCCATGGTCCAGTGCCACAGCGCTCATCCAGAGGGACAGAGGGAACGGCCCGTTGAAGTCCCGGCAACCCTCCCGCCGACCGCGAGGTCAGGTGGGGAAGGTGCCAATTCCGTCTCGTGACGAAATGCGTCGCGAGGAAGATGAGGAGAAAGGGCCTCGCCATCATGGCTGTTGAGACTGTTGCAGCAAACACCGAATCTTCCGTGGACCTCGGTCCCGCCGCGGCGCTTTCCTGCCGCGAATGCGGAGAGCGATTCGCACTCGGTCCGATTTTCGCCTGCGCGTCCTGTTTCGGGCCGCTCGAAGTGGCGTACGACCTGCCGAGCGGCTCCCCGGACGAGCTGAAGAAGCGCATCGAGGCCGGACCCAACAACATCTGGCGCTACGCGCCGCTGCTGCCGGTCCCGTCCGATGTCGCGGACAAGCCCAACATCAACCCCGGCTTCACCAAGCTGGTCAAGGCCGACAACCTCGCCCGCGAGCTGGGCGTCACCGGCGGTCTGTACGTCAAGGACGACTCCGGCAACCCGACGCACTCCTTCAAGGACCGCGTCGTCGCGATCGCCGTCGAGGCCGCCCGCGCCTTCGGATTCACCACCCTGTCCTGCTCCTCCACCGGCAACCTCGCCGGCGCCGTCGGTGCCGCCGCCGCCCGTGCCGGTCTGCGCAGCTGCGTGTTCATCCCGCACGACCTGGAGCAGGGCAAGGTCGTCATGGCCGCTGTGTACGGCGGTGAGCTGGTCGGCATCGAGGGCAACTACGACGACGTCAACCGCTTCTGCTCCGAGCTCATCGGCGACCCGCTCGGCGAGGGCTGGGGCTTCGTCAACGTCAACCTGCGCCCGTACTACGGCGAAGGGTCCAAGACCCTCGCGTACGAGATCTGCGAGCAGCTCGGCTGGCGGCTGCCCGACCAGATCGTCATCCCGATCGCGTCCGGCTCCCAGCTCACGAAGATCGACAAGGGTCTCCAGGAGCTGATCAAGCTCGGCCTGGTCGAGGACAAGCCGTACAAGATCTTCGGCGCCCAGGCCGAGGGCTGCTCCCCGGTCTCCTCCGCCTTCAAGGCCGGTCACGACGTGGTGCGGCCGCAGAAGCCGAACACGATCGCCAAGTCCCTGGCGATCGGCAACCCGGCCGACGGCCCGTACGTCCTGGACATCGCCCGCCGCACCGGTGGCGCCGTCGACGACGTCAACGACGAGCAGGTCGTCGACGCGATCAAGCTGCTGGCCCGCACCGAGGGCATCTTCGCCGAGACCGCGGGCGGGGTGACGGTCGGCGTGACGAAGAAGCTGATCGAGGCCGGCCTGCTGGACCCGTCGCTCACCACCGTCGTCCTGAACACCGGTGACGGCCTCAAGACGCTGGACGCGGTGGCCGCCACCTCGCAGGCGAGCGCCACGATCCGGCCGAGCCTGGAAGCCTTCCGCGCCGCCGGACTCGCCACCACCAGCTGAGCAGCTCCCGACCACCCGAGACTCCAGGAAGGGCACCCACCATGAGCGTCAAGGTCCGTATCCCCACCATCCTCCGCACCTACACGGGCGGCCAGGCCGAGGTCCCGGCCGAGGGCGCGACCCTCTCCCAGGTCATCGAGTCCCTGGAGAAGGACCACCCGGGCATCGCCGCCCGCGTCCTGGACGACCAGGGCAAGCTGCGCCGCTTCGTGAACGTGTACGTCAACGACGACGACGTGCGCTTCGAGGGCGGCCTGGACGCGGTCACCCCGGACGGCGCCGGTGTCTCGATCATCCCGGCGGTCGCCGGCGGCTGCTGAGCCCGCGGGCCGAGCCCCCGGTCGGGGCCGGCCCGACTCCACCGTGTCACCGGAATTGCCCCCTCTGCGACAGAAGCGGAGGGGGCAATTCTGCATGGTTGAGCGCGATAGGGTGAGGGAAGTCCCCTCCGCTGCCCGTGCCACCCGCATATGAGAATGCGCCTGGCCACGACAAGAAGCAGCCAAAGTACGTGAGCCCCTTGCGCCATAAGTCGCCTTTGCCTGGCCGGACTTGCCCTGGATTCTCACGAAATCCCCATATTGAGGCGATCGGTGCTGCCCAGAATTCTCGTCCGATTGACCTGTTGCAGAGGGCAGTTGGGCAGATACATTCGGCCGCGGTCGACGCGTTCCGGCGCACACACCCTCTCCTGTCGGAGGGTGAGTTCTGACCCGGGTCCGCGAAGTGTGGTCCCGTGCAAGGGCCAGTAATAGGGGAGTTAGGCATGGCTCAGGGCACCGTCAAGTGGTTCAACGCGGAGAAGGGGTACGGCTTCATCGCGGTCGACGGTGGTGCGGATGTTTTCGTCCACTACAGCGCGATCCAGATGGACGGGTACCGCACCCTCGAAGAGGGTCAGCGAGTTGAATTCGAGATCTCGCAGGGCCAGAAGGGGCCGCAGGCGGACATGGTCAAGCTCGCCGTCGGCTGAGCCCGGCCGGGTTCGACGCAGTCGGTCGACGACACTACTCACGCACGGAGGGCCCGTACCCCACAGGTACGGGCCCTTCGCGCGTCCCGGGCCGCTTCCGCCGTGCCCTCTGTGGCTGTCCACGCTCCGAGGGGGGCGTGCCGCCTGTGGCTGTCCACGCTCCGAGGGGGGCGTGCCGCCTGTGGCTGTCCACACTCCGAGGGGGACGCTTGCACTCTCGGGGGTCGAGTGCTAATTATTGGTTAGCACTCTCTGGGTGAGAGTGACAGAAACTTGGACCGGGCCGGTGAGGCCCGCAGGCCTCCGGGGCAAGGAACCGGTAGGCACGCAGGCCGTCCGTCGCGGGCGCCACTCGGTCCGGAGAAATCCACCCCTGTCCGGGAGGACCACTTCATATGGCCAAGATCATCGCCTTCGACGAGGAGGCCCGGCGCGGTCTTGAGCGCGGCATGAACCAGCTCGCCGACGCCGTCAAGGTCACCCTCGGCCCCAAGGGCCGCAACGTCGTCCTTGAGAAGAAGTGGGGCGCCCCCACGATCACCAACGATGGTGTTTCCATCGCCAAGGAGATCGAGCTGGAGGACCCGTACGAGAAGATCGGTGCGGAGCTGGTCAAGGAGGTCGCCAAGAAGACGGACGACGTCGCCGGCGACGGTACGACCACCGCCACCGTTCTCGCTCAGGCGCTCGTCCGCGAGGGCCTTCGCAACGTGGCCGCAGGCGCCAACCCGATGGCTCTCAAGCGGGGCATCGAGAAGGCCGTCGAGGCCGTCTCCGCCGCCCTCCTGGAGCAGGCCAAGGACGTGGAGACCAAGGAGCAGATCGCTTCGACCGCCTCCATCTCCGCCGCTGACACCCAGATCGGCGAGCTCATCGCCGAGGCCATGGACAAGGTCGGCAAGGAAGGCGTCATCACCGTCGAGGAGTCCCAGACCTTCGGTCTGGAGCTGGAGCTCACCGAGGGTATGCGCTTCGACAAGGGCTACATCTCGGCGTACTTCGCCACGGACATGGAGCGCATGGAGTCGTCCCTGGACGACCCGTACATCCTGATCGTGAACTCGAAGATCAGCAACGTGAAGGACCTCCTTCCGCTGCTGGAGAAGGTCATGCAGTCCGGCAAGCCGCTGCTGATCATCGCCGAGGACGTCGAGGGCGAGGCCCTGTCGACCCTGGTCGTCAACAAGATCCGTGGCACCTTCAAGTCCGTCGCCGTCAAGGCCCCGGGCTTCGGTGACCGCCGCAAGGCCATGCTCGGCGACATCGCCATCCTCACCGGTGGCACCGTCATCTCCGAGGAGGTCGGCCTCAAGCTGGAGAACGCCGGTCTCGACCTGCTCGGCCGCGCCCGCAAGGTCGTCATCACCAAGGACGAGACGACGATCGTCGACGGCTCCGGTGACAGCGACCAGGTTCAGGGTCGCGTCAACCAGATCCGCGCCGAGATCGAGAACTCCGACTCGGACTACGACCGCGAGAAGCTCCAGGAGCGCCTCGCGAAGCTGGCCGGCGGCGTGGCCGTCATCAAGGCCGGTGCCGCGACCGAGGTCGAGCTCAAGGAGCGCAAGCACCGCATCGAGGACGCGGTGCGCAACGCCAAGGCCGCCGTCGAGGAGGGCATCGTCGCCGGTGGTGGCGTGGCTCTGCTCCAGGCCTCGGCCGTCTTCGAGAAGCTCGAGCTCACGGGTGACGAGGCGACCGGCGCCAACGCCGTCAAGCTGGCGCTGGAGGCTCCGCTCAAGCAGATCGCCGTCAACGGTGGTCTCGAGGGTGGCGTCGTCGTCGAGAAGGTGCGCAACCTGCCGATCGGTCACGGCCTCAACGCCGCGACCGGCGAGTACGTCGACATGATCGCCGAGGGCATTCTCGACCCGGCGAAGGTCACGCGCTCCGCCCTGCAGAACGCCGCGTCCATCGCCGCGCTCTTCCTCACCACCGAGGCCGTCATCGCCGACAAGCCGGAGAAGGCCGCTGCCGGCGGCGCTCCGGGCGGCATGCCGGGCGGTGACATGGACTTCTGATCCTGACGGATCGGTAGTTCCTGCACAGCAGTACATGACACCGGCCCCCGGGGATTCGTCCCCGGGGGCCGGTGTCGTCGTATGTACGGGCCGGGCCCGCCCGGTCAGTCCGCGTCCAGCCCGTCCACCAGCCGGTTCAGGAAGCGGGCGAACGTGGCGTCGGGGGTGACCGGGCGGGCGGCCGAGGCGAGAGCCTCCGCCAGTTCCGGGTGGTGGCCGTCCGCCGCGACGGTGGTGAGGTAGAGCGCCTCGGCCGCGGCGCGGTCCGGCGACAGGGCGGCCTCGGCCTGCGCCACCTCGTGGGCCACGTGCCCGGCCACGAACGCGGTGAGCTGGGCAAAGACCTCAAGCCGGGCGCCGCCGTCGAGACCGCTGGGCCGCAGGGCGGCCAGAGCGTGCTCCAGGAAGGCGAGGGTGCGGGGGCCGAGCGTCCGGCGGGCGGGGACCGCCGTGGCCAGCCAGGGGTGGCGGAGCATGTGGTCGCGCTGGAGGTGCCCGATGGCCTTGAGGTCGGCCCGCCAGTCGCCGGTGAGCGGAGCGGACGCGGACAGTTCGCCGTTGACGTGGTCGATCATCAGGTCCAGCAGCGTCTCCTTGTCGGGGGCGTAGCTGTAGAGCGACATGACGCCGGCGCCCACCTCGGCGGCGACCCGCCGCATGGTGACCGCTTCGATTCCCTCGGCGTCGGCCAGGGCGACGGCCGCCACCGTGATCGCCTCGCGGCTGAAGGCGGGCCTGCGCCCCCGGCGGGGCCGGTCCGGGGTCAGCCAGAGTTCTCGGGGGTCGACGCCGGTGGCGCCCGCCCCTTCGGCACGGGTCACGATCCTGCCGTTCCCTTCCTCACTGCTGCGGCTGCTGTCCCGCTCATCCAAGCATCGTCTATTCTCGTACACAGTACGAGAATGAGTGGAGCGATGGAGGCGAACGATGACATCACGCACGCACGACGCCCTGCAGAGGCCCGCCCGGACGCCGTCGGCCGCGAAGCCCCCGCTCTCCGCCCGGATGATGCGGGCCACCTGGCGCGGGCTCCCGGCGAGACGCCACCGGGTCGGCTGGGAGCCGGGGCTGACGGTCCCCGCCGCCGACGGCAGCCCCCTGATCACGGACCACTACTTCCCCCGCGAGGCGGGCGACTTCCCCACCCTCCTCGTGCGCTCGCCCTACGGCCGGGGCGTGCCCTGGTCCCCCCAGTACGGGATCCTCTTCGCCGAACAGGGCTTCCACGTGATCCTCCAGAGCTGCCGCGGCACCGGCGGCTCGGGCGGCACCTTCGACCTCTGGCGCAACGAGGCCGCAGACGGCCTCGCCACGGTGAACTGGCTGCGCGAACAGCCCTGGTTCAACGGCACCCTGGGCACCGTCGGACCCAGCTACCTCGGCTACGTCCAGTGGGCGCTCGCCCTGGACCCGCCGCCGGAACTGAAGGCCATGGTGGTCCAGGTCGGCCTGCACGACCCGTACGCCCTCTTCCACACCGACGGCGTGCTCCACCTGGAGAACGCGCTGCTCGTCGGCGCCGGGATGACGTACCAGCACCGCGGCATGGGGCCGTTCATCAAGGCGACGCTGCGGCTGAAGCGCCACCTGAAGGACATCGTCAACACCCGTCCGCTCAAGGGGGCCTACACGGCCGCACTCGGGCAGGAGGTGCCCTGGCTCGACGCCGTGATGACGCACCCGGACGCGGACGACCCGTACTGGCGGGGAGCGTCGGCGGCCGGGGCCGCCGACCGTCCGGGCATCCCCACCGCCCTCGTCACCGGCTGGCACGACGCCCTCGTCGACCAGACCTTCGCGCAGTACGCACGGCTGCGCGCGGCAGGCGGCGAGACGGCCCTGCTCGCCGGCCCCTGGACCCACGCCTCCGCCCTGCAGCAGGGCTGGCCCGAAGTGTTCGCCGAGAGCCTGGCCTGGCTCCGCGCCCACCTGTGCGACGACCCCTCGGAGCTGCGCCCCACCCCCGTACGCGTGCACATGGGCGGCGCGGACGCGGCGTGGCAGGACCTCGACGCGTGGCCGCTCGACCCGGCCACCACCTCCTGGTTCCCGACCGCCGACGGCCACCTCACCCGGCAGCCGCCCACGGACACCGCCCCCCTGGCCGCCTTCCGCCACGACCCCGCCGACCCGACGCCCTCCCTCGGCGGCCCGCTGCTCTCCCTCCCGGCCGGCGCCCGGGACAACGGCACGCTGGAGTCCCGCGACGACGTCCTCACCTTCACCGGCCCGGTCCTGACCGAGCCCGTCACGGTGCTGGGCGCGGTCTCCGCGAGGATCGGCGCGTCCACGGACAGCGGGCACGCGGACGTCTTCACCCGGCTGTGCGACGTGGACGCGGCCGGCCGCTCCACCAACGTCTGCGACGGAATCGCCCGGTTGCGTACGTCAGGTGAGGACCCGGCCCATGTCGCCGTCCCGATGAGCTCCACCGCGTACCGCTTCGCCGCAGGCCACCGCATCCGCTGGCAGATCAGCGCGGGCGCCCACCCGCGCTATGCGCCGAACCCCGGCACGGGCGAATCCCGGGTGGACGCGACGGAGTTCGTGCCGGTGCGCGTCACCGTGCACGCGGACTCCGCGCTCGTGCTGCCGTACGGTCCGGGCGAGCGGTCCTAGGCCATGGCCTCCACCAGAACGCGGGGCAGGAAGGTGGAGGTCGGGACGCCGACCTGCACGCAGAAGTCGGACAGCTTCATCCCGGCGTCGTCCGTGTCGAGCTTCCGGTTCCGGAAGATGTTCTGGTCCATCCGGAACCGGGTGGGCGAGATCTGCTCGACGGGGACCGATCCGGCGTATCCGTCCAGGGCGAGGGCGCCGTTGTTGAGGCGACCACCGGCGGGCAGGTCGAACTCCATTTTCCCGGCGAGGAGCTGGGCGTCGGGCAGGAGTTCGGCGAGCGCCACCTGCTTCTTCGTCACGACCGTTTCCTGTTGCGTGTTCAGCTTGATGTAGATGAACGAGCCCTTGACCTCCAACGACTGGATCGGCTGACCGTAGTAGAAGAACTTCGTCCTGTCCTCGTTCTGGGAGATCCCGGTGTACCGCCCCTTCGCGATGTCGTCCATCCGCATCATGAAGTAGGTGTAGCCCCGCATGTGGTCCCGGCCCAGGGCTTCGGCCAGCCGGTCCACCTCCGCCAAGGAGGTCACCTCGGTCCAGGCCGAGGCGTCGAACGGACGCGGGGCGGAGTTCACGGTGATGCTCAGGATCTGGCGCAGCAGGTGGGCCTGCCTATCCTTGTCGCCGGCCGCGTTCGCGGCCTTCAGCTCGTCGCCCAGCGCGGTGAGATCCGTGAACCGCGCGGCACCCAGCGGAGAGAACGACAGGCCGTCGTAGTCCGTGTCCTCCCCGCTACCGGTCGGTTCCGCGCGGAGGCTGGTGTTGGGGCCGAAGAACTGATTGCCGCCCTGCCACTCGTAGAAGGCATAGCGGAGCTCCTTGAGGTTGTTCCCCAGGAACTCGGCCGTGTCGCCCCCGCCCTTCTTGACCAGCGCGGCGCGCAACCTGGTCCTGAAGTCGTCCTTGTTCAGGTGCGCCGGAATCTTGACCTTCAGATTCGCCAGCATCGTGTCGGTGATCACCTCGGGCACCGCCTGGCGCAGCAGCGTCGCCTGCTTCCCGCCGTCCATGGAGTTCAGTGCGCCGGTCAGCTGGGAGTGGGCGACGACGTGGTGAGCGGTCAGCTCCCACCCGTTGTGCTCGCCGCCGGTGACGCCGTGCGGGTTGTTGCTGCGCATCCGCTGCACGGACGGCTCGCCGGAGCCGTGCGCGTGGGCCGTCGCCTCCGCTGCCGCACGGACCGGGGCGCTGCCGGACAGGACGCGCGTCGCCTGCGCCTCCGCCTCCCGTTCGAACCGGTCGGAGGGGTCGGAGACCTTGAGGCCGCCGCCGTTGTCGTTGCCGCTCACCGGGCCCTGGCGCTGCTGGATGACGTGGGTCAGCTCATGGGCCAGGGTGTGCCGGTCGCCCCCGCCGTCGCCCAGCACGATGTGGCTTCCCGAGGTGTACGCGCGAGCGCCGATCTCGGCGGCGGAGGTGCGGGCGGCGCCGTCGTTGTGGATGCGTACGTCGGCGAAGTCGGCGCCGAACCGGGCCTCCATGTCCGTACGGGTTCCGCTGTCCAGCGGCTGCCCTGCGGAGCGCAGCACGTCATGCACGGCGGAGCGCTGCACCGAGGCCGGCTCGTCCTGCTGATACTCGTGCCCGCAGCCCCCGCCGTGCTGGTGAGCCTCCTCGACCCCGGGGTGGCCCGCCTGACGCAGCATCTGGACCACGGCCGCGTTCCCCGCCGCGCGCGGAAGGATGGGCACCCCCTGCTGGAGCAACCCCTGCGGGAGCGACTCCTGCTGCGTGGCGCCTGCGGCTCTCTCCGGCGTACGAGAAGGCTTGCTCGCCGTCGCACGATCGGTGCCGGCGTCGTCATGGGCGGGCTTGGAGGCGTGCGGGCGCATCCGGGTGACCTTCCGGGCTGGGCGGGGTGAACCTTTCCTGTATACCCGGGACATACGGGGCGGGGCCAGGTACTCCGAGGGCAGAGAGCATTGCCCGGCGGGGCGGTGGGGCGCCGGCGCCGGGCCCGCTGCGCGGAGCGGTCAGAGCTGGTTGATCGGGCGCATGGCCAGGCCCTCGGTGCTGGCCCAGCCGTTCACCCGCGCCGCGTCGTCGTAGGAGACGGAGCGGAGTCCGCCCGGCAGGCCGAAGACGAGAGTGCCGCTGAGCTCGGTGCCCTCACCGGCGACCAGGGTGGCGGTGAACCGGGTGGACTGGTCGTACTCCGCCTCGCCCCCCTCGTCGTTGCCGAAGACGTACAGACCGGCGTACGCCTTACCGCCTCCCTCGACGACCACGGGCTCGGTGTCCGGCTCTTCGAGCGGCTCGACGGTCGGAGCGCTGTCACCGGCTCCGAGCCGCACCAGCGGTGCGTCGTTGAGGACACACGGCGAGGTGCTGCCGTTGGTGACCGTCAGCAGGAAGTGGCGGGGGGTCTCCCCGGACGCGTCCTGAAGCTCGACCGCGGTCGTGAGGTCGGTGGCCTTGCAGTCCTGGTGGCTGGTGCCGTTGCCACCGCCGGTTTCGCCGCTGTCCCCGGTCGCCTCGTCCGTCGCGCCGCTGCTCCCGGTCCCGGAGTCGCCCGAGGGCTCGGCGGCCTTCGACGGACTCCCGGCTGCCGGGGCGGAGTTGGACGGGCCGGCGGACTCGTCGTCACCCCCGGAGGGCTGACAGGCGGTGGCTGCCAGCAGGGCCGCGACCACGCCCGCCCCCAAGAGGGTGGTGCGCAGCGCCTGACGTACTGAACCGCCTCTGAACGTCCCTGAGTTCATGGTGCATTCCTCTTCCCCCGTGACCGGCCCCCCGGCCGTCCTGTGTACAAGCGATACAGGCGAGTGTGGCCGTGGCCGAGCTGTGAGGTCACGCGGAATCGGGATCTGTTACCACCCTCGGATGAACCGCCGACCGTGGCGTGACGATGTCCGGAGCGAGCAAGGGCGCTTTCGGTGGCGCAGCTTCGCCTTGCCCGCCTGGCTGGCACCCTGTGAGGCGGCCGACGAGGCCGCGTGTTTTCCGGCGGAGCCCGGAGTCGGCCTCGGACTCGCCGCAGGCCGTGACGGCGTCGGCGGCCAGGGCCAGCAGGGCGAGGGCTAACAGGGCGCCGTTCACGGATGTCGGGATGTTTCGGGTCCGACATGACTTCGAGTAGGGCCGGAGAAGTAACCAACGAGGCACTTTCCCTGGCGAGTGGAGACTACAAACTCTCCGGAAAGGGCAGATGTGGATGTTGGGGGGCGAATCCGAGGAGGCTGAGCACGACGAGAGCGCCCCGGTCGTCGACGGGAAGGCGGCGGTCCTCGCTCTGCCCGAGAAATTCGCCGGCATACGCGTCACCGAATCCCTCCTCCAGGACGCCACGTACGAACTGGGACTTTGTCCCCGAACGGCCTGCCGAGGAGTGGACCGTCATGAAACGTCGCGGCTAATGCGGACTGCTCTCAACCGCACTCATTTCTCAACTGATCGGGCCTGCAGAGATTTGGCAATCAAGGCGCTGCGTTCAGGCGGATTGCGAGCCATCACTTGCTGGGGCTTCCGCAAGTGTCCGAAAGATGCTTTCGAGGTCCTCCGCCGTTGCCTTACAGAATTCCTGATCTCTCTCTCGAATCACATCCATCGCTTCATTAAAGTTTTGACCGTCCGGACCAGCCTCTTGAATTAGACGTGTAGGTACGATCATCCAGTTCCTGATCGATCTAAATGTCCATTCAATCTGTTTGGGTGTCTCACGTACCGCCGATTCAAACAGTTCCTTCAGTTCGTCGCGGGGCTCAGCATATCGCCACCCAACGAATGAAACCTGAAAGTATCCGTAGAAGGGGTGGCGCTCCACCGGCGACCTGAACCATACGACATACCCGAACCGGCTCAGAATCTGCCTTGCCTGATCTTTATGATTCACAACTACCTAACCTGTGACCATCAGCGCTGCCCCCACGGAGGCGGCATCTTTTAATCCCCATTGTTCCGGACTATTTTCTCCCCATTGTTTGTCAGCCGCAGCGCGTTCGCGGACGGCGGAGCCCCCTCCCTACGGTCAGCGGCGCCGCAGCGCCGGGTCGAGCAGTGCGGGCGGAGTGTCGTGCTTCTCGTGCGGGGCCAGGTCGGTGCCGGGAGCGACGATCGCGTCGATCGCGTCCAGCACGTCGGCGGAGAGCACGGTGTCGGCGGCGGCGAGCTGTGAGTGGAGGTGGTCCAGTGTGCGGGGGCCGATGAGCGCGCTGGTCACGGCGGGGTGCGCGGTCACGAATCCGAGCGCGAGCTGGATCAGGGTCAGGCCCGCCTCGTCGGCGACCTCGGCCAACTGCTCGACGGCATCGAGCCTGGCCCGGTTGGCGGGGACGGCGGTGTCGAAGCGTTGCGGCATGAACGCCGAGCGGTTGGTGGTGACGGCCTGTCCCTCACGGATCGCGCCCGACAGCCAGCCCGAAGCCAGCGGGCTCCACACCAGCACACCGAGCCGGTACTGCTCGGCCACGGGCAGCACATGGCTCTCGATTCCGCGCTGCAGGATCGAGTAGCTCGGCTGTTCGGTGACGTACCGGCCCAGGCGATACTCGCGAGCGGCCGACTGGGCCTGCGCGATGCGGTACGCGGGGAACGTCGAGGAGCCGAAGTAGCGGATCTTTCCCGCCCGTTGCAGGTCGGTCAGCGCCGACAGCGTCTCCTCGTCACTGGTGCGCGGGTCCCACCGGTGGATCTGGTACAGGTCGACGTGGTCGACACCGAGGCGGCGAAGACTGTTGTCCAGCTCGGTGATCAGCCAGCGGCGCGAACTGCCCTGGTGGTTGGGCCCGTCGCCCATCGGCAGGCCCGCCTTCGTGGCCAGCACGATGTCGTCGCGGCGGCCGGCGATGGCCTTGCCGAGCAGCTCCTCCGACTCGCCGCCGCTGTACACGTCGGCGGTGTCGATGAGGTTGATGCCGTTTTCGAGAGCGGCGTCGACGAGGGCGGTGACCTCGTCCTGGGTGGTGCGCCCCGTCCTGCCGAAGTTCATCGCGCCGAGCGCGAGGGAGCTGACCTGTACACCGGTGCTGCCCAAGGTGCGGTAGTGCATGACCGTGTTCCTCCATAGCGGGTGAGGTGTGGCCGAACCCAGCCGTGGCTTGGCTGTCGGCCCCTTGCTCTGACATCATGAGCAAGCGGAACCTTGTCCCGTTTAACGATACGGAACACTGTCCCGTTTAACAAGGCGGGCAATGGAGGGAATGGCGCGGTGACTGAAGGAGACCGGGGCGCAGGGCGCGCGACCCCGCCCAAACGGGCGGACGCCCGGCGCAACAAGGAGGCGCTGCTCGACGCGGCCGCCACCGTCTTCGTCACGTCGGGCGTGGAGGCGCCGGTACGCGACATCGCGGCCGAGGCCGGCGTCGGGACGGCCACCATCTACCGCCACTTCCCGACGCGGGCGGATCTCGTCATCGCCGTCTACCGGCACCAGGTCGAGGCATGCGCCGAGGCCGGTCCGGCCCTGCTGGCGTCCGCCCCCACTCCGCACGCCGCACTGGAACGCTGGCTCGACCTCTTCGTCGACTTCCTGGTCACCAAGCACGGCCTCGCCGCTGCGCTGCAGAACGGCAACGCCGACTTCGGGGCACTCCACGCCTACTTCGTCGATCGCCTCCTGCCGGTGTGCGACCGGCTTCTCGACGCCGCCACCGCCTCCGGCGAGATCGGCTCCGACCTGGACGCCTACCAGCTCATGCGCGGCATCGGAAACCTCTGCATCGGGGCCGACAGCGACCCCCGTTACGACGCGCGCCGACTGGTCGCCCTCCTTGTCGCAGGACTGCGGCAACCGGGCTGACCGTGGTGGGCGGGACCGGCGAGGACGTGCGGCCCGACCTGTTCATGTTCACCGGCCGCCCGCACCGGGCCCGCCTCGCCCGCCCTTCGGGCGATGGTGTCGGAGCGACGGCACATGCCGGTGTCCCGTGGTCCCGGCCGAGAGGGAATGCGGATGGCGTTTCCCCGGGCGGTGCAGCCGCTTCCGACGCTCCGGCGGGCGGAGGCCCGCGCTAGAAGCCGGTCAGCCAGCGCTTCCGTTCCGCTTCGTACACCGCATCCACCTGTGTGTGGTGCCGGTCCACGAGATCGCTGAACCGGGCGACCGCGGCACGTTCGGCCGGCAAGAGGTCGTCGGCCGTCTTCTCGATGGCTGCGCGGATGCCGTCGCGCATGTCATGCGAAGCATGCGACGCGACCTCGGCTGCACTGGCCAGTTGGAGGTGGCCGAACTTGACGAGACGCCGGACGGAGTCGCGGGTCTCTGCCTCCGGCATGCCGAGTTCGGTGATCAGCCAGTCGAGATCGCCGTACCGGCCGCAGATGAGCGAAAGCCACTGACAGCGCATGTAGACACCGACGTCGGCGGCGGACAGGCGGGGGTCGGTGACAGAAGCGGAAGGGACGACCAGTACGTCCAACCCGCCGTCCCCGCGGATCGTCACCGGTTCGGGAATGGTCATGCCTTGTCCTCCGTGGGGGGCTTCGATGACAGGGGCCGCCGCTGGGGACGCTCCTCCCGGGGCATCAGCCCCGCACGTACCGCGCTCATCCGGGCCCGTACGCCCTGCACGGGCACGGCGCCCGCCGGGCCCCTGGGTGTGTCGCCGGGCTTGCCCCGGCACGCTCCGCAGATGCCGCCCCGCATCGCCTCGGGGCTGCCGGGGGCGCGGCACTCGCGGCATTCCAGGGTCCGCAGGACGACCTCGCGGACGGGGGCGATGCGTGCCGGCGGCAGCTTGTCGAGCAGCCTCGTGCGGACGAAATGGAATGGGCTGTAGACCGGTACCGGCAGTCCCTGGGTCAGTGCGCACATGATCTCGGCCTCGGTGGAGCCGCGCTCGAACCATTCGTTGACCTGAGGCTCCAGCTCCACGCAGTGGGCGTGGGACAGTGGCAGCGTGGGCGCGGCCTCCCCGAGTGCGGCAAGCAGGATGTACGACCGGGAGCGGGTGGGCCGTTGGGTTTCCGGCGGTACGTCGCCCCGGGTGTACGCCGCCCACCACTCGTCGTCGCGGGAGGTGCGGGAGAAGAACGTACGCGTCACCCAGAGCAGCGCCTCCTCGGTCGCGATGCATTCGCTGCCCCGGCGCAGATGCCCTTCCTCCTGGAGCCGGTTCAGGCTGGTCCGCAGCGCACACTGTCCGTACGGCAGCACCTTGGCGAGCATCTTCACGGAGATGTCGGCGCCGTCGCACAGGCCGTCGATGTACGTGGCGATGGCGGCGTCGCGGGGGAGGAGGTGGGCGAAGTCGTGCCCGGTGCGGGGGCGTTGGTCCGGTGCGGAACGCTTGCCGTATCCGGGGTTCGCCATCGGGTGGTCGTGCGTGGGCACGGGGCCGGGCGGGGAGACAGGGGCAGCACTAAGCTGGTTGGCAGCCATGGGATCGCCTTTCACGATCGTCCTGGTCAGGCCCCTGCTCGGTGTTTGCGCACCGGCGGGGGCCGTCGTGTCCTGGCTGACGCTAGAGCGTCGCTACCGTCCGTCGCAAGTCGATCGCGAAAAGTCAACCCGCCAGGCAGGGAGGGTGGGTGGGAATCAATCCCTCCACCCATTCCGCTGAAAGAGCGCTCGGATCTCGACGCTTGAGCCCCGAGTCGGGATCCGCACCGCAACCGCGTGCGGGCTCCGCCCCAAGTCCCACCCTCGGCGCGGAGTTGGGAGAGATATGGGCGCCCGTCCATGAAGGCGAGGCCGTCCCGGTCGCATCTGCCGCGCCCAATTCGCTCCCAACTTTCCGGGCCCGGAGATCTCGGCGCTTGAGCCCCGGAGTGTGAGCGCCGTCCTGGGAGGTGTGGAGCCGTTTGTCGCGGAGGGGCGGGCCTCCTTCGGCGTTGTTGTCGTACAACCGTCCGATGTCATGGTGCGTCTGATGTGTCGGAACCGTCGTTCCCCCGTTGTTCGTCCGTACGTATCCATCGCTTCACTGCAAGGGATCACCCATGCTCGGAACTGCTGCCGACCGCTTCCGCCCGCTGCGCAGAACCGCCGCCGCGGTCGGAGCCATCGCCCTGATCGCCATGGGCGCGGCTGCGGCACCCGCTTCCGCAGAGGACGGCCGCCTGGCCGGAGATTTGTTCATACAGCCACTGAAGTCCCTCGCCGGGGTGAAGACCGGCAGCAGCGTCGAGCTGCCCGTCACCTTCGCGAACAAGGGAGCCGAGGCACGCGACAAGATCTTCCTGAGCTACACCTTCAGCAGAGGGCTGGACCTCCGGGACGGGCTGCCCTCCAACTGCTATCGCCGAGGGCTCGCCGTCGAATCCGAATCCGATGCCCACATCGTGATCTGCGAGTTCGATCAGACGGTGAAGGCCGGCGGCATTTACGCGCCAGAGAAGACTCTGGCGCTGAACGTCCTCGATCACGCGCTGAACGAGCGGGCCCACGCGATGGTCTCCAGCTATGAGCCCCTGGACGACAGCGACGCCCAGAACTGGCCCGGTAGTGGACCTGCGATGAAGTTGATCGAGCTGCCCTCGACCACTCCGGTGGCCGGCGTTGACCCGCACCGGGCCGGTGACTCGGAGTGGGACTCTTCCGATCTGTTGGTGGATGCGGTGAACACGGCCGACTTCCAGATGTCGGTGCGGGAGACGGAGCGCGTCGGTAAGACGCTCACGATGGAGGCGACGTTCACCAACGCGGGACCGGCCTGGGTGAACCACTACGACAGCGAAACCTCGCTGACCCAGTTTCTGCTCAAGGTGCCCGCCGGAACGACCGTGACGAAGAAGGATGTCCGCTGCCGCAAGGTCAGCGCCGGTAGCTACAACTGCGTTCCCTACACGCATGGCTCCCTGAGGGCGGGCGCCACTGATCCCTTCCTCCTCACGCTGCGCATCGACAAGGCCGTTCCCGGGGCCAAGGTTTCGGTGTCCCTCGAAGCGAAGGCGCGCCCGTTCGACAAGAACAAGAAGAACGACAGCGCCACGCTTCTGCTGGACAACGGCACTGGCTCGACAGGCGGTTCCGGTTCCACGGGCGGGTCCGGTTCAACGGGCGGTGACGGCTCGACTGGCGGTAGCGGCTCGACGTCCTCCACCGGTGGTTCCGGTACCGCGTCCTCGGGTGGCTCCGGTTCCAACGGCGGTTCCGGCACTGCGTCCGCCGGTGGCTCCGCTTCCACGGGCGGTTCCGGTTCTACCGGGGGCTCCGCGACGACCGGCTCCGCGACGAGCGGTACGTCGGGCTCCTCGGGCTCCTCGACCACCGGTGGCGGGCTGGCGAACACCGGCTCCGGTTCGACTCTGCCCCTGGCGGGCGCGGCTGCCGCGATCGTTGCCGCCGGTGCCGGCGCGATCCTGCTGGTCCGCCGCCGCGCGGCCCGGAGCTGACGCCGAACCATCCCGACACGACACGGCCCGCCGAGCATTCGCCCGGCGGGCCGTACGTGTTCCGCTGCACAAGGTGCTCTGCTCAGGACCTCTTCAGTTCGGCCACGAAGGTCGACCAGGTCGCTGCGCGGAACACCAGCGCCGGGCCGTCGGGCACCTTGGAGTCGCGGACGGGGACGATCTCGGGGACGCCGTCGAGGACTTCGAGGCAGTTGCCGCCACTGCCGTCGCTGTAGGTGGACTTGCGCCAAGTGGCGACCTCTAGGCAGTCCCCGCCGCTGCCGCCGCTGTACGAGGACTTGTGCCAGGTCGCCGTGGACAGGTCGTAGTCAGAATCGCTGAGCTTCATTTTCGTAATCCTCCGCCACCGACTCGATCAAGGCCAGGGACGCTGCCGGTGAGATCGCGCTGGCCACCACCAGATCGTAGGTCAGTTCGTACTTGCTGACCGTGTCTGGATCGTCCAGGAGTTGTCCCGCTCCGAGCCCGTCCAAGTAGGCGAGTGGAGGCGCATCGGAGAAGGCCATGAGCTTGAGGCCGCCTCCCATTGCGGCATGGCCGCCGGCTGAGAACGGAAGGACCTGCACGATGATTCGATGCTGCTGGACCAACGTCGCGACGTGGTGAAGGGCTCCTGACATCACGCCAGGTCCGCCAACTGTTCGTCGTAATACCGCCTCGTCCAGGACCGCCCACAACATTGGCTGAGTTGGATCGGCGAGGAGTTGTGCGCGCTCCAGCCGGGCCGCCACCAAGTCGTCGATCGCGCTGGCGACGGCTGTCGGCTGGTACTCCCGGAACACCGCCCGCGCGTAGGTCTCTGACTGGAGCAGGCCGGGGATGAGCTGAGGCGCGTACTCCTTGATCGTTATGGCTCGGGCCTCTGCCTCAGCTGCCTCGGCGAAGTGATCCGGGTACTTCGACTTCTTCAGCGCCGCGCAGTTCCGTACGAAGAAACCGTCCGCGCCCAACACCTCGTCGAACTTCTCCGCCTGGTCCATCTGCATCCGCCGCACCCCGGACTCCAGCTGTCCGATGAACGAGCCGCTGACGAAGAGCGGGGCGCCGAGCTCGGCCTGGGAGAGGCCCGCTTCCTCTCTTCGGTGGCGGAGCTCGGCGCCGAGAAGAGCGCGCGGAGAGGAGGAGGGGTCGAGCTTTCTGGGACCTGGCATGACAACTCCCTGTGGCACACGTGCCGTTGTTGGAACTGCACCTCTTCCAGGCTAACGAGGGATTGGCCACGCTGGGTATGCATCGGAACTACTCAGAGTGGAAGGAATGGATCATGACGACTACGGAGCGGCACATGGTGGCGGGCAGGATGCGGGAGGCGGAGGAGCTGGTGGCGCGGTTGCGGGGCGGGTTCGCGGGGGTCGGGGTCGTGCTGCCCTCGCTGCGGATCGACCCGGTCTCGTTCGCGGGTGACGAGCCGGTCGCGCTCCTCGACCTGGGCCGCTGCAACCTCGCCACGGCGTTGCGGCTGTCGCAGGTGCTGGAAGGAAAGAGGGCCGGTCGTGACGGCTGATGCTGAAGGGCTGGAGGCGTGTACGCCGGAGCCCGGGTCGTTCGCGGTCGATGCGCGGGACGGGCGCGTGGGCCGGGTGATGGGGCGGGTCGGCCCGTATGTGCAGCTGCGCCCGCCCGGTGGGGGAGCGGAGTGGGACTGCCCGCCCGGCTGTGTCAGGCCGGCGCCGCCGGGGCTCGTGCTCCGGGCGCGGGTGACGGAGGTGAACTGGGAGGGGCGGCTGCCTCGGTGAGGGAGGGGCGGGTTGAGGGCATGCGCCGCGACCGGGGCCGCAGGTAGGCGCTTCGGCGCGTTCTTCAGGGCGTGGGCGCGGTGAGATACCGCTGGAGCGTGGGTCCGAGCCAGTCCACGATCTCCTCGCGGCCGAGCGCGACGCTCGCCGGGAACCGCAGTACGTAGCGTGTCAGCGCGAGCCCCAGCACGGTCGAGACGCACAGTGCCGCCCGCGCCTGCGCCTGCTCCGGCTCGTGGCCCAGCCGACGGGCCAGCGGGATCAACTGCTCGCGCAGCACGCTCTGCATGCGATCGGCGGCGGCCTGGTCGGTGGCGCCGACCCGCATCAGCGCGGTGAGCTCGCCGTTCTCCTCCCACAGGGTGAGGAAGTGGCGCACCAGCGTGCGGCCGATCTCCTCGCGCGGTTCGAGGGAAAGGCCCGGCAGCCCCGGGTCGATCGCCACGGCCGCCGCGAACAGGCCCGCCTTGTTGACGTAGTAGCGCATCACCATCGACGGGTCGATCTTCGCGTCGCGTGCGATGGACCGGATGGTCGCCTTCTCGTAGCCGTCCGCCGCGAACCGCTCGCGGGCTGCGGCGAGGATCGCGGCGCGAGTGGCGTCGGAACGCCGTGCGGCCTGCTGGTTCTCCGTGCTGCCGGTCATGCCAACAAACATAGGCCAACACGTGTTGACAGTCCAGATTCATGGCTCTACGTTTGCCAACACTGGTTGGCCAACAAGCGTTGGCCTTGCCGCGGTCGTTGGCGTGCCGCTGGATCCAGTGCGGCGGTGGACGGCCTCGGTGCCGTGGGAACAGCGACAGTGAGAGGGAGTGCCGAAGATGGCCAAGCTGCAGAGCCTGGACCCGAGTACGCCGATGTTCGCGCAGTTCAAGGAGGAGACCGGACCCATCGTCCTGGCCAACACCTTCTTCGTCCCGAAGGAGCGGACCGAAGCGTTCCTGGCCCTCTTTCGGAGGCAGGCGGAGTTCATGAAGGCTCAGCCGGGATTCGTCTCCCTGCGGATGCACAAGGGAACGGCGGACAGCCGGCTTCTGATGAACGTCGCGGTCTGGGAGTCGACCGAGGCGCTCGCCGCGGCGTTCGGCAGCCCGGAGTTTCAGCGCATGGCGGCCGAGTTCCCCGAAGACATCGTGTCGTACCCGCACATCTTCGAGCAGATCGACGCATGACACGGCAGCTGTACCCGGGGGAGGGCGGCCGGAGAACTCCTGCCCTCCTCCGAGCAGTCACGCATCCATGCGCCATGCCCGGCCGTCGAGGCCGCCGAGCTCCCAGGTCGAACGTCGAAGGAGAAGCACCATGTTGCTGAAGAACGTCAACACCGTCCTGGCCGCCGTCTGCGCCCTGTTCGTTCTCTACCTCGGGCTGTCCTTCATCCTGGCCCCCGAGGCGTCCACTCCAGGCGTTGGCCTGCCGGACTGGCCCGCCGGTGACGGCGACGGATTCCTCGTCATGAAGGGCATCCGTGAATTCGCGATGGGCCTGGTCGTCGGCATCCTGCTGGTGACGGGCCACCGCCGGGCCCTGGGCTGGGTCCTGCTGATGGAGGCCGTCGCCCCGTTCGGCGACATGATCAACGTCCTGGCCCACCACGGCTCCATCGCCGCCGCGTTCGGCATCCACGGCCTGACCTCGGCGGCGATCGCGATCACTGGCCTGCTGATCCTCCGTGAGACCGGCAAGGCCCACGAGGTCCGCCAGGCGCCCGCTGAGCGCGAGGTCGGCTTCCGTAACGAGGTGGCCCGGTGAACGCAAAAACATGATGAGAGTGTGCAGTTAATCGGCAAGCTCGCGAAAATCTCCTAGCGGGAGTCTTGTGGGGCGGGACGTGCGGGTCCTACTGTCGCCTCACCTTCTCGGCGGCCGCCCCGCCCGGACGTCCTGGTCGTTCACCCCTCCCCACCCCACCCCTCCTCCTCGGAACTCCTCAGAGAAACGGGCCTGCGATGCCATGGAAGACCACCGCTGCCGGAGCGAGAGCGCGAAGACCGCGCCGAACAGGACTGTGCGCGGCCGCCGTTGCCTCGATGACTGCTGCCGCCGTCGGCCTCGGGGTGCTCGCCGGGACGCCGGCGGGCGCCGCCCCGGCCCCCGTCGTCACCCGGGCCGCCCTGGACCCGGCGCTCGTCGCGGGCCGGGGCGCGAAGGTGGCGTTCGTCGAGCAGGAGGCCGAGAACGCGGCCACGAACGGGACGGTCATCGGCCCGGACCGCACCGCGTACACGCTCCCCGCCGAGGCGTCCGGCCGTAAGGCGGTCAAGCTGACCCCGGGCCAGTACGTCGAGTTCACGCTCCCGGCGGCGGCCAACGCGATCACCGTGCGCTACAGCATTCCGGACGCCCCGGGCGGCGGCGGGATCACCGCACCGCTCGATGTCGCGGTGAACGGCAAGAAGCGCTCCACCATGACGCTGACCTCGCAGTACTCCTGGCTGTACAACCAGTACCCGTTCTCCGACGACCCCGGCGCCGGGCTGCTCCACCCCGACTGGTGGATCACCGAGTGCTCCTGCGTGCCCGACGCCACGACCCCCGCCCCGGTCGTGGAGAAGCCGTTCCGGCCCAGTCACTTCTACGACGAGCAGCGGCTCCTGCTCGGCCGGACGTACCGTGCGGGCGACACCGTACGGCTCACCGTCCCGGCCGGCAGCCGGGCCGCGTCGACGACGGTCGACCTGCTGGACTCGGAGCTCGTCGGGCGCCCGCACGTCGAGCTTCTCGCCGCCAACGTCCTTGCGTTCGGGGCCGATCCGACCGGCCGGCGCGATGCGGCGGACGCGATCGACAAGGCCATCGCCTTCGCCGGGCGCACCCACCTCACGGTGTACATCCCGCCGGGTACGTACCGGGTCGACCGGCACATCGTCGTCGACGACGTCACGATCACCGGTGCCGGTAACTGGTACACGAAGATCAAGGGCCGGGAGGTCGCGCTCGACACCCCGGCAGCCGACGGCTCGACCCACACCGGCGTCGGTTTCTACGGCAAGGACGCAGCCGACGGCGGCAGCCGCAACGTCCACCTCTCCCGCTTCGCCATCGAGGGCGACGTACGGAGCCGCATCGACACCGACCAGGTCAACGCCATCGGGGGCGCGATGAGCGACTCGACCATCGAGGGCCTGCACATCAGCCACACCAAGGTCGGCATGTGGTTCGACGGCCCGATGAAGAACCTGCGGATCAGCGACAACATCATCGTCGACCAGATCGCCGATGCCATCAACTTCCATACGGGTGTGAGCGATTCACGGGTGACGAACACCTTCGTACGCAACTCCGGCGACGACGGCCTCGCCATGTGGTCCGAGAAGACCGCGAACGCCCGCAACACCTTCGACCACAACACCGTCCAGACCCCGGTCCTCGCCAACGGCATCGCGATCTACGGCGGCACCGACATCACCGTCTCGAACAACCTCGTGGCCGACCCGGTCCGCGAGGGCAGCGCCCTGCACATCGGCTCCCGGTTCGGCGCCGAGCCGTTCACCGGGAAGCTGGACCTCACGAACAACACGACGGTCCGCGCCGGTACGTACGAGCTGAACTGGAACATCGGGCTCGGCGCGCTCTGGATCTTCGCCCTGGACAAGAGCATCGACGCCGCCGACATCCGGGTCACCGGTGACCACTACCTCGACAGCACCTACAACGCGATCATGCTCGTCTCCGACTGGGCGGTGAAGGACCGGTACGGCATCAAGGGCGTCCACTTCAAGGACATCAGGGTCGACGGCACCGGCACCTCGGTACTGAGCGCCCGTGCTGCGGGTGGCGCGACCTTCGAGAACGTGGACGCGCGCAACGTGGGCGCGGTCGGCGTCAACAACTGCGGGTCGTTCAATTTCCCCGCGACCGGTTCGGAGTTCTCCCTTACGGACCTCGGCGGCAACGACGGCGACTGGCTCGCCCCCTGGCTGCTGCCGAACACCATCACCTGCAACGACCGGCCCGAGGTCGTGCCGCCACCCGCGCCGGGGGCGTGGTGAGGCGCGCGCGTAGAAGCACTCAACCGTAGAACGGCAGACCAGCGGCACCCGGCATCGAGCAGATGCCGGGTGCCGGGTGCCGAGTGCCGCCGCAGTCAGGGCGTCGGTCTACCGGGAGATTCCGGCAGGTTCGTCCAGCCGCGTCAGCTTCCGCGGGTTCCTCACCAGATAGACCCGGGTGATCAGCCCGTCCTCCACCACAAGGCTCACCGCGGCCGGCTCGCCGTCGACCTCGATCCGGCCGGCAGGCGCGCCGTTGAGCCACAGCGGCATCGTCTCGACCACCCCCTTCACCTGGTTCGCGCGCCCGAGCACCGCCGCCACCAGTTCGGCCCCGTGGAGCGGAGCGAGCGCGGCCGCCGCAATCCCGCCACCGTCGGCGACCAGCACCACATCCGGTGCCATGATCTCCATCAGCTCCCGTACCTGACCGGTGCGCAACGCGGCCAGAAACTGTTCCACCACGGCCTGTTGCTCGGAACGGCTGACCTGCACCCGCGGCCGCCGGGCCGCCACGTGCTCGCGGGCCCGCCGCGCGGTCTGCCGTACCGCGGCCGCGGACTTCCCGACGGCCTCGGCGATCTCGCCGTACGGCATGTCGAAGACCTCGCGGAGCACGAACACCGCCCGCTCGGTCGGCCCGAGCGTCTCCAGCACGGTCAGCAGCGCCATCGAGACGCTCTCCGCGAGCTCGACGTCCTCGGCGACATCAGGGCTGGTCAGCAGCGGTTCCGGCAGCCACTCGCCCACGTAGTCCACCCGGCTGCGCGACACCGTGCGCAGCCGGTTCAGTGCTTGTCGGGTGACGATCCGGACGAGGTAGGCCCGCGGGTCGTTCACCTGTGCCTGGTCGACGGCGGCCCATCGCAGCCAGGACTCCTGCAGCACGTCCTCCGCGTCGGCCGCCGAGCCGAGCATCTCGTAGGCGACCGTGAACAGCAGGTTGCGATGCGCGACGAACGGGTCCTCGGTCATGACGCCGACGCTACGCCGGACTTCTCCGGGCGCCCGGCCAGCGGGATCTCGCACGCGGCTGAGAAGCCCTGCGACTCGACCCCGTTCGCCACGTTCGCCCTGGTCGCAAGATTGACGTAGGCGATGAACGCGGTGAGCTCGATCATCGCCGCAGGGCCGAGCCGGGCGAGCAGGCCCGCGTACAGCTCGTCGGTGACGGTCAGCGGCGTGTTCGTCATGGCCTCGGCGTACTCCAGCACGTCCCGTTCCAGCGGCTCGAAGACCTCCGACTCCCGCCAGCGCGGCACCTGGCTCGCCTTGGTCAGATCCAGGTTCGCGTTCTGCGCCTGGAAGTACCCGATGTCGAGGCACCAACTGCAGCCGACCTGGGCCGCGACGGCCATGTGCGCGAACGACTTGAGACTCGCCTCGGCCGCGTCCCACGCGCCCACCTTGCCGCCGAACTCCAGGTTGTCCCGGGCGACGCCGGGGCTGTGCCAGAGCACCTCGACGTTCTCGGGTACGGCCCCGAGCTGCTTGATCATGCTGTCCTTGAGCTGGGCGGGGAGCTCGGCCTTGGAAATACGCAGTGCCATGGTGTTTCTCCTTGGAAGTCTGCCTGTGTGGCATGAAGACACCGCCCGGCCCGCGCATGTGACAACCACCGTGAAGAAGCGGCCAGTAATACCCCAGTAACGGGCTCCTCCTAGGTTCACGCACCACCTCGCCGAGCTTGCGGTGCCGCCCCCGGTTTCCGGAGGCCCGGCCGGGTTGCTGCACCCCCCTCTCGGCAGGAGTTCTCCCTCATGTACCCACCCAGAAGCCCCCGGCGCCGCGGCGTCGCATGGGCGGCGACCGCGTTCACGGCCCTGGCCGTGCTCGGCGCGGCGCCGTCCGCGACCGCTGCCACCGGTTCCGGATCCACCGCCACCCCCGCCCCGTCCGCCAAGGTCGACTCCGCCCTCCGTGTCGCCGTCGGCAAGGGGAAGGAGTCGACCTTCTTCGTCGTCATGAAGCAGCGGGCCGACCTGTCCGCCGCCCGGGGCAAGCGCGCGCACAAGGACAAGGCGAAGTCGGCCTTCTCCGCGCTGCGGGCCGAGGCCGGCACCTCGCAGAAGTCGCTGGCGGCCTTCCTCGACAAGAAGAAGGTCGGGCACGAGTCGTTCTGGATCAACAACGCGGTCAAGGTGACCGGCGACCAGAAGCTCGTCGACGAGCTCGCCCAGCGGTCCGATGTGGCGAGCATCGTCAAGGAGCAGCACTACGCGCTCGACGAGATCGAGTCCTCCACGACGCCCGGCACGAAGACCGACGCGGACTCCGGTGCCACCGAAGTCACCCCCGAGTGGGGCGTCAAGGACATCAAGGCCGATCAGGTCTGGGACCAGTACAACGACCGCGGTGACGGGATCGTCATCGCCAACGTCGACTCGGGTGTGCAGTACGACCACCCGGATCTGGTGGGCAACTACCGGGGCAACCTGGGCAACGGCACCTTCAGCCACGACTACAACTGGTACGACGCGACCGGCCAGTGCACCACCGAGGCCCCCTGCGACAACAACGGCCACGGCACCCACACCATGGGCACCATGGTCGGCCAGGGCGGTGTGGGCGTCGCCCCCGGCGCCAAGTGGATCGCGGCCAAGGGCTGCGAGGCCAGGGAGTGCTCGGACTCCTTCCTCCTGGCCGCCGGTCAGTGGATTCTCGCCCCGACCGACCACAACGGGCAGAACCCGAAGCCCGAGATGGCGCCCGACATCGTCAACAACTCCTGGGGCGGCGGTGACACGAACTTCTACCAGGACATCGTGAAGGCGTGGAACGCGGCCGGGATCTTCGAGGCGTTCGCCTCGGGCAACGACGGTGACGGCGCGACCTGCTCGACCGGCCACGCGCCCGGTTCGCAGGCCGACTCCTACGGCGTGGGCGCCTATGACGTCGACGGCAAGATCGCCGACTTCTCCGGCTTCGGCCCCTCCGTCTTCGACGGTTCGATGAAGCCGAACATCTCCGCCCCGGGCGTCAACGTCCGCTCCACCTGGCCGGGCAACTCGTACAACTCCATCTCCGGTACGTCGATGGCGACCCCGCACGTCGCCGGCGCCGTCGCCCTGCTGTGGTCCGCGGCCCCCTCGCTCATCGGCAAGATCGACGAGACCCGCGCCCTGCTCGACCAGGGTTCCGCGGACGTCGACGACACCCACTGCGGCGGCACCGCGGCGATGAACAACGTCTGGGGCAGCGGAAAGCTGGACATCCAGGCCTCCGTCGACGCCGCCCCGCACACCGCGGGCACCATCACCGGCACCGTGACCGACCGGGCCACCGGCAAGGCCGCGGCCGCCACCGTGACCGCGCAGAGCGGCGACATCTCGCGTGCGGTCACCACCGTCGCCGACGGCAGCTACCAGCTGCACCTGCCCGCCGGTACGTACACGGTCACCACGACCGGCTACGGCTTCGCGTCCCGCACCGACACGGTGACGGTCGCCGTCGGCGAGACCCGGCCGCTGGACGCCGCGCTCGACGCGGTCGCCCACCACGCCGTCTCCGGCACGGTCCTGGACGTCACCGGCAAGCCGCTCAAGGGCGCCACGGTGAGGATCGTCGACGCCCCGCTCGACGCGGTCACCAGCGGCGCCGACGGCACGTACACCTTCCCGTCCGTCGCGGAGGGCGCCTTCCACCTCGCGGTGAAGCCCGCCGCCCCGGTGCTGTGCAACGGCGACTGGACCGGCGCGTTCACCGTCGACGGGAACGAGACCGTGTCGGCCTCGCTGCCGCCGCGCACCGACGCCGCCGGTACGTACTCCTGCGCGCCCGCCGCGTACAACTGGGTCACCGGGACGACGAAGGTCGCCCTGAGCGGTGACGAGAACGCCAAGGGCGTCGCCCTGCCGTTCCCCGTGAACTACTACGGCGTCTCCTACACCAGCGCCAACATCACCACCAACGGCCTGGTGAACTTCCTGTCGCCGCGCCTCGGCGACTACGCGAACACCGCGCTGCCCGCCGCCGCCCAGCCCAACGGCGCTGTCGCCGCCTTCTGGGACGACCTGACGCTCGACAAGAAGTCCAGCGTCCAGACCGCCACCACGGGCACCGCCGGTCACCGCACCTTCGCCATCGTCTGGAACAACGCCGCGCTCGTCTCCGACACCTCGGTGCGCCTCAGCTTCGAGGCCGTCTTCGACGAGGCGACCGGTGCGATCACCCTCCAGTACAAGGGGATCGGCACCAAGGCGTCGCAGCGGGGCTCCTCGGCCACCATCGGCGTCGAGAACCAGGCCGGCACGGACGCCCTCCAGTACTCCTTCAACGAGACCGTCCTCAAGGACGCCTCCGCGATCCGCTTCTCCCCGAAGGCCGCGTGATGAGGAACATCAACCGAAGAGGCGTACGCCTCGCCTCCATGCTGGTGGCCGCCGGACTGGTGCTGAGTGCCGCCCCGGCCGCGCTCGCCGCGGACGGCGACGACAGCAACGGTCTGCTGACGCTCACGGACAGCCAGGCCGCCGACCTCTCCGCGCGCGCCCAGCTCGACCCGTACGGCGATGCCGAGGCGCAGGGTTACGACCCGCAGCACATCGGCACCCGTGAGGACGCGGCCACGGCACCGTCCACGGACACGACGGGCGGCAGCGGCAGCGGCTCGTCGCTCGACGGCGTCACCGCCGACGCGGCGGGCGCCTGGAAGGTCACCAAGAAGTCGTCCGTGGAGGGCGACTACGGGATGATCGCGACCGCCCCGGTGGCGGGCGCGAACGGCGACTACTTCGCCCTCGCCGCGCTCGGCACCGTCCAGCGGCGGTCCGCCGACGGCAAGGAGGTGTGGCGGCGCGACAACGCCTCGCTGTACGCCGACTGGAAGATCACGAACGCCCGTCCGTGGCAGACCGAGCCCTACCCGGCGCGCATCGTCATGGGCTCCAACGCCGTCGGCCCCTTCACCATCGCGTCCGACAACGGCTACACCACCGGGGACCTGACCGGTGACGGTGTGGACGACGTGGTCTTCACCGCGAGCGTCGGCGCCTACCCCTACCGCCCGTTCGTGGCTCCCGGCTCGAAGCTGCCGACCGGCACCTTCGTGACGGTCCTGGACGGCAAGAGTGGCAAGACGCTGTGGACCAAGCTCTACACGGGCGTCTACAACATCAAGCTGGTCGGCAAGACCCTGGTGCTCGCGGACTCGCCGTACCTGAACCTGAACGCGCCCCAGGACTCGAAGACGACGCTGACGGGTATCCGCTTCTCGTACGCCGACGGAGCACTCACCCCCGCCGACACCTGGTCGTACGACGCGGGCGCCCTCCTCGGCGCGAGCTGGGCGAGCCTGGAGCCGCTGGGCGACGGACTGGTCGCCGCTTCCTGGGACCAGCGCAAGCTGAGTGCGACCGCGGACCCGTCCGGCCACACCCTGGTGCTGGACACGGCAGACGGCAGCGTCAAGTGGCAGGCCACCCACCGCCTCTACTCGCGGCAGCTGCACTACGACGCGGCCCGCAAGAGCGTCGTCGCGCTGGAGCAGTCGGACCCGAACGAGGGCATCGCCTACGAGCTCGCCTCGTACGCACTGTCCGACGGCACCCGCACCACCGTCGACCGGCGCATCAACGCACTGCCGATCGACCTGGTGATCGGCGACCTCCAGGGCAGCTCGAGGCCGGAGTACACGGTCAGCGAGTCCACGGTGGATGAAGGGCAGTTCATCAACTCCAACACCGTGCGCGCCCTGAACGGTGACGACGGCAGCGAGCTGTGGTCGCGCACGGTCAAGCGCGACGAGGCCAACGGCCATGACGGTGGCGGCGCCTGGGGTCTCGAAGTGGTGGACGGCAAGGTCGTCGCCTCGTACAAGGACGACGCCGGCTACGAGAGCGCCGACAACCGCAGCGCAAGCCGCTACGGCCGGCTGGCGGTCCTGTCCGGCAGGGACGGCTCGGTGCGCTGGGAGAAGCGCGGCCTGGTCACCTCGCAGATGTGGGCGCAGCCGTTCCGCAAGAACGGCGGCTGGCGGCTGCGGACGGTCGACACGAACGAGAACATCCGCACGTACAACCTGGGCAGCGGCAAGCAGGAGAACCTCCTCCCGCTGCGTTCCGCGGTCTATTCGGCGGTGTCCACGGACATCACCGGCGACAAGAAGCAGGACCTGATCGTCGGCGGTGTGTCCAACGGCGTCTTCGCCTACGACGGCCCGTCGATGGTGTCGGGGGCGCCGAAGCAGCTGTGGACGGCCACCGTGCCCGGCCAGGTGCACGGGCTCGTGAAGGCCGACGTCAACGGCGACAAGCGGGACGAGACGATCGTCGCCGCCGACTCCGCGACCGCGGTGCTGGACTCCCGTACGGGCAAGGTCCTCACCACGATCGACGGCCAGGGGCAGTTCGTCCGCTCCGCGCAGGCCGCCGACGTCAACGGCGACGGCAAGGCCGAGATCATCGTCGCGACCGACAAGGTGCGCGTCTACAACGGCAGCGGCAAGAAGCTGTGGGAGTACGCCGCCCCGGCGTCCGCCGGTGACGTCGTCTTCGCGGATGTCTCGGTCGCCGATGGCCACCTCTACGCCCAGTTCGCCTCGCACACCGGCGACGTGGGCTCCATGCAGCCCAGCGTGGTCGGCGGCGTCGCACTGAACGCCAGGACCGGCGCTCTCGACTGGGAGGTCACCCCGAAGACGGGGTCCGCAACGGACGGCGACCTCTACGGCGCCCCGCTGCGGGCCGGTACGTTCGCCTCGCCCGGCATTCCCTACGCGGACGGGCACGCGGTCGTCTTCACCGCGTTCGTCGAGGACGCCACCGGCGCCCTGAAGACCATGATGCAGATCCGGGACGGCCGCACGGGTGAGCTGCTCCACGAATCCACCGACGGCGGCCCGTGGGGCCTCACCGGCTGGCTGACCGGTCCCGACGGTCTGACCATGGTGAGCAGGGTCTCCCTGCGTACCTTCGGGCCGAACGGCCAGGACTCACGGGTGTACACGATCGCGGACTCGCACACGGCCGCCTTCGCGAACGGTCCCGGCGGCAAGCGCATCATCGTCTCGGGCGAGCTCGGCGGCGCCAGCACGTACGACCCCTCGATCCTCACCGCAGGAAATGACTACCCGTACAGCGTGGCCGACGTCCAGGCGATGGGCGGCGACGAGATCCTCGTAGCCGACCTGAACGGTGACAGCGTCGACGAGATCGTGTCGCTCAACTTCAACGAGTACGGCATGGACCGTACGACGGCGCTCGAAGGCGGCGGCTACTCCTCGCCGTTCACCGCGATGCGCCAGACGATCGTGGCGACGATCGACCCCGCCTGATCCTTCGCCTTCACAACAACGAAGCCTGACCGGGGCGCGGGATGTCTTGCGGCAACGCGAGGCATTCCGCGCCCCGTCGTGGCACGCTTTCACAGGTGACCAGCAGAACCGATCCCGCGCAGCACCTGAGCGATCTCGCGCGGCTGCGCCGCGTCCGTGACCGCATAGACAGGGAGTACGCGCAGCCGCTGGACGTCGAGGCGCTCGCGCGCGGCGTGCACATGTCGGCCGGGCATCTCAGCCGGGAGTTCCGGCGCGCCTACGGGGAGCCCCCGTACGGCTACCTCATGACGCGGCGCATCGAGCGGGCGATGGCCCTGCTGCGGCGCGGCGACCTCAGCGTCACCGAGATCTGCTTCGAGGTCGGCTGCTCGTCGCTGGGGACCTTCAGCACCCGCTTCACGGAACTGGTCGGGGTGCCGCCCAGCGTCTACCGGCGCGAGGCGGAGGAGGCCGAGCGGGCCGAGCAGGCCGGGGCGGGGGTGCCTTCGTGTCTGGAGAAGCAGGTGACACGACCGGTCAGGAATCGAGAAGCGCCGGTCAGGAAGCCGGATTAGCGTGAAGGGCATGGACATCAACATTCACTCCAGTTTCCTTCCGCACGACGACCCCGACGCCTCGCTGGCCTTCTACCGCGACGTGCTCGGCTTCGAGGTACGGGGCGACGTCGGCCAGGGCGCGATGCGCTGGATCACGGTCGGCCCCGCCGACCAGCCCGGCACGTCCCTCGTGCTGGAGCCGCCGTACGCCGATCCCTCGGTCACCGACGAGGAGCGGGCCACCGTCGTCGCGATGATGGCCAAGGGCACCTTCGCCCGCGTCCTCCTGGACACGGCCGACCTCGACGCCACCTTCGAGAAGGTGCAGGCCGGCACCTCCGAGATCGTCCAGGAGCCGACCACGCAGCCATACGGCGTACGCGACTTCGCCGTCCGCGACCCCGCAGGCAACCTGATCCGCATCCAGGAACGGCGCTGAGCCGGCCCCCGACCACACAGCCGTGACCCGCACGATGGCGACGGGACCGCGAGAGCGGTCCCGCCAACAGATGGAGAGACGATGACCAGGGCCAAGAGGGCGGACACGGCGTCGGCCGTGCCGCACGTGGGCGACAGCCACGATCTGATCCGTGTGCACGGCGCGCGCGTGAACAACCTCAAGGACGTCAGCGTCGAGCTCCCGAAGCGCCGGCTGACGGTGTTCACCGGTGTCTCCGGATCGGGCAAGAGCTCGCTCGTGTTCGGCACGATCGCCGCGGAGTCGCAGCGGCTGATCAACGAGACGTACAGCGCCTTCGTGCAGGGCTTCATGCCCACGCTGGCGCGGCCCGAGGTCGACGTACTCGAAGGGCTGACCACCGCGATCAGCGTCGACCAGCAGCGGATGGGCGCCGACCCCCGCTCCACGGTCGGCACCGCCACCGACGCCAACGCGATGCTCCGCATCCTGTTCAGCCGGCTCGCCAAGCCGCACATCGGCCCGCCCAGCGCGTACTCCTTCAACACCGCATCGGTCCGGGCGACCGGTGCGATCACCGTCGAGCGGGGTGACAGGACCAAGGCGGAGAAGGCGACGTTCCAGCGCACCGGCGGCATGTGTACGCGCTGCGAGGGCCGGGGCTCGGTCTCCGACATCGACCTCAGCCAGCTCTACGACGACACCAAGTCGCTCGCCGAGGGTGCGTTCACCATCCCCGGCTGGAAGTCGGACAGCCAGTGGACGGTGCAGGTCTACGCCCAGTCCGGCTTCGTCGACCCGGACAAGCCGATCCGCAAGTACACCAAGAAGGAGCTGCGGGACTTCCTCTACGGGGAGCCGGTCAAGGTCAAGGTCAACGGCGTCAACCTCACGTACGAGGGGCTGATCCCCAAGATCCAGAAGTCGTTCCTGTCCAAGGACAAGGAGGCGATGCAGCCGCACATCCGGGCGTTCGTGGAGCGCGCGGTCACCTTCACCACCTGCCCCGAGTGCGACGGCACGCGGCTGAGCGAGGGCGCCCGCTCCTCGAAGATCAAGCGGACCAGCATCGCCGACGCGTGTGCGATGGAGATCAGGGACCTCGCCGAATGGGTGCGCGGGATCAAGGAGCCGTCGGTGGCGCCGCTGCTCGACGCGCTGCAGCAGACCCTCGACTCGTTCGTGGAGATCGGCCTCGGCTACCTCTCGCTCGACCGGCCCGCGGGCACGCTGTCGGGCGGTGAGGCGCAGCGCGTCAAGATGATCCGCCACCTCGGCTCCTCGCTCACCGATGTCACCTACGTCTTCGACGAGCCCACGATCGGCCTGCACCCGCACGACATCGAGCGGATGAACAAGCTGCTGCTGCGGCTGCGCGACAAGGGCAACACGGTGCTCGTCGTCGAGCACAAGCCGGAGACGATCGTGATCGCCGACCATGTCGTCGACCTCGGTCCGGGCGCCGGTTCGGGCGGTGGCACCGTCTGCTTCGAGGGCACCGTCGAGGGGCTGCGGGCGAGCGACACGATCACCGGCCGCCACTTCGACGACCGGGCTGCCGTCAAGGACACGGTGCGCGAGGCCACCGGTGCGATGGAGATCCGCGGCGCGACGGCGAACAACCTGCGCAAGGTCGACGTCGACGTCCCGCTCGGGGTGCTCGTCGTCGTGACGGGTGTGGCCGGTTCCGGCAAGAGCTCGCTCGTGCACGGCTCGATCCCGGCGGGGGAGGGCGTGGTCTCGGTCGACCAGAGCCCGATCCGCGGTTCGCGGCGCAGCAACCCGGCGACGTACACGGGACTGCTCGACCCGATCCGCAAGGCGTTCGCCAAGGAGAACGGCGTGAAGCCGGCGCTGTTCAGCGCCAACTCCGAGGGCGCCTGCCCCACGTGCAACGGCGCCGGCGTCATCTACATGGACCTGGCGATGATGGCCGGAGTCGCCACCCCGTGCGAGGACTGCGAGGGCAAGCGGTTCCAGCCGGCGGTCCTGGAGTACAAGCTCGGCGGCCGTGACATCAGCGAGGTCCTCGCGATGTCGGTGGCCGAGGCCGAGGAGTTCTTCGGCGCGGGCGAGGCGCACCTGCCGGCCGCGCACCGCATCCTGGACCGGCTCGCCGACGTCGGCCTCGGCTACGTCAGCCTCGGACAGCCGCTCACCACGCTGTCCGGCGGCGAGCGCCAACGCCTGAAGCTGGCGACCCACATGGGCGACAAGGGCGGGGTCTACGTCCTCGACGAGCCGACCACCGGACTCCACCTCGCCGATGTCGAGCAGCTGCTCGGCCTGCTCGACCGGCTCGTCGACTCCGGAAAGTCCGTCATCGTCGTCGAGCACCACCAGGCCGTGATGGCGCACGCCGACTGGATCATCGACCTCGGCCCCGGTGCCGGTCACGACGGCGGAAAGGTCGTCTTCGAGGGCACGCCGGCGGACCTCGTCGAGGCCCGCTCCACCCTCACGGGCGAGCACCTGGCGGCGTACGTCGGGGGCTGACGCGACCGCGGTGATGAGCGGAGGGTCCCGGGGCCCGGTTGTCGGATCCCTCCGCTCATCGGCACGGATCCCTCCGCTCATCGGCGCGGGGCGCTCGCGGTCGGCCCCGTGCGCCTGTCCGGGATGAGGCCGGGTCGGGGCTCACGTCCCGGGCCCGGCCCTGTCACTCCGGCCCTCGGCCCTCAGCCGGGGATCCAGACCTCTTCCATCAAATCCGTGGCGGCGTGGGTGTGGCGGACGCGGAACGCCGATGTCCGCACCTGCGGCCGGCGCCAGGGGTGTCGGGCGCCGAGGACCAGTTCCCCGAGGCCGCCCCAGTAGGTGGCCGCCGGGTCCTCCGGGTCGTACGGGACATCGGCATCCTTCGCCGTCCGCGCCGTCACCCCGCAGGCCTCCAGAACGGCGCCCGGGTCACCCTCCAGCGTCCACGGCGGCATCCCGTCCCCGTCCGGCCAGCCCTCGGAGTGCACCGGCTCGAAGCCGGGCACCACCCACGCGGCCTCCTCGTGGACCGCCCCGCAGTCGACCGTTGCCGCACCGACGATCTTCGCGCCCGGGAAGCGTTTCGCGAGGTTCCCGACCTGCTCCAGGACCGGCCAGGAGTTCCCCTCGTCGGCCAGGGCGGGATCCGCGATGCCGATCACGTTCCCCCACACCCCGACCTGGATCCACTCCAGGTCGTCACGGGTCGTCAGGGCGAAGCCGTCGCTGATGTTCCGCTCGCCGCCGTACTCCAGCACCGCGTCGACCGTCCCGAAGGACGCGGCGAACTCCCGTGCGGCCTCGGGGTCGTTGGGCGGCAGTTCTGTCGCATCATCCGCGAACGGCGGCAGCACCAGCGTGACCGTGTACTGACCCGACCCCCGTACCTGCGCCTGCGGCGGGCACGTCCAGAAGCTGTTCTCCGTCATGACTGCCACCGTAACGGCACGGTACGACAACACGCCGTCGTCCGAATCCCTGTGCATTCACTGTGAGTTGGGGCCTAGGCTGGTGCGGCCGGTGTCAACGACCACGGGGGCCTCTGACCCGGCCAGCCATCCCATCCTGGGCCCCTCCAGGAGAAATTCACATGACCCACCTCATACGACTGCCGCGCCGGCGTGTCTGGGCCCGCGGCATTCTCGCCCTGGCCTGCGCTTCTGTCATGGCTATGACGGGCCTGCCTTCTCTCGGCAGTGCGGAGGCCGCGCCTGCTCCGCTCAAGCCCGGCCAGCGCTGCGACGAGCTGTTCGGCCTCAAGGGCACTCCCACGAAGAGCCTTCCCGTGCGTGACGACACCCGCGCGAAGAACCTGTGGGACCAGTACGACTACGTGAACCCCGGCATGGAGTTCGACGGGCTCAACCCCACGCAGAAGGAACTCGATGCCGCGGGCAAGAACTACAAGCAGTACCCGCACACCGATCCACGCCGCATCTACGCCCGCTTCAACGCCCAGAAGGCGTGGAAGAACTTCGACGACTACCTGACCAAGCAGTACATCCCGAACCAGGGCAACGACCCGCGCGGCGACGCGTTCGAGAAGAAGGTCGTCAAGGAGATGGGCCTGACCGGCCCCGACTGGATCTGCCAGAAGGAGGTGTACTTCAGCGAGCGTGACCCCAACACCGGGAAAATCGTTCGGTACAGGCGGGTCCTGGACGCCTACAACAAGCAGACCCGCGAGATCGTGGAGATGAAGTCCAACGGCAAGCCGGACAAGACCCAGAAGCCGGCCGACAAGGCGTGGGCCCGTCACAAGGGCTGGAAGTCATACAAGTACACCTTCGTCTTCGGCGAGCCGCAGAAGAGCGAGGCCCGCACGTTCATGAAGGAGATGAAGGACGCGGCCGGCAAGGACGCGGCGGGCCGTGACCGGGCGAAGTCGTACAACTTCCACTCCGACCACAAGCCGCAGGCGCCGAAGCGGGCCGAGAACGGCCCCTACCGGCGCAGTGACCCGTTCCTGTCCAACGGCGCGGGGAAGAACGCCGGTTCCCGCGGTGGCGGCAACACCGTGATCAAGCAGTCGCCGCCCACGCCGCAGACCCTCAAGGAACAGCTCGACCGCGTCAAGGCGAACGACCCCATGGGCCGGATGCCCAAGGGGCCCGGTGGGATCGACTTCTCCACCCTGGACCTGCGCTACATTGGCAAGCCCGTCAAGGGCGAGGGCCTGAACTACGCGTTCTCCGCGAAGCAGGTCGACGACGAGTACGCGGCCGGCTGGGGCGGCCAGGAGAAGGCCCAGCTCATCTCGGACGCGTTCTTCACCTGGCTCGCGCTCACCCCGGACAAGTTCTGGGTGAACCTGAACCCGGACGAGCCCGACCGGGTCATGGACGCCCGGTTCGGGAAGACCGACGCCGGGCGGGTCCTCCTCGAAGCCGATCTCCAGATGAAGCACGACTTCTTCAAGGCGATGGACCCCAAGACGGACCTCGGCAAGCGGTTCTGGGCGTCCCTGCCCAAGGTGGACGGCCGGCCGTGCTTCACCGGGATCCGCAACTGGATCGAGCCGAAGACCGCGTCGGTGCGTGAGCAGGACGGCGGCATCCACATCCTCGACGCCCCCCTGAAGCTGAAGTCCACTCCGCAGGACTTCACCACCGATCCGGGCGGCGAGCAGATCTGCAACCCGACGAAGGCCGAGCGCGACGAGGCACAGCGGGTCATCGACCGGATGATCGTCCCCGAGGTCGAGGAGATCATCAACGAGGCTCCGCAGTACGCGGATCTGCGCCGCGTCTACACCGCACGCGTCGCCGCCGAGTACATCCGCCAGCAGGACGCCAAGTCGCCCACCGACTATCACAAGGTCATCAACAGCAACGACGTGGCCAAGTGGCCGCTGCGCGCACCCCACCAGGACTGGGACAAGAACGAGCTGTTCCAGGAGTACCGGAAGATCTTCCTCAACGGTGAGTTCGAGTACGACGTGGACACCGACGAGGGCGTGATGGTCTACATCGTGGGCGGCGTCGACTTCTCCAAGCAGCCCAAGCGCAACATGGACCCGATGCGCTTCCGCGCCGAGCACCCGTACAGGCCCCGCACCGCGCAGTTCGCGGTCGGGCAGGTGACCGACGACGCGGACAAGGACGGCTTCGTGATGCTCGGCGGGAACACCGCCGGCAACGTCCCCGGCGACGCCGAGGACCCGACCCCCACCCCGACGCCCACGCCGACGGACAAGCCCACCGGCAAGCCGACCGACACCCCGTCGACCCCGGCGCCCTCCGGTACGCCGGGCGGCAACGACGACCGGCCCACCCCGCCGGCCAGGGACCCCGAGGGCGACCTGGCCCACACGGGCTCCGACACCCCCATCGGCCTCTTCATCGGCATCGCCGCCGTGCTCGCGGCAGCCGGGGGAGGGCTGATGTGGTGGATGCGCCGGCGCAGGGCAGGACAGGCCTGACCGGGTAGACGCACCGGCCGGAACACGAGGAGCGGCTCCGCCCCGATCCACGGGGGCGGAGCCGTTCGTGGTGTCCCGCTCGTCGCCGCGGGCACGGCCCCGGCCCGCCGTGTGTCCGCCGGGTCGACGGTGCTGTGCCGTGTGCGGGTCAGAAGGTGATGACGGTGGCGCCTTCCAGCGTGAAGCGCAGGAACTCGTCCCGGGCCACCCGCAGGCGCAGCCCGCGCCCGGCGAGCCCGGCCTCGGTCCCGTCCGCCCGGGCCGCGTTGACGCAGGCGCCCACGGTCACGCCGTCCGCTATCAACTCGTCGACCTGCCGGTTGAAGACCTCGCTCGCTCCGGAGGGGGCCGCGTCGGCGAGGAGGCGCTGGGCCGGGCCGAAGCACAGGACCTCGACGGTCGTGCCGTGCTCGGCGGCGACCTCCTGGATGCGCTGGGCCACGCGGGTCCCCGTGGTGATCGAGGCGTCGTCGTCGTGGAACACGTGGATGACTGTCTTCGGCATCTGTCACAACCTTCCGCTCGGTGGCCCGGCTGGCACGCGAGGAGGGAAGGAACATATCAACCGTCTTGAGGAATGGGACGTTTCGTCTCGACTGTTGATACGTAAGGGGGGGTGGGTTGATATGCGGCGCCTGTGCGCCGGGCGCGGACGCACCGGTCCGGCCGGGCGCGGACGCACCGGTCCGGCCCGGCGCGGTGAGCTCCGGTTCGGTGTGCGGGGTGCGTGACCTGTGGCGATTTCGGGACCACGGAAGAATAAGCACGCTGAGTACGCATTTCGGTTACTCAGCGTGGAATGAATGGATCATGAAGCTCAAGGAGCGGGACAGGGGCGCAGTACGGAAGGGTGGCCGGACATGACAAGTGAGGGCGGCTGTGGCCCGGAGGCGTCCGTGCCGGAGCGGGGGGCGTTCGCCCTCGACATGCGGGACGGCCGGGTGGGCCGGGTGATGGGGCGGGTCGGCCCGTATGTGCAGCTGCGGCCCCCCGGAGGCGGCGCGGAGTGGGACTGCCCGCCCGACGCCGTCCGCCCGGCCCCGCCGGGGCTCGCACTGCGGGCGCGGGTCACCGAGATCAACCGGGAGGGGCAACTGCCGCGCTGACATCGGCGAAACCCGCTCGACCTGGCCGCGTACCGAAGGGATCCTTCGAGCATGGAGTTTCTCTGCTACCACCGCGACCGGCCTGGTTCCATGGCGCTGCGTGACGAACTGCTGGAAGAGCACTGGACATACATGGACGGGTACGCGAAGGAGATGATCGCCCGGGGGCCGACCCTCGTCGGCGACACACCCACCGGCAGCGTGCACATCGTCGACGTGCCCGATCCGGCCGCCGCCCGCGCGTTCGCCTTCGACGAACCCGGTTACCAGGCCGGTGTCTACCGCGACGTGCTGCTGCGCCGCTGGCGCAACGCGCTGGGCCGCACCATGTGGGACTTCCCCGGCGGCCCGACCGACGGCAACCGCTATCTGGTGCTCGGCGTCGGCGCCGGGGGCGGGCACGCCGTCGACCTTGAGGTGCCGCCGGGCAGGGACGAGCTGATCGCTTACGGGCCGCTGCTGTCCGACGACGGCGCCACCTGGCTGGGCACGGCGGCGCTGGTCCGGGCCCCGGACCCGGACGCGGCCCGCGGCATCCTGACCCAGGGCCGCTACGCCGACATCGAGGTCCACAACTGGCAGTTCGGCGGCCGCTCGTCCTGACCTGGGGGAGGGCGGGCCCCGGGAGCTGCCGGGGCGTCCGGCGGGCTGGGGGCTCTCGTTTGGGTCAGGCTGGATCAGGCCGCGGAGCGGGCGATGAACGCGACCTCTTCGTGTTCGTCGTCCAGCGCGATGGTCAGTGATGCGTCCAGTGCCCGCGCAAGTCGTCGCAGCAACAGCAGGGTCGGTACGGCGTCGGCACCCTCCACCCGGGAGACCTTGGCCTGGGTGAGTCCGGCGCGGTCGGCGACCTCGGCCTGAGACAGTCCGAGTTCCTTGCGCCTGTCGTAGACGGCCTTGGCGAACGCCATGGCCAGACGGGTGTCGGCGCGCTCGGCCTGCACCTCGGGGGACTCGGCGTTGCCGTCGGCGAGCTCCCTTTCGCGGGCCAGCTTCCAGCGGGTGTGGTTCATGACGCGTCTCCTTCCTCGCTGCGGCCGTGCGTCATGTGGGCCGGACCGTGCTCGGCCTCGCACACCATACGGGCCCTGACTGCACGGGCTACTTGCGCCGTCTCGCGCATCCGGGTCTTGCGGAACACTGTGAGCAGCACAATGCGGCGCTGCGGGCCGAACCCATAGGTGATCCTGGTGTCTTCGCCGGCCAGTGTCGGGTGGAGCTCGTACACGCCGTCTCGCAATGGCCGGGCGAAGGGCATGGGCGTCCGAGTGCCCAGCGCGACCAGTAGTTCGGCATACTCCTCCACCTTCCGGTATTGCTTGCCGGGGAGAAGCTCAAGCCAGGTGCGCACTTCAGGTTCGACCTCGATCACGTGCAAGTCGGTCATGCGGGCACCGCATTATGTCGCCAACGACATAATGCGGTGATGCGGCAGGCGGCGCCACAGGCGGGAGCAGAGGGGCAGACCCCGGGCGCTGCCGGGGAGGGCCGCCGATAGCCTGCGGGCATGGTGAGCATGGGCACGGCAAGCGATGCGCAACTGGCGGTCGGGGCGGCGCAGGCGGGCGCGGCGGTGGTCCGAGACATGTACGGGACGTCACTGTCGCGCGTGGAGAAGTCCGGCGGTGACTTCGCGACCGCCGCGGACCTCGCGGCGGAGAAAGCCATCCTCGACGTGCTGCGGACCGCCCGCCCCGATGACGCCGTGACCGGCGAGGAGAGCGGACACAGCGGTGCGGTGGGCGCGGAGCGCAGGTGGCTGGTCGATCCGCTGTGCGGCACGCTGAACTACGCCGTGCAGAACATGCTGGTCGCGGTGAACGTCGCCCTGCGGGTGGGGTCCGGCATCACGGCGGCCGCATCCGCCGACCCGTTCAGCGGTGAGGTGTTCTGGACCGACGGCACGTACGCCCGCGTCCGGCAGGACGGCGTGGACGAGGAGTTGTCGCCCTCGCCCGGCTCCCGACTGGTCGACGTCAACCTCGACCCGCCGTTCCCCAACGCACCGGACTTCAGAGCGGTCCACCTCCTTGCCGCCCCGGGGTTCGTCGAGCGGTTCCGGCCGCGCGTCGTCTCCACCACGCTGGCCGTGGCCTGGGTCGCCGCCGGCCGCAGGGCCGCGTACGTCACCGACGGCGACCTGCGCGACAGTGTGCACTTCGCCGCCGGGATCGCGCTGTGCGAAGCCGCCGGCTGTGTGGTGACGGGCATCCACGGCCAGCCGCTGCACACCGGAGCGGGCGGACTGATCGCGGCGGCGGACCGGGAGACGCACGAGGCGCTGGTGGCGATGGTCGGGGACCAAGCCGCCGCGGACGGCCGCTGATCTCCTGTCTTCTCCCTTCTCTCTCCGTAAGGAAAGGCCGCCGATGCCGGTCGTGCTCGTGCTGCTGCTCGCCGGGACCTGGCTGCTTTCCGGGGCCCTCGTCACCGGGACCGAACCGCTGACCGTGGCCGTGGGCCGTACCGCCGTGTGCTGTCTGGTCCTGACCGCCGTCGCCGCGTCGTCCGCGAGTGGCCGGGCCGACCTGCGGCGGGCCGCCGCGCGGCCGGGGACCGTGTGGCTGCTGGGCCTCCTCGGCTTCGCCGGGTACGCGGCCGGCACGCTCCTCGCCATCCCGCGTATCGGCACCTCGCTCACCAACCTCGTCGTCGCGCTGATGCCGTGCGCCTCGGTGGCGGTCGGTGCGCTGTTCTTCGGCGAGCGGTCCGGGCCGCGCAAGGCGGCGGGGGCGGTCCTCGCCTGCGCCGCGGCAGCCGGATACGCGGCACTGGGGGCGGACGCCGGGGATCTGGACGCGGTGGGGCTACTGCTGGTGGCGGCGGCGACCGTCGCCTTCGCGGTGTACGGATTCCTCTACCGGCAACGGCTGTCCGGGCTGCCGCCGCTCGCCGTGCTGCCGGTGCTCCTCGCCGCTGCCACCTGTCTGCTGCTCCCCATGTCCCTGCCCGCGCTCATCGCGCATCCGCCCACCTTGGCCGCGACGGGCGGCATCGTGCTGCTGGGCGCCGCGGTCTACGCACCCGCCTACCTCGTACAGCACCGGCTGATCCTGCTCCGCGGCCCGGTCTTCACGGCCGCCGTGCAACTGGCCGCCCCCTTCACCGTCCGGCTCGGCGACTGGGCCCTGGGCAGCGCGTCCGCCCCGTCGGCCGCCGAGCTTCTGCTGCTGGCGGTGTGCTGCGGGGGGATCGGGCTCGTCACCGTCCGGGTGGGGGGCCGTTCCGTCGAGCCCGTTCCCTCCGGCCGGTGAACAGAGCGCGATGGTCGGTGCGTCGCTCACACGATCGTGGGGCGCTGAGGAAAGCGGCCCAGCGCCGCTGATGGTCCGAGGCGGACAGCGGAACGGCGGCACCCCACCGGGGTGCCGCCGTTCTCGTGGTTCCGTGGTCCGTCAGACCCCCGCAGGTTCCTTCGCGGGAGTCTCCGGGCCGGCTCCGACCGTGGCCGGGCCGGTGGCCGCGATCGTGGAGGCGGCCGGTTCCTGGGAGACGTTGAACTCCGCCAGCAGGTCCTTGCTGAAGCCGAAGAAGTACGTGGCGACGAAGCCCGCCAGGTAGCCGACGACCAGGCCGCCCGCGTAGATCGCGATCGTCACGCCCAGGCCGTGGTTGCCGTCCACGAGCGGGAACAGGGCCCAGCCCGACGGGCCGATCGCGGTGGAGCCCACCGCGTCGCCGAGCTGGTTGAAGAAGCCGATGAACGCGCCGCCGAAGGCACCACCCACACACGCCGTGATGAACGGGCGGCCCAGCGGCAGCGAGACACCGTAGATCAGCGGCTCGCCGACGCCCAGGAAGCCCGCGGGCAGGGCGGACTTGATCGTCCGGCGGATCGACTCGTTGCGCGGCAGGCGGAAGTAGACCGCGATGGCCGCGCCGACCTGGCCGGCGCCGGCCATGGCGAGGATCGGGAGCAGGACCGTGTAGCCCTGCTGCTCGATCAGCGTGGTGTGGATCGGGATCAGCGCCTGGTGCAGGCCCAGCATGACCAGCGGCAGGAAGAAGCCGCCGAGGATCAGACCCGCGCCCGCGCCGCCGTTGGACAGCAGCCAGTCGGCGGCCGTACCGATCGCGGTGGAGACCTCACCCGCCACGTACATCAGGCCGAAGATCGTCACCAGACCGGAGACCAGGACCGTCAGGGTCGGGGTGACCAGGACGTCCAGCGCCTCCGGCACCCAGCGGCGGCACCACTTCTCCACGTACACCGCGAGCACCGCCGCGCCCAGTGCGCCGAGGACGCCGCCCTGGCCGGGGGAGAGCTTCTGGCCGAACGCCTCGATGTTCGCGACGCCCGGGAAGACGATGATGGCCGCGACCGCACCGCCGAGGATCGGCGTGCCGCCGAACTCCTTCGCCGTGTTGTAGCCGACGAAGACCGCGATCAGCGCCATGAAACCGGACGCCATGGCCGCCAGGGCCGGGGTGACCGACGTCAGCCAGCCGAGGTTGACCAGCAGACCGTTCAGGCCCGCGATGATGCCGCAGCCGATCAGGGCCGGGATCAGCGGCACGAAGATGTTGGCGATCTTGCGCAGGAACAGCTTGAACGGCGTGGCGTTCTTCGCCTTCCGTGCCGCCTTCATCTCCGCGCCCTGCGCGGCCAGTTCCTCCGCGGTGAGCGGGGCGGCGGAGGTCGGGGCCGCAGTCGGGGCGGGGGCCGAGGCCTTGCCCTCCTCGACGAGCTTCTCGAACTCCGGGGTGACGCGGGCGACCGTACCGGGACCGAGAACGATCTGGTACGTGTCGTCCTCGACCACGCCCATGACGGCGGGCACGGCCTTCAGTGCCTCGTCCTGGACGAGCGAACGATCGTGCAGACCGAGCCGGAGCCGGGTCATGCAGTGGACAACGGAGCTGACGTTCGCGGCGCCACCGACGAGCGGAAGGATCGCGGCGGCAGTGGCGCGGTTCTTGTCTTCTGTAGCCATGGTGCGTGGTGCCTTGCTGTGCGGGGGAGCGGAGGTGGAGCGGGAGGTCAGGTGGTGCGGGGGGCGGCGGCGAGCGCGGCGCGGAGGTGCCCGTCCGATGCGGACAGCAGGGTGGCGGCGGTGGGGCCGTCGACCTGGCCGAGGATGGTGAGGATGGCGTTCTTCACCTCGCCGTCGGTGGCGGCCAGCGCGGCCTCGATCTCCGGGTCGGAGGCGCCGGTGGCCAGCGAGACGATCCGCCGGGAACGGGCGCGCAGCTTCTCGTTGGAGGCGCGGACGTCGACCATGAGGTTTCCGTACGTCTTGCCGAGCCGGATCATCGTGATCGTCGAGAGCATGTTGAGGACGAGCTTCTGTGCCGTGCCCGCCTTCAGCCGGGTGGAGCCGGTGAGCAGCTCGGGGCCGACGACGACTTCGAGGGGGTGCTCGGCGGCGGCGCCCAGCGCGGAGTCCGCGTTGCAGGACAGGCCGATGGTCAGGGCGCCCTTGGCGCGGGCGTGCTCGACGGCCCCGATCGCGTACGGCGTACGGCCGGAGGCGGAGATGCCGACCACCGTGTCGTCGGCGGTGAGGCCCAGCGCTTCGAGGTCGGCGGCGGCCAGCTCCTTGCTGTCCTCGGCGCCCTCGACGGCGGTGACCATGGCGGACGGGCCGCCCGCGATCAGACCGATCACATCGGCCGGGTCGGTGTTGAAGGTGGGCGGGCACTCGCTGGCGTCCAGCACGCCGAGCCGGCCCGCGGTGCCGGCGCCCGCGTAGATCAGCCGGCCGCCGCGCGCCATGCGGGCCGCGGTGGCGTCGATCGCGGCGGAGATCTCGGGCAGCCGCTCGGCGACGGCGGCGGGGACGGTCCGGTCCTCGCCGTTCATGATCCGGGCGATCTCCGAGGTGGGCAGCTGATCGATCTCGGCGAGCTCGGGGCGGAAGGCCTCGGTGGTGAGGGTGGCGAGCTGGGCGCGCAGTTCGCCGTATCCGTCGGGAGTGGTGGCGTCGGCGTCGGTGAGGGAGGTCATGGAGAGCGGCTCTGCTTTCTTGAACTCGTACGGTTCTGCGGGTGCGGGTGCGGGTGCGGGTGCGGGTGCGGTTGTGTGTCTGCGTGTGCCGCTGGTCAGCGGGTGGTGCGGGGGTTGTGGCGGTGGGCCAGCGCCTCGTAGGAAGCGGCGAGGGCCGGGGCCGCCGTCTCGTACGTACGCTGTGCGACTCCTATGAACAGGCAGTCGACGACCAGGAGCTGGCTCGTACGGCTCGACATGGCGGCCGGGCGCAGCTCGCTCTCGCGGGCCGTGGACGTGGTCAGTACGTGGTCGGCGTACTGCGTGACCGGGCCGTCGGGGCGGCCCGTGATCGCGACCGTCGTCGCGCCGCGGTCGAAGGCGACGCGCAGCGGCTCGATGACGTCACCCGTCGAGCCGGAGTGGGTGATCGCGATGGCCAGGTCGCCGGAGCGCAGCTGCACGGCGTTGGTCACCGCGAGGTGCGGGTCCATGTTGGCGTGGGCGATCAGGCCGATACGGGCCAGCTTCTGCGCCAGGTCCTGACCGACGAGCGAGGAGGCACCCACGCCGTAGATGTCGATCCGGCGGGCGGTGGCGGCGGCGGACACGACGGCACCGAGCTGCACGGTGTCGAGCCCGGCTGCGGTGTCGGCGAGGGTCTGCTGCTCGTCGTAGGCCAGCTTGGCGACCACGTCGGCGATCGGGTCGTCGACCGCTATGTCCGCGGTGACGGCGGGCGCCCGGCCGGACTGCTGGTGGGCGGCGAGACCGGCCAGCGCGAGGCGCAGGTCGCGGTAGCCGGGGTAGCCGAGGAGACGGGCGGTGCGGACCACGGTCGCCTCGCTGGTGCCGGTGAGCTCGGCGAGACCGGTGACCGTGAGGGCAGCGCAGCCGGCCGGGTCGCCGGCGACGGCCTCGGCGACCCGCTGCATGGAGCGGGTCATGGACGGCGCGAGCGTCCGCACCTTGGCCGCGAGGGCTGCTGGGGCGGGCGGCGATTCGGCGCTGAAACTTTCCTTCAGGTCATTGGTCACCTTTGAAAGATATTTTCAACCCCGGTGTCCGTCAACCCCCCTTTGGTCCCGACCTCTGGCGGAACGCGGAACGCGGAACGCGAAAGGGGGATCGGTGTACGGGTGGACAATGGCTGCATGGAGCCGAACCCCCTGGAGCAGGCGCTGCACACCGCCCGCGCACTCGTCATGGCCGACCTCGCCGCCGGAGATGTGGCCGAGGCGCAGATCGTCTCGATGGTCGAGGACGCGGTGACGCACCGGCGCTGGTGGGTCGAGCAGTGGCCGGAGGGCGCGGAGTTCGTCGTCGGCCTCGTCGCCCAGGACGTCCAGGACGCGCTGCTGGAGGAGTACGGCCGCTGGCCGCTGTGCCCGGTCTGCGACGCGGGCGACCCGCACGCCCTCGACGTCGAGCCGGAACTCGGCCCGGACCCGCACTGGGTCTGCACGAAGGCCGCTGTGGCGGTCGCCCCGGTCGGTGCGCTGACCGGAATACTGCGGCCGTGACCGTCTACATCGATCCACCGGACTGGCCGGGGCACGGGCGGCTCTGGTCGCACCTGGTCAGCGATGTGTCCTTCGAGGAGCTCCACGCCTTCGCCGCGTCCATCGGCTGCCCGCCCCGCGCCTTCGAGCGCGACCACTACGACGTACCCGAAGCGCGCTACGAGGACGCGGTACGGGCCGGCGCCCGGCAGATCGGCTCCAAGGAGCTGGTCCGCCGGATCACGGAGGCGGGCCTGCGCCGCCCCAAGGGCCGGCCCGCGCCCCGCTGAGTCCGCTCAGCCGGCCGACGAGGGCGCGCACACCGGCGACGCGTCCTGCACGGAGTCCGCCGCAGCGGCCGGGGCGCCCGCCACCAGCCGGGACGACGAGGCGCGGCTGCGCTGCAACCGCAGTGAGAGGACCACCGTCACCAGCGCCAGCACGGTCATCGCCGCCCCCGCCCACGCGGTGGCCTCGAAACCGAAGTCCAGGTCGATCACCGTGCCGCCCAGCCAGGGGCCGCCGGTGTTGCCCAGGTTGAACGCGGCGGTGGTCGTCGCGCCCGCCAGGGTCGGGGCGGCGCCCGCGACGTTGAACATGCGGGCGTTCAGCGCCGGAGCCGTATAGAACGCCGACAGGCCCAGCAGGAACGAGAGCACGATCACGGCGGCCTGGTTCGACGCGAACAGTGCCAGCGCGGCCAGGAACACCGTCGACGCCGCGATACCGCTCAGCAGCACCCCGAAGAGGTGCGCGTCCGCGACCCGGCCGCCGATCATCGTGCCGATCAGCGCACCGATCCCGAACAGCGCGAGCACGGTCGGCACCCAGCCCGAGTCCAGCCCGGCGACATCCGTCAGCAGCGGCGCCAGATAGCTGAACGCGCAGAACACCCCGCCCGCCGCGAGCGCGGTGAGCACGATGGAGAGCCACACCTGCCGGTCGCGGTAGATCCCCAGCTCCCGCTTGAGCTGCGGCTTCTTGTCCGGGAGCGGGATCCGGGGGATCATCGTCGCCACCCCGGCCAGCGCCACGGCGGAGGCCGCACCGACCGCCCAGAACGCCGACCGCCAGCCCAGGTTCTCGCCGAGGAAGGCGCCCAGCGGCACCCCCAGCACGTTCGCGATGGACAGCCCGCCGATCATCACGGCCATCGCGCGGGCACGGGAGTTCACCGGCACCATCGCGATGGCGACGGCAGCCCCGACCGCCCAGAACCCGGCGCACGCGAACGCGCTGATCACACGGGACGCGAAGAGCACCTCGTACGTCGGCGCGAGCGCACCCGCGACCTGGCCGAGGCCGAAGACCGAGATCAGCGCGATGAGCGTGGTGCGGCGCGGCAGCCGGAGCGTGGCCACGGCGAGCAGCGGGGCGCCGACCACCATGCCGATCGCGAACGCGGATATGAGGAGCCCGGCACGCGGGATCGACACGTTCATGTCATCGGCGATGGGTGGCAGCAGCCCGGAGAGCATGAACTCGCTCGTGCCGAGGGCGAAGACCGAGAGGCCGAGGATGTATACGGCCAGGGGCATACGGGAGCGGCTGGTGGCAGAGTCGGGCATGACAGGTGCCAACAGCGGAATGGCCCGTGGCATTCCCCCGGGCCTGGCCGCTCCGGTTCGCTTCCGGCCCCGGCGGGGTTTGGCGCGCGAGGGGCTCCAGCCTCGTGCGAAGAGCTCCGGCCTCGTGCTTTACCGCGGTAGAGGTGACTGCCGCCGCTCAGCGCGCGAGCAGCTCCAGCTCCGTGCTCAGGTTGTGCCGGGCCCGCGCCTCCCACTCGGCCGCCCCGTACGGGGTACGGAACAGCCGCGGCAGCCCCAGAAGCTGCCGCAGCACCGCCGCCCGGCCCTCGCGGAACGCGTCGGCGGGGACGAAGCCGTACTCCTCGCGCACCCGGGCCGCGTACTGCGCGTACTCCTTGGGCGGTGCCGCGAGGATCGCGAGGTCCGCGTCGCACAGGACCTCGCCGTTGGTGTCGCCGTCCGCCGGGTCGTGCGAGACGGTGAGCCGGACCAGGCGGGCGACCTCGGCGGTGGTCGCGGCGGGCACCCCCGCCTCGGGCAGGGCGCGCTCGGCGAGGACGGCGCTGCGCTCCTCGTTCTCGGACCGGTCGGGCCGGTAGACCGCGTCGTGGAACCAGGCGGCCAGCCGGACCGCGTTCGGGTCCGCGGCATGACCGGCGAGCGTGTCGACGTGGTCCAGGACCGCCGCCAGGTGGGCGGTGGTGTGGTAGCGCCGCTGGGGCTCGGCCCACCGTGCCAGGAGGTTGTCGGCGTACGGCAGCGGGTCGGCGCCCTCGTCGCCGCTCCGGGCGGCGACGAGGGCTTCCTGCCAGCGGATGCGGAGACTCTGGGCGCTGTCGGTCATGGGGCGACTGTAAAGGGACCGGGCGGGTCGGGGCAGTGCCGGTGAGGGGCCGGACGGGCGGCGCAGTGCCAGGGAGGGCCGGACGGGGCGGCGTCGGTCAGTCGGAGGAGCCGTTTCCGGGCTTGTCCACGCAGGACAGATCCATGACGTCTTCCTCCCGGGGCCTGGCCTCGTCCCGGATGGCCTTGGGGACAGCGGGGAGACTGGACTTGAAGTTCGTTTCCCAGGCGGTCGCGTTGCCGATGTACTTCAGCAGCTCGTCGCGGAGCCTGATGCAGTCCTCGCGGTGCCCCTTGGTCATCGCGATGCCGTACTGATTGGGAGCCTCCCCGAATTCGAGACCTGGCACGACTTCGAGGCCGCGGTGCTCCTGGGTCAGTCCGTAAAGAATCAGCACGTCCGTGGAGACAGCCGCCACGGTTCCGGCCTCGAGCCTCTTCACGCAGGTCTTCGCGTCGTCCTCCATCCTCGGGACGATCTTCTCGAAGCCGCCCTTGGACAGTTCATTGGCGGACGTGGTGCCCGCCCACACACAGACGATCTCGCCGTCGAAGTCCCTCTTCTTCCTGAACTTCGCGGCGTCCTTCTTGCGGATCAGGAAGCCCTGCTGAGTCGTGGCGTACGGGCCGACGAAGTCGAGATCGCCGGCCTGCGGACTCGTGCCCTCGGGAGCCATGCGGTCCGGGGTGATCGAGAAGGTGGCGGCCACCAGTTGCACGCCCCCCTCGTGCAGGACCCGGATGCGGTCCTGAGACATGACGCTGGTGAAGCGTGGGGTTTTGTAGCCGAGGTTGTTCATGAGCGTGCCGACCACGGAGACGTCGAATCCGATGAACTGGCCGCCGTGCGGCGAGAAGCTCGTGCCCGGCTGGTCGTCCTTGGTTCCCACTTCCGTGCTGTCCGAGAGGATCGACGGAGGATCGGACTCGCACCCGGCCACGGCGCCGCAGAGTAGGATCGCCGCGGTGACGGCCGCCCACCCGCGCAGAGCTGCTCCTGACATCTGCTACCTCGCTCCATGGGAATCCCGTGCGCCGGGCGCGGGAGTCGTGGGGTCAGTCGTTGTGCAGGGTGGCCTGCTTGTTCACCAGGCGCAGGGTGCAGCCCTGGGGGGTCTGCACCTTGAGTTCGAACGTCACACCGTTCGGCTGCATGAGGCCGCCGAGGTCGAAGTCGGTGGTGGAGCGGGCGGGCAGATCCGATACGAGCGGAGTGACGCTGTCGCTGAGGGCCGTGAGACGGACCCGGGTCCGGTGGGAGCAGGCAGGCGCCCCGGCGTCGTACTCCCCGAGCTCCAGAGCGAGCCGCAGCCGGCCGCGCCGGTCGGCGGTCTTCGACGGGGCCACGGTGAGGACGAGCGCGCTGTCGGGCTCGTTGGTCAGCGCCTGCGCGCCCTGCGTCCGGACCAGGACATCCACTTCGCCGTTGCGCACGACGTTCTGGAACGACCACCAGCTGATGAGGGCGCAGACGAGGGAGACGATGAGCAGCAGGTCGGGAAGGCGGAGCCCCGAGCCCTTCCGCCCGGCCGGACCGCCCGTCCCGGTCGCACCCGCGCGGTCGGCGCGGCGCAGGCTGATGTGGACGACGGAGGCGAGGAAGGCGAGCAGCAGGAAGGCGAAGAAGCCGACGTACTGACTGCGGGAGCCCCCCGGCCACTTCCAGGTGGCGTAGCCGGCCAGGAGGACGGTGAGGATCAGGAAGAGCCAGCCGGTGACGAAGGAGGCACGCCGGATGAGGATCTGGAACTGATTGAACGTGCCGGCGTTGCCGATGATGTTGTTGTTGTCGCCCTGCGACCTGAGCGACGGGTCTCCGCGACCCCAGTTACCCGGGCTCGTCACCTCTCGTCCCGCAGATGCTGGGTGAAGGTGCCCACGCTGCCGATCACGATGTTGTTGTCGCCCGTGGAATTCACCGTGGTGGACTGGGCGGGGGCGGGGGCGGGGGCGGGGACGGGGACGGGTGCCGGGGCCCCCACCAGTTCGTTCAGGTCCTGACGGCCGGGCGAGCCGTTCAGCCAGGTGGTGAGCGCCGCCGCGAGCTGCGCCCGCTCGGCTTCGTTCAACCGGGCAAGCAGGGCGTCCAGTTCGACGGCATCCGGCTCTGCGAGCCCGGCCGGGCCGTCCGGGTCCTGCCCGCCCCGGCCGATGAGGCGGCGGAAGACCCCCTCGCCGCCGTCCACGGTCCGGTCGGTGATCCGCTGGATGACGCCCTCCATCGCTCCGTCCGCCATACGCCCGGCGAAGAGCGACGCGTGAGGGGCAAGCTGGCCGACGAGTTCGAACAGCAGCGACACGATGGCTCCATGAGTTTCCGGAGTTCCAGTAACACGTGGGGAACTGAGGGTAGTTGCCGATGCGCGCCGTGTTCATGAATCCGCAAAGGTTGTCCGGAAAAAGTGGTTGCCTGGGGGGCATGGCTGACGAACGTGATCCCGAACTTCCCGGTCTCCTCCTGCGCACCGAGCGGGACCTCCTGATACCGCTGCTGCGGTCCGCCGCCGCGAGCGACTTCGCGCTGCGCACCGCGTGCCCCGGCTGGACCGTGCGGGACGTGCTCGCGCACTGCGGTTCGGTGCTGAGCCGGGTGGTGGAGGGCCGGTTCGGGCCGGATGTGTTCAGCCCCGAGTGCAACGACCGGGACATCGCCGAACGCGCCGGCTGGACCGACGCGCAGGTGGTGGACGAGCTGGAGGCGGGGATGACCGACGCCGGAGCCGTGATCGCCGCCGGGCCCGGGGTGCTGGACGGGGTGGCGCTGGGGGAGTGGGTGCACGCGGGCGACGTACGCGAGGCATGGGGGCTCGAAGGGGCCTACCGGGGGCCGGGCCTGCCGCTCGCGCTCCGGCTCCTCGGCCCGCGCGCCCGCCACCAGAAGATGCCGCTGCTGGTCGCCGAGCTCGAGGACAGCAAGGAGGAGCTGGTCATCGGCAGGGAGCAGGAGGGCCGGGCACCCGGACGCTACCGGGGTGACGGGGCGACGCTGATCAGGCTCTGCGCTGGCCGGTCGCTGGTGGGGACGCGGTACGAGCTGGAGGGCGTCACGGAGCGCGAACTCTTCCTCTTCGGCTGAGGCGGGGCGCGCGAGGCGGTTCTTGCCCGCGCCCTGCCCGCACCGCCGTGCCCCGCCCCGTCACGTCGTGGCGGGCAGCCCGAAGTGGCCGGCGATGATCCGCATCGTGACGGCGCCGTCTGCGTTGAAGTCGGGATCGGCGTCGTACGCCGAGGTCTCCCGGCCGACGATCCCGGCGGCCAGCAGTTCGCGTATCAGCAGATCTCCGTGGCGTTGCGTCTCACGGCCCCGGCCGACGTTGAAGTACGTCTGCCCGAATCCGCCCCGGCTGTTCAGGAACTGGAAGGGGTGGTCCTCGCAGTGCTGAATGGCGTAGTTCTGCCCGTTCGCACAGGCGCACGCGGGTGTGCCCGCCAGGAATACCGTCTCGACCCGGTCCGGCCCGCCGAAGCGCTCGTCGTAGCGGAATCCGGTGAGGAAGCCCGCCAGCTGGGAGACCTCTCCGCCGCGCACGGCTGCCGCGTCCCACGTCACCCACGCCCAGCTGCCCGACTCGCCCTGCGTACGGGCCGGATACCCGGCGTCCGCGCACGCGGCGGCCAGCTCGGTCACATCGACGCCACGGGCATGGACGGCGTACGTCCCCGGGGCGACGACCGGGCGTGACTCGCTGACAGCGCCCACCGGCTCCGCGCCCACCGGTCCCGTGGCAACGGGCGGCTCGCCGCGCGGCGAGGGAGCGAGCGGCAGGGCGGCCAGCGGCGGGGAGGGCAGGCCGAAGGCGTCGGCTATCGTCCGCACCAGCCGCAGCTCGTCGGCGTCCTCGTGCTCGTAGCAGTCGTGCGCGCCGTCCTTCCACTCCTCGCACTCCGCCGCAGGGCCTATCACGCCCGCCGCGAACAGCTCGGCCGACAGATAGTCGGGGTTGTCGCCCACCCGCTGCTGTCGGAAGTCCTCGAAGCTGAAGAAGAGCGTCGTGCGCTCGTCGCGGTAGTACACGAAGTGGGGGCCGTGCGCCTTCGCGCTGCACGGCTCGGTCACGAAGACGACCACTTCCGCCCCGCGCGGGCAGAGCCGCCCGTAGTCGACCTCTTCGTAGTCGTCGTCCTCCTCGTTGATCATGTCGTGCACGGCCCACGCCCAGCCGTTTGCCTCGCCCCGGGCGAGCGGCTCGCGGTTCTGCTCGCGCAGCCCTTCGAAGAAGGCGTCGGCGGGCAGGCCCCGGGCGAAGGCAAGGTTCACCTCGTGGCCGGGGAACGTGTCGTGCAGCCATGTCGTCATGGATCCGATCGTAGGCGCGGGCACTGACAACGCTGCTGCCCCCAAGCCCCGTTGCCGCGCCTCCGGCCCGGCCGAAATCGCACGACAGGGCCGTGTGGCCTCTGGAAAACTGCCCAGGACATTCCGTACGGCGACTGGATGGGTAAGCGATGGCTTTCGCGCTGGAAGGGCCGGTTCTGGAGGGCGTGCGCGTGCGTCTGGAGCCGCTGGAGCACCGTCATGCCGAGGGTCTGCTCAGGGCGGCCGAGGAGGACCGGAGCTCGTACCGGTTCACGTGGGTGCCCGGCCCCGGTGAGGTCGACGGGTACATCGACGCCCAGCTCGCCCGCGCCGCCGCCGGAAAGCTGAGCCCGTACGTCCAGGTGGACCGGGCGTCCGGCCGGGTGGTCGGGGCCACGGCGTACTGGGAGCCCCGGTACTGGCTGGACGAGAACACGCTGAGCGCGATCGAGGTCGGCTTCACCTGGCTCGCCGCCTCCGCCCAGGGCTCGGGGATCAACGCCGAGGCCAAGTACCTGCTGTTCCGGCACGCGTTCGAGGTGTGGGGAGTGGCACGCGTCGACCTGAAGACGGATGCCCGCAACAGCCGCTCCCGGGCCGCGATCGAAGCGGTGGGCGCGTGCTTCGAGGGCGTACTGCGGAACTGGTCCCGGTCGTGGGCCCCCGGCGAGGACGGGACGCTGCGGGACTCCGCGATCTTCTCGATCACGGCGGACGAGTGGCCGGAGTGCCGGGCACGGCTCGAAGAGCGCATCGCACGCGGCAGCGGGCGGCCGGAGGCCCGGCTTCCTGTCGGAAGCTGAGTCCGGCCGCCCGCGGGCGGGACTTTCAAATCGCGCCCCAGGGCCATGCGAGCCCGACCTGATCCGAACGAAAGGCCCTAAGCCTTCGCCCGGAACCCCCGCAGCCGCAGTGAGTTGCCGACCACGAACACCGACGAGAACGCCATCGCCGCGCCCGCGATCATCGGGTTCAGCAGCCCCATCGCGGCCAGCGGAAGCGCCGCCACGTTGTAGGCGAAGGCCCAGAACAGGTTCGTACGGATGGTGCCGAGGGTCCGGCGCGACAGCCGGATCGCGTCCGCGGCGGCCCGCAGGTCTCCGCGTACCAGGGTCAGGTCGCCGGCCTCGATCGCCGCGTCCGTGCCCGTACCCATGGCGAGGCCCAGGTCGGCCTGGGCGAGGGCGGCCGCGTCGTTCACGCCGTCACCGACCATCGCGACCGAACGCCCCTCGCCCTGAAGGCGCTTGACGACGTCGACCTTGTCCTGGGGCATGACCTCCGCGTACACCTCCTCGATGCCGACCTCGGCCGCGACCGACTCCGCGACCGCCCGGTTGTCGCCGGTCAGCAGGATCGGCTTCAGACCGAGCCGGCGCAGCCGCCGGATCGCCTCCGCGCTGGTGTCCTTCACCGCGTCGGCCACCTCCAGGACCGCCCGCGCCTCGCCGTCCCAGGCGACCGCGATCGCGGTGCGGCCCGCGGCCTCCGCCTCGGCCTTGCGGCGGGCCAGTTCCACGGGCAGGTGGATCTCCCACTCGGCCAACAGCTGCTCGCGGCCCACCAGGACCGCGTGGCCGTCGATGACGCCCTGGACGCCGAGTCCGGGGACGTTGGTGAAGTCCTCGGGGGTGGGGAGGGGTGCGCCGGTGCGTGTGGTGGCTCCGGTGGCGACGGCCTGGGCGATGGGGTGTTCGGAGGCGTGTTCCAGGGCGCCGGCGAGGCGCAGGACGTCGGTCTCTGTGGTGCCGTCGGCGGTGTGGACGTTCTGGAGGGTCATCCTGCCGGTGGTGACGGTGCCGGTCTTGTCGAGGACGATGGTGTCGACGCGGCGGGTGGTCTCCAGGACTTCGGGGCCCTTGATGAGGATGCCGAGCTGGGCGCCGCGTCCGGTGCCGACCATGAGGGCGGTCGGGGTGGCGAGGCCCAGGGCGCACGGGCAGGCGATGATCAGTACGGCGACGGCGGCCGTGAACGCGGCCGTCAGGCCCTCACCGCTGCCCAGCCAGAAGCCGAGCGTGCCGAGCGCGAGCGCGATCACGACGGGGACGAACACCGCGGAGATCCGGTCGGCCAGCCGCTGCGCCGCGGCCTTGCCGTTCTGCGCGTCCTCGACCAGCTTCGCCATCCGGGCCAGCTGGGTGTCGGCGCCGATCCGGGTCGCCTCGACGACGAGCCGGCCGCCCGCGTTCAGCGTCGCGCCGGTCACGGAGTCGCCGGCCGAGACCTCGACCGGGACCGACTCACCGGTGAGCATCGACGCGTCCACCGCCGAACTGCCCTCCACCACGGTGCCGTCCGTGGCGATCTTCTCGCCGGGGCGGACCAGGAACCGGTCGCCGACCTGGAGATCCTCCGTGCCCACGGTGACCTCGCGGCCGTCACGCAGAACGGTGACCTCCTTCGCGCCGAGCTCCAGCAGCGCCTTCAGCGCGGCGCCCGCCTTCCGCTTGGACCTGGCCTCGAAGTAGCGCCCGGCCAGGATGAACGCGGTGACGCCGGCGGCCGCCTCCAGGTAGATGTTCCCGGAGCCGTCGCTGCGCCCGATGGTCAGCTCGAAGGGGTGCGTCATGCCGGTCATCCCGGCGGTGCCGAAGAACAGGGCCCACAGCGACCACAGGAACGCGGCCGAGGTGCCGACCGAGATCAGCGTGTCCATGGTGGCCGCGCCGTGCCGGGCGTTGGTCCACGCGGCCCGGTGGAAGGGCCAGGCGGCGTACGTGACGACGGGGGCGGTGAGGGTGAGGGCGAGCCACTGCCAGTTGTCGAACTGGAGGGCCGGGACCATCGACATCGCGATGACCGGCACCGCGAGCAGGACCGCAGTGATCAGCCGCTGCCGCAACGGGCGGAGCTCGTCCGCCTCCGCCTGCCCGGCGGGGGCGTCGCCGCCGCGTACCGGCGGGGCGGGCTCCTGTGCGGTGTAGCCGGTCTTCTCGACCGTGGCGATCAGGTCCTGTACGGAGACGTCCTCGCCCCGGTAGCTGACCTTGGCCTTCTCGGTGGCGTAGTTGACGGTGGCCTCGACCCCGTCCATCCGGTTGAGCTTCTTCTCGATCCGGGCCGCGCACGAGGCACAGGTCATGCCGCCGATCGCGAGCTCGACCTCTGCGGCGACGCCGGTACCGGTGGGGCCGCTGAGGGCAGTGGTACCGGTGGTGGCTGCGGTCTGCGCGGACACGGGGCCTCCTCTTGTGAGGGTCATCATACCCCTGGGGGGTATGTATTGCTGCCTCAGGTATACCCCCTACCCCTATGAGAACGCAAGGGTGATCCGCTGCGGGAGCGCGGACCGCGCGCCTCCGGTCGCCTGTCACGTGTCCGACCTCGCGTATCTTCACGTTCGCGGTGAGGCTGCGCCCTCGGCCTACCGCCCCGTAGGCTGGCATTGGACTAGACCTATAGCTGCTTCCTGGAGGATTGGGTTCCCATGAGCAACCGTGCAGTCCTGGAGGTGATCGCTCTCGACGCGGAGGACGCGGTCGCTGCCCAGGCGGGTGGTGCGGACCGGCTTGAGCTGGTCACCGACATGGCGGCGGACGGCCTCACCCCGTCCTGCGCGACGTTCGCGGCGATCCGCGCCGCGGTGGACATTCCGCTGCGGGTGATGCTCAGGGTGGCGGACGGTTTCGCGGCCGGCGACGTCGGCGTACTCGTACGCAAGGCGCGTGAGCTGCGGGAGGAGGGCGCGGACGAGTTCGTGCTCGGCTTCCTGGACGAGGACGGCCACCCCGACCTCGTCGCGGTCGAGCGGATCGTCGCCGAGCTGGAGGGCTGTCACTGGACGTTCCACCGCGCGATCGACCGCGCTGCCGACCGGGACGCGCTGCGCAAGGCGCTCGCGGATCTGCCGGGCCTGGACACGTACCTCACCGCGGGTTCGCCCGCCGGGGTGGACGAGGGCATTCCGACCCTGCTCGTCGAGGCGGCGCGCAAGGGTGAGCCGGGGTACGAGCCGCAGATCCTCGTCGGCGGCGGCCTGCGCCTCGACCACCTGCCGGAGCTGCTGGACGCGGGCATCGACGCCGTCCACATCGGCGGCGCCGCCCGGCCGGGCGGCTGGTCGAGGCCGGTGGACGCGGCGGCGGTACGGGAGTGGCGGACGATTCTCGACGCGTAACGCGGTCGCGCGGTCGCGCGCGGCGAAACGGGCGGGGCGGGCTGCCGGACACGGCAGCCCGCCCCGCCCGCTGTGCGAGGGCGTCCGGCCGAACCGTCCGCAGGGCTCGTGCTGTCACGACCCTGGCGCAACAAACGCCCCCGGCTCCACAATGGCGACGACGGTATGGGAACGCTCCCACGGTGCCTCCCCGGCTTTTCCCATTGTCGTGGGAGCGCTCCCACCGCTTCTCCGTCATGCCTCGGACCGTATTCGCCCCTACCGAAAGGCCCCCGGTGAACGCCTCTCCGCCCCCGTCCCCCACCGGTCGCGCCCGCGCCCGGCGCGGGCGCCGTGTGCTCGGGACATTAGCTCTCACCGCACTGTTCGGCGGTGTCCTCACCGCGCCCGGTGCCGCCGCCGAGGACGCCGACCCGGCCCCGGAGCAGATCACCAACGGTGACTTCGCCGCCGGCACCGCGCCCTGGTGGTGGACCGCCAACACCGCCGCCGCCGTCACGGACGGCAGGCTCTGCACCGACGTACCGGCGGGAACGGCCAACCCCTGGGACGTGATCGTCGGTCAGAACGACATCCCGCTCGTCGCGGGGGAGACGTACAGCCTCACCTACACCGCCAGCTCCACCACCCCGCTGTCCATCCACACCAATGTGCAGCTGGCCGTCGACCCGTGGACCACGGACCTCTCCGCGACCGACCAGATCGGCACGGAGGCAGTCCCCGTCACGCACGTCTTCACCGCGACCGCGGACCGCGACGCCGCCCAGCTCGCCTTCCAGATAGGCGGCAGCGACGAGGCAGCCACCTTCTGTCTCGACGACGTGTCCCTGCGCGGCGGCGCCGAACCGCCCGTGTACGTGCCCGACACCGGCTCGCGCGTCCGCGTCAACCAGGTCGGATACCTCCCGCAGGGCCCCAAGAACGGCACCCTGGTCACCGACGCGACCGAGCCCCTGCCCTGGACGCTCAGGGCAGCCGACGGATCGGCCGCCGCCACCGGCACCACCGCCCCGGGCGGCATCGACCCGACCTCCCGCCAGAACGTCCACACCTTCGACTTCAGCGACGTCACGACGGCAGGCGACGGCTACACCGTCGAGGCGGACGGGCAGGTCAGCGAGCCGTTCTCGATCGGGTCCGACCTGTACGACACCCTGCGCAGCGACTCGCTCGCGTACTTCTACCAGAACCGCAGCGGCATCGAGATCGACGCGGACCTGGTCGGCGAGCAGTACGCCCGCCCGGCCGGACACCTCGACGTCGCCCCCAACAAGGGCGACACGGACGTGCCCTGCCAGCCGGGCGTCTGCGACTACCGGCTCGACGTGCGGGGCGGCTGGTACGACGCCGGTGACCACGGCAAGTACGTCGTCAACGGTGGCATCGCCGTCGCCGAGCTGATGGACACCTACGAGCGGACCCTCACGGCCGACGGTGCCGAGTCCGCCGAACTCGGCGACGGTGCGCTGCGGGTGCCCGAGCACGGCAACGACGTGCCGGACATCCTCGACGAGGCGCGCTGGGAGCTCGACTTCATGATGCGCATGCAGGTCCCGGCCGGGCAGCCGCTCGCCGGAATGGTCCACCACAAGATGCACGACGCCCAGTGGACCGGCCTGCCGCTGCTTCCCCATCTCGACCCGCAGCAGCGAGAGCTGCACCCGCCGTCGACCGCCGCGACCCTCAACCTGGCCGCCACGGCAGCCCAGTGCGCCCGGCTCTTCGCTCCGTACGACGCGGACTTCGCCGACCGGTGCCGTACGGCCGCCGAGACGGCGTGGACCGCGGCGAAGGCCCACCCGGACGTGCTCGCCGACCCCAACGACGGGACGGGTGGCGGCACCTACAGCGACAACGACGTCTCCGACGAGTTCTACTGGGCCGCCGCCGAACTCTTCACCACCACCGGCGCCGACGCCTACCGTCAGGCGCTCCTCGCATCGCCGCTGCACGGTGACACGGACAAGGTCTTCCCGGCCGACGGCGGCATGTGGTGGGGCGGAACCGCCGGTCTCGGCGTCCTGACCCTCGCCACCGTCCCCAACGACCTCACCGCCGACCAGCTCGCACAGGTCCGCACCGTGGTGACCACGGCCGCCGACCGCTACGCCGCCCAGACCGAGAACCAGCTGTACGGCGTCCCGTACGCACCCACCGGCCAGAACTACGCCTGGGGATCCAACAGCCAGGTGCTCAACAACATGATCGTGCTGGCCACCGCCGCCGACCTCACCGGGAAGGCCGGGTACCGGAACGCCGTACTGCGCGGCGCCGACTACCTCTTCGGACGCAACCCGCTGAACCAGTCGTACGTCACCGGGTACGGCGAGCGCAGCTCCGAGAACCAGCACCACCGGGTCTGGGCGCACCAGAGCGACCCGTCCCTGCCCCACCCGCCCGCCGGCTCCCTGGCGGGCGGACCGAACCTCACCGCCCCCACCTCCGGTGACCCGGAGGCAGCGGCCAAGCTCACCGGCTGTGCGGCGGCGATGTGCTACCTCGACGACAACGGCTCGTACGCCACCAACGAGGTCGCCATCAACTGGAACGCACCGCTGGCCTTCATCGCCTCCTACCTGGACGACGCCGCTGACGGCGCGGGCCCGGCCCGCGCCTGCACCGTCACCTACTCCTCGCACCCGTGGAGCACCGGCTCGACCACCACGGTCACGGTGAAGAACACCGGAACCGAGGCGCTCACCCCCTGGTCCCTGACCTGGCTGCTGCCGGGCGACCAGAAGCTCAGCCACACCTGGAGCGCCGAACTCACCCAGTACGGGCGGACGGTGACCGCCGCACCGCTGTCCTGGAACCGCACCCTCGCACCGGGGGCGGCGATCGACTTCGGGTTCAACAGCAGCGTCTCGGGCGCCGCCGCCGACCCGGGCACGGTCAAGCTGAACGGGAGGGCCTGCACGGCCGGCTGACCGGACACGGGGTGGGGGCGGCCCGCCGCCCCCACCCCGTGCACGTCAGCCCAGCTCCTCCGGCAGCGGCGCCGCGTGAAGGACGATCAGCCCCGACACGGCGCGGGTCAGCGCGACGTACAGCCGGCGAAGCCCCGTCCGCTCGTCGGGCTCGCCGTCGACCACCGCGGCCGGTTCGTCCAGCACCACGTAGTCGTACTCCAGGCCCTTCGCCAGCGACGCCGGGACCAGCGTCAGCCGGGACTCGGCGGTCGTCTCCTGGCCGGGGGAGAGGTAGCTGTGGCCCGCCGCGGTCAGCGCCTCGGCCAGCGCCGGAATGCGCGCGTCGGCGGCGATCAGGCCGGTCGAACCCTCCTGCTCCAGGGACTCCGCACACGCCGCGACCACAGCCGCGTCCAGCGCGTCCGCACCCGTCACTTCCCTCACCGACAGCGAACCGGGCGACTCACGCACCGACTCCACCGCCGCGAGCCCGGGCGAGATCACCGGCAGCAGCCGGGAGGCGTAGGCGATCACCTCGCGCGGCACACGGAAGCCCGCCGTCAGCTCCTCCACCACAGCGTCCGACTTCCCCAGATGGTGCAGCGCCTGATCCCAGCTCTGCGTCGACCACGGCGTCGTGCCCTGCGCCAGGTCACCGAGCACCGTCGCCGAACCTGTCGAGCAGCGCCGGCCCACCGCCCGGTACTGCATGGGGGACAGGTCCTGGGCCTCGTCGATGACGACATGACCGAGCGAGTGCGTACGCGCCACCAGATCGTTCGCCTCGTCGATCAGCACCGCGTCCGCCGCCGACCACTTCGCGGACTTCACACTGCGAACGGGCTTCGTCCAGACGATCGCCTTCTGCTCGTCCTCGCTCAGCAGCCCGTCCGCGTGCTCGGCCAGGAACTCCGGGTCCGACAGCAGCCGCAGCACCAGCTTCGACGGTTCGACCGCGGGCCAGATCGCCTTCACGGCCGCCTTCACCGCCGGGGTACGCGCCACCGCGTTCTGCACCCGGTCGTCGGGAGCCTCGCCCGCCTCCTCCATCCGCACCAGCACGGCGTGCGCGATGCGGAGCGGAAGGGCCTCGTGCGCGGCCCCGTACCGCATGTCGCGGGCCAGCAGCTCCTTGACCATCTCCTCGATCTCGTACGCAGGCACCCGCCAGCGCCGCGAACCGCGCACCACCATCACCGGCTCGGCCGGCATCGTCACATGCGAACGGATCGCCCTCCGCAGCACCTCCGCCATCCGGGCATCGCCCTTCACGACTGCGGCCCGCGCCTCGTCCGCGCCCCGGACCTCCACCTGCGCCGTCACCAGGTCCTCGACCGTCGCCTGCTTCACCTCCAGCTCACCGAGGGCCGGCAGCACCTGCTCGATGTAGTGCAGGAACGACTTGTTCGGCCCGATGACGAGCGTCCCGGTGCGGGCGAGCCGCTCGCGGTGCGCGTACAGCAGATACGCGACCCGGTGCAGGCCGACGGCCGTCTTCCCGGTGCCGGGCCCGCCCTGCACACACACGGTGCCGCCGAGATCGCTGCGGACGATCTCGTCCTGCTCGGGCTGGATCGTCGCGACGATGTCACGCATCGGACCGACACGGGGCCGCTCGATCTCCGCCTGGAGGAGCTTGCTCGTCTGCGCCGCCTCGGACGGGTCGGTGAGGTGCTCGTCCTCGTACGCGGTCAGCTCACCGCCCGTGTAACCGAAGCGGCGCCGCTGACCGACGTCCAGCGGGTCCTTCCGGGACGCCCGGTAGAACGGCTGGGAGACCGGCGCACGCCAATCGATGACCATCGGATCGCCGTCGGCGTCGTGGACGTGCCGGCGCCCGATGTAGAACTGCTCGCCCTCCGCGCCCTCGGCCTGCGCCGCACCGACGACATGGAGGTAGTCCAGCCGCCCGAAGAACAACGGGGTGTGGGACAGGTCGGCGAGCGACTTGATGCGGTCGGCGATCTGGGCCTGCAGTACTGCGGCGTTCACCCAGTTCGCCGTGACATCGCGGATGTTCAGGGCCTGGGCGTCCTCGCGCATGGCGCGCAGAGCGGCGCGCGAGGCGGCGAGATGGGCGCGCTCATGGGCGAGGGGATCGGTGGTGGTGTCGCTTTCGTGTTCGTGCGCGGGCACGGTGTTGCCTCCGGCATTCAACGCAGGACGGCGGACCGCACCCCGTCCCCGGTCACTGCTGGGGGACGATGCGGTCCGCTCGGGAATCGATCACTGGCTGTCGGCCGGTTTCCGTCCGGTCGGCGGCGCTCCCCCGGCTGCCGGCAGGCCCTTACGGACGGCCGGTACCACGGTGCGGGAGGCGGGCAGACCGGCGATTGTATCGACCGCTCCTGTTCGGCGCGAACGAATATCGCCCGGGTCCATCCCGTAGGGGACGGCATGCGACCACAGGGGTAGACGCACGCCCCCGCGCTTCAGCCTGCGGGCCGACGCCGCGAGGCACTCGTCCGGAGCACCATGGAAGACATGAGCACCGTCACCCTGAACCCCCGAAGGACCGGCCCCGCGCACGGCGCCACCGCGGCCACCGGTCACCCCCACCACCACCGCGCCGGAGAAGCACTGCGCGCCGTCAAGGTCTTCGTACGGGCCGCGTTCGGCGTCGTCGTCCTCGGCGAGTACGCGGAGGAGGCGGGCGTCCGCCGCACCCACTGAGCACGACGCCCGCCCCTCCCCGGCCCGTCAGCTGTCCGACAGCAGCTCGTCCGCGTCCACGATCCGGTACGCGTAGCCCTGCTCGGCCAGGAAGCGCTGGCGGTGCGCCGCGAAGTCCTGGTCGATCGTGTCGCGCGCGACCACCGAGTAGAACCGCGCCTCGTGCCCGTCGGCCTTCGGCCGCAGCACCCGGCCCAGCCGCTGGGCCTCCTCCTGGCGCGAGCCGAAGGTGCCCGACACCTGAATGGCGACGGTGGCCTCCGGCAGGTCGATCGAGAAGTTCGCCACCTTCGACACGACCAGCACGCTGATCTCACCCTCCCTGAAGGCGCCGAACAGCTTCTCGCGCTGGGCATTGCTGGTCTCGCCCTTGATCACCGGGGCGTCCAGATGCTCGCCCAACTCGTCGAGCTGGTCGATGTACTGCCCGATGACCAGCGTCTGCTCGCCCTGGTGCTTGCGCACCAGCGCCTCGGTGACCTTCCGCTTCGTCGCGGTCGTCGCGCAGAACCGGTACTTCTCCTCGGGCTCGGCGGTCGCGTACGCGAGCCGCTCCGAGTCCGTCAGATTGACCCGCACCTCGACGCAGTCGGCGGGCGCGATGTAGCCCTGCGCCTCGATCTCCTTCCACGGGGCGTCGAACCGCTTCGGCCCGATCAGCGAGAAGACGTCCGACTCACGCCCGTCCTCCCGCACCAGCGTCGCGGTGAGGCCGAGCCGGCGCCGGGCCTGGAGATCGGCGGTGAACTTGAAGACGGGCGCGGGCAGCAGATGCACCTCGTCGTAGATCACCAGCCCCCAGTCGCGGGAATCGAACAGCTCCAGGTGCGCGTAGACGCCCTTACGGCGGGTCGTCAGCACCTGGTACGTGGCGATGGTGACCGGCCGGATCTCCTTGCGCGTACCGCTGTACTCGCCGATCTCCTCCTCGGTCAGCGAGGTCCGCTTCACCAGCTCGTGCTTCCACTGCCGGGCCGAGACGGTGTTCGTGACCAGGATCAGCGTGGTCGCCTTGGCCTGCGCCATCGCGCCGGCCCCGACCAGCGTCTTGCCCGCGCCACAGGGCAGCACGACGACCCCGGACCCGCCGTGCCAGAACCCCTCGACGGCCTGCTGCTGGTAGGGCCGCAGCGCCCAGCCGTTCTCGTCCAGCTCGATGGGGTGCGCCTCGCCGTCCACGTACCCGGCGAGGTCCTCGGCGGGCCAGCCCAGCTTCAGCAGCGTCTGCTTGACCTGCCCGCGCTCGGACGGGTGCACGGCCACGGTGTCCGGGTCGATCCGTGCCCCGACCAGGGGCTGGACCTTCTTCGACCGGAGGATCTCCTCCAGGACCGGCCGGTCCGTGGAGGTCAGCACCAGCCCGTGGACCGGGTGCTTGGAGAGGGTGAGGCGGCCGTACCGGTCCATCGTCTCGGCGATGTCGACGAGCAGCGCGTGCGGTACGGGGTAACGCGAGTACTTCACGAGCGCGTCGACGACCTGCTCGGCGTCGTGCCCCGCGGCGCGGGCGTTCCACAGCCCGAGGGGGGTCAGCCGGTAGGTGTGGATGTGCTCGGGCGCACGCTCCAGCTCCGCGAAGGGGGCGATCACACGGCGGCAGGCGTCGGCCTGCTCGTGGTCGACTTCGAGGAGCAGCGTCTTGTCGCTCTGAACGATGAGGGGTCCGGTCACGCGCTTCGGCCCTTTCTGCGGCGGGGTGGCCGTGTACCGGCCAAACTCCCAGTGTGCCGTATGTGGGGGCGGGGTGTTCTTGTGCCCCGGTCCGGGCTGGGGGTTCCGTCCTCAATCGCCGGACGGGCTTGGGTGCGGGTGCCCCGCGGGGCGCTTCACCCGGTGGGTGGGGGTCCGGGGCCCCTCCGGGGCGTCTCCTCAGACGACGAACGTTCCGCGGGTACGCGAACGACCCGGGTCGATGTTCGTCGTCCTGCGGGGACTCCCCTGCACGGCCCCGGACCCGGCCGCCCTGCGTCTGCGGCAGTCTCGGAGCCGGTGTTCAGACGCACACGATGCAGGGTGGGGGCGTGCAGGGGAGTCCCCGCAGAAAATGGCGTACGACCCGGGTATCTGTTCGTTGTCGGGTGCACACGCCATTTTTGAGGAGTCTCCCCGGAGGGCCCCCACCCCCACCCACCGGGCAGAGGCGAGCCCGCGGGGGACCCGCACACAAGCCCGTCCGGCAATTGAGGACGGAACCCCGCACCCCAGGGGCCGTCACGACGTCTGGTCGTCCGCCAGTTCCGCCACGCCCGTGATCCGGTGCAGGGGATACGTGCGGACCTCGTCCGCCGTGTGGTCGTACCCCGTCACGTAGCCGCCTTCCACGCGGACCGGGGCGATCACGCGCTGGCTGGCCGCGCCGTCCGCGTTGACGTAGCCGATCCAGATCGCGGAGCCCGTCATCGCAGCGGCCTGGACGGTGACCAGGGTCTCCGCGGAGGTCGTACGGGGAAGGGTGCCGGCGGGCGCGGAGGGGCCCGTTTCCTTGTGGACGACCGTCGCCGCCGTGTCCCCGGCCCGGATCGCCCGGACCGCCGCGCCCAGCAGCGTGGGGTCGGGCACCGGCGGGCCCTCGGGTACGGGGACGGGGGCCGTGCGGGGCGGCGTGCGGACGGCACCGGCGCGGGTGATCAGGACGTCGCCGTCGGCGGACTCCGCGGCGGGCGCGTACCCCATCTCGCGCAGGCCGTCGAGGAGGGACGCCGGGTCGACCTGGGCGGCCAGGGCCGTCGGGGCGAGGCGGCGCAGCCGCAGGGTCGCGGAGCGCTTGTCGGCGAGGATCTCGTTGAGGACGGCCTCGTCGTCGCAGCGTACGTACGCGGAGGCGGCGCCGATCCGCAGGTGGCCGTGGCGGCGGGCCACGTCGTCGATGAGGTAGCTGAGCGGCTGAGGCACCGGCGTACGGCTGTGAGCGGCGAGGAAGGCGTGCAGGTCGGCGGCGGACTGCCCGGCGTCCAGGGCGCGGCGTACGGAGCCGGGCGTGAAGCGGTAGACCGTCGCGCCGCCCTTCGACTCGATGTCCGCGAGGGCGCCGAGCATGTCCGCGAGGGGGCGTTCCAGCGGACCGGGGGCGACGGCCGTCAGGTCGGCCTGGAGCAGGACGTGGTCCAGGGGTTCCGGGATGAGCGGGGCGAGCTGGGCGGCGGCCTCGGCGGGCCCGCCGGAGAGCAGGGCGCGGGTCTGCGAGGCGAGGGCGCCGCGGCCCGTGATGCCGAGGAGCTCCGACTCGTTCAGCGTCCACAGGGCGATCCGGGACCGCAGGTCGGTGGTGTCCCCGGCGGACGCGGAGGCGCCGCGCAGCGGGCGTTCCCAGCGGAGCCGGGCGAGCAGGGACTCCGGGTCGGGGGCGGTGCCGGGCGGCAGGGCGGCGAGGAGGGCCAGGACCCGGTGGCGGACCTCGGGCGCGGCGGATCGGTCGAGTTCGGGGCCGAGGGTGGACAGGGCGCGGCCCTTGGCGTCCTGGCCGCCGACCAGGCCCGAGGTGCGGGTGGCCGCGAGCCAGGCGGAGGCGAGCTCCACCCAGCGGTCCTGGGCGGACAGTTCCGACCAGTCGTCGTACGCGGGAGTCGGCGCGTACCGTTCGTCCGCTTCGCCGTCGGAGGCCAGCAGCCCGGCCGCGTAGGCGAGTTCGATCCAGAACGCGGCGACGGGTTCCGGCACGTCCAGCGTGGTGGCGGTCTTCTTCAGTTCGCGGACACTGAGGCCGCCGGCCCGCAGTATGGCGGGGCCGCCGCCGTTCCAGCTCTTGAGCAGTTCCTCGACGGTGGACACCGCGAGGAACGCCTGGCCCGCCGCCGCACTGTCCACAGCCTGTGGATCGCGTTCGGCGACGGCGACGACGGCGGGCGGCTGCGGCTCGGGCACCCGGTGGGCACGTCCGGCGCGCAGATGCAGCGCGGCCTCGCGCGGCAGCACGACGGTGCGGGTCGACACGGGCAGCAGGAGCCCGCGGTCGCGCAGCCACTTCACGGGCGGGGTGGGATTCGGGGTGACCTCGCCGTACGGCGGGCCCCAGACCAGCCGGTCCAGTACCGACAGCGCCTCCACCGGGGCGGTGTCGAGGAGTTCGCCCATCCGGGTGCGGTCGGTGAACAGCGCGGACAGGGCGCTCACCGCGGAGACCGGGTCGTAGGTGGCGGGCAGCCCGGCCTCGCTGAGGATCTCCTGGAGCCGGCCGGGCGACATGCCGGCGGTGGCCTCGGCGACGGTCGGGCCGAGACCGGTGGGGGAGGGGTGCTGCGGTGACGGCGACAGCAGCTCGCGGGCGGTGCGCACCAGGCGCAGCCGGTCGTTCTCCCCCCAGACGAGGGCCTGTTCGCGCAGGGTGGCGAGCGCGCCGGGCAGCGCGGCCACGATCGCGGCGCCCGCGTCGTCCCGATGCTCCCCGTCGTCCCGGCCGTCGCCGGTGAGCAGGCCGAGCAGGATGTCGTACGGGGCCGGGTCGGGTGCGACGGCCAGTGCCTCGGCGGTCTGCAGGGCGAATCGGTCGAGGTGTTCCAGGGCGCGAACGACGGAGGCACGGGTGCCGGCGCGCGTCGCGAGCTGGGTGATGTCGCCGGGCACGGGGGTGAGGAGATCCGGCCGGGCACGCAGCAGCCCGGCCAGTGACTCGTCGTCCCGGGCGCGCAGAGCCTCGGCGAGCGTCCGCGGTGGTGTGGTCATCCCCATCCGTCCCACGGTAGTCGCTCCGGACAGGCCCGAGGGCGCTACCGTCGGTGCAGGGCCGTAGAGGGGAACCATCGCGTGGGGATCGAGAGCGACCAGCTGGTCTACGACTACCTGAGCCGGGTCGGCGACCTGGCGCAGCAACAACAGCTGTCCTCGGGCACCCGGATGAGGCTCGTGTCGGAGCTGCGGGGCGAGATAGACCGGCAGCGTGAGGCGCAGGCGGCGGACACACCCGGGGCGGTGCGCCGCATCATCGGCAAGCTCGGCACCCCCGACGAACTCGTCGCGGCGGCGGCCCGTTCGGCCGACGTGTCGCCGCCGCCGCCGGTGCCGCAGGAGCCGGACCGGGGCGGCGCGCAGGCGGCGGGGATCCCGCGCCCGCGCCGGGCGAGGCTGCGGAAAGACAGTTCGCGCAAGGGCGCGTCGGAGGCCCTCGGGGAGGTGCGGGGGGAGGCTGCGCGGACCTCGCCCGGACCGGTGCCGTCCCCGCCGCACCGCGCGGGCTCGGACGAACTCGGCCCGTCCCGCGACGACACGGACTGGTGGAGTGTCGCTCCGGGCCGGTTCGGCGACACCGGTGAGTTCGGCGCGGGCACCGATGTGCCGGGCTTCCGGGGCGGGGTGGAGATCCCGGCCGTGCTGAGGCCGCCGGTGCCGGATGACGACGAGGACGACGCGTACGAGGACGACGAGGCGTACGAGGAGGAGGCCGAGGAGCCGCGCCGACGGAGGCGGCTGCCGCGGCTGCGCCGCGCCCGAGCCGAGGACGTCGCTCCCCGCGGCTTCTCGCACCCGCTGCTCCTGCTGGCCGCCGCGCTGCTGGTGGCCGGTGCGGTGATCGACACCCCGCAGGCCCTGCTGGCCCTGGCGGGCGGCTGGCTGCTCGCGTACAGCTCCCGCAAACTGTCGCGCGCGGAGGCGAAGTGGGCGGTGATGGGGCTGCCCGGGGTTGTCGCGGTGGGGGCCCTGGTCTGGCTGTGGGGCCGGATGGACGGGCGGTGGGGCGCACCCATCGCGGAGGGCCGGATGGGCCCCGCGATCGGCGATACGTGGCCGTGGGTGGTGCGGGGTGCGGCCGTGGCCTCCGCGCTCTACCTGGTGTGGCGTGCGCGGGGCCCTCGGCCGGGCGGGCGGTGAGGTTGCCCCGGTCCTGGGTGCGGGGTTCCGTCCTCAATCGCCGGACGGGCTTGTGTGCGGGTCCCCCGCCGGGTGCGCCTCTGCCCGGTGGGTGGGGGTGGGGGCCCTCCGGGGAGACTCCTCAAAAATGGCGTGTGCACCCGACGACGAACAGGGACCCGGGTCGTACGCCATTTTCTGCGGGGACTCCCCTGCACGCCCCCACCCGGTCTCGGTCGCGTCTGCACACCGGCGGTAGTGCTGTCGCAGACGCGCGACGGCCGGGTTCGGGGCCGTGCAGGGGAGTCCCCGCAGGACGACGAACACATACCCGGGTCCATCGCGTACCCGCGGAACGTTCGTCGTCCGAGGAGACGCCCCGGAGGGGCCCCGGACCCCCACCCACCGGGGCACAGCGCCCCGCGGGGCACCCGCACCACCAAGCCCGTCCGGCGCTTGAGGACGGAAGCCCGCGCCCCGGGCCGGGGCAACCGAAACGCCCAGGAACCCCGGCGTCAGCCGGCCAGCTTCGTCTGGAACTCGTCGAGGATCTGGTCCGCTGCCGTGTAGCCGATGCCGGCGATCCACAGGCGGTCGTCGACCTTGAAGACCTTGCCGTTCTTGGCGGCGGTCAGCCCCTTCCACAGGCCGCTCTTCATCGTCTTCGTCGTCCCCGCCTTGTCCGGGTCGCCGTACGTGGACGTGAAGACGACGTCCGCGTCCGCGAGGTCGATCTTCTCGGGGGAGACGTCGTACGAGAAGCCGTCCTTGGCCTTGTCGGTGATGGCGGGGCGGCCCATGCCGAGGTCGGCGAGGATCGAGCCGATGTAGTTCTGCTTGCCGTAGATCCGGATGTCGGCGCCCTCGACGAAGCGGACGAAGTTGACGTCCGTGGCCGCGGCCTTCGCCTTGCCGCCGATCGCCTCGGTCACCTCGGCGACGTGGGCGTCGTACGCGGCGACGATCTTCTTCGCCTCGGCCTGCTTGCCGAGCGCCTCGGCGTGGACCTGGAAGTTCTCCTTCCAGGCGGTGCCGGTGGACTCGGTCATCACGGTGGGGGCGATGGCGCTGAGCTGCTCGTAACGGTCGCCGTCACGGACCTTGCTGGTGAGGATCAGGTCCGGCTTGAGGGAGGCGACGGTCTCCATGTTGGGGTTGGCGATCTCGCCGACCTCGGTGAGCTTCTTCGTCCTGTCCGCCGGCAGGTACGTGGGGAAGCCGTCCTCCGTCGCCGAGTGCGTCGCGCCGACGGGCTGCACGCCCAGGGTGAGCGCGGAGTCCAGCTCGCCGGTGTCGAGGACCACGACGCGCTTGGGCGCCACGGGGACCTTGACGTCGCCCATGGCCGTCTTGACGGTGTGGGTCGCGGCGGCGTCCGTCTTGGCGCCGTCGGAGTCCGAGTCGGACGAGCAGGCGGTCAGCGCGAGCGTGCCGGTCAGGGCGAGGGCGCCGAGGGTGATACCGCGGCGGCGCAGGGCGGTGGACATGAAGTGCCTTTCGTGGGCGGTGTCAGGAGGACGGTGTGGGCTGCCAGGGCGCACCCGGTACGACGAGCGGCGATCCCGTCACCGGGTCCGGGACGATCACGGCTTCGAGGCCGAAGACCTCGCGGACGAGTTCGGCGGTGACGACGTCCTGCGGGTGGCCCTCGGCGACGATCCGGCCCGCCTTCATGGCGACCAGATGGTCGGCGTAGCGGGCCGCCTGGTTGAGGTCGTGCAGCACCGTCACCACGGTCCGGCCGCGGGTGCCGTCCGAGGCCGGGGCGGCCAGTCGGCGCACCAGGTCGAGGACCTCCACCTGGTGGGCGATGTCGAGGTATGTGGTCGGCTCGTCGAGCAGCAGCAGGTCTGTGTCCTGGGCGAGGGCCATCGCGATCCAGACGCGCTGACGCTGTCCGCCGGAGAGCTCGTCCACCGAACGGGAGCCGAGAGCCGTGATGTCGGTACGTTCCATGGCCTCGGTCACCGCCCGCTCGTCCTCCTGGGACCACTGCTGCCACCAGTGCTGGTGGGGCTGGCGGCCGCGGGCGACGAGGTCGGAGACGGTGATCGCCTCGGGGGCCACGGGGGTCTGGGGGAGCAGCCCGATCGACTGGGCGATCTTCTTCGTGGGGATCTTCGACAGCTCGGTGCCGTCCAGGAACACCGCCCCGCCGCGCGGCTTGAGGAGCCGGCCGAGGGCGCGCAGCGTCGTCGACTTGCCGCAGGCGTTGGGCCCGACGATGACGGTCACCTTGCCGTCGGGGACGGCGAGGTCGAGTTCGTGGACGACGGTGCGGTCCTCGTACGCGAGGGTCAGCTCGCGCACCGTCAGCCGGCTGGTCGCGGTGTCCTGCTGCCGGGTCGTGGTCATGCGTTGCCTCCCGAGCGGCCACCGTGACCGCGGATGATCAGCCAGATCAGATACGGGGCGCCGACCGCCGCCGTCAGGACGCCCACCGGCAGTTCGGTGGGGGAGAAGAGCCTGCGGGCCAGCAGGTCCGCGAAGACGACGATCACCGCGCCGAGCAGGGCCGAGCAGAGCAGCGGAATCTGTGCGGTGCGGGTCATGCGGCGGGCGATCTGCGGGGCGAGCAGCGCGACGAAGTCGACCGGTCCGGCCGTCCCCGTGGCCACGGACGCCAGGATCACACCGAGGGCGACGAGCCCCAGCCGTACCCGGCCCAGTCGGACCCCGAGCGCGGTCGCCGTGTCGTCGTCCATGGACACGGACCGCTGGGCGCGGGCGGCCCACAGGACGGCGGGCAGCAGGATCAGCAGGGTCCAGCCGATGGGCGCGGCCTCTTCGTAGCCGCGGCCGTTGAGCGAGCCCGTCATCCAGATCTGGGCCTGCTGGGCGACGAGGTAGTCGCCCTTGGTCAGGAACAGGGTCGTGACCGAGCGCAGCGCGATCGCGAAGCCGATGCCGATGAGGACGAAGCGGGTGGCGTGCAGCCCGCCGCGCCACGCGAAGGCGTAGACGAGCGCCGCGGCCGCGACCCCGCCGATCACCGACAGGTACGGCAGGACGGTGTACGAGGTGATGCCGAACGTCATCGCGCCGACCGTGAGCGCGCTCGCGCCCTGGCTGATGCCGATGATGTCGGGGCTCGCGAGGGGGTTGCGGGCCACGGTCTGGATCAGCGCGCCGGCGATCCCGAACGCGAGGCCGACGAGCAGCCCGACGAGCATGCGCGGCAGCCGAAGCGTGCCGACGACGAGTTCGTCGGGGGAGGGCCGTCCCAGGATCACGTTCAGGACCTCGGACGGCGCGACGAAGCTCTCGCCGACGCAGAGGTACGCGACGCAGACGACGGCCAGCAGGACGACGAGCGAGGCCGCGACGACCGTGGCCCGGCGGTGCAGCAGGAACCGTCCGCGGGTCCCTATCCGTACGAGGCTGTACCCGGCGGGCCGCACGGCGGCCGTCGGGGCGCTCATGCGGGCACCGCCTTCCGGCGCACCAGCGTGACCAGGAACGGCACCCCGATCAGGGCCGTCATGACCCCGGCGGGCACCTCGCTCGGCGGGAAGAGGATCCGGCCGATCACATCGGAGACGAGCAGCATCACGGGTCCGATCAGGGCGGCCATCGGGAGCACCCAGCGGTGGTCGCTGCCGACGACGGCGCGGGCGATGTGCGGTACCGCGAGACCGATGAACGCGATCGGCCCGGCCGCGGCGACTCCGGCCCCGGTGAGCACGGTGGCACCGATGCCCCCCACGATCCGTACGGTCGCGATCTTCTGCCCCAGGCCCTTCGCCATGTCCTCGCCGAGGGCGAGTGCGTCGAGCCCGCGGGCGACGCAGAGCACGAGAATCGTGCCGAGGAGCAGGAACGGCCAGATCTGCTGCGCCACCTCGGCCTCGCGGCCGGCGATCGAGCCGACCTGCCAGAACCGGAACTCGTCCAGTGCGGACGCCTTCGTGGTCAGTACGGCCATGGTCACGGACACCAGCAGCGCGTTGATCGCGGCGCCGCCGAGTGCGAGCTTCACCGGGGTGGCACCACCGCGCCCGCTGGAGGCGATGGCGTACACGGCGACGGAGGCGATGGCCGCCCCCGCGAAGGCGAACCAGACGTATCCGGTGAGCGTGTGGATCCCCGCGTACGCGATGGCCAGCACCACTCCGACCGACGCGCCCTGGCTGATGCCGAGGATGCCGGGGTCGGCGATGGGGTTACGGGTGATGCCCTGGAGCACCGTGCCGGCGAGGGCGAGCGAGGCGCCGACCATCAGGCCGATCAGGGTGCGGGGCACCCGCATGTTCCGGATGACCTCGGCGGCGTCGGAGTGCCCGCCGTGGAGCAGGGCGTCGAACACCTCGGACGGGGGTATGGAACGCGCCCCGACGGCGAGGCTGAGCAGTACGGCGACCAGCAGCGCCACGACGGCCGCCGCCGTCGCGAGAGCGCGTCTGGAGCGGCGTGGTGCGGCGGCTGACATCGGACCCCATCGACAAGCGAAACAAAGCAAAACAAAGCCAAGCAAAGTAAGGCTTGGCTAAGTCTAAGCGTCGGCTGTGCGGGGCTTTCCGGGGGTGGGCCGGGAGTGGCGGGCGGTCGGCACAATGGGCGTCATGGCTACGCACGCACTGACGGTCGGCTTCGACCTGGACATGACGATCATCGACTCCCGGCCCGGCATCGCGGCCGCCTTCGTGGCGCTCTCCGAGGAGACGGGGGCATTCATCGACACCGATCTGGTGGTGAGCCGGCTGGGCCCGCCGCTGGCGCAGGAGATCGCGCACTGGTTCCCGGCGGCCGATGTGGCCGCGATGACCGACCGCTACCGCGAGATCTACCCCGACTACGCGATAGGCCCGACGCTCGCGATGCCCGGAGCGCGGGAGTCGATCGAGGCGATCCGCGCGCTGGGCGGCCGGACGATGGTCGTCACCGCCAAGTACGAGCCGAACGCGAAGCTGCACCTGGCCCACCTCGGCATCGAACCCGACGTGACCGTGGGCGACCTCTGGGCCGAGGCGAAGGCCCAGGCGCTGCGCGAGCACGGAGCGGGCGTGTACGTGGGCGACCACACGGGCGACGTACGCGGCGCACGGGCGGCGGACGCCTGCTCGGTGGGCGTGACGACGGGCCCGTGCGACGAGGCGGAGCTGCGCGCGGCGGGCGCGGATGTCGTCCTGTCGTCCCTGACGGAGTTCCCGGCGTGGCTGGAGACGTACGTGTAGCCCTCGGCCGGGCGGGGCCCTCTGCCGGGCGGGCGCGCGGCGTTTCGGTTGCCCCGGTCCGGGGTGCGGGGTTCCGTCCTCAATCGCCGGACGGGCTTGGTGGTGCGGGTGCCCCGCGGGGGTTCGCTGTTGCCCGGTGGGTGGGGGTCCGGGGCCCCTCCGGGGCGTCTCCTCGGACGACGAACGTTCCGCGGGTACGCAGCGGACCCGGGTCGATGTTCGTCGTCCTGCGGGGACTCCCCTGCACGGCCCCGGACCCGGCCGTCGTGCGTCTGCGACAGCACTATCGCCAGCGTGCAGACGCACACGATGCAGGGTGGGGGCGTGCAGGGGAGTCCCCGCAGAAAATGGCGTACGACCCGGGTGTCTGTTCGTCGTCGGGTGCACACGCCATTTTTGAGGAGTCTCCCCGGAGGGCACCCACCCCCACCCACCGGGTGAAGCGCCCCGCGGGGGACCCGCACCAAAGCCCGTCCGGCGATTGAGGACGGAACCCTAGCGCCGAGGCGCCCCCGCTCGCGCAGACCGGATCACGCCTGCCGCGGCGATCAGGAAGCCGACGCCCATCAGCATGCAGAGGGACCAGGCGATGGACGGCAGCGGGTGGGTGCCGAGGAAGAGCGGGGCCATGGTGGCGAGGGTCGACAGGGCGCCGATCAGGAAGACGATCGCGCCGATACGGACCAGCCGGTCGCCTGCGCCGGAAGAAGGAGTACTCACTTCGTCAGGGTAGTTCCCGGCGGCGGCGGATCACCCCCGGGCGGCCTGCGGAAGAAGCAGGTGCCGTTTCCGGACAGAGTCCGGATGACCAGGCTTGACGAGGGGTACTTCACCTGTGGAGGCTTCTGCCAGCAGGGGAAGCGCGACCACAGGACGGCCTGACCTGCTGAGGCTTTGTTCCGGCATACGGGTTGAGATGGGGTGCGTGCTTTGCCGACTGGCAAGGTCAAGTGGTTCAACAGTGAGAAGGGCTTCGGCTTCCTCTCCCGCGACGACGGCAGTGACGTCTTCGTGCACTCGTCCGTGCTTCCCGACGGAGTCGACGCACTCAAGCCCGGCCAGCGCGTCGAGTTCGGCGTGGTTGCCGGACAGCGCGGTGACCAGGCGCTTTCCGTGGCGATCCTCGACCCCACCCCGTCCGTCGCGGCAGCCCAGCGCCGCAAGCCGGACGAGCTGGCGTCGATCGTGCAGGATCTGACGACCGTTCTGGAGAACATCACACCGATGCTGGAGCGCGGCCGCTACCCCGACAAGGCGGCCGGCGCCAAGATCGCCGGTCTGCTGCGCGCGGTCGCGGACCAGCTCGACGTCTGAGCGGCAGCACGAGGAGGTGTGGGACGGCCCCACGGGTGTGCGGCACCCGGGCAGGGCCGTCCCGCACCGTTTCCGCCCGCTCAGCGCCGCAGCGCCTCGACCGGCTGGATCCGGGACGCACGCCAGGCCGGGTAGAGGCCGGCGAGAAGGCCGGTGGCGAGACCGATCACCGGGGCCGCCGCCACGGTCGCGGGGTGGATGAGGGGTGTCCAGTCCCGGGCGACGGCGACGCCGACCACGGTGAGCGTGCCCAGACTCGTCCCCACGAGCCCGCCCAGCGCGCCGAGTGCACCGGATTCCGTGAGGAACTGCGCGGTGATGTGCCGGGCTCGTGCGCCGAGGGCGCGGCGCAGTCCGATCTCTCCCGTGCGCTCCAGCACCGCGACGAGTGTGGTGTTGGCGATGCCGACCGTGCCGATGACCAGGCAGATGCCGGCGAGGAGCAGCAGGAGCTGGTTGAGGTCGCCGCTGACATTGCCCCGCAGGGTGCGCGGGTCGGGTGGCGGGATCGACTTGAACCGCTCGGGATGGGCCGGGTCCAGGGCCAGAGCCGCCTCATGGGCGACCTGGGTGGCGGCGCCGAGCCGGGTGGACACCAGCATCTTCGCGCGTTCCCCGCGGGCGGGACCGCCCCAGTACTTCTCGGCCGTGGTGCTCGGGACGATGACGGAGAGCAGCAGGTCCTCCTGCCGGTCCACATCGTCCACGATGCCGATGACGGTGAGGGGGGTACCGCCGACGAAGACCGCGGGCTGGGTCTCCAGGGTGGTGATGCCGAGCCGGTTGGCCAGCCCGGAGCCGATGACCACCACGTCTTCGGCGCGACGGTGGTGGAAGGCGTCGAAGAGCCGTCCCTGGGCCAGCGTCGGGCCGGCCGCCGCCAGCACTCCGGGGGTCGCGGCGACCACCGGGGCTTCCTCGCCGCCTGCCCCGTCGCCGACGGGCGCCGCCGTGACCGTGCTCCTGCCGCTGACGGAGACGTGCCAGTACACGCCTGCGTGCTGGACGCCGTGCAGCCGCTCCATACGGGAAGGCGCGTCGTCGGGGAAGGAGTTGGCGAGGTGTTCGGCGCTGTCGTCGCCGATGTCCTCGATCGTCACCTCGGTCGCGACGAGCGTGTTGAAGCGTGAGTCGATCTGCGAGGACGCGGTGGCGGTGAGGCCGAGGATGGCGACGAACGTGCCCACGCCCAGCACCGTGCCCAGTGCGGTGAGGGCGGAGCGGCCGGGGCGCTGGAGCATTCCGGCGTGGGCCTCGGTGAGCAGATCCCGGGTCCGCAGACGTGTACGGGGAGCCGCACGGGTGGTGCCCTGCCGTGGCCGGGAGCGTGGCCCGAGGGCTCTGAAGTGCGGACGGTTCATCAGATACCCGCCGCTGCGGGGGTGGTGTGGACCGCGCGCGTGCCGGATTCGGTGAGGATGCCGTCCCGGATCGTCACCGTCCTGGCCGCGCGAGCTGCCACGACCGGGTCGTGCGTGATGACGAGGAGGGTCATGCCGTCGTGGTGGAGTTCGTCGAGGAGCGTCAGTACGGACTCGGCCGTGGTGGAGTCCAGATTGCCGGTGAGTTCGTCGCAGAGCAGCAGCGAGGGGCGTGCGACCAGGGCTCTGGCGATGGCGACCCGCTGCCGTTCGCCGCCGGACATCCGGATCGGCAGCGCGTCGGCCCGGTGGTCGAGTCCCACCCGGTGCAGGGCTTCGAGTGCGCGCTTCGTTCGTTCGCGGCGCGGCGTTCCCGTGTACAGCATGGAGAGGGTCACGTTCTCGACGGCGCTGCGATGCGGTACGAGGTGGAAGGCCTGGAAGACGAAGCCGATGCGCCGGCCTCGCAGTGCCGTGCGGTCCGCCTCGTGCAAGGCGGTGGTGTCCGTGCCGTCGAGCAGATAGCGGCCCTGGGTGGGCACGTCGAGCAGTCCGGCGATGTTGAGGAACGTGGACTTCCCGGACCCCGAAGGGCCTACGACGGCGAGGTACTCACCCCGTTTCACCGCGAGGCGGCACGGCTTGAGCGCCTCGACCGGTGGCGGTCCCGGGTACGTCAGAGCCACGTCGTCGAACTCCATGACGAGGGGCGTGGCATCGGGTTGTCCGGAGCTTCCGGTGAGGGAGAGAGGTGCGGGAACCGTCATGAAGGCAGGCCGCCCTGTTCCGCCGAGCCGCTCCCGGTCGGGCTGATGCCGACGATGACCTTGTCGCCGGGAGCGAGGCCGTTCGGTCCGGTCGGGGTGACTTCGACATACCCGTCCCCCGAGATGCCGGGGCGTACCTCCACCCGGCTCCGCCCGCCGTCCTTCCGGAGGACGGTGACGGTGGTGCGCGCGTCCGCGCCCGCGGACACCGCGGAGATCGGAACGACGAGAACCTTGTCCTTCGATGTTGCCGCCTCGACCGTCAGTCGTACGTCCTGGTGGGCGAGTTCGGTGGGCAGCGCCTTGTCGGGGGTGACCACGAGGGCGTGGCCCACCGCGCCCTTGCCGGTGTCCTGCGCCGCGCCCTCCTCCTGTTCGGCGGGGTCGGCGGCGGACAGTGCGCCGGCCACCGAGGCGACGACGCCCGAAGCGGTGACGCCGGTGAGCTCGGAAAGCATCTGCACCTTCTGGCCCGGCCTGACCAGGCCCGTCTCGCTCGAACCGAGGGACCCCTTGACCACCAGGTCACCGGCCGAAACGGTGAGGAGCTTGTCCCCGGCGGGGCCGCCCACCCGCGCGGCGAGTGTGTCGACGCGGGCCGGGAACACGGGGAAGAAGGCGAGTTCGGACGCGGGGACCATGGGACCGTCCGCCCCCTCCACGGTCTGCAGCTCCGTCCGGGCGTCGGCCAGGTCCTCGGCTGCGCGTTGTCTGTCGGTACCGGCCTTCGCGTCCTGGAATGCGCGCTCCATGTCGGTCACCGCGCGCCGGGCGTCCCGGAGCTTTCGCTGCCCGTCCTCCTGTGCGGGGACGGGGTCGTAGCCGAGCGACGCGTAGAGCCGGGTCACCGCCGCCTTCGTCCCGGCGCCGAAGTAACCGGCCTGATCGCCCTGACTGCTGAATCCCATGGCGGACAGGGCGTGTTGGAGCTGGCGTACGTCGTCCCCGTGGGCCCCGGGCCGCAGGTCGCGGTAGACGGGCAGACCGCCTTCGAGGGCGAACAGGGGGCGCCCGGAGATCTCCAGCAGCACCTTGCCGGGCTTCACCGAAGCGCCGGGTTCGACCATCACCTTCGTCACCACGGGGGAGCCGGAGTCCTTTCCGGACGGTCCGGCGGAGGAGACGTCGAAGGTCCGGCCGGCGGCGACCCGGCCCCGCAGGACAACGCTGTCGGTCAGCACCCGCCGCTCCACCGGGGCCGTGAGAACGTCCGGCGCGGGCGGGCCGACCTCGGCGGCTGCCTGCTGGGGCGAGGAGATGTAGGCGGTCGACACGAGGCCGATGCCGGTCAGGGCAACCGCGAGGGCCGCCACCGTCAGGAGGGCGTGCCGTCGGTTACGCGGCATCGCGCCTCCCGGCTTGCTGCGCACGGGATGCCTCGGACGGTTGGGCGTCCGTCCGGTCACGGGCCGGATCCAGCCAACCGAGTTCCTGTGCTCGTGCGCCGAGTGCCAGCCTGCTGTTCACGCCGAGTCTGAGCATCAGCCCCTTCACGTGACGTTGCACGGTGCGGTGGCTCAGCCCCATGGCGCGAGCCGCCCGGGCGTCCTCATATCCGGCATAGAGCAATTGCAGGAGCCGTAGCTCCCTTTCGTCGACTCTATGAATTATGTCCGACTTGATCATATCCCCCCCCGGGGAATCATCCACGAAATCGTGAGTTCCGTGGTCCGGACCAGGCTAGCGCATTGATTGAATGTCGAGATAGCCCCGCGAATCGCCCCAAGGTGACACAAAGGTGCATGCCGGCTGACGTATTTACGTCACGGTCCACGAGGTGGGTGGTAAGGCGTGTGGGGAGTGATTAGTGTCCGGTGACTGTCATGTCGGTTCACTCTGGGAGGTTCTCTTATGTTTGCACGTTGGACGCGTGGAGTTGCGGTATTGGGTGCCGGTTTCCTTATCGCCATGCAGAACGGCGCGCCGGCCCAGGCGGTTCCGATCTCGTACGTATCGGATGTGTGCAGCTCCAGCGGGAATCAGTACTGCTTCGAGATCTACTACGACAGCGCCGGCTCCACGACCGGATACTCGTACAGCTCCTGCTTCCTGGCGAATCAGAGCGTTCCCGATCACCTCGGATATTCTCCGAACGGGGCCTCGCTCGTGCGGTACATGTTCGAAGGCGGCACCGGGAGAATAACGGGCGCGAACCCGGGATGCACGGGTGCGTCGGGTGACGGTATCGGATTGAAGAACGCGGCGGCATCGGCCGTGAACAATGAGTGCGGCGTCAACAATATCGTGTACTACAACTCCGGCTATCAGGGTACGTCCCAGACCATTACGCCGGGCTGCGGAGACGATTGGCCGTCCACCAATCTGAAGTCGACGCTGAAGAATGAAAATGCTTCGCACAAGCGGGTCTGACCGAATGCGCGGAGCAGTCGCGGGAGTCGTCCTGCTTGCTGCGGTCCTGGTGTCGGGGTGTTCTGCGGGCCAGTCCCAGGCGTTGAAGGCGGACGGCGGGCCGGCGGGCGGTTCGAAGGTGGACGAGCGGGCCTGGCCCGCTCGTACGCCGGTCAGTGGCCTGACCAAGGGGATGGTTCTGCCGATTGAGGGGTACTTGATCTCCTATCCGGAGACGGTCGCCTGGCAGCGTGCCCAGCAGAGCCTCTGGAAGAGATGTATGCAGAGGTACGGATTCACCTCGTTCGATCCTCCTGAGCCCGGAATGTTCCCACCGCCCGGATACGACGACGCGAACATGGCTCGCCGCTACGGGATATCGGACTCCAAGGAAGCGGCCCGTTACGGGTACCACCTGCCGGGAGGTGCCGGTGAGCCGCCCGTGTGGGAACCGGGTGAGGGTGCCGAGAGGGCGGTCTTCTCCGGATCGGGCGTGCAGGTGCGGAGTGGGTCGTACAAGGGGGACAAGGTTCCGGAGAACGGCTGCCAGGGCGAGGTGAAGGGCAAGCTCGGAAGGATCTCCTACGCGCTGGCGAGCAAGGTCGAGTTCGCGTCAATGGAGGAGTCGCGGAACGTTCCCGCGGTTCGTTCCGCGGTAGCGGCGTGGTCGTCGTGCATGAAGTCGCACGGCTACCGGGTGGAACACCCGTACAAGGCTCCTGACCTCATCTCGAACCTCGGCTCCGAGAATCCGTCCGCGGCGGAGACGGCGCTGGCGGTGGCCGATGTCGGCTGCAAGAAGACATCCCGTCTGGTGGACGTCTGGTTCGGTGCCGAGGAGAAGATCCAGAAGCGGCGTATCGAGGAGAACCAGCTCGCACTCGACGAGGAGCGGAAGAAGAACGATGCGGTACTGAAGACCGCATCCGGCGCGAATGACTACTGACTCCGCCGCCTGTGCTCCGGGGGTGCCCTCCGCACTGCGGAGGTCACCCCCGGAGACGGAGGAACCGCCATGAGATCAGGCCCGCCCCACTCGGCCGGCCGCCTTCCGGCGCGCCAGTCCGCGACCTACCGCACCATCGCCACCGTCGGCGGGATCGCCCTGGCCGTCACGGTCCTCGGCCTCGTCGTGGCGGTGGTCACCCGGCCCAGCCCGCCGCCGCGCGGCACCAAGGACGAGAAGCAGATGCACTACGGCATGGAGCGCGGTGCCGGGGAGTACGCCCACGCCCTCTTCGACGCGTCTCGCGGCGGCCCGCTCACCGAGGCGGGACTCGCCGCCGTTCCGCTGCCGGCCGAGGGGGCCGTCAAAGCCGTCAGGCTCTCCCGGGACGGCGAGATCACGGTCGTGACCTTCTCCACGCACGCGCTCTACGGCCGCCCCGGCGACCTCAAGGAGACGATGGCCTGCTACCGGGTCGAACTGGTCAGGAGGCTCGCCCACCCCAACCTGAAGCAGGAGGCCGACTCGGCCTGTTTCGCACACGTCCGGACGCGGGGCACGGGCCCACGGGGCGCTCAGACGAACGACAGCGCCTCCGGGCCGAGGGGCGGAACCAGTCCCTCGGCCGCGGCGCGCGTCAGCAGGCCGCGGATCGCCGCGTAACCGTCCTCACCGAGGTCCGCGGTGAACTCGTTCACGTACAGACCGATGTGCTGGTCGGCGACGGACGGGTCCATCTCCTGCGCGTGCTCCAGCACGTACGGCCGCGAGGCCTCCGGGGCGTCCCACGCCATCCGGACCGACGCCCGCACCGACTCCGCGAGCCGCTTCAGCGTGTCCGCGCCCAGCGAGCGCTTGGCGATGATCGCGCCGAGCGGGATCGGCAGCCCGGTCGTGTCCTCCCAGTGCCGTCCCATGTCGGCCAGGTTGTGCAGGCCGTAGTTCTGGTACGTGAAGCGTGCCTCGTGGATGACGAGACCGGCGTCGACCTTCCCGTCCCGCACCGCCGGCATGATCTCGTCGAACGGCATGACGACGATCTCGCCGACCCCGCCCGGCACCACTTCGGCCGCCCAGAGGCGGAACAGCAGATACGCGGTGGAGCGCTCGCTCGGCACGGCGACGGTCTTGCCCGTCAGGTCCGTGCCCGGCTCCTTCGTGAGGACGAGCGGCCCGCAGCCCCGGCCCAGCGCTCCGCCGCACGGCAGCAGCGCGTACTCCTGAAGGACCCAGGGCAGCACCGCGTACGACACCTTGAGCACGTCCAGTTCGCCGCGTTCGGCCATGCCGTTGGTGATGTCGATGTCGGCGAAGGTGACATCGAGCGCGGGCGCGTCGGGGACCCGTCCGTGGGCCCAGGCGTCGAAGACGAACGTGTCGTTCGGGCACGGCGAGAAGGCGATCCGCAGTGGGTCGTGGGTCGACAGCGGGTCAGGCGTCGTGTCGGTCATGGTGGATCCAGCCTTCCAGTACGGGGGTGAGCTTCCCGAACGCTTCGGTGAGCGCGGCCAGCGCGTCGCCGATGCGCCAGGCGTCGCGGTCGCGCGGGCCGACGGCGTTCGAGACGGCCCTGATCTCCAGGACGGGCACGCCGAGCCGCTCGGCCGCCTCCGCGACCCCGAAGCCCTCCATGGCCTCGGCCACGGCGCCGGGGTGTGCGGCGAGAAGGGCGGCGGCGCGCCCGGCGCTGCCGGTCACGGTGGAGACGGTGAGGATGTCGCCGGTCGCCGCACGGGTCGCCGCGACCACCGCCTTCACCAGCGAGCGGGGCGGGAAGTGCCAGACCCGGCCGAAGCCGAGTTCGGTGACGGGCGCGAAGCCCGCAGAGGTTTCGGCACCCAGGTCCGCCACACCGATCCGGCCGGCCACGACGAGCGAGCCGACCGGGGCGACACCGGAGAAACCGCCGCCGATGCCCGCCGAGATCACCAGGTCGTAGCGGTCCGCGGCCAGGGCGAACGCGGCGGAGGCCGCTGCCGCCGCCGGCCCCGCGCCGCCCGCCAGGACGTCGAAGGGGCCCGCGCGATGGATCTCCGCGCCCGGCACCCGGTGCACGGAGACTTCGTCAGCGGCCCCGGACGCACGCGTGACCGCGTCCCGTTCCACCGGGACAGCGGTCACGACAAGCACACGCACGGGAGGAGTCCTCCGAGGTCAGGAGGGGATCAGCTGGTCTTCTCAAGCTTGAAGTGCCAGATGCCCAGCAGCTCCTTGCCCTTGGTCTCCACGATGCTGAGCTCCGTGCTGTTCGTGGTCTCGCCGGTCTGGCTGGAGAAGAAGGCGCTGCCCGCGATGGAGCGGTAGGTCTTCTTGTTCGGCTCCTGCTCGGCCTGCTGGCCGTTGATGAAGATGGTCCAGCCGTTGTCCGCGACCTCGGGGTCGACACCGAAGTGGACCTGGTCCTCCATCGAGACCTTGACGGTCTTCTCCGCCTTCTTGTTGAGGCAGCCCTCGATTTCGGATTGCTTGAGAGCCTTGCCGTCGTTGTAGCAGGACGCCTCGGCACTCACCGAGTTGTCGCCGACCGTCACGGTGGCGAGCGGCGTCGGCTTGTCGCAGGCGGAGAGGACAAGGAGTCCCGCGGACACGGCACCAAGAGCGACGCCGATTCGACGGCCCTTACCGGAGAAGAACGCAACGGTCATGGGCCGAAGGCTATCGGTCGCTCCGGCTCACGCCACGCGGGGGTGCGGCGAGCCGCGCCGCGCGGCGCCCAGCAGCCCCCGTACGGACGTGGCGGCACCGAGCGCGAGGATGCCGGCGGCGACCGACATGCCGAGTACTCCGTTGAGGGGGAGGGCGATCCCGATCGCCCCGCCGGCCACCCACGCCATCTGGAGCAGCGTCTCCGAGCGGGCGAACGCGGACGTCCGCACCTCCTCCGGCACGTCGCGCTGGATCATCGCGTCCAGCGACAGCTTCGACAGGGCCTGGGTGAAGCCCGCCATGGCCGCGAGCGCGGCGACCATGACCGTGCTGAAGAAGACGGCGGCCAGCACGGCGACGCCCAGGGCCAGGCCCAGCACCGAGGCGATGATGATCTCGGGGCCGCGGGCCCTGAGCCAGGAGCCGACCGCCGTGCCCAGCGCGTTGCCCACCCCGGCCGCCACCCCGACGATGCCGAGCGAGATCGCGGCGCTCTGCCCGGCCAGTGGGTGCTCACGCAGCAGGAACGCCAGGAAGAAGATCAGGAAGCCGGACAGCGCCCGGTGCGAGGCGTTGGCCTGGAGCCCGTGCAGGACGGACGGGCCGACCGAGCGCAGCCCCGGCCGCCTCTCGCCGTTCTTCTCCTTCTTCTCCTTGGCCGGCTTCTTCCCGTTCTTGGGCGTGGCGGACTTCCGGAGCGGTTCGGGCCGGTCGGCGCCCTCGCCGTGCGGCGGCACCAGATGCGCCTTCCGCTCACCCTTCGCCGAGTCCACCTTGGGTGGGAGCGTGAAGGCGAGGACGGCGCCGCCGACGAAGATCGCGCAGGCGCCGTACAGCGGCCACGGCGGTCCGATGGTCTGGAGCCCCGCCCCGATCGGCGCGGCGGCTCCGGTCGCCAGGAGGCCGGCGAGGGTGACCCGTGAATTTGCCTTCACCAGCGAGAAGCGGGGTGGCAGCAGACGCGGTACGACGGCGCTGCGCACCACTCCGTACGCCTTCGAGCACACCAGCACGCCCAGGGCGGCCGGATACAGCTCCAGGCCGCCGGTGGCGACCGCGCCGGACATGGTGAGCGCCAGCAACGCCCGCGCCAGCATGGAGCCCGCCATGGCGGCGCGGCGGCCGTGCGGCAGGTGGTCCAGGAGCGGGCCGATGACCGGGGCGAGGAGGATGAACGGCGCCATGGTGACGGCGAGGTACAGCGCGACCCGGCCGCGGGCCTGGTCCGTCGGTACGGAGAAGAACACCGTCGACGCGAGCGCGATGGTGATCATCACGTCGCCCGCGCCGTTGACCGCGTGCAGCTCGATCAGTTTGCCCAGGCCCGACTCACCGGCCCCATGGGCGTGTGTCGCCTTCCGGATGCCTCGGGCGGTTCCGGTGAACGGGGTGTGAAGGGCATGACCGATCGACCGGCCCGTTCTGCGGAGCGGGCCGGATTCGTCGTGCGACCGGGCAGAAGCCACTTGGTCATAGTGCCCCAGTCCCCGGCGTCACGAACCGGGATCGGGGCGGGGCGCGGTGCGAACCGCCCCGTCGGGTCAGTGATCGGGCAGGTCGCAGGGGGTGCGACGAGGTTGATCCGGATGGCCGGAGTGCACTCTTCACACGGGACACGGCGTCGGATACGGCGTCGTTTGGGACGGGCAGGTGGGCGGGGAGCGGCGGAGAGGGTAGCGTGCGTAGCGCGCCACCGGCGGTTGTTCTTGGCCGCGCGCCTCTCGGCGATCCCGCAGAATGGGTTGCAGAAGGTGCGCCCGAGGCAGGCACAACGGGTGTGGACGTCGACGCGGCCCCCAGGTCCGCTCCGCCCGCAACCGTATGGCCGAAATCGATGGATGTGCTGGCGCGCTCGTGAGACTGGCGTAGGAGAGAAGCGAGACCTGTGAGTGCTGCGACGACGCGAAGCCGTACGGCCCGTACCCCCGTTCCCGACCGTCTGTGCGCCGAGGCCGTAGACCTCGCCCGCGCGGCGGCCGAGGAAGCGGCCGCGCCAGGGGTTGTGGGTGAGCATGTGGCGGTGGTCCCCGAGGGGGACCGGGTCGTCACGCACTACTTCGAGTGCAAGGACCCGGCTTACCGGGGCTGGCGCTGGGCGGTGACGGTCGCCAGGGCCTCCCGCGCGAAGAACGTCACGCTGGACGAGACGGTCCTGCTGCCGGGCACCGACGCGCTGCTTGCGCCGGAATGGGTGCCGTGGAGCGAGCGGCTGCGGCCGGGCGACATGGGGCCGGGCGATCTGCTGCCCACCGAGGCGGACGACCTGCGCCTGGAGCCGGGCTACACCGGCGAGGACGAGCTGCCGCCGAACTCCGCGGTCGCCGCGGTCTCGGGCGAGCTGGCCGATCTCGTCGAGTCCGAGGACGCGGAACTGACGACGCGCCCGGAGCCGCCGCGCCGCGGTTCGATCGCGGCGGTCGCGGACGAGCTCGGTATGCGGCGTGCGCGGGTGCTGTCCCGGTACGGGCTCCATGCGGCGGCCGACCGCTGGGACGAGGAGTTCGGCGCGAAGACGCCCATGGCGCAGGCGGCCCCGGCCACCTGCGTGTCGTGCGCCTTCCTGGTGCCGCTCACGGGGTCGCTGAAGCAGGCCTTCGGGGTGTGCGCGAACGAGTTCGGTCCGGCGGACGGGCACGTGGTGTCCCTGTCGTACGGCTGCGGTGGGCACTCCGAGGCCGCGGTGATGCCGAAGCCGCCGAAGCCGGCGCCGCATGCGCTGGACACGATGCAGGTGGACGAGTACCCGCTGCGTCCGGCGCGGGATTCCGGCTCCGTGCCGGTGGAGACGGATGGGCCGACGGAGGACCTCGGCCACTCCTGAGGCGGCGGCCGCGGGGGTCGGTTCTCCGCGGGGCCGCTCCCCGTGGGGCACGGGTTGCCCCGGCGGGCCGGTTCCGTCCTCAAACGCCGGACGGGCTGGTTTGTGCCGGTGTTCCGCGGCGCACCGGTTCCGTCCTCAAACGCCGGACGGGCTGGTTTGTGCCGGTTCGCCTCAAGCGCTGGACGGGCTGGTTTGTGCGGGTGTGCCGCGGTGCACCGGTTCCGTCCTCAAGCGCCGGACGGGCTGGTTGTGCGGGTTCGCCTCGGGTGGCGGACGGGCTGGTTTGTGCCGGTTCGCCTCGGGCGGCGGACGGGCTGGTTGTGCGGGTCCGGTTCGATCTGCTTGCCGTGACCGGTCAGCCCACCCAGCCCGTCCGGCGTTTGAGGACGGAACCCAGGACGTGGTGCGCGGTGCGGCCGGTTTCGGGCTGCCCACACGCTGCAACAGCTCGGGCTTCGCGAGGACCCGGTAGCTTCGGGGCGCACACTTGGCCGCACAGGCGTCACCGGAAGAGGGAGTCACAGCGTGAGCATCATGGCGACCGAGGGGGCCGACCCATTCGGAACCGCGCGGCTGCGACGCGGCGTGCTCGACGCCTGGGGCGCGGGCCCGGCCCGCTTCCGTGAGGACGCCAACGCCGAGGAGGACCTCGCGCTCGGCGGCTACCGCGACCGCCTCGTCGTCGAGCTGGCCCAGAACGCCGCCGACGCCGCCGCCCGCGCCCACGTGCCCGGCCGCCTCCGGCTGACCCTGCATCCCGCGACCGCGACCGCCCCGGCGGTCCTCGCCGCCGCGAACACCGGCGCACCCCTGGACGCCACCGGCGTGGAGTCGCTGTCCACCCTGCGGGCCTCCGCCAAGCGCGAGGGCCACGACGGGGCCGTCGGCAGGTTCGGCGTCGGGTTCGCCGCCGTGCTCGCGGTGAGCGACGAGCCGGCCGTCGTCGGCCGGCACGGAGGCGTGCGCTGGTCCCTCGCCGAGGCACGGGACCTCGCCCGCGAGGCGGCCGTCGGCAGCCCCGGCCTCGGCGACGAGCTCCGCCGCCGCGACGGACACGTCCCCGTGCTGCGCCTCCCGCTGCCCGCCGAGGGCACCGCCCCCGACGGCTACGACACCGTCGTCGTCCTGCCCCTGCGCGACGGTGTCGCCGAGGACCTGGTGGGCCGGCTGCTCGCCGCCGTGGACGACGCGCTGCTGCTCACGCTCACCGGCCTGGACGAGATCGTCGTCGAAACCCCGGACACCGTAAGGACGTTGCGGCGCTCGCAGCAGGGCCCGTACACCCACGTCGAGGACTCCGCGCACGGCACGAACCGCTGGCGCACCGTCACTCGCCACGGCCCCGTCGAGCCCGCCCTGCTCGCCGACCGCCCGCTGGAGGAACGGCTGCGCCCGCACTGGTCGGTGACCTGGGCCGTCCCCGTGGACGCGGAGGGCGCCCCGCTCAGCCCCCGTACCGCCCCCGTCGTGCACGCCCCGACGCCCACCGACGAACCCCTCGGCATCCCGGCGCTGCTCATCGCCTCGCTGCCGCTGGACACCACCCGCCGGCACCCCGCGCCCGGCCCGCTCACCGACTTCCTGGTGCAGCGCGCGGCCGACGCGTACGCGGAACTGCTCGCCGACTGGCAGCCGGTGTCCGTCGCCACGATCGGGCTCGTGCCCGGACCGCTCGGCACGGGCGAGGTGGACGGCGCACTGCGGGGCGCGATCCTGGAGCGGCTGCCGCGCGTCGCGTTCCTGGAACCGGCCGCACCCCGCGACCCCGCCGCCGAACCCGACCGGTGGGACAACTGGGACGCGGGGACGGAGAGCGCCCGCAAGGCCACCACCGCGCTGCGGCCCATCGAGGCCGAGGTGCTGGAGGGCGTGGGCGCCGAGACGGTCGCCGTGCTGGCCGAGGTGCTGCCCTGTCTGCTGCCCGCCGGACTTGAGCGCCGCGTCGAACTGCGCACGCTCGGCGTCGCCCGCGTACCGCTGACCGAGGCGATCGACCGGCTCGCGGGCCTGGAGCGCGACCCCGGCTGGTGGCGGCGGCTGTACGACAGCCTGGCCGGTGTCGATCCGGACCGGCTCTCCGGGCTTCCGGTGCCGCTCGCCGGTGCGGTGTCCCAGGGTGCGGACCCCGAGACCCCGGCCGTCCCGCGTACGACGATCGGCCCCCGCCAGGTCCTGCTCCCGCTGCCCGACGCGCTGACCGGCCCGGTCCTGGACCGGCTCGGCCGGCTCGGGCTGAAGGTCGCGCATCCGGACGCCGCGCACCCGCTCCTGGAGAAGCTGGGCGCCCTGCCCGCCACGCCGCGCGCCGTGCTGACGACCCCGCAGGTGCGGGCCGCCGTCGCCGGTTCGCTGGACGCGGGCGAGATCTGGGACGAGGACGCGCTGGACGGCGACGAGCTCGTGGACACCGTCCTCACCCTGGTCCGGGACGCCGATCTGGCCCCGGGCGACGAGCCGTGGCTCGGGGCGCTAGCCGTGCCCGACGAGGACGGCGAACTCGCACCGGCCGGGGAACTGGTGCTGCCCGGCAGTCCGTTCGCCGCCGTCATGCGCGAGGGCGAACTGGCCTTCTGCGACGCGGAACTGGCCGGCCGCTGGGGCGAACAGCCCCTCACCGCCTGCGGGGTGCTCGCCACGTTCGCGCTCGTCCGGGCCACCGACGTGGTCCTGGACCCGGACGAACTGGAGCCCCGGGACAGCGACTTCGCCGAACCCGACGACGCCGGGCTCCTGGACGCCGTCGACGTGTGGTGCGAGGACATCCTCGACCAGCTCCCGGACACTCCCGTACCGCCGGTCGCGACCGAGATCGTCGCCGTCCGCGACCTCGATCTCGTCGACGACGACGCCTGGCCCCAGGCGCTCGCGATCCTCGCCAGGCCGCCGCTGCGGGACGCCCTGACCCAGCCGGTGCGCGTGCTGCTCCCGGACGGCACCACGCAGTCCGTACGCCCGTACACCGCCTGGTGGCTGCGCGACCACCCGGTGCTCGGCGGCCGCCGCCCTGCCGGATTGCGCTCCCACGGCGGTGACCCCCGGCTGGCGGGCCTGTACGACTCCGCCGACGCGACCGGCTTCGACGACGCTCAGGTGCTGCGCGCCCTCGGCGTGCGGACCTCGGTCGCCGCCCTGCTGGACGAGCCCGGCGGTGCGGCCGAACTCCTCGGCCGGCTCGCGGACGAGGACCGCCCGGTCGGTCCCGTACAACTGCACTCCCTGTACACGGCGCTGGCCGAGCTCGACCCGGAGCAGGTGACGCTGCCGGACGAGCTGCGGGCCGTCGTCGACGGCGAGGTGAGGGTCGTCGACGCGGCGGACGCGATGATCGCGGACGCCCCGGACCTGCTGCCGCTGACCGGGGGAGTGGCGCTTCTGCCCGTCGCCCCGGCCAGCGCGGCGGAGCTGGCCGAGCTGTTCCAGGTGCGGCGGCTCGGCGAGAGCGTCGAGGCGGAGGTGACGTCCGAGGGCGAGGAGCACCAGGTCCCGGACCCGGTCCGCATCCTGCTCGGCCCGGGGACCCCGGACACGTACATCGAGCACGGTGAACTCCGGGCGGGCGGCGTCGAGCTGGACTGGCGACGCACCCCGGACGGTGTCGTGCACGCCTCGACCCTGGAGGGTGTCGCGGCGGGCCTGGCGTGGGCGGCGGGCCAGTGGCCGCGTCGCTTCGAGGTCGCGGCCCTGCTGGAGGACCCGTCCCGTACGGAGGAACTGGCCCGGGACCGCTGGTTCGACTGAGGTGACGGAGTTCACCAAAACGTGATCTTCGCGGAATCTTCAGATTCCCGTACAACCCTTCACATGCGTTGCCTGTCTGGTCTGTTGAGTCAACGGACTCAACAGACCGATCGGCCCCACCGGTGCGCTGGCGCACCAGGGGCCCTTTCCCACGGGGAAACACATGCGCATGCGTACCTCCGCGACCGTTGCCGTCGGCGCTCTGGGCCTGCTGGCCCTCGCCGTGCCGGCCGCCCAGGCCAACGGCTCCTACGGCGACACCACCATCACCAAGGTGTCGGTCAACGGTGGCAAGAACGTGGTGGTCGGCACCAGCCTCGTCAAGAAGTTCACGGTCTCGGTGACCGCCAAGGACAACTCGGGCATCAAGGGCATCGACATCGACCTGGAGGGCCCGGCGTTCGGCTACCTGTCGCCGGACAGCACCAAGTGCTCCGGGAGCACCTGCACCGCGTCGTTCACCGTCGACCCCAAGGTCGACCTGCCGTACTCCAATGACGTCGCCGGTACCTGGTACGTCAACGCGTGGGTGGACGCCAAGGACGGCGACTACAACTGGAAGGACAAGGCGGGCACCTTCAAGTTCCAGCGGGCGGCTTCGCAGACCGTCAACGCCGCCCCCGAGCCGGTGAAGAAGGGCAAGACCATCACGGTCACCGGCAAGCTGGCGCGCGCCAACTGGGACGACTTCAAGTACCACGGCTACACCAACCAGCCGGTCAAGCTGCAGTTCCTCAAGAAGGGCGGCACGGCCTGGACGACGGTGAAGACCGCCAAGACGAGCAGCATCGGCACCCTGAAGGCCACGGTCACGGCCTCGGTCGACGGCTACTGGCGCTACAGCTTCGCCGGTACGGCCTCCACTCCGGCCGTCAACTCCACGGGTGACTTCGTCGACGTGCAGTAACCCTCGCGCGGTGGGCCGGCGCTCTCCCTACACCGGGAAGCGGCGGCCCACCAGGCGCCAGGTGTACTCCAGGGCGACCGAGGCCACCACGGCGATGCCCACCGCCGTCCACGGCATCGTCGTCCCCACCAGCTTCAGGGCGAAGAAGTCCTGGAGCCACGGCACCACGAGCACGATCAGGAACGCCAGGCCCATCGCCGCCACCAGACAGATCCGCCACCACGTGTAGGGGCGGGCGATGATCGCCAGGACCCACATCGAGACCAGGAACAGCGTGAGCGTCGCCGCGCTCGTCTCCGCGTCCAGCGCACCCGTACCGGAGTAGTGGCTCCGGGCGATCAGGTACATCGTGAAGGTGGCGGCGGCCGCGATGGTGCCCGACGGGATCGCGTACCGCATGACGCGGCGCACGAAGTGCGGATGGGCCCGCTCCTTGTTGGGGGCCAGGGCGAGGAAGAACGCCGGGACGCCGATCGTCAGCGTCGACAGCAGGGTCAGGTGGCGGGGCAGGAACGGGTACTCCACCTGGAAGCAGACGACCAGGACGGCCAGCAGCACCGAGTAGACGGTCTTCGTCAGGAACAGGGTGGCGACCCGGGTGATGTTGCCGATGACCCGGCGGCCCTCGGCGACGACGGACGGCAGGGTCGCGAAGCTGTTGTTCAGCAGCACGATCTGGGCGACCGCCCGGGTCGCCTCCGAGCCCGAGCCCATCGAGACGCCGATGTCGGCGTCCTTGAGGGCGAGGACGTCGTTGACGCCGTCGCCCGTCATCGCGACGGTGTGGCCGCGGGACTGGAGGGCGGCGACCATGTCCCGCTTCTGCTGCGGGGTGACGCGCCCGAAGACCGTGTTCTCCTCCATGGCGGTGGCCATCGCGTCGGGGTCGGTGGGCAGCTTGCGCGCGTCCATGGTGTGCTCGGCGCCCGGCAGCCCGAGCTTCGCGGCGACGGCTCCGACCGAGACGGCGTTGTCGCCGGAGATCACCTTCGTGGCGACCCGCTGGTCGGCGAAGTAGGCGAGGGTCTCCCCGGCGTCGGGCCGCAGCCGCTGTTCCAGGACGATCAGCGCGCTCGGCGCGGCCCCGGCGGCGATGTCCGGGGCATCCAGCTCGCCCCGCACCCGGGCCAGCAGCAGCACCCGCAGACCCTGCTCGTTGAGCTGCTCGATCTCGGTGAGCGCCGGGTCGGCCTCGGGCAGCAGTACGTCGGGGGCGCCGAGCAGCCAGGCCGACTCGCGCCCGCCGCCCTCGTCGAACTCGGCGCCGCTGTACTTGCGGGCCGAGGAGAACGGCAGGGCCTGGGTGACGCGCCAGCCCTGCCCGGCGGGGACCGGGTAGGCGTCGATGATGGCCTGGAGGCTGGCGTTGGGGCGCGGGTCGGAGGCGCCGAGGGCGCCCAGCACGCGGTGCAGGTACGGCTCGTCGGTCCCGTTCAGCGCGCGGACCTCGGCGACGTCCATGCCGCCCTCGGTGAGGGTGCCGGTCTTGTCCAGGCAGACGACGTCGACCCGGGCCAGGCCCTCGATGGCGGGGAGCTCCTGGACGAGGCACTGCTTGCGCCCCAGTCGTACGACACCGATCGCGAAGGCGACCGACGTGAGCAGGACCAGGCCCTCGGGGATCATCGGGACGATGCCGCCGACGGTCCGGGCGACCGATTCCTTGAAGTTGTTGTCCTTGACGACGAGCTGGCTGATGATCAGGCCGATCGCGGTCGGGATCATCATCCAGGTGACGTACTTGAGGATGGTCGAGATGCCGCTGCGCAGCTCGGACTGGACGAGCGTGAAGCGGGAGGCCTCCTCGGCGAGCTGTGCGGCATAGGCCTCGCGGCCGACCTTGGTGGCGGCGAAGGCCCCGCCGCCGGCGACGACGAAGCTGCCGGACATGACGGGGTCACCGGCCCGCTTGATCACCGGGTCGGCCTCGCCGGTGAGCAGTGACTCGTCGATCTCCAGGCTGTCGGCCTCGGCGACGGTGCCGTCCACGACGACCTTGTCGCCGGGGCCGAGCTCGACGAGGTCGCCGAGGACGATCTCGGAGGTGGAGATCTCGGCGGCGATCCCGTCCCGGCGGACCGTGGGTTTCGCCTCGCCGATGACCGCGAGGCTGTCCAGGGTCTTCTTGGCCCGCCACTCCTGCACGATGCCGATGCCGGTGTTGGCGATGATCACGAAGCCGAAGAGGCTGTCCTGGATCGGCGCGACGAACAGCATGATCACCCAGAGCACGCCGATGATCAGGTTGAACCGGGTGAAGACGTTGGCGCGGACGATCTCGGTCACGGACCGGGAGGAGCGCACGGGTACGTCGTTGACCTCGCCGCGGGCGATCCGCTCGGCGACCTCGGCGGCGGTGAGCCCGCGTCCGGCGGCGGGCAGCCCGACCGGGTGGACCGGGTCGAGCTCGGAACCGGCGTCGATCATCACCGGCCGGTCGGTGCCGGGAGGGCCGGACGAGCCGTCCGGCTCGTCCCCTGAAGGTTCGGGTGCCCGCTGAGTCATGGTTCCGACGGTACGGGCGGAACGTCCGGTTTACCCATCGGGGGTCGGAAGATCGGACCAGGGGAGGAGGGGGATGGTCCCGTGGTAGTACGGGCCCGGCGGGATTGTCCGCTCTCAGGCGGTGGCGCCCGGGGTGTCCCCGGCCTCGTCGCCTGCCGCGGCGGCCCGCTTGAGTGCCGCGTCGCGGCCCCGCACGTACCAGATACCGATCAGTCCGAGCCCGGCACCGGCCAGACAGGTCCAGATCCACCACAGGTGTCCGTGGTCGTCGAACCAGCCGTAGAAGGGGAGCTGGACCAGGAAGAGGACGAACCAGAGGATCGTGCCGCCGGTGATGGTCGCGACGACGGGCCCCTCCAGGGGCTCGGGTGCCTCGTGCTTCGGTGTCCACTTCGCCATGAGCTCAGTGTAGGCGGCGTACGTACAAAGGCCGTCGGGCCAGTCGGCGCAAGGGTCTACGCGCGGAGATAGCGATCTTCGCCTTATGTATTCATACTGAATCTGCTTACGGCTGTCTCGAATTATTCGTATGAAAGTCCAAAGCTGACCATTTTTTACCCCCTCTACGTACGACTGAGGTCATACATGTCCCCCTCGGCCACCGCTCCGGTCGACTCCACCCCGCCCCCGTCGCCCACCGGCGGCCTGGACGGTTTCTTCAAGATCTCCGAGCGGGGGTCGTCGGTCGCGCGTGAGATCCGCGGTGGCTTCGCCACGTTCTTCGCGATGGCGTACATCATCGTGCTGAACCCGATCATCCTGGGCAGCGCGAAGGACATGTACGGCCACCAGCTCGACAGTGGCCAGCTGGTCACCGCGACGGTGCTGACCGCGGCGTTCTCCACCCTGCTCATGGGCGTCATCGGCAACGTGCCGATCGCGCTGGCCGCGGGCCTCGGCGTCAACACCGTCGTGGCCCTCCAGCTCGCCCCCCGGATGAGCTGGCCCGACGCGATGGGCATGGTCGTCCTCGCGGGCATCGTGGTCATGCTGCTCGTCGCGACCGGGCTGCGGGAACGCGTGATGAACGCCGTACCGACCTCGCTCCGCAAGGGCATCGCGATCGGCATCGGTCTGTTCATCCTGCTCATCGGTCTGGTCGACTCGGGCTTCGTCTCCCGTATCCCGGACCTCGCGCACACCACTGTGCCGCTCCAGCTGGGCAACGACGGTCACCTCAACGGCTGGCCGGTCCTGGTCTTCATCCTCGGCGCGCTGCTGACCCTCGCGCTGATCGTCCGCAAGGTGCCGGGCGCGATCCTGATCTCCATCGTGGCGATGACGGTCGTCGCGCTGATCATCGACGCGGTCGCCGACCTGCCGGGCGAGGCCTGGGGCCTGACCGTGCCCGAGTGGCCGGGCAATCCGGTCGCCTCGCCCGACTTCGGGCTGATCGGCGATGTCAGCCTGTTCGGCGGCTTCGACAAGGTCGGTGTCCTCACCGGCATCCTGTTCGTCTTCACCGTGCTGCTGTCCTGCTTCTTCGACGCGATGGGCACCATCCTCGGCGTCGGCGACGAGGCGAAGCTGACCGACAAGGACGGCAACTTCCCGGGCATCAACAAGGTGCTGTTCGTCGACGGCATCGCGGTCGCCGCAGGCGGTGCGAGCTCCGCCTCGGCGGGCACCTGCTTCGTGGAGTCCACCGCGGGTGTCGGCGAGGGGGCCCGCACCGGCTTCGCGAGCATCGTGACGGGTCTGCTGTTCACGGCGGCGCTGTTCCTCACACCGCTGGCGACCATGGTCCCCTCGCAGGCGGCCACTCCGGCGCTGCTGGCGGTCGGCTTCCTGATCATCGCGGGCTCGGTACGGGACATCGACTGGAGCGACTACACGCTCGCGATCCCGGCCTTCCTGGCCATGGTGATGATGCCGTTCACGTACTCGATCACCAACGGCATCGGGATCGGCTTCATCACGTTCTGTGTGCTGCGGCTGGCCGCCGGGCGCGGTCGTGAGGTGCCGGTGGCCATGTATGTGGTGTCGGCGGTCTTCGTCTTCTACTACGCGATGCCGGCGCTCGGCCTCACGTGATCCCGAAGGGGATGCGGGAGCGGGCTCGCGGCCCGGAGGTCTCCGTCAGGTGACCTCCTCGGCCGCGACCCCCTCCGCCCCGTAGAACTTCTCCGTCTCGTCGACGGCCGCCTGAAAGCGTTCGTCGAAGTCGTCGCGAATGAGCGTCCGGACCACATAGTCCTGGACGCTCATTCCGCGTTTGGCGGCGTGCTGCTTGAGCCGGTCGAGCAGCTCACCGTCTATCCGCAGGCTGAGCACTGTCGATCCCATGGCATGCAGGGTTACGTCCCCGGGGCCCGACGCGCGTGACTTTCCGGAGCGGACTCACTCGTTTGGGTGATCGATTGGTGATTCGGCTCTCGCGCGTGTACCACCGAGTGGTCTTTAGGGTAGGTAATGAGTTACGCTAACAAACATGCCTGACCTGATCCACGACAGCGACAGTGCCGCCGCCGTGAGCTCCCTTCGTTCCGCCGTCATGCTGCTCGGCCGGCGCCTCAAGCACCAGCGCGTCGACGAGTCGCTGAGCCCCACCGAGATGTCGGTGCTCGGCACACTCGCGCGTTGCGGCTCGGCCACCCCCGGTGAGCTGGCCCGCAAGGAGCATGTGCAGCCGCCGTCGATGACCCGCATCGTCGCGCTGCTGGAAGCCAAGGGACTGGTCAGACTGGAACCGCACCCCGATGACCGTCGTCAGAAGATGGTCAGCCAGACCGAGCAGGCCGAAGCCATGCTCGCCGAGAGCCGCTCCAAGCGGAACGCCTGGCTGACCACCCTCGCCGAAGGCCTGGACGAGGACGAGTGGGAGACGCTGCGCAACGCGGCGCCCGTGCTGGAGAAGCTCGCCCACCTGTAGCGGAGCGGGCCGCGCCGGACAGAACCGGCGCACCGCCCCCACCGCCGCATCCCCGTCAGTCAGCGCAATGTCCACGCCCGAGGAGGCGAACCCTTTTGAGTACGGGATCCGGAGCAGACTCCGCCCCCGCACCGACTTCCACCCACGAGAGCAAGCCCGGCGGGACCTTCTCGTCGCTGAAGATCCGCAACTACCGCCTGTTCGCAACCGGCGCCGTGATCTCCAACACCGGTACCTGGATGTCCCGCATCACGCAGGACTGGCTCGTCCTGAGCCTCACCGGGTCCGCCACCGCCGTCGGTATCACCACGGCACTCCAGTTCCTCCCGATGCTGCTCTTCGGTCTGTACGGCGGCGTCATCGCCGACCGGCTCCCGAAGCGCAAGCTCCTCCTCTTCAGCCAGGCGGCACTCGGCCTGTGCGGGATCGCGCTCGCCGTGCTCACGCTCTCCGGTGTGGTCCAGGTGTGGCACGTCTACCTGATCGCCTTCCTGCTCGGCATGGTCACGGTCGTGGACAACCCGGCCCGCCAGGCGTTCGTCTCCGAGATGGTCGGCCCCGCCCAGCTGCGGAACGCGGTCAGCCTGAACTCGGCGAACTTCCAGTCCGCCCGGCTCATCGGTCCCGCCGTCGCGGGTGTGCTGATCACCACGGTCGGCAGCGGCTGGGCCTTCATGTTCAACGGCCTGTCGTTCGTCGCCCCCCTCGTCGGCCTGCTGATGATGCGTACGAGCGAACTGCACAAGGCCGTCGTCATCCCACGCGCCAAGGGACAGCTCCGCGAGGGGCTGCGTTACGTCTCCGGACGCCCCGAGCTGATCTGGCCGATCGTCCTCGTCGGCTTCGTCGGCACGTTCGGCTTCAACTTCCCGATCTGGCTGACGGCCTTCGCGGACGAGATCTTCCACGGCGGCGCCGGGATGTACTCGTTCTTCAACATCCTCATGGCGGCCGGCTCCCTCGTCGGAGCACTCCTCGCCGCCCGCCGCCGCTCCTCGCGGCTGCGGATGCTGGTGGCCGCCGGTACGGCGTTCGGCCTGCTGGAGATCATCGCCTCCATGGCCCCGTCCGTCTGGCTCTTCGCGATCCTGCTGGTCCCGATCGGCATGATCGGACTGACGACCAACATCAGCGCGAACACCAGCGTCCAGATGGCGGCCGACCCGGCCATGCGCGGCCGGGTGATGAGCCTCTACATGATGGTCTTCGCCGGAGGTACGCCGGTGGGCGCCCCGATCGTCGGCTGGATCAGCGACGCGTACGGCGTCCGGACCGGCATGGCGGTCGGCGGCGCCTTCTCCCTGGTGGCCGCACTCGCAGTCGGCTTCATGCTGGCCCGCGTCGGCGGCCTGCGCCTCAAGGTCGACCTGCGACCGGGCCGCCCGCACGTGCGGTTCGTCCCGCGCGAGCAGCTGGCGACGGCGGCCTGAGAGCCGCAGACACGGATGCGATACGGCCCCGACCGGGTTTCTCCGGTACGGGGCCGTATCGCGTCGTGGGGCGTTGTGGGGCGGGGCGTCAGTCGCGGGGGAAGCCGCCGGTCTCCAGCGTCAGGCCGACGACGGTCGCGGTGAGGTCGATCGGTGTGCCGAAGTCGAAGCTCAGCAGGCCTCGGAACTCGTCGTCCTTCGGCAGCGTGTGGAGGTGCCACTTGCCGGTGTACGGGTCGACGATGACGTACACCGGGACGCCTGCGGTGGCGTACGTGGCCAGCTTCGAGCCGTAGTCGTTGGCCGCGGTCTGTTTGGAGATCACCTCGGCCACGAACTCGATGTCCTGGTAGCGGCAGTGGCCGTTGGCGTCCAGCTCGGCGCCCTCTGCCAGAGCGACGACGTCGGAGGCGAAGCCGTTGAGACGCCCGGGAAAGTCGATGCGTACGTCGGACATCAGCTGTTCCCGGGGATACCGGGCACGCAACTGCTCGACGAGGTCGAGAATGATCTGCCAGTGCGTGCGCCGCTGCGGCGACGTGTAGATGTTCCCCTCGACGATCTCTACCTTGAATCCCTCGGGGGTGGGCTCAAGCCACTCGAACATCATGTCCAGAGTGCGCTCGTCGCTGGTGTCGGGCATCTCGATCCTGTCGGTGTCCACGACGGTCATCGTGCCCGCTCCTCCCCGCTGCCGCACGGGCGCGGGCAGCCGCGTAGTACAACGATACGCACGGAGACCAGGACGCGCCGGGGGCTGCCAGACTCGCCGCATGAGACTCTTCGCCGCCGTCCTGCCACCGGCCCCCGCGGTCGAGGAGCTGCGCCGTGCCGTGGTCCCGCTGCGCTCCCTGCCCGGCGCCGACACCCTGCGCTGGACCGGGACCCCGGGCTGGCACTACACGCTGGCCTTCCTCGGGGAGGTCGACGAGGACCTGCTGCCGGACCTGTACAGCCGGATGGAGCGGGCCGCGCACCGGACCGAGGATTTCGGGATGCGCGTCCATGGCAGCGGCCGTTTCGACGGGCGGGCGCTGTGGGCGGGGGCCGCGGGCGCGCTCGACACCCTGCGGCTGCTCTCCGAGCGCACCCATGCCGCCGCCCGGCGGGCCGGGATCGCGATGGAGGAGCACCGCCGCTACACCCCGCACCTGACCCTCGCCCGCAGCCGTGTCCCGGCGGACCTGACCCCGTTCACCACGGCGCTGGAGGGCTTCGAGGGGCTGCACTGGGAGGCCGGTGAGCTCAGCCTCGTACGCAGCAATCTGCCGGTGGACGGGGTGCCCGGGGAGCAGCCCAGGTACGAAGTGGTGCGGGCCTGGCCGCTGGGACGGTGACCGGGACGGTTACGCTCGTCGGGTGGACCCGAAGACAAGAAACCGCGTTATGGCGGCCGTGCTCGTGCTGATGTTCGTCGTCGTGGCAGCGGCGGCCGCCCTCGGGAGCTGAGCCCGCGCCGAGGACGGCCGCACCCGGACCGGCCTACCAGGCGAAGTTCTCCGGCGACGGGCCCGGACCGGGGAAGATCTCGTCCAGCGCGCCCAGCACCTCGTCCGAGAGCTCCAGCTCCACCGCGCGCAGCGCGGAGTCGAGCTGTTCCCGCGTCCGCGGACCCGAGATCGGGCCGGTGACGCCGGGCCGGGTCAGCAGCCAGGCCAGGCCCACCTCGCCGGGCTCAAGGCCGTGCTTGTCCAGCAGGTCCTCGTACGCCTGGACCCGCTCCCGCACCTTCGGGTCGGCCAGCGCCTCCGCGGAGCGGCCCGTGACGGACCGGGCGCCGCTGCCCTCGCGCTCCTTGCGGATCGCGCCGCCGAGCAGCCCGCCGTGCAGCGGGGACCAGGGGATGACGCCGAGGCCGTACTCCTGGGCGGCCGGGATGACCTCCATCTCGGCCCCGCGCTCCATCAGGTTGTAGATGCACTGCTCGCTGACCAGCCCGTAGCTGCCCCGCTGCCGGGCCCGCTCGTTGGCCTGGGCGATCTTGTAGCCGGAGAAGTTGGACGAGCCCGCGTAGAGGATCTTGCCCTGCTGGATCAGTACGTCGATGGCCTGCCAGATCTCGTCGATCGGGGTGGACCGGTCGACGTGGTGGAACTGGTACAGGTCGATGTGGTCCGTCTGCAGCCGCTTCAGGCTGGCGTCGACGGCCCGGCGGATGTTGAGGGCGGACAGCTTGTCGTGGTTGGGCCACGCCTCGCCGTCGGCGCCCATGTTGCCGTAGACCTTGGTGGCGAGCACGACCTTGTCGCGGCGGTCGCCGCCCTGCGCGAACCAGGTGCCGAGGATCTCCTCGGTGCGGCCCTTGTTCTCGCCCCACCCGTAGACGTTCGCGGTGTCGAAGAAATTGACGCCCGCGTCCAGGGCGGCGTCCATGAGTGTGTGGCTGTCGCTCTCGTTGGTCTGGGGGCCGAAGTTCATCGTCCCCAGGACGAGGCGGCTGACCTTGAGTCCGGTGCGTCCGAGCTGCGTGTACTTCATGAGGACAAGCCAACGCCTTGGAGTCCGCTCGAAGCAAGGGCGGATTTCCGTGGCAGGACGCCGGCTCACCCCGTCCGGCGGCGGGCGGGGGCCAGGATCTGCCCCAGCAGTGCGGCGGTGAGGAGCCAGACAGCGAAGGCGACCGGCAGCGCGCCGATCGACTGGAGCGGGGTGCGGTAGGCGAGTACCGCCCAGGCGGTGAAGCCGTTGATCCAGCCGCTCATGGACAGGATCAGCGCCGCGCGCGGCGAGAGGCGGAGCCGGGCGATGAGCTGGTCCGCGATCAGCACGCCCACCGTCAGCGCGGCGAGGCAGGCCGCGAACGCGATCACGATGAAGCGCCCCGAGACCTCGTCCGTGGCCGCGCTGTTGATGGCCGCAGCGCCCACCCCGAGGGGGAGGGAGAGCAGGAGCGCGGAGACGATCCGGTTGAAGAGCGACTTGTCCTGCGGGTCGAACATGTTGGTGAACCCCTGGGCTCCCGCCATGCCCAGCATGCAGCCGAGGCCGGCGCCGGCGAGCGCCCCTTCCGGACCGGCCGGTGTGCAGAGCGCCACCAGGAGAGCCGTGACCAGCGCCGTACCCATCCCGGCGAGCCAGGTGGCGGCCACGGTCCGGGTGGAGACCTCCCCGCTGCGCGCCCCCCGTCCGGCTATGCGCAGACGAGGGGGCCCGCTGCCGGGCTGCGGGCTGTTGGGCAGCGGGAAGGGGTACGCCGGCATCGGCTGGGGCTGGGGCTGGGGCTGGGGCGTCGGCCCGTGCGCCGGCTGCGGGAAGGGGATCGTGGGCGGGACCGTGGGCCGGGGGACCGGAGGGGCGGGCTCGACCGGGACCGGCGTCGCGGAGTGCGGGACCGAGCCCAGGGCGGTGGGGACGGGCCCGGCGGGGGACAGCCCGGCCGCCAGCGCGGCCCGCAACAGCGCGGCGGTCTCCGCCGCACCCCCGGGACGGTCGCCCGGCTCCTTGGCCAGCAACCGCAGGACGATCGCGTCGAGTTCGCCGAAGCCCGCAAGCTCCGTACGCCGGGCGCTCGGCGGTTCGGGGATGTCGCCCAGGTGCTGCGCCAGGACGGCCGTGCCGGCACCGGTGAACGGCGGCTCGCCCGTGAGCAGCGTGTGGAGCAGACAGCCGAGGGAGTACAGATCGCTGCGGCTGTCCAGGACGTCGGGCGCCTTGATCTGCTCCGGCGACATGTACAGCGGGGTGCCGATCACGAAGCCGGCGGCGGTCAGATCGGTCCGGGTCATCGCGGCGGCCGTCGACAGCATCCGGGCGATCCCGAAGTCCAGGATCTTGATGGTGCCGGAGGCGGTGAGCAGGATGTTGGCCGGCTTGATGTCGCGGTGCACGATGCCCGCCCGGTGCGCCGTCTCCAGCCCCGCGCAGATCTCGACGGCCCAGCCCATCACCTCGTCGGGCGAGGGGAGTTCCGGTTTGCGGCTCGCCATCACCGACCCGAGATCCCGCCCCTGGAGGTGCTCCATGACGAGGTAGAGCACGCGTTCCCCCGCCACCTGCGCCTCGCCGAAGTCGTGCAGGGTGACGATGTGCGGGCTCGATAACCCGCCGACGACCCGGGCCTCACGGGCGAAGCGGCTCGCCGAGGTGTCCTCGTCGATACGGGAGAGGACCTTGACCGCGACCTTCCGCCCGATGCGTTCGTCCTCGGCCAGCCAGACCCGGCCCATTCCGCCGGAACCCACCGGTTCCGTCAGCCGGTACCGTCCGTCGAGAATCTCACCACGCATCGGTCGCCCCCCGCTCAACGTGCGTTGTCTGCCCCGTACATGATGACCCGACAGACGGTACGCGGCCCAGCGGAACTCCGTACCGAACGGTGGGGGGCCGCAGGGTGGTCCCCCACCGGCGCGCGTCAGCCGACCAGTGCCTGCCAGGTCACCGGGCCCACCTGGCCGTCGGCCACCAGGCCCTTGGCCTTCTGGAAGCGCTTGACGGCATCGGACGAGACCGAGCCGTACTGCCCGTCGGCGACCAGGCCGTAGCCGCGCCGCGTCATCAGGTACGGAATGACGACGACCGTCCTTCCGCTCGCGCCGGGATCGATCCTGGGCCGGCCGCCGCCCAGGTCCACACCCCGGGCAGCCATGAAGGCGACCGGGTTGGTGGTGACGCCGAGCCCTTCCGAGTCCCGGATGCGGTGCGGGTGTATACGGCCTCCCCTCCCGGCCCCCGCGGCCGCTACGCCCCGGCGAACCGGTCCAGCGCCGCCCGCACCGCCCGGCTCGTCGCCGCCCCGCCCAGATGCCCCGCGTCCTCGATCACCGTCAGTTCCGCGTCCGGCCACGCCTTGGCCAGCTCCCACGCGGTGGTCAGCGGACCGCCCATGTCCAGGCGCCCGTGCACCAGCACGCCCGGAATGCCCGCCAACCGCCCCGCGTCCCGGATGAGTTGCCCCTCCTCCAGCCAGCCGCCGCGGGAGAAGTAGTGCGCGCAGATCCGGACCAGGGCCAGCTGCGCCCTGCCGGGGCGGCCGCTGTACGGGGGCGGTCCGGTGTACGCCTCCGTGGAGAGCACCGCGTCCTCCCAGGCACACCAGTCGGCCGTGGCCCGTGCCCGTACCTCCGGGTCGGGGCTCTCCGTCCGCCGGGCGTAGGCGGCGAGCACGTCCGGGGTCGCGTCGCTCGCCGCCTCCGGCACCCCGGCCCGGAACACGTCCCAGGCTTCGGGGAAGAAGTGCCCGGCGCCCCGGTACAGCCAGTCGATCTCGGAGCGGCGGGTCGTGGTGACGGCCGGGATCACGATCTCGCTGACCCGCTCCGGGTGCCGTTCGGCGTACGCGAGGATCAGTGTGGAGCCCCAGGACCACCCGTACAGCAGCCACTTGTCGATGCCGAGGTGGACGCGCAGCCGCTCCATGTCGGCGATCAGGTGGTCCGTCGTGTTGTGCCGCAGGTCGGTGGCCGGGTCGCTCGCGTGCGGGGTGGAACGGCCGCAGTTGCGCTGGTCGAAGAGGATCACGCGGTAGTGGTCCGGGTCGAAGTCCTGCCGGGGGCGCGGTGTGCACCCGGAGCCGGGGCCGCCGTGCACGACCAGGGCGGGCTTCCCGGCCGGGTTGCCGCACGCCTCCCAGTACACGAGGTTGCCGTCGCCGATGTCGAGCATGCCGTGGTCGTACGGTTCGATCGGCGGGTACTTGTCGTCGGGGCGACGTTGCATGACCGTTCTCCCTGCTCTCAGCTCTCTGCCTCCGGCCCTTGCGCTCGGCGTTGCGCGGAGACTACAGCGATCGTGCTGTCCGGCTGTCCGGCTGTCCGGCTGTCCGGCCGTCCGGCCGGCTGTCGGGTCTCCGGGGGGCCGGAGCGGGGGCCGGAAGGCGTACCGCTCTGCGGCGTAGCCTGGGAATCGTGAACTCCACTCCCGAGGTACTCGCCGTACTCGGCGACCTGCTCGCCTCCGCAGCTCCCGAAGCCCGCGGAGCTCTCTGGCAACTGGACAGGCAGGGAAGGGAGTTGGACGCCAATCTGGTCCGTCTGCCGCCGGGTGCCGACGTGGGGGAGCATCAGGAGGACGTCCTGGACGTGCTTCTCGTGGTCCTCGAAGGCGGCGGCCGCCTCACCCCGGGCGACGGCGGCGAGGCCCTCACTCTGAGTCCCACCACGGCCATGTGGCTCCCGCGCACCTCGCGCCGCTCGCTGGCCGCGGGCCCGGACGGCCTCGCCTACCTCACGGTGCACCGCCGCCGTCCGGGCCTCTCGATCAGGAGCGCGCCGGCCGCTGCGGTGTCGTACGAGGGAGGCGAGGCGCCCTGCGCCCTGGACCGGGTCTGTCCCGAGTGCGGCCGCATGTCGCAGGAGTCCGCGCCGAAGTACTGCGGCGAGTGCGGGGAGCGTTTCCCGGGGCGCTGACCCCGGGCCTGTCCGCTTCGTGACGGCTGACCGGTGTTGCCGGTGCGGATGTCAGTGCTGAGGCCGACGGCGACGCCCCAGGAGGAAGAGGCCGGCGGCGACGAGGAGGAGGCTTCCGCTCGCCGCGATGAGCGTGGTGGAGGCGCCGGTGTCGGCGAGCCCGCCGCCGTTGTGGTGGTTGCCGTGGTCGCCGTGGTCGCCGTGGTGGCCCGGCGGCGGTGTGGGGCGGGAGTGCGTGCGGGTCGGGGTCGGGGTCGGCTCGGTGGGGGTGGGGGACAGATCGGTCGGCGTCGGCGTCGGTTCCGTGGGGGTGGGGCTCGGCGTCATGCCGGTGGGCGACGGCGTGGGGGAGGGGGACTCGTCCCCGGTGCAGTCGATCTCGGCGGCGAAGGGGAACTGGTGGATCTCACCGGCGGTGACGGACGAACCGTCGTCCCCGAGAGGGCCCGCGGTGAACTCCCTCGCCACGACCGTGCCCTCGATGTTGGAGGGATCGAGGTCGGTGAGGTCGGCCCTGGGCGCGAAGATCGTGCCCTCCAGGGAGTCGCCGTCCGCCAGCGTGATGTCGGTGGCGTCGGGGAAGTTCCACAGCATGTACGGGGCCTGGTCGCCCGAGACCCCGGCGAGGTTGGGGACGTGCCAGACGTACGCACTGTCCGTCCCCGTCGTGTCGACGTTGACCACGAACGGTGTCGTCGCCGACGGAGGCGTGTCGAACGTGATCTCGGCGAGGTTGTCGAGATCCTCGCCGGTCAGGTCGAGGACGTTCGTCTCGCCTTCGGTGAGGCTGACGTGAGCGGTCGTTCCGGCCGGGAAACCGGTCTGCTCGGGCAGCGGGTTGCCGGCGTCGTCGCGCAGGACGACGTTGGTGTCGCAGGTGGCGATCGCGTCCGAGCGGTCCCGGTAGGTCGTGAAGAGCGCGTCGAGGTCGGGCAGGCCGGTGGTGTCGGTGACGGAGTCGAGGGGCTGGTGGACCGTCGTCTCGATCCGGGGCGTCGAGTTGTAGCCCGTGCCGGATGCCACCGCCTGCGTGGCGACGTCGGCGTTGTTGCTGTCCTGGTTCAGGACGTCCGTGCCGGTCGGGTCGCCGATCTTCAGGTAGCCGTTGCTGAGTACCTTCAGCACGCCCAGCGGCGAGCTGCCGGCATGATCCGCCCTGCCGCCCACGAGCAGGGCGGTCGGCCGGTCGTCACCGGGTGCGGTGAAGGTGCCGGGGGTCTGCAGCGCGACGTTGTACCCGGGTCCGTAGGTGAGGTTTCCGCCGATGGCCACCGAGCCCTCGGTCTCGGTGCTGCCCAGCGTGGCGTCGTTCTGGACGATCACGCCGAAGCCGTTGTCCCCCGCCAGTGGATTGCCCGAGTAGTCGGCCGCGGCGGGGACGGCGGGGGTCAGACACAGGACGCAGACGGTTGCGGCGGCAAGACTGGTGCGTTTCATGCCGGGGACCGTAGGGGTGCTGGTCGGCCCGTACGAGGCGACGAGGCCGCGGGGTCACTCGCACGGCTGCCGCACTCCTTCCATTGGCGGCTGCGCCCTCCCCAGGTTCCGGTTCAGGACGGGGCGATGTCCGACCAGAGCCGGGACCTGTCCTGCGCATCGCAGGCCACGGTCGTCAGGGAGCGGCGTTGTGCCCCGTAATCTGCCCCGCCTGCTTCGACTCCTCCGGTACGACACCGAGACAGACCCGGCCCATGCCTCCGGCGCCGAGTACTCCGCGTAGCCGGAACGAGCCGATCCGGCGCGGATCCCGCGACTCCAGCGGCTTGGCGCCACTGCCGCTCGAACTGGAATTGTGTTCTGGTCCCCCGTGCATGGCCATAGGGGAGCGGAGCCCCCGAGGTCCGGCCGTACGCCCGAACCCGGTGCGGATGCAGCACGTTGACGCCCTTTTCGGGGCCCTCTCGTGCGGGCGTCGAGAGGGGCGCGCGGACGCGTCCGGAACTGCATGCCCCCGCCATCCGTCCTGGACAGCAAGGTCAAGCAGACGGGAATCACGGAACATCATGGCGGAGCGGACGGACGACGGAGTGACCACGACGGCGAAGGCCGGCGTCTCCCGGTGGGCGTGGGAGCGCCCGGGGCGCTGGACGCGGGGCCGGGTGATCGCGGGGCTCGCCCTGGTCACGGCGCTCCTGCTCGCATTTCCCCGGGCGATGCCCAACAGGCCCGGCCACCTCGGCAGTCTGCTGGAGGCGTTCCTGCCGTGGCTCGGCCTCGCGGTCGTCCCCCTGCTCGCCGCCGCCCTGCTGCGCCGCTCGGCCACCGCACTGCTCGCCCTGCTCCTGCCGCTCGCCGCGTGGGCGTACGCGTTCGGCGGGCTGTTCCTCGCCGCGCCGGAGCCCGGTGAGCGCGACCTGGTCGTGGTGCAGCACAACGTGAGCGACGTGAACACGGACCCGGCGGGCACGGCCCGCACCCTGGCCGATGCCGAGCCGGACCTGATCGCGCTGGAGGAACTGGTCCCGGCCGCCCTTCCGGCGTACGAGAAGGCCCTCGCCCCGGACTTCCGGTTCCACGAGGTCCGGGGCACGGTCGGGATCTGGTCGAAGCACCCGCTCTCCGACACGCGTGCGGTGGACATCAAGCCCAAGGGGATCGCGGAGGGCTGGAGCCGCGGACTGCGCACCGTGGTTCACACTCCGTACGGTGAAGTCGCCGCCTATGTCGCCCACTTGCCCTCGATCCGCGTCGGCGCGAGCGGATTCGCCTCCGCCTGGCGGGACGAGAGCGCCCACCTGCTGGGCCGGGCAGTCGCCGCCGAGACGGTCGGCAAGGTGATCGTGCTGGGCGACCTCAACAGCACGGTCGACGACCGCGGACTCTCCCCCCTGACCTCACAGCTGAACGCATCGGAGCGCGGCTTCGCGTTCAGCTACCCCGCGTCCTTCCCCCTGGCCCGGATCGACCAGGTCCTGGCCCGCGCGGCGACGGTCGGCCGCATCCTCACCCTGCCCGCCACGGGCAGCGACCACCTGCCGGTCACCGCCCGCGTCTCGCTGCGCTGAACGCCCCGGCCCGCATGTTGTCGGCCTGCCGGCCTGTGTGATGATGCACGCGATATTTGGCCGGTCCTGGGGAGGGCCGGGCGTGCAACCGGGGTGGGAGAGCAGCATGGGCAAGGGCGGGACGTCCATACCGGACGAGGAGTGGGAGCGCTTCCTGCGGGACGCGGAGGCGGAGACCTCCGGTGCGCCCGAGGAGCCGTCGGCGCGGGCCCGGACGGTGGCACGCCGTCTGGCGGAGAAGCCCGGCCCGCCGGTGGGATGGCGTACGCATCAGCCGCCTCCGCGGTCGAAGGGCAAGGCCTGGTACGTCGTCGGATTCGTCGTGGTCGTCGCGCTGCTCGTCGTCTCGCTGGATCCCGGACGGGTGACCGGCTGGTTCGGATGGGCCGGCGGCGACCCCGCGTCCGTCGCCGCCGAGGAACTCCCCACCCTCGACGAGCCGTTCAGAGGCTCGCCCGCAGTCGGGTGGGGAGACGGAGGGTCCGCGCTCGCCCTGCCCGAGGCGCGCGCCACGGGCTGGATGAGCAAGGCACAGGTCGCCCGGGCGCTCGAACAGTCCCGGGACTTTCTCGTCGCGTCCAGCCTCGATCACGGCGTGCTGCGCGGGGAACGGCCCGACCGGGCGCTCGCGCTGATCAATCCGCATCAGAAGGACGTGCAGGCGTATATGACCGCCGCGCTCCGCGAGCCGAGCGCCGAGCACGATCCGCTGCTCCTCTTCAGTCGCTTCGCGCCGTCGAAGCTGCGGGTCGTCGGGGACGTGGTGAAGACCCGCGGCCGGATCACGTACCGCGAGGGCAAGCGGGGTGCGGTCGAGGTGACGACCGATGTCACGTACGTGTACCCGGTGGTACGCGCTGCCGAGGGCAGTGACGAGGTCACGCGCACGATCGTGCGCCGCGAGATCGTGATGGGTTGGGACAACCCGGCGAAGATCGTGACGGAGCCGGGGACGTTCACCATGATCTCCTACCGGTCGGACACCGCCAACGGCGGCTGCACGAACCACACCGGCTACTTCATCCCCGTGTTCGCGGCCGAACGTGCCGTCGACGACGGCTTGAACGACGGCGCCGTCGTCGACCCGTACGACCGGAACCCGTCGATGGACACGCTGGTGCCGGACGAGGGCCAGGGGAAATGCGGAACCGCCACCCGGCTGTGATCGGGGCGCGGATCGTGAGCGGGGAGCGGGGCGTGAACGGCGCGGTGCGATCAGCCCCGGCCCGCGACCTGAAGGCTCGCGCCCTGAGGGTTCACGCCCTGAAGGTTCACGCTCTCAGAGCTCATCGAGCTCATCCCTGAAGGTTCATGCCCAGGACGAACGCGCCCGGTTCCTCCACGAGTTCCTCGAAGCCGAGGTGCCGGTAGAAGCCGACCGCAGCGGCGTTCGCCTTGCCCACGCCGAGGTGGACGCCGGGGACGCCACGGGTGCGCAGGGCTCCGAGCAGGGTGTGTATCAGACGGGACCCGTTGCCGCCGCCCTGCGCCTCGGGCAGGAGGTCGATGTGCAGATGGGCGGGGTACGCGGCCACCACATCGGCCGACGCGGTAGGGGGACGGTCGATCCACTTCCGGGCGAAGGCGTCGGCCGACCCTTCGCGGCTCGGTGCGCCGCTGTGCCGGGCGCGGAGTGCGGGCCACCACTCCCGTTCGAGGGTCTCCTCGAACGCGACGGTGTCGGCGACGCCGAGGACGTATCCGGAGGCGGGCTCGCCCGCGCGGGCGAGAACCCAGGCGAGATCGGGGGCGTAACGGAGATAGGGGCCGGTGAAGATGTCGCCGGGGAGGCGTGGGTCCTCGAAGGAGCCCGTCGCGTCCTTGCCCGATGCCGCGGTGCGCAGGCAGATGTCGTAGAGCCGGTCGGTCTCCGCCGCGTCATCGGTGCGGGCGGCGCGAATCTCGAACTCTGCGGCTGATTGCGGACGGTCGTTCACGGGCGCCTCTCGGGGAGCGGACGGGGAGACGAGGGCCGGGGGCGCCTTCGACCTGGAAACGATACGGCGCCCGCCCTCACCGCCGCACGGCCGCGTGGATTCAGGCGATCCCGCCGTTCGCGTACAGGACCTGCCCGTTGATCCAGCGGCCCGGACCGGCGAGGAACGCGACGGCTTCGGCGATGTCGGCGGGGGTCCCGAGGCGCTCCAGCGGGGTACGGGAAGCGATCGCGTCGACGACCTCCTCCGGCTTCCCCTCCAGGAAGAGGGGGGTTGCGGTCGGGCCGGGCGCGACCGCGTTCACCGTGACGTCGCGGCCCTTCAGCTCGCGGGCCAGGATCAGCGTCATCGCCTCGACGGCGCCCTTCGTGGCGGCGTAGGCCCCGTAGGTGGGCTGCTGCAGCCGGGTCACCGACGTCGAGAAGTTGATGAGGGCGCCGCCGGGCCGGAGCGTGCGGGCGGCGAGCTGGGACACGACGAAGGTGCCGCGGACGTTGATGCGGTGCATGCGGTCGAAGTCGGAGAGAGCGAGCTCGGCGATCGGGGCCAGGAGCATGATTCCGGCCGTGTTCACGACCACGTCGACGCCGCCGTACCGCTGCTCGGCCGTCGCGAAGAGTGCGGCCATCGCGTCCTCGTCGGCGACATCGCCGCCGACCGCGGTCGCGACCCCGCCGGCCGCCTCGACGGCGGCGACGACCTCGTCGGCGCGGGACTTGTCCCGGCCGTAGTGCACCACCACGGCGAGCCCGTCCGACGCGAGGCGCTCGGCGACGGCGCGGCCGATGCCGCCGGAGGCGCCGACGACGACCGCGACGCGGGGCGCGGACGCGGCGGCGGATGAGGCTTCTGCGGTTGCCGCGGGCTCTGTGGTTCCTGCGGATTCTGCGGTTCCTGCGGATTCTGCGGATTCTGCGGTGGGGTTCATGGGGTGCGGCCTCCCTCAACATTCAACTTTTATGGACGACTCGTCCATAAAATAAATGTAGACTGATTGTCCATATACGGCAAGCCCGGAGGTCGAGCACAGGTGGACGAACCGAAGGAGTCCGGCAGGCGCGGCCGCGGCCGCCGCCCGGCCGCGGAAGTGCGGGAGACCGTCCTGGAGACGGCCGGCGCGATGCTGTTCGAGACGGGGCTGACCGGGATCACCTTCGAGAAGGTGGCCGCCCGCGCCGGCGCGAGCAAGATGACGCTCTACAAGTGGTGGCCCTCACCGGGGGCCCTGGCCTTCGAGGCCTACTACACGGCCGTCGAGGACACCCTCGCGTTCGCGGACACGGGTGACGTCGAGCGCGACCTCACGGCCCAGCTCCACTCCTTCGTCGGTCTGCTCACCGCCCCGGCCACCGGCCATGTGATCGCCCAGCTCGCCGGTGCGTCGCAGACCGACCCCGCCCTGGCCGACGCCCTCGCACAGCACTACACCCACCCGCGCCGCCGCCTGGCGGTGGACCGGCTCACCCGCGCGCAGCGCGCGGGCCAGATCCGCGCCGAGGTCGATCCCCAGGTGGTCGTGGACCAGCTCTGGGGCGCCTGCTACCACCGGCTGCTGCTGCCGGACGAGCCGCTCGACACCGCCTTCGCCGACGCCCTGATCGACAACCTTCTGCGCGGCATCCGGGGGTGAGGCGGCGCGGCGGGCGATGAGTCCGGTCGAGGTGGCCAGTCTGTACTTACGGAACGGTTTACGGCGCGCGGCCTACAGCACGCGATCCACCGCACGTGAGGAGAGCATCATGACCACCACCTACACGTTCGACGTCTTCTCCAGCCTCGACGGCTTCGGCGGCGCCAGCGGCGACTGGACGGGTTACTGGGGCAAGCAGGGCCCGGAGCTCCTCGACCACCGCCTCGGCCTGTACCGGGACGAGCAGCGGATGGTCTTCGGCGCCAACACGTACCGGCTGTTCGCGCAGATGCTGGCGGAGAGCACCGAGGATTCCGACGTACGCGACCCTTGGGTGACCCGGATGAGGAGCCTGCCGGCCACGGTGGTGTCGACCACGCTGGAAGGCCCTCTCGACTGGCCGGACGCGACCGTCGCGCACGGCGACGCCCTCGACGTCGTCGCCCGGCTCAAGAAGGAGTCCGACGTTCCGTTGCGCTCGCACGGCAGCCTGTCGATGAACCGGGCGCTGATGGCGGCCGGCCTGGTCGATCGCGTCCAGGTGACGCTCTTCCCCGTGATCACGGGACGGACGGGGGCGGACCCGATCTTCAAGGGAGCGGCCGACTTCGACCTCGAACTGATCGAGCAGCGCACGCTCGACGGTGACATCCAGGAGCTCACCTACCGCCCCACGCTGCATGCCTGAGCCGACCGCGTAGGCATCGGGCGTCTCCCTCTGCCTCACGGCATCAGCTCGATGTGCGGATGGTCCGGGGAGTCGGGGCAGACGTGGGTCTGACAACGGGCGTACGGGATTCGATCCGCGCCCTCCGGACGTCAGTCGGCGTCAGGCCCGTGCGTATGTGAACGACGGCTACGGAAGCGTTCCAGGACGGCTGTGCCGAGGAGTACGAGCCCGATGGCGACGACCTTCCCTCCCTGGTAGCCGATGACCGGGTCGTGTCCGGCGCCGGACCTCACGAACTCCCAGAGCACCCAGGCGATTCCGATGACGATCAGGAGCGCGGCCCCGACCGGGCCGATGCCCCACCACCACGGCGCCTGAGGGTGGTCGTCGGGCCGGTCGCGTTCGTCGTGCGCCAAGGTCGTACTCCAGGTCATGAGGCGGGTGGCGGTGCCCGTCGCCGGAACGGGCCGGGCGGAGCGCGGAAGGGTGGCGCGGGCCACGTGCCTGCCTGTGGCGCGGCTCTGCCTCACCGCCTGCCCACAGCCCCCGGGTTCAACCCTCGTACCAGGCACCCAGGTCCCTGACACCGGCCCCTGGGCGGGCCGGACCGGTTACGCCTCCAGCCAAGGCCGCAGCTTCTCCGGATTGCGGACCACCCAGATCCGGCTGACGCGCCCGTCGACGACCTCGAACGAGGCGACGGTCATGACGACGCCGCCCCGCTGAGCCACCAGTCCCGGCGCCCCGTTGACCGACCGCTCCAGGAGTTCGAGCCCGGGGGCCCGGTCGGCGATGGCGACCATGTACTGGGCGATGAGTGCCCCGCCCTCGACCGGGCGCAGCGCGGTGCCGACCAGGCCGCCGCCGTCGGCGGTCATCACGGCGGCCGGGTCGAGGAGGTCGACGAGGGCCGCGATGTTCTTGCTCTCCCACGCCTCCTTGACGTGCCGCACCGCGTCGGCCTGCCCGGCCGCCGTCACCGGGGCCTGCGCGACGCGTACGCGCCGACGGGCGGAGGCCGCGAGCTGCTTGCACGCCGCGGAGGTCCGGCCGAGGACGTCGGCGATCTCGGCGAAGGGATACCGGAAGACGTCGTGCAGGACGAACGCCACCCGCTCGGCGGGCGTCATCGACTCCAGTACGACGAGGAAGGCCATGGTCACCGATTCGTCCAGGACCATCTGGTCGGCCGGGTCGGAGAGATCGGTGCCACGCCCGTGCTGCCACTCGGTGCGGTCGGGCAGCGGCTCGGGCAGCCACGCGCCGACATACCGTTCACGCCGGGCCCGCGCCGAGCCGAGCACGTCCAGACAGATGCGGCCGGTCACGGTCGACAGCCAGGCGCCCGGGGACACGATCTCGTCCTGCCGGCTTCGGGGCAGTGCGTACCAGCGCGCGTAGGCCTCCTGCACGGCGTCCTCGGCCTCGGCCAGTGAACCCAGCAACCGGTAAGCCACATTCAGCAGTTGGCGCCGCTCACCGGCTATCGCGTCGGCACCTGTTCCCGCCGCCCCCGCCGTCCCCATGCTCCCGAACGCCCCCTCGCCTTACCTTTCGCGGGCCCGCGTCGTCGGGCTGGTAAGACCCTATCGATCTACTGCCCTCCGGGCGGAAACGGGGACCGAGGCATGGCAACCCAGGCAACGGCAGCTCAGCGCCGCTTCTCATTCCTTCAGATCGCGATCGCCCTGCAGACTCTGACCATCTTCCTCCAGGCGATCTCCGCGGGACTGCTGCTGACCTCGTCCTACGGGGAGACGTTGCACAGCGCGGGAGCCCGCGTCATGTACGGGGCGTCGATGCTGTACGTACTCGCGGCGGTCCTGGCCTGGAAGCCGGGCGGCGGCTCTCCCCGGCCGATCTGGTACGCGTCCGGCTTCCTCGTACTCGCCTCGGTCCAGGTCGTACTCGGCATCGCGCACGTACCGTCGGTCCATCTCCCGCTGGGTGTCCTGATGTTCGGCCTGAGCCTCCTGGCACTGGCCCGGCGCTGAAGCCGTACGGGCGGGGCGCGTCGGGGGCGGCGGTGCGCAAGATCCCGCGGGGGCGAGGTTCAGGAAGGCCGGGCGGGCCTGTCCGGCGGATCGTGCCGGACAGGCCCCGGCCCCGGGGACGGATCAGCGCTTGAGCGTGAAGGTGAAGTCGCCGGAGAGCTTGCCGCTCAGCCGGACCGCCGAGACGAGCTTCCCCTCCGTGATCAGTCGCTCGACCTCGGACCGCGAAAGACCGCAGCCTTCGGCGATCAGCCGCGCCGGCCGGACAGGGATCCGCGCCGCGAAGCGGACCTCGACGTCGATCGCCTCGCGGTCCAGGTGATCCGTTCCGCCCGTGTCGAGGCGCCAGGCGTCGTCCCAGTCGAGAGCGATGTGATTACGCCGCCGCACGACCGGATCCTGGAGCAGTTCGGCCGCCAGGCCGGGGTCGTTGTCGTGCATCCGGTCCAGCAACTCAGGTCGTACGGAGCGCACATGCGTCCGCTCCAGGATCGTGAGCTTGGTGGTCTCCCCGCATGAGGTGCAGAGCGCGAGAAGCCAGGCGTCGAGCAGTTTGTGGTTCGCGTTGACGCGGAACTTGCCGTTCGCCCGGAAGCTCTCGGACGCGCACGTGTGGCAACGGCGAACGACGAGTGGCAGACAAGTGGGCATGACAAACCAGGTGTTGAGCACAGAGGTACACCGATTTCGGGTGAGAAGACCGCAGCAGAAATCAGCGCGTCGCGCAGGCGCGACGTGCGACAGATCAGCAGTGGGGAGGTCTCACGCGGTATACAACGGAACGCCCTTCCGAGGACGACATGGCTCGGCAGCACGATAGGGGCGCGCAGCCGTGCTGTTCCACCGGTTTTGCGCGCCTCGCCCGCCGAAACGTCGGCGATCGCGTGCCCCTGGGTGATCGGGGTGGCATTGAGCCGAACGGAGGATGGAAAGCGCCCGCGTTGCGTGGCCCTTCGGCCCGGAAGCGGCTCCGGCCGAGGATGAGGCGGTTGCGGGGGGAACCCATAAACGGACGACTGTGGTGGAGTGCGGTGTACAGATGAGCCATGAAGTGAGTCGTCCGGAAACTCCGGGAGTTGGCGTCCTGGCGGAGTTGCGCGACGCGATCTCGACGCGAGCCGTGCTCATCATGCTGGGCGTGCTTCTGCTCCAACTCGGATTTGCGCTTTCCTACATGGGCGCCTTTCACGCGCCGAAGCCTCATCGGATCCCGATGGTGGTCGTCGCGCCGGAGCCGGTGGAGAAGGAACTGGTGGCCCGGCTCAACGCGTTGGAGGGCGACCCCTTGCACGTCAGTGCGGTCGCGGACGTGGCTCAGGCCAGGGCCCGGCTCCTTGACCGACGGGCGGACGCCGCCCTTGTCGTCGCCGCGGTAGGACGCACCGACGCGCTGCTCGTCGCCTCGGCGGGCGGGCCGTCGGCAGGGGACGCCGCCACGAAGGTCCTGCAGGTGGTGGACACCGCGCAGGGCCGCAAGATCGTCGTGCGTGACATCCGGCCGCCCGCGGCGGGCGACTCGCGGGGCCTCTCGTCCTTCTACCTGGTCCTCAGCTGGACGATCGGCGGCTACCTCGCCGCATCGGCCCTGAACATGGCGGCCGGTTCCAAGCGTCCCACCCTCCACCGCGTCCTCGTACGGCTGGCGGCCATGGTGCCCTACGCCTTCGTCTCCGGCATCGGGGGCGCGATCATCGTCGGCCCCGTGCTGAACTGCCTGCCGGGCGCCTTCTGGGAGCTCGTCGGCATCGGCACACTGGTGGTGTTCGCCTCAGGAGTCGTGGGTGTGGCACTCCAGTCGCTGGCGGGCACGATCGGTCTGGGCCTGACCATTCTCATCTTCACCATTCTCGGCAACCCCAGCTCGGGCGGGGTGTACCCGGCGTCGTTGCTGCCGCCGTTCTGGCGCGCGATCGGACAGGCTCTCCCTCCCGGGGCCGGCACGACCGTGGTGCGCAACACCGTCTACTTCGACGGGAACGCCACCACCGCCGCCCTGTGGATCCTTGGTGCGTGGGCCTTCGCGGGACTCGCCGTAGCCATCCTGTCCGCCGCCCTGCACGGTCGGCGGCGGCCCGCACGCGCCGAGCCCGCCGAAACCACGGCCTGACGGTGGACGAGCGCGGCGGACATGGCTCGGGTGACATTCGCCCCGGCCATGCCGCCGTGTGCACCGAGTCCGGGTCCTCCCGCCGATCGGGGCCGTCCCTTCACCCGGAATCCGGACTGCTGCGCGCTGCGGCCATGAACGGGGCCCCGGGCATCTCAAGGCGGGCGTTCACCTCGGTACGGCCGAGGCATCAGGAAGCGCTCGCGGGTGCGCGGAGGCTGCGGGTACGGACCAGGGGCGCGAGGCCCGCCATGAGGAGGACGGCGGCGAGCGGGAGCAGGTCGAGGTTGACCGCGATGACGACGAACGCGGCCAGGACCAGCACGGGGCTCCACACGGGGAGCCGCGCGGGCCGGGACGCGACCAGCATGACCAGCAGGGTCAGGAGCCCGAGCTGGAAGGCCAGGGGCCCCGCGATCTCCAGCGGCTCGGGCAGCGGGGCGGCGTCGTCGAAGCGGGGGAACAGGTCGCCGAGGATCACCCAGAGGAAGCACCCGGCGCCGAACACCCCGGCGACCATGGCCGCACCGGCCACCGCCGCTCTTCGAGCCGTATGGACGGGGACCAGGGTGCGCAGCTCCACGACAAGGGCGCCGAGCAGGAGGAAGGCGGCGAAGAAGAAGGTGTGGCCGATGTTCCAGGCAAGTCCGGGACCGTGGTCGCCGTCCCTGCCGTCGATGAGGCGGAACACGCCGTAGAGGAGCAGGAACAGCGGAACGAGGAGTGCGAACAGTCGAGTTGAGCGCGTTGTCTCGGTCATACGACCACGGTCGCGGACGGGCGGCGCGCGGGCTATCGGGACGATCCCCGACGCCGCCCGGAGGTATGGCCCTGAGAAGCCCCTGAGGCCTGAGGCGTGAGGCCCGGCGGGAGGCGGGCCGGCGGGAGGAGCTGTCGGCCCGCCTCCCGCCGGCCCGGTCTCACCTCAGGTGCCGGGCGAAGAACTGACCCGCGGCGTCCCCGGCGAACTGCGGGACGCCGGTGTGACCGCCCATATTGGCGTTCAGCGTCTTCTCCTCGGAGCCGAAGGCGTCGAACAGGTCCAGGGCCGTCTGCCGGTCGTTCCCCTCGTCGTCCCACTGGAGCAGGACGTGCAGCGGAACGGTGATCCGGCGGGCCTCCTCGAACATGGCGCGGGGCACGAAACTACCGGCGAACAGACAGGCGGCCACGATGCGCGGCTCGACCACCGTCAGCCGGACACCGATCGACATCACGCCCCCCGAGTACCCGACCGGGCCGTCGATCTCGGGCATCGCGAGGAGGGCGTCCAGGGCGGCCTGCCACTCCGGGACCGCCGCGTCGACCAGCGGGAGGACGAGGGCGTCGACGATCTCGTCGCTGACCGGCTCACCGGCCTCCATCGCCCGGCGCATGTCGGCGCGGGCCTGCTCGACGGCGGGCATACGGGGCCGGTCCCCGCTTCCCGGAAGCTCGATGGTCGCTGCGGCGAAGCCATCCGCCGCAGCCTGCCGGGCCCGGCCCAACAGCCGGGGGTGCATCCTGCGCAGCCCGAGGGGAGGGTGGCCGAGCAGGATCAGCGGCACCGGAGCGGATGCGGACGCGGACGCGGGCGTCCACAGGATGCCGGGGATCTCGCCGAGGGTGAATTCGCGTTCGAGGACGCCGTCGTCGAAGCGTTGTTCAGAGGTGAACTGCATGGTCGTGCCTTTCGGGAGTGCTGCTGAAGGCGCTCCCGGACGACCTATCGCCCGACCATGACTCCAGAGGGGAGCACCCATGTCGATACTGCGTTCACGGGTACCACCTCCTCGTTCTCTCGCACGGCCTCCGGGAGGCTAGCAGCGGCAGCGATGGGAGGCCAACGGGTTTTCGCGGAGGCTCTCCGGTGGCCGGCCCGGCCGGCCCGACCGGTCCCGTCAACCGGAAGCCAGACTGCTGTGCGCTGCGGCCATGAACGCGGCCTTGTGCGTCTCAAGGTGCTCGTTCACCTCGGTATCGCCGATCTCCCGCCACACCGCCTGGTTGAGCGCGTGCCCGTATGCGCGAACGGGCTCGTGCAGCCGCTGGTCGCACATCAGCATCACATTGCCCGATGCGGTCCACAGTGCGGTCATGACGGGCTTGGCGCCGGTCATCCAGCCTTGCTCGTCGTCACCCCACGGCTCAGGACGGCTGTACGCGACCTGTTCGGCCTGCTGCGCTCGCGCGACGAACTCCTTGAGCACCGCGAGCTGTTCCGCCCGACGGCTCTCCGCCGTGGCCGCCGCCAGCCTGTGCCGCTCGGTGCGCTCGGCGGACCGCTGCGTCGCACGCTGGGCAAAGGCGGTCAGACCGCCGCCGAGCAGGACACCGGCGAGCGACAGAACGGGTGCCCAGATCTCACCGGTCATCGCGGACCGCCTCCAAGGTCGCGTGCATGGTCATGCACATGCTACGTAGCGCAGCTGCTCGACGCGCAGGACCGGTACGAGGCCCGCTGAGCACATGTCGTACGGGCGCGGTACGTGACGGTGGCGGCGCTACTCGGCGGCGGCGTCGCGTCGTCGGCGCGCGCGTTCGAGATCGGCGGCGTCCGACATCCAGGAGCCGTGCTCGTCGAGCGCGGCGCAGCCGCCCCGGACGAAGGCGCCCAGCACCTTCCGGTATCCGCTCATCCCGTCGACCAGGCTGTACTCGACCCGGTACTCCGGATCCGCCCCGTTCTCGCCCTTGCGCGCTGTCGTGATCCGGGCGAGCGAGTCCGCGTAGAAATGGAACTGGAGCCCCTCGCCCACCTCCTCGTCCTCGATGGTGAACACCTGGTTTCCCGAGCCGTAGCGGTCGGCGACGAACTCCCAGAACTCCGCGGTGGCGGTGCGGGGGTGGCTCCGGAGCCACCTCTTCTCGCCGTCCTTGTCGTCGGTGAACAACAGGCTCGTCTTCCTCGCGCTCTCGCCGGACGTGGCGCTGTCGCCGGCCGTCTCCTCGTCATCGTCCATGGGCGTGCTCCTGGTGCGGTCGACGGCCTCCGAGCACATCAGGAAGCTCACCGTCCGTACCGCGTCGTCGACGAGCTCGGGGTGCGCCCGGCGCACGGCCGCGTCGACCGTCGCCTCCATCCGCTTCCAGTCGCGTTTGTCCGTGCCGCGCTTTCCCCGTCGCGGGTCGCGGCCGATCCGCATGCCGGCGCACGCCTGCTCCGCGGTGGCGATCACCCGCATGACCTCGGGCAGCAGCGCGGGGTCGACGGCATCGGGCAGCCGCTTCGGAATCGTCGCGCCGTGCAGGTACTGGCCCGTGTACATCAGAAGCGCGGTGTCGAGCGGACCGAGTACCTGCCCGCGCTCGGCGCGACGGCGGTCCGCGTCGTACGTCTGCGTTCGCTTCGCGTCCGACGTCTCCGTCGCCGATCGCATCGCCGCGCAGACCTGGCCGCGCTCCAGCAGTTTGATGTCGGCTCCGTGGGAGATGAGCGGGCCCTTGGCCCACTGGATCCGTCGGAAGGTCGCGTCGACGTCCGCCGGCGCGGCAAGGAGGATCGGGTCCAGGAGCGCGACGGCGGCGTCCTCGTCGAGCGGGCCCCGGGTTCCGGCCGCGTCGCACAGCGGAAGGACCGCGCTCCACAGCAGCAGGTGGCGGGCCAGGTCCTCCCGGATCACCGCAAGATGGGCTTCCCCGATCGAGAACGTGAACGTGCGGGGGTCGTGGTTGGCGTCGGCCCCGGCGCCGAGCATCAGCTTCAGCTCGCCGTCCTCGCGGACCACGTTCGGTATCCAGCCGCTCCGGCGGGTGAAAACGACGTCTCTCATGGGCTCAGTCTTCACCATCGGACGAGACCGGCGAGAGCCGGCCGCCCTTGGTTCGCCGAACCAGCGGGCACGGCAGACGAGACCACGGTTCGGGCCTACTTCCGGGAAGGGAACGCCTCGTCGAGCGTGGGCACCGCGAGGTGGTCGGACGTCATCGCGTCCAGGACGTCGTCCACCCGCAGGTAGCGGCCCTGCTGGATCGCCGGTGTGATCCGGCCGATCGTGCCGGCCTCCCTGAGGTGGAACACGGTCCATCGGCCCGGGAACGGGACCCCGTCCAGGGGCTCCCCGTCACGCAGGATCTGCCGCGTCTGCGCGCTCGGGCTGCGGGTTCCGTCGATCTCCTGGTTGAGGGTCTCCACCGCGTCGACCCCGAAGACCGTGCCGCTGCCGCCCCGTTGGTACATCACGAGCATCCGGGGGCGGGCGAGGGCCACGTGTTTGCTGTCGAGCGGGCAGATGTACGCGCGGTGCGTGGCGAGGTCCAGCATGGCCTGCTCGTTCGCCGGCACGATCACCGCGTGGTTGTGCAGGGAGCGGAACCAGCCGGTCGCGGCCTCTTCGTTCCACACGAGCTTGTTGCGATTGCGGAACGCGGGATCTGCGACCAGGCCTCTGTACGCCAGCAGCTCGATGCTGCGCGGCGGGCGTCCCACCAGGGCGCCGAAGTCGGCCCGGGTGATGACCTCGGGCAGTTCGTCGAACCAGGTCGTCATCGAGCTATACCACCGTGTGCTTGAGGAAGGCCGCCCAGGCGGCGGGGGAGAGGGTGAGCGCGGGGACGGTGAGGTCCTTGGAGTCGCGGACGTGGATGGCGTGGGGGCAGGTGGCCACCTGTACGCAGTTGCCGCCCTCGCTACCGCTGTGGCTGGATTTGGTCCACGTCACGGCAACCTCGATGCAGTTGCCACTGTCGTTGCCGCTGTAAGTGCTCTTGGACCAGCGGAGACCGGTGCTCATATTTTCTGTGCCACCTGTTCGATCAGTTCCAGCGACTCTTCCGGGCTGAGAGCCTGCGCTCGCAGAGTCCCATACTTGCCGAACAGGTTGGCCAGGTCAGGTTGTTTGTCGACGAAGAAGCTGCCGCCCTGACCTTCGATGTAAGCGAGTTGGCGCCGCTGCTCTGTCTCCAGCAGGACGAAGGGGCCGTCCAGTCCGGCATGGCTCACTCGTTCCGGTGGCATCACCTGGATCTGTACGTGTCGTAGCTGCGCGACTTCGAGTACGTGTTGCAACTGCTCCCTCTGCACGGCCTGCCCACCGATTGGGCGGCTGAGGGTGATTAGTTCCACGACGAAGGTGATGTCCGGCAGCGGCTTCCTGACCAGAAGGCTCTGCCTGCCCAGCCGGGCGGCTACCTTCCCTGCGATGTCCTCGTCGTCGTACGCGGGGTGGCGGCTCGCGAAGACCGCGTGTGCGTACGCCTCCGTCTGGAGTAGCCCCGGCATCACATGGGTCTCGTACGTGTGGAGGGCCGCAGCCTTCGCTTCCTCCTCGGCGAACTCTGCAAACCAGGAGGCCAGGTGGGTGGTGTCCAGCTTCCGCGCAGCTGCCATAAGTGCACCTTGTGCACCAAGAACGTCGTCCGCGCGCGCGACGAAATCCCCCTTCGGCGGCCGGGCCCCTCGCTCCACCATCGCCACCTGCGACTTGGAGAATCCGATCTTCAACCCCAATGCCTCCTGAGAAAGGCCGGCGCGCAGGCGGAAGAAGCGCAGCAACTCCCCGAACATCTCGGCGTTGCCGCCCCCGTTATTACTGGTGTGCACAGCCTGACCCCCAAGTGCACAACAGTGCACAGACGCCTTGTGTCCCTGGTCACGGTACGTGCGAGTGCCGACGCTTTCCGTATGGATCAGAAAAGTTCACCGGACCTGATGCCCTCCTGGATCCCCGCGACAGGCCACGCCCTCCGCCACGCCGGGATCCACTTCGACGCCGTACGGATCATCGGCATCCTGGGCGAGCAAGTGGCATACGAGGTCATGCAGTTCACGGACTTCCAGGCCGGGCCCATCGTCCGCTCGCGGATCGGCGAGCGGAGCATGTACTTCCTGCTGCCGCCCGGGAGCGCCCGTGCGTACCGATGGCCTGTCGGGGCCGAGGCGTTGGTTCGGGAGGGGGCGGCCTTCGTCGGGGTGCCTGCCGTGCACGGGCTGACGTACCCGCTGGACTGGCGTTCTCTTCCCACACCCCAAGTCCCGTTCGTGGATGCGGAACTGCTGTTCGAGCTGCTGCGAGAGGTGGTCGACGGCGAGATTCCTGCGGTACGGTGATCGCGTCATTACGCTCCGTGCGCTTCAGCGCATGGGGCGGCCCCCGGCGGTGCTACCAACACCAATCCGAGGGCCTTCACCCCACGATGGAGACAGAGGTCCACCGAGAATGCTTTGTCATGCTATCTCGCCGTCCTACGGGTACGTGAAGGCGTCGCACGATGTCGTCCGTCATCCGAAACTCAACAGCGACGCGAAGATCCTGATCGCCTACGTGCAGGGCCTCCCCGAGAAGTGGGCCGACAAGCCCCTCGGTGAGCACGCCAAGAGGCTCGGTCTGAAAGGGCGCGCCTACCAGAAGGCCAAGGGGCAGCTCAAGGAGAACGGGTTCGTCCACGAGTGGCGGCGCCAGGACGGCGGCGGGCTCTGGGTGACCGATCAGCTCCTGTCCAATGTTTCGCTCACGGACCACGAGGCTCGGCGCATCCATGACAAAAGAGCTGGATCACTGCAGGTGGGACCGAGTGAGCACTATCCGACGGTCGGTCATCCGAGTACTCGGTCCGTCGGTGGTTACCTACCCAAGGGTGAAGAACAGGAGAAGAACTCCTCCCACCCACCCACCGAAGAGCCGAAGCCTGCGGACGAAGCCGTGGAGCCCGAACCCACGGACCCGCAAGTCATCCAGGCCGAGCGCGTGTTGCTCTCTCTCAAACGCGTCGACGACCAGCTGCGCCTCGGGGCCCGTGAGGCCCGGGGGCTGGCCGGGACGGCCGCCGAATGGCTGCGGCGCGGGGTCGATGTTGCCGGGCTGCGGCTCGCGCTCACCAGGGGGCTGCCCAAGGATGGAGTGAGGTATCCGTTCGGGTTCCTGGGCAAGCGGCTCGAAACCATGATGCCGTCGCCGGTACGCGTGGAGGAGCCCGCTCCCGTCCCTGCCGCCGTCAGGGAGTTCATCGCGTGCGAGGCGCAGGAGGGGGGTGCTGAGCACGTCTTCCGGCCCAGGGGGACCGAGACCGTGTGCCGGCCGTGTACGCAGCAGGCCGCCTGGGAGGCGCACACGGTCAGGTGGGATCCGCCGCCCCTGGACGACGACTTCGAGGTGCGCGAGTCGTTGCCCTGGCGGGAGCGGGTCGCGGCGTTGCAGGCGGCGGATGCGAACGCCGCCGATTGAGGCGTACGGCTGTTCACCGTGTGGCGGTAGCACCGTCCGCGCGGTGGAGCGAGCAAAGTGGGCGCGGGGGCCTGGACGGACCGAGGAGGACCGATGACGGATGCCGTGATGGAACTGTGGAGCGGATCGCGGGCGGCGCGGGACCCTGTGTGGGTGCGGGCGCAACTCATGACGGCCGGGCGGACCTTGTTCGCCGTGTACGGCTATGCCCGTACCTCCGTGGAGGATCTGTGCGCCTCGGCGCAGGTGGAAGTGCCTCACTTCCACCGTGAGTTCGAGTCGCGCGAGGCCCTGCTCGTCGATCTGTACGACGAGGTGGCGACGCGGGGCATGCGGGCGTCCGAGGTGGAGTTGTCCGCCGAGGGGATGGAGACCTGTCCGACCGAGGAACGGGTCCGCAGGCTCTTCGACGCTTATGTGAAGGCCGTCACGCGGGACCCGCGGGAGGCGAGGGTGGCGTTCGTCGAGGTGCTCGGGGTGAGCCGGGAGATGGACGAGCACCTCACGAGGTGGCGGTCGGTGTGGGTGGAGTTCCTGACCCAGGAGGCCGAGCGCGCGCGGGGGCGCGGCCACTGTGTCGACGGCAACCTCGCCGTGGTGGTGAAGGTGCTGACCCGTTCCGTCGACGAGCTCCTCGCGCACCATGGCCGCCGCCCGCGCCAGGTGCCGCCCGCCTGGCTGACCAGCGAGTTCACCCGACTGTCCATGGCCATGATCGGGCCGGTGGGCGGGTCTTCGGCCGCCTCCGGTTGACAACACCGCTTGCCGGGTCGGCAAATGGAGGTATGGCAGAAGACAAGGCGGGAGCAGAGGGCGGCGCGATGGGGGACGACGAACTGTCGTCCGTCCTGACGGGGGTCGGGCCTCGGCTGCGCGCGCTGCGGACCGAGCGGGGGACGACGCTGGCGCAGCTGAGCGAGACGACGGGGATCTCGCTGAGCACGCTGTCCCGGCTGGAGTCGGGTGGCCGCAAGCCGACTCTGGAGCTGCTGCTTCCGCTGGCGAAGGCGTACGGGGTGCAGCTGGACGAGCTGGTGGGCGCCCCGGAGACCGGGGACCCGCGCGTCACCTTCCGGCCCTTCAAGCGCCACGGCATGACGTTCGTGCCGCTGACCCGGCACCTCAGCGGGGTGAACGCGTACAAGCAGGTCATGCCCGGTGCGACGGGCATGGAGGGGCCGGTGGAGCAGCGGGTGCACGAGGGCTACGAGTGGCTGTACGTGCTCTCGGGGCGGCTGCGGCTCGTGCTCGGGGATCACGACCTGGTGCTGACGGCGGGGGAGGTGGCCGAGTTCGACACGCACACCCCGCACTGGTGGGGCGCCGCCGGGCCGGAGCCGGTGGAGTTCCTCAGCCTGTTCGGACCGCAGGGGGAGCGGATGCACGTACGGGCGAAGCCGACGGGGAAGGGATGAGGGGGGCCTGCGCGGCGCGATACGCCCCGCCCACCCCCCACGCCTGGTGCATCGCGTCGGCGTAGGCCGCCGCGAGGCGGTGTTCGCCGGACGGGCCCGGGTGGGTGCCGTCGTACGTGTCCGTGTGGATGTCGTAGCCCGGCGGGTGCGAGGCCAGGAGGAGCGGGGACGTCGCGGTGTCGAGGTCGGCGACCGTCTTGGCGAGGAGCTCGTTGAAGCGGGCGCACTCGGCGGCGAAGGGGGCGTCGGACTCCGCCCGGATGTTCGGTATGACGGGGAGCAGCACGCATCTGATGTGCGGGTTCGCCGTGCGGGCGGCGGTGAGGAAGGTGCGGGCGTTCAGCGCGGTCTGCTCGCTGTCCGTGTAGAAGCCGAGGTCTATCAGGCCGAGGGAGACGAGCAGGACGTCCGCCCGGTGCTCGGCGACCGTGTCCGCGATCACCGGGGCCATGTGGAGCCAGCCCTCGCCCCAGCCGGCCAGGTGGCGGCGGGCCTCGGCGGGGAAGCCGGGGGCGGCGTACGCGGTCGAGACGGGTGTCCCCGTGTCGGTGTCGTACAGCTCGGTGCGCGGGCCGACTAGGGCGTACGGGCCGTCGAAGGCCGCTTCGAGGTGCTGCCACATGCGGTAGCGCCATGTGAAGTCACCGGCGCGTCCGATGGTCATGGAATCGCCGACGCACATGAAACGCATGGCGCCATCATGGCCGATCATGGCTCCGGCCTGCGACGTGACGATGGACACTTGTGCCATGCGTTCGTATCGACTGACTGCCTTCGGCGCCGCCGCCGTGCTGCTTTCCCTCGCCGTGGCAGGGCCTGCCCTTGCCGATGACGGGGATGCCGACCGGAGCTTCACGATCGAGGACCCGCGGATCACCGAGTCCAGCGGCCTCGCCGCCAGCCGCGCCCACCCGGGGATCTACTGGACGCACAACGACAGCGACGACGGGCCGTACGTCTTCGCCGTCGACTCCCGCACCGGGAAAACCGTCGCGCGCATCACCATGAAGGGGGTCGGAGCGCCCCGGGACGTCGAGGCGATCTCGATGGGTCCCGACGGGAATCTGTACGTCGGTGACATCGGCGACAACCTGAACGGCAGCTGGGACCACGTCTGGATCTACCGCTTCCCCGAGCCGAAGGAGCTCCGGGACGCGACGGTCCGGGCCACGCAGTTCGACGTGAAGTACGCCGACGGGCCGCGCAACGCGGAGGCGCTCATGGTCCACCCGAAGACCGGCCGCGTGTACATCGCGTCGAAGAACGAGGACGGCGGCGGGCTGTACGAAGGCCCCGCGAAGCTCACGACCGGCGGGGACAACGTGTTCCGGCGGGTCGGGGAGGTGCCGTGGGTGACGGACGGGGCGTTCTCGCCGGACGGCAAGGAGCTGGTGCTGCGCTCGTACTTCAGCGCCCGTGGCTACCCCTTCGCGAACGGGCGGCTCGGCAAGGACTACCCGGTCGAGTCCCCGCTGCTCGGGCAGGCCGAGTCGGTGACGTACACGGCGGACGGTTCGGCGCTGATGTACGGCTCCGAGGGGGCGCAGAGCGATGTGGTGCGGGTGGACCTGAAGGAGGGGGAGGGCGACGAGCCCGCGCGGGCGGGCGGCACGTCGCCCGCGTCCGCCGGCGCGGGCAGCGGAACGGGCGAGGACGGTGTGCCGGTGAAGGGCACCACGCTGACCGGCGGCATCGTTCTCGCCTCGTTGGCGCTGGTGCTGTTCGTGAGCACGCGACGCCGGAAGAGGTGAGCGGTCGGGTACCCGGTCGGAGCTCTCGGACGGCGCCGGTTTTCCTCAGGCCGGGACGCGGGCCTTCTCCCTGCGTCATCCTGAGGCGGCAGGGATACGGCCGAGGCACGGAACAGAGCACGGGGGTGCGGTACCGCGATGGTTCCGGGAACAGTGCAGCAGCTGACCATCCTGCTGATCCTCGTGCTGCCCGGCGTCTTCTACCAGGCCGTACGGGAACGGCTGCGCGGTCCCCTCGCCACCGAGCAGGAGCCGCAGAACCGTCTCGTGCGCGCCATTGCCGCGGGGGCCCTGCTCGACACCCTCTACGCGGTGGTCGCGGGGCCGTGGCTGGTGCGGCTGCTGGCCGGGGACGGGGAGGGGCCACTCGCCGGGGTGCTGCGGCGGCCCCGCGAGGCGGGATTCGCCGCGCTGCTCCTGATCGTCGCCGTGCCGTCCGCACTGGCCTGGGCGGAGGCGGTGTGGCGCAGGCGGCACGCGCGGGCGCAGTACGAGCCGACGCCGACCGCCTGGGACGCCCTCTTCCGTGACCGGGGGTCGTGCTTCGTGCGCGTACGCCTCAAGAGCGGTCTGTGGGTGGGGGGTTGGCTGGGATCGCGGTCGGCCGTCTCCGCGTATCCGCAGAGCGGGGATCTCTATCTGCAGGCTCAGTACCGTGTGGGGCCCGACGGCGGTTTCCTCGGGAAGGTGCCCGGCACCGCGGGTGTGTATGTGCGGGCGAGTGACATAGAAGTGCTGGAGGTGCTGCTCGCGCCGTCCGCGGGGGCGGCCGGAGAGGGTGGCGGATGATGAGTGATGAGAAGACGGGCGGCGGCGACGCCGCCGATGAGGAGACGGGCGGTGACGCCGAACTGGCGTCCCTGGTCGTGGAGTTCTCGTTCCGTAAGACCTATCGGCCCGCCGACGGCATGGCCGAGCCGGACGAGGTGCCGCAGGGGCCTTCGGGCTCGGCGATGGGGGAAGCCGCACCGCCCCTCCAGGGACTCTCGGAGCCGGAGGCGCCCTGAGCGGTTCCGTCCTACGGGCCGGTGTGGATGTGCGCCGCCCATAGGTGCGGCGCCCGCGCGTAGCGGTCGCGCAGGGCCCTGACCGGGTGGTGCAGGGCGGCGGCCGGATCGATGGGACGGCCCCGGGCGACGTCCTCGGCGAGCGCGGTGTAGAACTCCTCGGTGAGGTGCGTCGCCAGCTTGTCGGCGATGGGCCACAGGGTCCCGATCACATGCGGATATCCGGCCAGTTGGAAGGACGCGGTCAGCTGGATCGCCTCGTCGGACATCTTGATGCCGCCCTGGGACGCGGAGCAGGCGGACAGCATGGCGAGTTCCGGGTTCCTCGGGCGCCGGGTGGCGACGTCGGACACGGTGAGCCGGCCGTCGTACAGGGCGAGACCGCTCTGTGAGGGGTTGAGCAGTTCGCTGATGCCGTGGCAGCTGAAGTGGACCCAGGGGTGGGCTTCGAGCGCCCCGCCGACCGCTTCGACCGTGGCGTCGGGGCCGGCCAGCAGGCGCCTCGCGGGGAACAGCTCCGCGAGCAGTTCCGCCTCGCGCGCGACGCCGGGCAGGGATGGCGCCCCCGGCGTATCGGCGAGGGCGACGACCAGCGGTGACGGCTGGGCGGGGGCGCCGGTGGGGGTTCCGGCGCGGGTGCCGGTGGCGAGACCGCTTCGGGCCCGGACCAGGGCGCGCAGGGTCGGGGTGTACGAGGAGATGACGCGGTCGATGACCCAGGTGCCGGAGTCCGGCCTGCCCCGCCCGGCCGCGTGCAGCGGCAGGAAGGACATCCAGCCGGTGGGGCACCACCACAGGCGGGGCCAGGGGTCCCCGTCGCCCGGTTCCGCGTCCAGGCCGAGGTGGTCGAGGACCGGGGCGGCGACCGTGTCCCAGAGCCAGCCCAGGGTTCCGGAGAGGGTGTGCATCATGGCGACGGCGTTGTCGACGCCGTTCGCGCCGTACGCCGTCTCCATCCCGTCGATGAACTCCGCCGCCCGCTCCATCGTGGCGCCCAGGGTGAGATCGGGCAGCGGGACCACGTCGATCCCGGCGTCGGCGGTCACGACCAGGGCGTCGCAGCGGTAGGTGCTGACGTTGACGACCACGACGGGGCCGCAGGCGGCGGCTGCGATCAGTTCCGGTACGGAGGGCGGGTTCAGGAAGCCCTCCAGGCCGGGCAGTTCCCTTACCTCCGCCAGGAGTTGTTTCCAGCGCTGGGCCATGACGTGGCGGGCCTCGGCGCTCGCGCTCGCCTCGTGGTCGTCCTGGGCCGGGGAGAGCGGGGGAGGGGTGCTCAACCCGTCGCGGATCTGCTCGAACTCGGCTGCGCGGGCGGGGTCGAGGTCGCGCAGCCGTGACACGTCGGCCCGGTTCTCCAGGCCCTGGGCCAGCAGTACTCCCCGCCCCTGTTCGAGCAGGGCGAGGGCGTGTTCGTTCCGGCCCGCCTCGATCGCGAGCGCGGCGGCGTCGCTCGCCACACCGTCGCTGCCGCTCAGCCGTGCCTCCTGATCGACGCGGGCGAGGCTGCGGGGTGCCATGCCGGGCAGCAGGCCGACGGCGTACGCGTATCCCTCCAGGGCCTCCGTGCGGTCACCCGCCCTTATCGACGCCAGCCCCCAGCCGCGGGCGGCCTGGAGCCGGGACGCGCTGTGGGCGACCGGATTCTGCGCGCAGCTGCGGGTGAGCCGGACCACCTCCGCCAGGTCGACCTGTTCCCCTGCCTTGGAGCGGTCCAACTGCGCTATGGCCAGCATGAGTTGGGACAAGGAGTGACTCGGGTCTCCCTCTGGTGTGCAGGCGAGCGATTCCCGGGCGGCAGCGGCCGCCCGCTGCCGCGCCTGCCGGGCCGTCGCCCCTGTGGGATCCTCCGTCAGGTCGGCGGCGAAGACGCAGGCCATCGTCAGTTTCTGCAGGGCGAAGAAGCGTGAGGGATGCTCCTTCCCGAGCCGTTGCACGGCCTCTTCGAGGACCTGCCGGGCTTCATCGATCGCCTGGGGGTCCTTGTTCGTCTGGGCGCGGTCGACCAGCAGGTCCCCCAGGTTGATCGCGGCCGTCTCGGGGCCCCCGACGTCGCCGTGTTCCACCGCCATCGCCGCACGCAGGAGTGTGATCGCCTCGTCGGTGGCGGACGCGTCGCCGACGAGCTTGGCCCAGTGGCGCAGCGCTTCGGCGAGATTGTTCAGGTGCAGGGGACGGTCCATGGCCGACGGCAGGCTGTCCTTCACCGCGCGGCGCAGCACCGTCACCGCTTCGGCCATCCAGGCGCGGTTCCCGGTGCGCCGACTGCGGTCCATGAGCGCGCTTCCCAGGTTGGTGAGCGCCATGCTGACGCGCGTCCGGGAAGCGTGGGTCACGGCCTCGCGCAGGGTGTCGACGGCGGCGTCCATGAGGAGTTCGTCGCCGGTGTTACGGGCCCGGCTCCACTGGAGGTAGCCCAGGCTGGTGAGGACGGAGCCCCGCAGTTCGGCCGTTGCCGGCTGCGGGGCGCCCAGGTCGGCCAGAGCGGCGCGGAAGTGGTGGACGGCTTCGTCGCTCTGCCGTGCGTCGCGGGTGTAGCGGTAGAGCGCCCCCAGACTGTTCGCGAGGCCCAGCAGCGCCACGGGCGAGGGGCGCCCCGGAGCCATCACGAGCGCTTCCCGGTGCCATCGGACGGCCTCCTCCAGCGGAGCGGGGTCGGAGGCGAGACGGGCGAGGTTGCGCAGGGCGTCCCCGAGGGCCGTGCGGCAGTCGGCCCCGCCGTAGGTGTCCTCGTCCGAGGCGGCCACGGCTGCGCGCAGCACCTCGATGCCCTCCTGCCAGGCCTCGGTGGCCGAGCAGAATTCGGCGAGAGTCAGCAGGGCCTCGCCGAGGCCCATGAGCTGGTGCGCGTGGAGGAAGTCCTCCGCCGATGACAGGGCCACGGCTGTGCGGTGGGTGGCCACCACTTCGGTGAAGAGCTCGGAGCGGCCGGTGCGCATGGCGATGTTCATCAGGCCGTGGCCGATGTTCGACCAGTGCACGGCCTTGTCGGCGCGGGAGAGCGGGGCGTGCTCCAGCTCCTCGCGGATGAGGCGCACCGCTTCCTCGTACAGGTCGACGCCACTCGTCGCATCGCCCCGTTCCATGAGGGCGTAGGCGTACTCCGCATGGCATTCCCAGTACAGCGGGTCGCCGGCCGGGAGCAGGCCGAGGGCCCGGAGCATCTCGTCGGCGCCCTGCCGCCAGGTGTGGTCGTCCGCACCGGCGCGGTGGGCCAGCGCCGCCCCGAGTCCGAAGCGCGTGATCGCCTCGAAGTGGCTGTTGGGGGACGGCAGTACGAGGCACTTGCGGAAGCAGTCGATGGCCTCGTCGACGCTGTCGGCGCCGCCCGAGACCTGTAGGCAGCGCCCGAGTGCCAGGAGGACGCGGGCGCGCTCGGCCGAGCGCGCCGGAACCTCGCCGGCAAGGGCGCGCAGCAGGGTGATCGCGTGGTGGAGTTCTCCCGGGTCACCGAGTTCCCCGGCGGTCCACAGGTGCCGGAAGGTGCGCTTGAACAGCAGGTCGGCGAACGCGGTGGTGTGGAGCACCCGTCGGACGAGGTCGTCGGCCGGTACGCACTCCGTCCCCCGGCGGGCTTGGGCAACGGCCTCCTCCAGGTCTTCCGTGCTGCCCGTCGCCGTGTGCCGGGCGTTCAGTACCTGGGAGAGGGTCAAGTGTGCCTGGGCGCGCACGGGATGCCCGGCCGGTGCGGCGTCGAGGGCGTCGCGGGCGGCTTCGTACGCGTCGCCCAGGGCGCCCGGGTCATCGGTGCGCATGGCGTGCCCGGTCAGCAGCAGGGCGAGGTTGCTGAGGTACATGGTGTGCTCGAAGGGATTGGGGGCCGTGTCCGCGGCCGTGCGGCAGGCGGCGATGCCCTCCTCGTACGCCGCAGCGCCGCCACCGCCCTCCGCGGCCCCCTGGAGCAGGGAGATGCCCAGGTCGGAGAGGAACGAGGCCCGGCCGGGCAGCATGACGTCCGGCTCCGCAAGGGTGGTGCGCAGCAGCGCGATGCCCTCGGAGCGCAGCGCCGGATCGTCCAGGGTCAGGGCGGCGCTGCACAGCGCGGAGCCGAGGACGGCGCTGTGCTGGGGGCGGTTCGGGTTGTTCCAGGTGGTGAGCTCCACCGCCTTGCGCAGTTCGGCGACGGCCTCCCGCATCCGGTCCTGGTCCGCGTTCGCCTCGGACCAGTGCCGGAGGACGTACCCCAGGTTGCCGTGCCTGCGGGCCTGTTCGTCGCGGACGCCCGGTGCGCAGACCACGGCGGCGCGGTGTGTGCGGACGGCGTCGGCGAGTGCCTGGAGGCCGGCGCCGTCCTGGAATCCGTAGAAGAGGATGAGTCCGAGGTCCGACAGACAGGTGCCCTGCTCAAGGCTGCCCTCGCCGAAGGCGGTGGCGGCGTGCCGCAGCAGGGTTTCGGCGAGGGGCAGGCTTCCGGGGTGGCGGCTCTGCTGGAACAGCAGCGTCAGCCCGATGCCGGCGTGGTACGCGAAGCCGGGCTCCGTCGCGGCGCCGGCCGGATCGCCGGACAGCGTGGCGAACAGCGGGCGCAGCCCGTGCGGGACGTGCTCCGGGTTCTGCTCGTGCACCGCGACGAACCCGAGCAGAGCGGAGCCGAGCGCCCCCGGATCGGCTTCGTCCCCCGCGAGGTAGCGGCACCAGTCGGCGTAGCCGAGAGCCAGGGCCCCGAGGCCCCACACGTTCCCGTCGGGCAGGACGAGGCCGCCGCGCACGTCGTCGGCCGCCTCCGCGGCTTCCGCCCCGAGGAACCATTCCAGGGCGGTGGGATCGGTGTCCGTGCGTTCGGCCTGCTGGAGGATGCGGTCCGCGGCGGTCTCCGGCGTCATGCGGGGAACCGCCGGCCGCGCCGCACCCTGGCGGTCGGTGCCGTACCCACGTCACACCGGGTCGTGTTCCCCTGCTGCTCCATCGCTCCCCCGTCGGCCGGCAACAGGATCAACCTACCGATTGCTGCGGCGACTTGAGCGGGTTCGCGGGCCCGGTGGCGGTGGTCAGGAGTCGAGTGGCCGGATCTCGTAGTGCAGGGTCCTGTCGCGCTTGATCCGGTGCGCGAGCGGGACGAGCACGCCGTGCATGGCCGGGTACTTGCGGGAGAGCATCCGGGCGGCGTGCGTGTTCTCCTTCGATCCGGCCTGGAGGAGGCGGGCGTGCGCGGTGATCTGCGGTCCGGTCGGCCGGCCGCGCAGTGTGCACGGGCCGATCCTCACGACGGGGTGGTTGCGCATCCGCTCGACCTTCCACGCCGAGGAGAACGTACGGATGTAGGCGTGGTCGCCCTCGACGGCGATGTTCACGGGGGTGTCCGCGTGCGTCCCGTCCTGGCGCCGCGTGCTGAGCAGGACGGCGTACTGCTTCACGAACGGCTTCAGCTCAGGGGTCGTCTCCATACCTCCATGGTCCGCCGCCCCGGCGCCGTGTCATCCGCGCGGGCGCTGTCGAACGGGTGTTTCGAAGGCGTCGGCGAGCCCGGCATAGGGTTGGCGGTCTATGACGACGAACAACGGGCCTGTGCCCTTCTCGACCGACCGTCTCGACGCCGTGCCCCTGCGGGTGGCACACGCGGACGAGATGGCCGCGGTGCTGAACGATCCCGGCCTCCACACCTTCACCGGCGGCGCCCCGGAGTCGGCCGACGAACTGCGCGCCCGCTACGAACGGCAGACCGCGGGATCCCCGGACCCGGACGAGCGCTGGTGGAACTGGGTGCTGCGGGTGCGGGGCGAGGACCGCCTGGCGGGCTATGTGCAGGCCACGGTGAACGTGACCGGCGCCCGGGCGGAGATCGCCTGGGTGACCGGGACGGAGTGGCAGGGGCGGGGGTACGCCAAGGAGGCGGCGAAGGGCCTGGTCGCGCACCTGCTGGACGGGGGAGCGGTCCGTACGGTCATCGCCCACATCCACCCCGACCATGCGGCGTCGGCCGCGGTGGCGGGCGCTGCGGGGTTCGTACCGACCGGTGAGTGGGAGGACGGGGAGGAGCGGTGGCGGCTGGGGGCACCGTGAGGTGCGTGTCCTCAATCGTCGGACGGGCTTGATCCTGCCCGGCCGGCCTTGATCAGTCCGGCGACGTCGAGGGCCACCTCGGCGCCGATCGAGTCGGGGAGCGGGGCTTCCTGGCCGGGGGCGTAGACCTCGTGGCGGTCGTACGTGCCGCCTACGGGCTCGGTCAGGACGTGGACCCGGCCGTGCTTGCGGTCGAGGATCACGTAGACGGGGATCTTGGCCTCGGCGTACACGGCGACCTTGTGCCGTAGGTCGCTTTTGTAGTTGCTGGAGGTGACCTCCAGGACGAGGCGGAAGACGGCCGGGTCGTAGCAGTTGTTCTCGATCCTGTGCTCGTCGAGATCGGCGTCGACGATCGCGAGGTCGGGGATGGCGTAGTCCTCGGGGCCGCCCGGCAGCCAGAGGCCGATGCCCTGGAGGACTGCCGAGTCCCCGTCGTCGAGTCCGGCCGCGATGAACGGCCGCATGAGCTTGGTCAGGGCGCGGGCGTGCGGGCCGTCCCGGGGTGGGGCCACGGTGATGACGCCTCCGATGATCTCGACGCGACGACCGGGAAGCTGCTCCGCGAGCTTGTTGGCTTCTTCGAGCAACGACAGTTCCGGCTCGTCTTCACAGGGGTGCTCGACTGCTGCTGCAGACATTGCGGGCCTCCTGGAACGGCTGGTGTCGAGACCATCATCGTAGGGCGGAACAGCCGCAGAGCATGGTTCTGGCATATGCCACTCGCCGAGTGAAGCAGAAACGGCCCTGCGTACACACGGGCGTGTGCGCAGGGCCGTTTCTCAGGAGCAGGCCGTTCTCAGGTGAGGAGGCGTTACAGCTTCTCGATCACGTAGTCGATGCACGCCGTCAGCGCCTGGACGTCCGACGGGTCGATCGCCGGGAACATCGCCACGCGCAGCTGGTTGCGGCCCAGCTTGCGGTACGGCTCCGTGTCGACGATGCCGTTGGCGCGGAGCACCTTGGCGATCGCGGCGGCGTCGATCTCGTCCGCGAAGTCGATCGTGCCGATGACCTGCGAGCGCTTGGCCGCGTCCGTGACGAACGGGGTCGCGTACTTCGACTCCTCGGCCCAGCCGTACAGGTGGCCGGAGGAGGCGGCCGTGCGGCCGGTGGTGAACTCCAGGCCGCCCTGGGTGTTCATCCAGGTCAGCTGCTCGTTCAGGAGGAACAGCGTGGCGAGCGCCGGGGTGTTGTACGTCTGGTTCTTCAGGGAGTTGTCGATCGCCGTCGGCAGCGAGAAGAACTCCGGGATGTGCCGGCCGGAGGCGTGGACGCGCGCCGCGCGCTCCAGGGCCGCCGGGGAGAAGACGCCGATCCACAGGCCGCCGTCGGAGGCGAAGGACTTCTGCGGGGCGAAGTAGTAGACGTCCGTCTCGGCGATGTCGACCGGCAGGCCGCCCGCGCCCGAGGTGGCGTCCACCAGGACCAGGGAGCCCTCGTCGGCGCCCGCGACGCGCTTGATCGGCGCGGCGACACCGGTGGAGGTCTCGTTGTGGGTGAAGGCGTAGACGTCGACGCCCGCCTCGGCCTTCGGGTCCGGGTGGGTGCCCGGGTCGGAGGCGATGACGGTCGGGTCGGCCAGCCACGGGGCGAGCTTGGCGGCCTTCGCGAACTTCGACGAGAACTCACCGAAGTTGAGGTGCTGGGACTTCGACTCGATCAGACCGTGCGTCGCGATGTCCCAGAAGGCGGTGGAGCCGCCGTTGCCCAGGATCACCTCGTAGCCCTCGGGGAGGGAGAAGAGGTCGCGCACGCCGTCACGTACCGCGCCGACCAGGTTCTTCACCGGGGCCTGGCGGTGGGACGTACCGAGAAGAGACGTACCGGTGGCGGCCAGCGCGTCGAGCGCCTCCGTCCGCACCTTGGAAGGACCGGCGCCGAAGCGTCCGTCGGCGGGCTTGATGTCAGCGGGAATCTGGATGTCGGCCACGAGTCGGAGCGTAGCCGCTCGCTGCGGCGGCCACGCATCCTGTCCGTCGGATGAGACAGGGGGTCCGACTCGTGGATGTTGGAGGTATGTCCGTACGGGGCCGGGGCGGCCCGTCCCCGTACGCCCGGATCAGCCCAGTTCGACCGGCAGGTCGAACAGGTCGTTCTGGGTGACGATCGGCTTGTTGCGCAGCTCGGAGGCCGGTACGGCGAGCTCCAGCTCGGGGAAGCGCTCGTACAGGGCGGGCAGCGCGACCCCCGCTTCCAGGCGGGACAGCGCGGCACCCGGGCAGACGTGCGGGCCGTGACCGAAGGCGATGTGGCGGTTGGGGGAGCGGGTCGCGTCGAACTCGCCGGCGGTGGGGCCGTACTGCTCCTCGTCCCGGCCCAGCGCGCCGAACGACACGATCAGGGCCTCGCCCTTGGGGAGGACCTTGTCGCCGACCGTGACGTCCTCCGTCGCGAAACGGATCAGGACGTGCGAGGTCGGGGTGTTCCAGCGCAGGGTCTCCTCGATCACGTTCTCCCACGGCAGCTCGCCCGACAGGACCTGCTTGCGCTGCTCGGGGTGGGTCTGGAGTGCGACCACGGCGTTCACGATCAGGCTGATCGTCGTCTCGTGACCGGCCGCGATGATCAGCTGGAGGGTGTTGACGATCTCCTCGTTGGTGAGGTGGTCGCCGTCCTCGGAGGCCGCGATCAGGGCGCTGGTCAGGTCGTCGCCCGGTTCGGCCCGCTTCGCGTCGACGATCTTCGTGAAGAGCGTGCCGAGGTCCGCCATCATCTGGGGAACCTCCTCCGGCGGCGTCTGCGTCGAGAAGAACTTCTCGAAGAGCTCCTTGAGGCGCGGGTGGTCGGCGCCGTCCACGCCCATCAGCTCGCTGATCACGTTCATCGGCAGCGGGTAGGCGAACTCGGCCTTCAGGTCGACCTTCTCGCCCTTGGGCAGAGCCGCGAGCCGGTCCAGGCTCGCGGTCGTCAGCGCCTCGATGCCCGCGCGCAGCCGCTCCACCCGCTTCACGGTGAGGGCCTGCGCCACCAGGGTGCGCAGCCGGCGGTGGTCGGCGCCGTCGACGGTCAGCATCGAGCGGCCCGGGTTGGCCAGACCGATCAGCGGCCAGTCCATCGGGATCTCGCCGCGCTGCCAGGCACCCCAGACGTTGATGTCCTTCACGACCCGGGAGTCGGTCAGCAGCTGCCGCGCCGCCGCGTGGTGCGTGACCGCGTAGCAGTGCACCCCGCCGGGCAGCTCCACCTCGGCGAGCGGGCCGGCGGCGCGCAGGGCGGCGCTCTCGCCGTCGAGGTCGGCGACGAACGGGTCGAGGGCGATGCGGGTCATCTCTGGCCTCCGGTGGCGGGTCCTGTGGCAGGTGTGGGTGTGAAGGCGACGGGCAGGTCCGTCAGGCCCCGCAGCCACGGGGAGGGGCGCCGGGTGAGCTGCTCGGCGGGGACGTCCAGGTCGATGTCCGGGAGGCGGTCCAGCAGGACCTCGATGCCGGTACGGGCGATGACCTCGGCGGTCTCCTGGGCCGGGAACGGGCAGCGGTGCTCGCCGTGGCCGAAGGAGAGGAACGCGTTGTTGCCACCGGTCAGCGAGGAGCCGTCGGTGCGCACCTGCGGGTCGGCGTTGGCGGCGGCGAAGCCCAGGACCAGCAGGTCGCCCGCCTGGATGTGCCGCCCGCCGAGGTGGGTGTCGCGCGAGGCCCAGCGGCCCGCGATGTTCTGCGTCGGGGTGTCCTCCCACAGGACCTCGTTCATGGCCTCGGCGACGCTGTGCCGGCCCCCGGAGAGCGAGGCGGCGAACCGGTCGTCGGTGAGCATCAGCCGCAGCGAGTTGCCCATCCAGTCGGCGGTCGGCTGGTGGCCCGCGGCCATCATGACCATGAGGTCCTGGGCGACCTCCTCGTCCGTGAAACCGCCCGGGTCGGCCAGCATCCGGGTGGCGACGTCGTCGCCGGGCTCGGCGTGCTTGTCGGCCAGCAGCTGGAACATCGACGTGGCGAGGTGCTGCTGGCCGGCCAGGGCGCGTTCGCGGCCGTCGATCATGTCGTTGATCGAGCCGACGAGCGCGTCGCCGACCTCGTCGCTGAAGCCGTAGATCCTGGCCAGGATCCGGGCGGGGAGCAGCATCGCGAAATCGGCGATGATGTCGACCGAGCCCTTGGAGCAGAACCGGTCGACCAGTTCGTCGGCGAACTCCTCCGCGTACCGCTTGAGGGCGAACGGGTCGACCGCCTCCAGGGCGTTGCTGATCATGCGGGCGCGTTCGACGTGCCGGGGGCCGACCGTGTAGAGGATCGACGGCTGGTTGCGGCCGATCATCGGGAGCAGCGGCCAGTCGGCGGGGATGTGCTCCCACTGGCTCCAGAGGCCGGAGTCGCGGCTGAACAGCACCGGGTCGCTGGTGACCTGGTGCAGTTCGCGGTAGCCGACGACGAGCCAGGCCGGGACGTCACCGTCCAGGGAGATGGGTGCCACGGCGCCGTGGTCGCGGCGCATCTCCCGGTACAGCTGGGTGGGTTCGGTCTGGAACCGCGGACCGGACAGCGGTACGCGGCCGTGTGCGGGGCAGCCCGGGGGTGGTTCTGGCGGCTGGGTCACGGGGTGGGCTCCGGGGTCTTCTCCGGAGCGGTTTCCGGACGGGCGGCGGCGGTGGAGGCGGAGCCGGCCGTGCCCCGCGAGAGGGCGTAGAGGTGCTCCACCAGTGTGATCAGGACGTACTTGCTGGAGGACCGGTCCCGGGCGTCGCACTCCACGAGCGGTACGTCGTCCGAGAGGGCGAGAGCCTCGCGGATCTGCTGCTCGGTGTGGAGCGGGCCGCCGAAGTCGTTGCACGCCACGATGAACGGCGTGCCGTGGTGCTCCAGCCGGTCGATGGCGTACCAGGAGTCGGCGAGGCGCCGGGTGTCGACGAGGACGACCGCGCCGAGGGTCCCGGAGAACAGCCGGTCCCACAGGAACCAGAAGCGCTCCTGGCCGGGTGCGCCGAAGAGGTACAGCACGGATCGGGCGTCGAGCGTGATCCGGCCGAAGTCGAAGGCGACGGTGGTGGACGTCTTCGACTGCACCCCGTCGAGGTGGTCGACGGCCTCGCCCGCGCGGGTCATCGTCTCCTCCGTGTTGAGCGGACGGATCTCGCTCACGGATCGGACCATGGTGGTCTTGCCGACCCCGAAGCCACCGACGACGACTATCTTCAGTCCGTTGTCGGCCGTGGCCTGCAGGGCGGCACGGTCAGAGGTTGCGGAGTCCAACGAGCACCTGTTCCAGGATGTCGGGGTCGGGGAGCCGGTCCGCGACACGTGCGGTACGGGGGTGGCGGGCGCTGATCCGGCCGGTGTCGAGCAGGTCGCACAGCAGGATGCGCACGATGCTGACGGGCAGGTTCAGTCCGGCGGCGAGTTCGACGACCGCGGTGGGCCGTTCGCACATCCGCAGGATCGTGACGTGCTCCGACTGCATGCCGGGGGCCGGCTCGCATTCGGAGACGACCAGCGTCACCAGGTCGAAGGCGGCCGAATCGGACCGGCTGCGGCCACCGGTGAGGGTGTAGAGCCGGTCCGGGTCGTCGTCCCGGCCGGGGCGGGGGCGGGGAGTCATACGCTCGCGGTCTCGGAGGCCTGGACGGACTCGCGCGGCGGGGCGACGAGGTGCTCGCCGAGCTGCTCGACGAGTTCGCTCATGTTGTGGCCGACGAGGCCGACGTCGGCGGTGTCGGATGCGACGACCGCGAGGTGGGCGCCTGCCCCCGCCTCCACGATGAACAGCACCCCGCCGTAGAACTCGGCCATCGCGGACCGTACGCCGCCGGTGCCGTCACCGAACTCGACGGACGCGCCGTGCGAGAGGCTCTGGATTCCGGCCGAGATCGCGGCCAGCTGGTCGGCCTGGTCGACGGAGAGCTCGGGGGTGCGGCACAGCTTGAGGCCGTCCCTGGACAGCACGAGGGCGTGGCGGGCGCCGGGGGTGCGCTCAAGGAGCCCCTCCAGCAGCCAGTTGAGCTTCTCGTCGGTGGTCGCGGTCATGGGGTGTTGCCTTCCGGGTGCGGGGAGTTGGGCCGTACGGCCTGGCGGAAGCTGCTGAAGCGGGCTGCCTGGACCTTCGGGTCGGCGGTACGGGGCCGGGGGGCGGTGCCGTCGGCCGTATCGGAGTCCGACGCGTCGGGGGCGGCCGTGGCACGGGCGCGGGACTCGGCGGCGGCCAGGGTGCGGCCGCGCGAGCGCTTGGGCAGGCCGCTCTCGCCGAACCGGGGGAGGCCGCCGGTGGTCTCCGAGCCGGAGTCGGAGCGCAGGGGTTCCTCCGTGCGGGCGGCGGGGGAGGTGTCGGTGGTGCTGGTGCGGTCGGCGCCCGAGGCGTGGACCGGCTCGGGCTCGCTCGCACGCGGTGCGGGGACCACCGGATCGGCGGCGGGCTCGGGGGCGGGTGCCGGGGCGCGGGTGATGATCTCCTGGGGGAGCATCATCAGCGCGCCCGTGCCGCCGCGTGCCGACGGCCGGAACGAGACGGTCAGTCCGTGCTTGCGGGCGAGGCGGCCGACGACGGCGAGGCCGAGGCGGGTGCCGGAGAGGCCGGTCAGGTCCTGGTCGGTCGCGGAGACGGCGCTTTCGGCACGGCGCAGCTGCACGTCGCTCATGACCAGGCCGCTGTCCTCGACGGTCAGCACGATGCCGGCCGGGACCTCCTCCACGTACACATGGACCTCGGCCGTGGGCGGCGAGAAGTTCGCGGCGTTGTCGAGGAGTTCGGCCAGGGCGTGCATGACGCCCTCGGCGGCGTGACCGGCGATGGCGACATCGCTGGTCGAGTGGAGGCGGATGCGCTGGTATCCGCTGATCCGGCCCATCGCGCCGCGCAGGATGGACTCCATCACGATCGGCTTCGCCCAGCGCCGCCCGGAGCGGGCGCCGGTCAGCACGGCGATGGAGTCGGCCAGCCGGCCCGCCTGGGCGGTGCGGTGGTCCAGGTGCAGCAGGTCGCCCAGGACGTCCTCGGCGGAGTGCCGGTGTTCCATGTCGCGCAGGTCGGCGAGCATGCTGGTGGCCAGGGCCTGCATCCGGCCCGCGGCGTTGGCGCAGGCGGCGACGGCGGCGGAGCGCTCGGTCTCGCTGCGGGCGGCGCGGGCCTTGAGGCGCGCGTTGTCGGCGGTGAGCTGCTCGGAGCCGGCCGCCGCCTCCTTGACGACACGGGCCGTCTCGGCGGCTGCCGCGGCCTTGATCCGGGCGGTCTCGGCGGTGAACCGCTGGGCGTCGGCGGCCGAGGCCGACACCATGCGCGAGGTCTCGGCGGTGAACCGGCCGCTCTCGGCCGCGAGCATCTCGCGCAGCCGGTGTGCGGTGGTGCGGGCGTGGACGGCGGTGGCGACGGCGACGGCGAGCAGCACCGTGGCGGTGCCGGCCCCCCAGACCACTGCTGTCCTGGCTGAGTCGGGAGCGACGAAGGCCGCCCACACGCTCAGGGATCCGGAGAGGGCCACGGTGACCAGCAGGGCCAGTGCGGTCGGCCGGGTTGAGGGGCGCAAGCGGAGTCCTTGGGGGCGCGGACGGTGACGGATGGGACGGTTCGGGCGAGTCGTGACTGCGGTGACCAAATGCGACAACTGGAGCAGATGATTCCCAGACAAGTCTGGGTCACTATATGAGAATTGACGATCTGTTTGGGAAGAACTTGTGGTGCTCTTTGTTCCGTTTGTGTTCGTGAGCCCGGCATATTCCGACGTATTGACGCGATCGGCTTGACGTAATCGGTGCAAACGCGCGGCGTCACCCGGCAGAGCGGGCTCGCCGACGGCATCCTGGCCGGATGGCAACTGGCAAGGCTCCGCAGGTTCCGCACGGCAGCACCCCGGGCGGGAGCGTTCCGGACGGCAGCACCCCCGCCCCCGCCCCCGCCCACACCGCGCTCCTTCGCGAACTGCGCGCGTCCGTCCGGGGCGAGGTCGCGTTCGACGCCACCGCACGGGCCCTGACGACGATGGACGCCTCCAACTACCGGCGGGTGCCCCTCGGTGTCGTCGCCCCGCGCGACGCCGACGACATCGCCGCCGCACTCGCCGTCTGCCGCTCGCACCAGGTGCCCGTCGTGCCCCGCGGCGGCGGCACATCCATCGCCGGGCAGGCCACCGGTACCGGAGTCGTCCTCGACCTCACCCGTCACCTCCGGTCGATCGTCGAACTGGACCCCGCCTCCCGTACCGCCGTGGTCCAGCCGGGCGTCGTCCTGGACGAGCTGCGGGCCGCCGCCGCCCCGCACGGGCTCACCTTCGGCCCCGACCCCTCCACACACAGCCGCTGCACCATCGGCGGCATGATCGGCAACAACTCCTGCGGCTCCCACTCCGTCGCCTGGGGCACCACCGCCGACAACGTCCACGCCCTCACCGTCGCCCGCTACGGCGGCGACACCCTCCACCTGGAGCGGGGCGCCGAAGGCCCCGCCGGGCTCCGCGAACTCGTCGCCGCCCACCTCGCCCTCCTGCGTACCGGATTCCCCGAACTCCCGCGCCGCATCTCCGGATACGCGCTGGACGCCCTGCTGCCCGAGAACGGACCCGACCCCGCCCGCGCGTTCTGCGGCAGCGAGGGCACGCTCGGCGTGGTGACGCAGGCGACCCTGCACCTCGTCGAGGCCCCCGCCGCCCGCGCGCTCGCCGTACTCGGCTACGCCGACGAGTCCGCCGCCGCCGAAGCCGCCCCCGGCCTCCTCCCGTACCACCCGCTGACCGTCGAGGGCATGGCCGCCGACCTCGTACGCGAACCGGCCGGACTGCCCCGCGGCGCCGCCTGGCTCTTCGTCGAGACGGGCGGCGCCACCCCGGCCGAGGCGCGGGCGCACGCCGAGCGGATCACGCGGGCCGCGTCCGCGGACGCGGTGGACGCCGTCGTCGTCACCGACCCGGCCGGACAGCGGGCCCTGTGGCGGATCCGCGAGGACGCGGCGGGAACGGCGACCCGGATGTGGGGGTCCCCCCAGGACGGAGTCTCCGAGGGCGGCACCGAGGCCTGGCCCGGCTGGGAGGACTGCGCCGTGCCACCAGCCCGGCTCGGCCCCTACCTCCGCGACTTCCGCGCCCTGCTCGCCGAACACGGCCTGCGCGGCACCCCGTACGGCCACTTCGGCGACGGCTGCATCCACGTCCGTATCGACTTCGATCTGCTGACCGCCGCCGGCGTGGCCCGGTTCCGCCGCTTCTCCGAGGACGTGGCCTCGCTCGTCGTCGCCCACGGCGGCTCCCTGTCCGGCGAACACGGCGACGGCCAGGCACGCGCCGAACTGCTGCCCCGGATGTACGGGGACGAACTCGTCGCCCTCTTCGGCCGGTTCAAGGACCTGTGGGACCCCGACGGCGGCATGAACCCGGGCATCCTCGCCCGCCCGGCCCGCCTGGACGAGAACCTCCGCTTCGACGTCCTGCCGCGCGAACCGGTCGACGTCGCCTTCGGCTACCCGCACGACGGCGGCGACTTCACCGCGGCCGTGCGCAGATGCGTCGGAGTCGCCAAGTGCCGTACGGAGAAGGCATCCGGCCCGTCCGTGATGTGCCCCTCGTTCCGCGCGACGGGCGAGGAGGCCCACTCCACGCGCGGCCGGGCCCGGCTGCTCCACGAGATGCTGGCCGGCACCGCGGGCGGAGTGATCACGGACGGCTGGCGCTCGACGGAGGTACGGGACGCGCTCGATCTCTGCCTGTCCTGCAAGGGCTGCCGCAGCGACTGCCCGGCGGGCGTCGACATGGCCACGTACAAGGCGGAGTTCCTGCACCAGCACTACAAAGGGCGGCTGCGCCCGGCGGCGCACTACGCGATGGGGTGGCTGCCGAGGTGGCTTCGACTTGCCGCGCCCTTCGCGGGCCCGCTGAACGCCCTGGCCCGGGTCCGGCCGCTGGCGTCCCTGGCCAAGCGCCTGGGCGGCATCGCCCCGGAGCGCGGGATCCCGGTCCTGGCACGGGAACGGTTCACCCGGTGGCTCCTGCGGCGGCAGGGCAAGGGGACGTTCATCCACTCCAACGACCAGGTGGCGTTCCTGTGGCCCGACACCTTCACCGAACATCTCTCGCCCGAGGTGGGCCGGGCGGCGGTCCGCGTGCTGGAGGCGGCGGGACGGACGGCGATGGCGCCCGGGAGCGGCCTGTGCTGCGGCCTCACGTACGTCTCGACCGGCCAGCTGACCCGGGCCCGCAAGGTGATGCGCCGCACCCTGGACCGGCTGGGCGGCATGCTCGGCGCCCCCGTCGTCGTCCTCGAACCGAGCTGCGCGGCAACGCTCCGCACGGACCTCCCGGAACTCCTCCCGGACGACCCGCGTGCGGCCGAACTGGCCGCCTCCGTCCACACCCTGGCCCAGTACCTGGAGAAGTACGCCCCCGACTGGCAGCCCCCGCACCTGGCCCGCCCGGTCACCGGCCAGACGCACTGCCACCAGCACGCGGTCCTGGGCGACGATGCGGACCGCCGGCTACGTGAACGGGCAGGGCTGAAGGGTGAGTTGGCGGGCGGCTGTTGTGGACTGGCCGGGAACTTCGGCTTCGAGCAGGGCCACTGGGAGGTGTCGGTGGCCTGCGCGGAGGACCAGCTGCTGCCGGCGGTACGGGGCGCGTCCCTGGACGCGGTGATCCTGGCGGACGGGTTCTCCTGCCGGATGCAACTGGGCCAGGTGGGGGGCGTGCGGGCGCGGCACCTGGCCCAGGTGCTTGCGGAGGGGCTGGAGCCGGGGGCGCCACCCCCCGGTACTCGCTAAGCGGGCGCGTGCACCGGAAGCCCGAAGTCGGTGGCGGCCCTGGCCAGTTCGCTGTCATACGTGACGAAGGCGGTGAGCCCCACCCGGAAAGGATCGGCGGTCGCCAGGTGGAGGGAGTCCAGGGTGCCGAGCCTGCGGGTCTGATAGGCGGTCGCGCGCGCCAGTACGGTGCTGGTGAGGTCGATCAGGTAGACGCCGCGGACGGCCTGGGCGACGAAGTACGCGATGCGCTGAGGGTCGACGCCGGCCCGGTGCAGCGTGCGGGTGATCTCCAGCCGGGCCAGGTCGCTCGTGAGCAGTTCCGTCCCCTCCGGAAGCGCCGCGCGCCAGGCACGCAGGGCCTCGGACTCGGGTTCGGGCTTGATGAACTTCAGGAGTGCGCAGGAGTCGAGGTAGATCAACGCCGGCGCTCCTCGTCGCGCTCCGACAGCAGAAGGCCGGACAGGCTCGGCAGGTCCGGCGCGAGTTCGGGTGCCAGATCCGGCATGCCCTGCTCGGCCGGCGGAGTGGCGTCGCCGGACTCGATTATGCGGCGGAGCGGGTCCGGCGTCTCGGCCTCGGGGACCATGCGCAGGACCGGTACGCCGCGGTCGGTGACGAGTATGGGCACGCCCGAGCGCACCAGCGCCACGGCCTTGGACGGGTTCTGGTTGAGTTCACGCAGCCCGATCGTCTCCATGCCATTGAATGTAGCTACATAATGTAGGTACAGCAACAGGGGTGGCCGGGCACGGGCGGGGCGGGAGCCGCCCCGCCTCATCGGCTCAGTGCCGCGCGGCCTTCACCACCGCCGCCACCAGCCGCTCGTTCTCCGGAGCCGCCCCGCCCGGGAACGCGAAACGCCGTCGTGTGTACCCGTACGCGATCCCGCTCGCCGGGTCCGCGAACGCCTGCGAGCCCGCCGCGCCGCAGTGGCCGTAGGCGTCATCGCCCAGGGACGGGTAGACCTCCTGCGGGCGCTCGAAGCCGAGGCCGAAGTGGTCCGTCTCCTCGGTCACCCGGTCGGTGCCGGCGAGCCCGACGCGGGCGAACTCGGCGCGGGTCTCCGGCTTGAGCAGTGCGGGACGGCCCGCGAACTCCGAGAGCGTGGCCGCGTACATCCCGGCCAGGGCGCGCGCCGAGCCGATGCCGCCCACCGAGGCCGGGCCGAGCGCCCGCACGGACGGGGTGTTGATCCACGCGACCAGGTCCGTCGGCACGTTGAAGGCCATCGCCCGCAGGCTCTTCGGGTCGAAGGGGCGGGCGGCGAGCTCTGCCTTCTGCTCCGGCGTCGGGTTCATGGGCCGGATGGGGACGTAGCGCGGCTCCAGCCCGGCGGGCTGCCCCATGTAGAGGTCCAGGCCGTACGGGGCGCGGACGCGCTCCTCGAACAGCTCCTGGATCGAACGCCCCGTGGCCCGCCGCACCACCTCACCGGTGAGCGCGCCGATCACGAGCGCGTGGTAGCCGTACTCCTTGCCCGGCTCCCAGAACGGGGCCCGCTCCGCCAGCCGGGCGGCGAGCACCCGGTCGTCGGCCAGGTCCGCCTCGGGGAAGCCGCCCTCGATGCCGATCAGCCCGGCGCGGTGGCCCAGCAGCTCCCGCAGGGTCAGTGCGCCCTTGCCCTCGGCCGCGAACTCCGGCCAGTACGAGGCGACCGTACGGTCCAGGTCGAGGGTGCCGTCCTGCACGAGCAGGGCGACGACGAGGTGGGCCGCGCCCTTGGTGGACGAGAAGACGGCGGGCAGCGAGTCGCCGTCGATCCCGTCACCGGCCCAGAGATCGACGACCGGCAGGCCCTCCCGGTACACGGCGAGCTGCGCGCCCGGCTCGTTGTGCTCCTCGGTGAGTACGGCGGCGAACTCGTCCCGCACCGCCTCGTATCCGGGGGCCACGGTGCCGTGCACGGTGACGTTGCCTGCGTTGCGGTCCGACATGGTTCCCCCTGTGGTGGGCGCGTGTTTCGCGCCTCCTTCACAGGGCCTCAACTGCACGTCCGTACGCGTAAATTCCCTTATCGCCCGCCGTCCCGCGCCACGATCTCGCGGGCCAGCGAGGCGAGGTCGGCGAGGGCCGGATGGCCGGGGGCGTCGCGGCGGGCGAGCAGGACCGGGAGGGCCGGGGCGTCCACGAGCGGTCGGTAGGCGACCCCGGCGTGCGGGTGCATGCCGGCGGTCGACGCGGCCGAGACCCCGGTGCCGCGCCCCGCCGCGATGGCGGCCAGCCAGTCGTCGGTGTTGGCCACGGTCAGGGTGGCGGCGGGGCGGGCGTCGGGCGGCCACAGTTCGGGGGTGGTGGTGCCGGAGACGGTGTTCAGGACGACGGTGCCGGTCGCCAGATCGGCCAGCCGGAGCGTGGTGCGGGAGGCGAGGGGGCCGTCCGCCGCCACGGCGGCCACCCGCTCCTCCTCGTACAGCACCTCCGTGACCAGCCCCGGCGCCTCGACGGGGCCGCGCAGCAGTGCGGCATCGACCTCGCCGCGGGTCAGCCCGGCGGTGCGGTCGTCGATCCGGCGGAGCTCCAGCGGGGTCTGCGGATGGCGCTCCTGCCAGTTGCGGAGCAGCGGGGTGGTGTACCGGCCGAACGCGGACCAGGCGTGCCCGAGCCGGATCGGCCGGCGGCGCAGTCCGCCGGGGTCGAGCGCCTCGTCGAACGCGGCCACCGCGGCGGCGGCCTTGTCGCGGAAGGCGACGCCTTCGGGGGTGAGCTCCAGATGGTGGGTGGAGCGGTCGACGAGCCGGATGCCGAGGCGTGACTCCAGGGCTGCCAGGGTCCGGGACACGGCGGGCTGGGTGAGCCGGAGTCGGGCGGCGGCGCGGGTGATGCTCGCCTCGTCCGCGACGGCGAGGAAGGCGCGCAGGTGGCGGATCTCGATGCCACGGCCGGCGCTCCCGGTGTGCCCCGTGCTTCTGCCCGCGTTCTCGGCCGGGTCGTGGCCCGCACCACCCTGTCCCATGCTCATGCGCGGGAAGCATAACGGGAGCCTCCATCGCATTTCACGTGCCGCGCTCAGGTCCCTACGGTGGAGAGATGTGCCGCACGAAGTGAGTGCAGTATCTTCAATTCACCAGTGCATTGTGTTGCACTGTCGCTCCTCGCGACCCGTACGCGCGAAACGTCAGAAAGTCAGGCCACAGGTGAACAACCAGGGCACCGCCGCAGAACCGGCCGCAGCAGTCGCCGTCCCCGAGGCGGTCGCCGCCCTCGGTGAGCAGGGCGGTCCCACCCGCGCCGGAGGGCGCAGGGCGGCGCTCGCCCCGGTCGCGCTGGTGGTCGCGGGCGGGCTCTCCGTCCAGTTCGGCTCGGCGGTCGCGGTGCTGCTGATGCCGAAGGCCGGCGCGCTCGGTGTGGTCACGCTGCGGCTCGCCGTCGCGGCCCTCGTCCTGCTCGTGGTCTGCCGCCCGAAGCTGCGTGGCCACTCGCGCGCCGACTGGGGCACGGTGGTGGCCTTCGGCATCGCGATGGCGGGCATGAACACGCTCTTCTACCAGGCCGCCGACCGCATCCCGCTCGGTGCCGCCGTGACCCTGGAGGTGCTGGGCCCGCTCGCCCTCTCGGTGTTCGCCTCACGCCGCCTCGTCAACGTGCTCTGGGCCGCGCTCGCGCTGGGCGGCGTGCTGCTGCTGAGCGGCGGGGGCTTCGACCGGCTCGATCCGGTCGGTGCCGCGTACGCCCTCGGGGCGGGTGTCATGTGGGCGGCATACATCGTCTTCAGCGCCCGCACCGGCCGCCGCTTCCCACAGGCCGACGGGCTGGCCATGGCGATGGTGGTGGCCGCGGTCCTCTCCCTGCCGCTCGGCATCATGGAGTCGGGCTCGAAACTCCTGGTCCCGTCCACACTCGGCCTCGGCGCCGCCGTCGCGCTGCTGAGCTCGGTCCTCCCGTACACCCTCGAACTCATGGCGCTGCGCAGACTGCCCGCACCCACCTTCGCGATCCTGATGAGCCTGGAACCCGCGATCGCCGCCGCCGCCGGATTCCTCATCCTCGACCAGGCCCTCTCCACGACGGACGCCCTGGCCATCGCGCTCGTCATCGGCGCGAGCATGGGTGCGGTACGCAGTCAGGTGCGGGGCGCCGGAAAGCGCTGAGAAGCCGAGAGGACGGATGCCGCGGTTCCGGCTGCACGCCCGGGAGTTCGATCTTAGGGTGGGCGCGATATCCGACCTGGAGGAAAACATGCCGGAAAGCGACGATCTGATCGCGCTCGCGACCGACCAGCGCACCAATTTTCTCTACACCGTCGCGAACCTCGACGACGCACAGGCACGCACCCGCACGACCGTCAGCGAGCTGACGCTCGGCGGACTGCTGAAGCACCTCGGGCTCGTGCAGCGCAGCTGGCTGGACGTCGTCGAGGGCACCGCCCCCGCCAAGGTCGACTGGGCGGACCTCGACCCCGACGGCAACCGGATGACCGACGACGAGACGTTGCCCGAGCTGCTGGAAGCCTTCCACGCCGCGGCGGAGGCGTTCGACCGTACGGCACGCGAGGAGACCGACCTCGACCGTGAGGTCACGCTGCCGGCGTACCCGTGGTCGCCCCCGGAGCCCGTCCTGTGGACGGTCCGCCGCGTCCTGTGGCACATCTTCCGCGAGATCGCCCACCACAGCGGCCACGCCGACATCATCCGCGAGGCGCTGGACGGCTCCAGCACGACGGCGAAGATGGCGGAGGCTGCGTCGAAGGGGCAGTAGCGGGGTTGGGCGGGGCGTCGGCCCATCGGCGGTCGACGCGGTGCCCCGGAGTCGGCTGCGCACATGCCGCAGGGCCCGGCGGAAGAAGCCGGAGAACAATGCAAGCACGCTTGATTGTTTTCTGTTCCCCTGGCAGGCTCCGGGACACACCGCCACGCCCCGAGGGGAGCGCACCGTGTCCGATGCCTCAGCCGTGCTCGACGACCTGCGCAGCGAGAGCGGGGAGCTCGATCTGCTCGTCGCCGGGCTCAACGCCGCGCAATGGGCGGGTGCGACCCCCGCCGACGGCTGGACGGTCGCCCATCAGGTGGCCCATCTCTCCTGGACCGACGAGGTCGCGCTGCTCTCCGTCACGGAGCCCGAGCGGTTCGGCGACGAGGTCGCCAGGGCGATGAAGGACCCCGAGGGCTTCGTCGACCGGGCCGCCGAGGAGGTCGTCACCGCGTACGCCCCGGAAGCCCTCCTCGTCCGCTGGCGCACCGGCCGGGAGCGCCTCCAGGAAGCCCTGCGGGCGGCGCCCGCCGGGACCCGGTTCCCCTGGTACGGGCCGCCGATGAGCGTGGCCTCCATGGCGACCGGGCGGCTCATGGAGACCTGGGCCCACGGCCAGGACGTCGCCGACGCCCTCGGGGTGACCCGCGCCCCCACCGCCCGGCTGCGGCACGTCGCGCGGATCGGGGTCCGGGCCCGGGACTACGCCTTCCTCGTACGGGGGATCCAGGTGCCGGGAGAGGAGTTCCGGGTGGAACTGGACGGGCCGGACGGTGAGTTGATCGCCTACGGCCCCGAGGGTGCCGCGCAGCGTGTCACCGGCCCGCTGCACGACTTCTGCCTGCTGGTCACCCAGCGCGCCCACCGCGACGACCTCGCCGTCCGGGCCGAGGGCGCCGACGCCGACGCCTGGCTGGACATCGCGCAGGCCTTCGCCGGGCCCGCCGGGGCGGGACGCGCCCCGAAGGCGGGCCGGTGACCGCGCCGCTGCGGATCGGCAACGCCTCCGGGTTCTACGGCGACCGCTTCGACGCCATGCGCGAGATGCTCACCGGCGGCCCCCTCGACGTCCTCACCGGCGACTACCTCGCCGAGCTGACCATGCTCATCCTCGGCCGCAGCCGGCTCAAGGACCCCGCACGCGGCTACGCCACCACCTTCCTGCGCCAGCTGGAGGAAGGCCTCGGCCTCGCCCACGAGCGCGGGGTGAAGATCGTCGCCAACGCGGGCGGCCTCAACCCTGCAGGACTGGCCGACGCCGTACGCGAGCTGGCCGGGAAGGTGGGCGTGCCCGTGCGCGTCGCCCACGTCGAGGGCGACAGCCTCCCCGTCCCCGACGGATACCTCACCGCCAACGCCTACCTCGGCGGGGCGGGCATCGCCGCCTGCCTGCGGGCCGGCGCCGACGTCGTCGTCACCGGCAGGGTCACCGACGCCGCCCTCGTCACCGGACCCGCCGCCGCACACTTCGGCTGGGGGCCCGAGGACCACGACGCGCTCGCCGGGGCCGTCGTCGCCGGGCACGTACTGGAGTGCGGCACCCAGGCCACCGGCGGGAACTACTCCTTCTTCCGCGGCCACGACATCCGCCGCCCCGGCTTTCCCGTCGCCGAGATCCACGCCGACGGCGCGAGCGTCATCACCAAGCACGACGGCACCGGCGGCGTCGTCGACCTCGGCACCGTCACCGCCCAGCTGCTGTACGAGACCGGCGGCGCCCGGTACGCGGGCCCCGACGTCACCGCCCGGCTCGACACCGTACGGCTGACCCCCGACGGCCCCGACCGGGTCAGGATCTCCGGGGTGAAGGGCGAGGCCCGGCCGCCCACGCTCAAGGCCGGGCTCACCCGCCTCGGCGGCTGGCGGAACGAGGTCGTCTTCGTCGTCACCGGACTCGACATCGAGGCCAAAGCGCGGCTTGTACAGGACCAGTTCGCGGACGCCTTCGCACGGGCCGGGCGGCAGCCGGACGAGGTGCGCTGGGAGCTCGCCCGTACCGACCGGGCCGATGCCGCCACCGAGGAGACCGCGAGCGCCCTGCTGCGGCTCGTCGTCCGCGACCAGGATCCCGACGCCGTGGGGCGCGCCCTGTCCGGTGCCGCGATCGAGCTGGCGCTCGGCAGCTACCCGGGCTTCCATGTCACCGCCCCGCCCGGAAAGGGCGCGCCCTACGGGGTGTTCGAGGCGCGGTACGTACCGGCCGGGGACGTGGAGCAGGTGGCCGTGCTGCCCGACGGGCGGCGTGAGGCGCAGGAGCCGGCCGCGCGTACGCAGGTCCTGGCCGAGGTCGAACAGCCCGAGCTGCCCGAGCCGTTGGCCGCCGGACCCACCCGGACCGCACCCCTCGGGCTTGTCGCGGGGGCCCGCAGCGGCGACAAGGGCGGCGACGCCAATGTCGGGGTGTGGGTCCGCAGCGACGAGGCCTGGCGGTGGCTGGCCCATGAGCTGACCGTCGAGCGCTTCCGCGCACTCCTCCCGGAGACCGCCGGCCTCACCGTCGTACGCCATGTCCTGCCGAACCTGCGCGCCCTGAACTTCACGGTCCACGGGCTCCTCGGCGAAGGCGTCGCCGCCCAGCACCGCTTCGACCCGCAGGCCAAGGCCGTGGGGGAGTGGCTGCGCTCGCGCCGGCTGGAGATACCCGTGGCCCTGCTGGACAGTGCCGACGCACCGGAGGTGCACGCATGACCGTCCTGCCCACCGGGCTCGACACCGCGAGCCCCGAATACGCCGCCCACCGGGCCGCCATGCTCGACAAGCTCGCCGAGCTGGACGCCGCGCACACGGCGGCGCTGGGAGGCGGCGGTGAGAAGTACGTCGAACGGCACCGCAAGCGCGGCAAGCTCCTCGCCCGTGAACGGATCGAGCTGCTGATCGACGAGGACAGCCCGTTCCTGGAGCTGTCGCCGCTCGCCGCCTGGGGCAGCGACTACGCGGTCGGCGCCTCGCTGGTCACCGGGATCGGGGTGGTGGAGGGCGTCGAGTGCCTGATCACCGCCAACGACCCGACCGTACGCGGCGGCGCCTCCAACCCCTGGACGCTGAAGAAGGCCCTGCGGGCCAACGAGATCGCCTTCGCCAACCGGCTGCCATGCATCAGCCTGGTGGAGTCGGGCGGCGCCGATCTCCCGTCCCAGAAGGAGATCTTCATCCCGGGCGGGGCGCTCTTCCGTGACATCACCCGGCTGTCGGCCGCCGGTATCCCGACCGTGGCCGTCGTCTTCGGCAACTCCACCGCCGGAGGCGCGTACGTCCCGGGAATGTCCGACCACACCGTCATGATCAAGGAGCAGTCCAAGGTCTTCCTCGGCGGCCCGCCCCTGGTGAAGATGGCCACCGGCGAGGAGAGCGACGACGAATCGCTGGGCGGCGCCGAGATGCACGCCCGCACCTCCGGTCTCGCCGACCACTTCGCCGTCGACGAGCACGACGCCCTGCTCCAGGCCCGCCGCATCGTCGCCCGCCTCAACTGGCGCAAGGCGCACACCGATCCTGGCCCCGCCGAGCCGCCCAAGTACGACGAGGACGAGTTGATCGGCATCGTGCCCGGCGATCTGAAGGTGCCCTTCGACCCGCGCGAGGTCATCGCCCGGCTGGTCGACGGCTCGGACTTCGACGCGTTCAAACCGCTGTACGGGACGAGCCTGGTCACCGGCTGGGCGCGGCTGCACGGCTACCCCGTCGGCATCCTCGCCAACGCCCAGGGCGTGCTGTTCAGCGAGGAGTCGCAGAAGGCCGCCCAGTTCATCCAGCTCGCCAACCAGCGCGACATCCCGCTGCTCTTCCTCCACAACACCACCGGCTACATGGTCGGCAAGGAATACGAGCAGGGCGGCATCATCAAGCACGGCGCGATGATGATCAACGCGGTCTCGAACTCCAGGGTCCCGCACCTGTCCGTCCTGATGGGCGCCTCCTACGGCGCAGGTCACTACGGCATGTGCGGCAGGGCCTACGACCCGCGCTTCCTGTTCGCCTGGCCCAGCAGCAAGTCCGCCGTCATGGGGCCGCAGCAGCTGGCCGGGGTGCTGTCGATCGTCGCCCGCGCCTCGGCCGCCGCGAAGGGCCGGCCGTACGACGACGAGGCGGACGCCGGACTGCGCGCCATGGTCGAGCAGCAGATCGAGGCCGAGTCCCTGCCGATGTTCCTGTCCGGGCGGCTGTACGACGACGGGGTCATCGACCCGCGCGACACCAGGACCGTCCTCGGGATGTGCCTGTCCGCCATCCACACCGCACCGGTCGAGGGCGCCCGCGGCGGCTTCGGCGTCTTCCGGATGTGAGAGGAACCGACATGATCAGCACCCTCCTTGTCGCCAACCGGGGCGAGATCGCCTGCCGGATCTTCCGCACCTGCCGCGCGCTCGGCATCGCCACCGTCGCCGTGTACTCCGACGCGGACGCCGACGCCCTGCACGTACGGGAGGCCGACACCGCCGTACGGCTGCCGGGGGCTGCGCCCTCCGACACGTACCTGCGCGGCGATCTCGTGGTCGCCGCCGCCCTCGCGTCCGGTGCCGACGCCGTCCACCCCGGGTACGGCTTCCTCTCCGAGAACGCGGGCTTTGCCGCCGCCGTGCAGGACGCCGGACTCGTCTGGGTCGGCCCGCCGGTCAAGGCCATCGAACTGATGGCGTCCAAGACCCGCGCCAAGCAGCTGATGGCCGCCGCCGGGGTCCCGCTGCTCGCCCCCGTCGACCCGGCGACCGCCACCGCCGAGGACCTGCCGCTGCTGCTGAAGGCGGCTGCCGGGGGCGGCGGGCGTGGCATGCGGATCGTACGGGAACTGGCTGATCTGCCGGGCGAGTTGACGGCAGCCGCGGCCGAGGCGCTGTCCGCCTTCGGGGACGGCGAGGTCTTCGCCGAGCCGTACGTGGAGCGCGGCCGGCACGTCGAGGTCCAGATCATGGCCGACGAGCATGACGGCGTCTGGGCGCTCGGCACCCGCGACTGCTCGCTCCAGCGTCGCCACCAGAAGGTCATCGAGGAGGCCCCCGCGCCCGGCCTCGACGACGGACTGCGGGACGGGCTGCACGATGCCGCGACGGCCGCCGCGCGGGCCGTCGGCTACCGGGGCGCCGGTACCGTCGAATTCCTGGTCACCGCCGACGGCCGCCCGTACTTCCTGGAGATGAACACCCGCCTCCAGGTCGAACACCCCGTCACCGAGGCCGTGTTCGGGCTCGATCTCGTCGCCCTGCAACTACGGGCCGCGGAGGGCGAACCCCTGCCCGCCCCCGTACCCCCGCAGCCCACCGGACACGCAGTCGAGGCCCGGCTCTACGCCGAGGACCCCGCCCGCGACTGGCAGCCGCAGACCGGAGCACTGCTCGCACTCGACGTACCGGACGAGCCGGGACTGCGCCTGGACAGCGGATACACCGGCGGCGACACCATCGGCGTGCACTACGACCCGATGCTCGCCAAGGTCATCGCCCACGCCCCCACCCGCGCCGAAGCCGTACGCCTGCTGGCCCGCGCCCTGGAACGCGCCCGCATCCACGGCCCCGTCACCAACCGCGACCTGCTCGTACGCTCCCTGCGCCACCCGGACTTCGCCGCCGCCCGCCTCGACACCGGCTTCTACGACCGGCACCTGGCAGCCCTGACCACCGAGGCGGACGAGGCGGACCAGCGGCTGGCGGCCACCGCCGCGGCCCTCGCCGAAGCGGCCCGCCGCACCACCGCCGGCGGCGTCGCCCGCTTCGGCGCCTGGCGCAACATCGCCTCGCAGCCCCAGCTCAGGTGCTACCGCGGCGAACCCGACGGCCGCGAGTACGACATCACCTACCGCACCACCCGCGACGGCCTCCTGCCCGCCGAGGGCGCCCGGCTCGTCACCGCACACCCCGACCGCGTCACCCTCGAAACAGGCGGCGTCACCCGGCACTTCGCCATCGCCGCCCGCGCCGACCGGGTGTACGTGGACACCGCCACCGGCTCGTACACGTTCACCGCGCTGCCCCGCTTCACCGACCCCGCCGATCGCACCGAGCCCGGCTCGCTGCTCGCCCCGATGCCCGGCACCGTCGTCCGCCTCGCGGACGGCCTCGCGGCCGGGGCGGCCGTCGAGGCGGGGCAGCCGCTGATCTGGCTGGAGGCGATGAAGATGGAGCACCGCATCCTCGCCCCGGCTTCCGGCACCCTCACCGCCCTGCATGCCGCACCCGGCCTCCAGGTGGAGGTCGGCGCCCTGCTCGCCGTCGTCACTGACGCACAGGAGGAACCGAACGCATGAGCACCGTCCTCGAAACCGAAGAGCACCAGGCCCTGCGTGCCGCCGTCGCCGCACTCGGAAAGCGTTACGGGCGCGACTACATGACCTCCGTGATCCGCGACGGAGCCCACCCCCGGGAACTGTGGACCGAAGCCGCCAAGCTCGGCTACCTCGGCGTGAACCTGCCCGAGGAGCACGGCGGCGGAGGCGGCGGGATGGCTGAACTCTCCATCGTTCTGGAGGAGTTGGGGGCCGCGGGCTCCCCGCTCCTCATGATGGTCGTCTCACCCGCCATCTGCGGCACCGTCATAGCCCGTTTCGGCACCGACGACCAGAAGAGGCAGTGGCTCCCCGGCCTCGCCGACGGCAGCCTCACCATGGCCTTCGGCATCACCGAGCCCGACGCCGGTTCCAACTCCCACCGGATCACCACCACCGCCCGCCGCGACGGCGAGGAATGGGTCCTCACCGGACGCAAGGTCTTCGTCTCCGGCGTCGACATCGCCGACGCCACCCTCATCGTCGGCCGCACCGAGGACGCCAGGACCGGCAAGCTGAAGCCCTGCCTGTTCATCGTCCCGCGCGAGGCCCCCGGCTTCCAGCGGTCGCAGATCGACATGGAACTCCAGGCCCCGGAGAAGCAGTTCGAACTCGTCCTCGACGACGTACGCCTGCCCGCCGACGCACTCGTGGGCGAGGAGGACGCCGGACTCCTCCAGCTCTTCGCCGGACTCAACCCCGAACGCATCATGACCGCGGCCTTCGGCATCGGCATGGGCCGCTACGCCCTCGCCCGCGCGGTGGAGTACGCGAAGACCCGCCAGGTGTGGAAGGAGCCCATCGGCGCCCACCAGGCCATCGCCCACCCCCTGGCCCAGGCCCACATCGAACTCGAACTCGCCCGCCTGATGATGCAGAAGGCCGCCCGGCTCTACGACGACGGCGACGACATCGGCGCGGGCGAGGCCGCCAACATGGCGAAGTACGCCGCCGGAGAGGCCTGCGTCAGGGCCGTCGACCAGGCCGTGCACACCCTCGGCGGCAACGGCCTCACCCGCGAGTACGGCCTCGGGTCCCTGATCACCGCGTCCCGGGTGGCGCGGATCGCGCCCGTCAGCCGGGAGATGATCCTGAACTACGTGTCCCACCAGTCCCTGGGGCTGCCGAAGTCGTACTGACCGGGCCAGGGCGTGTTCTGAAAGTCCCGCCTGCCCGGCGACGCCTGGCACGCACGCTCGCGGCGTTGCGGAAATGCCCTGGTAGCTCCGCTACGAGACCACTTCCGCGCCTTGCGATCGCACGCACCAGACGCCGCCGGGCCCGCCCTTCGGGCGGACGGCGCTACTTTCAAAGCACGCCCTAGGCCGTCCGGGGCGTTCCGAGGCATTCCGAGGCGTTCCGGGCCTTCCCACGCCCCGCCGGCAGAGGCGATGCTGACCCTCCCCACCACCGCACGGCCCCTCGGCGACCCCGCTGCTCCAGGGCGGGACGCCGGACAGGCCGTACCCGCGTCGAAGGGAACCGCCATGGTGTTCCACAGCGAGTACGAAGACGTTCCGGCCCTCGGCACACCCATCCACGAAACGGTCCTCGGCGGCGCCGCGGCCTTCGGCGACACCGTCGCCCTGATCGACGGCACCAACGGTCTCTCCGTCACGTACGCCCAGCTCGACACCTTCCACCGCCGCATCGCCGCCCACCTCGCCGAGGCGGGACTGCGCAAGGGCGACGTCCTCGCCCTGCACAGCCCCAACACGATCGCCTATCCCGCCGTCTTCTACGGGGCCACCCGCGCCGGAGCCTCGGTCACCACCGTGCACCCGCTGGCCACCGCCGAGGAGTTCGCCAAACAGCTGGGGGACAGTGGCGCCCGCTGGATCGTCACCGTGTCCCTGTTCCTCGACGTCGCCCGACAGGCGGCCGAACTCGCGGGCGGCATCCGGGAGATCTTCGTCTGCGACCAGGCCGAGGGCCACACCTCCGTGCTCGACATGCTGGGCTCCACCGCCCCGGAACCCGAGATCGAGTTCGACCCCGAGGACATCGCCGCCCTCCCGTACTCCTCCGGGACCACCGGCGCCCCCAAGGGCGTCATGCTCACCCACCGCTCCATCGGCACCAACCTGGAGCAGCTGCGCCCCTTCATCCCCATGGAGCCCGGCCACAGCATCCTGGCCGTCCTGCCCTTCTTCCACATATACGGGCTGACCGCCCTGATGAACGCCCCGCTGCGCTACGGGGCCACCGTCGTCGTGCTGCCCCGCTTCGACCTCGACCAGTTCCTCGGCGTGATCCAGGAACACCGCATCGGCGGGCTGTACGTGGCCCCGCCGATCGTCCTGGCCCTCGCCAAGCACCCGGCCGTCGGCCAGTACGACCTGTCCTCGCTGGAGTACATCGTCAGCGCCGCCGCGCCTCTGGACGCCGACCTGGCCGCCGCCTGCTCCGCCCGCCTCGGCCTGCCCCCCGTACGGCAGGCGTACGGCATGACGGAACTCTCGCCCGGCACCCACGTCGTACCCCTCGAAGCCGAGAACCCGCCCCCCGGCGCCGTAGGGAAGCTGCTGCCCAGCACCGAGATGCGCATCACGTCCATCGAGGACCCGGGGACGGACCTCGGCATCGACACCGACGGCGAGATCCTCATCCGCGGCCCCCAGACGATGAAGGGCTACCTGGGCCGCCCCGAAGACACCGACGCCATGATCGACGGCGACGGCTGGGTGCACACCGGCGACGTCGGACGCGTCGACGCGGACGGCTGGCTCTTCGTAGTCGACCGGGTCAAGGAACTCATCAAGTACAAGGGCTACCAGGTCGCCCCCGCCGAACTCGAAGCACTCCTCCTCACCCACGCCTCGATCGCCGACGCCGCGGTCATCGGCGTGTACGACGCCGACGGCAACGAGATCCCGAAGGCCTTCCTCGTACGACAGCCGGCCGCCCGGGACCTCACCGCCGACGCCGTCATGACGTACGTCGCCGAGCGCGTAGCGCCGTACAAGAAGATCCGTCAGGCCGAATTCATCGACGCCGTACCGCGCGCCGCATCCGGCAAGATCCTGCGCCGCGAACTGCGCGACAGGGAGAAGCAGCCATGACCCTCGCCCCACCCACCCACGACCGGGGCGTCACCACCCTGACGCTCGACTCCCCGGCCAACCGCAACGCCCTGAGCGCACCACTCGTGGCCGGGTTGACCGCTGCCCTCGACGCCTGCGCGGCGGACGACACCGTGCGGGCGGTGGTCCTCACCCACACCGGCAACACGTTCTGCGCGGGCGCCGACCTCAGGGCACCGGCCGACCCGCACGCCTTCGTCGCCCTCCTGCGGCAGATCATCACGCTCCCCAAACCGGTCGTCGCCCGGGTCACCGGCCACGTCCGGGCCGGCGGCCTCGGCCTCCTCGGGGCCTGCGACATCTCGGCCGCGGGCCCCGACTCCTCCTTCGCCCTCACCGAATCCCGCCTCGGCCTGGCCCCCGCCGTCATCTCCCTGCCCCTGCTGCCCCGCCTGGACCCGCGCGCGGCCTCCCGCTACTACCTCACGGGCGAACGCTTCGACGCGGCCGAAGCCGCCAGAACCGGCCTGGTCACCCTCGCCGCCGAGGACGTGGACAAGGCACTCCTACCGGTACTCGACGGACTGCGCAGGGCCTCGCCCCAGGGGCTGGCCGCATCGAAGGAGCTGGTCACGGTTACTGTGCGGGAGACTTTCGACCAGTACGCCGAAGACCTCATCGCCCGCTCCGCCGCGCTCTTCGCCTCCGACGAGGCACGGGAGGGGATGACGGCCTTCCTGGAACGACGGGACCCCGCATGGCGGCTCTGACCCCACCCAAGCAGGACCGCAGCCGCGCCACCCGCCAACGGCTGCTGGAAGCCGCGGTGGCCTGCCTCGCAGATCACGGCTGGGCAGGCTCCACCGTCTCCGTCGTCGCGATACGCGCCGGTGTCTCGCGCGGCGCGGCCCAGCACCACTTCCCCACCCGCGAGGACCTGTTCACCGCAGCCGTCGAGTACGTCGCCGAGGAACGCTCCGCCGCCCTGCGCGCCGTCCCCGACCAGGACCGCGCCGCCGTCGTCGCCGCCCTCGTCGACCTCTACACGGGCCCGCTGTTCCGCGCCGCACTCCAGCTCTGGGTCGCCGCCTCCAACGAGGAACAGCTCCGCCCCCGCGTCACCGAACTCGAAGCCCGAGTGGGCCGCGAGACCCACCACATCGCGGTCGGCCTCCTGCACGCCGACGAAACCCGCCCCGGCGTACGGGAAACGGTCCAGGGCCTCCTCGACATGGCCCGCGGCCTGGGCCTCGCCAACGTCCTCACCGACGACAGGGCGCGCCGGGGGAGGGTCGTGGCGCAGTGGGCGGCGATGGTCGACGAGGCGCTGGGGTGAGGGCTGCCGCTACGCCGGACCACCGATGGCGAGCGCGAGTTTCCACATGCCTGTGGACGGGTTGACCTCGCGCTCCTTGCCCTCCGGAGCCAGCTTCTTCGCACGGCGGACCGCCTCGCGCCAGCCGTCTTCGTAGTGGCGGAAGACGAGTCCCGTCTTGGAGTATCCGCCCGGTGTGTGTCTGTTCAGGATCGGCACGAGCTGGTCGTAGGAGCCTGCGTGCTTGCGGTGATCGGTGAAGTGCAGCAGCAACCACACCTCGAAACACGGGTTCGACAGAGCGACGCCAATGCCATGGCGTCCGGCCTCGCGCAAGGCCTCATCGAGGTCGGTGAACTCGTCGACGTCCAGGACGCACCACGCCTCGTCGTACTCGTCGGCGGCTGAGGCGAGGAGCTTCGCCGCATGCGCGACGACTTGGGACGGCGCTTTCGGATGCTTGACGATCTTGACCGAAACGGCCGGATTCCGGGCAGCGTTCTTGAGCCCTTGCACATACGCGTGCTCGGTCACTTCGGCGCCGCATACGACCAGTAATCGCAGCCGGGCGGCGCGGAGTCCCGATCTCCTATCGAGCCGGGACTCGAAGGAGGGGCGCTTGCGGCCGCCAGGCTTAGGCTGTCGCGCCACGTTCGTCCCCCCGAGCCGCCAACGCCTTGGTGAAGCTCTCGTCGATGAAGGGCACCCCGCCGTAGCTGCCGCCCAGATACCGGCGCTCGTGGTTCTCTCCGGTACGGGGCTTGAACTCCGACAAGGCGATCAGACGGGTCTCCCCGTACCGGTCCTTCTCCACGAACCACACCTGGTCCCGCTTGAGAATGTCCTCGCCGTCCGCACGGCCGAGCAGGCTGGCATCGTGGGAGGTGAAGATCAGTTGTGCGGCACGCGGATTCGTCTCCGGGTCCTGGAAGAGCCCGATGAGCTGGGTGGTCAGCAGCGGGTGAAGGCTGGAGTCGATCTCGTCGACGATGAATGTGCCCCCTTGGCGCAGCACGGACAGGAACCGCGGAGCCTGTCGCAGTAGCGCTCTGGTGCCGGCGGACTCCTCATGCAGTTCCATGCGGACCACGCCGGAGCGACCGCGATGGCCGATCCACGTCCGCGACAACTCGCGTGGCCCGCTTGCCTCCAGTCTGGCGAGTTCCTGCTGGAGCAGCGGCCCGCCGAACATTCTGTGCAGGGCGTCCTCGTCCATGACCTGACGCTCGATGCCGTACTCCTCGATCCCCAGGTCGGCAGAGCGCAGGAGCGCCAGGAGGGCGGCAGCGTCCCGGCTCGACCCCGTCGGGACTCCCAGTGGCATCCGTGTCCTGCCCTCGGCGAACCGCAGACCCGTCGCGAACCAGTCGTAGACCGGGCGGAAGTCCTCCTGCTTGGAACGTGCGGCCATGGTCAGGAACAGCACGTTGGGCTCGGTGATGTTCTCGACCAGTTCGAGTTCGCGCTTGGCCTGCGAATCTCCCGGCTGCACTTCGCCGTCCGGGCGCTCGAAGATCTTGCGCTTCTTGCCGAGCGGGTAGCTGTAGAGCCATTCGTCGAGCACGCGCTCGTCATCGACGCTGAAGCCGTACGTGTAGCGGACGCCGTCCAACAGGAGGTCCACCACATACCAGGACGGTTCGTCGGATGCGGCGGCATCCAGGCGGAACACGCTACGGGTGAGGCCGTCGCCGGGCTCCGCGTCGCGATGCGAATTCAGGACCATGGAGGCCATGTACTCCAGCGCTCCGACAAGGTTCGACTTGCCGGCGGCGTTGGCGCCGAAGAGACCCACCACGGGAACTGCGGCCCAGTCCGTACCCGGAGGACGGTCGGTGTCGTAGGCGGGGTGGAGCTGGAGCTCCTGTTCCTCGCGGATCGAACGATGATTGGCCACCCGGAAATTCAGCAGCATGTGCGACCTCCCCTCGGTGATTTCAGGCTTATGTGAGCAAGTGAATCGCGCGATGTTGGGGATGGCAACCGATACTGGTCGATTTCATCGACTTCAGGCGTGTCCCGGATACGCTTTCTCCGCCCGAACACATGCCAGGGAGGCCCCGCACCATGACCAGCACCACGTCACCCTTTCCCGACCGCATCGAGCTCACGGGGGAGGGCCTGGTCCTGCGCGACTGGACCGAGGCGGACGTGGCCGCGATGCCGGATCTGTTCGACCACCCCGACACCGCGTACTGGACACCGCTCGTCTCCCCCTTCGACGAGGCCGCCTCCCGCGCCCGGCTGGACAAGGCCCGGAAGCTGCGGGCAGAGGGCACGAGCATCCTGCTCGCCATCACCACCGACGGCGGCGCGGCACTGGGCGAGGTGATGCTGCGGCGCGCCCCCGAGGGCACGGAGCTCGGTTACGCCGTCGGCCCGGCCCACCGGGGCCAGGGCCTGGCCGCGCGGGCGGTGCGGGTGATGGCGGCGTACGCCTTCGAGGAGCTGGGTGTGGAGCAGGTGATCCTGGAGCTGGAGGCCGAGAACGCGTCCAGCGTCGCGGTGGCCACGAAGACGGGCTTCCGGCTTCTCGACGTGCCGCTGATCGAGGGGGAGGAGAAGGGGCGGCCGTACGTCCTGCAGACGTGGGGGCTGAACCGCCCCTGACGGAAATGGACGCGTGGTTCGTGAGAGTCCGTGAAGGGGATTGGGGCGGGGCATGACCGTGTACGAGACGATGCCGTTCCACCTGGAGACCGAGCGGCTGATCCTGCGCCCGTGGGCCGAGTCGGACGCCGTTGAACTCCGCGCCCTTCGCGCCGAACGCGGTGAGGGGACGTCCACGCTTGAGTACACCCGGGCACTCATCGCGAAGCTGCTCACCGCGACGGAGACGACGGGGATCGCCCTCCTGCCCATCCAGCGCCGCGACGAGGGCGACTTCATCGGCTACTGCGGACTGATCATCGGCCGCTCCACCCTGGAGGAGCCCGAGATCGCGTACGAGCTGTTCCAGCGGGTCCATGGCCACGGCTACGCCACCGAGGCGGCCCGTGCGGTGCTCGACGCCGCTGCGGCGACCGGGCGGGAGCGGCTCGGGGCGACCGTCGACGCAGGGAACACTCCGTCGTTCCGTGTACTTGAGAAGCTCGGGTTCGCCCGCGACCGCGTTTCCGCGGAGGAGAGCGGCGAAGTGGTCTGGCTCAAGCGCTCGTTGCCGTGACGTCGGGGACGGCAGGGTCGAGAGGTTGCCTCAGGGCGCTTTGAGCAGGTCACGGAGTCCGGCGACGAGTGCGGTGATGTCCCGCTCGACGGGCGGCTCGGGCATGGGCCCGGTGAGGGGCTTCGGCCGGCGACAGGGGCGGCAGAGGCCGTCGGGGAGCGCCTCGGCGGGGCCGGGGGCGCCGCAGTCGGTGCACTCCATCATCACGTGCGGGACGGCGGCTCCGACGGGAGGCGGCGTGGGCGCGGTGGGCAGGGCGGGCGGGAGCTTGTCGATGAGGCGGCAGCGGACGAAGCCGACGGGCGAGTCGACCTGGGCGGGCAGTCCGGCGGTGAGCGCGCTGGTGAGGTAGTCGGCGTTGACGCCGCGCGCGAACCACCGCTCGGCCAGCTCTGCGAGGGCCGTGCAGTCGTCTGCGGAGAGCGCGAGACGCGCGTCGAGGTGGCCGAGTCGGGCGAGGGCGAGGTATGCGGGCGTGGAAACCTCCGGCGCGGGCGCGGGCGCCGCTGCCGGGCGCTGAGGGGGCACGGCAGCAGGCGGTGTGGGTTCCGGTACGGGGGCGGGCATGGGCGTCTGCACCGGCTGGGGCACCCCCGGAGTGAGGCGGTTCGCCCACCATTCGTTGTCGCGGGCGGTACGGGACCAGAAGGTGCGGAACACCCATCGCGTCTCGTCGCCGACGCCGATCGCGCACCGGACGCGCCGCAGGTGCCCGGCCACGGACAGGGCGGTCAGGGCGGAGGCGATGGCCTGCTGGCCGTACAGCGGGATTTGCTTGGCGAGGCACTTCACGCTCATCGACGCGCCCTCGGGGAGGTGCTCGATGAACCCGGCGATGTACCGCTCACGCAGGGGGAGCAAGGCAAAGTCATCGGGCCGGGCGGGTAGTTGGTCCGGGGTGGAACGCTTGCCGTAACCGGGCTGGGCCATCGGGTACGGGGCCGCCACTGCGGGCGCGGGCAGGGCGGGACTAAAGTGCTGGGCAGCCACGGGATCGCTCTTTTCGATCTTGAGGTCAGACCCCGGCTCGGTGGTTCAACACCGCGTCGGGGTCGATGCGTTCTCGCACCGTAAACACTCGCGACGCTCCGTCGCAAGCCGTCACCATTAGTCGTACTTGCTCGCCGTTACGGGGCAGGGAGGTCGGGGAGGATTTCCCAACCCCCTGTATTTCGTGGCCGGTTAAAAGAAGGCGCTCGAATCTCGGGGCTCGCATCTCGACGCTCGTGTCTCGGGTCTCAAGCCTCGGGCCGAGCCTGCCCCACCATCCCTCGAATGAGTGACGGGACCCTCTCGAAGCTCGGGTCCCGAGCCCCGAGCCCCGAGCCCCGAGCCCCGAGCCCCGAGCTTCGGGAAGGGAGCCGGTCGCGCCGCCCGTCCGCTCGTACATATTTCTTGTACGGGTCGTCGAGGCGTGAAGTGCGGCTCCAGGTGGGGAGTGGGGACCGTATGCACACCAGGAATCGGCAGCGCAGGAACGCGTCGGCCATGAAGCTCGTAGGCAAGCTGGTCAGCGTGTTCCGCGTGGCCGCAGGTCTGACCCAGGCGCAACTCGCGGACCTGACGAACGTGCAGGTGGAGACGATCGCCTCCATCGAGCAGGGGCGTCGCTCGCTCCTCCCCGATCTGGCGCGCCGGATGGACGAACTCCTGGAGACGAAGGGCGCGTTGGCCACGGCGGTGGAACACATGCCGGAGGTCGATCTCGTACCGGCGTGGGCCGAGCAGTACATGGAACTGGAGCGGACGGCCCTGGCCCTGTCCTGGTACGACAACCAGGTCCTGCCCGGACTGCTCCAGACCGAGGTCTACGCACGGGCGGTCTTCCGTAACAGGGTTCCCGTGTTCAGCGAGGAGAAGATCGCGATCCAGACCGCCTCCCGGCTGGAACGCCAGGAGATCCTGCACCGCAGCGAACCGCCGACGATCAGCTTCGTCATCTGGGAGCCGGTGGTGAGACTTCAACTCACCGACGAGGAAGCGCACAGGGAGCAGATCCGTCATCTGCGTACGTGCGCCACGCTTTCCGGCGTCAGCCTTCAGATTCTCCCGCTGAACCACCGGGTCCATGCTGGGCTCGACGGCCCGTTCACGCTGCTGGAAACATCGGACTATCAGCACGTCGCGTACTCCGAGACGCAGCGCGGCAGCCTGCTCGTCGCCGACCCGGATGAGATCAGCATCCTGTCCCAGAAATATGCGATGCTGCGAGCTCAGGCCCTCAGCCCCGAAGACACCTTGGGCCTGTTGGACCGTCTGCTGGGAGAGCAATGAGCACTGCACGCGCGTGGTTCAAGTCCAGCTACAGCGGCGACGAAGGCGGCCAGTGCCTCGAAGTCGCCTACGAGTGGCGGAAGTCCAGCTACAGCGGCAGCGAGGGCGGCCAGTGCGTCGAAGTCGCCGCGCACGCCGCCGCCGTACACGTCCGTGACTCCAAGAACCCCGAGGGCCCGGCGCTTGCTCTGCCGCCCGCCGCCTGGGCCGCCTTCACCGCGCACGTGGGCCGCTGAGGCGCCGGGGGAATCGTGGGCGACTACTTCCAGACGATCGTCGACCTCGACGCCACCGAGCGGGACGCACAGGAGCTCGGGGCCCGGGTCCTGGAGTGGCTGATCGCGGAAGGCATCGTGGCCGCCGAGCGCACCGACTGCGTCCTCGGCGGTGACGGGTACGGTCACGCCCCCGGCCCGCACTTCACCAAGGCCGTCGAGGACCCGGACCCGGTCGACCTGTGGTCCAACGGGCTCCACGTCCAGACCGGCCGTACGGTCTTCGACAGCGGCCAGGGAGACGCGGGCGCGGCCACCTGCCCGCTCTGCCGGACCGAGATCCGGCTGGTCGACGAGGTGTGGGAGCCGATCGAGTCCGCCTGGGATCCCTTCAAGGGGCGGTTCCAGGACTGGGCCGAGGGCGGTGGCGAAGGGATCGTGCACTGCCCGTCCTGCGGAGGCTCCTCCGGTATCGACCGGTGGAGCTGGGAGGACGACTACTACGCGTGCGGGCAGCTCGGCTTCACGTTCTGGGGCTGGGCGGAGCTCACCTCCGGCTTCACCCGGGAGGTCGGCCGCAGACTCGGCGGCCACCGCACCGTGCTCCTCGCCGGAAAGTTGTAGACCCGCAAGCGGCCGGCCGTCGGCCGGGCATGTCGTCAAGGACGAGATGCCCGGCGCGCGGACACGGGAACGGGGGTCAGTTGGTCCAGATGACCGGGCTGTCGCTGTACGCGTCACCCTCCTCGAACGAGGCGGCCGCGATGGGGTCGGTCTTCGTGGCGCTGAGCGAGCAGGTCTCGTACGAGGCGCCCTTGGTGGTGAACTCGCGCGGTGCCGACTCGTTGTCGCACTTGCCCGGGAGGTCGCCGATCAGGATGACGCCCGTGGGGGCGCCGCCTTCCAGCTTGCCGCGCAGCCGCAGCGACGAGTACGCCAGGTCGGTGCCGCCGACGTTCTCGACCTTCATCCGGATGTAGTACGGCGTCATGCCCTTGGCCTTCGCGCCGAACGCGGCCATGTCGGCCTCGGCGCCCTTCTCGATCGCCGTGACGGTCACGGCGACGGTGCCCTTCTTCTCGGTCCCGTACTTGAACGGCAGAATCGCCCGGTCACCGATCTTGAGCTCCGTGCCCGGTGTGGCGACGTCGCCTCCGGCCGGAGCGGGGGCGTCGTCGCTGGGGTCCGCGGACGGGCTCTCGCTGGTCGGGTCGGCCGATGCCGGGTCGGACGATGCCGGGGCGGAGGCCGAGGGCGACTCCTGCGCCGATGACGAGTCCTCGCCGTCATTGCAGGCCGTGAGCCCGAGCCCGAGGGCGGTGAGGGCGACGGCGGAGATGATGCGTCCCTTGTGCGTCATTTTGACCTAACTGGCAGTGAGGGCTGTCTCGTGCGACAGCCGGAACGTTCATGACGCATCTCAGGTTGAGGCGGGAATGACACAGGCGTGCCACAGGAATGCGACGGGTGCGGCACGGCTCGGCGGGGCGTGGCTCCTGGTTACGGCGGCCTTCATGCCCTCGGACGGGCCGCGCGACGGTGCCGGCCGTCAGCCGGGCGCACCCGTTCGGTCCGTCGGGTGTCAGTCGTCGCGCAGGTTGCGCACCGCGCAATAAGGGCCGGGGGTTTGGGCGAACTTGCGGTCAACCGTGACCAGTTCGGCGCCGAGGGTCTCGGCGAGGGCTACGTAGGCAGCGTCATAGGGCCACATGTTGTGACGTAGCTGCCAGATGCGCGGGAGCAGCGGCGCGTGGTCGTACCGGTGCAGTTGCATGCGGCCGAGCAGGTCGATCGCACGGGCCGCTTCGTCCTCGGGGAGTTTCTTGGCGTGGGCCAGCCTGCGCAGCACCGACACGCATTCCAGGTCCACCGCGTGCGGTGCTGCCAGGCGGCACCCTGTCGTGTGGGCTCGGACGCGCTCGGCAAGAGCGTCCGAGCCCACGAGGAACTCCACCAGGGCGGATGTGTCCAGTACCAGGACGGTCATCCACGGGCCTCGCGCATTTGGCCGATGGCCTCCGAGATGTCGTCGGCGGTGACCTGCCCACGCGCGGCTATGGCGCGGGCCTGCTCGGCGGCCTCCTCGGGGGTCAACAGTGCGGCCTCACCTGTCAGCAGCTGGAGGAGGTACGCCTGTAGCGACTGGCCGGACCGGGCTGCGCGGACCTTGAGCGTGGTGACTGTTTCGTCCGGAACCTCGCGTACATGAATGACTGCCATGCAAGCATTTTAGTCCCATCGCAAGCGGTTCGGATCCGCTTCCGTCCCGGTTCGGTCAGTTCCCCAGGTCCGCCAGCTGATCGAATCCCGGGATCTCCCGCGGGCTGCGCGTCCCCGGGCCGATGTACTTCGCCGACGGCCGCACCAGGCGGCCCGTCCGCTTCTGCTCCAGGATGTGCGCCGACCAGCCCGCCGTACGCGCACACGTGAACATCGACGTGAACATGTGCGCCGGGACCTCCGCGAAGTCCAGCATGATCGCCGCCCAGAACTCCACGTTCGTCGCCAGCACGCGGTCCGGGCGCCGTGCGTGCAGCTCCTCCAGAGCGGCCTTCTCCAGCGCCTGCGCCACCTCGAACCGGGGTGCGCCCAGCTCCTCCGCCGTGCGGCGCAGCACCCGTGCGCGGGGGTCCTCGGCGCGGTAGACGCGGTGGCCGAAGCCCATCAGCCGCTCGCCCTTGTCCAGGGCCTTCTTCACGTATGCGGTGGCGTCCCCGGTCCGTTCGATCTCCTCGATCATGCCGAGGACGCGGGACGGCGCACCGCCGTGCAGCGGGCCGGACATGGCGCCCACCGCGCCGGACAGTGCGGCGGCCACGTCGGCGCCGGTGGAGGCGATGACGCGGGCGGTGAACGTCGAGGCGTTCATGCCGTGCTCGGCGGCCGAGGTCCAGTACGCGTCGACGGCCTTCACATGCCGGGGGTCCGGCTCGCCGCGCCAGCGGATCATGAACCGTTCGACCACGGATCCGGCCTTGTCGATCTCGCTCTGCGGGACCATCGGCCGGCCCTGTCCGCGCGCGGACTGCGCGACGTAGGACAGCGCCATGACGGCGGCCCGCGCCAGGTTGTTGCGGGCGGTCTCCTCGTCGATGTCCAGCAGCGGCTTCAGGCCCCACACGGGTGCGAGCATCGCCAGGGCGGACTGGACGTCGACCCTGATGTCACCGGAGTGCACCGGGATCGGGAACGGCTCGGCGGGCGGCAGGCCGGGACTGAACGCCCCGTCGACCAGCAGGCCCCACACGTTGCCGAACGACACCTGGCCGACGAGATCCTCGATGTCGACGCCTCGGTACCGCAGCGAACCGCCTTCCTTGTCGGGTTCGGCGATCTCCGTTTCGAACGCGACGACTCCTTCGAGTCCGGGTACGAAGTCGGACATCAGGCGGCTCCCTCGGTCGGCGGCTGCGGGCGGGCCCCAGGGCCCACCCCAGATACTGGCGGGTTCCGACGTGACCGGGAAGCGTGACATCCGGCACAGCTTCCTCCGTCGTACCCGAAACGGCGGTGGCGGACCTCCTTGCCCGGTGGGCGCGGCCGCTGCGGCAGGATGACACCGTGCCCACCGCAGACTCCTCCTCCGATTCCACCACCGATCCGGCCGCGATGCGCGAGCAGTACCGTTCCGAGGCCTTCACCGAGGCCGGTCTCGCCGCCGATCCGATGCAGCAGTTCGCCCGCTGGTTCCGGCAGATCGCCGCGGGCGGCATGCTCCACGAGCCGAACGCCATGGTGGTCTCCACGGCCACCCCCGAGGGCCTGCCGTCCTCCCGCACGGTGCTGCTGAAGATGTACGACGAGCGGGGCTTCGTCTTCTTCACCAACTACGGCTCCCGCAAGGGCCGCGAACTGGCCGCCAACCCGCACGTCGCGCTGCTCTTCCCCTGGCATCCGCTGGCCCGCCAGGTCATCGTCACCGGCACCGCGACCCGGGTCCCCCGCGAGGAGACGGTCGCCTACTTCCGTACCCGCCCCCACGGCTCCCAGCTCGGTGCCTGGGCCAGCGACCAGTCCACGGTGATCGGCTCCCGCGAGGAGCTGACCCACCGCTACGAGGACCTCGCGGCCCGTTACCCGGAGGGCGAGAAGGTGCCGGCGCCCCCGCACTGGGGCGGATTCCGCGTCGTCCCCGACACGATCGAGTTCTGGCAGGGCCACGAGAACCGGCTCCACGACCGGCTGCGGTACGTGCGGGAGGACGGCGTGTGGGGTGTGGAGCGGCTGTGCCCATAGGGCGGCACTGCCGCTGACATGCAGAAACCCGCAGGCTCTGGTCCCTCCTTGCGGAGGAGCCGGCCGGACTTACCGGCGAGCCTGCGGGTCGGTGACTGCTTGGGATTGGCCGATGACCGGCCTGCACTGCAAAGAGCGCGACAACGGGCGTCAGCCCGCAGTCACCTCACGAGTCCGAGAAGAAATCACTTCCGGAACACCTCCTTTCTGCGTGTAGCAGCAGCCTAGGAAGGTCTCCGGCGCCACACAACCGAATTATCGGAGCCATTGTTTTCCGGTGATTTCCGGGAAGTCGCTGTGTGCTGCGTCACGTTCGAGTTCAATGGGCTGACGTGCGGCAATGGCGGACACGTCCTGCAGGGGGTCCCGGGATGAGTGCTTCCACGACCAGCGGAACGACCGATGCTCTCGGTCCCGAGCCGATTCCCGGGGCGGAGCTGCTGGCGGCTCTCCTCGACGGGATGGACGCCGCGCTGTGCGCCTTCGACGCCGACGGCACCGTCACCCACTGGAACCGCGAGGCCGAGCGGATCCTCGGCTGGTCGGCCGAGGAGGCCGTCGGCCGGCCCGGGTTCGCCGGGTGGGCCGTGCGGCGGGCGGACGCGGGTGAGGTGCAGGGGCGGCTGATGGCCGTCATGGACGGGGCCGGCCGGCAGGTGCACGAGTTCGCGCTGCTGCGCAAGGACGGCGGGCGGGTGCTCGTGCGGACCCAGTCGGCCGGGGTGCGGAGCGCGGAGGGGAAGCCCGCCGGGGTGTACTGCGCGTTCAGCGAGGTCCATGCGCAGATCGATCTGGAGCGGTCCATCGCGCTGAGCGAGGCGCTGTTCGAGGACGCGTCGTGGGGCGTGGTCCTCGTGGACGTGGACCTGCGGCCGACCGTCGTCAACGCGCACGCGGCCCGCGCGCTGGGCGGCGGTCGTACGACGCTGCTGGGCCGGCCCCTCGGGGAGCTGATCGTGCAGGGCGTCGAGGACCTGGAGGGCGCCCTCCAGCACGTGCTGGCCGAGGGCGCGCCGTCCGCCCCCGCCGAGCTGTGGGTGACGCTGCGCACGGGCGACGGCGACCGGCGGCGCTGCTGGCGCAGTGGATTCCTCCGGCTGGCCTCGCCGCTCGCGGAGGAGCCGGTGCCGCTGGGTGTCGGCTGGCTGTTCCAGGACGTGACGGCGGCGAAGCTGGCGGCCCAGGACGCGGACCGGGTGCGCTTCCGGTCGAACCAGCTGCACCGGGCCTCACGCTCGGCCGCCGAGTGCGAGGACCCGATGGAGGCGGCCACGTCGTCGCTGGACTACGCGCTCGCGGGGTTCGCCGACCATGCGCTGATCGACCTGGTGGTGGGCGGGCGGCTGGTGCGCGCCGCGGGAACGCCGTCCGACGAGCCGGGTCCCTGCCTGCCGGTGGCCGGGGGCGGCATCCCGTTGCGGTACGCGCCGGGGCACCCGGCCCTGCAGGCGGTGGACCGTACGGGGTCGGTGCGGGCCTCGGCAGGGGCCGGTTCGGCGCAGGCGGCGGGGGAGTGGGCTGCGGAGCGCCGGTGGCCGGCCGATTCGGTGCACGCGCTGTGCGTGGTGCTGCGGAGCCGGGGGCGGACGCTGGGCGTGGTGACGTTCCTGCGCTCGTCGCACCGGGCCGCGTTCGAGCGCCCGGACGCGGCGTATGCGGAGAGCGTGGCGGACCGGGTGGCGGCGTCGGTGGACCTGGGGCAGGCGGTGAACGCCGGCCCGCCCGGCGATTGAGGACGGAACCCCCGCCGGGGGCGGGCGCTCACCCCACGCGGCGCCGCCGCCCGCCGGCCGGGCGCTCAGTGCCGGTAGAAGATCCGGTCCGCGTACTCCGCCATCACGCGGCCGTTCCACTCGTGGCCCCCGTCGACGTTGCCCGACCGCAGCAGCGGCGGCTCGACGCCAAGCTCCAGCAGCCGTTCCGCCGCGGCGGCCATCATCGCCTGCATGATCGCGCTGGTGACCACCGTCGACGCGGGGGCGAACGGTGCCTCGATGCCGTCGACGTCCAGCTCCGCGTCGCCGATGGAGATCTTGCTGTCCAGGACGATGTCGCAGTGGTCCCGCAGGAATCCGCCCGAGACGTGCCGGGACCGGGTGCCTTCCGCGTACGCGACCGAGGTGACGCCGATGACCTTCAGGCCGAGCGCACGCGCGTTCAGCGCCATCTCCACCGGCAGGGCGTTGCGCCCGGAGAGCGAGATGATCACGAGGACGTCGCCCGCCTTCGCGGGGCTGGAGTCGAGCACCGCGCCCGCGAGGCCGTCGACCCGCTCCAGGGCCGAGCCGAGGGTCGCCGGCATGACGTCGACGCCGAGGGTGCCGGGGACGGCCAGCACGTTCATGAGGGCGAGTCCGCCGGCGCGGTAGACGACGTCCTGGGCGGCCAGCGAGGAGTGCCCGGCGCCGAAGGCGAAGAGCCTGCCGCCCGCGACGACGGTGTCGGCGATCGCGTCACCGGCCGCCGCGATGGAGCCCGACTCCTCGTCGCGCACGCGCTCCAGCAGGCCGATCGCTGCGTCGAGGAACTGACCGGCCAGCTTGCTTTCGCTCATCGAGGAGGGCCTTTCCGGCGGAGTGGGGTGTCCAAGGGGCGTCCGTGCCGCCGATCACGGTGCGGTCTGGACCAGTGACATGTCAATACCGCACAGGTCGTTCCGGCCTTTCCGGCAGAGCTCGTTCGGACGGCGAGGCACGGTTGTCGGCGCTATGCGTCAGAATTGGACGAGGGCCAGCGCACGACTGCATCGAGGGGCACGAATGTCCGGACTGATCGACACAACGGAGATGTATCTCCGCACCATCCTCGAACTCGAAGAGGAAGGCGTGGTCCCCATGCGCGCCCGGATCGCTGAACGGCTGGACCAGAGCGGTCCGACCGTCAGCCAGACGGTGGCGCGGATGGAGCGCGACGGCCTGGTACAGGTCGCCGGGGACCGGCACCTGGAGCTGACGGAGGAGGGGCGCCGGCTGGCGACCCGCGTGATGCGCAAGCACCGGCTCGCCGAGTGCCTGCTCGTCGACGTGATCGGCCTGGAGTGGGAGCAGGTCCACGCCGAGGCGTGCCGTTGGGAACATGTGATGAGCGAGGCCGTGGAGCGGCGGGTGCTGGAGCTGCTGCGCCACCCGACGGAGTCTCCGTACGGGAATCCCATCCCGGGCCTGGAGGAGCTGGGCGAGAAGGCCGAGGCCGACCCGTTCCTCGACGAGGGCATGGTCAGCCTGTCGGAGCTCGACCCGGGCGCCGACGGCAAGACGGTGGTGGTCCGGCGGATCGGTGAGCCGATCCAGACGGACGCCCAGCTGATGTACACGCTGCGTCGGGCGGGCGTGCAGCCCGGTTCCGTGGTCAGCGTGACCCAGTCGGCCGGCGGGGTGCTGGTCGGCAGCAGCGGCGAGGCGGCGGAGCTGAACGCGGAGGTCGCTTCGCACGTGTTCGTGGCGAAGCGCTGAGCCCTGCGCGAGTGCTGGGCAAGCGGCGAGCCTCGGGTATCGGGCAGGCGGCGAGCCCAGGGCGAGCGCCGGGATTTGACGCGCGCCGGACTCGGGCGCGTGGTGGGCAGGGCGAAGCTCTGAAACAGGCGATGCTCCGAATGTGAGCAAGCGCCACAGTGCGGGCAGCGGACGATCAGCGGGTGCTGACGTCCGTTTTCCGTTTTCCGTCCGGAATTGCAGCGCCCGGACGGATCGCGTGCCAGGCTGTCGCGGAGGGATACCTGAGAGTGCCGGCCGTCTGGCCGCGCGGTCGGGGAGGGGAGCAGGGAATGCGCCCGTCGTACTGGCATGTCCGGCCTGCGCAGCGGGAGAAGGCTGTCGCGGTCCCGCAGGGCGCCCCGGCGCACGCGCCTGTGACGCGCCCCTCGGAATCCGGGCCGCGCCCCCGGACCGGTCGCTCCGGAGCAGTGGATGGCCCGGGAGCGGCGGATGGCCCGGTAGCCATGGATGGCCCGGGAACGATGGGCGGCCCGGGAACGATGGATGGCCCCGGCGCCGCAAGGCGCCGGGGCCTGTCCTCCCCTGTTCCGACCTGGAGCCCCGAGCTCTCGAGGTCGGCTCCCGCGAGCCCTCATCCCCGAGTGGCCCGCCTCCCGGAGAAGATCTCCCCTCCGTGGCCGACGTCAATCCTGAGAGGCGGTCACTCGAACGAGCGGTGTTGTGCGCCGGAACCCGGTTTTCGAATAAAGGTTCGATAGTCTGGCCGACGCGACCACATGGTGATCGAGGGACCAGAAGGGGGTGCCAGAAACGATGGTGCGGCGCATCGATGTGACCGGAACCGACGGCGTACGCCTCGCGGCCTGGGAGTTCGCCGACCCGCCCAAGGGGCGCGCGGAGACCGACCGCGCGGGGGGCGTCTTACTGCTCCACGGACTGATGGGCCGGGCCTCGCACTGGGCCTCCACCACCCGCTGGCTCGCCGAGCGGCACCGGGCGGTCGGCCTCGACCAGCGCGGGCACGGCCGCAGCGAGAAGCCGGCCGACGGGCCGTACACCCGCGAGGCGTACGTCGCCGACGCCGAGGCCGCGATCGAACAGCTCGGCCTCGCCCCCGTCACCCTCGTCGGGCACTCGATGGGAGCGCTCACCGCCTGGCAGCTCGCCGCGAAGCGCCCCGATCTCGTCCGGGCCCTGGTCATCTGCGACATGCGGGCCTCCGCGCTCGGGGCGGCCTCGCAGCGGGAGTGGGAGGACTGGTTCAACTCCTGGCCGGTTCCGTTCGCCACCCTGTCCGACGTACGGAAGTGGTTCGGCGAGGACGACCCCTGGGTGGAGCGCCCCAACCCGGCCCGCGGCGAGTTCTTCGCCGAGGTGATGGCCGAGCGCGCAGACGGCTGGCGGCCCGTCTTCTCCCGCCGGCAGATGCTCACCTCCCGCGCCACCTGGGTCTTCGACGCGCACTGGGAGGAGCTGGCGCAGGTCAGGTGCCCGACCCTGGTGCTCCGCGGTCTGGACGGAGAGCTGGGCCGGGCGGAGGCCCAGGAGATGGTCCGGGTGCTGCCCCGCGGGCAGTATGCGGAGGTGGCCGACGCCGGCCATCTCGTCCACTACGACCGGCCCGAGGGCTGGCGCGCCGCGGTCGAACCCTTCCTGGAGCAGCTCGCCGAGGACGCCGAGGACGACCGGGAGCCGGTGGCTCCGTAACGGGCGGTCCCGGCCCCCGCCGGCGCCCGCCCGTCACCCCTTGCTGACCGCCGTCAGGATCTCGGGCAGCCGGTCCGCCGTGCGCGGCGCGGCGACCCGCAGCCCGGCCCAGGCGACCAGCGTCCCGTACGCGGCACCCACCGGCACCAGGAGCCACAGCGGGCCCTCGGCGTCGGCGAGATGCAGCCAGACCGTCAGAGCGATCACGGGGGCGCACAGCAGTGCGGCCGAGACCATGCCGCCGAGGATGGAGATCCAGGCGAGCCCGGCCTGTCCGGGCGCCACGTTCTTGAACGCGCCGTCCTGCGGGATCGAGTACGGGAAGTTCGCCGAGGCCACCGCACCCGTCGCCAGCATCGCGCCCAGCAGGGCGAGCGAGAGCCCCATGACCCCGGGCAGCGCCCCCCAGTCACCGAGCACCGCCGCGGTCAGCACCGTGACCAGGACCGTGTACGGGAGGGTGATCAGCAGCAGAGCCAGTGCCCGCGCCCGCAGTTCGAGGTACGCGTCACGGGTCGAGGAGATCGTCAGCGCCACCATCCAGAACGCCGAGGTGTCCTGACCGAACTGGTTGTACATCTGGATGCCGAGCATCCCGGCGCCGAAGCACGCGAAGTAGACCGACCCCGTGCCCTGCAGGGCGTTGAGCAGCGGCACGATCAGCCCGATCGCCAGCGCCGTCACCCAGGCGGCCTTGGTCTTCGGGTCCCGTGCGACGTACCGCAGGCTGCGCTGCATCACCGTGCCCGTGCGTCCCTCGGGGAACAGTCCCCAGAAGCCGGATCCTTCCCCGCCGGACTTCGTGCGGGCCGGTTCGGCGGCGGAGAGCGTCGAGCCGTCCGGCGCCGTCATCAGCTTCTCCAGGCTGCGCCGCCACAGCACCAGCAGCAGGACCAGCGCGGCCGCGGCGAGGAGCAGTTGCACGGTGGCCCGTCCGTACGCCCCCTGGGACGCCGAGTCCACGGAGCCGATCGCCGAGGCGGGCGGCAGCCAGCGCACCACGTCCGCCGCCGGGTCGAGTGCGGAGAGGCCGCCGGCCCGGCCGAGCCGCTGCACGCCGAAGTTGACGCCCTGGATCCCGACCGCGATCACCAGCCCGCTGAGCACCGCCAGATCGCGGCCCTTGCGGGAGGTCAGCAGCCGGGTGTTGGCCGTGGCCACGGCCCGTGCCAGCGCGACGCAGACCAGCAGGGTCAGCGGGGCCGCCAGGACGGCGAACACCACCGCACCCGCCCCGTGCGCCAGCGCGATCACGGAACCGGCCGCCAGGCAGAGCGTGAACAGCGGACCGATGCCGACCAGCGAGGACGCCAGGAGTGCGGCGATCAGCGGCCGGGGCCGCAGCGGCAGCATCACGAGGCGGCTCGGGTCGAGGGTCTCGTCGCCGGCGGCGAAGAAGAGCGGCATCACGGCCCAGCCGGCCGCCAGAACCGCGGCCAGCAGCACGACGAGGGAGCCCGCGTGGGCGTGGCCGCGCAGCGCGATCAGCGCGATCAGCTGGCCCAGGGCGATCAGCAGGGTGGCGACGACGGAGGCGATGTACACGGCCCGGCGGCCGGCCGACTGCCGCAGCCCGTTGCGGAGCAGGGCGAGCTTGAGGCGTACGAGGACGGGGATCAGTTCCGTACCACCCGCCGGGCGGTAGGCCGGGGTTCCGGAGGCGGCCGGGGCGTCGAGCACGCTCATCGGGCACCGCCGAGCCAGTCCAGGGCGTCGCCGTGGTCGCGGTCGCCCGCGCCGACGAGCTCCAGGAAGGCGTTCTGCAGCGAGGGCGCGTCGCCGCGGACCTGGTCGAGGGTGCCCTGGGCGCGGATGGTGCCCGCCGCCATGACGGCCACCCAGTCGCAGAGGGACTCGACGAGTTCCATCACATGGCTGGAGAAGACGACGGTGGCCCCCGAGCCGGTGTAGCGCTCAAGCACCCCGCGGATGGTCTGTGCCGAGACGGGGTCGACGCCCTCGAACGGTTCGTCCAGGAAGAGCACTTCGGGGTTGTGCAGCAGGGCGGCGGCGAGCCCGATCTTCTTCCGCATGCCCGTCGAGTAGTCGATGACGAGTTTGTGCTGGGCGCCCGCCAGGTCCAGGACGTCGAGCAGCTGGGTGGCCCTGCTGTCCACCTCGCCACCGGGAAGGCCGCGCAACCGGCCCGTATAGGCGAGGAGTTCGCGCCCCGAGAGCCGTTCGAAGAGCCGCAGGCCCTCGGGCAGGACGCCGATGCGGGACTTCACCTCGACCGGGTCGCGCCAGACGTCACGGCCGCCGATCTCGATCCGTCCCCTATCGGGGCGGAGCAGGCCGGTGACCATGGAGAGGGTGGTGGTCTTGCCGGCCCCGTTGGGGCCCACCAGGCCGATGAACTTGCCTGCGGGCAGCACCAGATCGATTCCGGCGACCGCCGTCTGATCGCCGAAACGTTTCCACAGCCCTTCCACGCGTACCGCGGGCGGCGTCGCCCGCGGTACGTCGGGCTCGACGGCCCGGTCGGCTGTGTCGCTGTCTGTCCGGTCCGCCATCGCAAGCGCCCTTCGAAGTCCCCGTGCTGTGGGGGCCACCCTACGAAACGCGCCCCCGCGCGTCCGCGGCTTCGCGCCCGCAGGCGTAGGCGAGCGGGCTGATGAGCTCGTCCACCTCGGGCAGCCAGCGGTTGGCGGTGGAGGGGCTGCGGGCCCACTGCACCGCTCCGGCCCCGCCGACGCGGGTCGGCGGGGCGGCGATGCAGTGGCCCTCGCCGAGTCCGCGCAGTCCGATCGCCGCGGCGTCCCAGCCGATCCTCCGGACCAGGGCATCGGCTTTGGTGGCGGCGCCCGGCAGGACGAAGAACTGCATCCGGCGGTCCGCGGTGCGGATGACCGGTCCGAGCGGCAGGCTCATCCGCTCCATCCGGGCCAGCGCCAGGAAGCCCGCCGACTCCGGTACGTCGATCGCGTCGAAGCCGCGGCCGGTCGGCAGCAGGATCGAGGCGTGCGGCTGCTGCGACCACATCCGGCGGGCCGCCGCGCCGCTGCCGGTGGCCCGGCCCGCCCAGTCGGCCCGGGTCGGGTGGGCGCCGGGCGCCGCGCAGCCGGCCTCGCCGCAGGAGCACCGTTCCACGCCATTGGCCGGCTCCAGCCAGGTGCCGGGACACACGTCCCAGTGCCGCTCCTCCGCGTACCGCACGGCCGCGTCGAGCAGCTGCTCGGCTCGCTGCTGGGGGATCTGTGCGGCTTCCATGACTCCGATGGGCTCTTCCACGCCCAGCACAACTCCCGCCGCCACCTGGGGTTACGGGCGCGGCGAGCGCGGTTACGGTCCCTCGCGCCCGCATGCGGGGCGCATCGATGCACGTGAGGGGGCGCGCGAGAGGGACGGCGACGGTGGGCGGGTAGCCACATACCGGAGATCCGGCACAGTTCGTTCGGCATCTTAGGGTGCGTGCCGGGAGAAAAAGGCGGAGACGCGTCAAAAGTGACCAACACGATGAATCAGCGAATTTATCAGGCATATGTCGGGCAGTGATTCCTTCAAAGATCACTGCGGCCTCAGGGGGAGAAACATGGCAGCCAGGCCTCTCGTCGCACGCCAGCCGAACGAACGGCTCCAGGCGCTCATTCAGGAAGCCGGATGCTCCAACGCGGGCCTCGCCCGCCGCGTCAACATGGTCGGGGCGGAGCGCGGGCTCGACCTCCGTTACGACAAGACCTCCGTGGCCCGCTGGCTGCGCGGACAGCAGCCACGCGGCAGGGCGCCGGGAATCATCGCCGAGGCGCTCGGCCGCAAGCTCGGCCGTACGGTCACGATCGACGAGATCGGGATGGCCAACGGCAAGAACCTGGCCTCCGGCGTCGGCCTGCAGTTCGCCCCGACGGTGACCGGGGCGATCGAGCAGGTCTGCGAGCTGTGGCGCAGCGACGTCGGCCGCCGGGACTTCCTGTCCGGTTCCGCGGTCGCGTCGTCGGCGCTGGTCGAGCCCAGCCGGGACTGGCTGATCACCGGTGCGGACCAGCAGGTGGCACGGGCGGCCGGGGCCCGGGTCGGGATGCCGGACGTGGAGGCGGTGCGGGCGACGACGGCGGCGCTGGTCGACCTGGACCACCGGTTCGGCAGCGGTCATGTGCGGCCGGTCCTGGTGCACTACCTGAACAGCGTGGTCTCCGGGCTGCTCTCGGGGGCGTACCGCGAGTCGACCGGACGGCAGCTGTTCGGGGCGGTCGCACGGCTCACCGAGCTCGCCGGGTACATGGCGATCGACACGGGCCAGCCGGGCCTCGCCCAGCGCTACTACATCCAGGCGCTGCGCCTCGCCCAGGCGGCGGGCGACCGCGCCTACGGCGGCTATGTGCTGGCTGCCTCGATGAGCCATCTCGCGGCGCAGCTCGGCAATCCGCGGGAGATCGCCCAGCTGGCCAGGGCGGCGCAGGAAGGGGCGCGCGGGCGGGTCACCCCGCGGGCGGAGGCGATGTTCTACGCGGCGGAGGCCCGGGGCCACGCGCTGCTCGGGGACGCCCGGACCACGCAGGCGGTGGCGGGCCGGGCGCTGGCCGCGCTGGAGCAGGCCGACCCGGACAGCGGTGACGATCCCGACTGGATCAGGCACTTCGATCACGCGTATCTGGCCGACGAGTTGGCGCACTGCCACCGCGACCTCGGCCAGGCGGAGGCGGCCGCGCGCCGGGCGAAGGAGGCCCTGGGCGGCCTTCCGGAGTCCCGTGCCCGCCGCCGGGGCATCGGTCTGGCCCTGCTGGCCGCGGCGCAGGTGCAGCTGCGTGAGGTGGAGCAGGCCTGCCACACCGGGACGCGGGCGATGGAGCTGCTGGGCACGGTGCGTTCCAGCCGGGGGGTGGAGTATCTGGACGATCTGCAACAGCGTCTGCTGCCGTACGGGGACGAGCCCGCGGTGCGGGAGTTCGGCGCCCGCCTGGAGCTCCAGGCGGCCTGAGGGGAGGGCGGGCCCGGGTCGGCCGGGCGCCGGTTCCCCTTAACTGCGTCCTGAGGCCGCTGAGTGTTACAGCCCGTGTGAAGGGGAGGTGAGCGACAACACGCGCTTGGCGAACGGCGGGGACCACCCGATAGCGTGAGCCGACGATTCCATAGGTTCACACGTAGGAGTCCCGGTGACACAGAGCGGACAGGGTGACGAGCAGCAGCTCCCTGCTGTACGACCCGCGCACGAGGGCGTCGTGCTGCCCGCGGGCGGCGGAGAGCCCTGGACGCCGGGAGGACCAGCGGACCAGGCCGCCCCGGCAGGCGGCCGGCCGTGGGGGCAGCCCTGGGGGCCGCAGGCGCCCCAGCAGAACCCCGCACAGGGGCAGCCGCAGGGCGGCCAGGGTGCGTACGGGCAGGACCAGCAGGGCGCGTACGGGCAGCAGTACGGGCAGCAGGCGCAGCACGGGCAGTACGGCCAGGGGCAGCAGGCCCAGCCGCAGCTGCCCGCTCAGCAGCAGCACCAGCAGCCCCAACACCAGGCGCACCAGCAGCCCCAACACCAGCAGCCCCAGCCGTCGCCGTACGCCCAGCCGTTGCCGCCCGAGGCGGTGCCCGGCGGGGGCGGCGACGCGGACGCCACGCAGTTCATCGCCCCGGTTCCGGGCGGACCGGCACCGGGCGGACCCGGGCCGGGCGGCCTGCCGCCGGAGAACCCCGCGGAGTCCACGCAGTTCCTGGGACGCGCCCAGCAGCAGGCGTACCAGCAGCCCGGCGGTCACGCCGCTCCGCCGCCCGCGCAGGGCGGCCAGGACGCCGACGCCACCCAGTACATACCCCCCGTGCCAGGAGGTGCCCCGTACGGCATCCGGCCGGGAGCACCCGGTGAGCGGCAGCCGCCCGCCGAGTTCGACAACCTCTTCCGCAACGACGAACCCGCGGGCGCCACCCAGCAGATGCCCCGGTTCGACCCCTCGCAGCACCAGCAGCCGCCGCACCAGCAGCAGCCGTACCCGCCGCAGGGCGGGCAGCAGCAGTACCAGGGCGGGCCGCCCCCGCAGGCGTACCAGCAGGCGCCCCCGTACACCGGCCCCGAGGACGGGCTGCCGTACGACGGGCAGGACGGGCGGCGGAAGAAGTCCGCGCACGTCCCGCTGATCGCCGCGGTCGTCGTCGGCTGTGCCGTGATCGGGCTCGGCGCCGGCGCCCTGTTGAGCGGTGGCGACGACAAGAAGGCCGAAGACGGCAAACAGCCGGTGGCGGCGGCGAGTTCACCTGCCGCCCAGCCCTCCGCCGAGGCCCCGGTGGACCCGGCGAAGCCGCAGGCGGAGGCGCTCGACAAGCTGCTCGCGGACAGCAACAACAGCCGGTCCGCGGTGATCGGCGCGGTGGAGAAGACCAAGAACTGCGCCGACCTCGACAAGGCCGTGGCGGACCTCAAGGGCGCCGCCCAGCAGCGTCGCGATCTGGTGACCCGGCTCAAGGACCTTTCGGTCGACAAGCTGCCGGACAACGCCCAGTTGACCGCATCGCTCACCAGGGCCTGGCAGGCCTCCGCCTCGGCGGACGACCACTACGCCGCCTGGGCGACGCAGGCCAAGAGCAAGAAGGTGTGCAAGCACGGCAAGGCCCGTACGACGACGCAGACGCAGCAGGCCAACGTCCAGAGCGGTGAGGCGACCAAGGCCAAGAAGCAGGCGTCCAAGCTGTGGAACGCCATCGCGACGAAGTACGGCCTGACGAAGCGCGCGTCCACCGCACTCTGAGCGCGGTGGACGCCAGGAGACCCCGGGTGCGGGCGCCGGGGTCTCAGCCGGTCGCGCTGGCGTCCGACAGGGTCTTCGTCACATCCACGAAGCCCTTCCTGTCGGCGACCAGCCGGCCGTCGCGCACGACCTGGAACGTCACCTTGCTGTTCACGATGCGCGGGTACGAGGACGAGCCGATCATGTCCTCGTAGCGCCAGCGCAGTGCGGGAGTGAGGCCGCCGGTGTCCACCCGGGTGCCGTGGGTGAGGGCCTTGGTGACCTTCCGGGACGTGATCTCCGCCTCGTTCAGCGACTCGACGATCGACTTCAGGGCGGTGTAGGCGATCCATGTCGTCTGCACGCCGGTGTCGTCGGGGTCGATGCGGTTGTCGCTGAAGGCGTACTTGCTGATCACCTGCCGCATCCGGTCCCAGCGGCTGTCGCCGGGGGCCGGGTACCACCCGGTGACGTACGCACCCTCGAACGGGCTCTCACGGCCGCCGGTGCGGTCGATGAGCGGCTGTCCGATGCTGCCGAGGACCGAGGAGATCCGCACCGATCCGCCGGTCGGCTCCAGCCGCCTGAAGGAGTCGAAGAACGTCTCCGTGCGGTCACCGAGCACGGCCGTCACACAGCCGCCGCCGGTGCCCGCTCCCGCCAGTGCGCGCCCGGCCGCCTCGTCGTACGACGTGGTTTCCTCGGCGGCCTGGATGTCGACCGGTGCGGGCCGGTGGGCCTCGGTGAGACCGGTGCTGAGGAGCCATGCCTGGCTGTCGCCGCCCAGGGTTTCGGGACGCACCAGGGAAACCCGGTCGCAGGTGGCGGCCAGCTGCTTCGCGTTGCCTGCCAGGAGCGCAGACTGGCCGCCGGTGACCGGGTAGGACATATAGCTCCGGAACTCCTCCTCGGAGGCGCCGTAGCCGCCGATGTACGGGATCCCGGCGACTTCGAGCGGTGCCATGAACGCCCGTCCGTGCCGGCTGTAGGAGCCGAGGACCGCGACGGCCTTCTCCTTGACGGCCCGGCGGGCGCAGTTGCCCGCGCCGATCGAGGTGTCCTGCTCGTCGCAGGTGATCACGCGCAGCTCGTGTCCGTCGATCCCGCCCTCGCCGTTGATCCAGCGGGCGTACGCCTGCGCCATCGCGGTCATGCCCGCCATGTTGGCGGCGTCCGGTCCCGAGGCGCCGCTGGGCGCCCAGGTCACGACGGTGACGGGCTCCCTGGAGTCCCCCGATGCCCCAGGGAGCGCGCCGCAACCGGTCATCAGCAGAGCCCCTGCCGCCACCGCACCGGTGAGCAACCTGAAGGGGCGGGGGAAGGTGGGGCGTCGCCGTCCGGTCATGGGCACAGACACTTCCCGCCCCCGGGTAACGCCACAGTGTGCTGTGCTCAACGCTCGGTGACGTACAGGTGAATTGCAGGGGCCCGTGGGGGAAGCCGGAAAGGGAACGTACGATCGACAACCGTGCAGCAAGGTTCCGAGAACTCTTCCCGTCGCGGCCGTCACTCCTCCACCATGGGCGGCATGCCGCTCAATGACATTCCTTGGTGGCGCTGGCGCAGCAACGTGCGCTCGGCGCTGCACATGCTCTCCGACCCCGTCTTCCACCACGAGTGCTGGCTGGCCGGCCGGGAGGGATACGGCGACGTCACCGACGCCGTGTACCGCCTGGTCGAGGACACCTGGCTGGACAACTGGTCCGCCGAGAAGTACGTCGGCACGGTCTTCCGGGACTCCGGTGAGGCCGCCCTCGTCGATGTCGCCGTGCTGCGGGTGCTGCGCATCATGCACCAGGTCGGCGCGGACGCCCCCGTCTCCGCCTATCTGGAGCACCACGGCTGGCCGGAGGCCGTCCGGGCCGCCCGCGACGCCCATGTGCTGCTCGCCACGAACGACGGCGAGGACCCCGACGTCCCGCCCCGCTCACTCGACGTGCTCCGCATCATGACCAGGACCGCCTGATCCGAGGACGGTGTGGCACGCTACGGGGATGACCGCGCCGCAGCCTGCTGACACCGCCCCCGAGCAGTACGTCCTCACCCTCTCGTGCCCCGACAAACAGGGCATCGTGCACGCCGTGTCGAGCTATCTCTTCATGACCGGCTGCAACATCGAGGACAGCCAGCAGTTCGGGGACCACGACACGGGTCTGTTCTTCATGCGCGTCCACTTCTCGGCGGACAGCCCGGTGACGCCGGAGAAGCTGCGGGCGAGCTTCGCGGCGATCGGTGACTCCTTCCGGATGGACTGGCAGATCCACCGGTCCTCGGACCGGATGCGGATCGTGCTGATGGTCAGCAAGTTCGGCCACTGCCTCAACGACCTGCTGTTCCGTTCCCGGATCGGGGCCCTGCCGGTCGACATCGCGGCGGTCGTCTCCAACCACACAGACTTCGCCGAGCTGGTCGCCTCGTACGACATCCCCTTCCGTCACATCCCCGTGAACAGGGAGAACAAGGCGGAGGCGGAGGCGCAGCTGCTGGAGCTGGTCCGCGAGGAGAACGTGGAGCTGGTCGTCCTGGCCCGCTACATGCAGGTCCTCTCGGACGATCTGTGCAAGCAGCTCAGCGGCCGGATCATCAACATCCACCACTCGTTCCTGCCGAGCTTCAAGGGCGCCAAGCCGTACCACCAGGCGCACACCCGCGGGGTGAAGCTCATCGGCGCGACCGCGCACTACGTCACGGCCGACCTCGACGAGGGACCGATCATCGAGCAGGAGGTCGAGCGGGTGGGCCACGGTGTGACGCCGGACCAGCTGGTGGCCATCGGGCGCGATGTGGAGTGCCAGGCGCTGGCGCGCGCGGTGAAGTGGCACGCGGAGCGGCGCATCCTGCTGAACGGCCGCCGCACGGTGATCTTCGCCTAGTCCGGCGGCCTACAGCCTGCTGAGCGAGGCCGCCGCGAAGAGCACGTCCCGGATCGCTTCGCGGTCCCCGCGCTGCCCGGCAGCCGCCTCCACGGGCGGCACATGCCCCGCCACCAGCTGGCAGAACTCCACGCCGTCCAGCGCGACCTGCGCCACGGTGTGGTCGGGGGAGCCGAGGGCTGCGGGGGAGTCCAGCGCGATGTACCAGTTGCCGCCGCCCGAACCCTCGACCTCCAGATGGAGCGAGCGGCCCGGGGACCCGGCCGTCACCAGACGGCGGGCCGGACCGGCGAGCCCCGCCCGGCGCCGCACGGCCAGGGCGGCCGGCAGGAGCCGCGCCGCCAGGTCGATCATCCGGTGCAGGTGGGCGGCGGAGGGTGGCTCGTACGGATAGTCCACCGCGTCCGCGATGTCACCCGCGTGCACCCAGCACTCGAACGCCCGGTCCAGCAGGGCGTCCTGCAACGGCAGAGCGAAGTCGCCGTAGGAGACGGAGCGATCCGAGACGCCGCGCCCCGCGAAGGACACGGTGCGGATGAGGGTGTGGCTCTGGTCGCGCCACGGCTCGCGGACGCTGCGGGTCGGCGGGCGCCGGGCGGCGGACCAGTACGTCTCGGTGCGCGAGGTGGGTGTGAGCGGCAGCCCGGAGCCCCGGCGCGGGGTGCCGGGGACGCTCTCGGCGAGCGGGTCGTCGAGGCCGAGGGCGGTGCTGACCAGGCCGTCGACGGTCATCAGATGACCGATGACACCGGCGACCGTCGTCTTCCGGTTCACCCCGCGCTCGTCCTCGAACCACTTCAGCCGCACCGGGGCGTGCCACTCCGAGTCGCCGATGTCGCGCAGCAGCGCGTCGAGCCGGGCCGTCTCGGCGTCGTACGGGGCGGCCCACACCGGAACCGGGATGTCGGCCGGCCGCCGGTTCAGGCAGTTCTCCAGCACCCGGGTCCGGAGCATCGGATCCAGGTCCAGGCTGCGGTCGGTGTGCAGCAGGCCGACCGCGTCGCGCAGCCGCAGGGCCTCGTCCGCGCAGGGGGCGCACTCCGTGAGGTGCGCCTCGACGGCCTCGGCCTCCTCGGCCGAGCACGCGGTCAGCGCCCAGGCTCCGAGAAGGGCCTTCAGGACGCGGTGCGGGAGCACCGGGGCGGGCGGATCGTCGGCGGGCGGCGCCTGTTCCGGCACGGGCTCCTGAGATACGGGCACGGGTACGACCGCGGGCGGCGGCGGGACGAACCGGCTCGGGTCGAGGTCGTCCGCGGCGGCCCGTGGGCCCGGTATGCGCCGGGCGCCCCGCGCCACGTCGTCCCGTCCCTCTCCCTCGCGGCCCTCCTCGTCGCGGCCGTCCATGTCGTCGGTCACAGCGGCCGCCCGTATCCGGGCGGTGAGGAGCCCTCCAGCGGCCGGGTGTGCGCGGTGGACAGCAGTTGCAGCCCCAGCCGCAGCCGGCGGCGCGCCTCGTCCTCGGTGACCCCGAGGTCGGTCGCGGTCTGCCGGTAGTCGCGGCGCTGGATGTACGCGAGCTCCAGCGCGGCCCGCAGCGGTGCGGGCATGGACGCGACGATGTAGTCGGCGCGGGCCGCGGCGGTGGCCAGGCGCACCCGTTCCTCCAGGTCGGCCGGGTCGACGCCGGCCCCGCCGTAACCCTCGCCCTCCTCGCCGTATGCGCCGTACTCGTCGTCCGCCTGCCGGGCGGCGGCGGTCCTGCGCAGCCGCTGCACGGATTCGCGGTGGGTGAGCCGGGCGACCCAGGAGCGCATCGAGCCCTGCTTGGGGTCGTAGGCGTCGGGGTTCTCCCACACGTAACCGAAGACCTCGCGGGTGACGAGGTCCGCGGCGCTCTCGTCGTCGAGCATCCGGTTGGCCTGGCTGTGGACGAGAGAGGCGAACCGGTCGTAGAGCTCGCCGAGGGCGGCCGCCTCACCGCGTGCCAGCCGCTGCTGCATCCTGCGGTCCCAGCGGGGTGGTGCGTTTTTGGCCATGCGACCCCCAGACCTGTGCCGTCAGGGCCGCTCGCCCTGTACCCCTCGTCACATCGAATGTAGTCGGCAAGGCTGACCGAGCATGCCCCTTTACGGCAAGTACGTCCCCGCGATCGCCCCGGATGGTAGAGAATGCGGCACCTCGCAACGACGGAATCGGACTTGACGTGATCATTTCTGCCCGAAACCGTTCTGGGCCTTCCTTCGGGAGGCGGTGTTTCATGGGGAGTGCGCCGGGGCAGCCGCGAGGAGGAACGCAAACTTCCGGATCACTGGAACCCCCGGAATCCCCGGAACGAGAGGCCCAGTCGCGTGACACTGAAAGTGGCCGAGACCGAGCAGGGCGTGTGGACCGTTCTGCACATGCGCGGCGAACTGGACCTGGTGACCTCACCCCTGGTCCGCCAGTCCGTCCACGACGCGGTGGCGGTGGGCTGTCACAACGTCGTGCTCGACCTCTCCGAGGTCTTCTTCTGTGACTCCAGCGGTGTGGGCGTCCTGATCGCCTCCCGCCGTCTGATGCGCTCCTGCGGCGGCCGGCTGCGGCTCATCCTGCCCGCCCGGGGTGCCGAGGAGGGCTCCCACGTCAACCGGGTGCTTGCCGCGCTGGGCGTACGCCGGCTGTTCGAGGTCTACCCGGACTGGGACGCCGCCGTCGACGAGGAAGCCCAGCCGCTCTCGGCCTGAACGGCCGCGGCAGTCCGCCCGCGGCGGACATTAATACCGGGTTGTCACACTGGTGACGCGCGTAAGTGACACGTGACGCCTGCGGGCGTCGTACGCTCCCCGCATGGACAGCGCAGAGTATGAGCGCAAGATCGCCTTCCGCTTCGCCGCCTTCGACCAGGACGGCAACGGCTACATCGATCGCGCGGATTTCAACGCCGCCGCGGCCCGTCTGCTCACCGAGTTCGGTACGACGGCCCGCTGCGACAAGGGCCAGGCGCTCTACAGCGGGGCCGAGGCGTTCTGGCAGGGCATGGCGGGCATCGCCGACGTCGACGGGGACCAGCGGGTCACCCGTGAGGAGTTCGTGGGCGGCGCGGTGAAACGGCTCCGCGACAGCCCCGAGCGCTTCGCGGAGATCGCCCGCCCCTTCCTGCGGGCGGCGATCGCGGTGGCCGACCCGGACAACGACGGCGCGGCGGCGGTACCGGCGGTCGAGCAGGCCCTGCGGGTCCTGGGCGCCAGCCCGGACACGGCGGCGTTCGCCGCGCAGAGCCTGGACGCGGACCGCGACGGGCGGATCGCGGAGGCGGAGGCGGTGGCGGCGTTCGCCGCGTATTTCACGGTGATCGAGCCCGACGCGTAGCCCTTTGGCGGGCGGCAGGGGGGCCTGACCTTGCCCCGGTCCGGGGCGCGGGGTTCCGTCCTCAATCGCCGGACGGGCTTGAGTTGGTGCGGGTGCCCCGTGGGGTGCGCACCCCCACCGTGGGTGGGGGTGGGGGCCCTCCGGGGAGACTCCTCAAAAATGGCGTGTGCACCCGACGACGAACAGACACCCGGGTCGTACGCCATTTTCTGCGGGGACTCCCCTGCACGCCCCCACCCGGCCGCCCCTGCGTCTGAACACCGGCCCTGATGACTGCCGCAGACGCAAGACGGCCGGGTTCGGGGCCGTGCAGGGGAGTCCCCGCAGGACGACGAACATCGACCCGGGTCCATCGCGTACCCGCGGAACGTTCGTCGTCCGAGGAGACGCCCCGGAGGGGCCCCGGACCCCCACCCACCGGGCCACGGCGAACCCCGCGGGGCCCCCGCACCACCAAGCCCGTCCGGCGATTGAGGACGGAACCCCGCCTCAAGCGAACCGCGCACGCAACTGGTACTTCAGGACCTTGCGGAGCGCCTCGTTGCGGGGCAGCGCGTCGACCAGTTCCAGTTGCTCCGGGAGCTTGTGGACGGACAGGCCCTCGCCCCGCAGGTAGGCCGTCAGCTCGGGGAGGGTGAGTGCGGCGGCGCCGGGCGGCTGCTCCACCACCGCGCAGACGCGTTCGCCGCGCGACTGGTCGGGGAGGCCGATCACCGCCGCGTCGCCCACGCCGGGGTGGCGGGCGAGGAGGTCCTCTATCTCCTTCGCCGAGATGTTCTCGCCCTTGCGGATGATGATGTCCTTCAGCCGGCCGGTGAGGACGAGGTGCCCGCTCGGCCGGACGTGCCCGACGTCGCCCGTGATCAGGAAGCCCTCGGCGTCGAAGGGGCTGGTGGAGGCCAGGTAGCCCTGGCAGACCGCCTCGCCGCGCAGGCGGACCTCGCCGTCCGTGTCGTACGGGAGCGGCTTGCCGTCCTCGTCGGTGATCCGGATCTCCATGCCCTCGGGCGGGCGGCCCTCCGTTTCGGCGAGGTGTTCCACCGTGTCGTCGGGGGCGCCCATCGTGATCATGGGGACCTCGGTCATGCCGTAGCCGTGGGTGAGCTGGACGCCCATCTCGCGTACCACCGCGTGGTAGATCTCGGGCGGCTTCGGGGCGCCGCCGCCCGCCAGCAGGCGGAGGGTGGGGATGAGCGGGGTGGACGGGGCCTTGCGTTGTTCCATCAGGAACATCGAGTAGAAGGCCGTCGAGCCTCCGGCGACCGTCACCCCGTGGCGCCGGTAGCCCGCAAGGGCGTCCGGCATCGCGAAGTGCTCGAAGAGGACTGCGGGGAAGCCGTAGAGGAGCAGCATCACCGAGTAGTCCGGGCCGGCGACGTGGGCGAACGGGAAGGCCATCGAGCCGACGTCGTCCGCCGACAGGTGCAGCGCGTGGGCCAGGCAGGAGCCGCCCGCGAGCAGGCTGCGGTCGGTGTGCAGGACGCCCTTCGGGTCGGACGTGGTGCCCGAGGTCCAGTAGATCCAGCGCACCGAGGTGCCGTCGGTGGGGGGTGGGGGCAGGGTCGACGGGTCGCCGTCCGGGAGGGTGTCGTACGCCTCGAAGATCTGGGGCGGGTGCGGCAGGTGTGCGGAGAGCCGGGCGGCCATCGCGGTGTGGTCGAAGCCGCGCCAGGTGCCGGGTACCGCGAAGTACTCCGCCTTCGACTCGCGCAGGGCGAAGCCGACCTCGCGGTCGCGGTAGAAGGGGATGACAGGGGTCTGTACTGCGCCGATCCGGGTCAGGGCGAAGGACAGCAGGACCGTTTCCAGCCGGGTCGGCAGCTGCCAGGCGACGACGGTGCCGGGGCGGACGCCCATGGCGTACAGGCCCGCAGCCACGCGTTCGGCCCGGGTGTGCAGCTCGCCGAAGGTGAGTGTGCGGTCGTCCTGGATCAGGACGGGGCGGTCCGGGGTCAGGGCGGCCCGGCGTTCGATGAGCTCCCAGAAGGTGCGTGAGGCACCCAGGGTGTGTGCGGTCTCGTTCACGGCGAACCCCTCACAGCTGACGGGTAGTCAGATCGTGCGGAGAGCGTAGAGCGCTGTGCCTTGTCGGTCCAGGGGTGCGGGGCTAGCCTGTGGACGACGTCAATCTGACGGGTCATCAGAAATGCGTGCGCCGAAGGGGACACCATGACGGAACTGCCTCGGATCGTCAGCGTCGACGACCATGTGATCGAGCCGCCGCACCTCTTCTCGACCTGGCTGCCGGCCAAGTACCGCGAGCGCGGTCCGCAGCCGCTGACCGCGGGGATCGGGGAGCTGGCGTACACCGGCGGCAAGTACGTCATCACCATGGACCCGGACGGGCCGCCCACCGACTGGTGGATCTACGAGGACCTCAAGTTCCCGTACAAGCGGAACATCGCCGCCGTGGGATTCGACCGTGACGACATGACGCTGGAGGGGATCACCCGGGCCGAGATGCGGCGTGGGTGCTGGGACCCCGTCGAGCGGCTGAAGGACATGGACCTCAACCATGTCGAGGCGAGTCTCTGCTTCCCCACCTTCCCGCGCTTCTGCGGGCAGACCTTCGCAGAGGCCCACGACAAGGAGGTCGCGCTCGCCTGTGTGCGTGCGTACAACGACTGGATGGTCGAGGAGTGGTGCGGCGACAGCGGCGGCCGGCTGATCCCGCTGTGCATCATCCCGCTCTGGGACATCGATCTGGCTGTCGCGGAGATCAGGCGGAACGCGGCGCGCGGGGTGCGGGCGGTGACCTTCTCGGAGATTCCGACGTATCTGGGGCTGCCGTCGATCCACACCGGCTACTGGGACCCGTTCTTCGCGGTCTGCCAGGAGACCGGCACGGTCGTGAACATGCACATCGGGTCCAGCTCGCAGATGCCCGCCGCCTCACCGGACGCCCCGCCCGCCGTCCAGGCCTCGCTCTCGTTCAACAACGCGATGGCCTCGATGATGGACTTTCTGTTCAGTGGCGTGCTGGTGAAGTTCCCGCAGCTCAAGCTCGCTTACAGCGAGGGCCAGATGGGGTGGATCCCGTACGCCCTGGAGCGCGCCGACGACGTCTGGGAGGAGCACCGGGCCTGGGGCGGGGTGCGCGATCTGATCCCCGAGCCGCCGTCGACGTACTACTACCGGCAGATGTTCTGCTGCTTCTTCCGCGACAAGCACGGTGTCGCGTCGCTCGATGTGGTGGGGCGCGACAACGCGACGTTCGAGACGGACTACCCGCACGTCGACTCGACCTTCCCGCACACCAAGGAGGTCGCGCTCGACCACGTCAAGGGACTGGACGACGAGACCGTCTACAAACTGATGCGCGGGAACGCGATCCGGATGCTCGGCCTCGACCTCGACAAGTAGGCGCGTGCGTCATGGACCTTGCGTACACGGAGGAAGAGGAAGCCTTTCGGGCGCGGCTGCGGGAGTGGCTGGGCTCGGTGCTCCCCGGACTGCCCGGGAAGCCGGATCCCGGTGACTGGCCGGGGCGGCGGGCGTACGACAGCGGCTGGCAGAAGCTGTTGTACGACGCCGGGTACGCGGGCCTGCACTGGCCCGCCGACGCCGGCGGCCGGGGTGCCACACCCACCCAGCACCTGATCTTCCTGGAGGAGACGGAGCGGGCCGGGGCGCCCTATGTCGGGGCGAACTTCGTCGGGCTGCTGCACGCCGGGCCCACCGTCGCGGCCGAAGGCACCGCCGAGCAGCGGGCCCGCTGGCTGCCGCCGGTGCTGCGGGGCGAGGAGATGTGGTGCCAGGGGTTCAGCGAGCCGGACGCGGGTTCCGACCTGGCCTCGCTGCGGACCCGTGCGGTGCGCGACGGCGACGACTACGTGGTGAGCGGGCAGAAGATCTGGACCTCGCACGCGGAGGTCGCCGACTGGTGCGAGCTGCTGGTCAGGACGGATGCGGAGGCGCCTAAGCACCGGGGCATCAGCTGGCTCGCCATGCGGATGGACAGTCCGGGCGTCACGGTCCGGCCGCTGCGGACGCTGGCCGGGTCCACCGAGTTCGCCGAGATGTTCCTGGACGAGGTGCGGGTGCCCGTCTCGAACCGGGTCGGCGCGGAGAACGACGGCTGGCGCGTCACCATGGTCACGCTCTCCTTCGAGCGCGGCACGGCCTTCGTCGGCGAGGTCGTCGCCTGCCGTCGGACCCTGGACGCGCTGGCCGCCGATGCGCGCAGGAGCGGGCGCTGGGACGACGCGGTGCTGCGGCGGAGGCTGGGCAGGCTCAATGCCGAGTTCCGGGCGCTGTGGCGGCTCACCCAGTGGAACGTCAGTGAGGCGCAGGCCGGTGGGGGAGTCCCCGGGATCGGCGGCTCGGTCTTCAAGCTGCGGTACTCGCACGCCCGCCAGGAGCTGTACGAGGCGGCGGCCGAGGTGCTCGGCGCGGGCGACGACCTCGATCTGGACCGGGAGTGGGTGCTGGACCGGCTGTCCTCGCTCTCGTACACGATCGCGGCCGGTACCTCGCAGATTCAGCGGAACATCGTCGCCGAGCGGATTCTCGGCCTGCCGAAGGGGCGGTGAGCGGAGGGTGGACTTCCAGCTCTCGGAGGACCAGCGGGCCCTGCGCGCAGGGATACGGGACCTGCTCGCCGGCCGGTTCGACAGGGACCGGATGCGGGCGGCGCACGAGGGGGGAGGGGGCGTGGACCGGGCGCTGTGGCGGGAGCTCGGTGCGGCCGGGTTCTTCGCGCTGCGGCTGCCGGAGGCTGAGGGCGGGGTCGGTCTGGGACTGCCTGAATCCGTACTGTTGTTCGAGGAAATTGGGCGGGCGCTGCTGCCCGGCCCGTTGGCCGCCACCCAGCTCGCCGCGGGCGCGGTGAAGGGGGCCGCCGAGGGCGAGGCCGTGGTGGCTCTGGCGGAGGCGGGGCGGCCCGTGGGGCACCTGGAGGGGGCCGATGCGCTGCTGGTCCTGGACGGTGACCGGGCACGGGTGGTGACCGGCGCGGCACTGCGGCAGGTGGTGGACGGGGCCCGGCCCGTGCGGTCGCTCGACCCGGGTACGCCGCTGTGGCGGGTGCCGGACCTGTCCGCGTACGAGGGTGAGGCGCTCCCCGACGGGGCGCGGCTGCGGCGCGAGGGTGCCCTGCTCACCGCGGCCGAACAGCTCGGCAGTTCGAGCCGCAGCCTGGAGGCGGCGGTCCAACACGCCGGTGAGCGGGAACAGTTCGGAGCGCCGATCGGGGCGTTCCAGGCGGTCAAGCATCTGTGCGCCGGAATGCTGGTGCGGGCCGAGCCGGCCCGTAGCGCCGTCTACGCGGCGGCCGTGACCGGGGACCCGGTGGAGGCCGCCGGGGCCAAGCTCCTCGCCGACGAGGCTGCCGTCGGTAACGCCCGCGACTGCCTCCAGGTGCACGGCGGTATGGGCTTCACCTGGGAAGCGGACGTTCATCTGCGTCTCAAGCGGGCCTGGCTGCGGGCCGGGCAGTGGGTGACGACGACGGACGCGGAGGAGGCGCTGGCTGCCGATCTGGGCTGATCCGGGGCGGGTGGGTGCCCGGCGCATGCACGTGACGCGACGGACCCCTGAGGTTCACGCTGCGGAGTGACGCAGCGCAGTCGGTATGCACCGATACCGGCTTGTGTCCGTTGCGTGATTCGTCACGGGGTGGAGTCGGCACCGGGCTCAGGTACGCTCCGTTGGATGCGAGTGGTTCTGGAACCTGGCGATCCGGATGTGGCCTGTGCGGCGACTCCGGTCCGCGAGAGGTGCCCTGCTCGTGATCCACACGGAAGCGCCGGGCCTGCCGGGGAAGCGATTCCCGGGGCTGTGACGCGCCTCTGTTCGACTCCCCGCAGAGCGCGTCGCACAGTATGCACCACGCGTACTCCTTCGCGTTGGAATATGCCCGAAGCGCTTGTTGCGGTGACTGTACGTCAACCATGCTGTCTCGTAAGGGAATCACGTTCCGTGACCCTGAGGAGGCGCGAGGCGATGTGTCCGCCGGTTCGGATGGTGTGAGCGGTGCAGGTGCTTCAGGTTCAGTTGGAGGTCGGGCCCGACCCCGCGGAGGTCGGACGGGCTCGCAGATGGGCGCGTTCGAGGCTCGTCGGGTCCGGGATAGGAGACGACGAGCCGCTGGCCGAGACGCTCATCCTGCTCATCTCGGAGCTCGTCACCAACGCGGTCGTGCACACCGGCTGTCCGGCCGTGCTGCGCATGCTGTTCGGCTCGACGGGGGCCCCGGGCAACGCCGGGACCGTCCGGGTCGAGGTGGCCGACGCCAGCTGCCGCCCGCCGCAGCAGCGGCATGCGGAGGGCGAGGACACCGGCGGCCGGGGCCTGGAGCTGGTCGACGGACTGGCCGACCGCTGGGGCTGGCAGCCGGAGGGTGCGGGCAAGCGCATCTGGTGCGAGGTCGACCGGGGCATTCCGCTGATCCAGGTGCAGTTGCAGCCGGGCCCTCCTGAGCGCGAGGGTGCCGACGGGTGCGGTGCGGGTGGGGCGTACGAGTCCTCGCACGCCGCCCTCCGTCGCGCGTAGGGCTGCCGGCCGGGGCTCAGAGGATCGCGACCGGGGCGACCGGGGTGCCGGTCGCGCCGACGAAGGGCTCCGGCATGGCGGAGAGCAGGAAGGCGTAGCGCCCCGCGTCCGCACAGGCTGTGGACAAGCCCTCCAGGTTCCAGTTCTGGCCCTGGAGCATGCCCATCTCGACCAGGTCGAGCGCGTGCACCCCCAGCCACAGGTCCTCGATCTCCGGCGGGAAGATCTCGAAGGTCAGCGTGTCATTGGCGACCGCGGCCACGTCCCGGGCCCGGAACCACTCCGGCGTACGGATCGAAAGCCCCGGTGACGGATACCCGTAGGCGTTCTTGTCCCCGGAGAGGTACACCTGCACCTGTCCCGTCCGTACGAGCACGATGTCCCCTGACCGCACCCGGACCCCGGCCAGCTCCTCGGCCGCCTCCAGGTCCTCGGGGGTGACCGCGTGCCCGCCCGGCAGCCGGTCCACGCCGTGGGCGCGGGCGACGTCGAGGAGGACGCCGCGCGAGACGATGTGCGGGGCCTTGTCGATGCCGCTGAACTGCGCGCCGCCGTGGGCGGTGATCGTGTCCGCCGGGCGGCCGTTGTAGATCTTCCCCGAGTGCGAGGCGTGGGTGAGCGCGTCCCAGTGGGTGGCGGCCTGGAGCCCCAGGACCGCGGTGTCGTCGCTGGTGGCGACGGTGCCGGGGCCGAAGAGCTCCTGGTTGATCTGGACCATGGTGTGCAGCGGATTGACCCGCCCCGGGATCAGCCCGCTCTGTACGCCGTCCTGCTGGAGCGGCAGCGCCAGCGGGACGCGCTGCCCGCTGTGGACGGTGGCCGCCGCCTCGCGCACGACCTCGTCGGTGATGAGGTTGAGCGTCCCGATCTCGTCGTCTGCCCCCCAGCGACCCCAGTTGTTCACGCGCTTGGCGAGGTCGTGGAACTCGGCCGGCAAAGACATGGCGCCTCCTGGGGCTTGTGCCGGTGGACCTGATGACCCATAGAATCTAACGGTCCGTCAGAAACCGCGGGAAGGGGCCGGGCATGGGGAACTTCTTGGCAGGCAAAGTGGTGGCCGTCACGGGTGCCGGTCGCGGCATCGGGCGGGCCGTCGCGCTCGCCGCGGCGGCCGAGGGGGCGAGAGTCGTGGTCAACGACTACGGCGTCTCCATCGAGGGCGGCGAACCCGCCAGCGAGATAGCCGAGTCCGTCGTCAAGGAGATCGTGGCGGCGGGCGGCGAGGCGGTCGCGGTGGCGGACGACATCTCCACCATGGCGGGCGGGCAGCGGGTCGTGGACACCGCGCTCGCGCAGTTCGGCCGGATCGACGGGGTCGTCTGCGTGGCAGGGATCCTGCGGGAACGCATGCTCTTCAACATGTCCGAGGCGGAGTGGGACCCCGTGGTCGCCACCCACCTCAAGGGCACGTTCACCGTGTTCCGGGCGGCCTCGGCGGTGATGCGCAAGCAGGAGGGCGCCGGCACGCTGATCGGCTTCACGAGCGGCAACCACCAGGGCAGTGTGGCCCAGGCGAACTACAGCGCGGCCAAGGGCGGCATCATCTCGCTGGTCCGCAGCGCGGCGCTCGGCCTGCACAAGTACGGCGTCACGGCGAACGCGGTCGCGCCGGTGGCGCGTACCCGGATGTCCGCGAACGTCCCCATGGAGCTCAAGGAGATCGGCGAGCCGGAGGACGTGGCGGCGCTCGTCGTCTACCTGCTCAGCGAGCGCGCCCGCGCGGAGAAGATCACCGGCCAGGTGTACACGATCGCGGGCCCGAAGATCGCGGTCTGGGCCCAGCCGAGGGAGCTGCGCGCGGGGTACGCGGAGGGGGCGGCGTGGACGCCGGAACGCATCGCGGACTTCCTGCCGGGGACGGTGGGCACGGATCCGATGCCGATGCTGGCGCAGCTGGAGGAGATGGCGGCGGCGGCGAAGGCCGCGGCGCGCCCGAACGCGTAGGCGCGTGTGCCCGGCCACCCTGCGGGGTGGGGTGCGCGCTTCTTCCCCTTGGGGGTGGGTGCATCTCCTCTCCTTGTGGGGTGGGGCGTGCACCTCTTCCCCTCGGGGGTCGGGGCGTGCGCCACTTCCCCTGCGGGGTGGGTCGGGGCGTGCGCCACTTCCCCTGCGGGGCGGGGCGTACACCTTCCCCCTGGGGGCGTACACCTTCCCCCTGGGGGTGTGCGGCCTTTCCCCTGCGGGGTACGAGGCGCAAATTCAGCCCCTCCGGCGATTGAGGAGCGGGGGTGCGGGGGCGGAGCCCCCGGTTGGGGCCGAGCCCCGGTTGCCCGGCGCGGGCGCGTCGCCGGGGCGCTGCCCCGGACCCCGGTCCTCAATCGCCGGACGGGCTTGATTTGGCCCCGTACGAGTGCGGCATGGGGCGGTCGGGCAAGCCGGAGCTGCGGGACGGGCTTGATTTGGCCCCGTACGCGTGCGGAGTGGGGCGGTCGGGCAAGCCGGAGCTGCGGGACGGGCTTGATTTGGCCCCGTACGAGTGCGGAATGGGGCGGCAGGGCTCGACTTCGCCCGTACGCGTGCGGCATGGCGCGGCCGGGCAAGCCGGAGGGGCTTGAAATCGCCCCGTACGCGCACAAGTGCGAGACGCGCCCCGGGATTCAAGGAACACCACCGCCGAGCGCGTGCTCGGCCTACCGAGGGAGCCGAGATGAGAGGCGTCGTCTTCGACGGCAAACGGACCGAGGTCGTCGACGACCTGGAGATACGCGACCCCGGCCCCGGCGAGGTGCTGGTGGCCGTGGCCGCGGCCGGGCTCTGCCACAGCGACCTGTCGGTGATCGACGGAACGATCCCGTTCCCGCTGCCGGTCGTGCTGGGGCACGAGGGCGCCGGCGTCGTCGAGGCGGTCGGCGCGGGCGTGAGCCATGTCGCGCCCGGCGACCACGTGTCCCTGTCCACGCTGGCCAGCTGCGGCGCCTGCGCCCAGTGCGACCGGGGCCGGCCGACGATGTGCCGCAAGGCGATCGGGATGCCGGGGCAGCCGTTCTCGCGCGGCGGGAAGCCGCTGTACCAGTTCGCGTCCAACTCGGCCTTCGCCGAACGGACCCTGGTCAAGGCCGTGCAGGCGGTGAAGATCCCCGCCGACCTGCCCCTGACCTCGGCCGCCCTGATCGGCTGCGGGGTGCTGACAGGGGTCGGAGCCGTACTGAACCGGGCCAAGGTCGACCGCGGCGAGAGCGTCGTCGTCATCGGCACCGGCGGCATCGGGCTCAACGTGATCCAGGGCGCGCGGATCGCCGGTGCGCTGACCATCGTCGCGGTCGACTCCAACCCCGACAAGGAGTCCGTGGCCCGGCAGTTCGGCGCCACGCACTTCCTCACCTCGGCCGAGGGGGTCAAGGAGATCCTTCCGCACGGCGCCGACCACGCCTTCGAGTGCGTGGGCCGCACCGAGCTGATCCGTACCGCGATCGATCTGCTGGACCGGCACGGACAGGCGATCCTGCTCGGCGTGCCGGCGGCGACGGCCGAGGCGTCGTTCCTGGTCTCGTCGATGTACCTGGACAAGTCGATCCTGGGCTGCCGCTACGGCTCCTCGCGCCCGCAGCGCGACATCGCGCTGTACGCGGAGCTGTACCGGGAGGGCCGGCTGCTGCTGGACGAACTCGTCACCGAGACCTACCCGGTGGAGGACTTCGCCAAGGCGGCGGACGACGCACACCACGGGCGGGTGGCCCGGGGCGTGCTGGTCTTCTAGCGCGGCCGGGCCCCGGCCGCCGTCGCCCGGAACGTCCGCCGGTACACCGTCGGCGACACCCCCAGCGCCGCCTGCAGATGCTGCCGCAACGAGGTGGGGGTGCCGAAGCCGGCGTCCCGGGCGATCCGGTCGATCGACAGGTCGGTGGACTCCAGCAGTTGGCGGGCCCGTTCGACCCGCTGCCGGGTCAGCCACTGGACCGGGCTGATCCCGGCCTCCTCGCGGAACCGCCGGGTGAACGTCCGTACGCTCATCGACTCCTGCTGCGCCATGTCGCGCAGCAGGATCGGCGATTCCAGCCGCCCGAGCGCCCAGGCGCGGGCGGTGGTGGTGGCCGAGACCCCCGGGTCGGGGACCGGACGCTGGATGTACTGCGCCTGGCCGCCGTCGCGGTGCGGCGGTACGACCGTGCGCCGGGCGACGTCGTTGGCGACGGCGGTGCCGTGGTCGCGGCGCACGATGTGGAGGCAGAGATCGATGCCGGCGGCCACTCCGGCGGACGTCAGGACGTCGCCGTCGTCGACGAACAGGACGTCGGGGTCGACCTTGACGGCGGGGAACAGGTTCTGGAAGTGCTCGGCGGATGACCAGTGGGTGGTGGCCGGGCGTCCGTCGAGGTAGCCGGCTGCGGCGAGGACGTAGCTGCCGGTGCAGATGGAGACCATCCGGGTGCCCGGCCTGATGTACGCGAACGCGGCGGCGAGCTCGTCGGTCAGCCGGCCCTCGGTGTAGACGGGGCCGAGTTCGTGACTGGCCGGGATGACCACGGTGTCGGCTGTGGCGAGGGTCTCCGGGCCGTTCTCGACGGTGATCGTGAAGTCCGCGTCGGTGCTCACCGGGCCGGGTGGGCGGACCGAGCAGGTCACGACTTCATAGAGTTTCTGGCCCCGGTTCAGCGGCTCGGAGCCGATGGAACGCCCGAAGATCCTTTGGGGGATGCCCAGTTCGAAGGGGAGCAGCCCATCGAGGGCGAGAACGACGATCCGGTGTGGCACGATACGAACTCCCTTCGGCACTAGCTGGTATAGACCATAAGCTGATACATGTCATCGGTGTGAAGGAAAAGTCAGTAGACCTCGCGGGCATTCCCGCCGTGGACCACGAAGCCGCTCTGCGCGATTCGCCACCCTTGTCGTCTTTGTCTCTTGGGGCGGACCCGCTCTGGAACCGGAACTTCCGGCTCTTCTTCGTCGCCCGGACCGCGGCGCTCTTCGGTGACGGAATGATTCCGGTGGCGCTCACCGCGGGCCTGCTGGGTGCCGGCCGGCCGCACTCCTCGGTGGGGTTCGCGCTGGCGGCCTGGATGGGACCGCTGGCCCTGTTCGTCCTCTTCGGCGGCGTCCTGGCCGATCGGTTCACGCCGCGCCGGATGATGATCATCGCCGATGCGCTGCGGCTGATCGGCGCCTCCGTGCTCGCCGTCTCCTTCGCCGTCGGCAACCCGCCGCTGTGGGCGGTGTACGCGCTGAGCGCGGTCGCCGGTGTGGGCGCGGCGCTCTTCCAGCCGGGCGTCGCCTCGACCGTGCCGCGAGTGGCCTCGGACGTGCAGCGCGGCAATGCGGTGCTGCGGGTCTCCGAGGCGCTGATGACCATGGCGGGCCCGGCGTTCGCGGGCATGCTCGTCGGGCTGGCGAGCGCCGGGGCGGTCTATGCGGCGAACGCGTCGACGTTCCTCGTCTCCGGCATCTGCCTCTTCCTGCTGAGGCTCGCGCCCGCCCCGTCGGATGAGGTGGCGCGCGGCACGTTCGTCGCCGAACTGGTCGACGGGTGGCGCGAGTTCAGGGCGCGCAGTTGGCTGTGGGGGGTCATCGCGATCTGGACGGTGTACGGCTTCGCCGTGCTCGGCCCGATGCTCCCGCTCACCGCCGTCGAGGTCACCGAGGCCCACGGTTCGGGGACGTACGGCGCGATGATGGCGGTGAACGGCGCGGGCAGCGTCGTCGGCGGCCTGCTGGCCCTGCGGCTGCGGCCCCGCCGCCCGCTGGCGGCGGGCGCCGTCGCCCTGACCGGGGTCTGCGTGAACCTGGTGGTGCTGGGACTCGGGCTGCCGGTGCTCGCGCTGGGGGCAGGGCAGTTCGTGGCGGGCGCGGCGTTCGCGTTCTGGCTGGTGATGTGGTCGACGACCGTCCAGACGCATGTGCCGCCGGAGGCGCTGAACCGGCTGCACGCCTACGACGTGGCCGGCTCGTTGCTGATGCTGGCGGCGGGCCGCGCACTGGCCGGACCGGTCGCGGACCGGGTGGGCGCCCCTGAGGTGCTGCTGGCCGGGGCGGTGATCAACATGCTGGCGGTCGGCGTGCTGCTGGCGGCCCGGCCGATCCGGCGCCTGGAGCGGATCGGGTGAGGGAGCGCGGACGAAGTGCCCACCGGGCCCGAGCCGTTGCGGCGGGGACGGCCGTGCTGACCGTCGCGGCCGGGCTCGGGGTGCGTACCGTGGCGGACGGCGCTGTCGCCAAGTACGCGGGTGACGCGCTCTACACCGTCCTGATCTGCGCCCTCGTCGCCCTGTGCGCACCCCGCGCCCGGCCGCTCGCCGTGGCCGGTGCCGGGCTGGGGATCAGCTGGGCGGTCGAACTGCTCCAGCTCACCGGGGTGCCCGCCGAACTGTCCGAACACAGCACGGTGGCACGGCTGGTGCTCGGCTCGACGTTCAACGCGCCCGACCTGTTCTGGTACGCGGTGGGGGCGGCAGCCGCCTGGGCCGTGGGTGCGGTGGCTACTTCCGGCGCGACCGCTCCTCGGACTGCTGCATCTCGATGACGCGCAGGACGTGTGCGCTGGTCTGCCGGCGCACACTGCCCGCGACGAGCAGCGCCGAGCCGGCCACCGAGAGGGGCGCGGAGACGGCCAGGAGGACCAGCTGCTTGGGCATGGTGCTGTCCAGCTCGCAGATCGACGACGCGCGGAAGCAGTACAGCGAGTCGTCCTGATCCCACATCAGGAAGCCCAGCCACACCCACAACACGCAGGCGACGAGCAGCAGAACGGCCCCCCAGCCCTGCATCAGCGCTGACCTGTGGTGGAAGTGCTGACGTTCGACCCACTGCATGAAAGACCCCCGGGACGTGGACGAAGCGGCGTGGACGCGTGGGCCCGCCCGTGCGCGGTGAGCCCGGCCGCTGATCGACGCAGATCGTACGCGCATACGGTTCGGCGGTCCCGGGCCGGGCGGCGGGCCGAGTGGCGGGGTGTGGCCCGATCCCTGCGAACCATGTCCTTCGGGCCACTCGTGGGAGGGGTCGCGGAGGCCGGATGCTGGGCGGCGTGAACCGGACAACCGAACCCGCCGCCCGCGAGGACAGCCTGCCGACCGGCTACGAGGCCCCCCGGCGCCGCCGCGTCCACCGCGCCTGGATCGTCGCCGCCGTCACCTTCGTGACGATCATCGGCGGCGCCGCGTTCAACGCCCTGCCCGGGCTGCTCATCGACCCTCTCCACGAGCAGTTCCTCTGGTCGCGCGGGGAGATCGGCCTGGCCGTCTCCCTCGACATGGCGCTGTACGGGCTCACCGCGCCGTTCGCCGCGGCGCTGATGGACCGGTTCGGCATCCGGCGGGTGGTGGTCGTCGCGCTCAGCGCGGTTGCCGCCGGTGCGCTGGCCAGCTACTGGATGACGGCTTCCTGGCAGCTGATGATCTATTGGGGGCTGCTCGTCGGCCTCGGCACCGGCGCGATGGCGATGTCCTTCTCCGCGACGGTCACCAACCGCTGGTTCGTCGCCCGCCGGGGCCTGGTCACCGGCATCCTCACGGCGGCCGGCGCCTCGGGGCAGCTCGTCTTCCTGCCCCTCTGCGCCTGGATCGTCGACCGGCACGGCTGGCGGCCCGCCTCGGTGACCGTCGCCCTGGCCGCCCTGGTCGTCGTCCCGTTCGTCTGGCTCCTGATGCGCGACCACCCGGCCGACGTGGGCCTCGCCCCGTACGGCGGGGAGTACGTGGCCAAGCCCGCGCCCGCGCGCGGGGCGGCGCGGCGCACCGTACGCGTCCTGGTCGACGCGGCCCGCACCGGACCGTTCTGGCTGCTGGCCGGGTCCTTCGCGATCTGCGGCGCCTCGACCAACGGCCTCATCCGCACCCACTTCGTGCCCTCGGCGCACGACCATCACATGCCCATCACCGCGGCGGCCTCGCTGCTCGCCGTCATCGGGATCTTCGACATCATCGGCACGATCTTCTCGGGCTGGCTCACCGACCGCTTCGACGCCCGCCGGCTGCTCGCCGTCTACTACGCGCTGCGGGGGATCTCGCTGCTGTTCCTGCCGCTCCTGATGCAGGCCACGGTGGAGCCGCCGATGGTCTTCTTCATCGTGTTCTACGGCCTCGACTGGGTCGCCACCGTCCCGCCGACCCTGGCCCTGTGCCGGGAGCAGTACGGCGAGGACAGTGCGATCGTCTTCGGCTGGGTCCTCGCCTCCCACCAGGTGGGTGCGGCACTGGTGGCGTTCCTGGGCGGGGTGGCGCGCGACCACTTCGGCTCGTACGACGTGGTCTGGTACTCGGCGGGGGCACTGTGCGCCATGGCGGCGCTGATGGCGCTGATGATCCGCCGGGTGAAGGGGCTGCCGGCGGGCGTCGCGGGGTGACCGCTCAGCCGCTGAAGCGCCCGAACACCCCTCGGTGGAAGAGCAGCGGACCCTCTCCGTCCCCGTCCGCCGTCGCCCCCAGCGCCTCCACCCGGCCGACCACGATCAGATGGTCGCCGCCGGTGTGGACGGCCTGGATACGGCAGTCGACCCAGGCGGGCACGGCGTCCAGCAGCGGCGAACCGGTCGCGGGGGCGGGGGAGTGCGCGACCCCGGCGAACTTGTCGGCCCCGCTGACCGCGAAGCCCCGGCACAGCGCGCCCTGGTCCGCGCCCAGGATGTTGACGCAGAAGGCCCCGGCGCGGGCGATGCGCGGCCAGGTCGTCGACGTACGGGCGACCATGAACGTGACCAGCGGCGGGTCGAGTGACAGCGAGGCGAACGACTGGCAGGCGAAGCCCGCCGGACCGTCGGGGTCGGCCGGGTCGTGTGCCGTGACGACCGTGACGCCACTTGCGAAATGACCCAGCACGCGCCGGAATTCGCCCCGGTCGAGCGGCAGCCGCTCGTCCTCGGCGACGGCCCGCAGAACCGGGCGCGGCAGTGGATCCACCGGCTGAGGGCCGACGGCCGTCACGGCGCCGACGGACCTGAGGTAGCGGACGGCGGTTGCGGCCATGCCTGCGTGACCCATCATCCTTCGATTAGAGCTGACGATGCGTCAGATGGGAAGGGGTGGTGGTCTCCGGCCTTCGTCGGGGTTGGGTTCGGCCCTGTCGGAGGGCCGTGCTCGCAGACGGTGTTCGAGCTCGCCGAGCTGAAGCCCGGCCAGACCGTCCTGGTCAACGGGGCCGGGGGCGCGGTGGGCAGTCTTGTGGTGCAGCTCGCCGTCGACGCGGGGGCGCAGGTGACCGCGGTGGACGCGCCCCACCACGCCGACCGCCTTCGGGGCTACGGCGCGGACCGGTTCGTCGGCCCCCTCGACCTCGCCGCGGGCCCGGCCGCCGTGGGCGGTCCGTTCCAGGTCGTGGTGAACCATGTGCGTGTCTCCCCCCGAGGAGCTCGCGCAGCTGACGGGGTACGTCGCCGACGGCGGGGTCGCCGCCAGCTCGGCCGGACCGGTTCCCGAAGACCCCGCCCGGGGCGTGCGCAGCGCGAGCCTGTGGGTCCGCAGCGACGGGGCCCAGCTGGCCGAGCTGGTCGCCAAGGTGGACGCCGGCGAGCTCCGGGTCCACGTCGCCGCACGTCGCCCGGTGGCCGAGCTGGCCGCCGTGCACGAGGACGCCGGTGCCGGGCGGCTGTCCGGCAAGACGGTCCTGCTTGTTCCCTGACCGCCGCCTGACCGCATCCGGCCGGGCCGCCTGCTGTGCGCACCCGTGCACCGGCGGGCGGCCCGGCCGGATGCGGCCGCGACCCGCCGGCACCGACTGGCCCTGCCCCCGATGCGCCGTCTAGACCCCCCGGTACTTCGGCACCCGCCGCTCCACGAAGCTCGCCACGCCCTCGTTGGCGTCCTGAGTCGTCATGTTGATCTCCTGGGCCATGGCCTCGGCGGCGAACGCCGTGGCCCGGTCCGCGTCCATCGACGCGTTGACGAGCTGCTTGGTGAGGGCGATCGCGCGGGTCGGCCCCTCGGCCAGCCGCTGGGCCCAGGCCCGTGCCGTCGCCGTCAGCTCCTCGTCCGGAACGATCCGGTTGACGAGGCCCAGGCGTTCCGCGTCCCGCGCCGGGAGCGAGTCGCCGAAGAACATCAGCTCCTTGGCGCGCTGCGGGCCGATCAGGCGCGGCAGCAGATAGGCGCCGCCGCCGTCCGGTACGAGCCCGCGGCGCACGAACACCTCGATGAACTTCGCCGATTCGGCCGCCAGCACCAGGTCGCAGGCGAACGCGAGATGGGCGCCGATGCCCGCCGCCGTGCCGTTGACCGCCGCGAGGACCGGCTTCTCGCAGTCCAGGACCGCGGCGATCAGCCGCTGCGCGCCGAGCCGGATCGTACGCGCCACATCGCCCGGCACCCGGTCTCCGGCAGCCGGGGAGGCGGTGGCCGGGGCGCCGCGCAGGTCGGCGCCCGCGCAGAAGCCGCGGCCGGTGGCGGTGAGGACGACGGCCCGGACGGCGGGGTCGGCCGAGGCCTCGCCGAGCAGGGCGATGATGCGTTCGCGCTGGTCCCAGGTGACGGCGTTCATCGCCTCGGGGCGGTTGAGCGTGATCCAGGAGACGCCGTTGTCAGTGGTGTGGAGTATCAATGATTCAGGCGATCCGGACGGGTCGGCGCGGTCGGTGCGGCTGGTGTGATCAGTGGTGTCTTCGGGGGAGGACGGCATGAGGCAGCTCCTGAGCGGGTGGTGGGACCGATGGCGGCCGGGGCGGCGGGGCGGCAGGTCAGCGGCAGACCGCGAGTGCGTCCAGCGCCACCGCGCCCTGTCCGCGACCCAGCACCATCAGCGGGTTGATGTCGAGTTCACTGAGGTCGTCGCCGAGTTCCAGGGCCATCCGCTGCACCCGCAGGACGACTTCGACGAGGGCGTCCACATCCACGGGCGGGCCGCCCCGCACGCCTTCCAGCAGCGCCCGGCCGCGCAGTTCGCCGAGCATCGCCCGCGCCTGGTCCTCGCCGAACGGCGGCACCCGCACCGCCGCATCGTGCAGCACCTCGACGAGTACGCCACCGAGGCCGACCGTCACCGTCGGTCCGAACAGGGCGTCCTGCGTGACGCCGACCATCATCTCGACGCCGCGCTCGACCATCTGGCAGACCAGGATGCCGTCCAGGTCGATGCCCTCGTAGCGTGCGATGTCGGTGAGTTCGCGGTAGGCGTCCCGCACCTGGCTGGCCGAGGTGAGCCCGACCTTGACCAGGCCCAGCTCCGTCTTGTGGGCCAGCTGCGCGCCGGACGCCTTCATGACGACGGGGTAGCCGACGAGCCCCGCCGCCCGGACGGACGCCGCGGCGCTGGTCACCAACTGCTCCCGGGGCACCCGGATTCCGTACGCCCGCAGCAGCTGCTTCGCCGCGTGCTCGCTCAGCTGGTGGCCCGGTCGCATCAGTGCCTGCGCCTTGCGGAAGGAGGGGGACGGCGTGCGCGGCGCCTCGTCGAACGGGGAGCGGTAGGAGGCGGCGAAGCGGTGGTGGTCCAGATAGGCCTTCACCGCGGTGATGCAGTTGCCGAAGGTACGGAAGGTGGCGACGCGGGACGAGCCGAGCAGCGTCGTGCGGTAGGCGTCCTCGGTGCCGACCGGCGATCCCCAGATCACGCACACCAGCTTGTCCGTGGCCTCGGCCGCGTCCACCAGGTCCTGCGCGAGCTTGTCGCTCATCGGGGGGAAGGGGCCGGTGATCGGACAGATCAGGACCCCCACCTCCGGGTCGGCGAGGATCGCGTCGATGATCTTCCGGCCGCGCCAGTCGCCGACCGGGTGGCCGCCGTTGTCGACCGGGTTCGCCACGTTCAGGTAGCCGGGTATCCAGGTGTGCAGTTCGGCCTGCTTCTCCTCGGAGAGCACGGGGAGGGACAGGCCCGCCCCGGTGGCCAGGTCCGAGAAGTGCGCGCCCGTGCCGCCCGAGATCGAATACACCACGACGCCGTCGGCGAGCGGCTTGCGGGCCCGGGCCAGGAGGGCTGCGGTGTCCTGGAGTTCGTCGAGTCCGTCCACCCGGATCACGCCGAACTGCCGCATCGCCGCGTCGACGACCTGGTCGGCGCCGGTCAGCTTGCCGGTGTGTGACGCGGCCATCCTGGCCCCCGTCTCCGTGCGTCCCACCTTGACCGCCACCACCGGCACACCCGCCCGTGCCGCCCGGTCCGCGGCGAGCAGGAAGGAGCGCCCGTCCTTGAGCCCTTCGACGTAGCAGGCGATGGCCCCGACCTCGGGGCGCTGGGAGAAGTACGCGATGAAGTCGGAGGTCTCCAGATCCGCCTCGTTGCCCGTGGGGGCCCAGTGCGACAGGCGCACGCCCAGTTCCTGGAGCGTGTAGACGGGGCGCCCCTGGTGGCCGGACTGGGTGATCAGCGCGATCGCCGGCCCGTCCAGGTCGTCGCGGAACTCCTCGAAGGCGTTGAGGTTGGTGTTCGGGCCGAGCAGCCGCAGCCCCGACCGCTCCACGGCGGCCGCCAGCCGGGCCTGCGCGGCGGCGCCCTCCGCACCGGTCTCCGCGAAGCCGGAGGCGAAGGCGACGGCGAATTTCACCTTGGCCTGCGCGAGTTCCTCGATGACGGGGAGCGGGTCGCCGACCAGCAGCACCGCCAGGTCCACCTGTTCCGGCAGATCGGCGACGGAGGCGGCGCAGGCCCGTCCGAAGACGGTCTCGCGCGTGGGGTGCACGGGATACAGCCGTGCCCCGACGCGCTCGGCCCAGGCGATCAGCTGACGGGTGATCCCGGTGTTGGGCCGTCCGTCGGTGTCGGACGCGCCGATGACGGCGACGGACTCCGGCCGGAAGAACCGGTCCAGGTCCGGCACGGTCGCGTGCAGCGGGCGGCCGCTGACGTCGAGGTCGCCCTCCGCGGCGGCGGCCGCCATGCTGTGGACGGCGGCGTGCGGCTCCTCGCCGCAGGCCACCACCCTGGCGCGGAAGTCGGTGGTGAGGGTGCCGTGAGTCGATCCAAGCATCGTTCCGCCCACTCCTGCTCGAAAGTCCGTCGGCACTTGTGGTGCCCGGGCACAAAACTGACGCTCTGTCAGGTTACTGAACTGACGGCCCGTCAGGAATGGGTGTGCAGGGAAAGGTTGAGAGCGGTGGCCCGGGACCTTCCCCGGACCACCGCTCTCAACCGCAGGAGTGCCCTCACGGGCGTCAGAGCGCGGCGACGACCTCCTTGGCGACGCGCTCGCCCGAGCGGACGGCGCCGTCCATGTACCCGTTCCAGTACGTCGACGTCTCCGTGCCCGCCCAGTGGATCGCTCCGACGGGTGCGCGCAGCGCGGCGCCGTAGCGGGTCAGGACGCCGGGCGGGGCGTAGGCGACCGGGCCGCCGCGGGAGTAGGTCTCGTTGTCCCAGCGCTGGAGCACGAACCCGGTCGGGGTCTTCGCACGGTCGCCGAAGTACGTGGCGAAGTCCTTCAGGACGACCGCCTTCACCTCGGCCTGAGAAGCGTCGTTGAGCCGGCGCATCTCGTCGGACTCGATGAAGCCCATCAGCGCTCCGTACGAGCCGTCCGGAGGCGAGTTGTCGAAGGTGGAGCGGATGGCGCCGGAGTCGCTGACCACCTGGCCGTTGAGGCCGTCGGCGCGCCAGAACGGGGTGTCGTACACCGCGATCGCCTTGCCGACCGACCCCATCGGCAGCCGCTGGCCGAGCTGGTCGCGGGTGGCGGGCAGGCCGGGGGAGAAGGTGATGCGGTTGGTGAGCGAAGGCGGGACGGCGATCACGACCCGGCGGGCGGAGACGGTGAGGCCCTCGGCCTCCACGGTCAGCCGGCCGGTGCCGCCCTGTGCGATCCGGGTGACGGGGGCGTTCAGGACGACCCGGTCACCGAGGGACTGTGCGAGGCGCAGCGGCACCTGCGCGGAGCCGCCGACGAACCGGGTCGCCTGGGCGCCCGTACCCGTCTCGGTGAGGCGCTCGAAGGTGCCGGGGGTCGACTCGTTGCCCGCCGCCCGGATGTAGAACAGCACGAACAGGAGCGAGAGCTCACTCGGCTCGGCCGAGAAGACCGAGGTGCACGCCACGTCGAAGAGGAACTTCGCGGACGGGATCACGGCGTTGTGCTTCAGCCAGGTCTCGAAGGTCTGGCTGTCCCACTCGTCCGCCTTCGCGGCCGTCCACGGGGCGTCGACCGGCACCTGCTTGGCCAGGTCGTTCAGCATCGCCTGCACCGCCGCCGCGTTGGCGAGCCCCGCCACATCGATCGGCGGGACGGATCCGAGCAGCCCGTCGGTGGCGTAGGGGGTGCGCTTGCCGTCCTTGAACAGGACGTTCTTGCCGGTGTTGTACGTGGGGAAGGTCGCCACCCCCAGCGAGTCGGCGAGGGCCTTCATCCGGTCCTGCGTCGGGCCGATGAACTCGCCGCCGCCCTCGCTGATCCCGCCGTTCGGCAGGGCCAGATTGAGCACCCGGCCGCCGACCCGGTCGCGTGCCTCCAGGACCAGGACGGACTTTCCGGCGGCGGCCAGATCGCGGGCGGCGGTCAGGCCGGCCAGCCCGCCGCCGACCACCGCGACGTCCACCTCGCGCGGTGCGGTGCCCGCCGCCGGCGCGGCCTGCGCGGTGCCGGTTCCGGCCACGCCGAGCGCCGAGACCCCGGCGGCCGCCGCACCTCCCAGCATCGCGCGCCGGGTCACCGGTCCGTGGGCCGGCTGCTGGGTCTGACCTGTTCGTTGACGTGCCACGTGCATCCTCCGTACCAGGGTGGGATGCCCCGCCGGGAGTGCCCGGCGGGGGCTGTGCTGTGCGAACGGCGTGGTCGTCCCGGGGTGACGCGGAGAGCCTGCTCAAGGGCGGCGCGGCTCAGACGGTGCGCGCCAGCCGCTTCGCGATCTTCTGCGCGTCCAGGGCCATTTCGCGGAACATGCCGCTGATCGGGTTGGTGAACCCGGTGAAGTACAGGCCGGGCGCCTGCTTCGGCGTCCGGCCGCCGTGTGCCACCGGCCGGCCCCGGGCGTCCAGCACCCCGAGGTGGCCGACCAGCGGCTCCAGGGCCCGCAGATAGCCGGTCGCGGCGATCACCGCGTCCGGCGTGATCCGGGTCCCGTCCGCCAGCACCACCGCGTCCTTGTCGAACGACTCGACGGCCGACACCGGCACCACCCGGCCGCCCTTCACCGCGTCGATCAGCCCCACGTCCTGGACCGGGATGGCCCCGTCCTTGACCCGGGAGTACAGGCCCGTGTCCGGCCGGGGCAGCCCCTGTTCGGCGAGGTCCGGCACCGCGACGCGGGCCATCAGACCGCCGGCCCGGTCCACGAGCGCGACCGGCAGCCGGCGCACCAGGATGCCGGTCGCCTGCGCGGGCCAGCCCGCCGTGGAGCGGCGCACGATGTGCGGGACGGTGCGCACTGCGAGGCGTACGCGTGACGCCCCGCCCTCCACCAGGTCGACGGCGATCTCCGCTCCCGTGTTGCCGACGCCCACGACGAGGACGTCCTGGCCCGCGTACGGGGCCGGGTTGCGGTACTCGGAGGCGTGCAGCAGCGCGCCGGTGAAGGTGTCGCGCCCGGACCAGTCGGGGATCCGCGGGGTGTGGTTGTAGCCGGTGGCCACGACGACGGCCCGGCCGGTCAGCTCGCGTCCGCCGGTCGCGGTCAGCCGCCACCCGGAGCCGTCGGCCGCCCGGTCGATGCGGGAGACCTCGACGCCCGTCACCACTTCGAGGCCGTGGTGCTCGACGTACTTCTCCAAGTAGCGCACCACGTCGTCCCGGGAGACCCAGCGGCCGAACCTGCGGGGCATGGCCAGCCCCGGGAGGGCGGACCAGCGCCGGGTGGTGTGCAGATGCAGCCGGTCGTAGTGGCCGCGCCAGGACGCGCCGACGTCCCCGGACTTCTCCAGGACGACGGCCCGCACCCCCTGCTCGCGCAGGGCCGCCGCGGCGGCGAGGCCGCCCGGGCCACCGCCGATGACGTAGACGGGGCGGTCCTCGGTGATGTCGGTGGGGGCCGGGGTGCTGCTACCGGCGGTAGGTGTGCTGTCGGACATGCTTCGGAGCGTAATCGCGCGACTCCTTGATGGGTCTCGGTCAAGACCGGAATCGATTGCGAATTGATCACGGGTGCACGCCTCTTGCGCAGCTCGCCGCCATCAGGTGAACTGACGTACCGTCAGATTAGGTGAACGGGAGGGCCCCATGCGGACGATCTGGCTCGACGGAGCACAGTGGCTCGCCGTGCTCCGAATAGGCCTCGGCCTGTGGTGGCTGGAGAGCTGGCGCCACAAGGACAAGAAGGGCTGGTTCGAGCGCGGCACCGGCATCGCCTGGGCGGCGGACGTCGCGGGCAAACACCGCTGGCCGGTGGTCCGGACCGGCTTCGAGAGGATCGTCGCGCCGCGCCCGAAGGCCATGGCGTATGTCGTCGTGTACGCGGAACTCGCCCTGGGCCTCGGCCTGGTGACCGGATTCCTGACCCCGGTCGCGCTGGTCGCGGGGCTCCTGCTCAACCTGCTCTACCTGGTGCTGATGATCCACGACTGGGCCGAGCAGGGGCAGAACGCGATGATGGCGCTGATCTCCCTCGTCGCGCTGTTCGCCATGTCCTGGCAGACCTGGTCCCTCGACGACGCGATGGGACTCTTCCTGTGACGACGCCGCCTCCGGCTCCCGCGCCGGCCCCCCGCTACGACATCCCGGAGCCCGACGCCTTCACCCGCCCCTACTGGGACGCGGCCGCCGAGGGGCACCTGCTGCTCCGCGGCTGCCGTGACTGCGGCCGGGCGCACCACTACCCGCGCGAGTTCTGCCCGCACTGCTGGAGCGAGGACGTCGAGTGGGAACGGGCGAGCGGCCGGGCCACCCTCTACACCTGGTCCGTCGTCCACCGCAACGACCTGCCCCCGTTCGGTGGCCGGGTCCCGTACGTTGCCGCGGTCGTCGACCTGGCGGAGGGGCCGCGGATGATGACGGAGATCGTGGAGTGCGAGGAGTCCGCGCTCGCCATCGGGATGGAGCTGCGGGTGACGTTCCGGCAGGAGGAGGGGTGTGAGGCGGTGGCTGTCTTCGGGCCGGCGCCAGGGGTGCAGATCCCGGAGCGGTGAACGGGCTGGTGAACGGGCTGGCGTACGGGCTCAGCGCGACAGCTCCTTGCGCTGTCTGCGGCGTTCCAGGAGGTTCGGGTAGCGGACGACCACGCCTCCCGCACCGCACGTACCCGAGATCCGGAGCACCGGTGTGCCCGGCAGCCGTTCGCCCGAGGTCTTGTCCTTCAGACCGCCGAAGCCGGGATCCAGCGCGTCCGTCTCCGCCCTCCAGCCCACCGGGACCACGAACACCACCCCGGCCATCTGCGCGTCCACCACCACCTCGATCTCGCGCAGCCGGCACTCGGCCCGCGTGAAGTCGAGGCGCACGCCGCCCAGGCCCCCGTACGCGACAATCCGCGGCGGCACCTTCCAGCGGCCCGTCCGGGTCACACCGTGGATGCCGCCCTTCAGGGTCAGCGGTTCGTCCGATTCGAGCATCACCGGCACCAGGTCGTCGGTGAGCGGCGCGAGTTCGGCGTGGGTTCTGGCCGTGAGCGCCAGCTCCAGGCGCTCGTCCAGTTCTTCGAGATCGATGCGCCCGTCGGCCGCCGCCTCCCGCAGCTGCTCCACCACCGCCTCGCGGTCGGCGTCGGAGGCGCGCATACGGCCGGCGGATCGCGAGGGCTCTGCAGTCATGCAGCAGATGATACGGACGCCGGGACGCGGGACCAGGGCCGGCGACCGCGTTCCCGGCCCTGATCCGCCGGTCAGTCCCCGCGCCGGGTGCGCTCCAGCCAGGGGCCGAACTCGCTGTCCAGGACCAGTCGTCCGAGTTTGCGGTACTCGGCGAGGACCGCCGACACGAGCTGCTCCGTGTCCAGCGGGCGGCCCGACTCCGCCGCCTGGTAGGCGGCGGTGACCGCGCAGGCGCGGATGGACCCGCCCGTCAGCTCGAACCGATCCGCGCAGGTCCGCAGGTCCAGTCCGGAGGCGCGGGGGATCTCCGTGCCCAGGCAGCGTTCCCACAGGGCGAGGCGCTGCTGTGCGTCCGGTACGGGGAAGTCGGCGACCACGTCGAGGCGGCGGGTGAACGCCTCGTCGAGGTTGGCCCGCAGATTGGTGGTGAGTACGGCGATGCCGTCGAAGGACTCGATCCGCTGGAGCAGGTAGGCCGACTCCACGTTGGCGTGCCGGTCCTGCGCGTCCTTGACCTGCGAACGCTTCCCGAAGACGGCGTCCGCCTCGTCGAACAGCAGCACCGCGTTGACGTCGGACGCCTCGACGAAGATCCGCTCCAGGTTCTTCTCGGTCTCACCGATGTACTTGTCCACCACGGACGACAGGTCCACGACGTAGAGCTCCATGCCCAGGTCGGCCGCGACCACCTCCGCCGACATGGTCTTGCCGGTGCCGGACTCCCCGGCGAACAGCGCGACGATGCCCCGGCCCCTTCCACCGCCCGGCCGCATCCGCCACCGGCCGAGCACCTGCTCCCGGTGGCGTGCGCGCAGGGCCAGGTCGGACAGCTGGTGGCGAGTCGACGGGGGCAGTACGAGGTCGTCCCAGCCGACGGTGGGCTCGATGCGGCGGGCGAGCCGGGCCAGCCCCGCCCCGTTCTGGGCCCGGACGGCGGTCCGCAGGTCCTGCGCCTCCACCGGGCGGCTCTCCAGGGCGGCCAGCCGGGAGGCGACGGCGGCGGCCCTGCGGATCTGGCCGGAGTCGAGCCGGTAGGCGCGGGTGGCGTCGGTGAGGCGTGCGCCGGCCGCCGCGGTCCCGGCGGCGAGGCCCGTCGAGGAGCCTGCCGCGGTGAGTTCCCGGTGCCACCTGCGGGCCGCGTCCGCCGGGTCCGGAGGCAGGACGTGGACCGTCACGGGGCTCTCGGCGGCCCACAACGGGTCCCAGTGCTTCTTCCCGTACATGATCAGCGGGGAGCCGCCGCCGACCGCCTCGCAGAGCCCTTCGATCACGCCGGCGCCCTTGGGCTGCTCGGGGGCGAGCGCCTCCAGCGGCCCGAGGACGAGACCGCCGCCGCTCAGCCGCGCCTCGGTCGCCAGGATCTGCGCCGTCCGCACCGGGTCCGGCGCGGTGGCCAGGGCCGCGACGTCCACCACCAGCGGGCGGAGCCCGGCCGCGAGGAGTGCGTCGGCCGCGAGCCGGCCGGGGTCGCCGCCGCGGTCCAGCAGATGCACCAGGCCGCTGCCGGTACCCAGCGCCGCCACGACCCGCAGCGTCGTCCGGCACAGGTCCGGCCCGTCCTCCGGCGCCTTTGCCGGTGCCTTTTCCGGTTCCTCCTCCGGCCCGGCCACCCGGACCAGACCGTGCAGTCGTCCGTCCACCTCGTCGTCGCCGAGCAGATGGGCGGTGACCCGGTCCGGTACGCGCAACACCCGTGAGAGCAGCGGGCGGTCGGCCTCCAGCACCTCCACGAGACCGGCCGCGACCAGCGGGGCGGACGGCGAGAACCGGAAGCGGCCGGAGCCCGCGGCGGGCAGTCCGCAGAGTTCGAGGGCCAGGTCGATCGTGGCTCGGCGCCGGGTGAGGTCGTCGTTGAGATAGCCGTACAGCCGCTCGAACCGTGCGTCGATGTCCGGGGCCATCGCGACCAGCAGGAGATCCACGTCCGGCTCGACCAGACCGAAGCGTTCCGCGAGGGCGGCTATCCGGCCCCCGGCCGGGGAATCGGGCGTGGCGCCGGGACCTTGGGCCGACGCGGGGACCGGCACCGGGAGGAACGCGTCCCGGGAGTCCAGGATGCGCTCGGCCGCGGCGGGGGTGAGGTACTGCCCCCGGAACGGATCGTCCGGTTGCGGGTCGGTGTCCCGGCGCAGCGCGACCGCGTGCCGTACCCGCCGCTCGATGCGGCCGAGCCGCTCCCAGAGGTCCTCCAGGTCCGTCGGCGGGATACCGGAAGTCGGCGGGATACCGGAAGCCGACGGGGTACCGCCGCCCGGCTCCCGGACTTCGGCCGGGGCCTCGTACGCCGTCGTCACCGGGCCGGACCTCCACGCCTGCGCCGGCCCGGCGGAAGCTGTCGTTCACGTTCCGCGGCGAAGCCCTGCCCGGCAGGGTCCGACGCCCCGTCGTAGCGCAGCCGGCGCCCCGGCTCCGTCGCCTCGCCGTCGCGCTCGGGCGCCGTACGCACCAACAGGCCTTCGGTGACCGGCGGTCCGACGGCCGTCACCTCGCCGGCCAGCGGCGCCCACACCCGCAGGTCGATCGCGGCCTTCAGCTCGCCGCCGAGTGCGGACCACACGTCCACGGTGGACGGACGGTCGCCGGAACCGGCGGACGCCGCCTCCACCTCGACGGGCAGCCCGAGCATGGCCAGGCTGCCCGTGAGCATCCGGTCGGGCAGCACGTCCGTGCGGATCACGCAGCGCAACACCTCGGAGAGCAGCCGGTGTTCGTCCTGGGGACGGTTGGTCCACGCGGTGAGCAGATAGGTCAGTTCGAACCAGCGCGGAGGGTTCCGCCGCCCCGTGACCACGCCCTCGTCGTCGAACTCCTCGGCCGTGCCGGTACGGCGCCGGGTGGCGTCCTCGCGGATGCCGTAGAGGAAGACGCTGACCGTGGGAGCGTTGCGCCGCGCGGACCAGTCCCTCGTCGGGGCGTCGAAGACCAGCTCGACGCCGCTCTCCTGGAGACCGGCGTCGACCAGCAACAGGCGCAGGCCCTCGTCGACTTCGTGGATCACCTGCGCCCCACCTCGTCCGGCGGGACGATGGTGCCGGTCACCACCAGGAAGTCGGTGGTGACGGGGCTGAACCCCGGCCCCGAGGCCGTGATCGTGCGCGGACCCGTCCGGTCCTTGACCAGGATCAGCAGCTGCGCGATGAAGGTGCCGTCACCGCCCGGACGGGTCGGCGGCGCGGTCGCGGTGATCCCCGGCTTCCAGGTGAGCTTCACCGGTACGCCGGGCGGGAAGTCCTTGCCGCGTACCGAGGTGACGAACCCGGGTTTGCCGACCTCGGGCACCGAGACGATGCGCGGCTGGAGGATGCGCAGCGGGATCCGGGAGACGTTGTCACCGCGGTCCGCGTCGGTGCCGCTCGTGGTCAGCGTTCCGGTGACCTTCGTCCGCAGGGCCCGGTCCGGGGCGAGCACCACGCGCAGGACCGACGAGGCACCCGGCGCCAGGTCGGGCAGCGTGCACACCCCGGCCCTGCACCCTGCCGGGAGGGTGGTCACCGGGATCCCGGCGGGCAGCCCGAGCCGTAGCCGCAGGCCGGTGGCGAGCGCGTTCTTCCCGTTGCGCACGGTGTACGTCACCACGACCCGCCCGCCCACGTATCCGGGGCTGGGCTGGGCCCGCACGACGACTCCCGGTCCCGCCTCGGGTTCGGGCGGCAGCGGGGCCGGCGGCTGTGCGGGCGGTGCGGGAGAAGGGGTCGGCGGGGCCGGAGTGGGCGCCGAGGGGGACGGGCTGGGCTCCGGGGGGACGTCGTTGACCTGGACGGCCGTCCCGGTGGCGTTGTCGGTGGGGTTCGGGTCGACGACGGCTCCGGTGACCGACCAGCCGATCTGCCAGGGCCCCGTCGTGACGCCCGTGAGCCGTGCGGTGACCTCCACCTCGGCGCCCGGTGCGAGCACGCCCAGGTCGCAGGCCGGTGAACCGGCTCCGCAGGAACCGGAGTCGGTGGTGAGCTCCTCCAGGCGGACGCCCGGCGGTACGTCGGCGACGAAGGTGGTGCCGGGGGACGGGGCGGGGCCGTGGTTGGTGACGGTGACCGTCATCGTCACCGAGGAACCGGCCTCCACCGACGGGCCGACGGGCGGCGCGGTCACCGCCAGGTCGACCTTCTGCTGGAAGGCGGGTTCCTTCTGGCGGCCCGGCAGCTGTGCGGTCAACGGGGTCAGCGTGCCCGTGGCGAGGACGAGTTCGGACAGCTGCTCGGGGGAGTTCGGCGCGATGTCCCGGCGGGAGCTGAGCACCAGCCGCTTCGCGTCCGCCGACCAGGCCACGTCACGCGGCTGGTAGGGCCCGGTCGCCGTGACGTCGGGGATCAGCGCGCGGCACGCGGTGGGATCGTTGCGACGGGAGGACGGCAGCACGACCCGGCAGCCCGTACCGTCCGGCGAGGTGACGACGACGCTGGCCCGGTGGTTGATCTGGTCGGCGCGGTCCTTGCGGTTGAAGGCGATGGACGTGCCGTCGGGGGAGAAGGCGGGGCTGTCGTCGATCACCTTGCACTCGCCGGGGCAGCCGGTGGTGCTGAGGTCCTCCTGCTGTTCGAGGGCGTCCACCGGGGCGGTCCAGACGTGCTTGATCCCGCCGAGGCCCCGGATCACCTGGTTGCGGGTGAAGGCCAGCGTGGTGCCGTCCGACGACCAGGCGGGCTGGGCGTCGCCGCCCACCACCTCTCCGGCGGGCGGGACGACCTCGCCGATGATCTTCTTCGTGGCGACGTCGGCGATGAGGACCCGGCTGGGCCGCGCCGTGCCGCCGGCAGCGGGGGGAGACGTCCGGGTGAAGGCCAGCTTGGTGCCGTCCGGGGAGTAGGAGGGGTCGGTGTCCCAGTCACCGGCACCCCGTCCTTCCAGGTCCATGGCCACCGGGTTCGTCCCGTCGGTGGGGGCCAGCCAGATCCGCTGGACACGCACGTTGTCGATGGTTTCGAACCGCGTCACGGCGATGTTCCGGCCGTCCGGCGTGTAGGTCTGGCGCTCGGTCCAGGGGTCGTAGCCGGCCGCCGGGTGGAACAGCGGATCGTCGGCGGGATCCTCACTGGTGTTGGTGCGGGCCCGCGGGTCCTCACGCAGCACGTCGACCCGGAGATCGCGGGGGTCCGAACCGTCCTGCCGCATGTCCTGGAGCGTGACGAGGTCGGGCTCCACGGTCGTCCGGTGGGTGACGACCACGTTCCAGGTGTTCCCCCAGTCGATCACGGCAGGGGACTCCACCTGACGGTCCTCGGAGAGCTTCATCACCGGAACCGGGTTGTCGAGGGAGCCGATCCGGTACACGTGGTCGTAGACGGAGCATCCGCAGACCGTGTTGGGGCTGAGGAAGACCAGATCGTTCCCGTCCGGTGCCCAGGCGGCCGAGCGGCTGCCCCAGCCGGCGTAGGCGCCCGTCAGCAGGGGGCGGCCGGTCCCCTGTCCTCGGGTGATCCGCAGCCGGTGCCCGGTGTCCGTGCTCGACTCCGGCGTCTGGCGCAGGGTGTACACGACGGTGTCCCGGTGGGCGTCGTCGTTCACCGGGTTCCACTCCGGCTCGCTCGCGTCGCCCTCGGCGGGGTTGCTGATGCAGGTCACCACCCCGCCGGACAGGTCCCGTGCGTAGACCTGCGTGCCCTGTTCGGGGCCGCCGTCACTCGCGTACGCGATCCGGGTGCCGTTCGGGGAGAGTGTCGGGTGCGTCTCGTCGGCGGGCGAATTGGTCAGCCGCCGCAGGCCAAGGCCGTCGACGCCGATCGACCAGAGGTCACGCTGGGTCGATTCCCCGGGCCCCGGCTCGGCCGCGTCGAACACCACGGTCTTGCCGTCGGGGGAGAGTTCGGGGTGCGCGGCGTCGAGGCCGTCGGTGAGCTTGCGTACGTTGCCGTCCGCATCCCGCAGGTAGACCTGGGGCTTCGCCTCGTCGCGGAGGCTGGTGAAGACCAGCGTCCTACCGAGCCCGAAGGCGTCCTGGTCGTAGTGGGCCGGGCCGGTGCTGAACAGGTCCTTGGAGGCCGTTTCGGAGGTGCGCAGCCCGAGGCTGCGGTGGCCGGTGCCGGCGAAGGCGATCCGGCCGGTGTCGGCCGGCGCCGCCTCCTCGGCGGCGAGCGCCTGGGTCGCACCGTGCGGGGCGGACACGGAGCCCGCCACGAGCAGCGGAGTCAGCAACACCACGACACCGCTCAGCCGGCGCAACCGGATACGGCGTGCCGGGACAGCAGGACCGGCCACGGTCCACCTCACAGTCTGGTCGATGGTTCTCCACCTCAAGCATCGGGCCCGAGAGGGAGCGGGGACAGGGCCCGGAGTACCCGGAGCGGGGGAAGACCCGGTGCCCTTTGCGGCTGCCGACCGCCGGACAGTGCCCCGAGCGCGCAGGGTCCGGCCCCCACACCCCGGTGATCCCCGAGCCCCCGCGCGGCACTTGGGCCCCGCGGGGGCAACAGCCTTTGCCCCCGCGGGCCCGTCGGTACGGGAGGCCAACGGCCCGGCGACGACCGGCGGAGGTCACGGGCCCGTCGACGACCGGCGGGTTCAGATGAGGCCGTGCCGCATGGCGTAGCCCACCGCGTGCGCCCGGTTGCGCAGATCAAGTCGCGTCGCGACCTCGTGCAGCACGTTCTTGACGGTCCGTTCGGAGTACGACGTCTTCTGCGCTATCTCCGCGGTGCCGTACCCCTCCGACACCAGCCTGATCATCTCCGCCTCCCGTGCCGTGAGGGTGGAGAGGGAGAGCCCCCGGGGGTCCAGCACCGTGCGGTGAAGGCTGCTGACGTGGTCGAGGAGCTTCCCCAGGACGTCCCCGGGCAGCACTCCTTCGCCCTTCGCGATCGCCGTGACCAGGTGGACGAGGCGGTCCTGGTCGGCCTCCCCGCGCCTCAGCACGGCGGCGACGCCGTACTCGATCAGGGTCTGGAGAGCCCCGGCCTCGAAGAAGCCGACGACGAGTCCGGTGCGGGTGGAGGTGTTGCGCTGGAGGCGGTGCAGGAGCTGGATGGTGGGGTCGTTCACCACGTCGACCACGACCAAGGAGACCTGGGCGCGGTCGGCCTCCTCCTCCGGTATCAGCTCTATCTCCGGGCGCAGGCGCAGCTGGTGCACCACGCCGGTCTGCAGGATCAGGTCCTCCGCGTACACCGCCACGGAGATCCTGCCCGCCTGGGTGCCCACCGGGTATGCGGTCGGCGTGCGCTGGGCGGGGAGTTCGGGCGTGGACGGTCTGTGGCTGCGGCTGCCTACCGTCCCTGTGCTCGTCGTATCTGTCGTGGTCGTGGTCATGGTCATGTACTCGTCCTTCTCAGCCGCTTCCGTCGGTACCCGATACGTCAGACCTCGTCCTCGCTCCTTCGGTGCCGGAACAGGGGGACCTGGCCCGGGGACGGGGTGCGATGATCCGGAGCCGATGTGCCGTCAGGGCAGCCGCGCTGCCCTGACATTGCCCTCCCGCCTCTGCTGGCGGGGCGGGTGCGCGGCGTAACTTCGCAGGGTGACCACATCTGCCGAATTCGACATACCCACGGTGACGGTGTCGCCCGGCGCCGAAGCGACGACCACGCTGACCGTCCGTAACGACGGCGACATCGTCGAGGCGTACACCCTCGAAGTGGTCGGTGACTGTGCGGCATGGACCACGGTGGATCCGCAGCGGGTCTCCCTCTACCCCGGCACCTCGGAGACCGTGACGGTGCGGCTCGCGCCGCCCCGGTCCCATGAGGTCAAGGCGGGCGAAGTCCCGCTGGGCGTACGTGTTCTGCCGGCGGAGCACCCCGAGTCGGTGGCCGTTCCCGAGGCGACGGTGACCGTCGAGCCGTTCCGTGAACTCCGGGCGCGGCTGGAGCCGGGCCGCCGCAGGGGCTGGCTGGGCGCACGCTTCCGTACGTCCGTGCAGAACCGGGGCAACACCCCCGTCGACGTCGTGTTCAGCGGAAAGCAGGAGGGGGAGGAGCTCCGCCTCGCCTTCACACCGGAACGCCGGAGCCTGCAGCCGGGGGAGTCCGCCGAGGCGGGTCTGCGGGTGCGGGCCCGGAAGCTGATCTGGTTCGGAGCTCCGGCCACCTGGCCGTTCGAGGTCAGGGCCGTGGACAGCGAGGGGGCCGACAAGGAGGTCGAGCAGCCCGGCCGGGCCGATCCCCTGCCCGGCGAGTTCGCGCAACTCCCGCTGCTTCCGAAGTGGTTGCTGATCGTCCTCGCGGCGCTGATCGCGTTGCTGGTGGCGTGGTTCGCGCTGGTGCGGCCGGAGATCCGGAGCACCGCGAAGGAGGCGGGGACCAAGGCGGCCCAGGAGGAGAACCGGGAGCGGCCGCAGGGCGGTGCGGCGACCGGCGGCGGGACCGGTGGCGAGGCCACGGCCGGCGCGCAGGGCCAGGAGAAGGGCCAGGGCGCCACGGCGGGGGCGGGCGGTACCGGCGGTGCCGGCACGGGCGGTTCCGGATCGACCGGCGGCGTCGGCGAGTTGAACGCCCAGCAGAGCTCCGAGACCATCGACGTGCAGACGGGTGCCGGCTCCAAGCAGGACAAGACGTATCAGGTCCCGGCAGGAAAGGTGTTCGGCGTCACCGACATCGTGGTGGCGAACTTCCAGGGAGACGAAGGGGTGTTGACCATCTCCTTCGGTGAGCGGAAGATCACGACCATCGCTCTGGAGACGTTCCGCAACCAGGACTATCACTGGGTCACCCCCATTCGGATTCAGGAAAACGCCAAGGTCACCGCATCCGTGACCTGTTCAAAGCCTGGCACTCCGGCGACCGGGAAACAGGCCTCCAAGTGCCACCAAGTACTCAATGTCAGTGGTGTGCTGAGCGATATCGCACCGTAGGAACGATAGCGCCGGATTCCTGCCCGCTCGTTCCGGGAGCGTGAACAAACAGTGCTGCTGCCTGCGGAAACCTCGGTGTGACCGTTCATCAGGGTGTGCTTCTTCACACATCGTTCGGTGCGCGCAACCAAATCGCCGCAGCGGCCATCGACGGGTGAATACCGGTATTTCGCGGGTGATTACCGGCCTTTCGTCGGCGGGGGGATCCGCTCGCACGGTGAACCCTCCCGCTCACCGGAGCGGATCGGGATCTCCGGGTATCTGCGGCGACCGTGGATACCCGGCCGGGCCGGTCGCGTAATCGCCTTAGTTTCTGGCTGAAACTAACCCCTTGTGCTGCGCCGCAGTTGTGTCGCGGCCGCCGGGGAGGGGCCCCGCTGTGCGCCCAGGGTGCCTGGGAAGGCAGTCGCCCTGCCCCATGGCCAGGACTCCGAGGCCTACCGAGCGCGGACATCCCCGGGCAAGACTGGACAGGCGAACGACTGACCACCCGAAGGAGCGAGCATGCCGTCGTACCTCACCCCAGGTGTATACGTGGAGGAGGTGCAGTCCGGAGCACGGCCCATCGAGGGAGTCGGCACCGCGGTCGCAGCCTTCGTCGGGTTCGCGGAGACCGGACCCTTCCACCGGCCGACGCTGGTGACGAGCTGGGACCAGTACGTAGCGGCCTTCGGCACCTTCACTCCCGACACGTACCTGACGCTCGCCGTCCACGGCTACTTCAGCAACGGCGGCGGTGCCGCCTACATCGTGCGCATCGGCGGCCCGGCCGAGGACGCTTCGCAGGGCTCCGCGCCCGCGGCTGCCCCGTCCGTCGCGATCGGCGGCTTCCTGGTCTCCGCCCGGCCGGGCGCCGGTGACGGCCTCTCCATCGAAGTCGCCGACCCCGAGGGCGAGAACCCTCCGGAGGACCGCTTCCGGCTACTGGTGCGCCAGGGCGGCAAGGTGGCGGAGACGTACGACACCTCCGTACGCAAGAACGTCAAGGGCTACCTGGTCACCCAGGCCCGCCAGTCCAAGCTCATCGAGGTCACCGAGCAGCCCGGTGCGGCGCAGACCCGTCCCGAGAAGCAGAGCCTCACCCTCGCACCGGCCGGCCCCGACGCGGGCACCACCGCCCGGACCGGCCCCACCGAGTACGTCGGCGACGCATCGGCCCGTACGGGCATCGCGGCCCTTGAGGCGATCGACGAGATCACCATGGTCGCCGTCCCGGACCTGATGAGCGCGCACCGTCGCGGCGACATCGACGACGAGGGCGTCAGGGCCGTACAGCTGGCCGTCATCGCGCACTGCGAGCAGATGGGCGACCGGGTCGCCGTCCTGGACACCCCGCCGGGAATGAACGCCCAGCGCGTCCGCACCTGGCGCAACGACGACGCCGGGTACGACTCGCGCTACGCCACCGTGTACTACCCGTGGCTCAAGGTCCTCGACCCGGCGACCGGCCAGCAGACCCTGATCCCGCCGAGCGGCCACGTCGCCGGCGTCTGGGCGCGCAGCGACGCCGAGCGCGGGGTGCACAAGGCGCCCGCCAACGAGGTCATCCGCGGCGCGCTGGACCTGGAACTCCGCCTGAGCAAGGGCGAGCAGGACCTGCTCAACCCGATCGGCGTCAACTGCGTCCGCGCCTTCCCCGGCCGGGGCATCCGCATCTGGGGCGCACGGACGCTCTCGTCCGACCCCGCCTGGCGCTACCTCAACGTGCGCCGGCTCTTCAACTACCTGGAGGAGTCCATCCTCCTGGGCACCCAGTGGGTGGTCTTCGAGCCGAACGACGACCGCCTCTGGTCGAGCATCCGGCGCAACGTCACCGCCTTCCTCACCGAGGAATGGCGCCGGGGCGCGCTCTTCGGCCGGACGGCGGAAGAGGCCTTCTACGTGAAGTGCGACCGGGACAACAACCCGCAGGAGTCCATCGACCTCGGTCAGGTCGTCTGCGAGATCGGCGTCTCCCCGGTGAAGCCCGCGGAGTTCGTGATCTTCCGCCTCTCGCAGTTCTCCGACAGCACCAGCCTCGTCGACGAGTGACCCGTCCTCGTCGAGGAGTGACCCCGCAGGCAAACGAACGGAACAGGTGACACACAGTCATGGCAGAGGGCGATGCTCTTTCCACCCACGTCTTCGGCGTGCAGCTCGGCGGCTATCTCGTGGAGTCGATCCAGGAGATCAGCGGTCTGACCGTCGAGGAGGAAGTCGTCGAGGTCCGTCAGGTGACCGCCGAGGGCAAGCAGATCATCCGCAAGCAGCCCGGCGCGCGCCAGGCCGGTGAGGTGACGATCACCCGCGGGCTCGACAAGAGCAGCGAGTTCACCAAGTGGATCAAGGAGACGCTCAACAACGGAGCCGTCGACACCGCTCGCCAGAACCTCACCATCGAGATCAAGGACTCGAAGGGTGAGACCGTCCGCCGCATTCAGCTGATGCAGGGCTGGGCCAGCAAGTGGGAGGGCCCCTCCCTGAAGGCCGGCGAGTCCAGCGCGGCGACGGAGACGGTCACCATCACCTTCGAGGAGATCGTCGTCGAATGAGGCGCAGGACCGTTTCCGGCGGCGGCCTCGACGAGGTCCTCGACACCCTCGCCGCCGCCGCGCCCGCCCCGCGGGAGGAAGCCCCGACGCCTCCTCCCGCCCGGGACCGGGACCGTCAGGACCTGCGTACGGAGTTCGAGTTCGAGCTCCCGCGCGGTTACGTCGACGACGAGGGCCAGGTCCACCGGAGCGGGTCGATGCGGCTCGCCACGGCACGGGACGAGCTGCGGCCGCAGATCGACCTCCGGGTCAAGGAGAACCCCGCGTACCTGAGCGTGGTGCTGCTCAGCCAGGTGATCACCCGGCTCGGCTCCATCACGGATGTGCACGCCGGGGTTGTCGAGCGGATGTACGCCACGGACGTGGCGTTCCTCCAGGACTTCTACCGCCGCATCAACAGCGAGGGCCACACCCACGCCGCGGTGACGTGCCCGCTGTGCCACGGGTCGTTCGAGGTGGACCTCTCGGGTGAACGCCTGGGGGAATAGTGACGTACGCGCCTGCCCGGCTGCGGGAGGAGCTCGCGTACATCGCCTACCACTTCCACTGGCAGCGTGAGGACATTCTCGACCTCACCCATGGTGAGCGGCAGGAGTGGGTGAAGGAGATAGCGCGGATCAACACCCGCGTCAACGAGAGCGGGTGAGGGCGTGGAGTTCAGGGACTGGTTCGGCAGGGGGAGCCGGCGGCAGGCCGCCGGCCCACCCGGCTCGGCGCCCGCGGAGACCGACGCCGGAGACGGTACGGAACCCGAGGCCGCGCCGGAGGCCGTCCGGCCCGCGCGTCCGGAGGCGGACCGGGACTGGGACGGCGGCTGGCGGCGGGTCGCGCCACCGGCCGTGACCGTCGCCCGGTCCTCGATCGGGGTGAGCGACGGGCTGCGCTTCAGGTCCCGGCTCGCCTCGTGGCAGAACATCGCGTACGGAGGCGAACTCGGCCACGCGGTCCTGCCCTCCGCACCGGTGGGCCTCATCCACGGTGTGACGCGGCCGGGCACCGCCCGTCCCACCACCGCACCCGGAACGCCCCTGCTGCTGCGCGCCGCCACCACCGGCGGACAGGAGGAGCCGGTCCAGGCCCCGCCTTCGGGTTCCGCGGGCCGTACGCCCGCCGTTCAGCGGACCCCCGCCGCCGGCCGGCGCCCGAGCGGCACGCAGCCCCGGAGCGCCGCCGGGCGTGAACCGGCGAGCCGGCAGCCCGGCTCGGACGAAGCGACGGCGGGGGCTGCGGCGACTGCGGGGACCGGAGTGGGCCCCGTGGCCGGACCTCGGCCGTCCGCGGCTCGGGGGGCCGGTGCGTCCACGTCCACGGGCCAGTCCACGTCCACGGGCAGCGGGGCCACCACGGCCGCCCGGCCCGCCCCGGTCCGTCCCCGGCGCACCGCGCCACCCCTGATCGTCGCCCGCCGGCCGGTGACGGCCCCGCGCCGCCTCGCCGCCTTCGCCCCGCCCGCGCCGCCCACCCCGGCCACTCCGGTCGGGGAAGCGGCCACGCCCGGCCGGACGGACACCGGCCGCGCGGCCCCCGGTGAGCGCCTGCCCACCGTCGCGCCCGAGCGTGCCCCGGAGGCGCCTGCCGCGCCTCCCGTACGCCCCGCCCTGGGCAGGCCCCTGCGGCAACTGCCCCCCGGTGCGGCTCCGTTCGTCGCACCCGGCCCGGCGTCGGGCGCGCCCTCCGGATCGACCGCGCCGCAGGACCCGGCCCTGCCCGTGGTCCAGCGGCAGACACCGGAAACGGCCGCGCCCGCTTCCCCGGCCACCGCTTCCCCCGCGACCGCTTTCCCTGCCCCGCCGAAGCCTTCGACCGAGGTGGGCCGACAGCCGGGGCAGCGGCGACAGAGCGGGCAGCCGGCGGATCGTCAGCGTCCGTTCCCCGGTGCCGCCCCGGCATCCGGGCCCGCCGCCCCCCGGCCCGGCACACCCGGTCCTCCGCCCGCCGTCCAGCGCGCACCCGCACCCTCCACGCGCCGCACGGAGACGCCCGCATCCGGCGACGGCCCCGCCTCCGCGCCCCGGCCGCCCGCCTCCGCGCCCCGCGGCCCGGGTTCGCAGGCCCGCACCAGGGGCGGGCTCGGTGCGCCCCTCTCCTCGCTCCCGCCGACCGCGGGCACCGCGGGCACCGCGAACGACGCCCCGCTGCTCGGCGACCCCCGTCGCGCGCGGCCCGGAACCACGGGCCCGCTGCCGGGCGGCCCGCCTGCCGGAGAGCGCAGGGCGTCCACGCCCTCCTCGCCGCCGCCCTCCGCGATGCCCCTGCGCGCACCGGCCCACCCGGGCGCCGGACCCGCATCGCCCTCCGCGCAGCCGGCAGCCGTCCAACGCGCCGCGGACCCCACCCGCACGTCCACGACCACCGTCACCCCGCCCTCCTCCACGACCACCGTCACCCCGCCCTCCTCCACGGCCCCGGCCACTCCGCCCGCCCCCGTACGCGTCCGGCGGATCACCTCGCGCGGCCCCCAGGGGCAGGCACCGGGGCCGGTCGGTGAATCAGGGAAGGTGGCGGTCCAGCGGTCGCGCGCCCTGCTCGCCGGGCGGACGCTGACCGTGCGTACCGGAGCGGCCGAGGGCTTCACGGCGCCGGTATCGGCCACCACCACACGGCCCGTCGTGGCGGCGACCTGGCGGCGGGATGCCCGGCCGCAGGTCTCCGACGGGCAGCCCCCGGCCGGTGGCGGCGCCCGGCCGGAAAGTCGGCAGGCCGCCCCGGCCCACCCCGCCACCGTCCAGCGGTCCGTGCCCGGCTCCTCGCCGTCCGGCGCACCCTCCACGGGAGTCCGAGCGCAGGTGGCCGGGTCCCCCGCCCGCCGTGCTGCCCCGCAAGGAGACGTACCGGGAGAAGGTGCGAAGGCCGGGAACACCGGAGGGCCCGCCGCACGCTCCCTCACGCGGCTGGTCCAGCGCTCGGCACGCGGCGCCACCCCGTCCGGGCCGCCCCTGCCCGGACGGGAACGACCCGGTCAACCCGGCGCGCGTACCCCTGAACTGCCTTCGCCCGCACAGCAGTCCGTCATGCCCGCACCGTCCGCCCCATCTGCCACGCGCACGCCCGCCACGCCCGCCCCGCCCGTCCCGGTGGTGCGCCCGCACCCGCCCGGGTCCGCCCGGCCCGGGGGCGTCGCCGTGCCCGTGCAGCGCCTCCAGATGCCGGTGGCGCCCGAGACCGGCGCACCCGCCACCGGCCCGGCGCCGGCCACCGACGCCCCGTCCGGCGCACCGCAGGACCTCGCCGTGCGCGTGTCACGCCCCGCACCGGTCCGGCCCGGCGGAGCCCAGGGAGGTCCCGCACCCGTGCCCCGGAGCCCCGCCCCCGGCCACCGCGCCCCGGACGCACGGGCCCAGGCGGTCCAGCGTGCGGTGGCCGAAGCGGGGCTCGCCGGAGTCCCCGTGCGGGTGGTCCAGCCGAAGCCCTCCCGTACCCCCGCCGAAGCGGCACCGGCCGCCGCCGGTGCGCCGCGAACGAACGAGGGGGCCGGTGGCGTGGACATCGAGGACCTCGCCCGCCGGCTGCTCGACCCGGTCAGCAGGCTCATCCGGGCGGACCTGCGCAGAGGCCGGGAACGCTCCGGACGGCCGCACGACGGCCGCCGCTGAAGCCGGCACCCCGCCCGCCAGGCCACCCGCAGACAGCAGAGAAGAAGACGCGCCACCCCACGGACAGCAGAGAAGACGAGAAGCACATGACGGACAACATCTTCGCGACGAGCGTGTTCTTCAAACTCGCCATCGGAGGAAGCGACCTCGGGGCCTTCCACACCTGCTCGGGGCTGGGCGCCGAGGTGGAGTTGGAGCAGTACGCCGAGGGCGGCAACAACGGCTTCACCTGGCAGCTGCCGGGGCGGATCACCTGGACCAACATCACGCTGACCCGCCCCGTCACCGCCGACACGCTGAAGATCGCGCGCTGGCTGAACGAGACGACGCAGCGGGTGGAACGCAAGGACGGCGAGATCGTCGCACTCCGTCCGGACCTCAGCCGGATCATCAGCTGGCAGGTCCAGGGCATCGTCCCGGTGCGCTGGCAGGGACCCTCCTTCGACCCGTCCAGCTCCGAGGCGGCGATCGAGACCCTGGAGATCGCGCACGAGGGCCTGGTGCCGTCCTGATGGACCGCCCGTCCACCCGCGCCCGAGCCCAGGAGACAGACGAGCAGGAAGGAGGGACACCATGCCATCAGCCGCCCGCACGAGCCGTGCCCGTGCCCAGCTGACCATCATGGAGCCGCCGTCGGACGTGGGCGCCAAACCGGCCGGCACCCTCGCCCGGCTCACGCTGCAGTTCAACCCGGCGACGCTCTCCCTGTCCAAGAGCACCGAGTGGCGGCGTACGCCCTCCCGGACGGCCGGCGCCTCCGCGCTGCCCGAATTCGTGGGCAGCGGGCCCCGGTCGCTGTCCCTCGACGTCTTCCTGGACGCCACCGCCACCCACGACAACTCGGTGGAGAAAGCCGTCGAGCAGCTGATGACGGCCTGTGTACCCACCCCGAGCAGCCTCGGCCGCAAGAAGCCGTCGAGCCCCTGGGTGCGCTTCGACTGGGGAACGTCGAAGACGACGTCATTCGACGGGGTGCTGTCCAGCCTCTCCGTCTCGTACACGCTGTTCGACGTCGACGGGAAGCCGCTGCGCGCCACCTGCTCCCTCTCGATCGAGGAGGCGAGCGTCGACCCGGCCGGACAGAACCCCACGTCCGGCTCGCGGGAGGCACGCCGTACCCACCGGGTCGTGGCCGGTGACAGCCTGCCGCTGCTCGCCTGGCGCGAATACGGTGACGCCACCGCGTGGCGCACGATCGCCGAGGCCAACGACATCGACGACCCCATGCAACTGGCCCCCGGTACCGAACTCCTCGTGCCCGGCCTCGAAGACCACGCCCCGGAGGGCACCCGGTGACCGCACCCGCCCGTTCCTTCGCCGCCGACCCGATCGTCGAGGCGCCCGCCGAACTCCCCCAGGCCTGGGCCGCCCAGCTGGTGAGCTGCGCGGTCGACGAGAACGTCGGCCTGCCGGACACCGCCGTGCTGACGTACCGGGATCCGTACCACACGCTGCTCACCGCCACCGGGATCACCATCGGCACACCGTTGAAGATCTCGGTGGTCACGGTCCAGGAGCGGGCCCGCGAGCGGCTGTTCACCGGTGAGGTCACCGCGCTCGAACTCGACAGCGACACCACCGGCTCCTTCACCGTCGTCCGCGCCTTCTCCAAGGCCCACCGGCTCCAGCGCGGGCGGAAAGTGGTGGCGTTCCGCAACATGAAGGCCGCCGACATCGTCCGCAAGGTCGCCGCCGGTGCCGGACTCACCTGCGGGAAGGTCGAGGCGGCGCCCGTCATGTACAAGCAGCTCACCCAGCCCAACGTCTCGGACTGGGACTTCCTCCAGTACCTCGCGGGCGAGAGCGGCGCACACGTGCGGGTGGACGAGAAGGGGCTGTTGCAGTTCGTGAAGCCGAAGCCGGCGGCCTCGGCGCCCTCTCCCTCGACCTCCGCCACCCGTCATCCGATGGTGCTGGAGTACGGACGCAATCTGCTGGCCCTGCGTGCCGTGCTGACCGGCGCGGACGGGGCGGACAGCGTCGAGGTGCGCGGCTGGGACGTGGAGACCAAGACCCGTCTCGTGGCACGCGAGCCGTCCGTCCGCTCCACCACGGTGGTCCCCGGGATGAGCCCGTCCGTCGCGGCCGGGGCGTTCGGCCCGAAGGCCAGGATGACGGTCGCCGACACCCCGTACCGGACCCAGGCCGAGGCCGGTTCGGTCGCCGGGGCGGTGGCCGCACGGGTCAGCTCCGGCTTCGGGGAGATCGAGGCGGTCGCCGAGGGCAACCCCCGGCTGCGGGCCGGTGAACCCGTCGCCCTCGGCAACGTCGGACCGGCGTTCGCCGGCCGCTACACGGCGACGGCGGCCCACCACGTCCTCGACCCGCACGGCGGATACCGCACGACCGTGCTGGTCAGCGCCGCCCCCGACCGCTCCCTGACCGGGCTCACGGGCGGCGGCGACGCGCCCCCGCGCGGCCCCCGCATCCCGGGCCTCGCGATCGGCGTGGTCACCGACATCCGCGAGGGCAAGGGCAAGGGCGAACGCGGCTCGGTCAAGCTGAAGTTCCCCTGGCTCGACGACACCTATGTGTCCGACTGGGTCCGTACGGTGCAGTGGGGCGGCCAGGGCGGCGGCGGGGTGTTCAGCCCCGAGGTCAACGACGAGGTACTGGTCGGCTTCGAGCAGGGCCTGCTGGACAGCCCCTATGTGCTGGGCGGCCTCTACAACGGCGTCGACAAGCCCTCGCCCCATGACGTCCCGCTCGTCGATGCGACCAGCGGCAAGGTCAACCGCCGCTCCCTGGTGTCCCGTTCGGGCAACCGGATCGAACTGCTCGACGCCCCGCGCGGCCCGTCCGGAGTGCGGCTGGCCACCGGTGACAAGCAGCTGGAGGTCACCCTGGACGAGCGGAAGGGGGAGATCGCGCTGAAGGTGTTCGCCCGCGGCACCTCCCGGGTGCTGAGCTCCCTCTCCCTGGGCCGGTCCGGGATCACGCTCGACGCCGGTACGGGGAACGTGAACGTGAAGGGGGCCTCGGTGACCATCAACGGCAAGACCGGGGTAACCGTGGACGGCGGACTGCTCGCCGTGCTCAAGGCCAGGCTCATCCGGATCAACTGACACCCGAACCCCTCATCGACACAACTCCCCGACACAACTCCCCGACACAACTCCCCGGCCCAGCAAGGAGAACAGCAGCCATGCCCCCCGCAGCCCGCTCGGGCGACCCCACCGTCCACGGCGGCGTCATCGGCACCCCGCCACCGGGTGCGGTGGCTGTCGTCACCGTGCTGATCGGCGGCAAGCCGGCCGCCGTCACCGGCAGCCTGCACGTGTGTGCCATCCCGCCGCACGCCCTGCTCGGGCCGGGCAACGTCGTCATGCCGAACCCGGCCGCCCTGGCCGGTGGTGCGGTCCTGATCGGCGGACTGCCGGCCGCCCGCATGGGCGACACCACCAGCTGCGGCGCCAAGATCATCATGGGTGCGCCGAACGTCCTGATCGGAGGCCCGGTATGAGCGGGTCCGGATTCATCGGCCGCGGCTGGGGCTTCCCGCTGCGGGTCGGCGCCACGGGCGGCATCGGCATGGTCGAGCGGGACCAGGAGATCGAGGAGGCCATCGGTCTGGTGCTCGGCACCGCACCGGGGGAGCGGCCGATGCGGCCCGAGTTCGGCTGCGGCATCCACGACTACGTCTTCGCGCCGGGTGACGGTGCCACGGCCGGGCGCATAGCCCACGAGGTGCGTACGTCGCTGGAGCGCTGGGAGCCCCGCATCGAGGTGAGGGACGTGGTGATCGCTTTCGACACCGTCGACGAGGGAACCCTCTACATCGACGTGCACTACACCGTGCGGTCCACCAACGACCTGCGCAACCTCGTCTTCCCCTTCTACACCATCCCGAACTCCGGTAGTCCCGAGGCGAGTTCCGAAGAAGCGGGTGCGGCCTGATGTCCCTGCCTTCCCCCAACCTGGACGACCGGCGCTTCCAGCAGCTCGTCGACGAGGCCAAGCGGTACGTCCAGCAGCGCTCTCCCGAGTGGACCGACCACAACGTGTCGGACCCCGGGGTCACGCTCATCGAGACGTTCGCGTACATGGTCGACCAGCTGCTGTACCGGCTCAACCGGGTGCCCGACCGGAACTACTCCGCCTTCCTCGACCTGCTCGGCGTGCAGCTGTTCCCGCCGACGGTCGCCCGCGCCGACGTCGACTTCTGGCTGTCCGCCCCCCAGCCGGACCTGGTGCGGCTCCCGGCCGGTACGGAGGTCGCCACCGCCCGCGGTGAGACCGAGGAGGCCGTGGTCTTCTCGACCGCCGATGACCTGGCGATCGTGCCGAGTTCACTGATCAGGCTGGTCACCGCCCCCGCCTCCGGCGACCAGACCGACCGCACCGCACCGCTCGGCGCGGGCAAGGACATCCCCTGCTTCCAGTCCCGCCCGGAGCCGGGCGACGCCCTGCTGTTCGGGCTGCCCACCGCCGTACCCCGGTGCATCGTCGCCATACGCCTCGACAGCCGCGTCGAGGGCGTGGGTGTCGACCCCCGGCAGCCGCCGCTGGTGTGGGAGGCGTGGGACGGCGCCCGCTGGGTGCCCTGCCTGACGGGGACCGACAGCACCGGCGGGCTCAACAAGCCCGGTGAGGTGACCGTGTTCGTCCCCGCCGGGCACACGGCATCGGTGACGGCCGGAGTCCGGGCCGGATGGCTGCGCTGCCGGGTCACCCCGCCCGAACCGGGACAGCCCTTCTACTCGGAGTCGCCGACGATCCGGGAGGCCGAGGTGTTCACCGTCGGCGGCACCACCGGCGTCGAACACGCGGAGACCGTCCTCGACGTACCGCTCGGCACCTCCGAAGGCGTCGCCGGCCAGACGTTCTCCGTACGCAGGGTGCCGCTCCTGCTGGACGGGGACCCGCCGGTCGTCCAGGTGTCCTCCGCCGAGGGCTGGCAGGTCTGGACACCGGTCGAGCACTTCGGCGCCTCCTCACCGGGCGACCGCCACGTGCGGATCGACGCCGTCAACGGCCGGTTCGCCTTCCCGCCGGAGGTCCGCGAGGCGGACGGCACGATGCGCGTGTACGGGGCGGTGCCCCCGAAGGGCGCCCAGCTCCGCATCCCGCGCTACCGGACGGGCGGCGGCGCCGCCGGGAACGTGGCCCGGGGCGCCATCCGGGTGCTGCGCAGCTCGGTGCCGTACGTCGCCGGCGTCGACAACCGCGAGGCGGCCCGCGGCGGGGTCGACGGCGAGAGCGTCGAGAACGCCAAGGTGCGCGCGCCGAACATCCTCCGCGTCCAGGAACGGGCGGTCACGGCCGAGGACTACGAGGTCATCGCCCGCGAGGCGGCACCCTCGCTGCACCGGGTCCGCTGCCTGCCCGCCGTCGCGGGCGAGGCCGGTGCGGTGCGCGTTCTCGTGGTGCCCGACGCGGTCCCCGACGAAGGCGGCCGGCTGCGGTTCGAGCAGCTGATCCCGCCGGACTCGGTGCTGGCGGCGGTCGCCGAACGGCTCGACGAACGGAGGCTGGTCGGCACCCGGCTGATCGTCGAACCGCCCGCCTACCAGGGCGTCACCGTCGTCGCCGAACTGGTGGCGGCCGACGGCGACGTGGACCGCGTCCGCGCCGAGGCGCTCGACGCGCTGTTCCGCCACATCGACCCGCTGCGGGGCGGCGCGGACCGCACCGGCTGGCCCTTCGGCAGGCCCGTGCAGTACGGGGAGATCTTCGCCGTACTCCAGAGCGTGCGCGGAGTCCGGCTGGTGGACGAGGTACGGCTGTTCCCCGCCGACCCGCTCACAGGACGACGGGGAGCGGCCGCCGAACGGATCGACGTCGCCGCGAACGCCCTCGTCTTCTCCCACCAGCACCAGGTCGTCGTCACCGCGGCCGGGGCCGGTGAGCGCCCATGACCAGGGCCGCGGTCCCCGGGCTCCCCAGCCGCTACCCGATCGGCGGGCTGCTGCCCGCGCTGTACGCGGACGACGACCTCGCCCAGCGCTTCACGGCGGGCCTGGACACCGTCCTGGCACCCGTCCTGTCCACCCTGGACAACCTCCCGGCCTACTTCGACCCGGCGCTCACCCCGGACGACTTCCTGCCCTGGCTGTCGTCCTGGGTCGGCGCCGACATCGACCCCGCCTGGCCGGTGGAACTGCGCCGGGCCGCCGTCGCCCGCGCCGTGGAGCTCCACCGGTGGCGCGGCACCCGCCGCGGCCTCACCGAACACCTCCGGCTCTGCTTCGGCGTGGAGGCCGTCATCCATGACGGCGGCGGCGCCGCTTGGTCGTCGGAGCCCGGGGGACAACTCCCTCCCGCCCCGACCGGCGAACTGCTGGTACGGGTCCGGGCATCGGCGGGACGGCCGGTGGACGCGGCCCGCTTCCTGGCCGTCGTCCAGGCATCGTGCCCCGCTCACCTCACCTGCCGGGTGGAGATCCTCCCAGGCGCACCGGACGAGACAGGAGACTGACGTGACGCGCTCGTGCCCGGCGTGCGGAGCCGCCAACGAGGAGGACGAGGACTTCTGCGGAAGTTGCGGTACGTACCTGGGGTGGTCCTCGCGCCGTGCCCGAACGGCGGCCCCGGCGCCGGAGGTCGATGCGCCGGCGCGTCCGGCGGAGGAGACGGGGCCGCCCGAGGGCGATGACGCACCCCCGGTGCCGTCCCCACGCCCCGCGCCGGCCCCGACGCCGGTCGCCGCACCCACTCCCGCACCGGTCGCGGAGGAGCCGCCGAGCCGCGCGACGCCCGAGCCTGAGCCGGCCCCCGACCCCGAGCCCGCGCCGACCCCCGTACCACCACCGGCCCCGCCGGCTCCCGTACGACCGGCCGCGCCCGCCCCCGTACGACCGGCTCGGCCGGAACCGCCGGTGGAGGCCGAGCCCGTGGTGGCCGTACAGCCCGGCGTGCCGATCGCCCAGCGCCCCGTCGTCAGGCCGGTGGCGGCCCAGGAGGAGACGAACGGCTTCCCCTGCCCGTCGTGCGGGGCCCTCAACCGGCCGGGACGCAAGTTCTGCGGCCGCTGCGCGACGCCGCTCCACCCGGGCGAGCAGGCCGAACCGCTGCCCTGGTGGCGTACCAGGTGGCCGTTCGACCGCAAGGTGCGGGCAGGGTCGGGGCGTCTGGTGCGGGGGAGCGTGCTGGCCCTGCTGATCGTCGGGCTCCTGATCGCGGGCTTCCTGCTCGTGCCGGCCGGGCGCTATGTCATCGAGGACGTACGGGACAAGCTCGGCGACACGGGGGAGATCAGCCCCACCGGCGTCACGGCGAGCGCCGCCACCGCCGGGCACCCGGCGAAACTGGCCACGGACGGGGTGACGAACACCTACTGGGGCGCCCCGAAGGCCGGAGCCTCGCTGACCGCCGAGTTCGAGAAGCCGTTCCGGCTGGTCGGCGTCACGGTCCACACCGGGGTGTCGACGAAGCCCGAGGCGTTCCAGAAGGGCGCCAGGCCGACACAGGCGGACCTCCGCATCAGGACGAAGGACGGGAAGATCCACGAGAAGGCCTGGTCACTCACCGACAAGCCCGGCGAGCAGACGGTACGGACCGGCATCAGCGACGTCGTCTCCATCGAGTTCGTCGTGCGCGAAGCGGCAGGTCAGGGGGGTGGACGGCCGATCGCCCTCGGGGAGATCGAGTACTTCAAGCGCACCTGAGGCCCTGGACGCCGTCCAGGGCCCTGGGGCCTGTTGCGAAAGTGCTGGTCACAGCCCATCACTGTGGACTTCGACCAGCACGGTCTCCTCACTTGCAGGCAGGACGGGCTATTGGCGGTTCAGATTGCGCGTCACTCCGGCGGCAATGGTTGTGGCGAGGATCCAACCTGCTGCGATCAGGAGATACGACAGCCACTGGTAAGGGCCGGTCGGAGTGAATGCCTTTTCCTGGCCGAAATCGATGATGGGCAGGAGGAGGTCGAGAGCGTAGATGACCGGGTTGAACTCCGGGCCTTTGCCCCGCTCGGCCGCGGGTGGATGGTCCAGTCCGTAGGCGACTGAGCCGAGGAGCAGAAGAGCCAGGAGCCAGGCCACAGCACGAATGGGGCGGAAACCGTAGCCAACAGTGGAGTCCTGGAGGTAGCCCCAGAGTTTTCCGTACCAGGGCAGCGTGGTCCGGTGCCGGCGTTGCTTGGCGAGTTGCACTGCACGGGCTTCGGCGTCGTCACCGACGCGGCGGTACGAGGCAGCGAGTTGCTCGTAGGCGTGCTGCACGAAGCCGTCTTCGTCCCGCTCGAGCAGGGCGAGCCGTTGTGCGGCCGGCAGGCGCGGGGCGAGAGTCTCGTATGTCAGGCCCTCCAGACGTACCGTGACGGGCCAGACTTCGGGCTTGGCGTGGATGACCTTGAAGTTGGCGTAGTGCATTTTGACGTGGCCTGAGACTGGGGCCGCGTCCCAGAGCGAGAACCCTGCTGCCTCACAGCTACTGATGCCCAGTGCGACCCCGCCCGGGTTGCGGAGCCGGGCCTCAATGAAGGTGAGCCAGCCGGTGACCTTGGTGGCGGTGAGTCTGACGCGGCCTTCGGCCACGAGGCCGCCCGCGTTGAGTCTGGTTCCGACCGTCAGGTGGGCGGCGTTGAGGGCATCACCTCCCGAGTTAGTGATGTGGGCGTCTTCGAGATCAAGGGCGCCTTCTATGCGGGCGGCTCCGATGCGGATCTCGCCGTGGGCCACCAGTTGGGGTGCCCAGATGTCGTTGCCAATGGAGGCATGGCTGAGCTGGAGGACGCACCCGCCGTCGACGCCGATGCGGGCGCGGTCGAGGAAGATTCCGCCGGAGACTTGTGCGCTGCCCAACTGCACGCTTCCGGGAATGCAGCAGCCAGTGAGCCGGAGGTCGTCGTCGACGCGTATGGCGGTGGCCATGAGGGTGGGGAGGCAGGACGCACTGAGGTCCAGCTGACGGGTCTGCGCTCCGCGGAAGTCTGGCGGATGCTCGAAGTGACAGTTGTTCAGGCGGATGGGGTGCGGTATCTCTGCGTGCTGAAGGTTCAGGAGGCCGGTGATCCGCGCACCAGTGAGGTAGAGGGCGGGCACCTCGCCGGGTTCGGACGGACCATTGAGGAGGAGGGTGCGGATGACCTCGGCGCGGACGGTCCGTTCGGGACCCCAGGCGCTGGGTTGTTCGGGGTTCTCGTCCTGGGACTGGCGGAGGTCGATCGGTTCGCCGCGAGGGAATGCCTGACAGAGGCGACGTTCCAGCGAGGTCATTTCCACGATCTCCACCTGCGGGACATTACCCCGTAGGGGCGAGGGCATAGGGATCCATTGCGAAAGTGGATCTTGGTTGTGAATGATCACGTGCTGTGGATCGTGGTGACCTGACGAACAACCAGTGGCCCCCGCTTGAGCCGTTACTGCCGCACGGCATCAAGACGGGCCGTCCGCCGGTGTGGACCCGGCGGCAGCTGATAGACGGCATACGGTGGCGGACCCGGACTGGTGCACCGTGGCGCGATGTGCCCGAGCGGTACGGCCCGTGGGACCGAGGTTATGACCTGTTCCGGCGCTGGCAGCGGGACGGCACCTGGGCCCGGATCGTCACCCAGCTCCAGGCGCAGGCGGACGCGAAGTGCCTGATCGCCTGGGAGGTGAACATCGACTCCACCGTCTGCCGTGCCCACCAGCACGCGGCTGGGGCAGCGACCATGGGGGATCTCCAGAAGGCGCCGCCCGGAGGGATCGCCGTCGAGCCGGCCGACCACGGGCTCGGACGCTCCAGGGGCGGACTGACCACCAAGATCCACCGCGCAGTTGAACAGGGGCAAAAGCCGCTGTCCTTTGTGATCACGACTGGTCAGCGGGGTGACTCCCCGCAGTTCGAGCCGGTCCTGGAGGCGATTCGTGTGCCCCGGCTCGGACCAGGTCGGCCACGCAAACGACCGGACCGGGTCCGTGCCGACAAAGCCACGACTCCCGTAAGAATTGAGCCTTCCTACGCAGGCACAGCATCAAGGCGACGATCCCGGTCCCTTCGGATCGGATCCGCAACCGCGAGAACCTCGGCTCCCGCGGCGGCCGCCCGCCGACGTTCGGCACGACCGACTACCGCGAGCGCCATGCGGTCGAGTGCGGGATCAATCGCCTCAAGCGCCACCCTAACGACCTCGTGCACGATAGGAGCGGCTGCCACATCCGCACAGGTCAACGGTTCGGACGCCGAACCGGTGCAGGCCGCTGACCTGCAGCGATTCTTATCGTGCACGAGCTCGTAAGGGTTGTCCCGTAACTGCCATGGTGTGGGCTGTCCATGGGCAGCTCGACTGAACTTGCCGGTATCGCCCGTCTGTACAACCTCGCCCTCGCCGGATAGCCAGGTGGCCCACTGCCGGACGGACTACAGGCACACCAACCTGGAGATCATTTACGGGACAGCCCTCAGGCGTGCTCCTCGGTGGCGCGGGAGTCGGTGAGGGTGAGTGCACCGCCGGCCGCGACCAGGCCGACGATGACCGCCAGCACCGCGTAGGTGATCCGCTCGCCGTGGAAGAACGACGCCACCAGGGCGTCGCTCCAGGTGCCTGCGGGCAGCTGGGTGGTGACCAGCGCGGCGATCAGGGTGCCGACCACCGCGGTGCCGATGCTGCTTCCGACCTCCTGGGCGGTGTCGTTGAGCGCCGTGCCGATCGACGTGCGGTTGCCCGGCATCGCGTCGACGAGTGCGATGGCGCAGATCGTCATGACGGTGCGCAGCCCGACGGTCATCAGGACCATGCAGGCCGCGATGGCGCCGTACCCGTGGTCGACGCCCCAGGACAGGCCGGCCAGCGAGCCGGCCAGGCAGGCCGCGCCGACGAGGCAGGCGATGCGGTGGCCGAACCTCTTCGCGAGCCACTCCGAGAGGGGCGTCGCGAGGATCATGGTCACGATGAGCGGCAGGTTCGCCAGGCCGGCCCGCACCGGGCTCCACCCGTAGGCGTACTGGAAGTGGAGGATCAGCCCGAACATCACGGCGGCCATCGCGATGGCCGTGCCTATCTGGGCGATGGCGGCGCCACGGACGGTGCCGTTGGAGAAGAGGCGGAGATCCAGCATGGGCGCCGCACTGCGGCGCTCGTGCCATACGAACGCGATGCCCGCGGCGAGGGCGCCGATGACCGAGGCGAGCGTGATCGTGGAGAGCCAGCCGTGCTCGACGCCGCTCGTCAGCGAGTAGCAGGCGAGGCCGATGGTGGTGACGCTCAGTGCGGCGCCCGGCAGATCGAGCCTGTCGCGGGTCAGGTCCTGCGGCCGGTCGGCCGGGACGCCGAGACGGACGCCGATGGCCGCGATCAGCGCGATCGGGGCGTTGACGAGCAGGAGCCACTGCCACCGCACATGAGCCAGGGCGGTGCCGCCCAGCAGCGGGCCGAGGACGAAGCCGGACATGCCGACGACGATCATCAGCGTCATGGCGCGCATCCGCAGCGCCTTGTCGTCGAACAGTCGGAAGACCAGCGAGTTGGTGATGGGGGCCATCGCCGCTGCGGCTATGCCGAGGCCGGCCCGCAGGGTGATGAGCTCCCCTGCGGTGCTGACCGCGACGACGGCCAGGCTCAGCAGACCGAACACCGCGAGGCCGACCAGCAGCACACGCCGGCGCCCGAGCCGGTCGGCCATCGATCCTGCCGTCAGCAGCAGACCGCCGAACGTCAGCGAGTACGCGCCGGTGACCCACTGCAACGACGTCGTGCCGCTGTCGAGGTCCCGGCCGATCGTGGGCAGTGCGATCGAGAGCAGTGTGTTGTCGACCATCTCGACGAAGAAGGCCAGGCAGAGCGCGGCCAGGGGGATCCATGCCGCGCGCAGCGACGGATAGGTGCGCGATGCGGCGGGCTCGGTGGCGGTCGTAGTCATAGCGGGCCTCCTCTCGGACGGTGTCGAACATCGAACGACGTTCGACAATGGAACATGGTTCGAGCATAGAACACGGTTCGATAAATGGGCAAGCTGTGATTGGATGAGTGCCATGACAGGCCCGCGACCCCGACCCGCCGATCGCCCTTCCCGAGGACGTCAGCGGGCTTCGCACTCCATCGAGGCCGTTCTCGCCGCGGCCGTGGCCCTGCTCGACGAGGCGGGCGCGTCGGCACTGACCCTCCGCGCCCTCGCCGCCCGGCTCGGCACCGGCGTCGGCAGCATCTACTGGTACGTCTCGGGCAAGGACGAACTGCTCGACCGCGCCATCGACCATGTGCTGGGCGGGGTGCTGGCCGAGATCGACGGGCAGGCCGCCAGTGACGACCCGATCGATGACCTGCGCGTGATGGCCGTCACGCTGTTCGACGCGATCGTGGACCGGCCGTGGCTGGGTCCGCACTTCATGCGGGACCTCGTCGACCGGGGCAACTCGTTGCGGCTCTACGAGGCGCTGGGGCAGCAGACCCTCCGACTCGACCTCACGCCGCGGCAGCGGTTCCACGCCGTGTCGGCGATCGTGGGCGATGTGGTCGGCAGCGCCGCCGACATGGGGCAGGAGCCGCCCGAGGAGGTGCTCGACGGCGCCGTGAACCGGGAGGAGTTCCTCGGCCGCTACGCCGAGATGTGGCGCGAGCTCGACGCCGAGGAGTTTCCGTTCATGCACGACATCGTCGACGAGTTCGACGGCCATGACGACAAGGAACAGTTCCTCGCGGGCCTGGAGCTGACCCTGGCGGGCCTCCGCCTCCAGGCCGGACCCGGCGCCGGAGCCTGACCCGACCGACCCGCGCCGGCCCGGGGCCTACTCCCCGGGCACGAGTTGCGCGGTCACGACGCCGTGCAGCAGTTCCGCGTCCACGAAGTCCCCGTCCTCGGGCGGCCCGCACCGCCAGGTGAGTGGGTACGTGTTGCCGTGGGCGGCCGGAATCCCCACGTACTGGTCGCGGGCCGTCGGGCCGAAGCACGTCGCGCCGGGCGGCCAGTCGAAATCCTGGCTCGCGCCGGGTTCGAGCAGAAAGTACGTCCACCGCCCTCCCGCGATCTCCCGCACGACGGGCCCCGGATCGTCGTCCGTGAGGGTGGCGAGGTGGTGCAGCACCGCCTCGCCCCGTACGCCGCGCAACCGGATCGCGTCGAAGTGGATCCCGGTCAGGTGGAGTTGGAGCCCCGTGGCGGGTACCCATTCGGGGTGCTTCTTCTGCGTCATGGCTACGAGCATTCCGGCGACTGCGTAGCGTGACCAGGAGGACGCGATCCACATCGGTGGGATGTGGGGAGGGCGGTGACGGCTGTGGGGACGAGTAGCGAGACGACGCACGGGCGGCGGCTGGTGGGGGAGTTGATCCGAATCCACCGGGTGCGGGCGGGGCTCACGCAGAAGGAGGCGGCGGAGCAGCTGCTGATCTCGGAGTCGCTGATGGGCGCGGTGGAGCGGGCGGAGCGCATCCCTTCGCGCGACCTGCTGATCGATGCGGACCGGGTGTTCGGGGCGGGCGGGGCGCTGGCGGCGTGCTGCGAGTTGGTGGATGAGGAGAAGTACCCGGCGAAGTTCCTGGACTGGGCGAAGCTGGAACGGAACGCGCGGGTCATCAGTGCGTACGAGACGATGCTGATCCCGGGTCTGCTCCAGACGGAGGGGTACGTGCATGCGCTGTACCGGTCGCGCGTACCGGCGTACACGGAGGACGAGATCGCCCGGCACGTCGGAGCGAGGCTGGAACGGCAAGCGGTGCTGTCGCGCACGCCGCCGCCGCGCATCGGATACGTCATCGAGGAGTCGGTCCTGGACCGTACGCTTGGCGGACCGGAGGTGTTGAAGGAGCAACTGCGGCACGTACTCGACTGCGTTGAGCGGTTCAACCACCTGACGGTGCAGGTGATGCCATCGGCTCAGCACACGCATGCGGGGTTGATGGGACCCATGCAGTTGATGTCCACGGCGGAAGGCCGCAGTCTGCTGTACGTGGAGGCGCAGGGCGGCGGTAAGTTGATCTCGAAGCCGGAGCAGGTGGGCGACATGTTCGATCTCTTCGGCATCTTGCGGGCCCAGGCGCTCAACCCCTGGAAGTCCGCAGAGATTATCGAGACGAAGGTGAGACAACTGTGAGCCACCGACCCGCACTGACCTGGTTCAAGTCCAGCTACAGCGGCAACGAGGGCGAAGCCTGCATCGAAGTCGCCTACAACTGGCACAAGTCCAGCTACAGCCTCAACGAGGACAGCTTCTGCGTGGAGGTAGCCACCTGCCCCCACACCGTCCACGTCCGCGACTCCAAGGTCACCGACGGCCCCACCTTCGCCGTCGCCCCCGCCGCCTGGACCGCGTTCCTGGGCCACGCCGCGAACGGCTGACGCGCGTGGACGCGGGGGCGTTCGCCGTGCGGCGCGCGAGCGAGGCGGATGCCGACGCGCTGGCCCGGATCGACTCGGTTGCGGCGGAAGGCGACGAGGCGCGGCGCCGGAACATCCGGGACTGGTGTCGGCAGGGCCTCGCGGCCGTGGTCGAGGACGCGTCCGGGCCGTTGGGCTACGTCGTGGTGGAGTACACGTTCTTCGAGCAGGGCTTCGTCACGATGCTGATGGTGGCGCCCGCCGCCCGTGGCCGAGGTGTGGGTGAGCGCCTGTTGGCGGACGCCGCGGCCTCGTGCAGTGCCCCGAAGCTGTTCACCTCGACGAACGTCTCCAACCAGCCGATGCAGCGGCTGCTGCAACGCGCGGGATGGAGCCCGGCCGGCCTGCTCCACGGCCTGGACGAGGGCGACCCGGAGCTGTTCTACCTCTGCCCGCAGGAGCCGGCCGCCGCCCGCCAGTGAAATGCGGGCTGTCACGAGGTGAACGCTGCCCGCGCGCGCGTCAGTTCGGCGTCGTATTGATCGGCGTCGAAGTGAAAAGCCGGAGGGCGCGCGTCATCAACGGGCACCTGCCAGTCGGACCACTCCACGATCCCGCCGTGACGCTGCACGAACACGGACAGGTAGCCACAGCATCCGCCCGTGCACTCGGGCTCACCCAGCACCACACGTCGTCCCTCGTCGGTTGCCCAGAGGGGGCCCTGGCCGGCGGCCGGCAATGCCTCCTCGGCAAACGGGCTGCGGCCTCCCACTCCGATCGCCGCTGCCACCACTTCCTCGCCGTCGATCCGGAAAGACAGCTGGGCAGCCCATCGGGGGCCCGGTGGCAACACGTTGATCTCAAGGCGATTGAACACCCGAGCACCCTTGCACGGCCTCGCAACGTGCGAGGCCCACTTACCCCTGCCCGAGGCCGACGCGCCCTCGCCACCTCGTCACCCACGCGCCCTCCGGGCATCGAGCAAGGGCCGGGTGTTCAGCGCAGGACATCAGACATAAGATGTCCGATGTCCTAGTAGCTCAGGAAGCGCAGCGAGGAGCCGGATGTCCCCCGACCCAGTGACCGGAGACGACCAGAGGCCGCGCGGCCCCGGACGGCAAGGCGGCGAGCACCGCGTGGCCGTCATCGGGGCGGGCGCCATCGCCAGGGATCACGTCACCGCATTCGCGGGCGTCCCGGGACTCCGGCTGGCCCATGTGGTCGACCGGCACCCCGAGCGGGCCGCCGCGCTGGCCGCTCTCGCCGAGGGCGCCACCTGGTCCACCGACCCGGCCACCGCCTGGTCCGACGACGTCGACGTCACCGCCGTGTGCACCTCGCCCGAGTCGCACGCCGACCTCTCCGTGGCCGCGCTCCGGGCCGGGCGGGCGGTCCTGCTGGAGAAGCCCGCCGCGCTGAACGTGGCCGACGCCGACCGGATCCTCGCCGCCGCGAAGGCCGCGGACCGGCCGCTGCTCGTCGCCCAGACGGCCCGCTTCCAGCCCGTCCACCTGGAGATCGCCAAGGCGGTCTCCGAAGGCGCGATCGGCACGCCCCGCCTGGCCCACCTCACCTGGTACACCGGGCACGTCTGGTCCGGCGGCTGGCGCGGTTGGCAGCTGGACTCGGCCCGGTCCGGAGGCCACGTCGCCCACAACGGCGTGCACGCCCTCGACCTGCTGACCTGGCTCATGGACGACGAACCGGTCCGGGTGTTCGCCCGCCCCACCAACACCTGGGCCGCCGGGATGCCGACCCCCGACAGCTTCCAGATCCTCGTACGCTTCGCCGGCGGCGCCCTCGCCACCATCGAGCTCTGTTACGCACTCGTCCAGCGCGGCACCTTCGTCCGCCGCCTCATGCTCTCCGGCACGTCCGGCACCCTGCACCACAGCAGCGAGGACGAGCCGCGCGTGCACACCGCGTCCCCCGTCGCCCCGGCCTCGATCGACGGCGCGATGGCCGAGCAGACCCGGCACCTGCGCGACGTACTCGACGGTGCCGCCGCCCCGTTGACCGCGCCCCACCAGATACGCGCCGCCCTCGCCGCCGCCCTCGCGGCGCAGCTCAGTGCCGACGAAGGCCGGCCCGTCGACGTCAAGGAGGTCTGCTGACATGAGGGTCCTCATCGCATCCGGGGTCCGGCACGCCCGTGACTACGTACCGATGCTGAAGTCCATGCCCGGGTTCGAGGTCATCGGCTGTGCCGACACCGCCGACAGCCCCTTCGCCGAGGACAGTGCGGCCCTCGCGCAGGCGACGGGCATCCCGCTGCTCGACCTGGACGAGGGCCTCGCCGCCTGCGACATCGCCCTCGTGTGCAGCGAGCCCACGCGCCATGTCGACCTCGCGGTGCGCGCGCTCGACGCCGGCTGCCACGTCATCGTCGACAAGCCCGCGGCGACCGACTCGCGCGACGCGCGGCGGCTGCGGGATGCCGCCGAGCGCTCACGCGGGCTGCTCACCGCCGTGCACCGCCTCTACTCCCCGCAGATCGTCCGGGCCCGGCGGATCGTGGACTCCGGTGCGATCGGCCTGCCCCTGGCCGTCGACGTGGAGTGGCTGGCGGCCGGCGGACTCGAAGGAGCCACCGTCGAGCGCCCCGAACTCGTCTGCGACCCCGCCCTGTCCGGCGGCGGTGAGCTGATGAACTTCGGGTGGTATCCCGCCTTGGCGATCCGCCACCTCACCGGCCTCGATGTGGAGGAGGTCGTCGCCTTCAGCAGCGCCGCGCCCCACGCGCCGCTCTTCGACGGCCCGCACGGCGCGTACGGCGTCGAGGACGCGGCGGTCCTCTCGCTGCGGCTGCGCAACGGGGTGGTGGCCACCGTCACCGTGGCCCGTACGCCCGCCGGTGTCGGCCCCGCCCCCGTCTCGTCCAGCCTGCGCGTGCTCGGCTCGCACGGTCATGTCCTCGCCGACGAGGACGCCCCGGCCTTCGCGGTGCGCGGGGCGGACGGCGTCAGCGTGCCCCGGCAGGTCGGCGGGCCCGCCGGGACGACGGCGCTGCGGCGGCTGTTCGAGGAGTTCCGGGACGACATCCGTTACGGGCGTACGCCGCTCGTGACGGCGGCCGACATCCACGCGGCGGTCGCGGTGGTCGAGGCCGCGCAGTCCTCCGCCCGCGAGGACGGCGCCCCGGTCGCCCCGGCGGCGGCCTGACGATTTCGTAGTGGGGGCGCCGCCGGGTCTCACAGCCCCGGCGCCCCCCACACCGGAAACCACCGCGCCAGGTCCTTTTCCACCCGCAGGTCGTCCCCGAGAGCGGCGCGGACCTGCAACTCCAGCTGGTTGTCCCGCTTCTCGCCACCACCCGGCAATGGGGCGAACGGGTAGAACGTTCCCCGTTTGAAAAGGTAGACCAGCGCCAGCGACCGCCCCTCCCCGTCCCGGAAGCCGATCAGCGAGCAGAGCAGCTGCGGGCCGAAGCCGCCGTCCTGGAGCAGGGTGTTGACCGCGTGCAGGTCATTGACCAGGGCGGCGAGGTCGTCGGGAGGCTGACGGGCGAGCAGCCAGGTGTAGCCGTACGTGTCCCGGCTGAACTCCACCGGGATGCCGCCGTGCACGGTGTCCGCGTCGAGCAGCTCTCGTACGTCCTGCTGGATACGGGCGAAACCGGCACCCTCCACGCCCGCGAAGCACACCGAGCCCAGGCCCGTCGGCACGAAGCCGGTCGCCGCCTGGAGGGTGAGGGCGGCTGACGGGACGGCGAAGAGCTGGTCGAGGTCGGGGCGGACCGGCTTGCTGCGGCCCAGGATGGTGTCGAGCAGACCCACGGGACGACTCCTTACGGGCGGGACAGGTCGGCGGAGATGCGGGCCAGCTGGTCCAGACGCTGCTCCAGCGTCGGGTGCGAGGAGAGCAGCCGGCTCAGGCTCTCCTTGGAGGAGAAGGCGGGGGCGAAGTAGAAGGCGTTGTACGGCTCCGCCTTCCGCAGGTCCTCCGTCGGGATGCGGGCCATCTGCCCGCTCACCTTCGTGAGGGCGGAGGCGAGGGCCGAGGGCTTTCCGGTGAGCAGCGCGGCCGTGCGGTCGGCGGAGAGTTCGCGGTAGCGCGACAGGAGCCGGGTCAGCAGGAAGCTCAGGGCGTAGACGACCGCGCTGATCAGCGGGATCAGCATGATCGCGATGCCCATGGGGTCGTTGCTGCGGCTGTTGCGGGAGAAGCCGCCCCACAGGGCCACGCGGGTGATGATGCCCGCGAGCACGCCGAGGAACGAGGCGATCGTCATGACGGCGACATCGCGGTGGGCGACGTGCGACATCTCGTGGGCGAGGACGCCCTCCAGCTCCTCCGGCTCCAGTCTTCGCAGCAGACCCGTCGTGGCGCAGACGAGGGCGGTCTTCTCGCTGCGGCCGGTCGCGAAGGCGTTCGGTACGTCGCTCTCGGCGATGGCGACCCGGGGCTTGGGCATGTCGGCGAGCGCACAGATCCGGTCGATCGCGCCGTGCAGCTCCGGTGCCTGTTCGTGCGTGACCTCGCGGGCGCCCATGCTGAAGGCCGCGATGCGGTCGCTGAACCAGAACTGGGCGACGAACATGCCCCCGGTGATGATCAGGATGATCGGCCAGGCTCCGCGCAGCACGGCCAGCAGGACGCCGACCAGGACCACGTACAGCAGGCCGATCAGGAACATGGTGGTGACCATGCGTGTGGTCAGACCGTGGTCGGGGGCGTACCGGCTACGGGTTTTGGTCATGGGTGACCTCCAGTCCTCGCCTGCCTCCCATAGTGCTCCTCGGCTGTCGAAAGCGGATAAGGGCGGGCAGTCGGGTGGGGTTCGGGGGATCTGGCCGAACATCACCTAGCCATTTAGATGCCTGAGGCATCTAGTGGTGGGTGATCGGTAGGACACCCCCTCTCCTCGTGAGGTCCGCCATGACAGAGACCGAGACCGTCTCCTTCCCGCAGAACCGCACCTGCCCCTATCACCCGCCGGCCGGCTATCCGAGCGCGAGCCGCGGTCAGCAGTCCGTGTCCCGCGTCCGGCTCTTCGACGGCCGTACGGTGTGGCTGGTGACCGGCCACGCCGAGGCGCGGGCGCTGCTGGTGGACCCGAGGCTGTCGTCCGACCGGGAGAATCCCGCCTTCCCGATCTTCGCCCCGCGGCTGGCGGCGACGGCCCAGCGGCGCGTCGAACTGCTCGGCGTCGACGATCCGGAGCACAACGTGCAGCGCCGGATGCTGATCCCGAGCTTCACGGTCAGGCGGGCGGCGGCGCTGCGGCCGAGCATCCAGGAGATCGTCGACCGGCTGCTCGACGCGGTGGCCGAGCAGGGGCCGCCGGCCGAGCTGGTCAACGCCTTCGCGCTGCCCGTGCCCTCCATGGTCATCTGCGCGCTGCTCGGCGTGCCCTACGCGGACCACGAGTTCTTCGAGGCGCAGTCCCGCAAGCTGCTGCGCGGCCCGGCGGGTTCCGACGTCGACGCGGCGCGGGAGGCGCTCAACGAGTACTTCCGCACCCTGATCGAGCGGAAGCGGCGCGACCCGGGCGAGGGACTGCTCGACGAGCTCATCGCCAAGCAGCTGGAGACCGGGGCGGTGGACCTGGAGGAGCTGGTGCGGCTGGCCCAGATCCTGCTCGTGGCCGGCCACGAGACGACCGCGAACATGATCTCGCTCGGCACCCTCACCCTGCTCCAGCACCCGGACCAGCTGGCCCTGATGCGTGACGGCTCGGGCGCCGGGATTCCGGCCGCCGTCGAGGAACTGCTCCGCTTCCTGTCCATCGCCGACGGGCTCTCACGGGTGGCCGTCGAGGACATCGAGGTGGGCGGGGCGACGTTCCGGGCGGGCGACGGTGTCCTGCTGTCCGCCGCGGTGATCAACCGGGACGAGTCCGTCTACCCGGCGCCGGACGAGCTGGACCTCGGCCGCGGTGCGCGCAACCACGTCGCGTTCGGGTTCGGCATCCATCAGTGCCTGGGCCAGAACCTCGCGCGGGCCGAACTGGAGATCGCGCTGCCCGCGCTCTTCAGCCGCCTGCCCGGCCTGCGGCTGGCGGTGCCCGTCGAGGAGATCCCGTTCAAACCGGGGGACACGGTGCAGGGGCTCCTCGAACTGCCCGTGACGTGGTGACCGGAACCCGAGCGGAAGGACGGACGGACATGCGGATCGATATCGACAGGGACGTGTGCATCGGGGCCGGGCAGTGCGCACTCGCCGCCCCGAAGGTGTTCACCCAGGACGACGACGGGCTCAGCGAACTCCTGGCGGAGGCCGAGCCCGGCCCCATGGTCGGCGAGGCCGCCCGCGCCTGCCCCGTACAGGCCATCACGATCACCTGATCCGGGGGCCGGACGCTGGGCATATCAGGGCCAGAGCAGCTCCCGCGTCCAGTCCGCACGGTCCGCACCCGCCCGGCGGTAGCGCAGCCGTACGTGCCGCCGCCGGGCGTCGCCCTGGAAGAACTCGACCTGGCGCGGCTCGACCACGTACCGCGTCCAGCTCGCCACCTCCGTCTCCGGCTCCTCCTGTGCCCGCTGCCACGCGGCGTCCGAGGCCCGGTCGAGCTCCCCCGTCGAGCCCAGCACCTCGCTCTGCCGCCCCACCAGCGCCGAGGCCAGGGCCCCGGTCGAGCGGGCGTGCAGATCGGCGCTGCTCTCGGCGGGGGAGCAGACGATGACGGGGCCCCGCACCCGCACCTGCCGCCCCTGCGAGGGCCAGTAGAAGCCGAGGGCGGCGTACGGGAGGGCGGCGAGCTCGCGGCCCTTCGCGCTGGTGGCGTGTGTGGCGAAGTGCCAGCCGCGCTCGTCGGCGTCGTGCAGCATCAGCGTGCGCACGTCGGGCAGGCCCTCCGTGTCGACGGTGGCCAGCGTCATCGTGTGTGGCTCGGGCTGCCCGGCGGCGACGGCCTCGGCGAACCAGGCGTGGAAGAGGGGGAGCGGGGCGGGGGGTGCCGCGGCCGGGTCGAAGACGGGGAGCTCGATGTCCCAGACACGCTGGGCGTGGAGGAGGTCGAGGAAGGGCTTCTGTGCGTCGCTCATGGACCCATTGCACAGGACGGACGCCGACGGAACGTAGCCCCCGCCCCCCTCACCCCCGTCCCAGCACCACCGTCCCCGACGAGCAGAACCAGCCGCCCGTCCCCGACGCCACCGCCAGTTCCGGCAGCCGGCCCCCCGCCTTGCGCACCTGCCGGGCCCCCGCCTCGCCGCGCAGCTGGCGTACCGCCTCCACCAGCAGGAACAGTCCGCGCATCCCGGGGTGGCAGGCCGACAGGCCGCCGCCGTCCGTGTTGACCGGGAGCTCGCCGGTGAGGCCCGTGCGGCCCTTCTCCACGAAGGAGCCGCCCTCGCCCTTCGCGCAGAAACCCAGGTCCTCCAGCGTCACCAGCGTCATATAGGTGAACGCGTCGTAGATCTCGGCCAGGTCGATGTCCGCCGGCCGCACCCCCGCCCGCTCGAAGGCGAGGCGGCCCGAGACGGCGGCGGGGGAGACCGTGAAGTCGTCCCACTCCGACATGGTGGAGTGCGATACGTGCTCGCCGGTGCCGAGGATCCAGACGGGCGCCTTCGCCGTGTCCGGTACGTACTCCTCCGCCGCCAGCAGCACCGCGCAGCCCCCGTCGCTGCGGATGCAGCAGTGCAGCTTGGTGAACGGGTCGGCGATCATCGGGCCCGACAGCACCTCGTCGACCGTGACCGGGGTGCGGAACATCGCGTCCGGGTTGGCCGCCGCGTTCGCCCGCGCCTGCACCGCCACCTCGGCGAGCTGCTCCAGGGTGGTGCCGTACTCGTGCATGTGACGGCGGGCGGCCATCGCGTACTTGGCGATCAGCGAGTGCCCGTACGGCACCTCGAACTGGAGCGGGCCCCGGGCCCCGAAGGAGAGGTTCGACGTGCGGCGGCCCGCCTTGATGTCCGCTCGGGCCGTCGACCCGTACACCAGCAGTACGGCGTTGGCGCGGCCCGCCGCGATGGCGTCGGCGGCATGGGCCGCCATCACCTCCCAGGTCGATCCGCCGACCGAGGTGGAGTCCACCCAGGTGGGTTTCAGGCCCAGGTACTCGGCGACCTCGACCGGGGCGAGCGTGCCGAGCCCGGCGGAGGCGAAGCCGTCGACGACGGACCGCTCCAGTCCCGAGTCGGCCAGCGCCCGGCGGGCGGCCTGGGCGTGCAGGGCGTACGGCGTGGCCGTGTCGACGCGTCCGCAGTCGGCGAGGGATATGCCGACGACAGCGACCTTGCGGCGGGAAGAGGGCGTGGCAGGCATGAATCTGACGGTACATCAGATCTGCGGGAGGTGAACCATGCGGCCGTGCGCGGATCCTGTGGTCCGCGTCGCCCTGCGCGACTCTGGGAATCTCGCTGCTTCACCCCTAGCATGACGGCCCGTCAGATCGGAGGCCGTCGGCCTCCGAGGAGAAGGAGCCCGCCGATGGATGCCGCCTTCACCGCGGAACAGGACGAGATCCGCCGCACCCTGCGCGAACTGCTGGCCGAACACGACCCCGGCCACACCGGGGGCACCCCGGCGACACCGGACGGGTACGACACCGCACTGTGGCACCGGCTCTCCCGGGACCTCGGACTGCCCGGACTCGCCCTCCCGAAGGAGTACGGAGGCGGAGGCCACGGGCCCGCCGAGCTCGCCGTCGCCCTGGAGGAGACCGGCCGCGCCCTGCTGCCGTCCCCGCTGCTCGCCACCGCCGTGCTCGCCGCCCCCCTGATCCTCGCCCTCGGCACCGGGGAGCAGCGCGCCGCCCTGCTGCCGGCCCTCGCAGCGGGCGAGCTCACCGCGGCCCTGGCCGTCCCCGGCGGCTCGCTCTCCACCGCGCTCGGCCTCACCGGCGATCTCACCGGCGGAGCCTGGGCGGGCGGCGGACGGGCGGGCGGTGTGCAGGCCCGGCCGGCCGGCGGCGACGGCGGGTGGCGGCTGTACGGGGAGGCCGCCCAGGTGCTCGACGGGCACAGCGCCGGACTGCTCCTGGTCGCCGCCCACGCGGGCGGCTTCCCGCGCAGCCGCACCCTGCTGTTCCTGGTCCGGGCCGACGGGCCGCAGCCGCCCGCAGGGCTCGTCCGCACCCGGCAGACCTCACTCGACGGGACCCGGCCGATCGCCCGGATCCAGCTGCGTGACACCGAGGCCGAACTCCTCGGCGCCGACGACACCGTGGACGTGACCGCCGCGCTCGCGGCCACCGGGCGCACGGCCGCGGTCGCACTCGCCGCCGAGGCGGCCGGGGCGGCGGCGAGCGCCCTGGAGCGGACGGTCGACTACGTCGGGGAGCGCGAGAAGTCCGGCCTGGCGGTCGGCTCCTTCCAGGCCGTGAAACTCCGGCTGGCGGATCTGTACGTACGCGTGCGGTCGGCCCGCTCCGCCGCGTACTACGCGGCCTGGGACCCGGAGTCCGGCGGGCTCGCCCTCGCCCAGGCGCTGGAGGCGCTGCGGATCACCACCGCCGAGGCGGTGCAGCTGCACGGGGGCATGGGCTACACCTGGGAGGACGAGGCGCAGCTGTTCTTCAAGCGGGCCGCGTCCGACGAGCTGCTCCTCGGCCCCGTCCACCGGCTCCGCGACCACGCGGCGCAGCGGGCCGGGCTGTTCGGCCAGGAGGCGCACGAAGGCCCAGCAGCGCACGGTGGCCCGGCCGGGCGTGGGCCGGCCGGACAGGTGGCGGTCTGATGGCGGTCGGGGTCCGGCTCGTCCAGAAGGTGTCCTCGACCCGCGTCTTCGCGCGGATCGCCCCGCATGTCGTGCCCGCCATGGACCGTACGGTGCACCGGCTGACCCGCGGCCGGGTGCTGCTCAGCGCGCAGATGCTGCCGGGGGTGGTGCTGACGGTGCCGGGGGCGCGCAGCGGGCAGCTGAGGACCACCCCGCTGGCCTGCATGCCGCAGCCGGGTGACGGGGGGCCGGGCAGCTGGATCCTGGTCGGCAGCAACTTCGGCCGTCCGGGTCATCCGGCCTGGACGGCGAATCTGCTGGCCCATCCGGAGGCTGCCGTCATCAACTGGAAGGGTCGCGACATTCCCGTACGGGCACGGCTGCTGGCAGGGGAGGAGCGGGCCCGGGTGTGGGAGAGCGCGCTGAAGTTCTGGCCGCCCTATGCCGCGTACCAGGCCCGGATCGACCGGGAGATCCGGCTGTTCCGGCTGGATCCGGCGGAGCTGCGCGACGGGCACGCATGACGAATCGCGCCTGACGAATCGTGCGTGACGAATCGTGCGTGACGAATCGCGCCTGACGTTTCGCGCCTGACGTTTCGCGCGTGACGCGGAGGGCCGGTTGTCTCCCGTCCGGGTACACCGACGGCGGACCACATGCGTGGTCCGCCGTCGGTGAGACAGGACCTGGGGCGCCCGGGATCACCGCGCGTCACCCAGTACGGGGTTCCGGCGTGGGCGCTACTTCGTCGGCTTCTTGCCGGTGATGCCCAGATGCACCAACAGCGCGAGGTTCGGCCTGAGTTCGGCCTGCTTGACGCCCCAGGTGGTGAAGCCCTTCTGGTGCGAGGCGACGGCGGCCAGCATCGCGACCAGGGAGCCCGCCATGGCCGCGGGACTGACGTCCTTGTCGACCTTGCCCTTGGCCTGGAGCTCCTTCACCGAATCCGTAAGGGAGTTGGTGACGGAATTCAGGATCTTCATGCGGATCTTGTAGAACCGCTTGTCGCCCTCGGCCGCGCCGAGGTCGACCACGCGCAGGATGGCGTCGTTGCGCCGCCAGAAGTCGAGGAATCCGTCGACGAGTTCTTCGGCTGTCTGCCATCCGGCTTTGCCGACCCAGGAGCGTCCGGCGACCAGTTCGGTCAGTCCGGCACCCTCCTTGGCCATTTCCTCGGCGATTTCGAGGACGGCGCCCTCGACGTCGGGGAAGTACTGGTAGAAGGTTGCGGGTGAAGTCCCCGCCTTCCGGGCGACGTCGATGACTTTGACGTCCCGGTACGGCGAGGAGCTGAGCATCTCGCTGAGGCAGTCGAGCAGCTTCTGCCGCGTCGCCTGTCCGCGTCGACCGGCCACGCGGCCGTCGACGGTGCGTACTTGTCCTGTCATGCCGTCAGCTTACCGACGGGTGATCGGAGCGCGATTCGGCCGACTGCAAATGGGGAGTGCGGCAGGCGCGGCGGGGGGAGTGGGGGGATTTCAGGGGATGCGCCCCACGGTCTCCCTTCCGGTTCCCCACAGCTTGATTAGTGTTATCAACAGCCTGTGGACAACTTCGGTGGATAACTTTCCGTGACAGCCGTGTCCATGGCTCGTGTATCGAGAATATGTTCGTATCAAAGGGGGCTGAAGCGCGGGCGTGCCCGTGCGCGGCTACGTTGGGTGTGACGAGCGTCACCAGAGATGAGTGTCCAGGGGTGAGCGTCTCCATGGATGAGCGTCATCGCGACGGAAGGATCCGGGCCCATGGCCGCATTCGCGCAGTCCGCGCCGTGCTGGGTGGATGTGCAGCTCCCCGACCTGGAAGCGGGCAAGCGCTTCTACGGTGAGCTCTTCGGGTGGACCTTCCGGGCGGGCGACGGGCCGTCCGCCGACGCGCTCAGCGACGGCGCTCTCGTCGCCGCCCTCGCCGCCAAGCAGGACGGCCGGATGCCGACCGCCTGGGGTGTCTACTTCGCCACCGACGACATCACCGCCTCCGCCGCCCGGATCCGCGAGTCCGGCGGTCAGGTGATCACCGACCCCGTCCGGGCCGGCCGGGCCGGGGTGCTCGCCCAGGCCGCCGACCCCGGCGGTGCGGTGTTCGGCCTCTGGCAGGCCGGTGAGCGCAAGGGCTTCCAGAAGCAGAACGAGCCCGGCTCCTTCTGCTGGACCGAGGTCTACACCCGGCAGAAGGACAAGGTCGACGCCTTCTACGAGGAGGTCTTCGGCTTCCGCTCCGCGGACCTCGACGAGCCGGGCACCGGCGATCCGGGGACCGCGGAGTCCGGCGTCGACTTCCGCATGTGGTCCCCGGCCGGCACCGAACCGGGCCCCGACACCGCGGTCGGCGGGCGCAGTGTCATCACGGACGCGTTCCCTGCCGTGATGCCCAGCTACTTCCTCACCTACTTCGCCGTGGCGGACTGCGACGCCTCGGCCGAGACCGTCAAGCGGCTCGGCGGCCGGGTCTCCGAGCCGCCCTTCGACATCCCCTACGGGCGGATGTCGGTCCTCCAGGACGACCAGGGCGCCGTGTTCGCCGTACTTCAGCCGCCGGTGTCCTGATACGACCCGGAGTGGCACAGGACACCCCGATCCGCCCCCGGGTTCGCCACCCGGGCCTCGGCCAGGAAGAATCGGGGTGCGCACCGCCGGGTGGTGCCCAGTGATGAGACGCTGCACACGGCGGGTTTTTCGCGGACCACTCCTCACGGAGGTCCGTACGGGGAGGTGGCAGGCAAGTGGTGGAGCAGCTGACGCAGCACGACCCGAGGCGGATCGGCCCGTTCGAGGTGCTGGGACGGCTCGGGGCCGGCGGCATGGGGCTGGTCTATCTCGCCCGGTCGGCGTCCGGCCGGCGGGTGGCGATCAAGACGGTCCGTACGGAACTGGCCGAGGACCAGCTGTTCCGGGTCCGTTTCACGCGCGAGGTGGAGGCCGCCCGCGCCGTCAGCGGTTTCTACACGGCCGCCGTGGTCGACGCCGATCCCCGGGCTGCCGTGCCCTGGCTCGCCACCGCCTACGTGCCCGCTCCTTCTCTCGAAGAGATAGTGAATGAGTGCGGGCCGATGCCGACGCAGGCCGTGCGCTGGCTGGCGGCGGGCATCGCGGAGGCCCTGCAGTCCATCCACGGGGCGAAGCTCGTCCACCGCGACATGAAGCCGTCCAACGTGCTCGTCGTCGAGGACGGCCCCCGGGTGATCGACTTCGGGATCGCGTCCGGTGTCTCCAACACCCGGCTCACCATGACGAACGTCGCCGTGGGCACGCCCGCCTACATGTCGCCCGAGCAGGCACGGGACTCGCGCAGTGTCACCGGCGCGAGCGACATCTTCTCGCTCGGCTCGACCCTCGTCTTCGCCGCGACCGGGCATGCCCCGTTCCACGGGGCCAACCCGGTCGAGACGGTCTTCATGCTGCTGCGCGAGGGCCCGGACGTGAGCGGGCTGCCCGACGATCTGCGGTCGCTGATCGAGTCCTGCATGCAGATGGACGCCTCGATGCGGCCCACCCCCGCCGAACTGCAGGCCCAGCTCTCCCCGCACCTCTTCGCCTCCGGCAGCGACGACAGCGGTACGGCGTCGGCCTGGCTGCCGGCCTCCGCGACCGCGATGATCGAGCAGCGCCGCGGCGGCGGACGCGCGGTCGCCGTGGCGCCGCCCGCTCCGCCCGCGCCCGTGGCGCCGCCCCCGCAGTCGCCGGCCGCCGACTGGGACAACGCCTGGCGCGGCGGCGCCGAAGGGCGCCCGACGGCCGCCCGGCCCGCGCAGGCATCCGAGGCGGGCGGTCCGGTGCGGCTGTCCGGTGTGCACGTGCCGATCGGTCCGGGCCCGCGCGCCCAGGACGTACGCGCCTCGGCTGCCGGCGCCGAGGCCGGTCCGGCGACCGGCTGGGTGCGCCCGCCCGTCGGGGTGAACGGTGCGGTCACCGCCCCGACCGCCCCCGTGCCCGCCCCGGCGCACGCGCCCGACAGCGCGCCCGCAGGCCCGGGACGCTGGCGGCCCTGGCGGTTCCGGATGTCGAACGACGTGTGGGGGACCCCCGTCGTCGTCGGTGACCTGCTGTACGTCACCTCCTTCGAGGTGCACGCGCTGGACACCGGCAACGGGCGGCGCCAGTTCAAGACCCGTGACGTGGCCTGGGCGATGGCGGTGGACGGCGGCAGCATCCTCGCCTCCGACGGGCCGTCGCTCTACGCCCTGGACGCGACGAGCGGCAGCGAGCGGTGGCGGCTGCAGACCGACGCGTGGGTGTACTCCCTGAAGGCCGAGCGCGGCACGGTCGTCACCGGTACGCGGGGCGGCGGCGTCCAGGCGTGGGAGGCGTCCACGGGCGAGAGGCTCTGGGAGATCACCGGCGCGCAGACGGACTTCGAGACGTCGGAGGCCGGGCCGGCCCTCCACGACGGCACGGTCTACCTCTGGCAGGACGCCCGGCTGCGGGCCGTCGACGCCCGTACCGGCACCGAACGCTGGTCCTACCCGGTCGGCGACGCGGCCTCCTGCGGCGGGGTGCCGGTCCGGGTGACCCCGGCGCCGGACGGCTATGTGTACGTCTCCGCCGGCACCCGGGTCCTCGCGGTGGACATCGTCTCCGGCCATGTGCGCTGGCACTTCGAGTCCCCGGCGGTCTTCCTCTCGCCGCCCGCCTTCGCCCCCGGCCCGGCCGTCACCGGTGGCGGGGTGTACCTCGCGGACTACCTCGGCACGGTGTACGCGCTGGACGCCTCGACCGGCAAGGACCGCTGGCGCATCGCCACGGAGTCCCGCCAGTCGATCGAACCGGTGCTGGTGGTGGCGGGCAACGTGCACGTCGGCAGCGGCAGCGCGCTGTACACGCTGGACGCGGTCACGGGCACCCCGAAGTGGCGCTTCGCCGCGGGTGGCGAGGTCGTGGGCGCACCGGTCGTCGCCGACGGCCGCGTCCACTTCGGCTCGGCCGACCACGTCCTGTACACGCTGGACGCGGTGGGCGGCCAGCTCCGCTGGAAGCTCGCCACGGGCGGCGAGATCACGGGTTCGCCGGTGGCGCAGGGCGGGGTGGTCTACGCGTGCAGCAAGGACCGCTGCGTGTACGCGCTGGACGCGCTGAAGGGCACGGGCACGGGCAACAGGGCCCGCGCGTAGGCTTTCCCGGCCGGGGTTCCGCGGGCGGTTCGGGCTTGGCCGACCACCCCAGCCCGTCCGGCGTTTGAGGACGGAACCGGTGATGGGGTGGCCGGTACAGATGGGGCCGGGTGCGCCCGGGTTGCCGCTTTGTCCTCAATCGCCGGACGGGCTTGGGTGGGTTGCCGCTTTGTCCTCAATCGCCGGACGGGCTTGGGTGGGTTGCCGCTTTGTCCTCAATCGCCGGACGGGCTTGGGTGGGTTGCCGCTTTGTCCTCAATCGCCGGACGGGCTTGAAGGGGTCGCCGTTTGAGGACGCAACCGGTGATGGGGTCAATCTCCGGACGGGCCCGGTCTGCCCGGCCGGTCCGGTGGGTCCTGGACCGGGTACGTCGCGGTCGGCTCCGTGTCGCGCGACGACGCCGACGACCCGGGCGACGGCCCCACGTACGGGTCCGCCTCCGGCTCCGGCCACGGACTCGTCTGCACCGAAGGCCCCGGCTCCCGCGTAGGCGGCCACGTGTCCGGATCCGCCGACCCCGGCGCCGCGTACGGCTGCGCGACCCGGGGGCGCCGGTCACGCCGCCCCCGCCCCGACATCAGCGCCGCGCCCAGCAGAAGCAGCACGCCACCGCCTGCCGCGCCCGCCACCCCCTGTTGCAGCCCGGAACCGTCTCCCGCGACCGTCAGGCTTCCCTCCGCCTGCCCCTGGCGCACCATCCACAACACCGTGAACCCGAGCACCAGCACGCCCGCGAGCGCGACCAGCGGCCGGAAACGGAGCACCACGCCCACGACCGCCAGGACCGCGGCGAACAGGAAGGGCAGCAGGATCGATCCGAGAACGCCGGGGTGGGCCGCGGTGACGCCGGTGAACAGGTCGTCGACCCCGTAGTACCGCCCGAGGCGGCCGTCGTACCAGTCACGGAAGGGGCTCAGCACGGCGGCCGCCGCTCCAAGGAGAGCGACGATCGAGCCGAGGACGTTACGGATCATGTCCGGTACCTCCCGCGGGGCGTGCGAGGCACGCGCCACCGGCCGGCAACGCGGATCCTCACCGCTCTCGACTCGACGCTACGCCGGGGCCATGACCCTCGCCACCAGACAGATGATGACGAGACCGTGACAGGGTCATGACCGTACTGCCGGGCCGGGCCCGCCATGCTGTGCGCTACGGTGTCGCGCGGCCGTCCGACAGCCCGGCCGGCCCGCAGCACGTAAGAGGGACAACACAAGGGGGACGTACCGATGGTGCGGCAACACGTGAAGCTGACAGTGGTCCTGGTGGCAGTGGTACTCGCGCTCACCGGATTCAGCAGCGGCAGCAAGGGCGGTGGCAAGAGCCGGAGCGGAAAGAGCAAGTCGAGCAGCAGCAGCAGCGGCGGCGGGTGCTCCAACTCCAAGAAGAGCAACGGCACGTACCACGACACCGACTCCGACTACGACGATGACGACTACAGCTCGTCGAGCAGCTCCTCCGGCTCCACGTACGGCACCCCGACCCCCACCGCCACCGCGACGGACGCCCCGCAGGCGTACGTCGTCCGCTGCGTGACACCCCGCAAGGGCAAGCGCAGGGCCGTCACCAGCTCCACCGTGCGGCTCACCGCGAACGCGCTCGGCAGCCACACGTACGAGGTCGACGTGACGTTCCTCGACGCGGTCGGCAACACCGTCGACACGGGTGAGGCGACCGTGGACGCGGACAGCGGCGAGACGAAGACCGTCTCCGTCCGGATGGACAGCCCGAGCAAGGTCTCCCGCGTGAAGAAGTGCACGGTCACCGCCGAGCTCAGCTACTGACGGTCGACACCGCCCTCACCGAAGTCGGAACGTTCCGCCGCCTCCCCGGCCCCGCCCCCTGAACAGCTCCGCCTGCTGCTCCGGCGCCAGGTTCCCGAGCGCGATCAGGTGCGGGGCATGGGCGAAGGCCTGCGTCCGGGCCGACTCCTTCGCGGACCAGAGCGCCCGTACCGTCCCCTGGACCCCACCCGTCGGGTACGAGGCGATGACCGCCGCCGCCCGCAGCGCCGCGGCCACCGCGCCGCCGGGCGGGGTCACCTCGCTGACCAGCCCGGTCTCGTACGCACGACGGGCCGTGACCCGTTCCGCCGTGCCCATCAGGGACATCCGGGCCACCTCGCCGAACGGCATCCGCTGCGCCATGGCGATCGCCTCGTACGCGCTGACCATGCCGTACGTGGTGTGCGGGTCGAAGAAGGTCGCCTCCTCGGAAGCGATGACGAACTCCGCCTCGCCCAGCAGATAGAACGCCCCGCCGCAGGCCATCCCCTCCACGGCCGCGATCACCGGCTTCCACAGGTCGTTGGCCTTCGGCCCGATCGCGAGCAGCGGATCGTCGATCGTGTACGGGGACGAGGGCTGCGGGACGTCCACACCCCGGTCGATACCCGTGCAGAACGCCCGGCCTCCCGCCCCCGTGATCACGACGGCCCGCACTTCGTCGTCGTACCGGAACGCCCGCCAGGCCGCCGTCAGTTCAGCGGCCGTCGCCAGGTCGATCGCGTTGTGCTTCTCCGGCCGGTCCAGGGTGAGCAGCGCCACCCCGGTCTCCTTGTCCGTCTCCGTGCGCAGCGCCATGTCCGCTCACCGCTCCAGCAGCCAGCGGACCATGGTGACGTCGGGGGAGGCGGGGCAGAAGACCGCCTTGACCGCCGCCCCGATCCGCAGCCGTGCCGGATCGACGGAGTTCAGCGGGGCGTCGGGGCCGCTGACCACGTTCCCGACCAGCCGGATCTCCGGGGCGTCGGCCAGTTCGACGATCACGGCGTTGTACGGGGCCTGGTCGGCGTACGCGGGCAGCAGCGGCGGATGCGGCAGCACGTACGACCAGATGCGGCCGCGTCCGCTCATCACCCGCCACTCGCTCTCGAACGACTGGCAGTGCGGGCAGCACGGCCGGGGCGGGAAGCGGAGCTTTCCGCAGTCCGGGGCGGCGCACGCCTGGACGCGCAGTTCTCCGCGCGCCGTGTACTCCCAGAAGGGGGCGCCGTCCTCGTCCACGACGGGCAGCAGCAGTCCATCCATCTCGGTCAGCTCCTCAGTTCCTCAGCAGTACGGCGGACGTGGGGACGCCCTCCCCGGCGGTGACCAGGCAGGTCGACGCATCCGGGACCTGGGCGGTGGAGATGCCGCGCAGCTGCTTCACGCCCTCGTTGATGAGGTTGAAGCCGTGCACGTATCCCTCGCTGAGCCCGCCGCCGCCGGTGTTGATCGGCAGCCGCCCGCCGCTCTCCAGCGCCCCGCCCTCGGTGAACGCGGCGCCCTCGCCGCGACCGCAGAATCCGTACCCCTCGAGGGAGAGCGGGATGAGCGGGGTGAACGCGTCGTAGATCTGCGCCACATCGACGTCCTGTGGCCCGAAGTCGGCCTGTTTCCACAGCTGTCGGGCCGCCGTCCAGGCGGGGCCGGTGAGCGGGTCGTCGTTCCAGTAGTTGACCATCCCGTGGTGCTGGGCGGGCAGTCCCTGGGCGACGGAGTGGAGATAGACGGGCTTCTGCCGGCAGTCGCGGGCCCGTTCGGCGGAGACGATGACGCAGGCCAGCGCCCCGTCCGTCTCCAGGCAGTTGTCGAAGAGGCAGAGCGGCTCGCTGATCCAGCGCGAGGTCATATACATGTCGCGGGTCAGCGGGCGTTCGTACATCACCGCGTCGGGGTTCTGGTTGGCGCGGTTGCGGCAGGCGAGCGCGACGTTGAAGAGGTGGTCGCGGGTCGCCCCGTACTCGTGCATGTACCGCCGGGCGAGCATCCCGATCTCGTCGGCGGGCCGCAGCAGCCCGTACGGCCGGGTCCACTGGGCGGGGGTGGGCAGCTGCACAGCGGTGTTCTTCCAGGGCCGCGGCCCCGACCCGCGCTTACGTGACCGCCAGGCGACGCCCACGCTCGCCTGCCCGGTCGCGACGGCGGAGGCGAGATGCGCAAGGGTCGCGCAGGAGCCGCCACCCCCGTACCCCACCTTGCTGAAGAAGGTGACGTCACCGGCCCCGATCGCCTTGGCGATCTCGACCTCGTCGGTCTCCTCCATCGTGTACGAGGCGAACGCGTCCACCTCCGACGCGGCGATTCCCGCGTCGTCGAGCGCCGCGGTGATCGCCCGGCACGCCAGGGTCTTCTCGGACTCGGGCAGATGTTTCGCGAACTCCGTCTGCCCGATACCGGCTATCGCTGCCTTGTCCTTGAGCGTCGCCACCCGCCACCTCCGAGAGCGTCATGACTGCTGACAGCGGAGGAGGCTACAGCTAATCTGACGGATAGTCAGCTACGAGGTGGCTACTGCGGTTTTCCGGTTCGACGGGAGGGCACGAGATGCGCGGCGACGAGGAATGGTCCACCGTCCCGAACCTGGTACGGGCGGCGGCGCAACGGTACGGGGGCCGGGAGGCGGTGGTCGAGGGCCGCACCCGGATCACGTACACGGAACTCGGCGAACGCGTGGAGCGGGCCGCCGCCGCGTGCATGGCATCGGGCGTGGAGGCGGGGGACCGGGTCGCGGTCTGGGCGCCCAACACCCTGGACTGGATCGTCTCCGCGCTGGGAGCGGTGACCGCCGGCGCGGTCCTGGTCCCGCTCAACACCCGCTTCAAGGGCACGGAGGCGGCGTACGTCCTGGAGCGGAGCCGCGCGAAGCTGCTCTTCGTCACGGGCACCTTCCTCGGTACGTCGTACGTGGCGTCCCTGCGCCGGTCCGATGTCGAACTCCCGCACCTGGAGCGGGTGGTGGTCCTCGCCGACACCGCCCCCGAGGCCGACGACTACATGACCTGGAAGGACTTCCTGGCGGCGGGGGAGGGGATATCGGCTGAGCAGGTACGGACACGGGCCGACGTCATTCCCTCATCCGCCCCCTCCGACATCATCTACACCTCGGGCACCACGGGCCGCCCCAAGGGCGCCGTCATCAGCCACGCCCAGACCCTGCGCTGCTACGCGATCTGGAGCGAGCTCGCGGGTCTGCGCGAGGGCGACCGCTATCTGATCGTGAACCCGTTCTTCCACACCTTCGGCTACAAGGCGGGCATCATCGCGTGCCTGATGCGGGGCGCGACGATGGTCCCGCAGCCGGTCTTCAACGTCGACACGGTCCTCGCCAACATCGCCGCCGAACGCATCTCGGTCCTGCCCGGCCCGCCCACACTCCACCAGTCCCTCCTGGACCACCCGGCCCGCGCGTCCCACGACCTCTCGGCGTTGCGGCTGGTGGTGACGGGTGCGGCAGTGGTCCCCCTCCAACTGGTCGAACGCCTGCGCTCGGAGCTGAACATCGCCACGGTCCTGACCGCCTACGGCCTCTCCGAGGCGAGCGGCATCGTCACGATGTGCCGCCGCGGCGACCCGGCGGAGGTGATCGCCTCCACCTCGGGCCGAGCGATCCCCGGCACGGAGCTCCGCGTCCTGGCCGCCGCCGGCACCCCCGGCGAGATCATGGTCCGCGGCTTCCACGTGATGAGCGGCTACTTCGAGGACCCGGAGACCACGGCGGCCACGGTCACCTCGGACGGCTGGCTGCACACGGGCGACGTCGGCTTCCTCGACGAGGAGGGCAACCTCCGGATCACGGACCGGATCAAGGACATGTTCATCGTCGGCGGCTTCAACGCCTACCCCGCGGAGATCGAACAGCTCCTGGGCCTGCACCCGGATGTCGCCGACGTCGCGGTGATCGGCATCCCCGACCCCCGCCTCGGCGAGGTCGGCAAGGCGTACGCGGTGCGCCGGCCGGGCGCGACGGTGACGGCGGACGACCTGATCGCCTGGTCGCGGCGGGAGATGGCGAACTACAAGGTGCCGAGGGCGGTGGAGTTCGTCAGCGAGCTCCCGCGCAATGCGAGCGGCAAGGTGGTGAAGGGGGAGCTGCGAGGGCGCTGACGCGCTCAGCCCGCCCCGGGGCACGCGACGGGCAGGCCCAGTTCCCGTGCGGACTCGACGAGCCGCTTGTCGTACACGACGAACGAGAGGAGCGCCTTGCCCAGCCCCTGCGCGGCGGCCAGGTGCAGGGCGTCCAGGGGGCGGAGCCGGTTGCCGGGTGACAGCTGCCCCGCGCGGTCGAAGAGAAGCGGCGGCATCCGGACGAGGGCGCTCTCGTCGAGCCATTCCTCGGCTTCCGCGGCGACATCGGGCCCGGCACCGGCGGCGTGCAGTGCGCGCCGGACCTCCGTGCGCGTGAGATCGCAGGTCAGGACGGTGGCGGATCCCTGAGTGGAGAGCCATGCCTTGAGGGCGGCGGACTCGGACTCCTCCTTGAACAGCTTGAGCGCTGCGGAGGTGTCCAGATAGATGAATCGCATCAGCGCCCCGCCCCGTCGTCCTGCGCGTCACGCAGTTCTTCCAGTGCTTGAGTGAGCGGCACGTCGGCGGCGGTCGAGGGAGCGGTCCGGATGCGCGCCGTCTGGGCGGCGGTGCGGGCGCGGCTGAGCTCCGTGAGATCGATCAGCCCGTCGGCGACGGCCTGATTGACCGCTTCCTCGGCAGGATCCGGAGGCACTATCCGCGCCACGGTCCGGCCGTGCCGGGTGACGGTGAACGTCTCCCCGTGTTCCAGCCGCACGAGGACGGCCGCGGCGTTCCGCTGGAGATCGCGGACGGTGATCCGGGTGTCGTGGCTGTGCGGCTCGCTGTCCATGTCGTACAGGTTAGGGGGATGTGCGGCAGGGGGCGATGTTGTGCGTCAACGGTGCTGGAGTCTTGTCACCCCACGGGGTGAAGCTGGTGGCAGGCCCTTTTTGGTCTCGGTATGGTGATGTGTATGGCAACGAAGAAGTACACGGTCACCCTGCCGGAGGAGCTGGCGGAGGAGATCCGGAGCGAGGTGGGCCCCGGGGCGTTCAGCGCGTATGTCACCCGCGCCATAGAGCGTCAGCGCGAGCATGATCGGCTGGGGGAGCTGGTGGAGCGGATGCTGAAGGATGGCGGCCCGCTCACCGAGCAGGAGCAGGCTGCGGCGGCCAAAGAGCTGCGTGATATCGAGCGGTGGTTCGAGGATCGGGAGCAAGGCGCTCAGGGGCGGGCGGAAGCCGCCTGATGTCAGACATGACATATGTCCTGGACAGTGAGGCACTGTCCAGGACGGCGCTGAGTGACCGGGCGATGACCGTCACGCTCACCAAGGCCCACCAGTCCGGAATCCGTGTGCTGACGAGTTCCATGACGCTCGTCGAGGCCTATCACGGCAGGATCCGGCAGCCCGTATGGGACTGGGCGATGTCCCGGATTGTGGTCGAGTCCGTGACCAAGGAGGTCGCCGACGAGGCGATCCGCCTCCTCAGGTCCACCGGTCTGCACGGCCACAAGTACGCCATCGACGCGGCGCTCGCGGTGATCGCGGGGCGGCAGCGGGGGCGGGTGGTGGTGTTCACCTCGGACGAGGACGACATGGGGAAGCTGTGTGGGGCGGGGGTTCAGGTCCGAGGGCTGTAGGGGACGGCAGAGGGGCCCGAGCCGGGTGGCTCGGGCCCCTCTGCTCGGGCCTTGTCTGGCTCAGCCGACGTGGTTCTCCTGCGGGGTCACCACGGTGGCGTGGGTGTCCTGCGTGGTGACGGGGGTGTCGCCGGTGGCGTGGGTGTCAGCCAGTGCGGGTGACGCGCCGCCGATGCCGAGGGCCACGGCGAACGCGGCGGCGACGAGCGTCTTCTTCGTGCGGGTCATTCCGACTCCTGTGATGGGAGCGAGCTTCCGGACGTGAAGTGACGCTAGTGACAGGGGGGGGGCGATGGCGGTAGCCCTCTGGCGGGAAGTGATCGAACGTTGACGCGATCGCGTCGGCCGTTCGGGCGCGGACATGCAGCGGCCGCGACGGCTCCCCCTCCGCGCCGCCGCGGCCACTCCCCCCGTACCCCGCCGAATTGCAGCTCTAGTTGGCCGGCTCGCTCGTGGCGTGGGTGTTGTCGGTCTTGTCTTCCGCCTCACCCTCCGGCGCCGTGGTGGCGTGGGTGTTGAGCGGCTTCAGCGCACCATCCGTGCCCAGGATGTTCGCAGGCTCGCTCGTGGCGTGGGTGTTGAGCGGCTTGATGATCGGCTCGTTGCTCTGTGCGTCGGCCATGATCGTCTACTCCCGTTAGTGATTCGGCGTGCTGGGTCGGCAAGACCCGTCCGGCTGTTCCCCCGTGGACTGCCGGACGGGCCTGTCGGGGCCGCTCACATTAGTGGTACGGCCGTCTGTCGCCCCGCCTGCCCCCCGACGCGACGGATCGACTAGACAGAGAGTGCCGTGTGGCGATAAACGAACGATGAACGTCCCGACCGGAAGCGGTCAGGCGACTTCTGCTGGATTGAGCAGGCTTCGTACATCTGCGGCCTCCGGGGAGTCGAGCGTCTCGAAGATGCCCAGGGCCTCGCGCCAGCAGACCTTCGCACGGTCGGTCTGCCCGATCCCGGACAGTGACCTCCCCAGGACCGTGAGCACGTTGCCGCGCCGCCATTCCCCGCCTATGCCCCGGAGGACGGTGAGCGCGATCTCGGAGTTGGCGGCGGCCTGCGCCGGGCGCCGGGCCGCGATGTCGACCTCGGCGAGACGGAACAGAGCCATGCCTTCGTAAAGGCGCTGCCGGCTCTCCTTGAAGACCTCGTACGCCTCCCGCAGGCTGTTCGCCGCAGCCTCCAGCTGGCCGCTCTGGGTAAGGGCGAGCCCCAGCGCATAGCGGCCGTTGGCACCCTTGAGCGCGTGATTCATCTCGTCGTACATCGCCGTGCCCTGCTCGGCGAGCGATACGGCAGTGTCCGTTCGCCCCATGGCCAGGTGAACGCGCGACAGATTGCACAGAGCAGCGGCTTGCCCCGGGCGGTCCTCTATATCCCGGAAGTGAGCTATGGCGCGGGTCAGGTGCTCTTCGCCCTCCAGATGCCGGTTCTCGTAGAGCGCGATGATGCCCAGCAGGTTCGATGCCCAGCAGGCAGGGAGGGGATCGTGAGCCACGGCCGACAGGTGCAGGGCCCGTCGGCACTCGCGGTCAACCAGGTCGAAGCGGCCGGAGACGTGATGCACATTGGCCAGAGTGATGAGGGCCCTGCCCTCGGATTTGGCGTCACCGGCCAGTTCCGCAGCCTTGCAGGCTGTGGTGACGGTTGCCTCGTACTCCTTGGAGTTCGCCCCGGACTCCGCGAGCTCGATCGCCACCCAGAGCAGGTCGACGGCGTGGGCCAGCGTCGGCCCGGATGCGGACTGGCGGGCGCAGGCCAACAGCGTTCCGGCCTCGGCGTAGAGCCAGTCCTGGGCTTCACGCCGGCTGGAGAAGGTCAGGCCGTCGTAGGAGGTGGGTGCGAGGTGATCGACGAGAGTGTCGCCCGGCTTCTCCATGGCGCTGACGCACGCGACCGTGGCCAGATAGAAGTCCAGCAGCCGCGACAGCGCCCGCTCCTTCTCCTCCGGCAACCGCTCGTCCCGCTCCGCGCACGAACGCGCGTACAGGCGCACCAGGTCGTGATATCGGTAGCGCCCCGGGGCCGCCGACTCCACGAGGGACGTGTCGACCAGGGCCTCCAGGAGGTCCTCCGCCGCGTGCGCCTCCAGGTTCAGCAGGGCCGCCGCTGCCGCCAGGGAGATGTCCGGGCCGTCCGCGAGGCCCAGGAGGCGGAAGGCGCGGGCCTGGGCCGGTTCCAGCTGGCCGTAGCCGAGTTCGAAGGTGGCCTTCACCGCCAGGTCGCCCGCCTGGAGCTCGTCCAGCCGGCGGCGTTCGTCCGCGAGCTTCGCGGCCAGGACCGAGACCGTCCAGGTGCGGCGGGCCGCCAGGCGGGAGGCCGCGATGCGGATGGCGAGGGGGAGGAAGCCGCAGGCGGCCACCACGTCGAGGGCCGCCTCGCGCTCGGAGTTGATGCGCTCGTCGCCCACGATCCGGGTGAAGAGCTGGAGCGCCTCCTCGGGCGACATCACGTCCAGGTCGACCAGGTGCGCGCCCGCCAGGTCGACCATCCGGACCCGGCTGGTGACCAGGGCCGCGCAGCCCGCCGTGCCGGGGAGCAGGGGGCGGATCTGGGCCGCGTCGTGGGCGTTGTCCAGGAGGACCAGGATGCGGCGGCCGTCGAGCGTGGAGCGGTAGAGCGCGGCGCGTTCGTCGAGGGAGTCGGGGATCGCCGAGTCCGCCGTGCCCAGGGCGCGCAGGAACGCGCCGAGGACCGTCTCCGGCTCCGCGGCGCGGGCGCCCGCGCCCTGGAGGTCGACGTACAGTTGGCCGTCCGGGAAGTGCGGGCGGGCCTGGTGCGCGACGTGCACGGCGAGGGTCGTCTTGCCGACGCCGCCGATGCCCGCGAGGGCGGAGACGGCCATGACCGAGCCCTCCGCGGTGGCGAGGCGGTTGCCCAGTTCGCGGACGAAGGAGGTGCGGCCGGTGAAGTCGGAGACCGTGGCCGGAAGTTGCGCCGGGCGGACCGGTGCGGTGGCCGGGGCGGGTTCGTCGGCCGGGCGGGCCAGGTCCTCGTCCGCCTGGAGGATCCGCTGCTGGAGCGCGGCGAGTTCGGGGCGCGGGTCGACGCCCAGTTCCTCGGCGAGCAGTCGGCGGGTGTCGGCGTAGACGGCGAGGGCCTCCGCCTGGCGGCCGCTGCGGTACAGGGCCACCATCAGGAGCTCGCGCAGCCGTTCGCGCAGGGGGTGCGCGGCGGTGAGCGCGGTCAGTTCGGAGACCGCCTCCGCGTGGCAGCCGACCTCCAGGTCAAGATCGAGACGGGTCTCGGTGAGCTGGAGCCGCCACTCCTCCAGCCGGCTGCGCTGGTAATCGGCGTACGGGCCCGGCACGGAGGCCAGGGCCTCGCCGTCCCAGAGGGCCAGCGCCTCGTTCAGCAGGGTCCGGGCCCGGCAGCGGTCGCCGGAGGCCCGCGCCTTCTCCGCATCGGCCGCCCGGTCCTGGGCCACGGACAGGTCCAGCGCCTCGGGCCCGATCCGCATCGCGTACCCGCCCGAATCGCTCGCCAGGGTGAGCGGGCCCAGCGTCTTGCGGAGGCGCGAGGCGTAGGTGCGTACCGCGGCCAGGGCCTGGGAGGGCGGGTCCTCGCCCCAGATGGCGTCGATGAGCTCGGCAGCCGTGGCGGTGCGCCCGCCCCTCAGGAGCAGAGCCGTCAGCAGGGCGCGCTGCTGCGGCGATCCGGACGGCAGCGTCTCGCCGCCCCGCCGGGCCCGTACCGGACCGAGCAGGGAGAAATACAGCCCGGCTTCCTCCGCCGGCCGCTGCTCCGGGGCGCGCTGCTCCGGAACGCGTACCCGTGGCCCGTCGTCACGGCCCATTGCCGCCTCCTGTCCTGCTCTGTGCGCTGCCCGGCACGGTCGCACATGTCCGGATCCCGTCGGGGCTATCCGGATTGCTCCATACCGTTGGTATCGCCGTCAACAGTCTGCCTTGTGAAAGGGGGGCGCGTCAGCAGTGGGTGAGTCTCTGCACAAGCCCTCGACAACGATTATGGAACGAGGTCGCGTCCAGATAGCTGACGGTTCGTCAGATCGACGCTACCGTGGTACGCATGGAGACCTTCCCGAAGATCATCTCGGTGGACGACCACACGGTGGAGCCCGCTCATGTCTGGCGGGACCGGCTCCCGTCCAAGTACGCGGACTCCGGACCGCGCATCGTCCGGGCGCCGCTCAAGGAAATGACGTTCATGGGCGGCAAGTTCGCGCCTGTGATGGGTGCGAAGGGGGACGACGGGCCGATAGGCGACTGGTGGGTGTACGAGGACCTGCACCGCCCGCTCACCCGGCTCGACACCGCCGTCGGCTACGACCGGGACGAGATCAAGCTCGAAGTCATCACATACGAGCAGATGCGTCCCGGTTCGTTCTCGGTGCCCGAGCGGCTCGCCGACATGGACGTCAACCACGTCCAGTCCGCCCTCTGTTTCCCGACCTTCCCCCGCTTCTGCGGTCAGACCTTCACCGAGGCGAAGGACCGCGAACTCGGCCTGCTGGGGGTGCGCGCGTACAACGACTGGATGGTCGAGGAGTGGTGCGGGCCCGACGCGCACGGCCGGCTCATCCCGCTCACCCTCGTCCCGCTCTGGGACGCACAGCTGGCCGCCGACGAGGTCCGGCGCAACGCCGCGCGCGGGGTGCGAGCCGTGGCGTTCTCCGAAATACCTCCCCATCTCGGACTGCCGTCCATTCATACGGACGAGTGGGATCCGTTCCTCCGGGCCTGCGACGAGACGGGGACGGTGATCGCCATGCACATCGGCTCGTCCTCGAAGATGCCGTCCACCTCGGCCGACGCCCCGCCGGCCGTCGGCTCCACCATCACCTTCGCCAACTGCTGCTTCTCGATGGTCGACTGGCTGATGAGCGGCAAGTTCGAACGTTTCCCGAACCTGCGGATCATGTACGCGGAGGGCCAGATCGGCTGGATTCCGTACATCCTGGAACGCGCCGACGTCGTCTGGGAGGAGAACCGCGCCTGGGGCGGGGTGGCCGACAAGGTCCACCGGCCGCCGTCGGAGCTCTTCACCGACCATGTCTACGGCTGCTTCTTCGACGACGCCTTCGGGCTGAAGAACCTGGATTCGATCGGAGTGGGGAACGTCCTGTACGAGACGGACTACCCGCACTCCGACTCGACTTGGCCCAAGTCCCGCGAGGTCGGTGAGGCGCAGATGGGGCACCTGGACGCCGATGTCGTGGACCGGATCGTGCGCCGTAACGCGATCGACCTGCTCGGGCTGACCGACGACGGGCTGTGGGCGGGACCCGGCACGGGGGCGTGAAGAGGGGAGGGGCCGGGGTGGTCCTTGCGTGGACCGCCCCGACCCCTTCCGGTCAGGCCCGGGTCACCGGCTCCTGGAGCTCCGTCACCCACTTGTCCTCGTCCGCGGGGCACTCCAGATTGACCTCGCGCGCGTACCCCGCCGAGCGGTAGCCGCCCGCCTCGATCCCCCGGGCCAGGGCCTGGGCGGTCGGCAGGATGCCGGCCATCGAGCCCCGGTGGACGATGGTCGCCGCCTCGAAGGGCGGCAGCTCGACCACCGTGACCCCGGTGTCACCCAGCGGCCCCACCGGGGCCGAGACCGTCACCCCGGCGTGGACGACGATCGCGCCGCCGCCCTCCGGGGCGTCCTCGTAACGGGCGATCCCGGGGCCGGTCGGGGAGACCTCGGCCTCGCCCAGCAGCGGGAACAGCCGCTCGTACAGCGGGCCGATCACCGGAGTGATGTCCTCCGGCTCGTATCCGGCTGCCACACCGGTCAGCTCCGCGACCCGTACTGCGGGAACGCTCTTGATCACGACATCTTCCACGGACATGTGTCCCTCGCTCTCGATCGACCGGAGCCTCGCCTCGACCTGGACCAGCCGGGCGGCCGCCGCCGCCATCGCCGCCTCCAGCTCCGCCCGCCGCAGCCGCAGCATCCCGCGCAGCTCTTCCGGGCCCACCTCCTCGTCGAGGACGGCCCGCACCTGCTGGAGCGTGAAGCCGAGGTCCTTGAGGGCGATGATCCGGTTGAGGCGGGCGAGCTGGGCGGCACCGTAGTAGCGGTAGCCGGTGGCCGGGTCGGTACGGTCGGGATGCAGCAGCCCGACCGCGTCGTAGTGACGCAGCATCCGGGCCGACACCCGCCCGTACCGGGCGAAGTCTCCGATGGTGAACATGATGTCTCCCAGTGCAAGGCCTCACACGGCGTCAAGGTCAAGCATCGCAGTGGCCGGACGAGGATGTGATCCAGGTCATGGGAACTCCCTGCCCGCTGCGGACAGGACCTGATGTGGAGCATTCCTTGAGAGCCCGGATACGGGCAGGTGACCCGGACGCGTTCGGCGGCCTCTTCGACGACTACGCCCAGACGGTCTTCCGGTACGCGGTCCGCTCGACCGGCGACTGGGCCGGTGCGGAGGACGTCGTGTCGCTGACCTTCCTGGAGGCGTGGCGGCTGCGCGCGACCCTGCGGGAATCGGACGAGGAGTTGAAGCCCTGGCTGCTCGGCATCGCGACCAACGTCCTGCGCAACACCCGCCGCGCCGCCCGCAGGCACGACGCGGCACTGACCCGGATGCCGGTCAGACCCGCCGTGCCGGACTTCGCCGACGAGCTGGTGGGCCGCATCCATGACGCGGAACAACTCGCCGCCGCGCAGGCCGCGCTGGGACGGCTGAGACCGAAGGAGCGGGAGGTGTTCCTGCTCTGCGTCTGGGACGGCCTGGAGTACCGGGACGCCGCACGCGCGCTCGGCGTCCCCGTCGGGACGGTCCGCTCGCGGCTCTCCCGGGCCCGGAAGCGGTTGAGGGACCTCACCGAAGACGAAAGAGAGAAACTCGAAAAAAACACAACAAACAGGGAACTACCCGGATCAGCCGGACAGTACCGAAGTGACCGCGCCACCGCGGTCCGGTCGAACGAAAGGGAGGGGAACCGATGAGTGCCGACGCGAAGAAGGTTGCGGAGGAGCTGCGGGCGCAGCTGCCCGAGCCGCACGGACCGGTCCTGCCGAGCGACCGTCAACGGCTGCTCAGGGAGCACTTGATGAACGAGATCCACCAGGTCCAGGCCGCAAAGGCGCCGAAGTCCGCGCGGCCGCGCCGCCACCGCGGCTGGTACGCCGTGCCCGTCGGCATGGTCGCCGCCGGAGCGCTGGCCTTCACCTTCCTGGCCGGTCCGGGGCAGAGCGGCAGCGGCGACACCGGGTACCACTTCAGCGCGGCCCCCGTCGTCAAGGTCGAGGTCGCCTCGGCGGACGGCGTCGGAGCGCTGATGGAGAACGTCGCCCAGCACGCCGCGGAAGGCCCCGCGACCCGCGTCGGCAAGAACCAGTTCGTCTACGTGCGTTCGCACTACTCCCACATGCAGGCCGACGTCGGCAACCCCCTCAAGCTGAAGACGTACTACCGCGAGACGTGGACGTCCCAGAACCCGGAGAAGGTGCAGAGCCGGCTCAAGCAGCCGGGCGACGACATCATCTGGTCGGCGCCGCGCGCTGGGGAGGAGGGGTACCTGGAGCACCTGCAGAACCAGACCTACGCCGCGCTCCTGGCCCTGCCCACCGACCCCGACGCGCTGCTGACGAAGCTCCGTGCGGACGCCGCGTACTCCGGCTCGTCCGACCAGTGGCTCTTCGAGTACGTGGGCGGCCTGATCCGCGAGAACATCCTGCCGCCCGAGACGGGCGCCGCGATCTACCGTGCCGCCGCGAAGATTCCCGGCGTCGTCATGGTGGAGAAGGCGCAGGACGGCGACGGCCGGCCCGGTGTGGCGCTGGCCCGTACGGACGAGCGGACGCACGAGCGCAAGGAGTTGGTCTTCGACGCCAACAGCTACGACTACCTGGGGCTGCGTTCGTATCTGGTCCAGGACACCGAGCTGGGCAGGAAGGGCACCGTCACCGAGCTCCAGGCCGTGCTCGACCGCGGCGTCGTGGACAGCCGCGACGAGACGCCCGAGAAGTGACGCCCGAGAAGTGACGCCCGAGAAGTGACACCCAAGAAGTGATGCCCGGGAAGTGACTCTCAAGAAGTAGGGGGCGCCTGTCGTATACAGGCAGGAGCCCCGCTCCTCCGCCGAGGCGGAGGAGCGGGGCTCCTTGGGTACTGCGTTACCGGCCGCGATCGGCCGACCCGGGCAACTAGGCCGGGGTGACGTTCTCAGCCTGCGGACCCTTGGGTCCCTGAGTGACGTCGAAGTTCACGACCTGGTTCTCCTCGAGGGAGCGGAACCCGGACGCGTTGATCGCGGAATAGTGGACGAAGACATCCGGGCCGCCGCCGTCCTGGGCGATGAAGCCGAAGCCCTTTTCAGCGTTGAACCACTTGACGGTTCCGGTAGCCATAAGCCCTCCTTGGGCCAAAGGGTTGCCCTGCTCCAGAACCTGCAAAGAAGTCTGAAAACTACAAAAGCCTGCGGGTTACATGCTCCGCAGGCTCTGTACTGCAAGGGAAACCAAACTGCAACTTGGCGTTGAGCCTAGCACGCAGCATGTGCCGAAGGGTAGAGGGAAAGATCACTTCACCCGGATGTTTGATTGTCGTGCGGATGAGCCCGCCGAGAGGCCCTTCCGGGTGGCCTCCAAGCGGCTTCCGGGCGGCTTCGGGGAGCCTTCCCGAGAGGCCTTCCGTATCCATTCCGGTGCCCCCGGAAGAGGGGTCGGCGCGACGCCGCGCGGCCCCGGTGAGGCCGTCGGCCGGGCACGGGTCTAGCCTCGCGATGTGGACAATTCAACCGTCTCAACCGTCGCAGGCGACGACCGTCGCAGCCGGCCGCGCGTCGGCCACATCCAGTTCCTGAACTGCCTTCCCCTCTACTGGGGGCTCGCACGGACCGGAACCCTGCTCGACCTGGAGCTCTCGAAGGACACCCCGGAGAAGCTCAGCGAGCAGCTGATCAGGGGCGATCTGGACATCGGCCCCGTCACCCTCGTGGAGTTCCTGCGCAACGCCGACGACCTGGTTGCCTTCCCCGATATCGCGGTCGGCTGCGACGGGCCCGTCATGTCGTGCGTGATCGTGTCGCAGCGGCCCCTGGAGGACCTCGACCGGGCCCGGGTGGCGCTCGGTTCGACCTCCCGCACCTCCGTACGGCTGGCGCAGCTGCTGCTCGCCGAGCGGTTCGGTGTCACGCCCGACTACTACACCTGCCCGCCCGACCTCGGCCTGATGATGCAGGAGGCGGACGCCGCCGTCCTCATCGGTGACGCCGCGCTGCGCGCCAACCTGCACGACGCTCCCCGGCTCGGGCTCCAGGTCCATGACCTGGGTGCGATGTGGAAGGAGTGGACGGGGCTGCCGTTCGTCTTCGCCGTCTGGGCCGCGCGCAAGGACTACCTGGCTGCCGAGCCCACCGCCGTACAGAAGGTGCACGAGGCGTTCCTGGCCTCGCGGGACGTGTCCCTGGAAGAGGTCACCAAGGTCGCGGAGCAGGCCGCGCGCTGGGAGGCCTTCGACGCGGAGGTCCTGGAGCGCTACTTCACGACGCTCGACTTCCGCTTCGGGCCCGCCCAGCTGGCGGGCGTCAAGGAGTTCGCGCGCCGGACCGGTCCGACGACGGGCTTCCCGGCGGATGTGAACGTCGAGCTTCTCGGCGGCTGAGAGACGGGCCCGGCTCTCCCGCCGCGTGCGACTCGTACCGGCCCGGCGGGAATGCCCGGCCATTCCCGCCGGGGACGTCCCGCAGTTCCCTTGTGCGGGGCCTTGTGCGGAACCTGGCGCGGATGGTAGGCGGATATCGATTCGGGTGAATTCGAGCTGAATTGGCCGATTGACGGAAGGCGTCCGGACCGCACCCGAACCGATCCCCCGGATCCCTTCCGCAATGGACCCGCGGAACGACGCATTCACGCCTTTTGTTGTGGTGAATGGCGCCGTTCGTTCCCTTGGGGGTGAAATCGGCGGATGGTTTCCCCTGTGACCCGATGACCTTCGCCCCTAGGCTTCGGTCGGAGGTCCGGCCGGTCCACAGGGGGAGTCCGTATATGCAGCCGCTCGAAGCCGGCGAACCGCTGAGCATCGGTGCCTACCGGCTGCTCGGCCGGCTCGGTGCCGGAGGCATGGGCCGCGTCTACCTGGGGCGCAGTGCGGGCGGCCGGACCGTCGCGGTCAAGGTCGTCCACCCGCACTTCGCACTCGACGAGCAGTTCCGTGCCCGGTTCCGGCTGGAGGTGGACGCGGCGCGGCGGATCGGTGGGCAGTGGACCGCACCCGTCCTGGACGCCGACCCGGACGCCCCCGTTCCGTGGGTGGCCCATGGGTACGTGGCCGGGCCGCCGCTCTCGGAGGCCGTCACCGAACACGGGCCGCTGCCCGAGCCTGCGGTACGCACCCTGGGCGCCGGGCTCGCCGAGGCGCTGGCCGCGGTCCACGGGCAGGGCCTGATCCACCGGGACGTGAAGCCGTCCAACGTCCTGCTCGCCCTCGACGGCCCCCGGCTGATCGACTTCGGCATCGCGCGGGCCATCGACGCCACCGCCTCCCTCACCTCCACCGGTGTCTCGGTCGGCTCGCCCGGCTACATGGCGCCGGAGCAGATCCGCGGCCTGGACATCTCGGGCGCGGCCGACATCTTCTCGCTGGGCGCGGTGCTGGCGTACGCGGCGACCGGGGCCGCCCCCTTCCTCGGCGACTCCTCCGCCGTACTCCTCTACAAGGTGGTGCACGAGGAACCCGAGCTGGGCGACCTGGAGGGCGGGCTGCGCGACGCCATCGCCTCCTGCCTCGCGAAGGACCCGGCCCGCCGGCCCACCCCGGCAGAACTCGCCCGGCAGTTGGTGCCCGGCGGTGCGGCGTCATCGGTGGCCGCGGGCTGGCTGCCCGGTGTGCTGGTGCGTGAGGTCAGCCGGTCGGCGGTCGCCCTGCTGGACCTGGAACCGCAGGAGGCGCCGGTGCAGTCGGGGCCGGTGCCGTTCACCAACGCGTCGTTCGGGACGTCCGGGACGAACGCCCCGCTCGGTGTCTTCGGCCCGCCGGTCGAACCGCCCCCGGCGTCCGGACCGGCCCCACTGCCCGGGCAGCGCACGCCCGATCCCCGGTTCGCCGTCACCATGAGCGCGGACTCGCGACCCGGCGAGCACCGGGGACGCAGGCTCAGCTGCACCGTCGCCCTCGCGGTGGCCGGTGCGCTTGCCGCGGTGACGGTGGGCAGCGCGTTCCTCTTCGACCTGATGCCGGGCGGGAGCGGCGCCGACAGCGCCGAGCACGGCAACACCCCGGCGGCCACCTCTCCGAGCGGCACCGCCTCCGCCGATCCGTCCGCGCCCGCGGACTCCGCCACCGGCTCACCGGACCGGGTGGACGCGGTCCCGGACGCCTTCGTCGGTACGTGGCGGGGGCCGCTCACCGAGAAGACGACCGGGGCGCCGCACGGCACACTCACCGCGGTGTTCGAGAAGGGGAAGAAGGGTGCCGAGGTCGTCCACATGACGACGACGATCACCGGACTCGGCGTGGACGTCAGCTGCTACAGCATCGCCACCCTCACCTCCGGGACGGACAAGGAGCTGAAGCTCAGGGAACGCGCCGATCCCGAACGCCCCGGCACGGCCGGGCTGTGCACCACCACGCCCGCCGACCTCCACTTCACCCGTGCGGCCGACGGAACCCTGCGGTTCCGGTCCGACGAGCGGGGTGCCGGACTCCCGTACGGCACGCTGACCCGGTCCGGCCGCTGACCCGTACCGGCGCTGGCGTACGCTGAACCGGTCCGTAGATCCGTTGAAAAACCGCCGAAAGGTGACAGCCCGGTGACCGAGAAGGCCGACCTCCAGCCCATCCTCGACCGAGCCGCCGAAGGCGGCCGGATCACTCCGGCGGAGGCCCTCGACCTCTACCGGTCGGCGCCCCTGCACGCGTTGGGCGCGGCCGCGGACGCCGTGCGCCGGCGCCGCTACGCCGGTACGGAGCACATCGCGACGTACATCATCGAGCGCAACATCAACTACACGAACGTCTGCGTGACGGCGTGCAAGTTCTGCGCCTTCTACGCCGCGCCCAAGGACACCGCCAAGGGCTGGTCCCGCGACCTCGACGACATCCTGCGCCGCTGTGCGGAGACCGTCGAGCTCGGCGGCACGCAGATCATGTTCCAGGGCGGGCACCACCCGGACTACGGCGTGGAGTACTACGAGGAGCACTTCTCCGCGATCAAGAAGGCGTTCCCGCAGCTGGTCATCCACTCGCTGGGCGCCTCCGAGATCGAGCACATGGCCCGGATCTCGAAGGTCTCCGCCGAGGAGGCCATCAGCCGGATCCACGCCGCCGGTCTCGACTCCTTCGCCGGCGCCGGCGCCGAGCTGCTGCCGGCCCGGCCGCGCACCGCCATCGCCCCGCTCAAGGAGTCCGGCGAGCGCTGGCTGGAGATCATGGAGATCGCCCACGGCCTCGGTGTCGAGTCGACCTCCACCATGCTGATGGGCACCGGCGAGACGAACGCCGAGCGCATCGAGCACCTGAGCATGATCCGCGACGTGCAGGACCGGACCGGGGGCTTCCGCGCCTTCATCCCGTACACGTACCAGCCGGAGAACAACAAGCTGAAGGGCCAGACGCAGGCCACGCTCTTCGAGTACCTGCGGATGATCGCGATCGCCCGGCTCTTCCTGGACAACGTCGCCCACATCCAGGGCTCCTGGCTCACCACCGGCAAGGAGGTCGGCCAGCTGTCGCTGCACTACGGCGCGGACGACCTCGGCTCGATCATGCTGGAGGAGAACGTCGTCTCCTCCGCCGGTGCCAAGCACCGCTCCAACCGCCTGGAGATCATCGACCTGATCCGCAAGGCGGACCGGGTCCCGGCGCAGCGCGCCACCACGTACGAGCACCTGGTCGTGCACGACGACCCGGCGAACGACCCGGTCGACGAGCGCGTCGTCTCGCACATCTCGTCCACCGCGATCGAGGGCGGCACCGCCCACCCGGAGCTCAAGCTCCTCAGCGCCAACTAGGGTCCGTCGCCTTGCTGACGATCCACGCCGCCGCCCTGCTCCTGCCGGGCGGCGGCCGTGCTCCCGTGCCCGGCGGGGCGGTCGCCGTCAGGGACGGGGTGGTCGCGTCCTTCGGCCCGTACGAGGAGCTGGCCGCCCTCCATCCCGCCGCCCGGGTCCGGCGCTGGCCGGGCGTCCTGACCCCGGGACTCGTGCAACGGGGCGCCGTCCGGCTGCTGGAGGAGTCGTACTTCCCCGATCCGCGTGAGGCGGACACCCTGGGCACGGCGCCGCTGACCGGCGAGGCGCTCGACGCGCTCGGGCCGGACGACACCTGGCGTGCCGGCAGCGTACGCCGCGGGCTGCACCGGATGCTGCGTCACGGGACGACCGCGGCGACGGCCGCCCCCACCGCACCGCCCGCCCTGATCACGGCCATGCGCCGGTCCGGGCTGCTGGTCATCGGCGCTCCGGCGCACTCCGGTGGCACGCCGGGGCTCGATCCGCTGGCCGGGGCCGGGGCGGTGGCCGACGCCATGGCGTCGCCGCTCACGGTCGGGGGGCGGGCCGATCTCGCCGCCTTCGACGCGCCGGACGAGGACGCGCTCCTCGCGGCGGGCGGGGCGAGCTGCGTGGCGACGGTGGCGGCGGGGCGACTGGTGTACCGGGGCCGGTAGGGCCCACTGTCACGGCACCGAAGGGCCGCCGAGGTACTTCCCGTCGGTGTCGTAGGGCCAGGCGTTGGAGACGCATCCCTTGAGGCCGTCGATCTGCTGCATCATCGCGGGGGCGGGGCGGCCCTTGCCGGGGCAGGTCTCGTGGCCGTGGCCGAGCCAGTGCCCGACCTCGTGGTTGATGATCAGGGCACGGTAATCGGCCAGCGGACCGTCGAACTCGGGCGAACCCGTCTCCCAGCGCTTGAGGTTCACCATGACGTCGGTCCCCACCCGGCAGTTGACCTCGCCGTGGGTGTCGAGGCCGCCCTTCCCGCAGATGCGGTCGGTGGTCGCGGGGGTGGCGATCCGGATGACCAGCCCCGCCGGCCCCCCGGCGACCTGGCGGAAGGAATGCTCCCCGTGGTGCGCCCAGCCCCGCGGCGCCGCCAGGATGCGGGCGACCTCGGCGGCGGCCTCGTCCGCGTCCAGGCCGGAGCCCTTCTCCACCTCGACCCGGTAGGCGTCGCCCTTGCCGGTCTCCGAGACGCCCGCACGGGCGACCGTGAAGGTGGCGGAGGCGGCGGACGTACTCGGACCGTGCGCGTTGTTCCACCGGATGCCCACGACGGCCGCCGCGACCAGGACAACCGGCACCACGGCCTTGGCCAACAGCCGGTCCCGGCCGCGTTCCCGCTGCCCCCTGCGGCGCACATCCCCTGCGGACATCCGTGCCCCTCCCCAGTGCTCGGTGGTTTCCACTCCCCCCTGTAAGGACCGGCGCCGGGGCCGATTGGTTCAGTCCACACACATATCGATTGCCGGGCACGGGTCCGGCGGAACGTCACCTCACGGAAGGGCCGCCGAGGTACTGCCCCTGTGCGTCGTAGGGCCAGGCGTTGGAGACGCATCCCTTGAGGCCGTAGATCTGCTGCATCATCGCGGGGGCGGGGCGGCCCTTGCCGGGGCAGGTCTCGTGGCCGTGGCCGAGCCAGTGCCCGACCTCGTGGTTGATGATCAGCGCGCGGTAGTCGGCGAGCGGCCCGTGGAACTCGGGCGAACCGGTCTGCCAGCGCTTGAGGTTCACCATCACCACCTCGTCCAGCCGGCAGTTGACCTCCCCGTGGGTGTTCATGTGGCCCGTCGCGCAGATGCGGTCGGTGGTCGCCGCGGTGGCGATACGGATCACCATCCCGGCGGGACCCGCGGCCACCTGGTGGAACGAGCGCGCCCCGGCGTGTGCCCAGCCGCGCGGTGCGGCCAGGACGTCGGCGATCAGGGCCGCCGCCGTGTCCGGGTCGACGCCCGAACCGTCCTCGACCTCGACCCGGTAGGCGTTCCCGCCACCGGAGGAGGCGCCGGCGCGGGCCACCGTGAACGTGCCCGGGCCGGATGCCGGGACACGGGGAGGCGCGGTGGCGGACGGGGAGGGGGAAGGGGACGCGGTGGCCGGCTTCGCCCTCGGCTTCGGCTTCGCGGCGGGGGAGGGCGACGTGCTGTCGGGCACCGGGTCCCGGGGGGTGTCCGAGGGCTCCGGCGCAGCCGCCGCGGCCGGCCGGCCGTCCCCGACGGCCCATCGGGGCGCGGCGGTCACGGCGCCGCCGATCACCGCCGCCATGACGAGTACCGCGGCCGGCACCCGTATCCGGCTGTGCCGCCGGCGGCGCCGGTTTCCCCGTCCTGGCCGCTGTGCCCGGCGCCGCCCCGGTTCAGCCGCCATCTACGAAATGCTCCTTGTCCTCCATCGGATGCCCGTCCGCGTACTTCACGAGTTCCAGGAACCTGGAGTCGCTTGCGACGGCGACCAGTTGGTCCGCGGTGACCGGTGACGACACCATCGCGGCATCGTCACCGCTGACCGACAATCTGACGCTGCTGTTGCCGTAGGTGAAGGCGAGTTCGACGTTGGTGAGGGTCTGTGCGCCGTTCCCGTTTCCCTCCCAGGTGAGGGCGCGGGCCTTGATGCCGCCCGGCAGCGTCACCGTCTTGCACCGTATGCCCTTCGTGGTGATGTCGCGGCACGGCGGGTTCGCGCTGCCGAGGGCTTCCGCATCGGCCCGGGGACGTACCGAGACGATGACCGGGAAGGCGTGCCCACCCGATCCACCCTGATACCGGCGCACCTCCAGGTCGACCGGACGAACGGCGCCGAGCTGCTCGTGAAGCAGTTCGTCGAGCAGCACCGCCACCTTCAGCTGGAATTTCTTCTGCCGGTCCCGTTCGGCCACAGGCAGGTCGGCCATGGGCGTCTCGCCGTCGCTCGGCTCAAGGTGCACGGGCTTGGGGACGGGCCGGTCGGCGGAGGCCGGAGAGGGGGCGGAGGTCGTGGCCGGCGTGGTGACGGACCCGGTCTGCGCCGGTTGCGTACCCCCTCCCGCCCCCCACATCGGCAGCGCCACGCCGAACACTCCCAGGGCCACCACGCCCGTCACTCCCGCCCCGAGGGCCGCACGGGCACGGGTGCGGCGCCGACGGCCCTGGACCAGGGCGACGGACACCAGATCGGGCGGCGGTGGCGCACCTTCGGCCGTTTGCTTCATGGCCGTCCTGATCAGCCGGTCCTCGGTCTCCGGGCCCGGGAGGGGTCCGGAGGAGCGGTCGGTAAACATGTCCACGACGGTCTCCTCAGCTTCGGGTGGTGTAGAGATGCGCGTCGCCCAGGCGGGTACGCAGCGTGGCGAGCGAGCGTGAACACTGGCTCTTCACAGTGGACGCGCTGCAGCGCAGCAGCTCGGCGACCGTCTCCACGCTCAGGTCCTCCCAGTACCGCAGGACGACCATCGCCCGTGCACGGGGCGGCAGTTCGGCGAGCGCGGCCAGCAACGTGACGGTCAGCTCGGGGCCGACCGCGGGCGGGTGCGCGGCGATCGGCGTATGGGCACGGAAATCGCGCAGCCGGCGTCGGCGTTCGGCGATGTAGGTGCGGGTCAGTACCGTGCGGGCGTAGGCGTCCGGGTAGTCGGCCGCGCTCGCCCGGCCCCAGTGCTGGAACAGCTTCGCCAGCGTCGTCTGGGTCAGGTCACGGGCGGCGTCGGCGTCCCCGCACAGCAGATACGCGGTGCGGAACAGCCGGCGCTGACTCGCGCGGGCGAACTCCTCGAAGGCGGCGGTGTTCGCGCTGCGTCCGGCGGTCATCCGGCCTCCTCTCTGCGTCTGTCGGTGGTCTGTCGGTGGTCACTACGCCCGGTACTGAGCACCGCCGGGCCGGAAAGGTTGAAGGGGGGGCCGGAACTCGTGCGAGGGGGAACCGCAGGGGCAGGCGCATCCCCCTGCGGTTCCTTGCCGGGGAGCCACCGCACCGCCGACAGCGGGCCCGCCCCGGCGCGGCCCGGCCGGGCTGCTTGAATGGGTGGGTGACCCGAGCCTCCCTGGACAAGCAGCCGCACGAAGTCGCCTCGATGTTCGACGGCGTGGCGGCGAACTACGACCTCACCAACGATGTGCTCTCGCTCGGCCAGGCGCGGCTGTGGCGCAAGGAGGTCGCGAAGGCGGTGCACGCCCGGCCCGCGGAGAAGGTACTCGACCTGGCCGCCGGGACCGCGACGTCCTCCCTGCCGTTCGCCGCGACGGGTGCGTACGTCGTGCCGTGCGACTTCTCCATCGGCATGCTGCGCGAGGGCAAGAAGCGCAATTCCTGGCTGCCCTTCACCGCGGGCGACGCCACGAAGCTGCCGTTCCGCGACGAGACCTTCGACGCGGTGACCATCTCCTTCGGTCTGCGCAACGTCCAGGACACGGACGCGGCGCTGCGCGAGCTGTACCGGGTGACGAAGCCGGGCGGCCGGGTGGTCATCTGCGAGTTCTCCCAGCCGGTCTGGGCGCCGTTCCGGACCGTCTACACCGAGTACCTGATGCGGGCGCTGCCGCCGGTCGCGCGCGCGGTGTCGTCCAACCCCGACGCGTACGTCTATCTCGCCGAGTCCATCCGCGCCTGGCCCGACCAGGCCGGTCTCGCGGCCAAGCTCCAGCGGGCCGGCTGGTCGAAGGTCGCCTGGCGCAACCTCACGGGCGGTGTGGTCGCGCTGCACCGGGGCGTGCGCGCCTGACACTCCGGCGCACGCGCCCCGACGGGATCGCCCGCACGGTGAAGTCCGGTGTCGGCAATCGGAGTTGACGGGAACCGGGTAACGGGGAAGATGTGTCCGTTGATACGGCACGCGTCTTTCCCGTTTCCGTGTGTCACCGTTCCGGCCGTCCCCGTCTCCTCCTTGCGGAGTCCTCATGCCGTCGTACTGCCCCTTCTGCGGAACCCAGGCGCCGGACGAGGCGCGTTTCTGCATGAAGTGCGGGCGCGAACGCCCGCAGACACCCGCGGCACCGCCGCAGGCGCCCGCGCCACCTCCTCAGGCCCCCGCAGCGCCCCCGCAGAGACCCATGGCGCCGGCGCCTCCGCCCGCAACGCCTCCGTCACCCGTTGCACCGCCGCCCGCCGCGGTCCCGTTCGCTCCGGCGGCGGGTCCGCCCCCGCCGCCCGGGTACGCGCCGATACCGGTGGCCCCGGCGGGGCCGTCCCCGCTCGGCGCCTTCTTCGGCCGGGTGTTCCGGGGCGACTGGGCGGGCTCGGTGAAGGCCGCCGCCTGGCCGAGCGGCCTGATCGTGGCGCTCGCGGTGGCGCTCTCCATCCCGACGTACGGACAGGGCGACGACATCGTCGTCGGCTGGAGCGACCGGCTGCGGCTCGCGCTCGCGATGCTGCTCCAGGCGTTCGGCGGCGGCTTCGAGGTGCGCCCGGCCGGGTCCGGCGGTCCCAACGGTTCCGGCTACGGCTCCGACTACGACTACGGCTCCGACTACGGCTCCGATTACGGCTCCGGCGGATCGGACTTCGGATCGGACTTCGGGAGCCTGGACCCGGGCACCCAGGGCAGTTACACGCTCTCCCTCGTCCCGCTCACCGTCACCGTGCTCTGGATCGGTGCGCTGATCCTCGGCGCCCGTGCGGCCCGCAGACAGGGCGGCGGTCTGGAGGCGGCGGTACGGATCAGCCTCGTGTCCACCGCGGCCGTCCTGCTCCTCGGACTCTTCGCGCAGCCCGAGGTCGCGGACGTCGAGGTCTCGTCCGCCCCGGTCCTTGCCGCGCTCGGCGCCCTCGTCATGGCTCTGCTGGTCACCGGCGGTGTCCTGCAACGCGACGCGGCGGCCCAGTGGCTGGCGGGCCGGCCCGGGGCGCAGACCCTGGTGCGGGCCGCCGGTTCGGCGGTCCGGGCGATGGGAGCCGTGCTGCTGCTCTGCTCCCTGATCGGCTTCGTCCTGTACGCCACCGCGGACGACGTCGACGGTCAGGCCCTGCTGATCGCCCTGCCGGTGCTGCCCAACATCGGACTGCACGTGCTCGGCCTGAGCTGGGGCGCCCACATCGAGTACGACATCCAGGGGTGGCTGGACTTCTCCGGCTCCGGTCTGCGGGACAGAGGCTTCGGCCTGTCCGGTCTGGAGGACGAGTTCGGCGGCTGGGCCCTGACCGGGGCGCTGGCCACCGGTGTCGTCTGCGCGCTCATGGTCGGACTGCTGGCCGCGCGCCGCTCGGCCGGCCGGGGCGAACAGGCCACCGCGGGCGGGCTGTTCCTGCTGTTGTTCCTGCTGCTGGCCGGGCTGGGCGGAGTCTCCAGCGGCCTCACCGACAGGGATGACCGAGGCACCGCCGAATTCGCCCTGAACCTGCCGGAGGTACTGCTGTTCGGCCTGCTGTGGGTGGGCGCCGCCGTGCTCGTCGCGCCGTACCTGCTGCGGCTGACGGGGCGGGCGAAGGCGGCCCCTCCGGCGTACCCGGCACCTCCGGGCCCGTAGGCCCCGAGGTGCGGCGTCACCGGTCCAGCTCCAGCCGGAAGCACCGCACCTCCTGGCCCGCCCGGGGCGTCGTGAAGCTCTCCGCCTCCGCCATGCCCAGGCGCCGGGCCACGGCGATCGACCGCTCGTTGAACGCGTCGATCGTCGCCACCACCCGCTCCACCCCGGCCGCGCGCAGCCGCTCCAGCGTGAGGCGCGCGGCCGCGGTCGCGTAACCCCGGCCCCAGGCGGACCGGGTCAGCCGCCAGCCGATCTCGGTCTCGCCCACCGGTCCGTACGCGCTCTGCGGCCACGGCTGCGCGCCCGTGAAGCCGAGCACCTCGCCGTTCCCGTCCAGCACGGTCCACAGGCAGAAGCCGAGTTCCGCGTCGTGCCTGCGCTGACGGGCGGTCCACTCCTCGTACAGGGACAGCTCCTCGGACGTACCGCCGAAGAACTCCATCACCTCCGCGTCGTCGAAGGCGCGGTGCCAGGACACCGCGTCCTCGTCGGTCGGGACACGCAGGGTCACGACGGGGAGTGCGGGAGGTGCGAGCGACATCGGGGAGCCCTTCGGAAGGTTGATCGGCAGGCCCCCATAGACTGCCCTGGCCATGTGCCGCGCGGCACGCGAATGCGAGTCTTCGGGAGATCCGACCGTGACCGAGCCCCTGTCCGAACACAGCGCGGATGTGATCGTCGTCGGGGCAGGCCCAGCCGGCTCCACGACCGCCTACTACCTCGCCAAGGCCGGACTCGACGTCCTGCTCCTGGAGAAGACCGCCTTCCCGCGCGAGAAGGTCTGCGGTGACGGCCTCACGCCGCGCGCCACCAAGCAGCTCGTCTCCATGGGCATCGACATCTCCGAAGAAGCCGGCTGGATGCGCAACAAGGGCCTGCGCATCATCGGCGGCGGTGTCCGGCTCCAGCTGGACTGGCCGGATCTCGCCTCGTACCCGGACTACGGACTGGTCCGCAAGCGCGACGACTTCGACGAGCAGCTGGCCCGCCAGGCGCAGAAGGGCGGCGCGCGGCTGTACGAGCGCTGCAACGTCGGCGCCCCCATCAAGGACGAGCGCACCGGCCGGATCATCGGCGTGCACGCGAAGCTCGGCGAGGAGAAGACCCCGGTCACCTTCCACGCCCCGCTCGTCGTCGCCGCCGACGGGAACTCCACCCGGCTCTCCGTCGCGATGGGCCTGCACCGCCGCGAGGACCGCCCGATGGGTGTCGCGGTGCGTACGTACTTCACCTCGCCCCGCCACGACGACGACTACCTGGAGTCCTGGCTGGAACTCTGGGACCGGCGCGGCGCCGAGGACCGGCTGCTGCCCGGCTACGGCTGGATCTTCGGCATGGGCGACGGCACCTCCAACGTCGGCCTCGGCATCCTCAACTCCTCCTCCGCGTTCAAGGAGCTGGACTGGCGCGAGGTCCTCAAGGCCTGGTGCGCGTCCATGCCGGAGGACTGGGGCTACACCCCCGAGAACATGACGATGCCGATCCGCGGCGCCGCCCTCCCGATGGCCTTCAACCGCCAGCCGCACTACACCAAGGGCCTGCTGCTCGTCGGTGACGCGGGCGGCATGGTCAACCCGTTCAACGGCGAAGGCATCGCGTACGCCATGGAGTCGGGCCAGATCGCCGCGGACGTCATCGTCCAGGCGCACGCCCGCGCGACCCCGGCCCAGCGCGAACTGGCCCTGAACAACTATCCGAAGGTGCTCAAGGAGACCTACGGCGGCTACTACACGATGGGCCGCGCCTTCGTGAAGCTGATCGGCAACCCCAAGGTCATGAAGGTCGCCACCCAGCGCGGCCTGACGCACCCGCTGCTGATGAAGTTCACCCTGAAGATGCTCGCCAACCTCACCGACCCGACGGGCGGCGACGCGATGGACCGCATCATCAACGGGCTCTCGAAGGTGGCTCCGAAGGCCTGACCGGGCGGGCAGGGCCGCTCCGCCTCGCCGGCCGGTGTCACTGACGGTCGGTCGGCGGAGGCGGCGGCGTACGCATGACGACGGGCGGGATGGGCCTTCTGCCGGGGATGTTGATCCGGATCCGGGTGGTGAGAGTGGTGGACCGGGGTCCGTCCGGCACCGGCGGGGGCGGGATCGTGGCCGGCGGTGGCCGCTCCGGGTTCTGGCATGCGGCACACGGACAGTACTTGTACGGGCGGCCCGGACCTGCGGGCGGAGCGAACCAGTCCGGTGCCCGCGGCGGACTGCCGGGGGGCGGCCCGCCGGGCGTTGCCGCGGCGCCGATGTACTGCGGCCGGGTGGGCGGCTGATCCGGCGGACGGGACCAGGCCGGCTTCGGTACCCGACGGGGGAGCGGTGCGCGGGGAACCGAGGCGGGGAGCCGCAGGACCAGGGTCGGGGTGTCCAGGGGATGGGGCGGGGACGGTTCGGATGCCTGTGCGGGCACACAGTCGGCGCAGAGGGCAGCGGTCCACCCTCGCGCGCCGTTGTAGCCGAAGGACGGCCGGCGGCACTGCGGACAGGCGAGCTCTCCGCGCCGCTGCGCCTGGTCCACGAGCAGTTCCCGGGTCATACGGGCCGACTTCCGTCCGGCGCCGCTGTCCTGATGGGGGATGTCGACCAGCAGTTTGAGTCCGGGTTCCTTCCGCGCCGAGGACTCCAGGTCGCTCATGAGCAGTTGCAGGTCCCGCGGCGTGATGCGGTCATGTGTGATGAGACGGTCGTTCTGCGGGTGACGCGCACGGGTGCTGCTGCGGTCCGCGTCCGCCCGGTCCCAGGCCTTCCCCCATTCCGCGAGGTCGGCCCTGCGGATGCCGCAGGCCTCCGCGAACGCGAGGACGAAGTCGCGGCTCGGCGTCGACCGCCCCTTGAGGACCCGGCCGGCCGTACTGCGAGGGAGCCTTCCCACACTGCCGAGGCGCGGGTCCAGGCTCCGCAGCGGAGGGCTTCCGTCGTCCTGGTACAGGTCGACGATGGCGGAGTGCAGGTCTGCGAAGCCCTTGACGACGCTGATGTGCGCTCCGCCACGGTGCCCCGTGAGCACGCCCTGGGCGCGGACCTCGTCGCGGCGGGCGTGCTTCCACAGGCGTTCGGCCTCTTTCGTGCTGCGGCCGCAGGCCCGTGCGTAGGAGGTGACCACGTTCAGGTTCTGCGGCACGCCGCATCCGGAGGCGGCGCGCGCGAGAGTGTCGGCGCTGAAGTCCGTACGAGCGGCGAGCTGGTGGTAGGTCAGCCCGGCCTCATCACGGCCTGCTCGCAACCATGTCGCCAGTGCGCCCAGGGACTTGCTGCACTGGGAGATCGGCTTCTCGCGGCGCCCCATCGTCGGTCAGACCTCGGCCGGGCCCGGCTCGGTGGAGTCGTCGCGCAGCCGTCGAAGCAGCCGGATGCCCAGGACCGTCGCCTCGGCGAGCAGTACGGCCGCGCTGATGACCGGGAGTCCGGCGAGGGCGAGAGTGGTGGTTGCGACGACGATGACGATCAGGACGACGACTTCGGGGACGGTGAGAGGCCGGGACGGCACGGCATCGAACGTGCCGCAGAGCAGGCTGTCGTTCATGTTTGTTCTCCAGACGTACGTGTATTGCGGGCGAACAGGTGTGTGGTGCAAGGCGGTTGCCGCCGCCTGTGTAGGTATTGATGTTGCAGCATGCGCGGCGTCCGGACTATCCCCAGGCACGCCGTAACCGCACGGGTGTCCCTGTGCCGAACTGGGCGGACCATCGACATTCGCGGGGCTTCTCGCCTGGTCAGGGCAGAGATGAGGCGCATGTTTCCGCAGATCCGTCCCACCTTTTCGGTGTCCGCTTTGGAGGGGTAAGTGGATAAGCGCGCTGGCGTCCCGCCGACTTGTACCCCTTCCGGCCATGGCCGGAAGCGCTTCGTCCCAGCTCATGGGCTCGGAGCGGTCGTGTTATCCGCAGCCGTGTCTCCGTATTGACCTGACGGCGCGGATACCCGATCTTTGACGGTGCGCCCGCAGCAGGCCTGTTTCCGCTGCGGGGCTCTCCGATGTACTGCGGGCAAATTCAGTTCCGGAGAGGGAGCGGACTCGTTGCCGCGAGCGGCTCCTCAAAGGTCCTGGCACCGCGATGGCGGTGCCAGGACCCACGCCCCCGGACCCTCGCCCTGGTCGACCGCGCAGCAGGGACGGCCGCGAGATGGCCTCGAAGTGGGCCTGCCTATACTGCACTTCGCTGAAGTCATGGCATCAGGCCATGTACACGAGGTGAACGGGGAACAGGCAATGAGCAAGGTACGCACCAGAGTTGTCGCACTGTGTACGGCGGTTGTGGCCTTTACAGGGATTGCGGTCACGGTGGGGGCGGGCAGTGCGAGCGCGGGGGTGGATAGGTTCGAGATCTCCCCGGTGGCTGCCGACGGAAGCCGGACCATCGAGTTCTACTGGACCTGCAATGGCGCATGCGGCCTCGCGGGAAGCGCCCACTGGCAGGCCAACGGCGACACGCTCATCGCCAAGGATGTCAACGCGGACGGGTGGGGGATCGAGGCTCGTATGAGTACGGGCCGGGTCGCCTCGACCCGAGGGTTGAGCTCTCCTGTCACGGTGAAGAAGACAGGGGACCTCACGGAGGGCAACTGGTACAACATCCAGCTCTGCCTGGTCAAGGGCTCCGACGAGTCGTGCTCCGACGGGTGGTCGGTCCACGCCTGAGGATCCGGCTCCCGCAGGAATGACGAGGCGCCCGTAGGGGCGAACCCGAGGGGCGTTGCAACACGTGGCCGATGGTTTAGGCTGCGAGCGGTTTGGGCAGGCGCTCGGCTGGGGTTTCCCGGCCGAGCGTTTTGCGTGGGCGGCTGTTGAGTTCGGCGGCGACGGCATCGAGGTGCTCGCGGCTGTGGGTGGCGAGGCCGGTGGTCTTGGGGGAGCGCGGGCGGAGCAGGCCGTTGGTGTCTTTGTTCGCGCCGCGCTGCGAGGCGAGGGGCTGCCGGGGCCGCAGAAGCAGACGCAGCCCCCGTTCTGCCGACACCTTTGACGATGACGACTACCCCGCCCACACCATGGGCCGGGCCGCGGAAACGCTCGGCGCCGCCCCCGCCTTCCTCCGTGCCCTCGGTGAGAACCGGCTTATCACCCCCTTGCGTTCGGATCAGTGTGCTCTCGACGGAGGCCCCGAGGGGGTGAGCGTCAGGTGGAGCACGGGGCGTACGTGCCACTCGATATGGCGCCCCTTGCGGAGCAGCAGCGTGAACCCGCAGGGCTCGCCGCGATGCAGCGCCCCGAGCGCCTGGACCCAGCCGCCCTGGTCGGCCCAGTAGAGCGCCCGAGCCGCTTCGTGCGGGGTCAGCCCCAGGACGTGGCTCGCGCGGAGCTGGACGCGGATGACGCGGATCGCCTCACGGGGGCCGGCCAGGACGCGGAGGTCGACGGGTTCGGGGACGAAGCCGGTGGCGGGGCCGTACCGAAGCACTTCGAACCGGAAGCCGCGTGCGACGCGGGCCTCGAAGGGGGTGACTTGGGGTGATGTACGCATGGTCGACCGTCCGATCACGGCGTGGGGGTGCGCGGAATGAGCGCGTGGCCCTCAACGGGCGCTGATGCAGGGGCAGTTACGAAGACTTCACGCGCGGCCGAGCGGCGCGCTCGATCGGCGTTGCGACGTAGGGTGACGGTAGCGTCACTGCGGCGTGCGGTGCAACAGTGGGACGTCCCTAAGTTGCGCCGCACCATGCGAAATGCCCTCCGCCTGGCATGCAGGCGGAGGGCACTCGGTTGGGTTGGTCAGATCAGGTGGTCGAACTCGCCGGCCTTGACACCGAGGACGAAGGCGCGGAGCTTGGCGACGCTCGTCGTGACGACCAGGTCGGGGTCATCGCTCTCGCGCATCTTGATTGCGCCGTCCACGGGCGCCAGCTCGATGCAGCTCTGGTTGTTGTCCGCTCCCGAGAATGACGACTTCTGCCAGTTGATTTCGTCGGTCATATCGCTTCGACTCACGTTTCCTGTGCGATGGATTGGATGAACTGGGCTGAGTCCTCCGGGCCGAGGGAGATCGACTCGACGGAATCAAGCAGCTCTCGGTACCTGGCGAGTTGCGCTTCGGCGTCCAGGAATCCAGCGTCGAAGGCGCTGTCGATCTGTACGGTGTCGAGCGCCGGAATGCTGGCTCCGGCGTACAGCATCGAATGTGCCGATCCGGTGATCTGTGCCGTGAACGGGATGATCCGGATCGTTACGGACGGCCAGGTGGACGCTGTGTGGAGGAAGTTGAGCTGCTCGCGCATGGTGTCGGTGTCGCAGTAGCGCATGCGGAGCGCGGCCTCGTGAACAAATGCCTCGAAGGAGGTCGGGGCGGGCCGGTCGAGAATGTCGCGACGCCTCGCGCGATGTTCGACACGGGCGTTCAGCTCGGCGGTCGGAAGGTCGGAGACGCCGCTCCGGATCAGATCCCGTGCGTACGACTCCGTCTGGAAGATCCCTGGAATGTGCAGCATCTGAATGGCGCGGAGGTAGGTGGCGCGGTGCTCCAGCTCGGCCAGGTCCAGGAATCCCGGCGAGAGCACGCCCCGATAGTCGTCCCACCATCCCTTCGTGCGCTCCTCGGCCATGCTCGCGAGGGCGTCCACCAGGTGCTTGTCGCCGGCCGAGTAATGGGCGGCCAGGCGGCGGACGCGCTGGTCGCTCACGCCGTAACGGCCGGATTCGATGTGGCTTATCTGGGCGCGCTCGCCACCCAGGAAGGCGGCGGCCTCGCTCCCCGACATTCCGGCGCGCTCGCGCAGCTTGCGCAGCTCCGCGCCCAATCGCTTCTGCCTGGCGGTCGGGTAGCTCCTTGGCGGCATCGGCCCTCCCTTTCGTGCGGCTATGAGTGTGCCGCCCCACTGTGCCACTGGTCCACTCGTATGAGTGTTACGGCCGTCCCACTGTTGCGCCGTCCCAATGTTGTGCCCTAGCGTCCAATGGTGTCGACCGGAAACGGCTCGGTGTCTCGAAGTGCAGCCCCCCGCAAGCGAGTTCGCCTCGCCCGGGACCGGCCGATGCCACGGTTCACCGGAAGCGCCCGCAGACGTACCGGAGAACCGCTCACGCAGGGAGACCGCGCCATGACCTCCGTAACTCTTCCGCCCCCGCCCGCACCCTTCCTCCCGCAGCGCGGCGAGCGCTACCGGCTCGTCGCGCCGAACACCCCCGCCGCGCCCCGCGTCACACGCGACTTCGTGGGCACCCTGCTGCGGACCACCGGGCATCCCGGACTGGTCGACGACGCCCGGCTGTGCGTGAGCGAGGTGGTGTCCAACGCGTACCGCCACACGTCGTCGGCGCGCATCCGGGTCGATGTCACGGTGAACCGCCGTCAGGTCATGGTCTACGTGACCGACGACGCACCGGGCCTGCTGCCGAAGCCGGGCGCCGAGCCGCACGCGGAGGGCGGGCGCGGCCTCGTCATCGTGGAGAGCCTGACGGACCGCTGGGGGACCACGACGCGCGGCGGGCGGGTACGGACCGCCAAGACGGTCTGGTTCGTTCTCGTCGAACGCGCCCCGGACCGCTGGTGAACCGGGGAACGCGCCCGCGTCGTCAACGGCTTGGCGGGGGCGCCGCCCCGGGGCGGCCCTTCGCCCGGAGGGCGACGAGCACCACCAGGCCGGCCGTCACCGCCCCGCACCACATCACCGCGCCGAGCGAGGCCCGGTCGACGACGTGGCCGCCCGCCAGCGCGCCGGCGGCGATCGTCGCCTGGAAGGACGCGGTGAACAGGACCGTGGCCGCCTCGGGGTTCCGTGGTGCGGCGCGGGCGAACCAGGTCTGTGAGCAGACCGGTACCGCGCCGTAGCCGAGGCCCCAGAGGACGAGGAGTGCGAGCGCGCCCGCCTCGGACCGGCCGAGGACGGGCAGCAGGGCCGTCGCGGCGGCGATCGTCGCGGCGGCCGACGCGAACGCGGTGTGCGGGCGGTGCGTCACCAGGGCGCCCCCGAGGAAGTTGCCGGCCACGCCCGCGGCCCCGTAGACGAGCAGGAAGCCGGTGACCGTCCCCGGACCGGCGTGGGTGAACTCCCGCAGAAACGGCGTTACATACGTGTACGTGCCGAAATGTGCCAGGACGACGAGGAACGTCAACAACAGCGCGAACCGGGTGTCCGGGCCGCGCAGCAGGGCGCGGAGCACGGCGGGGCGGGTGACCCGGTCCGGTGGCAGCGCGGGCAGAGTCAGGAGCAGCAGGGCCAGCACGCCCGTGGACAGCAGGCCCATCGTGACGAACGCGGTGCGCCAGCCCGCCAGATCGCCGATGAGGGTGCCGGCGGGGACGCCGAGCACGGAACCGAGGGGGACGGCGGCGAAGATGACCGCCGTCGCCCGGCCGGCCGATGCCGGGCGGACCAGCCGGCCGGCCAGACCGGCGCCGATCGACCAGAAGCCGCCGATGGTGATGCCGACGAGGACCCGGGCGACCAGCACCAGCCAGTAGGACGTCGCGGCCGCGGTGAGGAAGTCGGCCACCGCGAGCAGCAGGACGAGGGCGCAGAGCATCAGCCGGCGGTCGGCGCGGGCCGTTGCGAGGGTCACCACCGGGGCGGCGACGGCGGCGAGGAGGCCCGGCATCGTCATCATCAGGCCCGCCGTGCCGTCCGCGACGCCGAAGTCGGCCCCGATGGGCTTCAGCAGGCCGATCGGCAGGATCTCGGTGGTGACGACGACGAAGATGCCCAGCGTCACGGAGAGGACGGCCAGGCGGCCGCGTAAGGGCGTCCGGGACGTGGTGCCGGTGTGGGGGGTGGTCGTGGTGGACATGACGGGGCCGTCCTGTGCTCGGTGACGCGGGGGCTGTTCGCCCCAGTTCACAAGCTCCGGCGGACGGAGTCCGGCAGGTTCGCGACCTCACCCGTGGCCGCCGGGGGTGACGTCGCGAACCGGCCGGAAACGACGAAGGACCGCAGCTCCCGAGCGGGGGAGCGACGGCCCTTCGATGTGCGCCGAGGCGCTTGTGAATCCGTGAACTCAGAGGACGCGGACCGCGCCCGACGGCGGGTCGTAGTCCAGGGACTTCTGCACCACACCGGTGGAGGAGTTCTGCGCGCCGACGAACTGGCCGCCGCCCACGTAGATACCGACGTGGTACGCGCTGCCCGCGCCGCCCCAGTACAGGATGTCGCCCGGCTGGAGGTTGCTCAGCGAGACCTGGGTGCCCGCGGTCGACTGGCTCTGCGAGACGCGCGGCAGGTCGACGCCCACCGTGCGGAACGCGGCCTGGACGAGGCCGGAGCAGTCCCAGGAGTTGGGGCCGGTGCCGCCGGACACGTACGCGTCGCCGACCTGCGCCTGCGCGAACGCGACGACGGAGGCGGCGGAGCCCGTGGCGGTGGAGCTGTACGACGTCGTGGCGGACGACGAGGAGCCCGAGGAGGAGGAGCCGGAGCCGGTGGAGGCGCTCAGCGTCGTGCGCGCGGCGGAGCGGGAGGCGCGCTCGGCGGCCTCCGCCTTGGCCTGCGCTTCGGCCTTCGCCTTGGCTTCGGCCTTCTTCTTGGCCTCGGCCTTGCGGACCGCCTCGGCCTTGGCCTTCTTGGCGGCCTTGGCGGCGGTGGTGGCCGCCGCTTCCTCGTGCGCCTGCGTCTCCAGGTCCAGGGCGACCTGCTGCGTGGCCTCGGCGGACGCCGCGACGGTGGTGGAGAGCCCGGCCGTGATGGTGGGCATCTCGATGGTCTGGGTCACCGGCTCGGCGGCCTGGGCCGGACCGGCAGCGCCTGCGACCGCGATGGTGCTGAGGACGCCACCGGCAACTCCGGCCCGCAGCGCCGTCTTCGAGGCGTTTCGGCGGGGCTTCCGGTGGCTGGGTATGAGAGCGGTGTGGGACATGGGTACTAGCGCTATCAGGGCCTCAGGGGTCCCATCAAGAAACGTGTGTTGCGACACAGTTACGTCCGGAACCTGTGAATCCGCTTTCTGGGAGCCCTTATTGACGCCGTAACGGGCAAATCGGGCATGCGTCAACACGGCTGTGATCACGGGCTTTCGGCAATACGCCCGAATTGCCCGTCACTTACCATCCGTTCACACGGTTGGCCAAGCCCGCTTGTGTGGCGGCCTTTGTGGAGTGACGCAGGTCACAGCATGCTCTCGGTGTGATGGGCATACGAGGGCCCGGCGCGCGGGGCCTCCCGCCGGCCGGGAACTGACGGCACATCGCGACCGATTCGCCCTGTAAGGGGTGGATGTCGAGATGCATCCACTTCGTCCCGAGCGGCCTCCCGTGCGAGTGACCCGCCCTGATCGCAGAGTGGGGCAGATCCCTTTATCACCCGATCGAGTCCATCGCCAATTTGGCGCATGCTGCTGCGGCTTGATAGGGCGACACCCCTTTGACCAGCGGTAACGGCAGTGGATGTCACGTCTCGTGATCACTCGGCCGCTTCGCGTATGAAGATCACCGCTCATCCGACTTCATGATCGTTCGTCAGGTGGTGGAGATCACAAAGGCGTTGTCGTACCCCGTGTCGCAGATCACAGGACGGCAGGCATAGGATGCGGGGCAGTCGGGCTTGTGAACTGCCTCACATGTGCACGATCTTGGTGAGGTGGCGAGCCAGGTCGCCCGATGCGGTCCAACGGTCAAGGACGACTGGAAGGAGCGAGGAGCGTGAATGCCTACGCGCCCATCCTCGTGCTCGGTGCCCTCGGGGCGGGGTTTGCGATCTTCTCCGTGGTCAGTGCCACGCTTATCGGCCCCAAGCGGTACAACCGGGCGAAGCTCGAAGCGTACGAGTGCGGTATTGAACCCACCCCGACTCCAGCCGGAGGTGGCCGTTTTCCCATCAAGTACTACCTGACGGCGATGCTCTTCATCGTCTTCGACATCGAGATCGTCTTCCTCTATCCCTGGGCGGTCACCTTCGACGCCCTCGGGATCTTCGGGCTCGTCGAGATGCTGCTCTTCGTGCTCACCGTCTTCGTCGCCTATGCGTATGTATGGCGTCGCGGCGGCCTGGAATGGGACTGAGGGGCTGAGGGGCACATATGGGACTCGAAGAGAAGCTGCCCAGCGGCTTCGTGCTGACCACTGTCGAGCAGGCCGCCGGCTGGGTACGGAAGTCCTCCGTCTTCCCGGCCACGTTCGGACTCGCCTGCTGCGCCATCGAGATGATGACGACCGGGGCCGGGCGCTATGACCTGGCCCGGTTCGGCATGGAGGTCTTCCGCGGATCGCCGCGCCAGGCGGACCTGATGATCGTGGCGGGGCGGGTGAGCCAGAAGATGGCGCCCGTCCTGCGGCAGGTCTACGACCAGATGCCGAACCCCAAGTGGGTCATCTCCATGGGCGTTTGCGCGTCATCGGGCGGAATGTTCAACAATTACGCCATTGTTCAGGGTGTTGATCATATTGTCCCGGTTGATATCTATTTGCCGGGCTGCCCGCCGCGGCCCGAGATGCTGATGGACGCGATCCTCAAGCTCCACCAGAAGATCCAGGGCTCCAAGCTCGGGGTCAACGCCGAGGAGGCCGCCCGTGAGGCGGAGGAAGCGGCGCTCAACGCACTGCCCCTGATCGAGATGAAGGGGCTTCTGCGATGAGCGACCAGGAGCAGAACGGCAACGGCGTCCCCGCCCCGCGCGACGAGCACGGCGAGGTCATCGGCGTACGCAAGGGAATGTTCGGCGCCGACAACGGCGGCGACACCTCCGGCTACGGCGGCCTCGTCCGTACCGTCGCCCTGCCGGGCGCCACCTCGCGCCCGTACGGCGGCTGGTTCGACGAGGTGGCCGACGAGCTCGAAGGGGCCCTGGAGGAACAGGGTCTGCTTCCCGACAACGCCATCGAGAAGACGGTCGTCGACCGCGACGAGCTCACCTTCCACATCGCCCGCGAGCACCTGCCCACCGTCGCCAGGACCCTGCGCGACGACCCGGCACTGCGCTTCGAGCTCTGTACGGGGGTGAGCGGCGTCCACTTCCTCGGTGACAAGGGACGCGAGCTGCACGCCGTCTACCACCTGCGGTCCCTCACCCACGGCCGGCTCATCCGGCTGGAGGTCTCCGCGCCGGACAGTGATCCGCACATCCCGTCCCTCGTCGCGGTCTACCCGACCAACGACTGGCACGAGCGCGAGACCTACGACTTCTTCGGGCTGATCTTCGACGGGCACCCCGCCCTCACGCGGATCATGATGCCGGACGACTGGCAGGGCTTCCCGCAGCGCAAGGACTATCCGCTCGGCGGCATCGCCGTCGAGTACAAGGGCGCCCAGATCCCGGCTCCGGACCAGCGGAGGTCGTACTCCTGATGACCACTCCCCACGCAACACCCAGGGCCACGACCGAGGGGACTGTATATACAGTCACCGGCGGCGACTGGGACGAGGTCGTCGAATCGGCGGTCAAGTCCGACGACGAACGCATCATCGTCAACATGGGGCCCCAGCACCCGTCCACGCACGGCGTGCTCCGGCTGATCCTGGAGATCGACGGCGAGACCGTCACCGAGGCCCGCTGCGGCATCGGCTACCTCCACACCGGCATCGAGAAGAACCTCGAATTCCGGAACTGGACGCAGGGCACCACGTTCGTCACGCGCATGGACTACCTGACGCCGTTCTTCAACGAGACGGCGTACTGCCTGGGGGTCGAGAAGCTCCTCGGCATCGAGGACCAGATCCCCGACCGGGCCACCGTCCTGCGCGTGCTCCTGATGGAGCTCAACCGGATCTCCTCGCACCTGGTGTGCATCGCCACCGGCGGCATGGAGCTCGGCGCCACGACGATCATGATCTACGGCTTCCGCGATCGTGAACTCGTTCTCGACCTCTTCGAGCTGATCACCGGCCTGCGGATGAACCACGCGTTCGTCCGCCCCGGCGGACTCGCCCAGGACCTGCCCCCGGGCGCGGTCGACCAGCTGCGCGAGTTCGTGAAGACCATGAAGAAGAACCTGCCGGAGTACGACAAGCTCGCCACCGGCAACCCCATCTTCAAGGCCCGCATGCAGGACGTCGGCTACCTCGACCTCACCGGCTGCATGGCGCTCGGCGCCACCGGCCCGGTCCTGCGCTCCGCCGGACTCCCGCACGACCTGCGCAAGACCGACCCCTACTGCGGGTACGAGAACTACGAGTTCGACGTCCCCACGGCGGACAGCTGCGACGCCTACGGCCGCTTCCTCATCCGGCTGGAGGAGATGCGCCAGTCGCTGCGCATCGTCGAGCAGTGCATCGACCGGCTGGAGCCGGGACCGGTCATGGTCGCCGACAAGAAGATCGCCTGGCCCGCGCAGCTCGCGCTCGGACCGGACGGACTCGGCAACTCGCTCGACCACATCAAGAAGATCATGGGCACCTCCATGGAGGCCCTGATCCACCACTTCAAGCTGGTGACCGAGGGCTTCCGGGTCCCGGCCGGGCAGGCGTACACCGCGGTCGAGTCGCCCAAGGGCGAACTCGGCGTGCACGTCGTCTCGGACGGCGGCACCCGTCCCTACCGGGTCCACTTCCGTGACCCGTCGTTCACCAACCTCCAGGCCATGGCAGCGATGTGCGAGGGCGGCCAGGTCGCCGACGTCATCGTCGCCGTCGCATCCATCGACCCCGTGATGGGAGGCGTCGACCGGTGACCGAAGCACGTAGCGAAGTCAGTCTGGGGATGCCGCAGCTCCCCGCCCCCGCCTACCCGGCCGAGGTGCGCGCCAGGCTCGAAGCGGATGCGAAGGAGGTGATCGCCCGCTACCCCGGCAGCCGCTCCGCGCTGCTGCCGCTGCTGCACCTCGTGCAGTCCGAGGAGGGGTACGTCTCGCGTACGGGCATGGCGTTCTGCGCCGAACTGCTCGGCCTCACCACCGCCGAGGTCACCGCGGTCGCCACCTTCTACACGATGTACCGGCGCAAGGCCGGCGGCGACTACCAGGTCGGCGTCTGCACCAACACGCTCTGCGCGGTGATGGGCGGCGACGCCATCTTCGACCGGCTCAAGGACCACCTCGGCGTCGGCAACGACGAGACGACCGAGGACGGCAAGGTCACTCTCGAACACATCGAGTGCAACGCGGCCTGCGACTTCGCGCCCGTCGTGATGGTCAACTGGGAGTTCTTCGACAACCAGACGCCCGAGAGCGCGACGCAGCTCGTCGACGACCTGATCGCCGGCCGCACCGTCGAGCCGACCCGCGGCGCCCCGCTGTGCTCGTACAAGGAGACCGCCCGGATCCTGGCCGGCTTCCCCGACGAGCGCCCCGGCGCGGTGGAGGCCTCCGGCGGCGCCGGACCCGCCTCGCTCATCGGCCTGAAGCTGGCCAAGGGCGAAGCCGGGCCGCAGGCGCGCGTGGTGGGACCGCGAGGCGAGGCGCCGCGCGACGAACCGCAGAAGGGCGCCGAACACCTCAGCTCCCATGACGCGCCACAGCAGACCTCGGCCTCCGACCCGGACCACCCGGCCGGTCCCGCCGCCGAGGAGGGGGAGTGATGACGTTGGCCGCCGAAATCGACAAGAACGGGACCAGTCCCGAGAAGCTTCTCGCGCCTGTCCTGTCCGCCTTCTGGGACCAGCCGGAATCCTGGACCCTGGAGACCTACCGCCGCCACGAGGGATACGAGGGTCTGCGCAAGGCGCTGGCCATGTCCCCGGACGACCTCATCGCGTACGTCAAGGACTCCGGTCTGCGCGGCCGTGGCGGCGCCGGCTTCCCCACCGGGATGAAGTGGCAGTTCATCCCGCAGGGCGACGGCAAGCCGCACTACCTGGTGGTCAACGCCGACGAGTCGGAGCCCGGGACCTGCAAGGACATCCCGCTCCTCTTCGCCAACCCGCACAGCCTGATCGAAGGCATCGTGATCGCCTGCTACGCGATCCGCTCCTCGCACGCCTTCATCTATCTGCGCGGCGAAGTCGTCCCCGTACTGCGGCGGTTGCACGAGGCCGTACGCGAGGCGTACGAGGCGGGCTATCTCGGTACGAACATCATGGGCTCCGGACTCGATCTGGAACTCACCGTGCACGCGGGCGCCGGTGCGTACATCTGCGGTGAGGAAACCGCACTGCTCGACTCGCTCGAAGGACGCCGCGGCCAGCCCCGGCTGCGCCCGCCCTTCCCCGCGGTCGCCGGTCTGTACGCCTGCCCCACTGTGGTGAACAACGTCGAGTCCATCGCCTCGGTTCCCTCGATCCTGAACAAGGGCAAGGACTGGTTCAAGTCCATGGGCAGCGAGAAGTCCCCGGGCTTCACGCTGTACTCGCTCAGCGGCCATGTCTCGGGACCCGGCCAGTACGAGGCACCGCTCGGCATCACGCTGCGCCAGCTCCTCGACATGAGCGGCGGGATGCGCCCCGGCCACCGGCTGAAGTTCTGGACCCCGGGCGGCTCCTCCACCCCCATGTTCACGGAGGAGCACCTCGACGTGCCCCTCGACTACGAGGGTGTCGGCGCTGCCGGATCCATGCTCGGCACCAAGGCGCTCCAGTGCTTCGACGAGACCACCTGCGTGGTGCGGGCCGTCACCCGCTGGACCGAGTTCTACGCCCACGAGTCCTGCGGCAAGTGCACGCCATGCCGTGAGGGCACGTACTGGCTGGTCCAGTTGCTCCGCGACATCGAGGCCGGCAAGGGCCAGATGTCGGACCTCGACAAGCTGAACGACATCGCCGACAACATCAACGGCAAGTCCTTCTGCGCCCTCGGCGACGGCGCCGCCTCGCCGATCTTCTCCTCGCTGAAGTACTTCCGCGACGAGTACGAGCAGCACATCACCGGCAAGGGCTGCCCCTTCGATCCCGCCAGGTCGACCGTCTGGGCCGACGACAAGAACGCATCCCAGGGGGTGAACGCATGACAGTCACCACGAGTGCGCCCTCCGGGGGCGGCGAGGCGGCGCTCCCGCCCGAGGACCTGGTCACGCTGACCATCGACGGCATCTCGATCAGCGTGCCCAAGGGCACCCTGGTCATCCGGGCCGCCGAACTCCTCGGCATCGAGATCCCGCGCTTCTGCGACCACCCGCTCCTCGACCCGGCCGGCGCCTGCCGCCAGTGCATCGTCGAGGTCGAGGGCCAGCGCAAGCCGATGGCGTCCTGCACCATCACCTGCACCGACGGCATGGTCGTCAAGTCGCAGATCACCTCGCCGGTCGCCGACAAGGCACAGCGCGGTGTGATGGAGCTGCTGCTCATCAACCACCCGCTGGACTGTCCGGTCTGCGACAAGGGCGGCGAGTGCCCGCTGCAGAACCAGGCGATGTCGCACGGCGACGCGACCTCCCGCTTCGACGGGAAGAAGCGGACGTACGAGAAGCCCGTCCCGATCTCCACCCAGGTGCTGCTGGACCGTGAGCGGTGCGTGCTCTGCGCGCGCTGCACCCGGTTCTCCAACCAGGTGGCGGGCGACCCGATGATCGAGCTGATCGAGCGCGGTGCGCTCCAGCAGGTCGGCACCGGCGAGGGCGACCCGTTCGAGTCGTACTTCTCCGGCAACACCATCCAGATCTGCCCGGTCGGGGCGCTGACCTCGGCGGCGTACCGGTTCCGCTCCCGCCCCTTCGACCTCGTGTCGACGCCCTCGGTGTGCGAGCACTGCGCGGGCGGCTGCGCCACCCGCACCGACCACCGGCGCGGCAAGGTCATGCGGCGCCTCGCCTCCAACGACCCCGAGGTCAACGAGGAATGGCTCTGCGACAAGGGCCGCTTCGGCTTCCGCTACGCCCAGCAGCGCGACCGGCTCACCACCCCGCTGGTCCGTAACGAGGCGGGCGAGCTGGAGCCGGCGAGCTGGCCCGAGGCGCTGGCCGCCGCGGCCGCCGGACTCTCCGCCGCACGCGGCAGGACCGGTGTCCTCACGGGCGGCCGGCTGACCGTCGAGGACGCGTACGCGTACAGCAAGTTCGCCCGGGTCGCCCTGGACACCAACGACATCGACTTCCGGGCCCGGGTGCACAGCGACGAGGAGGCCGACTTCCTGGCCGCCCGCGTCGCGGGACGCGGCCGTGACCTGGACGGTTCGGGTGTCACGTACACCTCGCTGGAAAAGGCCCCGACCGTGCTGCTGGTCGGGTTCGAGTCCGAGGAGGAGGCGCCCGGCGTCTTCCTGCGGCTGCGCAAGGCGAACCGCAAGCACGGACAGCGCACCTTCTCCGTCGCCTCGCACGCCACCCGCGGCCTCACGAAGGCGGGTGGCACGCTGCTGCCCGCCGCCCCCGGCACCGAGACCGAGTGGTTGGACGCGATCGCGGGCGGGGTCGGCCTGGACGGCGACGGTGCCGTCGCGGCCGAGGCGCTGCGCGGTGCGGGCGCCCTGATCGTGGTCGGCGAGCGGCTGGCCGGAGTGCCCGGCGGGCTGACCGCCGCGGTACGGGCGGCCACCGCGACCGGGGCCACCCTGGTGTGGATCCCGCGCCGGGCCGGCGAGCGCGGTGCGGTGGAGGCGGGCGCACTCCCGTCGCTGCTGCCCGGCGGCCGCCCGGCCACCGACCCGCGGGCCCGGGACGAGGTGGCGGCCGTGTGGGGCGTCGCCGAACTCCCGTCCCGCTTCGGCCGCGACACCGGCCAGATCGTCGAGGCCGCGGCCACCGGCGAGCTGGGCGCGCTGCTCGTCGCCGGTGTCGAGGCCGACGACCTGCCCGATCCGGCCCGGGCCCTGGAGGCCCTGGACCAGGTCGGCTTCCTGGTCTCGCTGGAGCTCCGGCCCAGCGAGGTCACCGACCGCGCCGACGTGGTGTTCCCGGTGGCCGCGGTCGCCGAGAAGTCCGGCACCTTCCTCAACTGGGAGGGCAGAGCGCGGATGTTCGAGGCCGCGCTGAAGCCCGAGCAGATGACGCGGAACCTCGCGCCGGGCGATGCCCGGGTGCTGCACATGCTGGCCGACGCGCTCGACGTCCACTTCGCGCTGCCGGACCTGAAGTCCGTACGCCGCGAGCTGGACCGGCTCGGCGGCTGGCAGGGGACGCACGCCGACGACCCGCGCGCCTCGGCGAAGCCGCTGCCCCGGCCCGGCGACGGCGAGGCCATCCTCGCGGGCCACCGGATGCTGCTCGACCTGGGCCGGCTCCAGGAGGGCGACGAGGCGCTGGCCGGGACCCGGCACGCCGCGGTCGCCCGGCTCTCCGCCGCCACCGCGGCCGAGACGGGCGTCAAGGACGGCGATCTGCTGGCCGTGTCCGGCCCGGCGGGCAGCGTACAACTGCCGCTCCGGGTCACCGAGATGCCTGACCGGGTGGTCTGGGTGCCGCTGAACTCCGTCGGGCGGGGTGTCCCGGCCGACACCGGTGCCATGTCCGGCGGTCCGGTCCGGATCGGTCCCGCCGCACCCGGCATTTCCGACGTCACACCGGAGGTGGGGGCGTGAGTGCCTTCGCTCAACTGGCCACGGCCCCGCACGGCGCCGTGCTCGCCGCCGAGGACCTGTCGATGTTCGGCACCGATCCGTGGTGGCTCGTCGTCATCAAGGCGGTGTTCTGCTTCGCGTTCCTGATGGTGACCGTGCTCTTCTCCATCGTGTGGGAGCGCAAGGTCGTCGCCTGGATGCAGCTGCGCATCGGCCCCAACCGGCACGGTCCCTGGGGCATGCTCCAGTCGCTCGCCGACGGCATCAAGCTGATGCTGAAGGAAGACGTCATCGTCAAGCGGGCGGACAAGGTCGTCTACGTCCTCGCCCCGATCATCGCGGCGATCCCGGCGTTCATGGCGATCGCGGTCATCCCGTTCGGACCGTCCGGCAACGAGGTCTCGATCTTCGGGCACCGTACGGCGATGCAGCTCACCGACCTGCCGATCGCGATGCTCTACATCCTCGCGGTCGCCTCGGTCGGGATCTACGGCATCGTGCTGGCGGGCTGGTCCTCCGGATCGACGTACCCGCTGCTCGGCGGGCTCCGGTCCTGCGCGCAGATGATCAGTTACGAGATCGCGATGGGCGCCGCGTTCGCCTCGGTCTTCCTCTACTCCGGGTCGATGTCGACCTCGAAGATCGTGGAGGCGCAGGAGGACCGCTGGTTCATCATCCTGCTGCCGGTCTCCTTCATCATCTACATCGTCACGATGGTCGGTGAGACCAACCGCGCCCCGTTCGACATGCCGGAGTCCGAGGGCGACCTGGTCGGCGGCTTCAACACCGAGTACTCGTCGATCAAGTTCGCGATGTTCATGCTCGCCGAGTACGTCAACATGGTCACCGTCTCCGCGGTCTCCACGACCCTGTTCCTGGGCGGCTGGCGGGCCCCGTGGCCGATCAGCACCTTCTGGGAGGGCGCGAACCACGGCTGGTGGCCGATGCTCTGGTTCGTCCTCAAGGTCCAGCTGCTGCTGTTCTTCTTCATCTGGCTGCGCGGCACGCTGCCCCGGGTCCGCTACGACCAGCTGATGAAGCTGGGCTGGAAGGTCCTGATCCCGGTCTCCGTCGTCTGGCTGATGATGGTCGCGACGGTGCGGGCGCTGCGCAACGAGGGCTACGACTTCTCGAAGATCCTGCTCTATGTGGCCGGGGCCGTGATCGCGGTCCTGCTGATCTCCTTCGTCGTCGACATCTTCCGCGACAAGAAGGGCCGGGAAGCCGCGGCCGAAGCGGAACCGGAGTCGGCGTTCGACCCGATGGCGGGCGGGTTCCCGGTGCCGCCGCTGCCCGGACAGACCCTGCCGCCCGTGCCGCGGCGCAGGCCGCGCCGCGAGCGGGAGCTCGTTGTCAGTGGCGGCGTGGATACTCAGAGTGACGGAAATCCGAGTGACGGAAAGGAGGCCGACGGTGTCTGAACTGTCTGAGTCGCCGGGGTCCAAGAAGCCGGCGAAGTCCACGCAGGCTTCCGGTTCCTCGGAGGCCCCGGGATCTTCGCGGTCCTCGGATTCTTCGGAGGACAAGTTCCAGAATCCGGTGGCCGGCTTCGGCGTGACCTTCAAGGCCATGTTCAAGAAGCGGCTGACCGAGCAGTATCCGGAGACGCCGAAGGTGACGGCGCCGCGCTTCCACGGCCGGCACCAGCTCAACCGCCACCCGGACGGCCTGGAGAAGTGCGTCGGCTGCGAGCTGTGCGCCTGGGCCTGCCCGGCGGACGCGATCTACGTCGAGGGCGCGGACAACACCGAGGAGGAGCGCTACTCCCCGGGGGAGCGCTACGGCCGCGTCTACCAGATCAACTACGCGCGCTGCATTCTCTGCGGACTGTGCATCGAGGCCTGCCCGACCCGGGCGCTCACGATGACCAACGAGTTCGAGCTCGCCAACACCACCCGCGAGAGCCTCATCTACACCAAGGACGAGCTGCTCGCGGGCCTGGAGGAAGGCATGGTCGACAGCCCGCACGCGATCTTCCCCGGCACGGACGAACAGGACTACTACCGGGGCCTGGTGACCGAGGCCGCTCCCGGTACGGAACGCCAGCTCGCCGTCTCCAAGGGCGAGAAGCCGGACGACGGGGCCGACGAGAGCAACGGCGCGGCGAAGGAGGTGGACGCATGACCGGCCTGGCCGCTGCGGCCTCCCAGACCTCGACTGGTGAGGCCTTCCAGTTCTGGGTACTGGGCACGGTCGCCGTGATCGGCGCCCTGTCCACCGTACTGATGAAGAGGGCGGTGCACAGTGCGCTGAGCCTCGCCGGGACCATGATCATCCTGGCGGTGTTCTACCTCGCCAACGGCGCCTACTTCCTCGGCATCGTCCAGGTCGTCGTCTACACCGGCGCGATCATGATGCTGTTCCTCTTCGTGGTCATGCTCGTCGGTGTCACGGCGGCGGACTCGCTGAAGGAGACCCTCAAGGGCCAGCGCTGGCTGGCCGCCGGATGCGGGCTCGGCTTCGGCGTCCTCCTGATCGCCGGCATCGGCAACGCCTCGCTGAACAGCTTCAACGGACTCGGCACGGCCAACGCGGAGCACGGCGGAAACGTGGAGGGGCTCGCCAGCCTCATCTTCACCAAGTACGTCTTCGCCTTCGAGATCACCGGCGCGCTGCTGATCACCGCGACGGTCGGCGCGATGGTGCTCACGCACCGCGAGCGCACCGAACGGGCCAAGACCCAGCGGGAGATGTCCGAGGACCGCGTGCGCAGCAACCACCTGCCGCCGCTGCCCGCACCCGGCGTCTACGCCCGGCACAACGCCGTGGACGTCGCCGGACTGCTCCCGGACGGCACACCGTCCGAACTCACCGTCATGCAGACGCTGCGCAAGCGCGGCCAGATGCGCGATGTGTCCAACGAGTCGCTGGCCGGCCTCAAGGCACTGGAGCAGCGCTCCGGTGAGCGGCTCGGCCGGGACACCGCAGAAGAAGAGGAGGTCGCCAAGTGAATCCGGTCAACTACCTCTATCTCGCCGCTCTGCTGTTCACCATCGGCGCGGCCGGGGTGCTGATCAGGCGGAACGCGATCGTGGTGTTCATGTGCGTGGAGCTGATGCTCAACGCCTGCAACCTCGCGTTCGTGACCTTCTCCCGGATGCACGGCAATCTCGACGGCCAGATCATCGCCTTCTTCACGATGGTCGTCGCCGCCGCGGAGGTCGTGGTCGGGCTCGCGATCATCGTGTCGCTGTTCCGTTCCCGCCACTCGGCCTCGGTCGACGACGCCAGCCTGATGAAGCTGTAAGGGGCGTTTGAACTGTGGAGAACCTGATTGCGCTGCTCGTCGCGGCGCCCCTGCTCGGAGCGGCGGTGCTGCTCTGCGGCGGCCGACGCCTTGACCGCGTGGGCCACTGGCTCGGCACCGCGCTCGCCGGCGCCTCCTTCGTCGTCGCCGTGGTGCTCTTCGCCGACATGCTGGGCAGGAGCGCCGACGACCGCGCGCTGCACCAGATGCTGTTCAGCTGGATTCCGGTCGAGGGCTTCCAGGCCGATGTGGCCTTCCAGCTCGACCAGCTGTCGATGACCTTCGTACTGCTGATCACCGGTGTGGGCACGCTGATCCACATCTACTCGATCGGCTACATGGAGCACGACGAGCGCCGGCGCCGCTTCTTCGGCTATCTGAACCTGTTCCTCGCGGCGATGCTGATCCTGGTCATCGCCGACAACTACCTGCTGCTGTACGTCGGGTGGGAGGGCGTCGGTCTGGCGTCGTACCTGCTCATCGGCTTCTGGCAGCACAAGCCCAGTGCGGCCACCGCCGCGAAGAAGGCGTTCCTGGTCAACCGGGTCGGCGACATGGGCCTGTCGATCGCGATCATGCTGATGTTCACCACCTTCGGCACCTTCGCCTTCGCCCCTGTCCTGGAGGCCGCCGAAGGCGGTCAGGCGAGCGAGGGCAAGCTGACGGCGATCGGCCTGATGCTGCTTCTCGCCGCATGCGGCAAGTCGGCCCAGGTGCCGCTGCAGTCCTGGCTCGGTGACGCGATGGAGGGCCCGACCCCGGTCTCGGCCCTGATCCACGCCGCCACCATGGTCACCGCGGGCGTCTATCTGATCGTCCGCTCCGGCGCGATCTTCAACGGCGCTCCGGACGCCCAGCTGGTCGTCGTGATCGTCGGAGCGGTCACGCTGCTCTTCGGGGCGATCGTCGGTTGCGCGAAGGACGACATCAAGAAGGCTCTCGCCGGGTCGACGATGTCGCAGATCGGCTACATGATCCTGGCCGCCGGGCTCGGCCCGATCGGCTACGTCTTCGCGATCATGCACCTGGTGACGCACGGCTTCTTCAAGGCCGGGCTCTTCCTCGGCGCCGGTTCGGTCATGCACGGCATGAACGACGAGGTGGACATGAGGAGGTACGGCGGCCTGCGGAAGTACATGCCGGTCACCTTCGTCACCTTCGGACTCGGCTACCTCGCGATCATCGGCTTCCCCGGTCTGTCCGGCTTCTTCTCCAAGGACAAGATCATCGAGGCGGCCTTCGCCAAGGGCGGCACCGAGGGCTGGATCCTCGGCGCGGTCACGCTGCTGGGTGCCGCGATCACCGCGTTCTACATGACACGCGTGATGCTGATGACGTTCTTCGGCGAGAAGCGCTGGCAGCCGGACGCGGAGGGCCACGACCCGCATCCGCACGAGTCCCCGAAGTCCATGACCATCCCCATGATCGTCCTGGCGTTCGGCTCGGTGTTCGCCGGAGGGTTCTTCTCCATCGGTGACCGCTTCCTGCACTGGCTGGAGCCCGTCACGGGTCACAGCCACGGGGACGCCCCGGTCAGCGCGACCACCGTCACCGCCGCCACCATGGTGGTGCTCGTCATCGGTGTCGCCATCGCCTGGGCGATGTACGGACGCAAGGCCGTGCCCGCAGTCGCCCCGCGCGGCTCGCTGCTCACCAGGGCGGCCCGCCGCGATCTCCTCCAGGACGACTTCAACCACGTGGTCCTGGTCCGCGGCGGCGAGCACCTCACCCGCTCCCTGGTCTACGTCGACCACTCGCTGGTCGACGGCGTCGTCAACGGCACGGCCGCCTCCATGGGCGGGCTCTCCGGCCGGCTGCGCAAACTGCAGAACGGCTACGCCCGCTCCTACGCGGTCTCGATGTTCGGCGGTACGGCGGTCGTCATCGCCGCGACCCTGCTGATGAGGGCGGTCTGATCACATGTCCTTTCCCCTCCTGACAGCGACGGCGGCGCTCCCGGCGATCGGTGCGGTCGCCACCGCCGCCGTCCCGGCCGCCCGGCGCACCGCCGCCAAATGGCTGGCGCTCGCCTTCTCGCTGGGCACCCTGGTGCTGGCGGGTATCGCGCTCGTCCGCTTCGAACCCGGCGGCAGCCGCTACCAGCTCACCGAATCGCACGCCTGGATCAAGGACTTCGGCGTGCGGTACGAGCTGGGGGTGGACGGCATCGGGCTGGCGCTCATGGCGCTCACCGCCCTGCTGATCCCCTTCGTCATCCTGGCCGGCTGGCACGACGCCGACCCCCTGGAGACGAACTCCTCCCGCTGGCGCCCCACCCAGGGCTTCTTCGCCCTGATCCTGATGGTGGAAGCGATGGTGGTCCTCTCCTTCGTGGCCACCGACGTCTTCCTCTTCTACATCCTCTTCGAAGCCATGCTCATCCCGATGTACTTCCTCATCGGCGGCTTCGGCGACCGGGCCCACGCCGGGAGCGACGAGAACGCCGCCGCGCAACGCTCGTACGCGGCAGTCAAGTTCCTCCTCTACAACCTGGTCGGCGGCCTCATCATGCTGGCCGCGGTGATCGGGCTGTACGTGGTCACGGGGACGTTCTCGCTCTCCGAGATCGCCGCGGCCCGCGCCGACGGCTCGCTCTCCATGGCGACGAGCACCGAGCGCTGGCTCTTCCTCGGGTTCTTCTTCGCCTTCGCGGTGAAGGCCCCGCTGTGGCCGCTGCACACCTGGCTGCCCAACGCCATGGGCGAGGCGACCACGCCGGTCGCCGTGCTGATCACCGCGGTCGTCGACAAGGTCGGCACCTTCGCGATGCTGCGCTTCTGCCTCCAGCTCTTCCCGGAGGCCAGCAAGTGGGCCACCCCGGTGGTCCTGGTCCTCGCGCTGATCAGCATCATCTACGGGGCGCTGCTCGCCGTCGGCCAGCGCGACATCAAGCGGCTGATCGCCTACGCGTCGATCTCGCACTTCGGCTTCATCATCCTGGGCATCTTCGCCATGACCAGCCAGGGCCAGTCGGGCGCGACGCTCTACATGGTCAACCACGGCATCTCGACGGCCGCGCTGATGCTGGTGGCGGGCTTCCTGATCACCCGGCGCGGTTCGCGGCTCATCGCCGACTACGGCGGAGTGCAGAAGGTGGCACCGGTCCTGGCCGGCACCTTCCTGATCGGCGGTCTGGCCACGCTGTCGCTGCCGGGGCTCGCTCCGTTCGTCAGTGAGTTCCTGGTCCTGGTCGGTGCGTTCGCCGCGTATCCGGCGGTCGGCATCATCGCCACCACCGGGATCGTGCTCGCCGCGATCTACGTCCTCGTCCTCTACCAGCGGACGATGACGGGACCGGTCAAGGCCGAGGTCCAGGGCATGGCGGACCTCAAGGTCCGTGAGCTGGTGGTGGTCGTCCCGCTGATCGCGCTGCTGATCTTCCTGGGCGTCTACCCGAAGCCGCTGACCGAGATCGTCAACCCGGCGGTGCAGCACACCATGTCCGACGTACAGAAGAAGGACCCCCAGCCCGAGGTGGAGGCCGCCAAGTGAGCGCAACAGCTGTCCACAGCCTGTGGACAATGGCGGGCGGGGTGACATCGGCCGCCCCGGACGAGAAGTTCAAGGCCCCGGTCATCGAGTACACCCAGCTGACCCCGGTCCTGATCGTGATCGGAGTCGCCGTCCTGGGCGTGCTCGTCGAGGCCTTCGTGCCGCGCCGGGCCCGCTACTACACGCAGGTCTTCCTGACCGTCGTCGCGCTGGTCGCCGCGTTCGCCGCGGTGATCGGCCTGGCCGCCGCCGGATACGGTACGACAAAGGCACACATCGCCGCGATGGGCGCCATCGCCGTCGACGGGCCCGCCCTGTTCCTCCAGGGCACCATCCTGCTGACGTCGCTGGTCGCCGTCTTCACCTTCGCCGAACGGCGGCTCGACCCCGAGTCGCACGGCAGCCGAGTCGACTCGTTCGCCGCACAGGCCGCTTCGGTCCCCGGCAGCGACAGCGAGAAGGCCGCGGTCAAGGCCGGGTTCACCACCACCGAGGTCTTCCCGCTGCTCCTCTTCGCGGTGGCGGGCATGCTGGTCTTCCCGGCGGCCAACGACCTGCTGACACTCTTCGTGGCCCTGGAAGTCTTCTCGCTCCCGCTCTACCTCCTGTGCGCCGTCGCCCGCCGCAAGCGGCTGATGTCGCAGGAGGCCGCGGTGAAGTACTTCCTGCTCGGCGCCTTCTCCTCGGCGTTCCTGCTCTTCGGGATCGCGCTGCTCTACGGATACGCGGGCTCCGTCTCGTACGCGCAGATCGCCACCGTCGTCGACGGCTCGATCCAGCAGATCGACCCGGCGCTCGCCGACACCATGGGCAACGACGTGCTGCTGCTGATCGGCGGCGCGATGCTCCTGACCGGTCTGCTCTTCAAGGTCGGCGCCGTCCCGTTCCACATGTGGACCCCGGACGTCTACCAGGGCGCCCCGACCCCGGTCACCGGCTTCATGGCCGCGGCCACGAAGGTCGCCGCGTTCGGTGCGCTGCTGCGCCTGCTGTACGTGGTGCTGCCGGGCCTCACCTGGGACCTGCGCCCGGTCATGTGGGGCATCGCGATCGTCACGATGGTGGGCGGAGCGATCGTCGCCATCACCCAGACCGACATCAAGCGGCTGCTGGCCTACTCCTCGATCGCGCACGCCGGATTCATCCTCGCCGGTGTCATCGCGGCCACCCCGCAGGGCATCTCCTCGGTGCTCTTCTACCTGGCCACGTACTCCTTCGTGACGGTCGGCGCCTTCGCCGTCGTCACCCTGGTGCGTGACGCGGGCGGCGAGGCGACGCATCTGTCGAAGTGGGCCGGACTCGGCCGGCGCTCCCCGCTGGTCGCCGCGGTCTTCGCGGTGTTCCTGCTGGCCTTCGCCGGTATCCCGCTCACCTCGGGCTTCTCCGGGAAGTTCGCGGTGTTCAAGGCCGCGGCCGAGGGCGGTGCGGGCGGCCTGGTCGTCGTCGGTGTGATCTCCTCGGCGATCGCCGCGTTCTTCTACATCCGGGTCATCGTGCTGATGTTCTTCAGCGAGCCGAAGGCGGACGGCCCCACGGTCGCCGTCCCGTCCCCGCTGACGATGACCACGATCGCGGTCGGTGTCGCGGTCACCCTGGTGCTGGGCCTGGCCCCGCAGTACTTCCTGGACCTGGCGAGCCAGGCCGGAGTGTTCGTGAGGTAGGCGGACGCACCACCGCTTCGACAGCGCCGGACGGGCTTGGAAGTCAAGCCCGTCCGGCTTTGTCGTAGGCGGCGCCTATCGTGGCAGGGGAGAGCGCAGGGACAGAACGGGACCAGTCGTCGGGGGAACAGAGCGATGAGCATGACGGGCGGGACAGGCGTGACGGACATGACCACTGACGCGACCACGGGCGTGACCGAGAGCGAGGCGCGGCAGACGCTGCACCGGGTCTTCGGCTACGAGACGTTCCGCGGCGAGCAGGAAGCGGTCGTCGACCATGTGGTGACGGGCGGAGACGCCGTCGTGCTCATGCCGACCGGCGGCGGCAAGTCCCTCTGCTACCAGATCCCGTCCCTGGTCAGACGGGGCACAGGCATCGTCATCTCCCCGCTGATCGCCCTGATGCAGGACCAGGTGGACGCGCTGCGGGCGCTCGGCGTGCGGGCCGGGTTCATCAACTCCACGCAGGACTTCGACGAGCGCCGCTCGATGGAGGCCCAGTTCGTCGCCGGTGAGCTGGATCTCCTGTACCTGGCGCCGGAGCGGCTCCGCCTGGACTCCACGCTCGGCCTGCTCTCCCGCGGCGAGATCTCCGTCTTCGCGATCGACGAGGCGCACTGTGTCGCCCAGTGGGGCCACGACTTCCGGCCCGACTACCTGGCCCTGTCCGTGCTGGGCGAGCGCTGGCCCGACGTCCCGCGCATCGCGCTCACGGCGACGGCGACCGAGGCCACGCACCGGGAGATCACCCAGCGCCTGGGCATGCCCGACGCCAAGCACTTCGTGGCCGGCTTCGACCGTCCCAACATCCAGTACCGCATCGTGCCCAAGGCCGACCCGAAGAAGCAGCTGCTGTCCTTCCTCAAGGAGGAGCACGAGGGGGACGCGGGCATCGTCTACTGCCTCTCGCGCAACTCCACGGAGAAGACCGCCGAGTACCTCTGCCGCAACGGCATCGAGGCCGTGCCGTACCACGCGGGTCTGGACGCCGGCACCCGCGCGGTCCACCAGTCCCGCTTCCTGCGCGAGGAGGGCCTGGTCGTCGTCGCGACGATCGCGTTCGGCATGGGTATCGACAAGCCGGACGTGCGCTTCGTCGCCCACCTGGACCTGCCGAAGTCGGTCGAGGGCTACTACCAGGAGACCGGCCGGGCCGGCCGTGACGGCGCCCCGTCCACGGCCTGGATGGCGTACGGACTCCAGGACGTCGTCCAGCAGCGCAAGCTCATCCAGGGCGGCGAGGGCGACGAGGCGTTCCGCCGCCGGGCCGCCGCGCACCTGGACTCGATGCTGGCCCTGTGCGAGACCGTGCAGTGCCGCCGGGCCCAGCTGCTGAAGTACTTCGGCCAGGACCCCACCACAGCTTCCTGCGGCAACTGCGACACCTGCCTGGCCCCGCCCGAGACCTGGGACGGCACCGTGGTCTCCCAGAAGCTGCTGTCCACGGTGGTGCGGCTGAAGCGGGAGCGCGGACAGAAGTTCGGCGCCGGCCAGATCATCGACATCCTGCTCGGCCGCAAGACCGCGAAGGTCATCCAGTTCGACCACGACCAGCTCTCGGTCTTCGGCATCGGCGAGGAGCTGGCCGAGGCGGAATGGCGGGGCGTGGTCCGGCAGTTGCTGGCCCAGGGCCTGATCGCCGTCGAGGGCGAGTACGGCACGCTGGTGCTCACGGAAGAGAGCGGCACCGTGCTCGGCCGCGAGCGCGAGGTGCTGCTGCGCAAGGAGGCGAAGCAGGCCACGTCGTCCCGCTCCTCCGCGTCGAAGGGCGAGCGGAAGGGCAAGGCGGCGGCCGCCGACCTCCCGGAGGCGGCGGTCCCGGTCTTCGAGGCGCTGCGCGCCTGGCGCGGCGCCCAGGCGAAGGAGCTGGGCCTCCCGGCGTATGTGATCTTCCACGACGCGACGCTGCGCGAGATCGCGACCCTGCGCCCGTCGTCGCTCGGCGAGCTGGGCGGGATCAGCGGCCTGGGCGAGAAGAAGCTGGCGACGTACGGGGAGGGGGTGCTGGAGGTCCTGGCAGGGCTCTCGGGGCTCCCGGACGAGGCGGAACCCGCGGCACCGGCGGAGGCGCCCCGGCCCTCTGCTCCCGCCACCCCGGCCGCGTCAGCGGCCCCCGACCCGGAGTTCGGCTGGGACGAGGAGCCGCCGGAGTTCGACTGAGGCGGAGGGAGGGGGTGCGGCGGATCTACTGCGGGTCCGCCGCCCGGCGGCGCGAGACGATCGCGGTGAGGTCGAGATCGACGGGGAAGGGCGCGGAGACCTTCATCCGGTCGTGGAAGATCCCGGTGGAGGTGTAGGCCCCGGTCGCCGGCTCCAGTTCGAAGACGTAGACGACCGCACGGCCGTCCTGGTTCTCCACCCGCCAGTAGTGCGGGATCCTCGCCCGCGCGTACTTCACGGGCTTGGTCTCCCGGTCGCGGGTGACGGACTCGTCGGACACGACCTCGATCGCGAGCAGCACGCTGCTCGCGGGGAACCGGGTCTGCCGCAGACTCTCGACCGCGTCGCCGCGGACGACGACCACATCGGGTTCGGGCCGGTTCTGGAAGTCGACGTCGATGGTGAATTCCCGGAAGACCTCCAGATCGAGCGGTGCCAGCGACTGCAACTGCCATTTCAGGTAGTCGATCGCCCGCTCGTGGAAAACGGTCTGCGGACCCACGAAAACCAAGCTCCCGTCGATCAGCTCCGTGTGCGGAGGCAGATTCGGGAGTGTGTCCAGGTCATCGGCGGTCCAGCCGCCCACGGGCGGAACCGCCCACCGCGGCTCGGGGGCCTCGGGTTCGACGCTCATCAGTGCTCCCATAAGCCGGAGTCTGGCGGGTCCGTCCAGCGTATCCGCACAGAACCGGCACGGGCCTGCCTGAACGTGTGAACGAGTCACGCGCCGTTGACCGCCATCCCTCTCCCCGCATAGGCCCGCACATCCGCGTCCGGGTCCGCCACCGCCCCCGCCAGGGCCTCCCGCGCCGCCGCGTGCCCCGGGTGACGCAGCAGCGCCAGCACCGCCGCCTTGCGCACATCGGCGTTCGGGTCGGCCAGCGCACCGGCCAGCGGGCCGGTCGCCTCCTCCGGATCCGCCGAGGACAGTGCCGTCGCCGCGCCCGCGCGTACCCGCCAGGCCGGGTCCGTCAGCGCGGCCACCGCCCGCTCGGCGTACGCCGCCGGGCACCCCGTCCCCGCAAGCGCGGCCAGAGCCGCCGCCCGCACCAGCGCGTCCGGGTCGTCCAGCAGCGGAGCCAGCGGATCCGGGGCGGGGGAGCGGACAGCGGCCAGCCCCTTCGCCACCGCCACCCGCACCTCGCGGGCCGGGTCGGCGGCGGCCAGGGCCAGCCCCTCCACCGCGTCCACGGACACCAGGGCCCGGACGGTCTCGACCCGTACATCGAGATCCGGGTCGGTGAGCGTGGCGCCGTACAGCTCCGCATCGCCGAGCCGCAGCGCCCGCAGCGTGTCCAGGGCGGCGGCGCGGACCACCGGGTCGGCCGAGGAGAGCGCGGTGACCAGGGGCGTGCGCAGGGCGGGCGAGGGTTCCAGCACCTCGACCAGTTCCCGCAGGGACGCGGCGACGGCCGTGCGGACGGGGGCGGCCGGGTCGGCGAGCGCGGCCGCCAGGGCGGGGCCCGCGCCCGTCGGGGTGGACTCCGTGAGCGCGGCGACGGCGGCGCGGCGGACGGCCGGGTCGGGGTCGGCCAGGTAGGGGGTGAGGGTCGCCAGTTCCGGCTCGTCCTCGTTCAGGGCCAGCAGCTCCAGAATGCGCGGGGAGGTGGAAGGGACCGGCCCGGGGGCCTCCGGCGCGCGCGTACGGGCGGACGTGGACACCGGCGCCGCGTCCCGCGCACCCGCAGTCCCCACCCCCTCCGGCTCCACCTCGCCGATCCGCCGTACCGGCCCGCCGGCCGGGGCGAAGCCCTCCACCGGAACCAGGTACGGCGCCACCGGCCGGGCCGTGAACTCCATCGCGCCCGAAGCCGACTTGTACAGGTCCAGGTGGTGGAACCAGTCCGCGTCGTCCCGCTCCGGATGGTCCGTGCGCTCGTGGTAGAGGCCCCAGCGGGACTCCGTACGGGCGAGCGAGGAGCGGGCCGCCATCTCCGCGCAGTCCCGGATGAACGACACCTCCGCGCACCGCATCAGCTCGTGCGGGGTCTTCGCGCCCATCTCCGCGAGGTCCGTCCGCATCCGCTCGAACGACTCCAGGGCGATCGAGAGCCGGGCACCGGACTTGGGCGGGGCCACGTAGTCGTTCACGAAGCGGCGCAGCTTGTACTCGACCTGCGGCTGCGGAGGCCCGTCCGGGTTGCGCAGCGGCCGGTAGACCAGCTCGTGGGCCGCGTCGAGCTGGTCGGCCGGCAACTCGCCCTCGTACGCGGTGAACCGGGCCGCGTCCTCGCCCGCCAGATCGCCGAAGACGAACGCGCCGATCATGTAGTTGTGCGGTACGCAGGCGAGGTCGCCGGCCGCGTAGAGGCGGTCCACCGTGGTGCGGGCGTGGTCGTCGACGCGGACGCCGGAGGCTGAATGGCCGCCGCACAGTCCGATCTCGGAGATGTGCATCTCGATGTCGTGGGTGCGGTAGTCGTGGCCGCGTCCCGCGTGGAACGTGCCGCGGGTCGGCCGCTCGGTGGAGTGGAGGATCGTCTCCAGCGCGCTGACGGACTCCTCCGGCAGATGGCTCAGTTTCAGGTAGACCGGTCCCCGGTCGGAGGCTACCTCCGCCGCGAACTCCGCCATCATCTGGCCCGACCAGTAGTCGGAGTCCACGAAGCGTTCGCCGTGCCGGTTGACCTGATAGCCGCCGAAGGGGTTGGCGACGTAGGCGCAGGCCGGGCCGTTGTAGTCCTTGATCAGCGGATTGATCTGGAAGCACTCGATGCCGGTCAGTTCGGCGCCCGCGTGGTACGCCATGGCGTAGCCGTCACCGGCGTTGGTGGGGTTCTCGTACGTACCGTAGAGGTAGCCGGAGGCCGGCAGGCCGAGTCGTCCGCAGGCACCCGTGGCGAGGATGACTGCGCCCGCCCGGACCGTGACGAACTGTCCCGTGCGGGTGTTGAAGCCGGCCGCGCCGATGGCCCGGCCGTCGTCGCCGGTGAGGATGCGCACCGGCATGACGCGGTTCTCGATGCGGATGCGCTCGCGCATCTCGCGGCGGCGCAGCTGCCGGTAGAGGACCTTCTTCACGTCCTTGCCCTCGGGCATCGGCAGCACGTACGAGCCGGAGCGGTGGACCTGGCGGACCGCGTACTCGCCGTGCTCGTCCTTCTCGAACTTCACCCCGTACGACTCCAGCCGGCGCACCATCGCGAAGCCACGCGTCGCGGTCTGCCGGACGGTGGACTGGTCGACGATGCCGTCGTTGGCGCGGGTGATCTCGGCGACGTAGTCGTCGGGCTCGGCGCGGCCCGGGATCACGGCGTTGTTCACTCCGTCCATGCCCATGGCGAGCGCGCCGGAGTGCCGGACGTGCGCCTTCTCCAGCAGGAGGACCGAGGCGCCGTGCTCGGCGGCGGTGAGGGCCGCCATCGTGCCGGCCGTACCGCCGCCGACCACCAGCACGTCGCAGGAGAGTTCCTCGGCGTCGGCGAGGGCGGGGATCTGCACGGGAGGGCCTTTCAGGAGAAGGAAGTTCAAGGAGTGAGGGATTCCAGGACCTCGCGGCGCAGCGCGACCGTCGCCGGATCGGCGTGGGCGGCGCGTTCGCGCGGACGGGGCACGGGCAGCACCCGGCCCGTCGGGAGCAGCGCGAGGCGATCGCCGAGGAACAGCGCCTCGTCCACGTCGTGCGTGACGAAGACGACCGTGGCGCCGCTGCCCCGCAGTACCTCGACGAGCAGCTGCTGCATCCCGGCCCTGGTCTGGGCGTCGAGCGCGCCGAACGGCTCGTCCATCAGGACCGCGCGGGGCCCGGCCGCCAGGGCACGGGCCAGCTGGACGCGCTGGCGCTGACCGCCGGAGAGCCGGTGCGGGAGCTTGGCGGCGTGCTCGGCGAGGCCGACCCGGGCCAGCCAGTCCTCGGCGCGCTCCCGTCGTTCGGCGCGCCCCATCCCCTGGATGGCGAGGGGCAGTTCGACGTTGGCGCGGACCGTGCGCCAGGGGAGCAGCGCGTCGTCCTGGAAGACGAGGGCCCGTTCGGCACGGGGCGCGGTGACGGGTTCGCCGTCCTGGCTCACCTCGCCGCCGAGCGCCGGCAGCAGCCCGGCCAGGGTGCGCAGCAGCGTCGACTTCCCGCAGCCGGACGGGCCGACGACGGTGAGGACCTCGCCGGGTACGACGTCGAGGTCGACCCCGTCCAGGACGGGCACCCCGGCCCGGCCGAGCGTGGCGTCGCGCAGGGTGAGCCGGACACCGTGGAGGTTCGTGCTCATGAACGCACCCGTTCCTGTGCTGTACGGACCGAGGGGACGGCGGTCGCCGCCGGGGCGGGCCGGCGGCGTGCGGGAGCCACCGGGCGGTTCTCCGTGCGCGGCAGCCAACGGGTCAGCCTGCGGCCGAGCAGCTCCACGGCCGTCGAGGTCAGCCAGCCGAGCAGCCCGATGGTGGCCATGCCGACGAAGACGCCCGGATAGTCGACGACGGTGTAGTCCTGCCAGGTGCGGTAGCCGACCCCGTACTCGCCGGAGATCATCTCGGCCGAGATGACGCAGATCCACGACACCCCGATGCCGACGGACAGCCCGCCGAGGATGCCGGGGAGCGCGCCGGGCAGCACGACGGACCACAGGATCCGCCACCGTCCGCCGCCCATCGTCAGGACGGCCTCCTCCCACACCGGCGTCAGTGCCCGCACCGCGTGCCGGGTGGAGACCATGACCGGGAAGAACGCCGCGGTGCAGGTGATGAAGACGATGCCCTGCTCGTTGCTGGGGAAGAGCAGGATCGCGACCGGGACGAGCGCGATCGCCGGGACCGGGCGCAGCACTTCGAGGACCGGGCCGAGCAGATCGGCGGCGAGCCGCGAGCGGGCGATGGCTGTGCCGACGGTGACCCCGAGGACGGCGGCCAGCGCGAAACCGGTGACGATCCTGGTCAGGCTGTCGGTGAGGTCCTGCCAGTACGCGTCGCCCGTGATCCGGTCCGCGTAGGCGCGGGCCACCTCCGTGACCGTCGGGAACTGTTCGAAGCGCAGCCACAGGTTGATGTCGTAGGAGGTCAGTGCCTGCCACAGACCGAGTGCCGCGACCAGCGAGAGCGCGCGTCGGACGAGGGACCACCGGCCGCCGCTCATGACACGCCCCGGGCCAGGCTCAGCGCGGTGGCGTACGGGACCGTGCGGGCGCCGGCGTGGGCCCGCACATCGGCGTGGGCCGCGGACTCGGTGACGTAGGGCCGCAGCGCGTCCCCGTCTGCGACCCACACCGCCCGGTCCGCGAACCAGAGCGTGCCGGTGGACGCGTCGGGGACGTACGCCACCCGGACCGCGTCGCGGTGCGCGGCCACGTACCGCAGTAGTTCGGCGGAGGTGGCGTACGACGTCGTGGTGTCCTTCCCCTTCGGCCAGACCTCGCCGCCGCGACGTGCGGGCGGGCCGGCGGCGAGGGCCTTCGCGTAGCCGGAGCCGTACACCCGCTTCACATAGCTGTCGTCGACGAACGCGTCCACATCCACGTCACCGACGAGCTTCGCCGAGCGCAGCACCGGGACGTCCTTCTTCAGCGCCGCGATCAGGGCGGGCTTCAGCGTGGTGTCGAAGGTGGCGATGCCCTGGGCGCCGTTGTAGAGGTGGACGACCTCGGCGGGCAGCCCGGTCGCCTTCGCGACCGACTCGGACGCCGCCACCGGGTGCTCGTGCAGATAGTCGGTCGCCCGGCCCTGGGCGCGCAGGAAGTCCTCCACCACGGCGGACCGCTTCGTGGCGAAGTCCTGGCGGACCGTGACCCCGTGGAAGGTCGGCAGCTTCAGCTCGGCGCCGTCGTACAGTGCCTTCGCCCGCCCCTGGAAGGCGAGCAGTCCGGGCCAGGCGACGAACTGCGAGAGGGCGTCGGCGCTGCCGGCCTGGAGCGCCGAAGCGCCCACCGCGGGCTGCTGGTTGAGCTTGCGGATGTCCTTCTCCGGGTCGAGCCCGGCCTGCTGGAGCGCGCGGACGAGGGTGCCGTCCGCTGCCGATCCGACGCTGGTGGATACCTTCTTGCCGCGCAGGTCGGTGAGCGAGTCCAGCTTCGAATCCGGTCCGGTGACCACCGTGTTGAGGCCGCCGGCCAGGTTGTAGCCGGTGACCGAGACGAGCCGGGTGGGGCGGTCGAGCTGCTTGCCGCGGGCCGCGTTGATGAGCAGGGGGAAGTCGCCCATGGAACCGATGTCGATCTTTCCGGCGGTCATCTGCGCGGTGATCGGTGCGCCGGTGGCGTAGTCCTGCCACTTCACCTCGTACGTGACGCCGTCCCGCTCACCGCGGCTGCGCAGTTCGTCCTCGAAGTAGCCGAGGGAGCGCAGCAGGGTGCCGGCGGTGACCGTGTTGATGGTCCGTGACTGGTAGCCGACGGTCACCGTGACCGTGCCGCTGTCGTCCGCGCTCGCCCCGCCGCCGCAGCCCGCGGTGAGCATCACGAGCAGCGCGGCGCCGGACAGCGCGCCGAATGCCTTGCTTCGCATGGGAGTCGGGCCTTTCAGCGCAGGAGGTAGGGCATGTTGACGGTCACCGCTCCGGTGGGGCACCTGGCCGCGCAGGGGCCGCAGTACCAGCACTCGTCGACGTGCATGTAGGCCTTGCCGTTGTCCGGGTGGATGGCGAGGGAGTCGAGCGGGCACATGTCGACGCAGAGGGTGCAGCCGTCGATGCACTTCGACTCGTCGATGGTCACGGGCACGTCGGCCCGCTGGGGCGCCAGAGGCATGGCGGGGCTCCAGGGAAGGGGTGTTCGGACGGGCGGTAGGGAGGCGAAGGCCGGGTCAGCCGGTCCGGTGCAGCACGCCGTTCATGCTGATGCGGTCGCCGCGGAACCGGATGAACTCCAGGTCGACGGGGCGTCCGTCGGCGAGATGGGTGAGGCGCTCCAGCATCAGGACGGCGGAGCCGCGCGGGGTCTCCAGGACGGCGGCGGAGTGCGCGTCGGCGTTGACGGCCTCCAGGGTGATGTCGGCGCTGCCCAGCGGCTGCCCGGTCAGTGACTCCAGCAGCCGGAACACGTCGGTGTTCTCCAGATCGGAGCCGAGCAGCCCGGCGCCGAGGTCCATCGGGACATAGGTGAGGTCGAGGGAGAGCGGCAGCCCGTTCAGCAGCCGGCGGCGCTCGATGTAGAGCACGTCGGTGTGCTCGTCGACGCCGAGCCGCCGGGCGACGGGGGCGGGTGCGGGGACCGGTCCGACGGTACGGACCTCGTTGGTGACCCGGCCGTGTTCGTGCAGGGTCTCGGCGAGTCCCTGGAGCCGGTCCACGGCGTGCGGGTACTTCTCGCCGACGACGACGGTGCCGACGCCCGGCTGCCGTTCGACGATCCCCTCGCCGCGCAGCAGATCGAGGGCCTGGCGGACGGTGTTGCGCGAGACGCGGTAGTCGGTGCCGATGGTGTCCTCGTACGGCAGGACGCCACCGGGGAACGCACCCGTGCGCACCTGGTGGCGCAGCAGGTCGGCGAGGAGCCGGGCACCGTCCGCGCGCAGCCGGCGCCGGCGGGCGGCGGCGACGGGCACGGTGTGCTCACGGATGCGTTCGGCTGGCATGCGGTGGACCATACCGACGCCGTGGGGGAGATGGTGTTGCCGCAGTGTTGCGCCACTTGGGGGCCGTGATGGAACGGCTGTGACCTGCGGTGACGCCTCTGACCGGGGCAAGATCTGCCACCCGGGGGCCGTACGGGGAGCTCCTAGTTCCCCGCCTGGTTCGCCCGGTCCCGGCGGATGTTGCGCTGCACCGCGAGGGCAGGCCAGCTTTCCCGGATCAGGCGGCGCATCGCACCCCGGTCGGCGCGGCCGTCGCCGGCGTGGCGGGTCAGGCCGGCGGCCGCGACGAGCGCGGCGAGCGCCCGGCTGCGGGGGTCGGGGAAGCCCTCCTGCTCAGCGGCGGTGTAGCGCCAACGGGCCTGCTCGGCCACATCCTCCGCCGCCACCGGGTGGCGGTGGTACGGCACCAGACCGAGGAGGCGGCGGGTCTCCCGGAGCAGGATGCCCTGCCGCACCAGGGACTCCAGATACATGCCCCCGACCTGCCGTGCGGCGCGCCGGACCCAGCTCCTGGCCGAGGCCCCCGAACCGCGCCCGCCCTTGCCCGGCGCGGGCAGGCTCGGCATCAGCGCGGCCAGGAGCGGGTCCGGCGGCTCCAGCGGGTCGACCACCTGGATCTCGCCGCGTTGTCCGGCGATCCGCCCCTGCAGCTCCAGCTCCGCGAGGGCCGCCCCGGCCAGCGCGTACTCCAGGAAACGGTTGCGGCAGTACGGCTTGCCGCGCTGCGGGTCCAGCGCGAGCAGCAGCAGTTCCTCGGGCAGCGTCGGTCCGGGGCCGGGAGGCTGGGTCATGGTGCCGGTACGATCCGTCCGGTCACCTCGCCGAGACCGACGCGGGTGCCGTCCGGGCCGGGGGCCCAGGCGGTGATGGTCACCGTGTCGCCGTCCTCCAGGAACGTTCGCTTGCCCTCCGGGAGTTCGAGCGGATCGCGCCCGTTCCACGTGAGTTCGAGCAGGGAGCCCCGCTGGGCCGGCTGGGCGCCGCTGATGGTGCCGGAGCCGTACAGGTCACCGCTGCGCAGCGAGGCGCCGTTGACCGTCATCTGCGCCAGCTGCTGGGCGGCCGTCCAGTACATGGTGGTGAACGGCGGCTCGGAGACCACCTGGCCGTTGATCGCGACGGAGAGCCGGAGGTCGAAGCCGCCGGGCTCCTCGTCGTCCGCGTCGTCGAGGTAGGGCAGCAGCGGGAAGTCGCGGGCGGGCGGGGCGGTCCGGGCGGCGTCCAGGGCCTCCAGCGGTGTCACCCACGCCGACACGGAGGTGGCGAAGGACTTGCCGAGGAAGGGGCCCAGCGGGACGTACTCCCAGGCCTGGATGTCCCGCGCCGACCAGTCGTTGAGCAGCGACAGGCCGAAGACGTGCTCGCGGAAGTCGGCCAGCGGTACCGGCCGGCCCTGCTCCGAGCCGACGCCGACGACGAAGCCGACCTCGGCCTCGATGTCCAGCTTGACGGACGGGCCGAAGACGGGAGCCGGGTCGGCGGGGGCCTTGCGCTGTCCCGACGGGCGCACCACGTCCGTATCCGAGACCACGACGGTGCCCGCGCGGCCGTGGTAGCCGATCGGCAGGTGCTTCCAGTTGGGGGTGAGGGCGTCGCCGTCGGGGCGGAAGATGCGGCCGACGTTGGTGGCGTGGTGCTCGCTGGCGTAGAAGTCCACGTAGTCCGCGACCCGGTAGGGCAGGTGGAGGGTCACCGACTCGACGGGATGCAGCAACGGTTCGATGTCCGCGCGGTGGGCCGGCACCGTCACCCACGCGGTCAGGGCCCGGCGCACATCGCTCCAGGCGGTGCGGCCGGCCGCGAGCAGGGGCATCAGGTCGGGCTGGGCCAGCAGTTGCGCGTAGGGCGAACCCAGCGCGTGCGCGGCCGCCCCGGCGTCCAGCACGTGGTTGCCGATGCGGACGCCGACCCGCCGCTCGTCGGGCCGGTCGGTGGTGGAGAAGACACCGTACGGAAGGTTGTGCGGGCCGAAGGGATCGCCCTCGGCCAGTTCGAGCGGGCTGCTCTGCTCGGGCATCTGTTGCTGCCTCGCTTTCCAGGTCGCTGTGGGGGACACGTTACGTGGGGGACATCCCCCGGCGGCAGTGCCTCAATCATCCCCAATGCCCGGAAAATTCCGCCGTGTCCCCGTGAACACGGGGACACGGCGGTGGGGTTCACCCCGCTGTGCGCGGAATCCGCTTCTCCCAGGTCCGGTGGAAGACGACCTCGTCGCCCTCCTTGCAGACGACCTCGTTGGAGGTGATGAAGTCGTCGGCGTCGGCGGAGATCTCGGAATGCGTCTCGACCAGCACGTCCCAGGCCATCTCCGGCCGGTGCAGCCGGACCGTCCAGTCGGATCGGGTGCGCGCGGAGAGCGGGTCGCTCTCCTGGATCGTGTACGTCTCCACCGCGTCCTCGGTGAACTCCAGGCCGTCCGGATAGACCCGGGTGCCGCCGTAACGCGGGTCGACCTCCATCCGCCACTCGCCCTTGGCGACATCGCGCACGACCAGCCGCTCGGGGCGCTGCTCGTCGAGCGTGACGGGGAAGACGACGCCGAGCGGCTCCGACTGCTCGGGCTCCTCGAAGCGGATCGAGGGGTCCTCGGTGTGCCGGCGCACCGGGAGTTCGACGAAGCTGCCGTCGGCGTCCAGGGTGAAGCCCGCCGAGCCTGCCTGCGGCCAGATCCAGGGCCAGTACGAGGAGGAGACCGCGAGCCTGATCCGGTGGCCGGGCGGGAAGGTGTGCCCGATGCCGTTCAGGTCGAAGGTGACGTCCTCGGTCTCGCCGAGGGGCCAGTCCTCGGTGCGGTCCCGGCCGTCGCGGGCGGCGAGGTTGAGGACGCCGCGGGTGACGAGGGTGGAGGAGCCGTCGGGGGCGACATCGCAGAGCCGGGCGATGGCCTGGCCGCGCGGCACGTCCATCCGGATCCGCAGCTTCACCCGGGGGCGGCCCAGGATCTCGATCGGGGCGCCCTCGACGGGGAACTCGAAGCACACCGACTTGGCGTCCTCGTCACGCTGGTCGGGCGGCAGGTCGGCGTCGTTGCCGAACGGGAAGAACCGCCCGGCGTCCAGCCCGGTCTGCTGCGGCGAGTCGACGATCTGCGGCCCGCCCTGGAGGGCGTACGCGACCGGCGCCACGTTCTCCGAGGGCCAGCTGGTGTCCCCGACCCAGCGGCCGGGCAGCGTCTCGTACACCGTGGCCGGCCGGTGCGACTCGCTGATCCAGGACCGCAGCAGCGGCTCCTTCATGACGCCGGTGTCGTGGTCCTTCAGATGCTGGTCCCACCAGCGCAGCGTCTCCTGGAGGAAGCCGATGCCGGGACCGGGCGGCAGCCCGCGGTCGGGGTACTGGTGCGACCAGGGCCCGATCAGCCCGCGGACCTTCGCCGGGTCCAGGTGCTCGACGAGCCGGAGCACGGTGTCGCGGTACGGGTCGTGCCAGCCGCCGACCGCGAGGACGTTCGCCTTGATGGCGGAGTAGTCCTCGCAGACGCTGCCGTGCTTCCAGTAGTCGTCGCGTGTCTGGTGGGCCAGCCAGGTGTGGATGAAGGGGTCCACGGCTTCGAGCCGGTCCAGCCACATCTGCCGCCAGTCGTCGCCGACGTCCGCCGGGTCGGGCGGCCGGCAGACGAAGGCGAGCATGGTCGCCGCCCAGGCGTGCATGTCCACGGCGAGGACCGAGCCGCCCATGTAGTGGACGTCGTTGTCGTAGCGGTCGTCGGCCGAGCAGACGGTGACGATCGCCTTCAGCGGCTCGGGGGCGAGCGCGGCGATCTGGAGCGAGTTGAAGCCGCCCCACGAGATGCCGAACATGCCGACCCGGCCCGAGCACCACTCCTGCTGGGCCAGCCAGTGGATGACGGCCACTCCGTCGGCGAGCTCCGTCGCGTCGTACTCGTCGCCCGGCATCCCCTCGCTGTTGCCGTGGCCGCGGACGTCGACCCGGACCGAGGCGTAGCCGTGCCCGGCGTACCAGGGGTGGCGTTGCCAGTCGCGCGGCGCGGTCCAGTCGCTCAGCCGGTACGGCAGGTACTCCAGCAGCGCCGGGACGGGTTCGTCCGTCACCGGCCGCCAGATCCGGGCGTACAGCTGGGTGCCGTCCGGGAGCGGGATGTAGATGTCCTCGCGGGTGGTCTCGTACGGGAAGGAGGTCTGGATGTGCATGGGGGTACCTCAGTGGACGGGGTGCATGGTGCGCTTGAGCCAGGGTGCGGCGGCGATGACGGCCACACCGGCCACCACCGCGATAGCGCCATTGACACCGAAGTAGGCGGGGTTGGAGACCTCGCCGTACAGCTTCACGATCTGGGCCTGGATGCCGTTGGCGAGGGCCAGCGAGAGGAACCAGAGCGCCATCGTCTGGCTGGCGAACGCCTTCGGGGCGAGCTTCGTGGTGGCGGACATGCCGGAGGTCTCCAGCAGGATGTCGCCGAGCCCGAGCAGCAGGTACGAGCCGACGATCCACCAGGCGGCCATCTTGTAGGTGTCGTCGGCGTGCCCGGAGGTGGGCAGGACCATCAGCAGGAACGAGAGCCCGCCGAGGATCACCCCGAACGCGATCTTGTTGGACGCGTGCGGCTGGCGGGGCCCCATCTTCGCCCAGACGGCCGCGACCACCGGAGCGAGTGCCACCTCGAAGGCGCCGAGCGCGGAGGCGTACCAGCTGGCCGGGAAGTGGAAGCCGAAGATCTCCGTGCGGGCGTTGGTCGACGCGAGCAGCATCATCGTCGAGTACGCCTGGAAGAGGATGAAGTTGAAGACGACGGAGGCCAGGAACAGCACCACGTAGGGGCGCAGCCTGCCGCGCTCCTCCGAGGTGACCCGGGGACTCCTGAACATCACCACGAAGTACACGACCGGCGCGATCACGGACACGATCGTGAGCAGGTCGACGAAGCGGTCCATGGTGAGCCAGCCCGCCAGGGCCAGCGCGGTGGCCAGCGCGGCGACGACGAGCACGCCGACGACCATGAGCCGGATCGCCCGGCGCATGGGGCCGGGGGCCAGCGGGAACTCGGCGGCGTTCTTACGCCCGGCCAGGTGACGGCGGCCCAGTACGTACTGGATCAGGCCGAGCGTCATACCGAAGGCGGCGGCCGAGAAGCCCCAGTGCCAGCTCGCGTGGTCACCGAGCCAGCCGGTGATCAGCGGGCCGAGGAAGGCGCCGATGTTGATGCCCATGTAGTACAGGGCGAAGCCGGCGTCGCGGCGCTCGTCGTCGGTGCGGTAGAGCTTGCCGACCATGGTGGCGACATTGGGCTTGAGCAGGCCCGTTCCGGCGCTGATCAGGCCCAGGCCGACCCAGGTCATGGTGTCGGTGGGCACCGCCATGGAGTAGTGCCCGAAGGCGATGAGGATGCCGCCGTACAGGACGGCGCGGTACGAGCCGAGGATGCGGTCGGCCAGCCAGCCGCCGGCCACGGAGACCAGGTAGACGAGGGTGCCGTAGGCGGCGGAGACGGACGCGGCGGTGCCGGCCTCCATCCCCATGCCGCCGTTGGCGACGGTGTCGGCGAAGTAGAGGACCAGGATGGCCTGCATGCCGAGGAACGAGAACCGCTCCCAGACCTCCAGGCCGGACAGGGTCATCAGGCCCCGTGGCTGGCCGAAGAAGGCATGGTCGTCGCCCGGCGGTGGCTGGGTGGGCTCGGTGTCTGCGGCTGTGTGGGACAAAGGGACAACTCCTGATCGTATGAGCTGATCCCGAACATACCGGCGGTGGCGGGAAGGCGCCCACGGTGATCCAAAGGGGACCGGATACGCTGACTTGAGTGATGACAGCGACACATCGACATTCCGTGTGATCGTCAGCAGACAGGAGATCCCCTCGTGACCGTCGTCGGGCCGTTCGGACTGAGCGTGCGGGACCAGGCTCTTGAGGCCGGTGTCCAGGCCGGTTTGGCTGCTGTCGAGTCGGGGCTGCTCGATGCCACCAAGAGCGAGGTGCCCTTCATCACGGAGGCCGCACAGCACCTCGTGCGCGCGGGCGGCAAGCGGTTCCGGCCCCTGCTGGCGATGCTCGCCGCCCAGTTCGGTGACGCGGACGCCCCGGGCGTGGTGCCCGCCGCCGTGGTCGTCGAGCTGACGCACCTCGCGACGCTGTACCACGACGACGTGATGGACGAGGCCGACGTGCGGCGCGGAGTCGACAGCGCCAATTCCCGCTGGGGCAACTCGGTGGCCGTGCTGACCGGCGATTTTCTCTTCGCGCGCGCGTCGCACATCCTGGCCGACCTCGGCCCCGAGGCCGTCCGCATCCAGGCGGAGGCGTTCGAGCGCCTGGTCACCGGCCAGATCCTGGAGACCGCGGGCCCGCGTGACGGGCGCGACCCGGTCGAGCACTACCTCGACGTGATGCGCGGCAAGACCGGCTCGCTGATCGCCGTCGCCTGCCGGTTCGGCGCGATGATGTCCGGCGCCGACGAGTCGGCGACCGACATCCTCACCCAGTACGGCGAGCGCCTCGGCGTCGCCTTCCAGCTCGCCGACGACGTCCTCGACATCGCTTCCGACTCCCACGAGTCCGGCAAGACCCCCGGCACCGACCTCCTCGAAGGCATTCCGACCCTGCCCGTTCTCCACCTGAGGGCGCAGGCCGCGGCCGACGGCAAGCCGGACGACCTGGAGCTCGTCGAGCTGCTGGACAGTGATCTGAACGAGCCGGGCCGGCTCGACGAGGCGCTGCGCCGACTGCGCGCCCACCCGGCGCTCGACCAGGCACGACGCGACACGGTCCGGTACGCACAGGAGGCGCGGGCCACCCTCATGCCGCTGCCCTCGTGTTACGCCAAGGACGCCCTCGAAGAGATGTGCGACGCCGTGGTGCACCGCGCGGGCTGAGTGCCTTCCGCCTGAACCCCTACTGGTTGGTGCAGGAACCGCCTCCCGGTGTCATCCCGGAGAGGTACGCGGAGTTGCTCCCGCGGGCTGACGCCTTCAGCCGCCCGATTTGGTCAGATGGAGGACAACCACTCCTGACCAAAACGGGTGAGAATGGCGGCACGGAGTGGATGAGTGCATCCGGACGGAAGCCGCCGACCACGGAGGTAGGGCACACATGGCACCGAACGACAGCGCAGGCACCAACGGCACGGCAGCGCCCGGCACCAAGGGCGCCGTCGTAGGCCGTCGGAAGGCGGTGCGCTACATCGTCCCGTTCGCGGTGGCGGGGGTGGCGGCCGCGACGATCGGTCTGGTCCCGGCGCTCGCGAGCTCGGGAGACCCCGATCTGCCGGAGATCACCGCGCAGGAACTCATCGAGAAGATCGCCGCCTCGGACACGCAGCAGCTCTCCGGCACGGTGAAGATCAGCACCGACCTCGGCATCCCGTCGCTGGGCGGGCTGGCCGGCTCCTTCATGCCGGACGGCGCGGGCGACAAGGGCTCGGCGAGCGCCGACCCGCAGACCAAGCTGACGGAGCTGGCATCCGGCACGCACACCCTCCGGGTGGCCGCCGACGGCCCCGACAAGCAGCGGGTGTCCATCCTGGACAAGGCCTCCGAGTACAGCCTGATCCACAACGGGGACCAGGTCTGGGCGTACGACAGCAAGTCGAACGCGGTCTACCACGCACAGAACGCCGGGAACGCACACGACAAGGCCGGCCGGGGCAAGGAGCAGGCCGCCCCCGACGGCGTACCCACCACTCCGAAGGCCCTGGCCGAGCAGGCGCTGAAGGCCGCCGACGGCACCACGTCCGTCACGGTCGACGGCACCGCGCAGGTCGCCGGGCGTGACGCCTACCGGCTGGTCATCAAGCCCGAGCAGAGCGGCTCCACGATCGGCTCGATCACCGTCGCGGTCGACGCGGAGAACGGCGTACCGCTCAAGTTCACCCTGCAGCCCAGCGGCGGCGGCAAGGCGGCGGTCGACGCCGGGTTCACCTCGGTCGACTTCGGCAAGCCCGACGCGTCCTCGTTCTCCTTCACCCCGCCCAAGGGCGCCGAGGTGACCGAGGCGGACGAGGCCGAGGGACACGGGAAGGCCGAGGCCGAGAAGGCGAAGGGCGACCTGAGCGCGCTCGAAGGCATGAACGTGATCGGCAAGGGCTGGAACACCATCGCCGAGATCAAGACCCCCGGCGGGGCGGCCCTCCCGTCGGCGGAGTCGGGCGACGTACCGGCCGAGGCGCAGCAGTTCCTGGACGCCCTCGGCGACAAGGTCACCGGAAAGTTCGGCTCGGGCACGGTCTTCAAGACCCGCCTGGTCAACGCTCTGATGACGGACGACGGCCGCGTCTATGTCGGCGCGGTCACCAAGGACGCGCTGGTGAACGCGGCGAACAACGCCGGCTGACACCACGTCGTTCGCAGTCTCGTGCACCGGCACCGCCCCGCCCCGCCGTAGCCTCCGTACGGCGGGGCGGGGCGGGCGCGATCTGGGGAGTAGACATGACAGGGGCCGACACCGCGCCCGTGATCGAGACGCAGGGGCTCACCAAGCGCTACCGGGGCGGCCAGCTCGCCGTCGACGGGCTCGACCTCACCGTCCCGGGCGGCAGCGTCTTCGGCTTCCTCGGGCCCAACGGCTCCGGGAAGACCACCACGATCCGGATGCTGATGGGCCTGATCGATCCGACGTCCGGCACCGCGAGCGTCCTGGGGCACCCCATGCCGGGCGCCGCCCGTACCGTGCTGCCCCAGGTCGGTGCGCTGATCGAAGGCCCCGCGCTGTACGGGTTCCTGAGCGGCCGGGACAACCTCGTGCGCTACGACCGGGCCGACCCCACCGCCGATCCGCGCACCCGCGGCGCCCGCGTCGGCCACGCCCTGGAGCGGGTCGGCCTTGCCGCGGCGGCCGGCAAGAAGGCCCGGGCGTACTCGCTGGGCATGAAGCAGCGCCTCGGTCTGGCCGCCGCCCTGCTCCGGCCCCGCCGACTGCTCGTCCTGGACGAACCGACCAACGGCCTCGACCCGCAGGGCATGCGGGAGATCCGCGCCCTGGTCCGGGAGCTGGCCGCCGAGGGCACCACGGTCTTCCTCTCCTCCCACCTTCTCGACGAGATCGAGCAGATCTGCACCCACGCCGCCGTCATGGCCCGGGGCCGGCTGATCACCCAGGGGCCCGTCGCCGACCTCGCCGCCGGCACACTCGGCCGGCTCGCCGTCACCACGCCGGACCCGGCCGACGCCGCCCGCATCCTGAAGGAGCACGGCATCACCGGCATCACCCTCGACGGCGACCGGGTGCGCACCGACGCCCCGGACGGCTCCGTCGAGCTCGCCGACCTGAACGCCGCGCTGGTCGGCGCCGGGGTCCGGGTCCGGTCCTTCGGCGTCGAGCGGGCCTCGCTGGAGGACGCCTTCGTCGCACTCACCGGAGAGGGATTCGATGTCGCAGGCTGAACTCGCACCCGTCCGGGCCGGTCGGGCCCGGCGCAATCCGCTGTGGACGCTCGGCATCCTGCGCTCCGAACTGACCACCACCCTGCGCCGGTGGCGCACCCTGGCCCTGCTCGGCGTGCTGGCGGCCGTCCCCGTACTGATCGGGATCGCGGTCCGCATCGAGACGGCCGACGGTTCGTCGACCGGTCCCGGCGGGGGCGGGGGAGGACCCGCGTTCCTCTCCCAGGTGACCAACAACGGCCTCTTCCTGGTCTTCGCCTCCCTCGCGGCGACCCTCCCGGTCTTCCTCCCGATGGCGGTGGGCGTCATCGCGGGCGACGCGATCGCGGGCGAGGCCAACGCGGGAACGCTGCGCTATCTCCTGGTCGCGCCGGCCGGCCGGACCCGGCTGCTGCTCGCCAAGTACGCCTCCACCCTGGCCTTCTGCCTGGTCGCGACCCTCGTCGTGGCGGCCTCCGCACTCGCCGTGGGCGCGCTGCTCTTCCCCGTCGGCGAGGTCACGACGATCTCCGGGACCCGGATCGGCTTCGGGGAGGGGCTGCTGAGAGCGGGGCTCGTCGCGGTGGCGGTCGCGGCGTCACTGATCGGCTTCGCGGCACTCGGACTCTTCGTCTCGACCCTCACCAACAGCGGGATCGCGGCCATGGCGGCGACGGTCGGGGTGCTGATCACCGTGCAGATCGTGGACACCATTCCGCAGCTCAGCGGGATCCACCCGTATCTCTTCCCGCACTACTGGCTGTCCTTCGCGGACCTGATGCGCGCCCCCGTCTACTGGGACGACGTGCTGAAGAACCTGGAGCTGCAGGCGCTGTACGCGGCGGTGTTCGGCTCGGCGGCCTGGGCCAGGTTCACGGCGAAGGACATCACCGCCTGACGGGAGCGGCTCCGGTGACCGTACCGTCGGCCGGCGAGCCGTCCCCCGATCGGCTCGTCGCGGCACGAACGGCACGAACGGTGCGAAAGGTAAGGAACGAGCCGACACGGTACGTTCCGTTTCCCGCCTGAGCATTGTTCGACTTTTGGCGACGGACTGTCAACAAGGATTGGCTCAAACAGACCTATGCTCACCGAATGATCACATCGCCGAGTTCGCTGCGCCGGAGCGAGAGCTCCCGCAGGGCGACGCTGGAGGCCGCCCTGGATCTGTGCACGGAGAAGGGGTACGGCCGCGTCACGGTCGAGGCCATCGCGGCCCGGGCCGGTGTCAGCAAGAAGACGATCTACCGCTGGTGGCCGTCGAAGAGTGCGGTGTTGCTGGAGGCGTTCACGGAGGCGTTCGTCGTCGCCACGCCGTTCACCGACACCGGCGAGATCGCCGCGGACCTGCGCACCCATGTGACGGCCGCGGTGCGATTCCTCGCCGAGCCGCCCTTCGGTCCCGCGTACGCCGGAATACTCTCCGAGCTCCACCACGACGACGCGTTGGCCGAAACGGTCCGCACACAGCTGATCGATCCCCGCGTCGAAGCGGCCGTCGCCCGGCTGCGCAGCGCACAGGAACAGGGCCAGATCCCGCCGGGCGCGGACCTGCGGCTGGCGGTGGAGATGCTGTACGGGCCGCTCTACTACCGCCATGTCCTGCGCCGGCCCGTGCAGGACGCGGAGGCGGTGGCGTCCCTGGTCGGGCACGTGCTGCGGTCGCTGGGGGCCGGGGCGAGCTGACGGGCGGCGCCATCGGCGTCTCGCCGGCGTCAGCCGAAGACGCGCTCCAGGACCACCGCGACCCCGTCCTCCTCGTGGGACAGCGTCACCTCGTCCGCCGCCGCCCGCAGGAGCGGGTGGGCGTTCGCCATCGCCACGCCGTACCCGCAACTACGGAACATCGGCAGGTCGTTGGGCATGTCGCCGAAGGCGATCGCGGTCGAGGGGTCCAGGCCCAGGTGCTCGGCGGCCGCCGCGATTCCGGCGCCCTTGTCGACCCCGTACGGCTGAAGCTCGACCGTCCCCGGACCGGACAGCGTGACGGTGGCCAGGTCGCCGACGGCCGCGTGGGCGGCGGCCGCCAGTGTGTCGTCGTCCAGTTCCGGGTGCCGGATCAGCACCTTGATGACCGGGGCAGCCCACAACTCGGCCCGTCGGAGGGTCCGGTGGGCCGGCAGTGCGGGGTGCGGCATCAGGTAGCCGGGCTCGATCAGGGTCCGGCCCTCGGCCCCGTCCTGATCGACCGCCGCGAACACGGGCCCCACCTGCGCCTCTATCTTGCCGAGCGCGGCATCGGCCAACTCCCGGTCCAGGGTGACCGCGCGCACGATGCGCCCCGCCCCGGCGTCGTACAACTGCGTGCCCTGACCGCAGACCGCGAGCCCCCGGTAGTCCAGAGCCGCGAGCAACGCCCGTACCCCCGGCACCGGCCGCCCGGTGACCACGAGGTGCCGGGCTCCGGCGGCTGCGGCGAGGCCGAGCGCGGCGCGGGTGCGGGGGCTCACGGTGTCGTCGCGGCGCAGCAGGGTGCCGTCCAGGTCCGTGGCGACGAGGGCATGTGCGGGCGGGAGAGGCATGGGGCAAGCCTAGAGATCTACGATTCCCGCTGTACGGCCCTGACCTGCGGCGATGGTCCGGTTCAGGGAGGCGGCCCGGAGAGGGCGGGGTGTGTACCGGGAGGAAACGCACCGGCAGTGTGCCGTGCGTCGGGCGGGGACGGGGAAATCCGGGCAGGACCTAGAGTTCGGCCATGCCCCCGTCCGGTGTTCCGAGGAAACTCACGCTAGGGGAAGAGATCTCGTTGCTGAGGCAGCGTCGGCGGCGCTCGCGTCGGCGTCGGTTCACGGCTGCCGGAGCCGGTCTCGTCGTGATCGCCGGAGGATTGTGGCCTCTTCTGGGCGCCGGGCCGCAGCCGGGTGACCATGCGCCCATGACCGTATGCGCATCCGACACCGCCACCCTGCGCGCCGACGTGGATGCGGACGGGCACCTGGACGAGATCCGCGACCGGAACCGCGACGGTGCCGGTTCGGTGGTCTTCCGGGGGGAAGGCCACCGCACCACGGTCGGTGTGGGCGATGCCCGCGGGTTCTGGCCGAAGCTGCGAGGCGCACCGAAGGAGGACATGGTGACACGGGGGACCTTCGGCGACTTCGACGGCGACGGGTACCTCGATCTGGCTCTCTTCTACAGCCAGCACGACGCCGGCGACAGCACGCGGGACAACATGCTCGTGCACGAGGTGCGGTACGGGCCCCTCGCCCGCGACCTGAGCGGTGACAGGACCGGCACCATCCGAACAGGCAGCCAGGCGTTCGTGTACGCGGTGTGGGTCACGGACACCGACCACGACGGCCGCTCCGAGCTCCAGGTCCTCCAGTCGGGTGGGGACGGCATGACGGGCCGCCATACCGGCCGGCAGCACGACGGCGGGATCTCCGTGGGAGGTGAGGAGTTCCGCGGGCCGGACCGGCCCGGGACGGGGCTCGGGCGGCTCGCCTTCCGCGCCTGCGCGGATCGCTGACGCGGGAGCCCTCCGGTGACGAGCCAGGCCGGCATGAATTCGACTCTCGTGACACGTGGTTGCACGGATCAGCCGCGCACGTGCAGCCCGAATCCCGCGCGGCCCGCCGGCTCCAGGCCGTCCTTCAGGTGCAGTGACGGGATCTCGTAGTCACCGAAGTTCTGGCGCCGGAAAGAGATCGGCTCGGTCGACTCCAGGGTGAGCAGACGCTGTTCCCAGGCCTTGGCGGCGTCCGGGAAGTCCGCGTCGGTCATCCGGTCGGTGCCGTAGAGCACGAACGGGGGCAGCACCTCGATGCCCGGGTAGTAGAGGATGCCGTGCTGGATCGGGAACAGCAGGTCGTCGATGGGGCCGTTGATCCCGCGAGCGGCGTAGTGCGACTCCTGGCCGCCGACCGTCACCGACAGCAGGGCCCTGCGGCCCACGAGGGTGCCCTCGCCGAAGCGCTCGCCGTACTTGGTGTCGTTGTGCTCCCCGACGCCGTACGCGAAGTGGAAGGTGAACACCCGGTCCACCCAGCCCTTGAGGATCGCGGGCATCGAGTACCACCACAGCGGGAACTGGAAGATGATCGTGTCGGCCCACAGCAGCTTCTCCTGCTCGGCGCGGACGTCCGGGGTGAGCGTTCCGGCGTCGAAGGCCCGGCCCGAGTCCCGGGCGACCCTCAGCGGGCTGGAGGCGTCGGGGCCGTAGTCCGCGGCGTCCACGACCGGCTTCCAGTTCATCGCGTACAGATCACTCACCCGCACCTCGTGGCCGGCGGCTTCCAGGGTGGACACCGCGAGGTCCTTCAGCGAGCTGTTGAGCGACTTCGGCTCCGGGTGGGCGTGGACGATCAGCGTCTTCATGGGGGCTCCTGCGTTTCGCGTATCGGATGCCTTCGATTCAAGACGCTCGGGCGCCCGGCGTTCAGGGGCGCCTCTTCCGTCGGACCGGACTTCCTGGGACTGGCAGGGCCACCCTCACGGGCCGCACCGCGGCGATACTGGAGGAATGGACGATCTCGATCTCGCGGGCTTCCTGCGGACCCGGCGCTCCCGGGTCGACCCGGCGGACGTCGGCATCCCGACCGACAGCCGGCGCCGGGTCGAGGGGCTGCGCCGCGAAGAGGTCGCCCACCTGTCCGGAGTCAGCGTCGACTACTACGTACGCCTGGAGCAGGGCCGGGCGACCCAGCCCTCCGAGCAGGTACTCGACGCGCTCGCCCGCGTCCTCGGCCTCGACGAGACCGAGCGCGAGCACCTTCACCGTCTCGCCCGGCAGCGGCGGCGACGCGCGAAGGCGCCGGGAGGGCGGGTGCGGCCGGAGGTGCTGCGCGTCCTCGACCTGGTCGTCGACGCACCCGCGCTGATCATGGACCACCGCCTGGACGTGCTCGCGGGGAACCGTCTCGCCGGGCTCCTCTACGGCCGGCCCGTGCCGGGGCTGAACACCGCCCGGCATCTCTTCCTGGAGGAGACCGAGCGCGGCCTCTACGCGGACTGGGAGACCTGCACGCTCGACGCGGTCGGGCACCTGCGCCTGGCGGCCGGCAGATATCCCGAGGATCCCCGCCTGGCCTCGCTCATCGGCGAGCTGGCGATGGGCAGCGAGCGCTTCCGCCGCCTCTGGGCCCGCGCGGACGTGCGCGCCCGCACCCATGGCCGCAAGGCGTACCGGCACCCGCTGGTCGGACTGCTGGAACTGCACCAGGAGAACTTCGCGCTGCCGGACGACTCCGGCATGGAGCTGCTGGTGCTGTCGGCGGCCCCCGGCAGCCCCGCGGAGGACGGGCTGCGCCTGCTCGCGGGGCTGGGCGAGGAAAGCGGTGACGCGCGGGCATCGGTGGATGCGCGTCGGGTCCGCGAATAGGTCACTGCACGCAGAACTCGTTGCCCTCCGGGTCGCTGAGCACCGTCCACGTCCCGCCCGGCTCCGCCACCTTGCGGAGCACCTTCGCGCCCAGCTTCTCCAGCCGGGCCACTTCCGCGTCCCGGCGCTCCGGTCCGGCGTGCAGGTCGAGGTGGAGGCGGTTCTTCACCGTCTTGGGCTCCGGTACGCGCTGGAACAGCAGCCGCCGCCCCAGTCCCGTCCCGCTCTCCTCCTCGTGGGGGTCGTCCGGGTGCCGCACCGCTGCCAGGTCGAGCCAGGCCCGGCGCCCGTGCGCGGTCGTCGTGATCGCCTCCGGTACGGCTCCGAGGCCCAGGAGGCGTTCGACCAAGGGGCTGTTGTCCTCGATCTCGTAGCCGAGTGCCGCCGACCAGAAGCCCGCCTGGGCGTGTGGGTCGGCGGCATCGATGACGACTTTCCAGTCAAGAGTCATGAGGGGCATTCTTGCCCGGAAGGGTTGATTCCGGGGGGTGAATCGCCACCAGGCGGGCGAAGGCCACCACGTTCGACTGATAGCCGCCCGCGGCCGGGTCGTAGGCGCCGCCGCAGGTGAGGAGGCGGAGCTGGGCGTCCTTCGCCGGTCCGTAGACGCGGCTGCTGGGGAAGTCGCTCTTCTCGAACTCCTCGATCGCGTAGATGCGGAAGGCCGCGACCGTCCGGTCCGTCCGGCGCACGTCGACCGTCGCGCCGGGGCGCAGCGTGTCGAGTCCGGCGAAGGCGGCCGGGCCGGTCGGGGTGTCGACGTGGGCGACCACGACGGCGGTGCCGGGGGAGCCCGGTGTCACCCCGTCCCGGTACCAGCCGGCCAGATTGCGCTCCGCCGGGTCGGGTACGCCGAGCTTGCCCCGGTCGTCCAGGGTCAGGTCCACCAGGGGCGCGCTGACGTGGAGGGCGGGGATGTCGACGCGGAGGGGGCGGGGGGCGGGCAGGGGCGCCGTCGTCGTGGACGCGGCGCCGGACCGGGGGGCGTCGGAGGCGCGGGGCTCCGTCAGGGGGGAGCCCAGGAACAGGACGAGTGCCGCCGCGGCGGCCGGGATCAGCCCGGCCGCCGCGAGCAGGCGCGGGAACGGCCGCCGTGAGGGCCGTTCCCGCTGGGTGCGGGCGCTCAACCGCGCCGGCGCCGGACCGTGCGGAGCCCGCCGAGAGCGGCGCCCGCCACTGCCAGCAGCCCGGCCGCGCCGGCCGCCAGGCCCGTACCGGAGAGGCCGGTGGAGCCGGTGCCGGTCAGGGCGGTGGAACCGTCGCCCGCGTCGACCGGGCCGTTGGGCATCGGGCCGTTGCCGTGGCCGCCGCTGCTGCTGCCGCCGTTCCCGTGACCGCCGCTGCTGCCGCCGTTCCCGTTACCGTGCCCGTTGCCGTGGCCGCCGCCCCAGTGGCCGTTGCCGTGGCCGCCGCCGGACGGGGTCGGCTTGGGGTGGTGGGTGCGGGTGGGGCTGGGCGACGGGCTGGGCTCCACGTCCTCGGCGGTGATCAGGGTGCGGTCCGTCGCACTGACGCCGGTGCGCTGCGGGCCGTCGACTCCGGTGAGGGTGACGGTCAGTTCGGTCGTCACATCGAGCGGGCCCGTGGGCGCGCCCTCGGCGGCGGCGAGGGTGAACGCGGCGCCCGCCTTTCCGCCGGGCTCCAGCGTGCCGCCCGCCCGGAGGTTGGTCCGCAGCTCGCCGGTGAGCTTCCCGTCCGTCCCCTGGGTCAGGGGGACTTCGGCGCCTTCGGACATGACGGTCAGCTGGTCCGCCCGGAGACCGGCCGGTCCCTTGAGGGTGAGGCGGGTGCCGATGCCGGGGTACTGCGGCCCGTCGTCCGGATCGGTGTAGGAGGCGTCGGCCGGACGGGGGCCGTCGCCCGCCTCGATCTCCTCGGGGACGGTGAGCGCGGCCGTCGCCTTGCCGGTGACGGCGAAGTCCCAGGTGGTGCCCTTGGCCGTGATGTTGTCGACGTAGGTGCTGAGTTTGCCGTTCACGGCGTCGCCGAGCCGGCCGATGTTGGCGATCACCCCGTACGCCCCCTCGCACTCCGCGATGAAGTGCGACAGCGGGGCGTCCCCGCCCGCCGGGACACCGGCCACGGCGCGCGAGGTCCGCATCACCGAGTCGGCGGTGAAGCGGTACTTCTGCCAGGTGTCCGGCTTCAGCGCCTTGCCCTGCTCGTCCGTATTGCTGCCGGGTTCGAACGACAGGGTGGTGAATCCGCCGCAGGAAGCCGGGAGTTGAAGGTTGGCGCCGATGTTGGTGGCGCTGGATCCCTCGGTCGAGGTGTACGCCCAGTAGGAGATGCCCGCGTCCAGCAGCGGCTGCATGGGCTCGGGTGTCCAGGTCGCGTTGAAGTAGTGGGCGGCCTGGGCCTGTTCGCCGGGGCCGATGGCCAGGTGCAGGCTGCCGTTCAGATGGACCGGGTCGGGCTTCGGGGAGACCTCCTGGATGCCTGGATCCCGGTCGGGGGTCGTTTCCTGGAGCCGGAACCAGGGGCCTGCCGGGCCGAGGCCCGACGGGTGGACGGTCCGCACCGTGTCGTCCGCGCCTGCGGTGGGAGCGATCCCGCAGGCGAGGAGCGTCAGGGCGGACAGGGCGGCGGTGGTGGTCGCGGTGCGCAGGAGCGTGCGTGACGTCCCGGAAGTGCGCAGGGGTCGGGTCATAAGTGTGAGGAAAATATAAACTGTGTGTCAATGACGGATTACCCGCTGTGACGCGCTCAAGCCCGCTCCAATGCCGCAGCGCGCAGGTACTCCCCGACCGTCCCGAGGTTTCCGGGCCGGGTGATCAGTCCGATGTGGCTGTCCGGCCGGATCAGGACCAGGAGGTCCTCGCCGGGCCCGATGCCGTACGCCGAGCGGGCGTGGCCGTCGTCGGCCAGGCCGTGCGTGGTGCCCGCGTCCACCCCGTACGCCAGCAGCTCGCCCTCGTGCGCCGCCGACGCCTCCCGCAGCGCGGTCGCCGTGCCCGCACCGAAGCCGAGCAGGGTGAAGTGCGGTCCGGCGAAGGCCTCGAACAGTCGGCGGGGGGTGCCGGTGGCCATGTCGCGGCAGGGGGCGTCCGGGGCGCGGTCGCCCGCGCGCAGCCGCGATGTGGCGCCGAGGCGGGCCAGGGAGCTCCAGGGGTAGCCGTCCCCCGGGTTGCGGGTCTGCGGAGTGACGGCCGAGTCCAGGCCGCCGCCGGGCTTCTTGATGGCCTCCATCGTGGCCCGCAGCCGCTCCGCGCTGAGGTCCAGGACGCCGGCCGCGACGGGCAGCCGCTCCTCCTCGTACGTGTCGAGCAGGGCGGGGTCCGCCTGTCCTGAGGCGACCCGGGCGAGCTTCCAGCCGAGGTTGTACGCGTCCTGGATGCCGGTGTTCATACCCAGTCCGCCCGCGATCGAGTGCACATGCGCGGCATCGCCGGCCAGGAACACCCGGCCGACCCGGTAGCGGTCCACCATGCGCTCGTTGACCCGGTAGGTGGAGAGCAGCGTCGCCTGTGACAGCAGGGTGCCCGGCAGGCCCGTGTGCTTGGCGAACAGTCGCTGGAAGCTCGCCAGCGACGGGGGTACGGGGGTGCCGGAGGCGTCGGTCTCCGGGCCGGCCTGGAACCACCAGCCCGACCGGGTGCCGGGGATCGGGCAGAGCATCACGGCGCCGTCCTCGTCGAACCACTGGTGCCAGAAGCCGCGGTCCGGCCCCTCGGCCTCGACGTCGCCGCAGACCATCGCCTGTGTCTCGTCCGTCTTCCCCTCGAACGGGACGCCGAGCAGTTTGCGTACCGCGCTGTGTCCGCCGTCGCAGCCGACGACGTACCGCGCCTCGATCTCCCCGCCGTCGGCGAGCGTGGCGGTCACGGACGTGTCGCCCTCCGTCAGCCCCACGAGCTCGCGGCCGAGTCCGACCCGTACGCCGTACGTCGCGAGCCGGTCCCGCAGGACCTCCTCCAGCCGCCACTGGGCGACCGTCCGGGGCCGGGCGTACGGGGAGTCCGGTGTCGGGTGCACGTCCGCGAAGGGATCGGCGTCGGCGATCGCCACCCCGCCCCGGTACTTGCGCATCGGCAGGGGCGCGGACCCGGCGGCCAGTACCTCCTCGATGACGCCGAGGTCCTCCAGGACCTCCAGTGAGCGCGCGTTGGGCCCCTTGGCCCGGGAGCTGCGGGGGAACTGCGGGGTCTTGTCGATGATCGTCACGTCGACGGCCCGCCGCGCGAGATCGATGGCCAGGGTCAGCCCGGTCGGCCCGGAGCCGACGATCAGCACGGTGGTCGGGGATGTGGGCATGCGTACTCCTCGGTTGCGTGTCCGTGGACCCCAAGGGAAACGCAACCGAGTTAAAAAAGCAACTAGGTAATTATTTGAGTGGGGGTGGAGGTCTCCGCCGGGGCCGGGGCGGCCCGCTTCGCCGCGGCCAGCCGCGCGGCCTGCGCCTGCACCCTGGTGCGCCGCGACGTCCGCAGCGCATCCCAGGTCAGCAGCGTGAGGGCCAGCCAGACCAGCCCGAAGCCGGCCCATCGCTCAGGGGGCATCGCCTCGTGGAAGTACACGATTCCGAGCGTGAACTGGAAGACCGGGGCGAGGTACTGCAGCAGGCCGAGGGTGGAGAGCGGCACGCGGATCGCCGCCGCCCCGAACAGGATCAGCGGGATGGCGGTCACCAGGCCGGTCGCCGCGAGCAGCGCCGCATGGCCGGCGCCCTCGGAGGTGAACGTCGAATCGCCCTGCGCGCCCAGCCACACCAGATAGCCGAGCGCGGGCACGAACAGCACGGCGGTCTCGGCGGTGAGCGACTCCAGGCCGCCCATGTTGACCTTCTTCTTCACCAGGCCGTACGTCGCGAACGAGAAGGCCAGGACCAGGGAGATCCACGGCGGCTGCCCGTAGCCGATCGCCAGCACGAGCACCGCGGCGACGCCGGTGCCGACCGCCACCCACTGCGCGGGGCGCAGCCGTTCACCGAGGAGCAGGACGCCCATGGCGATGGTGACCAGCGGGTTGATGAAGTAGCCGAGGGAGGCCTCGACGACGTGGCCGTGGTTCACGGACCAGATGTACAGACCCCAGTTGACGGTGATCACGGCCGCGGCGACGGTGATCAGCCCCAGCTTCTTCGGCTGCCGGATCAGTTCGCCGATCCAGGACCAGCGGCGCAGGGCGAGCAGGGCGATGCCGACGACGCCGAGGGACCAGACCATGCGGTTGGCGAGGATCTCGACCGCGCCGGACGGTTTCAGCAGGGGCCAGAAGAGCGGGACGATGCCCCACAGGCCGTAGGCCGCGACGCCGGACAGGAGTCCCGCCCGCTCTTCGTTCTTTCCCTTCACGGGCCCCTCCAGGTGTCGGTCGACGACTCCGTCGACCTGACGAAGGTAGCGCCGACGGGGCCCGGTGTCATGGTCGTATCGCCAGACGGTCATGACACCGGGCCCCGGCCTCCGGGGCGTGCTGCGCGCCCGGGTGGCTACTGGGCTGCGACCGCCGCGGCGACGGTCTCCGCGAGCGGGGTCGTCGGCCGGCCGATCAGCCGGGCCAGGTCGCCGTCGGTGCGGGCCAGCAGTCCGCGCTGGATGCCCTCGTCCACGTCGGTGAGGATCGCCGCGAAGGCCTCGGGCAGACCGGCGCCGACCAGGATCTCCTGGTGCACGGCGGCCGGGACGTTCTTGTAGACGATCTCCTTGCCGGAGGCCTTGGCGATCTCGGCGGCGTACTCCGCGAGCGACCAGGCGACGTCCCCGCTCAGCTCGTAGGCCTTGCCGAGGTGGCCCTCGCCGGTCAGGACGGCGGCGGCCGCGGCGGCGTAGTCGGCGCGGGTGGCCGAGGCCACCCTGCCCTCGCCCGCATTGGCCACCACGGCGCCGTGCGCCAGGACGGGGGCCAGGTTCGCGGTGTAGTTCTCCGTGTACCAGCCGTTGCGCAGGAAGGTGTACGGCAGGCCGGAGTCGAGGATCAGCTGCTCGGTCACCTTGTGCTCGGCCGCCAGCCGGAAGTCCGCGTCGGGGCCGCCCAGGACTCCGGTGTACGCGAGCTGGGCCACGCCCGCCGCCTTCGCCGCGTCGATGACCGCGGTGTGCTGTGCGACGCGGCTGCCGACCTCGCTGCCGGAGATGAGCAGCACCCGGTCGCCGGCCCGGAAGGCCCCGGCCAGCGTCTCGGGGTGGCTGTAGTCGGCGATCCGGAGCTCGACACCGCGGGCGGCGAGCCCGGCGGCCTTCTCCTTGTCGCGGACGACGGCGGCGATCCCGTCGGCGGGGACGGTGGTCAGCAGCTGCTCGACGACGAGGCGGCCGAGCTCTCCGGTGGCTCCGGTGACGACGATGCTCATGGGGTGTTTCTCCTCTTTAGGTGCTCATGTTCCTGTTCTTGCGTTCTGATACTCACCTTAGGGGTGGCGCTAACCAAAAGAAAGTACCCACTTTGAAGTAAGGTACTGGCATGAGCGTAAGCAGCCTGGAGCGACAGCCCGATGTGCGGGAGCCGATGTGCCCGTCCCGGCTGGTGCTCGAACATGTCACCAGCCGCTGGGGCGTCCTCGTGCTCGCCGCCCTGCTGGAGCGCCCGTACCGCTTCAGCGAACTGCGCCGCGAGGTCGGCGGTGTGAGCGAGAAGATGCTGGCGCAGACGCTCCGGACCCTGGAGCGCGACGGCTTCGTGGACCGGGACGCCAAGCCGGTGATCCCGCCGCGGGTGGACTACTCGCTCACCGCGCTGGGCCGGGAGGCCGCGGAGCAGGTGTGGGCGCTGGCGCGCTGGTCGGAGCGGAGCCTGGACGCGGTGGCCGCGGCGCGCACGGCGTACGACGCGCAGAAGCGGGAGCGCGGACCAGGGGCATAGAGCGAAGCGCCGGCCGCGTCCCGGGAGGGGCGCGGCCGGCGCTTCAGGATCGGCGCTTCAGGATCGGCGGCTCTAACCGACGACCGTCCAGTTGTCGTTGCCCGCGAGCAGGGCGCCGAGGTCGCCCTTGCCCTGCTGCTCGATCGCGGTGTCGAGCTGGTCGGCCATCAGCGTGTCGTAGACCGGCCGTTCGACGCTGCGCAGCACCCCGATCGGGGTGTGGTGCAGGGTGTCCGGGTCGGCCAGCCTGCTGAGTGCGAAGGCCGTGGTGGGCGACGCGGCGTGTGCGTCGTGGACCAGGACCTGCGACCGGTTCTCCTCGGTGACCGCGACCACCTTCAGATCACCCGTCAGCGAGTCCCGTACGACGCCCTTGGAGCCGTCCGTTCCGAAGAGGATCGGCTGCCCGTGCTCCAGGCGGATCACCGCCTCCTGGGCCTGCTCCCTGTCCTTCAGGACCTCGAACGCGCCGTCGTTGAAGATGTTGCAGTTCTGGTAGATCTCCACCAGTGCCGTGCCGGGATGGTCGGCCGCCGCGCGCAGCACGCTCGTGAGGTGCTTGCGGTCGGAGTCGACGGTACGGGCGACGAACGAGGCCTCCGCGCCGATGGCGAGGGACACCGGGTTGAAGGGCGCGTCGAGCGAACCCATCGGCGTCGACTTGGTGATCTTGCCGACCTCGGAGGTGGGGGAGTACTGCCCCTTGGTGAGCCCGTAGATCCGGTTGTTGAACAGCAGGATCTTCAGGTTCACATTGCGGCGCAGCGCGTGGATGAGGTGGTTGCCGCCGATGGACAGGGCGTCGCCGTCGCCGGTGACCACCCAGACGGACAGGTCCCGCCGGGAGGAGGCGAGTCCGGTGGCGATGGCCGGGGCGCGGCCGTGGATCGAGTGCATCCCGTAGGTGTTCATGTAGTACGGGAAGCGGGAGGAGCAGCCGATTCCGGAGACGAAGACGATGTTCTCCTTCGCCAGTCCGAGCTCGGGCATGAAGCCCTGCACGGCGGCGAGGACCGCGTAGTCACCGCAGCCGGGGCACCAGCGCACTTCCTGGTCGGACTTGAAGTCCTTCATGGACTGCTTGGCCTCGGTCTTCGGCACCAGCTGGAGGAGTTCGTTGGTCTCAGGCATCGATGGCCTCCTGGAGGGCCGTCGCAAGCTGCTCGGCCTTGAACGGCATGCCGTTGACCTGGTTGTAACTGTGCGCGTCCACCAGGTACTTGGCCCGGATGAGCGTGGCCAGCTGCCCGAGGTTCATCTCGGGGACGACCACCTTGTCGTAACGCTTCAGCACCTCGCCGAGATTCCGCGGGAACGGGTTGAGGTGGCGCAGATGGGCCTGCGCGATCGTGTGCCCGCCGGCACGCAGCCGCCGGACGGCGGCGGTGATGGGGCCGTACGTCGATCCCCAGCCGAGCACCAGGGTCGTCGCGCCCGCCGGGTCGTCGACCTCCAGGTCCGGGACCTCGATGCCGTCGATCTTGGCCTGGCGGGTGCGGACCATGAAGTCGTGGTTGGCGGGGTCGTAGGAGATGTTGCCGGTGCCGTCCTGCTTCTCGATGCCGCCGATGCGGTGTTCGAGACCGGGCGTGCCCGGGACGGCCCAGGGGCGGGCCAGGGTCTGCGGGTCGCGCTTGTACGGCCAGAAGACCTCGGTGCCGTCGGCCAGCTCGTGGTTCGGGCCGCCCGCGAACTGGACGCGCAGATCCGGGAGTTCTCCGACGTCGGGGATGCGCCAGGGCTCGGAGCCGTTGGCCAGGTAGCCGTCGGAGAGCAGGAAGACCGGGGTGCGGTAGGTCAGGGCGATCCGGGCGGCGTCGAGCGCCGCGTCGAAGCAGTCCGCCGGGGTCTTCGGGGCCACGATCGGCACCGGGGCCTCGCCGTTGCGCCCGTACATCGCCTGGAGCAGGTCGGCCTGCTCGGTCTTGGTCGGGAGCCCGGTGGAGGGACCGCCGCGCTGGATGTCGACGATGAGGAGAGGGAGTTCGAGGGAGACGGCCAGACCGATCGTCTCGGACTTGAGCGCCACGCCCGGTCCGGAGGTGGTCGTGACCGCGAGGCTGCCGCCGAAGGCCGCACCGAGCGCGGCACCGATCCCGGCGATCTCGTCCTCGGCCTGGAAGGTGCGTACACCGAAGTTCTTGTGCCGGGACAGTTCGTGCAGGATGTCGGAGGCCGGCGTGATCGGGTACGAGCCCAGGTACAGCGGCAGATCCGCCTGCCGGCCCGCGGCGATCAGGCCGTAGGACAGGGCCAGGTTCCCCGAGATGTTGCGGTAGGTGCCGGTGGGGAAGGCGTGCGTCGCCGGGGCCACCTCGTAGCTGACCGCGAAGTCCTCGGTGGTCTCCCCGAAGTTCCAGCCGGCCCGGAACGCCGCCACGTTCGCCTCGGCGATCTGCGGCTTCTTGGCGAACTTCGCCCGGAGGAACTTCTCCGTACCCTCGGTCGGCCGGTGGTACATCCAGGAGAGCAGCCCGAGCGCGAACATGTTCTTGGAGCGCTCGGCCTCCTTGCGGGAGAGCCCGAACTCCTTCAGCGCCTCGATGGTGAGCGTGGTCAGCGGCACCGGATGGAGGTTGTACGCCTCCAGCGAGCCGTCCTCCAGCGGGCTGGTCTCGTAACCGACCTTCGCCATCGGCCGTTTGGTGAACTCGTCGGTGTTGACGATGATGTCGGCGCCGCGCGGCACATCGGCGATGTTGGCCTTGAGCGCGGCCGGGTTCATCGCCACCAGGACGTTCGGCGCGTCGCCGGGGGTCAGGATGTCGTGGTCGGCGAAGTGGAGCTGGAACGAGGACACGCCGGGCAGGGTTCCTGCGGGGGCGCGGATCTCGGCGGGGAAGTTCGGCAGCGTGGAGAGGTCGTTCCCGAAGGACGCGGTCTCCGAGGTGAACCGGTCACCCGTGAGCTGCATGCCGTCTCCGGAGTCACCCGCGAAGCGGATGATCACCCGGTCCAGGCGGCGGATCTCTTTCTCGCCGGTGCCTGCTGTTGCGGACTGGGGGGCACGCTGTCCCCCTACGAGTGCCTCACTGGCCTCGTCGGCCTGTTCGGCTGGGCTACTGACCTGGCTGGTCACTTACTGGACCTCCCTCGGCGCGGCGGCTCGGAACCATCCGGCCCGCCGGCGGTCCCCAGCCCCACCCTACGTCTGTAAGGGTCGCCTTCCTCTGGCCGATCACATGGTGGACGGCTTTTTGAGACGCTTTTCGGTGCTGTTCCGTCATGATTCACCAGCCGCCCGGATCCCCGTTGGACCCTCGCTGGAGACATTCGGGGGTGAACCGTCGCTTCCGCTCGTTCCGGCCCGCCCCCGCCCCGGGTGACAGGCATCCGACAGGCATCCGACAGGCGTCCGACAGGCATCCGGCGGACATCTGACAGAGTGTCAGATAATGGCGTGCGGCATCAGGAGTTCAGATAGGTCAGGACGGCCAGAACACGCCGGTGGTCACCGTCGCTGGGAGAAAGCCCCAGTTTCAGGAAGATGTTGCTGACGTGCTTCTCCACCGCGCCGTCGCTCACCACGAGCTGCCTGGCCACCGCCGAGTTCGTCCGCCCCTCCGCCATCAGGCCGAGGACCTCGCGCTCACGCGGCGTCAGCCCGGCCAGCACGTCCTGCTTCCGGCTGCGGCCCAGCAGCTGTGCCACCACCTCGGGGTCCAGCGCCGTGCCGCCCTGGGCCACCCGGACCACCGCGTCGACGAACTCGCGGACCTCGGCGACCCGGTCCTTCAGCAGATACCCCACGCCACGGCTGGACCCGGCGAGCAACTCGGTGGCGTACTGCTCCTCGACGTACTGCGAAAGGACCAGCACCCCGATCCCGGGATACTCCTTGCGCAGCCGCACCGCGGCCCGCACACCCTCGTCGGTGTGCGTCGGCGGCATCCGCACATCGGCGACCACCACATCGGGCAGCGCGTCCTGCCCGGCGAGGTCGCCCACCGTCTTGATCAGCGCCTCCGCGTCACCGACCCCCGCCACGACGTCATGCCCGAGATCGGTCAGCAACCGGGTGAGTCCTTCCCGGAGCAGTACCGAATCCTCGGCGATGACTACGCGCACCCTGTCCTCCACCACGACGCTGAATCCCCCACTGTTCGTTTGTCCACTTGTCCGCTGTCCCGCCCGTATGCCGTCCAGCATCCCAGTACCGGCAGTGACGCCGCGAGCCTTCGCGGAGTTGCGTCGTGGCGGGCCGGTCGTGAACGGTTCGAAACGGCCGGTCGTGAACGGTTCGAAACGGCCGGACGTGAACGGTTCGAAACGGCCGGTCGCCGGGCGGGCCGGTGTACGGTCCGCCCGGCGACCGGGTACGGGAGAGGAGCCGGAGGCTCAGCCACGCCAGGGCAGCTCGGCGGTGACCTTCGTCGGGCCGCCCACGGGGGACTCGACGACGAGGATCCCGTCCACCGCGTCCAGCCGCTCGGTCAGACCGGCCAGACCGCTGCCCGACGTCAGGTCGGCGCCGCCGCGACCGTTGTCGGAGACCTGGAGCATCAGCCGGTCCGCCGACCGCCACACGTCGACCGAGGCGCGGGTGGCGCGGGCGTGCTTGCTGACGTTCTGCAGGAGCTCGGACACGGTGAAGTAGGCGATGCCCTCGATGGCCTGCGCGGGGCGGGACGACAGGTCGACCTCGACCGTGACGGGGACGGTGCAGCGGGAGGCGATGGCGGAGAGTGCGGCGTCCAGGCCGCGGTCGGTGAGGACGGCGGGGTGGATGCCTCGGGCGAGGTCGCGGAGCTCCTGGAGGGCGACCTTCACCTCGCCGTGCGCCTCGTCGACCATCCTGGCGGCGGCGTCCGGGTCGTCGGTCAGCTTCTCCTTGGCCAGCCCCAGGTCCATGGCGAGGGCGACGAGCCGGGCCTGGGCCCCGTCGTGGAGGTCCCGCTCGATGCGGCGCAGGTCGGCGGCGGCCGTGTCGACGACCACCCCGCGGTCCGACTCCAGCTCCGTGACACGCGTCGCCAGCCGCGACGGGCCCAGCAGCCCGGCCACCAGGAGCCGGTCCACCGCGGCCAGACCACGGATGACCCACGCGGTGACCAGGACGAGCACCAGCCCGAAGGCGCTGGTCAGCGCGAGTTCGACGGACGAGTCCAGGTAGACCCGGTGCCCGGCGTCGCCGTACAGCTGCACCCCGTCGGTTCCCGCGTAGGCGGGGAAGACCCAGTGCCACAACGGGTACGTGAGAGCCGCCCAGCCCCACGTCCACAGGGTCAGGGAGACGCTGAACGCGAAGACCGCCCACGGGAAGTGCAGCAGCGCGTAGAGCAGGTGCCGCCAGGACACCCCGCTCTTCAGGACCGCCCCCATCCAGGACATCGGACCGCCGGTCCTGCCCCGTACCGGCGCGGGATCGGCCACGTCCAGCTTCAGCAGACCACGCGCCCTGGCCCGCTCCAGCGCACCGAAGCCGCGGCACACGGCCAGGCCCGCGGCCAGGACGGGGATGCCCAGGAAGGTGATGAGCAGTCCGGCACCCACCGAGGTCATGGTGATCGCGAAGACGAACAGCACGATGCTGATCGGGAAGCTCAGCATCAGATAGCCGAACTCGCGCCAGGTCCTGGCCTCAAGGGGGGCACGCAGCGCGGGCGGCAGGAAGTGCTTCGTCGCGAGGCGGCCCTGCGGACCGCTACCCGACCGCTGGGGGTCCCGTGTGTCCGGTCCGTATGCCGTGGCCATGGGTTCCGTCCGTTTCTTCTGCGTCATCCGCGTCATCCGCGTCATCCGCGTCATCCGCGTCATCCGCGTCGTCCGCGTCTTCTGTGTCTTCTGTGTCTTCTGTGTCTGCTTCAAGAGTGCTGGGCCGCGCACGCGCGCACCATGAGGGCCGTATCCGTGTTCGACCGGGGGTTTTCCCCACCCCCGGTCCTGTCGGCTGCCGGAATCAGGCCGTACGGGCGCCGGCCACGGTCTTCTCGCTCTCCCGGTCGCGCCAGGGCAGCTCCGCGGTGACGGTCGTCGGGCCACCGGCCGGGGAATCGAGGACGAACAGCCCGTCGACGGCTCCGAGCCGCTCGGCGAGTCCCGCCATCCCCGTACCGCCGTCCATCGAGGCCCCGCCCCGACCGTCATCGGTGACCTGGATCAGCAGCCGGTCCGCCGAACGCCACACCTCGACGGACGCCGAACGCGCCCTGCTGTGCTTGCTGACGTTCTGCAGGAGTTCGGACACGGTGAAGTAGGCGATGCCTTCGATGGCCTGCGCCGGCCGCCCCGGCAGATCCACCCGCACCGTGACGGGGACGGTGCAGCGGGAGGCGATGGCGGAGAGTGCGGCGTCCAGGCCCCGGTCGGTGAGGACGGCGGGGTGGATGCCGCGGGCCAGATCACGGAGCTCCTGGAGGGCGACCTTCACCTCGCCGTGCGCCTCGTCGACCATTCTGGCCGCGGCCTCCGGGTCGTCCGTCAGCTTCTCCTTGGCCAGCCCAAGCCCCATCGCGAGGGCGACGAGCCTGGCCTGGGCCCCGTCGTGCAGATCGCGTTCGATGCGGCGCAGGTCGGCGGCGGCCGTGTCCACGACCACCCCGCGGTCCGACTCCAGCTCGGCGATCCGGCGCTCCAGCTCGTCGGAGGGCGACAGCAGCCCGCGCACCATGCCGCGGTCGGCGTTGGTCATCAGCCGCGCCATATAGGGGAGCACCGGCCACAGGACGAAGAGGCTCACGAGCGTCACCGCGAACGTGACCACGCCCCAGGGCAGCCGTATGAAGCCGTACAGCACCGCGCGCCAGCCGACCGGGTCCTTCAGGCTCGACCAGAGCCAGGCGAAGAACCCTTCCTCCCGGCGGACCCGGGCCATCGGGCTCGGCTCGTCGATCCGCAGCCCGAGCAGCCCCCGCGCCCGGCCCCGCTCGGCCCGCCCCAGCAGCCGGGCGCCCTGGAGCCCCAGCGCCAGCAACGGCAGACCGATCACCGTGACCGCCAGCCCCACGCCGATGGCGATCATCAGCACGGTGTAGACGAATCCGGCGATCGCCATCGGGAGATTGGCGAGGAGATGTGCGATCTCCTTCCACGTCCACCGGTCGAAGGCGAAGCGGACAGGAGGCGGCCCGTCGTGGTCGGGTACCTGGGGGCTCATGGTCATGCGTCCAGCCTGCCGGGCCCGGCCCCCCGACGCCATGGGGCTCGTGGGTGGGGGCGAAGTAGGGATATCCCTACCAGTTGCCCGACGCAACTGCTTACCGTCCCTTTACAGGGCCTAGACTCCCGTGCGTACAGATCGTCGGACAGGTTTTGAGGGAGCGAGGGGGCGGACGTGACGGACGTGGCGGAACTGCCGGACGCGACGGACCTGCCGGGATCGACCGTTCTCGCGTCGGACTACTTCCACAGCTACTCGGTGGTCGGACTGCTCGCGGTGATCGGCGTGCTGTTCGTCGCTGTCGCCTTCGGAGCCGGCCGGCTGCTGCGTCCCGTGGTGCCGACGCCGGAGAAACTCCTCACCTACGAATGCGGCGTGGACCCCGTGGGGGAGGGCTGGGCACACACCCAGGTCCGCTACTACGTGTACGCCTTCCTGTATGTGATCTTCGCCGTCGACTCGATCTTCCTGTTCCCGTGGGCGACCATCTTTGCCGCGCCCGGATACGGCGCGACGACGCTGGTGGAAATGTTCATCTTCCTCGGTTTCCTGGCCGTGGGACTGCTCTACGCATGGAAGAAGGGCGTCCTCGAATGGACGTGACAGGCCCGTCGTCCTCCGGCCACCCGCACCCCGGACCGGAGGCGGACGCCGAACCCGTACCCACGTTCCTTCCGGAGCCGAAGCGCCTGGGCGTACTGTCCCGGCTCGCGCCCGAGCCGATGAAGGTGGTCCTCAACTGGGGCCGCCGCTACAGCCTCTGGGTCTTCAACTTCGGACTCGCCTGCTGCGCCATCGAATTCATCGCCGCCTCCATGGCGCGCCACGACTTCATCCGGCTCGGCGTGATCCCCTTCGCGCCGGGCCCCCGCCAGGCCGACCTCATGATCGTCTCCGGCACGGTGACGGACAAGATGGCGCCCGCGGTGAAGCGGCTGTACGAGCAGATGCCCGAGCCCAAGTACGTCATCTCCTTCGGCGCCTGCTCCAACTGCGGCGGCCCCTACTGGGACTCGTACTCCGTGACGAAGGGCGTCGACCAGATCATCCCGGTCGATGTCTACGTGCCCGGCTGCCCGCCCCGGCCCGAGGCGCTGCTCCAGGGCATCCTCAAGCTCCAGGAGAAGATCGCGCGCGAGTCGCTGGGCGAGCGCTACGCGACGGGCAGCGGCAGCCGGCCCTCCACCGCCGCACTCCGCAGCGGACTGGTCGCCGCACCGCCGGCACCGGGTTCGTCGAGTCCGTCCAGTCCGTCGAGTTCGTCGGGGGAGGAGCGGAAGTGACCGCCGCCGAGAGGGCCGAGAACTACGACCGGCTGCCGGACGCCGTCACCGAGATCTTCGGTGAGGACGCCACGGCGGAGCAGGCGTACGAACTGCTGACCGTCGACGTGCCGCCCGCGTCCTGGATCGCCGCCCTAGAAACGGCGCGCGACGGGCTCGGCTGCACCTACTTCGACTGGCTGAGCGCCGTGGACGAACCGGGCACCGGCTTCCGGGTCTGCGCCCATGTCGCCGCGCTGCCTGCCGAGGGCGGCAGCGTCCGGCGGCTGCTGGTCCGTACGACGGTTCCGCACGAGGCGGCCGTGCTGCCCACCGCGATCGGCGTGTACGCCGGCGCCGCCTGGCACGAGCGCGAGACCCACGAGATGTTCGGCATCGGCTTCGACGGGCACCCGCACCTGGTCCCGCTGCTGCTGCCCGAGGGCTTCGAGGGCCACCCCCTGCGCAAGGACTTCGTCCTCGCGGCGCGCGTGGCGAAGGCCTGGCCGGGCGCCAAGGAGCCGGGAGAGTCGGAGCACGGCGGCCCGAAGCGGCGCACGATGCTGCCGCCCGGCGTTCCCGACCCGAACGAATGGGGCCCGCTGAAGGGCCAGCTTCCGGCGGCCCCCGCCCGCCCGGCGCGCGCGGCCAGGCCCGCAGGCGACCGCCCGGTCCGTCGTACCCGCAGCGCGAGCGACGGCTCGGCGGGCCAGCAGCCGCCGACGACGCCGCCCCCGGACACGTCAGCATCCACGGCCACCCCGCCGGAGTCGCTCTCCACGGCCACCCCGCCCGCGGCCACGGCGCCCGAGCCGGCTTCCCGGCCGACGCCCGCGCGCCGTACCCGCAGTGCGTCGCAGGGTTCGGCCAGCCAGGAGAGGCCGGTGAGCGCGGTGGCTCCGAGCGAGGCGCCGGCGGCGGATGCGCCGGCGGGTGCGCCGGTCTCGGATGCGCAGGCCCCGGATGCGCCGGCGGTGGGTGCGGCGGACTCGGACGCGCCTGCCCCGGATGCGCCGGTCTCGGACGCCCCTGCCTCGGATGCTCCGTGGCACGACCCCCGCCCGGCGTTTGACGAGCCGTCCGGCGCTTCTCGCGAACCCCGCGAACCCCGCGAACCCCGGGTTCCCCGCGAACCCGGTGAATCCCAGCCCCTCCGGCGTTTGAGGAGCGGGGGCCCGGGGGCGGAGCCCCCGGTTCGGGAAGGGGCGGGTAGGGGAGAGGCCCCGCGCAGCGGCACCTCCGACGACCCGAACCCCGAACCACCCACCGAGCAGGCCTCCAAGGACACCGTGTCCTCCGAGGACACCCAGCACCCCGACCCCGAGGCCCCCAAGCCCCCGACCGGAGGCGACCCCGAGTGAACGACGTACTGGACGTCGCCCTTCGCCTCGTCATCGTCTTCGCCGTGTTCATGGTCGTCCCCCTCGTCGTGGGACAGGCCGAACACAAGGTGATGGCCCACATGCAGGGCCGCCTCGGCCCCATGTACGCCGGCGGCTTCCACGGCTGGGCCCAGCTCGTCGCGGACGGCGTGAAGTTCGCGCAGAAGGAAGACATCGTCCCGGCCGAGGCCGACCGCCGGGTCTTCCAGCTCGCGCCCGCCGTCGCGCTGCTTCCGTACCTCCTCGTTCTCGTCGCGATCCCGATCGGGCCCAGCGAGGGCGCGGTCGGCCAGGTCGTCGACGCGGGGATCTTCTTCGTGCTCGCCGTGATGGGCGTCGGCGTGCTCGGCTCCCTGATGGCGGGCTGGGCGTCCGCGAACAAGTTCTCGCTGCTCGGCGGCCTCCGTACCGCCGCGCAACTGCTCGCGTACGAGCTGCCGATGCTGCTCGCCGCCGCCTCCGTGGCGATGGCGGCCGGCACCGTCTCCCTCCCCGGCATCCTCAACGCCTTCGAGTGGTGGTGGCTGCCCTGGCAGATCGTCGGGGCCCTGGTCTTCTTCGTGGCCGGGCTCGCCGAACTCCAGCGCCCGCCCTTCGACATGCCGGTCGCCGACTCGGAGATCATCTTCGGCGCGTACACCGAGTACACCGGCCTCCGCTTCGCACTCTTCCTGCTCGCCGAGTACGCGGGCATCGTCGTGCTCTGCGGACTCACCACCGTCCTGTTCCTGGGCGGGTGGCACGGACCGCTGGGCGCCGACGGACTCGGCTGGGTCTGGACGCTCCTGAAGACCGGCATCCTCGCCTTCGTCGTCATCTGGCTGCGCGTGAGCTATCCGCGGCTGCGCGAGGACCAGCTCCAGAAGCTCGCCTGGACCACACTCATCCCGCTCGCTCTCGCGCAGATCGCGCTCACCGGCATCGTGAAGGTGGCGATCAACTAGTGCCCCCGATCCCCGGCTCAGGTCTGGCCAAGGGCCTTGCCGTCACCTTGCGGACGATGACGAAGAAGACCGTCACCGCCCAGTACCCGGACGTGCAGCCCGAACTCCCGCCCCGCTCCCGTGGCGTCATCGCGCTCTTCGAGGAGAACTGCACGGTCTGCATGCTCTGTGCCCGTGAGTGCCCCGACTGGTGCATCTACATCGACTCCCACAAGGAGACCGTGCCCGCAGCGGTCCCAGGTGGCCGCGAGCGCAGCCGCAACGTGCTGGACCGCTTCGCCATCGACTTCTCCCTCTGCATGTACTGCGGCATCTGCATCGAGGTGTGCCCGTTCGACGCGCTGTTCTGGTCGCCGGAGTTCGAGTACGCGGAGACGGACATCCTCGAACTCACCCATGAGCGCGACAAACTGCGCGACTGGATGTGGACGGTCCCGGAGCCGCCGGCGCTCGACCCGGCCGCCGAGGAGCCGAAGGAGATCGCCGCCGCCCGCAAGACGGCGGACAAGCTCCGCACCCAGCGCGAACAGGAAGCGGCAGCCGCCGCACCGCCCGCGCCCGAACTGCCCGCTCCGACGGATCAGGAGGGCCAGGCGTGATCATCGCCACCGGCACCGCACTCGGCGCCGCCTCCGGCCCCGTCATGACCGTCACCGCGAGCCACCCCGGCTTCCTCTCCCCGACCGGGGTCGAGATCGCCTTCGTCCTCGTTGGCATCGCCAGCCTCGGCGCAGCCCTCGTCACCGTCACGACCCGACAGCTGGTGCACGCCGCCCTCTGGCTGATCGTGACGCTCGGCGGTCTCGCCGTCGAGTACCTCCTGCTCACCGCGGAGTTCATCGCCTGGGTGCAGGTACTGATCTACGTCGGTTCCGTGGTCGTCCTCCTCCTGTTCGGCCTGATGCTCACCCGGGCCCCCATCGGCCGCTCCCCGGATGCCGATTCGGAGAACCGCTGGGCCGCCCTCGCGGTTGCCGTAGCCGCGGCAGGCACCCTCGTCTGGGTCGTCGTCGACGCCTTCCGCACCACCTGGATCAATCTGGACGGGCCGGCGCAGGGCTCCACCGAGGCCACCGGCTCCTTCCTCTTCCGGCACTGGGTGCTGCCCTTCGAAGCGCTCTCCGTTCTGCTGCTCGCCGCCCTCGTCGGCGCGATCGTCCTGTCCCGCAAGGACCGGGAGAACGCGGGCCGCGAGAGCGCAGGCCGGGACAACACGAGCCGAGAGGACCAGAGCTGATGCACCTCGCCTATCCCGCCGTGCTCGCCGCCCTCCTCTTCTGTACCGGGCTGTACGGAGTGCTCGCCCGCCGCAACGCGATCCTCGTCCTGATGTCCGTCGAGCTGATGCTCAACGCCGTCAACCTCAACCTCGTCGCCTTCGACGTATGGCTCCGCGACGCCCTGCACTCCGGCCAGGCCCTCACCCTGTTCACCATCGCCATCGCGGCGGCGGAGATCGGCATCGGTCTGGCGATCGTCCTCGCCGTGTACCGCAACCGCGGCAGCTCCGACATCGACCGCCTCCGCGACACCGCCGAGACCGACGATGCCGAACAACTCCCGGACGACCCGGACGGCTCGGACGACGCCGACGCCCCCGAACACCAGGCCACTGCTCCGGCAGGGAAGGCAAAGAAGGCAGAGGCCACCGCGTGACCACCACGACCCTGGCCGTCCTCGTCCCCCTTCTCCCGTTCCTGGGTGCGGCGGCCGGCCTCCTCCTCGGCCGCACCGCACCGGGCTATGTCCGGCCGCTCGCCGTGCTGCCCTCCCTCGCCTCCCTCGTCATCGCCGCAGTCGTCGCCGCACGCCAGGGCGGCGGGCCGGCCATCGACGCCGCGACGCAACTCACCCCCACCGGCTCCGTCCCGATCGACCTCGCGCTGCACCTCGACGGCTTCGCCGTCCTCGTCGCCGTCCTGGTCGCCCTCGTCGCGAGCTGCGTGCAGATCTACTCGACCGCGTACCTGCGCGACGACCCCCGCTACCCCTCCTACGCGGCGCTCGTCTCCCTCTTCACCGCCGCGATGCTGCTCGTCGTCTACTCCGGCGACCTGATGGTGCTCCTGGTCGGCTGGGAGATCATGGGCATCTGCTCGTACTTCCTGGTCGGCCACTACTGGGAGACGCCCGAGGCCCGCGCCGCCTCCCTGAAGGCCTTCCTGGTCACCAAGCTCGGCGACGTCCCCTTCCTCATCGGCCTGTTCGCCCTCGCCGCCGACACCGGCACCTTCCGCATCACCGGCATCCTGGGCGCCGTCGCCCACGGCGGCCTCGACCACCCCACCCTGATCGCCCTGCTCCTTCTCGCGGGTGTCGCGGGCAAGTCCGCACAGTTCCCCCTGCACACCTGGCTGCCCGACGCCATGGCCGGCCCCACCCCCGTCTCCGCACTGATCCACGCGGCGACGATGGTCGCCGCCGGTATCTACTTCGTCGCCCGGCTCCTCCCCGTCTTCGCCGAATCCGGCGCCGCCCTCGTCGTCCTCGCCGTGATGGCCGCCGTCACGATGATCGGCTCAGGACTCGCCGCCCTCGCGCAGGACGACATCAAGCGCGTCCTCGCCTACTCGACGATCGGCCAGCTCGGCTACATGTCCGGCGCCCTGGCCGTCGGCGACCGCGGGGCTGCCGTCTTCCACCTCATCTCGCACGGTGCGTTCAAAGCGGTCCTCTTCCTCGCCGCGGGCGTCGTCATCCACGCCGCCGGCACCAACTCACTGGCCGCCATGTCCCGCATGGGCGGCCTGGCCCAGCGCATCCCCGACGCCTACTGGACGATGACGGTCGCCCTCCTCGCGCTGGCCGCCATCCCGCCGTTCGCCGGCTTCTTCTCCAAGGAAGCCGTCCTCGTCGCCGCCGAGCACACCGCCCTCGGCGACCGGCACGTCGCCCCGGCCGCCGCCGGCTGGCTCGTCCTCGTCGCCGGCCTCCTGGCCGCTGTCCTCACTGCCGCGTACGCCACCCGCCTCTGGCTCCTCGCCTTCCGCGGCCGAGGCGCCGAAGCCCCCGACCACGGCAGGCAGCCCGTCGCCATGACCTCGGTCCTGTGGGTACTGGCCGTCCCCACCATGGCCTTCGGCCTCACCGTGGGCGTGATCACCGACTGGTTCGACGGCCACAGCCTCACCCCCTCGCTGACGACCGCCGTGCTGTCCACCGGCGTCGGACTCGCCGGCGGCCTCGTCACCTACGGGGCCTGGCGTCACACCACGGCACTCGCCGCCCGCACCCCGATGGGTTCGGTCGTCGCCCACCCCGACGCGGAACCCGCCCTCGTCGAGGTCGAAGCCATGGAGAGCCACACCGCCGCCTACGGAACCGCCGGTGACGCCCCCGACCCGGCCGACCCCGGCCGCCTGCTGCTCGGCCCGCTCCACCGCCACGCCGCCACCGGCTTCCACCTGGACGCCCTCTACGCGGCCCTGTTCGTCCGCCCCGTCCAAGCCGCGGCGAGCCTCGTCCGCTTCCTGGACCGCGAGGTCGTCGAGACCTACGTACGCGGCTCCGCCACCGGCGCACGCTGGCTCGGCACCGCCGTCCGCCGCGCCCAGACCGGCAACGTGCAGACCTACCTCAGCGCGCTGCTCGCCGGTTCGCTGGTCCTGGCGGTCGCCGCCGTCGTCTTCGCCAACGTCAACGCCGGGTCGTGAGCCGTGATCGATATCAGCGCATCCGTGATGCAGTTCCTTCTGGCGTTCATCGTCGTCGGCCCGCTCGTCGGGGCCGTCGCCGCCCTGCTCCCGGCCCCGCCCGGGCTGAAGGGCAGGAACCCCGACCAGGCCGTGCTCCGCCACGGCGTGACCGTCAGCGGCGTGATCCTCATCGCCGCGATCGTGCTGGCCCTGGGCTTCGACCACGACCACCCGTCGAAGATGCAGGCCACCACCGACATCAGCTGGATCCCGGCGCTCGACGTCCGCATCCATCTCGGCATCGACGGCATCTCGCTCCCCCTCCTCGTACTGACCGCGCTGCTGACCTTCCTCTGCGCGCTCTACAGCTACTTCAAGCTGCAACATGAGCGGCTGACGCCGCGGGCCGCAGGCCCCTCCCCGAAGGCCTTCGTCGCGCTGATCCTCCTCCTGGAGTCCGGCACCCTCGCGACCTTCGCCGTCCTCGATCTGCTGCTGTTCTTCCTGGCGTTCGAGATGGTGCTCATCCCGATGTACTTCCTCATCGCCCGCTGGGGCGGCGCCCAGAAGCAGGCGGCCGCCTGGAAGTTCATCCTCTACACGCTGCTCGGCTCGGTCGTCATGCTGCTGGGCCTGCTCCTCATCGGACTGAAGAGCGGCACCTTCGACATGGTGGCACTCGCCACTGACAACGGCCGTGGCCTCACCTCGTCCGTGCAGGTCATCGCCGTCCTCGCGATCGGCATCGGGCTCGCGGTGAAGACCCCGATGTGGCCGCTGCACAGCTGGCTCCCCGACGCCCACACCGCCGCCCCGACGGTCGGCTCGGTCCTCCTCGCGGGCGTCCTGCTGAAGATGGGTACGTACGGATTCGTCCGGATCCTGCTCCCGATCGCCCCCGACGGCATGCACACGTTCGCGCCCTACCTCGCGGCGTTCGCGGTCGCCGGCATCATCTACGGATCGCTCGCCTGCCTGGCGCTCGCCCGGCCCGGCGCCAAGGGCGATCTCAAGCGGCTGATCGCGTACTCCTCCGTCGGCCACATGGGCTTCGTCCTCCTCGGCATCGCGAGCATGACCCCGACCGGTGTCAACGGCGCGCTCTTCGCCAACATCGCCCACGGACTCATCACCGGCCTGCTGTTCTTCCTGGTCGGCGCGGTCAAGGACCGGTACGGCAGCGCCGACCTGGACACCCTCGCCGGAGCCACCGGCGCCGCCCTCTACGGCCGCGCCCCACGCCTCGGCGGCCTCCTCGCGTTCGCCGCGATCGCCTCGCTCGGCCTGCCCGGCCTGGCCGGCTTCTGGGGCGAGATGCTCGCCCTCTTCGGCGCCTTCGACCCCGCCGAAGGACTCAGCCGCCCCGCGTTCCTCACCTTCATGTCCATCGCCGCGTTCGGCACCCTGCTCACCGCCGCGTACCTGCTCATCGTGGTCCGCCGCGTCTGCATGGGGGCCAAGCGCGAGGAACCGCACCCGATCGCCGACATCCATAGCTACGAGTTCGCCGCCTGGACCCCCCTCGCGGCCCTCACCGTCCTCGCCGGCCTGTGGCCCGCCGTCCTCCTCGGCCTCACCGACCCGGCCGTGCAGAAGCTCCTCGCAGGAGGCAAGTCGTGATCGTGGCAGCCGAAAGCGCCCCGGGCTCAGCAAGCCTGGTCCAGTCAGCGGCCGGGAGCAGCGCCGGCCTCGTCCGGTCGGCGGCCGAGAGCGGCGCCACCAGCCTCGTCCAGTCCGTCGACTGGCTCGCGATCGCACCCCCGGTCACCGTCGCGGCCGTCGCCCTCGCCGTCCTGGTCGCCGACCTCTTCGTCCCCGCAGCCCGCAAGCCCCTGCTCGGCTACGGCGCCGTAGCCGGACTCGTAGCCGCCCTCGCTCTCCTCGTTCCCCTGCACGACGGCGACCGCTCCACCTTCTGCCTCACCACCGGCACCCGCGCCTGCAGCTACACCGCCGACCACTTCACCCTGGTCATCCAGGCCCTCGTACTCGGCGGCGCCCTGCTCACCGCGCTGCTCTCCATCGGCGACACCCGCAAGCTCCCCGCCGGCGAGTTCTGGTTCCTGCTGCTGTCCTCCGCCGCAGGCGCCGCACTCCTGCCCGCGTCCCGCGACCTCGCCACGCTCGTCGTCGCCCTAGAAGTCGCCTCGCTGCCCGCCTTCGCCCTCGTCGGCATCAAGCGCGGCGACCGGCGCTCCTCCGAGGCCGCGCTGAAGTTCTTCCTCTCCTCCGTCGTCGCGACCGCCGTGATGCTCCTCGGCGTCAGCTTCGTGTACGCGGCGACCGGCACCCTCCACCTCACGGAGATCGCCACCCGCCTCGACGACGTCCCCGGACAGCTCTCCACCCTCGCCGAGGCGGGCGTCGCCCTCACCCTCGTCGGCTTCGCCTTCAAGACCGCCGCAGCGCCCTTCCACTTCTGGGTCCCCGACACCTACGTCGGCGCCCCCCTGCCGATCGCCGCCTACCTCTCGGTCGTCGGCAAGGCGGTCGGCTTCTCCGGCCTCATCCTCGTCACCGTGGTCGCCTTCCCGTCGTACGCGGACGTCTGGGGCCCCGCCCTCGCCGTCCTCGCCGCACTCACCATGACCGTCGGCAACGTCGCGGCCCTGCGCCAGAGCGCCACCCGCGCCCGCAGCGCCGTACGCCTGCTCGCCTGGTCGTCCGTCGCCCAGGCCGGCTACCTCCTGGTGCCGATCGCTGCGGCCGCGTACGCCGGAGACCGCCAGATCGGTTCCACCGTCGCGTACGCGCTGATGTACGCCGTCGTGAACCTCGGCGCGTTCGCGGTGGCCGCCCTCGTCGCCCGTACCCACCCGGGCAACCGCCTCGCCGACTACCGCGGTCTGTACGCCACCCGCCCGCTCGCCGCCCTCGCGATGGGGTTCTTCCTGCTCTGCCTGGCCGGACTGCCGCCGGGCATCATCGGACTCTTCGCCAAGGTCACGGTCTTCTCCTCGGCCGTCGACGCCGGACTCGGCTGGCTCGCCGTCGTCATGGCCGTGAACGTCGTGATCGCGCTCTACTACTACCTCCAGTGGACCGCGGCCCTGTTCCGCAGCCCCGCCGAGGACGGTACGGAGCAGCCCGTCACCCGGCACCGCACCCCGGCACCGCTCACCGTCGCGATCGTTCTCACGGCCGTCGCCGGCATCGCCCTGTCGGGCGCCCCGCAGGCCGTACTCAGATTCGCCGACGTCAACCTGTTCTGACGCTCTGCTCCGGCGGCTTCAAGATCGGTTTGCCCCCGGTGGCCCGCACAGGGCAGGGTCATGCCCGCGCGCGGCGCGTATGACCTTCACATCACAACAGAGGAGCCAGAAGCAGTGCTGAACGGGTTCAAGGACTTCATCCTGCGCGGAAACGTCATCTCCATGGCGATCGGTCTCGCCGTCGGAGCCGCGTTCACCGCGGTCGTCACCGGGTTCAGCAACGCGTTCATCGTGCCGCTGATCGGCATCATCACCCGTGGAACGGGCGACTTCAGCAAGGCACACTTCAAGTTCGACGGTGTGACGTTCCCCTACGGCCTCTTCGTCAGCGCCGCGATCGCTTTCCTCATCACCGCCGCGGTCCTCTACTTCTGCGTCGTCGTGCCCATGGCCAAGGTGCAGGACCGCTTCACCGCCAAGAAGGACCAGGAGCAGGTCGACATCAAGGCCGCCCTGCGTGACTGCCCCCGCTGCTACACGGCGATCCCGGCCATCGCCTCCCGCTGCGGTCACTGCACGAGCGACGTCGAGCCCGAGCCCGCAGCCCTGGAGCTCGCGAAACTCCCCGTCCAGCGCTGACCCCACGGCACGCCTCCACCCGTACGGCCCAGTGCCCGCTCCGGTGCGAACACCCGGGGCGGGCCGGGCCCTGCGGCGGCAAGCACAAGGGAACTAGCTCTCCTCGCCTGGCGTTGACCAGTACGGGAGGCTCCACTGGGGAGTGGAGCACCACCGAGCAAGGGTTCCCCTGCTGCACCACTTGGAGGGCGTACCGTGCACCGCCGGCACAACGGGCTGAGAACCGCCGTCCTCCTGGGCGGCCTGTCCGCACTCATCATCGTCATCGGCAGCTTCTTCGGACGTACGGGCCTGATCGTCGCGCTCCTCGTAGCCCTCGGCACCAACGCCTACGCGTACTGGAACAGCGACAAGCTGGCCCTGCGGGCCATGCGCGCCCGCCCGGTGAGCGAGTTCGAAGCGCCCCAGCTCTACCGCATGGTCCGTGAGCTCTCCACCGCCGCCCGCCAGCCCATGCCGCGGCTCTACATCTCCCCGACGCAGGCCCCCAACGCCTTCGCGACCGGCCGCAACCCGCGCAACGCCGCGGTCTGCTGCACCGAAGGCATCCTCCAGATCCTGGACGAACGGGAACTGCGCGGCGTCCTCGGCCACGAGCTCAGCCATGTCTACAACCGCGACATCCTGATCTCGTCCGTCGCCGGAGCGCTCGCCTCCGTCGTCATGTTCCTGGTCAACTTCGCCTGGCTGATCCCGATCGGCCGCTCCAACGACGACGAGGGCCCCGGCATCCTCGGCATGCTGCTGATCATGATCCTGGGCCCGCTCGCCGCCTCCGTGATCCAACTGGCCGTCAGCCGCTCCAGGGAGTACGAGGCGGACGCCTCGGGCGCCCAGCTGACCGGCGACCCGCTGGCCCTGGCCAGCGCCCTGCGAAAGCTGGACGCCGGCACCAAACAGTTGCCACTGCCCCCCGAGCCCCGGATCGAGACCGCGAGCCACATGATGATCGCGAACCCGTTCCGCCCCGGACAGGGCATGTCCAAGATGTTCTCGACCCACCCGCCCATGGCGGAACGCATTGCCCGACTCGAGCAGATGGCAGGTCATCGCCCGTGAAGACGATTCTGAACGTCATTTGGCTGGTCCTGTGCGGCTTCTGGATGTTCCTCGGCTACGTGCTCGCGGGACTCCTGCTGTGCATCACGATCATCGGCATCCCGTTCGGCCTGGCGGCCTTCCGTATCGGCCTCTATGCCCTGTGGCCGTTCGGCCACCGCGTCGTTGACCGCCGGGACGCGGGCGCGCCCTCCTGCGTGGGCAACGTGCTCTGGCTGGTTCTCGCAGGCTGGTGGCTCGCCCTCGGTCACATCACCACCGGCATCGCCCTGTGCCTCACGATCATCGGCATCCCGCTGGGCATCGCGAACTTCAAGCTGATCCCGGTCTCGCTGATGCCGTTCGGCAAGGAGATCGTCTCCACCGACGACGAGTTCGCCGGCTGGTAGCGCACCCTTACGGCGGGCGGAGCACAGGCAGTTCACAGCGGGGCTCCGCAACCGCCCGACCGGCATGAACGTCTTGGATTCCAAGACCGAGTGACGGGTAGGTTCGCACGCATGACCATTATTGGCTGGATCATTCTTGGGCTTGTCGCCGGCGTCATCGCAAAGATCCTGCTGCCGGGCCGCGACCCCGGCGGCCTCGTGGGGACCACCCTCATCGGGATCGTCGGCGCCTTCCTGGGTGGCTGGATAGCGACGCGCTTCCTGGACCGCACGATCGACAACGAGGATTTCTTCGACCCGGCGACCTGGGTCTCGGCCATCGGCGGTTCGCTCGTCCTGCTGATCGGCTACCGGCTGCTGTTCGGCAACTCCCGCGAACGCCGCTGACGCCCGTCGTCCCCCGGGCCGCCGAGCCCCGTCTCGCGCAGCGTCAGATTGAGCCGGCCACCGCTCATCCCCGTCCCGGGACCCGCCGTCCCGGGACGGATCCTCGGCACTCCGTGGAACGCGTGACGCGACGGCCCGCCGAAGACGAAAAGATCCCCGGAGGCCAACTCCACGTCCGTGTAGGGCCGTCCCCGGTTCTCCGTGTTGCCGAAGCGGAAGACGCAGGTGTCGCCGATGCTGAGCGACACGACGGGCGCACCGGACCGTTCCTCCTTGTCCTGGTGCATACCCATCCGCGCCGCGTCGTCATAGAAGTTGATCAGCGCGGCATCGGGGGCGTACGCCGGCACTGGCCCCTGGGGCCCGTACGCCTCCGCCACCGCCGCCCGCCCCAACTCCGCAAGCCACTCCGGGAACGGGGCGACCGGCGCACCGTTCACGTCGTCCGCCGTGCGCGTGTACCGGTACGGCTGCCAGTGCCACCCCAGGCACACGGTCCGCACGGACATCACCCCACCGCCCGGCAGCGCCGTGTGCCGCAGCGGTACGGGCCCGCGCGCCCACTCACGGCACGCCGCCACCAACGCGCGCTGCCGCTCCACGGACAGCCACTCGGGTACGTGTACGGCGCCCGGTGCGACCACGGCCCGCGGCCGGGGGAAGAGCCCGGTCATCAGCTTGCCGCCAGGGCACCCTCAAGCCCCAGAAGCTGCTCCTTGCGCTCCAGGCCGCCCGCGTACCCCCGCAGCGCCCCGTCCGCACCGATCACCCGGTGGCAGGGCCGCACGACGAGCAGCGGATTGCGCCCGATCGCCGTGCCCACGGCCCGTACCCCCGCCCCGGAGGAGCCGACCCGCTCGGCGATCTGCCCGTACGACACCGTCTCCCCGTACGGAACACCGTCCAGCGCGGCCCACACCCGGCGCTGGAAGTCCGTGCCCCGGCCGTCGGCGTACACGAGGTCGAAGCCGGTCCGCCGGCCCTCGAAATACTCCCGCAGCTGTGCGGCGACCCCGTCGAACGCGGCGGGCTCATGGACCCAGCCGTCCTGGACGACCGCCGCGCCCTTCTGGCCCGGCAGGGAGAGCGAGACGAGCGCGATGCCCGCCGGGGTCCCGGCGGGTCCGGCAGTCTCCTCGCCGACCAGCAGCAGCTCACCCAGCGGGCTGTCGACCGTCGCGTACATGGTCATGACTCGTCCCTCTCCTCGTCCGTCGGCCCGCCGGATCGCCGGCTGACACGGACCAGTCTGCGTCGCCCGAACCGCCGGGACCGGCGGTATTCGGACATGCAGTCCGGGCCCGGAGCGGCGCATTCCGCCCCGGGCCCGGACCGTTGTGTCCTACCGGTAGTTCGCGAACTGGACGTCGAATTCGAAGTCCTGGCCCTTCAGCAGCGCCTGCACGGCCTGCAGGTCGTCCCGGCTCTTCGAGCTGACCCGCAGCTCGTCGCCCTGGACCTGGGCCTTGACGCCCTTGGGGCCCTCGTCGCGAATGATCTTCGCGACCTTCTTGGCGTTCTCCTGGGAGATGCCTTCCTCGATCGTGCAGAAGAGCTTGTACTCCTTGCCGGACAACTGCGGCTCGCCCGCGTCCAGCGACTTCAGGGAGATGCCGCGCTTGATCAGCTTGGACTGGAAGATGTCGAGGATCGCCTTGACCCGCTCCTCGCCGTTCGCCTCCATCAGGATCTTCTCGCCGGACCAGGAGATCGAGGCCCCGGTGCCCTTGAAGTCGTAACGCTGGGAGATCTCCTTGGCGGCCTGGTTGAGGGCGTTGTCGACCTCCTGCCGCTCGACCTTCGAGACGATGTCGAAACTGGAGTCGGCCATGACGTGTGGCTCCTTGTATCGGGGTGCTGGAAAGGAAGTGCTTACAGGGGCGGACAGGGCGCCCGCAGGCGCCACGCCGCCACCAAAGCCTAGCCACCCGCGCCCGTCCCGGCCGCTGGTCAATCCAGTGGCGTAGCACCCCCGGGCATCAGGTATCGTTTACGTCGTTGCCACAGAGCGCCGCCGCAAGGCGGGTCTCACGGCAGCATCCCTTGGCGGTGTGCCCGAGTGGCCAAAGGGAGCAGACTGTAAATCTGCCGGCTCAGCCTACCCAGGTTCGAACCCTGGCGCCGCCACATAGCAAGGCCCCCGTCCTTCGGACGGGGGCTTTCTCTGTTGTGGGACGCGGTGCCGTGACGAGGGGCGTGAACATGGAATCCGTACTGGTCAGTGCGTGTCTGCGGGGTGTGCCCTGTCGGTTCGACGGACGCGGCAAGGCCTCCGCGGAGATGGTCTCGGCCCTCGGCGGGCGACGGCCGGTGGCCTTCTGCCCCGAGGTCGCCGCAGGGCTGCCCACGCCCCGCCGGCCTGCCGAGATCGTCGGGGGCGACGGGCACGACGTGCTGGACGGCCGGGCCCGCGTCGTGGACGACACCGGACGCGATGTGACCGAGGCCTTCGTGGACGGCGCCAGGCGGGCGCTGGAGGCCGCGCGCGGGGCGGGCTGCACCGAGGCGCTGCTGATGGCCCGCAGCCCTTCCTGCGGGCGTGGCACGGTCTATGACGGTACGTTCGCCGGCGAGCTGCGCGAGGGCGACGGGGTCACCGCCGCCCTGCTGGAGCGGCATGGCATCACCGTCCGTCCCGCGACGGGGGACTGACCGGGACGGCCGGTGACGCGGACCGGGCCGTGACCTCGCGACCCGGAAGGGTCAGTTCCCCGCGATGTCCTTCACGGCGACCGAGACCGGCACATTGCCCGAGATCAGTTCCAGCGTCAGCCCCGCCGTGGCCGGGGTGTCCAGCAGCTCCAGGAGCGCCGCCGCCACGTCGTCGCGCGGCACCGGGCCGCGCCCGGTCGACGCGGCGAGCAGGACCTGTCCGGTGCCCGCGTCGTTCGTCAGCATCCCGGGGCGCAGGATCGTCCAGTCGAGGGCGGTGCGGGAGCGGACATCCGCGTCCGCCGCTCCCTTGGCCCGCAGGTAGACGTCGAACACCTCGTCGCCGGGGTGGTCCGGGTCGGCGCCCATGGACGAGACCACGACGTAACGCCGCACCCCCGCCCGCTGCGCCGCGTCCGCGAAGAGCACCGCGGCCCCCCGGTCCACGGTGTCCTTGCGGTCCGTGCCGCTGTTGGGGCCGGCGCCGGCGGCGAAGACCGCGGCGTCGGCGCCGCGCAGCACCTCGGCGGTCTCCTCCACGGTGGCCGATTCGAGGTCCAGGACCACGGGTTCCGCTCCCACGGCCCGGAGGTCCTCGCTCTGCTTCGGATTGCGGATGATGCCCGCGGCCTCATCCCCGCGTGCAGCGAGCAGCCGCTCCAGCCGCAGTGCGATCTGACCATGTCCACCTGCGATGACAATGCGCATGGTGCCGACGGTACGCCGGAGAGGACCTGCGGCGCTCAAGGCCCGCCGCCGGTCCCGGAATCCGGCCTCCCCTGGCGCGGCAGTCCGAACGAACCGTCCGTCTCCGAGTCGCAGTACTCGCGCACCGCACTGGTCCGGGCCACCACCCTGCCGCGGTGCACCACGATCCGGCTGTACGCCAGCGAGAGCACCCCGGCCAGCTGTTCCCCGCGTACGGCGAGCAGCTCGGCCGGGAAGCCCGCCTCGACCCGCACCTCGGGCAGCCCCATGGCGCGTCTGGCCTCCGCGGAGACGGCCTCGTAGGCGTGTTCGGCCGGCAGGCCGCTCTGCGAGGCCAGCAGGAAGGCGGCCTCCAGCGGGTCGCCGCGTCCCACGGGGTTGGCGAGGTCGCGCAGGGCTCCGCTGCCCGCTGCGACGCGCACCCCGGCCGCGCGCAGCAGCCGTACCGGGGCGGTGCCGCGGCATTCCGATCCCGAGCAGCCGCCCTGGGGGAGGCAGATCACCGTCACACCGGCGGCGGCGAGCTGATCGGCGGCGCGTGCGGCGACTTCCCCGGGAAGCCGGGAGAGGCCGGCGCAAGGGCCGATGGAGACCCTGTGCCGCATTCCTCCGGCCATCGCCGCGAACCGGGCCAGCCGGGCGGGATCGTCACCGTCCGTGTGCAGGTCGACGGGGCAGCCGTGCTCGGCGGCGACCTCCAGGACGGCCTCCGCGTACCCCGTCGGGTCCGGATCCAGCTCGGGGCAGCCGCCGACCGCGCCGGCCCCCATCTTCAGCGCGTCGCGGAGCATCGCCAGATTGCCGGCTCCCGCGACGCCGGTGAGCAGCCGGGGGACGGCGACCGCGGTCAGATCGGCGAGCCCGCGCAGCGAGCGGCGGGCCTGCAGAACGGCTTCGAGGCCGCCGAGGCCCTGTATGTCGCCGATCCGTACGTGCGAGCGCAGGGCGGTCGCGCCGTGGCCGAGCTGCAGCAACGCGGCCTCGGTGGCGCGCCGCTGGACGTCGTCGGGGTGCTGCGAGGCGGGCCCGGGGGCGTCGGGTCCGGCGCCGTCGGCGGTGAGCGCGGTGTCGCAGTGGGCGTGCGGCTCGGCGGGGGCGGGGAGCAGCAGGTGGCCGCGGAGGTCCACACGGGCGCCGGGTGCGACGAGGCTGCCGGCGGTGCCGACGGCCTCGATGCGGCTGCCGCCGAGGCGTACGTCCACGATGCGGCCGTCGGTGAGACGGGCGCCGCAGAGTGTCAGCACGGAGCTCTCCGGGCTGCGGGTGGCATCGGCTGCGTGGTCGTCCGGCTGCCGCGGCTGACTGTCGGGCATCGCGCTCCTGGGAGGGGGGTCAGGATCACTCAGAGTGAGACGAGCCTAGGGGTGTGCCCGGCCCGGTTCGAGGAGGAGCGAAATAGTCGTACCGGCGCGGTCCCGTGGTGCGTGGGGGGCCGGGGCCCACGTGCGGGGCCAGAGGTGGACGAGTGGCTGATCAAGGGCTCGGAGCGGGGTCTGCCAAGGGCTCGGAGCCGTGCTGATCAAGGGCTCGGGATGGGGCTTCGAAACGGATTTGGGCCTCGGCGACCGACCGTGTAATGTCTTCATCGCTCGCCCCAATAGCTCAGTCGGTAGAGCGTCTCCATGGTAAGGAGAAGGTCTGCGGTTCGATTCCGCATTGGGGCTCTGGTGAAGGGGAAACCCCGCTTCGGCGGGGGGACTCAGTCATCAAAGCGGTGTAGCTCAGTCGGTAGAGCAAGCGGCTCATAATCGCTGTGTCACCGGTTCAAGTCCGGTCACCGCTACTAACAGTAGCCGATTGTGGGGTCGGTCCTCCGATCGGCTACTCTTTTTTTTGCGTTCATCCGTCCACCGTCCGTCCAAGGAGCACTCACGTGGCTGCCACCGACGTCCGCCCGAAGATCACGCTGGCCTGCGTGGAGTGCAAGGAGCGGAACTACATCACCAAGAAGAACCGGCGTAACAACCCGGACCGTCTTGAGATGAAGAAGCATTGCCCGCGCTGCAACTCGCACACTGCGCACCGCGAAACGCGCTGAATCAGGCTCGTACACGAGGCCGTCCCCATTGGGGGCGGCCTCGTGTCGTTGTACTGGGCTGTAGCTGTACTGCGGCCCCTTCGTCTTTCCATCAGGAGGTTGCGAGCTCATGGCGCTCGACCAGTCCTTCGTGGGACGGACCTATCCGCCCACCCCGCCCTACGAGGTCGGCCGGGAGAAGATCCGAGAGTTCGCCGAGGCGGTGGGCGACGCCAATCCCGCGTATGTCGATCCCGAAGCGGCCAGGGCGCTCGGTCACAGCGATGTGATCGCGCCGCCGACGTTCGTGTTCTCGATCACCTTCAAGGCCGCCGGGCAGGTCGTGCAGGACCCCCAGCTGGGCCTGGACTACAGCCGGGTGGTGCACGGTGACCAGAAGTTCGTCTACGTGCGTCCGGTGCGTGCGGGGGACCGGCTGACGGTCACCTCGACGATCGAGGCGGTCAAGTCCATGGCGGGCAACGACATCCTGGACGTGCGTGGCGAGGTCCACGACGAGTCCGGTGAGCACGTCGTGACGGCGTGGACGAAGCTGGTGGCGCGCGCCGCCGAGGAGGCCTGATGACGGCGAAGGTGAGTTACGACTCGGTCGAGGTCGGCACGGAACTGCCGCCGCAGTCCTTCCCGGTCACCCGGGCGGCGCTGGTGCAGTACGCGGGCGCCTCGGGCGACTTCAACCCGATCCACTGGAACGAGAAGTTCGCCCGCGAGGTCGGCCTGGAGGATGTGATCGCCCACGGCATGTTCACCATGGCCGAGGCGATCCGTGTGGTCACGGACTGGGCCGGCGATCCGGGTGCGGTCGTCGAGTACGGCGTGCGGTTCACCAAGCCGGTCGTCGTACCCAACGACGACAAGGGCGCGCTGATCGAGGTCAGCGGCAAGGTGGCCGCCCTGCTGGACGACAAGCGGGTTCGGGTCGACCTGACGGCGATGAGTGACGGCAAGAAGGTGCTGGGCATGTCCCGCGCCGTGGTGCAGCTCGGCTGACTCCGTTGAGCAGCGAGGTAAGGGGCACGGTCCATGGGGCCGTGCCCCTTACGCACGCCCGGTTCGGGCGGCGGCCGGCTGTCATGCCCGGTTCGGGCGGGCGGACGGTCGGCTGGCTGAGGTGACGGCCGGTTGACTAAGTTAGTGATTGAGTACTAACTTAGTCGCATGGCAAGGATGAGTGCAGACGAGCGACGCGAGAGCGTGATCCGTGCGGCGATCACCGAATTCGCCCGCGGCGGGTACAACGCCACGTCCACCGAGTCGATCGCCCGGCGGGTGGGCGTCTCGCAGCCGTATCTCTTCCGTCTCTTCGCCAACAAGCAGGCCATGTTCCTCGCCGCCGCCGAGCGGTGCCTGGCGGACACCCGCAAGGTCTTCGCGGACGCCGCCGAGGGGCTCGAGGGTGATGAGGCGCTGCATGCCATGGCCACGGCCTATCAGCGCCTGATCGTCCACGACCCCGACCGGCTGCTGATGCAGATGCAGATGTATGCGGCCGTCGCGGCGGCGGAGGCGGCCGGGGACCACGAGTTCGGCGAGTCGCTGCGGGCCGGCTGGCTGCAGATGTTCGACGACATCTCCGTCACGCTCGGGGCCGATCCCAATGAGGCAACCCTGTTTCTCGCGTACGGCATGCTCGTCAACACTCTGACCTCGCTCGGCTATCCGGCGGATCACCGGATCTGGTCCAGGTTCTACGACTCGGCCAAGCCGCCCGGCCGGCCGGCGCCGCCCGCCTGAATTGTGCCACTCATCCGATCCGGGCAGTGTCTATCGTCCGATTCGGGCAGTGCCGCCCGTCCGATCCGGAGAGTGCCGCCCTTCCGGGCGGCGCCACCCCTTTCGAGCAGCGCCACCCGGGTTCGGCCCGGTTTTCTGTCCATGAAAGTTAGTCATCAATAACTAACCCTCAGGGGGAGCAGTGGACCAGCACACGAAAGGCCGCTCGGGAGCGGCCTGGGCCCTTGTCATCACCAGCGTGGCCGGATTCATGGCGGCCCTCGACAACCTCGTCGTCACGACCGCCCTGCCGTCCATCCGCGAGAGCCTCGGCGGCGAACCCGAAGAGCTCGTGTGGACGGTGAACGCGTACACCCTCACCTTCGCCGTGCTGCTGATGTTCGGCGCCTCCCTCGGCGACCGGTTCGGCCGGCGCCGGCTCTTCACCATCGGCCTCACCGTCTTCACCGGCGCATCCGCCGCAGCCGCACTCTCGCCCGGGATCAACGAACTCATCGCCTTCCGCGCCGTCCAGGGCGTGGGCGCGGCGATCATGATGCCGTTGACGCTCACCCTGCTCACGGCCGCCGTGCCGGCCGCCCGCAGAGGCGCCGCGCTGGGCATCTTCGGCGCAGCGACCGGACTGGCGGTGGCCAGCGGACCGCTGATCGGCGGCAGTCTCACCGAGCACATGTCCTGGCAGTGGATCTTCTGGCTGAACGTCCCGATCGGCCTGGTCCTGCTGCCGCTCGCCCGGCTGCGCCTGAACGAGTCGTACGCCCCCGACTCCCGGCTCGACGTGCCCGGCACCCTCCTGGTCAGCGGTGGGCTCTTCGGGGTCGTCTACGGCCTGGTCAACGCCAACGCCGACGGCTGGACCAGCCCCACCGTCCTGACCGCCCTGATCGCCGGCTCCGCCCTCATCGGCGGATTCGTCCACCACGGCTTCCGCGCGAAGAACCCGATGCTGCCCATGCGTCTCTTCAAGGACCGGGCGTTCTTCGGGATCAACACGGCCAGCCTGCTGATGTTCTTCGGCATGTTCGGTTCGATATTCCTGCTCAGCCAGTACTTCCAGGGAGTCCTGGGCTACTCGCCCACCGAGGCCGGTCTGCGGATGCTGCCCTGGACCGGGATGCCGATGCTGGTGGCGCCCATCGCCGGCCTGCTCGCCGACCGCTTCGGTGGCCGCCCGGTAGTCGTGACCGGGCTCGCCCTCCAGGCCGTCGGTCTCGGGCTGTTCGCCATGTCCCTCGCCGCCGACGCCTCGTATGTCTCGCAGCTGCCCGCAATGATCGTCGGCGGCGTCGGAATGGCCCTGTACTTCGCACCCGCAGCCAGCCTCGTGATGTCCAGCGTCCGCCCCGGCGAACAGGGCATCGCCTCCGGCGCCAACAACGCGCTCCGCGAGGTCGGCGGTGCCCTTGGGATCGCGGTGCTCGCCACGGTCTTCTCCTCGCAGGGGGGTTACGGCTCCCCGCAGTCCTTCACGGACGGGACCGTTCCCGCGGTCTGGATCGGCGCCGGCGTGGTGGCGCTCGCCGCGCTGGTCGCCCTGCTGATCCCGCGTCGCCGCAGCACCCCGGCGCAGGAGCCCGAGCGGGCCGAGGCACGGGTCCCCGTATCCGCCTGACCGGTCGGCACGCCCGGTACGGTCCGCCGCCCCGCCCCGACGGCGGGGCGGCGGACCGTACTCTTGTCCCCGTGCAGGAACTCCACGACGCGCCCCTCGCCCCCCTGACCACCTTCCGGCTCGGCGGCCCCGCCACCCGCCTCCTCACCGCGACGTCCGACGCCGAAGTGGTCGAAGCCGTGCGCGAGGCCGACGACAGCGGCACCCCACTCCTGGTCATCGGCGGCGGCAGCAATCTGGTCATCGGCGACAAGGGCTTCGAAGGCACCGCCCTGCGCATCGCGACCAAGGGCTTCGTGCTGGACGGGGCGACGCTCGAACTGGCCGCCGGAGAGATCTGGACGGACGCCGTCACCCGCAGCGTGGAGGCCGGTCTCGCCGGGCTCGAATGCCTGGCCGGAATCCCGGGATCCGCCGGTGCGACGCCGATCCAGAACGTGGGCGCGTACGGGCAGGAGGTGTCGTCCACCATCACGGAGGTCGTCGCCTACGACCGGCACACCCGGGAAACCGTCACCATCCCGAACTCCGAGTGCGCCTTCGCGTACCGGCACAGTCGTTTCAAGGCCGAACCCGACCGGTTCGTGGTGCTGCGTGTCCGCTTCGGGCTCGAAGAGGCGGGCGGTCTGTCCGCGCCCCTCAAGTACCCCGAAACGGCCCGCGCCATGGGCGTCGAGGAGGGCGAGCGCGTTCCCGCCGCGGCCGCCCGCGAAACCGTCCTCAGGCTCCGCGCCGGCAAGGGCATGGTGCTCGACCCCGAGGACCACGACACCTGGTCGGCCGGGTCCTTCTTCACCAACCCGATCCTGGACCGGGAACAGTTCGAGGCGTTCCGGGCCCGCGTGGCCGACCGGCTCGGACCGGACGTCACGCCCCCCGCCTTCCCCGCGGGCGAGGGACACACCAAGACCTCGGCGGCCTGGCTCATCGACCGGGCCGGTTTCACCAAGGGATACGGCTCCGGCCCGGCCCGTATCTCCACCAAGCACACCCTCGCCCTCACCAACCGGGGCGCGGCGAGCACCGAGGACCTGCTGGCCCTGGCACGCGAGGTCGTCGCCGGGGTCCGGGAGACCTTCGGCGTCACGCTGGTCAACGAACCGGTGACCGTCGGCGTGAGCCTCTGACGGAGCCCGCTCCTCAGTACGCCACGCCCACCCCCTGCTTCACCGCGGCCGGGTCGTCGACCAGCGCCAGCATCGCGTGCGCCACATCGGCCCGGGAGATGGACCGGCCGCTGCGCGGATTGCCGCCGATGACCGTCCGGTAGGTGCCCGTCAGCGGGCCGTCGGTGAGCTTCGGAGGCCGTACGGACGTCCAGTCCGTCACCGAGGCCGCGAGCGCGGCCTCCATCGCGGTGAGGTCCGCGTAGACCTCCTTGAGGATCGCGCCGATCGCCGCGAGCATCATCCGGTCGAGCAGCGGGTCGTCCGCCGGCTTCGGGGCGACCGGGGCCGCGCTCACCACGAGCAGCCGCCGGGTCCCCTCCGCCTCCATGGCGCTCAGCACGCTGCGGGTCAGCCGCTCGGCGATCCCGTCCGCCTTCCGGCCCCGGGCACCCAGCCCGGAGAGCACCGCGTCACGGCCCGCGACCGCCTCGCGCAGCGCCTCGGGATCGTCCACTCGGGCCGCCGTGTGGACCGTGACGTCGGAGAGTGGCACGGGCAGCCGCGCGGGATCACGGACCACCGCCGTCACCTCGTGCCCCGCCGCCACCGCCTGGCGGACGATCTCCTGGCCGATACCGCCCGTAGCGCCGAACACTGTGAGCTTCATGGCACACCCTCCTAGGGTGGGTAAGTATTCACTCACCTCTAGGGTGAGCGTGTACTCACCCACTCGTCAAGCTTCGTTGGAGTGCACATGGAGCAGAAGCCGGCCCGCGCCCGCATCATCGACGCCGCCCACCAGCTGATGCTCACCATCGGCCTGGCCCGGGCCACCACCAAGGAGATCGCCCGCGCCGCCGGCTGCTCCGAGGCGGCGCTCTACAAGCACTTCCCGAGCAAGGAAGAGCTGTTCGTGGTGGTGCTGAAGGAACGCCTGCCCAAGGTCGACGGAGTCCTGAAGCGGCTGATCGCCGACCCGGGGGAGGAGGAGCGGCCGCTGGAGCGGAATCTCACCGAGATCGCCCGCGAGGCCGCCCTCTTCTACGAGCAGAGCTTCCCGATCGCCGCGTCCCTGTATGCCGAGCCGAGGCTCAAGGCGCGCCACAACGCGGCCATGCGCGAGCTGGGAACCGGCCCCCACATCCCCATCCGCGGAGTCGACGCGTATCTGCGCGCCGAGCAGTCGGCGGGCCGGGTGCGGGCCGACGCCGACACGTACGCGGCCGCCTCCCTGCTGATGGGGGCCTGCTCCCAGCGGGCCTTCGCCTACGACGCCACGGAGACCGGCGAGCCGCCGCAGTCGCTCGACGCCTTCGCCGCCTCGATCGCCCGGATGCTGCTGAGCGGGCTCACGCCCCAGGCGCATTGATCACGAGCGTCAGCCCACCGGCTTGGCCAGCCAGTCGTCGACGCCCGCCAGGAGCTCCGCCCGCACCGTGTCGGGCGCCGCCGAACCCCGTACCGACTGACGCGCCAGCTCCGCCAGCTCCTCGTCGGTGAACGTGTGATGGCGGCGTACGAGGTCGTACTGGGCGGCCAGCCGGGAACCGAACAGCAGCGGGTCGTCCGCGCCGAGCGCCATCGGTACACCGGCGTCGAACAGAGTGCGCAGGGGCACGTCGGACGGCTTCTCGTAGACGCCGAGCGCCACGTTCGACGCCGGGCACACCTCGCAGGTCACCCCGCGCTCCGCCAGCCTGCGCAGCAGCCGCGGGTCCTCGGCGGCCCGCACCCCGTGCCCGACGCGCGAGGCGTCGAGGTCGTCCAGGCAGTCGCGGACGCTGGACGGGCCGGACAGCTCACCGCCGTGCGGGGCCGCGAGCAGGCCGCCCTCGCGGGCGATGGCGAAGGCCCGGTCGAAGTCACGGGCCATGCCTCGCCGCTCGTCGTTGGAAAGGCCGAATCCGACGACGCCCCGGTCCGCGTACCGTACGGCGAGCCGCGCCAGCGTCCTGGCGTCCAGCGGATGCTTCATCCTGTTGGCCGCGATCACCACCCGGATCGGCAGCCCGGTCTCGCGCGAGGCGCGGTCCACGGCGTCCAGGATGATCTCGATCGCCGGAATGAGCCCGCCGAGCAGGGGGGCGTACGACGTGGGGTCGACCTGGATCTCCAGCCAGCCGGAGCCGTCCGCCACATCCTCCTGGGCGGCTTCGCGCACCAGCCGCTGGATGTCGTCGGGAGTCCGCAGGCAGGACCGGGCGATGTCGTAGAGCCGCTGGAAACGGAACCAGCCGCGCTCGTCCGTCGCGCGTAGCTGGGGAGGCTCGCCGCTGGTCAGCGCCTCCGGCAGCCGCACGCCGTACTTGTCGGCGAGTTCGAGCAGCGTCGTGGGCCGCATCGACCCGGTGAAATGCAGGTGCAGGTGGGCCTTGGGCAACAGCCGTACATCACGATCCATGGCCGATCACCTTCTGTAGCTGTTACGCTCCGCTCTGTGCCGAAAGGCGTCGGGCAGGGCTTGTCCGTCATGCGGCCGACCATCGGCCAACTGAGAAGCCCCCGGTTGAAGGGGGAGGAGTCACTCCAAGATCTTGCCGCAACAGGATCGGTCCAGGCAGCCGGATTCATCGAACGAGCGCTTGCCTGAACGCATAAGCGGGTCCCCGGCTCGGCCGGGGACCCGCTTATGCGCAGCATGGAGCGTCAGGCCTTCGCCTCGCCCAGCAGCTTCTGGAGCCGCGAGACGCCCTCGACCAGGTCGTCGTCACCCAGCGCGTACGAAAGGCGCAGGTAACCAGGCGTACCGAAGGCCTCGCCCGGTACGACCGCGACCTCGGCCTCGTCCAGGATCAGCGCCGCCAGCTCGACCGAGGTGGCCGGGCGCTTGCCGCGGATCTCCTGGCCGAGCAGCGCCTTCACCGAGGGGTACACGTAGAACGCGCCCTCGGGCACCGGGCACACGACGCCGTCGATCTCGTTGAGCATCCGCACGATGGTCTGCCGGCGCCGGTCGAAGGCGGTGCGCATCTCGGCGACCGCGTCCAGGTTCCCGGAGACGGCGGCCAGCGCGGCGACCTGGGCGACGTTGGAGACGTTGGACGTGGCGTGCGACTGGAGGTTGGTCGCGGCCTTGACGACGTCCTTGGGGCCGACGATCCACCCCACGCGCCAGCCGGTCATCGCGTACGTCTTGGCGACACCGTTGACCACGATGCACTTGTCGCGCAGCTCGGGCACGATCGCCGGCAGCGAGGTGAACTTCGCGTCGCCGTAGACCAGGTGCTCGTAGATCTCGTCCGTCAGCACCCACAGGCCGTGCTCGACGGCCCACCGGCCGATGGCCTCGGCGTCGGCCTCGCTGTAGACCGCACCGGTCGGGTTCGAGGGGGAGACGAACAGGACGACCTTCGTACGCTCCGTGCGCGCCGCTTCCAGCTGCTCCACGGAGACCCGGTAACCGGTGGTCTCGTCGGCGACGACCTCCACCGGGACACCGCCGGCGAGGCGGATCGACTCGGGGTAGGTGGTCCAGTACGGCGCCGGGACGATGACCTCGTCGCCCGGGTCGAGGATCGCGGCGAAGGCCTCGTAGATGGCCTGCTTGCCGCCGTTGGTCACCAGGATCTGGGAGGCGTCGACCTGGTAGCCGGAGTCGCGCAGCGTCTTCTCTGCGATGGCGGCCTTGAGCTCGGGGAGCCCGCCCGCCGGGGTGTAGCGGTGGTACTTCGGGTTGCGGCAGGCCTCGACCGCGGCGTCGACGATGTAGCCGGGGGTCGGAAAGTCGGGCTCGCCGGCACCGAAGCCGATCACCGGACGGCCGGCGGCCTTGAGGGCCTTGGCCTTGGCGTCGACGGCGAGGGTGGCGGACTCGGAGATGGCACCGATGCGGGCGGAGACCCGGCGCTCGGAGGGAGGAGTAGCAGCGCTCATGTCCCCATGCTCCCAGACCGGGTTCCCCCATGGCATAGGGGTTGGGCGCTGCTTTGCTCGGGGAACGTGCGCAGGGTTGCTCTAACTCGATGGGGTGATGGTCGGCTTGTGTGCTTGTGGTGCATTGGGCTGTTCGGAGTAGCGTGGTCGTGCGACCTGGGACGCCGGGTGCGGCGTCAGTGTGCGGGGCCCCCGTTCCACCAGCGAGATGGGTCGGGGCTTCCTCGTCGCCTTTGGCCGTACCCATTTGGCCAGGTCGTGAGGGAACCGGCCTCCCGGGATCGGACCACGGACAGGATCCGTGTCGCTGCCTCGGGGTCGAGTACGCCGGGGACCAGTGCGCCCAAGACCGTTCGGGGCGTGCGGCTGAGCCGACTCACCTCTGCTCGGTCTCCAGGAACGGTTTCAGGGACCGGACAGGAACGGTCGGGAGCTATCTGTTCGACGCCGGGCCGCTGAGCACGTACACTCACCTGTCGTTGGCCTTCACCAGCCGCACCGTTCCTGCACCCGAAGCATTCGGGGACATGCGGTAGGTTGGTGGAAACCACAAAGGGTCGTAGCTCAATTGGTAGAGCACTGGTCTCCAAAACCAGCGGTTGGGGGTTCAAGTCCCTCCGGCCCTGCTACACACTCCTTCGCCGGGATGTGTGCGCATGTACGTACTTCTATGCTCCGCCGTGCGCGGCTCCACCGGGCGCGGCACGGCCATGACCCGGAATCAGGTGAGAAGCGTGACGGACGCCGTGGGCTCCATCGACATGCCTGATGCCGAGGACGAAGTCCCCGAGTCGAAGAAGAAGACCCGGAAGGGCGGCAAGCGCGGCAAGAAGGGCCCTCTGGGCCGTCTCGCGCTCTTCTACCGCCAGATCGTCGCCGAGCTCCGCAAGGTGGTCTGGCCGACTCGCAACCAGCTGACGACATACACCTCAGTGGTGATTGTGTTCGTAGTCGTCATGATTGGTCTTGTTACCGTGATTGACTTCGGTTTCCAGCGGGTCATCAAGTACGTCTTCGGCTGATCCCGCGGAGGGCGCCTCATGGGCGCCCCTTTCGCATGTTCCACCCATTTGTATCCAGGAAGAAGCAGCCACCGTGTCTGACCCGAACCTGAACGACGCCGTCGAGCCGACGGCGGGCGCCTTCGAGTCCGCCGAGGACGAGCTCGACATCGTCGAGGCGGCGGACGCTGAGGAGCCGGACCAGGCTGAAGCTGCCGACGCCGCTGCGGGCGAGCCCGCGGAGCTGGCCGCACTGCACGTCGAGTCCGCCGACGAGGCCGAAGAGGTCGAGTCCGGTGACGACGAGGACGAGGCTTCCGACGAGGACGCCGACGAAGCCACGGACGAGGCCGACGAGGAAGAGGCCGAGCAGGCCGAGCCCGTCGACGCCGTCACCGCCCTGCGCGAGGAGCTCCGCACCCTTCCGGGCGAGTGGTACGTCATTCACACGTACGCCGGTTACGAGAAGCGTGTGAAGGCCAACCTGGAGCAGCGTGCCGTCTCGCTGAACGTGGAGGAGTTCGTCTATCAGGCCGAGGTGCCTGAGGAGGAAATCGTCCAGATCAAGAACGGCGAGCGCAAGAACGTCCGTCAGAACAAGCTCCCGGGTTACGTCCTGGTGCGCATGGACCTGACGAACGAGTCCTGGGGCGTCGTCCGCAACACTCCCGGTGTCACCGGCTTCGTGGGCAACGCCTACGACCCGTACCCGCTGACGCTGGACGAGATCGTCAAGATGCTCGCCCCGGAGGCCGAGGAGAAGGCCGCCCGTGAGGCCGCCGAGGCCGAGGGCAAGCCGGCTCCGTCCCGCAAGGTCGAGGTCCAGGTGCTGGACTTCGAGGTCGGCGACTCGGTCACCGTCACCGACGGCCCCTTCGCGACGCTGCAGGCGACGATCAACGAGATCAACGCCGACTCGAAGAAGGTCAAGGGTCTCGTCGAGATCTTCGGCCGCGAGACGCCGGTCGAGCTCAGCTTCGACCAGATCCAGAAGAACTAGCGGTTATTCGCCAGCTTCTGGACACATGCCTACCGAGCAGGTCAGACCGGCTGTCACAGCAGGTCTGACCTGCTCGGTTTTTGGTCGCGCAGCTATACCCGTTATCGTTGTGCGGTATGCCTGCATCCGGATGACCGGATGACGGCGAAAACTCTCACTAGGACCCGGAGAGAGCACATGCCTCCCAAGAAGAAGAAGATCACGGGGCTTATCAAGCTCCAGATCAACGCCGGTGCGGCCAACCCGGCCCCGCCGGTCGGCCCCGCACTGGGCCAGCACGGCGTCAACATCATGGAGTTCTGCAAGGCCTACAACGCCGCGACCGAGTCGCAGCGTGGCATGGTCGTGCCGGTGGAGATCACGGTCTACGACGACCGCTCCTTCACCTTCATCACCAAGACTCCGCCGGCCGCGAAGCTGATCCTCAAGGCCGCGGGTGTGGACAAGGGCTCCGGCGAGCCGCACAAGACCAAGGTTGCCAAGCTGACGGCCGCCCAGGTCCGCGAGATCGCCACGACGAAGCTCCCCGACCTGAACGCCAATGACCTCGACGCCGCGTCGAAGATCATCGCCGGCACCGCCCGTTCCATGGGCATCACGGTCGAAGGCTGATTCAGCCCCACCCCCCAGTGGTAGGACCAAGCGCCGGTCCGCACCACGACTCCACATTCTGAAACCACAGGAGTAGAAGTGAAGCGCAGCAAGAACCTCCGCGCTGCGGACGCCAAGATCGACCGGGCGCGGAACTACGCCCCGCTCGAGGCCGTCCGTATCGCCAAGGACACCGCCTCCACGAAGTTCGACAGCACCGTCGAGGTCGCGTTTGCCCTGGGTGTTGACCCGCGCAAGGCCGACCAGATGGTCCGTGGCACCGTGAACCTCCCGCACGGCACCGGCAAGACCGCCCGGGTCCTGGTCTTCGCGACCGGTGACCGTGCTGCGGCCGCGGAAGCCGCGGGCGCCGACATCGTCGGCGCCGACGAGCTCATCGACGAGGTGGCGAAGGGCCGTCTGGACTTCGACGCCGTCGTCGCGACCCCGGACCTCATGGGCAAGGTCGGCCGCCTCGGCCGCGTGCTCGGTCCGCGTGGTCTGATGCCGAACCCGAAGACCGGCACCGTCACCCCCGATGTCGTGAAGGCTGTCAACGACATCAAGGGCGGCAAGATCGAGTTCCGCGTCGACAAGCACTCGAACCTGCACTTCATCATCGGCAAGACCTCGTTCGACGAGACCAAGCTGGTGGAGAACTACGCAGCGGCGCTGGACGAGATCCTCCGTCTGAAGCCGTCCGCCGCCAAGGGCCGCTACATCAAGAAGGCCACCCTGGCCACCACGATGGGCCCCGGCATCCCGCTGGACGCCAACCGCACCCGTAACCTCCTCGTCGAGGAGGACCCGGCCTCCGTCTGAGCCACCGTGCTCGTACGACCGCCGTGTCACGTGTGACATTGACGGGCCCCGCAACCTTTCGAGGTGCGGGGCCCGTCCTCGTATGTACGTACCAGTGCTGTCGGTGCCGTGTACTAGCGTGCAGGTCACCGAAGGCCGAACGAGGGGTGGAAGCGGATATGAGGACCAGTACCGTACGGCGCGTGGGTGCGGCCGTGGCTGTGGCGGCGGCACTGACGTCGGTCGCGGCCTGTGGCGGATCGGACGACGACGGCGCGGCCAAGGCCAAGGGCGGTGGCAGCGGCGTGGTGAAGGTCGACCCGATCGCCGCGCTGCTCGATGTGCAGAAGAAGACCGGTGCGGCCAACTCGGCGAAGATCGAGGGCACCACCGTCATGGGCAGCACCATGTCCATGAAGCAGACCGGGGTCCTGGAGTGGTCCGACGGGGTCACCGGCTCCATGGAGATCACGTACACGGGCGGCTCCATGGCCGACTCCATGAAGCAGCTCGGCAGCAACGGCACCATGCAGGCCCGCTACTTCAAGGACGGCTACGCGGCGGACATGGGCCCGGCGATGGCCAAGCAGACCGGCGGCAAGCGCTGGATCAGCTACTCCTACGACGACCTCGCCGAGCTCGGGGGCGCCTCCGGGGCCGCGATGAAGGACCAGATGCAGAACACCACTCCCGACCAGGGAGTGAAGTCGCTGCTGGCCTCCGGTGACGTGAAGAAGGTCGGCCAGGAGGAGGTTCGCGGCGTCGCCACCACGCACTACTCCGGCACCGTCGACGTCGCCGAGCTGACCGCCAAGAACTCCAAGCTCGACGCCGACCAGCTCACCGCACTCAAGAAGCAGCTCACCGACGCGGGCATCAGCACGGAGAAGGTCGACATCTGGGTCGACGAGAACGACCTGCTGGTGAAGAAGAGCGAGCGCGGTCAGATGAAGACCGGCGAGCTCAACTCGACGGTGTTCTACAGCGACTACGGGACCAAGGTCTCGGTGGAGCGGCCCGCGGCCGGCGAGACCATCGGGTTCAAGGAACTGCTGGAGCAGCAGCAGGGTGCGGCCGGGGGAGCGTCCTAAACCTCTCCGGACCACTCGAACCGGGACGGATTTGCTCGGCGCGACCCCCGTCGCGTACTCTTCTGCAGAAGCCAAAGACCGCTGGTCGTTGCTGAAACCCGCAAGGGGGACGGCAACCGAAGGATCCGTTGAATACGGACGACCTGCGCAGGTGACTGTGGAAAGGCTCCCGGACTTCTCTGTTCGGTCGAGCTTCGCCCTGGCGCCTGCGCCGGGGCGTTTCGTCTTTTCCGGGCCCTTTTGAGCGGTCCTCATCACCCGGAAGGAGGCCGACGCTCATGGCAAGGCCCGACAAGGCTGCAGCGGTAGCCGAGCTCGCGGACCAGTTCCGCAGCTCGAACGCCGCCGTGCTGACCGAGTACCGGGGTCTCACCGTGGCACAGCTCAAGCAGCTGCGCCGTTCGCTCGGTGAGAACGCCCAGTACGCCGTGGTGAAGAACACGCTGACCAAGATTGCGGCCAACGAGGCCGGGATCGACACGCTGGACGACCTGTTCGCAGGTCCGACGGCGGTTGCCTTCGTCACCGGTGACCCGGTGGAGTCGGCGAAGGGTCTTCGTGACTTCGCCAAGGACAACCCCAACCTCATCATCAAGGGCGGTGTCCTTGACGGTAAGGCGCTGTCCGCCGATGAGATCAAGAAGCTCGCGGACCTCGAGTCCCGCGAGGTTCTGCTCGCCAAGCTGGCCGGCGCCATGAAGGGCAAGCAGACTCAGGCTGCGCAGCTCTTCCAGGCTCTGCCGTCGAAGTTCGTCCGCACCGCGGAAGCTCTTCGTGCCAAGCGGGAAGAGCAGGGCGGTGCCGGTACTCCGGCTCCCGCCGAGGCTGCCGAGTAATTTCGCTCAGCGGTCCAGCGGGCTCCACGTACGCCCGCCGACATATACATCCGGCACCTGCCGAATAGTGGAAGGACGCCATCATGGCGAAGCTCAGCCAGGAAGACCTGCTCGCCCAGTTCGAGGAGCTCACCCTCATCGAGCTCTCCGAGTTCGTTAAGGCCTTCGAGGAGAAGTTCGACGTCACCGCCGCCGCGGCCGTCGCCGTTGCCGGTCCCGCCCAGGGTGGCCCCGCCGCCGAGGCCGAGGCCGAGCAGGACGAGTTCGACGTCATCCTCACCGCCGCCGGTGACAAGAAGATCCAGGTCATCAAGGTCGTGCGTGAGCTGACCTCCCTCGGCCTGAAGGAGGCCAAGGACCTCGTCGACGGCGCCCCGAAGCCCGTCGTCGAGAAGGTCGCCAAGGAGGCCGCCGAGAAGGCTGCCGAGTCCCTCAAGGCCGCCGGCGCCTCCGTCGAGGTCAAGTGACCCAGAGAGTCTTCTGACTCCTCTGGACCCCCGTGCCGCGAGGCGTGGGCGTCACTTCGCGAAAGGCGATCACCCGTATGGGTGGTCGCCTTTCGGCGTACCCGTGGCGGGTGCCTTGCTCTTCCCGCGCTGACGAGTATGGTGATCTTCGCCGTGCGCCTCTTGTGGGGGGCACGGGCGGCGCCGAGGGGCGGCGGCCGCGGGTCCCGGCGCTCGTCCCGGCTGGGGGGCCTTGACGAACCGCGCGAGGCGCGCAATTCTCAAGGCGCGTCGTCACATCGGTCCGAATCCGAGGCATGGATCGTTGACGAAGAGGGCAGTAAAGAAGAGCGCACCCCGCGCAGGGCTAGACATAGGTGTTGAGAACAGCTGTTGAGAGCAACGTGGGTCTCTGAGAACCCCGACTGGACATCAGTGTGCCGCTTGGCTACACTGACCCTTTGCGCTGCCTGTTAGCTGCCTCCTGCCCGTCACCAGGGGCATACCCATCCTGTGCACCGTGGACCGGACTTCCCTCACCTGGGATATCCGTCCACCTGTCCAATTTGGGACCGGTACGCGCGTAGTGAGTCCGAGCCCTCGGAAGGACCCCCTCTTGGCCGCCTCGCGCAACGCCTCGACCGCGAATACGAACAACGGTGCCAGCACCGCCCCGCTGCGCATCTCTTTTGCAAAGATCAAGGAGCCCCTCGAGGTTCCGAACCTCCTCGCGCTGCAGACCGAGAGCTTTGACTGGCTCCTCGGTAATGCCGCCTGGAAGGCTCGCGTCGAGGCTGCTCTGGACAGTGGACAAGACGTCCCCACCAAGTCCGGCCTGGAGGAGATCTTCGAGGAGATCTCACCGATCGAGGACTTCTCCGGGTCGATGTCGCTTACGTTCCGCGACCACCGCTTCGAGCCCCCGAAGAACTCGATCGACGAGTGCAAGGAGCGCGACTTCACGTTCGCCGCCCCGCTCTTCGTCACGGCCGAGTTCACCAACAACGAGACCGGCGAGATCAAGTCCCAGACGGTCTTCATGGGCGATTTCCCGCTCATGACCAACAAGGGCACCTTCGTCATCAACGGCACCGAGCGTGTCGTCGTGTCGCAGCTGGTCCGCTCGCCGGGTGTCTACTTCGACTCCTCGATCGACAAGACGTCCGACAAGGACATCTTCTCCGCCAAGATCATCCCGTCCCGGGGTGCCTGGCTGGAGATGGAGATCGACAAGCGCGACATGGTCGGTGTCCGCATCGACCGCAAGCGCAAGCAGTCCGTCACCGTTCTCCTGAAGGCTCTCGGTTGGACCACCGAGCAGATCCTCGAGGAGTTCGGCGAGTACGAGTCGATGCGCGCCACCCTGGAGAAGGACCACACCCAGGGCCAGGACGACGCGCTGCTCGACATCTACCGCAAGCTGCGCCCCGGCGAGCCGCCGACGCGCGAGGCTGCTCAGACGCTGCTCGAGAACCTCTACTTCAACCCGAAGCGCTACGACCTCGCGAAGGTCGGCCGCTACAAGGTGAACAAGAAGCTCGGCGCGGATGAGCCGCTCGACGCCGGTGTCCTCACCAGCGACGACATCATCGCGACCATCAAGTACCTGGTGAAGCTGCACGCCGGGGAGACCGAGACGGTCGGCGAGTCCGGCCGGGAGATCGTCGTCGAGACCGACGACATCGACCACTTCGGCAACCGTCGTCTGCGTAACGTCGGCGAGCTCATCCAGAACCAGGTCCGCACGGGTCTGGCTCGTATGGAGCGCGTCGTGCGTGAGCGGATGACGACTCAGGACGTCGAGGCGATCACGCCGCAGACCCTGATCAACATCCGGCCGGTCGTCGCCTCCATCAAGGAGTTCTTCGGCACCAGCCAGCTGTCGCAGTTCATGGACCAGAACAACCCGCTGTCGGGTCTCACCCACAAGCGCCGTCTGTCGGCTCTTGGCCCGGGTGGTCTGTCCCGTGAGCGGGCCGGCTTCGAGGTCCGTGACGTGCACCCGTCCCACTACGGACGCATGTGCCCGATCGAGACCCCTGAAGGCCCGAACATCGGTCTGATCGGTTCGCTCGCCTCGTACGGCCGCGTCAACGCGTTCGGCTTCATCGAGACGCCGTACCGCAAGGTCGTCGACGGCCAGGTCACCGACGAGGTCGACTACGTCACGGCCGACGAGGAAGACCGTTACGTCATCGCCCAGGCGAACGCGACGCTCTCCGACGAGCTGCGCTTCACCGAGCCCCGCGTCCTGGTCCGCCGTCGTGGCGGAGAGGTCGACTACGTGCCCGGCACCGAAGTCGACTACATGGACGTCTCGCCGCGCCAGATGGTGTCCGTCGCCACCGCGATGATCCCGTTCCTGGAGCACGACGACGCCAACCGTGCCCTCATGGGCGCGAACATGATGCGTCAGGCGGTGCCGCTGATCAAGTCGGAGGCCCCGCTCGTCGGCACCGGCATGGAGTACCGCTGCGCCACCGACGCCGGTGACGTGCTGAAGGCCGAGAAGGACGGTGTGGTCCAGGAGGTCTCCGCGGACTACATCACCGTGACCAACGATGACGGTACGTACACCACGTACCGCATCGCGAAGTTCATGCGCTCCAACCAGGGCACCTCGGTCAACCAGAAGGTCGTCGTCTCCGAGGGCGACCGGGTTGTCGCCGAACAGGTACTCGCCGACGGTCCGGCCACCGAGAACGGTGAGATGGCCCTCGGTAAGAACCTGCTCGTGGCGTTCATGCCGTGGGAGGGTCACAACTACGAGGACGCGATCATTCTTTCGCAGCGCCTCGTGCAGGACGACGTCCTCTCCTCGATTCACATCGAGGAGCACGAGGTCGACGCCCGTGACACCAAGCTCGGCCCGGAGGAGATCACCCGGGACATCCCGAACGTCTCCGAAGAGGTCCTCGCGGACCTCGACGAGCGCGGCATCATCCGTATCGGTGCCGAGGTCACGGCCGGTGACATCCTCGTCGGCAAGGTCACGCCCAAGGGCGAGACCGAGCTGACCCCCGAGGAGCGCCTGCTCCGCGCGATCTTCGGTGAGAAGGCGCGCGAGGTGCGCGACACCTCGCTGAAGGTGCCGCACGGCGAGATCGGCAAGATCATCGGCGTCCGCGTCTTCGACCGCGAAGAGGGCGACGAGCTGCCGCCGGGCGTGAACCAGCTGGTCCGCGTCTACGTCGCGCAGAAGCGCAAGATCACCGATGGTGACAAGCTCGCCGGCCGTCACGGCAACAAGGGCGTCATCTCGAAGATCCTGCCGATCGAGGACATGCCGTTCCTGGAGGACGGCACCCCGGTCGACATCATCCTCAACCCGCTGGGTGTCCCGTCCCGAATGAACCCGGGACAGGTCCTGGAGATCCACCTCGGCTGGCTCGCCAGCCGCGGTTGGGACGTCTCCGGCCTCGGTGACGAGTGGGCCAAGCGCCTGCAGACCATCGGCGCCGACCAGGTCGCCCCCGGCACCAACGTCGCGACCCCCGTCTTCGACGGCGCCCGCGAGGACGAGATCACCGGCCTGTTCCAGGCCACGATCCCGAACCGCGACGGCGACCGGCTGGTCCAGCCCTCGGGCAAGGCCAACCTGTTCGACGGCCGTTCCGGCGAGCCCTTCCCGGAGCCGGTCTCGGTCGGCTTCATGTACATCCTCAAGCTCCACCACCTCGTCGACGACAAGCTGCACGCTCGTTCGACGGGTCCGTACTCCATGATCACCCAGCAGCCGCTGGGTGGTAAGGCACAGTTCGGTGGACAGCGCTTCGGTGAAATGGAGGTGTGGGCCCTTGAAGCTTATGGTGCCGCTTACGCCCTCCAGGAGCTGCTGACGATCAAGTCCGACGACGTGACCGGCCGCGTGAAGGTCTACGAGGCCATCGTCAAGGGCGAGAACATCCCCGAGCCCGGCATTCCCGAGTCCTTCAAGGTGCTCATCAAGGAAATGCAGTCGCTCTGCCTCAACGTGGAGGTGCTGTCCTCGGACGGCATGTCCATCGAGATGCGCGACACGGACGAGGACGTCTTCCGCGCGGCGGAGGAGCTCGGAATCGACCTGTCCCGGCGCGAGCCGAGCAGCGTCGAAGAGGTCTGACGGGTTGGCCGGCCGGATCCCTGTGATCCGGCCGGCTCTCCCCGGACCCGTTCAGACCATTGCTGAAGTGCCCCGATTTCTCGCGTGAAGCGAGGGGGCTCGAACCCCCGAAAGAGGGATTGACGACAAGTGCTCGACGTCAACTTCTTCGACGAGCTGCGGATCGGCCTTGCCACCGCGGACGACATCCGGACCTGGTCCCACGGCGAAGTGAAGAAGCCGGAGACCATCAACTACCGCACGCTCAAGCCCGAAAAGGACGGACTCTTCTGCGAGAAGATCTTCGGTCCGACCCGGGACTGGGAGTGCTACTGCGGCAAGTACAAGCGTGTCCGATTCAAGGGCATCATCTGTGAGCGCTGTGGCGTCGAGGTAACTCGCGCCAAGGTGCGCCGTGAGCGCATGGGCCACATCGAGCTTGCCGCTCCCGTCACCCACATCTGGTACTTCAAGGGCGTCCCGTCGCGCCTGGGCTACCTGCTGGACCTCGCGCCGAAGGACCTCGAAAAGGTCATCTACTTCGCCGCGTACATGATCACGTTCGTCGACGAGGAGCGCCGCACGCGCGACCTCCCGTCGCTGGAGGCTCACGTCTCCGTCGAGCGCCAGCAGGTCGAGAACCGTCGCGACTCGGACCTCGAGAACCGCGCCAAGAAGCTCGAGACCGACCTCGGCGAGCTGGAGGCCGAGGGCGCCAAGGCCGACGTGCGCCGCAAGGTGCGCGAAGGTGCCGAGCGTGAGATGAAGCAGCTGCGCGACCGTGCGCAGCGCGAGATCGACCGTCTCGACGAGGTGTGGAGCCGCTTCAAGAACCTCAAGGTCCAGGACCTCGAGGGCGACGAGCTGCTCTACCGCGAGCTGCGTGACCGCTTCGGCACGTACTTCGACGGCTGCATGGGTGCTGCTGCTCTGCAGAAGCGCCTGGAGTCGTTCGACCTCGACGAGGAGGCCGAGCGCCTCCGCGAGATCATCCGTACCGGCAAGGGCCAGAAGAAGACCCGTGCGCTCAAGCGCCTCAAGGTCGTCTCCGCGTTCCTGCAGACCAGCAACAAGCCCAAGGGCATGGTGCTCGACTGCGTGCCGGTCATCCCGCCGGACCTGCGTCCGATGGTGCAGCTGGACGGTGGCCGCTTCGCGACCTCCGACCTGAACGACCTGTACCGCCGTGTGATCAACCGCAACAACCGCCTCAAGCGTCTCCTTGACCTCGGTGCCCCCGAGATCATCGTGAACAACGAGAAGCGGATGCTGCAGGAGGCCGTCGACGCGCTGTTCGACAACGGCCGCCGCGGTCGCCCGGTCACCGGTCCCGGTAACCGCCCGCTCAAGTCCCTCAGCGACATGCTGAAGGGCAAGCAGGGTCGATTCCGTCAGAACCTTCTCGGTAAGCGTGTGGACTACTCCGCGCGTTCCGTGATCGTCGTCGGCCCGCAGCTCAAGCTGCACCAGTGCGGTCTGCCGAAGGCCATGGCGCTGGAGCTCTTCAAGCCGTTCGTGATGAAGCGCCTGGTGGACCTGAACCACGCGCAGAACATCAAGTCGGCCAAGCGCATGGTCGAGCGCGGCCGCACGGTCGTGTACGACGTCCTGGAAGAGGTCATCGCCGAGCACCCGGTTCTCCTGAACCGTGCGCCGACGCTGCACCGTCTCGGCATCCAGGCCTTCGAGCCCCAGCTGGTCGAGGGCAAGGCCATCCAGATCCACCCGCTCGTCTGCACCGCGTTCAACGCGGACTTCGACGGTGACCAGATGGCCGTGCACCTTCCGCTCTCCGCGGAGGCGCAGGCCGAGGCCCGCATCCTGATGCTGTCCTCGAACAACATCCTGAAGCCGGCCGACGGTCGTCCCGTCACCATGCCTACGCAGGACATGGTGCTGGGTCTGTTCTTCCTGACCACCGACGGTGAGCTCCGTGACACCAAGGGCGAGGGCCGCGCGTTCGGCTCCACGGCCGAGGCGATCATGGCGTTCGACGCCGGCGAGCTGGCGCTCCAGTCGTCCGTCGACATCCGCTTCCCGGTGGGCACCATCCCGCCGCGTGGCTGGGTGCCGCCGGTCGCCGAGGAGGGCGAGCCCGAGTACCAGCCGGGTGACACCTTCCGGCTGCGGACGAGCCTGGGCCGCGCGCTCTTCAACGAGCTGCTGCCCGAGGACTACCCGTTCGTCGACTACTCGGTCGGCAAGAAGCAGCTCTCCGAGATCGTCAACGACCTCGCCGAGCGCTACCCCAAGGTCATCGTGGCGGCGACGCTCGACAACCTGAAGGCGGCGGGCTTCCACTGGGCGACCCGTTCCGGCGTCACCGTGGCCGTCTCCGACATCGTCGTGCCCGAGGCCAAGAAGGCCATCGTCAAGGGCTACGAGGACCAGGACGAGAAGGTCCAGAAGCAGTACGAGCGCGGTCTGATCACCAAGGACGAGCGCACGCAGGAGCTCATCGCGATCTGGACCAAGGCGACCAACGAGGTTGCCGAGGCGATGAACGCGAACTTCCCCAAGACGAACCCCATCTTCATGATGGTTGACTCGGGTGCCCGAGGAAACATGATGCAGATGCGTCAGATCGCCGGTATGCGTGGTCTGGTGTCCAACGCCAAGAACGAGACGATTCCTCGTCCCATCAAGGCGTCCTTCCGTGAGGGCCTCACCGTTCTGGAGTACTTCATCTCCACGCACGGTGCCCGTAAGGGTCTGGCGGACACCGCCCTGCGTACCGCCGACTCGGGTTACCTGACCCGTCGTCTGGTGGACGTCTCGCAGGACGTGATCATTCGCGAGGAGGACTGCGGCACGGACCGCGGCCTCAAGCTGAAGATCGCGGTCAAGGGTGCCGACGGCGTGCTCCGCAAGACGGACGACGTCGAGACCTCGGTGTACGCCCGCATGCTCGCCGAGGACGTCGTCGTCGACGGCAAGGTCATCGCGCCTGCCAACGTCGACCTCGGTGACGTCCTGATCGACGCCCTGGTGGGCGCCGGCGTCGAGGAGGTCAAGACCCGCTCGGTCCTGACCTGTGAGTCCGCGGTCGGCACCTGTGCCTTCTGCTACGGACGCTCGCTCGCCACCGGCAAGCTGGTCGACATCGGTGAGGCGGTCGGCATCATCGCCGCCCAGTCCATCGGTGAGCCCGGTACCCAGCTGACGATGCGTACCTTCCACACCGGTGGTGTGGCCGGTGACGACATCACCCAGGGTCTGCCCCGAGTCGTCGAGCTCTTCGAAGCCCGTACGCCGAAGGGTGTCGCCCCGATCTCGGAGTCCGCAGGCCGGGTCCGGATCGAGGAGACCGAGAAGACCAAGAAGCTCGTGGTCACGCCGGACGACGGCAGCGAGGAGATCCCGTTCCCGATCTCCAAGCGCGCCCGTCTGCTGGTGGGCGAGGGCGACCACGTCGAGGTGGGCCAGAAGCTCACCGTGGGTGCCACCAACCCGCACGACGTGCTGCGGATCCTCGGTCAGCGCGCGGTCCAGGTCCACCTGGTCGGCGAAGTCCAGAAGGTCTACAACTCGCAGGGCGTGTCGATCCACGACAAGCACATCGAGATCATCATCCGGCAGATGCTCCGCCGCGTGACGATCATCGAGTCCGGCGACGCGGAACTGCTGCCGGGCGAGCTCGTCGAGCGCTCGAAGTTCGAGACCGAGAACCGTCGTGTGGTCCAGGAGAGCGGTCACCCCGCCTCCGGCCGACCGCAGCTGATGGGTATCACCAAGGCCTCGCTGGCGACGGAGTCGTGGCTGTCCGCGGCTTCCTTCCAGGAGACGACCAGGGTTCTGACGGACGCGGCGATCAACGCCAAGTCCGACTCCCTGATCGGCCTCAAGGAGAACGTCATCATCGGTAAGCTCATCCCGGCCGGTACGGGTCTGTCCCGCTACCGCAACATCCGGGTCGAGCCGACCGAAGAGGCCAAGGCCGCGATGTACTCGGCCGTCGGCTACGACGACATCGACTACTCGCCGTTCGGCACGGGCTCCGGCCAGGCCGTTCCGCTGGAGGACTACGACTACGGTCCGTACAACCAGTAAGCGAGTCGTTTGATACGACCGGAGGGCGGTCATCCCGTATGCACGGGGTGGCCGCCCTCCGGCGTGCGATGCGTCACTCCGGCCGGCGGCGGCGTACGGTGGGACGCAGCCCGGGAGGGCGCTGAGCGGCCCCTGAGGGGCCGTGCGGCATGCCGCACGGGTCAGGACAAGCCGGGCAGGCGCCCCAGCGTGTCGGGGCGGACAGCATTTGTTTTGACCGGAGTCGATGAGGTAGGTACGCTCAGACCTTGTGCCTGGGGTGTGCCTGGGTTTGCGTGCGTGTCCTCAACCGCACGGCGAACCCGTCTTTGGCCACCGCAATCTGTGCTTCCACTGCTCCAGGGGAGTGGCCCGCAGTATTCGACACACCCGACCGCGTGGGTCGGTGAGTGTTCCAGGTTAGTTTCACCGACGGCACACAGAAACCGGAGAAGTAGTGCCTACGATTCAGCAGCTGGTCCGGAAGGGCCGGCAGGACAAGGTCGAGAAGAACAAGACGCCCGCGCTCGAGGGTTCGCCCCAGCGCCGCGGCGTCTGCACGCGTGTGTTCACGACCACCCCGAAGAAGCCGAACTCCGCGCTCCGGAAGGTCGCGCGTGTGCGTCTGACCTCCGGCATCGAGGTCACGGCCTACATCCCGGGTGAGGGACACAACCTGCAGGAGCACTCCATCGTGCTCGTGCGTGGTGGCCGTGTGAAGGACCTGCCGGGTGTTCGTTACAAGATCATCCGCGGCTCCCTTGACACCCAGGGTGTCAAGAACCGCAAGCAGGCCCGCAGCCGCTACGGCGCCAAGAAGGAGAAGTAAGAATGCCTCGTAAGGGCCCCGCCCCGAAGCGCCCGGTCATCATTGACCCGGTCTATGGTTCTCCTCTTGTCACCTCGCTGATCAACAAGATCCTGCTCAACGGCAAGCGCTCCACCGCCGAGCGGATCGTGTACGGCGCCATGGAAGGCCTCCGCGAGAAGACCGGCGCTGACCCGGTCATCACGCTGAAGCGCGCGCTTGAGAACGTCAAGCCCTCGCTCGAGGTCAAGTCCCGCCGTGTCGGTGGCGCCACCTACCAGGTGCCGATCGAGGTCAAGCCCGGTCGTGCCGCCACTCTGGCGCTGCGCTGGGTCGTCGGTTACTCCCGTGCCCGTCGCGAGAAGACGATGACCGAGCGGCTCATGAACGAGCTGCTCGACGCCTCCAACGGTCTTGGCGCTGCCGTCAAGAAGCGCGAGGACACCCACAAGATGGCCGAGTCGAACAAGGCCTTCGCGCACTACCGCTGGTAGTCGCTTACCCCATCGAGACCGAGAGAAGATTGAGCCTTATGGCCACCACTTCGCTTGACCTGGCCAAGGTCCGCAACATTGGGATCATGGCCCACATCGACGCGGGCAAGACGACCACCACAGAGCGGATCCTGTTCTACACCGGCGTCTCGTACAAGATCGGTGAAGTCCACGACGGCGCTGCCACGATGGACTGGATGGAGCAGGAGCAGGAGCGCGGCATCACGATCACGTCCGCCGCGACGACCTGTCACTGGCCGCTCAATGATGTTGACCACACCATCAACATCATCGACACCCCGGGTCACGTCGACTTCACCGTCGAGGTGGAGCGTTCGCTCCGCGTCCTCGACGGTGCCGTCACCGTGTTCGACGGTGTGGCCGGCGTCGAGCCGCAGTCCGAGACCGTCTGGCGTCAGGCGGACCGCTACGGCGTGCCGCGTATCTGCTTCGTCAACAAGCTCGACCGCACCGGTGCCGACTTCTTCCGTTGCGTCGACATGATCGTCCAGCGCCTCGGCGCCGTTCCGATCGTCATGCAGCTCCCCATCGGCGCCGAGGCGGACTTCACGGGCGTTGTCGACCTCGTGTCGATGAAGGCCTTCGTGTACCCCGAAGAGGCCGCCAAGGGCGAGATGTACAACGTCATCGACATCCCGGACAACCTCCAGGAGGCCGCCGAGGAATGGCGCGGCAAGCTCCTCGAGGCCGTCTCGGAGAACGATGACGCGATGATGGAGCTGTACCTGGAGGGCGAGGAGCCCACCCAGGAGCAGCTGCACGAGGCGATCCGTCGGATCACCCTCGCGTCGAAGGGCACCGCGGACTCCGTCACGGTCACCCCGGTGTTCTGTGGCACCGCGTTCAAGAACAAGGGCGTCCAGCCCCTGCTCGACGCGGTCGTCCGCTACCTGCCTTCCCCCCTGGACGTCGAGGCCATCGAAGGCCACGACGTGAAGGACCCGGAGAAGGTCATCCAGCGGAAGCCCTCGGACGACGAGCCGTTCTCCGGCCTGGCGTTCAAGATCGCGAGCGACCCGCACCTCGGCAAGCTCACCTTCGTCCGGATCTACTCCGGTCGCCTCGAGGCCGGCACTGCGGTGCTGAACTCGGTCAAGGGCAAGAAGGAGCGCATCGGCAAGATCTACCGTATGCACGCGAACAAGCGTGAGGAGATCGCGTCGGTGGGCGCCGGTGACATCATCGCCGTCATGGGCCTGAAGCAGACCACCACCGGTGAGACGCTGTGTGACGACAAGAACCCGGTCATCCTGGAGTCCATGGACTTCCCGGCGCCGGTCATTCAGGTCGCCATCGAGCCCAAGTCCAAGGGTGACCAGGAGAAGCTGGGTGTAGCCATCCAGCGCCTCTCCGAGGAGGACCCGTCCTTCCAGGTGCACTCCGACGAGGAGACCGGCCAGACCATCATCGGTGGTATGGGCGAGCTTCACCTCGAGGTGCTCGTCGACCGCATGAAGCGCGAGTTCCGCGTCGAGGCGAACGTCGGCAAGCCGCAGGTCGCGTACCGCGAGACGATCCGCAAGACCGTCGAGCGCATCGACTACACGCACAAGAAGCAGACTGGTGGTACCGGCCAGTTCGCGAAGGTGCAGATCGCCATCGAGCCCATCGAGGGTGGCGACGCGTCCTACGAGTTCGTCAACAAGGTCACCGGTGGCCGCATCCCCCGTGAGTACATTCCCTCGGTGGACGCGGGTGCCCAGGAAGCCATGCAGTTCGGCATCCTGGCCGGTTACGAGATGGTCGGCGTCCGCGTCACCCTTCTCGACGGTGGTTACCACGAGGTCGACTCCTCGGAGCTCGCCTTCAAGATCGCCGGTTCGCAGGCGTTCAAGGAGGGTGCCCGCAAGGCGTCCCCCGTGCTCCTCGAGCCGATGATGGCCGTCGAGGTCACCACGCCCGAGGACTACATGGGCGATGTCATCGGCGACCTCAACTCCCGCCGTGGCCAGATCCAGGCCATGGAGGAGCGCAGCGGCGCTCGCGTCGTGAAGGGCCTCGTGCCCCTCTCGGAGATGTTCGGCTATGTCGGAGACCTCCGCAGCAAGACCTCGGGTCGCGCAAGCTACTCGATGCAGTTCGACTCCTACGCCGAGGTTCCGCGGAACGTCGCCGAGGAGATCATCGCGAAGGCCAAGGGCGAGTAACTCCCCGAGTTGACGCTTTAGGCTTATCACCGGAGCCTGGTGGGGCATTTGATGCGGCGCGCAAGCAATGCGTCGAATGCCCCCGGGCCCCGGCATCCCAGCAAAGATCACCTGGCGCCGATGAAGCAAGGCGTACAGAACCACTCCGCAGGAGGACCCAGTGGCGAAGGCAAAGTTCGAGCGGACTAAGCCGCACGTCAACATCGGCACCATCGGTCACATTGACCACGGTAAGACGACCCTCACGGCCGCCATTACCAAGGTGCTGCACGACGCGTACCCGGACCTGAACGAGGCCTCGGCCTTCGACCAGATCGACAAGGCTCCCGAGGAGCGCCAGCGCGGTATCACCATCTCGATCGCGCACGTCGAGTACCAGACGGAGTCGCGTCACTACGCGCACGTCGACTGCCCGGGTCACGCCGACTACATCAAGAACATGATCACGGGTGCGGCGCAGATGGACGGCGCCATCCTCGTCGTCGCCGCGACCGACGGCCCGATGCCGCAGACCAAGGAGCACGTGCTCCTGGCCCGCCAGGTCGGCGTTCCGTACATCGTCGTCGCGCTGAACAAGGCCGACATGGTGGACGACGAGGAGATCCTGGAGCTCGTCGAGCTCGAGGTCCGTGAGCTCCTCTCCGAGTACGAGTTCCCGGGCGACGACCTTCCGGTCGTCAAGGTCTCGGCGCTCAAGGCGCTCGAGGGCGACAAGGAGTGGGGCCAGACCGTTCTGGACCTCATGGCCGCCGTCGACGAGTCGATCCCGCAGCCCGAGCGTGACGTCGAGAAGCCGTTCCTCATGCCGATCGAGGACGTCTTCACGATCACCGGTCGCGGTACGGTCGTCACCGGCCGTATCGAGCGTGGTGTCCTGAAGGTCAACGAGACCGTCGACATCGTCGGTATCAAGACCGAGAAGACCACCACCACGGTCACCGGCATCGAGATGTTCCGCAAGCTGCTCGACGAGGGCCAGGCCGGTGAGAACGTCGGTCTGCTCCTCCGTGGCATCAAGCGCGAGGACGTCGAGCGCGGCCAGGTCATCATCAAGCCGGGTTCGGTCACGCCGCACACCGACTTCCAGGCCCAGGCCTACATCCTGTCGAAGGACGAGGGTGGCCGTCACACCCCCTTCTTCAACAACTACCGCCCGCAGTTCTACTTCCGTACCACGGACGTGACGGGCGTTGTGACCCTTCCCGAGGGCACCGAGATGGTCATGCCGGGTGACAACACCCTCATGGACGTCGCGCTGATCCAGCCGGTCGCCATGGAAGAGGGCCTGAAGTTCGCCATCCGTGAGGGTGGCCGGACCGTGGGCGCCGGCCAGGTCACCAAGATCCTCAAGTAAGTCCTTGAGCGTCTGACCTGGTAGCTCCGCACAAGAGCACCGAGAAGGGCCCCGTCCCATCGCGCAAGCGGTGGGACGGGGCCCTTCTTTTTTCTTACGACGGGCGTACGGGCTGCCGCCCCGCTGTCCGGGTGTTGCCGAGGCCGGGTCCGACATGTTCGGGGTGTCGGCAGGGGCGGGTCCGCTCCACCACGATGCATTGACACGCAAGGTGGCCGAATCGTCACGCCCGGTGGTGTGCCCCCTTGACCGGGGCGCGCGGGGGGCGACAACAATGGAGGGCGCGCCGCCAATGCCTTGCCAACTCCCTTGGCAGGCGCGCGAGTTGTACGCCCCGGCGCCTCCGTGTCGCCCCGCGCCGGACCGTGGCCCTGTGGATCACCGGTCCGCCCGACGACACACCGTTCCGCAGTGGGCCCGACCGGGTGCGCCGACCGTCCGGAGGAAAGGAAGCGCATGGCGGAAGCACTGGATCGCGGCATCGGCGTTCGGCGGCTCGCGGGCCGTATCGGCGCCGTGCTCGACGGAGTCGACCTCGCAGTGCCCCTGACCGGCTCGGCCATCACCTCGATCCGCGCCGCTCTGTTGCGCCACAAGGTGGTCTTCTTCCGCGGCCAGCGGCTCGGTCACGCCGAGCACATCGCCTTCGGCCGCTGTCTCGGCGAACTGACCCGGCGACCGGGCCGCAAGCACGGTGTGCACCCGGACGGGTATCCCGAGATCCTCACCGTCGATCCGGACGTCGAGGACACCCGCCATGGGCGGCGGTTCGAGGAGCGCTTCCGCCCGAAGGCGCTGGCTCCCCACTCCGGCTGGCACGTCGACCTCGCCGCCGCCGCCAACCCGCCCGCCATCTCCGTCCTGCGCGCCGAGGCCGTCCCCCCGTACGGCGGCGACACCCAGTGGACCAGCCTGGTCGCCGCCTACCAGGGCCTGGCCGAGCCGCTGCGTGCGCTCGCCGACGGGCTGCGCGCCGAACACACCCTGCACGCCGCCACTCGACTGCTGCTCTCCGACAAGGAGGACGTCGAGATTCTGCGCCGGCTCACCGAGGACACCCTGCTCGCCGTGCACCCGGTGGTGCGCGTCCATCCCGAGACCGGTGAGCGGGCCCTGTTCACACCGCCCGCGTCCGTCACCCACCTGCTCGGCCTCCTGCCCTGGGAGAGCCACCACCTGCTTGAGCTCTTCCACGGGCACATCGGCCGCCCCGAGTACACCGTGCGCTGGCAGTGGGCACCCGGAGACGTCGCGGTCTGGGACAACCGCGCCGTCGCCCACCTCCAGCCGGCCGACCTCGACGACAGCGAACACCGCCGCACCCTCTATCGGGTGACCGTGCTCGGCGACCGCCCGGTCGGCCCGGACGGATTCACCTCCGAGGCCCTTCGCGGCGAACCCCTCGCCGCGTACGACGCCCGTTGAGACGCGGCACACGGGCTCGTCCGGTGCAGCCCCGTACTCCGGGGAGATGCTGACCGATTCGCCGCTCCGCACACACCATTCGACCCTGGAGTGCCCTGTGACGCAGCTGATCAGCGACCCGCCTCCGGCCGGTGACGAGGCGGACTGTTTCGTCTACTCCCCGGCCTCTTCCTACCCCACCCCTTACGCCAGGCTTGTCGACCGCAAGGGTGCCGAGATACACACCTGGAGCCATACGGCCGCCCAGTTCCCGGAGTCGGACAACCCGCCGAGTTTCCTTCGGGGCTGGAGCCACGTCGAGGTGGACCCCGATGGCTGCCTGTTCGCGATGGTGCCGCTGCGGGCGCTGATCAAGCTCGCACCGGACTCCACGTTGCTGTGGCAGGCCGACATCCCCGCCCATCATGATCTGGCTCTGCTGCCCGGCGGCGGGATCCTGGCGCTGGCCGGGTCACCTCGTCGGATCGTCGGGGACGGGTTCGCTTCCACGGTGCTGGACAACACGATCGCCGAACTCGACGCGGACGGCGGCCTGATCGGGGAGGTGTCGCTCTACGACATCCTGGCCACCGAACCCGCCCTCGCCGCCATGATCCGCGGGAAGATCCTCGCGCGGCAGGGCGCGTTCATCCGGGCCTGCGGAGCACCGTCCGGAGAGGTCGGCCGGCTCTTCGAGACGGGCTCCTTCAGCGGTCCGGTCACTCGCGCGATCGCGCAGTTGCGGCAGCTTCGAGGCTCGCCCTGCGACATCCTCCACACCAACACCCTGGAGGTCCTGCCCGCGCATCCGGCAGGACTGTGGGCGCGTGGTGCCGTGCTGGTCTCGATGCGGGACCTCGACCTGATAGCCGTGGTCGATCCGAACGCCCTCCGGGTTCTCTGGTGGTGGGGCCCGGGTGAGGTGTCAGGGCAACACCAGCCCTCGATGTTGCCCAACGGGAATCTGTTGGTCCTCGACAACGGCAGCGACGTCGGACGTTCTCGTGTGCTGGAGGTGGATCCAAGGACCCACGCGATCGTATGGGAGTACGGAACTCGCGCCGATGAACGATTCTTCACCGAGGTGGCAGGCGGTTGTGAACGGCTCCCGAACGGCAACATCCTGGTCTCCGACGCCCTCTCGGGCCGGGCGTTCGAGGTCACACCCACGAGGCGCACCGTCTGGCACTGGCAGACCCGGAAGGAAGCCGGATCGTCCGACACCGGCCGCGCTACGTTCTACCGTCTCTCCCGCGTCTCCGGCCGGGCGGCGGCGAGGCTCCTTCAGGCTGACCGGAAGCCCGGCGTAAAGCCACCTGCGCCGCCCCTGACGGCCCGGTGACATGCGCATGCTGCCGGGCCGTCGGTCGTTGCTGCCGAAAGAAGCCGGAGTCTCCCGGCCCTCGGCTTCCGCTCAGGCGCGGGGCGCCCGCACCATGAACACGTCGACGGGGTCCTCGCGCTCCAGGACGAACCCGTGCCGCTCGTAGAGCCGCCGGGCCGCGCTGCCCTGGAGCACGTCGAGGCGTACCGGCACGCCTTCGGAGTCCGTACGGGCCAGCAGGGCGCTCAGCACGGCCGAGCCGATGCCCCGCCCCTGGACCTTCTCGTCGATGAAGAAGCTCTCCAGCCAGTGCCCGTCCTGGTGGGGGCGGAGGGTGACGCTGCCGGCGAAGCGGCCTTCGACGACGATCACCGAGGTGTGCTCGGGCAGGTACGAGTCCCGCAGCCGCTGGCGCACCCGGTGTTCGTCGTAGCGGCCGAGACGGACCAGGTCCGGGCGCATCACGACGGCCCGGAGTTCGACTATGGCTTCGAGGTCCTCGGGGGTGGCGGGGCGCAGGGCCCAGGCCTGAGTGGTCGGTGTGCGCATGGCGGAAGTCCCGTCCCTCACCATTTCGTCGGCAGGCTGCTGAGGAACCGAGCAAGCCGGCCGGCGATCAATTGATCGTCGCGGGCCGAGGTGTGCTGGTCACATCCGAGGAAGTCCAGGCCCGACTGATCCAGGAACCAGTAGTGGACAGCACTGTCGCCGGCGTCGTTGCGCGCCTCGACCACCTGCCGCACGTGCTCGTCGTTTCGGTCGAAGCCGACGGCCACGAGGGTCGTGCCGGCGCCGTAGCGCGTCCGCAGTTCGCGGAGGAACTCGTCGTAGGCGGTGCGGTAGGCGGCCGCGAGGCTGTCGTGCGTCCACGGTTCACCGGGGGTGAGGTCGGTGAAGTCGTTGGAGCCGAGGTTGACCACCACGATCTGGGGGCGCCACGTCCCCGGGTTCTGCCAGACGTCGCCGTCCACGTTCAACAGGGCGCGGTCGTAGTAGGTCCGGTACGTGACGTCCGGGGTGATGCCGGCGACGTTGCGCACCATGCCGAGGCCGGAGAAGCCGTTGATCTGGTAGTCGGCGTCCAGTTGCCGGGCGGTGAGGGCGCCGTGGCTCACGTCGGTGTTGGTGGTCCGCTTGAGTTGCTCCGGATCGCAGTCGCGGGTGCCCGACACATTGCCGTAGCCCACCGTGATGGAGTCCCCGATGAACTCGATCTGGCGGTCCCGGGGTGCCGGTTTGCTCAGCACGGCACCCCCTGGCGTGGCGACGAAGCCTCCGAACGTGCTGATGTCCCCCGGGGTCTCGTTGCGTTTCACGACCCGGACCGTGTGCTCGCCGTCCCGCAGGCCGTTGATCCAGTGCGTGGTGTCGCCGGGGGTGACCAGGGTGGCGACGGTGACCCCGTCGACCTGGACGTCGTAGTCGGCGGCCGCGCAGTCGAGCACCACGCCGAGGCCGGTCCCGCGGAAGCGGCCCTCGAAATACACCCCGGGCCAGCTGAACTGCAACGTCTTCCCCAGGTCCTTGACCCTCCCTGTGGTGTGCACCTGCTCCGTCACCGCGTCGGGCGCCACCTGGCGCCTCCCGCGCTCCGGGCTCGGGTTCCTGTCTCCGAAAGTCATCTGTGTGCCATCTCTCCGGCCCTGGGGCGCATCGGTGGGACACGGCTGAACGTCCGGCATTCCACTCCTGAATGTCAACCGGTTTGAAGGGATTAAGCGGGTCAAAAGACTCGAAGTAGGGCAACTTGGTCCACGCGTCACGGCCGGCGTGCGCCGGTTCATCAGGCGTGCGAAGCCGTGCTCGAGTGCTCGACCAGGGCTTCCGGCATGGAGTCGCGCGGGTGGAGGGTGTCGTCACCCGTGGCGCCTGCCGGAAGGTGCATATCTGGCAAAGTGGGCGTATGTGCCACTACTGCGGCTGCCGTGAGATCCCGCTGATCAAGGAGTTCATCGCGGAGCACGAGTCCGTCACCGACGCGGCGGGCGGCGCCCTGCGCGCCCTGGACTCCGGTGACCAGGGCCTGGCCGCGGAGCTGGTGGCCCGGATGGGGCGGGAGCTGCGGGCCCATTGGCAGGGGGAGGAGCAGGGGCTCTTCGCGGTGATGAGCGGCAATGAGGAGTACGCCGGGTACATCGACGCGCTGGTGGCCGAACACCGTGAGCTCGCCGCGTTCCTCGACCAGGTCGATCTGGGGCGCGCCGAGGACGTCGTACGCCTGCGCGAGGCGGTCGACGAGCTGTACCACCACATCGCGAAGGAGGAGGACGGCCTGTTCCCGGCCTCGCTCACCGCGCTGTCCGGGGACGAGTGGGACCTCTCGATGACGGCATGGCGTGCGGCTCATCCGGACGCGCGCGGGAACCTCTGACGGGATCGGTCGGCCTCCAGGACCGCGCGGGCCGCCGCGCACAGAGCCTCGTCGTCGCGGGAGGCGGTGGGCCGGCCGGTCAGGGCCCCTGCGACAGGTCGGACAGGCGCACGCCGTGCAGTACGCGCAGGCGCCGCAGCTGCCAGTAGGCCAGGAGGACCAGCGTCACCGGCCCGGTGAGGCCGAGGAGCAGGTGCACCGGCGTGGAGACCTGGTCGTACATCGGGTCTCCCATCGTGGGCAGGGTCAGGCAGAGCATGAAGAACGTCGGCAGTAAGACCGGCAGGCAGTCGTTGACGTCTGCGCTACGTCCTCCGTTGAGGATGAGCAGCAGCATGCCGTACATGCCGAAGAGACCCAGCCACAGGCCGCAGACGGCGGTCACGGGTGAGCGCGGCGGCCAGTCGGAGAGGCGGGTCTGGATGAAGACCATCCAGGAGGCACAGGTGAGGACGTAGGCGAGGAGCGGGCCGCGCCACATCTTGGTCGCGGCCCACTTCCGGCCCTTGGACGCCAGTGCGACCGCGATCCCGCACACGTTGAAGATGATCAGCATGGCGCCGGCCGTGTAGGCGAAGCTCTGCCAGAACCGCTTGGGAATCTCGCTCGCGGGCACGAGTCCGAGGGCCAGCCAGGCGGCGACGGTCAGGGCGAGGCCGAGCGCACCACGCCAGATCTGCGCCCTGTCGATCGCGCGGTCTCTGACCCGGTCGGCGCGGGTCGGTGAGCACAGGCGGTGCGCGGTGATCACCGGCACCAGCCAGCCCATCCACCACAGGACGCCGCGCCGCGCCCGGGGCGCGAGGCGGAGGACAGGCGCGGGGGCCCGGCGGGGCGGTGCCCCTGGTGGCGGCACAACTGGACGTCGCGTACCTGGCTCCGCCATCGCTGCCCCCCGTGGCCGGTGTCGGCACAACTGTAGAGAAGTGCGGACTGGGCGTCACCGGTGCGTCTCGGCAGGGGAGTTGTCGGCGGCCATGGGCAAGCGGAAGCAGGGGTCTTTCGCGGGGATCAGCCGGCGTCCAGGACCGCACGGGCCGCCGCACACAGGTCCTCGTCGTCGCGGACGGAACGCCAGTCGTCGTGGCGTACGGAGCGTTCGTCGGCGTCGAGGATGGCGCGCAGGTGCGGTGTGACCTGCGCGGGGTCCGTGGGGAGCCGGCACAGCCTCCGGACGACGGCCATCGCGTCGGAGCGGTGGTCGTGCGGGATCTGTTCCCCCGCCGCCGGATCTTCGGGCAGTGGGGCGAAGGGGGCGAGCGCCTCGGCGAGGCTGAGGTCGCTGCGGTTCCAGGGACGGTCGATCGAACCCGTGGGGCGGTGGGTGAAATCGCCGCGGGTGCGGAGCAGTTCGAGGAGGTACGGGACGCAGCGGTCGTCGCCCATCCGGCTCAGCGCCCACGCGGCGTGCTCCCGTGTGAGCTCGTCGGGTTCGCCGGCCGGGGTGAGATGCGTGGCGACGAGGTCGGCCCAAGGGCGTGCGGCGGCTCCGCACATGGCGAGGACGCGCAGGGCGAAGACACGGTTCTCCGGACGGGCATCACCCACGAGCTCGGCCACGGCCGGCAGGAGTGCGGGTACGGCGGAGCGCCATCGGGACATCAGGGACGCGGCGATCCTGAGGCCACCCGCGCGCTCATCGGTGCCGTCGTGGCGCAGCAGCGCGTGCGCGAGGGTGAGCCGTCCGGGCAGGTCGGCTCCGAGTCGCCGGTCGGCCTCGGCGATGACGTCGATGCGCGGGGAGAAGCACTCCGCGGGCGGGTAGGCCGTCGAGGCCGAGGAGGCGAGCAGCGCGGCGAGGGTGACGGGGGCGTAGAGGGGATCGGCGTGCTCGGGCAGGGCGCGGCACAAGGCCTCCACCGCCTGGAGCCGGACATCGTGGCGGATCTCCTCGTCCCACGCGAGCCAGGCGTCGACGTCCTCGACGATGTCGGGTTCCGGTCCCTTGCCCTCGACGGTCATACGGTGCCGCAGCCACGCGAGGGCCTCGCCGCGTCGCCGGGTGGCGTGGCGGGCGAGCTCGCCGACGCCCAGGACGAGGCACCCGGCCGACCAGGGGTCCGGCTCGTCGTCGAAGCGTGTACGGAAGTCGGCGATCAGGGCGTCCGCGTGGGCCGCGGACTGCGCGAGCGCACGGACCGCGCTGCCCCGGATGACGTAGTCCCTGTCGTCGAGCAGCGGCAGCAGCTCCTCGGCGGCTCGCTCCCAGGCGGCCGGCCACCTCGCGTCGACGGTGGGCCGCCACCTGCCTTCGAGGATCCGGTCGACTTTCGCGGTCGGGGCGGTGTTGCCCGTGCCGGCGATGTCGGCGATCGTCTGCAGGATCTCGAAGCGCACCGTCACGTCCGGATCCCGTGCCGCCTCGACGAGGAACGGCAGTATCTCGGCGGCCGCCCCGCTCACCGAGCTGCCGTCGCCGATGGCCGCGAAGCGCAGATCCATACAGGTCCTGTCGGCCGTGACGCGGTCGGCCGCCCAGAGCGCTTCCATCACCTCGGGGCCGTACCGCTCGCCGGTGTAGAGATCGGCCACCTTCGGCCAGTCGACCTGCGCGGAGAGCCGTGCCAGCCGCTGTGCTCGCGCGTCCTGTGCGGTCATGCCGACGCCCGCCGCCCCTCGTCAGGTTTTCGGGTCGAGGCCCAGCATGGGCAGGACGAGGTCGCGATTGCCTCTGCGCCCGTCCCACGCCTCGTACACCAGGGCCTCCGGGCCGGTGATCCGCAGGCCGTCGCGCAGGCCGGTCACCGTCATTCCCGCCAGCTTTCGATACGCGCCCGAAGGCGACGGCCAGGGCAGTTCGGCCCACCAGTTGTGGCCGTAGACGGTGTCCTGGGGAGGCTTCCAGCCCGCCTCGACGATCAGCCGGGAGCCCTCCTCTCCCGCGCGCAGCGCCGGGTCGAGGCCGTGATCACCGACCAGTTCGGCCTCCACCCCCTCGTCGCTCTGCAGGAACTGCGCGTACCGGCCCGTCCCTCCGCCCTCGCGGATGATCAGCACCGATCCGGCGCCCAGCGTGCTCAGCTGCTCGGCGAGCCTCTGCCCGAACCCGTCCCAGCCCGTCACAGCAGTCCTTCCTCGTCCATCCGCAGGAGTTCCTCGTCGAGGGAGAGCCTTTTGTTGGTCACCAGTTCCAAGTACACCGAATCTCCCGTGTGTTCGAGGACCAGGGTGGTGTCGGAACCGGCCCAGTGAACCGCGGCAGGGGAGCCTGGCCTGCGGTCCGTCGGCGTGCCCAACGACGTGTGCAGCGCGGCGGCCATCCTCGCGAACGCGTCCTGGGACAGGGCCCATTCGGCCGCGTAGTCGGTCAGACGCAGGCGCACGCGTTCGACCATCCCCTCGTCCTGGGCTCGTCTGCTGCGGGACGAGCCACGCCCGGGCCGCTTGAACCCGGTGTCGAGGAGTTCCCAACGCGGCCGGATCATCAGCGCCTGACGCGTGAACTGTGCGGACCGTCTGGAGCTCGGCGTGGCCCCCAGCTCCCACGTACAGTCCAACGACCGCAACCGTGCGGCAAGTTCGACGACCTCGGTATCACTCAACGCACGCCATTGCGTCATACGCCCCGGAGGCGCGGCACCACTCTTACCGGCCCGCCCCCGTCCTCCTCACCCGTGCGGCTGACATTCCGCCGATCATCACACGCTGCTCTGACACCCACATCCCGGTGGCCCACGGATATGTGGTTGCCCGGCTGCGCGGACGGGGATGCAATATCCGGCATGGTGACTGAAGTCCGCCCGCCGCGACGCGACGAGATGGCCGCGTACTACCGGACCTTGCCGTTCGCGAACGGCATGCCGAGTGGGAGCCCGCGGACGCCGCGTGGCACGGCGGCCCAGAGCCATGGCCTCCGCAGCGCGCGCCCGCCGACGCCGATCAGCTCGAAGAGCTGGCCGCAGCCGACACTGCGGACGAGTCCTTCCACCCGATCGCGGCGTTCGCCGACGGCAGGTGCGTCGGTGCGTCGGGGACCATCTCCTTCGAGGTGACGGTCCCCGGCGGAGGGACGGTCAGCATGGCCGGCGTCACCTCCACCGGGGTGATCGCGACGCATCGCCGGCGCGGTTGCCTGCGGCGGATGATGCAGGCCATGTTCGATGCGGCTCTGGAGCGGGGCGAGCCGTTGGCGATGCTCAGCGCGAGCGAGGGCAGCATCTACGGACGGTTCGGGTTCTCGCCCGCGACCTACCGCACCCGGTGGGAGCTGGCGCGTCACGAAGCGGCCCTACTTCCGTCAGCGCCGGATCTCGGGTCGCTGGAGCTGATCGGCGCTGCGGACGCGCAGAAGGCCTGGCCCCGGGTGCATGCGGACGTTCGGGCACACCGCGTCGGGGAGCTCAGTCCGCTCCCCGGGCGATGGGACGGACTGTCCGACGAAGCGGACGGTACGAACGGACCGCTGCGCTTCCTCGTCCACCGAGACCAGCGCGGCGATGTGGACGGCATCGCCAACTTCCGACTGCCGTGGTCGCCGACCGCGGACCGGGCGGGAACGCTCGTGGTGGAAGCTCTGGAAGCGATGAACCCGGTGGCCTACCGCGCTCTGTGGGGGCTCCTCATCGACTTCGACCTCACCAAGACCGTCGTGGCGCCCGCCCGTCCGCGCGACGAACCCCTCCGATGGATGCTGGCGAACCCGCGGGCGATGCGCGTCACCCGCCAGACGGACAACCTCTGGGCGCGCCTTCTCGACGTCCCGCGCGCCCTGACGCAACGCGCGTACCTCACGCCCGGCACGCTGCGATTCACCATCGACGACGACCGGATGTGTCCGGAGAACAACGGGACATGGCAGCTCCGGGCAGACGATGCCGCGGTGACGTGCATGCCGACCGACGAGCCGGCAGACCTGATCGTCGCGCTCGCTGCGCTCAGCACGCTCTACTTCGGCGGCATGTCGGCGCACGACCTCGCGTATGCGGGCCACCTCACGCAGCACACCGAGGGCGCGAGCGGACAGCTTGCCCGGATGTTCCGGGCCGACTCCGAACCGCACAACTCCTTCGGCTTCTGATGGCCTGGCCGCTCAGTGACCCTCGGGATCCTCGGCGAAGACTTCCGCGGTGGTGGTAGCGGTGGCGGCGCGCTGGAGCCACTGGTTCAGCAGGCGGGAATCGGTGCAGGTGGTGATGTTCTGTCGGAGCTCGTCGGTGAGGGCGATACCGCGTGCTTCGAGGATCAGCAGGAGCCCTTCGGCCCGTCCTTGGGCTCGGCCTTGGGCTCGTCCTTCGTCCCGGATTTCTTCGGACATGAAGGACTTGTAGAAAGAGGTATCCACGGCCACCAGGTTCCTCCACTGTTGTGCGGCCGGGCGGTTGCCCAGGCCCTGTGCGGTGAGTTCGGCGATGGGTTCGGCAATGGTTTCGGGTACGTCGCGCAGTGCGGCGGACAGCTTCGGCGACGTTCTTGATGACGGGCATGTTGTGGGGTCCGGCGACGAGTGGGTTGAGGGTGAGGGTGGGCCATTGGGGGAGGCCGATGGTGATCGGGGTGGCGGCCCATTGGGCGGTGGTGTGGTCCTGGCAGACGACCAGGAGCAGGACGGGGAGGGCGCCGTAGCGGTTGTGGAGGTAGCTGACGTAGTAGGGCCAGCTGGTGGTCTTGCGGGGGTCCTTCTTGCCTTGGGCTTCGACGGCGAGGAGGAAGGGGCCGTCGTCTTGCGTCTCGATGCGCAGAAGGGTGTCTACGCGACGTTCGACGGGGCTGTTCTCGGTGAGGTCGTTCGGCAGGACGGTCGCGGAGGTGGGCGGCGGGATGTCGATGCCGAGTACTTCGGAGACGCGGGAGAAGAGGCCCGGGTACTCCTGGAAGATGCGGTGCATTGCTTCGTGGGGTGAGCTGACCATGCGTGCGGGTCCGTTCAGAGGGCGTAGGTGGCTGCGTGTGTGTCGCTTCGGCAGCCGCGGCAGTGGCCGGGGTGGGTGGCGCGGAAGGCGCGGTCGCAGGTGTCGCAGTTCTGGAGCGGGATGGTGAGGGGTTTGGGGCGGGGCGGTGGGGTGAGGTCTGCGGTGCCGGGGAGTGGGGGTGGCAGGAGGGCGGTGATGCGGCTGCGGACGAACTTCGCGGGGTGTTTGACGGGGATGGGGAGTTGGTCGGTGAGGGCGTGGCGGATGGTGTCGGGGTGAACGTCGCGTTCGAGCCAGGCGGCGATGCCGGGAACGAGGGCGGGGATGTCTTCTTCCTTGAGGGTGAGTTGGGGTGCGTGGCGGCGGAGGTCGGTGAGGACGGCTTCGGCGGTTCGGAGTAGTTCCGGGGTGGGTGTGTGGGGCTGGGGGAGCGGCGGGGGCTGCTTCCTGGGCGCCGTTGGAGCCGGTACGTGGACGGGTGCGGGGAGCGGCGGTGCGGCGGGTTCCGCTACGGGGGGAGGGGGTGGTGCGGGTGCGGGTGCGGGTGCGGGCTCAGGCGCGGTGGGCACCTGCCGTCGGGGTTCTCGTCGTTCTCGTTGTGGAGCGGGGGCGGTGGCGCCTGGCTGGTTGTACGAGAGGGTGCGGGTGACGACGCGGCCGCTGGGGAGTCGTACGCGGCTGCGGTGGAGGTAGCCCTCGGCTTCGAGTTCGTGGAGGGCGGCGGTGATGCGGGCTTCGCTCTCGGGGAAGCGGTCGGTGAGGACCTTGATGCCGACTTTGGCTCCGGCGGGCAGCGACTGGATGTGGACGGCGAGGCCGATCGCGATGAGAGAGAGCTCGCGGTGCTGGGCGAGGTGGTTGCCGATGATCACGAAGCCGGACACGTGGCGGGTGTTGACGTGGATGACGCCGGAGGTCGGCGTGACGTCAGGGGGTCCGGATGTGCCGGGGGAGCCGGGCTGGGCGCACGGGGGCGCGATAACCTGCGGGGTATCCATCAGGAAGGGACTACTTCCTCGTGGTCAGGCCCCCGGTTGAGATTGTCAGTCTCGGCGGGGGCCGTCTCGTTCTGTGGTTGTCGCGGCGAGCATATGTCGACCAACCCGTCTCGAATTCAGCCCAGTTGCCCAGGTTCACTCGCGCGAGTGATGCAGGTCAGGACGGGGGCGGGGTCGGGTTTTGGTTTGGTTATTTCCCTGAGTTCTTTAAAAGCCTTTAGACGTCGTGGGTGGCCGCGTCGTGGGTCACCGGGTCGTGGTCGCGTAGGTCGTGGGCATCCGCGACCCGGTGGAGTCGGTCACAGTACGAGGTCGAGTTCCGCCCACACCGTCTTACGCGGGACCGGGCCCGGAGTGATGCCCCAGCGGTCGGCGAGCGCCTCCACGATGAGCAGGCCGCGCCCGCTCTCCGCAAGGTGGTCGGGGGCCGCCACCACGGGCAGGCGATCGTCCCGGGTGTCGGTGACCTCGATCCGCAGGCGGTCGTCCGCATGGACGCTGAGGCGCAGTTGGAAGTCCCGGCCCGTTACCCGGCCGTGGACCGTGGCGTTGGTGGCGAGCTCCGCGACGATGTGCGCGGCCGCCTCGGAGGGCAGGCCCCAGAGATCGAGATGGGCTACGGCGAGAAGGCGGGCCAGTCGGGCGCCCCGGCGGGTGGGGGAGAGCAGAACGGTGAATGTGCGTTCTGTGGAGTGGAGTTGGGGGGTGGCGGTTTGTTGGTTCACATCACTCAGCGTGGCCGGGTCTGCGTACCGTGCCCAGTAATCAAGCCCTTGCGTACGGGGATTGTCCCGGGCTTGTCCAGCGCTGTCCCGGCTGTCCGGAGTGACGTGCGGGGAACAGAGGCGGTTGAGGAAGAACGGCACGCGCGTCGGAAATGGGGCACGGATGAGTGTGGACGGGGTCGGTACGGAGCAGGTCGGCGGCGGGGCGGACGAGCCCGGCTGGGACGTCGATCCCGATGACGAGTCGGGCGTTGCGGTGGTTGCGGCCGTGGGGCGCCAGATCAGGGCGTGGCGGGAGGCGGCCGGGATGCGGGCTTGTGAGTTCGGGGCCGCGATCGGGTACGGGGAGGACCTGGTCCGCAAGGTGGAGGGCGGGCGGAGGATTCCCCGGCCGGAGTTCCTTGACCGGTCGGACGAGGTGCTGGGCGCGGGCGGCAAGATCGCCGCGATGAAGCGGGATGTGGCGGCGGTTCGGTACCCGAAGAAGGTGCGGGACCTGGCGAGCGTGGAGGCCAGGGCGGTTGAGCTTGCGGCCTATGTGGCGCACGGCCTGCATGGGCTGTTGCAGACCCCTGGCCATGCGCGGGCCCTGTTCGAGGCCCGGCAGCCTCCGTACTCGCAGGACGAGGTGGAACGGATGGTGGCTGGGCGCATGGCCCGGCAAGCGATCTTCGATCGGACGCCTTCACCGGCTCTCAGTTTCGTCCAGGAGGAGTCGGTACTCAGGCGGCCCATCGGAGGAATGCTGGAGTGGCGACGGCAGCTTGAACGGCTGCTGGAGATCGGTAAGTTGCGCAATGTCATCCTCCAGGTGATGCCTACGCACAGAGAGGCGCACCCCGGGATGGACGGTGACATCGACGTGCTGAAGTTCAAGGACGGTTCGGCGGTGGGGCGTTCGCACGGGGCGTTCAACGGGCGCCGGGTGACCGACGCGAAGCAACTCCGTATCCTCGAACTGCGGTATGGCGTGATCCGGGCCGAGGCTCTCACGACCCGGGAGACTCTGACCCTCATTGAGCAAGTGTTGGGAGAGACATGATGCGCAGGACCTCCGCGCCGGGCGATTTCGAGCTGGCCTGGTTCAAGAGCAGCTACAGCAGCAACGGCAACGAAGGCGACTGCGTCGAGATCGCGACAGCCCCCGGCACAACGCACGTCCGCGACTCCAAGAGCCGGCCCGGCCCGCAGCTCACCTTCGGCGACGACGCGTGGACGGGCTTCGTCCCGTACGTTGCCGGGCGCTGATCAGCAGCATTTTCGATCAGGGCCGCAGCCGCCTCGCGTGGTGATGCGCCGCCTCCCCCAGCGCGGCCGCGACAGCGACCTCGGTGCCTGCGAGGCCGACGGAGCAGAAGACGGTGATCTGCTCCGGGCTCGTCCGGCCCGTCGCCGTACCGGACAGGATGGCGCCCAGAGCGATCATCCGGTCGACGGGGAGGATGTGCGGCTCGCTGTAGGCGGCGGCCTGGGCCGGGGAGTCGGTGAAGAGCACATCGGCCCGGTTTGCCAACGCCTCAGGCACTTCGTGGCGCGAGATCGTCTTCGGCCCGAGCGTCGTCACATGCGTCCCCGGCGCGATCCAGTCGGCGTCGAGGACGGGCACCGGGCTGTTCGTGGCGACGACCAGGACGTCGTGATCGCGTACCGCCTCCTCCGCCGTACGCACCGCCCGTACCGTGACGCCCAGTTCCTCGTCAGCCCGCCGGGCGAACGCTTCCGCGCGTTCCGGTCTGAGGGCCGCCACCGTGGCCTCCCTCACCTGTCGCACCGAGCTGATGGCCCACAGCTGTGTCCAGGCGTGCGTGCCTGCTCCCACCAGCCCGAGTCGTACCGGTCCCGGGTTTGCCGCCGCGTCCACCGCTACGGCACCGATGGCGCCGGTCCGTCGGGCGCCCAGCTCATCGCCGTGCACGACGGCCCGGAGCCGCCCGCCCTCGGTGTCCCACACGGCCACCAGCTGCTCCGCTCCGACGAGGGTGTCGTAGGCACGAAAGCCGAACAGTTTCTCCGCGCGCAGATGGCCTGCCGTGAACACCAGCTGACCGCCCCCGAGGTCGGCACGGACCCGTGGCGGCGCGTGGAGACCGCCTTCATTCGCGGCCAGGAGAGCGTTCCGTACGACGCGGACGGCCGTGGGAGCGTCGAGATGAGCACGCACGTCGTCGTCATTCAGCAGCAGCACGGACATCGCGCACACTTCCTTCGCGTGAGCAGTAGTGGGGAAGCAGCAGAGAACACCCTGCCGGATCGGCCCCGCGCGGTCATCCGTCCTCGGGCCCAGACAGGAAGTCAGCCGCTCGGCCTACGCCGGGCTGAGGAGGGCCGCGAACGCCGCGTCCCCGCTCGACCGCAGCGCGGGCAGCCCTACCGGCGCCAACGACGCGTCCCGGATCCCCCGCAGCACCCCCGCCCCGATCTCCGCCAGCCGCGCCCCGTCCGGCGGCGTCGCGCCGAGCCCGATCGCGTACCCCGTGCGGCCGTCGGCCGTGAGCGGGCGCGGCCAGACGCGGCAGTCGGCGGCGCCCGCCTCGGCGAGTGCGGCGGTCAGGGCGAGGAGCCTGCCGCGTAGCCGCCCCTCATCGGGGCCGCCCGGGGGTACCGAGGCGAGGGCCCACGACGCGTGCAGGTCGAGGAGGCGCGGCGGTGCGCACAGCAGCGAACGCGGGTCGGTGCCGTCCTCCGCCGCCTCCAGGGTCTCCCAGGCGCGGTACAGCTCGGCGGTCAGGAGATCGCGGCCGGCGGCGGAGACCTGTGTGGTGCAGGACCGCACCGGGGCTGTCGGAGTCAGCACCGTGACCGGGTCACCGCTTGCCGCCGCCACGCCCACCGCCTCGTCCCAGTCCCACACCGCCCAGGTTGCGAAGAAGTGCCGGAGCAGCGCGAGCGGAGGCAGGTCGCCCGCCTCGTGAGCGGTACGGGCGGCGAGTACGGCCCAGGCGAGGCCCGGAAGACCGCCGAAGGGCGCGGAGTCGAGGCCCCTCGCGCCCGCCCACGCCTTGACGTCCCGGGCGAGAGCGGTGAACGCGTCCCGGTACGGATCCGCCGCCGCGAGCACCGCTTCGGCGTCGCTCACCGCGCTGAGCGCGACCGCCGCCGCATGGCCCAGCTCGGTGCGGCGGGCGACCGCCTCGGCGGGGGAGAGGGTGCCGGTCGCCACGGTGACCAGGTCGACCCGGAGGCCGTCGAGCCGCCAGCGCAGGCCGGGCACCCGGGCGCCGGACACCTCGCGCAGGTCCCGTGCCTCCGGGAAGGCGGCCGTCAACCGCGAGCGCACCCCCGCCGGCTCCGGGGCGCCGGGCAGGGCCGCGACCAGGTCCAGGTCCGCGCCGGGCAGCGCGCAGCCCATGCGCCGGGAACCGACGACGTGGATCCGGGCGCCGGGAAGGGCGGCGGCGACCCGTTCGGATACACCATCGGATACCCCCTCGGCGGCCGTCGACGGAGACGGGCCGACCTCCACCCGTACCCCGTAGTGATCGGAGACGTACAGCCCCTCCGGGCCGGGCACCTCGCCGGTCAGGGTCGCTGACCTCGCGCGCAGCCTCTCCGTACGCAGCAGGACCCTGTCCAGCCGGGAGACACGGCCCGACAGGGAGGAGACCGCAGCCAGGGGGTTCACGGACGGGTCGAAGGTCGGGGTGCGGTCGGCGGGGCCGTGCACCTCGGTCCAGGCATCCGTCATCGCCAGGCGGGTCTGCGGGTGGTCGCCGCCGTCGTTGAAGTCTCCGACGAGCAGGAGCTCACCGTCGACTGCCGCCAACCCCGTTGCCAGGTCGGCCAGTTCGACATTGCGGCGGGTGGCTCCCTCGGGAGAGTGGTCGCTGCTGAGGTGGATCACGGCCACCGTGACGGGGCCCTCGGCCGTCTCGACGACGGCCGCCGCCACCGCCTTGTGCGGGCCGAGCGCGTGCAGAGCCGCCTCGCTCACGGGCAGCCGGCTGAGCAGCAGCAGTCCGCAGTCCGGTACGTCACGGCCCGCCGGGTCGGTGGCCAGGACGTATCCGTCCCGTACCCAGGCGCAGTCCAGCAGCAGTTCCAGCAGCGCGGGCTCCACCTCCTGGAGCGCGATGACGTCCGCGTCCGCCGCACGCAGGGCGTCGAGCAGGAGCGGGCGGCGCCGGGCGGTGTCGATGCGGTCGCTGTCGTAGCGGTCCCAGAGGGTGTTCCAGGTGAGCACCGTCAGCGAACCGGACGGGCCGCCCGGGGGCCGGGCGGGCGACGGCTCCCAGGTGCCGGTAGAAGGGGAGAAGGCGTGCGGGACGCGGGAGGTGAAGTAAGGGGACGGGAGGCGGCGCGGGCTCCGCACTCGGCCGGCGTCCGTCGCGTCGATGCGGTCGGTGCCTGTGGACCGGTCCCACACCACCTCGCCGTCCGCCTCGAAGAACAGCACCCGGTGCCAGGGGATGTCCCCGCCGGGCGTGAACCGCTCCAGCGGCACCCGCTTGGGGTCCCGGCCGCGCTGGGCGACGCCCAGGACGAAGCGCGCCGGGTCGAACCGGGCGTCCCAGCGGACCCGGTGGTAGATCTCCTCGCTCGTACGCATCAGGTCCGGTCCTCCACGGTTCCGCTCGTGCCGATGTACCAGGTGCGGTGGGCCTGGCCGGGATACGGGGGTACGAAGCGGCGCAGCTGGGAGGCCAGGACCGACGGGGGCACCGGGTGGCTGCGCCGGCCGTTGCGTGCGGTCAGCTCGGCCTCGCCGATCCACGCCACGGCATGGGTGACCAGGGCGTTCCTGCGCTCCGCGACCGCGTGGACCAGGGAGCGCTGGTGCGGGTTGAGCGAGGTGGCGTCCCAGACCACGGTGGCGCCGGGGACGAGGGCGGCGTCGAGGCGGTCCAGCCCCTCGCGCAGGATGTCCGCGCCGGCGCTCTGGTCGGCGCGGGATCCGCGGGACTCGCGCAGGTCGTCGAGCGAGACGTACGTGGCGATGCCCGGCAGTCCGCGGCCGAAGGTGCTCTTGCCGCTGCCGGAGGGGCCGGCCAGGTGGACCAGGCGCGGGAAGTCCCCGGACCGCCACCGCCAGGTCGCGGCGACGGCCTCCTCCGCGGTGCTGACGCGGCCGAGCGCGTACGCCTCACGGGCCTGCGCCAGGCAGCGCGCGGCGGGCTCCGGATCCAGGCCGGCGAAGGCCTCGGGCAGTCCGGACGGTTCCGCCACGTCCGCCGCGTGCAGCGCCGACCACTCCGCCTGCTCGCGCGCCTCGGGCCCGTCCGCCAGCACGGTGGCCAGCGCGTGCAGGACCGGCAGGTCGGCGGCGAGCGACATCCGTGCCAGGCCGCTGTGGCGCTCCTCGTCCGGGTAGGGGCGGTGCAGTGCGGGGTACAGGCCGACGAGGTCCGCGGTCCGGCGGGCGAGCGGCATCCCCAGCGGTCCGGCGAGCGCCGGTGCGAGTGCGGCCCGGCGGGTGCGGTGCAGCAGGGCGGCGAGCACCCCGGTCAGCCGGTCGTCGCCGGTGCGGCCCAGCGCGTCCAGCGCGTCGCCCGTCGCGAGCGCCGCGGCCGCGTCGCCCGGACCGGTGCCCGTGGCGACGGCGAGGGCGGCCGGGTCCACCGGGGCGCCCGAGCGCACGGCCCACAGGGCGGCGGCGGGACCGAGCCCGTTCTCCACCACCGCCGTGTGCATCCAGTGCGTGTCCGTCGTCACATGGCCCGGCCGCACCCACTTCGCCACGCGCCGCCCGAACGCCGCGGCCGGGAAGCTCTCGGCAGGGCGGACGACGTAGCCCTCCTGGCGCAGCGTGTCCGGCTTCAGCGCGCGCAGCGCCTTTTCGGCCCGGGTGTCGAACACGCCGCGCCACAGCACCGCCGGCGTCGGGATCCCCAGGTCCCGCAGGAAACCCACGGTCCGGTCCCAGTCCAGGCACAGCTCCCCGTCCCAGACGGAGAAGCCGTAGAAGTGGCTCGCGAGGTCCTCGTACGGGATCGAGTGGCGGGCGAACATGTTCTCCCCGCAGATCCGCCACCCCGCCGGGATGCGCGGGCCGATGCGGCTCTGGAGCGCCTTGACCCGGCCGCGGGAGGGGTGGTGTGCCGAGTCGAGGGAGCGGGCGTGCAGCCCGTCGGCGTACAACGTGGTGTTCTCGCCGTCCAGCTTCTCGGTGACCACGACCTGCGAGCCGGTCAGTCCGGCGAGGTCGCCGATCCGTACATCGTCCGAGGTGGCCCCGGGTGACCAGGGCAGATGCGCGGTCCGCGGATAGTGCGTACGCATGTTCCCTGCCCCCGTGAGTCGCCGTCCCGGCCGGTCACTGTAGGGGTGCGGGCCCGCGGCACTCGACCGAATAACGCGGCGGAGCGAACGGGGCGGCCGCCACGATTCGTGCCCGCGTTTGACCATCGATCCGCGAGGGGTAAGATCCTCCGCCCGATTGGCCAGGCTCGTGCCCCGTATGGCACACTGACCAGGTTGCTCGGTTGAGTGTCAATGCTGCGCGCCTCCCGCCGGGAGGACCGGAAGCGAGTCCCACAGTACTCGTCGGCCCTGTAAGGGCCGGACGTACGGGAATCTTTCGGGAAGCGCATGTGTGGCACCGGCCAGGCGCCCGGTGGGGTTCCACCCCCGGCAGCGCGGTCTCAGGCCCGCACCCCCTTGGTTGGGAAATCCTTCGGGATTTTTTCGTAGAGGGGATGCGACACGCCCGACCGCGTGGGTCGGAGGCGGAGTTACCAGAACCTCGGGTTCCAGAGCGTTACGAGAGACAGGACTACTAGTAGCCATGGCGGGACAGAAGATCCGCATCCGGCTCAAGGCCTACGACCACGAGGTCATCGACTCCTCGGCGAAGAAGATCGTCGAGACGGTGACCCGCACTGGTGCGTCGGTCGCGGGCCCGGTGCCGCTGCCCACTGAGAAGAACGTGTACTGCGTCATCAAGTCGCCGCACAAGTACAAGGACTCTCGCGAGCACTTCGAGATGCGCACGCACAAGCGCCTCATCGACATTCTCGACCCCACGCCGAAGACGGTTGACTCGCTGATGCGCCTCGACCTGCCGGCTGGCGTCGACATCGAGATCAAGCTCTGAGGGGACGGGCCGAGATGAGCAAGAACATCAAGGGCGTCCTGGGCGAGAAGCTCGGTATGACCCAGGTCTGGGACGAGAACAACCGGGTTGTCCCGGTTACCGTCGTCAAGGCCGGTCCGTGCGTCGTGACGCAGGTTCGTACGAACGACAGCGACGGCTACGAGTCGGTCCAGATCGCCTTCGGTGAGATTGACCCGCGCAAGGTGAACAAGCCCCTCAAGGGTCACTTCGCCAAGGCCGACGTGACTCCGCGCCGCCACCTGGTGGAGCTCCGCACCCCTGACGCCAGCGAGTACACGCTGGGCCAGGAGATCACCGCCCAGGTGTTCGAGTCCGGCGTCAAGGTTGACGTCACGGGCAAGAGCAAGGGCAAGGGCTTCGCCGGTGTCATGAAGCGTCACAACTTCAAGGGCCTCGGCGCCGGTCACGGCGTCCAGCGCAAGCACCGTTCCCCCGGTTCGATCGGTGGCTGCGCCACCCCTGGGCGTGTCTTCAAGGGCATGCGCATGGCCGGTCGTATGGGTAACGAGCGCGTCACCACCCAGAACCTGACCATCCACGCGGTTGACGCGGAGAAGGGTCTGCTCCTCATCAAGGGCGCAGTCCCCGGTCCGAACGGCGGCCTCGTCCTGGTCCGTACCGCGGCCAAGGGGGCTTGAGGTAATGAGCACCATTGACATCCTTTCGCCGGCAGGCGACAAGGCCGGTACCGTCGAGCTCCCCGCGGAGATCTTCGACGCGAAGACCAGCGTTCCGCTGATCCACCAGGTCGTTGTCGCACAGCTGGCAGCTGCCCGTCAGGGCACGCACTCGACCAAGCGTCGCGGTGAAGTCCGTGGTGGTGGGCGCAAGCCTTACCGCCAGAAGGGCACCGGCCGCGCCCGCCAGGGTTCGACCCGCGCGCCGCAGTTCGTCGGCGGTGGCGTCGTTCACGGCCCCAAGCCGCGTGACTACTCGCAGCGCACCCCGAAGAAGATGAAGGCCGCCGCCCTGCGCGGTGCCCTCTCGGACCGCGCGCGTCACTCCCGCATCCACGTCGTCACCGGCGTGGTCGAGAGCGGCATCTCCACCAAGGCCGTCAAGACGCTGCTCGGCAAGATCTCGGAGCGCAACAACGTGCTCCTGGTCGTCGAGCGCAACGACGAGGCCGCGTGGCTCTCCGCGCGCAACCTGCCCCAGGTGCACATCCTGGACCCGGGCCAGCTGAACACGTACGACGTGATCGTCTCTGACGACGTGGTCTTCACCCAGGCCGCTTTCGAGTCCTTCGTGTCTGGCCCCCAGACCGCTGAGACCGAAGGGAGCGACGCCTGATGAGTGAGGCGACCGTTACCAGCAAGACCTACTCCGACCCGCGTGACGTTCTCGTCAAGCCGGTTGTTTCGGAGAAGAGCTACGCGCTGCTCGACGAGAACAAGTACACGTTCATCGTCGCGCCCGGCTCCAACAAGACCCAGATCAAGCAGGCCGTGGAAGCGGTCTTCTCGGTCAAGGTCACCGGGGTCAACACGATCAACCGTCAGGGTAAGCGCAAGCGCACCAAGACCGGTTTCGGCAAGCGCGCTGACACCAAGCGCGCCATCGTGACCCTCGCTGAGGGCGACCGTATCGACATCTTCGGCGGCCCGACCTCCTAGCGGAGGTCGAGTCGTCCGGAATCGGACGAGGACTGAGAAATGGGTATCCGCAAGTACAAGCCGACGACCCCGGGCCGTCGTGGCTCCAGCGTCGCCGACTTTGTCGAGATCACGCGGTCCACGCCGGAGAAGTCGCTGGTCCGCCCCCTGCACAGCAAGGGCGGCCGTAACAACACCGGTCGTGTGACCGTTCGCCACCAGGGTGGTGGCCACAAGCGCGCCTACCGCGTGATCGACTTCCGTCGTCACGACAAGGACGGCGTGCCGGCCAAGGTCGCGCACATCGAGTACGACCCGAACCGCACCGCGCGCATCGCGCTCCTGCACTACGCGGACGGCGAGAAGCGCTACATCATCGCGCCGCGTGGCCTGGGACAGGGCGACCGTGTCGAGAACGGCCCGGCCGCCGACATCAAGCCCGGCAACAACCTGGCGCTGCGCAACATCCCGGTCGGTACGACCATCCACGCCATCGAGCTGCGGCCCGGCGGCGGCGCGAAGTTCGCCCGTTCCGCGGGTGCCTCCGTGCAGCTGCTGGCGAAGGAGGGCACCATGGCCCACCTTCGTATGCCGTCGGGTGAGATTCGCCTGGTCGACGCCCGCTGCCGCGCCACGATCGGCGAGGTCGGCAACGCCGAGCAGTCGAACATCAACTGGGGCAAGGCCGGTCGCATGCGCTGGAAGGGCGTTCGCCCGTCCGTCCGCGGTGTTGCGATGAACCCGGTCGACCACCCGCACGGTGGTGGTGAAGGCAAGACCTCCGGTGGACGTCACCCGGTCTCGCCGTGGGGTCAGAAGGAGGGTCGTACTCGCTCGCCGAAGAAGGCATCGAGCAAGTACATCGTCCGCCGCCGCAAGACGAACAAGAAGCGCTAGGAGCGGGTTTAGATGCCGCGCAGTCTCAAGAAGGGGCCCTTCGTCGACGGCCACCTCGTCAAGAAGGTGGACGTCCAGAACGAAGCTGGCACCAAGAACGTCATCAAGACCTGGTCCCGTCGCTCGATGATCATCCCGGCCATGCTGGGTCACACCATCGCGGTGCACAACGGCAAGATTCACGTCCCGGTGTTCGTCACCGAGTCGATGGTCGGCCACAAGCTCGGCGAGTTCTCGCCGACTCGCACCTTCCGCGGCCACGTCAAGGACGACCGGAAGTCGAAGCGCCGCTAGCGCGGGGTGGAAACGACTATGACTCACACCGAAGGGACAACCATGGAAGCCAGGGCCCAGGCGCGGTACATCCGCGTCACGCCCATGAAGGCCCGCCGAGTGGTGGACCTCATCCGTGGCATGGATGCCACGGAGGCTCAGGCGGTCCTGCGTTTCGCCCCGCAGGCCGCGAGCGTGCCGGTTGGCAAGGTGCTTGACAGCGCCATTGCCAACGCTGCACACAACTACGACCACCCTGACGCCTCTTCGCTGGTCATCAGCGAGGCGTACGTGGACGAGGGCCCGACCCTGAAGCGGTTCCGTCCGCGTGCTCAGGGCCGTGCCTACCGGATCCGTAAGCGGACCAGCCACATCACCGTGGTCGTCAGCAGCAAGGAAGGAACCCGGTAATGGGCCAGAAGGTAAACCCGCACGGGTTCCGGCTCGGCATTACCACGGACTTCAAGTCCCGTTGGTACGCCGACAAGCTGTACAAGGACTACGTCAAGGAAGACGTTGCCATTCGTCGCATGATGACGAAGGGCATGGAGCGAGCCGGCATCTCGAAGGTTGAGATCGAGCGCACCCGCGACCGCGTCCGCGTTGACATCCACACCGCCCGTCCGGGCATCGTCATCGGCCGCCGCGGCGCCGAGGCCGATCGCATCCGTGGCGAGCTGGAGAAGCTGACCGGCAAGCAGGTCCAGCTGAACATCCTCGAGGTCAAGAACCCCGAGGTGGACGCTCAGCTGGTGGCCCAGGCCGTCGCCGAGCAGCTCTCCTCCCGCGTCTCCTTCCGTCGTGCCATGCGTAAGAGCATGCAGAGCACGATGAAGGCCGGCGCCAAGGGCATCAAGATCCAGTGCGGCGGTCGCCTCGGCGGCGCCGAGATGTCCCGCTCGGAGTTCTACCGCGAGGGCCGCGTGCCCCTGCACACCCTCCGTGCGAACGTCGACTACGGCTTCTTCGAGGCCAAGACGACCTTCGGCCGTATCGGCGTGAAGGTCTGGATCTACAAGGGCGACGTCAAGAACATCGCCGAGGTCCGCGCCGAGAACGCTGCTGCCCGTGCGGGCAACCGCCCGGCCCGTGGCGGCGCTGACCGTCCGGCCGGCCGCGGTGGCCGTGGTGGCGAGCGTGGCGGTCGCGGCCGCAAGCCGCAGCAGTCGGCTCCGGCCGCCGAGGCCCCCAAGGCCGACGCGACCGCCGCTGCTCCGGCGGCTGAGAGCACCGGAACGGAGGCCTGACCGAAATGCTGATCCCCCGTAGGGTCAAGCACCGCAAGCAGCACCACCCGAAGCGCAGCGGTATGTCCAAGGGTGGCACGCAGGTTGCGTTCGGCGAGTACGGCATCCAGGCGCTGACCCCGGCGTACGTGACGAACCGTCAGATCGAGTCCGCTCGTATCGCGATGACCCGTCACATCAAGCGTGGCGGCAAGGTCTGGATCAACATCTACCCGGACCGTCCCCTGACGAAGAAGCCTGCCGAGACCCGCATGGGTTCCGGTAAGGGTTCTCCCGAGTGGTGGATCGCGAACGTCAAGCCGGGTCGGGTGATGTTCGAGCTGTCCTACCCGAACGAGAAGATTGCTCGTGAGGCGCTCACCCGCGCTGCTCACAAGCTTCCGATGAAGTGCCGGATTGTTCGGCGCGAGGCAGGTGAGTCGTGATGTCGGCCGGTACCAAGACGTCCGAGCTGCGCGAGCTGGGCAACGAGGAGCTCCTCAACAAGCTCCGCGAGGCCAAGGAAGAGCTGTTCAACCTCCGCTTCCAGGCGGCGACCGGACAGCTCGAGAACCACGGCCGGCTCAAGTCCGTCCGTAAGGACATCGCCCGGATCTACACCCTGATGCGTGAGCGCGAGCTCGGCATCGAGACGGTGGAGAGCGTCTGATGAGCGAGAAGACTGTGACTGAGACGAACACTGACCGCGGTTTCCGTAAGACCCGTGAGGGTCTGGTCGTCAGCGACAAGATGGACAAGACCGTCGTCGTCGCTGTCGAGGACCGCGTCAAGCACGCGCTGTACGGCAAGGTCATCCGCCGTACGAACAAGCTCAAGGCTCACGACGAGCAGAACGCCGCCGGCGTCGGCGACCGTGTCATCCTCATGGAGACCCGGCCGCTGTCCGCCACGAAGCGTTGGCGCGTCGTCGAGATCCTCGAGAAGGCCAAGTAATTCCTGAGGGGCTTCCCCTTCAGGCAGGTTCCGCCAGGCTCGGCGGGGGTCCGTTCCGGTAACGGAGCGGCCCCCGCCGGGAACCGGCAGACGATCAGGAGATAGACGTGATCCAGCAGGAGTCGCGACTGCGCGTCGCCGACAACACGGGTGCGAAGGAAATTCTCACCATCCGTGTTCTCGGTGGCTCGGGTCGCCGCTACGCGGGCATCGGTGACGTCATCGTCGCCACCGTCAAGGACGCGATCCCCGGTGGCAACGTGAAGAAGGGTGACGTCGTCAAGGCCGTCATCGTTCGCACCGTCAAGGAGCGTCGTCGTCAGGATGGCTCGTACATCCGCTTCGACGAGAACGCCGCCGTCATTCTGAAGAACGACGGCGACCCCCGCGGCACCCGTATCTTCGGCCCGGTGGGCCGTGAGCTGCGCGAGAAGAAGTTCATGAAGATCATCTCGCTCGCGCCGGAGGTGCTGTAAGCATGAAGATCAAGAAGGGCGACCTGGTTCAGGTCATCACCGGTAAGGACAAGGGCAAGCAGGGCAAGGTCATCGTTGCCTACCCTGCTCAGGACCGCGTCCTCGTCGAGGGTGTCAACCGGGTCAAGAAGCACACGAAGGCCGGTCAGACCGCTCGCGGTTCGCAGACCGGTGGCATTGTGACGACCGAGGCGCCCGTCCACGTCAGCAACGTGCAGCTGGTTGTTGAGAAGGACGGCAACAAGGTCGTTACTCGCGTCGGCTACCGCTTTGACGACGAGGGCAACAAGATCCGCGTTGCCAAGCGCACCGGTGAGGACATCTGATGACTACCACCACTGCGCCGCGTCTCAAGACGCGCTACCGCGAGGAAATCGCCGGCAAGCTGCGTGAGGAGTTCTCCTACGAGAACGTCATGCAGATCCCCGGTCTGGTCAAGATCGTGGTCAACATGGGTGTGGGCGACGCCGCCCGCGACTCCAAGCTGATCGATGGCGCCGTGCGCGACCTCACCACGATCACCGGCCAGAAGCCGGCCGTCACCAAGGCCCGCAAGTCGATCGCGCAGTTCAAGCTGCGCGAGGGGCAGCCGATCGGCTGCCACGTCACCCTCCGTGGTGACCGCATGTGGGAGTTCCTGGACCGTACGCTGTCGCTCGCGCTTCCGCGTATCCGTGACTTCCGTGGCCTGTCGCCGAAGCAGTTCGACGGCCGTGGCAACTACACCTTCGGTCTCACGGAGCAGGTCATGTTCCACGAGATCGACCAGGACAAGATCGACCGGGTCCGGGGCATGGACATCACCGTGGTCACCACGGCGACCAATGACGACGAGGGTCGTGCCCTCCTTCGTCACCTCGGCTTCCCGTTCAAGGAGAACTGACCGTGGCGAAGAAGTCCCTGATCGCTAAGGCCGCCCGCAAGCCGAAGTTCGGCGTCCGCGGGTACACCCGCTGCCAGCGCTGCGGCCGGCCCCACTCCGTCTACCGCAAGTTCGGCCTGTGCCGCGTGTGCCTTCGTGAGATGGCTCACCGTGGCGAGCTGCCGGGCGTGACCAAGAGCTCCTGGTAATTCTCCTTCGCCCCTTGGGCGTTGGGAATACCCGGAGACTCTCGGTAAGCATCTGGTCGGCAGGAGCCCGGCCTCACATGCCGTAGGCTTGTGGGGTTGGGCGCCTGCCGCCCAAGACCGACTTACTACGCCGTAGGTCCCCGCACCGCACCCGTCCTGCCTCTGAGTAGGGAGAGGGATGGCGCATACAGGAAACCCCGGCGAGAGAGGCCGAAGGCCAACTCATGACCATGACTGATCCCATCGCAGACATGCTCACGCGTCTGCGTAACGCGAACTCGGCGTATCACGACGACGTCACGATGCCGCACAGCAAGATCAAGTCGCACATCGCGGAGATCCTCCAGCAGGAGGGCTTCATCACGGGCTGGAAGGTCGAGGACGCCGAGGTTGGCAAGAGCCTCGTCCTCGAGCTGAAGTTCGGCCCGAACCGCGAGCGCTCGATCGCCGGCATCAAGCGAATCTCGAAGCCGGGTCTGCGTGTATACGCAAAGTCCACCAATCTGCCGAAGGTTCTCGGCGGCCTGGGCGTGGCGATCATCTCCACGTCCCACGGTCTCCTGACCGGCCAGCAGGCCAGCAAGAAGGGCGTAGGTGGGGAAGTCCTCGCCTACGTCTGGTAGTCGGGAACGGAGGAATAGCTCATGTCGCGAATCGGCAAGCTCCCCATCCAGGTTCCCGCCGGTGTGGACGTCACCATCGATGGCCGTACGGTCGCAGTGAAGGGCCCCAAGGGCACCCTCTCGCACACCGTTGCGTCGCCGATCGAGGTCACCAAGGGTGAGGACGGCGTCCTGAACGTCGCCCGCCCGAACGACGAGCGTCAGAACAAGGCCCTTCACGGCCTGTCCCGCACGCTGGTGGCGAACATGATCACCGGTGTGACCCAGGGATACATCAAGGCGCTCGAGATCAGTGGTGTCGGTTACCGCGTCCAGGCGAAGGGCTCCAATCTGGAGTTCGCCCTGGGCTACAGCCACCCGATCCTGATCGAGGCCCCGGAGGGCATCACCTTCAAGGTGGAGTCCCCCACGAAGTTCACCGTCGAGGGCATCGACAAGCAGAAGGTCGGCGAGACCGCGGCCAAGATCCGCAAGCTGCGGAAGCCTGACCCGTACAAGGCCAAGGGCGTCAAGTACGCCGGCGAGGTCATCCGCCGCAAGGTCGGAAAGGCTGGTAAGTAGCGATGGCATACGGCGTAAAGATCGCCAAGGGCGACGCGTACAAGCGTGCAGCCCTCAAGCGTCGCCACATCCGCGTCCGCAAGCACATCTCCGGTTCGCCGGAGCGTCCGCGCTTGGTTGTGACGCGTTCCAACCGCCACATGGTGGCTCAGGTCATCGACGACATCGCGGGCCACACGCTCGCGTCGGCGTCGACCCTGGACGTCTCCATCCGTGGTGGCGAGGGCGACAAGAGCAGCCAGGCCAAGCAGGTCGGCGCCCTGGTCGCTGAGCGTGCCAAGGCCGCAGGCGTCGAGGCCGTCGTGTTTGACCGCGGTGGTAACCAGTACGCCGGGCGGATTGCCGCTCTGGCTGACGCCGCCCGTGAAGCCGGGCTGAAGTTCTAAGCCCCGGTTCCTACGTACAGCGGACGTAACAGAGAGAGGTAAATCCAATGGCTGGACCCCAGCGCCGCGGAAGCGGTGCCGGTGGCGGCGAGCGGCGGGACCGGAAGGGCCGTGACGGCGGCGCAGCTGCCGCCGAGAAGACCGCGTACGTCGAGCGCGTCGTCGCGATCAACCGTGTCGCCAAGGTTGTGAAGGGTGGTCGTCGCTTCAGCTTCACCGCGCTGGTCGTGGTGGGCGATGGTGACGGCACCGTCGGTGTCGGATACGGCAAGGCCAAGGAAGTTCCCGCGGCCATTGCGAAGGGCGTTGAAGAGGCCAAGAAGAGCTTCTTCAAGGTTCCGCGTATCCAGGGCACCATCCCTCACCCGATCCAGGGCGAGAAGGCTGCGGGCGTCGTTCTGCTCAAGCCTGCTTCCCCCGGTACCGGTGTGATCGCCGGTGGCCCGGTGCGCGCCGTTCTGGAGTGCGCCGGCGTTCACGACATCCTGTCGAAGTCGCTCGGGTCTTCCAACCCGATCAACATCGTGCACGCGACCGTGGCGGCCCTCCAGGGCCTGCAGCGTCCCGAGGAGATCGCGGCTCGCCGTGGTCTGCCCCTCGAGGACGTCGCCCCCGCGGCTCTCCTTCGTGCTCGTGCGGCGGGTGTGTAATGGCTCGCCTCAAGATCACGCAGACGAAGTCGTACATCGGCAGCAAGCAGAACCACCGCGACACCCTGCGTTCGCTCGGGCTCAAGCGCCTGCACGACGTGGTTGTCAAGGAGGACCGCCCCGAGTTCCGCGGAATGGTTCACACCGTCCGCCACCTCGTGACGGTTGAGGAGGTCGACTGACATGGCGGAGAACAAGCCGCTGAAGGCGCATGACCTCCGGCCTGCCCCGGGTGCCAAGACCGCCAAGACCCGTGTGGGTCGTGGTGAGGCATCCAAGGGTAAGACCGCTGGTCGTGGTACCAAGGGCACCAAGGCCCGTTACCAGGTTCCGGAGCGCTTCGAGGGTGGCCAGATGCCCCTCCACATGCGTCTCCCGAAGCTCAAGGGCTTCAAGAACCCGTTCCGCACCGAGTACCAGGTCGTGAACCTGGACAAGCTCGCGACGCTCTACCCCGAGGGTGGAGAGGTCACGGTGGCCGATCTGGTCGCCAAGGGCGCTGTGCGCAACAACCACCTCGTCAAGGTCCTCGGACAGGGCGAGATCTCCGTGGCGCTGCAGGTTTCGGTTGACGCCGTTTCCGGCTCCGCCAAGGAGAAGATTGCCGCTGCCGGCGGCACCGTCACCGAGCTCGTCTGAGACAACTCGGACCATTCGGTGGCCTGAACATCCAACCGGGGATGCCTCTCATATGGGGCATCCCCGGTTGGTCGTTCCTAGGGGGGCATGTACGCCGGTAAGGTGGCCTCCGTTGCTGTGGTAAGCCCTGGGCGCAAGCGCCTTGGGCCCTTTGGCTATTTACGTATTCATCGATCCTCAAGACCGTCACCTCTACGCATTGCGCGGGGGTCGCAGGAGGCACCGTGCTCACCGCGTTCGCCCGGGCGTTCAAGACGCCCGACCTGCGCAAGAAGCTGTTCTTCACGCTCGGCATCATCGTGCTCTACCGGCTCGGGGCACACATCCCTGTACCGGGAGTGAGCTACGAGAACGTCCAGACCTGTGTTGATCAGGCAAGTAAGGGCAACAACAGCCTCTTCGGCCTGGTGAACATGTTCAGCGGTGGTGCACTGCTGCAGATCACGATCTTCGCGCTCGGCATCATGCCGTACATCACGGCCAGCATCATTCTTCAGCTGCTGACCGTGGTGATTCCCCGACTCGAGGCGCTCAAGAAGGAGGGGCAGTCCGGCCAGGCCAAGATCACGCAGTACACGCGTTATCTGACGGTCGCACTCGCCATCCTGCAGGGCACCGGCCTGGTGGCCACCGCACGCAGCGGTGCGCTCTTCAGCGGTTGCCCGGTCGCCGACCAGATCGTCCCGAACCAGTCGATGTTCACGACGGTCGTCATGGTCATCACGATGACCGCCGGCACCGCCGCCGTCATGTGGCTCGGTGAGCTCATCACCGACCGCGGCATCGGCAACGGCATGTCGATCCTGATGTTCATCTCGATCGCCGCCAGCTTCCCCGGCGCCCTGTGGGCCATCAAGACGAGCGGCAAGCTCGCGGACGGCTGGATCGAGTTCGGCACCGTCATCCTGATCGGCTTCGTGATGGTGGCCCTCGTCGTCTTCGTCGAGCAGGCCCAGCGCCGCATCCCGGTGCAGTACGCGAAGCGCATGATCGGACGCCGGTCGTACGGTGGTACGTCCACCTACATCCCGCTGAAGGTGAACCAGGCGGGTGTGATCCCCGTCATCTTCGCTTCTTCGCTGCTCTACATCCCGGCCCTGATCGTCCAGTTCTCCAACTCCACCGCGGGCTGGGCGACCTGGATCCAGGACCACTTCGTCAAGGGCGACCACCCGTACTACATGGCGACGTACTTCCTGTTGATCGTCTTCTTCGCCTTCTTCTACGTGGCGATTTCGTTCAACCCCGAGGAAGTCGCCGACAACATGAAGAAGTATGGTGGCTTCGTCCCGGGTATCCGGGCAGGTCGACCTACTGCCGAGTACCTGAGCTACGTGCTCAACAGGATCACTTGGCCGGGCTCGCTGTACCTGGGTCTGATCGCTCTTGTGCCGACGATGGCGTTGGCAGGCTTCGGTGGCGCGAACCAGAACTTCCCGTTCGGCGGGACAAGCATCCTGATCATCGTGGGTGTGGGTCTGGAGACCGTGAAGCAGATCGAGAGTCAGCTCCAGCAGCGTAATTACGAAGGGTTCCTCCGCTGATGCGAATCGTCCTCGTCGGCCCGCCGGGTGCCGGCAAGGGAACGCAGGCTGCGTACCTTGCCAACAACCTGTCGATTCCGCACATCTCCACGGGCGACCTCTTCCGCGCCAACATCAGCCAGGGCACTGACCTTGGCAAGCAGGCCCGCGCCTACATGGACGCGGGGCAGCTGGTGCCGGACGAGGTCACGATCGGGATGGCCAAGGACCGCATGTCCCAGCCGGACGCGGTCAACGGCTTCCTGCTCGACGGCTTCCCGCGCAACGTGGGTCAGGCCGAGGCTCTCGATGTGATGCTCAAGGACGAGGGCGTAAAGCTGGACGCGGTTCTCGACCTGGAAGTCCCCGAGGACGAGGTCGTGAAGCGGATCGCGGGCCGCCGGGTCTGCCGCAACGAGAGCGCGCACGTGTTCCACGTGACGTACAACCCGCCGAAGACCGAGGGTGTCTGCGACACCTGCGGCGGCGAGCTGTACCAGCGCGACGACGACAGCGAAGAGACGGTCCGCACCCGGCTGGAGGTCTACCACACGCAGACCGAGCCGATCATCGACTACTACAGGGCGCAGAACCTGGTGGTCACCATCTCCGCGCTCGGCAAGGTCACCGACGTGACCGAGCGGGCCATGGAGGCTCTGAAGTCCGACAAGGGCTGAGAGAGCACCCCGTAGTACATGCAGTGCAGTCGGCCGCGGCGTCCTTGGGCGCCGCGGCCGACTGTTTGCGGCCGTATCGTTGACCCGTCCCCCCGTATCCAGAAAGGCGCCGCGCAATGGTGCAGATCAAGACCCCCGAGCAGATCGCGAAGATGCGTGAGGCGGGGCTGGTGGTCGCTGCCATTCACGCCGCCACCCGCGAGGCGGCGGTGCCCGGCGCCACCACGCTGGACCTGGACCAGGTCGCCCGCAAGGTGATCGCCGACCACGGCGCGAAGTCGAACTTCCTCGGGTACGGCGGATTCCCCGCGACGATCTGCACCTCGGTGAACCAGGTCGTCGTCCACGGCATCCCGGACGACAAGACCGTCCTCAAGGACGGCGACATCATCTCCATCGACTGCGGCGCGATCATCGACGGCTGGCACGGCGACGCCGCCTACACGGCCTTCGTCGGCACCGGTCACGCTCCGGAGCTCATCGAGCTCTCGCGGGTGACCGAGGAGTCGATGTGGGCCGGCATCGCCGCGATGAAGGTGAACAACCGCCTGGTCGACATCTCGAAGGCGATCGAGACCTACATCCGCCGCCAGCCCCGTCCCGCGACGGGCAAGTACGGGATCATCGAGGACTACGGCGGGCACGGCATCGGCACCGAGATGCACATGGACCCGCACGTGCTGAACTATGTCGCCCGCAAGCGCGGCAAGGGCATCAAGCTCGTCCCGGGCCTCTGCCTGGCCATCGAGCCGATGGTGTCCCTCGGTACGGCCCGCACCGAGGTGCTGGAGGACGAGTGGACCGTCATCACCACCGACGGCACCTGGTCCTCCCACTGGGAGCACAGCATCGCCCTCACGGAGCAGGGCCCGCTGGTCCTGACCGCTCCGGACTGCGGCCGCGAGAAGCTGGCGCAGTATGGCGTGGAGGCGGCACCCGACCCGCTGGGATGAGTTCCGTCCGACGGGCGGAGCCCGGCGCAGCGGGCCGAAGCCTGCGAGGCGCCCCGGCGCCGAGCTCGCGAGGTCTGCGTGGGGGAGGGGGCGGCGTGGAGGCGGCACCCGACCCGCTGGGGTGATTGACGGCCACCCGGAGGTCTAAGGATCAGCCGCGGTGGGCAAACTTGACGGATTCGTCTTTTGGAGTCCGCTGACGTAGACTGACTCGTCGGCTCTCGTGCATCCGTGTGTCCGCATACGAGTGACGGAAGTCGATCAAGGTAGCCGATTCGAAAGGCGAAGCGTGGCCAAGAAGCAAGGTGCCATCGAAATTGAGGGCACCGTGATCGAGTCTCTCCCGAACGCCATGTTCAGGGTGGAGCTCCAGAACGGTCACAAGGTCCTCGCGCACATCTCCGGCAAGATGCGGATGCACTACATCCGAATCCTCCCGGACGACCGGGTCGTGGTGGAGCTTTCCCCGTACGACCTGACGCGTGGCCGGATCGTCTACCGCTACAAGTAGATCTTGCCTACATCTCGCTTCGGCGGGGTGCCGGCACTGACCCGGAGAACCTGACATCCCATGAAGGTCAAGCCGAGCGTCAAGAAGATCTGCGACAAGTGCAAGGTGATCCGCCGTCACGGTCGGGTCATGGTCATCTGCGACAACCTGCGCCACAAGCAGCGCCAGGGCTGACGCACGACCCCCTCGCATCTCGCAGTACTTCGCGCGACGCACGTAAACGTACATACGCAGTGCCCGTCCAAGCCACGGCTGACGACACCTCCGGCGGGGGCCGGAGACCCGGGCGTACCACCTCTCCCAGCGAGAGGTCGGCGGTCGGGAGTGGCGCTGCGGAAGACCCCCGACATAACAACTGGAGCCATTGAATGGCACGCGTTTCAGGTGTTGACATCCCGCGCGAAAAGCGCGTGGAGGTTGCCCTCACCTACGTCTTCGGTATCGGGCGCACCCGGTCCAAGGAGATCCTCGCCGCCGCCGGCGTGAACCCGAACACCCGCGTTCGTGACCTGGCCGAAGAGGACCTGGTCAAGATCCGCGAGTACGTGGACGCCAACCTGCGCACCGAGGGTGACCTTCGCCGCGAGATCCAGGGCGACATCCGCCGCAAGATCGAGATCGGCTGCTACCAGGGCATCCGCCACCGTCGCGGTCTCCCGGTCCACGGTCAGCGCACCAGCACGAACGCTCGTACCCGCAAGGGCCCGCGTCGCGCGATCGCCGGTAAGAAGAAGCCGGGCAAGAAGTAGTCCTCAGCGGACGCACTGCGAGCGTCCGGTTCGCCGGACATCCGCAGTATCCAGCGGTCTTCGCTGTAGGACCGATCACCTCCCCTCTCCATCTGGAGTCAAGACATGCCCCCCAAGGGTCGTCAGGGCGCAGCCAAGAAGGTGCGTCGCAAGGAAAAGAAGAACGTCGCTCACGGGCACGCCCACATCAAGAGCACGTTCAACAACACCATCGTCTCGATCACGGACCCCTCGGGCAACGTGATCTCCTGGGCCTCCGCCGGCCACGTCGGCTTCAAGGGCTCGCGCAAGTCCACCCCCTTCGCCGCGCAGATGGCCGCCGAGTCGGCCGCCCGCCGCGCGCAGGAGCACGGCATGCGCAAGGTTGACGTCTTCGTCAAGGGTCCGGGCTCCGGCCGCGAGACCGCGATCCGCTCCCTGCAGGCCACGGGCCTGGAGGTCGGTTCGATCCAGGACGTCACCCCGACGCCGCACAACGGCTGCCGTCCGCCGAAGCGTCGCCGCGTCTGATCCGCAACGGCCGGTGACGGCCGTGCGTCAGTAGCGTGGGTACGGGCGGTATGCCCCCTACGGGGGTGTGCCGCCCGTATCCTTGTTTCATCTGTCGGGTGTCAAATAGTGGGCGCCCACGACTGAAGGATTCACACATGCTTATCGCTCAGCGTCCGTCGCTGACCGAAGAGGTCGTTGACGAGTTCCGCTCGCGGTTCGTCATCGAGCCGCTGGAGCCGGGCTTCGGCTACACGCTCGGCAACTCCCTGCGTCGCACGCTCCTCTCCTCGATCCCGGGTGCCGCTGTCACCAGCATCCGTATCGACGGTGTCCTGCACGAGTTCACCACCGTGCCGGGCGTCAAGGAGGACGTGACCGACCTCATCCTCAACATCAAGCAGCTGGTCGTCTCCTCGGAGCACGACGAGCCGGTCGTGATGTACCTGCGCAAGCAGGGTCCCGGCCTGGTCACCGCTGCCGACATCGCCCCGCCGGCCGGTGTCGAGGTCCACAACCCGGACCTCGTCCTGGCCACGCTGAACGGCAAGGGCAAGCTGGAGATGGAGCTGACCGTCGAGCGCGGTCGCGGCTACGTCTCCGCCGTCCAGAACAAGCAGGTGGGCCAGGAGATCGGCCGGATTCCGGTCGACTCCATCTACTCGCCGGTGCTCAAGGTCACGTACAAGGTCGAGGCGACCCGTGTCGAGCAGCGCACCGACTTCGACAAGCTGATCGTCGACGTCGAGACCAAGCAGGCCATGCGTCCCCGTGACGCCATGGCGTCGGCCGGTAAGACCCTGGTCGAGCTGTTCGGTCTGGCGCGCGAGCTCAACATCGACGCCGAGGGCATCGACATGGGCCCCTCGCCGACGGACGCCGCCCTGGCTGCCGATCTGGCGCTGCCGATCGAGGAGCTGGAGCTCACGGTCCGCTCGTACAACTGCCTCAAGCGCGAGGGCATCCACTCGGTGGGCGAGCTCGTGGCCCGCTCCGAGGCGGACCTGCTCGACATCCGCAACTTCGGTGCGAAGTCGATCGACGAGGTCAAGGCGAAGCTGGCCGGTATGGGCCTGGCGCTGAAGGACTCGCCTCCCGGCTTCGACCCGACCGCCGCGGCCGACGCGTTCGGTGCGGACGACGACGCGGATGCCGGTTTCGTGGAGACCGAGCAGTACTGAGTCGCCTCCGGCTGGGGTGCCCGGGTTTTCTGGGTGCCCCGGACCGGGCGGGGGCTTTGTCCTCAATCGCCGGACGGGCTTGATTTTGGCTCGTACGCGAGGGGCTTGTCCTCAAGCGTCGGACGGGCTTGATTCTGGCTCGTACGCGAGGGCTTTGTCCTCAAGCGTCGGACGGGCTTGAATTTCGGGCTGAGGCTCGATTTCGAGTGCGGACGGCGTCTGGAACTTCCGTGTGGCGACCGCCTCACGGGAACTGACACCGGTACCTGATACGGCCGGTGCAGCACACAAGGAGAAAACCATGCCTCAGCCCGCCAAGGGTGCCCGTCTGGGCGGCAGCGCTGCGCACGAGAAGCTTCTTCTCAACAACCTTGCGAAGTCGCTGTTCGAGCACGGCCGCATCACCACGACCGAGGCCAAGGCCCGCCGCCTGCGTCCGGTCGCCGAGCGTTTCATCACCAAGGCGAAGAAGGGCGACATCCACAACCGTCGCCTGGTGCTGCAGTCGATCACGGACAAGGGCATCGTGCACACGCTCTTCACCGAGATCGCCCCGCGGTACGAGAACCGCCCCGGTGGTTACACCCGCATCACCAAGATCGGCAACCGTCGTGGCGACAACGCCCCGATGGCCGTCATCGAGCTGGTCGAGGCCCTGACCGTGGCGCAGGCTGCCACCGGTGAGGCCGAGGCCGCCACGAAGCGTGCGGTCAAGGAAGACGCCCTCAAGAAGGACGAGACCCCGGTCGAGTCCGTCGAGGACGCCAAGCCGGCCGAGGCCGACGAGGAGTCCAAGGACGCCTGAGCGTTCTGAGACCTCTGGACGGGCCCGCATCACCCTTCGGGGCGGTGCGGGCCCGTTTCGCTGTGGTACGGATCTTGAGAGGATCGCTGGTGTGAGTGACGTGGTGGAGCCCGGCTTCGTCCGGGTGCGGCTGGACCTGGCGTACGACGGCAAGGACTTCTCCGGCTGGGCGAAGCAGACGGGCCGGCGGACCGTCCAGGGTGAGATCGAGGATGCGCTGCGGACCGTGACCCGCTCCCCGCGCACCTATGACCTGACCGTGGCCGGGCGCACCGATGCCGGTGTGCACGCCCGGGGTCAGGTCGCGCACGTGGACCTGCCGGCCGAGGTGTGGGCCGCGCACGCTTCGATGCTGCTGCGGCGGATGGCCGGCCGGATGGCGCCCGATGTCCGGATCCGGCGGATCGAGGAGGCGCCGGCCGGGTTCAACGCCCGGTTCTCCGCCCTGTGGCGCCGGTACGCGTACCGGGTGTCGGACGGGCCGGGCGGGGTCGATCCGCTGGTGCGCGGTCATGTGCTGTGGCACGACCGGCAGTTGGACCTCGACGCGATGAACGCGGCTGCCGCGCGCATGACGGGGGAGCACGACTTCGCCGCGTACTGCAAGAAGCGCGAGGGTGCGACGACCATCCGGACGCTGCAGAAGCTGAGTTGGGCACGTGACGAGGCGTCCGGGATCATCACCGGGACCGTGCAGGCCGACGCCTTCTGCCACAACATGGTGCGTGCGCTGGTCGGGGCGATGCTGTTCGTGGGCGACGGGCGCCGCCCGAATCCGTGGCCGGCCGAGGTCCTCGCCGCCCGGGTGCGCGATCCCGGGGTGCATGTGGTGCGACCGCACGGGCTGACGCTGGAGGAAGTCGCCTACCCGGCCGATGAGTTGCTCGCGGCCAGGGCGGTGGAGGCTCGCAACGTGCGGACGCTTCCTGGAGCCGGCTGCTGCTGACGTCCGGTCAGGGGGTGGTACGCCTGCGCCGGCGCAGCTCGGCCGTGAGGGCCCCCGCCAGGTACAGCGCCGCGCCGCTCAGCAGCGAGGAGCGGAACCAGCCGATCCGCGGACTCCACCAGGCGAGGACCGCGGCGGCGCCGACGGCCACGAGTGCGGCGCTGCGGGTCAGCCACCAGCGGCCCGTCCGTGGGGTGTCGTGGCCGGGCGCGCGCGGATGGCTGCCGGTGCCCGTCGTCATCGTGTCGCGCATCCCCGCCAGGATGGAGCGGCGGGCCTGTACCCGGGCGCCGGGGATCTCGCCGAGGATCTCGGTGTCCCCGCCGAACCCCTGCGGTACGGGCGGCAGGCCGAGGGCGGTCACCAGATCGGCCTGGTGGCGGACCGGGTCGCCGGTGGCGCGCAGGATGTGGGCCAGCGGGCGCGGGTCCGCCACCCGGTACAGATGGGCGAGGTCCGCCGCGGTGTCCTGTACATCGGCGTGGTCGGGGGCGGCGGACTCGGTGTCCCAGGTGTGCGCCGTGATCTGCCGGCCCTGGTGGAGAGCGGTGACGGTGCAGCGCTCGGGGGTGCGGTGCAGGATCAGGGCGGGCCAGCTCTCGCCGGTCGTGAACGTCTCCGCCGCGGCGGTCAGCGGCTCCTGGGGGAGCAGCGCCGCGCGTCGGCCGCGGGTGGCCTCAGGGACCACCTCGACATAGCTGTAGCCCTCGCCGGCCGGGGCCGTACGCAAGGAGAAGCCGCAGATCAGAGCCGCCTGGGCGACGTCGGCCGGGGGTGCGGGGACGATCGCGACGGCGCGCGGGGCCAGGGCCGCCCAGTCCGGGGCGGTGGCGGGCGGCTCGGGCGGCCGGCCGAAGAGCGGGATGCGTGAGGCGAGGTCGAGCCGGACGTCGGACCGGGCTTCGAGGAACTCGGTACGGGGGTCGCCGAGCCGGTTCCACGGGGATTCGGTGGCGTGGACGCCGATGGCCCGGAACACGTCGAGGGCCTCGGCCGGCCGGTCGGCCATGACCAGCATCAGGGCCAGGTCGTTGCGGAAGCCCGCCGCCTCGCGGTCGCCCTCCCCGTCGTAGGTGTCGGAGAGGGCCAGGGCGCGGGTGATGGCCGCCTCGACCTTGGGCCCGTACGGGTCGGGGCCCTCGGGCTCGTCCGCCTCGGACAGCCGGTACTCCAGCGCCGCCTGGAGCGGCAGCGCGTGCAGCCTGGAGCCGGGCGGGGCGGACTCGGCCACCCGCTCCGCGTACCGGAACATCTCCTCGTGCGAGCCGTACCACTTGGCGCACACGTACTGCAGCGCCTGCACGTGGCAGCCGAGGTGGTGCGGGTCGCGGGCCTCGGCCTCGGCGAGATAGGCGTCGAAGACCTCGCGCGGGGCCTGCATGCCGCGGGCGTGGGTGAGCGCGATGCGCCAGGGGACCGGGTCGGCGGGGTTGAGCTCGGCCGCGGCGGCGATCACCGGCACGGCGTCCTCCAGGAGCGCGAAGAAGGCCTGGAACTGGTCGCGTTCGACATCCTTCGCGCGGGCGCTCGTCCGTACCTCCCAGGCCTGGTGGAGGTGGAAGTCGGCGACGACCAGGAGGGCGTCGGGGTCGTCGGGCGACTCCGTCAGCCAGGCGTCCAGCCAGCCGTCGTGGTGCAGCGCGGTCCGGGCCAGCCGGCTCACGTACGCATCCCTGCGCTCCCACTGGGCGTGCAGCCGCGTCGAGGCCAGGAGCTCCCGCGCCGGGGCGTGGTCGCCCCCTGTCGCCGCGGTGAGGGCGGCGCGCAGCGGGGCGTCCGGCGGGTCCAGGAGCACGGCTTCGTCGGGGGCCAGGTCGACGCCGATGGCGTCGCGGTGGCGCAGGATGCGCAGGAAGGAGACCAGGAAGACGAGACGCACAGCAGCGGTCCTCCGCATCCGGGAGAGGCTGAACCGAAGGACGGGCGGGGTCAGGCAGTGGGGGCGGTGGCCGCGGCCGAGGCCTGGACCTCGCCGCGGTGGCGGATCTGGCGGAAAGTGAAGTTCGTGAGGTCGTCGCCGACAGCGAACACGTTCTTGTCGGCCTTGGTGACGCCCTTGCCGCTGGTGAAGCCACTGATCGCGAAGTAGGCGTACCGACCATAGGAGTTGGAGGTGCGGCGGCACACGGAACCGGGGCGGCAGAAGTCCGGCACACCGGATCCGCCGAGCGACACGATGCTGCCGATGGCCTGTTGGGCGGCCTTCTTGGCCTGGGCCTCGGTCTCGAAGACCGCGAGGCCGATGGTCACCGCCACACCGCTGCGGCTGTACGTGGCCCGGATGACCTGGTCGCAGCCGTTGTTCGTGAGGATCGGGCCCAGTCCGGCCTTGGTGACCGCGGCGCACTTCGTGGTGCGGTGCGTCGCGCCCTTGGAGTAGGCGCGGTTCCCCATCGTCAGCTTCTTTCCGGGGAAGAAGGCGTCCACCGTGACGGGCGCCCGGTCCTTCTTCACGTCGGATATGTAGTCCTTGGGGTCCGGCGGGGGCAGCGGGGCGACCGACGAGAACGACGGCTCGGGCTCTGCCGTCTCGCTCGGCAGAGCGGTCGCCGACGGCAGCTCGCTCGCGTTCTTCCCCGACGTGCCGCCGGGGTCGTTCTTGCCGGTCGAGATGACGGCGGTCGCCACGATCGCGGCTACCGCGGCGGTGGCCAGCGCGCCCCCGCCGATCATCAGCCACTTCTTGCGCCTGGCGCGTGCCGCGGATTCCTCGGCCAGCGCTGCCCAGTCCGGAGTCCCAGTGCCCCCGGGCCCCCAGGAGGGCCCCCCTTGCCCAAAGCTCATGCGCCGAATCCTAGACGGAACCTAAACCGGTTGGGCCACAGCTTCGCTGCCCGTGACAATGCTCTGTATGGGACATCTTGAAGCAGGCCATCTCGAGTACTACCTACCGGACGGGCGGGTGCTGCTCGGCGATGCTTCGTTCCGCGTCGCGGACGGTGCCGTGGTCGCCCTCGTCGGGGCGAACGGCGCCGGTAAGACCACGCTGCTGCGGCTGATCGCCGGGGACCTCCAGCCGCACGGCGGCTCGGTTTCGGTGAGCGGCGGGCTCGGCGTGATGCAGCAGTTCGTCGGCTCGGTGCGCGACGAGCGCACGGTGCGGGACCTGCTGGTCTCCGTCGCCCAGCCCCGGATTCGGGAGGCCGCCCACGCCGTCGACCGGGCCGAGGAGCTGATCCTCACCACCGACGACGAGGCCGCGCAGATGACGTACGCGCAGGCACTGAGCGACTGGGCGGAGGTGCGCGGGTACGAGGCCGAGACGGTCTGGGACATGTGCACGATGCAGGCCCTCGGCGTCCCGTACGAGAAGGCGCAGTGGCGTGAGGTGCGCACGCTGTCCGGAGGCGAGCAGAAGCGGCTGGTGCTGGAGGCGCTGCTGCGCGGGCCCGACGAGGTGCTGCTGCTCGACGAGCCGGACAACTATCTCGACGTCCCCGGCAAGCGCTGGCTGGAGGAGAAGCTGAAGGAGACCCGTAAGACGGTCCTCTTCGTCTCCCACGACCGGGAGCTGCTCTCCCGGGCCGCCGAGAAGATCGTCAGCGTGGAGCCCGGACCGGCCGGCAGCGACGTATGGGTGCACGGCGGTGGATTCGGCACGTACCACGCGGCCCGCAAGGAACGGTTCGCGCGCTTCGAGGAACTGCTGCGTCGCTGGGAGGAGGAGCACGCCCGGCTGAAGGCCCTCGTCCTGCGGATGCGCCAGCAGGCGGCGAACAGCCCGGACATGGCCAACCGCTACCACGCGATGCAGACCCGCTTCAAGAAGTTCGAGGACGCCGGCCCGCCCCCGGAGCCGCCGCGCGAGCAGGACATCAAGATGCGGCTGCGCGGCGGCCGGACCGGGGTGCGGGCGGTGACCTGCAAGAACCTGGAACTGACCGGTCTGATGAAGCCGTTCGACCTGGAGATCTTCTACGGGGAGCGCGTCGCCGTCCTCGGGTCCAACGGGTCCGGCAAGTCACACTTCCTGCGGCTGCTGGCGGGGGGCGACGTGGCGCACACCGGAGAGTGGAAGCTCGGCGCGCGCGTCGTGGCGGGGCACTTCGCGCAGACCCACGCCCATCCGGAGCTGCTGGGCAAGACGCTCGTCGAGATCCTGTGGACGGAGCACGCCAAGGACCGGGGCGGGGCGATGTCCGTCCTGCGGCGGTACGAGATGGAGCGGCAGGGGGACCAGGCCTTCGAGAGGCTGTCCGGTGGGCAGCAGGCCCGCTTCCAGATCCTGCTCCTGGAGCTGGCCGGCACCACCGCGCTGCTGCTGGACGAGCCGACGGACAACCTGGACCTGGAGTCGGCCGAGGCCCTGCAGGACGGGCTTGAGATGTACGACGGGACGGTGATGGCCGTCACGCACGACCGGTGGTTCGCGAAGTCCTTCGACCGGTACCTGGTCTTCGGTTCGGACGGGGTCGTACGGGAGACGGCGGAGCCGGTGTGGGACGAGCGGCGGGTCGAAAGGGCCCGGTAACGCCTCCGGCGGCGCCGCCCCGGTCGGGGTGCGGGGTTCCGTCCTCAATCGCCGGACGGGCTTGAGTGCGGGTCCCCCGCCGGGTTCGCCCTTGCCCGGTGGGTGGGGGTGGGGGCCCTCCGGGGAGACTCCTCAAAAATGGCGTGTGCACCCGACGACGAACAGGGACCCGGGTCGTACGCCATTTTCTGCGGGGACTCCCCTGCACGCCCCCACCCGGCCGCCCCTGCGTCTGAACACCGGCCCTGATGACTGCCGCAGACGCAGGGCGGCCGGGTTCGGGGCCGTGCAGGGGAGTCCCCGCAGGACGACGAACATCGACCCGGGTCGTTCGCGTACCCGCGGAACGTTCGTCGTCCGAGGAGACGCCCCGGAGGGGCCCCGGACCCCCACCCACCGGACAGGGGCGAACCCCCGCGGGGCACCCGCACCACCAAGCCCGTCCGGCGATTGAGGACGGAACCCCCAGCCAGGGGACCCGGAACCCCGCGAGCCCACCCGGCCGAGGGACCCGTTTTGACCCGTCCGGGGCGCGGCGGGTAGTCTCGGTGACTGTTATACGTATTGGCTTCGTCGTTCTCACGCGAAGGGCCCTTACGTAGGTTCCCTGGAGCAGTTACCAGTGGCTCGCATACGGGCAGCGTCCCGGCACTGTGAGCCCCAGCTGCATGGTCGCTTCAGAGGTGCCGTGTGTCTGGACCCCATCCACTGAAGAAGCGAAGGCTACGAAGTGCGTACGTACAGCCCCAAGCCCGGCGATGTCACTCGCCAGTGGCACATCATTGACGCGGAGGACATCGTCCTCGGCCGTCTGGCCACCACGGCTGCGAACCTCCTCCGAGGCAAGCACAAGGCGATCTACGCCCCCCACATGGACATGGGCGACTTCGTCATCATCATCAACGCCGACAAGGTTCACCTGTCCGGCAACAAGAAGACCCAGAAGATGGCGTACCGCCACTCCGGGTTCCCGGGCGGTCTCCGCTCCGTGCGTTACGACGAGCTCCTCGCGAAGAACCCCGAGAAGGCTGTCGAGAAGGCCATCAAGGGCATGATCCCCAAGAACACCCTGGGTCGCCAGATGATCTCGAAGCTGAAGGTGTACGCGGGTGACCAGCACCCGCACTCCGCGCAGCAGCCGGTCCCGTACGAGATCACCCAGGTCGCGCAGTAGTTCCGGCCTCCCCCCAAAGACGTAAAGAAAGATCTGAGGAGAATCGTGGCCGAGACCACTGCAGAAGCGCCCATCGAGGGCACCGAGGGCACCGAGGGCGAAGAGACCTTCGCCGAGGTGACCACCTTCGAGTCGGAGGTCCCCGTCGAGGGTGAGTACACCTCCGAGTCGCTCGCGGGCCGCTTCGGCGACCCGCAGCCGGCGGCCGGCCTGGGCCGTCGCAAGAACGCCATCGCCCGCGTCCGGATCGTTCCGGGCACCGGCAAGTGGAAGATCAACGGTCGCACCCTTGAGGACTACTTCCCCAACAAGGTGCACCAGCAGGAAGTCAACGAGCCCTTCAAGGTGCTCGAGCTCGACGGCCGCTACGACGTCATCGCCCGCATCTCGGGTGGCGGCGTCTCCGGTCAGGCCGGTGCCCTGCGCCTCGGCGTGGCCCGCTCGCTGAACGAGGCGGACGTGGACAACAACCGCGCCACGCTGAAGAAGGCCGGCTTCCTCTGCCGTGACGACCGTGCGGTCGAGCGCAAGAAGGCCGGTCTCAAGAAGGCCCGTAAGGCCCCGCAGTACAGCAAGCGCTAAACCGCCTGCTCTACCGCGTTACACGTTCGCCCCGGCGGCACACTCGTGCTGCCGGGGCGTTCGTTTATTAGCGGTCACGGGCATATAACGGCATAAGGCATTCATAGGCTTGTTGCTTACTTAGTCTGATTTTTGCGTTTCGGAGCACCTTCGGAGGACACCAGTGGGACGACTCTTCGGCACGGACGGCGTGCGCGGTGTCGCCAATGCGGATCTGACGGCCGAGCTCGCGCTCGGTCTGTCGGTCGCGGCGGCGCACGTACTGGCCGAGGCAGGCACCTTCGAGGGCCATCGGCCGACGGCCGTGGTGGGCCGCGACCCCCGCGCCTCCGGAGAGTTCCTGGAGGCTGCCGTGGTGGCCGGTCTCGCCAGCGCGGGCGTCGACGTCCTGCGTGTCGGCGTGCTGCCGACCCCGGCCGTGGCCTACCTCACCGGGGCCCTGGGCGCCGACATCGGAGTCATGCTCTCCGCCAGCCACAACGCCATGCCGGACAACGGTGTCAAGTTCTTCGCCCGCGGCGGCCACAAGCTCGCCGACGAGCTGGAGGACCGCATCGAGACGGTCTACGAGCAGCACCGCACCGGCGAGCCGTGGGCCCGTCCCACCGGCGCCGGCGTGGGCCGGATCAGCGACTACGCCGAGGGCTTCGACCGTTACGTCGCCCACCTCATCGGAGTCCTCCCCAACCGGCTCGACGGCCTGAAGGTCGTCCTGGACGAGGCGCACGGCGCCGCCGCCCACGTCTCGCCCGAGGCCTTCGCACGGGCCGGGGCCGAGGTCGTCACGATCGGTGCCGAGCCGGACGGCCTGAACATCAACGACGGCTGCGGCTCCACGCACCTGTCGCTGCTCCGCGCCGCCGTCGTCGAGCACGGCGCCGACCTCGGCATCGCGCACGACGGCGACGCCGACCGCTGCCTGGCCGTGGACGCGGCGGGCGAGGAGATCGACGGCGACCAGATCCTGGCCGTGCTGGCGCTCGCCATGCGTGAGGCCGGGCAGCTGCGCAAGGACACCGTGGTCGGCACCGTGATGTCGAACCTCGGCTTCAAGATCGCCATGGAGCGCGAGGGCATCCACCTCGTCCAGACGGCCGTCGGCGACCGTTACGTCCTGGAGTCGATGAAGGCCGAGGGCTACGCCCTGGGCGGCGAGCAGTCCGGACACGTCATCGTCCTGGACCACGCCACGACCGGCGACGGCACGCTGACCGGCCTGATGCTGGCGGCCCGCCTCGCCGCCACCGGCCGTTCGCTCGCCGATCTGGCCGGGGTGATGGAGCGCCTGCCGCAGGTCCTCGTCAATGTGCCGGACGTCGACAAGTCCCGCGTGGGCACCTCCCCGGAGCTGGCCGCGGCCGTCGCCGAGGCCGAGCGCGAGCTGGGCGCCACCGGCCGCGTGCTGCTGCGCCAGTCGGGTACGGAGCCGCTGGTGCGGGTCATGGTCGAGGCCGCCGACATCGAGCAGGCGCGCGCGGTGGCCGGACGCCTGGCCGACGTCGTGAAGTCCGCGCTGGGTTGAGCAGGGCGGAGGACGGGTGCGTGGCCATGCGCACCCGCCCTCCGGGCTACGCGTCCGTGGTCACGGGCGGCTTCGGGTGCCTCCGTTGGTGGCGGAGGGCCACCACCCACAGGCCTTTTTGCGCCAGCAGCGTCAGCGTCCCCGCGAGCACGATCCCGCCGAGGTTCGCCAGCAACTGCTGGACGGAGCCCGTCATCTGGCTGTAGTCGCTGTAGCTGAAGGCCACCGCGGCGTTGGCCGCGGCCGGCACGGTCGTCACCGAGATCGCGACACCGATCAGCGCCCCGGACTTCGCCGACGTGAGGGAGAGCGTCCCGGCGATGCCCGCGAGGAACGCCACCACGAACGACATCCAGTCCGGCTGCCAGATGAACGCCGTGTTCGGCCGGGGTGCCTCGATCATCGCTTCGTCGAACAGCCCGAAGACGTCCATCAGCCAGGCGAAGCCGGCCGTCAGCACCATGGCCGCGGCGAAACCGCCGACCAGCGCCCACAGCGAGCGCCACACCAGACGCGGGGCGCGCTGCACCAGGGCCGTGGAGATCCCGGCCAGCGGCCCGAACTCCGGACCGACCGCCATCGCGCCCACGATCAGGATCGCGTTGTCGAGCATCACACCGCAGGCCGCGAGCATCGTCGCGACCGAGAGGAACGCCACGTAGGTGATGGAGAACGTCGACTCCTCGTGGGTGATGTCCGTCAGTTCCTCCCACACCACCGCGTCCGCGCCCTCGCCCGGTGCCTCCTCCTCGGCCCGGTCGGCGCTCGCGGAGAGCGTCAGGTCCATGTTCTCGACCGTGATCGACCCGAACTCGTCGACCCCGAGCCGCCGCAGCGCGCCGATCAGCTCGTCGCCCGCCTCGCGCGCCACGTCGCACAGCACCACGTCGCCCACCGGGTCGCGCGCGACCCCCGGCAGCACCGCGAGATGGGCGGTGCCGACGGTCCGCTCCAGCAGGCCCGTCACCTCGTCCGTACGGTCGGCCGGGACGATCAGGCGTAGATGCAGCACGCGTGCACCCTTTCCGGAGTCAGAGCTTGCGCAGGGACAGCCGCTGGACCTTGTGGTCGGGGCCTTTGCGCAGCACCAGCGTGGCACGGCCGCGGGTCGGCGCCACATTCTCCACCAGGTTGGGCTTGTTGATGGTCCGCCACATTGTTGCCGCGTACTCCATCGCCTCCGCCTCGGAGACCTGTGTGTACTTACGGAAGTACGAGGACGGGTCCTGGAACGCCGTCGCGCGCAGCTTGCGGAAGCGGTTGAGGTACCAGGTCTCGATGTCCTCGGGCCGCGCGTCCACGTACACACTGAAGTCGAAGTAGTCCGCGAGCCCGACCCTGGTCCGGCCGTCCTTGCCGGGCAGGGCGGGCTGCAGCACGTTCAGCCCCTCGACGATGAGGATGTCCGGACGCCGTACGGTGAGCCGCTCGTCCGGCACGATGTCGTAGATCAGGTGCGAGTAGACGGGGGCCGTCACCTCGTCCTTGCCCGCCTTGATGTCGGCGACGAAACGGGTCAGGGCGCGCCGGTCGTACGACTCGGGGAAGCCCTTGCGCGACATCAGGCCGCGCGCGTGGAGCTCCTTCATCGGCAGCAGGAACCCGTCCGTGGTCACCAGCTCCACCCGCGGGTGCTCCGGCCAGCGGGCCAGCAGCGCCTGGAGGATACGGGCGCTGGTGGACTTGCCCACCGCGACGCTGCCCGCGACCCCTATGACGAACGGGGTCCCGCGCTGCTCCCCGTGCCCGTTGCCCGCGTCGCCCAGGAAGGTGTTCAGAGCGCCGCGCAGCCCGGAGGTGGCCTGGACGTACAGGTTGAGGAGGCGCGAGAGCGGCAGGTAGACGTCCCGGACCTCGTCGAGGTCGATGACGTCCCCGAGCCCGCGCAGCCGCTCCACCTCGTCGGCGGTCAGCGGCAGCGGCGTCTTGTCGCGCAGCGCGCTCCACTCCGCCCGGGAGAGGTCGACGTACGGCGTCGCGGCGGGCTCGGCGCGTCGGTTCGTGCTCCGTGTCGGCGAAGTGATCACAGGTTCATTGTTGCGGGAGTTTTAACGGAGTGGGGGGTGGGGTCGGTCACGTGGGGACGGGTGGGGCCGGGCTCCGGCGGATGGGGGTGGGGAGGGAGGCATGCGGCGTGCCGAGCTACCCTGCGCAGGATCATGCATATTGTCCCATTTATGCTACGACCTCATTCTGTGCAGGTCCGTCGAGGGCGCGTGGCGCTGTCGACCGGAGCCCTGGCTCTGACGGCAGCGATCATGGCCGTCTCCCTGCTGCCCGGCGCCGCGCCGGCCACGGGCAGCAGCGCCGCCGCCGTGTCGCCCACCCTGGTGGAGGAGCCGTTCACCGGGGCGACCGCGGACGGAGACTTCGAAGCGGTGGGACCCGCCTGCTTGACGGGTGCCGCGCCCGAGCAGCCGCCCATAGGCAACACGCCGCATCCGCTGGGCGGTTGCTCCGATACGGCGGTGGGTCCCGTACCGCCCCGCAACGCAGCGCCGTACGGCTACCTCCAGCTGACGGACGCGGGCAACGACCGGGCCTCGGCGGTGATCCACAACAAGGCGCTGCCCGCGAACGAAGGGCTGGAAGTCTCCTTCGACCAATGGCAGTACGGAGGCACACCGGTCGCGAATCCGGCCGACGGCATCTCGTTCTTCCTGGTGGACGGGGCATCCGAACTGTCCGCGCCAGGGGCGTTCGGCGGGAGCCTCGGCTACGCCCAGAAGCTGCCGAACGACGACGCGAACATGGACTTCGTGCCGGGTGTCGACCATGGTTATCTGGGCGTCGGCCTGGACGTCCTGGGGAACTACTTCGGTGACTGGGAGCATCGCGGCAACGGCTGCGCGCGACGTTCCCCCGCCGGTACGGGATTCCGGGTTCCGGGACCGGGGAGCAACATGGTCACGGTGCGGGGGCCCGGCCACGGCACCGAGGGCTACTGCTTCCTGGCCGCCACCACCAGCAACCTGACGACGACGGCGCCCTGGCCGTCCACCCTTCCCGGCAAGCTCCAGGGGCCGACCACTGCGGCCGACCTCCCTGCGGGGACGACGCCCGAAGCGGCGCAGCAGATTCTGGAGGCGTCCCGCCGCACCGTGACGGTGCGCGTGAGCCCGGCCCCCGACCCCGTGCTGACGGTGCTGGTCGACTTCCATGACGGAAACGGTGCCCAGCAGGTCCTGGAGACGGAGGCACCCCAGCCGGTCCCCGCCACGTACAAGTTCGGCTTCGGTGCGTCGACGGGAGGTTTCACCGACGTCCACCTCATCCGTACGCTCTCCGCCCGCTCGCTGAAGCCGCTGCCGGAACTCAATCTCGTGAAGCAGGTCAGCATCGCGCAGCCGCTGCCCGAGGTGATCGTGCCGGGCACGCGGGTGCCGTACGAGTTCGTGGTGACGAACTCGGGGGGTTCCGATCTCAGTGACGTCGGCGTGGACGACCCCACCGTCGGACCGGTGACCTGCCCCGGCACCACCTTGGCCGTCGGAGCGACGATGACCTGCACGGCGTCGTACACCGTCACCGGTCGCGATGCCGGGCGCGGCTACATCTCCAACACCGCCGAAGCATCGGGCAGGAGCGGTGACGAGACGGTCCTCTCCCCGCCGTCGAGTGTGAACCTGCCCCTGGGCGGCGCGGTCGGCCTGACGCTCGACAAGCAGGTGGACGACTCGCAGCCGTACGCACTCGGGGACGAGGTGGAGTACAGCTACGTGGTCGGCAATGTCACCGACAGCCCGGTCGAGGATCTCCGGATCCACGACGACCTCGTCGAAGGCGTCACCTGCGAGTCCACCACGCTGGCCGGGCAGGGGGCGCCCGGGGACAGCACCACCTGTACGGGTACCTACGTGGTGGACGAGGACGACGTGGAGCGGGGGAGCGTGATGAACCACGCGGTCGCGACGGGCAACGACGGTGCGGTGAAGTCTCCGCCGGACAGAGCGACGATCCAGGTGAGCACGCCGACGCCCACCCCGACCCCGACGCCCACCCCGACTCCCACGCCGACCCACACCCACAACCCGACTCCCACGCCGACCCGCACCCACAGCCCGGCCCCGACTCACACCCCGACCCACACCTCCACTCCCGCCCCCTCACCGACACACACCCCTTCGTGGCCTGTGCCGACGTCCTCGGCCCCCGCTCATGACGGCGGCGCGATGCCGGACACCGGAGCGCCGATGCTCCTCCCCCTCGGCATTGCCGCAGCGATCGCGGCGGCCGGCGGAGCGCTGATCCTGGTGCCACGCAGGCGGAAGTCGGCGTCGCACGGGTCGCGGAAGGGACACTCGCACTGATCCGGCCCGCTTGACGGAGAGACCGGCCCGGCGCCCCACGGCGCCGGGCCGGTCTGCGTACGAAGAGGGGGGAGCCGTCCCCCTTCGCCGGGCATCAAGAGCCGTCGATCAACTTCCTCACCCCGTAAGGAAGTTCCCCGCCGGATTCGACGGCGGCGAACAGGGCATCGTCGGACGCGTCTGCACCCGTACGGCGATGCCGGGTCCCCCTCGACGGCGAAGGCGGTCGTCGTGGCCGGCCCCGCCCGGCCGTCTTCGTCGCCGTTCGGAGTCATCGGTCCCGCGTCCGCTCAGCGGGGTCCTCGGATGCTGTCGATGATGCGGGTCCAGTTGTCGCCGCCGTGCCCGTTCTCGATCGCGCCCCGGTAGTGGGCCTGCACGGCCAGAGGGAGCGCGAGGTCGAGCCCGAGCGCGGTGCTGGTCTCGACGATGTGGTCGGACGTCGCGCCCATCATGGTGACTGTGCTGAGGTCGCCGGGATGCTCGCCGGCGTCCAGCGCGGTGCCGGGGCTCTCCTCGCCGGCCCGCATGATGTCGCCGATCGAGTCGGCGGCGGCGAGCAACTCCGGCAGTGCTTCTGCGGCTGTCATTCCTGCGGTGCCGAGCATGGCGGTGGCGTGCATCAGTGCGGACAGGGTGGTGAGGAACACCGCGAGCTGGGCCTGGTACATCATCTGGGCGAGGCCGGGGTCCTCGCCCAGATACTTCGGTGTGCCGAGCAGCGTCAACGCCGCCCGGTGGTTCTCCATCACCTTGTCGGGGCCGCTGTAGTAGACGTACGACGCCTCCGTGCCGACCATCGGCGCGGGGACCATGGCCCCTCCGGTGAGGAAGCCGGCGCCGTGGCCGGCCGCCCAGGCGGCAGCCTCGCGGGAGCGGTCGGGGGTGTCGGAGCTCAGGTTGACCAGGGTCCGGCCGGCGAGCGAGGCGGTGGCACCGTCGAGGATGTCGTACATCGCCCGGTAGTCGGTGAGGCTGAGGACCACGAGGTCACTTGCCTCGACCGCTGCACGGGGTGTCGCCGCGAGCGTCGCTCCCTCCGCGACGACGCCGTCGGCCCGGCCTGCGGTGCGGTTCCAGACGGTGACCGGGTGGCCGGCGGCGAGGAGGGTGCGGGTCATCGCACGGCCCATCGGGCCGAGCCCGATCACGGTGACAGCCTTGTCCTGCGGAGTGGTGTGGTTCCGTTGTTCGTTCACCCCTCCATGCTCGGAGAGCGTCACTACTCTCGGAAGTACCCACTATTTTCTGCGGTACTTACCTTTGAGTAAGGGTGATCAGTGATGGCCAGGGCACCGAGGATCGGGCCGTACATCTGCGGTATCGACGCCGGGCTCGACGTGGTGAGCGGCAAGTGGAAGGGCCTGATCCTCTGGGAACTCGACGCCCATGGCGTACGCCGCTTCGCCGAGCTCCGCCGCGGTCTGCCGGGCGTGAGCGAGAAGATGCTGACGCAGCACCTGCGGGAGATGGAGGCGGACGGTCTCGTGCACCGGAAGGTCTATGCGGAGGTGCCGCCGCGGGTGGAGTACTCCCTGACCGAGCACGGGCACACGCTCAATCAGGCGCTCGGGCCGCTCGGAGCCTGGGGAGTCGAGCGGATCCGACGGGAAGGGGCCGAGGTGGTCGAGACCTCACACGGTGAGCCACCGGCCGCGGGCGCGCGGGTGACTTCCGAGGGCTGAACGCAGCGAAAGGCCGGCCCGGCGCGCAGGGCGCCGGGCCGGCCTTTCGTGGAGTGGAGTACTAGTCCGTGCCGGACTCCATCGCGGCCCGGTCCAGCATCTCGTCGGCCTCCGAGACCTCGCCGCGGGAGGCGATGGCCTGGGCGCCGCCCTCGGGCAGCGAGCCGATCAGGCCGGTGGCTGCGGCCTGGGCCGCGCCGATGGCCGGGTTGGCGGTGCCGATCAGGCCGAGGCCCGCGTACTGCTCCAGCTTGGCGCGGGAGTCGGCGATGTCGAGGTTGCGCATCGTGAGCTGGCCGATCCGGTCGACCGGGCCGAACGCGGAGTCCTCGGTGCGCTCCATGGACAGCTTGTCCGGGTGGTAGCTGAACGCCGGGCCCGTCGTGTCGAGGATCGAGTAGTCCTCGCCGCGCCGCAGTCGCAGCGTGACCTCGCCTGTGACGGCGGTGCCGACCCAGCGCTGGATCGACTCGCGCACCATCAGCGCCTGCGGGTCCAGCCAGCGGCCCTCGTACATCAGACGGCCGAGGCGGCGACCCTCGTTGTGGTACTGGGCGAGGGTGTCCTCGTTGTGGATCGCGTTGACCAGGCGCTCGTACGCGGCGTGCAGCAGGGCCATGCCGGGGGCCTCGTAGATGCCGCGGCTCTTGGCCTCGATGATCCGGTTCTCGATCTGGTCGGACATGCCCATGCCGTGGCGGCCACCGATGGTGTTCGCCTTCATCACCAGGTCGACGGCGGAGTCGAACTTCTCGCCGTTGATGGTGACAGGGCGGCCCTGGTCGAAGCCGATCGTGACGTCCTCGGTCTCGATCTCGACCGAGGGGTCCCAGAACTTCACGCCCATGATCGGGTCGACGGTCTCGACGCCGGTGTTCAGGTGCTCCAGGGTCTTCGCCTCGTGGGTGGCGCCCCAGATGTTGGCGTCGGTGGAGTACGCCTTCTCCGTGCTGTCGCGGTACGGCAGGTCATGGGCGACCAGCCACTCCGACATCTCCTTGCGGCCGCCGAGCTCGGTCACGAAGTCCGCGTCGAGCCAGGGCTTGTAGATCCGCAGGTGCGGGTTGGCGAGGAGACCGTAGCGGTAGAACCGCTCGATGTCGTTGCCCTTGTACGTGGAGCCGTCGCCCCAGATCTGTACGTCGTCCTCCAGCATCGCCCGCACCAGGAGCGTGCCGGTGACGGCGCGGCCGAGCGGCGTGGTGTTGAAGTACGCACGCCCGCCCGAGCGGATGTGGAACGCCCCGCAGGTGAGCGCGGCCAGCCCCTCCTCGACGAGCGCCGCACGGCAGTCGACCAGGCGCGCGAGCTCGGCGCCGTAGGCCTTGGCGCGGCCGGGCACGGAGGCGATGTCGGGCTCGTCGTACTGACCGATGTCGGCGGTGTAGGTGCACGGGACAGCGCCCTTGTCGCGCATCCACGCGACCGCGACCGAGGTGTCGAGGCCGCCCGAGAAGGCGATGCCGACGCGCTCGCCGGTGGGCAGGGAGGTGAGGACCTTAGACATAGGAAGATTATGCATCATCTCGCATGATCATGCAACGCGAGAGAACTCCCCGCTTCCGGGCCCCGGAAATCCACCATGGCCCGGATCGACGTGACGTGCGAGCCGCGAGCCGGCCCGGACCGGCTTCGGGTCACTTCATCTGCCGGCGGGCCCGTTTCACCTCGTCGTTGATACTCCAGGCGTCGGCCACCGGTCCGAGGTGGCCGAGCTTGTCGGGGTTGATCACCGAGCGGATGGTCTGGATCTGCCCGTCCAGCACATCGAGGGCCAGGGTGTGAAGGACCTTTCCGTCCCTGTCGCGGAAGACGGCGCCGGGCTGACCGTTGACCTGGTGCGGCTCGCACGTCACCTCGATCCGGGCCAGCAGCGGGAAGACGGAGGCCAGCAGGCGGGCCACGTTCTCGGCGCCGACGACGGCCCTGGCCAGCTGCGGGGCCTTGCCGCCGCCGTCCCCGACCATCTGTACGTCGGCCGCCAGCAGATCCCGCAGGCCGACGACGTCGCCTTCGCGGAGGGCGTCGAAGAACCGCTTCGCCAGCTCCTCACGCTCCTGACGGTCCGCTTCGAACCGCGGCCTCCCGGCCTCCATGTGCCGCCGTGCCCGTACCAGCAGCTGCCGGCACGCCGCCTCCGAACGCCCCACCGCCGACGCGATGTCGTCGAACCCGAAGCCGAACACCTCCCGCAGCACGAACACCGACCGTTCCAGCGGGCTGAGGCGCTCCAGCAGCAGCAACGCAGCCATCGAAACCGAGTCGGCCAGTTCCGCCGAGCGCGCCGGATCCTGATACGGATCGCTCAGCAGCGGCTCGGGGAACCACGGGCCCACGTACTCCTCCCGCCGCACCCGCGCGGAGCGCAGCACGTCGATCGAGATCCGCGTCACCGTGGTGGACAGGAACGCCTTGACCGACGTGGGAGAGACCGCCGAGCCGTCGAAGCGCAGCCAGGTCTCCTGCACCGCGTCCTCGGCCTCGCTCACGCTGCCCAGAATCCGGTAGGCGATCGAGAACAGCAGGGGGCGCAGCTCCTCGAACTCTCCGACCTTGTTCACGTCGCATCTCCCTCGACCTGGTCACCGACGGTCATTTCATTGGAACTGTCCGGCCTTGTAGTCACCGGCCGGCTGCCGGGCGATGATGTTCAGCCGGTTCGCCGCGTTCATGAAGGAGATCAGCAACGCCAGGGCGGTGAGCTGCTCCTCGTCGTAGTGCTTCGCGGCCCGCGCCCATACATCGTCGCTGACCCCGTCTGCCGCGTCCGCGACCCTCGTCCCCTGTTCCGCCAGCTCCAGCGCGGCACGCTCGGCCTCGGTGAAGACCGTGGCCTCGCGCCACGCCGCCACCAGGTGCAGCCGCACCGAGGTCTCACCGGCCGCGGTGGCCTCCTTGGTGTGCATGTCGATGCAGACGGCGCAGCCATTGATCTGACTCACGCGCAGTGCCACCAGCTCCTGCGTCGCGGCCGCCAGCGTCGAATCCTTGAGCGCCTTGCCCGCCGCCATGAGGTGCTTGAGGGCCTTGGCGGCGGTGGGCTCGGCGAAGTAGTTCAGTCGTGCATCCATGGTGTGTGCTCCTGCGTGCTCGTCGGTGGGTACACCCCTTAGGACGAGACAGCCCGGCGCCCTGTGACACGGACCTGGGAGCTCCTTTCGGTTCCTGGCCGCGGCTGCTACGCCGTAGCGGCGAGCTCCGACCGGCACTCGGCGCAGTTCCCGGGTTCGGGTGCTCTGAAGGCGCGGTCGCACCCGTCGCAGTTCTGCATCGGGTCGTAGAGCGGGGGCCGTCCGGCGGGCGGGAGCGGTGGCGGGAGCAGTTCGGTCAGCCGGTGCCCGAGGAACTTCACCGGGTACTTCATCAGTTCGGGCAGCTCCCCCGTAAGCGCTCGCCTGATGGCGGCCGGGGTGGCCTCGCGTTCGAGCCAGGCGGCGACGGCGGGGGCGAGCGTCCGGACGTCGTCCTCGGAGAGGTCGAACGCGGTCGCCCGGCCGTTCAGGTCGAGCAGGAGTGCCGAGGCCGTCCGGTCCAGCTCGGGGCTCGGCGTCTTCGGCCGGGGGAGGGGCGGGGCTTTCCGCTTCGGCGGCGTCGGCGAGGGCGGCGGCGAGTTGAGAGCGATGTGGGCGGGTTTCGGGGCCCGTTCAGGCGTTGAGGGTGCCCACATCGCTCCCGACTCCGCGACCGGGGCTGTCCGCGTCGTCGCGCAGGGCGGCTGGTTGAACGACGTCGTGCGGGTGACGACGCGGCCGGACGGGAGACGCTCGCGGGTGCGCTGGAGGTAGCCGTGCGATTCGAGTTCGCGCAGCGCTCCGGCGATGCGGGCCTCGCTCTCCGGGAAGCGCTCGACCAGGAACTTGATGCCGACTTTCGCCCCGGCGGGCAGCGACTGGATGTGCGTGGCGAGGCCGATCGCGATGAGCGAGAGCTCGTGGTGCTGGGCGAGGTGGTTGCCGATGACCGTGAAGTGGCTGCTGTGGCGCACCTTCACGTGGACGACGCCGCCACCCGACGGGGCGCGGGAGGGCGCGATAATCTGCGGGGTATCCATCGGGAAGTGGTTACCTTCCTCGGCGGTCAGGCCCTCGCTCGGGATTGCCATCCCGGCGGGGGCCGTCACAGTTCTGTAGTTTGATTTCGTGAGCATATGCCAGGCAACCGGGGCGAAATCCAGCCCAGTTGGCCAACCTCACTCGTGCGAGTGACGGGCGCTCGCGAACGCGCTCGCGGGCGCGCGGGGGGCCTGCTGAGGTCCACCGGGGTGGGTTGGGTTTGGTTGGTTTCTTCTTCCCAAAGGACTTAAAAGCCTTTTACGTCGTGGGCCGCCGCGTCGCGGCCGACCGCGTCGTACTTCATCGCGTCGCGGCCCACCGGGTCGTGGTTTCCGGACCCGGTGAGGGCGACCTCCGCCCAGACGGTCTTGCGAGGGAAGGGCCCGTGCTCGATGCCCCAACGGGTGGCGAGCGCCTCGACGAGCAGCAGCCCTCGCCCGGCCTCGGACGGGTCGGCCTGGGTGTCCTGTACGCGCGGAAGTTGATCGCCGCGTGCGTCCGCGACCTCGATACGCAGCGTGTCCCCGTCGACCGTCAGCATGACGCGGAAGTCCCGCCCGGGTACGTATCCGTGGAGTGCCGCATTGGCCGCGAGCTCGGCGACGACATGGCTGGCGTCGTCCAGGGGCAGCCCCCAGGAACGGAGCTGTTCCGTCGCCAGCAGCCGGGCGAGCCGGGCGCCCCGGCGGGTCGCGGAGAGCTGGACGACGAACTGGCCGGTATGGGAGCGCGGTTGGGTGATTTCTCGGTTCACGTCACTCAGCGTGGCCGCCCGTGGCTACGCTGAACAGCATCGACGCGTGTACGGACGGTGACTGTCCAGCGGCTGTACGGACCTGTCCCACGCGTACAGCGGCGGGTGCCGTTCACGGGTGGAGGCGGGTGGCCTATGGGTGTCAACGACAGTACGGACGGGTCCGAATGGGACGTCGAACCCGAGGACGACTCGGGCGCCGTGATCGCGGCGGTCGGCCGGCAGATCCGGCTCTGGCGGGAGGCGGCGGGGTTACGCGCGGCGGAGTTGGGCGAGGTGATCGGGTACGGGGAGAACCTGGTCTACAAGGTAGAGGCCGGGACGCGGATTCCGAAGCCGGAGTTCCTGGACCGGACGGACGAGGCCGTGGGCGCGGGCGGCAAGATCTCCGCGATGAAGCAGGACGTGGCGGAGGCGCGGTACCCGAAGAAGGTCCGGGATCTGGCGAAGCTGGAAAACGATGCGGTGGAGCTGGGGTCGTACGCCGGTGTCGTCATCGACGGCTTGCTCCAGACGGAGGCGTACGCAAGGGCGCTGTACGGAGAACGGCGCCCCGCGTACACGGAGGAACAGGTCGACCGGCTCGTCGCCGCCCGTATGGCCCGCCAGTCCATCTTCGAACGTCGGCCCGCGCCACTGCTGACCTTCGTCCAGGAAGAGGCAACGCTTCGGAGGCCGACGGGCGGGAAAAACGTGTTGCGTGAACAGCTCGAACACCTGCTAGAACTGAGTGCGTTGAGGCACGTCGAGATTCAGGTCATGCCGACCGAGACCGAGGAGCACGCGGGATTGGGCGGCTCGCACGAGGTGCTCAAGTTGAGTGACGGCTCGGCTGTGGGGCACAACGAAGTCCAGCTCATCAGCCGACTGATCAGTGATCCCAAGGAGGTCCAGATCCTTGAGATGCGGTACGGCATGATCAGGGCACAGGCGCTCACGCCTCGGCTGTCGCGGACCTTCATCGAAAAACTGCTGGGAGAGACATGAGTGCCAAGCCCTCGTCCGGAAACCCTTCAGACCTGACCTGGGTCAAGAGCAGCTACAGCACCAATGACGGCCCACAGTGCGTCGAGGTAGCCCCCGCCCCCACCACCATCCGCGTCCGCGACTCGAAGAACATCCCCGGCCCCGAGCTCGGCTTCACCCCGGGAGCCTGGGCCGACTTCGTCTCGTACGCATCGGCCAACTGACCTCCGATACACAGCTTCTGCACCTCACGAGGACCTGCCGCGCACACCCGCGCCGCAGGTCCTCGTGTGTGTGACGGGTGCCGGAAAACCCACCCGCCACAGGCGTTTCAAGCGTCGGCGATTCGGCCACAGCCTGATGCCTCACGGCTGCCCCGGCGCACGGGCAGGACCCGCGAACCCTTGCCGTTGCTGTGGCCGCACGCGTCCGGAATCGAGCGCGTTCGATTCCCCGTGGGCGTCGTTATGCCGTGCACCGCCGAGCCATCCCGGTGCGGCACCGAGTCCCAGGAGGGACACAGGTGACTGTGACTGACGCCTCGACCGCGCACTCGGATACACCCCCACCCCCACCCCCGGCCGAACTCGACTTCCAGGGCAAGCACGGCAAGAACCCCCTGGCGGAAGCCGGATTCCGCACCATGTGCGGACGCCTGCCCGCCGTCCTGAAGCACACGGTCCGACTCGCCTGGGCGGTGGACCGGACTGCCGTCCTGGTTCTCCTGCTCTGCCAGCTCCTCACCGGCACCGCAGCCGCCCTCACGCTTGCCTTCACCGCGAAGGCGATGACGTACCTGCTCGCCACGGGCCCCGTCTCCGAACGTCTGCACGGCGCCCTGCCCGCCCTGGCCGTGGTCACCGTCGCCGCCGGTGCGGGCCGCCTCAGCGTGGCACTCGCCTCGTACGCCGAACGCCGCATCACGCCGCTGCTGATGACCGAGGCCGACGTCGCGCTGGTCGCCGCCGTGTGCCGGGTCGAGGTGGCGGCGTACGGCGAGGACGGTTTCGCGGACCGGCAGGAGGCCGCCGAAGTGGGGGTCACCCGCACCACCACCATGGTCAGCGACGCACAGCGGTTCATGGCCGCCGGTGTCCGCATGGTCGCCGCGGGCGGCGTCATCACCGTCCTGCACTGGGTCATGCTCCCGGCCCTGCTGCTCGCCGTGCTCCCGGCCGGGCTCGGTGCGATCCTGCGGGCCCGGGTGGACTACGAGACCCACTACCTCAACGTCGGTGACCGCAACGTGCGCGGGATGACGCGCTGGTGGGCGACCTCGGCCCGGTACGGCGACGAGGTCCGCGCCAACGGCATGACCGGGTACCTCCTGTACTGGTACCGGGCGCTGTCCGAGCGCATCGACCGGCGCACCCTGACCGCCGCACCACGGCAGCTGCGCATCGACGTGTCCACCAGTGCCGTGAGCGGCGTCTTCCTGATGGGCACCTGGACCCTGCTCGCCTGGCTGGCCACCACGGGAGCCGTCCCGCTGGCGGTCGCCGCGACCGCCGTCGTCGCCGTGCAGAGCAGCCTCGCCGCGCTCTCCCAACTCGTGGTCCAGGGCGCCGCGCTGTTCCACACCTCGCTCTACCTCGCCGACATGCGCGCCTTCCTCGACATGGCCGACGCGCGCGCCCCGAAGCGTGGCGAGCTGACGATCCCGGAGCAGGTGGACGAGATCCGGCTCGACGAGGTGGTGTACCAGTACCCGGGGAAGGAGCAGCCCGCCGTGAACGGCGTCTCCCTGAGCCTGCGCCGGGGTGAGATCCTGGCCGTGGTCGGCGAGAACGGCTCCGGCAAGTCCACCCTCACCAAGCTCATCACCGGCATCCTCCTCGCCGACAAGGGCCGCGTGCTGTGGGACGGCACCGACCTGGCGCAGGCCGACGCCGAGGCCGTATGGAAGCGGACCGCGCTCGTACCGCAGAACTTCGCCACCTGGCCGCTGCGGGCCCGCGAGAACATCACGCTCGGCCAGCCCAAGTCGTGGGACGACGACCTGGTGTGGAAGGCCGTCGACGCCGTGGGTATGCGCGAGGCCGTCGAGGAACTGCCGAACCGGCTCGACACCCTCCTCGCCCGTGAACTGTTCGGCGGAGCGGAACTCTCCGGCGGGCAGTGGCAGCGGCTCGCGTGCGGACGCGCGCTGTACCGGCGGACCCCGCTGCTGATCCTGGACGAGCCGACTTCTCAGATGGACGCGCGCGGCGAGCACCAGATCTTCCTGGAGATCAAGCGGCTGGCCGCCGACTGCATGACGATCGTCGTGACCCATCAGCTGGAGAACACACGTCTGGCGGACCGGATCATCGTCATGGAGCACGGCCGGGTGATCGAGGACGGTACGTACGACGACCTGATCCACGCCGGGGGTCTGTTCGCCGAACTCGTCGCCCTGGCCCAGGACCGGTGACGGCCGCCCCGGCCCGTTGACGGAGCCGGCCCCGAGGGCCTGCCGCGCATGTCCGCGCCGCAGGTCCTCGACGGGTGGCCAGGACCGCTCAGTGTCCGTCACGTCATCGCCACGCGGCGATGACGTCCTCCGGCCCCCAGTGCGCGGCCAGTCCCTCAGCACCCGCACCCGTCGGGGGCAGACGGCTGACCGCGACCAGAGCCGCATCCTCCGCTCCCGGCACGTGCTGTGCGGACGCGACGAGTCCGGCGAGATCCCGTGCGCCGAACGGTGTCTCGTCGCGCCACTTCACCGACCCCACGAAGGACACGCGGCGCGCGGGCTGGGTGTCCGCGCCGATGAGGTCGACTTCGGGGTTGTTCTGCCTGTTCCACCAGCCGCCGACCTCGACGGCCTCGGGGAAGAGGCCGTCGGGGACCCGGCGGGCGAGTGCTTCCCTGATCACCGGCTCCACCGCGCGTCCCCGCCACGACGGCCAGGAACGCTGAATACGTGCTGCCGAGACCTCGCCCCTGCCCCTTTCCGCCTGTGCGACGGCGTTCTCCAGATGCGCCAGCCAGAAGCGCAGGTAGGTGTCCGCGATGCGGTAGCGCTTGAGTTTGGGGGCGGCCTGTGTGGACAGGGGGAGGTCGGCGGCCACGATCCGCTTCGCCTCGGTGAGTTCGGTCAGTATCGGGGCGAGCGTGCCGTGCGCCAGGGGGCGTCCGTCGGCGCCTCCCGTGCTTGCGGCGATGCCGGAGAACGTCCGCTCGCCGGAGCCGATCGCCCGGAGTACCCGGCCTGCCTGGAGGCGTGCGGGAAATTCCGCCGCGAGGGACCGCTCGCCCGTCGTGAGCAGGACCGACGACGGGTCCTCCACCTGGCGGTCCAGATATCCGGCGACCGGTTCGCCGGTCCGCCAGCCGGTCACCACTTCGGGGAAGCCACCGGTGACGAGATACGCGTCGAGTGCTGCCGCGGCGTTCAGCCCCGTGGAGTCCTGTACGTCGGCAGGGCTGAGCGGACCCACCGTGTACTGGCCGGCCCGGCCGTGGAACGGATGGTCGTACGACGTCAGCCGGTCCATCATCGCCAGATCGGAGCCGAGCAGCAGCAGGAGCACCGGCTTGGCGGACAGATGCATGTCCCACGCCGTCTTGAGCGCCGCGTCGAATCCCGCATCCGCCTCCGACAGCCAGGGGACTTCGTCCAGTACGAGAATCACCGGCTCGTCCGCGGGCAGGGCGGCTGCGACGGCGGCCAGCGTCCGGACCCAGTCCTCGGGGGCGGCGGCGTGTTCCAGCGCCGATCCGTGGTCCCGCATTCCCTGGCCACCGGCGACCGCGTCGAACAGCGCACGTCGCGCGAGCGGAGCGGGCTGACTGCGAGTCGCCTGGAAGAAGATGTACGGCTGCCCGGACCGTGCGCAGAACTCCTGCACGAGCCGGGTCTTGCCGATCCGCCGACGGCCCTTGATCACCAGTGCCTGCCCGGCGCTGCCGCCGGTCGCCGAGACGACGCGCTCCAGCCATGTCCCGAGGATGCGCAGCTCACGGGTGCGTCCGGTGAAGGCCACGGTTCTCCTGAAGTAGGAACGGCTCAAAGTATGAGCCATTCCTACTTTACTGCTCAGTGCCTCCGGCTACCCCCGGAACGGCCGGTACGTCAGCTGCTTGACGCGCCGCAGGAACGGCATCGATTCCACATGCTCGACGCCCTCCAGCGCGCCCAGGCGTTCACTCAGATAGCGGTACAGGTGGCCCGTGTCGCGGGTGATCACCACCGCCACCAGGTTGGACGGCCCGGTGGTCGCCGCCGCGTAGGCGACCTCCGGGTGGGTGGCGAGCGCCTCGCCCACCGCGTTCAGGGCGCGGGGTGCGGCGGTGATGCACAGCATGGTCGGGTGGCGGAAGCCGAAGGGGGCGGCGTCGAACTCGACGTCCACGTACAGCGCGCCCGAGGCCACGAGCCGGTCCATGCGGCGCTTGACCGCCGATTCGGAGCGGCCCGTCGCCTTCTGGAGTTCGGGGTACGTGGCCCGGCCGTCCGCTTCCAGCGCGGCGACGAGGGGTTCGTCCTCGGAGGTGATGACGGCAGGGCCGGGATGGTCCGGGAGCGGCGCGGGCGTAAGGGCGGCGGCCTGTTCCGGGGAGAGCGCGCCGCTCTTGTGGAGCCAGCCGGACGGGCCGCCGTAGAAGCGGTGCAGCAGCTGGTGGGCGCGGATGTCGACGATGTGCGGGGTACGCGGCAGTTTGCCGAGGAGCAGGTCGTCCGCGTCGTCCCGGGAGCGGACGTTGGCCGTGCACGTCACCTCCGTACCGCCCGAAGTGAGGCCGATCCACGCCGTGTCCGGGCGTTTGGCCAGGGCTTCGGCGATGGCCGTCGCACCCTCGGGCGCGCAGCGCACCCGTAGCAGCCAGTGGTCGAGCGGGTCCTCGGCGGCCGCGCAGCGGACCCCGACGACCCGGAGGTCCGCCTCGGACCGCAGCCTGCGGAAGCGACGCGCCACGGTCTGGTCGGAGACCCCGAGCGCGGTGGCGATCCGGCTGAACGGTGCGCGGGCGTCCAGCTCCAGGGCGTGCAGGATCCGGAGATCGAGGCTGTCGCCCACTGCGTTGGATTCCATGGGTATGGGCCTTGTCGGTGTCGGATTCCGGCGCTTGAAGCTCTTTGGCCGGTGGGTTCGGCCGCTCGTCTCCGATCGTACGGGAGTGGTCGCAGGCCACGCCGAAGCCGTACAGCCCTACAGGGAGAAACACATGCGCAAGTGGGGGCCGCTCACCGCGGTCTGTCTGGGGACGTTCATGCTGCTGCTCGACGTCACGATCGTCATCGTGGCGCTGCCCGACATGGCGCGGATGCTGGACGCGTCGCTCGCCGATCTGCAGTGGGTCATCGACGGGTACGCGCTCGCGCTCGCCGCGCTGCTGCTCGGCATCGGGGCCGCCGCCGATCTGCTCGGGCGGCGCCGGGTCCATGTCGCCGGCGTCGTGCTCTTTGCCGTCGCCTCCCTGGGCTGCGGGCTCGCCTCGTCGCCCGCGGTGCTGGTGGCCGCGCGCGGGGTCCAGGGGGTGGGCGCGGCCGCGATGTTCGCGACCACGCTGCCGTTGCTCGCCTCCGTCTACCAGGGCAAGGACCGGTCCGTCGCGCTCGGGCTGTGGGGTGCGGTGAGCGGGGGAGCCGCCGCGATCGGGCCGGTCGTCGGCGGGCTGCTGACCGAGGGGCCCGGGTGGCGCTGGATCTTCTTCGTGAACCTTCCGGTCAGCGTCGCCGCCATCTGGCTGACGGTGCGGACCGTGCCCGAGTCGCGCGGGGCCCGGGGCCGGCGGATCGACTGGGCGGGGACCGTGAGCTTCGCGGTGTTCGCGGCGGCGGCGACGTACGCCGTCGTACGGGCGGGGAGCCTGGGCTGGACGTCGGGGCGCACGCTCGCCACGTTCGGGATCGCCGCGCTCGCCCTGCTCTGCTTCGTGCTCGTCGAGCGGCGCGTCGAACACCCGCTGCTGGAGCTGTCGTTGTTCCGGGAGTCCGCGTTCACCGGCGTGATGGCCGGGGCGCTCGCGTACAACCTGGCGGCCTTCGCCGTGCTGCCGTACACCTCGATCTGGCTGCAGACCGTGCTCGGGCTCAGCCCCGTCCAGGGCGGCCTGGCGCTCCTGCCGCTGGCCGCGACCGCGTTCGTGGTCGCCGCCCTCGGCGGGCGGCTGCTGCACGGGGTGCAGCCGAGGCTGACCATCGGCGTCGGGCTCGCCCTGATCGGTGTCGGCACGCTCGGACAGGCGGTCCTCGGCGCGGGTTCCTCGTGGCCCGCGCTGTTGCCGGGGCTGGTCGTCGCGGGCATCGGCACGGGCCTGGTCTCCCCGGCCCTCGCGGGCGCCGCGCTCGCCTCCGTGCCGCCGGAGCGGGCGGGCATGGCGGGCGGTGCGGTCAACACCTTCCGGCAGCTCGGGTACGCCTTCGGGGTGGCCGTGCTCGGGACGGTGCTGACCTCGCGGATCGGCGGGACGCTGGGCGAGGAGCAGTCCCATGCGCTCGCGGGCGGCGGTGCGTCGGGGCTGCGGGCGGCGGGGGCGGGGGAGCACGCGCTGCGGGCGGCGTTCGCCTCGGGGCTGGACGCCGCGGCCGTGGTGGCCGGGGCGGTGGGGGTCGTCGCGGGGGTGGCGGTGCTGGTGCTGGTGAAGGGGGAGCGGAGGGGTGCCGGGAGTCCGGTGCCGGAGGCGGTGCGGGTGCCCGCGCGGTAGATGAGGGCCGGGCCCGACGGGCTCCACGTGCCCGACCGGGCTGGTTGGCGGGCTTGAAATAGCGGTTGCTTCTGCGACTATGCGAAGAACAGGGGCTGGTGACCAGGAAAGGACCATTATGTGCGGAATCGTGGGTTACGTCGGTGGGCAGTCGGCGCAGGACGTCGTCGTCGCGGGCCTCAAGCGGCTGGAGTACCGGGGGTACGACTCCGCCGGGGTCGCGATCCTCGCCGACGGGGGACTGGCCGCCGCCAAGAAGGCCGGAAAGCTCCTCAATCTGGAGAAGGTGCTGGTCGAGCGGCCGCTGCCGGCCGGCACCGCCGGGATCGGGCACACCCGGTGGGCCACCCACGGCGGCCCCACCGACACCAACGCCCACCCGCACCTCGACAACGCCGGACGCGTCGCCGTCGTCCACAACGGGATCATCGAGAACTTCGCCGCCCTGCGCGCCGAGCTCGGACGGCGCGGCCACGACCTGGTCTCCGAGACCGACACCGAAGTCGTCGCCCACCTTCTTGCCGAGGCGTTCTCGCAGTGCGCGGACCCGGCGGAGGCGATGCGGCAGGTCTGCCGGCGCCTCGAAGGGGCCTTCACGCTCGTCGCCGTGTTCGCGGACGCGCCCGACGTGGTGGTCGGGGCCCGGCGGAACTCGCCGCTCGTCGTCGGGGTGGGTGACGGCGAGGCATTCCTCGCCTCCGACGTCGCCGCGTTCATCGCCCACACCCGCTCCGCGATCGAGCTCGGCCAGGACCAGGTGGTCGAGCTGCGGCGGGAGGGGGTCGTGGTCACCGGGTTCGACGGGGAGCCCGCCGAGGTGCGTGCGTACCACGTGGACTGGGACGCCTCCGCCGCCGAGAAGGGCGGCTACGCCTCCTTCATGCTCAAGGAGATCGCCGAACAGCCCAAGGCCGTCACCGACACTCTCCTCGGCCGGATCGATCCGGAGGGCACGCTCCACCTCGACGAGGTCCGGATCACGCGCGGCGAGCTGCGCGAGGTCGACAAGGTGGTGATCGTCGCCTGCGGGACCGCGTTCCACGCCGGGATGATCGCCAAGTACGCCATCGAGCACTGGACCCGGATCCCCTGCGAGACCGAGCTCGCCAGCGAGTTCCGCTACCGCGACCCGATCCTGGACCCGCACACCCTCGTCATCGCCATCTCGCAGTCCGGCGAGACGATGGACACCCTGATGGCCCTGCGGCACGCCCGCGAGCAGGGCGCGAAGGTCCTCGCCATCTGCAACACCAACGGCTCGACCATCCCGCGCGAGTCCGACGCCGTCCTCTACACGCACGCCGGTCCCGAGGTCGCCGTCGCCTCGACCAAGGCGTTCCTGACCCAGCTCGTCGCCTGCTACCTCGTCGCCCTCTACCTCGGCCAGGTCCGCGGGACCAAGTGGGGCGACGAGATCCGTACCGTCATCCGTCAGCTCTCCGAGATCTCCGGCTCCGTCGACCGGGTCCTGGCGACCATGGAGCCGGTGCGGGAGCTGGCCCGGTCGCTCGCCTCGCACGACACCGTGCTCTTCCTCGGCCGGCACGTCGGCTATCCGGTCGCCCTGGAAGGCGCGTTGAAGCTCAAGGAGCTCGCGTACATGCACGCCGAGGGGTTCGCCGCCGGGGAGCTCAAACACGGGCCGATCGCGCTCATCGAGGACGGTCTGCCGGTCGTCGTCGTGGTGCCGTCCCCGGCCGGGCGCTCGGTGCTGCACGGCAAGATCGTGTCGAACATCCAGGAGATCCGGGCCCGCGGCGCCCTCACCGTCGTCATCGCCGAGGAGGGCGACGAGGAGGTCGTTCCGTACGCCGACCACCTCATCCGCATCCCCGCAACGCCTACGCTGCTTCAGCCGCTGGTCGCCACCGTGCCGTTGCAGGTCTTCGCCTGCGAGCTGGCGACGGCCCGCGGCAACGAGGTGGACCAGCCGCGCAACCTGGCGAAGTCCGTCACCGTGGAGTGAGCCATCAGGCCAACAGTGAGGGTGCGTACGTGATCATCGGGGTCGGGATCGACGTGGCGGAGATCGAGCGGTTCGACGCGGCGCTGGAGCGTACGCCGCAGATGGCCCAACGTCTCTTCCTGGAGCAGGAGTTGCTGCTGCCCAGCGGTGAGCGGCGCGGGATCGCCTCGCTGGCCGCCCGGTTCGCCGCCAAGGAGGCCCTCGCCAAGGCGCTCGGCGCGCCCGGCGGGCTGCTGTGGACGGACGCCGAGGTGTACGTGGAGGAGAGCGGGCAGCCCCGGCTGCGGGTCCGGGGCACCGTTGCCGCGCGCGCCGAGGAGCTGGGCGTGCGGCAGTGGCACGTGTCGCTCAGCCATGACGCGGGGGTGGCCTCTGCCGTGGTGATCGCGGAGGGGTAGGAGGGCGGATCCTTGCGTACGTTGGAGCCATGCGTACCGCCTACAGCGTTTCGACCGTACGGGCCGCCGAACAGGCCCTGATGGCACGGCTTCCGGAGGGCGCGCTGATGCAGCGCGCCGCCGCCGGGCTCGCGGCCGCCTGCGCCGATCTGCTGCGGCGCGGCGGCCGCGTCTACGGATCCCGGGTCGTCCTCCTCGTCGGCAGCGGCGACAACGGCGGCGACGCGCTGTACGCGGGGGCCAGGCTGGCCCGGCGCGGCGCGGGCGTCGTGGCCGTGCGGGTGTCACCCGGCCGGGCCCACGAGGGCGGCGTCGCGGCCCTGCTGGCGGCGGGCGGGCGGGTGATGGACGGCGGCGACGTCGCCCCGCACCGCGACTGGGGCGGGCACATCGACCTCGTCGTGGACGGCATCACCGGCATCGGCGGACGCGGCGGACTGCGGCCGGACGCCGCCGCCGTGGTGGAGCACTACGCGGCCCACGGGGTGCCCGTCCTCGCCGTCGATCTGCCGAGCGGCGTGGAGGCCGACACCGGCGAGGTGCGGGGGGCCGCCGTGCGCGCCGACGCGACCGTCACCTTCGGGGCGTACAAACCGGGGCTGCTGATCGACCCGGCCGCCGAACGGGCCGGCGCCCTGCACCTCGTCGACATCGGGCTCGGCGCCGAACTGCCGGAGGTACCCGATCTGGAGGCGCTCCAGTACGCGGACGTCGCCGCGCTGCTGCCCGTGCCCGCCGCGGAGAGCGACAAGTACCGGCGCGGCGTCGTCGGCATCGTCGCCGGATCGGCGCGCTACCCGGGGGCCGCGGTGCTCGCCGTCTCCGGGGCGCTGCGCGGCGGGGCGGGGGCCGTGCGCTACGTCGGGCCGGGCGGCGACGCCGTGATCGCGCGGCATCCGGAGACCCTGGTCCACGCGGGCCCGCCGTCGAGGGCCGGGCGCGTGCAGGCCTGGGTGGTCGGGCCGGGGCTCGGCGACGGCACGGACGCCGTCGAAGCGGTCTCCGACGTGCTGGCCACGGACGTGCCGGTGCTCGTCGACGCGGACGGGCTGCGGCTGCTGGACGCCGACGTCGTACGGGCGCGCACCGCGCCCACCGTCCTCACCCCGCACGCCGGGGAGGCCGCGGCGCTGCTCGGCGTCCCGCGCGAGGAGGTCGAGGCGGGGCGGCTCGCCGCCGTACGCGCACTCGCCTCCCGCTTCCGCGCCACGGTCCTGCTCAAGGGCTCGACGACCCTGATCGCCACGGACACCCCGCACACGCCCGTCCGGGTCAACCCGACCGGCACCTCCTGGCTCGCCACCGCGGGCAGCGGCGACGTGCTCTCCGGGCTGACCGGCTCGCTGCTCGCCGCGGGACTCGCCCCGCGCGACGCCGCGTCCGTCGGCGCCCACCTCCACGGCCTCGCCGCCCGGCACGCCTCGGACGGCTCACCGGTCGCCGCGCAGGACGTCGCGGAGGCCATCGCGGCGGCATGGCGGGACGTAAGGGCCTGAGTGATGCTGGGAGCGTCGAGAGGGGAATGCCGGTGACCGCCGACAGTGATCTGCGCGTACGCAGGGTGTACGACCCCCGGGAGGACGGCGACGGCACCCGCGTCCTCGTCGACCGGCTGTGGCCGCGCGGCGTCTCCAAGGAGCGGGCCGTGATCGACCGGTGGCTCAAGGACCTCACCCCGTCGGACGAGTTGCGCTCCTGGTACCACGAGGACCGTTCCGCGACCCGGTACGACACCTTCGTGGACCGCTACCGCGCCGAGCTCGCCGACCCCGTGCACGCGGCGGCCGTGGACGAGCTGACGGCGCTGGTCCGCGAGGGCGGTCCGGTGACGCTCGTCACGGCGGTCAAGGACGTCCCGCACAGCCACGTCCCGGTCCTTGTCGACCATGTGGAACACGAGTTGCGCCACGGCTGACGTGCGCGTCCACCGAGCTGCCGCGCCCGGCCGCGGCCGCCGCCCGAGGGCCCCGTCGTAAGCCAGTGAGACACTGGGCGCGATGAACGAGACAGCGTCCTTGAGAGCCCGTGCCGAGATCGACCTCGCCGCACTCCGTGCCAACGTGCGCGTTCTGCGGGCCCGGGCGGCCGGCGCGCAACTCATGGCCGTCGTCAAATCCGACGCGTACGGGCACGGGGCGGAGCGCTGCGCACGCGCCGCGCTCGAAGCGGGCGCCACCTGGCTGGGCACCGCCACGCCGCACGAGGCGCTCGCCCTGCGCGCGGCCGGTCTCGGCGGCCGGGTGATGTGCTGGCTGTGGACGCCCGGCGGGCCCTGGCGCGAGGCCATCGAGGCCGACATCGACGTGTCGGTGAGCGGCATGTGGGCGCTGCGCGAGGTCACCGCGGCGGCAGCGGAGGCGGGCCGGCCCGCCCGGGTCCAGCTCAAGGCCGACACCGGCCTCGGCCGCAACGGCTGCCAGCCCGCCGACTGGCCCGAACTGGTCGCCGCCGCCCGCACCGCCGAGGAGGCGGGCGCCCTCCGCGTCACCGGCCTCTGGTCGCACTTCGCCTGCGCGGACGAGCCCGGACACCCCTCCATCACGGCGCAACTGGAAGCGTTCCGCGACATGGTGGCGTACGCGGAGAAGGCCGGCGTGGAGCCCGAGGTGCGGCACATCGCGAACTCCCCGGCGACGCTGACGGTCCCCGAGTCGCACTTCGACCTCGTGCGGACCGGGATCGCCATGTACGGCATCTCGCCCAGCCCCGAGCTCGGCACCCCGGCGGACTTCGGACTGCGTCCCGTGATGACGCTCGCCGCGTCCGTCGCCCTGGTCAAGCGGGTGCCGGCCGGTCATGGCATCAGCTACGGGCACCACTACACGACGTCCGCGGAGACCACGCTCGGCCTGGTGCCGCTGGGGTACGCGGACGGCATCCCGCGCCACGCGTCGGGCCGCGGCCCGGTCCTGGTCGGCGGTGTCAGGCGGGCGGTCGCGGGCCGGGTGGCCATGGACCAGTTCGTCGTCGACCTCCACGGGGACGAGCCGGCGGTGGGCAGCGACGCCGTGCTGTTCGGCCCGGGGGACCGGGGCGAGCCGAGCGCCGAGGACTGGGCGCAGGCGGCCGGCACGATCGCGTACGAGATCGTCACCCGTATCAGCGGCAGAGTGCCGCGCGTCTACCGCGACGACGAAACGCCGGAGGGCCCCTCGGCCGGGTCCTGACCGAACAAGCGCCCCTGACCAGGCACGATCTGAGCATGTCCGGGGACGGCCTGACGAGATCGCAGGAGACCGGGCCGATTCCGACCCCGACCCTGACCCGACGGACACGGCACGACCGACGAGGAGCGCGGCACGGTGAGTGAGATCAGCGCGGGGGACGCGGTGGCGACGGCCGCTTCGGCGGTCGGCTGGCGCCGGGCGGGGATCGCCGGGGCCGCCATAGGGGTGATCGCCGCAGGCGCGGCGGCCGGGGTCGCGGTCGAGCGGCTGACGGTCGGCCGCGGGATGCGCAAGCGGGCCAGGCTGGCCCTGGACGCCACCGGACCGTACGGCTCGCTGCGCGGGCTGCCGGGCCGGGCGACGGCCGACGACGGCACGGAGCTGTACTACGAGGTCGACGAGGTCGACCCGGGCAGCGGCGCGGGAACGGGCGGCACGCCCCCCGGCCCGGCCGCCGCCGGTCCGCGCAGACGCCGTCTCTTCGGACGCAAGGCCCCCGCCCCGGTGACGGTCGTCTTCAGCCACGGCTACTGCCTCAGCCAGGACTCCTGGCACTTCCAGCGGGCGGCCCTGCGCGGCATCGTGCGCACCGTCCACTGGGACCAGCGCAGCCACGGCCGCTCCGAGCGCGGCCGGGCGCAGGCGCAGGGCGTGCACGTCGGCATCGACCAGCTCGGCCGTGACCTCAAGGCCGTGATCGACGCGGCCGCTCCCGAGGGGCCCGTGGTGCTGGTCGGGCACTCCATGGGCGGCATGACGATCATGGCGCTGGCCGATCAGTATCCGGCCCTGATGCGCGACCGGGTCGCCGCCGTCGCCTTCGTGGGCACGTCGAGCGGGAAGCTCGGCGAGGTCAGCTTCGGGCTGCCGGTGGCGGGCGTGAACGCGGTACGGCGGGTGCTGCCCGGCGTGCTGAAGGCGCTCGGCTCGCAGGCGGAGCTGGTGGAGCGGGGGAGGCGGGCGACCGCGGACCTGTTCGCCGGGCTGATCAAGCGGTACTCGTTCGGCTCACGGGATGTGGACCCGGCGGTCGAGCGGTTCGCCGAACGGCTCATCGAGTCCACGCCGATCGATGTCGTCGCGGAGTTCTACCCCGCCTTCGCCGAGCACGACAAGAGCAATGCGCTGCCGCTGTTCCGGGACGTCCCGGTGCTCGTCCTGGCGGGCGACAAGGACCTGGTGACGCCCAGCTCGCACAGCGAGGCGATCGCGGACCGGCTGCCCGACGCGGAACTGGTCATCGTCCCGGACGCCGGCCACCTGGTGATGCTGGAGCACCCGGAGACGGTGACGGACCGGCTGGCGGACCTGCTGGTGCGGGCCGGGGCCGTACCGGAGTCCTCCGAGGCGCGTGGGTGAGGGCCGGGGCCGTACCGGAAATCCTCTAACGTTGGCGGGCATGGAAGCACCGCACAGCAGCCCGGCGGCCGAGCCCGCCGGATCCGTCGCGCACGTCACCGACACCGTCACCGTGACCCTGGCCGTCGAATCACCCGAACAGATGCAGGCTCTGGGCCGCCGGATCTCCGGCGTCCTGCGCCCCGGCGACCTGGTGATGCTCACCGGCGAACTCGGCGCGGGGAAGACGACCCTGACCCGTGGTCTCGGCGAGGGCCTGGGCGTGCGCGGCGCCGTCACGTCCCCCACCTTCGTGATCGCCCGCGTCCACCCCCCGCTCGGCGAAGGACCGGCGCTGGTCCACGTCGACGCGTACCGCCTGGGCGGCGGGCTCGACGAGATGGAGGACCTGGACCTCGACGTGTCGCTGCCGGATTCGGTGGTCGTCGTCGAGTGGGGCGACGGCAAGGTCGAGGAGCTCTCCGACGACCGTCTCCAGGTGCTGATCGACCGCGCCGTCGGCGACACGGACGACGAACGGCGCGTAGTGACGCTCGTGGGCGTCGGCGTGCGGTGGGCGGGGCTGCGGAATGACTCCTGGGACCCGTGGGACGTGGCGGGCGCCTGAGACGAGGTCGCCCCGGGCCCGTTTCCGACATGGTGTCGGTAAATTGTTGCGCGGGGCGGTGCGGGCGTGGTGACATGGAGGGCGAGAGCAGGTTAGGTCTGCCTAACCGTGCCTTCCACCGGAGCCCGAGGAGGCGTCCATGCCGACATCCGAGCGTGACGTGCAGCCGCCGCGGGCGGTATCGATGAGAGACCTGCTGGCCGCGGGGGCGGCGGCCGACGCGGTCTCCACCCCGCCGGCCGGCCCGCGCGGCGCGGCCCCCGCGCCGCGCGAGGGCACGGGAACGAACACGAAGCGGGCCTGAGCCCCACGGGCGCGCCCCTCGGGGCTACGGGACGACGTTGACCTTCACGCCCACCGTGGCGAACGTCCACACCGCGTCGCCGTCCGCACGGGACATCCGGACGCCACCCGCCTTCAGCGTCGGGTCCGGGGCCTCCATCGAGCCGTCCTGCGCGGCGCTGAAGCCGATGGCCACGTCATCGGTCGTCGCGAACCGGACCACGTGCTCGATCGGCACCCCGTCGGAGCCCGTGACGCTGCCGGAGCGCGAGCTCACCGGATAGGTGCCCGGCAGCGGGCTCACCGCGCTCGGCATCACCTTGAAGGTCCGGGTCGACTTGTTCTTCGCGTTCACCAGCCACACCCGGCGGTCACCCAGCGCGTACACCACGCGCATGCCCGAGCCGGACGCGGCGGGAACCGCCAGCGGGTCCTTCTTCGGCTTCGGCTTGGCGTGGCCGCCCTTGGCCGGTGCGCTGCTGGACGCCTTCGGCGTGGCGGCGAGGTTGTCGGGGACGTCGGCCGATGCCTGGTAGGCCAGGAAGCCGACGACGGCCACGGCCGCCGCGGTGAGCGCGGCCACGATTCCCGAGCTGCCCCTAGCCACCGTTCGCGCCTCTTTCGCCGTTGCAGTTCGTCGTATGTCGTACAAGCGTTTACACGTACTCCGCGTATACCCGGTGACGGTAGCACCGGAGCACCCCCGCACCGGGACGCCGTACGGGGCGCCGTACCGCCCGCGGCGGAGCCGTAGGCTGTTTGCGTGCTCTTGCTCGCTATGGATACCGCCACCCCCGCTGTCACCGTCGCCCTGCACGACGGGACCCGCGTCGTCGCCGAGTCCGGTCAGGTCGACGCCCGAAGGCACGGGGAGCTGCTGCTGCCCGCCGTCGACCGGGTCCTCGCCGAGGCCGGAGTGACGCTCGACACCGTGACGGACGTGGTCGTGGGCGTCGGCCCCGGCCCGTACACCGGACTACGGGTCGGCCTGGTGACGGCCGCGACGTTCGGCTCGGCGCTGTCCGTGCCCGTGCACGGGCTGTGCACCCTGGACGCTCTCGCGTACGCCGCGGGGCAGGCCGGGGTGGCGGGACCGTTCGCCGTCGCGACGGACGCCCGCCGCAAGGAGGTGTACTGGGCGCGGTACGAGGACCCCCTCACCCGCACCGGTGAACCCGCCGTCGACCGGCCCGCCGACATCGCCGGGCAGCTCGCCGGGCTCCCCGTCGTCGGGGCGGGTGCGGTGCTCTACCCGGACGCGTTCCCGGACGCGCGCGGCCCCGAGCACCTCGCCGCCGGTGCGATGGCCGCCCTCGCCGCCGAACGCCTCGCCGCGGGGGACGAGCTGCTGCCGCCGCAGCCGCTCTATCTGCGCAGGCCCGACGCGCAGGTCCCGAAGAACTACAAGGTGGTCACGCCGAAGTGACCGCCACGACCGCAGTGCTGCGCGAGATGCGCTGGTGGGACATCGATCCGGTGCTCGACCTGGAACACGAGCTGTTCCCGGACGACGCCTGGTCGGCCGGCATGTTCTGGTCCGAACTGGCACATGCCCGCGGCCCGCAGGCCACCCGCCGCTATGTGGTCGCCGAGGACCCGGTCTCCGGCCGGATCGTCGGATACGCGGGCCTCGCCGCGGCCGGTGACCTCGCCGACGTGCAGACGATCGGTGTCACCCGCGGCCACTGGGGCGGCGGGCTCGGCTCCGAGCTCCTGACCGACCTGCTGAAGCACGCCACGGCCTTCGAGTGCGCCGAGGTGCTGCTGGAGGTCCGGGTCGACAACACCCGGGCGCAGAAGCTGTACGAGCGCTTCGGCTTCGAACCGATCGGCTTCCGGCGCGGCTACTACCAGCCGGGCAACATCGACGCACTCGTCATGCGCCTCCACGTACAAGAACACGTACAAGAACACGTACAAGAGCACGTACAAGAAAACGGGACTGACTGATGGCTGACGAACCGCTCGTACTCGGCATCGAGACCTCCTGCGACGAGACCGGCGTCGGTATCGTCCGCGGGACGACGCTCCTCGCCGACGCCGTCGCGTCCAGCGTCGACACGCACGCCCGCTTCGGCGGCGTCGTCCCGGAGATCGCCTCCCGCGCGCATCTGGAGGCGATGGTCCCCACGATCGAGCGCGCCCTGAAGGAGGCCGGCGTCACCGGCCGCGACCTCGACGGCATCTCCGTCACCGCGGGCCCCGGCCTCGCCGGCGCCCTGCTCGTCGGCGTCTCGGCGGCCAAGGCGTACGCGTACGCGCTGAACAAGCCGCTGTACGGCGTGAACCACCTGGCGTCGCACATCTGCGTCGACCAGCTGGAGCACGGCCCGCTGCCCGAGCCGACGATGGCGCTGCTGGTCAGCGGCGGGCACTCCTCGCTGCTGCTCGCCCCCGACATCACCAACGACGTCCGGCCGCTCGGCGCGACCATCGACGACGCGGCGGGCGAGGCCTTCGACAAGATCGCCCGGGTGCTGCACCTCGGCTTCCCCGGCGGCCCGGTCATCGACCGGCTCGCGAAGGAGGGCGACCCGAAGGCCATCGCGTTCCCGCGCGGCCTGAGCGGCTCGCGCGACCCCGCGTACGACTTCTCCTTCTCCGGCCTGAAGACCTCCGTCGCCCGCTGGATCGAGGCGAAGCGCGCCGCGGGCGAGGAGGTGCCGGTACGGGACGTGGCGGCGTCCTTCCAGGAGGCCGTGGTGGACGTGCTCACCCGAAAGGCCGTCCGGGCCTGCAAGGACGAGGGCGTCGACCACCTGATGATCGGCGGCGGCGTCGCGGCCAACTCGCGGCTCCGGGCGCTCGCCCAGGAGCGCTGCGAGCGGGCCGGCATCCGGCTGCGCGTGCCGCGGCCCGGACTGTGCACCGACAACGGGGCCATGGTCGCGGCGCTGGGCGCGGAGATGGTGGCCCGCAACCGGCCCGCCTCCGACCTGGAGCTCTCGGCCGACTCCTCGCTGCCGGTCACCGAGACCCACGTACCGGGCGCCGGTCACGCCCACACGCACGACCACGTGCACGAGATCAGCAAGGACAACCTGTACTCATGAGCGGGAACGGCGCCACCGTCGCGCTGATGTGGGAGGCCCGGGCCACCGAGGGCCGGGGCGCGGAACTGCTGGAGTGGGCGCGCGCCCGCACCGGCGAGCTGGCGCGCCCCCCGCTGCGCAGCGAGCTGCTGCGCGCGCCGCAGGACCGGGTCCTGGTCATGACCTGGTGGGAGGGCGCGTACGGCGACGAACTGCCGGAGCTGCCCGAACCGGACGCGGCGATCGTCACCCGGCCGGTGCACCGCTGGCGTTTCGAGTCCCTCGGGCCAGCAGACCGGTGATGATCGCGTCGAGTTCGTCGGCCGCCTCGTAGTCGGCGGCGTAGGCCCGCCAGTCGTTCCGGATCGCGGTGAGGCGGGGCAGTGCCGCCGCGTCCTGATCGGTGACCATCTCGGGGAAGTACCGCTTGGACGGCGGGTGTTCGGCGCGGCGGGCGGCCGACCGACGGAAGACCAGGTCGCCGTAGACGTAGTTCCAGATCGTCCGGTAGGCGCGTACCGCCTGTTCGGGGGAGAGGCCGCAGAGGATCGCGCAGTCGACGATCTCCTCGACCATCCACAGGGCGTCCTTGTCCGTGAGTTCACCCAGCGCCAGGACGTCGAGCACCCAGGGAAGCTGCGCCAGGATCCCGTGCAGGTGCGTCGCGACGGTGAGCAGGCGCGCGCGCGGGTCCGCGGGCAGTTCGGGGCGCGGGAAGGCGGCCGCGGTCCCGGACAGGGTGAGCATCAGCAGCTCGTCCTTGTCCTGGACGTAGTGGTAGAGCGCCATCGGCGTGGAGCCGAGCTCCTTCGCGACCCTGCGCATGCTCAGGGCGTCCACGCCCTCTTCCTCGATGATGCGGCGCGCGGTGGCGACCATCGCGTCCGGGTCGAGCCTGCGCGGCCGCCCCACGGACCGCTTCGCCGCCGGTGCTTTCTTCTCTGTCCCTGACACCCGGGCATTGTCTCCCGTCCCTTCGCCGGATCATCTGCGCTTAATTTCTATACGCGTATAGTAATGACCCGACCGAGTGTCCGCGAGGGAAGGGGAAGACCGTGAACGACCGATCACGGCAGATGCGTTGGCTGCTGCCGGTGGCTCTCACCGTGCAGTTCATGGTGGCGTTGGACATGTCCGTGGTGAACGTCGCGCTGCCGGACATGCGCGCCGATCTCGGCTTCACACCGCAGGGGCTCCTGTGGGTCGTCAACGCGTACGCGCTCGCGTTCGGCGGGCTGCTGATGCTCGGGGGACGGCTCGCCGACCTGCTCGGCAGCCGCCCCGTCCTGATCGCGGGCCTGGCGCTCTTCGGTGCGGCGAGCCTGGCCGGGGGACTCGTCGGGTCGCCCGGCACCCTGATCGCCGCGCGGGCGGTGCAGGGGGTCGGCGCCGCCGCGCTCGCTCCGGTGGCCTTCGCGCTGATCGCCATCGCCTTCCCGGCCGGGCCCGCGCGCTCCCGCGCCCTGGGGCTGTGGGGCATGGCGGGCGCGGCGGGCGGTGCGGTCGGGGTACTGGCCGGCGGAGTGCTCACGGATGTCGCGGGCTGGCGTGCGGTGATGCTCGTCAACGTGCCGATCGTGGCCTTCGCGCTGCTCGCCTCCCTGCGCACCGGGCCGACCCCGGGACCCGCGGGAGCCGGCGCCCGGCTCGACGTGGCCGGGGCGCTGCTCGCCACCTGCGGTACGGCCCTGCTCGTCCTCGGGCTCGTGGGGACCTCGACCCACCCCTGGGGGTCCGCCAGGACCCTCGCCACGCTGGGCGGAGCGGCAGTGCTGCTCGTCGCCTTCGTCGCCGTCGAACAGCGCACCGCGCATCCGCTGCTGCGGCCCGGCCTGCTGAGGGGGCGGCCGGTCCTGACGGCGAACCTGTTCTGCCTGCTGCTCAGCTCCGGTCAGTTCGCCGCGTTCTACTTCGTCTCGCTCTGCCTGCAGCAGGTGCTCGGCTACGGACCGACCGCGGCCGGAATCGCCTTCCTGCCGTTCAGCGCGGGCGTCGTCGCGGGTTCGGTCATCGCCACCCGTACGGTCGCGGCGCTCGGCACCCGGCGGCTGCTGGCCGTGGGCGGCACGCTGGCCGCTCTCGGCATCGCCGGCTTCGCGGTCACGGCCCGGACGGACGGCACCTTCCTCACGTTCGTCCTCGGCCCGTCCCTGGTCTCCGCCGTCGGGATCGGCATGTGCTTCGTCCCTCTCGGCACGGCCGCCACGACCGATGTCGCGCCCGGGGAGACCGGTATGGCCTCCGGGCTGCTGAACAGCTCCCGGCAGGTGGGCGGCTCGCTGGGGCTCGCGGTCCTGGTGACGGTCGCCGCGCAGGTCAGCGGGGACTCGAACCGCCCGGCCGACCTGGTCTCCGGCTACGCGACGGCGTTCTGGGCCGCCGCCGGACTGCTCGCGGCGGGGGCCCTCGCCGCGCTGGTCCTGCTTCCGCGCGAGCGGGAAACCGGGGCGGTGACCACTCCCGGAACGGGCCCGGTGGCCGATCCGGACATTTCTTTGAAGAATTCCGGGGGAAGTGTCGATTCGGCTGTCTCCCGTTCGACGCACAGGTGAGAGGCGGGGAAGAGGTCCCCGCCCTTCCGACCGAGGAGTCACCATGCCGCGCTTCATGTCCCTCATCCGCATCGACGAGCAGGCCGCCGCCGGCTTCGAGCCCGACCCGGACTTCGAGAAGCGCATGGGCGCCCTGTTCGAGGAGATCAGCAAGGCGGGCGTGATGCTGGAGACGGCCGGCCTCACCCCTACCGCCCAGGCCACCCGGGTCCACTGGTCCGGCGGAAAGCTCAGCTACACCGACGGGCCCTTCACCGAGACCAAGGAGGTCGTCGGCGGGTACGCCATCCTCCAGTGCAAGGACAAGGAAGAGGCCCTGGAGTGGACCAGGCGGTTCCTGCAGTGCCACCCGGAGAGCTGGAGCGTCACCTCCGAGGTCCGGGCCATCGACGAAGCGACCGGCTGACCGGCCGGCCGCGCTTGCCCGGGCCCGGGGCGGCTGCTCTGATGGGTGGCCGTGACGGCAGCGAGCGCGGTTGAGGCGGTATTCAGGATCGAGTCCGCGCGGATCATCGCCGGTGTCGCCCGGATCGTCCGGGACGTGGGCATCGCCGAGGAGCTCGCGCAGGACGCCCTGGTCGCCGCGCTGGAGCAGTGGCCGGAGTCGGGCGTCCCGGACAACCCGGGAGCCTGGCTCATGGCCACGGCCAAGCACCGCGCCATCGACCTCGTACGCCGCCGCGAGACGTACGCCCGCAAGCTGGCCGAGATGGGCCGCGACGTGGAGACCGTCTCCGGCGAACCGGACCCGGGTGCCGCGGACCCGGACCGGATCGACGACGACCTGCTGCGGCTGATCTTCACCTCCTGCCACCCGGTGCTCTCCACCGACGCCCGGATCGCCCTCACCCTGCGCCTCCTCGGCGGCCTCACCACCGAGGAGATCGCCCGCGCCTTCCTCACGACCGAGCCGGCCGTCGCCCAGAGGATCGTCCGCGCCAAACGGGCGCTCGGCCGGGCCCGAGTGCCCTTCGAGGTGCCGTACGGCCCCGAGCGCGCCGCCCGCCTCGGATCGGTGCTCGAAGTCATCTACCTGGTCTTCAACGAGGGCTACGCCGCGACCGCCGGCGACGACTGGCTGCGCCCCGGCCTCTGCGAGGACGCGCTGCGGCTGGCCCGGGTGCTGGCCGGGCTGACGCCGGGTGAAGCCGAGGTGCACGGACTGGCCGCCCTGCTGGAGCTCCAGGCCGCGCGCACCGCCGCCAGGACCGGACCGGACGGCGCCCCGGTGCTGCTCGCCGACCAGAACCGGGCCCGCTGGGACCGGCTGCTGATCCGCCGCGGCTACGCGGCCCTGCTCCGGGCGGGCGAAACGGCCGCGGAGGCGGGGCAGGCCCTGGGCCCGTACGCCCTCCAGGCGGCCATCGCCGCCTGCCATGCCCGGGCGGCGCGCTACGAGGACACCGACTGGGCAGCCATCGCCGCGCTCTACGACCGGCTCGCCGCCCTGACCCCGTCCCCGGTCGTCGAGCTCAACCGCGCGGTCGCCGTCTCCATGGCCGAGGGGCCGGCCGCCGCTCTCGCCCTCGTCGACGCGCTGGCCACCGACCCCGCGCTCAAGACGTACCACTTGCTGCCGAGCGTCCGCGGGGATCTGCTGGAGCGGATGGGGCGTACGGACGAGGCACGCGCCGAGTTCGTACGGGCGGCGGAGCTCACCCGCAACGAGCGGGAACGGGCCCTGCTCCTGGACCGGGCCGGCCGATGAGTTCCGGGGCCACCGCCGGTCTACCTTGCACGGCACCCGGTACCACCGCGTGAGGAGAAGACCATGCAGAAGGTCACCACGTTCCTGTGGTTCGACAAGAACCAGGCCGAGGAGGCTGCGAACCACTACATCTCCGTCATCGGCGGTGACTCGCGCGTCCTGGACGTGACCCGCTGGACGGCCGCGTCGCCCGGCGAGGAGGGGGCGGTGATGACCGTCCGCTTCCAGCTGGACGGCGCCGAGTACATCGCGTTCGACGGCGGCCCCGAGTTCCCCTTCAGCGAGGCGGTCTCGCTCTCCGTCGACTGCGACTCGCAGGAGGAGGCGGACCGTCTGTGGGACGAGCTCACCGCGGACGGCGGCCAGGAGAGCCAGTGCGGCTGGCTCAAGGACAGGTTCGGCGTCTCCTGGCAGATCATCCCGCCCGGTCTCGGTGAAGCCCTGACCGATCCCGACCCGGAGAAGGCGGCCCGCGCCATGAAGGCGATGCTCGGCATGAAGCGCCTGGACATCGAGGCCCTGCGCAATGCCTGACATGTGATCACTCGGGCGTGGGGCGGCGCCCGGCGCTCGATAGGGTCGGACCCATGTCCCCTCGCTCAGCGCTGCCGCCGCCCCCGCCGCCCGTGGAGATACGTTCCTGGCCCGACCGGAGCGCGTTGCTCGCCGACCGGGCCTTCATTCTCGGGGCGTTGGTGAAGATGCACCTCGGGCCCGGCCGGCTCGGGCTGCTGTGGCTGTGGGGTGCGCTCGGTGCGCTCGGCTGGGCGCTGATCGGCGCGGCGTTCATCACCTTCGAGGAGTCGTACGACGTCATCAGCGCCTTCATCGGCGCGATCATGCTGGTCATGGGCGCCTGCTGCCTGGTGCCGGCGGTCATCCTCGTCGTCATCGGCCTGCGCCGGGACCGGGAGATCCGCCGACTGCTCGCGCAGTGGGGCGCGTTGGACCGTGACCCGGCGGGCGACAGCGCGTTCCGGCTGCCCGGCGTGAGCCTCGCCTGGCTGCTGGGCTCCTTCGCGCTCTGTGCCTTCGGGCTGTACGCCTGCTTCGCCGTGCCCGCGGGCGCCGTACGCGGCAGCGACACCTACGGCCTGATGGCCCTGATCATGGGCCTCGGTTTCATCGGCTGGCTCATCGGCCTCGTTGGCATCATCAAGGCTTTCTGGCACCGGCGTTGGGTCCTCAGGACGCTGGCCGGCGGGGTCGCGCCCGAGCCGCTCGTTTCCTCCGGCGGCGGCGCCCACCGCTGACCCCGGCCCTATCCTGGGGCGTGCGCGGGTTACTCCGGGGGAGGGCGTTTTCATGGAGTGGTACTGGTGGGTGCTCATCATCTTCTGGACGGGCGGTTTCGGCTGGGTGGTCGACAACGTCCGTACGGCGCTGCGCAATCGGCACGCCCGCAGGCTGGAACTGCTGGAGGCCGGTAAGCAGGAACGGCTGGCGGTCGAGGCGGCGAACCGGCCGCCGGAACCGGTCTGCGGCTGCACGCACCACCTCGCCAAGCACGACAAGCGGGGCAAGTGCCACGAGCGGGTCGAGGTGCCGACCGCGTGGGACGAGCAGAAGAAGCCGGTGCGCTTCGAGTCGGGGCAGTGCAACTGCCAGCAGTACGTGGGCCCGCAGCCGCTCTCGCAGGTCTACGCGGAGGACCTGACCGACCTCGCGTAGCGCCGGTCCGTCAGCCGCGGCCGGCCTCCGGGCCGGTCACGGGGCGGCCGACGAGCATCGTCGGCGCGTCCGCGACCCGGGTCAGGAAGACCGTTGCCGCGTTCGGGCCCTGGAGCTTCATCTTCCTGCGCAGTTCCTCCGGTTCGACCGCGGAGCCGCGCTTCTTGACGGTGAGGACGCCGACCTTCCGCTCCCGCAGCAGCGCCTTCAGCCGCTTCATGTTGAAGGGCAGCTGATCGGTGATCTCGTAACCTGCGGTGTACGGGGAGTCGTACAGCTCGTCGCTCGTGACGTACGCGATCATCTCGTCGAACAGCCTGCCGTGGCACCGCTCCACGATGTCGGCGACCAGATGCGCCCGGATCACCGCGCCGTCCGGCTCGTACAGATAGCGGCCCACCGGGCCCACCGGCGGGGCGGGCAGCGCGGCCGGAGCGGACAGGGTGGCGCCCGACGGGAGCAGGGTCGCGCGGTAGGAGCCCGCCTCGAAGCCCTCGCCGAACCAGAGCACCGCCTCCTTCACGTCGCCGCCGTCCGAGATCCACTCGGCCTCCGCCTGCGGCCCGATCGCCTCGTGCGGGACGCCCGGGGCGATCTTCAGGGCGGCCCTGGGCGCCTTCAGCGCAGCCGCGGTCGCCCAGGACAGGGGCGGGGAGTACGCCTCGGGGTCGAAGATCCGGCCGCGTCCGCCCCGGCGGGCCGGGTCGACGAAGACCGCGTCGTAGGGCGTGGTGTCGATCTCCGTGACGTCGGCGCACCGGACCTCGATCAGCGCGTCCAGGCCGAGCGCGGCGGCGTTGGCACGGGCCACCTCGGCGGTCAGCGGGTCGCGGTCCACGGCGAGGACGGAGATCCCGGCGCGGGCCAGGGCGATCGCGTCGCCGCCGATCCCGCAGCAGAGGTCGGCGACGCTGCGCACCCCGGCGTCCGCGAACCGGCGCGCGCGGTAGCCGGCCACCGAGGTGCGGGTCGCCTGCTCGACCCCGTTCGGCGTGAAGAACATCCGGTGCGCGTCCTCGGCGCCGAACTTCGCCACCGCCCGCTGCCGCAGCCGGGCCTGCCCCAGCGCCGCCGATACGAGGGCGGCCGGGTGGCTGCGGCGCAGCCGGGTGGCGGTGGCCAGTTCGGTGGCGGGGTCGTACGACCGCAGCCCGGCCAGCAGTTCGGCGCCCTCGGGGGCGCGCAGGGCCAGGAAGGCGGCGAGGGGGTCTGGGGCGTCGGACGGGTCGGGGGCGTCGGACGGGCCGGTCGGGGCGAGAGCGTTCACCCGCCCCATTGTGGGCCAGTCGGCTGCGCGCCAGGCGGGGGACCGTGCGGGGCGGGTGCTGTGTCGGCCCGGATACCCGATCCCGGGCTGGCAGGATGCGGCGCCATGCAGCCAGTACGACAAAAGGAAGAATTTGCCATGAAGCGTCTCAGACCGGGTGCGGCATCGGGCGGACAGGGGCGCAGGAAGCGCGGGCAGGGCCACCTGCGGCGCCGGCCGGGCTATGCGGTGCTCGCCGCACTCCTGGTCGCCGCAGCCGCCTCGGGCTGCGCGGCCGAGACCGGACAGCGGGCCGCGGCCGACCCGGTGCGCGAGGCGGCGGCCCATGCCGGACCGCCGAAGGGCGCCCCGGCGGGAGCGGCCGGTTCCGCCGCGGCGCAGGCCGAGAAGGCGCGCCGCGTCCAGGCCGCACGGGCCGTCGCCGCCAAGAAGTGGGGACTGGCGAGCACCCCGCTGGCTCCGCCGGCCCCGCCCGCCGTGAAGCCGCACCTCACCACCCGTAAGGGCTTCGAGGTCGAGGGCGGCGACGCGTCGCTGCCGCCGGTCTTCACCACGGTCCCCACCAAGGAGAAGATCGTCTTCCTGACGATGGACGACGGGGACGACAAGGACCCCGAGCTGCTGCGGATGATGTCGGAGCTGAACATCCCGTACAGCGCCTTCCTCAGCGACTACCTGGTGCGCGACGACTACGCGTACTTCAAGGAGGCCCAGGCCCGTGGGGTCGTCCTCGGCAACCACACGCTGAACCACCGCTACATGCCCGGGCTCTCCCATGCCGAGCAGAAACAGGAGATCTGCGACCAGCAGGACATCCTCGAGAAGCAGTACGGCGAGCGCCCCCGGCTCTTCCGGCCGCCGTACGGCAACTACAACGGCGACACCCTGCGGATCGCCAAGTCCTGCGGCATCACGGCCGTACCGCTGTGGGCGGCGGAGGCGTTCCCCGACCACATGGAGTGGCGGGAGGAGGACCAGGACCTGCACCCCGGCGACATCATCCTCACCCACTTCCGCGGCAAGAAGGAGTGGAAGGGCAGCATGCCCGACCTGATCCGGTCCGTCATGAAGGTCATCACGGACAAGGGATACGCGGTGGCCCGGCTGGAGGACTACGTATGAGAAGGGCGCACCGGCTGCTGGCCGGACTGCTGACCGCCGGTGCGCTCCTGACCGTCACCGCCGGCTGCGCACAGTCGGTGGACCCGATCGAGCGGCTGGGCCGGAAGGCGGCGCAGCGGATGAACCCGTCGCCGAGCGCCCCGGAGGTGCGGCCCGCGGCCGTGCGCGGTGATCACGGGGCGCCGGGGGCGATGGTCGTCGTCGCCTGCGGCCGCCCCGCGGTGGCCGGGGACTCCCGGGTGGTGCGCCCGCCGGTTCGCTGGTGGCCGGAGCGGCCGGGGCCGCGCGACGGGGCGGTCCTGGACGCGGGGTGCCGGCACGGCTGACGTGCGGAACGGTCCGGGTGCCTGTGGCGTTCTCCCTGTGCCGGGCCGGGCTCGACGGCGAACGGCCGGACGCCACGAGGGGCGTGAATTGGCACTCCGCTTGACCGAGTGCTAATCGCGGTCATAGTCTCAGTGCTGGCACTCCCCACTGGAGAGTGCCAGCAGTACTGTGCGACCAGCAGGTCCGGCACCCGCGACGACGGGCCCATCTGGTCGCCACCCAAAGACTGATAACCCCGTGAGATCTCCGAAGGGGGAGACCGGATCGTGTCGACCAGCACCAAGGTTGCGATCAAGCCGCTCGAGGACCGCATTGTGGTCCAGCCGCTCGACGCCGAGCAGACCACGGCCTCCGGCCTGGTCATTCCGGACACTGCCAAGGAGAAGCCCCAGGAGGGCGTCGTCCTGGCCGTGGGCCCGGGCCGCTTCGAGAACGGCGAGCGTCTTCCGCTCGACGTCAAGACCGGCGATGTCGTTCTGTACAGCAAGTACGGCGGCACCGAGGTGAAGTACAACGGCGAGGAGTACCTCGTCCTCTCGGCTCGCGACGTGCTCGCGATCATCGAGAAGTAATTCACCAAACGTTTGCTTCTGTTCTGCGCCCCTGGCCCCCTGCGAAATAACTAGCCGGGCGGCGAGGGGCGCAGTTCTTGGTTTTGAGAGGACAGTTCAGCTCCATGGCGAAGATCCTGAAGTTCGACGAGGACGCCCGTCGCGCCCTCGAGCGCGGCGTCAACAAGCTTGCCGACACGGTCAAGGTGACGATCGGCCCCAAGGGCCGCAACGTCGTCATTGACAAGAAGTTCGGTGCGCCCACCATCACCAACGACGGTGTCACCATCGCGCGCGAGGTCGAGCTGGACGACCCGTACGAGAACCTCGGTGCCCAGCTGGTGAAGGAGGTGGCGACCAAGACCAACGACGTAGCCGGTGACGGTACGACCACCGCCACCGTCCTGGCCCAGGCGCTCGTCCGCGAGGGCCTGCGCAACGTGGCCGCGGGTGCGTCCCCGGCCGCCCTGAAGAAGGGCATCGACGCCGCGGTCAAGGCCGTGTCCGAGGAGCTCCTCGCGACCGCCCGCCCGATCGAGGACAAGTCCGACATCGCCGCCGTGGCCGCGCTCTCCGCGCAGGACAGCCAGGTCGGCGACCTCATCGCGGACGCGATGGACAAGGTCGGCAAGGACGGTGTCATCACCGTCGAGGAGTCCAACACCTTCGGTCTGGACCTTGAGTTCACCGAGGGCATGGCCTTCGACAAGGGCTACCTGTCCCCGTACATGGTGACCGACCAGGAGCGTATGGAGGCCGTCCTCGACGACCCGTACATCCTGATCCACCAGGGCAAGATCGGCTCGATCCAGGAGCTGCTGCCGCTCCTGGAGAAGGTCATCCAGGCCGGTGCCTCCAAGCCGCTGCTGATCATCGCCGAGGACGTCGAGGGCGAGGCCCTGTCGACCCTGGTCGTCAACAAGATCCGTGGCACCTTCAACGCCGTCGCGGTGAAGGCCCCGGGCTTCGGTGACCGCCGCAAGGCCATGCTCGGCGACATCGCCACCCTCACCGGTGCGACCGTCATCGCCGAGGAGGTCGGCCTCAAGCTCGACCAGGCCGGTCTGGACGTGCTGGGCACCGCCCGTCGCGTGACCGTCTCCAAGGACGACACCACCATCGTCGACGGTGGCGGCAAGTCCGACGAGGTCGCCGGCCGCGTCAACCAGATCAAGGCCGAGATCGAGTCCACGGACTCCGACTGGGACCGCGAGAAGCTCCAGGAGCGCCTGGCGAAGCTGGCCGGCGGTGTCTGCGTGATCCGCGTCGGTGCGGCCACCGAGGTGGAGCTCAAGGAGAAGAAGCACCGTCTGGAGGACGCCATCTCCGCGACCCGCGCCGCGGTCGAGGAGGGCATCGTCTCCGGTGGTGGCTCCGCTCTGGTCCACGCCGTCAAGGTCCTCGAGGGCAACCTCGGCAAGACCGGCGACGAGGCCACCGGTGTCGCGGTCGTGCGCCGCGCCGCCGTCGAGCCGCTCCGCTGGATCGCGGAGAACGCGGGCCTCGAGGGCTACGTCATCACCTCGAAGGTCTCCGAGCTCGACAAGGGTCAGGGCTTCAACGCCGCGACCGGCGAGTACGGCGACCTGGTGAAGGCCGGCGTCATCGACCCGGTCAAGGTCACCCGCTCCGCGCTGGAGAACGCCGCGTCCATCGCGTCGCTGCTGCTCACGACCGAGACCCTGGTCGTCGAGAAGCCGGCCGAGGAAGAGGCCGAGGCCGGTCACGGTCACGGCCACTCGCACTAGCGTGTAGCTGTGCCGCGCAAGCGGTGAGGCCCGGTACCCCGCGAGGGGTACCGGGCCTTTTGCGTATCCGGCCGCGCCGGCGCCTTTGCCGCCCGGGATCTGGGCCGCCTGGTGCATGAGGCTCCGCCGGCAGGCCCCAGCGTATGGGCTTCGCCGTTCGAACTCGGCCCCTCCGGCGCATGAGGTTTTCACCGCCCGAATCCGGTGCCTCCGGCGGTTGAGGCTTGCCCGGATCCGGCTCCGGCGGTTAAGGCTCGCCCGAATCCGGCTCCGGCGGTTGAGGCTCGCTTGGATCCGGCGCCTCCGGCGGTTGAGGCTCGGCCGAATCCAGCCCCTCCGGTTGAGGCTCGCCCGGATCCGGCGCCTCCGGCGACTGAGGCTTGCTCGGATCCGGCCCCTCCGGTTGAGGCTCGCCCGGATCCGGCGCCTCCGGCGGTTGAGGCTCGGCCGAATCCAGCCCCTCCGGCGATTGAGGAGCGGGGTCCGGGGCGGAGCCCCGGAGGCGCTGCCCCCGTACCCCCGCTCCTCAATCGCCGGAGGGGCTGGAGTGGCCGGCGAGGCTGGATTCGGCCGCTGAGGCTGGCCGGGCCGGCCGGGCCGGCCGTGTTAGCCGGATGGGCAGGGTTAGCCGGTGGGCCCGTATGGGCGGTGCTGGCCGGATGGGCCGGGCAGGCCGGGCAGGCCGGGCAGGCCGGGCAGGCCGGGCAGGCCGGGCAGGCCGGACGGGCTGATCGGGCTGATCGGGCTGATCGGGCTGATCGGGCCGGACGGGCCGGGCGGGCCGGACGGGCCGGGCGGGCAACCTACGCCGACCGCGAGAGCGCGTCCCCGTGCACCGGGTCCGCGAACGGGCGGCCGGACGCGAAGCGTTCCAGTTCGTCCAGGGCCTGGTCCGCCATCCGGTGCAGCTCGTTGCCGAGCGATCCGGCGACGTGCGGAGTCAGCAGCACGTTCGGCAGGTCGTAGAGCGGCGAGGACGCCAGGGGGAGGTCGGGGTCCGTGACGTCCAGGACCCCGTGCAGCCGCCCGCTCGTCAGCTCGGGAAGCAGCGCGGCCTCGTCGACCAGCGACCCGCGCGCCGTGTTGATCAGCGTCGCACCGGTCGGCATCGCCGCCAGCTGGGCGGCACCGATGAGATGGTGCGTCTCGGGCAGTTGCGGGGCGTGCACCGAAACGACGGAGCTGCTCGCGCAGAGATCGTCGAGCGTGGTGAGACGGACGCCCAGCAGCGCCGCCTCCTCCTCGCTGACATACGGGTCGTACAGCAGGACGTCGAGATCGAAGGGGCGCAGCAGCTCGATCACCCGACGGCCGATGCGGGAGGCGCCGACGATGCCCACCGTACGGCGGTAGTTGCCGGTGCCGTCCAGCTCGTCGAGCCAGTCGTGCTTGGTGCGCAGCTCGCGGTAGCGCTGTGCGGAACGCAGGACCTGCTTGCCCGCGAAGAGGATCGCGGCGAGGGTGAACTCGGCCACCGGCAGCGCGTTGGCCCCGGCCGCCGACGTGACGGCGATGCCCCGTTCCCAGCAGGCGTCGGTGATGTGGTGCTTCACGGACCCGGCCGCGTGCACCACCGCCCGCAGCCGGGGGGCGGCGGCCAGCACCGGTGCGGTGAGCGGGGTCGCGCCCCAGCAGGTGAAGAGGACGTCGGCCTCGGCGAGCGCGGCCGCCACCTCGGGCGTCGGGTCGGCCAGGTCGTGGGCGACGAGCTCGGTGTCCGTACGGGTGAGGGCGGCCAGCCGGGTGTGGTGGCGTTCGGCGAGGAGGCGTCCGGCGATGCCGGGGGCCATCGCGAGCAGGGCCCGGGGCCGGTTGTCAGTGGCGTGCGGCATGGTGGAACTCGTACTCCTCTGGGCTCGCATGGACGGTCACTTGACGCTTCCGGCGGTCAGTCCCGCCTTCCAGTGCCGCTGCAGGGAGACGAAGGCGACGATCAGCGGGATGACGGCCAGAAGGGAGCCGGTGACCACGAGGGGGTAGAAGCTCGGCTCGCCATGGGTGTTGGTGTTCCACGAGTACAGACCGAGGCTCAGGGGGAAGAGCTTGCGGTCCGAGAGCATCACGAGGGGGAGGAAGAAGTTGTTCCAGATCGCGGTGAACTGGAAGAGGAAGACGGTCACGAAGCCCGGCATGACCATGGGCAGACCGACGGACCAGAAGATGCGCAGCTCACCCGCCCCGTCGATCCGGGCGGCCTCCAGTGCCTCGTTCGGTATGTAGCCCGAGCTGAACACCCGGGCGAGATACACGCCGAACGGGTTGACCAGCACCGGGATCAGCACCGACCAGTAGGTGTTCACCAGGCCGACCTTGGACGCCAGCAGGTACATCGGCAGGGCGAGCGCGGTGGTGGGGACGAGCACGCCCAGCAGCACCATGCCGAACAGCTGGTCCTTGCCCCGGAACGCGTACTTGTCGAAGGCGTACCCCGCGGCGACGCAGATCAGCGAGCAGACGATCGCCCCGCCGCCCGCGTACAGAAGGCTGTTGAGGTACCAGCGGAAGTAGATGCCGTCGCCGTAGGAGGCCAGGTTGGAGAGGTTCTCGCCGAGGTTGAAGCCGTCGAAGGAGAACGCGTTGCCCGCGAGCAGGCCACCGGTGTCCTTCGTGGCCGCGGTGACCAGCCAGACGAGCGGGAAGAGCATGTAGACGACGGCGAGCAGCAGGAAGCCGTTGACGGCTGTCTTCGACATCCAGCGGCCGTGGGAGGCGGGGGAACTCATGCTTTCTTGCCCTTCCGGCCGGTGAAGCGGGTGATGACGAAGGACAGCAGCGCGGCCGTGAGCGCCAGCAGGATGGAGGCGGCCGCGGCGAGACCGTAGTCATTGCGCTCGAAGGCCGCGGTGTACGCGTACATGTTCGGCGTCCAGGTGGAGGAGACGGCGGAGCCGGTCCCCTTGTTGAGGATCAGCGGCTCGGTGAACAGCTGGAGCGAGCCGATGACGGTGAACAGCGCGACCATCACGACGGAGGCGCGGATCAGGGGGACCTTGATGCCGATCGCGATCCGCCAGGCGCCGGCCCCGTCGACGGTGGCCGCTTCGAGCACGGAGCGGTCGATGGCCTGCAACGCGGCATAGAAGATCACCATGTTGTAGCCGAGCCACTCCCACAGCGCGATGTTGACGATGGAGGGCAGGGCACCCTCGGGGGAGAAGAAGTCGAAGCCGATGCCTCCGGACTCCATGGCGCTCACCACCGGGCTGAGCTGCGGGGTGTAGAGGTACACCCAGATCAGCGCGGCGATGATGCCGGGCACGGCGTGCGGCAGGAACAGCGCGAGCTGGAAGAACCGGCGGGCGCGGGCCAGCGTGGAGTCCAGCAGCAGCGCGAGGGCGAGGGCTCCGACGAGGAGCAGCGGGATGTAGAACAGGCAGTATCCGAGGAGTACGCCGAAGCCCTCGCGGAACGCCCGGTCGCCCAGGGCCGCCGTGTAGTTGTCGAGTCCGCTGAAGACGGTCTCGGTGCCGCCGAAGCCCAGGCCGGACTGTTTCTCGGTGAACAGGCTGAGCCAGACCGCGTAGCCGATCGGCAGCACCATCGCCAGCGTGAACAGTACGAAGAAGGGCCCCAGCAGGATGGCGGCGGCTCTGGAGGTCCGGGCGCGCTTCATCAGCCTGCGTCCTCGACCTTCAGACCGCGCTTCTTCAGCTCGGCGACCGTGGCGTCGTGCCCGGCCTTCACCGCTTCCTTGATGGTGGTCCCGCCGCTTGCGACCTTGCCGAACTGGTCCTTCATCGTGGTGTTCGTGGTGCCGGTCGTCGGGCCCCAGTTCCAGTTCGGGCCGATGGACGTCGCGGCGTCCTCGAAGACCTGGTAGATGTCCTCGCCGCCGTAGAAGTCCGCGTCGAAGGCCTTCTTCGCGACCGGGCGCAGGGAAGCGGCGGCCGGGAAGGCGCTGGACGTGCCGGACTCGATGCGGGCCTTGATGCCTTCCGGGGTGGTCGACATCCAGGTGGCGAACTCGACTGCGGCCTCGGCCTTCTTGCTGTCCTTCGTCACCGCGAAGGTGGAGCCGCCGAGCATGCCGCTGGCCGGCTTGCCGTCCCAGCTGGGCATCGGGGCGACGGCCCACTTGCCGCTCTGCTCGGGCAGGGTGCCCTTGAGGACACCCGCGCCCCAGGCCGCGCCGAGGTAGCCGACGGTGCCGCCGTTCTTGAGGGAGTTGGTCCACTCCGGGCTGAAGGAGGCGTTGGCGCGGATCAGGTCGTCGTCGAGCAGACCCTGCCAGTAGTCGGTGACCTTGTTGGTCGCGGCGTCGGTGGTGTCGACCTTCCAGGTGTCGCCCTCGGGCTTGTACCACTGGGCGCCGGCCTGCCAGGCCATCGCCTGGAACGTGGTGGGGTCGTCCGGGAAGAACGTGCCGATCCGGGCCTTCTTGTCGGCCTTCTTGACCTTCTCCGCGGCCTTGCGGAAGTCGTCCCAGGTCTTGGGGACCTCGACGCCGTACTTCTCGAACAGGTCCTTGCGGTAGTAGAACGACTGCGGCGAGGCGTCGAAGGGGACGGCCCAGTTCTTGCCGCCGAGCGTCGTCAGCTCCACCGCCTGGGGCAGCAGCTTCTTCCTGACGTCCTCGGTGAAGTACTGGCCGATGTCCTGGAGCGCGCCCTGGCTGACGTACTCCGGAAGCTGCGGGTACTCGATGGAGACGAGGTCGGGGGCGTTGCCCGCCTTCACGGCGTTGGAGATCTTGGCGTAGCCGCCCGCGTTTCCGGACGGGATCTCCTCGTACACCACCTTGATGTTCGTGTGGGAGGCGTTGAACGCGTCAACGACTTCCTTGGACCCCTTGGTCCAGCCCCAGAAGGTGATGCTGACGGGCTTGCCGTCACTTCCGGCGGCGGAACTGTCGTCTCCGCTGCCGCCACAGGCCGTGAGAACGGCGAGGGCGGTGGCGGCGCCGACTACGGCGAGGGACGTTCTGCTCGAACTGCGGCTCACAGCGAGGCTCCTGAACAGGCGGCGACATTGGCGTTGGCCGTGATCCTTGGACCAGCCGTGACCGAAGTCAAGAGCGAAAGAGCGATTGATCGAAAAAAGATCAAAAAAGTTGCGTACGGAAGCTACTGAGGCGTCCGCGGCCGCCTACGGGAGCGGCCCTCCGCAGGAGTCCCTGACCCGCAGCTGCGGGAGCAGTGTCAGATGCCGGCGGGGGGCGTCGGAGCTCTGCCCCAGCCGCTCCACCAGCAGTTCCGTCGCATGGCGGCCCACCTCGCGCTTGGGCGGGGCCACGGCGGTGAGCGGGGTGTCCGCGAGCGCCGCCACCTCGTCGTCGTACGCGATCAGGGCGAGGTCCTCCGGCACCCGCACGCCCAGTTCGGCCAGGCGCTGGACCACCTGGATCGCGTCCACGTCGTTGTGGATCAGCGCGGCCGTCGCCACCCCCGTCAGGACCGCTTCGCGCAGTGCCTGCACGGCTTCCTCGAACGCCTCCGGGGCCAGTTCCGCCGGTACGGAATCGATCACGTCCTGCGGTGCGCGCAGCCCGAGCACGGTCAGCGCCTCCGCGTATCCGGAGCGCACCGCAAGGGCGGTGGGGGAGTCCGCGCGGGCCATCAGCAGCGGCGCCCCGTGCCCGAGGTCCACCAGGTGGCGCACGGCCAGCAGTACTCCGTGCGCATGGTCCGAGCAGACCCGGTCCAGGCCGTCCAGGGGTGATCCGGCGGTGGGCCTGCGCTCCAGCAGGACGGTCGGCACGGGCAGCGAGCTGATCCAGTCACCGAAAGCCGACGGGTCGCCCGGGTGCTGCCAGCCGGGCGCGACCAGCAGCCCCTCGGCTCCCGCGGACAGCAGCCCCTCGGTGCGGGCCTGGTCCTCCTGCGGCCGGTAGTCGGAGATCCGCAGGATCAGCCGGGCGCCGGCCCGTGCGGCGGCCTCGTGGGCGCCCCTGATGACCTCGGCGAAGTAGTAGGTCGCGGAGGGCGCGAGCATGCCGAGCACCAGCCCGTTTCCCGGGCCGGCGGGCCCTGCGGCGGGGACGGCGTCCTGAGGCCAGGACACCGAACCGTGGACCCGTTCGAGCAGGCCGCGGCCGGCCAGGTCCTCGACGTCCCGGCGCACCGTGACGGGTGAGACCCCCAGCTGCGAAGCCAGGTCCGAGACCCGGGCGGAGCCCCGGTCGCGTACCAGTCCGAGCAGGCGGTCATGACGTTCAACAGCACTTTCGCGCACGGCGGCAGTCCCCTCGCAGTGTGTGGCCCGGCCCCTGGCCCGGCCGGTGCCGGAGCCGGTGTCCGACCCTAGACCAACGTGATCGAACGATGGGAGTTTCGATCATTCAAACGCTATCCATTGACGTTCGATCAATCCGAGTCCAGGATTCCCGGCGATGCCGACCCGGCCGTTCCAGGCCTGTCCCGACCCTGACTGTTCGTACGGAGGAATTGTGAGACATCGCGTCACCGCCGCGGCGCTCGCGGCCCTGACTGCCGCCGCCGGTCTGACCTTCGCGGGCCCGAGCACCGCGCAGGCCGCATCCGCCGGCCGCACCTTCCACGTCGACTGCGGCGCCGCCCCCCAGGGGGCCACCGGCAGCAGGCAGCATCCCTGGACCACCCTCGCCGAAGCCAACGCGCACCCCTACGGGCCCGGCGACCGGCTGCTCTTCAGGCGCGGTGCCACCTGCACCGGCACCCTCGCCCCCACGGGCACCGGCTCCGCCCGCGCCCCGTTCACCATCGCCGACTACGGCAACGGCCCCGCCCGCGCCAGGCTCGACGGAGCCGGCGCCCACGACACCGTCCTGCTCTCCAACACGCAGTACGTGCACCTCAGGGCCCTGGAGATCACCAACGCCGACAACCCCGGCAGCGAGCGCAACGGAGTCCGTCTGCGCCTGACCGACTACGGCGTCGCCCGGGGCTTCGACATCAGCGGCCTCTACATCCACGACGTACGCGGCGGCGACTACAAGACCGTGTCCGGCTCCAGCGCCATCCACATCGCCGTCGAGGGCACGGCGAAGGCCAGTTGGTACGACGGCCTGGACATCGGCCACAACCGCATCGAGGACGTCGACCGCGAGGGCATCTACTTCAAGTCGACGTTCTCCAAACGCGATCTGGTCGGCGGGCAGCAGGACCCGAACGTCTACCCGGGGGAGTGGACTCCCAGCACCGGCGTCCGTATCCACCACAACACGCTGAAGTCCCTGGCCGGCGACGGCATGAAGCTCGACACCACCAGCGGCGCCCGCGTCGACCACAACCGGGTCGACGGATTCCAGCTCCGCTCGCCCTCCGCCAACGCGGGCATCTGGACGTTCAACACCGACGACACGACCGTCGAGTACAACGAGGTCTCCGGCGGCGGCAACACCCACGACGGCATGTCCTTCGACGCCGACGGCGCCTCGCAGAACACCGTCTTCCAGTACAACTACAGCCACGACAACAAGGGCGGCTTCCTGCTGATCTGCCCCTACAGCGGCGCGAAGACCATCGGCACGGTCGCCCGCTACAACGTCAGCCGCAACGACGGCGCCCGCCTGATCCAGAACTGCTGGGGCCCGATCCTCGGCACCGAGATCTACAACAACACCTTCCACAACAAGGAGCAGATCCCCGGCTACCTCGTCCAGGACGACGCCGGCAGCCCCGCCACCACCCAGCACGAACTGTCCGTCCGCAACAACGTCTTCGTCAGCGAAGGCACCGGCGGCTACGCGTTCAAGAACCCGACAGCCGGGCTCTCCTTCGACCACAACGCCTTCTACGGCATCGACATGACGCGCCCGAACCCCGGCGGCATCACGGCCGACCCGAAGCTGCGGGACGACTTCCGGCTCGGCGCCGGCTCGCCCGCCCTCGCCGCCGGAGCCGTCATCGACGACAACGGCGGCAAGGACTACTTCGGCAACCGTCTCAAGCCCGGCGCCCCCAACATCGGCGCCTACGCGGGCCGCGGCGTGCGGTAACCCGCCGCTCACTGAGGTCCGTACTTGCGGCCTGTCTTGGAGGTAACCCCTCCGAGCAGGCCGCGCGGCGTCACCTTCACCAGCCCCATCAACGCCTTGTACCGCGCGTCCGGAACCGAGACCGACTTGCCGCGCGCCAGGTCCGCCAGGGCCGTGGCCACCAGCTTGTCGGCGTCGAGCCACATCCAGCCGGGGATGTTGCCCGTGCCCATCCCGGCCCGCTGATGGAACTCCGTCCGTACGAAGCCGGGGCAGAGCGCCATCAGCCGCACGCCCGAACCTGCCAGGTCCTTCGCCGCGCCCTGGGTGAACTGCACGACCCACGCCTTGGACGCACCGTACGTACCGCGCGGCACGAACGCCGCCACGGAGGCCACGTTCACGATGCCGCCCCTGCCCCGCTCCTTCATGCCGGCCGCGGCCGCCGAGGTCAGCCGCAGGACCGCCTCGCAGTGCACCTTGAGCATCGCCAGTTCGTCCGCCATGGGGACGTCGAGGAAGGTGCCCTTGTTGCCGAACCCGGCGTTGTTGACCAGCAGATCGACCGACTCCTTGCGGTCGGCCAGCCGGGTCTCGACCGCGGCGATCCCGTCGTCCCGGGACAGGTCCGCGGTCAGCACCTCGGCCTCGATACCGTGCCGGTCGTGGAGTTCGGTGGCCTGTTCCCGCAGCCGGTCGGTGTCGCGGGCCACCAGCACGAGGTTGTGCCCCTCGGCCGCGAGCCGCCGCGCGAAGGCGGCCCCGATGCCCGCGGTCGCGCCCGTAATCAGTGCAGTCGTCATACGCGGCACGTTAGTGCCCCGCGGATGCCTTCGGACGACCCGCCCACCGCTCCCCGCTCACCCCTGAAGTGCCACGTACGCGTGCGCCTTCCGCAAGGCCGAGGGGTGCAGCGCCTCGCCTGCCGCGAGCAGCCGCGGCAGCAGCCCGCGCCGGGTCGTCACGGCCCGGAACTGCAGTTCCACCGTCACCTCGTGATCCGGCCGGTGCACGATCTCGACGGGGTCGCCGGCCCGGATGCTGCCCGGCGTGAGCACCCGGAAGTACGCGCCGGGGAAGGCCGCCTGCGTGAACCGCTTGACCCAGCGCTCCTCGCCGACGTGCCCCGCGAACGTACGGCACGGAATCCGGCCGGACGTGACCTCCAGAACCAGCTCGCCACCGATCCGCCAGCGCTCGCCGATCAGTGCGCCGCCGACCTTCACACCGCTCGTGGTCAGGTTCTCGCCGAAGCAGCCGTTGGGCAGCGGGCGCCCCAGCTCCCGCTCCCACGCGTCGAGTTCCTCGCGGGCGAACGCGTACACGGCCTGGTGCGAGCCGCCGTGGTGGCGCAGATCGCAGACGGCGTCGCCGGCCAGGCCGCTGCCCTCGGGGCCGGGATCGCAGACCCGTACAAGCCCCTCGACGGGGTGCTTGTCGATCCCGGTCACGCCGCCCGGGGAGTCGGTGTAGTCCACTGCCACGGGGCGGCCCGTGTTCACGGTCAGCACGGTCATCGCGTTCATGGCTGCACGCTAACCACTCCCGACCCAAAGCTGCACGCCGGAAATTCGCGACCGACCCAAGATTCCCTTATATTCAAAGGGTGATCGAAGCCCGTCATCTCCGAGTCCTGCGCGCCGTGGCCGGTACCGGCTCCTTCTCCGCCGCCGCCCGCGAGCTGGGCTGCACCCAGCCCGCCGTGAGCCAGCAGATGAAGGCGCTGGAGGCCTCGGCGGGCACCACGCTCCTCATCCGCACGGGACGCGAGATGCGGCTGACGCAGGCCGGTGAGGCGCTCGTACGGCATGCCTCGGGCATCCTCGCCGGGCTCACCGCCGCCGAGGAGGAGGTCGCCGCGATCGCCGGGCTGCGGGCCGGCCGGGTCCGGCTCGTCTCCTTCCCCAGTGGCAGCTCCACCCTGGTCCCGGGCGCTCTCGCGGCACTCCGGGCCGCTCATCCCGGCACCAGGGTCTCCCTGGTCGAGGCCGAGCCGCCCCGCTCGGTGGAGATGCTGCGCGACGGCGACTGCGACATCGCGCTGGCCTTCCGCTACGGCACACCGGGCGCCGAGTGGGACGACCTGGTGGTGCGCCCGCTGCTGACCGACCGGCTGATCGGTCTGGTTCCCGAGGGCCACGCGCTCGCGGACCGGGCCGAGGTGGGCATCGGCGAACTCGCCGGCGAACCGTGGATCGCCGGCTGCCCGCGCTGTCGCCGGCAGCTGGTGGAGGTCTGCGAGGCGTCCGGCTTCACCCCGCGGATCGACTTCGCCACGGATGACTACCCGGCGGTGATCGGCCTGGTCGGCGCGGGTCTCGGGGTGGCCGTCCTGCCGGCGCTGGCGATCGAGTCGGTACGCCCCAGGGGTGCCCGGACCGTCAGCGTGGAGCCGGCCATCGAGCGCGAGATCGTTGCGCTGACCCTGCCCGACCTGGCGCAGGTTCCGGCCGTGGCGGCCACCCTGGACCAGCTGTCGCTGGCGGCCGCCCGCTGAGCGGCCTCCGCGGGCCCACGGGCCCGGGCGACGAGGAGCGTGCGCCCGCGGCCCGAAGGAGAAGCGTGCGCCCGGGGTCTGAGTGGAGAAACGTTTCTGCCTTTGTGGAGTGCGGCGAGGGTCAGCCGTGTCCGGGCGGCGACGACGGTGCCACCGCGCTGATCAGCCGGTTCCTTGCCCGGCCCATGAGCTCCTCGCGCTCGTCCTCGGTCAGTCCTCCCCACACCCCGTAGGGCTCGCGTACCGCCAGCGCGTGGGCTGCGCACTCGGCGCGTACCGGGCATCGCATGCAGACCTCTTTCGCGGAGGTCTCGCGGGCGCTCCTGGCGGCTCCGCGTTCCCCCTCGGGGTGGAAGAACAGTGAGCTGTCGACCCCTCGGCAGGCCGCCAGCAGCTGCCAGTCCCACAGATCGGCGTTGGGTCCGGGAAGGCGGGAGAAATCTGCCATTGCTTGTCCCCTCGAAACCATGCTGAGTCGGAAACGTCGTGGTCGTCCGTCGTACCGTGCCCATGACCGTACATCTACGGTGTTAGTAGATGTAAATATGACTGATTGCGAATCTATCCACAGACACCAGCAAAAGGGAAGAAAACCCGCTAAATGGGGCATAAGTTCCTGGAAAGGTTCGGTTGACGGCTGAACGACCCCGTGGCGCTCTCCTCCGTGCTCGACCCCTCACGTAGAGTGCCGAACCCGGCCGTCCGACCCGTAACTCTTTCGAGTGACCATCGTTGAGAGTGCGGAGGCGGTTGGCAGAGAAAGCGATCGGGCAAGTGTCCGAGAGCGTCAACCGCACAGGTGACGACTTGTAACAGCCTGGAGGCTCAAGGTGACGCGCATCAGCTTCGGAGGGCGGTCATGACATCCGTTCTCGTCTGCGACGATTCCCCGCTTGCCCGAGAAGCGCTCCGTCGCGCGGTCGCGACCGTGCCCGGCGTCGAGCGTGTGACGACGGCGGCCAACGGGGAGGAAGTCCTCCGCCGCTGGGGTGCCGACCGTTCGGATCTGATTCTGATGGACGTACGCATGCCCGGTCTGGGAGGTGTGGAGACCGTCCGGCGGCTGCTCTCCGCCGACCCCGGGGCGCGGATCATCATGCTGACGGTCGCGGAGGACCTGGACGGCGTCGCGCTCGCGGTCGCCGCCGGGGCCCGCGGATATCTGCACAAGGACGCCTCCCGGGCGGAGCTCCGGGCGACCGTCACCCAGGCACTGGCCGATCCGACGTGGCGGCTCGCCCCGCGGCGGCTGCGCTCGGCCGAGATGGGTGCGGCGCCCACGCTCACCGCGCGTGAGATCCAGGTGCTCGAAGGGATGAGCCACGGTCGCTCCAACGCGGAGATCGGCCGTGAGCTGTTCCTCTCCGAGGACACGGTGAAGACGCACGCCAGGCGCCTGTTCAAGAAGCTCGGCGCCTCGGACCGCGCCCACGCGGTGGCACTCGGTTTCCGCTGGGGGCTGGTCCGCTGAGGGCCGGCCGTGACCGGCCGCCGACATCCACTCCCCGTCCGCTCGCGGGCGGACGGGGCGACCCCGGGCGAGGGGTGCGGAGCCGGGTCGTTTCCCCCGACGCGACCTGCTCGTACCCCGCCCGTGCAGCCCGCCGCCCCGGCGGCATGTGACGCTTCCCGGCCGATGACGCATCCTTGAGAGCGTGGAGTTCCTCGGGAACGATTCGGTCGAGCGGAAGGGGAGGGCGCAGGACATGACTTCCGGCGCACCCGCTCATAACGCTTCGGTGCACAACTACGGACGCGGTGCCGCGGATGATGCGGCTCCGGGGCACCATGGTTCGATGCGCGAGGAAGGAACGACGGTGATCGGTGCCCTGGTGCATCGTGCCGTCGAAGGTGACGCGCAGGCCACCCATGATCTGCTGGCCCATGTACACCCCCTCGCGCTGCGCTACTGCAGGTCCCGGCTGAACCGGCTGCCCGGTGATGCCCGTCACTTCGTGGAGGACCTGGCGCAGGAGGTCTGTGTCGCGGTGCTGATGGCCCTGCCGCGGTACAAGGACACCGGCAGGCCCTTCGAAGCCTTCGTCTTCGCCATCGCCGGCCACAAGGTGGCCGATCTCCAGCGGGCCGCGATGCGGCACCCGGGATCGACCGCGGTGCCCTCCGACGAGATGCCGGAGCGGCCGGACGATTCGCTCGGGCCCGAGGAGCGGGCGCTCCTCAGCAGCGATGCCGCCTGGGCCAAGAAGCTTCTCGCCAACCTTCCGGAGAACCAGCGCGAACTCCTGGTCCTGCGGGTCGCCGTCGGGCTCACCGCCGAGGAGACCGGACAGATGCTCGGCATGTCGCCGGGTGCCGTCCGGGTCGCCCAGCACCGTGCGCTCAGCCGGCTGCGGGCCCTCGCGGAACAGTGAAGCGGGACACCGGTCCGTGCCGTAGGAAGCTACAGAACCTCCCGGTGATCTTGCTCATGGAATGAGACACCCCCGGAGGCCGTTAGCATGGACATCCGCACCGATCAAGGCCATTTGGGGAAGGTGTCATGACTGCAAACGTCGACGGAGTGCCCGAGAAATTCGCGACGCTCGGGCTGACATACGACGACGTGCTGCTGCTGCCGGGCGCATCCGAAGTGCTGCCCAACGCGGTTGACACCTCGACGCTCATCTCGCGGAACGTACGCGTGAACATCCCGCTGCTCTCCGCCGCGATGGACAAGGTGACCGAGGCCCGTATGGCCATCGCCATGGCCCGCCAGGGCGGCGTCGGCGTACTGCACCGCAATCTCTCGGTCGAGGACCAGGTCAACCAGGTCGACCTGGTGAAGCGGTCCGAGTCCGGCATGGTCACCGACCCGATCACGGTCAGCCCGGACGCCACGCTCGGCGAGGCCGACGCGCTCTGCGCCAAGTTCCGCATCAGCGGCGTCCCGGTCACCGACCCGGCGGGCAAGCTGCTCGGCATCGTCACCAACCGCGACATGGCCTTCGAGTCGGACCGCTCGCGCCAGGTGCGCGAGGTCATGACCCCCATGCCGCTGGTCACCGGCCGGGTCGGCATCTCCGGCGTGGACGCCATGGAGCTGCTGCGCCGCCACAAGATCGAGAAGCTTCCGCTGGTCGACGAGGCGGGCATCCTCAAGGGCCTCATCACGGTCAAGGACTTCAAGAAGGCCGAGCAGTACCCGAACGCGGCCAAGGACGCCGAGGGCCGGCTGCTCGTCGGCGCGGCCGTCGGCGCCAGCCCGGAGGCGCTGGACCGCGCCCAGGCGCTGGCCGGGGCCGGGGTGGACTTCCTGATCGTCGACACCTCGCACGGCCACAACAGCAACGCCCTCAACTGGATGGCGAAGATCAAGTCGGCCGTGAACGTGGACGTCATCGGCGGCAACGTCGCGACCCGCGACGGCGCCCAGGCCCTGGTCGACGCCGGTGTGGACGGCGTCAAGGTGGGTGTCGGACCCGGTTCGATCTGTACGACCCGTGTGGTCGCCGGCATCGGCGTCCCGCAGGTCACCGCGATCTACGAGGCGGCGCTGGCCGCCCGTGCGGCGGGCGTCCCGGTCATCGGCGACGGCGGACTGCAGTACTCCGGCGACATCGGCAAGGCGCTCGCCGCCGGTGCCGACAGCGTGATGCTGGGCTCCCTGCTCGCCGGCTGCGAGGAGTCTCCGGGCGAGCTCCTCTTCATCAACGGCAAGCAGTTCAAGTCCTACCGCGGCATGGGTTCGCTGGGCGCGATGCAGTCCCGCGGCCAGGGCCGCTCGTACTCCAAGGACCGCTACTTCCAGGCCGAGGTGTCCTCCGACGACAAGCTCGTCCCCGAGGGCATCGAGGGCCAGGTGCCCTACCGCGGCCCGCTGGCCAACGTGCTGCACCAGCTCGTCGGCGGTCTCCGCCAGACGATGGGGTACGTGGGCGCCGCCTCCGTCGACGAGATGGAGAGCAAGGGCCGCTTCGTGCGGATCACCTCGGCGGGTCTCAAGGAGAGCCACCCGCACGACATCCAGATGACGGTCGAAGCACCGAACTACAGCAGGAAGTAACGCGACAGCGCAGGTGAGGGGCGGTCCGGGGTTCCCGGAACCGCCCCTCACGCACGTGTCGGGGATACTGGACAGCGCAGACGTAGAGGGAAAGGCCACACATCGTGACTGAGATCGAGATCGGGCGCGGCAAGCGCGGCCGCCGGGCATACGCATTCGACGACATCGCCGTCGTCCCGAGCCGCCGGACCCGCGACCCGAAGGAGGTCTCGATCGCCTGGCAGATCGACGCCTACCGCTTCGAGCTGCCGTTCCTGGCCGCTCCCATGGACTCCGTCGTCTCCCCGCAGCACGCCATCCGCATCGGTGAGCTCGGCGGCCTCGGCGTGCTCAACCTGGAAGGCCTGTGGACCCGGCACGCCGACCCGCAGCCGCTCCTGGACGAGATCGCCGAGATGCCGGTCGAGTCCGCGACCCGCCGGCTCCAGGAGATCTACTCCGCCCCCATCCAGGAGGAGCTGATCGGGCAGCGCATCAAGGAGGTGCGCGACTCCGGTGTCGTCACCGCCGCCGCGCTCTCCCCGCAGCGCACCGCCCAGTTCTCCAAGGCCGTCGTCGACGCGGGCGTGGACATCTTCGTCATCCGCGGTACGACGGTCTCCGCCGAGCACGTCTCGGGCGCGGCCGAGCCGCTCAACCTGAAGCAGTTCATCTACGAGCTGGACGTCCCGGTGATCGTCGGCGGCTGCGCCACGTACACCGCGGCCCTGCACCTGATGCGTACGGGCGCTGCCGGTGTCCTCGTCGGCTTCGGCGGCGGCGCCGCGCACACCACGCGCAACGTCTTCGGCATCCAGGTCCCGATGGCGACCGCGGTCGCCGATGTGGCCGGTGCCCGTCGCGACTACATGGACGAGTCCGGCGGCCGGTACGTGCACGTGATCGCGGACGGTGGCGTGGGCTGGTCCGGCGACCTGCCGAAGGCCATCGCCTGCGGTGCGGACGCCGTGATGATGGGCTCCCCGCTCGCCCGCGCGACGGACGCGCCGGGCCGCGGCCGTCACTGGGGCATGGAGGCCGTCCACGAGGACGTGCCGCGCGGCAAGCTGGTCGACCTGGGCTCCGTCGGCACGACGGAGGAGGTCCTCACCGGTCCTTCGCACACCCCCGACGGCTCGATGAACATCTTCGGCGCGCTGCGCCGGGCGATGGCGACGACGGGGTACAGCGACCTCAAGGAGTTCCAGCGCGTCGAGGTCACGGTGGCGGACTCGCAGCACCGCCGCTGAGTGCTCCGAGCATGACGGGAGGGCCCGGACCGCGATCGCGGTCCGGGCCCTCCGGTGTTTCGGGTGCGGTCCGTGACTAGTCGGACGTCTTCTTGGCCGTGGAGAACGCCACCACTGCGGCGACCACGAAGAAGACGACGCCGAGGAAGTCGATCTCTTCCTTCCACGCCTGGCTCAGGTCGCTGAAGTGATCGAAGAAGATCTCGGAGACCGAGAGCGGGACGATGTCGCTGAGGAGGATCGCCGCACCGAGCAGCTGGCCGAGATACACGCCGAGCAGTGCGAAGACACCACTGATGACCGGCAGGGCGGGGTTGCGGCCGCCGAGCTTGCCGGCGGCGAAGCCGACGAGGGCGCCGACACCCACGGCCGCGTAGCCGATCTCGTGCTCCGTGGCGCCGATGATCGCGCCGTAGATACCCGCCGCGACGAGTGCCGCGACGAGCGCGACGAGGATGCCGAGACCCACGTTGCTGCGCGCCGGTGCCACCGGAGCGAACGGTGCGCCGCCGCCGAAGGGTGCGCCTCCGCCGTACGGAGCGCCGACGGGCTGCTGGCCCGGGAACGGGGCACCGGGCTGGGGCTGGCCGGGCTGGGGCTGGCCGGGCTGGCCGGCGTACGGGTTGCCGGCCTGGGGCTGGGCGTCGTACGGCTGGTTCGGCGGTGGTACGGGCGTGCTCATGTTGGGTTCCCCCTGGGACTGTGGCGCACGAGTGTGCGATGCGTGACGCCGCAGGCTAGCAGTCGGCTCCGACATCGGCCCACAAAAATCCTTGGGGGGACTGCGATCAGAGCCGGTGCGCGGCCCCTGCCGGGGTCGCGCCGCGGGTGTCGAGCAGGAGTTGTGCCTTCACCGCCAGGCCCTGGAGGTCGTACGTGCGGTGGTGCTGGAGCAGCACCGTCAGATCGGCGCTGGAGGCCGCTTCGTACAGCGAATCGGCGCGGGGGACCGGAAGTTCGCGTACGCGCCAGTCCAGGACGTGCGGATCGTGGTAGCCGATCTGGGCTCCCATGTCCATCAGCCGGGTGGCGATCTCGCGGGCGGGGGAGGCCTCCTGGTCGGCGAGGTCGGGCTTGTAGGTGACGCCGAGGAGGAGGACCCGGGCGCCGCGGACGGACTTGCCGTGCTCGTTGAGGAGGGTGGCGCAGCGCTGGATCACGTACTGCGGCATCCGGTCGTTGATCTCCTGCGCGAGCGAGACCATCCGCAGGGGGTGGCCGGGGGTGCGGCTGTTGTACGGGAGGTAGCCCGGGTCGACCGGAACGCCGTGGCCGCCCACGCCGGGGCCGGGGCGGAAGGGCTGGAAGCCGAAGGGTTTGGTCTCGGCGCACCGGATGACGTCCCACAGGTCGACGCCGAGGTCGTGGCAGAGCACGGCCATCTCGTTGACCAGGGCGATGTTGACGTGCCGGAAGTTGGTCTCCAGCACCTTCGTCATCTCGGCCTCGCGCGGGCCGCGGGCGCGGACGACCTTGTCGGTGAGCCGGCTGTAGAAGGCGGCGGCCGATTCGGTGCAGGCGGGCGTCAGGCCGCCGATGACCTTGGGGGTGTTGGCGTAGACGTGGGTGCGGTTGCCGGGGTCGAGGCGGCTGGGGGAGTGGGCGAGGTGGAAGTCGCGTCCGCCGCGCAGTCCGGAGCCCTCTTCGAGGAGGGGGAGCAGGAAGTTCTCGGTGGTGCCCGGGGGGACGGACGATTCCAGCAGCACGGTGGTGTGCGGGCGCAGCCGGGCGGCCAGGGCGCGGGCCGCGTCGCCCACGCCGGTGAGGTCGAGGGTGCGGTCGGGGCCCAGGGGGGTGGGCGCGCAGATCACGGCGGTACGGACCCGGCCCAGCTCGGCCTGGTTGGTGGTGAGGCGGAAACCCCCGGAGAGCATCCGGCGGATGTCGGACGCGGTGAGCGATCCCTCGACGGGGGTGCGGCCCGCGGAGAGTTCCGCGAAGGCCCGGGGGTCGGTGTCGTAGCCGATGGTCTGGATACCGGCTGAGACGGCGGCTTGGGCGAGGGGCAGGCCGAGGTGACCGAGTCCGATGACGGCGAGGTCTGCAGGCACGTGGGTGGCCGTCCTTCCCTAAGACCATGAGGACAGAAAGCGCAACCGCTGGGGACAGCGCAATGTCAGACTAAGCGTAAATATGACCTATATGTCGCATTGTGCGGCCCCCGTCGTCCGGGTGTTGTCCACAGGCGGTGGCTGAAGTCGCGGAGCGCGGACAGAATCGAGAGGTGGGCACGGGCATCCGACCCCGCGGTCGGACCGCATCCCCCGTGCCGTACCACCCCGATCTACCGGGAGGCAGCAGTGAGGACAGCGACACTGGGACCCGCGGAGCGCGCCGAGGCGCTCGCCGCGATGGCCGAGCGCGAACTGGACGTGCTGGTCGTGGGGGCGGGCGTGGTCGGCGCCGGGACGGCGCTCGACGCGGTGACGAGAGGGCTCTCGACCGGGCTGGTCGAGGCGCGCGACTGGGCGTCCGGCACGTCGAGCAGGTCGAGCAAGCTGATCCACGGCGGGCTGCGCTATCTGGAGATGCTCGACTTCGCGCTCGTCCGCGAGGCACTGAAGGAGCGCGGGCTGCTGCTGGAGCGCCTCGCCCCGCACCTGGTGAAGCCGGTGCCCTTCCTCTATCCGTTGCAGCACAAGGGCTGGGAGCGGCTGTACGCCGGTTCGGGCGTCGCGCTGTACGACGCGATGTCGGTGTCGTCCGGGCACGGCCGCGGGCTCCCCGTGCACCGGCACCTCTCCCGCCGCCAGGCCCTGCGGGTCGCGCCGGCGCTGAAGCGCGACGCCCTGGTGGGGGCCCTGCAGTACTACGACGCCCAGATGGACGACGCCCGCTATGTGGCGACGCTGGTGCGCACCGCCGCCGGGTACGGCGCGCAGGTGGCGAACCGGGCGCGGGTGATCGGCTTCCTCCGGGAGGGCGAGCGCGTCGTCGGCGCCCGGGTGGAGGACGTCGAGGCAGGCGATACGTACGAGGTCAGGGCCAAACAGGTGGTCAACGCCACCGGCGTCTGGACGGATGACACCCAGGCGCTGATCGGCGAGCGCGGCCAGTTCCACGTACGGGCGTCCAAGGGCATCCACCTGGTCGTCCCCAAGGACCGCATCCACTCCTCCACGGGCCTGATCCTGCGCACCGAGAAGTCGGTCCTCTTCGTCATTCCGTGGGGACGGCACTGGATCGTCGGGACGACGGACACCGACTGGGACCTGGACAAGGCGCATCCGGCGGCGTCCAGCGCGGACATCGACTATCTCCTCGAACACGTCAACTCGGTGCTGTCCACCCCGCTGACCAGGGATGACGTCGAGGGCGTCTACGCGGGTCTGCGCCCGCTGCTGGCCGGTGAGTCGGACGCGACCAGCAAGCTCTCGCGCGAGCACACGGTGGCGCATCCGCTGCCGGGCCTCGTGGTCGTCGCGGGCGGGAAGTACACGACGTACCGGGTGATGGCCAAGGACGCCGTCGACGAGGCCGTGCACGCCTTGGACCAGCGGGTGGCCGAATGTGTCACGGAGGACATTCCGCTGCTGGGCGCCGAGGGCTACCGCGCCCTGTGGAACGCGCGGGCCAGGATCGCCGCCCGGACCGGCCTCCATGTCGCCCGGGTGGAGCATCTGCTGAACCGGTACGGCTCCATGACCGAGGAGATCCTGGAGCTGATCGTCGCCGATCCGGTGATGGGCGAACCGCTGCCGTCCGCCGACGACTACCTGAAGGCCGAGATCGTGTACGCGGCCTCGCACGAGGGGGCCCGCCACCTCGACGACGTACTGACCCGGCGCACCCGGATCTCCATCGAGACCTTCGACCGGGGTACGCGCTCCGCCCGGCTGTGCGCGGAGCTGATGGCGCGGGTGCTCGGCTGGGACCAGGGCCGGATCGATCGCGAGGTCGCGCACTACGAGAAGCGGGTGGAGGCGGAACGGGAGTCGCAGCGCCAGCCCGACGACCTGACGGCGGACGCGGCGCGGCTGGGGGCGCCGGACATCGTGCCCATTTAGGGCCTGTTCGCCCGGAGCCCCGCAGCCCGCAGCCCGCCGGCCGCCTCCGCCGCCCGCCTCCGCCGGGCGGGGCAGGGGTGTGGGGCCCCGGAACTTCGGTGCGCACGGCGTGGGTTCGCAGGGGCCGGTGGCGCCCCGCGGCCGGTCTTTGGGGCGGTACGTCAGGACAGGCGCGGAATGCGACGGTTCGGGTCATCGCTCCGGACGACGGGCCGTGGTAGGCAGGAAGGTGTCCGGATGAGATGTGGTTCCCTGGGCAGGGAACGGTGGGGGGCGCGGCCATGGCGCGGCAGCGCCACGCGTACGGGCCCGGCAGGAAATCCCTTCCGCCGGCCACGTGATGACGGTCCCCGGACCCGGCACCAGGACCGGTCCCGGGGTGAGGGACAATGAACGCTCTGCCAGGGCGGGTTGATCGCAGAGGGGACGCATGTCGGAGGCGGAGCAGGCACGGGGGCCCCAACGGGACAAGGACGGACGTCTTCTCGCGGGGCGGTACCGGCTCGGAGAGGTGCTCGGCCGGGGCGGAATGGGCACGGTCCACCGCGCCGTCGACGAGACGCTGGGCCGCACGGTCGCGGTCAAGGAACTGCGGTTCCCCACGGCGATCGACGACGACGAGAAGCGCCGGCTCATCACGCGCACGCTGCGCGAGGCCAAGGCGATCGCCCGGATCCGCAACAACGGCGCGGTCACCGTCTACGACGTGGTCGACGAGGACGACCGGCCGTGGATCGTCATGGAACTCATCGAGGGCAAGTCGCTGGCCGAGGCGGTGCGCGAGGACGGCGTCCTGACGCCGAAGCGGGCGGCCGAGGTCGGCCTCGCCATCCTCGACGTGCTGCGCTCCGCGCACCGCGAGGGCATCCTGCACCGCGACGTGAAGCCGTCCAACGTGCTGATCTCCGAGGACGGCCGGGTCGTGCTGACCGACTTCGGCATCGCCCAGGTCGAGGGCGACCCGTCGGTCACCTCCACCGGCATGCTCGTCGGCGCACCCTCGTACATCTCGCCGGAGCGGGCCCGCGGGCACAAGCCGGGACCGCCGGCCGACCTGTGGTCGCTCGGCGGACTGCTCTACGCGAGCGTGGAGGGCTGCCCGCCGTACGACAAGGGGTCCGCGATCGCGACCCTGACCGCCGTGATGACCGAGCCGCTCGACCCGCCGAAGAACGCGGGCCCGCTGGAAGAGGTCATCTACGGGTTGCTCGCCCGGGACCCCGAGCAGCGGCTCGACGACGCGGGCGCGCGCGCCCTGCTCAACGACGTCATCAACGCCCCGGAGGAGCCGGAGCTTCCGGTGCCGCCGCCGGCCGACGCCACCCAGGTGATGGCCCTCCCCAAGAACGTGGCCGATGCCCCGCCCAAGGCGGCGCAGAAGTCCGGTGAGACGGGCGAAGGGGCACGGGACCGGCTGCGCGGGGCGCTGCGCTCGACGCGGAACGCGAAGGCGGCAGCCGGTGCCGGTGCGGTCGCAGCGGCCTCCGTTCCGGCCCGGCCGGCCACGGCTCCCGCGACGGCCACGGCCTCCCCCTCGGGGGCCGTACCGCCGCCGCGCCCTGCCACCTCGCCGGTCACCCCGCCCCGCGCGTCCCTCACGGACGTGGTGCCGCGCCGCACGCTGGCGATCATCGCGGCCGTCATCGCGCTCGCGGTGCTCGGCACGGTCCTCGCGCTCACGCTCGGCGGGGACGACAAGGGCTCCGACAACGCGGGCGGCACCAAGGACGGCACGTCCGCCTCGGCCGGCACCTCCGCGGGCAGCGGCTCCGGCGGCTCCGGCGACACGGAGCAGGGCAGCGGCAAGGAGCAGGGCCAGGGCCAGGGCGAGGATGCGAAGGGCAACGGCGGCCAGGGCGCGGACGACGACTCGGACAAGGGGTCGGACGACGCGAAGGACGAGAAGTCGGCCGACGCCGTGCCCGCCGGATTCCGGACGGTCGAGAACAAGCAGTTCCACTTCTCCATGGCGATGCCCGAGAACTTCCGCTTCGACAAGACGGCAGGCGACAACTCCGGCGCCATATACAACGTCAGCGGCGGCTTCCCCCGCATCCAGGTCGACTACACCGGCTCGCCGGGCGGCGACGCCGCCGGGGCGTGGAGAGCCGCCAGGGCCGCCGTCGCGGCCACCAGCAACAACTACCACCACCTCGGCATAAACGAGGTCCAGTACAAGGGCTACCCGACCGTCGCCGACTGGCAGTTCGAGCGTACGCAGCAGGGCCAGCGGGTCCGGGTGATCAACCGGGGCTTCAAGGTCGACAGCGGTCACGGCTACGCGATCATGATCAGTTGCAAGGCCGACGCGTGGGACAGCAAGGAGTGCCGGACGCTGCGCAAGACGGCGTTCGACACGTTCAAGCCGCTCGGCTGAGGCAAGCCGTCCGGCCGGGTTGCGCCGACCCTGCCGCGCGGCCGCCTCCAGCCACGTATTGTGAGAGCTCGAAGACCGTACGCAGCCGAAATCACAAGTCAATTGCACAGTAAGTGACTGCAATTGGCGGTTTCGTGCGGTCTACGTGACCGGGGGACAGCGCGCTCTGGGGAGGCGTCGTGGACGACTATGCGGGTCGGGTACTTGCCGACCGCTACCGCCTTCCGCTGCCTCCGTCCGACGAGTACGAACTGGTCGAGACCCGGGCGTTCGACACCTACAGCGGCCAGGAGGTACTGGTCCGTCAGGTGCCGTTGCCCGAGGTCGTGGACGCCGAGGTGCTCGACGCGGAGGGGCTGCCCACGGCCGCGCGGCGGACGAGCGGGCGCACGGTGCGGCGGTCCACCGATCCGGCGGTCCGGCGGGCCATCGAGGCCGCCCAGGCGGCGGCCCAGGTGCCCGACCACCCGCGCCTTGACCAGGTGTTCGACGTGTTCGCCGAGGACGGTTCGCTCTGGATCGTGAGCGAACTGGTCGCGGCCCGGCCGCTGGCGGCCCTGCTCGCGGAACACCCGCTCAATCCGTTCCGGGCCGCCGAGATCGGCTCCGACGTCCTGACCGCGCTGCGCGTCCTGCACGCGCACGGCTGGACCCACCGCAACATCACCGTGCGCACGGTGCTCATCTGCGACGACGGACGCGTCGTGCTGACCGGCCTGGCGGCCGGGGCGGCGGAGGAGGCGCTCTGCGGGTACGTTCCGGTGCCGCGCGCCGACGACGACGGCGAGGCCGAGGGCGTGTACGGCAGCCCCGCGGTCGAGTCCGGCCCCACGGGCCCGTACGTCCCGCCCGAGCCCGAGGGCGCCGATCCGTACGGCTCGCCCGAGGTGCCCGGTTCCCGGGGGCCCGCGGCCATCGAGTCGGGGCCCGGGGCCACTCCGGTGCAGCCGCACGGAGCCGGTGAGCTGGAGGCCGTGCGCCGCCCGCCGCCCGCCACCGTGCCCGTCCCCGCCTCCGAGGCGGGCGGCGCCCAGGCGCGGGCCGCGCGGGCGGGGGCCATCGCCGCGTACCGTGCGGGCGCCCGCGCCGCCGCCCGGCTCAGCGAGGAGGAGCGCCGGGCCGGTACGGACGAGGCGCAGGACACCGGCACCCTTCCGGTCCCGCGGCCCGCCCACCCGCCGCAGCCTCTCGGCCGGCCCGGCACCCCGGCCCCGTACGACCCCCATGACCTGTACGACGACGAGGACCCGTACGACGACGAGGGCGACGACGAGGGCGACGGCTTCGGCCGCGGTGACCTCGGCGGCGACGACGGCCAGGCGCCGCCCCGGCGGCTCCATCTCACCGGTTCCTGGGACGACGGCCCCGGCCGCGGTCGCCCGGTGCCCGCCGGCGGCTCCAACGAGGACGCCCTGCGCGCCGACTCCCGGCGTCTGGGCGCCACCCCGGCCGTACGCCCGCAACTGCCGGCCCCCACCGGCGAGGCTGCCCGCGAGACCGCCCCGGGCCGCTGGGACGAGATCGTCGCCGGAGGCCGTGACTCGTCCGCCTACCGCGGCCCCGCCACCACCCTCGCCGCCGAGCGCGCCCGGCAGGCCCGGATCGCCGTCGTCGGCGCGGTCACCGAGCGCTGGGCGCCCGAGCAGGCCGGTCCGGTCCACGAGAACTGGCAGCTGGCACCGCCCATCGGCCCCTCCACCGACCTCTGGGCGCTGGGCGCCCTGCTCTACCGCGCCGTACAGGGCCACGCCCCGTATCCGGAGGAGAACGCCGCCGAGCTCGTCCAGATGGTCTGCGGCGAACCGCCCGCCTTCGCCGAGGAGTGCGGGCCGCTGCGGCCCGTCGTCGAGTCACTGCTGCGGCAGGACCCCACCGAGCGCCCGGACTTCGAGGAACTGCGCGGCTGGCTGCGCTCCCTCGTGCGGTCGGCGCCCGAGCCGGAGGCCGGTCTCGACGTCGTGACGCTGCCCTCCGCCGACGCCACCCGGCTGCCCGTCGTACGCCGCCGCGGAGAGCTCGTACGCAAGCGCCGCGGCCGCCGGGGCGGGGCGGCGCACGGCCGGCACCGCCAGACCAAGGAACGGCTGGAACCCGCGGAGCGGGCCACGCTTCAGCCGCGCGAGCCCAGGAACCCCAGGCCGCCGCGCGAGCCCAAGGGGCCGAAGGCGCTGCGCACCCCGCCGCGCCCGCAGCAGGAGGGGCACGCACCGCGCCGGCTCGGCCGGCTGCTGCTCGTCCTGATCCTGCTGGTCCTGGCCGCGGCGGTCGCGTACGCCGTGATGTTCATGCCCAAGTCCGGTACGGAGTCCGGGGCCGGCCCCGCCCCCTCCCGTACCGAGTCCGGAGCGCCCCAGGGCGGCTCCCAGGACTCCGGGGAGCCGTCACCTCCGGGCTCCTCCGGCGCACAGCAGCCGCAGACCAGCCGCTCCGCCGTCGCACTCGCACCCGGCTACACCCTGCGCAAGGACGCCGAGGGCTTCGAGGTCGGGACGCCCAAGGGCTGGCAGCGCAGCCCCGCCAACACGGACCGTCAGATCCGGTACGGAAGCGACGGCTTCAGCCTCCTCGTCGTCCCCGGCCGCGACACCGTGAAGGCCAACGGCGCCGACCCGCTCGACTACCAGCGGGACAAGGAGCCGGAGTTGATGCCGTTCCGCGAATCCAGCTGGGCGTCGGCGAGCGGGCTCCGCCGGATCGACGTCGGCCGGCAGGCCATGGCGGAGGGCCAGTTCACCTGGCGGGACGCCGGTGGGCGTGAGGTCTACGTCCGCAATCTGGTGATGGTCGTCGAGGGCCGCTACCACGTTCTCCAGGTCATCGGCCCGGAGGATCAGCGCGACAAGGTGACCGAGATCTACCAACAGGCCAGCCTCTCCTACCGCGTGACGCAGTGAAGTGAAACGGTCCGGCGGCGGGCGGTCCGGCAGAGCGACAAGCATCACAGTGAGATCTCGTGAGCGGTGCGAGGTTCCGTGGTCGTACCTCCCCTCCGTAACCTGTCATCCGAAGGAACGGGGCGGGGACACGTGGATCGATCACAGGGCACGGAAGCGGGACTGGTGCTGGCCGGGAGGTACCGGCTCGGCGAAGTCCTGGGACGCGGCGGCATGGGCAAGGTCTGGCGCGCTCATGACGAGGTGCTGCACCGCACCGTCGCCGTCAAGGAGCTGACCGCCGGGCTGTACGTCGCGGAGGCGGACCGGGTCGTGCTGCACGCGCGCACCCAGAAGGAGGCCCGCGCCGCCGCCCGCATCACGCATCCCGGTGTGGTCACCGTCCATGACGTGATCGAGTACGACAACCGGCCGTGGATCGTCATGCAGTACGTCGACGGTCCGTCACTCGCCGACCAGACCAAGGAGTCCGGCGAGATCGAGCCGCGCGAGGCCGCCCGGATCGGGCTCCACGTGCTGGGCGCCCTGCGCGCCGCACACAGTGCCGGGGTGCTGCACCGCGATGTGAAGCCGGGCAACGTCCTGCTCGCGCGGGACGGCCGGGTGCTGCTGACCGACTTCGGGATCGCGGCGATAGAGGGCGACTCGACCATCACCAGGACCGGTGAACTGGTCGGCTCCATCGACTATCTGGCACCCGAGCGGGTCCGCGGCGGCGACCCGGGCCCCGCCTCCGACCTGTGGTCGCTGGGCGCCACGCTGTACACCGCGGTCGAGGGGCGCTCGCCGTTCCGCCGCACCTCCCCGATATCCACGATGCAGGCCGTCGTCACCGAGGACCCGCCGACGCCCGCACGGGCCGGGGCGCTCGCCCCCGTCATCACGGCGCTGCTCCGCAAGGAACCCGAGGACCGGCCCTCGGCCGCGGAGGCCGAACGGATGCTGCTGGAGGCCATGGAGGGGCGCGAGCCCCGGTCGGCCCAGGCGTACGTCCCCACGCAGCGGGTCCCCGAGGAGGTGCTGCGTTCCATGGGCGCCGACGGCACCTCCGGCGGCGGGGCGGTGAACGGCGGCACGGCCCAGCTTCCCTACCCCGGTCCCCTTCCGGCCCCGGCCTCCGCACCGGCCATCCGGCGCAGCCGAGGCCGGTGGCGTACGACGGTCGTGGTCATCGCGCTGGCGGCCCTGGTGGGCGGCGGCGCGGGTATCGCCGCGATGCTGTACGCGAACCGCACGGACGCGGAATCCGGCACCGGTGGCACGGCGTCGCACGGCACCCGGTCGCCGGGGCCGGGCAAGGCCACACCCACCCCCACGCCCACCCCGACACCCTCGCCGGACCCGGCGAAGGCGGGCGTGCCGGACGGCTGGCGGCGGGTGGAGGACCCCTCCGGGTTCAGCATCCTCATGCCGATCGGCTGGGAGCGGCAGGTGAACGGCACCAACATCGACTACACCCCGGACGACGGTGTGCACTACCTCCGCGTCAGCGTCGACCCGGCGCCCGACTTCGAGGACTCGTACACGCACATGCAGGACATGGAGACGAACCTGCGCGAGCGGCTGCCGGACTACCGGAACCTGGAGATGAACAGCAACGTCTACCGCGACTGCCCCGGAGCCATCTGGGAGTTCACCTGGACCGAGAAGCCCGGCGAGCCGCGCCATGCCATCGACCAGATGTACTACGCGAAGGAGGGCGGCCCGGAGTACGCGCTGTACATGACGGGGCCGGAGGAGGACTGGGACATCACCCGGGACCGGTTCAACACGATGCTGCGCAGCTGGCGCGCGCCGGCCGACTCCAACTGACCCCGCACGGCTCCGACCGGCTCCGGCGGGGGCTTCCCGGTCGGTGATGCGGACGGAGATACCCCCTGATCAGCGGTTATTCAGCCAGTGATCACTGGCTCGGTTGGTGGGGGGCCGCACAGGGCTGTTGTGGGGAGTGTGAAAAGCTGTTACCCACGGGTACCCAAAGGCTTCGGCTCGACGTACTCTCGCCCTCATGACGGACTCGCAGGCCTCCACGCCCACCACCGCCGCGGTTGTCGGCACCAACCCGGTGGCCGCCGCGCCCGCGGGCGTGCGCACGGCCGCCGATGTCGTGACGCCCGAGGTGATCGCCCAGCTGACCCGTGGCGTCGTCGGCTCCGGCCGTACGGCCAACCACACCCCCTTCACCGGCGAGAAGCTGGCCGACCTGCCCGAGTCCACCCCCGAGGACGTGGCCACCGCCTACGAGCGCGCCCGCGCCGCGCAGCCCGCCTGGGCCGCGACGTCCGTCCGGGCCAGGGCCGCCGTGCTGCTGCGCTTCCACGACCTCGTCCTGGACCGTCAGTCGGAGGTCCTCGACCTCATTCAGCTGGAGACCGGCAAGGCCCGGCTGCACGCCCACGAGGAGGTGCAGGCGGTCGCCGTCGCCGCCCGGCACTACGGCCGCAAGGCCGGCGCGTATCTGAAGCCGAAGCGGCACACCGGTGTCGTACCGACCCTCACCAAGGTCACCGAGCTGCGCCAGCCCCGCGGGGTCATCGGCCAGATCGCGCCGTGGAACTACCCGTTCGAGTTGTCCGTCGGTGACGCGCTGCCCGCGTTCGTCTCCGGCAACGCCGTGGTGATGAAGCCGGACACGGAGACCGCGCTGACCGCGCTGTGGGCCCGTGACCTGCTCATCGAGGCCGGACTCCCGGCCGAGGTCTTCCAGGTCGTGCTCGGGGACGGCCCCGTCGTCGGCCCCGAGGTCGTCAAGCACGCCGACTACGTCTCGTTCACCGGTTCCACCCGCACCGGCCGCGAGGTCGCCCAGGGTGCCGCGGCCCGGCTCGTCGGCGTCTCGCTGGAGCTCGGCGGCAAGAACGCCATGCTGGTCCTGAAGGACGCCGACGTGGAGAAGGCCGCCGCCGGCGCCGTCCGCGCCTGCTTCTCCTCCGCCGGCCAGCTCTGCATCTCCATCGAGCGGCTGTACGTCCACGAGTCGATCGCCGACGACTTCGTGGCCCGGTTCGCCGCCCGTACGAAGGCGATGCGGCTCGGCAACTCCCTCGCGTACGGCGCCGACATGGGCTCGCTCGTCGGCGAGCGCCAGCTGGAGACCGTCAGCCGGCACGTCGCGGAGGCCGTCGAGAAGGGCGCCAAGCTCGTCGCCGGCGGCGTCGCCCGCCCCGACATCGGCCCGCTGTTCTACGAGCCGACCATTCTCGACGGCGTCGAGGCCCCGATGGCCGTCTGCAACGAGGAGACCTTCGGGCCGGTCGTCTCGATCTACCGCTTCAGCGACGAGGACGAGGTCGTCGCCCTGGCCAACGGCACCCCGTACGGACTCAACTCGAGCGTCTGGACCAAGGACGGCCGGCGCGGCCACCAGGTCGCCGCCCGGCTGCGCACCGGCACGGTCAACATCAACGAGGGCTACGCCCCCGCGTACGGCAGCGTGCAGTCCCCGATGGGCGGAATGAAGGAATCCGGCCTCGGCCGCCGGCACGGCTCCGAGGGCATCCTCAAGTACACCGAGGCCCAGACCGTCGCCCAGCAGCGGCTGATCCCGCTCGCCCCGTCCTTCGGGATGGACGACGAGAAGTACGCGGCGTTCATGAGCCGCAGCCTGAAGGCGATGAAGGCGTTCCGCCTGCGCTGATCGCCCGCGCCACTTCTGTCCTTTTCGTACCGAGGAGAGCCATGTCCCAGGTCAGCCCTGCCCGGAAACAGCCCGTGGACCCGGAAGGAGCCGATGACGACGCCGCGTACGACTACGACGTCCTGATCGTCGGTTCGGGCTTCGGCGGCGCGGTCTCGGCGCTTCGGCTGTCCGAGAAGGGATACCGGGTCGGCGTCCTGGAGGCGGGCCGCCGCTTCACGCCCGGCACCCTGCCCAAGAACTCGTGGGACCTGAAGAACTACCTCTGGGCCCCCGCCCTCGGCCTCTTCGGCATCCAGCGCGTGCATCTGCTCGGCAAGGTGATGGTGCTGGCCGGTGCGGGCGTCGGCGGCGGCTCGCTCAACTACGCCAACACGCTGTACGTGCCCCCGGCGCCGTTCTTCCAGGACCGGCAGTGGGCGCACATCACCGACTGGCAGGACGAGCTGAAGCCGTACTACGACCAGGCCACGCGGATGCTCGGGGTCCGGCTCAACCCGACGATGACCCCCTCCGACGTCCATCTGAAGGCGACCGCCGAGGTCATGGGCGTCGGCGACACCTTCCATCTCGCCCCGGTCGGTGTCTTCTTCGGTGACGGCAAGGACGCCGACGGCACGGCGAGGGCGAAGCCCGGCGGCACCGTCGCCGACCCGTACTTCGGCGGCGCCGGTCCGGCCCGCAAGGCCTGCACCGAGTGCGGCGAGTGCATGACCGGCTGCCGGCACGGTGCGAAGAACACCCTCAACGAGAACTACCTCCACCTCGCCGAGAAGGCCGGAGCGGTCATCCACCCGATGACGTCCGTCGTCGCGGTCACGGAGGACCCGGAGGGCGGCTACCACGTCGCCACCGTGCCGACCGACCGCCGGAAGAGGGCGAAGCCCACCCTGCTGCGCGCACGCAAGGTGGTCGTGGCGGCGGGCACGTACGGCACCCAGACCCTGCTGCACACCATGAAGGACCGGGGACTGCTGCCCCGGCTCTCGGCCCGGCTCGGCGAGCTGACCCGGACCAACTCCGAAGGCCTCGTCGGCGCGCAGACCTCGGACCGCCGCTACCGCAGGAAGCACGGCACCAAGGCCGACTTCACCAAGGGCGTCGCCATCACCTCGTCGATCCACCCCGACGAGAACACCCACATCGAACCGGTCCGCTACGGCAAGGGATCCAACGCCATGGGCGGCATGACCATCCTCCAGGTCCCGTACGGCACCCACCGGGTGCTGAGCTGGATCGGCAGCATGGCCAAGCACCCGACGCTCGCCGTGCGTTCGCTCTCCAACCGGCGCTGGTCGGAGCGGACCATCATCGGGCTCGTCATGCAGTCGCTGGACAACTCCCTGACCGCGTACCGCAAGCCCCGCGGCATCGGGAAGGGACTGCTCACCGCCCGCCAGGGGCACGGCGCGCCCAACCCGACGCAGATCGCCGAGGCGACGCAGAGCGCGACACTGCTCGCCGAGGAGATCAACGGCTTCGCCGGCTCCAACATCGGTGAGCTGATGGGCACCCCGCTCACCGCGCACTTCCTCGGCGGCTGCCCGATCGGCGCGACTGCCGACGAGGGGGTCATCGACCCGTACCACCGGCTGTTCGGCCACCCGGGCATCTCGGTCGTCGACGGTTCCGCGGTCTCCGCCAACCTCGGCGTCAACCCGTCGCTGACGATCACCGCGCAGGCGGAGCGGGCCATGTCCTTCTGGCCCAACAAGGGCGAGCAGGACCTGCGCCCGGCCCCTGGTGAGGCGTACGAGCGGCTGGCGGCGGTCGAGCCGCAGGCGCCGGCCGTCCCGAAGGAGGCGTTCGGCGCGCTGAGGCTGCCGTTCCTGGGAATGCCCACGGTGCCGCCGAAGAAGGCCACGGAGACGGAGTAGGTGGCCGGGACCGGACAGCAGAAGGGGCTGCACCCCCCTCCGAGTGCAGCCCCTCACGCTGTAGCCGGTGCGACCGCGCAGCGGTGTGACCGGTGTTCCGCATGGATGACCTGCGAGGAGTCCGGATAGTTGTCCCCGGCCGATGACATTCCGATGTGAGGTCGGTCACGCCCGACGGCGTACCCGATTCGTGATCTGAACGCGCGCAACCATCCCGGCTCGCCCGTGGTCGTATGCATGCCGCTGTCACAGCGGTCACACAGCTCCCGACGACCACAAGGGCCCGAGATGAGAAGCACGCCCCCGAGAGCAGCTCTCCGTCGCGTCACCGGAGGTTTCGCCGCAGCCGGCCTTCTGGCCGCCGGTGCTCTCGCCCTGAACACCCCGGCCCGGGCCGCGGCCCCCGAGTTCACCCTCGGAGGCCCCGCCGACACCGCCCTGCACCCGTACCCGGCCACGGGCACCCCGCAGAAGGCGACCCTCGGATTCACGGTCAACAACCCGTCCGAGGACGAGGAGAACGGGACCTTCGGCGAGGAGTACACCGTCCGCTTCGACCTCAGCGGGATCGCCGGGGTCGCGGATGTGTCGTTCAGCGAGGAAGGCAGCGCGGACTGCGAGACCACCGGGACGACCGCCGTCTGCCACGACTGGGGCATCTTCCCCGGCCTGAGCACCGTCGCCGACCTCGAACTCACCGCGGCGAAGGGCAGCAAGGACGGCGACGCGGGGACCATCGAGGTCACCGCCGAGGCGGAAGGCGCCACCTTCCGGTCCTTCTCCGCCCACGTCGGCATCGGCGGACCCGACCTGTCGATGAAGCGGATTCCGTTCAGGACGAACCTCAAGCCCGGCGACAGCCAGCCGGCGCCCCTCACCTTCACCAACAACGGCACGCGCGCGGCCGACGGGGTCCTGCTCACCCTGCGCCACACCCGCGGCATGGCGTTCACCGAGCGGTACCGGAACTGCGAGTACAGCGAGGAGGGGCTGGGCCTGGGTTCCGCCGACAGCTGGACCACCGCGCTGTGCTCCTTCGACGGGAGCTACGAGCCGGGCGTCACGTACACGCTGGCAGAGCCGCCCAGCATCAAGGCCACTCCACGCGCGTTCTACGACACCTTCCTCTACAGCGTCACGGAGGACGGCTCCGCCGCCCGCGCCGCGCAGCGGGCCGGTGCGCGGTACAGCTCCGGCGAGGGCGCCACGCTGACCCTGCGCAAGGCCCCGTCGGCGCGCTCGGCCGACCTGGAGCCGGGCGACAACCAGCAGGAAGTCGACTTCCAGACCGCCAACAGCGCCGACTTCGCGGCGTACGGGGCGCGGGTCAAGGGCGCTGCGGGCGCCACGGTCGAGGCGACGGTCGGATTCCGTAACCGGGGACCGGCCTGGGTCGGGAATCTCCGCTCCGGCGAGGACGTCGCCACGGTGGACATCACCGTGCCCGAGGGCGCCACGGTCGTCGACAGGCCCGAGTCCTGCCGCGGTGTGACCGCCGACGGCGACTACCGCGAGAACCAGAAGGGCGCCCCGCGCTACTTCTGCTCCACGCCGATGTCCGTGAGTGAGGACGCCGACTTCGCCTTCCCCTTCAAGCTGAAGATCGACAAGGTGGTCGCGGGGGCGTCCGGCAAGGTCTGGGTCCGCAACATCCACCTCGGCGACCCCGGCCTGCGCTTCGACACCAAGACCGCCAACAACACCGCGTCCCTGGTGCTGAACGCCAAGGACTCGGGCTCGGGCGGCTCCACCACCGGTGGAACCACCTCGGGCTCGGGCGGAGCGGCCGCCACGGGCGGCTCCACCGGCGGTTCCTCGGACAGCGGCAGCGCGTCCGGCGACTCCGGCGGTTCGGCCGGCTCGTCCTCGGCCGGCACCACCGGCGGCAACGGCACCACCGGCGGCGGTGACACCGGGGGCGATCTCGCCTCCACCGGTTCCACCGCGCTGATGACCGGCGGCGCGGCTCTCGTCGCCCTGGCCGCGGGCGGCGTCCTGTACACGGTGTCCCGCCGCCGCCGCGCGACCCGATGACCCCGGCCACGTAGACAGAGCGGCTGGAAAGAAGAACGGCCGGCTCCGGGCGTCCCCGGAGTCGGCCGTTCGTGGAGAGACCGGCGAGCGGTTCCTCCGAGTGACCGGGCTGCTGTCCCCTGCCGACCGGTCACGCACGCCGGTGCGCGGTCCCACGGCGTACCTGCAGTACGCCACACACCCCGGCGGAGCCACGCGTGGTTTTCCTCCAAAGCCGCCCCTGGCTGGCACGGACACCGGGACCAACGAAGCCGCGCGGGGACCGGTCACGCGCCGTACGGGTGAGAGTCGGCCCGAACTGGGATACGCCCGTACAGCCCCGTCCGCACGTGGGGCGTCTGACCTGCGGTGCGTCACACGCGGCCGCGGCACAGCTCCAGCAGGGTCATCGCGAGGGAGGTGCCGGGCCTGCCCAGCGCGTCCCGGTACTGGCCCAGGATCTCCATCTCGCGGGAGAGGTTCACCCGGCGGCCGCCGGAGGTCATCCGGGCCTCCTGGATGACCGTGGAGACGGCCATCCGCTCCTGGACGAGGCCGATGATCCGGTCGTCGAGGGCGTCGATGCGCGTCCGGGCGTCCGCGATCAGGGACGCGGCCTCGTCGGTGTGCGCCCCGGTCACGTCGGCGGCGGTCCTGGCGGTGGTGGTGGTGGTGCTCATGAGGGATCTCCCGGTGGATGGGGACTCCCCGGGGCCCGACCGGGCCCGGAACGCCAGAACGCCCCGGGCCTGTCGGCCCGGGGCGCCTGGAACGTTGCTTGTCAGTTGCTCAAGCAGCACGACCATGGCAGCCGGCGGGCCGGGTGCCATAGGTAAAGACGAAGATCGTGTGCTGACGCATGCGGACAGTATGGACCCGGTGGCGGGCCCGGGCCAAAGCCCGGCCCGGATGGTGAGACGGCCGGGCCCCTCCCGGTGCGACGAGGTACGCCCCCGGCCGCCGGTAGAATCGGAAGAACCGACCCCCTCTCCACCGCCGGAAGGCCGCCCCGTGCCAGCAGCACCCCCCGCCGCCCCCGACACCACCACCGACGTGGTCCTCGTTGTCGACTTCGGCGCGCAGTACGCCCAGCTCATCGCCCGACGCGTCCGTGAGGCCCGGGTCTACAGCGAGATCGTGCCGTCCACGATGCCGGTGGCCGAGATGCTGGCCAAGAACCCCCGGGCGATCATCCTGTCCGGCGGGCCCTCCTCCGTGTACGCCGAGGGTGCGCCCTCGCTCGACCGCGCGCTGTTCGAGGCCGGGGTCCCCGTCTTCGGCATGTGCTACGGCTTCCAGCTGATGGCCACCACGCTCGGCGGCACCGTCGACGACAACGGTGCCCGCGAGTACGGCCGTACCGCGCTCGCCGTCTCCAAGGCCGGCTCGACCCTCTTCGAGGGCACGCCGACCGAGCAGTCGGTGTGGATGTCGCACGGCGACGCCTGCTCCGCCGCCCCCGAGGGCTTCACCGTCACCGCGTCCACGGACGTCGTCCCGGTCGCCGCCTTCGAGAACGACGAGAAGAAGCTCTACGGCGTCCAGTACCACCCGGAGGTCCTGCACTCCACGCACGGGCAGCAGGTCCTGGAGCACTTCCTCTACCGCGGCGCGGGCATCGAGCCGAACTGGACGACCACCAACGTCGTCGAGGAGCAGATCGCCCTCATCCGCGAGCAGGTCGGCACCAAGCGCGCCATCTGCGGCCTGTCCGGCGGCGTGGACTCCGCGGTCGCCGCGGCCCTCGTGCAGAAGGCCATCGGCTCCCAGCTGACCTGTGTGTACGTCGACCACGGTCTGATGCGCAAGGGCGAGACCGCGCAGGTCGAGAAGGACTTTGTCGCCGCGACCGGGGCGAAGCTGAAGGTCGTCGACGCGGAGAAGCGCTTCCTCGACGCCCTGGCCGGCGTGTCCGACCCGGAGCAGAAGCGGAAGATCATCGGCCGCGAGTTCATCCGCGTCTTCGAGCAGGCCCAGCTGGAGATCCTCCAGGAGGACGGCCCCGAGGTCGCCTTCCTCGTCCAGGGCACGCTCTACCCGGACGTCGTCGAGTCCGGCGGCGGCACCGGCACCGCCAACATCAAGTCGCACCACAACGTGGGCGGCCTCCCCGACGACATCGAGTTCGAGCTCGTCGAACCGCTGCGCCAGCTGTTCAAGGACGAGGTCCGGATGGTCGGCCAGGAGCTCGGCCTGCCGGAGGAGATCGTCCAGCGCCAGCCCTTCCCCGGCCCCGGCCTCGGTATCCGGATCGTCGGCGAGGTCACCAAGGAGCGGCTCGACCTGCTCCGCGAGGCCGACGCCATCGCCCGCGAGGAGCTGACCGCGGCCGGCCTCGACCGGGACATCTGGCAGTGCCCGGTGGTCCTGCTCGCGGACGTCCGCAGCGTCGGCGTCCAGGGCGACGGCCGCACCTACGGTCACCCGATCGTGCTGCGCCCGGTCTCCTCCGAGGACGCCATGACGGCGGACTGGTCGCGACTGCCGTACGAGACCCTCGCCAAGATCTCCACCCGCATCACCAACGAGGTCGCCGACGTCAACCGCGTCGTGCTCGACGTCACGAGCAAGCCCCCGGGCACCATCGAGTGGGAGTAATCACTCCCCTGTACTCACGCCGATGCCGCCGTCCGTTCCCACGGGCGGCGGCATCGCCGCGTTCCCGGCCCGAATCGATGGCCGATACCTCTGGCCACCTGGGGCGACCGGCGGTAACTTCCGATCCCGTACGCCTGATCCCGTACGCCCGGGAGCACCGAGGAGTCGCCATGCCCGAGCCCACACCCGTACCCGTGGACCAGCTCCACTTCGCCATGCCGCCCGTCCACACCTCCGTGGAGGAGGAGCGCGCTCACCGCAAGGAACGCCTGGCCGGGGCGCTGCGCCTGTTCGGTGAGTACGGGTACGAGGACGGCGTCTCCGGGCACATCACGGCAAGGGACCCGGAGTTCAGCGACTGCTACTGGGTCAACCCCTTCGGCGCCCCCTTCGACGGGCTGCGGCCCGACGAGCTGATCCTCGTCAACGGTGAGGGCCAGGTCGTCGAGGGGAGCCGGCACGTCAACCAGGCCGCGTTCGCCGTCCACGCGCAGGTGCACCGGGCCCGCCCGGACGTCGTCGCCGTCGCCCACACCCACTCCGTGCACGGCAGGGCGCTGGCCGCGCTGGGGGAGCTCGTCGAGCCGATCACCCAGGAGTCCTGCGCCTTCTACGAGGACCACGCGCTCTACGACGCGTACACCGGGGTCGTCGTGGACGAGGACGAGGGGCGCCGGATCGCGGCCGCGCTCGGGGCGCGCAAGGCCATCGTGCTGCGCAACCACGGGCTGCTGACCGTGGGCGACTCGGTGGACGCGGCGGCCTGGTGGTTCCTCGCCCTGGAGCGGTCCTGCCAGGTCCAGCTGGCCGCGCGGGCCGCCGGGAAGCCGGTGCTGATCGAGCACCGGGACGCGGTCACCACGCGCGAACAGCTCGGCAGCGACCTGGTCGCCTGGATCAACTACCAGCCGCTGTGGAGCCGGATCTCTCGAACGTTCTGACGATCCCGCCCGTCCGGTGTGCCCCGATGCGGGAACCTCCCGCCCCGTACGGCACAATTCGCAGCAATCACAGCCGAGTTGGGTTTGACCATCGGCTGTACCGGGGCGGGAAAGGGCGGAATTCTCCGTGGCGTTGGACGAGGCGAGACAAGGCACGCACGGCGGCGGCTGTACGTGTGGCGACTGCCCGCACGGAGCGCGCCAGGGGCACCGGCGGGCGGTGGCCGCCTTCCTGGCCAAGCGGGACGAACTCGCAGCGGGCCAGGGGCTTCCCGCCGGCGTCGCCCAGTCCGCCTCCGCGACCCGGCAGTGGGTCTCGGACGAGCTGACCCAGTCCGCGCGCGCCGTCGCCGACCGGGGCCGGGAGGCCGGTGACGCCTGGCTGTACCGGGTGTGGCAGCGCACCCTGGTCATCGTCTGGGGCGCCGTCGCCGTACTGGCCGTCGCCGAGGCCGCCACCGCCATCGGGGCCGGCTGGACCCACGCCCGGACCGCGGGCCTGGTCGCCGGACTCGTCACCGCGGGACTGCTCACCGCGGCCGCGCACATCCACCGGGCGCGCGGCGGCCTTCTCGCGCCGCTGATCGGCGAGGACAACCGGCTCTCCACCTCCCGCGCGGTCGCCGCGTCCTGGGTGCTGCTCGCCGTCTTCTCCGTCCTGGTCCTCGCCCTCCAGCTGGCGGGCGCCTCCGGCCACGCACAGCGCGACGCCCTGATCGAGGGCCTGGACCTGGCGCGCGGCGCCGGTGTGGTGACCGTGCTGGCGCTGGTGTGCGCCATCGCGGTGGTCGTCCGGCGGGTGGTGAGCGTACGGGTGCTGTCCGGGCGGCTGCAGAAGCTGCGGGCCGACCGGCCGCGCGCGGCGGATCTGCTCACCGACGACTCGGGGCGCGGCGGGTTCACCGATGTGAGTTACGTGCTGGTGTCCACCGTCGCCGTGGTCTTCGCCGCGGTCCGGCTCGCCCGCCGGCCCGAGCAGCTGCCCGATCTGCCGTGGGGGCTCGCCCTGCTGGTGGCCGTCTCGGCGGCGGCCTACTTCGCCGGGAAGTACACCGAGGGCGGCCGGCCCGTGGTGCTGTCGGTGGTCCGGGCCCGTGAGGCGGGCGATCTGGACGCGCCGATCCGGACCGGCGACGACATCGAGATCCGCGGCGCGGGGTTCGTGCCGCCGGGTGCCGGGTCCCCGGACCGGCTGGCCCGCATGGTGGTGCGGATCGGCCCCGTCCACGTACACGTCCCGATGGTCCCGGTCACCGGGGGCTTCGCCAATCCGACGGACACCGTGCTGACCGTGCCGGTGCCGGTGGAGGTGGAGCCGGGGGTGGTCGAGGTGCAGGTGGTCACCGCGTCCGGGGCGGAGTCGAACCGGGTCGCGATCGACGTCACCGACTGACGCCGGCCGCCGCCCGGGTGGCGATCGACGTGACCCGGGCGGCGCCGGCCGCACCGCTGTAGCACCACCGCGTAATGAACCCGACCGCACACCTGGTGAGCCGTGCGTCCGGAGCGTACGTATGGTCTGGTGAAGGATCGAACGGTCCGGCGAGGGTCGAACGGTTCTGTCGACGGACCCCGGTCCGGCGGCGGGGCTGCGGAAGGCGGGAGAAGCATGCACGGGTACGGCACGAACGGGCGCGGTCTGGGTGAGGCCAGGAGCCTGGGGGAGCTGGCGCGGGAGCATGCCCTGCTGCCCCTGCGGATCTTCCTCGGCGTCACCTTCATCTACGCCGCGCTCGACAAACTGACCGACAGCGCCTTCTTCCACGCCACCGGACCGGGATCGATCGGCGAGCAGATGACCGCCGTCCGCGACTCCTCCGCGATCCCGGCCCTCGTCGACCTCGCGTTGAAGAGCCCGTCCGGATTCGGGTACGCCATCGCCTTCGGCGAACTCGCCGTCGGCATCGGCACGCTGCTGGGGCTGTGGACCCGGATCGCGGCACTCGGCGGGGCGCTGATCTCGCTCAGCCTGTGGCTCACCGTCAGCTGGCAGGTCTCGCCGTACTACCTCGGCAACGACCTGATCTACCTCATGGCCTGGCTGCCGCTGCTGCTCGGCGGGGCCGCGTCGTTCTCCGTGGACGCCTTCCGCATGACACGGCGGCGACGGATCCGGTAGGCGATCCAGGTCACCGTGGCGGCCAGCCACAGGCCGCCCACGAAGACCGGGACGAAGAAGACCCACGGGGCGTTCCACAGGCCCGCCGCGTCGGCCGCGTAGCCGCCCGCCAGTGCCAGCATCACCAGGCCCGCGACGGCCCGTCCGGGCCGGAACTCATGACGTGGCACGGGTGACCTCCACCTGTCCGATGCCGACTTCCAGATCGAGCTCGACCGTGCCGGCCGGCTTGCTGCCCGCGGCCGGCGGCAGCGTGCGGTGCTCGTTCTGCGAGGGACGGATGTCCACATCGCCCTGGCGCCGGTCGGCCGGCAGCGTGATGTCGCCGAGGCCGGCCCGCGCGTGCACCTTCACGGTGACCGCCTTCGGTACGCGTACGACGATGCGGCCCGCACCGAGCCCCACCTCGGTCCTGACCGTGTCACCCGCGGGCACGGCGAGCCGGGTGAGGTCCAGCTTCGCCTCACCGGAGCCCAGCTCGTACCGCGGCTGCAACGCGGCGGCCGACGCGGGCCGCCAGTCCTTGCGCGCCCAGTCGGTGGTGATGTCCTTCGGCAGCGCGGACGCGCCCGCGAGCAGGCCGGCCGTGATCATCGCCAGCAGAAGCGTGCCGAAACCGGTCCGGCCGACGAAGGCGCTGACCAGCATCCCCAGCCCGAAGACCGCGAGCGCGGCGGCCAGCCCGATCTGCAGACTCGTACCGAGCGGCTGGGAGTCCCAGCTCAGGCCCGTGCCCAGACCGCCCGCGACCAGCGCGTTGACGAAGACGGCACCGCCGATCGACCGTCGCCCCCGGACCTCCCGCGACCGCTGCGGCAAGCGCAACGGGGCGTCGGCCGTCGCCCGGCGCGCCCCCTCCGCCCGGCCGGCCGGCACGGCGTCCGGCGGCCCCCACAGATAGCCGGTTCCGGATGTCTCGGTCGCCCTGTCCTTGACGACGGGGTCGCGCCACCAGGACGGGGCGGACGGTGTCGGCGGCGCCTTCACCTCGGGCGGCGCGTCCGACACCGCGCGTTCGGCCGCCGGATGCGTCCGCTCCTGCGGATCGGCCGTCCTGCGGTGCTGCGTCCAGACGGTGAAGCCGATGACCGCGATCGCGAGCATCGCGGAGAACGCCAGCGTGCCGCTGTTGCCGAGCATGGACAGGAACAGACCGCAGCCGATCAGCGCGCACAGCACCGCGATCAGCGACGACCCCTCGACCCGGCCCGACAGCAGCCGGCGCGCCTCGTTCTCCTCCTCGCCCTCCAGAGGGATCAGCAGCCATGCGAAGCCGTAGAAGATCAGCCCGAGGCCGCCGGTCACGGAGAGCACTCCGAGCACGATCCGGAAGATCACCGGATCGACGTTGCAGTACCGGCCGAGCCCCCCGCACACCCCGGCCACCACCTTCTGCCGCGAACTGCGGTGCAGCTGCGGTACGGGCCCGGGGGGCGGTACGACGCCGGGCGGCGCATCCTGGGGAACGGTCATGGCTCCATGGTGACGGGCGCCGGCCCCTTCCGGCACCCGCCCCGACCCTGGCCGGTCCCTGATATTGGACCGGCCGACCCTGAGGGGCCACACGGCCCCGCTGCCCCGCCGCACGGTCTCCGCGGTCTCAGGGTCGAAGTGGGGGCCGACCCTGATGCCATCGCCCGCACGGACGTGTGACGATCGGGTCATGCCAGCCGCCTCGCCCCGAGCCGCAAGCTCCCTCGCCCCCGACCCGGAGGAGCCGCCCCAGCGCAAGCTGTACCGCAGCGCCGACGGGCGGCTGCTCGGCGGCGTCGCACGCGGTCTCGCCGGGCACCTCGGGCTGCCGGTCGCCTGGGTGCGGTTCGTCTTCCTCGGGCTGTTCTTCGCGGACGGCCTCGGCGCGCTCCTGTACGCCGTGTTCTGGATCGTGGTCCCGCTCGGCGTCGGCGGCGTGGACGGCCCGCGTTCCGTCTTCGCGACCGCCCCCGACGGCACCCGCAGACTCCGCAAGCCGGACAAGGGCCAGGTCTTCGCCCTCATCGCGCTGCTCATCGGCGCCCTGATCTTCGTCGGCAACGTCGACATGGGCAGCAAGGCCGACCGCTACATCTGGCCCACCCTGCTGATCGGCGCCGGTTCGGTCCTGGTGTGGCGCCAGGCCGACAACGCCCGCCGCGCCCGCTGGATGGAGGTCGGCAGCCGCCGTCGGGTCCTGCATCTGGCCCGGGGCCTCGCCGGAGTCGCCCTGGTCGGCCTCGGCCTCGCCGGCTTCATGGTCGTCCGCGGCTCCGCGGCCCAGCTCGGCAACGTCCTCACCGCGGCCATCGCCGTGCTCACCGGCATCGCCCTGCTGGCCGGCCCCTATCTCGTCCGCATGACCCAGGACCTCTCCGAGGAACGCCTGATGCGCATCAGGGCCCAGGAGCGCGCCGAGGTCGCCGCCCACGTCCACGACTCGGTGCTGCACACCCTCACCCTGATCCAGCGCAACGCCGAGGACGCGGGCGAGGTCCGCAGACTGGCCCGCGCCCAGGAACGCGAGCTCCGCAACTGGCTCTACAACCCCGAGGGCACCGGCAAGGACGAGGACGACGAGCCCGTGACCCTCGCCGAGGCCGTCAAACGCGCCGCCGCCGAGGTCGAGGACAAGCACGGCGTGCCGCTGGAGGTCGTCGTCGTGGGCGACTGCCCGCTCGACGAGAAGCTGACCGCACAGATGCAGGCCGCACGCGAGGCGATGGTCAACGCCGCCAAGTACGGTGGCGAGGGCGGCGCCGTCCAGGTCTTCGCGGAGGTCGAGGGCCGCACGGTCTTCGTCTCGGTCCGCGACCGGGGTCCGGGTTTCGACCTGGATTCCGTACCGGGGGACAGAATGGGCGTACGAGAATCAATCATCGGCCGGATGCAGCGCAACGGCGGTACCGCCCGGCTGCGTTCGGTGCCCGGCGGGGGCACGGAAGTCGAGCTGGAGATGGAGAGGACGAGCGATGAACGGGACCACTGAGGCGACCGGGGGCCACGAGGGCCCGGAGCGCCGGGTACGAGTCGTGCTCGTCGACGACCACCGGATGTTCCGCACCGGAGTACAGGCCGAGATCGGCCGCACCGAGGAGACGGGCGTCGAGGTCGTCGGCGAGGCCGCCGACGTCGACCAGGCGGTCACCGTCATCACGGCGACCCGCCCCGAGGTCGTCCTCCTCGACGTCCACCTCCCGGGCGGCGGCGGCGTCGAGGTGCTGCGCCGCTGCGCCCCGTTCATGGGCGCGGTGGAGAACCCGGTGCGCTTCCTCGCGCTGTCCGTCTCGGACGCCGCCGAGGACGTCATCGGCGTGATCCGCGGCGGCGCCCGCGGCTATGTCACCAAGACCATCACCGGCGCCGACCTGGTCGACTCGGTCTTCCGGGTCCAGGACGGCGACGCGGTGTTCTCGCCCCGGCTGGCCGGCTTCGTCCTGGACGCCTTCGCCTCCACGGACGCGCCCCCGGTCGACGAGGACCTCGACCGGCTGACCCAGCGCGAGCGCGAGGTGCTGCGGCTGATCGCCCGCGGATACGCGTACAAGGAGATCGCCAAGCAGCTGTTCATCTCGGTGAAGACGGTCGAGTCGCACGTCTCCGCCGTGCTGCGCAAGCTCCAGCTCTCCAACCGGCACGAGCTGACCCGGTGGGCGACGGCGCGACGGCTGGTCTGAGTCAGGCGCCTTCGCGTTCGGGGTCGAGCGAGATGTTCAGCTTCTCGCCGACCCGGCGGTAGCCGATGGACGCGTAGATCCGCTCCACGTCGGCGTCGCCCGGCTCCAGCCAGACCACCCGGCAGCCCCGCGCGAACGCGGTCTCCGTCAGGTGGACGGAGAGGGCGGCCCCGATGCCGCGGCGGCGGAAGTCCGCCGAGACCGCGAGCCCGGCCAGCTCGCTGAGGCCGTCGACCGGCACCGAGCAGCCGCCCGCGCCCGCCGGGGTGCCGTCGACCGTGGCGAGGGCGGCGACCCCGCCGTCCGATGCGGCGGTGCGCAGCCACTGGGCCGTACCGGCCTCGGGCTCGCCCGTCCCGCCGTAGCCCAGGTGCTGGACGAGGGCAGCGGCGTCGAACTCCGCATCCGTGGCGGGCTCGGCCATCACCAGGCCGTCGACCGGCTTCGGCGGCAGCAGACCGCCCGGGGCGCAGGCCAGCAGCGGGGCGCGGTTCTCCACCGTGAACCCGGCGGCCAGCAGCGCGGGTTCGACCGCCGGCGCCCAGGTGGGCAGGAACTCCAGGCGCGGCATCCGGTCCAGCTCCCCGAAGGCCGCGATCAGGGCGTCGAGTTCGGCGGGCGTCGGCTCCGCGTCCGGGTCCGGGATGGCGTAATTGGCGTACTTCAGGGACCAGTTCGGGTTGTAGCGGATCGCGAACGGGCCGACCCGGACGTGGTCCGGGGAGCGGAGCGTGAGCGTACGGGCATGGTGCTGGACGTCGACGTCCATGGGCATGTGCGGGTGTCCTTCGGGCCGTTCCGGTGCGGAGGGCGGGAGCCTACGCCACTCGGGTCGCTCCCGCGAAGGGCATCTGGTCGATCGGCGCGATGCGGACCGGGGCCCCGGGGCGCGGGGCGTGGATCATCTGGCCGTTGCCGATGTAGAGGCCGACATGGCTGATGCCCGAGTAGAAGAACACCAGGTCTCCGGGTGCGAGTTCGGAGCGCGATACGCGTCGGCCGGCGTCGATCTGGGTGTACGTGGTCCGGGGGAGCGAGACACCCGCGGAGCGGTAGGCGGCCTGGGTGAGGCCGGAGCAGTCGAACGAGGAGGGGCCGGTGGCGCCCCAGACGTAGGGCTTGCCCAGGGCGGTGTACGCGAAGGCGACCGCCTCGGCGGCGCGGGCGTTGGGCGCCTGGGCGGTACCGCGCGGGGCGCTGCGGTCGGCGTGGGAGCTGCCGCGGCCGCCCTCGGAGGCGTCGTAGGAGGCGCGCTCGGCGGGGGAGAGGCGGGCCAGCAGCTGCCGAGCCTCGGCGAGTTTGGTGCGGACCGTCGCCTTGTGCTCCTTCAGGGCGGCCTGCCGGGCGGCGAGGTCGGCCAGCTGACCTGCGGCCTCGGCACGTACCTGGGCCACGTCCGCGACCTGGCGCTGCACGGCGCGGACCTCGGTGGCACGCCGCTCGCCGGCCCGGTCCACGTACGAGGCGCGCCGGAGGTACTGGTCGGGGTCCGACGAGAGCGCCAGCTGCACGGCGGGGTCGATGCCGCCGGAACGGTACTGCGCGGCGGCGTACGAACCCAGGGCGTCGCGTGCGGTGTTGAGCCGCTCGGTCCTGCGCGCCGCCTCGTCGCGCAGGGCGTCCACCGACTTGGCGGTGGCGGTCGCCTTCTCCTTGGCGCCGTTGTACTGCTCGGTGGCGACCTCCGCCTCCCGGTACAGCCGGTCCACCTCGGCCCTCACCTGGGCGGGGGTCGGCGCCGGTTCGGCGTGCGCGGATCCCGGCAACGCGGCAGCGGTCGCGGCCCCGGCGAAGGCGAGCGTCGCTGCGGTGCGGGCAGCAGAGCCGGTGTACGGGCGCTGCTTGGGTTTCTGGTGCGCTGCCACGAGGGCGGGCGTCCTTCCTTTCGACGGCCCGCCGGGGTCTACCGACGGGCCCGCCCGGCCCGGCGACGGGCCGCCAACAGGGGGAGCGGTCCGCCGCCGGAACCTCGGCGGGGTGACCGGGACCGTCGTCCGGGTGCGGGTCGGCGGTGTGCCGGTCACCTGGACAGGGACGCTAAACCCGGGACACGGGAAAGGGTTGTAATGACGCTTATTGTCTTAATTTGGCGTTGCGTTGCCATCGTACGATCGGAAAAATTGCACCAGAGTCAGGCAATTGGTGCATCATGCGGTCAAGTGGCCACTAAGCCTCACCCGGCCGTGGAGTGCTGATATGGCCGGGGCTAGGCTGCGGAGCCATGCGTGTACTCATCGATGTCTTCGTCGCCCTGCACATCATCGGCATCGCCTCCCTGCTGGGCGGTTTCCTGACCCAGATGAAGGCGATGAGTGCGGGCACGGCACGGTTCGTCCCGGCCATGCTGCACGGCGCTCTGACCATGCTGGTCACCGGAATCGCGCTGGTCGGGCTCGACCAGGCCGACGACCACCCCGTGAACAACGTCAAGATCGGCATCAAGCTGCTGATCCTGGTCGTGATCCTCGGGCTCGTCTACGTCAAGCGCGACGAGGAGAAGGTCGACAAGGGCCTCTTCGCCGCGGTCGGCGGACTGACGATCGTCAACATCTTCATCGCCACGCTCTGGACCTGAGCCCTCGCTCACGCCGCTGCCCGGACCCCATGGGGTCCGGGCAGCGGCGTTTTCGCGACGGGGGCGAGCAGAGGTCAGCCCGGCCGCACGCTCCCGTAGATCGGCATGTAGAAGATCGACTCCTCGCGCACGTTCGCCCCCGGCTTCGGCGCGTGGATCATCATGCCGTCGCCCTTGTAGATGCCGACGTGGCTGATGTCGTCGTAGAAGAAGACCAGGTCCCCGGGCTGCAGATCAGCCGTGGCGACCCGGGTGCCGACGTTCACCTGGTCCCAGGTGGTCCGCGGAATGTCGACGCCGGCCGCCTTCCAGGCCGCCTGGGTGAGCCCCGAGCAGTCGTACGAGGCCGGGCCGGTCGCCCCCCAGACGTAGGGCTTGCCGAGCTGCGCCCTGGCGAACGCCATGACCTTCTCGGCCTTGGTCGAGGCGTCGGTGTCCGAACCCGAACCTGTGCCGGTGCCGGTGCCGGTGCCCGTACCGGTCCCGCTTCCGGTGTCCGTACCGCTTCCGGTGCCGGCCTCCTTGGCGGCCTCCGCGGCCTCGTCGGCCTTGCGGTCGGCCTCGGCCTTCGCGGCGGCCTGCTTCTTCGCCAGCTCCGCGGCCTTGCGCTTGGCCTCGGCCTCCTTCTTGCGCTCCAGCTCCGCCAGGCGCGCCTTCTCCTCGGCGGTCAGCTTCGACAGCAGGCTGCGGGCCTCGGACAGCTTCGTCTGGACGTTCTGCTTGCTGGTGCGCAGCGTCGCCTGCGACTCGGTGAGCGTCTCCAGGCCCGCCACGGCCTCGGCCCGCTGCTTGGACGCCTTCACCTGCTGCGTACGGAAGTCCGACACCGCCTGCGTCTGGCGCGAGGTCATCCGGTCCATGAGATGGGTCTGGTCGAAGAACGACTGCGGGTCGTCGGCCAGGAAGAAGGTGGCGGTCGGGGCGAGGGCGCCACCGCGGTACTGGTCGGCGGCGTAGGTGCCGAGCGTCCTGCGGGCCTCGTTCAGCTTCTCGGTGCGCCGGGCGACGTCGTCCAGCAGCGTGTCCACCTTGGAGCGCTGCTTGGTCGTCGCCTCCTTCGCCTGGTTGTACTGCTGGGTCGCGGTGCCGGCCTGCCGGTAGAGGTCGTCGACCTTCTTCTGTACGTCCTCGATGCTCGGCTTGGGTGCGGGGGCGGCGAGTGCGCTCTGCGTGGACAGCAGGGTCACCGACGCCAGTGCGGCCGTCGTGATCCCGACGGCCGGGCCGGTAGTGCGCACCCGGGTGCGCGGTTTGCGATGCGACGCCAAGGCCGGCATCTCCTTCCGTGGACCGCCTACCGGGTTAGCTGTCGGGTTCGGGCGGAACGGAAGGCTGCCCTACGGTCCTGGTGGGGGATTCGGACCGATTCACCCCGGTGCTGCGTGTGGGTCCCCGGTTCCGGACTCCCGTACGGGCAGCCCGGATTCGGCGTGGACGCCCGCTCGGCGTGGATCGCCTCTGGGGGTACGGGCCGCCCGAACGAGCACGCTAGCCAACTCATGGTGCCGCTGTGAAGGTTGATGTTCGATATGCCCGATACATTTTCGTGACCTCGGCGAATTGGGGTGCTGCGGGGCAGGTGGACCCGGGCTTCCCCCACGCCGCGCGTTCCCCTGCTCGCTCTGTGTGCCCGCCTGCCGGTGCGTGCTTCATCACTCGGGCCCGGAGTGTCAGTGCGGCGCCCTAGACTCGGACAGCGATGAGCAGCCTCTTTGACGACAGTTTCCTGGCCGGCCTCCAGCACACGGAGGAAGGGCCCCCGCCGCCCCCCGAGGACTCCGCACCCGAAGCGGTGCCGGAGGACCTCTTCGCGGGCGTGTTCGACGGGCCCCCGCCGCCCCGCGACGCGTACTACCGCGACGGGGCCCACCGCCCGGTCATCGACGCCGCCGCGCTGCTCGACGGGCTGAACACCGAGCAGCGCGCAGCCGTCGTGCACGCCGGGTCCCCGCTGCTCATCGTCGCCGGTGCCGGTTCGGGCAAGACCCGCGTGCTGACCCACCGCATCGCCCATCTGCTGGCCGAGCGCGGGGTGCACCCGGGCCAGATCCTGGCGATCACCTTCACCAACAAGGCCGCCGGCGAGATGAAGGAGCGCGTCGAGCAGCTCGTCGGACCGCGGGCCAACGCCATGTGGGTCATGACCTTCCACAGCGCGTGCGTACGGATCCTGCGCCGCGAGTCGAAGCGGCTCAGCTTCACCTCCTCGTTCTCGATCTACGACGCCGCCGACTCCAAGCGCCTCATGGCCCTGGTCTGCCGCGATCTCGACCTCGACCCGAAGCGCTTCCCGCCGAAGTCGTTCACGGCGAAGGTCTCGAACCTGAAGAACGAGCTGATCGACGAGGAGACCTTCGCCGGACAGGCCGCCGACGGCTTCGAGAAGACCCTCGCCCAGGCCTACGCGCTCTACCAGTCCCGGCTGCGCGAGGCCAACGCCCTGGACTTCGACGACATCATCATGACGACGGTGCACCTGCTCCAGGCGTTCCCCGATGTCGCCGAGCACTACCGCCGCCGCTTCCGCCACGTCCTCGTCGACGAGTACCAGGACACCAACCACGCCCAGTACACGCTCGTACGGGAGCTGGTCGGCCCGGCCGGTCCGGAGGACGCCCCCGCCGAGCTGTGCGTCGTGGGTGACGCGGACCAGTCGATCTACGCCTTCCGCGGCGCGACCATCCGCAACATCCTCCAGTTCGAGGAGGACTATCCGAACGCGACCACGATCATGCTGGAGCAGAACTACCGCTCCACGCAGACGATCCTGTCCGCGGCCAACGCGGTCATCGAGCGCAACGAGAGCCGCCGCCCGAAGAACCTCTGGACGAACGCCGGCTCCGGCGCCCGGATCACCGGATACGTCGCGGACACCGAGCACGACGAGGCGCAGTTCGTCGCCGACGAGATCGACCGGCTGACCGACGCGGGCGACGCCAAGGCCGGCGACGTGGCGATCTTCTACCGGACGAACGCGCAGTCCCGTGTCTTCGAGGAGATCTTCATCCGCGTCGGCCTGCCGTACAAGGTCGTCGGCGGGGTGCGCTTCTACGAGCGCAAGGAGGTCAGGGACGTCCTGGCCTACCTCCGGGTCCTCTCCAACCCCGAGGACACCGTCCCGCTGCGCCGCATCCTCAACGTGCCCAAGCGGGGCATCGGCGACCGGGCCGAGGCGATGATCGACGCCCTGTCGATGCGCGAGAAGATCTCCTTCCCGCAGGCGCTGCGCCGCGTCGACGAGGCGTACGGCATGGCGGCCCGCTCGTCGAACGCCGTGAAGCGGTTCAACACGCTGATGGAGGAGCTCCGCACGGTCGTGGAGTCCGGCGCCGGACCGGCGGTCGTGGTGGAGGCCGTCATGGAGCGGACCGGCTATCTCGCCGAGCTCCAGGCGTCCACCGATCCGCAGGACGAGACCCGCATCGAGAACCTCCAGGAGCTTGCCTCCGTCGCCCTCGAATTCGAGCAGGAGCGGGCGGAGGAGGAGGGCGCGGGCACACTCGCCGAGTTCCTGGAGAAGGTCGCGCTCGTCGCCGACGCCGACCAGATCCCCGACGAGGACGAGGACGGCTCCGGTGTCGTCACGCTGATGACGCTGCACACCGCCAAGGGCCTCGAATTCCCCGTGGTCTTCCTGACCGGCATGGAGGACGGCGTCTTCCCGCACATGCGGGCGCTGGGCCAGGTCAAGGAGCTGGAGGAGGAGCGCCGGCTGGCCTACGTCGGCATCACCCGCGCCCGTGAGCGGCTCTATCTCACCCGGGCGGCGATGCGCAGCGCCTGGGGCCAGCCCTCGTACAACCCGCCGTCGCGGTTCCTGGAGGAGATCCCGGACCAGCACCTGGAGTGGAAGCGCAAGGGCCCGATGGCGGCGCCGGCCGGACCGACGTCGGGGATCACCTCGTCGCTCTCCGCGTCCCGCGCGCGCTCCGGCCCCTCGGGCTTCGCGACCCGGCGGACCTCGGACAAGCCGACGATCACGCTGGTGGCCGGTGACCGGGTCACCCACGACCAGTTCGGTCTGGGAACGGTGACTGCGGTCGAGGGCATCGGGGACCAGGCCAAGGCCACGGTCGACTTCGGGGACGAACGGCCGAAGAAGCTGCTGCTGCGGTACGCCCCGGTCGAGAAGCTCTAGGGGCTGTCGGGCCCTGATCCGCCGGACAGCCTCTGGGGCTGTCCGGCCACTTCGGCGGGCGGCCGCGGCCGCCCGCCGGTCAGTTCGGGTTGACGTTGTGGCTGCGGAGCCAGGGCAGCGGGTCGATGGCCGCGCCGCCGCCGGGCCGCACCTCGAAGTGCATGTGCGGGCCGGTCGAATTGCCGGAGTCGCCGGAGTACGCGATGACATCACCGGCCTTGACCGAGCCCGAGCGGATCCGGGTGCTGCTGAGGTGGCAGTACCAGGTCTCGGTGCCGTCGGCCGCGGTGACGATGGCCATGTTCCCGTAGGCGGTGTTGAACTGCGTACGAACGGTGCCGTCGGTCGCCGACATCACCGGCGTGCCGTAGTCGACGGGGAAGTCGATGCCCGTGTGCACGGACATCCAGTTGACGCCCGCCTGGCCGAAGTACGCGCTGAGCCGGTGATCCTTAACCGGCATGACGAACTTGGGGCGCAGGGCCTCCTTGCGGGCGGCTTCCTCCGCGCGCTTCTTCTTCTCGGCGGCCTGCCGCTCCTTCAGGTCGATGCGCTCCTGGGTGCGGCTGGCGCGGTCGGCGAAGTTCTCCGCATCGGCGCTGAGGTTGGCCAGCTGGGTGTCCAGCGCGTTGTTGGCCGCGACGGGCTTGACCGTGCCGGGGTCGGCGGCCGCCATCGTCGTGGTCTCGTCCTTCTTCTCCTCGCCGCCGCCCATTCCGCCCACGGAGGCTGCGGCGATGCCCGCCACGCTCATCACGCAGGCGGACGGAACGGCGACGGTGAGGAGTGCGGAACGCTTCGCGGGGGAGCGCCTGCGGCTGCGGTTGCCGCCGGTGCCGCGGGTGACGGGGCGGCCTGCGGGGCGGTGGACGGCGTCCGGTGCGGACTCGTGGCCGCCGGTGTGATCTTCGGCCTCGGCGTGGGTGCTGTCGCCGGCCTCTGCGTCGGGATCCGTCCCCGTCCCCGTCCCCGTCCCCGTCTTCGGGAGGCTGAACTCGGCGGTCCGGTAGGGCTCGTACGGATCGTGGGAGGCCGACTGCTGCTCGTACGTGGTCTCGTGCTCGTACGTCGTTTCGGGGGCGGGCTGCTGCTCGTATGCCTGGTACGGCTCGTTGGCCGCGTACGGATGCTGCGCCGTCTGTTCGGATGCGTGCGGTGCCGTCGCGGTGTGCACGGATTGATGTTCGTGCTCGGGCGTGGCGCCGGTGTTCCAGGCGGTGGCGTCGTATGCGCCGGTGTCGTACGTACCGGTGTCGTATCCCGCTGTTCCGGTGTCGGCCCACTGGCCGTTCCGGTGCCAGGCGGTGGTGTCCCACTGGCCGGAGGAGTCCGGGGCGCCGTGCTGGGCCGGGATCGTGTGGCCGTAGCCGACGTCTGCCGGGATCCAGGTCGCGCCGGTGTCGTACTGCGGGGCGGCGTCGTACGGGTGCTGCTGCTGGGGCTGCGCGGTGTGGGCCGTGTAGTCGGCGGATTGGCCGTACTCGGCCGTGCGGTGTGCGCCCGTGTCCCACTGGGAGGCGTCGTACGTCCCGCTGTAGTCGGCCTGGCCGCTGCCGTACGGGGCGGCGTAGGCCGTCGTGGTGTCGTACGAGCCGTCGTAGTCGCCGGGGAGGGAGCCGAAGAGCGGGTCGCTGTCGAAGCCGCCCGTGGAGTGGCCGTCGTATCCGGCGTACCCGGCGTAGGGGTGCTGGTCGTTCACCAACTTCTCTCTCGCCTCGGCAGCAGGACCAGTATGTCCGGGGTCCGGTGGGGACTCCGGGGGAAGCAGTGGCCGCGACTGTACCCGGCGGTATGCGACGCGGACAATCTTCGACGGCCTCCGGGCGCTCAGGAAACGGGCAATCGGCCGCCTTTCGGCGGGCTGCTCACACAGCCTTGGCTCTATGTTCGAAACTCGTTCTATTTGTGGGCGTGGTGGAGTGTCGACCGGGCTGCGTGGAGTGTCGACCGGGCGGGGTGGCGCGTCCGGAATATGCCGGATTCAGGCTACGGAGGTGGCGTCGGCCGACCCGTGGGGCCCGTGAGCCGGCGCGGGGGCATCGAGCGCCTCGCGGATGCCGGCGGCCACGGCCGGGTGCACGGGCAGGGCGAGATGGCCGACGCCGCTGACCCGTACGTTCACCGCGTCGAGGTCCGGGTGGTCGATGCAGGCCGCCTCGACGGGGGTGATCACCTGGTCCAGTTCGCTCCAGAAGCTGACGAACCGGGTGCGGCAGCCGGGTGCGGGCAGCCGCAGCTCCTCGATCGGCGCCGAACCGCTGCGCATCTGGCGCACGATGGGGTGGGCGCCGGCCAGCGGGGCGGCGGAGGTGCCGCCGTGCGGCGTACCGAGGGTGACGAGGGTGCGGACCCGTCGGTCACCGCCCAGCCGCTGGACGTAATAGCGCGCTATCAGGCCGCCGAGGCTGTGCCCGACGATGTCGACCTCGCGATGGCCGGTGCGGTTGCAGATCTCCTCGATGTGCCGGCCGAGCAGCTCGGCAGCCGTGCGGATGTCACAGGTCAGCGGGGAGTAGTTGAGCGACTCCAGATGGTGCCAGCCGTGCCGGGCCAGTGAGCGGCGCAGCAGCACGAAGACGGAGCGGTTGTCGATGAAGCCGTGCAGCAGTACGACGGGCGGCCGGTCGGGGTGCGCGGTGGGCAGGACGGAGGTCCCTGCGGGGGCGGTCGCGGGCGTCGGGCCGGTCGTGGGTGCGGGCGTCGGGCCGGTTCGTTCTGGCGTGTCGGCCGTCGTTCCTGTCGCCGTTCCGGCCTCGGGGTGCCGCTCGCCGGTGATGCCGGTGGGATACAGGAGCGCGTGCCCCGCGAGTACCACCAGTTCAAGGGCGGTGGCCTTCAGCAGGGCGGCGGACAGCCGGGTGGGCGGGACCGGGGTGGACGGCAGCCAGGTGGTGCCCGTGCACAGCCGGCGCAGCAGTAGGGGAAGAAGGGGAAGGAAAGGCAGGGTCTTCATGGTCGACCTCCTGCTCCGGCACCCGGGGAGGAGCGGCTCGCTGCCCCGTATGCCCTCGTGGGGCGCCGCGCCGGAGGCCCGGGCCGGCCGATCGCCGTCCGGGACTCGCCGCCCGCCGTGCCCTTCGGATCACCTTCGGTGACCGGAGGGCGGGCAGGTGATGAGCCGTACCACCGTGCCGTGCGGCTGACGGCGCGGTGGTACGGCGACCTCGTTGCGGCTCCCCTGGCGGCCGGTCCCGCACGGCAGGACTGCCGCGTGCTGCGGGAACGGTGCCCGGTGAACATGTCCCACGTGTGATTTCCCCCTCCCCGTCCACCGCGAAACGGCGGCTTGCGGGATGCTGGCGATAACGTTCGTTCACATTCCCCGGTCTTCGGGCACGGGAGACGCATGTGGAGGCAGTGATGGGTGTGTCCGGTCCAATCCGTGTGGTGGTGGCCAAGCCGGGCCTCGACGGCCATGACCGCGGGGCCAAGGTGATCGCGCGGGCGCTGCGTGACGCGGGTATGGAGGTCATCTACACGGGGCTCCACCAGACGCCTGAGCAGATCGTGGACACCGCGATCCAGGAGGATGCCGACGCGATCGGTCTCTCGATCCTCTCCGGCGCGCACAACACGCTCTTCGCGAAGGTGATCGAGCTGCTGAAGGAGCGCGACGCGGCGGACATCAAGGTCTTCGGCGGCGGCATCATCCCGGAGGCGGACATCGCACCGCTGAAGGAGCAGGGCGTCGCGGAGATCTTCACGCCGGGCGCGACGACGGTCGCGATCGTCGACTGGGTCAACGCGAACGTCCGCCAGCCGGCGGAGGCCTGAGCCCGAGTCCGAGACCGACGGCTGCGGTCCAAGGGCTGCGGCGGTGTGCGGTGTGGTGCTCGCCCCCCCCGGGCCGGGCACCGCACCGCACACCGCCCGCTGTTTCAGAGGCTGCGGCCGGGACGGAGGCAGCGGCCGGACGGAGGTGTGGCCCGGTCGGAGGCGGCGGCCCCTCAGAGGCGGTGGCCCGGTCTGAGCTCCAGGTCCATCGCCGCGCGCAGCCGCAAGGTGGAGACCAGGCGCTGGAACGCCTCGGACCAGTAGCCGTTCGCACCCGGTGAGGCGTCAGCCGGCTCGTCGGGTGTCGTGGTGAGGACCTCCAGCCGGTCCGCCTCGGCAGGGTTCAGGCAGCGCTCGGCGAGGCCCATCACCCCGCTGAAGCTCCAGGGGTAGCTGCCCGCGTCCCGGGCGATGTCGAGGGCGTCCACGACGGACCGCCCGAGCGGCTCCGCCCACGGTGTCGGGCAGACCCCCAGCAGCTGGAACGCCTCCGACAGGCCGTGGGCCGCGATGAACCCGGCCACCCAGTCGGCCCGTTCGGCGGCGGGCAGAACAGCCAGGAGCTTCGACCGCTCGGCGAGCGACGCCGTACCGGGGCCGTTCGACGGAGGTACGGAGGGGGCGCCGAGCAGTGCCCGCGCCCATTCGGGATCGCGCTGGCGCACCGCCGCCCGGCACCAGGCGGCGTGCAGTTCCTCGCTCCAGCCGTCGGCCACGGGCAGCGCGACGATCTCCCGGGCGCCGCGGCCGCCGAACCGTGTCGGCCACACCGACAGCGGGGACGACTCCACCAGCTGGCCCAGCCACCACGACCGTTCGCCCCGCCCGGACGGCGGGAGCGCCACCACCCCGTCCCGTTGCATCGCCGCATCGCATTCGTGCGGGGCCTCCACGGCCACGGACGGTCCTGTGCCGGTGAGGCCGGGGCTCACGCAGGACAGGGCGCGGGCCGCCATCCGGTGGGCCAGCGCCGATTCGGGGAGCGCGGACAGCAGCTCGGCGGCCGTGGCGCGCACATTGCGGCTGCGGTCGGCGAGGGCCTGCTCCAGGAACTCCTCATCCGTTCCGGACAGACCGGTGCGCAGCGAGTCGATGAACATCAGCCGGTCCTCGGCCCGCTCCGTGGACCAGGTGGTGGCGAGCAGGGCGAGCGCGGCGTCCGCGTCGTGCGCCCGTACGGCGGACAGCAGAGCGACGCGTTCGGCGAACAGGCCCTCCTCCCAGAGCCGGTCCACCGCCTGCCGGTCCGTCACCTCGGGCAGCAGCGCACTGCCGGACGCGCCGCGCAGCGCGAACTTCCACTCGGGGTTCAGCCCGGCAAGCCACAGGCCGCGCAGTCCGGCGAACGCCAGGGCCTGGGGCCGCAGATCGGTTCGTGCCCTGGCCGCGTCCAGCAGAGGCGGCAACGCGGCGTCCGGCGCCCGGTACCCGTGCAGATTGGCGGTGGCGAGCCACTGCGGGAGCAACTCCATGAGGTCGGGGGCCGTGCCGCGCCTGCCGCCCGAACCGTTCGGCGCCGCCCGGTCCGCGAGCAGCTGCGTCAGCCGGCTCCGGGCGGCCTCCGGCAACGCCGGGCGCGGGTCGGCGGGCGCGGGATCGGGCCGGGGCGCGGCGGGGGCGGGCAGCAGGCCCGCACGGCGCCGCACGGTGTGCAGCGCGGCGGCGTCCAGCAGTGCGGCCGCCGCGCCGTCCGGCCCGGTGCCGGACGGCGTCCCGGGCGGGCGGCGGTCCGTGCCGAGCAGCGCCGAGGTGACGAGTTCCTCCCACGGTGGGGGCACGGGCCCTCCGGCGGGTGCGGTGGGTGAAGCACCGGACCTGGGCGCGGTCGCGCTTGTGGGTGTGGGCGTAGGGATGGTCGTGGTCGTGGTGGTGCGGGTCATCGCGCTCCTCCTCCTCGGGTCAGATGAGCGGCACGGTCGTGGCGGCGCGCGACGACGGATCCGGCGTCGCGGCGTCGCCGCCCTCGCCTCCGGCCGGCCAGGCGGCGAGCGGGTCGAAGCCGCGGTGACCGCACTCCCCGAAGACGGTGAGCGGGCGCCCGCCGGAGAGCGCGACGAGCTTCCACAGCGCGGGCCGGGACAGCGCGGCGGCGGCGACGGGCAGGGCCGCATCGCCCTCCGCGTCCGCCAGTTGCCAGCCGTCCGCGGACGGCACGGGTATGACATGGCGCAGCGTCACCGGCCAGGAGTCCAGCCACGGGTCGTCGCTCAGCGCCTTGCCGTACGCGGCGATCGCCCCGGTGACCGGAACACCCGGAGGCGGTGATCCGGTCGGCACGGGCAGGCCGAACTGCGGGCCCAGCTCCGCCCGTAGCTGCCCGGCTCCCCCATAGGGTGTGACCTCGGCTTCGAGGGTCACGCCCACCGGGAGTGCCTGTCCGGGGGAGCGCCCGGCGGCGCCGAAGGACAGCAGCAGCGCGGTGCGGCCCGAATCTCTGCCGTACAGCCAGATGCGGCGCGTGACGATCTTTCCCTCGGGTGTGTCGTACTGCGCGAGGACCAGCCAGTGGTCGCGGACCGGCGGCCCCTCCGCGGTGGCCGCCAGGCCCACCCGGGTGCGGACCGTTGCCGCGAGCGGCCGCGGGAGCCGGTCGATACCCAGCCACGCCGTGTCCAGCAGATGCAGCAGCGCGCACTCCTCCAGCAGCCGCACCGGCCAGCCGGGACCGGAGGCCGCGATCGCCCCCAACTCCCGCACCCGGCCCGCCAGACCGGGCGCCTGTGCGTCGACCATGCGGGCGGCCGTCTCCTCCCACAGCCCGTATCCCGACTGTTCGGCTGCGGCCAGCCCGCCGCGCAGCAGGTCGGTCAGGCGCTGCTCCAGCTCCTGCGCGCCGCCGTCGATCCGCTCGGCCCGGCGCTCGGCACGGCGCCGGGCGGCCTCGGGATCCGCCGGACCGCTGCCCGCCGCCTTCTCCTTGACCTCGGCGCGGGCGCGACGGCCCGCCAGCCATTCGTCTGCCCAGTCGGGCGGATCGCCGGCGGGCGGCGCCGATCCGTCGGACGCGAGGAGCAGCAGCAGGCCCAGCGCGTGCTTGCACGGGAACTTGCGGCTGGGGCAACTGCACTTGTACGCGGGCCCGGCGGCGTCTATCACTGTCCGGTACGGCTTGCTCCCGCTGCCCCGGCACAGCCCCCAGACCGCACCCGAGGCGTCCTCTCCGGTGTCCGACCACCAACCGGCCGAAGCCAGCTTGTTCCCCGCCTTGCGTGAAGCGTCGTCAGGAGCCAGGGCCAGGACCTGCTCCACCGTTCGGCGCGCCGCCGGAGCAGCGGCGCCCAAGGGTTCTCCCCCGTCAGTCAGCAGCATGGGAACGACGGTAGGCCGCGCCACTGACAACTGGCCCTGACCTGCGGGAAGGTCGATTGTCAGTGCCATGGTGCACCGTGGGAACCACATCAGGTCGACCGATCTGGAGGGGGATCCATGACCGTGTCCGCAACCACCGCAACCACCGCAGCCATCGCGACCACCGCAGCCGTCAACGCCGAAGTCCTGCGCCCGCATGCCGAGGACGCCTTCGCCGACGAGCTGAAGGCACTTGCCGCCGCCGACGACCGTCCGCGGCCCGAGCGTTGGCGGCTGTCGCCGTGGGCCGTCGCCACATATCTGCTCGGCGGTGCCCTGCCCGACGGCACGGTGATCACACCCAAGTACGTGGGCCCGCGCCGCCTCGTGGAGGTCGCCGTCACCACGCTCGCCACCGACCGGGCGCTGCTGCTCCTCGGTGTCCCCGGCACCGCCAAGACCTGGGTGTCCGAGCACCTCGCGGCCGCCGTCAGCGGCGACTCGACGCTCCTCGTCCAGGGCACGGCGGGCACACCGGAGGAGGCCGTCCGCTACGGATGGAACTACGCCCAGCTGCTCGCACACGGCCCCAGCCGTGACGCCCTGGTGCCCAGCCCTCTGATGCGCGCCATGTCCGAGGGCATGACCGCCAGGATCGAGGAGCTCACCCGCATCCCCGCCGATGTGCAGGACTCGCTGATCACGATCCTGTCGGAGAAGACCCTGCCGCTGCCCGAACTGGGCCAGGAGGTCCAGGCCGTCCGCGGCTTCAACGTCATCGCCACGGCCAACGACCGCGACCGCGGGGTCAACGAACTGTCCAGCGCGCTGCGCCGCCGCTTCAACACCGTGGTGCTGCCGCTGCCCGCCACCCCCGAGGCGGAGGTCGACATCGTCTCGCGCCGCGTCGACCAGGTCGGGCGCTCGCTCGACCTGCCGCCCGCGCCCGACGGCCTCGCGGAGATCCGGCGGGTGGTCACGGTCTTCCGCGAACTGCGCGACGGGGTCACCACCGACGGCCGGACCAAGCTCAAGTCCCCCTCGGGGACGCTGTCCACCGCCGAGGCCATCTCCGTCGTCACCAACGGCCTCGCGCTCGCCGCCCACTTCGGCGACGGCGTACTCCGTCCCGGGGACGTGGCCGCAGGTATCCTCGGCGCGGTCGTCCGCGATCCGGCTGCCGACCGCGTGGTCTGGCAGGAGTATCTGGAGACCGTGGTGCGCGAGCGGGACGGCTGGAAGGACTTCTACCGCGCCTGCCGTGAGGTCTCGGCATGACGGGCGCGCGCCCGTCGGGGCCGCTGCTGCTCGGGGTGCGGCACCACGGCCCGGGTTCCGCCCGCGCCGTCCGTGCCGCTCTCGACGCGGCGCGTCCGCAGGCGGTGCTCATCGAGGGGCCGCCCGAGGGTGACGCGCTGCTGCCGCTCGCCGCCGACGAGCAGATGCGGCCGCCCGTCGCGCTGCTCGCCCACGCGGTGGACGACCCGGGACGGGCCGCGTTCTGGCCGCTCGCCGCGTTCTCGCCCGAATGGGTCGCGATCCGCTGGGCCCTGGCACACGGCGTCCCGGTCCGCTTCATCGACCTGCCCGCGGCGCACTCGCTGGCCATGGCGGAGGAGGGGGAGCGGGATAGCCGGCAGGCCGAAGGCGCAGAGCGGGACGACGAGCCCCGGCCCGCTCCCGTCGACCCGATCCGGGTGCTGGCCGAGACGGCGGGCTACGACGACCCCGAGCGCTGGTGGGAGGACGTCGTCGAACACCGCGTCCCCGGCGGCTCCGGCGTGCCCGGTGCCGCAGCCGCCGACGACCCGACGGCGGCCTTCGCCGCGCTCGGCGAGGCGATGACCGCCCTGCGCGAGGTGTACGGGGACGGCGGACACCCGAGGGACGCGGTCCGGGAGGCGTACATGCGCATCCAGCTCCGCGCCGCCCGCAAGGAGTTCGGCGGGGCCTTCGCCGTGGTCTGCGGTGCCTGGCATGTTCCCGCGCTCGAAGCGAGGACGACACAGACCGCCGACCGGGCCCTCCTCAAGGGCCTCCCCAAGGTCAAGGCCGAGCTGACCTGGGTGCCCTGGACCCATCAGCGGCTCGCCCGGCACAGCGGATACGGGGCCGGGATCGACTCGCCCGGCTGGTACGAGCACCTCTTCACCGCCCCGGACCGCCCCGTCGCACGCTGGATGACCAAGGTCGCCGGACTGCTGCGCGACGAGGACCGGTTCGTGTCCTCCGCCCATGTCATCGAGGCGGTCCGGCTCGCCGACACCCTCGCCGCCATGCGGGGCCGGCCGCTCGCCGGACTGAGCGAGACCACGGACGCCGTCCGCGCCGTGATGTGCGAGGGCTCGGACGTACCGCTCGCCCTCGTCCGGGACCGGCTGATCGTCGGCGTGACACTCGGAGAAGTGCCGGACACCGCCCCCGCCGTTCCGCTGCAGCGCGACCTGAACCGGCAGCAGCGCACCCTCCGCCTCAAACCGGAAGCCGCCGAAAGGGAGTTGGAGCTCGACCTCCGCAAGGACACCGACGCGGCACGCAGCCGGCTCCTGCACCGGCTGCGCCTCCTCGGCATCGGCTGGGGCGAACCCGCCACCGGCCGGGGGAGCACCGGCACCTTCCGGGAGAGCTGGCGGCTGCACTGGGAGCCCGAGCTGTACGTACGGGTCGCGGAGGCGGGCGTCTGGGGCACCACCGTGCTCTCCGCCGCCACCTCACGGGCCGAGGCGGACGCCCTCGGGGCCACCGCGCTCTCCGAGGTGACCGGCCTCGCCGAGCGGTGCCTGCTCGCCGGACTGCCCGAGGCGCTCCCCGTCGTGATGCGGGTCCTCGCCGACCGCGCAGCGCTCGACACCGACGTCGGCCACCTCGCCGACGCCCTGCCGGCCCTGGCCCGCACCCTGCGCTACGGGGACGTCCGCGCCACGGACACCGCCGCGCTCGGGGAGGTGGCGGCCGGGCTCGCGGAGCGGATCTGCATCGGACTGCCGCCCGCCTGCACCGGACTCGACGCGGACGGGGCCGCCGCACTGCGCCGTCAGGTGGACGGCGTCCACACGGCGATCGGACTGCTCGCCGGGGCCGTGCCGGCGAACGCGGACGGGCTGCGCGAGCGCTGGAGAACCGTGCTGCGCCGACTGGCCGTTCGTGACGCGGTCGCCGGCGTGATCCGGGGCCGGGCCGCCCGGCTGCTGCTCGACGACGGACACCTCGCACAGGACGAAGCCGCCCGGCTGATGGGCCTCGCCCTGTCACCCGGCACACCCCCGGCCGACGCCGCCGCATGGATCGAGGGCTTCGTCGGCGGCGCGGCAGGCGGCGGCATGCTCCTGGTCCACGACGAGCGGCTGCTCGCTCTGGTCGACTCCTGGCTCACCGGCGTCCCCGCGGACACCTTCACCGATGTGCTGCCCCTGCTGCGCCGCACCTTCTCGGCGTACGAGTCGGGCGTGCGGCGCACGCTGGGCGAACTCGTCCGGCGAGGCCCGTCCGTCGGCGCGGCCCAGGCAACCGGAGCGGTTCCGGGCCGCGAGTCCACGGCACCCGGATTCGGACCCGTCCTCGACGGGTCGCGCGCGGACGCGGTGGTGCCGGTGCTGCGCCTGCTGCTGGGCCTGGACATCGAGCCGACGGCGGAGAGGACGACCGAGCCGACGACCGAGCCGACGACCGGGCCGACGACCGAGCCGACGACCGGGCCGACGGCGGAGAGGACGGCGGAGAGGGCGATCGAGCCGACGGCCGAGACACCCGACAACCACGAGGAACGGCTGGGGGCAACGGGATGACGACAGGAATCGGCACGGACGCGGTGGACGTGGCAGCGACAGCAGACGCGGCAGCGACAACAACGGCAACGCCACAGGTCCCCCCGAACGACGGGGAACGGCTGCGGCGGTGGCGCCTGGTGCTGGGTGCGGACAGTGCGGAGAGCACCGGATGCACCCTCACCGGCCGCGATGCCGCGATGGACGGCGCGCTGACCGCGCTGTACGAGAGCGGTGGCCGGCCCGGAGGCAGGGGCGGCAGCGGGCGATCGGCCGGGCTCGGGGCCTCCGCCCCGTCCGTGGCCCGCTGGCTCGGCGACATCCGTACGTACTTCCCCACGTCCGTCGTCCAGGTCATGCAGCGTGACGCCATCGAGCGGCTCGGCCTGTCCGCGCTCCTGCTGGAACCGGAGATGCTGGAGGCCGTCGAGGCGGACGTCCATCTTGTCGGCACCCTGCTCTCGCTCAACAAGGCCATGCCCGAGACGACGAAGGAGACGGCAAGAGCCGTCGTGCGCAAGGTCGTCGAGAAACTGGAGAAGCAGCTCTCCACGCGGACCCGGGCCACGCTCACGGGCGCCCTGGACCGGTCGGCGAAGGTCACGCGACCCCGGCACCACGACATCGACTGGGACCGCACCATCCGGGCCAACCTCAAGAACTACCTGACCCTCCCCGGCGAGGCCGGGGCAGGCACGATTGTCCCCGAGCGGCTCATCGGCTACGGGCGGGCCGCGCAGTCCGTGAAGAAGGACGTCATTCTCTGCATCGACCAGTCGGGCTCGATGGCGGCCTCCGTCGTGTACGCCTCGGTCTTCGGCGCCGTCCTTGCCTCGATGCGCTCGCTGCAGACCAGACTCGTCGTCTTCGACACGGCGGTCGTCGACCTCACCGACCAGCTCGACGACCCCGTCGACGTGCTCTTCGGCACCCAGCTCGGCGGCGGCACCGACATCAACCGGGCGCTGGCCTACTGCCAGTCCAGGATCACCCGCCCCGCGGACACGGTCGTCGTGCTCATCAGCGACCTCTACGAGGGCGGTATCCGCAACGAGATGCTGAAGCGGGTCGCCGCGATGAAGGCGTCCGGAGTCCAGTTCGTGACCCTGCTCGCCCTTTCCGACGAGGGCGCGCCCGCCTACGACCGTGACCACGCGGCGGCGCTCTCCGCGCTGGGTGCTCCCGCCTTCGCCTGTACGCCGGACCTCTTCCCGGACGTGATGGCGGCCGCCATCGAGAAGCGGCCCCTGCCCATACCGGACAAGGAGCCCCACGGGATCTGAGAGGACCGCCGGTCCGCGTTCGGCCGACCGTCCGGGTTCGGCCGTTCTGCCCTCGCTCCCGTGCCGTCCTGCCCTCGCGCCCGTGCCGTTTTGTCCACTGCGACCCGGCCACCAGCGTGATCTGTGACCGTAATCACCGCCCAGGTGTGATCTGCGATTTAGGGTCCTGCGGGGCTCGGGGATAACCTGCGAGACGGACATGCCGCGTATTCGGTCACCGTGTGCGCCTTCCTTGTGACAGAGCAGTCACGTTGCCCCTCGCGGCACGCCCACGCAGAAAACCAACCGCGAGACCATTTGATAAGGGACGGACGCGCGTGGACCTGTTCGAGTACCAGGCGAGGGACCTCTTCGCCAAGCACGGTGTACCGGTGCTGGCCGGTGAAGTGATCGAGACGCCTGAGGCAGCCCGCGAGGCGACCGAGCGGCTGGGCGGCAAGTCTGTCGTCAAGGCACAGGTGAAGGTCGGTGGCCGCGGCAAGGCCGGTGGCGTGAAGCTGGCCGCCAACCCCGACGAGGCGGTCGCCCGGGCGACCGACATCCTCGGCATGGACATCAAGGGCCACACGGTCCACAAGGTGATGATCGCCGAGCTGTCCCCGGAGATCGAGGCGGAGTACTACGTCTCGTACCTCCTCGACCGCACCAACCGCACCTTCCTGGCCATGGCCTCGGTGCAGGGTGGCATGGACATCGAGGAGGTCGCGGAGAAGACCCCCGAGGCCCTCGCGAAGGTCCCGGTCAACGCCGTCGACGGCGTCGACATCGTCAAGGCCCGCGAGATCGTGGCCCAGGCGAAGTTCCCGGCCGACGTGGCCGAGGGTGTCGCCGAGGCCATGGTGACCCTGTGGGACACCTTCGTCGCCGAGGACGCCCTCCTCGTCGAGGTCAACCCGCTGGTGAAGACCAAGGACGGCCGCATCCTGGCGCTGGACGGAAAGGTGTCTCTCGACGAGAACGCCGACTTCCGTCAGCCGGGTCACGAGGCGCTCGAGGACAAGGCCGCAGCCAACCCGCTCGAGGCTGCCGCCAAGGCCAAGAACCTCAACTACGTCAAGCTCGACGGCGAGGTCGGCATCATCGGTAACGGTGCCGGTCTGGTCATGTCGACCCTGGACGTCGTCGCGTACGCCGGTGAGAACCACGGCAACGTGAAGCCCGCCAACTTCCTCGACATCGGTGGCGGCGCCTCCGCAGAGGTCATGGCGAACGGCCTGGAGATCATCCTCGGCGACCCGGACGTCAAGTCCGTGTTCGTCAACGTCTTCGGTGGCATCACCGCCTGTGACGAGGTCGCCAACGGCATCGTCCAGGCGCTGGAGCTGCTCAAGACCAAGGGCGAAGCGGTCACCAAGCCGCTCGTCGTGCGCCTTGACGGCAACAACGCGGAGCTGGGTCGCAAGATCCTTTCCGACGCCAACCACCCGCTCGTTCAGCGCGTGGACACCATGGACGGCGCGGCCGACAAGGCCGCCGAGCTCGCCGCGGCTGCGAAGTAAGGAAGAGGGACTCAGACCACCATGGCTATCTTCCTCACCAAGGACAGCAAGGTCATCGTCCAGGGGATGACCGGCTCGACGGGCATGAAGCACACCAAGCTCATGCTCGCCGACGGCACCAACATCGTCGGCGGCGTGAACCCGCGCAAGGCCGGCACGACCGTCGACTTCGACGGCACCGAGGTACCGGTCTTCGGCTCCGTCGCCGAGGCGATGGAGAAGACCGGCGCGAACGTGTCCGTCCTCTTCGTGCCGCCGGCCTTCTCGAAGGCCGCCGTCATCGAGGCGATCGACGCCGAGATCCCGCTCGCCGTCGTGATCACCGAGGGCATCGCCGTTCACGACTCGGCCGCCTTCTGGGCGTACGCCGGCGCGAAGGGCAACAAGACCCGGATCATCGGCCCGAACTGCCCGGGTCTCATCACCCCCGGCCAGTCCAACGCCGGCATCATCCCGGGCGACATCACCAAGCCCGGCCGCATCGGTCTCGTGTCGAAGTCCGGCACGCTGACTTACCAGATGATGTACGAGCTCCGTGACATCGGCTTCTCGTCCGCCGTCGGCATCGGTGGCGACCCGGTCATCGGTACGACGCACATCGACGCCCTCGCGGCGTTCGAGGCCGACCCCGAGACCGACCTGATCGTCATGATCGGCGAGATCGGCGGCGACGCCGAGGAGCGTGCGGCGGACTTCATCGCGAAGAACGTCACCAAGCCGGTCGTCGGTTACGTCGCGGGCTTCACCGCCCCCGAGGGCAAGACCATGGGCCACGCCGGCGCCATCGTCTCCGGCTCCTCCGGCACCGCGCAGGCGAAGAAGGAGGCCCTTGAGGCCGCCGGCGTCAAGGTCGGCAAGACGCCGACCGAGACCGCCAAGCTGGCTCGCGAGATCCTCGGCGCCTGACGCCTCACCGCGTCGGAGCACCACCGCAGGAACGCGTCACCGCACGAAGACGCGGGCCCGTACCCCGATCGGGGGTACGGGCCCGCGTCTTTGTGTGCCGGGTCCGCCGCAGGGGTGCGCCGGATCAGCCGGCCCGGGGATCAGTCGGCCCGGGGATCAGCCGGCCCGGGGGACCAGCCGGCCCGGACCGCGCCCCAGTTCGCTGCCGAGCTTCTTCTGAAGCTTCTTGTCCTGCGGTGTCAGCTTCTGCGGACCGCCGAGCGGAGGTACCCCCTCGACCCTCTGTGCGGGCGACCGGGGCGTCTCGTACCGGGTCGGAGCCGTCGCCAGGGTGATCAGCGTCAGCCCGATCAGCAGCACAGTGAACGCGATGGCCGCCCGGGTCCACAGCTGCGCCTTGCGCTCGCTGCCCGTACGGATCAGATCCGGAACGGGGAGCGAGGACGTGGGCTGGGCGAGGGCGAGTGCGCCGAGGTGTTCGCGCAGCAGCGCGGACCGCCCGTCCGGTGCCGGGGGATCGGCGAGCTCGGGCAGCTGCTCGGCGACTGCGGCCCGGGCGTTCACCAGTCGCCCGGCCGCCGCCGGAGTGCTCGCCTCGGTCTCCGCCGCGGTCTCCGGCAGCCCCAGGCCGACCCCGTCGTGCAGCAGTAGGGTGCGGCGGTACGAGGGGGGCAGGGCCAGCAGCGCTTCGAGCAGGGCGCGCGGGCCGGGCGCCTCGGGCGGCGGGTCGGGGCGGCGGTGCTCGCGGCGCAGCCGGTGCCACGGCGACATCGCGTACTCGTAGGCGGCCGCCCGCACCCAGCCCACCGGGTCGCGGTCCACGGCGACCTCCGGCCAGCGCTGCCAGGCCTGCTCGAAGGCCTTGCCGACAGCCTCCCGGGAGAGGGCGCGGCGGCCGGTCAGCAGATAGGTCTGGCGGTAGAGCGCGGCGGCGGTGTGCCGGTACAGCGCGTCGAACGCCTCGGCGGGCGAGGGCCCGGCCCCGTCGGCCCCGTCGGCTTCTGTGACTGAGGCAGTCGCCGCGGGTGCGGTGGTGCCGGGCTCGGTCGGATCCATGGCGTCGCTCCCGGTGGCTTCGACGGGGGTCGGCTGACGGGTCTTCGGGGGCGGCGTCGCGGCCGGCCCGGCGGATTTCGGAGCCGAAGACCCCGTACTCGTCGACGCCCCGTTCCCGGCCGCCTTCGCGGCCTCGGCCGACCGGGCCCGCCGTGCGGCGGCGGCCCTCGACCGGTTGTTCGGAGTGGCCGGCTTGACGGTGGAGGGGCGTGAGGTTGACCGCGTGACACCGGTTCCGATCAGTCGCGCGTACGCCTCGCGCTTGCGTCCGCGCGGGCTGGTGCGGCCCGTCTCCCAGGCCCGGACCGTGGCCCGGGTGACGCCCACGGCAGCCGCGACCTGCTCCTCACTCAGTGACTTCGCCTCCCGCAGCCTGCGCCGCTCCTTGGGCGAGGGGAGCGGATGGGCAGCCGCCGTGCCGGTCGTGCTCTGCGTCATGAGGGCTCCCCGCCCGGCCTGCACTGGGTGAAAAAGTACATAAACGTATATTGAGCGACACAACGGCCGTTCGCCCGTTACACGGAATAAGCGCGTGTCGTTGGGAGCATGGCGGCGTGACCCAAATGACCGAACGCGGCCCGTCGTTGTCGCCAGAGCATGGGCGGTCCGCCGTGCAGGCGCGGGCGCTGCTGCGCGGCGCCGTCGCGGCGGGGCTGGGGCTGGGCTCCGTCGCCGTGCTCGTCGTGGTGCTCTGGATCAGTTCCCCGGCACCCGACAGCGGCCCGGGCGAGGCCGTCCACGCGGCGGCGGGTCTCTGGCTGCTCGCGCACGGCGCCGAACTCATCAGGACCGACACGCTGACCGGGGCCCCGGCTCCCGTCGGCGTCGTTCCGCTGCTCCTCACCGTCCTGCCGGTCTGGCTGGTGCACCGCGCCGCCAGGGATGTGCTGGAGCCGGAGGAGGGGCGCGGTGCTCCCTCGGCCGGTGGCGCGTTCGCCCTGGTGACGGGGGGATATCTGCTGGTCGGGGCGGCGGTCGCGCTTTACGCCCGGGACTCGTCGCTTGCCGCGCGGCCGCTGTCCCTGCTGTTCCCGTCGGTCCTCGTGGTGGCGGGCGCGGCGGCCGCCGGGGTGTGGACGGCCTCGGGGCGCCCGCTCGGGCCGCCCCCCTCCTGGGCGCCGGTGCGGCTGCACGAGGCGATGGCGCGCTCCCGGTTCGCGCGGCGCGCGGAGGCGGTGGGCCGGTCCGCGGCGGCCGGGGTGGCGGTTCTGCTGGGCGGGGGAGCTCTGGTGGCCGCGGCGGCGCTGGTGTGGCACGCGGAACCGGTCCAGGAGTCGTTCCTGCGGCTCTCCGGCGACTGGGCCGGGCGGTTCGCGGTGCTCCTGCTGGCGCTGGCGCTGGTGCCGAACGCCGCGGTGTGGGGTGCCGCGTACGGGCTCGGCCCCGGATTCGCGCTCGGTACGGCGTCCACGGCCACCCCGATCGCCTTCGAGGGGCGCCCGTCGCTGCCGGACTTCCCGCTGCTGGGCGCGCTGCCGGCCCAGGGGCCCGGGACGCCCCTGAACTGGGCGGCCGCCGCGGTGCCGGTCGCGGCCGCGTTGACGGTCGCCTGGTTCACCGTACGAAGGGCGGCGCCCGCCCACGGCGAGCGCGAGGAGGCGTGGAGCCTGCGGGAGACGGCGCTCACCGCCGCGCTGGCGGCGGTCGGCTGCGGTATGGGCGCGGCCCTGCTGGCGGCCGCGGCCGGAGGGCCGCTCGGGACGCACGCGCTGGCACGGTTCGGACCCGTCTGGTGGCTCACGGGAGCGGCGGCCCTGGTGTGGACGGCGGCGCTCGCCGTACCGGTGGCGCTGCTGCTGCGGGCCTGGCGGCTCCGTGGGCGTACACCGGCCGAACAGCAGGAGGCCGAGGCGGAGGGAGTCGTTCCGGACGGTACGGACGAGGCCCGGAAGCCCGGGGACGAGGCGGAGGAGGAGGCCGGGAAGGCCTGGCGCAGGTGGTGGCCGAGGCGCGGCCCCCGGCCGGCGGAACCCGGGACGGCCGAGGCCCCCGTGTCAGTGCCCCGCCCGGCCGGCCCCCGTCAGGCCGAGGAGGACGACGCGTTCGAGGCGTACGACTTCCTGCCGACCGACCCCTGGCACGCGAAGACGTCCGACGCGCGGCCGGCCCGGTCAGCGGCACCAGCGGCAACCGCAGCACCCTCGGCAGCCGGAGAAACCGCTCCGGCGACGGACTCCACAGCGTCCGGACCGGCCGCGCCCCTCGGCCCGGCCGGTCCCGAGGACGCTACTCCTTGACGCCGAAGAAGGGTTCCAGCGGCTTCGGGAGCAGGTCGTTGCAGGACAGCTGCCCCGCCTTGGTGAGGGAGTCGTTCACACAGGTGTAGTAGTCCCGGTAGACCAGCTGCACGGTGAACGTCGTCGCGACGATGGACAGGGCGATCAGCGCCGTCACCAGGCCGCTGACCGCGGCCGTCGTCTGCTGCCGGCTGCCGCGCTGGAGGTAGTTGGTTCCCTGCGGGCCCGCCGCGGCAGTGGATCCGGTGATCGGTGCCGGTGCCGGTGAGGCGCCCGCGCCGGGAGCCCCGGCCGGACCGGTGGCCGCTCCCGGAGCCGACGGCTCCTTCGGCTTGGCCCGGAGCGCGCTGATCGACCAGTAGGTGGCGAGTGCGCCGAGCAGCAGCGCGATCTCCGGGAGGTCGAAGAGCGCGAAGAAGAAGGCCCACATGCCCGAGAGCAGTGAGTAGCGGGCCCGGCGCTGGACCGGGTCGGTCGGGTCCCAGCGCAGGCCGCCGCGGGAGCCCTCCGGGCCGCCCCGTCCGCCGCCCTGGCCGTTCGGTCCGCCGGGTCCGGTGGGCTGTCCGCCGAAGGTGCCGTTCTGGCGCCCCGGCTGGTGGCTGCTCCACTGGCTGCCCCAGACGGGCCGATTGTCGGAGGAGCCGCCCTCGGGTGCGTCCCCGGAGGCGCCGTCGCCCTCACCGTTCTTGCCGCCGTTGACCGGGTGGCGCGGCTGCCACGGCTGATCGGGGCGGTCCTCGGGTGGCGGGGCGAACGGGTTGTCGTCGCCGGGACCGGACGATCCGGAGGAACCGTCCGGCGAGGAGGAGGGCGGAGTGGAAGAGGAGGAGGAAGAGGAAGAAGGGCCCGGCGTGGGGGACTGGCGCTCCCGCATCAGCAGTGAGGACCGCTCGGGCAGCGGGTGGCGAAAGGCGGTGCGGCGGCGTCGGTCCGGCATATGGTGAACGTCTTCCCCATCTCGTCATTTCCGCCCGGCGGACGGTTCGCTGTCCCCTGACGCTACCCTCCGGCGCGGAGGGGCCGGAAGCTGGGCGTACAGGCGTGGTGGCCGACAGCTGCCACCCGGACCGCCCCGCCCCTGCCGGGCCGGCGGTCACCGGACCCTCACCCCCGTCAGACGAGGGCCTTCCGAGGTGCCGGTATCGTTGCTGACGGTCGGCTCGTTCGTAGAGTTCCCCGTATCGAGGGGCGCGATTCTTTCGTACGACCGTACAAACAGCATGGCCGCCGTGCCGCCGGTCCCGCAATGTGGCGGGTGGTGCGGCCGCTTCGAACTGCTCCACACGCGAGAAAGGGCCCAGCCGTGGCCTCCCCGCTCTCCTCCGCCGGACCGGCCCGTCTGGTCGTCCTGGTCTCCGGTTCCGGTACGAACCTCCAAGCCCTGCTCGACACGATCGGCGACGACCCCGAGGGGTACGGCGCCCGGATCGTCGCGGTCGGTGCGGACCGCGACTCCATCGCAGGTCTGGAGCGGGCCGAGCGGGCCGGGATTCCCACCTTCGTGTGCAGGGTCAAGGACCACGCGACGCGCGGGGAGTGGGACGCGGCACTCGCCGCGGCCACCGCCGAGCACCGCCCCGACCTCGTCGTGTCCGCGGGCTTCATGAAGATCGTGGGCAAGGAGTTCCTCGCCGGGTTCGGCGGCCGGTTCATCAACACCCACCCCGCCCTGCTCCCCAGCTTTCCCGGAGCCCACGGTGTGCGCGACGCGCTCGCGTACGGCGTGAAGGTCACCGGGTGCACCGTCCACTTCGTCGACGACGGCGTCGACACCGGTCCGATCATCGCGCAGGGCGTGGTCGAGGTGACCGAAGAGGACACCCCGGAGGGCGAAGCAGCCCTCCACGAACGCATCAAGGAAGTCGAGCGCAAGCTGCTCGTCGAGGCCGTGGGGCGGCTCGCCCGTGACGGCTATCGCATTGAGGGACGAAAGGTTCATCTCGGTCATGTCGGTGAATAAGCCCATCCGCCGCGCCCTGGTCAGCGTCTACGACAAGACGGGGCTCGAAGACCTCGCGCGCGGTCTGCACGAGGCGGGTGTCGAGCTGGTCTCCACCGGCTCCACCGCCGGGAAGATCGCAGCCGCCGGAGTGCCCGTTACCAAGGTCGAGGAGCTCACCGGCTTCCCCGAGTGCCTCGACGGCCGCGTCAAGACGCTGCACCCGCGCGTCCACGCCGGCATCCTGGCCGACCTGCGCCTGGACGCCCACCGCGAGCAGCTCGCCGAGCTCGGCGTGGAGCCGTTCGACCTGGTGGTCGTCAACCTCTACCCGTTCAAGGCGACCGTCGCCTCCGGCGCCTCCGACGACGAGTGCGTGGAGCAGATCGACATCGGCGGCCCGTCGATGGTCCGCGCCGCCGCCAAGAACCACCCGTCGGTCGCCGTCGTCACCAGCCCCGAGCGCTACGCCGACGTCCTCGCCGCCGTCAAGGCGGGCGGCTTCGACCTGACCGCCCGCAAGCGGCTCGCCGCCGAGGCCTTCCAGCACACCGCCGCGTACGACGTGGCCGTCGCCTCCTGGTTCGCCGCCGACTACGCCGCAGCCGACGACTCGGGCTTCCCCGACTTCACCGGTGCGACGTACGAGCGCAAGAACGTCCTGCGCTATGGCGAGAACCCGCACCAGCCCGCCGCGCTCTACACCTCCGGCGAAGGCGGCCTCGCCGAGGCGGAGCAGCTGCACGGCAAGGAGATGTCGTACAACAACTACACGGACACCGACGCCGCGCGCCGGGCCGCGTACGACCACGCCGAGCCGTGCGTCGCGATCATCAAGCACGCCAACCCGTGCGGCATCGCGATCGCCGACGACGTCGCCGAGGCGCACCGCAACGCCCACGCCTGTGACCCGCTGTCGGCGTTCGGCGGCGTCATCGCCGTCAACCGTCCGGTGACGGTCGCCATGGCCGAGCAGGTCGCGGAGATCTTCACCGAGGTCATCGTCGCCCCGGCGTACGAGGACGGCGCCGTCGAGGTGCTCGCCCGCAAGAAGAACATCCGCGTGCTGCGCTGCCCCGACGCCCCGTCCTCCGAGGTCGAGGTCAAGCCGATCGACGGCGGCGCGCTGCTCCAGGTGACCGACCGCCTCCAGGCCGACGGCGACGACCCGGCCAACTGGACGCTCGCCACGGGTGAGGCGCTCTCCGCCGACGAGCTCCGTGAGCTCGCCTTCGCGTGGAAGGCGTGCCGCGCGGTCAAGTCCAACGCGATCCTGCTCGCCAAGGACGGGGCCTCGGTCGGCGTCGGCATGGGCCAGGTCAACCGCGTCGACTCCGCGAAGCTCGCCGTCGAGCGCGCGGGCGAGGAGCGGGCCCGGGGCGCGTACGCGGCCTCCGACGCCTTCTTCCCCTTCCCCGACGGGCTGGAGATCCTGACCGCGGCCGGCATCAAGGCCGTGGCACAGCCGGGCGGTTCGGTCCGCGACGAGCTGGTGGTCGAGGCGGCGAAGAAAGCGGGCGTGACGATGTACTTCACGGGGACCCGGCACTTCTTCCACTGAGCGGGAAGGCCGCCGGGTTCGCCCGGCGGCCGTCCGGTGCCGAGTCGGCAAGCAGAAGGCCGAAGGCCGTGAACCCGAGCGGGGTTCACGGCCTTCGGCCTGTTCCTGTTCCGGAGCGGATCGCGGTCGCGGGTGACGCTGGGGTTCCCGCGACGGCCGGATCAGTACTGGTGTTGCTGCTGCTGCCCGCGGTTGAACCAGGAGCCGCCGTCCGACTTCGCCACGAAGACGATGATCAGCACGGAGAGAACCGTGTGGACCAGGCCGACGACGATGAAGGGGTACAGCCCCAGCAGCGCGGTGATCGATGCGAAGACGATGGCGAAGATGCGGATTCCGTTGCCGCCACTGCCGAACTTCACGGCGAGGAACACGGCGAGGGCGCCCCACACCAGGACGAGCGCCGCGATGGCCCACAGCGCGCTGGAGGAGTAGTCGGCCAGCTGCTGGAACTGGACGTCGTCCTTCAGGGTTTCGTCGTTCTTCGCAGCGTTCACGGCCACGGCGCTGAGGATGATGAGGATCATGCCGATCAGCTGGAAGCCCGCGATCACGTAGAGCATGACGCGCGCTGCCTTCACACCGCCCGGCATCTCCTGAACGCCGCCGAAGCCGGCGCCGAACTGGGGATTGACCGGCGGTGCGGAGGGGTAGCCGTAGCCCTGCTGAGGCACGCCCTGCGGGGCCTGCTGGGGATAGCCGTAGCCGGGCTGCCCGCCTTGCTGCGGCTGGCCGTAGGGGTTGTTCGGGTCGCCGTTGCTCATGGCGAGATTCCTCCGTTGTGAAATATGCGGGGACGAAGCGGTCCGCGCGGAGGAATGCTGCGCAATTGAAACGGTCTGTCCCCCCGACACTGTCCGCGTACTGCGCGGCTAATCGTGGTCTTGACATCATCTTTTTGTCCAGTCGGTCGCTCTATGTGTTGTGCAAGTGCAATCAGCTGTCCACGCCCCGTACCCGGAATTGGTCCGTGGGCGGGGCATCCGCGAGAATGTCCCCATGACTGCCCAGATTCTCGATGGCAAGGCCACCGCAGCCGCGATCAAGTCCGATCTCACCGTCCGCGTGGCGGCCCTCAGGGCCCGGGGTATCACCCCCGGCCTGGGAACCCTGCTGGTCGGGGACGACCCGGGCAGCAGGTGGTACGTGAACGGCAAGCACAAGGACTGCGCCCAGGTCGGCATCGGCTCGATCCAGCGCGAACTCCCCGACACCGCCACGCAGGAGGAGATCGAGGACGTCGTCCGCGAACTCAACGCCGACCCCGCGTGCACCGGTTACATCGTGCAGCTGCCCCTGCCCAAGGGCATCGACACCAACCGCGTCCTGGAACTCATGGATCCGGCCAAGGACGCCGACGGCCTGCACCCGATGAGCCTGGGCCGGCTCGTGCTCAACGAGCAGGGCCCGCTGCCCTGCACCCCGCAGGGCGTCGTGCAGCTGCTGCGTCACCACGGTGTCGAGATCAACGGCGCGCACGTGGTCGTCGTCGGACGCGGCGTCACCATCGGCCGGTCGATCCCGCTGCTGCTGACCCGTAAGTCCGAGAACGCCACGGTGACCCAGTGCCACACCGGTACCCGTGACCTCTCCTCCCACCTCCGCCAGGCGGACATCATCGTCGCCGCCGCCGGCGTGCCGCACATCATCAAGCCCGAGGACGTGAAGCCGGGCGCGGCCGTGCTCGACGTCGGCGTCAGCCGGGACGAGAACGGCAAGATCGTCGGCGACGTCCACCCGGGCGTGGCCGAGGTCGCCGCCTGGATCTCGCCGAACCCGGGCGGTGTCGGTCCGATGACCCGCGCCCAGCTGCTCGTCAATGTCGTCGAGGCCGCCGAGCGCGACGCCGACGCCGCCGACGCCGTCTGAGCCGGCTCATCCGATCCGGAAGGAACCCCATGGGTGCTGGTACGAGTCCGGCCGACCGGGCCGCCTCGGCGACCGGCCCGGCCGACGAGCAGGCAGAAGGCACGGCTGACGCCGCGGCCGCGGGCGTGACCGACGCCCCGGCCGCAGATGCGGCCGAGGGGCCTGCCGACGGTCCGGACGGCCGCACCGGCAGCCACCCGGAACCCGGTCCCGAAGGGGCTTCCGCGTCTCCTGCGGCGCGCCGGTCGCGGCGTTTCCCGTCGTTCACCCGGGACACCGCGCGCCCCGAGGGCGGCGGCCGGGCGGCGGGCGGGGACGCCCCCGCGCCCGCCCGTCAGTGGCCGCTGCTCGCCGTGCTCTGCACGGCCGGGGCCGGTCTGCTGATCGTGGCCGCCGACCCCTTCGCCGAGGCTTTCCGGATCGGCACGATCCTGATCGGCGTGGCGCTCATCGGGGGCGCGGTCCTGCGGCTCGTGGTCCCGTCGGTGGGCATGCTCGCGGTGCGTTCCCGCTTCACCGACCTGGTGACGTACGGACTGCTGGGCGTCCTCATCGTGATGCTGTCGCTCATGGCGCAGCCCAAGCCGTGGCTGGACATCCCGCTCCTGGAGGACGCGGTCCACTTCACGATCCGCTGACACGGTCCGCCGAGCGGTGTCCGTCCCCTCCCCCGAGAAGGGACGGACACCGGGGCGGGGCGCACCGGAGCGAAAAGCTCCGGAAAGCGGCGACTTGAGCGGCCTTGCCCCGTCCTGACTCCAGCCTTGTTGACGGGGATCGAGGGTTCAAGGGATGACTGTGGCCTGTGGCACGGAAGTGACCATTCCGCCACGGTGTGATCGCTGGGCAACGGTGGCAGACTGACCCGGCCGCCATGGGCGGGGCGTGCGAGCGGGCGCCCGGACGCCCGAGTGCCACCGTGCGCTCCCTCCCCAGGAACTGGCAGTCTGCGTTCGCGCATCTACCTGGGTAGTCCGGAACGGAAGACCACCGGTTCGGACAGCGGGGCAGACCGTGCGCGGCGCAGCGGAATCCGGGCGGACCGAACGGGACGCACAAGCAGCGAGTCGTCAGCGGTAGCGGTAGCGGTAAGTAGGGGGAATTGATGCCTCGTTGGAAGGCACTGCCGGAGGAGCTCGACCCACAGATCCGGGAGTTCACCGGCCAGCTGCGCAGACTCGTCGACCGCAGCGGCCTGAGCATCGCCGCGCTGGCCGACCGCACGGGCTACAGCAAGACGTCGTGGGAGCGGTATCTGAACGGCCGGCTGCTCGCTCCCCGTGGTGCGATTGCCGCGCTCGCCGAGGCGACCGGTACCGACCAGGCCCATCTGAACACCATGTGGGAGCTGGCGGAGCGGGCCTGGAGCCGCGCCGAGATGCGCCACGACATGACGATGGAGGCCATCCGGATCACCCAGGCGCGGGCCGCGCTCGACGAGGCCGGGGGTCCGCGCGGACACGGCAGGAGCCGCCCCTCCGGCGCCGTCGGTACGGCGGGGGGCGCACGGCCCGGCCAGGGCCGCTCACCGTCCGTGCCGGCCCAGCGCGGTTCCCTTCCGCGGGTGCCGCAGCAGCCGCAGGCCGGGCCGGACTCCGCCCCGGGGCACGGCCTGCCGCCCGCCGTGGCCTTCGTCGCCGGCATCGGCGGACCGCAGCCGCCCGCGCGCCGTGACGGCGGACGGGGCACGGCCGGGGGCGGCCGCAGGACGGCCGTGATCGTGGCGGTCGTCGTGGGCGTTCTGCTCGTGGTCACCGGGGTGGTGCTGCTGATCGGCTTGGGCGGCGGTTCCAAGGGCGCCGGGGCCGTGACCACGCCTTCCCCGACGCCGAGGACCAGCGCTCCGCCGCTGCCCGCCGGGGTCGAGTGCAGCGGTTCCACGTGTGCGGGCCAGGACCCCGAGGACATGGGCTGCGGCGGCGAGCACGTCCGTACGCTCTCCAGCGCCACCGTCGGTACGAGCGTCATAGAGGTCCGGTACAGCGAGACCTGCGCGGCGGCGTGGGCCCGGATCACCAAGGCGGCCCCCGGCGACGTCGTGGAGATCACCGCGGGCGACGCGGGGCAGAACGGAACGGCGGACGCGACCACGGCCGCGTACACCCCGATGGTCGCCGTGAAGCGGATCGCCGACGTCGAGGCGTGCGCCACGCTCGCCTCCGGCACGAAGGGGTGCACGGTCGAAGCGGCCGGGTAAGGGGAAGGGCGTCACGCCCGGACGCCTGCTCACGCCCGCACGCCCGCTCACGCCCGCACGCCCGCCGGGGTCGCGGAGCCGGGTGAGCGGGGAGTGACCGGTTGTGTGCGGTGCCACAGGGGGGTGGGCGGCCGAGGGGTTCCGGGTCGGATAGCCTGATCGCTGGATATCTCTTCACATCAAGATTCAGGGATGTCCAGCACCCGGGGCCAGGAGCCCCCACCGCCAGCTGTCTAACGGAGATCGCCATGACCCGCACTCCCGTGAATGTCACCGTGACCGGCGCAGCCGGCCAGATCGGCTACGCGCTGCTCTTCCGCATCGCCTCCGGCCACCTGCTCGGCCCGGACGTGCCGGTCAACCTGCGTCTCCTGGAGATCCCGCAGGGGCTGAAGGCCGCCGAGGGCACCGCGATGGAGCTCGACGACTGCGCCTTCCCGCTGCTGCGCAACATCGAGATCACCGATGACGCCAACGTCGGCTTCGCCGGTGCGAACGTCGCCCTGCTCGTCGGCGCCCGCCCGCGCACCAAGGGCATGGAGCGCGGCGACCTGCTCTCCGCCAACGGCGGCATCTTCAAGCCGCAGGGCAAGGCGATCAACGACAACGCCGCGGACGACATCAAGGTCCTCGTCGTCGGCAACCCGGCCAACACCAACGCGCTCATCGCGCAGGCCGCCGCCCCGGACGTACCGGCGGACCGCTTCACCGCGATGACCCGTCTGGACCACAACCGCGCGATCTCGCAGCTGGCCGCCAAGACCGGTGCCGCCGTCTCCGACATCAAGAAGCTGACGATCTGGGGCAACCACTCGGCCACCCAGTACCCGGACATCTTCCACGCGGAGGTCGCCGGGAAGAACGCCGCCGAGCTCGTCAACGACGAGGCCTGGCTGGCCGACACCTTCATCCCGACCGTCGCCAAGCGCGGCGCCGCGATCATCGAGGCCCGTGGCGCGTCCTCGGCCGCCTCGGCCGCGAACGCCGCCATCGACCACGTGCACACCTGGGTCAACGGCACCGCCGCGGGCGACTGGACCTCGATGGGTATCCCGTCGGACGGCTCCTACGGCGTCCCCGAGGGCATCATCTCCTCGTTCCCCGTCACCACGGAGAACGGCACGTACAAGATCGTCCAGGGCCTGGACATCAACGAGTTCTCCCGTGCGCGCATCGACGCGTCGGTGAAGGAGCTCACCGAGGAGCGCGACGCGGTTCGCGAGCTCGGCCTGATCTGATCCGTCCGTCCCCCAGGGACACACGGACGCCACCGCCCCCGGCAGCAGTCGCTGCCGGGGGCGGTGGCGTTTCCGGTTCGGGGGTCCTCAGGCCGTGCGGAGCCCGGTGGCGAACTCGCCCAGGGCCGCCATGGCGCGGCGCTGGAGGCCGGGACCGAACGTGACCCGGGCGGCGCCCAGTTCGCCGAGGCGCCGCGGACCCGGACCGTCCGGCCGGGCAAGGGCGTTGAGCGGCACCGGTACGGCGGCGGCCAGGCGGGGGAGTGCCTCGGGCGGCGCCATGATCGGGTAGACGCCGTCGGCGCCCGCCGCCACGTACAGCAGCGCGCGGCGCACGGTCTCGGCCTCCTGGTCCGTGCCTTCCGGCACCCCGGTGACGTACGTGTCCACCCGGGCGTTGACGAACAGCTTGTCCCCGGCGGCCGCCCGCACCTCGGCCAGCCGGTCCGCCTGCCATCGGGCGTCCACCAGGACCCCGTCCACCGTGTCCTCCAGATTGCAGCCGACGGCCCCGGCGCCGAGCAGCCGCTCCACCAGCTCCCGGGGCGCCAGCCCGTACCCCGCCTCGATATCGGCCGACACGGGTACGGAGACGGCGCGGGCGATCCGCCCCACCGCCGCGAACATCTCGGCAGCGGGCGTGGCCCCGTCCTCGTATCCGAGCGAGGCCGCGATCCCCGCGCTCGGGGTGGCCAGGGCGGGGAACCCCGCGTCCGCCAGGACGCGGGCGCTCGCGGCGTCCCACGGGCCGGGGAGGACCAGCGGATCGCCGGGAGTGCGGCTGAGGTGCAGCGCGCGGAGGTCGGACGCGGTCATCGCGGAAGGCTCCTGAGGTGGGTGGTGCGGGGTGGCGGTGCCTGGATCAGTGGTCGCCGGGCGTGTAGTGGCCCGGGACCATGCGGGTGGTCACGGCGAACCGGTTCCAGGCGTTGATCGCGATGATCGCGGCGATGAGGTGGGCGAGCTCGGTCTCGTCGAAGTGCTTGGCCGCCTTCGCGTACACCTCGTCGGGCACGAAGCCGTCGGTCAGGACGGTGACCGCCTCGGTCAGCTCGATCGCCGCGATCTCCTTCGGCGTGTAGAAGTGCTGCGACTCCTCCCAGGCGCTGAGCTGCACGATCCGCTGCACGGACTCACCCGCGGCGAGTGCGTCCTTGGTGTGCATGTCGAGGCAGAACGCGCAGTGGTTGAGCTGCGAGGACCGGATCTTCACGAGCTCGGCCACGACCGGATCGAGCCCCTTGGCGGCGGCGCCGTCCATGCGGGCCATCGCCTTGTAGACGTCGGGGGCGTGCTGGGTCCACTGCATGCGCGGGGTGTGCTCGGCGGTGTACTCGGAGGTCGTGGGGCTGTTCTCGTTCGTCGTCATGGATATGACGCTACGCGGTCAGTGGCGCACCTGTATGGTCCATTTCCATGACGGATCCCTGGGCCACTTTCGGTGCCGACCTGCACCTCGACCTGACCGGATCGAGCGGGCTGCGGACCGGTCTCATGGACGCCCTGCGGGAGGCGGCCAGGACCGGCCGGCTGGCGCCCGGGACCCGGTTGCCCTCGTCCAGGACCCTCGCCGCCGACCTGGGCATCGCCCGCAACACCGTCGCCGACGCCTACGCGGAACTGGTCGCCGAGGGCTGGCTCACCGCCCGGCAGGGCTCGGGCACCCGGGTGGCGCAGCGGTCCGAGCCGCGCCCGTCCGCCACCAGGACGCCGCGTACCCGGCCGCCCCGCAGCAGTCCCGCGTACAGCCTGATGCCCGGCTCGCCCGACCTGGCCACGTTCCCGCGCGCCGAATGGCTGAAGGCGGCCCGCCGCGCCGTCACCCGCGCGCCCAACGACGCCTTCGGATACGGCGACCCGCGCGGCCGCATCGAGCTGCGCACCGTGCTCGCCGACTATCTGGCACGGGCCCGCGGGGTGTACGCGGAACCCGAACGCATCATGGTCTGCGCCGGCTTCGTCCACGGGCTGAGGATGATGGGCGCGGTGCTGCGGGAGCGCCGGGTGCGCGAGGTCGCCGTCGAGTCGTACGGACTGGACCCGCACACGGGCCTGCTCACCGGTGCCGGGCTGCGCACCCCCTGCCTGCCGCTCGACGGACTCGGCTCCCGGACCGGTGAACTGAACGGGATGCGGGGCGCGGGCGCGGTGCTCCTGACACCCGCTCACCAGTTCCCGACCGGGGTGCCGCTCCACCCCGACCGGCGGGCCGCGGCGGTCGACTGGGCGCGTAGCACCGGCGGGCTGGTCCTGGAGGACGACTACGACGGGGAGTTCCGCTACGACCGCCAGCCGGTCGGCGCACTCCAGGGACTGGACCCCGAACGCGTCGTGTACCTGGGGACGGCCAGCAAGTCACTGGCGCCGGGGCTGCGGCTGGGGTGGATGGTGGTGCCGCAGTCGCTGGTGGGCGAGGTGACCGAGGCCAAGGGCTGGAGCGACTGGGCGTCGAGCGCGCTGGACCAGCTGACCCTGGCGGAGTTCATCGCCTCCGGCGCGTACGACCGGCATGTGCGCTCCATGCGGCTGCGCTACCGCAACCGCCGCGACCAGTTGGTCGCGGCCCTGGCGGAGCGGGCCCCCGCCATCCGGGTCAGCGGGATCGCCGCCGGGCTGCACGCCGTGCTCGAACTTCCCGAGGGCAGCGAGGCCGAGGTGGTTCGGGCAGCGGCCTGGCAGGGGCTCGCCGTGCAGGGGCTGTCCTTCTTCCGGCACCCGGACGCCGAGGTGCGGCGCGAGGCGCTGGTCATCGGTTACGGAACGCCGACCGACAGCGCCTGGGCGGGCGCACTGGACGCCCTCTGCCGGATCCTGCCGTGACGGGTCCTACGGATGTACGCCGCCCGGAAGCGCGGGCTTCGGAGTGTCCGCCGGGGCCTCGCCGAACCGGGCCAGGGCCAGCGCTCCCGCCACGGCCACCGCGAAGCCGGTGACCGCGAGCCAGCCGAGTCCGTCGCGCGTACGGTCCCCGAGCCAGATGACCCCCACCAGCGCGGGCCCGATCGTCTCGCCCAGCACCATCCCGGCCGTGGCCGTCGTCACCGAACCGCGCTGCAGCGCCGAGGTGAGCAGCAGAAACGCGGAACCGCCGCCCACCAGCAGCGCGTAGACGGCGGGATTGGTCACGAGCGCGGACGGTGACACGTCGTCGATCAGCCGGACGGCGACCTCCACCACCCCGAAACCGCAGCCCGCACCGAGTCCCAGGACGAGGGCGCGCGCCCGCTCGGGCAGCCGGCCGGCCGCGGCGCCGGTCAGCAGGACGGCGACGGCGATGCCGAGCATCGACCAGCGCAGCGCGTCCGATCCGGCCGCCTGCCCCTCCTCGCCGGAGGAGAGCCCCAGCAGGCCGAGGCCCGCGCAGACCACGGCGACGGCCGTCCACTCGGTGGTGCTCAGCCGCACCGCGAGCAGCCGGGCGGCGACGACCGCGGTCACGGCGAGACTCGCGGCCAGGGCGGCGCCCACCGCATAGATGGGCAGGGAACGCAGGGCGATGATCTGGAAGACGAAACCGAGGCCGTCGAGGGCGAGCCCGGCCACGTACCGCCACTGGCGAAGGGCCCGCAGCAACAGCGCCGGATCCACCCCCGCACCGGCCCCGGGCTCGCTGGCGGCCCGCGCGGCGACGGCCTGAAGTACGGAGGCCGTGCCGAAGCAGACCGCGGAAGCGAGCGCGCAGATCATCCCCAGGAGCACACGGGGACTCTACTGGCGGGGGCGCGCGATCCCTCAGGGATCAGCCCCGCAACACCTCGCGCAGTTGCTCCAGCCCCCAGTCCAGGTCCTCCTTGCTGATCACCAGCGGTGGGGCGATGCGGATCGTCGAACCGTGGGTGTCCTTCACCAGCACCCGCCGGTCCATCAGCTTCTCGGAGATCTGCCGTCCCGTGCCGCGGCCCGGATCGATGTCGACGCCCGCCCACAGCCCACGGCCCCGCACCGCCTCGACCGCGCCGCCGCCCACCAGCAGGCCCAGCTCCTGATGAAGGTGCTCGCCCAGCTCCGCCGCCCGCTGCTGGTACTCACCGGTGCGCAGCATCGCGATGACCTCCAGCGCGACCGCGCACGCCAGCGGATTGCCGCCGAACGTCGAGCCGTGCTCCCCGGGCCGGTAGATCCCCAGCACCGCCGCCGACGACACCACCGCCGACACCGGCACCACGCCTCCGCCCAGCGCCTTGCCGAGCACGTACATGTCGGGCACGACACCCTCGTGCTCACAGGCGAAGGTCTTCCCGGTCCGGCCGAGGCCCGACTGGATCTCGTCCGCGATGAACAGCACGTTCCGCTCGCGGGTCAGCTCCCGGACCCCGGGGAGATAGCCGGGCGGCGGGACCAGCACCCCGGCCTCGCCCTGGATCGGCTCCAGCAGCACCGCCACGGTGTTCTCGGTCATGGCCTCGCGCAGCGCGGTCAGGTCCCCGTACGGCACGATCTCGAACCCCGGTGTGTACGGACCGAAGTCCGCGCGCGCCTCGTGGTCCGTGGAGAAGCTGACGATCGTCGTCGTCCGGCCGTGGAAGTTGTCGGCGGCGACGATGATCTTCGCCATCCCGTCCGGGACGCCCTTGACCCGGTAGCCCCACTTGCGGGCGGTCTTCACCGCGGTCTCCACGGCCTCCGCCCCGGTGTTCATCGGCAGGACCATCTCCATGCCGCACAGCTCGGCGAGCTGCGTACAGAAGTTGGCGAAGCGGTCGTGGTGGAAGGCCCGTGAGGTGAGGGTCACCCGCTCCAGCTGTGCCTTGGCCGCGTCGATGAGTCGGCGGTTGCCGTGGCCGAAATTGAGCGCCGAGTAACCGGCGAGCATGTCGAGGTAGCGCCGGCCCTCGACATCGGTCATCCAGGCGCCGTCCGCCGTCGCGACGACGACGGGCAGCGGGTGGTAGTTGTGCGCACTGTGCGCCTCGGCGGAGGCGATGGCGGTTTCCGTGGTCGACACGGGATCTCCGTTCGTCGTGCGGCCCGGGCTGGGATGGTGCCCACTTTGTATCGTCGGTCGGATCTCCCACGAGGAAACCTTCACTTCACGGCGCGCCCGCGTCGTCCGCTGCCGTGAGGGCTTCCGGCCCGTCCGCAGGGGCCCTCCTGCGTCCTCACACCTTTCTTACACCGGCTGCCCGAGATCGGTTCCGCACCTGAGACAATGACTTCATGGCCTCTGAACGTCCCCGTGTGCTCTCCGGAATCCAGCCCACCGCAGGCTCGTTCCACCTCGGCAACTACCTCGGCGCGGTCCGCCAGTGGGTGGCCCTGCAGGATTCCCACGACGCCTTCTACATGGTGGTCGACCTGCACGCGATCACCGTCCCGCAGGACCCCGCACAGCTGCGTGCCAACACCCGGCTCGCCGTCGCCCAGCTGCTCGCCGCCGGGGTGGACCCGGAGCGCTGCACGCTCTTCGTCCAGAGCCATGTGCCCGAGCACGCCCAGCTCGGATGGGTCATGAACTGCCTGGCCGGATTCGGCGAGGCGTCCCGGATGACGCAGTTCAAGGACAAGTCGGCCAAGCAGGGCAGTGACCGCACCACGGTGGGGCTCTTCACCTATCCGCTGCTGATGGTCGCCGACATCCTGCTCTACCAGGCCGACCAGGTCCCGGTGGGCGAGGACCAGCGCCAGCACCTGGAGCTGACCCGCAATCTCGCCGAGCGGTTCAACGGCACCTACGGGGACACCTTCACCGTGCCGGACCCGTACATCCTCAAGGAGACCGGGAAGATCTACGACCTGCAGGACCCGTCCGCGAAGATGAGCAAGTCGACGGCGAACCCCAAGGGTCTGATCAACCTCCTCGACGAGCCGAAGACGACCGCCAAGAAGGTGAAGAGCGCCGTCACGGACACCGACACCGTGATCCGCTTCGATCCGGCCGAGAAGCCGGGGGTCAGCAATCTGCTGTCCATCTACTCGACCCTCACCGACACGTCCGTCGCCGACCTGGAGCAGAAGTACGAGGGCAAGGGCTACGGTGCGCTGAAGACCGACCTCGCCGAGGTCATGGTCGACTTCGTCACACCGTTCCGCGACCGCACCCAGGAATATCTCGACGACACCGAGACGCTGGACTCCATCCTGGCCAAGGGAGCGGAGAAGGCACGGGCCGTCGCCGCCGAGACCCTGGCGGTGACCTACGAGCGGATGGGCCTTCTGTCCGCCAAGCACTGAGTCCAAGGACCCTGGCGTCAGGACCTCCACAGGCGGCACACTGGCGGCGTAGAGCATTGGCTGTCAGTGGCTGAAAACAGACCATCGAGGATTGAGGAGAACGACGTGGGGACCGTAACGCTCGGCGTTTCGATCGCGGTCCCGGAGCCCTACGGCAGCCTGCTCCAGGAGCGGCGCGCGAGCTTCGGGGACCCTGCCGCACACGGCATTCCCACCCACGTCACCCTTCTGCCGCCGACCGAGGCGGAGGCGGCCGACCTGGCCGCGGTCGAGGCGCATCTGGCCGCGATCGCGACCGGCGGCCGTCCCTTCCCGATGCGGCTGTCCGGCACGGGCACCTTCCGCCCGCTCTCGCCGGTCGTCTTCGTCCAGGTCGTCGAGGGTGCCTCGGCGTGCTCCTGGCTCCAGAAGCGGGTCCGGGACGCCTCCGGGCCGCTGGTGCGCGAGCTCCAGTTCCCGTACCACCCGCATGTGACCGTGGCGCACGGCATCTCCGAAGCGGCGATGGACCGGGCCTACGCGGAGCTCAGCGACTACGAGGCGTCCTGGACCTGCGGTTCCTTCGCCCTGTACGAGCAGGGCGTGGACAGCGTCTGGCGCAAGATCAACGAGTTCCCGTTCGGAGCGGGCGGCGCCGGCCCCGCCGTGCCCGCGCAGAACGGCAGCTCCGTGGACGAGCCCTCGCTCCACACCTGAGGGAAGTCCGGGCCGTCCGCTCAGACCGGCAGACGCCGGAACAGCGGCCGCGGCACGTGCCGCAGTGCCGACATCACGGCCCGCAGCGCCCCCGGCACCCACACCGTCTCCGAACGCCTCCGCAGCCCCGTCACGATCGCTTCCGCGACCGCGTCGGGCGTGGTCACGAGCGGGGTCCGGGTGAACGGGATCATCGCGAGCGGCGCCTGGGCCGCCGCCGCGCCGGACCCGGCCGGTGCGGTCGACGGCCGGACGAGACCGGGGCGTACGACCATCACATGCACGCCCGTCCCGTGCAGGGCGTCCCCGAGCCCCTGCGCGAACGCGTCCAGACCCGCCTTGCTCGACCCGTAGATGAAGTCCGCGCGCCGGGCGCGCTCCCCCGCCACCGAGGAGAGCACCACCAGCGACCCGTGCCCCTGCGCCTGGAGTGCGCCGGCGCACACCAGCCCGGCGGAGACGGCCCCCGTGTAGTTCGTCTGGGCGACCCGGACCGCGGCGAGCGGCTCCTCCTCGTCGCGCTCCTGGTCGCCGGGGATGCCGAAGGCGAGGAGGACCATGTCGATGTCGCCCTCGGTGAAGATCTTGCCGAGGCCGGTCTCGTGGGACTCGGTGTCCAGGGCGTCGAAGTCGACGGTACGGACATAGGCGCCCCGGCCGCGCAGTTCGGCCGCGGCCGACTCCAGGGCGGGGGAGGGGCGTCCGGCCAGCCAGACCGTGCGGGTGCGGCGGGCGATCAGGCGGCGTGCGGTGGCGAGCCCGATCTCCGATGTGCCGCCGAGGATGAGCAGGGACTGCGGGGCACCGAAGGCATCCTTCACGAGAACGCTCCTTACTGAAGGCGGAATTGGGGGCGCGTGGCGGGGCGGCGGTCGTCGCGCCGGCAGCGGGAGACCAGCGGGACAGCGGAGTGAGGTCAGAGGGAGAGCCGGCGCGAAAGGTCCGAGCGGAACGCCCCGTTCGGGTCCAACTCGGCCCGCAGCTGCCGGAATTCACCCAGCCGCGGGTACATCGCGGCCAGCGCGTCGGGCCGCAGCCGGGAGTCGGCCGTCAGGCAGACCCGGCCGCCCGCCGCCGCCACCTCCTCGTCCATGCGGTCGAGGAAGCGGGCCAGTCCCGGCAGGGCCGCGGGCAGGTCGAGGGCGAGGCTCCAGCCGGCTTCCGGGAAGGACAGCCAGCCGGGATCGCCGGGGCCGAACCGTTTGAGCACGGCCAGGTACGACGGGCAGCGCCGCTGCGAGACCTGCCCGACGATCCGGCGCAGTGTTTCCGCCCGCCTGTCCCCGACGGCGAACTCGTAGTGCACGAAGCCGCCCCGGCCGTGGATCCGGGGCGCGTGCGGCGCGGCGTCCAGGGGGTGGAAGAACGTGGAGATCCGCTGGAGTTCACCGGTGCGGGACCGGGGCGCGCGACGGTAGCGGAGCTCGTTGAACGCGGCGGCGGACATGCGGCCGAACAGCCCGGCGGGACCGATGCCGGGCCCCGGTGCCAGGTCCGGTACGAGGGAGTGTGCGAGGGGCGGCGCGGTGGGGCGGAAGGCCAACGGCGTGCGCTGGGCGTGCGCCGGGAGCATGTGCGGGGGCGCGTGCTCTCCCCGGGTCAGGACGCCGCGTCCCGTCGACCGGCCGCGTGCGGTCAGGTCGACCCAGGCCGACGCGTAGCGGTGGCGGCGGCTGCCGGCGGCCAGTCTCGTCATCAGGTCGTCGAGATCGAGGGCCCGTTCGGTGTCCACCGACATCAGGGACGTCGCGACGGGATGGAACCGCAGCGTGGCCGAGAGGACCACTCCGGTCAGGCCCAGGCCGCCCGCGGTCGCGTCGAAGAGCGGGGTGCCGGGGCGGACCGTACGGATCCCGCCGTCCGCGGTGAGGAGCTCGAACTCCGTGACGTGGCGGGAGAAGGAGCCGGCGGTGCGGTGGTTGTGACCGTGGACGTCGGAGCCGATCGCCCCGCCCACCGTGATGTACCGGCTGCCGGGCGTCACCGGCAGGAACCAGCCGAGCGGCAGCAGCACCTCCAGCAGCCGGTGCAGGCTCACCCCCGCGTCGCACACCACGAGGCCGGCCCCGGCGTCGATGGTGCGGATCCGGTCGAGACCCGTCATGTCGAGGACGGAACCCCCGGCGTTCTGCGCCGCGTCGCCGTGCGCCCGGCCCAGGCCGCGGGCGATCGAGCCGCGCGGCCCGCAGCCGCGCACCGCGGCGACGGCCTCCTCGTAACTACGGGGGTGGAAGCGCAGCGCGGTCGTCGGGGCGGTACGGCCCCAGCCGGTCAGGGACACGGTGTCGACAGACATGAGGGTGACCGTATCGCCCGAGAAAACACCTTTGAGGGATTTGTTACAACACTCACCGAAATGGGTGATTGGAGAGGTGTCATCTTCTACGCTGCGGACGGGAGGCCTGATTTCGGCGTCCGGGAGGGTAGGCGTACGACATGGACTGGCTGAAAAAACTCCCCGTCATCGGGCCGCTCGTCTCCTGGCTGATGGAGACGCATCTCTGGCGCAGTTACGAAACGCTGGAGCGGGTCCACTGGGCCAGGCTCGCCGCGGCGATCACGTTCATCAGCTTCCTGGCGCTCTTCCCGCTGATCGCGGTCGCCGCGGCGATCGGTGCGGCGCTGCTCTCGGACCAGCAGCTGGACAAGATCGAGGACAAGGTCGCCGAGCAGGTGCCCGGCATCTCCGATCAGCTCGGCATCGACAATCTGGTCGCCCACGCGGGGACGGTCGGGCTGGTGGCCGGTGCGCTGCTGCTCTTCACCGGCATCGGCTGGATCGGCTCGATGCGGGACTGTCTGCGTGCCGTCTGGGAGAGGGACGACCTGGACCAGGGCAACCCGGTCATCCGCAAACTCAAGGACGCCGGGGTGCTGTTCGGGCTCGGCGGGGCGGCCCTGGCGACCCTGGCGATCTCCTCGGTGGGTTCCGTGGCCGTCGGGCGGGTCGCCGATCTGATCAACATCCCGCAGGACGGCGCGGGCGGCGTGCTGCTGCGGATCGCGGCCCTGGCGGTGGCGGTGATCGCCGACTTCCTGCTGCTGCTCTATCTGCTGACCCTGCTGCCCGGTGTCGAACCGCCGCGGCGCCGGCTTCTGGTCGCCGGACTGATCGGCGCGGTCGGCTTCGAACTGCTCAAGCTGCTGCTCGGCAGCTATATGCAGGGCGTCGCCTCCAAGAGCATGTACGGCGCCTTCGGCGTACCGATCGCACTCCTGCTGTGGATCAACTTCACCGCGAAACTGCTGCTGTTCTGCGCCGCCTGGACGGCGACACCGAGCAAGGGCGAGGCCGGACCGGCGTCGGACGCGGAGGCGGACTCCGTGTCCGACGCGGACGGGAAAGCCGACGCAAAGGCCGGTGGCAGCACCCTCAGCGGCGGAAAGGCCGGTGGCAGCACCCTCAGCGGCGGGGACGGCGGCGCACCAGGTCCGGCAGCGGCCAGCGCCGGTTGACCAGGAACGCCGCCCCGGCCACCAGCACCAGGACACCGCCGACGATGCCCAGGGCGATCCCGACCCCGCTCGTGCGGTCGGTGGCCGCGGCGGCCTTCGTCGTCTGGGGGCCGTTCCCGCCCTTGTTCGCGGCCGGCTTGTCGGCCTGGGCGCCCTTGCCCGTGCCGGTACCCGTCCCCGTATCCGTCCCGGTCTCGGCGGACTTCGGCGGAACGAGTTCGCCGACCGGGGTGACCTTGCCACTGGCGGCGAAGCCCCAGTCGAGCAGGCTCGCCGCTTCCTTGTAGACGGCGTGCGTCTCACTGGACGACGGGTGCATGACGGTGACGAGCAGCACCTTGCCGTTGCGCTCGGCGACGCCGGTGAAGGTGTTCCCGGCGTGCGTCGTGTAGCCGTTCTTGACACCCGCGATGCCCTTGTACGCGGTGACGCCGTCGGCCCCCGTGAGCAGCCGGTTGGTGTTCTGGATGCCGAAGCTCTCGCGCTTCTTGCCCTTCTTCTGCTCACCGGGGAACTGCGCCGTGGCGGTCGCGCAGTACTCGCGGAAGTCCGCCTTCTGGAGCCCGCTGCGGGCGAACAGCGTGAGGTCGTACGCGCTGGAGACCTGTTTGGGCGCGTCGTACCCGTCGGGCGACACCACCGTGGTGTCCAGGGCCTGGAGCTCCACCGCGTGCGTCTGCATGTCGGTGACGGTCTTGGGGACGCCCCCGTACATCGAGGCCAGCACATGCACCGCGTCGTTGCCCGAACGCAGGAAGACCCCGAGCCACAGGTCGTGCACCGTGTAGCTGAGGTCCTCCTTCACCCCGACCAGGCTGCTGCCCTCACCCATACCGGCGAGGTCCTCGTCCTTCACCGTGTACTCACGGGTCTTCGGCTGGAGCGTCGGCGCCTGCATCACCGTGTCGGCGAAGAGCATCTTCAGCGTGGAGGCCGGAGGCAGCCGCCAGTGCGGATTGTGGGAGGCGAGGATGTCGCCGGTCTCCGCGTCCGAGACCATCCAGGACCTGCCGGTCAGATCCTTCGGCAGGACCGGAGCACCGGCGCCGAGATTGACCTGGGTCCCGCTCCGGCCGAGCTGCGCGCCACCGACCTGCGACATGCCGGTGGGCGGCTTCGGCTCGTCGTCCGCGGTGTCCTGACTGGTCGCCGACGCGGGACTCACGAGGAAAACGGACAGCAAAGCGGCAGAGGTGACCGACAGCGCGGCCTTCTTGAGAGCTGGCACGGTCGAAAACGTACATGCAGTTGATCTGAATATGGATACCGGAGGTATGACCCGCCGTGCGTACCGCCGGGACAGCCCACCCCGGGCGGAGCGGCCGGAGGGGGGCGGAGATACTGATTCCATGAAGCTCAGCCGCCCCGTCTCCTGGTTCCTGCTCGCTTTCGGGGTGTGGAGTTGGTTCATTTGGGTCACTTTCGTAAAAAACCTATGGAAAGACGGCAGTGGTCTCGCCTTCGACGACGCGGGTGACCCGACTGCCTACTTCTGGGTGCATCTGCTGCTCGCCATCACGTCCTTTCTCCTGGGGACGGCAGTGGGAGTGATCGGGTTCCGCGGCGTCAGGGCCCTGCGCAGGCAAGGCGCGTAGCACGTCCACTTCCGGCCGCGGCCGGAAGCGGGGCAATTGCGGACGAACGAGTCGGGGGAGTGTGCGTGGCGGTCATGGGGTTCGCTCTGGTGGCGGTCGCGGTGCTCGCGCTGCTGGCCGCCGTGCACCGCTATGTGTGGCGCCGCTTCGTCGGTGACACGACGAAAGCCGGCAGCCCCCTGCGCCGGGCCGGCACGGTGGCGGCGTACGTCCTGCCGTTGCTGAGCGTCGGCGCCCTGGTCTCGGGGCGTACGGGGGCACCCTTCCGGCTTCAGCAGGTGCTGGCCTGGCCCGGCTATCTCTGGCTGGCGGCCCTGCTCTATCTGACGCTCGCCCTGCTGGCCGGGGAGCCGGCAAGGCCGCTGCTGCGACGGCTGCTCGCCCGTCGGGCCGCCGCATCCCCGGAGGGGGTGGCCCGGGAGCCGGAGGCCGTGCCCGCCGAACCGGCCCCCGCCGCACACGCGTCCGCCCTCACGACCGCAGCCCCGCCGACCCCCGCAGCCCTCGCGGCCATCCCCGCCGACCCCGCCGCCCCCTCGCGCCGTCTCTTCGTCGCGCGGGCCGTCGGGGGCGCCGCCGCCGTCGCCGGGCTCGGCACGACCGGCTACGGCGCCTACGGAGTGCTGCGCGGCCCCCGCGTCAAGCGCGTCACCGTCCCGCTGGCCAGGCTGCCGCGGTCCGCCCACGGCTTCCGGATCGCCGTCGTCAGCGACATCCACCTGGGCCCGGTCCTGGGCCGCGCCCACACCCAGCGGATCGTCGACACGGTCAACCGGACCCAGCCCGACCTGATCGCGGTCGTCGGGGACCTGGTCGACGGATCGGTAGCCGATCTCGGCCGGGCCGCCGAACCGCTCGCCCGGCTCCGCTCCCGGCACGGCGCGTTCTTCGTCACCGGCAATCACGAGTACTACTCGGGGGCCGCCGAATGGGTCGATCACGTACGGGAATTGGGCCTGCACCCGCTGGAGAACGCCCGCGTCGAGATCGACGGATTCGATCTTGCCGGGGTCAACGACATCGCGGGCGAGAGTGAAGGGCAGGGCCCCGATTTCGGCCGGGCCCTCGGCGACCGGGACCGTCACCGCGCCGCCGTCCTCATGGCCCACCAGCCCGTCGTCATCGACGAGGCCGTCGAGCACGGCGTGGACCTCCAGCTCTCCGGGCACACCCACGGCGGCCAGCTCTGGCCGGGCAACTACATCGCGGAACTGTCCAATCCCACGGTCGCCGGGCTCGAACGCTACGGCGACACCCAGCTGTACGTCACACGCGGCGCCGGCGCCTGGGGCCCGCCCGTGCGCGTCGGTGCGCCCTCCGACATCACCGTCGTCGAGCTCGCGTCCCGCCGGGCGTAATCACCTCGCCCGTCACAATCCCCGTCGAACACCTCCGAAAGGCTCGTTCGGGTGACCGGTGATGAACCCTCTGTATTCGGCCTATCGGCCCAAGGTTTCAACTAACGAACAAAAGCCTATGAGCCTCTGATTTCCTCTTCCAGATGTGAAAATCGTGTGCTTGGCTGAGCGCGAACGTGCGGTGATCTGCGTATCTGAGCGCGACACCGAGGTGGGGCTGTTAAGGGAGAGCACGGCAATGCGGTCGATCCGGCTACGGATTCTCGCGATTCTCGCGGTATTGGTCATCGCAGGCGTCGTCGCCTGGCAGTTGCTTCCCTCGGATGAGGGGAAGAGTGATCCGGTCACGGTCGGCACAACCGACGAGGTGACCTCGCTGGACCCGGCGGGCGCGTACGACGCGGGTTCGTGGGCGATGTACAGCAACGTCTACCAGTCGCTCATGACGTTCAAGTCCGGGGCGATCGTCCCCGAGCCGGACGCCGCCGAGAGCTGCGGTTTCATCGGCGGGAAGCTGCAGACGTACCAGTGCAAGCTCCGGGACGACCTGACCTTCTCCGACGGCAAGGAGATCACCGCCGAGGACGTCAAGTACTCCTTCGACCGGATGATGGAGATCAAGACGGACGTCGGTCCCTCGGTTCTCTTCCCCAGTCTGAAGAACGTGGTGGCCGAGGGCCGGACCATCACCTTCAATCTCTCGGCGCGTGACGCGACCTTCCCGCAGAAGCTCGCCACCGGTGCGGGTTCGATCGTCGAGAAGGACTCCTACTCGGAGCACAAGCTGCAGACCGACAACAAGGTCACCGGCTCCGGGCCGTACGTACTGAAGTCGTACGAGCCGGGCGTCTCCGCGGAACTCGTACCGAACTCGAAGTACAAGGGCGCACTGAAGAGCACCGGCGGTCCGGTCACCGTGCGCTACTACAAGCAGTCGGACGATCTCCTGGCGGCCTGGAAGTCCGGTCAGGTCGATGTCACGCACCGTCAGCTCCCGCCGTCCACGCTGGCCGAGCTGGACACCGCCGACGTCAACCAGCGCGTGACGGAAGCCGACAGCGCCGAGATCCGCAACCTGGTCTTCAACGTCCGCGCGGGCGCCCCGCTCGCCGACAAGAAGGTCCGCCAGGCCATCGCCGCGATCATCGACCGCGCGCCGTTGGTGAGCGACGTCTACAAGAGCACCGTCGAACCGCTCTACTCGCTGATCCCGCAGGGCTACATCGGGCACAGCACCCCGTTCTTCGACCAGTACCCGGCGCCGGACTCGAAGCGCGCCCGGCAGCTGATGCAGGAGGCCGGTGTGCAGCTCCCGCTGCACGTGACCTTCGCCTACCGCGACGACGACGCGTACACGAAGGAGACGGCGGAGATCCGCCGCCAGCTGGAGGCGGACGGGCTGTTCAAGGTCACCGTGAAGCCCGTGGAGTGGACGGCCTTCCAGAAGGGTTACGCAGCCGGCAAGTACGACATGTACACCGTCGGCTGGCTCCCGGACTACCCGGACCCCGACACCTTCAGCCAGCCGCTCGTCGGCCGCGACAGCAGCCTTCACAACGGCTACACCAGCAAGAAGATGGACCAGCTGATCAGCGACACGCTGCAGTTCAGCGACCGCAGCCGCACCTCGGCCGACTTCAAGAAGCTCCAGAAGCTGGTCGGCGAGGACGTGCCGCTCGTGCCGCTGTGGCAGAAGAAGGACTACGTCGTCGCCAAGCCCGACGTCGCCGGATCGCAGTACCTCTCCGACGGCACCGGCATCTGGCGGCTGTGGGAACTGGGCTGGATCTGATCCGGCAGCACTGCACGACAGCGGCCGAGCGGCCGTCCCGGGATCCGGTCCCGGGACGGCCGCTCGGCCGTTTCCGTCGCTGTGCGGCCGTTCGCGTCGCCGCTGCTACTTGGCCGCCGCCCGGCCAGCGACTCCGGGCAGGAACTCCTCCAGCACCTCGTGGACCTGGCGCACGAGCGGCCGCAGCACCCGGAACCGGGACAGGGCGATGGCCCGCGCGACGATCGGGGCGGTGCGCTCGACGAGGCGGCGGCTGCGTTCGGCGTCGTCCGTCCGGTCGTAGACCCAGTACAGCACCAGGCCCATCTGGTTCAGCCACATCAGCTGGGGCAGCAGATCGGCCAGTTCGGGGTCGACCTTGGTCCCGGAGCCCGCCAGGCAGCGCTCGTGGATGGAGATCGCCGCCTCGCGCGCGGAGACCGAGTCCTGCGAGAAGGGGCTGAGCGGGCTTTCGGGGTCGGCGGCGTTCTTGAAGAACTGGGCGGCGAAGCGGTGGTACGGCTCCGCCACGTCCAGCCAGCAGAGCAGGACCCCGCGGATGCGTGCCGCGAGGTCCTTGTCGCCGTTCAGGACCGACTGGACCGCCACTTCGTGCTCGGCGGCGATCCGGTCGTAGAAACCCTGGACGAGATGTTCCTTGGACGAGAAGTAGTAGTACGCGTTCCCTACGGAGACGCCGGCCTCCTGGGCGATGGCCCGCATCGTCGTCTTGTCGTAGCCGCGTTCGGCGAAGAGCCGGAGCGCGGTTTCGAGGATGAGCGTGCGGGTCTGCTCGCTCTTGGGAGCCTTGACTTCCTTCACGTCCTTCTCTTCCTTCACCACGGTTCCGAGGGTATCCGGACCGGCTACGTTCCCGGGCCGGGGCCCAGCACCCGGCACTCGCCGCCCGCCCCGCCACCGCCGTCCGCCCGGCACGGCTCGGCCGTCAGGGAGCGGTACCTGGCGGCGGCGAGGACGGTCGCGCGGGCGAACGGCCGGCCGGCCGGGGTGGTCAGCCAGTGGGCCGTCGGCCGGTACCCGTCCAGCGCCCAGAGGCAGACGACCCAGGCGGAGGTCCCGCGGTAGATCTGCCCCCGGTCACCGATCACCGTGATCTCCTCCAGCGTCCCGGAGTGGTCCAGGCCGGGAAAGCGGCGGTGCGCCTCGGCGGAGTCGGCCGGTACGAGATCGAGCGGCACCAGCTGACGCCGGCTCATCAGCCACTGGCGCAGATGGACGCAGAGCGAGCACTGTGCGTCGTAGAGCACGGTGAGCCGTTCGACGGACAGCCGCCGCCCAGCGGTGCGGGTCGTCATGACCGGCCCTCACGCCCTGGGGGCGGGCGCGGCCCACGGTCCCTGTCCCGGGCCCTGACCCACCCAGCCCTGCGGTGCGACGGGCGGGGTCTGCTCGCGCTCCATCATGCCCCGGCGACGGATCTTGTTGAGTACGTAGACGTTGCCCAGGTGCATGACCCCGAGGACGAGCAGGACGACACCGACCTTGACCGACAGCGCCTCGAAGAGCTGACGGGCGTCGGTGACGCCGTCGGAGTTCTTCAGGTAGAGCGTCACGAACCCCAGGTTGACCAGGTAGAAGCCCACCACCAGCAGGTGGTTGACCGCGTCGGCGAGCTTCTCGTTCCCGTGCAGCACATCGGCGAGGAACACCTTGCCGTTGCGGCTGAGCGTGCGGGCGACCCAGATGGTGAGCGCCACGCTGATGAGCAGATAGATGACGTACGCGACAACAGTGAGGTCCATGCCCCACCCTCCCTTGAACGCGTTCAAATGCTGTTGTCCTGGACTGTAGACCCGTCTTTGAACATGTTCAAGCCGAGGCTTCGGTGGTGGCCGTCACGTTCTTCGCGGGTGCGGCGGAGGAAGCTCCGAAGTTCCGTACGCCCGGCACGGCCGCAGTGGCCAGGCAGGCCGCGCCGACCATCAACCCGGCCACGGCCAGCGGGACTTCGGGGCCCCATGCGGAGTCGGCGAGCGGGGCCAGGGCGTAGCCCAGCGGCATCGCGCCGAGCGAGAGCAGCCAGTCGTACGAGGTCACCCGGGCCAGCGCGTGTGCGGGGACGGCGGACTGGACGGCCGTCTCCCAGACCGGGTTGAGGAAGCCGAGTCCGGCCAGCGCGATCCCGTACGCGATGACGGCCACGGGGACGGGGGTGTGCGCGGCCAGCAGGCAGAGCGGGAGCGCGTAGAGGGCGAGGCCCAGGTTGGCGATCAGGACCGGGCGGCGCGGCCGGGCCCGGCCGGCCACCAGTGAGCCGAGCAGCAGGCCGACGGCTCCGGTCTGGAGGAAGGCGACCCAGGCGCCCTTGCCGCCCATATCGCGCAGGAACAGCGCCGGGCCCAGCGTCATCAGGACGGCGGCCGCGCCGTTCCAGACGGCGTGCGCGATCAGGCTCGTCCAGTACCAGTCACGGCTCCGGACCTCGCCCCAGCCCTCCTTGAGGTCGGCGATCACCGAGCGCCGAGGGATGGGGACGTGCCGGACATCGATCGCGGCCAGCAGCGCGGCGCTCACCGCGAAGCTGGCGCCGTCCAGGACGAAGGCCCAGCCCGGCCCCGCGGTGAACACCAGGGCCCCGGCGACGGCGGGGCCGCCGATCCGGGCCGTGCTGCTGACCACGGCCATCAGGGTGTTGGCGCGCAGCAGCCCGGCCTCGTCCACGGTGCCGCGGATCAGTGGCGAGGTGGTCGGCATCGAGAAGGCTCCGGCGGCGCCGCCGATCGCCTCGGCCACGGCGATCTGCCACAGCGCGGGCGTTCCGGAGAGCAGCTCGGCACCGACGAAGAGCTGGGTGGCGCACCGTACGAGATCGGTGGTCAGCGCGACCGTGCGGGCGTTGAAGCGGTCTCCGGCCACCCCGCCGAGCGGCAGCAGGAGCAACTTGGGCACCATCGCGCAGGCGAGTACCAGGGCGAGGTCGCCGGTCGAGCCGGTGGCCAGGTAGACGGCGATGCTGAGCGCGGCCGGAATCGCGGCGTCGCCGAGGAGGGAGAGGCTGCGCCCGATGAAGAGGAGGCGGAAGGAACGGGTGCGTAAGGGGTGCGACATGGGCGGGAATATATTTCGTTACCGAACTATTCGTCAACGAAATATAAACTTCCGAAGTGTGTAGGGGTGCGGCGTAGGCTGTGGCCCATGCAGCAACGCGACTGGACCGACGGCCACGTGGAGCGGTGGAAGCCGGTACTTCCCGAACTCGACCCCGATGTCGAGGGCGCGGTGACCCGGATGAAGAAGCTCTCCGTCCATCTGCGCCGGGTCCGCGAGCAGTCCCTGGTCGACTTCGACCTGGACCGCCAGGAGTTCGACACCCTGCACAAGCTCGCCGGCCGCGGCGGCAAGGCCGCCCCCTCGGAGCTCGCCGCCGACCTCGACCTCGCGCCCGCCTCCGTCACCGGCCGGCTGGACGCCCTGGAGCGCCGCGGATTCGTCCGCCGGACGCCCTCCACCACCGACCGGCGCCGCGTCGACGTGGAGCTGACCGACGAGGGCCGTGCGACCTGGATCGGTGCGATGAAGTTCCTCGGGCACGAGGAGGAGCGCCTGTTGGGCGTCCTTCCCAAGGACGAACGCAGGCTGCTCAACGACATGCTGCGACGCATCATGGTCGTCGCGGAGCACAAGGGCGGCGCGGAATGGGACTGAGCCGCCCCGGGTGACGCGGGAGCCGGCGCGCGGGAACACCGCGGCCGGCCCCGGGAGTGACCGTCAGACGCTCATCGAGCGGGCCGTGTTGACCTGGGCCATCACCATCTGGAAGGTTTCCGGGCCCATGGCCGGGATCATCGTCGAGTGGTGGCGGCCGCCGCTGGTCACCGTGACCTGGATGAATCCGGTCGTCTTCTTCTCCTTCATCAGAAGGAAGAGCAGACCGATCAGGCACAGCAGGGCGAAGACGATGGCCAGCACGATCCCCACCGTGGGGATCTTCTCCTCGGTGCGCGACATGTCCGTGGCCGTCCACACCGCACCCTTGAGGGGCATCGTCCCGGACGGCGTCACGATGGAGTCGTTCATGACCGTGATGTCGCCGAGCGACAGCATCGGTGCCCCGCCGCCCGCCGGAACCATGCCCTGCTGCCCCGGATACCCGTAGCCCGGCGTCGTCGGAGGACCTGCCGGATAGCCGTAGCCGGGTGCGGACTCGGGCTGCGGGTAGCCGTAGCCCGGGTTCCCGGCCGCCGGGTAGCCGTAGCCCTGGGCATCCGGGACGGTGGGCGGACCGCCCGGCTGCTGGGGAGGTCCCCACTTGTATGAGTCATCCGCGTACGGATTCGGATCGCTCAACGTTCCCCGCTCTCGATCAAACTGTGCACCCCGTGCCTGCGGCCTCACTGCACCGTGGGCGGCGAACCGACGTCCGGTTCCGCACGACGGTACCGCCACCCGGCCGGACGGCACAGCCGAGGGGCCCCGCCTTCCGCACGAACAGTGCGGAGGACGGGGCCCCTTGGTTGCTACGGGAGCGACAGACGGGTCAGAAGCGACGCGTGATCAGCGCGCGCTTGACCTCCTGGATCGCCTTCGTGACCTCGATGCCACGCGGGCAGGCGTCCGTGCAGTTGAAGGTGGTGCGGCAACGCCACACCCCGTCACGGTCGTTGAGGATCTCCAGGCGCTGCTCGCCGCCCTCGTCACGCGAGTCGAAGATGAAGCGGTGCGCGTTGACGATCGCCGCCGGGCCGAAGTACTGGCCGTCGTTCCAGAACACCGGGCACGAGGACGTGCACGCGGCACACAGGATGCACTTGGTGGTGTCGTCGAAGCGCTCGCGCTCCTCGGGGGACTGCAGACGCTCGCGGGTCGGCTCGTTCCCCTTGGTGATGAGGAAGGGCATGACGTCGCGGTAGGCCTGGAAGAACGGGTCCATGTCGACCACGAGGTCCTTGAGGACCGTGAGGCCCTTGATGGCCTCGATCGTGATCGGCTTCTCCGGGCTCAGGTCCTTGATCAGCGTCTTGCAGGCGAGCCTGTTCTTGCCGTTGATCCGCATGGCGTCCGAACCGCAGATGCCGTGCGCGCAGGAGCGGCGGAACGTCAGCGTGCCGTCGGTCTCCCACTTGATCTTGTGAAGGGCGTCGAGCACACGCTCCTTCGGGTCGATCTCGATCTGGAAGTCCTGCCACTGGGCCTCGTCGGAGACCTCCGGGTTGAACCGCCGGATCCGGAAGGTCGCCGTGATGTACGGCGAGTCGGCGAAACCGGCCTCGGGCTCGGGAGCCTTGTCGGCCTTTTCCAGGGTGGGGGTAGCCATCAGTACTTACGCTCCATCGGCTGGTAGCGGGTCTGGACGACCGGCTTGTAGTCCAGCCGGATCGACTCGGTGCCGTCGTCGGCGACCTCGCGGTACGCCATGGTGTGGCGCATGAAGTTGACGTCGTCGCGGTTCGGGTAGTCCTCGCGGTAGTGACCGCCGCGCGACTCCTTGCGGGCCAGCGCCGACGTCGCCATGACCTCGGCCAGGTCGAGCAGGTTGCCCAGCTCGATGGCCTCCAGCAGGTCCGTGTTGAACCGCTTGCCCTTGTCCTGGATGGACACGTCGAGGTAGCGCTCGCGCAGCTCCGCGATCTTGTCGACCGCGGTCTTGATCGTCTGCTCGGTGCGGAACACCATCACGTTGGCGTCCATGCACTCCTGCAGCTCCAGCCGGATCGCCGAGACGCGCTCGGTGCCCGTGGAGTCGCGCAGCCGCTCGACCTGGTCGACGACCTGCTGCGCCGGGTTCTCGGGAAGCTCGATGAGATCGTTCTTCGCGGCGTACTCGGCGGCGGCGATGCCCGACCGGCGTCCGAAGACGTTGATGTCGAGCAGCGAGTTGGTGCCGAGGCGGTTGGCGCCGTGCACCGACACACAGGCGACCTCGCCGGCGGCGTACAGGCCCGGGACGACGGTGGTGTTGTCGGCCAGGACCTCGCCCTCGACGTTGGTCGGGATGCCGCCCATGGCGTAGTGCGCGGTCGGCTGGATCGGGATCGGGTCCGTGTAGGGCTCGATGCCGAGGTACGTACGCGCGAACTCCGTGATGTCCGGGAGCTTGGCGTCCAGCTGCTCCGGCGGCAGGTGCGTCAGGTCCAGGTAGACGTGGTCGCCCTCGGGACCGCAGCCGCGGCCCTCACGGATCTCGGTGTAGATGGAGCGGGACACGACGTCACGGGACGCGAGGTCCTTCATGACGGGCGCGTACTTCTCCATGAAGCGCTCGCCGTCCTTGTTGCGGAGGATGCCGCCCTCACCGCGGGCGCCCTCCGTCAGCAGGATGCCCATGCGCCAGATGCCGGTCGGGTGGAACTGGAAGAACTCCATGTCCTCCAGCGGCAGACCCCGGCGGTAGCAGGCGGCCTGGCCGTCACCGGTCAGGGTGTGCGCGTTCGACGTCACCTTGAAGAACTTGCCGGTGCCGCCCGAGGCGTAGATGACCGACTTCGCCCGGAAGACGTGGATCTCGCCGGTTGCCAGCTCGTAGGCGACGACGCCGGCGGACTTCTTGACGCCGTCCTCCTCGACGACCAGCTGGTCCAGGACGTAGAACTCGTTGAAGAACTCCACGCCCTCCTTGACGCAGTTCTGGTACAGCGTCTGGAGGATCATGTGGCCGGTGCGGTCGCCCGAGTAGCAGGCGCGACGGACGGGGGCCTCACCGTGGTTGCGGGAGTGACCGCCGAAGCGGCGCTGGTCGATCTTGCCCTCCGGCGTACGGCCGAACGGCAGGCCCATCTTCTCCAGGTCGAGAACGGCGTCGATGGCCTCCTTCGCCAGGATCTCGGCGGCGTCCTGGTCGACCAGGTAGTCGCCGCCCTTGATCGTGTCGAAGGTGTGCCACTCCCAGTTGTCCTCCTCCACGTTGGCGAGCGCGGCGGCCATGCCGCCCTGCGCCGCGCCCGTGTGGGAGCGGGTGGGATAGAGCTTGGTCAGCACGGCGGTGCGGCTGCGCTTGGTCGACTCGATGGCCGCGCGCATGCCGGCGCCGCCGGCGCCGACGATGACGGTGTCGTACGTGTGAATCTGCATGGTTTACCTCTGGTCCTTCGGGCCCGGCGCCTAGCGGATGTTCGGGTCGAAGGTGAAGATCACCAGCGTGCCCAGCAGGACGGTGAACACCGTGGCGGTGTACAGCAGCATCTTCAGCCAGAAGCGGGTGTTGTCCCGCTCGGCGTAGTCGTTGATGACCGTACGGAGACCGTTGGCGCCGTGCAGCATGGCGAGCCACAGCATCGCCAGGTCCCAGACCTGCCAGAACGGCGAGGCCCAGCGGCCCGCCACGAAGGCGAAGCCGATCTTGGAGACGCCGCCGTCCAGCACCAGCTGGATCAGCAGGTGGCCCAGGACCAGGACGACCAGCACGATGCCCGACAGGCGCATGAAGAGCCAGGCGTACATCTCGAAGTTGGTGCGCGAGCCCTTGGGGGTCTTGCCGGTCCGCTTGCGCGGCGGCTCGATCACGGGCGCGGGGTTGTCGACGTCGTAGAGGGCGGAGCCTTCGACGTCGCCGATCGCGGAAGTCTCGGTGGACATTGGCCTCAGCTCCCGAATACTTCGCGTACGGCGTGGCCGAGGACGGGGTACAGGGCCCCGACCATCAGCACGATCCAGATACCCAGCACGGCCCAGAGCATCTGCTTCTGAACGCGCGGGCCCTTGGCCCAGAAGTCCACGGCGACGATGCGCAGACCGTTCAGCGCGTGGAAGAGAATCGCGGCCACCAGGCCGTATTCGAGGAGCGCGACGATCGGCGTCTTGTACGTGGACACGACGTCGTCGTATGCCTCGGGGGAGACGCGGACGAGTGCGGTGTCCAGGACATGTACGAACAGGAAGAAGAAAATGAGGACACCGGTGACTCGATGAGCCACCCAGGACCACATGCCTTCCCGGCCGCGGTACAGCGTTCCAGCCGGCACGGAAGAACCCTCCGGGAGCGGGGATTGGGGTCGGCCGGCTTGACTGTCGGTCTGACCCGGCCGGGTACGGTCCACCGGCCCCGGCCATCGTAGCGACGGTTTGTCGGTTCGTTCGCGCCGGGGCCTCTGGTGTGATCAAAGTGGCAATCAAACAGGCACGTACGGGCTATAGCGGTGCTCCGACGGGCCTCTCGACCGGCCTGTGGCCGGGGATCCGCACGTCAGGGCCGTCTGCCAACCCGTTACTGACTCGATACCAGCTCGATGATGCGACCTCGGGCGAGTCGCCGCATCTCGTCGGCCGTCACCACCCGCTCCTGTTCGGGTTCGTGCCCCAGCCGGGCGCGGATGCCGGCCAGCACCTGGTCGGGGTGTTCGGCGGGCCGGAAGCCGTCCAGGCAGATCACGAAGACATGACCGAATTTGCATTCGTACGCGGCGTGCGCGGCGGCCAGCGCGAGATGGGCGGAGTGCGGCGCGTCCGGGTGCAGCCCCGGGGCGGCCTCGACGGCGAGCGCCTCGGCGCGCTCGGTGGGGGAGAGGTCGTAGCCCGCCTCGTCGGCGGCGGCGAGGAGCGCGCCCAGATCCGGGTACGGGCGGTGGCCGGCCAGCCGCTCGGCCCAGCGGTGGCTGCCGTAGCACTCCAGCAGGGCGGCCTCGGCATCGGCGGCGGGGGCGGTGTTGAGACGCCGCAGGCCGCCTGGGCCGGAAGGGGTGCGGTCGGGCACGGGTCCGCAGCTCTGCACGGGTACGGCGTTGCGCGGGGCGGACGGGGGCGGCTGCTCGGGGAGGCCGGCGTGGGACTCGCTGGACCTGGACAGCGTGGGCTCCTCGAATCAACGGCATCTGTGAACCTGGAGTGGGGAGGGACCGGAGAGACCAGGTGGATGCAGGGTGAAGGGAGAGACGAATGTGCCTCAAAGCTAGCGACGCCGGGCAACGGCCGTCCGACGGATGCGCGAATTTCACCCGGACGGGAGAGTTTCACGATGCGTGAGGGACGAATGGGCGAGGAGAATGCCCGGCTATCTCCCTGCATCAGATCTCTTTCTCTCCCTTCTGCTCTTTTTCTCCATGAAACCGGAGGTTTCTGACTGATGGCACCCTCTCGCGGCGCCCTCATGGCCGTTACGGCGGTGGCCGCGGCGACCGTCACCGTCGCCGGCTGCGACAGCTCCGGCACCGAACACCGGAACGGCTCCGAGACGTCCCGCTCGGCGTCGTCACCGTCCGCGTCCCCCAAACCGTCCCCGACCCGGAGCTACCCGCTCTCGAAGACACCCCGCACCATCCCCGCCGTACGGGAGCACACCCCCGCCCACGGCCCGGGCTGGCGCCCCGGGAAGAGCAGCGGCGTGGTGATCGGCAAGGGCGACAAGGGGCTCGCCGACGAGGGGCAGCTGCTCGCCGGTGAGCTGAAAATCAGCTACCGGGGCGAGGTCCCCGCCCGTGCGGGCGACGTGGAACTGGCCCTGAACCCGAAGGCCGGGGGCGGGCCGGAGGCGTACACCCTGAGGACCCACGACGGACGCGTCACGATCAGCGGACCCGGCGAGGCGGGGGTCTTCTACGGGACCCGCACCCTCAAGCAGTCCGTGCGCGCCGACGGCACCATGCCCGAGGGAGAGGTGCGCGACCGCCCCGACCGCCCGCAGCGCGGGCTCAACCTCGACATCGCGCGCAAGCACTACAGCGCCGGCTGGATCGAGGACCGGCTGCGCGACATGGCCGACATCAAGCTCAACCAGCTCGGTCTGCACTTCTCCGACGACCAGGCCTTCCGCATCGAGTCCGACACCCACCCCGAGGTGGTGTCGCCCGAGCACCTGACCAAGGCCGAGGTCCGGCGCATCGTCGCCCTGGCCGGCCGGCTGCACATCGAGGTCGTCCCGGAGATCGACTCCCCGGGCCACCTCGGGGCGGTGCTGGCCGCCCACCCCGACCTCCAGCTGTACAACGTCTCGGGCGTGCCCTCGAAGGGATCGCTCGACATCTCCAAGCCCGGCGCGGCAAAGCTCGTCGACGAGCTCCTGGACGAGTACACCGAACTGTTCGGCGGCGCCTACTGGCATCTGGGCGCCGACGAGTACCAGGCACTCACGGTGAGCAATCCCGCCGCCTCGTACCCGCAGCTGCAACGCGCGGCCGTGAAGAAGTACGGGGCGCAGGCCGGCATCGAGGACCTCGCCACCGGGTGGCTCAACGACCGTGCGGCGGTGGTCCGGCCGCACGGCATGCAGCCCAAGGCGTGGAACGACGGACTCTTCCGCGACAGCACCGTCCGGGCCGACAAGGACATCGAGATCGAGTACTGGACGGGTAAGGAGTACGGGGCACGCCCGCCGGAGCAGTACCTGAGCGAGGGGTTCAAGATGCTGAACCTCAACGACGAGTTCCTCTACTACGTGCTCGGTCAGCCGAACAACTTCGTCTACCCCACCGGCAAGCGCATCTACGAGCAGTGGACCCCTCTCGTCCTGCGCGGCACGAGCCCCGTCCCGGCGAAGTACTCGGACCAGATCCTCGGCGGCCGGTTCGCGGTCTGGGGCGATTTCCCGAACGCCCAGACTGCGGCACAGGTGGCCGAGGGCATCCGGATGCCGCTGCGGGCCACGTCCCAGAAGCTGTGGGATCCGGGCAAACCGAAGCTCGGCTGGGACGCCTTCAGCGCGCTGGCGAAGGAGATCGACCAGGGCTGAGCCTCCGGACACCCGAACCCCGTGGACAGCGCGGCGCGCGGAGGCTACCTTCCGCTAGCCGCGCGGTCCGGGGAGGGACGCGCGCTCCATGCGTTGATGTCCGAATCCTGGGGGGTTCCGCTTTCATGCTCTGTTCACTCTGCGGTACGAGACCTGCCGCCACCGCCGACGGGCGGTGCACGGTGTGCGCCGCCTTCCGCCATTCGCGGGCGGGCGGGCTGATGCCGACGCCGACGGGACCGCAGACCACGAGTTCGCTGCGGTCACCGGTCGGGCTCGGCACGGCGGTGTGTGTGCTGCTCGGCTCGGTGGCCGTGGCGGACCTGCTGGCGCTCGGCGCCGGCCTCAACTCGCGCCAGGTGCTCAGCGAGGGGATGGCCGACGACTTCCTGACGTACGACGAAGCGGCCGGGGACCGCGCCGACATGCTGTACCAGGCCGCCGGATCGTTGCAGCTGCTGACCTTCCTTGCCACCGTCGTCGTCTTCCTCATCTGGTTCCGCCGGGTGCGGCTCAACGCGGAGGTGTTCGACGCGTACGCCCACTCGCTGCGGCCCGGCTGGGCGATCGGCGGCTGGTTCATCCCCATCGGTGTTCTCTGGCTGCCCCACCGCGTCGCGAGCGGCACCTGGACCGCGAGCTCCCCGGGCGGCAGCAACCGGCCCCCGGCCCCGCGCGGACTGCTGCACGCCTGGTGGGCGGCGTTGCTCTGCTCGGAGGTCTTCTCCCGGTACGCCGGGCAGGTCTACTCGGACGCCGAGGAGCCGGACGAGATCCTGAACGCCTTCGACCAGGTCATGGCCTCCGACGCGCTCGACATCGCCGCCGCCGTGCTCGCGATCCTTTTCGTGCGCCGGCTGACCGCGATGCAGGGCGAGCGGGCGGCGCAGGGGCCCGCTCCTGTCGCCCCGCCGATCCCGGCGGAGCGGGCCGGCTGGGGCCGGGCGCACTGACGACCTGGCGCGAGAGCCGGACGACGGCCGGACGCCAGCAGGACGCCGACAGGACCAAGCGGCGGTTATAAGACTCCACGAGTGACGATTTTCAGCCATTCGGCGCTGAAGGCGATAAGACGACGCGCTGCGTCCCCGTACGTCCGCGTACGGGGAGGCCGACGGGAGACGCCGATGAGCCTGCTCGAACTGATCGCCGCCGCTGACCCTCGGGGGCTCGCCGCGAGCGGGGCCGCCTGCCTCGACCGGTGCCTGCCGCAGCCTGCCGAGGGAGCCGAACCCGATCCGTTGCGCCCGCTCTGGGCCGGCTGCGCCGATCCGCGCGACTGGCCGGAGCGGCTGGCCGAGGCGCGGGCGGCGCTGGACGCCCTGCCCGATCCGACGGAGAGCGCCCTGCGCATCCGGACCTTGCTCGGTGAGGCGCCGGCGGACCGGTCGGGCGAGGAGCTGCGCGCCTGGGCGGACGCCTGCTCGGTGCTGGCCCTCGACATCCACCGCGAGCACGACGCCGCGCGCACCGACGCCACGGAGCTGGTGGGTCGCTGCCGGTCCGGCGATTCGGAAGGGGCGGGGCCGCTGCTGTCCGGCGAAGCCGCCCGGCAGGTCCGGATCCTGGAGATGCTGGCGGAGATCGGGGACGCCGCCCCCACGGGAGCGGGCCTGCGCCAGGTGAGGGATGCCTCGACGGAGGGCCAGCGCGTCCTGCGCGCCGCGGTCTCGCGACGGGCCCGGGTGCGCGGCTGACCCGCCGGGCCGGGTGGGCGCGGGCGTTTGCCGCGCCGTTGGCGGTCCAGGGCTTCGAGGGGCAACAGGCCCGTGGCCCACGTCGGAGCGGCGACCTCGAACTGCTTTGCTCACACAAATGGCTTGTCCTGCAGTGTGCCCCCTGAGGCGAGCGTGGGGGAGGGGCCTTGGATCAGTCCGGAACTGTGCTTGCCGAGCGAATTGCCGACCGGAGACGCGGAGTTGGTGATCCGCGGGCGCTGCTGGGCGAGATGCGGCGTTCGGTTCTTCTGGTGCCGACCGTGGGCGAACGGCTCTGGTCGGCGCGGTTGGGCGGGGTGCGGTGGATCTACGCGTTCACCGACGGGACAGCTCTGGCCCGGTTTGCTCTGCTTCGCGCACCGGGTGATCAGGCCATGGACTATGCGGCGCTCCTGGGTGCGCGCATCGTCGACGAGATCGTGCCGTCTCTGGGGGAGCCCGGCGGTCTCGCGGTCGATGTCGCCACCGAGGACGGGTCGATGTTCTTCCCGCCGGTCGTCGGCATCGTTCCGGAGGCGGTCGCAGTCGACGCGGGCGGGGCGGGGGAGGAGCGGTCATGAGCGGTGACGGGGCGGACCTGCATCTCGACAAGGAGTCGGTCACCAAGTTCACCAAGGGTGTGGGTGCGACGATCGACCAGCTCGGCGATCTCGGTGGTGCCACGGGTTCGGTGATGGGCAAGGGTTTCTCGGAGATGGCGATGACCGGGATGGAGGCCGGGCACCACGGTCTCGCGGCCGACTTCGAGGACTTCTGCGAACGCTGGGAGTGGGGCGTGCGCGCCCTGGTGAGGGACGCCAGTGGGCTTGCGAACCGGCTGGGCCTGGCGGCGGGAACCCAGTGGGAGAACGACCAGTACCTTGCGGGCACGCTCAAGGTGGGTGCCAACTCCCTGTTCGGCGGGAACCCCCACGCCAGTGAGGAGGAGGTCGCCAAGCAGAACTGGGGCGACATCTTCACGCCGGACTATCTGAACCCGGACTACAGCCCCGAATCGTTCGAGAAGGCCGGCCAGGACATGGGGCAGACCTGGAAGGACACGGGTCGCACCGTCCTCACCGAGGGCTATGGCGGCAGGCAGTCCGACTTGTTCAACAGCGCGCTCGGCATCTCCGACGACCAGTTCGACCAGGCGCTGGACGAGCCGTTCGGCCCGTCACCGGAAGAACGCGCCGAGCAGGCGCAGCAGCAGGGCGAGTCGGGGGACAACTGACTGTGGGTATAGGAGACTTCCTGAGCGACATCACGCCCGACTCGGTCGAGGACGTGATCGAGGACGGTGTCGAGTGGGCCGGTGACCGGGTCGAGGACGCCGGGAACTGGACCGCCGACCGGCTGGATGACGTCGGCTGGGATTCCGGTGCGGACTGGGTGCGCGAGCAGTCCCGTTCGGTCGCCAACCGGATGGGCGCGGAGGTCGACGAGATGGACCTCGGGCAGACCGAGGACAAGACCAAGCTGATCTACGGCAGCCCCAGCAAGCTCAACGCCACCGTCACCAGGCTCCGCGCCTTCCAGTCGGCCTTCGACGGCACCGGCGACGGTCTCAAGGGCCTGGACTCCGGGCAGCTCAAGGGCGAGACGGCCGATGCGCTGCGCACCGCGGTGGGCACGCAGCCGCCCAAGTGGTACGCCGCCGCCGATGCGAGTGCGAAGGCGATCGGGGCCCTCGACGCGTTCGCGGACACCGTCACCTGGGCGCAGGGGCAGGCGCAGACGGCGATCGACAAGTGGAAGGAGGGCATCAAGGCCTCCGAGGACGCCGCGGATGCCCACCGCAAGAAGGTCAACGACTTCAACAGCGCGGTCGAACGCTACAACGCCCAGCCCTCCGACAAGCGCGACCCGTCCTCTCTGCCTCCCCGGCCCTCCTCGACGTTCGTCGACCCCGGCAAGAAGCTGATGCAGGATGCGCAGGACCTCCTCGCCGCGGCCCGCGAACAGCGGAACTCGGCGGCGCAGACCGCGCGCACGGCGGTGTGTGCCGCCCGCGACATGGCTCCGCAGAAGCCCTCGTACGCCGAGCAGTTGCGCGACGGGGCCGAGGAGTTCCAGGTCATGAGCATGCATCTGGACGGCGGCATCATCAAGGCCACGGCGGGCATGCTCAACTTCGTCCGCAGCGTCAACCCCATGGACCCGTACAACCTGACGCATCCGGCCGAGTACGTCACGTCCCTCAACAGTCTGGCCGCCGGTCTGGTGGTCGCCGCCAACGACCCGGTCGGCACCGGCGCCACGATGGTCAAGGACTTCATGAAGGACCCGGCCGAGGGATTCGGCCGGCTGATCCCCGACATCGCGCTGACCATCGCCACCGGCGGCGGCGGTGCCGCGGTGAAGGGCGTACGCGTCGCCGACGAGGCCGCCGAGGCCGCACGGCTGCGCCGCCTGGTCGACGACGCCCCGGAAGGCACCAACAACACTCCGGACGTCGAGCGAATATCCGAAGACACCGACCCGGTGGACCTCGCCACCGGCCGGATGTACCTCCCGCAGACCGACGTCACGGTTCCCGGCATCCTGCCGCTGCTCTTCACTCGCCGCACCGAGTCCGGTTGCACGGCCGGCCGCTTCCTGGGGCCCTCCTGGACATCCACCGTCGACGAGCGCCTGCAGATCGACGCCGTCGGCGTCATCCACATCACCGCCGACGGCCTCCTGATCCGCTACCCGCACCCGGCCCCGGGCACGCCCACCACGCCGGAGACGGGCAGGTCCCGCACCACGCTGGCCCGCGACGCGAACGGCGACTACACGGTCACCGACCCCGACAGCGGCCTGGTCCTCGACTTCGACGCCCCGCCGGGCAGCGAACCGGGGGGTGACGGAACCGCCTGGCTGTCGGAGGTGACCGACCGCAACGGCCACAGGATCGGCGTCGACCGCGACGAGGGCGGTCTGCCGCTGGCCCTGGTCCACTCGGCGGGCCACCGCGTGAATCTGGCCACCGAGGACGGCCGGATCACCGCTCTGTCCCTGGCCGGTGCGGGCGAGGACGGCACGGACCTGCCCCTGATGAGCTACGGGTACGACGACGGCGACCTCACCACCGTCAGCAAGCCGTCGGGCGCCACGACCACGTTCGTCTACGACGACCGCCGCCGCGTCACCGCCTGGATCGACTCGAACGACAGCCGCTACGACTACGCCTACGACGACCACGACCGCGTCATAGCCGAAGGCGGCCAGGCCGGCCACGTCCAGATCACCCTGACCTACACCGAACCCGACCCCGTGACGGGCCACCGCACCACCACACTCACCACCGCCGAAGGCCACACCACACGCCATCTGTTCGGCCCCGGCTGCCGTCGGCTGGCCGTCACCGACCCGCTCGGCCACACCACCCGGTTCACCTACGACCCGCGCGGCAACCTCCTGGCCCGCACCGACGCGCTGGGTGGGCGCACCGCCTTCGCCTACGACGAGGACGGCCGCCTCGTCTCCACCACCGCTCCCGACGGAGGCGAACTGCGCACCGTACGGGGCCCGTTCGGTCTGCCGGTGGAGGTCGTCGGACCGGACGGAAACCGGGTGCTGGCCGAGTTCGACGAACGCGGCAACCGCACGGCGGTCACGGACCAGGCCGGCTTCACCACCCGCTACACCTGCGACCGGGCCGGCCGGCTCACCTCGGTCACCGACGCCCTCGGCGCCACGACACACGTGGTGTGCGACGCGGCGGGCCTGCCCGTGGAGGTGACCGGCCCGACCGGCGCCGTCACCCGCACGGAGCGGGACGCCCTCGGCAGACCGGTCCGCGTCACCGATCCCGTGGGCGGCGTCACCCGCCTGGAGTGGCACGCCGACGGCCAACTCGCCCGCCGCACCGGACCGGACGGCACCACGGAGTCGTGGACGTTCGACGGCGAGGGCAACCGCCTGACCCACACCGACGCGTCCGGTGGCGTCACCCGCTCCGAGTACACCCACTTCGACCTGCCCCTCGCCCGCACCGGACCCGACGGCGTCCGCCACGAGTTCGAGCACGACAACGAACTGCGCCTCACCCGCGTCACCAACCCCCAGGGACTGGGCTGGAGTTACGCCTACGACGCGGCCGGCAACATCGTCTCCGAGACCGACTTCGACGGCCGCACCCTCACCTACCGGGTGGACGCCGCGGGCCGGCTCGCCTCCCGTGCCGACGCGCTCGGCGGGACCATCTCGTTCGAGCGCGACCAACTCGGCCAGGTGATCAGCAAGGACGTCGACGGCCGTGTGACGACGTACCTCTACGACAGAGCGGGACGCCTGCAGGAGGCGGCCGGGCCGGACAGCGAACTCCGTTACCAGTACGACCGTCGGGGAAAGGTCAAGACCGAGCTGGTCGACGGCCGTCCCGTCTCCTACTCCTACGACGCCCTGGGCCGCCGCACCCGGCGCACCACACCCACCGGTCACGTCACCTCCTACGCCTACGGCGCCGACGGGCAGGCCCACCGCCTCACCACCGGGGGCCACCGCATCGACTTCACGCACGACGCCGTCGGCCGGGAACTCACCCGCGCCTTCGATGACGCGCTCACCATGACATCGGCCTGGGACGAGGCCGGACAGCTCTCCGCGCAGCACATCACCGCCGGAGCGCGCCCGGTCAACAGCCGCGCCTACTCCTACCGCGCCGACGGGCACCTGACATCCGTCGCCGACCGGCTCTCGGGCACCCGCACCTTCGACCTCGACCCGGCGGGCCGCGTCACCGCCGTCCATGCCAAGGACTGGACGGAGCGCTACACCTACGACGACGCCGGCAACCAGACCTCGGCATCCTGGCCGTCCGGCCACCCCGGCAGCGAAGCCACCGGACCGCGCGCCTATACCGGCACCACCATCACCCGCGCCGGCAACATCCGCTTCGAGCACGACGCCCTCGGCCGGATCACCCTGCGACAGAAGACGCGCCTCTCCCGCAAGCCCGACACCTGGCGCTACACGTGGGACGCGGAGAACCGCCTCACCTCCGTCATCACCCCCGACGGCACACGGTGGCGCTACCGCTACGACGCGCTCGGCCGCCGCACCGCGAAACAGCGCCTTCTCGCCACCGACGGAAGCGTGGCCGAGGAGGTCCGGTTCACCTGGGACGGCCTGACCCTGTGTGAACAGACCACCCACCACCCGGACACCCCGAACACGGTCACCCTCACCTGGGACCACCGCGGCCACGCACCCCTGGCCCAGACGGAGCGCATCCTCACGGCCGACGACGGCCAGGAGGAGATCGACCGCCGCTTCTTCGCCATCGCCACGGACCTCATCGGCACCCCCGCCGAGCTGATCGACGAGTCCGGCGACATCGCGTGGCGCTCCCGCTCCACGCTCTGGGGCACCACGGCCTGGTCCCGGAACAGCGGCACGTACACCCCGCTGCGCTTCCCCGGCCAGTACTACGACCCCGAAACCGGCCTCCACTACAACGTCTTCCGCCACTACGACCCGGAAACCGGCCGCTACGCCTCGCCGGACCCGCTGGGGCTGGCTCCGGCGCCCAATCCGGTCGCGTACGTGGACAACCCGCATGGCGGGTGCGACCCGCTGGGCCTCATGCCCAAGTACACGGAAGAGGAGAAGGCTGAACGGGCCGCGGCAAAGGCCGCCAAGGCCAGGGAAGACGCCCACAAGACCGCGGAGGATGTCGTTGCCCGAGCGCAGGAAGGGAAGTTCAAGAGAGCCGGCAACTACCACGCAGACACCGGGCATGGCTTCAGCGAGGAACGGGTTCTGGAGATCCTCAAAAGCCCGGACGCGGTGTACCACTCGACGGCGAACAGCGGCAATCTGATCTTCAGGCAGGGAGAGGACATCGTGGTGACGACCGGTGGTGGTCCTGGGGCGGGCAACGCGATCACGGCGTACGGTCCGTCGGGCGTTCTGGGCGATTCCGGGGCGAGGGCGACGGGCGGCCTGCCCACCGATATTGGATCGCCGATTACCCACGGCGATGTAGTAGAGGGAAGGATTCCCGGCAAACAAGGCAACATGGCGCCCGGCGTGCAGATCCGATGAGGAGCAACCGCAGTGAAGATCACCATCGACGGCGACTGGACCGCGACCGTGGTGGGCGAGCCCCTGGCCATCGCGCCGCGCTTCAGCTTCCGGGACTTTCGTGTGTACATCGGAACGTACGCGGACGTGGAGGAGCGCTCGCAGTTCCAGCTCGACACTTTCGGCAGCACGGAATGGTTGTGGGACGCGCCCGACGAGCTCCGCTTCGATCCGGTGAGCCGGGAACTGGTCGGCGCGGAGTTCCACGTCCCCGGTGACGCCGCGGACGACGAGGACGGTGTTCGGGTGCCCATCACACCCGCAGTCCGGCCGGGCGGCCTCCGGGCGGACGAGGCCCGGGACTTCCGCATGGAGACGACCACGGAGCTGTGCCGTGCTCCCGGGGATACCGTGCTGACCTGCCTGCGCGACCTCGACGTCCTCGACGAGCCGCTGGAGGCCCGCGTCGGCATCGCCCCCGACGTGGCGCTTCTCGTCCAGCACGGCACAGTCGTAGGCTGGAGCCTCACGGATCCCGTGTGCTATCTGACCAGCGGGTTCGCTGCCCCGGACCCGTCTCCTCCCGCCCTGGCCACCCGGTCCTTGTTCACCCAATGCCTGGACCTGGTCACCGCATCATTCGATGAGCTGAGGGACCGCAACCCGGCCGCCCTGAGTAAACTCCGGGCGCTCGATGGCGCCCTGCGTGTCCAGCGCGAGGACCGTCACCGGGCCGATGCCCTGCGCGCGCTCGTCGCTGAACTGGTCGAGGACTACGGGAACCGCTGACGGTCATGGATCGGCGCAGCACATGGACGGGATCGACTGAATAAACAGACGTATGGAGACAGTCCCGACGGCGCCCATCACCCATCGGATAGGGCGCATTCTTCATATTGGGCATCGAGCAGATATTTCACCCGAGCCCATAAAGCAACTCGCAGCGGGGGCTTGCAGGCGTGGATGGCGATACTGCTGGGGAGCTCCAGATCTACTCAGTAGAGGATGGGGATGCTGCGGCCGCTACGTGCATTGTCCGCTGCGTGGGCGGCGTGGTGCGCACCGGTCAGCAGTTCAGGACTCGCCCGACTGCCGACGGGGCAGGAGATTCAGTACTTCTGAACCTCGACTGGATCAATTGCTATCAACAAGCTGTGGACTTCCTCGATCCTCCCTACAGTGCCCTGGTTCGCTTGTCCGGGAATGGGGCGAACTCTTTGAGGAGAGGGGTAATTCTCCTCTCTGTCGCGGATGATGCGCCATGACGGCTCCGGGCGTTCTCCGGAGGGGCTCGGTTCGCGCTTGGGGGCGGTGATGTCGTTCACGACGGACGCGGAGGGTGCGCAGGCCTCGCCTGTGGCGGGTCTGTCCGCCGGCCCGTGGGGCATGCGGAGGCCCCGCACCCCGGGCGGGACATGGCCGGAGCCGAGGAAGTGGAGGACGACCGCGGCCCACACCCCTGGTTGGACTGCCCCATAGAAGGCCCCCTGAAGAGGAACCCGTCGGTGAAGACGTCCTGAACGGTTTCGATCTCATCAGTTCCGGGCCGAGCCGGAGAGAGCCGGGGCGTCGTCGGAGTCGGCCGGGGAAGTGGGGGCGGTGGGTGCCGTGACGCCGATCAGGCGGAGCAGCGGGCCCGCCATCGCCGTGGTGAGCAGCGCCATGATCACCATGACCGAGAAGAGCTGGTCGTCGATGACCCCGAGGTCGTGACCGATGCCCAGAACCACGAGTTCCGTCAGGCCCCGGGTGTTCATCAGGATGCCCAGCGCGCCCGCCTCCCGCCAGGAGACACCGAAGAACCGGGCGGGGATCACCGAGCCGAGGAACTTGCCGGCCACCGCTACCAACATGATCAGGCACAGTTCCCCGGCTCCCGCCCAGCCGATCGCCTTGATGTCGACCGACAGGCCCGTGACGACGAAGTAGACCGGCAGGAGCAGGGCGCTGACCCGGGCGAGCGGCACCTCTACGGCTCGGCGTGTGCGCGGGCCGATCGTACGCGGCATCACCAGGCCGGCCGCGAACGCGCCCAGGATCGGATGGATGCCGATCCACGCGGTGGCGCAGCCGCACAGCACGGCGAAGGAACCGGCGAGCAGGAACGCGCGGTTGCCGTCCGTGCCGTCCTGCCCGGCTGCCTCGTCCCGCTCGGTCCGGGCTGCCCAGCGCGCCAGGAGCGGACGCACCAGGCCGAAGAGCACCATGCCCAGGACCGCGGCCATCAGCAGCGTCTGCCACACCTGGCCCGTCCCGTCCGCCGAGGCCACGGCGACGACCACGATCAGCAGGCACCAGGCGATGCCGTCACCGATCGCCGCGCAGGTCAGGGACAGGACACCGGCTTGGGTGCGGTCCAGGCCGGTGTCGTGCAGGATGCGGGCCAGTACGGGGAAGGCGGTGATCGCCATGGTGGTGCCGAAGTAGAGGGCGAAGGCGGAGGCCGAGGTCTGCCCCCGGTGGTCACTGGCGAGGACGAAGGCCAGGCCGGCGCCCATCACGAACGGCACGGCCATCGCCGACAGCGCAGTGGTCACCACCGCCGACCGGCCGCTGCGCAGCATTCGGGGGTTCATCTCCCAGCCGGCCAGGAACATGAAGAAGAGCAGACCCAGTTCGGACATCGCGGTGAGCGTGGGGCGCTGGGCCATCGGGAAGAGGAGGGTGTCCAGATCGCCGGGGAGAAGCCCCAGCAGGCTGGGGCCCAGCATGATGCCGACGGCGATCTCCCAGACCACGGCGGGCTGGCGCAGCCGGCGGGTGGCCCGGATGAGGGCCGCGCCCGCGAGGACGGCGATCGCCACGTCGGCCAGCACCACGCAGTCGGAGGGTAGGTCTCGGAACCACATGGACATCGGGACTCCTGACTCGCGGGAGGAGGGGGAGAGGGAGGGAGGGAGGGAGAGGGGGCTGTTCGTCCGGGTGCCTGCTGGTGACAGCAGCGGGGATGCGGATGTGGGCGCGCCGCCGTCCGGGGCGGTGGCGCCGTCCGGTCAGCTCGGTGAATGCCGGGGCAGCAGCGCCTTCCTGAGCAGGCGCCGGTCCGTCTTGCCGTTGTCGGTGCGCGGCAGTTCGTCCACCAGGCTCAGGGAGTCCAGCATCATGTAGGTGGGGAGCCGCTGCGCGCTCCACCGCTTCAGCTCCAGGAGGTCCGGTCCGGCGTCCGGCTCCGGGCCGACGACCACGGCGTGCAGTCGCGCCTCCATGCCCTCGCCGACGACCAGCATCGCGACCTCGCGTACCAGCGGATGGAGCCCCAGAGCGGTCTCGATCTCGCCGAGTTCCACCCGGTTTCCGCGGATCTTCACCATCTGGTCGCGCCGGCCCAGGTACTCCAACAGCCCCTCGCCATCCGCCTCGACCAGGTCACCGGTGGCGTACGGGCCTTGCTGCGGCGGGCCGCCCCAGTAGCCCCGCATGACGGTCGGTCCGGCGACCAGCAGCTCACGCCCGCGCTGTCCCGGCTCCGGATCGCCCAGGTGCAGGGTGTCGCCGGAACAGGCGGTGCCGATGGGCAGCGCCCGCCCGGTCGTCAGGTCCGCGTCACGCACCTCGTGGGAGGTGCACACATTGGTCTCGGTGGGCCCGTACCAGTTGAACAGCCGCACGTGCGGCCAGGCGCCCCGCAGTTGGCGCAGCGGCACCGGCGGGAACGGCTCACCGGCGAAGACGCACACCCGCAGGGACGGGGGCGCCGGCCGATCCAGCAGCCCGCCTCGCGTCATCAGCAGGGTCAGCGCGGACGGCACCGAGTACCAGACGGTCAGCTCGTGGTCGGTGACGAACTGCATCAACTGCGCCGGGGCGTAGGCCAGATGTTCCGGGACCAGGTGGACGCTCGCCCCGGCCAGGAACGCCGCGTACAGGTCGAACACGGACAGGTCGAAGTTGAACGGCGCATGGTTGGAGAGCCGGTCGTGCGGTCCGATGTCCAGCTCCTTGACGGCCCACCGCACGAACGACAGCGCGTTGCGGTGGCTCAGGCACACCCCTTTCGGATCCCCGGTGGAGCCGGATGTGAACAGGATGTACGCCGCGTCGTCCGGTGACCCGGCCACCGGTTCGGGCACCGGAACGCCCTCGGCGGCGGCGAGCAGTTCGCGGAAGGTGACGCACGCCGGGGCCTGGTTCCCCGCGTCGGCGGCGGTCTCGGCACCGTCCTCGTCGGTGACCACCAACACCGCTGTGCAGGCTGCGGCGATCCGTGCCGTGCGTGGGGGCGGGTTGGCCGAGGACACCGGCACGTACAGCACGCCCGCCCGCAGGCAGCCCTGCATCAGCGCCACCCCGTGCAGGCTCTTGGCCGCCCACAGCACGACGCGGTCACCGGGACGTACTCCGCGAGCGGTGAGCGCGGCGGCGTAGCGGTCGGCCAGCTGGTCCAGGGCGGCGTAGTCCAGCCGTCCGTCGGGCGCGTCCACGGCCAGGGCGTGCGGTGTCGTGCGGGCCGCGTCGGCGACCGGTTCATGGAGCCTCACAGTCCCAACTCCCTGGCCGCGATCTCCTTCTGCATGTCCGAGGTGCCGGAGAACAGCACGGTCGGCACCGAGTCGCGCAGCATGGCCTCGATACCGTCGTCGGCGAGGTATCCGCGCCCGCCGAAGACCCGGACCGCGTCCAGCGCGCTGGTCACCGCGGCCTCGGAGACGGCGAGTTTGGCCAGTGCCACGGGCAGCACCGCGCGTCCCCCCAGGTCCATCTCCGCACAGGCCCGGTAGAGCAGCAGCCGGGCGCTCTCCAGCCGCAGTTTCATGTCCACGATGCGGTGCGAGACCGCCTGGAACGAGCCGATCGCGCGGCCGGACTGGCGGCGCTCGCGGGCGAAGCGGGTACATCGTTCGACCAGCCGGTCCAGCAGGCCGATGTACCCGGCGAACAGGCAGGCCCGCTCCCATCCCATCGACGCCTGGAAGACGGCCGCGCCTGTTCCCGGCTCTCCCAGTACCTGCTCGTCGGGCACGAAGCAGTCCTCGAAGGCGACCGAGCCGGCCCGGCAGGACCAGAGGCCCATCTTGTCGAGGGGCTCGCCGCGGCGGACGCCGGGCGCGGTCGCGTCGACCAGGAAGGCGGTCTGCCCCAGATGGCCCAGGTCCGGGTCGCTGGTGGCGTAGGTGACCAGGAGATCGCAGACGGGACCGTTGCTGACGAAGCTCTTGGTGCCGTTCAGGACCCACCCGCCGGGTACCTGGCGTGCCGTCACCCGCAGGCGTGAGACGTCGGATCCGGACTCCGGCTCGGTCATGGCGTTGCCCGCGACGGCCGCCCCCGAGGCCAGCTCCGGCAGTCGGCTCTTGCGGACCACGTCCGAGCCGTGAGCGGCGACGGGCACGCAGCAGGCGAACTGGTGCGCGCTCGCGGCGAAGACCAGGCCGGTGTCGGTGCACGCCCGCCCGAACGCCTCGATCACCAGAGCTGTGTCCAGCGCACCCAGCCCGCCGCCGCCGTACTCGGCGGGCAGGCAGGTGCCGAGCAGGCCCAGCCCGCCCATCGTGCGCCAGTCCTCGCGGGTGGAGCCCGGCGAGTGCCCGGGGGGAAACGCTTCGGCGACCTGCCGCAGGATGCGATCGCGGCGTGCGGACTGCTCCTCGCTCAGTTGGAAGTCCACGATGTCTCCAGGGGGTTCGGGGATGACGGGGGAGGAGTGCCGCGCCGGCCGACCGGCGCGGCACGGGCCAGCAGGCCGTCCAGACAGCGGTGCAGTTCGGGGGAGTCGAGGGCCATGTGGCCGCCGCGGACCCGCGCCACCCGGCACGGTCCGGTCGTCTCCCGTTGCCAGGCGGCCAGTCCCGGCTCGTCCACGAGCGGGTCCAGGTCGCCGGCCACCACCTGCACCGGACACGGCAGCGGTGCCGGACCGGGCCACCGGTAGGTCTCGGTCATTTCCAGGTCGGCGCGCAGGGGCGGCAGGAAGACCTCCAGCAGTTCCGGGCTCTGTTCCACGGCGGGCAGGGTGCCCTGGAGGGCCCGGAGACCGCGCAGCAACTCCTCGGTGGGGGCGTTGTGCAGGGGCGCCCGGGCGTGCGGGACCGACGGGCCGTTGCGGCCGGAGACCGCCAGCGCCAGCGGAGCGTGGCCCGATCGCTCGGGCAGCCTGCGGGCCAACGCGGCGGCGACCAGGCTGCCGAAGCTGTGTCCGAACAACACGTACGGGCCGTCGACCGCGGTGGCCAGCTCGCCGGCCAGCAACTCCACCAGGGTGTCGAAATCCCGGACGGTGGGTTCGGCACGCCGCTGCCCGTGCCCGGGGAGTTCCACCGGGATCACTCGGGCGGCGGCGGCGAACCGGGCACGCCACGGATGGAACATCACCGCGCTGCCGCCGGCGTGCGGCAGGCACAGCAGCTGGGGAAGGGGCGGGGTGCGCAGCACTGTTCTGGACCTCCAGGGATCACCGCAACTGAACCGCCGGGGCATCGCGGGGATACCGGGGCGGGGGTGGACACGGGGCACCGGGTCCGGCGCCGTCCTGCGGCGGCCCGCTCCTTCTCCGGCCGGCCGTCTTCTGTCCCCGCAACACCGGCAGGGGCGGGGCCGCGAGCCCGAATGGTGTCTGCGGGCAGGCAGAAGCCTGCGCCGATCCTGACCGTTCCAGGCGCTCCACGGCGACGGCCGCGGGTACTCATCCCTTCGGCCCCCGTTCCGTCGTCCACTCCGCCCGGATCTCGTCCTTTGGTAGGGGTCCGGGCCCTGCGGACCACCGGCAATTCATCACGTTGAGTGAAGCCCAGGCCCTTGGCTGCTGCGTACGGTTGGCCCCAGCCGACCGCACCCGGACCTCGGCCGACCGGAGGGAATCTGCGGGCCGGCCCGTCCCGCGGCGGCCCGTAGGAAGCCGTCGGCACTCGGAGCCGACGGGGCCCGAAAGTCTTCGCGCCCTCAGTGGCCGGCCCGAGAGAGGGCTGGTTCGGCGCACGATCCGAGCCACCACGCCGTATTCCCGCCCCGACGCCGGAGGCAGCAGGCATGCCCGAAGAGACCATTGCCCAGGACCAGATCCTCGCCGAACTGAAGGCGTTCATCGAGGAGCGTTTCCTGCCCGAGGGGACAGCGGGCCTGGAAGCCGACGCACCGCTGCTCCAACTCGGCATCCTCACGTCGCTGAACACCACCGAGCTGATCGCCCACGTACAGGCGCGTTACCGGCTGTACATCCCGCCCGAGCACATCGTCGGCCGCAACTTCAGGACGCTGGAGAACATCAGCGCCCTGGTCTTCGGGCTTCAGGGCGACCCCGCCGCGATGGCCTGACCCACACCACACCGATCGCAGAGGAGCAGTCTTGTCCGCAGTTGATTACGACATCGGCATCATCGGCGGGGGCCCCGCGGGCTCCACGGCAGCCAGCTACCTGGCCCGAGCCGGCCTGTCCGTGGCGGTTTTCGAAGGTGAGACCTTCCCCCGGCCGCACGTCGGAGAGTCCCTGGTGCCCGCCACCACACCCGTGCTGCGCGACATCGGCGCACTGGACCTCGTGGAACAGGCCGGTTTCCCCCGCAAGTTCGGGGCCGCCTGGACCTCCGCCGCCCCCGAAAGCATCCCCACCCTCGGATTCTCCGGCCTCTCCCACGGACTGGGCGCCGCCGAGATCGAGTTCGACGAACGCGACCAGCCCGGCGTCGAACAGGCCCACACCTACCATGTGGACCGCGGCAAGTTCGACCAGCTTCTCCTCCAGCACTCCGCCACCTGCGGCGCCGAGGTCATGGAGAACACCCGCATCGGCAGCGTCGACTTCTCCGGCGACCACCCGGTGCTGCGCACCGTGCGAGGCGACTCCAGCCACACGGTGCGCATGGTGGTCGACGCCAGCGGACGCGGCACCATGCTGGGCCGCCAGATGAAGCTGAAGGTGCCCGACCCGGTCTTCAACCAGTACGCGGTGCACACCTGGTTCGAGGGCTTGGACCGCGGTGCGCTGTCGCACGACAAGAAGAAGGCCGACTACATATTCATCCACTTCCTGCCGATCACCGACACCTGGGTGTGGCAGATCCCGATCACCGACACCATCACCAGCATCGGGGTCGTCACACAGAAGAAGTACTTCACCGCCTCCAAGGACGACCTGGAGGGCTTCTTCTGGGACTGCGTCGGCAGCCGACCGGAGCTGCGCAGTGCGCTGAAGGACTCCGAGCGGGTCCGCCCCTTCAAGGCCGAGGGCGACTACAGCTACGGCATGAAGGAGATCACCGGCGACAACTGGGTGCTCATCGGAGACGCCGCCCGCTTCGTCGACCCGATCTTCTCCAGCGGTGTGAGCGTCGCGCTCAACAGCGCCCGCATCGCCACCAAGGACATCATCGCCGCCGCCGAGGCCGGCGACTTCAGCAAGCCCCGGTTCGCCGAGTACGAGCGCACCCTGCGCCGCGGTGTCGGCAACTGGTACGAGTTCATCAGCATCTACTACCGCCTCAACATCCTGTTCACGGCCTTCGTGCAGGACCCGAGGTACCGGCTCGACGTCCTGAAGATGCTGCAGGGCGACGTGTACGACGACGACGAGCCGCGGGCGCTGGAAGCCATGCGCAAGATCGTCGCCGCGGTCGAGAACGATCCCGACCACCTGTGGCACCAGCACCTCGGCAGCCTGACCACCCCCTCCGGGGCGGCACTGCTGAAATGACCTCGACAGCAGCTGACGCGGTGGCGATCGTCGGGGCGGGTTGCCGCTTCCCCGGCGGAGTGACGGGCCCGGACACCTTCTGGGCCCTGCTGAAGGACGGGGCGGACGTCATCACCGAGGTCCCCTCCTCCCGCTGGGACCTGGCCGGCATCTACGACCCCGACCCGGACGCGCCCGGCCGTACCTACGCGCGCTGGGGCGGGTTCCTGCCGGACCCCAACCGCTTCGACGCGGGCTTCTTCGGCATCGCGCCGCGGGAGGCCCGGCAGATCGACCCCCAGCAGAGGCTGCTGATCGAGGTCGCCTGGGAGGCGCTCGAGAACGCCGGCATCGTGCCGGGCACCCTGGCCGGGACGCGCACCTCGGTGTGGTCCGGCGGGCTCGGCGCCGACTACTTCCTGCGCCACGCGCAGGAGGCCGGCCGCACGGGCATCGATCCCTGGTACGCGTCGGGGAAGGAGGCGAGCTTCGGGCCCGGACGGCTGTCCTACCTCCTGGGCCTCAACGGGCCGAGCGTCGCGCTCAGTACCGCCTGCTCCTCCTCCCTCGTCGCCGCCCACCTGGCCCGGCAGAGCCTGCTCATGGGCGAGTCGGACACCGCGCTGGTCGCCGGGGTCAATGTGCTCCTCGCTCCTGAGCTGACCATCTTCATGTCCAAGGTCGGTGCGATGGCCCGCGACGGCCGGTGCAAGGTCTTCGACGCCGCAGCCGACGGCATCGTCCGCGGCGACGGATGCGCGGTCCTTGTGCTCAAACGACTGAGCGACGCTCGCGCCGACGGGGACCGGGTCCTCGCCGTGATCCGCGGCTCCGCCGTCAACCACGACGGACACAGTGCCGGCCTGACGGTGCCCAGCGCCGCCGCCCAGCAGAACCTGCTGCGCGACGCACTGGCCGCCGCCGGCGCCGCCGGCGCCGACATCGGCTTCGTCGAGGCGCACGGCACCGGCACCCCGCTCGGTGATCCGCTGGAGATGAGCGCCCTGGCCGGGGTTCTGGGCGAGGGACGAGACCCGCGCGCCCCGCTGCTGGTCGGTTCACTCAAGAGCAACTTCGGCCACACCGACGGCGCCGCCGGCGTTGCCGGCCTGCTGAAGGCCGCGCTCACCGTCCACCATGGACTGATCCCCCCGAACCTCCACCTGAACCGTCCGAACCCGGCGATCCGCTGGGACCGCTGGCCGGTGAGCGTGCCCGTCGAGCCGACCCGATGGCCGCAGGACACCCCCCGCCTCGCCGGTGTGAGCGCCTTCGGGCTCAGCGGCACCAACGCCCATGTCATCGTCGAGGCCCCCGCCCCCCGCACGCCGTCCGCCGGCCCCGGCGCGCCCGGCCCCGGCACGCCCGGCGCCGCCGGGACCCGGGTGCTCGCCGTGTCCGCCCGTTCCCGCGAGGCGCTGCGTGAACTGGCCGGTGCCCACCGCGACCACCTCCTCGCCCGCCCCGACGCCGACCTCGCCCCCTGGACCGCGGGCGCCGCCCGGCTGCGTACCCATCACGGCGAGCACCGGCTCGCCGTCACCGGCACCACCGCCGCCGGGCTCGCCGCGGATCTCGGCACCTTCCTCGACGCCTCCGACCCCTGCGACGACGACACCGGCACACCCCTGCCCGACGAGGACGCCGAACGCCTCCCCGTGTGCTTCGTCTTCTCCGGGCAGGGCGGGCAGTGGGCCGGGATGGGCCGCGAACTCCTCGACACCGAGCCCGTGTTCGCCGCCGCCCTGAACGAGGTCGACGCCCTCGTGCGGCGGGCCGCCGGATGGTCACCCGTCGAGGAACTGCGTGCGGGCGCCGACCGCTCCCGGCTTGCCGAAACGGAGATCGCCCAACCCGTCGTCCTCGCCCTGCAGGTCGCCGCGACCGCGCTGTGGCGCTCCTGGGGCATCGAACCCGCCGCCGTCATCGGCCACAGCATGGGCGAGATCACCGCCGCACACGTCGCCGGTGCGCTCAGCCTGCCCGACGCGGTCCGCATCGTCGTCCACCGGGGACGGCTCCTGCAGCGCTCCGCGGGGCAGGGCCGGATGGCCGCCGTCGCCCTGCCCGAGGACGAACTGCTGCCGCTGCTGGAGCCGTTCGGCGACGACCTCTGCCTGGCTGCCGTCAACAGCCCCTCCTCCTGCGTGGTGTCCGGCACCGATGCCGCCGTGTCCGCGCTGACCGGCCGGCTGTCCGCCCGCGACGTCACCTGCCGCGACATGCCCGGCACGTACGCCTTCCACAGCCCCCAGATGGACCCGCACCGGGCCGAACTGACCGAGCTGCTCGCAGGCTTGACCCCCACCGAGCCCACCGTGCCCCTGCTGCGGACCAGCGGCATCACCCCCGACGGAACCGAACCCGCCCTCGACGCCGGCTGGTGGGGCCGTAACGTGCGCGAGCCGGTTCGGTTCGCCGAGGCCGCCGCCCGCGCCGTGGCCGCCGGGCACCGCGTCTTCCTGGAGATCGGGCCGCACCCGGTGCTCACCCAGCCCCTCCTGCGGACCCTGGCCGCCGCGGGCACCGACGGCCGGGTGGTGGCGACGCTGCGCCGCGACACCGACGCCGTGCACAGCTCCCGGGCCGCGCTCGCCGAGCTGTACACGGCGGGCGCCGACATCTGCTGGCGGAACGTCGAACCGGACCCGGACCCGGTACGCGATCTGCCCCGCTACCCCTGGCAGGGCGAACCCATGTGGTTCGACGTTCCCGGCGGCACCCCGCAGGAGATGCGGACCGACTCCGCACCCCCGGGCCTGCCCGCCGAACTCCGGGGCGAACTGAGCCTGTTCGACACCGAGGGACGACTCGTCGCCCGCACCGACAGCCTGCGCCTGTCCACCGGAAGCGGGTCGGCGGCCGGACACGGAGCGGCCGGGCAGCCGGCGGCCGGGAGCGCCTCGGGCGGGAACGGGGCGGACGGGACGGCCCCGCACCCGGTCCCGGAGCCGGCCCACGCCCGCCCGGACCGGGTGGCCCTCGCCGACCTCGTCGCCTTGAGCGCCGCGCGGGTCCTGGGCCTGCGCTCCCCGGCCGCGGTCGGCCGCGCCCGCGGCTTCGCCGACCTGGGCATGGACAGCCTCGGCGCCGTCGAACTGTGCAAGTCCCTGGAAACCTCACTGGGCGTGCGGATGGCGAAGACCGCGGCCTTCGACCACCCCACGGTGCGGCGCCTGGCCGACCACCTCGCCGACCTGCTCGACCGCCAGGCACCCCCCGCCCCGGCTGCCCCCGGCGCTTCCCCGGCGGTCCCCGCGCCGGCCGCCGCGCCGCCGGTGCCCGAGCCGATCGCCGTGGTCGGCGTCGGCTGCCGCTTCCCCGGCGGCGCCGACGGACCCGACGCCTACTGGCGGCTGCTCACCGAGGGTGTGGACGCCGTCCGGCAAGCACCCGAGGGCCGCTTCGACGACGCCCGGACGTGGTGGGGCGGATTCCTGGACGACCCCGCGGGCTTCGACGCCCCCTTCTTCCGCATCCCTCCGCGGGAGGCCCGGGTCATGGACCCGCAGCAGCGGATCTTCCTGGAAGTCGCCTGGGAGGCCCTGGAACACGCCGGCATCGCGCCCGCCTCCCTCGACGGCAGCCGCACCGGTGTGTTCGTCGGGATGAACTCCACCGACTACGCCCAGCGCGTGGCTGCCCGTGACGTCGACGCCTTCTACGGCACCGGCACCTCCTTCAGCGCCGCCCCGGGCCGACTGTCCTACCTGCTCGGTCTGCGCGGTCCGAGCCTCGCTGTCGACACCGCCTGCTCCTCCTCCCTCGTCGCCATCCACCTGGCCGCGGCCAGCCTGCGTGCGGGAGAGAGCGACCTGGCCGTCGCCGCCGGCGTCAACCTCATTCTCGACACCACCATCCACCGCGCCAGCGGCGCGGCCGGGGCCCTGGCGGCCGACGGCCGCTGCAAGACCTTCGACGCCGCGGCCGACGGCTACACCCGCGGCGAGGGCTGCGGCGCCGTCGTCCTCAAACGGCTGTCCGCCGCCCGGCGCGACGGCGACCGGGTCCTGGCACTCGTGCTCGGCTCGGCCGTCAACCAGGACGGTGCCAGTAGCGGCTTCACCGCCCCCAACGGCCCGGCCCAGGAGGAGTTGCTGCGCACGGCGCTCGCCGACGCCCGGGTGGCACCCACCGACCTGGACTATGTCGAGGCCCACGGCACCGGCACCCCGCTCGGCGACCCCATCGAGCTGAACGCCCTCGGTGCCGCCCTCGACGGACGGCCCCCCGCCCTCGGCCCGTGCCTGGTCGGTTCGGTGAAGACGAACATCGGCCACCTGGAGGCCGCCTCCGGCATCGCCGGGCTCATCAAGACGGTCCTCGCGCTGCACCACGGGGCCCTCCCGGCCCACCTGCACTTCCACCGGCCGAGCCCCGCCGTTCCCTGGGACGAACTGCCCCTGCGGGTGCCCACCACCACCCGCCCCTGGCCGCGTGGCGCCCGCCGCCGCGTCGCGGGTGTCAGCGCCTTCGGGTTCAGCGGCACGAACGCCCACGTCGTCCTCGCCGAAGCCCCCGCCGAGCCGCCCGCCCCGGAACCTGCCGGGGCCCCCGGCGCGGCATCCGGGACGGTGGGCCCGCAGGCGTCCGGCACCGCGTCCCCCCAGCTCCTCACCCTGTCCGCCGCGTCCGCCCGCGCCCTGCGCGGCCGCGCCGCCGCTCACCGCGATCTGCTCCGCGCACCGGACGCGCCCGACACCGGGGACCTCTCCGCCACCCTCGCCCTGCGCCGCTCCCACCTGGACTACCGCCTGGCCGTCGTCGGCCGCGACCGCGCCGAACTCGCCGACCGGCTCGATGCCTTCGCCGAGGGCCGCGACGCTCCCGGCACCGTCCTCGCCCGCGCTGCCGAGCGGGACCGCGGACCGGTCTTCGTCTTCTCCGGCCACGGCTCGTACTGGCCCGGCATGGCACGCCCGCTCGCCCTGCGCAACCCGGCCTTCCGCGCCGCGCTCGACGAGGCCGATCAAGCCCTTTCCGCCTTCCTCGACTGGTCACCCGCCGAGATGATCGCCGCCGGCGCCGAACCCGCCGGTGAACTCGACCGCCAGATCCTGCTGTTCGCCGTCCAGCACGCCCTCGTCGCCGCCTGGCGCGACCTCGGTGTGCAGCCGGCAGCCGTCATCGGCCACAGCATGGGCGAGGTCTCCGCAGCACTGTGCGCGGGCTCCCTGGACCTGCCCGGCGCCGCCGAGGTGATGGTCCGCCGCACCCGTCTGCTGCGGTCCCTGGTCGGCCTGGGCGGCATGGCCGTCGTCGGTCTCGACGCCGACGCCACCGCCCGGGAGATCGCCCCCTACGGCGAACGGCTGTGCGTCTCCATCATCAACAGCCGCGCCTCGACCGTCGTTTCGGGGGAGAGCGCCGCCCTCGCCGAACTGGTCGCCGTACTCAAGGAACGCAACGTCTTCTGCCGCATGGTGGATGCCGGGGGCCCCGCGCACAGCCCCTGGGTCGACCCCCTGCGCGCCGAACTCGTCGAGGCGCTGACCGGACGGCTCGACCCGCGGCCCGGGAGAGTGCCCCTGTACTCCTCGGTGGACGGCGCCGTCCTCACCGGCCGCCCGCTGGACGCCCACTACTGGGGCGACAACCTGCGCATGCCCGTCCGGTTCGCCGACGCCGTGCGCGCCGCTGCCCGCGACGGCCACGACACCTTCGTGGAACTGTCCGCGCACCCGGTCCAGCTCACACCGATCGAGCAGGAACTGCGGGCCGACGGGACGGAGGGACTGCTCGTCCCCTCGCTGGTGCGCGGCGAGGACGGCGAGAGCGCCCTGCTGAGCGCCTTCGGAGCCCTGCACGCGGGCGGCGCCGCCGTCGACTGGCGCGGCCTCCACCCTCGACCCCGGGTGCCCGTCACCACTCCCGGATACCCCTGGGAACACCGTCGCTACTGGGTGGAGGGAGGTCCGGCCGCGGTCGGCACCGGTCACCCGCTGACCGCCCGCACCGTCCGTACCGGCGAGACCACCGTGGTCGAGGCCGACCTGGACGCGGAACTGGTCACCGCACTCGGCGGTGGCTCCGCCGCCGACACGCCGCAGGTACCCGCCGCCGCCTGGCTGGAGCTGGCGGTCGCCGCCACTCGCACGGCCCTCGGGGGCGACCGCACCGTCCGCCTCTCCGAGGTCGCCTTCGGCGCGAGTCTGCCCGCGCCGGCCGACGGCACCCGCACCGCCGCGCTGACCCTGACCCGCTCCCCGGACGCCCCGGGGGCCCACCGTTTCGAGATCACTGCCCCGGATGGCGCCCGCTCGCTCCTGCTGGCCGCCGGGACCGCCTTCCCGGCCGGTCCGCGCGGGCCCGCCCCCGCGGACACCGGGACCGAGGCCGGCGCCGGGCTGCGTGCAAGCGTCGCCGCGCTCGCCGGGACCACGGCCGAAGTCGTCTCGATCCGCACCGACGGTGACCGGATCCGGTGCGAGCTGCGCCGCAGTCCGGCTGCCATGCGGTGGCAGCTGGCCCCCGACCTCGTCGAGATCGCCCTGCGGACCCCCGCCCTGCTCACCTCCGGCGCCCCCGCACCCGGGCCCGCCCCGGCCGGCTCGGTGGAATCGGTCACCGTGCACGAAGCGCCCGGCGAGCACGTCGTGCTCCACATCGTCCCCGCCGTGGCTTCCGTCGCCCCGGGAGAGCGTTCCGGGGCCGAGCACGGCCCGGCGGCAGACGTGCTGATCGCCGCCCCGGACGGCCGGCCCCTGGTCGAGCTGACCGGCATCCGCCCGGCAGCCCCCGCCGCGCACCGCCCGGACCCGGACACCGACCGCCGCCATGCCGCGTACGTGCACATCCCCGGCTGGCAGGAACTGCCCGCAACCATGCCCGGGGCCGAGCCCGTGGCCGGTCCGCCCGGCGGCGACCGGTCCCCGGAGCCGGCCACCGCCGGTACGGTCCTGCTCGTCGCGGACGCCACCGGCGTCGCCGACGCGCTCGCCACCGCGCTGGCGGAACGCGGTACGCCGGTGCGACTGCTGCCCGCCGGACCGGCCGACGGGCTGCGCGAGCGGCTCGGCACCGCGCTCAGGGACCTGGCCGGCGGAACCGGCTGCGCCGCCGTGGTGCACCTGTCCGGGCTCGACCTGCCTCCGAGAGAAATGCCCGAAGCGGCCGTCGTCGCGGGGGAGTGCGCGGCGGTGGCGGATGCCACCGCCGCCGTGGCGGCGGTCGGATCCGGTGCCCGGCTGTGGTGGGTGACCCGAGGCGCCGTGGCCGTCGACGACCTGGAAGAACCGTCCCCCGCCCAGGCCGCGCTGCGCCATGCCGCGGTGGTCGCCGGTGTCGAGCACCCCGCTGCCTGGGGCGCCGTGCTCGACCTGGACCCGCTCTCCGCGGGCCCCCGCGCCGACACGGACGCCGTTCTCGCCGAGCTCGGCCGGCACCCTGCCCCGGGCGGACCTGCGGAGGACCGGCTCGCGCTGCGCCGTGGGCGGAGGCTGGCCGCACGGGTGCTGCCCGCCCCCACCCCGTCCGCGCCGTCCGCACCGGTGAGGCTGGACGCCGGCCGCACCTACCTCGTGGCGGGCGCCGCCGGACCGCTCGCCGAACAGGTGGCCGGATGGCTCACCGAACGCGGTGCGGGGCAGGTGCTGAGCGTCCCCCGGATCAAGGGAGCCGCACACGCCGAACAACTCCTGGAGGATCAGGCGGCGGCGGGCAGTCCGGTCGACGGCATCGTATGGCTGGGGGCCGACTGGACCCTGCCGTCCGGCGCAGCGCCCGACGCCCGCGACCTGGAGGAGGCGCTCACCGCCCGCGCGAGCGGCGCGTGGCTGCTGCACCAGGCGTGCCGGCGGACCGGCACCGAACCCGGCCTGTTCCAGGTGTGGAGCACCGTGGCCGGAAGCTGGGGTGCCATCGGAGCCGGAGCCCAGGCCCCGGTGGACGCCGTACTGACCTCGCTCGTCGCCCACCGCCGGTCACGGGGGCTGCCCGCCACATCGGTGGCCTGGGCACCCTGGAACGACGCCGGCGTCCTCGACAGGGAAAGCGCCCAGCGGTTGACCCGCAGCGGCATGACCCCGTTCACGACCGCCACCGCCCGGGAGATCCTCGACCGGATCACCGCGTCCGGCGACCCCGCGGTCGAGGTCGCCGACGTCGACTGGGGACTGTTGCTGCCGCTCTACCGCCAGGCGCTGCCGTTTCCCCTGTTCGACGTCCTGGCCGAGCGGGAGCAGTCCGCCCCCGCAGACGCCGACGCGCTGCTGGACAAGCTGCGAACCCTGCCCGCCGACGCCTGCGCCGACCTGGTGCTCGACTGCGTCCTGGAGGAGGTCGCGGTGGTCCTCGGCCTGGACGGGCAGGACGAACTGGAGCCGCGGCAGGGCTTCTTCGAGCTGGGTCTGAACTCCATCACCGCCCTGGAGATGAAGGTCAGGCTGGAGCGCAGGTTCGGCTGCCCGCTGCCGGCGACGTTGGCGTTCGAGCACCCCAACGGGCAGGCGCTCGCCACCTTCCTGGCAGCCGAGGTGACGGGAACGGACTCCCCTCCTCCCACTGCACCACAGCCCCCCGCCGACCCGCCCCGGGCTGCGGCGGCCCCGGAGGGGCCTGGCACCCATGACCTGGCCGACCTGGCCGCCCGGCTCGAAGCCGAACTGGCGGCCGCCACCGATCTGTTCGAGCAGGAGGAGCGATGAACCAACCCACCGCCGACACCGGCGACGTGCGGGCCCTGCTCGCCCAGGCCGCACGCACCATCTCCACCCTGCGCGCCAAGGTGGACGAACAGCGCACCGCCCTGCGTGCCCCGGTCGCCGTCGTCGGCATCGGCTGCCGCTTCCCCGGCGGTGCGAACTCGCCCGAGGACATGTGGCGGATGCTCGACCGTGGAACCGACGCCATCGGCCCGTTTCCCCGGGACCGTTGGGAGACCGCCTCCTACTACGACCCCGACCCCGAGACACCCGCGACCGCCTACGTTCTGGACGGCGGATTCCTCAACAGCGTCGACACCTTCGACTCCGCCCTGTTCGGCATCGCGCCGGCCGAGGCCGCGGGCATGGACCCGCAGCAGCGCATCGCCCTCGAAGTGGCCTGGCAGGCCCTGGAGGACGCCGCGATACCCCCGGACGGCCTCGACGGCTCACGTACCGGTGTCTTCATGGGGGCGAGCACCAGCGACTACGTCCGTATGCGCCAGCAGTTCGGCGCCCCCGAGGGGATCGACGCCTACCAGATCCTCGGCGAGAACAGCTTCATCGCCGGCCGCATCGCCCACACCTTCGGACTGCGCGGCCCCGCCCAGGTCGTCGACACCGCCTGCTCCTCCTCGCTGCTCGCGGTCCGCCAGGCCTGCCAGTCACTGCGCCTCGGTGAGACCGACCTCGCCCTCGCCGGCGGCGTCAACGTCATCCTTTCGCCGTACGGTTTCGTCCTGGTCAGCAAGGCCGGGGCAGTCGCCCGCGACGGACGCTGCAAGAGCTTCGACGCCGCCGCCGACGGCTACGGACGCGGCGAGGGCTGCGGCGTCGTGGTCCTCAAACGCCTGTCCGACGCCCTCGCCGACGGCGACCGCGTCCTGGCGGTGATCCGTGGCGGCGCCGTCAACCACGACGGACACGCCAGCGGCATCTCCGTACCCAGCGCCGAGGCGCAGCAGGACGTGGTCACCGCCGCGCTGGAGGATGCCGGCCTGCTCGCCGGGCAGGTCGGATACGTCGAGGCCCACGGCACCGGAACCCCCCTCGGTGACCCCATCGAACTGCGCGGCCTGCACCAGGTCCTGGGCAGCCGGCGACCGGACGGGTTCCCCTTGGTCGTCGGCTCGGTGAAGTCCAACATCGGCCACCTGGAGGCGGCCGCCGGAATCGCCGGACTGATCAAGGCGGTGCTCACGGTCCGGTACGGACGGATCCCCGCCAGTCTCCACTTCCGCACCCCCAACCCCAACGTGGACTGGGACCGGCTGCACGTGTCCGTCGCCGCCGCGCCGACCCCCTGGCCCTCGGACGGGCAGCCCCGCGTGGCCGGCGTGAGCTCGTTCGGAGCCAGCGGCACCAACGTCCACCTGCTGGTCGAGGAACCGCCCCCCACCCCCCGCCCGGATACCGCCGCAGAACCGGGGGACACCCTCCCCGCGCGCCCGGCCGAACTCGTCGTCCTCTCCGCCCGCGGCGAGGACGCGCTGCGGGAACTCGCCCGCCACTGGGCCCGCCACCTCGACGCCCACCCCGACACCCCCCTGCCCGCCGTCGCCCGCACCGCCGCCACCGGACGCGCGGCGCAGCGGATGCGCGCGGCCTTCACCGCCGACACCCTGCCGGACCTCAGCACCCGCCTGCGTGCCTTCGCCGACGGCGAGGGCCCCGAACCGCGTCGCGCGCGCCGGCCGCAGCGTGCCAAGGTCGCCTTCCTCTTCCCCGGCCAGGGAAGCCAGTACGCCGGAATGGGCCGGCAGCTCCACGACACCGAGCCCGTCTTCCGCCGGGCGTTCGACCGATGCGCCGACCTGCTCGCCACCCATGGTGAACGCACGTTGAAGGACGTGGTGTTCGCACCCGACGGTGACGACCTGGCCCGCACTTCCTGGACCCAGCCGGCCCTGTTCGCTGTCGAGTACGCCCTGGCCGAACTCTGGCAGTCCTGGGGCGTGCGGCCGTCCGCTCTCATCGGACACAGCGTGGGGGAGTACGCCGCCGCGTGCGTCGCCGGCGCCGTCGACCTGCCGGACGCCCTGCGCCTGATCGCCCTGCGCGGCCGGCTGATGGAGAGCGTACGTACCCCCGGCGCGATGCTCGCCCTGCCTCTCGGCGAGGAGGACGCCCTGCGCGCCATCGGCGGGCGCACCGGCCTCGTCTCGCTCGCCGCCGTCAACGGCCCCCGCGACACCGTGCTGTCCGGCGCCGCCGACGCCATCGAGGAGATAGCCGCCGAACTCGCCGCCGAGGGAGTCTCGGGCCGCCGCCTCGCCGTCTCGCACGCATTCCACTCACCTCTGCTCGACCCCGTGCTCGGCGCCATCCAGGAGGCCGCCGCCACCGTCGAGTTCCGCGAGCCACGCATCCCCGTCCACTCCAACCTCACCGGCCAGCCACTGGACCGCGCGACCCTCGCCGACCCCTCCTACTGGGCCCGGCACGCACGCCTGCCGGTCCGCTTCCACGAGGGACTGCTCGCGCTCGTCGGCTCCGGCGTGGGCGCGCTCATCGAGACCGGCCCCGGACGCACCCTCCTCGGCCTCACCGCCCGCACCCTGTCCGACCAGGACACCGACCCCGTGCTCCGGCTCCCCTCGCTACGCCGCAACTCCCCGGAGAACGCCCAGATCCTGGACAGCCTCGGCCACCTGTTCACCTGGGGCGCGCCGGTCGACCTCACCGCCCTGCACACTCCCGACACCCCCCGCCACGTCCCCCTGCCCACCTACGCCTTCCAGCGCCGCCGCCTGTCCTTCCCGCTCGCTCCGCAGACCGCCGTCGCCGCTCCGGGCAGCACCCCGAACACCCCGGACCTCACCCCGGACCTCCACGGTGACACCCTGCGGTACACCGTCACCTGGCAGCAGGCCCCCGCCCCGGCCCCCGGCGGGACACCGGCCGGCCGCACGCTGCTCCTGGCCGACTCCGGCGGCGTCGCCGAGGACCTGGCCGCCCACCTCACCGCCCGCGGCGGTGAGGTCGTCACCGCCCGGCTCACCACCGCCGACGATCCCGGGCACGGCCCCCTGACCGTGCCCGCCGACGACCCCGCCCGGCTGCGCGCCCTGCTGGCCGAACACGCCCCGCTGGACCGCGTGGTCCACCTGGCCTCCCTCGACGTCCCCCCGGGTGACACGGTCACCGCCGGCGACCTCGCCCATGCCCGTGTCACCGGCCCGGAGGCCGCCGTCCACCTGCTCCGGGCACTCGCCGACGGCGCGGCCACGGGCCCCGACGGCCCGCCGCGGCTCTGGCTCGTCACCCGCGGCGCCCAGGCCGCACGCGAGAAGGACGACACCACCGGACTCGCCGGCGGCATGCTCGTCGGCCTGGGCAAGGTGGCCGCCCTCGAACAGTCGGCCCTCTGGGGCGGCAGCATCGACCTGGACCCCGACGGCGACGGCACCGCGGACCTCGCCGACGAACTGGTGCACTCCGGCGAAGAGGACGAGATCGCCCTGCGGGCCGGCGAACGCCTCGTGCCCCGGCTCGTCCCCCAACCGCCCACGGGCACGGCACCGGACACCGGACCGGCCCCCCTGCGCCCCGACGCCTCCTATCTCATCACCGGCGGCCTCGGCGGCCTCGGCCTGACCCTCGCCGGGTGGCTCGCCGACCGCGGCGCCCGCCACATCGTTCTCACCGGACGCTCGGGACTGCCACCGCGCGACCAGTGGGACGCGCTCACCGTCACCGGGCCGTCCGACGCACCCGGCCCCGAGGACCCGGTCGCCGGCCGCATCCGCGCCGTACGCGACCTGGAACACCGCGGTGTCCGCGTCACCGTCGCCCGCGCCGACGTCACCGACGAAGCCGCCATGCGCGAGATACTCACCGCCGCTGCCGCCGAGGGACGCCCGGTACGTGGCGTCGTGCACGCCGCCGGCCTCGCCGGGGCACAGAACATCGACGAGGCCGACCCCGCCGAACTGCACGCCGTTCTGCGGCCCAAGGTCGAGGGCGCGTGGACCCTCCACCGGTTGCTGGCCGGGAGCGAACCGGACTTCTTCGTCCTGATGTCCTCCATCGCCTCCGTCTGGGGATCGGCACACCTGGCCGCCTACGCCGCCGCCAACCGCTTCCTGGACGGCCTGGCCGCCCACCGCCGTGCCACCGGCCGCCCCGCACTCAGCATCAGCTGGGGGCCGTGGAACATCGCCAGCGGCCTCGGCGGCGACGATCTGCTGGCCCGCCTGGAAGCCCTCGGCCTGCGTGCGCTGGACGCCGCCACCGGACTGGAACAGCTCGGCGGCCTGATGGGCTCCGGCCACGCCCACGCGGTGGTCTCCGGCGCCGACTGGGACACCCTCAAACCCCTCCTGGAGTCCCGCCGCGCCCGGCCCCTGCTGGCCGGCATCCGGGCCGCCGAACCCGGCGGGACCGCCGCCGGGCCCTCCCCACTGCTGAGCCGCGTTCTCACCGCCCCGGCGGACCGGCACGAGGACCTCCTCGACAGCTACGTCCGCGACACGCTCGCCGACCAGCTCGGCGTGTCACGTACCGAGATCACCGACGCCATCGACCTGCTCGACATGGGCCTGGACTCCCTCGGCGTCACCCAGCTCATCACCCGCTACCGCAAGGACCTGGCCCTGCGCCTGGAACCGCGGCCCTTCTTCGAGATCCCGGCCGTCGGCTGGGGACGGCTGCTCGCCGGGGAAGTCGCCCGCCAGCACCCCGCGCCCCAGGCTCCCTGACCCCACGACTCGCCCCGACCCACCCCGGCCGCTCCGGCGGCACCACCGACGCCGCACCGGCCGACCGCCCACCGGGCCGCGCAGCACAGAACGAGAAGAGGCATCAGATGACGGAACGCCATGACGTCGCCATCCTGGGAGCCGGCATCGCCGGCTCGATCCTGGCATCGGTGCTCGCGCGCAACGGTGCCAAGGTGCTGTTGCTGGACGCCGGCAGCCACCCCCGCTTCGCCATCGGCGAGTCGACCATCCCCTACACCTCGGTCCTGCTGAAAGTAGTGGCCGCCCGCTACGGCGTACCCGAGATCGGCCACCTGGCCAGCTTCGCCTCGGTGCGCAAGAACGTCACCGGCGCATGCGGCATCAAGCGCAACTTCGGCTTCGTCTACCAGCGCGAGGGCCGGGCCCAGCAGCCCCACGAGGTCAACCAGTTCGTCATCCCCCGGATGCTGCACACCGAGAACCACTTCTTCCGGCAGGACATCGACGCCTACATGACGTACACCGCCGCCCGCTACGGCGCGGAGGTCCGTCAGAACACCCGTATCGAGGAGATCGACATCGACGGCTCCGGGGTCACCCTGAGCGCCGCCGGCGGCACCAAGTTCCTCGCCCGCTACGTCGTGGATGCCAGCGGCCACCGGTCTCCGGTCGCCGAACGCTTCGGCCTGCGCGAGACCCCCACCCGCTTCCGCCACCATTCCCGGTCCCTGTTCACCCACATGGTGAACGTCACCCCCTACGACCGGGTGATGCGCAACCCGGGGGCCTACGGCAACCCGAGCCCGTGGCACGAGGGCACCCTCCACCACGTCTTCGACGGCGGCTGGCTGTGGGTCATCCCCTTCGACAACACCAAGAACGGCACCAACCCCCTCGTCAGCGTCGGCCTCACCCTCGACCCCCGGCGTCACCCCCGCCCCGACTGCCCGCCCCAGCAGGAGTTCGACGACTTCCTGCGCCGCTTCCCCGACATCGCCCCCCAGTTCCGCGACGCCCGCCCCGTGCGCGAGTGGGTCTCCACCGGCCGCTTGCAGTACTCCGCGAGCGGCACGGTCGGCGACCGCTACTGCGTCACCGCACACGCCGCCGGCTTCATCGACGCCCTCTACTCACGCGGCATGACCAACACCCTGGAAGTCGTCAACGTCCTGGCCCACCGCCTGCTCGACGCCGTCCGCGACGACGACTTCTCCCGCGAGCGCTTCGCCCCGGTCGAACAGCTCGAACAGCGCCTGCTGGACTCCAACGACGACCTGGTGAACAGCTCGTTCACCGCCTTCCGTGACTACGACCTCTGGAACGCGGTCTTCCGGGTCTGGGCGATCTCCACGGTCCTCGGGACCTTCGGCCTCCAGACCGCCTACGACCGCCTGCGCCGCTTCGGTGACCTGCAGCCGTTGCGCGACCTGGAGAACGCCAAGTATCTCGGCTCGCCCTTCCCCACCCACGAGCCCACCAACGAACTGCTGCGCGCCTCCACCGCCATCAGCGACCAGGTCGAGAACGGCACCCTGGATCCCCGCGAGGCATCCACCCGCATCTTCGATCTCCTGGGCCGGGCCGACTTCCTGCCGCCGCCCCTGCAACTGGACCGACCCGGCAACCACTTCTTCCATGCCACACCGCCGCGCATGGCCCGCACCGCGGCCTGGGCCAGGACCAAGGCACCCGCGCACATCGCCGGCACGATCACCGGCGCGATGAGCTCCTTCGCCCGCGAACATGTGCCCGGCCGCTGACCCGCGGCCACCCGCGCGTCCTCCCGGCCGCGCCCACAGGCATCCGACCGCGCCCGATCCGAACAGGTGATGGGGAACATGACCAGCCAGCCAGACAACCCAGGCGCCCACCCCGCCGACGACGTGGATGTGACCATCCTCGGCACCTCGACCTCCGGCACCCTGCTGGCCCTCGCACTCGCGCGGGGCGGCCTGACAGTGGAGCTCCTGGGCGAGGACCAGATGCCCCGCGTCACCGGCGGCGAGGCGACCCTGCCGTGTACGTCGTTCCTCTACGAACTGATCGCCACCCGCTATCGGCTGCCCGAGGCCGCCCTCCTCGCCGACGCCGGCCGGGTTCGCGCCGAGGTCTCCCACCACTCCGGCGTCCACCGCACCTGGGGCTTCGTCCATCACGAGCCCGGCAGGGAGCACCGGGCCGCCCACAGCCTCCAGTTCAACGTGCCCTCCGAACACGGCGAAAGTCACTTCCACCGCCCCGACCTGGACGCCTGGCTCCTCGCCGGAGCCGCACGGCGCGGCGTGCGGACCCAGCAGCGCAGCCGGGTCGACAAGGCCGTCGTCGACAGCGACGGCGTCAGGCTCACCCTCGAATCCGGCCGGGAACTGCGCACCCGCATGGTCGTCGACACCCAGGGCCCCGACTCCGCCGTCGCCCGCGCCCTCGGCGCCGAACGCACGACCCTCCGCACCACCCGCACCCACGGCTTCCACGCCGTCGGCGTACGGCCCTACGAACAGCTCGCCCCGCCCCACCCCGGCTCCCACCCCTGGTCCCAGGGCGTCCTCACCCACCTCTTCGACGGCGGCTGGCTCCAGATCGGTCACTTCCGCAACGGTGACGGCACTCCGCCGCCCACCGCCCTCGCCGCCGTCACCCTCTCCCTCGACGCGAGCCGCCATCCCGAACCGCCGGGCCACAGCACCGAGGACCTCTGGCAGGAGGTCCTGCGGCACGCCGAACACCACCCGTCCCTCGCCGCCCAGCTCGCCGGCGCCCGCCCGATGGCCTCCTGGAGCGACCCGGCACCGCACTGGCGGGCCACGCGCACCGCCGGCGACCGCATGCTCCTCCTCGACCGGGCTGCCCTCGGCGGCGACCCCCTGCTCGGCCGCGACCTCTACGCCTCCGCCCAGCTGGTTCTGGTCGCGGCCGGCGACATCCTGGCCGCCGCCCGCGACGACGACTTCTCCCCGGGCCGCTTCCGCTACCTGGAACGTCTCCAGCACAGCATGGCCGACCGGCACGACGCCCTGGTCGGCGCGGCTCTCGCGGCCGGCGGCTCCTTCGAACTCTGGAGCGCGCTGGCCCGCGTATGGCTGCTGGGCACGATGTTCGACGCGCTCTCCCTCAAGCGCAGCTCCAAGGAACTGGCCCGGGGCGCCTCGGAGTCGGCCCTCGCCGGACTGCGCGCCGACCCGTCCCGCGGCGTCTGTCACCGCACGGTCCCCGAGTACGACGACCTGCTCGACTCCACGCTCGCCCTGTGCGGGCAGGTCGCCGCGGGCGACACCGCCCCCCGTGAGGCCGCGGACCGCATCATGCGACGCCTGCGGCACGACCGGATCGTCCCGCCCATCTACGGCTTCGGCGACCCGGACGACCTGGAGTACGTACTGAGCCTGCGCGGCAGGCTGCGCACTCTGCGCTGGATACGCGGCGAGACGCAGCCCTCGGTACAGCGCCTGGTCCGCTCCTACGGGCTGCGCGGCAGAGGCAGGGGCCTCGGCGATGACGACTGACCCGCACCTCCTCGCCCCGGACGGCCTCGCCCCGGACCCGGACGCCGTACGCCGGGTGTGCGGCCATTTCGCGACCGGTGTCGCCGTCGTCACCGCCGCCACCGACGACGGTTGGACGGGAGCCACGGTGAACTCCTTCACCTCCGTCTCCCTCGAACCGCCCCTCGTCCTGTTCTGCCTGCGCCGCGACTCCCGTCTGCTGCACACGGTCCGCGCGCGCGGCCGGTTCGCGATCAATGTCCTCGCCGCCGCTCAGAGCACCACGGCCCTGCGCTTCGCGGCCAGGGGACAACCCTCCTTCGACGGCCTGGACTGCCTGGTCGGAACCACCGGTGCCCCCGTCCTGCGCGACAGCGTCGCCTATCTGGAATGCACCCTCGCCGACGAACACCCCGGCGGCGACCACCGGATCGTCGTCGGCGCCGTGACCGCCCTGGGCCTCCTCGGCTCCGGCACCGGGGCCGTCCACGACGACCCCCTCACCTTCTACCGCGGGCGGCTCGCCCGGCTCGACAAGGAGTGCCAACGATGACCGCCGAGCTCACCGAGCACGTGGCTGACGGAACCCGGACCCTTACCGGCGCCCTCGCCCTGCGTGGCATCACCCAGCCCCACGACACCGCCTACGTCTTCCTGCGCGACGGAGAACACCCCGAACCGCCCCTGACCTACGGGGCCCTGGCCGACGCCACCACCGCCCGCGCGACGGCGTTCACCGCCTCGGGAATGGCCGGACACCCCGCGCTGCTCCTGTATCCCACGGGCCCGGAGTTCATCCGCACCCTGCTCGGCTGCATGCGGGCGGGCGTGGTGGCCGCACCCCTGCAAGTGCCCACCCGGGCCCGCTCCCTGGCCCGGGTACGGCGCGTGGCACGCGACGCCGGCACCCGTACGGTGCTCACCACCGCCGCCGTCAGGGCCGATCTGCTGGAACGGTTCGGCGACGGCCCCGAGCTCGACGGCCTGGACCTGATCGCCACCGACACCCTCCCCGCCCAGCCCACCGCCGCGCTCCCACCCCCGCCCGGACCGGACGCCCCGGCCCTGCTGCAGTACACCTCCGGGTCCACCGGCGACCCCAAGGGCGTCGTCGTCTCGCATGCCAACTTCCTGCACAACGCGACGGAGACCCTTGAGTCCTGGCCGTGCGGCCCCAGCAGCTCCATCGTCTCCTGGCTGCCCCTCTTCCACGACATGGGCATGCTCTTCGGAGTGATCCTGCCCCTGCTCTCCGGGACCCCCGCCCACCTGATGGCACCCGAGGCGTTCATCCGCCGCCCTGCCCGATGGCTCGAGGCGGTCTCCCGCTTCCGGGGCACCCACGCCGCGGCCCCCAGCTTCGCCTACGAACTGTGCGCCAAGGCCGCCGCGGCCGGCGAGGTGCCGCCCGGACTGGATCTGTCCTGCTGGCAGGTGGCGGCCAACGGCGCCGAACCGGTGCGCTGGCAGGCCATCGAGGCGTTCACCTCAGCCTTCGCCCCCCACGGCTTCGACGCCCGAGCCATGTGCCCCGGCTTCGGCCTGGCCGAGAACACCCTGAAGGCCACCGGCGACCGGGGCGACAAACCTCCCACTGTCCTCTGGATCCGCGACGACGCCCGCCGCGACGGCCGTGTCGTGACCGACCCCGCCGCACCAGGCACCAGCCCCCTTGTCGGCTGCGGCCGCGCGGTGGGCGAGACCCGCGTACTGATCGTGGACCCGGCCACCCTCGTACCGGCCGGGGAGGACACGATCGGTGAGATCTGGGTGAACGGCCCCTGCGTCGCCGGCGGCTACCACGGTCGGCCCGCCCTGAGCGAACAGGTCTTCCGTGCCCGCCTCGCCCCGGGCCACGAGGACGGCCGCAGCTACCTGCGTACGGGCGATCTCGGCTTCCTCCACCACGGCGAACTCTTCGTCAACGGCCGCCTCAAGGACGTCATCGTGCGTACCGGCCGCAACTACTACCCCCAGGACATCGAACTCTCCGCCGAGACGTGCGCCCCGGGCCTGCACCCCAACTGCGCCGCCGCCTTCTGCGTCGAGGACGGCGCGTCGGAACGCCTGATCGTGGTCGTCGAGGTGGACGGGCGCGCGGCCCGCGCCACCACCCCCGCCCGGCTGCTCGGCCTGGTGCGTGAAGCCGTGTGGGACAACCACCGCCTGCGGGCCGACGACGTCCTGCTGGTACGGCGCGGCAGCCTTCCCAAGACCACCAGCGGCAAGGTCCAGCGCCGGGCCGCCCGTGGCCTGTACGAGGACGGCACCCTCGCGGCAGCCTCCCTCGGCACCTCCTGACCGCACCCTCCTCCCGCGACGACCCCCACCGCTCCGCCGTCCCACCGTTCCAGCATCGCCCCGCCCCCGCACCGTCGTTCGCGTACCCAGGGAGGTACCAGCCCGTGTCGGAAACACCCGCACCACCTCAGGGGCCCACCCCGGACCCACCCCGCATCCCGGCCCAGCGCACTCGCCGCAGCACCGCGGCCCGGCTTGCCGAACTGGAGGCCCGCCGCGAGGAACTGCGCGCGGCCGCCGAGGAGGCGCCCAGCGTGCGCAGACAGCACGAGAAGGGCAAGCTGACCGCCCGCGAGCGCATCGAGGCCCTGGTCGACCCCGGCAGTTTCGTCGAGCTGGACGCTTTGGCCCGCCACCGCAGCCACGACTTCGGCATGCAGCGCCACCGCCCCCTCGGCGACGGCGTCGTCACCGGCCATGCCACCGTCGACGGACGCCGGGTGTGCCTGTTCGCCCAGGACTTCACTGTCTTCGGCGGCGCACTCGGCGAGGTGTACGGCGAGAAGATCAACAAGGTGATGGAGCTGGCCCTGCGCATCGGCTGCCCCGTCATCGGTATCAACGACTCCGGCGGCGCCCGCATCCAGGAGGGCGTGGTCGCCCTCGCCCACTACGCCGAGATGGTGAGGCTCCAGGTCCAGGGCTCCGGGGTGATCCCGCAGATCTCCCTGATGACCGGGCCCTGCGCGGGCGGCGCTGTCTACGCCCCGGCCATCACTGATTTCGTGGTGATGGTCGACGGCATCTCGCACATGTTCGTCACCGGCCCGGAGGTGCTGCACGCCGTCACCGGCCAGCGCGTCGACCGCGAGGAACTGGGAGGTGCCGCCCTGCACAGCACCGTCTCGGGCAACGCCCACTACCTGGCCCGTGACGAGAAGGACGCCTTCGAGTACGTGCGGTTGTTGCTCGGGTACCTGCCGAGCAACAACATGTCCGAGGCGCCGGTCGACGCGTACGCCCCGGTGGTGGACCCCGACACCTTCTCCCCGGCCGACCTCGCCCTGGACACCCTCGTCCCCGACGAGCAGAACCGCCCCTACGACATGCACCAGGTGCTGAGTACCGTCCTCGACGACGGTGAACTCCTGGAGGTGCAGCCGCTGTTCGCCCGCAACATGATCTGCGGCTTCGGCCGGGTCGAGGGCCGCAGCGTCGGCGTGGTCGCCAACCAGCCGCAGATGATGGCCGGCGCCCTCGACATCGACGCCAGCGAGAAGGCCGCCCGCTTCATCCGCACCTGCGACGCCTTCCACGTCCCGGTCCTGTCCTTCGTGGACGTCCCGGGGTTCCTGCCCGGCCTGGACCAGGAGCGCGCCGGCATCATCCGCCGCGGCGCGAAACTGATCTACGCCTACGCCGAGGCCACCGTCCCCACTGTCACCGTGGTCACCCGCAAGGCGTACGGCGGTGGTTACGGGGTGATGGGCTCCAAGCACCTGGGCGTCGACGTCAACCTCGCCTGGCCCACGGCCGAGATCGCCGTCATGGGCGGCCAGAGCGCGGTCACCGTGCTCCACCGCAAGGAGGTCGAGCTGGCCGACGACCCCGTGGAAACCGCGAACCGGCTGCGCACCGAGTACGAGGATGCCCTGTGCAACCCCTACCGGGCCGCCGAACGGGGCTATGTGGACGCGGTGATCATGCCGCGGGAGACCCGCCGCGAGGTGGCGTCGGCGCTGCGGGCCCTGGCCGACAAGCGGGTCTCCCACCTCCCTCGCAAGCACGGGAACATCCCGCTGTGAGCGGCTCGCACGTGCGGGTGGTGCGCGGCGCCCCGGCGCCCGAGGAACTGGCTGCCCTGATGGTGCTCTGGGCTCGGCTCACCAAGGAGAGGGCAGACGCGGCGGCGGCCGCGGGCAGCGGGCGGGCAGGGGGTGCCCGCCCACCCGCACGGGCCTTCCCGATGACCGAGGTCCCCGTCCCGGGCGTGGGCGCTTGGCGACGCAGTGGCCGGCCGTCCTGAATCCGATGTCAGACGCGGGTGGCGGCGGCCCGGTCGATGACGGTCATGGTCTCCTCCAGCGTGGCGGGGACCTCGCGGCTGTCGGCGGCCACGCCCGCCGCGCTCAGCGTGACACGGACGGTGTCGGGCGAGGTGTCGGCCAGCCGGACCCGCCGGCCGGCGAGTGTGACCGGCAGCGAGGCCCGGTCCAGTGCCTCGAAGGCGGTGGACCACTGCTCGGTGTCGACCTCGCAGGCGGTGGTGGCGCCGATGATGTCCCTCTCCGTTCCCTCCGCCACCGCCCTGCCGTGCGACATCAGCACCAGCCGGTCGCACTGCTGGGCCTCCTGCATGTAGTGGGTGGTGACCAGCACACCGGCGCCCCGGTCGGCCTCGGCGTGCACGGCGTCCCACAGCCGGGCCCGCGAGAGCGGGTCCACACCCGAGGTCGGCTCGTCCAGCACCAGTAGCTCGGGCTCGTGCGCGAGCGCGATGGTGAAGGCCAGCTGCCGTTGCAGCCCCAGGCCGATCGCTCCGACCGGCCGGTCGCGGACGGCCCGCAGGGCGGGCGGCAGCTTCGGGTCGTCGACGCCGAAGGCGGCGTTGGCGAAGCGCAGATTCTGCGCAACGCTCAGCGACTCCCACAGTCCCAGGCCTTGCGGGACATAGCCCAGCCGGCGGCGGGTGGTGCGGTCGGGGGTCTGCCCGAACAGGGCGACGGACCCGCTGGTGGGGACTGACAGGCCCAGCATCAGCCGGATCAGGGTGGTCTTGCCCGCGCCGTTCGCGCCGAGCAGGCCGACGATCTCGCCCGCGCCCACCTGCATGCTCACGTCGTCCACGGCGGTGAAGGAGCCGTAGCGCCTGCCGACGGAGACCACCGAGGCCAGGGGCCGCGCGGCCTGGGGGGCGTTCACGAGTTGTCTCCGGCCCGTTGCGCCGCCAAGGTGTAGACGATCACGCTGTCCTCCATGTCTGCGGGGATGGGGTCTTCTCCGTCGCGGGGTGGTCCCGGGTGCCAGGACCGGGTCTCGTAGCCGCGGCGCCAGGACAGCTCCGCAGGGCCGGCGGGGGCGCGGCCGGTGGTCAGCGTGCCCGGTGTCCTCTCCAGGATCTCGGCGGGGGCGCCGGAAGCCAGGGTGGTGCCGTGGTCCAGGACCAGGCAGGTGGTGGCCCGTTCCGCCTCGTCGAGGTAGGTGGTGGCCATGACGACGGCCGTGGACTCGGCCGCGGCCCGGGAGATCAGCCGCCACAGGTCCACCCGGCTGACCGGGTCGACGCCGGTGCTGGGCTCGTCGAGCACCAGCAGGTCCGGGCGGTGCAGGATGGCCAGGCAGAACGCGAGCTTCTGCCGCATGCCTCCGGACAGGTCCTTCGCGAGCCGGCCCACCGCATCGGTCAGACCGGCTGCCGCCAGGAGTTCGCTCTTCCGTTCGGTCAGCTTCCGCCCGCCCAGCTTGTGGGCGGCAGCGACGAATTCGAGGTTCTCCTCGACTGACAGGTCGCGCCAGACCCCGGAGGCACCGGTGGGCATGAACCCGCAGCGTGCGGACGGGGGACCGCTCACTCTGCCGCCGCTCACCCGCACCCGGCCCACCAGCGTGCGCAGCAGTGTCGTCTTGCCCGCGCCGTCTCCTCCGACCACGGCGGTCACCTCGCCGCGAGGGGTGGCGAGCGTGACGTCCTCCAGAGCCGTGGTGCGGTCCAGCACGACGGTGGCCCCGAAAATCCCCCAGCCGTCGGAGGGACCCGGTGTCCCGGCGGACGGCACGTCCTGTCCGGACGTGGAAAGCAGGCGGCTCATCGTCCCTCTCCCACCGGCGAGGAGGTCCGGGGGGCGGTCGTCCGCCTGGGTGCGCCGGGCGCCAGGTCGCGGCGGAAGCGCAGCACCGCGGCGGAGAACACCAGCACCGCCATCAGCGCCAGCACCCCGAGCGGCAGGGCGAGCGAAGACACCGGCGCGTCCCGCAGCATGACCCCGTTGGAGATCATGTTGAAGTACGTCAGTGGCAGGACATATCCGATCCAGCGCACACCCGCGGCCATCGCGGCCAGCGGGAAGATCATGCCGGAGAGCAGGATCTGCGGCATCACCGTCATCAGCGCCATCTGCATGGCCTGGCCCTGGTTCTGGGAGAGCGTCGAGATGAGGACGCCCAGACCCAGCACCACGAAGAGGAACAGCGCCGCCCCCAGCGCGAAGATCGCCACGTTGCCCGTGAAGGGCACTCCGAACAGCAGGCATCCGATGACGGTGACCAGCACCATGTCCACCGCTGCCAGCACGAAGTAGGGCGCGATCTTCCCGGCGATCACGTCCGAGGGCCGGAAGGGCATCACCGCGAGCTGCTCCAGAGTGCCGGCCTGTCGTTCGCGGACCAGCCCGATCGCGGTCACGATCGTGCCGATGAAGGCCATGATCATGCCGACCAGGGCGGGCACCATCACCCACGAGGTCTTCAACCGCGGGTTGAACAGGACCTCGGGTTCGAGCGCGCCGTTGCTCGCCGCCACCGCGGCCGACGCCGACTGCGCGGAGAAGAGCTGCGAGCCGTCGATCAGCGCCTTCGGCTTCTCGCCCCCGTCGGAGGTGACGATCACGACCGCGGCCCTCTCCGACCGCAATGCCTGCTCGGCATCCTCGCGTCCCTCGTCGGGCCGCACCGATGCGACGTCGAACGGCGAGCTGAGCTGCTGGGCCACCTGTTCGGCCCGGGGGCCCACCACGCGTGTCTCCAGCTCGTCGACATGGAAGTTCGCCGCGTAGCCGAAGATCACCAGGAGCAGGAGCGGCAGGGCGATGATCATCGCCATCGTCCGTCTGTCCCGGCGCAGTTCGAGAAATTCCTTGAGGATCATCGCCCACATGGCGTCACCCAACTGTTTGTGTGACGGGCCGCTTCTGCCCCGGTCCGCCTCCGGAATGAGGGCCGGTCCACGCCCGAAGTGCCGCCGGAGGGCGGGCCGGACTGGGCACACGGTAGGGGGCGCGGAAGAGGAAATGCAACAAGCGTTTATTTACGAGCCATCTCATTTGGTGGGGCTCGGTACCCTGTCGATCATGGTGGGGATCGTTGAGCGGCTGGTGCCGGATGAGTTGTGGGAGTTGTTCCAGCGGGTGGTGCCGGAGGCGCCGTCGCGCCCCCAAGGGGGTGGCCGGCGCCGCCACGGTGATCGGGAGGTTCTGGCGGCGATCGTGTTCGTGGCCACGTCGGGCTGCGCCTGGCAGCAGCTGCCATCGGCGTCGTTCGGGCCGTCCGGGGCAACTGCGCACCGCCGGTTCGCCGAATGGACAAGGGATCGGGTCTGGGTCGGGCTCCACCGCCTGGTCCTGGACGAACTCGGCTCCGGCGGAGACCTGGACTGGTCGAGATGCGCGATCGACTCGGTGAACATGCGGGCCCTGAAAGGGGGGAGTTGACGGGCTCGAATCCTGTCGGCCGGGGCAAGTGCGGGTCGGAGGTCATCTGCTGCCGCAGAGAAGCCAAATGAGATGATCTCCGGCTAAGTAGGATGGGGGGGTGACAACGACAGGCCCCACCCCTCGACGCAGCCGCGGACGGCCCGCGGGAAGCCGTTCCGGCGAGACCGAGACCCGCGTGCGGATCCTGGAGGCCGCCAGGGAGTTGTTCGCCAGCCGCACCTACGGCGCCACGACGATCCGCGCCGTCGCCGCCGCCGCCGATGTCAACCCGGCACTGGTGCACCACTTCTTCGGCACCAAGCGCGACCTGTTCGCCGCCACCGTGCAACTGCCGGAGCCGCTCGTCGGCCAGTTGCCCGGACTCGTTGCGGGCGACATGAAGGACATAGGCCGCTACATCGTCCGCCTCTATCTGACGATGTGGCAGGACCCGTCCACCGCACGTCCGCTGGCCGCCATGGTCCGCACGGGCATGTCCGATCCGGAGGCCGCGGACATCCTCAAGCAGGTGCTCACCTCCACGATCCTCGGTCCGCTGGCCGCGGCCTCCGGCCGGGACCAGCCGGGCCTGCGCATCACCCTGGCCGCCACCCACCTCGTGGGCCTGGCGATGGGCCGGCACATCCTCACCCTCCAGCCCCTCACCGAGGCCGACGTCGATCACCTCGCGGCATGCGTCGGCCCGGCCATCCAGCACTACCTCACCGGACCCCTGCCGCCCCCGCCGTCTGCCTCCACCGGCGGAACCGCCTGTTGAGCACCCCGTGGACCGGCAACCGGGCGCACCGGATTTCGGACCCGGGTGATTTCATACCGGGGAAGTGCGGGTCTCTTCCGCTCTTCGGGAGATCGCGCCCGTCGAATGGGGCTGTAAACGATGACGGACGGATCGGTGCATCCCTCCGGAATTGCGCACGGAGGTGGCCTTCTCTAATTCTCAATATGGCCCGCGATGTGACGGACATGCTAGGGTCATATTCTGCATCTGGAAGCTTGGATTACGCGTACGGGGGCAAGTAATGCAAGAGGCTGCCGCCAGGGTATTTCTGGTGGATCCGAGCGCTGTTTCGAGGGTTGGGCTGAGTGTTCTGCTGGGCCGTGAAGCGGGTCTGGATGTAGTCGGCGTGGCCGCCGACCCGGCGAGCGCACTGCCCAGTCTCGCCAAGCTCTCGCCGGACGTCGTGATCATCGACGGCCAGGACTTCGAACCGCACTCCTCCGCGGAGATCAGACTGCTCGTCGCCGGCGCGGGCGAGGTCGGCCCAAAAGTGCTGGTCATGGTGCCGCGGCTGGACCGGGTGGTGCACAGCTGGCAGGCGGCGGGCTCCTGGGGGGTACTGGACAGCCGGGCCAGCCCCGAGTGCATCGCTGCCGCCGTCCGCATGATCGGCGCCGGCTATCGGCTGGTCGTGCCGCACCGCGAGAGCGAGGAACCGGACGCCGAAGAGCCCCCGCAGGTGACGCGGGCGAATGTTCCGGATCTACCGCTGGAAGATATCGGAATAACTCCCAGAGAACGCGATGTGCTGGAACTCGTTACCCGCGGGTATTCCAATGCAGAAATTTCGGAAGCGCTTTTCCTGAGTGAAAGCACGGTTAAATCCCATGTTCAGCGCATGCTGGGGAAGCTCGCGTTGCGCAACCGGGTGCACGCCGTCATATACGCCTACGAAAAAGGTATCGTGCGGGCCGGTGGCAATGTTCGATGAAATCAAGCGGGGTGAGCCGGGAAGCCGCCTCTCGCGGTCATCGGCGGCACAGCCAAGGAGAATCCGGCGGCAAGGGGGGACCCGGCGCCCGTCGGGAGGGAACGGCCCCGCCGCCTCCCGGGACACACCCGCGAACGAGCGGAGGGGGTGTGTGCGTTCACTGGTGCTCTCCAACATGCGTGGACGGGACGGAAATCGGAGCTCGTCCGTCACCCTGGAGCACAGTGCGACTCCCGTGGCGGCCCCTCCATCAAAGGACGGGCTCGTGGAGGCGTCAACCCAACGAAAGCGCGGACTTGTCGCCTCGGGGAGGTGCCGCTCCGCCGCGCCCACGGCGCCCGTCGGGCAGCGGCCTCCACTCGCCGAAGCAGCCGTGTGGAGAAGGATCTCGAGACGGAACGTCGGCGTGTGCTCGGGGAGTGTGGCGGACGAGTCGGGCAGGGTGCTGCGGTGTCGCGAGGCCGACTGACGGCGCGCACGTCGGCCGCCGGGGTGGAGAACGTCCTCGCGCTCACCTACGGCTGCGCACGTGCCGGGACGATCCTGCAGATGCTGCCCTCGTTGCCTTTCGGTATGGAGGTGAGCCCAAGGCCCCGCCTCTACCTCGTGCTCTGGCTGCTCGCCGCCGCGAACGCTGCTGTTGTCCTCATGGTTGCCGTGCTGCGGCGCCGCGGGCTGTCACCGGCCGGCGTGGTCGTGGATGCGGCGCTGTGCACCGTGTTCCTCGTCCTGGGCACCCTCGTGGTGCCGGTGCAGGACCGCGTCGGATCCTGGGTCGGCTGGGCACCCGGGTACTCCGTGGCCGTGGTGGTGGGTATGGCGGGACTGCGCATCGCTACCTGGTGCGTCATGGTCACCGTCGTGACCGCCGCCTACGTATTCTTCACCGCCGAGGCCACCGACTTCGCCAGTCACTCGACGATCACCGGCAACATTCTGACTCTCCTGGTCCTCGGCTGCATCGCACGGATCATCGTCCGCTACATCAGCCGCGTCGCCGCCGACGCCGACGCCGCGCGCGCCCAGGTCGCCGAACTCGCCCGTGACGAGGAGAAGCGGCGTGCCGAGCTCACCATGCACGACTCCATCGCGATCATGCATCTGCTCACCGATCCCACCCTCCCCGCCGCCACTCGCGCCCAGCTCTGCGAACAGGCCGCCGCCGAGATCCGGCGGATGCGCGCGTACCTGCGCGACGGACCCGACGCCCCGTACCGGTCCTGCGCCGGCAAACCCGGCGCGACCGGTGACGTGGCGCTCCTCGACGTCCTGAACGAGGGGATGTCGGGATTCGCGGACCTCGGCCTCGAACCCGCCCTGGACCTGGCCGACGGCGTGACGGTGGACCCGGCAACCGCCGAGGCGGTGCGCGGCGCCATGGCCGGCGTCCTGCACAACGTCCGCCGCCACGCACGCGCCACGATGGTCATCGTCCACGCCGATGCCGAACGGGACCGTGCCCGCTGGATCGTCACCATCCGCGACAACGGCATCGGCTTCGACACCGCCACCACTACCCTGGGCACCGGACTGGGGCGCCAGGTTCTCGCCGAACTCGAACGGCACGCGCTTACCGCGAGCATCGCCTCGGGTCCTGGCCTGGGTACCCGGATCACCATCGAAGGGAAGCTCCGCCCATGACCGGCGTCACCGCCATCCTCATCGAGGACGCCACCGCGATCCGGCTCGGACTGCCCACCCTGCTGCCCGACATCACCTTCGTGGCGACCTTCGCCCGGACCGAGGAAGCCCTGAGCGCGCGCCCGGCCGCCGACATCATCCTCCTCGACCTCCACCTGACGAACAGCGGCCAGCGGAACACCACCCAGGGCGTCGCCGCCGTCACCGACCTCGTCGCCGCCGGATACCGGGTCTGCCTCTACACGCAGGAGGAACGACGATTCGTTCTGGCGGCCTGCCTGGCCGCGGGCGCACGCGGCCTGATCCGCAAGTCCGCGCCCCTGCCTGAGGTCGCCGAGTCCATCGCGCAGTTCGCCGCGGGACAGGTCGTGGTTCCCCAGAGCCTCATCGCGCTCACCGAACTCCTCGTCCGCAAGGGCTCGCTCACCATCCTGTCCCCCCGTCAGCGTCAGGTCCTGGCGGGCCGGGCACGCGGCCAGACGTACAGCGAGATGAGCCGGACCATGCACTTGTCGGAGTCGACCCTGCGTGGGTACTGGCACGAGCTGGCGGCCATAGCCGCCGACCACCTCCAGCAGACCGCCCCGGCAGATATCGAACGCTCCCTGGGCCTGGCAGCGGGCGACCTGCTCGGCTTCTGGCCCGCCCCCAGCCCCGCCCGGTACGACTGACGGGCACCCACCGTGCCCGGACGCCCCTGGTGCGATGCGCCGTGCCCGGATGCGTTGGCCACGCGTTGGCCACGTCACGAGTCTGCGAGCCACGTTTTCCCCGGTCAGAGGGGGAAAATGGAGGACGACCGGGGCCGCCACCCCCCACAGGAGAGGCCCCGGTCGTCTTCCGCGGGGCCGCAGGACGGCCCCGTACTCATCTCAGCGCCGTGACTGCGTTTTCTGTCACACCTCGCGCTGTCCGCGCAATGTTGCGAGTTGTACAAGTCGTGGACGTGATGCCCGCGAAGGACGTAGCGTGCTGAGTCGCGCAGGGTGGCGCGGCAGTGGTGACCAGCTGCGATTCAGGACAGCAGGGCAGGGTTGAGGGAGTGCTGGGGGACGACGCGGGGCTTACTGCCGCGGTGCTCGCGGCGCAGGACGGGGACGAGGACGCCTTCCGTACTGTGTACCGCGCTGTGCAGCCGCGGCTGCTGGGCTACATACGAACACTGGTGGGGGAGCCGGATGCCGAGGACGTGGCGTCCGAGTCGTGGCTGCAGATAGCCAGGGACCTCGACCGTTTCAGCGGTGACGCCGACCGGTTCCGGGGGTGGGCGGCGCGGATAGCGCGTAACCGGGCCCTGGACCATCTGCGGATGCGCGGCAGGCGGCCCGCCATCGGCGGTGACGAGACGGAGCTGTCCGAGAAACCGGCCGGGTCCGACACGGCCGACGAGGCGATCGAGGCGCTGGCCACCGGCCGCACGATGTCGCTCATCGCCCAGCTGCCGCAGGACCAGGCCGAGGCCGTGGTGCTGCGCGTGGTGGTCGGTCTCGACGCGAAGAGCGCGGCGCAGACGCTGGGCAAGCGGCCCGGTGCGGTCCGCACCGCCGCGCACCGCGGGCTGAAGCGGCTCGCCGAACTGCTGCGGACCGATGGCGCGGACGTTGCGGACGCCGCGGACGGTGCCGGGCGCCCGGGTGGCGACGGCGGTCCGCCGGCGGCCGGTTCCGCGGAAGGGAGCCTTCCGCGCGGCGGCGGACCTGACGGCGGGGTCGGCGCGCCCAGGGGGCCGGCCGACGACACGGCCCCGGCGCAGTCCCCGCAGGCGAACGGGGCGGGCCGGACGGCGGAACTCGGCGCCGTTCCCGCGCAACGCCTCTCCCGCACCGGCCTGGTGGCGCCCGCCGGTGTGACGCATTCGCGTCTGTGGACGCAGAAGGACATGTGATGGCCGACGAGCAGCACGAATGGCTTGACAAGGAAGCGGCGGAGAAATTGCTCCGCCGCGAACCGGTCGACCCTGCCGACGGCCGGTCCCGGCAGGACGCCGAAAGACTCGCGGCCGCCCTGGACGCCGCGGCCCGCACCGTCCGCCCCGCCGACGCCGAACTGCCCGGCGAGGCCGCCGCACTGGCCGCGTTCCGCGCCGCCCGCCCTGCCACCGCCGTGTCCGCGCCGGCGGATTCGGTGCGCGCCGCCCGGACCGCCGGGGCGGACGGATCCGGCGAGTCCGCGTCCGATTCCGGGATGCTCGCGCCCGTACACATACGCCCGGCCGGCTCCGGTGCGGCGTCGGTGGCCGCGGGTACCCGCGGCCACCGCCCGATCCGCTGGAGCCGGCCGATCCGCTTCGGCCTGGTCGCCTCCCTCGCGTGCTGCGCGATCGGCGGGGTGGCCGTGGCCGCCGGGACCGGGGTGCTGCCCGGACCCTTCGGCCGGCACACCCCCACACCCGCCACCTCGGTGTCGGCCGCGGCGTCCCCCGAGGAGCTGGGCTCCGGCCTCACCACCGACGACGAGACGTCCGCACCGTCGCCCGGATCCCCGGGCGACGACACCGCGACGCCGGGCAATCCCGGTCCCGGCCGGAGCGGCAGCCCGGAGAGCGGCCGTCCCGACGACGCCGGCCGCACCACCGACGGGGCACCCGACAGCGAGGAAGGCACCGGCGACAACCGGTCCGACGGCGCAGAGGACAGCCCGTCGGCCGGTGCCGACGCGACGCCGGGGCAAGGCGGCCAGGACAGCCAGGAGGGCGACGGGACGTCCGGCGACACCGGCGACAAGACGGCCGCCTGGTACGCCAAGACCCTGAAGGCCTGCCGCGACTACCGCGACGGCAAGCTCAGCGAAGAGCGCAGAAGCCGCCTCGAAGCGCTGGCCAACGGGGCCCGCAACCTCGACCGGTTCTGCGACCGGATGCTCGACCAGGCCGACGGCCGGAGCACCGGTGCTCAGAGCGGCGACGGAGAGAGCAGCAGCCAGAACGGCGACGACAACGCCGACGACGACCTGGCCGGCAGCGACGGCTGGTCCGGCACCGGCTCGCGCACCCTGCCCCTGATCCGGTTCGCCCCCGCTTCCCCCAAGCCCCCGGCCGCCACCGCCGCCCCGGACCCCGGGTCCTCGTACTCCCCGGCGCCGGCGCTCTCCTTCGCGGCGCGCTGAGGGTCCGCACCGCCGCTGCGCCACCGGGTGTGACGTTTTTCTGCCTGTGGGCGCAGTACTGAGTGAGCCGACTGGTCATCGGCAGCGCCCGGAGCCGGGGTTCCCCCCGTACCTACGGCTCGGCGCAATGGCGCGGGCGGGACACGTTCCCCCGGTCCCGCCCGCGCCCCTCATTCATGGCCGCACCCGCGGGCTTCACGACCTCACTTGTAGACGACGACCTTGTCGCCGTTGCGGACCTGGTCGAACAGCGAGGCGATCTTCCCCTCGTCCCGGACGTTGACGCAGCCGTGCGAGGCGCCGTTGTAGCCGCGGGCCGCGAAGTCCGACGAGTAGTGCACCGCCTGGCCGCCGCTGAAGAACATCGCGTACGGCATGGCCGTGTGGTAGATCGTCGACACGTGGTGCCGGGACTTCCAGTAGACGGAGAAGGTGCCTTCGCGGGTCGGCGTGTACTGCGAGCCGAAGCGCACGTCCATCGACGAGACGACCTTGCCGTCGATCATCCAGGACAGCGACCGGCTGTTCTTGCTGATGCAGATCACCCGGCCCGTCATGCAGCGCTTGTCCGGCTTCGCGACCGGACGGGTGGTCGGCGGGTTCAGCTCGGCGGCCGTCGGCGCGTGCGTCATGCCGAGCAGCTTCTGCCAGGTGAGCGTGTCCGTCTTCCCCGTACGGGACAGCCCGCGCTTGCCCTGGAACGACTGCACGGCGGCGACCGTGACGGAGCCGTAGTAGCCCGTGGGGCTGCGGTCGAAGTGGCCGATCTGACGCAGCCGGGCCTGGAGCTCGCGGACCTGCTTGCTCTGCGCCCCGCTCGCCATCAGCACCTCGGCCTGCGGATCGGCCGACGGCGTGGACGGGGGCGTGGAGCCGGGCGTGGCCTTCGGCGGCGCGCTCGGCTTCGCGCTCGCGGACGGCGTGGCCGATTCCGGTGCCTTCGTGCCGGGCTTGGCGTCGTCGGTGGGTGAGCTGCTCGCCGACGGTGCGGCCGACGCGCTGCCGGCGGGCTCGGCCTTGCATCCTGCGGTCACGGCGACCAGTGCCAGCACGGCGACGGCGGATGCCGCACCGGCCCCCCGGCCGCCTCTGTGCGCGTGGCCGCGCCCGGTCCTGCTGCTGCGTATCATCTCGGCCCCCTGGATCTGCGTTGTCTCATGGGACGGATTCCCGCTCTGCCCGGTTGCCCAATCCTGCGCATGATGGGGAAAGCGGCACCGAGGACCGGAGGATGTCAGGCGTCAGGGCTGTGAGCAAGGTCCCGGCCCGGCCCACTCCAACGGTTGCGCACCCGCCGCTACAGTCCGTCGCCAGAGCCACTGGCCGCCAGTGGGCAGCTTCAGCGGGAGGCACAGCAGATGACGCGCGAGTCGGAATCGGGACTGCCGATCGAGCCGGTCTACGGACCGGACACGCTCGACGGCTGGGACCCCGCCGAGAAGCTGGGTGAGCCGGGCGCCTACCCCTTCACCCGCGGCGTGTACCCGACCATGTACACCGGACGTCCGTGGACGATGCGCCAGTACGCCGGCTTCGGTACGGCCACCGAGTCCAACGCCCGCTACAAGCAGCTCATCGCGAACGGCACGACGGGCCTGTCCGTCGCCTTCGACCTGCCCACCCAGATGGGCCACGACTCCGACGCGGAGATCGCGTCCGGCGAGGTCGGCAAGGTCGGGGTGGCCATCGACTCCATCGACGACATGCGCGTGCTGTTCGACGGGATCCCGCTGGACCGGGTCTCCACGTCCATGACGATCAACGCACCCGCCGCGCTGCTCCTGCTGATGTACCAGCTGGTGGGCGAGGAGCAGGGCGTCCCGGCACAGCAGCTCACGGGCACCATCCAGAACGACGTGCTCAAGGAGTACATCGCCCGCGGTACGTACATCTTCCCGCCCGCGCCCTCGCTGCGGCTGATCGCCGACATCTTCAAGTACTGCCGGGCCGAGATCCCGAAGTGGAACACCATCTCGATCTCCGGCTACCACATGGCGGAGGCCGGGGCCTCGCCCGCGCAGGAGATCGCCTTCACGCTCGCGGACGGCATCGAGTACGTGCGTACCGCCGTCGCGGCCGGCATGGACGTCGACGACTTCGCCCCGCGGCTCTCCTTCTTCTTCGTCTCGCGTACGACGATCCTGGAGGAGGTCGCCAAGTTCCGCGCCGCCCGGCGGATCTGGGCGAAGGTGATGAAGGAGGAGTTCGGCGCTTCGAACCCGAAGTCGCTGATGCTCCGCTTCCACACCCAGACGGCCGGCGTGCAGCTCACCGCCCAGCAGCCCGAGGTCAACCTGGTGCGCGTCGCGGTGCAGGGCCTGGCCGCGGTCCTGGGCGGCACGCAGTCGTTGCACACCAACTCCTTCGACGAGGCGATCGCGCTCCCTACGGACAAGTCCGCGCGCCTCGCCCTGCGTACCCAGCAGGTCCTGGCGTACGAGACGGACGTGACGGCCACCGTCGACCCCTTCGCGGGCAGCTATGTCGTCGAGAAGATGACCGACGACGTCGAGGCCGCCGCCCTGGAGCTGATGCTCAGGATCGAGGACATGGGCGGAGCCGTCCACGCGATCGAGCAGGGCTTCCAGAAGAACGAGATCGAGCGCAGCGCCTACCGCATCGCCCTGGAGACGGACAGCGCCGAGCGCGTCGTCGTCGGCGTCAACCGCTTCCGGCTCGACGAGGAGGAGCCGTACGAGCCGCTCCGCGTCGACCCGGCGATCGAGGCCCAGCAGGCGGCCCGGCTGGCGAAGCTCCGCGCCGAACGCGACCAGGGCGCCGTGGACGCGGCCCTGGCGGCCCTGCGCAAGGCGGCCGAGGGCACGGACAACGTGCTCCACCCGATGAAGGACGCGCTGCGGGCCCGCGCCACGGTGGGCGAGGTGTGCGACGCGCTGCGGGACGTGTGGGGGACGTACGTGCCGGCGGATGCGTTCTGAGGCACCTTCGCGGGTCCGCCGCTCGCAGGAGCGCCGCACCGGAACCCCCGCTTCCGGAGTGTCGTACGCCCGTGCGAGACTCCGTTTCATGCTGGGTGTCACCGACCTTCCGACCTATCTCGCCGGCCTCGTGCTCATCGTTCTGCTGCCGGGTCCGAATTCCCTGTACGTGCTGTCCGTCGCCGCCCGGCGCGGGGTGCGGACCGGCTATGTCGCCGCGGCCGGGGTGTGGACCGGGGACACCGTGCTGATGACGCTGTCCGCGCTCGGTGCCTCGTCCCTGCTGCAGACGACGCCCGTGCTCTTCACCGTGGTGAAGTTCGCCGGTGCGGGCTATCTGACCTGGCTGGCGATCGGGATGCTGCGCGCCGCGGTGTCCATGTGGCGCGAGCGGCACCGCCGGGTGGCGGAGCTCACGGGCGAGGCGGCGGACGGGGCCGGGACCGCGGGCACCATGGAGCGGCCGTACCGGCGGGCGCTGGTGGTCAGCCTGTTCAACCCGAAGGCGATCCTGTTCCTGATCTCGTTCTTCGTGCAGTTCGTCGACCCCGGGTACGCCTACCCGGCGCTCTCCTTCCTGCTGCTGGGGACCCTGCTCCAGATCGCCAGCTTCCTGTACCTGTCGATGCTGATCTTCGGCGGCACCCGGCTGTCCGCCGCGTTCCGCCGCCGCAAGCGGCTCTCGGCGGGAGCGACTTCGGCGGCGGGGGTGCTGTTCCTCGGCTTCGCGGCGAAGCTCTCGCTCAGCAGCGTCTGACCGGCGGGGTCGGCACAGCCGGCGGAGGCCGGCGGTCTCAGCCGGCCCTGAGGCCGAGGCCCAGCGGTGCGAGGTACTCCGCGAGCCCGGTCGCGTCCTCGCCCGCCCAGCCGACGTAGCCGTCCGGCCGGACCAGGAACAGCCCCTTTCCGTACGCCTCGTAGGCGTCCATGCGGTGCACCTCGACCTGTGAGCCGGTGAACTCCGGCAGCTCCGCGTCGGTGCCGACCGCCAGCAGCGTGAAGTGCGGGCCCCGGAAGACGTCGAACAGCCGCCGCTCGCCCGTCGGCCCGTCGGGGGCCCGGTCGCCGGCCTCCAGGACGCCCGCGCGTCCCGTCGACAGCGGCCCCTCGCGGTAGCCGAGGCCCAGCTGCTGGGCGGCCGCGCCCCGCTCCTGCTCGCCGCGGTGGATGCGGGTGGACAGGCCGAGCATCTCCGCGGCGATGGGGCGGCGCTCCTCCTCGTAGCTGTCGAGCAGGGCCGCGGGCGCCCCGTGGCCCAGCACCTGGCCGAGCTTCCAGCCCAGGTTGTACGCGTCCTGCACGCTGGTGTTGAGCCCCTGGCCGCCCGCGGGGGAGTGGACGTGGGCGGCGTCCCCGGTCAGGAGGACCCGCCCGTCGCGAAACCGGTCGGCGAGGGCGGCGCGCGGGCGGAAGTCGGAGGACCAGAGCACCTCGGTGACGTCCTGCGCGTCCAGATGGGTGCGTTCGGCGACGACGGCGCGCACCCCCTCCAGGGAGATGTCCGGCTCGCCCTCCCTGAACTGGGCGACCAGTTGGAAGTCCGCCGTCCCGGGCAGCGGGCAGAGCGCGATGAACCCCGCGTCGGTGCTCATCATGTGCCAGTTGAGCCGGTCGAGCGCATCGCTCGCGACCCGTACGTCGGCCACCAGCATCGGGGCCGGGTCCACCGTCTCCCCGGTCATCGCGATACCCAGGGCCCGCCGCACGGTGGAGCGCCCGCCGTCCGCCGCGACCAGGTAGGAGGCGCGGACCGGGCCGGTGCTCAGCTGCGCGGTGACCCCGTCGGCGTCCTGGGCGAGGCCGGTCAGCGCGGTCGAGAACACCACGTCACCGCCCAGTTCGCGCAGCCGGGCCAGCAGGATCTCCTGGGTGCGCCACTGCGGCATCATCCACGGCTCCCCGTACGGCTCCGCGTCCGTCGGGGCGGCGACCCGGAACATGGGGTGCTCGCCCATCCGCTCACCGTTCTGCCAGGCCATCCCGACGGGGGCGGGACCGCCGTGCTCGCGGACCGCGTCGCCGACCCCGAGGTCGTCGAGGACCTCCCGGGTGCGGGGCTGGATGCCCTTGCCGCGCGAGCCGGGGAAGAGGGCGGGCGCCTGCTCGACGAGGAGGGCGGGAACGCCGCGACGGGCCAGGTCGCAGGCGAGGGCGAGGCCGCAGGGACCGGCTCCGACGATGAGGACCGAGGTCTCCGTGACGGTTTCCTTAACGCTGTTAAGTTCCATGTTCCGGAGTCTGCGCTTAACGCTGTTAAGTTGTCAAGGGTGGGGGCTGTTAACTTGTCGAGGTGGGTACGACGAAGATCGACCGGTCCCGGGTGGCCGACACGGCGCTGCGGCTGCTGAACGAGGTGGGCCTGGACGGGCTCAGCCTGCGCGCCATCGCCAAGGAGCTGGACGTCAAGGCGCCCGCGCTCTACTGGCACTTCAAGGACAAGCAGGCGCTGCTCGACGAGATGGCCACCGTGATGTTCCGCCGGATGCTCGACGAGGGCCTGCCGGGCCCGACCCCGGAGCGCTGGCAGGACCAGCTCGTCGCGTACAACTGCGGCCTGCGCAACGCGCTGCTGCGCTACCGCGACGGGGCCAAGGTCTACGGCGGCGCGAAGTTCACCGGCACCGAGCACGCGGACGGGCTCGAAGCCCATCTGCGGACCATGGTCGACGCGGGCTTCGAGCTGTGGCAGGCGGTCCGGGCGGGCACCACCGCGTACTCCTACACGATGGGTTTCGTCAGCGAGGAGCAGGGCGTCCGCCCGATGCCGGACCAGCAGCGCGAGGGCTTCGACATCGGGGAACGCGCGGAACGCCTGGCCCGCTACCCGCTGGCCGCAGCGGCCGGCGCGGAGATCTTCGCCAACTACGACGAACGCTTCGAGGACGGGCTGCGGCTGATCGTCGCGGGCATCGAGGCACGGTACGGGACGGGGTGAGCGCCGCCGCGCTGGAGTGCGCGCCCGGTGCCGTTCACGGGTGCGCGCGCCGCCGCCGTACACGCGCCAGGACCGCCGGTCCGAACGCCACGGCGAGCAGGGCCGCCAGCGCGGCCGCCCCGGCAATCGTCCCGGCGCGCAGCCCCGGCGGCCGGAAGGCGCAGTCCACCGAGGTGCGGTCCCCGCCGACCGGCACCGCCACCAGGCCGAGATACGAGTCGGCCGGACGGCCGTTGCAGCTCCAGCCCGCGATCCGGGGCGCGGCCAGCACAGCCACCCCTTCGGTCCGCGGCGGGAGTTCGGCGTGCACGGTGCCGTCCGAGACGGTGACCCGCGTCGCGCCCGTGTGCTTCAGCTGCTCCACCGCCGAGGCCAGACGCCCCGGATCCAGGCAGCCGACGGCCTCGTGCGGGACGGTTCCCGCCCGCTCCGCCCGCAGGGTCACGGCGATCCGGCCCGCACCGGCGCCCAGTGGCAGGATCCCGGCCCGGCGCGCGGGCATATCGCCCCGGATGTCGTTCGGTTCGCCGGTCGCACCCAGTCGGGCGGTGCCGAAAAGGTCGGGCGCCCACAGAAACACCTGGCTGCCCGCCGGGCAGCTCGCGCTCAACGTGTACGTGCCGGGTCCTGTCGCGTAGGTACTCGCATTCCTGTCGGCGGCGGCCGCGCCGTCCGCGGACCGCAGCGCGGTCGTGGGCAAGGTGTACACGGAGGCGCCGAGCAGCTTCTCCTGATTGCGGAACGGTGAGCGCCCCCACCCGGACGCACCGGAGCCGGAGGGCCGCACGGTCACCAGCGGCGGGACGTCCTGCCGGGTCACGGTCACCGGCCGCCGGTCCGGGCGGTTCCAGACCTGATGCGGATCGCGCGGCACATGGACGCGGGCCCCGACCGAGAACACCGCGTCGGTCACCGGGTTGTCCAGGCTCTGCAGCGCCCGGCCGCGCGAGGTCCAGCCGGCGCCCAGAGCGAGGAAGGTGCGGGTCGTCACGTCAGGCGTATGGCTGCTGTAGTAGGCCCCGCCCTGCCCGCCCACCAGCATCGGATCGTTGGCGGTGCTCTGTTCGAGGCCGGGGTCGGTGCGGTAGCGCGGCCAGCCGTCGGCACCGGCGACCGCGGCGGCCTGGGCGCTCTGCCGCTCGCCCCAGGGGGCGTAGTCGTCGAGCCGGTCCAGCCGCTGCCGGTCGGCGTACGCGGTGGTCGCGGCGGCCTGCCCGGCCTGCGCCCCGACCAGCAGGAGCGCCGCGAGCAGGACGAACCTGCGGCTGCGCACCAGCGCGAGAGCGCCGACCGCCGCCACGAGTCCGGCGGCGAACAGGGGATAGGTCCACCGGGTGACCAGCTCGCTGGGGGCGGCAGCGGCGGCGATCAGCACCAGCACCCCGCCCCCGCCCAGCAGCGCCCGCCGGTCCGGCCAGGCCTGGGCGACGGACGCCCAGGCGGCGATCACCACGATGCCGGAGAGGACGAACGTCTGCCGGAACGGGCTCCCGTTCGGCGTCGCGAAGGCGTGCCACAGCAGATGCGTGGGCCCCCACTGCAACGACAGCGCCACCACAGCCACCAGCCCCGGCCACACCCACCGCTCCGCGCGCGGCACGGCACGGTGGAAGGCAAGCACGCAGGCCAGGAGCAGGGAGCCGGTGCCGAGGAAGACCGCCGGGCTGAAGAAGCCGTACGTGGCCGGCAGCAGCCGGGCCGCGACGTCCGGCCAGGCGGCCCGGGCGAACTCCCGGGTCCAGCCCGGGTAGGCGTGGCGCGTCCCCAGGAACACCGGCACCAGCACCGGCGCGGCCAGACCGATACCGATCAGCACCGTCCGCACCGCGCGCACCAGACCCCGGACCCGCTCCCGCGACGTCCCGTCCTCCAGGAGCAGCCGCACCACCAGCACCAGGGCCGCCCCGAGCGTGGCCATGTACGCGGTGTAGAAGTTCGACACCCAGGCGAGCGTCACCAGGAGCGTGCCCAGCACCGGCCGCCGCCCGGTGCGTGCCCACTCGCCGGCCAGACACAGCAGCGGGAAGGCGATCAGCCCGTCCAGCCACATCGGGTTGTAGACGGCCTCGGCGACCGACCAGCCGCACAGCGCGTACGACGCACCGAGCACGGCCGCCAGCCATTCCCGGCCGCGCCCCCGGCGCAGCGCGGTGAGCAGCCAGGTCATGGCCGCCGCTGCCGCCCCCGTCTTCACCAGCGTGACCACGTACACGGCCAGGTCGATCCGGTCCCTCGGGAACACCCCGACGAGCAGGGCGAAGGGGCTGGTCAGGTACGTGCCGAGGTCCGGCAGGAAGCTCGTGCCGAAGCCCGACTGCCAGTTGACCAGCAGCCCACCGTCCGCCCGCCCGTGCAGCAGGTCCCAGAGCCGGGCGTGGAACGGGACGAACTGATTGCCCAGGTCGTTCACGCTGCGGGTGTGCGGGCCGAAGGGGTAGCTGCGGGCCACCGCGTCGCCGGCGCAGACGGTCGCGACGGTGAGTACGGCGGCCAGGGCGGCACCCTGGCCACGCGGCGATCGGAGCATCGACGGAGTCCTCATGATGGGTCGAATATGCCATCGAACATCGCCAAATCCCGCGGGTGAAAAGGCGGTTCACCTGATGGCCCGCCAGCCTTCACGCGGCCGTCCCCGCGCGGCCATCCTGCGCCGGCGGCGGCTCGTGCAGAGTGCCGACGGGCACGCTCCACCGCGGAGCGTCCTCATCGCCCCGGGCGGGGCCCGATGACGATCGGCAGGGGAAGACTGTGAAGGCATGGGAGTGGGAGCTTCGGCGCCATGACTGGGCGGCCCTGCGCTGCGGCTGCGGCAGGGGCGCGGGGCACCTGCCCACCACCTTCGAACGGCTCCTGGGAGCCACCGCCCCCGACCGGACCGTGGGCCACACGTTCGCCGGTCATCTGGAGGAGCAGTCCATGCTCTTCGAGGCGGCCCCGCACGCAGTCCCGGTGATCCTGGCCGGCCTTGCCGAGCGCCCGCCGGACTTCGTCCGCGGCCCCCTGCTGAGCACCCTCGGCTTCCTCGTCACGGGCGAGTCCCACCGCAGCGAAGCGGCAGCCGGACGGCCCGGCCTGGAGGAGGAGTGCGCGGAGTTGGTACGGGAGGGGCTCTGGCAGCTGTACGCCGAAGCCGCCGACGGCCACACCGAGGCGGCCCTGGACATTCTGGAGTACGTCGATCCGGACGAGGAGCGCTTCGCCTTCCACCGGGCGCGCTGCGCCGGCCGACTGGGGAAGTGACGCGACGTTCCTCCCCGCGTACGGCCGCCTCCGAGCGCGGGGCGTGGCGGTCAGCGAGGCACCGGTGACGGCCCGCCGGCCGGCCCCCACGGACGGAGGGCGGCAGTTTTCCGTGCTGACAGGGCGAGTTCATCTTCCGGCCGTTCAGGTTTCCTAGCGTGCTACGGAACCACGAACGGTTGACGAACATCCGTACCTCCCTCCCTACGCCCCTTCCCCCCACGGGCAGCAGACGCTTGGAGCGCCATGACGAAAGCCCGCACCCGTTGGCCACGGCAGCGTGACGCGGAGGAACCGACACCGCCCGACGGCGGCACGCCCTCCCTCGCCGCCGTCCGCCCGACGGAACTGGAGACCTGTCTGCGGGCCTGCGCCGCGCACAGCGGGAAGCTGGTCGCCGGACTCGACCGGCGGCGCACGGCGCTCGCCGAGGCCCTGCGGAATCTGCTGGCCACCCACGCGACCATGGAGCAGCCCTCCTCCGAGGCGGCCTCCCCGCTCCCGCTGCTGCGGCGCGCCGGCAAAGGCGGGCCGGGCTCCGCGCTGGTCCTCGGCGACCAGCTGCTCGACCCGCTGCTCGCGGTCGGCACCAAGGCGCTGGACTGCGGTTACGAGGACGAGCTGAAGCTCGCCGTCCTCATCACCGACACCGTGCTGACCCAGCGCAGGAAGTCCCGGGCGGCCTGGCGGCTGCGGGCCCGTGTCCTGGAGGCGATGGGCGCGGAGAGCGACGCGGTCGAGGCGTACGAGCGCTACCTCGCCCTCACCGACGAGGACGGCTTCGGAATCGCGGCGAAGACGGCCGGTCTGCGGGCCGGCGCGGAGCGCCAGAGCGAACTGCTGCGGAAGCTGGAACAGGGCTGCCCCGAGGCCGCGGCGTTCGCCGCAGGGTCCGTCACCGACACCTGGGCCGAGGGCCTGGCGCTGTACGCGCGCGGCGACTGGAACCGGGCGCAGTCCCGGCTCATCGGCGCGCTGCTGGCCCAGGACCGGTCAGGTGCGCCCGTGCCGGAGATCCAGGAGGCCCTCAGCCAGTACGTCGCCCTCGCGCTGGAGGCCGGCGGCGCGCCGGGCGGGGGCGGCAGTCCCCGCACCACCGCGGGCAACGGCGATCCCACCCTCCTCACCGAACTCGTGGAGCTCTACGCCGGTCAGCGTCGGGCCCGGATGCGCGGCCCGGTCGACGACCCCACGTTCGGCGGCGTCGAATGGACGACGCTCGGCGAGTTCCGTAACCGCATCGCGGGCAAGTCGATCTGCCTGATCGCCAACTCCCGCCGTGTCGGCGACGGTTCGATGGGCGCCGAGATCGACGCGTACGACCTGGTCGTCCGCTTCAACTCGTACCGGATCGACCCGGCGGCGACCGGCAGCCGTACCGACATCCACGCCACCATCCACAAGCACGGCTTCAACTGGGACCAGAAGGTCCACACCCGGCTGGTCTTCGGCGGGGTATCCGGCGACTGGAAGTACTCGCTGCGCAACCGGCTGGTGCCCGGTGCCCAGCAGTACCTCGGCGACGAATCCCTGCGCTGGCCGCTGCGCAACATCGGCAGGGTCGGCACGGACGTCTGGCCGGCCATCCCCACCAGCGGCTTCAACATGCTGTGGCTGCTGGACCACCTGGACGTCAGCCCTCAACTGTACCTGATCGGCTTCGACTTCTACGAGAGCGGCGCCTACCGGCTGCCCGCCGCGATGAAGATGCCCATCACCGCCGTCCACGAGTACACCAGCGAAAAGGCGTGGGTCATGGAACGCGCCCAGAGCGTCACCGACATGAGGATCCGACTGCGATGACGACGACGCCCCCTACCGCCGCGCCCGCACCACGCGCCCCCGCCAACGCGCTCACCGGCAAACGCCGCGTCGCCTTCGCGAGCTTCGTGGACGAGAACTACCTGCCCGGCTTCCTCACCCTGCTGCGCAGCCTCGCGCTGTCCAACCCGGCGGTCTGCGAGGACTTCATCGTCCTGCACGACGGGCTGCGCCCCGCGTCCGTCGCGCGGATCCGGGCACTGCACCCGCGCATCGACTTCCGCAGAGTCGACGCCGCGCACTACGACACGTACGCCAAGGGCGACCAGGACAACTACCTGGTGCGCAAGGCCTACTTCATCCTCGATGTCTTCCGGGTGCGCGACTACGACACCGTGATCACGCTGGACACCGACATGGTGGTCCTCGGCGATCTGGGCGACCTGCTGAGGCTGCGCGACGGCCTCGCCGCCGTCCCCCAGTTCTTCTACGGGCAGCACAAGCTCAACAGCGGGCTGCTGGTCATCCAGCGCGAGTATCTGAGCGACCCGTTCTGCGCGAAGATCGACGAAGTCGGCCGCAAGGGGACCTACGAACTCGACAAGCACGACCAGGGCATCCTGAACGCCGTACTCGACGGCGACTTCGTGCAGCTCGACGCCCGCTACAACTTCGTCAAGCGGCGGCTCTCCGGCGACCTCCCGGTGCCCGACACCACCGCGATCCTGCACTTCACCGGCCGGCACAAGCCATGGCAGGGCGGCGAGGCCGGCTACAGCCAGGCCGAGGACCGCTGGCGTGAGTTCGAGCTGTCCGACGCCGCGTTCCACGCCGCGTACCTGGCACTGCCCGGCGCCAAGCACCACGATCTGCTGGTGCACTACGGCACTCCGCACGTCCGGCGCACCGCCGACCCCGAGAGCGCCCGCAAGGTCGCCCTCGCACACATCGGCGCCGGTGAGTACCAGGAGGCGGCCGACCTGCTCGGCGGCGTCCGGATCCCCGTCGACGAGGCCTGGCCGCACGAGGTGCTCGGCAACGCGCTGCTGAGCGTCTCCCGCTACGAAGAGGCCCGCATCCAGCTTCTGCTGGCCGCCGCAGCCCCCAACCGGGCAGCCACCGCCTTCTCGCGCCTCGCCCAGATCGCCTGGATCCACGGCGACGACACCACCGCCGCGCAGTACGCCCTCGAAGGGCTCGGCGTCGACCCGACCCACCGGGCGAACCGGCTGATGTACAAGCGCACCACGGACGCCGAAACGCCCGTAGAGGGACCCGCCGGCCGGCAACTCGCCCACGTCGCCTTCTACATGGACCGGCAGGGCAACGCCGGCGACAAACTGCTCCCGGAGAGCGTCCGGCTGGCCTTCGACCGCGACACCGGCCCGGCCCGCTGGCACTCCGTCCACGCCCACCGGCTGTTCGACGAGGCCGCCCTGGAACGCGTCAACGCCCGTCGCGGACTGGTCATCGGCGGCGGCGGGCTCTTCATCCCGGACACCGCCCCGAACGGCAACAGCGGCTGGCAGTGGAACGTCCCCGACGAACTGCTGGAGCGGATCGACGTACCCGTCATGGTGTACGCGGTCGGGTTCAACGCCTTCGACGGCCAGGCCTACGGCCACGGCCGCGACCGGTTCCTCTCCTCGCTGCGCAGACTGGTCGAGCGCTCCTCGTTCTTCGGGCTGCGCAACCACGGCTCGATCGAGAAGGTCCGCGAGCTGCTGCCGCCGTCCCTGCACGACAAGGTGCGTTTCCAGCCCTGCCCGACCACGGTCACCCGGCAGCTGGTGGACGGCTGGACCGACCCCGTACAGCGCGAGAACACCGTGCTGATCAACGCCGCGTACGACCGCTCGGGGCTCCGCTTCGGCCACGACTACGCGCACTTCCTCGCCGAGATGGCCACCGCGGTGAAGGGGCTCGGCGCCCACGCCGAGGTCAAGTGCGTGGCCCATTCGCTGGACGACGAACGGATCGCCTTCGACCTGCGGCGCGAGCACGGCATCGCGCTGCCGGTGATCCCGATGTACGACTTCGGGAACGACGAGATCCGTGACACGTACGCCAGGACCAAGCTGGTCATCGGCATGCGCGGGCACGCGGGCATGATCCCGTTCGGCTGCGGGACACCGATCATCAGCCTGATATCGCACCCGAAGATGGCGTACTTCCTGGCCGACATCGAGCGGCCCGAGTGGGGCATCTCCGTCCATGACCGTCACCTCGGGGCCCGGCTCGTGGAACGGGCGGCCGGGCTGCTCGACGACCACGCGGCGGCGGTGGCCGATGTGCACGGCCGGCAGCAGGAACTGTGGAAGGTCACCGAGGCGAACGCGGCGGACCTGCGGTTCATCCGGGGGGGCGTGCGCGTCTGACCGCACCGGGGGAGGGGCGGGGCGCCGGTCGGCTTCCCCGCCCCTCCCGCCGTGGACGCCCGACAGCAAGAGGCCCCGTCCGGATCCAGTGACCGGACGGGGCCTCTTGCGTGTCCTGCGAGGAGCGGCCGGACGCCTCCGCCCGGCCGCGACCGGCCGTCACCCCAACGCCGCCCGCTTCAACGCCCGCGCCCGGCGCGCCACCTTCCGCAGCGCCGGGCTGCGCGGGATGAAGGCGAGCTGGGCGGGGACCGCCCCCGGCAGGGCCAGCGTGGTCAGGCGGCGACGCTTGAAGTAGCGCCAGGTGCGGTCGTCCAGATGGTGCGCGAGGTAGCGTTCGGCCGCCGGGCGCAGGTCCGGGTAGATCTGGGGCTGCATCGCGAAGCCCACCGCCGTGAGCAGCGGGGACACCTGCTCGGCCACCTGTTCCGCGGAGGGCGGCGACCATCCGCGTACGGCATCGGCGTCACCCAGGTCCGGCAGCAGCGCGTCGACCAGCGTCACCGGCACCCGATTGCTGTTCTGGTACGGGGCGAGCCGGTCCAGCAGCAGGTCCGTGCCGGTCCTGGCGACCGGCAGCCCGTAGAACGCGGCCGCAGTCAGCAGAGCCGTGGAGAAGCAGCCGACGACCAGGGCCGGCCGCATCCGCTGGTACAGCACCTCCGCGAGCAGGGACGCGCCCGAGATGTCGGCGCGGCCGGATCCCCGTTCCAGCACGGTCAGTTCGGCGCCCAGCGCGCTCGCCTCGGCCACCATCGCGTGCCCCCACTGCTCCGGCGCGGTGGGATGCGGCTTGAACACCAGACGGGTGTGCCCGAGCGCGACGGCGCCCCGGATCATCCGCAGATGCAGCTCCTCCTCCTGCGCCGCCTCGATCAGCCCGAGCGCCGAGAGGTACTGGCCCAGCAGCAGGGCGGGCGCCTCCACGGACGGGACCTCCACCGGCATGTCGGCCAGCTCGGCGAAGACCTTGAGCAGGTGGTCCGTGCTCAGCGTCTCCGGCTCGACGCCGAACTCCGTGAGCAGCAACGGCTTCAGCCCCGGCACCAGATCGGGATGGAGCAGCCGGCGCACCCGGGTGCCGATCAGCGGGTCGATCTTGTTCCGGGTCGGGCCGTAGCTCATCAGGCCGTCCGCGTACACGTCGATCGGAGCGGCGGTGAAGATCTGGCAGATCGACAGGGCCGGGCTGACCTGGATCGACTCGACGACGAGCTCGACACGGTCGTCGCCGAGTCCCCAGGCGAGCCGCAGATGGCGCTCCCACAGCGGCACGTCGTCCACCCGCGGTGCCCAGACGCCGGGGTGGAAGGGTGCGATGGCCTCGTTCCACGACAGCACGCCGTCGAAGCGGCCGCGCAACGCGTCGAAGCCGGGCATCGTGTCGACGGACGGGGAGGTCTCCGGGATCGAGGCGTTGTTGCAGAGCACGAGGAGCGAACGGTCGGCGGTCTCGAAGCGGCCCGCGTCCATCGCGGCGGCCAGCGTGGCCACGCCGTAGAGAGTGGAGGCCACGAAGACGCGCGTGGTGCGCACGGTGGTGCTCATGCGGCAGCGACCTCCCTCGCGGTGTGCGGCCGACGGCGCAGCCGGCGCAGCAGCGTCGCACGCTGCCCGTCCATCGAGTCCAGTGCCTCGTCGAGCACCTGTTGCGGCATGCGCTTCAGGGCCGCCGAGCTGAGCGACTTCAATGTCCGCGCCACGGAGGGTTCGAACCTTTCGATCGAGTTGACGTGATGAGAAATGACGGCGCAATACGTCCGCACGGCCTTCGGCAGCAGGGCATCCGCGTCACGGTCCGCTGCCGTTTCCCGTACGACCTGGTCGAACGCCCGGATGAAATCGAGTTGGCGTACGTCCCCGATCTGGGTCAGTGAGGTGGAAACACCGCGCCGGTAGAAGAGACCCAGCATTCCGGTCACCGCGAAGGATTCCGCCTGCCGGTGCAGCCGCCAGATCCACGGCCGGTCCTCCGCCGTGCGCAGCCCGTCCGTGAAATGCAGCAGACCGCGGTCCAGCAGCCGGCGGTGACAGATCCCGGCCCAGGCGTACGGATAGTCGACCATCGTGGACCGGGTGGCGGGCAGGATCGCCGCGCGGGGATCCAGGGGTACGTCCCTGAGTCCGTGCGGTGCGCGTTGCACGGTGCGCTCCCGGCCGTTGGCCTGGACATGGTCCGTACGGACGAAGTCGCAGTCCAGGCTCTCGGCGCGGGCCACGAGTTCGGTGTAGTAGCCGGGTGCCAGCCAGTCGTCGCCGTCCAGGAAGGCGATGTACTCGCCGCGGGCCGCGTCCAGACCGGTGTTGCGTGCGGTGGCCAGTCCGCCGTTCTGTTCGTGTCTGAGCACCACCACCCCCGGAATGTCCTCCTGGGCACGATGCAGAATGTCCGCCGTCCCGTCGGTCGAGCAATCGTCGACGAGAATGAATTCGAAGTCCTCGCGGGCGTTGGCCAGCAGGCTTCTGAGGGTGTCGGGCGCGTATGTCTGCACGTTGTAGAACGGCACGATGACGGAGAGCTTAACCACCCGCATCACGCTAGTTCCGGGCCGCGCATTCGTCCTGTCGGCTGTGCAGACGGTAGGTGAACGACGCCCGTCGGATTCGTTAACCAGAAGGCCCGCAGGGGAATTCTCCATCCCGTTTCAACGAGCCGGACGGCTGGTTCGGCAATCGTCGGCAGGCTGTTAACCCTCTGTTGCTGTCGCGTTGGGCTGTCCACCCCCGGGCCTTCCTAACGTCTGGGACGTGCCCCCACGTACCGAAAAGACGAGCACCCTCCGGGTAGCCGTACTCGCCGACTCCGACACCCGATGGAAGTGGGGCGCGCTCACCGCGCGCCGACTGACCACGGGTGACGGGGGCGCGCCCACGCCCCGTACGGAGATCAGCGGACTGCTGCTGCGCGGCCGGGCGACCCCGACACCCCGGCAGCTCGCCGAGGTCGGCGACGTCGGCATCGACACCGACCGGGTGCGCGAGGTGACGGCCGTCGAGTTCCTGCAGACCGTGCGCGACGAGGGGTACGACCTCGTGGTCCTCGCCCTCGTCGGCGGCGCCGTCCAGGCGATGCTGCACGGACTCGCCGCACTCCGGCTGTCGGCCCGGCCCGTCGTCGTCACCGGCTACGTCGGCGTCGTCTACGAGAAGCTCGCCGACGGACTGCTGCTGCGGCACGGCGCCGACGTCGTCCTCGCCAACTCCCGCCACGACGCCGAGCGATTCCGCGCCGTGTACGAGGGAGTGGGCGCCGACGCATCGGCCGTCACGGAGGCCGCCCTGCCGTTCCTCGGCGGCGCCCCGCACACCCCCGAACAGGGCCGCGACACCGTCGTGTTCGCCGCCCAGCCCTCCGTGCCCGCCTCCCGCGCCGACCGTACGTACCTGCTGCGCAGGCTCGTCGAGCACGCCAGGCTGCACCCGCGGCGCGAGGTGCTCCTCAAGCTGCGCTCCAAGCCCGGCGAGCACACCACACACATCGAGGAACTCCCGTACCAGCGCCTCGCCGAGAAACTGCCCGGCGGCCTCCCGCCCAACTTCCGGCTCGTGTACGGGCACATGGGCGAGGTCCTGGACCGCACCGACCTGCTGGTCACCGTCTCCTCGACCGCCGCCCTGGAGTCCCTGCACCGGCGCATCCCCACCGCGGTCCTCACCGACCTCGGGGTGCGCGAGACCCTCGGCAACCACCACTTCATCGGCTCGGGCCTGCTCACCTCCTGGGACCACCTCGACGGCGGCGCCCACCCGGAGCCCGACGCCGCATGGCTGGCCGGCCAGGGCGTCGCCGCCGACGGCACCTACGCCACGGCCTACGACACCGCCCGCGCCCGGGTCACCGCCCTGCTGGCGCAGGACCGGCTGCCCAGGCTCGCGCCCTACTACACACCCGCCACCGCCCCCGGCTACCTCCCCGGCATCCTCGCCCGCCACCACCTGGCCCCCGACGGCCACCCGCTCCCGGGCGCCGCGGCGCCCAGGGAGACCGGCCGGGTCAGGGGAGCGGTGCGCGAGGCGGTCCGCGACGCGGCCCGGGGCGCGTACCGCCACGGCGTCCAGCGGGTCGCCCCCGTCATCCGACGGATGGGCGAGCTGTGAACACCACGAAGAGGGGCCGGCAATTGGGGGGCGGCGTCGCGGGGCTGGGCACGCACATCTGCGGCGTTGTCGTCAATCACCATGGCTCCGCCATGCCTCAATCCTCCGCCTTGCAGCTGCACGCACCCAGCCCCGCTCCTTCTTCCACCCCCCAATTGCCGGCCCCTCTACCAAGTCACTCACTGGAGCAGCGATGACGCAGCCCACCGTGCTCGCCGTGATCCCCGCCCGCGGCGGATCAAAGGGCGTACCCGCCAAGAACCTCGCCCAGGTCGGCGGTGTACCGCTCGTCGTCCGCGCGGTCCGCGCCTGCCTGGCGTCGAGCGAGGTGACGGACGTCGTCGTGACGACCGACGCCCCCGCCGTCGCGGAGGCGGCCCGCGCCGCCGGTGAAGCCCTCGGCGAATCGGCCCGGCTGCACTGCGTCCAGCGCCCCGAAGCCATCGCGGGTGACACCGCGACCAGCGAGGCCGCCGTGCTGCACGCGCTGGACACGTACGAGGCGGAGCACGGCAAGGCCGTGGACGTGGTGCTGCTCGTCCAGTGCACCAGCCCCTTCGTCGCCCGCGAGGACATCGACGGCGTCGCCGCCGCGGTCGCCCGCGAAGGCGCCGACACCGCCGTCACCGTCGCCCCGTTCCACGGCTTCCTGTGGCGCGACGGCAGCGCGGTCGAGGACCACAACTACGGCGTCAACCACGACAAGGCCGTCCGCCCCCGCCGCCAGGACCGCCCCGAGGACCTCCTCGAAACAGGCGCCGCCTACGCGATGGACGCGGCCGGATTCCGTACCCACCGCCACCGCTTCTTCGGTCACACCGCCCTGGTGCGCACCGACCCCGCCCGGGTCCTGGAGATCGACGACCCGCACGACCTGGCACGCGCCCGCGCCCTGGCCCCGCTCCTGGACCCGGCGCCGCTGCCCACCCGCGAGGACATCGACGCGGTCGTCCTCGACTTCGACGGCACCCAGACCGACGACCGGGTCCTCATCGACTCCGACGGCCGCGAGACCGTCGCCGTCCACCGGGGCGACGGACTCGGCATCGCCGCCCTGCGCAAGGCGGGCCTCCCCCTCCTGATCCTCTCCACGGAACAGAACCCGGTCGTCGCCGCCCGCGCCCACAAGCTCCGCGTCCCCGTCCTGCACGGCATCGACCGCAAGGACCTCGCGCTCAAGCAGTGGTGCGACGAGCAGTCCATCGCCCCCGAACGCGTCCTGTACGTCGGCAACGACGTCAACGACCTCCCCTGCTTCGCACTCGCCGGCTGGCCCGTCGCCGTCGCGAGCGCGCACGACTCGGTACGCGCCGCGGCGCGCGCCGTGACCACCACCCCCGGCGGCTTCGGCGCCATCCGCGAGATCGCGGCCTGGCTGCTCGGCCCCACCCTCACCACTTCCACCCCCACCGCTCCCACCAAGTAAGTAAGGAACGCCCTCATGAGCACCTCCCGACTGCGCACCCTCGGCAACCGCACCGCCGGCCCCGGCCACCCCGTCTACGTCACCGGCGAGATCGGCATCAACCACAACGGCGACCTCGACAACGCCCTCAAGCTGATCGACGTGGCCGCCGAAGCCGGCTGCGACGCCGTCAAGTTCCAGAAGCGCACCCCCGAGATCTGCACCCCGCGCGACCAGTGGGACATCGAGCGCGACACCCCCTGGGGCCGGATGACTTACATCGACTACCGCCACCGCGTGGAGTTCGGCGAGACCGAGTACCGGGCCATCTCCGAGCACTGCGCCGAGCGCGGCATCGACTGGTTCGCCTCCCCGTGGGACACCGAGGCCGTCGCCTTCCTGGAGAAGTTCGACGTCCCCGCCCACAAGGTCGCCTCCGCGTCCCTCACCGACGACGAGCTGCTGCGCTCGCTGCGCGCCACCGGCCGCACGGTGATCCTCTCCACCGGCATGTCGACCCCGCGCCAGATCCGGCACGCCGTCGAGGTCCTCGGCTCGGACAACATCCTTCTCTGCCACGCCACTTCGACGTACCCGGCCAAGGCCGAGGAGCTGAACCTCCGGGTCATCAACACCCTCCAGCAGGAGTACCCCAACGTCCCGATCGGCTACAGCGGCCACGAGACGGGCCTGCAGACCACGCTGGCCGCCGTCGCACTCGGCGCCGCGTTCGTCGAGCGCCACATCACCCTCGACCGCGCCATGTGGGGCTCCGACCAGGCCGCGTCCGTCGAGCCGCAGGGCCTGACCCGCCTGGTCCGCGACATCCGCACCATCGAGGCCTCCCTCGGCGACGGCGTCAAGAAGGTGTACGAGTCGGAGCTCGGCCCGATGAAGAAGCTCCGCCGGGTCCCGGGCGTCGTGGCAGAGAGCGGCGAGACGGCCCAGGCCGCCGAGCCGGTCGCGGTCTGACGGGCAGACCGGTGAACCTCGCCTTCGTCGAGAGCCCGGTCCAGCTCCTGAACGTCCTGGAGTGGGCCTACACAGAGGGAGGCGGCGGCCGTGTCGTCCCGGACGTCACCGTCGTCGTCCTCCCTCCGGTCGACCCGATGTCGCGCGGTCAGCTGCGCCGGATGGCGGAGCTGGCCCGCGACGAGGGCATCACCGTGCGCTGGCAGGAGGCGCGCGGCGACTCGGGGACGCCCCTGAAGTCGCTGCGCGCCCTCACCAAGCTCGTACGCAACGCCGACCACATCGTCATCGGGGACCCGTTCTCCCGCTACGTACAGCTCCTGCTGTCCCTGGTCCGCCCCCGCCGGCTCACCGTGGTCGACGACGGCACCGCCACCATGGAGTTCGTCGCCCTGCTGACCCGAGGCGAGCGCCTGGTGCGCTGGCACCGCCGCGGCGGCTCCGGCCCCCGCGACCTGGCCCTGGCCCCGGTCTCCGCCACCGCCCGCCGCCGCTTCACCCCGTCCGCGGCGCGTGAGGTCGAGCTCTTCACCGCGATGCCGGTGATCCCGCCGCCCGGCATCACCCTCATCCCCAACACCTTCTCCTGGACCCGCTCGCGCTTCGGCCCGCCGCTGCTGACCAAGGGCGCGGACATGGTCGGCACCTCGCTGGTCGAGACGGGCGTGGTCGACCGCGGTCAGTACCTGGAGGCGGTCGCGGCCCTGGCCCGGACGCACGGCGCCACCCGCTACTTCGCCCACCGCCGCGAGTCCACCGAGAAGCTCCACGCCCTGGAGGCCGCCACCGGCCTGGAGATCGTCCGCCCCGACCTCCCCCTGGAACTCATCGCCCGCCGCGGCCCCATCGGCCGCACGGTCCTGAGCTTCCCCTCCACGGTGGTCCACACCCTGCCGCTGGCCCTGGTCGGCACCGAGGTGAAGGTCGCGGTCTGCGACATCGCCCCGGAATGGCTCCGCGAAACGGCGTCCCCGAGGGCCCAGGGCTTCCTGGCCGGGGTCACGGAGACGGCCCGGGACGTCCAGCGGCTGGCGCCCTGGCGGGTTACGGCGGTGACTACGGAGGCGTGAACCGGCGGGGGATGCCTTGATCGCGATCTCCCGCGGCGTTACTGCACTGACGAAGACCGGAGGTGTTTGACCTCGTCAGTGAGCTCGGCGGAGTCGGCCAGTCACCACAGGACGACATGCGTGCCGAGCAGCGGCTTCATCAGCGCATCCCGAAGGCGTCAGCGATGTCGTCCGGCAGTTCGGCGAAGCCGTCGTTGATGCGGATCTGCCCCCGTAGCGAGCCACGCCCGGTCCGCTTGACCCGGGCGCCCAGCGGCACGACCTTCGCCACCGGCTGTCCCGCCTTGGAGATCACGACTTCCTCGCAGGTGGCCACCTGCTCCAGGATGTGCGCGAGGTGGGTCTTGGCCTCATGGCCGTTGTACTGACGAACTGCTTCCACGGCTGCCTCACGGGGGCGGGTGCGGGGGTGGGCCAACCACTGGATCAAGCGTATTCCGCGATTCGCCGCCATGCTCGACTCCCGTGTCTGCGACTGGTGTGGACACCGCTGGAGGGACGGCCGCACCCTGAGAGGAACCCCCTTCGCCCCTGGGTTTCGCGGGGGCCACGTCAGGGGCGCCCCAGGGGCATCCCCGATAGCCGCCGACGGTGCCGGGAATCGATCATCGAGGCATGCAGACACGGGAATTGACGAAGTCTCACCACGGCACCGTCGCCACGACCGGCACGACCGCCTTCCTCGCAGGCCCGGCCCTGAGGCCGGGTACGGCGTGGTGCGGCTGATCGGAAAGGCAGCCGGTGACTACGGCCCCGGGATGTGGTGGTCGGTGGCGCACCTGCTGTTCCTGGCCGGGGTGCTCGCTTTCGTTCCGGTGTTCCTGGGCCTGCGGCTGCCGGCCGGGGTGCGCGGCGGCAGACGGACCGGCGTCCGGGTGGCCGCCGGGATCGGGCTGCTGGGAGCGGCCGCGGTGGCGGTCCAGGCGGTGATCGACCTGGTGGTCGGGTTCCTCGCGGCGGACAAGCAGGCGATGAGCGACATGTTCGAGAAGGTGCAGGGCGTGCCCGGCGTGATGCCGGCCGTCTACACGGTGGTGCCGATGCTGTTCTGGCTCGGGCTGCTGGGGCTCGTCACGCTGCTGGCGTTCTTCCGCCGGGGCGAGGTCCCCGGCCGGTCCCCGCTGCTGGTGCTTGCCGGCATCGTCATGATGGCCATGAGCCTGGACCTGCTGGCGGCCGGAGCCCTGTGCGTCGGGCTGGCGCTGTACCCGATGCGCCGGGGACTGCGGGGCTGAGTGGGCCGTACAGGGGGATTCCGGCGGGTAGAAATCGGCAGAGTTTACCCGCCTCCATCTCATGTCACACATGTCGGCGCCGACTTTTGTTCCTCTATGTGGCTGAACTTTTGTTGATCTGTGGCCAGTTGACGGGGTGAGGGGCCTACCCTTCAACGGGTGAACCAGTTGATGTCCCGTGAGTCCGATGCCGATCAGCCCGGAAGTGGCGGCGTGAGCCAGGGCAGCCGCGTACTGCCCGGCACGCTGCCCGAATCCCTGCGTGCCGAGCTCATCGCCTTCCGCCGCGATCTGCACATGCACCCCGAGCTCGGCAACCAGGAGTTCCGCACCACCGCGGCCATCAAGGCCCGGCTGGAGCAGGCAGGGCTTGAGCCGCGGGTGCTCGCCTCCGGGACGGGGCTCATGTGTGACGTCGGGACGCGGAGCGAGGGGACGCGGCCCATGCTGGCGCTGCGGGCCGACATCGACGCGCTGCCGATCCCGGACACCAAGACGGGCGTCCCGTACCGCTCCACCGTGCCCGACCGGGCGCACGCCTGCGGGCACGACATCCACACCACCACCGTCCTCGGTGCCGGCCTCGTGCTCGCCGAGCTGGACCGGCAGGGGCTGCTGCCCAACCCGGTGCGGCTGATCTTCCAGCCGGCCGAGGAGGTGCTGCCCGGCGGGGCGCCCGACGCGATCGAGTCGGGGGTGCTGGAGGGGGTCGGCCGGATCGTGGGGGTGCACTGCGACCCCAAGGTCGACGTGGGCCGGATCGGGCTGCGGGTCGGGGCGATCACCTCCGCCTGCGACCGCCTTGAGCTGTCCCTGGACGGCCCCGGCGGCCACACCGCCCGCCCGCACCTGACCACGGACCTGGTCACCGCCGCCGCCAAGGTCGCCACCGAGGTGCCCGCGCTGCTGGCCCGCCGGGTCGACGCGAGGGCCGGGCTGGCGGTGACGTGGGGACGGCTGGAGACAGGGCACGCGTGCAACGTGATCCCGCAACACGCCGAACTGTCGGGCACGGTTCGCTGCCTGGACCTGAAGGCGTGGCGGGAGGCACCGGACCTGGTGCACGCTGCGATCGACGAGGTGGCCGGGATGCACGGCGCGAAGACGGTGATCAACTACATCCGGGGTGTCCCGCCCGTGGTGAACGACGCGGCCGCGATCGACCTGCTGTCGGGAGCGATGTCCGCCCGCCGCGGTTCGTATGCAATCGAGGACACCGAACAGAGCCTGGGCGGGGAGGACTTCTCCTGGTATCTGGAGCACACGCCCGGGGCGATGGCGCGCCTCGGAGTGCGTACGCCCGGCGACACGCGCGGGCTCGACCTGCACCGCGGCAACTTCGACGCGGACGAGGAGGCGATCACCGTGGGGGTGGAGCTCTTCACCGCCTCCGCGCTGCTTCACATGGTGGACTGAGGGCGGACTGGCCCAGCCCTCAGGCACGGGCAGGCACCAAGTATGCGGGGGATTGAATCTTTTCGCTGCCGCCCGCACTGTGGAGAGGCCTGTAGGTCTATCGTCCGCCTGGTCGAATGGCGGGCCGGTGACGTGCCTATTGTGCACGCAACCGGTATCCACAATTGGGCTGTTTCCTCCAGGTGGCCTCCGGAGGTCGTTGTACTGCCTGATCTTGGGGCAGCGGCGCTCCGGAGGTGCCTGTCGGATTCCCCCAGCCTCACTTCCGCTGCCGGTCGGCAGCGGAAGGGAGGCTTCCGCTCACGCGCGATGTGAATAATCGTGGACTGCTCGGCAGTCGTTGGCGGTGCGGATTCGAAGGGATATGAGGCGAGTGCAATTTTGAACTACATGGTCACCGATGAGCCTGTTCGCGGAATATCCCAGGATTGGTGATATCCAAGAAAGGGATGCCTGTTACAGGCGCGTCCGCGTCAGGCCCACCTTGTAGATGCCCACGCTCGAGTTATCGGAGCACTGGGCGCTGGAGGTCTTGCCGTTGCCCACCCGGTTTCCGTTGACGTGCCACTGGGTACCGCGTGGGTCGATGCAGGTGAGCCGCACCTGTACACCCTCGAGCGGGTAGGGGAGCATGCCCGTGCACTTGGCGTATCCCTTGTAGGGCGCGGTGCTCGACTTCCAGGTATCGCAGTCGACGGAGGCTGTGCCGACTTCCGAGGCGGTCGCGGTGGGTGCGGCGACGAAGATCGAGCCGGCTGCGACGATAAGCCCGGCGGCCAGACTGTACATCTTCTTCATGATTATCCCTCAGTTGCGTGGTAAGCGGTCGGATGTCCGTGTGTGGTCACCCTCGCCCCCCCCGACTGGTTGCGGGGCGAGGGTGACTGGGGTCAGTTGCTTAGGGTCAACCCGATCTTGAGGATGCCGACGTTCGGGCTGTCCGAGCACTTGACGATCGAGGTTTGCGTTTTTCGCATCCAAGGACCGTTGACGATCCAGGTGCCTCCACGAGGATCGACGCAAGTGGCGTGCACTCGGAACTTGGCCCAGCTGCCCATTTCGTTACAGCGGGCGAAGGCGTAATAGGGCGCGCTGCCTGACTTTCCGGTCTTGCAGTCGATGGAGGCTGTGCCGACCTCTGAGGCGGTCGCGGTGGGTGCGGTGACCGCGACCGAGCCGGCTGCAATAGCCACCCCGACGGCCAGACGGAACGTCCTCTTCATACGTACCTCTTACGTGGTAAGCGGTCGGATATCTGTGTGGTCACCCTCGTCCCCGATTGGCTGAGCGCGAGGGGAGGCTGGAGTCAGGCGCTGAACGAGACTCCGGTCTTGAGGATGCCGACGTTCGGGTTGTCCGAGCACTTGGCGGTCGAGGTTTTGGTGTTCTTCACCCACGGGCCGTACACAACCCAGGTGCTCCCGCGAGGATCGACACAGGTGACCTTCACTCGGAACTTGTCAGCCGAAGCGATTTCGCTGCAATAGGCGGAGCCGGTATAAGGAGCGCTGTTGGACGTCCAGGTCTTGCAGTTTCCTACGCCGGCCGATGCAGTTGGAGCCATTGCGCCAGCGGTCGCCAGCACCGCTGCCGTGATGGAAAGAACGGAGAATGTTCGCTTCATGGTTTTTTCCCTCGGTCCGGAAAAGTGCATCACGATTGAGTGAACGGATTTATTTAATGAATCTTTGAAGTTTGGGTCAACTTTTTTGCAAGATTTGACTGGATAATGCAAGTTAAAGGACTCGAAATGTGCGCTAGGGGTGAGGTTGGGGTGCTTTGCACCCGAAGGTGTGGCCGGTTTCGTTCGAATGGTTGGCAGGCCCGTGAGTCGTCACCTGAGCCACAGTGGTGAGTTCCATGGGCCCGCGGCGTCGAGCGGCGGGTTGTGGAACTTGGTCATGGTCGGCGCCGGGGGAGCCGGGTGTATGCGGATCTGCTCCCTCTCGTGGGTGCATCAACGTGGACGGGAGGCGTGGTGAGCGCCGCGCTTCCTCGCTGCTCCACCGCAGCCATCCGTACCCGGACGAGCCACCCCCCGTTCGCGACGATCCGATAACGGCTGCCGTACAGGTCATTATCTGACATCTACGCGCGTTACGATCGCGGCGAAACCAGCGCCGGAAGAGGCGCTTCGGTCAGGTTTGAAGGAGCCTTCCCTTGCGCCGGGTATCCAAGATCACCGCCGCGTGTGCTGTCACCGCAGCTCTCGCGCTCACCGCCACCGCGTGCGGCAGTTCGTCCGACGAGGACACCAGCTCCGACTCGGGTCAGATGAAGATCGGCATGGCCTACGACGTCGGCGGCCGTGGCGACAACTCGTTCAACGACTCCGCCGCTCGCGGCCTGGACAAGGCCAAGGCCGAGTTCGACGCCCAGACGAAGGAGCTCACCGCCAAGAACGGTGAGACCCCCGCCGACCGTGAGCAGCGTCTGCAGTCGCTGGCCGAGGGCGGTTACAACCCGGTCATCGCCGTCGGCTTCGCGTACAAGGACGCGGTCGACAAGATCGCGCCCAAGTACCCGAAGGTGAACTTCGGCCTGGTCGACTCGGTCGCCGACGCGAAGAACGTCGACTCGATCGTCTTCACCGAGGAGCAGGGCTCGTACCTCGCCGGTGTCGCGGCCGCGCTGAAGTCGAAGGACGGCAAGGTCGGCTTCATCGGTGGTGTGGACCTCCCGCTGATCAAGAAGTTCGCCGCCGGTTTCCAGCAGGGCGTCAAGGACACCAAGCCCAGCGCCACGGTGCAGATCCAGTACCTGTCCACCGGCTCGGACCTGTCCGGCTTCGGCAGCCCCGACAAGGGCAAGGCCGCCGCCAAGGGCATGCTCGACAAGGGCATCGACGTCATCTTCGCCGCCGCGGGCGGTTCGGGTGCCGGTTCGATCGAGGCCGTCGCGGGCCAGAAGGGTGCCTGGTCCATCGGAGTCGACTCCGACCAGGCCCTGGACCCGGCGCTGTCCAAGTACAAGGACACGATCCTGACCTCGGTCGTCAAGAACGTCGACACCGGCGTCTTCGACCTGGTCAAGTCCGTCAAGGACGGCAAGCCGCTGACCGGCACGCAGACGTACTCCCTGGCCAAGGGCGGCGTCAGCCTGACCACCACGGGTGACCACCTCAAGGACATCCAGGCCCAGCTCGACGCGGCCAAGAAGAAGATCGTCGACGGCGACATCACGGTCAAGACCACGACCTGATCCGTCCCGTAGATCGGGGCCCGGACGAGCGGCTTCGGCCGCCCGCCCGGGCCCCGATCGCGTACCCCCGCACAGGGGGTCACCGGCCCCGGTCCGCCATCTGTGATCAGGTGGCCAACGATTCGGTGGCGCTACGCGCGTAGCTCCGGCTCGGGCGCGGTACCTTTTTCCGCCCCCCGCTCACGTCTTCCCGTCTCCGTCCCACCGTCTCCGCCCCATCGCCTCCGCCCTCCGCTCCTGCCAAGGAGAGTGCGCCATCAACGCGTCCAGCAGTCCTCATGCCGTGGAGCTCCGCGGTATCACCAAGCGGTTCCCCGGGGTCGTGGCCAACCACGACATCGACATCACCGTGCGCCGCGGCACCGTCCACGCTCTCGTCGGTGAGAACGGCGCCGGCAAGTCCACTCTGATGAAGATCCTGTACGGCATGCAGAAGCCGGACGAGGGCACCATCGCGGTGGACGGCGAACAGGCCACGTTCTCCAACCCGGGCGACGCCATCGACCGCGGTATCGGCATGGTGCACCAGCACTTCATGCTCGCCGACTACCTCACCGTCCTGGAGAACGTCGTACTCGGCTCCGAGAAGCTGTACGGCATCGGCGACCGGGCCCGCGCGAAGATCCGGGAGATCTCCGACGCCTACGGTCTCGGCGTCCGCCCGGACGCCATGGTCGAGGACCTCGGTGTCGCCGACCGCCAGCGCGTGGAGATCCTCAAGGTCCTCTACCGCGGCGCCCGCACCCTGATCCTCGACGAACCCACCGCCGTCCTCGTACCGCAGGAGGTCGACGCACTGTTCGACAACCTGCGCGAGCTCAAGGCCGAGGGCCTGACCGTCATCTTCATCTCGCACAAGCTGGGCGAGGTGCTGTCGGTGGCCGACGAGATCACCGTCATCCGGCGCGGTACGACCGTGGGCACCGCCGACCCGAAGCACACCACGACCAAGCAGCTCGCCGAGCTGATGGTCGGCAGTGAGCTGCCGTCGCCGGAGACCCGTGAGTCGACCGTCACCGACACGCCGATGCTCACCGTCGACGGGCTGCGGCTGACCGCGACCGACCCGGACGGGGTGGTGCGTGCCGTGCTCGACGGCATCACCTTCACCATCCACAAGGGCGAGGTCCTCGGCATCGCCGGCGTCGAGGGCAACGGCCAGTCCGAACTCGTCGACACCATCATGGGCATGCGCACCCTCGACGCGGGCTCCCTCGCCCTGGACGGTACGGACATCTCCCGCACCCCGACGCGCAAGCGCCGCGAGGACGGCATGGCCGTCATCCCCGAGGACCGCCACCGGCACGGACTGCTGCTGGAGGCCCCCCTCTGGGAGAACCGCATCCTCGGCCACGTCACCGAACGCCCCAACAGCAAGGGCGCCTTCCTCGACCTCAAGGCGGCCCGCGCCGACACCGAGCGGATCGTGCGCGAGTACGACGTGCGCACCCCCGGCATCGAGGTCACCGCGGCCTCGCTCTCCGGCGGCAACCAGCAGAAGCTGATCGTCGGCCGCGAGATGAGCCACTCGCCCAAGCTCCTGATCGCCGCGCACCCCACCCGGGGCGTGGACGTCGGCGCACAGGCCCAGATCTGGGACCAGATCCGCGAAGCACGCCGCGAGGGACTGGCGGTGCTGCTGATCTCCGCCGACCTGGACGAGCTGATCGGGCTCTCCGACACCCTGCGGGTCATGTACCGCGGCCGGCTGGTCGCGGACGCCGACCCGGCGTCCGTCACCCCCGAGGAGCTCGGCTCGGCCATGACGGGTGCGGCCAGCGGCCACCTCGAAGCGCCCGAGGAGCCCCCGGCAGCCGAGCCCCCGACGGCGGAGCCCCCGGCAGCCGAGCCCCCGGCCCCGGGGAAGTCGCTCACACCGGACGACCCGGCCGCCGGCCCTACCGACGCCGACCGCACCGACGGCGACCGCACCGACACCGACCCCCGGGACGGGGGAGAGGACCGATGAAGAAGATCGACAAGGAGCGGCTGCTCCTGGGGATCGCGGCCCCCGTACTCGCGATCGTGGTCGCCTTCCTGGTGACGGCACTCGTACTCGCCGCCACCGGCAAGGAACCCTTCAGCGCCTTCGGCATCATGTTCGACTACGGCCTGAAGTCGGACAGCCAGGTCTACATCCTCAACAAGGCGACGACGTACTACCTCGCGGGTCTCGCGGTGGCCGTCGGCTTCCGGATGAACCTCTTCAACATCGGCGTCGACGGCCAGTACCGCCTCGCCGCCTTCTTCGCGGCGGCGGTCGGCGGCGCGCTGACCCTGCCCGGCGCCCTCCAGATCCCGCTGATCATCCTCACCGCGATGATCGTCGGCGCGATGTGGGCCGGTATCGCCGGTGTCCTCAAGGTCACCCGGGGCGTCAGCGAGGTCGTCTCGACGATCATGCTGAACGCCATCGCGACCGCGATCATCGGCTACCTCCTCCAGCAGAACCGCCTCGGCCACCTCGACGAGGCCGGCACCAAGATCTCCACCAAACCGCTCCCGGAGTCCTCGCACTTCTTCGAGTTCCCGACCACCCCGACGCCCGTCTGGGGCTTCATCGTGGTCGCGGTCGTCGCGGGCATCGCCTACTGGTTCACGCTCTCGCGCACCCGCTTCGGCTTCGATCTGCGCACCGTCGGCCAGTCCGGCTCCGCGGCCGAGGCCAGCGGCGTGAACGTCAAGAAGATGGTCGTCACCTCGATGCTGATCTCGGGCGCGGTGGCCGGCCTCATCGGCATGCCGACCCTGCTCAACGACAGCTACGAGTACAGCGGCGACTTCCCGGTCGGCATCGGCTTCACCGGCATCGCCATCGCCCTCCTCGGCCGCAACCACCCCATCGGCATCGCGCTCGGCGCACTGCTCTGGGGCTTCCTGGAACGCGGCACCGGAAAGCTGGAGTTCGAGGGGTACGACAAGGAGATCGTCGGTGTCATCCAGGGCGTCATCGTCCTGTGCGTCGTCATCGCCTACGAAGTCGTCCGCCGCTACGGACTCAAGCGCCAGCAGAGCAAGGTCGGCGCGGAACTCGCCGCACAGGCCGCCCGTAACTCCGACCAGCAGGAGGTGTCGGCGTGACCGTCACGGCGACTTCCACCCCGCCCCCCGCGGCCCCCAAGGTCTCCGGCGGCAAGAGCGGCCGCACCAGGCTCTCCTTCCCCGTCGTCCTGCTGATCATCGCGGGCGTCCTGCTCGCGCTGTCCGCGGTGCGCGCCATCACCGGCGCGCAGGACGTCACCTCGGCCGGACAGATCAGCGCGGCCCTCGCGATGGCCGTGCCGATCGGCCTCGCCGGTCTCGGCGGCCTCTGGGCCGAACGCGCCGGCGTGGTCAACATCGGCCTCGAAGGCATGATGATCCTGGGCACCTTCTTCGGCGCCTGGGCCGGCTGGCAGACCAACCCCTGGCTCGGCGTCCTCGCCGGTGTCATCGGCGGCATGCTCGGCGGACTGCTGCACGCGGTCGCGACCGTCACCTTCGGCGTCGACCACATCATCTCCGGTATCGCGATCAACATCCTGGCGCTCGGCTTCACCACCTACTTCGCCAAGCTCTGGTTCAACTCCGGCGAAGCGGCGGCCAAGGGCGGCTCACCGAAACAGTCACCACCGGCCGACGAGATCACCTCGGTCACGATCCCGGGCCTCTCCGACTGGCTGCACTCGATCGAGAAGCACCACTGGTTCTTCGTCTCCGACCTGGCCGGCGTCATCGGCGGCCTGGTCACCAACGTGTCCCTGCTGACGATCGTCGCCGCGGTGCTCTTCGTCGCGACGTTCTTCATCCTGTGGAAGACCGCCTTCGGCCTGCGGCTGCGCTCCTGCGGCGAGAACCCGGTGGCCGCCGAATCGCTCGGCGTGAACGTCTACACGTACAAGTACATCGCGGTGCTCGTCTCCGGCGGCATGGCCGGACTCGGCGGCGCCTTCCTCTCCCTGGTCACCTCGCACATCTACAACGAGGGACAGACCGGCGGCCGCGGATACATCGGTCTCGCCGCGATGATCTTCGGCAACTGGCGTCCCGGCGGACTCGCCATGGGCGCCGGCCTGTTCGGCTTCGCCGACGCGCTCCAGCTGCGCAACGGCGGCGAGTCCGTCCACGCGCTGCTCCTGCTGCTCGTGGTCGCGCTGGCCGGCATCGCGGCCTGGAAGCTCTACCGCAAGAGCTTCGTGCAGGGAGCCGTCAGCGCGGTCATCGCCGCCGTCATCCTGGTCTGGTACCTCGGTACGGACACCGTGCCCACGGAGTTCGTCAGCGCCACCCCGTACGTCGTCACGCTGCTCGTCCTCTCGCTCTCCGCGCAGCGGCTGCGGATGCCGAAGGCCGACGGCATGCGCTACCGCAAGGGCCAGGGCAAGTGACGCCCACCGCCGGTGCGGACGCCGCCGCCGTCGCGGGAGCCGACTGGGACGCCCTGCGCGCCGCCGCCCGGGACGCCATGTCCCGTGCGTACGCGCCCTACTCCGGCTACCCGGTCGGCGTCGCCGCCCGCGTCGACGACGGCCGCACCATCGTCGGCTGCAACGTCGAGAACGCCTCGTACGGCATCGGGCTGTGCGCCGAGTGCGGGCTGGTCTCCCAGCTCCACGCCACCGGCGGCGGCCGGCTGACCCACTTCACCTGCGTGGACGGGGCGGGCGAGATCCTGGTGCCGTGCGGCAGGTGCAGGCAGCTGCTGTACGAGTTCGGCGGACCGGAACTCGTCCTGGAGACCCCGGACGGCTTCCGCACGCTCGACGAGATGCTCCCGCAGGCCTTCGGGCCCTCGCACCTCGGCTGAGCACCTTTCCGGTCCCCACCCGCCGGACGGGCCCGCACACAGCGGGCCCGTCCGGCGTCTCTCCCATCCTCTATGCGCGTAGAGTCAACGGAACTCATGCGTGCTCATGCGTACGTACGTACCGGCCGGAAGGACTCCAGGACATGGACGCCATCTCCGTCATCCGCACCAAGCGGGACCGAGGCGAGCTGACCCCCGAGCAGATCGACTGGGTCATCGACGCGTACACCCGCGGCGAGGTCGCCGACGAGCAGATGTCCGCACTGGCCATGGCGATCCTCCTGAACGGCATGAACCGCACGGAGATCGCCCGCTGGACCGCCGCCATGATCGCCTCCGGCGAGCGGATGAACTTCGACGCGCTCTCCCGCCCCACCACCGACAAGCACTCCACCGGCGGCGTCGGCGACAAGATCACCCTGCCGCTCGCCCCGCTGGTCGCCGCCTGCGGCGCCGCCGTACCGCAGCTCAGCGGACGCGGCCTCGGCCACACCGGTGGCACGCTCGACAAGCTGGAGTCCATCCCCGGCTGGCGCGCCCACCTCTCCAACACCGAGATGCTGAACGTCCTCGACACCACCGGCGCCGTCATCTGTGCGGCGGGCGACGGACTCGCCCCCGCCGACAAGAAGCTGTACGCGCTCCGCGACGTCACCGGCACCGTCGAAGCGATCCCGCTCATCGCCAGCTCGATCATGTCCAAGAAGATCGCCGAAGGCACCGGCGCACTCGTCCTGGACGTCAAGGTCGGCTCCGGCGCCTTCATGAAGACCATCGAGGACGCCCGCGAACTGGCCTCCACCATGGTCGCGCTGGGCACCGACAGCGGAGTGCGCACGGTCGCCCTCCTCACCGACATGTCCACCCCCCTGGGCCTCACCGCGGGCAACGCCCTGGAGGTCCGCGAATCGGTCGAGGTCCTGGCCGGCGGCGGCCCGCAGGACGTCATCGACCTCACCCTGGCCCTCGCCCGCGAAATGCTGGACGCGGCCGGACTCAAGAATGCCGACCCGGAGAAGGCCCTCGCGGACGGCTCCGCGATGGACGTCTGGCGCCGGATGATCTCCGCCCAGGGCGGCGACCCCGACGCCGCACTCCCGGTCGCCCGCGAACAGCACGTCGTCAGGGCCCTGTCCTCCGGCATCCTGACCCGCCTGGACGCCTACGACATCGGCGTCGCCGCCTGGCGCCTCGGCGCGGGCCGCGCCCGCAAGGAGGACCCGGTCCAGGCCGGCGCCGGCGTCGAACTGCACGCCAAGCCGGGCGACGAGGTGACGGCCGGACAGCCGCTGCTGACGCTGCACACGGACACCCCGGAGAAGTTCGAGTACGCCCTGAAGGCGCTGCCCGACTCGTACGACATCGCCCCGGCGGGCACGCCGTTCGCCGCCACCCCGGTGGTGCGGGAACGCATCGCGTAACCACACGCGCCGGCACACGGACGGCCCGCCGGAACGGTGAGAAACACCGTCCCGGCGGGCCGCTGTCATGCGTGCCGGAGCAGGGAGGACCCGGGCGGGACCTACTTGCCGAAGTAGGCGTCGTAGATCGCCACCGAGGACTTGTTGCCCTTCTTGTCCGTGACATCGGCCTTGAAGGAGAGCGACTTCTTCCTGGCCGGGTTCTTCACCGAGACCTTGCCCTTCTTGACCGCGGTCTTCTTCCAGGTCTTCCCGGCGTCATAACTGACGTACACCGTGAGCGACTTGAGGTTCTTCCCGGCTGCCGCTCCCTGCACCGTCACCGGCACGGACACGGTCTTCCCGGCCTTGGCGGTGCCGTCGAGCGCGACCGCGGGTGCGAAGCGGACCACGGAGACCGGCAGCGCGACGAGATCCTTGGTCCGGCCGGAGCGGAAGGTCCAGCTCGCGTCGATCCGGCTGGAGACCGAAGCGACGTCGGCGGCGCGCCGCACCGACGTGGTCAGCCGGTAGTCGGCGGCCGCGGCCGGCACGGTGATGGGCGTCTCGCCCGCGAGGGGGTCGGCGTTCTTGGCGAACACCTTGCCGTTGCGGTAGAGCACGGTCTTCACCGAGCTGTAGACGGACCCGCCGACGTTCCCCCGGCCGTCGGCGAACAGCGGCAGCGACCCGACGAGCGCGTTGTCCTCGCGGAAGACCCCGAAGTCGGCGTTGACGTAGGGCCCGAACACCGCGGTGTTCACAGTCTTCGTGTACGTCTTGCCGGCCTTGAGGCTCTGCGGGTCACCCAGGGAGTACGAGGCGTCGCTGCGTGGGTAGCCGTCCTCGTCGGGCGCACCGTTCTGGCCGAAGTCGAAGCCCCACCGCACCTTGTCGGCGGTGGAGACATAGGCGGTGGTGGCCGACGGAAGCTTCTGGGTGGTCGCGGCCGACCAGCCGCCGTACGAGCCGGGCAGCTCGCCCCAGGCGGAGATGTCGCCGGTCTTGCCCTTGACGGACGAACCGGCGCGGACCGTGACCTTGGCCAGCTGCCCGCTGCCGAACGCGCGGTGGTACCCGGTTGCCACCCGGCTCACCGGGCCGCCGAGCGCGATGTCGTACCGGGTCGCCGCACCCTTGGTCCAGGTGCCGTACCAGTGCTGGGCGAGCTGGACGCCGGTCGCCTTCGGACCGATGTGCGCGGTGCGCAGCTGCTTGTACGAGTCGAGCACCCAGCCGTAGCCGTAGCTGTTGTCCTCGTTCTCGACCTGGAGGTCGGGCGAGGCGAGCAGGGCCTTCGTGCCGGTGGCCGGAAGGGTGATGTCGACCGGCTTGGCCAGGCGCGCGTCGAAGGTCACCGTGGTGTTCCCGGTGAGGTTCAGAGAGGGCTGAGCGAGCCAGTCGACGCCCTTGCCCAGGTCCTCCGGGTCGCTGTACACGGCCGAGTTCAGCACGTACCCGCCCTTGGGGACGCGGATCTTCGCCGTGCCGTCGACGACCTCGGGGGACTCCCACACGCCGACCGCGGCACCGCTCATGCCGTAGACGTCGCCCGTGGTGTACGGGGCCGGCTTGCCGTCGCGCCCGATGGTCCTGAGCGTGAGGTCGTACGACTCGCGCTCGCGATCGACCGCGGCCGCGGTGCGGACGGTCTGCCCGCCGCCGGTCGCGACGACGTACGCGGAGTAGTCGCCGTCGGCCGTGCCGCCGAGCTTGGTGTCGACGGTCAGCGGCACCTCGGCGGTGCCGCCGGCCGGGACGGTCACGCCGGTGGCGCCGAGGGCGAAGAAGCCGGCCGGGGCGGGCTTGCCCGTCGGACCGGTGCCCTGGACGGTGAGCGCGAGCGTGACATCGGTCGTGCCGAGGTTGCGGTACGACACCTTCTTGGTGACCGGCACGTCATCGGTGTGCGGCCACTGCTGGATGCCGAAGCTCAGCGAGACCGGGTCGGCGACGACGGACTGGGCGATCGCCCGGTCGACGGCGATCCGGCCCGAACCCTGCTGGAAGGGGGTGTACGTCCCCGGCTTCGTGGAGGCCGTGAGCGCGCCCTTGAGCTCGGTGTACTTCCAGTCGGGGTGCTGCTGCTTGAGCAGCGCCGCGGCGCCCGCGACATGCGGGGTCGCCATCGACGTACCGGAGATCGTCAGATAGCCCGCCGGGCTCTGACCGACCTCCTTGTCGATGACGGAGCCGGGCGACGCGGCCGCCGTGATGTCCACTCCGGGAGCGGTGACATCGGGCTTGATCGCACCGTCGCCGACCCGGGGGCCCCGGCTGGAGAAGTCCGCCAGCAGATCGTTGTCGTCGACCGCGCCGACGGTCAGCGCGGAGTCGGCGCTGCCGGGGGAGCCGACCGTGCCGGCCCCGTCGCCCTCGTTGCCCGCCGCGATGGCGAACAGCACGCCGCTGTCGGCGGAGAGCTTGTCGACCGCCGCTTCCAGCGGGTCGATCCCCGGGGTGTCGGTGCCGCCGAGGCTCAGGTTGATGACGTCGGCGCCCTGCGCGACCGCCCACTCCATGCCGGCCAGGATGCCGGAGTCGTCGCCGAAGCCGTCGTCGTCGAGCACCTTGCCCTCAAGGAGCTTGGCGTCCGGGGCCACGCCCTTGAACTTCCCGCCCGACTTCGCGCCCGTACCGGCCGCGATCGAGGAGACATGGGTGCCGTGGCCGAAGTGGTCCTTCGTGTCGGGTGCCCCGGAGAAGTTCTTCGACGCGAGGATCTGGCCCTTGAGGTCCGGGTGGGTGTCGTCCGCACCGGTGTCCAGAACCGCGATCCTGACGCCCTTGCCGGTGTAGCCCGCCTTCCAGGCGGTCGGGACGCCGATCTGCGGGACGCTCCTGTCGAGGCTCGCCCGGCGCACGCCGTCCAGCCACACCCGGTCGACACCGGCGGCGGTGGTCCGCTGGACGCTTCCCGACGGCTTACGGGTGAGCGCCTGCCAGACGGACCGGGCGTCCTCCTGCGGGGTGGTCACGGACTGGGCGTTCAGCGACTTCAGTACGGGCCCGACGCGGGTGGCGCCCGCGTCGCGCACCTCGGCCTTCGCGGCCGTGGCCGCGGCTCCCCGGTAGGAGACGATCAGCTTCAGGCCCGACTTCCGCGCTCTGCGGTTCTCCGCCCGGCTCAGCTCCGTGACGTCGAACAGCCGGCGGTCCAGCTTTCCGGAACTGATCAGCCGGTGTGCGTCGGCCGGGACGAGCAGGGTGTGCCCGTCCCGCGTCTGCCGCTGCACGGGTATGTGCTCGCGCCCCGCCGCGGGACGGAAGCCCACGACCCGGCCCTTGGCGTCCACGGTGACGCGGTCGCCGGTGATGAGCGTCAGCTGGTGCCGTGCGCCGGACGAACCGGCAGCCGGAGCCGACTGCGACGCGCTGTTGTACGGGCTGTTGTCGCGGGCCATGGCCGGGGTGGTCAACCCGGCCGCGAGCGCAACGGCCGCCGCTGTGGCGACGGTTGAAACACACGCTCTACTCACGTGTCTGCGCAACTCTCCCCCTGGAGAATCAGGCGGCCCCCGAGAGGGCCGGTGGGCAGTCGGCACCGATGCGTGCACCGGCGCCGGCTGTTTCACCCGTATAGAGGGGGATGTGATCGAACAGGTTCACAGCAGACGCACAGATGGCCGGAGTTGGCGGATCTTCATCGGCCGCCGGTCGCCTGACCGTGGGCTGTCGCGCGCCTGCGGGTCGCCTGCCGGCTGGACCTGCGAGACGGGGGAGCGGCCGTTGTGAGGGTGGCCGGAGCGGTCCATGGGCAGCTCGTGGGCACCGGGGCGCCCACGAGGAGCCGGCGGGCGAGGGGCGCTCGGGTCCGGCGGGAAGCGGAGAAGCGGCGGGACGATGAGTTTCGGCCGCCGGATCGGTCTCCTTGTTATGGATCCCTTGTCGCCGGCCGTACTTGTCCTCTCCGGACGCGTCACCCGGGCCACCGTCCCCGGACTCTGTGCCGAACTGGAGGCGCTGCTGGCCACCACGGACACGCAGGTGGCTTTGGTGGACTGCGACGTGGGCGGACTCGTCCAACCGGATCTGGCCGCAGTGGAGGCGATCGCCCGCCTCTCGCTGGTCGCGCGCCGGACGGGCGGCCGACGGCTACGGCTGCTCGGGACGCCGCCGGAACTCCAACTGTTGATTGATCTGGTGGGGTTGGGAGATGTAGTTGGGCTTGCGGAAGCAGCCCCCTGAGTTGGTCGTCGCCGCGGGATTCGTGCGTGGTGGGGGCAGGTGAGGCAGATGCGGCGAGGCGAAGATGTCGCCCCGCGTTACGGCCGGCCGCCTCCTCGCGTGGTGGTTTCATCGCATTGCGGCTTTCATGTCATTTCTGGCATCTGTCGTTTGTTCCGGTGGTCAAATTCAAGCCAGCGGAACAGTGCGAGAACGGGGGATGAAAGTGCGACAGGAGATCACACGGTGTTCGAGCGTGTCGTCAGCCGAAGGTGACGCTCTGTCAGGCGTGCAAAGTGAACGAGCGGGCCCCGGGCGGTTGGGTACAGATCCCCGCTTCAGGGGAACCGGAGGAATACACTCCAACATGAGCCCTCCGCTCTGGTGTCCCAAGGGCAAGGGAAAGGTGTTCGAGCGATTCGAGGTCCCGGAGGAAATTCCACCCGGCTATGATCTCGAAATGTCCAAGCAGGCAGGACTGTAGTCACATGCTGATCAATTACCTTCGCCAGTTCTTTCCGGATGTCGAGACAGATGACCCCGTCTCGTATCTGAGCGAGGCGGGCGACACGGTCAACGCACTCATGTACTCGTTCCTGTACTGGCCTCACCTCGTCGAGCTTCATGGCGCGGTTTTCCTCGGCCTGAGCGGGAATGACGAGGAGGAGATCCGGGAGAGGCTGTCCGCCACTACCGGCCGTGCGATCCCCGACGGGGAGGAGCTCTCCTGGGCTGAGGTGGTCGACAGTTTCAACCTGTTCGAGCTGGGCCACCTGTTCAGCGCGGTGCCCGTGCACAGTGAAGATTTCGACTCGCTGCACCGCGAACTCGGATCAATTCTCGTCAAGTCCTGGCATGCGCGACTCGTCTACGCATTCCCGGAGCGGAAATTCTCTGTCCGGCTTGTGGAAGCCGACGAGTCGATGATGGAGATGAGGATCGAAGTGAAGCAAGTGTCACCGACCCTTGCGACTCCGGGTGGCTGGGACGGTCGTCTCCGCAGGGTTGTGATCGACTAGCCGCACCCTGCTTGTGGCAGCGCTGGCCGACGCGCAGCAGCGGGGCTGGTCGCGCCGGGCGTCGATGCCGCGCGCAGCACCGGCAGGTGGGGCGGAGCTGGTTGAGCCAGGCGCGTACGTCCTTGGCGGAGAGCTTGCTGAGTTTCTTCCTGCCCGGGCCGGTCAGTAGTGGTCGCGGGCCTGGATGATCTCCAGGCCGTCGGAGTCGGTGACGCGGTAGACCAGTCGGTGTTCCTGCGTGATGCGACGGGACCACCAGCCGGACAGGTTCCCTTTCAGCGGCTCGGGCTTGCCCCTGCCTTCGAAAGGGGTCCGTTTGATCTCCTTGATGAGGTCATTGACCCTGCGGAGCGTCTTGCGGTCGCTGTCGGCCCAGTGGGTGTAGTCCTCCCACCCGTCATCCGAGAACGACGTCTTCACGCGTCCTCCGTGTCGATCAGGTCTCGTACGGTGCCGCGTCCGGCGTCCATCTGCTCGATGGAGCGCATGAGGCGGGCGGCGTTGCGGGGGGAGCGCATCAGGTACATCGTCTCCTCCCAGGCGTTGTAGTCCTCCTCGGACATGATCACGACGGTGCCCGCCTTCGACGTGACGCGCTCCGGCGCGTGGTCTTCGGTGACGCGACGGATCAGACCGAAGAAGTCCTTCCGCGCTTCGCTTGCGTTGATGGTCATGATGGATTCCTCCTGTGCATGTCGCCAGCCTTCGATAAAGACGTACTGAAAACAGTACTACACATGTACGTTATTCGGTACGGTGAAAGTTGCGGCGTTGCGTCTGTCTGAGCTGTTCAGAGTTTCTCTGCTGGTTCAAGGGCGCCCCGCTGACGCGGGCCGCCGCGCGCCGGCGGTCGGCGACCGCCGCCCGCTCCGGTGGGACGGGTTCTGGCCGCAGTGCCGCAGGACCCAATCCTGCGGTTCGGCGAAGTCCTCGCTTGTCGGCGAGGCCTCTCCGTCCACGGCGCACTGCATCGCGTAATGGACCGGCTCCGCGTCCGGCTCGCGGTCGGGCTGAACGAACTCCTCACCGAACGCGCCGCCGAAGGCTGCACCGCCCGCATCGCGATCGGGGACCCCGACAGCGACAACGTCCAAGCCCGCGGCCGGGAAGAGCGGTTCGGCCACGGCATCGAATCCCGCTGCCGCCTCGCACTCATGCATGACAAGCCGCTCGCCGACACTCCCGGCATCGAAGTCCGCACCCACGGCACCACGCTCTACAACTCCCTCTGCCGGGCCGACGACCAGCAACTCGTCAACGCACTCGTCTGGGGCGTCAACGCCCACGCAGCCCCCGTGTGGCACCTTCGCCGTCACGAGACAGGCGGCTTGTTCGACACCTACGCCGACAGCTTCGACGCCGTGTGGGCGACCGCAACCCCCGTACGAGAGGAAGACTGACCGTGGCCCGCACCGAGTACTACGACGACCCCAACGCGCCCAAGCCGAACAGCTTGGTCGTCGCCGCTTCCGCCGTCGTCACTGACGACCACGGGCGCATCCTCCTCCAGCGCCGCCGCGACAACGACCTCTGGGCACTGCCCGGAGGCGGCATGGACCTCACCGACTCCCTGCCAGGCGCAGCCGTCCGCGAGGTCAAAGAGGAGACCGGCCTCGATGTCGAGATCACCGGCCTGGTCGGCACCTACACCGACCCCAAACACATCATCGCCTACACCGACGGCGAGGTCCGGCGACAGTTCAACGTCTGCTTCACCGCCCGCATCACCGGCGGCCAACTGACCATCTCCGACGAGTCCACCGAGCTCCGGTTCGTGCCGCCGGAATGGATTGAGCAACTGCCGATGCACCACACTCAGCGACTCAGGCTCCAACACTTTCTGGAACAGCGCGAAAGGCCGTACCTGGGCTGAACCGTCTGACGGCAGTAGCGACGGCAACAACCCCGCACAACCACGGACATCCACGCACTTCACCGGACCAGCAAACTGCACTTGACCTGCGAGAAAGCAGGTCGAAGGCTTCGCGCAGCACACGTACTATGTGCTCGCGGGCAAGACGCCGATCTTGATGCACAACGCCTGTGGTCCTAACGCTACGTTCCATTGGGACCCCGCAAATCAACATGCATCAATTACTGTGAAGTCTGGGGATCGGACAGTGACGACTGATGCTCTTCCTGACTACGTGGAACCGCCATGGGGTGGCATCGAGAGCCTCAAACTTCCCCGTATCGTCAAAGCTCCTGGAGAAGGAGCATTCGCGCATGATTTCACGCTTCCGAATCCCGAGGGAGCTATGGCGCACATCGACGAGTTGTTCGCAAGGTCAAGTTACATGTTCGGCGAATGGAATAAGGCGATTAATAGCTGCATCACACACTGCGCCGATATTCTTAGGGTGGACGGCCTCGATGAGTTCCTCCCAGGTGCGCCGGGAACGTCTTTGCTCCGCAGTCATGTCCCGCCCGGGTTGTATGGAAAGTAAGGAGGTTGACTAAGCGTGGACGCGTATGTGAATTCATATCAGGTGTTTATCGATGTCCTAGCCCATCGCCATGCGGGTGCTCATCGGCGAGCTCTGACCGGAGACTTTGTCGCTGCATATGTGGAAGTAAACCACCTTCTTGCACGCACCAAAGGAAAACTGACAGATGCGGTGTGGTCGGACTGCGCTGCCGAACTTGAGCGATGCATGAGTCTCTATGAATCAGCGTGGCGGCGCTTCTCCGTAAAGGTTGGTGACGGTGTTTCGGTTGATGATGTGGGCGCCGCGGTGTCTCCGTCGCTAGGGCCGGAAACGACGCAGGCATTCCAAGCAGCTGTAGACGGGCTCCGGGCGGCGCTCGACGTCATGAGGAGAGAATCTCGCCTAGTCGGGTGTGTGAGCTGGGCTCGCTGACCTCGATGCTTCGTACGCCCAGCAGAATCTGGAGGTTGGCCATGTAGATGGTTGATCGTTGGTCGTCACCGGCAACCGCCACTACCGGAAACACGTACGCACCTACAACCTCACCGTCACAGAGCTCCACACGTACTATGTGCTCGCAGGCGCCACTCCGGTCCTCGTCCACAACCGTGGTGATACCGCTACGGTTCTCTGCGACCCCGATGTTCCACCTAATTGACACGACGCGATTCGCATTGACATCGCCGGCGGTCGATCACGACTCACTGTGGGCCGATGCTCGGGCGGCGTGGCCAGCGGGTGGGAGCGCACGCCCCGGATCACCACCCTGGCGGGCCCCGTCCAACAGGCCGCCTCACGTCCAGTCCTTGGCCTGCGCCAGGAGGTGGCCGTGGACGGCGGCGAGGCGATGGTCGGCCAGCGCACCGGATCGGGTGGCGAGGTAAAAGGTGTTGAGTGGCGGCACCTCCGGTTCAAGGAGGGGAACCACGGTCCCGGCGGCCAGTGCGTCGGCGCACAGGTAGGTGGGCAGGACCGAGATGCCGGCGGACGCGATGACGGCGGCGAGGACCCCACGCAGATCGGGGATGACGACGGCCGGACGTGTAGGAGGCGGTGCGTCGAACACGGTGCGCCAGTACCGGCGGAATATCGGCAGGGCCTCCGCGTAGGCGATGAGCGGGAGCTTCTCCAGTGCCCGGGGCCCGTCGAGGGCCAAGGCTCCCTCCGCCAGTGTGCCGGCGGTCTGCGGAGAGGCGAGGAGGACGAACTCCTCGTCGGCCAAAGGTGCGGCGTCCAGGCCCCGATACCGTGGCCTGATCGTCGAGACGACGATGTCGAGGTGGCCGGACTTGAGGTCCGCCAGGAGATGGTCGGCCTCGCCGAGAGTGACGCTGACGTCCATCCCGTCGGCGATCAGCCGGCTGATGGACGGCAGGACCCGTGCCGAGACCAGTTCGGCCGGCCCACCGAGTCGTAACGGCCGGTTGCTGGAGGCCGTGCCGAAATGCCGGGCGACGGCGGCGTTGAGATCGCTGATGGAGCCTTGGACCCCGTGGGCCAGCGACTCTCCCTCGGCAGTGGGTGTCGCACCCTGAGGAGTGCGAACGAAGAGCGGTTTGCCGAGCTCGTTCTCCAGGCCGCGGATGTGCTGGGTGACAGCAGGTTGTGTGATCCCCAGTTCGCGCGCCGCTTTGGTGAACGAGCCGGTGCGGTACACGGCTGTAAATGTTTGCAGCCAGCCCAGTTGCATTGAGTAGGTGACCCCCGGCACCATTCGTGCTGGTGGCACCACCCCCCGGGCGCCTTCCCGAACACTGCACGAAAGCTACCCAACAACCGGGACTGATTTCGCAAAGGGTCCCTCATGAATGCGTCACAAACGTAAAGACGACCGTCGGCGGGCGCGGGCAGGCCCTCTCGGATTCCGGCGGTCCACCGGCTGGGAGGCGCCTGCCCGCTGACGGCTCAGGCCAGTTCGGCGATGGTCAGCTCGGCGACCTTCGCAGCGCTGGCGGGGTTCTGGCCGGTGACGAGCCGGCTGTCGGCGACGGCGAACTCCGCGAAGTTGTCCGTCTTGTTGAACTTCGCGCCCTTCGCGATCAGGGTGCTCTCAAGAGAGAACGGGACGACGTCGGTCAGGCCCACGGCGTCCTCCTCCTCATTGGTGAAGGCCGACACCTGCTTGCCGTCCACGAGGTGGGAGCCGTCCTGGAGGGTGAGGTTGACCAGCCCGGCGGGGCCGTGGCAGACGGCGGCGACGACCCCGCCGGCCTGGTAGACACCGGCGGCCAGGTCCGCGAGTTCCTTGGCGTCGGGGAAGTCCCACATGGTCCCGTGGCCACCGGCGAAGTAGATGGCGTCGTAGTCCCCGGCGTTGAGGGATGCCGCGTCCGGAGTCGCCGACAGTGCCGTGTCGTTGGCTGCCAGGAACTCCTGCGTCACCGTGTCATCGGGCTTGACGCCGTCTCGCGGGGGCTTCCCTCCGGCGACGGACACGAACGCGATCTCCCAGCCCGCATCGCGGAAGACCCTGGCGGGGTGGGCCACTTCGGGCACGTAGAAGCCGGTGTTCCGGCCGGTGTTGCCGAGCCGGCCGTGGGAGGTGAGAGCGAACAATACCTTCGGCACAGTGCAGTCCTTTTCTGTGAGGGATGAGGATGCGGAACGAGATACGGGAATCAGGCGTCCAGACCGGCGAGTTCGGGTAGGTACACGCGCCGCTGCTTGCGTGTGACCGCCCGCTCGATGTGCTCGGCGGTGTGATAGCCCCACCAGGCCCACAGGGAGTTGGCGCCGGTGTCGCGGACGGCCAGAGCGTTGGTGATGTGGTCGTCGACGAAGGTCACCGCGGAAGCGGGCAGCCCGTCGTCCAGGGCCAGTTGCGCCACCGCCGTGCGCTTGTCGGAGCATTCCCCGATGACCTGGGTCACGGTGGTCTCCAGCTGGTGGTGGCCGAGGATGTCCCACACGCTCTGCTCGTCCTTCGCGGTGACGATGGAGGTGCCCCGCCCCTGGTGGCGGCGCAGCAGGTCGCTGATTCCGGGGTAGAGCGTGTGCATGTCCAGCCATGCATCCCGCTGGCGGGCCCTCAGGGCGGCACGTACGGCGGTGGCGCCCTTGGTCAGGCCGGCGAGCTTCACCGGCGGAATGCGGGCGTGGAGGTCTTCGTACTCCCGCACGCTGCGGATGGACTCCGCGGACGGGTCCCGGGCCACCATGAAATCGTCCAGGAGCCGGGCATAGCCGCGTACGGTCCGAAAGCGGCGTACGAATCCCGCGGGCATGGCCGCGGCGAGTTCGGTGAGCGGTTTCTCCGCGACGGCGTCGGCGGTGTGGTCGGCGTAGTAGGTGACTACGGCGCACTCGGTGAAGGCGTCGGCGATGACTCCGTCGAAGTCGAGTATCAGCACGAGGTGTCTCCAATGGGGTACGCAAGGGGCGGGCGCCGAACCGGGGGAATGCGACGGCGGCCCGCCCCTTGCGTGTCATGGGCGGTCGGCCGGGACTCAGGCGGCGACGGCGGTCTTCTTCTCGACGGTCTCGAAGACCCGTTGCATGAACCGGCCGACGTAGGCGTAGTACGAACAGGTGATGATGTGGCCGTCCACGATGACGTCCGAGTCGACGACATCGGCGCCGGCGTTGATGACGTCGTCGCGCAGGCCGATGTAGGCGCACGCTCTGCGCCCCTTGAGCACACCCGCACTGACCATGATCCACGGCCCGTGGCACAGCCCGGCTATGACCTTCTGCTCGGCGTCCATGGCGCGCAGGAAGTCGAGCACGTGCGCGTCCTGGCGGACCCGGTCCGGCGCCTCGTGGCCGCCGGTGAGGATCACCGCGTCATAGTTCGCGACATCCAGCTGGTCGAAGGCCACCAAGGGCTTGGCGGTCTTGTCCATCGGCAGCGGGATGCCGTACTTCCCGATCACGTCGGCGCCGTTCCTGGTGGCCACGTCGACGTGCCAGTCAGCTTCGAGCAGGCGGTAGTAGGTGTAGACGACGTCGTGGTCCTGGAAGCCGGGTCCGGTGATGATGACAGCACTGGGCATGGTCCTGTTGCTCCTTCGTGTTCAGCTGACGGCGAGTGAGAGGTAGTACTGGTCGAGCGCGGGTCGGCGCAGATCGCCCTGGGCCGGAGCGAGAATGTCGAACTCCCCGGTGACGACACCGGTCAGGCCGAGCGGAATGTGGAACAGGTCCTCCGGCTGGCGCCGGTAGAAGATGTCCGCGCCGGCGCGGATGGAGAAGCCGAACTCCTTGCCCGGGGAGTGGTCCCGCAGGCGGGCCTGCGGGAGATACGACACGGACTTGGCCGGCAGATCGGGGATCGCGGTGTGTCCCTTCTCGTAGCCCTTGCCCTCGCGGTCGTAGTTGTCGCGAAGGCGGATCAGGTCGAACTTGTTGCGCGGTGCCTCGACCTCCACCAGCCACAGCGGTCCGGGACCGACACTCGTGGAGGAGTGGAACGCTCCGCCGCCGATCCGCAGGATCGTGCCCGCCCCCACCGGTATCCGGCCGGTGAGGGTTTCCGTGACGCCCTGTCCCCCGAGGCACAGCAGGTAGGTCAGCTTTCGTGGGTGGACGTGCATCGACGTCGACTCGCCCTCGTCGATCTTCAGGTTCCACACGTCGATGAAGTCGTCCACGAAGACGCGGTACTCCATACCCCACGGCTTCGGGATGATCTGGTTGAGGTGATCGTCCTCCTCCAGGTCCTCGTTGCCGATGCGCGCGCCCTTGCGGACGGCTTCGTTCAGGGCGGAGAAATCGCGTGGACCGGGCTCTATGCTCACCATCAGTTCAGTCACCTGCGCTTCGTGCGTCATCTCAGACACGCTGGTCCCCCTTCGTCAGTGGCCGTGGTCCCCCGGTCCGGTCATGGACGCTAGACAGCGCCCCTCGTTGATCCAAATAGCGGCCGCCGCAGACCCCGATAACGGTTCGGCGGGTCCCCGCGGATGTAATGCCCCCCTGTCTGAACGCTTATTTGAACCGCTCTGCGGTGGTTGGCAGGCTGCGTGAAGGGATACGGTCCGGCACTCGACGCGCATGACGCCGGGGCCGTTTCCTCACTCCGCCAACACGAATGGGGATACGCCGTGAGTACACCTACGCCCACCCGTGGCCGCCGGACCGAGGTGGCGAAGCCGGCCGTCACGCAGATCGACTCCATCGGCGTGCTGGGCTACGAAGCCTGCTCCGAGCAGGACACCATCACGCCCCTGGAGATCTTCAAGGGCGCGGCGATGGTCACGTCCGGCCAGATCGCCCCGTGGCAGCGCGAGGCCGCCGACCGCGAGCTGGACGTGCGCCTGGTGTCGCTGGAGCCCGGAGTCATCAAGATGCAGATGGGTACGAACGTCGTAGCCGACTCGGTCCTGAACGACGACGAGCTGTTCGACATCCTCTACATCCCCGGCGGGGTCGGCTCCGGGGCGCTGCTCACGAACGACCGCGTCCACAAGCTGATCCGCCGGCACCACGAGGCCGGCAAGGTCATCGCCGCCAACTGCTCCGGCGTCGGCATTGTCGCCCGCTCCGGAATCGTCAACGACGAACCCCTGACCTGTGTCGCCGCGGTCGCGCGCGGACTGCGGGGGGAGGGCTTCAACGTGCCCGAGGCCCGCCGTATGTGGGTGGCGAACCCCGCGTCGAGGCTCTGGACGTTCACCGGCTCCTACGGAGTCAACGGCGGCGCCGTCGCCCTGGTCGCCCACTACTTCGGGCGGGAGGTCGGCACGATGGTGTCGATGATGTTCGACACCATCGGCGGTATCGGTGACGCGATCTTCGAGCAGACCGGGCCGGAGTTCTACCAGCACCCCGAACTGGAGTCCTCGTTCCAGGACTTCTTCCAGCCGATGCTCTATCCGCCGCTGGACGAGAACGCCTGAGCCCGAAGCGAACGAGGACAGCCGGGAGCCGTCGCATGCCCACCCCTGTGGAACTCAGAGACATCAGCTGGATCCGTGGAGCCCTGCAGACAGCCATTGCGCTGGAGCACTCCACCATGCCCCTGTACTGCTCCGCCATGTACTCGCTGGAGGTGCAGAACTACCCCTCCTACAACACCATCCGCAGTGTGCTGATGGAGGAGATGGTCCACATGGCCATCGCCGCGAACATGGTCGCCGCTCTCGGTGGCAGCCCTGACATCAAGGGACTCAAGCCGTCCTTCCCGGGCGCCGGCGGGCTTCCGGGCCACGTGGCCCCCGACCTGCGCCTGCACCTGGCCAAGCTGTCCCACGTCAGCCTGGAGGCGTTCATGCGCCTGGAGGCACCGGAGTTCATGCTCAACACCCGGCAGCGCGCCTGCGCATACCCCACCATCGGCTCGTTCTACGACGCCATCCGGGCGGCTGTCGTACGCAACTCCGATTCGGTGGAGCGTGCCATGCGAGCGGGAGGGCCGGCGAACCAGGTCGGCGGCAACCTCGGCTACCTCACCTTCGAAACGGACGACCCGGACCCGGTCGGCAAACTCCTCCAGGGGCTCGACATCATCACCGAGCAGGGCGAGGGCCGGGGCGAGGGCACCGTGGAGACCGCGGCGGAGGACTTCCAGAAGGAAGGCTCCCACTACGCCCGCTTCGCCGAACTGCGCTACGGCCGCCGCTACGCCGCCCCCGAAGACCTGACCATCTCCCGTGAAACGGAACGGGAGTTCTTCGCCGGCGAGGAGATCGCCTGGCCAGTGGTGATCAACGTTCTCGCCGTCCCCGACGACGGCTACGCGGCGATCCTCGCCCTCGATCCGCAGGGACCGGAGGTGCGCAAGGAGCTGGAGGGGTTCGACGATGCCTACACGCAGATGATGATCGCGCTGGACACCTCCTGGAACGGACCGGTGGAGACCTGGTGGCCCTCGCTCGGGGCCGCGGTGACCCAGATGGACCAGATGCGCGTGCGGTCCTGCTTCAACATCATGCGCAACCGCATACCGCAGACGGCGATCGACCGGCTGCCGGAGCTGTACCCCGCCCAGCACCGCGCTCTGGAGCGCTACACCGACCTCGACCAGCCGGTGTTCTACGGGCCGCGGTTCACCAACAACGCCATCTGACCCGGGGCAGTCCGCCCTGGGGTCCCGGCCGTCCCCTTTGAACGGAAGCTCTTCATGACACTCGCCAATGGCAAGGCCGTCGAGCCCGGAAACGAGACCCGCCCACGCAGGCGGGGCCTGTTCGCAGGTATCGCTGTGGGCAACTTCCTGGTCCTCCTGGACGCCTCCATTCTCAACGTAGCCCTGCCCGACATCCGATCGGACCTGCACACGGGTGCGGCAGCCCTGCCCTGGGCAGTTGACTCCTACACCATCGTCTTCGCCGGTCTGCTGCTCGCCGCGGGCGCGGTCGCGGACCGGTTCGGCCCCCGCAACGTCTACCGCGGTGCGCTGATCGCCTTCGGACTCGTATCCCTGGCCTGCGCCGCCGCGCCCAACGCCGGATCCCTCATCGGAGGGCGGGCCCTCCTCGGCGTCGCGGCCGCGGGTCTGGTCCCTGCCTCCCTCGCCCTTCTGGCCGGCCTGTACGCGGATCCGGGCGAGCGGGCCAGGGCGATCGGCACCTGGGCAGCCGTCACCTCCATCGGCCTGATCGCCGGCCCGGTCCTCGGCGGTGTCCTGGTCGAACTCGGAGGATGGCGGCTGGTGTTCCTCGTGAACCCCGCCATCATCGCCGTGACCCTGCTCGCCTCCCGAGGCCTGTCATCGAGCCGGCCGGACAGGGTGCGAACGGTCGACCGCTCCGGTATCGGCCTGTCGATCCTTGCGCTGGCGGCCCTGACGTTCGGCCTGATCGACGCCGGAACGGACGGCTGGGCACGCCCCGTACCACTGGTGGCCCTGGCGCTCTCCGCCGTGGCGTTCGTGGCACTCGTCTTCGTCGAGCGCTCCGCCGAGGCCCCCATCCTCCCGCCCGCCCTGATCGGCCTTCCCCGGGTGCGGGCGGACATCATCGCGGGCGCGATGGCCTCCTTCGTCTTCTACGGAGTGCTGTTCGCGCTGACGCAGTGGATGGTGACCGAGCGAGGTCTCTCCGCGCTGGAGACCGGCCTGGCATTCCTGCCGATGACACTGCCGATGTGCTTCATGCCGCTGGTCACCGGACGGGTCGTGGCCCGGATCGGCGCCCGCCAGGTGATTCTGGTCGGTCTCGCCCTGGACACCGTTGCCGGTGTGGTGCTGGGCTTCGCTTCCACCGACACCCCTCTCGCCCTGGTCATCATCGCCCAGGTGGTTCTCTCGTTCGGCTCCACCCTCGCGATCCCCGCCGCCACCGCGGACATGGCCATCGCCGTGCCGAAGGAACTGGCCGCGACCGGACAGGGCGCGTTCAACGCGGCACGACAGGCCGGCAGCGCACTGGGCGTCGCGGCTTTGGCGCCCCTGTCCACGCTGACGTCCTCCGGCGCCGTACTGGCCTGCGGCGGAGCGCTGGCCCTGATCCTGGTGGCCGCTGTGCGCCGCCCGAGGCCCACCGCTGTCTGAGCCGCCCCATCACCCCGCTTCCACCCATCGAAACGTGAGGAACCATCGTGACGATCACCGCGACCGCCCGGCAGGCAGTGAAGCCCGGAGCCGAAGAGCGCCTCGACGCGCTGATGGCCGGTCTGGAGCGTGACATCCGTGCCAACGAACCCGGCTGCCTGCGCTTCGACTACGTCATCTCCCAGGACAACCCCGGCGAGCGTCTGGTCATCGAGGAATACGCCGACGAGGCCGCCCTGGACTTCCACAGGAACACCGGGTACCTGGCCGCGTTCATCCCCCAGCTCCTGGAGTGTCTCCTCCAGCCGCCGGTCCTGGAGTCCTTCAGCCACGCCGCCGCCAGGACGGTTCTCCCGGAGTCGTGCTTCCACGTGGGTGTAGTCGTGCCCGACCTCGCCGAGGCCGTCGAGCAGTACTCCAAGCGCTTCGGCATCGAGTTCAGCGAACCCGCCACCTTCGAGATCCCCTATCTCGAACAGGGCGGGCAGGGCGCCCCGGGGAAGATGACGGCCGCGTTCTCCCGTACCGCCTATCCGCAGTACGAACTCATCCAGGCGGACGGGGACGGCATCACCTCCGTCGAGCATGCCGGGAAGGTCCTGTACTACGGGGTGTGGGAGCGCGACATGGCCACCCGGGTGAAGGAACTGGAGGCCGCGGGTGTCGGCGTCGACGCCTACTTCCGCCCCGCCGCAGGCGAGACGCCCTTCGCGCTCATCACGGCCCCGGACCTGCAGGGAGTACGCATCGAGTACGTGGACATCGCGGACAAGCCCGCCATGGACGAGTGGGTGAACACCGGCCGCTACCCGGGGTTGGAGGGCCGGTAGACAGCCGCCCGGCCGGCCGGCCGGGCCTGCCCGGCAGAGGCGCGCAGGACACCAGGCGAGTCCAACGACCCTTTGGGGGAGAGTGCATGACCTTCTATCATGTGTGTTTCTCCGTGCCCGACTTGGGGAGAGCGATGGAAGATCTCACTGCCGTCTCCGCGGTCCGGTGGCACGACCCGGTCGACGGACGCATCGGCGACTGGCCCTACCGCATCGCTTTCACGGCGCAGGGACCGCCCTTCATCGAACTCATCGAAGCGGCACCGGGCGGCCCCTGGGGCGATACGACCCGGGCGCAGTTCCACCACATCGGATTCTGGACGTCCGACATAACTGCCGGGGCCTCACGCCTCGCCGCCCGTGGGTTCCCCGAAGTCTTCTCCGGGTGCCCTCACGGCCGCCCGTTCGCCTACCACCGGATGGACTCGGTCGGCGGCCACGTCGAACTGGTCGACGCCGTCCAGCAGCCGTCCTTCCTGGAGACCTGGAACCCCGGCGGGCCGATGATGCCCGTCATCGACGAAGAGAGCACACCGTGAACAACGCCACCCTGATCACTGGCGGCAGCACCGGAATCGGTGCCGCCACCGCACAACGGCTGCTCAAGCGCGGTCACCGAGTGGCCATCACCGGCCGCGACCCGGAGAAGCTGGTCGCGTTCGCCAACAGGCAGGGAGCCGGTGCCGATCTGATGACCCTGCCCGGAGACACTTCCGATGCCTCCGATGTACAGGCCGCCGTCACCACCACCATCCAGGCCTTCGGCCGACTGGACAACGTCATCATCAACGCCGGCTTCTCCCTGCCCGGTGCCCTGACCGATCACACACCCGAAGCCATGCGCGCCATGGTCCTGACCAACGTGCTGGGCCCCGCTCTGGTCGTCCGCGCGACTGTGCCGCACCTCAAGGACACCCGCGGGCGGATTGTCATCATCGGCTCCGTGGCCGGAGTGAAGCACACACCCGGCAATCTGTACTCCGTCACCAAATGGGCCGCACATGCTCTCGCCGAGAACACCCGTATGGCTGTCACCGGCGACGGCATCGGCGTCACCCTGATCGCGCCCGGCAAGGTCGACACCCCGTTCTGGGACAGCCGGGGCGGGACACCCCCGGGCCCCGCGATGACCGCGGAGAACATCGCCGACAGCATTCTGTTCGCGCTGGACCAGCCCGAGGGCATGGACATCAACCACATTCAGATGCGGCCCATCGGGCAGACCAACTGAACGGCGCCTCCAGGTGGCCGTGAGGCCGCAGCACCTCGGATCAATCGCCCGCCACGGAGTAGTCGCAGGCCACCACGGAGAGCACCGACTGTCCGCCTTCCGCCACGGGTGCACGATGCGTCGGCAGACCCGTGGGGGCCGACGCATCCGTGGGGGCGGGAGCCGTGGGGGCCGACGTATCCGTGGGGGCGGGAGCCGTGGGGGCCGACGTATCCGTGGGGGCGGGAGCCGTGGGGGCCGACGTATCCGTGGGAGCCGAGGGATCCGCCGTCCGGGCCCGCGACCGCTCCGCAGCCCGCGCGACCGCCTCCTTGCAGTCGAACTCCGGCTGCGGCCCCGGCTCAGCCCCCGAGGCCGGCGGCACGGCGGGCCCCGGCCCGGACGTCGCCACCGGCTCACCGAGCCACAGCGTGACGCCCCACCCGGCGACGGCCACAACGACCCACCCCGCCACCAGCCCCCGCACCAGCCGCCGCCTCACGCGGCGTCGGCGTCCAGGTGGTCGGGCAGCCCGAACAGCGGGAACCAGCGCGGGGTGTCCAGGAAGCAGTGCATCCCCGTGATCGCACCGTCCTGGATATCGATGACCTGCACCGCCCACGGCACGAAGCCCGGCCCCTCCGGATTCGGCTTGTAGTGCGCGAACGCCGGAGTGCCGTTCGCGGACGTCGCGATCAGCTTGGAGCCGGCGCAGCTCGCGCCGATGGACGTCATGAAGCCGGCGATGTCGTCGTGCCCCTGCAGCCAGAGGTCGAACGGCGGCATGGTCATGATGGCGTCCTCATGGAGGAGCGCGGTCAGCGCCTTCATGTCGTAGCCCTCGAACGCCGCCACATACCGCTCAAGCAGCTTGCGCTGCTCCTCGTCGAGCGGGTCGGCCGCGTCGGCGGTGGCGGCGTCGTCCTGGTGGTCGGTCAGCGTCGCACGGGCCCGCTGGAGCGCGCTGTTCACCGAGGCGACCGAGGTGTCGAGCAGCTCGGCGACCTCGCTCGCCTTCCACGCGAGCACCTCGCGCAGGATCAGCACGGCCCGCTGCTTCGGCGGCAGATGCTGGAGCGCGGCGACGAACGCGAGCCGCACCGACTCACGCGCGACGGCGGCCTCCGCCGGGTCCGCGACCGACGGCAGGATCCGCCCGTCCGGCATCGGCTCCAGCCAGGTGTTCTCCGGCAGCGGATTGAGCGCGGCCTGCGCGAGCGGCGTCGGGCCGGTCAGATCGACCGGCCTGGCCCGCTTGTTGCCCGCGTTCAGCATGTCGAGGCAGACGTTCGTCGCGATGCGGTAGAGCCAGGACCGCAGCGACGAACGTCCCTCGAACTTCTCGATGCTGCGCCACGCGCGCACCAGGGTGTCCTGGACCGCGTCCTCCGCCTCGAAGGCCGAGCCGAGCATCCGGTAGCAGTAGCCGGTCAGCTCGACCCGGTGTCCCTCCAGACGACTGTCGATATCGGTCGTCGTCGCCGTCAGATCAGTCATCGCTTTCGCTCACCCCTGTTGCGCTGTGACACCGCTCACTTCAGCACTTCGGAAGCTACCGCAGAGGACTGACAACGGGGGCGGGAAGAGCAGAAGCGGTCACGTTCCGAGCTTGCGCCCGTACACGTACACGTCGTCGCCGTTCTTCAACAGGTTCCAGTATGACTTCGCGTCGGCGGTGCGCATGTTGACGCAACCGTGGGACCCCGGCGGGTTCCACATCTTCACGCCCACCGCGTGGAAGGCCTGTCCGCCGTCGAAGAACTGGGAGTAAGGCATCGCGACGTTGTAGATCGACGAGACGTGGTTCTTGTGCTTCCAGTAGATCTTCTTGGCCCCGGTCCGGGTCTCGTACCCGTCCCGCCCGGTCCGCACCGGCACCGGCCCGAACTTCAGCTTGCTGCCGTCCTGGATCCAGGTGATCTGCCGGGTCAGGTCGACGCATGCGATGCGCCCCTTGTTCGTGGGGCACTTCTTGGCCTTGTTCGGGGTCTTCCCGGCCGCCTTCTGCGCGGTGAGCGTCTGCATGGTGCGCCAGGTGATGGGCCCCGCGTAGCCGAGGGTGGGCGTGACCCCGTACGTGCTCTGGAACGACCGGATCGCCTTGCAGTCGGCGGCCGACTGCTTGCCGTCCACCTTCAGGTGCAGATACTTCTCGGCCTGCTTCTGGTACGGCCCCTTGGACGCCGTGCACGACGCCGCCTGGGCGGTGCCGCCGGTGCCGAGCACGAACGCCGGTATCGCGGTCAGACCGGCGACGGCCAGAGCGAGCCCGCGCCGTGTCCGTACGCTCCGCATGTTCCCCGTGACTCTCATGTAAACCCCAACTCCCCTTCGCGCGCCGTGCGGTGCTTCCGCCTGCTAGACGCGCGTCGGGGAGTGGTTGGTTGTGCGCCGAATGTCTCAGTTCTGTACAGGTGGGTTCCGTATGGCTCAGCTCTGTACGGTTCAGCCCTGCACGGTTCAGCCCCGCACGGAGACCACGGTGCTCGGCCGCAGCCGTTCGGCACGCGCCGCCCGTGACCCGTACAGCGTGATCGATACGACTCCGAGCACCGCGAGCAGTCCCAGCGCCACCGTGCCCGCCCAGCCACCGGCGTGGAAGGCGACCGCGCCGAGCGTGCCGCCCGCGCTGGAGCCCAGGTAGTACGCCGACTGGTAGAGCGCCGAAGCCTGGGCGCGGCCCTTCGTCGCCGTACGGCTCACGGAGGAGGAGGCGACCGCGTGCCCGGCGAAGAAGCCGGCCGTGATCAGGATCAGGCCGATGAGCACGGCGGCCAGGTGGTCGGCGAGCGAGAGCAGCAGACCGGCCGCCGTGGTGGAGACGGCGAGGTAGAGCGCACCCCGGCGCCCCAGCCGGGCGACGAGCCGCCCCGCCGTGGCGGAGGAGACCGTACCGACCAGATAGACGAGGAAGATCGACCCGACGACACCCTGCGGGAGGCTGAACGGCGCCTCGACCAGCCGGTAGCCGATCACCGTGTAGACCGCGCCGAACACCGTCATGAACAGCGCGCCGATCGCGTACAGCCGACGCAGCAGCGGATCGGCGAGGTGCCCGCCGACGGTCTTGGCCAGCGCCCTCGGGTTCAGCGAACCGGGGGTGAAGTGCCGGGCCCGGGGAATCATGAAGTGGAAGACGACGGCGCAGGCCACGGCCAGCAGCCCGACCGCGCCGAGCGCCGCCCGCCAGCCCCACGCCTGGGCGATCCAGCCGGTGAGGATCCGGCCGCTCATCCCGCCGATGCTGTTACCGGCCACGAACAGCCCGATCGCGGCCACGAGCGCCTTCGGCCGGACCTCCTCCGCCAGATACGCCATCGCGGAGGCGGGCAGACCGGCGAGCGCGGCGCCCTGGACGGCGCGCAGCGCGATCAGCCAGCCCAGCGAGGGCGCGAACGGCACGAACAGCCCCACGGTCACCGCGACCACCAGCGAGGCGGTCATCATCTGCCGCCGCCCGAACCGCTCGGACAGCGCGCTCATCGGCAGCACACACAGCGCCAGCGCACCCGTCGCGGCGGACACTGTCCAGCTCGCCTGCCCGGCCGTGGCACCGAAGGAGGCGGAGACGGCGGGCAGCAGGGCCTGGGTGGAGTAGAGGAGCGCGAACGTCGCCACACCGGCGGCGAAGAGCGCGAAGCTCATCCGGCGATAGCCGGGCCGACCGGGTTCGAGCCGGTCCGATTCGACGGATGCGACAGGCGCGACGGGTGCGGGGGACGACTGGGTCGAGGCGGCCACGATGAGGGTGGACGCCCCGGTACTGGCAGGAGGCATGCCACGAACGTATGCCGCGGCCTTTCATGCGTCCAATGCACAAACACGCGATAATCAATCCCATGGCGCATCAGTACAGCTCACAGCCTCGGCTGTCACCAAGCAGTTACGAAGAAGACATTCGCGCGGTGCTCGCGCCGCGCCTCGCGTACTTCGAGGCGGTCGCCCGCCACGAGCACGTCACCCGCGCCGCGCAAGAGCTGGGCGTCCCCCAGTCCACGCTCTCGCGGGCCATGGTCCGGCTGGAACAGGACCTGGGCGTCGCCCTGTTCGCCCGCAAGGGCCGCACCGTCTCCCTCACCCCCGCGGGCCGCACCTTCCTCGGCTCGGCGGAGCGGGCACTGGAGGAGGTGGAGAAGGCCGCCGACTCGGTACGCGCCGACGCCGACGCCACCTCCGGCAAGGTCGCCTTCGGCTTCCTCCACACGATGGGCTCGGAAACCGTCCCCGCCCTCATCCGCGCCTTCCGCGTCGACCACCCCCGGGTCCGCTTCCAGCTCGTCCAGAACTACGGCGAGGCCATGCTCGAACGCCTCCGCGCGGGCGGCCTCGACCTCTGCCTCACCTCACCCGTCCCCGACGCCCCGGACCTCGTCGCCCGCCGCCTGGACGAACAGCGACTGCGCCTGGTCGTCCCCGAGGACCACCGCCTGGCCACCCGCCGCCGCGTCCGCCTGGCGGAGGCCGCCGACGAAACCTTCGTCACCCTGGAACCGGGCTACGGCCTGCGCCGCATCACGGACGACCTCTGCACGGAGGCGGGCTTCGTCCCGCGCGTCGCGTTCGAGGGCGAGGAGGCGGAGACCTTGCGCGGCCTGGTGGCGGCCGGCCTGGGCGTGGCGCTGCTCCCGCCTCCGGCGGTGGCCCGCCCCGGGGTGGTGGAGCTGACGGTGACGGCACCGCGGGCTGCTCGGGAGATCGGCGTGGCTTGGTTGGACGGGCACCCGGACACCCCGCCGGTGGCCGCGTTCAAGAAGTTCCTGTTGTCGCGGCGGGGGAACCTGTTGCCGGAGTGAGGGGGCCGCACAGGGCCGGGGTTGGGGAGGCTATCCCTGCGTGTGCAAGGAACAGCGCGGGGCAGGCGTCGGTTAGGCGCATTAGCCGGGACCATCCCCGCGCGTGCGGGGAGCAGCCGACGTGCGGCGGGACGTGTGGAGCAGCCCGGGGACCATCCCAGCGCGTGCGGGGAGCAGACGGGAAGGCCAAGGTCCGAAGGGCCCGCGAGGGGACCATCCCCGCGCGTGCGGGGAGCAGACCACCGGCGGTTCCATCACCCTCGACGGCACAGGACCATCCCCGCGCGTGCGGGGAGCAGGCTGGCACTACAAAGACGGCCAGCACGTCACCAGGACCATCCCCGCGCGTGCGGGGAGCAGTCCATGAAGATCGGGCCCGCCGGGGCCACGTCGGGACCATCCCCGCGCGTGCGGGGAGCAGTTGAGCCCGGGGTGTCGCCAGCGCACGCCCACAGGACCATCCCCGCGCGTGCGGGGAGCAGTTCCGCGAAGGTGGCGGGCCTGCTCGTGATCGGGGACCATCCCCGCGCGTGCGGGGAGCAGTGCGAGCGGTTCAGTCAGCACCCGACGAACCTGGGGCCATCCCCGCGCGTGCGGGGAGCAGCTCTGTCCGCCCTCGGGGCGAATCCAGCGCACGGGACCATCCCCGCGCGTGCGGGGAGCAGGGGGTGGTGCCGTAGGACTCGGCGATCACCTGGGGACCATCCCCGCGCGTGCGGGGAGCAGTCAGAACGCGCTCCCGAACGTGGCTGACGTCCGGGACCATCCCCGCGCGTGCGGGGAGCAGGCGGGTCATTCGGCCCCGGTCGGCCAGCCCTCGGGACCATCCCCGCGCGTGCGGGGAGCAGGCTCTCCCGCAGAACACGCCCGACATCGACTCGGGACCATCCCCGCGCGTGCGGGGAGCAGTGTCCGAACGCGACCTGCGCGCTCCCGCGCCCGGGACCATCCCCGCGCGTGCGGGGAGCAGATGCCCGCACCCTGCACGGGGGCCTGCACGTTGGGACCATCCCCGCGCGTGCGGGGAGCAGCTCACCGGCCAGGCCCCGCCCGGACGGGTGCCGGGACCATCCCCGCGCGTGCGGGGAGCAGGAATCGGGCGCGGGGTGGGTGCTCCACTGGCCGGGACCATCCCCGCGCGTGCGGGGAGCAGCCCCCGTTCAGGCCCTGCCCGTTTGGACCCCCGGGACCATCCCCGCGCGTGCGGGGAGCAGATGCGCGAAGTCCTCGGGCCCGACAAGGTTCCGGGACCATCCCCGCGCGTGCGGGGAGCAGGTTGCTGACCGGGCGTCCGGTGTGGGCGAGAAGGGACCATCCCCGCGCGTGCGGGGAGCAGACTGCGCGACCTGCGGTTATACGGGCCAGGGGTGCGTGATTCTGCCACTTTCACGGAGTCCGACATAACGGCGAAAAGCCCCAACTTGGGAATCAGGCTGTAGTGATACAGAAGAGGATATCGGCATGGTTGGCGAGCGAAGCGATGTGGTGTTCGCCGCCTCGGTGGACGAACGGCGCAGCCTCATGCGGGCCGGTGAGATCGGCGTGGCCTGGCTGCGCGGGCCCTCAGTCGGCGGCGTTCAATAAGTTCCTGCTGTCGCGGTGGGGGAACCTGCTGCAGGACTGAGGGGGCGGGTCAGGCGGTACGGGCGGTGGCGGAGGCGTACGCGGTGAAGTCCGTCCAGGCGGTGGCGGAGACGGTGAACGGGTGGCGGGCGGTGTCCTTGGAGTCGCGGACGTGTACGGCGTGGGGGCGCAGGGCGACCTCGATGCAGTTGTCGCCGCCGCTGCCGCTGTAACTGCTCTTGAACCAGGCCAGTTCGGTACTCATAGCGCTCCTAGCATCTGCTTCAGCAGGCCCGCCGAGGCCTCGTGACTCAGCGCCTGTGAGCGCATCTTGCCATAGCGCTGGAGCATGGCACTGACCACTTTCGGGTCAGTGAGGAGTGTGCTGCTGTCATGGCCTTCGACGTAGCCGAACCAACTGTTCGAGGGAGTCTCGGCGAGGTACATCTGCCCGTCGATGCCGGAGTGATCCGGCTGCCTGAGCGGCATGACGAGTACCTCGACGTTGCGGCGTCCGCCCTGCGTCAACAGGTTGTCGATGAGCGTGGACGTGACTTGAGTACCCCCTAACTGGCGTTCAATGACTGCTTGTTCGATGAGGAAAGAGAATGAGCTGTTGGGGCGTTCGGGTAGAAGGTCCTGTCGCGCCAGGCGCGCGGCCACCTGCTGTTCGAACTGATCCTCCGCGAGTGGTGGGAGCCGCCGGTCGAAGACGGCCCGGATGTACCCCTCGGTCTGGAGCAGCCCCGGGACCCCGCGGCACTCGTACGCGTACAGCGTGATCGCTTCCTCTTCGATCCCCGCCCACTGCTGGAACCAGGAGGCCAGACCGGCCCTCCTTCGCAGACTTCGCGCGGCAGCGGCGAGGACCTTGCCCGCTACCGCCCCCAAGGCCTCGGATGCGCGCTCCGGGAGGTTCTCGGGCGGGAATCTCTTGCCCTGCTCGATCTTGGCGATGTAGGCGGGCGAGTACTGGACGCGGGGCGCGAACTCTTCCTGGGTGAGGCCGGCGGCCTCGCGCAGGGCCTTTATGACTGCACCGAAAGTCTTGAGTCCGTCGGACAGCTCGGGTTCGCTGCCCGCCGTAGTGCTCTCGTGGTTCGCCGTCATCGTCGCCCCGTCCTCCGCGCATCGATCAACTCGACAATGATCACGGACGGTTACCCGCCCCGTCCAGAGCGTCAACCCATACAGGCGGTTCTGTATGGGCGGCGTTCCTGATGGAAGCAAGGGTCGAGGCGGAACGCTTGGCGCATGACAGCACTGCAAGCCCAACCTCCCGTAACCGTAAGTGTGTTCGTTCAGAGGTGCTCAGCCACCCGCCTGGGCGCGACCCTCGCTCGGCGCCTTGCCGTATGGAAGCTCGACGTCTGGGGGATTCCCTACAGCACTCCGCTCTCCGACACCGTGGCCCTCCTCGTCGCGGAACTCGCGGCGAATTCGGTCCTGCACGGACGGGTACCGGGCCGCGACTTCGAGCTGCGGCTCTCGTACGCGTACACGACCGGTGTCGTACGCGTCGAGATCTCCGACACCCACGAGGCCCGCCCGGACACCGCCTCCGTGTCGCAACCCGACGCGGAGGCAGACGGAGGCCGGGGCCTCCTCATCGTCGAGGCGATCGCCGCCCGCTGGGGGGTGAAAGACCGGGTGGGGCCGGGAAAGACGGTGTGGGCGGAAACGGCGCCAGGCGGAGCGCCGGGGCGGCCTGTGGGGTGATGCGGGCGGCAAATTGGCTCCGCAGAGCGACGTGGACTCCCGCTTCGGGCGCATGGGCTCGTCGCCTGTAACCAGGGCGAGCAATGGGTTTGCGGTGATAGAGGCCCGGCTGGTCAACTCGGCGAATGATCAGGGAGACACGGTGGGAGCGAGTGCTCCATCAAAGGGGTTCTTCTTCGTTGTTCCTCGCGACGGAGGAATGCGTTGTTGTGCACGAGCGTCGCACCCGCCTTGTGTGCCTCGACCGCGAAGACGGATCCGTTCGCTGGGATGTCCCCATGGGTACATGGCCGCGCGACCTCGTGGTGGCCGACGGCCGTTGCCTGGTCCTGCCGCAGTCTCCCGACCAGCTGGTCTGTCTCGACCTCAGGACGGGGGCAGAGTTGTGGCATATCGACCTACCCCGCTTCTCCGGGCATGTTGTCGCTGTCGGCGACACCGTTCTCGTAGGCGGCTGGCGAGGCTATACGCCCCTGGCCGCGTTCGATCTCTGGGACGGGCGGCCTCTGTGGCAGACGCCGGCGTCTGTGCGGGCGGCGCTGCCACTGACATGGGGTGGTGGTGTGCTGCTGGGCCATGGTTCTGATGCATGGCTGATGGATCCACGCGACGGCGGCGAGATGGCTCGGTGGCAGTTGCCCGAGCCGTTGATCGGCGACGAGCTTCGCCCGGTGTTCACCCCCGTCAGCCCTGATCGCTGTCTCGCGCGTTGCGGTCCTCGGTCCCTGATAGCTCTTGACCTGTCGTCCGGCGCCGTTGATGAGCTCGTCCGGCACGACGTCGATTTGGTTGGCCAGGCTGCGGAGTTCGTCGGTGGGTCTGTGTGGTTGCGGGAGCTGCGCGCCGGCTACTCGGCCGTGGACCCCGATGCCGGATCGGCGCTGTGGCGGGTGGATGTCGGGCAGCCGCTGGCGAGCGGTGTGGTGCGAGCCGGTGGCGGATTTGTCGTGGCCAGTGAGGGCGCGCTCTTCCGCCTGCGACCGGACGGACAGGTCGTGGAGAGGGCGCCCCACGCGCAGAGGATCAGCGCCCTTCGAGACCTGGGCGCCGGAGAGGTGATCGCCACGACCAGAGGAACGCTCAAGGCGCTTGCTCTGGATTCACGCCGGCCGCGCTGACCGGGCACGTCGGCCTACCCGTGGGCGCGGACCAGCAGGGTGCCGATCTTCCGGTGGCCGGGCGGTGCCGGCAGGATGCGTGCGGTTGCCGCGGTGAAGCCGTGCTCGGCGAGGATCTCCACCCAGCGGTCCGGCTCGTGGTCCCAGCGTTTCACGACAAGCGGGTCCTCGTCCTCGGACCGGTTGATGTACGAGGCCTGGCAGCCGTAGCAGCCCTCGATCGGGGGCCGTTGAGAAATGGCGAGGACTCCGCCCGGCCGCAGTCGTTGGCGGATCGCGGGCAGCAGAGCGGTCGGATCGGTGAACCAGGCGGCCCCGAACACGGAGAACACGGCATCGAAGCGCTCGCCGCTCTCTTTGAGGAACCGGATGGCCCCCGTGCGGTGGAGAGTCATGCCGGTGTGGCGCCAGCGGGATTCTGCAGCCTTGACCTGTGCGAGCGAGACGTCGACACCGACAGCGCGGGCACCGAGCGTGGCGAGGTGGGCGAGGTTGCCGCCCTTGCCGCAGCCCAGGTCGAGGACCGACGCGCCCGGACCCACGCCGAGGAGCTCGGCGCCGGGGCCGTGGTCCGGGTACTGGGTCCAGTTGAACCAGGTGGTTTCGCCCGCTGCGTTGGTGGGGCGGCGCTCGGGCTTCTGCTTCGAGTAGGTGTCCCACGCCTGGGCCTCGGTCATGCCGCTCCGTTCATGGGGTCAGCCGCCCGGTATCGAACCTGGGCGGCCTGACTACGGGGAACTGGTGCTACTTCTTGCCGCCTTTGGGGCTGTCGGTGCAGCCCGCGTGGCACTGGGAGCACTCACCCATCCTGGCGCGTCGAGGGTCCGCCGCCGTTCCGCCTCAAGGCCACGCTCGTTGCGCTCGGCCTCGGGGATCGGGACGTGGTGGATGAACCGGCCGGCGACGTGGTCGCAGAACGCAGCGTATTCAACGGTGTGGAGGATCCAGGTGTGCCAGCCGATGTCGACAGGCTTGCTCGGCGACAGCGCGACGCGGGGCAGCGCCGCGCCCGCGGCGAGGAATGCTGCGGTCCGATTGGGCAGAGGAGGGCCATCCCCGCAGGTGCGGGGAGCAGAAGAAACGGCACGGTGGCACTCCGGTATGGGCGGGGACCATCCCCGCGGGTGCGGGGAGCAGGACAAGCACCTGGCCGCCGAGTTCATGTACTGGGGACCATCCCCGCGGATGCGGGGAGCAGGCACCACGTGCGCACCCTGCGGTCAGACTGAAGGGACCATCCCCGCGGGTGCGGGGAGCAGGACAAGCACCTGGCCGCCGAGTTCATGTACTGGGGACCATCCCCGCGGATGCGGGGAGCAGGCACCACGTGCGCACCCTGCGGTCAGACTGAAGGGACCATCCCCGCGGGTGCGGGGAGCAGTCTTCGATGTCCTCGAACATGCCGACCGGCACGGGACCATCCCCGCGGGTGCGAGGAGCAGAACGGGCCAATGATCGGCTTGTTCGTCGTGTCGGGGCCATCCCCGCGGGTGCGGGGAGCAGCCCTGGTCAACACCCGGCGACACCGCCCTGGCGGGACCATCCCCACGGGTGCGGGGAGCAGATCTTGACAAGGCACTGTCGATCGGCAGCGCGAGGACCATCCCCGCGGGTGCGGGGAGCAGCGCCTCCGCCTCCGCGCGGCGGCCGTCGTACTGGGACCATCCCTGCGGGTGCGGGGAGCAGATGGACGACGTCGAAGCCGTCGGCCTCGTCAAGGGACCATCCCCGCGGGTGCGGGGAGCAGGCGGAGCAAGATCACGTTACTTGGTGTGAAAAGGGACCATCCCCGCGGGTGCGGGGAGCAGATCGGGTACTGACCGTTCTGGTACTGCACGGGGGGACCATCCCCGCGGGTGCGGGGAGCAGGCCATCAAGGGCTCAAAAGGTAGGCATCAAGGGGGACCATCCCCGCGGGTGCGGGGAGCAGACTCATGCGGTGGCCCCTTTGTAGATCTGTCCGGGACCATCCCCGCGGGTGCGGGGAGCAGTCCTTCGGGGAACTCTTCACCGAGCTGCACGTGGGACCATCCCCGCGGGTGCGGGGAGCAGTCCTGCTCTCGCACAGCAGCCCAAGGTGAGGACCATCCCCGCGGGTGCGGGGAGCAGGCCAGAGGTCTCCCTTCGTCATGCGAAGGGGTGGGACCATCCCCGCGGGTGCGGGGAGCAGCGATCAAGGACGCACCGGCCGGCCGCCTCGGGGGACCATCCCCGCGGGTGCGGGGAGCAGGACCAGGACCCGGAGGCCGGCCAGGTCCTCGTGGGACCATCCCCGCGGGTGCGGGGAGCAGATCGGCAACGTGGGCAGCGTCCTCGGGTCCGTGGGACCATCCCCGCGGGTGCGGGGAGCAGGTGCACGTTTTCCGGTGGCCGAGGAGCGTGTCGGGACCATCCCCGCGGGTGCGGGGAGCAGAAGGCCTTGCATGAGGTGCGTGATCCGGAATCGGGACCATCCCCGCGGGTGCGGGGAGCAGACGACGTCGCCGCGCTTGATCCCGGTGTAGCCGGGACCATCCCCGCGGGTGCGGGGAGCAGCGGTCGGTCTGGTCGGTGCGCTGCGCAAGCAGGGGACCATCCCCGCGGGTGCGGGGAGCAGCGGCTCGCGACAGCCGACGCGCCCTTGAACGAGGGACCATCCCCGCGGGTGCGGGGAGCAGCGGATGCCGCAGGCACTCCAGCAGGCCGGGAAGGGACCATCCCCGCGGGTGCGGGGAGCAGAGCCTGGCCCGGGAACTGCGGATCGAGCGGGAGGGACCATCCCCGCGGGTGCGGGGAGCAGGCGCTTCATCAAGATCCGGTGGCGCAAGGACGGGGACCATCCCCGCGGGTGCGGGGAGCAGTCTGCGTGACCTGCGGTTTCACGGCGGGGGAGTGCGGTTTTCTACCACTTGCGTGAAGTCCGACATAGCGGTTAAGTGCTCTCTAATCCGGCAAAGGGGCCTCGACGTGAAGAGGTGACTATAGGGCCTGAATCTCTCTACCGATACACCTTCGCCTCAACGTCCCCTGAAATTCCACAAGTTTCGTCGTATCAACATCTCGCGTCGCCATCTCCCTGTATTCATCTGGCATGACGACCGAGCGAGACACCCGCTCCGGACTCCAGGCCAGACTCACCGGCCCAGTCCGCGCGGTGTGGGCCAAACACGACTGGGACTCCGACGGATGGCTGCCGCTGTGGCGCCACATGGAGGACAGTGCCGCAGTCGCCGGGTTGCTGTGGGACACGTGGTTGCCCGCAAGCGTAAGGGAGTTGGTCGGATCGGCGCTCCCCGACGGTCAGCGGGACGGGCGGAGGCTCGCCGTATGGCTGGCGGGTGTGCACGACATCGGGAAGGCGACACCCGCCTTCGCGTGTCAGGTCGATCCGCTCGCGGATCGCATGCGTGACCAGGGGCTGGCGATGCGCTCGGCCAAGGCCATCGGGTCGGACCGCAGGCTCGCGCCGCACGGGCTCGCGGGCCAGGTTCTCCTGGGAGAGTGGCTGCAGAAGCGGCACGGCTGGACGGTCAAGCAGACCGGGCAGGTCACGGTCGTCGTCGGCGGGCACCACGGCGTGCCGCCGGAGCACGGGCAGATCGCCGCTCTGTACAAGCACGGGCACCTGCTGCGCACCCCTGGGCCCGGCGAGCGCGTGTGGCGGCGCGTGCAGGGCGAACTCCTCGATGCGTGTGCGGACGAGTACGGCGTACGAGACCGGTTGGCCGTGTGGGGGTCGGTGCAGCTGCCGCAGACCGTGCAGGTGCTGCTCACCTCCCTCGTGATCGTCGCCGACTGGATCGCCAGCAATGCCGATCTCTTTCCGTACTTTCCGCAGGACGCCGCCCGCAGCAGCGAGGATCGCGTAACCGCGGCCTGGCGCGGGCTCGACCTTCCCGCGCCGTGGCAGCCGGCCGAGCCCGCAGAGGACGCTCAGCAGCTCATCGCCTCGCGCTTCGGCCTCCCGGAGGGTGCGAAGACGCGGCCGGTGCAGGAGGCGGCCGTCGAACTGGCACGTTCCATGGATGAGCCCGGTCTGATGGTGATCGAGGCACCTATGGGGGAAGGCAAGACCGAGGCCGCCCTCGCGGTTGCCGAGATCTTCGCCGCCCGCTCCGGGGCCGGTGGCGTGTTCTTCGCGCTTCCCACCATGGCCACCGGTAACGCCATGTTTCCGCGTCTTCTGGAGTGGATCAGACGGCTCCCCTCCGCTCAGGGCGCTGAGCAAACCGTGCTGCTCGCCCACTCGAAGTCCGCACTGAACGAGGACTTTGCCGAGCTGATGCGTGACAGTGGCCAGCGGATCGCCGCCGTCGACCTCGACGCACCGGACGCACCGCGCTGGCGCCCGAGCGACACGACGCACGCCGCTCCCGCCGAACTCGTCGCCCACGCCTGGCTGCGTGGACGTAAGAAGGCCATGCTGGCCTCCTTCGTTGCCGGAACCATCGACCAACTGCTCTTCGCGGGCCTCAAGAGCCGTCACCTGGCGATGCGCCACCTCGCAGCTGCGGGCAAAGTCGTGGTCATCGACGAAGCGCATGCCTACGACACGTACATGAGCGTGTATCTCGACCGCGTGCTGGCGTGGCTCGGCGCGTACCGGGTGCCTGTCGTGGTGCTGTCGGCGACCCTTCCTGCGGGCAGGCGCCGCGAACTGGTCGAGGCGTACGCCGGCCGTGACGGAGGAGGCCCCGACAGCGAGGCCGCGTTCGAGGCAGCGCTCGACGCGGTGGGCGGGGCCACCGCCTATCCGCTGCTGACCGCGGTGAGCCACGGTGGATCGCCGGTCATGCGGCAGCCCGAGGCGTCCGGCCGCGGAACGGACGTCGTACTGGAACGGATCGACGACGGCATCGACCTCCTCGTCGGGCGGCTCGCCGACGAGCTGGACGGCGGTGGCTGTGCGCTCGTCGTACGCAACACGGTCAAGCGGGTGCTGGAGACCGCCAAGGCGCTCCGGGACAGGTTCGGCGACGAGCACGTGACGGTCGCCCACTCGTGCTTCATCGACGTCGACCGGGCGGCGAAGGACGCGGATCTCCTGAAGCGCTTCGGTCCTCCCGGCACGGCGCGCGGTCGTCCGGCGGGGCCGCACATCGTCGTGGCCAGCCAGGTGGCCGAGCAGTCCCTCGATGTCGACTTCGATCTGCTCGTCACCGACCTCTGCCCGGTCGACCTCCTGCTCCAGCGCATGGGGCGTCTCCACAGGCATGCGCGCGGCGAAGCCCAGCGGGACCGCCCCGAGCGGTTGCGCCGGGCTCGTTGTCTGGTCACCGGTGTCGACTGGGAGGCTGAAGTGCCCATGCCGGTACGGGGATCAGTTGCCGTCTACGGCGCGTACGCGCTCCTGCGGTCCGCCGCCGCGCTCCTGCCTTATTTCGAGCAGGCGGGCGCCCGTCCCGTACGGCTGCCCGACGACATCAGTCCCCTCGTCCAGGCCGCGTACGCCGATGGCCCTGACGGGCCGGCGGGCTGGTCGGACGTGATGACCGAGGCGCGCGCACGGTACGAGCGGCACCGTGCCGATCAGGCGGAGCGTGCGGCTGTGTTCCGGCTGGGGAAGGTGGGAGCGGCGGGCAGGCCGCTGTTCGGATGGGTCGCGGCCGGGGTGGGCGATGCGGACGACACCCGGGCCGGGCGGGCTCAGGTCCGTGACAGCAGGGAGAGCCTCGAAGTCGTGGTGGTGCAGCGACGTGCTGACGGGTCGCTGGCGACGGTTCCGTGGTTGGCCCCCGACCGTCATGGCAACCCGCTTGCGGGACTGGACCTGCCCCGTGACCAGCCCCCGCCCCTGCGCGCGGCGCGGGCGGCCGCGAGTTGTGGGCTGAGGTTGCCGATCCAGTTCTCCTATGCCGATGTCATGGACCGTGCCATCGCCGAGCTGGAGGAACTGTACGTTCCCGCCTGGCAGGTGAAGGAAAGCCACTGGCTCTCCGGCCAGCTGATTCTGGCGCTCGACGAGGATTGTCAGACCCACCTGGCAGGCTTTTCCCTGAGCTACAGCGAGAGCGACGGCCTTGAGGTGACCCGTGTCTGAATTGGATGAAGTGGCAGCGCCCGTGCTGTCGTTCGACCTCACCACGCAGCCCTGGATTCCGGTGCTGCGGCAGGATGGTGCCCAGGACGAGCTGTCTCTGCGGCAGGTCTTCGCCCAGGCCGGCAGCCTGCGCAGACTCGTCGGGGACCTGCCCACCCAGGAGTTCTCGCTGATACGGCTGTTGCTCGCCGTGGTGCATGACGCGCTCGACGGGCCGCGCGACGTCGAGCACTGGGCGGAGCTCTGGGCCGATGACGACTGTCTCGCTCCAGTGGAGCGCTACCTCGATGAACACCGGGACCGGTTCGCCCTCTTCGACGAAAAGGCGCCGTTCTTCCAGGTCGCCGGCCTGCACACGGCGAAGGGGGAGGTCTTCTCCCTCAACCGCATCGTGGCCGACGTCCCCAATGGGGCACCCTTCTTCAGCTCGCGGATGCCCGCCGTCGACCGGCTGACGTACGCGGAGGCTGCCCGCTGGGTCATCCACGCGCACGCGTACGACACGTCCGGCATCAAGACCGGCGTCGTGGGCGACGACCGGGTCAAGGGCGGTCGGGTCTACCCACTCGGGGTCGGCTGGGCCGGCAACCTCGGAGGCGTCCTCGCGGAGGGACGCACCTTGCGGGAAACGCTGTTGCTCAACCTGGTGGCCCCTTCGGACACTCCCGGCCTGAGTGAATGGGAGGGAGGCGACGACCGTCCCGCCTGGCGTCGCGAGCCCTGCGGGCCGGGAGCGGGGCCCTTACGCCGACCGACGGGTGTCCGTGACCTCTACACCTGGCAGACCCGGCGGCTCCTCCTGCATGCGGACGGCGAGGGTGTACACGGCGTGGTCCTGGGGTACGGCGATCCGCTCACCGCCCGCAACATGCACGGCTGCGAGCCGATGACCGCCTGGCGCCGTAGCAAGGCCCAGGAGAAGAAGCATGGTGAGCCGGTCGTCTACATGCCCCGCGAGCACGATCCCGCCCGGTCCGCCTGGCGGGGGATCGGCTCCCTGATCGCCGGCCGGAGCGAAGCGACACAGGGGGCAGACGCTGCCTCCTACCTGCCGCCCAGGGTCTTCGAGTGGATCTCCCGGCTGGTGACGGATGGCGAGCTGGAGCCGGGGTTCCTGGTCAGGGCGCGGATCATCGGTGCCCAGTACGGGACGCAGCAGTCGGTGATCGACGAAGTCGTCGACGATCACGTGTCCATGGCGGTGGTCCTGCTCCATCAGCGCAAGCGTGAGTTCGCCGAACAGGCGATCAGCGCCGCGACGGACGCCGACGACGCAGTCACCTCGCTCGGCGATCTTGCTACGAACCTCGCCCGTGCCGCAGGCACGGAGAGCGAGGGGCCCCGGGCCGCGGCACGCGACTCCGGATTCGCCGTGCTGGGCACCCACTACCGCGCCTGGCTCGCCGCCTTGGACGGCAGCGGGGACCCGTACGAACTGCGGTCCGAGTGGCAGCGGCAGGTGCATCGGACCGTGGGCCGCCTGGGCGACCGCCTCATCGACCAAGCCGGGGATGCCGCCTGGCAGGGCCGGATCATCGCGGTCAAGGGCGGCACCGAGTGGCTCAACTCCAGTCTCGCCAACCGATGGTTCCGCCGTCGCCTGGACAAGGGCCTGGACCACTCCCGGCCCTCCGACGAGCTGTTGAGCGCCGATAGCGCACCAGCAGTTGCCGCGACCGCCACGAAGGGGCACGCATGACGACGACCACTGCTCCGTCCACACCTCGCCGACGCGTAGAACAACTCGCCGGTGAACGAGTCGCTGCGTACCAACGCGGCTACCTGGCCGATGAGTCGAACGCGGTGGCGGCTCTCGCCAGGCTCCGCAGAGGTGCCGGTCAGGAGGCGGGACGCCTCCCCGACCTGTGGAACCTCGTCGACACCTCCCCATTGCATGAACCGTTCAAGGGCGCCCGTGAGTTGAGCGAAAAGGAACTGGTCCGCGCAGAAGAGGCGCTCCACGCGGCTCTCACGCTGTGGGCGCTGCATCAGCAGTCCCGCCGCGACGCGAGGATGCATCAGCTGGACAGCCGCGGGAAGCCGCGCGGGGTGGGTGCCGCCGTGCGTCGCATGATGAAGCCGGGGGAGATCGACGAGCCGTTGCGCAAGCGGCTGGTCAGGGTCGGATCGGCGCCGGATCTGCCGACCCTCGCGCAGCGGCTGCGAGACATCGTCCTGCTGCTGCGCCGTGAGCAGCTCCCGCTCGACTACGCGCTGCTCGCCGGACAGCTCTACGAATGGCAGCGGCCGGGCGGCCCGGATGACGTACGCAGGGAATGGGGGCGGTCGTTCCACGCCTGGCACGACGGGGGCGGGAAGGGCGAGGACGGAAGCGGAAGCAGCGAAACCCTGCGGGATCTGTAGGTAAGGCCCCAGCCCGTGCGGGCAACAGACGGCCCTCGCCACGGGACCGCGAGATCGGGCGGCACCGGACGACGCCGGAACTGCCCGACCGGACACGATCCGGTACGTCCGAACGGCTGTTCCGACCGGACGCTGCCAACCCTTACGCCTCCACCCGCACCCACACCGAGCCGATGCCACGGCACCGATCCAGCTGACACCAGCCAGAACGACAAGGACGCCTCGTGAGTCGCTTCTACATCGACGTGCACGCTCTGCAGACCGTTCCTCCGAGCAATCTGAACCGGGACGACACGGGCTCCCCGAAATCCGCGATCTATGGAGGAGTGCCCCGGGCCCGGGTCTCCAGCCAGGCGTGGAAGAAGGCCACCCGGGACTACTTCGGGGCCGAGAGCCTCCTCGAACCGAGCGAGCTCGGTGTGCGGACCAAGAAGGTCGTCGAGGTCCTGGCCGACCGCGTTCGCGAGCACGACCCCTCTGTGACGGAGACCGAAGCGCTGGAGCTGGCCGCCGAGGTCATCGCCGCCACAGGCCTCAAGATCGAGACCCCCACGCGGAAGGGCTCCGCGAAGAAGGGAGCGGCTGGAGGGGACGAGGGCGACGAGGAGACGAAGGAGCCGGCGCCCCAGGCCAAGTACCTGGTCTTCCTCAGCGCGAGTCAGCTCGACGGACTGGCCCGGCTCGCTGTCGCGGGAGCCGCCGACATCAAGACGTTCCTGAAGGACAAGGACAACAAGGCCCAGGTCAAGCAGATCGCCGACACCCGCCACTCGGTGGACATCGCGTTGTTCGGCCGTATGGTCGCGGACTCGACCGACTTCAACGTGGACGCGGCGGTTCAGGTGGCCCACGCCATCAGCGTCCACCGTGTTGATACCGAGTCCGACTACTACACGGCCGTCGACGACCGCAACACCGACGCCGAGCCGGGAGCCGGAATGATCGGCACCGTCGACTTCAACTCGGCGACGCTCTACCGCTACGCGGCCCTCGGCGTTCACCAGCTGGCGGCCAACCTGGGGGAGGGACTTCGGGACGACGAATCCCGAACCACCCCCGTGCGCCGTGCAGTCGAAGCATTCGTCCAGGGTTTCATCGAGTCTCTGCCCACCGGCAAGATCAACACATTCGGCCATCACACGCTCCCCGACGCCGTCGTCGTCAAACTCCGGACCACCCGGCCCATCAGCTTCGTCGCGGCTTTCGAGGAGCCCGTCCGCGGCGACCTCGGCGGACATGTGTCCGAGGCCTCCGCGCGCCTGGCGGAGTACATCCCCGACATCGAGCGGGCATACGGCGACGAGGGCTCCACCCTCACGTGGGTGCTCCGCGTGGGCCCGAACACCCAGAGGCTCGCGGGCATCGGGACAGAGTCGGTCAGCATCACCGAACTCGTCACGTCGGTGGGGCAGGCCGTTTCCGAGCGCATGGAGAAGTCCGCATGAGCGTGCTGACGCTGCGGCTGGCAGGCCCCCTGCAGTCCTGGGGTGCGTCCGCCCGCTTCGCACGCCGCACGACCGAGTCTGCACCGACCAAGAGTGGCGTGATCGGCCTGCTCGCGGCGGCGGCGGGCATCGAAAGGGGCGACGACGAGGCACTGGCTACGCTCGGCGCCTTAAGGTTCGGCGTCCGCATCGACCAACCAGGCACCCGAGTAAGGGATTTCCAGACAGCGCACCACGGCGTCACCGGCGCTTCCATGCCACTCTCCGAGCGCTTCTACCTGGCCGACGCGGTCTTCGTCGCCGCACTCGCCGGTGAGACCGGCGTCCTGACCGGCCTGCACGCCGCGCTGCGGGCCCCCGTGTACCCGCCGTTCCTCGGCCGACGCTCCTGCCCGCCGGCCCACCCGGTGGAACTCGCACTCCACGATGGAGACTCCGTCCATCAAGCCCTCGCGGACGAGCCGTGGCAGGCAGCGCCCTGGTACCGCCGCCGGCACAGGCGTGAGGCCACGGTGTCCCTGGCTGTTCTGCGCGAGGTCGACGAAGGCGAACACGACGCGGACTACCAGCGCGACCAGCCCCTCAGCTTCGCAGCCGAACACCGCCGGCACGCGCTGCGCACGGTGGTCAGCAGGACGGTGGACGTTCCTCACCCGGATGCTGCGCTCCGGCGAGCTGAGCAGCCCCGGCACGATCCGTTCGATGCCCTGGAGGCGAGCGCCTGATGTTCCTGACCCGCTTCCGTATGAACACGGCGCGTCCGGGTGCGCGCCGCCTGCTTTCCTCGCCCCAGGTGCTGCACGCAGCCGTCATGGCGTCGTTTCCCGCACTTCTGCCCACGGACGCGGCGGTCTCCCCCGACGGGCCGCGGGTGCTGTGGCGCCTCGACCAGAACGCGCGGGCCGAGGTTTTGCTGTACGTCGTAAGCCCGGACAGTCCCGACCTCACGCACCTCGTGCAGCAGGCGGGCTGGCCCGCTGCCGCCGCGGACCCGAAGACGCCGGGCTGGCAGACCAGGCCTTACGCCCCGCTCCTCGACCGACTGGCAGAGGGACAGCGGTGGGCGTTCCGGCTGACGGCCAACCCAGTGCACAACATCCGGCGGAAGCCGGACGAGCCGCGCAAACGGACCGCGCACCTGACCCCAGTGCACCAGGCGGCGTGGCTCCTGGACCGTCAGACGCGCGGAGGATTCCGAGTGGTCGAGAAGCCGCAAAGTGAGCGCCTGCTCCCTGGTGGGACCACGTACAACAACCACGAGCACCATGGTGACCGTTACGAACTGACAGTTGGAGACCGGTGCGGTCTGGCTTTCGACAAGTCCCGCAGTGAAGAAGGCAGGCGAGGAAGCCGGGTCAGCCTCGTGACGGTTACTTTCGATGGCCGGCTGGAGGTAACCGATCCCGACGCCATGCGTCGCACCCTCACGCGGGGAATCGGCAAGGCGAAGGCGTACGGATGCGGCCTGCTCACGTTGGCGCCGCTCGCTGGAACGGAATGAACCGATGGCAACCGTTTCCCAGCGCACGGCGCTTACTCCGCGCCACCTCACACGTGTAGGTGACCGCCTGTCGTTCATCTATTTGGAACGCTGCACGGTTCACCGGGATGCCAACGCCATCACCGCAGAGGACACGGAAGGCACCACCCACATCCCCTCGGCGACCATAGGCACTCTGCTGCTGGGACCCGGGACCCGGATCACGCACCAGGCGATGAGCGTCCTCGGGGAGACCGGCGCTGCCGTGGCCTGGGTCGGGGAGCAGGGCGTGCGCTATTACGCGGGTGGCCGAGCCCTGACGCGTTCGTCAGCACTTGCAGAGGCTCAAGCGATTCAGTGGGCGAACACCCGCAGCCGCTTGTCGGTCGCCCGCGCGATGTACCGGTTGCGCTTCCCGGACGAGGATCCGGCGGGACTCACCCGCAAGGGACTGCTCGGTTGTGAAGGGCGTCGTGTGAAGGATTGCTACCGGGCGGAAGCGGCACGCACCGGTATCAAGTGGCGCGGCCGCAAGTACACCCCGGGGGACTTCTCTGCCGGTGACCCGGTCAACCAGGGAATCACGGCCGCTGCGCAGTGCATGTACGGCATCGCCCACGCGGTGGTGTCATCACTCGGCTGCAGCCCGGCCCTGGGATTCGTACACTCCGGCCACGAGCTGTCCTTCGTGCTCGACATCGCCGACTTGTACAAGACGGAAGTCGGCATCCCGCTGGCATTCGATGTGGCTGCGGAGGGTGAAGAGGATATTGCGTCCCGCACCAGACGGGCATTGCGCGATCGCATCAACGAGCTTTCTTTGCTCGACCGTTGTGTCGACGACATCAAGGGTCTGCTTCTCCAGGGCGACACGGACGAAGCGATGTCCAACGACCGTGATGTTGTCACGCTCCAGAGTGACGGCGGCCGTGTAGTAGCGGCAGGTCGTAACTACGGGGAGTCGGATGCGGGGATGGGCGAGGGCGGGGCGTTGCTCTGGTGACAGTGATCGTGCTGACCAACTGTCCCGCCGGCTTACGGGGGTTCCTCACGCGCTGGCTCCTGGAGATCTCCGCAGGCGTGTTCATCGGCAATCCGTCGGCGAGGGTCCGCGACGTTCTGTGGGCCGAAGTTCAGGAGTATGCGGACCAAGGCCGCGCGCTGTTGGCCCACACGACCAACAATGAACAGGGTTTCACCTTCCGGACGCACGATCACAAGTGGCACCCACTCGATCATGAGGGCCTGACACTGATGTGCCGGCCGGGCGTGGACGCGGAGTCGAGGCAGAAGCAGCCCGACGGCGCGAAACCTGGCTGGAGCAGGGCGTCGAAGAGGCGTCGGTTCGGGAGGGGGTGAATGTCGTCGATGCGGGGTTACGGAGAATTGTCGGATTCGGTGAAAGTGGTAAGGAACCGTTCGTTCCCCTCGTAAAACTGCAGGTCACGGAGAGTGCTCCCCGCACCCGCGGGGATGGTCCCCGGGCTTCCCGCTCCGCCCGCTGGTAGGCGTCGTGCTCCCCGCACCCGCGGGGATGGTCCCACGGCGTAGTACTCCTTTCCGAATCGTGTGTCGTGCTCCCCGCACCCGCGGGGATGGTCCCCAGCGTCCCCGGTACATCCGTGCTCGGCACCGGTGCTCCCCGCACCCGCGGGGATGGTCCCCAGCGTCCCCGGTACATCCGTGCTCGGCACCGGTGCTCCCCGCACCCGCGGGGATGGTCCCGCTCCAAGGCAGTTGCCCGAGAAGTGAAGCGAGTGCTCCCCGCACCCGCGGGGATGGTCCCATTTTCATCATGGGGGCCGTCGCGATCGTGGGGTGCTCCCCGCACCCGCGGGGATGGTCCCTCACCCGATCCCCCGCTACCGTCCATCCCCGTGTGCTCCCCGCACCCGCGGGGATGGTCCCCGTGCGGTTCCCCGCCGCCAACGGCCAGTAGCGTGCTCCCCGCACCCGCGGGGATGGTCCCGGGTGGCGGGTGGACCTGCACGAAGGGTTCACGTGCTCCCCGCACCCGCGGGGATGGTCCCGCGCCGGAGACGGCGCGGGGCGGAGCATCCGCGTGCTCCCCGCACCCGCGGGGATGGTCCCCACCGACGGCCGCACCAATCACACCGACGATGGTGCTCCCCGCACCCGCGGGGATGGTCCCATGGGCCTCGTCCACGCCCCTGAGTACCCCGAGTGCTCCCCGCACCCGCGGGGATGGTCCCGCGTACGGCAACGCCGTTGCCTGGCGCTGGTCGTGCTCCCCGCACCCGCGGGGATGGTCCCGCGTACGGCAACGCCGTTGCCTGGCGCTGGTCGTGCTCCCCGCACCCGCGGGGATGGTCCCGCGTACGGCAACGCCGTTGCCTGGCGCTGGTCGTGCTCCCCGCACCCGCGGGGATGGTCCCAGAAACGGATTGGGTGGACAGGCCGGCCGGGAGTGCTCCCCGCACCCGCGGGGATGGTCCCCTGCACGTGCTGTATCGGCCATTCCGCTTTCCGTGCTCCCCGCACCCGCGGGGATGGTCCCTGGACTCGACCGGAGTTGCGGTAGGCCGGGTCGTGCTCCCCGCACCCGCGGGGATGGTCCCTCGAGGCTCTTGGTGACGTTGGCTTCGTAGTAGTGCTCCCCGCACCCGCGGGGATGGTCCCCACACCATCGACTACGAAGAGGTCGAGGACTGGTGCTCCCCGCACCCGCGGGGATGGTCCCGCGGGCGATCAGACACAGGCAGTCCCCGTGCGGTGCTCCCCGCACCCGCGGGGATGGTCCCGGATCCGTACACGCCGCCCGCTACACCGAAGCGTGCTCCCCGCACTCGCGGGGATGGTCCCGACGACGTTCCCGAGGGTCTGAGGCACGAACAGTGCTCCCCGCACCCGCGGGGATGGTCCCTCCTTCGTGCCAATGGTGTTGTACGACGCGAAGTGCTCCCCGCACCCGCGGGGATGGTCCCAGCGATACCCATACGGGGGCTGCCTGCGGGGTGTGCTCCCCGCACCTGCGGGGATGGTCCCCGCATACGAGGGCGACGGATGTGGTGCAACCTGTGCTCCCCGCACCCGCGGGGATGGTCCCTCCACCCAGGGTGTCCCGGCCGCCGCGACCGAGTGCTCCCCGCACCCGCGGGGATGGTCCCGAGGACCGAACATGAGCAGCTCCACCCTCGCCGTGCTCCCCGCACCCGCGGGGATGGTCCCCTCGACCGTGGCCGACACCCTCAGCTCAAGCCGTGCTCCCCGCGCCCGCGGGGATGGTCCCTCGGCCTGCTCCCAGCCCTCCAGCTCAGGCTGGTGCTCCCCGCACCCGCAGGGTTGGTCCCTGAACCTCGTAAGCCGGACCTTCGACGAGGAGGTGCTCCCCGCACCCGCGGGGATGGTCCCGGGCGGTGTCGACGTCAGGCGGGCGCGACACCGTGCTCCCCGCACCCGCGGGGTTGGTCCCCAGGCCAGCATCACCCCCTTGGTCAGGCGGAGGTGCTCCCTGCATCCGTGGGGATGGTCCCGAGGGCAAGTGGATCGACATCACCGCGGTGTTGTGCTCCCCGCACCTGCGGGGATGATCCAGCTGTGATGCGCTGCCGCAGTTCGCCAGCCGCGCTCCCCCCGGGGCGGTCCCACCCGGGGGAGCGGTGCTCGAAGCCGAGCCGCTGCGCTCCCCACCCCGGGCAAGGTCGCCCTTGGCCTCCTCCACCAGATGGGCTCGGAAACCGTCCCCGTCCCTTCACCGCGGCCCCTGGCCAAGGCCGGCGACCTCGCGTACCGCCTCGGCGACGGCCAGGAAGTCCTTCTTCAGGATCGCGTCGTGGTTGCTGGTGACCTTCGCGCTGATCTTGATGTGTGTGTTGCGGGCGACCACGCCGTCGAGGCTGGCGCGGATGAGTTCCTGTTCGTCGCCCTTGCTTCCGAGGGAGTTGCCCGACGCGACCACGTAGCGCGCCGGGACGCTGATGCTGTCCAGTACGGGGCCCAGTTCGCGCTCGCGGGCGAGCTTGCCGAGTTCGATGTTGCAGTCCGCCATCTCGGTGGCGTTCATGCGCGGCGTCAGGCCCGTCGGGCGCAGCAGTGGCATGAAGAGGTTCAGCCGGCGGAAGGTCTTGCGGATGCGCTGTTCCATGGCCTCGTCCAGCCAGTCGTGCGGCTGGGCGCCTTCGACCATGACGACGCCCAGGGTGCGGTCGGGGTTGCGGGCGGCCCAGTGTGCTGCGACGAACGCCCCGTAGGACCAGCCGACCACGAGCGCCTGGTCGATACCTCTGGCCGCGAGTACGGCGTCTACGTCCCGGACTGCGGCCTCGAAGGAGTAGTCCGCGGAGCGCTTCGACTTCTTGCCGCGGGCCCGCTCGTCGTAGGTGATGTGCCGCCACTGCGGGCCCAGTTCGGCGATGACCCGCCGCCAGTAGCCCTGGGTGGCGAACTGGCCGTTGAGGTAGATCACGGGGATTCCGGAGCCGCCGGTGTCCGTCACGGCCAGGGCCGTGTCGTCGACCGGCACCATGCCGGTCCACGTCGAACCGGTCGAGGAAGGGCTGTTCTTCGTCATGTGGTTCTCCTGGTCGTGTGCGTGTGGGGCGCGTGCTTGGTACGGCTCTTCGAAGGCCCCGGCGAGGGCCTTACAGGCTGTGGGCGGTGATGTCGCCGTGGTCGGTGGTTGCCCGGATGTTCAGCCCGGCCGTGGCGCCTTCGGTGTTCTTCAGGGTGTTGTCGATCCGGCCGTAGCCGGTGCCGGCGTCCAGCGCGGCGGAGACTCCGCGGGCTGCGCCGACCGTCACGTCGCCCGTCCGGGTGCGCAGCACGAGCGTGCCGGAGGTGGCCTCGGTGATGTGGATGCTGCCCTGCTGGGTGCTGATCTCCGCGGCGCCGGTGAGGCGGCCGACCGTGATGTCGGCGGCGTGGGCGGTGATGTGCACGTTCGCGGCCTCGTCGATCCTGACCGTGCCGTGCGCGCCCTCGCAGGTGACGTCGCCGAGCCGTCCTACGCCGCGGAACTCGGCGCTCGCCGACTTCGTCTCGATGCGGGAGCCGGCGGGCAGTTGGACGGTCACCTCGATGGATCCGGATGCGCCGAGGATCTGGTTCTTCTCTGCCGGGGCGTTGATCCGCAGGGTGCCGTCGGCGTATTCGGCCGTGGTCTGCTCGGCCGCCTTCACGTCGCGGCCCTTGGAGGCGTCGGCGGGCAGGACGGTGACGGTGGTGTCGGTCCGGTCGGCGGCGATGACCTGGATGCGGCCGGCGGCGATGTCCACCAGGGCGGAGATGGTGGTGGGGGTGTCGAACTTCTGCATGGTGCTCTCCTCGTGTGCGTTCTTTGTTTCTTACAACGGAAAAGCTACGTTGCGTTCGAGGATGTGGCAACGAGATTTTTGCGTCCAACTCCCTTAATTGCAGGTCGGAGTGCGGATTTCGTTGCAATGGATTTGCGGCTAACGCAATGACGAGGCGGCAGCCCGTTGCATTGAGGTGACGGTGAACGCTACGTTGGTGCCACCACGGACGACGAAGGGGGCCGCGATGCCGGGAGGCAGACTCACCCAGCAGGAACGCCAGCAGATCGCACTGGGGCTGGCCGACGACCTCGCCTATGCGGAGATCGCCCGGCGGCTCGACCGCCCCACCTCGACGATCACGCGTGAGGTGATGCGCAACGGCGGCCCCGCCGCCTACCGTGCCGACGCGGCCCACCGCGCCACCGAACGCCGCGCCCACCGGCGCAAGCACGCCCAGCCCCGAGGGCAGGGGGCGCCGGTGCCGGCCGACGGGCGTGACGACGAGGCCGTGCGTGCGTACGAGGAGGCGTTCACCACCCTCCTGATGCAGCAGGGCCTTCCGAGGATGACGGCTCGGGTGCTGACCTGTCTCTTCATCGCCGACGCGGGCAGCCTCACCGCGTCCGAACTCGTCCAGCGCCTCCAGGTCAGCCCGGCATCCGTCTCCAAGGCGATCGGGTTCCTCGAAGACCAGGGTCTCGTCCTGCGTAAACGCGACGAACGCCGCCGCGAGCGCTACTTCGTCGACGACGACGTCTGGTACCGGTCGACGATCGCCAGCGCCCAGGGCACCGCCCTGATCGCCGAGACCGCACGGCAGGGCGTCGGCATCCTCGGCCGCGACAGCCCCGCCGCTGCCCGCCTCGAAAACATCGCCCGCTTCAGCGACTTCATCAGCGAGAGCATCCTTCGGGCCGCGGAGCAGGTCCGCGAGATCCTCCACACGAAACCCGAAGCGGGCTCGGGCGGCGGCACTGCCGAACCCGAACCCGAACCCGACGCGGACCGCGGTTAGGACACCGCGCGCCCGCCGCTCACCGCCCCAGCGACTCCCCGAACCCCGCAGCCAGCGGCATCCGCAGCCCCAGCGGCGGCGGGGCCGCCAGTGCGTCGGCGACCGGGCGGGCGTACCCCCGGCCGAAGAGGGAGCCGCGGACGAAGTCGGCGGCCAGGGAGGCGACTTCGGAGTGGTGCTGGCGTAGTGCGTGGCCGTCCGAGTGGACCTCGAAGCGGCAGGTGTTGCGGTTGGACTTCTTGGCGCGTTCGGCGAGGCGGAAGGAGAGTTCGGGGTCGCAGCGGGCGTCGTTCGTGCCGTGGACCAGCAGGACCTGACGGCCGACCAGGTGTTTCACCGGTTCCGGTTCGGCGTCCGGGTCGCCCGGCAGCCAGGGGGCCATCGCGAGGACCGAGGTGACGGCCGGGTGGCCGCCCGCGCGGAGGGCCGCGCGGCCGCCCATGCCGTGGCCCGCCAGGCAGACCGGGATGTCGCCGTAGCGGCGTACGACCTCGTCCACCGCCCATTCGGCGTCCGCCGCGAGGTGGGCGTCCGAGGTGTTCCAGCCGCGGCAGCGGTAGTGCACGACGTGGGCGGCGAGGCCGTCGTCGCCGCCTGCGCGGGCCAGGGAGCGGGCCAGGGGGAGCTGTAGGGCGTAGGAGAGGGAGGAGGGGCGGCGGTGCGAGTAGGGCTCGCCGTCCGGGAGCAGCAGGACCACGCCGCTGACCGTGGTGGATTCTCCGGCCGTCCGGACGGCCCGTCCCAGCCTTGCAGCAGGCAGGGGGAGTGCGCGCTGTGCCATGACGCAACAGTGTCAGAAGGGCAGGTGTACGCCACCCGTATTCGCGGTCTCTGTTACGTATCGGCGAGCCGTTCCCCGCAGCGCTCTACGCGCGTAGGCGCTAGAGTGCGTGGATGATGAGCCCGACCCTCAATGTGCCCGGCCAGGATCAGATCCGGCGTGCCCCCAAGGTCCTTCTCCACGATCACCTCGACGGCGGCCTGCGCCCCGGGACGATCGTCGAACTCGCCGCCGCGAACGGATACGACGGACTTCCGGAGACCGATCCCGACAAGCTCGGCGTCTGGTTCAGGGAAGCCGCCGACTCCGGGTCGCTGGAGCGGTATCTGGAGACGTTCGCCCACACCTGCGCCGTCATGCAGACGCGTGACGCGCTGGTCAGGGTCGCCGCCGAGTGCGCCGAGGACCTCGCCGCGGACGGTGTCGTCTACGCCGAGATCCGGTACGCGCCCGAGCAGCACCTGGAAGCCGGTCTGAGCCTCGAAGAGGTCGTCGAGGCGGTCAACGAGGGCTTCCGTGAGGGCGAGCGCCGGGCCCGCCGGGACGGCAACCGGATCAGGGTGGGCGCGCTGCTCACCGCGATGCGGCACGCCGCGCGTTCGCTGGAGATCGCGGAGCTGGCCAACCGCTACCGCGAGCAGGGCGTCGTCGGCTTCGACATCGCCGGCGCGGAGGCGGGCTTCCCGCCCACCCGGCACCTCGACGCCTTCGAGTACCTCAAGCGCGAGAACAACCACTTCACCATCCATGCGGGTGAGGCCTTCGGCCTGCCGTCGATCTGGCAGGCCATCCAGTGGTGCGGTGCCGACCGGCTCGGCCACGGCGTCCGCATCATCGACGACATCGAGGTCGCGGAGGACGGCAGTGTGAAGCTCGGCCGCCTCGCCTCCTACGTACGGGACAAGCGCATCCCGCTGGAGCTCTGCCCGACCTCCAACCTGCAGACCGGTGCCGCGGCCTCGTACGCCGAGCACCCGATCGGGCTGCTGCGCCGGCTCCACTTCCGGGCCACCGTGAACACGGACAACCGGCTGATGAGCGGTACGAGCATGAGCCGGGAATTCGAGAAGCTGACCGAGACATTCGGATACACGCTCGATGACATGCAGTGGTTCACCGTCAATGCGATGAAATCAGCATTCATTCCTTTCGATGAACGTCTGGCGATGATCAGCGACGTCATCAAGCCCGGATACGCCGAGCTGAAGTCCGAATGGCTCTTCGAGCAGACCGCTGCGACCAGCGTTTCTACCTCGGTCGCCGGCTGAACAGCCGCCTTCGGGAAACGGCCGGGAATGTGATTCCCGGCCGTTTTCCGCGTTTTTCGATGTTTGCGGGACGGGCGGGGGGCTGACTACGTTCAAGAGCCGCTCACATCCCCTTCCCCAAGGATGAATTTCACATGAAGCAGTCTGCTGCCAGGACTCTCGGCGTCGCCGCTCTCGGTGCCGCTTTCGCCGCTGCCGCCGCCGGTACCGCGTCGGCCTCCGCGCTGCCGCTGGACGCTGCCACCAGCGCCCTGCCCGTCGCCGGCGCGCTGGCGAACGCCACGTCGACCCTGCCGGTCCAGGACACCGCCACCGAGCTCCTCGGCACCAGCCAGACGAAGGTCCTGGGCGACGTCGCCGCCCCGGCCAAGGGCCTCCTCGGCGGCATGCCCGCCGGTGGTCTGACGACCAGCGGTCTGTCGGCCAACGGTCTGCCGCTCGGCCGCTGACGCGCCGGCTTCACACCTGCCTGTGGGCGGACACCCGGTATCGGGTGCCCGCCCACAGGTGTATCCCACAGGTGTACGTACGAGAACTACCAGGCGGTCGCGGTGGTCGACGACGCCTTCTCCTCGGGGAGCAGCAGCCACAGCGCCAGGTAGAGCAGGAACTGCGGGCCCGGCAGCAGGCACGAGACGACGAAGATGACGCGCATGGTCCTCGCGGAGGTGCCGAAGCGCCGTGCCAGCGCTGCGCACACTCCGCCGAGCATGCGTCCGTCACGAGGGCGGGCAAGTGCGGCCATGGTGGGCTCCTTCGCGAACCGTTGCTGGGAAGCGGTCCGTTGCTGAGGGAGCGTTCCGTTGCGCTCCCGATGTATCCAGGATGGCTCGCGCAACGGGGGCAAAGCGTCGCTCTACGGGGCGATGCCGACCCTGGAAATCGTCGGGGTCGATCCCTGAGGGGCCTCATGGCCGGTGGTCCCGGTGGTCCCGGTGGGGGGAAGCACTCGGATCCGCCGCTGCTTGCGGCGGCGCAGCCGTGCCCGCCAGGCCGGCACGACCAGGACGTGGGCGAGCGCGACGCCGACGGTGTTCAGGATCAGCGAGTCGACGTCGACGACCTGGCCGGGCACTCCGGTCTGGCCCAGTTCGATGGCCAGCGAGATCAGTGCGCCGGCGGCGACGGTACGGGTCAGTGAGGCCCACGGCGAGACGAAGAGGCGGCCCCCGGCGAGCGGCAGCAGCACCCCGAGCGGTGCCAGCAGCAGGAGTTCCTTGCCGATGCGGCGGGCGGCGGTGGCCGGGCCGAGGGAGAGGTCGGCCTTGATGCCGGCGAACGGCTGGAGGTTGGCGGCGGTCATCCACGGCACGTCCAGCGGGCGCAGAGTCAGCCACCCGACGAGCAGCAGATGCGCGAGGAGCAGGGACACTCCGACCGCGCGGAAGCGGATGACGGCTTGGCCGCCCGAACCTTGACGCACGAAACCCAAGACGCGGGCGGCGGCAGGATCGGTTCCGCTCGGGCGGGGGAGACCTGGCTCACCCCGCCCGAGCGAGCCGCACGGCGGGGCCCCGTACCGGTCCCGCTCAGTGCAGCAGGGCCGTGCCCGTCGTCGGTACGGCCTTCGGGCTGGCCTTCGTCTCCGTGGTGCACAGGTAGGCGCGCGGCGCGTAGCTGCCCGGGCCGCCGAGCACCACCGAGCCGTCGGGGACGAGCGATTCGCTCTCGGTGTACGTACAGACGATCTGTGCCAGGGCCTCGGACGGCAGGTCCTCCGGCTGCTCGCTGAGGCGCAGCGTGCCCTTCGGGTCGCCCGCGCGGGGGCCGCCGACCCGGAGCGCCGCGGGTACGTGGGTGGAGAAGCCCGCCTGCCGCTCGGCGGCGGGCGGTTCCTCGCGCAGTTCGTCCAGGAGGGCGCGGGCGATCCGGAGCCGGTCCGATGTCGCCTCCTGGACCTGGACCGTGCGGTCCACGGTGACCAGTTCAGAGGCGCAGACCAGATAGACCTGTACGGGGATGCCCTGCTGGGCCTGGGTGGTGATGTCCTCCGCAGGCATCGTGCACGGAACCTGGGACGGGGCCGGGCCGGCGTCGACGGGTACCGAGGTGGTCCTGATCCCGCAGCCCGCCGCCAGTACGGCGCAGAGCGCGGCACCGGCCAGGGCTGCGGCGGGGCGGCGGCCCCGGCGTTCGCTGGGCGTCACGTCGCGTCGTCCTCCTGGTCCGGGATCTCGGCGTCGTGACCCTCGGTGGTGCCGTCCAGCGCCTCGGCGTCGCGCGGCAGTCGCAGGACGAACACCGCGCCGTCCCCGTCCGGCGAGTTCGCGGCGGTGATGTCGCCGCCGTGGATGTGCGCGTTCTCCATGGCGATCGAGAGCCCCAGACCGCTGCCCTCGGAGCGGGGGCGGGAGGCGCTGGCCTTGTAGAAGCGGTCGAAGACGTGCGGCAGCACGTCCTCGGGGATTCCGGGCCCGTGGTCGCGCACCTCGATGACGAGGTCGTCGCCCTCGGTCCGTACCGCGACCCGCACCGGCGAACCGCCGTGCTTCAGCGCGTTCCCGATCAGGTTGGCCAGGATCACGTCCAGCCGGCGCGGATCGAGGCGGACCATCATGCCGCGCTCGGCGTCCAGGTCCACCGCGTCCAGCCAGGCGCGGGCGTCGATGCAGGCGGTCACCTGGTCGGCGACGTCGACGGTGTCGAGGACGAGGCGGGCCGTGCCCGCGTCGAAGCGGGTGACCTCCATCAGGTTCTCCACCAGGTCGTTGAGGCGCCGGGTCTCGCTGACCACCAGGTGCACGGCGGGCGCGATCATCGGGTCGAGGTTGTCGGCCTCGTCCTCCAGCACCTCGGCGACGGCGGTGATCGCGGTGAGCGGGGTGCGCAGTTCGTGCGACATGTCGGCGACGAAGCGGCGGCTGGACTCCTCCCGCGCGCTCATGTCCGCGACCTTCTTCTCCAGGGAGCTCGCGGTTCTGTTGAACGTACGGGAGAGGTCGGCCAGTTCATCGGTGCCGGACACCACGAGGCGGGTGTCGAGCTTGCCTTCGCCGAGCTTGCGGGCGGCGTCGCCGAGCCGCTGCACGGGACGCAGCACCGTCGTCGCCGCGGCCTGCGCGAGCAGGGCGGAGCCGACCAGAGCCAGCGCGGTGGCGATCCCCAGTGACCAGGCGAGGGAGTTGAGGTCCTGCCGTTCCTGGTCGAGCGACTTGAGCATGTAGCCGGTCGGGCCGCCGCCGATGATCTTCGTACCGGCGACGAGATAGGGCGTGCCGCGGATCGATATCCGCTGCCAGAACAGGTGGTACTGGTACTTGTTGCCGTCCTTGACCGGTTGCTTCTTGTCGACCTGCTTCCGCAGTGACGCCGGTACGTTGTCGAGGGTGAACGTGTCCAGGTCGGAATTGCCGACGATCGGCTTGCCGGGATCGCGCTCGTCGATCAGCAGCACGCTGTAGCCGGGGCTGCTGCTCGCCATCTGCACGGCGGCGGTCTGCAGGTCCTCCTTGGTGGGGCGCAGCGGCAGCGAGGCGGCCCGGCTCTGCATCTCCTGGCGGAAGTCCCCGAGCGCGGAGTCCTGCGTACGGGTCAGCACCGCCTCGCGGTTCAGCCAGTACGCGATCCCGGACGCGGACACCGCGGCGGTCAGCGCGACCAGCGCGAACACGACGACGAGCCGCAGCCGCAGGCTGGTCCAGCGGAGCCCGGCGAGCAGGCTCCGCCGCACAGCCGTACTCACTGCGGCGAGTCCAGCCGGTATCCCACGCCCCGCACGGTACGGATCAGGGTCGGCGAGGACGGTACGTCCTCCACCTTCGCGCGCAGCCGCTGGACGCAGGCGTCCACCAGACGGGAGTCGCCGAGGTAGTCGTGCTCCCAGACCAGGCGCAGCAACTGCTGCCGGGACAGGGCCTGGCCGGGCCGGCGGCTCAGCTCCAGCAGGAGGCGCAGCTCGGTCGGTGTGAGCTGCAGGTCCTCCCCGTCCTTGGTCACGGTCATGGCGGAGCGGTCGATCACCACATTGCCGAATGTGGCGGAGTCCGTGGACTCGCGCTCGCCGCGGCGCAGCACCGCGCGGATACGGGCGTCGAGCACCCGGCCCTGCACGGGTTTCACCACATAGTCGTCGGCGCCGGACTCCAGTCCGACGACGACGTCGATGTCGTCGCTTCGCGCGGTGAGCAGAATGATCGGCAGCTGGTCGGTGCGCCGGATGCGCCGGCACACCTCGAAACCATCGATCCCGGGCAGCATCACATCCAGCACGACCAGGTCGGGCCGCTGCTCGCGCAGCAGGTTGAGGCCGTCCTCTCCCGTCGCCGCGGTGGCCACACGGTGGCCCTGGCGTGACAGCGAGAGTTCGAGGGCCGTGCGGATGGCGTCGTCGTCCTCGATCAGCAACAGGAAAGGCACGCTGGTCATTCTGACCCATGGGGGAGCCCTAGTTCGACAGTTGGTGCCCTCTCATACATCCGGCAGCCCCGAATCGTGTCGGCGCCGGGCCCTGTGACAGGTCTGTGACAGTCAGCGGACAGGGCCATGAAATCGCCCCGGCAAGCTCGTTGACACAAGGAACGGACGGACTCCACCGATGGGGGGCGCGAGATGAACACAACGCACAGCATCACCACGAGCGCAGTTGTCACGCGTCTCCACGACGTCGGGCGGAGCACCGAGAAGTCCGGCGCCGCATTGAACGGGCGGGGGTGCGTTCGAGGCGCCGGGCGTCAGCACCCGTCGTACATGACGGTGGTCGACGCACCTGCCGCCACGGGGGCGGGCAACGGGGGAAGCGCGTACGGGGAGGTCACGGGGGAGCGGCAGGCCCCGGCGCAGGCCGAGAGCGCCGAAGCGGCGTTCACGGCCTACGTCCGGGAGCGCCGCGCCTCCCTGTACGCCACCGCCTATCACCTGACCGGTGACCGGTTCGAGGCCGAGGATCTGCTGCAGAGCGCCCTCTTCTCGACGTACCGGGCATGGGACCGGATCAGTGACAAGGCGGCGGTCGGCGGCTATCTGCGCCGCACCATGACCAATCTGCACATCAGCGCCTGGCGCAGGCGCAAGCTGAACGAATACCCGACCGAGGAGCTGCCGGAGACGGCGGGCGACACGGACGCGATGCGCGGTACGGAGCTGCGCGCCGTGCTCTGGCAGGCGCTGGCGCGACTGCCCGAGACACAGCGCACGATGCTGGTCCTGCGCTACTACGAGGGCCGTACGGACCCGGAGATCGCGTCCATCCTCGACATCAGTGTCGGCACGGTGAAGTCCAGCATCTGGCGGTCGCTCCGCCGGCTGCGTGAGGACGAGGTCCTCAGCTTCGGCCGTGACGAGGAGGAGTCCTTCGGCGAGCTGGTGGCCTGAGGCAGCGGGGGGAACGGGGATACGGGGGAATCGGGGCCGCCGCTTCGGGGGAAGTGGCGGTGTACGGGGGAACGGGGCCGCCGCCTCGGGGGAGGCGGCGGTGTACGGGGGAAACGGGATCGCTGTCTCGGGGGAGGCGGCGGTGTACGGGGGAAGCTGAGGGGTCGGACGGGCCGGGGGGTCTTGTCCGGCCCCTCAGTGCGTGTGCGGGGGGTTCGGGGGCGCTGCCCCCGGACCCCCCGCTCCTCTCAGACGCCGGAGGGGCTGTTCTTGGCAGGCGTCCGGCACCGGCCCGCCGCGGCGGCGGCCAGACGGCCCAGGGCCTCGGCCTTGCCGCAGGGGTACGCCCCCAGCTCCGTCTGGCGCGCCACGATCCGGCGTTCGGCCCGCATCAGCCGCCAGCCCCGCCGCAGCAGGAACGGCACGGACTTGCGGCCTTCGCGCAGATCCCGCAGCAGCCGGCGGCGGAACGTCGTCGACGGGCGGCCGCGCAGGCACAGGGCATCCGCCAGGAGGCCCAGCGACTGACAGCGCTCGACTATGTCGGCGGCGAAGATCCCCTCGGCCACGAAGAGCGGCGTGCGCTCGATGTGGAAGCCCTCGTGTCCCGTACGGGAGCTGGTCGAGATGTCGTAGACCGGCACGTCGGTGCGTCCGGTGCGGCACAGTTCCGCGATCGCGGCGACCGCCGCGTCGGCGTCCCAGGACAGCGCGGAGTCCCAGTCGATGTCCGTGCTGTCGGTGACGAGCGGCAGCGTGGGGTCGCCCGCCTCCTTGTAGAAGTCGTCCAGCCGCAGCACCGGAAGTCCGGTACGGGCGGCCAGGGAGGACTTGCCTGAGCCGGAGGGGCCCGCCAACAGGACAACGCGGGTCGAAATCGCATGGGAACTCACGGGACACAAGTGTGAGGCATTGACCCGCACAGGGGATCCCCGGAGGTCTGGTTGGTATCCGGCATCACACCTCAACTACTCTGTGCACTCAACCGATTACTCGATTGATGGTTCGAATCGGCCCGATCAGGTGGGAACTTCATGGCACGTCACGCACTTTCCAAGTCCCGGCGCCGCACGCTGCTGCGGGCCGGCCTGACCGTCACCGCTGTGGGTGCCGCGCTCGGTGCGGGGGGTGCGGCGGCCCAGGCGGCCCCGCTGCCCCTCGTGCAGGCGTCGGGTACGGACACCAGCCTCGGCGAGGCGAGTGAGGCCGCCGGTGGCGCCGTCACCGGGGCGCTCGGTCACTCGCTCGGCAGCGGCATCGCGCCCGTGACGCATCTGCGGCTCGACCCGCTGGCCGGCACGGGTGTGGACCCGCTGGACAACGCGGTGGGGACGCAGGTCGCCGACTTCAAGCCGGTCTCCACCGCCCTCGTCACCGACCCGGTGACCAGCGGCGGCGCGCTGAAGGACCTGCCCGTGGTGGGTCAGGTCGCGGGGCTGCTGCACGGCTGACGCGGAAGCGGCCCGTGCCCCGGGACTCCCGGGGCACGGGCCGCTGTCGTATCCGTGTCAGTACGAGGAGCCCGACACGCCCAGCGCGCCCGTCGGGTGCCAGACCGTCTTGGTCTCCAGGAACGCGGTGAGCCGGCGCGTGCCGGGATCGGCGGACCAGTCGGCACCGTCACCGTCCACAGCCTGTGGATGAGCGGCGCTGTGCGTCTCCTTCTCGGGGTGGTGGCGGGCGACGGGTGGGCGGGAGACCCGCTTCAGGTTGTCGGCCGCCGCGATCTCCAGCTCCTTCGCCAGTTCCGCGTCCGCCCCCGTCAGGTCGATGCCGTTCACGTCCTGGTGGGAGGCGAGCGGCGTGGCGATCTCCGCCGTCTTCCCCGACAGGATGTTGACGACTCCGCCCGGCAGGTCCGAGGTGGCCAGCACCTCGCCCAGCGACAGCGCGGGCAGCGGGGACTCGGCCGAGGCCACGACGACCGCCGTGTTGCCGGCCGCGATCACCGGCGCGAGCACCGAGACCAGGCCCAGGAACGACGACTCCTGCGGGGCGAGGACGGTCACGACCCCGGTCGGTTCGGGGGTCGACAGGTTGAAGAAGGGGCCCGCGACCGGGTTCGCCCCGCCCACGATCTGGGCGATCTTGTCCGTCCAGCCCGCGTACCAGACCCAGCGGTCGACCGCCGCGTCCACGACGGCCGCGGCCTTGGACTTCGACAGTCCCTCGGCCTCCGCCACCTCGCGGACGAACTGGTCCCGGCGGCCCTCCAGCATCTCCGCGATGCGGTAGAGGATCTGGCCGCGGTTGTACGCGGTCGCGCCCGACCAGCCGCCGAACGCCTTGCGGGCGGCCACGACGGCGTCACGCGCGTCCTTGCGGGAGGACTGGGGGGCGTTCGCCAGCCAGTTGCCCTTCGAGTCCGTCACCTCGTACACCCGGCCGCTCTCGGAGCGGGGGAACTTGCCCCCGACGTACAGCTTGTAGGTCTTGAAGACGCTCAGTCGCCCGTCAGACATCGAGGTAGGCCTCCAGACCGTGACGGCCGCCTTCGCGGCCGAAGCCCGACTCCTTGTAGCCGCCGAACGGCGAGGTCGGGTCGAACTTGTTGAACGTGTTGGCCCAGACGACGCCCGCCCGGAGCTTGTTCGCCACCGCGAGGATGCGGGAGCCCTTCTCCGTCCAGATGCCGGCCGAGAGGCCGTACTGGCTGTTGTTGGCCTTGGCGACCGCCTCGTCCGGCGTACGGAAGTTCAGCACCGACAGGACCGGGCCGAAGATCTCGTCGCGGGCGACGGTGTGCGCCTGGGTGACGCCGGTGAACAGCGTCGGCGCGAACCAGTAACCGGCCGACGGCAGCTCGCACGGGGCCGACCAGCGGTCCGCGCCCTCGGCCTCGCCGGTCTCGACGAGCGCGGTGATCCGGGAGAGCTGCTCCTCGGAGTTGATCGCGCCGATGTCGGTGTTCTTGTCCAGCGGGTCGCCGAGGCGCAGCGTGGACAGCCGGCGCTTGAGCGAGTCCAGCAGCTCCTCCTCGATCGACTCCTGTACGAGGAGCCGCGAGCCCGCGCAGCAGACCTGGCCCTGGTTGAAGAAGATGCCGGTGACGATGCCCTCGACGGCCTGGTCGACGGGGGCGTCGTCGAAGACGATGTTGGCGCCCTTGCCGCCCAGCTCCAGCGTGGCCTTCTTGCCCGTGCCCGCGATCTGGCGGGCGATGGCCTTGCCGACCGCGGTCGAGCCGGTGAAGGCGATCTTGTTGACGTCGCCGTGCTCGACGAGGGCCGAGCCCGCGTCCCCGTAGCCCGTCAGGATGTTGACGACGCCCTTGGGCAGCCCGGCCTGGCGGCAGATGTCCGCGAAGAAGAGCGCGGACAGCGGGGTCGTCTCGGCGGGCTTGAGCACCACCGTGTTGCCGGTGGCGAGCGCCGGGGCGATCTTCCACGCGAGCATCAGCAGCGGGAAGTTCCACGGAATGATCTGGCCGGCCACGCCGAGCGGACGCGGGTTCGCGCCGTAGCCCGCGTGGTCCAGCTTGTCGGCCCAGCCCGCGTAGTAGAAGAAGTGCGCGGCGACCAGCGGGAGGTCCGCGTCGCGCGTCTCCTTGATCGGCTTGCCGTTGTCCAGGGTCTCCAGGACGGCGAGCTCGCGGCTGCGCTCCTGGATGATCCTGGCGATCCGGAAGAGGTACTTGGCGCGCTCGGAGCCGGGCAGCGCCGACCACTTCTCGAACGCCCGGCGGGCCGCCTTCACGGCCCGGTCCACGTCCGCGGAGCCTGCCCGCGCGACCTCGGAGAGCACCTCCTCGGACGACGGGCTGACCGTCTTGAAGACCTGGCCGTCGGCCGCGTCGGTGAACTCACCGTCGATGAACAGGCCGTACGAGGGGGCGATGTCGACGACGGAACGGGATTCCGGCGCCGGTGCGTACTCGAATGCAGATGCCATGGGAATCAGTCCACCGTCACGTAATCGGGGCCGGAGTAACGGCCGGTGCTGAGCTTCTGGCGCTGCATCAGCAGGTCGTTCAGCAGGCTGGAGGCGCCGAAGCGGAACCAGTGGCTGTCCAGCCAGTCCTCGCCCGCCGTCTCGTTCACCAGGACCAGGAACTTGAGGGCGTCCTTGGAGGTGCGGATGCCGCCGGCCGGTTTCACGCCGATCTGGATTCCGGTCTGCGCACGGAAGTCGCGCACCGCCTCCAGCATCAGCAGGGTGTTCGCGGGGGTGGCGTTGACCCCGACCTTGCCGGTCGACGTCTTGATGAAGTCCGCGCCCGCCAGCATCCCGAGCCAGGAGGCGCGGCGGATGTTGTCGTACGTGGACAGCTCGCCGGTCTCGAAGATCACCTTCAGGCGTGCGGAGCCGCACTCCGCCTTCACGGCGAGGATCTCCTCGTACACCTTCAGATAGCGGCCTGAGAGGAAGGCGCCGCGGTCGATCACCATGTCGATCTCGTCGGCCCCGGCCGCCACGGCGTCGCGGACGTCCGCGAGCTTCACGGCGAGCGCGGCGCGCCCGGCCGGGAAGGCCGTCGCGACGGACGCCACCTTCACGCCCGAACCGGCCAGGGCGGCGACCGCGGTCGCCGCCATGTCGGGATAGACGCAGACCGCCGCGGTGTGCGGGGTCGTGCGGTCGCTGGGGTCGGGATGGACGGCCTTGGCGGCGAGCGCGCGGACCTTGCCCGGGGTGTCCGAGCCTTCCAGCGTCGTCAGGTCGATCATCGAAATGGCGAGGTCGATGGCGTACGCCTTGGCCGTCGTCTTGATCGAACGGGTTCCGAGGGAGGCGGCGCGCGCTTCGAGGCCGACGGCGTCGACGCCGGGCAGCCCGTGCAGGAAGCGGCGCAGCGCACTGTCGGACGCCGTCGCGTCGGCGAATGCGGGAGCAGTGGTGGGCATGGTCACCAGATGAGCATATCTACGCGCGTAGCGGCCTGTACAGGGGCCCCGGCCGTTCGCGCATCGCGCGGCGCCGACAGATGAGGCGAACGCCTGCCCGAAACGGGGTCCGGCAGTCTCCGTACGCGTGTCCGGGCGGCCGCCCCCGCGTCCGGCGCGCGCGTCAGGCAGAATCGGGCTCATGACGAGCCCCACGCCACCCTCCGAGCCCACCTACGCCGACCGGACGTTCCGGTCGCCCGCCGGGCTGGTCGGGGGCGCCCTGCTGCTCCTGCTCATCTGCTGGATCGCCGGCGACGCCGCGATCCGGGGCGAGGGCCGTGTGCCGTGGCTGTCCCTGGCCGGGCTGCTGACCGTGGTGCCGCTGGTGGTCGCCTTCAGCCTGCGGCCCGTGGTGTTCGCCAACGACGAGCGCATCCGGATCCGCAACCCGTTCCGGACGATCACGCTGCCGTGGACCGACGTGGCGGATGTCCGGGCCGGGTATTCGAGTGAGCTCTTCACGCGTGACAACGAGAAGTTCCAGCTCTGGGCGGTCCCGGTGTCGCTGCGGCAGCGGAAGAAGGCTGCCCGTCACCAGACCAGGCAGTCGATGGACGACCCGTACCGCAGGACGTCCGTCACCGCCGACGTGCGCGACACGAAGGCGCGTACGGCGGCCGCGGACCAGACGGTCGTGGACCTGAGGGAGCTGGCCGAACGCGCGGGCGACAAGCCCGTGGCCGGGGGCACCGTCAAGTCGGTGCGCTGGGCGTACGAGGTCATCGCACCGGCGGTGGCGGGCGCGGTGCTGCTGGTGGTGCTGGGCGCGATCGGCTGAGGCGGCCGTCCCGGATCACTCGTCCTTGATCAGGGTCCACCACCAGGCGATGCTGGCGATCGGCAGCGGCTGGTCCGCCTCCCGCTCGTCGAAGGGTGAGGCGGCGCTGCCGGCCGGAAGGTCGGCGGGGTTCTCCGGATTGACGTAGCGGTTGGTGGTGAGGGACCAGTCGTAGTCGGCCCGGATCCAGTGGTCGCAGTCGGTGATCCAGCGGTGGAGCTCGGGTTCGGCGTCGTGCAGGATCTGGTCGCGCAGGCGCAGGTAGAGGGCCATGGCGCGGGTGTGCATCATGGCGGTCTCGCGGACCGCTTCGGCGAGGGAGCATTTCTGCTCGTACGCGATCAGGTCGACGATGTTCCCGTATCCCTCCTGGCTGCGCTGGCGCTCCTTGTGGTACGAGACCAGGTCGTTGGACCAGCCGATGACCGAGGCGAAGACCTCGACGAATCCGCGGACGTCGTGACGCTCGTAGTCGGCCGCGGGGAGGTCGTATCCGTGGATGATCTCGCTGAGGGTCGAGAAGATCTTGACCGCGGAGGAGTCGAGCCGGACCGCCAGATGGTCGGAGAGGCTCGGGATCCGCTCGTGGGCGCTGTTGGCGGCCATCCAGACCTGGCCCTGGAGGTAGGCGCGGAAGGCGGCGGCCCAGCGGGCGGTCTGCACCGGTGTGGTCAGGTTGTCGAGCCGCAGACGCAGCTCGCGCAGGGCGGCGCTGTAGCTGTCCTCGGCGGGGGTGGCCCAGGGGACTTCGACGATGCGCTGAAGCCTGGTGATGATGAGCAGGGTGGCGTCCGGTGATGTCGAGACCGGTCCCTCGTCGCAGTACTCGTCGTCGAAGGCGAACAGCCACATGAGGAAGTCCGACGTCCACTGCAGGGCCGCGGGCCGCCCGGACGGGGCGCCGCGGCTGGTTATCTCTCCGACGGAGATACGTGTCAGCCGTTCGCGCTGCGCCCGGTCGGAGTACAGGCCGAACCGATCGAGCCAGGCGGCCGAGCGGTCGTCGATCTCACGCCAGCCCGGGTGGATTCCCGACGGGAGTGGAACCCACAGCTGAGGGATCTTCGGTGCTGAAGCTGGGGAGGTCATTACCACCCTTTCGAGTGCACTTCTTCATTACGCTGAGTTTCGGAAGCTATCAAGGTGTAGCGGGAACAGGTACAGCCGTTTTCGGCCGGGTTGGCCTGCGGGTGGTGCCCCTTCCGTCAGGGGATCGGGTATTTCTGGCCATGTCTCCGCCGCTTCGAAACCGCGGACGTGCTTGATCGCGCCCCGTTCGTGATCGGTCATCCCCGATGCGTAGTTGGCCCGAAAGTGACTCTTGCGTGTTCGGATCCGACCGGTTTCGCGGCGCAGTGAACGGGCCCCGCCGGTACGGGACTTGGTGGCGTCCGCCCGTCACCGGAAGCTCGCGGTCCGCGGACGGGGGCACCCGGATGCGCTGTAGGCATGCGGGCGCCCCGGGCGCGTGTCTGAATGATCGGGTGCGCAGTCGTGCGAGCCGTTTTCGGCGTCGCGCCGTCCGTGGAGCGGCTCGCGCACGCCTCCGGCTTTCCCTCCCCCTCTCAGGCGGTCATCACCGTGGACTTCCTCGCCGCGTACGACGCGGTCCCCGAGACAGACGTGCCGCGGCGGATCGAGCTGCTCCGTCAGAAGACGGTCACGGACAAGGCGGGGCTCTTCCGGGAGCTGCGTGCGGCCCGGCCCGTGTTCGCCACCCCCCTCGGCGTCTTCGTCACCCGGCATCCGGACGTCCTGGAGGTGCTGTCCACCCCGGAGGTCTTCACCGTCGGCGTCCTCGGGCCCGCTCTCGAAGAAGTGCTGGGCGCCCCGTTCGTCCTCGCCCGCGACGGCGCGGACGTGCACTGGCGCGAGCGCGGGTACGGGCAGATGGTCCTCGCCCCCGAGGACGCGCCCCGGGTGCGCGCCCTCACCGCTTCCCTCGCCGACGCCGTCCTGGACGCAGCCGTGGCAGGAGCCGCCGGGCGAGGCAGCGACACGTTCGACCTGATCCAGGACTACGCCTGCCTGGCGGCCGCCCGGGTCGCCGTCGAGTACCTCGGCTTCGACGGCATCCCCGAGGAGATGCTGCACACGCACTCGCGCCGGATGCAGTGGGCGTTCGCGGTCAACCCGGGCGGCGACCCGGACGTGCACGCGGCGGGCACCGCCGCCGGCAAGGAACTGCACGACCGGGTGGCCGCCCTCATCACCCGGCGCCGGGCCGCGTCCGCCGGGGCAGACGGGACGGACGGCCCCGACGACATCCTCGGACGGATGCTGCGCACCCGGCTGCCCGCCGAGTTCGGCTTCGACGACGAGCGGATCAACGCCAACCTGGTCGGCTATCTCACGGGCTACCAGCAGAACGCCACCCAGTGCGCGGCCACCGCGCTCAAGGAACTGGCGCTCCGCCCCGAGGTGCTCGCCGAGGCCGAGCGGGCGGCGGCCGAACCCGACCCCGCGCGCTTCGACGCGTACGTCTGGGAGGCGCTGCGCTTCCACCCCTTCGTGCCGGCCACGCCCCGCCTGTGCGTACGCGACCACGTCCTCGCGGCGGGCACGCCGCGCCGGACGCCGATTCCCGCGGGGACCCCCGTGGTGGCCTGCCTGTACTCGGCCATGTTCGACGAGGACGTGATCGACGCCCCCACCGAGTTCCGGACCGGGCGGCCGCCGTCGCACAACCTCGTCCTCGGGTACGGCGCCCACGACTGCGTGGGCAGGTACGCGGCGTCCGTGATCGTTCCGGAGCTGGTGCGACGGGTGCTGCTGCGCCCCGGCATCCGGCCGCCGGCCGGCGGCGAGCAGACGATGGACTACGCCGGGACGCCCTACCCGCAGCACTACGCGGTGGCGGCCGGCCCGGTCTCCGGCGGGCGCTGAGCCACCCGGCCCGCTCGTTGTCGCGCCCACCCGGTCCACGCGTTGCCGCGCCCATCCGTCCGACCCCGTCCGGAGGACCCATGACCACCACCACCGCCTCCACCCGGCCCCAGGCGCAGACCACCGGCCGGGACCCGTCCAGGGACGGCTGGCGCAACCGCTTCGAGTCGCACCTGCTGACCCACTACGGTCCGATGTGGCGCATGGTGCACAGCAGGAAATCGCTGCACCGCCGGGTGAACTCCACCTTCACCGACCTCGCCGTGCTCAAGGCCCCGACCCGGCCCAACCCGCTGAGCACCAAGAGCCCGTACACCTCCTGGCCGTCGCTGACCGACCGTTCCTACGTCGGGCGGCACCTCCCCCCGCTCGCGGACCCGCACCCCGCCCGGCCGGCCCTGGACACGGTCACCGAACTGTTCCGGCGCAGCGGCCCCACCCGCCCCTGCGAGCGCTCCAGTTCACTGCTGCCCGCCTTCGCCCAGTGGTTCACGGACGGCTTCCTGCGCGGTCACGGAGCCACCGGCGACCCGCGCAGGACCGACTCCCCGCACACCCTGGACATGTCCCAGCTGTACGGAGACGGCGAGGAGGCCACCGCATGCCTGCGGGCCTTCGAGGGCGGCAGGCTGAAGAGCCGCACGGTCAACGGCGGCGAGTTCCCGCCCGCGCTGTGCGAAGGCGGAGAGATCAAGCGTGAGTTCGCCGCGCTCAAGCCGGTCCGCTTCGACGAAGTTCCCGGTCAGCTCCGCGACACCCTGTTCGCCTGCGGCGGCGACCGCGTCCACGCGCACATCGGGCCGATGGTCATGAACGTCCTCTTCCTGCGCGAGCACAACCGGGTCGCCGGCGTCCTCGCCGCAGCGCACCCGGACTGGGACGACGAGCGGGTCTTCCAGACCACCCGGAACACCCTGGTGGTGATGATGATCCGGGTGATGCTGGAGGAGTACATCAACCACATCACGCCGTACCACTTCCGATTCGTCCTCGACCCGGTCCGTACCGACAAGGGGGTGTGGCACCGGGAGAACTGGGCGACCATCGAGTTCAGCCTGGTCTACCGGTGGCACAGCCTGATCCCCTCCACGTACGCGATCGGCGGCCAGGACGTACCCCTGGCAGCGACCGTCGCCAACGGGCAGCTCGTCCTGGACCGGGGCCTCGGGCCGCTCTTCCAGGACCTCTCCCTCCAGCCCGCGGGCAGATCAGGACTGTTCAACACCGACCCGCTGCTGCTCCCCATCGAGGCGAAGAGCATCGCCGTGGGCCGGGAGCTCGGGCTGGCCCCGTACAACGACTACCGCGCGTACTACGGCTTCCCCCGCGTCACCGACTGGCAGCAGATCTCCGGCGATCCGCAGGTCTGCGAGGGGCTGCGGGACACCTACGCGAGCGTGGACGGCGTCGAGCTCTTCGTCGGCCTGTTCGCCGAGGAACCCGGTCCCGGCGCCATCTTCGGCCGGCTGCTCGAACGCGTCATCTCGGTCGACGCCTTCTCCGAGGCGCTCAACAACCCGCTGCTGGCACCGCGCCTGTTCAGCCCGTCGACCTTCTCGGCCGAGGGGATGCGGATCATCCGGGAGACCCGCGGCTTCTCGCAGCTGGTCCACCGCAATCTGCCGGAGGACGACGGACGGTACGTCGTCTCGCTCGCGGCCCCCACGGCCGCCCCGGGCGCCTGAACGTTGCCGCCCGCACGGGCTCGGGCCGGGAGGCCTCAGCCCGGCGCCGGGGCGGTTCCGGCGTGCAGGTCCAACGCCGCCGCAGCGGTGCGGAGTTGGTCCGCGGCGACCAGGCACGACAGTGCCTGGCGTTCCAGGGCGGGGCCGCTCCAGTCCGGGGCTTCGTCCAGGCCGCCGAGGGTCGCGGCGGTGGCGCGCAGGGTGCGCGCGTACTCCTCCATCCTGGCGGCGTCGGCCCGCAGCGTGCCGGCGAGGCCGGGCAACGTGCCGGGGGCGGTCACGGCGGCCGGGTTCCGGCCGGGGATACCGGTCACCATCGGTTTCACCTGTCCTTCGGTGTCCTGGGGGCTGGGCTGTCTGCGCGTGCTGTCCCGGGCCGTCCTGGGCTGCTCAGCGCGGAAGTTCGGCGCCGGCGCTCCGGCGGGCCATGAAGTCGTGGCAGGTCAGCACGGACCGCGGCCTCGCGGAGTCCAGGCCGAGCCGGTGCAGCTGCTCCGCCAGCGGGTGCGTGTGCGGGCCCACCCGCAGCCGGACGCGCGGTGCGGGGTGGACCCGCGGCCTGCCGTGGTTGCGGACCTGGATGCGCAGGGTCCGGTCGCCCCTGCGGCCGTAGAGCACCCAGTCCGCGTCGGGGCAGCGGATGGCGGGGCCCAGTTCGCCCGCCAGCCGGATGCCGGGCCCCGCCGCCCCGACACTGATGTTCCGGCCCAGCAGGTCGACGTCGAGGGGGGAGACGGATGCCTGCTGGCCCCAGATGTCCGCGGCCACCGCGCGGGCCTCCTCGGTGGAGACCGCAAGACCGACGACGTAACGCCCGGTGCGGCGCAGGTCCATCGCGCGTGTCAGGTCGAGGGCGAGGTCGTACGGGTGCGGCCGCCACAGGTCGTTGACGATCACCGACAGGCCGATCTCGCTGTACGGGCCGATGGTGGTGCACCGGTGCTCGTACACCGAAAGCACCGCGAGTGCCCGCCGCCCGAGGCGCGCCGGCATCATCCAGGTGACGTCGGGGAGCAGGCTCCTCGCCGCCTCCGCGTCGACGGGGAAGAACGCGTGCGCGGCGGTCGAGTCGTAGTAGCGCACGGGGGTGTCCACCGGACCGGCGGAGGTCGCCACCGGGGCGGTGGGCACGGCCAGGAACGGATAGCCCAGCGGTGGGTTGGCCCGGTCCTTGAGCTGGTAGGACTGCGTGCGCAGCACCTCGCCCCGGTAGGGCGCGAGTGCCTCGTCGACATGCAGGGCGGCGTCGGCGATCACCGTTTCCAGGTCGTGGATGTAGGTGCCGAGCATGTGACTCAGGGGGAACTCGTGGGTCGGTCCGATGTAGTCGACCTCGTACCAGTCCGGGTGGGGGTCGAAGGCGGAGCCGGCCGCCCTGCCGTCGAGGATGGGCACGATGTCGTGCTGGTTGGTGATCGTGGCCGCCCAGGTGCGGGGATCGGCGGGCTTCTTGTGGTCCACCGGGGAGCCGACCGCGACGACATGGGTGACCCGGTAGGTGCGCGAGAACTCCTCGCTCTGGGCGAGGTTCATCACGGCGATGCCGCCTTCGCTGTGACCGATCAGCGCGACGTCCGCCCCGCCGGGTATGCCGTAGTGGTCGATGGCCTGGAGGATCGACCGGGTGTACGGGGAGTCGGCCATGAACAGGTTGCGCCACGCGCCCACGAAGTCCTGGGGCGAGTCGTTACGGGGCCGGCCCGGTGCCATGCCCGGGGCGTGCACGACGTGCCGGACCGTGCCGTCCGGGCCGCGGACGTCCTGGATGAGGATCCGGCCGTCGGTGGACAGCAGGTCGATGTTGCGCAGGAACCCCAGGAACGAGCCCCGGGCGCTCAGGCGCGGGAGCTCCCGCGCGGTGAGTTCGACGGGGTCGGCCGCGCCCTCGCCCCGGTCGAGTTCGCACAGGTGCGACGCCCTGATCCCCTTCAGCGGATCGGCGCTGAGCTCACGGCCCGTCGCCAGCGCCCAGCCGGTCTCGTCGTTCATCGGGTCTTCGTCCAACAGGGCCCTGATCGCGAGGAGTTCGGCCGTGATCGGGGCGAGTGCGGACAGGGCCTGCTGAGCTCCGCGGCTCTTGAACAGGGCGCGCAGCGCACGCAGTGAGGCCAGGTCGCGGTCGGCCGTGACCGCGTCGACGACCCGGCGCATGCCTGCGTCCCGGACGAGTTCGGGATGGTCGAGCAGGACCGCGTTGATCCGCAGCCGCAGCGAGGTCACGGCGATCAGTGCGGCCAGGCTCTCCCGGCCCAGGATCTCGCCGCCCTGCCCCAGCAGTCGCCCCGCCCCGCGTTCCGCGGTGAGGGCGGAGCCGAGGCCCTGCTTGCTCATGAGGACGCGCAGGGTGGCCCACTGGGCGGGCATGCCGGTGCGCGGGCGTCTGCGGGCGGAGGCGCGGAACTCCTCGTTCAGGAGCACGGCCGTGGTGCGCGCCGACACGGCGCGGACACCCTCGGCGACCGCGACCACGTCGCGCGCGCACCGGCGCAGCAGTTCCCTCGCCGGAACGGCCGAAGGAGCGTCCGGACCGTCCGGCCCGTCCGGCGTCTGCGACACGTCCGCGGGGGGGTGCTCGGCCATCAGGATGGTCCCTTCGCCGACCGGGACCCCGCTTCGGCCGGGCCCGTACTCAGACCACCCCATCTTTGGCCGGTCGGTCGGCGGACGCACATCGGAACGGCGGGCGGCGGTTGGTGCGTGCGAGTGATCCCCGGGTGCCGCTCCCTGCCGGCAGCCGCCCCGGCCGCCCGCACACCCCGTCCACGAGCCGCCGGACCGGCGGATCCCAGGACCGGCCGCCCCGCCACCGGAGATGCTCCCGGAGCGACGCCGCCACCCCGAACGCGGGGCGCCCGGGCGGGTGCTGCCGACCGGGCGTCGCCGGTTCCGGCGCTGCCGGAGGCCTCCCGTTCCTGCACAGTGATCATCATGTGCTGTCCCGCCCGCCGGCCCCGGCCGAACCTTCGCGCCCTCGCCGTACGAGAGCCCGTCGCGCCCTCGCCGTACCGACCGCAGCCGGCGGACCGCACCCCCACCGCCCTCCGCCGACCAGCGAAGAGAGCCCGCCCATGTCCCCGTCGTCTCCGCCCGCCGCGCCCCACCACCGTGCACCGCTCCCCGACACCGTTCCCGTCGGCCTGCCCCTGCGTACCGGCTATCTGGTGATGCTCGTGGTGCTGCCCCTCGTCGTCCTCGCGGCGGCGGTCCCCTTCGCGTGGGGCTGGGGCATCCACGGGCGGGACGTCGTGCTCGGCGTCGGCATGTACGCGATCTCCATCATGGGAATCTCCGCCGGGTACCACCGCCACTTCACCCATCTGTCCTTCAAGGCGAGACGTCCGCTGCGGATCGCCCTCGCCCTCGCCGGCGGAATGGCGATGGAAGGCCCCGTCACCATGTGGGTGGCCGAACACCGGCGGCACCACCAGCATTCGGACCGCGAAGGGGACCCCCACTCCCCGTGGAAGTACGGCACGAGCCGGCGGGCCCTGGCCAAGGGGCTGTGGCACGCCCAGATCGGCTGGTTCTCCTCCTCCCCGGTGCGCTCCAACTACCCGCGCTACACACCCGACCTGCTCGCCGACCCCGATGTGCGCCGCCTGGACCGCTGGTACCCGGCCACCGCGGCCTTCTCCCTGCTCCTGCCGCCCGCGCTCACCCTGGCCTGGACCCAGGACTGGCGGGCGGCCGCCCTCACCTTCTTCTGGGCGAGCCTCGTGCGGTACGCGTTGGTCCACCACGTCACCTGGTCGGTCAACTCCGTCGCGCACGCCTTCGGCCCCCAGCACTACACGTCCCGGGACCAGTCGCGGGACGTGCGATGGGTGGCGGCCCTCACCTTCGGCGAGGGCTGGCACAACCTCCACCACGCCGATCCCAACAGCGCACGTCACGGGGCGCTCAAGGGGCAGACGGACCCCACGGCACGGCTGATCGCGCTGTTCGAGAAGCTCGGCTGGGCCTACGACGTGCGCTGGCCCGACGAGCACCGCCTCGCCGCCAAGCGGCTGGACGCGGGGCGCACGGTGCCCCGCCGGGTGAGTCCCCGGTGATCTCCGGGTGATCTCCGGGTGATTCCCGCGCGGTGACGACAGGCCCGGCCCGCGCCCGGCCCGGCGTGCGCCGAACGGGCTACTGAGGCGGAGCCCCCGCCACGTACTGACCGGACAACTCCGGCATCGAACGCATAATCAGCTTTCATGCACCGAGCGATGACATACGTATGAGGCGCGGCCCTGTGGCCGTCACGGGCCTTGGACTGATCACCCCTGCGGGAATCGGGGAGAAGGCCACCTGGGAGGGGCTGAGCACGGGGTGCTCGGCCGCCGCGGCCGATCCCGACCTCGACGGGCTGCCCGTCGCGTTCTCCTGCCGCGTCCCCGACTTCGACGCCCGGCAGCTCCTGGGACACCAACGCGCGCGACGGCTCGACCGGTTCGCCACGCTCGCGCTGCTCGCCGCCCGGGAGGCCGTCGCGGACGCCGGGCTCACGGCGGACGGGCCGGCCGGTCCGCGCGTGGGCGTGGTCATGGGGGTGGGCAACGGTTCCATGCAGAGCTGGCAGGCCGAGTTCGACCGGCTCGCGGACCAGGCACCCACCCGGATCTCGCCCCTCGCGCTGTCCCGCAGCGTGCCCAACATGGCCGCGGCCGAGATCGCCATCGACCTCGGCGCGACAGGCCCCAACCTGGCCGTCTCCACCGCCTGTGCCTCCGGCACCAGCGCCATCGGACTGGCCCGGGACCTGCTGCTCTCCGGCGCCTGCGACGTGGTGCTCGCCGGCGGCAGCGAGTCGGCCCGGCTGCGGATGACCGCCGCGTGCTTCGCCCAGATGCGGGCGCTCTCCCGCCGTTCCGGCGCACCGCACGCGGCGTCCCGCCCCTTCGAGCGTGACCGCGACGGCTTCGTCCTCGGTGAAGGAGCCGCCGTCCTCGTCCTGGAGCGCCCCGAGGACGCCCGCGCCAGGGCCGCACGGCCACGGGCCTACGTCGCCGGGTTCGGGGCGAGCTGCGACGCGTACCACTTCACCGCGCCCCACCCCCGCGGCGACGGCGCGGCCGAAGCGATCCGCAGCGCCCTGGCCGACGCCGGTCTCTCGCCCGAGGACGTCGACCACGTCAACGCCCACGGCACGGCCACACCGAGCGGTGACGCCGCCGAACACCACGCCCTGCACCAGGTGTTCCGCCGCCCGCCGCCGGTCACCGCGCTCAAGGGCACGATCGGGCACGCCATCGGCGGCGCCGGGGCCATCGAAGCGGCGTGCACGGTGCTGTCCCTGGAGCACCAACTCATCCCGCCCACCGCCAACCTGGACACCCTCGACCCGGAGTTCGACCTCGACATCGTCACCAAGGCCCCCCGTCCGCACCCCATGCGGGCGGCGATCAGCAACTCCTTCGGCTTCGGCGGCCAGAACGCGGTACTCGCCCTCACCACCGCAGAGTGAGGCACCGGCCGACCGGAGCCCCACGGGCGCCGTTCGAGGGAAAATCGGCCGCTACCGAAGGGGCGTCGGGCGTGGCAGGAGCGGCAACGGGCCGAACGCCACCAGCATCCCGGTGTGATCATCGGACGACATCGGAACGCGGAACCCGGCTTACGCCGCCGCCGTCGCATGGCATCCCTGCTGCTGTCGTCCATGCTCGCCGCGGTCGCGGGCATCGGCCCTCCCGCTCCGGCCCGCGCCGACGGCGCCGGGACGCACGGGCTGGCGCTCGGCGTGAGCGTGAACTCCCGCCCCGGGCTGGGCGCGCTGCGACCGGGGATCCGGGTGGGTGATCCGGTGGTGAAGACCTACCGGCTGATCAATCGGGGCAGCGCCGATCTGTACGACGTGCACGTGACCGATCCGGGCCTGCCGGGAGCGGCGATCCGCTGCTCCGGCGGCGACCGGGTGCCCTTGCTGCGCGGCCTCGGCTCGACGCGCTGCACCGCGGAGACGAGGGCCCGGCCCGGGACCTGGACGGGCGAGGTCCGGGCCTCCGGCCGCATCCCCTATCTGCACACCGACTCGAAGGCCGAGGCGCGGTCGGGGTACCGAGGCGTCGTGAGCGCCCTCGCGCTCACGGAACGCGTGACCGTCACGGGCCGGCAGGCGGCCATCCGGTACCAGGTGACGAACCGGGGCCGGCACGTCGTGTACGACGTCCGGCTCCGCGATCCGCTCGTCACCGCGGGCGGCATCGACTGCGGGGGCGGGCGGCCCGTCGTGGCGCGGATCGAGCCGGGGCGCTCCGCACGGTGCCGGGCCGTCGTACGCCGCGCACCCGGCGCGTATGTCAGCAAGGGGATCGCCGAGGGCAGTGACCGGATCACCACGATCGGCCGCACGGGCGGCAGGGTTCCGCCACCGCGGCTGACCGCACGCTCGTCCGGACGCTTCACGCTCTCCGGGAGGCCCGCGCCTGCCATCAGCCCGAGGCCCCCGGCTCGTGCGCCGGACCATGCGCCGGCTCCGTCGCGTACCGCGCCTCGCCCGTCGGCGGGGGCGGTCCTGCCACCTGCGGCGGGCCCGCCCCCGCCCGAGGCCCCGCCGCTGCTTCCCACGGTTCAGCCGGTTCCGGGAGGCGCCCTCGGGCTGCCGTTGCCACCGCCGGGCGTCGCCGCCCCCGGCCTCCTGGCTGCGGCTGCCGCTGCGGCCGAGCCGCCGCCGGGGGCCGACGCGGGGGGCTCCGTTTCTGGTTCCGGTTCCGGTACGAGCCCCGGATCAGGTACGAGCTCCGGCTCCGGTACCGGTTCGGGTACGAGATCCGGCACCGGCGCCGATTCAGGCACCGGCGTCGAATCGGGTACGAGCTCCGAGTCCGGCACCGGTTCCGCTTCCGGCACCGGTACGAGCTCCGGCACCGGTACGAGCTCCGGCACCGGCACGGACACCAGCTCCCGACCCGGCACCAGCTCCGCCACCAGCACCGGCACCAGCACCGGCACCAGCTCCGGCACCAGCACCGGGACAGACGCCGGCACCGGCGCCAACACCGCCGGAATCGCCGCTCTTCGGCCCGAGGAACCGGCACAACGGGAGCAGCGCCAGTCGATCCTGAGCCGCCTCTACCGCCCGGGACGCGGCCCCACCGGACTGGGGCTGCTCACCGCGCTCTTCCTGGTGCTGATGCCCGCCGCCATCGCCGCCGCCGTCCTCGGATCCCGGCGGGGATAGCGGGTGGCCGGACCGCCCCGCCGTGACCCACCTCCGCCGACAGGAGCCGGACCCCGATGACCGAAATCATCGCCATCGTTCTCGGCGTCGCCATGCTCTCTGCCGCATGCGTGCTCGTACGACACCGCTACTGGCCCGCGGACCCCGACGACGAACCGCGCGAGGACGTGGCCGAGTACATCTCGATGATGGTCGGCGTGCTCTACGCGCTGATCCTGGGGCTGTCGCTGGTGTCGGTCTGGGAGACCCGTTCCGGCGCCGAGGGGCATGTGCAGACCGAGGCCAGTGCGGCCCATCAGGTCTATCTGCTGGCCGACGGACTGCCCCCGGGCAACGCCGAGCAGGTGCGTACGTCGATGGCGGCCTACGTCCACCACGTGGTCGGCGCCGAGTTCCCCTCGATGGTGGGAGGGCAACCGCTCGGCGCGGAGGGCTGGACCCTCCTGCACCAGGTGCGTACCGCCAACCAGGTCCCCGACGGTGCGACGCCCGTGCAGCAGGCCACCGTGCAGGAAGTCCTCGCGCAACTCAGTACGTTGGACGACGCACGGCGCGGACGGGAGGCCGACGTCCTCAACACCCTGTCCCCGACCCTGTGGCTCGGACTGATCATCGGCGGTGCCCTCACCGTGGCGTTCATGTTCATGTTCGGCGTCAAACGAAACCTCACCCACGTCACCATGGTCATGGGGCTCACCGCGCTGATCGCGTTCACCGTGGTGCTCGTCTACCAGCTGAACCAGCCGTTCAGCGGCCTTCTCGCCGTCGACGCGTCGTCCTTCACCCGGTACTTCCCGCTCGCCTGAGCGATCCGCGGCCGGCCCCGCCGCTGCACGACACCGCCGGAACGCTTGCGTGTATGCCGGGCTCCCTACAGGCAACTTCCTTGTGAAAGCGGACCGTTCAGGCTTCTTTCGGTCCCGCCGGTCACTTCTGTCTCCATACATTGCGCCTGCCGCCCGGCATCCGATCGGGCGGCGGGGGGTGGGGCGTGATGGCGAGTTCCGGCGGAACCGATGGCGGAGGGAGATCCGGGGCCGGTGGGGCGCGGTGCCGGGTCGATGTCGGGGCGGACGGCGGGTACGAGTGGCGGATGATCGCGCAGAACGGTCGCGTGGTCGCGGTGTCCGCCGGTTCCCACGCGGAGTACGGGGAGTGTCCGGCCGCCTTCGACGAAGTGTGCGCGCGTGCCGTGGAGTTGACGGGCGGGGTGCAGCACACACCCCTCGCGGATCTCAAGTAGGCGGGACCATCGTCATCGTCACGCACAACATGCAGCAGGCGGCGCGGGTTTCCGACCACTGCGCGTTCTTCCTGGCCGAACAGGGCACCCCCGGCGTCATCGTCGAACACGGACCGACCGACGACATGTTCCACCGCCCACAGGACAGCCGGACCGCCGACTATGTGAACGGCCGCTTCGGGTGACTCCTCCACCGGTACGGACGGGGCCACCTTTTCACCTCAGGCGAATGTCACCGCCCCCAAGCGGAGCGGCTGGTGCCGGATGATTCCGCCGGGTCAGATTCCGGCCGCGGCCGCCAGGTCCCGCTTGATGCCGGCCAGCAGTTCCGCGCCCTTCGCGCGGGCCGCGGGCAGTCCGTCGGCCGATCCGACCGGCACCACGACCTCCAGGTAGCACTTGAGCTTCGGCTCGGTGCCGCTCGGGCGGACGATCACCCGGGCGCCCTCCAGGTGGTAGCGCAGTCCGTCGGTGGGAGGCAGCAGCTCCGTACCGTGGACAAGGTCCTCGGCCGAGGTGACGGCCAGGCCCGCGAGTGCGGTCGGCGGCTGCTCGCGCAGGCGCCGCATGGCGTCCGCGATGACGGACAGGTCCTCGACCCGGACCGACAGCTGGTCGGTGGCGTGCAGCCCGTGCTCGACCGCCAGATCGTCCAGCAGGTCGAGCAGCGTGCGGCCGTGTTCCTTGAGTACGGAGGCGAGTTCGGCGACCAGGAGCGCGGCGGTGATGCCGTCCTTGTCGCGGACGCCGTCCGGGTCGACGCAGTAGCCGAGCGCCTCCTCGTATCCGTACCGCAGACCGTCCACGCGGGCGATCCACTTGAAGCCGGTCAGCGTCTCCTCGTAGCCGAGGCCCGCCTTCTCGGCGATCCGGCCGAGGAGGGACGAGGACACGATCGACTCGGCGAACACACCGGTGACACCGCGGCGGACGAGGTGGGCGGCGAGCAGTGCGCCGACCTCGTCGCCGCTCAGCATCCGCCAGCCGCCGTCCGCCGCCGGGTCCGGGACGGCGACGGCGCAGCGGTCCGCGTCCGGGTCGTTGGCGATGATGATGTCGGGGTCCGAGCGGCGCGCGGTGGCGAAGGCGAGGTCCATCGCGCCGGGCTCTTCCGGGTTGGGGAAGGCCACGGTGGGGAACGCGGGGTCGGGCTCGGCCTGTTCGGCGACGAGGACCGGGGCGGGGAAGCCGGCGCGGTCGAAGGCGGCGGTGAGCACGGAGGTGCCGACGCCGTGCATGGCCGTGTAGACGACCCGGGCGGTACGGGGCGAGCCCGCGGCCAGCACGGTGTCCGTACGCGCCAGATAGGCGCCCAGGACCTCGTCACCGAGGGTCTCCCAGCCGCTGTCGGGGCGGGGCACGGTGTCCAGCGGGCCGACCGCGGCGATCGCGGCGGCGATCTCGCCGTCGGCCGGCGGCACGATCTGCGAGCCGTCGCCGAGGTAGACCTTGTAGCCGTTGTCGCGCGGCGGGTTGTGGCTGGCGGTGACCTCGACGCCGGCGACGGCACCCAGATGCCTTATGGCGTAGGCCAGTACGGGGGTGGGGAGCGGGCGGGGGAGTACCGCGGCCCGCAGTCCGGCGCCGGTCATCACGGCTGCGGTGTCCCGGGCGAAGTCGGTGGACTTGTAGCGGGCGTCGTAGCCGATGACGACGAGGCCGCCCTCCTGCCCCCGGTCCTTCAGGTACGCGGCGAGCCCGGCAGCGGCGCGGATGACGACGGCGCGGTTCATCCGCATGGGCCCGGCACCGATCTCACCGCGGAGTCCGGCGGTGCCGAACTGGAGCGTGCCGGCGAACCGTGCGCCGAGCTCGTCGAGGTCCTCGGCGTCGATGAGCTTCGCGAGCTCGTCGCGGGTCTCGGGGTCGGGGTCCTCGGCGAGCCAGGTCCTGGCTCGGGCGATGAGGTCCTGCGTCGTCACGGTGTCCGCCTTCCTCGCGGTCTGTGTGGGGTTGTTGCGGGTGGGCGCCTGCGGCGGGCCTTGTCCCCTGCCCGCCCCTTCCCGTAACCGGGGGCTCCGCCCCAGGGCCCCCGCGCCTCAAACGCCGGCGGGGCTGGATTTCTCAAGCCCCTGGGGGTCCCCCGGACGGAGTCCGGGGGAGATCGAGGAGCGGGGGTACGGGGGCAGCGCCCCGAAAGGCGCCGCCGCGCGGTCAGATCCGGTCCAGGACCCTCGCCAGCAGCGAGCCCATCTGAGTCGCCGAGTCGCGCCCCGCCTGCAGCACCTCTTCGTGGTTCAGCGGCTCCCCGCTCAGGCCCGCCGCCAGGTTCGTCACCAGGGAGATGCCCAGCACCTCCGCACCCGCCTCGCGGGCCGCGATGGCCTCCAGCACGGTGGACATGCCGACGAGGTCGCCGCCCATCACGCGGACCATGTTGATCTCGGCCGGGGTCTCGTAGTGCGGGCCGGGGAACTGCACGTACACGCCCTCTTCGAGGGTCTCGTCGATCTCCTTGCACAGCGCCCGCAGCCGCGGGGAGTACAGGTCGGTCAGGTCGACGAAGTTGGCGCCGATGATCGGCGACGCCGCCGTGAGGTTGATGTGGTCGCTGATCAGGACCGGCTGTCCGGGGCGCATGCCCTCGCGCAGTCCGCCGCAGCCGTTCGTCAGCACGACGGTCCTGCAGCCCGCGGCGACGGCGGTACGCACCCCGTGCGCCACGGCGGCGACGCCACGGCCCTCGTAGTAGTGCGTACGGCCGAGGAAGACCAGGGCGCGCTTCTCGCCGATGCGGTACGAGCGGATCGTGCCGCCGTGGCCCTCGACGGCCGGGGCCGGGAATCCGGGCAGGTCCGTCACCGGGAACTCGGCCTCCGGTGTGCCGAGCGCATCGCCGGCCGGCGCCCAGCCGGAGCCCATCACGAGGGCGACGTCGTGGGTCTCGGCGCCGGTCAGCTCGCGCAGGCGGGCGGCGGCGTCGGCGGCGGCGGCGTGCGGGTCGCCCTGGATGTGGTCCGGAATAACTGATGCGTTCACGCGGATGAGCGTAACCGCTGAAGCCCTACGCGCGTAGATGCTCCTGTACAGAGTCTCACCGTGTTCGTTCGTGTGTTCCCACAGTCAGCGCGCCGTGATCAGGTGAAAGAGCAGATCAGGGCGGCCCCGTGGAGCTCAGCAGGGGCGCTTGCGGAGTTCCATCACATAATCGTGCGGCGCGCCCGCGGAGTCGGCGGCGTCGGCGATCTCGCCCAGGTAGCGGGCGGACGGCAGCCCGCCCTCGTACCCGTTCAGTACATACATCCAGGCCGGCTCCTCGCCGTCCAGGGTGTGCACCCGGACCCGCATGCGGCGGTAGATGTCCAGGCCGACGCCCTCCCAGCGGTCCATGGAGTCCTCGTCCATCGGCGCCAGGTCGTACAGCGCCACGAAGACCTGGGAGCGCGGCGCCTCGACCACCGTGGCCAGCGCGCCCTCCCAGCCCATCTGCTCGCCGCCGAACGTCAGCCGCCAGCCGTTCAGCCAGCCGGTGCCGCGCAGCGGGGAGTGGGGTGCGCGGCGCGTCATCAGCCGCGCGTCGAGGTTGCCGGCGTACGCGGCGTAGAGCGACATGGGATCGAGGGTACGGGAGGTGACACCGGGAGCGTCGATTCCTGAGAGGAACAACCCTGTCCGGGGCGCCCCGGCGCACGTATGGAGGGCCCCGGGGCGAAGCACCTTGGCGCGTGCGGGACAATGAAGTACGTACTGCATTCCCCCGGGGCGGCCCCCCGGACCCCCGGCCGGGACAGCAGACGGCCGAGGGACGAGAAACGCGAGGCGGACTTTTCGTGACCCGGATCGTGATCATCGGCGGCGGACCCGGCGGGTACGAGGCGGCATTGGTGGGCGCCCAGCTCGGCGCGGAGGTGACCGTCGTCGACTGCGACGGCCTCGGCGGCGCGTCCGTGCTCACCGACTGCGTGCCCTCGAAGACCCTGATCGCGACGGCAGAGGTGATGACCACCTTCGACTCCTCGTACGAGGAGCTCGGCATCATCGTCGCGGACGACACGCCGCACATGGAGCAGGCGGCGCGCGTGGTCGGCGTGGACCTGGGCAAGGTCAACCGACGGGTGAAGCGCCTGGCGCTCGCCCAGTCCCATGACATCACCGCATCCGTCACCCGGGCGGGAGCCAGGGTGATGCGCGGACGTGGCCGGCTGGAGGGCCTCCAGGCCGCCGACGGCTCGCGTCAGGTCGTCGTCACCGCGGCCGACGGCACGGAGGAGACGCTCACTGCCGACGCCGTGCTGATCGCCACCGGCGGTCACCCCCGGGAGATCCCGGACGCGCTCCCCGACGGCGAGCGGATCCTGAACTGGACCCAGGTCTACGACCTCGACGAGCTCCCCGAGGAGCTCATCGTGGTCGGCTCGGGTGTCACCGGCGCCGAGTTCGCCGGCGCCTACCAGGCCCTCGGCTCGCGCGTCACCCTCGTCTCGTCCCGGGACCGGGTGCTGCCGGGCGAGGACCCGGACGCGGCGGCCGTCCTGGAGGACGTCTTCCGGCGCCGCGGCATGAACGTGATGGCCCGCTCCCGCGCCCAGTCCGCCAAGCGGGTCGGCGACCGGGTCGAGGTGACCCTCGCCGACGGCCGGGTCATCACCGGCTCGCACTGCCTGATGGCGGTCGGCGCGATCCCGAACAGCGCGGGCATGGGCCTGGAGGAGGCCGGGGTCCGGCTCAAGGACTCGGGTCACATCTGGACCGACAAGGTCTCCCGCACCAGTGCGCCCGGCGTCTACGCGGCCGGTGACGTCACCGGGATCTTCGCCCTCGCCTCCGTCGCGGCCATGCAGGGCCGGATCGCGATGTACCACTTCCTCGGTGACGCGGTGGCCCCGCTGAACCTGAAGACGGTCTCGTCGAACGTCTTCACCGACCCCGAGATCGCCACGGTCGGCTACAGCCAGGCCGACGTCGACGCCGGCAAGATCGACGCCCGGGTCGTCAAGCTCCCGCTGCTGCGCAACCCGCGCGCGAAGATGCAGGGCATCCGGGACGGCTTCGTCAAGATCTTCTGTCGGCCCGGCACCGGCATCGTGGTCGGCGGCTGTGTCGTCGCACCGAAGGCGAGCGAGCTGATTCACCCCATCTCGATCGCGGTCGACAACAATCTGACCGTGGAACAGATCGCAAACGCCTTCACTGTGTATCCGTCCCTGTCGGGATCGATCGCGGAAGTGGCCCGTCAGTTGCACACCCGGAAGCAGGCGGGCGAGGGGTAGCCGCCCCGGAGGAGCCTCGGGAACCCGGCATTCCCCGGCAACCCCCGGCAACTCAGGCGGTCAGGCGACCGCCGCTCGATCAGTACGGACCAACAACGGGGCCGCCTATACCACTTGGCGGCCCCTTGTGTGTACAACTTCTGCTATTCGACGCAAACACCTGAAAACGCTCGGGCGGTCACGTTACTGTCAGTTTTGTGTTCGCTGCAGAACGTCGTCAGTTGATCCTCGAAATGGTGCGTGCCAACGGGGCGGTATCGCTCCGTGAGCTCGCCCGCGTCGTCCAGACCTCCGAAGTGACCGTACGGCGGGACGTGCGGGCACTGGAGGCAGAAGGACTCCTCGACCGCCGGCACGGCGGTGCGGTTTTGCCGGGCGGTTTTACGCGGGAGTCCGGCTTTCCGCAGAAATCCCATCTCGCCACCGCGGAGAAAACCGCCATCGCCGACCTGGCCGCCGGTCTCGTCGAAGAGGGCGAGGCCATTGTGGTCGGCGCCGGTACGACCACGCAGGAGCTGGCCCGCCGGCTCGCGCGGGTCCCCGGACTGACCGTGGTCACCAACTCGCTGCTGGTCGCCCAGGCGTTGGCCCATGCCAACCGGGTGGAAGTGGTGATGACCGGGGGCACCCTGCGCGGTTCCAACTACGCCCTGGTGGGCAGTGGGGCCGAGCAGTCGCTCCAGGGGCTGCGGGTCTCGCGTGCCTTCCTGTCCGGAAGCGGCCTCACCGCCGAACGCGGACTCTCCACGTCCAACATGCTCTCCGCGAGCGTGGACCGGGCGCTGGTGCAGGCCGCGGGGGAGGTGGTGGTCCTCGCCGACCACACCAAGCTCGGCTCCGACACCATGTTCCAGACCGTGCCGACGGATCTCATCACCCGTCTGGTGACGGACGAACCGGCCGCGCACGACGACCGGGCAGCCGCGGAGCTGCAGGCCCTGGCGGACCAGGGCGTGCAGATCGCGGTGGCGGGCGCCGGAGGTGTGCCTGCCTCGGCCGACACCGCGCCGCCGGGCCGGGGCGCCCGGCGCGACATGCCCCTGCCGGGGCAGCGTCGTACGCATGCGCAGCAGGTGCGGGGGGCTGCGGTGCTGGCCGACCAGGGGGGTCAGGGGGACCGGGCGCGGGTGGCGGACCTGCGCCGCCGGTAGCGGGTTTCGGGGGCTCCGCCCCGGACCCCCGCTCCTCAAACGCCGGAGGGGCTTGATTTGCCCCGGACCCCCGCTCCTTAAGCGCCGGAGAGGGCCGAGGGGCTGGAAGGCTCGGAGGAGCTGGACGGCGCCGAGGGGCCGGGAGGCTCGGAGGAGCCGGAACGGCTCAGCCCCCGCAGCGTCAGCGTCAGCAACCGCTCCGCCAGTTCCGGATCGTCCGGTGACTGCTCGGCGGCCAGTGCGATCGCGTTCGTCAGCTGCATCAGGTCGTCGATGGACACCTCGGCCCGTACCGCCCCGCTCGACTGCGCCCGGGCCAGCAGCACCGAACCCGCCTCGCGCAACGGCACATTGCACGGTGACAGGGCCGAGGTCTCGTCCCGGCACGTCGACATGAGTGCCTGGGCCAGCCCCCGGTACTCACCCGCATGAGTGATGAGCGCGCCCAGCCACTCCACCAGGCCGGTGCACGGCTGCTCCGCCCCGGCCAGTTCGCGGGAGCGGGCGATCAGGGCGGCCACGGCCTCCTGGAAGACCGCGCTCATCAGCGCGTGCCGGGTCGGGAAGTGCCGGTACAGGGTGCCGATGCCCACGCCCGCCCGTCGCGCGACATCCTCCAGGGACGCGTCGGTACCGTGCTCGGCGAAGGAGTGACGGGCCTCGGTCAGCAGCCGGTCGTAATTGCGGCGCGCGTCGGCGCGCATGGGCCGGTCCGGCGTGCGGACCGGTGTCCGTGCCGTACTGATCGCCATTGCGCAGTCCTCCCTGTGTCCGCCCCGGGGTCCAGGATGCCACCGGGTAACCGGAGGTGCCCTCCATAACGCTGAACGAGCCGGCCCGTGCCCCGCAATGACCGGCGCCCCGGTCACGTCCTATGACATGAGCGGGGCGTCGGTGGAACAGGTGTCGCGAGGATCAGTCCTTGATCTCGCAGATGACGGCGCCGGAGGAGACCGAGCTGCCGACCTCGGCGGCCAGGCTCTTGATGGTGCCGGCGCGGTGCGCGTTGAGCGGCTGCTCCATCTTCATGGCTTCCAGGACGACGATCAGATCGCCCTCCTTGACCTCCTGGCCCTCTTCCACCGCGATCTTCACGATCGTGCCCTGCATCGGGGAGGCGAGGGTGTCGCCGGAGGCCGCGGAGCCGGCCTTCTTGGCCGCGCGGCGCTTGGGCTTGGCGCCCGCCGCGAGTCCCGTACGGGCCAGGCTCATGCCCAGCGACGAGGGCAGCGAGACCTCCAGGCGCTTGCCGCCGACCTCGACGACGACCGTCTCCCGGCCGGCGTCCTCGTCCGCCTCGGCCTCGGCCGGAGCGGCGAACGGCTTGATCTCGTTGACGAACTCCGTCTCGATCCAGCGGGTGTGGATGCGGAACGGGTCGGAGGTGAACGCGGGGTCGACGACGACCGCGCGGTGGAAGGGGATGGCGGTGGCCATGCCCTCGACGTTGAACTCGGCCAGCGCACGGGCCGCGCGCTGGAGCGCCTGCTCACGCGTGGCGCCGGTCACGACCAGCTTGGCGAGCAGGGAGTCCCAGGCCGGGCCGATCACGCTGCCGGACTCGACGCCCGCGTCGAGGCGGACGCCGGGGCCGGTCGGCGGGGCGAACACGGTGACGGTGCCGGGGGCGGGCAGGAAGCCACGGCCCGGGTCCTCGCCGTTGATGCGGAACTCGAAGGAGTGACCGCGAACCGCCGGGTCGTCGTAACCGAGTTCCTCGCCGTCGGCGATGCGGAACATCTCGCGTACGAGGTCGAGGCCGGTGACCTCCTCGGTGACCGGGTGCTCCACCTGGAGGCGGGTGTTGACCTCCAGGAAGGAGATCGTGCCGTCCGTGCCGACCAGGAACTCGACCGTGCCGGCGCCGACGTAGCCGGCCTCCTTCAGGATCGCCTTGGACGCCGCGTACAGCTCCGCGTTCTGCGCCTCGGAGAGGAAGGGGGCCGGGGCCTCCTCGACCAGCTTCTGGTGACGGCGCTGGAGCGAGCAGTCACGGGTGGAGACGACGACCACGTTGCCGTGGGAGTCGGCCAGGCACTGGGTCTCCACGTGCCGCGGCTTGTCGAGGTAGCGCTCCACGAAGCACTCCCCGCGCCCGAACGCGGCGACGGCCTCACGGACCGCGGAGTCGTACAGCTCCGGGATCTCCTCCAGCGTGCGCGCGACCTTCAGCCCGCGCCCGCCACCGCCGAACGCGGCCTTGATCGCGATCGGCAGCCCGTGCTCCTTCGCGAAGGCGACGACCTCGGCGGAACCCTCGACCGGGTCGGGGGTGCCCGCGACGAGCGGCGCGCCGGCGCGCTGGGCGATGTGACGGGCGGCGACCTTGTCGCCGAGGTCCCGGATCGCCTGGGGCGGCGGGCCGATCCACGTGAGACCGGCGTCGAGCACGGCCTGGGCGAACTCGGCGTTCTCCGACAGGAAGCCGTAACCCGGGTGGATCGCGTCCGCCCCGGAGTCCTTGGCCGCCTGGAGCACCTTGGCCATGTCCAGGTAGCTGGCGGCCGGGGTGTCACCGCCCAGAGCGAATGCCTCGTCGGCCGCACGCACATGCAGAGCGTCGCGGTCCGGGTCTGCGTAGACGGCCACGCTCCCGATTCCCGCGTCCCGGCAGGCCCGAGCAACACGGACAGCAATTTCGCCACGGTTGGCGATGAGCACCTTGCGCACGATGGCTCCCTCCTTGAAACAAGCTGAGTTTAGGGACAACCGACACGGTCCTACGACCCGTCCCCAATGGTGAGCTTGCCCACACGGAGTGTGATTCGAGGCTTGCTCGAGTCGCGAAATCCCTTGTGGCACCACGGTACGCCGGGATCCATGACCGCACAGTAGCCACGAGGTGTGGCCCAGGTCTCTGTCGGTACGGGCAGCGACTCCCCGTGTTTCTTTGTGGGATCCCTACTAAGCGACGCGCGATTCTTTGCCCGACGCACGAGAGCGCACACAAGGGCGGCGCGAACCAGGCGCGTGCGGGCGCACGAAGGGGTCGCCGAACCCCTTGTCCGGAGCGTTACCCGTTAGTAGGGTCCGCGCTATCGCACGTACTGCAGGTAACAGGGGGTGGGCACCGTGGTGCGCAGGCCGGTGGCTTTCATAGCCGCGCTCGTGCTGTTCGCGGAAGCCGTGGGCATCGTGATCATCAACATGGTCCTGGGAACGGTCGTGAAGAACCAGGACATGTCCCTGGCGGGCACGGATCCCGGCGTCATGTCCAAGGGGACCTGGGTGCTGGGCGGCGTCTCGGGACTGTTCCTGGTGCTGTGCGGCGTGCTGCTCCTGCTGGCCGGCATCCGTGACCGGGCCCCCGGCCGTATCGCCCGGATCGTGCTCATCTGCTGCGCCGTCATCCACGGAGTGCTGGGCGCCCTGACGGTCGGCCTGGTGGGCTGGACGGCGTTCGTGCTCATGATGGTGGTGCTCGGCCTGATCGTGCTGACGCTGGTGGCGTACGGCTCCGCAGGCCAGGAACCGGCCACCGTCGCCGAGCCCGAGCAGCCGGCGGCTCCGGCCCCCGCCTGACCGGCGGGGCCCCGCCTCAGACCCAGAGGTCGGTGACCTGGATCCCCAGCTCGCCCAGCAGCCGCCGCAGCAACGGCAGCGAAAGACCGATGACATTGCCCGGGTCGCCGTCGATGGAGTCCACGAACGGCGCCGAGCGCCCGTCGAGGGTGAAGGCGCCCGCGACATGGAGCGGTTCGCCGGAGGCCACATAGGCGGCGATCTCCGCGTCCGACGGCTCACCGAAGCGCACCGTCGTGGACGCGGTCGCGGATGCGGTGCGCCCGTTCGCGGTGTCGATCACGCTGTGCCCCGTCCGCAGGACCCCGGAGCGCCCCCGCATGGACTTCCAGCGGGCCGTGGCCTCCTCGGCGTCGGCCGGCTTGCCGAGCGCCTCGCCGTCCAGTTCGAGCACCGAGTCGCAGCCGATGACCAGGGCCCCCGCGGTCTGCGGCAGCCCGGCCACGACCTCGGCCTTGGCCTTGGCCAGGACGAGCGCGAGCTCGCTCGGTGTCGGGGCGCTCAGCGCGTCCTCGTCGACCCCGCTGACGATCACCTCGGGCGCGAACCCGGCCTGCCGCAGCAGTCCGAGGCGGGCGGGTGATTGCGAGGCGAGCACGAGACGGCGGGGTGCGGGATCAGTCATGCGGGCCATCGTACAAATCAGCCGGATGCGCGGGCCGCCCCCGGACCCCCGCTCCTCAACCGCCGGAGGGGCTTTTCCGGGTGATCAGCGCGTTCCCAGGACGAACATCGCGACCACCATGGCCAGCGCGAGCACCAGGCCCGCGCGCCGCATCATGTCCTGGGCGTCGCGCAGTTCCTTCGGCGGCTTGTTCTCGGGGTCGGACCACAACATGATCCGATCCTGCTGTGCGAACGGCGGCGGCGCCTGAGTACGCGTACTCAACCGCCGCCACACGCGTCACGTCTAACCGGGCCAGTACGTACGCGCCCAGGCGCGCGGTCCCGGCAGATGGCGGCCGCGCCGGGCCAGCCGGCCCGGGTCGGACCACTGCGCGGGCAGCTCCGGTGCGCCGGACGACACGGCGGACGCCGCCGCGGCGCGGGCCTGGACCACCGCCAGTGCGGCGGCCAGCTCCTCCGGGGTCGGGTTGCCCCGTACGACCTTGATCATGGCCAGGACCCTTTCTAGAGGGGGATGTTGCCGTGCTTCTTCGGGGGCAGCGACTCCCGCTTGGTCCGCAGCTGCCGTAGGCCCTTGACCACCTGGGCCCGGGTCTCGTGCGGCATGATCACCGCGTCCACGTAGCCGCGCTCGGCCGCCACGTACGGGTTGAGGAGCGCGTCCTCGTAGTCCGCCATCAGCTCGGCGCGGGTCGCGTCCTGATCCTCCGCGGCGGCGATCGTGCGGCGGTGCAGGATGTTGACGGCGCCCTGTGCGCCCATGACGGCGATCTGCGCGGTCGGCCAGGCGACGTTGATGTCGGCGCCCAGGTGCTTGGAGCCCATGACGTCGTACGCTCCGCCGAACGCCTTGCGGGTGATCACCGTGATCAGCGGGACGGTCGCCTCCGCGTACGCGTAGATCAGCTTGGCGCCGCGGCGGATGATGCCGCCGTACTCCTGGTCGACGCCGGGCAGGAAGCCCGGCACGTCGACGAAGGTCAGCACGGGCACGTTGAAGGCGTCGCACGTGCGGACGAAACGTGCCGCCTTCTCGCTCGCGTTGATGTCCAGGCAGCCGGCGAACTGCATCGGCTGGTTGGCGACGATGCCGACCGGATAACCCTCCACCCGGCCGAAGCCGGTGAGGATGTTCGGCGCGAACAGGGCCTGGGTCTCCAGGAACTCGCCGTCGTCCAGCACGTGCTCGATCGCGGTGTGCATGTCGTACGGCTGGTTCGCCGAGTCCGGGATCAGCGTGTCCAGCTCGCGGTCCTCGTCGCTGACCGCCAGGTCCGCCTCCTCCGGGAAGGCCGGGGCCTCGGAGAGGTTGTTCGACGGCAGGTAGGAGAGCAGCGACTTGACGTACTCGATGGCGTCCTTCTCGTCGCCCGCCATGTGGTGCGCCACACCCGAGGTGGTGTTGTGGGTGCGTGCGCCGCCGAGCTCCTCGAAGGCGACGTCCTCGCCGGTGACCGTCTTGATGACGTCGGGACCCGTGATGAACATGTGCGAGGTCTGGTCGACCATGACCGTGAAGTCGGTGATCGCGGGGGAGTAGACCGCGCCGCCCGCGCACGGTCCGACGATCAGCGAGATCTGCGGGATCACACCCGACGCGTGCACGTTGCGGCGGAAGATCTCCGCGAAGAGGCCCAGCGCCGCGACACCCTCCTGGATGCGGGCGCCGCCGCCGTCGTTGATGCCGATGACCGGACAGCCGGTCTTCAGCGCGAAGTCCATCACCTTGACGATTTTCTCACCGTAGACCTCGCCGAGCGAGCCGCCGAAGATGGTGAAGTCCTGCGAGTACACGCAGACGGGGCGGCCGTCGACCGTGCCGTACCCGGTGACGACACCGTCCCCGTACGGCCGGTTCTTCTCGATGCCGAAGTTCGTCGAACGGTGCCGGGCGAACTCGTCCAGCTCCACGAAGGAACCTTCGTCGAGCAGGAGATCGACGCGCTCGCGCGCGGTCAACTTGCCCTTCGCGTGCTGCTTTTCCACCGCGCGCGCGGAGCCCGCGTGGGTCGCCTCGTCGATACGGCGCTGCAGGTCCGCGAGCTTGCCCGCGGTGGTGTGGATGTCGATCTCTTCCGGCTCGGACATCGGGTGGCGGCTCCCTGCCTGGTCACGGGGACGACTGCGCTGCTGATCAGCGGATGAACGGCTGACGGCCCGCAGCGCTGAACGGCTACTGATCCGTAGCGTATCGGCGCGGATACGGTTCGGCAGTGCGTCGTTTGACACACCTAGGGTGGCTTGCATGACACCTTCGGATGCGCCACAGAACCGTTGGTCGGACCTGGACCGGCCGCCCCTGAACGTCCCCGCACTGCGCCGGGACCTGCTGCGGCCGGGCGGGCTGTGGACCGCCCTCGACGTCGTCGCCGCCACCGGCTCCACCAACTCCGATCTCGCGGGGCGCGCGGCCTCCCTCGCCGAGGGCACGGTCCTGGTCGCCGAGGAGCAGACCGCCGGCCGGGGCCGCCTGGACCGGACCTGGACGGCGCCGGCCCGCTCCGGCCTGTTCTTCTCGGTCTACCTGACGCCGGGTGCCGTGCCGGTGCAGCGGTGGGGCTGGCTGCCGCTCCTCGCCGGGGTCGCCGTGGCGACCGGCCTGGCCCGGTCGGCGGGCGTCGACACGGCGCTGAAGTGGCCCAACGACCTGCTGGTCACCATCCCCAAGGACTCCGACAAGCTCCGTCCGGGGGAGACCCCATGCGGCGAGGAGCGCAAGACCGGCGGCATCCTCGCCGAGCGGGCCGGCGACGGCGTCGTCATCGGCATCGGCCTCAACGTCTCCCTGCGGGCCGACGAGCTGCCCGCCCCCACCGCCGCCTCGCTCGCCCTCGCCGGAGCGGTCTCCACCGACCGCGAGACGCTGCTGCGGGGCGTACTGCGCTCGCTGGAGCAGTGGTACGGGCAGTGGCGCGCGGCCGACGGCGACGCGGCCGCCAGCGGGCTCCAGGAGGCGTACGCCGCGGGCTGCGCGACGCTCGGCCGGACCGTACGGGCCCAGCTGCCCGGTGACCGCGTGCTCACCGGTGAGGCGGTGGCGATCGACGGGGACGGGCGGCTGGTCCTGTCGTCGGACGACGGCCTGCGGGAGCCGGTATCGGCGGGCGACATCGTGCATCTGCGCGGCGCGGCGGGCGGACTGACCTGAGAGGCTCGCGCGTCGTACGCCTCGACCCGTCCGGTAACGCCTCGACGACGTGAGGTAGGGCACACCTGCCGTATCGTTGAGGCGATCCACCGACAGATCGGCAGGGCAGTGCGCAGGGAACGGGCAGGAGGCGGCTGGTGACCGTCGACGACACGACCTCCGACGCGGGCGCGGAGCCCCCGCCGGACTCCTCGGTCCACGCGACACCGCATCACGAAGTCGACCACACGGCGGAACCGACCGACGATCCCCTGGCGATCCGGCTGGAACAGCTGATCCTGGGGGCCGACCGGCGCTACACCCCGTTCCAGGCCGCCCGGACCGCGGGCGTCTCCATGGATCTGGCGTCCCGGTTCTGGCGGGCCATGGGCTTCGCCGACATCGGTCAGGCCAAGGCGCTCACCGAGGCCGACGTACTGGCGCTGCGGCGGCTGTCCGGTCTGGTCGAGGCCGGGCTGCTCAGCGAGCCGATGGCGATCCAGGTGGCCCGGTCGACCGGGCAGACCACCGCCCGACTGGCGGAATGGCAGATCGATTCCTTCCTGGAGGGCCTCACCGAGCCGCCCGAGCCGGGAATGACCCGCACCGAGGTCACGTACCCGCTGATCGAACTGCTCCTGCCGGAGCTGGAGGAGTTCCTGGTGTACGTGTGGCGGCGCCAGCTCGCCGCCGCCACCGGCCGGGTCGTGCAGGCCGCGGACGACGAGGAGATGGTCGACCGGCGCCTGGCCGTCGGCTTCGCCGACCTCGTCGGGTTCACCCGGCTGACCCGCCGCCTGGAGGAGGAGGAGCTCGGCGAACTCGTCGAGTCCTTCGAGACCACCTGCGCCGACCTCGTCGCCGCGCACGGCGGCCGGCTCATCAAGACCCTCGGGGACGAGGTCCTCTTCGCCGCCGACGACGCGGGCACCGCGTCCGAGATCGCGCTGCGCCTGATCGAGGCGATGACCCTGGACGAGACGATGCCGGCGCTGCGCGTCGGCATCGCGTTCGGCACCGTCACCACCCGGATGGGCGATGTCTTCGGCACCACGGTGAACCTCGCCAGCCGGCTGACCTCGATAGCGCCGAAGGACGCCGTCCTGGTGGACGGGGCGTTCGCCGAGGAGCTGACCCGTACCGGCGACGCACCCGTCTCCGAGGCACGGGCCGCGGAGGAGGCCGCTGCCGCGAAGGAGAGCGCGGACGGCGAGGAGCCGGCTCCCGCGCCCAGGTACCGCTACGGGCTGCAGCCGATGTGGCAGCGCCCGGTGCGTGGCCTCGGCATCGTCGAACCGTGGCTGCTGGCCCGTCGCGGCACGTCCTGACCGCCCCCTGACCTCCTGCCCCGGGAGAGCTCTAGGATCCCTCCGGTAACGCTCGTTAACCGACACAGGGGTGCAGCCATGACCGTCACGTCCGAGCAGCGGTTCGGGGAGTTCGTCGTCGTACGGGGCCACGAGGGCCTGGAGCACGTTGCCGAGCTGGTTCTCGACCGGCCCAAGGCCATGAACGCCGTGTCCACGGACATGGCCCGTTCGATCGGCGCCGCCTGTGCCGCGCTCGCGGCCGACCCGGACGTCCGGGTCACCGTCCTCACCTCCAGCCACGAGCGGGCCTTCTGCGTGGGCGCGGACCTCAAGGAGCGCAACTCCTTCACCGACGCGGATCTGGTGCGCCAGCGGCCCACCGCACGCGCCGCCTACACCGGAGTGCTCGAACTGCCGATGCCGACGATCGCCGCGGTGCACGGATTCGCCCTCGGTGGCGGGTTCGAGCTGGCCCTGTCCTGCGATCTGATCGTCGCGGACGCGACCGCCCTGGTGGGCCTGCCCGAGGTGTCGGTCGGGGTCATCCCCGGCGGCGGCGGCACCCAGCTGCTGCCGCGCCGGGTCGGGGCGGCGCGTGCCGCCGAGCTGATCTTCACCGCCCGCCGGGTGGCGGCGGCCGAGGCGCGGGAGCTGGGGCTGGTCGACGAGCTGGTCGCGGAGGGCGAGGACCGGGCCGAGGCGCTCGCGCTGGCCGGCCGGATCGCGGCGAACTCCCCGGTGGGGCTGCGGGCGGCCAAGCGGGCGCTGCGGCTCGGGCACGGGCTGGATCTGCGGGCCGGTCTGGAGGTCGAGGACTCCGCGTGGCGGTCGGTGGCCTTCTCCGGCGACCGGGCGGAGGGTGTGGCGGCGTTCAACGAGAAGCGGAAGGCGAACTGGCCCGGGGAGTGAGACGGCCATGACCCTTTGTGCCCGACTCGCGACGCACCGCACATGACCCGATCCGCAAACTGATCAAATCACCACAAAACTACATAAGCTGGTGCAATGGGTGGTGACGATGCACGGCTGCGGGCCGTGGTTTCGCTTGCGCAGGCGATGGCGGCGGCGCACACCCCGCGGGGGTGCTGGCGAGCGGCCGCGCTGGGGGCGTGCGAGGCATTGGGCGGCAGCTTCGCCGCGTTGTCGGTCTGGGAGCGCGGACGCGGGCGGCTGCGGGTCCTGGTCAACGCGGGCGAGCGGGCCGAGGGGGAGGAGGAGTTCCCCGACGCGGAGACGTACCCGGTGCATCAGTTCCCGGAGATCACCGAGTTCCTCCATGAGCGGTGGGCCGGGGGCGGTGAGCCGGACGCCTGGGTGGAGACCGCCGACGGGCCGGTGGAGCCGGAGCCCGGGGGTGCGGGCGTGGCGGGTGCGCACGGTTACGGGCACGGCTACTGCCATCAGCGGGTGGCGGCGCTGCGCCGGCGCGGGCGCGGCTGCTGTGTGGTCGCGCCGATCGTGCTGCACGGGCGGGCCTGGGGCGAGCTCTATGTGGCGCGACGGGTGGGGGAGCCGGTGTTCGGCCGCCGGGACGCGGACTTCGCCACCGTGCTGGCCGCCGTCGTGGCCGCCGGGATCTCCCAGACGGAGCGCCTGGAGGAGGTGCGCAAGCTCGCCTTCACCGATCCGCTGACCGGCCTCGCCAACCGGAGGGCCGTCGACATGCGGCTGGACGAGGCGGTGGAGCGGCACCGGGAGGACGGTTCGGTGGTGAGCCTGGTCGTCTGCGATCTCAACGGCCTCAAATGGGTCAACGACACGCATGGGCATGCCGTCGGTGACCGCCTGCTGGAACGTTTCGGCTCTGTGCTGTCCCGGTGCGGGGCCATGCTGCCGGGGGCGCTGGCGGCCCGGCTCGGCGGGGACGAGTTCTGTCTGCTGGCCCTGGGTCCCGAGGCGGACGAGGTGATCGCGGTGGCCACGGAACTCTGCGAGCGGGCCGCCGAGCTGGAGTTCGGCAACGGGGTCGCCTGCGGGATCGCGTCCACGGGGGATCCGATCGGTCCGGTGGTCTCCGCTCGGCGGCTCTTCCGGCTCGCGGACGCGGCCCAGTACCGGGCGAAGGCGGCCCGTTCCGGGAAGCCCGTGGTGGCGGGGAGGGACGGCGAGGTCATCCGGCTGGCGGACTCCCCGCCGAAATCCGCCCACGACCGCCGCCGGCTGCGCGGGGCCGTCCCCGAGGCGATGGATCCGGTAAGGGGTCAACCCGAGGACCACTAGTGACATGAAGGGTTTCAATCCGTACGCTTCTGAATATGGATATGCATACAGTCGTGGTGGGGACGTCCGGCACCACCGCTCAGGACGTCATCGCCGTGGCCCGCGGCAACGCCCGTGTCGAGCTCTCCGCGGCCGCGGTGAGCGCCCTGGCCGCCGCCCGCGAGATCGTGGACGCGCTCGCCGCCAAGCCCGAGCCGGTCTACGGCGTCTCCACCGGATTCGGCGCGCTCGCCAGCCGCCACATCAGCCCGGAGCTCCGCGCGCAGCTCCAGCGCAACATCGTCCGTTCGCACGCCGCCGGCATGGGCCCGCGGGTCGAGCGCGAGGTCGTCAGGGCGCTGATGTTCCTGCGGCTGAAGACGGTCGCCTCCGGCCACACGGGCGTCCGCCCCGAGGTCGCGCAGACCATGGCGGACGTACTCAACGCCGGAATCACACCCGTCGTTCACGAGTACGGTTCCCTCGGCTGCTCAGGTGACCTGGCACCGCTCTCGCACTGCGCCCTGACCCTGATGGGCGAAGGCGACGCGGAGGGCCCCGACGGGACCGTGCGCCCGGCCGGTGAACTCCTCGCCGCCCACGGCATCACCCCGGTCGAGCTGCGCGAGAAGGAGGGTCTCGCCCTCCTCAACGGCACCGACGGCATGCTCGGCATGCTCGTGATGGCCCTCGCCGACCTGCGCAGCCTCTACACCTCGGCCGACATCACCGCGGCCCTCTCCCTGGAGGCCCTGCTCGGCACGGACAAGGTCCTCGCCCCCGAGCTGCACGCCATCCGCCCGCACCCCGGCCAGGGCGCCAGCGCCGACAACATGCTGCGGGTGCTGGCCGGTTCGGGTCTCACCGGTCACCACCAGGACGACGCGCCGCGCGTCCAGGACGCCTACTCCGTGCGCTGCGCGCCCCAGGTCAACGGCGCGGGCCGCGACACCCTCGCGTACGCCGCGACCGTCGCCGACCGCGAGCTGGCCTCGTCCGTCGACAACCCGGTGGTGCTTCCCGACGGACGGGTCGAGTCCAACGGCAACTTCCACGGGGCGCCGGTCGCGTACGTCCTGGACTTCCTGGCGATCGTCGCCGCCGACCTCGGCTCGATCGCCGAGCGCCGCACCGACCGGCTGCTGGACAAGAACCGTTCGCACGGGCTGCCGCCGTTCCTCGCCGACGACCCCGGTGTCGACTCCGGCCTGATGATCGCCCAGTACACCCAGGCCGCCCTGGTCAGCGAGATGAAGCGGCTCGCCGTCCCCGCCTCCGCCGACTCGATCCCGTCCTCCGCGATGCAGGAGGACCACGTCTCGATGGGCTGGTCGGCCGCGCGCAAGCTCCGTACCGCCGTCGACAACCTCGCCCGGATCGTCGCCGTCGAGCTGTACGCGGCGACCCGCGCCGTCGAACTGCGCGCCGCACAGGGCCTGACCCCGGCCCCCGCCTCGCTCGCCGCCATCGAGGCGCTGCGGGCGGCGGGCGTCGAGGGCCCGGGACCGGACCGCTTCCTGTCGCCGGACCTGGCCGCGGCGGACGCCTTCGTCCGCTCGGGCAAGCTCGTCGCGGCGGTCGAGCCCGTCACGGGGCCGCTGGCCTGACCACGGCCGTACACACGCGGGAGCGGCCACCGGGCGGACCCGGTGGCCGCTCCCGCGTACCGCTCACAGGGCCGGCCGGGGACCTCCGCGACGGCCCGCGTAGGTGACGAAGCCGGCTCCGATGCCCAGGAGTGTCATGCCGCCGACGAGATACGGCGTCGTGTCGATCCCGGTCCCGGTCTCGGCGAGTGTGGTGGAGCCCAGGTCCGGGCCGGTGGTGGTGGCGTTGCGGCCGGTCGTGCCCGGCGCGGTGGACGCGTCGCCCGCATTGGCGGACGGGACGAACCACAGGGCACACAGCAGCGTTCCCGCAGCGGTGGCGGTCAGGAGCGGGCGGCGGGTGATGGCCACGGAATCGATCCCCCTTGGGGCAGCCGTAAGGGAGAGGGCTCCCCGAATGCCGGGTCCCCTCAGGCCTGTTGCACCGATGCTAGTGAACGCAGCGGGTCGCGGGAAAGCCATGGCGGCCGGTCGGCCTACGCTCCACCTCATGAGCACTTCTGAGACATCACGATTCGTTCGCGTTCGTGTCGAAATGGTGGTGGAGATCACGGACGCCGACGCCCTGAGCGGAACGGCGCTGGAAAGCCTCGCGGCCGAGTACGGCGAGCCCGGTGGCGAGTCCGCCGAGGAGCGCACGCATGCCGAGACCGCGGTACGGGAAGACGGTGCGGAGGCCCTCGCCTCGCTGATCGACCCGTTCGACCTGGTCAGCGAGGTGCCCGGGGTCGAGCTGACCCAGGCCTCCTGGAGCAGCGAGGTCATCGACTACGACCCGGAGGACCCGGACGGATGGGACCTCGATGACGGCCGGGACGATGACGGCGAGGAGTACGACGACGCGACCGAGGGCGACGAGAGCGCTTTTGGTGTCCCGCACAATGGGGAGGAGGACGACAAGGGCGTCAGCACGGAACAGCGGGTCTAGCGGCTGGGAACACCGGCCCCGGCCCGCTTCCGGCGGGCCGGGGCCGGTGTGCGTGAGCAGCCGGTGGGTACGGATCGCGGACGTGCGGTACAACCGGGTCGTGCACCGGCGGACACCTAGGTGATGAACAGCGGGAACCACGGCTGTCGGCACCGCGTCGATGAGTGGTGTTCCCCACATCCGGGACGGATATGGAACGGGACACCCGTTCCGGGTGTTCTTGGAACATTGACGGGGTAACGCCGGTCAACGGCCTTGCTCGGGGTTTTTGGGGATTCGGCAACGATGGAGAAGCGTGTGATGACGGACAGCAAACGGCGCAGGGGCCTCATGGCCGCGTCCGCACTGCTCGGCGGCGTGCTGGTGCTTTCGGCCTGCAACGACGGCGGCGACAAGGGCGGCCCTAGCCCCGACAGCTCGAAGTCACAGGCTGCCGAGGTCGACAAGGCGGCGGCCGAGGAGGCCTCGGAGGCGCAGATAGCGATCTCGCCGAAGAACGGCGCCACCAACGCGAGCATCAACAACGCCGCCAAGGTCACCGTCACCAAGGGCAAGCTGACGGTCGTCACGATGACCACCGCAGCCGGTGAGAGCGTCAAGGGCACGCTGTCCGCCGACGGCACGAGCTGGAAGCCGGACGCCCAGCTGGAGCGCTCGACCACCTACAAGATCAACGCGACGGCACAGGACTCGAAGGGCCGCGAGGCGCACGAGAACTCCTCCTTCACCACCGTGTCGCCCGCCAACAGTTTCATCGGGAACTTCACCCCCGAGGACGGCTCCACGGTCGGCGTCGGCATGCCCGTCTCGATCAACTTCAACAAGCCGATCACCGACCAGAAGGCCGTCCAGGCCGGCATCACCGTGACGTCCAGCAGCGGCCAGCAGGTCGCCGGACACTGGTTCAACTCCCAGCGCCTGGACCTGCGTCCCGAGGACTACTGGACGGGCGGCTCCACCGTCACGCTGAAGCTGGCACTGGACGGCGTCGAGGGCGCGGACGGCGTCTACGGCGTGCAGCAGAAGACGGTCACCTTCAAGATCGGCCGCAACCAGGTGTCGACCGTGGACGCCAAGACGCACACGATGACCGTCACCCAGAACGGCAAGACGATCAAGACCATCCCGATCTCGGCCGGTTCGTCGGACAACCCGACGTACAACGGCCAGATGGTGATCTCCGAGAAGTTCAAGGAGACCCGGATGGACGGCTCGACGGTCGGCTTCACCGACGACGACGGCAAGGGCGAGTACGACATCAAGGACGTGCCGCACGCCATGCGGCTGTCCACGTCGGGCACCTTCATCCACGGCAACTACTGGGGCGCCAAGTCGATCTTCGGCAGTGCCAACACCAGCCACGGCTGCGTCGGTCTCGCCGACGCCAAGGGTGCCGGTGACGCCAACCAGCCCGCCGCCTGGTTCTACAACAACTCCATGATCGGCGACGTGGTCATCGTCAAGAACTCCCCGGACGCGACCATCAAGCCCGACAACGGCCTCAACGGCTGGAACCTGAGCTGGGCCGAGTGGACGGCGGGCTCCCAGGCCTGAGCCGGCCGGCCGCTTTACCCCCATCCCGTACGCCGAAGGCGGCGGCACCGGATCCGCACGGATCCCGGTGCCGCCGCCTTCGGCGTACCCGACTGTTCTCATCCCGCTCTCATCCCGGCCTTAACCCACCATCACAAGCGGTCCCTAGCCTCGCCCCATGTTCTTCACCTACCTCCGGCGCGAGCTGCGCCGCCGCAGAAAGGCGGCGCTCGTCGTCGCCTCGGGGCTCGCCCTCGGTATTGCGCTGGTCATCATCGTCAGCTCGGTCTCCTCGGGCATGAGCAAGGCCCAGGACAAGGTCCTGGAATCGCTGTACGGCCTCGGCACGGACATGACCGTCACCAAGGCCGCCGCAGCTCCGGGCTCCGGCACGGAGCGCCCCAGGTTCGAGTTCGACGCCAAGGGCAGCGACGACGACTCGACACAGAGCACGGACCGGGTCATGGTCCAGGGCTTCCAGACGCTCGCCTCCACCACCGTCGACAAGGTGGACAAGCAGAACGGCGTCGCCGACGCCGTCGGCGGGCTGAGCATGACCGTCATGAAGGTCGACGGCCAGTTCAAGCGCGGTGAGTTCAAGCAGGAGGGCGGCACGGCCGAGGGCACCCGAGGCGGCCCCGGTGGCGGCAGCGGCCAGCCGCAGGGCGAGGTCCAGGGCGGCGGAGCCTCCTTCGACGTCAACTCCTACACGGTGTACGGAACCGACGTCACCAAGCAGGACCTCGGCCCGCTCACCTCGTCGAAGATCACCGCAGGACGTACGTTCAAGGCGACCGAGACCAACGCGAAGGTGGCCGTCGTCGACGCCGCCTACGCCAAGGAGAAGAAGCTCTCGGCCGGCAAGACCGTGACGATCCACGGCACCGAGTTCACCATCGTCGGGGTCTCGACGGCCGACAGCGGTGACGCGGCCGCCAACCTCTACATCCCGCTCCAGCAGGCGCAGACCCTCGCCGACGCCAAGAACAAGGTCACCACGGTCTACGTCAAGGCCGCGGACTCGCAGGCGATCGACAGCGTCAAGTCCACGATCCAGAAGAACATCTCGGGCACCACGGTCACCACCTCCGCCGACCTCGCGGACACCGTGTCCGGCTCCCTGTCCACCGCGTCCGACCTGGCCTCCAGCGTCGGCAAGTGGCTCTCCATCGCCGTGCTCATCGCCGCCTTCCTGGTGGCGGGCCTCCTCACCTCCTCCGCGGTCAGCCGTCGCGTACGGGAGTTCGGCACCCTCAAGGCGCTCGGCTGGAAGAGCGGCCGGGTCACCCGCCAGGTCATCGGCGAAGCACTCGTCAACGGCCTGATGGGCGGCGTCCTCGGCATCGCGGTCGGCCTTGCCGGTGCCTACGCCGTCACCGCCGTCAGTCCCACCCTCACCGCCCAGCTCGGCTCCTCCGGCGGGGGCGGCGGGATGCGCGGCGGCGGGATGGGCGGCCCCGGCCGGCAGACCGCGTCCAAGGCACTCGACATCGCGCTGACCGCACCCGTCTCCCTCTCCGTCATCCTGATGGCCGTCGGCCTGGCCGTCGCGGGCGGACTGATCGCGGGCGCCTTCGGCGGCTGGCGCGCCTCCCGGCTGCGCCCCGCGGACGCGCTGCGCCGCGTCGAGTAGCCCGCCGCGGGATGCCCGGCGCACGGGCATCCCGTATCCCGTCCCCAGCGATCCGCGATCCCCGTGGCGATCCCCGAGGCGGTCGCCCGGGATCCGTGATCATCGTCCAGCAGGAGCTGACCCATGTACACGCTTCAAGGCGTCACCAAGCAGTACACACGCGGAAAGTCCAAGGTCCACGCGCTCGCCGGCGTCGACCTGACCATCGAGGACGGCGGCCGTCTGGTCATCCAGGGCCCCACCGGCGGCGGCAAGTCCACACTGCTCCAGATGCTCGGCGGCCTGGACCGCCCCACGGCCGGCAGCGTCGAACTCGACGGGGTGGACCTCGCGAAGCTCAGCGAGGCCAAGCTCACCAAGGTGCGCGCCGAGAACATCGGCTTCGTCTTCCAGAGCTTCAACCTCATCCCGACGCTCACCGCCCAGGAGAACGTCGAGTCCGCCCTCGTCCCGCTCGGCGGCAAGGCGTCCGAGCGGCGCAGAAGAGCCGCTGAGGCGCTCGACTCGGTCGGGCTCGGCGAACGTCTCGGCCATCTGCCCGGCGAGATGTCCGGCGGCCAGCAGCAGCGGGTGGCCATCGCCAGAGCCCTGGTCAAGCAGCCCAAGGTGCTGCTCGCCGACGAGCCCACCGGCAACCTCGACGAGTCCATGCGCGACGAGATCATGGAGGTGCTGGAGACCATGTGGAAGGAGCACGGGCTCACCTTCATCATGGTCACCCATGACAGCGCGATCGCCCGCCGGGCCCCGCGGCTGGCCACCATCCGCAAGGGCAAGGTCACCATCACGGAGAACGCCGCGGCCTGACCCGGCCACGCACCCGTGCCGCCATGAGCCGGCGGGCCCGCACCGACGGGCCCGCCGGCTCAGACCGCCCGCCCGGCAACGGCCCTGCGGTGTGCCGCCAGATCGCTGCGGCGGACCTGGCGCAGCCCGGCAGGGTCGGTGGACGCCAGGCCCTCCTCGCAGGCCGTCCGCGGACCGGGCCCGCCCGCGCCGGCGGTCCCCACCGGACGGGTGCGGAGCCCGTACCAGGGCTGCAGCGGCAGCCAGCACAGCCCGTACAGCCAGCGCCGCACCAGCTGTCCGGGGCCGGGGCGCCCCGCGTCCGGCAGGCTCACCACCCGTATCCCCATGATCAGCTTCCCCGCGCCCGCGCCGACGACCGCGGTCAGCACCACCTGATTGAGGAACGAGAGGACGAGCACCGGCCCGATCAGCAGCCCGACGGCCTGCGGAACGGCCGCCGAGTCCGCGTAGGGCCGGACGATTAAGCCGCTGGTGACCAGGCAGAGATAGCAGTCGAGCCCCACGGCGAGGTAGCGGCGCATCTCGCCCGCCCGGGGCGGTGTGCGCGGTGCGGGACGCCCGCTCCCGCCGGGGACGTACGAGGGTCTTGACCGTCCGTGGCCGGGCTGGGGACCCGCGGTCAACGGCGGTGGCGCGTAAGGAGTACGAGCAGTACGGACCCTGCGGTTCCCCCGTGAAGTTGTCATGACGGAATCATGTCTGATTGCCCGTCACCGCGGGCCGGGACGCGCACCTCCGGTGAACGCGGCCGGCCGTATGTGTGGATGTCGCGCGGCCCGCGCGAGAACTGAGGACGGCCCGCCCGCCCGCCCGCGGACCTCACAACAACCCGCAAACCACTGTGAGGTTCGCCACTTCGAATGATGCGCGACCCGGCCGCAACCGGGCCAATCCTCCCCGGAACCGGCCCGGGGCCGTGTGGTTGCGCCCTTCCCGTGCGTGGCGCGGAGGGATCACCATGTGGATGGCCGTGGAGCATCGCGTCGTCCCGCTGGGACACTCGATACGCCACAACGGTCCTGTACGTCGCTTTCGTGAGCACGGTATGCGTGATGTCGGGCGACGCCCTCAACGGCGAGGGGGGACCTGGTGCCCCTCGGGACGGGGGCGCCTTCGCGCATGAGCCGACCCATGGAAGGTCTTGATCAGATGCTGGTCACCCCTGACTCCGCAACGCCGCACGCCGCAGACCGTGTCATCGAGCCGCTGTACGCGGAGATCCTCCGCCGCAACCAGGGCGAGAAGGAGTTCCACCAGGCCGTACGGGAAGTCCTGGAGACGCTCGGCCCGGTGCTGACCCGGCGGCCGGAGTTCGTGGACGCCCGGATCATCGAGCGCATATGCGAGCCGGAGCGCCAGCTCATCTTCCGGGTGCCGTGGTCGGACGACTCCGGCGACATCCACGTCAACCGCGGATTCCGGGTCGAGTTCTCCAGCTCGCTCGGCCCGTACAAGGGCGGACTGCGCTTCCACCCCTCGGTCAACCTCGGCATCGTGAAGTTCCTCGGCTTCGAGCAGATCTTCAAGAACGCCCTCACCGGCATGCCCATCGGCGGCGGCAAGGGCGGCTCCGACTTCGACCCGAAGGGCCGCTCGGACGCCGAGATCATGCGGTTCTGCCAGTCGTTCATGACCGAGCTCCACCGCCACCTCGGCGAGTACACCGACGTTCCCGCCGGTGACATCGGCGTGGGTGGCCGCGAGATCGGCTACCTCTTCGGCCAGTACAAGCGGATCACCAACCGCTTCGAGTCCGGCGTCCTGACCGGAAAGGGTCTCGGCTGGGGCGGCGCCCTGGTGCGTACGGAGGCGACCGGCTACGGCTGCGTCCTGTTCACCGCCGAAATGCTCCGCAGCCAGGGCGACAGCCTCGACGGCCGGCGCATCGCCGTCTCCGGCTCGGGCAACGTGGCGATCTACGCGATCGAGAAGGCCCAGCAGCTCGGCGCCACGGTGGTGACCTGCTCCGACTCCGACGGCTACGTAGTCGACGAGAAGGGCATCGACCTCGCCCTGCTCAAGGAGATCAAGGAGACCGGCCGCGGCCGTGTCTCCGAATACGCCGAACGCCGGCCCGAGGCCGTCTTCGTACCCGGCACCGGCGTCTGGAACGTGCCCTGCGACGTGGCCCTGCCCTGCGCCACGCAGAACGAACTCCACGAGGCCGACGCGCTGACCCTCGTACGCAACGGGGTGAAGGCGGTTGCCGAGGGCGCCAACATGCCCACCACCCCCGAGGCCGTCCGCGTCTTCCAGGACGCCGGAGTGGCCTTCGCCCCCGGCAAGGCGGCCAACGCGGGCGGTGTGGCCACCAGCGCCCTGGAGATGCAGCAGAACGCCTCGCGCGACTCCTGGACGTTCGCCCACACGGAGGAGCGGCTGGCGGAGATCATGCGCCACATCCACGACTCCTGCTACACCACGGCGGAGCGCTACGGCAGCCCCGGCAACTACGTGGTCGGCGCGAACATCGCCGGCTTCGAGCTGGTCGCGGACGCGATGCTGGCGCAGGGGCTGATCTGACCGGGTTCCCGGTGTGCTGACACGGGGCCGGGACGCGGATGCGTTCCGGCCCCGTGGTCCGTACGGACAAGCGGGCGTGTGTACGCAGTTAGGTAATCCGGTCACCGGCGTGCTTCAGGTCACCCGACAGCCACGCCAGGAACGAAGGTCACGATCCCGGAGAGGAAGCTGCCGATCGCGGCCAGACTGACGAGCGCGGCCTTGCCGTCCGAGAAGAGGCCGGAGAAGAACGTGCGCAGTTGCCGCCGGAGGATCAGCATCTTCAGCTTCTGCCAGCGATGCTGGCGGATGTGGCAGCCCAGAAGGAGGCCGGTTGCGTTGTTCCGGCAACCGTCTTCCCTTCCCCTGACCGGGGCCGCGCACGTCACAGGGGCTTGGAAGAAGCACCAGATCAGCACCAGCCCCGACAGAGCGGCGACGCTTGCCGGCCCTGCGGCCTTGTTGACCCAGGCGGCGATCAGTAACGCGGCAGCGACGACCCCCACCACTGTCGCAACCCACCGAGCCGAACGCTACGTGCCGCCGAAGTCGCCATGCGTCCATGGTGAAGGGGCGGCCGGTACCGCGTGCGGTGTCCCAGGTCTCTTGACCGAAAACGATCTCAAGGCGCCCGGCGGACGATGCTGATGACCAGGCACAGGCCTGGGCTACTCCGTACGATCCGGCCCGCGCCGGAACGTCTCCGCCAGGCCCGTGTTCCCCGTCACCACGACGGCCAGGACCACGGCCGCCACCGGATGCCCCACCCCGTACAGCGCGAGCGCGCCGCCGCCGAGCACCACGGCCTTCACCACGAGCACGCCGGCGAGCGGCAGCCGGACCCGGGCACGGGGTGCGGCGAACGTCCCCCACAGGGCGATGGCTATCGCCAGTACCCCGGTGCCCAGCAGTAGTTGGACGGCCAGGACGTCCCCGAGGCTGAACCCCCACCAGAACAGGCAGGCCAGCGCGACCAGTTCCACCAGGAACGCCAGTGCTTCGTTGGCCGCCCACCAGGGGCGTCCGCTCAACGAACGGATCGCCGGTCTGTCCGTACGGTTGTCACGCATGATGCCCCCGCCCTCGACGAACACGTCCGGGGCGAGGGTAACCGGATCAGCCCGCGGCCGGTGCCACCCCGATGGGGCACGAGACACCCGTCCCGCCGATCCCGCAGTAGCCCGCCGGGTTCTTGTCGAGGTACTGCTGGTGCGCCGGCTCCGCGGGCCAGAAGGTGCGGCCCTCCGCCGGGAGGATCTCCGTGCTGATCTCGCCGTAGCCGGAACCCGTGAGGACCTTCTGGTACGCCTCGCGGGATGCCGCCACGGTTGACGCCTGCTCGGGGGAGTGGGTGTAGACCGCGGAGCGGTACTGTGTGCCCACGTCATTGCCCTGGCGGAAGCCCTGGGTCGGGTCGTGGGACTCCCAGAAGACCTTCAGGAGCTGGGCGTACGTGACCACCTTCGGGTCGTACACCACGCGGACCGCCTCCGTGTGCCCGGTCAGGCCCGAGCAGACCTCCTCGTACGCGGGGTTCTCCGTATAGCCGCCCTGGTAGCCGACGAGCGTCGTCCAGACGCCGTCCGTCTCCCAGAACTTGCGCTCGGCCCCCCAGAAACACCCCATCGCGAAGTCGGCGACCTCCAGACCCTCCGGGTACGGCCCCAGCAGGGCGTTGCCCAGGACCGTGTGGCGGGACGGGACGGTGAATTCCGGGATGGCGCGGCCGCGCAGGGCCTCCTCCGGGGTCGGGAGCTGCGGGGTGCGGCGGTTCAGGAACATGCGGGGGCTCCTCCTGGGGTCGGCGTGCTGTCCGTACAACGCACCGGGACCGCCGTGGATTCCGGCCCCGGCGCTCAGCCGCGGGGCGTGCCGTCCTCGGACTCCACGTCCTCGACGTACGCGGCGGCACGCTTGCGGGCCTTGAACCAGAAGTAGAGGCCGAGGCCGATCAGGAACAGGGGTATCAGTCGTGCCACGGGAACACCGGTCCTTGTCGTGGGGTCGGCCGCTTTCGCGGGACGGGTGCCCCCACGGTCGCACACCGGCGGCCGCGGGATTTCCCGGCTACCGCAGCAGCGTCGCCGGGCTGCCGCCGTTCGCCTCGTAGCCGGCGACCGCCAACGCCCGGTACACGGTGTACTCGGCGGCCGGGTCGGAGTTCTCCGTCCACGGCAGCGCGCCCACGTGCCCGTCGATGTGGACGAGCTGGTTCATCGCCTCGGACCAGCGCTCCATCCGGACCAGGAACAGCACCAGGAGATGGCGTACGTGCGCGAGCATCGGGTCGTCGGCGCGGGCCGCGTGGACGGCGAACATCGCGCCCTCGACCGCCTTGGTCACCACCTGGCTCCGGTAGAACCCCTGCACCAGATTGACCTCGGGCAGGTGCTCGTACACCGCGAACAGCGGCAGCGCGGCCAGCAGGGAGCCCTGCGGGGCGCGGGCGGCCGCCGCCGTCGCGAAGCGGTCGGCCTCCTCGCGCGAGCCGTGCCACTTCTCGCACCAGAAGTGCAGCGCCGCGATGTGCGCGCCCATGTGGGCCGGCGCCCGGTCGATGATCTTCGCCCAGAGCTGGTCGAACTCCTCGTGGGAGTAACCGAGTCCGCGGGCCACGGCCAGCTCCACCAGGTACGGGACGGGGTCGCCCGGCGCCAGCAGGGCCGCCTCGCCGACCACCGTGCGGGCCTCCTCGAGAATGATCCGGAAGTCGTCCGTACCGGCCGTCGACGAACGCCATGCCTGCTGGACCAGGAACTCCGCATGCACGGCCGCGGCGCCCGCGTCCTTCGGCGCCTCCGCCCGCCACTTGCGCAGCCACGCCCCGCCCACGCCCGGCCGCTGCATCAGCTCCAGCGAGGCGGCCCCGGCGAACGCCTGCACCCGCTGCCACCGCACCTCGCCCTCCTTCGGCGTCCCGGACAGCAGCTGGGACGCCGCCCGCCACTCCTGGGTGTGCTGGACGACATCGAGCACGTCGAGGAGATCCTGGTCGGGGCCCGGCATCCGGATGTCCAGCTCCTCCTGACGCATGAAGCCGTAGTTGTCCGGGTCGGCGGCGTCGGGGGAGCCCGGCGCCACCAGACGGATACCACCGCGACGGCGCCGCACATAGGGGCCGACGACCGCGGCGAGCAGGCACAGCGCGAGCAGGAACCACAGAATCTCCATGCCCCCATTGTCACCGGACGGCCCGGTGCTCCGTGAGGGCCCTCGGAACGAACTACGCTCGGTGCCCATGAGCGACCAGCACAGCTTCGAGACTCTCGCGATCCACGCGGGAAACACCGCCGATCCCCTCACCGGCGCCGTTGTTCCGCCCATTTACCAGGTCTCCACGTACAAGCAGGACGGCGTGGGCGGGCTGCGCGGCGGTTACGAGTACAGCCGCAGCGCCAATCCGACCCGCACCGCGCTGGAGGAGAACCTCGCGGCCCTGGAGGGCGGCCGCCGCGGACTCGCCTTCGCCTCCGGCCTCGCCGCCGAGGACTGCCTGCTCCGTACGCTGCTGACCCCCGGCGACCACGTGGTCATCCCGAACGACGCCTACGGCGGCACGTTCCGGCTGTTCGCGAAGGTCGCCTCGCGCTGGGGCGTGGAGTTCTCGGTCGCCGACACCTCGGACGTGGCGGCGGTACGGGCGGCGATCACCCCGCGCACCAAGGCGATCTGGGTGGAGACCCCCTCCAACCCGCTGCTCGGCATCACCGACATCGCGGCCGTCGCAGACGTCGCCCGCACGGCGGGTGTGCGGCTGGTCGTCGACAACACCTTCGCCAGCCCCTACCTCCAGCAGCCCCTCGCCCTGGGCGCCGATGTCGTGGTCCACTCCACGACCAAGTACATGGGCGGCCACTCGGACGTCGTCGGCGGTGCACTGATCGTCAACGACCCCGATCTGTCGGACGAGTTGGCGTACCACCAGAACGCGATGGGTGCCGTCGCCGGGCCGTTCGACGCCTGGCTGGTGCTGCGCGGCATCAAGACCCTGGCCGTCCGGATGGACCGGCACAGCGAGAACGCCACCAAGGTCACCGAGCTGCTGACCCGCCACCCCAAGGTCACCCAGGTCCTCTACCCCGGGCTGCCGGAGCACCGGGGCCACGAGATCGCCGCCAAGCAGATGAAGGCCTTCGGCGGAATGGTGTCCTTCCGCGTCGCGGGCGGCGAGGAAGCGGCCGTCGAGGTCTGCAACCGCGCGAAGCTCTTCACACTCGGTGAATCCCTCGGCGGCGTCGAATCGCTGCTGGAGCACCCGGGCCGGATGACGCACGCCTCCGCCGCCGGCTCCCCGCTGGAGGTCCCGGCCGACCTGGTCCGGCTCTCCGTCGGCATCGAGAACGGCGACGACCTGCTGGCCGACCTGACGCAGGCGCTCGGCTAGTTCTTGCAGGCGGATTATTCGTACGCGTAGTCCCTGTACGTGAGCACACTCGGGGCGGGGCCGGAAGAAACCGGTCCCGCCTCCGCGCTTCTGGTCCTCAGGCCGAGACCTTCTCGTCCTCCAGCGAAGCCCTGACCTGCTCCCGCAGCTCGGGACTGTCGGTGTGCTCATGGACGGAGACCGCGTGCTCGGTCGCGGCCCGCACGACTTCCTCCTCCTCGCCGGAGATGGTCAGCGAGCAGTTCGACACGCTCGGATACTTACGGCAGTCGGCGATCTTCCTGGTCATTACAGCCTCCTCGGCCGATGCCATTCCAGGATAGACGGGATAAAACCGGCATGCGTGTGCCGGTGGTGTGACCTCAGCGGGCGTTGAGCCGGGCGGCCTGGCGCGTCAGATGATCGCGCTCTGCGAGGTTGGGCGCCTTGTGGGCCGCCTCGGCGTACAGCCGTGCCGCCGTCGCCGGATCGCCGTCACGCTCGTGGAGGTACGCCGCCACCGCGGCATGGCGGGGCAGCGAGGCGTCCAGCGCCGCGAGCGCCGCCAGGCCGGCGCGCGGTCCGTCGGCCTCTCCGACGGCGACCGCGCGGTTGAGCCGGACGACCGGGCTGTCGGTCAGGCCCGCGAGCTCGTCGTACCACTCGACGATCTGCACCCAGTCGGTCTCCTCCGCAGTGGGCGCGTCCGCGTGCAGCGCCGCGATCGCGGCCTGGGCCTGGAACTCGCCCAGCCGGTCGCGGGCCAGGGCCGCCTGGAGGATCATGACGCCCTCGGCGATCGAGTCGGTGTCCCACCGGCCGCGGTCCTGCTCGGCGAGCGGCACCAGGCTGCCGTCGGACGCGGTCCTGGCGGCACGCCGGGCGTGGTGGAGCAGCATGAGGGCGAGCAGCCCGGCCACCTCGGGGTGGTCGATACGGGCCGCGAGCTGCCGGGTGAGCCGGATGGCCTCGGCGGCCAGGTCGACATCGCCGGAGTAGCCCTCGTTGAAGACGAGGTAGAGGACGCGCAGCACGGTCGCGACATCGCCGGGCCGCTCGAACCGCACGTCGGAGACGGTGCGCTTGGCCCGGCTGATGCGCTGCGCCATCGTCGACTCGGGCACCAGATAGGCCTGGGCGATCTGGCGGGTGGTCAGCCCGCCGACCGCGCGCAGCGTGAGCGCGACCGCCGACGCCGGGGTCAGCGACGGATGGGCGCACAGGAAGTAGAGCTGAAGCGTGTCGTCCACCGCGGCTGCCGGGCCCGGCGCCGGTTCCTCCTCGGCGCGGTCCTCGCGCCGGCGGCGGGCGGTGTCGGCGCGCGTCGTGTCCAGGAACTTGCGCCAGGCCACGGTGATCAGCCAGCCCTTGGCATCCCGCGGGGGGTCGGCCGCCCAGGCCCGGAGCGCCTCGACCAGAGCGTCCTGCACGGCGTCCTCGGCCGCCGCGAAGTCGGCTCCGCGGCGGACGAGGACGGTGAGCACGCTCGGCGTGAGGCTCCTGAGCAGGGCCTCGTTCGCCTGAGTCACCTGAGTCACCTGAGTGTCACTCCGTGATGGTGGGCGGCTCGGTCAGGAACGGGCGCAGCTCAAGCCACTCGTGGATCGGGCTGCCGCCCGCACCGGGGGCGGCCGACAGCTCCCCGGCCAGTTCGACGGCGCGCTCGTAGCTGTCGACGTCGATGGTCATCCAGCCGGCGATGAGGTCCTTGGTCTCCGCGAACGGGCCGTCGGTCACCGGCGGGCGCCCCTCGCCGTCGTAGCGGACCCACGCCCCCTGGGGGGCGAGCGCCTGACCGTCGACGAACTCGCCGTTCTTCTCCAGCCGGGCCGCGAAGTCGTTCATGTACTGCATGTGCGCCGAGATCTCCTCCGGCGTCCACTGGTCCATGGGCACGTTGTTGACCGCATCCGGGGCGCCGCGGTAGTGCTTCAGCAGCAGGTACTTGGCCATGGTGTGTCTCCTTGCCGGTGCGACCCCTTGTGGTCGCGTTCATAGCGGGGACGGAGCCGGTCACGGGTTCTCGACATCGCCGCCCGATTTTCTTTTTCCGGGTTCGCGGACGAGCGTAGGGGAGCCGTTCCGCGATGTCCGGGTCCGCCGCCCTACCAGCCCTCCAGCGGCGGCGTCGTCTCGGCGGGCGGGGCCTGCCAGGGCTGGGCCACCACCGCCCACACCGTGAACGCCACGACCGCCGCGGTCACCACGAGCAGCCACAGCCGGCGCAGCACCCGCCGGCGGCGCAGCAGCCGCACGCCGCGTTCCTCCGCCCGCGCCGCCAGTTCCGCTGGCACCTGCGGACGGGGGCCCTCCAGCATCCGCCGGACCTCGTCCTCCTTGCGTCCGGTCCCGCTCACGGCGCAGCCCCCAGGGGCCGGGTGTGACCCCGTCGCGCGGTCGGACTCCTGGTGCCGCGCATCGTGGCCACCGAGCGGTTGCAGACCGCGCGGATCCGGTCCACCGGCACCCCGAGCAGCGCCGCCGTCTGCTCCTCGGGGACACCCTCGTACAGGCGCAGCACCAGGACGAGGCGTTCCTGCGGGGTCAGCCGGTCCAGCAGTCCGCCGCGCGGGCGGTGATGGCGCCACGCCTCCCGGGCGAACCGGGCGGCCAGATCCTGCCGGGTGCGGTTGTACGGATCCTCGCCGTGCAGCCGGTCCCAGTCCGCGTACGTCCGGGCCAGGGCGGCCGTCAGAAGCCGCTGCGCGCGCTCGTTGGCGCCGGGCGGGTCCGCGGGTTCGGCCGTGAGCAGGGTCGCGGTGTGCAGCAGCCGGCCCGCCGCGCCCGCCACGAAGGCCTCGAACTCCTGGGCGCGGCGCCGCTGTCGGCCCGCATGGCGCTCCTGCACGAGGTCAATCGGAGCGCTCGGCAGGCCCCGGGTCAACCCCCGGGGACGGGCGGGGCCTGACCGAAAGCGCCCTACCCCGCCGGCGGTGTCTGGTGCGACGCCTGCCGCGCGGCCAGGGAACCGTTGAAACGGGTGAGGAGCGCGCAGAACGTGTCCCGCTCGTCCTCGGTCCACTCGTCCGTCACCTGGGACATCAACTCGCGCCGCGAGGCCCGGACCTCCTCCAGGCGGGCCTGGCCGCGCGGGGACAGCTGGAGCACGACCGCCCGGCCGTCCTCCGGATGCGAGGTGCGCTTGACCAGACCGGTGTCCACGAGCGGCGCGACCTGCCGGGTCACCGTCGAGGAGTCGATCCCCATGCCGGCGGCCAGCGCCTTGACGCCCATGGGGCCTTCCCGGTCCAGCCGGTTGAGCAGCAGGTACGCGGCCCGGTCCATGGAGTTGCGCACCTGTCCGACACCGCCGAGGCGGGTCTGCTCGGCACGCCGGGCGAAGACCGCCACCTGGTGCTGCAGAGCGTCGAGAAGGTGGTCGTGACCCGGGTTCTCCGGGGTGGCGCCCCCGGAGGGAGACGCGGCAGTCGTCATGTCCTGAGGGGGCATGGCCGGGGGCTCTCTTCGTGCGGTGTCGGATGGGTGGGGGACAGAGTACGCGGCCCCGGGGCAACGCGTACCAGTGCCGCACAAACCTGCGGACATCGACGCAGGACGGGATCGCTTGCGGCGGCCACAACCCCTTTGAGACCGACCGGCGGGCGGGGGCGGCGTCGCGGGGCTGGGCACGCGCATCTGCGGCGTTGTCGTCAATCGCCAGGGCTCCGCCATTGCTCAATCCTCCGCCTTGCAGCTGCACGCACCCAGCCCCGCTCCTTCTTCCACCCCCCGCCCGCCGGTCGGTCTCAGCTGCAAGACTTGCGGTATGAACTTCCCACCGCCCGGCCGTTTTCCCCCGCTGATCCTCGACGACGTCCGCGGCGCGCAGAAGATGCTCTCCGGCGTCTCCAGGGTCACGCCGCTGGAGGGCAGCCGCCATCTGTCCGCCCTGGTGGGCGCGCCCGTCCAGTTCAAGTGCGAGAACCTGCAGCGGACCGGGTCGTTCAAACTGCGGGGCGCGTACGTACGCATCTCCGGCCTGACCCCGGTCGAACGCGCCGCAGGCGTCGTCGCCGCGAGCGCCGGAAACCATGCGCAGGGTGTCGCGCTCGCGTCTGCGCTGCTCGGCGTACGGGCAACGGTCTTCATGCCGGTCGGGGCGCCGCTTCCCAAGGTCGCCGCGACCCGGGAGTACGGGGCGCAGGTGCGGCTGCACGGTCATGTCGTCGACGAGACACTGGCCGCGGCCCAGGAGTACGCGCACGAGACCGGCGCGGTCTTCATCCACCCCTTCGACCACCCCGACATCATCGCGGGGCAGGGCACGGTGGGCCTGGAGATCCTGGACCAGTGCCCCGAGGTGCGCACGATCGTCGTCGGCATCGGCGGCGGCGGCCTCGCGGCCGGGATCGCCGTGGCGGTGAAGGCGATCCGGCCCGATGTGCGGATCGTCGGCGTGCAGGCGGCCGGCGCGGCCTGCTACCCGCCGTCGCTGGCAGCCGGCCACCCCGTGTCGATCGGCTCGCTCCAGACGATGGCGGACGGCATCAAGGTGGGACGCCCCGGCGACGTGCCGTTCGGCCTGGTCCAGGAACTGGTCGACGAAGTCCGTACGGTCTCCGAGGACGAGCTGTCCAGCGCCCTGCTGCTCTGCCTGGAGCGGGCGAAGATGGTGGTGGAGCCGGCCGGTGCGAGCCCGGTCGCCGCGCTGCTCAGCGACCCGAAATCGTTCCGCGGACCGGTCGTGGCGCTGCTGTCCGGCGGCAACGTGGACCCGCTGCTGATGCAGCGCATCCTGACCCACGGCATGTCCGCGGCCGGCCGCTATCTGAGCCTGCGGCTGCGCCTGACGGACCGCCCCGGCGCGCTGGCGACCATGCTGGGCGTGCTCACGGTGGCCGACGCCAACGTGCTGGACGTCAGCCATGTGCGTACCGACCCGAGGCTCGGCCTCACCGAGGCCGAGGTGGAGCTCCACCTGGAGACCAAGGGCCCGGAGCACTGCGAGGAGGTCGCCGCGGCGCTGCGCGGAGCGGGCTATCTCGTGATGGCCTGACCTCTTGTTGGTCGCGATGTATCGCGATACTGTGCCCGCGCCCGGCCCGGTGGCGTACGCGCGTTCGTCGCGTTCGTCCGCGCGTTCACCAGGCGCGGCAACTCGGGCAAATCTAGGATCTGTGAGGAAGTCACCCGAACGCACTGGGGGAATCCCGTATGCCAGGCGCGATCTACGCCGAAGGTCTGGTGAAGACCTTCGGCGACGTCACCGCACTCGGCGGCGTCGACCTCGACGTGCCGCAAGGCACCGTCCTCGGACTTCTCGGCCCCAACGGGGCCGGCAAGACGACCGCCGTACGCGTCCTCACGACGCTGCTCAGGCCCGACAGCGGCAGCGCCTTCGTCGCGGGCATCGACGTACTGAAGAAGCCCAACGAGGTGCGGCGCTCGATCGGGCTCTCCGGCCAGTTCGCCGCCGTCGACGAATACCTGACCGGCCGCGAGAACCTCCAGATGGTCGGCCAGCTCTACCAGATGTCCTCGCGTGACGCGAAGGTCCGGGCCGCGGAGCTGCTGGAGCGGTTCAACCTCGCCGACGCGGCCGACCGCACCGCCAAGACCTACTCCGGCGGCATGCGCCGCCGCCTCGACCTCGCGGCGGCGCTCGTCGTCTCCCCGCCGGTCATGTTCATGGACGAGCCGACCACCGGACTCGACCCCCGCAACCGGCAGCAGCTGTGGGACGTCATCGAGGAGCTCGTCGCCGGCGGCACGACGCTGCTGCTCACCACGCAGTACCTGGAGGAGGCCGACCGCCTCGCCCACGACATCTGCGTGATCGACCACGGCCTCGTCATCGCCCGCGGCACCTCCGACCAGCTCAAGGCCCGCACCGGCGGCGAACGCGTCGAGGTCGTCGTCCAGCAGCGCGACCAGATCGACCCGGCCCGCGAGGTCCTCGCCCACCTGGGCAAGGGCGAGGTCGCCGTCGTCCCGCACATGCGCAAGCTGACCGTTCCGGTCGACGGCGGCGCCAAGCTCCTCGCCGAGGTCATCCGCGACCTGGACGCCCGCGGCGTGGAGATCGACGACATCGGGCTGCGCCGCCCCACCCTGGACGACGTGTTCATCTCCCTCACCGGCCACGCGGCCGAGCAGGAGAAGGGCGACGAGAACGGGGCGGACGCGGCGACCGCCGCCCGGACGGAGGCAGAGAAGTGAGTGCCGTTACCGAGACGACCACAGGTCGCGCACCCCGAGGCGCCGGCGGAATCGGTCAGTCCGCCCGCGACTCGCTTGTCATGGCACGTCGGAATCTGATTCGCATGACCCGGATTCCCGAAGTGGTACTTTTTGGGCTTATTCAGCCAATTATGTTCGTAGTGCTGTTCAGTTACGTGTTCGGCGGTTCCATGAACATCGCCGGTTCGACGGACCCCGTCGTCTACCGGAACTTCCTGATGGCCGGGATCTTCGCGCAGACCGTCACCTTCGCCACGGCCGGGGCGGGCGCCGGGATCGCCGACGACATGCACAAGGGGCTCGTAGACCGGTTCCGCTCGCTGCCCATGGCGCGCGGCGCGGTGCTCACCGGCCGCACGCTCGCCGACCTCGTCCAGACCATGTTCACCGTCCTGGTGCTCACGATCGTCGCCCTGATCGTCGGCTGGCGCATCCACGAGGGCATCCCCAAGGCGCTGGGCGCGTTCGGGCTGCTCCTTCTCCTCGGATACGCCTTCTCCTGGATCGGCGCACTGATCGGTCTGTCCGTCCGCACCCCCGAGGCGGCCACCTCGGGCGGGCTGATCTGGCTTTTCCCGGTGACGTTCATCTCCAACGCCTTCGTGGACTCCAGCCAGATGGCGGGCTGGCTCCAGCCGATCGCCGACTGGAACCCGTTCAGCGCGACGGTCCAGGCGTGCCGGGTGCTCTTCGGGAACCCGGGCGTCTCGACGTCCGATGCCTGGCCGATGCAGCATCCCGTCTGGGCCTCGCTGATCTGGTCCGTAGTGATCATCGTGGTCTTCCGGACCCTGGCCGTGCGCAAGTACCGCTCGGTGGCCGTCTGACCACGCCGTCCGAGCACGCCGCCTGATCTTGCCGCCTGATCTCGCTGCCTGAGCGCGCCGTCCCAGCACAGCAGGAAGCCCCGGCCCCTGGAGATCCAGGATGCGGCCGGGGCTTCGTGCTGTGTGCGTCGGGTGTGCGGATCAGCCGGAGTACGGCTTCGCCGACAGGATCTTCACCGTGGCGGTCTTGCCGTTCGGCAGCTCGTACTCGGCGCTCTCGCCCATCCGCTTGCCGTTCACGCCCACGCCGAGCGGGGACTGCGGGGAGTACGTCTCGATGTCCGAGCTCGCGTACTCGCGGGAGGCGAGAAGGAAGGTCGTCGTGTCGTCGTCATCGCCGTCGAAGGCGATCGTCACGACCATGCCGGGCTCGACCACGCCGTCGTCGGCCGGTGCCTCGCCGACCTTCGCGTGCTCCAGGAGCTGGGTCAGCTGGCGCACCCGGAGCTCCATCTTGCCCTGCTCCTCCTTGGCCGCGTGGTACCCGCCGTTCTCGCGCAGGTCGCCCTCCTCACGGGCCGCCGCGATCTTGACGGCGATCTCCGTGCGCGCGGGACCAGACAGGTGCTCCAGCTCGGCCTTGAGCTGGCTGTACGCCTCCGGCGTGAGCCAGGTGACGTTTTCGCTGGTCTGGGTCACAGGGTGCTCCTCGTCGGTACTGGGAATACAAAGCATCGCCCTACCCCGAAGCATGCGCTTCCACGGGTGGGCGAAACCACGAGCCTAACAATTCGCCGGGGAAAGGGGGAGGAGGTAAATGGCTGAGAGTGTCGAACCGCAGGTCAGGACGGCCAGGAGTCGCTCAGGTCACCCGTGCGGCGGTCAACGCTACGCCCCGTCGTCGTCCGTGCACCCGAGCAGTTCGACGGCGGTCGCCCTGGATGTCGTACGCAGGGTGAGGACCTGGTCGATCCGGTCGGTTTCCCCGTCGAAGCGGAAGTCCTTGCGGGCGACCTCCATGCCGTCCTCGCTCAGCGAGCGGAGCGTGCAGTAGCCCTTGGCGTCCCGGTCCTTGCGGACCTCCAGGTGCACCTCGACGCGGTCGTCCGATGCGACCTTGAACTTGATCATCTCGGCGCTGAGGCCCTGGCCGCCCACGTAGTCGTAACCGATCCAGCCGACCACACCCAGCAGGGCGACGCCGAGGACCGAACCGATGATCTTGAGCTTGCGGTCCGCGCGCTGGTCCGCGGAGCGGCCGTAGCGGTTCTCGGGAGGCGTCTCGCGTACCGCCGTCATGATCGTTCCTCCCGTACCGGGGATCGAGGAATTTTCCACCCCCGTGTTCGGTCACTATAGAAGCCGCCCGTGCGCCACCCGACCGCCACCCCACACCGACGTCCCCGCGGGACGGCACCCTTGATGGCGACCAATCACTGAGGATCGAGTCTTGACTGAGCAGCTTCGACTGATGGCCGTGCACGCCCACCCCGACGACGAGTCGAGCAAGGGCGCGGCCACCATGGCCAAGTACGTGTCCGAGGGGGTGGACGTGCTGGTCGTGACCTGCACGGGAGGCGAGCGTGGCTCCATCCTCAACCCGAAACTCCAGGGCGACGCGTACATCGAGAAGAACATCCACGAGGTGCGCAAGAAGGAGATGGACGAGGCCCGGGAGATCCTGGGCGTCAAGCAGGAGTGGCTCGGCTTCGTCGACTCGGGTCTGCCCGAGGGCGACCCGCTGCCGCCGCTGCCCGACGGCTGCTTCGCGCTGGAGGACGAGACCGTGGCGGCGGGCCGCCTCGTCGCGAAGATCCGCGCGTTCCGGCCGCAGGTCATCACCACGTACGACGAGAACGGCGGCTACCCGCACCCCGACCACATCATGACCCACACGATCTCGATGATCGCGTTCGAGGGTGCGGCGGACACCGAGAAGTTCCCCGAGGCGGAGTTCGGCCCCGCCTGGACGCCGCAGAAGCTCTACTACAACCAGGGCTTCAACAAGCCGCGCACGGTCGCGCTGCACGAGGCTCTGCTCGCCCGTGGCCTGGAGTCGCCGTACGGGGACTGGCTGGAGCGCTGGAAGGAGTTCGAGCGCGCCGAGCGCACGCTGACCACGCACGTTCCGTGTGCGGACTTCTTCGAGATCCGCGACAAGGCGCTGATCGCGCACGCGACGCAGATCGACCCGGACGGTGGCTGGTTCCGCGTTCCGATGGACATCCAGCGGGATGTCTGGCCGACCGAGGAGTACGAGCTGGCGAAGTCTCTCGTCGATACCTCCCTCCCCGAGAGCGACCTCTTCGCGGGCATCCGCGACAATGCCTGATATGTACGCGACTCAGGCACTGACGCACCTCGTCCCGCTCGCCGAGGAACTGGACAAGAACAAGGTGACCCCCGGGGTCCTCGGCTTCATCGTCTTCGCAGCGCTCGCCGTGGGCGTGTGGCTGCTGATGAAGTCGATGAACCGGCACATGGGCAAGGTCGACTTCGAGGAGGCTCCGCAGGAGCCGAAGGAGCAGGCCGGCGCGAAGGGTGCGGCGGAGCCCGCGGGCTCCGCGAAGCGGAAGTAGGCGCGGGCAGGGGCGGGGCGGCACCGGGTGACCGGTCCCGCCCCGCCCCTGCCCGCCGGTACGGCGACGGGGCACGCTGATCAGATCAGCGTGAGCTCGCCGTCCGGCGTGCGCACCGTCGCCACCAGGGCGGGACGGCTCCCGCGGCGGAGCGTGAGGTCCGCCTCCACGGCCCGCAGGGCGTGACGGACGGGGTCCGGGGCCGGGTGGTAGCCGTGCAGGGCGGCCAGCTCGGCCCTGGGCAGGTCGCGGGCGGGGTGCGGCGTGGTGCCCCAGTCCACCAGGAACGGCAGCAGACCGCCGTCCTCGAAGGCCCGTGGCGGGGTGATCCTGCCGCTCACGACGCCTCCGCGCGGATCCACCCGGCTCATCGTCGCGGGTTCACCCGGGTCGTGGCCCGCAGCGCGTGCGGCGGCCACCCGGGCGTCCACATCGGTGACCCGCAGGGCCCAGGTGCAGAGCCGGGGGTGGCCGGGCCGGCCCAGGCCGAACGGCAGCTGCGCGGGCGGCACGCTCTGCCCGGTGTCCGGGCCGAGCACCTCCAGATAGGCTGAATCGCCCAGGCCCAGCAGGAAGTTGCGGGTTCCCGCGGTGGGGTGGCTGCCGCCCGGGGCGAGCCGGATGCCGAGCCCCTCCTCCAGCCAGGCGACGGTCCGCTCCAGGTCGGGGGCCGCGAGGATCAGATGATCGAGCGCGGTCATGCACCCACGGCCACGGGCCGGGCCGGGTCCGCGACCCACTCGCTCCACGAGCCCGCGTACAGGGCGGCGTCGAAGCCGGCCAGCCGCAGCGCCAGGACCTGGTGTGCGGCGGTCACCCCGGAACCGCAGTAGGCGGCCACCGGACGGTCCGGGGTGAGGCCCAGGCCGGTGAAGCGCCGGCGCAGTTCCTCGGGGGAGCGGAACCGTCCGTCCGGGGCGCTGTTGTCGAAGGTGGGCGCGGAGAGCGCCCCCGGGATGTGCCCGGCGACGGGGTCCAGGGGCTCGACCTCGCCGCGGAAGCGCTCCGGGAGCCGGGAGTCGAGCAGGAAGCCCTTGGCGGCGGCGTCCGGGACCTCGTCCACCGTCAGCAGCGGCAGCCCGCCGGGCGTGCCGGTGAAGGCGCCCGGGGCCACCGGTGTGCCCGGCCCGGTCTCGACCGGTGCGCCGGCCCCGGCCCACGCCTCGTAGCCGCCGTCCAGGACCCGGACCGAAGGATGGCCGTAGTGGCGCAGCATCCACCACAGACGGGCGGAGATGGTGGCGTCCCGCTGGTCGTAGACCACGACGGGCCGGTCCCGGTCGATGCCGAGCCGGTGCGTCGCCGCCAGGAAGGTCTCGGCGTCCGGGAGCGGGTGCCGGCCGCCGGGGCCGGGCGGTGCGGCCAGGTCGGCGTCCAGGTCGGCCCGGACGGCTCCGGGGAGGTGGCCGTCCAGGTAGCGCTGGGCCGGCGTCGGGCCCTGCGGGCTCCAGCGGACGTCGAGCACGGTGGGCGGTGCCCCGTCCGCCAGCAGCGCGCGCAGTTCGTCGACCTGGATCAGCGGGTTCGTCTCGGTCATCTCACTCCTTCGGCTCGGGCCGGGCGGGTACCACTCCCGCCCAGGTCATGATGGCAGCGACCAGGCCCAACGCCCCGCACCAGAGCCACAGTCCGCGACCGGCGCCGCTCCATACCGCCGTGCCGATCACCGGTCCGATCGCGCAGCCCAGCCCGTAGACGGAGTTGGACGCGCCGAGGTAGCGCCCGCGCAGCCGGCGCGGTCCGGCCTGTGCGGGGTACGCGAAGGAGAGCGTCGGATAGCCGACCGTCTCGCCGAACGACCACACCGCCGTGGCCAGGACGAAGCCGGCCATGCCCCACGGGAGGGCGTACGCGGCCACGCCGACGGCGGTCAGCACCACCCCGGTGACGGCCGCGACGCGGCGCGGCCAGTGCTGGACCCGCTTGGCGACCAGGAGTTCGAAGGCCACGACCACGACGCCGTTCAGTCCGACCAGGATGCCGTACGACATCACGCTCAGCCCGGCGGCCGTCACGGCGAGCGGGAGCGTGGAGACGTACTGGATGTAGACGGCCGAGGTGGTCAGCAGCGCGCACAGGAACATCAGGTAGCGGCGGTCGCGCAGCACCTCCAGGTAGCTGCCGGTCTCCTCCTTTCCGGCCGCCCCGCCCTTGGGGTGTGAGAGGCCGACGCCGCCGCCGCGCAGGGCGAAGAAGGCGGCGAGTGCGAAGCCGAGGGTTGCCAGGGCCTCGCCCCAGAAGAGGAGTTGGTAGGAGACCAGGACCAGGGCCGCGCCGAGCACGGGCCCGATGCCGGTGCCCAGGTTGGTGGCCAGGCGGACCATGGCGAAGAGCATCACATGCCTGCTCTCGGGCACCAGCTTGCTCAACGCGCTGGTGGAGGCGGGCCGGTACGCCTGGCCGACGGCGCCGATCAGTGCCACCAGTACCAGCATCGGGCCGATGGTGTGCAGGTACAGCAGGGCGGGCAGCAGGAGCGCGGTGAGCGTTGTCGAGCCGACGATCGTGGTGCGCGGGCTGAGCCGGTCCGAGAGCCAGCCGCCGACCAGGACGCCGAACACCATGCCGGCGCCGTACACACCGAGGGCGGTGCCCGCCTGCCCGTCGGAGAAGCCGCGGTGCGTCAGATAGAGGACCAGGAAGCTGCCGAGGCGGTGGACGAAGGTGCCGATCACCAGCATCCGGGCCGCCGCCGGCGCCTCGCGCCAGGTGACGAGCGCGCCGGCCTTGGCGGTCTCCTGCGTGTCCGGCCGGTCGGTGTCGGACGCGGTCATGCCCCGTCCGCCGTCCGCCGCGGCGCGGCTTCCGGGGATGCGGTCCTGACCGCTTGCGGCTGCCGGGATCCGGGCTGCGGCGCCGCCGGCCGGCGTGTTTCCGGCCTGCCAGGCGCGGGCGAGTGCGAGCCGGTCGCAGGCCTCCTCGACCCAGTGGAGCGGCAGCGCCCCGTAGAGACGCTCCGTGCCGTCCACGCCGGCCGGGGTGACGTCGCCGGCCAGGGAGGGCCAGTCCTCGTAGCCGTGCGCGACGGCGACGGACTCGCGGACCGCCCGCAGTTGAAGCGGAGAGGGGCGCAGGCCGTGTGCCGTGGCCTCGTCGGCGAGCCGGCTCACCGCGTGCCGGCGCATCAGCTCCGTCTGGAACTCGTCGAGGAACTCCAGCTCCAGGGCGAGCCGTTCGGCGAACTCGGTGATCTCGGCAGGTCCGCGCAGCATCCGCGCGAGGAGAGCAGCGAGGCGCTCCCGCAGGGCGTCCGCACGGTCCTGCGGGTCGATCGCGGTACCTGCCACCAGGGCAGTTTGGTCAACTGGCGGGCCGGGGTGGGCTGGTTGTTCTTCACCGACAGCAGGTAGTGGGCCTGGCGGTCCTCGACGAGGTAGCGAGCGTGGCTCGTCTGGGCGTGCAGGGCGTCGACGGTGACGACGGAGCCGGTCAGGTCCTGACCGTCGAGGGTGTCCAGCAGCGGAGCGAACTCGGGTATCTCGTTCGTCTTCGCACTGATCTCGCGCAGAGCAGCAGTCAACGCATCGTGGTGGCGCACTGCGGACAGGACGAAGACACGGCTGCCGTCCGCGCGGACCGCTCCGCACAGGCATTTGCCGTCCACGGCGAAGGCCGCACGACGCGGTTGCGGCGGGTCCGTCTCGTTCTGGGCGATCCGGTGGGCGCGGCGCTGTTCGCGCTCGACGATCCCGTCCGGGCCGGTCGCGGTCACCGGGCGGGCCTGGAGTGTGGTGAGTCTGGTGAAACCGGCGGCGGTGAGTAGCGCGGGGTCGACGCGGGCGAATACATCGCGCAGGGTGCGCTCGCCCGGAGCCTTGAACCGGCCGGTAAAGGGATCGAAGGGGCAGCCCAGCCGGGCCAGTACATCCTGGTCGCAGCGGCGTACCCACGCGGCAATGGCGGTCAGGGAGTTGCGTCCGGCGCTGGTGAGTGCACACACGCCGACTGCGAGCAGCGTTGCCAGCCGGAACCGCACGCCGCGCGGATTCCTCGGATCGGGCACCAGGGACAGTGCGGCGAGCAGACCGGACGGCACCACCGCCTCGGGCCGTGACGCCCCGGACGCGGCCTGTGGCAGGTGCAGAGCGGACGGAACAGATGATGGTGCATCGAGCACGGCGACCTTACCGGGACCGGACTGGTTCACCAGTCGATGCGGTGAGTTCTTTGGTCATGAAGACGCGGCTGGTGCCCGGCGGATCGCAGGGCACCTCTCCCAGCCGCTTCCACCCGTGTTTCTGGTAGAAGCCGGGGGCCTGGAAGGTGATGGTGTAGAGCACGGCCGTGCGGCAGCCACGGGCACGAGCCTCGTCCTCGGCCTGCCGGAGGATCTCTGTTCCCAGCCCGCTGCCACGCAGCCGGGCCGGCAGGTAGAAGAGGTCGAGGAAGAACAGCCCGAGCGAGGTACGCCCGGTCAGTCCGCCGACCACCTGGTGGGTATCGGGATCACGGACCAGGACGGCCAGAGGTCTGCGGTCGGCGATTCCCGTGTGTTCGATGTTGAAGCGGTCCAGCGCGTCGGAGATTGCCGCGGCGTCCTCCGGGTTGGGGGCGTCGGTGAGTACGCAGTCCGTCTGGGGGTCGGGCTGGTGGGAGGCGGTGACGGCAGTGTCGGACGCAGGCATGGTTGCTCCAGTACGTGAGCGGATGCGGGTGCGGGGCCGGTGAGCCCGGCGCACGGGCCGACGCTAGGACGGGGACGCTTCGACGGACGTCGAAGGGACGTCGGCGACAATGGGCACCGTGGACATTCAGCGTGCAGGCCAGGATGTGGGTGTGGACCTGGCGGGCGTGGCCAGACTGCTGGCCGACGGCACCCGGGCCGCCTTCTGCCTCGCGCTGCTCGACGGCCGGGCCTGGACGGCGAACGAGCTCGCGCGCTATGCCGGAGTCGCGCCGTCCACCGCGACCTCGCACCTGAACCTGCTCGTGAACGGCGGGCTCCTCGTCGAGGAGCGGCACGGACGCCACCGCTACGTACGGGTGGCCGACCGCAGAGTGGTCGAACTGATCGAGAGCCTTGCCGCGCTGGCCCCGAAGCCCAGCGCCCCACCACGCTCGCTGTCGGCCTCCGGCCGGCAGCAGGCACTGGCCCGCGCCCGGCTGTGCTACGACCATTTGGCCGGAACCACCGCTCTGGCCATCACCGACGCGATGGTCGAACGCCAACTCCTGGAGTGGGGACCTGAGCCGGGCCTGACGGGCAAGGGCGCCCTCTGGCTTGCCGAGGTCGGCATCACGGTACCCGCCGGCTCACGCCGGCCACCGGTGCGCGCATGCCTCGACTGGACCGAGCGCCGTCCCCACCTGGCCGGCGCGGTGGGCGCCGCGCTGTCCGCCCACGCACTCGGCACCGGGTGGATGACACGCATCGGCACCACCCGCGCCCTCCTCGTGACACCCGCCGGCCGCCGGGCACTGCACGACCACCTCGGCCTGCCACCAGCTGAACTCTGATCCTGAACCGGACCTGACCGGGCCACACCTACGCGTGATCAAGCCGGCGAAAAGGACTCTCCCCGCCCTGACGGTCCCGCTGCCGGGAAAGCGCCCATTCACGGCCTTCCCGGGACCGGCACACCCATGATTTCCCGGGCCTGACGGGTCGGGGTCAGGCCCAGACGCCAGGCCTGCCAGCCGTCCTCCAGGTGCACACCCCGGTTCAGGACCACCCGGAACGCCTCCGCGCAGTCCTCCAACTTCGCGTCCCGCGTCGCATGGCCGGCCGCGACCAGGTCGGCCAGCTCCTGCTGGGCCACCACCGTGCCCACCTCGATGCCGCCCGGCGAGGCGTACGGCAGCAGCGTGCACCGCAGGAAACGGGCCCAGTCCGCACCCCGCGCATCGCCGTACGAGTCGAACAGCGCCGCCGCCTCACCGCACAACTCCAGGGCCTGCGGCGCACGCTGGTTGCCCGCATCGATCAGGGCCAGCTCCAGACAGGTCCACCCCTCCCCGTGGGCGACCCCGATACGACGGAAATCGGCCCGCGCGTCCACCAGCAGCTGACGGGCGAAACCGGAATTGCGCAGGTTGCCCGTCTGCGCGGCCCGCTGATCGCGGGTGACCCGCCCCGAATGGTGCCGGGCGCACGCCAGCCCGTACACGTCCCGCATCCGCGAGAACATCGTCCGGGCCCGCTCCAGCTGCCGCACCGCCTGATCGGTGTCGCCGGCCTCCTCCAGGGCCTGGCCCAGGTAGTACAGCGTCCACGCCTCGCCCCGCGCGTCCTCGTTGTCGCGGTGGCGGCCCAGCGCCGCGTTCAACTGCTCCACCGCCGGGGCCGGATCACCGTCCAGCAGCCGGGCCCGGGCCAGCTGGGTCAGCGCCCACGCCTCGCCCCGGTCGTCACGCGTCCGCCCGTACAGATCCAGCGCCGTACGCAGCGCCGCCTCGGCCCGCTCCACATCGCCCATCCGCAGCAGCACCTGACCCAGCTGGAACTGCGTCCACGCCTCCCCGTGCAGCGACTCGCCCTCGCGGTGCAGGACCAGCGCCGTGTCCAGGAGCTCAAGCGCCTCGGCCAGATGGGCCTGGTCGCGCTCCACCGCGGCCAGCGCGTGCAGCGACCAGGCCCGGTCCTCCGCCTGCGCCGCGGAGGCCTGCAGCTCGATCGCCTCGCGCAGCCGCGCCGCGGCCTCCGTCAGATTGCCCTGGTGGTGCAGCGTGATGCCGAGCGAGCACAGCGCCAGCGCCGTACCCGAATCGTTCTGCGCCTCCCGGTACAGGCCGACGACGGACGACAGCGTGGTGCGGGCCTTGTCCAGCTCGCCGAGCTGACGGGCCGCGATTCCGGTCCGCCACTGCACCGACCGCTCCAGCAGCCCCTGGTCGACCGCCTGCGTCAACTCACTGATCTCGCCCAGCCGGTAGAGGTCACCACGCAGCAGGCAGTAGTCGCACAGCGCGCCCAGCAGGTCGAGCACCGCGCCCTGGTCGACGCCCTCGCTGTGCCGCAGCGCGGAGGTGATGAAGCTCGACTCGTCGTCCAGCCAGCGCAGCGCCGCGTCGAGGGAGCCGAAGCCGTGCGGCCCGAACTGCCCGGCCCGGGTGGACATCTTGCCGTCCACCATCCGGATCACCGCACCCGCCAGCTCGGCGTAGTTCGCGATGAGCCGCTCCTGCGCGGCCGTGCGGTCCGCGGCCTCCTCCTCGTCGTTCAGCCGGGCCAGGGCGAAGCCCCGTACGAGATCGTGCAGCCGGTAGCGAGAGCCCCGCACATGGTCCAGCAGGCCGGCCCCGGACAGGGCCGTCAGCAGCCGGCCGGCCTCCTGCTCGTCGGCCGACAGCAGCGCGGCGGCCGCCGCGGCGCCCAGGCTGGCCCGGCCGGCCAGCGCGAGCCGGCGCAGCAGCCGCCGCGCCTGCTCGGGCTGGTCGGTGTAGCGCAGCCACAGGGCCCGCTCGGCCGGCGGAACCGGCCCGTACGCGGCCAGGTCGGCGGCCAGCGCGCTCGGGGTGCGCTCCCCGAGCGAGGACCCCGCGATCCGCAACGCCAGCGGCAGCCCGCCGCACAGCTCGGTGATCGCCTCGCCTGCCGCGTGGTCGTACAGCCCCTGCCCGTCCTCCTGGGACGCCTCGCGCAGCAGCTCCTCCGCCCCCGCCGCGTCCAGCGCCCCGACCTCCAGCTGATGCACCCAGGCCGGCAGGGACTCCGGCAGATCGAGCGGCTCACGGGCGGTGACCAGGACGAGGCTGTCCGAACGCTCCGGTATCAGGGTGCGGACCTGCTCGGCATCGCTCGCGTCGTCGAGGACGACCGCCACCGGGGTGCCGGTCAGATGCTGGTGGTACAGCTCGCTCAGCCGGCGCACCTGCTGTTCGGCGGAGGAGCTGTCGCGGAACAGCAGCTGCTCGCGGGGGGCGCCGAGCCGGTTCAGCAGATGCAGCAGCGCGTCCCGGGTCGGCAGCGGCGGCTCGTCGTCGGCGCCGCCGCGCAGATCGACCACGCAGGCACCCCGGAACTGGTCCTTCAGGCTGTGCGCCGCCCGCACGGCCAGCGCGGTGCGCCCGGCGCCAGGGGGCCCGTGCAGCACGACGACCGTCGGCTTCGTCTCCGTCGACGCGCGGGCCGCGTGCACCCACTGGGCGATCCGGGCCAGTTCGGCCCGCCGGCCCGCGAACAGCCCTTCCGGATCCGGCAGATGACTGAACGACTGCTCAAGCAGCGAGCGCATCCGGGCTGCCGCGCTGCGGTCCCCGCCGCGCAGTTGCGGCGTCGAACGGTCGGCGGCGGCCTTCTTCTTCGCCGGGGTGCGGGACGAGGCGGTGAGCATGCGCTGCTGGTCGACGAAGGGGCGGATGCCCCGTACCTCCAGCGCCGTCAGCCACTGCAGGCGCAGCTGTTCCGTCCCGCCCGGCTGCCCGAGCGCACCGGCCCGGCGGTGGGCGGCCGGCCAGTGCGAGGCGGTGACCTTGGCGACGGTGGCGGTGGCGCCCGCGACCGCCACGACGGCGCCCGCGCCGAGTGCCAGGCCGCCCGCGGTGCCGAGCGCCACGTCCGCGCCGAAAGCTGCGACGGCGGCAACTCCCGTGACCAGCAGCGGTGTTCCGAGCGTCGCCCGGCTGAACCGCTGGGCCAGCGGCTGCTGCCCGGCCGTCGTGGCATCGAGCGCCTGGGTGTACGCGGCGTACTCCTCGCCCACCCCGGCCGCCAGCGAATCGAGCGCGGCCCGCCCGCGTGCCATCAGCGCGCCGGGGTCGGTCCGGCCGCCCGAGCGGCGTACCTCTTCCTCCACGGCCCGTGCCAACAGCCGTTCGGCTTCCGCCCGGTGGCTGTCCCGCATCCGCATGGGTCCCCCTCGGTTCCTGCCCCTTGGACCGGTCCGGCGTCCGGCCGCGATGGAGGACCAGTCTCCTGCCTGGGGGCGGTGCGCAACAGGGAGTCTGCGGGACTGCGCCGACGCGGTGACGCCGCCGGGGTTACTCGGTATCACAAGTGGACGTGATCACAGGGCAGTTGAAGCGCCGTCCATGCGCACACCCGTGGCGGACGGAGGGGTCCCGCCTCGCCCGTGCCGGTGATGGTCAGGCCGGTCCGGCGGGGTCGAAGGTGATCAGGTCCCCCGGCTGGCACCGGAGGACCTCGCAGATCTTCGACAGGGTGGAGAAGCGTACGGCCTTGGCCCGTCCGTTCTTGAGCACGGACAGGTTGACGACGGTGATGCCCACCTGTGCGGACAGCTCGGTGAGGGTCATGCCGCGCTCGGCGAGGACCCGGTCGAGGTGGATCCGGATCCCGTGGATCTCGTCTTCGGGCATCAGATGGTCGCTTCGATGTCCTCGCGCATGCGCACACCCTCGCGCATGATCCTCCCCATGATCACCGCGCCCAGGCCGGCGAGGACGAGTGCCATCGGGCCGGAGAGTTCGAACTCGGAGCCCACCACGGGCGCCATGCTCCCGGCGAGCCAGGACTGCGACGAGCCGGCGACGAGGCCGGCCAGCGGCGTGCCCGCGGTGACGAGCCAGCCGAGAGCCGAGAGCCGGTGTGCCACCGTGTCCGTGAACGGCCCCTGCTCCAGGACGCCCGACAGCAGCCGGGAGAAGAGCAGCAGCGCGAGCGAACCGAACAGGAGCCAGGGCAGTTCGCCCCCGAGGTCGGCGGCCCGCTGTCCCGCGGAGGGGCTGTCCTGGCAGAGGAGCGCGGTGCTGCTGGACGCGTCCACGCCCTTGCCGACAGGCGGGCCCTCCGGCCCGAACGAGGCGTTGGCCCAGAAATCCGTCTTCACGCAGACCGCGCCGTCGTCGAGCATGTGCGAGGCCGCCGTGCCCAGGAACGCGAGCCCGCAGAGCACCGCCAGGCCGAAGGTGACCGAGGCCAGAGTCTTCATGAGTCGCGTGTTCACCGCAGTCCTCCATATCGATGGTCGATATGGAGGACACTAGTGGAGCATATCGATATTCGACAAGTCGATGCTTCCGGCGCGGCCTGATGCGACGGGGCGGGCGTGAGCCCGCCCCGTCCGGTCAGGCGTCGTTACCGCTGCCGGGCGGCGCGACGGCGTGCCACCAGGACTCCGCCGGCCCCGAGGACGACGGCGCCGGCGGCCGCGGCCGCGAGGGGCAGGGTGGAGCCGGAACCGGTCTCCGCCAGGTCACCGCCCGTGGCGGACGAGCCCGAGGTGCCCGAGGCGGAGCTGCCGCCCGTGGCGGAGGTCCCGGAGCCGGACGCCGAGCCGGAACCGCCGGAGGCGGCCGTGCCCGAGCCGCCGGAGCCGGACGTGGAGCCGGAGCTGCCGGAGCCGGACGTCCCCGAACCGCCGGAGCCGGACGTGGAGCCGCTGCCGCCCGTGGAGCCGGCGCCCTCGACGTCGAGCAGGATGTCCGCCGAGTCGTTCGACTTGACCGGGTCGAAGGGCCGGGACTTCTTGTCGAGGGTCACCGAGCCCTTGGCCCCGGGGACGGCCTTGTCGATCTTCAGGTTGAACTTGTAGGTGTGCTCGGTGTTCGGGTGCATGAACGAGGCGTCGGTGCCGCAGACGTACGCCCCCTGCCCCTCCTCCCGGCAGGAGTGGGTCCCGGTGACCGTCGTGCCGGCAGGCATCTTGATATGGACGTTGACCACGGATTCGTAGGGCTCCCCTGCCACCCAGCCGGGTCCGGCGTTGGTGAACTTCACCGCCAGCGGGACCGTGTCGCCGACCTTGCCCTTCAGGTGGGCGCCCGTCACCTGGAAGTCGGCCGAGCTCTTGGCGGTCACGTTCGTCCTGGCCGAGGCGGGCTCGGTGGAGCCCGGAGCGGCCGGGGTCTCGTCGGGTCGCTCCACCAGCTTGACCGCGGGCCCGGTGCCCGGGGTCGGCCCGCCCTCCGGGATCTGGATGGGGCTCTTGCTGACTCTCACGGACAGTTCGTCGTTCAGGGCGCTGTCGTTGATCCCCAGCTTCAGCCCCTCGGGCGCGTAGACGACACCGGGGCTCACCGGCTGGTCGAACTCGCAGATCAGGAGGTAGGACTGAGGCGCCTCGTCGGCGCCACCGTAGTTCTCGGTCGAGCAGTTGGAGGGCGTCGGGTGGGAATAGCTGAGGCCGATGGTCGCGGACCAGATCATCCAGACCTTGTCGAGCGCCTCGGTGCCCGTGTTCGTGAAGGACCCCGGCAGGTCGAGCTCGCTGCCCGGCTTCACCCCGTCGATCGGGCCGATCTTGCCCATCACGAGACCGGTGTCCGGGTCTGCGGCGTCTGCGGGCGCGGCACCCAGCACCATCAGGGCTACGGCGCCGACGGCGCCTGCGGTCCGGCGGAGAGTGCGGCGGCGAGGAGAAGCATGGGCCATGGAAACCTCTGTATGAAGTGGCTTGACTGATACGGGCATCGGAACAACGCAAGAACGTTTGTTCGTTCAGGAGACCTCCGGCACCGCCCTGGGGTTGTACGGGAGTGGCGAACATTCGGATCGCATCCCTGGAAACGGACACGAACCAGATCTCCGTCGATCCACCGGAGTCGCGTATCCAGCACCAGCAGTGCCCGCCCGTGGCGCTTAGGTGGCACGCACGGGCGTGCGCAAGGATGGAGGCATGTCCAACCGACTCGCGCACGCCACGTCCCCGTACCTCCTTCAGCACGCGGACAACCCGGTCGACTGGTGGGCGTGGGAGCCCGCGGCTTTCGAGGAGGCCCGACGGCGCGACGTGCCCGTCCTGCTGAGCGTGGGCTACAGCGCGTGCCACTGGTGTCACGTCATGGCGCACGAATCGTTCGAGGACGAAGCCACCGCCGCGTACATGAACGAGCACTTCGTGAACGTCAAGGTCGACCGCGAGGAGCGCCCCGACGTCGACGCCGTCTACATGGAGGCCGTGCAGGCCGCGACCGGCCAGGGCGGCTGGCCGATGACCGTCTTCCTCACCGCGGACGCCGAGCCCTTCTACTTCGGCACGTACTTCCCGCCCGACTCCCGCCACGGCCTGCCGTCCTTCCGGCAGGTGCTCGAAGGCGTGACGGCGGCCTGGACCGACCGCCGGGACGAGGTCGGCGAGGTCGCCTCGCGCATCGTCCGCGACCTGTCCGAGCGCACCCTCACCCAGGGCGGCGAGGGTGTTCCCGGAGAGTCGGAGCTCGCCCAGGCGCTGCTCGGACTGACCCGCGAGTACGACGAGAAGCACGGCGGCTTCGGTGGCGCGCCCAAGTTCCCGCCGTCGATGACGATCGAGTTCCTGCTGCGCCACCACGCCCGCACCGGGGCGGACGGCGCACTCCAGATGGCGGCCGACACCTGCGAGGCGATGGCCAGGGGCGGGATCTACGACCAGTTGGGCGGCGGCTTCGCCCGCTACGCGGTGGACCGCGAGTGGGTCGTCCCGCACTTCGAGAAGATGCTCTACGACAACGCGCTGCTCTGCCGCGTCTACGCCCACCTGTGGCGTTCCACCGGCTCCGAGCTCGCCCGCCGGGTGGCGCTGGAGACCGCCGACTTCATGGTCCGCGAACTGCGCACGGCCGAGGGCGGCTTCGCCTCCGCGCTGGACGCCGACAGCGAGGACGCGAGCGGGAAGCACGTCGAGGGCGCGTACTACGTCTGGACCCCCGCGCAGCTGCGCGAGGTGCTGGGCGAGGAGGACGCCGTGTTCGCCGCGGAGCTCTTCGCGGTGAGCGACGAGGGCACCTTCGAGGAGGGCTCCTCGGTGCTCCAGCTCCCGTCGGCGGATGCCACGGACGAGGCCCGCGCCGCCGATGTACGGGCCCGGCTGCTCGCCGCCCGTGAGCTGCGCGCGCGGCCGGGGCGGGACGACAAGGTGGTAGCGGCGTGGAACGGGCTGGCCATTGCCGCGCTCGCCGAGACGGGTGCCTACTTCGGCCGCCCCGACCTGATCGAGCGCGCCACCGAGGCGGCGGATCTGCTGGTGCGGCTCCACATGGGCCCCGTCGCCCGGCTCGTCCGTACCTCGAAGGACGGCCGTGCCGGCGAGCACGCCGGGGTGCTGGAGGACTACGGCGATGTGGCGGAGGGCCTCCTGGCCCTGGCCGCCGTCACAGGCGAGGGCGCCTGGCTGGAGTTCGCGGGCTTCCTGACGGACATCGTGCTCCAGCACTTCACCGGCGAGGGCGGGCAGTTGTACGACACGGCGGACGACGCCGAGCAGCTGATCCGCCGTCCGCAGGACCCCACCGACAGTGCCACGCCGGCGGGCTGGACCGCGGCGGCCGGAGCGCTGCTCTCGTACGCCGCGTACACCGGATCGGAACCCCACCGCACGGCTGCGGAGGGGGCGTTGGGCGTGGTGAAGGCGCTGGGGCCGCGGGCGCCGCGGTTCACCGGCTGGGGGCTGGCGGTGGCCGAGGCGCTGCTCGACGGGCCGCGCGAGGTGGCGGTCGCCGGACCGGTCGGCGGTGCGCTGCACCGTACGGCTCTGCTGGGGCAGGCGCCCGGCGCGGTGGTGGCGGCGGGGGAGACGGCCGGTACGGAGTTCCCGCTGCTGGCGGACCGCCCGATGGTGGACGGTGCGCCGACGGCCTATGTGTGCAGGCACTTCGTGTGCGAGGCGCCGACCACGGACCCGGAGGTGCTGGCCGGCGCGCTCAGGGGCGCCGGCTCCTGAGGCGGCTCACAGCAGCAGGCCGCCCTCCAGCATGTTCAGCGCCTCGTCGACCATGGTGATCAGGTCGCCCTCCTGGCCGTGCTCGCCCCAGTACAGCGTGACCTCGCGCAGCGCGCCGAGCACCGCCGCGATGAAGACCCGGATCTGCAGGTCGTCCGGGCTGCGGCCGGTGCGGTCGGCGAGCACCCCGGTGAGCACCTTCGCCGTGTCCGACATGGTCTCCGTCATCCGGGCCCGGATGGCGGGGACCTCCACCATCAGGCGGGTGCGCTGGCGCAGTTCCTCGTCCTCCGCGGTGACGAACGACGTCAGCGCCTCGCGCATCATCAACCGCAGGGATTCCAGCGGAGGTTCGTCCAGCGGACGGCTCCGCAGGACGGCCTCCATGATCGGGTCGTACTCATCGGTGAGGACGATGTCCTCCTTCGTCGCGAAGTACCGGAACACCGTGCTCGGCGACACCTCGGCCGCCTCCGCGATCTGCTCGATGGTCGTCGCCTCGTAGCCCTGCTCCTGGATGAGGCGGTACGTCGCCTGCCGGATCGCGACCCGTGTCTTGAGCTTCTTGCGCTCGCGCAGCCCCATCGGGGGCTGTGCGCCGGGTGCGGTGAAGGAGGGGATACGGGAGGTGGCGGCCATGGTCGCCATTGTCACGCATCGACGGGGGCGGCGGCCACGTCCGCGGACTCCGCGGGCCGCCGGTCCGCCGTGGTCAGGAACGCCCCGACCAGCAGGGCGCTGACCAGTGCCGTCGCGCCGATGACGAGCAGGACCAGGCTCATCCCGTGCACATAGGCCGCGTCGGCGGAGTCCGCGAGCCGCTGCGCCCCGAGCCGCGCGGCGACGGCGTGGGCGGCGACGACGGAGTCCCCGGCCGTGTCCGCGGCACCCGCGGGTACACCCGTGGTGTCGAGCCGGCCGCTGTAGGCGCCGGCGAGCAGGCTGCCCAGCAGGGCGATCCCGAGCGCGCTGCCCGTCTGTCGCACGGTCATCAGCAGTCCGGACCCGCTGCCCGCCCGGTCCGCGGGCAGGGCACCGAGGGCCGCGTCCATGGCGGGGACGACGGCGAAGCCGAAGCCGACCCCGGCGACGGAGAGCCACAGTGCGGTGAAGCCGTAGCCGCTGTCGACCGTCGTACGGCTGCCGAGCAGTGCGGCGAAGGCGAGGACGACGAGTCCGGCCGACATCGTGGCGCGGGCTCCGAACCGTGCGGTGACCGGGCCGCCGGCCTTCGCGGCGACGATCAGCCCGCCCATCATGGGCAGCATCCGCAGCCCCGTACCGAAGGCGTCGTGGCCGAGGACGGCCTGGAGGTAGCCGGGCAGGATGAACATCAGCCCCGCCATCACGAACATCACGAGTGTGGCGGCGAGCGCGCTGAGCAGGAACGGCCGCTGCCGCAGCAGGGACATGTCGAGCATCGGGCGGGCGGCCTTGCGTTCCCGTACGACGAGCGCGGCGATCAGCGCCGCACCGGCGGCCAGCACGACGAGCACCAGCGGGTCGCCCCAGCCGCGGCCCGGCGCCTCGATGATCGCGTAGATGAGGGCGCCGAGGCCGGTCGCGGTCAGTGCGGTGGAGACGATGTCGACCTCGGGCGACGCGGGGTCCCGGGTCTCGGGGAGCAGGAACACGCAGGCGGTGATGCCGATGCCGACCATGGGCACGTTGACCAGGAAGATCGAGCCCCACCAGAAGTGGTCCAGGAGCCAGCCGCCGAGGATCGGGCCGAGCGGCATGCCGAGCGCGGAGGCGGCCGAGACGATGCCGATGGCCTTGATCCGGTCCTTCGGCTCGCCGAAGAGCGAGGGCAGCACGGCGAGGGCGAGCGGCATGATGAGCGCGCCGCCGACGCCCATGACGCAGCGGGCGGCGATCACGGTGGGCACTCCGTCGGCGAGCGTGCCGGCGAGTGAACCGACGAGGAAGATGCCGAGGCCGGTGATGAGCATCTGCCGGCGGCCGAACCGGTCGCCGAGCAGGCCCGCCGGAAGCATCAGAGCGGCGAACACGACGACGTAGGCGTCGGCCATCCACTGCTGTTCACCGGTGGTGGCGCCGAGATCTCCCGCCATGGTCGGCAGGGCCACATTGAGGATCGTCATATCGAAGCCGAGGACGAGCATGCTCGCCACCAGCGCGCCCAGGGCCCACCAGCGTCGGTTCATGGCCTACTCCTTTGAGAGTTGCAGTCAAGTGACAGTAACTCTCAAAAGATGGTGAGTGTCAATCTATCCGGGTGCACCTCCTGCGTCCGGGCATGAAGAAGGGCCGCGGCTCGGCAGCCGCGGCCCTGATCGAGGGGAAAGGGGAGTGGAGTGCTCAGCTGTGGTTGTAGGCCACCAGCGAGATGCCGACGTAGTGGACGATGAAGGCCGCCAGGGTCAGCGAGTGGAAGACCTCGTGGAAGCCGAAGAAGCGCGGTGACGGGTTCGGTCGCTTGATGCCGTAGATGACGCCGCCGGCGCTGTAGAGCAGCCCGCCGACGACGACGAGGACCAGCACCGCGATCCCGCCGGTGCGCATGAAGTCCGGCAGGAAGAAGACCGCCGCCCAGCCCATCGCGATGTAGCACGGGGTGTAGAGCCAGCGCGGGGCGCCGACCCAGAAGACCCGGAAGGCGATGCCCGCGACCGCCGCCGCCCAGACCGCCCACAGCAGCGGGGTCCCGGTGGACTCGGGCAGCAGGAGCAGGGTCAGCGGGGTGTAGGTGCCCGCGATGATCAGGAAGATGTTCGCGTGGTCGAGCCTGCGCAGCACGGCCTCGCCGCGCGGCCCCCACGTACCGCGGTGGTAGACCGCGCTCACGCCGAACAGCAGGCACGCCGTCAGGATGTAGATCCCGCAGGCGATCCGGCCGCGACTGCTGTCCGTGAGCGCGATGAGCACGATGCCCGCGATCAGGACGGCCGGGAACATTCCCGCGTGCAGCCAGCCGCGCATGCGTGGCTTCAGCTCGGCATCGGCGGTTCCGGCTGGTTCCAGCCCAACGGGTTCGGGCGCGGCGGCGGCGGCAGCAGTCATTCCCGCATCGTACCTACGCCACCGTAGGTACCGGATATGAGTGGCGATGCTCACGTGGGCGGCCCCCTGGACATATGGGCGGAACGGTCGGATGATCAAATGAGTGCGGTCGGCACCGGATGAGCGCCAGGGAAATTCGAAGGGGTAGAAGCATCCGGGTCGCAGCCCCCACGGGGCACCTACCAGACAGACACCCTCATCAAGGAGCGATCGTGGCGCGCGACATCGCGGCTCCCCTCACTGTTCCCACCAACCACCAGGAGCTCGTTTCCTGGGTCGACGAGATCGCAGCCCTGACCGAACCGGACCGAGTCGTCTGGTGCGACGGCTCCGAGGCCGAGTACGAGCGCCTGTGCGGGGAGCTCGTCGCCAAGGGCACGTTCACCAAACTCGACGAGATCAAGCGCCCGAACTCGTACTACGCCGCCTCCGACCCGAGCGATGTCGCCCGCGTCGAGACCCGGACGTTCATCTGCTCCGCGAAGGAGGAGGACGCCGGTCCGACGAACCACTGGAAGGACCCCGCCGAGATGCGGGAGATCTTCGTGGGGGACAAGGGCGTCTTCCGCGGCTCGATGCGCGGCCGCACCATGTACGTCGTGCCCTTCTGTATGGGCCCCGTCGGCTCGCCGCTCTCCGCCATCGGCGTCGAGATCACCGACTCCGCGTACGTCGCCGTCTCGATGCGCACCATGACGCGCATGGGCCAGGCCGTCCTCGACGAGCTCGGCACCGACGGCTTCTTCGTCAAGGCCGTCCACACGCTCGGCGCACCCCTGGAGGAGGGCCAGGAGGACGTCCCGTGGCCCTGCAACTCCACCAAGTACATCTCGCACTTCCCCGAGGACCGCGAGATCTGGTCCTACGGCTCCGGCTACGGCGGCAACGCCCTGCTCGGCAAGAAGTGCTACGCGCTGCGCATCGCCTCCGTCATGGCGCGCGACGAGGGCTGGCTCGCCGAGCACATGCTGATCCTGAAGCTCACCCCGCCGCGCGGTGAGTCGAAGTACGTCGCCGCCGCGTTCCCGAGCGCCTGCGGCAAGACCAACCTCGCCATGCTGGAGCCCACGATCTCCGGCTGGACCGTCGAGACCATCGGCGACGACATCGCCTGGATGCGGTTCGGCGAGGACGGCCGCCTCTACGCGATCAACCCCGAGGCCGGCTTCTTCGGCGTCGCGCCCGGCACCGGCGAGCACACCAACGCCAACGCCATGAAGACCATGTGGGGCAACTCCGTCTTCACCAACGTCGCGCTCACCGACGACGGCGACGTCTGGTGGGAGGGCATGACCGAGGAGCTCCCCAAGCACCTCACGGACTGGAAGGGCAACGACTGGACCCCCGAGTCCGGCACGCCCGCCGCCCACCCCAACGCCCGCTTCACCGTCCCGGCCGGCCAGTGCCCGATCATCGCGCCCGAGTGGGAGGACCCGAAGGGCGTGCCGATCTCGGCCATCCTCTTCGGCGGCCGCCGCGCCTCGGCCGTCCCGCTGGTCACCGAGTCCTTCAACTGGCAGCACGGCGTCTTCCTCGGAGCCAACGTCGCCTCCGAGAAGACCGCCGCCGCCGAGGGCAAGGTCGGCGAGCTGCGCCGCGACCCGTTCGCCATGCTGCCGTTCTGCGGCTACAACATGGGCGACTACATGAACCACTGGCTGAAGGTCGGCGCGGACAAGCCGGACCAGTCGAAGCTCCCGAAGATCTACTACGTGAACTGGTTCCGCAAGAACGACGCGGGCAAGTTCGTCTGGCCCGGCTTCGGCGAGAACAGCCGCGTCCTGAAGTGGATCGTCGAGCGCCTGGAGGGCAAGGCCGAGGGCGTCGAGACCCCGATCGGCATCCTGCCGGCGAAGGGCTCCATCGACACCGAGGGCCTGGACCTCTCCGAGTCCGACCTGGACTTCCTGCTCAAGGTCGACAAGGAGGTCTGGCGCGAGGAGGCGGCGCTGGTCCCCGAGCACCTCAACACCTTCGGTGACCACACGCCGAAGGAACTGTGGGACGAGTACCGGGCCCTGGTCCAGCGCCTGGGCTGACCGCCCGCTCGTCTCCCCGATCTCCGCGGCCGGGCTCCCGACATCCGCCCTGACCTGTGGGGTCAACGGCCTGCCGCGGTAGGGACGTGCACGAACACGTCCCTGGAGAGGCCCCCGGAACCTGACGGTTCCGGGGGCCTCTCCCGTTTCCGGCCGTGAGCTGTTCGTAGTCGGGTTGTGACCGGCCGGAGCTGTGGGAGGGGTGTGCCACGGCCTACGTTGGACCTGGCCGTGCCGGGGGGTGCGGGGGTTGTGGGGGGCCATGACGTTGTCCGGCATACCGCCGTACCCGGACCAGCACACCGGCATGCCGCGCCGCCCCACCCGCACGCCGCGCCGGGTGGTGATCCTGATCGCGGTGTTGGCCTCGCTGCTGGTCCTGTCGCCGGTCGTGCTCGTGGTGGGCTTCGTCTATGTGTGGCAGGAGAACCACAAGGACATGCGCTTCCCGTCCTGGGACGTGAGTGTCGCCTCCTGCCGGCGCGACGCGGTCACCGGCGGCCCCGTGGCCGAGGTGCGGGTGACGAGCCAGGCGAAGCGGCGTGGGAGCTACACCGTGTACCTCAGGTTCCGGGACCCGTGGGGCAAGGACGGCGGCGAGGGCAGGAGCGAGCCGGCAGGCAGACGCACCGTGGTCCTCAAGGACCTGGCGGTGGGTGCGACCGTCACCAGGGAGATTGCCGGGCCGGTCCCGGTGCGGGGCCGGCCGCAGTGCGTGGTCTCCGACGTGACGTTCCTGTCGACCGCCCTGGCCGCCCGGGCGTCCGCGTCCGCCACGCCCTGAGGCGGGCGGACCGGGGGCCGCCATTCGGCCGCAGCTGCGGCGTGTCGGTGGCGTGCGCACCAGGACCTCTGTGCGGAGTTTTTACCGTAATATCATGAAAAGATATGAACGCCTGCGACGCGCTCCGGTGTTCGCTGTCACCGCGTCCGCCGGAACGGCCCTGGGTCTGCTCCTGACCGCGGTGCCGACGGCCGCGGCACCGCCTGCTCCGCGGGTGGGCGAGTCGGTGCTGCTCGACGAGACCTTCACCGGTACCTCGGTGTCCGACCCCGGCTTCGTGCCCCTGGACAACGCGTGTCTGACCGGCGCCTCGGCGGAACCGCCCGCCGACGAGTCCCAGGTGGGACCGTGCGACGACCCGGCCACTCAGACGACCCCGCCCGTGCCCACGCCGGGCGGGACGCCCGGCTGGCTCCAGCTCACCGACCACGCCAACTACCGGGTCGGCGGAATGCTCTACAACCGGCCGCTGCCGGGCAACGGTGGCCTCGACGTCACCTTCGAGCAGTACCAGTACGGCACCAACGACTCCGGCGCCGACGGAATCGGCTTCTTCCTGGTGGACGGGTCGGTGGACCTGACCGAGGCGGGCGCGGACGGCGGCTCGCTCGGCTACGCCCAGCGCAACCTGGATCCGGGAGTCGACGGCGGCTACCTCGGCGTGGGTCTCGACGCCTACGGCAACTTCGCCAACGACGCGGAACTGCGCGGCAACGGCTGCCCCGACTCCCAGCGGTCCCCGGTCACCAGCGAGCTCCCGGTGACGAACACCCTCACCCTGCGCGGCCCGGGGCAGGGTGACGACGGCTACTGCTACCTCGACTCCACCATCGCGCCGGACGACACCCAGGCATCGGGCTTCGTCTCCACACTGCCCGGTAGTCTCCGGTACCAGGGCACCGACCCGCTGCCCGCCAAGCGCACGGTGCACATCACGGTCAGCCCGGACACCCGGCCGACCGTGGCTGTCGAGATCGACTTCGACGACGGCGCCGGATTCCAGCCCGTGCTGTCGACGCAGATGACGGCCGACGCGCCGCCCACGTACAAGTTCGGCTTCTCCGGATCCACCGGAGGAAGCATCGACACCCATCTGATCCGTGCGCTCCAGGCGAGCTCCGTCACCACCCTCGACCAGCTGAACCTGGTCAAGACGGTCGCACCCCCGGACAACGCCGCGACCGAGCCGTTCGAGGTCGGCGACACGGTCCACTACGAGTTCCTGGTCACCAACACCGGCACCTCGGAGCTCACGGACGTCCATGTCGTCGATCCGTCCGTGACCGATGTGACCTGCCCGAGGGACACCCTCGGGCCGATGGGCTCGAGCACCTCGTCCATGGTGTGCGAGGGAACCCATGTCCTGACCGAGGCCGACGTCACCGATGACACCTTCACCAACACGGCGACGGCTCAGGGCGACCACGACGGCGACGACGTGACCTCGAACGAGTCCTCCGCCTCCGTGCCCGTCAAGGAGATGGAGCAGTCGCTGGAGATCTCCAAGAGCGCCGATCCACAGACCGCCGAACAGGGCGACACGGTCACCTACACCATCAGCGCCACCAACACGGGTGAGACCACGCTGAGCCCGGCCCACGTCACCGACGACCTGTCCGGCGTGCTCGACGATGCCGCGCTCACCGCCGGCCCGACCGCGAGCACCGGCACGGCGCAGGTCACCGGCAACACGCTCGACTGGTCCGGGAACCTGGCCCCCGGTGACACCGCGACGATCACCTACACGGTGACGGTCGATGACCCCGACACCGGCGACGCGGTCCTGCGCAACGCGGTGACCTCGGACACCCCGGGTGCACGCTGTGCGACGGAGGGCGCGCCCGACCTCCCCTGCGAGGTGGAGGTCCCGGTGACGATCCCGAGCCCGAGCCCCACCCCGACCCCGACGTGGACGCACTCCCCGCGTCCGACCCCGACGTGGACGCACTCGCCGCGTCCGACCCCGACGTGGACGCACTCGCCGCGTCCGACCCCGACGCCCACCTGGACGCACTCGGACGGTCCGACCTGGAGCCCGGGACCGCACCCCACGCACCACGGGAAGCCCGGCGGGCCGGGTGACCTCGCCGACACGGGCAGCGCCACCGTGGGGATCGGCATCGCGGCAGCGCTGTTGCTGCTGGCCGGCCTCGCCATGGTTCGCTTCCGGACCACCCGCGGCAGGCACTGATCCACGGGCCTTGCGAACCCGCTGCAGTCACTGACATACGCACACGGCCGGTTCCGCGTCACTGCGGAACCGGCCGTGAACGTGTGTGGCACCCGGTCCACGCGCCTCTACGGCACGTGGACCGGGGCCGTCAGAGGGCGCCGACCAGCCGCGACGGGGCGGCGGGGGATTCGGCGGCGGCAGCGGCGGTGTGGGCGTCCATACGCTCGGCCGAGAGGATCGCGACCACGGTGTCCGCGCGGGACGCCGCCACCACCAGGGCCCGGCCCGCGAGGGTGTGGGCGCGGCGGTGCAGGGCGGTCGCGGGCGCGTCGCTCAGGCCGGCGTGCCGGGCGGGCGGTGCGCCGCGCAGGCGGGCGACCTGTTCGGCGATGCGGTCGCCCGCCTCGCCCAGCCCCAGCTCGTCGGTGACCGCCAGCAGGGCGGCCAGGTGTCCGGCGAGCTGGATGTCCAGCTCCTCCTCGCGGGTGCGGTGCGGGAAGTCGTCGGCGTGGTCGGCCGGTGTGTGGACCGATTTGGTGCGGATCGGTTCGTACATGGATGGCCTCCTGGTGGTGCTGTGAGGACCATCCTAGCTTGGATCCAGTCTAAAGTTGTTCATGTTCGAGGGTTTGTCCGCGGGTCACACCTGTCCGTACCCGTCCAGGAAGCGGGCGATCCGGCCGATCGCGTCCGTCAGGTCCTTCGTCGACGGCAGCGTCACGACCCGGAAGTGATCGGGATCCGGCCAGTTGAACCCCGTTCCCTGCACCACCATGATCTTCTCGGCGCGCAGCAGGTCCAGGACCATCTGCCGGTCGTCCTTGATCTTGTAGACCTTGGGGTCGAGCCGGGGGAAGAGATACAGCGCCCCCTTCGGCTTCACGCAGGTCACGCCCGGAATCTGTGTGAGCAGGTCGTACGCCACGTCCCGCTGCTCCAGGATCCGGCCGCCCGGCAGCACCAGGTCGTTGATCGACTGCCGCCCGCCGAGCGCGGTGGCCACGGCGTGCTGCGAGGGCATGTTGGCGCACAGCCGCATGTTGGCCAGGATCGTCAGCCCCTCGATGTACGAGGAGGCGTGCGCCTTCGGCCCGCAGACCGCCATCCAGCCCGAGCGGAATCCGGCCACCCGGTAGTTCTTCGACAGCCCGTTGAAGGTGAGCACCATCAGATCGGGGGCGATCGCGGCGGTCGGGGTGTGCGTCGCTCCGTCGTACAGGATCCGGTCGTAGATCTCGTCGGAGCAGACCACCAGGTTGTGACGCCGGGCGATCTCCGTCAGCCCGCGCAGCATCTCGTCGTCGTAGACGGCGCCCGTCGGGTTGTTCGGATTGATGATCACCATCGCCTTCGTGCGGTCGGTGATCTTCCGCTCGATGTCGGCCAGGTCCGGCATCCAGTCCGACTGCTCGTCGCACCGGTAGTGCACGGCCGTGCCGCCGGCGAGTGAGACGGACGCGGTCCACAGCGGATAGTCCGGAGCCGGTACGAGTACCTCGTCGCCGTCGTCGAGCAGTGCCTGCATCGACATCTGGATCAGCTCGGAGACGCCGTTGCCCAGGTAGACGTCCTCGACATCGAGGTCGATGCCCTTGGTCTGGTAGTGCTGCATCACCGCCCGACGCGCGGACAGCAGCCCCTTCGCGTCGCCGTAACCGTGCGCCCCGGAGAGGTTGCGCAGGACGTCTTCGAGGATCTCGGGCGGGCACTCGAAACCGAACGCGGCAGGGTTGCCGGTGTTCAGCTTGAGGATGCGATGACCTGCTGCTTCCAGCCGCATCGCCTCTTCGAGCACGGGGCCCCGGATTTCGTAACAGACATTGGCGAGCTTCGTGGACTGGATGACCTGCATGTCTGCGAGCTTACGACTGTGTTTCGCGAGCCGCCCGGCCTTTCCCCGGCCGTTGACCCACCCGGGTCCGTCAGCCCGTCGCCCCGGCTTCCATCGCCATGTGCCCGTGCCCCCGGGCCGTGGGAACCCGGGGCGCGGGCCCGGCCGGGGCTTGGAATGCGGTGGAACGGGGACGTGACGGACCGGGGCTGGTGAGATGCGCCACGGCGCGCCGCGGTCCTGGTCCCCGGGTCTACTTGTTCTTGTCCTCGGCGAGGGTGTGGGCGACCAGCGCGTTGGCGTGACCGTGCCCCATCCCGTGCTCGGACTTGAGCCAGCCCACGATCTCCGTGTGCTTCGTCAGCGGCGAGGCGCGGACGAGTTCCTTCCACTCCGCGACCGGACGGCCGTACTTCTCCTCGATCGACGGGAAATAGCTCGCGGGGCCCTTCACTGCATCGGTCATGACGGAAGTCTGGCAGCCGGGTATGACAACCGCCCGCTGTAACTCGTATGACGGGCCGGTTGCCCTCGTCGTAGGGTCCCCGCCATGGACTGGCAGGAGTGGCACGACGCATACGATTCCCCCGACTCATGGCTGGCCCGGCGGCTGCGCGCCGTCCAGGACCGGATCCAGGACGCCCTGGACGCCGCACCGCCCGGCCCGCTGCGGGTGGTCAGCGTGTGCGCGGGCCAGGGCCGCGACCTCGTGGAGGTGCTGGCGGGCCACCCCCGGCGCGACGACGTCCGGGCCCTGCTGGTGGAGCTCGACCCCGGGAACACGGCATACGCGCAGGAGTCGGCCCACCGGGCAGGGCTGTCGCAGGTGGAGGTGGTGACGGGCGACGCCTCGCTCACCGAGCACTACCTCGACCTGGCACCGGCCGATCTCGTCCTGGTCTGCGGTGTGTTCGGCAACATCGTCGACGCCGACATCGAGCGCACCGTCGACACCTGCACCCGGTTGTGCCGGACGGGCGGCACGGTCGTCTGGACGCGTAACCGCCACGCACCCGACCGGGTGCCGCTGGTCTGCGACTGGTTCGAGGAGCGCGGCTTCGAGCGGCTGTGGCTGTCCGACCCGGACGCGGGCTTCGGCGTCGGGGCCCACCGATTCACCGGCGAGACGGGTGAACTGGCAGCCGGACAGCGGATGTTCGACTTCATCGGCTACGACGTACTGAAGGCGGCGCGGGCGGGCGGCCGGGCACCGCAGGCCGGCCCGGCCCTCTCTCCCCCGGACCGGGCGCTGAGCCATGTCGCCGCCCTGTCCTCGGGGCGGCCGCTCGACACCGCGCTTCGGCTGACACTGAACTTCCACCCCGACCGCGAGACGGCGGGCCGGACCGTGCTGGACGCTCTGGAGCGGGACGGCGTCTACCGCTCGCAGTTCGTGACCGGCACCAGCAACGGCGGCCTCACGGCGCATCCGGGCGGGGACCGGTGGCGCTGGGAGAGCCGGATATTCGGCGGTGCCTATGACGGGGTACCGGGCGAACAGCGTCCGGTGTACGGGGCGTTGAACTTCCGGCGCTCCACCGTCGGAGCAGCACCCAGATTCGGCTCGGCGCACCTCAGGCTCACCGCCGAGGCCATGCCGCGTGCGACCTTCTGCTACCCGGACAGCGCCGCCGAGCCCGCCGACTTCGGCGTCGCGGCCGGGACGCACCTGATCGAGCTGGCCGAGTCCGACGACCGGGACGCCCTGGACGACTACATCGAGGCCCAGATCCACGGCCCGGTCCTGCTGGACCGGCATGTCGAGGCCCTGGTCCTCGACCCCTGCTACCGCGGCACCGCGGTGGAGGCGGCGGCCCGCGCCCTGCCGTTCCGTACCGAATGGCACGGCGGATTCCGGCTGGCCGTCGAGGAGCTGCGCCGGCACGGCGACTACCGGGGTGAGGAGTTCGTCGTCCTCGGGGCGGAGATCGCCGAGGACGGGGTCCTCGATCCGCGGATCATCGGTGACGCCGCCCGCACCGGCCGTCACGACCCCCAGTCGCTGAAGCGGGTCTGGCACTGCCTGGCACGCTTCGGTGCCCCCACCCGACCGGACCGGGCACAGGATGTCGGGTGGGGCAGGGTGGTTCCTTCCTAGCGTGGTGGACGAAAGGGAAGGAGGCCCGGGTGCTGGAGCGGCTGAACGAGGCCATGGAGTACGTCGAGCACCGCCTCGACGGCCACATCGATGTCGCCGAGGCGGCCAGGATCGCGATGACCTCGGAGTACCACCTGCGGCGGATGTTCTCCGCACTCGCCGGGATGCCGCTGTCGGAGTACATCCGGCGCAGGCGGCTCACGGTCGCGGGCGCCGAGGTGCTGGCCGGTGAGCGGACGCTGCTGGATGTCGCGGTGCGGTACGGCTACGCCTCGGGTGAGGCGTTCGCCCGTGCGTTCCGGGCCGTGCACGGTGTCGGTCCGGGTGAGGCCAGGCGTAACGGGGCCGCGCTGCGGTCCCAGCCCCGGATGTCCTTCCGCCTCGTCGTCGAAGGGACCAGCAGCATGCGATACCGGATCGTGGAGAAGGAGGAGTTCCGTGTGGTGGGCAGGAAGGCACGCGTTCCACTGGTGCACGAGGGGGTGAACCCGGCCATCGCCACGTTCATCCGGAGCCTCAGCAAGGAGACCGTGGAACGCATCAAGAGCCTGTCCGACCAGGAGCCGGAGGGAATCGTCCAGGTGAGCGACGATCTCGCCGACAGCCGGGCCGAGGGCACCGAACTGGACTACTACCACGGGGTGGTGAGCTCGGCGTCCGTCCCCGAGGACATGGACGCACTCCCGGTGGCGGCGGGCACGTGGGCCGTCTTCGACAGTTCGGGCGCCTTCCCGCAGGCGCTCCAGTACCTGTGGCGCGACGTCTTCACGGAGTGGTTCCCGTCCAACCCGTACCGGAGCCGGCCGGGGCCGGAGATCCTTCGTGTCCACGTCTCGCCCGACGGGGCGCAGGCGGACGCACAGCTGTGGATCCCGGTGGAGCGGGTCGCGGCGGCCTGAGAGGTCCGGAGCCGGCGACTCGGCCGAACGGCTTTTGGCTCAGGGCGCGTTGGACAGGCCCTGGGCCACGGGCCGTCCCCCGTGCGAGCTACACGCAGGTGTCCACCGTGCGGTGACGACTCCTGTCCGCCGGATCCGTAGCGTCGAAGCGAAGACGCGGCGCACCGTCCGCGGGTCCCCTGAGGAGTTCTCATGAGAGTGGTCTGGCAGCTTGTCGCCGTCGCCGCGGTCGCGATGATCGGCGGCCAGTGCGTTGCCGCGGTGGACGGCAATCCGTGGCTCACGCTGGTTCTCGGCCTTCTGACGGCGGTGCTCGCCGTGCCCGTCTACCGGTGGGTGGTGGGCCGGACCGAGCACCGCCCGGTCACCGAGCTGTCCCGGGAGGGCGCGGGGGCGGGTGTCGGCCGTGGAGTGCTGATCGGCGTCGCGCTGTTCGGGACCGTCATCGCGAACATCGCCCTCCTCGGCCACTACGAGGTCGACGGGCTGGGAACCGTCACGGGTGCGGTCGGACTGATCGGCTTCATGGCCGCGGCCGCCGTGACGGAGGAACTGCTGTTCCGCGGGGTGCTGTTCCGGCTCGTCGAGGAGCGCGCGGGCACCTGGATCGCGTTGGCGCTGACGGCCGCGCTGTTCGGTCTGGCGCATCTGTCCAACCCGGACGCCGACCTCTGGGGCGCCGCCGCCATCGCGATCGAGGCCGGCGGCATGCTCGCCGCCGCGTACGCGGCCACCCGTACGCTGTGGCTGCCCATCGGTGTGCACTTCGGGTGGAACTTCGCCGCGTCCGGCATCTTCAGTACGGAGGTCTCGGGCAACGACACCCAGCAGGGACTGCTGGACTCCGTGACTTCGGGCCCACGCCTGATCACCGGCGGCGCCTTCGGCCCCGAAGGCAGCGTGTACTCGGTGGTGTTCGGCATGGTGCTGACCGCCGTGTTCATGTGGCTGGCCCACCGGCGCGGCCATGTGGTCCCCCGTCGCAGGCGGGCCGTCCGCAGCGAGGTCACCACTACAGTTCCCCGGTGACCAGTCTCCCGCGCCTTCCCGAGCAGTGGCGCCGACTCGACGTCGCCCTGCGCGATCTCCCGCTCGGGCTGCTCCTCCTCGTGGCGTCGCTCGTGCCGGTGCTCCACAGCCGGGGGACGCAGTTCGGTGGGATGCCCGCCCACTCCTTCGACCCGCCGGCCGCCCTGGCCCTGGCCCTCGAATGCCTCCCGCTCGCCCTGCGCCGGCGGTGGCCCGCGGTCTGTGTCGCCCTGGTGTCACTCGGCTTCGCCCTGGACCAGCTCCGCGGCTACCACCTGGTCGCGGGCGCGGCTCTGCCCATCGCGCTGCTGAGCGCGGGATCGCATCTGGAACGGCACCGGCGGGCCGTCGTGCTTCTGCTCTCCGCGGCGTACGTGCCGTTGTCGCTCGTGCTCCTCAGGTTCGGGACCGGCGAACCGCCCATCGAGTTCGTGACGTTCTACCTGGTGCTGGCCTGCGCCTGGGGAGGCGGGGCCTGGCTGCGATCCACCCGCAGGGCGGAGGCCGAACGCCGCAGCCGCGTCGCCGAGGACACGCGCGCCGCCGAGCGCACCCGCATCGCCCGGGAGCTCCACGACGTCGTGACCCATCACGTCACGGCGATGGTGGTGCAGGCAGAGGCGGCGCGCTATCTGACCGCCGCGCCCGAACGCCTGGACCAGACCCTGACCAACGTCACCGACACCGGCCGGCGGGCCATCACCGACCTGCGGCATCTGCTCGACCTCCTCAACCCCGATCACGGCGCCGAGGCCCGGAAGCCGACCGTCGGCAAGCTGCTCCCGCTGGTCGAACAGACCCGCCGGGCCGGGCAGACCGTGGAGTTCACCGAGGAGGGCACCCCGGCGGAGTCGACCGGCAGTGCCGATCTCGTGGCCTACCGGATCGTGCAGGAATCGCTGACGAACGCCCTCAAATACGCTCAGGGAAGCCTCACTTCGGTCCATGTGCGGCACAGTGAAAGGGAGATCGCCGTGGAGGTCAGCACCGACGGTTCGGGCGCGCGGGCCCGGGTGCCGGGCGGCAGCGGGCGGGGCCTCGCCGGTCTGCGCGAGCGGGTCGACGTCCTGGGCGGCGAGTTCAGCGCCGGCCCGCGGACGGGCGGCGGCTTCGTCGTGCGGGCCCGCATACCCGCGGGGAGCTCCGCATGAGTGCGCCCATCCGTGTCCTCGTGTGCGACGACCAGATCCTGGTCCGCACCGGACTGGCCACGATCATCGACGCCCAGCCCGACCTCGAAGTGGCGGGCGAGTGCGGGGACGGGCTGACCGCGGTCGAGCTGGCCGGCCGGCTGCGCCCGGACGTCGTGGTGATGGACATCCGCATGCCCGTGCTCGACGGCATCGAGGCCACCCGGCTGCTGGCCGGTGCCGGCGTGCCGCATCCCGCCAAGGTGCTCGTGGTGACCACGTTCAACCTGGACGAGTACGTCTACGAGGCACTGCGCGCCGGGGCGAGCGGCTTTCTGCTCAAGGACGCGCCGCCGGCCCACCTGCTGAACGGAATCCGGACCGTGCAGACGGGCGCCGCCCTGCTGGACCCGGAGGTGACGCGGCGGCTCGTGGGCCGCTACGCCGCCCGGATCAGGCCGACCGGCGACACCCCGCACGACATCCCGCTGACCCCGCGTGAACTGGAGGTTCTGCGCCTCATCGCGGACGGCTTCTCCAACAGCGAGATCGCCGTGACCCTCCTGATCAGTCAGGAGACAGTCAAGACCTTCGTGTCACGCATCCTCGCCAAGCTCGGGCTCCGTGACCGTGTCCAGGCGGTCGTCTACGCATACCGCCAGGGCCTGGTGACCTGAATTCGCCCCTTGTGGGGTTCCCCTCAGTGCGCCACCATGCGCATGTCAAAACCGGAAGAACTTCGGTCGCAGAGGCTTCTCACGCTCTGCGCAGGTCACTTGAGGGGACCCCCACATGAAAAAGCCTCTCGTCGGTGCGCTCTTCGCGGTGCTGCTCCTCGGAGCCGGCACCGCGCCCGCGGCAGCGGCCACAAGCCACGACGCGACAGCGCCCAGCACGGTCAGGGCGGCAGCGTCGGCGGGCCGCGCCGCGGCCGACGCGGCGTCATCCGGCCACGCGGCCGTCCAGGCGAAGATCAGGCCCAAGGCGGTCAACTTCGCCGGGACCGTGGCGCTCAGCAACTGTTCGGGATCGGTCGTCCGTACGCCCGACTCCCAGCCGGGCGATCCCGCGCTCGTGCTCTCCAACGGCCACTGCATGGAGTCCGGCTTCCCCGGCCCCGGTGAGGTCGTGTTCAACCAGCCGTCCACCCGCAGCTTCACCCTGCTGAACTCCGCGGGCAGCGGCGTCGGCACGCTGCGGGCGAGCAAGATCGCGTACGGGACGATGACGGACACCGACATTTCGGTGTACCAACTCACCTCCACGTACGCCCAGATCGAAAGCACCTACGGCATCAAGGCGCTGGAGCTCAACACCGCGCACCCGGTGCAGGGCACCGCGATCACCGTCGTGTCCGGGTACTGGAAGCGCACGTACAGCTGCAACGTCGACGGGTTCGTCTACCGCCTCAAGGAGGGGGAGTGGACCTGGAAGGACTCGGTCCGCTACACCTCCGCCTGCCAGACCATCGGCGGCACGTCCGGCTCACCGGTGATCGACAACGCCACCGGCAAGGTCGTCGCCGTCAACAACACCGGCAACGAGGACGGGCAGGAGTGCACGGACAACAACCCGTGCGAGGTCGACGAGAACGGGCAGGTGACCGTCCGCGAGGGCATCAACTACGCCCAGGAGACCTACGGCATCGTGCCCTGCATCGGAACCGGCAACGTCTTCGACCTCGACCGTGAAGGCTGTGCACTGCCCAAGCCGTGACGCAGACGAGGGTGGGGCGGTTCGTCCGCCCCACCCTCGTCCGCTGTTTCGTGTCAGATCCTGCGCCAGCGGGCGTTCGCCCAGGAGAACAGGCCGAACGCCATCAGGCCCACCGCGATCAGGCCCAGCAGCCACGGACCGGCCGGCGTCGTGCTGAAGGAGCGCAGGGTGTCGTCCATCCCCTTCGCCTCGCCCGAGCGGGCCTTCACCGCGGCGGCCACGGCGAATCCGCCCGCCACCGCGAAGACCAGTCCGCGCGAGACGCCGCCGAAGACTCCGGTCACGTCCACCGTGCGTCGCACCGCGGGCGACATCTCGCCGAGACGCAGATGCTTGTGAAACTTCCTGAGCGCGGCACGGCCGGCGATCCACAGCCCCGCGCCGGCGACGACCGCGCCTGCCGCCCCCACCAGCCAGCGCCCGCCCGGCATGCCGAGCACCTGTGCGGTGACGTCCTTCGACTGCGCGTCGCCGGAACCGCTGCCGCTGCCCCGGTCGCCCGCCGCGAACATCAGGACCGAGTACGACACGAAGGCGTAGAAGACGGCGCGCCCCGCCGAGGCCAGGCGCTTGGTCGCCTTGCGCCCGTCCGGGCCCGCGGCCCCGAACGCCGCCTCGGACAGCCGCCACAGGGCCATGCCCACCAGGGCGACCCCCAGGACCCACAGCAGGACGGAGCCGAAGGGCTTCTGCGCGATCTCCGCGAGCGCACCGCCCCGGTCCGCCTGCTTCTCGCCGCCCCCGCCCCCGCCGAACGCGATACGCAGCGCGAGGACGCCGACCAGGGCATAGATCACTCCGCGGGCCACGAATCCCGCCCTGCCGCCTGCCTCGACGGCCGAACTGTTGCTCGCCCGTCTCGCCTTTCCGTGACTTCTCCGGGCTGTCGCAGAGATATTCATGTCCAGCCGGTTGCCCCGGCAGGGAGGCGGGAAACTACCGCGCCCCGGCGCCGGCCGCCGTGCCGGACCGTACCGAGCGACCCGCCAGCACCTGGGTCCGCTTCCCGTCCTCGATGACGAAACGGCCGTCGATCAGTACGTGCGGGATACCGGTCGGCAGGGTGCGGGGTGCGTCGAACGTCGAGCCCGCCGCCACCGTAGACGGGTCGAAGAGCACCAGGTCGGCGCGGTAGCCCTCGCGTACGTAACCGCGGTCCGGCAGCCGCAGGCGGGCCGCCGGGCGGGAGGTGAGGTGGGCGACGCACTCCTCCAGGGAGAGGATGCCCAACTCCCTCACGTACCGGCCGAGATACTGCGGGAACGTGCCGTACGCCCGGGGGTGCGGCTTGTCGCCCTGGAGGATTCCGTCGCTGCCGCCGGTGTGGACGCGGTGGCGCATGATCTGCCGGACGTTCTCCTCGTGGCCCACGTGCTGGAGGATCGTCGTCCCCAGCCGGTCGTCCCGCAGCAGCCGCCGCGCGGTCACCCAGGGCTCCTCGCCCCGCAGGTGTGCCGACTCGGCGACCGTACGGCCGACGTACGCGGCGAGGTCCGGCACGCTGACGCCGGAGATCTCGATGGTGTCCCACTCGATCGGCACCCCGTGGCAGCCGTCCGAGCCCACGACCTCCAGGTCGTGGCGGATCCTCGCCGCCGTCGCGTCGTCGGCCAGGCGCGTCAGGATCGACTCCGGGCCGCCCTCGCTCGCCCAGCTGGGCAGCATGGCGACCAGGGTGGTGCAGCCCGGGGTGTACGGGTAGGTGTCGAGGGAGATGTCGGCGCCCGCGTCGAGCGCGCGGTCCAGGAGGTCGAGGAGCTCCGGGGCGCGCCCCTCGTTCACGCCGAAGTTCATGGTGGCGTGGGCGAGATGAAGGGCGCAGCCCGCGGTGCGGGTGAGCCGCACCATCTCCTCGTACGCCTCCAGTGCGCCGGCGCCGTACGAGCGGTGGTGCGGGCAGTAGTAGCCGTCGTGCTCGGCCACCACCCGGCACAGGGCGGTGAGTTCGGCGTCGTCCGCGTACATGCCCGGGGTGTAGGTGAGTCCGGAGGACATGCCGACGGCGCCCTCGGCCATGGACTGCGCGACGAGTTGCTTCATCCGGGTCAGTTCGGCGTCGGTGGCGGGCCGGTCGTCCCAGCCGACCGCGTACATGCGGACGGTGCCCTGCGGGATCAGATAGGCGGCGTTCACCGCGATGCCCCGGCCGCCGAAGTTGCGGTCGAGCCGGTCGAGGTACTCGCCGACGGTGCGCCAGTCGAAGTCGATGTCGCTCCCGTCGCCGTTCCACCCGGTGATGGAGCGGCGCACCTCGGCGAGGGTGCGGTCGTCGACGGGGGCGTACGACAGCCCGTCCTGGCCGAGTACTTCGAGGGTGACGCCCTGGGCCGCCTTCGCGCTGTGGTCGGGGTCGCGCAGCAGGGCGAGGTCGCTGTGGGCGTGCATGTCGACGAAGCCGGGGGAGAGGGCGAGGCCGTCGGCTTCCAGGGTCCGGGCGGCGGTGGGGCGGGGGCCGGGGGAGTCCTCGCGGTGGATCTCCGCGATGCGGCCGTCGACGAGGGCCACGTCGGCGCGGTAGGAGGGGGTGGCGGTGCCGTCGATGACGCGGGCGTCGCGGATGACCAGGTCCATGGGGTGTGCCTTTCGGGGCCGGCCGGGGGACTGCCCCGGCCCGCGCTCATCGGTGGGGCTCAGAAGAACGTGCGGATGTAGTCCGTGACCGTCCCGTCCGCATCCACCAGCGGAATCAGCTGCCACTTGTCGAAGCTGGTGCAGGGGTGCGAGAGCCCCATCCCCACCCAGTCCCCGACCTCCAGCTCGGCCCCGTCGTCCGTCCGTACCCACGTGTGCTGGTCCGACAGGCCGGTGATCTCGATCCCGGCCGCCGCCCGCACCGAGCCGTCGCGCCCGGACCGCACGGCCTGCGCCCGAGGAAGGTCGAGGTCGTAGGCGGCGTCCCGCTTGCCCGCGTTCAGGAACGCCTGCCCGGCCGACGGACGCGACACGACCTGCGCCCAGAGCCGGAAGGCGGGCTGCAGCGCGCCTTCCTCGGGGACCCGGTTGAAGGGGGTGAGGTGGCGGTAGTGCCCGTCGTCGTGCGAGACGTACGCCCCCGAGCGGAGCAGCTTGAGTACGGGGGAGGAGAGTTCGGGGATCTCCGCGAACACGTCCGCGACCGCGTCGAACCACGCGCTGCCGCCCGCACTGATCACGATCGGCTCATCGTCGGCCGACGCGGCGAACCGTCCCGCCGCGTCGAAGTCCGCGGCCAGTGCGACGAGCCGGCGCAGCCAGTCCCGCACCCGCTCGCCGTTCGCGTCCGGCACCTCGCCCTCGTAACCGGCCACGCCCACCAGACGCAGCGTCCCGGCGGCGGCCACCGCGTCGGCGACCGCGGCGCACTCGGCCTCGGTGCGGGCACCCGTGCGGGCGCCCTCGCCCGCGCCGAGCTCCACGACGACGTCCACCGGGCGGGAGGCGCCCGCCGCGCTCAGGGCCTCGTCCATCAGCTCGACGCCCCGCACCGAGTCGACGTAACAGATGAAGCGGAAGTCCGGGTCGGCGTCGAGCTCGCCCGCGAGCCAGCGCAGCGCCACCGCGTCGACGAGTTCATTGGCGAGGAAGATCCGCTGGATCCCGAACGCCCGGTAGACCCGCGCCTGGTGGGGCACCGCCGCGGAGATGCCCCATGCGCCGTGCTCCAACTGGCGGGCGAAGAGCTGCGGGGACATCGAGGTCTTGCCGTGCGGGGCGAACGCGAGGCCGTGGCGCTGTGCGTACGTCTCCAGCAGGGCGAGGTTGTGCTCGACGGACTCGGCCGACAGGGCGAGCACCGGGGTGGTGAACCCGCCGGTGAAGAGGTTGCGCCGCTCGGCGGCCAGGCCGCCGACGGTCAGGCCGGCCGCGTCGGGCGGGAGCGCCTTGAACCGGTGGTCGACCCGCTCGTCGGCGAGTCCGGAGAGCCCGGCGACTCCGGCGACTCCGGCGACTCCGGAGTGGTCGGTGGGTCCGGAGAGTCCGGAGAGTCCGGAGAGTCCGGAGAGTCCGGAGAACTCGGCGAGTCCGGCAACGGGGGGTTCGGCGGCCATGGGGGGTGCCTCCTCGGTCGAAGTCGTGCGAAGCCATGCGAGATCGTGCGAGATCGTGCGAAGTCAGACGGTAGATCACTGCGCTGTCGTTGCAACATATGCAACACCCATTGCGTATATCGCTCAGGGCTGTCTAACATCCGAGCCGACACCCGGTCAATGCCGACCCGGTGGCGCCCGCCCGCCCGATCCCGAGGAGCCCGAGTGTCCGGAACCCCGGCCAGGACCGACGCCGACGCGACCACCGATGTCGTGTGCCTCGGCGAGTCCATGGTGACGTTCCTGCCCTCGCAGCCCGGGCGCCTCGCCGACGTGCCGTCCTTCGGCCGCGGCATCGGCGGCGCCGAGTCCAACGTGGCCTGCGCCCTCGCCGCGGCCGGGCACCGCGCGGCCTGGGTGAGCCGGGTCGGGGCGGACGGCTTCGGCGACCACCTCGTCGACGCGATCTCCGCGTACGGGGTCGACACCTCCGCCGTGCGGCGCGATCCCGCCCGGCCCACGGGCATCTACTTCCGTACGGCGACGGACCGCGGCACCGACGTCCACGAGGTGGCGTACTACCGGGCCGGGTCCGCTGCCTCCGCGATGTCCCCCGCGAACGTCCCGCACGAGGCACTGCTCGCCGGCCGGGTCCTGCACCTGTCCGGCATCACGGCGGCGCTCTCCGCCGACTGCCTGGCGCTGCTGCACGAGCTGACGGCCCCGCGCCCCGGACGCCCGCTCGTCTCCTTCGACGTCAACCACCGCCCCGGGCTGTGGCGCGGCGCCGACGCGTCCCCCGGCGTCCTGCTGGACCTGGCCCGCCGCGCCGACCTCGTCTTCGTCGGGGAGGACGAGGCGGAGGAGGCATGGGGGGTGAAGGGCGCCGACGCGATTCGTGCGGCTCTTCCGGAACCGGCGGTGGTGGTCGTGAAGCGGGGTGCGGAGGGCGCGACGGTCTTTTCTCGCCCCACCCCGCCCCTTCCCGAACCGGGGCTCCGCCCCGGACCCCGCTCCTCAATCTCCCCCAGACTTCGTCCGGGGGGACCCCCAGGGGCTGAAGTGGTCACCGACGTCCCCGCCCTCCGCGTCGATGTCGTCGCCCCCGTCGGCGCCGGTGACGCCTTCGCCGCCGGGTTCCTCTCCGCCACCCTGCGCGGACTGCCCGTCCGCGACCGGGCCCGGCACGGCCACCTGATGGCCGCCGCCGTCCTCACCGTCCCCGGCGACCTCACCGACCCGCCCGCCCGCGCCCGGGCCGACCGCCTCGCGGCCCTCGACGACACCGACTGGGGGAGACTGCGTCTCGGCCCCGGGTGGACGGGGGACGACACGGAGGTACGCAAGACATGAGCGAGCGCAGCGAGCGACCCGACAAGAGGGGCGTCACCGGCGAACGCCGGGCCGAGGGCAGCGAGGCACGCGCATGAGTCAGACCGTCGACCGGGCGCTGAGCATCCTGCCGCTGCTCGCGCAGGGACCCGCCGACCTCGGACAGGTCGCCGAGCGGCTCGGCGTCCACAAGTCCACGGCCCTGCGCCTGCTCCGTACGCTCCACGAGCACGGGCTCGTCTACCGCCAGCAGGACCAGCGCTACCGCCTCGGCGCGCGGCTCTTCGCGCTCGCCCAGGAGGCCGTCGAGAACCTCGACGTACGGGAGATCGCCCACGCGCACCTTGTCGAGCTCAACGCGAACTGCGGGCACACCGTCCACCTCGCCGTGTACGAGGAGAACGAGGTCCTCTACATCGACAAGGTCGAGAGCCGCTACCCGGTCCGGATGTACTCCCGCATCGGCAAGCCCGTCGCGATCACCGTCGCCGCCGTCGCCAAGCTCCTGCTCGCCGACCTCTCCGAGACGGAGCGGCGCGCCATCGCGGAGAAGCTCGACTACCCCATGTACACGTCCCGTTCGACCCCCGGCCCCGGCGCCTTCCTCAAGGAGCTCGCCACCGTGCGCGAACAGGGATGGGCCACCGACCTCGGCGGCCACGAGGAGTCCATCAACTGCATCGGCGCCCCCATTCGCGGCGCCGACGGGCGCGTCGTCGCCGCGATGTCGGTCTCCGCACCGAACGTGGTCGTCACGGCCGAGGAACTCCTCACCCTGCTCCCCCTGGTCCGTCGCACCGCCGACACCATCAGCCGGGAGTACTCCGGCACCAACCGACCCAAGAAAGTCTGATCAGCGATGACCGACAGCACCGCCAAGACCGTGAAGACCCCGCTCACCCCGAGCACCCACACCGCCCCGCCCGCGAAGTTCTCGCACGGCGTGCGGAAGGGGAACATCCTCCAGGTCGCCGGCCAGGTCGGCTTCCTGCCCGCCGTCGAGGGCCAGGCCCCCACCCCGGCCGGTCCGACCCTGCGCGAGCAGACCCTTCAGACCTTCGCCAACGTCAAGGCGATCCTGGAGGAGGGCGGCGCGAGCTGGGACGACGTGATGATGATGCGCGTCTACCTCACGGACGTGGACCACTTCGCCGAGATGAACGAGATCTACAACACCTACTTCGGCGAGCAGAACCTGAAGGAGGCCCCCGCGGCCCGCACGACGGTCTACGTCGGCCTGCCCAAGGGCCTGCTCATCGAGATCGACGCCCTCGCGGTCCTCGGCTGAGCCTGATCCCCTTGCCGCACCCGCACCAACGCACCACCATGCCGGTCACGGCGCCCCACCCCACCGGGGCGCCGTGCCGCGCTCCCCCCTCAGGGCGCGCCGTACCCAGAACCCATGGACGACAACGGAGTTACCCATGCTGCTCGCCGCCAGCCCCCCACCGGTCGAGACGCCACCCCACACCGGTGGACTCCTCCTCCTCATAGGCGGGACGGCCGGTCTGCTGACCGTCGCCGTCCTCGGTATCGCGCTCCTCCTCTTCCTGATCATCAAGGTCAGGCTGCAACCGTTCGTCGCCCTGCTCGCCGTCTCCATAGCCGTCGGCCTGGGCGCGGGCCTCTCCGTGACCGAGCTCTTCGGTACGGTGCAGAAGTCCGCCGCCGTCTCCGTCATCGAATCCGGCATGGGCGGCATCCTCGGCCATGTCGCGATCATCATCGGCCTCGGTACGATGCTCGGCGCGATCCTCGAAGTCTCCGGTGGCGCCGAGGTGTTGAGCACCCGGCTGCTGAACCTCTTCGGTGAGAAGCGCGCCCCGCTCGCCATGGGCCTGACCGGTCTGATCTTCGGTATCCCGGTCTTCTTCGACGTCGGCATCTTCGTTCTCGCGCCGATCGTGTACGCGGCAGCCAAGCGCTCCGGCAAGTCGATCCTGCTGTACGCGATGCCGCTGCTGGCGGGCCTGTCCATGACCCACGCGTTCCTGCCGCCGCACCCCGGCCCGGTCGCCGCCGCCGGCCTCTTCCACGTCTCGCTCGGCTGGGTCATCCTGATGGGCGCCGTCGTCGGCATCCCGTCCGTGCTGGCCGCCTGGGGCTACGCCGCCTGGATCGGCAAGCGGATCTTCGTCGAGGTCCCGCAGGACATGGTCGAGGCCGCCGAGGAGGCCAAGGCCGCCGTCGTCGCCGAGCAGCGGGCCGCCGGGGTCACCCCGCACGAGGCGCCCGTCGCGCTCTCCACCGTCCTCGCGATCATCGGCACCCCGCTGGTGCTGATCCTCGCCGCGACGTTCTCCTCCATCGCGCTCGACCCCTCGACGCTCCGCTCCGTCATCGAGTTCTTCGGCAACCCGTTCGTCGCCCTGACGATCGCGCTGCTGCTCGCCTACTACCTGCTCGGCATCCGGCGCGGCTGGTCCCGCAAGTCCCTCGAATCCGTGTCGACCTCGTCCCTCAAGCCGGTCGGCAACATCCTGCTCGTCGTCGGCGCGGGCGGCATCTTCGGCGCCGTCCTCAAGAGCAGCGGCATCGCGGACGCGCTCGCCGACACGTTCAACGACGTCGGCCTGCCGGTCATCCTGCTCGCCTGGCTGATCTCGGCGGTGCTGCGCATCGCCCAGGGCTCGGCGACGGTCGCCATCGTGACCACCGCCGGGATCGTGGTCCCGCTCGTGGAGGACCAGGACTTCTCGCAGCCGCACCTGGCGCTGATCATCATGGCGATCTCGGCCGGTTCGATCATCGCCTCGCACGTCAACGACGGCGGCTTCTGGATGGTGTCGAAGTACTTCGGCATCTCCGAGCGCGACACCCTGAAGTCCTGGACGGTCCTGGAAACGGTCCTGTCGGTGGCCGGGTTCGTCGTGGCGGCGCTGCTCAGCCTGGTGATCTAGGGTCTCTCGGGCTTCCAGGTCCGCTCGGGCTTCTCGGTCCCTCTCGGTCCTCTCGTCCGGATGGGTACTGGCCGGTTCAGGCCGCCGACGCGCAGATGATGCTCCGGCCCTGGTTCACCGGCCAGTACCAGAACCGCTCGCCGCCCCCGGACGGGCAGGTCCAGTTCTCGCCCGCCTTCGGGGCCCGGTAGAACCCGGTGATCCGCAGGATCGACTGGCCGGCCACGGGGACGGTCGACGCCTTGCAGCCCCAGACCACCGTCAGATCGGCGCTGGTGGCCCCGGTGACGTCCGCGGGGAAGCACTGGCCCACCTGGTACACCCGGTCGAGGCAGAGCGTCCTGTCGACCCCGTCGTCACCGGACCTGCTCCACCAGGTGAAGCCCGCCCCGGTGTCGCAGGAGCTGGAGCCTCCGGAGAGGGTGCTGACGCGGTTGACGTGCATGTACGCGTTCGAGGCGCGGCAGCTCACGCGGACCGGGCGGTCGGCGCTCATGTCGTTGTGCCCGTCGTTGTACACGTTGAGACAGTCACCGGCGCGCACCGCGGCGAACGCCCGGTCGGTGGCGTCCGGGGTGGGGGTCGGAGTGGGAGTCGGCGTCGGCGTCGGGTCGTCCACGGTTTCGCTGCCGGAGTTGTCGGTGCTGCTGCCGGATCCGCTGCCGGTGCTGCTCCCGGTGTCGGTGCCGGAGTCGTCCGTGTGCGTGTCGAGGTCGCTGCCGGACGATGCGGCGCCCGAACTGCTGCCCGCGGACGAACCACCACCGCTGCCGCCGTCGTCACCCGTCGTCTCCCAGGGCTGCCAGACCAGCAGGGCGATGACGGCAGCCACCGCGATCAGCCAGCCCAGGCCCGATGAGCTGCCCGAGGAACCGGTACGCGGGGGTGTCGGGCGCGTGGTGCCCGGGGTGGGCGGGGCGGTGCTGGGTGAGGACGTACGCGCCCGAGCCGCACGACGGGCCGCCTCCCGCTCGGCCCGCCTGCGGGCCTCCCGCTCGGCCTGTTCCCGCGATGCGCGCTCGGCCGCCTCCCGTGCGGCGCGCTCCCTTGCCGCACGCTCCCGTACGGCCCGCTCCTGCGCCGCCCGCTCCCGCTCGGCACGCTCGTGTTCCTGCGCCGCGCGCTCCCGCTCGCGCCGGGCGCGCGCGGCTTCCAGGCGCTGGGCGGCCACTCGATCGGCCTCCATACGGGCGGACTCGGCGCGCTCCCGTTCGGCGCGTTCCTGCTCGGCCTGCTCGGCCCGCTGCCGCTCCGCGAGCTCCGAGAGGGCCGCCAGGTCCGGCCGAGCCCGGTCGCGGCGGGCCCGGTCGCGGGCCGCGCGGGCCTGCCGCTCCGGCGGGTAGACGAGCGTCGGGGGCGGGGGCGGCACCACGCGAGTGCGCTGGACGAGCGTGGGGGGCACCGGGCTCGCCGGGTTCGACCGGCTCGTACGCCGGTCGTTCGCCAGTTCCAGGCCCTGGGTCGCGTACGCGCCGATCAGCGCCGTCCACCGGGGCGGCAGCCACCGGGTGCCGCTGTGCGAAGCCGGCAGACCGGCCTGGGCCTCGCGGAATCGGGCGAGCAACTCCGCCGGTTCGGGGCGCCGGTCCGGGTCGAGGGACAGGCACGGCCGGATCGTCGCCACGAGCTCCTTCGGCAGCCCGCCGAGGTCGAGTTCGCCGCGCTGGACGCGGGCCAGCAGCCGCAGGGTGTCGCCGTCCGTACCGTAGGGCGGCCGTCCGGTGGCGAGCATGAAGAGCGTCGCGCCCAGGGAGTAGACGTCGGACGCGGCGGTCGACTCCTCGCCGCGCGCCTGCTCCGGCGAGGTGAAGGCGATCGTGCCGAGCGTGAGGCCGGTGAGCGTGAGGTCGCTGGCGTGCGAGATGCCGAAGTCGATGACCCGGGGGCCGTCCAGCGGCAGCAGCACGTTCTGCGGCTTCACATCGCGGTGGACGATGCCCACTCCGTGCAGGGTGACCAGGGCCTCCGCGGTCCCGGCGGCGATCCACCGTACGGCGGAGGCGGGCAACACCCCGCAGTTGCGTATCAGTTCGGAGAGCGGAGGTGCTGCGATGTAGTCGATGGCCATCCACGGCCGCTCCGCGTCGGGGTCGGCGTCCCGGACGCGCGCCGTGTACGCGCTGGCGACCCGCTGCGCGACCGCCACCTCGCGCGCGAAGCGACGGCGGTCGATGTCGCCGACGTCCCCCTCGGCCAGCAGCGTCTTCACGGCGACCAGTGCCCGCCCGCCGCGCTCACCGCTGCGGGCCAGATAGATCCGCCCCATGCCACCGGACGCGAGCCGTCCGATCAGCCGGTACGGTCCGAGCGTCGCCGGATCGTCCCCACCCAGCGCCTGAACCCGCGCCCCGGCCATGTCACTCCCCCTGTCGCACCCTCCGGGCAACGGTGCCACGAGGCTCCCCGAACAGCCATGGATTGCGGCAACTCCCGGACACTCTGTTGCGGGTCCGATACAGGCCCGGGACGCCCGCCGCACCCCGCACATGCAGCAGCGCCACCGGGGGAGCGGCGGCGCTGCTGGTCAGTGATGCCGGACGGGATCAACAGGACCCGGTCCGGGCGGTGTTACGGCAGGGCGTGGACGTGCGGGCCGACCGCGTTCGACCAGGCGTTGCCGGACTTGGCGTCCCAGTTGGTCGACCAGGTCATCGCGCCGCGCAGGCCCGGGTAGGTCTTCGACGGCTTGAAGGTGCCGCAGCCGGTGCCCTTCGCGAGGCAGTCCAGGGCCGCGTTCACGACCGAGGGGGACACGTAACCGCTGCCCGCGCCACTCGTGGAGGCGGGGACGCCGAGGCCGACCTGCGACGGGTCGAGACCGCCCTCCAGCTGGATGCAGGCGAGCGCGGTGAGGAAGTCGACCGAGCCCTGCGAGTAGACCTTGCCGTCGCAGCCGAGCATCGAACCGCTGTTGTAGTACTGCATGTTGACGACGGTCAGGATGTCCTTGATGCCGAGCGCCGTCTTGAAGTACTCACCCGAGGTGGACTGCATGTCGATGGTCTGCGGGGCCATCGTGATGACGAGGCCGGAGCCCGCCTTCTGCGACAGCGAACGCAGCGCCTTCGTCATGTACGTGGAGTTGAGGCCGTTCTCCAGGTCGATGTCGACGCCGTTGAAGCCGTACTCCTGGATGAGCGAGTAGAGCGAGTTGGCGAAGTTGGTGGCGGAGGCGTCGCTGTTGACCGAGACGGACCCCTTCTCACCGCCGACCGAGATGATGACGTTCTTGCCGGCCGCCTGCTTCGCCTTGATGTCGGCCTTGAACTGGTCGACGGTGTAGCCGTTCAGGCCCGCCGAGTCCAGGTTGAAGGTGACGGCGCCGGGCGTGGTCGTGGCGTCGGCGAAGGAGACCGCGATGATGTCGTAGTTCGCGGGCACGTCGCTGAGCTTCTGCACGGTCGCGCCGTTGTTGAAGTTCTGCCAGTAGCCGGTGACCGCGTGCTTGGGCACGGAGGTGCCGGGGTTCGGGTTGCCCGTGCCGGAGGTCGCCGTACGGCCGCTGACGGTGGCGGACTTGACGGACTCACCGGCCGCGTTGGTGGCGGTCACCGCGAACTGGTACGCGGTGTCGGCGGCCAGCCCCGTGATCGTCGCGGAGGTCCCGGTGGAGGTGGTGGTCTTCGCGCCGTCCTTGTAGACGGTGTAGCCGGTCGCGCCGGACACGGCGTTCCAGGACAGGGCGAGGGAGGACGAGGTGGCCGTGCCGACGGCGAGACCGCCGGGGGCCGCGGGGATCGTCGGGGCGGGGTCGGTGCCACCGCCGCCGTCGGGGCCGGTGACCGAGAGGTCGTCGACGAGGTAGGCGGCCTGCCCGTACCAGCCGTGCGTGTACACGGTGACGGAGGTGGTGCTGGGCCCGGTCGTGAAGCTGGTGGAGAGCTGGGTCCAGCTGCTGGAGCCGGGGGACCAGGTCGACACGTCGGTGGTCCCGGTGCCGCTGGCGCCCAGGTAGGCGTAGCCGCCCTGGACCCAGGAGCTGAGCGCATAGGTGGAGTTGGGCTTCACGGCCACGGTCTGGGTGCACTTGGCGTTGTCCTGGCCGGCCGGGGTGGCCTTGAGCGCCGAGGTGCCGCCGTGCACGGGGGAGGAGACGGTGGCACCGCTGCCGCCGGAACAGGTCCAGTTGGCGAGGCCGGATTCGAAGCCGGCGTTCTTGGCGACGTTGACGTCGGCGGCCGATGCGCTGCTGACGAGACCGGTGAGGGTCAGCGCGCCCGCGGCGAGGACGGCCATGGCGGATCCGAGGAGCGGGCGGCTGTGCCGTCTTCTGCGGTGGATCGGCAGGCTCGTTGCGGGGGAACGTTCCACTTGCTGCCTCCGTGGGGGAGTCGGGGATGGCGGGGAACGGCACGGGGATGCCGGGGCCGGACACGGGGGTGCCGGGGTGTGGAATCGAGGAACGGTGGCCACCGCTGGGCGATAAAACTGGTCCAGACCAATCAAGTTGTCAAGACCTCTGGCAGTGAACCGTCACAAACGGCGTCCGGCGGAAGGGGTTCCGGACGGAGTTCCGGGCCCCGGCCGTTAGCTCCTGAGGGGGAGTCGGGAACGACTCCCGAGGGTGTGCGGACGGCGATCCCGTCGGACCCCACCGGCCCCACTGACCGGGCCGATTGGTGCCGATCGGTGTCGATCGCGTTGGGCCCGGGGGCCCCAATCCGGGCCCAGAGTTCACATTGGGCCCACCGGGAACGCAGTGGCCTGCCGCGTGAATGCGCTCCCACGCCTCTGACGTGCATAAAGACTGATGAGGATCATGAATAACCCTGGTGGGGAATGGGTATTCGATTAAATGGTACGGACTTTAACAACTAGTCACTTGGGGCGATTTGTCACGCGAACGCCCGGTGGGGGTTCGTGGGCCCGTCCGCACTGGGTCCTGGAAGGTGTTCTCTACCTCGCATTACGTGGATAAAGTGCTGACGCAGGAGCGCCTGAGTGAGGAGCACCTGACGTGAGCGATTGCGGCCGGCGGTATGCGGCGGCCGGAGCCGAACGGGGAACAGCGTGCCGACAGCAATAGCAGTGACAAGCGCTGATCTGGTGCTGTCCCCGGCCGATCAGCAGACGCCCACAGCGGTGGTTCTGCGCGCCCCCGAGGAGCAGTCGCTCGAACAGGCGGTGAGCGACATGCACGTGCTCCTGGAGCAGCACGGCTACGTCATCGCGGTCTATCCCGCCAGCATCAAGCCCACCCATGAGCGGCGGCTGCACGCGATCCGCGCGGTGATGGAAAGTGACCGTATTGCGCTGCTCAAGGTGGATCTGCCCCCCCTGGGCCTTGCCGTACTGGTCCGCCAGTTGCGGCAGTTGTCCATCTGCGACTTCAGCGCCGGGGTCGTCGCCTCCGCGGCGAGGCTGCTCTCCCACTACATCCACTCCGGTGCGCTCCTGAACTCGGTGACCAAGCTCGACCGGGTGCCGGTCAGCCTGAAGACCCACGCGAAGTCCTGGGTCCCCGGGTCCCAGTTCGGCGTGATGGCCAACCCCAACCCCCAGCTGATCAAGATCGGCTCGGGGGACCTCACCGGACCCGAATTCGGGACCCACCTGCTGGTCGCGAAGGGGTCGCTGCAATCCGACTGGGTCACGGCCACCGTCGCCCCGGCCTGGGACGTGCAGGCGGTGCACGAGGCCCCGTTGCCCGCGGAATCGCCTTCCTGGTGGGGGACTTCGAAGATGATCGAATTCGCCGCTTTTCTGCCCGATATTTCACTGCTCTATCAGCTGGTTTCCTCGGTTCGCAGGGAGGTCTGCACCTGGTGCGGAAATGAACTCATCGGTGACCGCTGTGGTCTCTGCTCGGCCCCACTGAAACCGCCGGAGAACCAAACGCGCGGATCCGGTGTCCTGAGCCAAGGAACACCGATGCGCCAAGGGTCGTGAGCCACCGCGACGGCGGCGGCTCCCCTGCTGCACCCACCCCCCGGAGAACAGTGCACGGCGTCGGCCCGTCCCCGCGGGCGACGCCACAGCGAGACCTGCGACGGCTCGACCCCGCTCCGCCCCTCAGCCCGTCCCTCACTCCGCTCATCGGCCCACGTCTCCCAACGAGGTTGCTCCGCTCATGAACTCACGGCAACGCCGCGGCGTCATCCTTCTCCTCCTCTCGGTCCTCTGTGCCTTCGGTGCGTTCGCCGGCGTGCTCTCGGTCATCAGCGATGTGAACTCGAAGGTCGGCCCGGAGGTGACTGCCTACCAGGTCAAGACGGACATAGCCCCCTACCGGCCACTGGAACCGGGGCAGTTCGAGAAGGTCAAGATGCCGAAGCGCTGGCTGTCCAAGAACGCGGTCACCGACCTCTCGGTGCTGACCGGCAAGATCGCCGTCACCAGCCTCCGCAAGGGCTCCCTGCTCCAGGACGACATGCTCGTCAAGCGCCCCAAGCTGGAGAACGGTCAGCAGGAGATAGCCATCATGATCGACGCCGCGACCGGTGTCGCCGGCAAGATCCGGCCGGGCAACCTGGTCAACATCTACGCGACCTTCGAGGGCCAGACCGACAAGGACAAGCCCACCTCGCGCGTGATCGTCCCCAACGCCAAGGTGCTCGACGTCGGCCAGCTGACCTCGCTCGACCCGAAGGGCGACGACCGCGGCGGCCCCACCGAGGCCGTGCCGATCACCTTCGCCCTGGACACCACCGACGCCCAGCGCGTCGCCTACGCCGAGTCCTTCGCGGAGCACGTACGGCTGGCCCTGCTGCCCGACGACAGCCCGACCACCCTCCGTCCCGGCGAGGGCAGTTACAACCTCGACGAAGACAAGAACAAGTGAGGACCGGATGAGCACACGAATCCTCCCGGCAGTCGGTGACGCCGACGCCGCCCGGTCCATCACCACGCTGCTCAGCCAGCTCCCCGACGCGGAGCCGGCGGCGCCGCTCGGCGACTCGACCTCCCTGCTCGACACACTGGCCCGGCTCGCCGCCGAGTCACTGGACGAGCTGCCCGAGGTCGTGCTCGTGCACGAGCGGATCGGCCCGGTGCCGGCGCTTGAGCTGATCCGGGAGGTGGCCCTGCGCTTTCCCGCGGTCGGGGTCGTACTCGTCACCGCCGACATGAGCCCCGGGCTCTACTCGGCGGCCATGGACTCCGGCGCCCGCGGCCTGGTCGGCCTGCCCCTCTCGTACGAGGAGCTGGCCCAGCGCGTCCAGGCCGCCGCCGGCTGGTCCGTCGGAGTCCGCCGCCACCTCGGCGCGGGCGCCGAGATGTTCACCGGCCCCGGCGGCACGGTCGTCACCGTCAGCGGCGCGAAGGGCGGTGTCGGCGCGACGGTGGTGGCCGTACAACTGGCCCTCGCCGCAGCGGCGTCAGGCCACACCGTCGCCCTGGCGGACCTGGACCTCCAGTCCGGGGACGTGGCGTCCTATCTGGACGTGCAGTTCCGCCGGTCGATCGTCGACCTCTCCACCATCCAGGACATCTCGCCACGCGTGCTCCAGGACGCCCTGTACAGCCACGACACCGGGATCGCCCTGCTGCTGGCACCGGGCGAGGGTGAGCGGGGCGAAGACGTCAGCGACCGGGTCGTACGTCAGACGATCGGCGCCCTGCGCCACCGCTTCGAGGTCGTCATCATCGACTGCGGTACGCACATGAACTCGGCCAACGCCGCTGCCATCGAGATGGCGGACCGGACCCTGCTGGTCACCACCCCGGACGTGATCACCGTCCGCGCGGCCAAGCGCATGGTCCGGCTCTGGGACCGCCTGCAGGTCCGCAAGGCCGAGGAGACGGTCACTGTCGTCAACCGCTACACGCGTAACACGGAGATCCAGCCACCGCTGATCGAGAAGATCACGGCCACGAAGGTGGCACGGGTCGTCATCCCCGCGAACTTCAAGGAACTCCAGGCGGTGGTCGACGCCGGCCGCATGCAGGACCTGGAGGCCAAGTCCACGGTGAAGCAGGCGCTGTGGGGGCTGGCGGGGGACCTCGGCCTGGTGAAGAACGCGGAAGGCGCCGACAAGCAGGGCAAGTTCAAGGGCGACCGCGGTTCGTTCGGCGCGCGGCGGGGACGTACGAAGTGAGCGGCCGGGCACGCAGTGACGCGGCCAGTGATGCGATCAGTGACGCAATCAGCGAAGAGACCAGCGCAGTGACCAGTGAAGCGAAGAGACCGAGGGGGACCGTTGAATTATGAATCTTCTACGAACGGGCCGGCCGCCGGCGGATCCGGACACCGCGAGGGCTGAGACAGCCGTCGCTGGTGAGCGACGCCGACGCACCCGGAGCGACCGGGGCCAGACGGCGATCGAGTTCGTCGGCACGCTGCCGTTGATCCTGGTGACGCTGGCGGTGATGTGGCAGGCCGGACTGGTCTGTTACACGTGGGTGCTCGCGGGCAACGCGGCGGACAAGGGCGTCAGGGCGGCAGCGGTCGCTGAGGGCAGCTCATGGCAGGCATGCGAGCAGGCTGTACGCGAGGACGTGCCCGACGCCTGGGAGACCGACGTCATCCGCTGCAACTCCGGCGGCGGCGACCTGGTCACCGCGAAGGTGGAGGTCAAGGTGCCCCTCATCTTCCCAGGGGTGTTCAACGTGCCGTGGCACGCGACGGGCGACGCCAAGGCCAAGAGGGAGAAGGGCGGGTGGGGATGGTGAGGCGCACATGGGCGCGGCAGCCCGGCACCGGACGCACGACCGCCTCCCGTTCGGACGGCCGACGGGGCCAGGCCGCCATCGAGTACGTGGGTGTGCTCACCCTCCTGCTCGTCATATCCCTGGCCGTGGTTCAGCTCGGCATCGCGGTATACGCGGCCCAGCAGGCCGGCACGGCCGCACGGGCGGGGGCGCGGGTGGGCTCGGACAAGTACCAGGTGGGGCGCGCCGGGTCGGTCGCCCGGGATTCCCTGAGTGACTGGCTGGACGACGACCCCAGGATTCTCGTGACCTCAGGTGTGAACAGCGTGACCGTGCGGGTGCGGATCGACATCCCCTCTCTCCTGCCGATGTTCAAGTTCGGAAAGGTCACGAAGACAGCCACCATGCCGCGCGACTGATCCAGTACCGCTGCACCACATCAGGGAGTTGAGGACATGAGCCTGCGGGCGCGCATTACCGGTCCCGAGCCGACGCGCGGGCTGAGCGAAGAGAGTCGACTGGTCCAGGTCTACCGCGCCAAGCTCCTGGAGGAGATCGACCTCGCGGAGATGTCCGCCCTCGCGGCGGCCGAGCGCCGGGCGCGGCTCGAACGCGTCCTGGGCCACATCATCAGCCGCGAGGGCCCTGTCCTCTCCCAGATGGAGCGCTCGCAGCTCATCCGCCGGGTCGTTGACGAGTCCCTCGGACTCGGCATCCTGGAACCGCTCCTCGAAGACGCCTCCATCAGCGAAATCATGGTCAACGGACACGAGCAGGTGTACGTGGAGCGGCGCGGGCGCCTGGAACTGCTCCCGATGCGCTTCTCGTCCAACGAACAGCTGATGCAGACCATCGAACGCATCGTCTCCACGGTCAACCGCCGCGTCGACGAGGCGAATCCGATGGTCGACGCGCGACTCCCCTCGGGCGAGCGTGTCAACGTGATCATCCCGCCGCTCTCCCTCAAGGGCCCGATCCTCACCATCCGACGCTTCCCCAAGGCGTTCACGCTCCAGGAGATGATCGGGCTCGGCTCGCTCGACGAGCACATGCTGATGCTGCTCGCCGGACTGGTCCGCGCCAAGTTCAACGTGATCGTCTCCGGGGCCACCGGCACCGGCAAGACGACGCTGCTCAACGCGCTGTCCGGGCTGATCCCGAACGGCGAGCGCATCGTCACGATCGAGGACTCCGCCGAGCTCCAGCTCCAGCAGTCCCATGTGATCACGCTGGAGAGCCGCCCCTCCAACGTGGAGGGCAAGGGCCAGATCAGCATTCGCGACCTCGTCCGCAACTCCCTGCGTATGCGCCCCGACCGCATCATCGTCGGTGAGGTCCGAGGCGGCGAGACCCTCGACATGCTCCAGGCGATGTCCACCGGTCACGACGGCTCGCTCGCCACCGTCCACGCCAACAACGCCGAGGACGCGCTGATGCGTCTGCAGACGCTGAGCTCCATGTCCGAGGTCGAGATCCCGTTCGTGGCGATCCACGACCAGATCAACAGCGCCGTCGACGTGATCGTTCAGCTGACCCGTCACGCCGACGGTTCCCGTCGGATCACCGAGATCGCGATCGTGGACTCGCACGGACGCGAGGACTACCGCATCGTCTCCGTCTGCCGCTTCAACGCCCAGCCGATGGCCGCGGACGGCCGCATTTACGGAAAGTTCGACTACTACCCCCTGCCCCGTCGAGTGGCCGACCGCCTCTACATGTCGAGTGAGGCCGTCCCCGCGGCCTTCGGTGTCGCCGAGGCGGAGGAGCAGCTGAGCATGCGCAAGTCCGCCGCGTGATCTCCTTGCCGGCCGCCGTTACGTCCCCAGCCCGCCGCTCACCCAGAAGGCCTCGTCCGACATGGATAATCTTCCGCTCCTGACGATCGGTGTGACGCTCCTCGCCGGTCTGTTCGCCGTCATAGGCGTGCACATCTTCACGTCGGGCAGAGCTCAGCAGCAGATTCTGGTCGACCGGATGTCCCAGACGGGCCAGCTCACCATAGGCGGCCGCACCCGTCGCTTCCGGGGTGTCGACCGGTGGCTGCGCCAGACGGATCTGGGCAAGCGCATCGAACGCAAGATCGCGGCGACCGGCCTCGACCTCACACCGGGCGAGTACTTCGTCTACGTCGTAGCGGCACTGCTCGGCCTCTACTTCGTGGTCGGCTCGATCTTCGCGTCGTTCTTCGGACTCATCGCCGCGCTCATCGGTCTGTGGGGAGGCAACGCCTTCCTCAACTACCAGCGCGCCAAGCGCACCGAGGCATTCATCAACCAGCTCCCCGAGCTGACCCGCGTCCTCGCCAACGCAACTCAGGCCGGCCTGGCACTCCGTACGGCCATCAGCATGGCGGTGGACGAACTCGACGAGCCGGCGCACGAGGAGCTGCGCCGGGTGGCCGACCGGCTGGCGGTGGGCCACTCGCTGGACGACGCGATGAACGAGCTCGTCGAGCGGCTTCCGTCGCGCGAACTGACCGTGCTGGTCTCCACCCTGATCCTCTCCAACCGGGCGGGCGGCACGATCGTCTCCTCGCTGCGCAACCTCACGGGCACGCTGGAGGAGCGCAAGGAGACCCGGCGAGAAGTCACCACGCTCCTGTCCCAGGTCAAGGTGACCGCGGTCGCCGTCCCGATCCTCGGACTGGGCTTCCTGCTCATCATCAACAGCATGCGGGCGGGCGCGCTGGACGACATGACCGCCTCCACGCCCGGCCGGATCGCCGTCCTCGCCGCCGCCGGCCTCTACGCTCTCGGCTTCTTCCTCATCAGTCGACTCACTCGCGTCCGGATTTGACGGCCCCAATCAACAAGGAGAGGACATCATGGATCTTCTGATCGCGGCCGTCTTCGGACTCGCCGTCTACGGAGCGTTCCACGGCATCCGCATGTATCGCGCAGAAGCCAAGCTCCCCGGCGACATGGAACTCGCGCTGGAGGTCGGCGCCAGCCGCACCACGGTCGCGGGTGGCCTGGCGGACCGCATGGGCATGCGCTACGCGCCCCGAGTCCTGTCGATGATGGGCCCCAAGCGCGTCGACAAAGTGCGACGCAAGCTGGACATGGCCGGCAACCCCGCGGGTATGACGGTCGACCGTTACGCGGCGCGGCGCGCCTTCTACGGCGGCCTCGGGACGCTCGCGGCGCTGGCCATGCTCATGAACGGACAGCTCATTCTGGCCATCATCCTGTTTGTCTACGGCCTCTTCTGGACGGACGTGATCATCAGGTCCGCCATCTCGCGTCGTAAGGACGACATCGACCGGACGCTCCCGGACTTCCTCGACGTCCTCGCGGTGGTCGTCTCGGCCGGACTGGGATTTCGGCAGGCGCTTGAGCGGGTCGCGGAGAAGTACCAGGGGCCGTGGGCCGACGAACTCCGCATCACCCTGCGCCAGATGGACATGGGTGTCAGCCGCCGCGATGCCTTCGATCAGCTCCGCAAACGGAACGAGTCGGAGCAGGTGTCGATGTTCGTCTCGGCCCTCCAGCAGGGGGAGGAGCTGGGTGCTCCGATCGTGGACACCCTGATCCAGATCGCCAACGACATGCGTCGGACCGACTCCCAGAACGCGCGACGCAAGGCAGCGAAGGCCGTTCCCAAGGCCACGCTGATCGTCACCAGCTTCATGCTGCCCGGAACGATGATCCTCATCGTCGTCGGCTTCTACTACGCGTCTCAAGTCAACATCGGGGATGTGTTCGGCGGTTGATTCATCCGCATACGAGGAAGAGACCTGAACTGACGAGGAGGTGAGAGGACCGGATGGGCACACGCCTGAGCCGCTCCGCCCTGACGGGCGGCCCCGATGAACAGACGCCGGAGAGCACCCCCGGCCAGGTGCCGGCCCTGCCCATCCAGCTGAACGCGCTGCAGGCGTTGTGCCGGCAACTCTTCGGCTTCCGGCTGGCGATGACCCTGCTGGCCACCCCGTTCGCCCTCGACGGCGTGCACGAAGAGGTGGGTAGCTGGCTGGTGGGAGCGGCGGTCCTCGTCACCGTGATGGTCTCGTACGTACTGATGCGCGACTGGGAGCGCTTCGGTCCGGTCCTGTTGCGTCATCCGCTGCTGCTGGCCGCGGACATGCTCTTCGGCGCGCTGCTGCTGTTCGCTGCGAGCCCCGGTTCGACACTCTCGTACGTCACGGTCTGCACCCCGCTTCTCGCCGGCCTGGTCTATGGCTGGCGGGGCGGCGCCATCTTTGCCGCGCTTCAGGCTTTGCTGCTTGCCGCAGCCTATGGAGTCAGCGAGGAGGCCGATGCGGATGCCTCGGCCCTCCTTGTGGTGGGGCTCTGCATCATGGCCGGTGCGGTCGGCAGCTCGTTGCGCGGTCTCCTCCTGAGGTTCGGCGCCGCCTCCCAGGCTCTGACGGAGACCCGGGCCCGTCTCGCGGTCAACGGCGCGGTCGAGGAGGAGCGCGCCCGCCTCGCCCGCGAGATGCACGACTCCGTGGCCAAGACCCTGCACGGCCTGGCCATGGCAGCCGACGGCCTGGCCAGCACCGCCGACCGCATGGACCCGCTGACGGTCAAGCACCAGGCGGAGCTCGTCGCACGCGCGGCTCGCCGGGCCGCAGCGGAGTCCCGGGAACTCCTCTCGGACCTCCGCAGGGAGTCGGGTCTCGACGGCGGAGTGGACGTGGTGGACGAACTGGCCGCACGCACTGCGGACTTCGATCGCCGCCACGCCGTGAAGGCAGTCTTTCGCCGACTCGGCGAGGGACCCGTCCCGCCCATTCCGCATGCCGTGGCCCGTCAGGCCCTCACCATCGCGACCGAGGCGATGGAGAACGCCCAGCGCCATGCCCGTCCCAACTATGTGGAGGTCTCCGCCGGGCTGGTCCGCGACGTGGTGCGCATCAGCGTGTACGACGACGGCGAGGGCCTGCCCCGGGGTACTTCCCTGGCAGATCTGCGCAAGGCCGGGCACTTCGGCCTCGTCGGCATGGTCGAGCGCGCCGCCTCCATCGGAGCCCGCATCCGGATCGGCAGGGGACAGGCGGAACGGGGTACCGAGGTTCGCCTCGACCTGTCGCTGGTCGCAATGAACCTGGCGCCACCTGCGTCTGCCGCCCCTCCCGGATACCCACCGTTGCTCACGCAGGTACCCGGCCAACCCGTCCGACCACACAACTGAATCCGCACATCCGCTCCTGAGTACCCCCCACACAGTCCCCATCCTTGAGAGAGGAGGCCCGCGCCATGTCGGACGAGATTTCCCGCAGTTCCGGAGAACAGTGGACGCAGCAGCCGCACGTCTCGCAGCACACGTCCTCGCATCCGAGCCCGCTCAGTTCGCCCCCCACAGCCGGTGTCCCCACACCTGATTCTCCCGGTGGATTCCCGGCCTTGCCCAGCCAGGAAGCGATGCCTGCGACACGTGCGCTCAGAGTGGTCGTCGCCGACGACAACCCGGTCGTACGGGCGGGCCTGACCGTTCTCCTGCACGGACGCGACGACATAGACGTGGTCGCGGAGGCGGGTGACGGCCGTCAGGCGTACGAGATGGCGGTGCGGCACCGGCCGGACGTCGTGCTGCTGGACGTACGCATGCCCGGCGTCGACGGCATCTCGGCTCTGCCCCACCTGGCGCGGCTGGCTCCGGTGCTGATGATGACGTACAGCCGGGAGAGCGAGATCGTCCACGAGGCGCTGCGTCTGGGGGCCGGCGGGTACCTGGTGCACGGCGAGTTCACCGCGGACGAGCTGGTGGCCGCCGTTCGCGATACGAAGGAGGGCCGGGCCCACTTCACGTACTCGGCCAGCAGCGCATTGCTGGAGTCGGTACGTGGAGGGACTGGCGGCCAGGACGGCCGACCGTTGCCTGAAGGCCTGGGTACGGCCTTCACCGGGTCGGGCTACCGCCCGGTTGCCCCATCGGGGCAAGTGTCTGCACCCGCACACGACACGCGCGGACCGTGGGGTCCCGGTGGAGGGGTGAGCCACCAGGCCGGGGGCGTGAGCCGGGAGTTGAACGCGCACGGATTCCCGCAAAAGGCTTCGCTTCCGCAATCATCTGTGGGACATTCTTCCTCAGGGCTGCCTGGTGTGGCCCCCCTGGGAGTGCAGGCCGAGCTGAGTGAACGGGAGGTGGAAGTGATGGACCTGATCGCGTCGGGCATGACCAATCAGCAGATCGCTGCCACCTGCTTCATCAGCCAGAAGACCGTCAAGAACCACATCAACCGCATCTTCGCCAAGTTGAATGCCGGCAGCCGGGGCGAGGCCATCGCCGTCTGGCACCGCATGTCGTCCGGGGGGTCGACGAGGCATGGCTGAGAACGGGGCGGGCTTTGAGGCCCAACTGACCGAATGGGCCCGGAGTTGGGCCCGCAGGCCCATGCGAGTGGGTGTTGCCCCGACGTACGTTTCTCATGTCGAAAGTGAGACCGGCCAGGAGGAAGCCGGAAGCGCGAACGACACGAAGACGTACGCAGCACCGTCGGCCGATTCCCGGTCGGCCGAACTCGGAGGGGAACACCATGTCGAACATCACCCTGAAGGCCGCCGCCACCACGCAGACCTACATCAACGGCTGGAAGAACACCGCGGTGGACGCGCTCAAGCGTCGCAGCGACAAGGGTCAGGGCGCGATCGAGTACGTCGGCATCACGATCCTCGTGGTGGCGATCGTCGTGGCGCTGCTGCAGACGAACCTCGGCTCGACCATCGGTGCGAAGTTCACCGAGAAGATCAACCAGGTTCTCAACGGGTGATCCGTCGAGTGAAGTCCGAGGCAGGGCAGGCCGCACCGCTGTACATCACAGCGGTGACGGGCCTGCTCTTCCTTGCGTTGGTCTTCTTTGCGTTCGGTGAAGCTGACGTCAAGCGCAACGGGGCTCAGACTGCCGCCGACGCCACTGCTCTGGCAGCGGCCAAGGACTCCCGGAAGCTGCTCAAGTTGGACCTGATGGCTCACGTCATGGACAGGGGCTTCTACACCGAGGTGTTCAACGCCCCCTACGTCGGGTTGGACGGCTGTCCCATGGGGCAGGCGTTTGGCCGCATGAACGACGCCACCGACGTCGACTGTCACCCCGTTGGCGATATGCGCTGGGGCTACGAGGTCGAGCTGAAGTCGAGAAAGCAAATGAGCGCGAACCTTGTACCGGGTACTGAGGGGAAGCAGGCGGAGGCAGAGGCCGTCGCAGTCCTCGACAATCGAGGATGCAAGTTCGTCCCGAACCCGATCATTACGTCGTCGTCCATCGGTACGGTCGGCTGTGTCAGCGGGCTTGTGTGGGTGGTCAGCCCCCAGGGTCTGGCTGCCATGCCTGATATGACCCTGTTTTTCGACGTTCGCCTGGCCGAAGACTGACCACGACAAACGCAAAGGAACTGGACCGATGAGCTATCCGCACGTGAGGACCATGCGCCGCGCCGGGGGGGCTGCTGTTCTGGCAGCTGTTCTGGCGCTTTCGATGACCGCCTGCGGCAGTGACGACGGGGAGAAGCCGAAGGACGCCGCGTCCCAGGCCTCTACCTCGCCGTCCCAGTCCGACAAGGGCAACGGCGGCGGGGAAACCGTCCCGGACACGAGCACCGTTCTGGTGACATCCAAGAACGATGACGGCATCGAGATGGCCATCAACTCGGCCAAGCGTGACAGTGGTGGGTTCCTCACGGTCACCGGACAGCTCAAGAACAACTCGGGCAAGAGCTACACCATCCCCATTGGCTGGAACGGCAAGGAGGTTGCCGTTGCGCTCAAGGACCGTTCTCTGGCGGACATGACCCTGGTCGACTCGGTGGGGAAGAAGCGCTACTACGTCCTGAGGGACACGGACAACCGTCCACTGACGACCACGGGCTTCAACGCGTTCCTCGACACGGGGAAGACCATCACGTTCTTTGCTCAGTTCCCGTCCCCTCCGGACACCACCAGTAAGGTCGACCTCCTGTTCCACGGGTTCGCCCCTGCGCCGATTGAGATCTCCTGATGAACGGCACCGTCACCACCACACGCAGAGTGTCCGACCGGATGGCGATCACGGTTCTGGCCGGTGTGCTCGCGTTCGGAGCCGTGGGTGTACCGCAGGCATTCGCGGACGACAGCCCGTATCCCTCAGCGTCTGCGGATCCGTCCGTCAAGATCGACGCGAACGATTCGGACCTCAAGCTCCCCGAGGGGGCGACGCTCGCCCCCGCCAAGATCCTCGACATCAAGTCGGTCATCGAGGACATGGGCGGCGAGGAGCGCCGCGAGGACACCAACTCGGACATCAAGTTCGCACTTCAGGCCGAGGTCCTCTTCGGCAAGGACAGCGCGAAGCTGAGCTCGGCGGCCAACGGCCGTATCAACGCGATTGCCACGGAGATCAAGAAGCAGGACGCCAAGAAGGTCCGGGTGTTCGGCTTCACCGACAACCTGGGTTCCTCCGCCCACGGCGACGTGCTCTCCAAGGAGCGCGCGGAGGCCGTGCACAACGTCCTGGACAAGGCCTTGGCCGGCACCGGTATCTCGTACGAGATCCGTGGCTACGGTGAGCAGTACCCGATCGCCGACAACTCCTCGGAGGACGGCCGCAAGAAGAACCGTCGGGTGGAGGTCTCCTTCGCGCGTGCGGAGGGCTCGAAGAGCTGACCGGCTCCATCGCTCGGCAGGGCCTCGGGCCGGTCGCGCAGTCCCGCAGCGGCGGCACACACGGTGTGCCGCCGCTGCGGCGTTCCCGGCCCGGTGGAGAGGCGGAGCAGGCCCTGGGGCCATTCACGCACCGTGCCGGTCCCCGTGCTGCCCGTCATGAGGTGTGAGGGTGCACGCAGCCAATCATTTTGAACGGAGCGCTCCGCTCCGATAGGTTGGCGGAGTACCACCGTCCGCCCTCCTCCGCCCGAAGGCCTGCCATGTCTCATTCCGTACCGCCGTCCACGGGGCACCGGGGCGCGCTGCGCCCCAGTGCCCTCCTGACCGCGCTGCTCGTCTCCGTCGGCTCGTACGCGCTGATGCAGACGATGATCGTTCCGGCGCTGCCGGTCCTGACGCGCGAGCTGGACACCGACCCCTCCACCGCGGGGTGGCTCATCACCGCGTTCATGCTCGGCTCGGCCGTCCTGACGCCGGTCGTCGGATCGCTCGGCGACCGGTACGGTCACCGGCGCATGATGCTCGTCTCGCTCGGCGTCTTCCTGCTGTCCACCCTCGGTGCGGCCTTCGCCCCGGGAGTGCCGTTCCTCATCGTGATGCGGGCCTTCGAAGGCATCAGCATGGCCACGCTCCCGCTCGCGCTCACCCTGATCCGCGAGAAGATGCCGCCCGAGCGGACCGTCAGCGCCTTCGGCCTCACCTCGGCCATGATCGGCGGCGGCGCCGGGCTCGGCATGGTCGTCGGTGGACTGCTGATCGACAGCGCGTCCTGGCGCTGGATGTTCGGCGTCGAGAGCGTGCTCATCGCGATAGCCCTGCTCCTCGTGGTCGTGTACGTCCCCGAGACCTCGCGGCAGCGCACCGGGCACACCGCCACCCCTGCCCGCCTGGACCTCCCGGGCGCCATCCTGCTCGCCGCCTCGATGTCCGCGCTCCTGCTCGCCGTCACCCAGGGCAGCGCCTGGGGCTGGGGATCGGGCCGGGTCATCGGGCTCTTCGTCCTCGCCGCCGTCCTGCTCGCCGCCCTCGGAACGGTCGAGACGCGTCGTGCCGCGCCCCTGGTCGACATCCGGCTGCTGCGCCACGGCCCGATGTTCGTCACGACCGTCGCGACGCTGCTCATCGGGGCGATCCCGTTCCTGTTCTACGTCCTGCTGCCGCCCCTGCTCCAGACCCCGGAATCAGCCGGTGCCCCCTACGGGCACGGTCTGTCCGTGATCGAGGCCGGTCTGCTCCTGCTGCCTGGCGCGATCGGCACCATGATCGCGGGACGTCTCGGCCCGATGCTCAGTCACCGCTTCGGGGCCCGCGCCCCGCTGTTCGCGGCCATGGCACTCATGGCCGCAGGCGGTGTCCTGATGGCTGTCTGGCACGGCAGCGTGCTCCAGATCGGAGTGATCTTCGTGCTGGTCGGCTTCGGTTCCGGGTTCGGGTTCGCGGCCCTCGCCTCGCTCGTCGCGAAGATCGTGCCCCGTCGCGACCTCGCAGCCGGCAACAGCCTCAACACGGTGGTCCGCACGATCGGCAGTGCCATCGGCAGCCAGCTGGCCACCGTCCTGCTCCAGTCGTCGATCGTCTCGAGCACCGGCCTGCCCACCGATGATGCCTTCGGCCAGGGGTTCTGGCTGGCCGGCGGGCTCGGGGTAGCCGGTATCGTGCTCACGGTGGCGCTGCGCGTCCATCCGTACGAGAGCGCGGGTGCCCCGACCGGCGCGGTCGACACCGCGAAGGCGGGTGCCGTGTAGGTGCGGATACGGGGCCGGGCCCAAGGCGCCGACCTCTCGCGCCGCCCCTGCGGCCCGGTCGCGCGCACGGCCCGTCCGTACGCGACGAGACGAGAGAAGCGGAGAACCGGATCCCATGCCCACCCCCTCCCGAACCCCCGCCGGCCGCCCGCGTGGCCGCCAGGTGCAGGCCGAGGCGAACGACGCCAGGGTCCTGCGTGCGGCCCGCGCCGCATTCGCCGAATTCGGCTGGGACGCCCCCGTCTCCGTCATCGCCAAGCGTGCGGGGGTGGGCATGGGCAGCCTCTACCGGCGCTACCCCGCCAAGGACGACCTCGCCCGGCACGTCCAGGTCGACGGCCTCGACCGGTGGACCGCTCTCGTCGAGGGGGCGGCGGAGCGCCTCGGCCCCTGGGACGCGCTGGTCAGTGCGCTGCGGGCCGCACTGACCCAGGGCGGCGAGGTCAGCATGCTGCCCGTCATCGGGGGCCGCTTCGCCTCCTCTCCCGAGGTCGACGCCGCCTCCGCCCGCCTGGAGCACGCCCTGGGGGCACTGGTCCGCCGGGCCGTCGACGAGGGCTTCCTGCGACCCGATGTCACCCTGGCCGACCTGGTGCTGCTGCTCCAGCTCCTGGGCAGCCGGCTGCCCGGCTCACCGGAGCGGGTGGACGAACTGCGGGCCCGTTACCTGGACCTCACCCTGGCGGCCCTGCGCGCGCCTGCGGCCGGTCCGCTGACCGGTCCCGCCCCGCAGTGGCCGGAACTCCTGTCGTTCTGGAATGTCCGGGAGGATGCGGACACGGACGCTGCCGGACCCGATCAGCCCTGAGGCCCTCGTCTCACAACAGGTGGTCCGCCTTGCCGGCCTTGATGTCGCGGATCATCTGCTGGAGCGATTCGCGGCTGTCGGTGAGGTAGTGGTCCTCGGTGCCCGCGACGGCGATGTAGCTGTTGCCCTCGCGGTCCGTCCCGAAGCGGTAGCAGCTGGCGCCTTCGCCGCAGAATGGTTCTTCCCACGTGACGTCCTGCATGGTGACTCCCTCAGAGGTGGCGTGCGATGCCATGGATGAAGTTCCGCGACTTGTCCTCCGGCAGTGCGATCCGTTCCATCCAGTCAAGGTGGGAACGATACTTGCTCAACTGTGAGTCTTCGTACAGGAATTCGGGGCCGTGCGTGCTGTCCACCTGGACAGTGTCCAGCTGAGGTACCGGCCCTTCTGCGTAGTTGACCGTCTGACCCGCGCCGGGGAACGCCCCCGCTTCGAAGGGGATGACGCGCAGCGTGATGCGTGGGCTTTCGGAAGCGGCCAGCAAGTGCTCAAGCTGCGCACGAGCCACCTTGCGCCCGCCGAACTGCATACGGAGAGCGGCTTCATGGATGACGCCGATGTACTCGGGTGAGGCCGTGCCATCCAGGATCTTCTGCCGCTCCACGCGATGAGCGAGCCGCAGGGCCGCTTCGTGTTCCGGGAGTGCGGGGATGACCACGCGGAAGACGGCCAAGGCATGATCGCTCGTCTGGAGGATGCCCGGGATGTGGACCGAATGCGCGGTGCGCATGCGTAGCGCTCCGGCCTCCAGCTCCGAGATGTCGAGCAATCCAGCAGGCAGCAAGTCCCGGTACCGCTCCCACCAGCCCCGCTCTGTCGTTCTCGTCATCCGGGCCAGGGCCGCGACAAATGCCTGATCCTGACAGGCGCATGCGTCAGCCAGTGCGAGCAGGCGCTCCTCGCTGATGGCCCTGATGCCCTGCTCGATGTTGGAGAGCCGGGAGCGGTCGACTCGGAGAATGCCTGCGGCGGCCTGGGCGGAAACTCCGGCAGTCAGGCGCATCTTCCGGAGTTCGCGCCCCAGGCGCTTCTGACGTTCGGTCGGCGCGATTCGCGATGCCATGCCAGTCCTTCCGTGTCCTTCGCTGCGAAGTCTGCCGTGCCTCAGCCTTCTTGAACCACGCAAGGGGCACATTTCCGAGACGAGGTGGCCAATATGACCCGCCGTACACTACATTCAGTAACGCACCGCTCACGCACAGCCGAGCAAGAAGTGCATCGCACGGCCCTGCCCGCAACCTCCTTCCCTGGGAGGGGCGGGTCCGTGCCAGGGAGACAGGCCACTGTTCGTCGTCCGAAACGCGAGAGCCATCCGTGCGCACCCACGAGGAAGAGAGACACCGCCAACTCGCCACCCGTAACGGGGAGTCAGCCATGCACTCATCTCCACTCGCCGCACTCTGCCCGGCCGTCGCCGAAGCGCGGATGCCGTTCCCGGACGCGTACGCGCAGTCCGCCCCAACCCGCTCACCGCAGCCCTACCTCCGCCCGAAAGGCGGCTCGGGCCGCACCGCCTCCGGGCTCGCCCTGAGCTTCACCCTCCCCGGCGACATCCGCAGCGCACGCATCGCCCGTGCGGCGACCGCAGCCGCGCTGGAGGCGCACGGGCTCGCCCCGTACGTCTGGCCGGTGACGTACGCGGTCACCGAACTCGTCTCCGTCACCGCGCGGATGAGCCCCGGCCGGGAGCTCTACGTATCCCTGCGCCACCGCGACGACGCGGTCCGCCTCCTCGTCTGGGACCAGCATCCGCACCACCCCGATTCCGACCTGACCGCCCTCTGCGAGGCGCGCCGCCGACGCGCGCTCTGGCTGCTTGCGGCGGTCGCGGACGACTGGGGAGGCGAGTGGGGCATGTGCGAGGCACCGCAGCCGCAGCGGGGTACCAAGTCCTGGGTGGTTCTTCCTCGTTGAGGTGATCCACGCGACCCTTCGCACGGTGCGGCACCCGCCACCCGTCATCCGCGACTGTGGCTCATGACCTCGGGCGGGCCGAAGGACCGGCTTCGGCTGATCGCTCGACCTTGATCCGCCCCTTGGTGCGCAGGCCGGATCCGTCAGAGCCGCCAACGCGGCAGAGGTAGCCGAGCGGGTCGACGACAGCGGGGCTCTCGAACGCTCCTGGCGTCCTCAGTCGTCGCTGTCCTCGACGCCTCCTCGCAAGCCCCAATCGTCCAGGCCGGAGTAGATCAACGCCGTGCGGATCCGCGGAAAGGAGAGAGCCTCGGCCTCCCCTGAATAGATCGCCACAAGTGAGTCGGCCGATCGCCACCAGGTGTCGGCCATGCCCTGTACTTCGCGCACCGGCTTGTACCCGTCCAGCACGATGCCGTCGACCTCGTCGCCTGTGACCTTGACGATTTGCTGTGCGCACCCGGACACGTGGTGAGTGAGCGCGAGCGACTCCACCCAGCCCGCGACGGTGGCATGGAGGGGCACCCACTTGCCTGCGTGAATGCCGAACTCGCCGGATGGTCCGATCATGAACGCGTACGGGACGGCGGTCCGCTGCACTCCGGCTTCGAACCGCCACCCATCGGAGGCTGAGCCCTCGGGCGAGTCGGCTTCGAGGTACCTGGGTCCACCGTCGTACCGCGGTGAGGGTGGCAGCACCAGCCCGCCCCACTGCTCTTCATAGGCGGCCATACGGTCGATGACTGCCGCTGGGACATCTCGCCCAAGCCACCACTGCCGGTGTTCCTCGACGGGCTGGACATCGACCTTGACGCCATGCGAGCCAACGAACGACCGGGCTCGTTGGGTGAGGCCCTCAGGCACGTCGTGGAAGAGGTTGAGATTCACGGGGGTGACGTTACCCAGTCCCCAGGGACTCGTCGTCGGGGACCGGGGCGTCGGGGGCTCGACAGCGGGGCCGCCGCCGCATACGTACGGGCGCCGGTCTCCGTACTAGTCGCGGTGCCAGACACCGTCCCTATCCCGCACCCACTCCCGCACGCACTCCCGCTCCGAGGGCAAGTTGGGAGAGGAATGGGCGCGATGGCTGCGGTGCGGGCAGCCCTGTAGGTGCCCGTGGGCGCCCAATTCACTCCCAACTTTCGGGTACGCGAAGGGCTCGGAGGGCTTGGAGGGCGGTGACGATCTCGGCGAGGACGCGTTTCGGGTGGCGGTAGACGTCCGTTGCCGTGAAGCGGAGGATGCGGCGGATCTCCGGGCAGCCCTGGAGCTCGTTGAAGCGGCGGAGGTCCTCGGTGTGCGCTTCGCGGGTGCCGTGGAAGGCGTAGCCCTCGATCTCCACCACCAGGCCCTCGGCCCGGAAGAAGAAGTCCGGGCGGAGGCAGAGGCCGGTCGGGGTGCGCAGGAGTGCCTGGGTCTCGGGGCGGAGACCGGCGTCGTGGAAGAGGAGGCGAGTGACCGTTTCGGTGGGGGAGGCGGAGGCGGGGTCGAGGAGCGGGAGCAGGGTGCGGGCGCGGGTGGCGCCGCGACGAGGGTGCGCGAGTTCGGCGTGGAGTGCGCGGAGGGGGAGGAGGGGAGGGCGGCGGACTCCGTGCACCCGGCGGGCGGAGAGGGCCGAGTCCGCGACCACGACCGCCTCGTTGCGAGGGAGTTGCCGCATCAGGTCGCCCACCGTGCGGGCCGGGGACGTGACGCGGAGGCTCCGTCGCACGGTTCGGTCGGCCGGTGTAAGGGGAGAACGGTGGATTCGGGTACCGGGGCGGCTGCGGTACGGGCCGGGGCGCGGGTCGGTGAACTCGGCCTCGGCGTAGACCTCCTGGGCCGGGCCGTGAAGAAGTTCGAGGCGGTGAAGAGCCGCTGCGGTGCGGTGGCTGCACACGAGGTTCGGCTGGAGTGTCTGTACGGCCCAGGCCCGGGTGAACCAGTCGATCCGGCGCCCCGGGGCAGCCCAGGCGCCGTGGGCGAGCGGCTGCCATTGCCCTTGCCGCAGCCGATGGTGCAGCTGCCTCCGTGTCCAGCCGGCTTCGAGGGCTCGGGCCGTGAAGAGGACGCCTCCCGGTGCCAGGCCCGCCAGTTCGGGCACGGCCTCGGTCCGTCGGAGTGCCGGTGGTTCCGGGGAGGGTGGGGTGTTGCCTGCTGTGGTCATGGAGCCACGATTCCGCAACGGGCGCGGAGACGGACCGCCCTGTGGATAAGTCCGCGGCGACGTGCGTCCGCCGGGTGGCGCCGGGTGCCGTCCGGCGTCCCGCTCCGCGGCAGGGCGGTGGCGGTGCGGGGAGGCGCTCCGGACGCGACTGCGGCCCGGCGTAACTGCGGTCGGCTGCACGCCACTTGTCGTGTGCGCTCTTGAGTCGTTGCGCAACCGTTCCCACGTCGCGCCTCGCGCGGGATGACAGACTGTACGGATGATCGATGAGCTTCCGGCCGGCCTGACGGCCCGGCACCTTGCCGACGAGGACCATCTCCGTGTGCTCGCCGTGCTGGACACGTGGTGGGGCGGACTCAAGGGGGAGGCGGGGTCGACCGAACGTGCGTTGTTGCTGCCCCGGCTGTACTTCCAGCACTTCACCACCACCAGTTTTCTGGTCGAACGCGGCGATGGCGAGGTTGCCGCCTTCCTGGTCGGCTTCCTGTCGCAGACGGAGCCCGACACCGCCTATGTGCACTTCGTGGGCGTCGACCCGGTGCTGCACGGGCAGGGCGTCGGGCGGGTCCTCTACCGGTCGTTCTTCGCGCTCGCCCGGTCGCACGGGCGCCGTTACGTGCAGTGCATCACCAGCCCGGAGAACACCGCGTCGCAGGCCTTTCACACCCGGCTGGGCTTCACGGCCTCCGCTGTGAAGCCGGACTACGACGGCCCCGGGCTCGAGCGGGTGGCGTTCACCATCGATCTCTCCGCTGATCCGGACGAAGGGCGCTGAGGCGGGTATCGAGTCGTGATCGGGCTTTGGACGCGGTCTCGCTCCGAGTCCTGATGCGGTAGACCGTCGCCTGCCTACGCGCCTCGCTGATCCGGAGGAAGTATCCCGCCAGGACCGACCCGTTGATCAGGAGTCGCTCCGCGCCTCAGCGCCGCCGACCGTGGCCGCCCTGTCGTCTGCCGTTGTCCTTGCCGGGGCCTCTGCCCCGGGTCTTGCCCCTAGGCATGCCGGGAGCCTGCACCGGGCGCCCCTGCCAGTCGATGCTGTCGTCCTCCGACAGGCTTGCCGCATGCGAGAGCGCATGCTGGATCAGCAGTGTCAACAGGCGCTTGGACTCCGCCGAGGGCAGTTCGCTCTGCCAGGCACAGAGCGAGTACCAACCCTGGCCCGGATCCGTCAGGGGCGGGAAGGGCCTTGCGAGCTCCAGGGGTTCGGCCGGCGCTTCGGGAAGGCGCACCAGCAGCGTGCCCGTGCCCCAGGCGACGACCCCGGCGATGCCCTTGGCCGCAAGCACCGGCACACCGAACGTCGCCAGGACGGGCCACTGGGGAGCAAGATCCTCAAGTCTCTCGACCAGATCGGGGTGGGTGTGCAGCTCCCACCCCCCGTCGACGGGGGAACCGCCCTCCTGCGGAACGCTCTGCTGCTGCAGCAGGTCGAGCAGCGCCGTGTTCTGAGGCAGGTCCAGCAGCGTCATGCCTCGACACGCTACGCGCAGTGGTGGTGTTCCGCGCCGGCTCCGTTCCAGCACGGAGCACCACCACCCGCATCAATCGACAGTCCTCGTACATCCCGATGGCGTCGGTGCCACTCCCGCCCTCCGTTCGCAGCCGGGGCGATTCCGCAGAAGGATCACGGCTCAGTATCCGGGCTGGCCGTACGGGTTGAGTGCCCGGAACCGGACCGTGTCACTGCGACGGTCGAACCAGAGCTTGGTGAAGTAGCCGCTGCCGTCGCGGTCGAGCTCGTGCGACCGGACCCACTGCGGATTCTCCGGCCCCTCGTCCTTGAGCGGCTTCTCGAACCACGAGGAGAGGCCATCGGCCGGCGCCTCGGAGACGAAGGCGTGGGCCGCAGTCAGCTCGGCGAGCTTCCCCGGTGTCAGCCGGGCGAAGCCCGAGATCACCAGCTCCGGCGACGGTATGCCCCGGTCGTTGTCCCGGCTGCTCACCCACTTGGCGTCGGTGAGCGGTCCCAGCAGCGGAAACGCCCGCTCCAGTGGTGCGGTGTCGGTGTGCCAGTCCCGCTTGGTCCCGCTCGTGACCTGACGCAGGGCCCACCACGTGGGTAGGACCGCCAGCCCCACCCCGATCCCGATCACTTTTCTTCGGTCCACCGCGATCCCCTCGTGCCTGACTCAATGACGTGCCCGGTGTGCTGACGGCCGCCCGGCGGATCCGTACGGCCTCAGGACATGCTGCCCCGGCACACCGTCCCCGGGGCCGGGGTGCGGCCCGTAAGGAGGTACTGGTCGACCGCCTTCGTGACGCAGCGGTTCTGCGGGTACGTGCCGTGGCCCTCCTCCTCGGCCGTCAGGAGCACGCCCACACCGTCGCCCAGGGCGCGGGCCATGTGTGGGGCGCCGGGGTACGGGGTGATCGGGTCGCCGGTGCCACCGACCACCAGGATGGGGGCCGCGCCGTCGGCGTTCACCTGGGGCGTGGTGCGCTCGCCGTCGAACGGCCAGTCGTAGCAGAGGTAGACGCCGCTGGACCAGGCCGCGCCGAAGACGGGTGAGGCGGCTCTGACGTGGGCCTCGTCCCTGTCGAGGCGTTCGAAGCCGGGGCGCAGGCTGGAGTCCGCGCAGGTGATCGCGGTCCGGGCGGCGACATTGCTTGTGTGCGGGGTCGCCGCGCGGTCGGCGGAGCCGATGTCTTCCGCGCGCTCGCTCAGCGGACGGCCGTCGTTGTGGTCGATCAGCGCGGTGAGGGCCTTGGCGAGGGGCGACCAGCCGTCCGTGCCGAGGTCGAGATGGTCGCTGACGGCGTACGCGAGGTCGTCGGCGTCGATCTTCCTTCCGCCGCCGGCCGGGGCGGGCTTCTTCTCCAGCCGGTCGGCCAGGCGCGCCATGCGTTGCTCGGCCTCCGCGGGCCCGTCGCCTGTCGGGCAGTTGCGGATACGGGCCGCGCAGTGCACGGCGAACCGGTCGAACGCCGCCTGGACCGCCTTGACCTGCGACACCTGTTCCTCGTCGAGGTCCTCGGTCGGATCGACGGACGCTTCGAGGACGAGCCGTCCGACGTGCGACGGGTACAGGTGGGCGTAGGCCGCGCCGAGTGCCGTTCCGTACGAGACGCCGAAGTAGTGCAGCCGCTCGTCGCCGAGGAGGTAGCGCATCAGGTCGAGGTCGCGCGCGGTGTGCGAGGTCCCGACGTACGGGAGCAGCGCCCCGGAATGCTTGGCGCAGGCCTCGGACCCGTCGTAGCGGGTGTCGTCCGCGGTCTTCCCGCAGTGCACGGGGATGGTCGCGCCGGTGCCGCGCGGGTCGAAGGAGACCAGGTCGTAGCGGTCCAGGAGCGGCTGGTACTGGCTGAGGTGTTCGGGCAGTTCACTCACGCCGGACACGCCGGGGCCGCCGAAGTTGAGGAGGAGCGAGCCGATGCGCCGGGCGTTCGGGCCGGTGGCCTTGTGGCGGATCAGGGCGACGTCGATCGTCCTGCCGTCCGGTTTCCGGTAGTCGAGGGGGGACTTCATGGTTGCGCAGTCGTAGTCCGTGCGCGCGGTGGGCGGCGAGGTGCAGCGGGACCAGTGGAGCTGCTGGCCGGTGGTGAGCGCCTTGGGCAGACCGGCGGGCGGGTTCTTCGCGGTGAACTCCGTACGCGGCTCCGCACTCCGGCCGGGAGCGTCGCGCTGGAGCCAGGCGCCGACGGCCCCGATCGCGACGAGGAGGACCCCGGCGATGATGAGCGCACCGACCGGGAGGCCCGGTCTGCGGCTTCGTATCGGAGGTGTGTCACTCATCGAAATCCCCGCGCTCCCGCCCCTGGACGCCCGCCCCGCGCCCGTATGCACGTACCCGTGATCGTCCGATCGTCGAATGAGTGCAGGGTACAAGCCGCCTCCGACAGCACGGCTCGCGCGCGTGCCCGGCTCAGCCCCCGGGGCGTCGCGGATGCCCAACCCGTGAACCTGGCGCACGTACTACAGGCCGCTGGGCCGCGTCGTTTCGTTGGCCAGGAGCACATCGCCCGTGTTGCCGAAGAATAGGGTCGACGCCTTGATCGGGTAGCACGTACCTGTGGATTTCGCCTTGTCCACCGGGTGCCCTCCGCCCCTCCGCCGTGCCCGTCGCCCGTGCCTGTGGTCATGCTGGTCCGGCTCTTCCGTTGTGGTGCCCGGCGGGGCGCGGTCCCTGCCCTGGCTTCCCGTCGTCACACGCGCCAGTCGGCGCAGTACTGGACGTGCAGGAGGGCCGGCACGTTCCGGCGCGTCCGCGGCCGGGACCACGGACCGGCTCTGAGGTCGGTGCAGCAGTGGCCGGCGTTCGGGCGGCGGTGCATGTGCGCAGGGGCCTCCTCGACGAGGCCACGCAGGGCCGTGCCGTGCTCGCGGAACGCGGTGGAACTGCCCACGACGAAAAGGGTGCCCGCTGCGATGTCGAAGCGGAGGTGGTCCCGGTGCGCGGGGTGGAGCCGCCGCTGGTGGTCGATGGCGCTCTCGTCGGGGAAGTCGTCGTCCGGGGTCTCCGCGACCTGTGGTGTGCCGGTGCCGAGCCGTGCCCGTATCTCCTTCCACGAACCCGTCGGGAACTGGAGACTGTGATGGAGCAGGACCAGGTCCAGCGGGGCCGGGACGCCGTCGCTCACGACTCCGTCCGGGGCCGCGTTGGCCCGGATCGGCAGGTGGACCAGTGACCGGGCGGACCGGGCGGCCAGGGACCACAGGGCGACGAGTTGTTCGGAGCCCTTGCGGTCCGCGTGCATCGACAGCCAATGGCCTTCGTCGCGCAGCGCCAGCCGGGCCGGGGGCGGGGCGGGCCGGATCACCCGGATCTCGTTGCTGCCCAGCCTCGCCTTGTGTATGCGCACCCGCTGTTCCACGTGCCCCCCGGACCCGTCGCCTGCCGCCCCACCCTAGTGCGGCCCCTCGGTCCGGTCCGAGCCGTTATTCACCCGAATCGCTCCACGGGCGTGCGCACGCCCGCCCGGAAGTCGATCAGGGCGGCACTGATGTCGCGCGCCGATCCGGAGAACAGCACCGACCGGTCGGCCCCCACGAGGATCGTCCCGCCGCCCCGCACCTGGTGGACGACCGCCACCGCATCGTCGTCGGGCAGCAGTACATGGCCCAGACCGGCATCCGGTGAGATGCGGCGGTACAGCGCCTCGCCGAACTCGATGAGCCGCCGCTGCTCCGGCGTGGGCTGCACGGCGTCCGGAGCCGCCCCCGCGCCCTTGCTCGCGTCGCTCATCCCGCCGCCCCGTCCTCGCCGCCGGCCGCCGCGAGCTCCGCGATCAGGTCGGCGTCGCGCATCCCGGGCAGGGCGTATCCCTCGGCCTCGTCCCACGGGACGTCGAGATCGTCCATGTGTACGCGCCATCGGGCGTCCGGCAGGGCCCGGCGCAACTCCGTCACGGAATCCAGCACATGGGCGATCACGGGCATCAACCGGCCTGGATCGAAAGGCATCTTGGTGGACCCGGTGACGATCTCCGACGGCTCGGAGGAAGCCCCGTCGTACACGTACAGGCTTTCCTCGTCTTCGTACGGGAACGAGGCCATGTGCGCGGCGACAACGCGGTCGACGGAGGCGGACTCGGCCTCGGTCAGCGGGGTCGCGCGGTGCGCGTTGTAGTAGAGGGAGACGCTCATGACGCGAGCGTACGACGAGGGTGTGACAGTGGTGGGCGGGCAGCGGCCGGGAGCTATGCCGGAGGGGCCGTACGCGCAAGACGGGCCCGGAGCTCGTCCCCGGCCCCGTCGAACCCGGCGGGCAGGCCGGGCAGGAGGGCGAGGGCGGCGGTGATGAGTTCCGCCGATGCCCTCGGGTCCGCCCGGACCGCCCTGACCAGCACGTCCGCGTCCATCGGGGACAACCGGTGACGCCACGCGGGGTGGGCGTGCGTCGCCGCGTAGTGGGCGGTCAGGACTTCGACGGGGGTCAGCCCGGTTCCGGACCGGCGCAGGAACATCGCCAGGCCGTACTGGCCGACGAAACCGCAGATCTCCTCGGGCCGGGACCTGTTGCTGCGGTGGGCGTCGTGGAGCTCGTAGACCACGGCGTACACGAGGGCGCGCTCCCGTTCCGTGCTCGGCGTCGGGAACGGCTCGTCCCGGAACAGCGCCTCCACGTCGGCCGGACGGACGAGCGGGCGACGGCCCGTACCGTCGACGGGGGAGACCGTCAGACGTACGACGCCGAGCGCGACGGTGTCCTCCGAGAGCGTGCGCACGTACCGAAGGCCGTCGCTCGCCTCCGGATCGTCCTCCCGGCAGGCCGCCCGCACCTGCGCGACGGTCGGCCCGTCCGTCCACACGAACGTCCACGCGGGTACGGAACCGGACCACTCGGCCTCGACCACGCCGTGCCGGTGGGGCTGTCGCCGGCTCTGCCGGTGGGCGTCGAGGGCGAACCGTTCGGTGAGCGTACGGGCGAGTCGGTGCAGGCGCGTCGCGCGGTCGGATGCCATCGGTGCCAGTATCCGTCGTGCTGCCGGCCGGCCGGCCGCGCTCGGGCCCCGCGGCCCGTGGCATCCGTGCCCCGCCCGGCTCGTGGCGTCCGCGCCCCGCCCGGCTCGTGACGTCCGCGCCCTGCCCGGCTCGTGGCATCCGGGGCCCCGGTCAGCTCGTGGCGTCCCCGGCCCCGGTCAGCCGCCGGATCGTCATCGGTTCGGCGAGGACCAGGTCCAGGACCTGCTTCACATGGCGGAAGTGCGCGGTGGTGAAGTGCTCGGCCAGGGCTGCCGCATCCGTCCACTCCTCCACGATCACCATGCGGGCGGGACGGTTGGGGTCGGCATAGGGGCGGTACGCGAGACAGCCCGGCTCCTCCATGGACGGTTCGATCATGGCTTCCAGAGCGGTGCGCAGCCGGTCCTCCAGGCCCGGCTGCGCCAGGCATTCGGCGATGACGACAAGGGACATGGTGACGGGCTCCTCGGTGGGCCGGCTGGGGGAGTTCACGGGCGGACCGGGCCCGCGCCCGCGCCCGATGCGGTGATGACGGCGGCGATCTCGTCCAGGTCGGACGGGGTCAGCTGGACGGAACCCGCGCCGGACCAGCCGTCGACCTGGGCAGGTGTACGGGCGCCGACGATCGCGCCCGTGATGCCCGGCCAGGCCAGCGCCCAGGCGAGAGCGGTCTCCGCGACCGTGGCGCCGTGCCGGGCCGCCACCGGGCGCAGGCCCTCGGCGAGCCGCAGATTGGCCGGCAGGCCCGTGGTGAAGTCGTGGTGGGCGGTGCGCCAGTCGTCCGCGGGCAGCGCTGCCACGCGCGCCGCCGAGAACGTGCCGGTCAGCAGACCGGACTGGAGCGGCGAGTAGACGATGACCCCGATGCCGTGTGCGCGGGCCCAGGCGATCTCGGCGGCGGCCGAGCGGTTGACCGCGGAGAACGGCGGCTGGATCACGTCGACGTGTGCGATGCGTTCGGCGGCTTCGAGCTGCTCGGGGGAGTGGTTCGACAGTCCGATGGCCCGGACCTTCCCCGACGCCTTCAGGTCGGCCATGACCTGCCAGTACTCCTCCAGCGGCGTGGCGTCGGGGGACACGGCCCCGGACCCGTCCCCCGCGTACTCCAGGGATTCGCCGGTGTCGGGCCAGTGCACCTGGTACAGGTCGATGCGGTCGGTCCCGAGCCGCCGCAGGGAGTCCTCCACCTCGCGGCGCACACTCGCGGGCTTCATGACGCGGCGCGGAGAGCCCTGGGGATCGGCAGGGTCCCGGACGAGCCCGGCCTTGGTGAACACGTAGGGGCGTTCGGTCTCCGGGAGGCCGGCCAGGGCCTTGCCGATCAGCTCCTCGGCGTGGCCGAGGCCGTACACGGCGGCGGTGTCGATCCAGTTGACGCCGGAGTCGACGGCGTGACGGATCGCCGCGACGGACTCGGTGTCGTCGGTGGGGCCCCAGCCGAACTGCCAGCCGGAGCCGGCGATCGCCCAGGAGCCGAAGCCGAGGCGGGAGATGTGCATGCCGGTGCTGCCGAGTGCGGCACCGGGAAGACGGGCGGAGGTCATGACGGTCTGTGTTCCTCAGGGGTGGGGGGACGGGGCCGGTCGCCTCGTCGTGCTCCCACCCTGGCGGCCCGGGACCGGGCCACCCAGGGCCTGCCCGTGCCTGGGCACGGGATGACCAGGCTGCGGGGGCGAACTCCTTTGACAGGGCGGGAATACTGGGCCCATGGCACTGGACCGACGCGCAGAACTGGGTGAGTTCCTCCGGTCCCGCAGGGCCCGGCTGCAACCCGAGGAGCTGGGGCTGCCGGACTACGGGGGCCGCAGGCGGGTTCCGGGACTGCGCAGGGAGGAGCTGGCCAGGCTGGCCGGCGTGAGCGTGGACCACTACGTCCGGCTGGAGCAAGGGCGTACGCTCCACTTCTCCGAGGCCGTACTGGACGCCGTCGCGCGTGCGCTGCGACTGGACGCCGTGGAGCGTGACCATCTGCACCGGCTGGCCCGCCCCTGGCCGGGCCCCGGGCAGAACGCACGGACACCGGGGCCGCAGCAGGTGCGGCCGGGGCTGCGCCGGCTCCTGGACTCCGCCGGTGACGTGCCGGCGTACATCGTCGGCAGGAACACCGACGTGCTGGCCTGGAACAGCCTGGCCGCGGCCCTGATCACCGACTTCGGCGCGCTCCCGCCACGACAGCGGAACAAGGCCCGGCTGGTGTTCCAGGACGAGGGGATGCGCAGCCTGTACGCGGACTGGCGGGGCAAGGCGGCCGACGTCGTCGCCTACCTCCGCCTCGACGCGGCCCGCCACCCCGGCGACCCGGCGACGGCGGAGCTGATCGACGAACTCGGCGCCGGCAGCCCGGAGTTCCGTGAGGTCTGGGCCGAGCACCGGCTCAAGGACAAGACCCACGGGCAGTACGCGTACCTCCACCCCGTCGTGGGCCGCCTCGACCTCGGGTTCGAGACCTTGCGGCTGCCCGACGACCCGGACCAGGCGCTGATCGCGTACACGGTGGAGGAGGGTTCCGCCTCCGAGACCGCTCTGCGGCTGCTGGCGGCCTGGGCGCGGGAGAGTTTTCAGACGGTGTGAGAGGCGGCCGGCCCGCCCCGTGGGCGCCCCCGCCCGCCATCTGGAGGAATCGGGTGTACCGGGCGCCAACGCGAGCAGAAGAGGATGGGCAGTACACGGCGTCCCCACGGCATTGCGCGCGAGGTACCCGACCGTGCCGAACCTCCTACCTCCCCGGAGCCTCATCCGTGTTCAGCAAGACCAGCGGTACCGCCGCCGGGGCACCACCCCGCACGGACGGCCGCCCCGAAACGAGCCGTCCGGAAGCCGGGCGCCCCGGCAGTCCCGGGCCGAGCCGTCCCGAAGCCGGGCGCCCCGGCCGCCCCGGGACGCCGCGAAGCTGGCCCGTCGCGCTGCGGCGGACGCCCGTCTCCCTGTGGAACGACGACCTCTCGGACTGGGCGGCGGCCCTCACGTACTACGCCATCCTCGCGCTGCTCCCCGCACTCCTGGTGACGGTGTCCGTCATCGGGCTCGCCAATCCCCACGCCACGCACGCGCTGATCGCCGACATCACCGCCTTCGCCCCGGCGGAGTCCGGTGCCGCGCTGCGTCAGCCGCTGGAGGCCGCCACCCAGCAGCGCACCGCGGTGTGGCTGCTGGTCGCGACCGGGACCGTCAGCGCGGTCTGGTCCGCGTCCAGCTATCTGGCCGTGTTCCGGCGGGCGCTGCACGCGATGCACGGGGTGCCGGACACCCGGCCCGCCCTGCGCAAGGCCCACATCATCGTCGTCTCCGCGATGGGGCTGCTGCTGCTCCTGATGACCAGCGCGTTCGCCCTCGTGCTCTCCGGGCCGCTGGCCCGCTGGCTGGGGCACCGGATCGGGCTCGCGCATCTGGAGGACGCGGTGTGGGCGGTGCTGAAGTGGCCGGTGCTGCTCTGCCTGGTCGCCTGCCTGATCATGGTCCTCTTCCGGACCGGACCGGCCTCCGCGCGCGGCATGCGGCAGGGGCTGCCGGGCGGGGTGCTGGCAGCGCTGCTGTGGCTGGTCGCCTCGGCGGGATTCGCGCTGTACGCGACGTACATCGGGTCCTACAGCAGGCTGTACGGCTCACTCGCCGGGCTGGTGGTGTTCCTGATCTGGGTGTGGTTCACCAACCTGGCGCTGCTGACCGGCGCCCAGTTCAACGTGGAGCTGGACCGGGCGCGGCGAAGCGTTCCGGACGAAAGGTCCTAGTCGCCCGTGGTGCCGTCGACGATCTCGCGGATGATGTCGATGTGGCCGTTGTGCCGGGCCGTCTCCTCGATCAGGTGCAGCACGATCCAGCGCAGATCGGGGAGCTTTCCGTCCCGGCGCGGCTGCTTGGCCGGGGTGTCCAGGTCATGGGAGGCGACGAGCTCGCGGTAGCGGGCGCACTGCGCCTCGTACTCCGCGAGCACGTCGGCGATCGGCATGTCGACGGCGATGCGCATCTCGCGGTCGGGGTCCTCGTCCGTCCACGGGCCCTCGTCCTCCCCGCCGAGGAACTGCACCTCGAACCAGAAGTACTCGACCCAGCGGAGATGGTTGACGACACCCGCGAGGGTCATCAGGGGAGAGCCCGGGAGCGGTGCCTTGACCGCGTCCTCCTGCGAGAGCCCCTCGCACTTGGCCACGGCGGTGGCGCGGGCGTAGTCGAGGAAGGTGGTCAGCTGGGTGCGTTCGTCCCAGGCGGCAGGTGAATCGGTGCGTGTCATTGCCGTACACGATCGCCCGTCGGCGGTGGCCTGTCCACCGCTTAACGGCAGTCGCGGGCAAGCGGTGGACAGGGGCCGCGTGTCATGACGCCCACCGCCCATTGGGGTCCGCCGGTGGGTCCGTGGGCCCACGCACCGGACCGCGGTCCTCATTACGCTCGTGGTGACCAACCGTGAGGCCCTTGCGATGCCGCCCGACCGGCGGCGGGGCGGGTGCGCTCGCGTGCGCAGGGATTTCCACGCTCTACCTGACCAGCAGGGCGGCCACCTCTCATCCGGCATGTGCCGGGGTGAATCCGGGGTGCCCGGATTCTCTTCACGAGGTGACGTGTCGATGAGTGACGGATTCTTCTACTCGTACCATCTGGGCTGGAGCCGCCCCGACGCCGAGTGCATGCTCGGTGACCTGGAGGCCGCGGGTGTGCGGCCCGATCATCCGGTCACCCGGCGCATCACGCTGCTGGGTTCGGGGCCCCGGCAGACCGGCACCCAGTCCTGGGTGACCAGGGACCAGCTCGTGCTCCTGGCCGGCCTGCAACGGCTGGACCAGGTCGACTTCCTGCTCTGGCTGCGCAGCGGCTCCGAGGTCCCCGCGCAGGTCCGGCGGACGGACGACGGCACGGTGGCGGTGCAGTTCTCCCTCTGCGGCCTGGGCGGGGACGAGCGGGAGTCGGTCGTCCGCGCGGTGCGGGAGGCGATCGGGCGGGCGTCGGTGCTCTGTGTCGGCTTCGTGGTCGACCGGGAGGGCGCGTCGGAGTCCACCGACTGGAGGGGGTTCATCGAGAAGGGGACGGTGTACTTCGACCACTGGCCGGACACGCTCGCGGTGCGTCCCGAAGTGGCTGCCCTGCAACCGCAGTTGTCCGGAGTGAACTCGTTCGAGCAGTCCCCCTGGGTCGTGTACGGAAGTGATGTGCCCGTGCGCTAGGGCGGGGCCGGTGAGGCCGGGCCCATCGTTCAGAGGCGCATGGGACGCGAGGCGGCTTCCGCCTGTTCGCCTTTGCTCCCGTCCTGCCGTACGTGCTCGTTGACGCGCTTGCCGAGCAGGATGAACAGCAGGATGAGGCCGACGGTCAGCAGGATGTGGCCGAGCCCGGCGACCAGGGGCACCGCCTCGGGAATGTGGTCCTCGTCGCGGCCCAGCACGGTCAGGATTCCGTGCACTCCCATCATCCCGGTCGAGACGGCGATTCCGGCGTTGTAGAACCAGAAGAACGCGGTGAAGAGCCTGGCCCCCGAGAGCTGGAATACCTTGTCGAGAACGAGGACGACAAGGAAGACGATCATGCCCAGGGCCAGCAAGTGGGTGTGCACGAGACCCAGTTGCGTCTCGCCGTGGAAGTCCTTGATCTTCGTGAACTCGCGGTAGAAGAGCCCCGAGACGACGCCCACGATCATGTAGACGTGTGCTGCGTAATACGATCTGCGCACCGTGCATCCCCCTGAGCCGAACCGCATGTGATCGCGTTCATTCAAGCGCCCCCGGCGGGCCCGCATGACGGCTTCGCCGGAAACGGCAACGTGTCCCGGCTCACCCGTAAACAACTGCGCACTGCATTCCACGCGAGCGCCCCTGCCCGCGCAGAAGCGGGCAGGGGCGCATCGGTCCGGCAGTGGTTCAGGCGTCGGGGTTCTTGCCCGCGGCCACGTCGAGGACCCGGTCGAGCCGGCTCTTCGCGATCGGCTGCATGTCGGAGGTGACTTGAAGGGCAGTCAAGCGCGCATCAACGCCACCACGCCGCAAGCCATCAGAAGTACGGGGCGGCCTGCGGGGACTCCGCGTCGGTGTCGTCCATCAGCCGGTCCACGGACAGCCCCACCACCGCTCCCGTCGCCAGAGTGACCGCGGGCATCAGGACCCCTTCGAAGCCGGAGACCTGCGACGCCGACGCGTACCCGTAGCCGAGGGCAGCAAGCGGGACGACGAGCGAGGCCGACAGATACAGGGGCCGGGACGTGCGCCGTTCCCCGGGCAGGGTGCGGGCGGCGGCCAGCACGGTCAGCACGGTGGTGAGGACGACGGGTACGTGGCGTAGCCCCAGCCGCCAGGCGAAGACGTCCAGCCGTTCGTCGGTGGCCAGCAGGTCGATGAGCCCGTGGGAGATCACGTACCCGGAGACGACATGGACGACGGCGCCGGCGGCCCAGCACCGGGCCAGCGCGAACAGCACGCCCCCGCCCCCGCCGGAACCCTTTCCTCCCTCTGCGCGGCTTCCACCGTTCACGGTTCTCTCCCTCTGTGACGCTCGTCCCGCCGTCTCTCCCCGCACTGCCGAAATCCGGCTGTGCGCCAGGAGCGTACGGCCGGCGCAGGCGCCTGACCCGGGCCCGCAGCCCCAATGCCGGGCCCAGGCTGCCCGCCGGGCCGGGCACCCGCGCAGGGCGGGCGGGATTTGGGCCCTCGGGCCCAAGACGCCCGGCCGGAGCGGTCGTTACGGTCGGCCTATGCCATCCATGGGGGATTTGCGCCGGCGGTTTCGCAGGGTGCGCCGCGGCGTACGGCGGGCCGTGCCGCGCACGGGTGTGCGGCTTCCGGGGGCGCGCGGGCGGCGTGACCGGGGGCAGGGCGCGCTGGAGTACGTGGGCCTGACCCTGGTGGTCGTGGCGATCGTCGGTGCCCTGATCGCGACGGGGGTGGGGGCGGATCTCGCACAGAAGATGGGCGTGGAGGTCTGCAAGGTCACCGGCGGCGGGAACTGCGGCGGTGACGACAGCGGCCAGGCGCAGGACGACACGAACCGTCCGGGTGACGGGGACCCGGCATCGGACGAGAACCCCGACGGGTCGACGAAGTCACCCGAGCAGTCCGCGTACGACCAGGCCCTGAAGGATCTCCAGGACGCGCAGAAGGACGAGAAGTCCAACAGCGACAAGGCGATCGAGGCCGCGAAGGAACTCGCGAAGATCCTCGCCGACGAGCTCGGCATCACCGACGCCCTGGACTGCATCACCAAGGGCGACATGGGCGCCTGTACCGAGACCCTCATCAACGTCCTCCTCAGCCTCATCGGCGGCGCGGTCGGGAAACTCGCCGCGAAGTACGGGGCGCCCTGGAAGTGGAAGAAGGCCTACAAGCTCGTCCAGGCCCTCAAGAAGCACGGCGACGACCTCTACGACGGCCTCAAGGGGCTCATCAAGAGCCGAAAGAAGGTCAAGGAAGCCGAGAAGGCGCTGGAGGACGCGGGAAAGAAGCTCGACGACGCCAAAAAGCCCAAGAAGGACGACAAACCCGACGAGAAGAAGCCGACCACCTGCGCGGCGAAGCACAGCTTCCTGGCCGGCACGCCGGTGCTCCTCGCGGACGGCCGCACCCTGTCCATCGAGGCGGTCCGCCCCGGCGACCTGGTGACCGCCACCGACCCGGTGACCGGCAGGACCTCGGCCCGCCGGGTCGAGCGGACCATCACCACCTACGACGACAAGCACTTCACCCGGCTGACGGTCCGGACCGGTGGGCTGACCGCCACCGACACCCACCCGTTCTGGGTGACCGGCGAGCGGCGCTGGACGGACGCGGGCGACCTCGGCCGCGGCGACGCGCTGCGCACCGAGACCGGCGGCACGCTGACCGTCACCGGAGTCACGCGGTACACCCAGCGGCAGACGACGTACGACCTGACCGTCCAGGGCATCCACACCTACTACGTAGGCATCGGCTCCGGACACGCCCTCGTCCACAACAACGACTGCGACATGTCGTCGGACGAGGTCGACGCGGCGCGCAACCCCGGTGTGGGCGAAGGGGATCCCAAGAAGTTCAAGGACCACTTCCTGCGCCACAAGAAGGTGGTCGAGGACGCGCTGGGCACCAAGTACAAGAAGCTCAAGGAGGACGGTCCGCGATTCCGGGACGACATCGCGAAGGCCGTCAAGGACGGCACGTTCAAGCTGGTCGGCAAGGGCACGTTGAAGAAGGGCGAGCCCGAGGGGCTGATCTATCGTGGCAACGGCGTGACGATCGTCCTCAAGGAGAACGGCGACTTCTGGACCGCCCTCAAGAGCGGCGAGGGCATGGACACCGCCATCGAGATCACCAAGAAGGTGCCGGTGGACTAGGGTCCCTCGTTCGGAACAGGCCGGATCACGGAGCAGGGAGCGGACATGAGCGGTTGGACGACGGCGGAGACGGCACTGCGTGACCACCCCGTCCGCGACGTCCTCGTCCCCGGACTGCTGGACCGCGACGGGGAGTTCCCCGAATTCCGGCCGCAGCCCCTCGCCGTCTGGCTCCGGCTGGCCGAAGGACTTCTGAAGTTCGAGTCCGTCGGCCAGTACGACCGGCTGGACACCACATCGGTGACCGGCATCGAGTGGAACGGCATCGAACTGCTCGCCGAGGCCGAGGACGAGGTGATCGTCGCCTCGTACGGTGAGCAGCTCTTCGGCGACGGCCGCGACGAACTGCGCTGCACCCGCCTGCGCGTCTACCGCGTGCCGGGCGCCGCCGACACCGCGTGCACCTGCCTGGCCCTCGACTTCGAGGGCGGGCACACCCTGTTCCTCGACCCGACCTGGACCTTCGGCATCAGGATCGGCAACGCGTCGGACGAACAGCGCTGGCTGACGCTGTACGGCGCCGGGGGAGCCGCGCTCGTCGCCGAGGTGGCCCTGCCCGAGGGGGCGTGAGGCGACGCTGCGGCGGCGTCAGGGCAGCTTGGCGGCCTGGGCGGCGACGAGTTCGGCCGGGAGCTGCGGGGTCTTCGCCGTGAGGAAGTCCGCCACGTAGAACGTGACGACGGTCGACCCGGTCCGCACCAGCTGGAAGAGCAACGGCACCTTGTCCCCCTCGATGCTCCCGGTCACCTGATAGGCGATGCTCTCCTGGCCCGCCGGCGGCAGCGGGACCTGCTTGACCTCGGTGTACGTGGAGGGTCCGTCCTCGCCCGACGTACGGAAGCCGCCCGCGCAGGCCCGTACCGCGTCCCGGACCCCGCGCATGAGCTGCTGCGCCGCGTCCTCGGGGTGCGAGGTGAGGATCTCGGTGACGACGGTCTGGTCGTCCTTGCCCTCCTCCGACTTGTCCATGACGGTACGGAACACGGTGGCGGCCGCGGCAGGCTCGGGAGCACCGTTGATCACGGCCACGAGGGGCCGGCACTCCTTGTTCTCGGACCGCTCCGTACCGGTCTCCTCGCCGCCCTGCATGGGCGTGACCTCGTACGCCGCCACCTCGCCGGTGGTCAGTGCGATCCCGGCCAGTCCGGCCTTGTCGAGGACCTCACCGCTGCTGGTGGCGGAGGGACCCCCACCCGGCTTCGCACGCGCACTCGCGCCGGCGCTTGCACTCGCGCGGGGGCCCGCGGCCTTTCCACCGTCCTGCTCGGACTTCTTCTCGTCCGTTCCGCAGGCGACGGCCGCCAGGCAGAGCACTGCTGTGGTGGCCGCCACAGCTGCCGCACGTACCTTCGTCACTGACCGCTCCTGACCGGCGAACCGCTGCCGCCGACGCTGTTCCCGCACGTACTCGGCACGGTAACAACCGGAGCACACCGGTTGCTTGGGCCCACGGGCCCAAGTCACGGCGGGCCGGAACCGAGCAGCGTCCACGCCCCGTACGCCGCCGAGGCCACGGCGAGCACCGCGACGACGGTCACCGTACGGGCCGTGGAGCGCACCCGCGCCAGCGCGACGGCGGGCGGCAGCAGCAGCGGGAAGGCGGGCATCATCAGCCGGGGCCGGGAGCCGAAGTATCCGGAGCCGATCAGCGAGATGACGACGACGGCGATGCCGTACACGAGTACGGGCACCGGCTGGCGCTGTCGCACGCACAGCGACACCAGCCAGCCGAGTGCGGCCAGCGCCGCGCACAGCCCGAGCATGCCGGGCAGCGGCAGCCCGAGGATGAAGGAGGCAAGGGCCGCGCCGCCGTCGATGCTGTTGCCCCACTGCGCCTGCACGTCGAAGTAGGCGAACGGGCTGCCCTCGCGCACCGCGACGAACACCACGTACGCGAGCCAGCCCAGCGGCGCGATGACCACCCCGAGCAGCATCCGGCCGTTGCGGCGGACGATGCCGTCGACGGCACCGGCCCGGTACTCCCGTACGAGGACGACGGCCGCCGTGACCGCGAGGGCGGCGATCAGCGCGGCAGCGGTGGGGCGGGTCAGCCCCGCGAGCACGCACAGACCACCGGCCACGATCCATCGCCGGGTCAGCACGGCGTACAGCGACCAGGCGGCAAGCGCCGTGAACAGGGTTTCGGTGTACGCCATCGACTGGACGAACGCCGTCGGGTACACCCCCCACAGCGCGGCCAGCAGCACCCCCGCCCGGCGCCCGTACAGCCGCGCCCCGACGGCGAAGATCCCCCAGGCGGCGAGCAGCCCGGCAACCCAGGCGACCAGCAGCCCGGCGCCCGCGAGGCCGAGCGGGGTCACCTCCGCGATGCCGCGCTCCAGCGCGGGCAGCAGCGGGAAGAAGGCCAGATCGGAGTGGACGCCGACGTCCGGGAGCGTGACCGTGTACCCGTAGCCGTTCTCGGCGACCCGCTGGTACCAGATGGAGTCCCAGCGCTCGGAGAGCAGATGCAGCGCGTCCTTCCCGCCGACCGACGCGGCGGCCCAGAAGACGACGAGCCCGACGATCCGCACCGCGGCGTACACGCCGAGAGCCGGTGCGGCGGCGGCAAGGGCGGCGGCGAACCGCCCGCGCTCCGGGTGCGGCGGGGCGGGGGTGACCTGGGGGGAAGGGTCGGCGGACATACGGCCGATTATGTCCGCCGGGTGTCCGGGGCCTGGGCTGGGGGGTTCCGTCCTCAAGCGCCGGACGGGCTTAGTGGTGCGGGTGCCCCGCGGGGCGCTGTTGCCCGGTGGGTGGGGGTCCGGTGCCCCTCCGGGGCGTCTCCTCGGACGACGAACGTTCCGCGGGTACGTGATGGACCCGGGTATCTGTTCGTCGTCCTGCGGGGACTCCCCTGCACGGCCCCGGACCCGGCCGTCGTGCGTCTGCGGCAGTCATCGGAGCCGGTGTTCAGACGCAGGGGCGGCCGGGTGGGGGCGTGCAGGGGAGTCCCCGCAGAAAATGGCGTACGACCCGGGTCCCTGTTCGTCGTCGGGTGCACACGCCATTTTTGAGGAGTCTCCCCGGAGGGCCCCCACCCCCACCCACCGGACAGGGGCGCACCCCGCGGGGGACCCGCACACAAGCCCGTCCGGCGATTGAGGACGGAACCCCGCACCCAGGAACCCCGCACCACGGAACCCCGTTCAACCGGTCTGCGTGATCCGCACCTGCGTACCCGGCCTCAGCCCCCACGCCGCCATCGCGCCGGCCTCCGACTCGATCACATGCCGGGCCCGCAGCCGGGGCAGGCCCAGCCGTCCGGGCTTCATCGTGTGCACCGCCACGACGTTGAACTTCCGGTCCAGATAGGCCACATCGATCGTGAACCGCATCCGGAAGGAGTGCACGCTCCCGCAAGGCGTGATCATCAGCGCGCCGTCGACCCCGTCCTGGCCGAGCAGTCCACGGGTCCGGTGACGGTACGAGGCCGCGATGCGCAGCGGCACCACGGTCTCCCGTTCCCCGTCCCGGTCGGTGATCGTCAGCGTTCCTGTTCCATTGCTCCATCGAGCCATGGCCACGACCGTAGCGCCACGTGACGTGCCCTGGGTCCGGTTCGGCGAGGAGTGGGCCCCCGGGCCCATGGCCGGTGTCCGCGGGGCCGTCTAGGGTCTATGAGGTGTACGCCATGCTGATAGGGGTCGCCGCCCTCTGGGGGGCCGCGGCCGGACTGCTGGTACCTCGCGCCGCCTACCGGTTCTCCGTCGAACCGGACGACGCGTGGCGGGACGCGTGCCCCGCCGGTCACGCCCTCACCGGGCCCGGCCGCGGCTGGCTCGGCTCCACGCGCTGCACGACCTGCGCCGAGGCGGGCGCAACCACCGCCGTGCGCAAGGCAGTCGGGCCGGACCCGGCCGGCGACGGGACCGGCGAGTCCGACGGCCCCGACACCGCGCCGCCCCCCACCGCCCCGCGCTACGCCCCGCACATCCTCGCCCCCGTCGTCACCGCTCTCGCCTGCGCCGCCCTCGCCGCGGCCACCGGGACGCGCCCCGAGCTCGCCGTCTGGCTGCTGCTCGCCCCCGTCGGCGTACTCCTCGCGACCATCGACCGCCGGGTCCACCGGCTGCCCGACCGGCTGACGCTGCCGGCCGCGGCCGTGGCCGCCGTGCTCCTCGGCGTTGCCGCTCTGCTGCCGGAGCACGGTGGCGGCTGGCTGCCCGCCCTGCTCGGCGGCGCCGCTCTCGGCGCCTTCTACTTCCTGCTCTTCCTCATCAACCCGAACGGGATGGGCTTCGGCGACGTCAAACTCGCCCTCTCCCTGGGCGTGGCCCTCGGCTGGTACGGCTGGGCCGTCCTGTTCGTCGGCGGGTTCGCGGGGTTCCTGTTCGGGGCGGTGTACGGGCTCGGGCTGGTGATCATGCGGCGCGCCGGGCGCAAGACGGGCATCCCGTTCGGCCCGTTCATGATCGCGGGCGCGCTGCTGGGGATCCTGTTCGGCGGACTGGCCGCCTGAGAGACCCCGGACGGCCGCCGGCCGCAGTGGCGCGCCGTAAATGGCTTCGCGCTCGGTGGCGTCCGGCTGCCACCATCCCCGTATGACCGCAACTCCCGATGACGCGCGAACAGCCGCGCAAGCAGCCGAACGCGCCCGGTTCGAAGCCCTGGTCGCCGAGGCCGACGCCGTGTCCGTGGCCGGCTGGGACTTCTCCTGGCTGGAGGGCCGGGCCACCGAGGAGCGCCCCTCCTGGGGGTACGCCCGCGCCATGGGGGAGCGCCTCGGCCGGGCGCGGGCGGCGCTCGACATCCAGACCGGGGGCGGCGAAGTGCTCGCCTCCGCACCGAAGCTGCCGCCGCTGACCGTGGCCACCGAGGGCTGGCCGCCGAACATCGCCCGTGCGACCGCCCTGCTGCATCCGCTGGGAGCCGTGGTGGTCGCGGACGAGGACAAGCCACCGCTGCCGTTCGGTGACGCGGCCTTCGACCTGGTGGTCAGCCGCCATCCGGTGACCACGTGGTGGGAGGAGATCGCCCGGGTCCTGACCCCCGGCGGCACGTACTTCTCGCAGCAGGTCGGCCCGGCGAGCGTCTTCGAACTCGTCGAGTACTTCCTCGGCCCGCAGCCGCCGGAGGTACGCGCAGGACGCGACCCAGAGCAGGCGCGCGCCGCAGCCGGGGCGGCCGGTCTCGACGTCGTCGACCTGCGGATGGAGCGGCTGCGCACCGAGTTCCGCGACATCGGCGCGGTCGTCTACTTCCTGCGCAAGGTGATCTGGATGGTGCCCGGCTTCACCGTCGGCGCGTACCGGAACCGACTTGCCGCGCTGCACCACCGGATCGAGACCGAGGGGCCGTTCGTCGCCCACACCACCCGCTTTCTGATCGAGGCCCGCAAACCCGCATGAGGCCGAACACCCTTCCCGCGCCCGAAGGATGGCACCCTGGGTGCTGAGCGCACGCGCACGGGGAAGGAGCAGGCCATGAGGGTCGGCAACGACGAGGAAGCGACGCGCGGCCCGCGGCAGGGGAACTCCGAATGGCTCAGAGGGGCCAGGATCGTCGGCGTCCTCGGCATCTTCTACCGGCCCGAGGGGCGCATGGGGGAGCCGGAAGCGGTCGCCTTCCTGCTGGCAGACGGCCAGTCGGTGCTCCTGACCTGCGCGTCCGACGGCACCCTGCATGTGGGGGCGGGTACCTGGCCGCACCTTCCCGACTGGTGCGTACCCGCCGCCCAGTGGGAGTTCGCCGAGTTGGGGCGGCTGCCGCAGCCGCCCGACGGCGGCTGGACGGTGCTGCGCACCGAGGAGCGCAGGGACGACCGGGGCGAGGTGCACGAGGCCGTCATCCGCTGCGAGGGCGGCCGTTTCGTGGTGACGGGCGGCGACACCGTGGGCATCCGCTTCACCCGGGGCCACCGGGGCGTGGCCGCCACGACCTGACGCCGCGTCCTACGCGTGGGCCCCTACCGTCACCTTCCCCACCGTCAGCTCCGGCTTCCCCTCCAGCACCTCGCCCACCCGGGCCACCTGCTGCTCCAGCTCCCGGAGCTGTCCGGCCGTCAGCGGGGACAGCGGCTCCACCGTCACCGCGATCCGCCGGCCCGAGCGCCGCTGGTGCCACACCCCGGCCACGGTGCCGTCGACGAGCAGCACCGGGAAGTTCCCCGCCTGGCCGCCCGCCAGTGCCCGGGTGCGGGCGGCGCCGGGGAAGAGCTCCTCGCGGGGCTGGGACGCGATGACGAACGCGTCGAAGTAGGGGAGGAGCCGCACCCCGCGTACCGGCTGTGAGGGGAAGGCGGTGTCGCCCGCCACCACCCAGGCCGGGCTGCCGTCCCCGTACGCCACCTCTTCGATCTCCCCGTCCGCCGCGAGTCCCGCGAACAGTTCGGAGGCCCAGCGGGCGGGTGCGGCCAGCCAAGTGGCGAAGTTCTGCGGGGTGGCGGGGCCGTACGCGTGCAGATATCGGCCGATGAGTGCGGCGAGTGCAGGCGGTCCGTCGAGCGGGGTGACGTCGGGGCGGGTGTAGGTGACCTTGCGGCCGCGGTCCTGGCCGAAGCAGAGCAGTCCGCGGTGGGACGCCAGGTGAGTCACCTGCCGCCAGCGCGGCCACAGGGTCTGGAAGGCGGGCATCACCGGCTCGCCGGCCCAGGCCCCGGCGCGGGCGATGACCGCCTCCGTGAGTTCGTCGACGGTCAGCTCGGCGCCGGTCAGGGCGTCGGCGATGGCCGCGAGCACCTCCGCGGTCTGCTCCGGAGTCATCCGCACCCCTTCCGGCTGGGTGTTGCGGCCCGCCGGCAGCGACGACAACGCGCCCGTCCACAGCGGCAGTTCGGCCGCCGACACCAGGTGGACCGTGCCGCGCGGTCCGAACGTCTTGATCAGGGTCCGGTCCGACCACAGAGCCCTGCGCACATCGGCACGGGTCAGATCGCGGCTCCGCAGCCCCACGGAGAGCTCGGCGGCGGACAGGACCTGCGCATGCGCGGCCGGCATCAACTCGACCACCGGGGCCGGGGCGGCGTCGAGCGGGACCGTCAGACCCTGGCGCTCCATTCGGCGGGTGTTCACCCTTGCCCGGTCCACGGTGGCGCGTCGCGTCGTCATGAATCGAAAACTACCGGCCCATCAGGTCAGAATCTGTCCTCATGCCCGGCCGCCCCGCCCGTGATCATCACCGGAATGTGCACATCCTGTGTACGTCCCGGGGGCCGTCCGGGCGTCAAGGCGGCGCCACCGGACGTCTGTGCAGTTCCGAGCCCTGCGGAGGGCTAGATTCCGTGCCCGCAGCGGAGTCCCGCACATTCGGAGAGTAATTATTTCGCGGCGTGGCACGCAGCATCACTTACGAAGGGTTATGGTGGAAACCCCCCCTCGGGCCGGTCCGTAACCCCCCCCACGGACCGGCCCGTTTTTTTTGTGCCCGGGTACTGCCGGGTCCGTAACGCCGGGTCCGTACCGCAGGCGCGGTCGTGAGCCCCGGCAGCCTCTCAGGCCCGTCCGGCCCAGATGTTGGTGCCCGCGGTGTCCACGGCGAAGGTGTCGATCTCCTTCAACTCCCCGGCCGACAGCGCCGGTCCGGCCAGAGCCGCGACGTTCTCCTCCAGCTGCCCCACGCTCGACGCGCCGATCAGGGCCGACGTCATACGGCTGTCGCGCAGCACCCAGTTGAGGGCCAGCTGGGCGAGCGACTGGCCGCGGCGGCGTGCGATGTCGTTCAGCCCGTTCAGCCGGCGGACCACCTCGTCCGAGAGCAGGTCCGGGTTGAGGGACTTGCCCTGCGTGGCGCGTGAACCCTCCGGGATGCCCTTCAGGTACTTGCCGGTCAGCAGCCCCTGGGCGAGCGGCACGAAGGAGATGCAGCCCATGCCGGCCGCCTCCAGGGTGTCCAGCAGCCCGTCGTCCTCGGTCCAGCGGTTGATCATCGAGTAGGACGGCTGGTGGATCAGGGCCGGCACCCCCATCTCCTTCAGCAGCCGGGCCGCCTCTGCGGTCTGCTCGGAGTTGTACGAGGACACCCCCACGTACAGCGCCTTGCCCTGCCGCACGGCGGAGGCCAGGGCCCCCATCGTCTCCTCCAGCGGAGTGTCCGGGTCGAAGCGGTGCGAGTAGAAGATGTCGACGTAGTCGAGCCCCATCCGCTTCAGGGAGGCGTCGAGCGACGAAAGGAGGTACTTGCGCGAGCCCCACTCGCCGTAGGGGCCGGGGTGCATGTCGTACCCCGCCTTGGTGGAGATGATCAGCTCGTCGCGGTACGGGGCGAAATCCTGCTGGAAGATCTTTCCGAAGTTGAGCTCGGCGGAGCCGGGCGGCGGGCCGTAGTTGTTGGCCAGGTCGAAGTGGGTCACGCCGAGGTCGAAGGCCCGGCGCAGGATGGCGCGCTGCGAGTCGAGCGCGCGGTCGTCGCCGAAGTTGTGCCAGAGGCCGAGCGAGACGGCCGGGAGCTTGAGGCCGCTGCGGCCGGTGCGGCGGTACTCCATGGAGTCGTAGCGCGCGGCGTCGGCCCGGTAGGAGGAAGAGGAATCAGTCACGTTTCCCTCCTTATCACGGACTTGTGACAGGCCGGGTTGGGCCGGTGCGCCGCCTGCGCAGTAATGTGGCGGCTTCGGGACTGCACGGCACGGCGGGGCGATCGCCCCCTTCCGGTGCAGCGATCCCCAGGTGGACGACCCCGGACCCCGGGCAAAGGGGCGGGCGTGCCCGCACGGAACCGAGAGGTGGACTCAGTGAACTTGCGCGACCTGGTGTACGGGCTCTACGCGCGCCGGGTGGAGGCCCGCCTCGATCACGCCCAGGTGCCCAAGCACATCGGCGTCATCCTCGACGGAAACCGGCGCTGGGCGAAGGCGTCCGGCGGCACCGCCGCGCAGGGGCACCAGGCCGGAGCGGACAAGATCAAGGAGCTTCTCGGCTGGTGCAGCGAGACGGACGTCGAGGTCGTCACGCTCTGGATGCTCTCCACCGACAACTTCGACCGGCCCGAGTCCGAGCTCATCCCGCTCCTCGGCATCATCGAGAACACGGTGCGCGACCTGGTGGCGGACGGGCGCTGGCGCGTCCACCACGTCGGCACGCTCGACCTGCTGCCCGCGCACACCCAGACGGTCCTCAAGGAGGCCGAGCAGGCCACCGTCGGGGTCGACGGAATACTGGTCAACGTCGCCGTCGGCTACGGCGGGCGCCAGGAGATCGCGGACGCGGTGCGCTCCCTGCTGCTGGACCACTCCGAGAAGGGCACCTCCTTCGAGGACCTGGCGGAGATCGTCTCCACCGACCTGATCTCCGAGCACCTCTACACCCGGGGACAGCCGGACCCCGACCTCGTGATCCGTACCAGCGGCGAGCAGCGGCTGTCGGGCTTCATGCTCTGGCAGAGCGCGCATTCGGAGTACTACTTCTGCGAGGTCTTCTGGCCGGCGTTCCGCCGCGTCGACTTCCTGCGGGCCCTGCGCGACTACGCGGCCCGTCACCGCCGCTACGGCGGCTAGGGCCTCTCGAGGGCCGGAAGGCCACCGGCTGGCCCCGGACGGCTTCGACCGGAACCGGCCAGGTCGGCATGGCTTGGCGTGTTCGAGGGCATACCCCTGACAGGTCGACGTCCGGTCACCAACCAGGCGGACGTCGTGTCCAAGTGAGCGGCATGGAGTCCGCTCGCCCGGGAGGCCCTTTGCACACGAAGGACCGTACATACAGTGCGGCCGACGCGGAGGGCCGGCGCTCGGCCCGCGCAAGGTGGCCGGAGCCCGGCCCGTCCTCTCCCATTGGGATGCTCCGCGACGCCGTCGCACCCCAACCTCGTCCGAGGGGGTACGTCCTTCCGTGGTGACCAGCACAAAGCGCCGCATGCCCGACAGGCGCACCTATGTTCTCGACACCAGCGTCCTGCTGGCCGATCCGAACGCCATGTCCCGCTTCGACGAGCACGAAGTCGTGCTCCCGATCGTCGTGGTCACGGAACTGGAGGCCAAACGGCACCATCCCGAGCTCGGGTACTTCGCCCGGCAGGCCCTGCGCCTGCTGGACGACTTCCGGGTCAGGTACGGCCGGCTGGATGCCCCGATCCCCCTCGGGGATCTGGGCGGGACGCTGCGCGTCGAACTCAACCACTCCGATCCCGGCGTCCTTCCCGCCGGCTACCGGTTGGGGGACAACGACTCACGGATTCTCGCGGTCGCTCGCAATCTCCAGGCCGAGGGGTACGACGTCACGGTCGTCTCCAAGGACCTGCCGCTGCGCATCAAGGCATCGTCGGTCGGTCTCCTCGCCGAGGAGTACCGGGCGGAACTCGCCATCACCGACTCCGGCTGGACCGGAATGTCTGAACTATCCCTCTCGGCCGAACAGGTGGACCTCCTCTTCACCGAGGAGACGCTGTACGTCCCCGAGGCGGCCGAGCTGCCCGTGCACACCGGCCTGGTCCTCCAGTCCGAACGGGGCAAGGCGCTCGGCCGGGTGACGGCCGAGGGCAATGTCCGCCTCGTCCGCGGCGACCGGGAGGCCTTCGGTATCCACGGCCGCAGCGCCGAGCAGCGCATCGCCCTGGACCTCCTCCTGGACCAGGACGTCGGCATCGTGTCGCTGGGCGGCAGGGCCGGCACCGGCAAGTCGGCGCTGGCGCTCTGCGCGGGCCTCGAAGCCGTGCTGGAGCGAGGACAGCACAAGAAGGTGATGGTCTTCCGTCCGCTGTACGCGGTGGGCGGGCAGGAGCTCGGCTATCTCCCCGGCAGCGAGGCCGAGAAGATGAGCCCCTGGGCCCAGGCCGTCTTCGACACCCTCTCGGCGGTCTCCGGCCGCGAGGTGATCGAGGAGGTGCTGGGGCGCGGCATGCTGGAGGTCCTGCCGCTCACCCACATCAGGGGCCGGTCCCTGCACGACGCCTTCGTGATCGTCGACGAGGCCCAGTCGCTCGAACGCAACGTCCTGCTGACCGTGTTGTCCAGAATCGGGGCGAATTCCCGAGTGGTGCTCACGCATGACGTGGCCCAGCGGGACAACCTCCGGGTCGGCCGGTACGACGGAGTGGTCGCCGTGGTCGAGAAGCTGAAGGGGCACCCGCTCTTCGCGCATGTGACGCTCACGCGTTCGGAGCGCTCCCGCATTGCCGCACTGGTGACCGAAATGCTGGAAGAAGGCTAGATCTCATACGGAATGGGACAGTTGATGCCGCCCGGCGAGCCAAGGAGCTTAGCCGGGCGGCATCGTGTTGCGGCACCATTTCCGTTATTCACGTGCTCCAAACGAGGTGTGAGCTTTCACACGCAACAGAGAATTGCTTCCCGGCGTCCCGTTCCGGCAGAGTCTTGCTTCCGTCAGGCCCCGCATACGGCACACCGGCACCTCCAGAGGTGCCACGCACCACACAACTCAACAACCGCCGTCCGTATGCCGCCCGCGAGCACCACGCGGCGCTCCCCCAGGGGAGTGCCCACCGGGCCCGTGCCTCCCGTGACCCAAGCAGTAGGGAGGCCAGTGTCAGGGGCACGATTGCGCCCGCGAGGTCACCTAAGCGGGCGATGCTGGAAGGACACCGTGTGAGCCGGATCTCGGTCCGGGGGTTCGCCGTGGCATCTGCCACAGCGGTAACCACCGTTGGCGCCGTCGTAGGCGTTGCAGCAGGCAGCACTCCCCCTGCTGACGACAACAACTTCGAGGCGACCGCAGCCGACACCACGCTGCTCGCAGACATCCCCGCGGGCCAGCAGGCCCAGGTGCAGACCGCATCGCTGACGCAGCAGGCCGACGCCCAGGCGTCCGCGGCCGATGCGTCGGCGAAGAAGTCCGCCGAGGAATCAGCCCGTGTGCAGGCCGCCAAGGACGCCAAGTCCAAGAAGGCGGCGGCCGAGGACCGGCTGGAGAAGGAGCGCCAGGAGAAGGCGGAGCGCGCCGAGCGCGCCAGCCGCTCCGAGATCCGCAGCGCCTCCGCGTTCGCCACGCAGGCCTCGTACAGCGTGGCCGACGTCCAGGCGATGGCTCGTCAGATGATTCCCGGCGACCAGTTCCAGTGCTTCAGCAACATCGTGAACCACGAGTCGAGCTGGAACTACCGGGCGAGCAACCCGTCCTCCGGCGCCTACGGCCTCGTCCAGGCACTGCCCGGCTCCAAGATGTCCTCCGCCGGTGCCGACTGGCAGACCAACCCGGCCACCCAGATCAAGTGGGGCCTGAACTACATGGACGGCCGTTACGGCAGCCCGTGCGGTGCCTGGTCCTTCTGGCAGGCCAACCACTGGTACTAGAACCTTCCGAGGTTCAGGTCTCAACCTCGCGAAGCCCCTCGCCGTCCTACGGTGAGGGGCTTCGCGCGTGTACGGTCGGGCGGAACCGTTTCCCGGGGAGCGGTGGGAAAGTGGACGGGGGGTAGAGAGACGGTATGTCGAAACTGCCGGGGTGGCTCGGACAACTGGGTGCTGAACTGACCAGGCTGGGTGAGCGCCTGGACGAACGGCGGGCCGAAGCGGTGGCCGAGGACGACGCCGCGCACACGGAGTCCGCGGTGACGGCGGGCGCGCCCGCAGGGGAGGCCGGGAGCGCGGCCGACCATGTCCCGCCGCCGCCCGCGTACGCGCCTTCCGTCTCCGCGCGACCCGATCCGGTCGCGGCCATCCCCTGGGGGATGCGGGTCGCGGCAGAGGCGGGCTGGCGGCTGCTGGTGCTCGCCGGGACCCTCTGGGTGCTCATGCGCGTCATCAGCGCGGTGCAGTTGGTGGTGCTGGCGTTCGTCGCCGCGCTGCTCGTCACCGCGATGCTTCAGCCGACCGTCGCCCGGCTGAGGCGGTACGGGCTGCCGCGCGGACTGGCCACCGCGGTCACGGCGATCCTGGGCTTCGTCATCATGGGCCTGGTCGGCTGGTTCGTGGTCTGGCAGGTCATGGACAACATCGACACCCTTTCCGACAAGGTGCGGACGGGGATCGACGACCTGAAGAACTGGCTGCTGGACAGCCCGTTCCATGTGACCGACAAACAGATCAACGACATAGCGAAGAACCTCAGCGACACCGTCGGCACCAACACGGAGGCCATCACCTCCGCCGGGCTGCAGGGCGTCACCGTGATGGTGGAGCTCCTCACCGGGATGCTGCTGGCGATGTTCTCCACGCTCTTCCTGCTGTACGACGGCAAGCGCATCTGGCACTGGGTGCTCAAGCTCGTGCCCGCCCAGGCCCGGCCGGGAGTCGCGGGTGCCGGTCCGCGTGCCTGGCGGACGCTGACCGCCTATGTGCGGGGCACGGTGATAGTCGCCCTGATCGACGCCATCTTCATCGGCCTCGGGATCTTCTTCCTCGATGTGCCGATGGCCGTTCCGCTGGCCGTCTTCATCTTCCTGTTCGCCTTCATCCCGCTCGTCGGCGCGGTGGTCTCCGGGGCGCTGGCGGTGGTCGTCGCCCTTGTCACCCAGGGCGTGTTCACGGCACTGATGGTGCTGGCCGTGGTCCTCGCGGTGCAGCAGATCGAGGGCCACATCCTCCAGCCGTTCATCCTGGGCCGCGCGGTGCGTGTGCATCCGCTGGCCGTGGTGCTCTCGGTCGCCGCGGGCGGCATGATCGCCGGCATCGGGGGCGCCGTCGTCGCGGTGCCGCTGGTCGCGGTGACCAATACGGTGGTCGGCTATCTGCGGACGTACGGGCAGGAGGAGTCCCGCCGCCACTCGCCACCGCCGCACGGCTCGACCTCGCTGGACGCGGCACCGAAGCCGGCGCCCGGCTCGCCGCCGGAGGAGTTCGACGACGGCAGCGACGAGGAGCCGGCTGCGGACGCGCCGAAGGCGCTCTGAGCGGAGACGGCGCACACAGCGCACACAGCGCACATATAAGAAGGGCCCCTCGGACGGTCGGTCGTCCTGGGGGCCCTTCTCGTATCAGGGGTACTGCGGGTGCTACTCGGCGAGGACTGCCTCGGCTTCGAGGGTCACACCGACCGCCTGGATCACCGAGGCAATCTTGACGGCTTCCTGAATGGTCTCACGGTCCACGCCGGCCTTGCGCAGCACCTGCTCGTGGGAGTCCAGGCACTGGCCGCAGCCGTTGATCGCGGAGACGGCGAGCGACCACAGCTCGAAGTCGACCTTCTCCACGCCCGGCTTGCCGATCACGTTCATCCGCAGGCCGGCCCGGAGGTTGCCGTACTCCGGGTCCGACAGCAGGTGCCGGGTCCGGTAGAACACGTTGTTCATCGCCATGATGGCGGCGGCCGACTTCGCGGCGGTGTACGCCTCCGCGGAGAGGTTGGCCTTCGCCTCCGGCTCCAGCTCGCGCAGCACCTTCGGCGAGCGCGAGGCGATCGCGCAGGCGAGGACGGTGCCCCAGAGCTGCTGCTGCGGGAGTTCGCTGTTGCCGATGACCGAACCGAGGTTCAGCTTCAGGTCCTTGGCGAAGTCCGGTATGGCGGCCTTCAGTTCGTCGAGTGCCATGTCGGTGTCAGCTCACTCGCCCGAGAGGAGCGCGACCGGGTCAAGGGTGGTCTCGCCCTTGGTCCAGTTGCAGGGGCACAGCTCGTCGGTCTGCAGGGCGTCGAGGACCCGCAGGACCTCCTTGGGGTTACGGCCCACGGAACCGGCGGTCACCATCGTGAACTGGATCTCGTTGTTCTGGTCGACGATGAAGACGGCGCGCTGCGCGAAGCCGTCCTCGCCCTCGATGCCGAGGTCCCGCATGAGCTCGTGCTTGGAGTCGGCGAGCATCGGGAAGGGCAGGTCGGTCAGGTCCGGGTGGTCCTTGCGCCAGGCGTGGTGCACGAACTCGGAGTCACCGGAGAAGCCGAGGATCTGCGCGTCACGGTCGGCGAACTCCTCGTTCAGCTTGCCGAACGCGGCGATCTCGGTGGGGCACACGAAGGTGAAGTCCTTCGGCCACGCGAAGACGATCTTCCACTGTCCCTCGTAGGTCTTGTGGTTGATCTGCTCGAACTCCTTGCCGCTCTCCAGCGAAACACAAGCGGTCAGGTCGAACTCGGGGAACTTGTCACCGACAGTGAGCACGCGCTCTCCTTGCAGCGTAGGAATTCCCTTTTTGGGGGAGTTCCTGAGGGTTGGACGACCTCCACCTTGGCACAGAGTGCATTGATCGCGGAAATAGCTACACTCGGTCGTGATGATCGGAGGTGCCTATCAGTGGCCCAGAGTAATCAGGGCATCCGGCCCAAACAGCCCAGCCTCTCGCAGCTGCGCGCCTTCGCCGCCGTGGCGGAGTATCTGCACTTCCGGGACGCGGCGGCCGCAATCGGGATGAGTCAGCCCGCGCTCTCCGGGGCGGTGTCCGCGCTGGAGGAGGCACTGGGTGTCCAGCTCATCGAGCGTACGACGCGCAAGGTACTGCTCTCGCCCGCCGGGGAGCGGCTCGCGGTGCGGGCGCGGGTCGTCCTGCATGCCGTCGGCGAGCTGATGGAGGAGGCCGAGGCGGTCCGGGCGCCCTTCACCGGAGTGCTGCGGCTCGGCGTGATTCCGACCGTCGCCCCGTATCTGCTGCCGACCGTGCTGCGGCTGGTCCATGACCGCTACCCGGACCTCGACCTCCAGGTGCACGAGGAGCAGACCTCCTCGCTGCTGGAGGGGCTGGCGGCGGGGCGGCTGGACCTGTTGCTGCTCGCGGTGCCGCTCGGGGTGCCGGGAGTGACCGAACTCCCGCTCTTCGACGAGGACTTCGTGCTGGTCATGGAGCGCGACCACTGGCTCGGCGGGCGGCAGGACATTCCGCGCGAGGCGCTGCGGGAGCTGCCGTTGCTGCTGCTCGACGAGGGGCACTGCATGCGCGACCAGGCGCTCGACATCTGCCGTGAGGCGGGGCGTACGGAGGGTGCTCCGGTCACCACGACCGCGGCCGGGCTCTCCACCCTGGTGCAGCTGGTGGCCGGAGGGCTCGGGGTGACGCTGCTGCCGCGGACCGCGGTGACGGTCGAGACGGCCCGCAACGACGCGCTGACCACGGGGTACTTCGCGGACCCGGCCCCTGCGCGGCGGGTGGCGCTGGGGATGCGGACCGGGGCGGCCCGGCACGAGGAGTTCGAGGAGTTCGCGGCGGCGCTGCGCGGGGCGATGGCGGCGCTGCCGGTGCGTGTGGCGACGGCCGGCCGGACCTGAGTCAGGGGTCCGGCCGGCCGTCGCGGGTGCTACTCGCTGCGCAGCCCGTCCGGGCGCATCATGCGCCACAGCGGCGGCAGGGACAGCAGGGTGACCAGCAGGATGAGCGACGCGCCCGCCCCCGCCAGTGGCAGGAACAGCCACCAGCCGGACACCTGTTTGCCGACCATCCAGCACAGGGTGGCGCCGAGGGCGAGGCCGCCGGCCACCGCCACCGCGAGCCCGATGACCACCGGGATCGCCGTCTGCCACAGCACCGACCAGCCGAGCGTGACCCGTCGGGTGCCGAAGGCGACCAGGACCGACAACAGCCGCTTGCGCTCACGTAGTTGCTCCAGCTGGGAGACCAGCATGGATGCCGCGATCAGCAGCAGCGTGGCGGTCGCGCCGACCTGGAGGCCGGTCTGGATGCTCGCGTACTGCCGGTTGCGCTCGACCGAGTTCAGGGTGACCAGGCGCATTCCGGGGTCGAGCCTTGCTGCCGTGTTGCGTACGTACTCGGCGGCGTCCGGGACCTGTTCGTCGATGCGGATCTGCGCGACGGTTTCGGCTCCCGGCAGGGTCCGCGCGTCAATCGCTCCGGGCGTGACCAGGATGCCCGAGCGCTCCTCGCCGTACGGGTCGGTCCGGGCCGCGACGGTCCGCGAGCCGGCAGGCAGCGTCCAGTGCAGCGGCGTGCCGTGGCCGTAGCTGTCGAATTCGAGCACCTTGCCCTTGCGAGCGGTCTGGTCGACCCAGCCGGCCTGCCCCTTGTCCTTGGGGTGGGCGACGAAGGTGTCGCCGTCCCGGCAGGTCGTGATCCGGGCGATCTCGCGCAGGGTCGCGCAGTCCCCGACGGTGAACGAGGTGGTGGGCTGGATCTCGTCCTCCTTGTACGTCCCCGGCTTCGTCGCGTACGCCTCGACCGTGCCGATGACCTGGGTGACGCCCTTGGTGGCGCGGAACTCCTTGATCGAGTGCAGGGCGGCATCGCCTCTGACGATCTGGGAGGCGGCGTAGAACTGGGCGCGGGACGGGTCCTGGCCGGTGATCCTGTTGAAGTCGTCGTTCATCGCGGCGAACAGCATCTGCAGGGCCACCGCACCGGCCACGGCGACGGTGACGCCGCTGACCGCGCGGGAGGCGGCACCGCTGCTCAGCTGGAGCCGGCGGGTGGCCAGCTGCCAGGGGATCGGGCCGCCGCGCATCCGCCCGACGCAGGCCTCGACCAGCCAGGGCAGGAGAAGGGCCAGCCCGACGAGGACGAGCACCGCGCCTCCGGCGACCGGATACGGGTTGACGACGCTGTACTCGTCGATCCTGCCCCCGAGTCCGAAGACCGCGAGTCCGGCGACCGGCAGCAGCAGCCGCCACCAGAGGCGACGCTTGCGGCTGCGGCTGTTGCGTACGACACCGAGCGGCTCGATGACCACGGAGCGCATGGCGATCAGGGTGACGAGCACGGCGGTGAGCGGAACCGCGAGGGCGATCAGCACGCAGAGCCGGGCGTCGGGGGCCAGGTCGGCGGGGAAGGCGCTGACGTCCCAGATCTCGATGTGGCCGACGAACCGGCGCCCCGTCAGGAACACGGCCAGTCCGATGAGGAGGCCGAGCACCGAGCCGAAGAGTGCCTCACCGGCCGCGATCCGGCGGGTCATCCGGATGTCCGTACCGACCAGGCGCAGGGCGGCGAGGCGGCGGTCGCGGCGGTCACCGCCGAAGCGGACAGCGGTGGCGATGAAGATGGCCACGGGGGCCAGCAGCACCACACAGACCATGATGGTCAGCACGATGAGGATCGGTGGCAGCGGGTCGGTCGGGCCGGGCTTGCCGTATCCGGCGATCCGGTGGCCGCCCGATGCACTGGTCAGGGTGTCGCTGCCCGCGTAGAACCACAGCTCGCCGGGTGAGCGCAGGCCCTCGTCCGAGATCGTGCCGGTGACCTCGTACGGCAGCCGCTCCTTGAGCAGCGCGTTCTTCGGGGAGTCGAGGAGTTTTCCGAGCGCGGGGGAGACCACCATCTCGCCGGGGGCGGGGAGTTCGTCGATCCCCGGGGGGACGACCGGGTGGCCGCCGTCCGCGCGCATCAGGAAGCCCGTGATGGAGCGGTCGTGGTACTCGGTGCTCGCCTCTACCCGCAGGACGGTGCTGTCCGACTTCTTCGCCGAGGCGTCGGGGGACTCGGAGATCTTGGTCTCGGAGCGTGCCTGGTCCCGGGCGGACCGCTCGTCGAGCATGTGCGGCACGGAGGAGGCGGTGAGCAGCAGCGCCACACCGATTCCCACGCCGACGGCGGTGAGCAGGGTACGGATCCAGCCCTCGCGGCCGCCGGCGGCGGCGAAGCGGATCCCGAGCGCGAGATCGCGCAGCCAGGGTGCGGTGCGGGAGGGGGCTTCGGGAGGAGGCACCGGGCCGGCCGGGGTCCTCTTCTCGTCGAGCAGCGTCATACGGCGTGCTCCAGATCGCGGGCCCGGCCGTCGCGGACGGTGATGTCGCGGTCGGAGTAGGCGGCCACGCGGGCCTCGTGGGTCACGAGCACCACGGCGACGTTGGCGGAGCGGGCCGCCTCGGTGAGCAGTTGCATGACCCGCTCGCCGTTGAGGGAGTCCAGGGCGCCGGTCGGCTCGTCCGCGAAGATCACCTTCGGCGAGGCGGCGAGCGCACGGGCCACGGCGACGCGCTGGCCCTGGCCGCCGGAGACCTCGCCGGGGCGTTTGGCGCCGATGTCGTCGACCTCCAGGCGCTCCATCCACTCCAGGGCGGTGCGCTCGGCGGGCTTGCGGCGGGTGCCGTTCAGCCGCAGCGGCAGAGCGACGTTCTCCACACAGGTCAGCTCGGGGACGAGCTGGCCGAACTGGAACACGAAGCCGAACTCGCTGCGGCGCAGGGCGCTGCGCTGGGCGTCGGACATGGCGGACAGCTCGCGTCCGGCGTAGGTGATGGTGCCGGAGTCGGGGGTGATGATCCCGGCGAGGCAGTGCAGCAGAGTGGACTTGCCGGAGCCGGAGGGGCCCATCACGGCGACGACCTCGCCGGGGTGGACGGAGAACGAGGCGCCGTCGAGTGCGGGGGTCGACCCGTAGGTCTTGCGCAGATCGTGGGCGGCGAGCAGGGAGCCGGCGGGGATCACGGGGCCACCACCTTCGCGAGCTGGCCGAGTCGCGCGGCGGTGAGCTCCAGCCAGCGCAGATCGGCTTCGAGGTGGAACAGGGCGTGGTCGCAGATCAGCTGGTCGGCGAGGTCGCCCTGACGCTTGCGGTCGGTGAGGATGCGCATCATGCGCAGGTGCTCGGAGCGCTGGGCGTCCAGCACGTCGGCGGCGCTGCGGCCGGTGAGCATGGCGAGGACGACCTTGGTGTACAGGGTCGACTGGAGGTACGGCTCCGGCTTCTCGGGCTGCGTGAGCCAGGTCGCGACATCGGTGATCCCGGCGTCGGTGATGGCGTAGCGCTTGCGCTCCGGGCCGCCGTCGGTCTCCACACCGTCGACCTCGACGAGGCCGTTCTTGAGGAGCCGGGACATCGTGGAGTAGACCTGCCCGTAGTGCAGGGGGCGGTCGTGCCCGAACTTTTCGTCGAAGGTCCGTTTGAGGTCGTAGCCGTGGCGGGGGCCGGACTCCAGGAGCCCGAGCAGGGTGTGGCCGATAGACATGACGACGACTGTACACGGTGTGTATACCTGGTGTGTATACCGACCGGGTGAGGGCCACCCCTTCGAGTGGCCGGTGGTCGGTGGCCGGGGCGGACCCCCGTGGTCACTCCGGGTCCGGCGCCTTCGGTGGGCGTCCGCGGCGCGGGATAGGCGCCGCGCCTCCGGGCAGCCGGCCCGCCTCGGCGAGCGCCCGCCGCAGCAGGAACTCGATCTGCGCGTTCGCGCTGCGCAGCTCGTCCGAGGCCCAGCGTGCCAGCGCGTCGTGCACGGCCGGGTCCAGCCGCAGCAGCATCTGCTTGCGCTGCTGCGGCCCGGACTGCGGCGCGCGGCGCCGCGGGGTCTGATCCGTCACTGGTAGAGGGTGCCCGTGTTGAGGACCGGCTGCACCGCGCGGTCGCCGCACAGCACCACCATCAGATTGCTGACCATGGCCGCCTTCCGTTCGGGGTCGAGCTCGACGATGTCCTGCTCGGCGATCCGGCTCAGCGCCATCTCGACCATGCCGACGGCTCCCTCGACGATCAGCTGCCGGGCCGCGACCACCGCTCCCGCCTGCTGGCGCTGGAGCATCGCGGAGGCGATCTCGGGGGCGTACGCGAGGTGGCTGAAGCGGGACTCGATGATCCGTACGCCCGCCGCCTGGACCCGTGCCGTGAGTTCCACGGCCAGCTTCTCGGTGATCTCCTCGGCGTTGCCCCGGAGCGAGAGGCCGCCCTCGTCGTGGGCGTCGTACGGGTACTCGATGGCGATGTGCCGGACGGCGGCCTCGGTCTGGGTGGCGACGAACTCCAGGAAGTCGTCGACCTCGAACAGGGCCTGCGCGGTGTCCTCGACCTTCCAGACGACGATCGCGGCGAGCTCGATCGGGTTGCCGTAGGCGTCGTTGACCTTGAGGACCGCGGTCTCGTGGTTGCGGACCCGGGTGGAGATCTTGCGGCTGGACGTCAGCGGGTTGATCCAGCGCAGTCCGTCGGCGCGGATCGTGCCCACGTACCGGCCGAAGAGCTGGATCACCCTGGCCTCGCCCGGTGCGACCATCTTCACACCGCCCATGCAGAAGAACGAGGCGATGGTGAGCAGTACGCCCAGGATGCAGAGCGGGATGCCCACGCCGTTGTTCCCGTTCGACCCGATGATGCCGCCGAGGATGGCGAGACCGATGCCGGCGAACACCCCGATCACGGTCAGCAGGAGTCCGAGGCCGCCGGCGATGCTGTGCGCCGTCGTCTCGCGGACCTGCGGTTCCGGCATCTCGGGGGCGTCGGGGACGAGGTCGGCCTGCGGTCCGGCAGGGGTGTGCGGGTTGTTCGGTTCAGTCATGGAATCCCCCGGTTCGCGTAGCTAGCTGTTCGCTAGCAATGTGATTTCACATTAATGCTTTTCGCAACCCTGCGCACCTCTCGTGAGTCGGTTCCCTTGGGAACAGGTGCTGATTGTCACGTCCGGAAAATGCGGGATCGCTCGCTTTTTGTCCTTGCCAACGGTGTTAGCTGGCAGGTCCGAGCTGATCCGGTCGAGCACAGAAACGGGAGCAACACAGCAATGGGTCGAGCGGATGCGCGACGAGCTCAGCGGCGCGGGTCGCGGCGGGCCGGGAAGAGCGGCGGCGGCATACGCAGACTCTTCACCTGGCGGAAACTACTGGGCGCGGCCTTCACCGTCTGCCTGCTGGGCATGGGCGGCTTCGCCGTGCTCTACATGCTCGTGGACGTGCCCGAGGGCAATGCCCAGGCCAAGCTGCAGAGCAACATCTACAAGTACTCCGACGGGACCCTGCTGGCCAGGACGGGCGAGGTCAACCGGGAGATCGTGGACCTCGCGCAGGTGCCCAAGGACGTCCAGATGACCTTCGTCGCCGCCGAGAACAAGTCGTTCTACGACGACAAGGGCGTCGACTTCAAGGGCACCGCACGCGGCCTGTTCAACACCGTTTCCGGCAAGGGCAAGCAGGGTGGCTCGACCATCACCCAGCAGTACGTCAAGAACTACTACCTCGACCAGGACCAGACGGTCACCCGGAAGCTCAAAGAGCTGGTCATCTCACTGAAGGTCGACCAGAAGCGGAGCAAGAAGGAGATCCTCGCCGGCTACATCAACACCAGCTTCTACGGCCGGCAGGCCTACGGCATCCAGGCCGCGGCGCAGGCGTACTACGGCAAGGACGCCAAGGAGCTGAACGTGGCCGAGGGTGCCTACCTCGCCGCCCTGCTCCAGGCCCCCAGCCAGTACGACTGGGCCGTCGCCGGCCCGAAGAGCAAGGCGCTCGTCAAGGAGCGCTGGAACTACGTCCTGGACAACATGGTCGAGGAGAAGTGGCTGGACGCCGGCGAGCGCCAGGGCCTGAAGTTCCCGGTTCCGCAGGACCCCAAGCCGGTGAACGGGGTCGCGGGGCAGAAGGGGTACATCGTCGAAGCGGCCCGCAAGTCGGTGCTGCAGGCGACGGGCATGAGCAGCGAGCAGTTCGACCTCGGTGGCTGGACGATCACCGTCAACATCGACAAGAAGAAGCAGCAGCAGCTGGAGAAGTCGGTCGAGACGAAGCTGATCGACAACCTGGACACGAAGAAGCGCAAGCTCGACCAGGACATCCAGGCCGGTGCCGTATCGGTGAATCCGAAGACCGGCGCGGTGCTCGCCCTGTACGGCGGGCGCGGCCAGAGCGAACACTGGTCGTCGAACGCGGCCCGGACGGACTTCCAGCCCGCCTCCACCTTCAAGCCGGTCATTCTCGCCGCCGCGCTCGACCAGGAGTCGGTGACGCAGGACGACCAGCAGATCACCGCCAACACCCGCTACGACGGCACCAGCAAGCGGCCGGTCGTGGGCAGTGACGTCGCGTTCTCACCGGAGAACGAGGACGACCGCGACTACGGATCGGTCACCGTCCAGACCGCGATGAACAAGTCCATCAACTCCGTCTTCGCGCAGATGGGCGTGGACGTCGGCATGGATGAGGTGATGCAGACCGCCGGCAAGCTCGGCATGGATGTGAAGGGCCTCGACGCCGTGCCCGCGCAGACGCTCGGCTCCATGGGCGCGAGCCCGATGGAGATGGCCGGGATCTACGCCACGCTCGACAACCACGGCAAGAAGGTCACCCCGCAGATCGTGAAGTCGGCCGTGCACCAGAGCGACGACCCGGTGCAGATGCCCGACGCGATCGGCGACCAGGTGATCACGCGCCAGGCCGCGGACTCCGTGACCTCCGTGCTGACCGGAGTCGTCGACGACGGTACGGCCCACGAGGCGGTACGGAACGCCGAGGGACTCGCCGACCAGCAGATCGCGGGCAAGACCGGTACCTCGGACGACAACAAGTCCGCCTGGTTCACCGGCTACACCCCCAATCTCGTCACCTCGGTCGGCCTGTTCGGTGAAGCGGCCTTCGACCGCACCGGCGAGAACGGCAAGAAGATCCACAAGTACGACCAGGTGACCCTCAAGGGCGCAGGCGGCGGTGGCCGCGTCAACGGTGGTGGCTTCCCGGCCCAGATCTGGGCGGACTTCACCGCGAAGGCCATGGGCGACCCGGGCAAGTTCGTGCTCGACACCGACATGGGCGCCGCGATCACCCCGCCGCCGGACACCAGCTCGCCGAGCGCGCCCGCGTCGCCCTCCGAAGAGGTGTCGCCCTCCGACGATCCGACGACCAAGGCGCCCGCAACCACACCGCCCGCGACGACCGAGCCCCCGGAGACCACGCCGCCCGCCAGCCCCTCGGGAGAGCCGACGAGCGAGCCGCCCACCGGCCCGTCGACCGAGCCGGGGCCGTCCACCACCCCCGAACTCCCGCTGGACCCCGGGGACAACAACCGGCCTGACAACGAGAACGCGGCGACACGTTGACCGGCTGACATGACGGGCGCAGAAACGGGCGGTGCGCGAGGACTTCTCCTCGCGCACCGCCCGTCCGCGTACCCCGGCGGCGACCCGAACGGGCGTGCGATGATGCCGAAGGCATCAACGAATTCGTGAACTCCCCGAGGGGGAGCCGGATGTCAGTCGGCCCGAAGATCGGCCCGAAGAGGTGACGCGGTCAGTTGAGAACGTCCAGCTCTCCGGTGGCGGCGGGCCGGTTCACCCGTCGCGCCGCCACCGGCTGCCTCATTCTGCTGATGCTGCCGGCCGCACTGCTCGCCTACTTCTGGTACTCGGTGTGGCATGCGGGGCACGTGAACGCCCAGCGGAAGGAGGCCGCCACGGCCTTTGTCCTCGCGCAGGCCCGGCACGCATCGGACAGCACGTCCCGCGCACTGTCCTCCAGCCGCTCAACGGCCCCCGACGCACTGATCGGCGTCATCCGGCGGCACACGCAGGCACCGGTCATCGTGTACGACCGGGCACACGGGACCTACACCGCCACCGTCTCGTGGTCCTCCTTCTACACCGAGGAGGCGATCCTGCTCGCTGCCGGTCCCATCGAGGTGGAACGCTGCTTCACCCTGACGTCCGTGCGGACGCCCCGGGGGACGTGGGAAACGAAGCCGGTCGAACGCGACCGCGGAGCGTGCGCGCCGAGCCGGATGATCTCCGCCGACGTGGCCCTCGCGCAGAAACGCATCAAGACCATGGCCGCCGAGAAGGTGACCCGGGCAGAGGTGGCCCGGGTCCTGGATCCCGCTGACCAGCAGCGTCCCTACTCCGTGAAGAGGGTCCGCCGGTCCGACGAGGCGGTGGTCGTCACGGTGCTCGTCCGTGAGAACGGCGACGGGACACCGGTCCAGCAGTGCTACGCGTTCACCCGGAGTCTCGGTGCGGACGCCGACGCGCAGCCCGTGACCGCGGTGCCGGTGGCCACGTGCTGAGCCGCGGTCCCTCGTCCCACCCGCATCCTCCGAGGGCTGCGTGGGATGACCGCCCCGGGTTCCGGAGGTCACGGAACCCGGGCGGCGGGAGCCCGGTCACTGCCCCCGGGTGGGCATCTCGAACCAGACCACCTTGCCGGTCGACAGACGCGTCGCGCCCCACCGCCGGGCCAGCCGGTTCACCAGGAACAGGCCGCGGCCGCCCTCGTCCATGTCCCGGGCCCGGCGCTGCCGGGGCAGCTGCGGGGAGTCGTCGCCGACCTCGCAGCGCAGGATGTCGGTCCGCAGCAGCCGCAGGGTGACCGGCCGCTCCGCATACCGCACGGCGTTGGTCACCACCTCGCTGACCAGCAGCTCCACCGAGTCCGACAGGTCGTCCAGACCCCAGCGGCTGAGGGCGCGCCGGGCCAGCCTGCGGGCCCGGCCCGGGGCGGAGTCCTCCGGCTCCAGGAACCAGTAGGCGACATCGCTCGGTGCGATCCCGTCGAAGCGGGCGGCGAGCAGCGCGATGTCGTCGTCCCGGTCGCCGGGGCCGAGCATGTCCAGCACGTCGTCGCAGAGGGCCTCCAGCGGCGGCGAGTGGTCGGGGCCGGTCAGCCGGGCCGTGGCGGCGAGGCGCTCGCGCAGCTGCTCGATGCCGGTCCAGACGTCGCGCAGCCGCGACTCCACCAGGCCGTCGGTGTAGAGGAGCAGGGTGGCGCCCGCGGGCGCGTCCAGCTCGACGGCCTCGAAGTCCACTCCGCCCACGCCGATCGGGGCGCCCGGCGGCACCTTCAGCACCTCGGCCCGGCCGCCGAGGTGGAGCAGGACGGGCGGCGGGTGGCCGGCGTTGGCGATGGTGATGCGGTGCGCGACGGGGTCGTACACCGCGTACAGGCAGGTCGCCATGCGGTCGCTGCCGAGCCGCTGGGCCTGCTCGTCGAGGTGGTGCAGGACCTCCTGCGGCGGCAGGTCGAGACCGGCCAGGGTCTGGGCGGTGGTGCGCAGCTGGCCCATGATCGCGGCGGAGGTCATGGAGTGGCCCATGACGTCGCCGACGACCAGGGCGACCCGGCTGCCGGGCAGCGGGATCGCGTCGTACCAGTCGCCCCCGACCCGGGCCGTCTCGGCGGCGGGGAGGTAGCGGGAGGCCAGCCGGACGCCGGTGGGCTGCGGGAGCGAGTCGGGCAGCATGGTGCGCTGGAGCTCGTCGGCGATGTACGCCTCGCGGCCGTACAGCACGGCCTTGTCGATGCCGAGCGCGGTGTGTGTGGCCAGCTGGGCCGCGACCAGCAGGTCGTTGGCCTCGAAGGGCGGGCGCTCGGTGCCGCGCAGGAAGACCGCCGCACCGATCACCCGGCGCCGCCCGCGCAGCGGCGCGAGGATCGCCCGGTGGCCGGACGGCACCGTGCGGCCCGCGCCGAGCAGCTCCGGCAGCGCGACCCGGGCCGCGGCGGAGTCGCCGAAGACCGGACGCACCCCGCGCAGCACCTCGGCCAGCGCGCCGCCGGCCAGGACCTCGCACAGTTCGGAGGCGGGCGTCAGATCGGTCTGCGGGTCGATGGTGGGCAGTCGCAGCCGCTCGGTCTCCGAGAGGTTCTCGGTGTCCTCGTCGCTCAGCCGCAGCCGGTCGGAGCGGCGCAGCCGCAGCACGAACGGGTTGACGGGCCGCTCGTCGCCGACCGGCAGCGGGTCGCGGAGGTAGACGAGTATGGCGTCGGAGAACGTCGGCACACTGGCCCGGCACAGCCCGAGCACGATCTCGTCCAGGTCTATGCCGCGGGCGATCCGCCGGGTCGCGGCACCTACGAAGCGCAGCCGGTCGCCCTCGCGACGGGCTGCCGCCTGCGGGTCGGGCCCGGCCGTGGGGCCCGTTCCGGCCGCGGCCGGGTTCGGGGCCTTGGCCGGGGCCGGGATCGCCGCACCGGCAGCGGCCGCCGACGCGGCGTCGCGCTGCCGTGGCCGGGTGCGTTCCTGCGACCGGGCGGCGAGAGGCTGTCGGCCTTCGTGGGAGGTGGGGTGCTCCGTCACGCGTGGGGTTCCGTCCGTCCGGGCCGGTTGTATGAGGCAGTCACCTCGTGGGGCGCTACTGTGCCCCGGCAAGAGCGGCGATCACAACGGCTGACATCTCGTGCCCCGGAACACGGGGCCGAAACCGGATGTCCGCACGGGGCGTCGATGACAACGTTTCCGGCGGCCGGGCGGCGGCCAGCGAGCACGTCTCCACCCCCTCGTCATGGCTCATGCGATTCAGACAACTCGTGCGACTCATACGACTGATGCGGTTCATGAAGCGTGCAACGTGTGCGACAAGTCGATGACTTACGGTCAGGTCGTGTGCCGTGCCCGTCGGTTGGGGCAGAGCTGATCTTCTCGGGACGATCCTACGTTTGCCCCCCTGGGGTGCATCAAGGGTCTCACGACGGCATGGCGGAGGGGGTGCGGTCCCAGTCATCCGGCAACCGGTCCCAGTCGGCGGGCAGCGCGGGCACCCGCCAGCGCGGATCGGGCCGCCAGTCCTCCCAGCCGTCCCGGAACGGCGCCCCCCAGTCGCGGATCACGCCGACCGCGGCCTGTCCAGCCGCACGCACCTGCCGGGCGGCGGCCGGGGTCATCAGGCCGACCTGCTGGGCCTGGGCGAACTCGTCCTCGTCGCGCCAGAGCCAGCTGCGGTCCGGGTAGACCGAGATGTCGAGGAAGTGGTCCTCGGAGTCGATGCCGCCCGTCCAGCGGGTCCGCGGTTCCTCCAGGTTCACGTACCAGCTGCGGAACTGCCAGCCCCGGTCCCAGAACAGCCAGACGGACCACGGTTCGCCGGGCCGGGCCAGCTTCAGGACCCCGTTGCCCAGCCAGGGCGAGCGGGCGGTGGTGCGCGGGGCCGTGTACCGGGTGGCGAGCGGCTCGGCGTGCACGTCGGTGCCGTCCGCCAGCACCGGCTTCACGCACTCGGTGCCGGGGGCGACCCAGACGGCGAGCAGCTCGTCGGTGTCCTGGACGACGGTGACGGGGCGGCAGATGTGCACGGGGTTCGGCGACCGGCCGGGACCGGGGCCGCGCCGCCGCGGTCCGTTACCGCGGTAGCGCCACAGGATCTGATCACCCGGCGCCCAGCGCTCGGTCTCTCCGGTACCTGTCATGGAGAGATCTTAATGAGCGCGCCCCCCTCGCGCAGCGACGCGCGTCACGGACGGGTCATACGCAACACGTCCAGCGCCTCGTCGAGCTGTTCCACGGTGAGGTCGCCGCGCTCGACGTAGCCCGAGGCCAGCACCACCTCGCGGATCGTCCTCCGCTCGGCCAGGGACTTCTTGGCGACCTTCGCGGCCTCCTCGTAACCGATGTACTTGTTCAGCGGGGTGACGACGGACGGTGAGGACTCCGCGTACTCCCTGGCCCGCTCCACGTTCGCCGTGATTCCGTCGACCGTACGGTCCGCGAGCAGCCGGGAGACGTTGGTCAGCAGCCGGACGGACTCCAGCAGGTTCTTCGCGATGACCGGGAGCATGACGTTCAGCTCGAAGTTGCCGGCGGCGCCCGCGACGGCGACCGTGGCGTCGTTCCCCGTCACCTGGGCGGCGACCATCAGCACGGCCTCGGGAATGACCGGATTCACCTTGCCCGGCATGATCGAGGACCCCGGCTGGAGGTCGGGGAGGCTGATCTCGGCCAGTCCGGTGCGCGGGCCCGATGCCATCCAGCGCAGATCGTTGGAGATCTTGGTGAGGGAGACCGCGATCGTGCGGAGCTGGCCGGAGGTCTCGACGAGGCCGTCCCGTGCGCCCTGGGCCTCGAAGTGGTCCCGGGCCTCGGTGAGCGGCAGCCCGGTGACGCGGGCGACCTCGGCGATGACGGCGGCGGAGAAGCCGGGCGGGGTGTTGATGCCGGTGCCGACGGCCGTGCCGCCCAGCGGCAGCTCGGCGAGGCGGGGGAGGGAGGCGCGCAGCCGCTCGATGCCGTAGCGGATCTGCGCGGCGTACCCGCCGAATTCCTGGCCCAGGGTGACGGGGGTGGCGTCCATCAGGTGCGTACGCCCCGACTTCACGACGTCCGCGAACTCGGCGGACTTGCGCTCCAGTGCCGCCGCCAGATGGTCCAGGGCCGGGATCAGCGCTCCCGTCACCGCGCCGGTCGCGGCGATGTGGATGGAGGAGGGGAAGACGTCGTTGGAGGACTGCGAGGCGTTGACGTGATCGTTGGGGTGGACGTCGCGGCCGAGGCGCTCGGTGGCGAGTGTGGCCAGGACCTCGTTGGTGTTCATGTTCGAGGAGGTGCCGGAACCTGTCTGGAAGACGTCGATGGGGAAGTGCGCGTCCCAGCGTCCCTCGGCGACCTCCGCCGCGGCCTCCTGGATGGCCTCGGCGATCTCCGGGTCGAGGACCTTCAGTTCGGCGTTCACCTTGGCCGCCGCCGCCTTGACCTGGGCCAGGGCGGCGATGTGGGCCCGCTCCAGGCGCTGTCCGGAGATCGGGAAGTTCTCCACGGCCCGCTGGGTCTGGGCCCGCCACTTCGCGTCGGCGGGTACCCGGACCTCGCCCATCGAGTCGTGCTCGATGCGGTAGCCGCCGCCGGCCGCTGCTGTCGAATTCTCGTCCGTCATCGTTCAACCTCCTGAAAAAGATGAGCACTTGTCTTGTTCTATGTATTCCCAAGTTGGCTACCGCCCAGTAAATACCGGGGGTAACAACAACCCGGGGAGGCGCAATGACGCGCACCAGAGACAGACTCCGATGTACGGTCGCGGCGGCCGCGGCCATGGCGGCGGCGCTGGGCGGGATGGCCTTCGCCGCCGGACCGGCGGGCGCCGCCCAGTCCGGTACCACCACTACCGCATCCACCGCCCTGTCGCCCGAACTGGAGGCCATCCGCGCCGCCGAGGCCACCCGCCTGTACGGCGACCCGGCCGAGCGCCCGCTCGCCGACCGCAAGACCGGGCTCATCTCGCTCGGCGACAGCGAGATCTCGGGCGAGGGCGTCGGCACGTACGAGGCCGGCACCAACGGCCCCGACAACTGGTGCCACCGCTCACCCGACTCCGCCATCCACCGCACCGGGATCCCCGCCGACCTCACGTACAACGTCTCCTGCTCCGGCGCGTACACCGGGAACATCGTCATCGGCGGCTCGAAGCAGTACGCCGACGAGCTCGTGCAGAGCGACAACCTCGCCATCAAGGCGCGCAACACCCGCATCAAGATGATCGTGCTGGTGGCGGGTGCCAACGACGACCTCCAGTTCGGCCCGGTCATGACGGACTGCGTCACGCGCTGGGTCCTCAGTCAGGGGACCTGCGAGCCGAAGTACGACGGTGGCTGGCAGGCCCGCGTCGACGGGCTCGTGCCCAAGGTCGAGAAGACCGTGCGCGACCTGAAGACGGTGATGACCGGCGCCGGTTACGCCGACGGCGACTACAAGCTCGTCGTCATGGGCTACCCGAGCCCCATCGGCCCGGACTTCTACGACAACGCGAACTTCCCCGGCAAGCTTCCCGGCGGCTGCGCCGGATACGACTCCGACGCCGCCTGGGGCCGCAACGTCGCCGTTCCCGCCTTCGAGCGCGGCATGCGCAAGGCCGCCGCCGACACCGGAGCGGTCTACCTGGACAACTCCCGGCTCTTCCACGGCCACGAGGTGTGCAGCGAGTCCACCTGGGCCCGCGGCCTGTTCATCGACCTCTCGCACTTCCCGCCGGACTCCAACTCCCTCCGGCAGTCCTTCCACCCGAACGCGGCCGGCCACGGCGCCTTCGCCTCCTGCCTGACCCAGATCTACAACTCGGGCCTGCGCGAGGCGAGCTGCGCCGACCCGGCGAGCACCGGAAAGCCGGTGCTGCAGGGCGCGGCCTGGGACGATCTCTTCAAGCCCCTGCGCGGCGAGGCCACCGGCAGCTGCCTGGACGTCCCCGCCTCGGTCACCCGTAACAACACCGGGGTCACCGGCTGGGAGTGCCACGGCGGCCGCAACCAGGGCTGGTGGTACGACTCCGCCACCAAGAACCTCCGGCCGCAGCTCAGCCACGACCGCTGCCTGGACGTGCCGGGCGCCGACTACAAGGCCGGCGCAGCGCTCATCCTCTACAACTGCGGGGGCGCGGCCAACCAGCAGTTCGTCCGGCAGTCGGGCACCCTGCGCCCGGCCGCCGCGACCGGGCTCTGCGCGACCCTGGCGGGGGCCCATGATCCCCTGAGGCTCCAGGCCTGCGACGGAAGCGCCGGCCAGCGCTTCGCGTAACCACCGGACCGGACGGTACGGGGAGGAGCCGCACCCGGCTCCTCCCCGTACCCCGTCTCAGTCCGAGGTCACGAACGCGCCCAGGATCGCCGCCAGGTGCCCGGGGTCCTCCGCCCCGCACAGCTCGCGTGCCGAGTGCATCGACAGACCCGGCACACCCACGTCGACGGTTTGCACACCCAGCCGGGCCGCGGTGAGCGGGCCGATCGACGTACCGCACGGCATCGCGTTGTTGGAGACGAACGGCTGCCAGGGCGCACCCGCCCGCTCGCAGGCCGACGCGAACACCGCGATCCCGGTCGAGTCGGTGGCGTAACGCTGATTGACGTTGACCTTGACCGTGGGGCCGCTGTTGGGCAGCGGGCGGTGGTCGGGGTCGTGGCGCTCCGCGTAGTTGGGGTGGACCGCGTGCGCCATGTCGGCCGAGACGCAGAAGGCGCCCGCCAGCGCCCGCGACCAGTCCTCGGAACTGCCGCCCCTGGCCTTCACGGAACGGCTCAGGATGTTCTCCAGCAGCGGGCTCTGCGCACCCGTGTCGGAGCCGCTGCCGACCTCCTCGTGGTCGAAGGCCGCCAGGACCGGGATGTAATCGGGCTCCTCGGCCGCGGTCGCCGCGGCGGCCAGCGCCGTGACACCCGCGTGCACCGACACCAGGTTGTCCAGCCGGGACGCGACCACGAACTCCCGCTCCGCGCCCAGGTATCCGGGCGGTTGGATGTCATGGAGCATCAGGTCCCAGCCGAGCACCTCGTCCGGCTCGGCCTCCGCCGCCGCCGCGACCCGGCGCAGCAGCGCACCCTCCTCGGCGGCGCCGAGCGACCAGACCGGGGCGATGTGCCGCTGCCGGTCCAGCGCGAGGCCGTCGTTGACGGAACGGTCCAGGTGGATCGCCAGCTGGGGCACGCGCAGCAGCGGTTCGTCGATCTGGACGAGCCGGGAGTCGGTCCGGCCACCGGGGCCGCGCAGGGCCAGCCGGCCGGAGATACCCAGATCGCGGTCGAGCCAGGTGTTGAGCGGGACCCCGCCGTAGATCTCCACCGCGATCTGCCGCCAGCCGGCGGAGCCGGTGTCGGGGGTGGGCTTGATCCGCAGGTTCGGCGAGTCGGTGTGGGTGCCGATGATCCGGAACGGTGTGTGGGAGGGCGTGCCCTCGGGGGCGTACCAGGCGATCAGGGCGCCGCCGCGGACGACGAAACTGCCGCCCGTGGTGCCCGTCCAGTCGTCGGTGCCCCGCAGCTCACGGAAGCCGGCCTTCTCCAGGCGCTGGGCGGCGCTCGCCACGGCGTGGTACGGGGAGGGGCTGGCCCTGATGAAGGAGAGCAGGTCGTCGGCGTGGCTGCGGTGAGGGACCGGCGTCATGCGGTGTCCGCCTTTCCGGAGTGTGACGGTGAGGGTGGTTCGGGCGTAAGGGGGTCGGACGGCGGGGGTGGTTCGGGCGTAGGGGGGTCGGACGGCGGTGTGCGGGGTCCCGGCTTCCGGGTCGGGAGGCGGTGGTCCGGGGTGGGGGCGCGGTTCGCCGGGGATGCCGGACAACTCACCGCATCGGCCCGGGGTCCCGCAAGCCGCGCGGACGTCCACCTGCGCGAAAGCGGCGGTGCGGCGGCGACCCGCACGGGTGGTGCGCAGCCGTCCGGCGCGGCGGTGCGCGGTCCGGACCGCACGTCCGGACCGCGGGCCCCGCGTCCGATGTGCGACCCGGCCGCGAAGGCCCGGTGGGCGCCACCGGACGGCGTTGCGCGAGATTGGCCGAATCTCGTCGTACGAGGGCCTGTCGTGCGGCCCGTCACGACGCCGGCGGATTCGGCGCCGCCCTGCGCAGACCCGTCACCCGGACCAGGAACACCGCCGCCACCAGCAGAGCCACGCCGTGGGACCAGCCGACGACGGTCAGCGGGCTGAAGTGGTCGAGGGCCGCCGCGACGAGGATCATCCCGGCGCCGAAGCCGAGGTTCTCCACCGTCGCGGAGAGACCGAAGGCGTGGGCACGCGGCCCGGCCGGCAGCGTCTGCAGATGCGAGGTGTACGAGACCTCCGTGAGCCCGTCGGCGGCCCCGGCGACCAGGGCGATCACCGCCGTGGCGACCAGCGGGAACCCGGCGAACGCCAGGATGAACGCCCCCGACATCAGACAGGTGCCGTATCCGAAGCCCAGCGCGCCGACGGACCGGCCGGTGCGCCGCCCGTACCGCTGGATCAGCTGCTGCGCCACGATGTTGCCGAGTGCCCACAGACACCAGAAGGCGCTGACGAACACGGCGGGGCGCGAGGCGTCGAGCTCGCTGGAGTAGACCGGAAGCGCGGCGTTGTGCGAGGACGAGCCGAGGGCGTCGACACCGCGCAGCACCACCATCAGCCCGAGACCGGGCGCGGCGGCCAGGGCGGTCATCGCGACGGGCACCCGCCGCCGGGCCGGCCGGGGCGGCTGCGCCGACTCCCGCTCCCGCTCGGGCTTCCCCTTCCCGCCGCCGGGGATCGGCAGCAGCGCCACCGTCGCCGCGCAGACCGCGAACGTGGCCATGTCCACCACGAACGCGGCGGTGTACCCGACGAGCGAGACGACGACACCCGCCGAGGCGAATCCGGCCACCATCGCCAGCGAACGCCCGGTGATCGACAGGGAGTTCGCCCAGGAGCGCCGCTCCTCGCCCACCATCTCGGGAATGGAGCTGCGCAGCGCCACCATGAACAGCGTCCCGCAGGAGCCGACCACCACGGACACGGCGACCAGTGCGGCCGTACGCAGTCCGTCCGGCGCGAGAACCAGCAGCAGCATCACCGCCGCCTGCGCGATATTCGTCCGGAGCATGACGCTTTTCGCGGTGAACCGGGCGAGCAGACCACCCGCCGCCAGTCCGGCGACGAATCCGGATGCCAGCCGGACCGCCATGAACAAGCCCATGGCGAGGGCCCGGCCCGTCGTCTCGTAGACGAACAGGTTGAGCGCCACCATATTCAGGAACGTGCCGTACGAAGAGATGGCGTAACCGGTCACCAGGAATCGATAACGCCGTTCCCCGCGTGCGGAGTCGGCAGATTGACCGATGGGCGGCTGCGGGGAGTTGTCGGTGCCTGGTGTCACCTCTTCATGGTCGGCGAGGTGCCACGCCTCTCCGCCGTCATCCCGTATGCACAAAGGTAATCTGCATACTTGTGAAGGACGATCAATCCCGCCCACCGGCATGTGATTGCCGCGAATCGTCGGCGGACGGCTCACGGGACAGACCCGCGCCTGAGCAGCCGTGCGAGGCGGCGCTCGCCGTCTACCGACGTGCGCTGGTGACGGGAGGCCTTCCCCGGGACGAGGTGACCGGCTGCCTGGTGGCCCTCCATCTGATGGTCGCGGACCGCGAGTCACCGGGATCCATGATCCCCGTACCGCCGGAGACGGCTTCGTACGCCGCGCTCGCCCCGCTCCAGGAGGCCATACTCGAACGGCGCCGCACGCTGCGTGCCACCCGTGCCACGCTCTCCGTCTTCGAGTCCCTGTACGCCGATGTGCACCGGTCGGAACAGCCCGCGCTCACGCCGCTCTCCGGGGCCGCCGTCATCAGCCGGGCACTGGACGCGGGGGTGGCCGGCTGCCGTGAGGAGATCCGCACCGCCCATCCCGGGGGCGGCCGCCCCGCACACGTACTCCAGGAGGCACTGATCCGGGACCTGGGCAGCCTGCGGCGGGGTGTCCGGCAGCGGACGATCTACCAGCACACCGTCCGCTCCGACCGCGCGACCCTCTCGTACATCGAGCAGGTGACCGCCGCGGGGGCGGAGGTCAGGACGCTTGCGGAGGTCATCGACCGGGTGATCGTCCTCGACCGTGACCTCGCCTTCGTCCCGTTCTCCGACGAGCCGCACCAGGCCCTGCGCATCCAGCACCCGTCGCTGGTGCGCTTCCTGGCCCGCGGTTTCGACGAGGCATGGGCGCGCGCCGTGCCGGTCCGGCCCGAGCGGGCACCCCTGCGCACCCCCGTCATCACGTCCGACCTGCAACGCACCATCCTGCTCGCGGTGGTCAACGGGGAGACGGACGCGTCGATCGCCCGGCGGATCGGGATGAGCCGCCGCAGCGTCGCCGAACACATGCGGAAGGTCTCCGAGCAGCTGGGCAGCACCAGCCGCGCCCAACTCGGCTATCTCGTCGCGACATCGGGGCTGCTGGACGGCTGAGGGGCGCCGCAGCCGTGGCTGCGACGCCCCTCGGGGCCTGTGCGGGCGTACGTCAGCCGAGGCCGGGACCGCGCACCGGAATGCTGGTGAACGTCGGGGCGGGGGCCGGCTCGGTGAAGAAGTCGTTGCCCTTGTCGTCGACGACGACGAACGCCGGGAAGTCCTCGACCTCGATCCGCCAGACCGCCTCCATGCCGAGCTCCTCGTACTCGACGACCTCGACCTTCTTGATGCAGTCCTGCGCGAGGCGCGCCGCCGGGCCGCCGATCGAACCGAGGTAGAAGCCGCCGTGCGCGTCGCACGCGTCGGTGACCTGCCTGGACCGGTTGCCCTTCGCCAGCATCACCTTGGAACCGCCCGCCGCCTGGAACTGCGCGACGTAGCTGTCCATCCGGCCGGCCGTCGTCGGGCCGAAGGAACCGGAGGCGTAACCCTCGGGGGTCTTCGCCGGGCCCGCGTAGTACACCGGGTGGTCCTTCAGGTACTGCGGCATCTCCTCGCCCGCGTCCAGCCGCTCCTTGATCTTGGCGTGGGCGATGTCGCGCGCCACGACCAGCGGGCCGGTCAGCGAGAGCCGGGTCTTGACCGGGTACTTGGTCAGCTCGGCGAGGATGTCGTCCATCGGCCGGTTGAGGTCGATCCGCACGACGTCGCCCGCCTCGTCGAGGTGCTCGTCCGTGGTGTCGGGCAGGAAGCGCGCCGGGTCCTTCTCCAGCTGCTCCAGGAAGACGCCCTCGGCGGTGATCTTCGCGGTCGCCTGGCGGTCGGCCGAGCAGGACACGGCGATCGCGACGGGCAGCGAGGCGCCGTGCCGGGGGAGACGGACCACGCGCACGTCGTGGCAGAAGTACTTGCCGCCGAACTGGGCCCCGATGCCGATCTTCTGCGTCAGCTCGAAGACCTTCTCCTCCAGCTCCTTGTCGCGGAAACCGTGACCGGTGGGGGAGCCCTCGGCGGGCAGCTCGTCCAGGTAGTGCGCGGAGGCGTACTTCGCGGTCTTCAGCGCGAACTCGGCAGACGTACCGCCGACGACGATCGCCAGGTGGTACGGCGGGCAGGCCGCCGTACCCAGCGAACGGATCTTCTCCTCGAGGAACTTCATCATGGAGGCCTCGTTGAGGACCGCCTTGGTCTCCTGGAAGAGGAACGACTTGTTGGCCGAGCCGCCGCCCTTGGCCATGAAGAGGAACTTGTACGCGCCGCCGTCGGTCGCGTACAGCTCGATCTGGGCCGGGAGGTTCGAGCCGGTGTTCTTCTCGTCCCACATGTTCAGCGGGGCCATCTGCGAGTACCGCAGGTTGAGCTTGGTGTACGCGTCGAAGATGCCGTGCGACAGGGCCTCCTCGTCACCGCCCTCGGTCAGCACGTTCTGTCCGCGCTTGCCCATGACGATCGCGGTGCCCGTGTCCTGGCACATGGGCAGGACACCCGCGGCGGCGATGTTCGCGTTCTTCAGCAGGTCGAGCGCGACGAACTTGTCGTTGGACGACGCCTCGGGGTCGTCCACGATCCGCCGCAGCTGCGCCAGGTGCGCGGGCCGCAGATAGTGCGAGATGTCGTGCATGGCCTCGGCGGCCAGGGTGCGCAGCGCCTCCGGCTCGACCTTGAGGAACGTCCGTCCGTCGGCCTCGAAGGTGGACACACCCTCGGCGGTGACCAGGCGGTACGGCGTGGTGTCCTCTCCCAGGGGGAGCAGATCGGAGTACGCAAACTCTGGCATTACGGCCATTCCTCACTCGGCAGACAGCGGCTGACCTCCCTTGGGCAGCGCACCCACCAGGGTAGGACCCCGCGGGGGCGGCGAGCCTGTGAGGTAGGGCTCACCGGATCCGCCCTCGCGCCGGGAGAGCCGGGGTCGCGATATATGCCCGCCGCGCCCGGTCGCCCCCTGGTCGCGATCTATCGCGTTTGGGTACGCTGGGCCGGTGGACCTCGAAAAGCACCCCCAGCAGCCCACCGCCCGGGCTGAACCCGATGTCATCCGCGCCTCCGACGCGGACCGCGACCGGATCGCGGACATCCTGCGTGAGGCGATGGCCGAGGGACGGCTGACCGCCGACGAGCATGCCGAGCGGGTCGATTCCGTCTACCGCGCCAAGACCGTCGGGGAACTCGAACCGCTGGTACGGGACCTGCCGACGCCGGGTGGCGCCACCATGGCCGCCGGTGCCCCGTACGGCCGCACCCCCGAGATGCCGACGGGGCCCGTCGACAACCTGGTGGCTGTCTTCAGCAGTTCCAGCCGCAAGGGGCGCTGGCGCGTCGGCGGGCGCATGAACGCGTTCGCGCTGTTCGGCAGCGTGGAAATCGATCTGACCGAGGCCCTTTTCGGCCAGCGGCTCACCGTGATCAACGCGACCTCCGTCTTCGGAAGTGTGGAGATCAGGGTCCCCGAGAACATCTCGCTGCGCGGCAGCGGGACGGGCATTTTCGGCAATTTCGAAGTCGCCACGCTTGAATCGGCGGATCCGGAGGCCCCCGTGGTGGCCGTCAACGGATATTCGGTGTTCGGCAGCGTCGAGGCAAAGCCCAAGCGCGGCAAGTTCATTGCCGATCTGCAGGACCGGCTGCGCAAACACCTCGGTCACTGAGATCGGGGCGCTACGGCGCGAAGTGGTGCGCGGGGCGCGGATTCGGGCGGAAATATGCTCGACCGCAATTCCGTGGTCCGGAACTGAGTGCCACTCAGTGCATAGGCGTGCGTACAGCGGGTAGGGAGTGCTGCATCGTCTCTCGCTCGCGAAGCCGTCGTCAGGAGTGGACCGTGCTGCAACTGCCGCATCAGCCCCTGCAGGTCGCCGCCATCCCTCCCCAGCGGACCCCCGCTCGGGAGGACCAGGCCGGCCCCTGGCACTCGGAGGCGGTGTGCCGCCGGGATGAAGCCGGGCTGTTCTTCGCCCCGTCGAAGGAGCCGACTGCTGCCCGACTGTCACGCGAGGAGTCCGCGAAGCGGGTCTGCGCGCGCTGTCCGGTGATGATCGAATGCCGGGAGCACGCTCTGGTGCAACCGGAGCCCTACGGAGTCTGGGGCGGCCTCACGGCTGCCGAACGCCGGGTGGCGCTCGCCCGCCGAAGGCGGCGCGAGGCCGAGCTCAAGGCATCCGGCGCGACCGGCCACATCGCCGCGGCCGGCTGACGGCCGGTCGGTCGGTCACCGGTCATTCGCGTTCTGCTCGTCTCCGGCGTCGTCCGGCCGGCCGGACCCGCCTGCGCGAAGAGGCGCCCCCACCGCACATGGGGGGCGCCTCTTCGCGCGGACGGGGCGGGCGGACGTGCGCGCCCCCGGCGGACGGGCCGATCCGGCGGACAGGCCGATCCGGGGGAGGGCCCTACGTCACTTCGCGCGGTCGAAGTCGATCGCGCTGTAGGCGCGCAGCTTCGACAGCCGGTGGGTGGAGTCGATCTTCCGGATGGTGCCCGACTTGGAGCGCATGACGATCGACTCGGTGGTCGCCGTCTCCGCGCGGTAGCGCACACCACGCATCAGTTCGCCGTCCGTGATGCCGGTCGCCACGAAGAACACGTTGTCGCCGCTGACCAGATCGTCCGTGGACAGCACCCGGTCCAGGTCGTGTCCGGCGTCCAGGGCGCGCTGCCGTTCGGCGGCGTCCTTCGGCCAGAGCTTGCCCTGGATGACACCGCCGAGGCACTTTATGGCGCAGGCCGAGATGATGCCTTCGGGCGTGCCGCCGATCCCCATGAGCAGGTCGACGCCGGTGCCCTCGCGGGCGGCCATGATCGAGCCCGCGACGTCGCCGTCGGAGATGAACTTGATCCGGGCGCCGGTCTCCCGGATCTCCTTGACGATGCCCTCGTGGCGGGGGCGGTCCAGGATGACGACGGTGACGTCCTCGGGCATGGAGTTCTTCGCCTTGGCGACCCGGCGGATGTTCACCGAGACGGGGGCGTTGATGTCGACGAAGTCGGCGGCCTCGGGGCCGGTGACCAGCTTGTCCATGTAGAAGACGGCGGACGGGTCGAACATCGCGCCCCGGTCCGCGGCGGCCAGCACGGCGATGGCGTTCGGCATGCCCTTGGCGTTCAGGGTGGTGCCGTCGATGGGGTCGACGGCGATGTCGACCTCGGGGCCGGTGCCGTCGCCGACGCGCTCGCCGTTGAACAGCATGGGGGCTTCGTCCTTCTCGCCCTCACCGATGACGACGATGCCGTTCATCGACACGGTGGAGACGAGGGTCCGCATGGCCTTCACGGCGGCGCCGTCGGCGCCGATCTTGTCCCCGCGGCCGACCCAGCGCCCGGCGGCCATGGCGGCGGCCTCGGTGACCCGGACGAGCTCCAGGGCGAGGTTGCGGTCGGGGGCCTCCGGGGAGACCTCCAGCTGGGACGGCAGATGATGCTCGGACATCGGAGCGCACCTTTCTGTACGACGACGACCGGATGAGGGTGATGTGACTCTATCGTCAGGTCGATAAAATGAGCAGACCGGGTCACGAATGAGCGGACACGCTCGGCCCGGCCCTCGATCCGGCCCGTGATCCCGTCCGTGATCCGGCCCTCGACCCGGTCCCGCGATTCGGTCCCGGCGGGGCTGATGCGACCATGGACGCGTGGCAAGCAAGCGAGGCAAGCAGACAGTGCGGGACATGTTCCTGTCGTTGGCGGTGATCGCCGCCGTGGCGGGGGTCGTCTACATCTTCGTCCCGCACGACGACAAGGCCGATCCCGTCCAGGCGGTCGACTACCGCGTCGAGCTCCTGACCGCGCGGCGCGCGGCCCCGTACCCGGTGGCCGCTCCGAGCGGTCTGGCGCAGGACTGGAAGCCCACCTCGGTCGGTTACGACCGTGCGGCGGGCGACAGCTGGCACCTGGGCTTCCTCGACCCGGACGGCAAGTACGTCGCGGTGGAGCAGTCCACTTCCCCGGCGAAGAAGTACGTCGCCGAGGTCAGCCAGAAGGCGAAGGACACCGGCCGCACGCAGCAGGTGGCGGGGGAGACCTGGCAGCACTGGGAGGGCCCGAAGTACGACGCCCTCGTGCGCCAGGACAAAGGGGCGACCACGGTCGTGACCGGGTCCGCCTCGACGGAGCGGCTGGCGGAGATGGCGGCGTCGCTCAAGACGTCCTGACCGCCGCACCGCGGCGGTACCTATGAGGAAGGCCCCGGAGCGCATGCTCCGGGGCCTTCCTCATGTCCCTACGCCCCTGAGGGCGGCGGACTCAGACGGTCTTGACGACCTCGTCGAACGCGAGACGCGGCGAGCGGGGGAACCAGGCGTCGTCGCCCGGCTTGCCGATGTTGACGACCATCAGCAGGCTGTGGTCGCCGTCGAGGAACTCCTTCTCGATGCCCGCGGCGTCGTAGCCGGTCATCGGGCCCGCGGCCAGGCCGGCGGCGCGGACGCCGATGATGAAGTAGGCGGCCTGCAGGGCGGCGTTCAGCGAGGCGGCCGACTCACGGACCGGGCGCTCGGAGAAGAACATGTCCTTGGCCTGCGGGAAGTGCGGCAGCAGGGACGGGAGCTCCTCGTGGAACTCGTTGTCCGCGACCAGGATGGCGACCAGCGGGGCGGTCGACGTCTTGGGCTGGTTGCCCTCGGCCATGTGCGAGACGAGGCGCGCGCGGGCGTCGTCCGAGCGGACCAGGATGACGCGCAGCGGCGACTGGTTGAACGCGGTCGGGCCGTACTTGACCAGGTCGTAGATCGCCTGGACCTGCTCCTCGGTCACCGGCTCGTCGGTGAAGGTGTTGGCGGTGCGGGCCTCACGGAAGAGGAGGTCCTGGGCGGCGGGGTCAAGAACGAGGGACATCTGGCGTATTACCTTCCGGACGTACACGGGGGATCAAGCAACATCCATCACGGTACGGGAGAGGTCGGTTAACTTTCAACTAAAACGGCAGCGGGGTGACTCATGCCACTGCACGGACGTCTTGCGCGGCCTCGCCCCGTCCGGGTGCGGCCGCGACGCATGTTCCGGTGCCGCGCTGCCCGCTCAGCCCGCGTCGTCCGCCGCGTCCCCGCTGTCCTCCGCAGGGCCGTTCGCGGGGTCGGCAGGCCCCGCCAGCGCCGCGTCGAGACGGGCCCGCGCGCCCTCCAGCCAGTGCCGGCACACCTTCGCCAGCTCCTCGCCCCGCTCCCACAGCGCGAGGGAGTCCTCCAGCGAGGTCCCGCCCGCCTCCAGCCGGCGCACCACCTCGATCAGCTCGTCGCGCGCCTGCTCGTAACCGAGCGTGCCCGTGGCCGCAGCCGTCGTCGTCCCGTCGTCCGTCATGTGATCCACCCTATGCGTCGGCCTTGTCCGTCCGTCCCGGCCGAGGCCGGCTGCCCGGGACCCGTCGAGCGGCCCCGGACGGTGTCGCTCACCCGTCGACCCGCACCACGAACTCGCCCCCCGACACCCGGGCCCGCAGCGCGTCCCCGGCGGCGCCCGCGTCGGCCGGGTCCCGGACCACGTGCCCGTCCGCCCGCTGGAGCACCGCGTACCCGCGCTCCAGCGTCGCCGCGGGCGACAGCGCGAGCACCCGCGCGCGGGTGTGGGAGAGCTCCGAGTCCGCACGGTCCAGCAGATGCCCCAGCACCCGCCTGCCGCGCCCGATCAGCGCGTCGACCTCCGACGCCCGCTCGTCCACCATCCGCTGCGGGCGTTCCATGGAGGGCCGCCCCAGCGCGTGCGCCAGACCCCGCTCCTCCCGGTCGAGCAGCCCCCGTACCGTCCGCAGCGACCGGTCCCGCAGCTGCTGTACGCGGTCCAGCTCCTCGCCCACGTCGGGCACGATCCTCTTCGCCGCGTCCGTGGGGGTGGAGGCCCGCACGTCGGCGACCAGGTCGAGCAGGGGGGAGTCGGGCTCGTGGCCGATCGCCGAGACGACCGGGGTGCGGCAGGCCGCGACCGTACGGATCAGCTCCTCGTCCGAGAACGGCAGCAGGTCCTCCACGCTGCCCCCGCCGCGCGCCACCACGATCACGTCCACCTCGTCGACGGCGTCGAGTTCCTTGACCGCGTGGACCACCTGATTCACCGCGTGCACGCCCTGCACCGCGGTGTTGCGCACCTCGAAGCGCACGGCGGGCCACCGGCGGCGCGCGTTCTCCAGCACATCGCGCTCGGCCGCCGACGCGCGTCCGCAGACGAGCCCGATCAGCTGCGGCAGGAAGGGCAGCGGCTTCTTGCGGTCGAGCGCGAAGAGGCCCTCCGAGGCCAGGGACTTCTTGAGCTGCTCCAGCCGGACCAGCAGCTCGCCGATGCCGACCGGCCGGATCTCCGTGGCCCGCAGCGAGAGCTGGCCGCGGGGCGCGTACCACTCGGGCTTCGCGAGGACGACGACCCGCGCCCCCTCCGTCACCACGTCCGCGATCCGGTCGAAGGCCTGCCGGAAACAGGTGACGCTCACCGAGATGTCGTGCGAAGGGTCGCGCAGGGTCAGGAACACCACTCCGGCACCCGGCCGCCGCGACAGCTGAGTGATCTGCCCCTCGACCCAGACCGCGCCGAGCCGGTCGATCCAGCCACCGATCAGCCGTGACACGTCACCGACGGGCAGCGGAGCTTCCGGGGAAGTTTGCAGAGCCATACGAGCGAGCGTATCCGCCGGCACCGACAACGGGGCGGCCGCGCGGCGAGGACCGGCCGGGTCCGGACCGCGCCTCACACCACCCGGCGCCCACGCTGCAACAGCAGCACCACCAATCCCACCGCCAGCCAGCACGCACCCACCACCTGAGCACTCGCCGTCGCCTCCACGATCACCGCGACGAGCACCGCGGCGCCCACCACCGGGATCAGGACGTGCCGCCACCAGCTCGGCGGCCCCTCCATCCGCCGCACCGCGAACCAGCCGACCACCGACGCGTGGAGCAGGACGAACGCGGTCAGCGCCCCGACGTCCACCACCGACACCAGATGATCCAGACCGTCGTCGCGCCGGGCCGCCCACACCGCCGCCACCATCGTCACTACCGCCGCGATCAGGATCGCGATCCGCGGCACCCCCGACCTCGGATCGACCTTGGACAGCAGCGCGGGCAGCCGCCGCTCCCGGGCCATCGCGAACAACAGCCGCCCCGCCGCCGCCTGCCCGGCCAGCGCCGCGAACGCCGCCCCGATCGCCTTGCTGACCGCCACCAGATCGTGCAGCCAGGACCCGACCGCGGCGTCCACCGTGTCGTAGAACGCCGAGCCCTGCGCGGCCGGATCGGCGGCCAGCTCCGCAGACGTCATCGGTTCCAGGAGCGCCGCCAGATACCCCTGCGCCACGAACAGCACCCCCGCCAGCACCAGGCAGAACAGCACCGCCCGCGCCACCTTCGCCGAACCGCCCGTCACCTCCTCCGCGAACGAGGCGATGGCGTCGAAGCCCAGATACGAGAGCACCGCCACGGACACCGCGCCCAGCACCGCCGTCGCGGAGAACCCGGAGTCCCCGGTGAGCGGCGTCAGCCAGCCGCGCTGCGCCCCGTCCTGCACGAGCACCACGACCGCGGACACCACGAACACCAGCAGCACCACGATCTCCATCGCGAGCACCGCGAAGCCGACCCGGGCCGCCGCCCGTACGCCCCAGAGGTTGAGCAGCGTGGTGAGGGCCACCGCCAGCGCGGTCCACACCCACCGTGACACCTCCGGCACCAGCGAATTCATCGCGATCCCGGAGAAGAGATAGGCGACCGCGGGGATCAGCAGGTAGTCGAGCATCACCATCCACCCGGCGATGAACCCCGGCCCCTCGCCGAGCCCCTTGCGTGCGTACGCGAAGACGGAACCCGCCAGGGGGGCGACCCGCACCATCTGGGCGTAACTGAAGGCGGTGAAGGCCATGACGACGGTCGCGGCGATGTACACCAGCGCCACGGCCCCGTCGGACTTGGCGTCGAGGGTGCCGAAGACGCCGACGGGGGCCATCGGGGCGATGAACAGCAGCCCGTAGACCACCAGATCCCGGAAGCCGAGCGTCCGCCGCAGCCCCACCCGCTCCGTGGAGCCGCCGGTGCCGGTTTCCGTGCCGCTGCCGGTCATGAGCCCTCCGTCGTTCGCGTCGTCGGTCGCGTGGTGATCAGTCTCCCGACCCCGTCGTTCCCGCGCCTGTTCGGTACGGCCCAACGGCCTCCCCGCGGCAGGGAGGGAGGCCGTTACGATGGGACGCATGACTGCTCCGACACCCCGCCGCGTCCTGCTCGCCGCTCCCCGTGGCTACTGCGCGGGCGTGGACCGTGCCGTGATCGCCGTGGAGAAGGCCCTGGAGCAGTACGGCTCCCCGGTCTACGTACGCCACGAGATCGTCCACAACAAGTACGTCGTACAGACCCTGGAGAAGAAGGGCGCGATCTTCGTCGAGGAGACCGCGGAGGTCCCCGAGGGCTCGATCGTCATGTTCAGCGCGCACGGCGTCGCGCCGACCGTGCACGAGGAGGCGGCCGAGCGGAAGCTCGCCACGATCGACGCGACCTGCCCCCTCGTCACCAAGGTCCACAAGGAGGCCGTCCGCTTCGCGCAGGACGACTTCGACATCCTCCTGATCGGCCACGAGGGCCACGAGGAGGTCATCGGCACCTCCGGCGAGGCCCCCGACCACATCACCCTGGTCGACGGCCCCGAGGACGTCGCGAACGTAGAGGTGCGTGACCCCTCCAGGGTCGTCTGGCTCTCCCAGACCACGCTCTCGGTCGACGAGACGATGGAGACCGTCGGCGCGCTCAAGGAGAAGTTCCCGCTCCTGATCTCGCCGCCCAGCGACGACATCTGCTACGCCACGCAGAACCGCCAGATCGCGGTGAAGCAGATGGGCGCGGACGCCGACCTGGTGATCGTCGTCGGCTCGAAGAACTCCTCGAACTCGGTCCGCCTGGTCGAGGTCGCCCTCGGCGCCGGTGCGCGCGACTCCCACCTGGTCGACGCCGCGGACGAGATCGACGAGGCCTGGCTGGAGGGCGTCTCCACGGTCGGGGTCACCTCCGGAGCGTCCGTTCCCGAGGTGCTGGTCGACGGCGTCCTGGCCTGGCTCTCCGAGCGGGGCTTCGAGGACGTGGAGATCGTGAAGGCGGCCGAGGAGTCCATCGTGTTCTCGCTGCCCAAGGAGCTCCGCCGCGATCTGCGCGCGGAGGCGGCGGCACTGTCCGCGGAGTAGCGCCCGGCGGGCCGGCACCCGTCCGCCCGGTTTCCCGTTCCAGGAAGTGAGCGGCGCCGGGTGCCCGTACCGTGGATCACATGGAGATCTTCGGCGTGGACATCGGCGGATCCGGGATCAAGGGTGCTCCCGTGGACCTGGACCGCGGAGACCTGGCGCAGGAGCGCCACAAGGTACTCACCCCGCACCCTGCCACCCCCGAGGACGTGGCAGGGAGCGTGGCCGAGGTGGTCAGCCACTTCGACTGGAAGGGGCCGGTGGGCATCACCTTCCCGGGTGTCGTCACCGGCGGTCTGACCCGTACAGCAGCCAATGTCGACAAGGGCTGGGTCGACCTGGACGCCCGCACCCTGCTCGGCGACAAGCTCGGCCTCCCGGTCACCGTCCTGAACGACGCGGACGCGGCCGGTATCGCCGAGATGACCTTCGGCGCGGGCCGGGACCGCAAGGGCACGGTGATCATGCTGACGCTCGGTACGGGGATCGGCAGCGCGCTCTTCATCGACGGCCGGCTGGTGCCCAACACCGAGCTCGGCCATCTGGAGCTGCACGGCCACGAAGCGGAGAAGCACGCCTCCACCAAGGCCAAGGAGGACGAGGACCTGAGCTGGCACCACTGGGCGCACCGGGTACAGAAGTACCTGGCCCATGTGGAGATGCTGTTCTCGCCCGAGCTGTTCATCATCGGCGGCGGAGTCAGCCGCAAGGCCGAGAAGTTCCTGCCGCTCATCGAGCACGTGCGGGCCGAGATGGTGCCCGCGGAGCTTCAGAACAACGCGGGCATCGTGGGCGCGGCGATGGCGGCGGCAGGCCGCTGACTAGCGCTGGGACGGGCGCCGTGGCGCCCGCTGCGGTGCCCGCGGAGCCGGTGACGGCTGCCCGGCCGGCCGCGCGGTCTGCGCGGCCAGCAGCATCCGCCGCTGCCGGGCCCGCATCAGCCGGACCTTCCGTACGGTCGCGATGAGCCCGGCGACGAGCGTGCCGCCGTACAGCCAGCCGGCATGGACGGCGAGGGCGGTGACGACGGCCATGGCCTGCCCGCCGAAGCCGCCCGTGCCGCCCGAGATCGGGATGATGCCGACGGCGAAGGCGATCGGCACGCTGATCGGTGCGGTCACCAGGTCGGCGGGCCGTACCCAGAGCGCGGTCAGCGCGCTGACCGGCAGGAACAGCACACCGAACACGGCGGACGAGGCGTCGAACAGCAGCCAGTCCGCGCAGCCGATCACGAACATGACGGCGGCCGCGAAGAGCCCGGCGCCGATACCGGTCAGCCGGGGATTGGGCAGCCGCCGCAGGGCGAGCACGGCGGGCGCCGCCGGGCGGGCCCGGCCGGTCGGCCTGCTCATCACCCGATAGACGGTCGCGCCATCGGCGACGGATCCCTCGGATCCTCCGGCTTCCTTGGTCCCGAGCGGGGACAGGGGGGCCGGCCGGGTCTGCCTGCGCTGGGGGGGACGTGTCCTGTGCTGCTCCACCGGGACAACGTAGGTCGCCGGGCGGGCGGAAGCAGGTGCGGGACACGCGCTTTGGCCGACCTTGGCGATGAGTTCGATGCCACACGGCCCAACGGGAACCGATTCCGCCCCGGATCCACCCCCGAATCGGCCCCCGGAGGGGCGGCGGCGCCGTCCCCGCCCCGACCCGTGACCGGCCGCCCGCCCCCGCCCGTAAACTGGAGAATCGGCCCACCCGGGCCCGACGTCCATTCGAGCCCGTCCACCCCCTAGGGAAGTCGCCACCGTGTCGCTCACGATCGGAATCGTCGGTCTGCCGAATGTCGGCAAGTCGACCCTTTTCAACGCCCTGACCAAGAACGACGTGCTGGCGGCCAACTACCCGTTCGCCACGATCGAGCCGAACGTCGGCGTCGTCGGCGTCCCCGACCCGCGGCTGAACACGCTCGCGAAGATCTTCGGCTCCCAGAAGCTGCTCCCGGCGACGGTCGACTTCGTCGACATCGCGGGCATCGTGCGCGGCGCGAGCGAGGGCGAGGGCCTGGGCAACAAGTTCCTCGCGAACATCCGCGAGTCGGACGCGATCTGCCAGGTCATCCGCGCCTTCAAGGACGAGAACGTCGTCCACGTCGACGGCAAGGTCTCGCCCAAGGACGACATCGAGACGATCAACACCGAGCTGATCCTCGCCGACCTCCAGTCCGTCGAGAAGGCCGTCCCCCGTCTCCAGAAGGAGGCCCGCCTCCAGAAGGAGAAGGTCGCCGTCCTGGCCGCGGTCGAGGAGGCCCAGAAGATCCTGGAAGCGGGCGACACCCTCTTCCACGCGGGCATCACCGCCGGCACCGAGAAGGGCCGCCTGCTCCACGAGCTGCACCTGCTCACCACCAAGCCCTTCCTCTACGTCTTCAACGTCGACGAGGACGAGCTGGTCGACGAGGACTTCAAGAACGAGCAGCGCGCCCTGGTCGCCCCCGCCGAGGCCATCTTCCTCAACGCCAAGATCGAGTCCGAGCTGATCGAGCTCGACGACGACGAGGCCCTGGAACTCCTCCAGTCGATGGGCCAGGAGGAGCCCGGCCTCGCCACGCTCGGCCGCGTCGGCTTCGACACCCTGGGCCTGCAGACCTACCTCACGGCAGGCCCGAAGGAGACCCGCGCCTGGACGATCAAGAAGGGCGCCACGGCCCCCGAGGCGGCCGGTGTGATCCACACCGACTTCCAGAAGGGCTTCATCAAGGCGGAGATCATCTCCTTCGACGACCTGGTCGAGACGGGATCGGTCGCCGAGGCCCGCGCCAAGGGCAAGGCGCGCATGGAGGGCAAGGACTACGTCATGCAGGACGGGGACGTGGTGGAGTTCCGCTTCAACGTCTGACGGGCAGTCAAGAGATGTGCCCGGCCCGCTTGTTGGTGGGTCGGGCGCAGGTGTACGTCCGCGTGGAGTCCTTGTGTCGCGAAGCGCTGAGGTGTTGGTGACGGGTCTGGTTGGTGCGACTGCGGTCGGCGTTCAGACTTTGACGACCTCTACGGCGGGGCCGCACAGGAGCGTCAGGTCCTCGGGATCTGAGGTCAGGACGGTGACCGGCTGGGGTGCGGTGCGGGCGATGACGGCGAAGGCGGCGTCGATGGCGTACTTGTGGCCCTGGAGGCGGTGGCTGCGCAGGAGGGCTGCGGCCTGATCGGTGATCTCCTTGGTGACGTCGTGAACGTCGACGCGGGAGAGGACCCACTTGATCCGGGCGGGGTGAATGCGCTCGTAGTCGGCCTCGAGGGTGGTCATGGCGCTTGTGGCCACGCGGATGCCTTCCTCCGATGCCGCTTGGATCAGGGCCATGACGGTGCGGTCCTTGCGGTAGAGCTTGGAGAGGCCTTCGCTGTCGAGCAGTAGGGTGCCGGGCATCAGGCTGCGGCCCCGCCGACCTGCCGGTGGTCATGGCGCAGCAGCGCGCGGGCGGCTTCGACCTCCTCGCGGGTGAGCTCGTCATTGTCGGTCGCGAAGTCGGCGACGATCTCCCGGAGCTTGTCCATGGCGACCCGTTGTTCGAGGGCTTCGGCGACGTAGGAGGAGAAACCGCCGGGCCCGACGTGGGCGCGTGCGGCTTCGGCGAGGTCCTCGGGCAGGCTGATCGAGTACTTCTTGCTACTGCTCATGGTGCCCATGCTACCGGTGGTCGTAAGTTTCTGGGTGTAGATGGTCGTGGCCGCGCGGACTGTGCGGACGGGTATCCGTCCGGTCCGCAGAGAGTCCGCAGGACACCCGTAAGCGCCCGTCGCAGGCCAACGCGAGCCAACGGAGAAATGGCTGGTCAGGGCCCTGGATGGGGCTCCTTCGCAGGTCAGGATCGGACTGCAGACATTCCGCTTCAACGTGTAGCGGCTGAATTATCACCACGTTGCTGATCTGGCAAACGCCCAGGTCGGACAGGGCTCGACTCTTCGGAGTCGGGCCCTTGGCTTCTTCCCGTGCTGGGGTGGTGCGGGGATATCTGACCCCTCGTCACCTGTCGTCATCCCTGGTCATCCGTACCGTGCTGGGAGGGTCTGTACAGCGAGTGGTGTAACTCAAGGGTTGGTTGTTACTGCTGTGCTGCGGTGAGCTGGCCTTCGAAGGCGATGTCGAAAGCCTGGAGTGCCGGCTTCCATCGCCTGGTCCAGCGCTTCGCGCCGGTGCCGGTCGGGTCCAGGCTCATGACCGCGAGGTAGACACATTTAAGGGCGGCCTGTTCCGTGGGGAAGTGTCCGCGGGCGCGGACGGCCTTGCGGATGCCTTCTACGAAGCAGCGGTCGATCAGCAGGTGGATTCACCTGAGTAGGCGCTGTGGTCAGACGTCCTTGATCTGTACGCGGTCGCCGCACAGTTTCGACCAGTCGTCGCGGTCCGAGGTCAGTACGAGGACGGGGGCCCGGGAGCGGAGCGTATTTCAATCGGAATCGCTCTGGGCATTCCTGGCCGACTGGGGTCGCAACATCTGGATCATCGACCGCGTACCGGCCAAGAATCGGGCGCCCCGAGAACACGTCGGACAGGCGCAGAAATCCTTCTGAGCTGCGACGTGCGGCTGCTCACGCCGTGGGCTTCCTGAGCGGCTCAGCGCGGTCCCAACTGCCGTGAAAGGGAAGCGGTATTCGGGAGGTGCATGTGGTTGGGTGACCCCATGAGCAGCGATACTCGCCCCCTGGAGCTGAGGCCCGCACGTCCTGGCGACGCCGAGTCGGTCGCCGACATCTGGTACCACGGATGGGGTGACGGCCACCGGGGCAACGTGCCCGACGCCCTGGTCGAAGCCCGTCCCCGCAACTCCTTCGACGTACGTGCCGCACAACGCGTCAAGGACACAGTCGTCGCCGTGGTGGGCGGTCAGGTGGCGGGCTTCATCATGGTGGCCGGTGACGAGGTCGAGCAGGTCTACGTCGGTGCCGCTCACCGTGGCACGGCCGTCGCTTCCGCCCTGTTGTCCGCCGCTGAGGATCGGGTTGCGACGGCCGGCTACCGGCGGGCCTGGCTCGCCGTCGTGGCCGGCAACGCCCGTGCCCGCCGCTTCTACGTACGCCAGGGCTGGCAGGACGAGGGCCTCTTCGATCATCAGGCACCCGGCCTGGACGGACCCGTGCTGGTGCCGGCCCACCGGTATGTGAAGGACCTCACCGGCGAATGAGGCCGCGGCTCAACACGTACCCACGAGGGCGCACGCGGGGGTGAGATCAGGCTCTGGGGTCTGCCCGCGTTTGTGGACATCTCTTGAGCTTGTCGTTTAACATCCCGGCCGCAGGCGACGTCAGTCGAGCCAGATCACTATGGCGTGATCCGCGGAGGCGGCGGCTTGGAAGAACTCCGTCAGAGCGGGGAACAGGTCGCGGCCCCATTCCAGTGAGGTCGGTGAGTCCCAGATCTGAGGATAGATCTCAGCTGCGGCGAGTTCGGCGTGATCGACACCGTGTATCAGCTCGTCGTAGGTCAGCTGACTCAGCTTCTCGGCGGCCAGCCGCACTCGTTTGGTGGTCAGGTATCGCGGCGGCTCGTAGCCCCAGTCATCGGCCTCGGGGATGAGTTCTTCGCCGTACGCGATGTCGACTGGGAAGGCCGAGCGCTTCAGCAGGAAGTCCAGCATGTTCCACGTCTGGTGTGTTGTGAAGTGCCGCGCTTCGGCTGGTGCCGTCTCCTCGTCCTCCTGGTCTTGGACATCGGCGGCGAAGTCCAAGGCCCACTCGGGATCCTCCAGGGCTCGGGTCAGTTCTCCGGGTGTGACGCGCAGGTATTCGCCGTTCATGCTCATGGGCGGCAGCATACGGAGAGGTTCAGACAAGCGATCCGGCTGGTCATTCCACTCGTCGGGGCTTGGTGCCCTTCTGGTGATGGACAGGCCGGGCGTACGCCTCACCGGTAGCGAGGACTCTGCCCACCTCGTAGCGGGGTGCAGGCCGCTGGTTCTTCGAGCCGCGAGGCCGGCCGGGACCGGGCCGGGTTGGTTTCGGTGCACGGGCTGGTGATGGGGTCTTCGTGTGGAGGTTCCTGAACCCGCGTCGGACGCGCGCGGGGGTGAGTTTGTTCGGTTCCGCCGGGCGCTCCCAGGGGCGGCGGAGGTCGGCGACGAGCGGGCGGGCGAGGCGGAGCTGGGTGTGGGCGGCGAGGACCAGCCAGGTCCAGCGGTCGGCCGCTTGGGAGTCGAGCAGGCGGGGCCGGGTCCAGCCGAGGGCCTGCTTGAGCAGGCGGAAGGTGTGCTCCAGGTCGAAACGGCGAAGAAAGGACTGCCAGCAGTGGTCGACGTCGGCCGGGGTGGCGCCGGTGCTCGACCACCAGAGCCAGACCGGCCGGTTCACCCCGCCGCTGGGTAACGTCTCGACCGCCAGGCGGATCACGGTGCCCTCGATGACCGGCAGCGGCCCGTCGTGGTCCAGCCAGGCCGCGCGGCGGGTCAGCCGAGGGTGGAGCCGGTCCCACGCCTGGGCGACGGCGGTGCCGTAGCGGCGGGTGGCAGTAGTGGTGACCGCCTGTTCGACGCCCCAGGTTCCGGGGTCCCCGAACACGAACTCGCCGCCATGCTTGGCCGGCCGGCCGCCGATCGGGTTGTAGACCCGGGACGGGGTCGGGCGGCGCATCAATCGGCGATCAGGGTGGCCCGGCCCTCGGAGTCGGTGTAGAGGACCGGGCGGGGGTCTCCGGGGGACGCCGGGCCACAGAGGTAGTGGGTGCCGCCCGCGTTGCAGCCGGCGACGGGCTCCGCCGGGAGGCCGTTGGGCAGGGCGATCGCCACGATCGGGTCGGTGCGGGCGAGGTCGAACTCGCCGTCGCAGGCCAGGTAGGCGGCGGCCGCGGGATGCGCGGCGATCCGGCGGAACAAGGCGTCGTCCGAGAGGGCGGCCGGGTTGAGGGCCGCGGCGATCGCAGAGGTGAGGGGGTGCCCGGCGAGGACGTGGCGGATGGCTTCTAGGGGTACGGGGCGCTCGTAGTAGTCCTCGAAGTGTGCCTGGACGGCCTCGGGAGAGCGGTCGGCGAGGAGTTGGAAGAGGAGGCCGGAGCCGTCCGGGTCCTCGCTGCCGGGCGGGAAGGCGATGGCCGAGCCGGTGCGCCAGACAGTGTCGCCGGTCTCCCGCCACAGGCAGGCGGTGACCCGAGGGGCGTCGATGTCCTCATCGCAGAAGGCGGGTTCGTCCAGGAGCGGGCGCAGTGCGGCGGGTACTTCGTCGATGACTCCGTCCCGGACCTGCCCGTCGTCCGTCGCGTACGGGCTCATCCGCGACTCGTGGTCGAAACCTCGTATGAGCACGCCGGCCGGCGCGAAGAGGACGGAGAAGTCGTCCCCCGAGCCGTTGTCCATCAAGGCCGCTTCCTCGCCGGGGCCCCAGGTGGCGTCGAAGGCGTAGTGGCAGAACTGCGGATCATCGGCGATCGCGGCCTCCAGGACGGCCAACGCGCTCAGGTGGGCGCGTAGGTCGTCGGGGTCAGGGAGGAGGACGGCGATCTCATGCACAGTGCTCATGGCGCCATGAAAACAGCCGTGACTGACAACCCGGCACGGCCGGTGCGGACAGGGGCGCCGCCGGCGCCTGCGGATTCTGCCCGATCGTGGAAAGGAGTCCCTGCGTCAGGGTCAGGCGTCGTACACGGTGGAGCGATGCCCGATGTGTACGACCCACACCACCAGTTCACCGTTGTCGATCGTGTAGACGACACGGTAGTCACCCACTCGTAGGCGGCGGCGTTCCGGCTGGGACACGAGTGCGGTGGTGTTGAAGCCGAGGGGGTCGCCTTCCAACTCGGTCAGCTTGGCCAGGATCCGGAGCGCCATGTCGCGGGGGATCTTGCGCAGCTCCGACTGGGCCTCGGGCCGGAAGACGGTGCGGTAGTCACTCATTGCGCGTCAGCGTCTCCCGCATGATGTCCTCAAGCGGGATGCCCGCTGCCGGATTCGCCATGCGCGCGTCGATGATCCGGTTGATCTCGCGCTCTTCCCACTCCTGGTACTTCCGAAGTACCTCGATGGACACGACGGCGGCGACCTCCTTGCCGCGACGTGTGATCACGGTGGGTACGTCGTCCCGGTCGGCCCGCTCCACGACCTCGGCCAGGTGTGCGCGCACATCGCGGATGGACTCTATGGGCAAGGGCTGCGTCATGCGCCCAAGTGTACCGAGTGTGCTATGTGTACACAACGTTGAAGCGGCGCGGTCCGGGTGCGTCGCCGCGGCCTGATGCGCTGGGTGAACCCCGTTGGTGCTGGATCAGCGCCGGGTGGGCCGGCCCCCTGTCGGCTCCCGTGCCCGACTTCGACGCGGACGCGTGCCCCGGCGTGGCCGCCCCGGCACCGGCTGCCCGCCCGTGCCGGGTGTCATGTCGACGTGGGCCGGCGTTCTGGGGGCGTACGGGGAGTGCGGCCCGCTTCACCGGGTCGCAGCGGTTCGGGTGGTCCCGCCGCGTCGTGTGAACTCCACCACGCCGCGGATGTGGCGGAGTTCATGCCTGCCGAGTGAGGCGTCCTCGGCGGCGGCTTGTGCGGGAGAGGGGCATGTCGTCACCCGGGGTGTTGTGCCAGGCGTAGGTGGGTCCCGTCTCGGAGAGCGGGCCGAATGACGCGCGCTGCGCCTTTGAGCTGGTGCGACATGGAGGAGCTGAAGGTCCCGGCGAGCGGTTCGGCGGGAGCCGTTGGCCGGGTGGATGTGCTTCCTCGGCTGCGGTGAATGCCGTCGGCCGGCCCGCCCTCCGACGGGCTTCAAAGCCGGGTGCGGGAAAAATACGCACTGCGAAGAGTATTCGTCTCGCTACGGTGCGAAATCGCGGAAGGTGTTGTCCGGGAGGGGGCAACTGTTGTCCGCAGTAAGGTACTGGGGGTTTATCCGGGTTTATAGCCGTAGTCGGGCCGCCGGCGTCGCACCAGTAGGTGTTGTCCGCGGGGTCCGGACCGCCGAGTGGCGAAGGGCAGCGGCGCAGATGAGAGGGCTGTGAGGGAAGGTCCGGATGGGTGCGTTCGGCCACGGCTGTGAGGCCGTTGCCGCCGTCTCGTTTTTGAGGTGGCGAGAGTCGGTAAGCTATGCTCCGGCAACCGTCACATCTGACGCCGGCAGGCTCCGTAGCCGTCGCGCATGCCTCCGTAGAAGGCACGACGGTTCACGAACGGAAGGATGACGATGGCGGGCTGCTCAATAGCGGCGATTTCCTGGGAGCGTGTGCACCTCACGCTCGATGTGACGGTCTCGGACTTCAATGGAGATCCTAGTGCTCTCCGCTTCCTGATTGTTGACAACGAGCGCGAATTCCCGGTGAACTCTCGGCAGATCGACGCCGAACAGTATCGCCTGGAGATCAACGTCACCAACTTCGAGAACCGGCGCCAGGTGCCCAACGGCACGTGGCGGATCGTCCCGGTGATCGGTGAGGAGCGACTGCCCGCCGCCGGCTTCGACCTCACGGCGACGGACGAGCTCGACGACTGTTCCCGCACCTTCCTCTATGACCGCAACCGCTCTGTCTACGTCATCGCGTTCGGGATCTCGGATGACTTGGACAGTCCCGACTTCCTTATGCGGACGTACCAGTTGTTCCGCAGCGCGGGGCCGGGCAAGAAGCCGGCGAAGAAGAAGCCGATCGGCAAGCGAATAGGGCTGAAGGTATTCCCGCGGGCCCGTCGCCGTAAGATCGCTCAGCGCTTCTACTGGACCGCGCGCCGGCTGAACCCGCCGCGTGGCAACCGAATCCTTTTCGCCTCCGAAATGCGTACCGGCCTCGGCGGCAACCTGGCCCGCGTCCATGACCGGATGATCGAGCGGGACCTCGACAAGAAGTACGAGTTCAGCCACTCGTTCCGAATACCGGCCACGGCGAACAAGTGGAGCACGCTCCGCCTCATCTACCGTCTGGCGACGTCGGACACCGTCCTGATGGACGACTACTTCGGGCTCCTCGGGAATCTGAGCATTTCGCCGGAAACGAAGATCATCCAGCTCTGGCACGCCGGAAGCGGATTCAAGGCCGTCGGATACAGCCGGTTCGGAAAGTACGGTTCGCCGAAGCTGTCCAACGCCCACCGCAAGTACACCTACGTCATCACCGGGTCCGAGCACCTGGTGCCGGTGTACGCCGAGGCGTTCGGCATCGAGGAGTCGGCGGTCGTGCCGACCGGTCTGCCGCGCATCGACACGTTCCTCAACGAGGAGCACTCCCAGAAGGTCAAGGACGACTTCGCCGCGTCCTACCCGCAGCTCCAGGGCAAGAAGGTCGTGCTGTTCGCGCCGACCTTCCGCGGGAAGAGCATCGGGGACGCGCACTACGACTACGACCGCATCGACTGGGAGAAGCTCTACGAGGTCTGCGGCGACAAGTACGTCGTGCTCTTCCGGATGCACCACTTCATCACGGAGGCCCCGCCGATCCCCGACGAGTACTCGGACCGGCTGCTGAACTTCGCGTCGTACCCCGACACGAACGACCTGCTGCACGTGACCGATGTCCTCGTCACGGACTACTCGTCGGTGATCTACGAGTACACGCTGCTCGACAAGCCGATCCTGTTCTTCGCGTACGACAAGGACACGTATTCGGTGATCCGCGGATTCCACCGGGACTACGACTCCGTCGCCCCCGGCACGATCTGCGTGACCTTCGACGATTTGCTCAAGGCCCTCCAGGACGAGGACTTCGACCTTTCGAAGGTCGAGGAGTTCCGTCGGGAGAACTTCGACTACGTCGACACCAACTCGGCGGACCGCGTGATCGACTGGCTGGTGGTCGGAGATCACGGTGGCAGGGACACGGGCGGCCAGCACCGCTGGCTCGACCCCGTTCAGGACGACACGACGGTGGCTGACCAGCCGCTCAGCGACCAGTCGGAGGAATAGACACAATGAACGTTGCTTTGCTTTTTGCCGGCGGTATCGGTTCCAGGATGAACTCCCGCGCCCTCCCGAAGCAGTTCCTGGAGGTCAACGGCAAGCCGATCATCATCCACACCCTCGAGCACTTCGAGGCGCACCCCGAGATAGACAGCATCGCCATCGCGATACTCGCCGAGTACCGCGAGTACATGGAGAAGCTGCTGAAGCGGTACGAGATCCAGAAGGTCAAGTGGATCATCGACGGCGGCAAGACCGGTCAGGAGTCGCGGCACAAGGCGCTCTCGACGGTTGCCGCGGAATGCCCCGACGACACCGTCGTACTGATCCATGACGGCGTGCGGCCGCTGATCGACGCGAAGCTGATCAGCGCCAACATCGAGATGGTCCAGGAGCACGGCTCGGCCATCACGTGCACCAAGTTCAACGAGACCGTGGTGTCGAGCGAGCACGACCACATCGACGACGTGATCCCGCGCGACCACATCTACGCCGCGCAGGCCCCGCAGAGCTTCCGGCTCGGCGAGATCCTCTCGCTGTACGAGCGTGCGGTCGCCGAGGACGAGCACGACACCATCGACTCGTGCTCCCTCATGCACAAGTACGGCCGCAAGATCTACCGCGTGGTCGGCCCGCGCTCGAACATCAAGATCACGACGGCCGAGGACTTCTACCTCTGCCGGACGTTCTTCGAGATCCTTGAGAACCAGCAGATCGTGGGTACGTGATTCCATTGACCACCGTCTCCAGCCCGGTCGTGGCGCACGACCTCGACGAGATCCTTGACCGCGACCTGCCGTGGAGCGAGCTTTCCGGCCGCACCGTGCTGGTCACCGGCGCGAGCGGCATGCTGCCGTCGTACGTCGTCTACACCCTCCTCGCACTGAACGACCGGCACGGCGCGGGTATCACCGTGCACGGCCTGGTGCGGAACGAGGAGAAGGCCAGGCGGCTGCTCGCGGACGTGCTCGACCGTCCGGACTTCAACCTCGTCGTCCAGGACGTGTCGGCTCCGCTGGAGCTGCCCGGCCCCGTCGACTACGTGATCCACGGAGCGAGCGCCGCACGGCCCGCCCTGCACGGCAGTGCGCCGGTCATGACGATCAAGGCGAACCTGCTGGGCACGTTCAACCTGCTCGACCTCTGTGTGGAGAAGGCCAGCCGCGGATTCCTGCTGATGTCCTCGGCGGAGGTCTACGGCGCCCAGGCCCCGGAGACCGAGCTCATCGACGAGCAGAGCTACGGCGGGTTCGACATCCTCAACCCGCGGGCCTGCTACGCCGAGGGGAAGCGCGCGGCGGAGACGATCTGCGCGACCTACCAGGCGCAGTACGGCATCGAGAGCCACGTCGTCAGGTTCGGTCACGTCTACGGGCCGGGAATGGCGCTGGACGACGGCCGGGTGCAGGCCGACTTCGCGGCGAACGTGGTGGCCGGCAAGGACATCGTGCTCAACAGCGACGGTTCCGGCGTACGGACCTACACCTACGTGGCCGACGCCATCGCGGGGCTGTTCTACACGCTGCTCCGCGGTGACCAGGTCGCCTACAACGTCGCGGACCCGGCCGGTCTGGTCTCGATCCGGCGGCTGGCGGAGCTCTTCACCGAGGTGCGCCCGGAGCGTGGGCAGCAGCTCCGCTTCACCAACGAGTCCGACGCGCGCGCCTACAGCCTGACCAAGAAGCAGGGCCTGGACAGCACGCGGCTCACCGCTCTCGGCTGGAACCCGGTGGTCGATCTGCCGACCGGGCTGAACCGTATGGTGACCCATCTGGAGTCGAGCGCCCCGGCGCTCTAGCGAATCCGCCGTCGGGGCACGCCACCGGCACGGATCGACAGAAACACCAGCACGCACATTGCCTCGGGCCCGGACTTTCGTCCGGGCCCGAGGCAATGTGGCAATGTGGTGCAATTTCGCTGAATTGCCGAAAGCGGGCGCTTCAGGAAGATCGAATTTTCCTGGCCAGCCGCCGGACCGAAGCCGGAAGGAAACGGACCAGTCGCCGCTGCTGCTGCCCCTTGGGCTTCGGCCGCACCACGATCTTCTCCGAACCACCGTCGTCCTCGGTGGGATTCCAGTACTGCGTGGACTTCTCGCCCTTGCGCGGATACAGCTCATTGGGCTGGCGCCCGACGACCTCGGGCCGCTCCCAGGCGATGTTCCGCCGCACCACTCGCGCCGGTGACCCCACCGCGGTGCAGTTGTTGGGGATGGACTTCGTGACGACGCTGCGGAAGCCGATCACCGAGCCGCTGCCGATGGTGACGCCGCCCATCACGACCGCGTGCTTCGCGATCCAGACGTGCTCGCCCACGACGATCGACTGGGACGGGTTCACGCGCTTCTCGGTGCGCACGTCGAAGATCGGGTGGGTGTCGTCGCCGCGCACCTCGATGTTCTTGGCGAACATCACGTCGGCACCGATCGACACGGACACGCCTTCGACGGCGGAGATGAAGGTGCGGCCCGCGCAGCCCACGTTCTCGCCGATCCGGATCTGGGACTTGTGCCCGCAGCGCAGTTCGAAGCGGAGGCCTGCGCGCTTCTTCGTGGTCTGCTCGATGTCTATCTGACCGTTGTCTCCCGTGAAGGTGACGAGTAGGTCCTGGATATCCGCTTTGGGACTGATGACGAGTCTGTTGTTCGACCCCTTGAAGCGGATATCGATCTTTTCCGCACGGATCTCTCCGTCGTAGACGATCTCGTTTCCCTGATCGTCCTTGTAACGCTCGAGCTTGCGCACTTGCAGCATTGTGATCTGAGGGATGCCCTCGACCGGTTCAGGGTCGGACCTGCCCCTCGTACCTCCATTCCGGCTCGGGATCTCGATTTAAGTTATCAGATGACTCTGTTACTGAATCTTGGCGTGATCGGACCAATCTTGGCCGCAACACCGGCTGTGGAGCGCGGGCTTCCACGCCGTGCAGTTCACGTTCTGTGCGGTTCAAGGCGTATCGAGTGGTTGGTCATCCTTTGGGATTCGTACGCGGCCGACGCCGGCCGGCCCGTGCTCATTCCCCCTGTGGTGGCTCCACCCGCTCCAGCCACACCGTCAGCAGCGGCTCAAGTGCCGCCGCCTCGTCGCCGGTCAGGGTGGAGAGGAGGCGGCGTTCGTTGCGCATGTGCTCGGTGAAGGCCCGGTCGATCAGGTCACGGCCGGCGGGGGTGAGGGCGACCACGCGGGCACGGCCGTCGCCTGCCGCCCGGCGGCGGGTGACCAGGCCGGAGCGCTCAAGACGGTCGATGCGCTTGGTCATCGCACCGGTGGTCACCATGGTGTGCGCGGCCAGTTCGCCGGGGGCCCGCTCGAACGGCTCCCCGGCCCGGCGCAGCGCGGCCAGTACGTCGAACTCGCCCTCGCTCAGGCCGAACCGGCGGTACACCACGCACAGTTCCTCCGTGAGCAGCCCGGCCAGCCGGTGCAGGCGGCCGATCACGCCCTGGGGGCGCACGTCGAGATCCGGGCGCTCGCGGGCCCACTCGGCCTGGATGCGGGCCACGTGGTCCAGGGGCTGGGGGGTGGTGGAATCCGGCATGGCCCCATTGTAGCTTCCAGGGAAGATATTTCCGGTACTGTAGCTTCCATGGAAGCTACTTTGCGGTGGGTGCTGATCACGGCGATCGCCCCGGTGGCCTGGGGGACGAACTACTACGTCACCCACGCCTACCTGCCCGCCGAGACCCCGCTCTACGGAGCCGCCATCAGGGCCCTGCCCGCCGGGCTGCTGCTCCTGGCAGTCTCCCGCCGACGCCCCCACGGCTCCTGGTGGTGGAAGGCCGTGGTCCTCGGCGTCCTGAACATGGGCGGCTTCTTCGCCCTCGTGTACGTCGCCGCGCAGCTGCTCCCGACCAGCACCGCCTCGACGATCATGGCCGCCTCACCGGTGGCCATGATGCTGATCGCCTGGGCGCTCGTGGCCGAGCGGCCGGGGCTGCTGCCCCTGCTGGGGGCGGCAGCCGGTATCGGCGGGGTGTGCCTCATGCTGCTGACCGGGACCGTCCAGGCCGACGTCCGCGGGGTGCTCGCCTCGGTCGCCGCCCTGACGATGTCGTCCCTCGGCTACATCCTCACCAAGCGCTGGGGCGCCGGGACCGACATCCTTGCCTCCACCTCCTGGCAGCTGATCGCCGGTGGCCTGCTCCTGCTGCCCCTCGCCGCGGCCGTGGAAGGCGCGCCGCCCGCGCTCGACGGGCCGGCCGTCCTCGGGTTCGGGTACGTCACCGTGGTGGCGACCGCTCTCGCCTTCGCCGCCTGGTTCGCCGGACTGCGCCATCTGCCCGCCGCGACGGTCGGCCTGGTCGGGCTGCTCAACCCGGTGACCGGAGTGCTCCTCGGCACGGTGATCGCCGGGGAGTCGCTCACCCTCCGGCAGATCTGCGGGCTCGTCCTCGTGCTGGGCGGAATCCTGCTCGGCCGGCCGGCAGCGCGCCGACGGCCGGCCGAGGTCCGCCGCGCCCGTCCTAAGACCGCGTGACCTTCAGTTCCCGTACGCCCGTGGGTTCGGCCGCATCCGCCGAAACGACCGTCACCCGCACCTCGCGGGCCACCGCCCCCGCCCGGTACGGCTGCCAGTTCCTGCCGTCGGCCGAGGTCTCCAGGCGGTGCGAGGCGGGGGGTACGTCCGTCCACTCGGGCGCGAATCCCGTCACCGGGGCCGCCCGCCCCAGATCCACCGTCAGTGAGCCCGTCTCCCCGTCCGGCGACCACGCCGTCGCCGGGCTGCCGTCCACCGCCGCCGCCGCGTACAGGCCGGGTGTCTCGGACGTCGCCGTCGCCGGGCGGCAGCGCGCCGCGTCGGTGGTCGGGGTCAGGTCCGGGCGGCGCGTGGGGAGAGTGAGGGTGGTGGACAGGGAGCGGGGACCCGACGGGGTGTGGAGGGTGAAGGGGGCGCCCGACGTCAGCCGGACCTCCGTCGTGCGGGGGCCGATCGCGATGTCGTACGTACGCCCCTGATAGTGCAGCCCCGTCAGCTTGACTCCCTCACGCAGCTGCGGCGGCAGCATCGGGTCCAGGCGCACCCCGTCCTCCCGCAGCCGCAGCCCCGTCAGCCCGTGCGTGAACACCTGGAGGAAACCGCCCTTGCCGGTGAGGAAGTCCTCGGCCGGGAAACCGGAGAGAGGGTCCTGGGCGCCGGCCTTCGCGCCGCGCGCCTCACTGAAGACGGCGTACGGGCCGCGCATGAACGGGCGCACCGCACGCTGGAGATAGGTATACGTGGCACAGCCCGGCTCCCCGATCGCGGCCGCGTCGATCGCGTGCACCGAGTCCGTCATCGCCGGGCCGTCCGGATCGGTGTGCGCCGCGTAGTAGTCGAGCGTCGAGGCGGCCGCACCCGGCTCCATCGGCCATTCCAGGGGGTAGATCAGCAGGACCGTGTCGGCCTGCTTGATCGTCGAGCCGTCGTAGCCCGCGTACTGGAGGTAGAGCTTGCGTTCCGGGTCGTACGGGATGCGCAGACCGTCGGCGACCTCCTTCCACTCGTCCGGAGCGGGGTGCCCGAGGAGCTGCGCCGCGCGGGTGGCGTTGCGCAGGGCGGTGGCCGCGACGGCGTTGGTGAACACCCCGTCGGTGACGCCGTTGCTGTATTCGTCAGGCCCCGCGACCTCCTTCACCGAGTAGCTGCCGTCGTCGTTCGCGGTGGCGCGCGAGGCCCAGAAGTCGGCGATGCCCTGGAGCATCTGCCAGCCGTGGCCGGCCAGCCAGTCGCGGTCGCCGGTGGCCAGGTAGTACTGCCAGACGGCCAGCGAGACATCGCCCTGGAGGTGGTTCTGGGTCACGCAGTGCGGCGGGTTCCAGCTCTGGCACTCGGACCAGAGATTGCCCTTGCTCGCGCTCGTCCACGGGTAGAACAGCCCCTTGAAGCCGAGCTTCTCCGCGTTCGTACGGGCCTCGTCGCGCGTCCGGTAGCGGTACTCGACCACCGAACGGGCCAGTTCGGGACGGGTGGCGAGCAGTCCCGGGTACATCCAGGTCTCCGCGTCCCAGAAGACCATGCCCGCGTAGTTGTCACTGGTCAGCCCGGCCGGAGCGATGCTGTCGCGGGAACCGGTGCGGGTGGAGGCGAGGAGTCCGTACTGGGCGGAGCGCAGCCACTTCTGCAGATCGGGACTGCCCGGCACGGACACGTCGGCGGCCCAGTCGCGGCGCCAGACGGCGGCGTTCTCGGCGAGTACGGCGGGCCAGCCGCGCCTCGCCGCGTCCCGGGACGCCTCGCGCGCGGTGGTGCGCGGGGCGCGTGAGGTGAGCGCGGTGTCCACCCCGACGTACTTCAGATACGTGTACGTGCGCCCCGCGGTCACCCGGGACGCCTGCCCGTTCGCGCCCGCCGGGCGCATCGTCTGGACGATCGCGCCCGCCGTCCCCGTGCCCCGGGTGCGGAACGTCCCGTCGTCCTCCAGGTCGATCCGGCGTGCGCCGCGCGGGTCGAGCCGGCCGGTGACCGTCGCGGTGCCGGTCCAGTGCGGGGTCATCCGCAGCCGCACGGCACCGGTGTTGACCTCGGCGCGGTCGGCCAGCACCTCGTACGTCAGGTCCGTCGCGCGGCCGTCGGCCGTGGTCCACCGCAGTGACGTGCGCACCAGTCCGCACCGCAGGAACACCGTCTGGCGGTACCGGGAGATCCGGCCGGCCGGGGTGGCGGAGCCGTATGTCTCCTTGCCCACCCGCACATCGAGGTTGGTCCAGCTCGGCAGCGCGGCGGCCACCTCGCGGCCCGCCGCCAGGTCCTTCTCGCGGCCGAAGAGCCCGGAGACGAACGCCCCGTCGTAGCGCGGGGTGAACAGCGGCCAGCCGGTCTTCTCCTCGCGCTCGGCGTACCCGGCACCCGCGGCCGGTACGCGGTGCCCCAGGTAGCCGTTGCCGACGTAGGGGTCGTAGCCGGCGGCCTCGCCGAACGTCGTGGACGTCAGGGCCCAGGCGGGGTCCGTGTCCCGGCCGCAGGCCACGGCCGCCGGGGCGGACGGCCGCTGATCGGCGGCGTACGCGACGGGTGGCAGGGGCGCCGACGCGATCAGGGCGCAGGCGACGAGGGACGTGAGGAGAGTGGTACGCGAAGGGCTCACGGTACGAACGTAGGGAAACGCGCGCCGTGCGGCGGGGCACGGCGCGCGGGTGAACGGCTGACGCGGGAGCGCGGACGCTCAGTCCGCGAGCCCCGTCTTGAGACCCGCGCCGCACAGCGGTACGACGACGCTGCGGTCCGTCCAGCCGCCCACCGCCGCCCAGCAGGCCACGCCCGTCGTCTCCACGTAGAAGCCGCGGGTGGCCAGATCCCGCTGTGCGGTGCGGATCTGATCCTCGGTCACGGTCAGGAAGGTGCCGCCCGACTCCCGCACCGCCGCCAGGATCGACCGGGCGCGCGGCGGGCGCGGGATGGCGATGCCCTCGGCGAGGGTGGGGGAGGTGGCGGCGTCGGCAGTGACGCCGAGGAGGTCCTCGGCCCCGGCGTGGAAGGCCGCGGCCAGCGGGGACACGGCCTCGGCCTGGACGGCGACCAGCGCGGGGCGGGTGTCGATCAGGCCCTGGGCGAGGAGCTCGGCGGTGGCCAGGGCCGCGCCGAGGAGCAGTGTGCCGTTGCCGACCGGTACGGCGATGGCGTCGGGGAGCCGGCCGCCGAGGTCCTCCCAGAGCTCGTACACATAGGTCTTCGTGCCGTGCAGGAAGTACGGGTTGAAGACGTGCGAGGCGTAGAAGGTGCCGGGTGCGTCGGCGGCGGTGCGGGCCGCGCGGGCGGTCGCCTCGCGGTCCCCGGGGACGATCTCCAGCCGGGCGCCGTGGGCCCGGATCTGCTCGGTCTTCTTCGCGGACGTGCCCTCGGGGACGTACACGGTGCAGGGCAGTGCGGCGCGGGCGCAGTACGCGGCGACGGCCGTGCCCGCGTTGCCGCTGCTGTCCGCGACGACGCGCTCGGGGGCGAGGCGGCGGGCCAGTTCGGCGAGCATCACCGCACCGCGGTCCTTGAAGGAGAGCGTCGGCATGAGGAAGTCGAGTTTGGCCGAGACCGTGGCGGTGAGCGGCACGAGCGGGGTGCGGCCCTCGCCGAGGGTGGTCGCGGGGGAGGAGAGCGGCAGGACCTCCTCGTACCGCCACAGGGAGTTGACCCGGCCGGGCAGTTCGCCGGCGCGCAGCGGGCCCGTGGGTTCGAAGTCCAGGTCCCACGGGCCGCGGCAGACCGGGCAGCACCAGGTCAGCGAGGTGACGTCGGCACGGGTGCCGTCCTGGGGGCAGCGATAGGTGGTGGCCATGGCGGCCAGCATGCCAGCCGCGGTGGCGGTGCGGAGTCCGGGGCGGCCGCGGTGTCGCGGCCGCCCCGGAAGGGGCGTGCCTATCGCCGGGAGAGTCCGCGGTCGACGGCGGCCATCAGCTCGCCGTCCTCCGTGTCCCCGTCCAGCGACCAGAACATCGCGCCGCCGAGCCGGTGGTCGCGGATGTAGGCGGTCTTGGTGCGCAGGACCTGCGGGTCGTCGTACGTCCACAGCGTGGTGCCGTCGAACAGCCAGGCGCTGCCGTCACGGACGTTGCGGTGGACCTTGTACGTACCGGATTCGGCCAGTTTCTTCAGGGCCTTGTAGTCCTCGTAACCGGCCGCCCAGGTGGCGGGTGCGGGGGCCGTGGCGGGCTGGCCGAGGCCGTCGCCGCCGCCGGTCACACCGGTCCAGCCCTGACCGTAGAACGGCATCCCCATGACGAGCTTGCGGGCCGGGGCACCGCGCTTCAGCCAGTCGCGCACGGTCTGGTCGACGCTGAAGTCGCCCTTCGCGCGGAGCGCGGACTGCTGGGCCGTCGTCTTCTCGCCGGATACGTGGAAGTCGTAGCCCTGGAGGTTGACGAAGTCGAAGTCCCGCATGATGCGCGGGACGTCGAAGCCGGCGTCGATCTTCTCGGGGGACGTGGGGACGAACGCCGAGAGGTCGTAGTGCTTGGGCTTCGTGCCGTGGTGGCCGCCCTTGCGCGAGGCGGCGCCGGTCTTCGCGTACGCGTCGAGCTGGGTACGGAACTCGTGCACCAGCGCCGTGAAGTTCCGCTTGTCCTCGGGGTGGTACACCGTGTCCGTGTCACCGGCGGATCCCGGCCATTCCCAGTCGATGTCCACGCCGTCGAAGAGACCGGCCGCGGCACCCTCGCCGCCGCGCGTCCCGTCCACCGGCAGGTTGCCCTTGATGTACAGGTCGATGCACGAGGAGACGAAGGCCTTGCGGGAGGCGGCGGTGCGGGCCGCGTCCGAGAAGTGGGTGGACCAGCTCCAGCCGCCGAGCGAGATCATCACCTTGAGGCCGGGGTGCTTGGCCTTGAGCTCGCGCAGCTGGTTGAAGTTGCCCGCGAGGGCCTGGTCGTCGGTGTCGGCCACGCCGTCCACCGAGCCGGCCGCGTCCAGCGGGCGGACGTAGTCGGCCCAGGCGTCGGCCTCGCCGGGCACGTTGCCCGTGAAGCACTTGCCGTCGGCGCCGACGTTGCCGAACGAGTAGTTGATGTGGGTGAGTCTGGCCGCCGTGCCGCTCGTCTCCAGGTCCTTGACCTGGAAGTCGCGCCCGTAGACGCCCCATTGGGTGAAATAGCCGACGCGCTTGTAGGCGGGCGCGGAGCTTTGGTGGTTGTTCCCGCGATCCGTGTCGCGTCCCGCGGAGGCGTTGGCGGCGGGGGAGAGGGTGGCTGCCAGCGAGAGGGCGCAGGCGGCAATGGCCAGTCCGGACAGGGTTCTTCGACGCATGAGGCCCGTTCCTGTGTGCGTGTGCGGAGGCATGTGCTGAGAGGTGCGTGGCCGTGCTGTGTGGAGAGGAAACTATTGGTCTGGACCAAACGGGGTCAAGGGGTGGGGCTGCCGGAGCGGCCGGAGGAGTCCTGGCGGACAGGGGCGGGGTATGCGCACGCCGTCGGCGAATCATCACTTCGAGTGAAACTTTGGCCTGTGCTTGCGGTCCGGAACCGACGGTTGCGACGCTGTTGCAGTCTGTCAACCTCTTGGGGAGTGGCCTGTGACTTTCGGTGAGCAGCCCGCCTATCTGCGCGTTGCGGGCGATCTGAGAGAGAAGATCGCCAACGGTTCGCTGCCGCCGCATACGCGCCTGCCGTCGCAGGCGCGTATCCGCGAGGAGTACGGAGTCTCGGACACCGTCGCGCTGGAGGCCCGCAAGGTGCTGATGGCCGAGGGGCTGGTCGAGGGTCGCTCCGGCTCCGGCACCTATGTGCGCGAGCGCCCGGTCCCGCGCCGGATCGCCCGTTCCGGCTTCCGCTCGGAGGCGGGCGCCAGTCCGTTCCGGCAGGAGCAGACGGCGGAGGGTGCGCGGGGGACCTGGGAGTCCCGGAGCGAACAGGAGGGGGCGAGCCCGGAGATCGCCGAGCGGCTCGGCATCGAGCCGGGCGACCGCGTGATGCGTACGCGCTATGTGTTCCGGGACGGCGGGGAGCCGATGATGCTCTCCACCTCCTGGGAGACCCTCGCGGTCACGGGGCGCACGCCGGTGATGCTGCCGGAGGAGGGCCCGCTGGGCGGCTGCGGGGTGGTGGAGCGGATGGCCGCGATCGATGTCGTCGTGGACAACGTGGCCGAACAGGTCGGCGCGCGCCCGGGGCTGGCGGAGGAGCTCCTGGCGCTCGGCGGGGTGCCGGGCCATGTGGTGATGGTGATCGAGCGGACGTACTACGCGTCGGGGCGTCCGGTCGAGACCGCCGACGTGGTGGTCCCGGCCGACCGTTACCGGATCGCCTACCACCTTCCGGTCCGGTGACCGTCTCCGGTCCGGCCGGCTCCTGTCGAACGGGGGGTGCCGGGATCCGGGAGGGGCGTTCCCACCCTGCGGTTCGGTCCGTGGAGCGCCGTTCCTGTCGGGTGACCGATACCCGGAGGCGTGCGTCCGGGGTCCGTGACGGCAAGTTAACGGCATCCCCGGTCTCGTAACCGCCCGGCAATCATCGACCATGACGGCTTGTCATGTCCCGCTCCTAACTTCCCGTTCGGACCCGCACACCGGACTGACGAACGGGAAGTCACCGATGACGGACACAGCCGTACCGAACACAGCCGTACCGAACGAAGCCGTACCGAAGACCGGGCCCGCCTCCGGGGGAGACCTCGCGGGCGGGCCCGCCGCCCCGCCTCCGGGGCGCAGTTACGCCAAGCTCGCCGCCGACGAGAGCCGCGAGGACTACTCCCTCCGCTACGCACCGCACTCCTTCCGGCGCTGGTCGCCCGCCATGGTCGCGGGCACCGCGCTCGGCGGCATCGCCTACCTCGCCGACTTCGCGATCGGCGCCTCGATCGTCTTCACCTACGGCTTCACCAGCGGATTCGCCTCGATCCTGGCCGCCGCGACGATCATCTTCCTCACCGGCATCCCCATCGCCCGGGCCTGCGCGAAGTACGGCCTCGACATGGACCTGGTCACCCGGGGCGCCGGCTTCGGATACTTCGGCTCGACGCTGACCTCGTTGATCTACGCGTCGTTCACGTTCATCTTCTTCGCCCTCGAAGGCTCGATCATGGCGCAGGCCATGCACCAGGCCATCGGACTGCCCGTCCAGGTGGGCTATCTGGTCACCACCCTGATCGTCATCCCGATCGTCTTCCGCGGCATGGGCGCCCTCGCCAAGGTGCAGGCCTGGACCCAGCCGATCTGGATCATCGGCCTGGTGCTGCCGTTCGTCGTCCTCGCCTTCGAGGCACCGGACGCCTGGGGCGCGTTCGGCTCCTTCGGCGGCACGGAGGGGGCGGGATCGGGCTTCTCCTGGATCGGCTTCGGACTCGGCACCGGAGTCGCGCTCTCGCTCATCGCCCAGATCGGCGAACAGGCCGACTATCTGCGCTTCATGCCGGCGAAGACGGAGGCCAACAAGCGCCGCTGGAACCTCGCCGTACTCGCCGCCGGACCCGGTTGGGTCATCATCGGCGCGGCCAAGCAGCTCGGCGGCGCGCTGCTCGCCTTCGTCGCCCTGGAAGCCGTCGGCAAGACGCACGCGCTGGAGCCGATCGCCCCGCAGATCGAGGCGTTGAAGCCCTGGCTCGGCTCCTTCGCGCTGCCCGCCGCCGCGCTCTTCGTGATCGTGTCGCAGATCAAGATCAACGTGACCAACGCCTACAGCGGCTCGCTGTCCTGGTCGAACTTCTTCTCCCGGATCACCCACCGCCACCCCGGCCGGGTCTGGTACATCTTCCTCAATCTCGTCATCGCGCTGACGCTGATGGAGATGAACATGTTCGCCGCCCTCAACAAGCTGCTGGGCTTCTACTCCAACGTGGGCATCGCCTGGATCGCCGCAGTCGCCGCCGACCTCGTCATCAACAAGCGGATCGGGCTGAGCCCGCCGTACATCGAGTTCAAGCGGGCCTATCTGTACGCGGTGAACCCGGCGGGATTCGGGTCGATGGTGATCGCCTCGACCGTCTCGATCCTCGCCTTCTTCGGGTTGTTCGGTACGTACGCGGAGGCCTTCTCGACCTTCATCGCGGCCGGGCTCTCGCTGACGCTCTGTCCGCTCATCGCCTGGGCGACGAAGGGGAAGTACTACCTGGCCCGGCCCAATCCCGTGAACGGGCCGGGCGTCGAGGTCGCGGACATCACCGCCACCCACACCTGCGCGGTCTGTGAAACGGCGTACGAACTCCCGGACATCGCCGACTGCCCCGTGCAGTCCGGGCCGATCTGCTCGCTCTGCTGCTCCCTGGACGCCGAATGCGGCGACGTCTGCCGCAAGGACCCCGCCGAAGGGCCGGTCCTCATGCCGATGCCGGTACTGCGCGGCGGCGCGGGCCCGGCGTAGCGCGTCGCTCTCGAAGTACCGCGGAACTCCCTGGGGGCGCATCCATCCGGATGCGCCCCCAGGGAGTTGGTCCACTCCTGGCCGGATCAGTATCTCTTTGTGCAATTACGTATTCGTTGAGTGAAGGTCAGGCGTAGGCTCGGGCATATGCGTACTGCGGTTTCCTGGGGATCCTTAGAGACGTGCACGCCGTTCAGGGGAGGGGCGCAATGCTCGGGAGGGACACGATGAGCGACAGCGGGGCCGTGCTCCCTTGGCTGGTGATACGGCAGGACGACAACGGCAGCCGCTACCGCGTGGGCAGGTATGCCACGCAGGACGAGGCGCAGCGGACCGCCGACAAGCTCGACACCCACGGCCACAAGCAGCTCTACTGGGTCGAGCGGGTAGGGCAGACTGCCCGCCCGTAGTGCGCCCCCTCGCCTCTCCGGGCGTCCATGACGGGGCATTACGCTCCGCACCATGACTGATCGCGTAGTGGTGGCCGGAGCCGTCTACGACCGGGGGCGGCTGCTGGCCGCGCGCCGCAGCGCCCCGCCGGAGCTGGCCGGGCGCTGGGAGCTGCCGGGCGGCAAGGTCGAGCCGGGGGAGAGCGGCGAGCAGGCGCTCGTGCGCGAGCTCCGGGAGGAGCTGGGCATCGAGGCGGAGCCGCTGGAGCGTATCCCCGGTGAGTGGCCGCTCAAGCCCGGCTATGTGCTCCAGGTATGGACGGTCCGGCTGGTCTCCGGCGTGCCCGCACCGCTCGAGGACCACGACGAGTTGCGCTGGCTCGGGCCGGGCGAGAGCGGCACGGTGGACTGGCTGGAGCAGGATCTGCCCGCGGTGGCCGAAGCCGTACGCCGGCAGCCGGGCGGCGCACACCGCTGAGCGGAGCGCCCGGAGCCGGTCCTGTGCGCCCCTCGTTACGCGTACAGCCGTTCGTGTGCGCGCCCCTACCTCCGTACGCCTCACGTGTCGACACCGGCGGTATTTCATCCTGTATTTCGGGTATGTGGTGTTTAGTCCCCCGTACACAGGGCGTTCCCGTTGCTGGTCTTGGGAAGTGATCGGCGTGATCGATACCGAAGGCGACAGCGCCGAGTGGAGCTTTCCGGCTGTTCCCGGCGCCGTGCGCACGGCCCGGCACGCCGTCCATGACGCGCTGCGCTGCTGGGGGCTCGACACGGCCGTCGGAGATGTGGCCGTTCTGCTGGTCAGTGAGCTGGTGACCAACTCCATGCAGTACACGGCGGGCCCCATCGGGGTGCGGCTGGTGCGCCCCCGCCCCGACGGTGAAGGCCCCGCGGTCCACCCCGGCCTGCTCGTGGAAGTCTCCGATCCGCTTCCGGATCCGCCCACCGAACGTATGGCTGGACCCGACGACGAAGGCGGCAGAGGACTGCAGCTCGTGGCCTGTTCGGCCCGACGGTGGGGGACCCGGCGCGGAAAGAGCGGCAAGACGGTGTGGTTCGAGCTGGCCCTGCCTGGTTAGGAGTGAGGTGGGACGAACAGCGATCACGGAAGGTCCGTCAGAATCTGGCCGAAACGGACTGAGACCGTGCTGTGATCGTGAACGCCGTGTCGGTCGGGGCCGTAGTGCTGAATACTGCGGGCAGGACCGGTCCGGTGTGTGAGCTGGAGGGGACGGTCGCGTGAGCGAAATACCTGGGACAACGGGCGATGTCGTGTGGCAGAGCAGTCCGCCTGGCTCGATCTACGACTACATCAGGGTCGCCTCCTTCTCGATCGGCCCCGATGGCCTGATCGAGCAGTGGAGCCGCCGGGCCACCGGCCTCTTCGGCGTTGCCGCTCACGAGGCGGTGGGCAAGGACCCGGTCGAGGCCTTCATGCCCGACGAGCTGCGCCGGGACGGCCACCGGCGGATCGGTGAGGTGCTCGACGGCAAGGAGTGGACGGGCCTCGTCCCCTTCCGGATGCCGGGCGAGGACGCCGTGCACGGGCTCGCCGAGATCTATGTGATGCCGAGCGAGACGGCGTCGGGTGAACGGGCGGCGGTCTGCATCGTCGTGGACGTCCGCGCACTGCGAGCCATCGAGACGGACCTTGCGGCCTCGCAGGCGATTTTTGGACAATCTCCCTTTGGTTTCGTGCTGTTCGGTACCGATCTTGCCGTGGTGCGGGCCAACCAGCGGTTCGCCACCGTCTTCGGCGGCCGGGCGGACGACCACCGTGGCCGCACGGTCGACGACTACCTCACAGGCGTGGAGGCGGACCGGCTGACGGCCACGCTCGAACACGTCCTGGCCACCGGCGACTCCGTCACCGACCTCCAGCTCGTCGGCACCATCCCCGGCGACATCGAGCGCCGTCACTGGTCGATGAACCTCTACCGGGTGCACAGCGGCACGGGCCGCCCCATCGGCATCGCCGGACTGGCCACCGATGTGACCCGGCGCCACATCGCGGCCCGTGAGGCGGCCAGCGCCCGGCGCAACCTCGCCCTGCTCAACGAGGCGAGCGCCCGCATCGGCAACTCCCTCGACCTGGAGACGACCGCCCGCGAACTTCTCGACGTCGCCGTGCCCGGCTTCTGCGACCTCGCCTCCGTCGACCTCTACCAGGCCCTGCTCACCGGCGAGGAGACGCCGCCGGGCAGCGGGGGTTCCCTGCGCCGGGAAGCGGTCGGCGGTTCCGCCGAACTGCGCCGCGTTGCCTTCGCCAGCGCCGTGTCGGACGTCCTGCCCGACGCCGCCCCCGATCCGGGCCCCGGTTCGGGCGCCGCCGAGCCACGGACGGCGGACCGCCCGCCCGCACTCGGCGCCGTGCACCGCTACTCCTTCGGCTCGCCCTGCGCCATCGCCCTGCGCACCGGCCATGTGGAGGACGTGCCCGGCGACGACCGCGGCTTCGTCCAGTCCACGCTCGCCGTGCCGCTGGTCGCCCACGACACCGTGGTCGGCCTCGTGCAGTTCTCCCGTACGAAGGGCAGCGAGCCCTTCGGCGAACGCGACCGCTCCCTGGCCTCCGAACTCGCCGCACGCGCCGCCGTCTGCATCGACAACGCCCGCCTCTACCGCCGCGAGCACGAGCGCGCGCTGATACTCCAGCGCAGCCTCCTGCCGCCCGGCGACCCCGAGGCCGCCGGGCTCGACATCGCCTGCCGGTATCTGCCCGGCAACACGGCCACCGAGGTGGGCGGCGACTGGTTCGACGTGATCGAGCTCCCCGGCCACCGCACCGCCCTCGTCGTCGGCGACGTGATGGGCCGCGGCCTGCGCGCCGCCGTGGCCATGGGCGAGCTGCGCACCGCCGTGAGAACCCTGGCCCTCCTCGACCTGGAACCCGCCGAGGTGCTCTCCGCGCTCGACGAGGTCGCCCGGGGCCTCGGCACACCCGGCGCGGGCACCTCGGCCGATGCGGGCGGCGGCGCCCAGTGGCCCTCGCGGGCCGCGCACAAGTCACGTGAGGCGGACCTCTCCGAGGTCTATCTCGCGACCTGTGTCTACGCCGTCTACGACCCGGTCACCCGGCGCTGCACCTTCGCCAACGCCGGCCACCTGCCCCCCGTCGTCGTCGAGCCGGGCGAAGCGGCGCTGCTCCTCGACGTCCCGCCCGGCATGCCGCTCGGCGTCGGCGGCGAACCCTTCGAGGAAGTAGAGGTGGAGCTCAAGGAGGGCGCCCTCCTCGCCCTCTACACCGACGGTCTCGTCGAGTCCCGCGACCATCCGCTGGACGAGGGGCTCGAAGCGCTGCGCGAAGCCCTCGTCGAACCCGCCCGGCCTCTTGAGGACGTCTGCGACCACGTACTGAGCTCGCTCGACACCCGGCACGGCGAGGACGACATCGCCCTGCTGATGGCCCGCATCCAGGGGCTGCCTGCCGACGCCGTCGGCGACTGGCGGCTGCCCCGCGAGCCCCGCTCGGTCGGCCGCGCCCGGGAGCTGGCCCGCAGCCGGCTGATCGCCTGGGACCTCGACGACCTGGTGGACACCACCGAACTGCTGGTCAGTGAGCTCGTCACCAACGCCCTGCGGTACGGCGAGGGCGAGATCCGGCTGAGGCTGCTGCGCGACCGCACCCTCGTGTGCGAGGTATGGGACGCGGGCCTCGTCCAGCCGCGCCGCCGCCGGGCGCGCGACACGGACGAGGGGGGCCGCGGACTTCAGCTGGTCGGACTGCTGAGCGCGGCCTGGGGGTCGCGGCGGACACCGCGCGGCAAGACCGTCTGGTTCGAACTGCCGCTGCCCGACGGCCGACCGGCCGCCGAGCGCACGGTGGAGGAACTGCTCAGCATGTTCTGAGGACGGCCCCGAAGAGGTCAGGCCGTCTTCAGCGCGGCGAGGCGGGCCTCCACCTCGGCGCTGTCGCCCAACGTGTCCAGCTGCTCGAACTGGGCGTCCAGGGACGACGCGGCGAGCTCCTGCTTGCCCATCGCCTTCGCCTCCTCACGCCGCACCTTGTCCTCGAAGCGGCTCAGCTCGCTGGTCGGGTCGAGGACGTCGATGTTCTTGACGGAGTCCATCATCTGGTTCTGCGCCTGGGCGGACTTGGCGCGGGCGACCAGCTCGTCACGCTTGGACTTCAGCTCCGTCAGCTTCGTCTTCATCTGGTCCAGGCCGGACTTCAGCTTGTCGACCACCTCGGTCTGCGAGGCGATCGTGGGCTCCGCGGTCCTCGCCTCCTTCTCCGACTGGAGCTGGCGGCCGAGCGCGACCTTGGCCAGGTTGTCGAACTTGTCGGCGTCGGGTCCCGATCCGCCCGCCCGCAGCTCATCGGCCTTGCGGCTGGCGGCGAGCGCCTTCTCGCCCCACTCCTTGGCCGCCGCCACGTCCTCGCGGTGGTCCTGCTCCATCAGGCGCAGATTGCCGATGGTGGCGGCCACGGCCTGTTCGGCCTCCGAGATGTTGGACGTGTAGTCGCGGATCAGCTGGTCCAGCATCTTCTGCGGGTCCTCGGCCTGGTCGAGCAGGGCGTTGATGTTGGCCTTCGCCAGCTGGGTGACGCGTCCGAGGATGGTCTGCTTGGTCATGGCACCTCTCCTGTGTGTCCGGTCCTGCTCTGCAACGTGGTGTGTACGGGTACGGGTACCGGCCCCGCTCAGAAGCGGCCGCCGCCGCCCCGCCGGCCGCGCGTCCCCCCGCCGCCGAAGCTGCCCGGGCCGCCGCCGCCGAAGCCGCCGCCTCCGAACCCGCCCCCTCGCCCGCCACCGCCCAGGAGCCCGCCGAGGATGATCCCGCCGAGGACCGCACCACCCATGCCGCCGCCCGCGCCGCCCCCTCCCGGCATGCCGCCCGGACCGCCACGGCCCCCGTACGCGCGCACGTCCTGCTCCGCGAGGCTCCGCGCCTCCCCGGCCAGCGCGTCCGCCCGCTGCGCCTCGGCCAGCGCGGCCTGCGGATCGTCGGCCCCGGCCAGCTCGCCGGCCCGCTCCAGCCGCCGCTGGGCCTCCGTCAGCCGGGTCCGGGCCTGACTGCCGACCGCGCCCCGGTTGGTGGAGACGTAGTCGGCGGCGGCCCCGATCGCCGACCGCGCGGTGAGCAACGCCTGGTCGAGGAGGGAACGGGCCCGCTGGTTGCCCTGCTCCTTCTCGCGCGCACCGGCCAGCGCCTCGTCCAGCACCGCGTCCGCCTCCTCCACCCGGCGCAGGGCGTCGATGGGGTCGTACGGACCCGCCTCGACCTCCTCCCGCACATCACGGGCCACGGACTGCGCACGGGCGATCCGGCCGCGGAGGTCCGCGGTGGACACCCCCTGCCCCGTGCCCTCCAGCAGCCCGCCCGCATCTGCCAGGTCCGTCTCCATCTCGGTGAGCGCGGCCGTCAGCCTGCCCGCCGCCTCGCCGAGTTCCCGCGCGCGCCGGTCGATGCCGTCGACGAGGGTGGCCGCCTGGCCGATCGCACCCTCGGTGGCCCGTACGTACACCGCCGCCGCGGAGTTGTCGCCGCTGTCGGCCGCCTGCCGGGCCTGGTTGAGCGAGGACGTCGCGAAGACGAGCCGGTCCTTGGCCTGTTCGATGTCGCCCGCGACGGGGGCCGAAGCCGACTCCGCGTAACTGCCGCGCATCGAGACGAGCGTGGCCTCGGCGGCGGAGGCCCGGCCGGCGAGCGTCCGGAACCGACTCTCGGCCGCCGCCAGTGCCTGCGGGGCGTTGCGTTCCAGTTCGCGCAGCCGGTCGAAGTCCTCGGAGACCGCGTCCAGCCGGTCGTTGGCGTCCGCGCAGCGGCTGATGATCTCGTCCAGCATCCGGCGTCGGGTGGCGTCGTCCTCCGGAATGGCGTCGTCGAGCTGCTGGCGCAGCCGGAAGGCCGCCGTCAGCTCGCCCTTGGCATACGTGACCGCCTCGGTGAACGGTGCGGCGGCCTCCTCGCCGAACTGGGCGGTGGCGAATCCGAGTTCCTCGTCGCTCGTGCGGACCGCGTCGTCCGTGTCGACGAGCGTCTGCTTCGCCTGTGCGTCGAGTTCGGGGAGGGGAGTGGGCGGCTGCGCCGGTTCGCCCGGCCCGGCTCCGGCCGGACCCCAGCCCGTCGCGGCGGGCGTCGTACGGGTGGTGGCGCGCCGCTTGCGCCGGGTGAAGGCGTACGCCGCGACGGCTGCGACGCCGCCGACGAGGACGATCGGCAGCACCAGGTCACCGGTACTCGTCCCGCCGGAGCTCCCCGTTCCGGGGTCGTCGGCGCCCGGGGTGATGGCGGGGGTGGGGACGGGCGAACCGGCCAGGACGGCGGAGTACCCGTCGGCGGCCCCGATCGCGGCACCCGCCCAGTCGTTCTCCTTGAGCGCCGGCTCGATGGCGGTGCTCGCCACGTCCTGGAGCTGCGCGTCGGTGAGCCGGGAGTCCTGGTCGACGGAGTACGCGTACTGCCGGTCGTGGGTGGCGACGGCCAGCAGCACGTCATCGAGGCCGAGCCCGTTGCGGTCGGCCGTCTGATCGGCCCAGTCCTGGGCGGAGCGCCCGGAGAAGTCACGGACGTACGCCACGAAGAGCTGGATGCGGCGCTGGTCGTAGAGCCGGTCGAGCGCGGTGACCACCTGGGCCCTGCGGTCCCCGAGCGCACCGACCTTGTCGGTGATCTGCCCGTCCCGGGACAGCGTGATGGGGTCGTCGGCGCGAGCGGTCAGCGCGGGGGACAGGGCCAGCCAGCACACCGTCAACAGCACGGTGAGCAGGGCCCGGCCCGGTATGAGGATCCGGGTTCGGCTCACAGGCGGCATCACGTTTGTGAGGCTATGTCCGGCTCAGGAGCCCCGCGACCCGGCACACGCTCCGCACACCTGGCCCGGGAACGGGCCCCTCACCTGGCGCGTCCTGCTGTTCGTACGGGCATGGCGCACCGAGGGACGCGCCCAGCCCGTTCGTACAGCCGGAGTACACCGAGACACACACCGAGACATACGACCGAGACATACAGGGGGCACGCACGTGCGTGAGCGAATGGGGCGGGCGTCCGCCGCGGTACGGAGCGGGGCGGCCCGGATGCTCAGCACCTGGCCGCGGCGGATCGCGCTGGCGCTGGTCCTGGTGATCGTGGTGCCGGTCCTCACGGCAGGTGTCGCGCTGCGGCTCAACTACACCGGTGATCCCGGGGACGGCACCCGGACCCGTGGCCGCGACGCCATCTGGCTGGGGCACGCCTGGGTCGACGGGCGGAAGAAGGACGCCGACCTCGCCGCGTTCGCCGCCCGGATCAAGGGCACGGGCATCAAGGACCTGTACGTCCACGCCGGGCCCCTGGAGCACGACGGCACCCTGCCCGCCGCCCGCTACCCCCGGGCCCACTGGCTGATCGATGCCGTGCACCGCACCATGCCCGGCATCCGCGTCCAGGCATGGCTCGGGGACAGGCTGGCGAGCGAGGGGCCCGACGGGCTGCGCCTGGAGCGTGCCGCGTCACGCGAGGCGGTCGTCGGCTCGGCGCGGCGGATCCTGGACGCCGGGTTCGACGGGGTGCACTTCGACCTGGAGCCGCTGCACTCCGGCGACGCGCACTACCTCTCGCTCCTGGACGACCTGCACGCTCTCACCCGGGCCCGCGAGGTGCCGCTCTCCGTCGCCGCCCACCAGATCGACCCGCTGCCCGCCGCGCAGAGCGTCCTCGGCGCGCTCACCGGCCGGGGCAAGTGGTGGTCGCAGAAGTACTTCGGGCAGGTGGCCCGCAGGGTCGACCAGATCGCCGTCATGTCGTACGACACCTGGATGCCGCTGGAGGGGCTGTTCGGCGGGTACGTCGCCGAGCAGACGTCGCTTGCCCTCGAAGTGACGCCCCGCGACACCGATCTGCTGATGGGCCTGCCGTTCTTCCACGAGAACGACCTGGGCCACCACGGATCGGCCGAGACGGTCGCGGCCGCGGTCCGCGGCACCAGACTGGGGCTGGGGCGCACCGACCGCGGCCGGGAGCGGTTCGGGGTGGCGCTGTACGTCGACTTCGCCGCGGAGGACGGCGACTGGGCGGCGTACCGGGAGGGCTGGCACTGACTCCGGCGGGGCCGGCTCAGATACTGAAGCGCTCCTTGGCGAGCAGCGGCCGTACGCGGGAACGGAACCCACCCGTCCGGAACGGCTGTTGCAGGAGGCCGGGGCGGAGCGCCTGGGCCAGGGCCGCCGTGATCATTCCCTGGTCGAGGGCGAGCAGATAGTCGCTGACCCGTCCGGTGGAGACGTTGACGGAGTCCCGGAAGCCGTAGCCGTCGTGGTACGCGCCGAAGTCGCGGTCCAGCGCCCGCAGGTTCGCCACCGCCTCGGCCGGCGCGTACGGCAGCGCGAGGAACGAGGCGTGCGGGGTCACCACGCCGTTGGTGAACGCCGACGCGGGCGGCAGCGGAGCACCGTCCGTCGTGTACGTACGGTCGGTGTTGGAGGCGTAACCGTCGACCTGCATGCCGAGCGCGTCGACGCCGTACTCCTGATAGCCGCCCTCGGGGATGTTGGCGGGCGAGAATCCCCAGTAGCCGTACTCCGCCTCCGTCATGCCGTGCTCGATCTGGCTGCGCACATAGCGCTGATGGGTACGGCCCCACGACTGCGGCGACCACTCCGGCTCCGGTACGAACAGCGGGACCATCAGCGCCTCGAACATCGACCCGCCCCAGGTGGGGACGAGCTTGCGGCCGCGGTGCGTGTAGTGGCCCTGCCAGACGCGGATGCCGTCCATCGCCACGTAGCTGCCCTGCGGCTCCTGCTCCTGGCCGTTGCCGGGGACCATGGTGCGCAGCAGGTGCCAGTAGTGGTCGGCGGGCAGCGAGCCGTCCGCGATTCCTAGGTAACTGGCCATGCGGGGCTCGGTGTTGAGGGCCCCGTAGTGGTGGCCGGTGGGCTCCTCGGTGTCCGTCCAGAAGCCGCCGCGCAACTGGCCGGGGCCGGCGACCGGGTCGGCCGGGTCGTAGGGCGTGTAGTAGTACGACCAGTCGGCGTCCGACAGGATGCGGGCGATGCGCGGGCGCAGCGCGGGGGCCGCGTCCGCGGCGATGCGCAGGCCGGTGATCAGCCAGGCGTTGTCGACGGACGAGAGGAACGGGCGGACCGGGTCACCGGTGCCGGGCCACTCGGTCAGCACCGAACCGTCGTGCGCGTCGTACCAGTTGAGCCAGAAGCCGTGGTGGCGCTCCAACCGCTCGACGGACCGGACGGTGAGCTCCAGCCTGCGCCGCATCGTGGCGTCGCTGATCACGCCCAGTCCGGCGGCGGCGACGGTGGACCAGAGGCCGCAGCCGATGTTGGTCGGCGAGGTCTGGCGTGACTGGACGGGGCCGTCCGGCCCGCTCACGTCGATCTTGTCGACGGCGAGACCGAGACCGGTGGTCATTGCCTCGATCGAACGGTACGTGTCACGGAACCAGCGCAGCAGCAGCTGCGGGTCCGGGGTGCGGCCGAGCGGGGCGGCGCCTGCCGAGGGCGCGGATACGGCTCCGAGGGACAGGGCGGCGGCCCCGGTCCCGGCGGCGGTGAGAAACGTGCGACGGTCCATGAAGGTCCAGCTCCCGGTGGCAGAAGGGGGATGGGGAGTTCCGTGGCGTGCTCGATGCGGCGGAGGCGCGCCTCCGCCGCCGCTTTCGGGTACGGCTGTCGGCACGGCCGGGGCTGTGGGACCCGGGCCGCGCCGTTGGTGCGGTGAAGCTGAAGGTGCGGGTGGTGCGGAAGGTGCGGTACGGAAACCGGCGGATGTCAGGTTCCGCCGGCTTCCGTACGCGCGGGAGCCGTCAGGAGCTCCCGGTCATGGGGCCGGTCTCAGCCGGCGTCGCGCGGCAGCGCGCGGGTGCGGCCCATCTCGCCCAGCCAGACGGCGGACGGCTTCGGCAGCCGCTCGAACGTCTCCGGGTTCCAGCCGATGAGGCCGAAGGTGGGCTTGTAGGAGCCCCACTCGTAGTTGTCGAGCGCGCTCCAGGCCAGGTAGCCCTGAATGTTGAGGCCGTCCTCCAGGGCGGAGGCGACCTCGTTCAGCGCGCCGGTGTAGTAGTCGATGCGGCGGCTGTCGACGTCGGTGGCGATGCCGTTCTCGGTGACGATCAGCGGCACGTTGTGGCCGACGATGTCGGCGGTGTGGCGCAGCGCGTACCCGACGGCGGAGGGGTAGTACTCCCACTGCGTGAGGGTGCGCTCGACGTCGTCCGAGGTCGGGATCGGGCCGTCGGTGCCGATCTTCGTCCGGGTGTAGGACTGCACGCCGATCCAGTCGTCGCCGCGGGCGGCCTCGATGAAGACGTCCTCGCGGGGGTGACGGTAGGCCGCGGTGACCTCTTCGGCGCCGGGGAGGGCCTGGTAGACCTGGTTGGCGATGGTCCAGCCGACCTGGATGTCGGCGTTGATCGCCTTGACCTCCTTGACGGCCGCGTGGTGGGCGGCGATCACGGCCACGGTGGTCTCGTCGTCCGGGGTCGGCAGACCGGCGGGCGGGAAGCCGATGTCGCCGCGCTTGGCCTGGCCCGCCATGACGGCGATCATGTTCGGCTCGTTGATGGTGCAGACGTGGCTGACGCCTTCGCCGATGACCGGTGCGCAGGCCGCGACGTAGCGGGCGAACAGCTCGGTCGCGCCCTCGGAGGTGAAGCCGCCGCGGGCCTCGAACCACTGGGGGACGGTGAAGTGGTGCAGGGTGACCATGGGGCGCAGCCCGCGCTCGATGGCGCCCTCGACCATCCGGCGGTAGTGCGCGAGCTCGGCCCGGGAGAACTGGCCCTCGGCGGGCTCGATGCGGGCCCACTCGATGGAGAACCGGTAGTCGGTGAAGCCCAGTCCGGCCAGCACGTCCATGTCCTCGTGCCAGCGGTGGTAGCTGTCGCAGGCGTCCAGGCTGGGCTCCTGGATGTGGGTGCCCGCGGTGTGCTCCTTGACCCACCAGTCGCTGTTGGTGTTGTTGCCCTCGATCTGGTGGGCGGCCGTGGAGGCGCCCCACAGGAAGCCTTCGGGGAACGGGACCTGGGTGTGAGTCATCGCAAACTGTCTTTCTGGTGCGTGAAGGGGTGTGGCCGGGCGCGGGGTGTGGGGTGCGCGGCCTCGTACGTGTCGGTGGGGCCGGCGGGCTACTTCATGCCCGCCGTGGCGATGCCCTGGGTGAAGTGGCGCTGGAGCGCGATGAAGACGACCAGGACCGGCAGCACGATCAGGAAGGACCCGGCCATCAGCATGCCGTTGGAGCCACCCGCCTTGTTCGGGTCGGTGGCGAACGTCGCCAGGGCGACCGGGAGGGTGTACTTGTCGGGGTCGTTGGTCGCGATGAGCGGCCAGACGAAGTTGTTCCAGGACCCGAGGAACGTGAAGATCGACAGCGTCGCCAGGGCGGGCTTGACCAGCGGCATCACGATCCGCCAGAAGATGTACCACTCGCCGGCGCCGTCCATCCGGGCCGCTTCCAGCAGCTCGTCCGGGATCGACTGCATGAACTGGCGCATCAGGAAGACCCCGAAGGCGCCCGCCGCGAACGGCAGCACCAGACCGGCGTACGAGTCGATCAGGCCCATCTTGCTCATCAGCACGAACAGCGGCAGGAGCATCAGGTTGCCGGGCACCATGAGGGCGCCGAGCACCAGACCGAAGATCTTGTTGCGGCCGGCGAACTTCAGCTTGGCCAGGGCGTACCCGAGCATCGAGCAGAACACCAGGTTCGAGACGGTGACCAGCACCGCCACGATCACCGAGTTCATGAAGTACAGCGGCAGATCGAGCTTGTCGAGCAGGTCCCGGAAGTTGTCCAGGGTCCACTCGGTCGGGATCCAGACCGGCGGGCTGGCGGTCAGCTCGCTCGTCGTCTTGAACGCGGAGACGGCCATCCACAGGAACGGCGCCGACATGATCAGCAGCCCGAGCGAGAGCAGGACGTAGACGAGGACCCGCTTCAGCGAACGCGGCCGCTTGGGACGGCCGGGCTTCCCGTCGTTCCCGGGCTTCTTCGACGGCGCCGTCGAGACGGCGCCCGGTGCACTGGTGGCGCTCATTTCGTGTTGTCCTTCAGCAGTCGGAGCTGCAGCACCGTGATGCCCATGATCACTACGAAGAGGACATACGCCATGGCGCTCGCATAGCCCATGTGGAAGAAGTTGAAGCCCTCGCGGTACATGTTCAGCGAGACGGTGAGCGTCGAGTCCGAGGGGCCGCCCTGCGTCATCACGAAGGGCTCCTCGAACACGTTGAGGTAGCCGATGGTGGTGATCACCGTGGCGTAGAGCAGCGTGGGCCGCAGCAGCGGGACCGTGATGCCCTTGAACTCCTGCCAGATGTTCGCGCCGTCCAGTCGCGCCGCTTCCCGCACCTCGGTGGGGATGGCCTGGAGACCGGCGATGAAGAGCACCATGACCGTGCCCAGGTTGCGCCAGACCGCCATCGCGATCATCGACGGCATGGCGAGCTTCTCGGAGCCGAGGAAGTCCGGCGCGGTGAGACCCACTTCGGAGAAGAGGCCCGCGACGAGACCGTCGCTCGGGTCGAGGACGAAGCGCCAGACGACGGCGACCGCGACGATGGTGGTGACGACCGGGGCGTAGAAGCCGACGCGGAAGAAGGTCCGGGCCCGGTCGATGCCGTTGTTCAGCAGTACGGCGACGACCAGTCCGAGGAGGATCGTCAGCGGGACGCCGACGACCACGAAGTACGCCGTGTTGAACAGCGACTTGAGGAACTTCTCGTCGCTGAACAGCTTGGTGTAGTTCTCGAAGCCGATGAAGTTCGCGTCCAGCGGGTGCGTCACGTTGCGCAGCCCGAAGTCCGTGAAGCTCATCACCAGCGTGGCGATGATCGGGACGGCCATGAAGACGAGGAAGAGCACGAGGAAGGGAGTGGAGAACAGCCATCCGGCCATGTTCTGCACGCCCATCGAGGACTTCCTGCGACGTCGTGAACCCTTGGGCCCGGCGGCCGGGGACGTGGTCCCCGGCCCGGCCTGCACCTTGGCCGGCTGTGCGGCCTTTCCGGTCGTGGTGCTCATGGCTCCTACTTCACGAGGCCTTCGATCTCGGACTGCGCGGTCTTCAGCGCGTCCTCGGCGGACGCCTTGCCCTGGGTCACCTTCGCTATGGCCTGGTCGACCTTGTCGGTGATCTCGCTCAGGTTGGGCAGCGACGGGGAGGACTTGGCGGTGTCCATCTGCTTCTTGAAGATCTGCAGATCGGCGTCGTCGGCGAGGTCACCGGAGGTCCAGGCGGCGGTGTTCGCCGGCAGGTCCTTGGTGCGCTCGTACCAGTCGGCCTGGCCCTTGGTGTCCGTCAGGTACTTGATGAACTGGGTGGCAGCGGCCTTGTGCTCGCTGTCCTTGGAGATCACCAGGGAGGAGCCGCCGGCCATCGAGGTGGAGGACTTGTCGGCGGGCACGTTGGCCACCGCCCACTTGCCCTTGATCTGCGGCTGGCCCTCGTTCAGCAGGGTGACGTGCCAGGGGCCGCCGAAGAACATCGGGACGCGGCCGTTGCCGAAGTCCTTCACGACGTCGTAGCCGGGCTGCACGGACTTGTTGGAGAGCCCCTTGTCGAAGTACGAGCCGTACTCCTTGAGCGCCTTGACGGCCTCGGGGCTGTCGATGACGGCCTCGCCCTTGTCGTTGACGATCTCGCCGCCGGCCGAGTACAGGAAGGAGTAGAAGTTCTGCACCGTGTCCAGGCCGCTGGGCTGGATGGACAGGCCCCACTTGGTGTCCGCCTTCTTCTGGTAGGCGGTCGCGAGGTCCTGCATCTCCTTCCAGTTGGTCGGAGCCTTGGTGATGCCGGCCTTCTCCGCCAGGTCGGTGCGGTAGTAGAGGACGCGGGTGTCGACGTACCACGGCACGCCGTACGCCTGGCCGTCCACCTCGCCCTGCTTCCAGCCGGCCGGGAAGAAGTCCTTCTTCTGGAAGGTCTTGGTGTCGACCGGCTCCAGCACACCGAGCTCGGAGAACTCGCCCATGTAGCTGCCGCCCATCTGCGCCACGTCCGGCATGGTGCCGGCGGCGGCCGCGGAGACGAGCTTCTGGTGGGCGACGTCCCAGCCGACCGGGGTCACCTTGACGGTGATGTTCGGGTTGGCCTTCTCGTAGACCTTGGCCACATCCGCGAGCTTCTCGCCCTCGGCCCCCATGGCCCAGACAGTGAGCGTCTGCTTCTTGTCCGCGGCGACGTCCTCGCCACCGGAGCTGCCGCACGCGGTCAGACCGAGAGCGAGAACGACGGCGATACCGATGCCGGTGGAGGCGTTTCTGGCGGTGCGGGACATGGAGGGCTCCTCCTTGAGCAATCCGAAATGTATGCGCTGCCTGTAAGCGCATACATCACTCTGCGGCAGAGATTCAGGAATCCGCAAGAGGGTGCTTGGTCACACTCGTGCAACGTGCCGGACATCTGAATGTTCAACTTGAAACGGTAAGCGGGTCGTTTGTGGAAAAGGTGACGATGTGACCGATTCCGCATGGTTGGTGCGTGCTCGGGCGGGGTCCGGGTCGGGAAACGGGCGGCGATAGTGTCGTGATCATGACTTCGTTCGCGCATGACTTCCCTTTTGATCCGGCCCACGGGCGCACTCTCGACGAGCTGATGACCGTGCCCGCGCCGCCGGCCCCCGACGACTTCGCGGACTTCTGGCAGGCCCGGTACGCGGCGGCCCGCAAGGTCGCGACGGACCCGGAGATCGGGCCGTTGGAGGAGGAGCGCGACGGCGTCCGGATCCACGGTGTGACGTACACCTCCGTGGGCGGGGTACGCCTGGGCGGCTGGCTGGCCCTGCCGGTGGAGAGCGCGGAGCCGGTGCGCCACGGGTTCGTCATCGGGCACGGGTACGGGGGCCGCCAGGGGGCGGGGCCCGACGTGCCGCTGCCGCTGCCGTCGTCGGCCGCGATCCTGCCGTCCGTACGGGGGATGGGGGCGCGCGGTCTCGTGGCGGGCATCCCCGAGATCTCCTCCGGGCATGTGCTGCACGGCATCGAGTCACGCGACACCTACGTCATCGGCGACTGCGTGGCGGACCTGTGGTGCGCGGCGTCCGCGCTGGAGGAACTGGTGCCGGAGCTCGCGGGGACGGGCCGGATGGGCCTCCTCGGGGAGAGCTTCGGCGGGGGGCTCGGTGCGCTGGCCCTGCCGTGGGACGACCGCTTCGCGGCCGCGCAGCTGACGGTGCCCACGTTCGGGAACCACCCGCTGCGGCTCACGCTGCCGTGCACGGGGAGCGGGGAGTCCGTGCGCGGCTACCACCGCGGGCACCCCGAGGTCGTGGAGGTGCTGCGGTACTTCGACGCGGCGACGGCCGCGGGGTTCGTGGAGCGGCCGACGCTGGTGGCCGCGGCGCTGTTCGACCCGTCCGTGCCGCCGCCGGGCCAGTTCGCCGTGCACAACGCGCTGGCGGGGGAGCGGGAGCTGCTGGTGCTGCCGGCGGGGCACTTCGAGTACGAGGGGCTGCCCGAGCAGGTGGCCGGGCTGGTGGCGGCGCGGCGCGCGTTCTTCGGGAAGTGGCTGGGCTAAGGGCCCTTTCGTTCGGATCAGGCCGGATCAGGGGCCAGGGCCCGCGAGCCCGGCCTGATCCGAACGAGAAGCGCTGGGGAGTGGGGCGGGGCGCGTGGGCGGCCCCGCCCGTTCCGTCAGCCGCAGCCGCAGCTCGCCCGGTGGATCAGGGAGACCGGGAGGGTGAGCGACACCGGTTCGCGGCCGCTGTTGTTCAGCCGCTGGACCAGCAGCTCGACCGCCTGCTCGCCCAGCAGGCGGATCGGCTGGCGCACCGTCGTCAGCGGCGGCTGGACGATCCGGCTGAGCGGAATCCCGTCGAAGCCGGTCACCGCCATGTCCTGCGGCACCCGCACACCGCGCCGCGCCAGGGCGCGCAGGGCCCCCACCGCCATCTGGTCATTGGCGAAGAGCATCGCCTCGGGGCGTTCCCCGTCCCGGTCCAGCAGGGTCTCGGCCGCCAGTGCGCCCTCGGCCTGCTTCATCATCGTCGTCCGGAGGGCCGGCTCGTCCGGTACGGGGAGGCCGGCGTCCCGGCACGCCTCCTGGAAGCCGCGGAACCGTGCCTCCGCGTCCGGCGAGTCGGTGTCGCCCCCGACGAAGGCCAGCCGGCGCAGGCCGTGGTCCTCGATCAGGTGGCGGGTCAGCTCGCGTTCCCCGTCGGCGTTGGCGACGACGATGTGGTCGAGGTGGTCGATCTCGCGCGGTCCGGCGAGCATCACCACCGGCAGCCGGCGCGATATCACCTCCAGGTCCTCGGTCGGCACGGTCTGCGCCAGGACGGCGAAGCCGTCGACCCGCCCCGCGACCTTCGCGACCAGGCTCTCCGGGCCGCCCTCCAGGGACGCCGCGATCAGCAGCGCGTACCCGTGCCGCCGGGCCGCGCGCTCCATGCCGCGGATGATCTGGTCGGAGTAGAGCATCACCGCGTCGTCGGCGTCACTGTCCGCCTCGGCGTCGGCCTCGGCGTCCGGGTCGGCGTAGTCCGGGAAGCACAGGCCGAGCACTCCGGTGGTGCGGCTCGCCAGCCCTCGTGCGTTGCCGCTCGGTACGTAACCGAGCTCGCGGGCTGCGTCGAGAACCCGCTCGCGGGTCTGGGCGCGCACTGATTCCGGGGTTCGGTAGACGCGCGAAACCGTGGCGATGGAGACGCCCGACCGCTCCGCGACGTCATAGACCGTTGGGGCGCTCACTCGACCGACCGTCCGCTTCTTCTTCCGTGCCGATACGTATCGGCACAACCATCGACGTACACGTTATGAAAGCGCATTCACCCTAGATCGCGGTCCGTGTGCGGGCAAGGCCGTCCCATATCAGCAGGCAACCTTGCAAGATGGCCTGTGCATCTTTTACGGTGGAGTCATGACGCAAACGTCCGGACCCGTGCCCGCCGACCCGACCGCCGAGGAGGTGGCGAACCATCTCGCCTCCGTGGTCGGCAGGCTGCTGCGCCGGCTGCGCTCCTCGTCGTCGGAGAGTCTGCTCACCCCGACCCAGCGTTCGGTGCTGGCCCGGCTGGCGGACGGGGGGCCTGCCACCACAGCCGATCTGGCCCGCTCCGAGTTCGTGCGCCCCCAGTCCATGCGGCTGACCCTGGGCGCGCTGGAGGAGCAGGGAGTCGTGGAGCGGGCACCGGATCCGGCCGACGGGCGGAAGTCGGTCATGTCGATCACGGAGGCCGGCCGCACCACCCTCGCGGAGGTCCGGGCGGCCAAGCGCAACTGGCTGGCCGAGGCCGTCGCCGCCGAGCTGGACGGGGCGGAGCGGCGCACCGTCGCCGAGGCCGCCTCCCTCATCGAGCGCCTGGTCGGTTCATGACCGGTCGCGACGTGCTGCCCGGGGCGACATCTGCGCAGGCACACCCGCGGGAGGCGGCGTCCGCCCCCGGGTTCAGTGCCCGGCTCACCGCTCCGCTGCTGCTCGGCTCGCTGCTCAACCCGCTCAACACCACGATGATCTCCACGGCTCTGGTGGCGATCGGGCAGCACTTCGGCATCGGCGCCGCCGACACCGCCTGGCTGATCTCGGTCCTCTACCTCGCCAGCGCCGTCGCTCAGCCCGTCCTGGGCAAGCTCGCCGACGTCCTCGGCCCCCGCCGGGTCTTCCTCGCCGGACTCGTCGTCGTCATCGCCTCCGGACTTGTCGGGGCGCTCGCGCAGGGCTTCGGCCAGCTGATCGTGTCGCGGCTGCTGCTCGGCATCGGCACGTCCGCCGCCTACCCGGCCGCCATGGCGGTCCTGCGCGACGAGTCCGCCCGGATCGGCCGGGCCACCCCGCGCCCCGTGCTGGCCCGGCTCTCCTTCGCCGCGCTCGGCAGCGCGGCCGTCGGGCCCACGCTCGGCGGACTGCTGGTCATGACCGTCGGCTGGCGCGGCATCTTCGCCGTGAACGTGCCCGTCGCCCTGATCGCCCTCGGTGCCGCGCTGCTCTGGATCCCCGCCGACCCGCCGCGCAGCCGGGCAGCCGACGGCAGTACGCCCCGGCTCGGCCTGGACCCGCTCGGCATCGGCCTCTTCACCGCCGCGCTGACCGTGCTGGTCTTCTTCCTGCTCGACCTGGCCCACCCGATGTGGTGGCTGCTCGCACCGTTCGCCCTGCTGACCGCCGCCCTGGTGCGGTGGCAGCTGCACCGCCCCGAGCCCTTCATCGACCTGCGGATGCTGGCGGGAAACGCCGCGCTCTCACGGACGTACCTCCGGCACGGGATCAGCTATCTGCTGATCTACTGCGTGATGTACGGGTACACGCAGTGGCTGGAGGAGGCCCGTGGCTACTCGTCCGGGCACACCGGACTGCTCATGCTGCCGATGTCCGTCGCCGCGCTGGCCTGTTCGCTGCTCGGCGCCCGTACGAAGGGCATCCGCGGGCCGCTCACCCTGGCCTGCGTGCTGCTCACCGCCGGGGCCGGACTGCTGTTCCTCCTCTCCGGCGACACCCCGGTCGCCGTCCTGCTGCTGACCGGGGCCTGCTTCGGCATCCCGCAGGGGCTCATCGGCACGAGCAACCAGGCGGCCGTCCAGGCCTACGCCCCGCCCGAGTCCATCGGCTCCGCCGCCGGCCTCCAGCGCACCGCCCAGTACATAGGGGCCATCACCGCCTCCAGCCTCATCGCGCTCGCCTACGGGCAGTCGGCCGGTGACCGGGGCCTGCACCTGATGGCCGGCGTCGCCGCCGTGCTGGGCGTACTCCTCATCGTTCTCACCGTCACCGACCGCGCCCTGCGCGGCCGTACCTGAATCCCCCCGAGCACCACCACTCAAGGAGCACCACCATGAGCGCCACCACCCTCGACCCGAACACCGCACTGATCGTCGTCGACCTCCAGAAGGGCATCGTCGGGCTGCCGACCGCCCACCCCGCCGCCGAGGTCGTCGCCCGTGCCGCGACCCTTGCCGACGCCTTCCGGGCCAAGGACCTCCCGGTCGTCCTGGTGCGCGTCACCGGCGGGGCCCCCGGCCGCACCGAGGGCCCCGCCCGGTCCGGGCAGCCGGCCGCCGACTGGGCCGAGATCGTCCCCGAGATCGGCCCGCGGGAGAGCGACATCGTCGTCACCAAGCAGCAGTGGGGCGCCTTCTACGGCACCGACCTCGACCTCCAGCTGCGCCGCCGCGGCGTCACGCAGGTCGTGGTGGCCGGGATCGCGACCAGCATCGGCGTCGAGTCCACCGCCCGCGCGGCGCACGAGCACGGCTACCACGTCACCGTCGCCACGGACGCGGTGACCGACATGAGCGCCGAGGCCCACGACAACAGCGTCGAGCGGATCTTCCCGCGCCTCGGCGAGACGGACACCACCGACGCGATCGTCAAGCTGCTCGGCTGACGGTCCGCCTCACGTCGCGTCCCGCCGCCGGATCTTGTTCCCCAGCCACACCAGCGGGTCGTACTTGCGGTCCACGGCCCGCTCCTTCAACGGGATCAGCGCGTTGTCGGTGATCTTGATGTGCTCGGGGCACACCTCCGTACAGCACTTGGTGATGTTGCAGAGGCCGAGTCCGTGCTCCTCCTGGGCCGTCGCCTTCCGGTCGAGTCCGGACTCGGCGGCGGCGTCCAGGGGGTGCATGTCCAGCTCGGCGACCCGCATCAGGAAGCGCGGTCCGGCGAAGGCCGCCTTGTTCTCCTCGTGGTCGCGCACCACATGGCAGGTGTCCTGGCACAGGAAGCACTCGATGCACTTGCGGAACTCCTGCGAGCGGTCCACATCGACCTGCTGCATCCGGTACTCACCGGCCTTCACCCCCTTCGGAGGGACGAAGGCGGGGATCTCGCGCGCCTTGGTGTAGTTGAACGACACGTCCGTCACCAGGTCGCGCACCACGGGGAAGGCCCGCAGGGGGGTGACCGTGATCGTCTCCTCACGGCTGAACACCGACATCCGCGTCATGCAGAGCAGCCGCGGCCGTCCGTTGATCTCCGCACTGCACGAACCGCACTTGCCCGCCTTGCAGTTCCACCGCACCGCCAGATCGCCCGCCTGGGTGGCCTGGATGCGGTGGATGATGTCGAGGACGACCTCGCCGTCGTTGACCTCGACCTGGAAGTCCTCGAGACCGCCGCCTTCGGCGTCCCCGCGCCACACCCTGAACCGTGCGTCGTAGCTGCTCATTCGTGGAGCTCCTCATCGGCGAGGTACTTGACCAGCTCCTCCTTCTCGAAGAGGGAGAGCAGATCCGGACGGATGGGTTCGGTCACCTTGCGTACGAGGTCGATCCGGCCGCTCGCGGCGCCCGGCTGCTCGTCCACCGGCCGGCACAGGAGATTGACCGGGCGCCAGGAGCGCTCCATCCCCGGGCAGTCCTCGCGGGTGTGTCCGCCGCGGCTCTCCGTACGCTCCAGGGCCGCCCGCGCGATGCACTCGCTGACCAGCAGCATGTTCCGCAGGTCCAGGGAGAGATGCCAGCCGGGGTTGAACTGCCGGTGCCCCTCCACCCCGGCCCGCCGGGCCCGCTCGCGCAGCCCGGCCAGCTTCTCCAGGGCCCGTTCCATCTCGGGGGCCCGCCGGATGATGCCGACCAGGTCGTTCATGGTCTGCTGGAGTTCCTGGTGCAGGGTGTACGGATTCTCCACCGGTGCACCGTCGGCGAGGTCCTCCGCGCTGAACGGTCGCAGCGCCTCCGCGGCCGCGGCGTCGATCTGCGCCTGGTCCACCACCGGCCGGGCCTCGGCGGACGCGGCGTGCTCCGCCGCGTGCAGCCCCGCCCGCCGGCCGAAGACCAGCAGGTCGGAGAGGGAGTTCCCGCCGAGCCGGTTGGAGCCGTGCATGCCGCCCGCGACCTCGCCCGCCGCGAACAGGCCGGGTACGTCCAGGGCCGCCGCGGTGTCGGAGTCGACGGCTATGCCGCCCATCACGTAGTGGCAGGTCGGGCCCACCTCCATCGCCTCGGCGGTGATGTCGACGTCCGCCAGCTCCTTGAACTGGTGGTACATCGAAGGCAGCCGGCGCCGGATCCGCTCCGCGTCCATCCGGGTCGACACATCCAGGAACACCCCGCCGTGGGGCGAGCCGCGCCCGGCCTTCACCTCGGAGTTGATGGCACGGGCGACCTCGTCGCGCGGCAGCAGCTCGGGCGGGCGGCGGTTGTGGTCCGGGTCCTCGTACCAGCGGTCGCCCTCCTCCTCCGACTGCGCGTACTTCTCCTTGAACACATCGGGGATGTAGTCGAACATGAACCGCTTGCCCTCGGAGTTGCGCAGCACCCCGCCGTCGCCGCGTACCGACTCGGTGACGAGGATGCCCTTGACCGAGGGCGGCCAGACCATGCCGGTGGGGTGGAACTGCACGAACTCCATGTTCAACAGGGGTGCGCCCGCCAGCAGGGCCAGCGCATGGCCGTCGCCGGTGTACTCCCAGGAGTTCGACGTCACCTTGAAGGACTTGCCGATGCCACCGGTGGCGAGGACGACCGCGGGGGCCTCCAGGACGAAGAAGCGCCCGGTCTCGCGCTCGTAGCAGAAGGTCCCGGAGACACGGTCCCCGTCCTTCATGACGCGCGTCACCGTGCACTCCTGGAAGACCTTCAACCGGGCTTCGTGGTCACCGAACTCGCGTTCGTCCTCCTGCTGGAGCGAGACGATCTTCTGCTGGAGGGTGCGGATCAGTTCGAGGCCGGTACGGTCCCCGACGTGCGCCAGGCGCGGATACTCGTGGCCGCCGAAGTTGCGCTGGGAGATCTTCCCCTCGGGGGTGCGGTCGAAGAGGGCGCCCCAGGTCTCCAGCTCCCAGACCCGGTCGGGCGCCTCCTTGGCGTGCAGCTCCGCCATCCGCCACTGGTTGAGGAACTTCCCGCCGCGCATGGTGTCGCGGAAGTGCACCTGCCAGTTGTCCCCGGAGTTCACATTGCCCATGGAGGCGGCGATTCCGCCCTCCGCCATGACCGTGTGCGCCTTGCCGAAGAGCGATTTGCAGATGACGGCCGTACGGGCCCCGCGCTCCCGGGCCTCGATCGCGGCGCGCAGCCCGGCGCCTCCGGCACCGACCACGACGACGTCCCACTGCTGTCGTTCGAGCTCAGTCATTCAGAAAAACCTCGGATCGTCGAAGGCGCCGGAGGCGACGAGATACACATAGAAGTCGCACGCCGCCACGCTGATCAGCGAGGCCCAGGCGAGCAGCATGTGACGGGCGTTGAGCCGTCCCACCCAGCCCCACAGCCGGTAGCGCACGGGGTGCTTGGAGAAGTGCCGCAGCCGGCCGCCGATGATGTGCCGGCAGGAGTGGCAGGACAGGGTGTACGCCCAGATCAGGACGATGTTGACCAGGAAGATCAGCGAGCCGAGACCCATGTGGCCCCAGACGTAGTGCTCGTCGCGGAAGGCGAGCACGGTGTCGTACGTGAGGATCCCGGCGACCGGCACCGCGGCGTAGAAGGCGTACCGGTGGATGTTCTGCATGATCAGCGGGAAGCGGGTCTCGCCGCTGTACTTCCGGTGCGGCTCGGCGACCGCGCAGGCCGGGGGCGAGGCCCAGAAGCCCCGGTAGTAGGCCTTGCGGTAGTAGTAGCAGGTCAGCCGGAAGCCGAGCGGGAAGATCAGGATCAGCAGGGCGGGGGACAGGCCCCACCAGCTGCCGAAGAGGTCCCAGTTCGGGCCGCCGCGCATGGGGGCGCAGTTGTCCGCCAGACAGGGCGAGTAGAACGGCGAGACGTAGGGGGCGGCGTAGTAGTCCGCGTTCGAGAACGCCCGCCACGTCGAGTAGACGATGAAGGCGAGCAGCCCGCCCGCCGTCACCGCGGGCGACAGCCACCAGCGGTCGGTCCGCAGATGGCGGGCGGCGATGGCGGCCCGCGTGGGGTGGTGCACACCCTGCGGCCGGGCGGCTGCGCCGTCCGGGGGGCGGGGTTCCGTGCCCGGGGCGCTGCCCGGGTCCTTGCCTGAATCCGTTCCTGTTTCCGTACCGGTGGCCAAGGAACTCTCCTAGGAGGTGTCAGGCGTCCCCGCTAGGGGGCGTGCCTGCCGGGGACGCCCAGACCCTCGTCGTCCGAGTCCGTCCACAGGGTGGTGTCGTACGGCGCGTCGGTGATCGTGATGACGCCGTCGACGGGTGCGGCGTCGCAGGCGGGGGCGAGCGGATCCGGTGCGGTGTCCGCCGCGCGCAGTTGCGCGAGGGTCCGCTCCAGCCGTCCGACGGTGCGGACCAGGTCGTCGAGACAGTGCTGAACTGCCGTCAATTCATCGTGCAGTGACATGACTTGATCTCACTTCCGCAGTCGCGGGTGGCCATGCTCATGCGCATGCGAGTGTCGCGCGTCACATCCCCGTTGGGAAGAGGGCGGGCCGTCCCGTCTTGCCGGCTCCGGGTCCGCGCCCCCTCGCGGCGCCGCATTCCGGCCGGTGCCGGCACTCCGCCGCACGGGTGAGGTTCAGGGCGGTTGCGCCGTGTCTGCGCGGTCTCCCGCGCGTGGGCGCTTTCAGTGGACGGGCGGAACCAGTGTGATCAACTGCAAATGCCACTACATACGCACAATCCGGTCTATTCGGGTAAGAGTGGGCCGGGCCGTCCCCGGAGGTATCAGTCATGTCCCACGTCGGCGTCCCGCGCGGGACATCCCGAAAGCGCCGCTCGATCGCACTTCTCGCCACGGGGGTGCTCACCCTCCCCGTACTGGCCGGCTGCAGCTCGGGCAACGACGAGGCCGCAGCCGCCTCCGTCGTCCCGCAGGACATCGCGGCAGCGGCGCGCGCCCAGGTGGCGGAGGGCGGCACGGTCAACTGGGCGATCGACGCGATGCCCGCCACCCTCAACGCCTTCCAGGCCGACGCCGACAGCGCCACCACCCGGATCACCGGCGCGCTGCTGCCGACGCTCTTCCCGCTGGACGCCAAGGGCCGGCCGCAGCTGAACCCGGACTATCTGGAATCCGCGAAGGTCGTCGACACCGAGCCCAAGCAGGTCGTGCTCTACCGGCTGAACCAGCAGGCCGTCTGGAGCGACGGACGGGAGATCGGCGCACCGGACTTCGTCGCCCAGTGGCGCGCGCTGAGCGGCAAGGACTCCGCCTTCTGGACGGCCCGCAACGCCGGGTACGAACGCATCGAGAAGATCGAGCGCGGCGCCGACGACCTGGAGGTCAAGGTCACCTTCGCCAAGCCGTACGCGGACTGGCGCTCCCTCTTCTCCCCGCTGTACCCGAAGCAGGTGACGGGCTCCCCGGACGCCTTCAACGACGGTGCGCGGTCCACACTCAAGGCGACCGCGGGACCCTTCCGGCTGCGCGAGGTGGACAAGGAGACGGGATCCGTCACGCTGGCCCGCAACCCGCGCTGGTGGGGGAGCCCCGCCAAGCTCGACTCGCTGGTCTTCAAGGCGGTCGAGCCGCAGGACCGTACCGAGGCGCTGACCGAGGGGAAGATCGACGTCGCCGACATCGACGCGGCCGCCGCCCACCGGATCGCCCAGGCGGCCCAGGACACCGGCAGCAACGGCGCACCGCCCGCCCACGGCCCCGGCTCCGAGGTCACCCCGGCCCAGGCGCTGCGGTCCTGGGCGCTGGCACACGGCTCGGACGAGGAGGTGGCCGAGGAGGCCCAGGAGGCCCGGGAGGAGAAGGCCGGGGCCGCGAAGGCGTACGCCGCCGAGCAGAGCGATCTGCGCGGCTACGTGGTCCGCAAGTCCCTGGAGCCCGCCTACACCCAGCTCGCGCTGAACGGCGAGACCGGGCCGCTCGCCGACGACCGGGTACGCCGGGCCGTGGCCCGCGCGCTGGACCGCCAGGCACTTGCCGACGCGGTGCTGAGGCCGCTCGGCCTGCCCGCCGAGCCGCTCGGCAGCCACCTGGCACTCGCCGGGCAGCCCGCGTACAAGGACGGCAGCGACGCGCTCGGCAGCCAGGACACCAAGGAGGCCCAGGCCCTGCTGGCCGACGCGGGCTGGACGCGCGAGGGCGCCACGAAGAAGACGGACGGGACCAAGGCGGGCAGCGAGGGCGAGAAGCAGAAGGACGCGGTCAAGGCGGAGGAGAAGAAGGCACAGGAGAAGGCGGGGGAGAAGAAGGCGCAGGAGAAGGCACAGCAGAAGACGGCGCAGGAGGAGGAAGAAGAGGCCGACAGCGCGACGGACGACGGCAAGACCGACGACGCCGCCCGGCGCGAGCCCTCCAACGACGACGGCCTCTACATCGTCGGCGACGACAACAAGCCCGGCGAGGCCGAGGGCGCGGCCACCCACGTCATCGCACCCGCCCCGGCCGCCGCCGCACAGAGCGCCGCCCTGCTGCGCCAGGCGGGACACCTGGGCGAGACGGGCACCTCCGAGGACGCCCCCGTCCGGATCACCGCCCAGGACCGGCAGCCCGGCGGCGCGGCCGGCGCCTACGCCCCGGCCGGTACCGCGGCCCCCGCACAGGCCCCCGACTCGGCCCGCGGCCCCCTCGGCAAGGACGGCAAGCCGCTGACGCTGCGGTTCGTCCTGCCGTCCGGTCCCGGCTCCGAGTCCCTGCGTGGCGTCGGCGACAGGATCGCGGCGATGCTCGACACGATCGGGATCCGTACCGAGATCACCAAGGTCTCCGACGACAGCTACTTCCAGGACCACGTCGCGTCCGGTGACTACGACCTGGCGCTGTACTCCTGGCCGGCCACCGCCTACCCGGCCACGGACGACCGCCCGATCTTCGCCAAGCCGGTGCCCGCCACCGACGGATCGCTGCTCGTCGAGCAGAACTACACCCGCGTCGGCACGGACCACATCGACCAGCTCTTCGACGAGGCGGTCTCGGAGCTCGACGAGGGCACGGCCAGGGACCTGATGAAGCAGGCGGACGCCCGCATCTGGGCCGCCGCAGGATCGATTCCTCTCTACCAGCGCCCGCAGCTGGTGGCGACGGACAAGAAGCTCCTGAACGTCGGCGCCTTCGGCTTCGGGGTGCCGCACTACCAGGACATCGGCTTCAAGGCACCGCAGTCCGCAGGCGCCCCGGCCAACCGGAAAAAGTAGCAGGTCAGGGCGGAAGCGAAAGCTCAGAACTGGCTCAATTCCCTTGCCCGCCGGCCTGCCGGCGGGCAAGGCTGATTCCACCTGCTGACCCGGGTAGCACTCCGCCTTCCTGACTCCGGGGCCCCAACCCCGAAGATCCGGCCGCGGAGGCACGCTCCGAGCCCCACCTCGGAGCTGTGGCTTCGGAGTCCCACCTCTGAAGTTGCTCAAGTCCCGCGTCCGCGCACCCCCGCCCGGGGGATCGTGGTCATGACCACCGGTGAATTCCGCCGGAAGAACTGATCACGGGGGCGGGAACATGAAGCGGACGCGGGCTTTCACCTGTGCGGCGGCTGTGCTCGTAGCGGGACTCCTCGCGGGCGCGAGCGGCTGCAGCTTGACGCCGGAGGACACTGGCGCGAAGCCGAAGCCGACCGGTTCGCCGACAGCCGCGCAGACCGGCGCGGAGCAGGTGTCCGCTCCCGAGGAGCGGGCCTGCAAGGGCGGCACGTACACCTGGTTCAACCTGCAGAGTCAATACGTGCTGAACGGGGTCACCGACGCGCAGCTCATCACGGCCAAGCCCACCAAGATGACCGAGCCGATGCGGCGGCTGCGCACGGACCAGGCGTCGCTGGAGTCCGAGGGCCCGCGGCTGGACGCGAAGGCCGTGTTCTACGCACTGAGCGTACGTATCGGCCTCGCGGACAAGGGGGAGGACCCGGAAGACCTGGAGGGCTGGTCGGGACTGGGCGAACCGGGGGCGTACGCACCTTTCTACGATGACGGCGACTGGACCGGCGGGGTGGGCTCCCGCCTGGTGGCCTTCAGCGCCGTCGAGATGGTCGATGTGGATTTCCGCTACACCTGCAAAGGCGGCAGGCACCGTGAGCCGACCGTTGGCCACGTATCGACATGGGGCAGGGACCTGTCGGGAGCCCTCGACTGTGAGGATCCCCTGCCCGAGGGCGCCTCGGGCGCCGCGCGCGAGGCCGCCGTACGCGAGGCCGTGCGCCTGTCCTGTGGCCGGTAAAACTTGCCCGGGAAGCCGCAGGCGCGCCCGCCCCGTACCATGGTGACTAGCCGTGGCGCGTCCGCCCGGCGGGCGTACGAGGACTCAAGACCGACTAAGACGCCTGAATCCCCGATCCGAGAGAAGCGCAAGCCACCCATGCCCACGCGCCACGACATCCGTAACGTAGCCATCGTCGCCCACGTCGACCACGGCAAGACCACGCTGGTCGACGCCATGCTCAAGCAGGCCGGCGCGTTCGCCGCGCACGCCGCCGAGCACCTCGACGATCGCATGATGGACTCGAACGACCTGGAGCGTGAGAAGGGCATCACGATCCTGGCCAAGAACACGGCCGTGAAGTACCACCCGAAGGATGGCGGCGACGTCATCACGATCAACATCATCGACACCCCCGGCCACGCCGACTTCGGCGGTGAGGTCGAGCGAGGCCTGTCGATGGTGGACGCGGTCGTGCTGCTGGTCGACGCCTCCGAGGGCCCGCTGCCGCAGACCCGCTTCGTGCTGCGCAAGGCACTGACGGCCAAGCTGCCGGTCATCCTCTGCATCAACAAGACGGACCGGCCGGACTCCCGGATCGCCGAGGTCATCGACGAGACGTACGACCTCTTCCTGGACCTGGACGCCGACGAGGACCAGATCGAGTTCCCGATCGTCTACGCCTGTGCCCGTGACGGCGTCGCCTCGCTGACCAAGCCGGAGGACGGCACCGTCCCGCCGGACAGCGACAGCCTGGAGCCGTTCTTCAGCACCATCCTCTCCGCGGTCCCGGCCCCGGAGTACGACGAGGACGCCCCGCTCCAGGCGCACGTCACCAACCTGGACGCCGACAACTTCCTCGGCCGTATCGCGCTCTGCCGCGTCGAGCAGGGTGAGCTGCGCAAGGGCCAGACCGTCGCGTGGATCAAGCGCGACGGCACGATGTCCAACGTCCGCATCACCGAGCTCCTGATGACCGAGGCGCTCACCCGTAAGCCTGCCGAGAAGGCCGGTCCGGGAGACATCTGCGCGATCGCCGGTATCCCGGACATCATGATCGGCGAGACCCTGGCCGACCCCGAGAACCCGATCGCGCTGCCGCTGATCACGGTCGACGAGCCGGCCATCTCGATGACCATCGGTGCGAACACCTCGCCGCTGGTCGGCAAGGGCGGCAAGGGCCACAAGGTCACCGCCCGCCAGATCAAGGACCGTCTGGACCGCGAGCTCGTCGGTAACGTCTCGCTCCGCGTCCTGGAGACCGAGCGCCCCGACGCCTGGGAGGTCCAGGGCCGCGGTGAGCTCGCGCTGGCGATCCTCATCGAGACCATGCGCCGGGAGGGCTTCGAGCTCACCGTCGGCAAGCCGCAGGTGGTCACCAAGCAGGTCGACGGCAAGACCCACGAGCCGATCGAGCGCATGACGATCGACTCGCCGGAGGAGCACCTCGGCGCCATCACGCAGCTCATGGCGACCCGCAAGGGCCGCATGGAGACCATGACGAACCACGGTTCGGGCTGGGTCCGCATGGAGTGGATCGTCCCGTCCCGTGGCCTCATCGGCTTCCGTACGGAGTTCCTGACCCAGACCCGCGGTACGGGCATCGCGCACTCCCTGTTCGAGGGCCACGAGCCGTGGTTCGGCGAGCTGCGCACCCGTCACAACGGTTCGCTGGTGGCGGACCGCGCGGGCGTCGTGACGCCGTTCGCGATGGTCAACCTCCAGGAGCGGGGTGTCATCTTCACGGAGGCCACCACCGAGGTCTACGAGGGCATGATCATCGGCGAGAACTCGCGCGCCGACGACATGGACGTGAACATCACCAAGGAGAAGAAGCTCACCAACATGCGTGCGGCTTCCGCGGACACCACGGAGAACGTGGTGCCCGCCCGCAAGCTGTCGCTGGAGCAGTCGCTGGAGTTCTGCCGCGACGACGAGTGCATCGAGGTCACCCCGGAGACGGTCCGTATCCGCAAGGTCGTCCTGGACCAGAAGCTGCGTGGCCGCTCCGCCTCGCGCGCCAAGAACAACTGACGTCCCGCACCACGGACGTTGCGCACCGCTGACGTCCTGTACCGCTGACGCCAAGCACAGGCACAGGCACAACCGGCCCGGCGGCGGGTAGGCCGTTTTCGGCCGATGATCCGTCAGCTTTGGGCATTGCAGAAGGCCAGGGCCCTCACAGACACTGTGGGGGCCCTGGCCTTTGGCAACCGATTTTCCGACCGCTCCGTCCAGGATATGAGACAAAGCTGTCCGGTTATCGGGCGTCGCTCTCCGAAACGTGTGTTAACAGTCCGTTTCGGGGGTGTCTGTCTGGGATCGGTTTGTCCGGATATTGATCCGCACGAGTGACGGATGTTGTCAAACCGAGACCCTTTAAGTGTGGTTTACAGCCCAGTCGTACTTAATAGTTGGCTCCATTGAGCTCGGGTCAATGGGTCACGCACTGTGGGGAGTGCCGACTCACGAGCACACTAAGGGCACTGAAACGATCACCGTCAGGGGTGTCGGTGTATCGACCCAGTGCCCTTCTTGTAGTCAAAAGTGGACTCATGAGGAGGAAACCCATGCGTGGTGCCAAGAGCGCCAAGTGGGTCGCGGGAGCGGCCATCATCGCCCTGGCTGCGACTGCCTGTGGCGGCGGCGACGACGACGCCGACAAGGGCAAGGGCAGTGCCAAGGGTGCTGTCAATGCTGACGGCATCTTCTCCGTCGAGGTCGGTGAGCCGCAGAACCCGCTGCAGCCGGCCAACACGATGGAGTCGAACGGCAGCATCGTCACCGACGCGATCTTCTCGCAGCTGGTCGACTATGACCCGTCCGGCAAGCTTGAGATGATCAACGCAGAGTCTGTCGACACCAAGGACAGCAAGCTCTGGACGGTCAAGCTCAAGAAGGACTGGAAGTTCCACGACGGCACGCCCGTCACGGCCGAGTCCTACATCAAGGCCTGGAACTGGGCCGCCAACATCAAGAACAACCAGACCAACGCGTCCTGGTTCGGCGACATCAAGGGCTTCACCGACGTCCACCCCGAGGACGCCAAGGCCAAGCCCAAGGCCGACGCCATGTCCGGTCTGAAGAAGGTGGACGACTACACGTTCACCATCGAGCTCAACGCCCCGCTCCCGTACTTCTCGTACAAGCTCGGCTACACGGTCTTCTCCCCGCTGCCCGAGTCCTTCTACGCGGACCCGAAGGCCGCCGGCGAGAAGCCGGTCGGCAACGGCGCGTACAAGTTCGTCAGCTGGGACCACAAGAAGCAGATCAAGGTCGTCCGCAACGACGACTACAAGGGTCTCGACAAGGCGAAGAACGGCGGTGTGATCTTCAAGAACTACACCACCCTCGAAACCGCCTACGAGGACCTGAAGTCCGGCAACGTCGACGTGCTGCGCCAGATCGGCCCGAAGGACCTTCCGGTCTACCGGTCCGACCTCGGTGACCGCGCGGTGGACAAGCCGTACTCCGCGATCCAGACGATCGCCGTCGCGTTCTACACGGACCAGTTCAAGGGCATCGACCCGAAGGTCCTCCAGGGCCTGTCGATGGGCATCGACCGCGCCACGATCACCAAGACGGTGCTCCAGGGCACGCGTGAGCCCGCCACCGGCTGGGTCGCGCAGGGTGTCCTCGGCTTCCAGAAGGACGCCGCGGGCGACGTCACCAAGTACGACCCGGCGAAGGCCAAGGCTCTCATCAAGGAGGGTGGCGGCGTCCCGGGCAACAAGATCTCGATCCAGTTCAACGCCGACGGCGGCCACAAGGAATGGGTCGAGGCGGTCTGCAACAGCATCACGCAGTCGACCGGTGTCAAGTGCGCCACCGACTCGAAGGCCGACTTCCAGGCCGACACGAACGCTCGTGACGCCAAGGAGGTCAAGTCCCTGTACCGCTCCGGTTGGGTGCTCGACTACCCGGTGAACGCGAACTTCATCTCGGACCTGTTCCGGACCGGCGCCGCCGGTAACCAGGGTGACTTCACGAACAAGGGCCTGGACGCGGAGATCAAGAAGGCCGACTCCGCTGCCTCCCTCGACGAGTCCGTCGCCGCGTACCAGAAGATCGAGAAGGAGCTGGTGAACTACATGCCCTCCATCCCGCTCTGGTACTACAAGGTCAACGCCGGTTACTCGGAGAAGGTCCAGAACGTGGACTACGCGCAGGACGGCGACCCGATCCTGACCCAGATCGAAGTCAAGAAGTAACCACACCTACGTAGTCCGCGCGCAGGCGCGGGACCGGCACTGAAGGACGGTCCGCGCCTGCCCGCACGCAGTGGCCGGGGGGCCCTTCCACGCGACCGACGACCCCACAGGGGAACTCGGCGCGGGGGAGGGCCCGTCGGCTGCCGCCTGCCTATTACATGGAGGCATGATGGGGCGCTATGTCGCACGACGACTGCTCCAGATGATCCCGGTCTTCCTCGGGACAACTCTGCTGATCTTCCTGATGGTCTACACGCTGCCCGGCGACCCCGTGCGCGGGCTGTTCGGGGACAAGGGTGTCGATCCGGCCACGCTGGCGAGACTTCGCCACGAAAAGGGCCTTGATCTGCCGATCCTGCAGCAGTACTGGAATTACATGACAGGCATCGTCCTGCATTTCGATTTCGGTGATCAGATAGCCAGCGGACGTCCCGTCACGGACGTCCTCGGCGACGCGTTCCCCGTCACCCTCCGGCTCGCCGGCATGGCGTTCGTCATCGAGATCGTCGTCGGCATCGGCCTCGGCACCATCGCCGGTCTCCGCGCCGGCCGGCTCACCGACAACGTGGTCCTGGTCTTCACCCTGCTGATCATCTCGATCCCGGTGTTCGTCCTCGGCTTCATCATCAAGGCCGTGTTCGCCTTCCAGCTCGGCTGGATCGATCCGAACGTGTCCAACGACGCCAAGTGGGGCGAGTTGCTGGCGCCGGCCATCGTGCTGGGTTCGCTCTCACTCGCCTATGTCGCGCGCCTCACGCGTACGACGATGGCCGAGAACCTTCGCTCGGACTACATGCGTACCGCCATCGCCAAGGGACTTCCCAAGCGGCGCATCGTCGGCGTGCACCTGATGCGCAACTCGCTGATCCCCGTCATCACCTTCCTCGGCACCGACCTCGGTGCCCTGATGGGCGGCGCGGTCGTCACCGAGGGCCTGTTCAACGTCAAGGGCATCGGCGGCACGATCTACGAGTCGATTCAGAAGCGCGAAGGCACGACGCTCGTCGGCCTCGTCACCATCCTGGTGCTCGTCTATCTCCTCATGAGCCTCATCGTCGACCTGCTGTACGCGGTCCTGGACCCGAGGATCCGTTATGCCTGATCTGACCAAGACCGCACCCGCGCCCGAGGACGCCAAGGCGCCCCTCGCGGACCCGTCGGCGACGGTGAAGGCGGAGAAGGCCCGCAGCCTGTGGGGCGACGCCTGGCGGGACCTGCGTTCCAACTGGTACTTCATCATCTCGTCGGTCCTGATCGTCATCCTGCTCGTGATGGCGGTCTTCCCCGGCCTGTTCACCAACGCCTCGCCGACCTCGGCCGACCTGGTGCACCACTACCTGGGCAAGCCGGAGCTGAGCAAGATCGGCTCCGAGGGCTGGCTCGGCTACGACGGCCAGGGCCACAGCGTCTACGCGCGTGTCATCTACGGCACCCGCGCCTCGATCACCGTCGGTGTGTGCGTCACGCTCCTGGTGACGCTGTTCGGCGGACTGATCGGCATGCTCGCCGGCTACTTCGGCGGCTGGGTCGACGCCCTGCTCTCCGGCTTCTTCACCAACGTCTTCCTCGGCATCCCCTTCCTGCTGGGCGCCATGGTCGTCCTTCAGGCGTTCACCGAGCGGAAGGTCTGGGTGGTCGTCTTCGCCCTGGCGTTCCTCGGCTGGACCCAGATCGCGCGTGTCATGCGTGGTGCGGTGATCGTCATCAAGCAGTCGGACTACGTGCAGGCCGCCAGGGCGCTCGGCGCGGGAACCGGCCGGATCCTCTTCCGGCACATCCTGCCCAACGCCATGGCCCCGGTGATCGTGGTCGCCACCATCTCGCTCGGTGTCTACATCTCGGCCGAAGCGACGCTGTCCTACCTCGGTCTGGGTCTCGCCGACCCGACGATCTCGTGGGGTATGGACATCTCCGGTGGCTCCGCCCAGATCCGCGTCGCACAGCACATCCTGCTGTACCCGTCGATCATGCTCAGCATCACCGTTCTGGCGTTCATCATGCTCGGCGAAGCCGTCCGTAACGCCCTCGATCCGAAGTCGCGATAAGGAGGGCGAACGTGGCCATCATCAACAAGACCGCAGAAGTCCCGTCCGCACGCTCGGGTGACGACTATGTCGGCCCCCTGCTCGATGTCCGTGATCTGCACGTGGAGTTCCACACCCGCGACGGTGTGGCCAAGGCGGTCAACGGTGTCAACTACAGCGTGAACGCCGGGGAGACGCTCGCCGTTCTCGGTGAGTCCGGCTCCGGCAAGTCCGTGACGGCGCAGGCCATCATGGGCATCCTCGACATGCCGCCGGGCAAGATCCCGCAGGGCGAGATCCTGTTCCGCGGCCAGGACATGCTCAAGATGTCCTACGAGGAGCGCCGGAAGATCCGCGGCCAGAAGATCGCGATGATCTTCCAGGACGCGCTCTCCTCGCTGAACCCGGTCCTCACCGTCGGCTACCAGCTCGGCGAGATGTTCCGGGTCCACCAGGGCCTGTCCAAGAAGGAAGCCAGGGCCAAGGCCATCGAGCTGATGGACCAGGTCAAGATCCCGGCCGCCGCGGCCCGGGTCTCGGACTACCCGCACCAGTTCTCCGGCGGTATGCGCCAGCGCATCATGATCGCCATGGCACTGGCGCTGGAGCCGGACCTGATCATCGCGGACGAGCCGACCACCGCGCTCGACGTGACCGTCCAGGCCCAGGTGATGGACCTGCTCGCGGAGCTCCAGCGCGAGTACAACATGGGCCTGATCCTGATCACGCACGACCTCGGTGTCGTCGCGGACGTCGCCGACAAGATCGCCGTGATGTACGCGGGCCGGATCGTCGAGACCGCTCCGGTGCACGAGATCTACAAGCGCCCGGCGCACCCGTACACCAAGGGTCTGCTGGAGTCGATCCCGCGCCTGGACCAGAAGGGCCAGGAGCTCTTCGCGATCAAGGGCCTGCCGCCCAACCTGCTCCACGTGCCGTCGGGTTGTGCCTTCAACCCGCGCTGCACCATGGCGCAGGACATCTGCCGTACGGACATCCCGGCTCTGACCCCGGTGACCGAGCAGGACGGCGCCGAGCTGGTCGGACGCGGCAGCGCCTGCCACTTCTGGAAGGAGACGATCCATGGCTGACATCAAGAAGGAGCCCGTGGACGCCACCCCGAACGTCTCCGATGTGGAGACGGTCGACCCGGCCACCGAGGCGGAGGCCGTAGCCGCCATCGATGCGCCGGTGTCGCAGGGGGAGCCGATCCTCCAGGTCCGCAACCTGGTCAAGCACTTCCCGCTGACCCAGGGCATCCTGTTCAAGAAGCAGGTCGGCGCGGTCAAGGCCGTGGACGGGATCTCGTTCGATCTCTACGCGGGCGAGACGCTCGGCATCGTGGGCGAGTCCGGCTGTGGCAAGTCCACCGTCGCCAAGCTCCTGATGACGCTGGAGCAGGCCACCGCGGGCGAGGTCTTCTACAAGGGCCAGGACATCACCAAGCTGTCCGGCCGCGCGCTGAAGGCCGTACGCCGCAACATCCAGATGGTGTTCCAGGACCCGTACACCTCGCTGAACCCGCGTATGACGGTCGGCGACATCATCGGCGAGCCCTACGACATCCACCCCGAGGTGGCCCCGAAGGGCGACCGGCGCCGCAAGGTGCAGGAGCTCCTCGACGTCGTGGGTCTCAACCCGGAGTACATCAACCGGTACCCGCACCAGTTCTCCGGCGGTCAGCGCCAGCGCATCGGCATCGCCCGCGGCCTCGCGCTCAACCCGGAGATCATCATCTGCGACGAGCCGGTCTCCGCGCTCGACGTGTCGGTGCAGGCACAGGTCATCAACCTGATGGGGAAGCTCCAGGACGAGTTCAACCTCTCCTACCTCTTCATCGCGCACGACCTCTCGATCGTCCGGCACATCTCGGACCGGGTCGGCGTCATGTACCTCGGCAAGATGGCCGAGATCGGTACGGACACGGAGATCTACGACCACCCGACGCACCCCTACACCCAGGCGCTGCTGTCGGCGGTCCCCGTTCCGGACCCGGAGGCCCGTGAGGGCCGCGAGCGGATCATCCTCTCCGGCGACGTCCCGTCCCCGGCCAACCCGCCGTCGGGCTGCCGCTTCCGCACCCGCTGCTGGAAGGCCGAGGCCAAGTGCGCCGAGGAGATGCCGCTGCTGGCGATCCCCGAGCGCTTCAAGACCTCGAAGACGCCGGCCGCCCACGAGTCGGCGTGCCACTTCGCGGAGGAGAAGGACGTGGTGGGCGCCGCCTGACGCGCCTGCGGTTTCGCCGCTGCGACTCGGACCCCTCGGGAGCCCTTACGGGCAACCCGGGGGGTTCGTTCGTTGTGCCGGAGGCGAACGGTGTCCGTCAGACGGCTGGGTGCAAGTCCGATTGCGTGCCGGTTCGGCAGTCGCGGCAGTGGCCGGGGTCTGCCCACGCCGGGGTCTGCCCACGCCGGGGTCTGCCCACGCCGGGGTCTGCCCACGCCGGGGTCGGGCCGCAGGGGGAGGCTGGACCGAAAGTCGTCCGTAACATCAGCCGCCGCCCGCGCGTGTATGGGGAAGAGGCAGTTCTCGGGCACGTGAGGAGACGGACGGGGGCCATGACGGCAGATTTCGAGGATTCCGAGGCGTTCGACGCGTTCTATGCGGCGACCGCCAAACGCCTGGTCGCCACGGTGTACGCGGTGACGGGCGACCTGGGTGAGGCAGAGGACGCCGTTCAGGAAGCGTATGTGCGGGCGTGGCAGCAGTGGGACAAGGTGTCCCGGGCCGGTGACCCGCTGCCGTGGGTACGGACGGTGGCGGTGCGGCTGGCGATCAGTACGTGGCGCAGGACGCGCGGCCGGCTACGGGCGTACTTCCGGCATGGGGTGCCCGCCGATGTGCCGGGTCTGTCCGAGGACCGGGTGGCCCTGGTCGGTGCACTGGGGGAGTTGAGCACGGATCAGCGCCGGGCGGTGGTCCTGCACCACATGCTCGGCCTGCCCGTGGAGGAAGTGGCCCGGGAGACGGGAGCGTCGAGCGGTGCGGTGCGGACCCGGCTCCACCGGGCCCGCAGGATCCTCGGCGAGCGGCTCGCCGACACGTCGGTCGTTACGGAGGGGAAGGGGAGGGTGCACCATGGCTGAGGTCGAGGACCTGCTTGAGGGCGTTGCCGTCCGGCTGGCGCCCGCGGAGGAGATCCGGGCGAAGGGACAGCAGCGGCGGACCCGCAGCCGCGCGGTGCGGATGGGCGCGGTGGGTGCGGCGGTTCTGGTGGCGGCGGGTGCGTGGGCGTTGATTCCGTCGGACGCCCCGGCAACCCGGCAGACGGTCGCCACCGCGACGGACAATCCCTTCCGGACGGACGGTGAGATTCAGATGCTCCGGGTGGACGAACTGCCCGGGTACGCGCGGTGGCACTGGACGGAGAGCGCGAGCCTGCCGGCGGGCGCCGGACGGCGGAGCGGCCCCCTGCCCCAAGTGGGCCTCGACGAGGCATGTCCTGGTTCGTTCGCCGTGACGGACTCGCCCGGGCAGAAGGCGTACAGCCTGGTGTATACGGGTCGCGACCACGCCCTTGCCCAGTACCGGGTCGTCGAGTACGACGACACCGCGACCGCCCGCTCCCAGGTGGCGGACCTGCGGGAGGAGATCACGAAGTGCGGTCTGCGGACCGTGACGCCGACGGTGCGGGAGAAGGAGGAGGGCAGCACGGCCTGGTCCGGAACGGTGCGGGACGGCCGGACGATGCGGGTCACCGTCCGACGCTGGAACTCCTGGGTGTCGGTGGCCGAGGTAATGGACGGGGTGCCCGCCGGCTGACCGGATGACGGCTTTCAAAGCAGGAGAGCCCCGCCCCGGATCCGGAGCAGCCGTCCCGGGGCGCGGGTGATTACTGGGGCGCCCTTTTCGCAAACGGTCGGCGGCAGTCGACGAGCGGCCTCATCGCCGCCGTCCGCCACCCCACAACGGAAGGCGCCCCGGAACCGGTCGGTTCCGGGGCGCCCTTCCCGTGTACCCGGAACCGGGCGCGCAGGTGGCTCGGGTCAATGGGCCGACGTGCTCGGTTCCTGGGCCGGGGAGTCGGACGGGCGGCGGACCGGTCGGGTCCCCCGCACTCGCCCCACCCCCCGGGGCCGAGGAGAGGGGTGTCAGCCTCGCGCCTCGCGGTCTTGAGGGGCTTCGTTGACGGGCTACTTGTCGAGCGTCGCCGCCGGGGCCTGCTTCCGTGCCTGCGGGACGGTGGCGAGGGACTGCGAGTCCTCCGGGTAGTGGCAAGCCGTCAGGTGGCCGTCGCGGCTGCCGCCCACCTGGACCAGTGGCGGCGTCTCGCTCGCGCACTTGTCCGTCGCCTTCCAGCAGCGGGTGCGGAAGCGGCAGCCCGAGGGCGGGTTGACGGGGGAGGGGACGTCGCCGGTCAGACGGATGCGCTCACGGGCCGGCACGTCATCCGCGGTGGCCTCGGGCACGGCGGAGAGCAGCGCCTTGGTGTACGGGTGACGCGGATTGCCGTACAGGTCCTCGCGGTCGGCGATCTCCACGATCCGGCCGAGGTACATGACGGCCACGCGCTGGGAGAAGTGCCGCACGATGGCCAGGTCGTGGGCGATGAACAGGAACGCGATGCCCAGCTCCTTCTGGAGCTTCTGCAGCAGGTTCACCACCTGGGCCTGGATCGACACGTCCAGCGCGGAGACGGGCTCGTCGGCCACGATGAGCTTCGGCTCCAGGGCGAGCGCGCGGGCTACCCCGATGCGCTGGCGCTGACCGCCGGAGAACTCGTGCGGGAAGCGGTTGTAGTGCTCCGGATTGAGCCCGACGGTCTCCAGCAGCTCCCGCACCCTCGATTCCCGGCCGCCCGCCGGGTTGATGCCGTTGATCTCCATGGGCGCGGCAACGATCTTGCCGACCGTCTGCCGCGGGTTCAGCGACGCGTACGGGTCCTGGAAGATCATCTGGATCTCGGAGCGGATCGGCGCCAGCTCCTTGCGCGAGGCATGGCTGATGTCCTGCCCGCGGTAGGAGATCCGGCCGGCGGTCGGCTCCAGGAGTCGGGTGATCAGCCGGCCGGTCGTCGACTTGCCGCAGCCGGACTCACCGACGAGGCCGAGGCTCTCGCCTTCGGCGACCGTGAAGTCGAGCCCGTCCACGGCCTGGACCGCGCCGACCGTCCGCCGGATCGGGAAGCCACCCTTGATCGGGAAGTGCTTGGTGAGTCCGGAGACGTCCAGGAGGGGATCGGTGCTGCTCATGGTTGGGAAGTCCCGTCTCTTGTGCGTCAGTTGGGCCGGATGCCGGCGAAGTCGGAGAAGAACTCGGTGCGCTGCTCCGGTGTCAGGTGGCAGGCGGCCCCGCGTCCGGACACCAGGTCCAGCGGAGGCTGCTCGGTCGAGCAGCGGTTGCCGCCGACCTGCTCGGTGAACGAGCACCGCGGGTGGAAGCGGCAGCCGGTCGGCGGGTTGAGAAGGCTCGGCGGTGTCCCAGGGATCGGCGACAGGGGCACGTCCACCGGACCTTCGAGCGTGGGCATGGAACCCAGCAGACCCCAGGTGTACGGGTGCTGGGGCGCCCGCAGCACCTCCTTCTTCGTACCGCGCTCCACACAGCGCCCGCCGTACATCACCAGCACATCGTCCGCGATGTCGGCGATGACGCCGAGGTCGTGGGTGATGAAGATGATCGAGGTGCCGGTCTCCTGCTGGAGTTCCTTGAGCAGGTCCATGATCTGGGCCTGCACGGTGACGTCCAGCGCCGTCGTCGGCTCGTCGGCGACCAGCAGTGCGGGATCGCAGACCAGCGCCATGGCGATCATCGCGCGCTGGCGCATACCGCCGGAGAACTGGTGCGGATAGTCGTCCACCCGCAGATCGGGCTGCGGGATGCCCACCTTGGTGAGCATCTCCACGGCCCGTGCCCGGGACTCCCGCTTGGAGGCCCCGGTGTGCTTGCGGTACGTCTCACCGATCTGCTTGCCGACGGTGTGGTACGGCGAGAGAGAGGCCAGCGCGTCCTGGAAGACCATGGCCATCTTGTTGCCGCGAAGCTGTTCCAGTTCCCGTTCCGACGCGGCCAGGAGGTCCTGCCCGTCGAGCAGGATCTCGCCCTCGATCTCGGTGTGTTCGGGGTGATGCAGGCCGAGGATGGCCAGGTTGGTCACGGACTTGCCGGAGCCGGACTCGCCGACGATGCCGAGGGTCTTTCCGCGCTCGACGTCGAAGGACAGTCCGTCGACGGCCTTGACCATGCCGTCTTCGGTGGAGAAGTGCACGCGCAGATCGCGTACGGAGAGGAAGGGGGTGCTCACTGGATCTCTCCCTAGGCGAGGCGGACGCGTGGGTCGATGAGGGCGTAGACCGCGTCGACGATGATGTTGAAGACGACGATCGCTGCCGCCGCGACCAGGACGACACCGAGGATCAGCGGAAGGTCGTTGTCGTTGACGGCCTTGATCGAGAGGGCGCCGATGCCGTGCAGGCCGAAGACCTTCTCCGTGATGATCGCGCCACCGAGCAGCACGCCGATGTCGAGACCGAAGATGGTGACGATGGGGCCCATCGCACCGCGCCACGCGAACCGGAAGAACACCGTGCGCCGGGACAGGCCCTTGGCGCGGGCGGTGCGCACATAGTCCTCGCTCAGTGTCTCGACGAGCTGGGAGCGGGCCATACGCGTGTAGTTGGCGGTGAAGATCAGCGCCAGTACCAGCCAGGGCAGCAGCAGCCCGTTGAACCAGGCGACCGGATCCTCGGTGAAGGGGACGTCCTTGGGGCGGCTCAGGATGTGCCACTGGTCCGTCAGGTAGTACATGGCGACGACGCCGACGATGTAGATCTGCATCGAGGAACCGATCAGCGATGCCGAGGACGCGAGCTTGTCCAGCAGCTTGCCCTGCTTCACCGCCGCCAGCATGCCGGTGCCCACACCGAAGATCACGAAGACGATCGCGCTGCCGACGGAGAGGGAGAGCGTCGTCGGGAAGCGGTCCAGGATGGTGCCGAGGACCGGCTCACGGTTGTGGAACGAATAGCCAAGACATGGCGCGGGGCAGTGTCCGAACGAGGTGTAGTCGCGTCCGACGAACACGCCCTGGAGCCAGTGCCAGTACTGCACGGGGAGCGGGTCGGCGATGCCGAGGTTGCGCTTGACCAGCGCCAGCGTTTCCGGCGTGCACACCTTGCCGCAGGCCACACGAGCGGGGTCGCGAGGCGCGACATAGAAGAGGACGAAGGTGATGGCACTGATGATCAGCAGGATGACCAGTGCGCCGATTGCCCGGCGGATGAGGAAGCGGAACATGGCGATGGATTTCCCTGGCAGGCGCCGACGAGGGGGAGGGGAGCGGGCGGGGCGCCGCAAGGGCGCCCCGCCTCTGGAGTGTCGGCTCAGGCCTTCACGAACAGCTTGTAGATCACGGCCGAGGAGTACTGCGGGTCGAACATCGCCCCGCCGACCTTCGAGCCGTGCAGGTAGAAGCGGCGCTGGAACGTCTCGGGGATGATCGGCGCCTCCTCCGTCATGATCCGCTTGTCGAGCGCGGCCCACTGCTTGCCGGCCTCGGCCGGGTCGGCGATGACGACGTTCTTCTTGATCGCGGCGTTGACCCAGTCGACGTTCAGCTGCGAGATGTTGTTGGCGCCGTTGGCGATGGTGCCGCCGTCGAACAGCGGCTGCACCAGGGTGTAGCCGGTCGGCCAGTCCGGGGACCAGCCGAACCACATCACGTCGAACTTGTTGTCGATCTGCTGGATCTGGTCGTAGTAGCTGGAGGAGTCCAGCTGCTTGATGACCGGGTCGAAGCCGGCCGCCTTGAGGGCGTTCTCGATGACGACCTTGGTCTTGTCGTAGACGTTGCTCTGCGGGAAGGCGTAGACGATCTTCTGGCCCTCCTTGCCCGCTTCCTTCAGCAGCTGCTTCGCCTTCTCCGGGTCACCCTGCGGCTTCTTCAGCTTGCCGTAGACGTCGTCCTTGGCGTAGCCCATGATGTCGGGGCTCAGGATGGACGTGGCGTAGTCACCGGCCGACGGGCCACCGTAGATCTTGCGGATCTGCTCCAGCGGCCACGCGTGGATGAGCGCCTGGCGCACCTTCAGGTCGGTGATGCGCTTGGTGTTGATGGCGTAGTAGTAGATGCCGGTGAGCAGGCCGTTGAAGGTGCGCTTCTTCAGCTCGGGGTCGGTGAGGACCTTCTGGATTCGCTCGGCAGGGACGCCGCTGTACGCCATGAAGGCGTACTGGTCGTCGCCGGAGTCGGCGATCATGCGGTCGGCGGCCTGGAGCGACTCCGGCCCGAACTCGAAGGCGAAGCTGTCCGGGTAGGCGTTACGGATCGAGTCCGTGTTCGGGTCCCAGTGCTCGTTGCGCACCAGCGTCATCGACTTGTCGATGGAGTGCGCCTTGATGCGGTACGGGCCGGCCGAGACCGGGTCCTTGTCGTACTTGTCCTTGCTGTCGCCCTTGACCGGGACGGCACCGTAGGACGTCATCGCCAGGGTGAAGTTGAAGTCCGGGCGGGACTCGACGAGCTTGAAGGTGATGGTCTTCGCGGCGGCGTCCGTCACGACGGACTCAAGGTGCTTGCCGCTGAACGGTCCCTTGTACTTGGACCGGAAATCAGCCGAGCCGGTCAGTGCCTGCTGGGCGTAGCCGGCACCCTCGGTGGTGAAGCTGGCGAAGCCCCGCTCGATGCCGTGGCGCACGTCCTCGACGGTGAGTTCCTTGCCGTCCTCCCACTTGAGGCCGTCCTTGAGCGTGAACGCCCAGGTCTTGCCCGCGTCGCTCATGGTGCCCGCGTCGGTGGCGAGGTCGCCGACGAGCTTCATCGAGCCGTCCGCGGCGATCTTGTAGCCGGTCAGGCCGCGGATGAGGAGATTCCCGATCTGCGAGTTCCACGAGTAGTAGATGCGCTGCGGGTCGAGGTGGGAGAAGTCGTCCGGCGATATGCCGCGGATCGTCCCGCCCTTCTTCGCGCCCGCGATCTCGGGAGCCGGGCCCGTCGAGTCCTCCTTGGTGCCGACGACCACCGCGCCGGTGTACTTGTCGGCGCCGCCGTGGCCCTTGCTCGCGCCCTTGCCGGTGTTCGAGCTGCCGCTGCTGCAGGCCGAGAGCACCATCGAGCCGCCGGCCGCGACCGACGTGGCGATGACGAAGTTTCTGCGGGAGAGAGACATGGCTTCCTGCTCTGATCGAGTGGAGAAACGGTGGATCCGGGTGGGCCCCGTCGCCCGTCCGGGGTACAGCGGTTTCAGCTGGTTCAGCGCTTGGTCTTCGGGTCGAGTGCGTCACGCACCGAGTCGCCGAGGAGGTTGAAGGCGATCACGAAGATCACCATCGTCACGCCGGGGAAGAGCATGAACGTGATGTCGCTCTGGTAGACGTCCGAACCGCGCTGGATCATCACGCCCCAGTCCGGGGTCGGCGAGGTCAGACCGACGCCCAGGAAGGCGAGGCCTGCCTCTGCCGTGACGTACGCGGGCAGAGCGAGCGTGGCCTGGATGAGGATCGGCGTCCAGAGGTTGGGCAGCAGTTCCTTGAAGATGATCCGCGCCGGGGACGCGCCGGTGACCCTGGCGGCCTCGATGAACTCGCGCTCGCGCAGGGCCAGTACCTCGCCGCGCAGCAGGCGGGCGATGGACGCCCAGCCAAAAGCGGTCATGACCGAGATGAGGGTGACGACGGTCAGCCAGACCGGCGTGTTCTCCTCCGGGTCGACCAGGATCGAGATCAGCACGGGCCAGAAGGCGATGAAGAAGAGCGTGGAGGGGAAGGCCAGCAGGATGTCGATGACCCGGCCCACCAGGTAGTCCGTCTTTCCCCCGAGGTAGCCCGCCGTGACACCGACGGCGATGCCGATCACGGTGATCAGCAGCGTGGTGGCCGCAGCGATGAGCAGGGAGTTGCGCATGCCGTAGAGGAGGAAGGTGAAGACGTCCCGGCCGAGACCGGGCTCGATGCCGAACCAGAAGTCGCCGCTGATTCCGCCATTGGGAAGAACCGGTGAGCCGAAGTCGTCCAGCAGACTGGTGTCGTTCTGGCCGTACGTCGTGTACGGATCCTTCCCGTACAGCTTCGCGATCAGTGGGGCGGCGATCGCCACCACGAAGAAGAAAATGACTACATAGGCCGAAATGACGCCTGTGCGGTCACGCTTGAAGCGACGCCAGGCCAGCTTTCCCGGTGACCGGCCGTCACCTCCCTTGGGTGCCGCAGGATCCGGCACCGCCGGTGTCAGCGGATCCGCAGTCTCAAGGGTGGCTGCTGCGTTCGAGGTTGGAATCGTCATGGTGCTCCTGGCCCGGAGGGTCGAAGGACTCCGCAGGGCACACCTACGGGCTACCCGGACTTTTTCAACGCAATTCATGCAGGGTCAATGAATGTCGGACCGCCTTGAGGCGCTCTTTGGAAGCTTGACCAACCCATCACCTTGACGTGGTCATGTCTTTGCCTTTGTTTTACCGTTAGTAAATCAAATTCCACCGCAAATCATCCGTATTCCGGCATTGAGTCCGATATCCGGGCGTGAGTGTCTCGGAATTCGTACATCCGGATGCGTCGGTGCGGTTCGATGCACGTTCGTTGTTCTGCCGTTATCGCTTCGCCGCTAGTCAGGACCGGTCGGACGGCGGCCGTGCTTGTCGTGCCCTCGTCAAATTCTGGCGGCGTGGCGCCCTGGAGGTCGACCCCCCGGGGCTCTCGTCGTGCCCGAATGGCGGGAGTAAATGTGCATAAGCTCCGGTATGCAGTGATATTTGACTTCACGTAAGACGGAGCACTACGAGGAGGCACTCCATGCGCGGAGCCACACAGGTCAAGTGGGCCGCATGCGCGGTGGCCGTCGCCCTGGCGGCGACGGCCTGCGGCGGAGGGGACAGTGGCGGTGGTGGCGGTGGCGCCGATGGGATCGTGAGCTCCTCCTGGGGTGACCCGCAGAACCCGCTGGAGCCCGCCAACACCAACGAGGTGCAGGGCGGCAAGGTCCTCGACATGATCTTCCGCGGACTCAAGAAGTACGACCCGAAGACCGGCGAGGCGACGAACATGCTCGCCGAGAAGATCGAGACCAAGGACAACCAGAACTTCACGATCACGGTGAAGGACGGCTGGACCTTCAGCAACGGCGAGAAGATCACCGCCAAGTCGTTCGTGGACGCCTGGAACTACGGCGCCCTGTTGAAGAACAACCAGAAGAACGCCTATTTCTTCGGATACATCGACGGTTACGACAAGGTCCACCCCGAGACCGGCACGGCGAGCGCCACCACGCTCTCCGGCCTCAAGCAGGTCAACGACATGACCTTCTCGGTCAAGCTGACGCAGAAGTTCTCGCTGTGGCCCGACACCCTCGGCTACCCCGCCTTCGCGCCGCTTCCCAAGGCCTTCTTCACCGACCACGCCGCCTGGGTGTCCAAGCCGATCGGCAACGGCCCGTACACCATCGACAAGTACACCAAGGGCTCGTCGATGGACCTGCGCAAGTGGGACGACTACCCCGGTGACGACAAGGCGCAGAACGGCGGTATCGACCTCAAGGTCTACACCGACAACAACACCGCCTACACCGACCTGACGGCCGGCAACCTCGACCTCGTCGACGACGTGCCCGCGTCCCAGCTCAAGAACGTCAAGTCGGACCTCGGCGACCGCTACATCAACACGCCGGCCGGCATCATCCAGACCCTCGCGTTCCCCTTCTACGACCCGCAGTGGAACACCGCCGGCGCGATCAAGGTCCGGCAGGGCCTGTCCATGGCGATCAACCGCGAGCAGATCACCAACCAGATCTTCCAGAAGACCCGCACCCCCGCCTCCGACTGGACCTCCCCGGTCCTCGGTGAGGACGGCGGCTTCAAGAAGGGACTCTGCGGCAAGGAGTGCACGTACAACGCCGCCGAGGCCAAGAAGATGATCCAGGACGGCGGCGGCATCCCCGGCGGTCAGCTCAAGATCTCGTACAACGCGGACACCGGCTCCCACAAGGAGTGGGTCGACGCCGTCTGCAACAGCATCAACAAGGTCATGGGCAACAACAAGGCGTGCGTGGGCGCCCCGGTCGGCACCTTCGCCGACTTCCGCAGCCAGGTCTCCCAGCAGAAGCTGCACGGCGCCTGGCGTGCCGGCTGGCAGATGGACTACCCGCTGATCCAGAACTTCCTGCAGCCCGTCTACTACTCCAACGCCTCGTCCAACGACGGCAAGTGGAACAACAAGCAGTTCGACTCCCTCGTCAACAAGGCGAACGCCGAGTCGGACAAGGCCAAGGCCGTCTCCACCTTCCAGGACGCGGAGAAGGTCATGGTCCAGCAGATGCCCGTCATCCCGCTCTGGTACCAGAACGGCAGCGCCGGCTACTCGGAGAACGTCACCAACGTCTCGCTGAACCAGTTCAGCGTCCCGGTGTACGAGCAGATCAAGGTCAAGTAGGCGGCCGAGGCCGGGTGACCGGTGCGCTCCCCGCACCGGTCACCCGGCTTCCCCGTCCCCGGCCCCCGACGACACCTCAGCCACCCCGCGACCCCCGGAGCCCTTCATGGGACGTTATGTGATCCGGCGGCTGCTGCAGATGATCCCGGTCTTCTTCGGCACCACGCTGTTGATCTTCCTCATGGTGAACGTGATGGGCGACCCCATCGCGGGTCTCTGCGGCGACCGCCAGTGCGACCCGGCGACCGCCGCCCAACTCCGTTCGGAATTCGGCCTCGACAAGCCGGTCTGGCAGCAATACCTGACCTATATGGGCAACGTCTTCACCGGCGACTTCGGCACCGCGTTCAACGGGCAGAAGGTCACCGAGCTGATGGCCACGGCGTTCCCCATCACCATCCGCCTGACCCTCGTGGCGATCTTCTTCGAGATCGTCATCGGCATCAGCCTCGGCGTCGTGACCGGCCTGCGCCGCGGCCGCCCCATCGACACCACCGTGCTGATCCTGACCCTGGTCGTCATCTCCATCCCGACCTTCGTCACCGGTCTGCTGCTCCAGCTCCTGCTCGGCGTGGAGTGGGGCGTCATCAAACCGTCCGTCTCCAGCGAGGCCCCGCTCAACGAACTGATCATCCCCGGGCTCGTGGTCGCCTCCGTCTCGCTGGCCTACGTCACCCGGCTCACCCGGACCTCGATCGCCGAGAACGCCCGCGCCGACTACGTCCGTACCGCGACCGCCAAGGGCCTGCCCAGGCGCCGCGTGGTCGTCCGTCACCTGCTGCGCAACTCGCTGATCCCCGTCGTCACCTTCATCGGTACGGACGTGGGCGCCCTGATGGGCGGGGCGATCGTCACGGAGCGGATCTTCAACATCCACGGCGTCGGCTACCAGCTCTACCAGGGCATCCTGCGCCAGAACTCGCAGACCGTCGTCGGGTTCGTCACCGTCCTGGTCCTCGTCTTCCTGGCGGCGAACCTGATCGTCGACCTGCTGTACGCCGTACTCGACCCGAGGATCCGCTATGCCTGAGCAGACACCGGACGAGGCGATCTCACCGGCCGGAGCCGGCGGCACGATGGACCTCGCACTCGACGAGGGCGACTCCCTCGAAAAGACCCCCGGGGGCCCCGAGGGGACGGGGCCTGGCACCAAGCCGCAGAGCCTGTGGTCCGACGCCTGGCGCGACCTGCGCCGCAACCCCGTCTTCATCATCTCCGCGCTGATCATCCTGTTCCTGGTGATCATCTCGATCTGGCCGCAGCTCATCGCCTCCGGCGACCCGCTCGACTGCGACCTCGACAAGGCCCAGGAAGGCTCCCAGCCGGGCCACCCCTTCGGGTACGACGGCCAGGGCTGCGACGTCTACACCCGCGTCGTGTACGGCGCCCGGAACTCCGTGACCGTGGGCATCTGCTCCACCATCGGCGTCACCCTGATCGGCTCCGTCCTGGGCGGCCTGGCCGGCTTCTTCGGCGGCTGGTGGGACTCGATCCTCTCCCGCCTCACCGACGTCTTCTTCGGCATCCCGGTCGTCCTCGGCGGTCTGGTCTTCCTCTCCGTGGTGACCAGCTCCACCGTCTGGCCCGTCATCGGATTCATCGTGCTGCTGGGCTGGCCGCAGATCGCCCGCATCGCCCGCGGCTCCGTCATCACCGCCAAGCACAACGACTACGTACAGGCGGCCCGGGCACTCGGTGCCTCCAACGGGCGGATGATGCTGCGCCACATCGCGCCCAACGCCGTCGCCCCGGTCATCGTCGTCGCGACCATCGCGCTCGGTACGTACATCTCCCTGGAAGCGACGCTGTCGTTCCTCGGCGTCGGCCTGAAGCCACCGGCCGTCTCCTGGGGCATCGACATCTCCGCCGCGTCCCAGTACATCCGCAACGCCCCGCACATGCTCCTCTGGCCCGCCGGCGCGCTGGCGGTCACCGTGCTCGCGTTCATCATGCTCGGCGACGCGGTGCGCGACGCCCTCGACCCCAAGCTGCGCTGAGGAGTCCGCTGCCATGTTGCTCGAAGTGCGCGATCTGCACGTGGAGTTCCACACCCGGGACGGGGTCGCCAAGGCCGTCAACGGGGTCAACTACTCGGTGGCCGAGGGCGAGACGCTCGCCGTGCTCGGCGAGTCCGGCTCCGGCAAGTCGGTCACCGCACAGGCGATCATGGGCATCCTCGACATGCCGCCCGGGAAGATCACCGACGGCGAGATCCTCTTCAAGGACCGCGACCTGCTGAAGATGAAGAAGGAGGAGCGGCGGAAGATCCGCGGCCAGGAGATGGCCATGATCTTCCAGGACGCGCTCTCCTCCCTCAACCCCGTGCTCACCGTGGGGGAACAGCTCGGCGAGATGTTCGTCGTCCACCGCGGACTCTCCCGCAAGGACGCGAAGGCCAAGGCCGTCGAACTCATGGACCGGGTCCGCATCCCGGCCGCGAAGGAGCGGGTCGGCAACTACCCGCACCAGTTCTCCGGCGGTATGCGCCAGCGCATCATGATCGCCATGGCGCTGGCCCTGGAGCCCTCGCTGATCATCGCGGACGAACCCACCACCGCCCTCGACGTCACCGTTCAGGCCCAGGTGATGGACCTGCTCGCGGAGCTCCAGCGCGAGCTGAACATGGGCCTGATCCTCATCACCCACGACCTGGGCGTCGTCGCCGACGTCGCCGACAAGATCGCCGTGATGTACGCGGGCCGCATCGTGGAGACCTCACCCGTCCACGACATCTACCAGGCGCCCGCGCACCCGTACACCAAGGGCCTGCTCCGGTCGATCCCGCGACTGGACCAGAAGGGCCAGGAGCTGTACGCGATCAAGGGCCTGCCTCCCAACCTGCTGCACATCCCGCCCGGCTGCGCCTTCAACCCGCGCTGCCCGATGGCCCAGGACGTCTGCCGCGGGGACGTACCGCCGCTGTTCGACGTGGCCGAACACCGTCAGAGCGCCTGCTACTTCTGGAAGGAGACGCTCGATGCACGCTGACCACACGGGGCGCAAGGAAGCGCGCGAGGAGGGCGAGGTGGCTCGCGACCTCCTGGCCAAGTCGCGGGAGGGCAGCAGTTACGCGGGCGGCGAGCCGATCCTGGAGGTACGTGACCTCGTCAAGCACTACCCGCTGACCCAGGGCATCCTGATCAAGAAGCAGATCGGTGCCGTCAAGGCGGTCGACGGGGTCTCCTTCGACCTGGCGGCGGGCGAGACCCTCGGCATCGTGGGGGAGTCCGGCTGCGGGAAGTCGACCGTGGCCCGGCTGCTCGTGCACCTGGAGGACCCGACGGCCGGTTCGATCCGGTACAAGGGCGAGGACGTCACCAAGCTGTCCGGCCGCGCGCTGAAGGCCGTACGCCGCAACATCCAGATGGTGTTCCAGGACCCGTACACCTCGCTGAACCCGCGGATGACGGTCGGTGACATCATCGGGGAGCCGTACGAGATCCACCCCGAGGTGGCCCCGAAGGGCGACCGGCGCCGCAAGGTCCAGGACCTGCTGGACGTCGTCGGCCTCAACCCGGAGTACATCAACCGCTATCCGCACCAGTTCTCCGGCGGCCAGCGCCAGCGCATCGGCATCGCCCGCGGCCTCGCGCTCAACCCCGAGATCATCGTCGCCGACGAACCCGTCTCCGCCCTCGACGTCTCGGTCCAGGCCCAGGTCGTCAACCTGCTGGACCGGCTCCAGACGGAGTTCAACCTCAGCTACGTGTTCATCGCGCACGACCTCTCCATCGTCCGGCACATCTCCGACCGGGTCGGCGTGATGTACCTCGGCCGGTTCGCCGAGATCGGGACCGACGAGGAGATCTACGACCACCCGACGCACCCGTACACCCAGGCGCTGCTCTCCGCCGTGCCGGTGCCGGACCCGATGGCGCGCGAGTACCGCGAGCGGATCATCCTGCACGGCGACGTACCCTCGCCCGCCAACCCGCCCTCCGGCTGCCGCTTCCGCACCCGCTGCTGGAAGGCGCAGGAGCGGTGCGAGCTGGAGGTGCCGCTGCTGGCGGTCCCGGCGGCCTTCCGGCTGACGGAGACTGCGGCCAAGCATGATTCGGCCTGTCACTTCGCGGAGGAGAAGCGGGTGGTGCCGCCGGAGGGGACGCTGGAGCAGGTGGGCGAGGGCGGCGGAGCCGGTGCCGGACCCGATGTGGAGAAGGTGGACCGGGAGGCGCGGAAGCCGCCGCGGTCGTCGGAGTCGGATTCGGAGTCGCCGCCGCAGTCGCCGCCGCAGTCGTCGGCGGAGGCCGTGAGCGAGGACGAGACGCCGCCGCAGGCATCGTCGCCCCCGGAGGACGTGAGCAAGGACGAGGAGCCTCCGCAGGCACCGTCGCCCTCGGACACCGTGAGCAAGGACGAGGAGCCTCCTCCGCCGTCGGGCAGCAGCCGGGTCAGCTGAGCCGGCGGTCCGTTAACGAGGGGGCAACTCGGGCGTCTCACGTCCGATATACGGACCCGTCAGCATGGATGACGTACGGCCGTGCGGGTGCCGTGGACCGGCCGGAAGGACGTGACGTCCCTCCGGCCGGTCGCCCGACGGGACCGCCCCGGCGGCCCTCTTGTCGGGAGCCCGGGTGCGGTGGAGTATCGCTGGGGTGATACTCACCCGTGGAGCAAGAGTGACCGGCGCCGCTCTCTGCGCGGTGCTCGCCCTGATCGTCGCGAGCTGGCTCGTACGGGACATCAGGGCCGTGGGCGCCGACGAGTGGTGGCGATACTGGGCCGGCTTCGATAACGCGCACCCGCAGGCGATGCCCGCGACCGCACCCCTGGATGTCGCCCTCCTCGTGGTGTACGTCGTCGCCACCGTCGCCGCGCTGCGCTCCTCGGTCGCCGCCACCGTGCTCGTCGCCACCGGAGTGGTCACCCTCGCCGTAAGGCTTCCGGGTCTCTGGGGCATCGGCAGCCGCCGGACGGAGGTGATGTTCTCCGACGACCTGCGCTCACGGGCGCTGATCTGCGCCTTCGTGGCCCTCGCCGCGGGCATCGCACTGCTCATCACCGCCGGGGCCGGCCGCCGTCCGCCGGCCGACTCCTACGAGCAGTTGCCCTCCCGGCCCGGACCGGGCGCCAGTGTCACCGCGTTCCTGGTCCTGGGCGCGGCCGGAGCGGTGCTGATCGCCTGGGAGATCCGCCAGGTGGTGAAGTACAGGTTCAACCGCGACTGGTACATGGGCGGCGACCGGTACCTGCACGGTGTGATCGACCCGCCGCCGGGCTGGGCCAACGTGGCACTGGCGCTGCTCTGTCTGGTCGCGGGGGCGAGCGCCCTCTTCCACGCCGTGCACGCGCGGCCGTTCGGCCTGGTGGCCGCCGCGCTGCTGCTGCCCGGCGGGGTGCTGGGCCTGGTCTGGGGCGTGCACTACGAGCTGTTCGACGACTTCGGTTCGCAGCCGACGGAGATCCAGCTCACGCTCCTGAGCCGGGTCTTCGAGGTGATCGCCGCGCTGGTGGTGCTGATCGCGCTGGCGCCGAGGGGCTTCGCCGACGTGCCCGGCCCGTACGGACCGGGGCAGGGCCCCGGCTACGGCCCCCCGGCATTCGGCCCTCCCGGCTACCACCCCGCCCCGTACCCGGGGCAGCAGCCGCCCGCCCCGGGGTACGGCTACCCGCAGGGCGGCGGCGGCTTCGGGCCGCCTCCTCCGCCCTCGCAGCCGCCGCCGGGCTGGTAGCCGCCCTCAGAACCCCAGCGACCGCTTCAGGAAGTCCACCTGGAGCAGCAGCAGATTCTCGGCCACCTTCTCCTGCGGGGTCATGTGGGTCACCCCGCTCAGCGGCAGCACCTCGTGCGGACGGCCCGCCGCGAGCAGTGCCGAGGAGAGCCGCAGGGTGTGCGCGACCACCACGTTGTCGTCCGCCAGGCCGTGGATGATCATCATCGGGCGCACCTGGTCGGCGGCGTGCGACAGTCCCTCGTCGGTGAGCAGCGAGTTGTACGCGTACACCTCCGGCTGAGTCGCCGGGTCGCCGAGGTAGCGCTCCGTGTAATGGGTGTCGTACAGCCGCTGGTCGGTCACCGGGGCGCCCACGACTGCCGCGTGGAAGACGTCGGGTCGCCGCAGCACCGCCATGCCGGCCAGGAAACCGCCGTACGACCAGCCCCTGATGCCCACCCGGTCCAGGTCCAGCGGGAACCGCTCCGCGAGTGCGTGCAGGGCCTCGACCTGATCGTCGAGGGTGAGGGTGAGATCGTGCTTGACGGCCTTCTCCCAGCCGGGCGAGCGGCCGGGGGTGCCGCGGCCGTCCGCGACGATCACGGCGAAGCCCTGGTCCGCGAACCACTGCGAGGTGAGATGCGGATTGTGGGCGGCGAGGACCCGGCGGCCGTGCGGCCCGCCGTACGGATCCATCAGGACCGGAAGCGGACCGTCCGATTCCTTGTAGCCGGTGGGGAGCATCACGGCGCACGGAATCCGCCGTGCGCCCCCTTCGGTGAGCTGCGGCCGGGCGGACAGCACCGGCTGCTCCGCGTGGCTCGTGACGGTGGCGATCTGCTTGCCGTCCCGGAAGACCCGTACCGTCGATCCGGGCACGTCGAGTGCGGTGGAGACCATGACGGTCAGACCGCCGGACCGGACCGCCGAGTGCACGCCCGCGCCCTCCGAGACCCGCTCCACGCCCAGCTCGTTGACCCGGTACACATGGCTCTCGCCGATCTCCGGCTCGGCCGCCCGCTCACCCGCCGACGCCGCGACCAGGATGTCGGACTCCCCGATGTCCAGCACCGCCCGGATCTGCAACTGGGCCCCGGTCAGCGGCCGGTCGCCCACCGCGAGAACCCGCGCCCCGCCCTCGTCCGCGATCCGCACCAGCCGCCCGTCCGGCGCCCACGCGGGCACGCCGGGGAACAGCTCCAGCCACACCGGGTCCTCGTCCGCGTGCACCGTCCGGGTCGCCCCGGTCGCCGGGTCCACCGCCAGATAGAGCTGGCTCTGCTGGTCACGGGCCTGCACCAGCAGCAGCGGTGCCCCGTTCGACGACCAGTGCACCCCCGCCAGATACGGGAACCGGGCCCGGTCCCACACCACTTCGGTACGTTCGCCGGCCAGCCCCACCACGAAGAGCCGCACATCCGCGTTGGGCGTACCGGCCGCCGGGTAGGCGATCTCGGCGGGCTTGCGCTCCGGGTGCGCGGGATCGGCGATCCACCACCGCCGCACCGGGCTGTCGTCCACCCGGGCCACCAGCAGCCGGTCCGAGTCCGGCGACCACCAGAAGCCGCGCGAGCGCTGCATCTCCTCGGCCGCGATGAACTCCGCGAGACCGTACGAGACATGCCCGTCCTCGGGCTCCGCGAGCGCCCTGTCCTCCTCGCCGCCGGCGCCCACGACGCGCAGCGCACCCTTGGACACATATGCGATGTGTCGTCCGTCGGGGGAGGGGCGCGGGTCGATCACCGGGCCCGGCACGGGCAGCGCGCGCGCCGTCCCGGCCCGCAGTTCGGCGACGTACACCTTCCCCGAGAGCGCGAACGCCGCCAACTCGGCCGCCGTGTCGACCGCGTAGCCGACGATCCCCGACGACCCCTCGCGGCTCCGCTCGCGCCGGGCCCGCTCCTGGACCGAGAGCCGCTCCGCCGAACCGCCCAGCAGCACCGCGGGATCGGCCACGACCCGCTCCCGCGGGGCCTTTCCGTCGCTGAGGTCCAGCACCCAGAGCTGCCCCGAGCGGTCGGTGCCCGACCCCGAGCGGAGGAAGACCACCCGTTCACCATCGGGTGAAACCGTGAACGCGCGCGGTGCACCGAGGGTGAATCGCATGGTCCGGGCCAACTGCAGCGGGAAGGTGATCTCTGACGAAGTCATATGCCGAACCTATCGGCCGGTCCCGCTGTCCGTGCGCCCCTCGTGCTGCTGTGCCCCGATCAATGCCATGCCACGGATAGTTATGATCCGTAGCGCTCGGTGGGTATGAACCTGCTGGCTCCATGCGTGCTGCCTGTCCCGACCGTACAGATGGAGGTGAACCGCTGTGGTGCTCTCGATTTCGGCGGTGGTGCTGCTGGCGATCGTCGTCTTCCTGCTGATCCGGAAATCCGGACTGAAGGGCGGACACGCGGTCGTCTGCATGCTGCTCGGCTTCTACCTCGCCAGCTCGTCCGTCGCACCCACCATCTCCGAGCTGACCACGAACGTGGCCGGCATGATCGGGGGCATGAAGTTCTGACGCCTGCGGCCGCCCGCCACTCTCCGGCGCCCGGAGCGTGGCCGCCGTCGGCCCCGGGGGCCGTCGGCTCGTAGGGTGGTCCCCATGACGGACCTTCCCGCCCGGCGTCTGCTCCTGGTGCACGCGCACCCCGACGACGAGACGATCAACAATGGCGCCACGATGGCCAGGTACGCCGCCGACGGCGCCCTGGTCACGCTGGTGACCTGCACGCTCGGCGAGGAGGGCGAGATCATCCCGCCCGGGCTCGCGCATCTCGCCGCGGACCGGGACGATGCACTCGGCCCCTACCGCCGGGGCGAGCTGGCGGCGGCGATGAAGGAACTGGGGGTCACCGACCACCGCCTCCTCGGGGGCGCGGGCCGGTACCGCGACTCCGGAATGATGGGCACCGAACAGAACCGGCGCCCCGGCGCCTTCTGGTCCGCCGACCTCGACGAGGCCGCCGGGTACCTCGTGGAGGTGATCCGTGAGGTGCGACCCCAGGTCCTGGTGACGTACGACCCCGACGGGGGCTACGGGCACCCCGACCACATCCAGGCGCACCGGGTCGCGACGCGCGCCGCCGAACTGGCCGCCGACCCCGCGTACCGCCCCGGCTCCGGCCCTGCGCACACCATCGCGAAGACCTACTGGAACCGGGTGCCGCGCTCGGTCGCCGAGGACGGCTTCGCCCGGCTGCGGGCGACCGCCCCGGAGGCGTTCCCGGGCATCGCCGCGATCGACGACGTACCGGGTGTGGTGGACGACGCCCTGATCACCACCGAGATCGACGACGCCGGACACGGCGAGGCGAAGATGGCGGCGATGCGGGCGCACGCCACCCAGATCGCGCTCGACGGCCCCTTCTTCGCACTGTCGAACGACCTGGGCCAGCCCGTTCTCACCACCGAGTACTACGAGTTGGTGAAGGGTGCGCCGGGCGGCGTCGGGGGTGAACGGGAACAGGACCTCTTCGCGGGTGTGCCGGAACGCGATCTCTCCGCGGGCGGGCCGGAACGCGATGGTTTCGCGGGCGGGCCGGAACGCGATCGTTTCGCGGGCAGGCCGGAGGCGGGGCGATGAGCAGCAGCCGTTCGCGGGCCGCACGGACCGGTACACCACGAACCGGTACGCCACGGACAGACGCACCTGCGCGGGACATTCCGGCCACCGGCCTTGCCGCGCCCCTCAGCCCCCGGCGGATTGTCCCGCTGCTGGGCCTGGCGGTCCTCGGCGCGCTCGCCGGCATCGCCGGGACCCTGGTCCAATCCGCCTGGTTCCCCGGCGGGTTGCTGCTGGCACTGCTCGCGTGCGCAGGCCTCTTCTATGGCGGCCGCGTCCTCATGGGTACTCAGCCGGGGGCCCTCGCACCCGCTGCGGGATGGCTGATTTCGGTCATTCTTCTGCTGGGCGGAAGACCGGAAGGGGACTACGTCTTCGGGAACGAACTCGGCCTCGCCCTCTTCATGCTGGGCGGCATGGCCATCGCTGTGATCTGCGCCACCATGTCGCGGCTGCCCCAACTGGGCGCCGACAGCGGCCGACCTGGCAAGTAATGTGCCACGTCCGATCCCGTAATGCCCCCTGTCCTTCCGGGGGGTGCGCAGTCGTTTCCCCCGGTCGCGGGGTGTCTGTCGGCCGCGGCCAGTATGGTGGTTCGCGCGCCTAGTCGGGTGCTGAAGATCTTGACCGGGCTCGCGAGGCCTGGCACGCATATCTGCGGCGTTACCCAAACGCCCCAATAGCTTCGCCACGAGGACGCTCCGGCTCCTCGTAGCTGCACGCACCAGGCGCCGCTTCCTGATCCGGCCAAGATCTTCAGCACCTTCCTAGCCGTCCCCCGGCCTGCGGGATGGGGGAAGTACGGGCGGCGGAGCCAATCGGGAGAACCTGCTTTGAGTCGTGAAACTGACAGTTCGTCCTCCGGTCCCCAGGGGCGCGGGGGAGCCGCGTACCCCTCGGGTACGCCGCCGTACGGATCCCGCCAGTATCCGTCGCTGCACCCTTCGCAGGATGCTCCGGAGGAGTCCCCCGAGGTCGCGGATCCGCCACAGCCCGACGAGCCGAGGACCGAGACGACGCTGACGACGCGTATCCGGATCAACATTCCGGGCTCGCGTCCCATCCCGCCGGTTGTCATGCGTACGCCCATGAGCGACGTCGACGGCGCCGGTGGCGAGCGCACCGGCTCCACCCCGCGCCCGGGTGCCTCCCCGTCCAACGGCGGGCAGGCGGCGCCGGCCGCGCCGGGGCCCGAGCCCAGGGAGCCCGCGGTCGCGGCGGAGCCCGCTGCCGAGAAGCCGGCCAGGGAGAAGAGCGGCAGCGACTGGTTCGCGCCGCGCAAGGCCCCGGCCGGTGCCCCGGTGGACGCGAGCGCTTCGGCCGGCGGTCCGTCGAGCGGCGGCCCGTCGAGTGACGGCACGGACGGGGCCGGCTTCGCGGCCGGTGGCCCCGGCGGCCGGTCGGACGGTCCGGGTTCCGGCCCGGCCACCCCGCCCGCGGGCAGCCCCCGCGCCGAACTTCCCTACTTCTCCGACGGACCGCAGCGCGCCGGTGACCCGGGTGCGACCGGCCCGGACGGCTTCGGTGGCGACGGCTTCGGCCCGGACGGTTTCGGCGGCGACGGTTCCGGCGGACCCCGTTCCACGCCGAACCTCGGTATCCGTACGCCGGGACCGTCCGGCCCCACCACCGGACCGGCGACCGGCACCTCGGCCCTCACCCCGGACCTCGACCGGACGCCCTTCGGCCCGGGTCCGGCAGGACCTGGCGGACTTCAGGGACCCGGCGGACTTCAGGGACCCGGCGCCCCCGGCGGTGCACCGCCGCGGATGTCGGACGACACCGCCGTGCTCACCCCGCAGTTCCCGCCGGGCCCCGCCGGCTCGGGAGGCAACGTCTCGGGTGACACGCTGAACAGCGGCATCCCCGTCGTGCCCTCGGAGCACCGCGCGTCAGGGGCTCCGTCGCCGTTCCCGGGCCCCGACTCCACCCCGCGGACGCCGGCCGGCCCGATGGGCACCGGACCGGCCGGGCCGGGCGGCTTCGCCGAGCGGGCACCCGAGCCCGCCGCCCGTACCGCCCCTGCGGCCGCGGCGCCGAGCGCCCCGGCGAAGAAGGGCCGCTCCAAGCTGGTCATGCTCTGTGTGGCCGCTGTCTGCGTGCTCGGGGTCGCCTACGGCGCCGGGTTGCTGATGAACCACTCCGACGTACCCAAGGGCACCACCGTCCTCGGGGTCGACATCGGCGGCGGGACCAGGGACGACGCCGTCGAGAAGCTGGACACCGCGTTCGGCGAGCGGTCCACGACCGCGCTCCGGCTGACCGTGGACGGCAAGGAGACGAAGCTCGCCCCCGACAAGGCAGGGCTCTCCCTGGACAGTCAGGCGACCGTGCGTGCCGCGGCGGGCAGCGACTACAACCCCGTCTCCGTCATCGGCTCCCTCTTCGGCGGCGAGCGCACCGTCGACCCGGTGATCCCGGTCGACGAGGAGAAGCTCGGCGTCGCGCTGAAGGACCTGGCCGGTGCCTCGGGCTCGGCCAGCGACGGGACGATCAAGTTCATTCCGGGCAAGGCCGTCGCCGTCCCGGGCAAGGCGGGCAAGGCGCTCGACGTCAACCAGTCGATGGGCTCGGTACGCGACGCCTACCGCGCCCAGGTCGAGACGGGCAGCGCGAAGACCGTCCAGCTGCCGGTCACCGCCACCGAACCCACCATCAGCCAGGCCGAACTGGACCGGGCGATGAAGGAGTTCGCGGAGCCCGCGATGTCCGGCCTGATCGTCATCAAGGCGGGATCGAAGGAGATCCCGTTCGGCCCGGCCAAGTCGCTGCCGAAGATCCTCTCGATGGTGCCCATCGACGGGAAGCTGGTCGACCACTACGACAAGAAGGCCATCGAAGAGCTCTGCGGAGGCGTCTTCGACGGGATCATGGTCACCAAGGGCGACGGCACGAAGCACCAGGTCGGCCCCGACGAAGTGGCCTTCGCCATGAAGGGCGCGCTGCTCGGCAAGACCACGGCCGAGCGGACCGTCACGATCGACCTCGGCGGCAACGGCTGACCCGGCCCGCACCGCACGCACGCCACGCACGGCACGCACGCCACGCACGGCACGCACGCCACGCACGGCACGTACGCCACGCACGGCACGTACGCCACGCACGGCACGCACGCCACCGCCCTCGGCCGGATCTCCGGCCGGGGGCGGTGCCGTATCCGAGCGGATCTCTGGCCAGGGGCGGTGCCGTATCCGACCCGACCCCCGGCCGGAGGGCGGTGCCGTATCCGCCTCGCGTCGCCGTCACACGTACGGCATGACATCTGTCATCCCGTATCCACGACCCGTGACCCTGCCGGGCGTACCCCCTGCTGAGTCAGGCTGGACGCATGACAACGACAGCCTCCGAAGTCACCGCGGCGAAGACCGCCGTGGTCAGCTTCGACCAGGTCAGCAAGGCCTACGGAGACGTACGCGCCGTCGACGGGCTCACCCTCGACCTGCACCCCGGTGAGACCGTGGCGCTCCTCGGCCCCAACGGCGCCGGCAAGTCCTCCACCCTCGACCTCCTTCTCGGCCTGCGCACCGCCGACTCCGGGAGGGTCCGCCTCTTCGGTACGGCCCCGCAGGCGGCCATCGCCGCCGGACGCGTCGGCGCGATGCTGCAGTCCGGCGGCCTGATGGAGGACGTCACCGTCGGTGAACTGGTGGGGCTCGTCTGCGATCTGCACCCCAGGCCGTACCCGGTCAACGAGGTACTGGGCCGGGCCGGCATCGCACCGATCGCCGACCGCATGGTCAACAAGCTCTCCGGCGGCCAGGAACAGCGCGTACGGTTCGCGCTCGCCACCGCCGGGGCCAACGACCTCATCGTGCTCGACGAACCGACCACCGGGATGGACGTCACCGCCCGCCAGGCCTTCTGGGCGACGATGCGCGAGCAGGCCGACCAAGGCCGTACCGTCCTGTTCGCCACGCACTACCTCGAAGAGGCCGACGCCATCGCCGACCGCGTCCTCGTACTGCACAAGGGCCGGATCCTCGCCGACGGCACCGCCGCCGAGATCAAGGCGAAGGCCGGGGCCCGCAGGATCTCCTTCGAGCTGGAGGGCGCGATCGACGAGGAAGCCCTGCGCGCCCTGCCGTTCCTCTCCACGCTCGACATCACCGGCCGCCGCGTCCGGATCCAGTCGCACAACGCCGACGCGACCGTGCACGCCGTCTACGGCCTCGGCCTCTACCCGCGCGAGCTCGAAGTCGCGGGACTCGGACTGGAGCAGGCCTTCGTCGCCATCACCGAGGCCGAGGAGGCCAAGACCCGATGAACACCCTCATCAAGCTCGAAGTGACCCGCACCCTGCGGAACAAGAAGTTCATGTTCTTCTCGATCATCTATCCGTCGGTGATCTACCTGCTGATCTCCGGAACCCAGAACACCACCGACAAGGTGCCGGGCACCGACCTCACCCTGCAGGCGTTCTTCATGGTCTCCATGGCCTCCTTCGGCGCGCTGACCGCCGTCCTGATGGGCAACAGCGAGCGCATCGCGAAGGAGCGCGAGAAGGGCTGGGTCCGTCAGCTGAGACTGACCGCACTGCCGAGCCGGGGCTACATCCTGGCGAAGATCGCCAGCGCCGCCGTGGTCACCCTGCCCTGCATCGTCGTCGTCTTCCTCGTCGCCGCCTCCGTCAAGCACGTGCGTGTCGACCTGTGGCAGTGGTTCGCCCTCACCGGTGTCATCTGGGCCGGCTCGCTGGTCTTCGCCGCGCTCGGGGTCGCCATCGGCTACCTCGCCAGCGGTGACGCGGTCCGGCCGATCACCATGATCATCTACTTCGGGCTCTCGATCCTCGGCGGCCTGTGGATGCCGAGCGCTACCTTCCCGCAGTGGATCCAGAGCATCTCCGAATGGCTGCCCACCCACGCGTACGCTGCTCTCGGCCAGGCCGTCGAGATGGGCGGCGCACCGCATGCCAAGGACGTCGCCATCCTCTGCGCCTACTTCCTGCTCTTCGCGGGCGGCGCCGCCTGGCTCTACCGGAAGGACACGTTGAAGGCGTGAACGAGGACGAGATGTCCGTGGGCCTCGGGCGCCCGCCCACGAACGCGAGGCAGACCGGAACCAAGCTCCTGTGGATCGGCATCTGGCTCGCCTTCATGAGCGCGCCGGTCAAGGACCTCATCGACGGCAACCACACCCCGTGGGTGACGGCACTCGGCACCCTGGGGCTGCTGGTCTTCGTCGGCGTCTACCTGGTCCTGGTCTTCCGCCACACCTCGAAGGCGCTCGACCCCTTCCGGGTCCGCGCCACCCTCGCCTTCCTCGGGGCCCTCGCCGTCCTGCTGTCCCTGACGCTGGGCGCCCCCTGGCTGGTCCTGTTCGTGTATGTGGCCGTCTCCGTCGGCGCCACCCTGCCGCTGCGGACCGCCCGCTGGCTGATTCCCGCCGTCACCGCGGTCCTGGTGGGCATCGGCCTGACGCAGGAGCACCCCCGCGAGATCATCACGGCCCTGGTCTTCCCCGCGCTGCTCGGCGGCTTCGCGATGTCGGGCATCCGGCAGATGATCCGCACCACGATCCAGCTCCGCGAGGCCCGCGCCACCGTCGCCCAGCTCGCCGCCAACGAGGAACGGCTGCGGCTCGCCCGCGACCTGCACGATCTGCTCGGCCACTCCCTCTCCCTGATCACCCTCAAGAGCGAACTGGCCGGGCGGATGCTCCCCGGGAATCCGGAACAGGCGGCCGCGCAGGTCGCCGACATCGAACAGGTCAGCCGCCAGGCCCTCGTGGACGTACGCAGCGCCGTCACCGGCTACCGCAGGCCGACCCTCCCCGGCGAACTGGCCGGGGCCAGGACCGCCCTCGCCGCCGCCGGAATCACCGCCGAGATCCCGGCCCACGCCCCCGAGGACCTCCCCGACGACCTCCCGGAGAAGGCGGAGGAGGTGCTCGCCTGGGCGCTGCGCGAAGCCGTCACCAACGTCGTACGCCACAGCGGTGCGGGCCGCTGCACGGTCACCCTCGCCCCGCACCAGACCCTCGACGGGCGCGTCCTCGAACTCACCGTCGCCGACGACGGCCGGGGCGCCGTCGGCACGAAGCGGGGCAACGGCCTCACCGGCATGGCCGAGCGGCTCGCCTCGGTCGGCGGGACGCTCGTCACGCGGTCCACCAACTCCCGCTCGGGCAAAGGCTTCACCACGCTCCTCAGTGTTCCGCTCGAATCCGGCCTAGGATCCCGGGAATGAGCATGATCAGACTCCTCCTCGCCGAGGACCAGTCCATGGTGCGTGAGGCCCTTGCGGCGCTCCTCGGCCTGGAACCCGACATCGAGGTGGTCGCCCAGGTCGCCCGCGGCGACGAGGTGCTGGCCGCGGCCAGGGAACACCGCATCGACGTGGCCCTCCTCGACATCGAGATGCCAGGCATGACGGGCATCGAGGCAACGGCGGAACTGTCCCGCGAACTCCCGGACGTCAAGGTCGTCGTCGTCACCACCTTCGGCCGCCCCGGATACCTGCGCCGCGCGATGGAGTCGGGCGCCGACGCCTTTCTGGTGAAAGACGCACCGGCGTCCCAACTCGCCGAAGCCGTACGCAAGGTGCTTGCCGGGGAACGCGTTATCGACCCCACTCTCGCAGCCGCCGCCCTCGCCGACGGTGCCAGCCCGCTGACCGAACGGGAGCGCGATGTACTGCGCACCGCCGCGGACGGTTCGACCAATGCGGAGATCGCCGCAGCACTGCACCTGTCCCAGGGCACGGTCCGCAACTACCTCTCCATGGCGATCCAGAAGATGGCGGCGCGCAACCGGGCCGAGGCGGTCAGGATGGCGCGGGAGAAGGGCTGGCTGTAGCACCTTGCTCACTCTCTAGCACCCTGCCCACCGGGTGGTCGACCCCGGGCCCGGCCTGCTCACCGGGTGGTCAACCCCGGCCAGGCCTTTCGCCGGATGGTCGGCTCCGCCCTTGCCTTTCGGCGGGTGGTCGACCTCGGCCTGGCCTTTCGCCGGGTCGGCTCCCGCCCCTGTCTTTCACCGGGGGGCCGCTCCGCCCCCTGCCTTTCACCGGACGGTCAACCCCGGCCCTGCCGCTCACCGGGAGGCAGACACCAGACCCGCCTCGTACGCGATGATGACGAGCTGCACCCGATCCCGGGCATCGAGCTTGGCGAGCAGCCGGGTCAGATACGTCTTGGCCGTGGCGACACTGATGAACAGCCGCTCCGCGATCTCCGCGTTGGACAGCCCGCTGCCGACCAGAACGAGCACCTCTCGTTCCCGGTCGGTGATCGCGGTGAGCGGGCGCTGCGGGGGCGACGAGGCGGGGCGGCCCACGAAGTCCTTGATCAGCCGCCGGGTGACGCCCGGCGCGATCAACGCGTCCCCGGCCGCCACCACCCGGACCGCCGCCAGAATCTCGTCCAGCGCCATGTCCTTGACCAGGAAGCCGGCCGCGCCGACGCGCAGGGCGCCGTACACGTACTCGTCGTCGTCGAACGTCGTCAGGACCACCACATGGGCGGTGACAGGGCTCGCGGCGATCCGCTCGGTGGCCTCGATGCCGTTGAGGCCCGGCATCCGGATGTCCATCACGACGACATCGGGGGCCAGTTCGGCGGTCAGCCGTACCGCCTCCTCCCCCGTGCCTGCCTCTCCGACGACGTCGAGGTCGGTGCTCTCGGCCATGACCATGCGCAGCGCCGTGCGCACCAGCGGCTGGTCGTCGGCGAGCACGACGCGGATCGGCTCCGGGCTCCGGAGGGTCTCGTCGGTCATGCATCGCCCCCCATCGACATGGCGACAGGCACCGGCAGTCGGGCCGTCACCCGGAAGCCACCCTCCGGGTGCGGGGCGGCGGTGAACTCGCCGTGCAGCAGGGCGACCCGCTCCCGCATGCCGACCAGACCGAACCCCGGCCGGGAGGCGAGGCCCGCGCCCCGGCCGCGGTCGGCGACCTCGATGGCGAGCGCCTCGGCGCCGTACACGATCGACACCCGGCAGGAACCGGTCGCGGCATGACGGACCACATTGGTCACCGACTCCTGGATGATGCGGAAGGCCGACAGGTCGATGTCCGGCGGCAGCGACCGGGGCTCGCCCCGCAGGTCCACGTCGACCCGGACCCCGGCGGCGGTCGTGGCCCGCGCCAGCCGCTCCACGTCCGCAAGGCCCTCCGCCGGACGCGGCGCCGTCGCCTCCCGCTCCTCGAACTCGTGGGCCGGATCCGCCTGACGCAGCGCGACCAGCATCCGGCGCAGCCCCGACAGCGTCTCCCGGCCCGCGGTCTCCACCGCACTCATCGCCTCGCGCGCGGCGTCCGGCTGGGTGTGCACGACCCGGGCCGCAGCACCCGCCTGAAGGGCGATGATGCCGAGGCTGTGCGCGACCGTGTCGTGCATCTCGCGGGCAATCCGAAGACGCTCCTCGACCAGGGCCTGTTCGGCGGCTCGCGCGGCGAGACTCTCGCCGTGCCGGCGGGTCTCGTACGCCGAGCCGCCGACCAGCCAGGCGACGACCGCGGTCAGCGCGACGACCAGCTCCGCCGACGTGCCGACGTCCCACCCGGCGAGCAGCCGGACGGCCAGGAAGCAGGTGAGGGTGCCGAGCGCCATCAGAAGGGCGACGAGAGCGGTCCGGCGTGACCGGGTGGCGGCTATGAAGTACAGCGCCACATCGGCGGCCAGGAACTGGGCGAGCGGTATCTCTCCCACGCTCAGCGAGAACGTGGCGAGCGTGGCGGCGCCCAGCACCAGTGCCAGGGCCTTCAGCGGACGCCTTTGCAGCAGTACGCAGCCGGCCGCCGCCAGGGCCGTGGCGAGCAGCTGCATCAGCAGACCGTCCCACCGGTAGAACAGCACCCCGGGCCGGACGGACGGCTCGTACTCGCCGGGCAGCCGCACCCGCACGAGGAAGGTGAGCAGCATGCCCGCGTACCAGCCCATGCCTACCCACCAACCAGGCGGCACGCGCTTGAGACGAGACAGAGCGGGGGAGTGGGACATGCGCCGATCGTAGCCACCGCCCGCCCGGACCGGCATCGGACCACGGTTGTACAACTGGGGTCGACACCCGGCCGGACAGGTGTCACCGGTGGTCCGACGACGAACGGGGTGTACGGGCAGGACAGTTGACGGCGTGATCGAAGTCAACGGACTGACCAAGCGATACGGCGGCGCCACCGCCGTCAAGGACCTCACCTTCACCGTACGGCCGGGCGAGGTCACCGGCTTCCTCGGACCCAACGGGGCCGGCAAGACCACCACGCTGCGCATGCTGCTGGGCCTGGTCGAGCCGACCGCCGGGACGGCCACCCTCCAGGGCCGGCCGTTCCGCGAACATCCGCGCGGGCTGCGGCACGTCGGCGCCCTCCTGGACGCGGGCGACGTGCACGGCGGCCGCACCGCCCGCGCCCACCTCGCGATGCTGGCCCGCAGCAACAGCATCCCGCGCTCCCGGGTCGACGAACTGCTTCAGGACGTGGGCCTCGCGGCGGCGGCCCGTCGGCGCATCGGTGGCTTCTCCCTCGGGATGCGCCAGCGCCTCGGCATAGCCACCGCGCTGCTCGGCGACCCGCCGGTGCTGCTCTTCGACGAACCCCTCAACGGCCTCGATCCGGAAGGCGTGCTGTGGGTGCGCGGCCTGTTCCGCAGGCTCGCCGCCGAGGGGCGCACCGTGTTCGTCTCCAGCCATCTGATGACGGAGATGGAGCACACCGCCGACCGGCTCGTCGTCATCGGCCGCGGCGAACTCATCGCGGCCGAGAGCCTGACCGCGTTCGCCGGCCGGAGCACCCGCCTCAGCGTGACCGTAGGCACCCCCGACCCTGCGGCGCTGACCCCGCTGCTCACCGCAGAGGGCGCCGAGGTGGTCCGGGACGGCGAACGGCTCACGGTCACCGGGCTCACCGCCGACCGCATCGGTGAGCTCGCCCTGCACCACCGCGTGCTGCTCCGTGAACTCACGACGCTCGGCGCTTCGTTGGAGGAGGCGTTCATGGAACTGACCGCGGACAGCGTCGAATACCTCGCAGGAGACCCCCGATGACCATGGCACAGGCCACGACCACGCCGGCTGCCCGCGTGACCGACGACGACCCCCGCGCCCGCTTCCGCGACCTGCTCGCCGCCGAATGGCTCAAGACGTGGTCGCTGCGCTCCACCTCCTGGATGTACGCGATCACTGCGCTGGCCGTCATCGCTTTCAACGCCGGCACGGCCTACGACCACTACAAGTACTGGTACGAGTACGACGACCGCGGCCGCGAGTCCTTCATCGCCAACGGCTCGCCCCTCATGGACGCCTTCACCGGGAACGCCGCGATGGTGCTGGTGCTGGCCGTCGCCGCCATCGGTGCCGTATCGATCACCGGCGAGTACGGCACCGGCCTGATCCGCACCACGTTCACCGCCGTCCCGGCCCGCCGCTCGGTGATGGCCGCCAAGGCCCTCGTGCTCACCGCCGTCACCACCGTCTTCGGCGCTCTCGTCGCCCTGGCGTCGTTCGCCTCGACGCAGGCGATCCTCTCCGGACGGGATGCCTCGGTGTCCCTCGGCCACCCCGGCGCCCTGCGCCTTGTCGTGGCTTCCGCGCTGCTCGCGCCGGTGGCCGCGCTCGCGGGCCTGGCGATCGGCGCAGTGATACGCCACACCGGAGGCGCCGTCATCGGGTGCGTGGTGGTGCTGCTCCTGCTGCCGATGGTTCTGAGTGACCGCCGCCATCTCACGGCGGTGCTCCAGCACACGCTGCCCTTCAGCGCGTGGGAGCGACTGTCTGCCTCGGATCTTCATGCGTCCGTCCTCTACCCGTGGACGGTCTCCGGAGCCTGGACGGTCTATGTCGCCTGGGCCTTGCTGGCGGGCGCGTTCGCGACGGTCGCGGTGCACCGCCGAGACCAGTGACCGGCTCCCCAACTCGCCTACCCCGCAATATTTTTCAGAAACATGCTGGAAATTCTTGCGACACCTCTTGACGTGTTCACTGCCGCGACGGCAGGCTCCGAGCACCCCACGGTGGCCAGGCGCGTGGCCACCCACACCGGGCACGGACCCCACTTCCGTGCCCGCGAACGAAGGAGCCGCAATTGAGTTCCCGCGCCGCTCGCGCGACACTGGCCGGCCTGCTCGCAGCAGCCGGTATCACCGTCCTCGCCCCCTGGACCTCCCAGGCGACCCCACCGGGCGAGAAGACCGTCACCGCCACGCTGTTCGAGTGGAAGTACGACGCGGTGGCCCAGGCCTGCACGGACTCGCTGGGTCCGGCCGGCTACGGCTACGTGGAGGTCTCGCCCGCCTCCGAACACATTCAGGGCGACCAGTGGTGGACCTCGTACCAGCCCGTCAGCTACAAGATCGCCGGGCGCCTCGGTGACCGCGACGCCTTCGCCTCGATGGTGGACAGCTGTCACTCGGCCGGGGTGAAGGTCGTGGCCGACGCCGTCATCAATCACATGTCGTCCGGCTCCGGCACGGGGACCGGCGGCACGGCCTACACGAAGTACGACTACCCCGGGTACTTCCAGGACCAGGACTTCCACGGCTGCCGCAAGAACATCAGCAACTACGGTGACCGCAACGACGTCCAGACCTGCGAACTGGTGGGCCTGGCCGACCTCGACACCGGTAGCGACGCCGTCCGTACGACGATCGCCGCCTACCTCTCCGACCTGCGCACGATGGGTGTGGACGGCTTCCGTGTCGACGCCGCCAAGCACATGGCCGCCGACGACATCGCTGCGATCAAGGGCAAGATGGCCGACCCGGGCTTCTGGGTCACCGAGGTCATCTACGGCGGCGGCGAGGCGGTCCAGCCCGACGAGTACACCGGCGTGGGCGACGTCGATGAGTTCCGGTACGGCGGCCACCTCAAGAGCGCCTTCCAGAGCGGCTCGCTCACCGGCCTGAAGAGCATCGCCGACGGCAAGCTGGCGAGCGCGAGCGCCCGCACGTTCGTCGACAACTGGGACACCGAGCGCAACGGTTCCACGCTGACGTACAAGGACGGTGCGGCCTACACCCTGGCCAACGTCTTCATGCTCGCCTCGCCCTACGGCTCCCCGAACGTCTACTCCGGCTACGAGTGGTCGGACAAGGACGCCGGCCCGCCGAACGGCGGAGCGGCCGCGTGCGGCGCTGACGGTTGGACCTGTACGCACGCGCAGACGGCGATCACCGGCATGGTCGGTTTCCACAACGCCACGGCGGGCGCGGAGCTGACGGACTGGTGGGACAACGGCTCGTCGGCGATAGCGTTCGGCCGCGGCGACAAGGGCTTCGTGGCCATCAACAACGGTGACGGCGAACTCCAGCAGACGTTCACCACGTCGCTTCCCTCAGGGGCGTACTGCAACGTGGCGCAGGCCTCCCCGGACGCCTGCGACGGCAACACGGTGCAGGTGGGCGACGACGGCACGGTGACGGCGACCGTACCGGCGAAGGGTGCGCTGGCCCTGCACGGCTGATCACCGTGCCCGGCGCACCACCGGCCGTGAGCGCCTCCGTCGGAGGCGCCCGGCCGGTGGTGCGCCGTCACGCGGACGGGGCGTCGAAGTAGTGCCCCTTGGCGAGGTCCTCGATCAGCCCCGGGTGCGTCGGCTGCCACCCGAACGAGGCGCGGGTCAGGGCGCTGGAGGCCGGCCCGTCCACGCCCACGAGGCCGCCCAGCCAGCCGAAGTGCGCGTCCGCGTCCTCCGGGGCGACGGAGGCGACGGGGAGGCCGAGCCGGCGCCCGATGGTGTCGGCGACCTCGCGGAGCGGGACGCCCTCCTCGCCGACCGCGTGCAGAGTCGACCCCGCAGGGGCGTCCTCCAGCGCGAGGCGGACGAGGTGTGCGGCGTCGGCGCGGTGCACGGCCGGCCAGCGGTTGGCACCGTCGCCGATGTAGCCGGAGACGCCCTTGTCGCGGGCGATGCCGACCAGGGCCGCCATGAAGCCGTGATCCCCTTCTCCGTGCACCGTCGGCGGGAAGCGCACGACGGACGAGCGGACGTTGCGCGGGGCGAGGCCCACGGTCAGCAGGGCGGTGGCCAGCCGGGCCCGCGCGGCCTCGAACGGCACCGGCCAGTCGGGGCTCAGACCGTCCCGCTCGGTGGCGACACGGCCCGGGGCGAGTCCGAGCGTCCCGGAAGCGATGACGAACGGCTTGCCGGAACCCGCGAGCGCCTCGCCGAAGGTCTCGACGGCGCGGCGGTCCGATTCGGCTGCGCCCTGGAAGCCCCCGGAGAAAGCGATGTCGTGCTTGAACGCGAGGTGGATCACGCCGTCCGCACCGGCAGCCGCGTCATGCAGGGTGCCGAGGTCGTCCAGGTCGCCGCGCCGCACCTCGGCACCCACGGCGGTGAGTGCCTCGGCCGAGGCGTCCGAGCGGGCGAGTCCGACGACCTGGTGGCCCGCGTCGATGAGCTCGGGGACGACGGCGGAACCGATCCAGCCGGACGCGCCGGTCATGAAAACACGCATGGGAGACCTCCCGGGTTGGTCGACCGTCCGGATCGTGCCGCCGGGAGCGGTCACGACGCACGGTCAATGTCAGCGACTGACATCACCCTACTCCTGATGTCGGTCACTGTCATCACATAGAATCGGCGGCATGAGTCGATGGGAGCCGAACGCGCGCGGCCGGCTGGAGCAGGCCGCAATGGAGCTCTACGGCGAGCGCGGCTACGAGAAGACGACCGTGACCGAGATCGCCGGACGGGCAGGGCTCACGGAGCGCACGTTCTTCCGGCACTACGCCGACAAGCGCGAGGTCCTGTTCGGGGGCTCCGTCCTGCTTCAGGGGCTCCTCGTGGACACCCTCGCCGAGGCGCCCGCGGCCGCCTCGCCGATCGATGCGGTGGCCGCGGCGCTCCACGCCGCCTCGGCCGTGTTCGACGAGCGGCGCGAGCAGTCCCGGCAGCGCCAGAAGATCATTTCGGCCAACCCGGAGCTTCAGGAGCGGGAGCTGGTCAAGCTCGACTCACTCGCGGCGGCCCTCGCCGAGGGGCTGCGGGCGCGCGGCGTCACGGAGCCGGCCGCGAGCCTGACGGGCGAGGCGGGGGTTGCCGTCTTCAAGGTCGCGTTCGGGCGCTGGATCGGCGGCACCGGCGAGCAGGGCATGGGCCGTTTCATCCAGGAAGCGCTCGACGAGCTCAAGTCTGTGGCGGCGGGCGGCCGGGCCTGACAGCAGTGCGCCCCGTCACGGAATGACGGGGCGCACTGTGTTGCGGGAGGCGGGGAAGCGGGAGGCGGGGCCGGGCCGCCGCGCGGCGACCGCTCCCGGCGCGCCGTCCCTGTCCCTTATGGGAAGGACGCGACCGCTCCCGGCGCCGTTGGTTTCCCTACGGGCGCACTGGTGGTTTCCCTACGGGAGCACCGTTGGATTTCCTACGGGAGCACCGTTGGATTTCCTACGGGAAGGACACCACCTGCGACGGAACGGTGGACGTCCCCGAGGTGGGCGAGCCCGTGTCGTTGATGACGTGTTCGTACTGGCCCTGGCCGCCGAGGGAGACGACGAGCAGGTCGTGGAACTTGACGCCGGGCTTCACCGGTGCCTCGAAGCCGTGGCCCTGAATGATCGTCGGGTCGACGTTGTAGTAGCAGTAGCTGCCCAGTCCCCAGCCTTCGTGGGTGGTGACGGAGTCGTCGACCTTGTAGGCCGCGAACCCCTTGGTGTCACCGTTCTGGATGGCCGCCTGGTCGGGGGCGTCGTACGACTTCTCGTTCTGGAAGAAGATCGTCTTGCCGTTCTCGCCGGACCAGCGGACGTCGTACTTGTTGAAGTGCTCGACGAACAGGCCGGTCGCCAGCACGTTGTCGCCGTTGACCTGGAGGCCGTAGTCGGAGCGGTTGGTCTCCCAGCCGACGCCTTCGCCGTGGTCGGCGCGCCACAGCCAGGTGTGGTCGACGATCGTGTCGTTGCTGTTGATGACCATGGCGGTGGTGGCCTTGCCGGCCCCCGCGCCGCCGACCCGGACGAACACGTCCTGGAGCGACGTCGGGTTGTCCGCGTGGCTCGCGGACGCACCCTCGGGGCCGACCTCGATCAGTGTGTCCGAGTTGGTGGGACCGGCGTCGACGAGGAGTCCGGCGAGCTTGACGCCGTCCACGTCACCGACCTTGATGGCGGTGACCCCGTTGTCCGGGATGATCGTCGCGAGACCCAGACCGAGCGCGACCGTGTTGGCGCGGTCGATGTTGATCGTCTGGTCGACGTGGTAGACGCCGGGCGTGAACAGCAGGTGCAGGCCCTGCTGCACCGCCGCGTTGATCGTCTCGGCGGTTGCGCCGGGCTTCACCACATAGAACTGGTCGAGCGGGATCGACTCACCCTTCGGTGTCCCGTTGGCCCACGAGACGCCGCGCGCGTTGGTGCGCTTCTCGGGCACGAACACCTTGTAGTCGTTGCCGTCCAGGTAGAGGAACGGCTTCTCGCGGGAGACCGGGGTGTTCTCCAGAGTGGTGTAGGGGGGCTCGGGGAAACTCTGGGCGGGGGCGCCCTCGACGCCGGAGAACGTCATGTTCCAGACACCGTTGCCCCAGCTGCCGATGGAGCTGTCCCGGGTGTACCACTGCTGCTGCGAGTACGGTCCGACCTGGCCGTCGATCTTGCTGTCGGCGATGTACCCGCCACTTGCCCAGCCGTAGCCGTCGGGTGCGAGGTTGAGCCCGCCCTTGACGTGCATGCGGCGGAAGGGCGCAGCCTGTGAGACGGCCCAGCGGTCGGTTCCGCTGACCGGGTTGAGCGCGAGGTTCTCGGCCGAGCGCCAGAAGTTCTGTGTGGCGTTGCCGTTGAACCAGCCCGCGTCGACGGTCACATCACCGTTGAACGTGGTGTCGTCCGGGTTCAGCCCGAGGCCGGCGATCGAGGTGTAGAAGCCGATTTGCGCGTTGATGTTGTTGTACGTGCCCGGCTTGAACATCAGCGCGTAGCGGCCGTCGCCGAACTGCGCCGACTCCTGCTTCTTGAACACCTCGTCGACCTTGGCCTGGATGTCCGGCGTCGACGGGTCGAACACCATCACATTGGGTCCGAGATCGCCGCCGCCCTCGATGGCCTGCGCGTCCTCGCCGAAGGCGGTCTGCGCCGTGGGGACGGCCATGAGTAGCGAAACGGCGAACGCGGCGAACCCGAACGAACGGGTCCGGCGCCTGCGCCGGGGTGCGGTGAGGTTTCCCGTGGGGGGAGTTGTGGGGGTTTCCGTGGGGGGAACATGCATGGGCGTACGTCTCCTGGGTCGTGGTACGGGTGACACGACGAGCTCCTCGGAAAGCCTCTGAGAGCGCTCTCCGACGGGTGTTGATGGTTCCGCCGTCACCCGGGAAACGTCAAGAGGTGTGCAACAGGAGCCTCAATCGATCCGTCTGAGCGCAACAATTAACGCCAGCAGAACGGCAATTGACCCGGTTCGCGCTCAGTTCGGGGTGCGGTTGAGTTCAGGAGATGATGTTGCCGAACCCGGCGGGCGCTCCAGAGACGGATGGCCCGGATCCGGATGGTCCGAAGCCGCACGGCCCAGGGTCGGACGGTCCGGAGCCGCACGGTCTAGGGTCGGACGGCATGACGGACACCGCCAAGTTGACAGCGACAAGGGCCTATTACGACACCGTGGCCGAGGGATATGTCGAGCGCGTCAGTGACGCCTTCGCGCAGGACGTGTGGGGGCGCGCGATGCTCAGCGGGTTCGCCGAAGAGGTGCGGGACGACGGCGGCCTGCCCGTCGCCGATCTCGGGTGCGGGCCGGGGCATGTGAGCGCGCACCTGGCTGAGCTCGGTCTCGCCGTCCGGGGCGTGGACCTCTCGCCGCGCATGGTGGACATCGCCCGGCGCAGCCACCCGGAACTACGTTTCGACGTGGGCTCGATGAGCAGCCTGGAGCTGCCGGACGGGGAACTCGGGGGTGCCGTCGCATGGTGGTCGATCATGCACACGCCCCCGCCACTGCTGCCCGCCCTGTTCGCCGAGTTCCAACGGGTGCTGGCGCCCGGCGGGCGGCTGCTGCTCGGGTTCCACGCCGGTGAGGACCAGCCGTACACGGGGCCCGAGCGCGACGGCGGGGTGTTCTACGACATCCACCTGCTCTCACCCGACCGGGTCGGCAAGCTGCTGGAACAGGCCGGTTTCACCGTCACCGCACGGATGTCGGGCGAGGGCAGTAGCTGGCCATGGGCCTGTCTGGCCGGCCGGCGGTCCGACGCCGTCAGTGCACCCCGCGAGGCTTCCGCCAGATCCTGATCTCGGTCGCCGGCAGCCGTTCCGCGAAGCGGAGGCCGGGTGAGGCGTCGCGCAGCACGGCGCGTACCTCCTGCTCGAAGTCCGCCAGCTCCTCGCCGAACAGGTGAGGGGCCGAGTCGGAGCGGGAGAACACCCAGGCCACGAGGTCGTCGGCGCCGCGCACGACGACCTCACCGGCGGGCACGACATGTCGCTCGCAGTCCCCGAACCCGGCCTGTTCCAGCACTCGTTCCTCCTGGTTCCGCGTGCCATGGTCCAGAGAGCCCTGCCCCGCCCGGCGGACCGGTCCCAGGCGTCGGCGCACCACGTCCCCGATGCGCTCGTACGGGGGTGCGGGCAGGGGGAGCGGACCCGGGGCGGGAGGCGGATCCTTCAGGTCGTTCACATGGACGAATGCCCCGCCCGGCTCCAGCATGTCCCGCACCGTGGCCGCGACCCGATCGCGATCCGTCCAGTGGAACGACTGGGCGAAGACCACGGCATGGAACGTGCCGAGACCCGCCGGCAGGTCCTCGGCCCGGGCGTGGACCCAGCGCACGTTGTGCACCGCGCGCAGACGGGCCCGCCGGTCCGCCTCGGCCGGCATGTCCTGGTCCGGGTCCAGCCCCACCGCCTCGGCGACGTACCGCGCCATGTCGAGCGTCACGGTGCCCGGCCCGCAGCCGACGTCGAGGAGGCGGCCGCTTCCGGTCAGACCGAGCGCGCCGGTGAGTGCGTCCGCACAGCCCGGTGCGTACGGCAGCCGTCCGCGTGCGTAGTGGGCCGCACTGCCCCGGAACAGGCTGCTGTCCCACTGCCAGTCCTCAGGCATGCCCACTCCGTTCGGTCCGCCGCGCGATCCAGCGAACCGCAGGAGTGGCCTGACCGGCACCTTGGTCAGGTGGGGTGCCGGTCAGGAGTCTTGGGGGCGCGCGTCAGGAACGTGCGTCGTGGGCTCGCGTGATGCGGGCGATCGCCTCGACGGTCAGGGCCCGGTCATGGGGCTCGGTTTCCAGGGCGCGGTGGATGGACAGGCCCTCGATCAGCGCGTCGAGCTGACGTGCCGTCGCCGGGTCGAAGTGCCACTCCAGGGCGACGCGGCTGCGGCGCATCCACTCCCGGGTCAGCTCGCGGTAGGCGGGCTTCCGGGCGGCGAGGGTGTACAGCTCGTGGGTGAGGACGAGCTCGCGCTGGTTGCCGCCGGACAGGTGGTGGACCAGATCGGCGACCGCCTCCCGGGCCTCGTCGGGAGTCGTGGCGGCGCCGAGACGCTCCTCGAAGACGGCGACGATGCTGCTGGAGAAGCGTGTGAACGCCTCCCGCAGCAGCTCGTCCATGCCGCCGAAGTGGTACGTCATCGAGCCGAGCGGCACGCCGGCACGCGCGGCGACCTTGCGGTGCGAGGTCCCGGCGACCCCCTCCTCGGCGATCAGGTCGAGTGCGGCGGTGATGATGCGCTCCCGCCGCTCGGGGTCGTTCTGTCCGGTCGCCACGGTGTTTCCTTCTGCCGAGAGGTTCTAGATCGAGCGGATCACCCGGGCCGGGTTGCCGACCGCGACCACGTTGGCGGGGACGTCCTTGGTCACGACGGCTCCCGCGCCGATGACGCTGTTGTCCCCGATGGTCACCCCGGCCAGCACGATCGCGCCGCCGCCCAGCCAGACATTGTCGCCGATCGTGATCGGCCTCGCCGCCTCCAGCTTGTCCCGGCGCGGCTCCGGCTCCACCGGGTGGGTGGGGGTGAGGAGCTGGACGTTCGGCCCGATCTGGCAGTCGCGGCCGATGGTGATCGGGGCGACGTCCAGCGCGGTGAGGTTGTAGTTGATGAACGTGTCCTCGCCGACCGTGAGGTACGAGCCGTAGTCCACGTACAGCGGCGGCCGGATGTGCGCACCGGCGCCCAGTCCGCCGAGCAGCTCGGCGACGACGGGCTGTGCGGCGTCGGGGTCCTCGGTGTAGGCCGCCAGATACCGGGCGGCCAGCCGTACCGCCCGCCGCTGGGCCTCCACGATGGCGGGGTCGTCGGCGATGTAGAGGTCCCCGGCGAGCATCCGCTCATGGTTCGTACGCGGGTCTCCCGCGAAGTGGTCCGTCATGGGTACGATCGTACACTCCAAGGGCGTACGATCGTACGCTCCTGCTGAACCCCTCCTGGACTGCCGAGGCCCGCTGTCATGGATGCCGCAACACGCCGCCGGCGTACCGCCCTGTTCCTCTTCATGCTCGCCGCCGGGGCCGGCATGGCCTCATGGGTGGCGCGCACCCCGGCCGTCCGGGACGGACTCGACGTGTCCACCGGCGCGATGGGTCTGGTGCTCTTCGGCCTGTCCACCGGTTCGATGGCCGGCGTGACCGCCTCCGGCCCGCTCGTACGCCGTTACGGAGGCCGGACCGCGATCACCGTCGGCGCGGCGCTGATCGTCACCGGGCTGCTGGTCGTCGCGGCGGGCACCGGCCTGGCGCTTGCGGGCGGGGTCTTCTGCGGACTGGCCCTGTTCGGCGGCGGGATGGGTCTCGCCGAGGTCGCGTTCAACATCGAGGGCGCCGACGTGGAGCGGGTCATCGGCCGTCCCGTACTGCCGGTGCTGCACGGCTGCTTCAGTCTCGGCACCGTCGTCGGAGCGCTGCTCGGCATGGCGATGACCGCGGTCGCGTTCCCTGTCGGATGGCATCTGACGGCCGTCTCGGTGCTCGTGGCCGTCGCCGCGGTCGTGGCCGTGCGCGCGATTCCGCACGGCACGGGCAAGGAGGCGGCCGGGACCTCCGGACCGGGCGGGTGGCGGGGTCAGCTGACGGTGTGGCGGGACCGGCGCCTCGTCCTCATCGGGGTGATCGTGCTCGCCATGGCCTTCGCGGAGGGCGCCGCCAACGACTGGCTGCCGCTGCTCATGGTGGACGGCTACGAGGTGAGCGCCACCGCCGGTTCGCTGACCTTCCTGGTCTTCGCGTCCTCGATGACGCTCGGCCGCTTCGCCGGCGGCCCCCTCCTGGAACGCTTCGGCCCCGTGAAGGTCGTCCGGATCAGCGCGGTCGTCGCCGCGCTGGGCCTGGCGGTGGTGATCGTTTCGCCGAGCCCGGTGATGGCGGGCGCCGCCACGGTGCTGTGGGGACTGGGTGCCTCCCTCGGTTTCCCGGTCACCGTGTCCGCGGCGGGTGACCACCCGCACGACGCGGCGGCACGGGTCGCCGCGGTCTCCACCGCGGGCTATGTCGCCTTCCTCGTCGGCCCGCCCGCGCTCGGCTTCCTCGCCGACCACATCGGACTCCGGCTCACGATGACCGTTGTCCTCGCCCTGCTGGTCGTCGCGTCCACCCTGGCCGGAGCGCTCGACACCGCCCACCGCACCGAGGCGAAGCCCGTCACCGCCTAGTGACCCGAGTCCCACAATTCGGTGGTGTGCGCCGCGACCAGTGCCCCGATCCGCTCCAGCACCCCCGCCGCCGGCAGCGGATCGAGGCGGCGGCCGTCCCGCAGACGCAGAGCCACCAGGCCGTCCGCGGCCTCCGCGGCGCCGACGACCGCCTGGTACGGCACCAGACGGGCCTCCCGGATCCTGGCCCCCAGGCTGCCGCGCTCCCGGCCGCTGACCTCCGCGCGCAGCCCTAGCGCGGTGCAACGGGCGGCGAGATCCTCGGCGTTCGGCAGTTCGGCGTCCGAGACGGGCAGGATGACCAGCTGGACCGGGGAGAGCCAGGCCGGGAACGCGCCGCCGTGCTGCTCGATGAGGTGGGCGACGGCCCGCTCCACGCTGCCGATGATGCTGCGGTGCACCATGACCGGCCGGTGTTTCGCCCCGTCCGCGCCGATGTAGTGCAGATCGAACCGCTCCGGCTGGTGGAAGTCGACCTGGACGGTCGACAGGGTCGACTCCCGGCCCGCCGCGTCGGCGACCTGGACGTCGATCTTCGGCCCGTAGAACGCGGCTTCGCCCTCGACCGCCTCGTACGGCAGCCCGGAGGCGTCGAGTACCTCGGTCAGCAGGGCGGTGGAACGCTGCCACATCTCCGGCGCGGCGACGTACTTTCCGCCAGGGCCCGGCAGCGAGAGCCGGAAGCGCGCAGGACGGATGCCGAGTGCCTCGTACGCCCGGCGGATCATGTCCAGCGCGGCCCGCGCCTCCCCGGCGACCTGGTCGAGGGTGCAGAAGATGTGGGCGTCGTTCAACTGGATGGCCCGCACCCGGGTCAGCCCGCCGAGCACCCCGGAGAGCTCGGAGCGGTACATGCCGCCCAGCTCGGCCATCCGCAGCGGCAGCTCGCGGTAACTGTGCGAGCGGGAGCGGTAGATGACCGCGTGGTGCGGGCACAGGCTCGGCCGCAGTACGACCTGTTCGCCGCCCAGGTCCATCGGCGGGAACATGTCGTCGCTGTAGTGCGACCAGTGCCCCGAGATCTCGTACAGCTCCCGCTTGCCGAGCACCGGCGAGTACACGTGGCGGTAGCCCGCCAGCCGCTCGGCGGTGCGGATGTACTCCTCCAGGGTGTGCCGCAGCGCCGCACCGTCCGGCAGCCAGTACGGAAGCCCCGCACCGATCAGCGGGTCGGTGTCGAACAGCTCCAGCTCGCGGCCGAGCTTGCGGTGGTCGTGCATGGCGGTCTCCTCGCGTACGAAGGGCGAGTGACCGCAAGCAGAAGCCCCGGGGCACTCGCCCCGGGGCTTCGGACTGGTCAGCAGTCAGCGCGCCGGGACACTCTCCGGCGTCGTCGTCATCGCAGCGCGCTTCTTCATGCGGGGGACGCTAGCAGCGGCCACGGCCCGTCGCACGGGGTTTTCCACCGGGGGAGCACGGCGGCTCATCCCTTCTTGGCCGAGTCGAGGTGCGCGAACACGACCACGTTGTCCTCGTAGTCCTTGGCCTTCTTGTCGTAGGTGCCACCGCATGTGATCAGGCGCAACTGGGCGTCCGGGGTGTCGGCGTAGACCCGCTTGTCGGGGAACTTCGCCTTGCTGAACGTCTCGACGGTGTCGACCTTGAACGTGGCCACCGTGCCGTCCGCGCGCGTGATGTCGACCGTCGATCCGGGCCGCAGGAAGCGCAGCTGGAGGAAGACCGCCGGGCCGGTCATCGTGTCGACGTGGCCGGCCACGATCGAGGCCCCGCGCTCGCCCGGCGTCACGCCGCCCTTGAACCAGCCGACCAGGTTCCTGTCGTTCGGCGGAGGAGCGTCCAGGCGGCCGGAGGCCCCGATCGACAGCGGGGTGAAGGGGGCGTCCACCGCGATGGCCGGGATCTTGAGCCGGGTCGGCACGGAACGGGACAGGGCCGGCGCGGTGGTCGGAGTGGGGGTGGGGGCGGGGGTGGCCTGCCGGGGGACGGCGGCGGCCGGTGAGGATGCGGCGGCGGGGGCCGGAGCCGCGGGGGCCGGGGCGACGGGCGCCGGGGCGGCGAACGGGGCGGGTGGTTTGTCGTCGGCCGAGGGGCCGATGGAGTTGTAGATCAGGAGCATGCCGAGTCCTGCCACTGCGGCGGGCCAGAGCAGGGCGCGGCCGAGAGTGACGGTGTCGGAGGCAGTCCGGGAGGAGGGGGAACCGGGCGACTGCGGGGCGGCCATGGGAACGTGCCTTTCGTCCGTGCGGGGCGGTGCGGTGGTGGCGTGGGCCGGGGCCTTCCCGTCCGGATCGGGACGGGCAGTGCGACCCGGGCCTGGTCCGGGCGGGAGTCCCCGGGAAAACGAAGGCGCCGCGGCCGCCGTCCGGGAGGACGGCGGCCGCGACAGCGAAGCGACCGGCTCGCGGTGCGGCCGGGTCAGGCCATCGCGCCACCCGTCGCCTGACGGCGGCGCACCTTGTACGCGCCGACACCGACACCACCGAGAAGCAGCAGCGAACCGGCCGCCAGGCCGCCGCCGGTCATGGCCATCGCGCCACCGCCGGTGTGGACGCCGCCACTGGGCTTGTCCTTCTTCCAGCCCTCGTCGCTCTTCTCGCTCTTCGCGGACTTGTCGGCCTTCTCGGGCTTCTCGGCCTTCTCGGTCTTGCCGGCCTCGTCGCTGCTCGGCTGCCACTCCTTGGCGACCGTCATCGACATGGCGCCGCCACCGGCGTGCATGCCGCCGTTGGGCTTGTCCTTCTTCCAGTCGGACGAGCCGCTCTCCTCGTCGGAGCCCGGCTGCCATTCCTTGGCGACCGTCGACGACAGCGCGCCGCCGCCGGTGTGGACGCCGCCGTTGGGCTTGTCCTTCTTCCAGTCGGACGAGCCGCTCTCCTCGTCGGAGCCCGGCTGCCATTCCTTGGCGACCGTCATCGACAGCGCGCCGCCGCCGGTGTGGACGCCGCCGTTGGGCTTGTCCTTCTTCCAGCCCTCGTCGTCCGACTTGCCGTGCTCGTCGCCGGCAACCGTCTTGGCGAGGGCGCCGCCGCCGGTGTGGACGCCGCCGTTGGGCTTGTCCTTCGTCCAGCCGCCGTCCTCGCTGCTGGAGGACGAGCCGCTGTCGTGCTCCCAGTCGCCGGCCGTCATGGCGTAGGCGGAGGGGGCTGTGATCGTGAGGACCGCCGTGACGGCGGCCGAAGCGAACAGTGTGCGGGCAGAGCGCATCTGAACACGTTTCCTTTCGTCGCGACTGCGAAGAGTGACGAAGTGTCGACCCAGAGTGGCGCAGTGGCTACGTGATCCACCGTCAGCCCGGAGTCCGGGGCCCGCCATCGGAGAGCGCCGCATTGGAGCTACGGCATGGGCCCATCGAGTGGCGAAGAACGGATAATCACCCGTTGGACGGCACGCCGCGCCGGAGCGAGGTTTGACCGGCTTCGTATCCCCCGTTTGCTGACGGAGTCTCACCGCGCGGCAGTACTCGCGGCATCCCGGTAAATGGGTTGCACCGCCGGTCGGCCCGCTGTTCTACTCGCCGCATCAGCCGACAGGACCAGGAGAAATCGATGCGCCGATCTCACATGTTCGTCTCGACGGGAATTCACTTCACCCCTGAGAACATGGAGTTCTGTGCACACGCTGAATCTTGGCATTCTGGCGCATGTCGACGCCGGTAAGACGAGCCTGACCGAGCGGCTGCTCCACACCGCCGGAATCATCGACGAGATCGGCCGCGTCGATGACGGGAACACACAGACCGATTCCCTCGCCCTCGAACGGCAGCGCGGCATCACGATCAAGTCCGCGGTCGTCTCGTTCGCCCTCGACGACGTCACCGTCAACCTGATCGACACGCCCGGCCACCCGGACTTCATCGCCGAGGTGGAGCGGGTGCTGAGCGTGCTCGACGGCGCGGTGCTGGTCATCTCCGCCGTGGAGGGCGTGCAGGCCCAGACCCGCGTGCTGATGCGGACGCTCCAGCGCCTGCGCATCCCCACGCTCGTCTTCGTGAACAAGACCGACCGGGCCGGAGCCCGGTACGCGCAGGTGCTGCGCGACATCGCGGAGAAGCTCACGCCGCACGCGGTCGCGATGGGTCCGGCCGTCACCGGCCTCGGCACCCGAGACGCCCGCAGCGTGCCGTACGCGGACGACGACCACCGGCTCACGGGCCGGCTCACCGACCTGCTCACCGAGCACGACGACGCCCTGCTGGCCGCGTACATCGAGGACGGCGAGGTACTCGCCCCCGCCCGGCTCCGCGCGGAACTGGCGGCGCAGACCAAGCGGGCGCTCGTCCACCCCGTGTACTTCGGTTCGGCCGTCACGGGCGCCGGTATCACCGCACTGACCCGCGGGATCAAGGAGTTGCTGCCCGCGGCAGGGGGCGAGGCGGACGGGCCGGTCTCCGGCACCGTCTTCAAGGTGGAACGCGGCCGGGCCGGCGAGAAGCTGGCCTGGGCCCGGATGTTCTCGGGAACCGTACGCACCCGTGACCGGCTCGTGTTCGGGCAGGGCCCCGGCGACGTGTCCGAGGGCAAGGTGACCGGTGTCCGGATCTTCGCCGACGGCGCGGACGCCGAGGCCGCATCGGCCGGACCGGGGCAGATCGCGAAGCTCCGGGGACTCGGCGACATCCGGATCGGCGACGCGGTCGGCGACATCCGCGCGGCGGCCACCGCGCACCACTTCGCCCCGCCGACGCTGGAATCCGTGGTGGTGGCCGCCCCGCCCGCCTCCCGGGGCGAACTGCATTTCGCGCTCGCGCAGCTCGCCGAGCAGGATCCACTGATCAATCTGCGGCAGGACGACATCCGGAAGGAGGTCTCCGTATCGCTCTACGGCGAAGTGCAGAAAGAAGTCATCCAGGCGACGCTCGCGGACGAATTCGGAATCGATGCCGGTTTCCGCGGAACCACGACCATCTGCCTGGAGAAACCGTCCGGCACCGGTGCCGCTTTCGAGATCATCAACAAGGAGGACAACCCGTTTCTCGCGACGGTCGGACTGCGCGTCGACCCGGCCCCGCCCGGCAGCGGTGTGGCCTACCGGCTGGAGGTGGAGCTCGGCTCGATGCCGTACTCCCTGATGAGAGCCGTCGAGGAGACCGTCGTCGAAACGCTCGGACAGGGCCTGTACGGCTGGCGCGTCACCGACTGCACGGTCACGATGACGCACTCCGGCTACTGGCCCCGGCAGAGCCACTCGCACGCGGTGTTCGACAAGTCCATGTCGAGCACGGCCGGGGACTTCCGCAATCTGACCCCGCTGGTGCTGATGGCCGCGCTCCGGCAGGCCGGCACCACGGTGTACGAGCCGATGCACCGCTTCAGGGCGGAGTTTCCCGCGGACACTCTCGGCCCCCTCCTGCCGGTCCTCGCCCATCTGCGGGCCGTTCCGGGCCCCCCGTCCGTCGACGGCGCCCACTGCGTACTGGAGGGCGAGATCCCGGCCGCCCGGGTGCACGAACTCCAGCAGCGGCTCCCGGGGCTGACCCGGGGTGAAGGACTGCTGGAGACCGCCTTCGACACCCACCGCCCCGTCACCGGCGCCGCCCCCCGGCGCTCCCGCACGGACCACAACCCGCTCAACCGGAAGGAGTACCTGCTGCACAAGGTGAGGCGGGCGGGCGGCGCGCCGGACTGAGGGAGCCGCCGGCCATCGCCCTACGGGCGCGACCGTCAGTTCAGCATCGCCCGAGCCGCCCGTGCGCTCCCGCGCACCACCTCGGCGGCGGCCGGGTCGATCTCCGCGATCACCTGCGCGTACTCGTCCATCTCCGCCGCCCCGCGCAGGAACTCCCCGCCCTGGACCAGCAGCTGGGCCCGCTCGAAACGCAGCCTCGCCGGGTGCGACGGCAGGAGCAGTGACAGCTCCACCGCCCACAGCGCCACGTCGTTGCGTTCCGGGCGGGCCGCCGCCCACGCCCGGATGTTGTTCAGGATCCGCAGCACGATCTCCAGCGGCCGCGCAGGCACCAGCATCGACGCCTCCAGCGGCTCCCCGGTCGCGCCCGCCACCAGCAGTTCCGCGTCCTGCTCCGTCAGCGGCCGCCCACCGGCGAACGGATCGGCCAGCACCCGTTCCGCCGGATCCCCGAAACCGACCACGAAGTGGCCCGGCAGCGCCACCCCGTACACCGGAGCACCCGCCCGCCGCGCCACCTCGATCCACACCACCGACAGCAGGATCGGCAGCCCGCGCCGCCGCCGCAGCACCTCGTGCAGCAGCGACGACTCCAGCCGCTGGTAGTCCGCCGACGCACCCTGGAACCCGTACCGCTCACCGAGCAGTTCGGCCAGCGCCGAGGCCCAGGCCCGGCCGCCGCGCAGACCGTACGGCAGCAGACCCGCGAGCCGGTCCAGTTCGATCTGCGCCGCGTCCGTCCCGTTCGCGTCCAGCGCGGGATCGGCCTCCGTGCTCAGCAGCAGGCAGAGCAGTGCCAGATCAGGCCGCTCCGCCCGCGCCTCCTCGGCGAACCGGCGGCGCAGCTCGTCCTTGTCGTGCCTCTCGGGAGCCATGGCGCTACGCCGCCCGGAAGTGGTGGTACTGATGGTGCGTCGCGAAGCCCATCCCGTCGTACAGCGCACGGGCGCCGTCGTTGTCGGTCTCCACCTGGAGCCACGCGGCCGACGCGCCCTCGTTCATCGCCTGCCGGGCCAGCGCGGTCATCACCGTGGTGGCGAGCCCCTTCCTGCGGTGCTCCGGAGCCACCTCGACGGCCATGAAGCCGGCCCACCGGCCGTCCACCACACACCGGCCGATCGCGGCGGGCGCCTCGTCCCCCGGGTCGCCCGGCACGGTCGCGAACCACACCGAGGGGCCACGGCCCAGCACCGCAGCCACCTCCGGGCCCGGCGTCCCCACGCGCTGGTAGCGGGCGAACCACGCGTCGTCCACCGTGCGGCTCAGCCGAACCCGTGACACCTCGGCCGCCAGATCGCCGATCGGGGCCAGCGCCGCGATCCGCACCTCCGCGGTCACCTCGCGCCGCCACCCGTGACCCTCCAGCGCCGCGCACAACGCCTCCTGCGCGCCCTCGGCGCCGGTCGAGGTCTGGATGTAGGCGGGCAGGCCGCGGTCCGCGTACCACTGCCGGATCTGCTCGAGTGCCGCGCCGAGCGGCACGCCCGGATCGCCGAGCGGGAGCACGGAGTTGGCGCGCCGGGTGAAACCGCCGGCGGCGCGCAGCAGCCAGTCGCCCAGCGGTTCGCTCTCCACGGGCTGCCAGGCACGGGCGCACACGGGGGCGAGTTCGGCGAAGGAGGCCGCGGGGCCACGCCGGCGGGCCGGGGCGGCCGGCACGACCTTGCCCGCCACCAGGGCCGATTCGGGGATTCGTACGGACTCACCGCTCTTCGGTGTGACCGACAGCACACCCGTGTCCCAGGATGTGAGAACACCGACCGTGTCGGTGAATTTCGGACCCTGGGGCCCGTCCTCGGTCAGGCGCCGGACTGATACCCGTTTGCCCACGTCAGCCGGTGCAATTCGGACCTCCAGCCGTCCGCCCATGGTGAATTCCACAGCTCTGTCCGCCCCTCCTGTTCGGATCGTGCCCGGGAACGGAGATACTAGGTGCGGGCATCGACGACGCCGCGCTCCCGCGCGAGAGCCAACGCCCTACCGAGGAGGAACGACAGCGTGACCTACGTCATCGCGCAGCCTTGTGTCGACGTAAAGGACAAGGCCTGCATCGAAGAGTGCCCCGTCGACTGTATCTATGAGGGCCAGCGGTCCTTGTACATCCACCCGGACGAGTGCGTCGACTGTGGAGCCTGCGAGCCGGTCTGTCCGGTCGAAGCGATCTTCTACGAGGACGACACCCCGGAGGAGTGGAAGGACTACTACAAGGCGAACGTCGAGTTCTTCGACGACCTCGGGTCGCCGGGTGGTGCCTCCAAGCTGGGTCTGATCGAGCGCGACCACGCGTTCATCGCCGCGCTGCCGCCGCAGAACCAGTAGCAGCGTCCAGGCACGTGCGTCACCCCGGTCCCGTACGGCTCGTCACCGTGCGGGACCGCGGTGTTTTCCCCTCAGAGGCTGTCGCCGTGCCACTCGCGTGAACCCCCGTACGAGAAAGCAGAGATCCGTGTCCGCAGTCTCCTCCCGCCTCCCGGTCTTTCCCTGGGACAGGCTCGCGCCCTACAAGTCGACGGCCGAGAGCCACCCGGACGGCATCGTGGACCTGTCCGTCGGCACGCCCGTCGACCCGGTGCCCGAGCTGATCCAGCAGGCGCTCGTCGCCGCCGCGGACAGCCCCGGCTATCCGACGGTGTGGGGGACGGCCGCACTGCGTGACGCCCTCACCGGCTGGGTGGAGCGCCGCCTGGGCGCGGTCTCGGTGACCCACGAGAACGTGCTGCCCGTCGTCGGTTCCAAGGAGCTGGTGGCCTGGCTGCCGACCCAGCTGGGCCTCGGCGCCGGTGACAGGGTCGCCTACCCGCGGCTCGCCTACCCGACGTACGAGGTCGGTGCCCGGCTCTGCGGCGCCGAGCCCGTCGCGTACGACGACCCGACCGAGCTGGACCCGGCAGGCCTCAAGCTGCTCTGGCTCAACTCGCCGTCCAACCCGACCGGCAAGGTGCTCTCCCAGGACGAGCTGACCCGGATCGTCGCCTGGGCGCGCGAGCACGACGTGCTGGTCTTCAGTGACGAGTGCTATCTGGAGCTGGGCTGGGAGGCCGAACCGGTCTCCGTGCTCCACCCGGACGTCTGCGGCGGTACGTACGAGGGCATCGTCGCCGTCCACTCCCTCTCCAAGCGCTCCAACCTCGCCGGCTACCGCGCCGCCTTCATCGCGGGCGACGCGGCCGTGCTGGGCGAGCTGCTGCTGATCCGCAAGCACGGCGGCATGATGACGCCCGCCCCCGTCCAGGCGGCGACCGTCGCGGCGCTCGGCGACGACCGCCACGTGGCCGAGCAGCGCACGCGGTACGCGGACCGGCGCGCGGCCCTGCGTACGGCCCTGGAGGCCCACGGCTTCCGGATCGAGCACAGCGAGGCGAGCCTCTACCTGTGGGCGACCCGCGACGAGCCCTGCTGGGACACCGTGGCGTACCTGGCGGAGCTGGGCATCCTGGTGGCCCCCGGGGACTTCTACGGGCCGGCGGGCGACCACTTCGTGCGGGTGGCGTTCACCGCCACCGACGAACGCGTGGCGGCCGCGGTCAAGCGACTGGGCTGAGCCCGGAGCAGGACGGACGCGAGGGCCTCGGGAGTGCGCACTCCCGAGGCCCTCGCGTCTGTACGGGCGTGGTGCGGATCAGCCGATCGGCAGGCCCTGGGTGGGCAGTCCCTGCGTCGGCAGGCCGCCCTTGGTCACGGCACCGGTCGCGTCGCCCAGGGTGTCGCTCGCGCCGCCCTGGGCGGTCTTGCTGACGCCCTTTGCCGCGGGTGCGGCCTTGGCGCCTGCCTCGCCGAGCGTCTTGGCCGCCACCGGCAGTGTGGTCCCGACGACCTTGCCGCCGGCCTTGCCCGCGGTGTCGGTGACCGGCTGGGCCGCGTCGACGGCCTGGCCGAGTCCGGCGCCCTCGACAGTCGTGAGACCGCCGAGCTCCGGGGCCTGCGGGAGCTCCGCGGCACTCGCGGCACCGGCCGCACCGACCACGGGGGCCGCACCCGCCGCGATCAGCAGCGCGGTGCGGGCGATCCGACGGGTCAGGGGGAGGGACATGATGCTCCTTCGACGGGGTGGGAAATCCTGGTGTCCGTGGGCCGGACGCCATGACAACCGCCGTGGGGGAGGGAGAGGTTGCGGTGAACCAGGGTAAAGATCGGGTAATGCGTCACATAATCCGCAACGGGGGAACCCGGGCAAACAATGCATTCCGCGACCACCCGACGAACCGTCACTCCCCTTTGACCACAAGGGGATACGTGCGTACGGAGCGCGGTGCGCAGGAGCCTGTGCGGAGACTGCCGGGGGAAGATGCGGACCCCCTGTGCGGGTGATGGTTCGTACTACTGCACAAGGCCTATCCGGACGGCGCTGGTGCCCGATTCCTTGCGCTCCGTCCGCCAGCCCGAACCGGACTCCCACTTCTTGCCGGCGTACGCGACCTCGTCGATGCCGAGCGCCTCGGACTGTGCGACCGCCCAGTGCGCGAGCTCCCAGCCGCGCTGCCCGGTGCCCCCCTTGCCGGACCTGAGAGCCGTATCCGCCGGGACCGAGAGCACGCCCGTGGTCGAGCCCGCGGGCGGGGTCGCTGTGTCAGGCGCGTCCGCAGCCTTCTCGGCAGGCAGCACGTCCTTGCCGAAGGAGCGCACCAGCGCGGCCCGGACCTTCGCCGTCCCGCCCGTCCCGGCCGTGCTCCGCGGCGGCTCGCAGTTCAGGGCCGCCGGCGTCCGTCCGGTCAGCGCGGCGGCCAGCAGCGCGGCGTCCGGCTCGTGCTTCGCGTACGCCTGCGGGAAGCCGCTGCGCTGGACGCGCTGTGCGGCGACGGTGAGGGGCAGCCGCGAGTAGCCGGGCACCTCGGCCAGGTGCTGGTAGAACTTCCCGGCCGAGTAGACCGGGTCCAGGATCTGCTTCTCGGTGCCCCAGCCCTGCGAGGGGCGTTGCTGGAAGAGGCCCAGCGAGTCCCGGTCGCCGTGCTCGATGTTGCGCAGCCCGGACTCCTGCAGTGCCGTCGCCAGCGCGATCGTCACCGCGCGCTCCGGCATGCCGCGCGTGGTGCCGACCGCGGAGATCGTCGCGGCGTTCGCCGCCTGCTCCGAACTCATCCGATAGGTGCGCCCCTCGCCCGCCGAACCGTCGGCCGACTCCACGGTGCACTGGTCGGATCCCTTGCCGCCCGTCACGTACTGAACGGTCAGATAACCGGCCACCGCCACGAGCACGGCAAAGGCCGCCACGATACGCAGACGGCGGCTGCGGGCGGTGTGTCGGCGGGCGGGGGCAACGGTCCGGGGCACGGGGCCACCGTACGCGAGGTACTAGGGTCGTAGCCATGGCCGAAAGCACGCTTGACCTCACACTGGACGGGCCCGCCCTCACCGCGTGGCTCGTCGACTTCCCCTCGGTCAGCGGGGAGGAGAAGGACCTCGCCGATGCCATCGAGACGGCGCTGCGGACCCTTCCGCACCTGACCGTCGACCGGCACGGCAACAACGTCGTGGCCAGGACGAACCTGGGCCGCGGCGAACGCGTCGTACTGGCCGGTCACATCGACACCGTGCCGATCGCCGACAACGTGCCCTCCAGGCTCGACGCGGACGGCCTGCTGTGGGGCTGCGGGAGCTCCGACATGAAGTCGGGCGTCGCCGTCCAGCTGCGGATCGCCGCGACCGTGCCCGAGCCCAACCGCGACCTGACCTTCGTCTTCTACGACAACGAAGAGGTCGCCGCCGACCTCAACGGCCTCGGCCACATCGCCGACGCCCACCCCGACTGGCTGACGGCCGACTTCGCCGTCCTCCTGGAGGGCTCCAACGGCGAGGTCGAGGGCGGCTGCCAGGGCACGCTGCGCGTCTTCCTGCGCATGGAGGGCGAGCGGGCGCACTCCGCCCGCAGCTGGATGGGGTCCAACGCCATCCACGCCGCCGCCCCGATCCTCACCCGGCTCGCCGCCTACGAACCGCGCAAGCCGGTGATCGACGGGCTGGAGTACCACGAGGGTCTCAACGCCGTACGGATCGAGGGCGGGGTCGCCAACAACGTCATCCCCGACGCCTGCACGGTCGTCGTGAACTACCGCTACGCCCCCGACCTGAGCGCCGAGCAGGCCATCGCCCACGTGCACGAGGTCTTCGCCGACTGCGGCGTCGCCGAGTTCATCGTCGACGACCACTCCGGGGCGGCCATGCCCGGCCTCTCCCACCCGGCGGCCAAGGCCTTCATGGACGCCGTCGGAGGCACGGCTAGGCCCAAGTTCGGCTGGACGGACGTGGCGCGCTTCGGCGGCCTCGGCGTCCCCGCGGTGAACTACGGACCCGGCGACCCGATCCTCGCGCACAAGCGCAACGAGCACGTACGGACCGACCGGATCACCCACTGCGAGGACCGGCTCCGCTCCTGGCTCACGATCTGACCTCGGGCGTTCCCCTGTCCGTAACCTCCGGGGATCTACGCTGGCCTGAGACAGGGCGCCGCAGGGCGGCTCTGACGTCGGCGTAGGGAGCAGATCATGGGCAACCCGGAGGACGTAAGGATTCCTGAGGGCGCGGTCAGGCCCGAGGAGCAGCGGCTCGGCCCGGTGCTGCGCCGCAGGGACCAGGTGCAGCCCGGCACGACCGATCAGCGGCTGCTGGACTCCGAGGGCGACTCCGAGTGGGTGCACACCGACCCGTGGCGGGTCATGCGCATCCAGTCGGAGTTCGTCGAGGGCTTCGGCGCACTCGCCGAACTGCCGAGCGCCATCAGCGTCTTCGGCTCCGCCCGCACGCCGGTCGGTACGCCGGAGTACGAGGCGGGTGTACGGATCGGCCGGGCGCTCGTCGAGGCGGGCTTCGCGGTGATCACCGGGGGCGGCCCCGGAGCGATGGAAGCGGCGAACAAGGGAGCGCGGGAGGCCAAGGGCGTCTCGGTCGGCCTCGGCATCGAGCTGCCCTTCGAGTCGGGCCTCAATCCGCACGTCGACATCGGCGTCAATTTCCGCTACTTCTTTGTCCGGAAAACGATGTTTGTGAAGTATGCGCAGGGTTTCGTCGTGCTGCCCGGCGGCCTCGGCACCCTGGACGAGCTCTTCGAGGCCCTCACCCTCGTCCAGACGGGCAAGGTCACCCGCTTCCCGATCGTGCTGTTCGGTACGGAGTACTGGGGCGGCCTGGTGGACTGGCTGCGCGACACGGTGGTGGCCCAGGGCAAGGCGTCCGCGAAGGACCTGCTGCTGTTCCACGTCACGGACGACGTGGACGAGGCGGTGAACCTGGTGACGAAGGAGGTCGGGCGCTGAATCCCGGCCTTCCTTTCAGCCCCTCCGGCGTTTGAGGAGCGGGGTCCGGGGCGGAGCCCCGGTTGCGGGAAGGGGCGGGCAGGGGAACAGGCCCGCCGCAGGCGCCGCCCCGCCCGCCCCGCCGGGCTACGCCAACCCCCGCCGCGCGACCGCCGGCGCCCGGTGCCCGGCGATGGACGCCACCATGTCCAGGACGTCCCTCGTCTCCGCCACCTCGTGGACCCGGTACACCCGCGCCCCCAGCCACGCGGACACCGCGGTCGTGGCCAGCGTGCCCAGCAGCCGCTCCTTCACCGGCCGGTCGAGCGTCTCGCCGACGAAGTCCTTGTTGGAGAGCGAGACCAGCACCGGCCACCCCGTCTCCGCCATCTCGCCGAGCCGGCGCGTCGCCTCCAGCGAGTGCCGGGTGTTCTTCCCGAAGTCGTGACCCGGGTCGATCATGATCCCGTCCGGCCGGACTCCGAGCTCCACGGCCCGCTCGGCCAGCCCCACGGTCACCCGCAGGATGTCGGCCATCACGTCCTCGTACCCGGCCCGGTGCGGCCGGGTACGAGGCTCGGCGCCGCCCGCGTGCGTGCAGACAAGACCAGCCCCGTACCGCGCGGCGACCTCCGCCAGCTTCGGGTCGACCCCGCCCCACGCGTCGTTCAGCAGATCCGCGCCCGCCTCGCAGACGGCCTCGCCGACGTCGTGGCGCCAGGTGTCGACGCTGATCACCACGTCCGGGTGGCGGCGGCGCACCTCGGCGACGAAACCGACGGTGCGACGGGCCTCCTCCTCGGCGGTGACCTCCTCGCCAGGGCCCGCCTTCACGCCGCCGATGTCGATGATCGCGGCACCGTCGGCCACGGCCTGCTCGACCCGGGAGAGCGCGGGCTCGTCGTGGAAGGTGGCGCCCTGGTCGTAGAAGGAGTCCGGGGTGCGGTTCACGATCGCCATGATCACCGGCTCGTGCGCACCGAACTCGCGCCGACCCAGCCTGAGCGCACCGCTTCGCATCCCGTGTCTCTCCCTGTGAATCCCCCGGCAGAATGCCTGCCGGGACCGACTGCGACCCTAACTGTCAGCACCTCATGGCACGATCGGACCCGGACGAATTCCGCTCCCGGGGAGATACGCGTGTTCTGGTTCTTGCTGCTCGCGATGGTGGTGGTGGTTGCCGCGGTCACCCTCGCGGTGGTCGGCGGAGGGAAGAGTGCCATCCTGCAGGATGTGGCGCCCGAGCAGCTGACGGATCCGCTGCCCGCGACGCGCCCGGTCGGCCGGGCGGATGTCGAGGCGCTCCGGCTGCCCGTCGCCGCCCGCGGCTACCGGATGGCCGATGTCGACGACGCGCTGGGCCGTCTCGGCGCCGAGCTGGCCGAGCGGGACGCGCGGATCGCCGAGCTGGAGTCGGCGCTCGCCGGTGCCCAGGCCACCAGAGCCGGCCGTCCCGATCTTCTGAAGCAGCCCGAGGACGCCCCACGGTCGCCCTGGGAGGCGCCGGAGCCGCAGGGCGAGGTCCCGCGCCCGGACGAGGAGACCGGACGATGAGCGGCGGCGCCGAAGCGGCGGCGGACGGCGGACTGCGCTGTCCCTGGGGCCTGTCCACCGAGGACTACCTCGTCTACCACGACACCGAATGGGGCCGCCCGGTCCACGGCGACGACGCCCTCTTCGAGCGGCTGTGCCTGGAGGCGTTCCAGTCCGGGCTGTCGTGGCTGACGATCCTGCGTCGCCGGGAGGGCTTTCGCGGCGCGTTCGCCGGGTTCAGCATCCCGAAGGTGGCGGCGTTCACCGACACGGACCGGGAGCGGCTCCTCGCCGACGCGGGCATCATCCGCAACCGGGCGAAGATCGACGCCACCCTCGCCAACGCCCAGGTGCTGGCCGGCTGGCAGGACGGCGAGCTGGACGAGCTGATCTGGTCGTACGCCCCCGAGTCGGCGAGCCGCCCCGTGCCGCGCGTCCTCGGGGACGTGGCGGCCGTCACCGCGGAGTCCACGGCACTGGCGAAGGACCTCAAGAAGCGCGGGCTGCGGTTCATCGGCCCGACCACGGCCTACGCCCTGATGCAGGCGTGCGGCCTGGTCGACGACCATCTCGCGGACTGCGTGGCCCGCGGCGGCGGTACCGCGGCGTAAGGGCTACCGCCCGACGTATTTCGGGTTCTTCTCCTTGTCGAGGAACGCCTGCACCGCGATCGCGTGGTCCTGCGACGCGCCCGCCAGGGTCTGGAGTTCGTCCTCCTTCTCCAGCGCCTCGCTCAGGGTGTGACCGGCCCCGTAGGCCAGCGACTCCTTGAGCGCGGCGTACGCCACCGTCGGGCCGTCCGCCAGGACGCGGGCCACCGCGGTGGCCTCGGCGACGAGGTCGGCGGCGGGCACCAGCCTGTTCACGATGCCCAGGTCATGGGCGTCCTGCGCGGAGATGGAGCGCGGGAAGAGCAGCAGATCGGCGGCGCGGCTGTGGCCGATCAGCCGGGGCAGTGTCCAGGAGACGCCCGAGTCCGCCGTGAGAGCGACCCCGGCGAACGAGGTGTTGAACGAGGCGGTGTCGGCGGCGACCCGGTAGTCGCAGGCGAGTGCGAAACCGAAGCCCGCACCTGCCGCGGCGCCGTTGACCCCGGCGACGACCGGCTTCGGCATCTCGGTGAGCGCCCGCACGATCGGGTTGTAGTGCTCCTGCACCGTGCTGAGGGCGTTGCCGCTGCCCGACGCGCGGACCTCGGACAGCTTGGAGAGGTGCTCCTTGAGGTCCTGGCCGACACAGAAGGCGCGCCCGCCGGCCGCGGTGAGCAGAACCGCCCGCACGGCGGTGTCGGCGCCGGCCGACTGCAGGGCGTCACGCAACGCCACCTTGGCCGAGGTGTTCATCGCGTTCATCGCGTCGGGGCGGTTGATCGTGATCGTCGCGAGTCCGTCGCTCACTTCGTAGAGCACGGTGTCGTCGTGATCGGCCATGTGCGGTCCCCTTTGCGCCTTGTCCAACATGCCTGTCCAGGCAAGCATGGCGGACTTCGGCGGAGGCGAACATGTGACCTGCGTCTAACAATTCCGCCCCGATGCAGGGCGGAAGGGGACGGAGTATCGCAGTCGGATCGCCGAATTGGGTGGTTTTGAGCGAGCGCGTTGCGCAAGCGATGCAGAGCGATGTTGGTCATCGGGGTCTGTGATGCGGGATAATGGCCTGGAAGCAATGTGTTCGATGCCGGTGAGGCAGCGCCTGTCATGGGGCCGCCGGTTGCGATGAGCTGGTTTCAGGAAGGGGAACGAGCATGGCGGCCATGAAGCCGCGGACGGGCGACGGCCCGCTCGAGGTGACAAAGGAGGGGCGGGGCATCGTCATGCGCGTTCCGCTCGAAGGCGGCGGTCGGCTTGTCGTGGAGCTGACTCCGGACGAGGCCGATGCGCTCGGCGATGCCCTCAAGAAGGTCGTCGGCTAACAGAGGCGCCCACACTTCGCCACTGCCCCGGCACGGTTTCCGTGCCGGGGCAGTGGTGTGTCCATGGGCATGACGCGCCGTGCCGGGCGCCCGCCGGGCAGGGGGCAGCCCTCAGCCGCGTCGTACCGCGCAGAGGAGGCCGTCGCCCACCGGCAGCAGCGTCGCCAGCAGCTCCTGGCTCTCGCGGACCGCGCGCAGCAGCTCGCGCAGGCGCAGCACCTCCGCGGGCTGGGCGGCGGAGTCGACCGTACGGCCGTCCGCGAAAACACCCTCGAAGCAGACCAGACCGCCAGGTCGCAGCAGGCGCAACGATTCAGCGAGGCAGTCCAGGCTCTCCAGCCGGTCGCCGTCACAGAACACGAGGTCGTATCCGCCGTCCGCCAGCCGGGGGAGTACGTCGAGGGCGCGGCCGGGGATGAAGCGGGCCCGATTGGCGGCGAAGCCCGCCGCGCGGAACGCCTCGCGGGCGAACTGCTGGCGTTCGGGTTCCGGGTCGACCGTGGTCAGCACTCCGTCGGGCCGCATGCCCTGCAGCAGATAGAGGCCGGACACGCCCGTGCCGGTGCCGATCTCGGCCACCGCCTTGGCGTCCGTCGTGGCAGCAAGCAGGCGCAGCGCGGAGCCGGTGCCTGGCGACACCGAGCGGAGCCCCGCGTCCCGTGCCCGGTCCCGGGCCCAGCGCAGTGCTTCGTCCTCGGCGACAAAGGCGTCGGCGAACGCCCAGCTCGTCTGCCGGTTGGCGGTGATGACCCTCTCCTGTCCCCGTAGTTGGCGCAACGGTGACTGTATCCGCTGCACCCGGGAACCCGCAGATGGGACCGGGCGTTAGAGAAGCGCAGGGGAAAGCACGTGGATCGGGCCCGCAGACCGGGCCCCGGACCGGCGGGCGGGCGGTTCCCGGGGGAGACCCCCGGCCCCAGCAGGAAAAAGGCTTATCCGGAGCTAACGGGCGAGGTGGCTATGGTAGGGACTCCACTGGACACCACCAGAGCCGACAGGGGAGGTGCGGCTGCGCCTGTGGATCGGGGAGGAGTGCTGTGGCGCTTTCTCAGGTCGGCGGGTGAGCCGAAATCCGTGACCAACATTGCTGACCGTTCTTCCAACGACTCCGCACCGACCGCGACCTTCGCCTCAGATGCGGACTCCCAGGCGTGGACGCCGCCCTCATGGGAAGAGATCGTCAGCACGCACAGCGGTCGTGTCTACCGCCTTGCCTACCGACTGACGGGTAACCAGCACGACGCCGAGGACCTCACTCAGGAGGTCTTCGTCCGGGTGTTCCGTTCGCTGTCGACGTACACGCCCGGCACCTTCGAGGGCTGGCTGCACCGGATCACGACCAATCTGTTCCTGGACATGGTCCGCCGCAAGCAGCGCATCCGCTTCGACTCCCTCGGGGACGACGCCGCCGAGCGGCTGCCGAGCCGTGAGCCGTCGCCGCAGCAGGTCTTCAACGACACCCACTTCGACGCGGACGTCCAGCAGGCGCTGGACACCCTTGCGCCCGAATTCCGGGCCGCGGTCGTGCTCTGTGACATCGAGGGACTTTCGTACGAGGAGATCGCCGCGACACTCGGCGTGAAGCTCGGCACCGTGCGCAGCCGTATCCACCGCGGGCGCTCGCACCTGCGCAAGGCGCTGCAGCACCGATCGCCCGAGGCTCGCGCCGAGCAGCGCTCGCTGGCGGGAGCCCTCGTTTCCGGGGAGGGCGGAACGGCGTGAGCGGCACAGGTCCGACCCCCGCGGAACAGCACCTGGGGGACCGTCTTGCCGCGCTTGTCGACGGCGAGCTGAAGCACGACGTCCGCGACCGGGTGCTCGCGCACCTCGCGACCTGTACCAAGTGCAAGGCCGAGGCTGCCGCTCAGCGGCGTCTGAAGAGTGTCTTCGCGCAGTCGGCCCCGCCCTCGCCCTCCGAGGGCTTCCTTGCCCGGCTCCAGGGCCTTCCCGGCGGACCCGGTGGTGACGACGACGGTCGGGGAAGACCGTCGGGTGACTCAGGGCGCTTCGGTGACGGGGTCTTTCCTGTGATGCAGCCCTCGGGCCGTCGTGACCAAGGGTCCTCGGCCGGTTCCCCGCCGGCCACTTTCGGCTACCTGCCGACTCTGCACGGTTCGACCGCGGTGCTGCCTGCCGGCCCGGCCGGTTCCGTCTTCCGGATCCATGAGGTCGGCCGCGAGGGCGAGCGCTCACCGTGGCGCGGCCGCCGGTTCGCCTTCGCAGCCGCCAGCGCCGTTTCGCTGGCCGCCATCGCACTCGGCGGCGCCCTGCCGACGGACTCCGGCATCGAGACCCCCGCGCGGGCCGAGGGCCCGGGCAATACCGTGGCCCCGCTCGACGCCGACGCCCGTGCGGCGAGCGGCACCGTCAGCCGGCGCGGAGGCGGCAGCCATGGCACGCTCGCCGCGGCCGGAGCCGACCGCCCGTTCTCGCTCGCGGTGAACGCCGCGCCGCTGACGTTCTCCTCGGCGCCGCCCCTCCTCGGCACCGGCGGTCTCAACGGGTCCCCGTTCGCCCTTCCCGTCCAGTCCACCGTGTCCGCGCCCTCGCTGATACGTCCTGACGCAAGCAATCCCTTGTTCGCCCGGGCCCTCGGCAGCGGACTCACCCCGGCCGAACCCGTCGTGCCCTCCGCGGAGCCGTCCCGGACCCCCACATCGGCCGCCGGAGCACCGGCCCCCGCCGATCATGGCCTGCCGCTTTCACCCCGCCGCTGATGAAGGTCTGTGTACGGGCCTGCGCAGGGCATCCGTAAACCTGGTTGAATTCCGGCAGGATTTCCGGAGGGACGCCCCTGGCGGGGTGTGCAGAGGCCGGTTTACGGCAGTTGCGGGGAGAGCATGGACGACGGGAAGACCACCGAGCCGAAGGCGAAGTGGTGGAGCCGGCCCACGCCGGGACGCGGCACGCGCACGGCGCCTCAGGAGCCGTCGCCCGTCGAGGACGCGATGCCCCCGGCAGTTGCGCCGGCAGGTGCCCCGGCAGATGTTCCGGCTGTGAGCGAGGCACCTCAGGCCGTGCCGCACGAGGCCGCGACAACCGGGACCCCGGCGCCCGAGGCCGCGGCACCCGCGCCGCAGGCCGCGCAGCCGCTCCACGAGCCCGACCAGTACAGCACCCCGCCCTACGGTGGCCCCGGCCCCTGGGCGCCCGCACCGCCCGTGCAGCGGCCGACCCCGGCGCACGGCACCCCCGTCCCCCCGGCCTACGCGGGGACGAACGGCTCCGGCATGACGGTCCCGCCCGCCCCTGCGCCCGCGTTCCAGGCCCCGCCCCAGCTGCCGCCGCACCCACAGGTCCCGGGTCAGGCCGCCCACCCCCAGGCCGCTCATCCTCAGCCGCACCCCCAGCCACATCCCCAGCCCCCGTCGCCGCAGTGGCTCCAGTACGACCCCTGGGGCGCGCCCCGGCAGCCGCTCATCACCCGGCCCGGCCCCCCGCTCGGCCCCGACGGCCGCCGGAAGAACCGACGCGGGCCGGTCCTCGTCGGCGCACTGCTCCTCGCTCTGGTGGCGGGCGGCATCGGCGGCGGCATCGGCGCCTACATAGAGCGCAACGGCGGCTTCACCCAGGTCCAACTGGACCAGGACGAGCGGAACGGCGGCGGACGCGCCCCCGACAGCGTCGCGGGCATAGCGGCGAGCGCCCTGCCCAGCGTGGTCACCCTGCACGTCAGCGGCAGCACCGAATCGGGCACCGGCACCGGCTTCGTCCTCGACGACCAGGGCCACATCCTGACCAACAACCACGTGGTCGCCCCGGCCGGTTCCTCCGGCGAGATCACCGTGACCTTCAGCGGCGGCGAGACGGCGAGCGCCGAGATCATCGGCAAGGACAGCGGCTACGACCTGGCCGTGGTCAAGGTCAGCGGCGTCTCGGGCCTGAAGCCCCTGCCCCTGGGCAACTCCGACAACGTGCAGGTCGGGGACCCGGTGGTGGCCATCGGCGCACCCTTCGACCTGTCCAACACCGTCACCTCCGGCATCATCAGCGCCAAGGACCGGCCGATCACCGCGGGCGGGGAGAAGGGCGACGGCAGCGACATCAGCTACGTCGACGCGCTCCAGACCGACGCCCCGATCAACCCGGGCAACTCCGGCGGCCCGCTGGTGGACACCGACGCGCACGTGATCGGGATCAACAGCGCCATCCGCGCCGCGGACAGCGGTTCGACCACGGAGGGCGGCCAGGCCGGTTCCATCGGTCTCGGCTTCGCCATCCCGATCAACCAGGGCAAGCGCGTCGCCGAGGAGCTCATCAACACCGGGAAGGCCACCCACCCGGTGATCGGTGTGAGCCTCGACATGAAGTACACGGGGGACGGCGCCAAGGTCGGGGCCAAGGGCGCCGACGGCAAGTCCTCCGTCTCCGAGGGAGGTCCCGGGGCCGAGGCGGGCATCCAGCCCGGTGACGTCATCACCGAAGTGAACGGCAAGCGGGTGCACAGCGGCGAGGAGCTGATAGTGAAGATCCGCTCGCACCGGCCGGGCGACCGGCTGAAGCTCACGCTGACCCGCGGTGGTAAAGACCTGTCCATGACTTTGACGCTCGGCTCGGCAACAGGCACATGACGGCCATGAGGAGCTACCGCCCGGACAGTTTCGCCGGGTACCGTGGGCCGAGTCCGGACCTCATCCGACCTGGTCGCGGAGAACACGAGGAGCCGCAAGGTGTTCAATGACATAGGACCACTCGAGCTGGTGGCGCTCGCCATCATCGGCGTGCTCGTCTTCGGCCCGGACAAGCTCCCCAAGGTCATCCAGGACGCTTCGCGCTTCATCCGCAAGATCCGGGAGTTCTCGGAGAGCGCCAAGGAAGACATCCGTACGGAGCTCGGCCCGGAGTTCAAGGACTTCGAGTTCGAGGACCTGAACCCCAAGACGTTCGTCCGTAAGCAGCTCATGGACGGCAACGACGATCTGGGGCTGAAGGAGATCCGGGAAAGCTTCGACCTGCGCAAGGAGGTCGCCGAGGTCACCGACGCGGTGAACGGGCGCGAGACCCCTGCCGTCGAGGCGAAGAGCGGCGTGTCGGGCGCTGCCGCGGTCACCGCGGCGAACGGCTCGCCGGGCGCTCCCGACCTGCTCAAGAAGCGTGAGCAGCCCACGAAGACGGATCACCCGCCGTTCGACGCAGACGCCACCTGACCCCCGTCAATCCCGACTCGTCCGGACGGTATGGCTATTCTCCATCTGTCCGGTTGTGAGTACGCCCGTGGGGGGTGGGCCGCTCCGGACCTTGACGATCGAGGAGGCGGCCGGGCAGATGGAGACAACGAGTCGGGTGGGCGCGGATGGTGCGCCGGACACAGCCACGGCGGAGGGGGTGCCGGCGGCCCGGCTCACGGTCGACGGCTATCTGCAGGCGCCGTTCCCCTGGTACGGACTGGACGAGGCCTTCACCGGGCCCCGTTGGCTGATGCAGGTGGGCACCGCGGCGGACGGCACGGTGCAGCACGGTTCCACCGGTCACGGTGACGAACCGTCGGTACGGGGCGGCGACTCCGGTGCGGACAAGCAGCGGTTCGCGGTCGTCGTGACCGTGGCCAGCAGCCCGGTGCGGCGCAGCGGTGACGGTACGGGGGTCCTGGACGCGACCACGGTCTCCTCCGCGGCCTGGCTGGCCGGCTCAGGTCTGCTCGCCTACACCTGGCCCCCGCAGATGGACCACACCCTGCGCGACGACTGGCTGGACCAGCAGACGGAGACGGCGTTCGAACTCGCCGACGACCTGGACGGCCCCGCGTGGTCGGCGCTGTCCCTGCCGGTCGACGGTGTGCCGGTGCCCTTCCACTACCGCGAGTCCGAGTTCGGCTGGGTGCTGGCAGGGTCGGCGCACGGCGTGCACATCGGGGCGTACGGGCGGGGGATGAGCGCGTACGGGCTCGGGTTCTCGGTCGTCGGGGACATCGCGTCGTACGACGCCTAGGCCCTCTCGCCGCAACGGGCTCACGAACAAAGCGAAAGGTGCCGGGACCCTCGGGTCCCGGCACCTTCGCGCGTCGCGCCCGCGGTCAGAACTTGTTGCGCGGGGTGATGCCCAGGGACATGCCGGACAGGCCGCGCTGACGGCCGCCCAGCTTGTCCGCGATGGAGCGCAGGGCCTTGCCGGCCGGGGAGTCGGGGTCGGACAGGACGACGGGCCTGCCCTCGTCGCCGCCCTCGCGCAGCCGTACGTCGATCGGGATGGAGCCGAGCACCGGCACCTCGGCGCCGACGGTCTTCGTCAGCCCCTCGGCGACCCGTGCGCCACCGCCGGAGCCGAACACGTCGACCATCTCGTCGCAGTGCGGGCACGGCATGCCCGACATGTTCTCGACGACGCCGACGATCTTCTGGTGGGTCTGCACGGCGATCGAACCGGCCCGCTCGGCCACCTCGGCCGCGGCCTGCTGCGGGGTCGTGACGACGAGGATCTCCGCGTTCGGCACCAGCTGGGCCACGGAGATCGCGATGTCACCGGTGCCCGGCGGCAGGTCGAGCAGCAGGACGTCCAGGTCGCCCCAGTACACATCGGCGAGGAACTGCTGAAGCGCGCGGTGCAGCATCGGTCCGCGCCACACCACCGGGGCGTTGCCCGGGGTGAACATGCCGATGGAGATGACCTTCACGCCGTGTGCCGACGGCGGCATGATCATGTTCTCGACCTGGGTGGGCTTGCCGTCCGCGCCGAGCATCCGGGGCACGCTGTGCCCGTAGATGTCCGCGTCCACGACACCGACCTTGAGCCCGTCGGCCGCCATCGCCGCCGCGAGGTTCACCGTCACCGAGGACTTGCCGACGCCGCCCTTGCCGGAGGCGACCGCGTACACCCGGGTCAGCGAGCCGGGCTTGGCGAAGGGCACCTCGCGCTCCGCCGTGCCGCCGCGCAGCGAGGTCGCGAGCTCCTTGCGCTGCTCGTCGCTCATCACGTCGAGCGTGACCTCGACCCGGGACACCCCTTCGACGAGGGCCACCGCTTCCGTCACGTTCTTGGTGATCGTCTCGCGCATCGGGCAGCCGGAGACGGTGAGGTACACCGTGACAGCGACCACACCGTCAGGATCGATTTCGACCGATTTCACCATGCCGAGCTCGGTGATCGGGCGGTGGATCTCCGGGTCGTTCACTGTCGCCAGTGCCTCAAGCACCGCGTCTTCCGTAGCCATACCGACGATGTTACGGCGCTTGGTCCTACGCGCGGGTAGCCCTGTCAGCGGTCTTCGTCACTCTCGGCGGGCTGCAGTGCCCGGCGCTCGTCCAGGTGCTTCACCAGGTCCTCCAGTTCGGAGCGGATCCAGTCGCGCGTGGCGACCTCCCCGAGACCCATCCGCAACGCGGCGATCTCCCTGGTCAGGTACTCGGTGTCGGCGATGGAGCGCTCGTTCTGCTTGCGGTCCTGCTCGTGGGTGACCCGGTCGCGGTCGTCCTGCCGGTTCTGTGCGAGGAGGATCAGCGGGGCCGCGTACGAGGCCTGGAGCGAGAGCATCAGGGTCAGAAAGATGAACGGGTACTCGTCGAACCGCAGCGGCTCGGGCGCGAAGATGTTCCAGACCACCCACAGGATGATGATCAGCGTCATCCAGACGATGAACCGCCCGGTGCCCAGGAAACGCGCGATGCGCTCCGAGAACCGGCCGAACGCCTCGGGGTCGTACTCCGGCAGCAGTCGGCGGCGCGGGTCCTTGGGCTGGTCGAGCCGGGCCCTGGGGGTGCGCGTCAGAGCCGTCGAGCCGTTCGACGCCCTGGAGCGGTCCTCACCGGTCACCGAGCACCCCCTCACGGCCGTGGAAGTCGGTCTCCCGCCAGTCGTCCGGCAGCAGGTGGTCCAGGACGTCGTCGACCGTCACCGCGCCCAGCAGCGAGCCGCTCTCGTCCACCACGGGCACCGAGACCATGTTGTACGCCGCCAGATAGCTGGTCACCACCGACAGCGGGGTCTGGGGTGTCAGCGCCACGAGATCGCTGTCGACGATCGAGCTGACCAGGGTGAACGGCGGGTCCCGCAGCAGCCGCTGGAAGTGCACCGTGCCCAGGTACTTGCCCGTCGGCGTCTCGTCCGGCGACCGGCACACGTACACCTGTGCGGCGAGCGCCGGGGACAGGTCCGACTGGCGGACCCGGGCGAGCGCGTCGGCCACCGTCGCGTCCGGGCGCAGGATGATCGGCTCGGTGGTCATCAGACCGCCCGCCGTCCGCTCCTCGTACGACATCAGGCGCCGCACGTCGGCCGCGTCGTCCGGACGCATCAGCGTCAGCAGCCGCTCCTTGTCCGCCTCGGGCAGCTCGGAGAGCAGGTCGGCCGCGTCATCGGGGTCCATGGCCTCCAGGACGTCCGCGGCGCGCTCCTCCTTGAGCTTGCCGATGATCTCCACCTGGTCGTCCTCGGGGAGCTCCTCCAGTACGTCGGCCAGCCGGTCGTCGTCCAGCGCGGCGGCGACCTCCGCCCGCCGCTTCGGCGTGAGGTGGTGCAGCGCGTTGGCCACATCGGTGGGGCGCAGCTTCTCGAACGTGGCGACCAGTGACTCCGCGCCCTGCCCCTCCTCCTCCAGCGAGAAGCCGCTGACGGCCGACCACTCGACGGTCAGGGTCTCGCCCTTGCGGCGCAGCGCACCGCCCCGGCCCTTGCGGACGAAGTACCTGTCGATCTCCCAGTCGCGGCGGGCCGGCAGCTGCTGGATGGCCACGTCCAGGACGGTGACCTCCTCGCCGGTCTCCACCAGGCTGACCCGCCGGTCGAGGAACTCGCCGAGCACCAGACGTTCGGTGGGCCGCTGTTCGAAGCGCCGCATGTTGACCACACCGGTGGTGATGACCTGCCCCGACTCGATGCCCGTCACCCGGGTCATCGGGAGGAAGATCCGGCGTCGGCTCACCACCTCGACGACGATGCCCAGCAGCCTGGGCGGCCGGCCGCCGACCCGGAGCATCGCGACCAGGTCGCGGACGCGTCCCACCTGGTCACCGTTGGGGTCGAAGACCGGTACGCCGGACAGGTGCGAGACGAAGACGCGGGGCGTGCCTGGTGCCATGCCTGCGCCTCCTCGTCCACCGCCGGGCTTTCGCGTCCGGTCTGTTCCGACAGTTCTTGCACCCTTATGACGTGATCAGGCTAGCCCGTACCGCTCCGTGCCGCCCCGGCGAACCGTCCGTACGGCTCTCTGCCGGAAGACGTAGGAAGCACGGGTACGCTGCCGTCTGCCACCCCCGCCATGCAGCTGAGAGGCAGTGCGCCTGTGACCTCTTTCGTCCCGTCCGTCCGGGCCCGCCGCCGGACCGCCACCCTCGCCCTCGTGCTCTGCGCCGGGCTGACCGCGGCCCTGACCGCGTGCGCGGGTGAGGATCCGGACAAGGGGACCAACGGCGTCGGCAGACTGACCGGGCCGGAGATCGAGAAGAAGGCGCAGACGGCGGCGGACTCCGCCGACGCGGTCCGGCTGGCCGGCACGCTGGTGAGCAAGGGCGGCACCTACAAGATCGACATGCAGCTCAAGAACAAGGGCGGTGCGGGCTCGGTCACCTCGAAGAACAGCACCTTCGAACTGCTGCGGATCGGTGACGAGCTCTACCTCAAGGCCGACGCCGGCTTCTGGAACCACGACGACGCGAAGAAGCCGGACGACGGTGACGAGGGTGGGGCGAGCGACGCGGGAGGCGCCGCCGCCGACAAACTCGACGACAAGTACGTGAAGGTCCCCGAGGACGACCCCACGTACAAGCAGCTGCGCGGCTTCACGGACAAGAAGGTGCTGCTCGACGGGCTGCTCACGCTGCACGGCGAGGTCGGCAAGGGCGACCGCGACAAGGTCGGCGGTGTGCGCACCATCCGGATCCTGGGCGGCGAGGGCGAGGGCGGCGCCCTGGACGTGTCCCTGGAGGGCACCCCGTACCCGCTGAGCTTCGCCCGCGGCGGTGGCGGCGGCGTCATCACACTCGCCGACTGGGGCAAGGACTTCGCGCTGGCGGCCCCGGCCGCGGACGAGACGGTCGACTACGGGAAGCAGCTGCCGAAGTCGACCTCGTAGCGCCTACGACTTGCGCAGGGACCGCTTCAGCAGCCGCGGCAGCCCGGCCGGCACCGGCAGCCGCGTGGTCGCGGTGGTGGGCAGCGGGGCCGCCGCTCCCGAGGTGTCGGGCAGTTCCGTACGGGAGTCGAGCGGCGTCAGTGTGACGATCCGGCACTCGCGCGCCCACCGCTCGGGCATCTGCTCGGCGTCCGGTGAGTTGAGCCGCTTGCCCTTGAGCTCGGCGACCGCGGCCTCCCACTCCTCGGAGTGCGGTGCGAGCTGCGCCACCGAGGCCGACCAGGCGACGAGACGGCCGCCCTTGTCCTTGCTGCGCACGGTCACCTCCGCGGTGGCACCGTCGGTGAGACCGGCCGGGAGCGGCTGCTCGCCGGGGCCGTCCCCGACGAGATGCGCCGCACCCTCGTGCCATACGTGCCACAGCGCCCGCGCGGGACCGGTGCCGCGCACCCAGATGAGGCCCGACTTCTTGGTGGCCTCCTCGACGAGGGCCGGTCCGAGCAGCGTGTCAGCAGCAGTCATGGGGCAGAGCTTAGACGCCCCTTGGTGTACGGGTCAGAGCCAGCCGTTGCGCTTCAGCATCCGGTGGATGGAGAAGCAGACCACGCCGATGAAGCCCATCACCATCGGGTAGCCGTACGTCCAGCGCAGCTCCGGCATGTGCTTGAAGTTCATGCCGTAGACGCCGCAGATCATCGTCGGTACGGCGACGATGGCCGCCCAGGACGTGATCTTGCGCATGTCCTCGTTCTGCGCCACGGTCGCCTGCGCCAGGTTGGCCTGGAGGATCGAGTTCAGCAGTTCGTCGAAGCCGATGACCTCTTCCTGCACCCGGACCAGGTGGTCGGCCACGTCCCGGAAGTACTTCTGGATGTCCGGGTCGATCAAACGCATCGGCCGCTCGCTGAGCAGCTGCATCGGGCGCAGCAGGGGCGAGACGGCCCGCTTGAACTCCAGCACCTCGCGCTTGAGCTGGTAGATCCGGCCCGCGTCCGAACCGCGCGGACTGCCCTTGTCCGGCGTGGAGAAGACCTCGATCTCCACCTCGTCGATGTCGTCCTGCACCGCGGACGCCACCGCGATGTACCCGTCGACGACATGGTCGGCGATGGAGTGCAGCACCGCGGACGGGCCCTTGGCGAGGAGCTCGGGGTCGTCCTGCAGCCGGTGGCGCAGCGCGCGCAGCGAGCCGTGGCCGCCGTGCCGGACGGTGATGACGAAGTCCCGGCCGGTGAAGCACATCACTTCGCCGGTCTCCACGACCTCGCTGGTCGCGGTCAGCTCGGCGTGCTCGACGTAGTGGATCGTCTTGAAGACGGTGAACAGCGTGTCGTCGTAGCGCTCCAGCTTGGGCCGCTGGTGGGCGTGGACGGCGTCCTCGACGGCGAGCGGGTGAAGGCCGAACTCCCGGGCGATGCCCGCGAACTCCTCCTCGGTCGGCTCGTGGAGGCCGATCCAGGCGAAGCCGCCGTTCTCCCGTACGCGGAGCATCGCCTCGTGCGGCGTACGGCAGGTGCCCTCCACCTCGGCGATACGGCGGCCGTCGCGGTAGACCGCGCAGTCGACGACCGCGCTGGAGGCTGACGGGTCACGCGTGGTGTCGTAGCTGTTGTGCAGGGGGTTGGTCTTGCGCAGGGACGGGCGCACCACAGCGCGCAGGTCGCGGATCATCGACATGGCTGGCTCCTTCACGGAGGGCCGCCGGCGCAGGCGTGGAACAGCCCGGAATGGGGACGTGGGCTCACGTCCGCAAAGCGGGCGGCACCGCGGAGGCACGACGACGGCGTTCGCTACAGACAGGCAAAAAGGGAGTGCTCTTCCGTCGTGCGAAATGCCAGGGGCCTTGACCGAGAAGGCGTCAGATCACAGAAGAAAGGTGTCGAGCGGAAGAGCGGTTGGTACTGCACGGTCGACTTGGATCCACCGCAGCCCCACCTCCTCCGGTCGGTCCCCCGTAGGGGATGACGTTTCGTCGGGACTTGAGAGCGACGCTTCTGCGTGCTGTCCCGACCGGCACCCCAGGCTAGCAGCCGGTACAGGGCCAATCCCTTACTTTGCCCGTTCCATACGCGTCCTATGCTCGCGACATGGCAGAAATTCTTGCTCCGGTCGAGGCACGTCTGCGGACGGCCCTGGGCGAACCGGACGCACGCGCAGCAGTGACGTTTCTCGGGACGGACCGGATCGAGGTACTCCGATTCATCGACGGCGACGTGGTGAGGTACGCCACCCTCGGCATGTCCGCCCAGCCGATGGCCGATCCGACCGCCACGCTCGCCGACCCGGTCAAGGGTCCGCGCGCCGAACTGGTCCTCTCGGTACGGGTCGGCCTGGCCGACACCGACCAGGTGCTGCGCAAGCTCGCGGTGCTGGCGGCCTCGCCCCAGGTGGAGGGGGTGATCGTGGCCCCCGGCGCCTCCCTGGACGTGGGTGAACCGCTGTGGCCCGGGGCGCCGTTCAGCTCGGTGCTGGTCGCCGAGTCCGGGGGGCTTGTGGAGGATCTGGAGCTGGAGGAGCCGATGGAGCCCGTGCGGTTCCTGCCGTTGCTGCCGATGACACACAACGAGGCGGCCTGGAAGCGGGTCCGGGGCGCGCAGGAGCTGCAGGAGCGGTGGCTTTCGCAGGGGACGGACCTGCGTGATCCGCTGCGGGCTTCGGTGGCGCTGGACTGATGGGGGCCGGCTTGCGGTCATGCGGAAGCCCCGCCGCGCGGCCGGGAGCCGTGGGCGGGGCGGGGGCGGCAGGCGTCAGTTGGCGAAGACCGTGACGCCGTCCTCGGTGGCGTGCTTCGGCTCCAGCTCCGCCGCCTCGTGCGACAGGGCCGAGCGCCGGACCCAGATGACGAGCGCACCGACGACCGCGGCGGCGGCGGCCACCACGAACGGGATGTGGATGTTGCTCCACTCCTCGATCTTCGGGGCCAGGTAGGGCGCGGCGGCGGCCGCGAACCACCGGACGAAGTTGTAGCCCGCGCTGGCCACCGGGCGCGGCGCGTCCGAGACCCCGAGCGCCAGTTCCGTGTAGACGGTGTTGTTCATGCCGATGAAGGCGCCGGAGGCGATGGTGCAGACGACCGCCGTCGTGTGGTTGCCGTATCCGAGAATCACCAGGTCCGCGGCGAGCAGCACCAGCGAGCCGCCGACCACCTTGAGCGAACCGAAGCGCTTCTGCAGCCGCGGTGCGACGAGCACCGAGAAGACCGCCAGCAGCAGACCCCAGGCGAAGAAGACGGCGCCGGACTTGTACGGGGTCATGTTCAGCACGAACGGCGTGAACGCCAGGATCGTGAAGAACGCGTAGTTGTAGAAGAACGCGGAGGTCGCGACCGAGGCGAGCCCGCCGTGGCCGAGCGCCTTGAGCGGGTCGAGCAGGGAGGTCTTGCGGGCCGGCCTGGGCTGCTCCTTCAGGAACGCCGTGATGCAGACGAAGCCGATCGCCATCAGTGCGGCGGTGCCGAAGAACGGGTAGCGCCAGCTGGCGTCACCGAGCAGCGCCCCGAGCAGCGGCCCGCAGGCCATGCCGAGGCCGAGCGCGGACTCGTACAACAGGATCGCCGCCGAGCTGCCGCCCGCGGCCGCACCGACGATCACGGCGAGTGCGGTCGATACGAAGAGCGCGTTGCCCAGTCCCCAGCCGGCCCGGAATCCGACGAGCTCCGCGACGGAGGAAGAGGTGCCGGAGAGTGCGGCGAAGACCACGACGAGCGCGAGACCGGCCAGCAGCGTCTTGCGTCCCCCGATGCGGCTGGAGACGAAGCCGGTGACGAGCATCGCGACAGCCGTGATCAGGAAGTACGAGGTGAACAGCAGGGACACCTGACTCGGCGTCGCCTCCAGTCCCTTCGCGATGGACGGGAGAATCGGGTCCACCAGGCCGATTCCCATGAACGCGACGACAGAAGCGCCCGCTGTGGCCCAGACGGCCTTCGGCTGGCGCAGGATGCTCGCCGTTCCCTGTTCGAACGGATCCTCTCCCTGCATGGGACTACTCGCTCTCCACTAGATCGGTGTGTTGTGCACAGAATAAGTTAGACCGTCTAATAAATGCAAACTACATCTAAATATGCAGGTGGGAGCCACGCTGCGGAAGGGTGATCGTCCTTGACGCGGCGACGGCCGGGGAGGACCGTTGGTCGCTATGAGGGGCGAACCCAGTTGCCCGAAGTGTGGAGGCCGGGTCAAGGCGCCCGGTTTCTTCGACGACACCTGGCAGTGCGACGTGCACGGCAGCGTGCACCCGATGCAGCCGGTCATCCCGCCCAGCGTCGAAGGACTCGGGGTGGTGGTGCACCGCGCCCAGGTGCCCGTGTGGATGCCCTGGCCGCTGCCCGTCGGCTGGCTGTTCACCGGTGTCGCGGCCGCGGGGGACGACCGCAGCGGTGGCCGGGCCACCGCCGTCGCCTGTTCCGGACCGGGGCCGCTCGGCGGAATCGGTGAGCTGCTGCTCGTCGCCGAGGAGCTCGGCGTCGGACTCGGGGCGCGGTACGCCGGGATCGACGGCCCGGACCCGGGCCCGCTGCTGCGGGTCGACGGGCCGCCGGACGTCAAGGTGCTCGCCGCCGGCCGTCCGACCCCGCTCTGGCACGTGAAGGACGCCCCCGCCGACCGGGCGGTCTTCGCCGGTGAGGCGCGCGGGCTCTGGCTGTGGGCGATCGTCTGGCCCGAGCAGTCGGGACTGCTGATGTACGACGAGCTGGTGCTGACCGATCTGCGCGACGCCGGGGGAGAGGTCGACCTGGTGCCCTGCGGCGCGCTCACGCCCCGGCTGCTGACGGGACCCTGAGCGGGCCGGAACGGGCCCACCCGCCGGTTATCCTTGAGCGTCCCCCCACCCGGCTGCGAGCACTGGAGTACGTGTCGTGCGCATCGACCTGCACACCCACTCCACCGCGTCGGACGGTACGGACACCCCCGCCGAGCTGGTGCGCAACGCAGCCGCCGCGGGCCTCGACGTCGTCGCCCTCACCGACCACGACACCGTCCGCGGTCACGCGGCGGCGAGGGCCGCGCTGCCCGGGGGCCTCACCCTGGTCACCGGCGCCGAGCTCTCCTGCCGCATCGACGGCGTGGGGCTCCACATGCTGGCGTACCTCTTCGACCCCGACGAGCCCGAGCTGGCGCGCGAGCGCGAGCTGGTGCGCGACGACCGGGTGCCGCGCGCGCAGACCATGGTGCGCAAGCTCCGGGAGCTGGGCGTCCCGGTCGAGTGGGAACAGGTCGCACGGATCGCCGGGGACGGCTCGGTCGGGCGGCCGCACATCGCCACCGCCCTCGTCGAGCTCGGCGTCGTCGAGACCGTCTCCGACGCCTTCACGCCCGAGTGGCTCGCCGACGGCGGACGCGCGTACGCGGAGAAGCACGAACTCGACCCCTTCGATGCGATCCGGCTGGTCAAGGCCGCCGGCGGCGTCACCGTCTTCGCCCACCCCGCCGCCGTCAAACGCGGCGAGGTGGTCCCCGAGTCGTCGATAGCGGCGCTTGCCGCCGCGGGGCTCGACGGCATCGAGGTCGACCACATGGACCACGACGGGCCGACCCGGGCCCGGCTGCGCGGACTCGCCCGCGAGCTCGGTCTGCTCACCACCGGGTCCAGCGACTACCACGGCAGCCGCAAGACCGTGGCGCTCGGCGAGTACACCACCGACCCGGAGATCTACGGCGAGATCACCCGGCGCGCCACGGGAGCCTTCCCAGTGCCGGGGGCCGGCGGACCCGCCGCCCCGTAACAGCCCACGCGCCACCCCTACACGTACGCGCCCGCGCCGCAGCGCGCCCGCGTGACGCGCGCTCGTCCCCGCCCCACGTCACGGCCGCCGGTCCGGCAGGCCCGCGGGGGCGCCTGCCCCCACCGCATTTCCGCTCTCTCCTCGCAAGGCTCACTGTGTTCGACGTCGCTGTCTTCGGATCCCTTTTTCTCACCCTTTTTGTGATTATGGATCCGCCCGGGATCACCCCGATCTTCCTCGCCCTCACCGCAGGCCGTCCCGCCCGGATGCAGCGCAAAATGGCGTTGCAGGCGGTCGCCGTCGCCTTCGGTGTGATCGCCGTCTTCGGGCTGCTCGGCCAGCAGATCCTGGACTATCTGCATGTCTCCGTCCCCGCACTGATGATCGCGGGCGGACTGCTCCTGCTGCTGATCGCGCTCGATCTGCTGACCGGCAAGACCGACGAGCCGACGCAGACCAAGGACGTCAACGTCGCACTCGTCCCCCTCGGCATGCCGCTGCTCGCGGGTCCCGGAGCGATCGTCTCGGTGATCCTCGCGGTGCAGCACGCCGACACCGTCGGCAGCCAGATCTCGGTCTGGACGGCGATCATCACCATGCACGTCGTGCTCTGGCTGACGATGCGCTACTCGCTGCTGATCATCCGGGTGATCAAGGACGGCGGCGTCGTGCTGGTCACCAGGCTCGCCGGCATGATGCTGTCCGCCATCGCCGTCCAGCAGATCATCAACGGCGTCACCCAGGTCATCCAGAACGCCTGACCCGGCCCCGGACACCACAGCGCCCCCGTACGGATCTTCCGTACGGGGGCGCTTCGCGTCTTTATACGTCGGCGTCTTTTTTACGTCGGCAATGCGTTACGAAGCCGAGCTTTCGGCCGGGCGGATATAGATGCGCTGGCCGATTGCTGCGGCCTGCTGCACGATCCGGTTGACGGAGGCGGCGTCCACGACGGTGCTGTCCACGGCGGTACCGTCGACATCGTCGAGTCGCATGATCTCGAAGCGCATATGGCTTCCCTTCGTCTGATCCTCCTGCTGGAGAACTACTGGGAGGACGGGGGACCCGTCCGCAAGGATGTGGAGCGCACAGGCATCCCTGTCCCGCGCCCCACGGTGTGTACAACGGCTTGCCCCCTGCAATCATTCCCTACGCTAAGGAAATTTTTTGGATGTCTAAGTACCAGCAGGTAACTGAGCATGCGCGGACAACGGTTTCCGCGACGAGGCCCGCATGAACGAGGCAGAGATCGGCGACCGCCTGGACCGCACCAACGAACTGCTCCAGCGCGTGCTCGCCGAGGTGTCGAAGACCCCGTCCACCCACGCGATCTTCGTGGACGCGGGCTATGTGTACGCCGCGGCCGGGCTGCTCGTCACCGGTACCGAGGACCGGCGCTCCTTCGACCTCGACTCCGAAGGGCTGATCGAGGCCTTCATCGACAAGGCCCGCACCATCTTCGCGGACAGCAGACTGCTGCGCGTGTACTGGTACGACGGGGCCAGGCGCCGGATCCACACCGTCGAGCAGCAGTCCATCGCCGAACTCCCCGACGTCAAGGTCAGGCTGGGCAACCTCAACGCCAACAACCAGCAGAAGGGCGTCGACTCACTCATCCGCACCGACCTCGAATCCCTGGCCCGCCACCGCGCCATCAGCGATGCCGCGCTGGTCGGCGGCGACGAGGACCTGGTGTCGGCCGTCGAGGCCGCGCAGGGGTACGGGGCCCGGGTCCACCTGTGGGGCATCGAGGCCGGGGAGGGGCGCAACCAGGCCGAACCGCTGCTCTGGGAGGTCGACAGCCAGCGCACCTTCGACCTCGACTTCTGCCGCCCGTACGTGACCAGACGTCCCGTCACCACCTATGAGGAGGACGCCCCCGCGCCCTCGCGCGAGGACGTCCGCTTCGTCGGTGCGCAGATCGCGGCCACCTGGCTCTCCGCCCGCGGCCGCGAGTCCCTTGCCGACCTGCTGCCGGGGCATCCGTATCTGCCGGGCTCCGTCGACCAGGACCTGCTGGTCGAGGCCGAGCGGCTGCTCCAGCACTCGCTGCGCGGCCACGCCCATCTGCGCCGGGCACTGCGTGACGGCTTCTGGCAGCACCTTCAGGCGCAGTACTGACATCGGCCGCCCCCGCGGGGGCCGTCCGTGTCCTCGCAGCCGCCTACAGGCCGTCCCAGAAGGCAACGAGGGCAGCCGCCGTCGGTCCCGGCCGGTCCGTGTTGGGGGAGTGCTCGGCGCCCTCGATCCGGGTCCGGTGCGCGCCGAGGCGTACCGCGGTCTCGTCGAGCTGCGGGACCGGCCAGACGTCGTCGCGTTCGCCGGAGATGACATGGACCGGCAGCCCCGTGGCGGCGAGCTCGGCCACCCGGTCCGGTTCGGTGGCGAGCTGGCGGCCGGTGGCGATCAGCTGCGCGGGGCGGTGGCGCAGCCAGCGCCGCCGCAGCTCCTCGCCGCCCGTCTCGGCCTCGGCCGGCGGATCGAAGGCCCGCATGGCGGCCCAGACGTCGTCCATGCTCATCGTGGCGAGCGCGTCACCGAGGATCTTCAGCTTGATCTGCTGGGCCTCGACGACCTCGGCGGGCCCGGAGGACATCAGGGTGAGCGAACGGAACGGTGCGGAGTCCAGGAGTACTGCGGCGCGTGCGATCTGTCCGCCGAGCGAGTGGCCGAGCAGGTCGACCGCACCGTCCCCGAGGCCGAGTGCCGCTGTCTGTGCGAGCACGTCCCGGGCCAACTCGCCCTGGGTGTAGGACTCCTGACGGTCCGTTCCGTCGCTCTCGTACTGTCCGCGCCCGTCGACCGTGACGGCGCGGTAGCCGGCGTGGGCGAGCGGTTGCAGCAGCGCGATGAAGTCCTCCTTGCTGCCGGTGTACCCGGGCAGCAGGAGGACGGTGCCCCGTGATCGCGTAGGAGGCGCCGCGTCCAGCACGGCGAAGTCCCCGCGCTCGGTGTGCAGCGCGCGGGGACGGGCGCAGGGGGGCGGGGTGAAGGTGGGTGGCCTGCTCATGGCACGAGGTTACGACCGCGGGGGAGGTCCGTCATGCCGTGGAACGCCGGACGGGCCCGAGTCGATGACTCGGGCCCGTCCGGCGATCCTTGACGCGTGGTGCGCGCTCAGCCCTCGGACTTGGCGGCAGCCGTCCGCGGCGCCCGGCGCCGGCGCGGCTTGGCCTCGCCCTCGGCGGCCGGTGCCTGGGCCACGGCCTCCGTCTTCGGCTTCGCGGCCGCACGGGGGCGGCGGCGCGGCCTGTCCGACTCGGGCTCGGCGATCGGAGCGATCTGGAAGTCGACCTCGTCCTCGGCGGGCTTGATCACCCGGGCACGGCGGCGCGGCTTGGTCACCGTCGCGGCGGCGGGCGCGGGCTCGGCCACGGGAGCGGTCTGGAAGTCGACCTCCTCCGTCACCGGCTTGACGACCCGGGCACGGCGGCGGCGCGGCTTCGTCTCGGCCGCCGGCTCCGTCTCGGTCTCCGGCGCCGTCCGGGCGTCGATCACGACTTCGGCGTCGACCACGACCTCGGCCTTCGCCTTGGCCGCCCTGGTCCTCGTCCGCTTCTTCGGCTCGGCCTCGGGTGCGGGCTCGATGTCGACGACCACGGCCGGAGCCTCGGCCACGGCCACCGCGGCCTCGGCTGCGATGTCCGCGGCACCGACACGGCCGCGCCGGCGACGGCGCGGGGTGCGCGGCTCGGACGGGCCGTCAGTGGCCTCGGGAGCCTCGACGGCCTCCGTGGCAGGTGCGGGCACCGTCACGGCGCCCTCCTCGGCACTGGAGCCGCCCCGGGTGCGACGACGCTGACGCGGCGTACGCGGAGCACGCTCCTCGCGGACCGCGGGGGCCGACGCGGCGGCGGACTTGCGGCCGCGGCCGCCCGTCTCGCCGAGGTCCTCGACCTCTTCGGCCCGCAGACCGGCACGGGTCCGCTCGGTACGCGGCAGGACACCCTTGGTGCCGGCCGGGATGTCGAGCTCCTCGTACAGGTGGGGCGACGTGGAGTACGTCTCGGGCGGGTCCGGGAACTTCAGGTCCAGGGCCTTGTTGATCAGCTGCCAGCGCGGGATGTCGTCCCAGTCGACCAGCGTGATCGCGATGCCCTTGGCACCCGCGCGGCCGGTCCGGCCGATCCGGTGCAGATAGGTCTTCTCGTCCTCGGGCGACTGGTAGTTGATGACGTGGGTGACACCCTCGACATCGATACCGCGGGCCGCGACGTCGGTGCAGACGAGCACGTCGACCTTGCCGTTGCGGAAGGCGCGGAGCGCCTGCTCGCGGGCGCCCTGGCCGAGGTCGCCGTGGACCGCGCCGGAGGCGAAACCGCGCTTCTCCAGCTGCTCGGCGATGTCGGCCGCGGTGCGCTTGGTGCGGCAGAAGATCATCGCGAGTCCGCGGCCGTTGGCCTGGAGGATCCGCGAGACCATCTCGGGCTTGTCCATGTTGTGCGCGCGGTAGACGTACTGCGCGGTGTTCTTGACGGTCGTGCCCTCGTCGTCGGGCGACGTGGCGTTGATGTGCGTCGGCTGCGACATGTAGCGGCGCGCGAGGCTGATGACCGCGCCCGGCATGGTCGCCGAGAACAGCATCGTCTGGCGCTTCGCCGGCAGCATCGTGATGATGCGCTCGACGTCGGGCAGGAAGCCCAGGTCGAGCATCTCGTCGGCCTCGTCGAGGACGAGGGCGCGGACCTTCGACAGGTCGAGCTTGCGCTGGCCGGCCAGGTCGAGCAGACGGCCCGGGGTGCCGACGATCACGTCGACGCCCTTCTTGAGGGCCTCGACCTGGGGCTCGTACGCCCGGCCGCCGTAGATGGCGAGAACGCGGACGTTACGCACCTTGCCGGCGGTCAGCAGGTCGTTGGTGACCTGCTGACAGAGCTCGCGGGTGGGGACGACGATCAGCGCCTGCGGGGCGTCGGTCAGCTTCTCGGGCTGGGCCCGGCCTGCCTCGACGTCCGCGAGGACGGTGACGCGCTCCAGCAGCGGCAGGCCGAAACCGAGCGTCTTGCCGGTGCCGGTCTTGGCCTGCCCGATGACATCGGAGCCGGAGAGCGCTACAGGGAGCGTCATCTCCTGGATGGGGAAGGGGGACGTGATGCCGACAGCCTCAAGGGCTTCGGCCGTCTCGGAAAGGATCCCGAGGTCTCGGAACGTAGTCAGGGTGCTGCCTCTTCTGTGAAACGCAGTCCGAGGCGAACGAAGGGGGTCGTACCGTGCCGGGGTTGGTCATCCGGCCGTGGATGGGCCGGGTGGCGCGGGACCACTGCCGTCGCTCGAGCGCTCGTGCCGCTGAGGGGGCCCCTCATCTGCGGTCGTACGTGTCGTACGCACCGCGTGGAGGGCTGTCGGGTCGGAGCCGATCGGGCCACCGACCGGGCATCCTCATTCAATTTCGCGCAACGAGCAGTTGCAAAATGCTCAGTAAGCGCAATACCACTGTACCCCGGATTCGCGCATCTGTGTTGGGCGAATTCATCGGAACGGTGTGACGTCAGCCGGTGGCCGGGCCGCTGCACCCCCCGGCGGGCGGGCTATTCTGCGCTCCATGGAGACGCCTGACAACGCCACGGAAACCCCCGCATCCACCAAAATCGCCGACCAGGACTGGGCCACCGCGTCCGCGGAGCCGCAGTACCGGGCCGCCGTCGTCGACCTTCTGGGAGCACTCGCCTACGGGGAACTGGCAGCCTTCGAGCGGCTCGCCGAGGACGCGAAACTCGCGCCGACCCTGGCCGACAAGGCGGAGCTGGCGAAGATGGCCTCCGCGGAATTCCATCACTTCGAGCGGTTGACCGACCGGCTGACCGCGATCGAGGTGGAGCCGACCGGCGCCATGGAGCCGTTCGCCAAGGCCCTCGACGACTTCCACCGCATGACCGCGCCATCGGACTGGCTGGAGGGCCTGGTGAAGGCCTACGTCGGCGACTCGATCGCCAGCGACTTCTACCGCGAGGTCGCGGCCCGGCTCGACTCGGACACCCGCTCCCTCGTCCTCGCCGTCCTCGACGACACGGGGCACGGGAACTTCGCCGTCGAGAAGGTCCGCGCCGCGATCGAGGCGGACCCGAGGCTCGGAGGCCGGCTCGCGCTGTGGGCGCGGCGGCTGATGGGCGAGGCGCTCTCGCAGGCGCAGCGCGTGGTGGCAGACCGTGACGCGCTGTCGACCATGCTGGTGGGCGGGGTGGCCGACGGATTCGACCTGGCCGAGGTCGGCCGGATGTTCTCCCGGATCACCGAGGCGCACACCAAGCGGATGGCCGCCCTGGGGCTGGCGGCCTAGGGCCCTCTCTCCCGGCGGCGACGGCGGCGGCGTCAGGCCGCCGCCGACCGGCCGAGCCGGCGGCGACGGGGCCTCAGCAACAGGGACAGCGTCACCGCGGAGATCAGCACCGAGCCCACCAGGGTGGCCGCGGCGTGGCCCGACCCCAGCACCGAGTGCGTGAGCCAGGCACCGAACAGGGCCCCCAGCGCACCGGTGCCGAGCACGGCGCGGCGGGACGGGAGCCGTGGCGACAGGGCGCGCAGGGCCGCCCAGGAGAGGGCGAGTCCGAGTACGACGGAGCCCAGGGTTTCCAAGATCACAGGTGATCACCTCGCAGGTGCGGGGGCGGGCAAATCGGTCGTAGGCGGTACTACCCCCGGGCAACGGTGGACAACCCTCCCGCGGACAGGCTTCGCTCAGCCGCCGCACAGGAATCCGCGGACAGGCTTCGCTCAGCCGCCGCACAGGGGACGGCCCACCGGCGGGGCGGACCTGCCGCACGGGGGGCACGACGGAAAGCGGCCCGGCGGGGAATTCCCCACCGGGCCGCTTCCACGGTCTCTGCGTCCGTGCGTGCCGCTACAGCGCGCCGAACCCCACCCGTCGTGTGCTGGGCTCGCCGATCTCCACGTAGGCGATCCGGTCGGCCGGCACCAGGACCTTGCGGCCCTTCTCGTCCGTGAGGCTGAGCAGCTGCGCCTTGCCGGCGAGAGCCTCGGAAACCGCGCTCTCGACCTCTTCGGCGGAAAGCCCGCTCTCCAGAACGATCTCCCGGGGCGTGTGCTGCACCCCGATCTTGACCTCCACGGCTATGTCCCTCCGACGGTCAGTCCCTGCGCGGTGAACCGCGCCGTACGCAGCACACATTAGCCCGCTGAGGGGACCGGGCAGGGTTCCGCGGGCAACGCCCGCAGCGAACACCGGTGCCGGCCGCCCCGCTCAGTGCTGATCGATGCCGTGCAGCGGGAAGCCCGCGATGCCCCGCCAGGCCAGCGAGGTGAGGAGCTGCACCGCCGTGTCGCGCGGAATCGTGGACCCGCTGGAGAGCCAGTAGCGGGCGACCACCTGGGACACGCCTCCCAGCCCGACCGCGAGCAGCATCGACTCGTCCTTGGACAGCCCCGTGTCACCCGCGATCACGTCGGAGATCGCCTCGGCACACTGGAGCGAGACCCGGTCGACCCGTTCGCGGACGGAGGGCTCGTTGGTCAGGTCCGACTCGAAGACCAGCCGGAAGGCGCCGCCCTCGTCCTGGACGTACGCGAAGTAGGCGTCCATCGTCGCGGCCACGCGCAGCTTGTTGTCGGTCGTCGACGCCAGCGCCGTGCGCACCGACAGGAGCAGTGCCTCGCAGTGCTGGTCGAGGAGGGCCAGATAGAGCTCCAGCTTGCCCGGGAAGTGCTGGTAGAGCACCGGCTTGCTGACCCCGGCCCGCTCCGCGATGTCGTCCATCGCCGCGGAGTGGTACCCCTGCGCGACGAAGACCTCCTGCGCAGCCCCCAGGAGCTGATTGCGTCGGGCGCGGCGGGGCAAACGAGTGCCCCGCGGGCGCGCCGCCTCGGTCTGCTCGATGGCTGTCACGCCGCCTCCCAAAATTGTGATCCGACCCAGCAATTCCGTGCACGCTGCGCCCTACTGACATCGTACTTTTGGGTAACCCCGGTATGCGCGGCGCGGACGCAGAATTTCACGGACCGGACGAGTGCGGTAGCCACAGGTTCCACGCCCTGAGCCGCATAGCGGGGCGTATCAGCGGTAATCGTCCTCATCTTGTGGGACGACCCGGGCCTGCTCCACCGCATCCGCCTCGTTCGCGCGGTCCCGGTCGACGTCCGCCGGCGGTTCGTCGTCCTGCGGACGAAGGTCCTTCCGCTGCTCGGCGGCGTCCGCGTCGGGTGTCTCCTGGTCGGGTTCGTCCGGCTGGACGCCCTCGAAGGTCTCCGGGTCACTGGGGTCGACCGTCATGGTGACTCCCTTCCTTGCTCCGAGCCTAGGAGCTGCCCCCCGAAGCCGCCATGCGGTCTGTGACGGCGAACACATGAACCAGGGTGTGATCGTCTCGTAACATTGCCGCATGTCTTCGACCGAGCTGCCGGGAGTCCGTGCCGCCGCCGCAGCGGTGGCCCCCACGGTGAGCGCCGTCAGAGTCGCGGAGGGGGAGAGGCTTCGCTCCGTCACGCTGCCCGGGCTGACGCTGACCGTCCGTTCGCGGCCGCCGGAGCGGACCGGACTGCCGCCCGCGCTCTTCGTGCACGGGCTGGGCGGCTCCTCGCAGAACTGGACCGCGCTGATGCCGCTGCTCCAGGACGTGGTGGACAGCGAGGCGCTCGACCTGCCCGGTTTCGGGGACTCCCCGCCGCCGGACGACGGCAACTACTCGGTCACCGGCCACGCCCGCGCGGTGATCCGCTTCCTTGACGCCGGGGAGCGCGGCCCCGTTCACCTGATCGGCAACTCGCTGGGCGGGGCGGTGGCGACGCGGGTCGCCGCGGTCCGTCCCGACCTGGTGCGCACCCTCACCCTGATCTCGCCCGCGCTCCCCGAGATCCGGGTGCAGTGGTCGGCCGCGCCGACCGCACTGCTCGCCGTTCCGGGCATCGTGTCCCTGTTCGCCCGGATGAGCCGGGACTGGAGCGCGGAAGAACGCACCCGCGGAGTCATGGCACTCTGTTACGGCGATCCGGCACGTGTCTCCGCGGACGCCTTCCGTCACGCGGTGGCCGAAATGGAGCGGCGGCTGGCGCTGCCGTACTTCTGGGACGCGATGGCGCGCTCGGCACGTGGCATCGTCGACGCGTACACGCTGGGCGGTCAGCACGGGCTGTGGCGCCAGGCCGAGCGGGTGCTCGCACCGACCCAGCTCGTGTACGGCGGACGGGACAGGCTCGTCTCGCCCCGGATGGCACGCAGGGCGTCCGCGGCCTTTCGCGATGCGAGACTGCTGACACTGCCCGATGCCGGGCACGTGGCAATGATGGAGTACCCGGAGACGGTCGCCCAGGCGTTCCGGGAACTGCTCGACGAATGCGGCGGGAGCTGATCCGGGGCGTGGGACGACACAGCCGAAAGGGCCCTGCGCCCACGGCGCCCGAGTCCGGGCCGGACGGGGCGAACGCGGAAGCGGTGCGCGAGGGCGCCCGCCCCGCCGCCGGCAGCGGCCGGCGCAGACGGCCCGGTGACGGGGCTCCCGGCACCGATGGCCACACCCCGTTCCAGGGCACTCCCCAGGTGCGCGGCGGCCATCCCGAACAGCGTGAACCCGGCGGCGGCTGGGGGACCGGACCCGTCGGGCGGTACGGCGAACGGCCGGCCCAGCCGCCGGGACGGCTGCCGCAGGGGTCGCGGAGTCCGCAGGCTTCGCAGGCGCCCCGGGATGCGCAGGGGGCCGCTACCAGGCCTCTGGTGCCGGGGCCGCGGCGCGAGTTCGTCGACGCCTTCGACGGCCCGCCCGCCGCGGCCGCACCCCGCCGCCCGGCCGCGAACCCCTCCGGTCCGGCGGATCCGTACCGCTCGGTCACCGAGTGGGACGAGCGCCCGCCGGATACGGACGAGGCCGCGGAGGCTCCTGGCAAAGACGCCAAAGAAGCCAAAGAAGCCAAGGGCGCCAAAGAAGCCAAGGGCAACAAGGGCCGCACTTTCACCGGCATCGCCGCGGCCGCGGTGACAACCGTGCTCGCGGTGGTCGTGGCGGGTCAGGTCGCCCACGACAGCGGCAGCCGGTCCGGCACCGCGCAGGCCGCGGGCGTGGACCGGGACGCCGAGGGTGACGCCTCACGCTCCGACGCCCGGACGACCCCCGCCCCCAAGGCGGCGGCGGTCAAGCCCCTTTCGTACGAGCAGAAAATGGCCAGGGCCTATCCGCTCGCGCCGAAGCTGACCGCTTCGGGGAAATTCGAGGCGATCGCCGGTACGGCGAAGGCTCCGGGCAAGGGGCACAGGTACCGCTATCGGATCGATGTCGAGAAGGGGCTCGGACTCGACCCCGCGCTTTTTGCCGAGGCGGTACAGAAAACCCTTAATGATGACCGGAGTTGGGCGCACGACGGCGACATGACCTTCGAACGGATTTCCGTCGGGGAGCCGGATTTCGTGATCACGCTGGCCAGTCCGGGGACCACGGGCGAGTGGTGCGAGAAGTCGGGTCTGGACACGACGGAGGACAACGTCTCCTGTGACTCCGCAGCGACTGAGCGCGTGATGATCAACGCCTACCGCTGGGCCCAGGGCTCCTCCACCTTCGGGCCGGACAAGCTTTTCGCCTATCGCCAGATGCTGATCAATCACGAAGTCGGCCACCGGCTGGGCCACAACCATGTGAGCTGCGGCACGAAGGGTGCCCTCGCTCCGGTGATGCAGCAGCAGACCAAGTCGCTCGACATCGACGGCATCAAGTGCCGCCCCAACCCTTGGGTGTACCCGAAGGGTTGAGTCCAGGCGGGGTCTGCCGGGCCGGTCGGCCGGATCACCCCGGGCGGGCTCGCGGGAGCGGCTCGTGGAGCATCTTCTCCCGACGACTGTCCGCATGGTGAGATGGTCGTCTCATATTGTGTTGACATCGGATCGGCCGTGGCCGATATTTCTCGGCATGTCACGCAGCCTCGTCACCTCCGATCGCGCCGCCATTGAGCTGGCGCTCATCGGCGTGACCGGGCACAGCGTCGCCGACATCGACTGTTGCTGACGCCTGCCCGCGTGCGCGTCGGCCCCTCCGAGCCCTGATGGCCCGGACCGCCCTTCCCCGACTGCCGCGCCCGGGCGTACTCCGTCCGCAGGCGCGGCAGTTCCAGTGTTCCGGTCACCCTTACTCGTTCCGACCGGTCGTGTGCACATGCCTCTCGTCGCCGCCTGCGCGGAATCACCTTCCGTTTCCCTCATTCAGGCAGTACTCCGAGAGGTCATCTTCCGATGCGTCATCCGTCCGTCATATCGCGCCGCACAGCAGCGGCCGCCGCAGTACTCCTTGTGGCAGCGGGCGCCGCGGCCTGCGGACCCGAGGGCAGCAGCAAGGGCAGCGACGGCGCCTCCGGCGCAACGGGCGCGCCCAAGAAGGGCGGCACGCTCACCGTCCTCAACAGCGCCCCGCAGGACGACTTCGACCCCGCACGGCTCTACACCTCCGGCGGCGGCAACGTCCCCTCCCTCGTCTTCCGTACGCTCACCACCCGCAACCGGGAGGACGGCGCCGCGGGCTCGAAGGTCGTCCCCGACCTGGCGACCGACCTGGGCACGCCCAGCAAGAACGCCACCGTCTGGACGTACACCCTCAAGGACGGCATCAAGTACGAGGACGGCACCGCGATCACGAGTGCCGACATCAAGTACGGCATCGAGCGCTCCTTCGCCGCAGAGCTCTCCGGCGGTGCGCCCTACCTGCGTGACTGGCTGATCGGCGGGGCCGACTACCAGGGCCCGTACAAGGACAAGAAGGGCCTCGACTCGATCGAGACGCCCGACGCGAAGACGATCGTCTTCCACCTCAACAAGCCCGAGGGCGAGTTCCCCTTCCTGGCCACCCAGACCCAGACCACCCCGGTGCCGAAGGCCAAGGACACCGGCACGAAGTACGAGGAGCACCCGCTCTCCTCGGGGCCGTACAAGGTCGTCAAGAACGAGGGCGACGGCGAACGGCTCATCCTGGAGCGCAACACGCACTGGTCGGCCGCCACCGACGAGGAGCGCAAGGCCTACCCGGACCGGATCGACGTCCGCTCCGGGCTCGACTCCGCCGTCATCAACCAGCGGCTGTCCGCCTCGCAGGGCGCCGACGCCGCGGCCGTCACCACCGACACCAACCTCGGCCCGGCCGAGCTCGCCAAGGTCAGCGGCGACAAGAAGCTCGCAGCCCGCGTCGGCACCGGCCACTTCGGCTACACGAACTACATCGCCTTCAACCCGAAGGTGAAGCCGTTCGACAACCCGAAGGTGCGTCAGGCCATCTCGTACGCCGTCGACCGCACCTCCGTGGTCAACGCCGCCGGCGGTTCCTCGCTCGCCGAGCCCGCCACCACCTTCCTGCCCGACCAGGCATCCTTCGGCTACACGCCGTACGACTCCTTCCCGGCAGGCAAGAACGGCAACGCGGCCAAGGCCAAGGAGCTGCTGAAGGAGGCCGGTTATCCCAAGGGGCTGACCGTCACCCTCACGCACAACAACGACAAGAACTTCGAGACGAGCCCGGAGATCGCCACCGCGCTCCAGGAGGCGCTGAAGAAGGCCGGCATCACGGTCAAGCTCCAGGGCCTGGAGAACAACGCCTACTCGGACACCGTCTACAACGTGAAGACCGAGCCCGGCTTCTTCCTCGGCGGCTGGGGTGCCGACTGGCCCTCCGGCGGTCCGTTCTTCGCCCCGATCTTCGACGGACGCCAGATCGTCAAGGCCGGGTACAACTTCAACTCCGCCCAGTTCGACGACCCCGCGGTCAACAAGGAGATCGACGAGATCAACAAGCTGACCGACCTGGGCGCCGCCGCCAAGCGCTGGGGTGCGCTCGACAAGAAGGTCGGTGAGCAGGCGCTGACCGTGCCGCTGTTCCACCCGGTCTACAAGCGCCTGTACGGCGAGTCCGTGAAGAACGTCGTGATCAGCGACTGGACCGGCGTGCTCGACATCTCGCAGGTCGCGGTCAAGTAGCCATGGCCGAAGCACTGCTGGTCCAGGAGGCGGGGGCCGTCCGGGCCCCCGCCCCCGGGGCCCATCCGTTCTGGCGGCGGCTGCGCGCCCGCCGCGCCGCCCTCGTGGCGGCGGCCGTCGTCGCCCTGCTGGTCCTCCTCGCGCTCGCCGCACCCCTGCTCACGGGCATCGAGGGCCAGAACCCCACCACGTACCACCCCGACCTCGTCGACTCGGCCACCGGCGGGGTGCCGCTCGGCTCCTTCGGCGGGATCAGCGCCGAGCACTGGCTCGGCGTCGAACCGCTCACCGGCCGCGACCTGTTCGCCCGCGTCGCCTACGGCGCCCGCGTCTCGCTCGGCGTCGCGCTCGGAGCGACCCTGCTCCAGGTGGCCATCGGTGTCGTCATCGGCCTCTCGGCCGGCCTCGGCAACCGCTTCGTCGACCAGGCGCTGAGCCGGATCACCGACGTCGTGGTTGCCCTGCCGGTGATGGTGACCGCGCTCGGCGCGCTCGCCGTCGTCCCGGCAGGCTTCCCCCGCCCGGTGCTGATCTCCGTCATCGTCGGCCTGGTCGGCTGGTCCGGCATCTCGAAGATCGTGCGCGCGCAGACCCTGTCCCTCAAGTCGCGCGACCACGTCGCGGCCGCCCGGCTCAGCGGCTGGGGCTCCTGGCAGATCGCCCGGCGCGAACTGCTGCCCGCCCTGGCCGCGCCCGTCATCACATACGCCGTCCTGCTCTTCCCCGGCAACATCGTCGTCGAGGCGGCCCTGTCCTTCCTCGGCGTCGGCATCAAGCCGCCCACGCCGTCCTGGGGACAGATGCTCAGCGACGCCGACACCTGGTACCAGGCGGCGCCCACCTATCTGCTCATCCCGGCCCTGCTGCTCTTCGTCACCGTGCTGGCGCTCACCGTCCTCGGCGAGGGCGTGCGCACCGCACTCGACCCGCGCGCCGCATCCCGGCTGCGGATCGGCACCGGCGCCAAGAAGGAGGCCGGAGCATGAGCGGGTTCCTGCTGCGACGCCTGGGCGGGGCGCTGTTCGTCCTTCTCGCCCTGAGCGTCGTCGTCTACGCCGCCTTCTACGTCGCCCCCGGCAACGTGGCGCAGATCGCCTGCGGACCGCGCTGCTCGCCCGCGCAGGTCGCCCAGGTCAGCGAGCAATTGCGTCTCGGCGACCCGGTGTACGTGCAGTACGCGCACTTCCTCCAGGCCCTGGTCGCCGGCCGCGACTACTCCACCGGAACCGGTGTGGTGCACTGCCAGGCCCCGTGCCTGGGACTCTCGTACCAGAGCGGTCAGCAGGTCACCCAGCTGATCGTCGCCAAGCTGCCCGCCACCGCCTCGCTGGCCGTCGGCGCGTTCGTGCTGTGGATGGTCCTCGGGGTCGGCACCGGGGTGCTCTCGGTGTGGCGGCGCGGCCGTGTCACCGAGCGCATCCTCACCGGGATCACCCTGGCCGGCATGGCCACGCCCGTCTTCGTGATCGGGCTGCTGCTGATCATCATCTGCGTCACGGCGCTTCAGATCCTGCCGTTCCCCGACTACGTCCCCCTCACCGAGAACCCGGAGCAGTGGGCCTGGAACCTGCTGCTGCCCTGGATCTCGCTCGCGCTCATCTCCGCAGCCCCGTACGCCCGGATGACCCGGGCCTCGATGCTGGAGACGCTCGCCGAGGACCATGTGCGCACCTTCAGGGCGTACGGCGTCGGCGAGCGGACGATCGTCGGACGGCACGCCCTGCGCGGCGCGCTGGCCCCGGTGATCGCACTCGGCGCACTCGATGTCGGCTCGATGTTCGGCGGCGCCGTGCTCACCGAGTCCCTCTTCGGGATTCCCGGCGTCGGCCGCGAACTCGTGGAGGCCGTCAAGCAGGTGGACCTCCCGGTCGTCGTCGGTCTGGTGCTCGTCACCGGATTCTTCGTCGTCCTTGCCAATGCCGTCGCCGACATCCTCCAGGCGATGGCCGACCGACGGGTGGTGCTCTCATGAGTCTGGTCGAGGTCACCGATCTCTCCATCTCGTTCGGCGACGTGCACGCGGTGCGCGGACTGTCGTTCTCGCTGGAGGCGGGTGGCGCGCTCGGCGTCGTCGGCGAGTCCGGCTCCGGCAAGAGCGCCTCGGCGTACGCCCTGCTCGGACTGCACCGGGGGACCGGTGCGAAGGTCGGCGGCTCGATCCGGGTCGCCGGCGTGGACGTCCAGGCCGCCGGGGGCGCCGAACTGCGCGGGATGCGGGGGGCGAAGGCCGCGATGGTCTTCCAGGACCCCCTCTCCTCGCTGGACCCGTACTACGCGGTCGGCGACCAGATCGCCCAGGTGTACCGGGTCCACCACCGTGTCTCCCGGCGGGCCGGGCGGGCCAGGGCCGTCGAGGTGCTGGACCGGGTCGGGATCCCCGACGCGGTACGCCGCTCCCGGTCCCGGCCGCACGAGTTCTCCGGCGGTATGCGGCAGCGGGCCCTGATCGCGATGGCGCTGGCCTGCGAGCCCCAGCTGCTGATCGCCGACGAGCCGACGACCGCGCTGGACGTCACCGTCCAGGCCCAGATCCTGGACCTGCTGCACGACCTGCGCCGCGAGACGGGCATGGGGCTGCTGCTGGTCACCCATGACGTGGGCGTGGCGGCCGAGTCGGTGGACGAGGTGCTCGTCATGCGGTCGGGCCGCGCCGTGGAACGCGGGCCGGTGGCCGAGGTGCTCGGCGCGCCCCGCGAGCCGTACACGAAGGCGCTGTTGTCAGCCGTGCCGCGCATCGCCCCGGAGGTGCGGGGCGCCACCGGCGAGGGCCGGCAGGCGACCCCCGAGGGAGAAGTGCTGGTCCGGGCCGAGGACGTGCGGCAGGTGTTCGGCCGGGGGAAGTCCGCCCTGGCCGCCGTCGACGGGGTCTCCCTCACCGTCCGCCGCGGCGAGACGCTCGGCATCGTCGGTGAGAGCGGCAGCGGCAAGACCACCCTCGGGCGGATGCTCGTCGGTCTGCTGGAGCCCACCTCCGGGCGGCTCACCCGGGTGGACCGGGTGCAGATGGTCTTCCAGGACCCGGTCTCCTCGCTCAACCCGCGCCGTTCCGTCGGGGAGTCGGTCGCCGACCCGCTGCGGGCGCGCGGGCAGCGCGACGAGGGAGCGATCAGGGCGCGCGTACGGGATCTGCTGGAGCGCGTCGGACTCGACCCGGAGCAGTACGACCGCTACCCGCACGAGTTCAGCGGCGGCCAGCGCCAACGCGTCGGCATCGCGCGGGCCCTGGCCGCCGAACCCGAGCTCATCGTCTGTGACGAGGCGGTCTCCGCGCTCGACGTGACGACCCAGGCCCAGGTGACCGCCCTGCTGGCGGAGCTCCAGCAGGAGCTCGGACTCGCCCTGGTCTTCATCGCGCACGACCTCGCTGTCGTACGGCAGGTCAGTGACCGGGTCGCCGTCATGCGGCGGGGCCGGATCGTCGAGGAGGGCCCGGTGGAGCAGGTGTACGCGGATCCCCGCGACCCGTACACCCGGCAGCTGCTGGCAGCCGTGCCGGCCCTCGATCCGGCCCTCGCGGCGGTGCGCCGCGCGGCCCGCAGGGAGCTGGCCGCAGCCTGACAGCAGGTGACCCACCGCTTCTATAGCGCGACAGAACGCTACCGGGGTGGGAAAGTTACGCCGGTTCACCCCTTTCGGTGGTGCGACGGACAACCGTCCGTCGCACCACCGGCGTATCCGCTTACGGTCGTCCCGCTGCGAGTCGCCGATCCAACGGCGGCCGCTCACAAGGGAGATCGGGGGTGCGCTCGTGCGGATCGGACTGCTCACCGACGGTGGCTATCCGTATGCGTCCGGTGAGTCCAGACTCTGGTGCGACCGTCTGGTGCGCGGGCTCGCGCAGCACGAGTTCGATCTCTTCGCGCTCAGCCGCAGCGCCGAGCAGGAGGCGCAGGGCTGGGTGCAGCTCCCGGTCCAGGTCAGCCGGGTGCGGACGGCGCCCCTGTGGACCGCCGACGAGGACACCCTCGGCCTCCACGCCCCCAGAGGACTGCTCTCGCGGTTGCTGACCGGCGGGGGCGCACGGACGTACGGGCGGCGCGAACGGCGGCGCTTCATCACCCACTTCACGGCGCTCGCGGCCTCGGTGTGCGTGGCGGGTGCGACGGGCGGCGAGCAGGAAGGCGCGGGCGAGGGTGCCGGTCGCGGCGGGGCCGCCGGCGTGGACCCGGCCCGTGTGGCACCGGCCGGAGTGGACCCGGCCCGTGTGGCACCGGCCGGAGTGGACCTGCGGATCGCGGACGAGCAGTTCACCGAAGGCCTCTACGGGCTCGCCGAACTGGCCTGCGAGCACGGTGGACTTCCCGCCGCCCTCCGCTCCGAGACCGCGGTGCGGATCCTCGAGGCCGCCTGCCGCGCCCATGGCACCGGACGCACCGTCCAGTCCGCCACCGTCCCCGATCTCCTCGCCTTCGCCGCGGAGCTCGACCGGGTGCTGCGCCCGCTCTCCCTCGACTGGTACGACGAGGAGAGCCTCGGCGCCGTCGATCTCTGCCATGCCGCGTCGGGCGGCGCCGCCGCACTGCCGGGGCTGCTGGCCAAGCGCTTCTTCGGGGTGCCGCTGCTCGTCACCGAGCACGCCGTGCAGTTGCGCGCCCACTACCTCGCGGACACCGGTGCGCCGGTGAGTGCGCCGGTACGCACGCTGCTCGCGAACTTCCACGGGCGGCTCGCCGCCGAGGTGTACCGGCAGGCCGCGCTGATCACCCCCGGCAACACCCACGCCCGCCGCTGGCAGGAGCGCTGCGGCGCCGAACCCGCCAAGGTGCGCACGGTCTATCCCGGCATGGAGTCCGGCCGCTTCGCGGCGCTCGGCGAGAGCGAGGACGACGGTGGCCCGGACACGTTGGTCTGGGTCGGCCGGATCGAGCCGGCCAAGGACCTGATCGCTCTGCTGCACGCCTTCGCCGAGGTGCGCAGGGCCGAGCCCGACGCCCGGCTGCGCATCATCGGTGCGGCGGCCCAGGGGGCGGAAGGCGCCGGTTATCTCGCCCACTGCCGGGCGCTCGCTGACCAGTTGTTCCCCGACGAGGCCGTGGACGCGCACGCCGTCGGCGACAGCCCGGTGTCCTTCGAGGACATCGGCGGGGCCGAGGTCCCCGATCTCGTCCAGGCGTACGCGGCGGGCGGGGTGGTGGTGCTCTCCAGCGTGGTCGAGGGCTTCCCGATCAGTCTGGTCGAGGCGATGTTCTGCGGCCGGGCGACGGTGTCCACGGACGTCGGCGCGGTCGTCGAGGTCATCGGCGGTACGGGACTGGTGGTGCCCCCGCGCAATCCGCGGGCGCTCGCGGACGCCTGCCTGGCTCTGCTGCGCGACCCGGAGCGCCGTGCGCGCCTGGGAGCGGCGGCGCGCGCCCGTGCACTCGAACTTTTCACTGTCGAACAGAACCTCGCGGCATTTCGCGGCATTTACCTGGAGCTGATCTCGCAGGCGCCGGTGCGCAGGGAGGCGGCGCGGGCCGCCGACGGCGGGCCGCGCCCCTTCGCCACCCCGCCGGAGGCTCACGTCCTCGGTCTGTGGCCGGCGCCGGGAGACGACTCCGAATCCGACCCGGGTCCGGCCGGGCGGACGCCCAGCTGGGCCGTGCAGGGCGTCGGCGCGGGAGCGTGCGGCGCGGGGGACGGCGATGCGTGACCAGGAGCCGGCCGCGCCGGGCCGCACGAACCGACCGGGACCGACCGGTGCACCCGGCGCGATCGCTGCCCTGGGTGACGAGCACGGAGGAACGAGGATGGGCCGCCCGACCGAAGTGCCCGAGGCGCTCGGAACGCCGATGACCAGCAGCAACGGGGACCACCGCTCATGGGCGTCGGCCTCCGGCACCCTGCTCGCGGACGTCTCCGAACCGGCGTGGGGGCTGTCCGCCGCCCCGCTGGACGGGGCGGAGAGCGCATCACCGGACGTTGCCGGGAGCGCGCCGCCGCACGGGGCGGAGAGCGTGCCGCTGGACGACGCCGGGAGCGGGCCACGCCCAGACGGCGCCGCGCCCGCGCACGCCCCGTCCGCCGCGCCCGAGCCGACCTCCAGCCCCGCGCCCCCCGCGCCCCCCGCGCCCCCCGCGCCCCCCGCACCCCCCGAAGCCGTCGACGACGCATCCCCCGACCGCGAGGACGTCGACGACGCATCCCTCGACCCCGACCCCGAGGACGAGGCGCCTGCCATGCCCCCCGCCCCCGAGCACCGATCGCCGGGCTCGGCGCCCCCCTTGGACTCGACAAACTCGGCAGGCCCGGCAGGCCCGGCAGGCCCGGCAGGCGAGGCAGGCCCGGCAGACCCGACGCCCCCCGACACCCCCGCACAGCGCCCCACCCCCCGCGCTCCCGAGGTCGCCCACGCGGCTCCTGCGCGCAAACTCGCCACCGGGCGGCGCGGGCCCGCCGATCCCGTGAAATCCCTGATGCACCGGCACCGTGAGCTCTGCGAACGTGCCGTCGACCCGCTGGAGATCGCCGCCGGGCTCGAGGCCCACGGAGTCACCGACCGCACCGCAGCCCGCTACCGGCACCGCGACGTGTTCTCGCTGGCCGAGGAGCTGTTCGCACGGGTCCCGGCTGTCGCGGGGGAGCCCGTGGACGCGTCCTGCACCCCGGCGCGCGACATCGAGACGCGCGCCGCGTGGTCGCTCCGGGCCCTGCTGCCGGGCGCCGCCTGTCTCGCGACCTTCGTCGCGCTGCGGCTCACTGAGGGGGTGCTCGACGGCGGGGCGCGGCTCGCCATCGGCACCGGCGGCGGTCTCCTCGCGCTCATCGGGCTCGCACTCGCCCTGCGTACCGGCCCCCTCTGCGCCGACGGCCGCTCGTCGGGCGCCGCCGGCCTGTTCGGCTGCTGGCTGCTCGGCTACGTCCTGTACGGCGACGCGCTGCTCCACCAGGTCCTCAGCGGCGGCCCCGAAGGCCCCTGGGACATCACCCCGGCGCCGCTGCTCGGCCTCGCCGTGGCGGTCGCTCCCGCAGCCTGGTGCGCCCACCTCTTCTCCGTACACGCGCACCGCAAACTCAACGGCAGCCGTGCGCTGGAGGAGTTCGCCGCAGGTGTGCGCCCCCTGCTGTTCGCCGCTGTCGCCTTCTTCCTCTGCGTCCTCGGCGGGCTGCTGTACCTGGCCGGGCTCGGGATCGGCTCAGGCGGATCCCCCGTCGGGGCCGCGGCACTGGGCGTGCTGCTTCTGCTCGCCCGCCTCCTCACCGTCCACGGCTTCCCCGAACCGGCCGCCACCGGCCTCGCCGCAGCCTGTGCCGTCGAGGCCGCCGCCCCCGCCCTCGTCCTGGCCGGGCGGCTGCCCGGCCTCGACGCCCTCGCCCGCCCCGTCGACGCGCTCGTCGCGGCGGCGGGCACCGGGGCCGTGCCCGCTGTCGCCTGCGGCGCGGCCGCCCTCGGCCTGCTGACCACCGCCACCGTCGCCCTCTCCCGGGCATCCGCCCACACCGCCGCCTGATCCCGCACACCAGAACCCCCGTGGAGCCGACGCCGCGGGCCTCTTCCCGTACCGCACACAACTGCCCCAAGGAGACACCGGACATGACCCCCCAATACCCCGCACCGGCAGCCCGCCGTCGGCACCGAGGGGACGCGCGATGAGGGTGCTGCTGCTCGGAGCCAACGGATTCCTCGGCCGGTTCGTGGCCGACCGGCTGCTCGCCGACCCCGCCGTCCACCTCACGGCGCTCGGCCGCGGCGACGACGCCGACGTACGGTTCGACCTCGCCGGCGGCAGCCCCGGAGCGCTCACCCGCTTCCTGGACGCCGTCCACCCCGGAGTCGTCGTCAACTGCGCCGGTGCCACCCGGGGCGGGGCCCGCGACCTGACCCGTCACAACACCGTCGCCGTCGCCACCGTCTGCGAGGCGATGCGGCGCAGCGGCTGCACCGCCCGGCTGGTCCAGGTCGGCTGCTCCTCGGAGTACGGACCTTCGCAGCCCGGCTCGTCCACGGCCGAGGACGCCATCCCGCGCCCCGGCGGCCCGTACGGTGTCAGCAAGCTCGCCGCCACCGAACTCGTCCTCGGCTCCGGCCTCGACGCGATCGTGCTCCGGGTGTTCTCGCCGGTCGGCCCCGGCACTCCGGCCGGCTCCCCGCTCGGCCGGCTCGCCGAGGCCATGCGACGCGCCATGCAGTCGGGCGACGGTGAGCTGAAGCTCAGCGGCCTCGGTGTACAGCGTGACTTCGTCGACGTGCGCGATGTCGCACGCGCCGTGCACGCGGCCTCGCTCTCCGCCGCACAGGGAGTCGTCAACATCGGCACCGGCCGGGCCGTGCGCCTGCGCGACGCCGCGGCCGTCCTCGCCAAGGTCGCCGGATACGCGGGTGCTCTCCATGAGCTGGACACGCCTCCCGCGCGCCTGCCCATCGGCGCCCCGCGCACCTCCGCCGAATCGGTCATGGAACACCTCGCGGTCACCCCGTCCCCCTACCCGGACGGCTGCGGTGCCTGGCAGCAGGCCGACGTGCGCACCGCCAGGGACCGGCTCGGCTGGCGGCCCCGGATCAATCTGGAGGAGTCCCTCGCCGACATCTGGATGGAGGCGGCGTGCCGTATCTGACCAGTACCGGCACCGCCCGTCGCACCAGCGGCGCCGAACAGCTCGGCTTCGGCGTCCCCGGGTACGCGCACCCGCTGCTCGCACCGGTCGAATGGGCCGAACTCGCCCGCCCCGGCACACCGCTGCACTGGGCCGTCCTCGACATCGACAACGGCCCCGGCAGCCGCCCCGACCCGCACTGCCTGGAAGCCGCGGGCCGGCTCCGCAACGCCCGCGAACGGGCCGTGCACGGCGAGGAACCGTTCGACTCCGTGCGGGCCTCGGCCGGACGGCTGCTCGGCCGGCTCGACCTGGCCCACGGCAGCCGCCCCTTCGGCGATCTGGTCGCCGACGCGCGGTCCTACCTGGACTGGTACCGCGTCGACGGCTTCTATCTGAACCGCTGTCCGGCCGGGCGCCCCGACCTCCCGGCCGTACGCCGTCTCACCAGCACCCTCTCCGCCCTCCTGGCGGACAGCGACAGTGCGCAGTACGGCGGGCGTCTCGTGCTCGGGCACGACACCCATCCGTATCCGGGTTACGCGGAGGCCGCCGACCAGCTCGTCACCTTCCGCGGCGCGTGGACCGACTACCGCTGGTCGCAGGTGGCGGAGTGGACCGCCGCCTATCCGCCCGGCCGTTTCGCCCACTTCGTCCACGGTGTCCCGCGTACCCATCTGGAGGAGGCGATGCGCATCGCCCGCTGGCAGGGTGCCGGGACGATCTTCTTCACGGACCGCAGCGGAGAGGCGGATCCCGGAAACGGGCGGGGACAAAGCGATCCATTCGCGACTCTGCCCAGGTACTGGGACGAAATCGTCTCGCGGATCGGACCTGGTATCTCGGAATGAGAGGGGGCGTGGCAGTGTTACCGCAAGAACAACCGTACGTAGTCGAAGTACGTAGAAACCGACCACCTGCATTGTTGAGGTTCCTGTGTCGCTGCCACCCCTGGTCGAGCCAGCTGCTGAGCTCACCGTCGACGAGGTCCGCAGGTACTCCCGCCACCTGATCATCCCGGATGTCGGGATGGACGGGCAGAAGCGGCTGAAGAACGCGAAGGTGCTCTGTGTGGGCGCCGGCGGTCTCGGCTCGCCGGCGCTGATGTACCTGGCCGCCGCCGGTGTCGGAACGCTCGGCATCGTGGAGTTCGACGAGGTCGACGAGTCGAACCTGCAGCGCCAGATCATCCACAGCCAGGCCGACATCGGCCGGTCCAAGGCCCAGTCCGCCAAGGACTCGGTGCTGGGCATCAACCCGCTGGTGAACGTGATCCTTCACGAGGAACGGCTCGAAGCCGAGAACGTGATGGAGATCTTCGCCCAGTACGACCTGATCGTGGACGGCACGGACAACTTCGCCACCCGCTATCTCGTCAACGACGCCGCGGTGCTCCTGAACAAGCCGTACGTCTGGGGTTCCATCTACCGTTTCGACGGCCAGGCGTCCGTCTTCTGGTCCGAGCACGGTCCCTGCTACCGCTGCCTCTACCCGGAGCCGCCGCCCCCCGGCATGGTTCCGTCCTGCGCCGAGGGCGGTGTCCTGGGCGTGCTCTGCGCGTCCATCGGCTCCATCCAGGTCAACGAGGCCATCAAGCTGCTCGCCGGCATCGGCGACCCGCTCGTCGGCCGGCTGATGATCTACGACGCGCTGGAGATGCAGTACCGCCAGGTCAAGGTCCGCAAGGACCCCGACTGCGCGGTCTGCGGTGAGAACCCGACCGTCACCGAGCTCATCGACTACGAGGCCTTCTGCGGCGTCGTGTCCGAGGAGGCCCAGGAGGCGGCGCTCGGCTCCACGATCACTCCCAAGCAGCTCAAGGAGTGGATCGACGCGGACGAGAAGATCGAGCTGATCGACGTCCGTGAGCCGAACGAGTTCGAGATCGTCTCGATCCCCGGCGCCAAGCTGATCCCGAAGAACGAGTTCCTGATGGGCAACGCCCTCCAGGACCTCCCTCAGGACAGGCGCATCGTCCTGAACTGCAAGACCGGTGTCCGCAGCGCCGAGGTCCTCGCGGTCCTCAAGTCGGCGGGCTTCGCCGACGCGGTGCACGTCGGCGGCGGCGTGATCGGCTGGGTCAACACGATCGAGCCCGAGAAGCCGGTGTACTAGAGGCTGAACGCTTCGAAGGGGCCGGACCGCATCACGCGGACCGGCCCCTTCGGCGTGTGCACCGTCCCGCTACGAGCAGGTCTTGCCGTCCGCCGGCACCTTCCCGTCCAGGAAGTAGTTGTCCACCGTCGACGTCACACAGCTGCTCACGCCGTAGGCGCCGTGTCCCTCGCCCTTGTTGGTGAGCAGGACGCCGACACCCTTGCCGAGCTCGTCCGCCATCTTGCGCGCACCCTCGTACGGCGTCGCCGGGTCGCCCGTGGTCCCCACGACCAGGATCGGACCGGCGCCCGGAGCGCTCGCCTCCGGAGTGTCGTGCTCGCCCGCCACCGGCCAGTCGGAGCACCAGCCCGCGGTGTCCCAGGCCAGGAACGGGCCGAAGACCGGGGACAGCTTCTTGAACTCGGGCAGCAGCGCCTTCGCCTCGGCCGCCGTCGGCCTGGCCTTGCTGTCCGCACAGGAGATGGCGCGCTGCGAGTGGTTCTGGGTGTCGTAACGGCCGTTCTCGTCACGGCCGTTGTACGAGTCGGCGAGCTGCAGCAGCATGGAGCCGGTGCCGCTCTCCGCCTCGTCCAGGGCCTGCGTGAGCGTCGGCCAGCCGTCCTTGGAGTAGAGCGGCATCACGATGCCGGTGATCGCCAGCGACTCGTTGAGCTCGCGGCCCGTACCGGTCGGCAGTGGCTTGGCGTCGATCCGCTTCAGCAGCGCGGCGATGCGCTGCGTCCCCTTCGCGGGGTCCTGGCCGCGGTCCTTGAGGTAGTTCTCCAGTGCCCGCTGGAAGCCGGTGGCCTGGTTCCGGGCGTGACCGGTGGAGTCCGCGGTCGGGTCGACGACGGCGTCGAAGACGGTGCGACCGACCTTCGCCGGGAAGAGGTGCGCGTAGGTGCCGCCCAGCTCGGTGCCGTACGACATGCCGAAGTACGTCAGCTTCTTGTCGCCGAGGACCTCGCGGATCAGATCCATGTCCCGGGCGGCGTTCGTCGTGCCGACGAACGGCAGGACCTTGCCGGAGCGGCGCTCGCAGCCCGCGCCGAAGCCGGCGCCGTCCTTCATGAACGCCGACTCCTCGGCCGCGGTGTCCGGCGTCATGTCGACCTTCCGGTAGGAGATCTCCTGCTCCTGGTCCGTGCGGCACCGCACCCCGGCGCTCCCGGCCACCCCGCGCGGATCGAAACCCACCAGGTCGTAGCGGGTGTTGAGGGCCCCGTACGAACCGGCGGCGCGCGGCAGGATGGAGACGCCCGAGCCGCCGGGACCGCCGAAGTTGAACAGCATCGAGCCGAGCCGCCGGCCCTTGCTCCGGGCCTCCTTGCGGATGAGCGCGATCCCGATCGTGTCGCCGTCCGGCTTCGTGTAGTCGAGCGGGACCTTGACCGTCGTACAGCGCCAGGCCGAGCCCGGGGCGCTGCCGCCCTCGGGGGCCTTGCAGCTGTTCCAGTCCAGGCGCTGCGAGGTGAGGGAGGTGGGCAGGGGCTTCGCGCTCTCCTCGGGCGACGGGGCGGCGGACGGCGAGGCCGCCGATGCCGTGGCGCCGTCCGCCCGCTTGCCCGGCTTGTCGTCCGTGCCGTCCTCGCAGCCCGCGAGCACCCCCGTCAGCAGCAGTGCGGCGGCGGCCAGCGCCCCGGCCCGTCCGTATGCGACCACGTGTACGTCCCTCCCCGATCGTGCCTGCCCGTCCGGCAGTTCGCGCCCATGGTAGGCGCGCGGGCCGGCACGCCTATCCGCAGACCGTCCCGTCGGCCGGCACCTTTCCGTCCAGGAGGTAGCCGCCCACCGCCTTCTGCACACAGGCGCTGCCGCTGTTGTACGCGCCATGGCCCTCGCCCTTGTACGTCATCTCCACGCCGACGCCCTCGCCCAGTTCCTCGGCCATCGCCTTCGCGCCCGCGTACGGAGTCGCCGGGTCACCGGTGTTGCCGATGACCAGGACGGGCGCCGCGCCCCCGGCGCTGACGTCCGGGGTGTCCCAGGCGCCCGCCACCGGCCAGCCGGTGCACGCCATCAGGCCCCAGCCGAGGTAGTCGCCGAAGACCGGTGAGGCGTCGTGGAGCGCGGGAAGCTTCGCCTTGGTCTGGTCGAGGGTGAAACGCTCCTTGGAGTCCGCGCAGTTGATGGCGGTGTTGGCCGCGGCGGAATTGTCGTAGTGGCCGTCCTCGGAGCGCCCGTTGAGGGAGTCCGCGAGAGCGAGGAGCAGCGCGCCGTTGCCGCCGTCCGCCTCGTCCACACCCTGCTCCAGCAGGGGCCAGGTCTCCTTGGAGTAGAGCGCCGCCGCGATGCCGGTGGTGGCCTGCGTCTGCGTCAGCTTCCGGGAACCGATGCCCGGTACGGGCTTCTTCTCCAGCCGGTCGAGGAGGCCGGACACTCCTTGTTCGACCTCCTCGGCGGTGGCACCGGGCAGCTTGCAGGCGTCGCCCCGGTCCACGCAGTCCGCGGCGAAGTTGTCCAGGGCGAGCTGGAAGCCCTTGGCCTGGCCGAGGGAGGACTGCTCCGCGTCCTCGGTCGGGTCGACCACCGCGTCCAGGACCGATCTGCCGACGTGTCCGGGGAACAAGTGCGCGTAGACGCCGCCCAGTTCGGTTCCGTACGAGATGCCGAAGTAGTACAGCTTGTCGTCGCCGAGCACCTGACGCATCAGGTCCATGTCGCGGGCGGCGTTCGTCGTCCCCACGAAGGGGAGCTCCTTGCCCGAGTTCTTCTCGCAGGCGTCCGCATACGTCTTCGTGTCCTCGGTGAACGCCTTCTCCTCCGCCGCGTCGTCGGGCGTGCCGTCGCCCTCGTACCGCGCGTCCAGCTGCGCGTCGTCCTCGCACTCCACGCCCGCGCTGCGGCCGACTCCGCGCGGATCGAAGCTCACCAGGTCGTAGCGGGTGCGGAGCTTGTCGTACTCCGTACCGAAGGCGGGCAGGGTGGCGACACCGGAGGCGCCGGGGCCGCCGAAGTTGAAGATGAGCGAACCGATCCGCTTCTTCGCGTCCATCGCCTTCGCGCGGACGAGCGCCAGCTCGATGGTGTCGCCTTCCGGCTCCGCGTAGTCGAGCGGGACGTTCATGAACGAGCACTCCCAGACGGCCCCGCCGGGCAGCGGGGAGGGCGAGGCTCCGCCGCCCTGTGCCTGGGAAGGTGCCGGGCACGGCGTCCACTTCAGCTGCTGGGATGCGAGGCCGGCGGGGGTGGTGGTCGCGGCAGTCCCGGCGGCGTGGGGCGAGCTCTCCCCGCCACCCCCGTCCGAACAGCCGGCGAGGGGAAGCAGCACGGTGACGGCGCCGGCGAGGGCCGCGGCGCGCAGGGCAGGGGAGGTCCTCATCGCTCCATCGTGCGGCGGCGCCCCGGGGTGCGCACGGGGCGCCGGTCCAAACGAGAGGCCCCCAGAGCCTCTCGTCTGGATCATGCTGGGCCCGCGGGGCCCTAGAGCTCGCCCTTGCGCGTCAGATGGTTGAAGCAGAGCCAGCCGGGAAGCACCGGCAGCCACAGCGTCATCAGGCGGTACAGCAGCACCGCGGGCGCCGCGACCTCCTTCGGCAGGCCGACCGCGATCAGACCGAGGGTCAGCGCGCCCTCGACCGCACCCATACCGCCCGGGGTCGGGGCCGCCGAGCCCAACGCGTTGCCGGCGAGGAAGACCACCGCGATGCTCGCGTAGCTGAGGTGCGGGGTGTCCGGGCCGCTGAACGCCCGGACCGACGCGTCCAGGCACATCACGAACAGGCCGGTCAGCAGCAGCATCCCGCCGATGCCGGTGAGCAGCTTCTGCGGCCGCTGTACGACATCGAGCATGCGCGGTACGACTCCGGCGAACAGCGACCGCACCCGGGTCACCACGAACTTCCGCAGGAACGGGATCGCGGTGACCACCAGCACTAGCACGGCGACCGTCAGCAGCCCCGCGATCACCGTCCTGGACGGGGTGAGCGAGGACGGCGTCTTCTCCGTACCGGTCAGATAGCCGAACGCGGCCAGCAGCACGATGTGGCAGCCGAGCCCGAACAGCTGAGAGGCGCCGACACTCGCGACCGCGAGCCCCGGACGCACGCCGGAACGCTGGAGGAACCGGGTGTTCAGCGCGACACCGCCCACTGCGGCCGGGGCCACGATCTTCACGAACGAGCCGGCGACCTGCGCCAGCACCGTCTTGCCGAACGGCACCCGCTCGGGCACGAAGCCCAGCAGGCTCATCGCCGCCGCGATGTAGCTGAGCGCCGAGAAACCGAGCGCGGCCGCCACCCAGCCCCACTCCGCCTGCTCGACCACCGCACCGAAGTCGGCCTCGGTGACCTGCGAGATCAGGAAGTACGCGGCGATGGCACCGGCGATGAAGCTGAACAGGGTGCGCGGCTTGATGCGCTCCAGACGGACCGGCTCGACCGGGGCCTGCGGCCGGATCAGCAGCACTTCCTGGCGGATCTGGGAGAGCAGATCCTCCTCACGGGCCCCGTCCAGCGCGTCGTCCATGGCCCGCTTCTCGGCCTGCTTCTCGGTGCGCTGCGACTTGCGGCCGGTCCTGTGGCCGGCGTCGTCGGTGTGCTCCGCTTCCTGCGACCGGGCCCGCTTCGCCGCGTCCGAGGCGTCCAGTACCGCCTCGCGTTCGCGCTGCGACCGCTCCCGGGCGAGCCTGCGCAGGTGGGCGCGGGTGGAGCGGCTGAGCGCGATCGGCTGGAGCAGCGGCAGACAGTCGGCGACGGCGTCCGGGCCGAGTACCGCGAGCGCGGACGCGACCGCGCGCTCGGCGCCCACCCGGAGACCCGTGGTGGTGAGCAGTTGGGCGACGTCCATCCGCAGGACCAGATCACCGGCCGCGATCTCGCCGCCGCGCAGATCCGTGACGAACACCTTGCCGGAACGATCCACCAGGATGGCGTCACCGGTGAGCCTGCGGTGCGCGATCCGCCGCGACTGGAGCGCCTGCACCTGACGCCAGGCGCCGCGCACCAGGTCGTCGGTGATCTCGGAATCCTCCAGGGCGTCCAGCGAACGCCCGCCGATGTGCTCGTACACCAGCATCACGGCGTCCGGACCGAGCTCGGAGGTGGCGATCAGCTTGGGGGCGTTGGCGCCGGCGGCGATCGCCGCGTACGCGAGCAGCGCCTCCTGCTCCAGTGCCTGGCGCAGCGACTGGATGGAACGCCGCTGGGTGATGCCGCGCAGGGTGAGCCTGCGCCACACACGGTAGAAGAAGCCCTGCGCCTGTTGTTCGCGGTCCACGACCGTCACGTCGAGCGGTGGGCCGTCCTCCAGCGAGACCACGTAGCGGCGCCCGCGGTCGCTCTGGTCACCCGAGTCGGGCGCGTCGTCGGCCCGCATCGCGGTGACCGGGCGGAAGCCGACGTGGCGCAGACCGGCCATCAGGTGCTGGCCGGTCGGCCGGACGTTCGGCGAGCCGACCGTGTACAGCGTGCCGTACGCGACCGTCCAGCCGATGAGCACCGTGAGGATGATCGAGAGCGGGGTGGTGTACCCGCCGACCAGCATGGTGAAGGCGTCGAGCAGCAGCACCACCCACAGCACGACCCGCCACCGTGGCCGTCTCGCCATGCCGACCGCGGTCATATAGGCGATCACCGGGGCGAGATAGCCGTGTACGGGGTCGGTGAGCGCGTCACCGGGCTGGGGCTGGGTCAGGGCGTCCTGAATGGTGCCGGACGCGGAATTGGACACCCACAGATCCGTGGCGAGCGTCACCCCGTGCGCGAGCACGGCGGCCAGGACACCGTCCGCGATCCGCAGCCCGTCGCGTTTGATCAGCCGCTCGATGGCGAAGGCCACCGGGACGAGCAGCACGGCGATGCTGGAGACGAGGCCGGCGATCTTGATGAGCAGATCGGGCGCCTGTCCGGTGCCCTTGTTGATGTCCTGTTCGAGGCCCGCCGTCGTGCCGTGGGCGAATGCGGCGACGGCGAACAGCACGACGATCGCGAGGACCCCGATGAGGAGCCGCAGCAGATCGGAGGGGCGGTGCACCCGGGCGGGGAGCAGGGGTTCGTCGCCCGAGACACGGTCGGACAGGGCCGCCTCGGCGGTCGAGAGCGTCGAGCCGTCCAGATGATCCGGGTAGGTCTGCGGGTCGTCGGCGCCGGGCCGGTCCGAGGGGGTCTCAGGGGCGGATCCGGACCGGTCCGAGGGGACCTCAGGGGCGGATCCGGACCGGGCCGAGGAGGCCTGCGGGCGGGCGCCGGGCTGCTGCCCGTTCTCCTCGGGGTGCGGCTCGGCATCAGAGGCGTCGGCCGCCTTCGGTGGCTGCACGCCCTGCTCCTTCGTCGCCTCTGATTGGTCTTCGTCTTCTCGTATCACCGGTCACCGCCCGCATGATGGTGGCACGGCCGGCGGGCGGAGGGGGGCATCAGGGTGCGATGCGGGGGCGCGCGATGCGCAAGATACGCTCCATTCCGCCCCCGCGCACACTCCGTGTCCGGCCGGACACGGAACAGGCCGGAGTGTCGGCGGCGTACGGCAGGATGGGCCGGATGAGCGAACACCCGACGAGCGACGCGTTGCCGGAGTACGCGGAGCGCGTGCTCGACGTCGCCGAACTGATCCCGCCCGGCCGCGTCATGACCTACGGCGACATCGCGGAGTGGCTGGGGGACGGCGGGCCGCGCCAGGTCGGCCGGGTCATGGCGCTGTACGGGGGAGCGGTGCCGTGGTGGCGCGTGGTGCGCGCCGACGGTGCGCTGCTGCCCGGCCACGAGCTGCGGGCGCTGGATCACTACCGCGAGGAGAACACCCCGCTGCGCGAGGCCTCGCGCTCCGCGGACGGCCACGTGCCGCGTCTCGACATGCGGCGCGCACGGTGGGACGGCGGGGCGACGGGCGGCGCACCGGGCGGGCCGGGCACGGAGGGCGACGGCGGCGGGGGATCTCACACCTGACAGCTTCGGCCATCCGGCGGCACATCGGGCGGAGCCGGGCCCGTGCGACGCACAGGAAGCGTGCAGCGGAGACAGTGCCCGGTCCTTCCGCCCGGCGGAACGTGACGATCCACGCATCCGTCCCGCACCAATCGGCGGCCTCGCCGGAGTAGCGTCGTCAGTTCGCGGCACGCGCCGCACCCTCATCTCCAGCACCCCCAGCACACCCACCAGGACCGGCGATCCCCACGTGAGCTCCTCCTCCACCACCCGGAACAGTCCGCACCGTCAGGCACGGCGTCGGACCACGGGCGCGTACCGACTGGTGCGTACCCTGCCGGGCTCCGTGGAGCCCCCTCTCCTTGACGCCTCGCAACGCGCGGTGGTTGACCACACCGGCGGCCCGCTGCTGGTGCTCGCCGGGCCCGGCACCGGCAAGACCACGACGCTCGTCGAAGCGGTCGCCGCCCGTATCGCCCGGGGCGGCGACCCGGCCCGCATCCTGGTCCTCACGTTCAGCCGCAAGGCCGCCGTCGAGCTGCGGGACCGGATGGCCGCCCGGCTCGGCGCCGTCCGCGGACCGCAGGCCACCACGTTCCACTCCTTCTGTTACGCCCTGGTGCGCGCCCATCAGGACGCCGACCTCTTCGCGGACCCGCTGCGGCTGCTCTCCGGACCGGAACAGGACGTCACCGTCCGCGATCTGCTGGCCGGCCAGCTCGACCTGGAGAAGGAGGGCCACGACCACATCCGCTGGCCCGACGAACTTCGGGCCTGCCTGACCACGCGCGGCTTCGCCGACGAGGTGCGCGCCGTACTCGCCCGCAGCCGTGAGCTGGGCCTCGGCCCGGAAGCCCTGGCCGACTTCGCCCGGCGCACCGGCCGGCCCGACTGGGGCGCGGCCGCCGCGTTCCTCGCCGAGTACCTCGACGTCCTGGACGCCCAGGGGGTGCTGGACTACGCGGAGCTGGTCCACCGCGCGGTGCTGCTCGCCGAGCGCCCCGAGGTGGCGGGGCTGCTGGCCGGCAGTTACGACACCGTCTTCGTCGACGAGTACCAGGACACCGACCCGGCGCAGGTGCGGCTGCTGCACGCGCTGGCCGGCAACCGGGGGAGCACCCCGGGCGGCGGCGGTGGCCGGAACCTGATCGCGTTCGGCGACCCGGACCAGTCGATCTACGCCTTCCGGGGCGCCGATGTGAACGGCATCCTCGACTTCCCCGACATGTTCCGGCGTGCGGACGGCGACCCGGCCCCGGTCGGCGTCCTCACCACCTCGCGGCGTTCCGGGGACCGGCTGCTCGCCGCGACCCGCCTCCTCACCCGCCGGATGCCGCTCACCCGGCTGCCGTCGGCGAAGGTCCGCGCCCACCGGGAGCTCGGCGCGGTCCGCGAGGGCGGCAGCGTCGAGACGTACACCTACCCGACCGCGTCCACGGAGCTCGACAACATCGCCGACCTGCTGCGCCGGGCGCATCTGGAGGACGGGGTGCCGTGGCGCGAGATGGCGGTCCTGGTCCGGGCCGGCGGCCGCACCATCCCCGCGGTGCGCCGGGCCCTGACCTCGGCGGGCGTCCCGCTGGAGGTCGACGGCGACGACCTGCCCCTGCGCCACGAACCGGCGGTGGCCCCGCTGCTGACGGCCCTGCGCACGGTGGCCGCGGCGGCGCTGCGCCGGGGCGCGGACGCTGCTGCGGACACAGGCGCGGACACGGACACGGGCGCGGACACGGGCGCGGACGCGGACACGGGCGCGGACACGGGTGCGGACACGGCGGCCGAGGACGAGGCGGGACCCGAGACCCCGGCCTCGGCCCCGGCCCCCGGACCCTGGCTCGACACCGAGACGGCGCTCACCCTCCTCGCCTCACCCCTCGGCTCCATGGACGCGGCCGACCTGCGCCGGCTCGGCCGGGCCCTGCGCGACGAGGAGCGCGCCGCCGGCAACCGGGTGCCCGCGCCCTCCGGCGAACTGCTCGCCCGGGCGCTCGCCGAACCGGAGCGGCTCGTGGCGCACGACCCGGCGTACGCCCGCGGCGCCCAGCGCCTCGGTGCACTGCTGCGCACGGCGCGCGAGCTCCTCGAAGCCGGCAGCACCGCCGAGGAAGCGCTGTGGGCGCTGTGGTCCGGCACCCCGTGGCCGGCCAGGCTGGAGCGCGCCGCGCTGCGCGGGGGCGCGGGCGGGCGCAACGCCGACCGCGATCTCGACGCCGTCTGCGCCCTCTTCGACACCGCGGCCCGCGCGGAGGAACGCACCGGCGGCCGTGGCGCGCTCAACTTCCTGGAGGAGGTCGACGCCCAGGACATCGCCGCCGACACCCTGTCCCGGCGTTCCGTGCGGCCCGACGCCGTACGGCTGATGACCGCGCACCGCTCCAAGGGCCTGGAGTGGCGCATGGTCGTCGTCGCCGGAGTGCAGGAGGGCCTCTGGCCCGACCTGCGCCGCCGCGGCTCGCTGCTCGAAGCGGACCGGATCGGCCGCGACGGCATCGCCGAACCCCTCACGCCCGGCGCACTCCTCGCCGAGGAGCGCCGGCTCTTCTACGTCGCGGCGACCCGTGCCCGTGAGCGCCTGATCGTCACCGCGGTCAAGGCCCCCGCCGACGACGGCGACCAGCCGTCCCGCTTCCTCGCCGAGCTCGGAGTCGAGCCCCGCGACGTCACCGGCCGCCCGCGTCGCCCCCTCGCCGTCGCCGCCCTCGTCGCCGAGCTGCGCGCCACCACCGTGGACCCCGGCGCCTCCGACGCGCTGCGCGAGGAGGCCGCCCACCGCCTCGCCCGGCTCGCGGCGCTCAGTGACGACGAGGGGCAGCCGCTCGTACCGTCGGCCCACCCCTACCGCTGGTGGGGCCTGTACGAACCGACGCGCTCGGCCGTCCCGCTGCGCGACCGGGACCAGCCCGTCGCCCTGTCCGGCAGCGCGCTCGACCAGCTGGCCAACACCTGCGCCCTCCAGTGGTTCCTGGGCCGCGAGGTGAAGGCCGACGCCCCGGCGACCGCGGCCCAGGGCTTCGGCAACGTCGTCCACGTACTGGCCGACGAGGTGGCCTCCGGCCGTACGCCCGCCGATCTGACGGTCCTCATGGAGCGGCTCGACTCGGTCTGGGACGGGCTGGTCTTCGACGCGCCCTGGAAGTCGCAGCAGGAGAAGCAGCAGGCCCGCATCGCCCTCGAACGCTTCCTGCACTGGCACGTCATGGACCGCACCGGCCGCACCCCGGCCGCCAGCGAGCACGATTTCGACGTGACGCTGGAGGCGGGGGAGTACGAGGTGCGCATCCGCGGCTCCATGGACCGCGTCGAGCGCGATGCCGAGGGCCGCGCCTACGTCGTCGACTTCAAGACCGGCAAGCAGTCCCCGACGAAGGACGAGGTCGCCCGCCACCCCCAGCTCGCCGTGTACCAGCTGGCGGTCCGGGAAGGCGCGGTCGACGAGGTCTTCGACGGCATGCGCCCCGAATCCGGGGGCGCCGAACTCGTACAGCTGCGCCAGCCCGCCCCCAAGAAGGAGGGCGGCGACGCCGTCCCCAAGGTGCAGGCCCAGGAGCCGCCCGACACCGAGTGGGTCTCCGATCTCCTGGCGACCGCCGCCGGCCGGGTCCTGGACGAACGGTTCACCCCAGCGACCGGCCAGCACTGCACCCACTGCACCTTCAGGGCCTCATGCAGCGCGCAGCCGGAGGGCCGGCACGTTCTGGAGTGAGCCGCGCCCGGCCAGGGCGGGCACGGCACGTCCTGGAGAGAGCCGCGCCCGCCCCGCCCGGGGCCTCAGGGCTTGCGGGCCATCACTCCGTACACACTGACGTCCGCGTCCGTGACGTCGTTGATCCCCTGGTAACGCGTCCGGTCCAGCTCGTCCAGTCCCGCCACGAACTCCGGATCCGGGTCCGCGGACTCGGGCAGATCGACGACCTGCTCGGGACGCCAGCGGTGCACCGGGACGACTCCGGGGTCGAGCATCTCCAGACCGTTGTCCGTCACGAAACGCTCGACCTGCGCGTGCGAGCGGCGGACCATGGCGAAACCGCGCTCCTTGAACGCCTTCGTCACCTGTCCGACCTGCTCGGGATTGAGGTCCGAGCTGACATTGCTCAGTACGAGAAAGCTGCCGGGCGCCAGTGCGTCCAGGAGCTGCTCGACGATCGGGTAGGCGGCCTCGTCCTCGATGAAGTGGAGGACGGCGGCGAGGACGAGGGCGACGGGGCGGTCGAGGTCGAGGGTGCGGCGGGCGGCTTCGAGGATCCTGGCGGGGTCGCGCAGGTCCGCCTCGATGTACTCGGTGCGGCCCTCGGGCCCGCTGGTGAGCAGGGCCTGCGCGTGCACGAGGACGACCGGGTCGTTGTCGACGTACAGCACCCGCGAATCGGGGGCGATCGACTGGGCGATCTGGTGCACGTTCTGCTGGGTCGGCAGCCCGGTCCCGACATCCAGGAACTGCCGGATGCCGTCCTTCGCGGCGAGCGTGACCGCCCGCCGCATGAAGTCCCGGTTGTGCCGCACGGTGAGATACCCGCGCGGATTGGCGGACAGGGCCATGGCCGCGGCCTCACGGTCGGCCGGGTAGTTGTCCTTGCCGCCGAGAAATACGTCATAGACCCGTGCGGGGTGCGCCTTCGTCGTATCGATCCGCTTCCTGAGCTCTGCGGCGTCAGTGGCGGGTGCGTCGGCGCTCATATGACCGTCCTCGTAAGGCTGTTGATGCGTTCAGTGGTGATCGGTGGTGATCAGATGCAACCTAGACCGGTCATGGGGTCCGGGGCGAGGCACTTCCCGGACTCCGCCGGGTCCCGCACGCCGCCCCTCGCGACTTCGTGGGTTGTCGGACCCGCCGGTTAGCCTCTGTGGAGTGACCTCGCGTATCACTGATCCCGAACAGCTCAAGGAGCTTCTCGGGATCCCCTTCACCCCGGAGCAGACGGCGTGCATCATCGCGCCGCCCGCCCCGCAGGTGATCGTCGCCGGAGCCGGGTCGGGGAAGACCACGGTGATGGCGGCCCGCGTGGTGTGGCTGGTCGGGACCGGTCAGGTCGCCCCCGAGCAGGTTCTCGGGCTCACCTTCACCAACAAGGCGGCCGGCGAGCTCGCCGAGCGCGTCCGCAAGGCCCTGATCGCCGCCGGGGTCACCGACCCGGACACCATCGACCCGGACAACCCCCCGGGCGAACCCGGCATCTCCACGTACCACGCCTTCGCCGGCCGGCTCCTCACCGAGCACGGGCTGCGGATAGGACTCGAACCCACCACCCGCCTCCTCGCCGACGCCACCCGCTACCAGCTCGCCGCCCGCGTGCTGCGCGCGGCGCCCGGCCCCTACCCGGCCCTGACCAGGTCGTTCCCCACCCTGGTCAGCGATCTGCTGGCCCTGGACGCCGAGCTCGCCGAACATCTCGTACGTCCCGAACAGCTCACGGAGTACGACACCGAGCTGCTCCGCGCCCTGGAGACCGCCAGGCTCAGCAACGCGGAACTGCGCAAGATCCCCGAGACCGCCGAGGCCCGCCGCGAGCTGCTCTCACTGACCAGCCGCTACCGGGAGGCGAAGCGCAGCCGCGACCTCCTCGACTTCGGCGACCAGATCGCCCTCTCCGCGCAGCTCGCCCTCACCCGCCCCGAGGTCGGCGCGATCCTGCGCGAGGAGTACCGGGTCGTCCTGCTCGACGAGTACCAGGACACCTCCGTCGCCCAGCGCCTCCTGCTCTCCGCCCTCTTCGGCAGCGGCCCCGACGGCACCGCGTCCGGGCACGCCGTCACCGCGGTCGGCGACCCCTGCCAGGCCATCTACGGCTGGCGCGGCGCCTCCGTCGCCAACCTCGACGACTTCCCGAGCCACTTCCCGCACGCCGACGGCACCCCGGCCGCCCGCTACTCCCTCAGCGAGAACCGCCGCAGCGGCGGCCGCCTCCTGCACCTCGCCAACGGACTCGCCGCACCCCTGCGCGCCATGCACGAGGGCGTCGAGGCCCTGCGCCCCGCCCCGGGCGCCGAGCACGACGGCCTCGTCCGCTGCGCGCTGCTGCGCACCCACGCCGAGGAGATCGACTGGCTCGCCGACTCCCTCGCCCACCTCGTGCGCACCGGCAAGGCCCCCGGCGAGATCGCCGTCCTGTGCCGCACCGCCGGTGACTTCCCCGAGATCCAGGCCGCGCTCGTCGCCCGGGACATCCCGGTCGAGGTCGTCGGCCTCTCCGGGCTGCTCCACCTCCCCGAGGTCGCCGACCTCGTGGCCGTCTGCGAGGTCCTCCAGGATCCGGGGGCCAACGCCTCCCTGGTCCGGCTGCTCACCGGCCCCCGCTGGCGGATCGGCCCCCGCGACCTGGCCCTGCTCGGCCGCCGCGCCCGCCTCCTCGTCCACCGCGCCTCCCACACCGACGACGACTTCGACCCCGACCGCCGGCTGGCCGAGGCCGTCGAGGGCATCGACCCGGCCGAGGTGATCTCCCTCGCGGACGCCCTGGACACCTTCCTCGACTCCGGCGGCGAACAGGACGACCGCCTGCCGTTCTCCGCCGAGGCCCGCATCCGCTTCGCCCGCCTGGCCACCGAGCTGCGCGACCTGCGCCGCTCGCTCGCCGACCCGCTGATGGACGTCCTGCACCGGGTCCTCGCCACCACCGGTCTGGAGGTCGAGCTCTCCGCCTCGCCGCAGGCCCTGGCCGCCCGCCGCCGCGAGACCCTCGCCAACTTCCTCGACGTCGCCGCCCGGTTCGCCGCCGTCGACGGGGAGGCGACACTGCTCGCCTTCCTCGGCTTCCTGCGTACCGCCGTGCAGTACGAGAAGGGCCTGGACAACGCGCTGCCCGGCGGCGAGAACACCGTCAAGGTCCTCACGGCCCACAAGTCCAAGGGCCTGGAATGGGACGTCGTCGCCGTCCCCGGCCTGGTCACCGGCCAGTTCCCCAGTGGCCAGTCCCGGGACGCCTGGACCTCCCAGTCCCACGTCCTCCCGCACGCGCTGCGCGGCGACACGGCCACGCTGCCTGTCGTCCACTCCCTCGACGCCAAGGGGCTCAAGGACTTCAAGGCGGAGATGAAGGAGCACCAGCACACCGAGGAGCTCCGCCTCGGCTATGTCACCTTCACCCGGCCCCGCACCCTGCTGCTCGGCTCCGGCCACTGGTGGGGCCCGAGCCAGAAGAAGCCGCGCGGCCCCTCGGCCTTTCTGGACGCGCTGTACGAGCACTGCGCGGCCGGGTACGGCGAGATCGAGGCGTGGGCGGACGAACCGGCCGAGGACGAGGAGAACCCGGCCCTCGGCGAGGCCACGGCCGACCACGCCTGGCCGCTGCCGCTGGACACCGCCGCGCTGGCCCGCCGCCGGGCCGCCGCGGACACGGTGATGGCCCATCTGGAGGCGCTGGCCACGGCGGGCCCGGTGCCCGAGGCGTACGCGGCGACGGAGCCGCCCCCGCCGGACGAGCCCGCCTTCGAAGAGGGCTTCCCGGACGACGAGCCGTTCCCGGACGACGAGCCGTTCCCCGAGGACGACCCCTTCCTGGACGACGCGCCCTTCCCCGATGACGACGACATGCCCCGGCCCCCCGTCACCCCGCACGTCCCGGCGGCCCGCGCCCCCGAGCGGGTGCCCGCGCGCCTCACCCCCGAGGAGTCCCGCACCCTCGCCTCCTGGGACCGCGACCTCGACGCCCTCGCCGGGGAGCTGCGCCGTGCCCGCGCCACCGTGCGCGACGTCCTCGTGCCCGCCTCGCTCTCGGCCACCCAGCTGCTGCGCCTCGCCGACGACCCCGACGGCTTCGCCCAGGAGCTGGCCCGCCCCATGCCCCGCCCCCCGCAGCCCGCCGCCCGCCGCGGCACCCGCTTCCACGCCTGGGTCGAGTCCCGCTTCGAGGAGCTGCCGCTGCCCATGCTCGGCCCCGACGAGCTGCCCGGCGGCGACGAGAGCGACGCCGACATCGCCGACGAGCGCGATCTCGCCGAGCTCAAGGAGGCCTTCGAGCGCACCCCGTACGCCCGCCGGACCCCGTACCGCGTCGAGACACCCTTCCAGATCACGCTGGCCGGACGGATCATCCGGGGCCGCATCGACGCGGTGTACCGCACGGGGGACACGTACGAGATCGTCGACTGGAAGACCAGCCGCACCAACACCGCCGACCCCCTCCAGCTCGCCGTCTACCGCCTCGCCTGGGCCGAACTGCACGGGCTGCCGCTCACCGACGTCACGGCCACCTTCCTCTTCGTGCGCAGCGGCGAGAGCGTCCGCCCCGCCCGCCTTCCCGGCCGCCCGGAACTGGAGCGCATCCTCCTGGACGAGCCACCTCCCGCGGGCGGATAAGCTGAAGGTCATGAGCGACACCCCGGACAGCGCCGTCCGTACGTACACCGAGCAGCACCGCGAAGCCTTTCTCGACGACCTCGCCGAGTGGCTGCGCATCCCCTCCGTATCCGCGCAGCCGGAGCACGACGGGGACGTACGGCGCAGTGCCGCATGGCTGTCCGCCAAGCTGAAGGAGACCGGCTTCCCGGTCGCCGAGGTCTGGGAGACGGACGGCGCACCCGCCGTCTTCGCCGAGTGGCCTTCCGACGACCCGGACGCCCCCACGGTCCTCGTGTACGGACACCACGACGTGCAGCCCGCCGCCCGTGAGGACGGCTGGGACACCGACCCGTTCGAACCGGTGATCCGCGACGGCAGGATGTACGGGCGCGGCGCGGCCGACGACAAGGGACAGGTGTTCTTCCACACCCTCGGCCTCCGGGCCCACCTCGCCACCACCGGCCGCACCGCCCCCGCCGTCCACCTCAAGCTTCTCGTCGAGGGCGAGGAGGAGTCCGGCTCCCCGCACTTCCGCGCCCTGGTGGAGCAGCGGGCCGACCGTCTCACCGCCGACGCCGTGATCGTCTCCGACACCGGCATGTGGGACGAGACGACCCCGACCGTCTGCACCGGCATGCGGGGCCTCGCCGAGTGCGAGATCGAGCTGCACGGGCCGGAGCAGGACATCCACTCCGGATCGTTCGGCGGCGCCGTCCCCAACCCCGCGACGGAGATCGCCCGCCTTGTCGCGGCGCTCCACGACCCCGACGGCCGGGTCGCCGTACCCGGCTTCTACGACGGCGTGGCCGAGCTCACCGATACCGAACGCGCCCTCTTCGCCGAGCTGCCCTTCGACGAGGCCACCTGGCTGCGTACCGCCAAGTCGCAGGCGGCCTCCGGCGAGGCCGGCCACTCCACGCTGGAGCGGATCTGGGCCCGGCCCACCGCCGAGGTCAACGGCATCGGCGGCGGCTACCAGGGCGCGGGAAGCAAGACGATCATCCCGTCCTCCGCCCGGGTCAAGATCAGCTTCCGCCTGGTCGCCGGCCAGGACCCGGACCACGTCCAGCAGGCCGTCCAGGCCTGGGCCGAGGACCGCATCCCGGCCGGAATCCGCCACCGGATCACCTTCCTCCCGGCCACCCGCCCCTGCCTGACGCCCCTGGACCATCCCGCGCTGCAGGCCGTTGCCCGTGCCATGGGACGGGCCTTCGGCCAGAAGATCCTCTTCACCCGCGAAGGAGGCTCGGGACCCGCCGCCGATCTGCAGGACGTACTCGGCGCCCCCGTCCTCTTCCTGGGCATCTCCGTACCGTCCGACGGCTGGCACGCCCCCAACGAGAAGGTCGAACTCGACCTGCTGTTCAAGGGTGTGGAGACCACCGCCCACCTCTGGGGCGAACTGGCAGCCGCACTCCGCTGAATCCTCTGAACACCCGATCCATCCCGGGGGAGTAGGAAGCACCTGTGAGCACCTTCGACAACGCCACCACGGACCGTCCCATCGGTCTGACCGCGCCGAGCGGTATCGACCGCGCCGCGCACCACCGCCTCGACGAGGCCTGGCTGTCCGCCGCGTGGAGCCACCCGACGACCCGGGTCTTCGTCGTCTCCGGCGGGCAGGTGCTGATCGACGACACCGCCGACGGCACCGAACTCGTGATGACTCCCGCCTTCGAGGCACCGGTCACCGAGACCCACCGCTACTTCCTCGGCACCGATGACGACGGGGTCAGCTACTTCGCCCTCCAGAAGGACACGCTGCCGGGCCGCATGGACCAGTCGGCGCGCCCCGCGGGCCTGCGCGAGGCGGGCCTGCTCCTCGGCGCCCGCGACGCCGGTCTGATGGTGCACGCGGTGGCGCTGGAGAACTGGCAGCGGCTGCACCGCTTCTGCTCGCGCTGCGGCGAACGCACGGTCATCGCCGCGGCCGGCCACATCCGCCGCTGCCAGGCCTGCGGCGCCGAGCACTACCCGCGCACCGACCCCGCGGTCATCATGCTCGTCACCGACGACCAGGACCGCGCCCTGCTGGGCCGCCAGGTGCACTGGCCCGAGGGCCGGTTCTCCACGCTGGCCGGTTTCGTCGAGCCGGGCGAGTCGATCGAGCAGTCCGTGGCCCGCGAGGTGTTCGAGGAAGCGGGCATCACGGTCGGCGAGGTCGAGTACATCGCCAGCCAGCCGTGGCCGTTCCCCTCCAGCCTGATGCTCGGCTTCATGGCACGGGCCACGACGTTCGACATCAACGTCGACGGAGAGGAGATCGAGGAGGCGCGCTGGTTCTCCCGCGAGGAGCTGACGGCCGCCTTCGAGTCGGGCGAGATCCTGCCGCCGTTCGGCATCTCGATCGCCGCCCGTCTGATCGAGATCTGGTACGGCAAGCCGCTCCCGAAGCCGGTCCGCGCGAGCTGACCCCGTCCGCCGAGGGCAGGGGATCGGACTGTTCCGACCGCCCGGCCCCTCCCCGGCCCCCTCCCTGGCCCTCCCCGGCCCCTCCCCGGCCCCCTCCCTGGCCCTCCCCGGCCCCTCCCCGGCCCCTCCCCGGCCCTCCCCGGCCCCTCTTCGGCCCCCTCCGGACCGCGTGGCGGCCGGCGGAACGGTGCGGTGAGACAGTGCTGTCATGATCAGTTCGCGTCAACTGGAGTATGTCCGGGCCGTGGCCCTGGAGCTGAACTTCACCCGGGCCGCCGCGGTGCTCCGGATCGCGCAGCCCGCCCTGTCGCAGCAGATCCGCAAGATGGAACGGCAGCTGGGCGTGACCCTGTTCGAGCGCGACAAGCACCGGGTCGAGCTCACAGCGGCCGGTGCGATGCTGCTGGAGAGCGCCGAGCGCATCCTCTCCGACCTGGCTGCGGTCGAGGAGGAGATGCGCGGCTGGGCGGACGGCACGCGCGGCCGCATCCGGCTCGGCAGTGCCCGTGGTCTCACCGTGCGCCTGGCCCGGGTGCTGACCGAGTTCAGCGGCGTCCACCCCGGCGTGGAGGTGGAGCTGCGGGAGATGACCAGCGAGGAGATGGTGGCCGGCCTGCACGCGGGACGCCTCGACGCGGCGACCGCCGCCGTGTCGGAGCGGCTGGACGATCCCCGCCTGGTTTTCCGGCCGCTGGGCGAGGAACCGCTGGTGCTGATCGCCGCGGCCTCCGGGCCCTGGTCCCGCCAGGACCGCGTGCCCGTCGCCGCCCTCGACGGCGTCGACCTGGTCGCCTATCCACCCGGGTCGGTCGTGCGGGACATCGTCCTGGCGGCGCTGGACGCGGCGGGGGCCCGGCCGCGGTTCCGCTTCGAGACACGGGACACCGCGACGGCCCGCGCCCTGGCCGGCCTCGGGGTGGCCGTGGCCGTCATCCCGCGATCCGTCGCCCTGGAGCCCGGGCAGCCGGTGCACGTGATGGACCTCGATCCCGAACCCACCTGGACACCCGCGCTGGCATGGTCGGCGCTGCGCCGGCCGGGCCCGGCACTGTCCGCGTTCATCGCCTTCGTAACCGGTCACCCCGAACTCAAGCAGGCCCATGACGGCAGGGGCGGCAGCGGGACACGGAGCCGGTCTGGTGATACCTGCGACGACTGACGGCCAGTCCGAAAGAATCTTGGACGTACGGCCCGGTGCCCCTCGATGATCGTCGTAAGGAGTCCGAGGAACGGGAGCACGCGATGGATCACCATGCACGTGGGCGACGCGCCTACGAGGGCTTGACCGGGGTGCCGGCCGAGGACGCCCTGGCGCAGATCCGGGAGCAGTCGCCGCAGATGTACGCCACCCTCGTCGACTACGCGGCCGCGGGAGTGGTCGCCCGTCCCGAACTGGGACGGGCCGAGCGGGAGCTCGTGACGGTGGCGGTCCTGGCCGCGCTCGGCGGTGCCGAGGGCCAGCTCGCCACCCACACCCGTGCGGCACTGCACCAGGGCCACGCTGCCTCGGAACTGCTCGCCCTGTGCGAGCACGTGGCGCTCTATGCCGGTCTGCCGCGCGCGCTGAACGCGCTGGCAGTCGTCGACGAGGTGCTGACCGCAGCAGGACTGCCCAGGCCGGCGCCGCTGCGCCCGGTCGGGCTGGGCGACCACGACACCGTGGTGGCACAGCGGGGCGACGACGGACCGCCCGTGGTCCTGATCCACTCGCTGGGCGTCGACTGGCGGATGTGGGAGCCGGTCATGGAGCGGCTGGCTGCGGGGCGGAGGGTTTTCGCCTACGACGTCCGTGGCCACGGGGCGGCTGCCGGCGCGCCCGCCGCCACCGACATGTCCGGTCTCGGCACCGACCTGGTGGGCGTGCTCGACACCCTGGAACTGGAGCGGGCGCACATCGTCGGATTGTCCATCGGCGGCGCGATCGGCCAGACCGCCGCTGTCCTGCACCCCGAGCGGGTCGCATCCCTCGCACTCCTGGGAGCTCCTGACCACCCGATCCCCGAGGCCTTCGAATCCCGGGCCCGCGCGGGCGAGACCGAGGGCATGAACGCCCAGATCGCGCCGACCCTCACCCGCTGGTTCACTCCCGAGGCCCTTGCCGACAACGCCTGGGGCGTGCGGTACGCCCGCGAGCGTATCCGCTGTTTCGATCCGGCCGACTGGGCCGCCACCTGGCGGGCTTACAAGACCCTCGACGTGCGGGACCGGCTCCGGGACTTTCCGGCACCGACCCTGGTCGTCGCCGGAGAACTCGACGCAGCCGCGCCGCCCACGTTCATGTCCGGGGTCGCCGAGCGCATCCCCGGCTCCGTCTACCGGGAGCTTCCGCGCGCACCGCACATGCAGAGCCTCGAACAGTCCGGCCCGCTGGCCGACATCCTCGACGCGTTCCTCCCGGCGGGCTGACCGCGTCCGGCCGAGGGCGGGGGCGGGGGCGCCGTCCGCCCGGGGCCGGGGGGCGGCCGCAGTCCGCCCAGGGCCGGGGTCGGGGCCGGCGGCCGCCGCCCCCGCCGCACAGCACCGCCCCCTCCGATGCGCTCTTGTCCGGAGGGGGCGGTGCTGTGCGGCGGGGTCAGGCGGTGAGTGCCTGCTTCACCTGGGCCAGGCTCGGGTTCGTCATGACGACGTTCTCGCCACCGGTGGACGGCGTCACCAGAACCGTCGGAACCACCTGGTTTCCGCCGTTCGCCTTCTCGACGAAGGCTGCCGACTCCGGGTCCTGCTCGATGTTGATCTCGGTGTACGCGATGCCCTCGCGGTCCATCTGGCCCTTGAGCCGACGGCAGTAGCCGCACCACGTGGTGCTGTACATCGTCACAGTGCCCGGCATGTCTTCGCGCTCCTCTGCCTCATCGGTCCCGGCAATCCCGCCACATCCCGTTCTTCGTCTCGTCCGTCACACGGCGAGGCGGGGACATGAGTTGCCGCACGGAAGAAGAACGCACGTGACCTGGTCACCATTCCCGAACCCGCCCCTGATTAGTACGACGGACGGGTCGGCCCTGTGGACAACTTCCTCTTCCGCCCCTTCCGACCTGGCAGCATGGCGGGGTGACATCAGCAACGCATTCCAGCCTCTTCCCCCAGGTCCCCGACTCCCCCGACGCCGTCCTCGACGGGCTCGACCCCGAGCAGCGCGAGGTCGCGGTGGCCCTGCAGGGCCCGGTCTGCGTGCTGGCCGGAGCCGGTACGGGCAAGACGCGGGCCATCACGCACCGCATCGCCTACGGGGTGCGCGCGGGAATACTCCAGCCGTCGAGTGTGCTCGCTGTCACGTTCACCAACCGTGCCGCCGGCGAGATGCGCGGGCGCCTGCGCCAGCTCGGCGCGGGAGGGGTGCAGGCGCGGACCTTTCACTCCGCGGCGCTGCGTCAGCTCCAGTACTTCTGGCCGAAAGCAGTCGGTGGCGATCTGCCACGGCTCCTGGAGCGCAAGGTCCAGCTGGTCGCCGAGGCGGCGGCCCGCTGCCGTATCCGGCTCGACCGCAACGAACTGCGCGATGTCACGAGCGAGATCGAATGGGCCAAGGTCACCCAGACCGTGCCCGCCGACTATCCGGCCGTGGTCGCCAAGTCCCAGCGGGACGCCCCGCGCGATCCCGCCGAGATCTCCCAGGTCTACGCGATGTACGAGCAGCTGAAGCGCGACCGCACAGTGATCGACTTCGAGGACGTGCTGCTCCTCACCGTCGGCATCCTGCAGGACCGCCACGACATCGCCGACCACGTGCGCCGTCAGTACCAGCACTTCGTCGTCGACGAGTACCAGGACGTCAGCCCGCTCCAGCAGCGGCTGCTCGACCTCTGGCTCGGCGACCGGGACAACCTCTGTGTCGTCGGCGACGCCAGCCAGACGATCTACTCCTTCACCGGAGCCACCCCCGACCATCTGCTCAACTTCCGCACGCGCCACCCCGGGGCCACCGTGGTCAAACTCGTCCGGGACTACCGCTCCACGCCCCAGGTCGTCCATCTGGCCAACGGGCTGCTCTCCCAGGCCCGGGGCCGGGCCGCCGAGCACCGGCTCGAACTGGTCTCACAGCGCGAGTCCGGTCCCGAACCCGCCTACCTGGAGTACGCGGACGAGCCCGCCGAGGCCGAGGGCACCGCCCGTCGTATCCGGGACCTGATCGCCGCCGGTGTCCCGGCCGGCGAGATCGCCGTCCTCTACCGGGTCAACTCCCAGTCCGAGGTCTACGAGCAGGCCCTCGCGGATGCCGGTGTGCCGTACCAGCTCCGGGGTGCGGAGCGGTTCTTCGAGCGTCCGGAGGTACGGGAAGCGGGCGTCGCGCTGCGCGGCGCTGCGCGAGCAGGGGGCAACGACTCCCTGCTGGACGATGCGGAGGGGCTGCCCTCCGAGGTGCGGGCAGTGCTCTCCACCAAGGGCTGGACCAGCGAGCCGCCCGCCGGATCAGGAGTGGTGCGTGACCGCTGGGAGTCCCTCGCCGCCCTCGTCAGGCTGGCCGAGGACTTCGAACAGGCCAGGCCGGGCGCGACCCTCTCCGACCTGGTCGCCGAGCTGGACGAGCGGGCGGCCGCCCAGCACGCCCCCACGGTCCAGGGCGTCACGCTGGCCTCGCTGCACTCGGCGAAGGGTCTGGAATGGGACGCCGTGTTCCTGGTCGGGCTGACCGAGGGCATGATGCCGATCACCTACGCCAAGACGGACGAGCAGATCGAGGAGGAGCGCCGGCTGCTCTACGTCGGCGTCACCCGGGCCCGCTTCCACCTCTCCCTGTCGTGGTCGCTGGCGCGCTCACCCGGTGGCCGGGCGGGCCGCCGCCCGAGCCGGTTCCTGAACGGGATGCGTCCTGGTTCGGCGGCACTCGGCGGCCGGGCGACCGCAGGCGGCAGCGGTGGGATCGAGCGTCCGGCCGCGGCCCGGCGCAAGCGGCGCGGGCCCGCGCTCTGCCGGGTCTGCGGCAAGACCCTGACCGACGCCGGCGAGATGAAGCTGATGCGCTGCGACGACTGCCCGTCCGACATGGACGAGGCACTGTACGAGCGCCTGCGCGACTGGCGCGCGGCGCGGGCGCAGGACATCGGCCAGCCCGCGTACTGCGTGTTCACCGACAAGACACTGATGGCCATCGCCGAGGCGGTGCCCGGCAGTGAGGGCGAGTTGGCCGGGATCTCCGGGGTCGGCGCGCGGAAGCTGGGCCGGTTCGGCGCCGCCGTGCTGGACATCTGCGCAGGTGGGGACGGGGCAGAGGGGTCCGCAGACGCCGACGAGGAGGTGTGAGAAAAACTCGTCGAAAAAATAGTTTGCGCCTGCCCCAGTCATCACCATAGGTTCTTAACCACGGGAACAGCGACTTCTCTGAAGCCCTGACCCTGTGCTGTACTTATCCGAATACGCAGGACCGGCCCAGCCGGTCCCCCCGAGACGCCGAGAGGAGGCGATTGAAGTGATCAGCATCATCGAGACCAACAAAATGACCGATCTCTCGGTCGTCTCCGCCTGCTCGCTCGGCCTCGCCCGCTCTTCGGCTTCCTCGCTGCGTGGCACCGGTATGCCCGGCATTTCCGCCGTCAGCCCGCTGTCCCTGGCAAGCCTTCTCGAGCGGGAGCGTAATGAGCGACCGACCCAGGCACCGGCAGCAGCAGTAGCGAAGGGACAGGCCCAGGCCTATGCCTTTGCGGCCGTCGGTGCGGGAGCGGAAGCCGGAGCCAAGAAGCAGACGACGCACCACCACACGATGTGGGCCTTCCGTGGGCCTGAACCCTGGAGTGATCCAGCCTGATCGACGATCAGGCCGGCGCCTTCAGGGCCGCGGAACCCCACTCGGGATCCGCGGCCCTTTTGTTTTGTCCGAACGGACGAGACAGCGCGAAGGCGCCTCGGGACAAGCAAGACCTGGTACCAGCCGCCCCCCGGCCAACAGGCCGGAAACGACCAGACGAGGACACCACCACCGTGCAACTCGAAGCGCACGCCCCGTCCGTACCGCCTTCCGAAACGATCTCCCCGCCCGGCCTCACGGAGGACTCCACCTTGATCCCCCTCACTGCGCTCACCGCGCTCGACGACGCCATCGAGAACCTCGGCGTGCCCGTCCCCTGCCGTTCCTACGACCCCGAGGTCTTCTTCGCCGAGTCGCCGGCGGACGTCGAGTACGCCAAGTCCCTCTGCCGCACCTGTCCGCTCGTCGAGGCCTGCCTCGCCGGTGCCAAGGAGCGCCGCGAGCCGTGGGGTGTCTGGGGTGGCGAGCTCTTCATCCAGGGCGTCGTCGTCGCTCGCAAGCGTCCGCGTGGCCGTCCGCGCAAGAACCCGGTCGCGGCGTGACCGCCGACCTGGGGGTCACGGCCCCCAAGCCCATGAATCGCATCGGAACCATCGACCGTCCCCTGACCCACGACCCCCGAAACCAGGCACCAATGACCATCCCCACGAGGGAGCCCGTCGGCTCCGCGACACCGGACGTCACCATCATCGGCGCGAACGACTCGCGTCAGAACAGGACCCGCGAAATGCAACTCATCCCAGAAGCCCTGGCTCGTGCGCATATGCACGACCGCCTGCGGGAAGCCGACTCGCAACGTCAGGCCGTGCGCCTGATCAACGCGCGGCGGATGCAGCGCAGGGCCGAGCGCGCCTCGATGCGTGCCCGCCGTGCTCTGGCCATGGCGGTCATGCACTGAACCGAGCAGGACCGCACGCCGGCACTGTCGGCCGAGGGGCAGCCGCTCTCTGCTCCTCGGCAAGCAGTACCCACACCGCCAGGACCCCTACCGCGGGGCCGGTCCACTCGGACCGGCCCCGCGGTCGTTGCTGTGAGGTGTCCGCGGCCGTGTGCTCTGCCGTGTCCGCGGTCGTCTGCTCGGTCGTGCGGTGGGCGGACCGTGCGACGGGCCGGTGCTGTGGTGCTGCGCCGCGCCGGAACGCGACGGCGGAGATATCGTCACGAGGTGGACGAGCAGACCCATCGCCCCGGACCGGATGGCACCGAGGACGTCGTATGCGCCCTGTGCGGCACCCGCTCCGGGAGCGAGACCGCACCGCCGACCTGGCTCTGTTCCGTGGAGAACGGAAGCCGCCGCTACTACTGCGACGACTGCGCGCGCACTCATATCAGGGCTATCGAGAGCCGACTCGACTCCGCCTGGTGGTGACTAGGCCGGGCCGGAGCCTCGTCGTCGTACCCGGCGGGGGCCCGCTATTTGACCTCCGCGCCGGCCGCTGCCCCCGCTGTGGGCTCCGCCGCCTCGAACTCGGCCGGAGCCTCCTCGGCCCAGCCCTCCTCAGCCGCAGCCTCGGCCCGTTCCTCCTCGTCCTGAGCCAGGAACCCCGGGAGCCAGGACTCCAGTTCCTCGCGCAGCCGGACCGTGGCGCCCAGCTGGCACAGCACCCCGATCGTGCTCAGTGTCACCCGGTGTATCAGCAGGTAGGCGGGCGGCAGATTCAGCTGCTTGCCCAGCTGATGAGCGGGGGAACGCGGGTCCGCTATGCGGGTGGCTTGCTGGCGCATCCAGGTCCGGCTGAAGGTGAACTCGTCCACCTCGGCCGGTTCGATGATCGGGAGGAGATAGTCGAGGACCGCGTCCGGTTCGAGGTCGATCGAATCCTTGACGAACCCTTCCTCACGCAGCAGCTCGTACACGGAGTCCGCATCTCCCTGAAGCGTCAGCCGCAGGGAGTCCCCGATGGTCTGCGGCAGCCCTCCAGGCAGCCGGTCCACCGTGCCGAAGTCCAGTACCCCCAGGCGCCACTGAGCCGCACCGGAGTCCACGGCGTCGTCCGGATCCGCCTCGCCGTCCGTCGCGACGGACGGGGCCGCGGGCAGCAGCCGGAAATTGCCCGGGTGCGGGTCCGCGTGCAGCAGCCCGGTGCGCGCGGGCCCGGAGAACAGGAATCGGGCCAACAGCTGCCCGGCCCGGTCCCGCTGCTCGGGGGTTCCGTCGGTGATCACATCGGCCAGTGGCACGCCGTCGATCCATTCGGTGACCAGCACCTGGTCGGACTGGTGGACCACCCCGGGGACCACGACATCGGGATCGTCCGCGAACTCCTCGGCGTGCGCCCGCTGCGACTGCGCCTCCTGCTCGTAGTCCAGCTCCTCCGACACCCGGTCGCGCAGCTCCGTGATGAGCGGCTTGATGTCCATGCCGGGGATCAGCGGGCCGAGCAGCCGGGCGAACCGGCTGAGCTGGGTGAGATCCGAGAGCAGCGCCTCACCGGCGCCCGGGTACTGCACCTTCACGGCGACGTCCCGGCCGTCGTGCCACACCGCCCGGTGCACCTGCCCGATCGACGCGGCGGCCGACGGATTGTCCTCGAATTCCAGGAACAGCTCCCGCCAGTCCTCGCCGAGCCGCTCCGCCAGCACCGCGTGGACCGTGGCGCTCGGCAGGGGAGGGGCGGCCTCCTGGAGTTTCGTCAGGGCGGCGCGATAGGGACCTGCGACCTCTTCCGGCAGAGCGGACTCGAAGACCGACAGGGCCTGCCCCAGTTTCATGGCCCCGCCCTTCAGCTCGCCCAGCACCTTGAAGAGCTGATCGGCGGTGCGCTGCTGGACTTCGCGGGCGACCAGTTCCGCGGACTTCCCGCCGATGCGCTTTCCCAGCCCCCACGTGGCACGGCCGGCGAACCCCAAAGGCAGCGCGGCCAGCTTGGCGGTTCGGGTGACCGCCTTCCGGGGAAGATCAGACATATGCCCCTCCAAATCCCAGACTGCCGCGCTGCGTGCGGCGGTTACCCGGCCATTGTGTCGTGCGCCGTGCCGGCCCCGGAGGTGCGCACCCCCTCAGTGTGCCCACCCGCTCCACAGGAACAGTCGATGTGCGCCCCGATCTGCTGGGACCGCCAGTCCAACAGCGGCAGTGCGGCTTCCCAGCGGGCCCCGGTGCTGGCCGGCAGTTCGCCGTCGAGGAAGGCCAGCGCATGGGATGCCCCGAGTCCTGCCACCGCTGTCGCGAGTCCCAGGTCGCACGCCTGCACGGCGGTGCGCCGCCCGGACTGCCACTGAGCGAGCATCCGCGGCCACTGCGGGTCCCGGTCCCGCCGGTTCAGATCGAGGCAGCCCGCACAGGCCGTGCCTCCCGGCAGCACCAGCGGTCCGACGAAGCCGGTGGCCTCGATGACCCCGGCATAGAGGTGGGGTGTGCCCGAAGCGATCCATGGCTCGGCGGTGCGCGGATCGGGCACGTAGCCGGTCAGGCCGTCGCGAGGGGCGACGACGATCAGGGACAGGCCGGGCTCGCCGCTCGCACATCCCGGCGGGGATTGCACGGTTCGAGGCGCAGGACCGGGGGAGGAGCGGCGGACCAGCTGGCGAGCCGCCGAGTCCCGACGCTCGCCGACCGCCGAGGCCGGCAGGCCCCCGGGCGATACGTCGAACGGTTCGGCGAATCCGCCGTCCAGGACCTCGACCCGGCCCACCCCGGCCCCGGAGAGCACCGCCGCGATCGCCGCACCGACCCGCCCCGCTCCCCGCACCTGGACACGCATGGAGCGACGGGCTGCCAGTCGGCGCATCCCTCCTCCAGGTTCGGGATGCACGACGGAGAGTGACGCCAGGTCGGGCCGGTGGCGCTCCAGCGCGTCCACCCGGTTCCGTAACGCATCGGCTTCCGGGCCGCCCGCCCGCACGTCGTCGATGAGTCCGGCATCCATCAACCGCACCACGAGCGTGTCCACTTGATGATCATTCAGATCCAGGGTCCTGGCTTCTTCACGCAGCAGGGACATCCCGCGCGTTCCGTCGAGGAGTTCCAGGAAACAGCCCGTCGCGATATCCATCGGGCCGACCTTGACGGCATGCGCGGGTGTCACGCCGAATTGCACGGTGCCGCTGCCGCGCCATGCGCGGCGCAGTGCGGGCTTCAACATCGGATGCACGGCTTCCCCCGGTCTGTGTGGCTCTGTGGCTGAGTGGCTGTGTGAGATCCATTGCCAGAATGAGGCGAGGCGCCGAACCGTGCGAAAAGTTATCCACAGGCGGGGGTATTAGTCGTTCAAATGGTGCAAGCCATGGGGTGGATCATGTGTGAACCGTGCCGGAGACGGGACTTCCCCCACTGCCAGCGGGTAACGTCGTGGCGTGCCCGCCGACCCGTCACCCGGCTTCGCCGGGGAGACCTCCGCGCGCGGCGCCGGAACCCACCGGCGCAGTGCGGCCGATCATCCGACCCGTGCCTCGGCGACGAGCGCGGTCGAGGTCCGCAGGAGCGCCCGCCGCAGCAGAACGGTCTCCGCATACCGGGAGGGCGACCGCACGATCGTCCTGATTCCGGCCCGGATGTCCGAGGCCGAGGAGCAGCGCTGGGTGAGCGTGATGCTCGACAAGCTCGCCGCTCAGGAGAACAAGCGGACCCTCGGCGACAGTGAGCTCGCCGAGCGGGCGGAGCGTCTGTCCGCCCAGTATTTCGACGGCCGGGCCCGGCCCGTCTCGGTGCGGTGGGTGACCAACCAGAACACCCGTTGGGGGTCGTGCACCCCGGCCGAGGGCAGCATCCGGCTCTCGCACCGGCTGCAGGGCATGCCGGAATACGTTGTCGACTACGTGCTCGTCCACGAACTGGCCCACCTCCTGGTGCCCGGCCACGGGCCGCGGTTCTGGCGGCTCCTCGATGCCTACCCCCGTACCGAGCGGGCTCGCGGCTATCTCGAAGGGGTGGTGGCCGCCGACCGGCTGCCCCACCTGCCCGCCGCGCGCGGCGAGTGACGTTCGCGATTTTGTACCGGGTCTGTACCGGCTTGGCCCAATGCCGGAGTTTGCGGTTAGCCTGACGCGACGCATTCACCTTCCGGATGGGGGACGGTCGTTACGCATGGCCAGGGAATTCCAACGAGGCCACAAGGCCAAGATCAGCGATCTCACGCCGGGGACGGACCTGTACGTAGGTGTGCAGATCGCCGGCCCGGGGCTGACCTTTGACATCAGCTGCTTCGGCCTCGATGTCAATGAGCAGCTCTCCGACGACCGTTATTTCATCTTCTTCAATCAGCCGAAATCGCCCGAGGAGTCCATTCAGCTCCTCGGCGCGCAGGCAGGTGACACGGAGTCGTTCCGCGTCACTCTGGACCGCATTCCGGCGAACATCCACAAACTGTCCTTCACCGCGACGCTGGACGGCGCCGGGCAGATGTCGCAGGTCGGTCCCGGGTACATCCGGATCGTCGCGGGCGGCGAAGAAGTCGTCAGGTACGCCTTCACGGGTTCGGAGTTCACCACCGAGCGCGCGGTGATGCTGGGTGACTTCTACCTCAAGGACGTATGGCGGTTCGCCGCCGTCGGCCAGGGCTTCGACGGCGGGCTCGACGCGCTGCTGAAGAACTTCGGCGGCGAGGTCGCCGAGGAGGCCCCCGCCGCACCCCAGCCCCAGGCCGCGGCCCCGTCGTTCGCACCGCCCGCGCAGGCTTCGGCGCCGCCCTCGTTCGGCGCGCCCGCCGCACCGCAGGCCCCGCAGCCCGCGCCGTCCTTCGGCGCACCGGCCGCGCAGGCCCCGGCGCCCACGCCGCAGCAGCAGATGCACGCCGCGCCGACGATAGCGGCGCCGCTGGCCCCGCAGGGCATCGTGCCGCCACCCGCACCCGCACCCGCACCCGCACCCGCACCCGCACCCGCACCCGCGCCCGCTCCGTACGGGCAGCCGGGGCAGCCGCCCCAGCAGCCGCAGTTCGGACAGGTCCCGGCACAGGCGCCCGCTCCCTTCGGACAGCAGGCCCCCGCGCCGTACGGGCAGCAGGCCCCGAGTCCGTTCGGGCAGCAGCCGCCCGGAATGCCTCAAGGCGTGCCGCAGGGCGTGCCGCAGGCAGGGGCCGGTCTGCTGGCCGCGCTCCAGCCGTACAAGGAGACGGCCACCGGGCAGCGCTGGACCCCGCAGAACCAGCAGCTCATGCGCGTCGACCTCACCATGGGCGGATCCGGAGTGCTGGCCCGGCAGGGCAGCATGGTGATGTATCAGGGCAAGGTCGACTTCGGCTACAAGGGCGCAGGCTTCGCGGGCCGGATGGTCGGCAACGCCACCGGTCAGGAAATGCAGCTGATGCGCTGTACCGGCCGGGGGCAGGTCTTCCTCGCCGAGGAGGGCTCCCATCTGCACGCCATCGAGCTCCAGGGCGACGGCATCTGCGTCTCGGCCGAGAGCGTCCTCGCCTTCGACGAGTCGCTCCAGTACGAGGTCCGCAGGATCGAGGGCCACGGCATTCCCGGCGGCGCCCTGTTCACCATGCAGTTCCAGGGCACCGGCACCGTCGTCGTCAAGACCCATGGTGTCCCCGTGGTCCTGCCGGTCACCCCGACCACCTTCGCCGACTGCAACGCCGTCGTGGCGTGGTCGGCCGCGTCCCAGGTGATCATCTCCAGCCAGGTCCGGCTGCGCCGCAACGCCTACCCCGGACACAGCGGAGAGACCGTGAACCTGCAGTTCCGGGGCGCCCCCGGCAACTTCATCGTCGTCCAGCCCTACGAGGTCTGAGGGAGCCCGTCATGAATCAGCAACTCGCGGGCTACGCCCCGACCCCCGTCACGGCCCGGATGGAGAACCACGGCCATTCGATGCTGAAGGTCGCCATGGCGACCGGCCAGGACCTGTACGCGCGCACCGGCTCGATGGTGGCGTACGAGGGTTTCATCCAGTACGAGCCCAACCCGCCGGCGGTCCGCCAGATCGCCTCGCAGTGGATCACCGGCGAGGGCGCGCCGCTCATGAAGTGCGCCGGTGACGGGCTGCTCTACCTCGCCGACTACGGCGCCGATGTGGTCGTCATCAATCTCAACAACGACTCCCTCTCGGTCAACGGCACCAACGTCCTCGCCTTCGACGGCCACCTCACCTGGGGCGTCGAAAGGGTCAAGGGACTGGCCAAGTTCGCCGGCCAGGGCCTGTGGAACGTCTGCATCTCCGGCACCGGCTGGGTCGCGATCACCTCGCGCGGCACGCCGATCGTCGTCGACTGCGGACGCGGCGAGGACGAGACGTACGTCGACCCGGACGCCCTCGTGGCGTGGTCCCCGAACCTCAAGGTGAAGGGCAAGCGCAGCTTCAAGGCCTCCTCGCTCATCGGGCGGGGCAGTGGCGAGGCGTTCCAGATGGCCTTCTCCGGCCAGGGGATCGTCGTCGTCCAGCCGAGCGAGGACAGTACCGACCGCCTGCGCGTCCGGGCCTGACGGGGAGGGAGAACACACCATGCAGAGTCCGCTTTTCAGTTACACGGAACAGCAGTCCCAGGAGCGCTACACGGTCCAGAACCCGCAGCTCCTGCGGGTCTCGCTGACCGGCCACGACGATGTCCTCGCCCGCAAGGGGGCCATGGTCGCGTACCAGGGACTGATGGAGTTCGACGGCGAGTACCAGTCGCAGGGACAGCGCCGCGCCCGCGCCAGCACCGGTGAGGGCCTCGACCTGATGCGCTGCTCCGGTCAGGGCACGGTCTACCTCGCCAACCTCGCCCAGTACGTCCACGTGGTGGATGTCGACCGCGACGGTCTGACGGTGGACAGCGCCTATGTCCTGGCGCTCGACTCGTCCCTCCACACCGAGGTCATCGCGGTGGACAGCCAGTACGGCATCTCGGGCACCGGCAAGTACCAGCTCAACATCTCCGGCACCGGCAAGGTCGCGCTGATGACCTCCGGCCAGCCGCTGATGATGCAGGTCACGCCCGACAAGTACGTCAACGCCGACGCCGACGCGATCGTCGCCTGGTCCAGCTCCCTGCGGGTGCAGATGCAGGCCCAGACGCACTCCTCGGGCGTCTTCCGCCGACGTGGCAACACGGGCGAGGGCTGGGAGCTCAGCTTCCTCGGCCAGGGCTTCGCCCTGGTGCAGCCGAGCGAGGTGCTGCCGCCGCAGAACGCCCAGATCGGCCAGGGGCTGGGAGCCCAGTTCGGCATGGGCCAGCAGGGGTCCCACGCCCAGAACCAGAACAACGCCTGGAACTGAACAACGCCGGGAACTGAACAACGCCGGGAACTGGGCAACGCCCGCAACCGGGCTGCGCCCGCAACCGGGCAGTGTGCCACCACCTCTGTGTACGAGGGGTGAGAGCGCCGCGACGAAGTGACGGGTGAGGGGCGGTCTCCCAGGAGGCCGCCCCTCACCCGTGCTTTCGCGCTTCCTACGGCCGGCCGCCGTCCAGGGCCGCGCGCGTACGTTCCAGCAGACGGACCACCGAGGAGTCGGCGACCCCGGCGACCTCGTCGTACGCGAACCAGCGCAAGTCGAGCGACTCGTCGCTGATCCGCTCCGCCGCGCCCGACGGCGCCAGCGCCGCGTACTGGACGTCCAGGTGCCAGTGGCACGGTGCGGGGATCGGATGGCGGTCCAGGACCACCGGTCCGCCCGGCAGCAGGACCAGGCCCGCGATGCCTGACTCCTCCGTCGCCTCACGCAGCGCGGCGGCGGCCAGGGTGGCGTCCCCGGGCTCGCAGTGGCCACCCATCTGCAACCACATCCGCAGCTTCCGGTGCAGCGTGAGCAGCACCTTTCCGCGCTCCGGGTCGATGACCAGGGCGCTGGCCGTCAGATGCCCGGCCCCGCAGGCCTTCCACATGCCGTCGGCGTGCAGCGCCAGGTGGTCCAGATAGGCACGCCGCAGTTCTTCCTGGGCGGCGTCCGCCCCGTCCTCGCCGGCCGGGTAGTTCTTCAGGACGAGAACGGCGTCGTCGTGCAGGCTCACTTGTCGGTGTCGTCCTTGCCGTCGCTGTCCGCGGGTCCGCCCTCGGTGTCGTCGTCCGTGCCGGGGGCGGGCTTCTGCGGCCCGTTGGCCGCCTCGCCGAGCATCTTGTCCAGCTCGGAGAAGTCCAGCTGCTCGTGGTGGACGAAACCGTCCGGATCGTCCAGGTCATGGGCGGTGGGCAGCATGTCGGGGTGCTCCCACAGTGCGTCGCGCCCGTCGAGACCCCGCGCGTCCGTGAGCGACGCCCACAGCCGCGAGGCGTCGCGCAGCCGCCGCGGACGCAGCTGGAGTCCGATCAGCGTGGCGAAGGTCTGCTCGGCGGGACCGCCGGAGGCGCGGCGCCTGCGCATCGTCTCGCGCAGTGCGTCGGCGGAGGTCAGCCGGGACTTCGCGGCCTCGTGCACGACGGCGTCCACCCAGCCCTCGACGAGCGCGAGCGCCGTCTCCAGACGGGCCAGGGCGGCCTTCTGCTCCGGTGTGTCCTCCGGCTGGAACATGCCCTGCTGAAGGGCGTCCTGCAGCTGTTCCGGGTTTGACGGGTCGAACTGGCCGACCACGTCCTCAAGCTTGCTGGTGTCGACCTTGATGCCGCGCGCATAGCCCTCGACCGCGCCGAACAGATGCGAGCGCAGCCACGGCACATGGGCGAAGAGCCGCTGGTGAGCGGACTCGCGCAGGGCCAGGTACAGCCGCACCTCGTCCTGCGGCACGCTCAGGTCCTTGCCGAACCGCTCGACGTTCAGCGGAAGCAGAGCGGCCTTGCCGGCCGGTCCGAGCGGCAGCCCGATATCGGTGGAACCGACCACCTCACCGGCCAGGACGCCGACTGCCTGCCCGATCTGCTGGCCGAACATCGCGCCGCCCATCGACCGCATCATGCCGATCAGCGGGCCCGCCATCGCCTGCATCTCCTCGGGCAGCACATCTCCCATGGCGAGGCCGACACGCTCGGCCACCGGGTCGACCAGCTTCTGCCAGGCGGGGAGGGAAGCCTCGACCCACTCGGCACGGCTCCACGCCACGGTCGAGACGGAACCCGAGGGCAGTGACGTCACGCCGTCCAGCCACAGATCCGCCAGGCGCAGCGCCTCGTCGACCGAGGCACGCTCGGACGGGCCCACGCTCGCGTCCTTGGTGCCATCCGGGGTGCCCTGCGAGACCGTCTGGCGGGCGATCTGCTTGGCCATGTCCCAGTTCACGGGACCGCCCTCGTAGCTCAGCATCTGACCGAGCTGCTGGAAGGCGGCGCCCAGGTCGTTCGGGTTCATAGAACCGAACATGGCCGCGAAGGGGTTGTCACCGCCCGCGCCGGGGCCGAAGCCGAACGGGTTCGCCGGACCGCCCGAACCCTGCCCACCTCCGGTGGGGTCGTTCTTCTTGCCCTTGTCGCCGTCGTCCGGCTCCTCCGGCGGAAGGCCGAATCCGAATGGGGTGTCACTCACGGGTTTCCTCGGCTCGTAGGGCCGCCGGTTCGAACCGACGGCGACTGCCCGACATCACCATCCAGCGTAGACACCAAGTCCGCTCGGGGCCTCAGTGCTACGCCTGCTCCCGGCCTGCGGCAGGATGGACGCCACCTGGTACGTACGCGTCATTCGGGTACGTACTGAAGACAACCGCTGGAGACGCCCGGTGAGTTCCCCAGATCCACAGGTTCGCGCAGCGCGAAACCTGGCCGACCGTTCGCCCGAGAACACGACCGAGCACAAGCCCGAGAACAAGTCCGTCCGCAGCCGCTCCAGAAGCCGCGGCCCCGTCGTGGCCGTCACCGGAGCCGCGACGGGTGTCGGTGACCTGCTCACCGCAGGCCTGGCGGCCTCCGAGGAGATCAAGCAGGTCATCGCCATCGACGAGCGTCGTGGCGAGGTCTCCGAGGCGACGTGGCACATCCTCGACGTGCGCGACCCCGCCATCGCGGAGAAGCTGCGCGGCGCCGACGTGGTGGTGCACCTGGCGCTCGATCTCGACCTGGAGACCGATCCCGCCGCCCGTACCGCGTACAACGTACGCGGCACTCAGACGGTGCTGACCGCGGCCGCGGCCGCCGGTGTCCATCGCGTCGTGCTGTGCACCTCGGCGATGGTCTACGGCGCACTGCCCGACAACGACGTCCCGCTCGCCGAGGACGCCGAGCTGCGCGCCACGGCCGAGGCGACCGGTGTCGGCGATTTGCTGGAGATCGAACGGCTCGGCCGCCGCGCGCCCCGCGCCCACCCCGGACTGCACGTCACCGTGGTCCGTCCGACCGTGCTCGTCGGCGGTACGGACACGGCGCTGACCCGCTACTTCGAGTCGCCGCGGCTCCTGGTCGTCGCCGGATCGCGCCCCACGTGGCAGTTCTGCCACGTCGACGACCTGGTCACGGCGCTGGAGTACGCCGCGCTGGAGAAGATCGACGGGGAGTTCGCGGTCGGCTGCGACGGCTGGCTCGAGCAGGCGGAGGTCGAGGAGCTCAGCGGCGTCCGCCGGATGGAGCTGCCCTCGGCCGTCGCGCTCGGCGCGGCGGCCCGGCTGCACCGGATCGGCCTGACCCCGTCGCCGGCGGGCGACCTGGCGTACACGATGCATCCCTGGGTGGTGAGCGTGAGCCGGTTGCACGATGTGGGGTGGCGTCCGAGCTGGACCAACGAGGAGGTGCTCGCGGCACTCCTCGAAGAGGTCGAGGGGCGTCACACCGTCGCCGGCCGCCGGCTCGGCCGCAAGGACGCGACCGCGGCCGGGGCCGCCGGTGCGACCGTGGCACTGCTCGGTACCGCGGCCCTGGTACGCCGCGCACGCAAGGCCCGCCGCCGCTTCTAGACCCGGACGGGGCGGGCAGGCGCAGGCTGGGGGGACACAGGCAGGGCTGACAAGTACAGGCAGGGCTGACAGGCACTGACCGCCCGGAGAGGCCCGGAGTCCGTCCGGCGGGCACCCGCCACGCGGTGGCTCCGGGGCCGGCGGCTGTAGGAGGCTCCAAGGCGCCCGGCGCCCCGCCGGGTGAAAGCCGTATTCCGTGATGCCGGAGCGGTACGGCACGATGGGTGCCATGGCACCCACGTATGACCACCCCGGCGAGCAGGCAGCACAGGACCCCATCCGGCTGCTGGAGATCCGCGACACACCGCTGTCCGTGGACGAGGTCTTCCGTGCCGTCGGCGACGCAGCGGCGGGCGGCACCGCCCTCTTCGTCGGCACCGTGCGCAACCATGACAGCGGCCAGGACGTCGGGGCGCTGGGCTACTCGTGCCACCCCTCGGCGCAGGACGAGATGCGCCGGGTGGCGGAGAAGGTCGTCGCCGGGTTCCCGGTCCGGGCACTGGCCGCCATCCACCGGGTGGGTGAACTGGAGGTGGGCGATCTCGCGGTGGTGGTGGCGGTTTCCTGCCCGCATCGCGCCGAGGCCTTCGAGGCCTGCCGCAAGCTCATCGACGACCTCAAGCACGAGGTTCCGATCTGGAAGCATCAGCGTTTCTCCGACGGCACGGAGGAGTGGGTCGGCGCCTGCTGAGCGCAAACCGCGCAGGCGGAAATCCACCCCGATTTGCGTAACCACACCCCTGCCATGAGCGTTGGTCGTGCAGATGGTTAATCTGCTGATCATTCGGTTGCGGTTGCTCATGAGGCAGGGAGGTCGTCATGGCAGCACTCGCCTGGTTGTTGATTCCGCTTTTCGCTGCGTTCGGCGCTGCGATATGGGGGAGCTGGGCTGCCCGTAATCGCACGACCGGTGACGTCACCGAGCTCGCCGGTTACGCCAGGTTCCGTGAAGCGATGGAGCGTTCACACTCCACTTCCGAGCCGGTCGAGCAGACATCGAACGTCTGACGCCGCGCCGGTCGTACGCAGTCGCCAATCCGCCGTCCGTGGCCTTCGCCTCTGCCGCCCGGAGCCCTTGCCGCGCCCGGTCGCGGCCCACGTACGGACCGGCCCCGGCGGTGCACTGACAGGCGTTTCCCGTACTGTCGTTCCATGCCACGCCGCACCGCGACGATGCTCGCCTCCACCCTGATCCTGATCGCGCTGCTCTGCGCAGGCGTGCTGATTAAAGTGCCGTACTCGGAGATGTCCCCCGGGCCGACCGTGAACACACTCGGCAAGGTCGACGGCGCGCCCGTCCTGCAGATCACCGGGCACAAGACGTACGAGACCTCCGGCAACCTCAACATGACGACGGTCAGGGTCACCGGCGCCGACTACCACATGAACCTTGTCGAGGCCGTCTACGGATGGCTGGGCCACGACAGTGTGGTCGTGCCGCACGACACGCTGTACCCGGACGGCAAGACCGAGGAGCAGTCGACGCAGGAGAACGCCGAGGAGTTCAGCCAGTCCCAGGAGAGCGCCAAGGTCGCGGCCCTCACCGAGCTGGGGATCCCGGTGTCGTCACGGGTCGTGGTCTCCACGGTCATCAAGGACAGTCCCTCACAGGGCAAGCTGCACGCGGGCGACGTGATCAAGGCCGTCGACGGTGCAGCGGTCAAGCAGCCCGAGGACGTGGCGAAGCTCGTCACCAAGCACAAGCCCGGCCAGGACGTCACCTTCACGGTCATCCCCGCCAAGACCGCGGCGGCGGCCGAGAAGGCCGGCAAGGAGCCCGAGGGCACCGAGAAGATCACCATCACCACGGAGAAGGCCCCCAAGGAGAACCGCGCGATCGTCGGCATCCAGGCGGGGACGGACCACACCTTCCCGTTCGAGATCGACATCAAGCTTGCCGACGTCGGCGGCCCGAGCGCCGGTCTGATGTTCTCCCTCGGCATCGTCGACAAGCTGACCCCGGGTCAGCTGACGGGCGGCAAGTTCATCGCCGGCACCGGGACGATCGACGACAAGGGCAAGGTCGGCCCGATCGGCGGGATCAACATGAAGCTGGTCGGCGCGCGCAACGCCGGCGCGCGCTACTTCCTGACACCCGACGAGAACTGCAAGGCGGCCGCCTCCGACACCCCGGACGGTCTCACCCTGGTGCGGGTCAAGACCATCGACGACGCCAAGAAGTCGCTGGAGAAGATCCGCACCGGGGACGCGGCCGCACTGCCGAGCTGCTCGACAGGCTGAACGCGCTCCCGGGGCGGGACGGCGGGGTCAGGACTCGAAGGTCGCGGCCAGCGCCTCGGCCAGCCCCGGCACCAGGCCGGCGCCGGTCAGCACGTCGTTGGGCGAGTCCTTCTCCCGCAGGCGTACGGCGGACTCGCGGGCGCCGTCCCGCAGGACGGCCACGGTCATCCGCACCTCCTGCCGGTCGGGGTGCTTGGCCACCCACTTGGTCAGCTGGGCGTCGTTGAGACCCTCCGGTACGGAGGCCTCGGCGGACGGCGGCAGCATCAGCCGCTCGACCGTCATCGCGCACCCGACGACCGCGTCGGGCCAGGCGATCGTGGCGAGGAACTCGTCCAGTGCGGTACCTGCGGGAAGCTCCTCCTGCTCGATAGGGGTGAGTGCGGCGGTCTTCGAGCCGTCGTCGTCGAGGCCGAGCTGAGCGGCGAGGCCCGGCTCCTGGACCCGCAGCCGTGCGGTGTCGACAAGGGCGAAGAGCCGGGCGGGCTGGTCCCAGCCGAGGCCGGAGATGTACTCGTCGATTTCGAGCACGGCGACGGTGAGCGGGCTCGCGGCCATCGGAGGGCCTGAGGGGGAAACGTTGGGCATGGACAACATCCTGCCTCCTTCCGCCCCCGGAACGGGAACTAGGTAAAGCCTCAGTAAGTTGCATAGGTGGGCTCTACGATCGCTGGGCCCGCTCCACACGACCGCGAACTTTGAGGTGCGCACGTTGGCTTTCCAGATGCCGGACCGCGGCGGAGGCCCGACCGGGCCACGGATCAGAGTCGGCCGCCCGTCCCGGCGCGCCCGAACCCTGCTCATGACACTGGGCGTCCTGGCGGTCCTCGCCATGGCGTTCGTCATGTTCTCCGGGTTCTGGACGGACTGGCTCTGGTACAGGTCGGTCGGGTTCTCATCCGTCTTCACCACCACTCTGTGGACCAAGATCGGGCTGTTCCTCGTCTTCGGACTGCTGATGGCCGTCGCCATCGGTGTGAACATCTGGCTCGCGCACCGGCTCCGGCCGCCGCTGAGCGCGATGTCGCTGGAGCAGCAGAGCCTGGACCGCTACCGGATGAGCCTCGCCCCGTACAAGAAGTGGGTGCTGCTCGCGATCACCGCGCTCGTCGGTCTGATCGCCGGAGCGTCCGCCTCCGGCCAGTGGCGTACCTGGCTGATGTATGTGAACGGGGTGTCGTTCGGTCAGAAGGACCCCCAGTTCCACCTGGATGTGTCCTTCTACGCCTTCGACCTGCCGTGGTACCGCTTCCTGCTGGGCTTCGGCTTCGCGGCGACGGTGCTCTCGCTGATCGCCGCCGCGCTGACCCACTACCTGTACGGCGGGTTGCGCATCACCAGCCCCGGCGCGCGGGCGACGGGGGCGGCCACCGGCCATCTCTCGGTGCTGCTCGGCATCTTCGTCGCGCTGAAGGCCGTGGCCTACTGGCTCGACCGCTACGGGCTGGCCGTGAAGTCCAGCGACTTCAAGGCCACGGACAACTGGACGGGCCTGCGGTACGTCGACGCCAACGCCTATCTGCCGGCGAAGACCATCCTGTTCTGCATCGCCGCGATCTGCGCCGTGCTGTTCTTCGCGACGCTCTGGCGCCGCACCTGGCAGCTCCCGGTGATCGGGTTCGGGCTGATGGTCCTCTCCGCGATCCTGATCGGCGGGCTCTACCCGGCGATCGTGCAGAAGTTCCAGGTCCAGCCGAACGAGCAGGCCAAGGAAGCCCCGTTCATCCAGAAGAACATCAAGGCCACGCGTGACGCCTACGACATCGATGACGCCAAGGTCACCGACTACGCGGGCAAGTCCACCACGGACGACGACGCGAAGCTCCGTGCCAGCGCGGATGCCGCGGCCAGTTACCGGGTGATGGACCCCAACGTCGTCTCTCCGGCCTTCCAGCAGCTCCAGCAGAAGAGGAACTACTACCAGTTCCCCAAGACGCTGGACGTCGACCGCTACAAGGACGCGGCCGGCAAGGAGCAGGACACGGTCATCGGTCTGCGCGAGCTCAACCTCCAGGGCATCCCCAAGCGCAACTGGATCAACGACCACTTCACCTACACCCACGGCTACGGCGCGATCGCAGCCCGGGGCACCACCACAGGCAAGAACCCGAAGGGATCTCCCGACTTCACCGAGTCCGGCCTGCCGACCACCGGCGAGCTGGGCAAGTACCAGCAGGAGATCTACTACGGCGAGAAGACCGAGCAGTACTCCATCGTCGGCGGGCCCCAGAAGGAGCTCGACTACGAGGAGGACGGCGAGAAGACCACCAGTTACAAGGGCAAGAGCGGCGTCAGCCTCTCCAGCGCGTTCAACCGCGCCGCCTACGCGGTGGCGTTCAGCGAACCGCAGATCCTGTACTCGGGAGCCATCGGCGAGGGTTCGAGGATCCTCTACAACCGCACCCCGAAGGAGCGCGTCGAGGCGGTCGCCCCATGGCTGACCATCGACGGCGACGCCTACCCGGCCGTGGTCAACGGGAAGATCCAGTGGGTCGTCGACGCCTACACCACGACCAACGGCTACCCGTACGCCTCGCGCACGACGCTCGGTGACACCACGGCCGACTCGCTGACCACCAACCAGCGCGCGGTCGTCGCCCAGCAGAACCAGGTCAACTACATCCGCAACTCGGTGAAGGCCACCGTCGACGCGTACGACGGCAAGGTCACGCTGTACGAGTGGGACACCGAGGACCCGGTTCTCAAGACCTGGCGCAAGGCGTTCCCGGGGACCGTGAAGGCCAAGGCGGACATTCCGCAGGACCTCATGGACCACCTGCGTTACCCGCAGGACCTGTTCAAGGTGCAGCGCGAGCTGCTCACCCGCTACCACGTCACGAGCCCCGCGCAGTTCTACAGCGGCAGTGACGCGTGGCAGGTCCCGGACGACCCGACCAACAAGGAGTCCGGCGCCGTTCCGCCGTACTACCTGAGCATAAAGATGCCGGATCAGACGGCTCAGAAGTTCTCGCTGACGACGACGTTCACCCCCAAGGGGCGACCCGACCTCGGGGCGTTCATGGCGGTCGACGCCGATGCCGCCAGCAAGGACTACGGCACGATAAGACTGCTCAGAGTCACCACCACGGTGAAGGGCCCCGGCCAGGTACAGAGTGAGCTCAACGGCAACGACGACGTCGCCGAGTTCGTGAGAAACCTCAAGGGAACCGACTCCGACATCGAGTACGGCAACCTGCTCACCGTGCCGCTCGAAGGGGGCTTCCTCTATATCGAGCCGGTGTACACGCGCGGTGGCACGCAGAACTATCCGCTGCTGCGCAAGGTTGCCGCCTCGTACGGATCGAAGATCGTCTTCGAGAACAGTCTCGGGGAGGCGCTCAACGCGGTCTTCGGGGTGGACGGCTCCGATACGGCCGAGCCACCGGGCGACACCACGGAACCGCCTGGTGACACCACGGAGCCGCCGGCCACCGGTGATGCCGCGCTGAAGAAGGCGATCGCCGATGCGCAGAAGGCCTACACGGCAGGTGAGACGGCCCTGAAGGAACAGGACTGGACCGCCTACGGCAAGGCCCAGGACGAGCTGCAGGACGCGCTGGAGCGGGCAGCCGCCGCCCAGCCCAAGTCCGGCAGCCCGAGCACGGCGGACGAATCGAAGAAGCCGGCGGCGTCGGCCAGTGCCGACAGCGGCGGCTGAGTAACTCGGTAAAGCTTCATCCCCGCGTCGTGGTACGGTTTGAACACAACGACGCGGGGTGGAGCAGCTCGGTAGCTCGCTGGGCTCATAACCCAGAGGTCGCAGGTTCAAATCCTGTCCCCGCTACTGAAAGACGAAGGCCCGGATCCTCCAGGGGATCCGGGCCTTCGTCATGCCGTGGTGACTTTTTTGTGCAGTCTGCGTGAAGTGCGGTTCGTGGAGCGCGAGTTGGGCACGAGCGTGTTTGACTTGTCTCTCTGTGGGCATGTCGACAAAACGCTGAAGTGACCTCACTGGCCGCGATATACCAGGTGTACGCGGGTTGCGGGTGGTGCGACGATGGTATTTATGGGGGACAGGGCAACTCTGTTGGAGACAGGGCGGTTTGTGCATCAGCGCGTCCATCCGGCGGAAAATGTAGCGGATGTGGCATTTGCTGATGCCGTCACGCAGTACAACGACCACATCGAGACCGCCGAGACTGCGGAGTGTGCCGCGACCGTCGACAGTGCAGAGACCGCAGAGACCGCCGACGGCGTGGAGAACGCCGAGAGTGCGGAGACCGCGGCGAGCGCGGACAACGCCGAGAGCGAGGCGCGCCACCGCCGTGCCGCCGACGCCGGGGACACCACCTCGATGAGCGTGCTCGGCGCACTGCTGCTGCGCCGGGGCGACCTGAGCGGCGCCGAGTCCTATCTGCGCGCGGCCACCGCCGACGGCGACCGTGCCGCGGCCAACAACCTGGGCGTCCTCCTGCACCAGCGCGGATACGCGGACGAGGCGGCCGGCTGGTGGCGGATCGCGGCCGTCGCCGGTTCCGCCGCCGCCGCGCACGCGCTGGGCCGCCACTACCGCGAGCGCGGTGACGAGCCCGGCGCCGAGTACTGGCTGCGGCAGTCCGCCGAGCAGGGCCACGCGCTGGGGGCGTACGCCCTCGCAGACCTGCTGGAACACCGCAGCGACGTCGGCGCCGAGCGCTGGCTGCGCGCCGCCGCCGAGCAGGGACACCGCGAGGCGGCGTACCGGCTGGCCCGCATGCTGGAGCGCAACGCGAAGGACGGCGCTCACGACGCGTTCGGCCGCCCCGGCCTGGGTCCCCGTACCGGACCCGAGACCGAGGCCGGCGCCGGAGTGCGCGGGCCCGTGGCGCGCAAGGACGACAGCCCGGTCGCCGGCCCCGACGCGCGACGCGTGGGCGAGGCCGAGCAGTGGTACCGGCAGTCGGCCGCCCGCGGACACCGGCGTGCCGCTCTGCACCTCGGCGCCATCCTCGAACAGCGCGGCGAGCTCAAGGAGGCCGGCCGCTGGTACCTCATCTCCGCCAAGGCCGGTGAGGCGCGGGCCGCCTGCGCGCTCGGCTTCCTGCTGCGCGACGCGGGGGACCAGGAGAGCGCCGCCGTGTGGTGGCTGCGCGCCGCCCAGGACGGCGACGGCAACGCCGCCAACGCACTCGGTGCGCTGCACGCGGCCCGGGGCGAGCAGCAGACCGCCGAGCGCTGGTACCGCGCGGCGATGGACGCGGGCGACGTCAACGGCGCGTACAACCTCGGGCTGCTCTGTGCCGCCCAGGATCGCACACCGCAGGCGGAGCAGTGGTACCGGCGCGCCGCCTACGCCGGCCACCGCGAGGCCGCCAACGCGCTGGCCGTGCTCCTGCTCCAGGCGGGCGACGCGACCGGTGCGGAGCCCTGGTTCTCCAAGGCGGCCGAGGCGGGCAGCGTCGACGCCGCCTTCAACCTCGGCATCCTGCACGCCGGGCGGGACGAGGACCGTACGGCCCTGCTCTGGTACGAGCGTGCCGCGGCGGCCGGCCACACCGAGGCGGCGCTCCAGGTGGGCATGGCGCTGCTGCACCACGGCCAGGAGCGCGAGGCCGAGCGCCACCTGCGCTGCGCGGCGGGCGGCGGCAGCGCGGAGGCCGCCTTCCGGCTGGCCGGGCTGCTGGACGCGCGCCGGCCGCCGCCCGGTCCGCCCGCGCTCGGTGAGGCCATGCCGGACAAGACCGAGTGCGAGGAGTGGTACGAGCGCGCCGCCGAGCAGGGGCACCGCCGCGCCCAGGTGCGCGTCGGCATGCTCGCCGCGGCCCGGGGAGACGTGGAGAGCGCCGCCCGCTGGTACCGGGCGGCGGCCGAGGCGGGCAGCCGCAACGGGGCCTTCAACCTCGGACTGCTGCTGGCCCGCGAGGGCAGTGAGCGTGAGGCCGCCCTGTGGTGGAGCCGTGCCGCCGACGACGGACACGGGCGGGCCGCCCTGCGCCTGGCCCTGCTGGCCGCGCGCCGCGGTGAGCTCACCGAGGGGCAGCGGTGGTGTGCGCGGGCCGTCGAGCTGGGGCCCGCGGAGGTCTCGGAGCGGGCGGCGCGGCTGCGCGAGGCACTGCACCAGGAGCTGACCGCGTAGCGGCAGCCTCCGGGGCCTCTCCTGAGTGGGCCTGCCGAGTCGCCTGCTGAGGGGGCTCCGGGAGGCCCGCCGGGCCCCGATGAAAGGGATTTGCGCTGGTCCAGGGCGTGACGTAGAGTTGCAATCACAACGACGCGGGGTGGAGCAGCTCGGTAGCTCGCTGGGCTCATAACCCAGAGGTCGCAGGTTCAAATCCTGTCCCCGCTACTGAAGACAGAGGGCCGGATCCTTTCGAGGATCCGGCCCTCTGTGCATACCGCGTGCCTCCGTGCCCCCGGCTCAGGGCTTGTGGCCCACCGCTTCCCCGTACATCGCCCGGTCCACGGCCTTGTCCTCGGGCACCGGAGCGCCCTCCGAGACGCCCGAGTCGGCGTACGCCTTCTGCAGCCGGTCCGTCGTGCCCTTGCGGATCTCCCAGTCCATCCGCATCGACGGTGTCGACCGCAGGGTGGCCTCATCGGTCTTCATCAGCCCGGCCAGTTCGGTGACGAAGGCGGGATCGGACTTGTAGTCGCCCGCGAAGTAGGTGTTCACCGTGCGGATGTAGGCCCTGAGGAAGGCGACGCCCGCGTCCGGGTCCTTGTTCAGCAGGTTGGGCCCGAAGAGCAGCCCGCCGAGCGGTTCTCCCACCGGCTGGCCGCCGAGGAAGGCGTACTTCTTGTCGCCGTCCACCTTCCGCCAGATCGGGTCGAGCAGCCAGGCGGAGTCCACGCCGCCGTTCTGCAGGGCCGTGAGCACGTCCGCGGAGCCGAGCTGCTGGAAGCTGATCTTGTCGAGGCCGCCGCCGTGCTTCTTCAGTGAGGTGTCCATCGGATACGCGATCACCGAGCCCTTGCCGATCATCGTGCCGAGCTTCCGCCCCGCCATGTCCACGTGATCGGCGCTCTCTCCGTCCTTGAGGCGTACCCACAGGCCGCTCTTCGAGGCCGGGTCGGGGGAGAAGTTTCCCGCGACCCACTTGATGGCGAAGCCGCCGTTGATGCCGTTCATCACCGCGGCCTCGGGAGCCGCCCACTGCGCGTCGACGTCCCCCTTGGCGAGCAGGGGCAGGGCGTCCGGGGTGGGGAGCACCTTCAGGGAGACGTCGAGACCCTCCTTCTCGAACTCGCCCTTGGCGACCGCGACCTGGAGCGGAGCGACGTACTCCGCGCTCAGGGTGCCGGTGGCGACGGTGATCTTCCGCTTCTTCGCGAGGGGTTGGGGGGCCGGAGCGCCCTTGTCGCAGCGGGCGGGCTTGCGGCCGGGCGCGAGATCCGAGGGATCGGTCCAGCCGCCGGTGCCGCAGCCGGCGACCGGTTTGACGGTGCGCGGTGCGGCGGCAGCGGCGTCGGCGTCGTCCGAGGTGTCGTTCCCGGCGCAGCCTGCCGCGCCGAGCAGTGACGCCGCCACGAGCACAACGGTGCAGGTGAAGGGGGTACGTGTACGCACAGTTCCTCCGTAAGGGGAGCGGGTGGAGCCGTTCACGACTGACTGCGGCCGCGGTCGCGCGGGGCCCACGGGGTGAGCAGCCGGCCCGCGATCCGCACCACTTCGGAGAAGACGACGCCGAGCACCGCCACACAGACGATGCCGACGAACATCACGTCGTTCTGGAACAGGGCGCGGGAGTCGAAGATCAGGTGTCCCAGCCCGTCGGCCGCCGCGATCTGCTCCGAGGCGACGATGACCAGCACCGCCACTCCCGCCGCGATCCGCGCACCGACCAGGACGGCGGGGAGCGAGGCGGGCAGCAGGATGTGCCGGAACATCTGCCAGGGCGAGGCGCCGAACACCTGCCCGGCGTCCCGGTGACCGGACGGAACGGCGAGCACGGCCGCCATCGTCGAGATCCAGACGAAGAAGAAGACGGTGGCGGCGACCAAGGCGATCTGCGGCCCTTCGCCGAGGCCGAACATATTGAGGAAGACGGGCAGGAGCGCCAGTTTCGGTACGACGTACAGGGCGTCGAGCAGCGGTTCCAGCGCGGCCCGGACGAGTGCGAGCGAACCCATCAGCAGGCCGAGGGCGTAGCCCGCGACCGTGCCGATCGCATAGCCGCCGAGAACCCGCTTGAGCGTGGCCCACACGTCCGGCCACAGATCGCCGTCGGCCGCACGGTCCCAGCCGTCGGCCAGAATGGTGGAGGGCGCGGGGTAGACGCGGTCGTCGATCCAGGACCTGGCGGCGGCCAGTTGCCACAGCAGCACCAGGAGCAGCGGTACGGCGACGGCGAGCGCGATCTCCAGGGTGCGGCGCCTGCGGTGGGTGCGTACGGGATGGAGTTCCTGCGGACCCGGCCTGCGGACCAGGACCTGTTCCTCGACGCTCGTGGACTTCACGGCTGTGCTCATACCGTCGCCGCCTCTCCGCCGACCTCGCCGCGCAGCAGTTCCCACAACTCGCTCTTCAGCGCGGTGAACTCGGGTGTCGAGCGGATGCCACCGGTGCGCGGCCGGGCGAACGGCGGGCGGTGCTCGGCGATGATCCGGCCCGGTCTGGCGGACATCACGAGGACCCGGTCCCCGAGCACGATCGCCTCCTCCAGGCTGTGGGTGATGAACAGGGTGGTGGTGCGGGTGGTCTGGGTGAGGTCGAGCAGTTCGTCCTGCATGATCGTGCGCAGCTGTGCGTCGAGCGCCGCGAACGGCTCGTCCATGAGCAGGATCTCGGGCTCGACGGCGAGCGCGCGGGCGATCGCCACCCGCTGGCGCATCCCGCCGGAGAGCTCGGCGGGATAGGCGCCGGCGAAGTCGGCGAGGCCCAGCCGGTCCAGCCAGTCGCGCGCCCTGGCGTCGGCCACCCGGCGGGGCGTGCGCTGGATGTCGAGGCCGAAGCGGACGTTGGCGAGGACGGTCTTCCAGTCATGGATCCCGTAGTCCTGGAAGATCATCGCGGCCGGGCGGGGCGATGTCGTACGGATGGACAGTTCCCCGGCGCTGGGGCGCAGGAGCCCGGCCGCGATCCTCAGCAGGGTGGACTTGCCGCAGCCGGACGGTCCGACGATGCAGGTGAACTCACCCGGCGCGATGTCGAGATCGACGGGGCCGAGGGCTGCCAGAGCCTTGGTGCCCCGCCCGAAGGAGCGGGAGAGCGCGCGGGCGTGGAGCTTGGGGGCGGTGGTCGGTGGCGCGGTTGCCTGGGGTGGGTTCGGGTGCGGGTCTCCCACGGGTCTCTCCTCGTACACATCGAGGTGCGCAGCCGTCGCGTGGGCGGCTGTGATCGCCGATGACGATATGACGACCCGTCAGATTCGGGAAGGGGGTGCGCGGGGAGTGTGCGCAAGAGGGTGTGCCGCAGGGGCGTCCGGGCCCATGCGGAACGCCCCCACCGGAACGTCCGGTGAGGGCGGGGGAGTGGTGGGGGTCAGGCGGCCGCGGCGCAGTTCGGGCAGATCCCGCGGTACGTCATCTCGACGCCGGAGATCATGAAGCCGAAACGCTCTCCGGCCGGCAGGTCCGCGAGCGGGTCGCCCGCCGGGTGCACGTCGCGGATGGCGCCGCACTTCGCGCAGACCAGGTGGTGGTGGGGGCGGTGTGCGTTCGGGTCGTAACGCTTGGCCCGGCGGTCGGTGGAGACCTCGATGACCTCGCCGAGGGTCACCATCTCGCCCAGGGTGTTGTAGACGGTGGCGCGGGAGATCTCGGGCAGCTTGGCGACGGCCCGTGCGTGGACCTCGTCGGCTGTCAGGTGCACGTGATCCCCGTCGAGAACCTCGGCCACGACGCGCCGCTGCGCAGTCATGCGCCAGCCGCGTCCACGAAGTCGTTCCAGCAGGTCACTCATGGCGCAAGCCTAACAGCGGGGGATGCGGATCCCGAACGGGTGTGGCTTTGGATGCTGCCTTGACTTGGACTTAGTCCATTGTAGGATCGGATACGACATAGGGGCAGGACAGGCTGTGCTCGCCATGACGGCTCGACGGCATGGCGAATGTGCAGGAACCACGCAGGAGGCGCACGTGACACAGGGACCGCTCACCACGGAGGCCGGCGCACCGGTCGCCGACAACCAGAACAGCCAGACGGCGGGCATCGGCGGTCCGGTCCTGGTGCAGGACCAGTCGCTGCTGGAGAAGCTCGCGCACTTCAACCGTGAGCGCATTCCGGAGCGCATCGTGCACGCCCGCGGTGCCGGTGCGTACGGCACCTTCACGCTGACCCGTGACGTCTCGCAGTGGACGCGGGCGAAGTTCCTCTCCGAGGTCGGCAAGCAGACCGAGACCTTCCTGCGCTTCTCCACGGTCGCCGGCAACCTCGGCTCGGCCGACGCGGTGCGCGACCCGCGCGGTTTCGCGCTGAAGTTCTACACCGAGGACGGCAACTACGACCTCGTCGGCAACAACACCCCGGTGTTCTTCATCAAGGACGCCATCAAGTTCCCCGACTTCATCCACACCCAGAAGCGTGACCCGTACACGGGCTCGCAGGAGGCGGACAACGTCTGGGACTTCTGGGGTCTGTCGCCCGAGTCCACCCACCAGGTGACCTGGCTCTTCGGTGACCGGGGGATCCCGGCCACGCTCCGCCACATGAACGGCTACGGCTCGCACACCTACCAGTGGAGCAACGAGGCCGGCGAGGTCTTCTGGGTCAAATACCACTTCAAGACCGACCAGGGCATCAAGAACCTCACCCAGGACGAGGCCAACAAGCTCGCCGGCGAGGACCCGGACAGCCACCAGCGCGATCTGCGTGAGTCCATCGAACGGGGTGAGTTCCCGTCCTGGACCGTGCAGGTCCAGATCATGCCTGCGGCCGAGGCGGCGACGTACCGGTTCAATCCGTTCGACCTCACCAAGGTGTGGCCTCACGAGGACTACCCGCCGGTCGAGATAGGCAAGCTGGAGCTCAACCGGAACCCGGAGAACATCTTCGCCGAGACCGAGCAGTCGATCTTCAGTCCCGCCCACTTCGTGCCCGGCATCGGTCCGTCCCCGGACAAGATGCTCCAGGGCCGTCTCTTCGCGTACGGCGACGCGCACCGCTACCGCGTCGGGATCAACGCCGACCACCTGCCGGTCAACCGCCCGCACGCCACCGAGGCACGCACCAACAGCCGTGACGGGTACCTGTACGACGGCCGCCACAAGGGCGCGAAGAACTACGAGCCGAACAGCTTCGGCGGACCGGTCCAGACCGACCGCCCCCTGTGGGAGGCCACTCAGGTCACGGGCGGCACGGGTGCCCACGAGGCGCCGAGCCACGCCGAGGACAACGACTTCGTGCAGGCCGGGAACCTCTACCGGCTCTACTCCGAGGACGAGAAGAGCCGGCTGATCGACAACCTCGCGGGGTTCATAGCGAAGGTCTCGCGCGAGGACATCGCCGAGCGCGCGATCAACAACTTCCGCCAGGCCGACGGTGACTTCGGCAAGCGGCTGGAGGCGGCCGTCCAGGCTCTGCGCAGCTAGGTTCCTCCGTTCCGACGGTCGGCCGGTTCCCCGTGCTCGGGGGCCGGCCGTTCGTCCGTGCGGCCCCTCAGACGGCCAGCTCCACCGGATGACGCCGGGCCGGTGCCCAGCAGCGGATGATGTCGCGCACCGAGACGATGCCGACCGGCCCGTCGGCGTCCAGCACGATCAGATGCCGGAAGCCGCCGTGCGTCATGGCCTCGGCGGCCTCCTCCAGGGTCCAGGTGGGTGCGGCGAAGACCACATCGGTCGTCGTGTGGGTGGAAGCGGTCTCGACATCGGGGTCCTGCCCCGATCCGACCGCGTTGAGGATGTCGCGCTCGGTGATGATGCCGAGCCCGCAGGTGTCCGGGTCGTGGACGACGGCTGCTCCGATCCGGCGCGCCGACATCAGCCGGGCGGCCTGACGGAGGGTGTGGGTCGGGCCGATGGTGAGGACCATCGTGCTCATGGCGTCGCGGACGAGCATGAAAGGAGCCACCTCCTTCGTGAAGCGACTCTGTGAGCCGATTCACAAGTTCACAAGTGGGGGGACTCTCAGAGTTGCACCGATGGGGGACGGCAACAAGGGGGAGCGGAGATCATTCGAGGGGCGTGCGGTGGTGCGGCACGCCCCTCGTCGGTTCCGTATGCCTGCTCGGGACCGGGCAGGCCGGTCCCGGCACGGTCAGTAGCGCTGGTTCAGATACCCGAGCAGTTCGTGGTGGAGCGTTCCGTTCGAGGCCGCGGCATTGCCGCCACCCGGTCCGCTGACCCCGTCCAGGCTGGTGAACCGGCCCCCCGCCTCCTGGACGATGATCGCGTTCGCCGCCATGTCCCAGAGCGAGAGCTCCGGCTCGGCACAGATGTCGACCGAACCCTCGGCGACCATCATGTACGGCCAGAAGTCCCCGTACCCACGGGTGCGCCAGCAGGCCCGGGTCAGGTCCATGAAGCCGTCCAGCCGGCCCTGCTCCTCCCAGCCGGTCAGCGAGGAGTACGCGAACGAGGCGTCCGCGATGCGCTCCACGTTCGAGACGTGCAGCCGGCTCGCGGAGGTCAGGCTGCGGCCGGTGAACGCACCCGCCCCCTTCGCCGCCCACCAGCGCCGCTGCAGCGCGGGCGCGGACACCACGCCGACCACCGGCTGGAACCCGTCCTCGCCGGCCTCCATCAGCGAGATCAGCGTCGCCCAGACCGGCACGCCGCGCACGTAGTTCTTGGTGCCGTCGATCGGGTCGATCACCCAGCGGCGCGGACCCGTCCCCTCGATCCCGTACTCCTCGCCCAGGATCGCGTCGCGCGGCCGTGCCCGATGGAGGTGGCCGCGGATCAGCTCCTCGGCGGCCTTGTCGGCCTCACTCACCGGCGTCATGTCCGGTTTGGTCTCGACCTTGAGGTCGAGAGCCTTGAACCGGTCCATCGTCGTCGCGTCGGCGGCGTCCGCCAGCACGTGGGCGAGGCGCAGATCATCGTGGTAGTCGGGCATGCCGTCACAGTATCCACCGCAGGTGTACGGAGCCACAGGGCCCCGGTGCCCGCTTGAACTCTTGACAGTCCGGGGGAGCGCCTCAACTCTGAAACGAGAGGCCCTAGGCGTGGGAGGCGACGATGCCGACAGCGCGGGACGCACTGCTGGACGCCGCCCACGCGGCGCTGACCGTCCGGCCCTGGCCGGCCGTACGCATGGTCGATGTGGCCGCGGCCGCGGGGGTGTCCCGGCAGACCCTCTACAACGAGTTCGGCAGCAAGGACGGACTGGCCAGGGCCCTGGCCCGCCGGGCCGCCGACCTCTATCTGGCCGGTGTCGAGCGGGCCCTGGGATCCGCCGGCGGCACGGGTGACCGGTTGGCCGCCACCGCTGCCTGGACCGTCCGTGCCGTACGGGCGAGCGCCCTGGTCAGGGGGTTGCTCACGGGCTGCTGGGGTGAGCGGTTACCCCGCCCCGTTCCCTCGCTGCGACGCCCCGCGTCCGTCGTGCCCGCGCAGCGCCGGGCCGACGCCGGGCTGCCGACCCCCGCCGAGCTGCTCGGCCAGGTCCGGGACCGTGCGGTGGCCGCCCTGGAGGAGGGGCGCCCGCCGCACGATCCGGCGGCCCTGGCCGTGACCTGCGAGCTCGCCCTGCGGCTCGCCCTGTCGTACGCACTGGTGCCCCCGCCCCCCGGAGCTGCGGAGGACGGGATGCCGCTGGTGCGGGACGTGGTGGAGTGGGCGCAGGGTGCGGTTACTTGAGCCAGCCGACCTTGGTGTAGTCCGTGTCGGCCAGACCGAACGCGCCGTAGTTGGCCAGCCCCTTGCGGACCGCGGTGATCTGCGGGCGCTGGTAGAGCTCGATGGAGTGACCGAGCTTCCAGATCTCGGCATCGGCCTCGTTGTACAGCTTGACGGCCTCGGCGTGGTCGGTGGTGCCGGCGGCCTTCTTCAGCAGTCCGTCGATCTTCGGGGAGCCGACCGAGCCGAAGTTCTGGAAGAGGTTCTTGCCCTTGGGGCTGATGAAGACCGGGGTGAGCATCGTCTGGTAGACGGCGTCGACGTTACGGAAGCTGACGATGTCGAAGTTGCCGGTGTTGACGAACTTGTTGAAGTAGTCGTTCGCCGGGACCTTCTTGATGTCCACCTTGATGCCGACCGCGCCGAGCATCTGCTGCACCAGCTCGGCCTGGTCCGTCGCGGAGGACGTGGACCCCGCGCTCAGCGTGTAGTCGAGCGCGAGCTGCTTGCCGTCCTTGGTGCGCGGCTTGCCCTCGCCCTGGTCCTTCCAGCCCGCCGAGTCCAGGAGCTTCTTCGCCTTCTCGGGGTCGTACGTGTCGAACTCGCTGGAGTTGTCCTGGTACCCCTGCTGGTTCGGCATGAAGAAGTGGTTGTTCAGCGGCTTCAGTTCGAAGGAGAGGTCCTTGCTGAAGCTCTCGTTGACGCCCGCCCGGTTGATCGCCGCCTGGACGGCGTTGCGCACCGCCACGTCCTTCAGCGGGCCGCGGCCGCCGTTGAGCGTGATGTGTACCTCGTCCCAGCGCGCACCCCGCCTGATGTCGGTGTCCGGGTCCTTGACGAGGCGCTTGTAGTCCTCGGGGAGCAGGGCGGTCGTCTGGTCGGTCTCCTTGTTGAGGTACGCCTCGGTCGACGCCGCGGAGTCCAGGACGCGGTAGACGATGGTGTCCAGCTTCGGCTTGTTCCCCCACCACTTGGGGTCGGGAACGAGGGTGACGGTCTGCGCGGTCTTGTCGTACGTGCCGACCTTGAAGGAGCTGCCCGTGACGACGGCCTTCTGCGACCAGCCCTTGTTGAACTTCTCCGGGGTGTCGATGTACGAGGCCGGGTACAGCGGGTCGAAGAGGCGCTGCCAGTCGGCGTACGGCGAGGAGAAGGTGATCTTCACGCCGTGGGCGCCGGTCCCCTGCTCGACCTTGGAGATCTGGTCGTAGCCCGAGGTGTCGACGGCCTCGAAAGCCTCGTCCGAGCCGTTCAGCGCCTTCCACTGGGCCTGGAAGTCCTGCCAGCTCAGCGGCTTCCCGTCGGACCACGTGGCCTTCGGGTTGAGGTCGTACTCCACTACCTGGGGGCTGGTCGAGGTGACCTTCGCCGAGACGAGGAAGTCGGGGTTGGCGTGGATCGCGCCCTTGGCGTCGGAGTCGAAGAGGTCCGGAAGTACGGCCCTGATGATGTCCTGGGCATCGCCCTGCTGGCCGTCGACCTGGTTGATGTTGTACTGCGTGATCCACTGATCGATACCGAACCGCAGTGACCCGCCCTGCTTCAGGTCGCTCGCCGGGTGGACGTTGATGCTCTGCCCGTCGGCCTTGGGCGCCGCCTGCTTCCTGGGCGCCTTTCCGTCCCCGTCGGAGGAGTCGCAGCCGCTCACCGCCAGGGTGGCCGACAGGGCTGCGGCGATGGCGATCACGGTGGTTCTGCGCATCGGTTTTCATTCCTCCGGTCGGTCGCGGCCCGATCGGGGCCGCGGGCTCCGCAGACCGTAAGTCGATCTACGGGCCTGGTGGGAGGGCAGCCGGGATGCTTTTATGGATTCTTTGCATGTCCGCAACAATCAACCGTCAAGCTGATCCCGCACGCCGACGACCTGCACCGATGGAGCCTGCCGCGGTGGCGATCCCATCGCTCGACTCCTGAACGACCCAGCGGAGGACCAACACCCGTGGCCGCCTTCCTGGCCAAGCGACTCGCCTACTACGTAGTCCTGTTGCTGGCCGCAGTCTGTCTCTCGTACCTGCTGGCCTCCCTGGCGCTCGATCCGCGCGCGTACTACGAAGGGCGTCAGCCGCCCCTGTCGCCCGTGTCGGTCGACCACCACCTCACCGCGCTCGGGGTCAACGACCACGAGCCGCTGCTCTCCCGCTTCACGAGCTGGGCGGGGCAGGTGGCACACGGGGACCTCGGGCAGACCATCGACGGCACCCCGGTGGGGGAGGAGTTCGGCCGTCGGATCGGGGTCAGCCTGCGGCTGCTGCTGCTCGGCACCGTCCTCGGGACCGTGCTCGGCGTGCTGGCCGGTGCCTGGACGGCCATCCGCCAGTACCGGCTCTCCGACCGGCTGACCACCGTCGCCTCGTTCGTCCTCCTGTCGACGCCCGTGTTCCTGCTGGCCGTTCTGCTGAAGATCGGCGCCATCTGGTTCAACCAGCGCACCGGCAGCGACATCATCAAGTTCACCGGCGAGAAGAGCCCCGGAGTGGACTCCGGATTCTGGACCGTGCTCAAGGACCGGTCGGTGCACCTGCTGCTGCCGACCGTCTCCATCGCGCTCGGCACCATCGCGAGCTACAGCCGCTACCAGCGCTCCACCATGCTCGACGTTCTCGGCTCCGACTATCTGCGGACCGCCCAGGCCAAGGGACTCACCCGCAACGCCGCCCTGTTCAAACACGGGCTGCGCACCGCGCTCATCCCCATGTCCACGTACTTCAGCTACGGATTCCTCGCCCTGTTCACCGGCGCGACCTTCACCGAAACGATCTTCGGCTGGCACGGGATGGGCGAGTGGTTCGTCTCCTCCGTCGGCAAGAACGACGTCAACTCCGTCGTCGCCGTCAACGTGTTCGCCGCCGTGATGGTCCTGCTGTCCGGCTTCCTCGCGGATGTCCTGCATGCCGCGCTCGACCCGCGCATCCGGAACGCCTGAACCACCCGCGCACCGTCCCGAGGAGTACGACCGACATGACCGCTGTCATCGAGACCGCCGCCGACGCCGCCGCCGGGGGAGCCCGGCCGCCCCGCCCGGCCGGCCGGGCCGGCGTGGTGCTGCGCCGCTTCGTGCGCAACCGCGGGGCGCTCGCCGGAGGGGCGGTCCTGCTGCTGCTCTTCCTGCTCGCCTTCGCCGGACCGCTGATCAGTCACTGGGACTACAGCCACATCGACTACACCGCTCTGCGCGAAGGACCGGACAGCAGACACTGGTGGGGGACCAACCGGATCGGTCAGGACGTCTTCGCCCAGACCGTCCGCGGACTGCAGAAGTCACTGCTGATCGGCCTGCTGGTGGCACTGTTCTCGACCGTGCTGGCCTCCCTGGTCGGTGCCTGCGCGGGTTACTTCGGCGGCTGGACGGACCGGCTGCTGATGTTCGGCGTCGATCTGCTGCTGGTCTTCCCGGCCTTCCTGATCATCGCGATCATCTCGCCCCGGCTGCGTGGTGGCGGCTGGATCGCCTTCGTCGGACTGCTCGCAGTCTTCGGCTGGATGATCACCGCACGGGTGGTGCGCTCCATGACGCTCTCGCTCAAGGAGCGCGAATTCGTGCAGGCCGCCCGGTACATGGGGGTCGGCCCGTTCCACATCATCCGGCGCCACATCCTGCCGAACGTCGCCTCCTTCCTCATCATCGACGCGACCATCGCGGTGGGCGGAGCCGTGATGAGTGAGACCGCGCTCTCCTACTTCGGCTTCGGGGTGCAGGCGCCCGATGTGTCGCTCGGCACGCTGATCGCCTCCACGACCGGCGGCGCGGTGACCTACCCCTGGATGTTCTTCTTCCCGGCCGGGCTGCTCATCGTCTTCGTCCTCGCCGTGAACCTGGCCGGTGACGGACTGCGCGACGCGCTCGACCCGACGAGCGGACACGGCCGCACCACCACCCGTGCCGCGAAGAACACGAAGAACACGAAGAAGACAGAGGAGAAGGGCCGATGAGCACGACCGGGGTACTGGAGGTGGCGGACCTCCACGTCGACTTCGACGGTGTGGCGGCCGTGCGCGGCGTCGGCTTCACCCTGCGCCGCGGCGAAGTGCTCGGCCTGGTGGGGGAGTCGGGGTCGGGGAAGTCGGCCACCGCGCTCGCGGTGATGGGGCTGCTGCCGGCCGGTGCCCGGGTACGGGGATCCGTCCGGCTCGCGGGCAGCGGTGAGGGCGGCGGGACGACCGAGCTCGTCGGCGCCGACGACCGCGTGCTGTCGTCCGTACGCGGCAGCCGCATCGGCATGGTCTTCCAGGACCCGCTCTCCGCCTTCACCCCGGTCTACCGGATCGGCGACCAGATCGCCGAGGCCGTCCGCACCCACCGCGACGTCTCCCGCGAGCGCGCCCGGGCCGATGCCGTGGACCTGCTGGACCTCGTCGGCATACCCGAGCCCCGGACCAGGGCGCAGGCATTCCCCCACGAGTTCTCCGGCGGCATGCGGCAGCGCGCCATGATCGCCATGGCCATCGCCAACGACCCGGACGTGATCGTCGCCGACGAGCCGACGACCGCCCTCGACGTCACCGTCCAGGCCCAGGTCCTGGACGTCCTGCGTACCGCCCAGCGCGAGACCGGTGCCGCGCTCCTGCTGGTCAGCCACGACCTCGGGGTGATCGCCGGGGTGGCAGACCGGGTCGCGGTGATGTACGCCGGCCGCATCGTGGAGACCGCACCGGCGTCCGGACTCTTCCGGCGCCCCCGCATGCCGTACACCCTCGGGCTGATCGGTGCCGTGCCGCGGATCGACGGCCCGTCCGACGTGCTCGTTCCGATCCCGGGCTCCCCGCCCGCGGCGGGCCGGCTGCCGCAGGGCTGCGCCTTCGCGCCGCGCTGCCCGCTGGCCGAGGACCGCTGCACGACGGCGGAACCGCCGCTGACCGGGGGCGGAGAAGGCGACGGGCACCTTGCCGCCTGCGTACGCGCCGACGAGATCGCCGGCCGCGCTCTCTCCCCGGCCGAGGTCTTCCCCGTCCCCGCGATCCCGGCCCGCGGCCAGGCGCCCGGCGACCCGGTCCTGCGCGTCACCGGGCTCACCAAGACCTTCCCCGTCCTCAAGGGCACCGCGTTCAAACGGCGGGTCGGCAGCATCCACGCCGTCGACGGCGTCGACCTCGACATCCGGGCCGGTGAGACGCTCGCCCTCGTCGGCGAATCCGGGTCGGGGAAGTCCACCACCCTGTTCGAGCTGCTGAACCTCGCCCGGCCCGAGGGCGGCGAGATCGAGCTGTTCGGCCGCTCGCTCGACGGACTCTCCAAGCGCGACCGCAAGGCACTGCGCGGCCGCGTCCAGATCGTCTTCCAGGACCCCATGGCCAGTCTCGACCCGCGGATGCCGGTCGGGGACATCGTCGCCGAACCGCTGCGCGCCCAGGGCGCCGACCGGGCCACCGTGGCCCGGCGGATCCCCGAACTGCTCACGCAGGTGGGCCTCGAACCGGAGCATGCGGAACGGTTCCCGCACGCGTTCTCCGGTGGCCAGCGCCAGCGGATCGGGATCGCCCGCGCGCTCTCCGTCGAACCCGAGCTGCTGGTGCTGGACGAGCCGGTGTCCGCGCTCGACGTGTCCGTGCAGGCCGGGGTGCTCAACCTGCTCCAGCGGCTCAAGGCCGAGCTGGGGCTCGCGTACCTCTTCGTCTCGCACGATCTGTCGGTGGTGCGGCACATCGCGGACCGGGTGAGCGTCGTCTACCTGGGCCGCACGGTCGAGTCGGGCACCGCCGACGAGGTCTTCGAGCAGCCCGGGCACCCGTACACCAGGGCCCTGCTGTCGGCCGTGCCGCTGCCCGACCCGGAGCGCGAGCGCCGGCGCACCAGGATCCTGCTGGCGGGCGACCCGCCCAGCCCGACCCTGCGCCACGAAGGCTGCCGCTTCCGCTCGCGCTGCCCCGTCTACGCGGAGCTGGCCGGGCCGGAGCGCGGGCGGTGCGAGAGCGAGGTGCCGGCCATGGACCGCACGGCCCACACGGCCGCGTGCCACTTCCCCCGGCGGGCCGTGACGGTATGAGCCCGGGGAGCCGGCGGGCCGGGAGTCAGTGCGAGGAGCCGGAGAGCTGGAGCCCGATCACGCCGAGGATCACCAGCGAGATCGAGACCAGCTTGAGCGTGGAGACCACGTCGTCCAGGAAGACCATGCCGTAGATCGCGGTGCCCGCCGCGCCGATGCCGGTCCACACCGCGTAGGCGGGTCCGACGTCGAGCTTCTTCAGCGACAGGGTCAGCAGACCGAAGCTGCCGAGGGCGAAGATGCAGAAGGCGATGGTCGGCCAGAGGCGGGTGAAGCCGTGCGAGAGCTTGAGGCAGACCGCGAAGCCGGTCTCCAGAAGTCCCGCGACCACGACCAGCAGCCACGCCATCGTCAGTGCCCCTCCCGCGTAGTGACCGCCTTGTACCGCTGGGTGTGATTATGCACTTACCAGTGGCGGGTGATCGCAAACGTGGCGGGGCCTGTCGCCTTCGCGTCGCTCCCGTTTCCGCATCGGTCCCGGGGCAGTCGCCCGCGCATCGCTCCGGGGTCAGTCGCCTTCGCGCCGCTCCCGTGTGGACAGCAGCCGGCGCAGCGAATCCAGCCGTGCCGGATCGGCGTGCCCCGCCGCCACCCAGGCATCCAGCGCACATTCCGGTTGCTGGCTGTCGTGGGTGCAGCCGCGCGGGCACTCCTCGGTACCGGGCTGGAGGTCGGGGAAGGCGTTGATGACCCGGGACGGGTCGATGTGGTGCAGCCCGAAGGAGCGGACGCCGGGGGTGTCGACCACCCAGCCCCGGTAGTCCGGCAGCGGGAGCGCCAGCGCCGACGTGGTGGTGTGGCGGCCTCGTCCGGTGACCGCGTTGACGATCCCGGTCGTACGCCGCCTGTCCTTCGGCACGAGCGCGTTGACCAGCGTGGTCTTTCCGACACCGGAGTGCCCCACGAAGGCCGTCACCCGGTCGTGCAGCTGCTCGCGGACCCGCTCCGCCGCGTCGCCGTTCTCCAGCTCCTCGCGGCTGGTGACGATGAACGGCACACCCAGCGGGGTGTACGCCTCCAGGAGCTTGTCCGGGGAGGCCAGATCGGACTTGGTCAGCACCAGGAGGGGAGAGAGCCCACCGTCGTACGCCGCGACCAGGCAGCGGTCGATCATGCGAGGGCGGGGTTCCGGATCGGCCAGCGCGGTGACGATCGCCAGCTGGTCGGCGTTGGCCACCACCACCCGCTCGAACGGGTCGTCGTCGTCCGCCGTCCGGCGCAGCACCGTCCGGCGCTCACCGATCCGGACGATCCGGGCGAGGGTGTCCTTCTCGCCGGACAGATCGCCGACGATGGAGACGGTGTCGCCCACCACCGCGGCCTTGCGGCCCAGCTCACGGGCCTTCATCGCGACGACCGTGCGGCCCTCGACGAGGCAGGTGAGGCGGCCGCGGTCCACGGTGAGGACCATGCCCTCCTCGGCGTCCTCGTGCTTGGGACGGATATGCGTACGAGGCCGGTTGCCCTTGCGGTTGGGGCGGACCCGGATGTCGTCCTCGTCGGGGTTCTTGCCGTAGCGGCGCATGTCTCAGGCCCCGAGCATTCCGGTCCACATCTGCGGGAAGTCGGGCAGGGTCTTGGCGGTCGTCGCCACGTTCTCGATCTCCACTCCGGGGACGGCAAGGCCGATGATCGACCCCGCGGTGGCCATCCGGTGGTCGTCGTACGTATGGAAGGTACCGCCGTGCAGCGGCCGCGGCCGGATGTGGAGTCCGTCCGCGGTCTCGGTGACGTCTCCGCCGAGCTCGTTGATCTCCTTGGTGAGCGCGGCCAGCCGGTCCGTCTCGTGCAGCCGCAGATGGGCGACGCCGCTCAGCGTGGAGGGGGAGTCGGCCAGGGCCGCGACGGCCGCGATGCCCGGGGTCAGCTCGCCGACCTCGCCGAGGTCGACGTCGATGCCGTGGATCCGGCCCGATCCGGTGAACGTGAGCCCGTGCTCGGTCAGCTCGCAGCTGCCGCCCATCGCGGTGAAGATCTCGCGCAGCGCGTCACCGGGCTGCGTGGTGCGCAGCGGCCAGTCCGGAATGGTGACCCGGCCGCCGGTGACCAGCGCCGCGGCCAGGAACGGCTGGGCGTTGGAGAGGTCCGGCTCCACGGTCAGATCGCGGCCGAGCAGGGCCGAGGGGGAGACCCGCCAGACGTTCGGCTCGCCGCCCGTCTCCGGCTCGTCCACCTGGGCGCCGACGGCCCGCAGCATGTCGACGGTCATCCGGATGTGCGGCATCGAGGGGAGCCGCGCGCCGGTGTGACGAACCTCCACGCCCTGGTTGAAGCGCGGCGCCGACAGCAGCAGCGCCGAGACGAACTGGGAGGACGAGGAGGCGTCGATCGACACCGGGCCGCCGTCCAGCGCGCCGCCGCCGTGCACCGTCATCGGCAGGGAGCCGCGGCCGTCGTCGTCGATCCGGGCGCCGAGGACCCGCAGGGCGTCGATCACCCCGGTCAGCGGACGCTCGTAGGAACGGGGGTCGCCGTCGAAACGGACCGGTCCGGTGGCCAGGGTGGCCACCGGGGGCAGGAAGCGCATGACCGTACCGGCATTGCCCACGTCGATGGTGACCGGGCCGTGCAGCCCGGCAGGGATGACCCGCCAGGCCTCGCCCGAACCGTCCGGGCCGCCGGCGACGGACGAGCTGGAGGACACCGTCTCCTCGATGCCGACGCCCATCGCGCGCAGCGCCTCGGCCATCAGCAGGGTGTCGCGGGAGCGCAGCGGGCGGCGCAGCCAGCCGGGCTCCGAGGAGAGCGCGGCAAGTACCAGGGCACGGTTGGTGACCGACTTCGATCCGGGCACGGTGACGGTCGCGTCGACGGCTCCGCTCGCGTGAGGGGCGGGCCAGAGGGCGGGGTGCACGGCACTTTCGGTCATGAGCTCACTTTAGTGGCTCAGCGCAAACCTGGATTTTGATCAAAAACGATGAAATCAGGGCGTAACGCGGGAGTGGTAAGGGATGTGGCTCACAGACCCAGCAGCCAGCGCCCGCCGCCGATCAGCGAGCAGAGCGATACCGCGTGGAACAGGAACAGCCACAGAGCGGCCGGCACGTCCGTCAGCCGGGCCAGCTGGTCCGCGTCCGAGTCCGGTGCCCCGCCGTGCCGGCGCTTGGACTGGAGCTCGAACGCGGGACGCACGCCGCCCAGCAGCAGGAACCAGACCGCGCTGTAGGCGAACAGCGACTGCCAGGCGGGCGAGGCCAGCCAGGACATCAGCAGGAAGAGCGAACCGGTGAGGATCACCGTCAGCGCCCCGTACACATTGCGGATCATCACCAGCATCACCGCGAGCAGCGCCGTGGCCACCCACAGCAGCAGGGTGATCCGGCCGTTCACCAGCAGCCAGGCACCGCCCAGTCCCAGCAGCGAGGGCGCGGTGTAGCCCGCCGCCGCGGTCAGGACCATGCCGATCCCGGTCGGCTTGCCGCGGCTCACCGTCAGTCCGCTGGTGTCCGAGTGCAGCCGGATGCCCGAGAGCTGCCGCCCGGTGAGCAGGGCGACCAGCCCGTGACCACCCTCGTGGGCGATGGTGATCGCGTTGCGCGACAGCCGCCATATGAAGTTCGGTACGACGGCGATGAGCGCCGCCGTGGCGGTCACCACGACCAGCCACTGCTCCGGGGCGGGCTGGGTGCCGATGATGCGCTCCCACAGATTGCCGAGATCGGTGCTGTCCATGGCGTGGGCGGCTCCTTGCCGTATTGGCATCAGGTCGGGATGACGGTCGTGGCAGTCTGGCACCTATGTGCGGACGGTATGCAGCGAGTCGGCGGCCCGAGGATCTGACCGGACTCTTCCAGGTGGAGAAGTGGGAACCGGCCGAGACGCTGGAGCCCGACTACAACGTGGCGCCGACCAAGGAGGTCTACGCCGTACTGGAACGTCCTGTGAAGGACGCCGACGACCAGCGTCCGGTTCGCCAGCTGCGTGCCCTGAAATGGGGGCTCGTCCCCTCCTGGGCCAAATCCCCGGAGGGCGGCGCCCGGATGATCAACGCGCGCGCCGAGACGGTCCACGAGAAGCCGTCCTTCCGGCGCCCCTTCGTCTCCCGGCGCTGCATCCTGCCCGCCGACGGCTATTACGAGTGGGTGACCGGCACCGAGGAGCGGCAGCTGGAGGAGAAGGGGCGAAAGAAGCGCCCCCGCAAGCAGCCCTACTTCGTGACGCCCGCCGACGGATCGGTCTTCGCCATGGCCGGTCTGTACGAGTTCTGGCGCGACCGGACCCTGCCGGACGACCATCCCCGAGCCTGGTGGGTGACCTGCTCGGTGATCACGACGGAGGCGGAGACGAGCCCGCTCGCCGTCGCGCCCGCCGAGGGGCCGGCCGCGCTCGCCGACATCCACCCCCGGATGCCGCTGATGCTGACCCCGGACCGCTGGGACGACTGGCTGGACCCCTCCCGCACCGATGTCGAGGAGCTGCGCGGACTGCTCGTACCGCCGCCCGGCGGGCTGATGCGGGCCTATCCGGTGGCGACCGCCGTCAGCAACGTCCGCAACAACGGCCCCGAGCTGCTCGACGAACTGGCCGCACCCGAGGTGAGCACGCTCTTCTGAGGGACGCGCCGTACCCGGGACGGCTCGCCGCGGGTTGGTTGGATGGGGGCGTGAATGCCACCGAGAAGGACCCCCGCACCGAAACGGTCGACACCGACGCAGGCACGGCCCGGATCACCTGGGTGCCCGCGGCGCAGCCCCGCCTCCTGCTCGCGCTCGGACACGGCGCGGGCGGCGGCATCGAGGCCCGGGACCTGAAGGCCCTGGCCGCCGCGCTGCCCGCGCACGGGGTGAGCGTCGCTCTGGTGGAGCAGCCCTGGCGGGTCGCCGGGAAGAAGCTCGCGCCCGCCCCGAAGACCCTGGACACCGGCTGGCGCGGCCTGTGGCCGGCGCTGGCGGCCCCGGGCCTCCCGGTCGTCGCCGGCGGGCGCAGCGCCGGGGCCAGGGTGGCCTGCCGCACCGCGGCCGGTCTCGGCGCCCGCGCGGTCCTCGCGCTCAGCTTCCCGCTGCACCCTCCGGGCCGCCCGGAGAAGTCCCGGGCGGACGAACTCCTGGCCTCCGGCCTCCCCACGCTCGTCGTCCAGGGCGGCAACGACCCGTTCGGCAGACCCGCCGAATTCCCTGCGGGGGAATACCGGATGGCCGAGGTGCCGCACGGGGACCACGGCTTCGCCGTCCCCAAACGGTCCGGGCTGACCGAGCCCCGGGCGATGGAGATCCTCACCACGTCCGTGACCGGATGGCTGGCCGGAATCGGCTGAACCGGCACACGTTCCGGACCCGGGAATGTTGGGCGGGGGGCCACTGTTGTTCGGGACGTCGGTACACCAACGTCGTATGTGGAGAGGGAGTCCGTCGCATGGGTTCGACCATCTGCCCGCGTCGCTCGAACGCCGCTGACCTGGAGTGGACGGTGCTGCATGCGGCCAATACCACTCCCGAGCGGGCGCTGAGCGGATCGAATCGACAGCCCGCCTCGGACCAAGGTCGACTATTCTCCGATTCGAGCGGGTCCGGTTTCGGCTCCGCCACAGCGTTGGAGGAGGTGGGTCCGGTCACTGGGACCGACACAGGGACCGACGACGGCCGCCCGCAGGAGACGACCGCCGAGCGCAACGCGCGCTTCGAGCGCGACGCCCTCGGTTTCCTCGACCAGATGTACTCGGCCGCGCTGCGCATGACGCGCAACCCCGCGGACGCCGAGGACCTGGTCCAGGAGACGTATGCCAAGGCGTACGGCTCCTTCCACCAGTTCCGTGAGGGCACCAACCTCAAGGCGTGGATGTACCGCATCCTCACCAATACCTTCATCAACTCGTACCGCAAGAAGCAGCGGGAACCTCAGCGCAGTGCCGCCGAGGAGATCGAGGACTGGCAGCTGGCCCGTGCCGAGTCGCACATGTCGACAGGTCTGCGCTCCGCCGAGTCCCAGGCCCTCGATCACCTGCCCGACTCCGATGTGAAGTCCGCGCTGCAGGCGATCCCCGAAGAGTTCCGTATCGCGGTCTATCTTGCCGATGTAGAGGGCTTTGCCTACAAGGAGATCGCGGACATCATGGGGACTCCCATCGGTACGGTGATGTCCCGGCTGCACCGGGGCCGCCGTCAACTGCGCGGCATGCTGGAGGACTACGCCCGTGACCGCGGGCTCGTCCCGGCGGGCGCCGGTGAGTCGGACGATCGGAAAGGCTCGGGCTCATGAGCTGCGGAGAGCCGCACGAGACGGAGTGCGCTGAGGTCCTCGATCACCTCTACGAGTTCCTCGACCGGGAGATGCCCGACAGCGACTGCACCAAGTTCGAGGTGCACTTCGGCGAGTGTTCCCCCTGCCTGGAGAAGTACGGCCTGGAGCAGGCCGTGAAGAAGCTGGTCAAGCGCTGCTGCGGTCAGGACGACGTGCCGTCCGACCTGCGCTCGAAGGTGATGGGCCGGATCGACCTGATCCGGTCCGGGCAGGCGGTGCCGGAACAGGACGTAACGGTCTCCGACACCGGGCTGCCGGCCGCCGCCGGCGAATGACGCATCACCCGAACGTGCTAATCGCGGTCGTCGGCACTCAGCCGGGACGCCCAACTCGCTAGCCTGGCGCCTCCATTGGCGATGCTGGGGGGCGGGCGGAACGGGTGAGAGCCACAGGTGGGGCGGCGCGGGTGCACATTCTGGCCGTCGCACTCGGCGCCGCCCTGTGTGTGCTGCCCGCGCTGCGTCCCGGCGCGGGCACCCCGTGGACCACCCTCGGGATGCTCGCCGGGCTCTACCTCGTCTGTGAACTGCCCGGCCGCTGTCCCTTCTTCGGCAGCTCCGTGCCGATCAGTGCCGGATCGTTCTTCCCCCTGCTCCTTGCCGCGGCCTTCCTGCTGCCGCCCCCGGCCGCCGCGCTGGTCGCGATCCCGGGTTCGCTCGTCGGCCGGGTGGAGAAGCCGCCCGCCACCGCTCGCCGGATCTGGCGGGCCGGCCAGCTGCCCGTCACCGTCTGGGCGGCCTCGTCCGTGCACTCCCTGCTCGGCGGTCCCGCCGCACTCGGCGGACCCGGACCGGGCAGGCTTCCCGACCTCCCGTACGCCCTGCTGCCCGCCTGCGCCGCCGCGCTGGCCTTCAGCCTCGTGCTGGCCGTCCTGGACGGGTCCATCCTCGCCGCGGCCGAACAGCTGCCCCTGCGGCGCGCCTGGAGCGGGCTCCTGCCGCGCTCGCTGGGGCCCCACCTGGTGCACGGCCTCGCCGGGCTGATGATGGCGATCCTGTGGAACAGCTCGTACGGGCCGCTGGCCGCGCTCTTCGTCCTGCTGCCGATGTACATCTCCTGCTGGGTCTTCGCCCAGTACCACCGCGAGCACGCCGCGCACCGCGCCACGATCAGGGCCCTGGTGCAGGCCGTCGACATCAAGGACACCTACACCCGGGGGCACAGCGAGCGGGTGGGGCACGCGTCCGTGCTCATCGCCCAGGAGCTGGGCATGGCGCAGGAGCGCATCGAGGTGCTCCGGTTCGCCGGAATCCTGCACGACGTCGGAAAGCTCGGGGTGCCGACGCGGGTGCTGCGCAAGGACGGGCCGCTGACGCCGGAGGAACGCCGGGTGATCGAGCTGCACCCGGAGTACGGCCACGAGATCGTCCGCGGCATCGGCTTCCTCGGTGAGGCGCGGGCCGCGATCCTGCACCACCACGAACGGCTCGACGGCAGCGGGTACCCGTACGGGCTGACCGGCCGCGGAATCCCCGAGTTCGCCCGTGTCGTCGCCGTCGCCGACGCGTTCGACGCGATGACCTCGACCCGCTCCTACCGGCCGGGACGCCCGGTGCCGGTCGCCATGGAGGAGCTCAAGCGGTGCGCCGGCACCCAGTTCGACCCGCAGATGGTGCGGGCGCTGGCGCGGGGGCTGGAACGGAACGGGTGGTCGGGGGCGGCGACGGCCGTGACGGCGGACGAGGCGCGGGTCCCGCTGCCGCGGGGCGCGGCCGGGGACGGGGGAGAGGGCGGGGACGTCGGCGCCGGGGCCGTCCGGGGGCCGGTTCGTCCTCAATCGCCGGACGGGCTCGATTCGGGCCTGCCCCGGTGAGCCCGTGGTGGGTACGGCACTCGCCCGTCGTCCTGGCCGTGCGCGGCGCGGCCCTCGCGCTCGCCGTCGCCGGGCTCGGGCACACCCTCTGGCACGGCGTCCGCGAACCCGGCCACGCCCTCGCCTTCGGGCTGCTCATCACCATCGGTGAGCTGGCACGCTGGGGCGCCCAGCCGGGGGAGCGGGAGCCCGCGCCGCTCGGTGCGGCCGGGGCGCTCGCCTACGCCCTGCTCGGGCGCAGCGGCGGGGAGCCCACCAGTCACGGGGTGCTCCAGGTGATCGCCGTGCTCCTCACGGCGCAGCTCGTCGCCTCCGTGCCCCATATCGCGCGCGGCAGCGGTCCCGGCCCCGACCAGGTGGCCCGCCGGATCCTGTCCGTCGCGTTCGCGGCCGTCTGCTTCCAGCCGCTGTACAACTCCGGCCGGTCCGCGAGCTGGTTCGGCGACGGCCCGTACTACGCGGCCTTCCTGCTCGTGCTGCTCGGCCTCACCGCCCTGTGCGACGCCGTGCTGGGCGCCCTGCTGCTGCGGGCCCGTACGCTGCCCCGCAGCCTCCGTGCGGCGGGCCTCACCCCTGTCCCGTACGGTCCACTGCTCCGCGACGAGCTGAGGGCGCTGAGAGGCATCGGATCGGCCGTCTGCGCGACCGGCACCGTGATGGCGCTCGGTGTCGCCGTCGCCGGTCTGTGGGCGCTGCCCGTCCTGTGCGTACCGCTGCTCCTCACCCAGGTGTCCTTCCGCCGGTTCGCCGCCGTGCGCACCACCTACCGGCAGACCATCGCCTCGCTCGCCCGGTCCACCGAGATCGCCGGATACACCCCGCACGGCCATGCCCGCAGGGTGGCGGTGCTCTGCACGGCCGTCGGGCGCGAGATGGGCCTCTCCGGGCCCGAGCTCACGGTCCTGGAGTACGCGGCGCTCATGCACGACATCGGCCAGCTCTCGCTCGTCGATCCGGTCCCGGCCGGGGCGACCGCCACCCTGCCGGCCGCGGAACAGCGCCGGATCGCCCTGCTGGGCGGTGCGGTGGTCCGGCAGACCGGGGTGGACACCGAGGTCGCCGTCGTCGTGGAGCAGCAGGCGGACCCCTATCGCGAGCAGCCGTTGTCCGCCAGGATCGTCAGAGCGGTCAACGCATACGACGACCTGTGCGGGGAAGGTCTCAGCGGGCCGCTCGGCGCTCTGGAACAGCTCAGGCTCGGGACCGGCCGCGATTACCAGCCCCAGGTCGTGGAATCGCTCGCCAGGGTTCTGGCCAGGGGCGGTCTGACCCCCGTCCCACCTGGGTAACCCATGGGTAATGAGCGGGCGTCCGGCCGGGCATGGTTGGATGCGAAGAGAGTGGAAAACGAGGGTGTCCAGTCGGGACAGGCGGGAATCGTGAGGATCTTCGGGAAGGTACGGCATCGGCCCTCCGCCTCTTGGCGGCAGGCCACGGACCGCGCGTTCACGCTGATCGGCGACGGCCGGTACGAGGACGCGGGCGCACTGCTGACGCGTGCGGCGGATCTGGAGCCCTGGCTCTCCGAGTCGTGGTTCAACCTGGCGCTGCTGCACAAGTTCCGGCACGACTGGGAACAGGCGAGGGCCGCGGGCCTGCGGGCCGTCGCGCTGCTCGACAAGGAGTCCGGCGCCCCCGACTGGTGGAACGTCGGGATCGCCGCCACCGCGCTCCAGGACTGGCCGCTGGCCCGCCGGGCCTGGCAGGCGTACGGGCTGAAGGTGCCCGGCGGCGGGCAGCAGACACCGGCGTCCAACAGCGAGCCGGTCGGCATGGAGCTGGGCAGCGCGGCCGTGCGGCTGTCGCCGGAGGGCGAGGCCGAGGTCGTCTGGGGCCGCAGGCTGGATCCGGCACGGATCGAGGTGCTGTCGATCCCGCTGCCGTCGTCCGGGCGGCGCTGGGGCGAGGTCGTGCTGCACGACGGAGTCCCGCACGGCGAGCGGATCACCGCGGCCGGGCCCTCGTACCCCGTGTTCGACGAGATCGAGCTGTGGGCCCCGTCTCCCGTCCCGACCTGGGTGGTGCTGCTCGAAGCGGCCACCGAGGCGGACCGGGACGCGCTGGAGCAGCTGGCGTCCGACGCCGGTTTCGCCGCCGAGGACTGGTCGTCGTCCGTCCGGCTGCTGTGCCGGGCCTGTTCGGAGAGCCGGATGGAGAGCGACGAGGGCGACGGCGAGCACCTGGACCCGCACGACCACAGCGAGCCGGGCCACCCCGGCCCGCTGGGCCACCGCACCGCGGGCGAGCTGTGGGTGCCCGAGCGTGAATGCGGTCTGGCGGCCCCTGCCGGGCTGGTGCGCGGGCTGCTCGACGGCTGGGTGGCGGACAGCCCGGACAGTCGTGAGTGGCGCGATCTCGAAGAAGTCTGCTGACCGGTGCCCGGCCGGTGCCCGTAGGCTGTACGCGCACCGATTCCGGTGCTCGGGTGCCCGGGTTCTCGCGAGCCGCGGATCCCGGGTTTCAGGTTGTGAGGAAGGCGTACGGCGGACATGGCCCAGCAGGAGACGGACGAGCAGATCAGCGTCGACGAGGAAGGGTTTCTGGTCGACACCGAGGACTGTGAGGCGCGCGAGGCGGCATACCGCGAGCGCGGCACCTCCCGCCCGATCACGGTCGTGGGCAACCCGGTCCTGCACAAGGAGTGCAAGGACGTCACCGCGTTCGACGACGAGCTGGCCCAGCTGATCGACGACATGTTCGCCAGCCAGCGCACGGCCGAGGGTGTGGGCCTGGCCGCCAACCAGATCGGGGTCGACCTCAAGGTCTTCGTCTACGACTGCCCGGACGACGACGGGGTCCGGCACACGGGCGCCATCTGCAACCCGGTGCTCGACGAGCTCGCGCCCGAGGAGCGCGTCCTGGACGACTCCAACGAGGGCTGCCTCTCCGTCCCGACGGCGTACGCCTCGCTGGCCCGCCCGGACTACGCGGTGGTGCGCGGCCAGGACGCCAAGGGCAACCCGGTCAAGGTGCGGGGCAACGGCTACTTCGCCCGCTGCCTCCAGCACGAGACGGACCACCTGTACGGCTACCTGTACATCGACCGGCTCTCCAAGCGCGACCGTAAGGACGCGCTGCGGCAGATGGCGGAGAACACCCCGCGCTACGAGGTCGTCCCGAACGACTGATCCGGCTGGGCGCGCAGCTGTGCGGGGCCCTGTTCCGGTACGCCGGGACAGGGCCTCCGGCATGTCTCGGAGAAGTCAACTGCCTTTCTTCCATGCATAGTTGACGCGCGTCGACTCGTCCGACAGGCTGTCGCTCCACACCTTCACCGTGGTAGGGAGCCCCCCCCATGCTCAGACGTTCCGCACGACTCCTGCTCGGCCTTGTCATGACCATGGCTTTCGCCTTGGGCGGGGCCGTCGTGACCGCCGGCACCGCGCAGGCCGACGACTGCTACACCTGGACCCGTACCCTCTCCTCGGGCGCCACCGGCAACGATGTCGTCCAGCTCCAGATCCGGGTGGCCGGATACCCCGGATACAACTCCGTACTCGCCATCGACGGCTCCTACGGGCCCGCCACCACCGCCGCCGTCAAGCGCTTCCAGGCCGCCTACGGACTGGCTGCCGACGGCATCGCCGGCCCGGCCACCCAGTCCAAGCTCTACGCCCTCCAGGACAGCGACTGCACGCCCGCCCACTTCACGTACGCCGAGCTCAACCACTGCAACAGCACCTGGGCGGGTGGTGCCGTCGCGGCGGGCACCGCGAAGGCCAACGCCCTGAGCACCATGTGGAAGCTGGAGGCGCTGCGCCACGCGCTCGGTGACCGCCCCATCACCGTCAACAGCGGCTTCCGTTCCTACTCCTGCAACAGTGCTGCCGGTGGTGCGTCCAACAGCCGCCATCTGTACGGTGACGCGGCCGACCTGGGCGGGATCGCCTTCTGCACCCTGGCCCAGCAGGCCCGTAACCACGGGTTCAACGGGATCCTCGGCCCGGGCTACCCGGACCACAACGACCACGTCCACGTGAACCAGGGCCCGAGCCACTACTGGTCGGCGCCCAACTGCGGCATCTGACACGTCTGTGGGGCCCGCCGTCGTCGGCGGGCCCCACAGCTGCTCCCGAGGTCAGGCGGACTTCGCCGCCAGACGCGTTCCGCCCGTCGTCTGCACCGCGGCGCCGTCCGATGACCGCTCCGTCAGCCGCAGCTGGGAGACGGCGTTACGCAGGACCGTGGCGCCCGCTCCGGTGTCCAGCTGCCAGCGCTGCGTGCGCGCACCCGCCGCGCAGGTCCCGAGCGACAGCTCGGCCCCCACCTCCAGCGGGGCGCCCAGGTACTTCTTCCCGCGTGCCGCGTCCAGGCACAGACCGTTCTCCGTGGACCTCACGGTGTAGTACCCGTCGGAGGTCGCCGTCAGCGTCCACGCCGCCTTCGAGCCCCGGGCCAGCGCGACCCCGGCGTCCGCGCCGGGTGCCAGCGCCTTCGCGCCCGCCGTCAGCCGGTACGTACCGTCCGCCAGCGGGGTGCGGTCGGTGTTCTCCCAGCCGGGGGCGTGCCCGATCCGCCGGGCGAGCGCCTCGAAACCGGCGTACGTCCCACTGGGCTTCGGACCGCCCCAGGTGGCCTGCGCGATGAAGCGCAGCGGCATGAAGACCTTCGCCTCGACCTCGTTCTCGGTCTCGGCCGCCGCGCTGTCCGGCCACAGGCTGATCTTCGCGCCGGTCAGGTTCGCCGCCGTGGCGGGCAGTGTCTGGCCCTCGAAGCGCAGGGGCGTCCAGTCGCTCTCGTACAGCTTCTGGGTCTGCATGGTGTATCCGCCGCGCACCAGGTAGAGCGCGTACGCCGAGTTCATCACCGGCCGGCCCTCGGCCAGCAGCGCGGACGGCTGCTGGATGGCGCCGCCGCCCAGCCAGTGCTCGACGGTGATGTCACGGTCGAGCGGGACGGTGCCGTTGCGGCCGACGAGTCCGTCGTTCCAGATCCGCAGTGACCGGCCGCCGGCCTTCACATGGGCGTTGACCTGGTTGATGAAGTCGACGAAGAGGTCGTCGGGGGTGGCCGAGGCGCCGAACTTCGCGGTCGCGGCCGTCTGCAGCTGCGGATAGTTCGGGTACGACGAGCCGATCATGTACTCGTCGGCGCCCATGTGCCAGGTGCGGGTGTCCCACACCTCCAGGGCCTCGTCCACCATCGAGGTGTAGTACGCCAGCGCCTCGGGCCGCGAGATGTCCAGCCGGGGCGGGGAGGCGACGCCGTCCTTGTCCTTGAGCTGGAGCTCCGGGTGGTTCTCCAGGTACGTGTCCATGTGGCCGGGGGAGTTGATCTCCGGCACCAGGTCGATGTGGTACTTCTTCGCCATCGCGACCAGGGCGCGCACCTGCGGCTTCGTGTAATAGCCCCAGAACGCCGACTCCGGGTCGGTGTCACTCCTGACCTTCGCCTCGATCCAGAGCTGGTTGAGCTTCTGGGAGGCCATGTCCTTCATCAGCCGCTCGAACCAGGGGAGCGAGACGTTGATGTAGCAGGCGCACACCCCGACCCCGCGCTCGCGGTACGCGGGCACGTCCGTCGCCGAACCGCGCGCGGCCCGGCCGTCGTCGTTCAGCAGCTGGAGCACTGTGCGCGAACCGTAGAACACGCCCGTCGACGTCGCGGCGGTGACGGTGACCCGGTCGCCGACATCGAGGCGGTAGCCCTCCGCTCCCAGCGTGCCCTTCAGGGACGGGTCCTGGCGCAGCACGATGTCGCCGGAGCGGGCCTCTCCCCGTGACACCGGGGCCTTCCCCGCCAGTTCGCCCGCGAACCGCGCCGCATCGGCCGATGTGCGCTGCTCCCGCACCCCGTCCAGCACGATCCTGGCCCGGTCGGTGAGCGTGAACTCCCCCTCGCCGGGCTGCCACTGGCGCAGCGACGGCAGCACCTCGGGAGGCGGGGCGGCGGTGGATCCGTCCTGCGCCACGGCGCTCTGCAGGGGGAGCAGGGTGGCGGCGAGCGCGGCCACCACGGCCCCGATGGTCCTTCGTTTAGCCATCCGGATGTCCATGCGCCCGACCCTGGCGCGCCGACGGCGGCCCGGTCCATGGACAGTTGAAGGAATCGGTTGGACGAATGATCCGATGTCAGCCCGATGGAGAGTCAGGCGACTTCGGTCAGTTCGGTCGGGCCCCGGAAGGTCCTGCGGTACGCGTTCGGCGTGGTGCCCAGGGAGCGTACGAACTGATGGCGGAGTGCCGCGGCGTTTCCGAAGCCCGTCTGTCCGGCGATCGTATCCATCGTTTCATCGGATGTCTCCAGAAGATGCTGCGCCAGCAGCACCCGCTGGCGCAGCAGCCAGCGGTACGGGGTGGTGCCCGTCTCCTGCTGGAAGCGGCGGGCGAAGGTGCGCGGGGACATGTGCGCCTGTGCGGCCAGCTGCTCGACGGTCATCTCCTGGTCGAGGTGGCGCTCCATCCAGGCGAGCGTGTCGCCGACCGTGTCGCAGCGGGTGCGGGGCAGCGGACGCTGGATGTACTGCGCCTGCCCGCCGTCGCGATGCGGCGGCACCACCATGCGGCGGGCGATGGTGTTGGCGGCGGCGGTCCCGTACTCCTGGCGGATCAGGTGCAGACAGGCGTCGATCCCCGCGGCCGTGCCCGCCGAGGTGATGACGGAGCCCTCGTCCACGTACAGCACGTCCGGCTCGACGATCGCCCGAGGGAAGCGGCGGGCCAGCTCGGCGGCATGCCGCCAGTGCGTGGTGCAGCGCCGGCCGTCCAGCAGGCCGGCCGCGCCGAGCATGTACGCCCCCGAGCAGACGCTCAGCACCCTGGCCCCGCGGTCCACGGCCCGGCGCAGTGCCTCCAGGGCCTCCTCGGGGAACTCCCGGTCGCCGAAGCGGCTGCCGGCCGGGATGGCGATGAGGTCGGCCTCCTCCAGGCGGTCGAGGCCGAAGGGGGTGTTGATGGTGAACCCGGCGTGGGTCCGAAGGACCGGGCCCTCGGCGGAGACCACGGCGAAGTCCTGCACCGGCAGTCCCTCGTCGCTGCGGTCGAGTCCGAACACCTCGGACAGAACGCCGAGCTCGAAGGGGTGTACCTCGTCGAGCAGCAGGGCGGCGACATTTTTCAGCATGGCCCCAGTGTGGCAGTAATTCGATGGTCCATGACAGTCCTGCCACTGACGCGATCGGCCGGAAACGACGACAGTAGAGGCATGAACACATTCCTGAACTTCCTGGGCATATCCGCCGTTATCGCTCTCGTCCTGCTGCCGGCGCTGGCCGGCATCGCCCGCGAACGCCGCATCGACCGCGAGCTCCGGGAGGCGGAACGGGCCCGCCGTACCGAACCCCCGCAAACGGCGGACGCCGCACGGCCGGTGAGGGCCGCACGGCGTCCGTACGTCAGGAGCTGGGCGAGGATCTGAAGGGACTAGAAGTCGTCGTCGAAGCCGACCGTGCCCTCGACCGCCACCTGGTAGGCGGACGGGCGGCGCTCGAAGAAGTTCGTCAGCTCCTGGACGCCCTGGAGCTCCATGAACGAGAACGGGTTCTCCGAGCCGTACACCGCCGGGAAGCCCAGCCGGGTGAGCCGCTGGTCGGCGACGCACTCCAGGTACTGGCGCATCGACTCGGTGTTCATGCCGGGCAGGCCCTCGCCGCACAGGTCACGGCCGAACTGCAACTCCGCCTCGACGGCCTCCTTCAGCATGTCGGTGACCTGCTGCTGGAGAGCGTCGTCGAAGAGCTCCGGCTCCTCCTTGCGGACGGTGTCCACGACCTCGAACGCGAAGTTCATGTGCATCGTCTCGTCACGGAACACCCAGTTGGTGCCCGTGGCGAGGCCGTGCAGCAGACCGCGCGAGCGGAACCAGTACACGTACGCGAAGGCGCCGTAGAAGAACAGGCCCTCGATGCACGCCGCGAAGCAGATCAGGTTCAGCAGGAAGCGGCGGCGGTCGGCCTTCGTCTCCAGCCGGTCGATCTTCTCGACCGAATCCATCCACTTGAAGCAGAACTGCGCCTTCTCGCGGATCGACGGGATCTCCTCGACCGCGTCGAAGGCGGCCGCCCGGTCGTCCGGGTCGGGCAGATAGGTGTCGAGCAGCGTCAGATAGAACTGGACGTGCACGGCCTCCTCGAACAGCTGCCGCGACAGGTACAGCCGCGCCTCGGGTGAGTTGATGTGCTTGTACAGCGTCAGCACGAGGTTGTTGGAGACGATCGAGTCACCCGTCGCGAAGAACGCGACGAGCCGGCCGATCATGTGCTGCTCGCCCGGCGAGAGCTTGGCGAGGTCGGCGACGTCGGAGTGGAGGTCGACCTCCTCCACCGTCCAGGTGTTCTTGATCGCGTCCCGGTAGCGCTCGTAGAAGTCCGGGTAGCGCATCGGCCGCAGGGTCAGTTCGAAGCCCGGGTCCAGCAGGTTCTTGTGTCGTTCGGGTGTGGTGCTCATGAGCTGAGAGGGGTGTGTGTCCCAGAGGCTATGCCTGGGGAGGCCCCTGTCTCCTTCTCTGTGGTGTAGGCGTATCCGTCGGCTCGCTGGAGGAGGAGGACGTGCCGGTGGTGGATTCCCTGCACAGTGCCGTGCCGGGTGGTGATGTTGAAGCTGCCGCTGGTGCGGACCGCGACCCGGCCCGTGTGCGTTCCCGCCTTCTTGCCGGTGGGAACTACCGCCCTGACGAGGTCTCCGGTTTGGAACCCGCGGACCGTCTTTCTCCTGGGCAGACGCAAGCGAGGGAAGCCGTGTTTGTCAGCACGAGTGCGGGCGTACGTGCCTCGCCCTGTGCAGCTGACGATCAGTACGTGCGCTGGATGCCGAGTGATGGCATCGACTTTGCCTACGGCCAGGGCGTCCTGAGTGTGCGTCTTAGGCAGACGATTGCGGATGTGATTCCATTTGGTGCGTCCGCCGGAGGAGACGTGTGTCTGCCAACGGGCGTTGATGGCACGCCATAGTGCCCATCTGGTGCTGTTGACGGCAGCGGCATCTACCAGAGGTGCCTTTGCCTGGGCGAGGATCTGCGCGAGTCGCTGAGGGTTGCGGACCAGGAACTTCTCGACTGAGATGTTGCCCTTCGCCTGATTACAGGGGATGCAAGCCAAGGCGAGGTTCGAGATTCGATCGGTGCCGCCTCGCGAGCGCGGGCGGATGTGATCGATGTTCAGAGGTACACCGGTAGCTCCGCAGTAGGCACAGGCGTGGCGCCATTTGGCGAGGGGGTACTCACGAGCCTCATAGCCCGCGAGAGTGCCCTGCTGGTACTCAATGCCACCCGTGGAGGCCCTCCCGAGAGTGAGGGCGTGGGTGTCGAACGCCGCACGTTCTACGTGCACCCTTTTCACCGGAGTCCAGCGAGTGAGCCTCTCCAGCCAGGCGAGCGTGGTGTCCACCCGATGGCGCAATGTGGGAGGGAGCCAACCGGCCTGCACAGCACGATTGTTGAAGCGTGCAGGGCGGTGGCGCAGGTTCACCGACCGGCGTCGGCGCCGAAACGCGGCACGTTGGAGCATCTTCTTGCGAATGGTTGCGCCCCGGTGATCGAGCTGCAGTGCGAAGCGGCCTTGTCGTTCACCAGCGACCGAGGTGAACACTGCGACCCCCGTGTGCCTGCTGCCAGGGTCGATACCTATCTCCACTCCTTCCACCACGGATTCCGTGATGGTGCGATCCCTCAGACGGATCACGAACGGTGTGTACCGGTGTACAGCTGCGCGCCCCGCTCCCAACAGTTTCCGGGCGCGGGCCGGACTGCAGGGCTGCAACGGTATGCCGTGTTTGTCGATGACAAACACATATGAATGGGCCTCACGGCCCGCCTCCCGGACCAGACGGTCCGAGGTGACGCGCCCGGCGGCAGGTGAGCTGCCCGGCGTCTCCCCTCGCACATGTTCCGTACCGGGTGCCGCGTTGCGGCGCCCGGCTCCCGTTTCGTCCATGCTCCTGAGGTTGTCTGCTGAGCCGGGTTCCAGAGCCGACTGCTGAGGAAGCACAGTCGGGTGGGTCTGCTGTCCTGTACGGAACGTAGCCACCAAGGTCACCTCCTTCTTGGTGATGGCTGGTGCTGGTCACAGGAGGCGTCGGCCGGAAGGGCCGGCGCCTTCCACTCTTCGAGCGGAAGAAGCCTGTGACTACTGGCAGGCCTCGCAGCTCTCCGGGTTCTCCAGAGAACAGGCGACCGCATCGGTCGTACTCTCCAACTGCTGTGTGGGGATCGAAGTTACGGACGACGCGGCACGCGCGATCCGGGTCGCCGGGCGGGAGCGCAGGTAGTACGTCGTCTTCAGCCCCTGCTTCCAGGCGTACGCGTACATCGAGGAGAGCTTGCCGATCGTCGGCGTCTCCAGGAACAGGTTCAGCGACTGGCTCTGGTCGAGGAACGGCGTACGGGCCGCCGCCATGTCGATCAGTCCGCGCTGCGGGATCTCCCACGCGGTGCGGTACAGCGCCCGCACCTCCTCGGGGATCCAGGCGAAGCCCTGCACGGAGCCGCTCGCCTCGCGCAGCGCCTCACGGGTCCGCGCGTCCCACACGCCGAGCTTCTTCAGCTCGTCCACCAGGTAGGCGTTGACCTGGAGGAACTCACCGCTGAGCGTCTCGCGCTTGAAGAGGTTGGAGACCTGGGGCTCGATGCACTCGTACACGCCCGCGATCGAGGCGATCGTCGCCGTCGGCGCGATGGCAAGGAGCAGCGAGTTGCGCATGCCGGTCTTCGCGACCCGGGCCCGCAGGGCGTCCCAGCGCTCCGGCCAGTTCAGCTCGGTGTCGTAGTGGTCGGGGTGCAGCACGCCGCGGGCGGCACGCGTCTCGGACCAGGCGGGGAGGGGACCCGACCGCTCGGCGAGGTCGCAGGACGCCTCGTACGCCGCGAGCATGATGCGCTCGGAGATCTTCGTCGACAGCGCACGGGCCTGGGGGGAGTCGAACGGCAGCCTCAGCTGGAAGAAGACGTCCTGGAGACCCATGGCGCCCAGACCCACCGGCCGCCAGCGGGCGTTGGAGCGGCCGGCCTGCTCGGTCGGGTAGAAGTTGATGTCCACGACCCGGTCGAGGAACGTCACGGCGGTACGCACGGTGGCGTCCAGACGCTCCCAGTCGATGGTGCCGTCGGCGACGAACGCGCCGAGGTTGACCGAACCGAGGTTGCAGACGGCCGTCTCGCCGTCGTCGGTGACTTCGAGGATCTCGGTGCACAGGTTCGAGGAGTGCACGACGCGGCCCGGTTCGGCGGTCTGGTTCGCGGTCCGGTTGGAGGCGTCCTTGAACGTCATCCAGCCCTGGCCGGTCTGGGCCAGCGTCCGCATCATCCGGCCGTAGAGCTCACGGGCCGGCATGGTCTTGCGCGCCAGGCCCTTGGCCTCGGCCGCGCGGTAGACGGCGTCGAACTCGTCGCCCCACAGGTCGACCAGCTCGGGCACATCGGCTGGGGAGAACAGCGACCAGGTGCCGTCCGTGTCGACCCGGCGCATGAACTCGTCGGGGATCCAGTGCGCCAGGTTGAGGTTGTGCGTACGCCGCTGGTCCTCGCCCGTGTTGTCGCGCAGCTCCAGGAACTCCTCGATGTCCGCGTGCCACGTCTCCAGGTAGACGGCGGCGGCGCCCTTGCGCCGGCCGCCCTGGTTGACCGCGGCGACGGAGGCGTCGAGCGTCTTCAGGAACGGCACGATGCCGTTGGAGTGCCCGTTGGTGCCGCGGATCAGTGAACCGCGGGCGCGGATGCGGGAGTACGAGAGGCCGATGCCGCCCGCGTGCTTGGAGAGGCGCGCCACCTGGTGGTAGCGGTCGTAGATCGAGTCCAGCTCGTCCAGCGGCGAGTCCAGCAGGTAGCAGGAGGACATCTGCGGGTGACGGGTGCCGGAGTTGAAGAGCGTGGGGGAGGAGGGCAGGTAGTCCAGCCGGCTCATCAGCCCGTACAGCGCGGCGACCTCGTCCAGGGCGCGGTCGGAGGTGTCCTCGGCCAGCCCGGAGGCGACGCGCAGCATGAAGTGCTGCGGCGTCTCGATGACCTGGCGGGTGATCGGGTGGCGCAGCAGGTAGCGGCTGTGCAGGGTGCGCAGGCCGAAGTAGCCGAAGCGGTCGTCGGCGCCGTCGGCGAGCGACCGCGCCACCAGTGCGTCGAGCGCGGCCGCGTGGAGCGTCACGAACTCGGCGGTGCGGTCCGCGATCAGGCCCTCGCGGTGCCCGACGGCGACCGACGCGGAAAACGATGTCGCGCCCTGCCCGGCCGCCTCGTCCGCGATGGTGCGGGTGAGGAGGCGGGCGGCGAGCCGGGAGTAGGCGGGGTCCTCGGAGATCAGTCCCGCGGCGGCCTCGGTGGCCAGCGAGCGCAGCTCCGCCTCGTCCGACCGGGCGTTGCGGCCGCGCAGCGCGGCGGCGGCGACGCGTCCGGGGTCGGTGTCGGGCAGATCGGCGGTGAGGTCGGTCAGGGTCCGCAGCAGCACGGTTCCCGGTCCGTCGCTCGTGGTTCCCGTTGATTCGGCCGCTGTAACCGGATCGGCTGGCGCGATGGTCACGTGGTGCACTCCCTCGCTCGGCTCTGGGCCTTCGGGGAGCGGAGGGCGGCCGGGCGGAGCGCGGCAGGGCAGCGCTCCGTGCGGCGTCCACCGGCCCATCCACGAGGCCCGGACTTCTGGGCATCCGGATCGGTCGAGCCGGATGCGCTGTCGGCAGGACCTCGGACTCGGGTGCGCAAAAGCACACCGAACACACCGTTGCGGGACAGTTCCGGATTCGCACCGGATTTCCCTGCGGCGACAGCGAGCACGAGCATACATGTGGGGGCTGCCGGATGAGGCAGCCCCCACATGTTGTGTCGTACGTGATCTCAGTGCGCGCTCACGGCGCGGGGTGGAGGTCCAGACGGTAGGCCAGCAGCTTGAGGTCGTCGATGGGATTCCAGTCCCTCTCGGGGGTCCGTACGAAGCCGAGGCGCCCGTAGATCCTATGGGCGCCGCGCATCGCCGGGAGCGTCGACAGGACAAGGCCGGTGACGCCCGCGGTGCCCCGTGCGCGGTCGATACAGGCCCGTACGAGGGCCTCACCCGCCCCGGCTCCACGGGCCTCGCGGGAGACCGCCAGCATCCGGAACTCGGCCTCGTCCGCCGCTGCGATGTCGGCCCACGGATTTCCCGGCGGGGCGTAGGCGACCCCGCCCAGGACGCGGCCCTGCGCGTCGACGGCCACCAGAACCTCGGCCTCGGCGGCCCGGCGGGGCACGTCGCGCAGCTTCGCCAGGTACGGGTCGTCGGTGCCGTAGTCCAGGAGCCCGTCGCCGAGATAGGCCTCGGCGGTGATCTCGCCGAGGAGAGCGTGCTCGGCGGGCTCGACCGGCCGGATTGCAATGTCCATGGGCGGAAGTCTGCCGCAGGAACGGGCCGTGGCCGCAAGGGGATTTCCGCGGGACGCGCGAACGGGCCGCCGCACCTCTCCGGGGAGGGTGCGGCGGCCCGTTCGCGCAGGCGACGGTCAGTGGCCGCCCGGCGCACCGGCGGTGGCCGGCGGGAGCTCCGTCTTCACACCCGGGTCGCCCGCGTCCGCGGTGTAGTCGCTCGGAGAGGTCTCGTCGACCCCGGCCGGCGCCTTCACGGCGTTCAGGACGAAGGTGAGGACGACGGTCACCACGAGGTTCAGCACGAAGGCCGTCAGACCGATGTAGCCGATCTCGCCGAGGCCCGGGATCTCCTTGGAGGACCCGCCGAAGTGCTTCTGGGTCGGGCTGGCGACCCCGTAGGCGGCGGCCGTTCCGTAGATCATGCCGACCGCCCAGCCCGCGAGCAGCGCCCAGCGGTGGAACCATCGGGTGAACAGCCCGCCGACCAGGGCCGGCATCGTCTGGAGGATCCAGATTCCGCCGAGCAGCTGGAAGTTGATCGCGACCGTCTTGTCCATGGTGAGGACGAAGGCGAGCGCGCCGACCTTCACCAGCAGCGACACCAGCTTGGAGACCTTGGTCTCCTGCGCGGGGGTCGCGTCGGGCTTGAGGAAGTCCTTGTAGATGTTGCGGGTGAACAGGTTCGCCGCGGCGATCGACATGATCGCGGCGGGCACCAGTGCGCCGATACCGATGGCGGCGAACGCCACGCCCGCGAACCAGTCGGGGAACATGTTCTCGAACAGCTGCGGGATCGCCAGCTGGCCGTTGTCCACCTTGACGCCGGCGGCGATCGCCATGAAGCCGAGCAGCGCGAGCAGGCCCAGCATCAGCGAGTACAGCGGAAGGATCGTCGTGTTGCGGCGGATCACCTCACGGCTGCGGCTGGAGAGCGTCGCCGTGATCGAGTGCGGATACATGAAGAGCGCCAGCGCCGAACCGAGGGCCAGGGTGGCGTAACCCCACTGGCCCGCCGCCGCGGGTGCGAGCGCACCGGTCGGCTTGCCTCCCGGCGGACCGGCGAACTTCTCCTGGGCGGCGGCGAAGATGTCGTCGAAGCCGCCGAGCTTGATCGGGATGTAGATGATCGCCACGGCGATGACCAGGTAGATCAGGCCGTCCTTGACGAAGGCGATCAGCGCGGGCGCGCGCAGCCCGGAGGAGTACGTGTACGCAGCGAGCACCGCGAAGGCGATCAGCAGCGGCAGGTCCTTGATGAACCAGTGGGTGTTCTCGCCGCCGCCGACGCCCATCACGTCCAGCACCGCCTGGATGCCGACGAGTTGCAGCGCGATGTACGGCATCGTGGCGAGGATGCCGGTGACGGCGACCGCCAGCGAGAGCCCCTTGGAGCCGAAGCGGCCGCGGACGAAGTCCGAGGTGGTGACGTAGCCGTGCTTGTGCGACACCGACCACAGACGCGGCAGGAAGGTGAAGATCAGCGGGTACACCAGGATGGTGTAGGGCACCGCGAAGAAGCCGGCGGCGCCCGCCGCGTAGATCGCCGCGGGAACGGCGACGAAGGTGTACGCGGTGTAGAGGTCGCCGCCGAGCAGGAACCAGGTGACCCAGGTGCCGAACGAACGGCCGCCAAGACCCCATTCGTCGAGGCTGGCCTCGTTCTCGGCCTTGCGCCACCGGGCGGCCATGAAGCCGACGACCGTGACGGCCAGGAAGAAGAAGATGAAGACGCCGAGTGCGACGCCGTTCACGCCGTCCTTCATGCTGACGCACCCCCCTTGCGGGCGCGCTGGTCACGCTGCCACAGCTTGTACGCGATCATCGTGAGCGCCGTGGAGATCAGCACCCAGAGCATCTGGTACCAGTAGAAGAACGGGATGCCGATGAAGGCCGGGTCGACCTTGGCGTACGAACTCACCCAGAGCATCGCCACGAACGGCGCGATGAGACAGAGGGCGATGACCACCCGCATGGGTGTGACGGTGGGTGGTTTTCCTTCTGGTTCTTCCGGCATGGCGGCGACTCCGTCCCCTCGCTGATCACCTGTTGCAATGCGCAGGAAATCTAGGCGAGGGTTCCGTCCACCGTCACCCCCTGTCCGCATTGCGGTCCGGCAACGGTCCTGAGACGTCGGACAGTTGGTCGAAATATCGCCAAAGGTCGGGGTGTTGGTCCGGACCAAAAAGGGCCGGGGCGCCGAACAGCCCCCGTGGGAAGGGTTCCACGAGGGCTGCGGGCTTGCACGGTGGCGCGGACGGATCAGTCCAGCGGTCGCTTCAGGCGGGCCACGAACTTGTAGCGGTCGCCCCGGTAGACCGAGCGCACCCACTCGACCGGCTCGCCCTGTCCGTCCAGCGAGTGCCGGGACAGCATGAGCATCGGCAGACCCACGTCCGTGCCGAGCAGGCCGGCCTCGCGCGGGGTGGCGAGGGAGGTCTCGATGGTCTCCTCGGCCTCGGCCAGCCGTACGTCGTACACCTCGGACAGGGCCGTGTAGAGGGACGTGTACTTGACCAGCGAACGCCGCAGCGCGGGAAAGCGTTTGGCCGAGAGGTGGGTGGTCTCGATCGCCATCGGCTCACCGCTCGCCAGGCGCAGCCGCTCGATCCGCAGCACGCGGCCGCCCGTGCTGATGTCGAGGAGTCCGGCGAGCATGTCGTCGGCCGTGACATAGCCGATGTCCAGTAGCTGGGACGTCGGTTCCAGCCCCTGGGCGCGCATGTCCTCGGTGTACGAGGTGAGCTGCAGGGCCTGTGAGACCTTCGGCTTGGCGACGAAGGTGCCCTTTCCCTGGATGCGCTCCAGTCGGCCCTCGACGACCAGTTCCTGGAGTGCCTGGCGCACGGTGGTGCGCGAGGTGTCGAACTCGGCGGCCAGGGTTCGCTCCGGGGGCACGGGGGTGCCCGGCGGCATCGTGTCCGTCATGTCGAGGAGATGTCGCTTCAGCCGGTAGTACTTCGGGACGCGCGCGGTGCGCGTGCCCGCGCCCGTGCCCGCGCCCGTCTCGCTCTCCGTACTGCCCCCGTCGGCACCCATGGCCCGCCTTCCCGACTGCTGCGTTGCTGCCGTCACCGGCTCCTCCGTCTGTCGCGGCTCACATGGTGGCACGGTCCGGTCACGGCTCGTCGCCCTCCCTCAGGTGTCGGTCCTATAACGGACGCGAGTGCACTTCTTATACACCCTTGACACCCCTAAAGGTCTAGGCCAAGCTCCCGGTACTGGTCTAAACCATTAAAGACCAGGTCCCAGCCCCAGTAGTACTCGTCGACGATTTTGCGCGGTGGGCGGGGGGTTGCAGCATCCCTGAGGAGGGTGGCGTGAAGCGCAAGCTCATCGCGGCGATCGGCGTCGCGGGCATGTTGGTTTCCGTGGCGGCATGTGGTTCCGACGACACGGCGTCGTCGAAGGACCCGAAGGACCGCAAGGAGAACCTGACCGTCTGGCTCATGGGCGAGGCCCAGTCGACCTGGCCGGAACTGGTCAAGGACGCCAATGCCGAGTTCAAGAAGAAGTACCCGAACGTCACGGTCAAGGTCCAGTACCAGCAGTGGGCTGACAAGGTAAAGAAGCTCGACACCTCCCTCGGTGGCGACAAGTTCCCGGACGTTGTCGAGCTCGGCAACACCGAGACCATGCAGTACATCCTCAACGGCGCGCTCGCCGAGGTGGACACGAAGAAGTACGAGAACTCGGACACCTGGATCAAGGGTCTGAAGGACACCTGCTCCTACGAGGGCAAGACCTTCTGTGTCCCCTACTACGCCAGCGCCCGTCTCGCGGTCTACAACAAGGACATGCTGAAGGCCGGCACCGGCAGCGACGTCCTTCCGCAGAACGAGGACGAGTTCCTCAAGGCCATGGACAAGGTCCAGGCCGAGCTCGCGAAGAAGGACAAGCGCGCCTCGTCCCTCTACTACCCGGGCCGTTACTGGTACGCGGCCATGTCCTACGTCGCGGCGTACGGCGGCCAGATCGCCAAGTACGACGAGGGCTCCAAGGAGTGGAAGGCCAGCCTTTCCAGCCCCGAGGCGCAGAAGGGCATCCAGCACTTCGTCGACCTGGTCAAGAAGTACAACAAGGCCGACCAGACGAAGGACGAGCAGGACCACGCCAACGTCATGGCCAACGAGAAGGCCGCGGTCATCTACGGCCAGGCCTGGGAGGCCGGCAGCGTCACCACGGGCGAGAACGGCAACCCGAAGCTCGAGGGCAAGATCGCGACGGCCGGTATGCCCGGCCCGAACGGCAAGGCGCTCCCGTCCTTCATCGGTGGTTCCGACCTGGCCGTCGTCTCCAAGTCGAAGGTCCAGGACCTCGGCCAGGAGTGGATCTCGCTCTTCACCAACGCGAAGTCCATGGAGGTCCTCGCGTCGAAGAACATCCTCCCCAACAACGAGAAGCAGCTTGAGCCGCTGAAGGCCAAGCCCGAGACGGCCGCCATCGCCAACGCGGTGCCGGACGCCTGGTTCACGCCGATCGCGCCGGGCTGGGCCTCGATCGAGAAGGAGGAGATTCTGGAGAACATGCTCCTGAAGATCCTCAAGGGCACCTCGGTCGCCGATGCCGCCAAGAAGGCGGACAGCGAGATCGACGCGCTGATCAACAAGAAGGCCTGATCAACAAGAAGGCCTTCGCCTTCTGATCGCCAGGCGGGGGCCCGGCACTGTGCCGGGCCCCCGCTCCTTTCGCAAAGAACGCCGTGTTTTCCGGGGACTGCCTCGGACCCGCGATGGAAGGTCGCCACGTGACTGCCGCCGATACCAAGGCCGCCGGGCCACCGGTCCCCGTACCACGTGATCCCGAAGTGGCCGGGAGCCCGCTGTCCGATGAGGGCGGCAAGGCCCCCCGTACACAGAAGAGGAAGCGGAAGAAGGGCGAACTCCTCCCCTACTTCCTGATCCTCCCGGCGATCGTGGCGATCGCCGCCGTCTACCTCTACCCGCTCGGCAAGACCGTCATCATGTCCTTCCAGGACATGGGCCGGCGCGAGCTGTGGAGCGGTGAGCCCGCACCGTGGGTCGGACTGGACCAGTTCACCAACATCCTCGGCGACTCCGAGTTCTGGTGGGTCACCTTCCGCACGGTCGTCTTCATGGCCATCTGCGTGACGCTCACCATGGGCATCGGCCTGCTGATCGCCCTGCTGATGCGGCGCCTCTCCAACTGGGTCCGGCTGATCCTGACCTTCTGCCTGATCGCCGCCTGGTCGATGCCGCTGATGGTCGCCGCCTCGATCTTCCGCTTCATGGCCGACTCCGACTACGGGCTCATCAACACCCTCATCGCGAAGGTCGTCGGCGAGGACTTCCTCGGCCACAACTGGTACCTGGACCCGATCCAGGGCTTCGCGATCATCACCCTGCTGGTGGTCTGGGGCGCCATCCCCTTCGTCGTCGTCACGCTGTACGCGGCCCTCACCCAGGTCCCCCAGGAACTGGAAGAGGCCGCCTCGCTCGACGGCGCCAGCAGCTACGGCGTCTACCGCTATGTCACCTGGCCGGTCATCAAGCCGGTGTTCAGCATGGTGGCCACCCTCTCGGTGATCTGGGACTTCAACGTCTTCGGCCAGATCTGGCTGCTGCGCGGCAGCAAGCCCGAGCCGGAGTACGAGACCCTCGGCCTCTACTCCTACTCCAAGGCCTTCGAGTCCACCTCCTTCAGTCAGGGCACCGCAATCGCCCTGATCACGGTGCTGCTGCTGTCCGGCGTGGCCGTGTACTACCTGCGCCAGCTCATGAAGACGGGAGAGGTCGAATGAGCACCACGACCGACACACCACAGGTCCTTCGCCCCGACCGCAAGAAGAGCCGGGCCGGCCTGAACATCCTCGGACTGGGCATCGCCCTGGTCATGGTCTTCCCGGTCTACTGGCTGGTCATCAGCTCGCTGCGGCCCAGCCGGGAGATCCGCTCGTACGACCAGACGCTGTGGCCCTCGTCGATCACCTTCGACAACTTCGTCCGGGCCACGCAGCAGCCGAACTTCGGCACCGCGATCCAGTCCAGCCTGATCGTCTCCGTCACCGCCGTGGTCGGCGGCATGATCATCGCCACCCTGGCGGCGCTCGCCATCGGCCGGTTCCGCTTCTTCGGCCGCAAGACCCTGGTCCTCATCCTCATCCTGGTCCAGATGCTGCCGCCGACGGCGATGCTCATCCCGATCTACGCCCAGCTCAACGCCATGGGCGGGATCGACGAGTACTGGAGCCTGATCGTCGTCTACCTGGTCTCCACCCTGCCGTTCGCGACGATCATGATCCGCGGCTTCGTGGTGAACATCCCGGTGGAGTTGGAGGAGTCCGCCATGGTGGACGGCTGCACCCGCTTCGGAGCCTTCCGCCGCGTGATCCTGCCGCTGCTCGCACCCGGCCTCGCTGCCGCGTCGATCTTCGCGCTCGTGAACGCGTGGAACGAGTACCTCTTCGCGTACATCCTGATCAACGACAACTCCAAGTACACGCTCAACGTGTGGCTGATGACGTTCACGAGTGAGCGCGGTACGGACTATGGCGCCCTGATGGCGGCATCGACCATGATCGCCCTTCCGGTCGTCATCTTCTTCATGATCGTCCAGAAGAAGATGGCCGCGGGTCTCACCTCCGGCGCCGTGAAGGGATAACGCCGCCATGACCACCCTCGTATCCACCACGGACACCGTCACCCGTGACGCCCTCGCCGTGCTGCAGCCGGGATTCACCGGCACCACCGCCCCCGACTGGCTGCTGCGCCGGGTCGGCGAAGGACTCTCCTCCGTCGGTCTGTTCGGCCGCAACATCCAGACCCCCGAGCAGCTTGCCGCGCTCACCGCGCAGCTCCGCGCCGAGCGGGACGACGTGCTCGTCGCGATCGACGAGGAGGGCGGCGACGTCACCCGGCTGGAGGTGCGTCACGGCTCGTCCTTCCCCGGCAACCTGGCGCTCGGCTCCGTCGACGACGTCGCACTGACCCGCGCCGTCGCCCGGGAGCTGGGCCGCCGGCTCGCCGACTGCGGCGTCAACCTCAACTGGGCGCCCTCCGCGGACGTCAACTCCAATCCCGGCAACCCGGTGATCGGGGTGCGGTCCTTCGGTGCCGACCCCCACCTGGTCGCCCGCCACACCGCCGCGTACATCGAGGGCCTCCAGGCCGCCGGCGTCGCCGCCTGCACCAAGCACTTCCCGGGGCACGGAGACACCGCGGTCGACTCGCACCACGCGCTGCCCCGCATCGACGTGGACCTGGAGACCCTGCACGCCCGTGAACTGGTGCCCTTCCGGGCGGCCATCGCGGCGGGTTCCAAGTCGGTGATGAGCGCGCACATCCTGCTTCCCGCGCTCGACCCGCACCGCCCGGCGACCCTGAGCCCGCAGATCCTGACCGGTCTGCTGCGCGAGGAGCTGGGTTACGACGGCCTGATCGTCACCGACGCCGTGGAGATGCAGGCCATCGCCTCGACGTACGGGATCGAGCGCGGCTCGGTCCTCGCGATCGCGGCGGGCGCCGACGCGCTCTGCGTCGGCGGCGGTCTCGACGACGACAGCACGGTCCTGCGGCTGCGCGACGCGCTGGTCGCGGCGGTCCGTGCCGGTGAACTGCCCGAGGAGCGGCTGGCGGACGCCGCCGCCCGGGTGCGGGCCCTTGCGTCCTGGACGCAGCGGGCCAGGGGGGCTGTATCGGAGTCGGGCGCGGCAGTGCAGGAGGGGACCGCGCCCGGCACCGGAGACAGCACGGGCATTGCCTCGGACATCGGTCTGATCGCCGCCCGCCGTGCGGTGAAGGTGACCGGCACGGCCGAACCGCTCACCGGACCGGCGTACGTCGCCGCGTTCACCCCGGTCGCGAACATCGCGGTCGGCGACGAGACCCCGTGGGGCGTCGCCGCCGAGCTGGCCCGGCTGGTGCCGGGCACCGGGACCGACACGTACAGCAGCGAGACCGAGGCAACCGCGGCCGGTGTGCTGCGGGCCGCGGGGGAGCGGCGCATCGTCGCGGTCGTCCGCGACGCGCACCGCCACCCGTGGATGACCGAGGCCCTCGACGCGGTGCTCGCGGCGCGTCCGGACACGATCGTGGTCGAGATGGGCGTCCCCCAGGCCGAACCCAGGGGCGCCCTGCACATCGCCACCCACGGCGCGGCCAGGGTCTGCGGCCTGGCGGCGGCGGAGGCCATCACCGCGGTCTGACCATCAGCCGGTCCGGGCCCAACCAAGCCGGTCCGGGCCCAACCAAGCCGGTCCGGGCACAACCAAGCCGGTCCGGCCACAACCAAGCCCGTCCGGCGATTGAGGACAAAGGCGTCCAGCAGGACGCCCCGCACGCGAGAGGGCCGGGACACCACACGGTGTCCCGGCCCTCTCGCGTACCGGAAGAACTAAATACCCTGCCACAGCGGCTTCGCCGCATACGTGGCGCGGAAGTAGTCCGCCAGCTTCAGCTTGGACGCCGCCGCCTCGTCGACCACGACCGTCGCGTGCGGGTGCAGCTGCAGCGCCGACGCGGGCACGATCGACGCGATCGGTCCCTCGACCGTCTGCGCCACGGCGTCGGCCTTGCCCTCGCCCGTGGCGAGCAGGATCGGGTGACGGGACTCAAGGATCGTGCCGATGCCCTGGGTGATGACGTGGTGCGGCACCTGCGCGATGTCGTTGTCGAAGAAGCGCGCGTTGTCGACCCGGGTCTGCTCGGTCAGCGTCTTGATCCGGGTACGGGAAGCGAGCGAGGAGCACGGCTCGTTGAAGCCGATGTGCCCGTCGGTGCCGATGCCGAGCAGCTGGAGGTCCACGCCGCCGGCCTCGGCGAGCGCCTTGTCGTAGGCCTCGCAGGCGGCCTGGACGTCCTCGGCGGAGCCGTCGGGGCCCATGAACGACGCCTCGGAGAGCCCGAGCGGCTCGACGACCTCGCGCAGTACCACGGAGCGGTACGACTCCGGGTGGCCCGCAGGCAGCCCCACGTACTCGTCGAGCTGGCAGATGCGGGCGCGCGAGGCGTCCACGGCACCGGAGCGGACCTTGTCCGCCAATGCCTGGTAGATGGGCAGCGGGGTCGAGCCGGTGGCAACGCCGAGAAGGGCGTCGGGCTTACGGCTCAGCAGGGCGCCGATGGCCCCCGCGATCAGTTCGCCGCCTGCCTTGGCGTCCGGGACGATGACAACTTCCACGCGGGGCCTGCCGATCTGGAGTGAAGATATGTGGTATAGACCAATCTAAGTCTAATCTAGCAGACCTCGCACCCCTGGACACGGCCCCCGGGAGCACGCGGGGGAGACGTTTCGGAACCCCCGGGCACGGCCGCGCCGGGAGGTCGTCCGCTGGCGGGCCCCCGGCGCCCTGTGTTCGACTTGGCCGACGCATCGTGACACCCCCGGGAGGCACCAGACATGTCCGCCACGTACCCGGCCGGCGAGGGCGAGCAGCCCGGCCGGATCATGTCCGGTGAGATGGCCGAGCAGCCCGAGATGCTCCGGCGCATCCTCGACCGGGGGGCACCCGCCATCCGCGCGGTGGCCGCCGAGATCGCGGCCAGGAAGCCACGCTTCGTCCTGCTCACCGCCCGCGGTACGTCGGACAACGCCGCGCTCTACGCGAAGTACCTGCTGGAGATCACGCTGGGAATGCCCTGCGGCCTGGCTTCGATGTCCACGACCACCGCGTACGGCGCGAAGCCCGACCTGAAGGACGTCCTGGTCATCACCGTGAGCCAGTCCGGCGGCTCGCCCGACCTGGTGGCGTCGACGAAGGCGGCCCGGGAGGCCGGTGCGGTCACGCTGGCGGTGACCAACAGCCCGGACTCACCGCTCGCCGCGGTCTCCGAGTACCACATCGACATCCTGGCGGGACCGGAGAAGGCCCTGCCGGCCACCAAGACGTACACCGCCTCGCTGCTGTCCCTGTACCTCTTCGTGGAGGGCCTGCGCGGCGGCGACGGCGCGGCGGCCGCGATCCTGCCGGAGCTCGCCGAGGCGATCCTGGCCCGCAAGGACGAGGTCAAGGCCCTGGCGTCCCGCTACCGCTTTGCCGAGCGCATGGTCATCACCTCGCGCGGCTACGGCTATCCCACGGCCAAGGAAGCCGCCCTGAAGCTGATGGAGACGAGCTACATCCCCGCTCTGTCCTACTCGGGAGCCGATCTGCTGCACGGTCCGCTCGCCATGGTCGACAACATCTCCCCGGTGATCGCCGTGGTCACCGACGGCCGGGGCGGCGAGGCCCTCCAGCCGGTGCTCGACCGGCTGCGCGGGCGCGGGGCGGACCTCTTCGTGGTCGGCCCGAAGGCCCAGGTGGAAGCGGCCTCCGCCGGCTTCGTGCTGCCCATGGCCGGCGTCGCGGAGGAGGTCCAGCCGATCCTGGAGATCCTGCCGCTGCAGATGCTGGCCTACGAGGTGACGATCGCCCGCGGTCAGGACCCGGATGCGCCGCGCGCGCTCGCGAAGGTCACCGAGACCCGCTGAGAGGCACGTGATCCGCCCCCGGAAACACCCGCGGGCCGCGGCGCCGGGCCGGGACCCTCAGCCCGACCAGCACCGCAGCCCGGAGCAGGACCGCCCATGACGGGCGGTCGGTCCGGCCGGCGGTGTGCGGTGCCCCCGGCCGGGGGGAGATACCGGCGCAGTCAGGGCAGAGAGCGCGGGTACCTCGTTCCGCTCTCCTGTGCGGGGAGAGCGGAGGCTCTGTCTTGTGCATTGTGGACTAGACCATTCGCCCGTGTCCATCCGTGGTGCGCGGTGAATTCCGGCCCTTCCCCCTGCACGTACGGGCGGGCCGTCCGGTTCGGAACCTGTGCACATCCACAGGTACGCTCGCACACGTGCCCTCCATGAACGACCTCGTCCGCCAGCACACCGCCCTGAGTGACACCGACCTCGAGTGGCTCCATCTGCTGGTCTCGGAGTGGCAGCTGCTCTCCGACCTGTCCTTCGCAGACCTCGTCCTCTGGGTCCCCACACGTGACGGTACCCGCTACGTGTCCGTCGCCCAGATGCGTCCCAACACCGGCCCCACCTCCTATCAGGACGACATGGTCGGCCATCTCGTTCCGCGCGGCCGCCGTCCGCTGCTGGACGCGGCGCTGGACGAGGGCCGGATCGTGCGCGAGGGCGACCCGGAGTGGCGCGAGGAGGTTCCCGTACGGGTCGAGTCGATCCCCGTACGCAGGGAGGGCCGGGTCCTCGGCGTCATCGCGCGCAACACCAACCTGCTCACGGTCCGCACGCCGTCCCGGCTGGAGCTGACCTACCTCCAGTCGGCCTCCGACCTGGCCCAGATGATCGCGGCCGGCTCCTTCCCGTTCCCCGGCCAGCAGGTCGACATGGACGCCTCGCCGCGGGTCGGCGACGGGTTGGTCCGCCTGGACGCCGACGGGGTCGTCCAGTACGCCAGCCCCAACGGCCTCTCCGCCTACCACCGCCTCGGTCTCGCCTCCGACCTGGTCGGACAGCACCTCGGCGGGATCACCGCCGAACTCGCACCCTCCCGGGGCCCGGTGGACGAGGCGCTCGTCAAACTCGCCAGCGGGTACGCCCCCCGTGAGTTCGAGGTGGAGTGCACGGGCGGGGTGATCCAGCTCCGGGCGATCCCGCTCAAGCCCAAGGGGGTCCGCATCGGCTCCCTGGTCCTGCTGCGAGACGTCACCGAACTGCGCCGCCGCGAGCGCGAGTTGATCACCAAGGACGCCACCATCCGGGAGATCCACCACCGGGTGAAGAACAACCTCCAGACGGTTGCCGCCCTGTTGCGCCTGCAGGCCCGCCGGATGGACTCGCCGCAGGGCCGTGAGGCGCTCAACGAGGCGGTACGGCGCGTCGGTTCGATCGCCATCGTCCATGAGACGCTGTCCCAGAATCTGGACGAGCGGGTGGAGTTCGACGAGATCGCCGACCGGGTCATCGCCATGGTCGCCGAGATCTCACCGGGCAAGGTCACCTGCCGACGCACGGGACGCTTCGGCATCCTCGACGCCGAAGTGGCCACACCACTGGCGATGGTCCTCACCGAGGTGCTGCAGAACGCTCTGGAGCACGCGTTCGGCGTGGCCGAGTCGGGCACGGTCGAGGTGTCCGCGGTGCGTGGCGGCTCGCCCACCGAGGGACGTCTGCTGATCACCGTGCAGGACGACGGCTGCGGACTGCCCGAGGGGTTCGACCCGCAGCGTGCCGGAAATCTGGGACTCCAGATCGTGCGGACGCTGGTCGCGGGGGAGCTGGGCGGCTCGTTCGGCATGGTGCCGGCGCCCGAGCGCGGCACCCAGGTCGTCCTCGATATTCCGGTCCGCGCCGACAAGTAGTACGTACGCACAGCTGGTACGTACGCACAGCTAGTAGGCGCGCACAGCCGGTGCGTACGCACAGCAGAGAGCCCGGACCGTTGGTGAACGGTCCGGGCTCTCTGGTCAAGCATGCGCTTCGGGGGTACTGCGCGCTGCGACTCGGGGGGCGGGGTGATGCGTACACTCCGTACGCGCCGCCTGGCTGAGGTTCGTAGCGGTGGCGTCGGTCAGGCGCTTGCGTTGCGCGCCCGGTTGCGAGCGGCGCGGCGCTTCATTGCGCGGCGCTCGTCCTCGCTGAGGCCACCCCAGACGCCGGAGTCCTGGCCGGACTCGAGCGCCCACTGCAGGCACTGCTCCATGACGGGGCAGCGACGGCAGACGGCCTTGGCTTCCTCGATCTGCAGCAGCGCAGGACCGGTGTTGCCGATGGGGAAGAACAGCTCCGGGTCTTCCTCACGACAAACGGCGTTGTGACGCCAGTCCATGGCTGCTACCTCTCCTTGGTATACGTACTGTGGCTTGTGAATGTGAACGCTTTCACGAATCCCCCCGCAAGTGTCGGGCCGACGCCCAGATGAACTGGTTGTGGTCCTGTGCAGTGAGGAGGGGTTCTGGCTTTCAGTGGAGGCCGTTGTTGCGGGCCGTCCCGATCGCCATGTAGAGATTCGCAAACCTCGGCGACGGATACAACCCCTTCTGGAAAGTTTTTTTTGATTCCTCGGTGTCGGCTAGGTCACAGCCGTACTTCTAGAGGGTGGAGGCCAGTCCAAACGTTCGAGTTAAAGGACTTTGGTCCCTTCCACTCACACAATCACACGCAGTGCACGGCGTACGCCTGTGAACGTCACACTCGTACGCAGCCCCAGGTGGTCACCGTCCATCTGGAAGGGCAGTGGGGCCTTTGAATGCAAGGTGAAGTCCGTGAGGTCATGCAGTGAAACAGCGTGCTTGCCGCGTGGGCCCTTCTCGGGGCTCGAAGTGAGCAGCTGGGTGGCATACCGGGTGACCGCCGCGGTGGACAGACGCTGCAGGCCCAGGACGTCCAGGGCGGTGTCGAACGATGCCTTGGGGGAGGCGTACATCGGCCGGTTTCCCAGATAGGTCCAGGGGGCCGTGTTGCAGATTATGGAGAGCGCGAGATCGGTGACCGGGTCCTGGCCGGGCACATCGAGCGTGATCAGTCCCTGTCGCCGATGCGGTTCCTCCAGGAACTGGCGCATCACCTGGCGAACGTAGAGCGCATGGGTCGAACGCTTGCCGCGCTCGCGCTGTTGTTCGACGCGTCCGATCACTCCGGCATCGAATCCGAGGCCGGCGCAGAAGGTGAACCAGCGCTCCGGGACCGATTCGTCCTCCGTGCCGGGGGTGCCGGCCGCGAGGCCCAGGCCCACGGTGCGCTCCGTGCGGTTGGCCAGTGCGTCCAGGATGGCGCCGGTCGCCTCCACCGCGTCGTTCGGCAGGCCGAGGGCGCGCGCGAAGACATTGGTGGAGCCCCCGGGGACCACGGCGAGTTTCGGCAGGTTGTCGATGTCGGGGCCGTTGTGGAGCAGGCCGTTCACGACCTCGTTGACCGTGCCGTCACCGCCGAGCGCGACCACGAGATCGATGTCGTCGCTGTCGGCGGCCCGTCGTCCCAGGTCGCGGGCGTGTCCGCGGTACTCCGTGGACACGGCCTCCAGCTTCATCTCGCTGGCCAGTGCATGAATCAGCACGTCACGGGTCCGCGCACTGGTGGTGGTGGCAGCTGGATTGACCACAAGAAGTGCGCGCATGACCGCCAGAGTACCTACCGCGAGGTACCGGCCTGAAGTCCTGCCCGGTTACCTTCACGCTGAGTGACGATGCAGGCGCGGCGCGACGGGTCGTGCGCGTCGTCCGGGGGTGGTCCGGTGGTGTTCCGACCCCGGCTTCCCTTTCGTACGCCGGGGATGCCAACCTGCAAGGGTGAGTACTCAGCAGAACGCGCCCTCGTCGATGCCCTTGGCCGAACCGCCGAAGCCGGCCAGGATCACGCTCGTGGCCGGACTCAACGCCCTCGAAGGTGCGGCCCTGGTCATCGGCGGTGTCTACATGCTGGTCATGGGGCTGCTCGGCCGCCCCGACAGCCCGCAGCAGGCCGAAATGGGCGGTCTGACGGTGGTCGCGCTGGGGCTGATCCCGCTCTTCGCCGCCCGTGGACTGCTTCAGCGGCGCAGCTGGAGCCGTGGGCCGGCGCTCATCACGCAGATCATCGCGCTTCCGGTGGCCTGGACGCTGCTGCGGTCCCACGGGGTGCTGATCCCGGCCGGGATCGTGCTCGCGGCGGCGTCGCTGACCGCGCTCTACCAGCTGGCGCGGCCGGCGACCATCGAGGCGCTCGGCATCCGTCGGCCGGGCGCGCAGCCGGACGCGGACAGCGCCGACGCCTGAGAGGCCGACGGGCGGCCCGGCAGCCGCCCTGTGTGCCCGGGTGCGGGGGCGGGGGCGAACGAACCGCAGTCCGTCCGCCTCCCCGGCTCGCCTACTCCTCGACGAGCAGCCGCTCACGCAGCTGTGCGAGCGTGCGGGCCAGCAGTCGCGACACATGCATCTGCGAGATGCCGACCTCCTGCGCGATCTGCGACTGGGTCATGTTGCCGAAGAACCGGAGCAGCAGAATCCGCTTCTCCCGTGGCGGCAGATCCTCCAGCAGCGGTTTGAGCGACTCCCGGTACTCGACGCCCTCCAGCGCCTCGTCCTCGGAGCCGAGCGTGTCCGCGACCGCCGGTGACTCGTCGTCCGTGTCCGGCACGTCCAGCGAGAGCGTGCTGTACGCATTGGCCGATTCCAGACCCTCCAGGACCTCTTCCTCGGAGATGCCGAGCCGCTCCGCCAGCTCGTGCACCGTGGGTGAGCGGCCGTGCTGCTGGGAGAGCTCCGCGGTCGCCGTGGTCAGCGAGAGCCGCAGCTCCTGGAGCCGGCGCGGCACGCGCACCGCCCAGCCCTTGTCGCGGAAGTGCCGCTTGATCTCGCCGACGACCGTGGGTGTCGCGTACGTCGAGAACTCGACGCCGCGCTCCGGGTCGAACCGGTCCACCGACTTGATCAGACCGATCGTGGCGACCTGGGTCAGATCGTCCAGCGGCTCGCCGCGGTTGCGGAAGCGCCGGGCCAGGTGCTCCACGAGCGGCAGGTGCATCCGCACCAGCCGGTTGCGCAGCTCCGCCTTCTCGGGCGAGCCGTCCGGGAGCTTGCCCAGCTCGATGAACAACGCCCGCGCTGCGCTGCGGTCGTGTGGATCGTGGTGCCCGTGCTCGCTCATCTGGCCTGCCCGCTCCGCCTGCGACTGCTCCACCGCGACCGTAATGCCGGCGGGCCCGTCCGCCCCGTCCACCGCACGGGGCAGGTCCGCCCCGTCCACCGGATGAGGCAGGGCCTGCTGTTCCGGGATGCCTGCTGAGCGCACCACCCCTGGTCGGATCGTCTCGTCCCGCACAGGACCGTCCCCGTTCCCGTTGCTCACGCCGGCCCGGGTCCCGCGCCGCGCTGTTTGTACAGGCTGATGCTGACCGTACGGTCATCGGCGACCGAGGAGTCGACCTTTCCGGCCAGTGCGGAGAGCACCGTCCAGGCGAAGGTGTCGCGCTCCGGGGCCCGGCCGTCCGTCGTCGGGGCCGAAACCGTCACCTCGAGAGAATCGTCGACGAGGCGGAACACGCAGCTGAGGACGGAGCCGGGCACGGCCTGCTGGAGCAGGATCGCGCAGGCCTCGTCGACCGCGATGCGAAGATCCTCGATCTCGTCGAGAGTGAAGTCCAAACGCGCTGCGAGGCCGGCCGTGGCCGTACGCAGCACCGACAGGTAGGCACCCGCAGCGGGCAGCCGGACCTCTACGAAGTCCTGATTCCCGGGCTCGCCTGCGATCTGGGACACCCTCACCTCCAAGGTGGCACAAACTCTTCGAGGATCCGGGAAGGGGCGCCCGGAGCCATGTGGTACGTCTTCGGTTCTTGGTCCGGCGACGCTATCGCGATCCATGATGCCGTGTCGCCGGGACCCCGTCCCATGACTGTCACTCATGGTAAGCCCACGAGTACACACAGTGGCTAGAGGTCTGCGGCGGTCAATTACGAACAACAGGCGCCGGTTTGACGTACCCAGACGTCAGACGATCGAACCGTCCTCGAAGCACCAACGCCAGCTCTCGCCGGCCTCGAAGCTCCGCATCACCGGATGGCCGGTCTCCTCGAAGTGCCCCGTGGCGTGCCGCATGGGCGACGAATCGCAGCAGCCGACATGGCCGCAGGTCAGGCAGAGTCGCAGTTGCACGGGGTGGGTGCCCGCCGCCAGACATTCGAGACAGGTCTCGGAGAGGGCTGCGGGCTCGGGGCGCGGCAGGTCCGGTACATGCGGGCACTCGCTCATGATGGCCAGGTTACGACGGATGCGAGGACCGTGAGATGGACGCATTGCCACTGGTGGCACTGGTCGCGGCCAGTGCGGCGACGGCCGGTCTGGCCCGCCGGACGCCGGTGCCGGCCCCCCTGTTGCTGGTGGCCCTCGGGCTGATCGGCGCGTATCTGCCGGGGGTGCCGGATTACACGCTGGACGCGCACATCGTGCTGCCGCTTCTGCTGCCGCCGCTGCTCTACACGGCGGCCGTGGACAGCTCCTACCTGGACCTGCGGGCCAATATCCGCCCCGTCGCCCTGCTCTCCGTCGGCTACGTGCTGTTCGCCACCGTCGCGGTGGGCTGGCTGGCGTACCGGCTCGTGCCCGACCTGCCGCTCACGGCGGCACTGGTGCTGGGTGCCGTGATCGCCCCGCCGGACGCCGTGACCGCCGCGGCCATCGCCCGCCGGGTGGGCCTGCCCGCCAGGGTCACCACGATCCTTCAGGGCGAATCCCTGGTGAACGACGCCACCGCGATCACCGCCTACAAGGTGGCGCTCGCCGCAGCCGTGGGCGAGGGCATGAGCTGGGGCGCCGGAATCGGCGAGTTCCTGCTGGCCTCGGTCGGCGGAGTCGGGGTCGGCCTGCTGCTCATGGTCCCGCTGCACTGGCTCCGTACGCACCTCAAGGAGCCCCTGCTCCAGAACACCCTGTCGCTCCTGATCCCGTTCGTGGCCTACGCAGCCGCCGAACGCGTGCACGCCTCCGGGGTGCTCGCCGTGGTCGTCGTCGCGCTCTATCTGGGCCACCGTTCCTGGCAGGTCGACTTCGCCACCAGGCTCCAGGAGGCCGCCGTCTGGAAGATGGTCGCGTTCATCCTGGAGTCCGCCGTCTTCGCCCTGATCGGCCTCCAGCTGCCCTTCGTACTGAAGGGGCTCGGTACGTACGCCGTGGCCGAGGCCCTCTGGTACGCGGTGGCGGTGTTCCTGGCGGTCGTCGTGGTCCGGTTCGTCTGGGTCTATCCGGCGACCTATGTGCCACGCCTGCTGTCGAAACGCATCAGGGAACGGGAACCCGAGACCGACTGGACCTCGCCGCTGATCGTCGGCTGGGCCGGGATGCGCGGCGTCGTCTCGCTCGCCATCGCTTTCTCCATCCCGATGGTCACGAGCGACGGCGATGCTTTCCCGGCGCGCAACCTGGTGCTGTTCCTGACGTTCACCACGGTCATCGGCACTCTGGTCGTCCAGGGGCTCACGCTGCCGGTCATGGTGAAGGTACTGAAGCTTCCGGGCCGCGACCGGCAGGCCGAGACGCTTGCCGAGGCGCAGGCCCAGAGCGAGGCGTCCACGGCCGCCGAGGCACGTCTGGAGGAACTGCTCACCGACCGGCGCAACCGCCTGCCCCAGCCGCTCACCGACCGGCTGCGCACCGTCCTCGAGCGCCGCCGCAACGCCGTCTGGGAACGGCTCGGCGCGGCCAATCCGGTGACGGGGGAGTCGGCGGACGACACCTACCGGCGGCTGGCCGGCGAGATGATCGAGGCCGAGCGCGAGGTCTTCGTACGGCTGCGGGACGAGCGCAGCATCGACGACGAGATGATGCGGACCCTGCTCAGGCGTCTCGACCTGGAGGAGGCCGCGGCCTACCGGGAGGAGTCGGACGGCTGATCCTCCAGGGGCTCGTCCGGGCGCCCCGTGACGACGGCGGCGAGGGTGGTTCCGGCGGGGAACGCGCCCTCCTCGGCCACCACGGTGAGCGCGTACAGGAGTTTGGCCACATAGAGCCGCTCGACCGGCAGCCCGTGGCGGTCCTCGAAGTCGTCGGCGAACGCGTGCAGTGCGGGGGTGGTGCGGGCGTACCCGCCGAAGTGGAAGCGGTCGTCGAGGGACCAGGTGCCGGCCGGTCCGCCGAACGCCGCCTGCTGGAGGTCCCGGACCGCGTCCCCCAGGAAGCCGCCCCGCAGGACCGGGATGCCGAGGGCGCGCTGTCCGGGTGCCAGTCCCGCGGCGAGTCCGGCGAGGGTGCCGCCGGTGCCGCAGGCCACCGCCGCCACGTCGACGGCTTCGCGCAGCTCGTGCCCGAGCTCTGTGCAGCCCTGTGCGGCCAGAGCGTTGCTGCCACCCTCCGGGATGACCTCGCACTCCCCGTGGGCGCTCAGCAGGCCCGCCAGGACCTGCGGATCGGCTTTGGCGCGGTACGTCTGCCGGTCCACGAAGTGCAGCCGCATGCCGTCGGCCGCGCACCGGGCGAGCGAGGGGTTGAGCGGGCGGTGGGCGAGCTCGTCGCCCCGGACGACGCCGACGGTGCGGAAGCCCAGCAGCCGGCCCGCGGCGGCCGTGGCCCGCAGATGGTTGGAGTACGCGCCGCCGAAGGTCAGCACGGGGCGGCCTGCGGCGGCGCGGAGGTTCGGGGCGAGCTTGCGCCACTTGTTGCCCGGCAGGTCCGGGTGGATCAGGTCGTCGCGCTTGAGGAGCAGTGTCACGCCGTGGCGGGCGAAGCGCTCGTCCTCGGCCGGCTGCAGGGGCGAGGGGAGCGCCGGCCGCAGCCGGGAGAGGCCGGGGTCCTGTCCGGGGGGCGTGGAGGGCATGGCTCCATTGTGGCCGCGCCCCGGCCGGAGCGGGCCCACGGGCTACTTCAGGCGGTCGTGGATCCGTGCCCGCATGGCGGTCATCGAGAAGCCGCGCGGGTCGACCTTTCCGGGCTGCCACTCCCGGTGGCCGATGACGGACCGGGACGTCCAGTGGTGGTGGCGGCAGATCGCGGCCGCGGCCTTCTCGATGGCTTCGAGCTGGACGGCGGGCCAGGGGTCCTCGCCGTCGCCGAGGTTCTCGCACTCGAAGCCGTAGAAGTGCCGGTTCCCGTCGGTGTTGGTCTCGTTGTCCGAGGGCAGCCGCTTCTCGGCGACGACGGCGCGCAGTACGTCGTCGTCGCCGAGTCCGGCGTGGTTGGCCCTTCCGTAGCCGACCAGATGGACCCGGCCGTCCTTGGCGATGACGCCGTGGCACAGCGGCCCCGGCAGTGCGGGGTAGCCGTCGCGGCAGATCCGGACGGTCGCGGCGGTGCCCCTGGTGACGGTGTGATGGATCATCACGCCGTTGACCGGCCCCCAGGGGCCCTTGTGGTTGCGGTTGTGGGTGCGCCAGTCGCCGACCTGGACGACGGTGAGCCCTTCGTCCTTGAGGGCGTCGAGAAAGGTGCTCGCGGACATGGGTGAGGACATGACCGACTCCTTCGTGCGTGGGGGAGTGTGTCCGTACAGCGCTTGTATCCGATGTACCCGACGGACACGGCCCCGGACCAGTTACGAGGAGATTCCGGGGCCCTGTTCGGGCGCTGTGCGAGCCGATCCGGTCAATTCCGCGAGCGCCGCCCGGGATTCGGGGGCGGTGGGGTGGCCTCTCAGTCCTGGGCGAGCCACAGGTCGGGGCCGAACACCTCGTAGTGGATGTCGGCCGCCGGTACGCCCTTGGCGAGCAGTTGGGTGCGCACGGCCCGCATGAAGGGCAGCGGGCCGCAGAGGTAGGCGTGGGTGCCGGACGGGATCACCACGCCGGTCAGGTCGACGAGGCCGGTGCGGTCCGCCGGGTGACCCTCCTCGGGGGTCTCGTACCAGAAGTGCGCCGCGGCGTCGGGCAGTTCGGCGGTGAACAGGGCGTGGTCGGCGCGCAGCGCGTGGTCGGCGGGGGAGCGGTCGCCGTGCACCACGGTCACCGGCGCGCGGTGACCGGAGTCCGCGAGGTGCTCCAGCATCGACAGCATCGGGGTGCAGCCGATGCCCGCGGAGGCGAGGAGGAGCGGGGCGTCGGTGGACTTCAGTACGAGGTCGCCGTACGGGGCCGAGACCCGGAGCCGGTCGCCGGCCACGGTCCGTGCGTGCAGGTGCCGCGAGACCTCGCCGTCAGGGGCGCCGTCGCCGTGCACCCGCTTGACGGTGAACGAGCGAACTGCCGAACCGGGGGCGCAGGAGAGGCTGTACTGGCGTATCTGGCGGGCGCCGTCGGAGAGTTCGACCTGCACGGACACGTACTGCCCCGGGTGGAACGCGGGGGCGGGGGCGCCGTCGGCGGGGCGGATCCGGAACGTGGCGACGTCTGCGGTCTCCTCGGTGCGGGAGACCACCTCCCAGTCGCGCCACACGTCACCGGCGACGACGCCCTGCTGCGCGTACAGCCGCTCCTCGATGGTGATCAGGGCGTTGGCCATCAGCCAGTACACCTCGTCCCAGGCGGCTGCGACCTCGGACGTCACCGCGTCGCCGAGCACTTCGGCGATGGCCGCGAACAGGTGGGTGTGCACGACGTCGTACTGGGCGGCCGTGACGCCGAGCGAGGCGTGCTTGTGCGCGATGCGGTCGAGCATCACGTCGGGACGGGTGCCGGGGTGCTCGACCAGCTGGGTCGCGAACGCGGCGATGGAGCCCGCGAGCGCCTGGCGCTGGGCGCCGGAGGCCTGGTTGCCGCGGTTGAACAGGTCGCGCAGCAGCTCCGGGTGGGCGTCGAACAGCTTGCGGTAGAAGAGATCGGCGATGTCCCCGATGGCCGCGCCGACGGCGGGGAGGGTGGCACGGACAGTGGCGGTGGACGGCTCGGAGAGCATCGTTGACTCCTCGGATTAAATTGGCATTTGAGATGCGCATTTAAGGTCAGTGTAGAAACCGGGCCGCGGGCCCGGTGCGGCGGGGTGGGTTCAGCCCTCCGCCGGCGGTCTGCTGCTGATGCCGATCAGCAGGGGGCCGGTGGGGGAGGAGACCAGTTCGGCGACGGTCAGCGGGTCCAGCGAGGTGTAGAAGGCCTCCGAGGCCGCACGCAGGGCGTTGCGCAGCCGGCAGGCCGACCGCAGTGGGCACGGGGTGGCGCCCTCGCACTCGACGACGTCGCCCGGTCCCTCCAGCTCGCGGACGAGGCCGCCGATGGAGGCGGAGCGGCCGGCTGCGGTGAGGGAAAGGCCGCCGCCGCGGCCACGCCGTGCCTCGACCAGGCCGAGGTGCTGGAGACGGGCCACGACCTTCGCGGCGTGGGTGTACGGCACCTGCATGGTCGCCGCCACCTCCCGGGTGGTCGGCGGATCCTCGCTCTCGACGACCGCGAGACGCATCAGTACCCGCAGCGCCACGTCCGTGAATCTCGTCAGCCGCATGACGGTCACGGTAAGTGAATTTGCATTCCGTATGCAAATTTTTCGAGTGGCCGGGCATCGCGCAGCGTGGTGCCCAACCCAAAGCCCGATTAGTCACACTCTTTTGTGTAATGGCGTGCCGAGCCCTCATGCTGAAAGGTTCTTCTCGCAGGTCAGCCGATGAATCGAGAGGACGACAGATGTCCGTTGGTGAAGAGGTTCAGAACACGCAGGTGCCGCCGCAGCAGAGTCTTGGCACGGCAGCCGCGCGGAACCTCGCGACGACCACCAAGTCCGCTCCGCAGATGCAGGAGATCAGCTCACGGTGGCTGCTGAAGATGCTGCCGTGGGTCCAGGTGCAGGGCGGCACCTACCGGGTCAACCGGCGGCTGAGCTACTCGGTCGGGGACGGCCGGGTGACCTTCGTACAGACCGGGGACCGGGTCTCGGTCATCCCCGCCGAGCTCGGTGAACTCCCGGCCCTGAGGGACTTCGGGGACGAGGAAGTGCTTGCCGAACTGGCCAGGAGGTGCGAGCAGCGCGAGATTCCCGCCGGACAGCTCCTGGCCACGGCGGGGGAGGCGGCGGACCGGGTCTTCCTGCTGGCGCACGGAAAGGTCGAGAAGGTCGGCACCGGGCCCTACGGGGACGAGACGGTGCTCGGGGTCCATGCGGACGGGGCGTACTTCGGCGACCACTCCCTGATCGAGGGCGACGCCGTCTGGGAGTACACGGCCCGCGCCGTCACGGCGTGCACGGTTCTGACACTGAGGCGGGCCGATGTGCTCAACCTCGCCGAGCGCGCCGAATCGCTGAGCACCCACCTCGCCGGGCTGCTCGCGATCCCGCAGCAGCGCACCAACAAGTACGGCGAGGCGGAGATCGACCTGTCCGCGGGCCATGTCGGCGAGGCCGTCGTCCCGCACACGTACGTGGACTACGAGTCCGCGCCCCGCGAGTACGAACTGAGCGTCGCCCAGACCGTGCTGAAGGTCCACAGCAGGGTCGCCGACCTCTACAACCAGCCGATGAACCAGACCGAGCAGCAGTTGCGGCTCACGGTCGAGGCGCTGCGCGAGCGCCAGGAGCACGAGCTCATCAACAACCGGGAGTTCGGCCTGCTCAACAACTGCGACTACGGGCAGCGGATCCAGCCGCACGACGGGGCGCCCACCCCCGATGACATGGACGAACTGCTGTCGCGCCGCCGCGGATCGAAGCTCTTCCTCGCCCACCCGCGGGCCATCGCCGCCTTCGGCCGCGAGTGCAACAAGCGCGGGCTGGTGCCGGAGAGCGTGGACGTCGGCGGTCATCACGTGCCGGCCTGGCGCGGGGTCCCGATCTTCCCGTCCAACAAGATCCCGGTCACGGACGCCCGCACCACGTCGATCATCTGCATGAGGACCGGCCAGGCCGAACAGGGCGTCATCGGCCTCCAGCAGACGGGCATCCCGGACGAGATCGAGCCCAGCCTGTCGGTCCGCTTCATGGGGATCGACGAGCAGGCGATCATCTCCTACCTCGTGACGGCCTACTACTCCGCGGCCGTACTGGTCCCGGACGCCCTCGGCGTCCTGGAGAACGTCGAGGTCAGCCGCTGGCGGTGATTCCACGGGGTCCCGGGCCCGCCGGGTCCGGGACCCCGACCGGCGGCAGCCGGCGCACCCACAGCAACCACCCACGTCTCCGGCCCCGGGGCGACAGCCATCGGGGGCCGGGACGGCAATGACCGGGGTGACCGATTGACCATGACCCGTACCGACGCCGCCGCCACCGAGGGCAACGAGGCCGCGGCGCTCCTGGAGTACACCCGGACCCTCGTCGATCCGCATCTGCGGGCCGCGATCGCCTCGCTGCCGGGGTCGATCCGGCGCGTGGCGATGTACCACTTCGGCTGGGAGCACGCCGACGGCAGACCCGCCGCGGGCGGCGCGGGAAAGGCGATCAGACCCGCGCTCGTCCTCGCCGCCACCAGGGCGCTCGGCGGTGACCCGAAGGAGGCCGTGCGGGCGGCCGTCGCCGTGGAACTGGCCCACAACTTCACCCTGCTGCACGACGACGTCATCGACGAGGACCGCACCCGCCGCCACCGGGCAACGGCCTGGACGGTCTTCGGAATCCCGGACGCCGTCATCGCGGGCGACGCCATGTTCGCCCTCGCCCAGAGGCTCCTCGCCGAGGACGCGCGCGCGGTGTCGGCCCGTGCCTCGGCCCGGCTCTCCACCTGTGTCATCGAGCTGTGCGCGGGCCAGCAGGCGGACTGTGCCTTCGAGGAACGCGGACCCGACGAGGTCTCCCTGGACGAGTGCCTCGCCATGGCGACGGCGAAGACGGGCGCGCTGCTCGGCTGTGCCTGCGCGCTGGGTGCGCTCTATGCGGGCGTGGACGAGCGCGCCGTCGGCGCGATGGACGGCTTCGGCCGGGAGGCCGGACTCGCCTTCCAGCTCATCGACGACCTGATCGGCATCTGGGGCGACCCCGCCCAGACAGGGAAGCCGGTCGGCGCCGACCTCTCCGCCCACAAGAAGTCGCTGCCCGTGGTCGCGGCACTGACGTCGGGCACCCCGGCGGCGGCGGAGCTCGCCGCGCTCTACCGGGGCCCCATGAACACATCCGGTGAGGTGAGCCGCGCGGCCGACGCCGTGGACCGGGCGGGCGGCCGCGACTGGGCGCAGGTCTGCGCCGCGGACCGGATGGCACGCGCGGTGCACCACCTGTCCCGGGCCGTGCCCGATCTGTCGGCGGCGGGCGATCTCCTGGCGCTGGCGGAGTTCGTCACGCGCCGGACGCACTGAACGGAGGTTCCGCACCATCAGGACGTAATCCGGCAGGGGAGGACGAGGGCCGGGTGGAGGGGGTGAGGGAGCGGCGGGGGCGGATCGGGAATCGGTCGAGGTCACAGGGGTCGGACGGTGAAGTGGAGGGCGGCAAGGGGAGTGTCCGAGCCACGGGCTACAGTCCCTGCCCATGACAGATGAGTCGTGGGCAGGGTGGTACCGGGACCGACAGGGCTCCGATGCCGTCATCCTCACCACCGACGGACAGCAACTCCGCCTGCGCGTCAGGGGCGTCGATTTCGAGGGCGAGAGCTTCGACGGACTGTGCCCGGTGGCGGGCATGCCGCCGGAGAGCGGGATGTTCGCCCTCGCGGACGGGGCGCTCAACGACTGCGTCCTGGAATGGGACCTGCCGTTCCCCGTCACCGCGGACGGTGCGGTCCATCAGGCCACGCTGAGCTGCCTGTTGTCGCTGCGCAGGCCCGACCCGTATCTCTTTCTCGAGCTGCGGTACGGCGGTGCGGCCTTCCGGTCCCACCGGGCGGAGAGCGACTTCGGCGCCGCACTCGCCACCATCCAGCGGTCCCTCCCGCCCGGGATCCGGCTCCAGACGTGCATCGCCTGCGCCTTCTCGGACTACTTCCCGGCACCCGGCCGCGGGCTCTCCGGCGGTCTCGCCTGCTTCCGGGGGGCCAAGGAGGCCTACCGCGGGGCGGCCGGCGAGGACGACGTCCTCGACCTGTGGGACCGGCGCAGCGGATTCGTCCAGGAGATCTGGAGCTGCCGCGAGTTCGAGCCGCGCCCCGAGGCGGGTGCGGGCACCGGCCACCGTGGAGCGTTCCCACTCGAAACGGCCTGAGCACACCGGCGGCCCGGCACTCCGGCACGCTGTCCCATACCTCGATCCTCCTGATCCACCTGATCCACCCGATCCCCCTGATCCACCTGATCCACCGAACCGGCCTGACGGAGCGACACCGTCAGGCCGGTTCCTCGTTGTTACGGCCTCCCGGCCTCCCGGCCTCCCGGCCTCCCGGCCTCCCGGCCTCCCGGCCTCCCGGCCTCCCGGCCTCCCGGCCTCCCGGCCTCCCGGCCTCCCGGCCTCCCGGCCTCCCGGCCTCCCGGCCTCCCGGCCTCCCGGCCTCCCGGCCTCCCGGCCTCCCGGCCTCCCGGCCTCCCGGCCTCCCGGCCTCCCGGCCTCCCGCCTTCTCGGCTGATCGCCTGATCGGCGCGTTGCCGAGTCTCTATTGTTCTACTAGCATGCGAACAAGGGAGGTTTTAATGAACCGGAAGAACATCGGCCGCGTGGCTCTCACCGCTCTGCCGTTCCTGCTTGCCCTCGCCGTCGACCTCGTCCTCTTCGTCACGCACCGGGACCGTCTGCCCTCCCAACTGGCCAGCCATTTCGTGGGCAACGGCCGGGCGGACGACTACGCGGGCCGGACCTCGTACGTCGTCGTCACCACGGTGCTGCTCGTCGGCATCGGCGCACTGTGGACCCTGATGACCGCCAGGGGACGGTTCCGCGGCCCGGAGCTCAAGAGGATGGTCGCCGGCGGTTATGCCCTCGCCGGGTTCCTGGGCTACCTGATGGCGGTGGTCCTGCTGGTCAACGTGGACGCCGCCCAGGACGCGCAGGGCCGTGCCCAGGACGTCTCGTTCCCGATGTGGCAGCTGGCCGCCGCACTGGGGGCCGCCGCGCTCGCCTTCGGGGTGGGGCTGCTGTTGGCCGCGCCCCTTCCCGTAACGGAGCAACCGTCGGGGGGCGGGCCGGACGGGAACGGGGAACGGATCGCGCTGGCTGCCGGGGAGGTCGCAGGGTGGGCGCGCAGCGCGGGGAACCGGTGGCTGCTGCCGGTGGCGGTCCTGGCCTGCGCGGGAGGAGTCGCCCTGCTGTTCACCACGGGATGGATCGCCGCGGTTCCGGCGCTCCTGGTCGGGCTGCTCCTGGTGAGCTTCGCCCGTCCGTACGTGGCAGTGGACCGGCGAGGCATCACCGTCACCGGGATGCTGCCCTGGCCGCGCGTCCACGTTCCGCTCGACCGGATCGAGGCGGCGGTCAGCCGGGACATCAGGCCGCTCGCCGAGTACGGCGGCTGGGGCTACCGGATCCGGCCGGGACGCACCGGCGTCATGATCCGTTCCGGCGAGGGGATCGTGGCACGGCTGGCCGACGGCCGGGACTTCGCGGTGACGGTCGACGACTCGAAGACCGCTGCCGCGCTCCTCAACACCCTGATCGACCAGCGTCGAACGGAGCACTGATCATGCTCTTCCGGGTCGACCCCACCTCCACCGTGCCGCTCGGCGACCAGATCGCGGCCTGTGTGCGCCGCGCCGTCGCCGACGGGGCGGTGGCCCCCGGCGAACGGCTGCCCGCCGCCCGGGTCCTCGCCGAATCGCTGGGCGTGAACGTGCACACAGTCCTGCGCGGCTACCAGAGGCTGCGCGAGGAAGGGCTGATCGAACTGCGCCGGGGTCGCGGCGCGGTCGTCGCCGACGGCGCATCCCCGCACCGCGCCAGGCTGCTGGAGCGGGTACGCGAGACGGTCGCCGAGGCGCGTGGGCTCGGGATGACGGAGGACGAACTGCTGGCCCTGGTCCGTAGCGAACTCGCGGCCGGATGACGGCTGCGGTGCCTCCGACGACCATGAAGGGCCACCCCGTCCTGCGAGGCGGCCCTTCACGACGCGGTCGGAATCCGCTACGGGCGAGCGGTCAGGAACCGCTCCACGCGCGTGCGGTCAGAAACGCTGCACACGAGCACGGTCACGAACCGCTGCGGGCAGACGCGGTCAGGAACCGCTACGGGCGAGCGCGGCCGCGAAGCCGTTCTGCCAGAGGTAGTTCACCTCGCTGCGCTCATTGGAGTCCGGATACGGGTTGGTGCACGAGGGGCCGGGGCCCCCGCCCGACATCAGCTCGCTGCACGGGCCCGAGTAGTGGTCCGGCAGGCCGAGGACGTGCCCGGTCTCGTGGGTCGTGACGCGGGTGGAGTCGTACTGCTGGTTCTGTGCGTAGTCCAGGAAGATGTAGCCGTTGCCGTGGCCGTCGGTGCTCGCGTACGAGCCACTCGGGTCGTTGCCCTCGTAGTACGAGAAGTCGGCGTTGGAGCCCTCCTGCAGCCGGACGTTGGAGACCGAGCTGTTCCAGATCTGCGCGCTGTTGGCTATCTCCGAACGGAAGCTCGGCGCGTTGGCGGTGCTGTAGACGATGGTGACGGCCTGGACGCCCGGGTGGGCGGCCCGCTTCTCGGCCACCGACTTCGTCACCGCCTCGAAGAACGCCTTGTTGGCGGCCGCGCTCTCGTGTGATCCGGAGTGCGAGGTGTACGCGGAGTGGACGGCCGCGGCGGATGTGGGGGGAGCGACGGGCGCCGGGGCGGCGGAGGCGATCGCGGGGGCGGTGCCCAGTGCGGCGGCGAGGCCGAAGCCGAGGCCGATCACGGCTGACATGGCGGTCCTGGGGTGTCTCATGGGGGGTCTCCTGCCGGTTGCCTGCCAGGGGGAACCCCGTCCGGTCAGCGGACGCGGACGGGGGCGGTACGCAGCGAGTGTCGGGGACCGCGGCTCCGCGCGGATGATGCCAACCGGCGATAGCCCCGCACTATCGCCCGTCCGGACCCGGCGAGCGCACACCTGATGTACACCGCCCCAACAGCCGCTGAATTGACGTCATTTGATGGGGTTGTGGCCTCTGGTGCGGTACGACTCCGCCGCCCTACCCTCGGCAGCATGGAGCTTGAGGTGAGGCACCTCAGGGCGCTGTGCGCCATCGCCGAGACCGGCAGCCTGCACCGGGCGGCCCGCAGACTGGGCGTCAGCCAGCCCTCGCTCACCACTCAGCTGCGCCGGATCGAGAACGCCCTGGGCGCCGAACTGTTCAGCCGTGAGCGCACCGGCTGCCGCCCCACCGTGCTGGGCAGCGCCGTCCTCAGCAGGGCACGCCCCCTCGTCGACGGCATGAGCGCACTGGTCACCGACGCGAAGGCGGAGGCGGAGGCCGCCAGAGCCGGCGGGCCGCGCCTGCGGATCGGCTGCACCGCCAGCCGGGTCATCGGCGGCTGGCTGCGCGGACTGCGGCTCCGGCTACCCGGTACGGACATCTCGCTGCGGGTCGACGTGTCGGCCGGTGCGCTCCTGCGCGCGGTCGGGGAGGGCCGGCTCGACGTCGCCTTCGTGCACGAGGTGGAGGGCTGCCCGCTGTCCGTCCCCGACGGTCTGGAGCAGCGCGTTCTGCTGGACCGTGAACCGCAGTTCATCTCCATGGCCCGCGACCATCCGGCGGCCGCGCTGCCCGTCGTCGACCTGGCCGACCTGGCCGCCGACCGGTGGATGGTCGACCCCACGGTGGACGGCGAATGGGACGGCCTGCGCCGGGTGTTCGGCGCCGCGGGCGTCGCGCCGACCGTGCTGCACGGCGACTACCTCACCGCTGCCTCACTCATCGTGCTCGGCGAGGCGGTGGCGCCGTGCCAGCCCACCTCGGGCCCCCGCGACGACATGGCGATCCGCCCGCTGCGCGACGACCCGCTCGCCGTCCGGCTGCTCCTGGTCTCCCGTCCGGGCGCCGACATGACCGTGGTGTACGGGGAACTGGAGGCCGCCTACCGCGAGGCGGCCCGGCGGGCGGCCGGCTACCACCAGTGGCTGGTGCGCCACCGCAGCCCGCTCGCCCGGTCCTGAGCGCGGAGCCGCCCCGGGTGCGGAGAGGCTCATCCCGGTATCCGGTTCCGCTCTGTGCCGCTCCGGGGCGATTCAGCCGAGAGCGAGGACCGTTCCGGACCGGGGCGCGGGCGGGCAGAGTCGGGGCATGAGGCTTCTGATCCTGGGTGGTACGGAATTCGTCGGCAGGGCTGTCACCGAGGCCGCGCTCGCACGCGGCTGGGAGATCACGGTGTTCCACCGCGGCCGTCACGCACCCCCGCCCGGAGTGGCCGAACTGCTCGGCGACCGCACCGTGGAGGGCGGCCTCGCCGCGCTGGCCGGGGTCGGCGAACCGGACGACGGAACCTTCACCTGGGACCTGGTGGTCGACACCTGGAGCGGCGCCCCGTCGGCCGTACGGGACGCGGCCCGGCTGCTGTCCGGCCGGGCCGCTCGGTACGCGTACGTCTCCAGCCGGTCGGTGTACGACTACCCGGCACCGGCGGGCCTGTCCGAGGACGGTCCGCTGGTGGCGGGCGCCTCGCCGGACGCCGACGGCGACCTCTCGTACGCCCTGGCCAAGCGCGGCGGTGAACTGGCCGCGCTGGACGCCTTCGGGGACCGGGCACTCCTCGCCCGTGCCGGGTTGATCATCGGCCCCTGGGAGAACGTCGGCAGGCTGCCGTGGTGGCTGACGCGGATCGCCCGCGGCGGCCCCGTGCTCGCGCCCGGCACCCCGGACCTGGCCCTGCAGTACATCGACGTGCGCGACCTCGCCGAATGGCTGCTCGATGCCTCCGGGAAGGGGCTGAACGGCCCGTACAACCTGGTCAGCCGCCCCGGGCACACCACGATGGGCGAACTGCTGAACGCCTGCGTGCGCGCCACCGGTTCCGGTGCCGAGCTGCGCTGGACCGACGCCGAACGGATCCTCGCGGCGGGCGTCGAGCCCTGGACCGACCTGCCGGTCTGGCTGCCGCCGGGGGAGCTGTACGACACCCTCCACCAGGGCGATGTCAGCCGGGCGTACGGAACGGGGCTGCGCTGCCGGCCGGTCGAGGAGACCGTCGCCGACACCTGGGCGTGGCTGTGCGAGCTCGGCGGTGCGGCGCCCCAGCGGGCCGACCGGCCGCTGACTGGTCTCGACCCGGCGACCGAGGCGAAGCTGCTGGCAGGTTGACGGCGGCCGTACCGGAAGGACGACATCCGGCCGACGGCGGCGGCGCCGGGGCGACGGATTCGGGGAGGGGCAGTCGGCGGATCCAGACCGATATCCCGGCGTGGCACGACCGATGGTTACTCAATAAAGCTGCATATTGCGCTGTATGGGATCAAATAAGCGCAGAAGCGGTAAAAATCACCGCGTGGCGGTGACGGTGGCGGCGGCAGCAGCCATGGTGGGGGCCTTCGCGCCCACCGCGGCCGCCGACCCGCTGCCCGGTGGTCTGGGTCCGTGCCTGGGGGACGACTGCCCTCCCAGCTGGCCGGATTCGAACAGTGGCCCCGTCACGTACCACGACAGCAACATCAACATCTTCGTCGGCGGCGACTACCTGGTCAGGGAGGCCGCCTCGGAGGCCGAGGGCAAGATCGTCACCCTGGGGCAGTTCGACATGAGGAAGCGGGAGGGGGTCTCCGAGATCTACAACGTCGGTGTCGCCGGCGTGGGATCGCGGGTGCCGCCGCCCAACGGCTCCGACTACCTGACGGTGGGCGGCGACCTCACCGTCCAGAGCGGGAAGCGGCTCCTCGCCGAGGAGGGGGACAACCACGGGGTGGTGCGCTACGCCCAGGGCCTCAGCGGCACGGTGATCCCCGACCCGGTCCACGACGCCGACGCCACCGATCCGTACACCGCGCTGCGCGACCAGCTGACGGCGGCCAGCCACTGCTACGCGTACGACGACAACGAGGACCACCGCCGTCCGGCGAACGGAACGGTGCAGAAGGACGGCGGCGACACCTACTTCACCGGCGACGGAACGTCCGCCCTCCAGGTCTTCGCGGTGGACGCCGACCTGACCACGGAGGCGGGCGGCCAGGCGGGCATCTTCTTCCGCGGTATCCCGGACGGCGCGACCGTGCTGGTCAACCTCTACGGCAGCACGCGCAACATCAGTACGTACATGGGGTCGCTGCCTCAGTCCGGACTCCGCGAGAACCTGATGTGGAACTTCCCGGACGCCACCACGATCGGGCTGAAGGGCACCGGCCAGTTCCAGGGCAGCGTGCTGATCGGGCAGCAGTCCAGCATGGCGACGCTCGCGATGAGCGGCACCAACGGGCGCTTCTACAGTGCCGGTTCGCTGACCCATACCTCGGAGGGGGAGTCGGGCGGTCAGGAACTGCACGCCTACCCGTTCGACGGTGATCTGCCGGACTGCGGAGAGGAGCCGTCGCCGTCGCCGACGGACTCGCCGTCCCCGACCCCGACCGACTCGCCCACCCCGACGGATTCGCCCACACCCACTCCGACGGACTCGCCGACGCCCACCCCCTCCGACAGCCCGGGGCCGTCCCCCTCGCAGTCGACGCCGGGTCCGCACCCCACCCCGACGCACAGCTGGCCGCCCAGCCCGCCCCACCCCGGCGGACAGCTCCCGGACACGGGTTCGCGCGGCGGTGAATGGGTGATCGGCGGGATTGCGGCCGGACTGCTGGTCGCTGGATCGGCGGCCACGCTGATCGCCCGAAGGACGCGCCGACGCGGCTAGTTTTGGCCCATGGCCGAACTGCTGCACCTGACCGAACGCCCGCTGTGGGAGGCGGCCCGCGGGATCGGGACGTACGAGATGTCCACCCGCGGCCGCACCCTGCACGAAGAAGGCTTCATCCACTGTTCGCTGCCGCACCAGCTCGCCGGTGTGGCCGAGCTGCTGTACGGCGCCGGGAGCCGGGCCGGGGCCGGTGACCAGGACCTGGTGGTGCTCGTCATCGACACCGAACGGCTCCCCGCGCCCGTGCGGTACGAGTCGCTCCCGCCCGGCGGCGAGGAGTTCCCGCACATCTACGGACCGGTTCCGGTCGAGGCGGTCGTGGAGGTGCGCCCCTGGCCGCACAAGGAAGGCAACCCCTCATGAACCCCACAGACCGCACGCAGGATTCCGAAGGCGTCACGAACGGCCCCCTCACCGCCGTCACCGGCGCGAGCGGCGCGCTCGGCGGCCGCGTCGCGAAGCGGCTGACCCGGGCGGGCGTCCCCGTAAGGCTTCTGGGCCGCGACCCCTCCCGGCTGCCCGAACTCCCCGGTGCCGACACCGCACCCGCCGCCCCCTACGGCGACGGGGAGGCCATGCGCCGCGCCCTGGCCGGGGCGCACACCCTGTTCCTCGTATCGGCGCACGAGAGCCCGGACCGGGTGCACGAGCACACGACGGCCGTGGACGCGGCGGTCGCGGCGGGCGTCGAAAGGATCGTGTACGTCTCCTTCCTCGGAGCCGCACCCGACGCGACGTTCACCTTCGCCCGCGACCACTGGGACACGGAGGCCCACATCCGATCCTCCGGTGTCCGGCACACCTTCCTGCGCGACAGCTGGTATCTGGCCGGGCTCCCGGCGATGACCGGCACCGACGGCGTCCTGCGCGGACCGGCCGGCGACGGCAGGGTCGCCGCGGTGGCCCACGAGGACATCGCCGACGCGGCGACCGCCGTCCTGCTGGCCGGCACCGACCCCACCGGCCCCACGCACGACGGAGAGACGTACGACCTGACGGGGCCCGAGGCGTTCACCCTCACCGAGGCCGCCGAGGAGCTGAGCCGGGTCACCGGACGGACCATCACCTACGTACCGGAGACCCGGGAGGAGGCCTACGCCTCGCGGTCCCGATACGGCGCGCAGGACTGGGAGGTGGCCGGCTGGGTGACGTCGTACGAGGCCATCGCGGCCGGGGAGATGGCGACGGTCTCGGACGCCGTGCCGAGGCTCACCGGCAGGCCGGCCATGAACCTGGCCACGTACCTCCGCGAGCATCCGAACAGCTACCGCCACCTCCTCACCCCGGGCTGACGGCCGATGCGCACGGAGACCCCCTGGGGCCCCTGGGACCCGATGTCCCTCGCCGATGCCGTGCGCCTGCTCTCCCCGCTGCGCACGCCGTGGTGGATCGCGGGCGGGTACGCGGTCGAGCTGGCCGTGGGCCGCGCCTACCGGGACCACGGCGACATCGACGTACTCCTGCTCCGCCGCGACCAGCTCGCCGTCCAGCGGATCCTGCCGGACGGGCAGTGGTGGGCCGCCGATCCGCCCGGCACCCTGCGGCCCTGGCTCCCCGGCGAGATCCTGCCCCCGCAGGTCCACGACATCTGGTGCCGCCCGTGCGCGGACGAGCCGTGGCGCGTGCAGTTCATGCTCGACGACGCGGAGGACGGCGACTGGGTGTTCCGCCGCGACCCGAGGATCCGCCTTCCGCTGGACCGGCTAGGGAAGGTTTCCGGGGACGGCGTTCCCTACCTCGCGCCCGAGGTCCAGCTCCTCTACAAGGCCAGGTCCCGGCGTCCCAAGGACGAGCAGGACTTCGAGGCCGCGCTGCCCGTCCTCGACGCGGACCGGCGGGCCTGGCTGACCGAGACGATCACCTTGGCCGAGGGCGCCGGTCACCCGTGGGCGGCCCGGCTGCGGGCGGTCTGACGGCTCTTTGGCGTTCCGGCGGGTGGGCGTCCGGCTCGGATCACGTACGTCGGTACGTCCGGCTCAGATCACGTACGTACCCGCTTTCGCCGCCACGACCGCGGCTTCGGCGGCGCGGTCGGCGGCCGCCTCGTCGAGGGGGTCGCCGCTGGCCAGCAGCCGGTAGTAGAGGGGGGCCGAGACGGCGCGGATCACCTCGTCCGGATCGGTGCCGGCGGGGAGCTCACCGCGTTCGACGGCCTCGGTGACACAGCCCGACCACTCCTTGATGCGGACCGCGTAGAACCGGTGCAGAGCCTGTGCCGTGCGCGCGTCGCAGGTCGCCGCGGCGATCACGGAGCGGAACAGGGCGCCCTGGCGCGGATCGGTGAGCGTGGAGAGCACGAGCCGGGCGTTGGCCCGGAGGTCCTCGGCCAGTGAGCCGGTCCTGGCGCGCGGCAGGGACTGCTCGGCCATGTCGTCGAGAAGATCGGCGATCAGGCCGGTGGTGGTGGACCAGCGCCGGTAGACGGTCGTCTTGCCGACCTCCGCGCGGCGGGCGACATCGGCGAGGTCGAGCCGGTCGAAGCCGTGCTCGGCCAGCGCGTCACCTGCCGCGCGCAGGACGGATTCGCGGACGCGGGCGGTGCGCCCGCCGGGCCGGACGGTACCGGGTTCCACACTGTCGGACGTCATAACGGTTCTCCAGTTCCATTAATGGCGCTTCCTCTGCTACGGTCGTTCCATCTTAACGGAACCACAGAACCGTTAAAACTCCCGTCCGAGGAAGGACGACCATGTCCGCACCCAGTCAGACCCCGCAACGCAGCGCCCCCGCTGCCACCACGGTCACCGCCCCCGCCACCACTGCCACCGCCGCGGCGCAGTCGGCGGCCCCCCGTATGACCGGACGGCAGAAGCTCGTCCTCGCCCTCCTCCTCGGCGCCCAGTTCATGATTGCCGTGGACTTCTCGATCCTGAACGTCGCACTGCCGGTCGTCGGCGAAGGACTCGGCTTCTCCCTCCCGAACCTTCAGTGGATCGCCACCTCCTTCGCCCTGGCCGCCGCCGGATTCACCCTCCTGTTCGGCCGCATCGCCGACCTCGTGGGCCGCAAGCGCCTCTTCGTGGGCGGCATGGTCGTCCTCGGCCTCTCCTCGGCGCTCGGCGGTCTTGCGACCTCGCCCGAGGTCCTGCTCACCGCGCGGGTCCTGCAGGGCCTCGCCACCGCCGCCGTCACCCCGGCCGGCCTCGCCCTGCTGACCACCGCGTTCAAGGAGGGCCCGCTGCGCGAACGGGCCCTCGGCCTCAACGGTGCTCTGATGTCCGCGGGCTTCACCGCGGGTGCGATCCTCGGCGGACTCCTCACCGACCTGCTCTCCTGGCGCTGGGCCTTCTTCATCAACGTCCCCGTCGCCGCCCTCGTCGTCGCCCTGGCCCCCTCCGTCATCACCGACTCGCGCCCCGCCGAGCGGCCCAAGCTCGACATCCCCGGCGCCGCGACCGTCACCGGCGGACTGCTGCTCCTGGTCTTCGGCCTCACCCAGGCCGGCGCCACCGGCTGGACCACGCCCACCACCCTGGCCGCTCTCCTCGCCGGCATCGCCCTGCTCATCGGCTTCTGGTTCGTCGAGAAGAAGGCGGCCGCGCCGCTCGTCCCCGTACGCATCCTCAAGCGCCGCAGCGTCATCTGGGGCAACACCACCGGCCTGATCGCCTTCGTCACCGAGACCTCGCTGGTCTTCCTGCTGACGCTCTACCTCCAGGAAGTCCTCGGCTACTCGCCCCTGGCCACCGGTCTCGCCTTCGGTGTCCTGGGCATCGGCACGGTGATCGGCGGCACGCTCGGCGGCCGGGCCGTCGGCCGCTTCGGCAACCGGACGACCATCGTCGCCGGCGGCATCATCCAGGCGGTCGCCACACTCTCGCTGGTGGCGCTCGGCACCTCCGGGGCCTGGATCTGGCTCCTGCTGGCAGCCACGTTCATCGGTGGCATCGGCAACATGCTGATGATCGTCGGCTTCATGGTCACCGCGACCTCCGGCCTCCCCGACGACGAGCAGGGCCTGGCCACCGGCCTCGCCACGATGACCCAGCAGGTCGGCATCACCCTGGGTATCCCGGTGATGAGCGCCATCGCCACCGCCCGGATGTCCGCGCTCGGTGACCCCGGTCCCGAGGGCGTCCTCTCCGGAGTCTCGATCGCGATCCTGGTCAACTCCGCCCTGGTCCTGGCCGGAGCCCTGCTCGCCGGAGCCTTCCTCCGCCCCCGGAGCGCGAGGAGCGGCGACCGGCGGTGACGGCGCGGAGCGCGCACTGTACGCACACGACCGACCGGAGACGCGGGGCCGCAGCGGCCCCGCGTCTCCTTGCTCCCTTGGGTCACGTACCAATAACCCGTACGATAGTGGTACCGGTTTTCGGTACGACTTGAAATGGAGAGAGGTGGCCGATGACCATGAGCGCGAGCGAGGCTCGACAGCGCCTGTTCCCTCTGATCGAAGAGGTGAACAACGACCACACGGTCAAGCGGATCTCCTCCAGGGCCGGCGATGCGGTCCTGATGTCCGCCGAGGACTACGACGCATGGCAGGAGACGGTCTACCTGCTTCGGAGTCCGGCGAACGCCGCCCGGCTGATGGCTGCCGTCGCGCGCGACAAGGAGGGGGCGGCCACCATCGTCAAGACCATGGGGGAGCTGAACGCTTTGGCCGAGGGTGCCGAGTGAGGGAAGTCCATTTCGATCCCGACGGCTGGGAGGACTTCGATTCATGGTCGGCCGACCGGAAGACACTCCGTCGACTGGCCCGGATGGTCGGCGAAATCCAGCGAACGCCTTTTGAGGGGATCGGTAAACCGGAGGCCCTCAAGGGAGACCTCTCCGGGTGCTGGTCCCGTCGCATCGACGACGAGCACCGACTGGTCTACCGGGTCGACGAAAAGATAGTGAAGATCCTCAAGGCTCGTTACCACTACGGTCGTTGAGTGAAGTCGTATCGATCTCCCTGTCCGCGGGGTGACAGTGGCTGCAGGTGGCAGACCTCGTTCGTGGTCGCCGTCCCGCTGGGGCGGCAAGCACGCGGCCGCCGTTTGCGGCACCGAGCCGAGTGATCCGTCGGCGCTCGCGAAATTCGAAAGCGGCGGAGTGCGGGCGGCTTATACGATCCCCACCGGGGCGGGGCTCGTAGCGCAGTGGTCGTCGCGCCTTCACCGCATGTGGGAGGACGCCGGTTCGAATCCGGCCGGCCCCGCCCCCTCTGTGCGGTCAGCAGAGCGACACCCGGTCGAACGCGAGGAGTTGGCAGGGCTGATGAGCACACCGGAACCGCTGACCGACGAAGAACTCGCCGACATCGAGGAAATCACCGAGGCCACGACCCCTGGTCCCTGGTACCTGCGGATACTCGACGACGACTGGGCCATGGGCCTCGTTGCCGTCAGCACCGTTCCCGACACGGGGCGCGGCGAACGCCGGCCCGGCTTCGACCACCACGAGATCGTGGCCGCCACTCTCGTCCAGCAGCCGCGCTACGTCGATGTCGCGGACGAACGCTGGGACGAGAACGCCCGGTTCATCGCCAACGCCCGCCAGGACATTCCTCGCCTGATCGCCGAGATCCGCCGCCTGCGCGGTGCGCTCGAAGCCACGGCAGCACGGGACGCCGCGGCGAGCTGACCACGCACGGCGGGCCGACCGGTATCGGTGGTTCCGCTCGGCGGCGACACCGCAGAAGTCCTTGGCGGGGATCCTCGTCCGCGGCGGTGAGATCAGCTCAATGGCGGCCAGGGCCCGGCGAGCAGGCGCCTTGCCTCCTCGACGATCGCATCCGCCAGTGGTGCCCGGTCGCCGCGTCGGATCACCGTCGAAGCGTTGTACGCGTCGGTCTTCTCGACCAGTGGCTCGAGCTGCTGCGGCCGGGCCAACGCGGCCCAGCCTTCGTACGTGATCAGGTCACCGCCCGGGCCGGGGTCCAGGTGGCCGTTCACGATCAGCTGGAGCCACCAGCGGACGAGTTCCCAGCGGGCCGCTTCCCAGGGGAGGTTGGTGGCGTCGGCAGGGAGGTCCTGAAGCAGATCGAGCTCGGGCAGGACCTGGTCGAAGAGCGCGTCGGCCTGCTCGTGCTCGGAGCGCGACAGGCCGGCGAGGAGGGGGAGGGATTCCGCCTCGACATCGAGGACCAGGGCCGTGAGGCCGGCTTCGATGAGCTGTTCGGGGTGGTGTCGTCGGCCGATCAGGCGTTCCAGGGCCAGCATCCGGAGGCAGTCGACGGCCTCCTGTGCGCTCGTGGCGTACGGGGTGAACGGCGTGGGCGCGGTGACGTCGATGCCCGGGCCGTCCTCGACGAAGTACGACCAGAAGTCGACGGCTGTCCGGGCGGCGGTGGGGGCGTTGCCTGCCCAGCCCGTGAACTCGTGTCGGATGTAGTCGGCGAGGTCGTTCCCGTAAATGATGATGTCGGTCTGCCATACGGACAGCACGGGGTGCCCGTACTCGCCCGCCATGCCGGGCAGGTAGCGGTGCCCGTAGACCGGGACCAACTGCGGTACGGCCGCCAGCTCGGCGCGCGCGACGCGCAGCGCGTCGGCGGCATCCGCGGGCCTCGACGGCCAGGCGGGATGCCAGAACACGTTGTGCTTCACATCGAAGAGCACGCCCTCCACCGGCCACGCCAGCCGCTCGGCCAGGTCCTCGGGGTCGCCGTTTCGCCAGTCGGGCCACCCCGACGAACCGTGGGGGAGCCCGGCGGCGAGGAAGACCCTGTGATCTGCGGAGAAGGTGAAGCCGAACTGCCGCTCGACCAACTCGAGTTCCTGCCCGCTGAGGCCGGGGCCGATCTCAGTTCGGAGCATGCCCTGGAGAAGCCGGGCGGCTTCCGGCGTCAGGCAGGGGGGCGACTGCGTGGTCATGCCGATCAGCCTAGGTACGTCGGCGTCAAGAACTACGTCGACGCCCAGCGTGACCGCCTGTGCGGTGATCTGGAGGCGATCGTGGCCGCCAAGCTCGACTCGGGAGCCGAGGCGGGCGAGGTGAGGGACTTCGAGGCGAAGACGCAGGATCTCCTCTGCTGACCGCCGGGCGGCGCGGCGAGGGGGCGGTGCTCGCCGTCGGAGCCGCGACGTGAGCACGCAGTCGTGAGCAGGGAGCCGTGAGCACGGAGGCCGGCGAACGCGCCGCGGGGTGTTCATGACGTCGAAATACGGTGAAATATAAGCCCGTTCGGAGGGCGCGGCACGCTCGCCATGGCCGTCGTGCGGCTGCGGGCGGTGTGGTGCGCCCGGGTGGCGCCGTCGACCAGGTGAACGAACCCTTTGTCTATGCATAGGCGTCTTGTTGTCCATATCCAGAGGAATGGCGAATTGGATGTCAAATGCTCATTTCTTTTCGAGACGGCGGAAAAAAGATCTCGCAATATGTGTGTGCGTCGCGATACTCTCCGTACGCCGAGATCACATGGCGCTTACATTTAGGGGGCAAAGTGAAGATTTATGCTGGGCTTGCCGGTATCTCCGCCGCCCTTCTCGTCGCAACTGTGGCGGCGCCCGCCGCGTCGGCGGCCGACGGAACCGGCCCGACGGGCAGTGCACCGATCGCGACCGTGAATATTCAGGGGATCACGGTCGACAAGCAGGCGAGCGACACGACGAAGAGCATTGTTGCGGCCAATGCGGGGGTCGCCGCGGCTGCCGCCAATGTCTGCGGAACGGGATACACCATTTCCGTCAGCGCGGCCCGGTACGGAACGTATGGGACCACATACACCTGGACGAACGGGAAGACCACGGGGAGCAGCTACTACGACAAGCCGATCTGCGCCGTCTTCTTCAATGACACCGGGGTCGCCCATTCGATGCGGCTCAAGCTGGCCGACAATTACACCGACACCGCGGACGTCGAGGACTCGGGAACGTTCAGCAGCTACGCCGGGCCCCTCTACCACCACCGTCATGGGTGATTTCCCCGGCGGTGCAGACCCGGACGACCCGAAGGTTTATATCGACTCGGTCATGGAGTACTGAGGTTTCACCGGCCCGCCGTCGGCCCCGCGATGACAGCGAGGGCGTGTCCACGCGGACGGTGCGAAGCCCAGGCGCTGACGGCCGCGCCTACCAGACCCGGTGACGGCGCCGACGAGCGCGTGCCGAACGAAGGGGGCGACGTTCCCTGTGGCGGGGAGAATCAGCCATTCCATCTCCCCTATTTTTCCACGCTGTTGACACCCGCTCCGGGAGCCCTGCAGATGGTGGCTCCGCAGGCGTCGGACCGGTCCCTCGGAGGGCCCCGAAAAGCAGCCACGGTTGGTCAGGAGAGGTTCACGGCGCGAGGCGAATGCATCGGGTCCCGCCGGATATCCCACCCATTGGAGGAGACACATGCCGAAGCACAGACACCGAATACGCCGAAGGAGCAGAGCCGTCATCGGCCTGGCCGTGTGCGCCACGGTGATGGGGCTGGTCCAGACGCCGGCGTCCGCCGCCGAGCCCGTGCCCCCGGGCGCTGCCGAGGGCTGGTCCGCGGCCGGCGGCACCGAGGTGAAGGACCTCCGCCCGTCGGTGGTGCCCGCCGGCAGCCGGAGTGCCGTACTGGGCGACGGTTACGAGGACTCGGCGGACCGGATCTGGACGTCGTCGGGCGACGGGACGGGGTTCCACGTCCTGACCGCCGTCGCGAAGGACGGCTACCGGTGGAAGACCGCGGCGACGCTCTCCGAACCGGGTTTCGACACCGACACCTGGATCGGCAACGTCTGTGTGACCGCCTCGGGAAAGCGCGCGGCCGTCGCGTACGCGCCCCGGACGTTCACGAACAAGCCGGAGATGATGACACGCGGCGCGTTCACCGCCGTGGTCGACCTGACCAGCGGCAAGGTCACCAAGCTGCCGTTCCAGGCGACGCTCGGCTACTTCTCACCCGGCTGCGGTACGGGTGAGGACGCCGTGTTCTCCCAGTTCACCGACGACGACTCGGAGCGCAACGAGACGCGGCTGATCCGGGTGGACAGCGCGCGGGGCGCCGCGGGCAAGACGCTGACCCTGAACGGCCAGGTCACCTCGGCCGTCCCGGTCGGCCGGGACATCGTGGCCGCGCGCGGATCGAGCCTGGCCAGGGTCGACGCCGACGGGTCGGTGCACACCGTCGGCGAGACGGTGGCCGTGCCCTTCCAGCTCAAGCCGGACTCGGACGGCGGTGTGGTGTTCCTGGACCGCGCCGCCGACCGGGGCAAGCGGCCCCAGGGCGCCGTGCGCCGCGTGTCCGCCGGGCAGATCAGCGCGGGCACGGGCAAGGGCGGCAGAATTCCCGGCGTGCTCGCGTCCGGGGACATGGCGGGCCTGGACCTGGCGCGTGCCGCGTCGGGGACGGTCTTCGTCACCGGCGATGCCCAGGTCCGGGGGGTTCTGCCGGGCACGGTCAAGCACGTGGCGGGCATCGACAAGGACGCCACCGTATCGACGTCGGGGAAGGCGGCCGTCACCTCGCGGTGGGCCGACGGCAAGGACTCGCGCATCCGCCCCGAGGAAGCGCTGACCGCGCGCACGGTCCGTACCGACGTGCATGTGCTGTCCACGGACAGGTCCGTGACCCTGGACGCGCTGCCCGCGGGTGAGATGCTGGGCGGCGAGAAGGCCATGACGGCAGGCACCAGCGCCTCGCCGGCGCTGCCCGAACCGGAGCCCGCCACGATGGCCCCGCGTGCCGCCGCCGAGAGCCCGGTGGACGCGGACCGCTACTGTTCGGTGCCGCGCGGCGATCCCCGCAAACAGGCGTTCCAGCCCACGCCCCGGCAGGTCGAGTGGGCCGTGGACCAGGCCGTCACCGGCAACCTGAACAAGCACATCTCCCGTGCGGCCGACTGGAAGAACACGGGCATGGCCGCCTACCAGCCGCAGAGCCTGTTCCCGCTGGCACCGATGGCGGGCGACCCCGGTGACGACGAGGACTACCACATCCCCGCGCAGGTGATGCTCGGCATCACCGCGCAGGAGTCCAACATGTGGCAGGCGACCCGCTACGCCGTGCCCGGTGTCACCGCCAATCCGCTGATCGGCAACTACTACGGCATCGAGTACGCCGCCGACGGCGAGCAGAGCGACCCCTGGAAGATCGACTTCACGAAGGCCGACTGCGGCTACGGCATCACCCAGGTCACCGACGGCATGCGGGTGCACGGCAAGGAGAAGACGGGCGAGACGCCGCTGACCACCACGCAGCAGGAGGCCGTGGCACTCGACTACACCGCCAACATCGCCGCGGGCGTGAACATCCTCGTCGGCAAGTGGAACGACACGTACAACGCCGGGATGCTCGTCAACGAGGGCAGCCCGAAGTACATCGAGAACTGGACGTTCGCCCTGTGGGCGTACAACGCCGGATTCCATCCCCAGTCCGAGGCGTCCCAGAACGGCGGCAAGTGGGGGGTGGGCTGGACCAACAACCCGGCCAACCCGCTGTGGAAGGCCAACCGCACCCCGTTCCTGGAGAACTCCGAGCACAAGGACGACTACTCGCACGCCGCGCACCCGCAGGACTGGCCGTACCAGGAGAAGGTCATCGGCTGGGCGGCCCGCCCCATCTCCGCGATGTTCGCCCCCGGCGACATGCAGGCCGGCTACCGGGCCGCCTGGTGGAACAGCGACACCCTGCGTACCGGTGCCAAGCCGGCCGAGGACCTGTTCTGCGACTCCTCCAACAACTGCAACCCCGGCAAGATCGGCGAGAACGACTCCAACGACCAGGGCAAGGGCGCCTGTGAGCTGGACGACCCCAGCTCCTCCATCCGCCTCTACTGCTGGTGGAACAAGGACGTCAAGTGGAAGGACTGTGACGACGGCGCCCAGTGCGGCAACCCCGTCCACCGCTTCGACGACACCTATCCGGAACAGCCCGACGGCAACGCCTACCCGCCGCGCTGCCAGGCCGAGATCCCGTCCGGCACGTACATCGTCGACAACCTGCCCGATGGCACACGGCCGGCCGGATCCGATCTGCGCACCTGCGGCAACGTCTCCTCGGCCGGATCGTTCACCTTCGACTTCGACACCCCGTCCGGGAAGATGGACCTGCACCAGATCGGTGCCGCGTACGGCAACCACTTCTGGTTCTCGCACACCCGCAAGGCCAGTGACTCCGACGGCGCGCGTCTGAAGACCACCGGCACCTGGTCGCTGGGCTACGAGATGACGCAATGGGTCCGCATCATGGTGCACCTGCCCGACCACGGGGCCCACACCCAGCAGGCGCGCTACGAGATCGACACGGGCAACGGCACCTTCTCCCGGAACCGCACCATCGGCCAGAAGCGCGGTACGAACGAGTGGGTGTCGCTCGGCGCCTACAACGTCAACGGCAAGCCGCGCGTCCGGCTGTCGAACACCACCCTCGACGGCACCGGCAGCGAGGACATCGCCTGGGACGCGGTCGCCTTCCAGCCGCTCCTCGGCAAGCCCAAGCACATGGTCGCCGTGCTCGGTGACTCGTACAGTTCCGGTGAGGGCGCCGGTGACTACTCCTTCGAGAGCGACAAGGACCACGGCACGTCGGAGTGGAACGGCTGCCGCCGCAGCGACAACGCCTGGGGCCGCAAGCTCGTCCTGCCGGGCATGACCGAGTCGGTCGGCGCGGACACGGACGGCTGGGGCTACGACGCGGAACTCGGTTTCGCGGCCTGTTCCGGTGCCATGACGAAGAACGTGGCCACCGTCCCCTCCGGCAACGTTCCGCAGAAGCACAAGGAGGGTCAGTTCAACGAAGTGCTCCAGGTCGACTCGGGGGTCCTGAGCAGCGACACCACGCTCGTGATGCTGACCCTCGGCGGAAACGACGAGGGCGGCTTCGCGGGCGCGATGATGGAGTGCAGCAACATCACCAGCTGCGTCTCCGACTCCTTCATGGCCGACAAGAAGGCCATCGTCGACCGGATGATCCCCGACCTCCGTGCGGTCCTGGAAAAGATCGCCGCCAAGGCGGACAAAGCCCAGATCGTCCTGATGGGGTATCCCGAACTCCTCAGCCGATCGGTCAAGTGCGCCGGTTCCTGGTACATCGACATGCCGGAGGTCGAGGCCCTGGCCGAACTGGTCAACTATGCCGACGCCGAACAGAAGAAGATGGTGGACGATCTGCGCGCCAAATCCGGTCTCAAGATCGAATACGCCGACCCGGTCAACGCCTTCGTCGGCCACGGTGGATGCGACGACCCCGAGTGGATCAACAAGATCGTCGTCGGCCCCGCCGGCGACGGCGACTTCCACGACGGCGACCCCGCGGCCGAACCGGCGTCGTGCCTCTGGGGCCTGACGGGCGGTCGGTGCATCAGCCGCGAGTCCTTCCACCCCAAGAACGCCGGTACCACCGGCTACGCCGACGTCATGAAGAAGCGCCTCGGCGAGATCGGATATACGTGATCCTGACCCGGTGACACAGGAACCCACCACGCGCACCCGGTCCCGTGGGACCGGGTGCGCGGCCCTGGCCATATCCGCGGTGGCCCTCGGCATCGTCGCCGTCTGCCTCGCCGTCACCGCGGCCGTCACCGGCTTCCTCGAAAGGCCGGACCCACCGCCCGAGGAACTGCTCGGCAAGAAGTCCGGCCTCACCGAGTACCGGTTGGAGAGGGCCGTGGAGGACGGAACCCTCACCGATGCCGAGATCGCGTACGCGGCCGGCGGACGGTGGAGCGCCGTGCGTGAACGCTCCACCATCCGTGTCGTCGTCGGCTACAGCCCGGGACCCGTCTGCTACCGGTACGAGATTCCGTACCCGCTGAACGGCACCACGGCCGTCCACCGCAGCCGGCTCGACGCCTGCCCCGCCCTGACGGAGGAACCGGTGCAGGGCTCCAACGGTGCGACCTAGCGGTAGATGTCGACGACCACGCGGTTCGGGGCCGTCAGGGTGAAGACGTTGTAGCGGGAGACCGGCCCGTCGAGCGTGATGCCGAAGGACGGCTGGGAGTGCTGTTCGTAGAGGTACTGGACGGCCTTGACCGTGGGCAGGGCGAACGGCTTCACGATCGGGTTGGTGTCCGTGTAGTCGCCGCTGCGGGCCGGATAGAGGTCGGTGAAGAGGTACGAACTGCCGGTGGTGGCCAGGCTCGCCGTCTGACCGCTCGGGGGTCCGTAGTCCGGGCTCGTGCTCTGGTTGACGGTGACCTGCGGCAGGGTGCCCGTGCCCAGGTCGAAGACGACGCGGTCGTAGCCGTCGTGGGTGGCGGCGCGTACCCCGTCGACGCATATGTTGTCGCAGATCTCGGCCGCGGCCCGCGCGGGCGTCGCCGAGGCCATGGGTGCGGCGACGAGTGTGGCGAGGAGAGCGGTTGTCGCCGGAGCGACGAAGCGGACGAGAACGCGTTGTGCGGTGCGCATGATTCCTCATTCTGTCGAGATGGGGATCCGGGCGGGAGGCCTGCCGCCTCGGGCAGGGCCTCCCGTTTCCGGTCATTTGCTCGTTAGGCCGCCGCGTGTCCGAGGATGCGCAGCGAATAGGTGTCGTACGTCCGGTGCAGGACCATCACCACGGGGCCCGAGGTGAGCACTCCGCTGACGACGTACTCCTTCTTGTTCTTGGTCTCGGCGGCCCGCTCCTTGTACAGGGAGTCGGTTTCCCTCTTGGCCTGTTCGACCCAGGAGGACGCCTTGGCGTGATCGATTCCCGCCACGTCCAGTCCGGTGCAGGCCGAGAGGAAGTCGAGAGCGCCGGGCTGGTCCGTGCCGGTCCCGCACAGCAGGGACGACAGGTTCGTGTGGTCGGCGAATCCGGCCGACACCGTTGTCCCGGTGCCCTTTCCCGTTGTGCCGCGTCCGTGGATGTACGTTCTCATCTTCCCGTTGGGCATTTCCTGCTTGACGGGTTTGCCCAGGTCCAGACTCCAGTTCTTGGCGAGCCGGGAGAGGTAGTCCTTCCCGGTGTATCCGGCGGCCATCGTGACCCCCGCGCCGATGCTGGGACGGTCCTTTCCGGCCACCGCGTGCTTCGGCAGGGCGCTGGCAGGCGTCAGGTCCGGCGTCGCGGACGGCTTGGCGGCGGTCTTGGCCGCTGCGGCCGTCGGTTGCCCGGACGCCGTCGTCGGCGCGGACGCCGCCGTCTTCTCAGGGGTGCTGCTGCCACAGGAGACCACCCCCGCCGCACCGATGGCGAGGGCCATCAGCACGACGGGAACGCGGAGGACGGTCCGCATCACAGGCCGCCGTCGTTGAGGCCGCAGATGCCGGGGTCGGCGAAGGTGGCCGGAATGAAGCCGACCGCGTCGAACACCACGTTGCCGTCCCCGGTGGCACCCTTCTGGATGTTGTCCAGTTCGATCCGGCCGCCCTTCCAGAAGGTGAAGGTGCCCATCTCGACCCAGGTCTCCTGGCCCGCACTGCGAGTTCCCTGGTTGATGCTGCAGTGGTCGGACTCGGCGCCGACCGTGTTCTCGCCCGGGATGAAGTCGTACCCGATGGTCGCTTCGGCGCCGTGGCTCGGCAGGTGGACGAAGACCCGGTAGCGGTTGCCGGGCTCGTCGCCGGACGGAAGCAGCTTCGGGTTGATCTGCCACCGGCCGGTGACCTTGTGGAAGATCTCCCCGTAGGGGTAGCTGTGCGTGAAGTACACGTGGTGGTCGTACCCGGCGCCGAGCTGGTGCAGGTCGATGTTGCCGATGTAGGGGGTCGCGCGGTAGCTGCTGTCTTCCCTCTGCATGGTGAAGTTGTCACCGGACTGGAGGGTGAACTTGCCGTCCCAGGCCGCCTCGAAGTCCCCGCAGTCGTAGGTGTCCTCGTGCTCTCCGAGGTCATCGATGACGATGGCGTTGGGATTGCCGTTCGGCCAGTCGAAGCAGTTGCCGTGGTCGTACTTGCTCTGCAACTCGGGTTCCGACGCGCCGAGCGAGTAACGGAGATTCTCGGTACTGGAGTTGCTGCCGCTCTGTGAGCCGATCCACTCCGCGCTCTTGCCCCAGTAGCACAGGTTGTTCCAGCTCGGGCACGGGTCGGCCGCGGCCGGGTCGCACGCGTTGGACGCGTCGCAGAAGGCGCCGTACGGGGGCGTCTTGAGGACGGACAGCGGCATGTCGGGCCGGACGTAGGACTCTTCGTTGTTCCAGGTCCGCTGGGGGTTCTCCGCCCAGCCGAGGATCTTCTCGGGGTAGTTCCACTCGCCGGGGCGGGACGCGTCGTCGTAGTTGTAGCGCAGGAACGGGTCGCGGTCGGCCGGGTAGGTCGGGTTGATCGGGTTGTTGAAGAAGCCCAGTCCGGCGTTGGCCCCGACGGTGTAGACGCCGGAGTTGTAGCCCCAGAGCGCCATGTACCAGTTCTCGATGTAGGTCGCGCTGCCGCTGTTGGCGTTCATGCCCAGATCCTTGAGCTGGTTCCACTTCTCGCCCAGGATGCGCAGACCGGCGGCGATGTTCGCCGCGTAGTCCGTGGTGACGGCGCCCGCGTGCAGGGTGTCCAGCTGGTCCGGGTACGCCGAGTCCATACCGGTCGTGACCTGGGCGATGCCGTAGCCGCAGTCGGCCGCGGTCACGTCGGGGTAGCCGTGGATGCCGTTCCCGTTCCCGAGCCAGTCGGACCGGGTGACGTTGCCCGAGTCACCGTTCATGGAGTGCCAGGACGCCTGCTTGAAGTTGGACTCCTGGGCGAGGATGCCCAGCATGACCTGCGCGGGAATCTCGCCTCCGCCGGTCAGGACCGGCTTGGGGAACAGACTCTGCGGGGTGTAGGAGCCGAGGCCGGTGTCGTGCCAGTCCGCCGGACGCGAGAGGGTCAGCCTGCCGTGGACCGCCTGGTCGACCGCCCACTCGACCTGGTTGGCGCTGGCCTGGAGAGCCTGCCGCTTGGGGTCGTTGCGCTTGACGATGCAGGGGGTCTCCATGCGCGGGATCTTGCCGATGACGGCCGCGCCGAGCCCGGAAAGGCACTGGGTCTCAGGGCCGCCCTCACCGCAGTTGGCCGGATCGTCGTCATCGGACATGGCGAACGCGGCCGGGCCCATCGGCAGCGTCGCGTCCGACTTCGGCCGCTTGCGGTCGGCGTCCACGAGCGTGGTGGCCTGCGTGCCCGTCCTCAACGCGGTCGCCTTGACGGTGAGGGATCCGGCGCCCTTGGCCGCGGACGAGCCGACGCCCTCGGTGACGCCCTTCATCTGCTCGGAGAACACCGAGTGGGTCACCAGATGACCGAGGCGCGAGATCCCGGCCACCCGGCCGTCCACGGCGTGCTTGGCGAGCCCCGGGGCCTTGCCGGTGTCGATGGCCTTCACGTCACCGACGACCGCGTCGCCCTCGGCCGTGCGCAGCAGCTTCACCTTGCCCTTGGGCGCGCGGCCCAGCTCGGTGAACTTCTTGCCGTCGAAGCGGGAGATGACGCTCTTCCCGCCGTTGACCGTGCCGATGTCCACGGCGCCGTTCGCCGAGGCGGCCAGCGCGAACATGGGGCCGGGCACCTTGGAGAGCTTACGGGCGGACAGCTTCGTCCTCCCGTCGTCCTTGAGGTCGACCAGGTTGCCGGAGAGGACGCCGACGGTGCCCTTCCCGGTGGGGGTGACGTGCGTCAGGAAGCCGTCGACGGTGCGGCGGGAGGAGACCGCTCCGCTGGTCGCGTCGACCGAGATCACCGTGGTCCGGCCGGCCGACGTGTCCGTGGCGGAACTGGAGGTGAACGCCACGTCGTCGCCCGCGCCGCAGCCCGGCGAGAAGTAGGCGAGCTGCACTCCGTCGGGAATCTCGGTGACCTTGCCGTCCGACAGCCGGATCACCGCGGCGAACGCGCCGTCGGCGTAGGCACCGGGCTTGTTGGACCAGACCGACGGGGCGTAGACGGCCGCCGCGTAGTTCCCCGAGCCGGTGGTGCAGACGTAGCCCGTCCACGGGCCGACGTCGGACAGTTCCTTGCGCTTGAGCCGGGCGACCTCGTAGAAGGAGAACCCGTCGCTCTCCCGCGCCGAAAGGATGTGAAGCCCTTCGGCGTCGCCGGTGGCCTGCACGATCTCGTCGGCCGATGAGGTGTAGTCCGCCCCGAGGTCCTTGCCGGGCGCGGAGAACATGCGCGTCGTGTTCTCCGCGGCGGTGGGGGCCGGTGCGGGATCCGCGGAAGCCAGCGGGACCAGCGCGGCGGATGCCGCCACCACGCTCATGATCATCAGTGGATTCATGGACAAGTGGCGTATGAGACGTCTTTTCCGCATGATGCTCCTCACATCCATTGCGTGCAGCTGCCGTGCAGGACGGCCATGCTCGCGTCGACCGGCCAGTCGTTCTCCTTGGCGGGGCTCTGGATGGTGTACTTCGTCGGCGCGGGGTCAAACGCGTTATCGACGTCGTTCCAGCACGCCTTCGCCGTTGTCTTTTTCCAGTTCTGCATCTTGGTGTAGGCGCCTGCCACGCCGCTGCCGAGAACGGCCGGGCTGTCACCGGCCTGAACGCCGCCGTCGGGATCGCGTGTCGTCCACAGGGTCAGATATACGGAGGCGGGCGACGTATCGAGATCGCGTGAGACCTTTGCCCATACGCCCTGACACATCGGCGACCAGAGCAGCCGTACCGAGACCGACTCGTCCGGCATGGTCGCCTGTTGTAGAATTTCTGCGTCCTTGTCGCACCCCATCGCAATGGGGTCCTTTCCCGAGCACGTGTCCCGAAAGCAGTCGAATTCCGCTGCGGCCGGGGAAGCCGCGATTCCTTGGAAGACTCCGGCCAGCAGCGCCAGTGCTGCTGTCGTCGGCCCCCATCTACGTATGCCGTGCACACCCATCACCTCGGACATTCCATGCCGCTCCGGGGGTCGGAGAAGCAGGCGCAGCCTATGTGAACGTGCGCGGGACTATGTGGAGTTATTGCGCCCCCACCTGCGCAGATGTCGAAGTTGGACATGTCGCCGCAGTACACCTCAAAGGTGGTGGGAGGTCGGGGCAGAGGTATGCCGGAGAGTGTTTGCCTGGCGATAGGTGCGGGTAATCGAGGCGCTCGCGAAAGGGTGATTGATGTGTACACGTACTACTTGTGAAATGCGCTTTCTGTGACTCCCTCAGGCGTGAAGCCCCGGGTGGAAGGCCCGATGGCTCGGAGTTTCTTATGAGATTTGGCCGAAAAGGATTGACCGGCCGGTACCGGTCCGCCGTCGGCCGGACGAGCGGGAGGGCGCACACGGGGCCACGGGCTGGATGAGCGAGGCGGAGGTGGCGAAGGCGCTGGTCCGGTCCCGGGACTTCCTGGCCGCCACGGGCATCGATCCCGGCGTCCTGCGCGGTGAGCGTCCGGCGAAGGCGCTCGCGCTGCTCAACCCGCACCAGAAGGACGTGCAGAGCTATGCGAAGACCGCGCTGTCCGCGCCGAGCGCCGACAACGACCCGCTGCACCTCTTCAGCCGGTTCGACCCGGCCCGGTTCCGCGTGGTCGACGACATCGTCCGCACCCTGGGGCGGATCACGTACCGCGAGGGCAAGAGCGGCGCGGTCGACGTCACGGCCGACGTGACGTACGTCTACCCGGTCGTCCGCGCGGACGGCGACAGCGACGAGGTGGCCCGGACCGTCGTCCGCCGCGAAACGGTCATGAGCTGGGAGGACCCGGCCAAGGTGCAGATCGAGCCCGGGACGTTCTCGCTCATCGTCTTCCGCACGGACGCCGCCAACGGCGGCTGTGCCAACCACACCGGCTACTACGTCCCGGAGTTCGCCGCCGACCGCGCGACCCGCGACGGATCCCTGGAGGGCGCCGCGAAGGACCTGTACGAGCGGGACACCTCCATGGAGGAACGCGTGCCCGAGGACGGCGGCGACCGGTGCGGGCGGGTCACACGGCTCTGAGGGCGGGTCAAACGGCTCCGTGGACGGGTTGCACGGTTCCGAGGACGGGGCCCTCATCCGTGTGAGGGCCCCGGAACCCGTCTACGCCCCGGGCCCGTTGGTGGTCTGCGGCTCGGGGCGGCGGGCTCGGCCGGCGCCCATGCCGCAGACCGCGAAGGTCACAGCGGCCAGGCCGAAGATGACCGCCAGGTTGCCCTTCGTCTGGATGGCGGCCTGCCGCTTCGCGATCTCCCTCTCCCAGAGCACCGAGCCCTGCTGGTTGGCGGCCTCGTACTCGGAGAGGCACTTCATGAACGGCCGGTCCAGCGGGTCGTCGCGATCCGCATCGCACCGGGATTCCTCGAAGTGGATCGACGCGCTGCTGGAATCGTCGAATGCCTTCCCCGACACCTTGGAGGCCGCGTCCAGCGCGATCGCGGAAAGGATCACTGCAGTGAGCAGGCTGATCATGGCCACGACGATGCACAGGACGGCTCCGGGACTGCGCCCTTGATTTGTCATGTCCGGGAGGGTAGTGGCAGGCGTGAACCGGGGCGACGGCACGAGTCGTTGGTGACCGCTTCGCCCGGTGGGTGCGCCTTGTCGGCGGCCCCGGACGGCCCGCTACGATCACGGCTCGCGACGATGGGATGAGGACATGACAGACGCGCACAGGGCGGCGGCCGACACGAACGCCACCGGGGCCTCCGTCGTGTTCCGCTTCGAGCTGGGGCGGGCGGACTGGACGGACGCGTTCCGCGGGGTCGGCCGCATGCGGGGCCCGAAGGGCCGGCTGAAGGCCCTGTACGTGCCGGTGCTGATCGGCGCGGCGGCGTGGCTGCTCGCGGACAGTCCCTGGGCCGGGTTGACGGTGTTCGTCGGAGGCGTTCTCGGCCTCTTCGCCCGGACTCGGGCCCTGGCCGCCCGCCAGACCCGGACCGGGGCCGCGCTGGGCGCCTGGACGGTGACGGTGGCGGACACCGACGAGGGGGTGCGCCTCTCCTGCACCGACATGGAGACCCGGCGGGGCTGGGGGAGCTTCGGCGGATACGTGGAGACCGTCGACGGGTTCGTCCTGCTCACGCCCGCCCCGTACCTCCTGGTCGTGCACTACCTCCCCAAGCGCGCCCTCGGCCTCGACGGTGTCAAGGGCGTCCGCGCCGTCCTCTCGCGCCGCCTCCCGCACCGGGGCGCCCCCGCGCCCCGGCACTGACGGGCTGCCGGGGAACGGCCCGCCGGTGCGATGAGTTCGGCGGCGTCACGGCCGGGGGTGATCGGCGAACCGGCCCGCGCCGAACCCCTCATCATTGAGGGCTTACGTCGAGAAGATGCCGACCAACAGCGAGGCCGGGCCTTTCACGCCTACTGGCTGGCCAGCGCCCAGCTCCGGCTGGGCAAACTCGACGAGGCATGCACCAGCGCCGGCCTCGCCCTCGACCTCGCCGCTGTCATTGATTCGCCACGAGTGAGCGGCCACGTCCAGGAACTTCACCGCCGAATGCTGCCCTACGCACGCGAAGCCCCCGTCCTCGCCTTCGAGCAACGTCTGCGTGAAGCCCTCGGCTGACCCTTATGAGGAACTGCCGGTCGTCTCGTCCAGCAGCAGATACAGCAGACCGACCAGGCTGCCACTGCTGACGACCTCGCGGCGGTCGATCATGCCGCGGACCTCCGAGATCGGAATCCACTCGATCCGGTCTGACTCGTTCAACTCGGTAGGCGGGCCTGCATATGAGGCGGCCTCGGCGCGGAAGACGAAGTGCTCGGAATCTGTGATGCCGTTCGCGGGTTGCGCGTAAACCAGCGGCTTGACGTTCTCCACCCGCCACCCGGTCTCCTCCTCCACCTCGCGAGCGGCAGTCTGCTCGGGGGTCTCGTCGGTCTCGATGAGGCCCATCGGAAGCTCCCAGCCCCAGGTATCGGTGATGAACCGGTGCCGCCACATCATCAGCACACGCTTTTGGTCGTCGACCACGGCTGCTACGGCCAAGTGCCGCATCCGCACGCAGGGTGTTCCCACCGCCGGCCGTCAGGCTGCTGGACGTCCACTAGCCAGAGGTTCACCCACGGGTGTTGTAGATCTGTCGCTCGCCATGGACGGTCCACCGCATGAGCCCAACTCCCTTGCTTCAGCGAAGCCTCCAGCATGTCACTTTGACGAGAATCCGTCCGTCCGCTCGGGGTATCGGCGCCACGTCGACGAGCGGGGGAATTGTGGAGTCGACCGGCGTGGCTGCCGGTGTGCTCGGTGGTGTCGCGTTTACGCGCGTCGAAGGTCCCACTGGAGGCAGGCCTGTTCAGCTGATCGCAGGGAATCCACGGATCCGCGGCGCTTCTGTGCCTCCATGCTCATACTGGCAAAAAACCGCACCCGGTCCGCGACGGACGCCGTCATCGGCGCCCCGCGGACCGGGTGCGGTCAGGTACGAGCGACGCGACCCGCGATATCGCGGGTCAGGCGGCCCAACCGGAGATCAGGCCTTCTTGGTCTCCTAGTAATGGGCCGGGTCGGTGACCTGCGGGGATCTTTTCTGCGGGTTGCTGACCTGGCCTTTTGCTGTTGGCTGGCGATGGAGTGTGACGGTCTTGATCGGGTGTCTTGCGGACTGCGTGCGGACTGCTGCTGCGGCGCTCTGCCGCCGGAGCAGCAGTGGCCTTAATCCTGGAGCGGGGTGTTGGCACAGAAGGAGTGGGCCTTTTTCGGAATCTCCTCGGCAGCGTCGCCACTCGATGCCGCACTGCTCAGCGCGGCGGCGGGCCTTGCCGTACGGCCGAGCTGGCTTTGTTGCGTGATGTCCCCGGAGGGAGGACCTCGCCACCAGCAGCGAGGTCGCCCCAGCCAGGACCGCGCACGCGGTGGCGGGCGCCTTGGCCAACCGCTTCAGAAAGCTCGTGACCTCCTCGGAAATGTACGACCTCGGCGTGCTAGCGGAGCTGGTCAAGGATTGGCGGGGTCGGCGATGAAGCGTCGGCAGGGCACGGTCTTCCACTCGGGTCACCGGGCGTCGAGAAGTTCATGATCTTGGAAGCCATGCGTGTCACGTTCCGGCCTCGCGCCTGACCTGACGGGCTACCAGGAACCGAGCGTCATGCGACTACGCCGAAACACCGCCCAACACCTAGTCGTCGGCTGCCCCGTGTGGCGCTAGCCAGCCGGCCTGGGGGCGAAGCGCACCATGATCTGGTTTGAACATCGCGCTAGCCTGAACGGCAGACGGGTGTCGTACCCCCGTCGTAGGCTCTTGGATGACTCGCGGAACTGACAATCCATTGCGCTCGTCATCGCTTCGTGTAGGTGCGCCGCGCTTTCGTCCCGCAGGAAGTCGCTGTATCAGATTTTTTTGGGGGGTACGCATGGCACTGATAAAGACACTCGTGTGTCTCGCAAATTCCCGCAAGCTTTCGGGCCGGTGTGTTGCAGGCATGGTTGACGACGATTCAGGAGAGTGGGTACGCCCAGTCAGCGCTCGCCTGAACCGCGAAGTCTCCGCCCGCGAAAGGCAGTACGAAGATGGAACCGACCCGAATGTTCTCGATATTGTCTCGGTGCCACTTCTTCGGCCACAGTCGCACAACTTCCAGATCGAGAATTGGCTCCTTGACCCCGATTACTACTGGAAGAAGACCGGCAGGGTTGGGTGGAGAGGATTACTGAGCTTGGAGCAGCGCCCCAGCACACTGTGGGTCAACGGGTCCAGTACCTATCATGGAAATAATGACCACATCCCGATTGAAGAAACTGTCACTCTTTCGGACTCGCTTAAGCTGATACGCGTCACCGACCTGACGTTACAGCTACATGTCCCCGGGGCGATGTTCGGTGATCAGAAGCGGGTCCTACGTGCCCGCTTCTCTTACAAGGCACATGAATATATACTGCGGGTGACCGATCCCCAATATGAGCTGGAATATATGGCCAAACCGGAAGGGGTCTACGAACTGGGTGAATCCTTCCTTACGGTGAGCCTGGGTGAACCGTTTGAAGGCTACGTCTACAAATTAGTGGCAGCCATTATCGAACGAGCGAATATCTAAACAGGCAGCAGGCGATGACACCTCATACAGTATTCACTATCGGCCATTCCACGCACAGCAGCTCAGGTTTCCTGAGTCTACTGCAGAAGCATGGAATCACTGCAGTCGCCGATGTGCGGTCGATGCCCGTCAGTCGATTCACGCCCCAGTTCAATCGATACGCTGTGGAGCGTATCCTGTCCGACGTCGATATTAAGTACGTCTTCCTGGGAAAGGAACTGGGCGCGCGTACCGGAGACCTCACCTGCTATGTCGACGGACGGGTGCGGTACGACCTTCTTGCCCGGACCTCGGATTTCGAGAGCGGCATCAAGCGCCTGCGGAACGGTTCGCAGAGCGAGCGAGTCGCTGTCATGTGCACCGAACAGGAACCACTCGACTGTCATCGTTGCGTGCTCGTCGCGCGAGTCCTCGAAGGGGACGGGATCACTGTCGAACACATTCATGGTGACGGGCATATCGAGGACCATGCCTCGGCCATGCGACGCCTGATGGCTAATTTCGGGCTGGATCAGGAAGATCTTTTCCGGACCTCGGTCGAGCGCCTCCAAGAAGCTCTCGACCGTCAGGAACAACGGATCGCGTATGTTAACGAGGAGCTTCGCATCGACGGGACACCAGAAAGATGAAACTCTACACCATTGGGTTCACGAAGAAGTCTGCCGAAAAGTTTTTCGGGCTATTGCGCGAAGTTGGAGTGACAGCGCTGGTCGATGTTCGACTCAACAACGTCTCACAACTATCCGGTTTCGCCAAGCGTGATGATCTTAGGTACTTCCTGGGTGAGATCTGCGGTGCGCAGTACGCTCACCGTACCGAGTTGGCGCCGACCAAGGAGATGCTCGACGCCTACAAGAAGCGGGATATCGGATGGGCGGCCTACGAAGAACGATTCCTCGAATTGATAAAGGCTCGTCAGATTGAGGAAACCATCCGGCGAGAGGTGTTCGACAACGCAGTCCTGCTCTGTAGCGAGGACAATGCGCAGCATTGCCACCGCCGGTTGGTCGCGGATTATCTCGCACAGCAGTGGGATGACGTCACAATCGAGCACCTGGCGTGAGCTGCGGCGCTGCGGTCAAGAGCCGCCCCACAACTACAGTCGTCTGAGCTGGCGCTGCCGGAGCCGCTCTCTGTAGCCGTCAGTTCGAAGATGAGCTCCATCCTCAGTTCGCTCACTTGCGCGAAGATCAGGCTTCCTCTCCCTGGTTCCATCGGGTCTACGATAGCCGTCTTATCGTTCTGAGCGGATGGCGTGATGTAGGGGGGCGGGTCTGCCGTGCCTGATCGAATAGGAATTGCTGACGTAAGCGCGGACCATGTCCGACTGTGCGTGCGAGGGGGAAGTGGGCGATGAACAGCGGGCGGGAGCAACTCGGAGAGCGTGTATTGGCGCAGGCTGCCGCGATTTTTGCTGCTCGCTCGAATATCGGGGCGACGGAACTGCTACGCGCAGTTGAAAGGCTGGAATTCGAGCAGACAGAGGACGGCTACACGACATCCAGTAACTGGAACGATTACTACTGGGCCGCCATCCTCTACATCGACGCAGTAGACACTCCCAGCTTTGACGATGAGGTCTTGGACCACTTGCTGCCCACGATCGCTGAGGTGGCCGCTCAGAATGGCCGACCTGCCGTCAATCAAATCCTGGTTAGGCCAGCCCTCCATGCCCCGGACATGAACTGGCGGCAGGCGTTGGGAGGAGGCCAAGAGTCAACGCTCTTCCAGCCGCAAGACACACTTATAGGCGACGGCAAGTCGGCCCGCATTACCGAAGTCACCCGCATGCGACTCTTCGACACCCTGCGGCTTCAGGGTACCGACTGGGCTGGCAGGCTAGAGGAGGCTGAGTTCCTCAAGCGCATTTTCAATCTGAACGCGTTCGAAAGCTACGACTCCCGTTTCAAAACGGCCGAAGGTGACATCTACCAGCATCGCGCCAACAACGATGACTGGGAACTGGACTGGGTATTTACTGACGAACGATTCGGATTGAGGAGCGGTCCAGACTCGGTTCTCCTGCGCTTCCTCTCTGAAATGCTCCACCCTGTAGTGCGGATTGACGAAGCAGAACTGCGAAAGCTGCTAGAACTCTTTAATTCCCTGTTGGTCCGCGATGGCTATGCGCTGATGCCCGTAGACTCGATCAGCGGTCACGCCATTTACGGTGGGCAACGTATTCCAGTACAGGCCCGGCCTATGGCCCCGCCCCAGACGGCACGCATCCGTGTCTCTGCAGCCAAGGATGCTGCCCTCAACCCATATGATCTGGTCCGTGCTCAGGCCCGCGGGGAGCGGAGGGACTATCGTCTCGATCGCCTCCCCAAAGAGGAGGGTGGACAGGCGCAGATCTTCCGAGCCGTTCACAAGCCAACCGACGTCGAAGTCGCCTTCAAGCGGAGAACATCGCAGCGAGACACCCCCGCCGCTCGGATGAGGCGAGAGATTGAAATCTCTCAGCTGCTTGGCCAGCACGCGCACTACATGCCCATCCTCGACTCCAACCCTGTAGATGGGTGGCTGGTCATGCCGATGGCGCAGGCTACCGCAGAGCAACGGCGCGACAACCTGAGCGACCCTGTGCAGTTGCGAGCTCTGGTCGAGGCGCTGATGGATGTACTGGAACTTGCTCATGCACACGACTGGCTACACCGCGACGTGAAACCGTCCAACATCCTTCTGCTGGATAACCAATGGACTCTCGCGGACTGGGGAATCGTCCGACGGCCGCGAGGTCAGACCACGCAGGAAGGGCGTACTCGCTTCGAGCTTGGCACGGAAGGCTTCGCAGCGCCTGAACTCTTCGTTGATGCACACGAGGCCACGGCAGCAGCCGACATCTACGGCATCGGGCGGGTCATTGCCTGGGCGCTTACCGGCGATTATCCGCAGATGAACATGCCGCTTTCCCCTCCTCCAGGTCCGTGGAGGAACATCACCCGAATTGCTACACACGCCGATCCTCACCAAAGGGTGCAGAGCATCCAAAGCCTCCGAGACTTGATCAATCGCCAGCTTACCGAGCCAGCGGAGCCTCCGACTGAACAAGCGAAGCGCCTGTTGGAACGGACGCGCGCCGGCGATCCAGCGGCCGTGGGGTCCCTGCTCGAACTGATCGCAGACCACCCCGAAGACTATGAACTGTATGTCCGCGCGCTTATAGCTCTATCCGCCGAACAGGCAGGCCCTTGGCTGTCCCGCGACCCACGAGCCAGTGGTCGCATCTTCAAGGCCATGGCCGACCATGCTCATGGCCAAGCAACGCGACGGGTCCAGTTCGCTGAAGCTGGCCGAGTCGCTGTATGGCTTCACGCCATCGCGAATTTCGCCGCAGCCAAGGACGACTGGGACCTCCTCGAAGAGGCAGCCCGCACGATGTGCACCTGGGATGCCGCATGGGATCAGTGGAGTGCCCAAGATCGAATCGCGCCCTGGCTGCGCTCACTGTCAGGCCAGGCAGCGCAGCTTATAGGTTCCGTTCTGCGAGATCACCCGCGCTCTGCACAACACTTTTCCGGCTTGGCGCAGGACGGAACCGTGGACCTTCGGATCCGCGCGGCAATTCAGGCGGCTGCGGTGACGCCATAGCCCTAAGGGATAAAGAGGGGAAGAGTCGACGTACTGTCCGACTTGCGGACGCAGGCGATTCGCATCTCTCAGTTCCCCTTCGTCCAGTGGTGCTCACCGTGCCGCGACCGCACAAGGAGTAGATCGTCAGGTGGGAATTGAACCCTGCCGCGCGGAGGAACCGAGAGGTCGCCGCGCGGCGACCTAGCAGGTGTGCAGTGCTGCGGAGCAGGGCTGTGGGTGATGCCCCTGGCTAAGAGCGTAGAAGACGGACTTCGATGGTGTGGTGACCGTAAGACGCTGCTATTGATACCGCCAGCCGTCGAGGGAGATCTCCGGTCCTCCCGTGAGGTACCGGTGAAGGGCGCTTGCTGTGGTCTCCACAAACTCCTCAGGGACGGCGTGGGCGTCTACCCATCGAGCCTGGGCGTGTTTGCGCGGCTCGCGGTTCTCCGGTTCGCCGGTCCATTCGTGGGCCGCGAAGACGACGGTGAGGAAACCGTTGGGGGATTCGACTCCGTACGCGCTGTGGATGATGTGGGCGACCTTAAGCGCCTCCGGTTTCACGGTCAGACCGGTCTCCTCGTAGAGCTCGCGGACTGCGGTTTCCGTGATTGGCTCGCCCGGTTCGCTCTTGCCGACCGGGAGGTCCCACATGCCTTTGGCGAACTTGGCATTCTCGCCGCGTTGGAGGAGGACCACGCGGTTGGTGGCTTTGTCGTGGACGATGACGGCGGCGACGAGCAGGGTCATCGAGTCGAGCGCGGGCGGGAGCGGGTCTGCCACGGCTGGTGTCCTTTCGTCCGCTGATTGTCGGTAGCTTAGGTCAGTGCTTCCCTTGCCCAGCGGGCGAGTTCGGCCGCGCCGGGGACCTTGCGACGCTGATAGATAGCGAGGGTGGAGCGGATCGAGATGATCGCTTTGCGGGTGCGGTCTGAGGTCATGCCCTCCATGAAGACCAGGGCCTGGGTCCAGGCGGCGACTGCTTCGTCGGCGCGGGCCTGAGCGGCGAGACTGTCGCCGAGGTCGGCGTGGGTGAGTGCGTGGACGCGCTTGTACTTCTCCGGGTCCCAGCGGGTGAGCGCGTCGCGGTGCTGTTGTTCCGTGCCGATGTGGTCGGCGAGGTCGGTCAGCGTGCGGGCGGTGTGGCTGGCCACGGTGCCGGCGGCGGGGCCGCTGACGCGGGAGAAGCTGGGCTGGGGACCGTCCTCGCGCAGGAGGGCGTCTTCGGCGGCGAGCAGAGCACGAGCGGCCAATGGGTTCTCGCCGACGGCTGCGTAGGCGCGGGCGTGCGTGATGTGGAGGAGCGCTTCCGTCTGGCCGTCGACGTGGCCGAGGCCGCGGGTGAGGGCGCCTTTGACGAGGTCGACGCAGTGGTGGGGTTGCTTGAGGCTGAGGGATTGATGGGCGAGGGCGCGCATCATCCATGCGGCGTGGCCGTGGGGGTCGGCTTCGCATGCAAGTTGGTAGCCGACCTGGTAGTAGCGCTGGGCAGCGCCTTCGTGGCCGAGGTCGTGGTGCTTCCAGCCTGCGAGGTAGGCGAGTTCGGCGACGGCGCCGAAGGCGGCTTGGCGTAAGGCTTCTGTGGGGAAGAGGCCGCGCAGCATGGGGGCTGCCGTGTCGGCGAGGTAGGCGGTGACTGTGGTGAGGCCGTGGCCGCCGCCGAGGCGTTCGTCGGCGGCGCTGAAGGCCGCCGTGATCTGCCGTACGACGTCGATGTCGTCGCTGCCGACGAGGGAACGGGCGGTGCGGGCGCGGAGCATCCGCGAGGTGGCCTCGTGGTCGTGCAGGAGCGGCATGGCCACGCCGGCCGTGGTGAAAGCGGCGATGGCGAGGAAGCGGCGGCGCTCGACATCCGCGCGGCCGAGGTCGGTGACCGCGGTGACGGGGTCGGTGTCCGGTGGCGACTCCGTATCGGGTGAGTGGAGGCCGAGCTCGGTTCGAGTGACGACCCGGCCCAGCCGCCGGGAGAGGGCTTCGGCAAGGTACTGGCCGGCCCTGCCGGACGGCGTGCGGGCACCGCCCACCCAGTGGGAGATGGCCGACTTGTTGGTCTGGAGCAGTTCGCCGTTCTCGGCAGCGATCCGGCGTACGTCCCTGGCGAGTGCCTCGTACGTGCACCCGACGGCGTTGATCGTGTCGCGCAGGCGGGAGTTGGCGCTGGTCGGTGCCGGCACGATCGCCTCCGCTCCGTATCCGTAAACCGTGTATACCGCTTGACCTCGCTCACACCGTACCCACTCTGCGTAGCGGGCGGTTCACTTATCGACAGCCGCCCCACTCACGGCATCGCGGGCCGGGCGGCTCCCAAGTTCCGTACGCCCCAACGGGTTCGGGCATTCCTATGCCTCGCCCCGGACGATCAGAGACGGAGACACGGTGACCACCATCGACACCGCAACCATCACGGTCGAGCTGCCCGACGCCTTCGACCCGCGCTGGAACCGCCTGCCCGGCATTCAGGTCGACGGCCGGCGCATCACCATCGACCCGGCCGAGTACTTCTTCCGCTTCGAGTCGAACACCTGGCTCGTCGCCGACTGGGAGCTGATCAAGACTCAGCTCCTCGACGTGGACGAGACGACCGAGAGCGCGGTCGAGCAGCTCGCGCTTGACTTCATCAAGAACCACGGCGAGTCCACCTCCGACGCGGCCCGCGTGCTGGCGACGGCGTACGAGGTGTACTCGTACCTCTTCCGCGAGGAGCACCTGGCCGGCCTCGGCCTCCCGCAGATCACCGTCGAGCACCTGAGGATGCTCCGTGAGGCGGCCACGCTGATGGCGCTCAACAAAGTCGAGCTGGACGGGCACATCTCCAACGTCGGCCCGTGCTGGTTCTTCCCCGCCGCCACGTCCGTCGTCTTCGACCTGGACGACGCGACGGGCGAAATGCTGGACGAGGTCTACCACGGCGGCTGGTTCAACGAGCACCGCCGGATCGAGGCCATCAAGGCCCATGCCGCGCTCGGCGGCCGGCTCGTGCACGGCTGCCAGTCCGTGCCGGACCAGTCCGGCGGCGTCGTCGCGCCCTACGGTGCCTCGATGGCGAACTTCCGAGACGACCTGGCCGAGTTCAAGGCGGGCTGGATCGAGCAGGTCTACGCCCACCGCGTGACCGCAGCCGAGTAACCCACCCCCAGTACGGCTCCGGGGCGGGCCAGCTCGCGCGCGCCCGCCCCGGAGCCCACCAGTCCCTGGAGACCCCCATGGCCCAGCGCCTGTCCGCCACCCTGCTGAACGACCTGTGCGCTCTCATCGGCAAGCCCCTCCCCGAACGTACCGAGATTCGCGTCTGGGGCATGTCCGGCGTCGAACGCGTCACCTTCCCCGACGGCACCACAGCCGTTTTCAAGTACGCCAAGGAGCCCTTCGATCGCGAGGCCCAGGTCCTGCGGATGGCCCACCAGCACCAGCTCCCGGTCCCCGCGCTCCACGCCACCGCCATGCAGGACAAGTGGCTCGGGATACTCATGGACGACCTCGGCACCCCTGTACGGGACGCCGACGACCTCGACGGTGTCGCCGCCGCCGTCATGCTCCACGCCGCCCGCCCCGCGGGCGGTCTGCCCCTCCTCGACGGGGCGGGCCTCGCAGCCCTGCCCGGCCGAGCCCTCGATCACCTCCAACGGCTGCGGAAAGTTGACCGCTGGGCGGACTGCGACGACATCGAGACCACGCTGGGGAAGATCTCCGCCGCAGCCGAGGCCCGTGTCCAGGGTGCGACGCTCGACCCCTTCGGCTGGGTCCACTCCGAGTTCCACCCCACGAGCGTCCACATCGGGGAGAACGGCTGGCACCTCCTCGACTTCGCCCGCGCCTTCACCGGCCCCGGCCTGATCGACCTCGCCTCGTACCACGGCACCACCGACGTGCCGAGCCCCTTCCGCATGCGGGTGTTCCTGGAGCAGTACGTCACCGCAGGCGGTCATGAGGACGCCCTCGCCGCGCGGGGCGGACTGGCCGCAGAGGCGTGGGCCTTGGGCTGGCACCGCATGTGGGCCGTGGAGTGGTTCATGGAACAGGCCATCCGCTGGATCAACGACCCGGCCAAGGACCCCGCGTACATCCCCGTCGTCCGCCGCCACCTCAATGACGTGGTCCGACTCCTGGAGGTCTAGGTGCTCGCCCAGGTCTCCCCCTGGTACGCCCACGCAGCCCAGCGCACAGCCGCAGCTCCCGCGCACGCCCTCACTGCACCGACCCGGATGGAATGGAGCACCCATGCCAGCATCGGTCCCGGCGCCGAGATCCTGGGCCAGGACCTGTGCGGAAAACGCGTCCTGGAGCTGGGCTGCGGCCCCGGCCACAACGTGGCCCACCTTGCGAAGCACCACCAGGCCCGCGTCACCGGCGTGGACCTGGTCGGCCTCCAAGTACGCCGTGCCCGCTCCCACTACGGCCACATCGACGGCGCCACCTTCGCCGCCGGCCACGCACTGCACCACCTGCAAGCCACCAGCCAGACCTTCGACGCGATCTACTCCGTCTTCGGCGCCGTCGGCCTCGTCGCCCCCGAGCTCCTCCTCGCTGCCGTTTCCCGACGCCTGAAGCCTGGCGGTGTCCTGGCCTTCTCCGTCCCTCACCCGGCACGGGCCGGAAGACATCCATCCACGGACGACCGTCCGCGCGAGGACTACGTCACCATGCCCGACCGCACCCGATTGCCCCTCGTTCGATGGGAGTTCGACGCCCGCCGCTGGGAAGCCCACCTCTCCAGGACCGGCCTGCGGATCACCTCGACGGTGGAGCTGCGGCACCCGCACCGTGACCCGTGGCCCACCACCCTCCTGATCACCGCCCGTAAACGCTGACCGACGGAGGCACCGATGACCCTGCCCTACCTGCTTCTCGACATCGACGGCGTCCTCATACCGTTCCCGGCCGCCGACGGGAGCACCCCGCCCACCCACGTCCGTCACACCGTCCTGCCTACCGGCCGGCGCCCCGACGACCCCGTGCCCATCTGGCTCGACCCGAGTCAGGGCGGCATTCTCGCCGACCTCCTGACCAGCGGGATCGTCACCCCTGTGTGGTGCACGAGCTGGCGCAAGGACGCCACCACGATCATTGGCCCTCTCCTGGGGCTGCCCGACTTCCCTTACCTCGACCTGCCTCGACTCCAGATCACCACCAGTCACCCCGACGGCTACCTCTGGAAACGCGAACACGTCGACGTCTGGCTGGCAGACGCCCCCGCCGTCTGGATCGACGACGACTTCACCAGCCTCGACCACGACTGGGCGGCGGAGCGTACCGCCGGCGGAACGCCGACACTGATCGTTCAGCCCGACCCACATCTCGGACTGCAGCCCGAGCATCTGACCGAGGTGACGAAGTGGCTCGCGCAGTTACCCACAGCCCGCGCCGTTTGACGCTCATGCCCTCGCTGCCGCGAGCAGAGCAGCGAGGGCATCAGGATGCGCTGTGGGGTTGACTCCCTGGTTCCTGTGGAGTCGGGGGCTCAACTCAGGCGGTGCCGACTGCCCTGCCGGACCTACGGATCGGCTGGCCGAGAAGCTTCTCCACCTCCGCGGATGCGGCGTCGAGGAATTCCTGACCGAACAGACAGAGGGACTGTTCCCAGGGGTGCCCAAAACTGCCCGTCCGGAAGTCTTCCGAGAGGTAGATGTAGTAATCCCCATCGGGATACGGGCTCAAAGGCCAGGCCAGCTGCCCCGGGCCGCCGACGCCCAGCGGTGCGAAGCGATACGACGTGTGCTGCCAGTCGAGCGCGAGCAGTGTTCCGCTCCGACCCATGCAGGACTTCAGCCCCTGCTCGACCACCTCGACCAAGCGGTCCAAACGCTCGTATTCAGGATCGTCGTCAAGCGCGGCAAGGCTCCAGGTAACCGATGCGACGGGCTCCTTGATGGCCGGCCACTTGAATGAACTCGTACTCGGCCGGAACGTGAACTCGTCGTAGAAGCGGTCCCAAACGCGCCGGTACTCGGTCTCAAGTAGCTCGACCACGGGACTCTCCATCATGGCCCGACCCTATCGAGTCGCCCGTGTAAGGATCGGAGATAGGTCCTTCACGGAACTGCGCTCCCCTCCACTCGGACCATCAAGGTATTCCGTGAGAGGCGGGGGACGGCCTGATAGCCTGCGATCTTCGCCGGTCACCCGGACGGAGTCCCCCGGCAGGTCTTCATGTCTTGCTCTGAGCAGCTCATGACAGCTCTCGATGCCCTGGACCACGCCTTCGCCTCAGAAGGTTCCTTCCTCGTCACAGGATGCACGTACTGCTACGGCGATCGCGACTTCGCCGAACTCTCCGGCCCGCTGCACCTCATAGGCGACGACCTGGTTTCCTCGGTTGCCGCAAAGACGCCTGATCATTGGGAAGACTTTCCTCGTCTCTATCGTCACCTCGTCCCGCGCATCATTCGGCTACTCGTCACAGGCCGGCTCCACATCGACGAGGAGCTCATTGCCTCCCGCTTGATCCACGCGGGCTGGGCCACCTGGGGCTTGCCCTTGGCCGAGGCCCTGCAGGACGTCTGGTCCGCTTGGTGGCAGAGCACGCTGCATACTCACCCCAGCCCCGTGCCCGTCAGGGATTCCCTCAGCGTCATCACCGTGGCCACCAACAGCCTGCGTCCTTGGCTGAACGTATGGACCGCGACCAATACCCCAGCCGCCGATGCGCACTTGGCAGACCTCGTTGACGACGTGATGTTCGAGTTCGAGATCACCGACTTGCGCATGGGCTTCTACGATGAGTACGACGCCACTGCCGAACTGCTGGGCTGGCTTCTCACCGACGTGCGCGATCGTGTCATCGACACACGTCTCGACGCCCCCTTCCTCTATGAGCACCTTCAGGCAACCGCTCAGCGCTCAAGCTGATCGCTGATCTGGTACGCCATCCGGAACTGAACGGAAAGCCCCGTCCTTTCAGGGTTGGGCGTTCCCCGAGGGAACACTTCCGGTGTTCCCTCGGGGAACGTGTCGCACCGGGGGCTGCGCCGGCCTTCGCCCGCCGGTCCCTTCGTCGGGAATCTGGCTGGGAGATTCCGCGGTCAGCGGTGCCGACTGCGCTCCGCGGGCCTCGTGGTCACTGGCGTAGCCGGCGGGTGTGGCGTGGCGGACCTGACTGATGTGCCGTTGATGGCGCTTTGCCTGCGAGCGGCTTGCGTCCGCCGGTTCGGTTGTGCGGCGATGCGCCAGTTGAGGACCTCGGCGGGGCGCTCGGCGCTGTCGAGTTCTCGTTGGGCACTTACCTCGGTCAGGAGACGTCGAAGGTTGTGGCCGGCGGTTTCGGCTTGGGCGAGGGTTGTGGTCAGGGCGGCCCAAGTGGGGTCGGTGAGAATCCGGTCGGCGTGGTCGGGGAGGGCCGCGCGCACGTCCTGCTCGAAGCGGCTGGCGGTGGCGGCTCGTGGTGTGCGGTGGGCAAGCTCCGCCAAGGCCGGTGCGGCGGCCTGCTGGTAGCCCGCCTGGAGGTGGAGGAAGGCTTCCTCGGCCGCAGCGGCCTGCTGTTCGTGGCCGCGCTGTTCGTGCCACGTGGCGGCGGCGCGGGCCAGGTGCACGGTGGCGAAGAGCAGGGCGATGGCGAGTCCGCCGGGCTCGTTGGAGGCATAGGCGAGTTCCGTGGCGGCCTGGTGGTCGGCGCGGGTGGCGGAGCGGCGGGCGCGGTTGAACGCCATCGCCGCCGCCCGTAGTTCCGCTCGGTGTGGGCCGCTCGTGGAGCTGGCGATGTTGTACAGGGCGTCGCCGAAGGCGGCGAGGTGGCCCTGGGCGGCGGCATCGTCATCGGAGTCGAGGACGGAGTGCGCCATCTGTATCGCGGTGATGGTGTGCTCCCACGGCTCGGCAGGGTCTGCCGCATACCGGGGGCGGTCGGCCATCTCCTGGTCGGGGAGGCGTTCGCGGAGGCGGTTGATGGAGAGGTCGGGGGCGAGTTTCGAGCCGCCGTACCAGATGGGTTCGCCGGCGCTGTTGGTGTCGCCGGGTGCGGCGAGGCTGTAGCCGATCACGTCGCCGCTCTCGGGGCCGAGGCGTGTCTTGACCTTGATGCCGAGGGACTGCAGCACGGTGAAGTAGTCGGCCTCGGTGTGTACGGCGGCGGCGACCGCGTACGCCCGCTCGCGCAGCCAGTGCCGTGCCGTCACCGACTGGCCCTGGCGCTCGGCCTTGGCGCGTTCGGCACCGGTGGGGGTGCGGGGCGCGGTGAGGTCGCCGGACTTCAGGCGGCGCAGACCGAACTCAGCTTCGATCCGACGGCACTCGGCCTGGGCTCGGCGTCCGTCCTGGTGGGTGCGTGGGCGGCGTCCGTCGGCGCGGACGGTGGTGGCCATGATGTGGATGTGGTCGTCGGCGTGGCGTACCGCGATCCATCGGCATGCCCTCTCGTCGCCGTCGGGGGCGATGCCCGTGGCGTGCACGACGCGGCGGGCGACCTCGGCCCACTCGTTGTCGGTGAGGTAGCGGTCGCCGGGGGCGGTGCGGACCGGGCAGTGCCAGACGTGCTGCGGTGGCTTCTTGCCGCCCAGCTCGCGGGTGCGGAGGTCGACGTGGTGGTCGAGTCGCCTGGCGAGCTGGGAGTAGGTGGCTGCCGGGTCACGGCCGGGATCGGGAGCACCGGCCATGTCCCAGGCGGCGACGATGTGGGGGTTGGTGTGCTCGTCGCGGCGCCCAGGGCCGAAGAGGTAGGCGATCAGTCCGCGGCTGTCGGAGCCGGTGGAGACGTCAGGAACCATGGGTCGTGCCGTTCGCGAGGAGCTGGTCGATGAGGTGGAAGCTGTTCTGCGCTGCTTGCTCGACGCGGTCGAGAACCGTCTCGGCGCGCTCGGGCACGGTTCCTCGGTTGATGGCTGCGGTGATCTGGTTGAGGTTGCCGCCGATGCGGTTCAGCGCGACGGTGTGCGCCTCGACGGCCTCGATCAGCGGGCGGAGAGGATCGTCCTCCGGGCTGCCGACCATCGCCGCCTTGCCCTGCGCAACAGCCAGGGCTGCGTCCCCGACGAATCCGGCGAACCTCTGACCGCGCTGGTGAGCGGCGGCGCTGATCACCTGGACTGCGGTGCGTGTAAAGCGGATGGTTTTCTCCTGGTCGCGCTTCTCCACGGTGCGCTTGCGGTTCATCTGCGCGGGCAGGGCAGGGGCGTCGAGATCCCGCCAGGAGAGCTGCTCGACGAGCGGTGGGGCATCGGCCGGACTACTGGGAGGAGCGGAGTCGGCTGCGGGCCGGCCGGAGTCCTCGGCCACCCCCTCCTTCGGCTCGGGCGCCCCCTGGCGCTCGGCCTTGTCCTCCGCCATCCCTGAGGCGGGGGCAAGCGCGGACGAAGCCTCGTTAGAGGCTCGTTCGCTCCAGCTTGCTGCTGGTCGTCGGGTGAGCCTGAACAACTTCCTGCGGCGGCGGGAGGTGGGGTCGTCGGCGTTTGATTCGGGCATGGTGGTGCTCCGTCAGTCGTGTGGGGTGGCCCGTCGTCGCATCCGTCGCATCCGTCGCGTGGCTGGTCAGCACAGGTACGGAGACGGAGGCAGGTACGGAGTGATCCGTAACGCCGAGGAGATCCGTCCCCGCGCTGACCTGCGCGGGGACGGATGCGACGGATTGATGCGGACCTGGTGTCAGCGAGTGGGCCTGGGGCCTGCGGGCCCTCCCGGCGGGCCGGTGGGCAGCGTCCCGGACGGAGGGGCGGGCGGCCTGCCCCGGGTCGGATGTGCCGGGACCTCGGCGGTGGGTGCCGACAGGGCGGGGTCGGGGCAGTAGCGGGCCCATGCGTCCACGAACTGGTTGCGGGCGTACGCCTTGGCCTGCCTGCCGTTCTCGAACCGGTAGTTGGCCGGGCTGATACCGAAGTCGCGCAGCAGATTCGCCAGGTGGTAGGCGTTCAACCCCTTCGTGCCGTACTCCGCCCACGGAGCCTCGGCGTCCTGGATGAGGACCGCGAGCAGGTCCTGGCTGCGCATGGCCTCCTTGCCGGCCTCCTGGTCGAAGACGCGGCGGATGTCACGCAGCAGCCGCGTCTTCAGCGTCGTCTGCTCGTCCTGGACCACCTCGTTGCGCGTCATCGCGAGGCAAGCGGCACGTGCCCGCGCGGGCCAGTGCCCGCCGGCGAGGTCGGCGACGATGACGAGCGGCTCCCATGTGTCGGCGGCGCGGTCCTCGACGGGCATCTTCGGCACCGCGCCCGCGACGGTGCCGCGCTGCGGGACCAGCCAGTCGGCCAGCCGGTCGCGAATCGCGTGCAGTTCCGGTACGGAGTATCGCGATCGGAACGGGGTGATCCGCTCACCCGGCTTGCGCTTCTGCATGCGGATGACGATCGCCCGGTCCATGATCGTGTCCGGCAGGTCGCCGATGCCGGCCAGCGCCGCCATGGCGAAGGTGGGGAACGCGGTCGGCTTGTGCTCAGGACCGGAGATCCGCCAGGCGGGCCGGTTGCGCTGGTGCCCTGCGTTCAGAAGGCCGCGCAGGTCCTCCTTGTCGCCTGCCTTGGGGCCGAAGATGGTGTCTGCCTCGTCCACCAGCAGCGTCGGCGGGTTCTTGCCGATGACGCGGAAGACGACGGCGGGGGAGGTGTTCACCGTCATCATCGGCTGGTGGACGGTCTCGTAGAGGACGTCCAGGAGACGGGACTTGCCGCACCCCTTGGTCGGCCCGACCACCGCCAGCCGTGGCGCGTGCTGGAGGCCCGGCTGGATGTGGGAGGCCGCGACCCAGAGCGTGACGGCGGTCAGGGCCTCGTCGCTCGGCAGCACCACGTACCGCCCGATCGCCGTGCGGAGATCGTCCAGCAGCGCGCTGCCTTCGCCTGCCGGCCCGCCGCTATCTTGGGACTCTGGTCCGCCTGGAGCAGGAACGCCTGCGTTGTCCGACGCTGTTGTCGGGGCACTAGTTTCGGCAGGTCGCGAATCGCGTGAGCTCCGGCTCGGAGCATCGGCGGGCGGGCCTCCGATGGCGGGGCGTGCTTCTCGGTCGCGAGGCAGACCCTGGCCCGGGACCGCGATCGGTGGCCAGGCAACACCGGATGCCTTCGAGGTGGCGGGGGACGTAGGGTCCTTCATAGATGTTCCTCTCAGGTGGGGGCGAGACGGGCAAGGTCTCGCCCCCGACCAGTTCGTTCAGGGATGGGCGAGGTGCAAGGGGATCTCCGGCCCTCGGCGTAGGCGCGCCGAGGGCCGTTCCTGTGTCCGGGCGGTCCGGCGGCTCATGAGGCCAGGCCCCACTCGTCTCCGCCGTCGATAAGCGCGCGCTCGTAGCGCAGCAGTTCGGCCTCGGGGTAGAGCACCCGCTTGCCGACCTTGATGCCGCGCGGCCCCTTCTTGAGCTGGCGCCAGTAGCGGACGGTGCTCTCGGCGGTGCGGTAGCGCTCGGCTACCTCGGCGGTGGTCAGGTATCGCATGCGTTCCCATTCGGCTAGGTAGTGATTCGATCTGCATAATCAGTACCTCATGATCGGCGGTTAGCCAAACCGGGAAGCCCGTGTTTCAATTTGGATAGCGATGGTCGCGATGGAGGTTCGATGGCAAGCGAGAAGCCCGAGGGTGGCGAGGTGCCGCTGCTCTACAGCGAAGGCAACGTGGCGGGCCGCGTGGCCCTGGAGCGCGAGGTCAGAGGCTGGAGCACGACCGAGCTGGCCGAACGGGTGACCAGAGCCGGCGTGAAGATGAACCAGACGGCCGTCTGGCGCATCGAGAACGGCTCACCCCGTCGCCGGATCAACCTCGACGAGGCGCTCGCCTTCTCCCGCGTCTTCGAGCTCCCCCTCGAAGAGCTGATGTCGCCGCCCCTCGAAGGGCTCGACGTCGACAGCCGACGGCTCGTCCAGGAAGCCGTCGAAGCGTTCTACGAAACCCGTGACGCCCGCGACCGTCTGCACCGTGCCGTGGTCGCCGTCGCCGGCCACATCAAGGCCCACCCGGACAGCTCGCGGGCGATCCATGAGCAATGCCTCCGCCTCATGGGGGACGAGCGAGACGCCCGCGTCCTCAGCGGCGACATCGAGGACGGGGGCCACTACTGACAACCAGCACAGAGGAGAAGCCACTTGGCGAACATCCAGAAGCGCCCCAACGGCAAATGGCGCGCCCGATACCGTGACCTCGACGGCAAGGAGCACGCCCGCCACTTCGACCGGAAGCTCGACGCCCAGCGCTGGCTCGACGAAGTCACGACCAGCGTGGTCACCGGTCAGTACGTCGACCCGCGCGCCGGTCGCATCACGTTCCAGAAGTACGCCGAGAGGTGGCAGGGCTCGCTCATCGCGAGCGAGGCGGGTGAGCGCATCACCGACAACGCGCTCCGGCTCCACCTCGTACCGGCGTTGGGCGCCCGCTCACTGGCGGCGATACGCCGTAATGACATACAGGTGCTCTTCAAGCACCTGTCCGACCAGCTCGGCCCCGGCAGCGTCCGGAACGTCCACGACGTCCTCGTGCGCGTCATGACCGCGGCCGTGGACGACAAGGTCATCGCATCCACTCCGTGCCGCCGGATCACCCTTCCGGTCATGCCGGACGAGGAGGTCACTCCGCCCACCGTCGCCCAGGTGGAGGACATGGCACGCGTGATGCCGCCGTACATCCGGTCAGCCGTCGTCGTGCTCGCAGGGTCAGGCTTGCGCATAGGTGAGTTGCTCGGCCTCAAGGTGGCGGATGTCGACTTCAAGGCCGGCACCATCCGCGTGGAGCGGCAGCGGCTCCAGTCGGGGAAGGTCGGCCCGCCGAAGACCGCGAAGTCACGTCGAACCGTTCCGGTCGGGGAGGTCGTCACCGACGCGCTTCTCGGACACCTCGCCGCCCGCCCCTCCACGGAGTGGCTGTTCACGATGGAGGAGGGGGAGCCGCTCAACTACCGCCGCTGGAAGACCGAGTGGAACTGCGCCCGTAGGGCGCTCCAGGCGGAGGAGAGCGAGGCGGCCAAGAACGAGGGCCGCAAGCCCGTCGGGCTGCCGCACATGGTGACCCACGACCTGCGGCACTTCTACGCCTCCGCGCTCATCGCGGGCGGGGCGAGCGTCAAGCAGGTCCAGATGGTCCTCGGCCACGCGTCCGCCGTCATCACCCTGCGGATCTACGCGCACCTGTGGCCGGGCGAAGAAGACCGCACCCGGTCCGTGATGGACGCCGTGCTCGGCGGCCTGCGGACCGGGTGCGGACCGGTAGGCCATATGACCAGCGAAACCGCAGGTCAGACGGCCTAACCGTAGATCAAGCCTTCTTGGTCTCCCAGAAGATCTTGTCGATCTCGGCGATCAAGTCGAGCGCCTTCTGGCCCGTGGCCGGGTCCGTGGAGCCCTTCGCGGCCGACAGCGCCTTGAGGGCGTCGTTGACCAGCTGGTGCAGCTCCGGGTACTTCTCGAAGTGCGGGGGCTTGAAGTAGTCGCTCCACAGCACCGAGACGTGGTGCTTGGCGAGCTCGGCGCGCTGCTCCTTGATGACCACCGCGCGGGCCCGGAAGTGCGGGTCCTCGTTGGCCTGGTACTTCTCCTGGACGGCCTTGACGGACTCCGCCTCGATGCGGGCCTGGGCCGGGTCGTACACGCCGCAGGGGAGGTCGCAGTGGGCGCTGACCTTCACCTTGGGGGCAAACAGGCGGGAAAGCATGGGGCTGTCCTTCCTCGTGATCGTCTTCTCAGGTGGGACATTACTCCGTGAGAAGCGTGATTTAGCGGGTGCCCCCATGGGCTTAGGCCAAAAGTCCAGGGTGAGGATGGGACCAGTGGCCGAATGTACGGAACCCTGTAGGGGACGGTGCACTGACGGACCGGGGAGGTGCCGGAGAGATGCGGGAGGTGCCGGAGGTGCCGGAGCTGACCGATGAACAGCCCGGACGGGGGCTGGCGGCGAGAGTGCCGTTCCAGGTGGTGGAGGTGACGGGCCCCTCGATGGTGCCCACGCTTCACCACGGGGACTGGCTGCTCGTGCAGTACGGGGCGCCGGTGCGTCCCGGTGACGTGGTGATTCTGCGGCATCCGTTCCAGCAGGACCTGCTGGTGGTGAAGCGGGCCGTGGAGCGGCGGGCCGGTGGGTGGTGGGTGCTGGGTGACAACCGGTTCGCGGGCGGGGACAGCACGGACTACGGGACCGTGCCCGAGGAGCTCGTGCTGGCCAGGGTCCGGGCCCGGTACCGGCCGCTGACGAAGGATCAGCGCTCGGTGCGCGGTGTGGTGGGCTGGGCGGTCTCCGCGCTGCGGCCGGTCTCCGCGGCCCGTTCCGTCTCCAGGCGCTTGCGGGCCCGGTAGGCGGCCACGTTGGCTCGGGTCGCGCAGCGGTCCGAGCAGTAGCGGCGGGAGCGGTTGGTCGAGGTGTCGAGGTAGGCGTTGCGGCAGGGCGCCGCCTCGCACAGGCCGAGCCGGTCCACGCCGTACGAGGTGAGGTGGAAGGCGAGGCCCATTGCGGCGATCGCCGTGTAGCCCGCCGTGGCGTTGGACGGGTGGTCGGCCAGATGCATGTGCCAGTCCGGCTTGCCGTCCGCGTCCCGGATGTCGTGGCCGGAGATCTGCGGGCTGACCGGGAACTCCAGCAGCAGTGAGTTGAGCAGGTCGACCGCGAGCGTCTCGTCGCCGCCGTCGGCCGCCTCGAAGACCGCGCGCAGCCGGGCCCGTACGGACCGGAAGCGGGTCACGTCGGCGTCGGTCGCCCGCCGGGCCGCCTGCCCGTTGGCGCCGAAGAGCTCGCGCACCGCGTCGACCGAGGTGAGGGCGTCCTTGTTGCGGGCCGGCTCCTCGGTGTTGACCAGACGCACGGCGTAGTCCGAGTAATAGGCCAGTTCCACTTGTAGTCCTTACGGCGTCGGTCTAAGGTCGATGCGGCGATGATGTAATGGGCTGATCTCGGTCCAGGGTATTACATGGAGGGTTTCGGGTGACGGAGACTGCACGAGGTACCGACTGGAACGCCTGGCAGGAAAGCTGGGACCGGCAGCAGGAGTGGTACCTGCCCGACCGCGAGGAACGCTTCCGGGTCATGCTCGACATGGTCGAGGCCTTCACCGGCCCGGAACCGCGGGTGCTCGACCTCGCGTGCGGTACGGGAAGTATTACGGACAGGGTGCTGCGGCGGTTCCCGAACGCCACCAGCACCGGCGTCGACCTCGACCCCGCACTGCTCGCCATCGCCCGTGGCACCTTCGCCGGCGACGAGCGCGTCAGCTTCGTGACCGCCGATCTCAAGGACCCGCGGTGGACGGAGCGGCTGCCCCACGACTCGTACGACGCCGTGCTCACGGCCACTGCCCTGCACTGGCTGCACAGCGAACCGCTCACCACCCTCTACGGGCAGATCGGCGGACTCGTCCGGGAAGGCGGCGTGTTCATGAACGCCGACCGCATGATCGAGACGGGGACTCCCCGGATCAACGCCGCCGAACGCGCCCACCGGCACGCCGGTATGGACCGGGCCAAGGCCGCCGGTGTCCTGGACTGGGCGCAGTGGTGGGCGCTGGCCGCCAAGGACCCGGTGCTCGCCGGGCCGACCGCCGAGCGGTTCGCGATCTACGGTGAGCACGCCGACGGCGACATGCCCTCCGCCGCATGGCATGCGGACACCCTGCGCGCGGCAGGGTTCGCCGAGGCGCGGGCCGTCTGGTCCTCGCCCTCGGACAGTCTGGTGCTCGCGGTGAAGTAGCGGCACCATGCGGGGCGGGGCGGTGCGGACGACGGTCCGTGCCGCCCCGCCATTTTTTCGGCCACCGGCCGCAACCCGCCCTGCGTCCCACCGCACTGGAAGGGTGAGACGGTCCGCGCCCGCGGACCCGGAGAGGGGCGCTGACGATGCGGAGCGATGACGACGCCGCGCTGCACGCCTTCGTCGAGGGCAGACGCACCGCACTGTTCCGCAGTGCGTATCTGCTCTGCGGCGACCGGCACGAGGCCGAGGACCTGGTGCAGGCGACGCTGGTCAAGGTGGTGCTGGGCGGTCGGCGGCACGGGCGGCTCGACAACATCGAGGCGTACGCGCGCAAGACCCTGGTCAACACCTTCATCGCGTCCCGCCGCCGGTTCTGGCGGCGCGAGCAGTCGTACGGCGAACTGCCCGAACGGGCGGTCCACGCACCCGACACGGACACCGGCCTCGCGGTCCGGGCGGCACTCGCCCGGCTGACGCCCAGGCAACGGGCCGTCCTGGTGCTGCGCTACTGGGAGGACCTGAGCGTCGAGGCCACGGCCGGACTGCTCGGGATGCGGGAGAACACGGTCAAGAGCCACGCGGCTCGGGGGTTGGCGGCGCTGCGCGCCGATATGGCGGAGGTACGGGTATGAGTGACGATGTGCGTGAACTGCTGGGGCGGGCCGCAGAGGACGCGGGGCAGCCGGTCATCAGCACGGAAGGTGTCTACGCGAAGGCCGCGCGGGTGCGGTGGCGGCGCCGGGCCGCGGTGTCGGCGGCGGCGGTCTGCACGGTGGCGGCCGGGGCGTTCGTCGTGCCCCAGCTCTCCCAGGCGCCGGCCGAGCCGCAGACCTCGTCCGTGGCGTCCCGGGCCGGCGGCGGCATGCCGCGGGACGTGCGGCTGGTCGAGCTGCTGCCGACGGGGGTCGGCACGGTCGACGAGGTGTCGTTCGCCGACATCATCAAGCACGCCTCGCCGCTGCCGCCCGAGCCTCCCAGGACCGGGCCGCTGGACGGACAGTACGCGGTCCGCCGGGACGGCGGTGTCGGCTATCTGACCATCGACGTCATGGACGCGAAGGCCGTGCGGAAGAAGCTGGGCGGCGGCGCGCCGGTCACGAACCTGTGCAAGCCGGAGAACGGGGAGCCGGCCCGTACCGACTGCGTGCGCGAGGAGTTGTCCGGCGGCCGGGTGCTCACCCTGTGGAGCGACGACATGGACTATGGCGACGGCACCCCGCAGTGGGGCCCCGAGCTGGCCGCCCGGCTCGTCCTCGCCGACGGCAGCGTGCTAGCCGTCCGCGACAGCACCGGCTTCGAGGCCGACGTGGTGCAGGGTCCGCTCCTCAAGACCCCGCCGCTCACCCGCGCACAGCTGCGCGAGCTGATGCTGCGTCCGGAGCTGCTGCCGGAGAAGTGACCCCGGCAAGGCGAAAGGGCGGTACGGACCACGCAGGTCCGTACCGCCCTTTCCGTACGCCTGGCTTTCCGTATGCCCGGTTAGAGCACCTTGGACAGGAACGACTTCGTCCGGTCGTGCTGCGGGTTGGTCAGGACGTCGCGCGGGTGGCCCGATTCGACCACCACGCCGTCGTCCATGAAGACCAGCGCGTCGCCGACCTCACGGGCGAAGCCCATCTCGTGGGTGACGACGATCATCGTCATGCCGTCCTCGGCGAGACCGCGCATGACGTCGAGCACGTCGCCCACCAGCTCCGGGTCGAGCGCCGACGTGGGCTCGTCGAAGAGCATCAGCTTCGGCTCCATGGCCAGCGCCCGGGCGATGGCCACCCGCTGCTGCTGTCCGCCGGAGAGCTGCGAGGGGTAGTTCTTCGCCTTGTCGGACAGACCGACCCGGTCCAGGAGCCGTTCCGCGCGGGCCCGGGCGACTGCCTTGGACTCGCGCCTGACCTGGACGGGGGCCTCCATGACGTTCTCGATCGCCGTCATGTGGGGGAACAGGTTGAAGCGCTGGAAGACCATGCCGATGTCCCGGCGCTTCAGGGCGACTTCGCTGTCCTTGAGCTCGTAGAGCTTGTCGCCCTTCTGGCGGTAGCCCACCAGCTCGCCGTCGACGGACAGCCGTCCGGCGCTGATCTGCTCCAGGTGGTTGATGCACCGCAGGAAGGTCGACTTGCCGGAACCGGACGGGCCGATCAGGCAGAAGACCTCGCGCGGGGCCACCTCCAGGTCGATGCCCTTGAGGATGTGTGCGGTGCCGAAGGACTTGTGGACGCCCTCGGCCTTCACCATGGCGGTCATGCCATGCCTCCCTTCGGGCGGCCCAGGGACAGCAGGTTGGCCTTGATCTTCTGCATCGGAGTGGGCGGCAGACTGCGGCTGGAGCCGCGGGCGTAGTACCGCTCCAGGTAGTACTGCCCGACGCTCAGTACCGAGGTCATGATCAGATACCAGGCCGCGGCGAGGAAGTACATCTCCACCGGGGCTCCGGAGGCCTGCCCGATGTCCTGGGCGTATTTGAAGAGCTCGTAGAACTGCACGGCCGCCACCAGCGACGTGGTCTTGAGCATGTTGATGACTTCGTTGCCCGTCGGCGGCACGATCACCCGCATGGCCTGCGGGAGCACGACGCGCCGGAGCGTCTTGCCGTGACTCATGCCCAGCGCGTGGGACGCCTCCGTCTGGCCCTCGTCGACCGAGAGCAGACCGGCCCGGCAGATCTCGGCCATGTACGCGGCCTCGTTGAGGCCCAGCCCGAGCAGCGCCGTCAGCAGCGGCGTCATGAAGCTCGACCAGTAGTCCTTGTAGATCGGCCCGAGGTTGATGTACTCGAAGACCAGACCCAGGTTGAACCAGACGAACAGCTGGACCAGGACCGGCGTACCGCGGAAGAACCAGATGTACGACCAGGCGATCGACGAGGTAACCGGGTTCTTCGACAGGCGCATGACGGCCAGCAGGATGCCGCCGACCACGCCGATCACCATCGACAGGACAGTCAGCAGGAGCGTCTGGCCGACGCCCTTGATGATCCGGTCGTCGAAGAAGTAGTCCGGGACAGCGCCCCAGTTGATCTTGCCCTGGCTGAAGGCGTAGATGATCGCGACGAGCGCGGCGATGGCGATGGCCGCCGAGACGTACCGGCCGTAGTGCCGGACCGGGATGGCCTTGATCGCTTCCGGTCCGGCCGCCGGTGTGGGGGGTGCGGGCGCCCGGTCGACCGGGCCCGTCTTCTCGAGTTCAGTCATGGCTGATGCCTTTCAGCGCCGGATCCGGTCAGGATCCGCCGTTCAGCTTGGCCTCGGTGACCGCGCCGGCCTCCACGCCCCACTTGGCGATGATCTTCTCGTACTCGCCGTTCTTGATGATCGCCTCCAGGGCCGCCTGGACGGCCTTGGTGAGCTGGTCGTTGCCCTTGGCGACGGCGATGCCGTACGGGGCCGCCTCGACCTGCTCGCCGACGATCTGGAAGTCCTTGCCGCCGCCCGAGGTCTTCACCGCGTACGCGGCGACCGGGAAGTCGGAGGAGCCGGCGTCGGCCCCGCCGGAGCGCAGCCGGGTCTGGGCCTGGAGGTCGTTGTCGTACGACTCGATGGCGATCTTCTTGCCGCCGGTGCACTTCTTGGACTCGGCCTTGGCCAGGTCGTTCGAGACGGTGTTGCGCTGGACGGCGATCTTCTTGCCGCAGAGGTCGGCCCAGGTCTTGATCCCCTGGTCGTCGCCCTTCTTGGTGTAGATCGAGACACCGGCGGTGAAGTAGTCGATGAAGTCGACCCCCTCGCCGACCTTCTTCTTGGTCTCGGGGTCGATGCCCTCCTGGCGCTCCTTGGTGTCGGTCATGGCCGACATCGCAAGGTCGTAGCGCTTGGCGCGCAGACCGGTGACCAGGGTGTCGAAGGTGCCGTTCTCGAACTGGAACTCCACGCCCAGCTCTTTGCCGAGCGCGGCAGCCAGGTCGGGGTCGATGCCGACCGTCTTGCCGGACTCGTCCTTGAACTCGACCGGCGGGTAGGCGATGTCCGAGCCGACCTTGATGACGCCCTTGGACTTGATCTCCGGGGGGAGGAGGTCGGCGGGGGAAGTGGTGCCGGCCGTGGTCTTGGCCGTGTCGGAACCATTTGAGCCGTTCTTCGTCTGGTCACCGCAGGCGGTGAGCAGCAGCGCGCCGGCTACCGCGAGGGCGCCCACCGCGGCGATCCGGGACGAGGCGATGGTCTTACAGCGGGTGGTGGGTGCGGTCATGATCGGGGTCCTCCGGCAGGTGAGGGGCGGTGCAGCATGATCACGCACTTGTCTTCGAGTGCCGTAACCCTGCGTGGTTTCGGCATCTTGTCATTTGGATTACCCCAAACAGGGGGCGCAGCATGTCAAAATCGGGTAACGGGATACCCCCGAACCCCAGCGGGCCGGCACATCAAGGCCGGACCTTTCCCTGGAATCCCTTCTTCCTGCCGGAAGATCCCCCGTCTTGGCCCTGCTCTGGGCGGGTTTCGTGTCGGCTGGCCGACTTGTCTGTATGTCCCACTATGAGACACGTCACCGTGGGGATACCGACTCGTCTGCGGTGCTGCCTGTCCGGTAAGAAGGACGTTTACACCCCTCATCCGGGGCTCAGGGCGCGTGTGCGGCGCGCCCGCGCGTATGTATCCCATCCCTGCCGGGGCGGACCAATCGCCCAGCGCAGGGAACGTACGCGGTGCCCACCCACCCCTCCTCAACCAGGAGTGGCCACCCTCAAACGATGAAGACTTAAGGGGTCAACACCATGGCAGCGGAGATCGTCAATCCTCGCAGCGACAGCAATACGGACAGCACGACCGACAGCGCCACGGACGAGCCGTTCGATCCGGCCTTCGCGCTCCACCGGGGCGGGAAGATGGCCGTGCAGGCCACCGTCCCGATCCGGGACAAGGACGACCTGTCCCTCGCGTACACGCCCGGCGTGGCGAAGGTGTGCAGCGCGATCGCCGAGAACCCGGAGCTCGTCCACGACTACACCTGGAAGTCGCAGGTCGTCGCCGTCGTGACGGACGGCACCGCGGTGCTCGGTCTCGGGGACATCGGACCCGAGGCCTCCCTCCCCGTGATGGAGGGCAAGGCGATCCTGTTCAAGCAGTTCGGCGGCGTGGACGCGGTGCCGATCGCGCTCGCGACCACCGACGCGGACGAGATCGTGGAGACCGTCGTCCGGCTCGCCCCGTCCTTCGGCGGCGTGAACCTGGAGGACATCTCGGCGCCGCGCTGCTTCGAGATCGAGCGCAAGCTCCAGGAGCGGCTCGACATCCCCGTCTTCCACGACGACCAGCACGGCACGGCCGTGGTCACCCTCGCCGCCCTGCGCAACGCCGCGAAGCTGTCCGGGCGCAGCCTGGGCGAGCTGCGCGGGGTCATCTCGGGCGCGGGTGCGGCCGGGGTCGCCATCGCCAAGTTCCTGCTGGAGGCGGGGCTCGGAGATGTCGCCGTCGCCGACCGCAAGGGCATCGTCAGCCGGGACCGCGAGGACCTGACCGACGTCAAGCGGGAGCTGGCCGAACTCACCAACAAGGCAGGGATCTCGGGATCCCTCGCGGACGCGCTGGCCGGTGCGGACATCTTCATCGGTGTCTCCGGCGGTACGGTCCCCGAGGCGGCCGTCGCCTCGATGGCGCCCGGGGCCTTCGTCTTCGCCATGGCGAACCCGAACCCCGAGGTGCACCCCGACATCGCGCACAAGTACGCGGCCGTCGTGGCGACCGGTCGGTCGGACTACCCGAACCAGATCAACAACGTGCTGGCGTTCCCCGGCATCTTCGCGGGTGCGCTCCAGGTGCGGGCGTCGCGGATCACCGAGGGCATGAAGATCGCCGCGGCGAACGCGCTGGCGGATGTGGTGGGCGACGAGCTGGCCGCCGACTACGTGATCCCGTCGCCGTTCGACGAGCGGGTCGCCCCGGCGGTCACGGCCGCGGTGGCCGCGGCCGCCCGTGCGGAGGGTGTCGCCCGGCGTTGAGGTGAGTGGGTGCGGGGGTTCGGGTGTGGCGCCTTTCGGGGGCGCTGCCCCCGGACCCCCGCTCCTCGATCGCCGGAGGGGCTTGATTTGCCTCCGGCGCTCGAATGAACCGGCCGGGGCCGGTCGCTGTCACGCGCGGTGCGTGTCACACCCGCAGCCGGTTACGTCGGGCCATGGCCCCGCCTATCGTCGGGGCCATGTTCGCCGCCTACGCATCCCGCCTCGACCGCGACCACCCCCTCAACGGCCTTGAGCTGGGCGAACGCCCGGCTCCCGAGGCGCGTCCCGGGTGGACCACCGTCAACGTCCGGGCCGCCTCCCTCAACCACCACGACCTCTGGTCCCTCCGCGGTGTCGGCATCACCGAGGACAAGCTGCCGATGATCCTCGGCTGCGACGCCGCCGGCACCGACCAGGACGGCAACGAGGTCGTCCTGCACTCCGTCATCGGCCAGACCGGCCACGGAGTCGGCCCCGACGAGCCCCGCTCCATCCTCACCGAGCGCTATCAGGGCACGTTCGCCGAGCAGGTCACCGTCCCCAGCTGGAACGTGCTTCCCAAGCCGAAGGAGCTCACCTTCGAGCAGGCCGCCTGTCTGCCCACCGCCTGGCTGACCGCGTACCGCATGCTCTTCACCAACGCCGGTGTGCGCCCCGGCGACTCCGTACTCGTGCAGGGAGCCGGCGGCGGTGTCGCGACCGCCGCGATCGTGCTCGGCCGGGCCGCCGGGCTGCGGATCTACGCCACCAGCCGCGACGAGGCCAAGCGCAAGCGGGCCGTCGAACTCGGTGCGACCGAGGCGTACGAGCCGGGCGCCCGGCTGCCCCACCGGGTCGACGCCGTCATCGAGACCGTCGGCGCCGCCACCTGGTCGCACTCCGTCAAGTCCCTGCGCCCCGGAGGCACGCTGGTCATCTCCGGCGCCACCAGCGGCGACCGGCCCGCGCACGCCGAGCTGACCCGCATCTTCTTCCTGGAACTGAAGGTCGTCGGCTCGACCATGGGCACCAAGGACGAGCTGGAGGACCTCCTCGCCTTCTGCGCGGCCACGGGGGTGCGTCCCGTCATCGACGAGGTGCTGCCGCTGGACCGCGCCCGCGAGGGCTTCGAACGGCTTGCCTCGGGTGACCAGTTCGGGAAGATCGTACTGACTGCTGTCAACTAGGGTTGACGTGCCTCAGGTGTCAATGTAAGTTGACGCCATGACCGAAGCAACGGATCTCGCCGAGCGCGCCGGCGACCGCGACCCCCGGGTGGGGCTGCGGTCGGTCGCCGCGCTGCGGCGGCTGCTGGAGCAGCTCGAAGCCGTACAAGTCAGAAGCGCCCGGGTGCAGGGCTGGTCGTGGCAGGAGATCGCGGCCGAACTGGGTGTCAGCCGGCAGGCCGTGCACAAGAAGTACGGGAGGCATTGATGTTCGAGCGATTCACCAAGGGTGCCCGCGCCACCGTGACCGGTGCCGTGACACATGCCGAACGGGCCGACGCCGGTTCGGTCACCGCGGAGCATCTGCTGTTCGCCCTGCTGGACCAGGAGGGCAGCCGGGCCTCGTTCGCCGTTGCCGCACTGGGACTCACGGACCGCAGGGCCTCGGTGGAGGCGGCGCTCGCCGAAGCGCGCAGGCGCGGCGGCATGACGAAGGCCGACGTCGACGCCCTCGCGGGGATCGGCATCGATCTCACCGCGATCGTCTCCCGCATCGAGGAGGCGCACGGCGAGGGAGCCCTGACGGGCGACCGTGAGGACCGTCGCCGGTGGACGGGCGGCCGGCCGTTCACCAAGGAGGCCAAGAAGATCCTGGAGAAGTCGCTGCGGATCGCACTCGGCCGCGGTGACCGGTTCATCGGCGAGGAGCACCTGCTGCTGGCCCTCACCGCGTCCCCCGGAGTCGTCGCCGACGTGCTCGCCGAGCACGGTGCGACGTACGAGACGGCCAACCGTGCGCTGTACGGGGACGGCCACGCGGGCCAGGACCGCAAGGCGGGCTGAACGCCGGGCGGCCCGGGGAGTGTTCCCCGGGCCGCCCCGTCTCTTCTTCTCCCTCTGCTACTGCTTCGCGTTGCCGTCGGTGTCCTCGCGCAGCAGCGCGCCGATGTGGGCCGCCGCCGTCGACAGATGACGGCGGGCCGCCGCGAGCTGGTCCTCCGTCACGCCCCGGTCCCTGGCGGCATCACGGATGTCGTCGCGGAACCGGTCGAGCAGGCGGTCCAGGTCGCGGGCCGGGTCACCGGTGCCGCCCGTGTCCTTGCCCCAGTCGGAGGCGGAGTCGGTGTCGGGGGTGGCGTCGGTGGCGTCCGGCTTCGCGTAGGGCGGCCAGTTGCCGGTACGGGCGAAGCCGCCCAGCTGGCCGGTGATCTCGGCCAGCCCCTCCCGTACGCCCGCCGGCCAGTCGCCCCGGGCGAAGTGGGCCTGGACCTGACGGGCGGCGTTCTGCATCTGCTCGCGCGCCCGGTCCTGGGCCTCCTTGGCCTGGCGGCGGGCCTGCTGGGCCTCCTCGCGGGCGCGGCGGGACTCGTCCTTCGCCCGGCGCGCCTGCTCCTTCCACTCCTGCTTCGCCTTGCGCAGCTCTTCCTTCGCGGTGCTCCAGGCCTCCTTGTCGCCGAAGTCCCCGAAGTTGCCCAGGTCGCCGAGATCGCCGAAGCCGCCGAACGGGGACGCCTTTCCCGCCTTGCCGGCCGGTCGCGAAGACCCCGTGTGACGCGACTCGTCGGCCGCGGCGCGCATCTCGCTGCGCAGCTTGCCCGCCGCTCCCCGGACCTCGTCGCGCATCTCGGCGGCCAGCTCGGAGACCGACTCCCTGATCTCCAGCTCCAGATCGGCGAGCTCGCCGGTGCGGTCCGCCAGCTCGGCGCGGCCGGCGTCGGTGATCGAGTAGACCTTGCGGCCGCCCTCGGTGGCATGCGTGACGAGGCCCTCGGCCTCCAGCTTGGCCAGGCGCGGGTAGACGGTGCCTGCCGAAGGGGCGTACAGACCTTGGAAGCGCTCTTCGAGAAGCCTGATCACCTCGTAGCCGTGGCGGGGGGCTTCGTCGAGCAGCTTGAGCAGGTAGAGGCGCAGGCGGCCGTGGGCGAATACGGGGGGCATGTCAGAGCACCTTTCCGGTCGGCTCGGCGTCGCGCGGATCGTCCTCGGCCGGTGGGCGGCGCAGCAGGGCGATCGATCCCGAGACCGTCGTCGCCCTCAGTGTCCCGGTTCCGGAGCCCAGCGTGCCGGTGATCTTCTTCGCGCCCCACTGGCCGCTGACCCGGAGGTCCTCGAAGCCGTTGGAGACGGTGCCGCTCGCGGTGTTCGCCTCGACCTTCGCGTCGGCCGGGTGCGGCAGGCGGATGGCGAGCTCGCCGGCGATCGTGGACAGCCGGACGTCGGTGGGCTTCCCGGCCGGGTTCAGGTCGAGGGTCATGTTCCCGCTGACGGTCTCCGCCTTCACAAAGGCCCCGGCGCCCTCGACGACGGTCAGATCGCCGGAGATGGAGTGGAAGCGCAGCGCGCCGGTGACGGCCTGGGCCTCCATGTTGCCGGACACGGTCTCCGCGCCGACCGGTCCGGCCAGCCCGACGAGCGTGGTGTCGCCGGCGACGCCGCGTACGTCCGTACGGCCGCGTACCCCGGAGACGAAGGCGCCGGCGCCGACCACGCCGACCTCCACCGCCGAGTCGGCCGGGACCGTGAGGGAGATGACCGCGTGGCGCGGCCAGCCCTTGCGGTCCAGCCACTTGAGCATGTTCTGCCAGGCCAAGTCCTCGTACGTGACGGTCAGGACGCCGTCGTGCTGCGTGACGATCAGCGGCGGCCCCTCGATGGCGGAGACCTCCAGCCTGGCGGTCGGCTCGTCGCTGCCGACGACGTTGACCGTGCCGTTGACGATGCGCACGCTGAGTGCGGTCACGGGTTCGTCGAAGGTGAGCTTGCGAGGCTCGGCGATGGCCCACGTCGACACAGGCATGGATCTGACCTCCTGGGGAGCGCGGATGACGCAACATATCGCGTCTCTTGCAGAACACGATATATCGCGGATAGGGGAAGTCAAGCGCGGTCGTGACGGTGTGCTGGGGGAGGAGGCGGCGCGATTGTCGGGGCAAAATGCCTCAGAGTGGGGCAATTTGTCCTACGGTGTGGGGCATGAACGCGACATCACCCGTGGGAGCACTGCTGCTGTGCCGGGCCACACCGGATACGGCGCGGCCGGTCGCCCGTCTGCTGCGTGAGCGGATGCTGCTCGCGCCCGCCGGAGAGGGCTGGAGTGTCCTCGTACCGGAGGGAACGCCCTGGCAGGGCGGGCAGGGCGAACAAGGTGGAGCGCCGGTGGCGGACGAGGGCGCCGAGCCGGTCGACCGGGTGGTCGGCGGCTGGGCCACCGCGCTCGCGGTCGGCTCCACCTGGCCGGTGCTGGCGCTGTGGTGGGACGGTGACCGGGCCGGCTACACGCTCGCCGCGGGATTCCGTCGCCCCGTCGGCTACGTCTGGCTCGCCGACGGGACGCCGGCCGGCGAGGACGAGGCGATGCGTACGTTCGCCGAGCGGCTCGGCCTGGATCCCGTGCTGGACGTCCAGGCCCTCGAAGCCCTCACCCGTCCCGATCCGGAGACGGACGCGCGGGCCAGACTCCGCGGACTGCTCGCCGTGCTCACCCGTATCGGACTGGAGCTCCCGCCGGGCCTGGAACCGGGTGAGCCCTCCGGCCGGCTGACCGCGGGGGCCGATGTGTGGCCGGAGGCCGAGCGGATCGCCTGGACCGGCTGGCGCGAGGCGGTCAAGGTCGAATTCGAAGCGGTCGAGAGCAGTCGCATGGGCCCCTGGATGCGCGGCCCCCGAGCCCGCGCCCTGGCGGGCGCCCAACTGGCGGCGGGGCTTCCGATCGCCGTCTGGGGAGCGGGCCGGCGCAACGGCGGGTGGGTCTTCGCCGGAGCGCTGCTGATGATCCACGGCGCGCTCGGGCTCGCGTACGACCGGATCAGGGACGAGGGGCCGGGCAGGCCCTGAACGCCCCGGGCCGGTCAGTCGTCGTCCTCGTCCTCGTCGTCCAGCCGGGCCAGCCACGTGGCGAGGCGCTCGACCGGCACCTCGAAGTCGGGGTTCAGATCGACGAACGTACGGAGCTGCTCGGCGAGCCACTCGAAAGTGACCTCTTCCTCGCCTCGCCGCTTCTCCAGCTCCTCGATACCGCGGTCGGTGAAGTACATGGCGCAAGTTTAAGCCCTGGTGACAGCCCCGCCGTGGCCGGTGGACGGCCGGGCGTCGGCAGGGCGGCGGCCCGGCGTCGGCAGGGCGGGACGGCCGAGAACCGGCCCGCGGTGCTCCGGCGTCATGGTGCATGTGCCTCGCATCGGCCGCCTACGGCCGTTAACCTGCGGGGAGTTGGGGAGCGGGGGGTGTCATGGGTGACAGTGGGGCCCGCATTACGCGCATCGAGATGCCGGACGGCACACCGGTCTGGGCGCGGATCTCGGGAGCCGAGGAGCTGGACCGTCCGGAGCCCGGTGGCCTGACGTTCACGGACACCGGATTCGGGAACCTCACCGACCAGGTGCAGGCCCGGGTCGAGAGCCTGCACTCCGTGGTGACCAGTGTCGCGCGCTCACTCGCCGTGCCGCTGCGTGCCGTGCGGCCGGACGAGGTCAGCGTCGAGTTCGGGATCGAGCTCACCGCCAAGTCGGGCAAGGTCGTCGGGCTGCTCGCGGACGGCGAGGCCAAGGGAGCGATCAAGGTCACGCTCACCTGGAACGGCGGCGGACCTCCGGTCGATCCGCCGGCGCCGGAGCCCGTGCCCGTACCCGTGCCGGCGCAGGCACCCGCCCCCGCGATGCCACCCGTTCCGTTCGCGCCCCCGGCGCCCGTACGCCCGTCGCCGCCCGCCGGCGCACCCGCGGGCCTCCCGCACGCCGGGGCAGCCCCCGGCGCACCGGCACACCCGGACGGCGCGGACGACACCGACGGCGGCGGGGCATGACCTCGGACCCCGACGGGGGCGCAGAGGGCGGTCAGGGACAGTCGGACGCTGCTCTTCTGGGCCTCGTGGAGGACGCGACCGTGCGCATCCATCGACCGGGGTCCGGGTATGCCCCTGACGGACCGGGCGGTCAGGCCCCGGGAGGGGAGTTCCTGGGGAGCGGGTTCTTCATCGCTCCGAGCTGGATCCTGACGTGCGCCCACGTGGCCATGCGGGGGGAGGGGGGCATGGTGAACGTGGTGTTCAAGGGGGACCGGCACAGCGGCGAACTCGCCGAAGTCCCCGGCAAGGTCGTCGTCGCGATGCCCGGCACCCGGCCGCCGGGGACCACCGCCTGGCCCGCCCCCGACCTGGCGCTCATCCAGCTCCGCCGGCCCGTCGAGCACGCCTGCGTGTACGTCGCCGAGCGCTCCGGGGCCCTGCTCCGCGGCGGCGACATCCGCTGCGTGGGGTGGGTCAACTCGCCCGGCGGCGGGCTGAAGCTGCGCAACGGTACCTACCGGGTGAACGGTTCCTACGGCGCCGCCGACGATGTGGAGCAGGTCGTCCTCCTCGACGAGGGCTGGCTGGAGCCGGGTATGTCCGGCGGGCCCGTGATCGACTTCGCCCGGGGCGAGGTGGTCGGGGTGGTCAAGTCGCGGCTGGACAGGCAGCAGGGCGGCACGGCCGTCGGGATCGAGCGGCTGCGCACCCTGGAGGTGCCGTCCACACCCATCGAGACCGAGACCGACGACACCTACCAGTCCGTGTTCCACGCCCACGACCGCTACCACGCGGACCGGCACAACGTCGCGGTCGGCACCGAGCGGACCTGGACCGACGTGCAGAGCGAACTGCCGGGACCCTCCGCCGGCGTCCTCGGCCCCCGACTGCGCGCGGACCTGCTCGGGCGGCTCGCCGAACTCCCGCCACCGGCCAGCACCCGCAGTCTGCTCGCCCTCCTCGACCGCCTGCCCGGTGTCTACTCCCGTGACCACCGGCCGGCCCCGCGCGGCTGGCGGGACGGTCTGGGGGTGCTGTACGAGACCCGCGCCCACGACCGGCAGGCCCGCTTCGAGCTGATCGTGCGCTACTGCATGGGCGTCCTCACGGCGGACCGGCCCTGCGGACAGCTCTCCGTCACGAACGCCAAGGCGCTGTGGGGGTGGGTGAAGCGGATCGCCGACGTCGAACTCTCCCGGGATCTGCGCGGGCAGCTCGACATGGAGTGGGCGGCCATCCGGCTGCGCCTGGAAGAGAACCGCCAGCAGGCCGTGTACCCGTCCGTGAGCGAACCCGTCCCGCACGGGGACCGCGACGGAGTCGTGCTGAACGTGGACCTCCAGGGCTGGGCCCGCGACCAGTACGACTGGCGGGTCGCCGTCGACCGGCAGGCCTCGGGGGCGGAGCCCATCGACGAGGACAGCCGCGGGGCCCCGCTCGGCACCGTTCCCGACCGGCTGGCCGCCGCGCTCGCCGAGGCCTTCCGGCGGTGCGACGAGCCGGGCAGTCCGGCGATGCTCCAGGTCGTCGTGGCACCCGCGCTCTTTGGGCTGCCGGTCGACGAGTGGGTGCTTCCCTCGAACGGGCTGCCGCTCGGAGTCGTACGGCCGGTGGTCCTGCGCAGTTCGTACCAGGGGCCGGCCGACAAGCGGCGGGCGCGCCGGGACGCCGGGACGGAGCCGGGGATCCATGCCGAAGTGGTCGACTGCGAGGACGATTTGAGGGTACGTGTACCGGATGTGACGCGGCTGCGGACCCTGGCGCACGACACCGTGCCGGTCCTCTGCCGCTACGGCAGCCGGCCGGACTCCGGCATCACCGCCGGGGTGGTCCGGCTGATCGACGCCGGCTTCGGGGCCGTCCTGCTGCAGCGAAGGGCCGCCGAGGCCGACACGGTCTGCAGGGAGTTCCACCGACGCGTGGCCGACGCCGTGTCGGGCGCCCGCACCCGGGACCGGCTGCCGTGGAGGATCCATGAGCTGAGAAGAGGAGTGGGGGCGGGACGTACGGAGATGTTCTGGTCCGACGGAGTTGCCCTGTACTACGAAGACCCGAATCACGCACTGCCGGATTCCGACGCGTTCCTGGAGGCGCCGTGACGCAAAGTTTTCCACCTCGCGCCCAGGGGTCAAGGGGCCTCCCCCTTACGGGGGTTACTCCGGATCGCTACGGTAAGGCAGGTTCGACGGTGGCCGCCCGCAGGCGAGTGACAACGAGGAACACGCTATGAGTGAACCCAGCGAGTGGCTCATCTACCGAGGCATCGGCGAACCGCACGACGAGGTGGCGCAACTGCCGCCCCCTCCGCCCTGGCGCGATTTCGCCGGTGAGTCCGGCGGAGCGGACGGAGCCGAGTCGGCCGACCGCCGCCTCGGCATTCCCGGACGCATCGCCGATGAGCACCGGCCCGGGGCCGAGGAACTCGAAATGATCAACGCCGCACTGTACTTGCGGCGCCCGCTGCTGGTCACCGGCGACCCGGGCGCGGGGAAGAGCACCCTGGCCCACTCCGTCGCCCGGGAGCTGGAGTTCGGAAAGGTGCTGCGCTGGCCCGTGGTCAGCCGCACCACGTTGCTGGACGGCCTCTACCACTACGACGCGATCGCGCGGCTGCAGGACGTACAGATCGCCTCGCACGCGTCGACGGACGGCGGTGCCGGAGTCGACTCGGCGCAGAGCGTGGGAAGTTACATCCGGCTCGGACCGCTGGGCACCGCGCTGCTGCCCTCGGACCGGCCGCGGGTGCTGCTCATCGACGAGCTCGACAAGAGCGACATCGACCTGCCGAACGACCTGCTCAACGTGCTGGAGGAGGGCGAGTTCGCCATCCCCGAGCTGGAACGGATCGCGGACCGACTGCCCGACGGCGAGGCGGACGTGCTCGACCACGACGGCAACAAGGTGCGGATCAAGGGCGGCCGGGTGCAGTGCCGGGCCTTCCCGTTCGTGGTGCTCACCAGCAACGGGGAGCGGGACTTCCCCGCCCCGCTGATGCGCCGCTGCATTCACCTGGAGCTGGGACGTCCCGACCACAAGCGACTGGCCGCGTTCGTCAAGGCGCACCTGGGTGAGGAGGCCGCCCGGTCCAGCGAGGACCTCATCACGCTCTTCCTGGAGCGCTCGCGCAGCGAACTCCTGGCCACCGACCAGTTGCTGAACGCGATCTACCTCACCCAGGCGGCGGCCCCGACCGGCCGCGACCGGCTCGCCGACCTGCTCATCCAGCGACTCGACCGGCCGAGGTGACGCGCTGATGCGTGCGGCGGACGGGACGCCCGGGGGCCCAGGGGGCCGGGAGCCGGATGGCGCACCCGACCCGGACGGTGCGGCACGCGGTGCGGGCCCGGACGGTGCGGCACCCGGTGAGGGGCAGCTCGCGACGCTGGTCGCGCGGTTGCGCGGAGCCGGGCTCGACCCCGACGTGGAGCAGCTGTGCGACGCGCTCTGGCTGGCCCGGTGGACACGCGGCGCCGATGAGTCGGCGACGGACCGGGCCGAGGGGCAGGGCGCACCCCCGTCGGCACCGTCCCCCGTGGAGCCCGTGGCCCCCACCCGTGCCGGAGCGGGGGCCACGCCGGAGGGTGACACCCCTGACGCGGACGCCCCGCCCGAGGGGCCGAGCGGGCCGAGCGGGCCGAGCGGTGACGGGAAGATCTCCCTGTACCCCGTACCGGGCCGGGCGCGTGCGCCCCGCGCCGATGAGCACGGCTCCGGCCGGCGGCCCCCGGAGCACGCCCCCGACACCGCGCTCACCTTCGGCGTGCCCGCAGCCCCCGTGCTTCCCGCCCCCCTCGAACTCGCCCGCGCCCTGCGCCCGTTGCAGCGCTATCACCCGGCCTCCGCACCGCTGAGGCGCGCCCTGGACGAGACGGCGACCGCTGAACGCAGCGCCCGGGCGGGCGGCATGATCATGCCGGTCTTCCGCGGCATCCGCAGGGGTGACGCCATCCTCCAGTGCGTCATGGACGCCTCCTCCTCCATGCTGGTGTGGGACCGGATGTTCCATGAACTCCAGCGCATATTTGCCCAGTTGGGCGCCTTCCGCGATGTCCAGCTGCGATATCTGCACCAGGGTCCCGACGGTGGATGCGCGGTCAGCCGCAGCTCCGACCCGGCCGCGGGCCCCCTGCACTCCGCGGACCGGCTCAGTGATCCGACCGGGCGTCGGGTCACCGTCGTCATCAGCGACTGCGCCGGACCGCTCTGGCGCAGCGGGCGCGCCCACCGGCTGCTCCACCAGCTGGCCTGCCAGTCCCCGGTCGCGGTCCTGCAACCGCTGCCGCAGCGCATGTGGAGCCGGACCAGGCTGCCCGTCACCTTCGGCCTCCTCTCGCGGGGTGACGGCCCGGCCGGAGCGGCGCAGCTGAAGGTCGCCGAGGACGCCGGTACCGGCCCGGCCGTGCACCCCGGAGCCCTGGCCGTCCCGGTCCTCCCGCCGACGGCGGACGCGCTCGGTGGCTGGGCCCGGCTGCTTTCCGGCACCGGTGCGGCCCGGATCGCCGGAGCGGTCGGCTGGGTGCGGGCCGACCAGCCGGCGGCCGCTGCCCAGCGGTCCGGCGGATCGCTCTCCTCGCTCCAACTCGTCAGCCGCTTCCGCTCGGTGGCCTCACCGGCCGCCGGACAACTGGCCGTGCATCTTGCGGCCGCACCCCTCTACCTCCCGGTGATGCAGCTCGTGCAACGCACGATGCTTCCCCACTCGGGACCCTCCGAACTGGCCGAGGTGCTGCTCAGCGGACTTCTCACCCGTGCCGACGGCGGTGGCGGCCGTGGGCAGTGGTACGCGTTCGAGCCCGGCGTCCAGGACGCACTCCTCGGACCGCTCGGCCGTGACGAGGCCCTGCTCGTGCTGAAGCACTGTTCGCAGTACATCGAGCAGCGGTTCGGCAAGGGCGGTCCCAATTTCCCTGCTCTGGCCTTCGCGCAGCTCGGGGACGGCACGCTGCGCGGTGCACGGCCCGGCGCCGCCGCCACCCGTACCTGGCTCGGTGACGGAGCACGGGACGCCGGGGAGGCCGAGGAGAACAGCGGTGACGAGCCGGTCGGGATCGAGGGCGAGGAGGACGAGCCGGGCGACGGCCGGGGCGTTCCCCACGCCTTTGCCGAGGTCGCGGCCCGCGTGCTGGAGCGATTCATGCCCGTACCCCCCGGGTTCGTGCCCCAGGAGCCCGCCGACGCGACGGGCCGCCCGGAGGCCGGTACGAGCCCCGCCGTGGAACAGGCCCGCGAGCTCGTGCGGCAGTTCGAGGCGGACAAGATGGTGCAGCGCCTGATCGACGCCGTGCAACTGCTGAGGGGAGTCGCCGGAAACAGCCCGCAGTCCGCCGCCGGGCCGGGGCTCTGGGCCGAGTACGCGCGGTGTGTGCTGAGGCTCTGGGAGGTGCGCGGCGGCGACGACCTTCTCGGTGAGGCCAGAAGGGCCGCCGAACGGGCCGTGGCCCACCCGGGCGCCGTACGCGAACGGGCGGTGCTGGCCCAGGTGCTGCACGCGGCAGCCGACGACGGGCGGCGGCGCGGGGACCGGCGCGGCGCCCTGGACCTCCTGCGGCGCGCCGAGCGTGAGTACATCCTCGCCTGCGCGGCCCCCGGAATGGAGCCCGCCGAAGCCCTTCGGCTCACCCTGGAGCGGGTGCGGGCCCTGGAGGCGCAGTGGCGGCTCGACGGTGACAGCGCCCTGCTGCAGAGCGCCTGCGGGATGCTGGAAGCCTTCGCCGACTCCTGGCCCGACCAGGAGAACCGCCCGGCCGCACTGCCACTGCAGCACGGCAGGACGCTGCTGAAACTGGCCGGTGCCACCGAGGACCCGGAGCAGTCCCGGGAGTACGCCCGGCAGTCCGCCCGCTCCCTGCGCACGGCGTTCACCCAGGGCGGCGGATACACCACGGGCACCGAGAACCGCATCGTGCTGGACCTGGTGGACGCCCTGCTCGCCTCCGGCGAGGAGCCGGACGAAGCCGCGGTGCTGACCGGCCAGGCGCTGGAGACCGTACGCGAACAGCGCCAGCGCGCCCATCTGCAGACCAGAGCCGGACGGGTCCGGGCGGCCCGCTACGAGCACACCGGCGACCCGGCCGAACTCGTCGCCGCCGCCGAGTGGTTCGCCCGCGCCGCCCGCGGCACCCCGCGCGACTCGCGGGCCCACACCGACCTGCTCGCCGAGTGGGGCGCCACGCTGCTGCACCGCGCCGAACTGCCGGACGGCGGCGCGTATGTCGGCGCGGCCGTGCGGGTGCTGCGCGACTGCCGCTCCGAGACGCCCGCGGGCGGCGCGCACCAGTCCGAGCGGCTGCTCATGCTCGGTCGGGCCCTGATGCTGCGGCACCGGGCCGCCGCGGACCGGGTCGACCTGCGGGAGGCCGAGCATCTGCTCCGGCTCGCCGCGCAGGAGGCGGCGTCCCCGCTGACCGCGGCCCGCTGCTGGCTGGAGCTGGGCCGGGCCTGCCTTGAGGCCGCCGACGCACTGGACCGGCCGGCCCGGCGCGACGACGCAGCCGAGGCCTTCCGGTCGGCCGCCGATTGCGCCGCGGAGGCAGAAGCGGAGCAGGTGAGTCCACAACAGTTCCAAGAGGCCGTGGAGTTGAGTGCTACAGCCAACGACTGGCGGGGTAAGACCTATGAGAGTGCGGGGCGCCCCCGGGCCGCGCGGGACGCGTACCGGGCGGCCCGTCAGGAGTGGCGGAAACTGCCGGACGGTGGCGGCGCGGCGGGTCAGTCGACCGCCGGGCGGCTGGCCGAGCTGGAGCGCTGAGTGCTCAACGGCGAGCACAGGGCGCTGCGTGACCGGTGACGTCCGGTGTGATCCACACGAAAGGCCCGAGGCGGGTCAGGGACGCGGGACCGGCGGTGTCCGCTCAACGGCGAGCGCGGCGCGGCGGTCCCGGTGCTGCACTACGGGGAGGCGTGATGAGCGAGTCGATACGTAAGGACGGGGCAGGGGCGACCGGTGCCGCCGGCGAGCTGCCGGATCTGCTGGGCCTCGATCTGGAGTCCCTGCGGACCATGGACCACCCCGTGCTGTCCGAGGTGGTCGCGGATCTGCGCGGCCGCGTCGAACAGCCGCGGGAGATGCTCTGGGGATTCAACAACGCCTTCTGAGGCGGGGCGCCGCCCCGCAGCCACGCGGTCCGGGGCGCCGACGACCACGACTTCACCGCCCGGGACCGACCGGCCCTCGCCGCACGACGCGGGGAGACCGACCGGCCCGGGCGGCCATTTCCGGGATCCGTCCCGGCAGACGTACAGCACGGGGGTGCCCGAGTGGCCCGACCAACGACGCCGCGGCGCGCGGAGGGGGCGCGCCCGGAACCGGCACCGGTGCCGGTCCCCTCGGACGTGACTCCCGTGCCCTTCGGGCAGTTCATCGTGAAGGTGCACGGCCGCTGCAACCTGGCGTGCCGCTACTGCTACCTCTACGAGGGGCCCGACGCGACGTGGCGGACCCGGCCCGCCGCCGCCTCGCCCGATGTCCTCGACCGCACCGCGGACCGGATCGCCGAACACGCGGCCACCCACCGGCTCCGTCATGTCGCCCTCGTCCTGCACGGGGGCGAACCCCTCCTCGCCGGCCCCGAACGGCTCGCCGCCCTCGCCGACCGGCTGCGTGAGCGGGTGCCCGGCCACTGCACCGTCCACGCCACCGTGCAGACCAACGCCACCCTGCTCACCGACGCGAAGGTCGCCACCCTCGCCCGGCACGGCATACGCATCGGCATCAGCCTGGACGGCGGCCTGGCCGCGCACAACACCCTGCGCACCGACCATGCGGGCCGCCCCTCCTGGCCCGCCGCCTCGCGTGGCGCCCGGCTGCTCGCCGACCGCCACCCGGAGGCGTACGCGGGCATCCTCACCGTCGTCGACCCGCGCACCGACCCCCTGGAGATGTACGAGTCACTGCTCGCCCTGCGCCCCCCGGCCCTGGACCTCCTGCTGCCGCACGGCAACTGGACCACTCCGCCGCCGGGCCTGGCGGACCGGGCAGGTCCGCCCGCCGGCCCGCGACCGGGCCGCGCCACCCCGTACGGCGACTGGCTGTGCACCGTCTTCGACCGCTGGTGGCCGGCCGCCCGGCGGGAGACCCGGATCAGGCTCTTCGAGGAGTGCATCGCCCTGCTCCTCGGGCTGCCCGCCGCCACCGAGTCCCTGGGGCTCGACCCGGTCAACGCGGTCGTGGTCGAGACGGACGGATCGATCGAACAGGTCGACTCCCTCAAGTCCGCCTACGACACCGCGGCCGCCACCGGGCTCGACGTCTTCCGCCACACCTTCGACGACGCCCTGCGCCACCCCGGCGTCGCCGCACGCCAGGCAGGGGCCGGCGCACTCGCCGCCGTCTGCCGCGCCTGCCCGCTGCTGAGCGTCTGCGGCGGCGGCCACTACGCCCACCGGTACCGCGCAGAGAACGGCTTCGTCAATCCGTCCGTCTACTGCGCCGACCTCGACCGGCTGGTCCGCCACGTGGCGGACCGGCTCGCCGACGCAACCGCAGGAGACCCCCCATGAGCTCCGCAGTCCCCGACCGCGCCCTGCGCGAACTCGGCCGCACCGAAGGCACCGCCGACACTCTCGGCCTGCTCGTACGCGACCAGGACACCCGCCGTCTCGTCCTCCTCCGGGCCCTGCTCGACGCCGCCGCCGCAGCGCCCGTGACCGTGTGCCCGCCCCCACTGCTCGACCGGCTGCACAGGGACTGGGCGCTCCTCGAAGCCGCCGAGCGCACCGACCGGGCCGCAGTGCGCGCCGTGCTGTTCCATCCCATGACGGGTCCCTGGGCGGAGGGTCTCCTGGCCGGCCTCACCGCGCACACCGCGACGGATCCCGATCTCCTTGCCGGCCTGGCCCATCTGACCGCCCTCGCGGCAGCGGCCGCGATCCGCGCGGGGACGCCCGTCACCGCCCGGCTCACGGCCCGCGGCGGACAGCTCTCCCTGCCCACGCTCGGGGCGGTACGAGCCCAGGACGGACCGGCCGAAATCGCCTTCGAGAACGGGGGGATGACCGTACGGCCGGCCGGCGGACCGCCCCTGGAGGTACGGGCCCAGCCGGACGGAACCCTGACCTCGGCCGACCCCCGCTGGCTCCCGGTGCTCATGCTGCATCCCGCGCTGCCCGGCGGCGGCCCCGTGCCCCTGGACGACGTCGACCCGTACCGCATCCGCGGAACGGGCCTCGAACCACGCGGACTGAGCGCTGCCACCCATGTCGACGACCAGGAGCGCAAGGCGTGGATCGCGTCCTGGGCCGGAGTCGAACCGCTGCTCCGGCTCGGCGGCGAGCACCGGCTCACCGAAGCGGCCGTGCTGCTGCGCTGCCTCGTCCCGCTCGGCCCGCCGCCCGGTTCGGGGCCCACCGGCGAGGCCGCGGCCCACTGCAGCGGCACCCGGCGCGAGGCCTTCGGCGCGGTCCTCAGCAGTAGACCCGCCACCCCCGCCTACTTCGCCTCGACGCTCGTCCACGAGCTCCAGCACACCAAGCTCGCCGCGCTCGGCGCACTCGTCCCGCTGCACCACGAGGACGCCGCGCCCCGCCACTTCGCCCCCTGGCGCGCCGACCCCAGGCCCTTCGACGGGTTGTTCCAGGGTGCCTACTCGCACCTCGCGCTCGCCGACTACTGGCAGCGGTTCGCGCTCGGGGCGCGACGCGTCACCCACCGCGACCTGGCCTGGGCCGAACATGCCCGCTGCCGTCAGCAGGTCGGGGCCGTACTGCCCGTACTGGCCGGATCGGCCCTGCTGACCGCCGAGGGGCGCGTGCTCGTCAACGAGATGATCACGCTCTACCACCGTCTGGAGGATTCGCCGCCACCCACGGGTCACCTGGCGCGCGCGGACGCGTATGTGAACACCACGAGGGTGATATGGCAGCAGAGGAACGGATCATCCTGGACCTGAGCTGCCAGGTGATTCCGGCCGGAGCGAGCGCGCCCCGGTGTATCTTGAAAAGGCTCGCAACGATGTCAGGGAGACGGTTGAATGCCCGGTACGCGTAAGCAAGTTGGAGCAATCGGGGCGCGGACCGTCACCCTCAGTTTCGCCGGGTTCAACCGGGCCTGGGCGGCATGGATCGCGGACCGGCTGGAGCGGCGCGGAGTGACGGTCGTCCAGCAGCGCTGGAACCCCCAGGTGGAGCTCCCGCTGGAGGACGCGCTGCAGGATCTGACGCTCTCCCGAGGGCAGGTCCTGGTCCTGCTCAGCGACTGGTACTTCCAGCTCGGCCCGCGCAGCCACGAGGAGTGGAACCGGGCCCTGCGCGAGGTCGTCGCCCCCGACCCCGACCGGTTCGCCGCGGTCTCCATCACGACCTCGGCACTGCCCGGCGCCACATCCGTGTTCGGCGCCGCCGACCTGACCAACGTCGGTGCGGTCGAGGCCGAACGCCGGCTGCTCGCACGCCTGGGCCTGCCGACGACCGCACTGCCTGAGGGCACCGAGGCCCGGACCGGGCCCCGCTTTCCGTTCGACACCCCCGAGGTGTGGGGCGGGGTTCCACGTCGCAACACCCGTTTCACCGGCCGCGAGGAACTGCTCAGCAAGGCCTACCAGGCGCTCCAGGACGCCGGGACCGGCGCCGGTGTGGTCACGCTCCACGGCATGTCGGGGGTAGGCAAGACGCAGCTTGCCGCCGAGTACGTGTACCGGTTCGGTTCCGAGTACGACGTGGTGTGGTGGGTGCCCGCGGACCGGCGTGCGCTGTACCGGCAGAAGCTCGCCGAACTCGCTCCGGAACTCGGTCTGTCCACCGGCGCCGAATACGGCGAACGCCTCCGCGCGGTCCGCGACTCGCTGCGCCGCGGCGACCCGCACGGCCACTGGCTGCTGATCCTGGACGGCGCGGACGAACCCGACCAGATCTGGGACCTGGTGCCGACCGGCCCCGGACACGTCCTGATCACTTCCCGGAACCCGGAGTGGAGCGAGCACAACAGCAACCTCGTGGAGGTGCCGGTCTACGAGCGCGAGGAGTCGGTCGCCTTCATCCGCCGCCGCGCCCCGCGCCTCACCCGCACCGAGGCGGACCGGCTGGCCGAGGCGCTGGAGGACCTCCCGCTGCTGCTCGACCAGACCGCGGGATGGCTCAACGACTCCGACATGTCGGTCGAGGAGTACATCGACCTCCTCGGCGGCGGCATCGACCAGGACGTCGTCAAGGTCTCCGCTGACTTCCCTCTCGCCTTCCAGACCGCCTGGTCGATACTGCTCAACAAACTCCGCGACACCGTCCCCGAGTCCGTCGACCTGCTGCGCCTGTGCAGCTTCTTCGCGCCCGGCTCCATCCCCGTACGACTGCTGAAGGAAATGCCGTCCGGGGAGCTGCCCGAACAGCTCTCGGGCCTGATGAACGACCCGCTGCTGTGGAACAAGGCGATCGGTCAGCTGCGTCAGTACTCCGTCGTCCGCCTGGAGTCCCACGACTCGATCATCGACGACGCGTCGTCCGGTGAGTCGATCTACCTGCACCGCATGGTCCACCAGATCGTCCGCAAGGACATGCCGGACCAGGACCGCCGGGAGTTCATCGACGTCGTACGCCGGGCCCTGGCGGCGGCTGACCCCGGCCGCCCCACGGACACCCGGCTGTGGCCCACGTACGCCGAGATCACTCCGCACCTGAAGTGGGCCGACGTCCTGCGCAGCACGGATCCGGCGGTGCACAGTCTGGTGCTCAACTGCCTGCGCTACATGTACCTCTCCGGGGAGTACCGGGCCGGGATCAAGCTGGGTGCCCGTGCCATGGAGGCCTGGCGGGAGCTGCTGGGCGAGAACCACCCGCGCGTGTGGGACCTGAGCTACAACTACGCCAATCTTCTGCGGGCCGTCGGTGACTACGCCGGGACCGAGGCCATCGAGCGGGCCGCTGTGGATCATCTGCGGGCCGAGCGGGGTGCACAGGACCTGGAGCACCTGCGTGCGGCCGGCGGTCTGGCGGCCGATCTGCGGGGGCTGGGGCGGTACGAAGAGGCTCATGAGATGTCCGAGTGGATCCTGGGCGCCTACCGGGAACTGCTGGGTGATCAGGATTCGCGGACGCTCAACGCGCAGAACAACCTGGCCATTTCGCTCCGGCTGCTGGGCCGGTACAAGGAATCGCTGGAACTCAACCGGCGCACCCTGGACTCCCGTAGGCAGCTGCTCCGTCCGCGCCACAGCTGGACGCTCTACTCCGAGATCAACTACGCCACCGACCTGCGCCTGCTCGGCCGGTACACCGAGGCCGAATCACTCCAGGCCCAGAGCGCTCAGGTGCATCGCACCGTGATGGGCCAGGACAACCCGCAGACCCTGAAGGCCGAGCACAACCTCGCCCTCTGCCTGTACCGCTCGGGCAAGCGGAGCGAGGCCGCGGAACTCTTCACCCGGGTACTGGAACGGGGCGAGCGGGTACTGGGTGAGACCGACCCGACGACCATGATGTTCGCGGCCGGTCAGAGTTTCTTCGCCCGGGAGCATGCCGACATCGACCAGGCCAGGGCCATAAGCGAGAAGGTCGTGGGTGGCTATGTCGACATGCTCGGTGAGGAGCATCCCTATGTCGCGGGCGTCCGTGCCAACCATGCCCTGATCATGCGCAACGTCGGCGAGCGGGACCAGGCACACCACCTGCTGGAGGAAGCGCTCACCGAGATGGGAAGGTCCGTGGGCGAGAACCACCCCTGGACCCTGGGCTGCGCGATCAACGCTTCTGCCCTGCGGAATCTCGTGGGCGACCCGGAATCCGCTGCCGCGCTGACGGACGCGATCAGCACCCGGGCTATCGAAGTTCTGGGGCGCACGCACCCGCTGACGCTCTCCGCCCGTATCGCGCACGCGGCGGACCTCCGGGGCCTGCGCGACCTGCGACATGCGGACAAGGTCGAGTCGGAGGCGCTGGACGACCTGACGAAGACACTGGGTGCCCAACACGTCCACACGGTGTCGGCACGGTCCCGCGTACGGCCCTACTGGGATTTCGAGCCTCAGATCATCTGATCCCCAGAGATAGTGATGTGTCGTCAGTAATCTTGTACAGCAGGTCAATTGAGCACCCAGGGGGGCGCGTGGCGGTCGTGGTGGGTTCGGCGGCACCCGGCGAGGACGGTCCGATACCGGTCGTGGTGGACGCCGAGGCGTACACCACGACCCCGTCGCCCGTCAGTGACGCCGACTCGTTGTACGGGAGTGTGGACACCCGGGACGGCGCCGGTGCGGCGCGGCGCGCGCTGGGGGCGGCGGGTGATCTGTACGGGGACGGCCTCGACCTCGCCCGGCGCTGCGCCTCCCAGGCCATGCGCAGGCTGGGCGACCTCGGGGACGGGCTGCGGCCCGACGAGGTCGAGCTCCAGGTCGGCATCACCTTCGAGGCGGGCATGGCCGCGGTGGTGAAGGCCGGTGCGGAGGCGCAGATCCAGGTCACGTTCCGCTGGCAGCCGGGGCGCGAGGAGCAGGCGACCGCGGTGGTGTCCCCGTCGTGATCGGGGCGGCCGGGGGGACGCCGGCGGCCATTCTCCCGTACAGCCGTGTCGTCGGGCAGGACGAACTGAAGCTGGCCCTGGAACTGAACTTCATCGCTCCCGGCATCGGCGGTGTCCTCATCGCAGGCCAGCGCGGCACGGCCAAGTCCACCGTGGTGCGCGCCTTCGCGCTGATGACCGGTGGCCGGCTGCCCGTCACCCTGCCGATCAACGCGACCGACGACCGGGTGCTCGGCGGCTGGGAACTGGACGCGCTGATGCGCGGCGAGGCGAAGCGGCAGACCGGACTGCTCGAAGAGGCCCACGAGAAGGGGATGCTCTACGTCGACGAGGTCAACCTCCTCGACGACCACATCGTCAACATCATCCTCGATGTCGTCTCCACCGGTGTCCTCTCCGTCCAGCGCGAGGGCATCGACACCGAGACCCATGTGTCGTTCGGGCTCGTCGGAACGATGAATCCGGAGGAGGGCAGCCTCCGGGCCCAACTACTGGACCGCTTCGGCCTGATGGTGACGACCAGCGAGCTGGACACGGGGGAACGCCACCGGATGATCACTACCGTGCTCACGTTCGAGGAGGAGCGGGACGTCCCCGGTTCCGATTGGCTGCGCACCGCCGAGGAGGAGAACCGGCAGCAGCGCGAAGGGCTGCTGGCCGCCCGCGGCCGGCTGACCGCCGTGCGGCTCGGGACGGACGTCAGCAGGCTCTGTGCCGAGGCAGCTGCCCGGACCGGGGCCGTCGGACAGCGCGGCGACCTGCTGGTTGCCAAGGCCGCCCGGGCACTGGCTGCCAAGGAGGGGGCACCGCGGGTGGAGCCCCGGCACGTGCGCAGGGTCCTGCCGTTCGCACTGCGCCACCGCAGGCCCGATTCCGTTCACGGTTCGGAACTGAGTTGGGGACCTGACGAGGAAGCCGCTCTCGACGAGCTGTTCGGCTGAGCCGCGGATGTCCGCCCATCCGGAGCAGGTCGAGGATCCCCGGGAGCCGGACGACGTCTCCCGCCGGCTGCTGGCCGCTCTCGTCTGCTCCGCCCTCGAACCGTCCCTCGGCGGCGTCCTGCTCTTCGACCTCCCTCCTGAGCATCTGTCCGCCGTCACCGGGGTGTTCGCCCAGGTGCTCGGCCGGGCCGCGGGGCATGCCCCGGGCCGCACCGTGCCACGGACGGTGCTCGACGCGGCCACGGTCGACGAGGACCTGTGGATACGGCCCCGGGTGCACCGCGGACCGAGAGGTGTCGAGTTCACCGTCGGCCCTGGGCCGCTGGCCGAGACGGACAACGACCCCCGGCTCGTCGTCGTGCCCGATCTGGCCCGGCTCAGCGTCCCGGGCATGCGGGCGGCCGTTCAGCTGCTCGGTGCGGACACCGCCACCCTCGAACACTCCGGCATCCGGCACCACTGGCGGCCCCGCGCCCGATGGCTGGCCTGCTGCCGGGCCGAGGACGCCGAACTGCTCTCCCCGCACCTGCTGGACCGCTTCCCCGTACGCCTCGCGACCCCGGGACTGCGGCCGCACGGGGGCGCCGACCCGCTCGGAGCGCTCCCCGACGCGTGGGCCACGGCCCTCGACCCGGCGACGCAGCGCCCCCGCGTCACGCTCTCCGAGGAGTTCGCTCCGACGGTGCTGGAACACCTGGAGGACCCGGAGAACACCGGACACCGCCGGGCGCTCGCCCTGGCCCGTATCGCCCGTGCGTTGGCCCTGCTGGACGGTGCCGAGCAGGCGGGGGCCGCCGACAGCTTGCCCTCCGGCCGCCCCCTCACGGCCACCGCCGACCACGTCGGCCGGGCCGCCCGGCTGATCCGCCTGCGTACCGTCCACCGTCCGGACGCACCGCCCGAAGCGCCTCCGGACCAGGAGACGCCAATGCTTCCCGAGTCCGGCCGGAACCTGCCCCGGCCCGAGTCGCGGCGCAACCCGGAACCGGGCACCGAAACCGGCGTTCCGGTGCACGACCCGGAAGCGGAAGTACCGCTCGGCCCCGCTCCGATGGGCGGGGAGCGGCCGGTTTCCGCGTCCCCGTACCCGGAGGACACGGCGGGTCCGGGGCCGGAGGGCGGCACGCTCCGGACACCCGCCCGGCGCTCGGCGGGCGCCCGCGCCTCGCGGGGCCCGGTCGTCGGGGTGCGGCGCGCCCGCGACCTGTGGGACCTGGCCCCGGTACGTACCGCGATGGAGGCCGCGAAATACCGGGCGGTCCGGGGTGGCGGGGGACCGCTGGTGATCGTCCCGCAGGACCTGCGGGGCTATGTCCGAGCGCCCGAACCGGTCCGGATGCTCACCCTGGTGCTCGACCACACCTGCCGCGGGGACTGGGACTGGCACACCACGCTCGAACCGTTCCTGCAATGGGCCTACGTCACCCGGGCATCCGTCCAGGTCGTCGAGGTCGGCGGCGAGGGAGAGACGAACGAGCTGCGGGCCGGCGCGTTCACCGCCCGCTCCACCCGGGATCCCCGGATCGCGGCCGCGCTGGCCCGTCCACCCGGCCGGGCCACTCCGCTCGCGCACGGCCTCGACCGGGCCGCGCACGCGCTGCGGCGCACCTTCCGTCACCACCGCGCCGGGCTCGTCGAGGCGTTGCTGGTCGTGGTCACCGACGGCCGCGGCAACGTACCGCTGTCCGTGAGCCGCTCCGGCCTGCGTGGCCGAGGCCCGGTTCAACGGGCAGGCGTCGACGACGCCCTGGCCGTGGCCGCGCGCCTCCGCGCCCTGGGCCGGAGCCGGCTGCACTGCGTGGTCGTCGACCCGGGCGGGCATCCGCGCACCCGGCTGCCGGCCACGCTGGCGGAGGCCCTCGGCTGTGGGGTCGTCGCGGGCCGGGAGGACCGGGATCCGCGGACGGCCGGCCATGGGTGAAGACCGCCTGCGGTTGATCCGCAGCATGGTCGCATCGGCCGCTCAGGCACTGCCCGGGCAGCGGACCCCGGTGCCGGACAGGGCGCGCACGGCGGAGCCGCGGCGGCTCGGTCCCGCCCCCGCTCACGCCGGCCGGGCGCCGGACACCACGTACGCGCGCATCCTCGTCGTGCGCCACCGCAGGGACGACCCGGGCGATCCGGAGGCGTTCGGGGTCCGGGCATGGTGCGACGGTGTGGAGACGCTGCCGTACACGACGGGCAACGGCTTCCTGCGCCCTGTCGACGTCAACCTCGGCCTGGCCCGGCAGGGCGGTGCCCCTCCGTCCGAACTCTTCAAATCCATCGAACGCTGGTCGGGATACCAGAATCTGCTGACGGAGTGGATCAACCGGTGCCGACGTGCCCATGGTGACGCCCTGCAGATCGTCGTCCTCGACCAGACCGGTTTCGATCTGCCGTGGGAGGCGCTCGTGCTGCCCGCGGACCCGGACGCCGGGCTCCGTGAAGGGCCTCTGGGCGCGCTCGTCGACGTGGCGCGCTGGCTGGGCGGATTCCCGGACCGGGCGGTTGCGCCGAGGGGTGCGGTGCTGGGCTTCTTCCACGCCGACATGGTCGGTGACCAGGAGTTCTTCCAGGGCTACGACCACCGCCCGCACTTCGGGATCGGGGCCTTCCTCCGCAACCTCGACGACGGCGAAGCACAGCGGACCGGCCTGGTGTACATGGGCTGTCACGGTACGTTCGACGACCAGCTCAGCAAGCTCACCCTGGCCGGTGCGACGTGGGCGGACTATCAGCGGCTCGGTATGCGCCGCCTGCGCCAGGACGCCTCACTGGTCTGCCTCAACGCCTGCCACTCGGGGCGCTTCCTCGACTACAGCGGGGACGGTATGCAGGGACTGCGGGGCTTCACCCAGATCTTCCTCGACAAGGGCGCCGGCGGCTGCATCGTCTCGGCAGGCGAGGTGGGTGACGCCGAGGCCCGCGTCATGATCCGCCAGATCGTCGACACCCTGACCGAAGACCCCGAACGGCCGGTGGCCCGTGCGCTGCGGGCGTTCCGGGCCGAGGTCCACGAGACGTTCACCGCCGGAGGCGGTGTGCCGATGTTGGTCGGGGACGACGGCGCGTTCGACGTCGTGGGGCAGCGAAACGTGCTGCGGCTGCTGTACAGCCTGATGTTCCAATACTACGGGCACCCGTTCAGCACCGTTCGCCTCACCGGGCGCTCCCTCGACGGTCCGGACCCGGCCGAGGCGAACGCGTCGTGACCCGGGACGAACGCCCCTTGCTGATCGAACCCGTCGCGGGCTGGCTGCCCGAGGTCGAACCCGGCCTCGTCCAGGCCGTCAGCATCGACCTGCGCGGACCTCTCGACGACCGGGGGGAGACGGACGGCGACGCGTGGCCGTACGACGAGGAGGAAGTGGCCTTCAGCGTCACCCTGGACGGAGCACCCCACTTCGTCTGCGAGGTGCTCGACGACCCGGACGTCATCATGCACCGATTCGGAGGGACGTACAGTCCGGCGACATTCCTCGTCACCGCGGGCTCCTCGCCCGGCGACGGTGTGCTGAGGCTGACCGTCTTCAACCAGTGGGGCGCTGCGATACGCAAGGCAGAACTGCCGTGCTCCATCACGGAGTCGGCACCGTCCCCGGCCCCAGCCGATCGCTTCGCCGACCTGCCGGGGAGAACCGGCCCGCCCGGCCGGACCGAGGACTTCGGCCCGTCCGGTCCGCATCTCGACCCGCCCGGCTCCGGTGCCACCGCCGACGCGCTCGACTCCAGCGTCACCGTCAGTTTCGCCGGGTTCAACCGGGCTTGGGCGGCGTGGATCGCGGACCGGCTGGAGCGGCGCGGGGTGAACGTGAGCTACCAGCGCTGGAACCCGCCGACCGAGCTGCCGCTGGCGGATGCCCTCCGGGACCTCACGCTCGCCCCGGGCCGGGTTCTGCTCCTGTTCAGCGAGTGGTACTTCCAGCTCGGCCCGCGCAGCCACGAGGAGTGGGACGGAGCGCTGCGCGAGGTCGTCGCCCCCGACCCCGACCGGTTCGCCGCGGTGTCGGTCACCACCGCGCCACTGCCCGGCGCCGCCTCGCTCCTCGAGGCGGCGGACCTCACGGGTGTCGGTGCGAACGAGGGGGAGTGGCGGCTGCTGGAGCGGCTGGGTCTGCCCACGACGCCCCTGCCCGAGGAGGCCGAGGCGCGGGTGGGTTCCCGCTTCCCGGCCGAGATGCCGCAGGTGTGGGGCGGGATCCCCCGCCGCAACGTCCGCTTCACCGGGCGCGAGGAACTGTTTTCCGTCGTGTTCGACACGCTGGAGAGCGCTCGGGCCGACGCCGCCGTCGTCACCCTGCACGGACTGCCGGGCGTCGGCAAGACGCAGCTTGCCGCCGAGTACGTATACCGCTTCGGTTCCGAGTACGACGTGGTGTGGTGGGTGCCCGGCGACAGGCGTGCGCTCTACCGGCAGAGGCTCGCTGAACTCGCTCCCGAGCTGGACCTGTCCACCGGGGCGGAGTACGGCGAACGTCTCCGCGCGGTCCGGGACTCACTGCGCCGCGGCGACCCGTACTCCCGGTGGCTGCTGATCGTGGACGGCGCGGACGAACCCGACCAGATCCGGGACCTGGTGCCGACCGGCCCCGGACACGTCCTGATCACCTCCCGCAACCCCGAATGGAGCGAGCACGACAGCAACCTGGTCGAGGTGCCGGTCTACGAGCGCGAGGAGTCGGTCGCCTTCATCCGCCGCCGCGCCCCACGGCTGACGCACTCCGAGGCGGGCCGCCTGGCCGAGGCACTGGAGGACCTGCCGGTGCTGCTCGACCAGTCGGCGGGGTGGCTCAACGATTCGGACATGTCGGTCGAGGAGTACATCGACCTCCTCGGCGGTGGCATCGACCAGGACGTCATCAGGGTCTCCGCCGACTTCCCCCTGGCCTTCCAGACCGCCTGGTCGATACTGCTCAACAAACTCCGCGACACCGTCCCCGAGTCCCTCGACCTGCTGCGCCTGTGCAGCTTCTTCGCACCCGGCTCCATCCCCGTACGACTGCTGAGAACCGTTCCGCGCCGGGAACGGCCGGGACAGGCAGCGAGCCCGCTGAATGATCCGCAGACCTGGGAACGGGCGATCGGCCAGCTGCGCCGGTACTCGGTGGTCCGCGTGGAGACGGACGCGTCCTTTGGTGAGTCGATCCATCTGCACCGCATGGTCCACCAGATCGTCCGCAAGGACATGCCGGAACACGAACGGCAGCACTGCGCCGACATCGCCTGTCGCGCTCTCGCCGCCGCCGACCCCGGTGACCCGTCGGAGATCCGTCACTGGCCCGCCTACGCCGCGCTCACCCCTCACCTCGAATGGGCGGGGGTCGTGGACAGTGCGGACCCGCAGGTGCACCAGCTGATCCTCAACTGCCTCCGGTACATGTACCTCTCGGGGGAGTACGTCAGCGGCATCCGGTTCGCCCGGCCGGTGACGGAGTCCTGGGAACGGCTGCTCGGACCGGCCGACCCACGGATCTGGGCACTGCGCCACCACTACGCCAACCTGCTGCGGGCCCTCGGCGACTACAGGGGCAGCGAGCGCGTCGAACGCGCCACCGCCGACTTCCTGGTCGCCGAGCGCGGAGAGATGGACCTGGACCATCTGCGGGCCGCCGGCGGACTCGCCGCCGATCTGCGAGGCCTCGGCCGCTACCAGGAGGCGCTGGACCTCTCCGCCTCGATCCTGGAGCGCGACCGGCGGCTGCTCGGCCCCGAGGACCCCCGCACGCTCAACGCGGAGAACAACCTCGCTGTATCGCTGCGGCTGCTCGGCCGGTACGAGGAGGCGAAGGAACAGGACGAACGCACCCTGGCGCTACGCCGGTCCGTCCTGACGCCGAACGCGCCGCCGACTCTGTACTCGGAGATCAACCTCGCCATGGACCTGCGGCTGCTCGGCCGGCACCGGGAGGCGGAGCTCGCCCTGCGGGACACGGTCGGACGTCATCTGCGGGGGATGGGCAGCAACAACCCGCAGACGCTGCGCGCCCAGTATCACCTGACGCTCTGTCAGTACGCTCTGGAGGGAGCTGGGCCGGCCCTTCCGGCGCTCGCCGCGACCAGGCAGAGCGCACTGCGGCTCCTCGGTGAGGGCGACCCCCTCACTCTGCTGATCACCACGGCCGTCGCCACGGCGCAGAGGGAGGCCGGTGAACCCCGGCAGGCCCTGGAACTGCACGAACAGGTGGTGGTCGGCTACGGGAGGATGCTGGGTGACCGGCATCCGTACACGATCGGCGTCGAGGGCAATCTGGGGCTGATGCGCTGGACCATGGGCGATCCGGACGCCGCCGCCTACGAGATCGAACGCGCCCGCACCCTGATGGCGGAGGCAGTCGGGAGCAGGCACCCGTGGGCGATCGGCTGCGCCCTGAACGCGACGATCGTCCGGACGAGGAGCGGGCGGACCGTCGAGGCGCATGTGCTGGGCCCGCTGAACGGGGGCCGGGCGACCGCGGCGGTGGGACCGGGCCATCCGCTCAGCATCGCCTGCCGGGAGGCAGAGGATCCGGCACGGGCCGGATCCCTGCCCTTCTGGCCCTTCGAGCCACTCCTCATCTGAGGAATGCCCCCGCACCCACGCCGAAGGCCCGCCCCCGCGACTATCTCGCGGAGCCGGGCCCCTTCCGTGCGTACTGCGACCGGTCAGGCCTCGAAGACCTCCGCGACCAGCTGTGCCTGCTCGGCCTGGTGGCGCTTGGCCGAGCCGACCGCGGGGGACGAGCCGCGCGGCCGCGAGATGCGGCGCAGGCGCTCACCGTGCGGGACGTCGGCGCCGACGGCCAGGTCCAGGTGGTCGATCAGGTTCAGGGCGATGAACGGCCAGGCACCCTGGTTGGCCGGCTCCTCCTGGGCCCACAGGTACTTCTCGGCGTTCGGGTACTTGGCGATCTCGGCCTGGAGCTCGGCACCCGGCAGCGGGTACAGGCGCTCCAGACGGATGATCGCGGTCTCCGTGTCGCCACGCTTCTGACGCTCGGCCTCCAGGTCGTAGTAGACCTTGCCGGCGCAGAAGACGACCTTGCGGACCGCGCTCGGTTCGACCGAGTCGTCGCCGATCACCGGGCGGAAGCCGCCGGTGGTGAACTCCTCCGCCTTCGAGGCCGCCGCCTTGAGGCGGAGCATCGACTTCGGGGTGAAGACGATCAGCGGCTTGTGGTGCGGGTTGTGCACCTGCCACCGCAGAAGGTGGAAGTAGTTCGACGGCAGGGTCGGCATCGCGACCGTCATGTTGTCCTGCGCGCACATCTGGAGGAAGCGCTCCGGGCGGGCGGACGAGTGGTCCGGGCCCTGGCCCTCGTAGCCGTGCGGCAGCAGCAGCGTGACGCCGGAGGTCTGGCCCCACTTCTGCTCGGCCGAGGAGATGAACTCGTCGACGACGGTCTGCGCGCCGTTGACGAAGTCACCGAACTGGGCCTCCCAGATGACCAGCGACTCCGGGCGGGCCAGCGAGTAGCCGTACTCGAAGCCCATCGCCGCGTACTCGCTGAGGAGCGAGTCGTAGACGTTGTAACGGGCCTGCTCGTCCGTGAGGTAGAGCAGCGGGGTGTAGTCCTCGCCGGTCACCTGGTCGACCAGCACCGCGTGGCGCTGGCCGAACGTGCCGCGGCGGGTGTCCTGGCCGGCGAGCCGGACCGGGGTGCCCTCCATCAGCAGCGAACCGATGGCCAGGGTCTCGCCCATGCCCCAGTCGATCGTGCCGTCCTCCACGGAGGCCGCACGACGCTGCATCTGCGGCATCAGGCGCGGGTGGACGGTGATGTGGTCGGGGATGTTGACCTGCGACTCGGCGATCCGCTTCACGACCTCCTGGGAGACCGCGGTGGTCACGGCCACCGGGAACTCGGCCTGGACGTCCGGGACATGCGGCTGGGCCGGGGCGGAGGTGGCCTCGCGGACCTCCGCGAACACCTTCTCCAGCTGGCCCTGGAAGTCCTGGAGCGCCTGCTCCGCCTCTTCCAGAGTGATGTCTCCACGACCGATGAGGGACTCGGTGTACAGCTTGCGCACCGAGCGCTTCTTGTCGATCAGGGTGTACATCTGCGGGTTGGTGAACTGCGGGTTGTCGCCCTCGTTGTGACCGCGGCGGCGGTAGCAGATGAGGTCGATCACGACGTCCTTGTTGAACGCCTGACGGAACTCGAAGGCCAGCCGCGCGACGCGGACGACGGCCTCGGGGTCGTCACCGTTGACGTGGATGATCGGCGCCTCGATCATGCGCGCCACGTCGGTGGCGTACATCGAGGAGCGCGAGGACTCCGGGGCGGCGGTGAAGCCGACCTGGTTGTTGATCACCACGTGCACGGTGCCGCCGGTGCGGTAGCCGCGCAGCTGCGACATGTTGAGCGTCTCGGCGACGACGCCCTGGCCCGCGAAGGCCGCGTCGCCGTGGAGCGCGACGGGCAGGACGGTGAAGTCCGTACCGCCCTTGTTGATGATGTCCTGCTTGGCGCGGGCGATGCCCTCCAGGACCGGGTCGACCGCCTCCAGGTGCGAGGGGTTGGCGGCCAGCGAGACCTTGATCTGCTCGCCGTCCAGACCGGTGAAGGTGCCTTCGGCGCCCAGGTGGTACTTGACGTCGCCGGAGCCGTGCATCGACTTCGGGTCGAGGTTGCCCTCGAACTCCCGGAAGATCTGCGCGTACGACTTGCCGACGATGTTCGCCAGCACGTTCAGCCGGCCGCGGTGGGCCATGCCGATGACGACCTCGTCGAGGCGGGCCTCGGCGGCGGAGTCGATGACCGCGTCGAGCAGCGGGATGACGGACTCGCCGCCCTCCAGCGAGAACCGCTTCTGGCCGACGTACTTCGTCTGCAGGAAGGTCTCGAACGCCTCCGCGGCGTTCAGCCGGCGCAGGATGCGCAGCTGCTCCTCGCGCTCGGGCTTGGGGCGCGGACGCTCCACCCGGTCCTGGAGCCACTTGCGCTGCTTCGGGTCCTGGATGTGCATGAACTCGATGCCGGTGGTGCGGCAGTACGACTCACGCAGCACACCGAGGATGTCGCGGAGCTTCATCATCGTCTTGCCGGCGAAACCGCCGACCGCGAAGTCCCGCTCCAGGTCCCACAGGGTGAGGCCGTGCTCGGTGATGTCCAGGTCGGGGTGCTTGCGCTGGTGGTACTCCAGCGGGTCGGTGTCGGCCATGACGTGGCCGCGGACCCGGTAGGAGTGGATCAGCTCGAAGACCCGTGCGGCCTTGGTGACGTCGTCGTCGTGCGAGGCGTCGATGTCCTTGAGCCAGCGGACCGGCTCGTAGGGGATGCGCAGCGCCTTGAAGATCTCGTCGTAGAACTCGTTCTCGCCGAGCAGCAGCTGGGAGAGGATCCGCAGGAACTCGCCGGAGGCGGCGCCCTGGATGACCCGGTGGTCGTACGTCGAGGTCAGCGTCATGACCTTGGAGATGCCCAGCTTGTTCAGGGTGTCCTGCGACGTGCCCTGGAACTCCGCCGGGTAGTCCATCGCGCCGACGCCCATGATGAGGCCCTGTCCGGGCATCAGGCGGGGCACCGAGTGAACGGTGCCGATGCCGCCGGGGTTGGTCAGCGAGGCGGTGACTCCGGTGAAGTCGTCCATGCCGAGCTTGCCGTTGCGGGCCCGGCGGACGATGTCCTCGTAGGCCTGCCAGAACTCGAAGAAGTTGAGCGTCTCGGCCTTCTTGATGGCCGCGACGACCAACTGGCGGTCGCCGTTCGGCTTCACCAGGTCGATGGCGAGGCCGAGGTTGACGTGCTCCGGCTTCACCAGGGTCGGCTTGCCGTCCTTGGTGGCGAAGGAGTAGTTCATCGCCGGCATGGCCTTGAGGGCCTGCACCATCGCGTACCCGATGAGGTGCGTGAAGGAGATCTTCCCGCCACGGGCGCGCTTGAGGTGGTTGTTGATGACGATGCGGTTGTCGAAGAGCAGCTTCACCGGGACCGCGCGGACGGACGTGGCCGTCGGCAGCTCCAGCGAGGCGTTCATGTTCTTCGCGACAGCGGCGGACGGGCCGCGCAGCGTCACGTACTCCGGACCGGCAGGTGCCTCGGTCGCCGGAGCGGCCGGGGCCTTCGTGGCCGGAGCCGGTGCTGCCTTCGCCGGGGCGGCCTTCACCGGTGCCGCCGGGGCGGCAGGTGCGGGCGTGACCGGAGCGGGCGCCGGGGCAGCGGGTGCGGCCGGGGCCTTCGCAGCCGGAGCTGCTGCGGGCTGCGCAGGTGCGGCGGGCGCGGTGGCGGCCGGAGCCGCAGGCACCGCAGCCCCCGCGGCTGCGGCGCCGGGAACGGGCTTGTCCGCCGTGCCGGACGTACCCGGCTTGTAGTCGGCGAAGAAGTCCCACCAGGCGCGATCGACCGAATTGGGATCCTGGAGGTACTGCTGGTAGATCTCGTCGACGAGCCACTCATTGGGCCCGAAAGCAGCAGCCGGGTTCGTACCCGGGCTGGCTTGGTCGGTCGAGATGCTCGAGTTACTGGGGGACTGAGACGACACGGCGGCAACCGCCCTCTTCCGCTTCACAAGGTGATGGACAGCGGAAATCAAGGCTACGCCTCCCCGGCCGTTCCATGCAGGCCGGGCCGGTCTTCGTCGTGCAAGTCACATCGAAAGTCGGGTTTCGGGGCAGGAAATGGCGGGAAACAAGCTTGGTTCCGCTTCGCTCCGGGTACGCGAGGCCGCAGTTACGGCCCCTTGGACCGTACCCCTTGAACAGAACACGTAGAACGTGCCCTTCCGGTTCGAACCCTATGTCAACCTCGCGGCTGATGGATCCCCGGAAGAGTGACGCGTATGCGGCAGCCGCGAGCCGATTCGGCCACCCCGATCCGGCCGCCGTGCAGATCCACCGCCCAGCGGGCGATCGCCAGGCCCAACCCCGTACCGCCGTCGCTGCCGGGACCGTGCGGGGACGGCATCTCACCCCGGTTGAAACGCTCGAAGACCCGGTGCCGCTCGGATTCCGGGATGCCGGGGCCCTCGTCCATGACCTCCAGGTGCAGCGACTCGGGCTGCGCGCCGCGGCGGGCGCGCACCGTGACCCGGCCGTGCGGCGGGCTGTGCTTCACCGCGTTGTCGATCAGGTTGGCGACCACCTGGTGCAGCCGTTCGGCGTCCGCGTGCGCGGTCAGCTCCGGCGGGGACACGTCCAGGTGCAGATGGACGTCCTTACGGGCGTGGTTGCCGGAGCCCGAGGACAGCCGGCGGTGCGCGGCGGCGAGGTTCGCCTCCTTGAGGACCCCCGACAGATAGGGCCACACCTCGAAGCGGCCGGCCTTCAGCGTGACGACGCCGTTGTCCAGCCGGGACAGGTCCAGCAGCGTCTCCACCAGCCGGCCGAGCCGCTCCGTCTGTTTCAGCGCCGTGCGCATCGTCTCCGGATCGGCCGAGGACACCCCGTCCACGACGTTCTCCAGCACGGCTCTCAGCGCCGCGATGGGGGTGCGCAGCTCGTGTGAGACATTCGCCACGAGCTCCTTGCGGTGCCGGTCCACGGCCGCCAGATCGTCCGCCATCAGGTTGATCGTCTGTGCCAGGTCACCGAGCTCGTCGCGCCGGTCGGCGCCGCTCACCCGTCTGGTGTAGTCGCCGTGCGAGATCGACCGGGCCACGGCTCTCATCTCGTCCAGCGGCGCGGTCATCCCGTGCGCCACGAACTGGGTGATCAGCAGGGTCGCGATCACCGAGAACACCGTGATGAACCGCAGCTCGGTGCGCGTCCGCAGGGCCACCATGAGCAGCCCGGTCGTGATGAACACCGAGACCACGACGAGCGTGCCCAGCTTGGCCTTGATGGAGAACGGCCGCAGCCCCGACCCGGGCCCGCTCATGGCGCCGGGGTCTCCAAGGCGTAGCCGACACCGTGCACGGTGCGGATCCGCTCCGCGCCGATCTTCCGGCGCAGTGCCTTGATGTGGCTGTCGACGGTACGGGTGCCCGAGGCGTCGGCCCAGTCCCAGACCTCCGCCAGCAGCTGCTCCCGGGAGAGCACCGCGCGCGGGGTGTTGGCCAGGCAGACCAGCAGGTCGAACTCGGTCGGCGTCAGATGGACATCGTCCGCACGCACCCGCACCCGGCGCTGCGCGTGGTCGATCTCCAGCTCGCCGAGGCGCAGTATTCCGCTGCGCGGCGTCACGGCGGCCAGTGCGGCCCGCTCGACCCTGCGCAGCAGGACGTGCACCCGGGCCGCCAGCTCACGCATGGAGAACGGTTTCGTCATGTAGTCGTCGGCACCGACACCGAGACCGACGAGCATGTCGGTCTCGTCGTCCCTGGCGGTCAGCATCAGCACCGGCACCGGGCGCTGGGCCTGCACGCGCCGGCAGACCTCCAGGCCGTCGAAGCCGGGAAGCATGATGTCGAGCACCATCAGATCCGGCTGCCATGCCTCGGCCGCGTCCACAGCCGCCGGGCCGTCCAGTGCGGTCTGCACCAGGAAGCCCTCGGCCCGCAGCCGGGCGGAAATGGCATCGACGATCGTGGCGTCGTCCTCGACCACCAGCACGCGGCGCTGTGCGCCCGGGGTGGCCGCGACACCTGTGTGGGTGGTGTGTGTCTGTTCCATCGCCCCGCCCCTGCCCGTTCTCACGGAGGCCATTCCCCCGGACGTACGGTTTTCGCTCGTGAATTTCGTGGGTGATCCCGCTGTCGGTCAGCAGCGTAAAGGCAGCGGAGGGCTCCCGGCTACGCAGGGTGCAAGGCCGCGGGGGCGGTCCGGGGGAACAGGGGAGGCGGAGTGTCGCGCTTGTGACACTTGGCCCCCGGGCGTCCGGGGGTCCCGCATACCCGGCGGGGGGATCTCAGTCCGCTCGAATTGCGAGATGGACCACGTCGGGCACACCTCGGGCAACACCTACCTCTTCCGTCCTTACCCCATGGAATCCGGCATTCCGCAAGGCCTGTTCGAACTCCGCGGACGGTTGTGCGGACCACACCGCGAGCACGCCGCCCGGCGTGAGCCGCGCGTGGCAGTCGGCGAGTCCGGCCGGGGAGTACAGATTTCCGTTGTCCTCGGTGACGGTCCAGTCCGGCCCGTTGTCGATGTCGAGACACAGTGCGTCGTAACGGTCCGTAGTCGTACGGAGGTAGGCGACGAGGTCCGTCGTCAGGACCGCGGTCCGCGGATCGGCGAGCGCCGCCCCCGAGATCCCGGCCAGCGGCCCGTCCAGGTGCCAGTCGACGATGGCCTGCTCCCGCTCGGCGACCGCGATCCGGCCCCACCGGGGCTCGGCGGCGGCCCGGGCGAGCGAGAACCCGACGCCGAGTCCGCCGATGAGCACCGCCGGGGCGGGCCGGCCGGCGGGCAGCGCGGCAAGTGCGGCGTCGATCAGCAGCCGCTCCGAGCGCCCGTCCGAGGTGTCCATCAGGAAGCACCCGTTGGCGATGATCTCGAAGTCCTCGCCCCGCCTGCGCAGGACGACCTCTCCGTACGGTCCCTCGCGGCGGTCCAGGGTGACGGGGGCGAGGGCGTCGGGGCCGAGGATGAGGGGCATGGCGCTGGTCTCCGGTGGATGGCGGTCGGTGTTCCCGTCATCCTGGCCCGCCCGGCAGTGGCCGGGCCAGCGGTTTAGCCGAACACCGGCCGATCGGGGTGCGGTCAGCCGCGTTCGGGGCGGGCGCCCCGTACCGCGAACAGCGCGGTCCCCGCCGCGTACGCCAGCAGCGCCGCCCCCCACGCCCCGGGCTGCGGCCCCGGCTGCATCAGCCAGGCCCACACGGAGGCCGCGCCGCCCGGGGTGCGCGGTGCGGCCAGGTACACCGCGCCGCCGTAGACCGTCATCGGCAGCCAGCTCAGCCGGGCGCCGATCAGGGCTGCGGAGGCGGCCGCCACCCCGGTGGCGCCGAGCACGTTACGGATCATGCCCGGGGCGCCGAACTCCCCGGGATGCCCGGGGACGGCCAGCGCGAGAGCCGCCGCGGCCGGGACGGTGAGCGCGAGCAGGTGCAGCAGCCGCCGGGGCCACCAGCGGTGCACCGCGGTCCGGTCGAGCTCGTCGGCGGCGGCGTACAGGCTGGTGCCGATGGCCGCGGACACCAGCAGCGGCGCCAGCACGAGGACCGGGACGCGGGCGCCCGGGTCGAAGTGACTCTCCAGCCGGTCGGCGGACCAGGCGGCGAGGAGGACGACGCAGGCCAGCGCGGCGGCGGTGCGGGGGAGGCCCCGGGAGCGCATATAGAGGACGGGGAGGAGTGCCGAACGTTTCGTGGTGGTTCCGGCGGCCGTGTTCACAGGACGGGCACCTCCGACGGGGAGCAGCTCGTGTGCGTGGCCAGGAAGCGGCCGAGCCAGGCCCGGCGCTCGGGGGCCGGCATGGCTTCGAGCCGACGGAGCTGCGGGGACTTCTCCGCGCCGGGGGCAGGCGATGCGCCGGGGCTCTGCGACGCGCCGGCGAGCCAGTTCGTGACGGCGTCGTCGGTCGCCGTCACCCGGCCGGTGTGGACGGCGTCCGGGCACTCCCGGTTCGCCAACCGGTAGGCCACCTGCCAGGCGAAGTCCTCCGCATGCTGCAGCCGTCCTCGCAGGAGGTACCAGCCGAGGTTCGGCGTCGGCATCCAGGCAGCACCGGAGCCCGGCCGCGTCTCCTGGTCCACATAGCGGACCGGCGCCCCCGGCACTCCGTCCAGCCGGCCGAGCAGCCCGGACAGTGCCTGGGAGACCTGCGGCAGCAGAGGCCCGTCGTACCCGGTCAGGCAGAGCTGCGGGGTGCCGTCCGTGCAGGTGACGCGGTCCGTGGCCGGGTCCTCCCGCAGCAGACCGGGGCCGGTGTCCACGATCAGCGCGGCGACCGTAGCCGCCAGGGCGAGCGGTACGACGGCGAGGAACCGGCGCCTGGCCGCATGGGCGATCAGAGCGGCCAGGGCGAGACCGCAGGTCCAGGCCACCATCGCCGGGGCGAACCACCACACGGGCAGCGACCCGTCGAGCGCGTACTGCACGGCCGGGTCGAGGAACTGGGCCGAGGACTCGGAGTAGCTCGGCACCCCCAGCACGAGATACAGCAGCGCGGCGAGAACGGGCGCGGCCAGCCGCCACCGGCACCGCTGCCCGACGACGAACCCGACCAGTCCGACGGCCACCAGGAAGGCGCTGTCCGCGACGGCGAAGGACGGGAACGGACTCCCGCCCCCGGCGTACGGCCAGGTGGCCAGCAGCGAGGCGGCCAGCGCGACGAGATACCCGGCGACCGCCCAGAGCGCGAGCGGCAGCGCGGCCACCACGGCCCGCGTCGACCTGGGGCGCGGGGTGGAGAGCCAGAGTTCGGTGGTCGAGCGCCGGTGCTCGCGGGCGCCCTGCCAGCAGGAGGCGGCCGCCACCAGCGGGCCGACGAGCAGGGTGGCGCCGGAATGCAGCAGTCCCTGGGTCTCGCCCCAGCTCCCCTGCCAGGTATCGGCCTTGGCCGCCATGGTGACGGCGAGCATGACCGCCGTACAGACACCGGTCCACGGCGCGATGCCGCGGCGCAGCTCGGTCCGCAGCGCGAGGAGCGTCGGCCGGTACGCGGCGACGGGGGAGCGGGCGGACCCGGAGGCGTCCTGCTCCTCTTTCCGGGCAACGGAGTTGTCGGTCGTCGTCATCGGGCGGCCGCCGTCGAACGGTGGGTGAGCAGGGCCGCGGTGTAGCCGCGCTCGATGGGGCTGCCGTCGAGCCGGTCCCCGTCGCTGCCCAGGGCCGCCAGCTCGGCCGTCGTCCCCCGGTACGCGATTCGGCCCGCCTCGACCAGCGTCACATCGGCGCAGGCCGTGACCACGTCCTCGACCAGGTGCGTGGAGAGGATGACCGTGGCCCGTTCGCCGAGCTCCCGCATCAGCGCGCGGAACTCCACCCGCTGCTCCGGGTCGAGCCCGGCGGTCGGCTCGTCGAGCAGCAGCAGCTCCGGTTCGTTGACGATCGCCTGCGCGATGCCCACGCGCCGGACCATCCCGCCCGACAGGGTCTTCATCCGGGCATCGATGCGGTCCGTCAGGCCCACCCGGTCCACCGCACGCTCCACGGCGCCCGCGATCAGGGCGCCGTCCATCTCCTTGAGCCACGCCACATAGGCGACGAACTCGCGGACGGTGAAGCCCGGGTAGTAGCCGAACTCCTGCGGCAGATAGCCGAGCCTGCGCCGGACCGCCGCGCGGCTGCGGTGGTCCGCGTCCGCACCCACCTGGCTGCCGAGCAGTTCGACCCGCCCGGAGGCCGGTGCGACGGCCGTCGACACCACCCTGATCAGCGACGTCTTGCCGGCGCCGTTCGGCCCGAGGAGGCCGTGCACGCCGGGCGCGAAGTCGAGATCGACGGCGTCCAGCGCGGTCGTGCGACGGTGGCGGACCGTCAGTCCCGAAACCCTGACCGTGCTGTTCACGCGGTCACGCTCATGATGTCTCCAGGTGGTCGAAGGATCTGCGGCGCAGGGCCAGCAGCCCGGCGCAGAGCACGGCCGCGGCAGCCCAGGCACCCTGGGCGGCGGGCCCCGCGAAGTAGTGGGCACCGGCCGCCAGCGGCGCGTCGAGTCCCGAAGGCGATGTGGTGAACGTCGGTACGACGACGGCGACGGCCCAGCACCCGGCGACGGACGAGGCGCCGGTGCGGCAGCCGACGTACGAGCCGAGCGCCAGCGCCCCCAGCGTCATGGCGAGGCCAGGCAGCAGCCACGCCACGGCCCCCGGACCGGCAGCCGAAGCGGGCAGCGCCGCCCAGGCAAGGGCGAGCACCGGGACGGTCACCGCGAGCACCGCGGCGGTCCTGATCAACAGCAGCCGCAGCCCGCCGCCCGGCGTCGTCGCGGCGATCTCGTGCATCGGGTCGGCGGAGCGCCCGTACGAGACGCCGACCCCGGCGAGCGGCAGCACCGGCGCGACGACCAGGAGCAGCGGCCGCGCCGAGCCGCCGAGCCCGCCCCCGTACGCCAGCGCGACGGACCCGAGCGCCACCAGCACCAGCGCCGCCGCCCATGACCCGCGCAGGGCGGGCCCGGCGGCCCACAGCAACCGGCCGGCCCGGGTGGCGGGCCCCGGCACCGGCAACCGCGGGCGCCCCCGCACCCGGGCCCGCCACCACGAGCGCCCCCGCACCGGCTGCGCCGCCGCGGCTTCGAGCACCGCCGCGCGCACCCCCTCCAGCAGCGGTGCCGCGGCCCCCCGGCCGCGTACCGCCGCAGACACCCGGGCCGCGCAGAGCGCACACGACTCGACGTGCTTCTCCAGCGACCAGGCGTCGGTCTCGGCGGCGGTCCCCGCCGCGTACCGCCCGGCCAGTTCGTCTCCCACATGCCAGGCCGTCATGCCGTGCCTCCCAAGGGACCGTTCTCCACAAGCAGCCGGTCCAGTGCCGCCCGCAGCTCGCGCCGGGCCCGCATGGCCCGGGTCTTGACCGTGCCCTCCGGTATGCCGAGCAGCCGGGCGGCCTCCCGGGTGGTCAGCCCGTCGATGACCGTCGCCCGCAGGACCTCCCGGAGTTCCGGCGAGATCCGGTCGAGCGCGGCACCGACGTCGCCGTACTCCAGACCGGCCAGGACCCGGTCCTCGGCGGACGGCACGGCGGCCGTCCACTCCGCGCCACCGGCTTGCTCGGCCTGCGCCACGCGCTCCGTCCTGGCCCGGGTCCGCTGCGCGTCGACCAGCCGGCGGGCGGCGATCACCCAGAGCCAGCCGCCGGCCTCGGCGCCCCGGTGCGTACCGGCGGAGCGCCAGGCCGTGACGAACGTGTCCTGGAGCACCTCCCGTACGGTCTCGGGGTCCGCGCACCGCCGGTTCAGCCGGGCCAGCAGCCAGCCGGCGTGCCGGTCGTAGAGCGCGGCCAGAGCGGTCGTGTCCCCCTGTGCGACGGCACGCAGCAGCGCCTCGTCGTTCCGGTCGTTCCCCGCGGGGCGCAAGTGGCTCACACCTCCTCTATCGGGGGCCGGACGCGAGTCGGTTCACGCGCGGCGCATGCGGAAGCGGACGCGGACAGGGGCGTGGGGCCTTCTCGCCGTGCACCGCGATGTGTTCGGCCGCCAGCCAGGGGGCGAGGTCGTCGACGAGCAGGGACAGGACGGCCGGATCGGCGGTCGGGGTGCGGCCCGTGCGCGCGGCCACCCGCATCTGCCCGGCCCGCTCGGGAAGATGCGGGTAGTAGCGGGCGAAGAGCTCGGCGGACTCGGCCAGGTCACTGGTCCAGCCGCCCCACTGCGGCATGACCGGGGTGAAGCCCGTACGGACGATCCGGCGGGCAGCGCGGCGGCTCAGGGCGCGGCGTTCGGCGTCCGTGGTGGCCTCGGCGGCCTGCTTGTGCCAGCGCGGGAGCAACAGGCAGGCGCGAACTCCTCCTGGACCCGGCTCAGCGAGCCCTCCCGTGCGATCGTGCCGTCCCGGTTCAGCCCTCGGTCGTCGTTCATACCGGCACTCTGCCCGTCCCGCCAGACCCCTGACCAGCCCGCATCCGCATGACCACGGCTACGGCTGCGGCGGCGCCCCGAACGTCACGTCCGCGGCCGCCGTCGTGACGTCCGCATCCCCGCTGATCGCCCACGCCGCGACCCGGGACACCACGGCGGCCGGAACCGCCTCGCTGATCCCGGGAGCTGCGGGGACGTCCTGCGTCGCGTGCGCGTCGTGAGGGAGGACGACCCGGTAGCCCAGGGCCAGGGCCGTGCGGGCCGTCGCCTGGACGCACATCTCCGACATCACGCCACAGACGGCGACCGCCCCGACGCCCGCCCCGCTCAGCAAGGAGCCCAGCGGTGTACCGGCGAAGCCGTCGTCCCGGGTCTTGCGGATCACGGACTCCGTGGGGCCCTCCTCGACGGGCAGGTGGAGCGCCCAGCCCGGGGTGTGGGGCTCGTCGCCCGCGCCGGGGGCGCCGTCGTTCTGGAGGTGGACGACGAGCGCGCCGCTCTGTCGGGCCCGCGCGATCAGGTCGGCGGTCCGCTCCAGGAGTCCGGCCGCCCCGGGCACCGCCCTGTCCCCGGTGACCCCGGCCTTCTGGACGTCCACGACGAGGAGGGCATGCGAGGGAAGCGCGGAATCGGTCATGGCGCCATCCTGTCCTGCGCCACCGAAGGCCTCCACAGGATTTCGCGTACGCGGGCCAGTGGGGTCGCGGGGACTACGAGGGTGGTGACCGGTGTTGCACACAGGGCACCCAGCGGCAGCCGTACCGCGATCGCTCACAGCGAACGCACCCAGGGGAACATTGAGCGGCTCACAAGCATTGAGTCTTCATAGCTCAACTTGAGTGCCGAAGGGGAGATCATGGCTACTGAGTCCAACGCCGTCACACCGCTGACCCTGCCTGTGCTGCCGCTCGACGACGAGGTCGTGCTGCCCGGAATGGTGGTTCCTCTGGATCTGTCCGACACCGAGGTGCGCGCTGCCGTCGAGGCCGCCCAGGCCGCGGCCGGCGAGAGCGGCGGCAAGCCCGAGGTGCTGCTCGTCCCGCGCATCGACGGCTCGTACACCGGGATCGGTGTCATCGGCACCGTCGAGCAGGTCGGACGGCTCTCCGACGGCGACCCCGGCGCGCTCATCCGCGGCCGTGGCCGCGTGCGGATCGGGGCCGGGACCAGCGGTCCCGGTGCCGCCCTCTGGGTGGAGGGGACCCGGGTCGACGTCTCCGTCCCCGAACCCCTCCCCGGAGCCGCCGCCGAGCTGGTCAAGGAGTACAAGGCGCTCGCCACCAGCTGGCTGAAGAAGCGTGGCGCCTGGCAGGTCGTGGACCGGGTCCAGCAGATCGAGGACGTCTCCGCGCTCGCCGACAATTCCGGCTACTCACCCTTCCTCACCACGGCCCAGAAGGTGCAGCTGCTGGAGACCGCCGACGCGGTCGCCCGGCTGAAGCTCGCCATCCAGTGGCTCGGCGAGCACCTCGCCGAGCAGGACGTCGCCGAGTCCATCGCCAAGGACGTCCAGGAGGGCGTCGACAAGCAGCAGCGCGAGTTCCTGCTGCGGCGCCAGCTCGATGCCGTACGCAAGGAGCTCTCCGAGCTCAACGGCGACCCGGAGGACGAGTCGGACGACTACCGGGCACGCGTCGAGGCCGCCGACCTTCCCGAGCACGTCCGCGAGGCCGCGCTCAAGGAGGTCGACAAGCTGGAGCGTTCCTCCGACCAGAGTCCCGAGGGCTCCTGGATCAGGACCTGGCTCGACACCGTCCTCGAACTGCCTTGGACCGAGCGGACCGAGGACGCGTACGACATCAAGGGCGCCCAGGAGGTCCTCGACGCCGAACACGCGGGCCTGCAGGACGTGAAGGAGCGCATCACCGAGTACCTCGCGGTGCGCAAGCGGCGCGCCGATCGCGGGCTGGGTGTGGTCGGCGGGCGTCGCGGCGGTGCGGTGCTGGCCCTGGTCGGGCCGCCCGGGGTCGGAAAGACCTCGCTCGGTGAATCCGTGGCGCACGCCATGGGCCGCAAGTTCGTCCGCGTCGCACTCGGCGGTGTCCGGGACGAGGCGGAGATCCGTGGCCACCGGCGTACGTACGTCGGCGCACTCCCCGGCCGCATCGTCCGCGCCATCAAGGAGGCCGGTTCGATGAACCCGGTCGTCCTGCTCGACGAGATCGACAAGGTCGGCTCCGACTTCCGCGGCGACCCCGCCGCGGCCCTCCTCGAAGTGCTCGACCCGGCACAGAACCACACCTTCCGCGACCACTACCTGGAGGTCGAACTCGACCTCAGCGACGTCGTCTTCCTCGCCACCGCCAACGTCCTGGACGCCATCCCGGAGGCCCTGCTCGACCGGATGGAACTGGTCAGGCTCGACGGCTACACCGAGGACGAGAAGGTCGTCATCGCCCGCGACCACCTGCTCCCGCGCCAGCTGGAGCGGGCCGGTCTGGAGAAGGAAGAGGTCACCCTCGACGAGTCCGCCCTGCGCAAGCTGGCCGGCGAGTACACGAGGGAGGCCGGTGTCCGGAACCTGGAGCGTTCCGTCGCCCGGCTGCTGCGCAAGGTCGCGGCCCAGCACGAACTGGGCGACCGCGAGCTGCCGTTCACGGTGACCGACGAGGACCTGCGTGGTCTCATCGGCCGGCCGCACCACGTCCCCGAGTCCGCCCAGGACCCGGCCGGGCGCCGCACCGCGGTGCCGGGCGTGGCCACCGGGCTCGCGGTGACCGGGGCGGGCGGTGACGTGCTCTTCGTGGAGGCGTCGCTCGCCGACCCGGAGACCGGGGCGTCCGGACTGACGCTGACCGGTCAGCTCGGCGACGTCATGAAGGAGTCCGCGCAGATCGCGCTGAGCTTCCTGCGCTCGCACGGCGCGGAACTGGAGCTGCCGGTCGCCGACCTCAAGGACCGGGGCGTGCACATCCACTTCCCGGCGGGCGCGGTCCCCAAGGACGGCCCGAGTGCGGGCATCACCCTGACGACCGCGCTGGCCTCGCTGCTCTCCGGACGGCTGGTCCGTACGGATGTGGCGATGACCGGTGAGGTGTCGCTGACCGGACGGGTGCTGCCGATCGGCGGCCTGAAGCAGAAGCTGCTGGCCGCCCACCGCGCGGGCATCACCACCGTGGTGATCCCCCAGCGCAACGAGGCCGACCTGGACGACGTCCCCGCCGAGGTGCTGGACACGCTGGAGGTCCACCCGGTCACGGACGTCCGCCAGGTCCTGGAGATCGCCCTCGCCCCGGCCACGGCCCCGGCGGAGCGGAGGATCCCGGCCGCGGCGTGACGGACGTGGCACCACGGACACGGCCGGTACGGACGGCCCGTCACCCCCATGCGGGGGAGGCGGGCCGTTTCGCGTACCGGAGGTCCTACGGGCGGTAGATGGTCCCCGGCACCGGCTCGGCGGGCGCCATGAGCTGGGGCACCGTCACGAAGGTGTAGCCGCGCTTCTTCAGCTCCTTGATGATGCCCGGCACGGCGGGGACCGAGCCCTTGTAGATGTCGTGCAGCAGGATGATGCCGTCCTTGCTCGCCTGGTCGAGTATCCGCTTCTTGATCAGTGCGGAGTCGGTCGTCGAGTAGTCCTTGGCGGTGGCGCTCCACAGGATCTGGGACAGGCCCAGGTCCTTGCTGATCCCGGAGACCGTGTCGTCGGTGCGGCCCTGCGGCGGGCGCATCAGTCGCGGCTTCTTGCCGGTGATCGCCTCGATCGCGTCCTGCGTCTTCTCCAGCTCGGCGCGTATCTCCGCGGGCTTCTTGTCCGTCAGGATCTCGTGCGACCAGGTGTGGTTGGCCACCTCGTGCCCCTCCGCCGCGATGCGGCGGACGGTGTCGGGGTGCTTCTTCACATGGTTCTTGCCCAGCAGGAAGAAGGTCGCGTGGACCTTCTCCTTCTTGAGGATGTCCAGCAGGTGGGGGGTGTCCTCGGCCGGGCCCGCGTCGAAGGTGAGCGCGATGCACTTGGCCTTGCGGCAGTCCACCGGGCCGAAGGAGCCCTTGGCGTCCGATCCGGCGTCGCCGCGGGCGGATCCGGGGGCCGTGGTCTCCATCGAGCAGCCGCTCAGTGTCAGCGTGAGCGCCGTCACAAGAGCGACGGCCAACCCCGTACCGATCGACTTCGTCCTAGTGGGCAAGGCGGGTCACTCCCTCGTTGCTTAAGTCGCACTTATGTGCGGACTGCATGGACTATACACATCACGTATACACGGCATGTATAGGGGGAGGGTGTGAGGCTGCGACGGCATCGTGCCTGGTCGGGGCGGTGGACGGGACAGAGCCCGGCGACGGGTGCGTCACCGGGCTCTGTGGGGAAGGACTGCCGGGCGGCTGCCGGCGGCGGAGGGGTCAGGAGCTTCGTCCGGATCGGCCCGCGAGGCCGACGTGATCCGGCCGAGGGGTCCTAGCCGTTGGCCATCGCCTGTACGCGGTCGAGGGCGCCGTTGAAGTGGTTGTGGTCGCCGACCGTCGGGCCGGACGAGGTGTACTGCCAGATCGTGTAGAAGCCCCAGCCGGCCGGGAGTGTGCCGACCGTGGTGTTGTAGCGGGCCACCCAGAGCGGGTTGGTGGCGCCGAAGCCCGCGTTGTTGCCCGTGCAGGTCTGCCACCAGCTGGTCGCGGTGTAGATGACCGCGTCGCGCCCGGTGCGTGCCTTGTAGGTGTTCACGAAGTCGCGGATCCAGGAGACCATTCCGGCCGCGGTCTTGCCGTAGCACTGTGCTCCGTACGGATTCCACTCGATGTCGAGCACGCCCGGAAGCGTCTTGCCGTCCTTGGACCAGCCGCCGCCGTGGTCCACGAAGTAGTTGGCCTGGACGGCGCCGCTCGTGGTGTCCGGGGTGGCGAAGTGGTACGAGCCGCGGATCATTCCGACGTTGTACGAACCGTTGTACTGCTGGGCGAAGTCCTCGTTCGTGTAGTACGTGCCCTCCGAGGCCTTGACGTAGGCCCACTTGACGCCGCTGCTCCAGAGCGTGGACCAGGCCACGGCGTTCTGGTGGCCGCTCACGTCCACGCCCTCGGTCTGGACCGCGCGGGTGGTGGGCAGTCCGCCCTGGCCGTCGTGGGCGACGACGCCCATGCCCATCGTGGCTGTGCCCCGGGCGGGCTTCGTGGGGTCCCCGGCGGTGGGGGCCGCGCCGGCGGCGCCGGGCAGGGCGACAAGGAGGGAGAGAGCTGCGAGCAGAGTTCCCGCCGCTGCGAAGCGCGAGCGACGGGCTGTCTTGGAGCCGGATCTGTGCACGGGCATTGCGTGCCTCCGAGGCCTCGGTGGGGGGGATCTGCTGACCGGGGGCGCGGCGGACACACCCCTGATGGCATGCCATGGTGTGAACATGCCATGCATGACGCTACGCACGTAGACCCGGGTGGCGGAAGAGGGCCTGGGCGGTGCCGTTGGTCTACTCCTGCGAAATACTGGTGGAGCTGCGGTGATGACCAGCGGTGAAAGAAACTTTCAGTGGCGGGAAAGCTCATGAGGGGTGTTGACGTGCACGGGAGCGAAAGCGGGAGTGAACCCGGCGCAACCGCAGGAAATGGTGTGGACCACGAATTCCTGGCCCTGGAGCTGGAGTTGGCGGTCTTCCTGCGTCGCGCACGGGCCAATTCCGGCGAAATGGCGCGCGAGGTGCACCCCGAGCTGGAGGCGGCGGCCTACGGACTCTTCGTACGCCTGGAATCGGCCGGCCGTCAGCGGGCCACCGACCTCGCCTCGTACTTCGGTGTCGGCAAGGCCACCATGAGCCGTCAACTGCGCGCCCTGGAAGTCCTCGGGCTGGTGGCGCGCGAGCCCGATCCGGCCGACGGGCGGGCCTTCCTCGTCCACCTCACGGACGAGGGCCTCGCCCGCTTCCGCAGTGTCAGGGACGCGCGCCGCGACCGCTATGTGCGCAATCTCGCCGACTGGGACCGTGCCGAGGTGGCGGAACTGGCCCGGCTGCTGCACCAGCTGAACGCCCGCGCCGAGGGCTGAGCCGGGCCGGCGCGGGGCGCGCTGCGGGCCGGGTCGGGCTGACGGGGGGCGCGCCGCGGGACGCCGGGCGGTTCACAGTTGCGCGTAGACCGCCGTCGCGTCGTCGTGCAGCTTGCTCCGCCGCAGGTGCGTACGGTCCGTGTCCGCGTCCTCCAGGGCCCGGACCCGGTCGATCAGGCCCTGGGGACCCTCCTTGTGGAGCACCCCGAGGCAGGCCGTCCAGTCGCCCTCGCCGAACATCTCCGTCCAGCGGCTCGCCCCGTCCGTCATCGCGGCGAGGGCCCGCACCTCGGCGCGCGGCGTGCGCCCGGCGACCGCGCGGTCCGCCACGGACGGGTCGGCGGCGGCGGTGAAGAAGCCGCCCTCCTTGTTCCGCACCTGGGCGTCGGCGATCGCCTCGGAGGCGAGGGAGCCCGGCGGCAGCCGGTCGAGGCGGTCGTCCAGCAGGGCGCTGACGGCGCCTCCGGGTGACTCGAGGAGCAGCACCGAGTCGGACAGCACCAGGTGCTCGATCTCCGTCTCGTCCCAACGCACCAGGACGACAGTCGCCTGTGGCGTACGCACGTGAGAAAGGTCACACACGGTGCGGTGTGCGTCGGCGGTGCGCCGGATGGACTCCGCGAGGATCTCCCGCAGGGTCAGATCCCGCCGCGAACCCGACAGTTCGACCAGGGCGCCGCCGAGCCGTGCGGTGAACCAGGGGACCGAGTGCGCACAACCGTCGTCGCCCTGCGGCGGGGTCACCCCGTCGAGCAGGACGAGCCCCCCACCCTGGCCGGAGGCGGGAAGGACGGTGGCCACCCAGTCCTCGTTCGGGCGTTCGGCGAGACCGGCGGCGGTGGCGAGTTCGATGCGCATTCAGTCAGTCTGCACGATGCCTTCACGGAGCCTGCACGGAGCGGGGATTGGCCCGTACCAGCAGGTCAGAAGGGCAGGTGGAGCGGAAGGATTCACTCCGGGAAGTGTGCGGGCGGGCATCCTGCCAAAGCCTGCCCGGAAGATCCAGCCAGACGCCCGGGTGTGCCGTCGGGGGCCCGTGGGGAGACTTGTTCGTCAACTCGGGAGTGATGTTCACTCCTTCGAGTGGCGGAGCGGTTGATGCGCGCCCCCCTCTCAAAAGCACTGGAATGGTCAGAAGCCGTACCAGGGGTCGGGGCGCTCGTTCACGTGACCGAGCGTCACCTCTGCTTCAAGGGCGGACGAGTCAAGATTGCGAGCACCGGTGCAGAAGAAGCGGCCTCGGAGCAAGGGCAGCAAGCACAGCGGTTCCGAGGTGGCGTCTTCGGCGCCGGCTGAGAGCGGGCGCACCGTGCGCGTCCGCAGCCGGCTCGTCGCGGGCGTCGCGGTCGTCGGGATCACCGTCATAGCCGCGGGAGCGCCGGCGGCCCTGAGTGCTTCCTCCGACCTGACCGATTCACAGCGGCTGGTCACCCTCGCGGAGCTGAACCAGCAGGCCATCGCGCTCGCGCACTCCCTCGCCGACGAGCGCGACGAGGTCACCGCCTTCATCGCGGGCGGCCGGGAGGGCAAGCTGGGCTCGACCAGCGGTGCCGCGGGAAGCCGCAGCGCCCGCGTCGACCAGCAGGTGGACGAGATCAGGGACGCGGCCTCCGCGGTCCTGCGCCGCGACCTCTCCACCATCCCCTCCCTGCGTCGCGACGCCATCGGCGGCAAGGGCACGGCGCTGGAGGCCCACCAGGCGTACACCGAGGTCATCTCCAAGCTCCAGGACCTCGCCGACGAACTCGCGGACGGGACCCCGCCGCGCGCCGCCGAGTCGGTCCGCGCCCCGCTCGCGCTCGGCCGGGCCACCGAACAGGCCTCCGCCACCCGCGGGCTGCTGCTCGCCGCGCTGGCCGTCCCCCGCAAGGAACCGGCCGCCCCGCAGATCGACCCGTTCACCGGTCTGCCCGTCCAGACCCAGGACGAGGGCGAGACCAAGGAGGACCGCACCCGCGACGAGCTGAGCGGCGCCGCCCAGCAGTACCGGGTCGGCGAGCTCTCGGCCCTCTCCGACTTCGACCAGGCCGCCGGTGCCACCGCCCGCGACAAGCTGGCCACCACCGTCACCGGCCCCGAGGTCAACAGCGCGGAGAAGTACCTCGCCGGGCTCACCGACCGCCCCGAGCTCTCCGAGTCCGATCAGAAGACCAGCAGCAAGAAGCTCCAGGCGGCACTCTCCGCCCGGATCGACCGGATGCGCGGCGTCGAGTCCGCCCTCGGCACCGCCCAGGTGCAGCGCCTGGAGCAGCTGCGCGACGACGACGTCACCGCGCTCGAACTGCGGATCGCGCTGCTCGGCGGCTGTCTGCTCATCGCCGTCGGCGTCTCCACCGCCGTGGCCCGCACCCTCACCCAGCCGCTCGCCGTCCTGCGCATCGGCGCCGGCCGCCTCGCCGCGGAACCCGAGACCGCCGAACCGGTCCGCTACACCGGCCGCAACGACGAGTTCGCCCAGGTCGTCCGGTCCATCAACGCCCTGCACGGCCGACTGCACGGACTGCTCCACGAGTTCAACGGACGGTTCGAGAAGCTGGAGAGCGAGCGCGGCGAACTGATCGCCGGCCGCGAGGCCCTCACCCTCCAGCGCGCCGAACTCCAGGTCCACACCGCCGATCTGGCCGCCCAGCTGGAGAAGCTGAAGAACACCGTCCACCACACCTTCGTCAACCTCTCGCTGCGCACCCTCGGTCTCGTCGAACGCCAGCTCGGCGTCATCGAGTCCCTGGAGGAGCGCGAGCAGGACCCGGAGCGGCTCGGCACGCTGTTCAAGCTCGACCACATGGCCACCGTCATGCGCCGCCACAGCGAGAACATGCTGGTTCTCGCGGGCGCCGAGCACGGACACGGGCACCCGGGGCCGATCCCGCTGGTCGACGTGTTGCGCGCCGCTGTCAGCGAGATCGAGCGGTACGAGCGGGTCACCATCCAGTCCCTGCCGCCGCACGCCCAGATCGCCGGGTTCGCCGCCGACGACCTCAGCCACCTCGTCGCCGAACTCCTGGAGAACGCCACCTCGTTCTCCCCGCCGGACTCCCATGTCCAGCTCTCCGGATGGCTGCTGGAGACCGGCGAGGTGATGCTCTCCGTGCAGGACGAGGGCATCGGCATGTCGTCCGTACGGATGGGCGAGCTCAACACCCGCCTCGGCGACCCGTCGCGCTTCGAGGCGGGCGAGCAGAGCGCGGACGGGGCCGGTCTCGGCCTCCAGGTGACCTCGCTGCTCGCCGCGCGCCACGGCGTACGGGTCCAGCTGCGTGAGCAGAAGGGCAACGGGGTGACCGCGGTCGTCGTGCTGCCGCAGGCCCTGCTCCCGAAGGCGCCCCCGGCCGCGACCCCGCCGCCGGTCACGGCCCTCGGCGACGCGCCCACGCTGAACCTCCCCGGATCGGTCGCCGAGGCCAACTCCAACGCCCTGCCGCGCCGCACCCTCGCCCTGCCCGGCGACCCGCTGATCGCGGCCGCCGAGCAGACGATCGCCGACGCCGGCCCGGCAGCCCTTCCCTCGCCGGGACCGGAGGCCGGGGCCCTCGCCGCCCCCGACCACGCACCCCCGGTCGCGCCCGAGCCCGAGCCCGCGCAGGGCCCCGAGCCCGTACTGCCGGTGCTGCCCGTGGAGAGCGAGGCCGAGACCACGATGCAGGTCCGGCTCCCGCGGGTGCCCGAATTCGAGGACGTACCCGAGTTCACCCACGCCCCCGCCTTCGGGGACGGCCCGGAGCCCACGGCCGACGCCGGGCCCTACGCCATAGGCCCCGACCGTCACGAGCGCGCCGCCGACGAGGGTGCGCAGCCGCACCCCGGCCCGTCGCTCGACTCCCCGGCCCCCGAGCCCGCCCCGGCGGCCTCCGCCCCCGTCGCGACCCCCGTGGCCGACGCCCTGCCGGGACCGCGCCACCCCGAGCCGGAACCGCAGCCCGAGCGCATCACCGACAAGGGGCTGCCCAAGCGCACCCCCAAGGTGGTCAAGCCCGCGGCGGCCCCCGCACCCGAGCGCACGGGCAGCGTGGACAAGGAGGCCCTGCGCCGCCGGCTCGGCGGCTTCCACCAGGGCGCGAAGAACGGCCGCCGGGACGTCGAGGCGGAGATCGCCGAGGCCACCGCCCCGGCCACAGGCGCCACACGTACCGAGCACACTGAGCCGGCAGGCCGTACCGACGGCCGAACCGGAGAGACGGGGGACACAGTCGAGGAGGCACGCAGTTGACTGCGCCCAGCACATTCGGGCTGAGCACCGAGGCCCGGAACCTTCACTGGTTGCTGAGCAATCTGGTGGAGGAGGTGCCAGGGGTCCACTCGGTCACCGTCGTCTCGTCCGACGGACTCATGCTGCTCTCCTCCGACCCCGGACACCAGAACGCCCAGGTGACCGGTCGGCAGGACGGCCCCCGCGGCTCCAGCGCCGACCTGGCCACCATCGTCTCCGGCATCGGCAGCCTCACCGTCGGCGCCGCGAAGCTGATGGACGGCGGCGGCGTCAAGCAGACCATGGTCGCCATGGACGAAGGCAGCGTCTTCGTCATGTCGATCAGCGACGGCTCGCTGCTCGGTGTGCACGCCACACCCGACTGCGACATGAGCGTCATCGCCTACCACATGGCGCTCTTCGTCGGCCGTGCCGGACACGTACTCACCCCCGAACTCCGCAGTGAGCTGCGCAAATCGATGGAGAGCGCCCAGTGATCCCCGCTGCTGCTGAACCCGCCCGCAGGCTCCCCGTGCGCGGGGCCGACAAACGGCCCGCGCGGGTGCGCCCGTACTCGCTCACCGGCGGCCGTACCCGCTTCGGCCACGTGCTGCTCGTCGAGACCTTCGTCGCCGCGCTCGAAGCGCCCGACGAGCGCCGCGAACTGACCAACGGCAACCTGGCCTCGCGCGTCATGCCGGAGCTCCAGGCCATCGTCGAGATCTGCCGCCGGATGCGTACCGTCGCGGAGATCTCGGCCCTGCTGAAGATGCCGCTCGGCGTCGTCAGGGTGCTGCTCAGCGACTTGGCCGACCAGGGAAAGATCCGCGTGTACGGAACCGGTCACGGCACCGGCCAGCCCGACCGCGCACTGCTCGAAAGGGTGCTCAATGGACTCCGTCGTCTCTGAGTCGCCGCTGTTCGCCCCGCGTCAGCCGGGGCCGAAGGACCAGGCCGAGGAATCGCTCCAGGCCTGGCAGCTCGATCACACCAGGGCCCCGATCGCCACGAAGATAGTGGTCGCGGGCGGCTTCGGCGTGGGCAAGACCACCTTCGTGGGCTCGGTCTCCGAGATCACCCCGCTGAAGACCGAAGCGATGATGACCCAGGCCAGCGAGGAGACCGACGACCTCAGCGCGACGCCGGACAAGGTCACCACGACCGTCGCCATGGACTTCGGCCGCCTCACGCTCGACGACGACCTGGTGCTGTACGTCTTCGGCACACCGGGCCAGCAGCGTTTCTGGTTCATGTGGGACGACCTGGTACGCGGCGCGATCGGCGCGGTCGTGATGGCCGACACCCGCCGGCTCGCCGACTGCTTCCCCGCCCTCGACTACTTCGAGAGCTGCGGGCTGCCGTACATCGTGGCCGTCAACCACTTCGAGGGAACACCCGGGTTCGAGGCCGAGGATGTCCGGGAGGCCCTGACTGTCCCCCCGCACGTGCCTGTTGTGATCATGGACGCGCGTAACAGGATCACCGTCGTCGAGTCGCTGCTGGCCCTGGTGGGCCACGCGCTCGACGCCACCCCGGCATAGTCACACACAACGGAGAACCGCGATGCGGAAGATACTCATAGTCGGAGCCGGCCAGTCCGGGCTCCAGCTCGCCCTCGGACTGCAGTCCAGAGGCTACGAAGTCACCCTCATGTCCAACCGCACGGCCGACGAGATCCGCTCCGGCCGGGTCATGTCGACACAGTGCATGTTCCACACGGCGCTCCAGCACGAGCGGGACTACCAGCTCAACTTCTGGGAGTCCCAGGCCCCGCGCATCGAGGGCCTCGGCGTCTCGGTCGCCGCGCCCGACTCCTCGCGCGCCATCGACTGGGTCGGCAAGCTGGACGGCTTCGCCCAGTCCGTGGACCAGCGCGTGAAGATGGCCGGCTGGATGGACACCTTCGCCCAGCGCGGCGGACAGCTCGTCATCCACGGTGCGGCCGTGTCCGACCTGGACTACTTCTCCCGCACCTACGACCTGGTGATGGTCTCGGCCGGCAAGGGCGAGCTGGTCTCCATGTTCGGCCGGGACGCGTCCCGTTCGCCGTTCGACGCCCCGCAGCGCGCCCTGGCCGTCGCGTACGTCCACGGCATGGGCCCGCGCCCCGAGCACCCCGAGTTCGACGCGGTCCGCTGCAACCTGGTCCCGGGCGTCGGCGAGCTCTTCGTGATGCCGACCCTGACCACGTCGGGCCGCGCCGACATCCTGTTCTGGGAGGGCATCCCGGGCGGGCCGCTCGACGCCTTCCAGGGCATCAAGGACCCCTCGGAGCACCTCGCCAAGACGCTGGAGCTCATGGAGAAGTTCACCCCGTGGGAGTACGCACGCGCCACCAAGGTCGAACTGACCGATGCCAACGGCACCCTGGCGGGCCGTTACGCCCCGACCGTCCGCAAGCCGATCGGCCGGCTCCCCGGCGGCGGTCTGGTGCTCGGCGTCGCGGACGTGGTCGTCGCCAACGACCCGATCACCGGGCAGGGCTCCAACTCGGCCTCCAAGTGTGCGAACGCCTACCTGGACTCGATCATCGAGCACGGCGACCGCGAGTTCGACGCGGACTGGATGCAGTCCACGTTCGACCGCTACTGGGACACCGCCCAGCACGTCACGAAGTGGACGAACGCGATGCTCGGCGTTCCGCCGGAGCACGTGCTGAACCTGATCGGCGCCGGCGGCCAGCTCCAGCCGGTCGCCGACCGCTTCGCCAACGGGTTCAACAACCCGGCGGACTTCGAGAACTTCTTCTACGAGCCGGAGAAGACGAACGCGTACCTGGCTTCGGTTTCCGGGGCCTGATCTGCCGACCGACCTGCGAAGCGCTGGTTGGCGTCGGTGAACACCGACGGCTGTGGGCCGTCCTCGGACGGCCCACAGACGGTGCAGCAGCCGGCGCTGCGTGGGCCCTGACATCTTCGTGACTGTCAGGGGCCCCGTGACACTGCCTGACGGTCCCTGTTGCCGCAGAGACCGCCCTGCGGGCGGGCGGCCTTCGGGCGCCCACCAGCGGGAGCTCCCGGAGGCATCGGGCGCCTGCGGGATTACGAGCTGGGAATCTCCCTGACCAGGCGGGAGGTCCAGTTGCACCAGATGCGGCCGGGCAGGAAGGGGCCGCCGACCTCGTCCAGGTGGTCTTCGACGTAGGGGATGCTCGAGTCGCAGACCTCAATGCCCTGGTCGAAGAAGCTGGTCTGGGCGGGGTCCGCCTGGAAGCTCCATCGCGGGTTGTAGGAGGCCGGCCGGGGGATGATCCGCGTGAGCACGTGGGGCTCGTCGGTGGTTTCGCCGCTGATGAGCGCGCGTGCGTGCTCGATTTCCTTGCTGGTCGTCAGCTTGATGACGAACTCCTCGCGCGTGATGTCGGTCATCGCGAAGTACGCCGTTTCCGACGCGGTCGCGCGCACCGGCCCCTGCTGCGGAGTGCTGGCCTGGGAGGGCTGTGCCACGGTGAAGGCGAGCACGCCGACGGCGGCCACACCGGCTGCCTTGGTGAACACATTTCGCATGAGGGGTCTCTTCCCGTTCCGGGTCGTCGCACCGATCGCGACTGACTACCTAGAGTATTCAATCAGTAACTTGACGTGATCGAATTGATCTCGGCGCTTGAGTCGCGGGTTGACGTTCCCCCTCGCGGCTCACGGCGTCCCGCCGTGGTCATACCGCGTGAAGGTTGTTTCTCCGAGGGCCTCCGACGGGCCCCGGCCCGGCCGACGTGCGTTCGGGGACTCCTACGCCTCGGGTGCGGAGGACTCCCCGTATCCGTCGTCGGAGCCCTCGGTGGCACCCTCGGGAAGCTCCGGCGGCTTGTACGTGGCCAGCGGCGCGCTCTCCGGATCGGGCCGGACAGCGCCCAGCAGCGGATTCGACGCCACCGGGGAGACCTTGACCCGGGAGCCGGGCCGCGGCGCCTGCACCACCAGGCCGTTGCCGATGTACAGCGCCACGTGCGTCGCCTTCGGGAAGTAGATCACCAGATCGCCGGGGCGCAGGGCGTTCAGCTCCACCTTCCGCAGCTGCCGCCACTGCTCCTGCGAGGTCCGGGGGATGGTGCGGCCGGCGCTCGCCCAGGCCTGCGAGGTGAGTCCGGAGCAGTCGAACGAGTCAGGGCCCTCCGCACCCCACACGTACGGCTTGCCGACCTGCTCGATCGCGTACCGGACCGCCTCGCCGCCCTCGGCGGTCGCCGGCCGGAACGAGGACAGGGCGCCGGAGGCGACCAGTGCGTCCTGGGCCTCGGCCGTGCCCTTCTGTTCGAGGCGGGAGAGCTCGGCGAGCCGGTCGGCGGAGAGCGTGGCGAGCAGGGCTTCGACGTCCTTCAGCCTCGACCGGACGGCGTCGCGTTCCTTCTTCTGCCGTGCGGCCAGCACCTGTTGCCTGTCCAGTACCTTGCGGGATTCCTTCGCCAGCTCGTCGGCCCGCTTCTCGGCGCCGGTGAGCCGCTTCACCGTCGCGGCCCGACCGGCGGCCAGCCGCTGGATGACCTGCCCCTGGTCCAGGGCGTGCTCGGGGTCGCGCATCAGCAGCAGCTGGAGGTACGAGGAGAAGTCGGACCGGCCCTGGTACTGCTCGCGGGCCAGCCGGCCGGCGTCGTCGTGACTGCGGGACAGCGAGAGGCGGGCGGTGACGAGCGCGGAGTCCAGCTTCTTCGCCTGAGCGGTCCGCTTCTTCAGTTCGGCCGCCGTCCCGTTGTAGGTCTCGGTGGCTTCCTCGGCCTCCTGGTAGAGCCGCTGGAGCTGGTTCAGCAGCCCGGCGACGCTGCCGGGCGCGGCCTCGGGTCCGGCAGCCGGGACGGCGGGGTCCTCGGAGCCCGGCGAGGGGGCAGGCGAGGGGGCAGGCGATGGGCTCGGCGATGGGCTCGGCGAGGGGGCCGCGACGGCCGCGGCCGGCGTGGTCACGACGACTGCGGCCAGCGCCGCCGTCCCGAGGGAGCGCAGAAGTTTGCCCGACACGACACCACCTCCGGAAACGGGGTGAATCGTGCGACTACCCCATGAGTGAGCGCAATTCCTCCATACGCTCACTCACCGTCAGGTGATGCAAGAACCTCCGGGCGTGGCGGTGGGCCGATTCCCCCGGAAGGCGGCGGTCCGGCTCCGGGGGGCCGCAGCCGGCCCGGTCAGTCGACCGGGAACGCGTAGACCACGCGGTCACGCCGGACGACCGCGGTCTTCCCGAAGGCCAGCACCTGGTAGGACGCGGTGACCTTCTCGCCCTTCGGGTCCTGGTCCCCGATGTCCTGGAACTTCCAGAGCCGCCGCCCGTCGGCTGCCGCGAACGCGGTGACCTGCCCCGGGTCCGCCGCGAGCAGCGTGCCGCCCGAGCCGCTGACCGTGACCGCGGGGGCCGATCCGCCGGCCACCGCCTCCGTGGACCGCCTCCAGCGCAGCTTCCCGGTCTCCCGGTCGGCCACGCCCACTTCCTGGTTGCGGCTGGTGGTGTGCAGCAGCGCGCCGGCCTCGACCGGGGTCCCGAAGGGGGAGTCCGGTGTGCCGTTCAGCGTCCACTTCGGCTTGCCGCCGGGCATCTCGAAGGCGCGGAGGTCGTCGCCGACCGCCGCGTAGAGCACCCCGTCCGCGTCGCCCATGGCCGCCGCGTCGGGGGCGACCGTGCCGAAGGCCTTGGTCCACTGGAGCTTTCCGGTCTTCCGGTCGAAGCTGCGGAAGCGGGCCTTGCCCTTGGCGGCCTTCACCTCGGCGGGGGTGAGCGTCAGCGGGTCCTGCCGTACGACGACGGCGTCCGGCCGGACCGCCGTCAGCCGGTACACGGGCGCGGCCGGGCCGCGGCCGGTGGGCACGGGCGTCCGCCACAGTTCCCTGCGCCGCTCGATGTCGTACCCGAAGAGATACGACGTGACGACCTGCTTGTCCTTGCCGCGCTTCTTGCCCTTCTTGGGCTTGGGGGCCTTGACGGTCACCTGGTGCGAGCCGGTGAACCAGAGCTCCGGGCCGGACGATCCGACGATCCGCTGCACCGAGAGGTTCGGAGCGTCCTCGAACCCGTCGGCGTACGCCACCCGGTGGGCCACCCGGCCGTCCTTCGCGGACAGCCACAGGAATTCGGACGGGCCGGCGACGAAGACGGACTCCTTGCCGGCCGGCAGGGCCGCCTGGCCCTTGGCGGCGTCGGGGCTCTCCCAGACCCTGCGCCCGGTGCTCAGGTCGACGGCGGACGTATGGGTCTCACCGGTCAGGACCAGCAGCCGATCGTTCCAGAGGGCGGCGGTGAGGGGGGCCGGTTCGGCCGCCGGGTGGGTGTAGATCCAGCGCGGCTGCGGAGCCAGTCCGGCGACGACCGGCCGGCTGGGGCTCGGTGCGGGCTTGGCGTCGACCGTGGCCCCGGCGTCGTCGTCGGACGTGAGCGCGAGCACCCCGCCGCCCCCGATCAGCAGCCCGGCGGCTCCGGCGGCGGCCCCGATCAGCAGGGTCCGGCGGTCGACGGCGGCGGGCTTCACGGCGGCCGGGGGAACGGCGGCGGGGAAGGGTGCCGCAGGTACGGGGGCGGGCAGTGCGTGCGGGGTCATGGGGGCGGCGGGGATACCCGTCGGTTGCCCCGGTTGCCCCGGTTGCCCCGGTTGCCCCGGTTGCCCCGGCGGCAGGGAGAGCTGGGTGGTGACCCGGTCGGGCCGGGGGGCCTGGTGGTCGATGACCCCGAGCTGTGCGGTCCGGGTGTCGCGGCTGGGCACGAGCGGTGCGGGCGGGGGCGTGGCGGCGGCCTGCGGCGTGTCCTCGGCGGCGGCGGGGATCGCGTCCTGCACGTCGTCGGGGGCGTCCGCCACGACCACCGCTCCCTCGGCAGCGGGCGGGGCGGCTTCCAGCTTCCGTACCCGGGAGTCCTGTTGGGCCACGGCGGCCACCAGCGGCTCGGGCAGCCAGCCGCCCTTCGCCAGTCCGGCCGCACCCTCCAGCGCCAGCTCCGCCGCCACCGCGCCCGCGGTCGGACGGTCGGCCGGGTCCTTCGCCAGGCACTTGGCGACCAGCTCCCGCAAATCGTCCGGCACCGCGTCCAGCCGGGGCTCGCTGTGCGCGATCCGGTCGGCGGCCTCGGCGGCCGGGCCGTCCGCCAGCGGGGTGCTGCCCGTCGCCGCGTACGCGAGCAGCAGGCCCAGTACGAAGAGATCGGATGCCGGCCCGGCCTCCTGGCCGGCGACCTGCTCCGGGGTCAGATAGCCGAGCCGTACGGAGAGCTGGCCGCCCGGCCGCGCCTCGGCGTCGGCCGCCGCGCCCAGGGGTCCGAAAGCGGTGAGCCGCGGACCGTCCTCGGCCAGCAGTACGGTCCTGGGGGCGAGACCCTGCAGCACGGCCCCCGTCGCGTGGACCCGGGAGAGCGTCTCGGCGATGCCCGCGCCCAGTATCCGCACGGCACGTCCGGGAAGCGGTCCGGCGATGTCGACCGCCTCGGCGAGGGTCAGCGCCGGCACGTACGCCGAGGCCGTCCACAGCCGGTCGTCGTCCTCGGCCCCGTCGGCAGGGGTGTCCAGCCGCGACACCACCCAGCCGCCCGCCAGCCGGTCCGCGGTACGGGACTCCGCCTGGAAACGCCGCCGGAACGCGGGCAGCGCGGCCAGCGCCGGCCGGGCCGCGGTGATCACGACGAGGTCGTCCGGAGCCGATCCGTGCGCGAGGTACTGGACCGCGGCGGCCGTCTCACGGAACCGCACCAGCACGGTGTACGGGCCGAAGCGGTGTGGATCGTCCTGACGCAGCGCCTCCATGGCGCACCCCCTTGTGACCGTCCCTCGGACCAGACCGTCGATCTTAGGGGGTCCCGGGAGTCCGGCCATCGGGGGTGGCGGCGACGGGCTCGTCACCCCGGCTTCGACCAGGGCCACTTGGGGCTGTGGCGCTCGCGGCCGTCCGGGGCGTACTCGTACACCCAGCCCCGCTGGATCCCCAGCCGCTTGGTGTGGCCGGCCGGGACCCTGCGGTACGCGTACACGGTGGCCGGTCCGCCGTCGGCGGCCGGCACCGGGACCTCGTACCACTTGGGCGGGTGACCGGTCGCGCCGACGAGGACGGGCAGGACCCGCCCGTCCAGCGGGCCACCGGTGAAGGGGGTGTTCTCGCTTCTCACCGCCCCAGTCTGACTGATCAGTCCGGCGCCGGCAGATGCCCGGCGGACTGATCAGTCCGGCGCCGGCAGATGCCCGGCGGACTGATCAGTCAGGCGGCAGCAGATGCCCGGCCGCGCCGATCAGCGGCGCCAGCCGGTCCGCCAGCCGGCCGGCCGGGCCGGCCGCGGTCTCCAGCGGCAGCAGTGCGGCCACCGCCGACGCGGTCTCCGCGTCCGTGGCGGCCGTGACGGCGAGGAGCCCGATGAACTGGTCGACGAGCCAGTCGCGCAGATCGGCCGCGGCCGGCTGCTTCCCCTCGTCCAGCCAGATCAGGGAAGCGGCTTCGACCGCCGCGATCCAGGTGCGCACCATCATCCGCAGCCGGGGCGCGGGTTCGCTGCCCGCGCCCCGGCCCAGATGCAGCAGGATCTGCTCGGCCGCCGCCCGCCGTACCTCGTCGACGATCGTGCTCGTCCGGGACGTCTCGGCGACGCTGCCGCCGCGCAGCAGCGCGCTGAAGCCGGCGTCGTGTTCGTCGACGAAGGCGAGATAGCGGTCGAGGACCCGCGTCACCCGTTCCGTGGGCGGGCCGACGGCCGGTTCGGCGAAGCACATGATCAGTTTCTCCGCGGCGGACCTGAGGGCCGCCTCGTACAACTGCTGGCGCCCGCCGGGGAAGTAGCGGTAGACCAGCGGGCGCGACACCCCGGCGACCGTCGCGACCTCGTCGAGCGAGACCTCGTCGGGGGCCCGGTGCGCGAAGAGGGTGAGCGCCGCGCCCAGGAGCTGGGTGCGGCGTTCCTCGACGCTGAGCCTTCGGTACGCACGGCTGGGCGGCGCGGCTGCGGCAGGGGTCATACGGGTCAGCGTAAGCGCCGGTGCGCTCAGGCGAGGAGGCCGGAGCTCTTCCACAGCCTGCGTCCCACCCCGTTGAGGACACCGATGTCGTCGAAGAAGTCCGTCAGCCGCTTGGCCCCGGACTGCATGACCTCCGCACGGTGCCCGCTCGCCCGTACCTGGGCCACGGCCTCCTGCCGGTCCAGGCCGACGTTCTCGTACACCTGCGGGTTGACGAAGCAGACGGAGAAGACACGGGCCGCCTGCCCGCAGCTCACCCGGGTGAGCTCGCGCTCCCAGCGCGGGGCCGTCACCATCTGGCGGCGCAACTCCTCGCGGGCGTACCGGACGTGCCGTGCCTCCTCGACCACATGGATACGGGTCACCCCGCGCACCAGGGTCTGGACACGCTCGTCGGGGAAGGTCAGGCGCTGCATCCAGTCGAGGATCTCCTCGCCGAGCAGTGTCGCCGCGAACGAACCGGGTGTCGTGGAGACGGTCTTCAGCACCCGGGCCAGATTGTGGTAGCGGCGCGGCACGGGGTAGCAGGGCGCCCCGCCGTAGGTGATCATGCGGCCGAACATCAACGAGTGGCGGCACTCGTCGGCTATCTCGGTGAGTGCGTAGCGGACGTGATTGCTGACCACGGGCTTGTCGTAGATGTGGCGGACCAGCAGCTGCATGAGGATGATCTCGAACCAGATGCCGAGCGAGGCCAGCGAGGCGGACTCGTGCCGGGCCAGATCCTGCTGCTGCTCCAGCGACATCCGCTTCCACATCGGGGTGTCGTAGAGGGAGACCAGCTCGGGCGGCCAGAACCACTTGCCGTCCTCGACCGCCGCGTCCCAGTCGAGCTCCTTGTCCGGGTCGAACGAGTGCTTGGCGGAGGCTTCCAGGAGCCGTTCGGCGATCTGCTCGCGGTCGCGGAGCGGGCCGAGTGCGTCGCGGAGCAACTGCACGTCGCGTTCGGTCACGGTCGTCATGGCTGGACGCACCTCTCCCATGGGTTACCGACGGTCACTCATTATGAGACTACTTGTCAGCAAGGCCGTCAATCCCTTGTGCGCGACTTGTTGACCCGGCGTCTACCAACGTGTGAACCTGCCAACTGAGCCAGGGTTCAGGTGACTTACCGGAGCATTGCGAGGCGAAGGAGCCGTCCGTGTCGACACACGACCTCTACACCACCGCCCCCGAGCAGCCGCTGTGGACGGTGCCCGCCTCGGGTGCCGCCCGGTTCAGCTGGGACTACGACGACGGCCGTGAGCGTCTCCTCGCCCTGTACCAGAAAGGCAAGGACAAGCAGTGGGACGGCAACAAGCGCATCGACTGGAGCATCGAGGTCGACCCCGCCGATCCGCTCGGTACTCCCGACGAGGCTCTCACCCTGTACGGAACCCCGCACTGGGCGAAGATGACCGAGAAGGACCGGGGCGAGCTGCGCAAGCACTACACCTCCTGGCAGTTCAGTCAGTTCCTCCACGGGGAGCAGGGCGCGATGGTCTGCGCGGCCCGGATCGTGGAGTCCGTCCCCGATCTGGACGCCAAGTTCTACTCCGCGACCCAGACCATGGACGAGGCCCGGCACGCGGAGATATACGGCCGGTTCCTGCACGAGAAGGTCGGGATGCTGTACCCGATCAACGACAACCTCCAGGGGCTGCTGGGCGACACCCTGCGCGACTCGCGCTGGGACATGCCCTACCTCGGCATGCAGGTCCTCATCGAGGGCCTGGCCCTGGCCGCGTTCGGCATGATCCGCGACACCACGACGCAGCCGCTGCCCAAGCAGATTCTCGCCTACGTCATGCAGGACGAGGCCCGCCATGTCGCCTTCGGCCGGATGGCGCTGCGCGACTACTACAAGCAGCTGAGCGATGCCGAACTGCGTGAACGCGAGGAGTTCGTCATCGAGGGCTGCTATCTGATGCGCGACCGGCTCAGCGGGGTGGAGGTGCTGGAGAACTTCGGCATCGGCAAGCAGGAGGCGAAGGACCTCTCCGAGCACTCGGAGTTCCTCCAGCTCTTCCGGAAGCTGCTGTTCAGCCGCATCGTCCCGTGTGTGAAGGACATCGGCCTGTGGGGCGAGCGCCTCCAGAAGGCGTACGTCGACATGGGTGTCTTCGAGCTCGGCGACTCGAACCTGGACCTGTTGATGGCCCAGGACGAGGAGATCGCCGAGGAGCTGGACCGGGAGCGCTTCGAGGCGGAGGAGCGGGCGCGGGTGGCGGAGGTCGCGGAGGCGATAGCGGAGGGCGGAGCGGACCGTTGACCCCGCCGGGCCCTCACGCCCTACGTCAGGACCAGCCACCGCCGGCCGTCGAGGAGTTCGCGTGCCGCGTCGAGGTGGCCGGCGTGGCACGCGGTCTCGGTGATGACGTGCAGCAGGACGTCCCGCAGCGTGTGCAGATGCGGGTCGCCGAACTGCTCGTGGGGCCACCAGGCCAACGGGGCGTCGGCCGTGGCCGTGGTGATGACGGCGTCCGCGAGGCGCGTCTGCGCGCGGTACAGGTCGAGGACCTCGGCGGCGTCGGCGTCGGGGGCCACCTGCCAGGCGTCGTCGATCTCGGCGAGGGCGGCGATCACGGCCGGGTCGCCCGTGAACACGGCGCGGAACCAGAACCGTTCGACGTCGAGCGCCAGATGCCGGACGAGCCCCAGACAGCTCCACCCGGACGGCAGCACGGGCATGTGCAGGGCCTCGGCGTCGAGCCCTTCGAGGATGCCGAGGACATGGCGGCGCTGCCCGTCCAGGGATGACAGGAGGGCGCGGATCTCGGCGCCCGGGGACTGTGCCGTGTCCGGGGCCTCGGACGGGGCGTCGGACGGGGCTTGTGCCGCGGTCATCGGGCGATCTCCCGGATGTGGCCGCCCGGGTCGCGGAAGCCGGCGGTACGGATGCCCCAGGGCCGGTCCACGGGCCCGTTGAGCAGCGTCACACCGCGGTCGGCGAGCACCATTTCGGTGAACAGGGTGAGTGCGCTGATGCTGCCCGGCCAGTCATTCGGGCCGTTCGTTTCTGTCACGGCAGCAACGATCTACGAACGGCCCTGCTCTGTACAGGGAGTTGGAGCGGCCACCGCTCGCTCCATGCAGATCAGTCCCGCCCGCTCGTCCCACGGCGCGGTGACGACGAAGCCGAACCGCTCGTAGAGCGAGACGGCTCCCGTGCGCCACTGCCACACCGACAGCCGGACGGTGTGCGCCCCGCCCCGCGCGGCGTGTGCGAGCGCGGCGTCGAGCAGGGCGGAGGCAACACCCCGGCCGCGGGAACCCGGATCCGTCCACAGCCGCTTGATCTCCACGCGCCCGTCCACGGGGGCGGTGACCACGACGCAGCCCGCGGCGGTGTCACCGTCCTGCGCGACGAGCACGGCGGCGTCGGCGAACGCGCGGTCCGGATCCTCGGCCTCCGCCCGGTACCGGTCGGGCAAGCCGGCCGCGTCCGCGACGGGCCGGCCCTTCTCCGCCTCCGTCTGCAGGTGGTAGTCGGTGAGCAGGGCCGACAGCCCGTTCACGCTGGAGAGCGTGTGCGCCGGAGGCCGGACGACGGAAGGGACGCGTCGATCGTTCATGGAGCAAGGATCACATGCGGCCGCGGCGGGCCGCGGCGAGGCCGAAATCAGGTGTACGGCCCCGGGCGGGCGGCGGGAGGATGGGGCCATGTCCTCCACCACCGTTGCCCCGGACCCCGCCGCCGCCCGCCGCAGTCTCGAAGGCCTTGCACTCGGGGACGCGTTCGGCGAGCGGTGGTTCCCGCTCTTCCGGCAGCCCCGGCAGGCGTACAACGAGATCAGGGCGCGCCGCACACCGCACGAGCCCGTGTGGCACTGGACCGATGACACCGCCCTGGCGCGTGCGCTGCAGCGGGTGCTCGACGACCACGGGCATGTCGAGCAGGACCGGCTCGCGCTGTACTTCGCGCTCGCCTTCGAGGCCGATCCGGCACGCGGGTACGGCCACGGCATGCACCTCCTGCTGCCCGAGCTGCTCACGTCCCCGGCCGACTGGCGGACGCTGGCCCCCGAGCTGTTCGAGGGCGGGAGCCTCGGCAACGGTGCCGCGATGCGGGTCGCCCCGCTCGGGGCGCGATTCCACCGGGACGTCGACCACGCGGCCGAACAGGCCGCGCGGCAGGCGGAGGTCACCCACGCCCATCCGGAAGGGATCGCGGGCGCGGTGGCGGTCGCCGTGGCGGCGGCGATGGCGGTGCGCGGTGAGTTCACGCTGGCCCGGGTCGCCGGTCGGACCCCCGCGGGGGCGGTGCGGGACGGACTGCTGCGGGCCGTGGACGTACCGTTCGACACCGAGCCGTGGAAGGCCGCCGACCTGCTCGGCAACGGGCAGCGCATTCGCTGCGACGACACCGTGCCGTTCGCCCTGTGGACCGCGGCCCGCCATCCCGACGACCTGGAGGCGGCGCTCTGGGCCACGGCCGAGGGGCTCGGGGACGTCGACACCACGTGCGCCATCACCGGCGGGGTCGTCGGCGCGGTCACCGGGGTCGAGGGGATGCCGGCCGAGTGGCTGCGACGCCGCGAGCCGCTGAACTGACGGAGCCGGCTGACCGGGCTCCGCCGCCGGGGCGCTGCCCGCCATCGCCGTCCGTCAAGGCCGTACGGGGCCCAGCGCGTCCTCCACCGCACAGGCCATGGCGAGCAGCGCGGCGTCCGCGCCGGGTCGCGCCACCAACTGGAGCCCGACCGGGCAGCCGTCCGGGGTGAATCCGGCGGGCACGCTCGCCGCCGGATGCCCGCTCAGGTTGAACGCCCAGGTCAGCGCGGTGGAGAAAAGCTCGCCCGGACCGTCGTGGCCGTGCGGGCGGTTGGGGGTGACGGGCGTGAGGAGCAGCGGCGTGCCCGCGAAGAAGGCGTCCAGTCTGCGGTCGTTCTCGCGCCGGACCTCCCCGAGGTGCGGCGGCACCTCCCCGATCCGTACGGCCTGCCAGGCCGCCCCCGGGTCCAGCAGCTCGCAGCCGCCGTCCGCGAGCCGCACCACCCCCGCTGCGGCCAGTTTCCGTACCGCTCCCCGCACCACCGCCGCCACCTCCGGGTCGACGTCCGCGAATCCCAGGTCCGGGCTGTAGACGGCGCGCAGGGGCAGTGCGGCCGTTTCCGGCCCGTCCCCGTAGCCGTCCCTGTAGGCGTCGTCGTCCAGGACGCAGCGCAGATAGGCTCGCGCCTGCGCGGCCGTCCGGGTCAGGACCCCGGCCGAGGCGAGGCCGGAACGGTCGGGGGAGGGCAGCAGCCCGTTCGTCGTCTTCAGCCCGAACACCCCGCACCAGGCGGCCGGGATGCGCACCGACCCCGCCCCGTCGCTGCCCGTCGCCAGCTCCACCAGATCCGCCGCTACCGCCACCGCCGAGCCCGCCGACGAGCCGCCCGGCGTCCGGTCCGGCCGCCACGGGTTGACCGTACGTCCATGGGCGCCCAGTCCCCAGGTCTTCCAGTGCGTGCCGGGGCCCGGTACGGAGGTCGAGCCGACGGGGACGCCACCGGCCGCGACGATGCGCCGGGCGGCGTACGAACGGATCCCGGTGGGGCCCTTCACCGCGAACGGCAGCCCGGCCAGGGGGAGCCGGGCCGCCGCCGGCAGCCGGGCGAGCGCCTCCTCGCGCCACACGTCGGTGAACGCGCAGAGCCGCGGGTCCTCGCGCGCGATCGCGGCCAGCGCATCGGAGGCCGCCGCATCCCTGAAGTCCGTCACCGGCTCAGTCTTCCCGGTCCGCGTCCCCGGAACCCGTCACCGGCTCAGTCGTCGAGCGCGGCCTCCATCACCGAGCGGGCGATCGGCGCGGCGCTTCCCCCGCCGCTGATGTCGGCCCGGTCGGCGGCCGCGTCCTCGACGACCACGGCCACGGCGACCGCCGGCCTCGCCGATCCGTCCGCCTGCGCCCAGGAGATGAACCAGGCATACGGCGTACCGGAGTTGTCGATACCGTGCTGGGCCGTACCGGTCTTGCCGCCGACCGTCGCCCCGTCGATCGCCGCATTGGTGCCGGTGCCGTCCTGCACCACGTCGACCATCATCTGCCGCAACTGCGTCGCCGTCATCGGATTCATCGCCCGGTGGTACGAACGCGACCCGGTGGTGCGGACGGTGGAGCCGCTGTGTGTGGTCGTACGGTCCACCAGGTGCGGGCGCATGAGGTCGCCGCCATTGGCCACGGCCGAGGCCACCATCGCCATCTGGAGCGGGGTCGCCGTCGTGTCGAACTGGCCGATCGAGGACAGGGCCAGCTGGTCGTCGCTCATCTCCGTGTCGAAGTTGCTCTTCGCCACCCCGGACGGGATCGTCAGCCCCGTGTCGTTGAAGCCGAACCTGCCGACCGCCTCCACCATGCCGTCCAGCCCGACCTCCACCCCGAGGTGCGCCATCACGGTGTTGCAGGAGACCCGGATCGCCTCGGCCAGCGACGCCTGCTCGCAGCCGCTCGCCTCGTTGGGCAGCGTGGTCGAGGTGCCCGGCAGGACGTAGGGGGAGGGGGTGTCGGTCTCGGCGTCCGGATCGTTGACGACGCCGGCGTCGAGCGCCGCAGCGGCCGTCACGATCTTGAACGTGGAGCCGGGCGGATACGTCTGCCGGATCGCCCGGTTGAGCATCGGCTGGCTGGTGGACGCGTTGAGCTCGCGCCAGGCGTCGGTGACGGACGAGCCGGTGCCGGAGAGCCGCCCGGGGTCGTACGACGGGGTCGAGACCAGGGCCAGGATCTTGCCGGTCGTCGGCTCGATGGCGGCGACGGCGCCCCGGCGCCCGCCGAGCCCCTCGTAGGCGGCGCGCTGCATGGAGTCCTTGATCGTGGTGACGACGTCGCCGCCCGGCTGCCTGTCGCGGGTGATCTCGTTCCAGAACGGGAGCGGCGCGAGCATGGGATCGGTGCCGGAGAGGATCGAGTCCTCGGCGTGCTCGATCAGGGTGGTGCCGTACGTCTGCGAGGCGTACCCCGTCACCGGCGCGTACAGCGGGCCGTTGCGGTAGGTGCGTTCGTACGCGAGCTGCTCGCCGGTGTCCTTGGAGCCGGTGACGGACCGGCCGCCGACCAGGATGTTGCCGCGTGGCTGGTCGTAACGGTCGATCGTGGTGCGGCGGTTGGCGGAGTTGTCGTCGAGCTCGTCGGCCTCGAAGACCTGGATGCGGGCGGCGTTGACCAGAAGTGCCACGAGCAGCAGCAGACAGAACGCGGCGGCGTGGCGGATGTAGCGGATCATGTCCGGGGCCTCCGGGCGGTCGACGGGTGCGGGATCACAGCTCGTCCTCCAGGGCCGTTGCGACGACGCCGGTCTCGACCTCGTCGGGGTGCGGTCTGCGGGCCACGTCGCTGAGCCGGATCAGGAGCGCCACGATGATCCAGTTGGTGACCACCGAGGAACCACCCTGCGCGAGGAACGGCATCGCCATGCCCGTCAGCGGGATCAGCCCCATCACCCCGCCCGCGATCACGAACACCTGGAGCGCCAGGATCGAGGCGAGGCCGATGGCGAGCAGCCGTCCGAACGCGTCGCGCAGGGCGAGCCCGGCCCGGTAGCCGCGCGCGACCAGCAGGGCGTACAGCATGAAGAGCGCGGTCAGCCCGGTCAGGCCGAGCTCCTCGCCGGCCGTCGCCAGGATGAAGTCGGACTTGGCGGCGAAACCGATGAGGATGGAGTGGCCGAGCCCGAGACCGGTGCCGAGCATCCCGCCAGCGGCGAAGGCGAACAGCGACTGGGCGAGCTGCCCGGGGCCCTGGCCTGCGTCGATGGAGGCGAACGGGTCGAGCCAGTCCTGCACCCGGCTGTGCACATGCGGTTCGAAGGAGCCGACCACGAACGCGCCGACGGCGGCCAGCAGCAGCCCGACGGCGATCCAGCCGGTCCGGCCGGTCGCCACGTACAGCAGGATCACGAACAGACCGAAGAACAGCAGCGAGGTGCCCAGATCGCGCTCCAGGACCAGGACGCCGACACTGATCAGCCAGATCGCCACGATCGGGCCGAGCACCCGGCCGGTGGGCAGCTGGAGTTTCCAGATCCTGCGGCCGGTGTACGCGAGGGCGTTGTGGTTCGCCGCGAGGTAGGCGGCGAAGAACACGGCAAGGAGGATCTTGGCGAACTCGCCGGGCTGGAAGGAGAATCCGCCGACCCTGATCCAGATCTTGGCGCCGTTCACCGCGGGGAAGAAGATCGGCACGATCATCAGGACGAGGGCGGCGGCGACGGAGAGATAGGCGTAGCGCTGGAGGACCCGGTGGTCGCGCAGGAACACCACCACGGCGATGAAGAAGGCGACGCCGAGCGTGGACCAGATCAGCTGGGTGGGCGCCGCCTGGTCCTTCGGCGTCTCCAGGTCGAGCCGGTAGATCAGCACCAGGCCCACACCGTTGAGCAGGACGGCGATGGGCAGCAGCAGCGGATCGGCGTACGGGGCGCGGAAGCGCACGGCGAGATGGGCGAGCAGGGCGAGCAGTCCGAGTCCGCCGCCGTATCCGACGACGTCGGGCGGGACCGCGTCGTCGTGGGCCAGGCCGACGGCCGCGTAGCCGTAGACGGAGATGAGGACGGCCCCGATGAGGAGCGAGAGTTCCACGCCGCGCCGCTTGGGCAGGCGCAGCTCGGGCGGGGGTGCGTCCACCGTCGGTGCGGTCATGCCAGGCAACGTAGCAAGAGGTGGGTGTTATTTCCCTTATGTCATGGTGTGGGAGTTCGTGGGTCCGGAGGCCGACGGGCCGTCACATGCCGGTGGGGGAGTGCGGCGGCTCCTCGTCGTCGTGGTCCAGGTGTACGTACTCCGGCAGCGTCAGCCGGGCCACCGCCCCGCCGTCCGGGGCGTTCTCGAAGGCCAGCCCGGCGCCCATCACCTCCGCCTGCCCGACGGCGATGGTCAGACCGAGGCCGTGGCCCTTGGTGCCGCCCTCGGTGCGGAAGCGCTGCGGGCCGCCCGCGAGCAGATAGTCCGGGAAGCCCTCGCCGTGGTCGCGTACGGTCACCACCGGCCCGTCGACCGTCAGCACCACCGGCGGCCGGCCGTGCCGGTGCGCGTTGGCGATCAGATTGCCGAGCACCCGTTCCAGCCGCCGTTTGTCCGTCTCGACCCGCACCGGCGGCCCGTCCCCGGCGACCCTGACCTCGGTGCCGGGGCCCGAGGCACGCGCCACCCGCTCGGCGAGCGGCGCCAGTTCGTGCACATCGAGATCGACCTGTTCGGTACGTGCATCGAGCCGGGAGATCTCCAGCAGGTCCTCCGTCAGCGCGCGCATCGCCCGGACCCGGTCCTGCACCAGCTCCGATGGGCGGCCCGGCGGCAGCAGTTCGGCGGCGGCCGACAGACCGGTCAGCGGGGTGCGCAGCTCGTGCGCCACATCGGCGGTGAAACGCTGTTCGGCGACGAGCTTGCGCTGGAGCGTCGAGGCCATGGTGTCCAGCGCTCCGGCGACGATCGCCACCTCGTCCTGCCGCCGGGAGGGGTCGGCCGTGCGGGGGTCGTTGACCCGGGCGTCCAGATCGCCCGCGCCGATCCGGCGGGCCACCCGTGCGGTCTGGTGCAGCCGGCGGGTGACCCGGGTGACGGAGAACGCGCCGACGAGCAGGGTGGCGCCGATCGCCAGGAGCGAGGAGCCGACGATCGCCCCGTCCATGCCGTTGATGACGCGGGCGCTCTGGCTGTAGTCGATCTGCGTCGCCAGGGCGTGACCGTCGGCCGGGGCCGCGGCCCACATCGTGGGGCGGCCGCGGTGGTCGGCGACCATGGTGCCGCGCTCGCCGCCCGCCGCCAGGGCGCGCAGCGGCTCGGGCAGCCCCGGCGGATCGATCCCGGAACGCGGCGGCAGGGCCCCGCCCGCCTCGTAGGCAGCGGTGACGTCCTCCAGCCGGGCCAGCGCCTTCTCCCGGGCGTGGCCGACCGTCTGCCGGGTGACCGCGGTGTGCACCAGCACGCCCAGCAGGGCGGCGAGCACGCAGCACATCACGGTGATGAAGACCGCGGACTTCCAGGTGAGCGTGGCGGTCCAGGCGGGCAGGCGCAGCCGCCGGGGGCGCCGGGACCGGGTCGCGCCGGTCCGCCGGCCGCTCACCGGCGCTCCGCGGTGACGACCGCCGAGGGGGCGGCGGTGGGCGCTGCGGTACCGGGTGCCGGGGTCGCTCCGGTGGTCGGCACCGCGGAGGGCCGGGCGGAGGGGCGGGCGGTCTCGGTGCGCCGACGGCCCGGGTCGGCTCGCGGGGTCATCCGCAGGATCTCGTCCTGCGTGGGCAGCATGGCGCGCTGCTGGTCGTCCCAGGACCAGGCCGTGCGGTACTCGTACCCCGTGATGGCCGACGGTGCCCGCATGATCAGGTCCCGGCCGGCCAGCTCCACGCTGATCACGGCGTCGGAGGTCGACATGATCCGGGTGAGCCCACTGGGTTCCGGCATGTAGACGCGTACGGAGAGCTGGCGGTCGGCCAGCTGGATGCCGAGGACCATCTCGTCCCGGCCGTCGCCCGTCAGATCGCGGAAGTACGGCTTCATCACCGGGCAGGACGCGGGCGCGGTCCGGCAGGCGTTGATCCGCCGTACGGTCTCGGCCGGGAGCGCGGCCGTGCCGCTGGACCGGTCCGGACGGGCGTTCAGCCCCGCCTGCACCACCTCCACCGGGTCCAGCCGGTGCACATCGCCGCCCGGGACGGTGATCCCGGGGATATGGGCGGTCTCGCCCTCGCCGTAGTCGTACGGGGCGGCGGAGGCGGGCGGCAGCTCCGGCCAGAGGCGGGCGGGACCGATGGCGGCCGGGGTCCGTCCGGCGCTCTTCAGCTCGCCGCCGGTGCCGCAGCCGGCCAGCAGCGCGGCACCGGTGAAAGCCGCGACGGCGGCAGCCGTGCGGCGCCCCGTCCGGTGCTGCGGACGCATGTCTTCCTCCCGTTCCGACGGCCGGCCGGGCCGGACCGCACGTGCCTGCGCACGGCCCCGGCTCCGTAGACCTTATTCGGAAGGAAGTGCCTTATGCGTATTTACTGCTGATACGGGTTCTGGCCCTGCCCCTGGCCCTGAGCGCCCGGAGCGTATCCCGGCTGCTGCTGGGACTGACCGAAGGGGTTCTCGCCCTGTGCGGCCACGTGCTGGGCCAGCAGCTGATCGGCCTGCTCCTTGGGGATCTTCTGCTCACCGCCGCAGAAGGTGCACTGGGTGGCGAACTTCGTGGAGAAGGGGAACAGCGGCACGAAGAACAGCGTGAACTTCGTCACCCGCTTGCGCAGGGTGTGCGCGGCCGGATTCCCGCACCAGCCGCAGACCAGCGTCAGGACCGCCAGTTGGTAGAGATAGCCTCGCGTACCGAAAATGATCATGTTGTGGGTCCCTTCCCCGTATTCCCCAGGAGCGCCCGGCGGCAGAGCGCCAGCAGCTTTTCGTCCTCGTATGTGTCGTGGCTGCCGTAGCCGCCGTCCATCGCGTTGTGACGGCGTACGGAGGCGAGCTCGGCGTGCAGCACGTGTGCCGCGTCCGACCCTGCACCAGCAGCCCCCGTCCGCGCCAGGCATTCGGCCACCCGAACCCTGACATGACGGTTCTTCTCCCAGGCCGTGAGGAGTACCGGAACGGACTCCTCGGCCCGTCCGGAAACCTCCCACAGAGCGATCGCCGCGTCCACCCGCAGCCACAGCTCCTCGTGCCGCAGCAGCGCCCGCAGCCGCGGCGCCGTCACCGCCGCGTGTGCGCCGAGCCGGCCCAGCGCGCTCGCCGCCGCCCGTTGTTCGCGCGCGTGCTCCGCCTGGAGCCCCTCGATCAGGACCGGCAGCACCGCCCCGGCGTCCCCGTCGACCGCCCACAGCGCCTCGGCCGCCTCCGTGGCCCCCGCCGTCCCGGGGCGGCGCATCAGTGCCCGCAGCTCCGGGACCGCGCAGTGCGCCGCCGGCCCGAACGAGCCGAGCGCCCGCAGCGCCGCCGTACGCAGCCACTCGCCCCGGTACTCCGGTGCCCCGCGCAGGATCCGCAGCACATCCGGCGCCGCCTCGCCCGCCCGGAGCGCGGTCAGCCCGGCGAGCAGCGGACTCGCCCGGTCGTACGCCTCCTCGTCCAGCCCGACCTCGCTCAGCCGGCGGCGCAGCACACCGGCCAGCGGCGCGGCGGCGGGCCCCAGATACCCGATGGCGAACCCCACGTCATGCGGCACCTCGGGCCGCTCCAGCGCCGCCGCCAGCGCGGGCACCGCGCGTGCGTCGCCCAGCCGGGCCAGGGCCTTCACCGTGCTGCCCAGCCCCGGCGGCCCGCTCGCCCACTCCTTCACCCAGGCGCCCGGATCCGCCGCGACCCGGGCCGCCAGCGCGTCCGCCGCGGGTGCGGCCAGACAGAAGAGCTCCTCCAGGACGTGTGAGGCGGCCTCGGCCAGCTTCGGCTCGTCCGAGGTGAGCTGCTCGCCCACGAGCCGGACGAGCTCCTCGTAGGAACCGCGCCAGGCCCGGATCAGCCCGCTGCTCATCCGGACGGCGTCGATGCGCTGCCCCGGGTCGGGGCTGCACAACTGATCGGTCAGCAAAGCCGTCCGGTCGGCGACCCGGTCGTCGAGGCCCACATGCAGGGTGCGCAGCAGATCGGCCGTCCAGGGCGCGGTACGCCCGGTCCGCTCCTCGGCCGACACGGCCCGCAGCTGCCCCACCAGGGTCACCGGTGCGGCCTCGGCGGCGGGATCGGGATCGCCCTGCGCCCCGATCGTCCGGCACCCCGGCTCGGGGGCCTCCGCGCTTTCCGGGACCTCCGCACTCCCGGGGACACCGGGGACCCCGGAGGCCTCGGGGGCCTCGGGGGCCGAGCGCAACTGCCGCAGCAGACCCGCCACCACCCGCACCACGTCGCCGGGCAGCGCCTCGGGCGCGCACCGCGCCAGCTGGGCCAGGGCCGCCAGCCGCAGCCCCGGCGGATTCGCCTCGGCGGCCAGCCGGCTCAGCCAGTCGGCGATCCGCCCGGTCAGCAGACCATGGCGCAGCGCCACCCGCCCCGCGGCCTCGACCAGGGCGAGCCGCACCTCGTCGTCCGGCTCCACCGCCAGCCGCTCGCGCAACAGGGCCAGCACGCGGGACGGACTGCCGTGCAGGGTGGCCAGCGCCAGCGGGGCGGAGACCCGCACCCCCGGGTCCTCGTCGGCCATCAGCGCGAAGAAGACCCCGGCACCCGCGCTGACGGCGGCCGCCGCCATCGCGTAGTTCGCCGCACCCTCGGCCTCGTCCTCGGCCCCGCAGATGTCCTCCTCGTCGATGTCGATGCCGCCGATGCTGGTCAGCAGCTCGACGATGCCCCCGCGGTCCGGGACCGCCGGATCGACGACCAGCTCGAAGAGGAAGGGGATGCAGGCGAGCGTGCAGGCATAGACATCACCCTGGTGGTGGACGGCCCCGTACATACCGTCCAGCGCGGCCTCGCGCTTCGACGGATCGGCGGACGCCAGGCCCTGAAGCAGCCCCGGCACATCATCGGCAGGCCCGTAGGCATGCTCCATCGAGGCCCAGTCGACCTCGTCGATCCCCGCGAACACGCCATCGCCTCCCCACGGTTTCCCACGAAGCAGTGTCTGCGCAGAGTGTGCACCACCGCTCGGACAATCCGCCCGCCCCCTCCCGCCTTTTGCCCTTGAACATGACAATGCCTGCGGCGATGCGGTATGTCCCGGACACGGAAAGCCCTACGGACTGTCCGGAATCGGCCGTCCCCGGTCCGGCTCGGTGAGCGGTGCGAGCAGATCGCCGTACCGCGCCAGCCGCTGCGCCATGTCACCGGCCAGGAAGACCAGCTCCCCGGGGCTGCGGCACTTCTCGATCTCCGCCCAGGTGACCGGCGCGGACACGGACGGCTCGGCACGCGCGCGCAGGGTGTAGGGGGTGGCGGTGGTCTTCGCCGCCGCGTTCTGGCTGAAATCGACGAACACCTTGCCCGGCCGCAGTGCCCGCCTCATCCGGTGCACCACCAGATCCGGAAGCTCCCGCTCCGCCTGGACGGCCAGCTCCTTCGCGTACGCCGACACCCGCTCGGAGGCGGTGGGCTCCAGCGGTACGAGCAGATGCAGCCCCTTGGACCCGGACGTCTTCCCGTAAGCCTCCAGTCCGTCCGCGGCGAGCCGCTCCCGCAGCCAGAGCGCGACCGTGCAGCACTCCACGACCGTCGCGGGTGCTCCCGGGTCCAGATCGAACACCATCCGGTCGGCCAGCCCCGGGGTGTCGGCCCGCCACTGCGGGGTGTGGAACTCCACCACCAGGTTGGCCGCCCACATCAGCGAGGCGAGGTCCTGGACGACGACCTGCCTGGCCTGCTCCCTCTCGTGGTGCGGCACCGGGGCGGTGTGTACCCAGGACGGCGTACCGGGCGGTGGGTTCTTGGTGAAGAACAGCTGCCCGTCCGGCCCGTCCGGATAGCGCAGGAAGGACAGCGGCCGGTCCCGCAGATGTGCCAGCAGAGCCTCGGCCGCCGTGGCCGCGTAGTAGTGCAGCACCTCGCCCTTGGTGGTGCCGGTGGCCGGATACAGCACCTTGTCCAGGTTGCTGAGCGACAGCCGCCGCCCCTCCACCACTGTGATCGGCGTCATACGATAAGAATCACACGAAAAATGGATGAGTACGGGCATAACGGATGTAAGGGGTGACCGGTGAGGTCCATATGGAACGGCGCCATCTCCTTCGGGCTGGTCAGCATCCCGATCAAGCTGGTCAACGCCACCGAGAACCACGCGATCTCCTTCCGGCAGGTCCACGTCACCGACGGCGGCCGCATCCGCTACCGCAAGGTGTGCGAACTGGACGGCGAGGAGCTGACCGCCGCCGACATCGGCAAGGCGTACGAGGACGCGGACGGCTCGCTGATCCCGATCACCGACGAGGACCTCGGCGCGCTGCCGCTGCCCACAGCCAAGACGATCGAGATCGTCGCCTTCGTGCCGGCCGACTCCATCGACCCGCTCCAGATGGACGCGGCGTACTACCTCTCCGCGAACGGCGTGCCGGCGGCCAAGCCCTACACCCTGCTGCGCGAGGCGCTGAAGCGCAGCCAGAAGGTCGCCCTCGCCAAGTACGCGCTGCGCGGCCGGGAGCGCCTTGGCATGCTGCGGGTGGTCGACGACGTGATCGCGATGCACGGCCTGCTCTGGCCGGACGAGATCCGGGCTCCCGAAGGGGTCGCCCCGGAGAGTGACGTGTCGGTCCGGGACGCCGAACTCGACCTTGCGGACGCCCTGATGGACACGCTCGGCGAGGTCGACATGGAATCGCTGCACGACGACTACCGCGAGGCGGTCGAGGAGCTCATCGCGGCCAAGGCCTCCGGCGAGACCCTGGAGCCGGCCGCGGCCGGTGAATCCGGCGGGAAGGTCATCGACCTCCTCGCGGCCCTGGAGAACAGCGTCCGGGCGGCGAAGGAGGCCCGCGGGGAGGGCGAGGCGGGCGAGGCGGACGAGGAAGGCGAGGAAGGCGAGGAAGAGGCGCAGGTCGCGAAGGTCACCTCGATCGCCGACCGCAAGCCGTCCGGCTCCACCACCCGTAAGACCCCCACGGGCAAGTCGGTGTCGCGCGCCGGATCCGGCGGGGCCCGGAAGACGGCTTCCTCCTCGCCCAAGCCCTCGGGGGCGAAGAAGTCCACGGCGAGTACGAGCAAGCCGGCGGCGAAGAAGACCGCGTCCAGCGGCCGGTCCGGCGCGAAGAAGGCGGCGTCGAAGACCGGTGCGTCCAAGAAGACGGCGGCCAAGAAGCAGAGCGGGACCAAGACCGCCTCGCGCAAACGGGCCTCTGCGTAACGAGCCGGCCGTCACGGGGCACTGTGCCCCGTGACGGCCGGCTCGCCCCGTCACGTACCGCAAGGCTCAGCGCCTGCGGTACGAGCTCACATAGCCGGAGGCCGGCGTACCGACACCCGTCACGTCGTCGTAGCCCCGCACCGCCGACAGCGAGGCGTCCTTGCCCAGGCTGCGCACCGAGGTCCGCAGGCCGTCCGCCGCGTCGACACCGTTGACGAAGTCCACCCGGGCGACCGCGAGATCATGGCCGGCACCCAGCGGGTGGTCCGTCACGTCGTGGTACGCCTTCGTGTGGGAGCGGGCGTAGATCGCCGGGTTGGCGAAACCGATCGGACGCCCGCGCTGCGCCTGCTGCGCCAGGGCCTGGACACCGGCGATGACCGGCGCCGCAAGCGACGTACCACCGATGCGGTACTCGTCGTACCCCAGCGATCCGTCCGGCAGCGTCTGGGTCTGGCCCACCAGGAAACCGGTGTTCGGGTCCGCGACGGCCGCGATGTCCGGGGCCGTGCGCATCCGGGTCTTCCCGTTCGCCTTCGCCAGCGAGTCCGGCACGGTGCCGCGCTGGTAGAACGGCTGCTTCACGGTGGAGCTGGTGCCGCCGCCCGCGCCCGAGGTGTAGGCGCCGGGGAAGCCGGTCCAGCTCTTGCCGTCCGCCGACAGGGGAGCGTTCGTCGTGCCCCAGCCGGTCTCCCACTTGTACGTGTCGCCCTTGCCGACGGCCAGGGACGTACCGCCGACCGAGGTCACCCAGGCGGAGTTGGCGGGCACGTCGATCTGCTTGGTGCCGGTGGACGCGACGTTGTCGCCGTTGTCGCCGGAGGAGAAGTAGAAGCCGATGCCCTCGACCGCGCCCATCTTGAACACCTGGTCGTAGGCGAGCGCCAGGTCAGGGGTCTGGTTGGCCTCGACGTCGCCCCACGAGTTGGAGACGATGTCCGCGAGCCGGGAGTCGACGACCTTGTTCAGCGAGTCCAGCAGGTCGTTGTCGTAGCAGGACGCGCCGCCCACGTAGACGATGCCGGCATCCGGCGCGACCGCGTGCACGGCCTCGACGTCGAGGGTCTCCTCGCCGTACCAGCCGGAGGCCCCGCACTCCTCGGTCTTCGTGTAGTCGTCCGGCAGCACCTGGCTGAGCTGGCCGTGCCGGTAGGGCGCGTCACCGTTGCGCTTCGCGTACTCGGCGGCGTCCTGCGCGATGGTGGGGGAGGCGTACGCGTCGGTGATCGCGACGGTCACTCCCTTGCCGGTGTAACTCCCGGCCCCGTACGCGGCGCGCAGCTGCTTGCCGGTGTACCCCTTGACCGCGTAGGGCACCTTGGCCCCGTACGCGCTCGGCAGGGTGGAGGCGGTCTTCGACCCGAAGTAGGAGGAGAACGGGCCGGAGTTGCGGAACACCGCGTCCGGCGGCGGCAGCACCTCGTCGTGGCTCGACCTGTGCGGTGCGTTGTCCAGGCCCGAGACGGCGAGTACGACATCGCTGAGCGCGGCGGGCACGGAGGCGGTGGAGGCAGGGGCGCGATAGGTCCGGCTGCCCTTGCGGTAGTTGTGCAGCTGGGTGCTGAACGCCTTCTCGGTCCGGGCTACTTCACCGGTGGCCGAGACGTAGTGCTGGTTGGCGCCGGTGACGGTCAGCCCGCTGGACTCCAGCCACCGGCTCACCCGGTCGATCTGGTCCTGGGTGGCCCCGAACCGCGCCTGCGCCTGCGTGGCGCTCAGGTACTTCCCGTACGACGGCGACTGCGGGTCGGAGACGGCTGCCGCGTAGGCGGCCAGCCCCTTCGCGTCCCGCCCGGCGAGGTGGACCCGGACGGCGACCTTTCCGCTGTCGGCCGTTGCTCCCCGGTCGGCCGTGGCGGTGGCCCAGGCCGGTTTGGTGCCCTGCAGCGCGTCCCGGCCGCTCGGCGCGGAATCCGCGCTGGCGTTGGGTATCCCGAGAGCGAGCGCACCGGCGAGCAGTGGCAGTGTCGCCGCCATGCTCAGCCCGGCGCGTCGTCGGGCGCGGCTGATTCTCAAAGTAACCCCCTGCGATGTGGGTCTCGCGTGTGGCGCATGTGCCGAATGATGTGCGCATGTAATGCGCCACTCTGGCGAGGAACGCCTCATGTATGGGGCATGCATTCACCAAGAATCAGCCAAGGTGGCCTGGACCACCGCCGGTTCGCGCCGAATCGGCGGGTATCGGGCACGTTGTCCGGTCACTCCTGACCGATCCGGATGACCGACGACAGGTCAGCCCGCGGCTGCCGGGTCTATCAGCCCGCTGCCGAAGGACGTCGAGGAGGTCACATACGTGCACCCGGTGTACCGGTAGCCGGGCTCGATCTTCGAACCGTCCGCGTAGCTGGTGGCATCGGCCCCGGAGCCGGCGGAGCCCTCGCGGTGCTTGTAGAGGAAGTGGTACTCGCCCGCGGGCAACCGCAGTGTCACGTGCGGATAGCTCTTCCCCGTGCTCTTGCACGCTCTGAGAGCCCCCGTCGACCAGGAGTACGACGTGCAGCTCCCGCAGCCCTTGATGGCCACCCGGCCCGTGACCGGCCCCGTGTAAAGAATCTCGACCCCGTCCGGGGCGTCGTTGGAGATGACGAGCTCCATCCGCGCACTGCCCGGCGCACTCCCGGGCGGCAGCCGCTTCCCGGCCTCCGGCCGGGTGTCGGCTATCTCCGCGGCGATCGCGATGTCCTGGGCCCGTCCCCGGCGCTTGTCCTTCCGGTAGGTGTCGGCGAAACCGGTCAGCGTCCTGCGCGCCTCACCGAACTCCTTGTCCTTGAACTCGTCCAGCCCGCAGGCGTAGACGCCGTCCCTGATTCCCCCGTCGGCGTCCTTGGTCAGCGCCGCGATGTCCTTGCCGGGCAACGAGGCCGTCGTCGCCCGCAGTTGGCGCAGCTGCTCCGTCGCCGCGCAGGGGTCGTCGCCGCGCACCGCGCCCGTCCGCGCCGCGATCTCCTTCGAGACGGCGGGCCCGACCTGCCCGGCCTGCGGGGACCCCGGGAACGTACGCAGCAGCTCGCCGAGCGCCCCGCCGCTCGCTCCCGCCGAGCCGTCCCGCAACTGCGAGACCCCGCACGCGTACAGGGAAATGGCCAGCGGCTCGTCGGGATACCGGGCCAGATCGCCCAGCAGCCCGGGATCGATCGAGTCGGGCACCGAACGCAGATAGGTCAGCGGCTCAATGGCCTCGCAGTGCTTCTTCTGTCGGTACGGCGCTGCTATGGCCCGGTAGTACGCGTCCAGCCGCGCCGGTACGAGCTTTCCGGCCCGCGATCCGGCATGGTCCTCACCGAGTTCGCGGTAGACGGCGAGCGCCGAACGGTAGTCCTGCTGAGCCGCCCCGAAGGGTTTGGCCGACGCCGCCTCGACCGTGCGGTTGCCCTCGTCCAGCCGGTCGAGCAGCATCTGCTCGACCGCCTCGTCCTGCGCGGAGCCGTAGTACACCGCACCGCCGGCAGGAACCGCCAGCATGACGAGCCCCGCTCCGGCCGCGACCACCGGCCGCCAGGACCCGCCCACCGCCGCGCGCCGCGCCGTCCACGCACCGTCGCCCGCGGCGACGGCCAGCGCGAGCAGATACCCGGTGACCAGGCCCCCGGACATGCCGTCGGGATCGGCGGGCAGGGCCGCGAGCAGCAGCCAGCCCGTCGCCACCCAGCACAGGAAGGCGCGGAACCACCGGCGCACCAGGACATACCCGAGCCCGAGACCGGTGAGATTGAGCAGGGCGACGGCCACCGCACGCACCACCGCACCGGGCGGCACCGGCCCCGGCGGCTCCGCGGGCGGCGGCCCGGACGGCCGGTCCGGGGGCACCCACCCGGGCGGCACCTGCCCCGGTGGCGGCGACTGTCCCGCCGACAGCGGTGCCCGTGCCGGCCGAGGCGGCACCGCCCACGTCCCGGACTCCGCGCGCTGCTGATCCCCCGACTCCATACGGTCCCCCCACCGTTGAGCCCCGACTCCGTCCCGATGAATCTGCCCACGTTCTTCACTGTCCACTCACATCCGAAGGGGTGTGAACCAGGGCGGAACTGGACACTCCGCACGCCCCTTGCGCCCCTTCGCGCTCCTTCGGGCGCCCGGATGCCCAGCCCCGGAACGCCCCGCCCGGTAGGGTGCGAGACACCGCGACTGGCGCGCATCCCCTCCGGGGGATGCTCAGTGGAATCGACCACGAGGGAGCGGTGCATCCCGGGCCTGCCCGGGTTCGTCATCGCCGGAGAGCCGTCCGCCTGGGCATCCGGGTCCACGCCGCAGCAACGCGGCCGACCCGGGAGGATCCCGTGACAGTGACCGCATCCGTACCCTCGCACCCCCGCCACCCCGCGCTGGCGGCAGCCGATCCGGAGCTTGCCGCGCTGGTGGCCGCCGAGGAACAGCTCCAGGCCGACACCCTCCGCCTGATCCCCAGCGAGAACTACGTCTCCGCAGCCGTCCTCGAAGCGTCGGGCACGGTCCTCCAGAACAAGTACTCCGAGGGCTACCCCGGCAAGCGGTACTACGAGGGCCAGCAGATCATCGACCAGGTCGAGACGCTCACCGTCGAACGGGCCAAGGCGCTCTTCGGCATGGACCACGCCAACGTCCAGCCCTACTCCGGCTCCCCGGCCAACCTCGCCGTCTACCTGGCCTTCCTCAAGCCCGGCGACACCGTGCTCGGCATGTCGCTCCCCATGGGCGGCCATCTCACCCACGGCTGGGGCGTCTCGGCCACCGGCACCTGGTTCAACGGCGTCCAGTACGGGGTGCGGCGCGACACGGGCCGTGTCGACCTGGACGAGGTCCGCGACCTGGCCCTCGCCGAACGCCCCAAGCTGATCTTCTGCGGCGGCACCGCCGTCCCCCGGGAGATCGACTTTGCCGGCTTCGCCGAGATCGCCCGCGAGGTGGGCGCGGTCCTGGTCGCGGACATCGCCCACATCGCGGGCCTGATCGCCGGCGGCGCGCACCCCTCGCCCGCCCCGCACGTGGACGTCGTCTCCACCACCACCCACAAGACCCTGCGCGGCCCGCGCGGCGCGATGCTCCTGAGCCGTGCCGAACACGCCCGCGCCCTCGACCGCGCTGTCTTCCCCGGCCTCCAGGGCGGCCCGCACAACCAGACCACGGCGGCCATCGGCGTGGCCCTGCGTGAGGCCGCCGCACCGGACTTCCGCACCTACGCCCACGACGTGGTGACCAACGCCCGCACCCTGGGCGAGGAACTGGCGGCCCGCGGCTTTGACCTCGTCTCGGGAGGCACGGACAACCACCTCCTCCTGATCGACCTCACGGGCAAGGACGTCCCCGGCAAGACCGCGGCCAAGGCCCTGGACCGCGCCGGTATCGTCGTCAACTACAACACCGTCCCCTACGACACCCGGAAGCCCTTCGACCCCTCGGGCATCAGGATCGGCACCCCGGCCCTGACTTCACGGGGCGTCCCCGCCTCGGAGATGGCCACGGTCGCGGGCTGGATCGACCGTGTGGTCACCGCGGCCCGCACCGGCGACGAGTCCACCGTCACGGCGGTCCGCGCCGAGGTGAAGGCCCTGATGGACGGGTACCCGGCGCCGGGGCTGCCGGTGGCCTGAGGTATGGGCGGGGCGGCACCGGGAACGCCCCGGTGCCGCCCCGCCCGGGCGCAACCCGCTCGTCACCGCTCGTGGAGATCCTTGGGGCGCGTCACCGGCACCACGGTGAGGAGATCGTCCAGTCCCTTGAAGTCATCCGGGTTCGTGGTGAACAGCGGAAGCTCCTCGGCGATGGCGATCGCCGCGATCATCAGATCCGCGATGCGCCGCCGCGGCTTGCGGCCCGCGCCGATCACGGCGGCGCAGACCCTGCCGTAGATACGGGCGGCCTCCACTCCGAACGGGATGGGATCGAACTCGTTCTCCGCCCGTTGCAGCACGTCCAGCCGCCTGGCCCGCTCGGCATGCTCGTCGTAGTCGGACTGTTCCTCGTTCCGCCGGACCTCGTGCGGTCCGGCGGAGAGCTCAGCCAGGGTGATGGCGCTGATCGCCATTTCTGTCGGCAACTCCGCAAGGTCGATCCACCGACGCAGGATCATGATGTTGGTGTCGAGCAGCCCCTGTCGGAAGGTGAGGGGCGACGGTACGACGTCGTTTTCAACGGGCATACGGGTCGTCCGTTCCCTGCTCGGCCGTACGGTCCTGATCGGCGCGGAAGGCGTCCAACGAGATATCGGGAGCGGTGCGGGACATGCCGGCGAACTCCTCGCGCGGGACGAACCTCCGACGCCTCCGCAAGGGAATCAGCTCGCCGATCTGGTGCCCGTCCCGCGTCACGGTGAACGACTGTCCGCCTTGGACGGCATCCATGATCTCGCGGGACCGGTTACGAAGATCGCGCTGGGTGATCTCTGGCTGGGCGCTCATGGGTCCACGGTACGCGAGGTGCGGCCGCCATGTGCTACCTGGTAGCACCGTGTGCGGGGGTTTCGGCAGCCCGAGGTTCTGCGGGCGACTCAGCCCAGCGCAGGCGCAGGCCGAAGGGCTGGCGCCGGATACCCGGAACCGCTGGATTCCGCAGTACGACGTGCAGGTCATGTCGGTCTGACCTGCACGTCGTCCGGGACCACACGGACCCAGGCTTCCCGGAAGCACGGGGCCGAGCGGCGCCTTGGCGCGTGGGCGTCACTCGACCGGAACAGGGGCCTCCGGCGCCGTCGCGTCCTACTCGGAGATCGACTTCACGACGCCGGAGGGGTCGGCGTTCCACCAGAGGATCATCTGGTACTTGTGACCGGTGAGCACGTTGTACCCGAAGCTGTCGCAGCCGCTGTCGCCGCCGTCGTCCTGCCGGCCCCTCTCGACCCACTTCCCGCCCGTGTACTCCTCAAGGATGCCGGTCATGCCGTAGCCGTCGGCGAGGGTGTCACAGATCTTGAAGGTGTCGCCGTCGTCGATGTGCTTCATGTATCCGCGAGCAGCGTCGTTCGGGATGCTCCACCAGAGAGTGGAGTCCGCGGCGCTGGCGGTACCGGACACACCCAGTACCAGCGTGGCCGCGCCGGCTCCTGCCAGGAGCGTGCGGGTGAACGCGTTCTTGAACATTTCTAGCCTCTCGGACCTGCGGCGGGTGGGTGCAGGCGTGTTCCTGTCCCCAGCCGCCAGTACTTTTCAGGTAGCCAAACAGCTTCGCAACTGGATGCCGCGAAGGAATGCAGGGAAGATAGAATGCTTTCCGAATTCACGCAATCTGCGTGCATGAGTGGATGCAATCATGCCATTGCGGACTCAATCATCCGATCGACCGGAAGTGAAGAGGTCCAGGCGAAGTGACGCTATTACGCCATGAGCGGCCCGAGTGCCAGACCGAGGCGCGGGGTAGGAATAGGCCATTCCGGATAGCGGGATGGAGGCGAGGTCCGTGGGGTGTGCCCCCATGGGGGCGGCGTTGAGGCCGGAGGGTGAGGCGGGTATGAAGCGCAACGGGCGGGCCAGGCAGGTGCTGAGTCGATTCGGCGATGTGGTGTGGTTCAGGTCGCCGGTGGAGCGTCATCCCTATTATGGCTATCTCCAGGTTGCATTCGTCGGGTGGCGCTACGCCGAACCTCATGAAGAGCTGAAGGCAGTGTTTGATTCGGCCGTGCGGGAAGCGCCTGAACAGGTCGAGTGGACATTCAGGTCAGTCAGAAACTGGATGATCGTACCCACCCGCCTGATCCAAGAGGCCGGGCCGGATGGTCAGAACTTTAACGAGGCGATGGATGTGATTCGGGAGAGGGATCAGGAATTCTGTGCGGCGGCGGCTGAAGATCTTAAGAGGATCTTGCGGGCACTGTCAGAGGCCCCCGTCATTGAGGGCCTTTGACGGGTTGCTGTCGACGTGCCATGGAGACCGCAAGTCGAGGCCGGCTTTGTCGAGCAGAACCGACGCGTGGCGTGCCACCGGTTCGGTGACGGGCTGGACGACAAGGCGCGACAGCGGCCGCTCCAGAGCGGGGTGGTTGATGCGGGGGTGGGCCACCTCTACAAGGGGGACGGCCGATGTGACCGCACGGCCTCTCGCTCGGCGTGCATGAAAAAGACCCCCTGCTCAGCGTTTCCGCTGGTCAGAAGGTCTTTTTTGGCACTTCCTGCGAAGTGCCCCCGGCAGGATTCGAACCTGCGCACCCGGCTCCGGAGGCCGATGCTCTATCCCCTGAGCTACGGGGGCGTATCGCTGTGTTGCTCTGCGACGGGTGAAACACTACCAGCTTCCGCCGGGTGCCCGTGAACAGGTATTTCCGCGTCGTTGCCGGGGTGGCGGCGGCCCCGCCCCGGCCCTCGCACGTACTTCCGGCCACCCCTCGCGCCACCCGTCCGGGGACGGAAGTGGGCAAAACCCGGACGCAGGCACTCCGCCCCGCCTACTCTCGAAGGGTGTCAGGGGCTTGCGGCCGCGTGCTTGTTGTCGACGACAACAAGGTCATCCGGCAGTTGATCAGGGTCAATCTCGAGCTGGAGGGCTTCGAGGTCGTGACCGCGGCCGATGGTGTCGAGTGTCTGGATCTGGTGCATCAGGTCAGGCCCGACGTGATCACGCTCGACGTCGTGATGCCCCGGCTGGACGGTCTGCAGACGGCCACCAGGCTGCGCTCCGATCCATGCACCCGGGATCTGCCCGTGGCGATCATCAGCGCCTGCACGCCGTACGAGGTGGACAACGGTGTCGCGGCAGGCGTCGACGCGTTCCTTGCCAAGCCCTTCGAGCCGAGCGAGCTGGTGCGAGTCGTACGGCAGTTGATGGAGTGCGGGCGGCCGCCGGTGCTCGATGGCAGGCAGGGGGCCGGGCGGGCGGAGAGTGCCACCGGCTGACCGGATGGCGAAACGCGTTCGCGAAAGGCCCCCCACCCTCGCCTACGCTTGTCCCGTGACCCCCGCCGATCTCTCCGCGACCGTGCTGCACGCCGTGCGCCGCGCCGTGGACGAGCACGTCCTGCGCGCGCCCGTGCCCGCGCGCGTGCGGGTGGAGAGGACACGGCCCGGCGGACGCGGCGACTACGCCAGCGCGGTCGCCCTCCAGCTGGCCGGCCCCGCCGAGCTGACCGCGCGGGAAGTGGCCGAGATCCTGCGGGAGCGGGTGGCCGGTGCGCCCGGGATCGGGCGGGTCGAGATCACCGGGCCCGGGTTCCTGAACTTCACCCTCGACGCCACGGCCGATGCGCACGGGGCGCTTGTGGGCCGGGTGCGGGAGCAGGGGCTGCGGTACGGGCACGGGGACGCTCTCGCCGGGACACCGCTGCAATTCGGCCACGCCCGCGAGGTCCGGGCCGCCGTCACCGCCGACGCGGTGGGCGCCCTCGCGCGGGCGCAGGGCGCGCGGGTGCGCATCAGCTGCGACGACGAGGCCGACCCGGACTGGGCGCGGCTGGGCGTCACCGTCGATGCCCAGGGAACATCCTCGGCGGAGACGGCGCGGATACGCCCCGTCCCCGCCGGCGCCACAGCCGGCGAGCTGCTCGACCGGCTCGGGCCCGACGCCACCCGCTGGGGGCTCCTGCGGCCCGCCGGTCACGACCGCGCCCCCCTCGGTAACGACCTCCTCGTCCAGGGCGAGGACAACGCGCTCTTCCTGGTCCGCCACGCCCACGCCCGCGCCCACGCACTGACCCGCGGCGCGGCGCTCCTCGGTTTCACGAGTGCGCGCGGCGAAGACCTCGGCGACACCCCCGGACCCGAGGGACAGTCCCTCCTCGACCTCCTCGCCGACCACCCCGCCGTCCTCGCCGCCGCCGCGCACCACCGCGCCCCCGACCGGCTCGCCCGGCACCTGGAAGCGGTCGCGCACGCCTTCCTCGACTTCCACGACGCCGCCTCACCCCTCCCCGTCGGGGACGAGAAACCCTCGGCCGCCCACCGCACCCGGCTCGCCCTCGCCGAGGCCGCCGGGACGGTGCTGGCCGGCGGCCTGTCCCTGCTCGGTATCAGCGCACCCCAATACCTCTGAGAGACCCGAGAGAGCAGAGCAACACGATGAGCCGATCCGCACACCCCGCCGGGCCCCGTCACGCCGACGTCATGTCGGAGGGCCACTACAGCGCCCCCGCCGAGGACCTCAACGTCCTGGACGAGAAGGTCTGGGCCCGCACGGTCACCCGGGACCAGCACGGCGCCCTGACCGTCGGCGGGATCGAAGTCGCCCGGCTGGCCGAGGAGTTCGGCACCCCGGCCTACTTCCTCGACGAAGCCGACTTCCGGGCCCGCTGCCGTGCCTGGTCCGACGCGTTCGGGCCCGGAGCCGACGTCTTCTACGCCGGCAAGGCCTTCCTCTCCCGCGCGGTCGTGCGCTGGCTCCAGGAGGAGGGGCTCAACCTCGACGTCTGCTCCGGTGGCGAGCTGACCACCGCACTGGACGCCGGGATGCCCGCCGCGCGCATCGCGTTCCACGGCAACAACAAGACCGTCGACGAGATCGAGCGGGCCATCACGGCCGGTGTCGGCCGGATCGTGCTCGACTCCTTCCAGGAGATCGTCCGGGTCGCCCACATCGCGCAGCGTCTCGGCCGGCGCCAGCCCGTACAGATCCGGGTGACCGTCGGCGTCGAGGCGCACACCCACGAGTTCATCGCCACCGCCCACGAGGACCAGAAGTTCGGCATCGCGCTGGCCGACGGACAGGCCGCCGAGGCCGTTCGCCGGGCGCTCACCCTCGACGGGCTCGAACTCATCGGCATCCACTCCCACATCGGCTCGCAGATCTTCGACATGGCCGGCTTCGAGGTCTCCGCCCGGCGCGTGGTGCAGCTGCTGGCCGAGGTGCGCGACGAGCACGGCATCGAACTGCCCGAGATCGACCTCGGCGGCGGCCTCGGTATCGCGTACACCTCCGAGGACGACCCGCGCGAACCGCACGAGATCGCCAAGGCGCTCGGCGACATCGTGACCCGCGAGTGCGAGGCCAACGGGCTCGCCACCCCCCGGATCTCCGTCGAGCCCGGCCGCGCCATCGTCGGGCCCACGGCCTTCACGCTGTACGAGGTCGGCACCATCAAGCCCCTGGAGGGGCTGCGTACGTACGTCAGCGTCGACGGCGGCATGTCGGACAACATCCGCACCGCGCTGTACGACGCCGAGTACAGCGTCGCCCTCGTCTCGCGCAGCTCGGACGCCGAGCCGATGCTCGTCCGCGTCGTCGGCAAGCACTGCGAGAGCGGTGACATCGTGGTCAAGGACGCGTTCCTGCCGTCCGACCTGGCCCCCGGCGACCTGATCGCCGTACCCGCCACCGGCGCGTACTGCCGCTCCATGGCGAGCAACTACAACCACGCCCTGCGTCCGCCCGTCGTCGCCGTGCGCGACGGACAGGCCAGGGTCATCGTCCGGCGCGAAACGGAGGAAGATCTTCTGCGTCTCGACGTCGGCTGATGCTTTATTTCCCGGGGGACACCCCGGGATCTCACTAAACATCTCAGGATCCGGACGGGTGGCGGAAACCCCCGTCCGGTGAGTGAGACTGGTTCACACATCAGATGTAAAGGAAACGAGGTCGGATGATGCGTACGCGTCCGCTGAAGGTGGCGCTGCTGGGCTGTGGCGTGGTCGGCTCAGAGGTGGCTCGCATCATGACGACGCACGCCGACGACCTCGCCGCGCGCATCGGCGCGCCGGTGGAGCTCGCCGGTGTCGCCGTGCGCCGGCCCTCCAAGGTCCGCGAGGGCATCGACCCCGCGCTGATCACCACCGATGCGACCGCCCTCGTGAAACGGGGCGACATCGACGTCGTCATCGAGGTCATCGGGGGCATCGAGCCCGCCCGTACGCTCATCACCACCGCCTTCGAGCACGGCGCGAGCGTCGTCTCCGCCAACAAGGCCCTGCTCGCCGAGGACGGCGCCGCCCTGCACGCCGCCGCCGAGAAGCACGGCCGGGACCTCTACTACGAGGCCGCCGTGGCCGGTGCCATCCCGCTCGTACGGCCGCTGCGCGAGTCCCTCGCCGGTGACAACGTCAACCGGGTCCTCGGCATAGTCAACGGCACCACGAACTTCATCCTCGACAAGATGGACACGAGCGGCGCCGGCTACTCCGAGGCGCTCGACGAGGCCACCGCCCTCGGTTACGCGGAGGCCGACCCGACCGCCGACGTCGAGGGCTTCGACGCCGCGGCGAAGGCCGCGATCCTCGCCGGAATTGCCTTCCACACCCGCGTGAAGATCGGCGACGTGCACCGCGAGGGCATCACCGAGGTCACCGCCGCCGACATCGCCTCCGCGCGCCGCATGGGCTGCACCGTCAAGCTCCTCGCCATCTGCGAGCGGGCGGCCGACGGGCAGTCGGTCACGGTCCGCGTGCACCCCGCGATGATCCCGCTCAGCCACCCGCTGGCCTCCGTCCGTGAGGCGTACAACGCGGTGTTCGTCGAGGCGGAGGCCGCCGGGCAGCTGATGTTCTACGGCCCCGGCGCCGGTGGCGTACCGACCGCCTCCGCGGTCCTCGGTGACCTCGTCGCGGTCTGCCGCAACAAACTCAACGAGGCCCCCGGCCCCGGCGAGTCCGCGTATACGCGTCTGCCGGTGAGCCCCATGGGCGACGTCGTCACGCGGTACCACATCAGCCTCGACGTGGCCGACAAGCCTGGCGTACTCGCCCAGGTCGCGACGGTCTTCGCCGAACAGGGCGTATCGATCGATACGGTCCGCCAGCAAGGCCGACAGGACGACAGTGGCGAGGCTTCGCTCGTCGTCGTCACCCACCGCGCGCCCGACGCCGCCCTTTCCGGGACCGTCGAGGCGCTGCGCAAGCTCGACACCGTGCGCGGTGTCGCCAGCATCATGCGTGTTGAAGGGGAGTAAGGACCCATGACCACCAAGGGCACCCACCAGTGGCGCGGCATCATCGAGGAGTACCGGGACCGTCTTCCGGTCACGAGCACAACGCCTGTCGTCACGCTCCGTGAGGGCGGTACGCCGCTCGTTCCCGCTCAGGTCCTCTCCGAGCGCACGGGCTGCGAGGTGCACCTCAAGGTCGAGGGCGCCAACCCCACCGGGTCCTTCAAGGACCGCGGCATGACCATGGCCATCACCCGGGCCAAGGAGGAGGGTGCGCAGGCCGTCATCTGCGCCTCCACCGGCAACACCTCCGCCTCCGCCGCCGCGTACGCGGTACGGGCCGGAATGGTCTGCGCCGTCCTCGTACCGCAGGGCAAGATCGCGCTCGGCAAGATGGGCCAGGCGCTCGTGCACGGCGCCAAGATCCTCCAGGTCGACGGCAACTTCGACGACTGCCTGACGCTGGCCCGCCAGCTCTCGGACAACTACCCGGTGGCGCTGGTCAATTCGGTCAACCCGGTCCGCATCGAGGGCCAGAAGACAGCCGCCTTCGAGATCGTCGACGCGCTCGGCGACGCCCCGGACATCCATGTCCTCCCGGTCGGCAACGCGGGCAACATCACCGCGTACTGGAAGGGGTACACGGAGTACGCCAAGGACGCGATGGCCGCGCACACCCCGCGGATGTGGGGCTTCCAGGCCTCCGGTTCCGCGCCCATCGTGCGCGGCGAGATCGTCAAGGACCCGTCGACCATCGCCACCGCCATCCGGATCGGCAACCCGGCGTCCTGGCAGTACGCGCTGGCCGCGCGGGACGAGTCGGGCGGCTTCATCGACGAGGTGACGGACCGTCAGATCCTGTCGGCCTACCGCCTGTTGGCCTCGCAGGAGGGCGTCTTCGTGGAGCCCGCCTCGGCCGCATCCGTCGCCGGTCTGCTCAAGGCCGCCGAAGAGGGCAAGGTCGACCCCGGCCAGAAGATCGTCTGCACGGTCACCGGTAACGGGCTCAAGGACCCGGACTGGGCCGTCGCCGGCGCTCCCCAGCCCGTCACCGTCCCGGTCGACGCGGTCGCCGCCGCCGAGAAGCTGGGCCTCGCGTAGCGACACCCGGCACCCGGCACCCGCCGCAGCGTGGCCGCACCCCCGGACCGGACGACGGTCCCCGGGTGCGGCCGTGTCAGTGGCCCGGGGTGACGGATCGGGGTGGCGGTCCGCGTCAACGGTCCGGGGCAACGGTTCGTCAGAAAGACGGCTCAAACGTCCCTTTTCAGGGCGGCGAGCGCATCGGAGGTGTGCGACACGCATCGTGCGCCTCCTGTGCGCCCTATGTCGCGACAGAACCTTCCTTCGATAAGCTGTACGCAACCCGCCCCGCCGGATAAGCCGGGGTGCTCGGGCCGTTGCGGCCGTCGGTTCATTTCCGGGGTCAGGTCACACCCGCCGCCGCATTCGCCCCGAAGAATCCCCACACACCCGCAGACCCCCGAAATCCCCAAGCCCCGGAACAACCCGAAGAGCCGCACAGAGCAGAACCCGAAGAGCCGCGAAGAGTCCCGAAATACCCCGCAGCTCCTCGAATTCCCCGCCGCCTCACAAGGAGAGTCGTCAGAGCGATGGCCGGTCCCGCCTTCCGAGCCGCCGCCGTCCGGGTGCGCGTCCCCGCAACCAGCGCCAACCTGGGCCCGGGTTTCGACGCCCTCGGCCTGTCGCTGGGCCTGTACGACGACGTAGTCGTCCGGGTCGCCGACTCCGGGCTGCACATCGACATCGCCGGCGAGGGCGCGGACACGCTGCCCCGCGACGAGAAGCACCTGCTCGTACGGTCCCTGCGCACGGCCTTCGACCTGCTCGGCGGACAGCCCCGCGGGCTGGAGATCGTCTGCGCCAACCGCATCCCGCACGGCCGCGGCCTCGGCTCCTCCTCCGCCGCCATCTGCGCCGGAATCGTCGCCGCCCGAGCCGTGACGACCGGCGGTGACGCCCGCCTCGACGACGCGGCCCTGCTGGAGCTCGCCACCGAGATCGAGGGCCATCCGGACAACGTCGCGGCCTGCCTGCTGGGCGGCTTCACGCTTGCGTGGATGGACGGGGGATCGGCGCGCGCCATCAGGATGGATCCCGCAGATTCCATCGTTCCGGTGGTTTTCGTCCCCGGCAAGCCGGTGCTCACCGAGACCGCCCGCGGACTGCTGCCCCGCACCGTCCCGCACGTCGACGCCGCCTTCAACGCCGGCCGCGCCGCGCTCCTCGTCGAGGCCCTGACCAGGCGCCCCGAGCTGCTGCTCACGGCCACCGAGGACCGGCTCCACCAGGAGTACCGCGCACCGGCGATGCCGGAGAGCGTGGAACTCGTCAACCGGCTGCGCGCCGACGGCGTGCCCGCGGTCATCTCCGGCGCCGGTCCGACCGTGCTGGCGCTGGCCGAGGACGGTACGGCCGACAAGGTCGCACGGCTGGCGGGCGAGGGATGGGCGGCCGACCGGCTCGCTCTCGACGCCCGGGGCGCGAGCGTGCTGCCGCTCGCGCCTTAGCCGAGAAGTGATTGCCGGTGAGTGAGAGGGGGAATGTTTGTTGGAGCCGGTAGTGTTAACCTCAAGTCTGCAACCGACGTCTATGTGGCGCGTTGCTTCGTGTCCCTTTCCGGGACCACCATTTCTTCCGGGAGCCTCCCCAACTGCCTGAGCAGCCTGCCTGAGCAGTTTCGAGCACGCTCCGGAACCGGCACGACACCCCTCGCTTGTCCAGGAGTGGGCCGAGCAGGGGGATGCTCGCGCCGGGCCCATGCACACGTTCATCTCTCCGCCGTACCTATCCGGCGGACCACCGCCCCGGCACGGTCCGCACCGAAGACCGCAGTCGGACAGCACAACCGGTCGCCGAGCCAGAAGGCCGACGTCCGCTCCAGGGAAGGACCCTTCGTGAGCGACACCACCGATCTGATGGGCGTGACTGCCGACAAGAGCGTCGACAGCGCTGCGCCCGCCGAAGGTGCTGCCACTGGCACCACCGCACGGCGCCGCCGCTCCGGCACCGGCCTTGACGGCATGGTCCTGGCCGAGCTGCAGCAGGTCGCGTCCGGCCTCGGTATCAAGGGCACTGCGCGGATGCGCAAGAGCCAGCTGATCGAGGTCATCAAGGAGACCCAGGCCGGCGGCTCCTCCGCGCCCAAGGCCAAGGCCGCCGCGGCCCCCGCCGAAGAGGCGGAGACCAAGCCGAAGCGCCGGGCCACCTCCAAGGCGCGCACCGGCGCAGGGGACGAGACCCCGGCCGCCGCGCCCGCCGAGAAGGCTGCCGCCCAGCAGCAGATCGACATCCCCGGCCAGCCGGCCAGCGACGACCAGCCCACGGGCGAGCGTCGTCGGCGCCGTGCGACCGCGCAGGCGGGCAGCCCGGACAGCAAGTCGGACACCAAGGCCCAGGCCAAGGACCGCACGCAGGACGAGCCGAAGCACGAGGCTCCTGCCGAGGACCGTTCCGAGTCCAAGGCCGAAGCCGCCGCGGACAACGCCGAGGGCCGTCGCGGCGACCGCCAGGACCGCGGCCAGCGGGGCGAGCGCGGCGAGCGCCGTGACCGTCAGCGCGACCGCCGCGGCAAGGGTGACGAGCAGGGCGGTGGCCAGGGCGGCCAGCGTCAGCGTCAGGGTGGCCAGGGCGGTCAGGGCGGCGGCCAGGGCGGCCAGGGGCAGAGCCAGGGCCAGCAGGGCGGCGGCGGACCGCAGGACGACTTCGACGACGAGGGCGGCCGTCGTGGCCGCCGGGGCCGCTACCGCGACCGCCGTGGCCGTCGTGGCCGCGACGACTTCGCGAGCGACGCACCGCCGGTCACCGACGACGACGTCCTGATCCCCGTCGCGGGCATCCTGGACATCCTCGACAACTACGCGTTCATCCGGACCTCCGGCTACCTGCCGGGCCCGAACGACGTGTACGTCTCGCTCGCCCAGGTCCGCAAGAGCGGTCTGCGCAAGGGTGACCACGTCACCGGTGCGGTGCGCCAGCCCAAGGACGGCGAGCGCCGCGAGAAGTTCAACGCGCTGGTCCGCCTCGACTCGGTCAACGGCATGGAGTCCGGCCGGGGCCGGCCCGAGTTCCAGAAGCTGACCCCGCTCTACCCGCAGGACAGGCTCCGTCTGGAGACCGACTCCAACGTCCTGACCACCCGGATCATCGACATGGTCGCCCCGATCGGCAAGGGCCAGCGAGGCCTGATCGTGGCCCCGCCGAAGACCGGTAAGACCATGATCCTTCAGGCGATCGCCAACGCGATCACGGTCAACAGCCCCGAGTGCCACCTGATGGTCGTCCTGGTCGACGAGCGTCCGGAAGAGGTCACCGACATGCAGCGGTCGGTGAAGGGCGAGGTCATCTCCTCGACCTTCGACCGTCCCGCCGAGGACCACACCACGGTCGCCGAGCTGGCCATCGAGCGCGCCAAGCGTCTCGTCGAGCTGGGTCACGACGTCGTCGTCCTGCTGGACTCGATCACCCGTCTGGGACGCGCGTACAACCTCGCGGCCCCGGCCTCCGGACGCATCCTGTCCGGTGGTGTCGACTCGACCGCGCTCTACCCGCCGAAGCGCTTCTTCGGTGCGGCGCGCAACATCGAGGACGGCGGTTCGCTGACCATCCTGGCCACCGCGCTCGTCGAGACCGGCTCGCGCATGGACGAGGTGATCTTCGAGGAGTTCAAGGGCACCGGCAACATGGAGCTCAAGCTCGACCGCAAGCTCTCCGACAAGCGCATCTTCCCGGCGGTGGACGTCGACGCGTCCAGCACCCGTAAGGAAGAAATCCTGCTCGGCAGCGACGAGTTGGCGATTGTCTGGAAGCTGCGCCGGGTGCTCCACGCGCTGGACCAGCAGCAGGCGATCGAGCTCCTCCTGGACCGGATGAAGAAGACCCAGTCCAACGCGGAGTTCCTGCTCCAGATCCAGAAGACGACGCCGGCCCCGGGCAACAACGACTAGTTCGAGCCCCTCCGGCAGCACACAGGGCCGCCCCCGCCACTTCGGTGCCGGGGGCGGCCCTGTGCCGTCGCCCGGCAGCCGTACCCGTCGCCGCCCCTCCCGAGACCTTCGCCACACGGCCGCAGGGCGGGACAGGGCCGCCGCATTGCCTGTACCGGGCAAGAAACCGCAGGTGAGCGCCGGATCACCGGCTGTCTCCGCACCCACGGACCGGCCTCGGGCTTACCCGGAGGCCACAGGGCCCTGTGCAACCCTTCTTGTCGCCGCCTCGTCGTAACCAAGAGCGACACCACGTGTGACGCCATGGGCGACAAAGCGGCATACGGACCCGCACACCACTGCAGGGGGTAGCCGGGAGCAGCCGAGGACACGAGGAGACGGATGAGTGACCAGAGCGGGAGCAGCAGCCGAATACGGGCCACCGGCAAGCGCCGGAGGAAGCCGTCCCGCCGCCGCAGGGCGACCGTCATAGCCGCGTGGAGCCTGGCCGCCCTCGTCGTCGTCGGCGGATCCGGGCTCGGCTACGCGTACTTCCACCTCAACGGCAATCTCAAGGCCGTCGACATCAACAACGCCCTCGGCAAGGACCGCCCCGACAACGTCGACAACGGCTCCGAGGACATCCTCGTGCTCGGCTCCGACTCCCGTTCGGGCGCGAACGCGAAGTACGGCGAGGACCAGGGCGGCGCCCGCTCGGACACCGCGATGGTCGTGCACGTCAACAAGGGCCACAAGACGGCGAGCGTCGTCTCCATTCCGCGCGACACCCTCGTCACCCGGCCCGAGTGCACCGGCGACGAGAGCGGAGAGCCGGTGGCGGGGGAGCAGCGCGCGATGTTCAACACGGCGTACGAGGTCGGCGGACCGGCCTGCGCGGTCAAGACCGTCGAGTCGATGTCCGGGATCCGCATGGACCACTACATCGAGGTCGACTTCACCGGATTCAAGAAGCTGGTCGACAAGCTCGGCGGGGTCGAGATCACCACCACGCAGGCGATCAACGACCCCAAGAGCCATCTGGACCTCGAACCCGGCACCCACACCCTCGACGGCGAGCAGTCTCTCGGCCTCGTCCGTACCCGCAAGAGCGTCGGCGACGGCAGCGACCTCGGCCGTATCCAGCTCCAGCAGGCCTTCATCAAGGCGCTGATGGAACAGGCCAAGAGCGTGGGCATCCTCGACGGCACCAAGCTGTACGGCATCGCGGACACCGCGACCAAGGCCATCACCACCGATTCCGACCTCGGCTCGGTCACCGAACTCGCGAGCTTCGCGAGCGGCCTCAAGGGGCTCGGCTCGGACGACGTCCACATGGTGACGCTGCCCGTCGAGTACGACCCGGCCGACCCGAACCGCGTCATCCCGCAGGAGAAGGCCGGCCGGCAGGTGTGGACGGCACTCCTCCACGATCAGCCGATTCCCGCCTCCGCCACCGAGAAGTCGGCGGGCGACAAGGGCGACGCCGGGCAGATCGTGCAGTAGCGGCCCGCCCCGAGGCCGCGATCCGGGCCGCCCGGGAATAGTGGGCGGCCGACCCCCGTTTTGGGAGATACGGCCAGTCCTGGCAGACTGGTACGTCGGCCCCGGTTCACGGACGCGCAATCCGCGCGTACGACCCGGCGCCCTCCCGAACCTAGGAGAAACCCTTGAAGCGCGACATTCACCCCCAGTACGTCGAGACCCAGGTCAGCTGCACCTGTGGCGCGTCGTTCACCACCCGGTCCACCCTGGACGCCGGCGCCATCCGTGCCGACGTCTGCTCCGAGTGCCACCCGTTCTACACGGGCAAGCAGAAGATCCTCGACACCGGTGGCCGCGTGGCCCGCTTCGAGGCCCGCTTCGGCAAGGCCGCCGGCTCCGCCAGCAAGTAGCGAGCCACTGCGCCGGTCCTTTGGCGCCCTCTTCCCGGGGGCGCCGGGACCGGCGTTTTTTTCCGGCCGGGACGACGGCAACCCCGTATCCCGCCCGGCAGGCATCCGCCGGCCGGCAGGCACGAATGAGCGTAGAAACCAGGAGCCCGAAGATGTTCGAGGCGGTCGAGGAACTGATCGGCGAACAGTCCGATCTCGAGAAGAAGCTCGCGGACCCGTCGGTCCACGCCGACCAGGCCAACGCGCGCAAGCTCAACAAGCGCTACGCCGAGCTGACCCCGATCGTCGCGACGTACCGCTCCTGGAAGCAGACCGGCGACGACATCGAGACCGCCCGCGAGTTCGCCGCCGACGACCCCGACTTCGCCGCCGAGGTCAAGGACCTGGAGAAGGAGCGCGAGGAGCTCACCGAGAAGCTCCGCCTCCTGCTCGTACCCCGTGACCCCAGCGACGACAAGGACGTGCTCCTGGAGATCAAGGCGGGCGCGGGCGGCGACGAGTCCGCCCTGTTCGCCGGTGATCTGCTGCGCATGTACCTGCGCTACGCCGAGCGCGTCGGCTGGAAGACCGAGATCATCGACTCCACCGAGTCCGAACTCGGCGGCTACAAGGACGTCCAGGTCGCCGTGAAGACCAAGGGCGGCAACGGGGCCACCGAGCCCGGCCAGGGCGTCTGGGCCCGGATGAAGTACGAGGGCGGCGTGCACCGTGTGCAGCGCGTGCCCTCCACCGAGTCCCAGGGCCGCATCCACACCTCCGCCGCCGGTGTGCTCGTCACGCCCGAGGCCGAGGAGGTCGAGGTCGAGATCCACGCCAACGACCTCCGTATCGACGTGTACCGCTCCTCCGGCCCCGGCGGCCAGTCCGTCAACACCACCGACTCAGCGGTCCGCATCACGCACCTGCCCACCGGTGTCGTCGCCTCCTGCCAGAACGAGAAGAGCCAGCTCCAGAACAAGGAGCAGGCCATGCGTATCCTGCGGTCGAGGCTTCTCGCCGCGGCCCAGGAAGCCGCCGAGCAGGAAGCGTCCGACGTACGCCGCAGCCAGGTGCGAACGGTCGACCGGTCCGAGAAGATCCGTACGTACAACTTCCCGGAAAACCGGATCTCGGACCACCGCGTCGGCTTCAAGGCGTACAACTTGGACCAGGTGCTCGACGGGGATCTGGACGCAGTCATCCAGGCCTGTGTCGACGCCGACTCCGCAGCCAAGCTCGCCGCCGCGTAAGTCCTGCCCCACCCCGCTCGTGAACCCGTACGGAGAACCGCGATGAACCTGCTGCTCGCCGAGGTGGCCCAGGCCACCCAGCGGCTGGCCGACGCCGGTGTCCCTTCACCGCGATTCGACGCGGAGGAACTCGCCGCGTTCGTGCACGGCGTCAAGCGGGGCGAGCTGCACAACGTGCCGGACACCGACTTCGACGCCCGCTACTGGGAGACCATCGCCCGGCGCGAGGCCCGCGAACCGCTCCAGCACATCACCGGCCGCGCCTTCTTCCGCTACCTGGAGCTCCAGGTCGGACCCGGTGTCTTCGTGCCCCGGCCGGAGACCGAATCGGTCGTCGGCTGGGCGATAGACGCGGTCCGCGCGATGGACGTCGTCGAGCCGCTGATCGTCGACCTCTGTACGGGATCGGGCGCCATCGCCCTCGCCATGGCCCAGGAGGTGCCGCGCTCGCGCGTGCACGCCGTGGAGCTGTCCGAGGACGCCCTCAAATGGACCCGGAAGAACGCCGAGGAGTCCAGGGTCACCGTGCACCGCGGCGACGCCCTGACGGCCCTTCCCGAGCTCGACGGCCAGGTCGACCTGGTCATCTCCAACCCGCCGTACATCCCGCTCACCGAGTGGGAGTACGTGGCTCCCGAGGCCCGTGACCACGACCCGGAGATGGCCCTCTTCTCCGGCGAGGACGGCCTCGACACCATCCGCGGCATCGAGCGCACCGCCCACCGACTGCTGCGCCCCGGCGGCCTCGTCGTCATCGAGCACGCAGACACGCAGGGCGGCCAGGTGCCGTGGATCTTCACCGAGGAGCGGGGCTGGGCCGACGCGGCCGACCACCCCGACCTCAACAGGCGTCCCCGGTTCGCCACGGCCCGCAAGGCCATGCCGTGACCGGCGGAAACCACCCCTACCCGTACATGCTTGAGGAGGCCGGCTGATGGCACGGCGATACGACTGCAACGACGCCACGGACCGTATGACGGGTCTGCGCGAGGCCGCGTCCGCCGTCCGCCGCGGCGAACTGGTCGTGCTGCCCACCGACACCGTGTACGGGATCGGTGCGGACGCCTTCAGTTCCGAGGGCGTCGTCGACCTCCTGGAGGCCAAGGGCCGCGGCCGCAACATGCCGACGCCCGTCCTCATCGGCTCGCCGAACACCCTGCACGGCCTGGTCACCGACTTCTCGGAGCAGGCCTGGGAGCTGGTCGACGCCTTCTGGCCGGGCGCGCTCACGCTCGTCGCCAAGCACCAGCCGTCGCTCCAGTGGGACCTCGGCGACACCCGCGGCACCGTCGCCATCCGGATGCCGCTGCACCCGGTCGCCATCGAACTGCTCACCGAGGTCGGCCCGATGGCCGTCTCCAGCGCCAACCTCACCGGACACCCGTCGCCCGAGGACTGCGACGCCGCCCAGGAGATGCTCGGCGACTCCGTGTCCGTGTACCTCGACGGCGGCCCGACCCCGGGCATCGTCCCGTCCTCGATCGTCGACGTCACCGGCAAGGTGCCGGTCCTGCTGCGCGCCGGTGCGCTCTCCGCGGAGGAGCTGCGCAAGGTGGTACCCGACCTTGAGGTGGCCAATTGACCGCCCCTGAGGGGCGTGGCATAGCGGGGCAGACCGACACCTTCCGCATCCTCCACGTCAGCACCGGCAACGTCTGCCGCTCACCGATCACCGAGCGGCTGACCCGGCATGCCCTCGTGGACCGCCTGGGCGACCCGTTCCTGGGCGGTCTGATCGTGGAGAGCGCGGGCACCTGGGGGCACGAGGGTGCCCCGATGGAGGCCAACGCCGAGGTGGTGCTCGCCGACTTCGGCGCCGACGCCACCGGGTTCGTGGGCCGCGAACTGCTGGACGAGCACGTGATCCGTGCCGACCTGGTGCTCACCGCCACCCGCGACCACCGGGCCCAGGTGATCTCGATGGGTCACTCGGCCGGACTGCGGACCTTCACGCTCAAGGAGTTCACCCGGCTGGTCCGGGCGATAGACCCCGCCACATTGCCCGACGCGAGCGACGAGGGCGTGGTCGAGCGCGCCCGCGCCCTGGTCCGCGCCGCCGCGGCACTGCGCGGCTGGCTGCTGGCCCCGACCGCGGAGGCCGACGAGGTCTACGACCCGTACGGCGCCCCCATCACGTTCTTCCGGTCCATCGGCGACGAGATCAACCAGGCCCTGGACCCGGTCGTCACCGCGCTGACGGGCGTATCGGCACCGCACTGAACGGCTGACGCCCGAGGGGCCGTCCGCGTCGCGCTGACGGCCGTACAGGGAGGACCGCGCCCGGCCGGCCCGGACGGGTGCGCCACGGCCCGCGACAGCGGGCAGCAGACCCACCACGGGCCTACATTGGAGCTGACGCCCCCTCCCCAGGCGTTCCCCTCCCCAGGCCCGGAGCCCTCGATGCCGGTCACCACCGCTGCCGCCCCCTCCGCCGTCGCCGCCCTCCCGCAGGACTTCGACGCCCTGCTCCGGGAGGACCCGGAGATCGCCGACGTGCTGGTGGGGGAGCTCCACCGGCAGTCCGAGACCCTCCAGCTGACCGCGGCGGAGAACTTCACCTCGCCCGCGGTCCTGGCCGCCCTCGGCTCCCCGCTCGCCAACAAGTACGCCGAGGGATACCCCGGCGCCCGCCACCACGGCGGCTGCGAGCAGGCGGACGCCGCCGAACGCATCGCGATCCGCCGCGCCACCGCGCTCTTCGGCGCCGAGCACGCCAATGTGCAGCCCCACTCCGGATCCTCGGCCGTCCTCGCCGCGTACGCGGCGCTGCTGCGGCCCGGCGACACGGTGCTGGCGATGGGACTCCCGTACGGCGGCCATCTCACGCACGGTTCGCCCGCCAACTTCTCCGGCCGCTGGTTCGAGTTCATCGGCTACGGGGTGGACTCCGAGAGCGGGCTGATCGACTACGACCAGGTCCGCACCCTGGCCCGCACGCACCGGCCCAAGGCGATCGTCAGCGGCTCGATCTCCTACCCCCGCCACCCCGACCACGAGCTGTTCCGGGAGATCTGCGACGAGGTGGGCGCGTACCTCATCGCCGACTCCGCGCACCCGATGGGACTGATCGCCGGGGGAGCGGCGCCGAGTCCCGTGCCGTACGCGGACGTGGTCTGCGCCACCACGCACAAGGTGCTGCGGGGTCCGCGCGGCGGCATGATCCTTTGCGGTTCGGAGCTGGCGGAGCGGATCGACCGGGCGGTGTTCCCCTTCACGCAGGGCGGCGCCCAGATGCACACGGTGGCGGCGAAGGCCGTCGCGTTCGGCGAGGCGGCCGCGCCGGCCTTCGCCGCGTACGCCCACCAGGTGGTGGCGCACGCCCGGGTGCTGGCCGCCGGCCTGGAGGCCGAGGGCTTCGACGTCACCACGGGCGGCACGGACACCCACCTGATCGTCGCGGACCCGGCCCCCCTCGGCGTGGACGGGCCCACCGCACGCGCCCGGCTGGCCGCCGCCGGTCTGGTGCTGGACACCTGCGCGCTTCCGTACGGGGACGCCCGGGGCATCAGGCTCGGCACCGCGGCCGTCACCACCCAGGGCATGGACGCGACCGACATGGCCCGCCTCGCGGTGCTGATGGGTTCCGCGGTGCGCGGGGAGGGCGATGTCCTCGCGGAGGTGCGGGAGATGGCGGCACAGCATCCGCCGTACCCAGGGTGAAATGACATCTGATGTCCGCAATGGTGGCAGCCTGTGCAACCATCGCGGGGAGCTCTGTGTCCTCAACCATGAGGCCGACCTAGTTAAGGTGTGGGCTGAGATGGCCGGCGACATTTATGGGGCAGCCCGTGCGTGATTACTTGCTGACGCTCTGTGTCACGGCCGCGGTGACGTATCTGCTCACCGGCCCGGTGCGTAAGTTCGCCATCGCGGTCGGGGCGATGCCCGCGATCCGTGCACGTGACGTCCACCGAGAACCGACACCGAGGCTCGGTGGCATCGCCATGTTCGGCGGGCTCTGTGCGGGACTGATCGTCGCCGATCACCTGTCCAACCTCGACGGCGTCTTCGAGCTCTCCAACGAACCGCGGGCGCTGCTCTCCGGGGCGGCGCTGATCTGGCTGATCGGCGTCCTGGACGACAAGTTCGAGATCGACGCCCTGATCAAGCTGGGCGGCCAGATGATCGCCGCGGCGGTCATGGTGCTCCAGGGCCTCACGATCCTGTGGCTGCCGATCCCGGGCGTCGGCACGGTCCCGCTCACCCAGTGGCAGGGCACGCTGCTGACCGTCGCGCTTGTCGTGATCACCATCAACGCGGTCAACTTCGTCGACGGTCTGGACGGCCTGGCGGCCGGCATGGTGTGCATCGCCGCGGCCGCGCTCTTCCTCTACACCTACCGTCTCTGGTACGGGTACGGGATCGAGGCGGCCGCCCCCGCGACGCTCTTCACCGCGATCCTCATGGGCATGTGCCTCGGCTTCCTGCCGCACAACATGCATCCCGCGAGGATCTTCATGGGGGACTCCGGGTCGATGCTGATCGGTCTGGTCCTCGCCGCCGGTGCGATCTCCGTCACCGGACAGGTCGACCCGGACGCGATGAAGCTCTTCGCGGGAAGCGAGCGGCAGGCGACCCACGCGATGCTGCCGGTCTTCATCCCGCTGCTCCTGCCGCTGACGATCATCGCGATCCCGGCCGCCGACCTGGTGCTGGCGATCGTGCGGCGTACGTGGAACGGCCAGTCGCCGTTCGCCGCGGACCGCGGCCATCTGCACCACCGGCTGCTGGAGATCGGCCATTCGCACAGCCGGTCGGTGCTGATCATGTACTTCTGGTCGGCGCTGATCGCCTTCGGTGCGGTCGGCTACTCGGTGCACTCGACGTCGATGTGGATCGTGCTCCTGATCGTGGGGCTGAGCGCGCTCGGACTGATCCTGCTGCTGATGCCCCGGTTCACGCCGCGCGCCCCCCGCTGGGCGGAACGCGTCGTACCGCCTCGGTACCGTCGGCGCCGCCGCGAGGCGGACCCCGGGGCGGAGCTGTCGCAAGGGCTGCAGGGCCAACAGGAGCCCCTGGACGATCAGATGGGGCAGAATGGGCACGAGGCCGCCCCGCAGGCCCCGATCGCCGCGGGGGTGTCCGGCGCCAACGGGGCGACGGCGATCGGCCACCGTTCGCGCTTCGCGGACCGGCGCAAGGCCGATTCGACGCGTCGTTGATCCGGTCATCAAGGGGCAATACCAGACAAGTCATTGAGTTGTCTTGCTCACACGCGCTGATTAGCTCTCACGTGTGACAGCAAGCACACTTTCTAGGTAAAGACCTCATCAAATAGTTTGTGATACCGTTCACGAACCCGGTGACAGAGCCGAAGGACCTGAGTAGCACGGTCCCTTGGTCCCGAGGCATCGACTCGGACCGGGCCTACGCTCGTCCATGACGACACACTGCCCACCCCCAGCAAGCGGAGCTGCCGCCATGCCGTCCAACGACGTCCGGACTCTCCTCCAGACCGCCGTACCCACCGCTGTCGCCGGCGCAGTCGCCGCAGCGATCAGCGCTGGCGTCGCCGGTGGCAAGGGAGCCCTGGGCGCGATCGTTGCGACGATCGTGGTCATCCTCTTCATGGGGATCGGACTGGTGGTCCTGCAACGGACCGCCCGGTCCATGCCCCACCTGTTCCAGGCGATGGGTCTCGCGCTGTACACGGCGCAACTCCTGCTGCTGTTCATCTTCGTCGCCGTATTCAAGAACACCTCGCTGTTCAACCCGAAGGCCTTCGCGATCACTCTGGTCGTGACGACACTCGTGTGGATCGGCGCACAGGCGCGTGCGCACATGAAGGCCAAGATCCTTTACGTGGAACCCGAGTCCGACAAGGACGAAAAGCCCAAAAAGCCGGGGTCCGCAGCGTGAAGGGTAGGGGCGGAATAAGTGCAGGTTCGCGACCCTGCTATCGTCCGGTTCCAACTGCGGCACTGCGGGCGCGGGCATGTGAGCTGACGCCTGCACAATCGCGAGGCTCACATGCCTGACTGCCGCTCACACATCCGAAACACCAGTCCAGTGCCGAACCGCGGCTGCGCGCCGCGCCGACACAACGAGGTTGCCGTACCTATGCGCCACGCTGAAGGAGCCCGCGGTGAGTGCTGACCCGACACAGGTGCTCGCCTTCGAGACCGATTGCCACATCTTCGACGGTTGTGGTTTCCCGGCACCCGGCCTGCACTCGTTCCTGTTCGAGCCCCTCTGGGGCGATGCGGACAGCAACTTGTACTTCAACAAGACGATGCTGCTGGCCCTGCTCGGCTCGGTCATCATCGTTGGCTTCTTCTGGGCCGCCTTCCGTAAGCCGAAGTTGGTGCCCGGCAAGCTTCAGATGGTGGCCGAGGCCGGATACGACTTCGTCCGCCGCGGCATCGTCTACGAGACGATCGGCAAGAAGGACGGCGAGAAGTACGTCCCGCTGATGGTCTCCCTGTTCTTCGTCATCTGGATGATGAACCTCTGGTCCATCATTCCGGTTGCCCAGTTCCCCGTGACGGCGATCATTTCGTATCCGGCGGCTCTCGCCGGGATCGTCTACATCCTGTGGGTCGTCCTGACCTTCAAGAAGCACGGTTTCGTCGGAGCGTTCAAGAACTTCACGGGCTACGACAAGAGCCTCGGCGGGGTCCTGCCGCTCTCGATGACCATCGAGTTCTTCTCGAACCTGCTGGTCCGGCCGTTCACGCACGCGGTCCGACTGTTCGCGAACATGTTCGCGGGGCACACGCTCCTGCTGCTCTTCACGATCGCCAGCTGGTACCTGCTCAACGGCATCGGCTTCGCCTACGCAGGCGTGTCGTTCGTGATGGTCATCGTGATGACCGCCTTCGAGCTCTTCATCCAGGCTGTCCAGGCCTACGTGTTCGTGCTGCTGGCCTGCAGCTACGTCCAGGGCGCTCTCGCCAAGGGCCACTGAGCACCCACCTCCTGAAGCACCCGGTGGCCAACCCCCACCGGACATTGAAAGAGAAGGAAGAACCGGCATGTCCGCTCTCCAGACCCTCGCCGCCGGCGTCGAAATCAAGGGCAACCTCGGCTCGATCGGTTACGGCCTCGCCGCGATCGGCCCCGGTGTCGGCATCGGCATCATCTTCGGTAACGGCACCCAGGCGCTGGCCCGTCAGCCCGAGGCCGCCGGCCTCATCCGCGCCAACCAGATTCTCGGCTTCGCCTTCTGTGAGGCGCTCGCCCTGATCGGTCTGGTCATGCCGTTCGTCTACCCGACCTCCTGACCGGTCGCGAACAGCCCATTCGACGGAAGGCACTGACGTGAACCCCCTGGTTCAGCTCGCGGCGGAGGAGCAGGAGAACCCGCTCATCCCGCCGATCCCTGAGCTCGTCATTGGCCTCATCGCTTTCGTCATCGTCTTCGGCTTCCTCGCCAAGAAGCTCCTCCCGAACATCAACAAGGTTCTGGAAGAGCGCCGCGAGGCCATCGAAGGCGGTATCGAAAAGGCCGATGCGGCCCAGACCGAGGCCCAGAGCGTTCTTGAGCAGTACAAGGCTCAGCTCGCCGAGGCCCGCCACGAAGCCGCTCGTATGCGCCAGGACGCGCAGGAGCAGGGCGCCGTGATCCTGCAGGAGATGAGGGCGGAAGGCCAGCGGCAGCGCGAGGAGATCGTCGCTGCCGGTCACGCCCAGATCGAGGCCGACCGCAAGGCCGCGGCGTCCGCGCTGCGTCAGGACGTGGGCAAGCTCGCCACCGACCTGGCCGGCAAGCTCGTCGGCGAGTCCCTTGAGGACCACGCCCGGCAGAGCGGCACCGTCGACCGGTTCCTCGACGAGCTCGAGGCGAAGGCCGAGGCAGTCCGATGAACAGCGCGAGCCGCGAGGCACTGGCTGCCGCACGCGAGCGTCTCGACGCGCTGACCGACAACACGTCGGTCGACGCGGCGAAGCTCGCCGAGGACCTGGCCGGCGTCACGGCGCTGCTGCACCGCGAGGTGTCGCTGCGCCGGGTCCTGACCGACCCGGCGCAGGCCGGCGAGGCCAGGGCCGAGCTGGCCGGACGGCTGCTGAGCGGTCAGGTGGGCGGCGAAGCCGTCGACCTGGTCTCCGGCATGGTCCGCTCGCGCTGGTCGCAGTCGCGTGACCTGGTCGACTCGGTCGAGGAACTGGCGAACATCGCCGACCTCACCGCCGCCCAGCGCAGCGGAGACCTCGACGACGTCGAGGACGAGCTGTTCCGGTTCGGCCGGATCGTGGCCTCGGACCCCGAGCTGCGCTCCGCGCTCACCAGCCGGACCGCGACCCCCGCCGCCAAGGGCGAGCTGCTCCGCAGCCTGCTCGGCGGAAAGGCGCGGCCCACCACCGAGCGCATCGTCGTGCGGCTTGTCACCCAGCCCCGGGGACGTAGCCTGGAAGCGGGACTCGAGTCCCTCTCCAAGCTCGCCGCGGACCGCCGGGACCGCGTGGTGGCGGTCGTCACCTCGGCCGTGCCGCTCAGTGACCGGCAGAAGCAGCGTCTCGGCGCCGCCCTGGCGAAGATCTACGGCCGGCAGATGCACCTGAGCCTCGACGTGGACCCCGAGGTCCTCGGCGGGATCGTGGTGCGGGTCGGCGACGAGGTCATCAACGGCAGCATCGCGGAGCGCCTCGACGAGGCGACCCGTCGCATGGCCGGCTGACCTCGCGCGGCGTACCAAACAGAACAGAGCAAGACCAGCGGCCCGGTTGGGCCGTGCAGAAATTGCAGAAGATTCCTGGGGGTCGGCCCCCAGACCCCCTTAAGAAACTTCGGGCCCAACAAGGAGAGCAGGGAACCCAGATGGCGGAGCTCACGATCCGGCCGGAGGAGATCCGGGACGCACTGGAGAACTTTGTCCAGTCGTACCAGCCGGACGCGGCCTCGCGCGAGGAGGTCGGTACGGTCAGCGTTGCCGGCGACGGCATCGCAAAGGTGGAGGGCCTGCCCTCCGCCATGGCGAACGAACTGCTGAAGTTCGAGGACGGAACCCTCGGTCTCGCCCTCAACCTCGAAGAGCGCGAGATCGGTGCGATCGTCCTCGGCGAGTTCAGCGGAATCGAGGAGGGCCAGCCGGTGCAGCGCACCGGTGAGGTGCTCTCCGTCGGCGTCGGCGAGGGTTACCTCGGCCGCGTCGTCGACCCGCTCGGCAACCCGATCGACGGTCTCGGCGAGATCGCGACCGAAGGCCGTCGCGCCCTCGAACTGCAGGCCCCTGGCGTCATGGTCCGCAAGTCGGTGCACGAGCCGATGCAGACCGGCTACAAGGCCGTCGACGCCATGGTGCCGATCGGCCGCGGCCAGCGTCAGCTGATCATCGGCGACCGTCAGACGGGTAAGACCGCGCTGGCCGTCGACACGATCATCAACCAGCGCGACAACTGGCGCTCGGGCGACGTGAACAAGCAGGTGCGCTGCATCTACGTCGCCATCGGTCAGAAGGGCTCCACCATCGCCTCCGTGCGAGGTGCCCTGGAAGAGGCCGGCGCGCTCGAGTACACGACCATCGTCGCCGCCCCGGCGTCCGACCCGGCCGGCTTCAAGTACCTGGCGCCCTACACCGGTTCGGCCATCGGCCAGCACTGGATGTACGCCGGCAAGCACGTTCTGATCATCTTCGATGACCTTTCGAAGCAGGCCGACGCCTACCGCGCCGTGTCGCTTCTGCTGCGCCGTCCGCCGGGCCGTGAGGCCTACCCGGGCGACGTCTTCTACCTGCACTCGCGTCTGCTGGAGCGCTGCGCCAAGCTCTCCGACGAGATGGGCGCCGGTTCGATGACGGGCCTCCCGATCGTCGAGACCAAGGCGAACGACGTGTCGGCGTTCATCCCGACCAACGTCATCTCCATCACCGACGGCCAGTGCTTCCTGGAGTCCGACCTGTTCAACGCGGGTCAGCGTCCGGCGCTCAACGTCGGTATCTCGGTCTCCCGAGTCGGTGGCTCCGCCCAGCACAAGGCCATGAAGCAGGTTTCCGGCCGACTGCGCGTGGACCTCGCCCAGTACCGCGAGCTGGAGGCGTTCGCCGCCTTCGGTTCCGACCTGGACGCGGCCTCCAAGGCGTCGCTGGAGCGCGGTAAGCGCATGGTCGAGCTGCTGAAGCAGGCGCAGTACGCCCCGTTCCCGATGGAGGAGCAGGTCGTCTCCGTCTGGGCCGGCACCACGGGCAAGATGGACGACGTCCCGGTCGAGGACATCCGTCGCTTCGAGGCCGAGCTGCTGGAGTACCTGCGCCGTGAGCGCAAGGACCTCCTGACCAGCATCGCCGAGGGCGGCAAGATGTCCGACGACACGCTGCAGTCGATCGCCGACGCGATCGCCGCCTTCAAGCAGCAGTTCGAGACCTCGGACGGCAAGCTCCTGGGCGAGGGCTGATCGATGGGCGCTCAGCTTCGCGTTTACAAGCGCCGCATCCAAGCCGTCACCGCGACCAAGAAGATCACCAAGGCGATGGAGATGATCGCCGCCTCGCGCATCGTCAAGGCGCAGCGCAAGGTGACGGCGTCGATGCCGTACGCCACCGAGCTCACCCGTGCGGTGACCGCGGTGGCCACCGGCTCCAACACCAAGCACCCGCTCACCACCGAGGCCGACGCCCCGGTGCGGGCCGCGGTCCTGCTCCTCACGAGCGACCGCGGTCTGGCCGGCGGCTACTCCTCCAACGCCATCAAGGCTGCGGAGCGGCTGCGGGAGCGGCTGGCGGCCGAGGGCAAGGAGGTCGACACGTACATCGTCGGCCGTAAGGGTGTCGCCTACTACGGGTTCCGCGAGCGCAAGGTCGCGGAGTCGTGGACCGGCTTCACCGACAGCCCGGAGTACGCGGACGCCAAGAAGATCGCGGCGCCCCTGATCGAGTCCATCCAGAAGGACACGGCCGAGGGCGGCGTCGACGAGCTGCACATCGTCTACACCGAGTTCGTGTCGATGATGACGCAGAACGCGGTCGACGGCCGGATGCTGCCGCTCTCGCTCGACGAGGTCGCGGAGGAGAACGGCACGAAGGACGAGATCCTTCCGCTGTTCGACTTCGAGCCGTCGGCGGAGGACGTCCTCGACGCCCTTCTGCCGCGCTACGTCGAGAGCCGCATCTACAACGCACTGCTGCAGGCTGCCGCTTCCGAGCACGCCGCCCGCCGCCGCGCGATGAAGTCGGCGACCGACAATGCCGGGGACCTGATCAAGAGCCTCTCCCGGCTTGCCAACGCGGCCCGCCAGGCCGAAATCACCCAGGAAATCAGCGAGATCGTCGGCGGTGCAGGTGCGCTGGCCGACGCGTCCGCGGGGAGTGACAAGTAATGACGACGACAGTTGAGACGGCCGCTGCCACGGGCCGCGTCGCCCGGGTCATCGGCCCGGTCGTCGACGTGGAGTTCCCCGTCGACGCGATGCCGGAGATCTACAACGCCCTGCACGTCGAGGTCGACGACCCGGCCGAGGCCGGCGCTCGTAAGACGCTGACCCTCGAAGTCGCCCAGCACCTGGGTGACGGCGTGGTCCGCGCGATCTCGATGCAGCCCACCGACGGTCTGGTCCGCCAGGCCCCGGTGACCGACACCGGCAAGGGCATCATGGTGCCGGTCGGTGACATCACCAAGGGCAAGGTGTTCAACACCCTCGGTCAGATCCTGAACGAGCCGGAGGCCGAAGCTCAGATCACCGAGCGCTGGCCGATCCACCGCAAGGCCCCGGCCTTCGACCAGCTCGAGTCGAAGACCGAGATGTTCGAGACCGGCCTGAAGGTCGTCGACCTGCTGACCCCGTACGTCAAGGGCGGCAAGATCGGTCTGTTCGGTGGTGCGGGCGTCGGCAAGACGGTCCTCATCCAGGAAATGATCATGCGTGTGGCGAAGCTGCACGACGGTGTGTCGGTGTTCGCCGGCGTCGGTGAGCGCACCCGTGAGGGCAACGACCTCATCGACGAGATGACGGACTCGGGCGTTCTGGAGAAGACCGCGCTGGTCTTCGGCCAGATGGACGAGCCGCCGGGCACGCGTCTTCGCGTGGCCCTGTCCGCCCTGACCATGGCGGAGTACTTCCGCGATGTGCAGAAGCAGGACGTGCTGCTCTTCATCGACAACATCTTCCGCTTCACGCAGGCCGGTTCCGAGGTCTCCACGCTGCTCGGCCGTATGCCGTCCGCAGTGGGTTACCAGCCGACCCTGGCCGACGAGATGGGTGTGCTCCAGGAGCGCATCACCTCGACGCGTGGTCACTCGATCACCTCGATGCAGGCGATCTACGTCCCCGCGGACGACCTGACCGACCCGGCCCCGGCCACCACGTTCGCCCACCTCGACGCGACGACGGTTCTTTCCCGTCCGATCTCCGAGAAGGGCATCTACCCGGCCGTGGACCCGCTGGACTCCACGTCCCGCATCCTGGACCCGCGTTACATCGCGCAGGACCACTACGACACGGCCAGCCGCGTCAAGGGGATCCTGCAGAAGTACAAGGACCTCCAGGACATCATCGCGATCCTCGGTATCGACGAGCTGGGCGAGGAGGACAAGCTCGTTGTCCACCGTGCCCGTCGCGTCGAGCGCTTCCTGTCGCAGAACACCCACGCCGCCAAGCAGTTCACCGGCCTGGACGGTTCGGACGTTCCGCTCGACGAGTCGATCGCCGCGTTCAACGCGATCTGCGACGGGGAGTACGACCACTTCCCCGAGCAGGCGTTCTTCATGTGCGGTGGCATCGAGGACCTGAAGGCCAACGCCAAGGAGCTCGGCGTCTCCTGAGCCTCCGGCTCACCGAGGGGGGTGGGTGTGTCCCGCCCCCCTCACCACGCCCCGTAGAATTGACCCAACACCCGGCATGACCGCCGGGTGGTGACCCGAGGAGCCACCCTTGGCTGCTGAGCTGCATGTCGAGCTGGTCGCCGCGGACCGCAGTGTCTGGTCCGGCGAGGCCACCCTCGTTGTCGCACGTACCACGTCCGGCGACATCGGCGTCATGCCCGGTCACCAGCCGCTTCTGGGTGTGCTGGAATCGGGCCCGGTGACGATCCGTACGAGCGAAGGCGGCACTGTCGTCGCCGCTGTGCACGGCGGTTTCATCTCCTTCGCCGACGACAAGCTCTCGCTGCTGGCGGAGATTGCCGAGCTGGCGGACGAGATCGATGTCGAGCGCGCGGAGCGTGCGTTCGAACGTGCGAAGTCGGACACGGACAGCGCTGCTGAGCGCCGCGCCGATGTGCGACTGCGTGCGGTGGCGGTGCACTAGTCACCCCGCGAAACGGCTTTACCCTCAGCCGCGGCCCGAGCTGGAGACCCCTCCAGACCGTGTCGCGGCTGAGGCGATGCAGGTGCAGGTGAAGTTCGGGCGGTATCCGTTTACTCGATGACGCGAGGAGGTCGGTGGAGATGGTCCTCGCGCTGTGGGTGGGCGGGCTCGTCGTCGCACTGGTCCTGGTGGGGCTCTTCGTCTTCGGTCTGCGCCGGCGGCTGATTCAGCGCTCCGGCGGGACCTTCGACTGCAGCCTGCGCTGGGATGTTCCGGTGGAGCCGGATCTCTCGGGCAAGGGCTGGGTGTACGGAGTCGCCCGGTACAGCGGCGACAAGGTGAACTGGTTCCGGGTCTTCAGCTACTCCCCGCGCCCGCGCCGGGTGCTGGAGCGCTCCTCGATCGAGGTGGTCGCCCGCCGGCTGCCCGAGGGCGAGGAGGAGCTCGCACTGCTTTCGGACGCCGTCGTGCTCGGCTGTCTCCACCGGGAGACCCGCCTGGAGCTGGCGATGAGCGAGGACGCCCTGACCGGATTCCTCGCCTGGCTTGAGGCGGCGCCGCCCGGTCAGAGGGTGAACGTGGCCTGAGGCCGGGCGCGTACAACAGAGACGAAAAACCGGGGAGACAGGGGGCGGACCTGTCTCCCCGGTGCTTTTCGGGGGTTACGCGATGAGCCGTGCGGTGGGGACTACTTCAGACCGCTGTTCATCGCGCTCACGAGTTCACCGTTGCTGGTGTCCCCGCTGAACTCCCAGAAGAACGCGCCTCCCAGACCCTGGTTCTTCGCCCAGGTCATTTTGGACGCGATGGTGGCCGGGGTGTCGTAGCTCCACCAGTTGGTGCCGCAGTGCGCGTACGCCGTACCGGCGACGGTGCCGGTGGTGGGGCAGCTGTTCTTGAGGACCTTGTAGTCCTCGATGCCCGCCTCGTAGGTGCCGGGAGCGGCGCCGGTGGCGGTGCCGCCGGGTGCGTCCTGGGTGACGCCGGTCCAGCCGCGGCCGTAGAAGCCGATGCCCAGCAGCAGCTTCGAGGCGGGGACGCCCTGGGCCTTCAGCTTGGCGATGGCCTCGGTGGCGGTGAACCCGGCCTTCGGGATACCGCTGTACGAGGTGAGCGGGGAGTGCGGGGCGGTCGGGCCCTTCGCGTCCCAGGCGCCGAAGAAGTCGTACGTCATCACGTTGTACCAGTTCAGCGACTGTGCGGCGCCCGCGTAGTCCGCGAGGTCGATCTTGCCGCCCTCGGAGCCGTCGGCCGTGATGGCCGCGGTCACCAGGTTGCTGCTGCCGAACTTGGTGCGCAGTGCGGACGTGAGGGCCTTCAGCGAGGCCGGGCCGCTGGTGTCACAGGTGAGACCGCAGGCGTTGGGGTACTCCCAGTCGATGTCGATGCCGTCGAAGACATCGGCCCAACGGGGGTCCTCGACCAGGTCGTAGCAGGACTGGGCGAACGCGGCCGGGTTCTGTGCGGCCTGGCCGAAGCCGCCGGACCAGGTCCAGCCGCCGAAGGACCACAGGACCTTGATGTGCGGGTACTTCGCCTTGAGCTTGCGCAGCTGGTTGAAGCTGCCGCGCAGGGGCTGGTCCCAGGTGTCGGCGACGCCGTCGACCGACTGGTCGGCCGTGTAGGCCTTGTCGTAGTCGGCATAGGAGTCACCGATGGTGCACTTGCCGTTCTGGACGTTGCCGAAGGCGTAGTTGATGTGCGTGATCTTCGCGGCCGAACCGGAGGTGTCCAGGTTCTTGACGTGGTAGTTCCGGCCGTAGACGCCCCACTCGGCGAAGTAGCCGAGGTTGACCTTGGAGCCGGTGCCCGGGTCGGTGCCGCCGCCGCCGGTGGTGTGCACCTTGACCGCGCCGCTGGCCGGACCGGTCTGGTCGGCGGTGTCCCTGGCCCGCACGGTGTACGAGTAGTCGGTGCCCGCGGCGAGGCCGGTGTTCGTGTACGTGGTGCCGGTGACCGTGGCGACGACCGCGCCGTCCCGCAGGACGTCGTAGTTCTTGATGCCGTTGTCGTCGGTGGCCGCGCTCCAGCTCAGCTTCGCCGAGGTGTCCGTGATGGCGCTCGCGGTGGGGGTGCCCGGCGCCGAGGGGGCGTTGTCGCCGGGGACGCTGCCGCCGTCGCAGGAGGCGCCGTTCAGCTTGCAGCCGGTGGGGGAGCCGGAGCCGGTGCCGTTGAAGCCGAAGGAGACGCTGGCGCCCGGTGCGACCGAGCCGTTCCAGCCGAGGTTCTTGGCGGTCCAGTGGGTGCCGGAGCTGGTGACGGTGGCGTCCCAGGCGGAGCCGGCGGCGGTGCCTGAGGGGAAGTCCCACTCGATGGTCCAGGAGCTGAGGGCGGTGGTGCCGGTGTTCTTCACCGTCCACTGGCCCTCGAAGCCGCTGCCCCAGTCGGACTTCTTGAGGTACGTGGCGGTCGCCGAGGTCGCGGCTTCGGCCGGGGAGGCCATGCCGACCATCGCGGCGAGCGGAAGGAGCAGTGCGGTGAGGCCCGCGACGGCTCTGGATCTGGTGGCTTTTCCGGCCCCGAGTCTGAATCGGGTCCGGCGGGGGGTGTCAGTGCTCAACGGTGCTCCTCGGGTGAGGTCCGGACAAACGGGGTGGTCCGTGGACTGCAAACCCTGCGCCGCCCTGAGCTCGCCTTGTCATGGCGGGCTCACCGCAGTGTGCTCGGTGAGATTAGGAAGGTCTGGACCAATCGTCAAGAGGTCCAGACCAAAGTTCGGAGTGTGGCGCGGATAAACCTCAGACGCCCAACTCCTGTGCCAGCACCGCCGCCTGGACCCGGCTGCGCAGCTCCAGCTTCCCCAGCAACCGGCTGACGTGCGTCTTTACCGTCGCCTCGGCCATCGAGAGCCGCACCGCGATCTCCGCGTTCGACAGGCCCTCCCCGAGGCAGCCGAGCACCTCGCGCTCGCGCCGGGTGAGCGCGTCCAGGGCCGTCGTGCCGGCACCCCCCGACGGCCGGGGCGGCGCGGTCCCGGCGAACTCCGCGATCAGCCGGCGCGTCACCGACGGAGCGATCAGCCCCTCGCCGCGCGCCACCGTGCGCACCGCGTCGAGCAGCCCGCGCGCCTCGGTGTCCTTCAGCAGAAAGCCCGACGCCCCGGCCCGCAGCGCGCCGAACACGTACTCGTCCAGGTCGAACGTCGTCAGCACCAGCACGTCCGCCAGCCGCTCCGCGACCACCTGCTTCGTCGCGGACACCCCGTCCAGCCGGGGCATCTGGATGTCCATCAGCACCAGATCCGGGCGCAGTTCGCGGGCCAGCCGGACGGCCTCCTCGCCGTCACCGGCCTCCCCGACGACCTCGATGTCCGGTGCGCTGCCCAGGATGAGCACGAGCCCCGCCCGTACGGCCGACTGGTCCTCGGCGACCAGAACCCGGATCGTCATGGCTTCATCTTCCCTTCCCCGACGGGCAGTTCAGCCCGTACACGCCAGATCTTCGTCCCGTTCCCGACGGGCACGGGGCCCGCCTCGAACTCCCCGTCGAGCAGCGCGACCCGCTCCCGCATCCCGATCAGACCGGCCCCCGAACCCGGGGCGCGCGGCCCCGGCCGGTCCCCGAGGACGCTGCCCACCTCCACCGTCAGCCGCTCCTTCGTCTGCCCCAGCCGCACCGTGACCGGGCCGGGCGCGGCGTGCTTGAGGGCGTTCGTGAGGGACTCCTGGACGATGCGGTACGCGGCCAGCTCGACCGGGGCCGGCAGCCGGCCGGGGTCGGTGCGGGCGTCGTCCACGGTGCAGGTCAGCCCGCTGGAGGCGGCGTTCGTACGGTGCTGCTCGATGAGGCTGTCCAGCGAGCCGAGGGTCGGCGAGCTGCTCGGCTCCAGGTCCGCGGCGCCGGTGCGCAACAGCCCGATCAGACGGCGCATTTCGGCCAGACCGTCGACGCTGTTCTCGCGGATGACCCCGAGGGCGTTGTGGGAGGTCGCCGGATCGTTGATGGAGAGCGCGGCGGTGGAGTGGATGGCGATGGCGGAGAGGTGGTTGGCGACCATGTCGTGCAGTTCGCGTGCCATCCGGGCGCGTTCGGCGGTCACCGCCTGCGCGCGGTCCATCTCGGCCAGCAGAGCGGTCTGATCGGCGCGCAGCCGGGCGGTCTCCGCGGCGTCGCGGTGGTTGCGGACGCTGACCCCGGTGAGCGCGGGGACGAAGGAGACGAGTCCCGTGACGATGCCGACGAGCAGGGCCTCGGCGTCGCGGAACCACGCCAGGAAACCGATCGTGACCCCGACCGTGATCAGGAAGGTGGTCACCGGGATCCGGCGGGCCGCCGCCGGGGTTCCGTACAGCACGGCCGCGTACATGACGTCGGTGAACATCAGCACCGTCGCCAGGTTCCCGCGTGTGAACTGGTCCGCGACCAGCGCCAGCGTGCCGATGACCAGCGCCGTCCGTGGTGCGCCACGACGCAGCAGCTCCACCCCCGACATCACGGTGAGCGGGATGAGCGCGAGCCAGGGCGCATCGAAGAGGCGGCCGTTCTGCATGTGCAGACCGAGCAGGGACAGGACCGCCCCGCCGAGCAGCCCGACGACCGCGATGAGGACGTCGCTGCGGTGGGGACGGGGCAGGTGGCGACAGCGGGCCGGTGAGAACACGCTCCCATCCAACACGTCCGGCCCGCGGCAGCGCGTCCGTACCGGGAGCGAGCCGCCACTACATCGAAGGATGCAGTGGTCTTTCGTCACCGGGGCCGATGATCCGGGGCGATGGTGCCGCGAGGCTGGAAGGGAGCGAAAGGAATCGGACCGTGATCGTCACACTGATCGTTCTCTGCGAGATCGCCTTCTGGGTGTTGTTGGCCGCCGGACTCACGCTGCGCTACGCCGCCGGGAAGCCGCGCCTCGGAGCCGCCGTGCTGCTGTGCGAGCCGCTGCTGGAGGTCGTCCTGCTGGTGGTGACGGCCGTCGACCTGAAGAACGGCGCCGATCCGGACTGGAAACACGGGCTGGCCGCGGTCTACATCGGCTTCACGGTCGGGCTCGGGCACTCCACGATCAAGTGGGTCGACGCCCGGGTCGCGCACCGGTTCGCCGGTGGTCCGCCGCCGGTGAGGCCGCCGAAGTACGGGATGGCGCGGGCCGCGCACGAGTGGCGCGTGGCCGGGCGGTGGACGGTGGCCGCGGTGACGGCGCTGGCCCTGTTGCAGGCGGCGGTCTGGTACGTCGGGGGAGACGGGGACACGGCGTCGCTGCGGTCGTGGCAGCAGACGATGCTCTTCGTGATCGGCATCAACCTGGTGATCGCGGCGAGCTACAGCCTGTTCCCGAAGCGGGACCCCGGGCGGGAGCGGGAGGCGAAGCGGGTGTCGGGCCCGCCCGGGTGAGGCTTGTCCTCGATCGCCGGACGGGCTTGACGGTGCCGGCGGGGACGGTCTTGTCTACCGTTCGCCGCCCGGCACCCACAGCACGTCGCCGACCTCCTTGTTCGCCACCCTGGCGAGGATGAACAGCAGGTCCGAGAGCCGGTTGAGGTAGGTCGCCGTCAGCGGGTTCATGACCTCGCCGTGCACCTCCAGCGCCGCCCAGGTGGACCGCTCCGCGCGCCGGACCACCGTGCAGGCCTGGTGCAGCAGCGCGGCACCCGGGGTGCCGCCCGGCAGGATGAAGCTGCGGAGCTTCTCCACCTGCTCCAGGAAGTGGTCGCAGTCCGCCTCCAGCTTGTCGACGTAGAACTGCTCGACCCGCAGCGGCGGGTACTTCGGCTCCTCGACGACCGGCGTCGACAGGTCCGCGCCCACGTCGAACAGGTCGTTCTGCACGCGGACGAGGACCTTCACGACGTCCTCGCTCAGCTGCCCGAGCGCGATCGCCGTACCGAGGACCGCGTTGGCCTCGTTGGCGTCGGCGTAGGCGGAGATCCGCAGATCGGTCTTGGCGGTCCGGCTCATGTCGCCGAGGGCGGTGGTGCCCTGGTCGCCGGTGCGGGTGTAGATACGTGTCAGGTTGACCATGCGGTCAGCCTAGTTAGGCCCCTGCCCTTCTGAAGACGCGTGTGCCCACTGTCACGGCGAGTGCCGTGAAACCGAGGGAGACCAGCACCCCGTAGAGCATGTGCGTGGTGGCGTACGAGCCCACGTACGCGTCCCGCACCGCGTCCACCAGGTAGCGCAGCGGCGTGAAGTGCGACAGCACGTCCAGCCATCGGGGGCCCAGCGTCATCGGCAGCATCAGGCCGGAGAGCAGCATGGCCGGCATGGTGAGCGAGTTGATCACCGGCCCGAACTCCTGCGGTGTGCCGACCTTCATGGCCAGGGCGTACGAGAGCGAGGCCAGCGAGACCGTCAGCAGGCCGACGAACGCGAAGCCGATCAGCACGCCGGGCAGCGGCGCGCGCAGTCCCATGAGTACGGCGACGAGCACCAGCAGCACCGCCTGGAACATGAACAGCAGCGCATCGCGCAGGGCCCGGCCCAGGAGCAGCGCCGTCCGGCTGACCGGGGTGACCCGCATCCGCTCCATGACGCCGGTCGACTTGTCGATGATGACGGCGAATCCGGCGAACGAGGCGCCGAACAGGCCGAGCTGGAGCAGCAGTCCGGGGACCAGCACCTGCCAGGAGTCACCGTCAGGACCGAGCGGCAGGCCGGTGAGCAGCGGGCCGAAGAAGAGCAGGTACAGCAGCGGCATGAGGATGCCGAAGAGGATCTGGAACCTGGAGCGCAGGGTCTGCCGGGCGTACCGCCCGAAGACGAGCGCGGTGTCGTGGAGAAGCATGGGAATCCTCTGAGGGGTCGGGCTATACGGCGACGGGTTCGGCATCGGCGGAGGCGGGGGCACGGCCCGTGATCGCGAGAAACGCGTCCTGGAGCGAGGCGCCGGCCGAGCCCGCGTAGCGGCTCTTCAGCGCGGCCGGCGTGCCCTCGGCCACGACCAGACCGCCGTCGACGACGACGAGCCGGTCCGCGAGCGCGTCCGCCTCGTCGAGGTAGTGGGTGGTGAGCACGACGGTCGTGCCGTACGTGTCGCGCAGCCGGCGCACCAGGTCCCACAGATCGGTGCGGCTGCCCGGGTCGAGCCCCGTGGTCGGCTCGTCGAGGAACAGGACGGCCGGGCGGTGGGTGAGGCCCATCGCGATGTCGAGCCGCCGCCGCTGGCCTCCGGAGAGCGTGAGCGTCTTCCGGTCGAGCAGTTCGGTCAGGCCCAGCTCGGCGGCGAGTTCCGCGGCCCGGGTCACGGCCTCGGCCTTGCCGAGCCGGTAGAGCCGGCCCTGGGTGACCAGCTCCTCCCGGACGCTGATGTGGGGATCGACGCCGCCCGACTGGGCCACGTACCCGCACTTCCTCCGGACGCCCGCCGGGTCGGCGAGCAGGTCGCAGCCGGCGACGGTGGCAGCGCCGCCGGTGGGGGCGAGCAGGGTCGTGAGCATGCGCAGGGTGGTGGTCTTGCCCGCTCCGTTGGGGCCGAGGAGTCCGACGATCTCGCCGGTCGCGACCGTCATGTCGATGGAACGGACGGCCTCCACGGGGCCGGTCTTCGAGGCGAAGGTCCGGGCGAGCCCGGCCGTACTGATGATTGGCATAGCGACCACAAAAACAGAGTCACTGAAAAATTGCAACGACACCAAATATTCATGAACCCCAGAGCGTCCTACGATGGCCCCATGGCTGAGGGACTCAGGGAGCGTAAGAAGCGCCAGACCAGGCAGTACCTCTCGGACGTGGCCACCGGTCTCTTCCTGGAGCGGGGATTCGACGCGGTCACGATCGCCGAGATCGCCCGCGCCGCCGACGTCTCGGTGAACACGGTCTACAACTACTTCCCGACGAAGGAGGACCTCTTCCTCGACCGCAGCCGCGGCGTCGTCGACCGCCTCTCGCGGTACGTCCGGGGCCGGGACAAGGGGGAGTCCGCGGCCGACGCCGTCCTGCGCGAACTGCGCATCCAGGTCGAGGGCGTGTCGCCCACCGTCGGCCTGATGGAGGGGTACGCGCAGTTCATGCGGGTCATCGAGGGGGCCGACAGCCTCAAGGCCCGCCTCTGGCACGTCCAGCAGGAAGTCCTCCAGCATCTGGAGGGAACGCTCCAGGAGGAGTGCGGGAACGGGCCCGGGGACCGGACCGCGAGCCTGGTGGCCGGTCAGCTCGCCTGGGTGCACGCGACGCTCATGGCGTACATCGGCGGCGAGATGGTGGCGGGCCGCAAGCCCGCAGAGGTGTCCCGCGACGCCCTGGTCCTGCTCGACGACATCGAGGACCTGCTGGGCGAAAAGGTGCTCAACTACGCCCGGCGCGCCGCCGAATGACGCATCCCGGTGTGATGTCCGTCATTTGAGACGTGACGCGCATCTCTTCACCGCCTCAGCGCCCCTCACGGGTACTAACCTCCGCCGGAGAGCATGGAACAACAAACGCCGAAGCATAGGGGTGCCAACGTGGCCAGGAAGCTCGCCGTCATCGGCGCCGGACTCATGGGGTCCGGTATCGCGCAGGTCTCCGCCCAGGCGGGCTGGGACGTCGTGCTGCGTGATGTCACCGATGCGGCCCTGACCCGCGGCCGTGACGGCATCAAGGCCTCCTACGACAAGTTCGTCTCCAAGGGCAAGCTCGCGGAGTCCGACGCCGAGGCCGCGCTCGCCCGCATCACCACGACCACCGACCTGGACGCCGTCGCCGACGCGGACATCGTCGTCGAGGCCGTCTTCGAGAAGCTGGAGGTGAAGCACGAGATCTTCCGGGCCCTCGACAAGATCGTCCGGGACGATGCCGTGCTCGCCTCCAACACCTCCGCCATCCCGATCACCAAGATCGCGGCCGTGACGGAGCGCCCGGAGCGCGTGGTCGGCGTGCACTTCTTCTCGCCGGTCCCGATGATGCAGCTCTGCGAGCTCGTACGCGGCTACAAGACCAGCGACGAAACCCTCGCCACCGCGCGGGAGTTCGCCGAGTCGGTCGGCAAGACCTGCATCGTGGTCAACCGCGACGTGGCCGGCTTCGTCACCACCCGGCTGATCTCGGCGCTCGTCGTCGAGGCCGCCAAGCTGTACGAGTCGGGCGTCGCCTCGGCCGAGGACATCGACATCGCCTGCAAGCTCGGCTTCGGCCACGCCATGGGGCCCCTCGCCACCGCGGACCTGACCGGCGTCGACATCCTGCTGCACGCCACCGGCAACATCTACACCGAGTCCCAGGACGAGAAGTTCGCCGCCCCGGAGCTGATGCGCCGGATGGTCGATGCAGGTGACATCGGCCGCAAGAGTGGGCAGGGCTTCTACACCTACTGATCGTTTTCGGTCCCCGGCTGTCTGATCTGCCGTCGATCAGGCCCGGAGTTTCGGGGGCCGGCTTGTGGAACCAGCGGATCCGCAGGGGATTCGCAGGGGTTCCAGGGCGGGCCTCGGTCACTCCACGGAGTGAATTCGGTATCGGTTCGCTTACAGACGGCAACTTCCGTGTCGCTGCCGCAGTCAGTTGGGGCAGAGACAGTTTCAGACAGACAGACCAAGCCACGGAGCTTCCAGGGGAGCGCATATGCACATCAGGGGCGACCACGCCGAGCTGGTCGTCGGGGGCCGCCTCGATGTCCGAAGCGCGGCGGACGCCCGTACGGTCCTGCACTCGGCTCTCGACGACGGAGTCGGCGATCTGGTGCTCGACCTGACCGAGCTGGATTCATGGGACGCCACCGGGCTGGGCGTCATCATGGGCGCGCACCGCAGAGCCGGGCGCGCCGGACGGCGGCTGGTGCTCCGCGGCGTACCGCCGCAGATGCAACGCCTGCTGGTGGCCACCCGGCTGCACCGCATCCTGGCCATCGAGGGCGGAATCGCCGCGGAGTCCCTGCCGCGCGTCTGATGGATGCCCGGCGGCGGACGCCCGTCGACGCCCGTCCCGGCCTCCGGGGCGAAGCCGCACAATCCTCACGAGACCGTGATCTGTGGGGCGGCGCGGCACCCCGGATGTTCGTAGATACTGTGCGAAGGTTTAGGGTTCGGCCGTCTGCCGATTGACGGACCCACCTGGCGGACACCGGACCGGAAGCGACAGCTGGACGTGCGAGGCCGGGAGGGACAACCGTGCTCGACGCGTCTTGGGGGCTTTGGCGATGGACCCGATACACCGGGGGCCGGAAGAGTTCGGCCACGATGGCAGCGGCTTCGCCGAGGAAGCCGGCCGACGCCGTCCTTCCCGCGATCCGCTGACGCCTGATTTCGGTCAGCAAACACCGCAACAGGCGCGCATCGTCCCGCTCATAGCCGGCGACCTCCTGCTCACCGTCAACCCGGTCGACGGCAGCGAGGTCGAACCGTGCCCGCCCGGGGAGCAGCCCGCCGCACCCGTCCGGCGCACCCCCGCGGAGCGGGCCGAACGGGAGCGGGCCACGGCGCCCCCCGTGCCGCCCGGGCCGCCCGTCCTGCAGATCCCCCTGCTGCGGCGCGAGGACGAACGCCGGCGACTGATGCGCCTGCTGGCCCGCGGCCGCTCCGTACGGCTCACCGGACCGGCCGGTTCCGGCCGAACTGCCCTGCTGAACGTCGTCGCCGCGGACTGTGCGGAACTCGCACCCGACGGAGTCGTCCGGCTCAACGGCCACAAGCGCACCGTCACCGACCTTCTCCACGGACTCTTCGAGGCCGTCCACGACGCGCCGCTGCACCGCCCGGACCGGGAGCTGCTGCTGGAGAAGCTGCGGTCGACCGGCGCCGTCGTCGTCCTCGACGACCTGGAGTTCGGCGGCGCCGCACTGGACGAGCTGCTCGACGCCACGCCCGAATGCGCCTTCCTGCTGGCCGCGACGCCCGATGTGGCCGCGCCCGGCCCCGACTCCCACCTCGAAGAGGTCTTCCTCGGCGGTCTTGACCGCGCGGCCTCGGTCGACCTGATGGAGCGGGTGGTCGAGCGGAGGCTCACCGAGGAGGAGGCCGGCTGGGCGGGCGACCTCTGGTTTGAGTCCGAGGGCCTTCCGCTGCGTTTCGTCCAGGCGGGCGCCCTGCTGCGCCAGCTCGACCTGCTGAGCACCGACCCGACCGCTTACGACGAATACGGTTACCTGGAGAACCGCCCTGCCGGGGAGCCGCAGGCGGCCGAGGTCTCCGACGGGACGGCGGCCGCGGAGGTGGCGCTGCCCAGCCTCGGCGAGGGTGCCGCCCCCGCCGCGCTGCTCGCCTCGCGGCTGAGCGAGGCCGCGCGCGACACCCTGCGCTTCGCCGTCGCGCTCGGCGGCGAGGTGCCGCACCAGGCCCATCTGCCGGCGCTCGTGGGGGACACCCACGCCGATGCGGCGCTCGGTGAGCTGGCCGGCTGCGGGCTGCTGTCCCCGGCCGGCTCCCGCTACCGCCTGGCCGCGGGTGTCCTCGCGCAGCTGGAGGCCGCCGGATACGGCGAGGGCGCCACCGACCGGGCCCGGACCGTGGCTCAGCACTACGCCTGGTGGGCCGGGCACCCCTCCGTCACCCCCGCACGGGTGGTGGCCGAGGCCGATGCGATCGTCGCGGCGATGGCACAGCTGGTGCCGGGGGACGGGGCCGGTCAGACGAGCGTCGCCGTGCTGCTGGCCAGCAGTGCCTCGCCCGCCTTTGCCGCCGGGCTGCACTGGAGCGCCTGGGAGAGGTCTCTGCGGATCGGCCAGGAGGCCGGCCGGATCGCGGGCGAGGTCGCCGAAGAGGCGTACTTCCACCATGAGTTGGGAGTGCTCGCCCTCTGTACCGGCCATCTCGACCGGGCCAGGGCCGAGTTGGAGACGTCCATCAGCATGCGCGGGGCGCTCGCCGACAAGTCCGGTGCGGTGGCCGGGCGCCGGGCGCTCGCGCTGGTCGAGGACCGCTCCGGCGGACCGGCCGTGGTCGGTTTCACGTCGACCGACGAGATACCGGCCAACCCGCTGCTGGCGTCGCCGCCGCGCGGCCTGCCGGCGCTCATCCCCGTCTCGGTCCCGCGGCCGTACCCGGACGAGACCGTAGTCATGTCCCCGCAGAGCGCTCCGCCGGCAGCCGGCGAGCAGGGGGGCGGCCGCTTCGCGATTATGCGCGGGGCCCGGCGCAATGTGGTCGCCGCCGGTGCGGGCGTGCTGCTGGCCGGAGTGCTCGGCACGGTGGTGACCCTGGGGCTCACCTCGAACAGTGACCCGCAGGGTGACCCGGGGGCCTCGACCGAGCAGTCGGTGACCGAGGGCGGTGACACGGAGGAGGAGCTGCCGGCGGAGGAGCCCACAGACGGCACGACTCCGTCCGCCAGGACGTCGGGTTCCGCGTCCGCGTCCGCGTCGTCGACGACGCCGGGTCCGTCGGGGAGCGAGTCCGTGCCGGCGGGCGGAAGCGGGGCGTCTTCGCCAGGGGCGACGGCTTCGGAGACGACCCCGTCGTCGCCGGGTGGTTCGTCGTCGAGCAAGCCTTCGCCTACGCGTACGACGTCCGGGTCACCGAAGCCGACGAAGACGACGCCGCCGCCGACCAGCGAGCCTCCGACGCCCACCGAGACGGCGACGGAAACCAGCGAGCCTCCGACGCCCACGGACACGGCGACGACGCCCGACTCGTCGGACTCGGCGAGCGGGCCCTCGGGGGCGAGTGCGAGTCCGACGGTGACCTGAGCCGGGGCACCCCTGGTGGCGCCTTGTCCTCAAGCGCCGGACCGGCTTGACGTGCCGGGCGGGCCTGGTGTGTGCGCCCGTCCGGCCGGTCTGGCGGTCTCCGCGGGGAGGGTTCCGTTCTCAAGCGCCGGACCGGCTTGACGTGCCGGGCGGGGCTGGCGGTCTCCGGGCGGAGGGTTCCGTCCTCAAGCGCCGGACGGGCTTGAGGTGTCGGGCCTGAAGTGTCCGACAGGCCCCAGGGGGCCGAACGGTCAGAAAAGCCTGAGCTTGTCGTCCTCGATGCCTCGCATCGCGTCGTAGTCCAGGACCACGCAGCCGATGCCGCGGTCCGTCGCCAGGACGCGGGCCTGGGGCTTGATCTCCTGGGCGGCGAAGATGCCCTTCACCGGTGCCAGGTGGGGATCGCGGTTGAGGAGTTCCAGGTAGCGGGTGAGCTGCTCCACGCCGTCGATGTCGCCGCGCCGCTTGAGCTCGACGGCCACGGTCTGCCCGTCGGCGTCCCGGCACAGGATGTCGACGGGGCCGATGGCGGTGAAGTACTCGCGGCGGATGAGGGTGTAGCCCTCGCCGAGCGTCTCGATCCGGTCGGCGAGCAGTTCCTGGAGGTGCGCTTCCACGCCGTCCTTGATCAGGCCGGGGTCGACACCCAGCTCGTGGGACGAGTCGTGGAGGATTTCCTCCATCGTGATGATCAGTTTTTCGCCCGCCTTGTTCACGACGGTCCAGACGCCCGCTGTGTCGTCGGCGCCCTCCTTCAGGGTGCAGGGCGGCGACATCCAGTTGAGCGGTTTGTACGCCCTGTCGTCGGCGTGAATCGACACGCTCCCGTCCGCCTTCACCAGGATCAGACGGGGAGCGGAGGGCAGGTGGGCCGTGAGCCGGCCCGCGTAGTCCACGGAGCAGCGGGCGATGACGAGACGCATGGTCGGCAACGCTACTCGACGAGGGGTGCTCGACGCGATTCACCCACCCGTCACTCCATCCCCGCCCCGGAGTGACACTTTCTGGCTTGCCCCTCTTTGAACCCCTTCGTTATTGGCCGGTTGTGTTCCCAATCTCCTGGTGCGGCCCGGACTGCGCCCTTACCGTGGATGCAGGAGGTCGCCGTGCGTGCACGCTGCGTCGCCGTCCTCCTTCCCTGCCCGTAAGGCCCCGGCCTCCGTCGGGGTCGCGAGAGGAGAACCCATGTCGCTCGACGTCTCACCGGCGCTGTTGGAACAGGCCGAGCGAGGCGAGGTCGACGAAGCCGACTTCGTCGACTGCGTCCGGACCTCCCTGCCCTACGCATGGGAGATGATCAGCTCGTTGGTGGCTCAGCTGAAGGTCGACGGCGGGGAGTTCGCCGACAACCAGACGCCGCCGCCCAACGAGCAGGCACGTGGTCAGCTGCTGCGTGCGCTCGCGAGTGATGCGATACGCGGCGCGCTGCAGCGGCACTTCGGGGTGCGTCTGGCATTCCAGAACTGCCACCGCGTCGCGGTGTTCCCGCTGGACGGCTCGGTCGACGACCGACTGGCCAAGTTCACCTCGGTGAGGGGCCAGTTGCTCAACCAGTCGCCCGAACTACGGGACTGCTGACGTCTTTTGCTGCCGTTCCGGGCCGCGGGAGGTGCGACTGGTCCGGGGCGGCAGCTCCCGTACGTACACCGTGAAACCCATAGGTGTGGGTCATTCGAGGAGCGGCAGCACCTCGGTGCCCAGCCGCGCTACGTTCTCCTCCGTGGCCACGAGATCTCCGGAACCCTCCACCAGGAGCGCGAAGCGGGTGATACCCGTGCGCTCCGCCGTGGCCGCCAGGCGGTCGGCCGCGAGGCGGGGCGGGCCCACCGGATGAAGCCCGCACAGCAGCTCCGTGTACCCGACCGGATCGCGCATCACCCGGTGCCGGCCGTCGACCGTCACATGGGCGCCCAGCCCCTGCCGCAGCCAGCCGGGCATCGCCTTCACGAGCATCTCCCGGGCGTCGTCGGCGCGGTCCGTGATCTGGGCCACGCCCGCGGACACGTGCCCCGCCTCCCGTACGCTCTGCGGCGAACGGCCCGCGGCGAGGGCGCAGGAGCGCCAGAGGGCGACCATCTCGGCCTTCTCCTCGTCACCGCAGTGCATCCCGAGCAGCATCGGCAGGCCGTTTTCGGCAGCGAGTTTCACGCTCTTCGGCGAGGTGCACGCGACGATCACCTCGGGACCGCCGGGGCTCTCGCCGCTCTCCTCGTCGAGCAGCTCGTCGGCCCGGGGGACCACCGCCACCTCGCGGAAGCCGTAGCGCTCCCCGCGGCCCGCCACCCGCGCCTCGCGCAGCCAGTCGAGCAGCAGCCCCAGGGACTCCGGGAAGCCGGTCTCGTAGGCCTCCAGGCCGCCGCCGAACACCTCCAGGTCGATCCAGGGTCCGCCCCGGCCCACGCCGAGGGTGAACCGGCCGCCGCTGGTGAGGTGCAGCAGCGCGGCCTGCTCGCCGAGCGCGACCGGATGCTGGGTCGGCAGCACGCTCACCGCCGTACCGACGCGGATCCTGCGCGTGCGGCCGAGCAGCAGTGCGGCCAATGTGACGGCGGACGGGCAGACCCCGTACGGCACGAAATGATGTTCGGCCAGCCAGACCGAGTCGAGGCCGGACTCCTCCGCGACCTCGGCGGACCGGATCGCGCGATGCAGCGCCTCACCCGGTCCCTGCCCCGGAAACTGGGCTGCCAGTACGAACGTTCCCACACGCATCGCCAGATACCTCCTTGCGGCCGACGCGGCTCTCCCCTACTGGCAACAACGTCTGACACGTGCCAAAGGCACGGTCCGGCGAGAAGTTGTTGCGATTTTCCGCTAACCCGTCCCGTCCCGGGCGGTGCGGAACGTCTGCCCCCGCCGAATGGCCCTACGCTGGTCTGGAACTGCCCAGCCCGCCCTCCGTGAGGTGTCACGTGTCCCCGCGCCGCAACCGCCCCCGAGGCGGCGAGAGTCCCCCCGACAGCCCAAGTGCGGCGGGGGACCGGTACGGCGGCGGAGGGCGCGCGGAGGAGTGGCAGGGCGAGGAGTGGTCGGTCCGCCCGGTGAGCGGCGCGAGCGCGGCGGGCAAGCGCTACCGGTGCCCCGGCTGCGACCAGGAGATCCCCTCGGGCGTCCCGCACCTGGTGGCCTGGTCCGAGTACGGCGGGATCGACGACCGCAGACACTGGCACAAGGCGTGCTGGAACGCGAAGGACCGCCGCACCACACGGGTGCAGCGGTCCAGGAACGCGCCTCGGTACTGAGAACCGGTCTTCGGCTCAGACGTCGCGGTTGTTCATCACCAGGTAGGCGCCGCCCAGAGCCACGGCGGCCACGCCGAGCATGATCCACAGCGGGTCCCAGCCGGACGGCCCGCCGGACGAGGTCACCGAGTTGTCGTAGAAGATGCTGAGCTGGTTGGGGATCGAGTACTCCAGGAGCCACTCCTGGAGCGACGCCAGCGACTCGGAGAACATGAAGATCGCGAGCACCAGCGGCAGCAGCACCACGCCGATCATGATCGTGATCGCTCCGGCCGAGTGCCGGATCAGCGCGCCGACCGCCAGCGAGAGCAGCCCGAGCGTCGCGATGTAGAGACCCACGCCGACCGTGCTGCGCAGCCACTCGTCACCGCTGGGCGCCGCGGAGTCCACGATGGACGTCTGGATCAGGGCGACGACCGTGGTCAGCACGGTCGTCAGCACGAAGGTGAGCAGGAAGAAGACGATCGCCTTCGCGCTGAGCACCCGGGTCCGGCTCGGGCAGGCCGTCAGCGTCGTACGGATCATGCCGGTGCCGTACTCCGACGCGATGGTCATCACGCCGAGCGTGATCACACAGATCGTTCCCAGCAGCACACCGAAGAAGCCGAGGCTGAGCACCGGTGTGTCGCTGACGTCCTGGTCGGAGGCGCTGACCACGACCGCCGAGAGCACCCCGATGGCGAGGAGGAGCACGATCATGACGCCGAGCGTCCACATCGTGGAGCGTACGGAACGGATCTTGGTCCACTCGGAGGCGAGCGCGTCGCCGAGGGTGGCGGGGCGCACCGGGATCGGCGAGGTGTAGTAGCCGGCCTGCATACCCTGCCCGTGCTGCTGGGGAGCGGGAGGCTGCTGGTACGCCTGCTGCTGGTAGGGCGCCTGAGGCGTGGACGGCGTTGTCATCGGGAGTCCTCGCTGGTGTCGCTCTTGGTCAGGTCTGCGGGGGGTCCGGCAGGCGCTGCCGGGGCGTGAGCGGGCGCAGCGGCGGGAACTGCCGGGGCCGCGGGTGCCTGAGCGCTCGCGTACGGGTTCTGTCCGGGCGGCGGCGGGGCGTACCAGCCCTGCTGCGGCACCTCGGGAACGCCCTGCTGGGGCGGCGCGTATCCCTGCTGCGGCCCGTATCCGCCGGGCGGCAGCGGTGCCTGCAGGTGGGCCACCTGGTCGGCCGTCGAGCGGTAGTCCACGGCGCCCTGCGTCATCCGCATGTACGCCTCCTCCAGCGAGGCCTGGTGCGGCGAGAGCTCCCACAGCCGGACGTCCGCGGCATGGGCCAGATCGCTGATCCGGGGCAGCCGCAGACCGGTGATCCGCAGGGCTCCGTCCGGCTCCGACATGACCTGGCCGCCCGCCTCGGTCAGGGTGGCGGTGAGCTTCTCCCGCTGCTCGGGCCCTTCGTCCGGGACCCGGACCCGGGCGAAATCGGCCGAGTTGGCCGAGATGAAGTCCGTGACACTCATGTCGGCCATCAGCTGACCGCGGCCGATCACGATCAGATGGTCGGCGGTGAGGGCCATCTCGCTCATCAGATGGCTGGAGACGAAGACCGTACGGCCCTCGGACGCCAGCATCCTCATCAGATTCCTGACCCAGAGGATGCCCTCCGGGTCGAGACCGTTGACCGGCTCGTCGAAGAGCAGCACCTGCGGGTCGCCCAGCAGCGCGGCCGCGATGCCCAGACGCTGCCCCATGCCCAGCGAGAAGCCCTTGGACCGCTTGCGCGCGACGTCCTGGAGACCGACGACACCGAGCACCTCGTCGACCCGGGCGGCCGGGATGCCCGCGAGCTGGGCGAGCGAGAGCAGGTGGTTACGGGCGCTGCGCCCGCCGTGCACGGCCTTGGCGTCGAGCAGCGCGCCCACCTGGCGCGGTGCGTTCGGCAGAGTGCGGAAGTCGTGGCCGCCGATGGTCACCCGGCCTGCCGTCGGCCGGTCCAGGCCGAGAATCATCCGCATCGTGGTCGACTTGCCCGACCCGTTGGGACCGAGGAACCCGGTGACGGCTCCGGGCCGCACCTGGAAGGAAAGGTTGTACACGGCCGTCTTCGCGCCATAGCGCTTGGTCAGGCCGACTGCCTCGATCATGCTCCAGCCCCATCGACTTATCTGTCGTCGGGGCACAGGCCATCGGCCGCACGCCCCCCGTTTGAGTTAGGAGGATATCCAGGCCTTGACGGTTCCGGCCAAGTCGAAACCGGGCGAGTCCCTTCCGGTGTCCCTCCCCGGACGGGACTCGCCTACGCGTCGCGCTTCTTGAGTACGAGGAAGCCGCCGATCACCGAGGCCGCCACCCACGCCACCATGATCAGCAGCCCGGCCCACGGCCCGTACGGAGCCGGATCGCTGTTCATCGCGTCGGGCACCACCTGCATGATCTTGGAACCGGCCTGGTCGGGGAAGTACTGGGCGACGCTCTTGGCCCCGGGGACGGCCGACAGGATCTGTGAGACCAGGAAGAAGAACGGCATCAGGATGCCGAGCGACAGCATCGAACTGCGCAGCATCGCGGCCACGCCCATGGAGAAGATCGCGATCAGCCCCATGTAGATGCCGGCGCCGAAGACCGCCCGCAGCACGTTGTCCTCGCCGATGCCGATGCTGTGGTCGCCCAGCAGGGCCTGGCCGAGGAAGAACGAGACGAAGCTGGTGACCATCCCGACCACCAAGGCCAGCACACCGGCCACCAGCATCTTGCTGAAGAGGAAGGTGGCGCGCTGCGGCACCGCCGCCAGGGAGGTGCGGATCATGCCGGAGCTGTACTCCGTACCGACCACCAGGACACCGAAGACGACCATCGCCAGCTGACCGAGAATCATCCCGGAGAAGCTGATGAACGTGGGGTCGAAGGTGGCCCGCTCCGCGTCGGAGAGGTCGTCGAACTGGGCGTTCATCACCGCACAGAGCGCGGCGCTCATCGCGACGGTGACGGCGAACGCGGAGATCAGCGTCCAGGTCGTCGAGGAGACCGTTCGGATCTTGGTCCATTCGGAGGTCAGGACCGCGGGTACCGATGCCATCGCCGTCACACCCCCTGTCCGGTGCCGGAACCGTCGGAAGACCCGGGGCCCGGGGCGTTGCCGGGCGGCTGGTTCCCCTGGTCGCCCCAGTGCGGTCCGACCGGGGGCGGCGCGGCACCGCGCTCCGAGTGTGCGTGGTACTCCACCGAGTCCGCCGTCATCTGCATGAACGCCTCCTCCAGCGAGGCCCGCTGGGAGCTCAGCTCGTGCAGCACGATCGTGTGCCGGGCGGCGAGCTCGCCCAGGGCCTCGGTGGTGGCGCCGTCGATCTCCAGCGTGCCGTTGCCCGACTCGACCGCCACGATGCCCTCCGCGTGCAGGACGTCCCGCAGCCGCTCCTGCTGCGGTGAGCGCAGCCGCACAAAACTGCGGGAGTTCTGGTGGATGAAATCGGCCATCGAGGTGTCGGCGAGCAGCCGGCCCTGTCCGATCACGATCAAATGGTCCGCGGTCAGTGCCATTTCACTCATCAGATGCGAGGAGACGAAGATCGTCCGGCCTTCCGCGGCGAGCGCCTTCATCAGATTGCGGATCCAGTGAATTCCCTCGGGGTCCAGACCATTGACGGGTTCGTCGAACATCAGAATCTCGGGATCGCCGAGCAGCGCCGAGGCGATTCCCAGGCGCTGGCCCATACCGAGGGAGAACCCCTTGGATTTCCTCTTCGCCACGGCGGTCAGGCCGACGGTGTCGAGAACCTCCGCCACCCGGCTCTGCGGGATCCGGTTGCTCTGGGCCAGACAGAGGAGGTTGTTGTAGGCGCTGCGACCACCGTGCATCGACTTGGCGTCCAGCAGTGCGCCGATGTATTTCAGGGGCTCGGACAGCTCGCGGTAGTGCTTGCCGTCGATGCGCACCGATCCGCTGGTGGGGTTGTCGAGATCGAGCATCATCCGCATCGTGGTGGACTTGCCCGCCCCGTTGGGTCCCAGAAAACCCGTCACCATCCCCGGTTTGATCCGGCACGACAACTGGTCGACGGCAACCTTGTTGCCGAAGCGCTTGGTGAGGCCATCAAGCTCGATCATGCGTTCACGCTAGAACGGCCGCGCGCCCGGCGCCACCACAAAGGTGGAACCGGGCGCGCAGGAATGCGACCAGCCGGGGGTCAGCGGGTCTGCTGGGCCGGGACGCCGCGGGTGGCGGGCTCCTCGTCGGCGGGAGAGCCGGCGGCTGCCACCGCGGCACCCGTCAGCGTCGCCAGCATCTCGCGGACGTTGGTCAGCTGGGCGTTGATCGAGTCGCGGCGGTTGGTGAGCGCCGCCAGCTCGCGCTCCGATTCGCTGCGGATCCGGTCGGCCTTCGCGTTGGCGTCGGCCACGATGTCCTCGGCCTGGCGCTGAGCGGTCTCCACCGTCTGACGGGAGCGGCGCTCGGCGTCCGTGCGGAGCTTCTCGGCCTCCAGGCGGAGCTGCTCGGCGCGGTGCTCGATCTCGGCCAGACGCTTCTCGGCCTTGGCCTGACGGGACGCGAGGTCGCGCTCCGACTGGTCGCGGCGCTTGGCCAGGTTGGTCTCGAAGTCCGCTGCGGCCTGGGCGGCCTTGGCGCGGGTCTCCTCGAAGAGGGCGTCCGCCTCCTCGCGCTTCTGAGCCGCGTCCTTCTGCGCGTCCGAGCGCAGCGTGGTGGCCTCACCCTTGGCCTTCTCGACGATGCGGACACCGTCGTCCTCGGCCTTGGCCTTGCGCTCGGCGGCGAATGCCTCGGCGTCGTTGCGCACCTGCTGGGCGGCTGCCTCGGCGAGCTCACGGTGCTGCTCGGCGGCGCGACGGGCCTCCTCACGCAGGTCCTTGGCCTCCTCCTCGGCGAGGCGGAGAATCTTCTCCACACGCGCACCGAGGCCCGCGTACGACGGTTCCGCGTCGTTCACCTGGGCCTGGGCGTTCTGCGTTTCGAGGTGGAGCTCCTCGATGCGCTTTTCCAGAGACGTGATGCGGGCGAGAGCACTATCACGGTCGGCGACGAGCTTGGTAATGCGGTCATCCACCTGACCGCGGTCGTAACCACGCCGCACGAGCTCGAAGCCGAAGGGGGAGGAAGGGTCACTCATGGGGTTCCTGTCGAAGTGAGACCGGTGAGGTGATAGAGGGAATCCTAGGCGCCAGGACGGCGTGTCATCGAGCAGATGCCCGTTTGATCTGGAGAATGACACCCCTTTTGAGTGGCTGACCCCCGTAACCCTTGCCACTCGGAGGGTTGAACGTCCCTGCCGGACCATGGAAAAGCACCGGATGACTACCCATCCGACTGCTTGCCACCCGCACGAGTGCCCGCCGCGGCCGTGGCCTTGGAGCCGCCGGGCGGACCGGCACCCGCACCCTTACCACCTGCCCCGGGGGTCTCGAAAGACTCCAACGCCTCCAGGACGTCCTGGACACGGGAGATCTCCGTGTTGATGTCCGCGCGCCGGCGCACCAGGACATCGAGCTCGCGCCGGCCCTCGTCCACCGTGTGCTTGGCCTCGGCCTCCGCGTCGGCCCGCAGCTTCTCGGCCTCGCGCACCAGACTGGCCTTCTTCTGCTCGGCCTCCTTGAGCAGCGACTCGGCCCGCTTCACGGCGGCGATCCGGACCTTGCTCGCCTCCGAGTTGGCGTCGGACAGCAGCTCCTTGGCCTTCGCCGCGGCCTCGTCGCGCTGCTCGGTCGCCGCCTTCATCAGATTGTCGACGCGCTCGCCGGCCGTCTTCATCTGCTCGGACGTCTCGCGCCGGGCGCGGTCGTGCAGCTCCTCGATCTCGGTCTCCAGGCGCGTCCTGAGCTCCTCGGCCCGCTCCCGGATCTGGGTGGCGTCCCGGCGGGCACCGACCAGCAGCTCGTCCGCGTCCGTCCGGGCCCGCTCCACCAGGGTGTTGCCCTCGACAGTCGCCTCGGAGGTGATCCGCACAGCCTCCTTGCGGGCCGCCCCGACCATCGTGTCGGCCTGCGCCTCGGCCTCGGTGGCGGCGCGCAGCGCCTCCTCCTGGGCCTTGTTGATGAGCTGGTCCGCCTGCTCGGCGGCGTCGGCACGGCGCTTCGACGCGGACTCGCGCGCCTCGTCCAGCAGCCGGTCCGCCTCCTGACGGGCCTCGGCGCGCATCTGCTCGGCCGCCGCCTCGGCGTCGGCACGCAGCCGCTCCGACTCCTCGCGGGTACGGGCCGCGTGCTCCTGTGCGGAACCGACGGTCGCCGACGCCTCCGCCCGCAGCCGCTCGGCCTCACCCGCCGCCTCGTCACCGAGGCGGGCCGCCTGCTGCGTCGCCTCGTTGCGTACCCGATCGGCCTCGGCCGTGGCCTCGGACACCAGGCTGTCGGCCTGCTCCGCGGCCTGGGACCGCATCCGGTTGGCGTCCTCGCGGGCCTCGGCCCGGCTGCGCGACGCGTCCTGCTCGGCGGACGCCAGGGCGTCGGACGCCTCCGTACGCATCCGCTGGCTGTACTCCGCGGTGTCGGCCCGCAGTTTCTCCGACTCGGCGATCGCGTCGGACACCGTCCGCTCGGCCATCGCCGTCGCGGCCTCGGTCTCCTCCTGCGCCACCCGCCGGACCCGGGCCGCGTCCTCGCCGGCCCGCTCCCGCTCCGCGTAGGCATCGGAACGGACCCGGTCCGCCTCCTCCTGCGCCTCGGACTTCGTCCGCTCCGCGACATGCTCGGCGGTGGAGCGCAGCCCGGCGATCTCCGCCTCGGCCTGCTCCTGGAGCCCGCTGACCGAATCCCGCACCTGCTGAGCGGTCTGCTCGGCCGCGGAGACCATCTCGGTCGCCCGTGCGTCCGCCTCCTCGACCAGGCGCTGGGCCTCGGCCTGCGCCTCCTCGACCCGCTTGCGGGCAGAGGCCAGCAGCTCCTCGCTCTGCTCGCGGGCCCGCTCGCGCTCCTGGTTGGCCTCGCTCCGGGCCGCGTCCAGGGTCTCCTCGGCCTCGCGACGGCGCCGGTTCGCCTCCTCCTGGGCGGCGGCCAGCGCCTCGGCGGCCTCCGCACCCACGCGCTCGGCGGCGGCCGCGGCCTCCGACCGCACCCGGTCGGCACTCTCCTGCGCCTCGGTCTTCAGCCGCTCGGCCTCGGCTGCCGCCTCGCCGCGCAGCCGTACGGCGACGGACTCGCCCTCCGCGCGGGACTGCGCGGCGTCGGCCGCGGCCTCGTCGCGCAGCCGCTGGGCCTCGGCCTCGGACTGTTCCTGGAGCGTGCGCAGCCGCTCGGCGGCCTCCGCGCGCAGCCGCTCGGACTCCTCGTTGGTCTCGCGCCGGATGCGCTCCGCGTCGGTGCGTGCCTCGCCCAGCGTCTGCTCGGCGGTGGTGACCCGGGTCTCGGCCTCGCTGTGCAGCCGGGTCAGCTCGTCGGCCGCCTCCGCCTGCCGGGCCGCGATCGCGCGCTCGGTCTCCTCGCGCAGCTCCGCCGCCGCCTGCTCGGCAGCGGCCGTCGCCGACCGGGCCTGCTCCTCGGACTCGGTACGCAACTGCTCGGCCTCGGCGCGGGCCCGCTCCAGGGCCTCCTCCGCCTGCTTCTTCAGCGCCGCAGCCCGCTCGGTGGCCTCGCTGCGGACCCGCTCGCTCTCGGTGCCCGCGGCGCCGCGCAGCTCCTCCGCGTCCGCCTTGGCCTTGGCCAGCAGCTCCTCGGCGGTCCTCGCGCCCTCCTCGATCTGCTGGAGGGCCTCGCGACGGGCCTCGCCGCGGATCCGCTCGCCCTCGGCGACCGCCTCGGAGCGCAGCTGCTCGGCCTCGCCGCGCAGCCTGCGGGCCTCCTCCTGGAGCTCGACCGTCTTGGCCCGGTACTCCTTGGTGTCGTCCTTGGCCGCGCCCTTGAGCTGGTCGGCCTGCTCGGTGGCCTCGCCCCGCAGCCGGTCCGCCTCGGCCTCCGCCTCGCGGCGGATCCGGTCGGCCTCCTCACTCGCCGCCCGGGTGGTCGACTTGGCGTCGTCGGACGCCTTGGTCAGCACCTCCTCGGCGGCACGGGCCGCCTTGGCGAGCTGGGCCGCGGCGTCCTCGGCGGCGGCGGTGCGCGCGGTGTCGGCCGCCTCGGAACGGAGCCGGTCCGCCTCGGCGCGGGCATCGGCGAGCGCCTGCTCGGCCTCCGCCTTGAGGGCCTCGGCGTCCTTGGTGGCCTCGCCGACCAGCCGGGCGATCTCCGACTTGGCGGTACGGGTGCGCTGCTCGTTCTGCGACTCGGCACCGGCCAGCCGCTTGACCGCGGCCTCCTTCGCCTCGGACAGCACCTTCTCGGCCTCGACGCGCGCCTCGCGCAGCTGCGTCTCGGCCTCCTGCATGCGCTGCTCGGCGGCCCGGTTCAGCTCGGTGGTCCGCTGCCGGGTCTGCTCGGTCTCGGCCGTCGTCGACGTACGCAGCTGCTCGGCGTGGGCGGTGGCCTCCTGCGCCTGGCTGGAGGCGGCGCCCAGCATCCGCTCGGCGTCCTTGCGGGCGCGCAGCAGGATCGACTCGGCCTCGGAGCGGGCGGACTCGGCCTCGGAGCCGAGGCGCTGTCGCGTCTCGTCGGCCAGCCGGGAGGTTTCGGTACGGGCGGCGCTCAGCGCCTGCTCGGCCTCGGCCCGTGACTCCTCCAGCAGCCGACGGGCCTGGGACTCGGTCCTGGCGCGCAGCTGCTCGGCCCACGCCACGTTCTCGTTGACGTGGGACTCGACGGTCTGGCGGCGCTCCGCCAGCTCCTGGTCGAGCTGCTGGCGGCGCTGCACGGCCTCGTTGTGCAGTTCGGCCTGGAGCCGCGCCTGGTGCTCGGCGTGCTCCTGAAGGATCCGCTGCGTCTGCGCACGGGCGTCGCGCAGCTCGCGCTCGGCGTCGTTGCGCAGCTGGTCGGCCTGGATCTGGGCGTTACGGAGCAACTGCTCCGCCTGGTAACCGATGTCCGCGCTGTCGTAGGCGGGACGGGTCGCCAGACTGCGCCGGGCTTCGTGCAGCTTGGCACGCAAGACCTCGACCTGGTAACCGAGGTCCTCGGCGTGCTGGACGGCCTTCTCCCGGTCGGTCTTCAGCCGGTCCATCTCGGCTTCGAACCGAGAGAGATGGTCGTCTTCAGCTCGGTGGCTCTCCTGGCGTTCGTAGCCCCGCACTGCGCGGTCCCATCCTTCCCCGAGCTCTCAACTCTGTTCGAGCGGGGGAGACCCCAACCCTGATCGCCAACTCCACGAGTACCGCTCGCCGGCGAACGGTCCCCCCGGGGAATGGTGACAGATCAACGGCTGAGGACGCGGCGCGGCCCCGACCCGGCCCCGGCCCGGAACCGCCCACTCTACCGGGCCGGGTATGCCTCGGGTCAGTGCTCCGTCCGGGACGTGACCAGTTCGGTCAGGACGCCGTGGCAGTCCTTGGGGTGCAGGAAGGTGATCCGGGACCCCATCGACCCGGTCCTGGGCTCGTCGTACAGCACCCTGACACCCTTCTCCCGGATGTCCGCGGCGTCCGCGTCGACGTCCGCCGTACCGAAGGCGATGTGGTGCACGCCCTCACCATTCTTGGCCAGCCATTTGCCCACGGCGGAGTCCTCGCGGGTCGGTTCCAGCAGCTGGAGGTACGAGGCGCCGCCGTCCGACGTCTCGTTGATCTTGAGCATGGCCTCCCGTACGCCCTGCTCCTCGTTGATCTCGGAGTGGAACACCTCGAACCCGTAGGTCGAGCGGTAGAACTCGACGGTCTTGTCGAGGTCGAAACAGGCGATCCCGATGTGGTCGATTCGCGTCAGCATGGGACCAGTGCAGCGCTCGGAGCTTGGTTACGCAACGTGCGCGCGATCACACCCGCTGCCGGATGACGGGCGCGGTACTGCTCAGTACATTCATGTAAACCCTCGTTCACTCCTATTCCAAGGGGCTGTGCCTCATGTCAGGAACGACCGGTACCACTTCGGTGATCGTCGCGGGCGCCCGTACGCCCATGGGCCGCCTCCTCGGCTCCCTCAAGAGCTTCTCCGGAGCCGACCTCGGCGGCTTCGCCATCAAGGCGGCGCTGGACCGGGCCGGCATCGGCGGCGACCAGGTCGAGTACGTGATCATGGGGCAGGTGCTCCAGGCCGGGGCAGGGCAGATCCCGGCACGCCAGGCAGCGGTCAAGGCCGGCATCCCGATGAACGTTCCCGCGCTCACCGTCAACAAGGTGTGTCTCTCCGGGCTCGACGCCATCGCCCTGGCCGACCAGCTGATCCGCGCCGGCGAGTTCGACATCGTCGTCGCCGGTGGCCAGGAGTCCATGACGAACGCCCCGCACCTGCTCCCGAAGTCCCGGGAGGGCCACAAGTACGGCGCCATCGAGATGCTCGACTCGATGGCGTACGACGGTCTGACCGACGCCTACGAGAACATCCCGATGGGCGAGTCCACCGAGAAGCACAACACCCGTCTCGGCCTGGCGCGTGCGGCCCAGGACGAGATCGGCGCCCTGTCCCACCAGCGCGCCGCCGCGGCGCAGAAGAACGGTCTCTTCGAGGCCGAGATCACCCCGGTCGAGATCCCGCAGCGCAAGGGCGACCCGGTCCTCTTCTCCAAGGACGAGGGCATCCGCGCCGAGACGACCGTCGAGTCCCTCGGCAGGCTGCGCCCGGCCTTCGCGAAGGACGGCACGATCACGGCCGGCACGTCCTCGCAGATCTCCGACGGCGCCGCCGCCGTCGTCGTCATGAGCAAGGCCAAGGCCGAGGCGCTGGGCCTGGACTGGATCGCCGAGATCGGCGCCCACGGCAACGTGGCCGGTCCGGACAACTCGCTCCAGTCGCAGCCCTCCAACGCCATTCGCCACGCCCTCAAGAAGGAGGGCATCGGCGTCGAGGACCTCGACCTGATCGAGATCAACGAGGCGTTCGCGGCCGTCGCCGTCCAGTCCATGAAGGACCTCGGCGTCACCCCGGACAAGGTCAACGTCAACGGCGGCGCCATCGCGCTCGGCCACCCCATCGGGATGTCCGGCGCCCGTGTGGTGCTGCACCTGGCGCTGGAGCTCAAGCGGCGCGGCGGCGGGACCGGTGCGGCGGCGCTGTGCGGCGGCGGCGGCCAGGGCGATGCGTTGATCATCCGCGTACCGGGCAAGTAGTCGGTACGAGCGAGCGAGGAGGCCGAGCGTGAAGGTGGACGTCCCCACCCTGGTCGAGCAGGCACGGGAGGGCAGGCCACGGGCCGTGGCCCGGCTCATCTCCCTGGTGGAGGGGGCGTCGCCGCAGCTGCGCGAGGTGATGGCGGCGCTGGCACCCCTGGCGGGGAACGCCTGCGTCGTCGGCCTGACCGGATCACCGGGTGTCGGCAAGTCGACATCGACATCGGCGCTCGTCTCCGCCTACCGGCGGCAGGGCAAGCGGGTCGCCGTGCTCGCCGTCGACCCGTCGTCGCCGTTCTCCGGCGGCGCGCTTCTCGGGGACCGGATCCGGATGTCGGACCACGCCTCGGACCCGGGTGTCTACATCCGTTCCATGGCCACGCGCGGTCATCTGGGCGGTCTCGCCTGGTCGGCACCGCAGGCGATCCGAGTGCTGGACGCCGCGGGTTTCGACGTGATCCTGGTGGAGACGGTGGGCGTCGGCCAGTCGGAGGTGGAGATCGCCTCCCAGGCCGACACCTCCGTCGTCCTCCTCGCCCCGGGCATGGGCGACGGCATCCAGGCGGCGAAGGCCGGGATCCTGGAGATCGGCGACGTGTACGTCGTCAACAAGGCCGACCGGGACGGCGCCGACGCCACCGCCCGCGAGCTCAACCACATGCTGGGCCTCGGGGAGTCCCGTGGGCCCGGCGACTGGCGGCCGCCGATCGTGAAGACGGTCGCCGCCCGGGGCGAGGGCATCGACGAGGTCGTCGAGGCGCTGGAGAAGCACCGGGCGTGGATGGAGGAGCACGGCGTCCTGGCCGAGCGGCGCGCGTCCCGCGCCGCCCGGGAGGTCGAGACGATCGCCGTCACCCGGCTCCGCGAACGCATCGGCGACCTGCACGGCGACCGCCGTCTGGACGCCCTCGCCGCACGCATCGTGGCCGGCCGCCTCGATCCGTACGCGGCGGCGGACGAACTGGTGGCGGGGCTCACCGGGGAGGCCTGAGCGCACTGATCCCCGGTCCCGGTGCGGCGTGCGGGCCGCACCGGGACCGGGGAACAGCGCCCGCGCACCGGCCTCAGTCGTCGTCGGAATCGTGCTCGTCGTCCGAGCGGTCCACCGTGACCCGGGCCGACTGCGCGTCCACGTTCAGCTCGTGCGCCCTGCCGTCCTTGCCCCTGACGTCGACCTCCCAGTGCGCCGCCCCGCCGCTGCGGCCCTCCAGCTCGACGGAGGTCACCGTGCCCGGCGACGCCCCGGTCGCGGCGGCGGCCGCCCGGTCGAGCGTGACGGGGGCCGATCGCGGGGCGTGGCGGTCGCGGTCGTCGTTGTCGTCGGACGTGTGCTTCCCGAGCACCTTGCCGCTGCCCGCGTCCACCGTCACGTCGTGCCAGACCTTGTCGGAGCCGTACACGTCGAGCTCCCAGACCAGCCCGCCTTCCTCGTCGTCGAGCTCCGCCTCGGTCACCGTGCCCGGGACGGCCCGGAGGGCGGACGCGGCGGCTTCGCCGACGGAGACACGGGCCGTATCGCTGCCCGAGGCGCCGCCGTCGTCGTCCGCGAAGGCCACGGCGGTGGCGGCTCCGCCGCCGACCAGCACGGCAGCGGTGACGGTGGCGATGACGATCTTTCGCTTCATGAGGGTTTCCTCCCCGATCGGGTCAGTCCGTTGCGATGCGGTCCACACTGCCGAGGAGATGCTGAACGCAGCCTGAAGCCACCTGAAGCCTTCTTCAGCTTCGGTTTGCGACGCTGTGCACATGCGCCTGTTGATCGTGGAGGACGAGAAGCGGCTGGCGATCTCCCTGGCCAGGGGGCTCACCGCCGAGGGCTTCGCCGTGGACGTGGTCCACGACGGCCTGGAAGGGCTGCACCGGGCCTCCGACGGGGCCTACGACCTCGTCGTCCTCGACATCATGCTGCCGGGCATGAACGGCTACCGGGTCTGCGCCGCCCTGCGCGCCGCCGGCCACGAGGTGCCCATCCTGATGCTGACCGCGAAGGACGGGGAGTACGACGAGGCCGAGGGGCTCGACACCGGAGCCGACGACTACCTGACCAAGCCCTTCAGCTACGTCGTCCTGGTCGCCCGGGTCCGGGCGCTGCTGCGGCGCCGGGGCGGCTCCGCCTCGCCGGTGGTCACCGTCGGCACCCTGCGCATGGACACCGCGGCCCGCCGGGTCCACCTGGGCGAGGACGAGATCACCCTCACCGCGAAGGAGTTCGCCGTGCTGGAACAGTTCGCGCTGCGGGCCGGCCAGGTGGTGAGCAAGGCGGACATCCTGGAACACGTCTGGGACTTCGCCTACGACGGCGACCCGAACATCGTCGAGGTGTACGTCAGCGCCCTGCGCCGCAAGCTCGGCGCTGCCTCCATCCGTACGGTGCGCGGCGCCGGCTACCGGCTGGAGGCGCTGTGAGATCCGTACGGGCCAGGGCGGCGCTCGGTGCCACCGTGGTCGTCGCCCTCGCGCTGGCCGCGGCAGGCCTCGCCGTTCTCCTCGTCCTGCGCGCCAACCTCACCGACCAGGCGGGCCTCCAGGCCGAGGTGGCGGCCCGGGAGGTCGCCGGCCAGCTGGCCCTGAACGTGCCGTACGACGAGCTGAAGACGGGCGACGAGGAGGAGCATCCCGTCCAGGTGACCGACGAGGACGGCCGGGTGGTGGCCGTCTCCAAGGACCTGGAGGCGATCTCCGGCACCGGTACGGACCGGGTCACGCCCGAGCCCGGCGCCTCGGCCGGGGGCGACCGCGAGGACGACGGCGAGGGACGCGACGACGATGACGACGGGGCGGGCGGCGCCGACCCCGCCCGCGGTGAGGTCTCCACCGACGACCCCGACTTCGCCAACGGCACCGCCACGGTCGACGGAGACCGCGCCGAATACCGGTTCGCCTCCGTCGAGGCCACGAACGAGGCGGGGCTCACCCTGACCGTCCACGCGGGCGCCCCGCTCGCCGCGGAGCAGCGGGCCGTTGCCAGCGTGCGCGGGGCGATGCTGGCCGGGCTGCCCGTCGTGCTCCTCGTCGTCGCCGGAGTGACCTGGCTGGTGACACGGCGGGCGCTGCGCCCGGTCGAGGGCATCCGGCGCGAGATGGCCGCGATCACCGCGTCCGAGGATCTGAGCCGGCGGGTGCCGGAGCCCGGTTCGCGCGACGAGATCGCGCGGCTGGCCCGTACGACCAACGAGACGCTCACCGCGCTGGAGGCCTCCGTCGACCGGCAGCGGCGCTTCGTCGCCGACGCCTCGCACGAACTGCGCAGCCCGATCGCCTCGTTGCGCACCCAGCTGGAGGTGGGCGCCGCACACCCGGAGCTGCTGGATGTGCCGGGTGCGGTCGCCGACACCGTACGGCTCCAGGAGCTGGCCGCCGGTCTGCTGCTGCTGGCCAGGCTGGACGCGGGGGAGCGGCCGGGCACGGGCCGGCTGGATCTCGGTGCGCTGGTCCACGAGGAGGTCTCGCAGCGCACCGGCGACCGCATCCCGGTGACGGTGTCCGTGCCGGCGGGCGGCGGTTTCGAGGCGAGCGGTTCCCGCGCGCAGCTGGCCCGGGTGCTCGGCAACCTGCTGGACAACGCCGAGCGGCACGCGCGTTCTGCGGTCGCGGTCGCCGTGCGCGCGGAGGGCGGCGGTGTGGCCGTGGAGGTCACCGACGACGGGGACGGGGTTCCCGGGGCCGAGCGCGAGCGGATCTTCGAACGCTTCGTACGCCTCGACGACGCCCGCACCCGCGACGAGGGCGGAGCGGGACTGGGCCTCGCCATCGCCCGCGATGTGGCCGTCCGGCACGGGGGCCGGCTGACGGTGACGGATGCGGGGGAGCGGGGCGCCCGGTTCACGCTGTGGCTGCCGGACGCCCGCTGAACACCCCGGTGGATCAGAGCTTGCCGCGCCGCCCGCGCAGATGGTCGGCGACCGGGGTCAGGGCCGCGTGCAGCTGCTCCAGGGCCTCGGGCGTCAGCAGGTCCATGAAGTGCTTGCGCACCGACGCCACGTGGTGCGGGGCGACCTTGCGCATCGTCTCGGCGCCGGTCTCGGTGAGGACGGCGTACAGCCCCCGGCGGTCGGACTCGCAGTTCTCCCGGCGGACCAGGCCCGCGCTCTCCATGCGGGTGATCTGGTGCGAGAGCCTGCTCTTGGACTGCAGCGTGGCACCGGCGAGGTCACTCATCCGCATGCGCTGGTCGTCCGACTCCGAGAGGTTGACGAGGATCTCGTAGTCGTTCATGGTCAGGCCGAACGGCTGGAGGTCCTTCTCCAGTTGGTGCGTCAGCAGCCTGCCGACGTCCAGGTGGGTGCGCCAGGCGCACTGCTCCGCGTCGCTCAGCCAGCGGGTGGCCGTCTCGGTCTCCATATATGGATTCTACCTAAGAAGTTGAAAGCTGGACGAAGTGGGGGAATGTGACGCCGAGCACGCGCTCGCAGGCTGGGCGCAGACGGTCGACGTCACACTCCGCAGGGTACCGCTCACCAACCGAGGCGACGCTGGAGATCCCCCCGCTGACCGGGTGTGCGGGGTCCGGATCCAGGTTGACCCGCCCCCGGGACTCCCGCCTGCTGCGGCACGGCCCCCGTCGGCTGCTCGGCCATCAGCGCCTCGCTGGACTGGAGCAGCACCGTACCGGCGCCCACGAACTCGAACTGGTGCTCCTCGCCCGAGGCGCCCCCGATCCCGGTGAACGCCCGCAGCCCGCCCAGCACGCCCGTCATGTAGCCGTGGTCGTAGTGGTGGCACGGCGAGGGGCAGTCCGCCCAGCCCACCAGCGCCTGCGGGTCGACCCGCAGCGGCGGCTCCATGAAGACCACCGGACCGTTGGAGGCGGCGACGAACTTCCCCGTGCCGATCAGCGTCAGGAACCCCGGCACGATCGACTGCTTCAGCGCCAGCGTCGGCTGATAGGCGAGGAGGTTGCCGGACCGGATCGTCAGATTCCCGTCGTCCAGGTCGTACGAGTTCACATCGAAGGCCCGGTCCGCGAGCAGCATCTTCCCGCTGCCCTCGGCCACCACCCAGTCGCTCGCGTGCAGCGGCGAGTGGAAGCTCGTACGGACCAGACCCTGGAAGCGGCCGTGGCCGATGCCGTTGAACTCGATCCGCCCGTAATAGGCGATCATCTTGCCCTTCTGCAGGAACCACTGGCTCCCCTTGAGCTCCACACAGAAGGTGTACGCGTTGACGTTGTCGTCCGACGGCAGCGTCATCGGGTCGAAGACCACGGGCGTGCTCACAGCTTCTCCTCCGAGGCCTGGACGTACACCGCACCACTGCCGCTGAGCTCCAGCTGGAACCCCTCGCCGGAACCCCGCCCCACCATCTCGCGCCAGCCCAGCGCGGTGGAGAGCTTGTTGGTCACGTCGCCGTGGTGCGCGACATACGCCTGCGGGTCCACATGCACCTCGCGGCCCGGCGTGATCGGCAGCTCGATGACCCCGCCGTGCGCCATCACCGCCACCGCGCCGTGCCCCTTGAGCGTCGTGGTGAACAGGCCCTGCCCGCTCACCTGGCCGCGCACCATGCCCATCACGCCGCCCTGCGAGCCCATGAACATCGTGCCCTGCTGCAGTGCCCCGTCGAAGGCGAGCAGCCGGTCGGCCTCCACATAGAGGGTGTCCCCGGCCAGGTTGATCACCTGGATGTGGTGACCGCCGTGGCCGAACATCACCGTGCCGTTTCCCTCGACCGTCATCAGCGGGGTCGCCTCGTTCGCCAGCCGGCGGCCGATCATCGACATCACACCGCCCTGGCCGCCCTGGATGTTCGGCGTGAACGACACCTCGCCCCGGTAGGCCAGCATCGCGCCGCGCTGGCTGAACATCTTCTGGCCGGGGATCACCGTCGCCTCGACCATCTTCGAGTTGATCTCGCGGAACGGCATCAGACGTTGCCCCCGATCGTGTTCCGCTCGCTGGGCTGGACGTAGACGAGTCCTTCGCCCTCGAACCGGATCTGGAAGGACTCGCCCGATCCCTCGCCCATCAGCGTCCTGAAGTTCACCCCGGACTGGAAGTGCTGCTGGAGGTTGCCCTGATGGGCGATGTAGGCGCCCGGGTCGACGAAGAGCGGGTACTGGGCGGAGACCCGCAGGGCCACGGCCGAGCCGTCCGACATGATCGCCGCCTGGCCGGTTCCCTCGACGGTGGTGGTGAACAGGCCGTTGCCCGCCGCGCTGCCGCGCATCCCGGTGAAGGTGGTGCCGGTGCGCAGTCCGGCGTCGGTGCAGAGCAGATTGCTCGCTTCGACGTACAGCTTGTCGCCGTGCAGCGAGACGAGACTGATCTCGCTCGCGCGGTCGGCGAAGAAGCAGGTGCCCTGCCCGGTCACCTCCATCACGGCCATCTGCTCGCCGGTCAGCCGGCGGGTCACCATGCCGCGCAGGCCCTCACCCCCGCCGGTCATCTTCTTGAACGTCATCCGGCCGTCGTACGCGACCATCGAGCCGTTCTTCGCCTTGACGGTGTCGCCGGTCAGGTCGACGGCGAGCGTCTTGCTGCCTTGGAGTCGGAACATTGCCACCCGGCGAAGGTAGCGGCAGGTGCCGCCGCCGGAACAGGGCGTGTCACCCGATCCGGCCCCCTGAACCGCCCCTGATACGCATCCGGTACCGGACCCGGACGCAATCGGGACGTATCTCTTACGGAGGGAGCGCTGCGGGCCCGCCCCCGCCGCCGGACACCGCGAGCGGCGATGCCACAATGGGTGCCGCTTGTGCCTGCGTTCACAAGCTGTCACCGTCCTCCCACCGAAGGTGCCCCCGTGGACATCAAGACCGCTACCGCCCTGCACCGGCTGCGCCTCATCTCGATTCCCGAGGCGCTCTCCTTCCCGGCGCTGATCCTCTTCGGCTCGGTCCTGAGCCGGGTCTCCGACATCGACTTCCTGATGATGCCGCTCGGCATGCTGCACGGCGTGCTGTTCGTGATCTACGTCGTCCTGCTGCTGGACGTCTGGAACAAGACCAAGTGGCCGCTCAAGCGCGTCGCGTTCTTCTTCCTGCTCTGCGTGCTGCCCTTCGGCGGCCTGTACGGCGACAAGGTGCTCAAGCGCTACGAGGCCGACGGCGTCATCGCCGCGCGGGCCCGCCGGGAAGGCACGGTCAGCGCATGATCGTCGCCTTCTCCGTCAGCCCGCTGGGTGTGGGCGAGGACGTCGGCGAGTACGTCGCCGACGCCGTCCGGGTCGTCCGCGAGTCGGGGCTGCCCAACCGCACGGACGCCATGTTCACCTCCATCGAAGGTGAGTGGGACGAGGTCATGGACGTCGTCAAGCGCGCCGTCGCGGCCGTGGAGGCGCGCGCCGGACGGGTCTCCCTCGTGCTCAAGGCCGATATCCGCCCGGGTGTCACCGACGGTCTGACCTCGAAGGTCGAGACGGTCGAGCGGTACCTGGCGGACTGACGCCACGTCCGCCCGTACGTAAGGAGCCCCCTGCCGCAGATCCGGCCGGGGGCTCCGCTCATTGCGGCACGGCCAGCGCGATGCCGAGCGGCGTCCGTTCGTACAGCACCTGGTGTCCGTACCTGCGCGACGTCAGCAGCCCGGCCGCCCGGAGCACCGACAGATGCTCCGAGACGGAGGACGGCGCGAGGCCGAGCCGGTGGGCGAGCGCGCTGGTGCCCGCCGGCTCGTCGAGCGCGCACAGGACATCGGCCCGCGCCCGTCCGAGCAGCCGGGCGAGCACTTCCGGGGTGCTGTCGCCCGGCTCCGTCCACAGTCCGCCGATGCCCCGTGCCGGGTAGATCACCGCGGGCTGCCAGGGATCCTCGAAACCGCCGACCGCGTCCGGCCAGGCGAAGACGGACGGCATCAGGACGAGACCCTGCCCGCCGAGCACCCGGGAGTGGCGGGCGCGCGTACGGGTGAGGGTGAGCGTCGAGTCCGCCCAGCGCAGCTGCGGGCTCAGCTCGCCCAGCAGCCGCTCGAAGCCGACCGCCGCGAGCCGCCGCGAGTGATAGGCCACATCCGCCTCCAGCAGGGCGCGCAGCCGGGGCCAGTGAGGCTCGATCAGCACCCGCCAGGCCTGCTCCAGCAGGTCGGCCAGTTCCCGCACGGCCCGCTCGGGATCGGCCAGCAGGGTCTGCCCGGCGGGGGAGCGCAGCACCTCGGGCCGGTCCGCCAGCGACCGGGCCATGTCCTGGCCGGCCAGCCGGGGATCGATGGCCCGCACCCCCGCGATCTCCTCCTCGAAGGAGGCGAGGGGCCCGATCGGCGGCGGGCAGAAGAAGTCCGGACTGTGGCCGCCCTCCGCCATCAGCAGCCACAGCGGCTCCAGACCGAGCCCGGCGGCCGCGCCCCGGATCCTGCGCAGCCACGGCAGGTGATACCCCTGCCGTTCGGGCCGCCCCAGCACCCGCACGGCGGCCTGCGTCTCCCAGAGTGGTGAGACCGCGAAGCGGCAGCGCAGCAGATCGCTCTCGTCGAAGTGCAGATGGACGGGCATGTCTCGGTCTCGGGTCGCGAAGATTCGGCTGGGCCCGAAAGTCTACGGAAGGGGTGCCGCGCTCCCGCACGCTGCCTCCATGCCGAGAGACACCGATCCCCTGCCGGGCAGGCCCCGCGAAGCGACGGACACCCCCAGCGACCGGCAGGTCCCGCCCGGGACCGGCACGCCGCCCGCCCCGCGCACCGCGAGCCCCGCCACCACCGGACCGGCCCCTCTTCCGGCCCCGCACCCGGAGCGCGCCGGTCCCCCCGACCCGAGCGGACCGCCCGCGCTCCGGGTGCCGGACGCACCCGCGACGGCACCGCACGCACCCCTGACGGCACCGGACGCACCCGCGACGGCGGGCGGCCCACGCGGCTACGGGGCGGTCTTCGCCGTGCGGGAGTTCCGGGCCGTCTTCGCCGCGCATCTGCTCTCGCTGCTCGGCGTCGTCGTCAGCGAACTCGCGCTCACCGTGCTCGTGTACGACCTCACCGCCTCGCCCCTGCTCAGCGCCCTGACCTTCGCGCTCGGCATGCTGCCCTACCTCGTCGGCGGCACCCTCTTCGCCGGGATCGCCGACCGCTACCCCGCACGCCGGGTGCTCGTCACCTGCGACCTGATCTGTGCCGGCTGCGTCGCCGTGATGGTGCTGCCGGGCACCCCCGTCGCCGGACTTCTCGTGCTGCGCTGCCTCGTCGCCGCCGTCTCGCCCGTCTTCACCGGGACCAGGATGGCCGCGCTCACCGACATCCTGGGCGAGGGCGACCTGTTCGTCCTGGGGCGCTCGCTGCTGCGGATCGTCTCGCAGAGCGCACTGCTCGCCGGCTTCGGCGTGGGCGGACTGCTGCTCGCCGTGGTCTCCCCGCGCGGCGCGATCACGATCACCGTCGCCACCTTCCTCTGCTCGGCCGCACTGCTCCGCCTCGGCACCCGCGACCGGCCCGCGCGCACCGGTGGCGGGGCGGGCGGCACGTTGCTGAAGGAGTCGCTCTCCGGTGCCCGGCTGGTGTTCGGCCACCGCCGGATCCGGGCGCTGATACTGCTCTTCTGGCTGCCCCCGGTGTTCGTCGTCGCCCCGGAGGCGCTGGCCGCCCCGTACGCCGACGAGATCGGTGTGGGCAGCACCGCGCTCGGGCTGCTGATGTGTGCGATGCCCGTCGGCTCCATCGCCGCCGAGCTGTACGCGGGCGCGGCCCTCAGCCCCCGGTCCCGCTCCCTGATCGTGCTGCCGCTCGCCGCGGCCGGGCTGCTGCCCCTCGTGCTGTACGGGTTCCGCCCCGGGGTGGCGCTGGCAGCGGTCGCGCTGGTGCTGGCCGGTGCGGGATCGGCGTACGTCATCGGCCTCGACCAGTGGTTCGTCGAGGCCGTCCCCGACGAGCTGCGCGGCCGGGCCATGACCCTGCTCACCGCCGGACTGATGACGCTCCAGGGCGTCGGCATGGCCCTGGCCGGACTGGCCGCCGAGTTCTTCCCCGTGCACCAGGTGGTCGCCGGGGCCGGCGTCCTGGGCACGCTGTGCCTGCTGCTGCTTGTCGCCGAGGTCCGCAGAACCGGCCCCTCGCACCGTATTCGGACCGAAGTTCGAGACGGTGAGGACCGGCATGTGACCAGTAGGTAAGGTCGATGCCGTGCCGAAGCCGCTCAGTCTCCCCTTCGATCCCATCGCCCGCGCCGACGAACTCTGGCAGCAGCGCTGGGGCCCGGTTCCCTCCATGGGGGCGATCACCTCGATCATGCGGGCGCAGCAGATCCTGCTCGCCGAGGTCGACGCGGTCGTCAAACCGTACGGACTGACCTTCGCGCGGTACGAGGCGCTGGTGCTGCTCACCTTCTCCAAAGCCGGCGAGCTGCCGATGTCCAAGATCGGCGAGCGGCTGATGGTCCACCCCACCTCGGTGACGAACACGGTGGACCGGCTGGTGCGCTCCGGTCTCGTCGACAAGCGCCCCAACCCGAACGACGGTCGCGGAACGCTCGCCTCCATCACCGACAAGGGCCGCGAGGTCGTCGAGTCCGCCACCCGTGAGCTGGTCGCGATGGAGTTCGGTCTCGGGGTGTACGACGCCGAGGAATGCGCGGAGATCTTCGCGCTGCTGCGCCCGCTGCGTATCGCCGCCCAGGACTTCGAGGAGATCTGACAGGGGCCGTTCCGGCGCGGGGCCCGCTGCAAGATCGCCCCGGACGTCCGGTTACGCTCGATGGCATGAAACGCAGTGTGCTGACCCGCTATCGGGTGATGGCTTACGTCACCGCCGTCATGTTGCTGATCCTCTGCGTGTGCATGATCTTCAAGTACGGCTTCGACAAGGGTGAGGGGCTGACCCTCGTCGTCTCCCAGATCCACGGCGTGCTGTACATCATCTACCTGATCTTCGCCTTCGACCTCGGCTCCAAGGCGAAGTGGCCGCTGGGCAAGCTGGCCTGGGTGCTGATCTCCGGCACCATCCCGACGGCCGCGTTCTTCGTGGAGCGCAAGGTCGTCCGTGAGGTCGAGCCGCTGATCGCGGACGCGGCCCCCGCGGCCGCTGCCAAGGTCTGACCCCGACCGCCCCGTGCAAAGCACCGGGCGGTTTGTCATCGACATTTACTAGGACGTCCTAGTAAATTGATATGCATGGACGCTGACGCGATCGAGGAAGGCCGCCAACGCTGGCAGGCCCGTTACGACAAGGCCCGCAAGCGCGACGCGGACTTCACCACGCTCTCCGGGGACCCGGTCGAGCCCGTCTACGGCCCCCGGCCCGGGGACGCGTACGAGGGCTTCGAGCGGATCGGCTGGCCCGGAGAGTACCCCTTCACCCGCGGACTCCACCCGACCGGCTACCGCGGCCGCACCTGGACCATCCGCCAGTTCGCCGGCTTCGGCAACGCCGAGCAGACCAACGAGCGCTACAAGATGATCCTCGCCGCGGGCGGCGGCGGCCTGAGCGTCGCCTTCGACATGCCGACGCTGATGGGCCGGGACTCCGACGACCCCCGCGCGCTCGGCGAGGTCGGTCACTGCGGGGTCGCCATCGACTCCGCCGCCGACATGGAGGTCCTCTTCAAGGACATCCCCCTCGGCGACGTCACCACCTCGATGACCATCAGCGGCCCCGCCGTGCCCGTCTTCTGCATGTACCTGGTCGCCGCCGAGCGGCAGGGCATCGACCCGGCCGTGCTCAACGGCACGCTGCAGACGGACATCTTCAAGGAGTACATCGCGCAGAAGGAGTGGCTCTTCCAGCCCGAGCCCCACCTGCGCCTCATCGGCGACCTGATGGAGCACTGCGCCCGCGACATCCCCGCCTACAAGCCGCTCTCCGTCTCCGGCTACCACATCCGCGAAGCCGGGGCCACGGCCGCGCAGGAGCTCGCCTACACCCTCGCCGACGGCTTCGGCTACGTGGAGCTCGGCCTCTCCCGCGGGCTCGACGTCGACACCTTCGCCCCCGGGCTCTCCTTCTTCTTCGACGCGCACCTCGACTTCTTCGAGGAGATCGCCAAGTTCCGCGCGGCCCGCCGGATCTGGGCCCGCTGGATGAAGGAGACGTACGGCGCGAAGACCGACAAGGCGCAGTGGCTCCGCTTCCACACCCAGACCGCCGGCGTCTCGCTGACCGCCCAGCAGCCGTACAACAACGTCGTACGCACCGCCGTCGAGGCGCTCTCCGCCGTCCTCGGCGGCACCAACTCCCTGCACACCAACGCCCTCGACGAGACCCTCGCGCTCCCCTCCGCGCAGGCCGCCGAGATCGCGCTGCGCACCCAGCAGGTGCTGATGGAGGAGACCGGCGTCGCCAACGTGGCCGACCCGCTGGGCGGTTCCTGGTACGTGGAGCAGCTCACCGACCGGATCGAGGCGGAGGCCGAGAAGGTCTTCGAGCAGATCAGGGAGCGCGGCACCCGGGCCCACCCGGACGGACAGCACCCCATCGGGCCGATGACATCGGGCATCCTGCGCGGCATCGAGGACGGCTGGTTCACCGGCGAGATCGCCGAATCCGCCTTCCAGTACCAGCGGTCGCTGGAGAAGGGCGACAAGCGGGTCGTCGGCGTCAACGTCGCGCTCGGCTCGGTCACCGGCGACCTGGAGATCCTGCGGGTCAGCCACGAGGTCGAGCGCGAGCAGGTCCGCGAGCTCGCCGGCCGCAAGGCGGACCGCGACGACGCCCGGGTGACCGCCGCACTGGAGGCGATGCTGGCCGCCGCCCGCGACGGCTCCAACATGATCGCGCCGATGCTCGACGCCGTACGCGCGGAGGCGACCCTCGGCGAGATCTGCGGGGTGCTGCGCGAGGAGTGGGGCACCTACACGGAGCCGCCCGGCTTCTGACAGACAGTTGGCAGTTACAGGTGTCACCTCCGGGGGCCCGGGTAGGCGCAGCCGCGATACTCGCACCACCCCTGGAGGAACACCGTGAGACTGTCCGGGAGAATCACCGCGGCCGCGGGCGCCGCACTCGCCGTACTCGGAACGCTGCTGGTCAGCGGATCGACGGCGGTCAGCGCCGCACCGGTCCCGAGGCCGGGGGTGCAGGACGCCTTCGACTCGCTCGGGCCGGACGTGAAGGCGGCGGAGCTCTCCACCGGCCGGACCGCGCACTACATCGACGAGGGGAGCCGGGGCGGTACCCCGGTCCTCTTCATCGGCGGCACCGGGACCAGCGCGCGAGCCGCGCACATGACGGACTTCTTCCGCACCACCCGCGAGAACCTCGGGCTGCGCCTGATCTCCGTGGAACGCAACGGCTTCGGGGACACGGAGTACGACAAGTCCCTCGGCAAGGCCGACTTCGCGAAGGACGCCCTGGAAGTCCTCGACCGGATCGGCGTCAAGAAGGTCTCGGTGATCGCGATCTCCGGCGGCGGCCCGTACGCCGCCGAGCTCGCCGCCCGCGCCCCCGGCCGTATCCAGGCCCTCCACCTGGCCGCCGCACTCCCGCCGTACGGCGCGAAGCCTGCCTACTGCGGCCTGAGCGACGACGCGCTCGCCGACGCGGTCAAGGACTCGATAGCCGACCCGCGCTCGTGGTGGGCGTTCCCCGACGACAGCGCCGTCAAGTCCATCCCGGGCTTCGCCGACACCGCGTACGAGGAAGGCGCCCGCACGTACAACCAGCGCGGCCAGAAGTCCGATCCGGCCCCGCAGGTGCACGAGCAGCGGCTCTACTGCGAGCGCCCCGGCCCCGACCTTTCGAAGCTGAAGGCGCCCGTCTACCTGTACGGCGGCGAGAAGGACACCACCGTCCCGCCCGCCACTCTCGACACCTGGCGCAAGGCGCTGCCGGTCACCCCGGTGGTGCGTACGTACGCGGACTCCGGACATGACGTCCAGTACCGCCACTGGGACCAGATCCTGGTGGACCTGGCCGGGCAGGGGGACCGCACGGTCGTCTGCCACAGCGACCGTACGAAGCTGATGGCGCCGAAGCAGGCGGACCGGCTGGTCACCGCCGGCAAGGCCACGCTGGGCAGTTGCGCCTGGCAGAAGTAGTCCGAAAGCCCTTATCCGGCCGCTGCCGCGCCCAGCCCCGCGAGCAGCAGCAGCGTGAAGCGCCGGGCCCAGTCCTCGTCGACGGGCTCGGCGCTCACCAGCGCCCGGTGCACCACCGCGCCGGCGATCACGTCGAAGATCAGGTCGGCGGTCAGCGCCGCCGTCGCCTCGTCCGGCTCGACGGGCAACTCGCCGCGCTCCTGGGCCCGCCGGCGCCCCTGGAGGACGAGGCGCTTCTGCCGGTTCACGATCGAGTCGCGGATGCGGGTCCGCAGCGCCTCGTCGCGCGTCGACTCCGCGACCACCGCCATCAGCGCGGTCTGGGTCTCCGGCCGTTCCAGCAGCGCGGCGAACTGCAGCACCACCGCCTGCACATCGGCGGACAGGCTGCCCAGGTCCGGCAGTTCCAGCTCGTCGAAGAGCACCGCCACGGCGTCCACGACCAGTTCGTTCTTGCCCGCCCAGCGCCGGTACAGGGTCGTCTTGGCGACCCCCGCGCGCGTCGCCACGTCACCCATCGTCAGTTTCGACCAGCCGAGGTCGACCAGCGAGGCTCTGGTGGCCTCAAGGATCGCCTCGTCGGCCGCGACACTGCGCGGACGTCCCGTTCGTGAGGGTTTGGGGTGGCTGCGGCTCAGCATCCCGCGACCATACCCGCCAGTAGCTAGTTTCGGCCGACCCCGTTCGCCGTGAGACAGATCACCGAACACTCTTGTGCATCGAGGGTGGGGGGCAGTTACGCTACGGGTCGTAGCGTAAGAACGACGGCCCAGCCGTTGTGGCGCCACGAACGAGCAACAGCCACAGGCGCCGGGTGGGGACCGGGCGCCGAACCGGGTCTTTCAGGGGCCCTCGGACCGTGTCTGTCCGTGCACCTCGCACGCCGGCGAGGGCAGCGGACGGACGCGGTTCCCGTAACGCTTTCCGGAACAGCGCGCCGAGGGGGGAGGATGTACGCATGCAGCCTAGGAACATGTCCATGAGCGGCGTCGTCGACCTCGCCGCGGTGAAGGCGGCCGGTGAGGCCAAGGTGAAGGCGGAGCAGGCCCGTGCCGAGTCCGCCAGGCAGGGCGGCCCCGTAGCCGTACCCGCCTCCTCCCTCGTCATCGACGTCGACGAGGCGGGCTTCGAGAACGACGTCCTCCAGCGCTCCGCCGAAGTCCCGGTCGTCATCGACTTCTGGGCCGAGTGGTGCGAGCCGTGCAAGCAGCTGGGCCCGCTCCTGGAGCGCCTGGCCCACGAGTACAACGGCCGCTTCCTGCTGGCCAAGGTCGATGTCGACGCCAACCAGATGCTGATGCAGCAGTTCGGGATCCAGGGCATCCCGGCCGTCTTCGCGGTCGTCGCCGGACAGGCGCTGCCCCTCTTCCAGGGTGCGGCGCCCGAAGCCCAGATCCGGGAGACACTGGACCAGTTGATCCAGGTCGGCGAGGAGCGGTTCGGGCTCACCGGCATCGCGGTCGATCCGGACGCGGTGGCGGACCCCGATGCGGCCGCGCAGGCCCCCGAGGCGCCCGCGGGGCCGTACGACGCACTTCTGGAGGCGGCCGCGCAGGCGCTGGACGCCAATGACTTCGCCGGCTCCGTCCAGGCGTACAAGAACGTCCTCTCCGACGACCCGGCCAACAGCGAGGCCAAGCTCGGCCTCGCGCAGGCCGAACTGCTGGGCCGGGTCCAGAAGATGGACCCGCAGCAGGTCCGCAAGAACGCCGCCGAGAATCCCGGGGACGCGGACGCGCAGATCGCCGCGGCCGACCTCGATCTGGTCGGCGGTCACGTCGAGGACGCGTTCGGGCGTCTCGTCGAGACGGTCCGGCGGAATTTCGGCGACGACCGGGACCGGGTACGGGTCCGCCTGTTGGAGCTCTTCGAGGTGATCGGCCCCGACGACCCGCGCGTCGGCGCCGCACGCACCGCACTCGCGCGCGTCTTGTTCTGATCTGACAACACGGCCGTGGCCCCCGGTGGGGGTCGCGGCCGTTTTCGCGTTCCGGCGATAAGAGAGCCTGCTGATCCCCCTCTGCTCCCCCTCCGCTTTACCAAATCTTGATAAAAGCACGGCTTGTTACTCGCAGTAAGTCGATCTTTGCGATCTGCCCGATTTCGATCGCCAATGATGGCTTTCGTCTGCCGGGTCGGGGCAACCCTGTGTGGCCACCCGGTGCCGCCCGGTCGTGGGTCGGTTATCGGGCCGTTACTAGCGAGTAACGAACCCCCTTGTGTCACGGCCGCGAATGGACCACGATCGGCCACGCTCGGTCCAATAACGCCAGTCCGGCTGCCAGTCGGTGCGGCGGCACTGTTGGGTCCCCACCGAGTGGATCGGCGGCAGTGGCGCCGATTCCGGACAGGGGGGTTCCTGCTGACCCGCAGGGCCTGTCCGAAACAGGTTGCGCGAACGCGTGGCCAGTGGTTGTCGCTCGGGGGTGATCGCCGGTGATTCGGGCGCGGTTCACGCCCCCGTTTGCAGGCGCTCTCCTTTCCGAGGACGTAGCACTTCTCCCATCCCAGGTCCGGCAGGATGCCAGGCCGGAGATGTACGTCCGAGAAGGAGGAAAAGTATGAGTTCCCAGGTTCGCGGTGGCACGAGATGGAAGCGTTTCGCTGTCGTCATGGTGCCGAGCGTGATAGCCACCGCCGCGGTGGGTGTCGGTCTGGCACAGGGCGCGCTCGCCGCGTCGTTCAGCGTGTCCGGCCAGGAGTTCAAGGTCAGCGCGGATGAGCTCGAAGGGTACGACTTCGTCCAGTACGGCAGTGTGGCTGCCGAACGCGACGCCGACCCCAAGAAGCCTGGCGGGGGGCACGCCGTGGCCGTGTCGGGCTTCAGCGAGGCCTACATCACGAACATGTGCCAGTCGGTCGTCACGCCCAACCTGCCGTTCGGTCTCGGCACCATCACCATGAGGCTGGAGGCGGGCGGCAAGGGACACGACCGGGTCTACGCCAAGGACCTCTACCTCGATGTGTCGCAGCTCGAAGCCGACGCCAAGTTCAAGAACATCGACATCGGTGTGGCTGCGGGTTCGCTGAAGACGGACAAGCCCGGGAGCATGGGCATCCAGCCCGGCACCCAGGCCAACCCCAACGGGTTCTCCCAGCGCGCCGAGGAGGCCGTCCTGACCGGCGTCCACCAGAAGGCATGGGCCACGACGGCCGGCACCTTCAACCTCAGCGGTCTGAAGTTGAGCCTTCACAAGGGCACCGCCAAGGAGTGCTACTAAGCACCCGCCAGGGTGGCCGGGGGACGCATCGCCTTCCGGCCACCCACCCTTCTCTTTCTCACAGCAGTACCGGTTCCAGGGAGCTGTTTTCCATGAGCCCCGAATCCCAAGGGCAGAACGAGCACTACCTCAGCGTCTTCCGGCGGACGTTCCGTACCTGGCGGGGTAACCGGCCGTTCTGGGCGGGCCTGTTCACCATGCTGGGCGGCGTACCCATCGCGTACTTCCCGTACGCGAACATGCACCTCGGCAACGTGACGCTGGCCATGTCCACCACCGCGGGCGCCGGATCGCTCATCATCGGGGTCCTGCTGATCACGCTGGGTCTGACGATGTGGTTCCACCACATCGTCCGGGTGTTCGCCGGTGTCGCGTCGATCCTGCTGGCACTGATCTCCATACCCGTCGCCAACATCGGCGGCTTCTTGATCGGCTTCCTGTTCTCCCTGATCGGTGGCGCGCTCTCCGTGTCCTGGGCCCCGGGTGAGCCGAAGGCGGACGAGGCCGGACCGGACGCGGGCGCTCCTGGCGAGGAAGCACCGGAGGGCATCTCGTTCGCGAAGGACGAGCAGGCCGCCCCGGTCCACCCCGAGGGCGCGCTCCACGGGATGAGCGTTCCCGAACAGCAGCCGGCGAAGTACGGCTCGACAGTCGAGGCCGACGGCGGGAGGCATCGTGCGGGGTGACGACAGGCAGGTGAACGCCTCGGGCGAGAGCGAGCTCGACGAGCGAAGAGGGCCGCGCCACGCAGCCCCTAGGAAGTCGCTGCTGACGAAGCTGCACATGCCCGCCGGCAAGAAGGCGTTCGCGCTCGCCGCGATGCCGACGGCGGTCTTCGTAGGGATGGGGCTCACCCCCAAGCTCGCGATGGCCGACGACGCCACCGACATTCCCTTCGCGCCCGGCCCCTGTGTGACCCGCTCCGACGAGCCGAGCGAGTCGGCGGAACCGTCGCCCTCGGCGTCGAAGACGCCGTCCCCGTCGGCAACGGAGAAAGCCGAGCCCACGCCGGCCAAGAGCGACGAGGCGACCGCGAAGCCCACGGCCACCCCGTCGGCGTCGGCGAGCGCCACCGACGAAGCGGCGGCCGACGCGGCCAGGAAGAGCGCCGACGCCCCGGCAGCGACGGCGAGCCCGAGTCCCACTCCCACGAAGTCGACGAACCCGCTCGACCCGCTGGGCTGGGGCGACAAGCTCAAGGATCTCCTCGACGGACCGGACAAGGAGACGGCGAGCCCGTCGGCCACCGCGACCCCGGAGCCCTCGAAGTCCGCTGCCGCCAAGACCACGGACACGGCTGCCGACGAGGCGGCTGACAAGCCCGTCGAGAAGGCTGCCGAGAAGGCCACGGACGCGGCGAAGGGCACGGTCGACAAGACCACCGACGCCATCCGCGAGGCGGCGGAGAAGGCCGGCAAGCCGGTCGAGGAGCTCGACGAGGACGTCAAGGGACTCGACCCCAAGGCGGACGAGGACATCCCGGACGGCGCCAAGCCCTCCTTCCCGTGCCCCACCGCCGACCCGAAGGCCCTGGCCGCGGCCGATCTGGAGCAGGGCATCCCCCGCCTCCCGAACGACCCGTGGATCCTGGAGAGTTCGCTGCTCACCCTGAGCGGGCTCGACTACAAGGGCATCGTCGAGGTGCAGAAGGGCGACGGCACCACGAAGAAGGTGCTGAAGTTCACCGCCTCCTCCGTCGACATCAAGGACCTCCACCAGCTGACGGTCGGCCCGCAGTCGGGCGTGACCGGCCATGTGAAGGCGCGGAAGGGCTCCACCTCCACCATCCGCGACGGCGAGGTGACGATGTACACGGAGGAGCTGAAGGGCAACCTCTTCGGCCTCATCCCGATCACCTTCAGCCCGGAGACGCCGCCGCCGCTGAACGTGCCGTTCGCCTTCTTCACCAAGGTGAAGGTGACGCAGGCGGGCCAGTTCGGCGGGACGCTGACGGTGCCCGGACTGCAGAACTACTTCACCGAAGGCACCGGCTGACGGCCAAGGACCCGTTCGGGAGCCGCACAAAGACCGTGGGCCGTACCCCTCCTTCAGGGGTACGGCCCACGGTCATGTCCGAGGCGGACGCGGTCAGTCGCGCTCGCGCTCCTGGCCGCCCACGTGGTGCACGCGCACCATGTTGGTCGTGCCGGGGATGCCGGGAGGCGAGCCGGCCGTGATGACCATCGTGTCGCCGGCGTTGTAGCGGTTGAGCTTCAGCAGTTCCGCGTCGACCAGCTCCACCATCGCGTCCGTGTTGTCCACGTGCGGGACCACATGGGCCTCGACGCCCCAGCTGAGGGCCAGCTGGTTGCGGGTCGACTCGTCCGTGGTGAAGGCCAGGATGGGCTGGGCCGCGCGGTAGCGGGAGAGGCGGCGGGCGGTGTCGCCGGACTTGGTGAAGGCGACCAGCGCCTCACCGTTCAGGAAGTCCGCGATCTCGCAGGCCGCGCGGGCCACCGAACCGCCCTGGGTGCGGGGCTTCTTGCCCGGCACCAGCGGCTGGAGGCCCTTGGAGAGGAGCTCCTCCTCGGCGGCGACGACGATCTTCGACATCGTCTTGACCGTCTCGATCGGGTACGCGCCCACGGAGGACTCCGCGGAGAGCATGACCGCGTCGGCACCGTCCAGGATCGCGTTGGCGACGTCGGACGCCTCGGCACGGGTCGGGCGCGAGTTGGTGATCATCGACTCCATCATCTGGGTCGCCACGATCACCGGCTTGGCGTTGCGCCGGCAGAGCTCCACGAGGCGCTTCTGCACCATCGGGACCTTCTCCAGCGGGTACTCGACGGCGAGGTCGCCACGGGCGACCATCACGCCGTCGAACGCCGCGACGATGCCCTCCATGTTGTCGACGGCCTGCGGCTTCTCGACCTTGGCGATGACGGGGACCCGGCGGCCCTCCTCGTCCATGACCTTGTGGACGTCCTTGACGTCGCTCGCGTCCCGCACGAAGGAGAGCGCGACCAGGTCGCAGCCCATCTTCAGGGCGAAGCGCAGGTCCTCGATGTCCTTCTCGGACAGGGCCGGGACGTTGACCGCCGCACCCGGCAGGTTGATCCCCTTGTGGTCGGAGATCACCCCGCCCTCGATGACGATGGTGTGGACGCGGGGGCCGTCCACGGAGACGACCTTCAGCTCGACGTTGCCGTCGTTGATCAGGATCGGGTCGCCCTTGGCGACGTCGCCGGGCAGACCCTTGTAGGTCGTGCCGCAGATCGACTTGTCGCCGGGGACGTCCTCGGCGGTGATGACGAACTCGTCCCCGCGGACCAGTTCGACCGGGCCCTCGGCGAACTTCGCGAGGCGGATCTTCGGGCCCTGGAGGTCGGCGAGCACGCCGACCGCCCGGCCGGTCTCGGCGGCGGCCTTGCGGACCCGGTCGTAACGACCCTGGTGCTCCGCGTGGGAACCGTGACTGAAGTTGAATCGGGCCACGCTCATGCCGGCCTCGATCAGAGCGACGAGCTGCTCATGGGAGTCGACGGCGGGACCGAGGGTGCAGACGATTTTGGAACGGCGCATGAGGCGGATCCTATCGGTTTGTTTCGCTGCGGAATATTCCGTCTGGTGGAAGATACAAAGGGGCGCGGGGGTGCTCAGTTGTCGACCAGTGCGAAGGTCTGGCCGGCGATCTCCAGCTCCTCGTCCGTCGGCACCACGGCGACCGCGACCCGTGCGTAATTCGGCGAGATCAGCCGGGGTTCGCCGGACCGTACGGCGTTGAGATCCGCGTCCACCGCGAGGCCGAGCTCCTCCAGACCCGCGATGGCAGCCTCGCGTACGGGAGCGGAGTTCTCGCCGACCCCCGCCGTGAACACCACGGCGTCCACCCGGCCGAGGACCGCCGAATAGGCGCCGATGTACTTCTTCAGCCGGTGGACGTAGATGTCGAAGGCGAGCGCGGCCCGCTCGTCGCCCTCGTCGACCCGGCGCCTGATCTCCCGCATGTCGTTGTCGCCGCAGAGGCCGACCAGACCGCTCTTCTTGTTGAGAAGTTCATCGATCTCGTCGGCCGACATGCCCGCCACCCGCTTGAGGTGGAAGGTGACCGCCGGATCGATGTCCCCGGAACGCGTACCCATGACCAGCCCCTCCAAGGGGGTCAGTCCCATCGAGGTCTCCACGCACCGGCCGCCCGCCACCGCCGAGGCCGAGGCGCCGTTGCCCAGGTGCAGCACGATGACGTTCACGTCCTCGGGGGCGTGGCCCAGCAGCTCGGCCGCCTTGCGGGAGACGTACGCGTGCGAGGTGCCGTGGAATCCGTAGCGGCGGATCCGGTGGGCGTCGGCCGTCTCCACGTCGATCGCGTACCGCGCCGCGTACTCCGGCATCGTCGTGTGGAACGCGGTGTCGAAGACCGCCACCTGCGGCAGGTCCGGGCGCAGCGCCTGGGCGGTGCGGATGCCGGTGATGTTCGCCGGGTTGTGCAGCGGCGCCACCGGTACCAGGCGCTCGATCTCCTTCAGCACCTCGTCGGTGATCACGGTCGGCTCGGTGAAGCGCAGCCCGCCGTGCACCACCCGGTGGCCGATCGCGGCCAGTTCGGGGGAGTCCAGGCCCAGCCCGTCGGCGGCCAGCTCCTCGGCGGCCGCCTTGAGCGCCGCCTCGTGGTCGGGGATCCGGCCGAGGCGCTCCCGGCTCTCACCACCGCCGCCGGCCAGCGGGGTGTGGACGAGCCGGGAGGTCTCCTCGCCGATCCGCTCGACCAGCCCGGACGCGAGCCGGGAGTGGTCGCGCATGTCGAGGAGCTGGTACTTCACGGAGGAGGATCCGGAGTTGAGGACGAGCACCCGGCTCGCCCCGGTTCCTGCCGTGTTCTCTGCGGTGGGGGTGGTCATGCGGGTCGCTCCTCGCCCTGTGCCTGGATCGCCGTGATGGCCACGGTGTTGACGATGTCCTGGACGAGCGCGCCACGGGACAGGTCGTTGACGGGCTTGCGCAGCCCCTGGAGGACCGGGCCGACGGCCACGGCGCCCGCCGAGCGCTGCACGGCCTTGTAGGTGTTGTTGCCGGTGTTCAGGTCCGGGAAGATCAGGACCGTCGCCTGGCCCGCCACGTCGGAGCCGGGCAGCTTCGTCGCGGCGACGCTCGGCTCCACCGCGGCGTCGTACTGGATCGGGCCCTCGATCCTGATGTCGGGGCGGCTCGCGCGCACCAGGTCCGTCGCCTCACGGACCTTGTCGACATCGGCGCCCGACCCCGAGGTCCCGGTCGAGTACGAGAGCATCGCGATCCGGGGCTCCACGCCGAAGCGGGCGGCGGTGACCGCGGACTGCACGGCGATGTCCGCGAGCTGCTCCGCGTTCGGGTCCGGGTTGACCGCGCAGTCGCCGTACACCAGCACCTTGTCGGCGAGGCACATGAAGAACACCGACGAAACGATCGAGGCATCCGGCTTCGTCTTGATGATTTCGAAGGCCGGGCGGATCGTCGCCGCCGTGGAGTGCACGGCCCCGGAGACCATGCCGTCCGCGAGCCCCTCCTGGACCATCAGGGTGCCGAAGTAGTTGACGTCCGAGACGACGTCGTACGCGAGCTCGACCGTCACCCCGCGGTGCGCGCGCAGTTGCGCGTACCGTTCCGCGAAGGCCTGGCGCAGCTCGGAGGTCTGCGGGTCGACGATCTGGGTGCCGGCCAGGTCGATGCCGAGGTCCGCGGCCTTCTTGCGGATGACGTCGGGGTCGCCGAGCAGGGTGAGGTCGCAGACGTCGCGCCGCAGGAGTACGTCGGCGGCGCGCAGCACCCGTTCCTCCGTGCCCTCCGGCAGCACCACCCGGCGCCGGTCCGCGCGGGCCTGCTCCAACAGCTCGTGCTCGAACATCATCGGGGTGACCCGGCCGCTGCGGGCGACCGAGATCCGGTCCAGGAGAGCGCCTGTGTCGACATGTCGCTCGAAGAGGCCCAGGGCCGTTTCGGCCTTGCGCGGCGTCGCCGCGTTCAGCTTGCCCTCCAGGGCGAAGAGCTCCCCGGCCGTGGGGAAGGAGCCGCCGGCCACGGAGACGACCGGGGTGCCGGGCGCGAGGCGCGCGGCCAGCTTGAGTATCTCCTCGCCCGGCCGCTCGTTCAGCGTCAGCAGCACGCCTGCGATGGGCGGTGTGCCCGCGCTGTGCGCGGCCAGCGAACCGACCACCAGGTCGGACCGGTCCCCGGGCGTCACCACCATGCACCCCGGCGTCAGCGCCTTCAGCAGGTTCGGCAGCATCGCGCCGCCGAACACGAAGTCCAGCGCGTCCCGCGCAAGACCCGCGTCGTCACCGAGCAGCACCGTGCCGTCCAGAGCCGCGGTGATCTGCGCGACGGTCGGCGCCGAGAGCGCCGGGTCGTCGGGCAGTACGGAACACGGCACCGGCAGTGTGGCCGAGAGCCGCTCCGCGATCACGTCGCGGTCCGCGGAGGCCACCCGGTTCACGATCATCGCGAGCACGTCGCAGCCCAGGCCGGCGTACGCGCGGTACGCGTTGCGCGTCTCGGCCTTCACCGACTCCGCGTCCTGGTCCTGGCCTCCGACCACCCCGATCACCGAGGCGCCGAACTCGTTGGCGAGGCGGGCGTTCAGGGCCAGCTCGTCGGGGAGCTGCGTGGCGGCGAAGTCGGTGCCGAGGACGAGGACCACCTCGTAGTCCGCGGCCACCCGGTGGAAGCGCTCGACGAGCCGGGAGACCAGTTCGTCGGTACCCTGCTCCGCCTGGATCGCGGAGGCCTGGTGGTAGTCGAGGCCGTAGACGGTCCCCGGGTCCTGGGAGAGCCGGTAGCGGGCCCGCAGCAGTTCGAAGAGCCGGTCCGGGTCGTCGTGGACCAGGGGCCGGAAGACCCCGACCCGGTCCACCTGACGCGTCAGGAGCTCCATGACTCCCAGATCGACGACCTGGCGGCCGTCTCCCCGGTCGATCCCGGTCACGTACACGCTGCGCGTCACGCGTGCTCTCCCGTCATCTCTTGTCCGACATATTGTCCGGTTCGAGTGGTATCGCCATTTTGACGATACCTGCGGGGGCCAAGAGGCCGCCCGCCGGACGAAGGCCCCCGGCCGAGGTCGCCGGCCGCCCTTGGAGCAGCCGAAAGCGCGAGGTACAGACCAGACGTGGGACACTCGTCGTGACTCACGGTACGGGGGATCATGCCGTTGCCCCCGGCCCGTACGGCTAACGACGGGCCCCAGCGAGCAGGAGATACAGCACGATGCGCATCGGAGTTCTCACCGCAGGCGGCGACTGCCCAGGCCTGAACGCAGTGATCCGCTCGGTCGTGCACCGTGCCGTGGTGGGGCACGGAGACGAGGTCATCGGGTTCGAGGACGGGTTCAAGGGCCTCCTCGACGGTCACTTCCGACCCCTCGACCTCAACGCGGTGAGCGGCATCCTCGCCCGCGGCGGCACCATCCTCGGCTCGGCCCGCCTGGAGCGCGACCGGCTGCGCGAAGCCGCGGAGAACTGTGCCGAGCTGAGCCGCCGTTACGGCATGGACGCGCTGATCCCGATCGGCGGCGAGGGCACCCTCACGGCCGCCCGGATGCTGTCGGACGCCGGAATGCCCGTCGTCGGCGTCCCGAAGACCATCGACAACGACATCTCGGCCACCGACCGCACCTTCGGCTTCGACACCGCGGTGGGCGTCGCCACCGAGGCCATAGACAGGCTCAAGACCACCGCCGAGTCCCACCAGCGCGTCATGGTCGTCGAGGTCATGGGCCGCCACGCGGGCTGGATCGCGCTGGAGTCCGGCATGGCCGGCGGCGCGCACGGCATCTGTCTGCCCGAGCGGCAGTTCCAGGTCGAGGACCTGGTCAAGATGGTCGAGGAACGCTTCGCGCGCGGCAAGAAGTTCGCGGTCATCTGCGTCGCCGAGGGCGCGCACCCGGCCGAGGGCTCCATGCCGTACGCCAAGGGCGCGATCGACCAGTTCGGCCACGAGCGCTTCCAGGGCATCGGCAACCGCCTCGCCGTCGAGCTGGAGACCCGCCTCGGCAAGGAGGCCCGGCCGGTCATCCTCGGCCACGTCCAGCGCGGCGGCACGCCGACCGCGTACGACCGGGTGCTCGCCACCCGCTTCGGCTGGCACGCGGTGGAGGCGGCGCACCGGGGCGACTTCGGGAACATGACGGCCCTGCGCGGCAACGACATCGAGATGGTGCCGCTGGCCGACGCGGTCACTCAGCTCAAGACGGTGCCCGTGTCCCGGATGCACGAGGCCGAGTCGGTCTTCTGAGCCGGCACCGGCGCGCGAGGTGATGGGCGGGCCTCGGCTGTCCTTCGTGGGCGGTCGGGGCCCGTTCCTGTATCTCCGGCGCGTCGAAGCGAGAGGGCTGAGCGCCGAAGTCCCGCACTTCGTGACACATAAAATGTGACCGCAAGACCCTCTGTGAGTAAATTAGTGAACGCCGGGCCAGCGCACTTACGAGTTCGCTAAGGTGGCCGAAGTCGTGTCACTTGAATCCGTGACAGTGGCAGGACGGCGGACGCCCGGCCCCAGCCGGCAAGCACAAGGCCGGACGCCGCCTACTGGCCCTGGCCTCAGAAGTGGTTCCAGAAGCTGTTCCACATGTGGATCAGCAGGAACCCGATCTTCCAGGGGTCGGGGCCACCCTTCCCCTTGCGGGGCACCGCGTGTCGAGCCATCGAGCCTCCAGCCGCTGAGCACCGCGCCCATGCCACCCCCGACGGGTGATCTTGGCGATGCCGCGGCGGCCGAAGTCCCGCCGGCCACAACTACACGCGAGCCGACCTTACTCAGAGCCCGCGCAACTCCACTGCCGGATAACGAAATTGGACGGGTGTAGTTTCGTTCACCCGTCGCTGACCTGCTGATACGCTCCGGCGCCCAGGGGGAGGCGGAGGCCAGGGGGCACCGGTGTATGAACCGGGCCGGGGCCCCGGTGGGCGCGGTCACCGCATGACGGGCCCGGTACGCACTACGCCTCCGCCGTCTGCCAGAACCGTTCCACTATCTCCGCCAGGAACGCCCGGCCGGCGTCCCCGGTCGCACCGGCCGACTCGGTGCCCGTGCTGCTCCAGCTGAGCGTGGTCGCCATCAGCGCCTGGTAGTCCGAGTGCAGCCGCTCCAGCATCTTCTGGACCGGTGCCCGGTCCACCGGCGCGAGCTTCGACACCGGTTTGACGTACGCCTGCCAGCGGGTCGTCACCGCGCTGCGCAGCAGTTCCGCCAGTTCCCCGTCCCGCCCGGTGGCCGTCACGAATCCGGCGGCGTCGAGTTGCAGCGCCTCGATGAGCGCAGTCGACTGGCGCTCGTTGCCCCGCCACCGGCCCGACTCCTCCATCCGCAGATACGAGGACACGGACAGCCCCAGCTGCCCCGCCAGCTCGTCCACGGTCAGCTCCCTGGCGATCCGGTGCTCGCGCAGCGTCCGGGCGGCGGTGAGGAGTTCGCCCGGGGCGCACCACAACACCCCCGCCAGTGCGGTGAGTTCGTACTCGGTGGGCCGGGCCAGGCCGCGCTCCCAGTCGGCGACCGTCTCGGCGCCGATCCGGAGTCCGTACTGGGCGCCGAGGCCATAGGCGACATGGCCGGGCGTCATCCCCAGGGCCTCGCGCAGTCTGCGCGCGGCGGGGGCGTTGAAAGGCGGGGTGGGCTGCACGCCCCCACCGTAGGAGGCCGGAGGGCATATGACTACGGTGTGTTCACCCGAGACCGCAGATCGTAGGAACGTCCAGGCCGGGGGGCCTCTCCCGGGGTGCGGCGGACCCCGCTCAGCGACCCTCCGCCAGCCACCGGTAGTGCAGCTCCGGGCGCCCGATCTGTCCGTACTGCGGACTGCGTACCGCCCGGCCGGCCGTCACCAGGTGTTCCAGATAGCGGCGCGCGGTGATGCGGGAGATGCCGAGCTCCAGTCCGGCCGCCGCCGCCGTCACACCGTCCGGGGCCGCACGCAGCACACGGGTCACCGCCTCCAGGGTCGGGCTGCTGAGGCCCTTGGGCAGGCGGGCGGGCTGCGGGGTGCGCAGGGTGGCCAGCGCCCGGTCCACCTCGTCCTGACCGCTCGCCTCACCGGCCGAGGACCGGAATTCGGCGTAGCGGACCAGCCGGTCGCGCAACGTGGTGAAGGTGAAGGGCTTCAGCACGTACTGGACGACGCCGAGCGAGACCCCCTCCCGGACCACGGCCAGATCGCGGGCCGAGGTCACCGCGATCACATCGGCCGCGTGCCCGGCCGCGCGCAGCGAGCGCAGGAGCTGCAGCCCGTGTCCGTCGGGCAGGTACAGATCGAGGAGCAGGAGGTCGACCGGGACGCGGTCCAGGGCCCGCACCGCCTCGGCCCGGGTGTGCGCGACGGCCGCCACGGTGAATCCCGGGACGCGGTCCACGTACAGCTGATGGGCGTCGGCGGCGACGGGGTCGTCCTCGACGACCAGCACCTGGATCACGGGGTTCTCTCCTTCTGCACACCGCTGGGCTGCGCGAGCGGCAGCCGTACGGTGAACTCCGCGCCGCCGTCCGGCCCCTGTTCCAGCACCACCGCCCCGCCGTTGCGGTGCGCAGCCTGCCGGACGAGCGCCAGGCCGAGCCCGCGGCCGGCGCCGTGCGTGGACCAGCCGCGGCGGAACACCTCCGTGGTGTCGGCGGGTCCCACGCCCGCCCCGTTGTCGGCGACGCGCAGCAGGAGCACCCCGTCGCCGGCGAGTGCGGTGACCGTGACCCGGGCGCGGGCCGGCCGGGGGCCCGTGCGCTGGACGGGGACGCCGCCCCCGCCGGTGACGGGGGAGCCCGTCACCGCCTCCGACGCCGCGTCCACCGCGTTGTCGATCAGATTGCCGAGGATGGTCACCAGGTCCCGGTGCGGCAGCGTCGCGGGCAGGGCCCCGTCGTCGATCAGGCTGTCGTCCGCAAGCACCAGCTCCACGCCCCGCTCGTTCGCCTGCGCGGCCTTGCCCAGCAGCAGCGCCGCCAGTACGGGCTCCGCGACCGCGCCGACGACGCGGTCCGTCAGGGCCTGGGCCAGTTCCAGCTCCGCCGTGGCGAAGCCGACCGCCTCCTGCTCCCGTCCCAGCTCGATCAGCGAGACCACGGTGTGCAGCCGGTTCGCCGCCTCGTGCGCCTGCGAGCGCAGCGCCTGGGTGAACCCGCGCTCGGAGTCCAACTCGCCGGAGAGAGCCTGGAGTTCCGTGTGGTCGCGCAGGGTGATGACGGTGCCGCGCCGCTCCCCGCCCACCACCGGGCGGGTGTTGACCACGATCACCCGGTCCGCCGTCAGATGCACCTCGTCGACCCGTTCCTCGGAGGCCAGCAGCGCCCCCGTGAGCGGTGCGGGCAGATCGAGTTCGGCGACCCGGCGGCCGACCGTGCCGGGCGCGAGCCCCAGCAGCTCGCGGCCCGCGTCGTTGATCAGGGCGATCCTGCGCTGCCCGTCCAGCATCAACAGCCCCTCGCGCACCGCGTGCAGCGTGGCCTCGTGGTAGTCGTGCAGCCGGCTCAGCTCGGCGGCGTTCATCCCGTGGGTGTGCCGCCGCAGCCGGGCGTTGATCACGTACGTGCCGAGGCCGCCGAGCGCCAGCGCCGCGCCCGCCGCCAGCCCCAGCGCGCCCAGCTGGGCCCGCACCTGCGAGGAGACCCGCTCGACCGTGATGCCCGCACTGACGAGTCCGACGATCCTGCCGCCGTCCCGGATCGGCGTGACGACGCGTATCGAGGGGCCGAGCGTGCCGGTGTACGTCTCCGAGAAGGTCTCACCGCGCAGGGCCCGCGCGGTGTGCCCGAGGAAGGTCTCGCCGATCCGCTCGGCGACGGGGTGGGTCCAGCGGACCCGGTGCGGATCCATGATGGTGACGAAGGCGATCCCGGTGTCCCTGCGGACCTGTTCCGCGTACGGCTGAAGCACGGCCGACGGGTCCGGGGTGCGGATCGCCTCCCGTACCGACGGCGAACCGGCGATCGCCAGCGCGGCCGCCCGCACCTGCCGGGTCGCCGTCTCCTTGGCCTGGGAGCTGCCGGAGACGTACGCGAAGAACGCGCACCCCGCCACCACGGCCGCGACCAGCACCACCTGCATGGCGAAGAGCTGGCCCGCGAGGCTGCGCGGGCGGGTACGGGGAAAGCGCATCTCCACAGTCTGCCTGGCCGAAAACCTATGAACGAAATGCACACAAGGGTGACCGGCGTCACAGAGGGCGGGATAGTCGCCGGGGCCCCCAGGGACGGGGGAGTGACAGGACCGAGCCGAGGAGACCCCCGTGGGAGTGGCCGCCGCCAAGCGGGACCGTACGAAATATCTGTATCTCGCCGTGATCGCGGCGGTGGGCCTCGGCATTCTGGTGGGCCTCGTCGCTCCGGACGCCGCCGTCGAGCTCAAGCCGATCGGAACCGGCTTCGTCAACCTCATCAAGATGATGATCTCGCCGATCATCTTCTGCACGATCGTGCTGGGCGTCGGCTCCGTACGCAAGGCCGCCAAGGTCGGCGCCGTCGGCGGTCTGGCCCTCGGCTACTTCCTGGTGATGTCGACCGTGGCCCTGGCCATCGGTCTGGTCGTCGGCAACATCCTGGAGCCCGGCTCCAGCCTCCACCTCACCGAGGCGACCCGCGCCGCCGGTGAGGCGCAGGCGGGGGACAGCGAGTCCACCGCGGACTTCCTGCTCGGCGTCATCCCCACCACCATCGTGTCGGCGTTCACCGAGGGCGAGGTCCTCCAGACCCTGCTCATCGCCCTGCTCGCGGGCTTCGCACTCCAGGCCCTGGGCTCGGCGGGCGAGCCGGTCCTGCGCGGCATCGGCCACATCCAGCGCCTGGTCTTCCGCATCCTCGCCATGATCATGTGGGTGGCCCCGGTCGGCGCGTTCGGCGCCATGGCCGCGGTGGTCGGCGAGACCGGCGTGGACGCGCTGAAGTCCCTCGCGGTCATCATGATCGGCTTCTACGTCACCTGCGCGCTCTTCGTGTTCGTGATCCTGGGCACGATCCTGCGCCTGGTGGCCGGGGTCAACATCTTCGCCCTGCTGAAGTACCTGGGCCGGGAGTTCCTGCTCATCCTCTCCACCTCCTCGTCCGAGTCGGCCCTGCCGCGGCTGATCGCGAAGATGGAGCACATGGGCGTCAGCAAGCCCGTCGTCGGCATCACCGTGCCGACCGGCTACTCCTTCAACCTCGACGGCACCGCGATCTACCTCACGATGGCCTCGCTCTTCATTGCCAACGCGACGGGCGACCCGCTGAGCATCGGCGAGCAGATCTCGCTGCTGGTCTTCATGGTGATCGCCTCGAAGGGCGCGGCGGGCGTCACCGGCGCCGGACTGGCCACCCTCGCCGGGGGCCTTCAGTCGCACCGGCCCGAGTTGGTGGACGGTGTCGGCCTGATCGTCGGCATCGACCGCTTCATGAGCGAGGCCCGCGCGCTGACGAACTTCGCGGGCAACGCGGTGGCCACGGTACTCGTCGGCACCTGGACCAAGGAGATCGACAAGGAGCGGGTGGACCGAGTCCTCTCCGGATCACTCCCGTTCGACGAGAAGATGATCACGGACGAGGGGCCCGCCGAGCCGTACGTCCCCGAGGCCAGGGACGGCGGCGAGGAGCAGCCCTCGCTCGCGAAGGCGTAGAGGTGTAGCGCGTTCAAGGATGCGGCCGGTACGGGATTCCCGGACCGGCCGCATCCGTGTGTGTCCGCCCGTCCGCCCTCCCGCCCTTGCCTTGACGCCGACGTCAAGGATTACGGTCGTGGCATGCGAATCGGGGAACTGGCCGAACGCGCCGGGACGACGACACGGACGCTGCGGTACTACGAGTCACGGGGCCTGCTGCCCGCACGCCGTGCGGAGAACGGCTACCGCACGTACGACGAGGGGGACCTGCGGCTGATCCAGCAGATCCGGACCCTTCAGGACTTCGGGTTCGACCTGGAGGAGACCCGGCCCTTCGTCGACTGCCTGCGCGCCGGCCATCCGGCGGGCGACGCCTGCCCGGCCTCGCTGGCCGTCTACCGGCGCAAGCTCGGCGAGCTGGACGCGCTCATCGGCCAGTTGCAGTCGGTCCGCACGGAGGTGGGCGCCCAGCTGGCCCGCGCCGAAGTCGAGGCCTCCGCCGAGCTGACGGGCGGCCCCGAACCACGTTGTGAACTGAACTGGGAGGACGAAGGATGATCCACGCAGAAGGTGTCGCCGAGGTCACCGACACGACGTTCGACGCCGAGGTCCTGGCAGCCGGTGTGCCGGTCCTGGTCGAATTCACCGCCGACTGGTGCGGCCCCTGCCGCCAGCTGGCCCCGGTGCTCAGCGCCATCGCCGAGGAGGAGAGCGGCCGGATCAAGGTGGTGCAGATCGACGTGGACCACAACCCGGAGATCACGGGCCGCTACGCGGTGCTGTCGATGCCGACGCTGATGGTCTTCCAGGACGGCGAACCGGTGAAGTCGATGGTGGGCGCCCGCCCCAAGCGCCGTCTGCTCCAGGAGCTGGAGGACGTGCTGCCTGCGGTGGTCTGATGCGTGACGGCCGGGAGCCCACCTGAGGGTCAGGAGACCACCCGGAGGTGGGTCGGCCAGCCGATGCGGTTCAGGAGGCCGAACAACTCGGTGATGTCGGAAGGACTCAGTTTCACGCAGCCGTTCGACTTGTAGTCACCGGCGCCATCCCAGCGGCGGGCCTCCGACTTCCCCTGGCTGCCGTCACGGTTCATCTCGGAGTGGATGAACATCTCGGTGCGGGGCGTCGACTTCCGGGCGCACCTCATGTTCTCCAGCAGGACGGCGTAACCCTTGATGAACTGTCCGTCGTAGCGCTTGTCCTTCAGCTTGATCTTCCAGTTGCCGTTCGGAATCCATCCCTTGTTGCGGACACACTCGTCCGTGAGACCGACGCCGGACCCGGCCCGGAACGGTTTCGACTGGGGGACGCCCCCCTTGTAGACCGAAAGGGTCGACCGGGTGGGGTCCGCGGGGTTCTTGTCGAACACCAGGGTCGTCACCGGTGCCGCCGCCTCGGCGGTGGCACCGGTGGGAGGCAGTGCCACCACCGCGGTCATCATTGCCGCTGCCGTCAGGACACCGGGGACGAGCCGCTTGGACATGTTCGCCTTCATGTGAGTACCTCGCTCCATCTGCGCAGTCGGCCTGCCGGCTGCGGCGTGTGTCAGGCACGGGCCGTGCCTGAGTGCGCGGGGCGGGCCCGGTGGCCCGCCCCGCCGGTGGTCCGGATCAGGCGGTGGCCAGGCGCGCCTCGGCCGACTGCGTCCCCGGGAAGTCGAAGGTGAAGTGCTCCCGGACGTCCGAGCCGCACGCCTTCTTCGCCTGCTGTGTGCTGTTGGCGACGACGCGGACGATGGCGCAGTCCCCGTCCATGCTGGTGTCCTCGACCCACCCGGTCACCCGCACTGAGTTCTTCGTAGGGCAGGTGATCGTCCAGGAGGCCATGGCGCCGTCGATCTTCGGGGACCGAGTGGCGCCGCACCCGTCGGCGTTCGCCACGCCGGCCGCGCCGAGGGCCAGCCCACCGGCGAGCACGGCGGTGGAGAGGGCGGAGATGAGGGTCTTGCGGACAGCGGGCATGTGGAACTCCTTGAGCAGGGCTGAGGGGAATCGCGCCGGGACCGAACTGCGGATGTACGTCCCATGAGCGGCCGGACCGTTCTGGGACCGGCCGACCGCTCGGCGCACCACCAGACTGCCCCGGCGGCACAGGCAGGAAGAAGGGTTGCCTGGCGCCTGCGTAGGTGCATGGATGCAGCTCGGTGCGCACCGCCTCTGAACTGCTGTTATGTCGTCAGGCACGGAAGGTGCACCACGCTGTGCCGCCTTCGGGCGGCGCCGGTCACGGGGACGCGGGCCCGGACGGGCTCGCGGACTTCTGGTACGAGGGCGTGTCCTGGGGGTCGCTCTGGAACACCAGCAGAGCCAGCCAGGTGTCCGTGTCGACCCGGCCGGTCCGGGGCAGGCCGTGCCTCTGCTGGAAGAAGCTCACCTCGGCGGCGTTCGTCGGGGTGAACGTCCCCGTCACCTCCGTGCCGCCCAGATCCGTGTTGTCCAGCAGCTCCTGCGCGGCAAGGACCGCGAAACCGCGGCTTCCCAGCGTGAGCTCCTCGACCAGCGCCGGCCAGGTCTCCCCGCCCACCTTGCCGTCCGGGCGGAGGTGGTTCCGCCGCTGGAAGTCCACGACTGCCCGGTACGTCCGGTCTCCGAAGATCCCGTCCACCTCCAGCTCGTACTTCTCCTTCCTCAACAGGTTCTGCAGGGCGCGGCCACGCACGAACTGGTCCTCGTTCCGCTTCCTCTTCAGTACCGGCCATTCGAGCGGCGCTCCGGTCGAAGGGGGCGCGCCCGCCCGGCCCGTTCCGCTCGCCGTAACCGGCGGGTCGGACTTCCGCTGTTGCTGGGTGAGGGCCCCGGCGGCAAAGGCCACCGCCACCAGTGCCACCGTCACCACCATGGGCCACCGGGGGCGGAGACGGCCCGGGCCGCGACTTCTGTGCGAACCGGCCGCGCCGGCTGCTCCGACGGGGGCTTCGTCGCCGGCAGCGGATGTCTGCGGGCCCGAGGCGTCGGCGGACGGGCTGTCGACGCGGGCGGCGGCGCCGTTCACGATGCCGGCCGGACCGTTGCTCACGGCTCGTTGGCGGCTCTGCTCCTCCAGCGCCGCCCTGGACCACGCCCGTGCCTGCTCCAACTCCGCTTGCGGGGCCCGCAACTGCGCATGCAGTGCCTCGACCACCCGCTGCGGTGCGGTGGAAGGGTGATTACGGTTCAGATAGCGCGACAGAGTGGTCTGGTCGATGCCCAGGCGTGAGGCCAGCGCCTGTTGCGTCGGTCGCGCACCGCCGGTCGGCCCTCCGGCGGCCTCCCACCACTCACGGAGCAGTTCTGCCAGCAGTACGCCGGGAGACGCCTGCCGGCCGTCACGCTCCTGCTTCCTCGTCATGTCCGTGTTCCTCCAGGTCGTGATACGGACTGGCCGGACACCCGCGAACCTCGTGCCTGGTGGCATAACAGCAGGTCAGCGATGTACATAGCGGCATGCATCGATGCATCGGCCGACAGCAGAGCAGATCGTAGCGAGAACGGTGACATGTCCGGCATGCTGACTCCGCTGCCCACCGGGCGACTTGACGTCGTCCGAGTCGGGCAGGCCCAGAGCTCTGCGGCATGTGCCACCACGCGCGGCCGTGCGGCCCGGTTCTCCGCGACCAGGTATTCACCCGGACGGATGGCGGGCCACGCGGCAGCACGTACGGCCCCGGCACTCCCAGCTCCTCGTACCCGACTACCGGAAGGCCCTCAATGCCACTCTTCGCCCGAGCGGCGCTCACCGTCGTGAAGAACCACGCCACCGCCCTGCGCGGGACAGCCGTCCGTAACGTCGCACTGGCGGTGATCACCGGAACGCTGATCACCGGTCCGGCCGTGACACCCGCGCAGGCCGCCCCGCCGAGCGACTACCGCGTCAAAGGGGTCGACACGAGCCACTACAACCACCCCGGGAACAAGGTCATCGACTGGCAGCGGGTGCGACGAGCGGGCTATGCGTTCATGTACGCCAAAGCCACCGAGGGCACCACGCATCAGGACAGGTGGCTCGCCGCCGACCTGAAGAATGCCAAGGCTGCCAGCCTGTTCCGCGGCGCGTACCACTTCTACGGCACGACGGCCGGCAAGGACCAGGCCGAGAACTTCGTCGCGACGGTGCGGAGGGCCGGCTACACGGGGAAGGCGCCCGGCGAACTGCCGCCCGCCATCGATCTGGAGCTGAAGGCGGGCGGCGCCTGCCCGAGGAACTTCAGTACGGCTGAACTGCGCACCTTCCTGCGGGCCGTCGACGCCGAGATGAAGGTCAAGCCGGTCATCTACACCACGGAGCAGTTCGTCAAGGCCTGTATGAAGGGCGACGGTTCGTTGTTCGCGGACCACATGCTCTGGCAGCCCCGGTACCGGAGCAGTGCGTCGGAGCCCACGACCGTGCCGGGCGCCGGGTCCCGCTGGAAGATCTGGCAGCACAGCGAGACGGGAACCGTGCCCGGCATCGAATCGAATAACAGGACCGACCTCAACGTCTTTCGCGGCACCGTCGCCGAACTGGAGCGGCTCGCGCATACCTGAACGGGGACAGAGACTGCGAACCGCGCGGGGCGCCCCCGAAGGTCTGGCCGCGGGAGCGCCCCTGCGATCGCAACCTCTCCGAGCCGAGCCGAGCCGAGCCGAGCCGAGCCGAGCCGTGCTGTGCCGGGCCGGGCCGAGCCGACGGGACGGCCCGGCCCTGCCCTGCGGGTCAGGCCGGCCGCAGCCACACCGTCGCCAGCGGCGGGAGCGTCAGCGTGATGCTGGTGTCCCTGCCGTGCGCCGCCACCGCCTCCGGCTTCAGCGGCTCCTCGTTGCGTACGTCGCTCCCGCCGTACCGCAGCTCGTCCGTGTTCAGGACCTCCACCCAGGCCTCCGGCCCGTCCGGCACGCCGATGCGGTAGTCGCTGCGCACCACCGGGGAGAAATGGGAGACGGCGATCAGGGGGGATCCGGCCGCGTCGTACCGCACGAACGCGAAGGCGTTGTCCTCCGCGGCGCCGCCCTCGATCCAGCTGAAGCCCTCCGGGACGGTGTCGCGCTGCCAGAGCGCCGGCGTCGTCCCGTACACCGCGTTCAGATCGCTCACCAGCGTCCGTACGCCCCGGTGGTCGCTCTCCGCCGCGTACGACGGGTCGAGCAGCCACCAGTCCGGGCCGTGGCCCTCCGACCACTCCGCACCCTGCGCGAACTCCTGCCCCATGAAGAGGAGTTGCTTGCCGGGGTGGGCCCACATGAAGCCGAGATAGGCGCGGTGGTTGGCGCGCTGCTGCCACCAGTCGCCGGGCATCTTGCTGACGAGCGACCGCTTGCCGTGCACCACCTCGTCGTGCGAGATCGGCAGGACGTAGTTCTCGCTGTACGCGTACACCATCGAGAAAGTCATCTCGTTGTGGTGGTACTTGCGGTGTACCGGCTCCTTCGACACGTACTCCAGCGAGTCGTGCATCCAGCCCATGTTCCACTTCAGCCCGAAGCCGAGACCGCCGAATCCGCCGGGGCCCACATGATGGGTGGCGCGGGTGACGCCGTCCCAGGCGGTGGACTCCTCCGCGATCGTCACGACGCCGGGGTTGCGGCGGTAGACCGTCGCGTTCATCTCCTGGAGGAAGGCGACGGCGTCCGGGTTCTCCCGGCCGCCGTGCTCGTTCGGTGACCACTCCCCGTCCTCGCGCGAGTAGTCGAGGTAGAGCATCGAGGCGACCGCGTCGACCCGCAGCCCGTCGATGTGGAACTCCTCGCACCAGTACGTGGCGTTGGAGACCAGGAAGTTGCGGACCTCGGTGCGGCCGTAGTCGAATTCGAGCGTCCCCCAGTCCGGGTGTGCGGCCCGCTGCGGGTCCGAGTGCTCGTACAGCGCGCGGCCGTCGAACTCGGCGAGCGCCCAGTCGTCACGCGGAAAGTGCGCGGGCACCCAGTCGACGATGACGCCGATCCCGGCCCCGTGCAGCGCGTCGACCAGGAAGCGGAAGTCGTCCGGCGAGCCCATCCGGGACGTCGGGGCGTAGAAACCGGTGACCTGATAGCCCCAGGAGCCGCCGAAGGGGTGCTCGGAGACCGGCATCAGCTCCACGTGGGTGAAGCCCAGATCGCGTACGTACGCCGGGAGTTGCTCCGCGAGCTGCCGGTAGGTGAGACCCGGTCGCCAGGACGGCAGGTGCACCTCGTAGACCGAGAGCGGCGCCTCGTGGACGGGGACGTCCCCGCGGTGCGCCATCCACTCCTGGTCCTGCCAGACGTGGTGCGCGGCCGTCACGACCGAGGCGTTGGACGGCGGGACCTCGGCGTGGCGGGCCATCGGGTCGGCGCGCAGCGTGTGCGAGCCGTCCGGGCGGCAGATGTCGAACTTGTACAGCGCCCCCTCCCCGATCGCCGGCAGGAAGAGCTCCCACACTCCGGTGGAGCCGAGCGAACGCATCGGGAATCCGGTGCCGTCCCAGTAGTTGAAGTCCCCGGAGACACGGACCCCGCGGGCGTTGGGCGCCCACACCGTGAACCGGGTGCCGGTGACGCCCTGGTGCTCCATCACCCGGGCACCGAGCGCGGTCCACAGCTCCTCGTGCCGGCCCTCGCCGATCAGATGCAGATCGAGATCGCCCAGCGCGGGCAGGAAGCGGTACGGGTCGTGGATCTCGATCTCGTTGTCGTCGTACGCCACCAGGAGCCGGTAGTCGGGGACCGCGGGCATCGGCAGCAGTCCCGAGAAGAACCCGTCGCCGTCGTCGAGCAGCTGGGCGCGCAGCCCCTTGGCGAGCACGGTGACCGAGCGGGCGAACGGGCGCAGCACCCGGAAGGTGACCCCGCCGCGGATCTGGTGGGCGCCGAGCAGCTCGTGCGGGGCGTGGTGCTCACCCGACAGGAGGCGTGCCCGGTCCCCGTCGTCGAGCGCACCGGCGGGGCGGACGCCCTGACCGCCCGCGCGGCGGGGGCGCGGCGGCGCCGCCCGCTTCGCCCGCTTGGCCGGTGGGGGCGTCGCTGCCGCCTCGGTGGGCGGTGCGTCCGCCTCCACCGGTGCGAGGGTCCCGGTGGCCGGGCCGGCGGCGGCGTCCGCATGCTCGGCGGGCGCCGCGGAGAGAGGGGCGTCGAGGGTGGTCGGAGCGGGATCGGACGCTTTGCGGGACGGCTTGCGGGCGGTCACAGGGACAGCCTCCTCGGAGGGTGTGGGTGGGGTGGGGCGGGCAGCGGGCGGTCGTGCCGCTTCAGTCGGCGTCGGCCGCCAGACGGTGGATCGCGGCCATCGGGACGGGCAGCCAGTCGGGGCGGTGGCGGGCCTCGTACAACACCTCGTAGACCGCCTTGTCGGTCTCGTGGGCGCGCAGCAGCTCCGGCTCGTCGCGGGGGTCGGTGCCCGCCGCCTGCGCGTAGCCGTCGCAGTAGGCGGTCCGGCAGCGCGCCGCCCAGTCGGCGTTCCAGGGCCGGTGCGAGCGGGCCGCGTAGTCGAAGGAGCGGAGCATTCCGGCGATGTCGCGCACCGGCGGCTGCGGGCTGCGGCGCTCGGGGAGCGGGCGGGCCGGTTCGCCCTCGAAGTCGATCAGTGACCAGAAACCGTCGCTGCCGCGCAGCGTCTGGCCGAGGTGGAGGTCGCCGTGCACCCGCTGGGCGGCCCAGCCGTGGCCGCCGTGGCCCAGGGTCGTCACGGCGTCGAAGGCGGCGCGCAGTCCGGGGACGTACGGCACCAGTGCGGGCACCGCGTGGGCGGCTGCCTCAAGGCGCCGCACCATGGCGGCGGCCAGCTGGTCGGTCTGGGAGCGGTGCAGGGACGGTGTGGGCAGGGCCGCGGCGAGCGCGGTGTGCACCTCAGCGGTGGCCCGGCCCAGGGCGTGGGCCTCGGGCGTGAAGTCGTCGCCCGTCGCCAGTGCGCGCAGGGCGAGCTGCCAGCCGTCCTGGGCGCCACGCAGGTACGGCTGGAGCACGCCGAGCGTGAGCCGCTCCGGTGCGGCGGCCTCGAACCAGGCGACCGGCGCGGGGACGCGTCCGCACCCTTCACGGGCGAGCGCGAGCGGCAGTTCCAGATCGGGGTTGGTGCCGGGGAAGACCCGGCGGAAGATCTTGAGGATGTAGGAGTCGCCGTACACGAGCGAGGAGTTGGACTGCTCGGTGTCCAGCACCCGGGGGGTCAGCCCGTCGGGGATCGGCTCCGCGCCCCGGCCGAAGCGCAGGCCGCCGAGCCCGCCGGGCGTGCGCAGCCGCTCCAGCAGCAGGGAGGCGAGGCGCGGGTCGTACAGGCCGTCGTAGACGGTGCGGCCGGCCAGCGGTCCGTCCGTCACACGCCCGATGAGGGCGGGCGCCAGCCGCGGGGACAGGGTGGAGCGCACACCGAGCAGCAACTGGTAGCAGTCCGGGGGCGGCTGGGCCGGCATCGTGGGCTGATGGGCCTTCACCAGGAGGTGGAGGAGGCCCGGACCGGTTTCGGCCGCTCCGGAGTCGACCGGCAGTATTTCGGTCGCCGAGACGAGTGAGAAGGCGGTGATGGGCCGCCCCTTGCCCGCGAACCATCGCTGCCGGGGCAGCCATTCGTGCAGCAGCGGTCCGAGAGACGGGAGCAGGGCTGTGCTGTTCGCCAGGGTGACCTGAGCGGATGCAGCCTCCGACATGGCATCGCGTCCTTTCCCCGGGCACACCACAGGATGCGAAGAGTGTCCCGGATTGCGGCTTTGGCTGTCCGGCTGTGCGGGACGTGTCGGGTCAGGATGGTCCGTACGGACTCGACTCGGAGTGATCGAAACGCCAGGAAGATCCAAGAAGGCTACGGAAGTGCTCGATATGGGGGGAAGAGTGCCCCGTGCGGGGCGGCGGAAACCGCCCCGCACGGGCCGGCCGGTCTCAGCTCGGCGGCGCGTCCTTCCGCAGCCGGAACCAGTAGAAGCCGTGTCCCGCGAGAGTCAGCAGATAGGGCCACTGACCGATGGCGGGGAAGCGCACCCCGCCGATCAGCTCCACCGGATGACGCCCGTTGAAGGACCTCAGATCGAGCTCCGTCGGCTGCGCGAACCGAGAGAAGTTGTGCACGCACAGCACGAGGTCGTCCCCGTGCTCACGGGTGAAGGCGAGCACGGCGGGGTTGGAGGAGGGCAGTTCGTTGTACGAGCCGAGCCCGAACGCCGGGTTCTGCTTGCGGATCTCGATCATCCGGCGCGTCCAGTGCAGCAGCGACGACGGCGAGGCCATCGCCGCCTCGACGTTGGTGACCTGGTAGCCGTAGACCGGATCCATGATCGTGGGGAGATAGAGCCGCCCCGGATCGCTGGAGGAGAAGCCGGCGTTGCGGTCGGGCGTCCACTGCATCGGGGTGCGTACGGCATCCCGGTCGCCCAGCCAGATGTTGTCGCCCATCCCGATCTCGTCCCCGTAGTAGAGGATCGGGGAGCCCGGCAGGGAGAGCAGCAGGGCGGTGAACAGCTCGATCTGGTTGCGGTCGTTGTCCAGCAGGGGTGCGAGGCGGCGGCGGATGCCGATGTTGGCCCGCATCCGCGGATCCTTGGCGTACTCCGCGTACATGTAGTCGCGCTCTTCGTCCGTGACCATTTCGAGCGTCAGCTCGTCGTGGTTGCGCAGGAAGATGCCCCACTGGCAGCCCGCCGGGATCGCCGGCGTCTTGGCCAGGATTTCCGAGACCGGGTAGCGGCTCTCGCGCCGTACGGCCATGAAGATCCGCGGCATCACGGGGAAGTGGAACGCCATGTGGCACTCGTCGCCGCCTGCCTGGTAGTCGCCGAAGTAGTCGACGACGTCCTCGGGCCACTGGTTGGCCTCGGCGAGCAGCACGGTGTCCGGGTAGTTGGCGTCGATCTCCTTGCGGACCCGCTTGAGGAAGCCGTGGGTCTCCGGGAGGTTCTCGCAGTTGGTGCCCTCGCGCTGGTAGAGGTAGGGCACGGCGTCGACGCGGAAGCCGTCGATGCCGAGGTCCAGCCAGAAGCGCAGCGCGGAGATGATCTCCTCCTGCACCGCCGGGTTCTCGTAGTTGAGGTCGGGCTGGTGCGAGAAGAACCGGTGCCAGTAGTACTGCTTGCGCACCGGGTCGAAGGTCCAGTTGGACGTCTCGGTGTCGACGAAGATGATCCGGGCGTCCTGGAACTGCTTGTCGTCGTCGGCCCAGACGTAGTAGTCGCCGTACGGACCGTCCGGGTCCGTGCGGGACTGCTGGAACCAGTCGTGCTGGTCGCTGGTGTGATTCATGACGAAGTCGATGATCACGCGCATGCCGCGCTGGTGCGCGGCGTCGACGAACTCGACGAAGTCGGCGAGATCGCCGAACTCCGGCAGCACGGCGGTGTAGTCGGACACGTCGTAACCGCCGTCGCGCAGCGGCGACTTGAAGAACGGCGGCAGCCAGAGGCAGTCGACGCCCAGCCACTGGAGGTAGTCCAGTTTGGAGGTGATCCCCTTCAGATCTCCGATGCCGTCGCCGTTGGAGTCCTGGAAGGACCGGACGAGGACCTCGTAGAAGACAGCACGCTTGAACCAGTCGGGATCGCGGTCCTTGGCCGGGGTGTCCTCGAACGTGTCGTGGACGGGCTCATTGACGATCATGGTGTGGGTGACCCTCCGGTCGGCGGGGACGGTCGCAGGACCGCGATGTGCGCGGGCGTGACGCCCGGCTCCAGACGCACATAGAAGGTCCTGCCCCAGTGATAGGAATGGCCGGTGAGCTCGTCGCGCACCGGCACGCTCTCGTGCCGTTCGAGGCCGAGTTGCGGCATGTCCAACGAGACGGTCGCCTCCTGGGTGTGGTGCGGGTCGAGGTTGACGACCGTCAGAACGATGTTCGAACCGGAGCGCTTGCTGTACACGATCAGGGCGTCGTTGTCGGACGAGTGGAAGTGCACGTCACGCAGCTGCTGCAGCGCCGGGTGGCGGCGCCTGATCCGGTTGAGTGTGGTGATGAGCGGAGCCAGCGAACGGCCCTCGCGCTCGGCGGCTTCCCAGTCCCTGGGCCGGATCTCGTACTTCTCCGAGTCGAGGTACTCCTCACTGCCGTTGCGGACCGGGGTGTTCTCGCACAGCTCGTACCCGGCGTACACCCCCCAGGACGGGGAGAGAGTTGCCGCGAGCACCGCCCGTGCCTCGAAGGCGGGCCTGCCGCCCTCCTGGAGATGACCGGGAAGGATATCGGGGGTGTTCACGAAGAAATTGGGCCTCATGACGGAGGCCGATTCACCGGACAGCTCGGTCACGTACTCCGTGATTTCCTGCCGGGTGTTGCGCCAGGTGAAGTAGGTGTACGACTGCTGGAATCCGACGGCGGCGAGGGTGCGCATCATCGCGGGGCGGGTGAATGCCTCGGCCAGGAAGATCACGTCGGGGTCGGTGCGATTGATGTCGGAGATCACCTTTTCCCAGAAGATCACCGGCTTGGTGTGCGGATTGTCGACCCGGAAGATGCGTACGCCGTGATCCATCCAGAAACGCAGGATGCGTACGGTCTCCGTGACGATCCCCCGCAGATCCCTGTCGAAGGCGATCGGATAGATGTCCTGGTATTTCTTCGGCGGATTCTCCGCATAGGCGATGGTGCCGTCCGCCCGGTGGTGGAACCACTCGGGGTGCTTCTCCACCCACGGATGGTCGGGCGAGCACTGGAGAGCGAAGTCCAGCGCGATCTCCATGCGCAGGGTGCGGGCCGTCTCGACGAAGTGGTCGAAGTCGTCCAGGGTGCCGAGATCCGGGTGGACCGCGTCATGACCGCCCTCGGCGGAACCGATCGCCCACGGCACGCCCACGTCGTGCGCGGCGGGGGAGAGGGAGTTGTTGGGGCCCTTGCGATGGGTGGTGCCGATGGGGTGGATGGGCGGGAGGTAGACCACGTCGAACCCCATCGCGGCGACCGCGGGCAGGCGTTCGGCCGCTGTGCGGAAGGTGCCGCTGATGATCCGGGGCGGCTTCGGGGCGGCGGCCGGCTTGCCCGTACGGCTCTTGCGCGGCGCCTTGGCCGGTTCGACCCTGGCGCCCTCGGAGCGGGGGAACAGCTCGTACCAGGAGCCGAACAGTGCACGCCGGCGCTCCACGACGAGCGGGTGCGGACGCGACGCGGTGACCAGCTCGCGCAGGGGGTTACGCGCCAGCGCTGCGGCCGCCTCGGGGGCGAGGGCCGCGGCCAGCCGGGCGGCGGCCGGCCGGGACGTGTCGCGCAGGGCGTCGACCGCGGCCAGCACCGCCTCGCGTCCGTCCCGCTTCGGTACGCCCTCCGCGGCCCGCTCGTACAGCTCGGCACCCTCCGCCAGGACGAGCGCGGTGTCGATCCCCGCCGGGATCTTGATCTGCGCCGCGTGGCGCCAGGTGGTGACCGGGTCGCTCCAGGCCTCGACCGTGTAGGTCCAGCGGCCCTCCGCGTCCGGCGTCACCTCGGCGCCCCAGCGGTCGGTGCCCGGAGCGAGCTCGCGCATCGGCGTCCAGGGGCCGGGGCGCCCGCTCGGATCCCGCAGCACGACATCGGCCGCGACCGCGTCATGGCCCTCGCGGAAGACGGTCGCGGTGACCTGGAAGGTTTCACCGGCGACGGCCTTGGCGGGCCTTCTGCCGCAGTCGACGAGCGGCTGGACATCGAGGACGGGAATGCGACCGATCATGAAATCACCTGGGGACTGGAGCTCGGACTCGACAGGGCGCGAAGCGGGCGCGAAACGTTGGACGCGCGCGCCGCGATGGTGGGGTTCGGTCCTTTCTAGCTGCTCCGTCGACGACTGATGGGGTGTGGGCATGGCCGCTCCTGTCCGCGTTCACTCGAATGGCACTCGAATGGCTGAGGCGTGTGGTCCTGTGCACGGATGTGGACCGAATGCGTGTGTCGTCCGCAGCGATTGCATACGAACCGGGAGCGGATCGCCGGTGGACAGGGGATGAATCATGCGGGGGCGGTTACGGATCGCCTTCGGCTCTCATCCGAATGCAGTCGTTCCGGGTACCGGAGAAGCCTTCCCACGGATCTCGGTGGGCCAATCCGGCTGTTTGTTAACTACTCGGGCGTATCTGTGACGATCCGAATGCGCCGGGCTCCGCCGCGCGTGCGCGGGATTGCGCGGAGCCGGCGCACGCGGGGCAGCACGGGCGCCACAGGGCAGCTTTCCCTGTGGCGCGAAGGCCCACAAGGCCGCACGAGGTGAGGGAATCGGCCATAACGCCTGTGACGGATGTGTCCTGATCTGCGCGTGGTGCGGGACGGGCGTGAGCGGCGCCGGCGGCAGGGGCGGTCGGACCGTCCGGGGTCGCACCCCCGGAGCCGGCCGCGCGCCGTGGTTGCGGGATGCCGCCCACCACTACCGTCGAGGGTGACGGAGCGGCGCACACAGCGGTGCGTCCGCTCGGATTCGTACGTCCCCTGTAAAGGTGGAATACGTGAAGGCCATTCGTCGATTCACCGTGCGTCCCGTCCTCCCCGATCCCCTTCAACCGCTCAGCGACCTCGCGCGCAACCTGCGCTGGTCCTGGCACACCGAGACCCGTGAGCTCTTCCAGGCCGTCGATCCGGTGGCCGGCCGGACGGCGGAGTGCGACCCCGTGCGCCTGCTCGGCGCCGTGTCCGCCGGACGCCTCGCCGAGCTGGCCCGGGACGAGCAGTTCCTGCACCGTCTGGCCGAGGTGTCCGCAGATCTCCGGGAGTACCTGGACGGACCCAGGTGGTACCAGGAACAACGCGCCCAGGGCGACGGGCTCCCCGCCGCCATCGCCTACTTCTCGCCCGAGTTCGGGGTGACGGCGGCCCTGCCGCAGTACTCCGGCGGGCTCGGCATCCTTGCCGGAGACCATCTCAAGGCCGCCAGCGACCTGGGCGTACCCCTCGTCGGCGTCGGCCTGCTCTACCGCCACGGCTACTTCCGCCAGAGCCTCTCGCGCGACGGCTGGCAGCAGGAGCGCTATCCCGTCCTCGACCCGAACGAACTCCCGCTCACGCTCGTGCGGGAGGCCGACGGGACGCCCAGCCAGGTCGTCCTGGACCTCCCCGGCGGCCGCTCGCTGCACGCCCAGATCTGGCAGGCCCAGGTCGGCCGGGTGCCGCTCCTCATGCTCGACTCCGACGTCGAGGACAACGCCCCCGGCGAACGCGAGGTCACCGACCGGCTCTATGGCGGCGGCAGCGAACACCGGCTGCTCCAGGAGATACTGCTGGGCATCGGCGGGGTGCGCGCCGTGCGGACCTACTGCCGGCTCACCGGCCATCCGGACCCCGAGGTCTTCCACACCAACGAGGGGCACGCCGGCTTCCTCGGCCTCGAACGCATCCGGGAGCTCTCCGGAACCGGCCTCGACTTCGACTCCGCCGTGGAGTCCGTCCGCGCCGGCACCGTCTTCACCACCCACACACCGGTCCCGGCCGGCATCGACCGGTTCGACCGCGACCTGGTCGCCCGCCACTTCGGCGACGACGGCGAACTGCCCGGTGTCGCGGTCGACCGCATCCTGCACCTGGGCATGGAGACCTACGACGGCGGCGATCCGGGCGTCTTCAACATGGCGGTCATGGGGCTCCGCCTCGCCCAGCGCGCCAACGGCGTCTCCACCCTGCACGGCGCCGTCAGCCGGGAGATGTTCGCCGGCCTCTGGCCGGGCTTCGACGCCCCGGAGGTGCCGATCACCTCCGTGACCAACGGGGTCCACGCACCCACCTGGGTCGCGCCGGAGGTCTACCGGCTGCGCACCGAGTCCGGGGGCACCCCCGGCCGGTGGGACTCCGTCGCGCAGATCCCCGACCGGCAGCTCTGGGAACTGCGCCGCACCCTGCGCGAACAACTCGTGACCGAGGTGCGGGAGCGACTGCACGCCTCCTGGCTCACCCGCGGCGCCCAGGCCGCCGAACTCGGCTGGATCGACGGGGTGCTGGACCCCGGCGTGCTCACTATCGGCTTCGCCCGCCGGGTGCCCTCGTACAAACGCCTGACGCTGATGCTGCGCGACCGGGACCGGCTGCGGGGGCTGCTCCTGCACCCCGAGCGCCCGATCCAGATCGTGGTGGCGGGCAAGGCGCACCCGGCCGACGACAGCGGGAAGCGCCTGGTCCAGGAGCTGGTCCGGTTCGCCGACGATCCCCGGGTCCGCCACCGCATCGTCTTCCTGCCCGACTACGGCATGGCGATGGCCCAGAAGCTCTACCCGGGCTGCGATGTCTGGCTGAACAACCCGCTGCGCCCGCTGGAGGCCTGCGGTACGAGCGGGATGAAGGCGGCGCTCAACGGCTGCCTCAACCTCTCGGTCCTGGACGGCTGGTGGGACGAGTGGTTCGAGCCGGACTTCGGCTGGGCGATCCCCACGGCCGACGGTTCCGCGCTGGACGAGGACCGGCGCGACGACCTGGAGGCGGGCGCCCTCTACGAGCTGATCGAGGACCGCGTCGCGCCGCGCTTCTACGACCAGGGGGAGGAGGGGCTCCCCGGGCGCTGGATCGAGATGGTCCGCAGCACCCTGGGCACCCTGGGCCCCAAGGTCCTCGCCGACCGGATGGTCCGTGAGTACGTGGAGCGGCTGTACACCCCCGCAGCCCGGGCCCGCCGCTCCCTGGACGCCACCGCGGCCCGGGAGCTCGCCGGCTGGAAGGCCAGGGTCCGGGCGGCCTGGCCGCGGGTGGCCGTCGACCACGTGGAGGCGGTGACGCCCACCGGTTCCGGTGGCTCGGCCGAGCTCGGCTCCACGCTGGCGCTGCGGGTCCGGATCACCCTCGGGGTGCTGGACCCGGACGACGTGGAGGTGCAGGCGGTGGCCGGCCGGGTCGACTCGGCCGACGCGATCTCGGACGCCCAGGTCTTCCCGCTGAAACCGGCGGGCGGCCAGGACCTGGAGGGCCGCTGGCTGTACGAGGGCCCGCTCGCCCTCGACCGCACCGGCCCGTACGGCTACACCGTGCGGGTGCTGCCGGCCCACCGGCTGATGGCCACCGGAGCCGAACTGGGCCTGGTCGCACAGCCGACGGAGGCGACGGGCGAGGGTGCGGGTGTGCTGATGCGCTGACGTACCGCGTCGGCGAGGGCCCGGCACCCCTGGGTGGTTTCCAGGGGTGTCGGGCCCTTGTGCCGGGGGTGCGGGGCCTTCGCTTCCTGAACACAAGGTCTTGACGTGTTCATGGAATGCCTTTAGGTTCCTCACTCATTGCAGCGTTCACAGTTCGACTCAATGTTCATATCCATGAACTCCCGTTGTAGGGGGTCGAGTTGCGGACCTCCTCAGTACCGGAAGGCACCCCCACATGCGCACCGGAACCATCGGGCGCGGCCTCGGCCTCGCCACCGCCCTCGCGGCACTGCTCACCGGCCTCTTCATGGCCCCGGCCTCGGCCGGCAGACCCGCCCCGGATCAGGTGCCCGCAGCGGCGCGGGCCGCCGCACCCGCGGTCTTCACCCATCCCGGCGTGCTCGTCAGCCGCTCCCAACTCGACTTCGTACGCGCCAAGGTGCAGGCCGGCGCACAGCCCTGGAAGAGCGCGTACGACCAGATGATGGGGAGCAAGTACGCCTCGCTCACCCGGACGGCGAAGCCCCGCGCCGTCGTTGAGTGCGGCTCGTACTCCAACCCCAACTACGGTTGCACCGACGAGCGCGAGGACGCGATCGCCGCGTACACGCTCTCGCTGGCCTGGTACCTCACCCAGGACAGCCGCTACGCCGCCAAGGCGATCGAGATCATGGACGCCTGGTCGGCTGTGATCCAGGATCACACCAACAGCAACGCCCCCCTCCAGACCGGCTGGGCCGGCTCCTCCTGGCCCCGTGCCGCCGAGATCATCAAGTACACCTACAGCGGCTGGCCGAACGCGGGCCGGTTCGCCACCATGCTGCGCAACGTGTACCTGCCGAAGGTCATCAACGGCTCGAACAGCAACGGAAACTGGGAACTGAGCATGACCGAGGCCGCGATCGGCATTTCGGTCTTCCTGGAGGACCGCACCTCGTACGACAAGGCCGTCGCCAAGTTCCGTGGGCGCGTGCCCGCGTACATATACGTGACCGCGGACGGCGCCCTGCCGAAGACCGCGCCGGGCAGCGGACTGGATACCCGCGACAAGGTCATCAACTACTGGCAGGGCCAGTCGACCTTCATGGACGGTCTCTCCCAGGAGACCTGCCGCGATCTGACCCACACCGGATACGGCCTGTCCGCCATCTCGCACATCGCCGAGACCAGCCGGATCCAGGGGCAGGACCTCTACCCGGAGATCGCCGACCGGCTGCGCCACGCCCTCGGTCTGCACGCCAAGTACCAGCTGGGGGCGGCCGTTCCGTCGTCGCTGTGCGGGGGATCGCTCAAGGACAGCCTCGGGCCGGTCACCGAGGTCGGCTTCAACGCGCTGCACAACCGGATGGGCATCGCGATGACCAACACCCAGGCCCTCACCGAGCAGCAGCGGCCGGCCGGGTCCAACAACCTGTTCGTCGCCTGGGAGACCCTGACCCACGCGAACAACCCGGGCTGAGCACGCAGCCGCCCGGGAGGAGTGATCTCCTCCCGGGCGGGATACCGCGTCAGTTGCGGGTCATGCGGTGGTACCGGATCAGAAGGTCAGCTTGAAGCTGTTGATCTTCCCGGTGTCGCCCGAGTAGACGTCCTGGACCTTCAGCTTCCAGGTGCCGTTCGCCACCTCCGAGGAGGCGTTGACGGTGTACGTCGTCTGGACGTTGTCCGCCGAGTCGCTCGACGAGGAGTTCTTCAGGCGGTAGGCGGTGCCGTCCGGGGCGACGAGGTCGAGGACCAGGTCACCGCGGTAGGTGTGGGTGATGTCCACGCCGACCTTGAGGGTGCTGGGCGCGTTGCCGGTGCGGCCGGTGACGGCGACCGAGCTGGTGACAGCCGAACCGTAGTCCGGGATGGACACGGCGGTGGCGTTCTCGAAGACCGTGCCGCCGGGGTCGGTGCCGCCACCGGGGCGGGTACCGACGTTGATGCCGGCCCAGGCGTTGGCGACCGCGGTGTACTCGGCGCTGGTCGTGCCGTACAGCTCACCGGCCACGGCGAGTGTGCCCGTGCGGGCGGCCGCGTAGTTGGTCGTGGAGGTGAACTTCGTGGAGAGCGCCTTGAACCAGATCTGCTCCGCCTTGGCGCGGCCGATGCCGGTCACCGGCAGGCCGTCGGAGGTCGGGGAGTTGTAGGAGACGCCGTTGATGGTCTTGGCGCCGCTTCCCTCCGAGAGGAGGTAGAAGAAGTGGTTGGCCGGACCCGACGAGTAGTGCACGTCGACGTTGCCGATGCCCGAGTACCAGGCGTCCTTGGACGCGCCGTCCTTGCTCGGCTTGTCCTGGTAGCGCAGCGGGGTGCCGTCGCCGTTGATGTCGATCTTCTCGCCGATGAGGTAGTCGCCGACATCGGAGGAGTTGTTCGCGTAGAACTCGACCGCGGTGGCGAAGATGTCGCTGGTCGCCTCGTTGAGGCCACCGGACTCACCGCTGTAGACCAGGCCGGCGGTGTTGGAGGTGACACCGTGGCTCATCTCGTGGGCCGCGACGTCCAGTGAGGTCAGCGGCGAGGCGTTGCCGCTGCCGTCGCCGTACGTCATGCAGAAGCAGCTGTCGTCCCAGAAGGCGTTGACGTAGTTGTTGCCGTAGTGGACGCGGGAGTACGCGCCGACACCGTCGCCCCGGATGCCGGTCCGGCCGTGGACGTTCTTGTAGTAGTCCCAGGTCTCGGCCGCACCGTAGTGGGCGTCCGCCGCCGCGGTCTCCGCGTTCGAGGCGAGGCCGTTGCCCCAGACGTCGTCGGTGCCGGAGAAGAGGGTGCCCGTCCCGGACGTACCGTGGTTCAGGTTGTACGTCTTGTGGTTGCCACGGGCGGTGTCGGTCAGGTTGTACGACCCCGAGGTGCCGAGGGTGACCTGGCCGCTGTACTCCGTGTTGCCGACGCCGTTCTCGATGGCCTGCCACTCGTAGAGCTTCGCGCCGGAGGTGGCATCGGTGATGACGTGCAGGGCGTTCGGAGTGCCGTCCTCCTGCAGTCCGCCGACCACGGTCTCGTACGCGAGCTGCGGTGTGCCGGACGCCATCCAGACGACCTTGCGGGGAGCCTTGTCGGCCGCGGTCCTGGACGAGCCGTCCGCCTTGGCCAGGCCGAGAGCCTGCTTCTCGGCAGTCGCCGGGGCGACGTCCGCGGTCGTGTCGACGGCCTTGAGCTGCGCCGAGGTCGTCTTCGACGCCTTGGTGACGCTCTCGGTCGCGCCGGCCTTCGTCTCCTGGACGACCAGGTCGCCGCCGAGGACGGGGAGTCCGCCGAAGGTGCGCTCATAACGCGTGTGCGTGGTGCCGTCGTTGTCCTGGATGACGTCCCGGACGACGAGCTTCTCCTGCGAACCGAGGCCGAGCTGCTTTGCGGTGGCCGCGCTGCTCGCGGTGGCCTCGCGGATCAGCTCGGCGCGCTGTGAGGGCGAAAGCTGCTTGGCCAGCGCACCGGGATTGGGCTGTGAGGCCGAGGGGGCGGCCTGTGCGGCGCCGCCCGGTGTGGCGGTGGCTGTTCCGGTCTGGACTCCTACGGCGAGGAGGGCTGCTGCGGCTATCAGAGCGCCGGTCGCGGTGGTACGACGGCTGAGCGTGGATCTCACGCGGACTCCTTCTGCGAGGGGGGTACCGGCGGCAGGGGGAGCCGTCCGGACAGTGCAGGCAGTGAGCAGAACGGGGTGAAGAGTGTCAGCAGAGAGCGGCCTCTGTCAGGACCGCGTCAACAAGTTGGCCGGAATTCGTCCGTTGCCGCAATGGTCATGTTCGTTAAGCGGACGTTTCGCCGATCATTGCCGCGATGTTGCCCGGGGGTCCGGAGGCCTGAATGTGCAGAGGGCGTTGAGGTTCGGACCTTCGGTGGCGTGTTCGAAAAGACTGTGAAGAACCGGGAAGCGACCACCTGGCGAGACGGCCGGCAACTGTGGCTAGTTCCGCGCCGTCCGGCACTCGGTGTGGCGGTTCGTGCCCTGACGCGGCCGCTTCCCGGGCGGTCGTGCGTCCTGGACGGGTCCGCGGGGCGTCGGCGGGGGTGTGCCCCGCAAGTCCGCACGCCGCCGCTCGCGTTGCGGAGGGCCGGTTGGATTTGCCGAACTTTTGCCTCGTGTGGATAGGGGGGCGTGGGCAGATTTGACCCTCCGGAGATGTCCGGTTTTACGGAAGGTCATCCCTGTGGGGGGTGATTGCCCGGCGGCCTTTCGCTGTTGACTCGGCGGTCATTGAAGCGCTTCGATCATGACGGCTCACCGTCCGGTCCGGTGAACCAAGGCCCGGCAGTTGCCGGGTGACAACTCGACACAGGGGGGCTTCTGTGAGCGGGAAGACAGTGAGAACAGCGGCGGGAGCGGGGACGGTCGTCCGCCCCGCCTTGCCCGTCATCCGTGTCCGCGGCGTCATGGCGCAGGGAATCGGTCACGGACGCGCCGTCAGTAACGGCGCATCCTTCGGGCGTGCGGACGGCGGCGCCGTGATGCCGGTGAAGGCAGACTGCCGCAGCGGGGGAGAGGACGCCGGAGCTTCTGCCCATCAGGGCGGGAGCCCGACCCCCTTGCGCCGGTACACCACCGCGCAGTTCCCCACCGGGCCTGCGGCCTTCGGTCCGCCGGCGGGCTGACCGGCGCCTGAGCGCGCTCACGCCCCCGGCGTGGCCGTCACCGTCCGACAGGCCCCTTCGTGCTGCCGTTCGTCGTCCTTCGTGCCCACCCATCGGACCGTGCGCCGGGCTCCCCGCCCGCCTGTCCGGCTTGGCACGCCGCCGGAACTCTCCACCGCTGAACCGGTGTCACACGCACCGTGGCGGCTGCGCAGTCTGTCCAGTCAAACCCGCTTCCGGACCGAGGAGAATCCTTGAGGCTGAGACGCAGAGCACATCCATCCCTCGCGCTGACGGCAGCCGCGCTGGCGGTCATCGGCCTCATGCCGGCAGCGGCGCCGGCACTCGCCACGCAGCCGGTACCGAAACCTACTCCCGAACCGTCCGCTCGGTCCGCGCAGCCCGCGGGCGTCGCCGATCCGGGAAAGAAGCTCGGCACGGGCTGGAAGGCGTCCAAGGACCGGGCGGTGACCAGCGCGGCCGACAGCGACGGCCTGAAGATCCTCGTCGCGGACTCGTCGGACGCGTACGCGTGGAAGACCGTCGCCTCCCTGGCCGAGCCGACGATCTCGGCGGACACCTGGATCGGCAACCAGTGTGTGATGGACGCCAGTCACGCCGCCGTCGTGTACGCGCCCCGCACCTTCGTCAACAAGCCCGACCTGATGCAGGGCGGCGCGTTCGCAGCCGTCGTCAACACGGTCACCGGCCGGGTGGTGAAGCTGCCGTTCACCGCGTCGCTCGCCTACTTCGACCCGTCCTGCAACACGATCACGCACACGGCCGCGTTCACCGCCTTCCGCGACATGAACGACCCGGCCAGGACGAAGACCCGGGTGATGACGGTCGACACGGCCGGAAGGACGGCCGGTTCGGCGGTGACCAAGGGGGAGATCACCAGCGCGGTACCGGTCGAGGACGGTGCGATCGGCGCACGCGGACGCGATCTGGTCCACCTCGACGGGAAGGGCCGGCTGACGACCCTCACCAAGGCCGACAGCCCGCCGTTCGACATCCGGCCCACGGGCGCCGGACACGTCGCCTTCCTCGACCGACGGGGAGACTCCGCCGCACACGCCAAGCTGTGGCGCGGGCGCGGCGAGCCTGCCGTGATCGCCTCGGGCAGGCTCGGTGACGTGGACCTGCGCCAGGGCGCCGAGGGCCGGGTGTTCCTGACCGGCCGGCCCTCCGGCACCCGGCTCGATGGTTCGGGCGTCACGCTTCTGGACGCGCCCGCCGGGACGGAGGTCTCCACCCTGGGACGGCTCGCCGTCGACCCCGTAATCACCCCCGGCGTCCGACGCGGACTCGCGCGCGTCAAGGAAGCGGGCAAGGGCTTCGACAAGAGCGGCGCGCCGGCAGAGAGCGCGGTCGCCGCGCCCGACACCGTCGGCGGCGGCGAGCCGGCCACCGTGACCTCCACCGCCACCACCACGGGCGCGAGGATCACGCAGTCCCTGGGGCAGACCACGGCGGACAGTGGAGACACCTCGGTGTCCCCCTCGCTCACCGGCACCGCCGCTCCCGCCGCCCTCACCGCGGCCGACAGCAGGGCGAACGATCCGGTCGACACCGACCGCTGGTGCTCGGTGCCCCGCAACGACGTGAACGCCCAGGCACTGCAGCCCACACCGAACCAGGTCGAGTGGGCCGTCGATATGGCCGTACGCGGTGAACTGCGCTCGAACTGGATCACCCAGGGCGGCTGGCGCAGCCAGACCGGGCTGGGCACCATCGACCCGCAAGGGCTGTTCCCCCGCCCCACGCTGACGGGCGGCGGACGCATCCCGGCGAACGTGCTGCTCGGCGTGATGGCCCAGGAGTCGAACCTGTGGCAGGCCGAGCCGGGCGCGATCCCGGGCCAGATGGGCAGCCCGCTCGCCTCGTATGCCGGCTTCTACGGCCACAAGGGCGACGATCCGGCGGCCTACTGGAAGATCGACTGGGCGAACTCCGACTGCGGTTACGGCGTGGGCCAGGTGACCGACGGCATGCGGCTCGCGGCGTACGCGAAGGAGGACGAGACCTCGCTCCCCGTCTCCACCCAGCGCGCGGTCGCCCTGGACTACTCGGTCAACGTCGCCGCCTCCCTGTACATCCTGGCCGACAAGTGGAACGAACTGCACGAGTCGGCGCAGACGATCACCGTCAACAACGACTCCGCGTCCAGGCCCGAGAACTGGTTCGCCGCCCTGTGGAACTACAACCTCGGCTTCAACCCCCGCTCCGCCGAGTCGGAGAACGGCAACTGGGGCCTGGGCTGGTACAACAACCCCGCCAACCCCGTGTATCCGCCGTCCCGCTCGGCCTTCATGAACACCGACATCGACCCGAATGCCGCCCAGGACGCCGCGCATCCGCAGAACTGGCCGTACGAGGAGAAGGTGCTGGGCTGGGCCTCCTGGTCCATCGACGCCGGCTACTCCTACGCGACCTCCGGACGCCAGGACTGGGCCGGCGAGTCCGGCTTCTCCTCCGCCGGCTTCCAGCCCGCCTACTGGAACGGCACGACCGGCCTCTACAGCGAACCGGGCAGCGCCAAGTACAACCGGGCGCAGGCCACGCCGCCACTCGACACGTTCTGCAACTCCAAGAACAACTGCGACTCCGCCAACCCGCCCGACTGCCCCGACGCGGACTGCTACACGCAGTACTGGTGGCACGAGTCCAACGTCACCTGGAAGGGCGACTGCGCCACCACCTGCGGTGTCGAGAACATCAAGTACCAGACGCTGATCGCCGAACCGGGCCGTGGCTCCCGCCTCCAGCACGGCACCCCCGTCTGCGCCGGTGACACGGACAGCAGCCTGCCCGCGGGCGCGCTGATCGTGAACTCCGTACCCGACAACACGAACACGTACAGCACCTGTGGATCGACCGGCACCGACGACGGGAGTTTCGCGTTCACGTTCAACAGCGACGGTGCGGTCGGCCCCGGTCTCGGCCAGTACGAGGCGAAGGGTGACCTCTACCAGATAGGGGGTGGATACGACGGCCACTTCTGGTTCGCCCACACCCGCAACGCCGCCCACCTCGGCGGTGACAACGGAGTGATGTCCGTCAAGGGGACCTGGACCCTCGGCCAGAACCTGGACGGCTGGTCCCGGGTGCTCGTGCACGTGCCCGACACCGGCGCCCATACCCAGCAGGCCCACTACACCATCCGCGGCGTGGACGGCGGTGACCGCGAGCGTTACCTCAACACCCACTACGGCGAGAGCACCTGGGTCGAGCTCGGTGTCTACCACTTCACGGGAACGCCTCAGGTGGAGCTCACGAACACCACGGACGACGGCACCGCCGACGAGGACGTCGCGTACACCTCGATCGCCTTCAAGAAGCTGGCCGGCAAGCCTCAGGACATGGTCGTCGCGATGGGCGACTCCTACACCTCGGGCGAGGGCTCGGGAGACTACTACCACGTCAGCGACCGCGACCACGGGGAGGACAGCTGGAACGCGTGCCGACGGAGCCCGAACGCGTGGCCGCGCAAGGTGACCCTCCCCGACCAGTCGCAGACCGTCGGCGCACTCGCGGACAGCTACGACGCGAGTCTCGACTTCCAGTTCGTCGCCTGTTCCGGAGCCAAGGCATGGCAGGCGGGGTCGGGTACGCCGTACGACGACGACAACAACGAGCACTGGGGCTTCGACGGGAACTTCCACGAGAAGCTGCAGGTCGATTCGGGCGTGCTCAGCAAGGACACGACCCTGGTGATGCTGACCATCGGCGGCAACGACGCCCGGTTCGACGAGAAGATCCAGACCTGCGTCATCGACGGCTGTTCCTCCGAGGCGTCGATGCAGGCGGACATCGACGACGCCGTGACAGCGACGGCGGACCTGCTGACCGAGATCAGCGACGCGGCGTCGAACGCGACGATATCCCTGATGGGATACCCGCTGCTCTTCAGCCGCACGGAGGCCTGCTCGACGCTGGTGAGCGCCTCTCAGCGTGTCATCCTGAACAACATGGCCCAGTACTTCGAGGACAAGCAGAAGGAACTGGCGGCCTCCATGTCCGCCAAGGGCGTGCGCTACCGGTCCCCGCAGTCCGCGTTCGAGGGCAAGCGCATCTGCGACCCGACGGAGGGGATCAACGGAGTCGTGGCCGGACCGAACGGTGACGGCGACTTCCACCACGACGACGACGCCACGCCGTTGTGCTGGTGGTTCTGGGCCGACAGCTGCCTCAGCCGGGAGAGCTACCACCCGAACAAGGCCGGCACCGGCGCCTACGCGCAGGCGTTCATGACGCTGGGCCCCGCCGCGCTCAGACAAGAGGACCGGTGAACCGGTCCCGCTCCTCTGCCGGCACCCCGCCGCGGTCCTACCTCGGCGGGGTGCCGGCACCCGGCTGCATGGTGGCACTCATGGTCCCCATCGTCCTGGTGCTGCTCGCCGCGGGGACGCTCATGGTCATGGCTCACCGCCAGGACAGCGCCGACGAACGCCGTGAGAAGGAGGCGCTGGAGCAGATAGCGGGGCATGTGCGGTCGTACGAGGACGCCGTGCGGGGCGAGGGGCGGAACGGCTTCGCGAGCCGGGAGCGGGCACAGGACGTCGCCCGGCAGAATCAGGGCGTCCTCGTCTCGTACGCGCAGTCGGGGCGGGCGCTGACCACTCTCGTCAGGTTCTTCGCGACCTACGAGGACGCCAGCTTCTTCGGCTCCTCCGCCTCACGCGCGTACCGCTGCTACTCCATCCGCTTCCAGCCGGGCGCAGGCGGCGGTCCGAGCAGGACGTTGGTTCCCCCCATGGAGTGCCACCGCACCTGACGGGTTCCCCCACCGGCCCCGGCCCGGCGCCCAGAGGGGCGGCGGGCCGGGACCCGTCCCCTGCCCGTCCGTCCCCTGCCCGTCCGTCCCCTGCCCGTCCGTCCCCGGCTTCGCCGGGCGGGTGACGCGGCCAGGGGCCCTTTCGGAACCGGGCTTCGCGCCGGGGGCGGTGCGGGCTTGTCAGCCTTCTCAGGCCAGGCTCTCCCGCCAGGCGCGGTGCAGGCCGGCGAACCGGCCCGTGCCGCCGATCAGTTCGGCCGGGGCACCGTCCTCCACGACGCGGCCGTGCTCCATCACCAGGACCCGGTCCGCGATCTCCACGGTCGACAGCCGGTGGGCGATGACCACCGCGGTGCGGCCGTGCAGCACGGTGTCCATCGCCCGCTGCACCGCCCGCTCGCCCGGGATGTCCAGGGAGCTCGTCGCCTCGTCGAGGATCAGGACCGCCGGGTTGGCGAGCAGGGCGCGGGCGAAGGCCACCAACTGGCGCTGACCGGCCGAGATCCGGCCGCCCCGCTTGCGTACGTCCGTGTCGTATCCGTCGGGCAGACCGGCGATGAAGTCATGGGCGCCGATGGCCTTGGCGGCCTGCTCGATCTCCTCACGGGTCGCGTCGGGGCTGCCGATCGCGATGTTCTCCGCGACCGTGCCGGAGAACAGGAAGGCCTCCTGGGTCACCATGACCACTCCGCGCCGCAGTTCGGGGGTGCCGAGGTCGCGCAGATCGGTGCCGTCCAGCAGGACCCGGCCCTCGGTCGGGTCGTAGAAACGGGCCAGCAGTTTGGCGAGCGTCGACTTGCCCGCGCCCGTCGAGCCGACCACGGCGACCGTCTGGCCCGCGGGTACGGTCAGATCGAAGCGGGGCAGCACCTCGCCCCCCGTGCGATAGGCGAACCGCACCCCGTCGAAGACCACCTCACGGCCCGGGTGACCGCCCGTGAGCGGCGGCAGTTCCCGCGGCTCCAGGGCCTCCGGAACCGTGGGGGTCTGGGCCAGCAGCCCCGCGATCTTCTCCAGCGAAGCCGCCGCGGACTGGTAGGAGTTGAGGAACATGCTGAGCCGGTCGATCGGGTCGTACAGCCGTCGCAGATACAGGACCACCGCGGCCAGCACGCCGAGGGCGAGGGATCCGGAGGCGACGCGGTAGGCACCCCACAGTACGATTCCGGCCACGGCGGTGTTGGCGACCAGCCGGGACCCGACGACGTAGCGCGCGTTCTCCAGCAGCGCGTCGCCGTTCGTGCGGCGGTGCTCGTGGTTCAGCTTCCGGAAGACGTCGTCGTTGACGGGCTCGCGGCGGAAGGCCTGGACGGGGCGGATCCCGTTCATCGTCTCCGCGAACTTCACGATGACCGCGGCGATCGCCGTCGAGCGCGACGCGAAGATCACCGCGGACCGGCGCTGATACAGCCGCACCAGCAGGTACAGCGGCACGAAGGACAGGACGGCGACGGCGCCCGTACCGAAGTCCAGCCAGAGCAGCATCAGGGAGATGGAGACGAAGGAGAGAACGACCCCGATCAGCTCCTGAAGGCCCTCGCTGAGCAGCTCCCGCAGCGACTCCACATCGGTGGTCGAACGGGAGATCAGCCGCCCCGACGTGTACCGCTCGTGGAAGTCCACGCTCAGCGCCTGCGCATGGCGGAAGATCCGGCCGCGCAGATCGAGCAGCACGTCCTGGTTGACCCGGGCGGAGGCCCGGATGAAGGCGTACTGCATGGCGCCCGCGCCGGCCGAGCAGAGTGCGTAGCCGAGGGCCACCGCGATCAGCGGCCCGTAGTCCTCGTCCCGGAACGCGGGCACCCCGCTGTCGATGGCGTACGCCACGAGCAACGGCCCCGCCTGGACCGCGGCCTGCTGGATCAGCAGGAACAGTGCGGCGACCACGACGCGGCCCCGCATCGGCCGCAGCAGCGAGACGAGCAGCGCGCGCGTGGCGCCGCGCGGGGTGGGCAGGTCGTCGCGGTCGAAGGGGTCTCCGGGCCGCTGGGCCGGCGCATCGCGCGTTGCTTCCGGGGCCTCCGGATTCGCGGCTTCGTCCCCGTCCCTGTCGCCCGGCTCGGCGGGACGTCCGGTCGTGGTGCTCGTCATCGGGTGCTGCTCTCCTCGGCAGGGGCGTGCACGCCCGGAAGGTCATCGGCCGTCGTGTCCGAACGGGGCGGCGCGTCGGTGGACTCACCGTCGCCCGGGACGCCCGCTCCGGACATCAGCCAGGCGTACTCGGCGTTGCTGCGCAGCAGTTCCTGGTGGGTGCCGACCGCACTGATGCGGCCCTCCGACAGCAGCGCCACCCGGTCGGCGAGCATCACGGTGGACGGGCGGTGGGCGACCACGATCGCCGTGGTCTCCTCCAGCACGCGCCGCAGCGCCGCCTCGACCAGCGTCTCCGTGTGCACATCCAGTGCGGAGAGCGGGTCGTCGAGGACCAGGAAACGCGGCCGGCCGACGACGGCCCTGGCCAGCGCGAGACGCTGGCGCTGGCCGCCCGACAGACTGAGGCCCTGCTCGCCGACCTGGGTGTCGATGCCGTGCGGCAGATCGTGGACGAAGTCGGCCTGCGCGACGGACAGGGCCCGCCGCAACTCCTCCTCGCCCCCGCCGCCGGCGCCCATCAGGACGTTCTCCCCGACGCTCGCCGAGAAGAGCGTCGGCTCCTCGAACGCCACCGACACCAGCTCGCGCAGCCGTTCGCGCGACATGCCGGTGATGTCCTCGCCGTCCAGCGTGATCCGGCCCGACGTGGCCTCGTGCAACCGGGGAACGAGCGCGGTGAGCGTGGTCTTCCCGGACCCCGTGGCCCCGACCAGGGCCATCGTCTCGCCGGGCCGGATCCGCAGATCGATCCGGGCCAGTACGGGTACGGAACCCTCCTCCGCGTCCGGGTAGCGGAACCCGACGCCCTCGAAGACCATGCCGCCGGCCTCGGGCTGCTCGGCAGGGGCGGCACTCGGGGACGCGGCGGTGTCCGTCTCCTCCGCCACGTCCATCACCTCGAAGAACCGCTCGGTCGCCGTCGCCGACTCCTGGCTCATCGCCAGCAGGAAGCCGATCGACTCGACCGGCCAGCGCAGCGCCAGCGCCGTGGAGAGGAAGGCGACCAGGGTGCCCGCCGAAAGACCGCCGTCCGCGACCTGGATCGTGCCGAGCACCAGCGCCGCCCCGATCGCGAGCTCGGGAATCGTCGTGATGAGCGCCCAGATGCCCGCGAGCAGCCGCGCCTTGCCGATCTCCGTGGTGCGCAGCCGCTGGGAGAGCGCCCGGAAGGCGAGGGACTGGCTGCGGTGCCGGCCGAAGCCCTTGATGATGCGGATGCCGAGCACGCTCTCCTCGACCACCGTCGTCAGATCGCCCACCTGGTCCTGGGCCCTGCGCGCCACCACCGAGTACTTCGTCTCGAAGACCGAGCAGATGATCACCAGAGGCACGACCGGGGCGAGCAGCACCAGGCCGAGCGTCCACTCCTGCATCAGCAGGATCACGAAACCGATCAGGATCGTGGTGGCGTTGACCAGCAGAAAGGTCAGGGGGAAGGCCAGGAACATCCGCAGCAGCATCAGGTCCGTGGTGCCGCGCGACAGCAGCTGCCCGGAGGACCAGCGGTCGTGGAAGGCCACCGGCAGCCGTTGCAGATGCCGGTAGAGGTCCGCCCGCATCGCCGCCTCGACGCCGGCCAGCGGACGCGCCACCAGCCATCGCCGTACCCCGAACAGGACCGCCTCGACGATCCCCAGCAGCAGCAGGAACAGGGCACCGAGCCAGACACCGCCCGGGTCCTGGTGGGCCACCGGACCGTCGACGATCCACTTCAGTACGAGCGGGATCACCAGGCCGAGACACGAGGCGACGATCGCGATCAGGGCGGCGCTGAGCAGCCGGTTCCGCACCGGCTTCACATACGGCCACAACCGCAACAGGGTCTGTGCGGCGGACCGGTCCTTGGGCTCTACATGTTCTTCGGGCATCAGGGGCGAGCCTACGGTTCACCACTGACATCGCTCATGTGGTTTTCCTCGCCCGGCGAACGCTTGACGGACAGCCGGCCGCATCCGATATTTATCCTCCCCCGGGGGAGGGGCGGGCGTGCACACGGGTGCGCACCACCGTGTGAGCAACCAGGGGCGGGACACATGACGACGGTCGACGAGTACAACGAGCGCTGCGAGCAACTGTTCCTGGCGGGCGGACTCGGTGCCGTCCGGCGTGCCGCCCGGCAGGGGCTCGACGACGTGGGTCCGCATGCCGATCTCTACTGCTGGCTCGCCGTGGCCCACGCCTCGGAAGACGAGGACGATCACGACACCGAGGCCGAACGCGCCTTCCGCAAAGGTCTCGCACTCGAAGCGGATCACCTCGGCCTGCTGGCCGGGTACGGCGAACTGTGCCTGCGCAGCGACGCCTTCGAGTACCCCGGGCGGGCCAACCGTGCCGTGCGGCTGACCCGACGCCTCGAAGAGCTGGCCCCCGACTCCGCGCAGAACGCACAGCTGCGGCAGGCCCACCGCTGGGCAGCCCGCAGCTACTGGGACGATCTGCGGATGGCTGCGGCACGGGGCGCGGTGAAGCGTCAGGCGGTGGAGGTGCAGGCGGGGGATGTGGCGGACGCTCTGCGGACGCAGAACATCCAGGGGGCGCGGGCACAGGTCGCAGCAGCGACGCAGGCGTGGCCCGAGGACCGGCGCACGGCCGTTCTCGCGGCCACGCTGGAAGCCCTTTCGGGACCCGGGAACGCCCCGCTGCGCTGGATCGCCCGCCACCGCGGTTGGGTCTGGGCGGCGTCCGTCACGCTCTCGGCCCTGACCGGGGCGCTGCTCCGGCTGACCGGCGTCGTCAACGGGTTCGGGCCGTGGGGCCTGTTGTGGATGCTGCCCATGCTCGTGGCCGACGCCCGGCTCTCCTCGATCCGCAAAGAAGGCGAACGGGCGGCCGTGGCGCGGCTGGAGGAACGGCTGTCGGGGGCGGGAGAGAAGGCCGGCACAGGTGCCGGCGCCTGAGGGCGCCCGGTCGTAGCGTGGCATCAACCGATCGGCGGATGCCGGTTCGAGCGCGATGGCGGATGCCGCGAGGGGCCCAACGCCCGCGATGCTCACAGGCATGGCAATCATCGAAGTGAACGGGGTGCGCAAGACCTACGCCGGCCGCCCCGTGGTCGACGGGGTGAGCTTCTCCGTCGAGGAGGGGGAGATCTTCGGGATCCTCGGCCCCAACGGCGCGGGCAAGACCACCACCGTCGAATGCGTCGAGGGACTGCGGGTACCCGACGCGGGCACGGTCCGGGTCGCCGGGCTCGACCCCGTCGCCGACCACGACCGCGTGACACTCCTGCTGGGTGCGCAGCTCCAGGAGAGCGAAATCCAGCCGAAGATCACCGTGGGCGAGGCGCTGGAGCTGTACAGCGCCTTCTACCCGCGGCCCGCCGACTGGCGCCCGCTCGCCGAACGCCTCGGGCTGCACACCAGGCTCACCACCCGGTTCGCCCGGCTCTCCGGCGGCCAGAAGCAACGCCTGTCCATCGCGCTGGCCCTCGTAGGCAACCCCCGCGTCGTGGTCCTCGACGAGCTGACCACGGGGCTGGACCCGCGCGCACGGCGCGACACCTGGCAACTGATCGAAGAGGTACGGGACAGCGGGGTCACGGTCCTGCTGGTCACCCACTTCATGGAGGAGGCCCAGCGCCTCTGCGACCGCATCGCCGTGATCGACCGGGGCAGGATCGCCGCCCTCGACACCCCGTCCGGACTGATCGCCAGGGCCGGCAGCTCCACGGCCATCTCCTTCACCCCCTCCGAGCCGCTCCCCGATGCCGAGCTGGCCGGGCTGCCCGGTGCGACTTCGTGCGAGATCAGGAACGGACGGATCGTCATCAGCGGCACCGACGAGACCGTCAACGCCGTCATCTCGCTGCTGGCCCGGCTCCGGATCACCGCGCAGCAGCTCCGTGTCGCCGAGGCCACGCTCGACGACGCCTTCCTCGACCTCACCGAGCACCCCGGCCCCGCGCAAGAGCGCGGCCTGACAGAACAGGCAGCCTGAGATGGCCACGGCGAACACCGCCCCCGCGTCCCGCAACGCCCCCTCCCTTGCGGTCCTGAGGTCCGAGGCCCGGCTCTTCCTCCGCGAACCGGGCAGCCTTTTCTGGATCCTCGCCTTTCCGACCGTACTCATGACGATCCTCGGCCTGATCCCGTCCTTCCGGGAGCACGACGACGCGCTCGGCGGGCGCCGCGTCATCGACCTGTACGTCCCCGTGGCTGTGCTGCTCGCCATGATCATGGCCGGTCTCCAGGCGATGCCGCCCGTACTCACCGGCTACCGCGAACGCGGCATCCTGCGCCGCATGTCCACCACCCCCGTGCGGCCCTCCGCCCTGCTCGGCGCGCAGATCGCTCTGCACGGCGGGGCGGCGCTCGGCTCCACCCTGCTCGTGATGGCCGTCGCCCGGATCGCCTTCGGAGTGCGGCTGCCCGGACAGCCGTTCGGCTATCTGCTCGGGCTGCTGCTGGCCGTCGCCTGCGTACTGGCGCTGGGCGCCCTGGTCTGCGCCATCTCGCGCACCACCAAGATCTCGGCCGCCATCGGCTCGGTCGTCTTCTTCGTCATGATGTTCACCGCGGGCGTCTGGGTGCCGGTGCAGGCCATGCCCGACACGGTCCGCCGCACCGTCCAGATCACCCCGTTCGGAGCGGCGTCCCAGGTACTGGACCGAGCTGCGACCGGTGCCTGGCCGAGCTGGGCGTATCTCGGGGTGGTGGCGCTGTGGACCGCAGTGGCGGCGGTGGCGGCGATCCGGACGTTCCGCTGGGAGTAGGTGTTACGGGAGACTTCACCCATGAACGCGGGGGAGAAGGGCGCGGGGGAGAAGAAGGAAGCCATGACCGGTGTGACGACGGCCGAGCAGTGGTGGGAGCGGTTCTTCCGGCACGGACCCTACGGTCTGCTCGGCCTGGCCAGCGTGGTCTCGGCCGTGACCAGCGGGCTCATCATGTCCCGCGCGGACGTGTACGCCGCCGCGGTGCTGGTCCCGGCGGCACTCGGCCTTCAGCTCCTGTGGAGCCGCGCCCCGGCCGAGCAGGGATCACGTGCGGCCCAGTGCTACTTCATCGTCCGCACCCTGCTGGCCTTCGGGCTGACCTGGTGCAACCCGTTCTTCTCGATCTACGCGGTGCTCGGCTACTTCGACGCCGGCCGGCTGCTCCCGCAACGGCGCATGCGCGCCGGGCTGCTGGCCACCGCCGTCATCATGGCGGGATCGCAGTCCGGCAGCGGCCTGCCACCCGTCTCCCTCATGAACTGGGTCGTCTTCGCCATCGTTCTGGCCGTGCACGGAAGCCTCACCATGGTCTTCGCCCAGATCGGCAACCGGGAGGCGGAGCAGGCGCGTACCCAGACCGACACCATCACGGCCCTGGAGTCGGCCAACGCCCGTCTCGAACAGGCCCTGGCGGAGAACGCCGGGCTGCACGCCCAACTCCTCGTGCAGGCACGCGAGGCGGGGGTGGCCGACGAGCGGAGCCGGCTGGCCGCCGAGATCCACGACACCATCGCCCAGGGACTCACCGGCATCATCGCCCAGCTCCAGGCCGTCACTTCCACGGCACGGACCGACCCCGCGCTCGCCGGGGAACACCTCGCCCGCGCCGCCGCGCTCGCCCGGCACAGCCTCGGCGAGGCGCGCCGCTCGGTGCACGATCTGCTGCCGGCCGCGCTGGAGCACGACGACCTGCCGGGCGCGCTGAAGAAGACGGTCACCATCTGGTCGCAACGGACTGGCGTCCGCGTCGAGTTCACCGTCACCGGCACCGCCGAACCCCTGCACGACGAGGTGGGCGCCACCCTGCTGCGCATCGCCGAGGAGGCCCTTGCCAACGCGGCCCGGCACGCCGATGCGTCCCGGGCCGGCGTCACTCTCTCCTACATGGGCGACGAGATCTCGCTGGACGTACGCGACGACGGCCGCGGCTTCGACCCGGCCGTGCTGCCGCCCTACCGGGGCGCCGGCGGATTCGGGCTCGGCGGCATGCGGGCCCGCGCCGAACGCATCGCGGGCACCGTCGAGGTGGAGACGGGGCCGGGGCTCGGCACCGCGGTCTGCGCCCGGGTTCCGATGGTCCGTCAGGGATAGGAGCCTTCCGGCGCAGTACGGTTGGCCGCTATGGACCGGGAACCCGCACGTGTCATCACCCTGATCGTCGTCGACGACCACCCTGTCGTACGGGACGGACTGCGCGGCATGTTCGCGTCGGCGGCGGAGTTCCGGGTACTCGGTGAAGCGGCCGACGGCGTCGAGGGCGTCGACATGGCCGTCCGGCTCGACCCCGACGTCGTCCTCATGGACCTGCGGATGCCGGGCGGCGGCGGAGTCGCGGCGATCACCGAACTGACCCGGCGCGGCGCCCGTTCCAAGGTCCTGGTGCTCACCACGTACGACACCGACTCCGACACCCTGCCCGCGATCGAGGCGGGCGCCACCGGCTATCTGCTCAAGGACGCGCCGCGCGACGAACTCTTCACCGCCGTCCGCGCCGCCGCCGACGGCCGTACGGTCCTGTCGCCGGCGGTCGCCTCCCGGCTGATCTCACGCGTGCGCACCCCGGTCGCGCCCGGCCACGAGGCGCTGTCCGCGCGCGAGCGCGAGGTGCTCCGGCTCGTCGCCCGGGGGACGTCGAACCGTGAGATCGCCGCCGAGCTGTTCATCAGCGAGGCGACCGTGAAGACCCATCTCACCCATGTCTTCGCCAAACTGGGCGCCAAGGACCGCGCCGCGGCCGTCGCGGTCGCCTACGAACGCGGCATCCTCGGCTGACCGGCCGCCCCCTCACTCCTCACTCCGTCACCCGCAGCAGCAGAACCGACCTCGCCGGCACCGTCATGCCCGCGCCGCCCCGGTGGACCGTGCCCGGCGCGGCGGACTGGTCCTCCCGCGAGGTGTCCAGGACCAGTTCGTAACCCTGGGCCCACGGCGGCCCCGGCAGCAGGAACTCCGCCGGCCGGTCGCCGGCGTGCAGGACCGCCAGGAAGCTGTCGTCGGTCACCTGCTCACCGCGTGCATCGCGGCCCGGGATGTCGCGGCCGGAGAGGTAGAGCCCGACCGTCGCGGCCGGTGCGTACCAGTCCTCCTCCGTCATCTCCGCGCCCTGGCGGGTGAACCACGCCAGGTCCCGCAGCCCGTCCGGGGCCTGTGCCCGGCCGGAGAAGAACGCCCGCCGGCGCAGCACCGGATGGGTGTGGCGCAGCGCCAGCACCCGGGCCGTCAGCTCGGTCAGCTCCCGCCACTGCGGCTGCTCCAGCAGCGACCAGTCCACCCAGCCGATCTCGTTGTCCTGGCAGTAGGCGTTGTTGTTGCCGCCCTGGGTGCGGCCCATCTCGTCGCCCGCGACGAGCATCGGCACCCCGGTCGACAGGAGCAGCGTGGCGAGGAGGTTGCGCAACTGGCGGCGGCGCAGCGCGTTGACGGCGGCGTCGTCGCTCTCGCCCTCCGCCCCGCAGTTCCAGGCCCGGTTGTCCGAGGTGCCGTCCCGGTTGCCCTCGCCGTTGGCCTCGTTGTGCTTCTGCTCGTAGCTGACCAGGTCGCGCAGGGTGAACCCGTCGTGCGCGGTGACGAAGTTGACGGAGGCGTACGGCCGGCGGCCGCCCCAGGCGTACAGGTCGCTCGATCCGGTCAGCCGGTAGCCGAGATCGCGTACGTCGGGCAGGGCGCCGCGCCAGAAGTCCCTTACGGCGTCGCGGTAGCGGTCGTTCCACTCGGTCCACAGCGGGGGGAAGGCCCCCACCTGGTAGCCGCCGTTGCCGACGTCCCACGGCTCGGCGATCAGCTTCACCCGGCGCAGCACCGGATCCTGGGCGATCACCGCGAGGAACGGGGACAGCATGTCGACGTCGTGCATCGAGCGGGCGAGCGCCGCCGCGAGGTCGAAGCGGAATCCGTCGACGCCCATCTCGGTGACCCAGTACCGCAAGGAGTCGGTGATCAGCCGCAGGACGTTCGGCTGCACCACGTGCAGGGTGTTGCCGCACCCCGTGTAGTCGGCGTACCGGCGGGCGTCGGACTGGAGACGGTAGTAGCCACGGTTGTCGATGCCGCGCAGCGACAGCATCGGGCCCAGTTCGCCCGCCTCGGCCGTGTGGTTGTAGACGACGTCGAGGATCACCTCGATCCCGGCGTCGTGCATCGCGTGGACCATCCGTTTGAACTCGCCGACCTGTTCGCCCGCCGTGCCGCTCGCGGAGTATCCGGCGTGCGGGGCGAAGTAGCCGATCGAGTTGTAGCCCCAGTAGTTGCGCAGCCCGCGCCGGAGCAGATGGTCCTCGTGGGCGAACTGGTGCACCGGCAGCAGCTCCACGGCCGTCACCCCGAGGCGCTTCAGATGGCCGATGGCCGCGGGGTGCGCGAGTCCGGCATAGGTGCCGCGCAGTTCCTCGGGGATGCCGGGGTGGCGTGCGGTGAAGCCGCGCACGTGCAGTTCGTAGATGACGGAGTCGGCCCAGGGCGTCTTGGGGCGGCGGTCGTCGGCCCAGTCGTCGTCATCGTGGACGACCACCCCTTTGGGGACGTACGGAGCGGAGTCCCGTTCGTCGCGCACGGTGTCGGCGACCTGCTGCTGGGGCCAGTCCCTCACATGGCCGTACACCTCGGCCGGAAGGGTGAAATCGCCGTCCACGGCCCGTGCGTACGGATCGAGGAGCAGCTTCGCCGCGTTCCACCGGGCGCCCGTCCACGGGTCCCAGCGGCCGTGCACCCGGTAGCCGTAGCGCCGGCCGGGCCGCACGCCGGGCACGAAGCCGTGCCAGATCTCGTGGGTCAGCTCGGTCAGGGCGAGGCGGGTCTCCGTGCCGTCCTCGTCGAAGAGACAGAGCTCGACGGCCTCCGCCCCGCCGGCCCAGAGAGCGAAGTTGGTGCCCGCGACCCCGTCGGGGCCCACCCGGAAGCGGGCGCCCAGGGGCATCGGGGCCCCCGGCCACACGGCGGGCGGCCGCGGGACCGGTTCGACGGACCGGCCGGATCCGGCGGCGGGTGCCCGCTCCACCGCCGTCCCGGCCGGTCCCGTATCCGGTCCCGTATCCGTCCTCGGCACTGCCTCCTGCTCGGCTGCGCTCGACACCTGCTCGCCTCCCGCGGCTCATGGGACCGGCACCGAAAGGGGGCGCGCGGCGTCCCGGCCGCGGCTCCCCGAATGTGGTCGTCCCCTCTGTTCTTCCCACGACGGGGCCCGCACTCACGTTTCCCCGGGACCGCCCGCGTCGTTGGGGGGACGTGAACCACGTAGCGAAGAAGGCAGGGGCGAGCCCGGCGACCGTGAAGGCCCGGTCGGGACTGCTCGCCGTACTGGCCGTACTGGCTGTTCTGACCGGCTGCTCGGGTACGGATTCGATCATCGGCGGGAAACCCCGCTCGCCGCAGGAGGCCATCCGGATCACCCCGCGGGACGGCGCCGAGGACGTCGCGCCGGACAGCCGGGTCGAGGTGAAGGTGCCGGACGGGCGGCTGGAGAGCGTCGAGGTCACCCGGATCGAGGACGCGCAGCAGCAGGAGGTGCGGGGCCTGATCGCCGAGGACGGGCGCTCCTGGTCCCCGCAGGGGGTGGCCGGCCGGCTCGGGCTCGCCGCCAAGTACAGCGTCGACGCGGTGGCGGTGGACGGGACGGGGCACCGCTCGGCCCGCCACACCACCTTCACCACGGCGGTCCCGGAGCACCGCTTCATCGGGTACTTCAAGCCGGAGAACCGGTCGACGGTCGGCACCGGCATGATCGTCTCCTTCGGGTTCAACCGTCCGGTCACCCGCCGTGCGGCCGTGCAGCGGGCGATCCGGGTGACCTCCGATCCCGCGGTCGAGGTGGCGGGACACTGGTTCGGCGACAAACGCCTGGACTTCCGCCCCGCCTCCTACTGGCGTCCGGGCACCGAGGTGACGGTCGAGGTGGGGCTGCGCGATGTGGAGGGGGCGCCGGGCGTGTACGGCAGCCAGCGCAAGACGATCAGATTCACGGTCGGCCGCGAGCAGGTGTCCCGGGTGGATTCGGCCGCGCACACGATGGAGGTGCGCCGGGACGGGCAGTTGGTCTCCAGCGTCCCGATCACCGCGGGCTCGCCGACGACGACCACGTACAACGGCAAGATGGTGGTCAGCGAGATGCACGAGGTGACGCGGATGGACGGGCGGACCGTCGGTTTCGGCGGCGAGTACGACATCAAGGACGTCCCGCACGCCATCAGGCTCACCGAGTCCGGCACCTTCCTGCACGGCAACTACTGGTCCGACGAGGACATCTTCGGCTCGACGAACGTCAGCCACGGGTGCATCGGGCTGCGCGACGTACAGGGCGGCAGCAGTTCCACCCCGGCCGGCTGGTTCTTCGACCGGACACTGATCGGCGACGTCGTCGAGGTCGTCAACTCCAAGGACAAGAAGGTCGCTCCGGACAACGGCCTGGGCGGCTGGAACATGGACTGGAAGCGGTGGAAGGCGGGTTCCGCGCTCCACTGACACCCGGGGGAGATTCCCTCGTCCTCCATCGACGGCGCGGCCCCGGGGCCGCGCCGTCCGGTGTACCGGCGCCGCGGCGGCGGAACCGCTCGCGACCAGGCGAACTCCTGGGACGAGTTGGGACTGAACGGTGACAATTCCGGGGCGGTCTCCCCACGGGTGGTGTGATTATCTTTCGCTGAGCGCGCATGTGCAGCGTGCGGGGGTGGGAGCCTGCGGGTTCCCGGGGCCTTGGCGGGGCCAGGCCGTGTGAGGGGAGACGACCACATTGAACGGGCAGCCGATATCGGGGGCATCGGCCGGGGCGAACGGCAGGCGGCGGGGGCATGGCTCCACCGGTCTGCTGGCTCTGGTCCTGGGTGCGTTGCTGTTGCTGGTGACCGCGTGCGGCGGGGGAGACACCGACGGCGGGAGCAAGGGCGGCAAGGCAGGCAGGGCGGGGACGGGGGACACCACCGCCTCGCAGGCCGTCGTGAACGTCGCGCCGAAGGACGGGGCCGACTCCGTCGCCACGAACGGGGCACTGAAGATCTCGGCCGAGCAGGGGAAGCTGACCACGGTCAAGGTCTCCGACCCCAAGGGGGCCGAGGTCGAGGGGAAGATCGCGGCCGACGGCGCGACCTGGGAGCCGGACCGGCATCTGGCATCGGCCACCAAGTACAAGGTCCACGCGGTCGCCAAGGACGCGAAGGGCCGTGAGTCGGCGAAGGACACCACCTTCACCACGCTGGTCCCGCAGAACACCTTCATCGGGCAGTACACCCCGGAGGACGGTTCCACGGTCGGTGTCGGCATGCCGGTCTCGATCCACTTCACCCGGGGCATCACCGACCCGGAGTCCGTCGAGAAGGCCATCGAGGTGACCGCCGAGCCCGCCGTCGAGATCAAGGGCCACTGGTTCGGCAACGACCGTCTGGACTTCCGCCCCGAGGACTACTGGGCCGCGGGCACCAAGGTGACCGTGAAGCTCGACCTCGACGGCGTCGAGGGACGGCCGGGCGTCTACGGCAAGCAGGCCAAGACGGTGTCGTTCACCGTCGGACGCCGGCAGGTCAGCACCGTCGACGCGGAGTCGCACCGGATGAAGGTCGTCCGCGACGGCAGGCAGATCAAGGACATCCCGGTCTCGGCGGGCGCCCCGGCGACCACCACGTACAACGGCCAGATGGTCATCAGCGAGAAGCTCCGGGTGACCCGGATGAACGGCGACACCGTCGGTTTCGGCGGTGAGTACGACATCAAGGACGTGCCGCACGCGATGCGCCTGTCCACGTCGGGCACCTTCATCCACGGCAACTACTGGGGCGGCTCGGGCATCTTCGGGACCACCAACACCAGCCACGGCTGCGTCGGTCTGCAGGACGCGCGCGGCGCCGGTGACCCGAACACCCCGGCGGCCTGGTTCTTCAACAGCTCGCTGATCGGCGACGTCGTGATCGTCAAGAACTCCCACGACGACACGATCCAGCCGGACAACGGCCTCAACGGCTGGAACATGAGCTGGTCGGAGTGGACCAAGTAGGTCCCGCGGTACGGAACACGGAACGGGCCCGGCCTGCTTGGGTTCTAACGGTCCTCGCAACACCCTCGATCTGTGGGAGTTGCGAGGACCGTGGGCGTTGAGCGGGTTGATCTTGTGGGGTTGAGGAAGCGTTTCCTTGCTCGGCTGGATGTTGTGGGGAGCGTGACGGCAGCGGCGGCCGAGCTGGGTGTGAACCGGAACACAGCGTTCGGCTGGGCCCGGAAAGCCGGTCGTGGGTCGGTGCGCCTGCCGGGAGGGGCCCCCTCCGGCGTTGTCGTCAATCGCAAGGGCTCCGCCCTTGCTCAATCCTCCGCCTTGCAGCTGTACGCACCCAGCCCCCCTCCTTCTTCCACCCCCCACTTGCGCGGTCGGTCTAACCTGCCTCCCATGACCGTAACCCTCGAAGTAAGCGGCGGCGTCGGCACGATCCGGCTGGACCGTCCGCCCATGAACGCCCTGGACATCGCCACCCAGGACCGGCTGCGCGAGCTCGCCGAAGAGGCGTCCCGGCGCGACGACGTGCGCGCCGTGGTGCTCTACGGCGGCGAGAAGGTGTTCGCGGCCGGTGCGGACATCAAGGAGATGCAGGCGATGGACCACCCGGCGATGGTCGTACGGTCCAAGGCGCTGCAGGACTCCTTCACCGCGGTGGCCCGGATCCCCAAGCCCGTCGTCGCCGCAGTCACCGGCTACGCGCTCGGCGGCGGCTGCGAGCTGGCCCTCTGCGCGGACTTCCGGATCGCCGGCGACAACGCCAAGCTGGGGCAGCCGGAGATCATGCTCGGGCTCATCCCGGGCGCGGGCGGCACTCAGCGCCTCGCCCGGCTGGTGGGCCCCGCCAAGGCGAAGGACCTGATCTTCACCGGTCGCCATGTGAAGGCCGAGGAGGCGCTGACCATGGGGCTGGTGGACCGGGTGGTGCCCGCCGCCGAGGTGTACGAGCAGGCGCACGCCTGGGCCGCCAAGCTGGCGAAGGGCCCGGCGCTCGCGCTGCGTGCCGCCAAGGAGGCCGTCGACGCCGGACTGGAGACGGACATCGACACCGGTCTCACGATCGAGCGGACCTGGTTCGCCGGACTCTTCGCCACCGAGGACCGGGAGCGCGGAATGCGCAGCTTTGTGGAGGAGGGTCCGGGCAAGGCCAAGTTCCTCTGACCGAACGCCAGTTGGGAACGGCGGGGTGTGCGTTCATCCGTGTGGGCGGATTAGCTGAGCCTTAAGGCAACCTTAAGGCTCAGCCTCCCGTCGGTCCTGGCAAACCCGTTCGGGCGCGGTATTCATGCAGGTCGGCATGGGTGTCCGGCGAGGCGTTATGTCGGCGGCATATGCCTGGAGCCCGCTACGGAATGTCTGATTCCGGGCCAGGGATTCCCCCGGAACGGCCACGGAACGTCTCCCGTGCGGCCATGATGGTGTCCATGGCGGGCCTGGAGGGTGTGGAGCAGCCGCGGCAGCGCGGCAGCGCGACAGCGGCACGGCGGATGCCGGCCGTCGATGACGAACAGGCGTTCAAGGCGCTGGAGTTGTTCGGAAATCCGACGGAGGACGAAGTCCGGCTGCCCTCCCGCCCGGAGTCCGCGGCGACCGCCCGCAGGCTCACCTCCTGCGTGGTCCTGCGTCAGTGGGCGCTCTCCTCGCAGACGGCCGAGCATGCCGTGCTGCTCGTGTCCGAACTCGTCGGGAACGCCGTGCGGCACACCGGTGCCAGGGTCTTCGGGCTGCGGATGATGCGGCGCCGCGGCTGGATCAGGATCGAGGTGCGCGACCCCTCGCGCGGGCTGCCGTGCCTGATGCCGGTCCAGGAGATGGACATCAGCGGGCGCGGTCTGTTCCTGGTCGACAAGCTCTCCGACCGGTGGGGCGTGGACCTGCTGCCGCGCGGCAAGACCACCTGGTTCGAGATGCGGATCTCCGACCGCTGAACCCGGCGGCGCCCCTGCTCGTGGATGCCTCTCGCGGACGTGTTGTCGCGGATGCACAGAAGCCCCCGGATCGGCCGTGGTGCGGCGCTTCGGGGGCTTCTGTGTGGGGGCCGTGAAATGGGGGGTGTGTTCACGGCCGCTTATGACGACCTGGCCCGGGTCGATGGGGGTCGTGTCCCCGACTATGGCAGACGGACAACCCCATCGCCAAAGCCGCATTGCGGGCTTAGCGGGGCGAAGCCGGACATTATGTCAATGAATCATAGGTGTGCTGGGTCACTGACCTGTAAATCAGTGAATGTATAGGGGATTCTCGTCGTGATTCATTGATCGTCCGAGGGGTGGACATGCGCATCCGTGTGACCTTCACCGGCCACCGTGGGTCAATTGTTATTTTCCTGACATCACGCCCTTAATGTTCAGCGCATGAACGCCCCCGACAGACCGGTGCACCGCCGCAGCGCCCTGCGCGCAGGAGCCGGGGCCGCCCTCACGGCCGCCCTCGCCACCGGCTGCGCGGACCCGGACGCCGCCGGCACACCGGCGAAGCCACTCACCCGCCCGGCACCGAAGAGGCGGGCCGCCACCACCGGCGCGCACGCCCCCGCCCCGCACCGCATCGCCGGGCAGCCCGTGCAAATCGACCACGGCCCCCGCGACCGGGCACGTGTCGCCCTCACCTTCCACGGCCAGGGTGATCCCGCCGTTGCCCGGACCGTCCTGGGAGAAGCCGAACGTGCCGGGGCGAGGGTCACCGTCCTCGCCGTGGGCAGCTGGCTGGACGAGCACCCCGACATGGCCCGCCGGATCCTCGACGGCGGCCACGACCTCGGCAACCACACCCAGCACCACATCGACATCTCCTCGATGGACGAGGCGCAGGCCTACGCGGAGATCACCGGCTGCGCCCAGCGGCTGCGCCGGCTCACCGGCTCCATCGGCACCTGGTTCCGGCCCTCGCGCACCCGCTACGCCACCCCGCTCGTCCAGCGGCTCGCCGTCCGGGCCGGATACCCGCACGTCCTCTCGTACGACGTGGACTCCCTCGACTTCACCTCGCCCGGCGCCGCGGCCGTCACCCGCAAGGTGGCCGGGGAGATCCGTAACGGATCGGTGGTGAGCATGCACTTCGGCTATGCGGACACGGTCGCCGCACTGCCCCTCCTCCTCACCGAACTCGACCGCCGCCGACTGCGTGCGGTGACGACCACGGAGCTGCTGACCTGATGTCTCCCTCCACCACACGCACCGCGGCCCTGCTCGGGGGCGTCCTGCTCGCCGTCCTTACCGGCTGCGGCACCGCCCCCGCGGACAAGGGCGCGTCCGACGCCCCCACCGAAGCCGCCGCCCCGCCCGCCCGGCCCAAGCGCGTCACCCCGCCCGCGCCGCCGGGACTGCCCGGGATGCCGCCGGTGCTCGACGCCAGGAACGTGTACGCGGCCGACGCCCCGGGAAAGCTGTCGCCGGCCGTCAAGGACTTCCCGTCCCGCGTCTACGTGCCCAACACCAACTCCAACACCGTGTCGGTCATCGACCCCGCCACGTACAAGGTCATCGAGACGATCCCGGTCGGCCGCCAGCCGCAGCACGTCGTCCCGTCCTGGGACCTGAAGACGCTCTGGGTCAACAACGACGTCGGTGACAGCCTCACCGCCATCGACCCGGCGACCGGGAAGGCGGGGAAGACGGTCGGCGTCTCCGACCCGTACAACCTCTACTTCACACCGAACGGCAAGTACGCCGTCGTGATGGCCTCGATGGACCGCGAGCTCGTCTTCCGCGACGCGCACACCATGAAGACCGCCAAGGCCGTTCCGGTGAGCTGCGCGGGGGTCAACCACGCCGACTTCTCGGCGGACGGCCGGTACTTCATCGTCTCCTGCGAGTTCTCCGGCGAACTGCTCAAGGTCGACACGGCGAGGATGAAGGTGGTCGGCCGGCAGAAGCTGCCGTTCAAGGGGGCCATGCCGCAGGACGTGAAACTGTCACCCGACGGCAGCACCTTCTACATCGCGGACATGATGGCCAACGGCATGTGGGTGCTGGACGGGGAGAAGTTCACCGAGCCGAGGCTGCTGCCGACCGGCAAGGGCTGCCACGGGCTCTACGTCAGCCGCGACGCCAAGGAGATGTACATCTCCAACCGCGGTGAGGGCTCGGTCTCCGTGTTCGACTTCGCACAGAAGAAGCTGGCGAAGAAGTGGCACCTGCCGAACGGCGGCAGCCCGGACATGGGCGGGGTCTCGGCGGACGGCAAGGTCCTGTGGCTGTCCGGGCGTTACAACGCCGAGGTGTACGCGATCGACACCACCAGCGGCAAGCAGCTGGCCCGGATCCCGGTGGGCAGCGGTCCGCACGGCCTCGCCGTCTACCCGCAGCCGGGCCGCTACTCGCTCGGCCACACCGGCGTCTTCCGCTGAGCCACCGCCCGGTGCCCCGTACCGCGCCGTGCGTTCCTCGATCGGGGCGCCGTCCACCGGGCGGTGGGCGGCGCCCCGTGATCGACGACCGGCCGCCGCGAGGGCCGGCTGTCACGCCCGATAATCTGACTTCCGTCAGAGAGTCATACGAAGGGGCGGAACAGTGGCGGACATCGAGTCGGCGCGCAAGGCATTCGAGCGGTTCGACCTGAACAGCGACGGGCTGATCTCGGCTGTCGAGTACAAGAGCGTCATGGCTCAGCTGGGTGACCCCTACGTCACCGAGACGGTCGCACAGGCCGTGATCAACTCCCACGACGCGAACGGGGACGGGCTGCTCACGTTCGACGAGTTCTGGGCCGCGCAGAACAAGGGCTGACGTCCGGGGGTCCCCCGGCCGGCGGGCCGGGGGCCGCGGGACGGCGCTCGGGGACGGGCTCCCCGCCCCGCTCAGGCCCCGGCAGAAGCTACGGGCTCCGGCGCGCGGAAGTCCTCGTCCGGGGTGGCCACCGGAGCCGTGCGGAAGGCCTCGTCCGGGGTGGCAACCGGGCAGAACAGATCGTGCAGCCGGCCGGCCCGCAGCAGGCGCAGGATCCGCGGGCAGCCGCAGACGAGCCAGAACCGCCCGTCGCGGTCCAGCACACGCCGCCGGGCCCGGCACAGGAGCGTCAGCCCCGAGCAGTCGAGGAAACTCACCTCCGTCAGGTCGACCACCAGCTGGGGTGAGCCGTCCGATGTCGCCCCGTCCAGGGCCGGTGCGATGAGCGCGGCGGTCGCGAGGTCGATCTCGTCACGCAGCGCCACCACCGTCCGGCCGTCCCGGCGGTACACCCGGCCGCACGGCTCGGGCAGCGGGGCCGGCACGGGGGATGCCGTGGGGGCCGAGGTCTGGGTCATTGATGCCTCTCCTCGCAGCGCCGGGCCCGCAGGACGTGCCTGGAGCCCGCATGGCAGCCGGTGGGGGACGGTCGGTGAGGTGACAGTCGGTGAACCTAACCCGAGGGTCCGCCGGCTCGCGACGCAGAAACGTTCGCGCTTTCCCCAATGCCCTCTTCCGGGTGAACGTCGGCTGTTCCCATGGACAGGCGCGGCCCGGTCGGTTCGCCTCGCGGCGGGACCGGTTCGGGTTCAGCTCGGCAGCGAGCCGAGCCAGTCCGTCAGGATCCGGTTGACCTCATCCGGCCGCTCCTGCTGGATCCAGTGGCCGCAGCCGTCCAGGACGTGCGAGGCGACCAGGCCCGGCAGCGTCGTCGGATACGCGGCGATGGCGTCGGCCAGCCAGGTGGTGGAGGCGTCCAGGGAGCCGCCGAGGAAGAGCGAAGGCTGAGTGACGGGCGCACCGTCGTAATCGGCGAGATCCTCCCAGTCCCGGTCCATGTTCCGGTAGCGATTGAGAGCGCCGCTCAGGCCGGTACGCTCGAACTCGGCGGCGTAGAAGTCGAGTTCGTCCTCACTGAGCCAGCCGGGGCGGCCTGCGGGAAACCGCTCGCGCAGCGTCCCGCCGCGGGCGGCGAAGTGCGGGTCCGGGGCGCCGGGCGCGGGCATGGTGTCGGCGGAGAGCGCGGCGTAGAAGCCGGCGAGCCAGCCGCGCACGTCCGGCTCGATCTCCGCCTCCGCCCGGCCGGGCTCCTGGAATCGGGAGACGTAGAACTCCTCGTCCCCGCCCATCCCCGCGAACACCTCACTGGGCCGCGGCCCGCCGCGCGGGGTGTACGGCACGCTGAGCAGTCCGACCGCCCGGAAGACGTCCGGCCTGACGAGGGCGGAGTTCGCCGCTACCGTTGCCCCCCAGTCGTGGCCGACCACCACCGCGCCGCGCTCGCCGAGCGCGTGCACCACGGCGACGTTGTCCTCGATCAGTTCGAGCATCCGGTACGCGGCCGCGTCCCCGGGCCGGGAGGAACGACCGTAGCCACGCATGTCCACGGCGACCGCCCGGTATCCGGCGGCTGCCAGCGCCGGCAGCTGACGGCGCCAGGAGTACCAGGACTCCGGGAACCCGTGCACCAGCAGTACCAGGGGTCCCGTGCCCTGTTCCACGAGGTGGATCCGGCCGGCCGGTGAGGGCACCAGGCGGTGTGTGAGGTCGGGGGCCGGGCTGGGCTGCTGCGACATGATTCCTCCACGGCTGTCGGCCGGTGCCGGTCCGTAGGGATGTCCGGCTCGGATGACGATCATGATGCGCCCGCAGGCTCGGCCGCGAGCCCTGTTGCCGTACCGGCAAACGGGCGGCCCGCGCATCCGGCAGGGATACGCGGGCGGCCCTTGCGCGCCGGTCAGTTGTAGCCGAATCCCGCGGGGAGCGGGGACTGCCGGAACAGGCGGGCGGGGACCGCGTCGGCCAGGGACCGGTAGCCCCCGGGGTTGAGGTGGAGGTGGTCGCCGACGTCCACCGAGGCGCGGAGCGCGCGGGGGTTCTGCGGATCGCGGACGGTCCGGTCGAAGTCGATCACCTGGTCGAAGCGGCCGCTGGTACGGATCCAGGTGTTGACCGCCTGCCGGGCCTCCTCGCGGTATCCGTCCACGTCGTCGTACGGGGTGTTGCCACCGAATGGGGTCAGCGTGGCCCCGTACACCCGGATCCCCAGGGCGTGGGCCCGGGTGATGATCTGGTCGTACGCCGCGATGACGTCGTCCGCGGTCTGCTTCTGGGCGGCGGGTGTGGCGGCCGCCGTCCCGATGTCGTTGACGCCCTCGAAGACGATCAGCCGGTCGACGCCGCTCTGGGACAGCACGTCCCGGTCCAGCCGGGCCAGCCCGTTCGGTCCCAGACCGTCGTTGAGCAGGCGGTTCCCGCCGGCCGCCTGATTGACCACCGAGGTACGCACCGCGCCGTTGCCGGCCGCCAGTCGCTGCTGGAGCACGTCGGGCCAGCGGTCGTTCCCGTTCGTGGTGGACCCCCGGCCGTCGGTCAGCGAGTCGCCGAGCACGGCCGTCGCCGCTGTGGTGCTGCCGGACCAGGCCTCGACGCCGCTGAGGAAGTACCAGTGGTCGGTGGTGGTCGCGCCGGGGAGATCCGGATCCTGGACGTGGTCCCCGGACCGGAGGTACGAGGTCGTACGGGATCCGGGGTGCGAGGTGATGGCGGTGGACGCCTGCCCGTCGGCCAGGTAGACCGTCGCCGTCAGGTTGGAGCCGGGTGCGATACGGAAGTCCAGCGGATCGGAGACGGCCTGCGCGCCGGCCGGGACGGCCACCGAGGTGCTGCCGCCGAAGGTGACCGTGCGCGTGGTCCCTTCCCGGACGGCGCCCGTGCCGGCGCGGTCGTCGAGCGGCAGTGCCACGGAGACCTTGGTGAGGGGAAGTACCGCCCCGCCGAACGCGTTGGAGAACCGCAGCCGGATGTGGTCGCCGCCCGCCGAGACGTGGACGGTCTGCCGCAGCGTCGTGTCCGTCAGCACGGAGTCGTCCTGGGTGAACGGTGCCGGCGGCATGTTGGACGGCTCCGTCAGCTGCGGCATCGACGTCCAGGCGGCGACCCAGTGAGCGTTCCGCTCCTTGGGCCCGGGTGCGTGGTCCGCCCCCGGAGCGTCGGCGGCTCCGAGTGCCGGTGAGACGGCGGCGAGGAGCGCCCCGGCGGTGATCAGACTGATGAGCGAGGATCTTCGGTTCATGAAGGTGTTCCCTCTGTGCGGTGGGGAAACGGGACGAAACACAAAGCGTCCGCGTACGGACGGCATCCCGTCCGTACGCCCGCCGGATCACGCGGCAGGCTAGCCCTTCCGATAATTGCGGTCAATCATTCGAAATATTTCGAATGACTGGATCGGGGTCCTGGCCTCGCATCGGCCCATGGGTGAGCGGTGGCGTCACACGACTCCCGTCGCGATCCGGGTACTTGGGCACTTGGCAACCCTGGATACCTGTCGAGCACTTCGAATCACGCGGCCATACAACGGACATGACGCCAGGTCACTCAATCTGACCGTGCAGGAACTGGCCACGCGCATGGCCCACCGCAACACCGGCCTGGCCTCCGGCGCCCCCGTCTGCGACCGGATGATGACGCGTATCGCCAAGGACGAGAACCTTCACATGCTCTTCTACCGGAACCTTCTGGAGTCCGCGCTGGAGGTGGAGCCCGACCGGACCATGGTGGCGTTCAAGGACGTCATCACGCGGTTCCGGATGCCCGGACACTCCATTCCGGGATTCCGGAAGGCTGCCCGGCAACTGGCTGTCGAGGGAATTTACAACGTACGGATCCACCGCGACGATGTTCTGCTGCCGGTCCTGCGGAAGTTGAACGTGCTCGGATTCGTCGGCCTCGGTCCGGAAGGCGCCGAAGCACAGGACGAACTGGGCCGTCTTCTGTCCGAAATGACGGGCAAGGCAGCGCGGTTCGACGAGGTCAGTGCAACGATGCGGGCGAAGAGAAGGTCTCTCGCGGATTCGAAGGAGCAGTAACAGTGACAGGGTCACGCGTGGTCAGCATGGGCCACTACCAACCCCCGAACGTCGTGACGAACGACGATCTGGCACGGCGGATCGAGACCAGCGACGAATGGATCCGCAGCCGCGTGGGCATCGAGACGCGGCATGTGGCCGGACCCGACGAGACCGTTGACTTCATGGCCGCACAGGCGGGCAAGCACGCGCTGAGCCGCGGTGGAATCTCCCCCGACAGCATCGACCTGGTCCTCGTCGCGACCTGCACGGCGATCGACCGCTCTCCCAACACCGCGGCCCGCGTCGCCGCCCAACTGGGCATCCTCGGCGCGGCCACGCTGGACATCAACGTCGCCTGTTCGGGCTTCTCCCATGCGCTGGCCACCGCCGACCACACCATCCGGGCCGGCTCCGCGACCCGGGCCCTGGTCATCGGCTCCGAGAAGCTGAGCGACTTCACCGACTGGGACGACCGCACCACCTGTGTGCTCGTCGGCGACGGCGCGGGCGCGGCCGTGGTCGAGGCGGCCCCGGACGCGGAGATCAGCCCCGTCGTGTGGGGGGCCGTACCCGAGCTGAGCAACGTGGTGCGCATCGAGGGGGCGAACGGCACCTTCCAGCAGGAGGGACAGTCGGTCTACCGCTGGGCGACCACCCAGCTTCCGGCCATCGCCCGCAGCGTCTGCGACAAGGCCGGGGTGGCGCCGGAGGAACTCGGCGCGGTGGTGCTTCACCAGGCGAACCTCCGGATCATCGAGTCGTTCGTGAAGCGGCTCGGGGCCGGCAACGCGTACATCGCCCGCGATGTCGTCGTGTCCGGCAACACCTCGGCGGCCAGCATCCCGCTGGCGCTGTCCAAGGCACTGGAGCGGGGCGACATCCCCTCCGGTGCGCCGGCCCTGCTGTTCGGGTTCGGCGGTGGTCTGGCCTACGCGGGCCAGGTCATCCGCTGCCCCTGAGGGACGAGGCCGTCGTGACGCGAGACCCGGTCGCCACCGCACGCAGGTCATGGTGGGCGGTGCTTCGCCGGCCGGAGTCCGCCCCTGCGGCGCCGCGCCGACGGCTGGTGGTGCTGCCGCACTCGCGGGGGCCGGCCCAGGCACAGCCCCTAGGCCTCCAGTACCTCCCGGAACCCGTTGAGCCAGGTCAGCGTGGACCGAACGGGCACCCTCGGACGGTGCGCCGAGCACGGTGACGCGGGGCTCGACACTGCCGTCGACGCGCACCGGGTGGAAGTCCGGGGTCAGGTCGAGACCGCCGGGAACGAAGTCCTCACCGTCGGCCGAAGCATTGCGTCACAGGCGCACCGTGCCGCTCGCGAGGAGGTTGCGGTACAGCGGGAGGGCGTCCGCACGCGGATCGAAGGCGTGCGTGCGGGCATCGACCAGCACGTCGACCGGCCGCACGAATCCGGTGTGCGGGCCGTCCACGACGACCCGCCCGGTCGGCTCGTCGGGCCGCACCCGCGCCTCGGGCCCGGGAGCCTAATCAGGCACCCTAAAGCCGGACTTGAACGCCCGGTCCTGCCTAAGGCCTTTCGTTTGGATCAGGCCGGACCCCGCGAGCCCGGCCTGATCCAAACGAGAGGCCCTAGCACTCGATGATGTTCACCGCGAGCCCGCCCCGGGCCGTCTCCTTGTACTTGACGCTCATGTCGGCGCCCGTCTCCTTCATGGTCTTGATGACCTTGTCGAGGGAGACCTTGTGGATGCCGTCGCCGCGCAGCGCCATCTTCGCCGCGGTGACGGCCTTCACCGCCGCCATGCCGTTGCGCTCGATGCACGGGATCTGGACGAGCCCGCCGACCGGGTCGCAGGTCAGGCCGAGGTTGTGCTCCATGCCGATCTCGGCGGCGTTCTCGACCTGCTCGGGGGTGCCGCCGAGGACCTCGGCGAGGGCGCCCGCGGCCATGGAGCAGGCGGAGCCGACCTCGCCCTGGCAGCCGACCTCGGCGCCGGAGATGGAGGCGTTCTCCTTGAACAGCATGCCGATGGCGCCGGCGGACAGGAGGAAGCGGACGACGCTGTCGTCCTTCTCCGCCTCGGTCGCGCCGCCGGCCGCGAAGTTCATGTAGTAGTGCAGCACCGCCGGGATGATGCCGGCCGCGCCGTTCGTCGGGGCGGTGACGACGCGGCCGCCCGCGGCGTTCTCCTCGTTGACCGCCATCGCGTAGAGGGTGATCCACTCCATCGCGTGGGTCTGCGGGTCGCCCTCGGCGCGCAGCTGGCGGGCGGTGTTCGCGGCGCGGCGGCGGACCTTGAGGCCGCCGGGCAGGATGCCCTCGCGGGACATGCCGCGGGAGACGCACGCCTGCATGGCGCGCCAGATGCCCAGCAGACCGGAGCGGATCTCGTCCTCCGTGCGCCAGGCGCGCTCGTTCTCCAGCATCAGCGAGGAGATCGACAGGCCGGTGTCACGGGCGAGGCGCAGCAGCTCGTCGCCGGTGCGGAAGGGGTGCTTGAGGACCGTGTCGTCGAGGACGATCCGGTCCTCGCCGACGGCGTCCTCGTCGACGACGAAGCCGCCGCCGACCGAGTAGTACGTCTTCTCCAGGAGCAGGGCGCCCTCGTGGTCGTACGCGAAGACCGTCATGCCGTTGGCGTGGTACGGCAGCGCCTTGCGGCGGTGCAGGATCAGCTGCTCGTCGGCGTCGAAGGCGATCTCGTGCATGCCGAGGAGGTTGAGCCGGCCGGTGGAGCGGATCGCGTCGACCCGGTCGTCCGCCGTCTCGACGTCGACGGTACGGGGGGACTCGCCCTCCAGGCCGAGCAGGACGGCCTTGGGGGTGCCGTGGCCGTGGCCGGTGGCACCGAGGGAGCCGAAGAGTTCGGCGCGTATCGAGACGGTGTGGGCGAGCAGGCCCTCGTTCTTCAGCCGGCGCGCGAACATACGGGCCGCGCGCATGGGGCCGACCGTATGGGAGCTGGACGGGCCGATGCCGATCGAGAACAGGTCGAAGACCGAGATGGCCACGGGTGACTCCTAAGCAGTGGTAGACGTCGTTGTCTGCCGGGTGGTGCGGTACGGGCGGGGTGGGCCCGAAGAGCGGGGGCAAGGGATGGGGCACCGCGCTCACTGTTCAGTGTGCGCGGTGCCCCTCCCCGATACGCAAACGTGCCGGTCGGACTACTTGAGACCGGGGTACAGCGGGAACTTCTCGGCGAGCGCGACGACGCGGGCCTTCAGGTCGTCCGCGTCGTACGACGGCTTCAGCGCGGAGGCGATGATCTCGGCGACCTCGGTGAAGTCCTCCGTCTGGAAACCGCGGGTGGCGAGCGCCGGCGTGCCGATCCGCAGACCCGAGGTGACCATCGGGGGCCGGGGGTCGTTGGGGATGGCGTTCCGGTTGACCGTGATGCCCAGCTCGTGGAGCCGGTCCTCGGCCTGCTGGCCGTCCAGCTCGGAGTTGCGCAGGTCCACGAGGACCAGGTGCACGTCCGTGCCGCCGGACAGGACGGAGACGCCGACCTCGGTGACGTCCGGCTGCACCAGACGCTCGGCGAGGATGCGGGCGCCGTCGAGGGTGCGCTGCTGGCGCTCCTTGAACTCCTCGGTCGCCGCGACCTTGAACGAGACCGCCTTGGCCGCGATCACGTGCTCCAGCGGGCCGCCCTGCTGACCCGGGAAGACCGCCGAGTTGATCTTCTTGGCGAGCTCCTGGGTGGAGAGGATCACGCCGCCGCGCGGACCGCCGAGGGTCTTGTGCGTGGTGGTCGTGACGACGTGGGCGTGCGGCACCGGGTTGGGGTGCAGGCCCGCGGCGACGAGACCGGCGAAGTGCGCCATGTCGACCATCAGGTACGCGCCGACCTCGTCCGCGATGCGGCGGAAGGCGGCGAAGTCCAGCTGGCGGGGGTAGGCGGACCAGCCGGCCACGATCAGCTTCGGCTTGGACTCCTTGGCCAGGCGCTCGACCTCGGCCATGTCCACGGTGCCGGTCTCGTCGACGTGGTACGGGACCACGTTGTAGAGCTTGCCGGAGAAGTTGATCTTCATGCCGTGGGTCAGGTGACCGCCGTGGGCCAGGTTCAGGCCCATGATCGTGTCGCCCGGCTTCAGCAGCGCGAACATCGCGGCGGCGTTGGCCTGCGCACCGGAGTGCGGCTGCACGTTGGCCGCCTCGGCGCCGAAGAGCGCCTTGATGCGGTCGATCGCGATCTGCTCGACCACGTCGACGTGCTCACAGCCGCCGTAGTAGCGGCGGCCGGGGTAGCCCTCGGCGTACTTGTTGGTCAGGACGGAGCCCTGGGCCTCCATGACCGCGACCGGAGCGAAGTTCTCCGAGGCGATCATCTCGAGGGTGGACTGCTGACGGTGGAGCTCGGCGTCGACAGCGGCGGCGACGTCCGGGTCCAGCTCGTGGAGGGAGGAGTTGAGAAGCGACATCAGGTGGTCCCTTGGGGTCTCAGTTGCCGGAGAACTCGGTGTACTCGTCGGCGGAGAGCAGGTCCTCCGGCTCCTCCGCGACGCGTACCTTGAACAGCCAGCCGCCCTCGAACGGAGCGGAGTTCACCAGCGACGGGTCCTCCACGACGTCCTGGTTCGATGCGGTGACCTCGCCGGTCACCGGCGAGTACAGGTCGCTGACCGACTTGGTCGACTCCAGCTCGCCGCAGGTCTCGCCCGCGGTCACCGTGTCACCGACCTCGGGGAGCTGGGCGTAGACGACGTCACCGAGCGCGTTGGCCGCGTGCTCCGTGATGCCGATCGTGGCCACACCGTCCTCGACGGCCGACAGCCACTCGTGCTCCTTGCTGTACCGCAGCTGCTGGGGGTTGCTCATGACCTGAATTCTCCTGTACGCGGGGGAGTGCTGATGAACGATGGTCTTACGGTGTGAGACAGGACTGCGTCACTTACGCAGCGCCCGTTCCGCCCTACGTCTACTTCTGGCGCTTGTAGAACGGCAGCGCCACGACCTCGTACGGCTCGTGGCTGCCCCGGATGTCCACCCCCACGCCCGCGGTGCCGGGCGTGGCGTGTGCGGCGTCGACGTATGCCATGGCGATCGGCTTGCCGAGCGTGGGCGAGGGCGCGCCCGAGGTGACCTCGCCGATGACCTGGCCGTCGGCGACGACGGCGAAACCGGCGCGCGGCACCCGGCGGCCCTCGGCCACCAGGCCGACGAGCTTGCGGGGCGGGGCGGTCTCGGCGCGCTCGGCGGCGGCCTCCAGGGCCTTGCGGCCGACGAAGTCGCCCTCCTTCTCGAACTTCACGACCCGGCCCAGACCGGCGTCGAACGGCGTCAGCGCCGTGGTCAGCTCGTGCCCGTACAGCGGCATGCCCGCCTCCAGGCGCAGCGTGTCGCGGCAGGAGAGCCCGCACGGGATCAGGCCGCGGGAGGCGCCCGCCTCGGTGAGGGCCCGCCACAACTGCTCGGCGTGCTCGGGGGCGGTGAACAGCTCGAAGCCGTCCTCGCCGGTGTAGCCGGTACGGGCGATCAGCGCGGGGACCCCGGCGACCGTGCCCGGCAGCCCGGCGTAGTACTTCAGACCGTCCAGGTCGGCGTCGGTGACGGCCGCGAGGATGGCGGGGGACGCCGGGCCCTGGACGGCGAGCAGCGCGTACGCGTCGCGGTCGTCGCGCACCTCGGCGTCGAAGCCGTCGGCGCGCGCGGTCAGGGCGTCCAGGACGATCTGGGCGTTGCCCGCGTTGGCGACGACCATGTACTCGGTCTCGCCCAGCCGGTAGACGATCAGGTCGTCCAGGATGCCGCCGTCCTCGGCGCAGATCATCGTGTAGCGGGCGCGGCCCACCGAGACGGTGCCGATGTTGCCGACGAGCGCGAAGTTCAGCAGGGCCACGGCCTCGGGGCCGGTGACGGTGATCTCGCCCATGTGCGAGAGGTCGAAGAGGCCGGCCTTCGTGCGGACGGCGTTGTGCTCGTCGCGCTCACTGGCGTACCGCAGGGGCATGTCCCAGCCCGCGAAGTCGGTCATGGTCGCACCCAGCGAACGGTGCAGGGCATCGAGGGCAGTGAGGCGGGCGGTGCTCATGGATAAGGCTCCCAGGGCATGACGACGAGGACGATCCCTCCCCATCTGTCATCGGAACCTGAGAGGTTCGCCGAGAGGCCCCGGAGGGGTTCGGCTTGCACCTTGGGTGGAGCCGCAGGGCGACTCGCTTTTCAGATCTGCCTCATCCACGCGGTACGGGGCCTGAGAGATTCAAGGGAGGATCTTGCTCCTTCGGCGCCCGGCACGCTGTGGCCGGGACTCTCCCGCGCGGATTCGAACGGCCTATATGCAGTTGACCGGGTCATCATCGCACGCATTGCGGGAGAGTGGGGGGCCGGTACCGATACCGGTCTCCGGCGGGATCCGGCGGGTCGGACGGTTGTGCCGCATTACCTTTTCTTTACACTTCTTGGGCAGGTGTGGGTCAGCCGACAGGGGGAGGGCGATGACGTTGCAGCGGTACGCGACGACCGCGGGGGTCGCGCACGGCGCACTGCCCGCGCAGCCGGGGGCGCCGACCAGGGAGAGGGTGGGACCGCACGCACCTGTCGTGCGGGATCTGCGGGAGCGGGACGGGCGCAGCCCGCGCAGCCTGCACTTCTCGGCGGGCGACGTGGTGGTGGTCTCCGGACTGCCCGGCAGCGGCAAGTCGACCCTCATGGCGCGGACCGTCGCCGCGCACGCCATCGACTCCCAGGACACCAGGGACCGCTGGGCGGCCCGGATGCCCCGCTTACTCCCGTACGCCCTCTACCGCCCGCTCGTCCGCGTCGCCCACTACTGGGGGCTGTGGCGGGTGCTGCGCTCCGGCGTCTCGGTCGTCGTCCACGACTGCGGCACCCAGGCCTGGGTGCGCGGCTGGCTGGCCCGTGACGCCCGGCGGCGCGGCCGCATCCTGCACCTCGTCCTGCTCGACGTCACCCCGCGGACGGCCCGGGAGGGGCAGCGCGAGCGCGGCCGCGGAGTCTCCGGATATGCGTTCGCCCGCCATCGCAGGGCCGTGCGGCGGCTGCTGCGGGACACCGAGTCGGGCCTGCTGCCGCTCGGATGCGCCTCGGCGGTGCTGCTGGACCGGGAGGCTGCGGGGCTGCTGACGCGGATCACATTCGCAGACGCACAGGGTGAGGGCTGAGACAAAGCCGTCCGAAGGCTGGACAGCGCGTGTGCGCGTGGGCGGGGACCCGGGTGGGCGGCGTTAATCTCTTGCTGCACGACATGGGGTGAGAGAGGGAGACAGTGGACATTCCGGCACCGGCCCGGACCCATCCGCAGGGCGGATGGCCGGCCAACGAGCTCGAAGAAGTGCTGAGCGCCTCGCTCGGCAGCCCGGAGGCGGGCGGCCGGCTGGTGGAGGTGCTCGGCCGCAGCCATCTCTGGGTGCCCCTGCCCAACGGCGGCTCGCCGGATGCCACCGACCTCGATCTGCCGACGCTGGACATCGAGGGCGCGCCGTACGTCCCCGTGTTCAGCTCCGAACAGCAGTTCCTCACCTGCGTCGGCGCCCACATGTCGTTCACCGTGGCCCCCGCCCGCGAGTTCGCCCGGGGCCTGCCCCCGCAGCTCGGCATGGCGGTGAACCCGGGCGGCGCGGTCGGCGTGCCGCTGCCGCCGCCCGCCGTCGCCGAGCTCTGCCGGACCGGCCGCACCCCGCTCGACGGACCGTCCAGCGGCGGCCGGGTCCGGCTGTACGAGCCGGACTGGCAGCAGGAGCCCGTCGACTTCCTGTCCGCCGCGGCCGGGGAGTTCGAGGCGAGCGGCGTCGTGCTCAGCGCCCGTCGCGCCCTGGCCAGCATCGAGGGCGGCGACCCCGTCCTCTTCGTCGGCATCGAGTTCTCCACCTGGGACGGCGCCGGCCGCAACGCCCCCATGGACGCCCTCGGCCGGGCGCTGGGGCGCGTCGAGGTGCCCTGGCCGGTCAATCTGGTGCTGCTCGACGTGGCCCAGGACCCCGTCGCCGACTGGATGCGGGCACGGGTGCGGCCCTTCTATCAGCGCCCCGCCGAGTAGCCGGACGGCAAGGGGACCGGCGCCGCGGGCCGACGGCTGTGGCCCGCGGAGTCAAGTCGGTGTCAGGGCCGCCGCATAAGCTGGTTTGATGGCTGGTGCCTCGGCACCGCGCCGTCCCCGAGAGCCCGGGAAGCGGCAGGCCGAGACGTTGGATCGAAGAGGGGCGGGACCCAGGGTGAGTGCGTCAGGCAGCGCGGAGGCCGGGCAGGTCGAGCACATGCTGCGCCAAGTGACGCCCGGGCGCTACGACGCGTACGAGGCACTCCTCCAGGCCCTGGCGGCCGACCGGATCTGGATGCTGCTCTGGCACGGCCGGGCCGGCTCACCCGACGCCCAGTACGGCAACATGGAGATCGAGGGCCTCGGCTACGCCCCCTGCGTCACCTCCGCCCAGGAGCTTTCCGCCAGCGGCTGGAACCGGGACCACGAGGTCATCAGCGGCCGCGACATCGCCCGCGCCCTGTTCCCCGACCGCTGGGGCATCTGGCTGAACCCGCACGCGCCCGGTGGCGGCGTGGGCATCCCCTGGCTGGACCTCCGCCGGATCGCCACCGGCCTCGACCGGATGCCCGCCGGACCGCTGCGGATCAGCGAACCCGCCATCGAGATCCCGCAGTTCTACGCCCAGCTCACGCAGAACGCCCACCGCACCCCCGCGATCCGCTCGCTGCGCCGCGCCTGGGTGCAGCCCGCGCTCGGCGTCCCGTACCTCGCCATCGGACTCGATCTGTACGACACGAGCGCGCCGTCCGTCGACGCCGTGCGGGCGATGATGCAGCAGTCCATCGGCACCGTCCCGGAGGGACTCCCGGTCTCCACGGTCGCGATGGCCGACGAGTACGACCCGGTCGCGATGTGGCTGCGGGCCAACGCCCGTCCGTTCTACGACCGCGAGCCGCACGCCCCGGCCGGCCGTGGCGCCGTCGTCGCTCCCGGTTACGGCTACCCGCAGTCCCCGGGCCCCGCCCCGCGCGCCTACTAGGCCCGCGCGAGCCCCCTCCCAGGACCGGACAAACGGCTATCCGGCGGACAAGACATCTGCCGTGGTCACCCAAATAGCCACCCAATAGAGTCCGTTGGGCGTCATGTCCGTTCTGGTGGATTAGCGGCCGAGTGGTCCGCTCACTCGATCAAACTGTCCGGATAACGGAAGCTCACTGACCGCATCACGTTTGAGCAAACATTCCCCGTCAGGTCTGGCGGGTGATCGCAACGGCATTGAAGACTCCCGGCTAGTGGGGATCGTCCGCCCTTTGTACGAGGTTGCACCGGCGGTCACTCCACAGACGCATTCATCGCACCGAACACATCAGCCGCAGTAAGCGCCGCGGCTGACACGCGCCAGGCCGTCACCGCGGCGAGTAGGGGCCGGCCACCGCCGGCGGGAGGGGTCAGAGGCACTGTGACCGCACCGATCGAGACCACCGGTTCGGCTGCCCAGGCGCAGCCGGAGGCAGTACTCACGGGAGTCAAACAGAGCCAGATCGAAGGCCGTTCGCTCGGACGGATCGCCTGGACGCGCTTCAAGCGCGACAAGGTGGCAGTGGCCGGCGGCATCGTTGTCATCCTGCTGATCCTGCTCGCCGTGCTTTCCAAGCCGATCCAGGCCGTCTTCGGCCTGGACCCCAACGAGTTCCACCAGGACCTCATCGACCCCGCTCTGCTCGCCCCCAAGGGCGACTGGGGCGGCATCAGCTGGAGCCACCCGCTCGGCGTCGAACCGCAGTACGGCCGCGACATCATGACCCGGATCATCGAGGGCTCATGGGTGTCCCTGGTCGTCGCGGTCGGAGCCACCCTGCTCTCCGTGGTGATCGGCGTCTTCTTCGGTGTGGTCTCCGGCTTCTACGGCGGCTGGGTGGACACCGTCATCAGCCGCATGATGGACACCTTCCTGGCGTTCCCGCTGCTGCTCTTCGCGATCTCCATCTCGGCGGCGCTCCAGGACGGCGCGTTCGGCCTGGAAGGGCTGCCGCTGCGGATCGGCGTACTGATCTTCGTGATCGGCTTCTTCAGCTGGCCGTACATGGGCCGCATCGTCCGCGCCCAGACCATGAGCCTGCGCAATCGCGAATTCGTCGAAGCGGCACGGTCGTTGGGTGCCCGCGGCCCCTTCATTCTCTTCCGGGAGCTGCTGCCGAACCTGGTGGCGCCCATTCTGGTCTACTCCACGCTGCTCATCCCCTCGAACATCCTCTTCGAGGCGGGTCTCAGCTATCTGGGTGTCGGTATCGCGCCGCCGCAGTCCTCCTGGGGCGGGATGCTCACCAACGCGATCGACTTCTACCGGAACGACCCGATGTACATGATCGTGCCGGGCGTGGCCATCTTCGTCACGGTCCTGGCTTTCAACCTGCTGGGAGACGGGCTGCGTGATGCGCTCGACCCCCGTAGTAAGTAGTAGTGCCCGGGCGCTCGTCACAACGACGTGCGACATGCCACGGCAACCATCGATCGAGGGGGATTTCCTCAGGTGAAGACCAGAAAAACGACCGCGTTGGTCGCCACGGCTGTGGTCCTGATGCTCGGAGCGTCCGCGTGCAACGGCTCCGACGACGACAGCAGCGGCAGCACAGGCGGCAAGGGCGGCTCCGGCGCCACTGACGCCGCGCTGACCTCGATCGTCAACCCGTCGGACAAGCAGGGCGGGACCCTCAAGCTGGAGATGTCGGACGAGCCCGACTCCCTCGACCCCGGCAACACGTACTACGGCTGGGTGCAGAACTTCTCCCGCCTGTACGGCCGCACCCTGACGTCCTTCAAGCCGGCTGCCGGCAAGGAGGGTCTGGAGATCGTCCCGGACCTCGCCGAGAGCCTCGGCAAGGCGAGCCCGGACGCGAAGACCTGGACGTACACGCTGAAGAAGGGTCTCAAGTTCGAGGACGGGACCCCGATCACCTCGAAGGACATCAAGTACGCCGTCGAGCGCTCCAACTTCGCGCCCGAGGCCCTGTCCAACGGCCCGACGTACTTCAAGGCACACCTCGTCGGCGGCGACAAGTACCAGGGTCCGTACAAGGACAAGAACCCGGACGGCATCGCCTCCATCGAGACGCCGGACGACTCCACGATCGTCTTCAAGCTGAAGGACGCCTTCGCGGACTTCGACTACCTGGCGACGTTCTCGCAGACGGCCCCCGTGCCGGCGGCGAAGGACAAGGGTGCCGACTACGTCAAGGGCATCGTCTCCTCGGGCCCGTACAAGTTCGAGTCCTACGACGCGGGCCGCGGCGCGACCCTCGTCCGCAACAAGAACTGGGACGCGAAGAGCGACCCGCTGCGCCCGGCCCTGCCGGACAAGGTGACGGTGCGCTTCAAGGTCAAGCAGGAGACGGTCGACAACAACCTGATCTCCGACAACATCACCGTTGACGGTGCCGGCACCGGTGTCGCCCCGGCGACCCAGCCGGACGTGCTGACCAAGCCCAACCTGAAGAAGCAGACCGACAACTCGTACGCGGGCGCCACCTCGTACATCGGTCTGAACGTCAACGTGAAGCCGTTCGACAACATCCACTGCCGCAAGGCCGTGCAGTGGGGCATCGACAAGGCGTCGGTCCAGGCCGCCCAGGGTGGCGACCCCAAGGGTGACGTCGCGACGACCCTGCTGCCGCCGACGGTCAACGGCTACGAGAAGTTCGACCAGTACGAGTCCGCCGGCCACAAGGGCGACGAGGCCAAGGCCAAGGACGAGCTGAAGCAGTGTGGCAAGCCGAACGGCTTCGACACCAAGATCTCGGCCCGCTCCGACCGCCCCGCCGAGATGTCCATGGTCACCGCGGTGCAGGCCTCGCTCAAGAAGATCGGCATCAACGCCGAGATCAAGAGCTTCCCGGCCGGCAAGTACTTCCAGAACTTCGCGGGCAACCCGAGCTACGTGCACGCCAACAAGCTCGGCATGATCATGAGCGCCTGGGGTGCCGACTGGCCGACCGGCTTCGGCTTCCTGGACCAGATCATCAACGGCTCGGCCATCAAGCCGTCCGGTGGTAACAACGTCCAGGAACTGAACGACCCGAAGATCAACAAGCTGCTCAACGACGGTATCGCCACCACCGACGACGCCGCCCGTGCGAAGGCCTGGGCCAACGTCGACCGTGCTGTCGCCGAAGGCGCCACCGCCGTGCCGCTGATCTACCGCAAGAACCTGCTGCTCCGCCCGGTGTCCGCGACGAACGTCACGATCACCCAGGCCTACCTCGGCATGTACGACTACGTGCTGATGGGTTCCGCCAAGTAGGAACGGTCCCGCTCCCCGGGCCGCGCACGCGGCCCGGGGAGCGGCCTCCGAACCCCTCAGAATTGTCCCGAAAGGCAGGTGAAGGCACGGTGTCGAGACGCACGGGTAACCCCCGGCGAGCAGATACCGGCGCCGGATAGCTGTGGCTGCGTACATCATCCGACGCGTCTTCGGCGCGGTACTGCTGCTGTTGATCGTCAGCGCAGTCACCTTCGCGATCTTCTTCCTCGTCCCCCGACTTGCCGGGCAGACGATGGACCAATTGGCAGCCCAGTACGTGGGCAAGGACGCCAATCCGCAGTCCATCCTCGCCGTCAAGCAGAACCTCGGCCTCGACCAGCCGCTGTACATCCAGTACTGGCACTTCATCAAGCAGATCTTCGTGGGCGCCGACTTCAAGTTCGGCCCCGAGGTCACGCACTGTGGTGTGCCGTGCTTCGGCTACTCCTTCAAGAACCACGTCGAGGTCTGGCCCGAGCTGACCGCGCGCATCCCGATCACGTTCTCGCTGGCCATCGGCGCTGCGGCGATCTGGCTGGTCAGCGGTGTGGCGATCGGTGTCGTCTCCGCGCTCAAGCGGGGCTCGATCCTGGACCGCGTCTTCATGGGCGTCGCGCTCGCGGGTGTCTCCCTGCCGATCTTCTTCACCGGCATGCTCGCGCTGGGCGTGCTGACGGTGCAGTGGCCCGTCTGGGAAGCCGTCAACTACGTGCCCTTCATGGACAGTCCACTGGACTGGGCGTGGAACCTGCTGATCCCGTGGTGTTCCCTGGCCTTCCTCTACTCCGCGCTCTACGCCCGCATCACCAGAGCCGGGATGCTGGAGACGATGGGCGAGGACTACATCCGTACGGCCCGCGCCAAGGGCCTCAAGGAGAGCCGGGTCATCGGCAAGCACGGTCTGCGGGCCGCGCTCACCCCGATCGTCACCATCTTCGGCATGGACTTCGGTCTGCTGGTCGGAGGCGCCGTCATCACCGAGACCGTGTTCTCCTTCCCCGGACTCGGCCAGTACGCCATCAAGAGCGTGCAGGAGAACGACCTTCCGATCGTCATGGGCGTGACCCTCGTCGCCGCCTTCTTCATCGTCATCTGCAATCTGCTGGTGGATCTGGTGTACGCCGCCATCGACCCCAGGGTGAGGCTCTCGTGACTGAGGTTTCCAAGACCGAGGCGCCGGGCGAGCCGGTGGCCGGCCGGCGTTCCGACGAGGCCTTCCTCTCCGTACGGGATCTGCGCATCCACTTCCAGACCGACGACGGTCTGGTGAAGTCGGTCGACGGCGTCAGCTTCGACGTGAAGCCCGGACAGACCCTCGGCATCGTCGGCGAGTCCGGCTCCGGCAAGTCCGTCACCTCGCTCGGCGTGCTCGGCCTGCACCGCACGGCCCCCAACGCCCGCATCTCCGGCGAGGTCTGGCTGGACGGCGAGGAGCTGATCGGCGCGTCCGACACCCGGGTGCGCGAACTGCGCGGCCGCAAGATGGCGATGATCTTCCAGGATCCGCTCTCCGCGATGCACCCGTACTTCTCGGTCGGCTCGCAGATCGTGGAGGCCTACCGGGTCCACAACAAGGTCAGCAAGAAGACCGCCCGCACCCGTGCCATCGAGATGCTCGACCGGGTCGGCATCCCCGAGCCGCACAAGCGGGTCGACTCCCATCCGCACGAGTTCTCCGGCGGTATGCGCCAGCGCGCCATGATCGCGATGGCCCTGGTCAACAACCCGGAACTGCTCATCGCCGACGAGCCGACCACCGCCCTGGACGTCACCGTCCAGGCGCAGATCCTGGACCTGATCCGGGACCTGCAGAAGGAGTTCGGCTCCGCCGTCATCATGATCACCCACGACCTCGGGGTCGTGGCGGAGATGGCCGACGAGCTCCTGGTGATGTACGGCGGCCGGTGCATCGAGCGCGGCCCGGCGGAGAAGGTCTTCTACGAGGCCCAGCACCCGTACACCTGGGGCCTGCTCACCTCGATGCCGCGCATCGACCGTGAGCAGACCGAGCGGCTGATCCCCGTCAAGGGCCAGCCGCCGTCGCTGATCAACGTCCCCTCCGGCTGCGCCTTCAACCCGCGCTGCCCGTACGCGGACATCCCCAAGGACAACCTCACCCGCACGACACGCCCCGAGCTGGAGCTGGTCGGCGACGGCCACTTCTCCGCCTGCCACATGGCACCGGAGGAGCGGACCCGGATCTGGACCGAAGAGATTGCGCCGAAGCTGTGAGCGAGGCGAGTGAGGTGAGCGACGTGAGCGAGAAGAAGGATCCGCCGGTGCTGGAGAAGGACGCGAAGATTCCGGAGCAGGCCACCGCCTCGCGCGAGCCGCTGCTCAGGGTCGAGGGCCTGGTCAAGCACTTCCCGATCCGCAAAGGCCTGCTGGGACGGCAGACCGCCGCGGTCAAGGCCGTCGACGGCATCGACTTCGAGGTGTACCCGGGGGAGACCCTGGGCGTCGTCGGCGAGTCCGGCTGCGGCAAGTCGACGATGGGCCGGCTCATCACCCGGCTGATCGAACCGACGGGCGGCAAGGTCGAGTTCGAGGGCCGGGACATCACGCACCTGTCCATGGGCAAACTGCGGCCGATGCGCCGTGACGTCCAGATGATCTTCCAGGACCCGTACTCCTCGCTGAACCCGCGGCACACGATCGGCACGATCGTCAGCGCGCCGTTCAGGCTCCAGGGCGTCGAGCCCGAGGGCGGTCTGAAGAACCACGTCCAGGAGCTGCTGTCGCTGGTCGGGCTCAGCCCCGAGCACTACAACCGCTACCCGCACGAGTTCTCCGGCGGTCAGCGCCAGCGCATCGGCATCGCCCGCGCGCTCGCCCTGCGCCCGAAGCTGGTCGTCGCCGACGAGCCCGTCTCCGCGCTGGACGTGTCGATCCAGGCGCAGGTGGTCAACCTGCTGGACGACCTCCAGGACGAGCTCGGGCTCACGTACGTGATCATCGCGCACGACCTCTCGGTCATCCGCCATGTCTCGGACCGCATCGCGGTCATGTACCTGGGCAAGATCGTCGAGCTGGCGGACCGCAAGTCGCTGTACTCGGCGCCCATGCACCCGTACACCAAGGCCCTGATGTCCGCGGTGCCGGTGCCGGACCCGCGGCGGCGCGGGCTGAAGAGCGAGCGCATCCTGCTCAAGGGCGATGTGCCCTCGCCGATCTCGCCGCCCAGCGGCTGCCGGTTCCACACCCGGTGCTGGAAGGCGACGGAGATCTGCAAGACGCAGGAGCCGCCGCTCATCGCGCTGAAGACCGGCCACCAGGTCGCCTGTCACCACCCGGAGAACGCTCCGGACCAGGTGCCGGGGGAGCAGGTGCCGGCCGCGGCCCGGGAAGCGGTCGAGCTGGTCCCGGTCGCGAAGGCGGAGCCGGAGCCCGATCCCGAGCCGGCAGTGGTCGCGGAGGCGGAAGCGGCTGCGGAGCCCGACGCCGCGACACCCGCGGCGGCCTCCGAGGCCTCGGAGGACGGCTCCAAGGAGTAGTACCGGCACAATTGCCCGGTGCTCAACGAACTGTTCACGCCCTCCGTCCAGCATGCGCTCGACATCGTCGGGATCTTCGTCTTCGCGATCTCCGGCGCTCTGCTCGCCGTACGCAAGAACTTCGATGTCTTCGGCATCGCGGTGCTCGCCGAGGTGACCGCGCTGGGCGGGGGGCTGTTCCGTGACGTGATCATCGGCGCGGTGCCGCCCGCCGCCTTCACGGACCTCGGGTACTTCACCACCCCGCTGCTCGCCGCCGGCCTGGTCTTCTTCCTGCACCCGCAGGTCGAACGGATCCAGCTCGGCGTCAACGTCTTCGACGCGGCCGGCCTCGGCCTCTTCTGCGTCACGGGGACGGTGAAGGCGTACGACTACGGCCTCGGGCTCACCGCGTCGGCGGCGCTCGGCCTGGCCACCGCGGTCGGCGGCGGTGTGCTGCGCGACGTGCTGGCCAACGAGGTGCCGTCGTTGCTGCGCTGGGACCGCGACCTGTACGCGGTGCCCGCCATCGTCGGGGCGACCATGATCGTGCTCTGCATCCGCTTCGACGCGCTCAACGCCTTCAGCAGCGGTTGCGCGGTGCTGACGGCGTTCGTGCTGCGGCTGCTGGCGCTGCGCTACCACTGGCGGGCCCCGCGCGCCTACAACCGGCGCTCGGCGACGCCGGACGAGGGGTAGTGCTTCGCGCCATGTCGTCCCACCGATTCCCGTCATCCCGCCGACACGAAAAAGCTACCGCTCAGTAACGCAATCGGTGTACCGTGCATGCCATGGCACAGGCAGCAGAGCAGGCGGCACCGACCGCGCAGGCGACCATCGGGGACAGCGAGTTCGACCGGGACACCGCCGTCACCCTCCGCGAGGAAGGCGTCTACGACGCCGAGCTCTCCGCGGGCTGGACGATCATCCACGCGGTCAACGGCGGCTATCTGCTGGCCATGCTCGGCCGCGCACTCGGCGAGGCGCTGCCCCACCCGGACCCCTTCTCGGTCTCGGCGCACTACCTCACCGCGTCCGTTCCCGGCCCCGCGGTGATCCGCACCCAGACCGTCCGCACCGGGCGCACCCTCTCCACCGGCCAGGCCTCCCTCTTCCAGTACGCCGAGGACGGCACCGAGGTCGAGCGCATCCGGGTCATCGCCACCTACGGCGACCTCGACGCCCTGACCGACGACATCCGCACGTCCGCCAAGCCGCCGGCCATCCCGCCCCGTGAGCACTGCCTCGGCCCGAGCGACGGCCCGGCCGCGATCCCCGGCAGCTCCGCGATCACCGAGCGGCTGGACATCAAGCTCGACCCGGCGACGATCGGCTGGGCCATCGGGCAGCCGTCGGGCAAGGGCGAGATGCGCGGCTGGTTCGGGCTCGCGGACGGCCGTGACGCCGACCCGCTCTCGCTGCTCCTCACCGTGGACGCGCTGCCGCCGACCTCCTTCGAGCTCGGGCTCAAGGGGTGGACCCCGACCATCGAGCTCACGACCCACATCCGCTGCCGCCCCGCGCCGGGCCCGCTCCGCGTCTCCATCACCACCCGCAACCTGGCGGGCGGCTTCCTGGAGGAGGACGCGGACGTCTGGGACAGCGCGGACCGGCTGGTCGCCCAGTCCCGCCAGCTCGCCCGCGCGCCGCGCAGCAGCTGACGGCCCCACCGGCGTCGTAGGAGGCCCGCGCGGGTCCGCTCAGCCTGCGGCGGGTCCGTGCGGGTCTGTATGGGTCCGCTCGGCCTGCGCAGGCCCGCTCAGGCCTCGTTGCCCGGCGCCGCTCCGTCCAGCCAGTGCAGGCGGCCGAGGGTGACCAGCCGCAGGCGGCGCCGGGCGACGCGGGCCACCTGTGCGTCGCCGTCCGGGCCGGCGTCCAGCATGGCCGACGCGGTGATCACCATGTGGTCGACGTAGAGACCGCCCAGCATCAGCAGATCCTCCTCGTTCCAGCCCCGTGACTCGGGCTCGTCCGCGAGCGCCGCCGCCACTTCCTCGGCGAACCGCCGCAGTTGGGCGGCGATGGCCTCGCGGACCGGGCCGACCCCGCCGTGCTGCTCGCGGGCGATGAAGCGGAAGTGGGCGGGCTGCTCCCGGACATGACGCGTTATCAGCTCGACGCTGCGGTCCAGCCGGACCTCGCTGTCGCCGGTCTCGGCGAGGATCGCGCCGATCATTCCGTGCAGGCTGTCCAGCGTCTGCTCGACCAGGGCCACCCCGAGCGCGGCGATGTCGTCGAAGTGCCGGTAGAAGGCCGTGGGTGTGACACCCGCGGCACGCGTCACCTCGCGCAGGCCCAGGCTGCTCAGGCTCTGGTGCTCCAGCAGCCCGAGGGCGGCGTCGAGCAGGGCCTGGCGCGTCTTCAGCTTCTGGGTCTGGCGGACGCCTGCGGTGTGACTCATGCCATTCAGTAAACAACTGTTCTCTGGAGCGGGGAAGCGGAGGGCGGGTCTAGACTGACAAGTCAGTGAACAGTCGTACTCTCAATCGTGGGAAGGCCGACCATGATCGTCCTCGTCGCCGCCCTGCTCCTGCTGGGGATCGTGCTGGGAGCAGTGGTCCAGATTCCGCTTCCGTTGTCCCTGACGCTCGGCGCCCTGATCGGCTGCTGGCTGCTGGTCTTCGCCGTACGTGAGCGGACGGGCGCGCGTCGCCGCTCCCGGTGACCGCCGACAGCTTCTCCGCCCGTCCAGACCCGAAGGAGTCCGCACGATGACACTCACCGCATTCCCCCGCCGCTCCGAGGCCGCCGCCCGGCCTTCCGTCGGCGACACCTCCGCCTCGGGCGCCCCGTCGTCGCCGGTGGTTCCGCCGTCGCCGGCCGCGTCGGTCGAGCGGCCCACCCGGGATGCGGACGGCCTCGCCGTCGCGTCCTTCGTGCTCGGTCTCGTCGGCCTTCTGGTGATGAACCTGCTGCTCGGCCCGGCGGCCATCGTCACGGCGATCGTCGCGCTGGCCCGCTCCACCACCCGCCGCGGCCGCGCCCTCCTCGGGCTCGCGCTCGGCGTCGCCGACCTGGCGATCCTTGCCTTCCTCGTCACCGGAAACGGTGTCGTCGCCTGGGACTTCGGCGGCTGACGGGGTACGCCTCCCGGCCCTCTCCCCACCGGATCGGGCTCCGGATCGGGGTGGCCCGGACGGCGCCTTTCGCGGTGCGCGGGCGCGTGGACCCCATGCGCCCGCCGTACGCCGCGCCGCGGGCTCGTAGAATCGAGCCCACCATGGCTTACCTCGACCACGCCGCGACCACGCCGATGCTGCCGGAGGCGATCGCGGCGATGACCGCGCAGCTCGCCGTCACCGGCAACGCGTCCTCACTTCACGCCGCCGGGCGCCGGGCCCGCCGTACCGTCGAGGAGTCCAGAGAGACCCTCGCCGACGCCCTCGGCGCCCGCCCCAGCGAGGTGGTCTTCACCTCCGGCGGCACCGAGTCGGACAACCTCGCGGTGAAGGGGCTGTACTGGGCCCGCCGCGACGCCGACCCCCGCCGCACCCGGATCCTGGCCAGCCCCGTCGAGCACCACGCGGTGCTGGACGCCGTCGACTGGCTCGCCGAGCACGAGGGCGCGACCGTCGAATACCTCCCCGTCGACCGCTACGGCCGCGTCCACCCCGATGTGCTGCGCGAGGCGCTGGTCCGTAACCCCGACGATGTCGCGTTGATCACCGTGATGTGGGCGAACAACGAGATCGGCACCGTCCTTCCCGTACGTGAACTGGCCACGGTGGCCCATGAGTTCGACGTACCCATGCATGCCGACGCGGTGCAGGCCTTCGGGCAGCTCGAAGTCGACTTCGCCCGCTCCGGACTCGCCGCGATGACCGTGAGCGCGCACAAGATCGGCGGCCCGTTCGGCGTCGGCGCGCTGCTGCTCGGCCGCGAGTACACCCCCGTACCCGTGCTGCACGGCGGCGGGCAGGAGCGCCATGTGCGCTCCGGCACGCTGGACGTGCCCGGCATCGCCGCGTTCGCCGTCGCGGGGCGGCTCGCCGCCGACGGGCGCGAGGATTTCGCCCGGGAGATCGGCGGGCTCCGCGACGAGCTGGTGGCGGCGGTCCTGGCGCAGGTCCCCGACGCCGTCCTCGGTGGCGACCCGGCCCCCGGGGGCCGGCTGCCGGCCAACGCGCACTTCACCTTCCCCGGCTGCGAGGGCGACTCGCTCCTGCTGCTGCTGGATGCCCAGGGCATCGAATGCTCCACCGGCTCCGCCTGCACGGCCGGGATCGCCCAGCCCAGCCATGTGCTGCTGGCCACCGGCACCGATCCGGACCTGGCCCGCGGCACCCTGCGCTTCTCGCTGGGCCACACCTCGACCCAACAGGACGTCGAGGACGTGGCGCGGGCGATCGGCCCGGCGGTGGAGCGGGCGAGGACGGCGGGGCTCAGCTGACGCCGGCCCCTTCCGCCGGTCCGCCTCAGACCTTCGCCGCCCGGACCAGCTTCATGTAGCGGTCCCAGTCCCAGCCCTTGCCCGGGTCCGTGTGGTCGGTCCCCGGCACCTCCACGTGCCCGATGATGTGCTCGCGGTCCACCGGGATGTCGTACCTCGCGCATATCGCCGCGGTGAGCCGGGCGGACGCCCCGTACATCGCGGTCGTGAAGCCCTGCGGGTGCTCCACGAAGCCCTCGTGCTCGATGCCCACGCTGCGTTCGTTGTAGGAGCGGTTGCCCGCGTGGAACGCCACGTCCAGCTCGCGGATCATCTGCGTCACGTGACCGTCCTTGCGCACTATGTAGTGCGCCGCGGCCCGGTGCCCCGGGTCCTGGAAGACCGCGACCGCGCTGCTGAAGCTGCCCTGTGTGACGTGGATGACCACGCGGTCGATGTCGTAGTCGTCGGGGCGGTCCGCGCGCCGCCAGTTCGCATCGGAGGCCGCCGTCCAGCTGGCCCGCGCGTAGTCCACCTCACCCGGCTTGCGCGGCTTCTCCACCCCGGGCAGCCGCCACCAGGCCCGCCTCAGCTGCTCCCGCGCCAGCGCCGCCGTGCCCGCTGCGGTGACGACGCCGCCGATCAGCACCGCGCGCCGGCTGATCCCGCTGCCGGTCCCCGATCCTGCGGGGCCCTTGGCGCCCGCCGTCCCCTTGGTCCCCATGTGACCGACAACGCTTATCCGCGAGCATTCGGTTCCCGGCGACCCGTACCCTGGTGGAGCTATGACTCAGACTTCCCAGCGCCCCCTCCGTGTTCTCGCCGCCATGTCGGGCGGTGTCGACTCCGCCGTCGCGGCGGCCCGCGCCGCCGAGGCGGGCCACGACGTGACCGGTGTGCACCTCGCCCTCTCCGCGAACCCGCAGTCCTTCCGGACCGGCGCCCGGGGCTGTTGCACCATCGAGGACTCCCGTGACGCCCGCCGTGCCGCGGACGTCATCGGCATCCCCTTCTACGTCTGGGACCTCGCGGAACGCTTCCGCGAGGACGTCGTGGAGGACTTCGTCGCCGAGTACGAGGCGGGGCGCACCCCCAACCCGTGCCTGCGCTGCAACGAGAAGATCAAGTTCGCGGCCCTGCTCGACAAGGCCCTGGCGCTCGGCTTCGACGCGGTGTGCACCGGCCACTACGCCACCGTCGTCCTCGCCGAGGACGGCAGCCGCGAGCTGCACCGCGCCTCCGACATGGCCAAGGACCAGAGCTACGTCCTCGGCGTCCTGGACGAGCGCCAGCTCGCCCACGCCATGTTCCCGCTCGGCGACACCCTCACCACCAAGGACGAGATCCGCGCCGAGGCCGAGCGCCGCGGTCTCGCGGTGGCGAAGAAGCCCGACAGCCACGACATCTGCTTCATCGCCGACGGTGACACCCAGGGCTTCCTGGCGGACCGCCTCGGCGGCAAGGCGGAGGGCGACATCCTCGACGAGTCCGGTGCGAAGCTCGGCACCCACGAGGGCGCCTTCGGCTTCACCATCGGCCAGCGCAAGGGCCTGCGCATCGGCCACCCGGCCGCCGACGGCAAGCCGCGCTACGTCCTGGACATCTCACCGGTGAACAACACGGTGACGGTAGGCCCCGTCGAGGCCCTCGACGTGACCGCCCTCACCGCGATCAGGCCCCGCTGGTGCGGCACCCCGCCGTCCGGCCCCGGCACGTACACCGCCCAGCTCCGCGCCCACGGCGGCGAGACCGAGGTGAGCGCCGAGCTGCTCGACGGCACGCTCCACGTCACCTTCGCCGAGCCGGTACGGGGCGTGGCCCCCGGCCAGGCGGTCGTGCTGTACGACGGGACGCGGGTGCTCGGGTCGGCGACGATCGCTACGACGGTGCGGCGGGAGACGGCTGCGGCGGGCTGACGGGCCGGCGACAGCGCTTGACCCGCAGAGAAGGCGCTCCGGCACCCACCACCGACAACTCCGTTGCACTCCCCTCGCGTTGGACTTGACCGCAGCGCGCCCTGTAGTAACGGGGCATGATTCTTGCGGGGGAGTGGTACGAGAACGGCACGGTCTGGGCGGCTGCGGCCGTCCCTGTGGCTTTGCTCGTGGGCCTGTTGGCGGTGTGGGCGACGTTGAAGGCCAACAACCCGAAGCTCAGGCTCGGTTACGAGCTGGCGGCGACGACTGATCTCCTCGGCCACGCTGGGGCGTCCAGTCTCACGGTCACGCACAACGGCGGAACGCTTGCGTCACCGCACATCGCGCTCATCGTCATCGCCAACGAGGGGCGGCGCGACATCGTCGGGTCCATGTTCCACAACGGAGACCCGTTGCTGCTCGATCTCGGTGAACCTGCCCTGGGCGTCCTGGACGTGCAGAGCGACCACCCTTCGGCCCCGGCACCGCCGGTGTCCGTCGACTCCGCCGGGAGGGTGGTGCTGGCTGCGGCCCACCTTCCCAGGAAACAGAAGGTGCAGATCAGCGTTGTCCTTGACGGCCCGACCGCGCCCGATCTCCGGATCGTCGGCTCGCTGGTGAATGTCAGCCTGCGCGACCGATCCAGATCGCCCAAGAGATGGCTGGCACACGCGCCCTGGGCGTTCCCGCTCTCCATCGTTCCCGTGGCAGTCATAGCGAATCTGCTGCTGGAGCGGCAATAGGGGCACCGGTTGCCGGGCCCGGCACCGTTCTTCGGCGCCCGGAACGCCCTCGGTGCCCCGCGCGGGAACGCCCGACCCCTGTACGGGCGTAGCCGCGCGGGGTGTTCTCGGCCCCCCGGCCCGCCCGCGTGCGCTCAGGAGGCCCGGCCTCCGCACACCCCCGGATTCAGGACGCCTGGCGCACGTGCGCGTCCCGGGTGAAGAACTCCGCCAGCACCGGAGCGATGGCCTGCGGCGCCAGCTCCCGGGCCTGTCCCGTCAGCGTGCGGTGCCGGCCCCGGGGCAGGGCGTCCGCCAGCAGGCAGGTCGACGTCCTCGCGCCGGCCGGGCTGAAACCGCCGCAGACCACCAGGGTCCGTGCCGTCACCGAGGTGAACCGCTCCGCCGGAACCGAGCCGTCGCCCAGCACCGCGTCGTCGTACGCCAGGGTGTGCGCCATGGACTCCAGGGTCCGCCACAGCGGCGCCCGCCGCATCCTGGCGACCATGTCGGCCGCGACCCCCGTCATGGACAGGAACAGCTCCACCGCCCCGCCCCGGTCCCCGGCGGACAGCAGCCGGTGCAGCCGGGCCGTGCAGCCGGCCTTGAAGAGGAGGCCCGCGGTGCCCGGGGTGTAGGGCGGCTCGTACACCGCGAGCCGGGCGGCCGGGAGCCCGGCGGCCTGCGCCTCCAGGGCCAGCGCGCCGCCGGCCCCGACGCCGAACACCGAGGGCCGGCCGCCCACCGCCTCCGCGAGGGCGGCCAGGTCCTCGATCTCGCGCTCCACCGCGTACGGCGAACCGTCCCCGCTGGAGCCCCGGCCGCGCCGGTCGTACGTGACGACCTCGAAGTGCGGCGCGAGGAGGCCGGCCAGCGGAGCCTCGGTCGCCGCGGTGCCCAGTGCGCCGCTCACCAGAATCAGCGGCGGTCCTTCGCCCCGGCGCCGGTACGCGATCAGGGTGCCGTCGCGGGAGAGAGTCTTGTCCATGTGGGGGTGGACTGCGAGGCGCGCGGAAACTCATCGCTCTCCGCGAAAACTTTCTGAACTTTCTCGTCTCCGCAGCTCAGAGCGGTTGTTGACGGCCGGTCAAGCCGTCAGGCGGCCAGGGCCTCGGTGTCGTAGAAGCAGAAGTGGTCCTTGATCTCGGCCACTTCGGCCTTCGGCTCCGGGTACGCCCAGACGAGGTCGGCCGCCTCCGGGCGGGACCAGTAGGCGGCATCTCCCTTGAACGGGCAGTGGGTTCGGGTGTCCGACGGTGTCAGCAGTTCCGTACGGACATCCTCCGGCGGCAGGTAGTAGCGGACCGGACAGCCGGTCTCGCGCAGGACGAGCGGGCGCCGGCTCTCGGCGAGCAGCACCCCGTCACGGACCACGCGCACATGCTCGGTGGAGGGCTCGACGGTGATGAGATGTCCTCGGGTGGCAGTCATGTATTCCTCAGCCGCGGGGCCCGCGTGTTTCTTCCCCGGATTCCGTGCTGTCGGTGCCGGGCTCTACCGTGGCAGTCATGAAGATCTGCGTTTTTCTCTCCGCCGCCGACCTCGACGACCGCTACACCGTGCCCGCCCGCGAATTCGCCGAACTGATCGGCCGCGGTGGGCACACCCTGGTCTGGGGCGGCTCGGAGAGCGGGCTGATGAAGGTCGTCGCCGACGGTGTGCAGGAGACGGGCGGGAAGCTGGTCGGGGTGTCGGTGGACTTCCTGGCTGCGAAGGCGCGGACCGACGCGGACGAGATGGTGATCGCCCGGGACCTCGCCGAGCGCAAGGCGCTGCTCCTGGAGAAGTCCGATGCGGTCGTGGTCATGGTGGGCGGCACCGGCACGCTCGACGAGGCCACCGAGATCCTGGAACTCAAGAAGCACGGCAAGACCACCAAGCCGGTCGTGCTGCTCAACACGGCGGGGTTCTACGACGGGCTCCGCCAGCAGTTCCAGCGCATGGAGGACGAGGGCTTCCTGCCGGTCCCGCTGACCGACCTGGTCTTCTTCGCGAAGGACGGCGTCGGCGCCCTGGCCTACCTGGAGGAGTGGGCCGGCCTGCAGTGAGGGACCGGGGGTGAGGTGGCGGGTGCGACGATGGGCGTATGTCCACTCACCTCATCACCGGTGCCGGTTCCGGCATCGGCGCAGCCGTCGCCCGCCGTCTCACGGAACGCGGCGACGAGCTCGTCCTGCTGGCCCGTGACGCGGGCCGCGCCAAGGAACTGGCCGCGCTCCACCCCGGCGCCCGCACACTCGTCGGCGACCTGTCCAACCCGGACCGGCTCTCCTGGGCCTTCGGCCAGCAGCCGATGCCGGAGCGGCTCGACTCGCTGCTGCACATCGCGGGCGTCGTCGAACTCGGCCGCGTCGGCGAGCTCACCCCCAAGGCCTGGCACTTCCAGCTCAACGCCAACCTCATCGCCCCGGCCGAGCTCACCCGCCTCCTGCTGCCCCAGCTGCGGGTCGCCCAGGGCCACGTCCTCTTCGTCAACTCCGGCGCCGGGCTCGCCGCCCACGCCGAGTGGGGCGCGTACGCCGCGAGCAAGCACGGGCTGAAGGCGCTCGCCGACTCGCTGCGCCATGAGGAGCACGGGAACGGGGTGCGGGTGACGTCCGTGTACCCCGGGCGCACCGCCAGCCCCATGCAGGCGAAGGTCCACCAGCAGGAGGGCAAGGAGTACGACGCCTCCCGCTGGATCGACCCGGAGTCCGTCGCCACCACGATCCTGATGGCGCTGGACCTGCCCCGCGACGCCGAGGTCAACGACCTCACGGTGCGTCCCGGCCGCTGACGGCCCGCGTGCGGATCGGCCGCTGACGGCTCGGGCTCCGGACCGCCGTAGGCTTCGCGCGTGAGCGAGAAGAGCAAGTTCAGCGGTTGCCCGGCCACCGGAATCGGTTCGATGCCCGGAGGGGACGCCCGGGAGACGGCGAAGACCGTCACCGGTTCCTTCGGGGACGGCCAGGGCGTGCCGTATCTGGCGGAACTGCCCGCACGCGGCCCCGGCGCGGACATGATCGGGCGGACCATCGGGCTGCTCGTCGAGATGTACGGACACGTCGAGCCGAGCGGCTGGCGCATCAGCGACCGGCCGGGGCGCGACACCCGCCGGGCCCGGTCCTGGCTCGGCGAGGACCTCGACGCGCTGGAGGAGTTCACCCAGGGGTACGAGGGCCCGCTCAAGGTGCAGGCCGTCGGGCCGTGGACGCTCGCGGCCGCGCTGGAGCGCCGGAGCGGCGAGGCCGTCCTCGGCGACCCCGGCGCCTGCCGCGACCTGGCGGGCTCGCTCGCGGAGGGGCTGCGCAACCACCTCGCCGAGGTGCGGCGCCGGATGCCCGGTGCGCGCGTGATCCTCCAGCTCGACGAACCGTCGCTGACCGGGGTCCTGCTCGGGCGGGTCAGGACGGCGAGCGGCTACCGGACCTACCGGGCCGTGGACCGCCAGGTCGTGGAGGACACCTTGCGCGACGTGCTGGGTGTGGCCGGAGACGGAGCCACGGTCGTCCACACCTGCGCCCCCGACGTGCCGTTCGCCCTGCTGCGCCGGGCCGGCACCGACGGAATCTCGTTCGACTTCTCCCTGCTCACCGAGCGTGAGGAGGAGGCGATCGGGGAAGCGGTCGAGGGCGGAACCCAGCTGTTCCTCGGGGTGGTGCCGGGCACCGACCCGGCCTCGGGCGGATTGTCCGACCCGGGCGGTAGCGTCATGGGTGTCAGGACGCTGTGGCGCAGGCTGGGGCTGAATCCGGGGACTCTGACCGAGTCCGTGGCGATCACCCCCTCGTGCGGTCTCGCGGGTGCCTCGCCCGCGTACGCCCGTGCCGCGCTCGCCCACTGCGCCCGGGCCGCGAAATCGCTCGCAGACAACCCTGAGTAACGGGGCACTGGGTAACGGGAGGACGGGACGATGGCCGGCGAACAGCAGACGTCTTTGCCAGGCGAACAGGAGACGGCCGTGCCGGCCAAGGCGCGGGAGCGGCACGCGCTCCTGGCCGAGCAGATCGAGGAGCACCGCTTCCGTTATTACGTGAACGACCAGCCGGTCGTCAGCGACGCGGAGTTCGACCGGCAGCTGCGCGAGCTGGAGGCCCTGGAGGGCGAGTACCCGCAGCTGCGCACGCCCGACTCGCCGACCCAGAAGGTCGCGGGGCCGTACCGGACGCAGTTCACCTCCGTCGAGCACCGCGAGCGGATGCTGTCGCTGGACAACGCCTTCGACGACGAGGAGCTCGCCGCCTGGGGCGAGCGGATCGCCCGGGACGTGGGCGCCACCGGCTACCACTTCCTGTGCGAGCTCAAGATCGACGGCCTCGCCGTCAACCTCACCTACGAGCACGGGCTGCTGACCCGGGCCGCGACCCGGGGTGACGGCCGTACCGGCGAGGACATCACGCCCAACGTCCGTACGATCGCGGAGATCCCGCACCGGCTGAAGGGCGACCGGATCCCGGCGCTCGTCGAGGTCCGCGGCGAGGTCTTCTTCCCGATGGAAGCCTTCGAGGAGCTGAACGCCCGGCTGGTGGAGGCGGAGGACAAACCCTTCGCCAACCCGCGCAACGCGGCGGCCGGTTCACTGCGCCAGAAGGACCCCAAGGTCACCGCCACCCGGCCGCTGCACATGGTGGTCCACGGCATCGGCGCCCGCGAGGGCTTCGACATCGACTGCCTCTCGCACGCCTACGAGCTGCTCCACGAATGGGGTCTGCCCACCGCCAAGTACAACAAGGTGGTGGACTCCCTCGCAGGGGTCCGGGAGTTCATCGCGTACTTCGGCGAGCACCGGCACTCCGTGGAGCACGAGATCGACGGAGTCGTCGTCAAGCTCGACGAGATCCCGCTCCAGGGCCGGCTCGGCTCCACCTCACGCGCACCGCGCTGGGCGATCGCCTGGAAGTACGCGCCGGAGGAGGTCAACACCAAGCTCGTCAACATTCGCGTCGGCGTCGGCCGGACCGGACGCGTCACCCCGTACGCCCAGGTCGAACCGGTCGAGGTGGCGGGCTCCGAGGTCGAGTTCGCGACCCTGCACAACCAGAACGTGGTCCGGGCGAAGGGCGTCCTGATCGGCGACACCGTCGTGCTCCGCAAGGCCGGCGACGTGATCCCCGAGATCCTCGGCCCGGTCACCGACCTTCGCGACGGCACCGAGCGGGCCTTCGTCATGCCCACCCACTGCCCCGAGTGCGGGACGGAACTGCGGCCCATGAAAGAGGCCGACATCGACGTCCGGTGCCCCAACGCCCGCTCGTGCCCGGCGCAGCTGCGGGAGCGGGTCGCCTATCTGGCAGGCCGCAAGTGCCTGGACATCGACCACTTCGGATACGTCGCCGCCGCAGCCCTGACCCGGCCGCTGGAGCCCGCCGATCCGCCGCTCCGGGACGAGGGCGATCTCTTCGGGCTGACCGTCGAGCAGCTGCTGCCCATCCGCGCCTACGTCCTCGACATGGACAGCGGGCTGCCCAAGCGGGACCCGAAGACCGGTGAGGAGAAGATCGCGACGGTCTTCGCCAACCAGCAGGGCGAACCGAAGAAGAACGCTCTCGCCATGCTGGACGCCATCGCCGGGGCGAAGGAGGCCCCGCTGGCCCGGATCCTCACCGGGCTCTCCATCCGCCATGTCGGGCCGGTCGCCGCCCAGGAGCTGGCCCGTCAGTTTCGTTCCATCGACCGGATCGACGAGGCCACCGAGCAGGAGCTGTCCGACGCCGACGGGGTCGGGCCGATCATCGCCGCCTCGGTCAAGCAGTGGTTCGCCGAGGACTGGCACCGCGAGATCCTGCGCAAGTGGCGTGAGGCCGGGGTCCGGATGGAGGACGAGGGAGCCGGTGAGGAGGAGGGGCCGAGGCCGCTCGAAGGACTCACCGTCGTGGTCACCGGCACCCTGACCGGGCACACCAGGGACGGTGCGAAGGACGCCCTCCAGAGCCGCGGGGCGAAGGTCACCGGCTCGGTCTCGAAGAAGACGTCCTTCGTGGTGGTCGGCGACAACCCCGGGTCGAAGTACGACAAGGCGATGCAGCTGAAGGTGCCCGTGCTGGACGAGGACGGCTTCGCGGTGCTGCTCGACCAGGGACCCGACGCGGCGCGTGAGGCCGCGGTCCCGGTCGAGGAGCAGTAGGAGGAGTGAAAGGAAAGTGTGCCGGAGGGTGAGGTGGGGGTGACGCACCGTCGGATTCACCCGATCGGCGCATAGCAGATACTGACGGGTGGTCGGTTCGCATTCGGGCAAGAGCTGTAGACCGCTGCCCCTGGGAGCCTTCTGCGGCCTACTGTTGAGAGATGCGCCCGCGGTGCCCGTCCACCGGGTGGAACCGGGGCGCGGAGGCACGGAACGGAACGATCAGGTGACATCGGCGCCGCCGGCTGTGAGAGGGACGGAATGAAACCGACCGAGAACGCCGCACCGGTGTCGCGGCTGCAAGGTTTCGTCGGACTCATGCCCAAAGTGGGTGCCGTCGTCGTGGGCCTCGCCACGGTCCAGCTCGCGACCGGTTTCTACCGGACCGTGAGCGGCGGGCACGCCCTCTTCCCGGACGGGAAGGCCGGCTGGTCGCTCGCCGTCCTCACCGGGATAGTCGTCGGCCATCTGGTCGCGCTCGGCCGCGACCGCTGGTGGGGCGGCACCGGTTCCGGCGCCGCGCTCACCCTCGCTGTGCTGCTTCTCTACGGCTGGGTGCCCGCCGGCCTGGTCAGCCTGGTCGTGGTCGTCCTCGTCGGCGTGGCCCGGCGGCACCGCTGGTGGCAGGGGCTGCTGCACGGGGCGGTGGACATCCTGGGCGTGGGCGCGGCGGCGCTCGTCCTGGCCGCGTTCGGCGAGGTGCAGAGCGTCGAATCGCCCTGGCGGCCACTCGACTGGGGCATCGACGCCGTCCCGGAAGTCCTGCTGGCGGCCTCCACGTATCTCCTCGTCACCCGGGTCCTGCTGTGGTACGCCCGGTCCCCGCAGAACGGCGGGCTGCCGACGGTCGCCCGCACCGCGCTGCTGAGACAGGGGCTCGTCGCCGTCGCCCTCCTCGGCATCGCCCCGCTGATCTGCGTCGTCGCGATGGCCATGCCCGTCCTGCTGCCCCTCTTCGCGGTCCCGTTGATCGCGCTGGACTCCACGCTCTGGATCGCCAGTGCCAGGGCGGAGGAGCAGCTGCGGGACCCGCTGACCGGGCTGCCGAACCGGCAGTGGCTGCTGGAGCGGACGTGGACGGCGCTGGAGGAGGCCGAGAGCCTCGGCAGCCGGGTCGGCCTCGTCCTGATCGACCTGGACCGCTTCCGGGCGGTCAACGACACCCTCGGCCATCTCGCCGGGGACCGGCTGCTGCTGCAGATAGCGGACCGGCTGCGGCTCGCCCTGCCACGCGGCGCGGAGGCGGCGAGACTCGGCGGCGACGAGTTCGCCGTCCTGCTGCCGGCCGCGGACTCCACCACGAGCGTCCAGCGCATCGCCCGCCATCTGGTGGCCGAGCTCTCCTCGCCGCTGGACCTCGACGGACTCACGCTGGTGCTGGAGGCCAGCGCCGGCGTCGCCGTCTACCCCGACCACGCGCTGGACGCGGAGGGGCTGCTCCGCCGAGCGGACGTGGCGATGTACCAGGCCAAGCGCGACCGTACGGGCGTGGAGGTGTACGAGTCGAAGCGCGACAGCAACACCCCGGACCGGCTCGGCCTCCTCGGCGATCTGCGACGCGCGCTGGACGCCGGCGAGGTGGAGCTCCACTACCAGCCGAAGGTCCGGTTCGACGGTCAGGTGGCCGGCCTGGAGGCGCTGGTGCGCTGGGTGCATCCGGAGCGGGGGCGGGTCCCCCCGGACGAGTTCATCGCCATAGCCGAGTCCTCCGGGCTGATGCCGCACCTCACGGAGTACGTCCTGGAGACGGCGCTGGCCCAGGTCGCCCGGTGGCGGGCGCAGGGGCTCTTCGTCCCGGTCGCGGTCAACGTGTCCCCGCGCGATGTGCACACCCCGGGGTTCGCGGGCGGCGTCGCGGCCCGGCTGGCCCGGCACGGCGTCCCGCCCGGCGCCCTGCAGCTGGAGATAACGGAACACGTGCTGCTGGAGGACCCGCAGCGGGCGGCGGACACCCTCGCCGGACTGACCGGCCACGGCGTGAAGATGTCGCTGGACGACTTCGGTACGGGGTACTCCTCGCTGGTCCATCTGCGTCGGCTGCCGGTCAGTGAGCTCAAGATCGACCGGTCGTTCGTGGCCCGGCTCGCCATCGACCACGAGGACGCGGAGATCGTCCGCTGCACGATCGACCTGGCCCACTCGCTCGGTCTGGTGGTCGTCGCCGAGGGTGTCGAGGACGACGAGACGTGGGAGCGGCTGCGGGACCTGGGTTGCGACGCGGTCCAGGGATGGCTGGTGGCGGCCGCGATGCCGCCCCAGGAGACGACGGCATGGCTGCGGGCGCGCGGCGAGCACGGATGGCGGCGGCCGGCGGAGCTGGCGGCGGCTGCCGCGGCGGCCGCCGCGGCGGCGAGTGTGGCCGCTGCCACGACGCCGGCCGAGCTGGAGCAGCGCCCGTCCGGACGGGCGGTCAACTCGCGGCCCGCGACGACGTAGGGGCGGGGGCGCGGGCTGCGGCGAGGTGACAGATGGCGCCCGGTGGCCGCTTTGTCCTCAATCGCCGGACGCGCTTGACGGGTGCCGGTGATCGCTTTGCCCTCAAGCGCCGGGCGGGTCTGCCCCGGGTGGCCGTGGCCGGTACGGGCGACCCCATAGGATTGGGGGTCGGTGGCACATTTCCACCTGCCTCGCGACGCCTGGCACGCACGCTCGCCGCGTTGCCGAAACGCCCACGTGGCTCCGCCACGAGGGCGCTCCGGCGCCTTGCGATCGCACGCACCGGACGCCGCGAGGCCCGTCCTTCGGACGGACGGTGGAAATGTGCCACCGACCCCCAGCCAAAACCACACACCAACCCCTGAGGATCGCTGCATGCCTGGCATCACGCGCGAGGAGGTCGCCCACCTCGCCCGGCTGGCGCGTCTGGAGCTGAAGGGCGAAGAGCTCGATCACTTCGCCGGTCAGCTCGACGACATCATCGGCGCGGTCGCCCGCGTCTCCGAGGTCGCCGATCAAGACGTACCGCCGACCTCCCACCCGCTGCCGCTGACGAACGTCATGCGCGCGGACGAGGTCCGTCCGTCGCTCACCCCCGCGCAGGCGCTCTCCGGCGCCCCGGCCCAGGAGCAGCAGCGTTTCAAGGTGCCGCAGATCCTGGGGGAGGACTAAAAGTCATGACGGACATCAGCACCATCATCAAGCTCACCGCCGCCGAGATCGCCGCGAAGATCGCTTCGGGTGAGCTCACGGCCGTCGAGGTCACCGAGGCCCACCTGGCCCGGATCGAGGCCGTCGACGAGAAGGTCCACGCCTTCCTGCACATCGACCGCGAGGGCGCGCTCGCGCAGGCCCGCGCCGTCGACGCCAAGAAGGCGGCCGGGGAGAAGCTCGGCCCGCTGGCCGGCGTCCCGCTCGCGCTGAAGGACATCTTCACCACCGAGGACATGCCGACCACCGTCGGCTCCAAGATCCTCGAAGGCTGGGTCCCGCCGTACGACGCGACCGTCACCAAGCGGCTGAAGGCCGCCGACGTCGTCATCCTCGGCAAGACCAACATGGACGAGTTCGCCATGGGGTCCTCCACCGAGAACAGCGCCTACGGCCCGACCGGCAACCCGTGGGACCTCACCCGCATCCCGGGCGGCTCCGGCGGCGGTTCGTCGGCGGCCCTCGCGTCGTTCGAGGCCCCGCTCGCCATCGGCACGGACACCGGCGGCTCCATCCGCCAGCCCGCCGCCGTCACCGGCACCGTCGGCGTCAAGCCCACCTACGGCGGCGTCTCCCGCTACGGCATGGTGGCCTTCTCGTCCTCCCTCGACCAGGGCGGGCCCTGCGCCCGTACGGTCCTGGACGCGGCCCTGCTCCACGAGGCCATCGCCGGGCACGACCCGCTCGACTCGACGTCCATCGACGCCCCGGTCCCGCCGGTCGTCGAGGCCGCGCGCAACGGCTCCGTACAGGGCATGCGCGTCGGTGTCGTGAAGCAGTTCTCGGGCGAGGGCTACCAGGCCGGTGTCGTCCAGCGCTTCAACGAGTCGGTCGAGCTGCTGAAGTCGCTCGGCGCCACGATCGTCGAGCTGGACTGCCCGTCCTTCGACCTCGGCCTCTCGGCGTACTACCTCATCGCGCCGTCCGAGTGCTCCTCGAACCTCGCCCGCTTCGACGCCATGCGCTACGGCCTGCGGGTCGGCGACGACGGCACGAGGTCCGCCGAGGACGTCACCGCGCTCACCCGCGAGGCCGGCTTCGGCGACGAGGTCAAGCGCCGCATCATCCTCGGTACGTACGCGCTGAGCTCCGGCTACTACGACGCGTACTACGGCTCGGCGCAGAAGGTCCGCACCCTGATCACGCGGGACTTCGAGAAGGCGTTCGAGCAGGTGGACGTCATCGTCTCCCCGACGACGCCCACCACCGCCTTCCCGATCGGCGAGCGCGCCGACGACCCGATGGCGATGTACCTCGCGGACCTGTGCACCATTCCGACCAACCTCGCCGGCAACGCAGCCATGTCGCTGCCCTGCGGCCTGGCGCCGGAGGACGGCCTGCCGGTCGGGCTGCAGATCATCGCCCCCGCCATGAAGGACGACCGGCTGTACAAGGTCGGAGCCGCCGTTGAGGCCGCATTCGTGGAAAAGTGGGGACACCCGCTGCTTGAGGAGGCTCCGTCGCTATGAGTGCAATGGCTAAGAAGGCCAAGAACTTCAAGAAGTCCAAGACCGGCGCGTACGTGTCCATGGGCACCACCGCCTTCGGCGCGCTCAGCGTGTTCAAGCAGGTGAAGATGGCCCGCCAGGACAACGACACGCTGCGGCTGATCGACGCCGCCGTATCCGCCGCCGCGATCGTGACCGGACTCGCCATCCTTTACCGCGAGCTCAAGCGTCTCGGCGACGACGACGTCCTGCTGGGCTGAGAGGGAAAGTTTCAGTGACTGTCATTGACCTGGAGTCGTACGAGGACGCCCTCGCGACGTACGACCCCGTCATGGGCCTCGAAGTCCATGTCGAGCTCGGCACCAAGACCAAGATGTTCTGCGGCTGCTCCACCGAGCTCAAGCAGGACGCCAACTCGCAGACCTGTCCGGTCTGTCTCGGGCTGCCCGGCGCGCTGCCGGTCGTGAACGAGATCGGCGTCGAGTCCGCCATCAAGATCGGTCTCGCGCTGAACTGCGAGATCGCCGAGTGGTGCCGCTTCGCCCGGAAGAACTACTTCTATCCGGACATGCCGAAGAACTTCCAGACCTCCCAGTACGACGAGCCGATCGCCTTCGACGGCTATCTGGACGTCCAGCTGGAGGACGGGGAGATCTTCCGGGTGCAGATCGAGCGCGCCCACATGGAGGAGGACACCGGCAAGTCGACGCACGTCGGCGGTGCCACCGGCCGCATCCACGGCGCGTCCCACTCCCTGCTCGACTACAACCGCGCAGGCATCCCGCTCATCGAGATCGTCACCAAGCCGATCGAGGGAGCGGGCGCACGCGCCCCCGAGGTCGCCAAGGCGTACGTCGCCGAGCTCCGCGAGCTCATCAAGGCGCTCGGCGTCTCGGAGGCCCGCATGGAGATGGGCCAGATGCGCTGCGACGTGAACCTGTCGCTGCGCCCGCACGGCCGTGAGGCGTTCGGTACCCGCTCCGAGACGAAGAACGTGAACTCGCTGCGTTCCGTCGAGCGCGCCGCCCGCTTCGAGATCCAGCGCCACGCCGCGGTGCTGAACTCGGGCGGCACGATCGTGCAGGAGACCCGGCACTTCCACGAGGAGGACGGCTCCACCACGGCCGGCCGCATCAAGGACAACGCCGAGGACTACCGCTACTTCCCCGAGCCCGACCTGGTGCCGGTCGCCCCGGCCCGGGAGTGGGTCGAGGAGCTCCGCAAGGGGCTTCCCGAGCTGCCGCGGCTGCGCCGCGCCCGGCTCAAGGAGGAGTGGGGTGTCTCCGAGCACGACATGCAGTCCATCCTCAACGCGGGCGCGGTCGACCTGATCGTGGCCACGACCGAGGTGGGTGCCCCGTCGGACCAGGCCCGCAAGTGGTGGATGGGTGAGCTGGCCCGTAACGCCAACGAGACCGGCCGCGCCCTCGACGAGCTGGGTGTCACCCCCACGCAGGTCGCCAGGGTCGCCGAGCTCGTCGCCTCCGGCGATCTCAACGACAAGCTGGCCCGCCAGGTCCTGGAGGGTGTCCTCGCGGGCGAGGGCGACCCGGACACCGTCGTCGAGAAGCGCGGCCTGAAGGTCGTCTCCGACGAGGGCGCGCTGTCCACGGCCGTGGACGAGGCCATCGCGGGCAACGCCGCGATCGCGGACAAGATCCGTGGTGGCAAGGTCGCGGCCGCCGGTGCCCTCGTCGGCGCCGTCATGAAGGCCACCCGTGGCCAGGCGGACGCGGCCCGGGTGCGCGAGCTGATCCTGGAGAAGCTCGGCGTCGAGGGCTGACGTCTTCCCGTACGACCGCGAAGGGGCGGTGCATCCGGTTCTCCACCGGGCGCACCGCCCCTTCGCGGCTGTCAGCGCTTCAGCATGGGGGTGCCGAGGGCGAGGTTCGCGCCGTCACAGTTCTCGTCGATGCCGATGCGCAGGCGCAGCGCGTTCTTCACCTTCAGGGACAGTTTCTGGGGTTTGCCCAGCTCCAGAGTGCCCACCCACAGGGTCGTGTCGTCGACCTTGATGGTCAGCCGGCCGGATTCGTAGTTCGAGCCGTCGTCGACTCCCGCTGTCAGCTCGAACGTCGTCCAGGCCCGGCCGAGGTCGAACTCCATGTACGGCTTCGTGTCGCACTCCGGCGTGGCCACGAAGGCATCGTTGTGCACCTGCGTGTTGAGCTTCGCGGAACCCACCGTGAACGACTGGGGCTCGGCCACCGTGCTCATCGTGGTCAGTGAGACCTGCGAGACGTCCTCCACGGAGCCGGGCGTCGATGCTTCCGGGGACGTGGACGACAGGTCGTCGTCCTCCGAGCCGGGCTCCGCGACGGGTGTGTCCGCCGGGGCATCGGGGGTTTCCTGCCCGGTTGCCGAAGGGGTGGGCGTGAGGGACGTCCGGGTGTCGGTGGCGCCCGAGCCCTTGTTGCCCTGGTCGTTGTCGTCCTGCAGCGCCAGCACACCCCAAGCACCCAGCCCGGCGCAGACCATCGCGGCCACCACCGGCAGCGCGATCTTCAGCAGTCGGCGCTTCTTCTTCGGTGCAGACGGCGGAGTGTGCAGGGTCTGGCGGGGGAGGTCCGGTTCCGGGGAGAGGCCCGGAGAGGCGAAGGCCGCCGTCGCGGTGTCGGGGTTCACCGTCGAGGGCGGGGACACCCCCGGATCCGACGAGGCGGTGATCGGCGGCGGGAAGACGGACTGAGAGCTGTCCGCCGCCGCGGGGGGCGGCGTGCTGGGCGCCGGAGGGGGAGCGGCGACAAAGCCTCCCGGCGGCGGGAGCAGCGGCGGAGGGGGGATGAGTGCGGGAGCGACAGCCGGCGGCGTGTCCCGTACGGACTCCCCGGCCGCCCCCGGCCCCGGTACCGCGTCGCGTGCCGAGGACCCGGTGACCGTGGTCGACACCACGGCCGAGCGCACGTCCTTCACCCACGCGGACAGGCTCTCCGGCCGCCCGTCCGGTTCGGCCGCGCAGACGGACAGGATGCGCTCGCAGCGCTCCGGAGTCGCGGCGGCCACCTGGGGGAGGGCGCGCAGCGCGGCGCGCAGCTGCTCGGGGGTGCTGGGCGGGGCCTGGCCGCTGAGCAGGAAGTAGGCGATCGCGCCGAACGCGTACCGGTCGGTGTTCGGTGTCCGCTTGCCGTCGAAGACCTCGGGGGCCGCGTAGCCGGGGGTGAACCAGACCTCGGCCGTCTGGTGGTCCGCGGTCAGCTTGCTCAGGCCGAAGTCGACGAGCGTGGCCTGACCGTGCGCGTCGACCATCACGTTGCCGGGGGACAGGTCGCCGTGGACGACGGTGCGCCCGGACGGCGTCGCCCGGCCCGAGTGCAGCCAGTCCAGCACGTCCGCGAGCTGTTCGAGCGTCCGCAGCACCTCCCGGCGCTCGGCGTGACTGGCGAGGGTCCGCTCGGCGCGCCAGTCCCGCAGGTCGAGACCGTCCACATGGTTCATGACCAGGACCAGGGCCCGCCCCGCAGCGGTCGAGGCGTCCCCGGCTCCGTGGATCGGCGGCCCCTCGAAGTGCTCGCGTACGCCGACGACACCGGGCCGGTTCACGAACCGCAGTAACTCCGCCTGCTCCCGCCACTTCGCGCTCAGCCGGTGGAACTGCTCGATGGTGATCGTGGTCTTCGAGTCCAGGACCTTCACGACCACGGTCTCGGGCGCCCCGCCCAGCTCTATCTCCGCCCGGTAGAGGACGGCTTCGCCACCCCGTCCGATGGAATTGAGCAGTCGGTATCTGTCCGGAGCCGCATCCGGTCCGATGTGGTGCGACGCACTGTTCAACTGGGCTCCCCAGAGACGGTAATTGACGATTCATAAGATTGCCGCGTGCGTGCGGCCGCGGTCAACGGAGACAGGGGCCGGCTTCCCGCGCACGGCGGCTTCCGGCCGGGGAGCGCGCGCCGGTGAGGGCCGTGCGACCGCTCCCGCGCCGTGCGGGCGCCCCCGCCGTACGGCGGTGCTCATGTCGCCCATATGTGGATCCAACCCCTGTGAGTAACGCCACGAAACGGGCAAATGATCACAGTTGGCTGTCAGAGTGACGGCACTCAAGGTCATGCGTTCTCGCGCGGACGGTTCTGCCGAACCCGCGTCGAGGCCACGAACCCGCAGGGAGTACGTCCCTTGGCTGCCATCGCCCGCTGGTGCGTCACGCACCGTCTCCTCGCCGTCCTCATCTGGCTGCTCGCTCTCGGCGGCACAGCGGCCGCAGCGGGGTTCGCGGGTTCCGCCTACTCCAACGACTACGAGGCCCCCGGCACCGAGTCCGGACGGGCTGCCGAGCTGCTGAAGAACGGATTCACGGATCTCGGCGGTGACACCGACACCATCGTCTGGCACACCGACGACTCCACCGTGCGGGCCGCCGACGTCACCCAGAAGATGACCGCCACCCTGCACGCCGTCGAGCGGCTACCGGGCGTGGGAGCCGTCAGCGGGCCCTACGCGGATCCCGGCTCCGGGCAGATCAGCCCCGACGGGCACACCGCCTACGCCACCGTCACCTTCGACCGGCAGGCGGACGACGTGCCGGCCGGGCAGGCCCAGGCCGTCGTCGACACCGCGAAGGCCGCCGCGGGCGAGCACCTCCAGGTCGAGTTGGGCGGCTCCGCCATAGCCCTCACCGAGGCGCCGGCCGCCCATCTCAGCGAGGCCGTCGGGGTGGCCGTCGCCGCCGTCGTGCTCTTCCTCGCCTTCGGATCGCTCGCCGCCAGCCTGCTGCCCATCGCCACGGCCCTCGTCTCGGTCGGCACGGCGTACGCGGGCATCGTGCTCCTCGGACACCTGATGACCGTCGCCGACTTCGCGCCCATGCTGGGCATGCTGGTGGGGCTCGGTGTCGGCATCGACTACGCGCTCTTCATCGTCACCCGGCACCGCAGAGGGCTGCGGCGCGGCATGACCGTACCCGAGGCCGCGCAGCACGCGGTCGCGACGACCGGCCGGGCCGTCGTCTTCGCCGGCGCCACCGTCTGCGTCGCGCTCCTCGGCATGCTGATCCTGCGGCTGAGCTTCCTCAACGGCGTCGCCATCGCGGCCTCGCTCACCGTCGTGCTGACCGTCGCGGCCTCCGTGACGCTGCTGCCCGCGCTGCTGTCGCTCATCGGCATGCGGGCGCTGAGCCGACGCGAGCGCAGACGGCTGGCCGAGCACGGCCCGCAGCCGGCGCCGCCCACCGGCTTCGCGGCCCGCTGGTCCGCCTTCGTGGAACGCCACCCCAAACTGCTCGGCGGCCTCGCCGTCGTCGTGATGCTGGTCCTCGCGCTCCCCACCTTCTCGTTGCACCTGGGCAGCTCCGACCAGGGCAACAACGCGAAGTCCTCGACCACCCGGCAGGCGTACGACCTGCTGGCGAGCGGATTCGGTCCCGGCGTCAACGGCCCGCTGACCGTCGCCGCACACCTGGACGGCGCCGACGACCGTCTCGCGATGGACACCTTGCCCGCGACGCTGCGCGCCACCGACGGGGTCAGTTGGGCCTACCCCGTGACCTACAACTCCAGCGGCGACACCGCGTATGTCACCGTCGTCCCGGACTCGGCTCCGCAGTCCCGGCAGACCAGCGAGCTCGTGGACCGGCTGCGGACCGACGTCCTGCCGAAGGCCTCCGAGAACACCTCGCTCCAGGCCCATGTGGGCGGTGTGACGGCCAGCTACGACGACTTCGCCCAGATCATCATCGGCAAGCTCCCGCTCTTCATCGGCGTCGTGGTGGGACTCGGCTGTCTGCTGCTGCTGATGGCCTTCAGGTCGGTCGGCATCCCGTTGAAGGCGGCGGTGATGAACGTGGCGGCGGTGGCCTCCTCGTTCGGTGTCGTCGTCGCGATCTTCCAGTGGGGCTGGGGGAGCGAACTGCTGGGCCTCGGCAGCTCGGGGCCCATCGAGCCCTTCCTGCCGGTGATCATGGTGTCCGTGCTCTTCGGTCTCTCGATGGACTACCAGGTGTTCCTGGTCGGCCGGATGTACGAGGAGTGGCTGGAGACCGGAGACAACCGGCGGGCGGTCCGGGTCGGCCTCGCCGAGACCAGCCGGGTGATCAACTCCGCCGCCGTGATCATGATCTCGGTCTTTCTCGCCTTCGTGCTCAGCGGCGACCGGGTCATCGCGATGTTCGGCATCGCGCTGGCCGCAGCGGTGGCCCTGGACGCCTTCGTCCTGCGCACCCTGCTGGTCCCCGCCCTGATGCACCTGCTGGGCGGCGCGAACTGGTGGCTGCCCGGGTGGCTGGACCGGCGGCTGCCGCGCATCAGCATCGAACCGCCCGACTGCGGTGCGCCGCGTGCGGACATTCCGGAGGCGTACGCGAGTGAGGCCGGGAGCGGCGAAGTCGCCGAGGCCGCTGAGCGCGTGCACTGACTCGGGCCGGGAGCCCGACCCGAGCCCGGGACAGCCCGCTCGCGGTCAGCCGGTCCGGTGCAGGATCGCCTCGCGCAGTGCACGTGCGGAGGAGGTCGCCGCTTCGCGGTCCAGGTCCGCTTCGTAGAGCACGATGATGGCGATACTGCCCTTGTCGGCCCATGAGCAGGCAGTGCTGTCGCCGAGCAGAGCTGCGAAGGTGACGCACCTCAGTCGGCCGCCGAGTCGGCCCGGGTCGGCGTTCCAGGTGCTCAGGGGGGTAATGCCGATGTACCGCAGTCCCTCCTCCAAGGCCCTGACAGCTTCGCCCGATGTGTCGTGGAAGTCGCCGGTGACGCCGGAGACGACAGCGACGGGCACGAGTGCCTGGGGCGAATCCGCGTACACGTACGAGAACGTCCGGCCGTCCGCCGTGTTCCACATGCGGGCCGCGGTCGATTCAAGACTTGCCCGAAGGGGATGGCCGGTGATCAGCGGGGCGCCATGGAAGGCGGCAGGCCCCGCTGCCGTGTACCGCGGGTAGGACCGGTACTGGGCGTTCGACCAGAGTACGGAGCCCGCCACGGACGCGACGATCACGGCCGCGGCGGTGAGGGCGACCGCACGCTCGCGGCGGGAGGGCGCCGGAACCGGCAGCAGCGGGGGGTGCGCGAGCGGGACGGCCGGCACATGTACCGGGCCGGCGTCCTGCTCGGAGGCGGCCTCCGGCACGCCGGCCGTTGCCGGCTGGGCATCCCCGACGGGCCCGGCATTCGGCGGCGTGACCAGCACACGCCTCTCCGCCCGCCTGCGGGCGCCATGCAGCACGAGGGAGAGCAGGCGGTGCGGAAGGCAGACGACCGGAACGAGCAGCAGAACCCACACCGGCAGGTGGAGCGCCGGGTGGGCCAGCGCGATCGCGCTCACGAGCACGGCGCACAGGGACAGGCTGACCAACGGCGCCCGCAGAATCCGGAGGAGCAGCCCCCTGCCGGGCCCGGCGAGCGCGGCAAGGGTCTCGGCACGAACCGCCAGGCGCAGCTCGTGCGGGTCCTGCTCCGACTGCTCCTGCGCCAGCTGCACGGCAGTGGCGAGGTCCGGAGCCGTGGTCAGCGCATCATGGGCATCGTGGCGCTGCATCCGGGACGGTGACAGTGTCTTTGTCCCGGATGGGGCGGAGAGCCGGCCCTGGCCGGCCGCGGTCTGCTCGACGCGGAGCGTCTGGGGTGAACCAGGAGCCACCTCGCGCAGACGCGCCAGCAGATCGGGACCGCGGCCGTGCCGGGCGGGACGGTCGAAGGAATCGGCGCGCAGGCACAGTTCGGCGTACCCGGCGAGCAGATCGAGATCGTCGGGAAACGCGGCCAGACCGCGTCGGTAGACGGTATCGGCGCTGTCGTCGTGATCGTCGGCTTCCTCGGCCGCATGGGCACGGCCCAGCATCGCGTAGAGGTCAGGACCGGGCCCGAACCGTTCCAGGGCCTCTTCCGCACCGGCTCTGGCGACGGCGAGCCGTCCGGCGAGCAGGGCCGCTCCGGCGTGCGCTGTCGCCGTTTCCCGCTCGTCCGCCATGGAGCGCACCGGATCGGCCTCTGTGATGTCCCGCATATGTCCCCACCCCTGGTGAACAGGCCGAACGTCATCGGCCGCGGGTCACTATCGCCTGCGTCCCGGGCGCTGGTCAACATCCGGCTGAGGGAAGAATCAGCAGGTCAGAGGCGAGGGCAGTGCGTAAACCTCCATGGGGCCACCTGCGCTGCCGGGTGCGTTAAGGGGGCTCTCATCTGCGCCACCTAGCGTGCGGCAGATGAACTCCACCACCCCCACTACTCCCACCACCCCCACCGCTCCCGTCGCCGAGGGCGACGGCGAGTCGAAGACCACCGAGAAGACGACCACCGAGAAGACGACAGCCGACCAGGCGGCCGAGAAGACCACCACCGAGAAGGCCGCCACCGACGCCGCCGCGACCAGCGGCACGGAGACGCGACTCGACAAGGCGGGCCCGGAGTCCGGCGCGGAGCAGGATCTCGACCCGGAGCAGGACCTCGACGTCGACCTGGAGCTGGACGACGACGAGTCGGACAAGGAGTCCTCCGGCCTCGCCACCGCCGCCGCGGCAGTCGTCTCCGTCGGGCTGGGCATCGTCTCCCTCACCGGAGCCTGGAGCGGCCGGGTCGCCGCCGAGCGCGAGACGCTGATCGGACAGATGAAGACCTCGTCCGGTGGCTCCGCCGCACAGCAGATCTCCGAGATCTACGGTGACGCATGGCACGCCACCGCGCTGGTCAACGGCATCTTCGGCCTGCTCGCGCTGCTCGTCGGCACCTACGTCCTGGTCCGTCCGGCGTTCGGCGCCCCGTCCGCGCACCCGCAGCCGGGCTGGATCCGCGCGGTCGCCAAGGGGGGAATCGCCCTCGGCGTCCTGGGCCTCCTGATCGCCGTGTGCATGTACTTCGACCTCATCGTCGCCCTGCCGACGGCGCCGACGACGGCAGGTTAGGCGCCGCACGGCAGACGGCGGTTGGACGGCACGGACTCGATCCGGGGCTGTCCGCCTGCGGAGGTCACGGTTCCTCCCGTACGTCACCCCGCGGCGTGGCCTAAGGCACGCGCGGGGCGCCCCGGCCGGGTCCGTGCGGTGGCGTAAGTCCCTCCCTAAGGCCCCCGGCCGCCACAGATGCGGAACTCGCCCGATGCGGCACCACCCCCTGGGGGACGACAGTGGTGGCACGGCAGAAGCACTGCCGCCACCGAGGCCCAACGGGCCCGTCCTCAGGGGGAATCACATGTACGAGCTGGAACTCCACAAGATCATGGCAGCCGAACTCGTCCGCCGCGCCGACAACGAGCGGCTCGTCCGGGAGGCCCGCCGCGCCGGCAAGGCGGCGCGCATCTCCGCACGCCAGGAACGCGAGAGGACGGTGAGCGCGAACAGGGACCGGGAACGGTTCGCGCACGCCGCGTAAGGCCGGACGACCGTGCCTGTCCGGCTTCCCGGCTCCGCGCTGTCGGACCCGTGTGCGATGCTCGGCGACGTGGAGACCAGGTCAGTCAGTCCCGTGTTCGTCGGCCGCGCACGTGAACTCGGCGCGCTCACCGACGCGCTCGCCGCCGCCACCACCGCCCCGGCCGGCGGTGGCGGCGAGCCGCAGGCGCTGCTCGTCGGCGGCGAGGCGGGCGTGGGCAAGACCCGCCTGGTCGAGGAGTTCCTCGCGGTTGCGGTCCGCCGCGAGGCCGTCGTCGCCGTCGGCGGCTGCGTCGAGATCGGAGCCGACGGCCTGCCGTACGCCCCCTTCTCCACCGCCCTGCGCGCCCTGCGCCGCACCCTGCCCGAGGAGATGGCCGCCGCCTGCGCGGGCCAGGAGGGCGAACTGGCCCGGCTCCTTCCGGAGCTCGGTGAGGCAGGCCGGGACGCGGCCGACGAGCACGGCACCGCCCGTCTCTTCGAGCTCACCGCCAGACTCCTGGAGCGCATCTCCGCGGACCGCGCCGTCGTGCTCGTCCTGGAGGACCTGCACTGGGCCGACTCCTCGACCCGGCACCTGCTCGCCTACCTCTTCCGTACGCTGCGCAGCGGCCGCCTCGTCGTGATCGGCACCTACCGGGCCGACGACATCCACCGCCGCCACCCGCTGCGCCCCCTGCTGGCCGAACTGGACCGGCTGCGTACCGTGCGCCGCATCGAGCTCTCCCGGTTCAGCCGGGCCGAGGTCCGCCGCCAGCTCACCGGCATTCTCGCGGGCACCCCCGAACCCGCCCTGGTGGACGAGATATTCGAGCGTTCCGACGGCAACGCCTTCTTCGTCGAGGAGCTCGCCTGCAGCCTGGAGTGCGGCGACGGGGCCGGGCTGCCCGGTTCCCTGCGCGACCTCCTCCTCGTCCGTGTCGAGGCGCTCTCCGACGACGCCCAGAGAGTCGCCCGCATCGTCGCCGAGGGCGGTTCCACCGTCGAGTACGAACTGCTGGCCGCCGTAGCCGGCCTCGCCGAGGACGAGCTCATCGAAGCCCTGCGCGGAGCCGTCGGCGCCAATCTGCTGCTCACCACCCCGGAGGGCAACGGCTACCGCTTCCGGCACTCCCTGGTCCGCGAAGCCGTCAGCGACGACCTGCTCCCGGGCGAACGCTCCCGGCTCAACCGCCGCTACGCCCAGGCCCTGGAGGCCGACCCCGCCCTCGTCCGCGACGGCGAGCGCGCCACGCGCCTGGCCAGCTACTGGTACGGGGCGCACGACCCGGCCAAGGCGCTGCCCGCCGTACTGAAGGCCTCGGTGGAGGCCCGCCACCGCAACGCCTACGCCGAGCAACTGAGGCTGCTGGAGCGGGCGATGGAACTGTGGGACGACGTTCCCGAGGCGATACGCGGTACGCTGCGCCCCATCGACTACGCCGAGGTCTATCCGGCCTGCGGCCGTGACGGCTCCACCCCGCTGAGACATCTCGATCTGATGGCCGAAGCCACCGTGGCCGCCCGCTTCGGCGGCGAGCGCGAACGGGCCCTCACTCTCTGCAAGAAGGCCCTGCGCGTCCTGGAGGGCGAGGACGACGCCCTGCGCGCCGCCTGGTTCTGGGTCCAGCGCTCCCGTCTGGTCCAGGACCTCACCCGGGGCGACGGCTGGGACGAACTGGCCACGGCCGAGGAACTGGTCCGCGGTCTGCCCCCGTCCGCAGTGCACGCGGACGTTCTGACGAGCGTGGCCGGCTGGGGCGCCCTGCACCGGCCCGGCGCCGAGACGCTTGCCGCCGCCGACCGGGCCGTGGAGTACGCCCGGCTGGTCGGCGACGAGTACATCGAGCTGCACGCGCGGCTGACCCGCGGCTGGCTGAACGCCGACGCCGGAGCCGTCGACGAGGGCATCGCGGAGATGTACGCCGTCCGCGACCGGGCCGATGAGCTGGGTCTCGTCGGCATCATGGGGCGTGCCGGCATCAACCTGCCCTCCACCCTCGAAGCCATGGGCCGCTCGCTGGACGCGGTGGCCGCCGCCGACCACGGCATCGAGGGCTGTCACAGCCACGGTGTCGCGGACATGGAGGCCTGGGCCCGTACCAACCAGGCGATGTCGCTGTTCTCCCTCGGCCGCTGGGACGAGTCCCTTGCCACCACGGAGGCCGCCGCCCGCAAGGCGCTGTCCCGCAAGCCCCAGGCGCTGGTAGCCGCACGCCGCACCGAAGTGGCCCTGGCGCGCGGGGACATCGCCGAGGCGGAACGGCAACTGGCGCTGACGAGAAGGGGCTTCGGCTCCAGCGACCCGCAGCCGCAGCACGTCATCAACATCGTCCGCCACACCATCACCATCGCCGTGCAGCAGGGGAACCTCCCCGAGGCGCGGGCGGCCTTCGAGGCCCAGGCGGCCGAGGGCTTCCCGACCGGCACCCAGCGGTACGCCTTCCCGCTGCTGCACGTCGTCGCGGCTGCCGAGGCCGACGCCCGGGGACTGCCGGCCACCGAACCGGGCCGGCCTGGCATCCTCGCCCTCGTGCGGAGCCACCTCAAGCGGCTGCCGGCGCTCGTCCCCGTATGGGCCGCCTACGGTGTGCTGATCGACGCCGAACTGGCCCGGGCCGAAGGCCTCGACACCCCGGAGCACTGGTCCCGCGCCGCCCAGGCATTCATGCCGCTGCACCGCCCGTACGAACTGGCGCAGATCCGCCACCGCTGGGCCGAGGCGCTGCTCATCGCCTCCGGCGACCGGACCGCGGCCACCGTGCTGCTGCGCGACGCCCACGGCACCGCCCGGAGCCTCGGGGCGCGCCCGCTGACCGAGACCATCGAGCTGCTGGCAGGCCGCGCCCGCATCACCCTCACCGATCCGGACGCCGCTCACGGCTCCGCAGGGGCCTTCGGCGACGCGATTCCGGTCGCCGTGACCGTCCCGGACCACGGCGACGAGCAGGGCGGCCAGGACCACTCGGAGGATCAGCTCAGGGCCGCGGCAGCCGCCGCGGTGGAGTCCTTCGGGCTGACCCCGCGCGAGCAGGACGTGCACCGCCTCGTGGCGGCCGGCCACACCAACCGCAGGATCGCCGAGGAGCTCTACATCTCGCCCAAGACCGCGAGCGTGCACGTCTCCAACATCCTGGCCAAGCTCGGCGTCACCGGCCGCGGCGAGGCGGCCGCACTCGCCCACCGGCTGCGGCTGTACCGGGAGCCGAAGGGGTCGTAGACCGTGTCGTACCGGAGACCGGGCCCGGGGCGCGCGTCACGGCGACGCGGGCGGCATCAGGCGTCGCCCCCGTCGGCCCCACCGCCCCCGTCGCCTCCGGATCCGCCGCCGTCCGCATCGCCGCCGTCCGGGTCGCCGCGGTCCCCGTCCGTCTCACCGGGGTCCCCGTCCCCGTCCTCGTCACGGCGGCGGACGACGACCTTGCCCGAGGTCAGGTCGATGGGGCCGCGCGCGGGGTCACCGATGCCGAGATCCACCCGGGTCAGCTCCAGCCGCTTCTGCTCCTCGGCGGTGTGCTTGCGACCGGGGGCGAAGAGTTCCTCGAAGAAATTGAACACGGGCCGCGCACCCTTCCGCCTGCTGTAGCCACCGGCCGCAAGGCCCTAACGCACCTCGGCCACCAGGATCCTGTCGTCTCCCGGCTTCGGGGTGCCGCGGCTGTCCGTCTCGCTCGTCACGATCCAGAGCCTGTTGCCGCCCGCCGCGAGCACGGTGCGCAGACGGCCGTACTTCCCTCCCAGGAACGACTGGGGTGCCGCCAGCGGTTCCTTGTCAGCCGTACCGGACAGCGGAATCCGCCAGAGCCGCTCACCCCGCAGACCGGCCATCCAGATCGAACCCTTGGCGAAGGCGATACCGCTCGGGGACGCCTCGGACGTCTTCCACTGTGCCACGGGGTCGATGAATCCGGCCTTGCCCGCCTTGCCCTCGGCCTCGGGCCAGCCGTAGTTCCCGCCCGGCACGATCCGGTTCAGTTCGTCCCAGGTGTCCTGGCCGAATTCCGCCGCCCACAGCTGCTTGTGGCCGTCCCACGCCAGACCCTGCACATTGCGGTGACCGTACGAATACACCACGGAGTCGGCCTGCGGATTGCCGTGCAGCGGCTCACCGTCCGGGGTCATCCGCAGGATCTTGCCTGCCAGTGACTCCTTGTCCTGTGCGCGACCGTCGTCCCCCGTCTCACCGGTGCCCGCGTACAGCATGCGGTCCGGGCCGAAGGCGATCCGGCCGCCGTTGTGGATGGCCCCCTTCGGGATGCCCCGCAGAATCGTGTCCGGGGCGCCCAGCAGCTGACCGGGGGTCGTCCCGTCCTCGTCGTAGAGCATGCGGGCGATGCGGTTGTCCGAAGCGGTGGTGAAGTACGCGTACACCAGATGGTCCGTGCCGTAGTCGGGGGAGACGGCGAGGCCCAGCAGCCCGCCCTCGCCGGCCGGTGCCACCCCCGGGACGGTGCCCAGCAGCGTCTTCTTCCCGCTCTTCGCGTTGATCCGGGTGATCGTCCCCTTGTCGCGCGAGGAGACCAGCAGATCGCCGTCCGGCAGCTCCGCGAGACCCCAGGGCGAGTCCAGGCCCTCCGTGAGGGTCGACACCACCTTCGCCGAGCCCTTCGCGGGCGGCAGATCGGCCGGAGGGCGCGAGGCCGACGGCGACGGGGACGGGGATGCCGCCCGGCTCGACGGGGGCGCGGACGATCCGGCCGGTGAGCTCATGCCCTGGCCCGCCGTGCTCTCGACCCCCTCCTGCGAGGAACACCCCGCGCCGAACATCAGGGCGCCGGCCGCCAGCACGGCCACCGCACCCCGCCGCGCGCCGTGACCACTCCCGTGGGGCGTCGCGCGACGCCCCACCGGTTCCCGCACTGATCCGAACCTCGCACCGCGCACAGCACCGACCCCTTCGACGACCGCCTGTCCACTGTTTCTTACACCGCAGCCGCGCCCAGGGTTCCCGAAGCCCGCGGACTTTCTCGCTCGGCGATCGGACTTCACCCGCCAACGGCCGGGTACCGGCGCTCAGTCCCACGACTCCCGCGCCGCCGGCAGCCGTTCGATCTCGTCGAGGTCCTGCGCCGTCAGCGTCAGCCCGGCCGCCCCCGCGTTCTCGACGGCCCACCGCTCGTGCTTGGTCCCCGGCACCGGAACCACCTGGGGGCCCTGCCGCAGCACCCAGGCCAGCGCCACCTGTGCCGGCGTCGCCCCGTACCGTTCCGCGACCCGACGCAGCCCCACCACCACCGGCTGGTTCGCGGCCATCATCTCGGCGGTGAACCGCGGATGCCTGGCCCGCAGATCCTCCGGCTCGAAACCCTGCCCCGGTGTGAGCGTCCCCGTCAGATATCCGCTGCCCAGCGGCATCGCGGCCAGTACCCCGACCCCGCGCGCCGCACACCACGGAAGGAGCGCCTCCAGTGCCTGCGGGGACCACACCGAGAGTTCCGCCTGCACCGCGCTCACGGGAAAGACCTGCTGGACCCGCTCCAGCTGCCGGATCGTTTCGTCGTGCATACGCGCTCCGCGCCGGCGCCCGGCCCTGGCACCGACCGCGCACAGCCCGAGGGCCCGCACCTTGCCCGCGTTCACCAGCTCCGCCATCGCGCCCCAGGTCTCCTCGACGGGCACCTCGGGGTCGGCCCGGTGGAGCTGGTACAGATCGATCACGTCCGTCTGCAGGCGCCGCAGCGAGGCGTCGCAGGCCCGGCGTACGTAGCCGGGCCGGCCGTTGGCCACGATGTGCTGGTCGCCCACCAGCAGCCCGCACTTGGTGGAGACGAAGGCCTGCTCGCGGCGCCCCTTCAGCGCCCGTCCCACCAGCAGCTCATTGGTGAACGGCCCGTACATGTCGGCCGTGTCGAGCAGGTCGACACCCGCGTCCAACGCCGCGTGCACCGCGCGCAACGCCTCGTCCCCACGCCGGTGCGAGGCGCTGTACGCCCAGCTCATCGGCATGCAGCCGAGACCGACCGCACCCACGGCGAGCGCCGCCGCACCCAGACTTCTGCGCTCCAACTCCCCGAACCCTCCCTCGCACCGCACCCCCCAAGCTAACCTCTGCGTCCCGCCGGGCTTCGCATAGCCTCCTGACCATGACTTCCACCATGCACTCCGCCGATGTTCCCGACGTATGGCTGCCCTTCGAGGCCGATGAGATCGAGGGGCTCCCCGAGGGTCTCAACTACCGCTTCTGGGACGGCGGGCAGGACTTCCCCGCCGACCCCGCGCAGTGCGCCTTCTACGTCGTTCCCTACATGAAGGGACCGGCGGTCGCGGTCCGTCCGTTGCGCGACATGGGCGGCGTCCAGGTCGTGCAGACGCTCTCCGCGGGCATCGACCATGTGGAGCCCGGCCTCGGTCTGTTGCCCGCGGGCGTACGGCTGTGCAACGCCAAGGGGGTCCACGAGGCCTCCACCGCCGAGCTCACCCTCGCGCTGATCCTCGCCTCGCTGCGCGGGTTCCCCGGATTCGTGCACGGCCAGGACAAGGAGGAGTGGCGGTCCGGCTTCTACCCGGCGCTCGCCGACAAGTCCGTGCTGATCGTCGGGTACGGATCGATCGGCTCGGCCATCGAGGACCGGCTCGCACCCTTCGAGTGTGCGCGGGTGGCGCGCGTCGCGCGCTCTGCACGGACAACCGCACGCGGGCCCGTACACACGCTCGACGACCTGCCCGCCCTGTTGCCCGAGGCCGACATCGTCATTCTGTCCACCCCGCTGAACCCGTCCACGCAGGGGCTGGTCGGCGCGGACTTCCTCGCCGCGATGCCGGACGGGGCGCTGCTGGTGAACGTGGCCCGCGGCGGTGTCGTCGACACCAAGGCCCTGTTGGCCGAACTCGAGTCCGGCCGACTGCATGCCGCCCTCGACGTCACCGACCCGGAACCGCTCCCTTCCGGCCACTCCCTCTGGCATGCTCCGAACGTCCTCATCACTCCGCATGTCGGCGGGAGCACCTCGGCGTTCAAGCCGCGCGCGAAGCGTCTGCTCGCCGGACAGCTCAGCCGTTTCGCCGCGGGAGAGCCGGTGCACAACGTCGTGCGCACCACCGGCTGAACACGCTGCGAGCGCGTCCCGTTCCCCTCCGTGCCCACAACTGTGCAGGTCGTCACGGAGAGTAGAGGAACTATGTCCCTGTGTGACGGGTCTGGTGTATCGTCCCGAAAGGGGGACTGCGCCGTGGAAGGGGCGGCGCCGGGGAGGAAGCCACACGCGAGGGGGCGACGGGCGATGTACGGCCGATGGGCGAACGATCCGACACGGCAGGGCGGCCGACGGCTGCCGACGGCGCGTCCGGTGCGCCGGCGCCGCAGCCGTCCGGCGCCGTCGGGGGCACCCCGGTGAGCGCGCCGGCGAGCGCCCGCGGGGCATTCCTGGCCCGCCGGCCGGCCGTGGACCGGGCGCCCGCGATGGTCCCCCGGCTCCTCCTCGGCCTCGTCTGCGCGGGATACGCCGTGGGCGGGGCCGTGGGCTGGGGCGCGGAGCGACTCGCGGTGTTCATGGGGGACTTCGGCCTGAGCGCGGCCGCCCTGATCGCCGCCGTCTCCTGCTTCCTGTTCGCGCGCTCCGCGGACAACAGGTTCCGGCCTGCCTGGCTGCTGTTCTCGCTCTCCTCCCTGATGGCGGCGGCGGGCAACGGAGTATGGGGCTGGTACGAGTTCGTGCGAGGGGTCCAGGTACCCAGCCCCTCCCTGGCCGACCTCTTCTTCCTCTGCTTCGCGCCGCCCGCGATCGTCGGACTGCTCGTCCTCGCCAAGCGCCCCGTCACCCGGGCCGGCTGGGTCTGTCTGGCTCTCGACTCCTGGCTGATCGGCGGATCGCTCCTCACGCTCTCCTGGAGCCTCGCTCTCGCCCACACCGCGCACCTGGCGGACGTCGAGGGTGCCAGCGTGGCCCGCGCGGCACTCTCGCTGGCCTATCCGCTGCTCGACATCGTGCTGGTCTCCATGGTGCTCGCGCTGCACTTCCGGCGCTCCAGCGTCAACCGCGCCGCGGTGAACACCGCCATCGCCGCGCTGGCCCTCACCGTCCTGTGCGACGCGCTGTTCACTTCGCCGCTGCTCCGGCAGACCTATCAGTCGGGCCAGTTGCTCGACGCCGGCTGGTTCGCCGGATCGCTGCTCCTCGCCTACGCCCCCTGGGGTGTCGCCCGGGACGAGGAGGACACCGACCGGCAGCGGCTCGCGCCCCGCACCACCAGCCGCCCCATCTCCGGATCACTGGCCGCGCTGACCCCGTATCTCGCCGCGGCGGTCTGCACCCTGGGCATCCTCTACAACGTCATCGAGGGCCGCCGGGTGGACCGCGTCGTGGTCTTCACCGGGTGCACGGTGGTGCTCGCGCTGGTCGTCCGGCAGGGCATCATGCTCGTCGACAACATCGCCCTCACCCATGAACTGGCCCAGAAGGAGAACCACTTCCGCTCCCTGGTGCAGGGCTCCAGCGATGTCATCATGATCGCCGCCCCGACCGGCATACTCCGCTACGTCAGCCCTGCCGCCGCCGGGGTCTACGGACGCGAGGCGGACGACCTCATCGGAGCCGAGCTCTCCTCGATCATCCATCCCGAGGACCTCGGCGGGGTCGTCCACGAGGTGCGCCGCTTCCTCGCCGCCCCACCGGGTGAGGAACCCACCACCCGCATCGAGTGCCGCTTCCGCTCCGGCGCCGGTGAATGGCTGAACGTCGAGTCCACCGTCAACCGTCACCAGGGCGGTCTGATCCTCAACAGCCGCGACGTGACCGAACGGGTACGCCTCCAGGCCCAGTTGCAGCACAACGCGGAGCACGACCCGCTCACCGACCTGCCCAACCGGGCGCTCTTCACCGACCGGGTCCGCCGGGCACTCGGCGGCCGCCGGGCGGGTGACGCGGGCACCGCCGTCCTCTTCATCGACCTGGACGGCTTCAAGGCGGCCAACGACCGGCTCGGCCACCAGGCGGGCGACGAGCTCCTGATCCAGGCCGCCCGCCGCCTGACGGAGTCCGTCCGGGCGGGGGACACCGCGGCCCGCCTCGGCGGGGACGAGTTCGCCGCCCTCATCGTCGGCGACGGCAGCCGCGACCAGGCCGCCCGCGAGTACCAGGTCCACGAGATCGCCGACCGGCTGCGCCTCACGCTCTCCCAGCCCTACCGCATCGGCGCCGGAGAGGTCCGGGTCACCGCCTCCATCGGGGTCGCCTTCGCCGAGCCCGGCATCACCCCCAACGACCTCATGCGCAACGCCGACCTGGCCATGTACCGCGCCAAGGCCGGCGGCAAGGACCGCGTCGAGTTGTACGCCCCGCAGATGCAGGCCGAGGTGGTGCGCCGCTCCGAGCTGGCGGCCCGGCTGCGTACCGCCCTGCGCGACGGCGAGTTCGCGCTGCTGCACCAGCCCGTGGTCCATCTGGCCAGCGGCTCCGTCGCCGCGGTCGCCGCACAGGCCCGCTGGCGCTCCGCCCAGGGCATCCTGTTCACGCCCGCCGAGTTCCTCCGCGTGGCCGAGGACAGTGACCGCACCGCCGAGCTGGGCCGCTGGCTCCTCGAAGAGGCCGTCGAGCAGGCCGCCGACCGGGCCAGGGCCGGCCACCAGGTCTCCGTCGCCGTCCGGCTCTCCGCCCGCAGGCTGCTCGACAAGGGGACGCCGTTCGGCTCCGTGGAGGCGCTGCTCACCCGGTACGGGCTGCCGTCGGGGGCGCTGATGATCGAGGTCGCCGACAGCGACCCGCGGGTCTCCTTCGACGAGCTCGAACAGCGCCTGGTCGCCCTGCGGCGCCTCGGCGTACGGATCGCGCTGGACGGCTTCGGCAGCGGTTACGCCGCGATCAACGCCCTGCGCCGGCTCCCCATCGACGTGCTGAAGCTGGACCGCGGACTGGTCGAGGGCGTCGTCGAGTCCGCCCGGCTGCACAAGATCACCAGCGGGCTGCTGCGGATCGCCTGCGACCTCGGCATGCAGTCCGTGGCCGACGGCGTCGACGTCCCCGAACAGGTCCTCGCCCTGCGCGCCATGGGATGTACGCACGGCCAGGGCATGGCCTTCTCCGGGCCGCTGGACGAGTATCGGCTGCGCCGCACCCTGGTCCGCGGCACGTTTCCGGTGCCCGGCAGTCCGGCTGCTCAGCCCGTCCTGGCGGGCGGCTCGATCCCGCTGCTCAGCGGCTCACATGGTGAGACGCCCGTCCCACCCACTTGACACGTCGAGTGCCTCGGAGAGAGGGTCAATGCCATGCGCACCCGAATTCTCGTACTTGGAAAGCGCGTCGGCTGAAGCAGAGTCCCTCGACGACACTCTGCAGACCGCACCGGCGCGCTCCCCTCGCTTGCCTCACGGCACGAGGGGTTTTTTGTTGCACCGGCACCACGCAAACCATCGCAAAACACTCGCAAAAACCCTCAGCTTCGAGAAGAGAATGCCGATGACCGAGCAGGCCACCGGGGCCCACCATCCCCAGCCGCGGGCCCGTAGCGGCGGACAGTCCTCCGCCTCCGTTGAGCACCTCACGGGCGCGCAGTCCCTCATCCGCTCTCTCGAGGAAGTCGGGGCCGACACCGTATTCGGACTCCCCGGCGGCTGCATCCTGCCGGCGTACGACCCGCTGATGGACTCCACCCGGGTCCGCCACATCCTGGTCCGCCACGAGCAGGGCGCGGGTCACGCGGCCACGGGCTACGCGCAGGCCACCGGCAAGGTCGGCGTCTGCATGGTCACCTCCGGGCCGGGCGCCACCAACCTGGTCACCCCGATCGCCGACGCGGCCATGGACTCCGTGCCCATGGTCGCGATCACCGGCCAGGTGGCCTCGGCCGCCATCGGTACGGACGCCTTCCAGGAAGCCGACATCTGCGGCATCACGATGCCGATCACCAAGCACAACTTCCTGGTCACCCGCGCCGAGGACATCGCGCACACGATCGCGGAGGCCTTCCACATCGCCTCCACCGGCCGTCCGGGCCCGGTCCTCGTCGACATCGCCAAGGACGCCCTCCAGTCGAAGACCACCTTCAGCTGGCCGCCGTCCATGGACCTGCCCGGCTACCGCCCGGTGACCAAGCCGCACGCCAAGCAGATCCGTGAGGCCGCCAAGCTCATCACCCAGGCCAAGCGCCCGGTGCTGTATGTGGGCGGCGGCGTCATGAAGGCCGGGGCCACCGCCGAACTCAAGGTGCTGGCCGAGCTCACCGGAGCGCCCGTCACCACCACACTGATGGCGCTCGGCTCCTTCCCCGACAGCCACCCGCTGCACGTGGGAATGCCCGGAATGCACGGTTCGGTCACCGCCGTCACCGCGCTGCAGAAGGCCGACCTGATCGTCGCCCTCGGCGCCCGGTTCGACGACCGGGTCACCGGCAAGCTGGACAGCTTCGCCCCGTACGCCAAGATCGTCCACGCCGACATCGACCCGGCGGAGATCGGCAAGAACCGTGCGGCCGACGTGCCGATCGTCGGGGACGCCCGCGAGGTCATCGCCGACCTCGTCCAGGCGGTCCAGGCCGAGCACACCGAGGGCCAGACGGGCGACTACGCCGCCTGGTGGAAGGACCTCAACCGGTGGCGCGAGACCTACCCCGTCGGCTACGACCTGCCGGAGGACGGCAGCCTCTCGCCGCAGCAGGTCATCCAGCGGATCGGTGAACTGGCACCCGAGGGAACCGTCTTCGCGGCGGGCGTGGGCCAGCACCAGATGTGGGCCTCGCACTTCATCCAGTACGAGCAGCCCGCCACCTGGCTCAACTCCGGCGGCGCGGGCACGATGGGCTACGCGGTCCCGGCCGCGATGGGCGCCAAGGCCGGCATGCCGGACCGCACGGTCTGGGCGATCGACGGCGACGGCTGCTTCCAGATGACCAATCAGGAGCTCACCACCTGCGCGCTGAACAACATCCCGATCAAGGTCGCGATCATCAACAACGGCGCGCTCGGGATGGTCCGCCAGTGGCAGACCCTGTTCTACAACCAGCGGTACTCCAACACCGTGCTGCACACCGGTGCCGACACGGACGGCGTCCCGGCGAAGGGCACCCGGGTGCCGGACTTCGTCAAGCTGTCCGAGGCCATGGGCTGCTACGCGATCCGCTGCGAGGACCCGGCCGACCTGGACAAGGTCATCGCCGAGGCCAACGCGATCAACGACCGGCCGGTCGTCATCGACTTCATCGTCCACGAGGACGCCATGGTGTGGCCGATGGTCGCCGCCGGCACCTCGAACGACGAGGTCATGGCAGCCCGCGGCGTCCGCCCCGACTTCGGCGACAACGAAGACGACTGAGAGACAGAGAGAGACCGACTCACATGTCCACCAAGCACACGCTCTCCGTCCTGGTCGAGAACAAGCCCGGTGTCCTCGCCCGGATCACCGCCCTGTTCTCCCGCCGCGGCTTCAACATCGACTCGCTCGCGGTCGGTACCACCGAACACCCCGACATCTCCCGCATCACCATCGTCGTGAATGTCGAGGGCCTGCCCCTGGAGCAGGTGACCAAGCAGCTCAACAAGCTGGTCAACGTCCTGAAGATCGTCGAACTCGAGCCGTCCGCTGCGATCCAGCGTGAGCTCGTCCTGGTGAAGGTCCGCGCCGACAGCGAGACCCGCTCCCAGATCGTCGAGATCGTCCAGCTGTTCCGCGCCAAGACCGTGGACGTCTCCCCGGAGGCCGTCACGATCGAGGCGACCGGCGGCGCCGACAAGCTGGAGGCGATGCTCAAGATGCTGGAGCAGTACGGCATCAAGGAGCTCGTCCAGTCCGGCACCATCGCCATAGGACGTGGCGCGCGCTCGATCACCGACCGGTCACTGCGCGCCCTCGACCGCACGGCATAAATCATTCCGGGCCCGCCGCGCCGCTCGCATGGCGAGACCCGAAAACGTAACTGACGCACCCCGCCGTACGGTGGGACGCAACACCTGCACACCAAGGAGAAGACCCAGTGGCCGAGCTGTTCTACGACGACGATGCCGACCTGTCCATCATCCAGGGCCGCAAGGTCGCGGTCCTTGGTTACGGCAGCCAGGGCCACGCCCACGCGCTGTCGCTGCGCGACTCGGGTGTCGACGTCCGTGTCGGTCTGCACGAGGGCTCCAAGTCCAAGGCCAAGGCCGAGGAGCAGGGCCTGCGCGTGGTGACCCCGGCCGAGGCGTCCGCCGAGGCCGACGTCATCATGATCCTGGTTCCGGACCCGATCCAGGCCCAGGTCTACGAGGAGTCCGTCAAGGACAACCTCAAGGACGGCGACGCGCTGTTCTTCGGCCACGGCCTGAACATCCGCTTCGGCTTCATCAAGCCGCCGGCCGGCGTCGACGTCTGCATGGTCGCCCCCAAGGGCCCGGGCCACCTGGTCCGCCGCCAGTACGAGGAGGGCCGCGGCGTTCCCTGCATCGTGGCCGTCGAGCAGGACGCCACGGGCAAGGGCCTGGAGCTCGCCCTCTCGTACGCCAAGGGCATCGGCGGCACCCGCGCCGGCGTCATCAAGACGACCTTCACCGAGGAGACCGAGACCGACCTGTTCGGTGAGCAGGCCGTTCTCTGCGGTGGCACCGCCGCCCTGGTGAAGGCCGGTTTCGAGACGCTGACCGAGGCCGGCTACCAGCCGGAGATCGCGTACTTCGAGTGCCTCCACGAGCTGAAGCTCATCGTCGACCTCATGTACGAGGGCGGCCTGGAGAAGATGCGCTGGTCCATCTCGGAGACCGCCGAGTGGGGCGACTACGTCACCGGCCCGCGCATCATCACGGACGCCACCAAGGCCGAGATGAAGAAGGTCCTCACCGAGATCCAGGACGGCACCTTCGCCAACGCCTGGATGGCCGAATACCACAACGGTCTGCCCAAGTACAACGAGTACAAGAAGGCCGACAGCGACCACCTGCTGGAGACCACCGGCCGTGAGCTCCGCAAGCTCATGAGCTGGGTCAACGACGACGACAAGTAACACTGATGCCTGAGGGGCGGGTCCCGGACCCGCCCCTCGGGCGTTGTTCCTGCTTCACCGCTGGAAGAGGCGGCGTCGTACGTGTGTACAAGTCGTCCAGCCTCTTGTGGGTGATCCTTCCAACGGGGCGCAGTATGCGTCGTCGCGCATGACTACACTTCTCCACACATACACGCGTCAGGCCCACAGTGTCGTGCGTCTTCCACGCGGCAAGCCCCTCCACCGCCTGCGGCCGTCGGGACGGCCGTCCGCACTGGATCTGTGAGGACTCACGTGAGCTCGAAACCTGTCGTACTCATCGCTGAAGAGCTGTCGCCCGCCACGGTGGACGCCCTGGGACCGGACTTCGAGATCCGGCACTGCAACGGCGCGGACCGCGCCGAGCTCCTCCCCGCGATCGTCGATGTCGACGCCATCCTGGTGCGCTCCGCCACCAAGGTCGACGCCGAAGCCATCGCCGCCGCGAAGAAGCTGAAGGTCGTCGCCCGCGCGGGCGTCGGTCTGGACAACGTCGATGTCTCCTCGGCCACCAAGGCCGGCGTCATGGTCGTGAACGCACCGACCTCCAACATCGTCACCGCCGCCGAGCTCGCCTGCGGTCTGCTCGTCGCCACCGCGCGCAACATCCCCCAGGCCAACACCGCCCTCAAGAACGGCGAGTGGAAGCGCTCCAAGTACACCGGTGTCGAGCTGAGCGAGAAGACCCTCGGCGTCGTCGGCCTCGGCCGCATCGGCGTCCTGGTCGCCCAGCGCATGTCGGCCTTCGGTATGAAGATCGTCGCGTACGACCCCTACGTCCAGCCGGCCCGCGCCGCGCAGATGGGCGTCAAGCTCCTCTCGCTCGACGAGCTGCTGGAGGTCGCCGACTTCATCACCGTGCACCTCCCGAAGACCCCGGAGACGCTCGGCCTGATCGGTGACGAGGCGCTGCACAAGGTGAAGCCCTCGGTGCGCATCGTCAACGCCGCGCGCGGCGGCATCGTCGACGAGGAGGCGCTCGCCTCCGCCCTCAAGGAGGGCCGCGTCGCCGGCGCCGGTCTCGACGTGTACACCAAGGAGCCCTGCACGGACTCCCCGCTGTTCCAGTTCGACCAGGTCGTCTGCACTCCGCACCTCGGTGCCTCCACGGACGAGGCCCAGGAGAAGGCCGGTATCGCGGTCGCCAGGTCGGTGCGCCTCGCGCTCGCCGGTGAGCTCGTGCCGGACGCGGTCAACGTCCAGGGCGGCGTCATCGCCGAGGACGTCCGTCCCGGACTGCCGCTCGCCGAGAAGCTCGGCCGGATCTTCACCGCGCTCGCGGGCGAGGTCGCGGCCCGCCTCGACGTCGAGGTGTACGGCGAGATCACCCAGCACGACGTGAAGGTGCTCGAACTCTCCGCGCTCAAGGGCGTCTTCGAGGACGTCGTCGACGAGACCGTGTCGTACGTGAACGCTCCGCTGTTCGCGCAGGAGCGCGGTGTCGAGGTCCGCCTCACCACCAGCTCCGAGTCGCCCGACCACCGCAACGTGGTCACCGTCCGCGGCACGCTCTCCAGCGGCGAGGACGTCTCGGTCTCCGGCACGCTGGCCGGCCCCAAGCACCTCCAGAAGATCGTCGCGATCGGCGAGCACGATGTGGACCTGGCGCTCGCCGACCACATGGTCGTGCTGCGTTACGACGACCGCCCCGGTGTCGTCGGCGCGGTCGGCAAGATCCTCGGCGAGGCCGGCCTGAACATCGCGGGCATGCAGGTGTCCCGGGCCGCCGTGGGCGGCGAGGCGCTGGTCGTCCTCACCGTCGACGACGACGTCCCGCCGTCGGTGCTGGCCGAGATCTCCTCGGAGATCGGCGCGGCCTCGGCCCGCTCGGTGAACCTCACCAGCTGATTCCTTGACGGGACCGCTCCCGGATCTGCCGTACCCGGCATGTAGACGTGCGTCTTACACAAACGTCCACATGCCGGGTACGCTGCTGTCATGGGACATCGTGAGGATCTGCTCGAAGGCGCCAAGCGCTGCCTGCTGGAGAAGGGGTACGCCCGGACGACGGCGCGCGACATCGTGGCGGCCTCGGGAACGAACCTCGCCTCCATCGGCTACCACTACGGCTCCAAGGAGGCCCTGCTCAACCTCGCCTTCCTCAAGGTGACGGAGGAGTGGGGGGATGTGCTGACCAAGGAGGGCGACCCGGCCGAGGCCGCCCAGGACGTGCCCCCGGCCCCGCTCGACCAGTTCCGCGAGAGCTGGGAGCGGGTGATCGGCAGCTACGAGCAGACCCGTGCCGTCTGGCAGCTCCAGATGGAGGTCATCTCCCGGATCGAGACCGACCCCGAGCTCCAGAAGTCCCTCGCCGGTCCGCAGCGCGAGGGCCGCGACGGCCTCGCCGAGAACATGCTGGGCATCGACCCCGAGACCGACCCCGAGAAGGCGCGCGTGGCCGGGCTCTTCTGCCAGGCGCTGCTCGCCGGCGTCATGGTCCAGTGGTTGATGGACAGTGAGTCGGCGCCCTCGGCGCAGGATCTGACGGACGGGCTGAAGGCGGTACTGGAGGGGCGGGTGCGCACCGCGGACCCGGACGAATCCCGCTCACGTGGGTCGCTGAAGCACGCCGGTAACGGCGTTGACGGAGGCAGGAGTTGGCGCGGATGAGCAAGCGGGAGCCGCAGCCGCACGGGAACGGCGGCGGGCGATGAGCGCCCGGGCGGGGGAGCCGTTCGACATCGCGCGGGCCGTCGCCGACGTGGAGGCGCTGCTGGCCGCACCGCTGCCGGCCACCGGGCCGACGGTGGCCGACGGGGACCCCGTCACGGGCGAGTGGACGGTCACCACCGGCCAGGGCTTCCGGATCGTCCCGCTCTGGGAGGGCGACGCCCCCGACGCGGCCGCCGGGGCGGACGAAGCGGAGGAGGCGGCCGATGCGCAACTGGCCGCGCTCACCGGGGAGCTGGATGCCCGCTGGGGAGGACACCACCAGGTGGCGGTCCATGTGGCGCTGCTCCTCAGGGAGCACGATGAGCGGGTACCCGCGCTCTTCGAAGCGCTGCTCGACGAGGACTGTTACGGCGACCTGAGCGCGTGGGGGCCGTTGTCCGCGCAGGGCCGGTGGGTCGGCGTGAGCGTCGGACGCAGCGACGGGGACGCCCCTGTGGTCATGGCCGCCGTCGTCAGCGACCGCCCGATCGTTGCCCCCGACCCGCCGTCCTGGCTGTAGTGCGCGAACCCCGGCTCAGAGCCGGGAGGCCTTCAGCGCCATGTGCAGCAGCAGCCGGTCCTCGCCGTCGTTCAGGTCGAGGCCGGTGAGCTGCTGGACCCGGGAGAGGCGGTAGTACAGCGTCTGCCGGTGGATGCCCAGCTCGGCAGCGGTCCGGGACGCCTGGCCCGCACAGTCCAGGAACACCTCGGCCGTACGGACCAGATCCCGGTGCGGTGGGGTGAGCAGCGGGCGGACCGTGTGGTCCGGCAGAGTGCCGGGGGTGAGTGTGGTCAGCAGGCGGTACGGGCCGATGGCCGACCACTCGGCGACCGGGCCGAACCGGGTCTCCGCCGCCGCCGCGCGGGCCGCGGCGGATGCCTCGTGCCAGGCGTCGGCCAGCTCGGCGAGGCCGCGGCGCGGGACCGCGATCCCGGCGGTGGCGGCCGCCCCGGCGGTGGTGCGCAGCCGGTCGGCGGCGGTGAGCGCCGGATCCAGGACGTCGTGCGACCGCAGGCGGACCAGTGCGGCCAGCGCCGGGGGCCCGGCCCTGCCCGGCGAGGGCGCGCCGGACAGGGCCGCAGCGGACGGCACCGTGCGCACCGACGGCGGCTCGTCCGGCCAGGGCGTCACGCACACCACGGTGTGCAGCCCCTCCGCGTCCGGGCCGAGCGCCTCGCTGAACGCGGCCACCGCCATGTCGCGCTGCCAGCCGCGCCCCGCCGTGAGGACCGCGCCGAACTCCCGGGAGAGATCGGTGCCCGCCCGTGCCTCTTCGGAGAGCAGCGCCCCGATCCGGGCCGCCACGTCCATCGCCGCGTCGAGCTGCTGGTCGGTCGGCCCCGGGTCGGCGTCCAGCAGCCATACGTAACCCAGCACGACACCCCGATGGCGTACCGGCAGACAGATCCGGTCCCGGTAGACACCGGCCTCCGGGGCGGCCGGGATGCGGACGGGGCCGGTGGCGCGGGTGATGCCGAAGTTCTCGAACCAGGCGCGGACCGCGGGGGTCGAGCCGCGGGTCAGGATCGATCGGGTGCGGACCGGGTCCATCGCCGTGTCGTCGTCGCTGTCGTGGGCACCGAAGGCGACCAGGCCGAAGTCACGGTTCTCCAGCGTCGCGGGAGCGCCGAGCAGCGCGGAGATCTCGTCGACCAGCTCCTGGTAATCGCCCTTCACCCGGCCATTCTCGCACCCCTTCAGACATATGTCTGAGATCCAGGGCACGGATGCGTGACAGCTGTCGATGGCACAGGATCGGAGGGATCCTTAGATTTCACGGTGGTTCTCCGTGCTGTACCGCTTCTGTTCCTTATGGTCCCTATGTGGCGGTACGGCCTTCGTTCGTACTTTCCGTGGAGGTGCCCCGTGCTGGGTCCCGTGATTCTCGCCGCGTCACGCAGCGACAAGATGCGCCGTTTCATCTCGGCAGCCCCGGGCACGAAGCAGGTCGTCGACCGGTTCATTGCCGGTGAGACGGTCGAGCACGTCGTCCCGATCATCGAGGACGCCACCGGCAAGGGCCTCGAAGTCACTCTCGACGTGGTCGGCGAGGACATCACCACCCCCGAGCAGGCCGCCGCCGCGCGCGACGCCTATCTGGAGCTCATCGGCCGCCTCAAGGACCTCGGCCTGGGCACCAAGGCGGAGATGTCCGTCAAGCTCTCCATGTTCGGCCAGGCGCTGGAGAACGGCCACGAGCTGGCCCTCGCCAACGTCCGCCCGGTCGTCGAGGCCGCCGCCGCGATCGGCACCACGGTCACCCTGGACGCCGAGGACCACACCACCCTCGACTCGATGTTCGCCATCCACGAGGAGCTGCGGAAGGACTACCCGCAGACCGGATGCGTCATCCAGGCCTACCTCTTCCGTACCGAGGACGACGCCCGCCGCCTGGCCGACGCCGGCAGCCGCGTGCGCATCGTGAAGGGCGCCTACAAGGAGCCCGCCTCCGTCGCGTACCAGGACAAGGCCGAGATCGACAAGGCGTACGTCCGCATCCTGAAGACGCTGATGGAGGGCGAGGGCTACCCGATGATCGGGTCCCACGACCCGCGCCTGATCGCCATCGCCCAGGAGCTGGGCCGCAAGGCCGGGCGCAAGCTCGACGAGTACGAGTTCCAGATGCTGTACGGCATCCGCAGCGACGAGCACATCCGGCTCGCGGCCGAGGGCCACCGCATGCGTGTCTACACCGCGTACGGCACCGACTGGTACGGCTACTTCATGCGACGCCTCGCGGAGAAGCCGGCCAACCTGCTGTTCTTCGGCCGCTCCATCCTCACCAAGGGCTGAGCCCCCTCCACCTCTCTACTCAAGGAGCTACGGACACCATGGACGCTGTAACCCAGGTCCCCGCGCCGGTCAACGAGCCGGTCCACTCCTACGCCCCCGGCTCCCCGGAGCGCGCCCGCCTGGAGGCCAAGCTCAAGGAGCTCAGCCAGAACCCGATCGACCTGCCGATGACCATCGGCGGGGAGAAGCGGATGGGCGGCGGCGAGCGCTTCGACGTCGTGCAGCCGCACAACCACAAGGCCGTCATCGGCACCTTCGCCGGCGCCACCGAGCAGGACGCGCAGGACGCGATCGACGCCGCCCTCGCCGCCGCCCCGGCCTGGCGCGCGATGGCCTTCGACGACCGCGCCGCCATCATCCTGCGCGCCGCCGAGCTGCTCTCCGGCCCCTGGCGCGAGACGCTGGCCGCCTCCACGATGCTCGGCCAGGGCAAGACCGCCCAGCAGGCCGAGATCGACACCCCCTGCGAGCTCGTCGACTTCTGGCGCTTCAACGTGCACTACGCACGCCAGATCCTTGCCGAGCAGCCCCCGGCCAACTCCCCGGGCGTGTGGAACCGCATGGACCACCGCCCGCTGGAGGGCTTCGTCTACGCGATCACGCCGTTCAACTTCACGGCCATCGCGGGCAACCTGCCCACCGCACCCGCCCTCATGGGCAACGTGGTGGTCTGGAAGCCGTCCCCCACGCAGACCCACGCCGCCGTGCTGCTGATGCAGCTCCTGGAGGAGGCCGGTCTGCCCAAGGGCGTCATCAACCTGGTGACCGGCGACGGCATCGCCGTCTCCGAGGTGGCCCTGAACCACCGCGACCTGGCCGGTATCCACTTCACCGGCTCGACCCCCACCTTCCAGCACCTGTGGAAGACGGTCGGCAACAACATCGCGAAGTACCGCACCTACCCGCGCCTCGTCGGCGAGACCGGTGGCAAGGACTTCGTCGTCGCCCACCCGTCGGCCGACCACGCGATCCTGAAGACCGCGCTGACCCGTGGCTCCTTCGAGTTCCAGGGCCAGAAGTGCTCGGCGTCCTCGCGCGCCTACGTTCCGGCCTCCATCTGGAACGCCGGCTTCAAGGAGAAGTTCGCGGCCGAGGTCGACTCCATCACGATGGGTGACGTCACCGACCTGTCGCACTTCATGGGTGCCGTCATCGACGACCGCGCCTTCGCGAAGAACAAGGCCGCCATCGACCGCGCCGCGGCCGACCCGGCGTGCACGATCATCGCCGGCGGCACGTACGACGACTCGGTGGGCTACTTCGTCCGCCCGACCGTCATCGCGTGCAGCGACCCCGAGAACGAGGTCTTCACGACCGAGTACTTCGGCCCGATCCTCGCGATCCACGTCTACGAGGACGAGAACTTCGACGCGATGCTGGAGCAGATGGAGTCGGTCTCCGACTACGCCCTGACCGGTTCCGTCATCGCGAACGACCGCGCCGCCGCCGCGTACACGATGGAGAAGCTGCGGTACGCCGCGGGCAACTTCTACATCAACGACAAGTCGACCGGCGCCGTCGTCGGCCAGCAGCCCTTCGGCGGCGGCCGTGCCTCGGGTACGAACGACAAGGCGGGCGCCCCGCAGAACCTCCAGCGCTGGACCCTGACCCGGGCCATCAAGGAGACGCTGGTTCCGCCGACCGACTACACCTACCCCCACCAGGGCTGACACACCTGCGGGGCGCTGCCCTCCCGGCGCCCCGCCACGAACTCCGCCTCCCGATCGGTTCCCCTGCCGGCCGGGAGGCGGTTTCCATTCACGGGCGGGGGCGGGTCAGTACAGGAACCGCTTGACCACCGCGTCGCCCGTGTGTGCCGCGCGCTCGTAGAAGTCCACCACCTGCCGGAAGTGGGCGGCGAAGACGGCGCGGACCTCGGCTTCCGGTATGCCCCAGTGCGTGGTGAAGCCACCGGCGGCCGCGTCCCACAGCCCGTCGAACGGATGGCCGCGGAGGAACTCCACCGCCTCCCGTACCTGCACAGCCGTCAACGTGACGGACGGAGCCTCGACTCCGGCCGGATCCTCATGAACGGTCCCGCCGAAGACCGGGAGCTCGCCGCTGCCGTGGCCCGGCGGTGCGAGGAGGCAGAGCTCGTGCACCGTGGAGAAGTCCTTGGATATGTGCAGATCCGTCGCGAGGCGGTCGAGCTCGTCGTCCGTATCGGCGAAGACGGCCGCCACCCCCGCGAAGTCCTGCGGCAGCCCAGGGACCGGGACGGCCCGCGCCTGCATGCTGAAACTCATCGCTGTCCTTTCCCGCCGGGCTGTCGTCCCAGCCTCTGCTTCCGAACAGTAGGGGCGCCCACTGACAACCGGCCCGCCCGCACCGGCTCCGCGGTTCAGCCCCAGCCGTGCACGATCAGCGACAGCCCCGCCGCGAACCCGCCGCCCAGCAGCGCCAGGTAGCGGCCGTACTGGCGGCGGTGGCGGCGCAGCAGCAGGCCGAAACCGGCGAAGGCGAGGCCCACCGTCAGGGTGCGGGAGCCACGGGCCGTCGCCGACGCGGTGAGCCAGTCGAGCGCGGGCACGTCGGCGCGGCCCGCCTCGGCGCCGTACACCTTGAACGGGATGCCGTTCCACGGCTGGTGGCGCACCGCGGACGCGCCCTCGACGGCCAGCTCGTGGCGGACCTCGGCGCGCATCCGGTCCGTCGTCAGGGGTGCCGGCAAGTGGACACCCGCCGAAGCCAGTTGCAGCGCCAGCAGGCCGCCCGCCAGGCTGCCGGCCAGCGCGCCCAGTGACATCTTGGGGGCCGCGCGCGGCACCGCAACGCACACCACGCCCAGCAGCAGCTCCGGCATCAGCGGCCAGCTCAGCGCCTCCGCGAACGCCCAGCAGAACGCCAGCGGCACACCCCAGCGCGAGGTGACGACCGCCGCCACCCGCCGTCGCGTCGCGGAGTCCTTCAACGGCTCGGCGACCGTACGCGCGTGCAGAGCCACCACCGCGTCGCGCGCCTCCTCCGGGGTGACGGCCGACGGCAGCGGCTCACCGATCGTCACCCGGACCAGCGACGAACGCAGCCGCCCGTGCTTCGGCAGCAGCCGGTCCGTGCCCGCGATCCCCACCGGCACCACCGGCACCCCCGCCTCCTCGGCCAGGACCAGCGCGCCCCGGTGGAAGGTGCCCAGCGAGCCGTCCTTCGCCTCAGGGGGGGTCTCGCCGGTCAGGGCCGGGTCCGCGGGGTGACCGGCGAGACCCCCCCTTGTGCCCTCGGGGAACAGCACGACCGCCCGGCCCGCCCGCAGTTCACCGGCCATGGTCAGCAGGTCCTCCATCCCGCCGCCGCCCCTGCGCACCGGGAAGCCGGCCGCCAGCCTGCGGCAGATCCGCCGCCGCCACGGGGAGGCGAACCAGTAGTCGGCCGCCGCGCCGATCGCCGGGCTGTGCCGGGCGTCGAGCGCCGCGAGGAGCGCCGCGGTGTCCGCGTGCGAGGAGTGGTTGGCGACCACCACACAGCCGCCGCGCGGCAGCCGGCCGCGCCGTTCCACCCCGCCGGTGAGGCTGAGCACGCCCCACCACAGGCCGCGCCGGAAGGCCGCGGCGACCCGGGAGCGGCGCGGGAGGACGACTCGGACAGGGGTGCTCAGGAGCGTACGCATCAGGTCATCACCATCGCCAGGAGAAGGGCCACCAGCAGGGAGTCGATCCGGTCGAGCAGGCCGCCGAAGCCGGGGAGCCAGCTGCCCGCGTCCTTCACTCCCGACTCGCGCTTGACCATGGACTCGATCAGGTCACCGAGGACACAGCCACCGATGACCGCCCCCCACAGGGGGAGGCTGAACTCGCCGAGCACCAGCAGGAGTACGGCTGTCGCGGCGGCCGCGCCCAGCACGCCCGCCCAGGTCTTGTTGGGGGAGAGCGGCGACAGCGGCCGGGCGAGCGGGCCGCGCCGGCCCAGCGCCGTACCGCCGCACCAGGCGCCCACATCGCCGAGCGCCACCGCAAGGCCCACCGCGACACCCGTCTCGCCGAGCGTCACCAGGCCCGTCAGCGCGACGGGGATCCACAGCAGCCCGAAGGCGGTGCGGGCGCTCCGGGTGAAGCCCGTCCGGTCGTCCCCGGACAGCACGGACGGCAGTGCGGCCGCGACCAGCAGCAGCGCCGCAGCCCGCACGTCCAGGAGGTGCGGCGCCAGCCAGGCCAGCGCGGGGAGGACGAGGGCCGCCCCCGCCAGCACCACATGGTCGCCGCGCCGCAGCCCCGCCATCCGGACGAACTCGCTCGCCGCGATCACCCCGAGCCCCGCGGCCAGTGCGTACGTACCACCGCCGCCCAGGAAGTACGCCCCCAGGAAGACCGGTGCGACCAGCGCCCAGGTCCGCCACCGCCTGCGCAGTTCGGCCCGCATCCGCACCTTCGAGGGGAGGACCGCGACCGCGACCCCGCCCGCCCCCAGCACACCCGCGACCAGCGGCACCGCCCGCGCGGCCGCCTCCTCGGCGATCAGTACGGCGCTCATGCCAGCTCCCTCCACAGTCCGGCCAGCCGGAGCACCGCCGTGAGCAGCGCACCGGCGGCGATCACGATCAGCACCGGTACGGCCCAGCCGCTCGCCGCGGCGACCACGACCAGCAGGCAGCGCTCGGTCTTGCCGACCGGCCCGCCGTTGCGCCGGGGTGCCCCGGCCGCGGCGCCGGCCAGCGACACCCAGGACGGCAGCGTCGCCGCGAGCGCGGCGACCGCCACCAGCCACAGCGGGGCGAGGGCCAGGAACCCGGCCAGGACGACCAGGTCCGCGACCCGGTCACCGAGCTCGTTCAGTACCGCTCCGCGCCGGGTGGTCCGCCCCGTGTCGCGGGCCAGCGCCCCGTCCAGGTTGGCGAAGGCGAGCCGGGCCGCGAGCAGCGCGGCGACGGGCAGTGCGGCGGGGCCGGCGGGCAGCCAGGCCAGTGCGGCGGCGGCACCGGCGGCGGCGACGACGCCGGCGGCGGTGAGGGTGTCGGGTGACACCTCACGGCGGACCAGCGAGGCGCGGACACCGGAGAGCCGGTTCGCGTACCAGGGCTTGAGAGCGTAGAGGCCGTTCATGGGTGCAACTGTCGTGCGTCGCACAATTCTTCGACACGGGCCGGGTACTCAACCGGCGGCTGAGTACCGGGGTGCGGTACCTGGGTGGGTGCGTTCATCGACGACGACCCGGACCCCGCGGGCGGCGGGCCGCTCCACCACCGCTGAGCAGGCACGATCACTCGCCGTACGGGCGCTCTTCGGGCAGCTGGGAGTGAGCGGCCGGTACGGAGGCGTAAACCTCCGTCTCAGATAGTAGGAAGTCCGAGTAATTGTGGAGACAGACCGGCGTAGCTGCCTTAGCTTTGTAGAAGCCGAACGTCTCGCTTGATCAAGCGACTGGCGGTCGTGAGCGCGCGCCCCGAAGCAGGCAATCCCTGCGGCGCCTGCTCCCCGCCCCTTCCGGCGCCTCGAAATCCCTGATCTCGACATCACGTTCACGATTTTTCGATCTCGAAATCCTCGCGATCTCAAGGAGTCGATCCACCATGGCCGAGACCACTGTCCGCCGCCGCGTCCGTCACGCCCACCGTCCGACCGAGTCGGAGCGGCAGAATGCCGCCGCCGCCCTGCAGCGCGCGCTGGACCGCAGGGACAACGGCGGCTCCACCGGTCACTGACCGCGAGCCGCGACCGGGATCAGCCCCGGCTGATCTCGAAGTGGTCGATGCGCTCGCCGGACTCGGCGAGCGCGGTGACCTTCATCCGTGCGTCGCGTCCGGGCTCCACCTCCACCGCGAGGAACGAGAATCCGGTGTAGCGCACCCGCGACCACTCCACGGTCTCGGTGGCCCTGGTGCCGCCCTTGGCCACGTGGTAGGTGTCCACGCTCTCCAGGTCCGTGACATGCCCCTCGTAACTGTCCGGTGCCGGGAAGTTGTACAGCGCCTTGCCCGCGCCGCCCGCCGTGACGTACACGATGCCGTCCCGGGTCGGGTCGGTGCGCTCGCCGATCGGCACCTTGCGCTGCACCGCGTTCTTCAGGATCGCGTCGGTGCGCTCGTAGACGTGGTTGTGCCCGTTGATGACCAGGTCCACCTGGTGCTTCTCGAAGAGCGGCACCCAGGCGTCCCGTACCCCGCCGTCCGAGGCGTGTGCATTCGTCGTGGAGAAGGCGCAGTGGTGGAAGAAGACCACCAGGAAGTCGATGTCGTGACGGGCCCGCAGCTCGCCCAGGCGCCGGTCCAGCCAGCGTGTCTGCTTGCCGCCGCTGATGCCGAAGTTGGCGGGGATCTCGTACGACACGTCATTGGCGTCGAGCGCGATCACGCCGACGTTGCCGTGCACGAAGGAGTACGCCCCGGGCTGGTTCACCGGGTCCGGGCCGTTGTCCGGCAGGGTCCAGCGGGCGTTCTGGCCGCCGTAGCCGTCGGGCGAGTACCAGGCCTCCATGTCGTGGTTGCCGGTCGTCACCATCCACGGCACGGTCTTGGACACCGTCTCGGTCTGCGCCAGGAACTGGTCCCAGGTGCGCGCGTCATAGGTGTCGCTGCTCTGGCCGGAGCCCGACGGGTCGGCGTAGCAGATGTCACCCGCGTGCAGGTGGAAGGCGGGGTTCTGGCCCAGGATCAGCTGGTCGTTGCCGAGCGCGTGGTAGCTGACGCCCTGGTCGCCGAAGGCCGTGAAGGTGAACTTCTCCGCGCGCGAGGGCGCCGTGGTGAAGGTGCCGAGCGTGCCCAGGTTGCGGGTGTCGGCCGGGTCGAAGCCGTCGTGGCCGACGCCGTAGTAGTACGTCGTGCCGGGCTTGAGGCGCTCCAGGGCCGCGTGCACGTAGTACTGCTCGGCGGCCGCGATCTTGCCGTCGTTCAGCAGCGGCGTCGTCAGGTGGCGCACCTCGGCGTCGATCCTCCGGCTCAGCGCCCACGGCTTGAGGCCGATGCGGATGTACGGGCGGCGCACCGCGAACGGGACCTGCCAGGAGACCGTCATCTGCGTCTTCGGGTCGGCGCCGTACGCCAGGTGCCGGCCGAACGGGGCGACCAGCGAACCGTCCACCCGGGTGGTGCTGTGCGAGGTGAGGACCGACGGGGCGGCGTAGGCGGGCGAGGCGGCCAGTGAGGCGCCGAGCCCGGCGACGGCGGCGGTCGCCACGCTCGTACGCAGCACACCGCGTCGGGTCAGCCGGGTCCGCAGGTAGTCGTGCTGCTCGGCCATGCTCATGCGGTCGGCGAGCTTCTCGGGGATGCCGAAACGGGGGATGTCCATGGGCGACAACCTCCACCCGCTTCCTGACGGCACTCCGTCGGGTAGGTGAACGGTACACGTACAGCTGCCCATGTGTCCGTATAATGGACGTGACGTGTCATGGGGTGGGACGCGCAGTATCGTGCCGGACATGGCTTCCAGCATCAATCTCGCAGTGATCCCCGGTGACGGTATCGGCCAGGAGGTCGTGGCCCAGGGGCTCAAGGTCCTCAACGCTGTTCTCCCGCAGGATGTGAAGCTGGAGACCAAGGAGTACGACCTCGGCGCCCAGCGCTGGCACCGCACCGGTGAAACCCTCCCGGACGCGGAGCTGGAGGCCCTCAAGGGTCACGACGCCATTCTGCTCGGTGCGATCGGTGACCCGTCCGTGCCCTCCGGCGTGCTGGAGCGCGGGCTGCTGCTGAAGCTGCGATTCGCCTTCGACCACTTCATCAACCTGCGGCCGTCGAAGCTGTTCCCGAACACGGCGACCCCGCTGGCCGGCCGTCCGGACATCGACTTCGTCGTCGTCCGCGAGGGCACCGAGGGCCCGTACACCGGCAACGGCGGTTCGCTGCGCACCGGCACGGAGCACGAGGTCGCCACCGAGGTCAGCCTCAACACGGCCTTCGGCGTCGAGCGCGTCGTCCGCGACGCCTTCGAGCGCGCCGCCGCCCGGCCCCGCAAGAAGCTGACGCTGGTCCACAAGAACAACGTCCTCGTCTACGCCGGCCACCTGTGGAAGAACACCTTCGACAAGGTCGCGGCCGAGTACCCCCAGGTCACCACCGACTACCTGCACGTCGACGCCGCGACGATCTTCTTCGTCACCCAGCCGGAGCGCTTCGACGTCATCGTCACCGACAACCTCTTCGGTGACATCCTCACCGACCTCGCCGCGGCCGTCTCCGGCGGCATCGGCCTGGCCGCGTCCGGCAACATCAACCCGACGGGTGCCTTCCCGTCGATGTTCGAGCCGGTCCACGGCTCTGCCCCCGACATCGCGGGCCAGGGCAAGGCCGACCCGACCGCCACGATCCTGTCCGTCGCCCTCCTGCTGCGCCACCTCGGCTACGAGGCCCAGGCCGTGCGCATCGAGGACGCCGTCTCCGCCGACCTCGCGGAGCGCGACGGAACGGCTCGCACCACCGACGAGATCGGCGACGCGCTCGCGGTACGCGTAGCGGGCTGATCCGACGACTCTCTCAGGAAGCCGCCGGGTCGCACACGCACCCGGCGGCTTCTCCTGTGCGGCCCCGGGTGTCACCATCGAATCCTGGATCGCATTCACGCCATTTCGTGCACGGCCACCCACGAGAGATAATCGAACGGGACCGTGGCTTGCCGCGAAGCTCGGACGTCCTAGGACCTGTCCGACAGGAGCTGGCGTGGGCGTGGTCCTACACACACAAAACCGGTGAAGGACACGTACTCATGACGACGCCCACGATCGAGCTCAAGCCCTCCTCGAACCCGCTGTCCGACGCGGAGCGCGAGGCGATCCTGGTCAAGCCCGGATTCGGCCGCTACTTCACCGACCACATGGTGACGATCAAGTGGACCGACGGCCGCGGCTGGCACGACGCCCAGCTCGTCCCGTACGCGCCGCTGTCGATCGACCCGGCCAACATGACGCTGCACTACGGGCAGGAGATCTTCGAGGGACTCAAGGCCTACCGTCAGCCCGACGGTACGGTCGCCACCTTCCGCCCCGAGGCCAACGCCGAGCGTTTTCAGTCGTCCGCGCGCCGGCTGGCGATGCCGGAGCTGCCCGTCGAGACGTTCGTCGCGGCCTGTGACGCGCTTGTCCAGCAGGACGCGGCCTGGGTCCCGGCCCACGGCGGCGAGGAGTCGCTCTACCTGCGCCCGTTCATGATCGCGACCGAGGTCGGGCTCGGGGTGCGGCCGTCCAACGAGTACCTCTTCCTGGTGATCGCCTCGCCGGCCGGCGCCTACTTCCCCGGCGGCGTGAAGCCCGTCTCCATCTGGCTCTCCGAGGACCGCGTCCGCGCCGTCCCCGGAGGCATGGGCGACGCCAAGACGGGCGGCAACTACGCCGCGTCCCTCCTCGCCCAGGCGGAGGCCGCGGCCAAGGGCTGCGACCAGGTCGCCTACCTCGACGCCGTCGAGCACAAGTGGGTCGAGGAGCTCGGTGGAATGAACCTGTACTTCGTGTACGGGAACAAGATCGTCACCCCGGCGCTGACCGGTTCCCTGCTCGCGGGCATCACCCGTGACTCGCTGCTCAGGCTCGCCGCGGACCTCGGCTACGAGCCCGAGGAGAGCCGCGTCTCGATCGACCAGTGGCGCGACGACACGGCGAACGGCACCCTCACCGAGGTCTTCGCCTGCGGCACCGCCGCCGTCATCACCCCCGTCGGCACCGTGAAGAGCGCGGGCGGTGAGTGGACCCAGGGCGACGGCACGCCCGGCCCGGTCACCCTCAAGCTGCGCGAGCGCCTGCTGGACATCCAGCGCGGCACCGCCGAGGACACCCACGGCTGGATGCACCCGCTCGGCTAGGTCGTACACACAGAAGGCCGCGTCCACCGGGCGCGGCCTTTTTGTGCGCCAGGGCTTAGAGCGTTGCTCGAATTTGATCGCCGTTAGTTCCATTCCCCATGGCTTCTGGTTAGAGTGCTGCTCTAACCAGGAGGTGCGACGACGTGCGACTGACCCCGACCGAACGCGACCGGCTGCTGCTCTTCGGTGCCGCCGAGCTGGCCCGCGCCCGCCGGGCCCGCGGGCTGAGGCTCAACGTCCCCGAGGCCACCGCCCTGATCGCGGACACCGTCTGCGAGGCCGCCCGCGACGGCCGCCGGCTCGCCGAGGCGATCGAGGCCGCACGCGGGGTGCTGGGCCCGGACGACGTGCTGCCCGGGGTCGCGGACATCGTCACCGAGGTCCATGTGGAGGCCGTCTTCGACGACGGTTCGCGGCTCGCCGTGGTCTCCCGCCCCCTGGGCGCCGGCCTCGGCGACGAGGCGCCGGGCGCGGTCGTGCCAGGACCCGCGGCTCCGCAGCCGGAGCCCTCCGTGCGCCTCGCCGTCCGCAACACCGCGACCGTCCCGGTCTCCGTCACCTCGCACTTCCACTTCTTCGAGGCCAATCCGCGGCTCGACTTCGACCGGGCGTCGGCGTACGGGATGCGGCTCTGCGTGCCCGCGGGGTCCTCGGTCCGCTTCGGGCCGGGGGAGCGCGTCGAGGTGGGCCTGGTGCCCATCGGCGGCGACCGTGTCGCGATCGGGTTCGCCGGGCTGGTCGACGGACCCCTCGACGCACCGGGCGCCCGCGATGAGGCGCTGCGGCGCGCCGCGGCCTGCGGCTACCTGGGGGCAGGGCGATGAGCATCGACCCGTACGAGTACGCCTCCGTGCACGGACCGCGCGCCGGTGACCGGGTCAGGCTCGGCGACTCCGGGCTGACCGTCAGGGTCGAGTCCGACGCCCAGAAGCCCGGCGACGAGTTCCTCGCCGGATTCGGCAAGACCGCCCGCGACGGCCTCCACCTCAAGGCCGCCGCCGTCCGGGAGACCTGCGATGTCGTGATCAGCAACGTGCTGGTCATCGACGCCGTGCAGGGCATCCGGAAGGTGTCCATCGGCATCCGCGAGGGCCGGATCTCCTCGATCGGCCGGGCCGGGAACCCCGACACCCTCGACGGGGTGGACGTCGTCGTCGGCACGGGCACGTCCATCGTGTCCGGCGAGGGCATGATCGCCACGGCCGGTGCCGTCGACACCCATGTCCATCTGCTCTCGCCGCGCATCATGGAGGCCTCGCTCGCCTCCGGTGTCACCACGGTCATCGGCCAGGAGTTCGGCCCGGTCTGGGGCGTCGGCGTCAACTCGCCGTGGGCCCTGCGCCACGCCTTCAACGCCTTCGACGCCTGGCCGGTCAACATCGGCTTCCTGGGCCGCGGTTCCTCCTCGCACGAGGCGCCGCTCGTCGAGGCGCTCGCCGAGGGCGGGGCCTCGGGCTTCAAGGTCCACGAGGACATGGGCGCCCACACCCGCGCCCTGGACACCGCGCTGCGCGTCGCCGAGGAGTACGACGTGCAGGTGGCCCTGCACAGCGACGGGCTGAACGAGTGCCTGTCGGTCGAGGACACCCTGCGCGTCCTGGAGGGGCGCACCATCCACGCCTTCCACATCGAGGGCTGCGGCGGCGGGCACGTCCCCAACGTCCTGAAGATGGCGGGCGTGCCGAACGTCATCGGCTCCTCCACCAACCCCACGCTGCCCTTCGGCCGGGACGCGGTCGCCGAGCACTACGGGATGATCGTCTCCGTTCACGACCTGAAGACGGACCTGCCGGGCGACGCCGCCATGGCCCGCGACCGGATCAGGGCCGGCACGATGGGCGCCGAGGACGTGCTGCACGACCTGGGAGCCATCGGGATCACCTCGTCCGACGCCCAGGGCATGGGCCGGGCCGGCGAGACCGTCCGCCGCACCTTCGCCATGGCCGGGAAGATGAAGGCCGAACTCGGCCCGCTGGAGGGCGACGGGCCGGGCGACGACAACGCCCGGGTGCTGCGCTACATGGCCAAGCTCACCATCAACCCGGCCATCGCCCATGGCCTCGCGCACGAGATCGGCTCCATCGAGACCGGGAAGCTCGCCGACATCGTGTTGTGGCGGCCCGAGTTCTTCGGCGCGAAACCGCAGCTCGTCCTGAAGTCGGGCTTCCCCGCCTACGGCGTCACCGGCGACCCCAACGCCGCCACCGACACCTGCGAACCCCTCGTCCTGGGACCGCAGTTCGGTGCGTACGGGGCGACCGCCGCCGATCTCTCGGTCGCCTTCGTCTCGCAGGCCGCCACCCAGCTGGGCGCGGACGCCATGCCGACCCGCAGACGCCGTGTCGGCGTCCGGGGCACCCGGGGCATCGGTCCTGCCGACCTGCTCCTCAACTCCCGTACCGGAACGGTCGACGTGGACGGACGCAGCGGTCTCGTCACCCTGGACGGCGACCCGCTCAGCTCCGAACCCGCCGACTCGGTCTCCCTCAACCGGCTCTACTTCCTGTAAGGACCCGTGCTCCCGTGACCTTCCGCATGCCGCCCGAATGGGCCCCGCACGAACGCACCTGGATGGCCTGGCCGGGCCCCAACCCCACCTTCGCCTCCACCGCCGAACTCGAAGAGGCCCGCCGCGCCTGGGCCGCCGTCGCCCACGCCGTCCGCCGCTTCGAACCCGTCACGATGGTCGTCGGCCCCGGCCAGGAGGACAGCGCCCGCGCCCTGCTCGGCCCGGACGTCGAGCTGGCGGTGCGCCCGCTCGACGATGCCTGGATGCGCGACATCGGCCCCACCTTCGTCACCGACGGCCGCGAACTGGCCGCCGTCGACTGGACGTTCAACGGATGGGGCGCCCAGGGCTGGGCCCGCTGGGAGCGCGACCGGCACATCGCGCGCTCCGTCGCCGAGCTCGCCGGCGTCCCCGTGCACAGCTCGCCCCTGGTCAACGAGGGCGGCGCCATCCATGTCGACGGCGAGGGCACCGTCCTGCTCACGGAGACCGTCCAGCTCGGCCAGGAACGCAACCCCGGCCGGAGCCGCGAGGAGGTCGAGGCCGAGATCCATGCCCGCCTGGGAACCGAGAAGGCCATCTGGCTGCCCCGGGGCCTGTCCGGCGACTACGGCACGTACGGCACACTCGGCCATGTCGACATCGTCGCCGCCTTCGCCCGCCCCGGCACCGTCGTCGCCCACGTCCAGCCGGACCCGGCCCACCCCGACCACGAGGTCACCCGGGAGACCGTCCGCATCCTGCGCGCCGCCACCGACGCGAAGGGGCGGCCGCTGGAGGTGGTGGAGGTCCTGGCGCCCACCGTGCTGCGGGCCGGCGGCGAGTGGGTCGACTACTCCTACATCAACCACTACCTCTGCAACGGCGGCGTCGTCCTGTGCGCCTTCGGCGACCCGCGCGACGAGCTCGCCGCCGGGATTTTCCGCCGGCTCTTCCCGGGCCGTACGGTGACACTCGTCGACGCCCGTGCCATCTTCGCCGGGGGCGGCGGCATCCACTGCATCACCCAGCAGCAGCCGAAGGTCTGAACCGTGCCCACCGCCCCGCGCCGCCGCAACACCGCCCCGCCCCGCGAGGACGTGCTCGCCGCCGTCATGGCCACCGTGGCCGAACGCGGCCTCGACGGCCTCACGATGGCCGGGCTCGGCCGCGAGGTCGGCATGAGCAGCGGCCATCTCCTCTACTACTTCCGCACCAAGGACGAACTGCTGCTCCAGACGCTGGAGTGGAGCGAGAACCGGCTCGGGGCCGAGCGGCGCCGGCTGCTGTCCCGGCCCGGCACGGTCCGCGAGCGGCTCGACGCGTACATCGGTCTCTACCTCCCCGCCGGTCACCGCGACCCGCACTGGACGCTCTGGCTGGAGGTCTGGAACCGCTCGCGCGACGCCGACGAGGACGCGCGCGCCCGGCAGGCCGCCATCGAGGGTGCCTGGCACCGCGACCTGGTGGCGCTGCTCGCCGAGGGCGGCTCGCGCGGGGAGCTGCGCCGGGTCGACGCCGAGCGCTACGCGACCCGGCTGCGCGCCCTGCTGGACGGCTTCAGCGTCCATGTGGCCGTCGGTCTTCCCGGGACCGGGCGGGACCAAGTGCTGGAGCGTGTGGGGGAGTTCATCGAGGAGACGCTGGCCGTGGCCGGCTGACGTCACCCACTCGTGAACGCAACGTACGTAAGTACGCGCGATCGTTGCGGCCTGCACCCTTGTTGGACTTCCGCCGTTTCGGGCACGGTGACCAACCATGGGACGAGAGCAGTGGAAGAAAATCTGGGTCGGCTCCGCCGGCAACATGGTCGAGTGGTTCGACTGGTTCGTGTACGCGACCTTCGCGGTGTACTTCGCGGACTCGTTCTTCCCCGAAGGCAACGAGACCGCCAACCTCATGAACACCATGGGCATCTTCGCCGTCGGCTTCTTCATGCGGCCGGTCGGCGGCTGGCTGCTCGGCCGGATCGGTGACCGCAAGGGCCGCAAGGCCGCGCTCACCCTGACCGTCACCCTCATGTCGGCCTCCGCGGTCCTCATCGCGATCGCGCCGACCTACGACGTCGCCGGATACGGCGGCGTCGCCGTACTGATGGTCGCCCGGCTGCTCCAGGGGCTGTCCGTCGGCGGCGAGTACGCGGCCAGCGCCACGTACCTCACCGAGGCCTCCGCCCCCGAGAAGCGCGGCTTCGCCTCCAGCTTCCAGTACGTGTCCATGACCGCCGGACAGCTCGTCGGTCTCGGCCTCCAGATCTTCCTGCAGCGCAACATGTCGGAGGAGGCGCTGCACAGCTGGGGCTGGCGCATCCCGTTCGTCGTCGGCGCGCTCGGCGCGGGCATCGTCTTCTACCTGCGCCGCTCCATGCTGGAGACCGAGGTGTACGCCGACTCCGGCGCCGCCGAACAGCAGGACCGGGGCACGCTGAAGGTGCTGTGGCAGCACCGGCGCGAGGCGTTCCTGGTGATGGCCCTGACGATGGGCGGCACCGTCGCCTACTACACGTACACGACCTACCTCACGAAGTTCCTCTCCAAGAGCGCCGGCATGGAGAAGTCCACCGCCTCGCTCGTCAGCTTCTGCGCGTTGTTCGTCTTCATGTGCATCCAGCCGCTGGCCGGAATGCTGTCCGACCGGATCGGCCGCCGCCCGCTGCTGATCACCTTCGCCGTCGGCTCGACCTTCCTGACCGTGCCGATCATGACGATGCTCAAGCACGCCGACACCTTCTGGCCCGCACTCGGCCTGGCGCTGCTCGCCCTGGTCGTGATCACCGGCTACACCTCCATCAACGCCTGCGTGAAGGCCGAGCTCTTCCCGACCAACATCCGCGCCCTGGGCGTCGGTCTCTCGTACGCCGTCGCCAACGCGCTCTTCGGCGGCACCGCCGAATACGTGGCGCTGTGGTTCAAGAACGCCGGCGCGGAGTCCGGCTTCTACTGGTACGTGGCCGGCTGCGCCGCCGTCTCCCTGGTCGTCTATCTGACGATGCGCGAGACCCGTGACATCGATCTGAACCGGGTCGCCGCACGGCGGGCGGGGGAGAAGGCACAGCCCGCCGGAGCGACGAGCGTCACGCCCGCATCCTGAGACAGGGCGGGGCACGGAGGCGGTCCTGTGCCAGACTGCTTCCGTGTCCTCGTTCGTCATGATTATCGGCAACAGGCGCGCCGGTCCGCAGTGACCGTCCCGTACCACCATGTACGGCACGGCCACCGTGCCCCAGACCCGCGCGCAGACCTCTCGCACCCGCGAGGGGTTTTTTGTTTTCCGGCCCTCACCACCGGCCGGGACGAGGCGCGCGGGATGATGGGGGCAAGTGGAGTCAGATCGTCCGGATCCACTCATCCGACAGGAGTCAGACCAGCATGACCACCAAGGCCAAGCCCACCGACGACAGTTTCCATGTCTTCGACACCACGCTGCGCGACGGTGCCCAGCGTGAAGGCATCAACCTGACGGTCGCGGACAAGCTGACCATCGCCCGGCACCTGGACGATTTCGGCGTCGGTTTCATCGAGGGCGGCTGGCCGGGAGCCAATCCCCGCGACACCGAGTTCTTCGCGCGCGCCCAGCAGGAGATCGAGTTCCGGAACGCCGAGCTGGTCGCCTTCGGCGCCACCCGCAGGGCGGGCGGCAAGGCGGCCGAGGACCCGCAGGTCAAGGCGCTGCTGGAGTCGGGCGCCCCGGTGATCACCCTGGTTGCCAAGTCGCACGACCGCCACGTGGAGCTCGCCCTGCGCACCACGCTGGAGGAGAACCTGGAGATGGTGCGCGACACCGTCTCCCACCTGGTCGCCCAGGGACGCAGGGTCTTCGTCGACTGCGAGCACTTCTTCGACGGATACCGCGCCAACCCCGAGTACGCCAAGGCCGTCGTCAAGGCCGCGTCCGGGGCCGGCGCCGACGTCGTCATCCTCTGCGACACCAACGGCGGGATGCTCCCCGCCCAGGTCCAGGCCGTCGTCTCCACCGTCCTCGCCGACACCGGCGCCCGCCTCGGCATCCACGCCCAGGACGACACCGGCTGCGCCGTCGCCAACACCCTGGCCGCCGTCGACGCCGGCGCCACGCACGTCCAGTGCACCGCCAACGGCTACGGCGAGCGGGTCGGCAACGCCAACCTCTTCCCCGTCGTCGCCGCACTGGAGCTCAAGTACGGCAAGACCGTCCTGCCCGAGGGCGCGCTCGCCGACATGACCCGCATCTCGCACGCCATCGCCGAGGTCGTCAACCTCACGCCCTCCACCCACCAGCCCTACGTCGGCGTCTCGGCGTTCGCGCACAAGGCCGGGCTGCACGCCTCCGCGATCAAGGTCGACCCGGACCTGTACCAGCACATCGACCCGTCGCTGGTCGGCAACACCATGCGGATGCTCGTCTCCGACATGGCGGGCCGCGCCTCCATCGAGCTCAAGAGCCAGGAGCTGGGCGTCGACCTCGGGGGCGACCGCGAGCTCGTCGGCCGGGTCGTCGAGCGGGTCAAGGAGCGCGAGCTCAGGGGCTACACCTACGAGGCGGCCGACGCCTCCTTCGAACTGCTGCTGCGCGCCGAGGCCGAGGGCCGGGTACGCCGGTACTTCCGCATCGAGTCCTGGCGCGCGATCGTCGAGGACCGCCCCGACGGCACGCACGCCAACGAGGCGACCGTGAAGCTGTGGGCCAAGGGCGAGCGCATCGTCGCCACCGCCGAGGGTAACGGCCCGGTCAACGCGCTCGACCGGGCACTGCGCGTCGCCCTGGAACGGATCTACCCGCAGCTCGCCAAGCTGGAGCTGGTGGACTACAAGGTCCGCATCCTGGAGGGCCGCACCGGCACCGACTCCACCACCCGCGTCCTGATCACGACCGGTGACGGCTCCGCCGACTGGTCGACCGTGGGCGTAGCCGAGAACATCATCGCCGCGTCCTGGCAGGCCCTGGAGGACGCGTACACCTTCGGGCTGCTGCGCGCCGGCATCGAGCCGACGGAGTAGGGCGGGCGCACGACGGCCACGGACCGGGCCCGGTCCGCGGCCGCCGTGCACGCGTCGGCTACCCGAGGTGCCACTTCTGGTTGGCCGCCCCCGTGCACGTCCAGATCTGGGTGCGGGCCCCGTTCGCCGTCGACTGGTCGGTCACGTCCAGGCACTTGTCCGCGGCCGTGTTGACGACGTCGCCCGTTGAAGCGTTGTACGTCCAGCGCTGCGCCGCGGAGCCGTTGCAGGTGTACAGCTGGACCTTCGCGCCGTTCGCCGTCGAGCCCGAGGTCACGTCCAGGCAGGCGCCGAGCGTACGGATGGAGCCGTCGCCCTGCACCGTCCAGCGCTGGTTGGCGGCCCCGGTGCAGTCCCAGAGCTGGACGGGTGTGCCGTCGGCGCCGGTGTTGCCCGTCGCGTCGAGGCACTTGCCGCCGGGGCCGGACAGGGCGCCCGATGCGGACTCCGATCCCGACTGCGTGCCCGCCCAGGTGAAGGTCGCCGACGTGCGGGCGGGCAGCGAGTAAGTGAACGTGCTGCCGCCCCAGTTGACCGTCAGCTGCTGGGCCGAGCCGCCGCCGTTGTACGCGATCAGCGCCTTCGATCCGTCCGGGTTGCGCCAGGCGACATTGGGCACGGTGGAGCCGGCCGTGGAGGAGATCCGGGAGGCGCCGGGGCGGACGAACTTGGTCAGGTGACCCATCGTGTAGTACTCGATGTTGTAGTCGACCTGTCCACTCCTGCCGTCCCCGTTGTGCACGGTGATCAGCCCGTCGCAGGTGCCGCAGCCGCCGTTGTGCGGGCCGCGGTTCTGGTCGACCGCCAGGGACCACTTGGTCACCGACTTCGCCCAGTTGCGGGTGTAATCGATGATGTTCATCATGTCTTCGCGCTGCTGGTCGGCGATCCAGGTGCCGCCCGAGTGCTCGGTCTGGAACGCGTCCATCGTCGGGTACTGGTTGTGCACCGTCGTCTGCTTGGCGATGTCACCGCCGTACCCGTGCCAGGCCACCCCGCCGAAGTTGGGGTGGTTGCGCACGGCCGCGTCGTCCACGGTGGCCGCGGCGTACGCGTCGTAGGTGTCCCAGTTCCAGTCGTGCGCCAGCACCTTGGTGGCCAGGCCGGCGGAGGCCAGCTTCGGCAGCAGCTCGCTCTTGGTGAAGTAGGCGAGACCGGAGCCGTTCCAGCTCATCGACGGATAGCCCGAACAGCACGTCGGCTCGTTCTGCGCGGTGACGTAGTCGACCGGAACGCCCTGGTCCCGGTAGGCCTGGAGGTACTTCACGAAGTAGTCGGCGTAGGCGCCGTAGTTCTCCGCCTTCAGCCAGCCGCCGTTCAGCTGCCCGTTGTCCTTCATCCAGGCCGGCGCAGTCCACGGGGAAGCCACCGTCGTCAGCGCCGGGTTGAGCTGCCTGGCCTGTTTCGTCAGCGGCAGCACGTCCTCCAGATCGTGTGCGATCGAGAAGTTCGCGAGCGACGGGTCGCTCTGCCCGGCAGGCACGTCGTCGTAGGTGTAGCCGTACCGCGCCAGGTCCGAACCGCCCATCGGATTGCGTACGAACGACAGCCCGATGCCCTCCGTGGGGGAGAACAGCTTCTTCATCGTGGCGTCCCGGGTCGCCTGGCTCAGCGCCCCGCTGCTCCTCATCAGGTACGCGGCGGTGTCGGTGAACGAGGCGCCGCCGCCGGTGAAGGTCTGGTAGCGGGTGTTCTCGTCGACCGTGATGTTCGTACCGCCGCCCCCGTTCCCGGCCCCGAACGCGACCGGGGTCTGGGCCTCCAGGCCCCGGGTGACATGACGGCCGCCGGAGTCATCGGTGGTGGTCAGGGCGATGTTCACCGTCTCGCCCGCGGCCTGTGCGGTACCGGAGGAGAGCCCGGTGAGACCGGCGGTGGCGAGCACTGCGGCGAGCAGCGCCCTCGCCGCCCTTCCTGATCGGATCATGGCTGATGCCTTCCTCGGCGGGAGCGTGGGGGACGTGCCGTCGGACGAGACGGGAGTGAACTGCTCTTACGTGCCCACGTCAAGAGTTTGCGTGTTCAGAACTTGAACACAAGCGCGTTCCAGGCCACCTCTGAGATGGGTACGGACCAATCTCGACGTGAAGTATTGACGGCTCTGTTCCGGCGGGGTTAACTCACGCCACCAACGCCGGTACCGGTTCCGGAACCGGTTGCGGTACCGGTTCCACAGCTGTTCGTTCGCTCTGTCCTGTTGTGTCCTGGAGGCCCCCGATGCGTGTCACCATCGCTGATGTCGCCCGCGAGGCCGGCGTCAGCAAGACGACCGTCTCCCGGGTCATCAACACCAAGGGTGAAGTGGACGGTTCGACGGCCGCCCGTGTTCGTGAAGTGATCGCACAGCTCGGCTACGTACCCAGTTCGGGCGCCGTCGGTCTGGCCCGCGGCAGCAGCCGTACGGTCGGCATGCTGGTGCCCTCGCTGACCTGGCCGTGGATGGGCGAGGTGCTTCAGGGTGTCGTCGACACCGTCGAAGCCGCCGACTACGGGCTGTTGCTCTTCACCTGCAACCGCGGGGCCGAGTCCGTGGAGCGCTTCACCAGCCAGGTGTCGGCGCGGGCCTTCGACGGACTGGTCGTCGTCGAACCCGAGAACACCATGGACCACCTCACCGCACTGCACCGCGGTGGCCTGCCGATCGTGCTGATCGACGATCGCGGCCACCACCCCGAGTTCCCCTCCGTCGTGACCACCAACCACGAAGGAGGCGCGTCGGCCGCCCGCCATCTGCGGGCTGCCGGCCGCACCAGGCCCCTGGTCATCACGGGCCCGCAGGACTTCGGCTGCGTACGCGACCGGCTGGAGGGATTCGTCTCCGTCCTGCCCACCGACCTCGTCGTCCGCGGGGACTTCACCGAGCTCTGCGGCCGCCAGGCCGTCGAGCAACTCCTCGCCTCCGGCGTCGAGTTCGACTCGGTCTTCGCGCACAACGACATCACCGCGGCAGGCGTGCTGCGGGCGCTGCGCGCCGCCGGGCGGACCGTGCCCGGCGACATCGCGGTGGTCGGATTCGACGACATCCCGATGGCCGAGCACACCGAACCGCCCCTGACCACCGTGCGCCAGCCCACCCGGCAGATGGGTGAGACGGCCGCACGGATGCTTCTCTCCCACCTCGGCGGCACGCCCGTACCCGACGCACCGGTCGTGCTGCCCACCGAACTGGTCGTGCGCCACTCGGCGCCCTAGCGCTGCGGGCCCGGCCCCGCACGCACCCGTACCGCCCGTACCGCCTGTACGCACCCGCACCGTCCGTACCCGGCGCGCCGAGCGCTGCCCGTTCCCGGATCTCCCAGACCCGCCAGTCCCTCCTGGAGTCGCCATGTCCGCACGCCGTCACCACACGCTCAGAGCGGTCGCGCTCGCCACCGCGGTGGTCGCGCTCGCCGCCGGATGCTCGTCAGCCAACTCGAACCACAACAAGAGCGGCAGCGGCGCCTCCGGCGTCCTGAACATCGGCAAGCCGGACGGGCCGCAGACGAACAACAGCAACCCGTTCCTGAACACCTCGGCCGGTGCCACCCTCGGCTACCGCTTCATGATCTACGAGCCGCTGGCGATGGTGAGCCAGATCCGGCCCACCGCCAAGGCCGACCCGTGGCTGGCGTCGAACTGGACGTGGGACCTCAACTTCACCAAGGTCACCTTCACCCTGAACGACAAGGCGAAGTGGGCCGACGGCAAGCCGGTGACCGCGGAGGACGTGGCGTTCACCTTCAACCTGCTGAAGAAGCACCCGGCGCTCAACGGCGACGGCATCGCGTACGACGGCGTGAAGGTCCAGGGCAACAAGGTCGTCCTGACCTTCGAGGACTCGCAGTACGTCAACCAGAACAAGATCATCCAGCAGTTCGTCGTGCCCAAGCACATCTGGGAAGGCGTCAAGAACCCGGAGACCTGGCCCAACCGCACCCCCGTCGGCTCGGGCCCGTACAAGCTCAAGACGTTCACCCCGCAGACCACCACGCTGACCGCCACGCCCACGTACTGGAAGGGTGAGACGAAGGTCAAGGAGCTGCGCTACAGCACCTACAACGACAACAGCGCCGCCACCACCGCGCTGGCCAGCGGCAAGCTGGAGTGGTCGTTCGTCTTCATGCCGAACTACAAGCAGCTGTTCATCTCCAAGGACCCCAAGAACCACAAGCTGTGGTTCCCCTCCGGTCTCGGCATCCACGGACTGTGGTTCAACACCACCCGCAAGCCGTTCGACAACCCGGCGCTGCGCAAGGCCATGGCGATGGTCGTCGACCGCAGCGCCATCTACACCCAGGCCGAGGCGACGCTCTACCCGGAGATCACCAACCCGACCGGCATCCCGCTGCCCGCCGGTGAGTCCTTCATCGCACCCGAGTACAAGAGCGCCACCACCAAGCCCGACGTCGAGGGCGCCAAGAAGGTCCTGGAGAAGGCCGGCTTCACGCTCAGCGGCGGTGTGCTGAAGGACCCGAGCGGCAAGGCCGTGAAGCTCACGTTCACCGACCCGGCCGGCTGGAACGACTACATCACCGGTCTCGCGATCATCAAGGACAACATCAAGAAGATCGGCATCGAGGCCAAGGTCAAGACGCAGACCGCCGAGGCCTGGGGCGCGGACGTCGCCAACGGCAACTTCGACGCCACCCTGCACTGGACCAACAGCGGCGCGACCCCGTACGACATGTACCAGAACATCATGGACGGCGCCCTGCTCCAGCCCATCGGCAAGGCCTCCCAGCTCGGTAACTTCGGCCGCTTCAAGAGCACCGAGGCGACCGAGGCGCTGAAGGACTTCGCCCAGGCCACGACCGACACCGCCCGCACCGCGGCGATGAACACCCTGCAGAAGATCATGGTCGAGCAGGCGCCGATGATCCCGACCGCGGCCGCGCCCATCGGGGCCGAGTACTCCACCAAGAACTGGGTGGGCTGGCCCACCGAGGCCGACCCGTACGCCGACCCGCAGCACACCCAGCGCTCGGCGCTGGAAGTCGTGCTGAAGCTCAAGCCGTCCAAGTAGGACAGGGATCCAGGTACCGGCCATGTCTGAACAGACAGAGAAGAACCACGTCGTGCTCGAAGCACGCGGAGTCACCAAGCACTTCGCCGTGCGGCGCACCGGCCGCGATCTCCTCGCGGGCAAGCGTCGCAGCGTCCACGCCGTCGACGACGTCTCGCTGCAACTGCGGCGCGGCACCGTCACGGCACTGGTGGGGGAGTCCGGCTCCGGGAAGTCCACCGTCGCCAGGCTGCTCGCCCAGTTGTATCCGCTCACCGAGGGCGAGATCCATCTGGGCGGACAGGCGGTGAAGGCCGGACGTGGCCGGTCCTTCCGCAGTTACGTACGCCGGGTCCAGCTCATCTTCCAGGACCCGTTCGCCTCGCTGAACCCGGTGCACACCGTGCGCTACCACCTCACCCGCGCCCTGAGGATCCACGGCAGGGCGGGCAGCGGCGAGGCGGAACTGGAAGAGAACCTGACCGCTCTGCTGAACCGCGTCCAGCTGACTCCTCCTCATCAGTATCTGGACAAGTTCCCGCACGAGCTGTCGGGAGGTCAGCGCCAGCGCGTGGCCATCGCCCGCGCGCTCGGCGCCGACCCCCAGGTCCTCCTCGCCGACGAGCCCGTCTCGATGCTGGACGTGTCGATCCGGCTCGGGGTGCTCAACCTGCTCAAGGACCTCAAGGACCGCATGCACCTCGCGATCCTCTACATCACCCACGACATCGCGTCCGCCCGCTACTTCGCGGACTCCACGCTCGTCATGTACGCGGGCCGGATCGTCGAGGGCGGTGACAGCGAGACCGTCACCCAGCGCCCCGCCCACCCCTACACCCAGCTGCTGATCGCCTCGGCGCCCGACCCGGACCGGGTCGTCGACGAGGAGGAGCAGGAGGAGACCGGCAGCGGCGAGCCCCCGTCGCTCATCGACCCGCCGGCCGGCTGCCGGTTCCACCCCCGCTGCCCCAAGGCGATGGAGCGCTGCCGCACCGAACTGCCGCCGCGCTTCGACCTCGCCGACGGCCAGTGGGCCGCCTGCTGGCTGTACGACGGGACCAACGGCGACGCCAACACCACCGACGACCACGAGAAGGAGGCTGCGAAGTGAAGTACCTGCTCCAACGGCTCGCCTTCTACCTGGTCACCGCGTGGGCCGCGATCACCATCAACTTCTTCATCCCGCGCCTGATGCCCGGCGACCCGGTGCAGTCCCTCATCGCCCGCTTCCAGGGCCAGCTGGACACCAGCGCCATCGCCTCGCTCAAGGCCCTGTTCGGCCTGGACAAGCACCAGTCGCTCTGGCAGCAGTACACCGACTACTGGAGCCATCTGCTCGACGGGGACCTCGGTCTGTCGTTCACCTTCTTCCCGACGCCGGTGAGCGAGGTCATCGCCCAGTCGCTGCCGTGGACGCTCGCGCTCGTCGGCATCACCACACTGATCAGCTTCGTGCTCGGTACCGGCATCGGGGTCTTCACCGGCTGGCGGCGCGGCTCCTGGATGGACAGCCTGCTGCCCGTCACCACGTTCATCTCCGCCATCCCGTACTTCTGGCTCGGCCTCATCGCCATCTCGCTGTTCGCCGTGAAGTGGCCGCTCTTCCCGGCCGCCGGCGGCTATGACAACTCGCTGGTGCCCGCCTTCGACTGGCCGTTCATCTCCAGCGCGCTCTACCACGGTGTGCTGCCCGGCCTCACGATCGTGCTCAGCGCCGTGGCCGGCTGGATCCTCGGCATGCGCAACATGATGGTGACGGTGTCGAGCGAGGACTACGTCATGGTCGCCCAGGCCAAGGGGCTCTCCGAGCGCCGGGTGATGTTCGGATACGCCGCACGCAACGCGATCCTCCCCAACATCTCCGGCTTCGCCCTCTCGCTCGGCTTCATCGTCGGCGGCACGCTCCTGGTGGAGATGGTCTTCTCCTACCCGGGCATCGGCTACCAGCTCTTCCAGGGCGTCGGAGCCAAGGACTACCCCCTGATGCAGGGTGTCTTCCTGATCATCACGCTCTCCGTCCTCGCCGCGAACCTCCTCGCGGACGTCCTCTACATGCTCCTCGACCCCCGTACCCGAAGGGAGGCGTAGGGCTCATGGCCGTCACCGCAACCGAGGTCGCCGTACTCGACGCGACCGAGACCCCCGCAGCGGGCAAGCGCAAGTTCCGCTTCCTGCGCGGCCGCAAGACTGTCATCGGACTCGGCATCCTGCTGTTCTTCGTACTGATCGCCGTCATCGGCCCCTGGATCGCCCCGTACGACCCCGACACGATGAGCAACGAACTGCTCCAGCCGCCGTCCGGCTCGCACTGGTTCGGCACCACGCAGACCGGTCAGGACGTGCTCTCGCAGATCCTCGTCGGCACCCGCGGCGTCCTCGTCGTCGGCTTCATCGCCGGCATCCTCGCCACGGCCCTCTCCGTGCTGATCGGCGTCAGCGCCGGCTTCCTCGGCGGCACCGCCGACGAGGTGCTCTCGCTGCTCTCCAATGTCTTCCTGGTCATCCCCGGACTGCCGCTGATCATCATCATCGCCAGCTTCGTCTCCGACACCGGTGACCTGCTGATCGCCGCCGTCATCGCCCTGACCTCCTGGGCCTGGGGAGCGCGGGTGCTGCGCGCCCAGACGCTCTCCCTGCGCCGCCGGGACTACATCGAGGCGGCCCGCGCCACCGGCGAGTCGACCTGGCGGATCATCCTCTTCGAGGTGCTCCCCAACCTGACCGCCGTCATCGCCTCCGGCTTCGTCGGCACCGTCATCTTCGCGATCCTCTCGGAGATCACCCTCGCCTTCATCGGCGTCGCCGACATCTCCAACTGGAACTGGGGGACCGTCCTGTTCTGGGCGCAGTCCAACCAGGCCCTCGCCCAGGGCGCGTGGTGGTGGTTCGTCCCCGCCGGGCTCTGCATCGCCCTGCTCGGCATGTCGCTCGCCCTCATCAACTTCGGCATCGACGAGTTCGTCAACCCGCGCCTGCGCACCGAGACCGGCGGCTCCCGGAAGGTCCGCATGCGCGTCGGCTTCACCCCCGTGGCCCGTACCGGCACGTCCAAGAAGGAGCCCCGCCCATGAGCGAGCCCGTCCTCACCATCAGCGGCCTCAACGTGGACTACGGGACCGGCGCGGACGCCGTGCACGCGCTGCGCGACATCGACCTCACCCTGCACCGCGGCGAAGTCCTCGGCCTCGCGGGCGAGTCGGGCTCCGGCAAGTCCACCCTGGCCTACGCCGTCACCCGGCTGCTCTCCCCGCCCGGTGTGATCACCGGCGGCGAGGTCCACTACCACCAGCGCGACGGCCAGGCGCTCGACCTGCTGACCCTGTCCGCGCCCGAACTGCGCGCCTTCCGCTGGCAGGAGCTGTCGATCGTCTTCCAGGGCGCGATGAACTCCCTCAACCCGGTGCACACGGTCCACAGCCAGCTCACCGACGTACTCCAGGCGCACCGCCCGGAGATGAAGAAGAGCGAACGCACCGCACGGGCCAAGGAACTGCTCGGCCTGGTCGGGATCTCCGCCGACCGGCTCGGTGCCTACCCGCACCAGCTCTCCGGCGGCATGCGCCAGCGCGTGATGATCGCGATGGCCCTCGCCCTGGAACCCGAGATCGTCATCATGGACGAGCCCACGACGGCGCTCGACGTCGTCATGCAGCGCCAGATCCTGCGCCAGCTGGTCAAGCTCCGTGAGGAACTCGGCTTCTCCGTCGTCTTCATCACGCACGACATCTCCCTCCTCATCGAGTTCTCCGACCGGATCGCGATCATGTACGGCGGACGGATCGTCGAGGAGGCCGGCGCGTCCGACATCTACCGCGACCCCCGCCACCCGTACAGCGACGGACTGCTGCACTCCTTCCCCGCCCTGCACGGCCCCCGCCGCGAGCTCAGCGGCATCCCCGGCTCGCCCCCGCACCTGTCCGCGATGCCGGCCGGCTGCGCCTTCCACCCCCGCTGCGCCAAGAAGGTCGACGGCTGCGACACCCACGTCCCGGTGCTCGCGGCGCCGGACGGGAGCGACGGCTCCCGCTCCGTGGCCTGCTGGCTCCACAAGGAAGCCCCGGCCCCCGCAGTCGCCCGCCCGTAGCGACGTACGCCACGCACACCACAGGAGAACCATGAATCCCGTCATCCCCCAGGCCTACGCCCGCGAGATCGCCGCCCAGGCCGTACCCGGTCTGCCCGCCGATTTCCGCTGGGGCGTCGCCACAGCCGCGTACCAGATCGAGGGAGCGGCGGCCGAGGACGGCAGAACGCCGTCGATCTGGGACACGTACTGCGGGGTGCCGGGCATGGTCGTGCGCGGCGAGAACGGCGACGTGGCCTGTGACCACTACCACCGGATGCCCGAGGACGTGCAGCTGATCGCCGACCTGGGCGTCGACACCTACCGCTTCTCGCTGGCCTGGCCCCGCATCCAGCCCGGCGGCCGGGGCCCCGCCAATCCGAAGGGACTGGACTTCTACAAGCGTCTGGTCGACGAGCTGGACGCCAAGGGCGTCACCCCGTGGATCACCCTCTACCACTGGGACCTCCCGCAGGAGCTGGAGGACGCCGGCGGCTGGCCGGCCCGCGACACCGCCTACCGCTTCGCCGAGTACGCCGCCCTCGCCTACGACGCCCTGGGCGACCGGGTGAAGCACTGGACCACGCTGAACGAGCCGTGGTGCTCGGCGATGCTGGGGTACGCGTACGGTAACCAGGCTCCCGGCCGGAAGAACTTCGGCGAGGCGATCCACGCCGTCCACCACCTGCTGCTCGGCCACGGCCTCGCCTCGCAGTACATGCGGGAGCAGGCCGCCGCCCGAGGCAACGACCTCGAACTCGGCATCACCCTCAACCTGGGCACCGCCACCCCCGAGACCGACAGCCACGAGGACGCCGAGGCGGCCCGCCGCGCCGACGGACTCGGCGCCCGGCTCTACCTGGACCCGGTCGTCAAGGGCGCCTACCCCGAGGACATCGTCACCGACCTCGCCGCCCAGGGCATCGAACTCCCCGTCCAGGACGGCGACCTGGAGATCATCTCCACCCCGCTGGACGTCCTCGGCGTCAACTTCTACCGCGGCACGCTGTTCTCCGGTGTGACCGAGGACGGCGCGACGACGGACACCGAAGGACTGCCCGTCACCCGCGTCGTCGAGCGCGAGCTGCCCCGTACCGCCATGGACTGGGAGATCACCCCCAGCGCCCTCACCGACCTGCTGGTCCGTCTGGAGAAGGACTACGGCCTCCCGACGGTCATCACCGAGAACGGTGCCGCCTTCGACGACACCGTCTCCGCGGACGGCGAGATCCACGACGCCGACCGCACCACCTATCTCGCCGACCACATCGCCGCCGTCGCCGATGCCCGCGCACAAGGGGCCGACGTCCGGGGGTACTTCGCCTGGTCGCTGATGGACAACTTCGAGTGGTCCTACGGCTACGACAAGCGATTCGGCATCGTCCGCGTCGACTACGACACGCAGGTGCGGACACTCAAGGACAGCGCCAAGTGGTACCGCGACACCATCCACCTCACCCGCAACGCGTAGGGCCTGCCCGGCCGCGCCCGCGCAGCCCTCAAGGATACGAACGGGAGCCCCACCGTGCCCTCTCGTACGACTCTGGCAGCCACCACCGCCGCACTGATCGCCCTCGCCGCCCCCATGGCCTTCGCCGCTCCGGCCGCCCCCCGGCCGGCGGCGCAGGCCGCGGCCTGGGACACCGACCGGGCGGCCGCCGCCCACGCCGCCGACCCCGGATCCGTCACCGCGTCCGGCAGCGAGAACGACGCCACCGGACCGGGAGCCGCCGCGGACGGCAACGGCACCACCCGCTGGTCCAGCAACGCCGCCGACGACGCCTGGATCCGGGTCGACCTCGGCTCCACCATCCGGATCAGCCAGGTCACCCTGGACTGGGAGGCCGCCTACGGCAAGAAGTACGTCCTGGAGGTGTCGAAGAACGGCACCGACTGGACCGCCTTCTACACCGAGGACGACGGCACCGGCGGCAGCGTCACCGCGCACACCTACCCGCAGGAGGTCACCGGCCGCTACGTCCGGATGCGCGGCATCCAGCGCGCCACCGCCTGGGGCTACTCCCTGTACTCCTTCAAGGTGTACGGAGGGGAGCAGGCCCCGGCCTCCACGACCCGCACCAACCTCGCCCTGAACCACCCCGCGTACGGCAACCTCTACCAGCACGCGGGCAATTCACCGGCGTTCGTCACCGACGGCGGCTGGCCGGCCGACCTCAAGGCGGACCAGTCGCGCTGGTCCAGCGACTGGAACGCGGACCGCTGGGTCGGCGTCGATCTCGGCGCCACCTCCACCATCGACACGGTCGACCTGTATTGGGAGGCGGCGTACGCCGTCGACTACCGCATCCAGGTCTCCGACGACAACCGCACCTGGCGCACCGTCTACCAGCCCTCAGCCGCCGACGTCGCCGCCCGCCGCGCCGACGTGAAGGCGCCGGGGGAGGCCGCCGGACGCCATGACACCGTCACCCTGCCCACCCCGGCGACCGGCCGCTACGTCCGGATGCTCGGCGTGGAACGCCGCTCCTTCTACAACCCCGCACCGTCCACCGCCCAGTTCGGCTACTCGCTCTACGAGTTGCAGGTCTGGGGCACCGGAGGCAGCGCGGACGCCGCCTACCCGGCCCTGCCCAAGGACCCGGGCGGCGCGTACAGCACCACGTTCTTCGACGACTTCACCGCCTCGGGCCTGGACCGCTCCAAGTGGCGGGTGGTGCGCACCGGTACGGAGATGGGCCCCGTCAACGGCGAATCGCAGGCCTACGTCGACTCGACGGACAACATCCGCACCGAGAACGGCGCCCTCGTCCTGGAGTCGAAGTACTGCAAGGCGTGCACCCCCACGCCCAACGGAACCTTCGACTTCACCTCCGGCCGGGTCGACACCAACACCAAGTTCGACTTCACCTACGGCAAGGTCAGCGCCCGTATGAAGCTCCCGGTCGGCGACGGCTTCTGGCCCGCCTTCTGGATGCTCGGCAGCAACGTCGACGACCCGTCCGTCTCCTGGCCCGGCTCCGGCGAGACGGACATCATGGAGAACATCGGCTACGGCGACTGGACCAGCTCCGCCCTGCACGGCCCCGGGTACTCGGCCGACGGCAACATCGGCAAGCAGCAGACCTACCCGAACGGCGGCCGCGCCGACGAATGGCACACCTACGGCGTCGAGTGGACGCCCGAGGGCATGACGTTCACCGTCGACGACCGGGTCGTCCAGACGACCTCCCGCCAGAAGCTGGAATCCACCCGCGGCCAGTGGGTCTTCGACCACAACCAGTACGTGATCCTCAACCTGGCCCTCGGCGGCGCGTACCCCGCCGGCTGGAACAAGGTCACCACCCCCTACTGGGGTCTTCCGCAGTCCAGCGTCGACCGCATCGCACAGGGCGGCGTCAAGGCGGAGATCGACTGGGTCCGCGTCGAGCAGAAGAAGTAACCGGACCACGACCCCCAGAAGTAGCAGGCCACCCCCCCCGCACCTCCAGGTCACACCCGCACCCCGCGCGCGGCACAGCATCAGCACCCGCACCCCGCTGTGCCGCGCGCGGTCACCGCACCGAGGAGCCGCACATGCCACCCCGCACCCGTCACCGGGCGAGACCCGCGACCGCCGCACTGGCCGCCGCGACCGTCCTCGCCGGCCTGCTCGCCGGCGCCGTCCCCAGCGCGGCGGCGCCCGCCGCGGCCGACGAACCGGCCCCGGTCGCCATCGACCGCTTCGAGGGCGAGGTCCCCTTCGCGACCCAGCCCGCCGAGGGCATCTTCACCTGGGGCGGCGACGCCGACGACCCGCCCACCCTGGCGCTGAAGGAACGCGCGGACGCCCCCGAGGGCGCCAAGGTCCTCGAAGGCACCTACGACATCAGCGGCTACGGCGGCCTCAGCCACGACTACGCCGCCGACCAGCCCGCCCACGACTGGTCCGCCCACAAGGGCATCCGCTTCTGGTGGTACGGCCAGAACACCGCGCCCCTGCCGCCCGGTTCGGGCAGGAAGATCAGCTTCGAGATCAAGGACGGCGGCGCCCACGGCGAGGCCTCCGAGCTCTGGACCACCTCCTTCACCGACGACTGGGAGGGCTGGCACCAGGTCGAGATCCCGTTCGCCGACTTCACCTACCGCGGCGACTACCAGCCCGTCGGCGGCATCGACCAGGTCCTCGGCCTCGACGAGATGTGGGGCTACGCCCTCACCCTGCCGCCCGGCGGCCCCGGCACGTTCGCCATCGACGGCATGGAGCTGTACGGCAAGGCGGACGCCGCCCTGAAGGCGAGCGTCGTCACCGACGCGGCCGTGCATCCCGTCAAGCAGGGCGCCACCGCCGGCATCGACCTCTCCGTCGCCACCACCGGTTCGCTTCCGCTGGACGAGCCCGTGACCGTCGCGTACGAGACCAAGGGCGGCACCGCGGCCTCCGGCGCCGACTACACCCCGGTCAGCGGCACGTACACCTTCCCCGCGGGCACCGCCTCCGGCACCACGCACCGGGTCTCCGTCACCACGAAGAAGATCACCGGCGCCGCCTCCGCCAAGACGGTTCCGCTCGAACTCACCGTCACCGGCGCCAAGCCGCCGAAGGAGAACCCGCAGGTCGTCATCGACGCCCACGGGCTGCCCTACCAGAACCCGAAACTGCCGGTGAAGCAGCGGGTCGCCGACCTGCTCGCCCGGATGTCGCCCGCCGAGAAGGCGGGCCAGATGACGCAGGCCGAGCGCAACGCGCTCTCCTCACAGGGCGACATCGCCACGTACGACCTCGGCTCGCTGCTCTCCGGCGGCGGCTCCGTCCCCACGCCCAACACGGCGGCGGCCTGGGCCAAGATGGTCGACGGCTACCAGCTGCGCGCCCAGGCGACCCGCTTCCAGATCCCGCTGATCTACGGCGTGGACGCGGTCCACGGCCACAACAACGTGATCGGCTCGACGATCATGCCGCACAACGTCGGCCTGGGCGCGACCCGCGACCCGAGGACCGTCGAGAAGACCGGCGCCGTCACCGCGAACGAGGTGCGCGCCACCGGCATCCCGTGGGACTTCGCCCCCTGCCTCTGCGTCTCGCGCGACGACCGCTGGGGCCGCGCCTACGAGGCGTACGGCGAGGACCCGGCGCTCGTCGAGTCCCTGGAGACCGTGATCCAGGGCATGCAGGGAGCGGCCTCCGGCAAGGACCTGGACCGCAACGACAAGGTGCTGGCCACCGCCAAGCACTACGTCGGCGACGGCGGTACGGAGTACGGCTCATCCACCACCGGTTCGTACCCCATCGACCAGGGCGTCACCAAGGTCACCCGGCAGGAACTCGAAGCCGTCCACCTCGCCCCGTTCGACGACGCCGTCAAGCGCGGGGTCGGCACGGTCATGCCGTCGTACTCCTCGCTCGACATCCTCGGCGACGACGAGGGCCCGGTGAAGATGCACGCCAACGCCGCGATGATCAACGGCGTGCTCAAGGACCGGATGGGCTTCGACGGCTTCGTCATCAGCGACTGGCAGGCCATCGACCAGATCCCAGGCGACTACGCGAGCGACGTCCGCACCTCGGTCAACGCCGGCCTCGACATGATCATGGTGCCGACGGCGTACAAGGACTTCACGAAGACGCTCCAGGACGAGGTCACCGCGGGCCGCATCACGCAGGCCCGGATCGATGACGCGGTGAGCCGCATCCTGACGCAGAAGTTCAAGCTGGGCCTGTTCGAGAAGCCGTATGCCGACACCACCAACCTCGACAAGGTCGGCTCGGCCGAGCACCGCGCCGTGGCCCGCGAGGCTGCCGCCGAGTCCCAGGTGCTGCTGAAGAACGACGGCGGCGTGCTGCCGCTGAAATCCACGCAGAAGGTGTACGTCGCCGGCTCCAACGCCGACGACATCGGCAACCAGGCCGGCGGCTGGACCGTCAGCTGGCAGGGCTCGTCCGGCAACATCACCCCGGGCACCACGATCCTGTCGGCCATGAAGAAGGACGCCGACTCGGTCACGTACTCCAAGGACGCATCGGCCGCCACGGACGGTTACGACGTCGGTGTCGTGGTCGTCGGCGAGACCCCCTACGCCGAGGGCATCGGCGACGTCGGCAACGGCCACGACCTGGAACTGTCCGCCGCCGACAAGGCCGCGGTCGACAAGGTCTGCGCCGCGATGAAGTGCGCCGTCCTGATCGTCTCGGGCCGCCCGCAGCTCATCGGCGACCGGCTCGACGGCATCGACGCCCTGGTCGCCTCCTGGCTGCCGGGCACCGAGGGCGACGGCGTGGCCGACGTGCTCTACGGCAAGCGCGCCTTCACCGGTCAGCTGCCGGTGACCTGGCCGAAGTCCGAGGCACAGCTGCCGATCAACGTGGGCGACGCGGCGTACGACCCGCAGTTCCCGTACGGCTGGGGCCTCAGCACCCTGAAGAAGCCCCCGGCCGGCGGCGAGCTCACGCTCGGCGCACTCGCGGTGGCCGCCCAGGTCGCGGAGAAGACCGGCCTCGGCCGGACGGACGTGGGCCGCACCATCGTCGGCCAGGCCCGGCTGCTGGTCCAGCAGAAGATCAACGGGAAGCTTTCGGAGGCGGTCTCCAAGCCGTTCGCGGACGCCGACCACCTGCTGCTCACCGGTGACCTGACCGGTGCCGTGGCGAAGCTGCGGGCGGCGTACCGGGCCGCCTGAGGCAACGCGGGCGGGCGGCGGCGGCCGCCCGCCCGCAACGCATTTCTCACCCGTTTGGGTTAGCTTCGAAGTATGCGGAACAGAGCGTTCCAGAATTTCCTGGTCCCGGCGCTCCTGGCGGGACTCCTTCTCCTGCTGTCGGCGGCCGCCCTGCTCCTGGCCCCCGCCGCACCGGCCGCGACCGGCGCCTCCACCGTCGACGAGGTCGCCCAGGCCCTGCGCAAGGGCCCCGTGTACGTCGATCCGGCAGCGGCCGGCCAGCTCTCCCGGGGGCAGGCCGACGCCCTGACGAAGAAGATCAAGGACGCCGACAAGCCGGTCCTCGTGGCCGTGCTGCCGCAGAGCTCCGCCTTCCCCGCCGACAGTGTGCTGCGCACCCTGCGCACCGACACCGGGATCACCGGCGTCTACGCCGTCCGCCTCGGCGACGGCTTCAACGCGGGCGCCGACCCGCAGGTGATGTCGCAGCAGGCGGTCCGGAACCTCACCGCGGCCGTGAAGGCCCCCGGCGCGGACACCTCCGCCGCGACCCAGCTGAACGCCTTCGTCGACCGGGCCGTCGAACAGGCCCGGGGCAGCGCCCCCAGCTCCTGGGGCGGCACCTCCTCCTCCGGCAGCAGCTCGGCCACGGCGGGCCTGATCGCGGTCGGCGCGGTGGTCGTCATCGGCGGCGCGGGCGCCTACACGATGGTGCGCCGCAACCGCAAGCGCAAGGAGGCCGAGGAACAGGCCGCCCTCGACAAGCTCCGGGTCGTCGTCGACGAGGACATCACGGCATACGGGGAAAATCTGGAGCGGCTCGACTTCCACCCCGCGGAGCCGGGCGCCGACGACACGATGCGCGCCGACTACGAACGCGCTCTCGACTCCTACGAGAGCGCGAAATCCCGGATGGAGCACGCCGAGCACCCCTCCGACGTGCGCGGGGTGACCCAGGCGCTGGAGGACGGGCGCTACTCGCTCGCCGTCCTGGACGCCCGCCGCACCGGCGGTGAACTCCCGGCCCGCAGGCCGCCCTGCTTCTTCGACCCGCGCCACGGCCCCTCGGTCGCCGACGTCCGCTGGACCCCTTCGGGCGGCACGGCCCGCGAGGTCCCCGTCTGCGGCGCCGACGAGGTACGGCTGCGCAATGGCGAGGACCCGATGAGCCGCACCGTGGACATGGGCGACGGCAGCAGGCGCCCGTACTGGGAGGCCGGCCCGGCCTACGGCCCCTGGGCGGGCGGTTACTTCGGCGGTGGCCTGCTCCCGGGCCTGCTGGTCGGCACGATGCTCGGCTCGATGCTCTCCACCCCGGCGTACGCGGCGGAGTACGGCGGCGGTGACTACGGCGGCGGTGACTACTCCGGCGGTGACTTCTCCGGCTCCGACTTCGACTCGTCCGGCTTCGGCGACGGGGGAGGCGGCGGCTTCGGTGACGGCGGAGGCTTCGGCGGGGGCGGTGACTTCGGCGGCGGCGGCTTCTAGCGGTGGCCCGGACCGGGGCGGGCCCGGCCGAGGGGCGCCTTGCGGCGCCAGCCTCGGCGGGCCGCCTCTGAGGGCTGCGATCAGCCGTCGATCTCGTACTGGCCGACCGTCCGGAACTGCCGCAGGGCCTCCGGGCTGCCGTCGTCGAGGACAGCCTGGATCGCGTCGTACATGGCGTCGCTGATGTTCGGGTCCGTGAGCATGCGGACGATATACACCGAGTCGTCCTCGGCCTGGGCGAGCCGGTACCCGGTCCACCGGAAGTAGCTCAGGGCTTCGGGGGTGTTGGCGTCGAGGGTTTCGTTGACCTCCCGGATCACCCTCTTGTCGCCGTTCTTCGTGGCGACGCCGAGGATGCGGACGATCGCGACGGAGTCGTCCTCGGCCTGGGCCAGGGCGTACCCCGTCTCCAGGAAGGTCCGCAGGGCTTCGGGGGTGCGGGCGTCGAGGAGGTCGTTGGCCTCCTGGATCACCCTCTTGTCGCCGTTCTGGGTGGCGACGTTGAGGATGCGGACGACGGAGACGGTGTCGTCCTCGGCCTGGGCCGTGCGGCAGCCCGTCTCCAGGAAGGCGCGCATGGCGTCCACCGTGCCGCCCAGGGCCTCGTTCGCCTCGCGCAGGACGCCCTTGCCGGCGTTCTCGTCCGCGAGGATGTCCTGGATCGCGGCCCGGAGTTCGTCCTCCGTCATCTCGTCGACCGGAGTGCCGGCGTCGGACGGGACGGCCGGGCAGGCCGTGGCCGGCGTGGTTGTGACGGGCGTGGTGGACGTGACGGACGTGGTCGCAGGGGATGCGTCGGTGGCGAAGGCCGGTGCGGTGAAGAGGAGAGCGGGCGTCAGCGCCGTTGCGGCGATCAGCAGGGCGGCGCGGGTCGGTCTCATGGATGTGCCTCCAGAATCGGTGTGTCCGTCGGCATGAAGGATCCACGTGTTGCGTACAGGCATCAACACCGTTTGGCGGCAAGGAACTACCGGCAACTGTTGCCGGACCCACTCCTGTTGCAGGCCCCGGCCCCGGCCCTGACCGTCCGTTCGCGCCAGGCCGGGCCATTCCCCCGCAATCGCCGCGCTGGTCCGCGATGACTTCCGGGCAGCGTGGCAGTCTCACTTCCCGTACACCTGAAACACCGGTCCACGAGGAGACAGCCACATGCGCATCGTCATCAGCGAGTTCATCAGCCTGGACGGCGTCGTGCAGGCCCCGGGCGGGGCGGAGGAGGACACGGACGGCGGCTTCGCCCACGGCGGCTGGTCGCACCCGTTCTTCGACCCGGAGGTGGTGGGCGGCTCGTTCAACGACTCGATGAACGGGGCCGAAGCCCTGTTGTTCGGCCGCCGCACCTGGCAGACGATGGCCGCGGCATGGCCCGAGCGGGCCGGAGACCCCTTCGCCGACCGGATGAACGCGATCGAGAAGTACGTCGTGACCGACACCCTGGGCGACGACGACCTGACGTGGAACAACACCGTGCGCATCCCCGGCGAGAAGTTCGCGGGACGGATCCAGGAACTCCGGGAGAAGGACGGCGGCGACCTGCTCGTCATGGGCAGCCCCACCCTCGTACGCAGCCTGCTGAGCGAGGGACTCGTCGACGAACTCCGGCTCGTGATCATGCCGGTGCTGCTCGGCGGCGGTAAGTCGATCTTCCCGGAGGACGGCGGGCTGCGCACACTGGAACTGGTCTCGCACGTCACCAGCGGCACGGGCGTGCAGGTGTGCACGTACCGGCCGGTGGCAAACGCGTAAGGGTGCGGGGCCCACGGCCCCGCACCCTCTGTTCCGGTCGGTCCCGTGTCAGTGGCGCCCGGCGTGGTCACGCTCGAAGGCGGCGAAGGCCGTCTCCTGACGCCACTGGGTCGCGGCCTTCGGGTTGTCGGCGAGGTAGCGGCCGCAGCGCGCGCTCGGCCGGTCTCCGCCGGGCCGGCTGCCGGCACAGGCCGGGACCGGCCGATACCCGGAGGGGGCGGAGCCGGTGGCCCACAGGCTGCGCCCGTCGCGGAAGGCGTACTCCAGCGAGGCGCGGGCCAGGTCCTTCAGCGCGGTGTAGCCGAGGTCGTACGTCTGGGCGGCGTACTGGTACTCGTGGCTGATGTCGATCCGCGAGACACCCGGGTCGTCGGTGGACAGGACCACGGGGACGCCGTAGCGGCGGTAGGCGTTGAACGGGTGGTCGGCGCCCGCGATGCCGAGGATCTGCTTGTTGCTGGAGAAGGGGACCTCGACCGCGACCTGGCGCCGTGCCATGGTCCGGGCGAGCTGCCGCCAGTCGTCCTCGTGGACCAGGTCGACGCCGTGGCCGACGCGTTCGGCGCCGGCGACGAGGACCGCCTCGCGGATGTGGAAGGTCAGGTCCTCGGGCTTGACCAGGCCGGGGGCCAGCTCACCGGCGTGCAGGGTGAGGTGGGCGTCCGGGTACTGGCCGCGCAGGTACTGCAGCATCCGCATCTGGAGGCTGTAGTTGCTCAACGAGCTGTCCCAGTCCTCCGGCTGTACGAGGTTGACCGCGACGAACCTCGGATCGCGCTCGGCCAGCCGCATGCCGATCGCCATCTGCGTGAACACCCGGGCCGGGGAGCTGCCCCGGGAGACCTGGGAGATCCAGCGGACGGGCAGCCGGCAGCCCGGGTCGGGGCGGGCGGTGTCGCAGTGCGCGGTCGCCCGGAACTGCGCGTTGGCGTCGTCGGCCTCCTGGACCGCTTCGTCCACGACCCGGTCGAGCTGACCGCCGGCCAGGAGCTTGCGGTGGAAGGCGGCCAGGTCGGCGTCATAACCCACCGCGTCGGCAAGCTTCTTCGCACTGTCCGAGGCCGGGGTGACCATGGTCTCCAGATAGAACTGGTTCTGCTTCACCACGGTGTTGGCCACATTGGCCAGCAGCTTGCCCCGGTCCCACGTCGCCAGGCCGAACTTGCCGAACGTGTCGAAGAAGTGGTCGTGCCCGGACTGGTCGGCCGGGAAGTCCTGCATGGACCAGGCCCGGATGATCTGCTGCCGGAAGTCCGCGTCCGTCCGCGCGTCGGCGGCGGGCCGCGTGCCCGTACCGCACGGCGGCGCGATGGCCGTCATCGTCGCGTCGATGCACAGGCCCCGCTCGATCGCGAGCTGGATCAGATACTCCGTCGAGGCCGCACCCGACAGGTGGTTGTGGAGGTCGCCGCCCTTCGGCAGCGCCTTGAAGAAGGCCTTCAGCCGCTGGGGCCTGCCCTGCGAGGCGTTGAGATACGCGGCGGTCCTGCGCTCGGCGGCCGTCACCTCACGGGGCGAGGTGAACCCGGTGGCCGATGGTGATGCGTCGTCCGCCGGTGCGGCCTCGGCGGGGAGCGCCGGGAGCAGCGTCAGTACGGCGAGCGAGCCGAGCCCGGCCAGGAACGGGTACTTGGGACGGCGTGCCGTCCGGATGGTTGAGGTCACCGCCGAATGATCGCGTCTGGTTCGGAGGGATATCGCCTGAATCGCGGCTGGGGCCGGACACGTCCACTCGATCGAGTGGGGGACCGCCTGACCCTCGCCTGCCTTCCGACGGCCCTTGACGTGACGTACCGCCAGAGTCCTATAGTGCTAGGACCCTAGATGAATAGAGGCGACGGTGATCGAGTTCCACCTCGATGCCCGGTCCGGCGTCGCGCCGTACCTGCAACTGGTTCACCAGGTCCGACAGGCCATGCGCCTTGGGCTGTTGTTCGAGGGGGATCGCCTGCCCACGGTCAAGGACGTCGCGGCGAAAGTGGCGATCAACCCGAACACCGTGCTCAAGGCGTACCGGGAGCTCGAGTACGAGGGGCTGGTGACCAAGAAGCCCGGTGTCGGCACCTTCGTGTCGAGCACCCTCAGCGACGCCTCGCTGTCCCAGCACGAGCCACTGCGGCAGGAGTTGCGCGGATGGCTGACGCGGGCGCGGGCCGCCGGTCTGGACGAGGAAAGCATCGAGGCCCTGTTCCTGAGCACGTTCCGTACGGCCACCGAAGAGGAGCAATGACCGCCATTCTGGAAGCCATCGGCCTGGGCAAGCGATACGGCCGCCGCCAGGCACTCTCCGACTGCACGCTCAGCGTGCCCGCCGGCCGGGTCGTCGGCCTGGTCGGCCCCAACGGGGCAGGGAAGTCAACGCTCCTGCAACTCGCCTGCGGGCTGATCACCCCGACCTCGGGCACCATCGAGGTCGTCGGCGGACGCCCCGCCGCAGACGCGGCCCAGCTGGCCAAGGTCGGCTTCGTCGCCCAGGACACCCCCACGTACGCCGCGCTGACCATCGCCGACCATCTGCGCCTGGGCGCCCGCCTCAACCCCACCTGGGACAAGGGCCTGGCGGAGGGCAGGATCCGGGACCTCGGCCTCGACCCCGCCCAGCGGGTCGGCAGGCTCTCCGGCGGTCAGCGGGCCCAGGTCGCGCTGACGCTCGCCGTCGCCAAGCGCCCCGAACTGCTCATCCTGGACGAACCCGTTGCCGCCCTCGACCCGCTGGCCCGCCGCGAATTCCTCCAGGGGCTCATGGAGCACGTCGCCGAGCACGGCACCACCGTCATCCTCTCCTCGCACCTGGTCTCCGACCTGGAGCGGGTCTGCGACCACCTGATCTCCCTGGTCGCCTCCCGGGTCCAGCTCGCCGGAGACGTCGACGACCTGATCTCCACCCACTTCCGGCTGACCACGGCCCGCCGTGACGCGGAGAGCCTCCCGGAGGGGATGCGGGTGCTCCAGGCCACCCACACCGAACGACAGAGCACCTTCCTGGTGCGAGCCGACACCGCCCTCCACGACCCCGCCTGGGTCCTGGAACCCCTCGATCTGGAGGACCTGGTCCTCACCTACATGGCCGAAGGCAGAACCGCCACCGCCACGATGACCCCGGAGGCACAGCGATGATCTGGCTGACCTGGCGCCAGTACCGCGTCCAGACCCTCGCGGCCCTGGCGGCGCTGGCCGCTGTCGGCATCGCCCTCGTGATCACGGGGACGCAGATGCGGACCGCGTACGACGGCGACGTGGCCGGCTGCTCCACCACCTGCGAAGCGGCCAAGAACGCGTTCGTCCACGAGTACGAGACCCTGGCCGCCCTCGTCACGGGACTGCTCGTCGTCGTGCCGGGCGTCATAGGGATCTTCTGGGGTGCGCCGCTCATCGCCCGGGAACTGGAGACGGGCACGCACCGGCTGATCTGGAACCAGAGCATCAGCCGCAGCCGCTGGCTCGCCGTGAAGCTCACGGCCGTCGGCCTGTCCTCGCTCGCCGTCACCGGTCTGCTCAGCCTCATGGTGACCTGGTGGGCCCGGCCGCTCGACGAGATCACCAGCAACCGCTTCGACCCGCTGCTGTTCGACGGCCGGGGCGTCGCACCACTCGGCTACGCCGCGTTCGCCTTCACCGTCGGAGTCTGCGCCGGCCTGCTGATCCGCCGGACGGTCCCCGCGATGGCGGTCACCCTCGGCCTCTTCGCCGCGGTCCAGATCCTGATGCCGTACGCGATCCGGCCGCTGCTCATGGAACCGGTGCGGGCGGAGGTGGCACTCGCCGGCCTCGGTATGGCGGCGCAGGAGGGGAGGCCGGCGGAGGGTGCCGCATGGAGCGCCACCGACATCCTGCTGTCGGGCGACGGGGAGAACGCCCAGGTGAAGGTGGGCCTGTCCAGGCCCGGGGCCTGGGTCCTGTCCGACCTCGGACCCGTACTGAACTCCGCCGGCGAGGAGATGCGTGGCAGCGCGGGCTGTGCCGCACGGGAGACCGACCCGCTGCGCTGCTTCGCGAAGTCGGACTTCCATGTGGCGGTGGAGTACCAGCCCGGGGACCGCTACTGGGCCTTCCAGTGGATCGAGACGGCGATCTTCGCCGCACTCGCGGGCATCCTGGCCGGGTTCAGCGCCTGGTGGCTGCGTCGGCGTCTGGACTGAGCAGGCACCTGACGGGCCTCCGGGCCCGTCAGGTGGTCGCCACCAACAGGTCCTCGCCGCTCGACGGCCGCAGCCCGTCCGCCCGACCGGCGAAGTAGCGTTCGCCGAGCGAGGCCCCCGACACATGCCGGACGTCGGCGAATCCCGAGGCGCGCCCCAACTCCAGCATCTCCTGCGGACGGTAGAAACTGATGAACGGCGTCCCGGACGCTTGCGCCTGCGGTTTGGTGGCCTCCATCGCGGGGCGGTCGGCGGCATCGAGAAGTTCGGTCGGCAGCATGAACGTCATGGCGAGCGTCGATCCGGGTGCCAGCCCCGCCAGCCGCCGCAGGGTCGTTGCCGTGGCCTCCTTGGTGAGGTACACGGTGACGCCGGTGCAGACGACGAGCGCCGGGAGCCCGGGATCGAATCCGGCGTCGGCCAGCCGCTCCCACCAGTCCTCGCTCGCCTCGAAGTCGACCGGTACGAGGCGTAGCCAGTCCGGGACGCCGTAGCCGGTCTCGTTCAGCCGCCGCCCCTTCCATGCCGTGGTGGCCGGCTGGTCGATCTCGAACACCCGCAGACGGGAGGCGATTTCCGGCCTCCGCTGGGCGAAGGTGTCAAGCCCGGCGCCCAGCACGACGTACTGGGTGATCCCGTGACCGGCCTGATCCACGACCAGGTCCTCGATGAACCGGGCGCGGGCCACGATGGCGGCCCGGAAGGTGCTGGTGCCCTGCGGGTGCATGTCCGGGCGCTGTCGCCACCCCTCGTCGGGGTCCGCCAGTCGCAGCCCGACCTCGTCCTCGATGACATGGGGCGGAGCGTCCACCTGCACATGCAGCGCCCGCCACAGAGCCACCCGTACCGCGGAGCTGTCCGGAACCTCGCTCTGTCCATCCGCCATGGCGAAACCACTCCCTCGGGTCAGATGCCACCTCACTAGATTGTGACCATGTCAGATGCGCCCTCCTCCGTGCCGGAGCCCGGCAGTGCCGCCGATGTCGTTCGCACGTGGGACGCGCGCGCCGACCACTATCTCCGGATGTTCCGCCACGAGTGGGACGGAAAGCCCTTCGACCTGGATGTCCTGAACGCGTTCGCCGGGCGAGTCGCCGAGGGAGGCCGGGTGTACGACGTCGGCTGCGGTCCCTGCGGCCATGTGACGGAACTGCTGGCTGCCCACGGTCTCGACGCCCTCGGAATCGACCTCTCACCGCGCTGCGTCACCCTCGCGCGGCAGGAGAGGCCGGCGCGCCGGTTCGCGGTCATGGACCAGCGGGACATCGCGGGGGAGCGGCTGGACGGGCTGGTCTCGTACTACTCGCTCCACGACCAGCCGAAGGGACAGCTGGCCGCGGCCCTCACCTCGTGGGCCGCGGCGCTCCGCCCCGGCGGGCAGCTGCTGATCGTGGCGAAGGAGGGGACCGGCGACGGGGTGGTCGACGATCCGCTCGGCAGCGATCTGCGCGTGTACTGGGCGGAGTTCACGGAGTACGAGCTCCGCACGGCTGCCGGGGACGCGGCCTTCCGCGTCGACGACTGCACGGTCCGCGAGGCGTACGACGACGAGATCCCGACCCGCCGCATCTACCTCTCGGCGACGCGCCACCGGGGCTGACGAACGGCCCCCCGTCTCGCCCCGCCGCCAGAGGTCGTCGCGAACATGCCCGGCAGCCCCGTCTCTTCAGCTTCGGTCCAGATCGGACATGTCGAGCACGAAGCGGTAGCGGACGTCGTTTCGCCGGAGGCGGTCGAGTGCCGTGTCCACCTGTGACGACGGGAGTACTTCGATGTCGGCGGCGATGCCGTGGTCGGCGCAGAACCGAAGCATCTCGGCTGTCGCCGGGCGTCCTCCGCTGCCCGCGGAGCTGAGCTTCTTCCGTCCGACGAGCAGGTCCATGGCCTCGACGGTGACGGGCCCCAGGTACCCGAGGAGGCTGAGGGTGCCGTCCATCGCCACCAGCTTCAGATACGGGGCGAGTTCGTGAGGGGCGGAGACGGTGTCGATGACGACGTCGAAGGTGTCGCGTGCCGTGGCCATCTGCTCGGTGTCGGTGGAAACGATGAGGTCGTGAGCGCCGAGCCTGCGGGCGTCGTCGCGCTTGTCATGGGTGCGGCTGACGACCGTCGTGGTGGCGCCGAGTGCCACGGCCATCTTGACCGCGAGATGGCCCAGGCCGCCGAGGCCGGCCACGGCGACGCGACTGCCGGGGCCCACGCCGAGGGAGCGCAGGGGTTCCCAGACGGTGACGCCGGCGCACATCAGCGGGGCGGCCGCGGCCGGGTCGAGGCCGGAGGGGAGCGGGTAGGCGAAGGCGTCGCGCACGACGTACTCGCGGGAGTAGCCGCCCAGGGTGGCCGACCCGTCCTGCCGGTCGGTGCCGCCGTAGGTCAGAGTCGGGAAGGAGTGGCAGAAATTCTCCTGTCCGGCTTCGCACATGGCACACACGCCGCAGGAGTCGACGATGTTGCCCACCGCGACGCGGTCGCCGACCGAGAAGGTGGTGACCTCCCGTCCGGTCCCGGTCACCACGCCGGTGAATTCGTGACCCGGCACCAGGGGTGCTTTCGCGTGCTGGTCATAGGCGTGCAGGGCGTGCAGGTCGGTGTGGCACACGCCGCAGTAGTCGACCCGCACCGCGATGTCATCCGGGCGCAGGTCGCGGCGCTCCAGCGACGTGCGCCGCAGACCTGTCGGGCCGGTCGCCCGCCATCCGGTGGTCGTTCGCATGAGTGACTCCTTCAGACAGACTGTTCGGTCTGTCCGAGCGTAGGGGCGATCGCGCCTCAAGGCAAACCAACTGTTCTGTTTGCTAGGATGCGGGCATGCCGGAACAGCCCCAGACCTCGCGAGGCGCCGCGACCTACCAGCGCATCCTGGACGCCGCCACCGAAGAGTTCGCCCAGCACGGCATCGCCGGGGCGCGCATCGAACGTGTCGTGACGGCGGCGCGCACCAACAAGGCGCAGCTGTACGCCTATTTCGGCGACAAGGAGCGACTCTTCGACGCGATCTTCCTCAGCTCGCTGGAGCGCATCACCAACGTCGTGCCCATCGACGCCGACGATCTCGCGGAGTGGGCCGTTCGTCTCTACGACGAATACCTGCGCCGCCCCGACCTCATCCGGCTGGCGACCTGGACGCGGCTGGAGCGCCGGCCCGTGGGGCACCTCGTCGAGACGCACCAGCACTACGACGACCGCAAACTCACGGCCATCGCCGAGGCTCAGGCCGCAGGGCGGGTTCGCGCAGGTGACCCGTTCGACATCATGGCCATGGTCATCGCCATGTCCATGGCCTGGTCCCCGGTCAGCAATGTCTATGCGGCCAACAGCCAAGAGCCCGATGACGTCCATGACCGGCGACGCGCTCTGCTCCGCGACTGCGTCCAAAGCGCCACCGCAGCCGGCAGGGGCGGCTCATCCCCCTCGTGACGGCCGCCGATGCCCCCGCAGGCCGGAAGACTTCTTTCAGTGCCGGTCGTTCGTGCAGCTCACTGGGGCGCGGACAGGTCTAGACCGCTAACGAAAAGGGAAAACTATTTACCCCGCGGGCGCTCCTGTGGCTCACTATGACGTGTTCCCGACAACCGGACGCGCGTAGACCGTCGTGGAATCGCATCCCCCCACAAGCAGGAGGCCGCCATGTTCCCCCGGAATATCTCCCTCAGATCCACCCGGAAGAGAATCACCGTGGCCGCTGTCGTCGGCACGAGCGCCGCGCTGCTGCTGAGCCTGATGTCCGGCACCGCGTCGTCGGCGCCGGTGCCGGACAACCCCGTGCCGTACGGCAAGGGGTACATGGGCGTCGGCTACGTCCAGGACAGCAAGGACTTCAAGCCGGACCCCCGCCAACTGCACCTCGGCGCACGGGCGGACGCCAATCTCAAGGCGAACCCCGAAGGCATCGACGTGTCCAGCTGGCAGGGAGGCATCAACTGGAGTTCGGTCCGCGGCGCGGGCATCGAGTTCGCCTGGATGAAGGCGACCGAGGGCCTGTCGTACAAGGACCCGACGTTCAGCGCGAACTACCTGAACGCCTACAACGCGGGCGTGATCCGGGGCGCTTACCACTACGCCCGGCCGGACGTCTCCGGCGGCGCGGCCCAGGCGGACTTCTTCGCGAGCAACGGCGGCGCATGGTCCCGCGACAACCTCACGCTCCCCGGCGTGCTGGACATCGAGGGCACCTGCTACGGCTACTCCCAGGCCGGCATGCGGCAGTGGGTCCTCGACTTCTACAACACGTACAAGGCCCGCACGGGCCGTGACGTCGTGATCTACACCAGCCCGAGCTGGTGGAACACCTGCACCGGCGGCTGGAGCGGCATGTCCGCCCTCAGCCCGCTGTGGGTCGCGAACTGGACCACCGGCACCCCCAGCATCCCGGCGGGCTTCCCGTACTACACGGTCTGGCAGTACAGCTCCACCGGCTCGGTGAGCGGTGTCTCCGGCAACGTCGACCGCGACCGCTTCAGCGGCGACCGCTCCCGCCTGCTGGCTCTGGCCAACAACACCCCGTGACGGTGGACGCCGGAACACGTTGCCCCGTCCCGGGCGTGGCCTCTGCGTGAGGGGTACGGGGGCCGGAGCGGCCGTCTCGCCGGTCGCCCCGGCCCCCGCGTGCCCTCCCGAGGGTCCTGCCCGGCTCCACGACACTTCGTGAAGGAGTAACAGCCATGAGCTCGACACCATCCCTCAGCCGGCGCGGCGCCCTGATCGCCGGAACTGCGGCTCTGGCCGGCGGGCTGGGGCTGGCGGCAAGTTCGCAAGCGGCCGTACGGATGCCGGAGAGCTCACGCTCCGAGGTCGCCGCGCTGTCCCCTGAGCAGCGCGCCGGGCAGTGCGTGATCCACTCCTACTCCGGCCTCACGCCCCCCGCCTCCCTGATGAACGCCATCAAGGAAGGCCGCACGGCCGGTGTGATCTTCTTCGGGGAGAACATCGAGAACCTGAGCCAGGTCGAGAGCGTCATCCAGTCGATGAACGCGGCCCACGCCTCGGCCCCCGTGCAGGCCCCGCTGCTCCTGATGACGGACCAGGAAGGCGGCATGATCCGCCGTCTGCCCGGTGAGCCCGTCATGTCCGCCAAGGACGTCGGCGCCTCCGCCGATCCGCACCAGTGGGCGGACTTCACCGGCAGCGGCGCGGGGATGAACCTCGCCGGCATCGGCATGAACGTCAACCTCGCGCCGGTCCTCGACGTCTACCGCCAGAACGGCGACTTCACCGACCAGTACGAACGCTCGTACAGCAAGTCCGCCGCCTCCGTGGCCAGTTGCGGTTCGACCTTCATCACCGCTCAGCAGACCGTCGGTGTCGCCGCCACGGCCAAGCACTTCCCCGGCCTCGGCCCCGCGACCGCGAGCCAGAACACCGACATCCGCCCCGTCACCATCACCACGTCCGCGGCCACCCTTCGCAGCGTGGACGAGGTGCCGTACCGGGACGCGATCGCCGCCGGTACCAAGCTCGTCATGCTGTCCTGGGCCATCTACACCGCCCTGGACTCCACGCGCCCCGCCGGTCTGTCCCCGACCGTCGTCGGTGAACTGCGCAACCGGCTCGGCTACACGGGCGTCACGATCACCGACGCCCTGGAGGCCGGTGCGCTCCAGTCCTTCGGCAGTACGTCGCAGCGCGTCGTCACGGCCGCGTCCGCGGGCATGGACCTGCTGCTCTGCTCGTCGCGCAGCGTCTCCCAGGGCGACGAGGCGGTGACCGCCCTGAGGGACGCGCTGGCATCGGGCCAACTGGACGGTGCGGCTTTCGATGCCGCCGCCGCGCGCGTTGCCGCTCTTCGCGCCGGGTTGTGACGGGCGACCCGGCAACCGGGAGGCCGGTCCCGCGTTTCGGGCGGGCCGGTGCCGGGGACGAACCCGGGGTTGTAGGCCACGGGGTCGATTCCGAGGGCGGCCCGTGGGCCGGCCGCGGCAGGCTGGTCGGGGTGGCCCTGCGAGCAGGCTGGGGCAGTGTCCGGATTCCTGAGCGCGTGGTGGACGCAGACGCTGCGGACGGAGTCGCCGCCGATGAGCCCGCTGCCGCGCTGCTAGACCGTGGCGTCGAGGAACGCGGACCAGGCGTGCGGGGGGACGGTGAGGACGGGGCCGTCGGTGACCTTGGAATCGCGGATGTGCACGGCGGCGGGGTGGGTGGAGACCTCTACGCAGTTGCCGCCCTCACTGGCGCTGTAACTGGACTTGTGCCAGTCGTAGGCGACTTCGAGGCAGTCGCCGCCCTCGCTTCCGCTGTAGCTGGACTTGAACCAGTGGAGCCCTGTGCCGTGTCCTGCGCGGGTCATGTCTCTCCAAGCAGTTCGTTCAGTAGGCGCATGCTCTCCTCGGGCGAGAGCGCCTGCGATCGGAGCATCCCATATTTCTGCTGAAGGACGCTGACCTCGTCGAGATCGTCGACGAGGAAGCTCACGCGCTGGCCCTCAATGTAGGCGAGTTGATCGTGATGGGGAGTCTCCAACAACACCATCGGGCCATCGAGGGCGGCGTGGCTCTCGCGCCCCGTTTCCATGATCTGGAGGCCGAGAAAGGGGAGCTCCGCACACAGTAGGAGGTGCTGAATCTGCTCGCGTAGCACCTCGTGCCCGCCGAGCGGTCGGCGCAGGATGACCTCTTCGAGCAGGAAGTTCATCATCGGCCTTGGCTTGCGTTCCAGGAGGCTTCGCCGGTCCAGCCGTGTAGCGACCCGCTCGTCCACCTCCTCCGCTTCGAGGGGCGGGTAGAGAGAGTTGAACACAGCTCTCGCGTACGCCTCGGTCTGAAGCAGCCCCGGAACCACCTGGTTCTGGTACGAGAGCAGAGTCACCGCTTCCTGCTCGTACTCCACGAAGTCCTGTACGAACGCCGGAAACCGCTCCTTCTGTGGCACCTTCGCCACCGCGACCTCCAGCACCCCCTTCGTGTCCAGCAGTGCGTCCAACTGGCGCGCGAAGTCCGCCTGAAGCGGCCGCCGCCCCTGCTCGATCGACGCGATGGTGTCCTCGCCCACACAACACCGCTCCGCGAGCTCCGCCTGCGTCATCCCGGCCGCCTTGCGAAACGTGGCGAGCTGGGCGCCGATCACGTGCCAGGACGTGACGCGCTTGTTCCTCTTGGCCGACTGCATGGCTTGCCTCTCCCCGTAACGGACACCGGACGACCCGTCAGGGGTCGTACGGCCGCGATGTACGACCTGACGCACTGATCAACCGTAGTGACGGTGTGTGACCTTCGTCTCATGAACGAGACAACTCAACTCCCCTCCTTCCGTGAGGCGTTCTACCGGCGTGAACGCCGGTCGATCCCGCTCGTACGGAGGTTCGCGCGCGAGGCGCTGGCCGACTGGGCGTGCGGGGTGGATGTCGGCGACGTACTGCTCTGTGTGAGCGAGCTCGCCACCAACGCGCTCGTCCATGGGGTGCCGCCGGGGCGCGGGTTCCGTATTCACCTCTACTGGGAGCGGGGCGGAGGCGGCAGGCTCCGTATCGAGCTGCATGACAGCGGTGACGGCGAGGTCCCGGCCGTTCAGTGCGCCGAGCCCTGTCCCGACGCCGAAGGCGGGCGCGGGCTGCTGCTGGTTTCGGTGCTGGCTGATGCGTGGGGCGTGGGGGAGCGGAGTCCCGGCAAGGTCGTCTGGTGTGAGTTTGCTGCTTCGGCAAGGATCTTTGCCGAATCTGGGCCCTGCGCGCACCATCTTCCGTAGATGGAGGTGTTTCGCATGAGCGACATGACGCAGACGTACGACGTGGTGGTGATCGGTGGCGGGGCCGCCGGCCTGAGCGGGGCGCTGGCCCTGGGGCGGGCCAGGCGTTCGGTGCTGGTGATCGACGCGGGCAGCCCGCGCAACGCACCCGCTTCCCACGTGCACAACTACCTCGGGCGCGAGGGCACCCCGCCCTCGGAGCTGGTGGCCGTGGGCCGCAAGGAGGCGTCCCAGTACGGGGCCGAGATCGTCGAGGGTGAGGTCACGGCGGCGGAGAAGCTGCCGGGCGGCGCCGGGTTCCGCGTCGTGCGGGGGGACGGGACCGTTGTCACCGCGCGGCGCCTCCTCGTCACCACCGGGCTCGTCGACGAGCTGCCGCCGATCCCCGGCCTGGCCGAGTGCTGGGGGCAGGACGTGCTGCACTGCCCGTACTGCCACGGCTGGGAGGTCCGGGACGCGGCGATCGGCATCGTGGCCGTGACGCCGATGGCCGTCCACCAGGCGCTGCTCTGGCGGCAGTGGAGCGCCGACGTCACCCTCTTCCTCCACAACGCGCCCGAGCCGAGCGACGAGGAGTACGAGCAGCTGGCGGCGCGGGGCGTGGCCGTGGTGGACGGGGAGGTGACCGGTCTTGAGGTGAGCGGCGACCGCCTGACCGGGGTGCGGCTGGCCGGTGGCCGGGTCGTTCCGCGCGAGGCCGTCGTGGTCCAGCCGCGGTTCACGGCGCGCTCCGGGGTGCTCGACGGCCTCGGGCTGCACGCCACGCCGCTGGAGATGGGCGGGCACACTCTTGGTACGTACATCGCGGCCGACCCGGCCGGGGCGACGGAGGTGCCGGGGGTGTGGGTGGCCGGTAACGTCGCGAGTCTGATGGATCAGGTCATCGATGCTGCCTCGGCCGGGCTGAAGGCGGGCCGCGCCATCAACGGCGACCTGGTCGCCGAGGACACCCGGAGCGCGGTCGAGGACCGTCGCGCACCCTTCTCGGCCGAGGCCGAGCGCCAGGTCTGCGAGAAGGCCCTCGGAAACCGACGTCACGGACTGCAGGAGACACGATGACAACCGACAGCACCGCACCCGACGCGGCCAAGGTGTCCGACGCCGAACTCTGGGACGAGCGCTACCGCGAGAGCCACCGCATCTGGAGCGGCAACCCCAACACCGCACTCGTCCGCGAGGTGGAGGATCTGACCCCCGGGCGCGCCCTGGACCTCGGGTGCGGCGAAGGGGCCGACGCGGTCTGGCTCGCCCGCCAGGGCTGGCAGGTCACCGCCACCGACATCTCGCGCGTGGCCCTGGACCGGGCCGCCGAGCACGGGGCCGAGGCGGGGGTCGCAGACCGTATCGACTGGCAGTTCCACGACCTCGGGGTCTCCTTCCCGGAGGGGGAGTACGACCTGGTCTCCGCGCAGTTCCTGCACTCGATGGGCGACCTGCCGCGCGAGCAGATCCTGCGCCGGGCCGCCGCGGCGGTCGCACCCGGCGGCGTGCTCCTGATCGTCGGCCACGCAGGCTTCCCCGCCTGGGAGCACGACCACGCGGACATGGAGCTCCCCACCACGGACGAGGTGCTCGCCGCCCTCGAACTCCCCGAGGGGCAGTGGGACGTGCTGGTCAGCGCGGAGCACGAGCGCGTCCAGAACGACCCGGACGGGAAGCCCACCACTCGTACGGACAACGCGCTGAAGGTCCGCCGCCGGCGCTGACGACGGGTGCAGCGCCGGGATGGTGTGCGGCCGGTCCGCGCCGATCGTGGTGCGGGCCGGCCGGGTTCAGCGGCCTTCGGATTGCGGCGGTTCCCAGACCGAGCAGTCGTGGGCGAAGAGCACGCGTCGTGGGTCGAAGTCGGCGAGCCGGTCCAGCCAGTGCTGATAGGGGGGCAGCGGCTGCTCCGCGCCGTGGAGCTTCGCGTGGCGGGCCAGTTGCTCGGACGCGAAGTGGGAAGCGAAGTCGTGTGCCTGGCCGGCGAGCACTACGGTGCCGTCGCCCTGCCGGATGACCAGCGACTGGTGTCCTTGGGTGTGCCCAGGCGTCGGAATGATCCAGATCCCCGGACGAACTTCGGTTTCGCCGGCGACCTCCTCGTAGGTTGCTCCAGGGAAGTCGATGAGTTCGTCGAAGGTGTAGTCGCCCTGACGAGCGGTGGCCAGCTCGACGTCCTGAACCAGGATGGGCTTGCCGCCCAGGAGCGGGTTCCCGCCGCAGTGGTCGAAGTGCAGATGGCAGTTCACGACCATGGAGATGTCGGCCAGGGCGACTCCGGACGCAGACAGGGCGTCCTGCAACGCGCGGCGGCGGGGGCGGTAGTGAGCTTCCGTCTCGGGGTCCGCATCGCCGATGCCGGTATCGAAGAGGATCAGCCCCCGGTCGTGTTGCACCAGGTAGGCAAGGACGGGTTCGACCCGGGGGTGCGGGCTGTCCGTCTCCGAGGCGGGCCGGATGAAGTACCCAAGATCGAGCCGGCGCACCGGCATGCTCTTCGCCATGCGGGCCATCCTGGCAGGTCGTGGTGGGCCGTCCATACGCTCTGCCGAAACGAGGACGCGGAGACAGGGCATCGGGGAATCTGCTCCGCCATCCAGGTCGGGAACTGACCTATATGACTTCTAGCGTGTTCCTTGACCGGCGGAGCAGGAACGAACGACAGAAGGCAGAGATCATGACCGTCAGCGAGACGACCACCCACGACGTGACCGACGCCCCGGCCCTCACCGGCGAGCGTGCCGATCTGCTGGAGGTGCTGGCCAAGCACCGGCACTTCCTCCGCTTCACCACGCGTGACCTCACCGACGAGCAGGCCGGGCTGCGCACCACGGTGAGCGAGCTGTGTCTGGGCGGTCTCATCAAGCACGTCACCGGGGCCGAGCGGAGCTGGGCGGGCTTCATCGTGAACGGCCCGTCGTCCATGCCGGACTTCACCGCGATGACCGAGGCCGACTGGGCCCGGCGAGCCGACGAGATGCGGATGCTGCCCGGCGAGACGCTGGCCGGCGTGCTGGCCGACTACGCGGAGGTTGCCCGCCGGACCGACGAACTGGTTGCCACCCTCCCCGACCTGGACGCCACCCAGCCGCTGCCCAAGGCCCCGTGGTTCGAAGCCACCGCGCAGTGGTCGGCGCGCCGGGTGCTGATGCACATCGTGACCGAGACCGCTCAGCACGCAGGCCATGCCGACATCATCCGGGAGTCGATCGACGGCGCGAAGAGCATGGGCTGACGGCTGACGGCTGACGGCTGACGGCTGACGGCGAAGCACAGGGCGTCGAGAACGCCGGAACGGGGGGCCGCCACGGGGGGCGGCCTCCCGTACCTTTCCGCGAGCGTCTCACGCGGTTCCGACCTCGACACGCCCGTCAGCATGTGCCCCGTAGGCTGCGCGGATGAGCGACGACGCACTGGCGCCCCCAGGCGCCGAGACCCCCGCACGAGCCGCCGAACCACGGGTCAGTGCCCGCGCGGTCGTGGTGGATCAGGCGCGTCGGGTCCTCCTGATCCGGCACCGCGACAACGGCCGCGAATTCCACGTGCTGCCCGGCGGACGTGTCGAGCCCGGTGAGACGAGTGCCGAGGCGGTCGCCCGTGAGGTGCGGGAGGAGACCGGGCTGCGCGTCAGTGTCGGCGACCTGCTCTGGGTCCGCGAGTACCTGCCGGAGCGGCACCCCGGAAATCCGTATCACCGCACGCAGTTGCAGCAGCTTCAGCTGTACTTCGAAGCCCGGCTGGACTCCGACGCCGAGTTCCCGGCGACGGCGCCGGACCGCACACAGGCGGCCGTTGTCTGGCATCCCCTGGCCGCCCTCGGCGAGTTGGTCCTCCTTCCGCTCGGGCTGGAGGTCCCCCTCACCGCCCTCGGCGCCGGCCGAGCCGCGCATACCCCCGTGTACCTCGGCGACCTCCCCTGACCCTCCACCGTCAGCCAACGAACCCCGCTGGGCGGGGAAGTCGGGAGTGGAATGGGTGCGGCGGATGCGTCCGGGGCCCCCTCGGGGGAGCAGGGAAGTGCCCAATTCACTCCCCACTCCGGGTTGCCCGCGGATTCGGCGCCCGCGTGAGGGCAGGATGCACGCATGGACGCTGAAGTTGCCGCGCTGCTCGGTGCCGCCGTCGGGTCGCTCGCCACGCTCGGCGCGGCGTTCGTGACCGGGCGCGCCGCGTCGCGGTCCCAGTTCGACCAATGGCGCAGGGCTCACCGCAGGGACGCCTATGTGTCGTACCTCGGCGCCCTGCACGACCGTGACATCGCGATGGACGCGATATTCGAGGCGCTGCGGCCGAGCGCCCCCGACCTGGAGCAGGTCGAGGAGCGGGTGGGGCGCTTCGTCGCTCTGGCGCGGGAGGTGCACCGCGCGGCCGAGGTCGTCCTCGTCGAAGGGCCGCCCGTCATGGCGAAGGCGGCCGGTCAGGTGGGCCGGGCGTCGGGGGAGCTCTCCGAGGTCATGCGGCGGATGGTGAAGGACGCCCACGCGGGCGACGCCGCCCGCACGGCGACGGACACCGCCCTCGCTGCCCAGCGGGAGCGCGCCCTCCATGAAGCGGTGAAACGCTTCCGCTCGGCAGCGGTCGACGTCTTCGACAAGGCGCGCTGACCGTGCGCGCCGACCGCGCGGGCGGATCGTGCGCGCCGACCGCGCGGGCGGATCGTGCGCGCTGACCGCCCGGTCCGCCGCGTGGAACGCCCGAGCCGAACATGCCGAGCGCCCGCCGTCCTCCCCGGAAGGGGCGGAAAGCGGGCGCGCTCGGTTCGGGGGGATCAGGCCTGCGGTGCGGCGGCCTTGATCGCGGAGATGTCGAAGTTCAGCTTGACCTTGTCGCTGACCATCACACCGCCGGTCTCCAGCGCCGCGTTCCACGTCAGGCCCCAGTCGGAGCGCAGGATGTCCGCGCTGCCCTCGAAGCCGACGCGCTCGTTGCCGTACACGTCCGTCGCGGAGCCGTTGAACTCCAGGTCGATGGCGAGCGGGCGGGTGACGTCCTTGATGGTGAGGTCGCCGGTGACGCGGTACTTGTCGCCGCCGAGCTGCTCGGCGGACGTCGAGCGGAACGTCATGAGGGGGAACTTCTCGGCGTCGAAGAAGTCGCCGCTGACCAGGTGGCCGTCGCGGTCGGCGATGCCGGTGTCCACGCTGGCGATCTTGACGTCGATCGAGGCGGCGGAGTCGGCCGGGTTGCTGCCGTCCAGCTTCAGGCTGCCCTCGTGCTCACCGAAGGAGCCGCGGACATTGGTGACCATCGCGTGACGGACGGTGAAGCCGATGCTGCTGTGGGCCGGGTCGATCGCGTAGTCGCCGGTGAGGGCGGCCAGGGCCGGGTCGACGGCGACAGCGGTGGCGGCGGGGGCGTCGTTGTTCTTGCGGTTGAACAGAGCCATGGCTCCTCCTCGGGGACGTGATCGAGCGGGGCTCGAAGTAGTTGTTTAACCTTCAACGAGATTCACTGTAGACCCATCTTGTTCAAAGTTCAACATCTACGGTGCCGACTGTTACGGAACGGGGCGCGACGGGGGGCCGGGGGAGGTGCGTGTTCACGTGATCGTCACTGCGGGCCCTCTGGCGGACGCGCGTAGAGCTCGGGCAATATCCTTCCTGCCCCATTGTCATGCATAGGAGGAGTCCCCCCATGGTGTCCCGTATGACGCTGCGCCCCGTCCTGACCGCCCTCGCCCTCGTGCTCGGCGTCCTCTTCGCCCCCGGAATCGGCGTCGTCGCCGGTACGACGGACGCCTACGCCGTCACCAAGCTCACCCACAGCCAGGCGACCGCCAGATTCAGCTCGTCCGGCGTTACCTGGTCGTCCTCCGGCGGCTGCTCCAACCGCAACGTCTCCACCTGCACGTCGTTCGACCAGCTCAACCTGCCGACCGCCCAGGGGGCCCAGACCCTCAAGAGCGCCACGGGCTGCGCGCTCAACATCACCGGCGGCACCGAGACCGGGCACGCCAGTGGTACGTACTCGCACTGGAACGGCTACAAGCTGGACTTCGCCAAGACCACCTGTCTCACCAACTACGTGCACGGCGTGTTCAGTTACATCGGCGTGCGTGGTGACGGCGCACCCCAGTACCAGTCCGGCTCCGGCAACGTCTACGCGGACGAGGGCAACCACTGGGACGTGACGTACTACAACTGCGGCGGCTGCTGACCGCTCCCGCACCCGCGCATGACTGCGCCCCCGCCCAAGTCCCGGGCGGGGGCGCAGTCATGCGCGGGGCGGCGGCGTCAGCCCACCGTCTCCAGTGCCCGTCGCGCCTGGGCGACGACCTCGGGGTCGGTGACGAAGTGGGTGTCCTGCTCGGCCGAGGCTCCGCCCGCGCCGAGCGGTACCCACGTACCGCCGAGCCGGCGCGGCGCGCGGGTCTTGGCGGAGAGGTGGACGGAGGCGACGCCGGCCGAGGCCAGCGCCGGGATGTCGGCGGGGCGCATGCCGCCGCCGGCCATCACCTGCACCCCCGGCGCGGCGGTGACCATCGCGGCGATCGCCGCCAGCCCGTCGGCAGCGGCGGGAGCGCCGCCCGAGGTGAGGACCCGGGTCAGGCCGAGGGAGGGCAGAAGCGCGGCGGTGGCCACCGGGTCGGCGGACTGGTCGATGGCGCGGTGCAGGGTGACATCCACCGGGCGGCCCGCTCCACGGGCCGCGTCGGCGAGGCGGGCGACCGCGGCGGTGTCCAGGGCGCCGTCGGCGGTGAGCGCGCCGATGACCACTCCGGCTGCGCCGGAGGCGATGACGGACCGCACCTCGGCGACCATGAGCGCGACCTCCTCCGCGTCATGGACGAAGTCGCCGGGCCGGCACCTGACCAGCACCTGGACCGGCAGCCCTTCCGCTGTGACCGCCTCGACCAGCGCGGCCGACGGGGTCAGGCCGCCCAGCTCCAGCGCGGTGCAGAGCTCGACCCGGTCGGCGCCGTTCTCCCTGGCGGCGCGGGCGCCCGCCGGTGAGGTGACGGCGATCTCCAGGGCGGGACGCGCGCTCACTCGTCGTCCCCGGTCAGCGGCTGGTCGGAGGCGGGGATGACGCGGGCCGACAGGTCCGGGTCGGCCATCTCGCGGTCGAACGGGAACATCGGGCGGCGGATGCGGTGGTGGCCCAGGCGCACCAGGTCCTGGTCCACACCGCCGGGGGTGAGGGCCATCTTCCAGCCGACCGACATGTCGAAGAGTTCGGGCTCCAGGTAGCCGATCTTCACGATCACGATGTCGGCGCCGCGCGGGTCGAGGCCGAGGTCGGTGAAGTCGTGTTCGTGGTGGTAGGGCTTGCGGAACTCCGTGAGGATCGCGTACACACCGCCCACCCGGATCACGACCTCGGTCCGGGCGTCGCGGTCGCCGTGCCGGACGGAGTGCACCGTGCCGGTCAGGGTGACCGGGCCCGCGTGCCGGTCGTCCACCTCCGCCCCGGCGGTGACCGTCACGGTGGCGCCGACACCGGCGGCGACGGCCGTCGCGACGGCGGCCGGTCCCGGCACCGAGGCGTAGATCACGGTCGGGCCGTCGGCCTCCTTGAACTCCGGGCGGGCCAGCAGCCGGGTCAGCCCCCAGGTCATGTCACCGGAACCTCCCGCGGTCGGGTTGTCCCCGGTGTCGCTGATGAAGTACGGGCGCCGGTCGGAGCCCAGGGCCTCGTCCAGGATGCCGTCGAAGGTGCCGGTCGGGGCGACGAAGTCGAAGTCGTCGCGGGCCTTCCAGAAGCCCTGGGCCAGGCGCTCCGCACCGGCGGACACGGCAGCCCGGTCGGTGCCGGTGACCACCACCGCGGCGCGGTTGCGGGGTTCGTCGGCCCAGGCGTAGCCGACCCAGATGGCGGCGTCGGTCACGCCGTCCATGGCCTCGACGTCGTCCACCGCCGCGTACACGCTCCTGGCGGGCTCGATCCGGGTGGAGGTCTGCTCGCCGGCCAGCAGCACAGGGACCGGCACCCAGGCCTTGACCGGACGGGGCGCCCCGGAGGCCAGCAGCTCCACCAGGTTGCGGACGGCCCGCTCCTTGGTCTCCATGTGGTCCTCGTGCGGGGCCATCCGGTAACAGGTGATCAGGTCGCTGCCGTGGACGAGTTCGCGGGAGACGTTGCCGTGCAGGTCCATCGAGGTGGAGATGATGACGTCGGGACCGACGGTGGCGCGGATGCGTTCCAGCAGGACCACCTCGGCGTCGTCGATGCCCTCCACGGTCATCGCGCCGTGGATGTCGTACCAGAGGCCGTCCGGGCGGGGCAGCGCGGCGAGCCGTTCGATCAGCTCGTCGGTCAGCTCGGTCCAGGCGGCGGCGGTGACGGTGCCGCCCGGCAGCGACTTGCCGACCAGGGCGCCGTGCCAGTCGGCCGCCTCGCGCAGTTCCTCACCGGGGGCCAGGAAGGGGTAGCGGTCCAGCACCTCGGCGCCCCGCGAGGGGTGGAAGGCGGCGGCCGGGGTCCGGGCGGGGGAGAAGGTGGAGGACTCGATGCCGAGCCCTGCGATGACGATGACCGGGCGGGACGCTGCGGTGCGGGATTGCGACATGGCTCCTCGTAGGGGTCGGGCGTCAGAGGTGACGGGGGGCGAGAGTGCCGAACCGGTCGGCTCCGCCCACCTCGTGCAGGGCGCGCGCCAGGGCGCGCTGCAGGGCGAACTGCCCGGCGCCGACCAGTCCGGCGTCGGCGCCGAGCCTGGTCCGCTCGATGGTGAGGTGCTCGGTGACGAGCGGGTGGCAGCTCTCGTAGAGCCGGCTGCGCACAGCGGCGACGAACTGTTCCAGGGTGGAGAGGATGCCGCCGAGGTAGACGGCGTCCGGGTTGAAGAAGTTGACGTTGGCGGCCAGCACCTGGCCCAGGTAGTCGCCGGCCCTGCGGACCGTGCGGGTGGCCAGCGGATCGCCGTCGAGGGCCAGCCGGGCCACGTCCTCGGTGCTGCTCACGTCCACCCCGCGCTCGCGCAGGATGCGGACCAGGGCGGCGCCGGACGCCACGGTTTCCAGACAGCCGGTGTTGCCGCAGGAACAGGGGATACCGGCACCGGCGTCGATCCGGATATGGGTGATGTCCCCCGCGGCGCCGGTCGCGCCGCGGTAGAGGCGCCCCTCGGCCATCACGCCCGCTCCGATCGCGGATCCGATCTTCACCATGATCGTCTGGGCGTGCCCGTCGAGCCGGACGGTGTGTTCGCCGACCGCCATGCAGTTGGCGTCGTTGTCCACGGCCGCCGGAACCCCGAAGCGCTCCTCCAGCCAGGCGGCGACCGGAAAACGGTTCCAGCCGGGCATCCGCGACGGCCGCACGACCGACCCCGAGACGACGTCCACGGGTCCGGGCAGCGAGAGCCCGACCCCGCGCAGGCGGCCGGGTCCGCGCTGTTCCGCCAGCGCCTCCAGGGCTTCGGCCAGCCGGGGCAGGGCCGCCTCGGGCCCGTCGGCGATCAGGAAGGGGACGGTCGAGACGTCGCTCAGGCCGCCGCCCGGAAGCACCACGCCGATCCGGGCGTGCCGGCCACCGAGGTCGGCGGCGACGGCGAACTCGTCACGGCTCCCGATCCTCAGCGCTTTGCGGGGACGCCCACCGGTGGAGGAGTGGGTGCCCTCCTCGGCGACCAGGCCGCGCTCCACCAGGTGCCCCACGGTGAGGGAGACGGTGGAGGCGGCGGCCCCGAGGCGTTCGGCGAGGTCGGTACGTGACGTCGCCTCGCCCGATGCGATGAGTTCCAGGACACGCACGGCAAGGGACGGGGTCCCTTTCGCGGCCTTGCGGTCCCACGCACTTATTCCAGTCATGTACAAAGTTACTTCCGCAACGGGGTATGTGGCGAAGACGATACGCCCGCACTTCGCAGAGGGGAACAGTGTCATGAAGGAAGTGCGTCACCCGTAAAATCCCTTATATCGCCCCAAAGCATCCCAAGTTGTCGGGAGGAATGGGGCGAGAGGACTTTCGTCGAAAGTGCAGTAACTTACTTGTTATTAATTCTTGTTTGTTTCTTCGGCAATGGCGGCGTTAGCTGTCGTGAACGCAGCGCCGACCCCCCTGAGCGGCTGCGGGCCGTTTCACTCCGAGGAGAGTCATGATCGTTACCCGCACGGCGAACAGCCGCCGCTGGGCCCTCGCCGCGGGCGTCGCCACCACGGCGGCCGTGCTGCTGTCCGGCTGTTCCGGCGGGGGTACGACCTCGTCCGGCTCCGGTTCGAAGGACAGCATCAACTACGCGCTGCCGGCGAACTTCACGCCGAACTGGATCCTCCCGGTCGGCACCGCCGAGCACCTGAACACCAACAACTCCTCGATATCCCAGTCCCTCTGGGAGCCGCTGGTCGCGTACGACGGGTCCACCGGCAAGGTCGGCTGGAACAAGGCCAACTCGCTGGCCACCGCCGCCGACTTCGCGAAGGACAGCAAGAGCGTCGCGATCACCCTCGGCGACCGGCACTGGAGCGACGGCGAGAAGATCACCTCGCGCGACGTGCAGTTCTGGTTCAACCTGGTCAAGGCGAACAGGGAGGACTGGGCCAGCTACAGCCCGGGCAAGGCGCCGGACAACTGGACCTCGCTGAAGATCGTGGACGACACGCACTTCACGATCACGTTCGACAAGGCGTACAACACGCAGTGGATGCTCGCCAACGAGCTGAGCATGATCCGCCCGATGCCGCAGCACGTCTGGGGCAAGACGAGCGACGCGGGCAAGGTGTCGGACCTCGACCTCACCACCGAGGGCGCCAAGAAGGTCTGGACGTACCTCAACACGGCCGCCAAGAAGATCTCCGGTTACGCCACCGACCCGCTCTGGAAGACGGTCAGCGGCCCGTACACCATCAAGACGTTCTCGACCGCCGGCAAGGTGCAGCTGTCGGCCAACGCCAAGTACGACGGCGGCGGCAAGGCCAACATCAAGACGGTGAACCTGCTCCCGTTCACCACCGCGGACGCCGAGGAGAACGCACTGCGGGCGGGCACGGTCGACTACGGCTACATCAACGCCACCAACCTCAGCCAGGAAGCGTCCTTCACCGCCAAGGGCTACACCGTCAAGCCGTGGGCCGGCTGGGCGATCACGTACATGCCGTACAACTTCAACAACCCCACCATGGGCCCCGTCTTCAAGCAGCTCTACGCCCGCCAGGCGATCCAGATGTCGGTGGACCAGGCGACCCTCTCCAAGGTGATCTTCAACGGCACCGCCGTCTCCACCTACGGCCCCGTCCCGCAGGGCCAGACCTCCGCCTTCGTCTCCGAGAAGCAGAAGAACAACCCGTACCCCTTCTCCACCGCCAAGGCGAAGAAGCTGCTCACCGACCACGGCTGGACCGAGCAGAGCGGCACCATGGTCTGCACCGACCCGGGCAGCGGCGACAACCAGTGCGGCGCCGGGGTCGACAAGGGCACGAAGTTCCGGATGCAGGTGCTGTCGCAGTCCGGATCGACCGTGACCGACAACCTGATGAGCGCCCTCCAGTCGTCCTTCGCCAAGTCCGGCATCGGCTTCAGCATCAAGACCGCACCGGTCAACTCGGTTCTCGCACAGGCCGGTCAGTGCACCGCCGGCGATTCCGGCTGCAAGTGGCAGCTCTCCTTCTTCGGCAGCGCGGGCAGCTGGTACTTCCCCGCCTACCCGAGCGGTGACTCCCTCTTCGCCACCGGTGGCGCCTCCAACTTCGGCAGCTACTCCAACACAGCCGTGGACAAGCTGATCAGCGAGACCACCACCGACTCCTCCCCCGTCGCCATGCAGAAGTACAGCGCCGCGCTGGCCGAGGACCTTCCGGTCGTCTGGCTGCCGGAACCGGACTACCAGGTCTCCGTGGTCAAGAGCGGCCTCGGCGGCTTCGCCCAGGACTCGCTGGCCAACTTCCACCCCGCCATGTGGAAGTGGACCAACAAGTAAGCCCGGTTGCCGACCATGCGCATCACTGAGCCGAAGCGACCGGAAAACACATGAGCACTTCCTCGTACCTGATCAGGCGGGTCCTCCAGGCACTCGTGGTGATCGTCATCGTGACGATCGTGGTCTTCGGTCTGCTGCACGCCCTGCCCGGGGGTCCCGCACGCGGGATCCTCGGCCCGCAGGCCACCCCGCAGCAGATCACGTCCTTCAACCACGCCCAGGGCCTCGACAAGCCGCTGCCCGTGCAGTACTTCTACTACCTGAACCAGCTGTTGCACGGTGACCTCGGGACCTCGTACACCCTCAACGAGCCGGTGTCCCAGCTCATCACCGAACGGCTGCCGAAGACCCTGCTGCTCACCGTCCTGTCGGCGATCGTCGGCCTGGTGCTGGCGATCCCGCTGGGCATGTGGCAGGCCATGCGGCGCAACAAGCCGGCGGACTACGTCATCACCACGCTGAGCTTCATCGCCTACTCCACGCCCGTGTACTTCCTCGGGCTGGTTCTGGTGCTGGTGTTCAGCCAGGTGCTGCCGTGGTTCCCCTCCCAGGCACCGCAGGGCGACACGCTCGCCCAGGTGATCTCCGATCCGCAGGCACTGGTCCTGCCGGTGGTCGCGGGCGCCGCCTCGATGATCGCGGTGTTCAGCCGCTACATGCGGGCGGCCACCCTGGAGAACCTCTCCGAGGACTACGTCAGGACGGCGCGGGCCGGCGGTTCCCGCTCCCGCGCCATCCTGTGGCGGCATGTGTTCCGCAACTCGCTGACGCCGGTGGTCGCCATGCTCGGGTACTACGTGCCGGTGCTGTTCGGCGGTGCGCTGGTGGTCGAGCAGCTCTTCAACTACCCCGGTATGGGACTGCTGTTCTGGACCGCCGCCCAGTCCTCCGACTATCCGGTGCTCCTGGGCTGCGTGCTCGTCATCGCGGTCGCCACGGTGACCGGCACGCTCCTCGCCGACATCGTCCAGCGTGTCATCGACCCCCGAGTGAAGGCAGGCCGGGCATGAGCGCCGTCATCCAGCCGGGCCAGGTGTCCGGCACGGCCACCGCAGTCACGGCGTCGGGCTCCCGCCTCGCCGTCCGCCGCTTCCGACGCAACAGGCTCGCCGTGGTCGGGCTCGGTGTCGTGGCCTTCTTCTTCCTGTTCTGCTTCGTCGGTCCGCTGGTGTACTCCACCGACCAGACCCACACGATGCTCGAACAGGTCAACCTCGCGCCCAGCGGATCGCACTGGCTGGGCACCGACGCCGTCGGCCACGACGTACTGGGCCGGCTCATGTACGGCGGCAAGGTGTCGCTGATCGTCGGTCTTGCCGCAGGTGTCCTCGCCACCGTCATCGGCACCCTGTGGGGTGCGGTCGCCGGCTACGCGGGCGGCTGGGTCGACGCGGTGATGATGCGGGTCGTGGACGCGGGGATCGCCATCCCGGCGCTCTTCATCCTGCTGGTGGTCTCGGCGATCACCACCCCGGACCTGACGGGAATGATCGTCATCCTGGGCTTCGTCTCCTGGCTGGTGCCGTCGCGGCTGATCAGGGCGGAGACGCTGAGTCTGAAGAACCGCGACTACGTGCTGACGCTCCGGGCGATCGGCGGGACACACGGCCGGGCGATCATCCGGCACATCCTGCCGAACTCGGTCTCGACCATCATCGTCGCGGCCACCTTCCAGATCGCCGACGCCATCCTGCTCATCGCCTATGTCTCCTACCTGGGCCTGGGCGTCCAGCCGCCGGCCACCGACTGGGGCGGCATGCTGTCGGCCGGTCTCACCGCCGCGTACTCCGGCTACTGGTGGCTCATCGTGCCGCCCGGCCTGGCCATCATCCTGGTGGTGTGGGCGTTCAACGCGATCGGGGACGGGCTCCGCGACGCATTCGACGTGAGGGGACGCGGATGACCGTCACCAAGAGCCCCGCCGCACCGCAGGCCGGGCCGATTCTCGAACTCGACGACCTCGGCGTCGTCTTCACCACCGAGACCGGTGAGGTGCCGGCCGTGCGGGGTGTCTCCCTGCACGTCGAACCCGGCGAGACGCTCGCCCTCGTCGGCGAGTCGGGCTCCGGCAAGTCCACCATCGCGCTGGCCGCCATGGGCCTGCTGACCGGCAACGCCCGTGCCACCGGCAGCGCCGTCATCGCGGGCACCCAGGTGGTCGGCGCCCGCGAGAGCGACCTCGCGTCGCTGCGCGGCCGGACCGCCTCCATGGTGTTCCAGGAGCCGGCCACCGCGCTGGATCCGCTGACCAGGGTCGGCAGGCAGATCGCCGAGGTGATCCGCAACCACCGCGAGATCTCCGCCAAGGACGCCGCCGCCGAGGCCGTCGCGCTCCTGCGCAAGGTCGGCATACCCGAACCGGAGAAGCGGGCCACGGCCTACCCCTTCCAGCTCTCCGGCGGGCAGCGCCAGCGCGTGGTCATCGCGATGGCCATCGCCAACAACCCCGCCCTGCTGATCGCCGACGAGCCGACCACCGCGCTGGACGTCACGGTGCAGGCCGAGATCCTCGACCTGCTGCGCCGGCTCGCCGCCGAGACCGGCACCGGCGTCCTGCTGGTCACCCACAACATGGGCGTCGTCGCCGACTTCGCCGACCGGGTCGCCGTGATGTACCACGGCGAGATCGTGGAGACCGGACCGGTCGAGGACGTGCTCCTGCGCCCGTCCCACGACTACACCCGCCGTCTGCTGGCCGCCGTGCCCCGGCTGTCGGTGGCCGAGGCGGGCCAGACGGCCCCGGTCGCCTCCGCCGTGGACCAGGACACCGAGCCGGTGGCCGAACTCCGCGACGTCTCCGTGGTCTTCGGCCGCGGCAAGAGCGCCGTGCGGGCGCTGGACGGTGTCTCCCTCGCCGTGTACGCCGGCCAGACCCTGGGTCTGGTGGGCGAGTCGGGTTCCGGCAAGTCCACCGCCTCCCGGGTCGCGCTCGGTCTGATCGCGCCGAGTTCCGGCACGGTCTCCCTGTTCGGCACCGACCTGGGGAGCGTCCGCTCCCGGGCGCGCCGGGCGCTGCGGGCCGGCATCGGCGTGGTCCTCCAGGACCCGGTCGCCTCGCTGGACGCCCGGATGACGGTCGGCGAGTGCGTCGCCGAGCCGCTCAGGGTCCACCGCCGGGGCCTGACCGCCAAGGACCGCCGGAACAAGGTGGCCGCCATCCTCGACCGCGTCCGGCTGCCGCGCGAGGTCGCGGACCGGGCACCGCGGGAGCTGTCCGGCGGCCAGCGCCAGCGGGTGAGCCTGGCCCGTGCGCTGGTCCTGGAGCCCCGGCTGCTGGTCGCCGACGAACCCACCAGCGCGCTCGACGTGAGTGTGCAGCAGGCGGTACTGGAAGTGATCTCCGAGCTCCAGGACGAGCTGGGCTTCGCCTGCCTCTTCGTCTCCCACGACCTGGCCGTCGTCCAGCACTTCGCGCAGCGCGTCGTGGTGCTGCGGGGCGGCCGGATCCAGGAGCAGGGCCCCACCGGGGCGACCCTCCTGCACCCGGAGACCGACTACACGCGCGGCCTGCTGGCCGCCGTACCCGTGCCGGACCCGGTGATCCAGCGCGGCCGCAGGGCCGAGCGCCTGGCCGCCCTCGCGGCCGTCCGGACGGAGGTCCAGGCATGAACCCGCACGACCGCAGGCTCTTCGCCGGCGTGGACATCGGCGGCACCACCACGCAGGTGGTCCTGTGCGACGACGACCTGACCGTACTCAACCGCGCCGAGACGGCGACTCCGGCGGCTCACGGCGGCCCGGCCATGATCGGCGCGGCCCTGGACGCGCTGGCCCCGTTGCTGGAGCGCACCCCGGGCCGGCTCGCCGGGTGCGGGGTCGGCGCCGCCGGCGTCGTGGACTCCGCCACCGGTCACATCCTGGTGGCCAGCGACTCCTTCACCGGCTGGGCCGGTTTCGGAGTGACGGACGCCGTCGAGGGCGCGCTGGGAGTCCCGGCCTTCCTGGACAACGACGTCAACGCCTTCCTGTACGGGGAGACGTCGGGCGGCGCGGTCCGGGACGAGCCGGACGTCCTCGGGATCACCCTCGGCACCGGTGTCGGCGGCGCGTTGTGGAGCGCCGGCGCGCTGTTCACCGGCCCGCACGGCGCGGCCGGCGAGATCGGGCACATCCCCGGCTTCGGTGACCTGCTCTGCTCGTGCGGCGGGCGCGGGCATCTGGAGACCCTGGCCTCCGGCCGCTCCATCGGCGCCCGCTACGCGGAGCGCACCGGCCGGCGGCTCACCGCCCGCGAGGTCGCGGGGGCGGCGGAGCGCGGTGACGAGGACGCCCTCGCGGTGTACCGGGCCGCCGGTGCCGGCATCGCACGGGCGATCGTGATGACGGCGGGCGTCGTCGACATCACGACGGTGGTCGTGGGCGGCGGGGTCAGCCACGCGTGGCCGCTGCTGAGCCCGATCATCCTCGCGTCGCTGGCCGCCGATCCGCCGGTGAGCGGTCATCCCGTCCGGCTGGTCAGGTCCGGCCTGGGCGCCGACGCCGTACCGGTCGGCGCCGCGGCACGGGCGCGGCAGGAACTCGGAGTGTGTTCCCCGGTCTGATACCTCTCCCCGACATGGGTGTGCCCCCGTCCCGGAACCCACGGACGGGGGCACACCCATGTCCCGGAGGCTCAGGACCCCACGGTCACCGTGAACCGCCGCGGGTTGCCGTCGTTCGCGGCGCCCGAGACGTCCGGCTCCCCGTCGGGGCGTACGTCGTCGTACGGGAAGGCGTAGCCGATCGGGCTGTTGGCGTGGACGATGCGCGACCAGTGGTTGGTCACCGCGCCCCGGTAGTAGTCGGCCACCGTGGTGCCGTTGGGCTGGTCGGGGTGGCTGAGCATGATCGAGCGGTTGAAACCGGCCGCGAGCCGGGCCAGCAGGCCCTTCTTGTCGTCGGAGTCCGCCGGGTTGTTGGTGAACGGCCCGTGGTTGCAGGTGAAGATGTCCTTGGAGACGGGCTTGATGAAGGTGTGACCGCCGTTGAAGGTCAGCGTGTCGCCGCTGACCCGCCCGGTGAAGACGCCGCGTCCGCCCTGGAGGTCGATCCGCAGATCGGTCGAGCGGTACTTCTCCCAGACCTCGTCGATCTGCGCGGTGAACAGATCGCGGAACGGCATCTGGTCCGGCCGGTCGAAGAACGGGGCCATCAGGTTCTGCGGCGAGATGACCCGCAGCACGCTGCCGTCCGAGCCGCGTGTGACCAGCTGGTCCCACGGCTGCCCGTCGGCGGCGGCCTGGGCGGTGAGGCCGTCGGCGATCTTCTGTACGGCACCGTCCGGGAGCGGGGCCACCGTGTGCGTGGTGTCGCCCTCCAGCTTCAGGCCGATCGGCAGCGCCGTCACCAGGTCGACGTAGCTGATGTTCGCGTACAGCTGCTGCGGGTTGAAGGTGAACTCGCAGAACGACCAGGTACGCCCGTAGTTCGCGTCCGTGGACGTGGCGAAGGCCGGCTCGACCAGCGAGGGGCCCGGATTGAGGTAGAAGTCCAGGGTGTCGTCACGGACGAAGTAGACCCGGGCCCCGTACATCTGCGGGAGCGTCAGGACGACCGGTGCGCCGCCCGCCGCGTTCAGCGGGATGGCGCAGTCGACCGGCAAGGGGGTCTGCGGCGCGGCGGGGGAGTCGGGGCGGTAGACGCTGCCGTCCGGCCGCAGCAGCACCCAGCGGTCGGTGCCCTGCTCGTGGCCGGTGACGTAGGCGTTGACCCGGCCGGGCAGGGACTTGTTCTCCAGGGCCAGTTCGCAGGTCGCTGCGGACGCCGACGCGCTCGGGCTCAGCGCGCTTCCCCAGAGGGGGTAGGTGAGTGCCGTCGCTGAGGCGGCGACGCCGCCGCCGAGGAACATTCTGCGCGAAATCATGAGGCGACTCCGGGTGCGTGGGGGGGTCGCGGACGGGGCGGTCGTGCGGGGGGATGGAACGGAGGCGTCCGCGGTGCGCACCACTCTCGCGACGGCCGGTGCAGTCGTCAAGACTTGCGACTGAGAGCGCTCTCAAAAGAAGGAAGTCTTCACAACTCGACGCAGGTGAACGGTATTTGCCGGGGTGGTCGGCGAGCCCCCCGAGTTTCCGTGATCAGGACCTGAACGCGGCAACTGCGATGACCTGCACACTCCCCACTTGGACTTACGCAGCACGGTTGTTGGACTGGAGAGGCCCTCGGGGCCGTACGTCGTTGACGCTGTCCCGACACGGCGACTACGCAGAGCACATGTCGCCAAGATTTACTTCGGTGGGCGCCGCAGCCGCCGCCTCAGCAGCCGTCCTGGCTCTGGTGGGGACCGCCCTCCCCGCCTCAGCCGCCGCCCCCGCCTCAGCCGCGGCCGAATCCGCCGTTCCGGCGGACGCGCCCGTCATCGGATCGGCGCAGCTCGCCGTCGCCGTCGCCGACGACTTCCCGCGCGTCCTCGCATACACCGACCGTGCCACCGGGGCCCAGCTGTCCGGCAGCACCCGGCCCGTCACCGCCGTGACCCTCAACGGCACCGCCCACCCGGTGCAGCTCAAGGGCGCCCCCGAGATCACCGCGTCGGCCGCCCGCTACACGCTCGTCTTCGCGGATCTGCCCGGCGTCGAGATCGACGCCTCGCTCTCCGTCTCCGGACGCGCCACCACCTTCAAGGTGACCGCCGTCCGCGACACCGAGGCGTTCCGGGTCGGCACGATCGACATCCCGGGCCACGACCTCGTCTCCGTCGCGAGCACCGACACCGGAGCCGCGACCGCCTTCACGAAGCTCGACCCCGACTCGACGAAGACCGCCGACGTCTTCGCGAAGGTCACCGACGCCACCAAGGCCGACGCCGCGCCGGTCGGCGGCACCTACGCGTTTCTCAACACCGGATCGCTCGCGGCCGCCGTCGAGTCCAACTCCTCGTACGACAAGCCCTCCGGCGCCACCGGCGGCGACGACGCCCGCTTCTGGCACCAGGCCCGCAAGGACGACGACGGCTCCACCCGGGTCGGCGTCTGGTCCGGTCAGTGGACCTACCGCGGCGACGGCGCACCGAAGCCGGAGAGCGGTGACAACCTGCCCTGGGCGAAGGTCGTCGTCACCCCCGACGCCAACGGCGACAAGAGCGTCGACTGGCAGGACGGCGCCGTCGCCTTCCGCTCCATCGGTGTGGTCGCCCCGGGCAGCAAGGACACCGCGGACCGGGTCGTCACCCACATCCCGTTCAACTTCGCCAGCCAGGCCACGCATCCCTTCCTGCGCACCCTCGACGACGTCAAGCGGATCTCCCTCTCCACGGACGGCCTCGGCCAGCTCGCGCTGCTCAAGGGGTACGCCTCCGAGGGCCACGACTCCGCCCACCCCGACTACGGCGGCAACTACAACAAGCGCGCCGGCGGGCTGAAGGACCTCAACGAGCTCCTGAAGGACGGCAAGAAGTGGGGCGCCACCTTCGGCGTCCACGTCAACGCCACCGAGGCCTACCCGGAGGCGAAGGCCTTCGACGAGAACCTCGTCGACAAGACGAAGCCCGGCTGGAACTGGCTCAACCAGAGCTACTACATCGACCAGCGCCGCGACATCAACAGCGGTGACCTGGCCAAGCGCTTCCAGCAGCTGCGGGACGAGACGAACAGCAACCTCAGCATGCTGTACATCGACGTCTATTACACGCACGGCTGGATCGCCGACAAGACCCTCCAGTCCCTCCAGAAGCAGGGCTGGAACGTCTCCAGCGAGTGGGCCGACAAGTTCGAGCGCGGCTCGCTCTGGTCGCACTGGGCCAATGACCTCGACTACGGCGGCGCCACCAACAAGGGCCTCAACTCGAAGATCATCCGGTTCATCCGCAACGACGAGAAGGACGTCTGGAACAACGACCCGGTCCTCGGCCAGACCGCCATCGACGAGTTCGAGGGCTGGACCGGCGAGACCGACTGGAACTCCTTCTCCGACAACATCTGGCAGCGCAACCTGCCCGCCAAGTACCTCCAGCACCAGAAGATCACCCGCTGGGACGGCAATGACATCACCCTCACCGGTGGGGTGAGCGGCACGGTCGAGGACGGGAAGCGCACCTTCTACGACCACGGCCGCAAGGTGCTCAGCGGCACGGACTACCTGCTGCCGTGGGACGGCGGCAAGAAGCTGTACCACTACAGCCGGTCCGGTGGTACGAGCAGCTGGGCGGTGCCCTCCAAGGGCGCGTACACCGTCTACAAACTCACCGACAACGGCCGGGTCAAGACCGGCACGGTCCGTCCCGTCGACGGGAAGATCACGCTGACGGCCGAGGCCGGACAGCCGTACGTCCTCTACCCGGACAAGGCGCCGAAGGCCGCCGACGCCGAGTGGGGCGAGGGCACCCTCGTCGACGACCCCGGCTTCAACGACAACAAGCTGTCCGACTGGTCGAGGACCGGCACCGCCGTCCGTGACACCGACAGCCAGGGCCGCAACAGCGCGAAGCTGTCCGGCACAGGCAAGGCCGCGCTCTCCCAGAGCATCGGCGGACTGAAGCCCGGCGCGCGCTACACCGCGTCCGCCCTCATCGAGGTCCAGCCCGGCAAGACCCGGCACACCGTCCTGTCGGCCGGCGGGAAGTCCGTCACCGTGGACCGCTCCACCGCCAAGGACTACGTCGCCGCGTCCGACTGGCACGGCACGTACTTCCAGCGGGCGAAGGTGAACTTCACCGCTCCGGCCAACGGGCGCACCACCCTGCGCATCGAGGCGGCCGGCGGCAGCGCGGCGGCCGTCCGCGCCGACGACGTACGCATCGTCGCCAACGCCCCCGCCACCAAGAAGAACACCGTCGTCCACGAGGACTTCGAGGACGTCGACCAGGGCTGGGGCCCCTTCCTCAAGGGTGACGCGGGCGGCTCCACCGACCCCCGCACCAGCGTCTCCCAGCTGCACGCCCCGTACACCCAGGCCGGCTGGAACGGGAAGCTCATCGACGACGTGCTCGGCGGCAAGGAGTCCCTCAAGGCCCACGAGGAGAACACCGGCATCGTCTACCGGACCGCTCCCTGGACCGTCCCGATGACGGACGGCCACCGCTACAAGGTCGAGTACGACTACCAGTCCAGCCACGCAGGCGCCTACGAATGGGTCGACGGCTACGACCGGATCACCGCGGACGGTGAGCCCGACACGGTCGGGACCCGGACCACCGCGATCGGCGCGCAGCACACCACCGCTCACTTCAGCGAGACCGTCACGGCGGGCTGCGGCGACACCTGGACCGGGCTGCGCAAGCGCGGCGACGCCCCGGAGGGTGCCGACTTCGTCCTCGACGGCTTCACCGTGACCGACCTGGGCGCCGCCCCGGCCGGTGAGCAGGCCGCCTGCGGCACGCTCACCCTCGACCCGGCCGCCGAGACCCTGGAGCCGGGCACGGCCAACACCGTGAAGGCGAGCTTCACCAACTACGAGGCCACCGCCGCCACCGCGGTCTCGGTGAACCTCACCCTCCCCGAGGGCTGGAAGGCCGAGCCCGCGGACGCCGTCACCTTCGACTCGGTCGCGGCCGGCGCGAAGGTCACCGCGAGCTGGCAGGTCACCCCGCCGGTGGACGCCAAGTACCAGGCGTACCCGCTGAGTTCCGAGGCCAGGTACACGGTCGGCGGTGCGCAGCGGACGCTCGGCGCGCAGACGTCCGTACGGACCCTGCCGCCGCCGCCCACCACGGACAGCTGGGCCAGCGACCTCGACTGGACGGCCACCGAGAACGGCTGGGGACCGGTCGAGCGCGACCTCTCCAACGGCGAGACCGGCACCGGCGACGGCACCGCGCTGACCATCGGCGGAACGGTGTACGAGAAGGGCCTCGGCAGCCACGCACCGGCGAAGGTCCGCTACTACCTGGGCGGCAAGTGCACCTCCTTCACCGCCGAGGTGGGCGTGGACGACGTCCAGAAGAGTGCGGGCAGCGTGCAGTTCTCCGTGACGGCCGACGGCACCGAGAAGGTGAAGTCGCCGGTCCTCAAGGCCGCCGACACCGCCTGGTCACTGACGGCGGACGTCACCGGCGCGAAGTACGTCGAGCTGATCGCCGGTGACGGCGGCGACGGCAACGGCAACGACCACGCCGACTGGGGCGGCGCCCGCTTCCACTGCGGAAGCTGAACCGCGCCATGAGGGGAAGGGGCGGGCCGTCATCGGCCCGCCCCTTCCCCGTCGGGGCGGGCCGTCATCGTCCGCCCTCTTCCCCCTCGCAGTAAGCGCGTGCTAGACCGACCACCGACCGGTCTAAACCACTTGCCCACCGGAGGTAGCCCCGTGTCACTTCTGCCCGTCTGGTCCCGCCGCACCTTCCTCGCCACCGGCAGCGCCACCGCACTCGGCCTGGCGCTCGCCCCGACGGCCCGCGCGGCGCAGGACGAGTACGAGACGCTCAGGCTGCGCTGGAACGACCTCTCGCTCGGCACCGGATACGACCCCGCCACCGAGCCCTACGCCGCCAAGCTGGCCGAGACCGGCGCACTCGCCGCGGAGTTCCGCTCCACGATGGCCCCCGCCGCCGACTCCCTCTGGGCCGGGCACACCTTCGACCCGCCCTCCGGGATCACCTGGAGCTACGGCCGGCTGTGGACGATGACCCAGGCGTACGCCCAGCAGGGCACCGGCCACACCGGCGACGAGGGCCTCCTCGCCGACATCCTCCGCGGCCTCGACCACCTCTCCGCGACGGTCTACAACCCGGCCACGGCCCGGTACGGGAACTGGTGGGAGTGGCAGATCGGCAGCCCGCGGCTGCTCATGGACATCGTCGCGGTCCTGCGCCCCCACCTCGGCGAGGAGCGCGTCGCGGCCGCCTGCGCGGCCGTCGACCACTTCATCCCGGACAGCATGCTCACGGACTACAGCGGCACCTCGACCGGAGCCAACCGGGTCGACCTGTGCCGCTCCGTCGCCCTGCGCGGCATCCTCGGCCGGGACGCCGCCAAGACCGCGCTCGCGCGCGACGCCCTCTCGCCCGTCTTCCCGTACGTGACGAAGGGCGACGGCCTCTACGCCGACGGCTCGTTCGTCCAGCACACCTGGGTCGCCTACTCGGGCACGTACGGCCAGGTCATGCTCGACGGTCTCGGCCGCCTCTTCGCGCTCCTGGCCGGATCCACCTGGGCGGTCACCGACCCCAACCGCCAGATCATCCTCGACAGCGTCGAGCACGCCTACGCCCCGCTCATCCATGACGGTCTGATGATGGACAGCGTCAACGGCCGTGCCATCAGCCGGGGCCTCCTCAAGAGCGACGAGCTCCGCATCATGCGCAGCGACCACTTCCACGGCCAGGGCCTGATCGCCGCCGTCGCCCTGCTCGCGGGCGGTGCGTCCGCGGCCGAACGCGACCGGTGGAACGGCATGGTCAAGGGCTGGATCGAACGGGACACCGTCAGCCCGATCCTCGCCGCCCCGCAGTTCGGCGTCGCCGACCTGTCCCGGCTGCAGGCTGCGGCCGACGCCCCCGTCCCGGCCGCGCCCGAACCCGTCGGCCACACCCTGTTCGCCGCGATGGACCGGGCCGTGCACCGCCGCCCCGGCTGGGCCGCGAACCTCTCCATGTCCTCGGAGCGGATCAGCTCGTACGAATGCGGCAACGGCGAGAACCCGCGCGGCTGGCACACCGGGGCCGGAATGCTCTACTGGTGGCAGGGCCGGGACGGCGGCGGCCAGTACACCGACTGGTTCTGGCCCACCGTCGACTGGTACCGGCTGCCCGGCACCACCGTCTCCACCAAGCGCCTCGCCGACCGGGCCGGCGGCGAATGGGGCGAGCCGCGCCCGGCCGTGCAGTGGGTCGGCGGCGCGCACGACGGCGAGTTCGCGGCCGTCGGACAGCATGTGAAGGGCCTCGGCTCCACCCTGGAGGCCCGCAAGTCCTGGTTCTGCGCGGCGGATGCGGTCATCTGCCTCGGCGCCGGCATCACCGCAGCCGACGGACTCCCCGTCGAGACGGTCGTCGACAACCGCAACCTGGGCCCGGACGGTGGGCAGGCCCTCACCGTCGACGACCGCGCACACCCCCGCTGGGCCCATCTGGAGGGCCACGGCGGCTGGGTGCTGCCCGGCGGCGCGGCCCTGCACACCCTGCGCGAGGCCAGGACCGGTGCCTGGTCCGACATCAACACCACCAGCTCCACCGAGCAGCAGACCCGCCACTGGCAGACCCTCTGGCTCGACCACGGCACCGACCCGGCCGACGCCACCTATCTCTACCTCCTGATGCCCGGCGCCTCCCGGCGCACCGTCGCCGCCCGCGCGGCCGACGGGCACTGGCTGACGGTGCTCGCCAACACGGCCGCCGTACAGGGCGTCGCCGTGCGCTCGCTCGGGCTGACCGCCGCCAACTTCTGGCAGCCGGGCGAGGCCGGGCGGCTCTCCTCGACCGGGCCGGCCAGTGTGCTCGTACGCGAGGGCCGGAGCACCACGGCCGTCCGCATCAGCGGGCCCGACCGGAGCGGCGCACCGTTCGAGGTGGTCTGGGACCGGCCGGTGCGCGAGGTCGTCTCGGCGGATCCGGGCATCGAGGTCCGTGCCACCGGGCGCCGCCTCATGCTCCGTGTCGACCCGGGAACGGCCGGTGCCACCCTGAGGTGTGACGTCCGGTAGCCCGTTGGACGGACTGTGCGCGCAGTCTGGGAACCATGCGTGTTGCACGCGTACTCTCGGTAGCTATGGGGGAGTTGAGAGCGGACTGGCGGCTCCGGTTACGCCACGGCGGAGCGGACGGACCGGTGTGCGGAGCCGGAGTGCTCCTCACCCAGGACCGGATGCTGACCTGCGCCCATGTCGTCGGTGAACCGGACGCCCGGATGTGGGTGGAGTTCGCCGAGAGCCCCGGCATCCCGCCGGTCGGCGCCCGGGTCGCCCCGGACGGCTGGCTGCCCGGCCTCGACGGGGCCGACGGCGAGGACATCGCCGTGCTCGCCCTGGACAGCCCCCGCCCGCAGGCGGCGCCCGCACCGCTCGGCAGGCGGCTGGAGCGCGGCCGGGAGGTGTGGATCGGCGGCTACTCCCAGGCCCTCGACGACGGGATGTGGCTGAGCGGCCGGATCAGCGGACTGCACGGCGACTGGGTGCAGCTCGACGCCGGGATCAACGCCGAGGCGGTGCGCCCCGGGTTCAGCGGCGCCGCCGTCCAGACCCGGGGCGAGCGGCCGGGGACGGAGGAGGTCGTCGGCCTGGTCGTCAGCCGGCGCGGCGATCCGGAACCGGCGCCGCCCGTCGAGAACGACCTGGCGCTCTCGTACATGATCCCCGTCGACCGCATTGCCGCGCTCGTGCCGCTGGTCGCCGAACTGAGCGGTCCGGACGGCTGGGACCGCGGGCTGGAGCGGCGGCTGCGGCACTGGTTCGCGGGCGGCGAGGAGCCGGCGGTGCGGTTCGGGGTCGTCGCACGCGGAACCGGCCGCGACCGCGCCCTCCAGCACCAGCTCCACCGGGCCCACCTCGTCTGCCGGGGCGGCGCCACCCGGCGCGAGGACCTCGTCGAGACCCTGGTCGCGCAGCTGCGACCGCCCCGCTACCAGCGCAACGCCTACCGCGACTGGCTGTTGGAGGGCGGCAGGGCCCCGGACCGCTCGGACGGCGGCCGGCCCGCCGGATCGGGGCCCGTGCTCGCCGTGATCGGGCTGGACGAGGACCCCGACCCGGTCGCGCTCGTGTCACTCCTCGTACGCGTCAGGACGCTCGGATTCCGGCTGCTCGTCATCTTCCGCCGCGCCGACGGGGCCGGACTCACCGAGGTGGCGGAGCGGTTGCTGGTGCCCGCCCTGGAGGAACGGGCCGAGGTGCTGGTACGCCGCATCGAGCGCATCGAGCGGGAGTGGGCCGGACTGCGGGGCATGGTGGAATCGGCCTCCCTGGCACCGCGCCCCGCGGTCGACGCGGCGACCCGCCGCCACCGGCTGCGGGAACTGGGCATGCTGGCCGATCCGCAGGACCGGCTGACGGAACTGAAGCAGCTGTTACGGGAGTTACGTGACGACCTCGACCGGTCGAACGGATCCGGGCAGCCGGACCAGCCCGGTCTGCCCGGCCAGCGGCCCGGACGCGGACCGGCGGAGCGCCGATGAGGATTCCGTGCCCGCACCGCCGATTCACCGGCGCACCCTGCGGCGGAGCGGTCCGGTCGACCGGCTACTGCGACACCTGTGGCCGCGAGGAGAGTGCCCCCGGACTGCCGCCGCTGCCCACCGCCCCCGAGCGGCACGGCCCCGCCGGACTGCTCGAACTCCCGCTGCTGGACCCCGGCAGCCCCACCGAGCGCCTCGCCGCCGCCGAGCAGCCGGTCCGCATCGTGATGACGTGCTCGGCCGAGGCGTGCCGTACCCCGCTCGTGCCGCCGCACACGGCGGCCCCGCCACCGGACGAGGGGTACTGCCCGCAGTGCGGCGCCCCGTACTCCTACCGCCCCGAGCTGACGAAGGACGGGCCACCGCTCCAGGACCAGTACCGCATCCGCGGTCCCATCGCCCACGGCGGCCAGGGCTGGGTCTATCTGGCGGAGGACACCCACCTGGAGGACTTCGTCGCGGTCAAGGGCCTCCTCAACCGGTACGCGGAACGCGGCGCCGCCCAGGCCGGCGAGGAGCGCCGCAGCCTGGTCGCCATCCGGCACGAACGCATCGTCCAGATCCGCGACTTCGTCAGCACCCGCAACGCGGACGGCACCGTGTCGGGCGGCTACATCGTGATGGAGGACGTCGGCGACCGGACCCTGACGGCCGTCATCGAGTCGACCCGTAAGGGCGCCTTCGTCCTCGACATCGAGCACGTCATCACCTACGGCTGCCAGATCCTGGAGGCCCTCGCCCATCTGCACGGCATGGGCTTCCTGTACGGGGACATGAAACCGTCCAACGTCATCCACCACCTCGACGGGATCAAGGTCATCGACCTCGGCGGCGTCCGCAAGGCGGGGGCCGTCGACCCGCCGCCCGTCATCACCCCGTGGTTCGCCGCACCCGAGACGGACGGCACGGGCCCCCTCACCGTCGCCCACGACGTGCACACGGTCGGGGTCACCCTGGCCGAACTGGCCGGCTGGGCCGTCGGCGACGACGTGCCGGGGCTCGGCATCAGTTCGTTCCGGCTGGCCGTGGAACGGGCCACGGCCCACGACCCCGAGCGCAGGTTCGGCTCCGCCGAGGACATGGCGGGCCAGCTGCGCGGAGTGCTGCGCGAGATCCGGGCCCTGCGCGGCAAGCGCGACCAGCCCGAGCCCTCCGCCTACTTCACCCCGTCCACCGAACTGCTGGGCGCCCGCCTGGGCTCGGTACCCGACTACGCGCACTGGCTGCGCCGCCCGCTGTACGGCCGCCGCGAGACACCCCGGGCGCCCGTGCTCGACTCCGGGCTGCCCACCCCGACCGAGATCGCCCGCAGGCTGCCCGTGCCCCGGCCCTATCCGCGGGACCCGCAGGCCGCCCGGTTCGGGGTCAGCAGCTACGACCCGGCACAGCCGCTGACCCAGCCGGACCACGGGGAGCGGTCGGTGGAGATCTGCCTGCACAACGCCCGGCTGCTGCTCGGCCAGGACGGCGACGAGGCGCTGGTGGCGGCCCGGGAACAGGTACAGGCCGCCGCCGCCATACCGGGCCCCGGGCCGGTCCGGCAGTGGCGGCTCAGCTGGCACTGGGGGCTCGTCGCGCTGCGCAGCGCCGATGTGCTGGACGACCGGCAGCCCATGCTCGAAGCGGCCCTGGAGCACTTCTCCGCCGTGCACCGGGCCCTGCCGGGCGAGTACGCGGCCAAGCTGGCGCTGGCGTACAGCGCGGAACAGCTCGGCGACGGCCGGCCCGCAGGGGCGGGTCCCTCGGCGTACGAACTCTTCCGGGCCGTGCACGCCCGCAACCCCTCGCACGTCGGCGCGGCCCTGGGCCTGGCCAGGCTCGCTCTGGCGCGCGGCGACCGGACCGCGGCGACCGAGGTCCTGGCCCTGGTGCCGGACGAGTCGCGGGACCACACCGTCGCCCGGATCGCCGCCCTCCGCGTCAGGGCGGCCCGGCTCGCGACGGGGGACCGGCCGCTGCCCGACGAGACGGAGATCGACGCCTGCCTGGCCGCCCTCGCGCCGGAGCCGGGCACGCCGTCCCAGGTGGTCACGGGCGACGAGGCGGCCTGGCTGCTGCGGACCGAGCTGTACGAGTGGAAGCTCGACGCCGTCCGCGCCGCGGGCCGGGACCCGCGTCCCCGGGACGGCCTGCTGCGGATCGGGATGCCACCCCCGGCCGTTCGCGGGGAGCGGGCGGTACGGGCGGAGCTGGAGCAGTGCTACCGCTGGCTGGCCCGGCAGCGGCAGGGACCGGCCGAGTACGAGCGGCTGATCGACCTGTCGCACGCGGTCCGGCCGCAGACCCGCTTCTGACGGCCGTCACCGAGGGCCACGGCGCGACCGCAGGACCTACACCCCGTCCCGTACCCCTGGAGGCAGTTCATGGGCGCCATCGCCCCCTCGTCCGGGCTGGAGTTCAAGGTGTCCCTGGACCTCCGGCGCGACCAGCAGCCGCACCACGACACCCGGATCGACGCCCATCTGCGGGTCAAGGCCGCCGGTACCGGTCCCCGCGACGAGGTGCCCGCCGTCGAACTCGCCGTCGTCATCGTGCTGGACGTCGCCGCCGGGCGCCGGGAGTCCGCGGCGGCCGCCCTCGCCGCCACGCTGCGGGCCCTGCCCGACGGGGTCTCCTTCGCCGTCCTGGGAGGCGCCGACGAGAGCGGGGAGCCGTCCCGCTGCTACCCGCTGCATGGCCGGTGGGCGCTGGCCGACACGATGGAGAAGCGCCGCGCCGCGTTCAGCGCGGGCCGGATCGTCCCGGCGGCGGAGGACCGGCCGCCGCCCGGCTACCCCGCCTGGCTCGCCGCCGCCCGCGCACTGTTCGCCGAACGCCCGCTGCCACTACGGCACCTGCTGCTGATCACCGACGGCAGCGGCCGGGACCCGGCGGACGAGGCCGGGCCCGACGGGGACGGAGGCGCGCTCCGGGAGGAACTCGCCATCTGCGACGGCGCGTTCACCGCGGACGTGCTGGCGGTCGGCGGCGACTGGGACCCCGCGCCGCTGCTCGCCGTCGTCGAGCGCCTGCACGGCACCGCCGAGCACGCCCCCGACCGGTTCGGCCCCGCGGCCGTCGGGGCGCTGCGACGGCTGCGCCGGGTCCGCAGCCCCGAACTGCCGGTCGTGGTGACCGCGCGTCCGGCGGTGCGCGCGGTCGAACTGACCGAGACGGCCCCCCGCCAGCAACGGCTCACACCCGCCACGGGGCAGGAGGAGCCGCACCGGGCCCGCTTCCCCACCCACCAGTGGGAGCCGGGCACCCGCGACTACCTCCTCACCGTGCACGCCGACGCGAGCACCGACCCGCTCGGCGTGCTGCTGCAACTGGCCACCGTCTCCGTCGGGGACGCCACCGCCCCGCTGCTGGTCCGCTGGCTGCCGCCCGGATTCGCCGTGGGCGCGGGGGGCACCGGCGGCGGGGGCGGCACGCTCCAGGCGATGAACGCCGCCACCCAGATGCGGACCGCCCTCAACCGCGGATACGCCGCACTCGACCCGATGAGCCGCGACGAGGCCGAGCAGCAGTTCGGCCTCGCGGTCCGGCTCGCCACCGAGATCGGCGCCGCCTGGGTGCTCCAGGACGTGCGCGAGGTGGCCGACATCCTCGACGGCCCGCGCGGACTGGTCCGGGTCGGCCCGACCGTCGACCGCGGCACCGTGCGCCGGGGACAGCTGCACATCGCCTCGGGCCACGGGCTGGAACTGCCCGGCCACACCACGGGGAAGCCGGTGAAATGCCCGCACTGCCGCCATCTCGCCGGGCCCCGCGCCCGGTTCTGCATCGCCTGCGGAAGGAGCCTGTGATGCCCTCGCCGACCCGGTGGACACGCACCTTCCGGACCCGCCGCCGCACCCGCTCACGCACCAGACGGCTGCTGGAACGGCACCTGGCCGTCATGGTGGTGACCGCGCTCGTCTCGATGACCGCCCTGCTCGTCTCCTACCGCGAGGTGCAGAACGCCGCGGGCGAGATGCGCACCCGCGACGCACCCGCCGTCCAGGGGGCCGCCGCCACCCAACTCGCCCTGCTCCGCGCCCATCAGGAGGCGAAGAGCTCGCTCGATCACGGGATCGACGAGGTGGTCGGCGCCGGAGCGCGGTACGAGAACCAGCTGGCGGCCGCCGACCAGGGCCTGTCCAGGCTCTCCGACGTACAGATCGACGGGGAACGCGGCCGCGGCGTCCTCAAGACGGTCAAGGGCCTGCTGACCTCGTACAGCAGCTCCGTCACGCCCGGCGCAGTCAAGTACGTGCACGACGACCTGATGCAGGAGGAGAAATTCGCGGAGGCCCGAACCATCCTCGACCGGCCGGGCACCGGGGTCGTGCCGCGACTCGACGTCCTCCAGGACCACCAGATGCGGCGCGTGGACCGGGTCAGTTCGCTCGGAACGCTTCAGCGGACCGGCTGGGCCGTCGCCGAACTGGGCCTGCTGGTCCTGGCCCTGACCTGCCTCAGCACCCTGTGGGTGCTGCGCACCCGCTGCGGCCGCAGCCAGGACCCGTGGCTGCTGGCGGCGCTGCTGGTGACCGTCGCGCTCGCCGTCGTCCCGCTGTGGGCCACCGTCCACACCCAGGAGCGGCTGGACACCGCCCGCCACCGGCTGGTCGCGATCGAGCGACGGGCCCACGAAACCGCGGACCTGGTCGCCTCCCAGAACTTCGTCACCGACAACTCCACCGCCCTGCGCGGCCGGCTGGCCGCCCGGAGCTGGCAGAGCTGGACGTACTACGGGGCGTTGGGCGGCGCCGCGCTGATCGTCCTGCTGCCGGCCGCCGGCATCTGTCGGCGCCTCAACGCCGACTACTGGAGGGCCGGATGACCCCGTACCCCCGCGCGTTCCTCCTCGTCCTGGCCCTGTTCCTGACCGCAGCCGGCTGCGGACTCGCCGCCCCCGGCGGCAGCGACGAGGAACCGAAGGTGACGATCCTCGGCCCGTGGACCGACGACCAGGAGCAGCGGTTCAAGGACGTCCTGGACGGGTTCGGGATCCCGTACACCTACCAGGGCACCGCCGCGACCCGCGAGGTGCTGCTCGCCGAGGTCCAGGCCGGAGACCCGCCCGACATCGCGATCCTGCCGGGCGTCGGCGAACTCGTCGAGTACGCGGACGAGGACCGGTTGCGCTCCCTGAAGGGGCTGTACGACCCCGAGGAGTACGGCAATCCGTGGCAGCCCGAGGCACAGGACATCGCCGACGATCTGTGGGTACCGCTCAAGGCCGACCTCAAGTCCATCGTCTGGTACCGCGACGGCGCGGCCCCGGGCCGCAGCCCCGCGCCGCTGGCCTCGTGGTGCATCGGCATGGTCGACGACGGCGCGTCCGGCTGGCCCGGCAGCGACTGGATCGAGGACCTCATCCTCCAGCGCGCGGGCCCGGTGCTGTACGCCCGCTGGGCGACCGGCGACATGAAGTGGACCGAGGCCCCGGTGGCCGACGCCTGGACCGCGTGGGCCGGGATGCTCGCCCAGGACCCGGACCGGGCCGGCGACATGCTGCTGGCCGACCACCGCGGACGGGCCGGTGGCCACGGACTGCTCTTCGGCGGCGGCTGCGACCTGGAGCACCAGGGCTCCTTCGCCCGCGCCTTCTACGGCGACCGCAAGGAGCGGGCCGCCTTCGGGGACTCGGCACCGCTGCTGCCCGGCGGCCCCTATACGGTGAAGGCCCACGAGGTGTCGGCCGACTTCGCGGCGCTCTTCGGCCGGAGCGGCCCGGCCCGCGAGATGATCCGGCGGCTCGCCTCCCGGGATGCCCAGGAGGAGTGGGGCCGCACGGGCGGGGTGTTCTCGGCCAACGCCGCGGTCCCGCCCAAGACGGGCACGGTCGACCAGCAGGTGAGCCGGCGCTTCACGGACCAGCGGGTGCCGCTCTGCCTGGACGCGTCGGACGTGATGCCGGCGGCGGTGCGGGACGCGTTCTACGAGGCGGTGCTGCTCACGATGGCGCACCCCACGGAGCCGGTACGGTCGAGGCTGGAGGACATCCAGAAGGTCCAGGACGCCCAGCCGCCGGACACTCCCCGGCTGACGGGGGTGTGTGGCAGACCACAGTGAACCTTTGTGGAACATCCACAAACGAGGACGGGTGCGGGCTGGTACTTCGCCTGCATGGCCCATGGCTTCTGTCAGGCTCCACCAGGAAACCGGCCAGGAGACTGTACGGAGTCGACGGCAGGATTTTCTGGGTGGGGTTCGTAGGGTCGGTACATGACCGTTGTGGACGAAACCCAGGGCGAGCCGAGCGACACCCGTGGCCGTGTGGCGGAACTGCTGGCACTGCGCGAGCAGGCACGCCGCGGACCGAGTGACCGGGCGACCGAGGCGCAGCACGCCAAGGGCAAGCTGACCGCGCGTGAGCGGATCGAGCTGCTCGTGGACCCGGGTTCGTTCAAGGAGGTCGAGCAGCTGCGCCGGCACCGGGCGACCGGCTTCGGCCTGGAGGAGAAGAAGCCGTACACCGACGGTGTCATCACCGGCTGGGGCACGGTCGACGGCCGCACGGTCTTCGTCTACGCACACGACTTCCGGATCTTCGGCGGCGCGCTGGGCGAGGCCCACGCCACGAAGATCCACAAGATCATGGACATGGCCATCTCGGCCGGTGCCCCGCTGGTCTCGCTCAACGACGGCGCCGGCGCCCGTATCCAGGAGGGCGTCTCGGCGCTCGCCGGCTACGGCGGCATCTTCCAGCGCAACACCCGGGCCTCCGGTGTCATCCCGCAGATCAGCGTGATGCTCGGCCCGTGCGCGGGCGGCGCGGCCTACAGCCCGGCGCTCACGGACTTCGTCTTCATGGTCCGCGAGACCTCGCAGATGTTCATCACCGGACCGGACGTCGTCAAGGCGGTCACCGGCGAGGAGATCACGCAGAACGGCCTCGGCGGCGCCGATGTGCACGCCGAGACCTCGGGCGTCGCGCACTTCGCGTACGACGACGAGGAGACCTGCATCGCCGAGGTCCGCTACCTCATCGGGATGCTGCCCTCGAACAACCGGGAGAACCCGCCCACGGTGGCGAGCGACGACCCGGCCGACCGGCGCGGCGACGTCCTGCTGGACCTCGTCCCGGCCGACGGCAACCGCCCGTACGACATGCACAAGGTCATCGAGGAGCTCGTCGACGACGGCGACTACCTGGAGATCCACGAGCGCTGGGCCCGCAACATCATCTGCGCGCTGGCCCGTCTGGACGGCCAGGTCGTCGGCATCGTCGCCAACCAGCCGCAGGCCCTGGCCGGTGTCCTGGACATCGAGGCGAGCGAGAAGGCCGCCCGGTTCGTCCAGATGTGTGATGCGTTCAACATTCCCATCGTCACTCTTCTGGACGTACCCGGCTTCCTGCCCGGCGTCGATCAGGAGCACGGTGGAATCATCCGGCACGGCGCGAAGCTGCTCTACGCCTACTGCAACGCGACGGTGCCGAGGATCTCGCTGATCCTGCGCAAGGCCTACGGCGGTGCTTACATCGTCATGGACAGCCAGTCCATCGGTGCGGACCTCACCTACGCCTGGCCGACCAACGAGATCGCGGTGATGGGCGCCGAAGGTGCCGCCAACGTCATCTTCCGCCGGCAGATCGCCGACGCCGAGGACCCGGAGGCCATGCGGACCCGCATGGTCAAGGAGTACAAGGCCGAACTGATGCACCCGTACTACGCCGCCGAGCGCGGCCTGGTCGACGACGTCATCGACCCTGCCGAGACCCGCGAGGTTCTGATCGCCTCGCTGGCGATGCTCCGCTCCAAGCACGCCGACCTGCCGTCCCGCAAGCACGGCAACCCCCCGCAGTAGTCCGCGGCCCCGCAGCAACCCTGCAAGGCCCCGCGAAGACCTGCCGAGAAGACGGAGAGACATCCATGAGCACTGCCACCGAGTCCGTGCTGCGCGTCGAGAAGGGTCTGGCCGACCCCGAGGAGCTGGCCGCCATAACCGCGGTCCTGCTCGCCCGCGCAGCCGCCCAGCCCACCGACGCCCCCGCCCGCCGCGGCCGCGACACCGCGGGCTGGCGCCGCCTGGAGCGCACCCCGGGCTTCCGCGCCCCGCACAGCTGGCAGGGCTGAGAACCCGTGGTCCACCCCCCGAGCCGGGGGGTGGACCACAGCATTTCCGGGGCCGGGACCTGGCCGGTCCGGCGGCGGGGGATGCCGGATCAGACGGCGCGCAGAGATCAGACGGCACGCAGATGGACCAGCGCCGCGCTCTGAGGCGCCCGCGCAGGACCTGGCAGTCCCAGTGCTCCGAGCGCCGCACCGGTGGCCCGGACGCCCGTGACCTCCCAGCTCACCGACGGGTCAGCCGGTGCGACGAGCGAGGCGTGGTAGGTCCGGTCCGGGGCGAGGCCCGGTATGCGGAGCCGCGGTGGCACGGGCACTGTCTCGTCGAGCTGGGCGTAGGAGAAGAGTGCCTCCGAGCCGTCCCGGGCGACCACTCCATGGGCGAGCAGGCCCTCGGGCAGTCCGACTCGGGTCAGCCGCCCCGTGTGCAGGAGCGCGCGGTGCCGCTTGTAGAGGCCTATCCAGCACGCAAGACGGTCCAGCTCGCCGGCCGGCACCTTCGTGAGGTCCCACTGGACGCCGAACTGGCCGAAACAGGCCGTGGCCGCGCGGAGATCCAGACTGCTGGTCCGGCCGGTCTGGTGGGAGACCGGCGCGGCGACATGGGCGCCCAGGTACTCCAGCGGGGCGAGCTGGGCGCTCCAGTGCTGGATCGGCTGGCGGGACAGCGGATCGGTGACGTCGGAGGCCCAGACGCTCTGGACCCGTTCGAGTACGTCCAGGTCGATCCTGCCGCCTCCCGAGGCACAGCTCTCCCACGAGATGCCGGGATGGCGGCGGGCCAGTTCGTCGAGGAGCTCGCGGAAGGCGAGGGTCTGCCGCCGTGACGCGGGCCGGCCGGAGCCGCGCGAGTCACCGCCGTCGATCTGGTCGCGGTTGTGGTCCCACTTGACGAAGTCGATCCGGTGCGCCGCAGCCAGCCGGCCGAAGGAGTCGAGCAGGTGGTTCCGCACGTCCTCCCGGCCGAGATCGAGCAGGTAGCAGTTGCGTTCCAGCACCGGCGTCCGATTGCCCGTCCGCAGAATCCAGTCGGGATGAGCGCGGTGGACCGCGGAGTTCGGGTTGACGGCCTCCGGCTCCCACCAGAGCCCGAACTCCATCCCCTTCCCGTGCACCCGGTCCACCAGCGGTGCCAGGCCGTGCGGCCACACCGCCGGGTCCGGGGTCCAGTCACCCAGGCCGTCGTCGAGGGAGGTGCGGCCGGCGAACCACCCGTCGTCGAGCACGAATCGCTCGGCACCCAGCTCGGCCGAGATGTCGACCAGCGCGGTCAGCGTCTCCAGGTCGTGGTCGAGGTAGACGGCCTCCCACGGGTTGAACATGACGGGTGCGGGCGACGACGGATGGGCGGCGAGCGACCGGACGTACTGATGGGTCGCGTCCGCCAGTCCGTCGAGGCCGCGCGCGGACGCGGCCACGTGCACCCAGGGCGTCGTGTACGTCTCGCCTTCGGCGAGGACCACCTCGCCCGGGTGCAGCAACTCGCCGGCCCGGACGACGGCGGTGCCGGAGCTGAGCTGCTCGACCGCGTACCGGTGGTTGCCGCTCCAGGCGAGGTGGACACCGAGCACCTCACCCTCGCCGTATCCGAAGCCGGGGGTGCCGACCACGACGAGACCGGTGCCGTCGAGAACCCGCATGCCGCGACGGTGCTCCCGGACCCACTGCCCGTCCGCGAGGGCGCGGCGCTGGGGCTGCCGCTCGCGGGCCCACCGCCCGGTGAAGTCGAGGATCTCGCCCGCGCCGGTCGGAACGGGGACGACCACATCGAGCGCGTCGACCACGTAGGGGCCGGCGCCGGTGTTGGTCAGCACGTGCCGGAGGCGGAGCCCTCCTCCGTGGACGGCTTCGGCCTCGAAGCGCAGGTCGAGCCCCGCTGCCTCGTCGGTGGCCCGGACCACGAGTGAGCCGTCGTCGCAGCGCACCGGGCCGGGGCCGAACGCGGTGGACCAGTCGCTCCCCGGGCCTTCGGGGCCGACCCGGTGGCCGAGCAGTGCGGGCCGTCCGAGGTAGCCGCGCGCGTGCTCCGGGAGCACGCTGACGGGTGAGCCGGTCAGCCAGGAGTTCCAGGCCGTGGTCTCGACCGAGGCCGGGAGCGTCAGGGACCGGACGTCCGTCGCCGCCAGGGGGAGCCCCACCCACCCGATATCGGGCAGGCCGTCCGCCCTCGGCAGCAGGACCATCGTCGTGGTCTCGGTCCCGCCGAGTCCGGAGAGGGACACGGGGGCGGTGGGCGCGGGCACGGCAACGCGTCCGGGCTCGATCATTCGGTGACTCCCTGGTGCGGTGAGAGGGGGTGGATCAGGCCTGCACTGCGAGCAGGCGCTCCTTGAGATCGTCGAGCGCCAGCCGGGCGGCGCCGAGGGCGACGGACTCGTCGCCGAGCAGGGACACGCGGAACTCCGGGTTGTTGAGGGAGGTGGCGGCCAAGTGCCGCTCGAAGGGGCCGGCGAGCACGTCCCCCGCGCGGGACAGACCGCCGCCAAGCACGACGAGATCGGGGTCGACGGCGTGGACCAGGACGGAGGCGCCCAGGGCGAGGGCCTCGGCGACGCGGTCGACGGTGCGCACCGCGGTGCGGTCGCCGTTCGCGGCCGCTTCGAAGAGTGCCCGGACGTTGCCGCTGGTGGACTCCTCGGCGGCCGAGCCCGCAAGCTTGCGGCTCTCGCGGTCGAGCTGCGCCATCGCTTCGGCCCATCCCAGGATCTTCATGGAACCGACGGACGCCGCCAGGCCGTGCCGTCCGTGGTGGATCTGCCCGTTGATGACGATCGCGGCACCGAGGCGGCGGCCGGCGTGCATGTAGACGAGGTCGCGCGCCCCGGCGCCGCCCTGCCACTGCTCGGCCACCGCCGCGAGGTGGATGTCGTTGGAGACCAGCACGTCGCACTTGAAGCGCTCCGACACCTCCGACACCACGTCGATCCTGTCGAAGCCCGGGAGTGAGTAGACGTCCAGGTCCTGGCCTGCGGGAACGGTGCGGATGTCCATGACCTCCGAGCCGTTGGCGCCCACGCCGGTGATGCCGCAGGCCACCGAGCGGACGTGTTCCCGGTCCGTCCCGGTCTGCCGGAGGGTCGTCTCCGCCAGCCGCGCCGCCGCCCCGATGCGCCCGGCCGGCCCGATGCCGGAGTCGACGCTGCGCCTGCGTACCGCCAGGACGTTTCCGCGCAGATCGCAGACGACCACGGCCACCTTGTGGGCGCCGATGTCGACTCCGACGACGGCGTGGTTCTCGGCCACGACCTCGTAGCGCCGGGCCGGCCGTCCCGCCGACCGCTCGCCGTCCGGACGGTCGAGCGCCTCACGGACGAAGCCCTCGTCCAGCAGCGTCGCGACCAGATCCTCGGCGGTGGGCCGGGAGACCCCGACGATCGAACGCACGTCACTGACCGACAGTGAGGCGGCGTCGAGGAAGGCCCGCACCGCGGCCGAGAGATTGAGCCTGCGCAGGAGATGGGCATCGCCCGCACGGCCTGGGGGAGTTGTGTTTCCCCGGGTTTCACCGATGTCTTGACTCACGGCGGCACGGTATCTAAATTGACGCCGCAACAGCAATATTGACAAGAAACTTACTTATCTAAATTCTGGCCGAGCGACATCCCCTGGTGGGTTCGACCAGCAAGGAGGGCCTCATGAGCAAGCGGGCCAACTGGGGTGCGGTAGCGGTGTCGTTGGGCCTGGTCGCGCTGAGCGGCTGCGCCGTCGGCGGTGGCGGGAGCCAAGGCGGGGACGGTTCGGGAGGTGACGTGACGTTGAGTCTGCTCACCTTCGAGACCCCCAACCTCACCGCCTCCTACTGGGACGACATCATCGCCAGAACCAGCGCCGAGGTGCCGGGGGTGAAGATCAAGAAGCTTGTCGCGCCGAGTGCCGAGCAGCGCAACGAGTACACGCGCCAACTCGACTCGACCGGCGCACTGCCCGACATCATGGTCGCGATCGACCCTGCCGGGCTGGCGGAGGGCGGCAAGCTCGCCCGGTTCGACGAGAAGGAACTCGCGGACTGGGTCAGCCCGACCGCGAACAGCTTCGACGGCAAGATCTACCAGCTGCCCACCAACTCGCAGACCTGGCAGATCTACTACCGCAAGGCGGCCTTCGAGAAGGCGGGCATCACCACTCCTCCGAAGAAGTGGGACGAACTGCTCGCCGCGGTCGACAAGCTGAAGGCGGCGCAGATCAAGCCGTTCGTCATCGGCGGCGGCGCACCGGACGGCCTCGGCCCGCGATGGACCTTCGCCCAGCTGGTGGCCGACGAGGTCTACGCCAAGGACCCGGAGTGGCTCGACAAGCTGACCGCGGGGAAGACCGACTTCAGCGACCCCCTGTTCGTCAACGCGGCGACCAAGATGAAGGCACTGGCGGGCAAGGAGAACGTCGACAACCTGTCGGCCACCTACGCCCAGGCGCAGGAGGACTTCCTCAAGGGCAAGGGCGCCATGTACCCGATGGGCTCGTGGTTCCCGGCCTCCCCGGACAAGGCGCAGCAGAAGGAGTTCGGCGCCTTCCCCATGCCCACGCAGGACGGCTCGCTCGTCATGCCCGTGTACACCGGCGGGGGACTGTCGGTGAGCGCCAAGTCCCCCGACGTCGCGAAGGCCAAGCAGTGGGCCGTCGAGTTCTCGAAGCTGAACGCCGACGGCGGGGCGAAGTACGACGGCCTGTTCGTCGCGCTCAAGGGCTACAAGCCGCCGGCGGGCCTGCCGCCGCTGTACAACACCACCCTCGATCTCTACGAGAAGGCCCGGGCCGGCGGAACCGTGACGCCGAGCTTCGGAAACGAGAGCGGCGTCCCGGCCCTGCCGTCGGGCTTCATACCCAAGGTCGACGCGGCACTGAACGATCTCCTCAACGGCCGTGCGGACGTGGACGAGTTCGTCGCGACGCTGAACACGAAGTACAAGGAGCTCACGAAGTGACGCGTCCCTCGCCCGCCGGGACGGGGACCGTCGCCGCCGGAGGGAAGCCGGTCCGGGCGCAGGCCGCTCCGGCCCCGTCCGGGCGCGCGGGTGGGCCGCACCGGCGCCGCACCTGGACGTGGTCGTCGGTGGGAGCCGGTGCCGTGTTCGTGCTGCCGACCCTCGCGATCTTCACCGCGATGGTCCTGGCGCCCATTCTGTGGACCCTCTACACCGGGCTGACCGACGAGCGCGCCACCCGCCCCGAAACCTCGTTCATCGGCCTGGAGAACTACGGCTTCCTCCTCGGGAACGAGGAGTTCCTGCACTCCCTGTGGAACACCGTGGTGATCACGGTGATCGTGGTGCTGCTGACGAACCTGCTCGGTCTCGCGATCGCCCTGCTGCTGCGCAGGCAGGGCCGGCTCTACAGCCTGCTCCGCAGCGTCTACTTCACCCCGGTGATCCTCTCCGCTGTCGTGGTGTCGGTGATCGGGCGCTCGATCCTCGCGGACGACGGCCTGCTGAACAGCGCGCTCGTGTCGCTGGGGGTCGAGCACCCGCCGGGCTGGCTCACGGATCCGTCGTACGCGATCTACTCCGTCTCCGGGATCATGGTCTGGCAGCTGCTCGGCTTCGCCGTCGTGGTCTACCTCGCCGGACTCGCGGGGATCCCCGCCGAGCTCGACGAGGCGGCGAGCCTCGACGGCGCCGGCCCCTGGCAGCAGTTCCGTGCCATCACCTGGCCGCTGCTCGCGCCCTCGCTGACGATCAACACCGTGATGCTGATGATCAGCTCGTTCAAGGTCTACGACCAGATCGCCGTGCTCACCAACGGCGGCCCCGGCACCGACGGAACGGCCACCGTGGCCTTCGAGGTGATCCGCACCGCCTTCTCCGAGCAACGTCCGGGAGTGGCGTCCGCGATGGCCGGGATCATGCTCGTCGTCGTCTCGGCCGCGAGCGTGACCACGCTCAAGCTCCTGCAACGACGAGAGGTGAACCTGTGAACTCCCGAACGCCGTGGATACGGCCGCTCCTGGCCACCGGCGTGGCGGCCGTCTTCTGCATGCCGCTCTACGTGGCACTGGTCAACGTCTTCAAGCCCAGCTCCGAGGTCGTGTCATCTCCGCTGGCACTCCCGCTGCCGCCGACCCTCGACAACCTTGGACATGTGCTGAGCCGGCCGGACGGACTGTTCTGGTACGGCCTCGTCAACTCGGTCACCCTGACCGCGGCCTCGATCCTCATCACCACCCTGCTGGCCGCGATGTCGGCGTACCACCTCGTGCGGTCGGACCGCTGGTGGAGCCGTGTCGTCCTCGGCGTGATGCTGTCCGGCCTGATGATCCCGCCCGCGGTGATCATGCTTCCGATCACGCGGATCCTCGACGCCGTCGGCCTGATGCACACGATGCCGGGCGCCGTGCTGGTGGACGTCGGGTACTACCTGCCCTTCGCCGTGTTCGTCTTCATGGGCTTCATCCGCTCGATCCCACGCGAACTCGAAGAGGCCGCGGCGGTCGACGGCGCCGGCCGGTTCCGGATCTTCTGGCAGGTCGTCTTCCCACTGCTCCGGCCCGCTTCGGCCAGCGTGCTGATCTTCCTCGGGGTCTGGGTCTGGAACGACTTCCTCACCCCGCTGCTCGTCCTGGGCCCGGGGGCCGGGAACACCGTGACGGTCGGGATCTTCCGCTCCATCGGCCCCTACCAGCAGGACTTCGGGGCGGTGTTCGCGTTCATGCTGCTCGCCACCCTGCCCGTCCTCGCCTTCTACCTCGCCTTCCAGAAGCAGTTCGTCCGGGGCCTGACGGGGGGTGCCACGAAGGGATGACCGGCACAGCGGCCGGTGCAGCAGTTTCCGTCGAGAGTGACAGGAGAAACATCATGCGGTTCCCCGCACGCGCAGTCAGATCGCAGTCCCCTCGCAGGAGGCCCGAGCGGCGTCGGCGCACGGCCGGTTCCGTGGCCCTGGTGATGCTGACGGCCGGCATCCTGCCGGCGGCCGGCGCACAGTCGGCGCAGGCACGACCCGACGGAGCGACTCCGCCGATCGAGATCCAGGCCGGCTATCTGGACCTGGAGCTCGACAGAACAGGGACGGTCGTGGGCCTGGAGGACCTCAGGACCGGTGTCGACCACCTCGCGGCCGGCCGTGCGGCGTCCCTGGTCAGCCTGGTCATCGACGGCAAGCAGCAGCGGCCGACCACGGTTCACCGGTCCGGACCCGGGGACGCGATGCTCACGTTCCGGAACGAGGCGGCGCACTGGAAGGTCCAGGTGAAGCTGGTCACCGGGCGCGGCGGCTACACCACGTTCGAAGCGGTCGACGTCGATGTGCCGAAGGGCGTCGATGTGCAGACCCTGCTCTGGGGTCCGCTGGCCACCTCGATCTCCAAGACGGTCGGCACCTCGGTCGGCGTGGTCCGCGACGACGACTTCGCCATCGGGCTCCGGCCGCTGACCGACCGTACCGAAGGCGCCTGGCCGCAGGAGGACCAGGACATGGGCTGGGAGAACGAGGTCAGCCACGATCCGGACCATGTGAGCGTGGGGTCCCTGGAGGAGTGGAGCGCGGCGGGCGTGACCCCCTGGGGCTCCGTACTGCGCGCCTTCACCTTCGACTACACCAAGGAACGCCACCGCAAGGTACGCGGCTATCCGATCCCGGTCGGGCCGCTGCCCGGCCGCGAGGGCAGGATCGCCGGTTCCAAGATCGCACTCTTCGGAGCCTCGCCCGAGGCGACGCCGACGATCCTGTCCAACATCGCGAAGGGCGAGAAGCTGCCCTACCCGAAGCTGGACGGGCAGTGGCAGAAGGCCTCCCAGGCGAGCAGCCAGTCCTGGCTGGTGCTCGGCGACCTGGAGAGCGGCAACATTCCGGCGGCGGCCCGGTTCGCCAAGGCGGCCGGCATGAACCGGATCTACTCGCTGACCAGCAGCTACGGCCCGTGGAAGTCGAGTGGGCACTACCGGTTCGACTCCAGCCTGGGCGGGAGTGACGCCGGGGCCGCGGCGGCCGTGGACAGCGCCAGGGCGAACGGTGTGCAGCTCGGCGTACACACCCTGTCGGACTTCATCAGCACCGGCGACGAGCCCTACGACTGGGCCTGGTTCCCGCGGGACGCCTACCTGGAGCCGCCTGCCGACGACCGCCTCGCGATGGGAGGCACCGCCTCGCTCACCCGTCCGCTGACGGACGGCGACACCACCTTGTACCTCGACGACGGGGCGCTGCTCGCCGCGGGACCGAGCTACAGCCTCCTGCGCATCGGGGACGAGTTCGTCAGCTACGGAGCGGCCGAGCAGGTGGGGAAGGAGTGGAAGGTGACCGGTGTGCAGCGCGCACGCTGGGGATCGGCCGCTGTCTCCCACCCCGAGGGCGACCAGACCGCCCGAGTCATGGCCAACAGCTACGGCGGCGCGATCGGCGGTCATGCCGTCCTCGACGAGATCAGCGACCGGCTGACCACCGCCTGGAACACCACCGGCATCACCGGTATGTCGTGGGACGGCCTGGAGTCGGCATCGGAGTCCGGCTGGGGCGCCTACGGCATGGCTCACCTCGTGAACAAGACGTTCCGGCGCGTCGATGCCAAGGACGGATTCATCTCCGAGACCAGCCGGATGACCTCGAACACCTGGGACGCGCTGACCCGGGCCAGCTGGGGTGAGGTCGGCAGCACCTCGATGGAGCAGGTGTTCGCCAACAACAAGTACCTCCAGGCGAACTACCTCCCCGGCATGCTCGGCTGGATCAGCCTCAACGGCTCGGACAGCCTGCTCACCATGGAGTGGAAGCTGGCCCGAGGCGCAGGCCTGAACGCCGGGACGGGCTTCCAGAGCTCGGTCTCCCGCCTCGAATCGGGCGGCGAGAACACCACCCGGCTGCTCGACGCCATCCAGCAGTGGGAGACGGCACGCAACCTGGGCGCGTTCACCGCGGAGCAGCGGGCGCGGTTCCACGACCTGACGACGAACTGGCACCTGAGCGTGGTCGAGCCGGGCAAGCGCTGGTCCCTGCAGGAGCTGGACGCCGACGGCAAGCCGGTCGGCGCTCCCCAGGCCGTCGTCGCCCCGACCCCGGAGCTCGACGCCGGACCGCTGCCCGCGGCGGCCCGGGGCGCCCTGTACGAGGCGACGGTGAAGACCAACACGCCGGCGACCACGCGGTACGCGGTGACCTCGGGGTCCCTGCCCGCGGGCCTCGTACTCAACGCGGACACCGGCGGCATCGTGGGGACACCGGCCAGGGCGGCAACGGCACGGTTCACGGTCACGGCGTACCAGGGCTCCGACGGACCGAAGGCGCGGCGCGACTACGTGATCAAGGTGAGCGGTCACTGACCCGGTAGGCACGCCGGCCCAATCAACCCCGACCTGGCGAATCAAAGCCTAGGTCGGCCAAATCAAGCCCGTCGAGGGGGCACCTCCCATGCCGTTCAGGCTATGGGGGAGATTGAGGACAAAGCACGGCCGAAGGCCGGGCGCACACAAACGAAAGGCCCCGCACTCCCGAGCCAGGCAAGGGAGCGCGGGGCCTCACGTACATCCGGACCAAGCGGGCCGCAGGCCCTACCGCAGGCGGGCCATCAGCGCGTGCTCCACCAACGTGATCAGCGCACTCTTCGCATCCGCCCGATGCCGCGCGTCCGTCGTCAGAATCGGGGTGTCGGGTCCGATCTGGAGGGCTTCGCGGACTTCGTCGGGGGTGTAGGGCTGGTGTCCGTCGAAGCCGTTGAGGGCGATGACGAAGGGGAGGCCGCTGTTCTCGAAGTAGTCGACGGCGGGGAAGCAGTCGGCGAGGCGGCGGGTGTCGACGAGGACGACGGCGCCGATGGCGCCGCGTACGAGGTCGTCCCACATGAACCAGAAGCGGTCCTGTCCGGGCGTACCGAAGAGGTACAGGATCAGGTCCTGGTCCAGGGTGATGCGGCCGAAGTCCATGGCCACCGTCGTGGTGGTCTTGTCCCCGGTGTGTGTCAGGTCGTCGATGCCCGCCGAGGCGGACGTCATCACGGCTTCGGTGCGCAGCGGATTAATCTCCGAAACGGCACCGACAAACGTGGTCTTACCCACGCCGAAGCCCCCTGCCACCACGATCTTCGCCGAGGTGGTGGAGCGGGCCGCTCCGCCGCTAGAGCTTGCGAAGTCCACTGAGCACCCTTTCGAGCAGTGTCACATCTGGCTGGCCGCCGGCGGACTCGTCGCCGCCGGGCTGGTGGATAGCGACGAGTCCGGCCTCAGCCAGGTCGGCTACGAGGATCCGGGCAACGCCGAGCGGAATCGAGAGCAGGGCCGAGATCTCGGCCACTGACTTGATCTCGATGCACAGCCGGCAGATCCGCTGGTGCTCGGGCAACTGCCCTTGCAGCCGGGACGGATCGGCCGTCGTACTGACCAACGCCTCAATGGCGAGTTGGTAGCGCGGTCGGGTCCGTCCACCGGTCATGGCGTACGGACGAACCAGCGGATTGTGCGCGGCGGGCGCTGCCGGTTCGGGGGCCCGCCGCGGCTGCACCGGCTGAATGCGGGGCTGCTGCGGGGAGTCGTACCGGTGCGGACGCTGCGGCCGGTGGGGCTGCTGCGGCTGCTGCGGCCACTCCGGTCCCTGAACGTGCTGTGGCTGCTGCTGCTGCTGCGGCTGTCGATACGGCTGATACGGCTGCTGCGCGCCCTGTCTGCCGGGTGTGGAGGGGAAGCCGAAACCATTGTCCCCGTGCTCACCCGGTACTTGCTGACCACCATGGAACTGGTGCCCGCCTGGGGGTGTACTCACGATTCCTCCTCCGCCTGCCGGTCCCGATCCCAGTGGGCCCGCGCCACCGCACCCTATGGCGCGGTGACGCGAAACGCACTGTCTGTCTACTAGTTAAGAAGACTTCCCTGAAGCTCGGCACGGAGGTCCGGCGTGAGGACGCTGCCGGCACGGTCGACCAGAAGGGCCATTTCGTACCCAACCAGACCGATATCGGCGTCCGGGTGTGCAAGTACGGCCAACGAAGATCCATCGGAAACGGACATGATGAAGAGGAATCCGCGCTCCATCTCCACAACTGTCTGATTGACCGCGCCGCCTTCGAAGATCCGGGAGGCACCCGCGGTCAGCGAGGTCAGACCGGAGGCGACAGCCGCCAGCTGGTCCGCACGGTCGCGCGGAAACCCCTCGGACATCGCCAGCAGGAGTCCGTCGGCGGAGACCACCACCGTGTGCGACACCCCTGGGGTGTTGTCCACGAAGTTGGTGATCAACCAGTTCAGATTCTGCGCCGCCTGGCTCATCGGGCTCACACTAACGCTCCTGGTTGTAGGTATTACTGGTGTCCGAACCCGCGTTACGTCCCCGCAGCACGCCACGGCGCAGGTTGCTCAACCTGCCACGCACGTCCTCCGGGGCGCGGGAGACCTGGGGGCCGCCCTGCTGAGTCTGTTCGGCCGTGCCCTCGACCAGATTGGCCTTGGGCACGCGCCGGGGAAGACCGGACGGGGTGACCCCGCCCGCCTTCGGCTCCTTGAGCTTCTCCGCCCGCTCCCAGCGCTCGTCGTTCGCCGAGCGCCAGTCCTCGGGACCGGCCCCGTCCGCCTGTGCGGGCGACGGCTGCTGCGGCGGTTCCTCGTGCTGCTCCTGCTGCGGCTGCTGCGTGGCGGCGGGCTGGTCGTTGCCACGACCGGTGGGCTGCCAGTGCTGCTGGCCGCCGCGGCGCGGCAGACCGGCATTGGTCAGCTCGTGGCCGGAGTTCGGGACGGGTCCCGAACGGTCGAAGCCTACGCGTTCCGCCGAGGGCGCGGGAGTGCTCGCAACAGATTCCGGCTCGGCCTGCGCGACCGGCTCGTACGCACCCTGGTACGTGCTCTGATCAGCCCACTCCTCCTGCTGGGGCTGGGCGGCGTACTGCGCGTCGTAGGCGGGCTGCGGCGCCTGCGGAGCCGGATAGGCCGTCTCCTGGTAGCCGGCCTGAGCCTGGTAACCGGGCTGCTCGGCAAAGCCGTTGTCACCCCGGTACGGGTCGTAGGCGCCTTCGTACGAGGGCTGCTCGTACTGCTGCTCCTGCTGCCCGCCCGCCTGCGGTTCCTGGGCGTACGGGTCCGCGGCGTAGGGCGCCTCGCCGTACGCGGCCTCGGAGTACTGCCGCTGCGGCTCCTGCTGCTGCGGGAACGGCGGGCGCTCGTTGCCGGTCTGCGCCTCCAGCGCCGCGCGGCGCTCCTCCCGCATGAGCGAGCGGCCCACCGGGTCGAGCTGCGCGGAGTCCGCGGAGGGCTCCTCGTAACGCGAGTCGTCGAAGCCGAGCTCCGCCGCCGTACGCAGCTGGGGCTGGAGCGGCGGCGCATCGAAGGCCTGCTGCTGCGGAATGATCGAGGAGACCGTGAAGTCGTCCTGCGCGGGGGCGCCGTCGCCGCCGCCACCGTGGGTGATCGCGTCCGGCAGCATGACCAGCGAGGTGGTGCCGGCCTGCTCGCCCGAGGGGCGCAGCTGGACCCGGATGCCGTGCCGGTCGGAGAGGCGGCCGACCACGAACAGGCCCATGCGCTGGGAGACCGCGGCGTCCACCGTCGGCGGGTTGGCCAGCTTGTGGTTGATGTCGGCGAAGTCCTCGGCGGTGAGGCCGATGCCCTTGTCGTGGATCTCGATCATCACGCGGCTGTCGGGCAGCCGGGTCGCGGTGACCCGCACCTTGGTCTGCGGCGAGGAGAACGTGGTGGCGTTCTCCAGCAGCTCGGCCAGCAGGTGCACGAGGTCGGTGACGGACTGGCCGTGGATCTCGGTCTCCGGCACGCCGGAGAGCTCGATGCGCTCGTAGGACTCCACCTCGGAGGAGGCGGCCCGCAGGACGTCCACCAGGGGGACCGGCTGGTTCCAGCGGCGGCCGGGCTCCTCGCCGGCGAGGACGAGGAGGTTCTCGCCGTTGCGCCGCATGCGGGTCGCCAGGTGGTCCAGCCGGAAGAGGCTCTCCAGCTGGTCCGGGTCGGCCTCGTTGTTCTCCAGGTCGGTGATGAGGGTCAGCTGGCCCTCGATGAGCGACTGGTTGCGGCGCGAGAGGTTGGTGAAGATCGCGTTGACGTTGCCCCGCAGCATGGCCTGTTCGGCCGCCAGCCGGACCGCCTCGCGGTGCACCTGGTCGAAGGCGCGGGCGACCTCACCGATCTCGTCCTGGCTGTTGATCGGGATCGGCTGGACCCGGGTGTCCACCCGGCCCGGATCGGTCCGGGACAGCTGGTCGACGAGCGAGGGCAGCCGCTGCTCGGCGATGGAGAAGGCGGCCGTACGCAGCCGGCGCATCGAGCGGCTCATCTGCCGGGCCATGAGCCCGGCCAGGATGAAGGCGGCCAGCAGGGCGATGACCACGATCGCGGCGTTGACGATGGCGTCGGTCCGGGCGCTGGACGAGATCTCGGCGGCCTCGGTCACCGCCTTGTCGACGAGCTCGTCCTCGACCGTGGTGTAGCCGTCGAACTTCGCGGTGGCCGCGGCCATCCAGGTCTCGGGGGTGATCCCCTTCGCCTTGAGCTCCTTGGGATTCTTGCCCAGGCCGATCTCCTGGGCCATGCCGTCGTAGACCGAGCCGTCGACGGTGGGCGGGGTCACGAACGGCACGCCCGCCGCGTCGGCCTTCTCCTTCGCGGACTTGAGCTCGGCGGCGCCCTCGGCGGCCTTGCCGGCCATGACCGTCTTCAGCCGGGCGGCGTCGGCCTCCGTACCACCGGAGACGAACTCACCGAGGGCGATCTGCTCCAGGTAGTTGTACGAGCCGAAGGCCTTGACCTGGTCGTTGAACTTGGCGCTCTCCTGGCTGGGCCGCACCAGAAGGTGCATTCCGATGGAGCGCTGAAGCGATTCTGCAGCCTTGGCCAGCTCGATTGCGTACACGGTGCGGCCGTAGCTGGTGATGTTCCCGGTGCCGAGGCCGAGCTCGTTGCAGAACTCCATGAGGGAGTGCTGGACCTGGGTGTATCCCTCTTCGGTCTTCACCGGGTCCATGGCGGCGGTGTACGCGGCCTTGCGCAGGCCCGGGAGCTTGGGCTCCTCCAGTTTGAACAGCTTGAGGCGGCGCTCCAGACCCTGCTTGCCCGGCTTGTCCTTCACGGCCGTGTCGAACTTCTGCGCGGCTGCGTCCGTGGTGGCCTGGGCCTGGGTGACGATCTCGGAATCGCGCTTGTTGGAGAGCAACGGCTGAGCGGTGAGGTCACGCTCGTTGAGCAGGGCCTGTCCGTACTCGGCGGCCGCGCGCACGATCAGCGCGGTCTTCTCGGCGTCCTGGGCCTCCTGCCAGGTGTCGACCGAACCCTTCACCTGGAAGCCGCCCATGATCAGGCCGACCAGCACCGGGATCAGGAGGATCGCGTTCAGTCGGGTGGGCACCCGCCAGTTGCGCGGGGACAGCCGGCTGGTGCTGCCACCGGCCGGTATCCCATCGGACACATCGGCGGACGGCGCCACGGTGCGTGGCGGAGGGGTGAAGTTGCCCCGCTCCGTCTGCGCCGTTGCGCCCTCGTTGTTACGCCTCACTCGACCAACAACCTCTCGGCGTCGGCACCTACGTTGTGCCGTGTTTCGTTCAGGGCCGTACTACTCGGGAGTTCATCGAATTGCAGCACGCCTACCGGTCGCGTTCCAAACAGTCGGAATGTGCGATTCCGAGTGGCCCGGACCTCAGATAAAACGGGCATAAAGAACGAGCCCCGCCAAAAGGCGGGGCTCATGTGAGCACAGCGGTACCGGTCGTGTGCATCGGGTATTGGCTGTGGGGTAATTCTCTCTCGAAACGTTATGAACACAGGGGTGGATCGTGTCAAAGGACACAGCCCACCCCCGTGTGGCTACCGTAATTGTCGTACGGCAATACCGACTTGTGCCTACTTGAGCCGCGCCATCAAAGCGTGCTCGACCAGCGTGATCAGACCGCTCTTGGCATCACCGCGATGCCGCGCGTCGGTCGTGATGATCGGGGTGTCGGGTCCGATCTGGAGGGCTTCGCGGACTTCGTCGGGGGTGTAGGGCTGGTGTCCGTCGAAGCCGTTGAGGGCGATGACGAAGGGGAGGCCGCTGTTCTCGAAGTAGTCGACGGCGGGGAAGCAGTCGGCGAGGCGGCGGGTGTCGACGAGGACGACGGCGCCGATGGCGCCGCGTACGAGGTCGTCCCACATGAACCAGAAGCGGTCCTGTCCGGGCGTACCGAAGAGGTACAGGATCAGGTCCTGGTCCAGGGTGATGCGGCCGAAGTCCATGGCCACCGTCGTGGTGGTCTTGCCTCCGGTGTGTGTCAGGTCGTCGATGCCCGCCGAGGCGGACGTCATCACGGCTTCGGTGCGCAGCGGATTGATCTCCGAAACGGCACCGACAAACGTGGTCTTACCCACGCCGAATCCGCCCGCCACCACGATCTTCGCCGAGGTGGTGGCCCGGGCTGCACCGCCACTAGAGCTTGCGAAGTCCACTGAGCACCCTTTCGAGCAGTGTCACATCCGGCGCGCCGCCGGCCTCTCCGTTGCCCGGCTGGTGGATGGCCACCATGCCGGCTTCCGCCAGGTCCGCGACGAGAATCCGGGCCACGCCGAGCGGCATCGACAGCAGGGCCGACACCTCGGCCACCGACTTGACCTCGCGGCACAGGTGGCAGATCCGCTGGTGCTCGGGGAGCAGTGTCCCCAGGTGCGCCGGGTCGGCCGTGGTGCTGACCAGCGCCTCTATCGCTAGCTGGTAGCGCGGTCGGGTCCGTCCGCCGGTCATGGCGTACGGACGAACCAGCGGCTGGTCGCCCTCACCTTCGTACGACGCGTGGTTCAACGCGCCGTACGGATCGGGTGAGGCGGGGGGCGGGGTCATGAATCCTCCGGGCGTGACAGCAGGGTGTCGGCTTGCCGTCTGAAGGGGCCGGTGGGGGGCTGTAAGCGGCCGGACGGGCGAGTGATGAGTGCGGTACCTGGGCTAATCGTCTGTGTCACCGGTTCACGGCCGCCTAGTGGAGCAGGCTGCCCTGGAGCTCGGCACGGAGGTCCGGGGTCAGGACAGTGCCCGCCCGGTCCACCAGCAGAGCCATTTCGTAGCCGACCAGACCGATGTCGGCGTCCGGATGTGCCAGCACGGCCAGTGAGGAGCCGTCCGAGATGGACATCAGGAAGAGGAATCCGCGCTCCATCTCCACCACGGTCTGGCTGACGGCGCCGCCCTCGAAGATCCGGGAGGCACCCGCCGTCAGCGAGGTCAGACCGGAGGCGACAGCCGCCAACTGGTCGGCGCGGTCGCGCGGGAAACCTTCGGACATCGCCAGCAGCAGGCCGTCTGCGGAGACCACCACCGTGTGGGACACCCCTGGGGTGTTGTCCACGAAGTTGGTGATCAACCAGTTCAGATTCTGCGCGGCCTGACTCATCGGGCTCAACTAACGCTCCTGCTGGTGAGTGGGGCCGAGTGGGAAACTGCCGGTCGACGGGCCGTTGTTGGCCTGACGCCCCTGCTGGATGCCCCGGCGAAGATTGGTCAGTCGCCCGCGCACATCATCGGGCGCACGCGACACCTGGGGACCGGACTGATGGTTCTGCTGCTGGGCGGTACCCGGCACCAGATTGGCACGCGGGACCCGGCGGGGCAGACCGGACGTGGTAATTCCGCCTGCTGCGGGCTTCTTCACCCGCTCCGCCTGCCGGACGAGTTCGTCGTTCGGCGAGGCGCGCCAGGAGCTTGTGGCGCCGTTGGCGTCGCCGGCCCCGCGGCGCGGTGCGGCGGGAGCGGGACGCTCCTCGGCGGGCTGCTGGGGGAAACCGGGTGCCTGCGGCGCGGCGGGCGGCTGCTGGCCACCCTGCTGCGGACCGTGGAACCAGTTCGTCTCCAGCGTGTCGTACAGCGGGGTACGGCCGTCGCCGGGACCGGCCGGCGGCAGCGCCTCGGGCTGCGACTGCTGCGGCAGGACCGGCCGGTAATCCTGGTCCGGAACCGGCGCGACGGGCGGACGCGGGGCACCGAAGTCCCCGTTGTCACGGTCACGCTGGCGCGGCGCGGGCTGACCCTGGGCCTGGGCCTGTCCGGGCTGGCCGAAGTCCGGGCGGGCGAACTGCGCGGTGCTCGCCGGGTCGGGCAGCTGCGGCGCGGGCCGCTGCTGCGGTGCCGGTGCCGAGAAGTCGGGACGGTCGAACTCGGCGGTCGAGCCGGGACCCTGGCGGCTGTCCATCGGGGGACGCCGGCTGAGCGGCGGCGGGTTCACGGGCCGCTGGAACTGGCCGGTGGACTCGGGCTCCTCGTGACTGCGGGGCGCGTCGAGCGGGGAGTACCGCGGCGCGGACGGCTCCTCGTTGCTGCCCCAGCTGGTGGTCTGAGGACGCTGCGGCTGGGGGTTGCCACCCGGCAGCTCCGCACGGGGGCCGCCGACCGGAGGCAGCTGGCGGTCGTTCTGACCGGGCCCGCCGGGCTGCTGGAAGCCGCCGCCCTGATTCTGCCGGGGCTGCTGAGGCTGCGGGGCCTGACGGCCGGGACCGTTCTGCTCCGGACGCTTCTGGTCGAACAGACTGGGCTGACCCGAGTCCGTACGGCCGGAGCCGTCGCCGCGGGCGCCGAGGCGGGCACCGCCGCCGAAGGCACCGGAGAGCCCGCCGCCCTGACGCGGCGGCTCCTGGCGCGAGGCGTCCGGCTGCCGGCTCTGCGGACCGGTGCCGGAGAGCCCGGCGCTCTGGAAGCCGGAGTTCTGCTGGCTGCCGGGCTGGCCCGGCTGACCCTGCTGGTTCTGGGGACGGCCGCCGTCGCGGGCCGGCAGGGCCGCCCGCGGGCCGGAGCCCGCGCCGACCTGGCCACGCGTGGCACCGGGACCGGCGGGCAGCCGCCCGCCCGGGGCCGACGGAGCACCTTCGAGACCGGTACGGGGCGCGTTGCCGCCGGCGAGAAGCCCGCCGGGGGCGGACTGCTGGCCCGGGGCCTGCTTCGGAACCGGCTGCTTGTTGCCGTGCGCGACGTCGACCGGAAGCATGACCAGCGCGGTCGTACCACCGGAGTCGGAGGGCCGCAGCTGGATGCGGATGCCGTGACGCAGCGACAGCCGGCCGACCACGAACAGACCCATGCGGCGGGAGACCGAGACGTCCACGGTGGGCGGCGAGGCGAGCCGCTCGTTGATCGCCGCGAGGTCCTCGGGGGAGAGGCCGATACCCGTGTCGTGGATCTCGACGAGCACCCGGCCGTCGGGCAGCGCGTGGCCGGTGACCCGGACCTTCGTCTGCGGCGAGGAGAACGACGTGGCGTTCTCCAGCAGCTCGGCGAGGAGGTGCACGAGGTCGTTGACGACCCGGCCGGCGACCTCGGTGGCGGGCACCGCGGCCAGTTCGATGCGCTCGTACTGCTCCACCTCGGAGGCGGCGGCACGGAGCACGTCGACCAGGGGCACGGGGCGGGTCCACCGGCGGCCCGGCTCCTCGCCCGCGAGGACGAGGAGGTTCTCACCGTTACGGCGCATACGGGTCGCGAGGTGGTCGAGCTTGAAGAGGGAGGACAGCTGGTCCGGGTCGGCCTCGCGCGACTCCAGCTCGGAGATGAGCGAGAGCTGACGCTGGATGAGGCCCTGCGAACGGCGCGAGAGGTTGGTGAACATCGCGTTGACGTTGCCCCGGAGGAGGGCCTGCTCGGCGGCGAGGCGGACGGCCTCGCGGTGCACGTCGTCGAAGGCCGCGGCCACCTTGCCGATCTCGTCCCGGGAGTGCACACCGACCGACTCGACCGAGGTGTCGACGTCCTGCGGGTCGGCCTCGGAGAGCTGCTTGACGAGCTCGGGCAGCCGGTCCTGGGCGACGCGCGTCGCGGTGTCCTGCAGCCGGCGCAGCGAGCGGATCATGGACCGGGCGACGACGAAGGCGCCGACCAGCGAGACACCGAGCACGAGCAGGATGAGCGCACCGGAGATGATCGCTTCGCGCTGGGACTCGTCGCGCAGCTCGCGCGCCTTGCCCTCCATGTCGCTGAGAAGCGTCTCCTCGATCTGCTTCATGGCCTGGATCTTGGTGGAGTCCTGGTCGTACCAGTCCATGTACGAACGGCGCACACCCGGGCCGCTCATGCCGTTGGCGTTGTCGAGCACCTTCTTGGCGTAGGTGTCGGCGGCCTTGATCTCGGGCTGGCCCTCGTCGAGCGTGGAGGTCAGCTCGTCGGCGCTCTTGCCCGTGGTCGTGTAGATGGCCTCGAAGGAGCGGCGGGCCGCGTCCTCCTTGCGCTGGGCCGCCAGACCGAACTGCTGGTCGTTGCGGTCGAGGTGCGGTTCCTTGTCGTTGCCGCCCGGCAGCGCGGCAGCGATGATCGCGCGCTGGACCGACGCGTACTCCTTGGCGGAGGAGAAGGCCGCCAGGGCGCGGGTCCGCTTGATCATCTCGGGGCTGCTGGTCGCCTGCGCCATGTCCTGGGAGAGGCTCAGCAGCGAGGTGATCAGCTGGCTGTAGGCGTCGACGGTCTGCAGACTCGGACTGTCCTTGGCGTACGCCTGCTTGCGGATGTCGCGGATGGAACCGAGCTGCGAGGCGATCTGCTGGACGCTGGAGTGGATGCTCTCCAGGGCCTCGTCACCGGTGGTGTCACCGAGGTCGCTCGTCGCGGTGAGGAACGACTTCTTCGCCCGGTCGGTCTTCTTCCGCGGCTCCGTGACCTTGAAGTCGTCGGCCGGGACCCCGTTGGAGAGCGGCCCTGCCGACCGGTCGCGCTCCTCCTGGAGCGCCTGGGCCAGTGAGGTCGCCTGCTTCGTCATCTTCGTCAGCAGCTGCATGTGCTCCAGCTGCTGGATGTCGTTCATGGAGTCGTTGATACGGAGACCACCCAGCGTGGTCGCTGCGACCACGGGGAGGGCGAGCAGGGAGACCAGACGCGTGCTGATGCGCCAGTTGCGAAGAGCTACTCGTGATCCCGTGTTGACCGGGCCCCGCGGCTTGAGCGCGGAGACCGGATCGGACGCGCCGCCCGCCGCCCCGCCGGAGCGCTGGGCGCGGTCGTTGTGGTCGCCGGCCGCGGCCGGTCCGGGGTTCTGGGCGTGCTGGGGCGAGGAACCGCGGTCGGTCCCGCCGCGCGGCTCCTGTTCCGCCGCAGCGCTGCCATCCCTCTTGAAACGTCCCTGCACTAGCGTCGCAACCTCTGGACCAGGCGTTCTCCCGTCATGGACGGAAGGAACGGTGTCGGCGTCGTGGGGCGTTGTACCGCCCCATGGTGGTCGTGAGTGACCGGCGCTCTTCCCCTTCCCGCCGCCACTCGGCGCTGCGTTGCGCCCCTGCGCGCCGGCTTGAAACCGCGGCGGTGCGTGGAATTCCAGCACAGTGCCGGATCTCCAACAAGGGCCAGGTACCGGGCTGTGACCTGGGTGACGCGGTGTGATGAAGGAGTAACAAGTCGTGGAGACCGTTCACTGACATAACGGACCATTGCGGGTGAAGCAGGTGGGGGTGATGGGTGTCCCAGTCGACATGATCAGGAGCGGAATGGATCATTCAGTGGTGCAATGTCCGGTTCCTCCGGCCGCACCTGCCGCCCGAATTGGCGGAATTGTCGCCCACTTCGTGAGCAAACTCACAGGATGATCGCCGTCTCTTCCGGGCCCCCGGAGGGAATCGGATGTTTAGCCTGGCGCTTTACAGGGATGGCAAAACCGACAACCGGCGCACCTCCGGGTGGCGCCCCTAGTGACAGGGTCCGTACGGCAGATGAAGACGACGATGATGTTCCGCAACATTGCCAACCCCCGGCGCACCACGCTGGCGCACCTCAAGGACGCCGAAGCGCTGCAGACGCCGGAGCGGCCGGAGCACGCAGTCGACCTGCCCACGCAGACGGCCAACCCGCGCCGCACGATCCTGATGGTGGCCCCCGCGGCCGCCACCGCCGCCGCGGAGTAATACGCGCAGCGTCCCCCCTCACCCGCGTTAGCCTGGAGCGTCAGTCTTCAGCTACCCAGCAAGTGAGGGGCGACAGCTTCCCGTGCGCATCGCCAGGTTCTCCATCGACGGCAATGTCGCCTTCGGCGCCGTCGAGGGCGACGGGCCCGATGGTCTCGTCCTCGACATCATCAAGGGCATCCCGTACACCGAGTTCGAGCTCTCCGGGACCAAGGTCCCGCTGAGCAAGGTCCGGCTGCTGCCGCCCGTGCTCCCCAACAAGGTCGTGGCCATCGGCCGCAACTACGCGGAGCACGCCGCAGAGCTCGGCAACGAGGTCCCCGACGTCCCCGTCGCCTTCTTCAAGCCCACCACCTCGGTGATCGGCTCCGGCGACGCCATCGAGTACCCCTCCTTCTCCAACGAGGTGCACCACGAGGCCGAGCTGGCCGTGGTCATCGGCCGGATGTGCCGCGAGGTGCCGCGGGAGCGGGTCAAGGACGTCATCTTCGGCTACACCTGCGCCAACGACGTGACCGCCCGCGACGCCCAGAAGCGCGAGAAGCAGTGGGCCCGGGCGAAGGGCTTCGACACCTCCTGCCCGCTCGGCCCCTGGGTGGAGACCGACCTCGACCCCAGCGACCTCGCCATCCAGGCCACGGTCAACGGCGAGCAACGCCAGCTCGGCCGGACGAGCGAAATGATCCGGAGCATCGAGGACCTGGTCGTCCACATCACGGAAGCCATGACGCTGCTCCCGGGCGATGTGATCCTCACCGGGACTCCCGCAGGGGTCGGACCCCTCCATGTCGGCGACGAGGTCGCCGTCACCATCGAAGGCATCGGCACTCTCACCAACAAGGTGATCAAGCGTGGTTAACGGACCTGTCCGCGTACGTTTCTGTCCCTCCCCGACCGGTAACCCCCATGTGGGCCTGGTCCGGACAGCTCTCTTCAACTGGGCCTTCGCCCGCCACCACCAGGGCACCCTGGTCTTCCGCATCGAGGACACCGACGCGGCGCGCGACTCCGAGGAGTCGTACAACCAGCTCCTCGACGCGATGCGCTGGCTCGGCCTCGACTGGGACGAGGGCCCCGAGGTCGGCGGCCCGCACGCCCCGTACCGCCAGTCGCAGCGCATGGACATCTACAAGGACGTCGCCGAGAAGCTTCTCGCCGCCGGCCACGCGTACCACTGCTACTGCACCACCGAGGAGCTCGACGCCCGCCGCGACGCCGCCCGCGCCGCCGGCAAGCCGTCCGGCTACGACGGCCACTGCCGCGACCTGAGCGCGGAGCAGAAGGCCGCGTACGAGGCCGAGGGGCGCGCGTCGATCGTCCGCTTCCGGATGCCCGACGAGGCCCTCACCTTCACCGACCTGGTCCGCGGCGACATCACCGTCCAGCCGGAGAACGTGCCGGACTACGGCATCGTCCGCGCCAACGGCGCCCCGCTCTACACGCTGGTCAACCCGGTCGACGACGCGCTGATGGACATCACCCACGTCCTGCGCGGCGAGGACCTGCTCTCCTCCACCCCGCGCCAGATCGCGCTGTACGCGGCGCTCATCGAGCTGGGCATCGCCAAGCAGACCCCTGAGTTCGGCCACCTGCCGTACGTCATGGGCGAGGGCAACAAGAAGCTCTCCAAGCGCGACCCGCAGGCCTCGCTCAACCTCTACCGCGAGCGCGGCTTCCTGCGGGAGGGGCTGCTCAACTACCTCTCGCTGCTCGGCTGGTCGATCGCCGAGGACCGGGACATCTTCGACATCGACGAGATGGTCGCGGCGTTCGACATCACGGACGTCAACGCCAACCCGGCCCGCTTCGACCTCAAGAAGTGCGAGCACGTCAACGCCGAGCACATCCGCCGGCTCGACGTGAAGACCTTCACCGAGGCCTGTGGCCCCTGGCTCAAGGCCCCGTTCGCCCCCTGGGCCCCGGAGGCCTTCGACGCGGACGTGTTCGCGACGATCGCCCCGCACGCCCAGACCCGGCTCACGGTCCTCTCCGAGATCACGGCCAACGTCGACTTCCTCTTCCTCGACGAGCCGGCGACCGACGAGGCGTCCTGGGCCAAGGCGATGAAGGAGGGCTCCGACGCCCTGCTCGTGACGGCCCGCGCCAAGCTGGCCGACGCCGAGTGGAACGCCGAGGCCCTGAAGAACGCCATCCTCACCGCGGGCGAGGAGCACGGCCTGAAGCTCGGCAAGGCGCAGGCCCCGGTCCGCGTCGCCGTCACCGGCCGCACGATCGGCCTGCCGCTCTTCGAGTCCCTGGAGATCCTGGGCCGCGAGCGCACCATCGCCCGCATCGACGCGGCGCTGGCGAAGCTGGCCGCGTAACGACGGACGCGCAGGACACGGACGGGCCCGGCAGCCGCGCACAGCGGCCGCCGGGCCCGTCGCCTCGTTCCGGTGCGCGCGTAGAGTCGGACCATGCCGATCAGAGCGGTCCTCTGGGACGTGGATGACACACTCTTCGACTACACGACGGCCGCCGCCACCGGTATGTCCCGGCACCTCGCGGCCGAGGGGCTGCCCGAGGGCTACGCCACCGCCGACGAGGCCCTCGATGCCTGGGGGCGGCTCACCCGGCTCCACTGGCAGCGGTTCTCCGACGGGGAGACCGACTGGCAGGGCCAGCGCCGTGACCGGGCCAGGGACTTCCTCGCACGCCCGCTGGACGATGCCGCAGCCGATGCCTGGTTCGAGCGGCACATCGCCCACTACGAGGCCGCCTGGGCACTCTTCCCGGACACCGTGCCCGCACTTGACGCCCTGGCCGGGGCGTACCGGCACGCCGTGCTGTCGAACTCCGCCCTGGACCAGCAGCACCACAAGCTGACCGTGCTCGGTGTGCGCGACCGCTTCGAGACCGTCCTGTGCGCGGCGGAGCTGGGCATCTCCAAGCCCGCCCCCGGGGCGTTTCTCGCCGCCTGCGAGGCGCTGGACCTGCCGCCGGCCGAGGTTCTCTACGTGGGGGACGAACCCGACATCGACGCCCGCGGCGCGACGGCGGCCGGTCTCACGGGCGTCTGGCTGGACCGGCACGGACGGGGCGGACGGCCCGAACTCGTCCGGATCACGGGCCTCGACCAGCTCCCCGGCCTGCTTGCGGCCAATACCCGTTTTGGAGCGCCGGACACCTTCGGGTAATGTTCTTTCTGCGCCGCCCGAGCGGGACGAAAGATCCGGACGGGAAGCGTAGACAGAAACAACACCCCCTGGGGGTTGCGTTTCAGTGGGCTATGGTGTAATTGGCAACACTACGGTTTCTGGTACCGTCATTCTAGGTTCGAGTCCTGGTAGCCCAGCGCAAGACAGCAAGACAAGCAAGTTGCAGGAACAAGCCCCCGTTGTGTAGCGGCCTAGCACGCTGCCCTCTCACGGCAGTAGCGCCGGTTCAAATCCGGTCGGGGGTACAGATCCTTCCCGCGAGAACATCTGGGTCGCACCCACGTTCTTGATGCAGGATCGCTAGGGCCCCCGTTGTGTAGCGGCCTAGCACGCTGCCCTCTCACGGCAGTAGCGCCGGTTCGAATCCGGTCGGGGGTACTTGTAACACCATGGGCTATGGTGTAATTGGCAACACTACGGTTTCTGGTACCGTCATTCTAGGTTCGAGTCCTGGTAGCCCAGCGCAAGACAAGCAAGTCGCAGTATCCAAGCCCCCGTTGTGTAGCGGCCTAGCACGCTGCCCTCTCACGGCAGTAGCGCCGGTTCAAATCCGGTCGGGGGTACAACAGAGCATCAGGCGAAGGCCCTTCACTCCGGTGAGGGGCCTTTTGCTTATGTACGCGGGCCCGTTCGGCCCGGACGCACCGGGAACCGGGAGTCGGGGGAGAGGAAGTCCCGGAAGCGCGTGGGGCTGTGGCACGAGAGTTGAGAAGGGCCGCCACGACACTGGGGCGGCCTCGGGTGAGGGGGAGGGGCGGTCGGTTCAGCCCGTGCGGCGGAGTGCCTCGCTCAGCCGGGCGGCCGAGTCGATGACGGCCTGGGCGTGCATCCGGCCCGGGTGGCGGGTCAGCCGCTCGATCGGTCCGGAGACCGAGACCGCCGCGACCACCCGGTTCGAGGGGCCGCGCACCGGGGCGGAGACCGAGGCGACGCCCGGTTCGCGCTCGCCGATCGACTGGGCCCAGCCCCGGCGTCGTACGCCGGAGAGCGCCGTCGCGGTGAAACGGGCGCCCTGGAGGCCGCGGTGGAGGCGCTCGGGCTCCTCCCAGGCCATCAGGATCTGGGCGGAGGATCCCGCCTTCATGGTGAGCGTGGAGCCGACCGGCACGGTGTCCCGCAGACCGGACAGCCGCTCCGCCGCCGCCACGCAGATGCGCATGTCGCCCTGCCGGCGGTAGAGCTGGGCGCTCTCGCCGGTGATGTCGCGGAGGTGGGTGAGCACCGGTCCGGCCGTGGCGAGCAGCCGGTCCTCGCCCGCCGCCGCGGCGAGCTCGGAGAGGCGGGGGCCGAGAATGAAGCGGCCCTGCATGTCCCTTGCCACCATGCGGTGGTGTTCCAGTGCCACGGCCAGTCGGTGAGCCGTGGGTCGTGCGAGCCCGGTCGCCGCGACCAGCCCGGCGAGGGTGGCCGGCCCGGACTCCAGGGCGCTCAATACCAGAGCTGCCTTGTCGAGAACGCCGACGCCGCTAGAGTTGTCCATACGACGATACTCGCGTCTCACTCTGTGAAACGCAAGTTCAATTTTCCAGCGAAGTTGCGAACCTGTACGGGCGGCCCCACAACGGCCCGTAGCCACCGCCCCGCACGGGGGTCCGGACGGGGGCGCACCGAATCTCTAGTTGGGCCGGCGACGACGCCGGCCGGAGGGAAAGCGATGGGTAGGACACTCGCGGAGAAGGTTTGGGACGACCATGTCGTCCGGCGCGCCGAAGGTGAGCCCGACCTCCTCTACATCGATCTGCACCTGCTGCACGAGGTGACCAGCCCGCAGGCCTTCGACGGTCTGCGGCAGGCCGGACGCCCGGTGCGGCGCCTCGACCTCACCATCGCCACCGAGGACCACAACACCCCGACCCTCGACATCGACAAGCCGATCGCCGACCCGGTCTCCCGCGCTCAGCTGGAGACCCTGCGCAAGAACTGCGCGGAGTTCGGCGTCAGGCTGCACCCGCTGGGCGACGTCGAGCAGGGCGTCGTGCACGTGGTCGGCCCGCAGCTGGGTCTGACCCAGCCCGGCACCACGGTCGTGTGTGGTGATTCCCACACCTCCACGCACGGCGCGTTCGGTGCGCTGGCCTTCGGTATCGGCACCAGCCAGGTCGAGCACGTGCTGGCCACGCAGACGCTGCCGCTGGCCCGTCCGAAGACGATGGCCATCACCATCGACGGCGAACTGCCCGAGAGCGTCACCGCCAAGGACCTGATCCTCGCGATCATCGCGCGGATCGGCACCGGCGGCGGCCAGGGCTACATCCTCGAATACCGCGGCTCCGCCATCGAGAAGCTCTCGATGGAGGCCCGGATGACCATCTGCAACATGTCGATCGAGGCCGGCGCGCGGGCGGGCATGATCGCCCCCGACCGGACCACCTTCGACTACCTGCAGGGCCGGGACCACGCCCCGCAGGGCGAGGACTGGGACGCGGCCGTCGCGTACTGGAAGACGCTGCGTACGGACGACGACGCGGTCTTCGACGCCGAGGTGGTCATCGAGGCCGCCGCGCTGGCGCCGTTCGTCACCTGGGGCACCAACCCCGGCCAGGGCGCGCCGCTGTCGGCCAACGTCCCCGATCCTGCTTCGTACGAGGACGCCTCGGAGCGCAACGCCGCCGAAAAGGCCCTGGAGTACATGGGGTTGACCGCCGGCCAGCCGCTGCGCGAGATCAAGGTCGACACCGTCTTCGTAGGCTCCTGCACCAACGGCCGGATCGAGGACCTGCGTAACGCGGCCGCGATCCTGGACGGCCGCAAAGTCGCCGACGGCGTACGGATGCTGGTCGTCCCGGGCTCCGTCCGGGTCGCCCTGCAGGCCGTCGAGGAGGGCCTGGACAAGGTCTTCACCGCCGCCGGCGCCGAATGGCGGCACGCGGGTTGCTCGATGTGCCTCGGTATGAACCCCGACCAGCTGGCCCCCGGCGAGCGCTCCGCCTCGACCTCGAACCGTAACTTCGAGGGCCGGCAGGGCAAGGGCGGCCGTACGCACCTGGTCTCCCCGCAGGTTGCCGCCGCGACCGCCGTGCTGGGCCATCTGGCCTCGCCGGCCGACCTGTCCGACGCCCGTACGCCCGCCGGAGTCTGAGAATCATGGAAGCTTTCACCGCACACACCGGCCGGGCCGTCCCGCTGCGCCGCAGCAACGTCGACACCGACCAGATCATTCCCGCCCACTGGCTGAAGAAGGTCACCCGGGACGGCTTCGAGGACGGGCTCTTCGAGGCCTGGCGCAAGGACGAGACCTTCGTCCTCAACCGCCCGGAGCGCAAGGGTGCCTCGGTCCTGGTGGCCGGCCCCGACTTCGGCACCGGCTCGTCCCGCGAGCACGCCGTCTGGGCGCTCCAGAACTACGGCTTCAAGACCGTGATCTCCTCCCGTTTCGCCGACATCTTCCGCGGTAACTCGCTGAAGAACGGGCTGTTGACCGTGGTCCTGGACCAGAAGGTCGTCGACGCCCTCTGGGAGCTGACCGAGGCCGACCCGACGGCCGAGGTCACCGTCGACCTGGAGAAGCGGCAGGTCCTCGCCGAGGGCGTCGTCGCCGACTTCGAGCTCGACGAGAACGCCCGCTGGCGGCTGCTGAACGGGCTGGACGACATCAGCCTCACCCTGCAGAACGAAGCGGACATCGCGTCCTACGAGGCGGCCAGGCCGGCCCACAAGCCCCGTACAATTAACGCCTGAGCAGCACGTTTCCAGTACTGCGCCCCCTGCCTTCTGGTAGGGGGCGCAGTCGCTTGTTGAGCCCCCGTCGGGCGACAACTCGCCCCAGATGGCACAATCGGTGCATGGAACGCGACAGCCAACTCAAGCTTTACGGCCAAGTCGCCGACCAATTGAAGGAAGCGCACTCACGAGTGCGTGCACTGCAAGTCCCGGAGGGCGTACGGATGGCGCTGAACCGGAAGCTGTTGGTCGTCACGGCCGCGGCAAAGCACGATCTCCCAGATGCAGCAAGGCGTCTGGACCGGTTGATGAAGGACCTCGATGAGGGCCGATTCCCCGAAGGTGACTGACTCTGCGGAACTGTGCAGCGGTCGACTTCGTTGCGGCACTAGGGTGATTAGCCCGTTTCGTGTTTGATTTGCGGTATATATCTGCCTAACGTGCGAAAAAGCCTGAACAGTTTCGTTCGGGCGATGTCTCCGAAGGGGAAGACGTGAACAAGGCGCAGCTCGTAGAAGCGATTGCCGACAAGGTCGGCGGCCGTCAGCAGGCCGCGGACGCCGTCGATGCGGTGCTCGACGCGATCGTTCGTGCGGTTGTCGCAGGTGACCGGGTTTCGGTCACCGGCTTCGGCTCGTTCGAGAAGGTCGACCGCCCCGCCCGCTACGCCCGCAACCCGCAGACGGGTGAGCGCGTACGGGTCAAGAAGACCTCGGTGCCCCGTTTCCGTGCGGGACAGGGCTTCAAGGACCTGGTGAGCGGCTCGAAGAAGCTCCCCAAGAACGACGTGGCCGTGAAGAAGGCCCCCAAGGGCAGCCTCTCGGGCGGTTCTTCCACCCGTACGACGGCCAAGGCCGCCGCAAAGAAGGCGACCGCCAAGAAGGCCGTGGCGAAGAAGGCCACCGCCAAGAAGACCGTGGCAGCGGCGAAGACGACGGCTGCCACCGCCAAGAAGACCACCGCGAAGAAGACCTCCGCGGCGGCGAAGAAGACCACGGCGGCCGCGAAGAAGGCGACCCCGGCGGCGAAGAAGACGACGACGGCAGCCAAGAAGGCCGTCGCCAGCAAGACCGCGCCCGCCAAGAAGACCACGGCGAAGAAGGCGCCCGCGAAGAAGACCACCGCGCGCAAGACCACGGCCAAGAAGGCCACTGCACGCAAGAAGTGAGGACCGGCTCCACAGGGCTCCTCACACGCGCCGGGCCGGGCTCCCCTCGGGGAGCCCGGCCCGCGGGCTGTTCGGGGCCGGTCGGTCTCAGAAGGTCTGCAGCGTCACCAGGGTGATGCGCAGCCCGGCGCCTTCGCCACGGCCCTCGATCCGCACCCGTTGCCCCGGACGCAGCAGCCGCAGCCCGCCGGCGTCGAAGGCCGGTGCGTCGAAGTCCACCGGGGTGCCGTCGTCGAGCAGCACGCTGCCGGTGCGGGTCTCGGGGTCGTACGTGTACGAGGTCGCCTGCATGGGCGGCAGCCTATCGGTCCGCCGCCCGGACCCCCGCGGCCCAGCGCCCCGCCGTGTACGGGCCGACGCCCAGCGCCAGTGCGGCCCGCAGATCGTCGCCCGTGTCCACGTCCTGGCGCACCGAATCGATACCGGACAGCGTGACCTCCGCCGCTCCCGAAGCGAGATGCCGGGCCCTCGACGGACCGCCGAAAGCGGGGCGCAATTCCACTCCTGGCCCAGCGGAGAGAAAAGTCGTTCCGATTCCCGCGGCATCGGTAACAAAGGCGCGGGGAAAAGCGGCGGAAAATTCGAGTACGCGGGACAATTCCGCCGGTCGCAAGGCGGGCAGATCGGCGTTGAGCGCGGCGAGGGCAGCCCGGGGCCGGGCCGACCGCACCGTGCGCTCACCGTGCGCGAGGGCGGCGTTGAGCCCGGCGGCCGGGGTGTCGGCCACGATCCGGGCCCCGAGCGCCGCCAGTGCGGCGCCGGCCGCCGTGTCGTCCGTGACGACCACCACATCGGCCACCTCCGGGCAGGACAACGCGGCGGACACGGTGTCCCGGGCGAAGGCCAGAGCGAGCCGCGGCCGCAGCAGGGCGCCGGAAGCGGGCGTCAGCCTGCTCTTGGCCCGCGCCAGGGGCTTCAACGGGACGACCAGTGACCAGGGGCCGGTCGGGTCGGTGTTCGTGGCGGTCTCCCCCTCGATGCGCATGGCCGCCTATTCTCGCCTGCCGGTACGACAGCCCGGAGGGTCGGTCCCGAAGGTGAGGCGTACGGTGTTCTCGACAGAGCAGGGGCCTGGGGCGAGACTTGACCGTCGGTAGTCAGCCAGCAGTGAGCTCCACAGTCAGGTCTTAGAGGAAGGTGTCCGAGTGTCCCGCCGCAGAATCGGCTTCTGGTACCGCCTGGCGGCGGTCATCGCGAAACCGCCGCTGGTGATTCTGTTCAAGCGCGACTGGCGGGGAATGGAACACATTCCGGCCGACGGCGGATTCATCACCGCGGTCAATCACAACTCGTACCTGGACCCTCTTTCGTACGGGCATTTCCAGTACAACACCGGACGGGTGCCGCGGCTCCTCGCCAAGGCGGGCCTCTTCAAGACCCCCTTCGTCGGAATGATGCTGCGCGGCACCGGCCAGATCCCCGTGTACCGCGAGACCACGAACGCGCTGGACGCCTTCCGGGCCGCTGTCGACGCCATCGAGCGCGGTGAGTGCGTCGCCTTCTATCCCGAGGGCACCCTCACCCGGGACCCCGAGATGTGGCCGATGACCGCCAAGACCGGCGCCGCCCGCGTCGCGTTGATGACCAGGGCTCCGGTCATCCCCGTCGCGCAGTGGGGCGCCAACCTGGCGGTGCCGCCCTACGCCACGGAGAAGAAGGTGCGGCTCTTCCCCCGCAAGACCCTCCAGGTCCAGGCGGGACCGCCCGTCGACCTCTCCCGGTTCTACGACAGGGAACCGACGCCCGACGTGCTGCGCGAGGCGACCGAGGCCATCATGGTCGCGGTCACCGCGCAGCTGGCGCAGGTGCGCGGCGAGAAGGCGCCCGCCGAACTCTACGACCCCCGCAAGGCCCGTGCGGAACAACGGCGCAGGGCCGAAGGAAAGGGACCCAAGTGACGCACCCCGTAAAGGCAGCCGTCTTCGGAACCGGCTCTTGGGGTACGGCGTTCGCCATGATCCTCGCGGACGCCGGCTGCGAGGTCACCCTCTGGGGGCGCCGGGCCGAGGTCGCCGAGGCCGTCAACACGACCCGTACCAACCCCGAATACCTGCCGGGCGTCGAACTCCCCGCATCGGTGCGGGCCACCACGGACGCAGCCGAAGCGCTGCGCGGCGCCGACTTCGCGGTGCTTGTCGTGCCGTCCCAGACGCTGCGCGCCAACCTCGCCGACTGGGCCCCGCACCTGGAGCCGCAGACGGTCCTTGTCTCCCTGATGAAGGGCGTCGAACTCGGCACCGCGAAGCGGATGAGCGAGGTCATCGAGGACGTCACCCACGTCTCCGCCGACCGCATCGCCGTCATCACCGGGCCCAACCTCGCCAAGGAGATCGCCGAACGCCGTCCCGCCGCAGCCGTCGTGGCCTGCCGGGACGAGTCCGTCGCCCGCCGCCTCCAGGTCGCCTGCCACACCCCGTACTTCCGCCCCTACACCAGCACCGACGTGGTCGGCTGCGAGCTCGGGGGCGCCGTCAAGAACGTCATCGGGCTGGCCGTCGGCATCGCCGACGGCATGGGGCTCGGCGACAACGCCAAGGGCTCGCTCATCACCCGCGGCCTCGCCGAGACCATCCGGCTCGGCCTGGCCATGGGAGCCGACCCGCTGACCTTCTCCGGACTCGCGGGCCTCGGCGACCTGGTGGCGACCTGCTCGTCGCCGCTGTCGCGCAACCACACCTTCGGCCTCAACCTCGGCCGCGGGATGACGCTCCAGGAGACCATCGCGGTCACCAAGCAGACCGCCGAGGGCGTCAAGTCGTGTGAATCCGTGCTCGACCTGGCCCGTCGGCACGGGGTCGAGATGCCCCTCACCGAGACGGTCGTCGGCATCGTCCACGAGGGCAAGCCGCCGATGGTCGCGCTCAAGGAACTGATGTCGCGCAGCGCGAAGGCCGAGCGGCACTGAGAGGCCGCCGGGTGACCCGTGGCCGGGTGCCGGTTCCGGAACCGGTTCACCCGCCGGGCGGCCCCGGCCGCGCTGACGTCACCCCTACCAGAAGGTACGCTCATCGCGATATGAGCAGCGAGAACCTCCCCCAGAGTACGGAGCAGCAGCTCCGCAAGCCGCGTGTGGCCGTCGTGTTCGGCGGCCGCAGCTCCGAACACGGCATTTCGGTGGTCACGGCCGGTGCGGTCCTGAACGCGATCGACCGGTCGAAGTACGACGTCCTGCCGATCGGCATCACGACGGACGGCCGCTGGGCGCTCACCGCCGACGCACCCGAACGCATGGCCATCACGGACCGGAAGATGCCCGACGTGGCACAACTGGCCGAGTCCGACGAGGGCGGCGTGGTGCTCTCCGTCGATCCCGGCAGCCGCGAAGTGGTCTACAGCGAGCCCGGATCCGTCCCCAAGGTGCTTGGCGAGGTCGACGTCGTCTTCCCCGTCCTGCACGGTCCCTACGGTGAGGACGGCACGCTCCAGGGCCTCCTGGAGCTCTCCGGTGTGCCGTACGTCGGCGCCGGCGTCCTCGCCTCGGCGGTCGGCCAGGACAAGGAGTACATGAAGCGCGTCTTCACCTCCTTCGGGCTCGCCGTCGGGCCGTACCTGGTCGTACGCCCCCGCGAGTGGGACAACGACCCCCAGGGCGCCCGCAAGCGCATCACGGCCTTCGCCGACGAGCACGGCTGGCCGCTCTTCATCAAGCCCGCCCGGGCCGGCTCGTCCATCGGCATCACCAAGGTCGACGACGCGTCCGGCCTCGACGAGGCGATCGAGGAGGCCCGCCGCCACGACCCCAAGTTCCTTGTGGAGTCGCTGCTGCGGGGCCGCGAGATCGAGTGCGGGGTGCTGGAGTTCGAGGACGGCCCGCGCGCCAGCGTGCCCGCCGAGATCCCGCCGGTCACCTCGCACGACTTCTACGACTTCGAGGCCAAGTACATCGACGCGGCGCCCGGGATGGTGCCCGCCCCGCTCACCGACGAGGAGACCGCCGAGGTCCAGCGGCTCGCGGTCGAGGCCTTCGAGGCCGCCTCCTGCGAGGGCCTGGTGCGCGCCGACTTCTTCCTCACCGAGGACGGCGGCTTCGTCATCAACGAGATCAACACCCTGCCGGGCTTCACCCCGATCTCCATGTACCCGCGCATGTGGCAGGAGAGCGGCGTCAGCTACCAGCAGCTGGTCGACCGGCTCATCCAGGCGGCGCTGGACCGGCCGACCGGCCTGCGCTGAGCACCGTCGGCACAGCACAGGGAGTGCGCTCCGGCCGGAGCGCACTCCCTACAGGCTGCTGGGGACCGTCTTCTTGACCGCCGACGCGAAGGCCGCCAGCGGGGTCGCGTCATGCGCGTACGCCGCCGAGAACGTGACCTCGACGTATGCCTTGCGCAGGGTGGTCGTGAAGCGCGGCCCGTCGTCCTCCCGTTGCTCCAGCAGCCAGTTGACGCCGTTCGCCTCGGCGGCCTTCGACTGGGAGTCGTCCATCTTCGCGGGGCGCGCGACACCGCAGCGCAGTACGATCGCCCCGTCCCCCCACCCGGCGGTCAGATCCGAACGGGGCGCGGGGTCACTGCGCTCCAGACCGGCGACGGAACTCGGCAGCTCCTTGTGCAGCGCACGGCAGTAGGCTGCGGCTTCCGAGGACGGCGTGGGCACCGTGACCGATGCCGAGGGGTCCGTGGAAGTGCAGCCCGCCGCAGCCATGAGGACCAGGGCGGCGGACGGACCGAGGAGCACGGGGTGGGGGAGCCGGCGGCAGAAAGATGTCACCGGCCCAGCGTAGACGGGGGCTACAGGTGAACGACCGGACAGGTCAGGGTTCGGGTGATGCCGTCCACCTGCTGGACCTTGGCGACCACCATGCGTCCGAGTTCATCGACCGTGTCGGCCTGGGCTCGCACGATCACGTCGTAGGGGCCGGTGACGTCCTCTGCCTGGATCACTCCCGGAATCTTGGCGATGGTCTCGGCGACGGTCGACGCCTTGCCCACCTCGGTCTGGATAAGGATGTACGCCTGTACCACGGAACCTCCAGGGCGGCCACGAGGATCATGTGGGGGAAAGGGACGCCACGGTATCGCGTTGCCGCGGGCCGCGGGGAGACCTGCGGGCCGGATGACACCCACAGCGTGGCGTACAGAACACACAAGTTGACGTATCTCTTGACAGTACCGACAGCAGTGAAGACCCGCGACCGCAAGCTCAGCGGCGCGGACGGGGGACACGCATGCCCGTGACCAGCACGACGGACCGCCGCTCCCGTCGGCGGCCGCGCTCCACGGCCGGTTCGGGCGCCCGGCCGGTGAAGCAGGCCGGACGCCCGTCCGGCCCCATAGATGAGAGGTGAGACTCGGTGAAGGGAACCGTGGGCGAGTTGGGGGAGTTCGGGCTCATCAGGGAACTGACCTCCCGGCTCACCACCACTCCGGCGGTACGGCTGGGGCCCGGCGACGACGCCGCGGTCATCACCGCCCCCGACCGCAGGGTCGTGGCCAGCACGGACATCCTGCTGGAGGGGCGGCACTTCCGGCGTGACTGGTCGACGGCGTACGACGTCGGCCGCAAGGCCGCCGCACAGAACCTCGCCGACATCGCGGCCATGGGCGCCGTGCCCACGGCACTGCTCCTCGGCCTCGTCGTCCCCGCCGAACTCCCGGTCACCTGGGCCGGGGAGCTGATGGACGGCATCCGCGACGAGTGCCAGGTCGCGGGGGCGGCCGTGGTCGGCGGCGACGTGGTGCGCGGCGACACCATCACCGTCGCGATCACCGCGCTCGGCGATCTGCGCAACCACGAACCCGTCACCAGGGCGGGCGCCCAGCCGGGCGACGTCGTCGCCGTCACCGGCTGGCTCGGCTGGTCCGCCGCCGGGTACGCCGTGCTCTCGCGCGGCTTCCGCTCGCCCCGCGCCTTCGTGGAGGCCCACCGCCGCCCCGAACCGCCCTACCACGCAGGCCCCGCGGCGGCCGGTCTCGGCGCCACCGCGATGACGGACGTCAGTGACGGACTCGTCGCCGACCTCGGGCACATCGCCGAGGCCAGCAAGGTCCGCATCGACCTGCGCTCCGGGCTCATCGACATCCCGTCGCAGATGTCCGACATCGGGCAGGCCGTCGGCGTGGACCCGCTCCAGTGGGTGCTCACCGGTGGCGAGGACCACGCGATCGTCGCGACGTTCCCGGCCGACGTGAAGCTGCCGGCCCGCTGGAAGGTGATCGGCGAGGTCCTCAACCCCTCGGCGCTGCCGCAGGTGACGGTCGACGGGGCGCCCTGGACAGCCAAGAGCGGCTGGGACCACTTCGGCGACATCGAGGACGCCCAGTAGATTGCGGCGTATGCCGATACCTTCCGCCGTACCGCCCCGAGTGCTCACCGTCGCCGGATCCGATTCCGGCGGCGGTGCGGGCATCCAGGCCGACCTGAAGACGATGCTGGCGTTCGGTGCGCACGGGATGAGCGTGCTGACCGCAGTCACCGCACAGAACTCGCTGGGCGTACAGGGCGCCTGGGAGCTGCCCGCGGAGGCCGTACGCGCCCAGTACCGCAGCGTCGTGGACGACATCGGCGTGAACGCGGTCAAGACCGGCATGCTGGCGTCGGCGCTGCTCGTCGAGACCGTCGCCGAACTTCTCGCCGGGACGGACGCCCCCGTCGTCGTCGACCCGGTCGGCGTCTCCAAGCACGGAGACCCGCTGCTGGCCGCAGAGGCGCTCGACTCGGTCCGTACGAAGCTGCTGCCCGTCGCGACCGTGGCGACCCCGAACCTCGACGAAGTGGCACAGCTCACCGGCATCACGGTCACCGACGAGGCCGGAATGCGACAGGCCGCGGCCGCACTGCTCGGATACGGGCCCCGCTGGGTGGTCGTCAAGGGCGGTCATCTGCCGGGCGAACCCGTCGACCTGCTCACGGACGGCATCGAGGAGCACTGGCTGCGCGCCCCCCGCCACGACAACCGCCACACCCACGGCACGGGCTGCACCCTCGCCTCCGCCATCGCCTGCGGACTGGCCCTGGGCCAGGACGTGCCCACGGCGGTACAGGGCGCGAAGGCCTACGTCACAGGCGCCATCGCGGCGGGCTTTCCCCTGGGGTCGGGGATCGGCCCGGTCGACCACGGGTGGCGGCTGCGCGGCGCCCGCTGAGCGGCCCCGCCGCCGGAGCACAGCAAAAAGCCGGTCCACCGAGGTGGACCGGCTTTTTGGGCAACCGGTAGGGCTGCGCTACGACGGGAACGTCAGCGCGCGACCTTGCCGGCCTTGATGCACGAGGTGCAGACGTTGAGCCGCTTCGGCGTCCGCCCGACCACGGCACGCACGCGCTGGATGTTGGGATTCCAGCGACGGGACGTACGGCGGTGCGAGTGCGAAATGCTGTTGCCGAAGCTCGGCCCCTTGCCGCAAACGTCGCAGTTGGCAGCCACGGGTCACTCCAAAACTTCAGATGCACTTACAGTGAATTCCGGCACGCCGGATTCATTGACTGAAGTGGCGGTACCGGGGGATGTTCCCGACTCTCGTCGGGCAACCGAAGCAGCATACAACGGCTGCGTCGGAGATACGAAACTACCATGGGTCCACAGCCGCTCGCCCCGCCCCTGGGCCTCTCCCGGCCGCCGGCCGGGACTACTCTGCGGTGCAGCCCGCCGTCCCGGTACGCGTTTCGAGGAGGACCATCAGGTGCCGCAGACCGCCGACGACCTGGACGCCGTCGCGGTGCGTACCTGGTGCTCACTGGCGCTGGACGCACTGGGCCGGGAGCGTGAGGCCATCGACGCGATCAACGTGTATCCCGTCGCCGACGGCGACACCGGAACCAATCTCTATCTGACCGTGGAATCCGCGGCGGCGGCCGTCGAGGCCGTCTTCGCCGCCCACGAGACCGGCACCTCGGTACCCTCCACCGCCGACGCGGTACGCGCCATGGCGCACGGGGCGCTGATCGGGGCCCGCGGGAACTCCGGCACGATCCTGGCCCAGCTGCTGCGCGGCATGGCCGGGGTACTGGCCGAGGGGGCGGGCACCGGATCGCTGCGCATCGCCCTGGCCAGGGCCGCGGCGTCGGCCCGCGAGGCGGTCGCCCACCCCGTCGAGGGCACGGTCCTGACCGTGGCCACCGAGGCCGCCGAGGCCGCGGGGCGGACGCCGGACGGCGCCGGAGCGCCCGCGGTGGCGCAGGCGGCGTACGAAGGGGCGCGGACGGCCCTGGAAGCGACTCCCGGGCAGCTCGCCGTGCTCGGCCGCGCCGGGGTCGTCGACGCCGGCGGGCGGGGTCTGGTGGCGGTGCTCGGCGCACTGGTCGAGGCGGTCTCCGGCCGGGCCCCGGAACGGGTGTACGAGGCAGCGGCCGCTCCCGCCACTGCCGCCGCCGTGGACTGCCCCGCGGGCGACGACCCGCAGGACGGCCCGGCCTTCGAGGTCATCTACCTGCTGGAGGCCGACGACGAAGCCGTGGAGCGGCTGCGGACCCGGCTCGACGGGCTGGGCGACTCCCTCGTGGTGGTCGGCGGCGACGGCCTGTGGAACGTCCATGTGCACGTCGACGACGCGGGAGCGGCGGTGGAGGCCGGGGTCGAGGCCGGGCGGCCGTACCGCATCCGGATCACCCACTTCGCCGCGGACCGGGTGCACGCCCGCCCCGAACCCGCCCAGCGCGCGGTCGTGGTGGTCGTCCCGGGCGACGGCCTCGGCGGCCTGTGCGCGGAGGCCGGGGCGACGACGGTGCTGGCACGGCCCGGGGAGCCCCCGGCCAGCGGTGAGCTCGTGGACGCCATCCGCCGTGCGCACGCCCGCGAGGTGGTGCTCCTGCCCAACGACGGGGACCTGCGCCACACCGCCGCGGCTGCCGCCGAGCAGGCCCGGACCGAGGGCATCCGGGTAGCCCTCATCCCCACCCGCGCCGCGGTCCAGGGCATCGCCGCCCTGGCCGTCCACGAACCGGACCGCAGCTTCGACGAGGACGTCGTCGCGATGACCGCGGCGGCCGGCGCCACCCGCTACGCCGAACTGGCCGTCGCCGAACGGCAGTCCTGGACCATGGCGGGCATCTGCCAGGCCGGCGACATCCTCGGCCTGATCGACGGCGATGTGGCCGTCATCGGCGAGGACGTCCCCGAAACGGCCCGGAAGGTACTGGACCGGATGCTGGCGGCGGGCGGCGAACTCGTCACTCTGGTCCTCGGCGAGGACGTCCCCGACACCCTGGCCGACGCGCTGGAGGAACACGTCCGTGAGGGCTACCTGGCGGTGGACACGGTGGTCTACCGCGGCGGCCACCAGTGCGCTCCGCTGCTGATCGGGGTGGAGTAGCACCACCGGCAGCGTCCGGACCCGGAAAACGAGGTGGATTGGCGCCGCCGGCACGGACCGGGGACGGATTCCAAGGCGGAGTGCGCCGCAGGCACGGACCGGGCCGGAAATCGAGGTGGATTGGCGCCGCCGGCACGGACCGGGGCCGGAATCCAAGGCGGAGTGCGCCGCAGGCACGGACCGGGCCGGAAATCGAGGTGGAGTAGCGCCGCGGACACGGACCGGGGCCGGAAATCAAGCCCGTCCGGCGATTGAGGACGAGACGCCGCGCCGGACGACCCCGGCGCCCCGCCCCTACGCCCGCCCCGCCCTCTACGCCCGCCCCGCCCCCTACGCCCCGCCCCCTACGCCACGTACCGCCGTAGCGACTCCACCTCCGACCGCCGCTCGTCCACCGTCTCGTCCGTGCCCGCCGGCACCCCCTCGTACGCCGCGAGGACCTCCGAGGCCCGCCTCAGCGCCGCGTCCGCGCGGCCCAGGTCCGCCTCCAGCCAGGCGGCCATCAGGTCGGCGGCCGTGCGCCGGCCGAGGTGGTCGGGGCCGGCCTCGTGGAAGGCCGTCGACGCCCGCTCGACGTACCCGAGCGCCTCCTCGTACGCGATCCGCGCCGGATCGTCCGCCGCCTCGCCCGGCTCGCCCTCGCACGCGTGGGCGAGCAGTTCGGCGGTCTGGCGGTAGGTGTCCGCGAGCTCCGTCCGCAGCTGCGGCCCCTCGCACTCCCGCTCCGCCGCGGCCATGAACGCCCGCGCCGCTTCGAGCCCCGGCTGTCCCTCCCGGACCGCGATCCAGGCCCGCACCCGCAAGGTCCGTACCAGCGCGGGAACGTCACCCAGCCCCCGCCACAGCTCCCCGGCCCGCTCGTACGCCCGCTCGGCCTCGGGGTTCAGCTCGGCCCGGAACAGCGCCTGCCCGGCGAGCTGGGCCAGCATCGCGTGGTCGTCCTGCTCCGGCCAGCCGCGCGCGATGTCCGCCGCCCGCAGCCAGTACTCCGCCGCGGCCCGAGGCTCACCGAGTGCGGACAGTCCGTCGCCGAGCCACCACAGCGTCTGGACGACCATGCCCTCCCCGTGGTCCTCGGCCGAGATATCGGGCAGTACGGCCTCCAGCACGGCCGCCGCCTCCGCCGCGCGCCCCAGCCGAAGCAGCCAGCCGCCGAGCTGGTGCCGGGCGTAGACCCCCAGCGATTCGCTCTCGTCCGCCTCGTCGGCCCAGTGCGCGGCGTCGAGGGCGTGCTCCGTCGCCTGCGCGAACTGACCCGTGGCGCCGAGCACTTCGGCCAGCTGGAGATGGAGCCGGGCCCGCCCGGCGGCCGACAGCGACGTCCCGCCGTGCTCCAGCGCGGCCCGCGCGGCCCGCTCCGCCGTCTCGTGGTCGTCGAGCTGCGCGGCGAGCCGTGCGGTCCGGGACTCGTACTCGACGGCGTACCAGGGCAGTTCCGCCGCGTGGACCTCGGCGGCCGCTCGCGCGTACAGCTCCGCCGCCGCCGGACCGTCGCCGCGGTAGGCCGCGACGTCCGCGAGGAAGCCCAGCGCCTCGGAGACGCGGGTGGCCACCTTGTCCCGCGTACGCAGGGCTTCGGCGAAGGCGAGCACCTCGTGCGCCGCCTGTCCGAGAGCGGCGACCGCCGCGTCCGTGGCCTCCTCGTCCGCGGCCCGCAACATCAGCTGCTGAAGGATCCGGGCCCGGCAGACCAGCACCCCGCTCGCCTGCCGGTCCGTGGCCCCGCCCTCCGCGTGCAGGGCGAGAGCCCGCTCCACGAGCGGGGCGATCTCCGTCAGCGCCTCGTCGGCCGCGCCGTCCTGCGTCGAGCGGAGGAAGGCGCCCCTGGCGTCCGCCGCGACGGCCTCGCCGTGGTCGCCGGCCGCCTCGTACAGCCGGGCGGCCGTCCGGAACACCTCCGCCGCCTCGGCGGGCGGCAGCGAACCGTCCATCGCGCGATGGTCCGCCACGTTCGCCCGGTCGTGGGCCGTCAGTGCGTCGGCCTCCCCGGGCTGCCCGGCCCGCTCCGCGACCGCCCGCCAGGCGGACCCGGCGTCCGGATGCTGGGCGTCCGAGAGCCGGTGCGCCTCGGCCAGCAGCCCGGCCAGGTCCTGCGCGGGTTCCGCCGCGGCGGGCGCCACCGCGGAAGCCGGCGGAGCGGACGGCGCCGTGAGCCGCACGGCCCGTACGCCCAGAGGCAGCCGGTCCAGCAGAGGGCGGCGCGCCAGGCGTTCCCGCACCTGCTCACCCACGTACGCGTTGCCGTTGCGTGCGTCGAAGCGGGCCGCGAGGGCGAGCGCCTGGGCCCTGGCCTCGACGGCCAGCGACGCGGCGGTCCAGTCCGTGCCGGCCGGGCCGGGTACGGACTGCGCACCGTGCCCCAGTCCGGTCAGCCGGTCCATCAGCAAGGCGGTGACGGTCAGGTAGTCCGTCAGGCTGCCGGGATTCCCGCTGTCGGTGAAGTACGCGGGCCGGTCCGCCAGGATCTCCAGAGCGCGGGGCTCGTTGCCGGTCAGCACACAGAACTCGACGTGCAGCGCGACCGAGTAGCGCATGCTCTCCATCGGCCGGACCATCCGGTACCCGCGCAGATGATGCGCGCGGGCCTGCTCCGCACGCCCCGTCCGCAGCAGCGGGAGAAGCGAGGCGGCCAGCACCGCATGCGGTTCGTGCGCGCAGACGTGCTCTCCCTCCAGCACCGGCGCCCAGGCCGCCAGCGCCTCCTCGTCCAGCCCCCGCAGCGCCTGCCAGCTGCCCTGCTCGTGCAGCTCGCAGGCGTGGCAGTTGGCCATCCGGTCCCGGTCCGCCGCCTGCCAGGCGGTGTACGCCTGCCCGGCCCGCTCCAGATCGCCCAGATGCCGGGCGATCTCCAGCTCGCCCTGGCGCACCGCCCGCTCGGAATGCCCCGCCAGCCGGTAGCGGTGCTCCATCTCGCTCTGCCACTTCTCGATGGAGGCGAGCGGGATGTGCGGCTGGTCGACCATGGAACTGGAGACCCACTTGAACATCCAGAAGAGGTGGTGGGTCATGAACGGGTCGAAGTCGCCCGGCCGTTCGTCCCACAGCCGCAGCAGCCGCGCGAACGGGACGAACATCTTGTCCTTCTCGGAGCTGTAGTTGTAGACCTGCAGCTGATGGACGAGCGCCTCGACCAGCAGCGCCGCGTCCCCGCTCTGCTCCGCCTCGGTCAGCAGCCGCTCCGCACGCGCGTTGCGCGCGGGCCCCTCCGGCTCCTCCTGGTTGTCCCGCAGTGCCTGGCGGATCGTCGCGGCATCGGCGCTCATCGGCCGTCCTCCTGAGGGTTCGCGGGGGAGTGCCCCGGGGCGGCGGGATGGGTGGCCCACTCCAGCAGGCCGAGGAAGGCCCGGTTCAGCAGCGCCGAGTCGGCCGGCCGCAGCGGCCGCTGGGCCATCAGCAGCGCCTGCCCGTACAGCGCCTCCGTCGCGGTCACCGCCAGCTCCGGGCTGTCCAGCGAACTGATCCGGCGGATCAACGGATTGAGATGGTTCAGTACGAGCCGGGCCCGCGGCGCACTGCCGCGCAGCGAGCCGAGAATGCCCGCCCACAGATCGTCCGCCTGCTCCTCGGCCTCGGCGCGCGCCTGCTCGTGGCGGGCCGAACGGTCGTCCAGATGCAGCGCCGGCACCGTCAGCGGGTGGAAGGCGCGCAACGCCACATCGCAGCCCAGCGGGTCCAGCCTGGCGCGCGCCGCCGTGAGGAACGCGCCGAGCGCCAGCTCCTCCTCCGGGTCGACGGAGTCCAGGTGGGCGGTGACCGTGTCGGCGTCCAGCTCCGCGACCACCGTCCCCGGCCGGGCCGAGGGCAGCCGCTCGACCAGCTCGGTGTCGTACGTGTACCCGCCGTTGACGACCCCGATGCCCTGCGCGGAGGCGATCGGCGCGACCTGCCGGAACTCCTCCACGGTCCGGGTGAAGTGCACCACCGGATGGCGCCGGGCGAACTCCTCCAGCGACAGCCGTCCGTCCGTCGTCTCGAACGGCAGCCACGGCAGCATCGTGCGCAGCATGGCGCTGTCGTGCCGGGCGAGCGACTTCACACCCAGGTGGTGCACGGACAGGAACTCCGCCAGTCGCTCCGGTTCGCCCGCGGCCAGACCGGTCAGCCAGTCCCTGATCCGCTCGCCCAGCGCGTCCCGGACCGCGGCCAGGGTCTCGTCCGCGTACAGCGCCTCCCGGGAGGCGGTGGGCCGCAGACTGTCCGTGTCGATGACGCACCGCACGAAGAACGCCCACTCGGGCAGCAGCTCGTCCGCCCGGTCCGTCAGCAGCATGCCCTTCAGATGGACCCGGTGGCCCGCGCGCTGTGCCGGACTGACGGCTGACGGCAGGACATGGGCCACCCCGCGGATCCCGGCGAGCGGCAGATCGAGATCGATCGTGTCGAGCGGGGTGAAGCCGAACAGCTCGTGGCAGTGGCGCGCCAGCGCCACCCGCCGACCCGCCGGACTCGGGTACGCGCGGTCCCACGGTGCGGGCAGATCGGTGACGGCCGCCTCGCCGACCCGTACGTCGTAGGGCAGGAGCGAGCCGAAGTCCCTGGCCAGCGCGAGCACCCGTTCCTCGGTGAGCCACTGGGCGCTGCCGGAACGGGCCGTCAGATGCACGGTGGTGCCGGGCTCGGGGCGCGCGCTGTCGGGGAGCGTACGGACGGTGTACGAACCGTCGTCACGGGCGCACCACTCCACGGGCGGGGCGCCGGGCGTCCGCGCGGAGCGGCTCACCACCCGGATCTCGGCCGCGACGACGAAGCAGGCCAGCAGCCCGATGCCGAACTGGCCGAGGAAGTCCGCGCGCGCCGAGGCGAGCCCCTCCGCCCCGTCGCGCTTGGAGCTGCGGCCGATCGTGGCGAGGAGGCTGTGCACATCCGTCTCGGTCAGACCGATGCCGCTGTCCTCGACGCGCAGCCGGCCGTCCTCGGCGTACAGCCGCACCAGAGCGGGCGCGTCCGGCTGCTCGGCACGCCGGGCCGTGATGGCGTCGACGGCGTTCTGCAGCAGCTCGCGCAGATAGACGCGGGGCGAGGAGTAGAGGTGATGGGAGAGGAGATCGACCAGTCCGCGCAGATCCACCTGGAAGGTGTGCGGCTGCTGGGCGGTGGCGGACTCGGTGGACGCGGAATTCGCTGAGGTCTCAGATGTCATCGTCGCAGCGCCGGTGGGGGGACTTGCGACAGCGCGGGTCGGGCGACCCCCCGCGGGGTGATCGCGAACGAGAAGCGTGGGAGCCGATCCTAGAGTTGCGGGCGCGATTCTGACCAGGAGTTTCGGGGGGCCCGGTGGCGCCCGGCGGACAACTGTCAGTGGCGTGGTGTGCAATGGATCGCGTGTCTGCGTTCGACGAACCCCTCAAGAAACTGCTCGGTGGCGCCACCGCGAAGGTGATGGCCGAGCACCTCGACCTGCACACGGTCGGTGATCTCCTGCATCACTACCCGAGGCGGTACGAGGAGCGCGGCCGCCTCACGGCGCTGACCGACCTCCCCCTGGAGGAGCACGTGACGGTCGTCGCCCAGGTCCAGGACGCCCGCGTGATGATGTTCAACGGCGGCCGGGGCAAGCGCCTCGAAGTGACCCTCACCGACGGCCACGGCCGGCTCCAGCTGGTCTTCTTCGGCCACGGCGTCCACAAGCCGCACAAGGAGCTGCTGCCGGGGCGGCGCGCCATGTTCGCCGGCAAGGTCTCCGTCTTCAACCGCAAGATGCAGCTGGCCCACCCCACGTACCAGCTGCTGGACGCCGAGTCCGACGACGAGGCCGGGGCGACCGAGGCCGTCGACGCCTTCGCCGGCAAGCTGCTTCCGATCTACCCCGCCTGCAAACAGCTCGACTCCTGGCGCATCGCCAAGGCGGTCGACGCGGTGCTGCCCAGCGCCCAGGAGGCCGTGGACCCGCTGCCGGCCGCGCTGCGCGAGGGCCGTGGCTTCACCGCGCTGCCCGAGGCCCTCCTGAAGATCCACCGGCCGCAGACCAAGGCCGATGTCGCCGAGGCCAGGGACCGCCTGAAGTGGGACGAGGCGTTCGTCCTCCAGGTCGCCCTGGCCCGCCGCAGATACGCGGACACCCAGCTGCCCGCCGTCGCCCGCAAGCCGGTCCCCGGCGGACTCCTCGACGCCTTCGACGCCAAACTGCCGTTCACCCTCACCGACGGCCAGGTCAAGGTCTCCAAGGAGATCTTCGACGACCTGGCGACCGAGCACCCGATGCACCGGCTGCTCCAGGGGGAAGTCGGATCGGGGAAGACGATGGTCGCGCTGCGCGCCATGCTGGGCACCGTCGACGCCGGCGGACAGGCCGCCATGCTCGCCCCCACCGAGGTCCTCGCACAGCAGCACCACAGGTCCATCACCGAGATGATGGGGGAGCTCGCCGAGGGCGGCATGCTGGGCGGCTCGGACCAGGGCACGAAGGTGGTGCTGCTGACCGGTTCGATGGGCATGGCGGCCCGTCGGCAGGCCCTTCTCGACCTGGTCACCGGCGAGGCCGGGATCGTCATCGGGACGCATGCGCTGATCGAGGACAAGGTGCAGTTCCACGACCTGGGCCTCGTCGTCGTCGACGAGCAGCACCGCTTCGGGGTGGAACAGCGCGACGCCCTGCGCTCCAAGGGGAAGCAGCCGCCGCATCTGCTCGTCATGACCGCCACTCCCATTCCCCGTACGGTCGCCATGACCGTCTTCGGCGATCTGGAGACCTCCGTCCTGGACCAGCTGCCGGCCGGCCGCTCGCCGATCGCCAGTCATGTCGTCCCCGCCAAGGACAAACCCCACTTCCTCAGCCGCGCCTGGGAACGGGTCCGCGAAGAGGTGGAGAACGGCCACCAGGCGTATGTGGTCTGCCCCCGCATCGGTGACGACGAGGACGACGCCGCCAAGAAGAAGGGGAAGAAGAAGGCCGCCGAGGAGAAGGAGAAGGAGGAGGGGGACAAGCGCCCTCCGCTCGCCGTCCTGGAGATCGCCGAGCAGCTCTCCAAGGGCCTGCTGACCGGTCTGCGCATCGAGGTGCTGCACGGCAGGATGCACCCCGACGACAAGGACGACGTGATGCGCCGCTTCGCCGCGGGCCAGGTCGACGTCCTGGTCGCCACCACCGTCATCGAGGTCGGGGTCAACGTCCCCAACGCCACCGCGATGGTGATCATGGACGCCGACCGGTTCGGCGTCTCCCAGCTCCACCAGCTGCGCGGCCGGGTGGGCCGAGGATCCGCTCCCGGTCTCTGCCTGCTGGTCAGCGAGGCCCACGAGGCGAGCCCCGCCCGCGCCCGGCTCTCCGCCGTCGCCGCCACCCTCGACGGCTTCGAACTCTCCCGGATCGACCTCGAACAGCGGCGCGAGGGCGACGTACTCGGACAGGCCCAGTCCGGGGTCCGCTCCTCGCTCCGGGTCCTGAGCGTCATCGACGACGAGGAGGTCATCGCCGCCGCCCGGCAGGAGGCCGTCACGGTCGTGGCCGAGGACCCGGACCTGGAGCACCTGCCCGAGCTGCGCATCGCCCTGGACGCCCTGCTCGACAAGGACCGCGAGGAGTACCTCGACAAGGGCTGACGTGCGAGGGAGGGGCGGACGCCCGGGGGAGCTCCGTCCGCCCCGACGCCATATCGTGGGTGGCACGGCGCCCGCAGCACCCTGCGCGCCGCCCCGACCCGAGGATCGACACCCATGACCCGCGTGATCGCAGGCGCGGCCGGCGGACGCCGCCTGGCCGTCCCGCCCGGCACCGGCACCCGCCCCACCTCCGACCGCGCGCGCGAGGGCCTGTTCTCCACCTGGCAGGCGCTCCTCGGCACGCTCGACGGCATCCGGATCGCCGACCTCTACGCGGGCTCGGGAGCCGTCGGCCTCGAAGCTCTCTCCCGCGGAGCGGTGCACGCCCTGCTCGTAGAGGCCGACGCCGCGGCTGTCCGTACCGTCCGTGACAACGTCCGCACCCTGGGCCTGCCCGGCGCCGAGGTCCGGGCCGGCAAAGCCGAACAGATCGTGACAGGACCGGCGCCGGCCGATCCGTACGACGTGGTCTTCCTCGACCCTCCGTACGCCGTGACCGACGTCGATCTTGGCGAGATCCTGCTCACACTCCGTGCTCAGGGGTGGCTCACAGCCGATGCGCTCGTCACGGTAGAGCGCAGCACCAGAGGCGGAGAATTCAGCTGGCCCAAGGGATTCGAGCCATTGCGGGCCCGTCGCTACGGCGAGGGAACGCTTTGGTACGGTCGCGCCGCCGCTACGTGCGAAGACGCACGATGACCGGACCGGAGAGCGAGGGAATCAAGTTGCGCCGCGCCGTCTGCCCGGGGTCGTTCGACCCCATCACCAATGGACATCTCGACATCATCGGCCGTGCCTCGAAGCTGTACGACGTCGTACATGTCGCGGTGATGATCAACCAGTCCAAGAAGGGCCTGTTCACGGTCGACGAGCGGATCGAGCTGATCCGCCAGGTCACCGCGGACTTCGGCAACGTCCAGGTCGAGGCCTTCCACGGGCTGCTGGTCGACTTCTGCAAGCAGCGCGACATCCCGGCGATCGTGAAGGGTCTGCGGGCGGTCAGCGACTTCGACTACGAGCTCCAGATGGCCCAGATGAACAACGGGCTCTCGGGTGTCGAAACGCTCTTCGTGCCGACCAATCCCACCTACAGTTTCCTGTCGTCCTCCCTGGTCAAGGAGGTGGCGACCTGGGGCGGAGACGTCTCGCACCTGCTGCCTGAGATGGTCCACGAGGCGCTGACCGAGCGACTCGCTCAGCAGTGAGCCGCTGACAGTCCGTCACCAGGTGTCGGGCGGGCGCCGACTGGCCGTACAGTCGTCCCGTCCGTCTCCAATCGGCAGTAGAGAGTGGCGAGCACACGGTGGACGTGCAGAAGAAGCTCGACGAGATCGTCGAAGCGGTCGGGAACGCCCGGTCCATGCCCATGTCGGCATCCTGCGTGGTCAACCGCGCCGACCTGCTCTCGATGCTCGAAGAGGTGCGGGAGGCCCTGCCCGGCTCGCTCGCGCAGGCCGCGGAGGTCATCGGCGGCCACGAGCAGCTCGTCGAGCAGGCCCGCCAGGAGGCCGGCCGGATCATCGAGACCGCCCACGCCGAGCGCGGTTCGCTCATCTCCGGCACGGAGATCGCCCGGCAGTCCCAGGCGGAGGCCGACCGGATCCTCGGTGAGGCCCGCAAGGACGCCGAGGAGGTCCGCGCCGAGGCCGACGAGTACGTCGACAGCAAGCTCGCCAACTTCGAGGTCGTCCTCACCAAGACGATCGGCTCCGTCGACCGGGGCCGCGAAAAGCTCCTCGGCCGCGGCCAGGGCTTCGACGAGCAGGGCTTCGAGGACCCGGACTTCGTCGAGGCCCCCGAGCGCAGCGCCGATCCGGCCACGCTCCAACGCCGGGCCGACGAGTACGTGGACACCAAGCTCGGCGCCTTCGAGGCGGTGCTCGCCAAGACCCTGGAGGCCGTCGGCCGCGGCCGGCAGAAGCTGCACGGCCGGGTCGCCACCGACGACCTCGGCGCGCACATGGCCGCCCAGGACGCCGCGGGCGCCCAGGGCCACACCAGCGACGAGGACCACTGGGCGGGTCTGGCCGAGGTCGCCACCCCCGAAGCGCTCCAGGTCCCCCAGCAGCACGGCGAGCCCCAGTACCCGGCGCAGCCCGAACCGCAGTACGCGCAGACCTACGCGTACCAGGAGCAGCAGGACGCGTACCAGGGCCAGTCGCAGCAGCCCGACCCGTACGCCGGCTACCAGCAGCAGCCCGACCCCTACGCGGGCTACCAGCAGCAGGGCTACGACCCGAACCGGGCTCAGCTCCCGGCGCAGGGCTACGACCCGAACCAGGGCCAGGTCCCGGCGCAGGGCTACGACGTCTGGCAGCAGCCGGTGCAGGCCTCGCAGCAGCCCCTCCAGCAGCCTCTTCAGCAGCACGGCGAGGGCGCCCTGGACGAGACCAGCCTGTTCGACACCAGCATGATCGACCTGGAACAGCTCCGCCGGTACGAACAGGAGCGCTGAACGCGCCGGGGGTCCGGTCCAGGCCCCGGATCAGGGCCGGATTGGGTGCTGGGCGGTGTGTCCAGTATCCTGGCTCTTCGGTCGCGCGTATGTCCGCGATCCCGGCTGCCCGCTTCGACTCCGAACCGGTCGGCCCACCCCCACCACGCGTGATGCGCACGATTCGAAAGCAGGAAAAGCCCTGAACGGCCACCTCGACCACCGAAACCCTCTCGTGTTCGATACGCACGAGCTGGGCCGGCGTCCTGGTGCCCTCAAGCGGCTGACCCGCTCGGTGGACGCCCCCAAGGACTTCGGTATCGACGGAGTCATCGGTGTGCCGGAAGGCGCACCCGTGCAGTTGGACGTCCGCCTCGAATCGGTCATGGAAGGTGTGCTTGTCACAGGCACCGCCCGTGCATCCGCCGAGGGGGAGTGCGTAAGGTGTCTGGAGCCGCTGAGCCTTGAGGTCAAGGCGGACTTCCAGGAAATGTTCTCGTACCCTGACGCCGATGACCGGAACCGCAGCAAGACCGCGGACCCGGTCGACGACGCCGAGGACGACGAGGACAGGTACTTCCTCGAGGACGGCCTTTTCGACCTCGAGTCGGTGCTGCGTGATGCGGTAGTGCTCGCACTGCCGATGCAGCCGGTGTGCACGGAGACCTGTGCCGGTCTGTGTTCCGAATGCGGAATCAGGCTGGACGAGAATCCGGGCCACCATCACGATGTCGTCGATGCTCGTTGGGCGGCATTGCAAGGACTCGCCGAGACCGTTCAGGACGGCGAGAAGGACAACATGGGCGGCGCCGCACCCGGCGTCGACGAGAAGCAGGAGAAGTAGCCGTGGCTGTTCCGAAGCGGAAGATGTCGCGCAGCAACACGCGCCACCGCCGGTCGCAGTGGAAGGCTGCGGTCCCCACCCTGGTTTCGTGCGAGCGTTGCCAGGAGCCGAAGCTGCAGCACATTGCGTGCCCCAGCTGCGGCACGTACAACAAGCGCCAGGTCCTCGAGGTCTGAGCGGCTGGTGAGAGGCCCGATGTCTGAGTTGTCCCACGCCAAGAAGCAGGCAGACAACGTCAACACAGCCTCGTCCCACACGCTTCTGGAAGGGCGGCTCGGGTACCACCTCGAGTCCGCCCTTCTGGTGCGTGCGCTGACCCATCGTTCGTACGCGTACGAGAACGGCGGTCTGCCCACCAACGAGCGGCTTGAATTCCTCGGGGATTCGGTGCTCGGCCTGGTGGTCACGGACACGCTGTACCGCACTCACCCCGACCTGCCTGAAGGCCAGCTGGCCAAATTGCGGGCCGCGGTAGTCAACTCGCGTGCGCTTGCGGAAGTGGGCCGCGGCCTTGAACTCGGCTCCTTCATCCGGCTCGGCCGCGGTGAAGAGGGCACGGGTGGCCGGGACAAGGCGTCCATCCTCGCCGACACCCTTGAAGCGGTGATCGGTGCGGTCTATCTCGATCAGGGCCTTGACGTGGCCTCGGAGCTGGTTCACCGGCTCTTCGACCCGTTGATCGACAGGTCCTCGAACCTCGGTGCCGGCCTGGACTGGAAGACCAGTCTCCAGGAGCTCACCGCGAGCGAGAGCCTCGGAGTCCCCGAGTACCTCGTCTCGGAGACCGGCCCGGACCACGAGAAGACCTTTACTGCTGCTGCTCGCGTCGGTGGTGTCTCGTACGGCACCGGCACCGGCCGTAGCAAGAAGGAAGCGGAGCAGCAGGCGGCCGAGTCCGCCTGGCGCGAGATCAGCGCCGCCGCGGAAGCACGGGAGGCTGCGGCGAAGTCCGCTGCCGACGGAGGGGCCGCCGACACCCCTGCCGACCCGGCGTCCACGGACGTTGCTCCTGCCTGACCCCGAGAACCCCCCGGTGCCCCGCGCACCGGGGGGTTCTCTCTGTCCGCAACAAGACCCAGCCACAGATCCAGGAGCGACACCGTGCCCGAGCTGCCCGAGGTCGAAGTCGTCCGGCGCGGTCTTGAGCGCTGGGTCACCGGGCGCACGGTCGGCGAGGTCGAGGTCCTGCATCCGCGTGCCGTCCGCCGGCACGTGGCGGGCGGTGCGGACTTCGCGGCCCGGCTCGCCGGTGTCCGGCTGGGCACGGCGATGCGCCGCGGCAAGTATCTGTGGGTGCCGCTCGATGACGCGGCCACCTCGCTCCTCGGCCACCTGGGCATGAGCGGTCAGCTGCTCGTGCAGCCCGAGGGCGCACTCGACGAGAAGCACCTGCGGATCAGGATCCGCTTCGACGACTCCGTCGGAACCGAGCTGCGCTTCGTCGACCAGCGCACCTTCGGTGGGCTCTCCCTCCACGAGAACACCGCCGAGGGGCTGCCCGACACCATCGCCCATATCGCCCGCGACCCACTGGACCCGGCCTTCGACGACGCCGCGTTCCACATCGCGCTGCGGCTACGCCGTACGACGGTCAAGCGCGCCCTGCTCGACCAGTCGCTGATCAGCGGCGTCGGCAACATCTACGCGGACGAGGCGCTCTGGCGGGCCAAGCTGCACTACGACCGGCCGACCGCGACCCTGACCCGCCCCAAGTCGGCCGAGTTGCTGGGCCACGTCCGCGACGTGATGAACGCGGCGCTGGCGCAGGGCGGCACGAGCTTCGACAGCCTCTATGTGAACGTGAACGGCGAGTCGGGCTACTTCGACCGCTCGCTCGATGCCTACGGACGCGAGGACGAGCCGTGCCACCGTTGCGGCACGCCGATGCGGCGCCGCGCCTGGATGAACCGGTCGAGCTACTTCTGCCCCCGCTGCCAGCGTCCGCCGCGCCCATAGGACGTCAGGGCCGGCCCGCACGGGCTTCGTCGTACTGCCCGCGTGCCACCAGGACCTCGGACATCCGGCCCTGGACCAGGTGGATGAGGCCGAGCAGTTGTTCGGCGACCTGACGCCCCAGGGGTGTGAGCTCGTAGTCGACGCGGGGCGGATTGGTCGGCTGGGCCTCGCGGTGCACCAGTCCGTCGCGCTCCAGCGCGTGCAGTGTCTGGGAGAGCATCTTCTCGCTCACCCCGTCGACGCGGCGGCGCAGCGCGTTGAACCGGAGGCTGCCTTCGTACAGCGCGCCGAGCGTCAGACTGCCCCAGCGGCCGGTGATGTGCTCCAGGGTGCCGCGCGAGGGGCACTCCTTGGAGAACACGTCAAAGGGGAGCGTGCCGTGCGGGCAGCCCTCGTCCGGTGCGCTGTCGCCGTTCCTGTCCATGAAAACCAGCGTACGCCCGCACAGCGCTTTCCACGGGATTGCGCATTCCGTGGGTGAGCTGTGGGGCGTACGAGGCCGGAGCGGGTGGTGGTGCGGGCAGGCGGAGCTCAGGAGGGCTCCGGCAGCCTCAGAAGCCGAAGTCCTGCGTCCACCAGGGACCGCCGGATCCGAAGTGGACACCGACGCCGAGCGTCTTGTAGTCGCAATTGAGAATGTTTGCGCGGTGGCCGTCGCTGTTCATCCAGGACTCCATGACGGCCTCGGCGTCGGCCTGGCCGCGGGCGATGTTCTCACCGCCGAGACCCGAGACGCCGGCCTCGGTGGCACGGTCCCACGGGGACTGACCGTCGGGGTCGGTGTGGTCGAAGAACCCTCGGGCGGCCATGTCGTCGCTGAAGTTCTGGGCGAGCGAGGCAAGAGAGGAACTCGCGGTCACCGCGCTGCAGCCGACCTTGGCGCGCTCCTGGTTGACCAGGGCGAGCACGGCGGCCTGGGCCGAGGTGGCGGCGGCCGGTGCGGTGGTCGTCCGGGCGGCCGGCGCGGTGGTCCTGGGCGCGGCCGGGCTCGACGCGGGGGCCGGTGCCGAGCTCTTCGTGGTTCCGGCGGCGGGGGTCTTCGGGGCGGCGGAGCGCTTCGGCTGCTCCTTGGCGGCCGTCCCCTTCGTTTCCTTCGCCTCCGCCGTCCTCGTCGTCCTCGTCGGCTCGGAGGTCTTCGAGGGGGACGCGGACGGTGAGCCGGCCTCGGGAGAAGCCGACTTCGTGGGTCCCTTGGCGCGCTCGGTACCGCGGCTGGCCTTGGCCGACGCGGATCCGCGGTCGGTCGGCGCGGTCGTCGATCCGCCCTGGGTCAGGAGATCGGGAGCTGCGTCGGAGCGCACCTGGTCGGCGGCCGGGCCACCACTCACGTTGTAGTTGTCACCACCGGGCAGCAGACCGGAGGCCACCGCCACGGCCCCGACGGCAAGGGCCGCGGAGACGCCGAGCAGTCCCGTACGTACCGGAAAACCGGACCGCTTCCCGCGGCGCGTACTCCGGTTCCGGCCTGCCGTTCCCTCCGCGTGCTGTTCAGCGGCGGGAGCTGCGGCGGCGCGTCGATGGCGTCCCATCTGCTGTGCCCTTCTGACGATCTGGACGCCGTTGTCGGCGCTTGGCTCACCCGATCGAGTGAAGCTATTGCGAGGGGACTGTACGCCATGGTGATTCGGCGAGAAGTGCTCCGAGAGCAATTGGACGGTTAGCGTTCGGGCATGAACGAAGATGTGCGACTCACCGCTTGGGTACGCGGCCGAGTACAGCAAGTAGGGTTCCGCTGGTTCACCAGGGCAAACGCTTTGGAGATCGGCGGCCTCACCGGATTCGCCCTCAATCTCGAAGACGGCAGAGTGCAGGTTGTGGCGGAGGGGCCGCGTGAGAATTGCCACCGTCTGCTGGATTGGCTGCGCTCGGACGACACACCCGGCCGCGTTGACGGAGTCACTGAGATCTGGGACACGCCGCGGGGCGGATACGAGGGATTCGCGATCCGCTGATCCGGTCCTCGGGCGGGGGTGGAATGCCGCCCGTGTTCGGGCTGTGTTCGAGGCGCGGCGGGGGGTGACGGGGAAGGGCGCGGTCATGCGTACACATGAAATGACCTGCGGAATGAGCTGGTGGTTGCCAAGATTCGGTTGCCGTGCCAGGCTGCGGCAGTAAGGATGATCTCCGTGCCCCTGAGGGCCCCGTCGGAGAGTCGCGCCGCATGATCGTCAAGCCGCGCGCCCCGGGACGCCCGCCTTTACAGGGTGTGATCGTGTTGACCGTCAAACTTTTTGGTGAGACGCTGAAAACCCCGCGCACCTTAGCTGTTCGGTAGAGCTGTTTGGCAGCAGAACCGCAGTGAACACAGAGCACTGCCGAGCACCGCGGGTGCGATTCCCTCACGACCCACACCGCATCGGTCGGTCACTCAGTGTGGAGGACCATCCATCATGGCAAAGGCGCTTCTCGGTTACGTCGGCGGTTCCGATCCGCGACTCCTCGCCGAGATGCGACGGCTTCAGCAGCGCGTCCAGGATCTTGAGTCCGAGCTTGTACGGATTCAGGATGAGAACGACGCGCTCAACGCCGCCGCCCAGCACCAAGAGTCGCTGCTCGACAGCATCGACATCGACGTACCTCAGGCGGAGCCGGCGCTGACCTGACCATGGGCCCGCAGGGGCCGGTCGGGCTGCACGCGTCAGCCGCACGGGATCATCGCCGGATCATCACCGGATCGATCGTCACCGGATCATTGAAGATCAATCGCTCTTGATCTGCTTCTTCATATGCCTTGTCACTGATCCGGGCACGCGCGCCTTCATGGAGGCCGCGGATCCGTCGACGAAGCATTGCACAAGATTTACAGGGGACGCTTCGGCGTCCCTTCTTTCTTTTCCCCTCCGACCTGCGCCCGTCCCGCCCCGGACGTACACCCCTTCCCTTACCGTCTGATGTGCCCTGCACCTTCATCAGCGAAACCGAGAGCGAAAGGTAGAGTCCGGCGGCGTGCACCTCAAGGCCCTGACCCTGCGTGGTTTCAAATCGTTTGCCTCCGCCACCACCCTGCGGTTCGAACCCGGGATCACCTGCGTGGTCGGTCCCAATGGGTCGGGCAAGTCCAATGTGGTGGACGCGCTCTCCTGGGTCATGGGGGAGCAGGGCGCCAAATCCCTGCGCGGCGGCAAGATGGAAGACGTGATCTTCGCCGGTACGACCGGGCGGCCACCGCTCGGCCGGGCTGAAGTATCGCTGACCATCGACAATTCCGACGGCGCACTGCCCATCGAGTACGCCGAAGTGACGATCACTCGGATCATGTTCCGCAACGGCGGCAGCGAGTACCAGATCAACGGCGACACCTGCCGGCTGCTGGACATCCAGGAACTCCTCTCTGACTCCGGCATCGGCCGGGAGATGCACGTCATCGTCGGCCAGGGCCAGTTGGATTCAGTGCTCCACGCGGACCCGATGGGACGCCGTGCGTTCATCGAGGAGGCCGCGGGCGTCCTCAAGCACCGCAAGCGCAAGGAGAAGGCGCTGCGGAAGCTGGACGCGATGGGGGCGAACCTGGCCCGCGTGCAGGACCTCACCGACGAACTGCGGCGGCAGCTGAAACCGCTCGGCCGGCAGGCGGCGGTGGCCCGCCGGGCCGCCGTCATCCAGGCCGATCTGCGTGACGCCCGGCTGCGCCTCCTCGCCGACGACCTGGTGCGGCTGCACACCGCGCTGCGCGGCGAGATCGCCGACGAGGCGGCCCTGAAGCAGCGCCGGGAGGCGGCCGAGACGGAACTGAAGGCGGCCCTGGCGCGCGAGGCCGAACTGGAGGGCGAGGTGCGGCGGCTGACGCCGCGGCTCCAGCGGGCCCAGCAGACCTGGTACGAACTGTCGCAGCTGGCCGAACGGGTGCGCGGCACCATCTCGCTCGCCGACGCCCGGGTGAAGAGCGCCACCGCGCCGCCCGAGGAGGAGCGGCGGGGGCGCGATCCCGAGGACATGGAGCGCGAGGCGGCCCGGATCCGCGAACAGGAGGCGGAACTGACCGCCGCCCTTGAGGCGGCGGAGCACGCACTGGAGGACACCGCGTCCCACCGGGCCGAACTCGAACGGGAACTGGCGGCCGAGGAACGCAGGCTCAAGGACGCGGCCCGCGCGCTCGCGGACCGCCGCGAAGGGCTTGCCCGGCTGAACGGCCAGGTCAACGCGGCCCGCAGCCGGGCCGGTTCGGCGCAGTCGGAGATCGACCGGCTGGCCGCATCGCGCGACGAGGCCCAGGAGCGGGCGGTCGCGGCCCAGGAGGAGTACGAGCAGCTGAAGGCCGAGGTCGACGGCCTGGACGCCGGGGACACGGAACTCGGTGAGCGGCACGAGGCCGCCCGGCGCGAACTGAAGGAGGCCGAGGGGGCGCTCTCCACGGCCCGGGAGGACCTCACCACCGCCGAACGCAAGCGAGCGGCGGTCGCGGCCCGCCATGACGCGCTGGCCCTCGGGCTGCGCCGGAAGGACGGCACCGGGGTGCTGCTCGGAGCCCGGGACCGGCTGACGGGCGTCCTCGGACCGGCCGCGGAACTGCTCACGGTGGCCCCGGGCCACGAGATCGCCGTGGCGGCGGCGCTGGGCGCGGCGGCGGACGCGGTGGCCGTGACGGACCCGGCCACGGCGGCCGAGGCGATCCGGCTGCTGCGCAAACAGGACGCGGGACGCGCCTCCCTGTTGCTCAGTGGCGGGAGCGGGGGCGGGAGCGCGAGCGGAGGAGGCCCGATCGCGAGCGGCGCGGTGCACGGCGGATCCGATGCCGTGGGGCACGTACCCGTGCAGGGGCCGGAGGCCCACCCCGTGCCGGGGAGCGGTGTCGCCCATGTCCCCGGGCAGGGCGCGGAGCCCGCCCCCCAGGCATCGGAGGCCGGGGTCCTCGCCTCCCCGGCACCGGAGGCCGCGGCTCTCGCCTCCCGGGGTCCGGACGAAGCCGAAACCGGGGCAGCCGGACAGCTGTCCGCCCTGGTCCTCGCCGGCGGCCGGTCCACCCCCGCCGTCGCCGACCTCGTCAGCGGCCCCGTCGAACTGATGGCCGCGGTCCGCAGACTGGTGCGGGACATGGTCGTCGTCGGGACGCTGGAGGATGCCGAGGACCTGGTCGCCGCCCGCCCGGAGCTGACGGCGGTGACCGGCGAGGGGGACGTCCTGTCGGCGCACTTCGCCCACGGCGGCTCGGCGGGGGCGCCCAGCCTCCTCGAAGTCCAGGCGTCCGTGGACGAGGCGGCGGCCGAGATGGCCGAACTCGCGGTGCGGTGCACGGAGCTGGCCGGGACGCAGCGGCGCGCGGCGGAACGGCGCGGCAGTTGCGCGGCGCTCGTCGAGGAGCTGGGGGAGCGCCGACGGGCCGCGGAGCGGGAGAAGTCCGGGGTGGCCCAGCAGCTCGGCCGACTGGCCGGCCAGGCCCGCGGCGCCGCGGGCGAGGCCGAGCGGATGGCCGCGTCCGCCGCCCGCGCCCAGGAGGCCCTGGAGCGGGCGACGCAGGAAGCGGAGGAGCTGGCCGAACGGCTGCTGGTGGCCGAGGAGGCGGCACAGGACGGCGCGGACGAGGAGCCGGACACCGCCGTGCGCGACCGGCTGGCCGCCGACGGTGCCAACGCCCGCCAGACCGAGATGGAGGCCCGGCTCCAGGTCCGTACGCATGAGGAACGGGTCAAGGCACTCGCCGGCCGCGCCGACTCCCTCGACCGGGGCGCCCGTGCGGAGCGCGAGGCCCGCGCCCGCGTCGAGCAGCGGCGCGCCCGGCTGCGCCACGAGGCCGCGGTGGCCTCGGCCGTCGCGTCCGGTGCCCGTCAGCTGCTGGCCCACGTCGAGGTGTCGGTCGTGCGGGCGGAGGAGGAGCGGGCCGCCGCCGAGGCGTCGAAGGCCGAGCGGGAGCGGGAGCTGGCGGCCGAACGCCACCGGGGCCGCGAGCTCAAGGGCGAGCTCGACAAGCTGACGGACTCGGTCCACCGGGGAGAGGTGCTCGGCGCCGAGAAGCGGCTGCGGATAGAGCAGCTGGAGACGAAGGCCCTGGAGGAGCTGGGTGTGGAGCCGGCCGGTCTGGCCGCCGAGTACGGCCCCGACCAGCTCGTCCCGCCGTCCCCCGCGGCCGAGGGGGAGGAGCTGCCGGAGGATCCGGAGCATCCGCGCAACCAGCCGAAGCCGTTCGTCCGGGCCGAACAGGAGAAGCGGCTGAAGTCGGCCGAACGGGCGTATCAGCAACTCGGGAAGGTGAATCCGCTCGCCCTGGAGGAGTTCTCGGCGCTGGAGGAGCGGCACAAGTTCCTCTCCGAGCAGCTGGAGGACCTGAAGAAGACCCGGGCCGATCTGATGCAGGTCATCAAGGAGGTCGACGAGCGGGTCGAGCAGGTCTTCACCGAGGCGTACCGGGACACGGCCCGGGAGTTCGAGGGGGTCTTCTCGCGCCTCTTCCCGGGCGGCGAGGGCCGGCTCATCCTGACCGATCCGGACAACATGCTGGCCACCGGTGTGGACGTCGAGGCCAGGCCGCCGGGCAAGAAGGTCAAGCGGCTCTCCCTGCTGTCGGGCGGCGAACGGTCGCTCACGGCGGTGGCGTTGCTGGTCGCGATCTTCAAGGCCAGGCCGAGTCCGTTCTATGTGATGGACGAGGTCGAGGCGGCGCTCGACGACACCAATCTGCAGCGGCTGATCCGGATCATGGAGGAGCTCCAGGAGAGCTCCCAGCTCATCGTGATCACGCACCAGAAGCGGACGATGGAGGTCGCCGACGCGCTGTACGGCGTCTCTATGCAGGGTGACGGTGTGTCCAAGGTGATCAGCCAGCGGCTGCGCTGAACCTTTACCTAATCTTCAGGACTTCAACGCACCTTTTGTCTACTCCTGGGTAGATGTCTGGCCGAACCTCAATGTTGACTTCATAACTTGAACGCATAGTCTCTGCAACGTCGTTTTTACCTTCAAGTGGTGGCAGGACCGAAGTTATGCGCCACTGAGAAGAGCTCACCCCCCACGCCTGACGTTGCGGCCAGGCCCCAGGAGTTCATGTGACCAGCACATCGCAGGGACCGGAGTCCGGAGCCCGGTCGGCTCATCCGGACCACATCGGCCATGTCATCTTCATCACCGCCGCGGCCGCCATGGGTGGCTTCCTCTTCGGCTACGACAGCTCCGTGATCAACGGCGCGGTCGAAGCGATCCGCAGCCGGTACGACATCGGCTCCGGCACGCTCGCCCAGGTCATCGCCATCGCGCTGATCGGCTGCGCGATCGGCGCCGCCACGGCCGGCCGGATCGCCGACCGCATCGGCCGTATCCGCTGCATGCAGATCGCCTCGGTGCTCTTCACCATCAGCGCCGTGGGCTCCGCGCTTCCCTTCGCGCTGTGGGACCTGGCGATGTGGCGCATCATCGGCGGCTTCGCCATCGGTATGGCGTCGGTGATCGGCCCGGCGTACATCGCCGAGGTCTCCCCGCCCGCCTACCGCGGCCGGCTCGGCTCGTTCCAGCAGGCAGCGATCGTCATCGGCATCGCCATCTCCCAGCTGGTCAACTACGGCATCCTGCAGATCGCCGACGGTGACCAGCGCGGCAAGATCGGCGGGCTGGAAGCCTGGCAGTGGATGCTCGGCGTGATGGTCGTGCCCGCGATCCTCTACGGACTTCTCTCGTTCGCGATCCCCGAGTCGCCGCGCTTCCTGATCTCCGTCGGCAAGAAGGAGCGGGCCCGGCAGATCCTCTCGGAGGTCGAGGGCAAGAACGTCGATCTCGACGCCCGGGTCGCCGAGATCGAGACCGCGATGCACCGCGAGCACAAGTCGAGCTTCAAGGACCTGCTCGGCAGCCGCTTCGGCTTCCTCCCCATCGTCTGGGTCGGCATCGGCCTGTCGGTCTTCCAGCAGCTCGTCGGCATCAACGTGGCGTTCTACTACTCGGCGACGCTGTGGCAGTCGGTCGGCATCGACCCGACCGACTCGTTCTTCTACTCGTTCACGACCTCGATCATCAACATCATCGGTACGGTGATCGCGATGGTCCTGGTGGACCGGGTGGGCCGCCGCCCGCTGGCTCTCGTCGGCTCCTGCGGTATGGCCATCGCCCTCGCCTTCGAGGCCTGGGCCTTCTCCGCCGACCTGGTCGACGGCAAGCTCCCCAACACCCAGGGCGTCGTCGCGCTCGTCGCGGCCCATGTCTTCGTGCTCTTCTTCGCCCTCTCGTGGGGCGTCGTGGTCTGGGTCTTCCTCGGCGAGATGTTCCCGAACCGGATCCGCGCCGCCGCACTCGGCGTCGCCGCCTCCGCGCAGTGGATCGCCAACTGGGCGATCACCGCGAGCTTCCCGAGCCTCGCGGACTGGAACCTGTCGGGCACGTACATCATCTACGCCTGCTTCGCCACGCTCTCGATCCCCTTCGTCATCAAGTTCGTCAAGGAGACCAAGGGCAAGGCGCTGGAGGAGATGGGTTAATCCCCGCTATCCGTCTCCTCGAAGACGTAAGGCCCCGTCCCGCACCCGCGGGACGGGGCCTTACGCACGTTCACCCCCCGATCGCCCCGCAGAACAGCCGCAGGCTGCGCCACCCCTCCTCGACCGGCATCCCGCCGCACAGCGGGTGCAGCACCAGACTGTCCAGCTCCCCGGCCAGGCCCGCGCACTGCTGCGGCGTGACGATCCGGTAGACGCCCTCGTCCCGGAGCTCCGCCACCGTCGTCGCCGCCGAGCGGACGGCCGAGCGGATGTCCTTGGACTGCCAGGAGGCGTACGTACGCGCCTCGTGCAGGAAGTGCTCCCCGTACTCGGCCCACGTCCGGTCCGGGTCCTCGGACACATGGAGCAACGGTGTCTGGGCCGAGGGCATCATGCAGAAGCCCTCCGTGCCGTGCTCCGCACGCTGCGCGTGGTAGTACGCCTCCAGCTCCGGCAGGTGCGCGCTCGGGAACAGCGGCAGCCCCAGCCGGGCCGCCCGTCGCGCCGCCGCCCGCGAACTGCCGCCCACCAGCAGCAGCGGATGCGGGCGGGTGAACGGCCGGGGGGTGACCGTGACCGTGCGGCCGCGGAACTCGAACGGCTCCCCGGTCCACGCCTTCAGCAGCGTCTCCAGCAGCTCGTCCTGGAGCCGGCCCCGCCTGCCCCACTCGACGCCCGCCCGCTCGTACTCCTCGGGCCGGTAGCCGATCCCCGCGACCGTGACCAGCCGGCCCGCGCCCAGCAGGTCGAGCACCGCGATGTCCTCGGCCAGCCGCAGCGGATCGTGCAGCGGTCCGATGATCGCGGAGACCGTGACCGCGATCCTGCGGGTGGCCCCGAAGACGGCCCCGGCGAACGTGAAGGGGGACGGCAGCCAGGAGTTGGCGACACCGTGGTGTTCCTCGGTCTGCACCGTGTCGACGCCGTTCCCGTCGGCGTAAGCGGCCATGTCCAGCGCCGCACGGTAGCGGGCCGAGAGGGAATCCGGAGTGGCTGCCGGATCGACGAGGTTGAACCGGACGACTGTGAAGGCCATGACGCTGTCCCCCTGGAGCCTGGCTGGCGGGCTGGGCGAGGCCGGACCCTAGCTGACGCAGCGTCAGAAGTGTAGGGGTGCGACCCGACGCCCCGCGGCGGGCCGGGGCAGTACCGCGTACAGACCGCCCGAGACGACGATCGTGGCGGCCCAGCCGAGCCCGTTGCGCCCCGGCCAGGTCGTCGCGAGCGGACCGGCGAACCACTCCACGCCGGTGAACAGCAGCCCCGCCACCAGGCCCACTGCCCAGGCCGCCACCGCGGTCCACGCGAAACCGCCCGCGTACCAGTAGGCGCTGGTGGGTGTGGTGTCCATGAGTGCCACCGGGTCGTACACGCGCCCCCGCAGCTGATCCACGCCGAAGACGCCGATCCATGCCGAGAACGTCACCGCGAGCAGATTCAGGAAGGAGACGAACGCATCGACGAAGCTGCTCGCCACGAGCATCAGCAGCGACCCGAGGAACAGGCTGATCGCCGCATTCACACCGACGGCCCAGGCGCGCGGGATCGTGAATCCCAGGGTCTGCGCGGTGAATCCGGCCGAATACATCGACATGGCGTTGATCAGCACCATGCCGAGCACGGCGACGACCAGATACGGAACCGAGATCCAGTCGGGCAGCAGCACCCCGATGAACGAGACCGGATCACGGGTGACGGCGAGTCCCGGCGTGCCGACCGCCATCACCGCCCCCATCAGGACCATCGGCAGAAACACGATTCCCGCACCGCCCACGGCCGCGGCGACCATCGCCCTCCCCGACGCGGTGCGCGGCAGGTAGCGGGTGAAGTCGGGCCCCGCGGGCGCCCAGCTGATGCCGCCGGCCGCCAGGGTGCCGATCCCCGCGATCATCGCCGAGGTCGGACCGGCGGGCCGGTCCAGTACCGCCCGCCAGGCCGTCGCCCCGGCCAGGTGCACCAGGACCAGCACGCTGAACCCGCCGAAGAGGTACGCGGACCAGGTGCAGCACAGTCGCAGCGCCCCCATGCCCAGCCCCGACAGCAGAAAGCTGCTCGCGACGAACGCGAGCAGCGTCACCACGATCAGCGTCGAGGTGCTCCGGACACCGAAGAGCAGGCCGAGCACGGCCAGCAGGGCGTACGCCCCGGTGACCGCGTTCACCGTCTCCCACCCCCAGCGGGCCACCCAGATCAGCGCACCGGGCGCCAGATTGCCCCGCTGGCCGAAGACGGCCCGGGACAGCGCCATGCCGGGGGCGCCGCCGCTGCGCCCCGCGACCGAGATCAGTCCGACCATGCCGAACGAGACGGCCGGAGCCGTGACCGCGACGACCAGGACCTGCCAGAGACCCAGTCCGTCGAGGACGACGAGCCCCGCACCGATGGTGAGCAGCAGCACGGTCATATTGGCGGCCGCCCAGGTGGGGAAGAGGGCCCGGACCCGGCCGGTGCGTTCGCTGTCGGGCACGGGGTCCAGCCCACGGGTCTCCACGGCCAGGATCGTACCTTTACGACATACGGTGCGTAATGCCCGGCGCGGATGAGGGCATCGCGGTTCCTCCACCCGGTGCCCGGCGGGGGGCATGCGCTGCTCAGGAGGCTGTCGCACGCGTTCTGCCGCCTGCCGGGCACCGCATCCCTCGCATGCTGCCGCACGTGACCGATACTGGGTGGGTTATGGAATTCGTCATCCTTGCTGTAGTCATCGCCCTGGTCGCGGTCGGCGTGATCAGCGGGCTCGTGGTCAGCAGCCGCAAGAAGAAGCAGCTGCCCCCGGCACCGTCGAGCACGCCGACCATCACTCCTCCCGCCGAGCCCCATGTCGGCGAGGAGGCCGAAACGCCGCGCGACGCATCGCGCCGCACCATCGAGGAGGTCGGCCTTCCGCCCGAGGAGGCCGCCGGGAAGGCCCCGGAAACCGCCGAGCCGGAGGCGCCCGCAGCCCCCGCGCTGGACGTCCCCGAGCCCACCGCCGGCCGTCTCGTACGGCTCCGGGCCCGGCTCGCCCGCTCGCAGAACTCCCTCGGCAAGGGGCTGCTCACGCTCCTGTCCCGGGACAACCTCGACGAGGACACCTGGGAGGAGATCGAGGACACCCTCCTCACCGCCGACGTCGGCGTCGCCCCCACCCAGGAACTGGTCGAACGGCTCAGGGAGCGCGTCCGCGTCCTCGGCACCCGTACCCCCGAGGAGCTGAGGAAGCTGCTGCGTGAGGAGCTCCTCACTCTTCTCGGCACCGACTTCGACCGCGCGGTCAAGACGGAGGGCGGCGCCGAAACCCCCGGCGTCGTGATGGTCGTCGGCGTCAACGGCACCGGCAAGACCACCACGACGGGCAAGCTGGCCCGGGTGCTGGTGGCCGACGGCCGCAGCGTCGTGCTCGGCGCGGCCGACACCTTCCGTGCCGCCGCCGCCGATCAGCTCCAGACCTGGGGCGAGCGCGTCGGTGCCCGCACCGTGCGCGGACCCGAGGGCGGCGACCCGGCGTCGATCGCCTTCGACGCCGTGAAGGAAGGGATCGCCGAGGGTGCCGACGTCGTCCTCATCGACACGGCGGGCCGGCTGCACACCAAGACCGGGCTGATGGACGAGCTCGGCAAGGTCAAGCGGGTCGTCGAGAAGCACGGACCCCTCGACGAGATCCTGCTCGTCCTCGACGCCACCACCGGGCAGAACGGCCTGGTGCAGGCGCGGGTGTTCGCCGAGGTCGTCGACATCACCGGCATCGTCCTCACCAAGCTCGACGGCACCGCCAAGGGCGGCATCGTCATCGCCGTCCAGCGCGAGCTGGGCGTACCGGTGAAGCTCGTCGGGCTCGGCGAGGGGCCGGACGATCTGGCTCCGTTCGAGCCGGAGGCGTTCGTGGACGCCCTGATCGGGGACTGAGCTCCCCCGTCCACGTCCCGTACAGCGAGGAGCCCGGCCGCACGCACCGTGTGGCCGGGCTCCTCGCTGTACGGGCTCAGCCGCAGGGAGTCAGCCGGTGGCAGATGTACGCCAGCGTGCCCAGCAGCAGCCGGGCCTCCGGGGGTGCGGCCGCGGTGTCCAGGGCCGGCGGGCGCAGCCAGCGGACCGGGCCGAGGCCGCCCTGGTCCGACGGCGGCGCGGTGATGTGGGAGCCGGAGCCGAACGCCCGCAGGTCGAGGCCCGCGTCGTCCCAGCCCATCCGGTACAGCAACCGGGGAAGTTCGGCGGCCGCTCCGGGTGCGACGAAGAACTGCGCACGGCCGGCCGGGGTCACCGCCACCGGGCCCAGCGGCAGCCCCATCCGCTCCATCCGCACGAGCGCCCGGCGCCCGGCCGGCTCCGCGACGTCGAGCACATCGAAACTGCGGCCCACCGGCAGCAGCATCGCGGCGCCGGGTACCTCGGCCCACGCACGAGCCGCGGTGTCGAGCGTCGCCCCGGCGGGAACCTCCGGCGCGAACTCCAGCGGATGAGCCCCGGGGGAGGGGCAACCGGCGTCCCCGCACGAGCAGTTGCCGTCCGCAGCGCGCGCGCCGGGCGCGACCGCCCAGCCCCACAGCCCCGTGTACTCGGCCACCGCGGTGCTCACGGCCGCACGGCCGCGGCGCCGTGCGCCGGATCGCATCTCACGGATGCCGCCGATCGTGAAGCCCATGCCCCCTCCAACGGGTCCAGCGCGCCGGTGGTTACGAACCGGAGTGATTCCGTGACACTCCGTCGGTCCTGCGTGATCCGCGTGAGAGCGGGGTGCGCCCCGGGAGTGCGAGTACCCCGTGCGCGCCCTTGAGTGCGTCCGTGCGCCCACCGCTGATCGCTGCCTGTCAAGTGAATCGCGCCCGGCCGCGGTGGCGTTCATTCGAAGGGGTGGCGAATGGTGGCGTTTCTGTAAACGGCCTCGCGGGGTGGGTGATCGTAGGATTACCGTCGGTACACGAACCATGGAAGTATGTGCGCCCATGGGTATGCCGGAGGCAACCCGATTTTCTGTTCGATGATGGGCAACCTGCATACGGGCAGCAGCGGTTCGCGGCATTCTGATAGAGGTTCGCGCGACAGTATTCGGCGGATGGGGGCGTTCCAGTGAGTGGCAGCGGCGCAGGCGATTCGAATGCCGGTAAGCGCCCCAACGGGCAATTGGGATCATGGTTTGTGCGCAGCGGCTGGTCGAAAGGCGAGCTGGCCCGGCAGGTGAACCGCAGGGCGCGACAGATGGGTGCCCACCACATCAGCACCGACACCTCGCGGGTGCGGCGCTGGCTCGACGGTGAGCAGCCGCGCGAACCGATCCCGCGCATCCTGTCCGAGCTGTTCTCCGAGCGCTTCGGATCCGTCGTCGCCGTCGAGGACCTGGGGCTGCGCGCCGCCCACCAGGCGCCCTCCGTGGCGGGCGTCGATCTGCCCTGGGCCGGACCCCAGACCGTCGCCCTGCTCAGCGAGTTCTCCCGCAGCGACCTGATGCTCGCCCGCCGGGGATTCCTCGGCAGCTCACTCGCACTCGCCGCCGGACCCGCTCTCATCGAACCCATGCAGCGCTGGCTGGTGCCCGTCGCGTCCGGTGCATCCGTCGAGCCGGAGTCGGCCGCCGCCGCCCGCCGCCCCTCCCGGCTCTCCGGACCCGAGCTCGACCTGCTGGAATCCACCACCGCGATGTTCCGCCAGTGGGACGCCCAGTGCGGCGGCGGACTGCGCCGCAAGGCCGTCGTGGGGCAGCTCCACGAGGTCACCGACCTGCTCCAGGAGCCGCAGCCGGCCGCCACCGCGAAGCGCCTCTTCCGCTGCGCTGCCGAACTGGCCGAGCTGGCGGGCTGGATGAGTTACGACGTCGGCCTCCAGCCCACCGCCCAGAAGTACTTCGTGCTCGCCCTGCACGCCTCCAAGGAGGCCGGCGACAAGCCGCTGGGCTCGTACGTCCTGTCCAGCATGAGCCGCCAGATGATCCACCTGGGCCGCCCCGACGACGCCCTTGAGCTCATCCACCTCGCGCAGTACGGCAGCCGCGACTGCGCCACCGCACGGACCCAGGCCATGCTGTATGCGATGGAGGCCCGCGCCTACGCCAACATGGGCCAGCCCAGCAAGTGCAAGCGGGCCGTCCGGATGGCCGAGGACACCTTCCTCGACGCGGGGATCGACGGCGAGCCCGAGCCCGACTGGATCCGCTTCTTCTCCGAGGCCGAGCTCAACGGCGAGAACTCCCACTCCTACCGCGACCTGGCCTATGTGGCCGGCCGCAGCCCCACGTACGCCTCACTCGCCGAACCCGTCATGCAGCGGGCGGTCGAGCTCTTCGGCGAGGACGACGAGCACCAGCGTTCGTACGCACTCAATCTGGTCGGCCTCGCCACCGTCCACCTCCTCAAGCGCGAGCCCGAGCAGTCCACCGTGCTGGCCGAGAAGGCCCTGCGCGTCGCCAAGAAGGTCCGCTCGGAGCGCGTCAACACCCGGCTGCGCAAGACCGTCGACACCGCGGCCAGGGACTTCGGGGACATTCCCGAGGTCGCCCGGCTCACCGATCTCCTCACCGCACAACTGCCCGAGACCGCCGAAGCGGTCTGAGCGGCACCTCTGCCCCGGCCACGACGGCCACCCCGCACCGACCGACTTCGGCTCCCCCGATTGCCTGGTCAGTGGGTGGTTGTCGTGGCCGGTTCGTGTGGTCGTTCCCCTGTCGGAGCGTCGTAACCGCACCGTATGCGGCTCCGGCCGCAGAGTAGGCCCGAGCGCGGGTACGGCACGGGCGGTTCATGGGGACGTAACACGTCGGTCCTCTTAGTCACTGCGGCGAAACATCGTGCGGCATCGGCGGAAACGGCGCTGGGCGAATCTCATGCCCATAACCGGCCCGCACCTTTTCCCCAGTGGTCCCGCACGTGGTTACGTCCCCACCGCCCCCGCACGCGGCCGCACCGACGACGAGGAGACGCCGATGCCCCCAGGCATCACGACGCTTGCAGCAGACGCCCCGACGCTGTCTGCCGCCAACACCGGGTTCATGCTCATCTGTTCGGCCCTGGTGATGCTCATGACCCCGGCCCTGGCCTTCTTCTACGGAGGCATGGTCCGCGTCAAGAGCACCCTCAACATGCTGATGATGAGCTTCATCAGCCTCGGGATCGTCACGATCCTGTGGGTGCTCTACGGATTCAGCCTCGCCTTCGGCACCGACGCCGGCTCGATCATCGGATGGAGCCAGGACTTCGTCGGCCTCAGCGGGATCGGCGTCACGGAACTCTGGGACGGCTACACCATCCCGGTGTACGTCTTCGCCGTCTTCCAGCTGATGTTCGCCGTGCTCACCCCGGCCCTGATAAGCGGTGCACTCGCCGACCGGGTCAAGTTCACCTCGTGGGCGCTCTTCATCACCCTCTGGGTCACCGTCGTCTACTTCCCGGTCGCGCACTGGGTCTGGGGTGCGGGCGGCTGGCTCTTCGAGCTGGGCGTCATCGACTTCGCCGGTGGTACCGCCGTCCACATCAACGCGGGTGCCGCGGCCCTCGGCGTGATCCTCGTCATCGGCAAGCGCGTCGGATTCAAGAAGGACCCGATGCGGCCGCACAGCCTGCCGCTCGTCATGCTCGGCGCCGGTCTGCTGTGGTTCGGCTGGTTCGGCTTCAACGCCGGCTCGTGGCTCGGCAACGACGACGGCGTCGGCGCGGTCATGTTCGTCAACACGCAGGTCGCCACCGCCGCCGCGATGCTCGCCTGGCTCGGCTACGAGAAGCTCCGCCACGGCTCCTTCACCACCCTCGGTGCCGCGTCCGGCGCCGTCGCCGGACTCGTCGCCATCACCCCGGCGGGCGGCGCGGTCAGCCCGCTCGGTGCCATCGCCGTCGGTGCCATCGCCGGTGTGCTGTGCGCCATGGCCGTCGGCCTCAAGTACAAGCTCGGCTACGACGACTCCCTGGACGTCGTCGGCGTCCACCTCGTCGGTGGTGTCGTCGGGTCCCTGCTCATCGGCTTCTTCGCCACCGGCGGAGTCCAGTCCGACGCCAAGGGCCTCTTCTACGGCGGCGGACTCGACCAGCTCGGCAAGCAGGCCGTCGGTGTCTTCGCCGTCCTCGCGTACTCTCTGGTCGTCTCCGCGATCCTCGCCTTCCTGCTCGACAAGACCATCGGGATGCGGGTCGAGGAGGACGACGAGGTCTCCGGTATCGACCAGGTCGAGCACGCCGAGACGGCATACGACTTCAGCGGCGCCGGCGGCGGTGCGGCCCCGCGCACCACGCCCCCCGCGCCCGGCACCACGGCAGCCCCGACGAACAAGAAGGTGGACGCATGAAGCTCATCACCGCAGTCGTGAAGCCCCACCGGCTTGACGAGATCAAGGAGGCCCTCCAGGCCTTCGGCGTCCAGGGCCTCACGGTCACGGAAGCCAGCGGCTACGGGCGTCAGCGCGGCCACACCGAGGTCTACCGGGGCGCCGAGTACACCGTCGACCTCGTACCGAAGATCCGCATCGAGGTCCTCGTCGAGGACGAGGACTCCGAACAGCTCATCGACGTCGTCGTGAAGGCCGCCCGAACCGGCAAGATCGGTGACGGCAAGGTCTGGAGCGTCCCGGTCGAGACCGCGATCCGGGTACGCACCGGGGAACGCGGCCCGGACGCACTCTGACCGACTGTTCCGCACACGGAAAGGCAGCTGGGTGACGAGTACCGAAGTGACCACCGAATCCGAGGACTCGGGACCCAGCGGCTATGCGGCGGCCCGGCTGCGCCTTCTCCAGGAGAAGGCGCAGTCCGGGCCGCCGCGCCGTGCGGCCCTCGCCACGCTGACCGACGAGTGGCTGACCGCCCTCTTCACCGCCGCGGCCGAACACGCCGGCGTGCGGGGCGCCGCCCTCGTCGCCGTCGGCGGCTACGGCCGCGGCGAGCTCTCCCCGCGCAGCGACCTCGACCTCCTGCTCCTGCACGACGGCACCGCCGACGCCGGAGCCGTGGCCGCCCTCGCCGACCGCGTCTGGTACCCCGTCTGGGACCTGGGCCTCGCCCTCGACCACTCCGTACGCACCCCCGCCGAAGCCCGCAAGACCGCAGGCGAGGACCTCAAGGTCCAGCTCGGCCTGCTGGACGCCCGGCCCGTCGCCGGGGACCTCGGCCTCGTCGCCTCCCTGCGCACCGCGATCCTCGCCGACTGGCGCAACCAGGCCCCCAAGCGCCTGCCCGCCCTCGACGAGCTCTGCCGCGAACGGGCCGAGCGCCAGGGCGAGCTCCAGTTCCTCCTGGAACCCGACCTCAAGGAGGCCCGCGGCGGACTGCGCGACGCCACCGCGCTGCGCGCCGTCGCCGCCTCCTGGGTCGCCGACGCCCCCCGCGAGGGCCTCACCGAGGCCCGCCGCGTCCTCCTCGACGCCCGCGACGCCCTCCACCTCACCACCGGCCGCGCCACCGACCGCCTGGCCCTCCAGGAGCAGGACCAGGTCGCCACCGCGCTCGGCCTGCTCGACGCCGACGCGCTGCTGCGCCAGGTGTACGAGGCCGCCCGCACCGTCTCGTACGCCACCGACGTCACCTGGCGCGAGGTCAACCGGGTGCTGCGCGCCCGCTCGGCCCGCCCCCGGCTGCGCGCCATGCTGGGCGGCGGCAGGGCCCCGGCCACCGACCGCACCCCGCTTGCCGACGGTGTCGTCGAGGCCGACGGCGAGGTCGTCCTCGCCCGCACCGCCCGGCCCGAGCGCGACCCGGTCCTCGTCCTGCGGGCCGCCGCGGCCGCGGCCCAGTCCGAGCTGCCGCTCTCCCGCCATGTCGTCCGCCACCTCGCCGCATCCGCCAAGCCGCTGCCGGTGCCCTGGCCGGCCGAGGCCCGGGAGGAACTCGTCACCCTCCTCGGTGCGGGCGAGGCCACCGTCCCCGTCTGGGAGGCCCTCGAAGCCGAGGGGCTCATCACCCGGCTCCTGCCCGACTGGGAACGGGTCCACTGCCGGCCCCAGCGCAACCCCGTCCACACCTGGACCGTGGACCGCCACCTCGTCGAGGCGGCCGTCCGGGCCTCCTCCCTCACCCGCCGCGTCGGCCGCCCCGACCTCCTGCTCGTCGCCGCGCTGCTGCACGACATCGGGAAGGGCTGGCCCGGCGACCACTCCGTCGCCGGTGAGGTCATCGCCCGCGACATGGCCGCCCGGATCGGCTTCGACCAGCACGACGTGGGCGTCATCGCCACCCTCGTACGCCACCATCTGCTGCTCATCGAGACCGCCACCCGCCGCGACCTCGACGACCCGGCCACCGTCCGCTCGGTCGCCACCGCCGTGGGGAGCGCCGCCACCCTGGAGCTCCTGCACGCGCTCACCGAGGCCGACGCGCTCGCCACCGGGCCCGCCGCCTGGTCCACCTGGCGCGCCTCCCTCGTCGCCGATCTCGTCAAACGCGTCGCGGCGGTCCTCGCAGGCGAGGCACCCGATGAACCCGCGCCCGAGGCGCCCAGCGCCGAGCAGGAGCGCCTGGCCATCGAGGCCCTGCGCACCGGCGAACCGGTCCTCGCCCTGCACGCCCAGGCCGAGACCCCTCAGGAGGACGGCGGCCCCGAACCCGTCGGCGTCGAACTCCTCATCGCACTCCCCGACCGCCCCGGCGTCCTCCCGGCCGCCGCCGGGGTCCTCGCCCTGCACCGCCTGACCGTCCGCGCCGCCGACCTGCGCGCCGTGGAGCTCCCCACCGAGCTGGGCGAGAGGGCGGACCTGCTGCTGCTCAGCTGGCGTGTGGCGGCCGAGTACGGGTCCCTGCCCCAGGCGGCCCGGCTGCGCGCCGACCTCGTCCGCGCCCTGGACGGCTCCCTGGACATCCGGGCCCGTCTCGCCGAACGCGAGGCCGCCTACCCGCGGCGCCGAGGGGTGAAGGCCCCGCCGCCGAGGGTCACGGTCGCGGCGGCCGGTTCGCAGCTGGCCACGGTGATCGAGGTGCGCGCCCAGGACGCCCCCGGTCTGCTGCACCGGATCGGCCGGGCGCTGGAACAGAGCGAGGTACGGGTGCGCAGCGCGCATGTGTCGACGCTGGGGGCGAACGCGGTGGACACGGTCTACGTCACGGACGCGGAGGGTGAGCCGCTGTCCGCGGAGCGGGCCGCGGAGCTGGCCCGGGAGATCGAGAAGGCGCTCGGCTGAGGTGTGCGCCCCTGCGAAAGGCCCTCGTCCTTCACATAAACCGGGCGAGGGCTTTGCGTTCCCCGGCGTCCGGATACCCTGGGGGACGACTACCTGCCCCCGCCCCCGACCCTGAGGACCGACGAGCGCCGTGTTCGATACTCTCTCCGACCGCCTTGCCGCGACTTTCAAGAACCTCAGGGGCAAGGGCCGCTTGTCCGAGGCGGACATCGACGCCACGGCTCGCGAGATCCGTATCGCCCTGCTGGAAGCCGATGTCGCGCTCCCCGTCGTCCGGTCCTTCATCGCCAAGGTCAAGGAGCGGGCGCGCGGCGTCGAGGTCTCCCAGGCGCTGAACCCCGCGCAGCAGATGATCAAGATCGTCAACGAGGAGCTCGTCTCCATCCTCGGTGGCGAGACCCGGCGGCTGCGGTTCGCCAAGACCGCCCCCACCGTGATCATGCTGGCCGGTCTCCAGGGTGCCGGTAAGACGACCCTCGCCGGAAAGCTCGGCGTCTGGCTCAAGGGCCAGGGCCACTCCCCGCTGCTCGTCGCCTGTGACCTCCAGCGCCCCAACGCCGTGAACCAGCTGAGCGTCGTCGCCGACCGCGCCGGCGTAGCGGTGTACGCGCCCGAGCCGGGCAACGGCGTCGGCGACCCGGTCCAGGTCGCCAAGGACTCGATCGAGTACGCCCGGTCCAAGCAGTTCGACATCGTCGTCGTCGACACCGCCGGCCGCCTCGGCATCGACCAGGAGCTGATGCAGCAGGCCGCGGACATCCGCGACGCCGTCAGCCCCGACGAGATCCTCTTCGTCGTCGACGCGATGATCGGCCAGGACGCGGTCAACACCGCAGAGGCCTTCCGCGACGGCGTCGGCTTCGACGGTGTGGTGCTCTCCAAGCTCGACGGTGACGCCCGCGGTGGTGCGGCCCTGTCGATCGCCCACGTCACGGGCAAGCAGATCATGTTCGCGTCGAACGGTGAGAAGCTCGAGGACTTCGACGCCTTCCACCCCGACCGCATGGCGTCCCGCATCCTCGACATGGGTGACCTGCTCACCCTGATCGAGCAGGCGGAGAAGACCTTCAGCCAGGAAGAGGCCGCTCAAATGGCCTCCAAGCTGGCGTCCAGCAAGGGTGGCAAGGACTTCACCCTGGACGACTTCCTGGCCCAGATGGAGCAGGTCCGGAAGATGGGCTCCATCTCCAAGCTGCTCGGGATGCTGCCCGGCATGGGGCAGATCAAGGACCAGATCAACAACATCGACGAGCGCGATGTCGACCGCACCGCCGCGATCATCAAGTCGATGACCCCGAAGGAGCGCGCCGAGCCGACGATCATCAACGGCTCGCGGCGGGCCCGTATCGCCAAGGGTTCCGGCGTCGAGGTCAGCGCCGTGAAGAACCTGGTCGAGCGGTTCTTCGAGGCCCGCAAGATGATGTCGAAGATGGCCCAGGGCGGCGGCATGCCGGGGATGCCCGGGATGCCGGGCATGGGCGGCGGCCCCGGCCGGCAGAAGAAGCAGGTCAAGCAGGCCAAGGGCAAGCGCAAGAGCGGTAACCCGATGAAGCGCAAGGCCGAGGAGCAGGCCGAGGCTGCCCGCCGCGAGCAGGCGGCCCAGGGCGGCGCGCTCGGACTGCCGGCCGGCCAGGCCGACAAGAACTTCGAGCTGCCGGACGAGTTCAAGAAGTTCATGGGCTGAGCAGCCTGCCGGGTCACGACCCGGTTGTTACGTCCCCGAGGGGGCGCCCGCTTCACCGCGGGCGCCCCCTCGGGCGTGTATGCGGGGTGGAGAGGTCCCTCCATGGGCCCAGCGGACCGTCGCCCCGAGAGCTTCGTCCGTGTTTCTCCCTTAATGTCGGCTTGATGGCTGTCGGCAGAGGAGACCGCGTGACCAACCCCGTACCTCCCCGCGACCGTACCGATCAGCCCTGGCGCTCCGAGGGTGCACCGAAGCCCCCGCCACCCGGCCGGAAGATGCCGGGAGGCTGGGGCGGACTCCTGCTGACCGCGCTGGCCGTCTATCTGATCGCCAATCTGGTGCTCTCCTTCTTCAACGGCAAGGACGAGCCGACGATCGCGTACACGGAGTTCAGCAAGCAGGTCACCTCGGGCAACGTCTCCAAGATCTACTCCAAGGGCGATGCCATCCAGGGGCAGCTGAAGAAGGAGGCGAAGGTCCCGGGCAAGGACGACAAGTACACCAAGTTCGTCACCCAGCGGCCCGCCTTCGCCGATGACAACCTCTGGGCGGAGCTGGTCAAGGACGACGTCACGGTCACCGCCGAACCGGTCGTCAAGGAACGCAGCTTCCTCGCCAACCTGCTGCTCTCGCTGGCGCCGATGCTGCTGCTCGTCCTGCTGTGGGTGTTCATCGCCCGGCGGATGTCGCGCGGTGGGATGGGTGGCGGCATGGGCGGCTTCGGCCGCAAGGCCCCGCCCAAACCGGTCGAGCTGGAGGGGGACCGGCGTACGACGTTCAAGGACGTGGCGGGGATCGACGAGGTCGCGGGCGAGCTCAACGACGTCGTCGACTTCCTGAAGAACCCGGACGCCTATCGGAAGATGGGTGCCCGGATGCCCGGGGGAGTGCTGCTCGCGGGCCCTCCCGGTACCGGCAAGACGCTGCTGGCCAGGGCGGTCGCGGGGGAGGCGGGGGTGCCGTTCTTCTCGGCCTCGGCCTCCGAGTTCATCGAGATGATCGTCGGCGTCGGCGCGGGCCGGGTCCGGGAGCTCTTCGCCGAGGCGCGCAAGGTCGCCCCCGCCATCGTGTTCATCGACGAGATCGACACCATCGGACGGGCCCGCGGCGGCGGTTCGGGCATGGGCGGGCACGACGAGCGCGAGCAGACGCTCAACCAGATCCTCACGGAGATGGACGGCTTCTCCGGCTCGGAGGGCGTGGTGGTGCTCGCGGCGACCAACCGCGCCGACGTGCTCGACCCGGCGCTCACCCGGCCCGGCCGCTTCGACCGGATCGTCCAGGTCAGCCCGCCGGACAAGAACGGCCGGGAGGCGATCCTGGAGATCCACACCCGGCAGATCCCGATGGCCGGGGACGTGGACCTGGCCCAGGTGGCCCGTACGACTCCGGGGATGACCGGCGCAGATCTCGCCAACCTCGCCAACGAGGCCGCGCTCCTCGCCGTGAAGAGGGGGCAGCCGGAGGTGAACGGCGCCGACTTCTCGGACGCGCTGGAGAAGGTGCAGCTCGGGGCGGAGCGCTCGCTCGTCATGTCGGACGAGGAGCGCCGCCGGACGGCGTACCACGAGAGCGGGCACGCGCTGCTGGGGATGCTCCAGCCGGGCTCGGACCCCGTCCGCAAGGTCACCATCGTGCCGCGCGGGCGTGCGCTGGGCGTCACGCTCTCGACGCCGGACGCCGACAAGTACGCGTACACCGAGGAGTATCTGCGCGGCCGGATCATCGGAGCGCTCGGCGGCATGGCGGCCGAGCAGGTGGTGTTCGGCGTCATCACCACAGGCGCGGAGAGCGATCTGGAACAGGTCACCAACCTGGCCCGGGGCATGGTGGGCCGCTGGGGCATGAGCCACAAGGTGGGCCGGCTGACGGCGATTCCGGGCGATGCCCAGCAGGCGTACGGCCTGTCGGCGGCGCCCTCGACGCTGGACGCGGTGGACGGTGAGATGCGGCGCATCGTCGACGAGTGCTACGAGGAGGCGTGCCGGCTGCTGGGCGAGAACCGGGACCGGCTGGACTCGCTGGCCACGGCGCTGCTGGCGAACGAGACGCTGGACGAAGCGGACGCGTACCGGGCGGCCGGGATCACCCGGCCGGCGAAGTAGCGCTTCCGGGTGCCGGCCCGCACGCGGGCCGGCACCCGCGAGCTCCTAAGTCGTGCAGACGAGGTAGCGGAACACGTTCGGCATCCACACCGTCCCGTCCCGGCGCAGGTGCGGATGCAGGGCCTCCGCCACCTCCTTCTCCACCTGGGACCGGTCGGTCGCCTCCACCGCGGCGTCGAAGAGCCGCGTCGACAACAGGCCCCGTACCGCGCTGTCCACGTCCGCGTAGCCGAACGGGCACGCCACCCGCCCCGAGCCGTCCGGCTTCAGCCCGGCCCGGAACGCCACGTTCTCCAGGTCGTCCCGCCGGGCTCCGCGCCGGCCCGTGGTCCGCGGCGTTCCCGGGCCCTCCGCGAGCCGGGTCGCCACGCGCAGCACGGCATCGGTGGCGCACCGCTCGGGCGGCCCCCAGCCGGTCAGGACGACCGTGCTGCGCCGGCCGGCCGAGGGCACCGCTGTGCCGAGGGTCCGCACCAGCTCCTCGCCGTCGTCGGGGGAGCAGCCGATCGGGGTGAACGCGGTGATCAGGCTGTAGGGCTCGTGGCCGGCGGCCGCGGTCGGCAGGGACTCCAGAAGCTGCGGTCCGGCGGACCCGGACACGCGCTCGTTCTCCGGGCCGGCCGCCAACCGGATCCGGGCGAGCGCCAGGCGGTCGAGGTCGGGGTCGACTCCGGTGACGCGTGCCCCGCGGCCGGCCGCGATCAGCAGGGCGAGCCCGGAGCCGCAGCCGAGCGAGAGCATGCGCGTGGCGGGTCCGACTTCGAGCCGCGTGTACACCGCCTCGTAGAGCGGTGCGAGCATCCGCTCCTGGATCTCGGCCCAGTCACGGGCGCGGGAACCGGTGTCCACGGGCGCGGACGGCTTCGCCTGCGTGTGGTGCCGGACGAGCGTTGGTGTCATGGAATGCGCCCCAATCCGCCGAGATGCCGGTCATACCGATGGGTCGTGCCTGAATGGACGATCTCCCCGTGGCCGTACGTCCGCGCTTCCCCCGTATGCCAGAGAACTGCGCATCCGCCTCCGCGTCCAGGGGTCTACGGGCCATGGTTGCCCGTGGTGGCGGCCGGCGATGCGCCCGGGACCGGAACGCTCGCAGGACATGGGTGCCCGGGGGTTGTGCTTCCCGCGCCGCGGTCCCAGTCTCACCCGGCGCGCGAGGGTGGGCACGTCGAGCGCTCCGTGCCGCCACAGGCCGGGGTGGCGGGGCTGCTCGGGGGAGGGGCCGCGGGGGCGGGCGGTGGGCCGGGTACTGTCGGTTTCCGCGCCCGGCGCCCGCGACATTGACGGGCGGGCGTACGCGCCGTCTACGCGCCCGGGCGTACGCGGCGCTACGTACCACCTTGGTGTGAGCTGTGAGTCTTCTCCGCAGATCGGCGCACCCGCCCTCGTCAGGACGCATGAACGGCAACTGACTGGTACGTGCAAAATATTTGGGATGGCCCGGAATCGGAACACCGGGGCACTCGCGCTCGTTGTCACGACGTGAGCACGACACCACCTGTACTTGCCGCAGAGCTGGCACAGGCGTGGGCCGACATTCAGCGGTACCACCCCGAGCTGCCCGATCTAGCCGCGCCCGAGTCCCTGATCGGAGAGTCCTCGTCCGCCTGTGGCGCCGAGCTCTCCTTCGAGCGACTGCTCCATGAGGCAGTCCATGGCATTGCCGCCGCCAGAGGTGTCCGTGACACCTCGCGCGCCGGCCGATACCACAACCGTCGATTCCTCGCGATCGCCGAGGAGCTGGGCCTCGATCACGCCGAGGAACCCCACCCCAGCAGTGGCTTTTCGCTGGTCACGCTCAATCCCGAAGCCAAGCGCCGGTACCGGCCGACGATGGAACGGCTGCAGCGTGCCCTCAAGGCGCACACCGTCGCCACCGCCGCCGACACCAAGCGCTCCTTCCGCGGCCCCGCGGCCCGGCACGGTTCCTCCGGAGGAGGCGTGCGGGTCAAGGCCGTCTGCGACTGCGGTCGCAATGTGCGCGTCGTTCCGTCGGTCCTCGCGCAGGCCCCGATCGTCTGCGGCGGCTGCGGAAAGCCGTTCCGGATCCCGGAGGCAGTGGTCGCGGTGGGGTGAGGCGATGTGGTGTGGCACAATGGACAGCTGTACTCGACAGTCGCATAGGACCCCTCTCTCCTCCGGCTGACGCGTCCATCGGGCACTCCGAGTACCGCAACCCCACGTGGCATCTTTGTTGTGCCCAACCACGTCATAGACCAGGAGACACCACTTCCGTGGCAGTCAAGATCAAGCTGAAGCGTCTGGGCAAGATCCGTTCGCCTCACTACCGCATCGTCGTCGCCGACTCCCGTACCCGCCGTGATGGTCGGGCCATCGAGGAGATCGGCCTGTACCACCCGGTACAGAACCCCTCGCGCATCGAGGTCAACGCAGAGCGCGCGCAGTACTGGCTGTCCGTCGGCGCCCAGCCGACCGAGCCGGTTCTCGCGATCCTGAAGCTCACCGGTGACTGGCAGGCGCACAAGGGCCTTCCGGCCCCCGCGCCGCTGCTGCAGCCGGAGCCCAAGGCTGACAAGCGCGCCCTGTTCGAGGCCCTCACCAAGGACATCGGTGAGGAGTCCAAGGGCGAGGCCATCACGCAGAAGGCGAAGAAGGCCGACAAGAAGGCGGACGACGCTGCTGACGCAGCTGCGCCCGCCGAGTCGACCGAGGCCTGAGCATGCTCGAGGAGGCTCTCGAGCACCTCGTGAAAGGCATCGTTGACAACCCCGACGACGTGCAGGTCGCCTCGCGCGATCTGCGTCGTGGACGCGTGCTCGAGGTTCGGGTTCACCCCGATGACCTCGGCAAGGTGATCGGCCGCAACGGTCGCACCGCACGCGCGCTGCGTACCGTCGTGGGCGCCATCGGCGGCCGTGGTATCCGCGTCGACCTCGTCGATGTGGACCAGGTTCGCTGACAGAGTTGAACACCGGCACGGGCCGGGGAGGGCCATGCGCCCACCCCGGCCCGTCGTCGTACGACAGGAGAGACACAAGGTGCAGTTGGTAGTCGCACGGATCGGTCGCGCCCACGGGATCAAGGGCGAGGTCACCGTCGAGGTGCGCACGGACGAGCCGGAGCTCCGGCTCGGGCCCGGCGCCGTACTGGCCACCGAGCCGGCCTCGACGGGGCCGCTGACGATCGAGACCGGCCGGGTGCACAGCGGCAGGCTGCTGCTGCGTTTCGAGGGCGTACGGGACCGTACGGGCGCCGAGGCGCTGCGCAACACGCTGCTGATCGCGGATGTGGATCCGGCGGAGCTCCCGGAGGATCCCGAGGAGTTCTACGACCATCAGCTGATGGACCTGGACGTGGTCCTCGCCGACGGTACCGAGATCGGCCGGATCACCGAGATCACGCACCTGCCGTCCCAGGACCTCTTCATCGTGGAGCGTCCCGACGGCACCGAGGTGATGATCCCGTTCGTCGAGGAGATCGTCACCGAGATCGACCTGGAGGAGCAGCGCGCGGTGATCACACCGCCGCCCGGTCTGATCGACGAGAGCCAGGCGATCGTGGTGTCCACGCGTGACGAGGAGGCGGCGGCCGAGTCCGAGTCCGCGCCTTCCGAGTCCGGGTCCGCGCCTTCCGGCGAGGGTTCCGTCGAATCCGGGAAAGACGTCTGATGCGCCTCGACGTCGTCACGATCTTCCCCGAGTACCTGGAACCGCTGAACGTCTCGCTCGTCGGCAAGGCCCGCGCACGCGGGCGCCTCGACGTGCATGTGCATGACCTGCGGGAGTGGACGTACGACCGCCACAACACGGTCGACGACACCCCCTACGGCGGCGGCCCCGGCATGGTCATGAAGACCGAGCCGTGGGGCGAAGCACTGGACCAGACCCTGGCGGACGGTTACGAGTCGGGGGCGCACTCCCCGGTACTCGTGGTGCCCACGCCGAGTGGCCGGCCCTTCACCCAGGAGCTGGCCGTCGAGCTTTCCGGGCGGCCCTGGCTGATCTTCACCCCGGCCCGCTACGAGGGCATCGACCGGCGGGTGACGGAGGAGTACGCCACCCGGGTGCCGGTCGTCGAGGTGTCCATCGGCGACTACGTGCTGGCCGGCGGCGAAGCCGCGGTGCTCGTGATCACGGAAGCGGTGGCCCGGCTGCTGCCCGGCGTGCTCGGCAACGCCGAGTCGCACCGGGACGACTCCTTCGCGCCCGGCGCGATGGCGAACCTGCTGGAGGGCCCCGTCTACACCAAGCCGCCCGAGTGGCGTGGCCGGGAGATCCCGGACGTGCTGCTCAGCGGCCATCACGGGCGGATCGCGCGCTGGCGCCGGGACGAGGCCTTCCGTCGTACCGCACTCCACCGACCCGATCTGATCGAGCGCTGCGAGGCGACGGCCTTCGACAAGAAGGACCGGGAGATGCTCTCCATCCTCGGCTGGTCACCGGAGCCCGGCGGCCGATTTTGGCGCAGGCCCCAAGCCGTGGAAGAATAGGCAGCTGCTGTACGTCCGCGTGCGCCCCTGCCACAGGGGGAAAGCGGCCAATGTGTTTCCCCTCATACGGGGATGGTCCCGACGCCCGTCCGACGCGATCAGCACCCTGAACTCACCACTCTCCCGTCGATGACCTGTGGCATCGGCGAAGAAAGCAGACACCATGGCTTCCCTGCTCGATGACGTCAATGCCGCTTCGGTGCGCACCGACGTCCCGGCGTTCCGCTCCGGCGACACCGTCAACGTCCACGTCCGCGTGATCGAGGGCAACCGCTCCCGTATCCAGCAGTTCAAGGGCATTGTCATCCGCCGTCAGGGCGCGGGCATCAGCGAGACCTTCACGGTCCGCAAGGTCTCCTTCAGCGTCGGCGTCGAGCGCACCTTCCCCGTGCACAGCCCGATCTTCGAGAAGATCGAGCTGATCACGCGCGGCGACGTCCGTCGCGCCAAGCTGTACTTCCTCCGTGAGCTGCGCGGCAAGGCCGCGAAGATCAAGGAGAAGCGCGACCGCTGAGCTGACTCCCTGGTCCACAGGACGGCCGGATAAGCTCTGGCCCCGATGGACACGGAAGCAAAGCCTCAGGAGCGCGACCGCTCCTCCGCACCCGCTACGGGGCCGGAGGAGGGGTCGCGCTTCTCGCGTATCCCGGGCCGGTTGACCACCTCGATGTCATGGCGCCGCACCCTTGCGCTCGGTGCTGTCTGCTCGGTCGGCGTGCTGCTCTTCAGCAACTTCGTGGTGCAGCCCTTCCTGATCCCCAGTGGCTCGATGGAGTCCACTCTGCAGGTCGGGGACCGGGTGCTCGTCAATAAACTGGCGTACCGTTTCGGCTCCGTACCCCAGCGCGGCGACGTGGTGGTCTTCGACGGCACCGGATCCTTCGTCCAGGAGACGCCGCCGGAGAACCCCGTGACCGGGCTGCTGCACGGTGCGGCGGCTTCCCTCGGGTTCGCGGAGCCCGCCGAGACCGACTTCGTGAAGCGAGTGGTGGGTGTGGGGGGTGACCGGGTGGTCTGCTGCGACAAGCGCGGAAGGGTCGAGGTGAACGGCCGGCCCGTGAACGAGGACTACCTGTTCGCGGGGGACGCGCCGTCCCGGGTGCCGTTCGACATCGTGGTGCCCGACGGGACGCTGTGGATGATGGGCGACCACCGGAGCAATTCCCGGGACTCCCGCGACCACCTGGGTGAACCGGGCGGCGGCATGGTCCCCGTCGACAAGGTGATCGGGCGGGCCGACTGGTTCGGCTGGCCGCTGGGCCGCCTGGGGTCCGTGCCGGACACCGCGGACTTCGACGGAATACCGGCGCCCGGTTCGGCGCATGGGTAACCGCGGGCGGAGGCACGGCGCCGCGGATCCGGAGACTCCGCTGCCCACCGGCACCCGGCCGACGGCCGCGCGCTCGCTGCCCACTCGCGCGGAGCGGCGCAAGCTGGCCCGCAAGGTGAAGCGGAAGCGGCGCAGGTCGGCGGTGAAGGAGATCCCCCTTCTCATCACCGTCGCACTGCTGATCGCGCTGGTACTCAAGACCTTTCTGGTGCAGGCCTTCGTGATCCCGTCCGGGTCCATGGAACAGACCATCCGGATCGGTGACCGGGTGCTCGTGGACAAGCTGACGCCCTGGTTCGGGTCCAAGCCGCAGCGCGGCGACGTCGTCGTGTTCAAGAACCCTTCGGACTGGCCGCCGCCGAACCCGGTGGGAGAGTCCGAGGAGTCACCCGTCGTCATCAAGCAGGTGAAAGAGGTACTGACCTTCATCGGGCTGTTGCCCTCCGACGACGAGCAGGATCTGATCAAGCGGGTGGTCGCCGTCGGCGGCGACACGGTGAAGTGCTGCGCGAAGGACGGCAGGCTCACCGTCAACGGGGTGGCGGTCGACGAGCCCTACATCTATCCCGGCGATTCGCCTTCCACGATCAAATTCGAGGTAAAGGTTCCAGTCGGAAGAATCTTCGTGATGGGGGACCACCGCTCCAATTCTGCCGATTCGCGCTTCCACCTGGACAAGACAGGCAACGGCACGGTTTCCGAGGATGCGGTCGTGGGGCGGGCCGTGGTGATCGCCTGGCCCTTCGGGCACTGGCACGAGCTGGAGGAACGTTCGGCGTTCTCCTCGGTCCCGGACGCGCGCGCCGGGACGGCGGCTGCCGCCGTACCGTCGAATAGTGTGTCTCCGGATCCCAATGGATTGATCCGGCTCCCGACCCCTGCGGAACTCCCGCTCGTTATGGGAGTGGTGGGCCTGCACCGGCTAGGGCGCAGGCGGTGGCACGGAATAAGGAGTGGATGTGGGGGATTTGGCGGTCGGCGCGCGATCCGGACACGACGAACCCGAGGACCGGCCGGACAATCCGGGGAATTCCGAGCCCGCCGGGACGGCGGACTCGACGGGGAGTGACGGCGGCACCCCGAGCGGCGGCAGCACGGCGCAGAAGAAGCCCCGCTCCTTCTGGAAGGAGCTGCCCCTCCTTATCGGTATCGCGCTCATCCTTGCGTTGTTGATCAAGACATTCCTGGTGCAGGCGTTCTCGATCCCCTCGGACTCGATGCAGAACACGCTTCAGCGGGGCGACCGGGTGCTGGTCGACAAGCTGACGCCGTGGTTCGGCTCGGAGCCCGAGCGCGGTGAAGTGGTCGTCTTCCACGACCCGGGCGGCTGGCTTGAGGACACCACCGCACCCGATCCGAACGTGGTGCAGAAGTTCCTCAGTTTCATCGGTCTGATGCCGTCGGCCGAGGAGAAGGACCTGATCAAGCGCGTCATCGCGATCGGCGGTGACACGGTGGAGTGCAAGGAGAACGGGCCGGTCACGGTCAACGGCAAGGCGCTCGACGACAAGTCGTTCATCTTCGAGGGCAACACTCCCTGCAACGACAAGCCGTTCGGGCCGATCAAGATCCCCAAGGACCGCATCTGGGTCATGGGCGACCACCGCCAGAACTCCCTCGACTCCCGCTACCACCAGGAGCTGCCGGGCGGCGGCACCGTCTCCGTCGACGAGGTGGTCGGCCGGGCCGTGGTCATCGCGTGGCCGGTCAACCGCTGGGCGACCCTGCCGATCCCGAAGACCTTCGACCAGCCGGGGCTGAACGCCGCGATGGGCGCGGCGCCGGGTGCGATCGGTATCGCCGGAGCCGTGCCGCTCGTGCTCTGGCGGCGCAGGCGGGCCGAGCGTGACTCCGTCCGGCAGTAGCGGGCGACGGCTCGTCATGATCCGTTGAATCGTGCTGATTCGTCAGGGTGTCGGGATATCGGTGCGATCAAGGCGTTGCCAAGATCGAGTAAATGACAGGCGCCTGCCGGGCGTTCTTCGTACGGTCAAGTCGGCCGATTTTCCACAACTGCACAAGTCCACAGCTCCACAGCTCCGCGGTGGGGAAGACGCGACACGTATTTCCCCGATGAAAGTCGTAGTCGCTTTTGCTGCGGCCGTCGGGGGTGTGGGCTTCGCGAACTTCGGTCGCCGCTGACTCTCTGCCGCGTCGATGTGTGCCACGACGTACGGTGTGTGAGGAAAGACGCCGGTGCCTGCGACGCGGGCACCGGATGGCACGGTTGAACCGCCCTCCGGTTGCTCGGCGAGCACGTTGAGCAACCGGAGGGCGGTTTTCGGTGGTGGGATGCCCGGTGGCCCGCTGACGACAAGGCGGCCTGGGACGCAGTGCCCCTGCGGAACTCCCGTTCGTTGTTCGAGGCAGTGGGCTCGAACGAACGGACCCTGGAACAGGTGTGGGCCGCAGAGTGAGGACTGGAACGTGAGTGACATGGCTGCCGGTGCGCGACCTGGACACGGAGAGCCTGGGGAGTGGCGTGACCAGCCCGCCGACCCTGTCGCCGGTCCGCCGGAGGAGACGCAGGTTCCGGACGCGCCTGCGGAGGTTCAGGTTCCCGACGTGCCTGCGCAGGCTCCGGTTTCGGACGCGCCCGCTACGACTCCCGATGCGGACCCTCTTGCGGAGACGCAGGACGGGGACGGGGACGGGGACGGGGACAGGGACGGGGAAGGAGACGGGGGCGGGAGGAAGGCGCGGAAGCAGCGGCCCTTCTGGAAGGAGCTGCCCCTTCTTATCGGTATCGCGCTCGTCCTTGCGTTGCTGATCAAGACGTTTCTGGTGCAGGCGTTCTCGATTCCCTCGGACTCGATGCAGGACACGCTTCAGCGGGGCGACCGGGTGCTGGTGGACAAGCTGACGCCGTGGTTCGGCTCGGAGCCCGAGCGCGGTGAAGTAGTGGTGTTCCACGATCCCGACAACTGGCTGGCCGGGGAGCCGACTCCCGAGTCGAATGTGGTGCAGGACTTCCTGAGCTTCATCGGCCTGATGCCGTCGGCCCAGGAGAAGGACCTGATCAAGCGCACGATCGCGGTCGGCGGCGACACAGTGGAGTGCGCGAAGGGCGGCCCCGTCAAGGTGAACGGGAAGGCGCTCGACGAGCCGTACATCTTCCCGGGCAACTCGGCGTGCGACGACAAGCCCTTCGGGCCGTTCAAAGTGCCCGACGGAAAGATCTGGGTGATGGGCGACCACCGGCAGGACTCGTGGGACTCGCGCTATCACACCGAGGAAGCCACCAAGGGTTTCGTGCCCGTCGAGGACGTGGTGGGACGGGCCGTGGTGGTGGCGTGGCCGATCAATCGCTGGTCGATGCTGTCGGTCCCGGACACCTTCGACCAGTCGGGGATCGACGCGGCGGCGGGCCTGGCCCCCGGGGCGTTCGGTGTCGCGGGCGCGCTGCCTCTCGTGCTGTGGCGCCGCCGGAGGCTGACCAGCGGGCGTACCGCCGGGTAGGGTGCCGACTCGGATCAGCGATTGTCGATCTCCGATGGGGGACGCTGCGATGAGTGCAACAGGACGTACGGGTGAGGGCAACGGCCGGCTCGGCAGCAAGCTGTCGGGGCTGGCCGTCGCCGTCGGCTGTGTGCTCTTTCTCGGCGGCTTCGCCTGGGCGGCCGTGGTGTACCGGCCGTACACGGTGCCGACCGAGTCGATGAGCCCGACGGTGAAGGCGGGCGACCGGGTCCTCGCGCAGCGGGTGGACGGCAGTGAGGTCCGCCGGGGTGATGTGGTGGTGTTCACCGATCAGGCGTGGGGTGACATGCCGATGGTGAAGCGGGTCGTCGGGATCGGTGGCGACAAGGTCGCCTGCTGCGAGAAGGACGGCCGCCTCACGGTCAACGGCATACCCGTGGCGGAAACGTATCTTGAGGCGGGGGACCCGGCCTCGGCGATCGATTTCACGGCCGAGGTGCCGGAGGGGAAGCTCTTCCTCCTGGGAGATGACCGCACGGTCTCGCAGGACTCCCGGGTTCACCTGGAGGAGAGCGGGCAGGGTTCGGTGCCGCGCAGCGCCGTACGGGCCCGGGTGGACGCCGTCGCCTGGCCGCTGGGCGGCATGATCGGACGGCCCCAGACCTTCGCGGCGCTGCCCGGCGGGGTGTCGTCCGAGGGGCCGCTGAAGCTTCAGCTCGGTGCCATGGCCGCGGGCGTGGTGCTCATCCTGGGCGGTGCCGTGTACGGGCCGGTCGCGGCGCGGTCCGCCCGGTCGAAGCGGAACAAGCAGGGGAAGGCGACCGTCGGTGCCCGCTGAGGCGCGCAAGGTCGCCCGCCTGGTGCTCCTCGATCCGGACGACCGCATTCTGCTGATGCACGGGTTCGAACCGGAGGACCCGGCGAGCACCTGGTGGTTCACCCCCGGCGGCGGTCTTGAGGGCGACGAGACCCGGGAGCAGGCAGCCCTGCGGGAGCTGGCCGAGGAAACCGGGATCACGGACGTCGAGCTGGGCCCGCTGCTCTGGAAGCGGATGTGCTCCTTTCCGTTCGACGGGCGGCGCTGGGACCAGGACGAGTGGTACTTCCTGGCCCGCACGACGCAGACCGCGACGGACACCAGCGGGCAGACAGGGCTGGAACGCCGCAGTGTCGCGGGTCTGAGGTGGTGGACCTCCGCCGAACTGTCGGCGGCGCGTGAGACGGTGTACCCGACCAGACTCGCCGAGCTGCTGCGCACGCTGCTCGACGACGGTCCTCCGCGTACGCCACTGGTTCTCGCCCCCGAAATCGCCTGAGCGACCGGGGAGCCGGGCCCTGGCGCACAATGGGGGAACGCACGGCTGAAGGGGAACATGCCAATGAGCGCCGAGGACCTCGAGAAGTACGAGACCGAGATGGAGCTGAAGCTCTACCGGGAGTACCGCGATGTCGTCGGTCTGTTCAAATATGTGATCGAGACCGAACGGCGCTTCTACCTCACCAACGACTACGAGATGCAGGTGCACTCGGTCCAGGGTGAGGTGTTCTTCGAGGTGTCCATGGCGGATGCCTGGGTCTGGGACATGTACCGGCCCGCACGGTTCGTCAAACAGGTACGGGTTCTGACGTTCAAGGACGTCAACATCGAGGAGCTCAACAAGAGCGATCTCGAGCTTCCGGGTGGCTGAGTTGTCCACAACGGCTGAGTTGTCCACCAAGATCCACTAGTTGGGGGCAGACGCGTCACAGTCGGTGCCGGAGGTGGTGCCGATATGAACGCACGGGGGGCACTCGGGCGGTACGGCGAGGATCTGGCGGCACGGCTGCTGACCGATGCCGGCATGTCCGTACTCGAACGGAACTGGCGCTGTCGCGCCGGCGAGATCGACATCGTCGCGAAGGACGGTGACGCTCTCGTCATCTGTGAGGTGAAGACCCGCAGGGAGGGGGCTTTCGAGCACCCGATGGCCGGGGTCACTCCGGCCAAGGCGGACCGTCTGCGGCGGCTGGCCGAGCTCTGGCTGGCCCGCCACGGCGGTCCGCCGCCCGGCGGGGTGCGGATCGACCTGGTCGGTGTGGTGCTGCCCAGGCGCGGTGCGCCCCTGGCCGAGCATGCGCGGGGGGTGGCCTGATGGGGTTCGCGCGGGCCTGCTCGGTGGCACTGGTCGGTGTCGAGGGCGTGGTGGTGGAGGTCCAGGCGGACCTGGAGGCCGGGGTCGCGGCGTTCACCCTGGTGGGTCTGCCGGACAAGAGCCTGGTGGAGAGCCGGGACCGGGTCAGGGCCGCCGTGGTCAATTCCGGTTCGGAGTGGCCGCAGAAGAAGCTCACGGTGGGACTGTCCCCGGCCTCGGTGCCCAAAAGCGGTTCGGGATTCGATCTCGCCGTCGCCTGTGCGGTGCTCGGCGCGGCGGAGCGGATCGCCCCCGCCTCCATCGCCGATGTGGTGATGATCGGGGAGCTGGGGTTGGACGGCCGGGTGCGGCCGGTGCGCGGGGTTCTGCCCGCCGTCCTGGCCGCGGCGGAGGCCGGGTACCGGCAGGTGGTCGTACCCGAGCAGACCGCGGGTGAGGCGGCTCTGGTGCCCGGGGTCTCCGTGCTCGGAGTCCGGAGCCTGCGGCAGTTGATCGCCGTGCTCTGCGACGAACCGGTGCCCGACGAGGCGGCGGCCCACGACCAGGGGCGTCCCGACACCATGCTGGCCGGGCTGATGGTGCCCGGCGCGGGGATGGGCACCGGGCTCGCCAGGGGGTCGGCGCACGGCGAGGGCACCTGGCCGGATCTGGCCGACGTCGCGGGTCAGGAGCGGCCGCGCAAGGCCCTGGAGGTCGCGGCGGCGGGCGGACACCACCTTCTGCTGTCAGGACCGCCGGGCGCGGGCAAGACCATGCTGGCCGAACGGCTGCCCGCCATCCTGCCGCCGCTGAGCAGGCAGGAATCCCTTGAGGTGACCGCGGTGCACTCGGTTGCGGGCATCCTGCCGCCGGGCGAACCCCTGGTCTCCCGCCCGCCCTACTGCGCACCGCACCACTCCGCGACCATGCAGTCGCTGGTCGGCGGGGGAAACGGGCTGCCACGGCCCGGCGCGGTCTCGCTGGCGCATCGCGGGATTCTCTTTCTGGACGAGGCTCCGGAATTCTCCGTACGGGCACTGGACGCGCTGCGTCAGCCGCTGGAGTCGGGGCATGTGGTGGTAGCACGCAGCGCCGGGGTGGTACGGCTGCCGGCCCGCTTCCTGATGGTGCTCGCCGCCAACCCCTGCCCCTGCGGGCGGCACACCCTGAGCGGGGCTGGATGCGACTGCCCGCCCTCGGCGGTCCGCCGGTACCAGGCCAGGCTCTCCGGACCGCTGCTCGACCGGGTGGACCTGCGGGTGACCGTGGACCCCGTCAGACGTGAGGACCTGATGGGCCGGGGCGGCCGGGGCGAGTCGACCGAGACGGTCGCCGCCCGGGTGCTCCGGGCCAGGGAGCGGGCCGCGGAGCGGCTGGCGGGCACCCCGTGGACCACGAACAGCGAGGTGCCCGGGCATGAGCTGCGGACCCGGCTGGTCGCGGCGCCGGGTGCGCTGATGGCCGCCGAGCGGGACATGGAGCGGGGCATGCTCACGGCGCGCGGCCTGGACCGGGTGCTGCGGGTGGCGTGGACGGTCGCCGATCTGCGCGGAGCCGACCGCCCGGACGCCTCGGACATCGGGGTGGCCCTGGAACTTCGGACCGGGATTCCGCGCGGGGTCCCGATGACATCGGGGGCGTCATGACCGGGCAACGGGCGGAGGGCTGCGCGGACGCTGCCGGGGGAGCGAAGCGGACCGGCGCGTCGCACGGGCGGGCGGCCGGTGAGCGGCGGATGTCCGACGGGACAGGATCCCGCGGCGGGGTGAGCGACCGGGAGCGGCTGGCGCGGGCGGCACTGACCCGGGTCATGGAGCCGGGGGACGTACGAGGCGGACGCTGGCTGCGTGAGTGCGGTGGCACGGAGCTGATGCGGCGGATCGCCACCCGGGACGGATCGGCCGAGCAGTTGAGCGGGATGACCGCGAGGCGGTTGGCCGGCTACCGGCTGCGGGCCCGGACCGCCGAGCCCGAGCGGGACCTGGCGGCGGTGGCCTCGGTGGGCGGGCGCTTCATCTGCCCCGGTGACCGGGAATGGCCGAGTCAGCTCGACGACCTGGGCGACGCCAGGCCGACAGGGCTCTGGGTGCGGGGGAGGCCCGATCTGCGGCTCTGGGCGCTGCGCTCGGTCGCCGTGGTCGGAGCCCGCGCCTGCACGCCGTACGGGGCTCATATGGCGACGGCGCTCGGCGCGGGTCTCGCGGAGCGGGGGTGGGTGGTCGTCTCGGGCGCGGCCTTCGGGGTCGACGGGGCGGCTCACCGCGGCGCCCTGGCTGCCGGTGGCGCGACGATGGCGGTACTGGCCTGCGGGGTGGATGTCGCCTACCCGCGCGGTCATGCCGAGCTGATCGGACGCGTGGTCGAACAGGGGCTCGTCCTCGGTGAACTGCCGCCGGCGGAGCATCCCACCCGCAGCAGATTCATTCTCAGGAACAGGGTGATCGCCGCGTTGACGCGGGGAACCGTCGTCGTCGAGGCCGAGTACCGCAGCGGTTCACTCGTCACGGCGCGCAGCGCGCAACGGCTCGGCCGCTACACCATGGGCGTACCGGGCCCCGCCACCAGCGGTCTGTCGGCAGGCGTCCACGAACTCCTGCGGGGCGAGGGCGTGCTGGTGACGGACGCTGCGGAAGTTGCCGAGCTGGTCGGGGACATCGGGGATCTGGCTCCGCCGAGGCACGGTCCGATGCTGCCCCGCGACTACCTGGATCCCGTTTGCGGCAGGGTGCTTGACGCCCTGCCGGCCCATGGATTCGTCAACGGACGGGAGGTCGCGCGCGCCGCGGCCACGAGTGCGGACGAGGCGCTCGGCAAGCTGTACGAACTGCACTCACTGGGGTTCGTCGAACGCGAAGGCGATGGATGGAGGTTGACGAAGCGGCCGACATGCAATGGCGACGCGCGGCGAGGCGATTCTTGACCTGGGGCATTCGGGTGAAAAGGTGATGCCGATGACCTCGGTGGATCCTTCAGTGACACCTCCGGGGCCGGCGCGTGAGGCGGCGGCCCCGGAGGTCGGTCATGTTCTCGCCCAGGTGCGCAATCGTGTCCGCCGCCGCGTCACGCTCCATGTCCGTTCGCCGGGAAGCGCGCAGCACCGATCTCCTGTCCTGCGCGGACCGCGACACCTCAGTCACGCTACGCTCACAAGGATTCCGGCCCAGAAACAAGTCCCCCAGCACTTCACGGCAGAACGGCTCAAGGCACCACATGCCCCAGCACACCTCCGGGTCTGACCGCGCGGCAGCGCCACCGGCTGCGCGTGGCACTGTGCGCCCGCCCGCCCCCTCCTCGCTCGACGAGTTGTGGCGTTCGTACAAGACCACGGGCGACGGGCGGCTGCGGGAACAGCTGATCCTGCACTACTCGCCCCTGGTGAAGTACGTCGCCGGCCGGGTGAGCGTGGGCCTGCCGTCCAACGTCGAGCAGGCGGACTTCGTCTCCTCCGGGGTCTTCGGGCTGATCGACGCGATCGAGAAGTTCGACATCGAGCGCGCGATCAAGTTCGAGACCTATGCGATCACCCGCATCCGGGGCGCGATGATCGACGAACTGCGGGCGTTGGACTGGATCCCGCGCTCCGTGCGCCAGAAGGCGCGGGCGGTGGAGCGCGCCTACGCCACCCTGGAGGCTCAACTGCGACGCACCCCCTCGGAGACGGAGGTCGCCGCCGAGATGGGCATCGCACTGGAGGAACTGCACGCGGTTTTCAGTCAGTTGTCGCTCGCCAACGTCGTCGCGCTGGAGGAGCTGCTTCACGTCGGCGGTGAGGGAGGCGACCGTCTGAGCCTGATGGACACGCTGGAGGACACCGCCGCCGACAACCCGGTGGAAGTGGCCGAGGACCATGAGCTCAGAAGGCTCCTCGCCCGCGCGATCAACACCCTCCCGGACCGCGAGAAGACGGTCGTCACGCTCTACTACTACGAGGGCCTCACCCTCGCCGAGATCGGCAACGTCCTCGGGGTCACCGAGAGCCGGGTCAGTCAGATTCACACCAAGTCGGTGCTGCAACTGCGCGCGAAGCTGGCCGACGCCGGACGCTGAGACGGCCGTGCAGGCCATGGGCGGGCCCCATGCCGGTCCCGCGCAGCCTCGCGGTGGGAGTGCTTCGGCCAACGATCGGGGCCGCCCGCCCCCCTCGTGAACACCGCCCGCCGTAGAGTGGTGGTGTGCCCAGGATTCGAGCGGCCTCCGTGGCCGAGCACCGGACCATGCAGCGCGGCGCCCTCCTGGACGCAGCGCGCTCCCTGCTGTCCGAGGGAGGCACGGAGGCGTTGACCTTCCCCGCCCTCGCCGAACGCACGGGCCTCGCCCGGTCCTCCGTCTACGAGTACTTCCGCTCCCGCGCCGCCGTGGTCGAAGAGCTTTGTGCCGTCGACTTCCCCGTGTGGGCGGCCGAGGTCGAGAGTGCGATGGAGCGGGCAGGGACGCCCGGGGAGAAGATCGAGGCGTATGTCCGGCGGCAGCTCGATCTCGTCGGCGACCGTCGCCACCGGGCCGTCGTCGCGATCTCGGCGAGCGAGCTGGATGCGGGCGCCCGCGAGAAGATCCGGGCGGCGCACGGCGGTCTGATCGCCATGATCGTGGACGCGCTCAGCGACCTCGGGCACGACCAGCCCCGGCTTGCGGCCATGCTGCTCCAAGGCTCCGTGGACGCGGCGGTCCGCCGTATCGAGCTGAGTGTGGCGGAGGAGCCCGGCGTGATCGCGGACACCGCCGTCGCCATGGTGCTGAACGGCGTGCGAGGCATCCGCGGCAACCAGGGCTGACGACCTCGCCGGCCTCCCCGGCTCAGATGCTCGACCAGGGCTGATGCCCTCGTCGGCCTCCCCGTCTCAGATGCTCACTGCCGTGACCGGAACCCACGGACGACGGTGCGGGGTACGGGCACCCCCGACACCGGCAGCAGCCGGGACGGTCCGCGCCGCAGCAGTGACGGCGGCAGCAGAGACAGCGGGTCCAGATACGCGTCCGCGTGCCGCAGGCCCCAGTGCAGACAGCCGGACGCGCAGTGGAACGGCCCGGCCGACATGACCGCCACCACCTGGCCCGCCGTGACCTCGTCGCCCTTCGCGACCAGCGGGCGCACCGGCTCGTAGGTGGTCCGCAGCGGCGGATCGCCCGTCCCCGCCAGCTCGATCACGACCACGGCGCGCCCCGCGACGCCGCCCGCGAAGGACACCCGGCCCGCAGCGGCTGCGAGTACCTGCGCACCCGGTCCGGCACCGAGGTCCACCCCGCGATGCCCCCGCCCGTACTCCGTGGCGGGCGGCTCCCACCCCCGTAGAACCGGGGGGCGCCCCTCCAGCGGCCAGACCCGTCCACCGGCCGGATCCACCGGCACGGGCGTACGGCCATCCGCCGCACCGGGCGACGCGCCGCCGGCCGGAGCTCCCGAGCCCCCCGGCTCCCCCGAAGTTTCAGCCCCACCCGCTCCACCCGCAGCCCCCGCCCCGCTCGGAGGCGGCCGTTCCGCCGCCAGGGCGTACAGCCCGCCGCATCCCATCGCGAGCAGCCCCATGAGCAGGAACCCCGAGGCGGCCACCACGGCCACCACCGCCCTGCCGGCCCGCCACCGGGTCCCGCCGGCCGGCGTACCGCGGCGCGCGGCAGAGCGGGCGACCCGGTTCCGGGAACGGGCCCGTTCAGATGTGAATCGCATGCCGCCACCGTCCCCCGCCCCGCGGACCCGTGGGGATCATGGACCGGATCTGTGGACTACCGGCCGGTTGTGGACAGCGCCGTCACCCGGCACCCGGCGGGTCCCGTACACTTCTTCTGGCGATCCGGGTCACCGGGTCGACTTCGCACGCCCCGCCACCTCCCTCCGGAAGGTGGCCGCGCTCCTCGGTCCTTCGTGGCACGGCGCGTCGGGGCGTCAGGCGCGACAGCAATCCTGCGGTCGCGATAACCGAGCACCTCAAGGAGTACGGCCATGGCCGTCGTCACGATGCGGGAGCTGCTGGAAAGCGGCGTCCACTTCGGTCACCAGACCCGTCGCTGGAACCCGAAGATGAAGCGCTTCATCTTCACCGAGCGCAACGGCATCTACATCATCGACCTGCTCCAGTCGCTGTCGTACATCGACCGCGCCTACGAGTTCGTCAAGGAGACCGTCGCCCACGGCGGCTCCATCATGTTCGTGGGTACGAAGAAGCAGGCCCAGGAGGCCATCGCCGAGCAGGCGACGCGCGTCGGCATGCCGTACGTCAACCAGCGTTGGCTCGGTGGCATGCTCACCAACTTCTCCACCGTCTACAAGCGCCTTCAGCGTCTGAAGGAGCTTGAGCTCATCGACTTCGAGGACGTGGCCGCCTCCGGCCTCACCAAGAAGGAGCTCCTGGTTCTCTCCCGCGAGAAGGCCAAGCTGGAGAAGACCCTCGGTGGTATCCGCGAGATGCAGAAGGTGCCGAGCGCCGTCTGGATCGTCGACACCAAGAAGGAGCACATCGCCGTCGGTGAGGCGCGCAAGCTCCACATCCCGGTCGTCGCGATCCTCGACACCAACTGCGACCCCGACGAGGTCGACTACAAGATTCCGGGCAACGACGACGCGATCCGCTCCGTCACCCTGCTCACCCGCGTGATCGCCGACGCCGTCGCCGAGGGCCTCATCGCCCGCTCCGGCGCTGCGACCGGCGACTCGAAGCCGGGCGAGAAGGCTGCCGGCGAGCCGCTCGCCGAGTGGGAGCGCGACCTGCTCGAGGGCGACAAGAAGGCCGACGCCGAGGTCCAGACCTCCGCCGAGACCGAGAAGGTCGCGGACGCGGAGGCCGCCGAGGCCCCCGCCGCCGAGGCTGCTGCCGAGGCCCCCGCGGCTGAGGCCCCCGTCGCCGAGGCTCCGGCCGCGGACGCGGACGCCGAGCAGGCCTGACACCCGTCACGGCTGAAGACGGCGGGGGCAGGTGCCACAAGCACCGCCCCCGCCGTTCACCCGTAGATCTTTCAGACTTCGAGAGAGAAATACAGACTCATGGCGAACTACACCGCCGCTGACGTCAAGAAGCTCCGTGAGCTCACCGGCGCCGGCATGATGGACTGCAAGAAGGCGCTCGACGAGGCCGACGGCAACGTCGACGGAGCCGTCGAGGCCCTCCGTATCAAGGGTCAGAAGGGCGTCGCCAAGCGCGAAGGCCGTTCTGCCGAGAACGGCGCGGTCGTCTCCCTCGTCTCCGAGGACAAGACGTCCGGCGTGCTGGTCGAGCTGAAGTGCGAGACCGACTTCGTCGCCAAGGGTGACAAGTTCCAGGCCGTCGCCAACGCGCTCGCCGCCCACGTCGCCGCGACCTCCCCGGCCGACATCGAGGCGCTGCTCGCGTCCGAGATCGAGCCCGGCAAGACCGTCCAGGCGTACGTGGACGAGGCCAACGCCAACCTCGGCGAGAAGATCGTCCTGGACCGCTTCGCGCAGTTCCAGGGTGCCTTCGTGTCCGTGTACATGCACCGCACCATGCCCGACCTGCCGCCGCAGATCGGTGTCATGGTCGAGCTGGACAAGGCCGACGCCGAGCTGGCCAAGGGCATCGCCCAGCACATCGCCGCCTTCGCGCCGAAGTACCTGTCCCGCGAGGACGTCCCGGCCGAGGTCGTCGAGGCCGAGCGCCGCGTCGCCGAGGAGACCACGCGCGCCGAGGGCAAGCCCGAGGCCGCGCTCCCGAAGATCGTCGAGGGTCGCGTCAACGGCTTCTTCAAGGAGGCCACCCTTCTTGGCCAGCCGTACGCGCTGGACAACAAGAAGTCCGTCCAGAAGGTCCTGGACGAGGCCGGTGTCACCCTGAAGCGCTTCGCGCGCATCAAGGTCGGCATCTGAGTCCGTCCGCGAAAAACGGTGGACCCCGATAGGGTCTGGTGCAGTCGACGGCCGCACACCGCCGTACGACCGCAGATCTGACGAGGAGGCCATTGCCGCTGAGGGACACCAGACCCACCGGCAATGGCCTTCTTCGTATGTGTACGAGGAGAATCTCCATGAACAAGGGCGCGGACGCCGCAACAGGTGACCACAAGCGCGACGACGGCAAGGTGCGCGGACGCTTCATGCTGAAGCTGTCCGGAGAGGCGTTCGCCGGTGGCGGGGGTCTCGGTGTCGACCCCGACGTCGTGCACGCCATCGCCCGCGAGATCGCGGCAGTCGTCCGCGACGGCGCGGAAATCGCGATCGTCATCGGTGGCGGCAACTTCTTCCGCGGTGCCGAGCTCCAGCAGCGCGGCATGGACCGGGCCCGGTCCGACTACATGGGCATGCTCGGCACCGTCATGAACTGCCTCGCGCTCCAGGACTTCCTGGAGAAGGAGGGCATCGACTCCCGTGTCCAGACGGCCATCACCATGGGCCAGGTCGCGGAGCCGTACATCCCGCTGCGCGCCGTACGGCATCTGGAGAAGGGCCGCGTCGTCATCTTCGGCGCCGGCATGGGTATGCCGTACTTCTCCACCGACACCACCGCGGCACAGCGCGCCCTGGAGATCGACGCCGAGGCACTGCTGATGGGGAAGAACGGCGTGGACGGGGTCTACGACTCCGACCCGAAGACCAACCCCGGCGCGGTGAAGTTCGACGCGCTGGAGTACAGCGAGGTGCTCGCCCGCGATCTCAAGGTCGCCGACGCCACCGCCATCACGCTCTGCCGTGACAACCAGCTGCCGATCCTCGTCTTCGAGCTGACGACCGCGGGCAATATCGCCCGCGCCGTCAAGAGTGAGAAGATCGGCACGCTCGTGAGTGACCAGGGCACCCGGGCCTGACAACCGGGGATTCCACCGGGCGGTCCCGGTGGAATCCCGGGGCCGCGGGACGGCCCCGGACGATGGACAACGGCCTGCCGGTCGGACACCGTGCAGGTGAGGACGCGACGCAGGATCCGCCGGGCCCGAGCATGCCGGGCCCACTCAAGACACGCAGGAGCACGTGGTGATCGAAGAAACCCTCCTCGAGGCCGAGGAGAAGATGGAGAAGGCCGTCGTCGTCGCGAAAGAGGACTTCGCCGCGATCCGTACCGGCCGTGCGCACCCGGCGATGTTCAACAAGATCGTCGCCGACTACTACGGCGCGCTGACCCCGATCAACCAGCTCGCCTCGTTCTCGGTGCCCGAGCCCCGTATGGCCGTCGTGACGCCGTTCGACAAGACCGCGCTGCGCAACATCGAGCAGGCCATCCGCGACTCGGACCTCGGCGTCAACCCGAGCAACGACGGCAATATCATCCGGGTGAACTTCCCCGACCTCACCGAAGAGCGTCGTCGCGACTACATCAAGGTCGCGAAGACCAAGGCCGAGGACTCCAAGATCTCGATCCGGGCCGTCCGCCGCAAGGCCAAGGAGACCCTGGACAAGCTGGTCAAGGACAAGGAGTCCGGCGAGGACGAGGTCCGCCGCGCCGAGAAGGAGCTCGACGACACCACCGCGAAGTACGTCGCGCAGGTGGACGAGCTGCTGAAGCACAAGGAAGCCGAGCTGCTCGAAGTCTGATGAACGACTCTTCCTGGGGCGTCCCGCAGGGCGCCGGCCACCGGGCTGCGCCCGAGATGCGGGCCGCTCCGGCGGGTCCTGCATACGATGTGCATGAAGCCCAGCAGACTCGGCCCATGCCCATCGTGCCGGACGTTCCCGACGCAGGTAGAGACGCTGAGAGCAGTGATGACCGGGACCAGGGGGCCGGACGCCTGAGCGGCGGCCCCCTGTTCCGTGACGAGAAGCCGCAGGAGCCCATGTCGACCGCGCCGCCACCCCCGCAGAAGAAACGTGCGGGCCGTGATCTGGGAGCTGCCATAGGAGTCGGCGTCGGGCTCGGTGCCGTCGTCGTCGCCTCGCTCTTCATCGTCCAGGCCGTCTTCGTCGGTGTGATCGTGGTCGCCGTCGTCGTGGGTCTGTGGGAGCTCACCTCCCGGCTGGAGGAGCGCAAGGGCATCAAGGCGCCCCTCGTTCCGCTCGCGATCGGTGGCGCGGCCATGGTCGTGGCCGGTTACGCGCGAGGTGCCGAGGGCGCGTGGATCGCCATGGCCCTGACCGCCCTGGCGGTGCTCGTCTGGCGGATGACCGAGCCGCCCGAGGGCTACCTCCGGGACGTCACGGCCGGAGTCTTCGCCGCGTTCTACGTGCCGTTCCTGGCGACCTTCGTTGCCATGCTCCTGACCGCCGACGACGGACCTCAGCGGGTCCTGACCTTCCTGCTGCTGACCGTGGTCAGCGACACGGGGGCGTACGCCGTCGGCTGGCGGTTCGGCAAGCACAAGCTCGCACCGCGCATCAGCCCCGGAAAGACCCGCGAGGGCCTGTTCGGAGCCGTGGCCTTCGCGATGGTGGGCGGTGCGCTGTGCATGCAGTTCCTGATCGACGACGGTTCCTGGTGGCAGGGCCTGCTGCTCGGCCTCGCGGTCGCCGCCAGCGCCACCCTCGGCGACCTGGGCGAGTCCATGATCAAGCGTGACCTCGGGATCAAGGACATGGGCACGCTCCTCCCCGGGCACGGCGGGATCATGGACCGGCTGGACTCGCTCCTGCCGACCGCACCGGTGGTCTGGCTGTTGCTGGTGATTTTCGTCGGATCCGGCTGAGAAGCTCTTGGATCACCCCGTCTGACCTGCGTTTTTTACGAGTGAGGGTCCGTTGTCCACAGGGCGGCGGGCCCTCACTGTTCTGTCTGCGACACTGGAAGAACCATGCCTAAGCCCGGAGAACTCCAGTTTGTCGCGCCCCGCGGAGCCAAGAAGCCCCCGCGGCACCTCGCCGACCTCACGCCCGCCGAGCGCAAGGAAGCCGTCGCCGCGACCGGCGAGAAGCCCTTCCGCGCGCAGCAGCTCTCGCAGCACTACTTCGCGCGGTACGCGCACGACCCGTCGGAGTGGACCAACATTCCGGCCGGATCGCGGGACAAGCTCGCCGAGGCGTTGTTCCCCGACCTGATGTCCGTGGTCCGGCACATCAGCTGCGACGACGACACCACGCGCAAGACGCTGTGGAAGCTGCACGACGGGACGCTGGTCGAGTCCGTCCTGATGCGCTACCCCGAGCGCGTCACGATGTGCATCTCCTCGCAGGCCGGCTGTGGCATGAACTGCCCGTTCTGTGCCACCGGACAGGCCGGTCTCGACCGCAACCTCTCGACCGCCGAGATCGTCCACCAGATCGTCGACGGCATGCGCGCGCTGCGTGACGGCGAGGTCCCGGGCGGCCCGGCCCGGCTTTCCAACATCGTCTTCATGGGCATGGGCGAGCCGCTCGCCAACTACAACCGCGTGGTCGGCGCGATCCGCCGGCTGACCGACCCCGAGCCCGACGGGCTGGGGCTCTCGCAGCGCGGGATCACGGTCTCCACCGTCGGCCTCGTCCCCGCGATGCTCCGCTTCGCCGACGAGGGCTTCAAGTGCCGTCTCGCCGTCTCGCTGCACGCCCCGGACGACGAGCTGCGCGACACCCTCGTGCCGGTGAACACCCGGTGGAAGGTGCGCGAGGTGCTGGACGCCGCGTGGGAGTACGCGGAGAAGTCCGGCCGTCGCATCTCCATCGAGTACGCGCTGATCCGCGACATCAACGACCAGGCCTGGCGGGGCGACCGGCTCGGCCGGCTCCTCAAGGGCAAGCGGGTCCACGTCAACCTGATCCCGCTGAACCCGACGCCCGGCTCGAAGTGGACCGCCTCGCGGCCCGAGGACGAGAAGGCGTTCGTAGAGGCGATCGCCGCCCACGGGGTGCCGGTGACCGTCCGGGACACGCGTGGCCAGGAGATCGACGGGGCCTGCGGACAGCTGGCGGCATCCGAGCGCTGAGGCCGAAACCGGGCGTGTAGCCTGGGCTCGAAAACAACTTCACAGCTCGAAATCAACTTCATATTCCGACAGGGGAGCGCCACAGCGCTGAGAGTGCGGCACCAAGGACAGGTTGGCCGCAGACCCTCTGAACCTCGCCCGGGTCATTCCGGGTAGGAAGTTCGGACCTTACTCAAGCTGTTGCGCCCTGCCCGCTTCCGGTTCTCCACCGGCGCGGGCAGGGCCGCGTCTCTTCCTGGTCACCCCCAGGAGGAATCACATGAGCACCACCAAGAAGATCGCGGTATCGGCCGTCGCCGTCGCGCTCGGCGCGACCGCGCTCGCCGGTTGCGGAAGCTCCGACGACTCGGCGTCCGGCTCCGGACCCACCGGGAGCTCCGGCTCCAAGACCGTCACCCTCGTCAGCCACGATTCCTTCAACGCCTCCAAGGACGTACTGAAGGAGTTCACCGCGGAGACCGGCTACACCGTCAAGGTACTGAAGAGCGGTGACGCCGGCGCCGCCCTCAACCAGGAGATCCTGACCAAGGGCTCCCCGCGCGGCGACGTGTTCTTCGGCGTGGACAACACCCTGCTCTCCCGCGCCCTCGACAACGGCCTGTTCACCTCGTACAAGGCCAAGGGCATCGACCAGGTCGCGGCCGACGTCCAGCTGGACGCCGGGAAGCACCGGGTCACCCCGGTCGACACCGGCGACATCTGCATCAACTACGACAAGAAGTACTTCGCCGACAAGAAGCTCGCGCCGCCGAAGACCTTCGACGACCTGGCGAAGCCCGCGTACAAGGACCTCCTCGTCACCGAGAACGCGGCGACCTCCTCGCCCGGCCTCGGCTTCCTCCTCGGCACCGTCGCCACCTACGGCGAGGACGGCTACCAGGACTACTGGAAGAAGCTGAAGGACAACGGCGTCAAGGTCGTCGACGGCTGGGAGCAGGCGTACAACGAGGAGTTCTCCGGCTCCGCCGGCGGCAAGAAGGCCAAGGCGGACCGGCCGCTCGTCGTCAGCTACGCCTCCAGCCCGCCCGTCGAGGTGCTGTACGCGGACCCGCAGCCGAAGACCGCCCCGACCGGCGTCGCCACCGGAACGTGCTTCCGCCAGATCGAGTTCGCCGGTCTGCTCGACGGGGCGAAGAACGAGGCGGGCGGCAAGGCCCTGCTGGACTTCCTGATCGGCAAGAAGTTCCAGGAGGACATGCCGCTCAACATGTTCGTCAGCCCGGTCACCAAGGGCGCGAAGGTGCCGGACCTCTTCACGAAGTTCGGTGCCACGGTCGACAAGCCGACGACCGTCGCCCCGGACGAGATCGCCAAGAACCGTGAGCAGTGGGTCCAGTCATGGTCCTCGCTCGTAGTGAAGTAGCGAAGACTCCCGTACGCGGACCGGGCGCGCGCGGGAAGTCCGCGCGCGCCCGGTCGCTGCGCGGGGGAGCGGCTCGGCTCGGCCTGATGGCCGTGCCCGTCGCGTTCTTCGCGCTGTTCTTCGCCTACCCCGTCGTCGCGATCGTCGGGCGCGGGCTCAAGGCCGACGGCGTGTGGCAGTTCGGGCGGTTCGGCGAGGTGCTGAGCCGGCCGGACATCCAGCATGTCCTCTGGTTCACGCTCTGGCAGGCCCTCGCCTCGACCGCGCTGACCCTGTTGATTGCCCTGCCGGGCGCCTATGTGTTCGCCCGGTTCGACTTCCCGGGCAAACAGCTGCTGCGGGCGATCGTGACGGTGCCGTTCGTTCTGCCGACCGTCGTCGTGGGTACCGCGTTCCTTGCGTTGCTGGGGCGCGGCGGGCTGCTCGACGAGGTGTGGGGCGTACGGCTCGACACCACGGTGTGGGCGATCCTGCTGGCACACGTCTTCTTCAACTACGCCGTCGTCGTACGCACCGTCGGCGGGCTCTGGTCGCAGCTCGACCCCCGGCAGGAGGAGGCCGCGCGGGTCCTGGGCGCCGGACGGTTCGCCGCCTGGCGCCGGGTCACCCTCCCCGCGCTCGGCCCTGCCGTGGCCGCCGCCGCGCTGATGGTCTTCCTCTTCACCTTCACCTCCTTCGGCGTCGTCCAGATCCTGGGCGGCCCCGGATTCTCCACGTTGGAGGTGGAGATCTACCGGCAGACCGCGCAGCTGCTGGCCCTGCCCACGGCCGCGGTCCTGACCCTGGTGCAGTTCGCCGCGGTCGGCGCCATCCTCGCCGTGCACGCCTGGACCGTACGGCGCAGGGAGACCGCACTGAAGCTGGTCGATCCGGCGCAGACCGCCCGCAGGCCGCGCGGCGCGGGCCAGTGGGCGCTGCTCGGCGGCGTGCTTCTGACGGTGCTGGTACTGATCCTGCTGCCGCTCGCCGTCCTCGTGGAGCGGTCGCTCGACGTGTCGGGAGGCCATGGCTTCGCGTACTACCGGGCGCTGGCGTCGGCGGAGATGAACAGCGGTACGTTCCTGGTCGCGCCGCTGGAAGCGATCGTGAACTCGCTGCGCTACGCCGTGGTCGCGACCCTCATCGCGCTGGTGGTCGGCGGACTGGCCGCGGCGGCCCTGACCAGGAAGGCGGGCCGGCTCGTCCGGGGCTTCGACGCGCTGCTGATGCTGCCGCTCGGGGTCTCCGCCGTCACCGTCGGCTTCGGCTTCCTGATCACCCTCGACAAACCGCCGCTGGATCTGCGGACCTCCTGGATCCTGGTGCCGCTCGCCCAGGCCCTGGTCGGGGTGCCCTTCGTCGTACGCACCATGCTCCCGGTCCTCAGAGCGGTCGACGGCCGGCTGCGTGAGGCGGCCGCGGTGCTCGGCGCCTCGCCGTTGCGGGCCTGGCGCGAGGTGGACCTGCCGCTGGTGCGCCGGGCGCTGCTGGTCGCGGCGGGCTTCGCGTTCGCGGTGTCGCTCGGTGAGTTCGGCGCCACGGTCTTCATCGCACGGCCCGACAACCCGACGCTCCCGGTGGCTGTCTCCCGGCTGCTGGGCCGGTCCGGGGAGCTCAACTACGGCCAGGCGATGGCTCTCAGCACCATCCTGATGCTCGTGTGCGCGGTCTCGCTGCTGCTGCTCGAACGTATCCGCACCGACCGATCCGGGGAGTTCTAGAGATGCTGACACTCGATTCGGCCACGGTGCGCTTCGGCGAGCGGGCGGCGCTGGATGCGGTGGATCTGGAGGTCGCCGAGCACGAGATCGTCTGTGTGCTGGGGCCGAGCGGCAGCGGGAAGTCGACACTGCTGCGGGTGGTCGCCGGACTCCAGCACCTGGACGGCGGGCGGGTGCTGCTCGACGACGCGGACCAGGACGGCGTGCCCGTTCATCGGCGCGGACTCGGCCTGATGTTCCAGGACCACCAGCTGTTCCCGCACCGCGACGTCGGCGCCAACGTCGCCTTCGGGCTGCGGATGCACGGCGTGAGCCGGCGCGAACAGGACCGCAAGGTCGCCGAACTCCTGGACCTGGTGGGGCTCCCCGGCGCCGAACGACGCGCCGTGGCCGCGCTCTCGGGAGGCGAGCAGCAGCGCGTCGCCCTCGCACGGGCCCTCGCCCCCCGGCCCAAGCTGCTGATGCTGGACGAACCCCTCGGCCAGCTGGACCGCAGTCTGCGCGAACGCCTCGTCGTCGAACTGCGCACGCTCTTCGCCCGGTTGGGTACGACGGTGCTCGCTGTCACCCACGACCAGGGCGAGGCCTTCGCGCTGGCCGACCGGGTCGTCGTGATGCGCGACGGACGCATCGCTCAGGTGGGCACCCCTTTGGAGGTCTGGCAGCGCCCCGCCTCCGCCTTCGTGGCCCGCTTCCTCGGCTTCGACAACGTGGTGGAGGCCACGGTCACGGGTGAGGCCGCCGATACGGACTGGGGCAAGGTGCCGGTGCCCGCCGGATCACCGCAGGGGGCCTGCGATCTGCTGGTGCGGCCGGCCGGGGTGATGATCGGCGCCCCGCAGGACGGACTGCCCTGCACCGTGGGTGCGCGCACCTTCCGCGGCAACCACGTCGCGGTGAAGCTGCAGCCCGAGCACGGGCCGGTCCTGGACGCGGAGTGCCCGCTGAACAGGACTCCGGACGAGGGCGCGCGGGTCGGTGTGACCTTCGCCGCGGCGGAGAGCGTCGTGCTGCCCGCCGTTTTCTGACCGACGCGTCGCTACCGCTCCGACAGCCGCGCGAGCGCCTCGGGGGCTTCCTCCACCGTGTCGACGAGCGCGATACGGGACTCCATCGGCCGGCCCGCCGCGAGGGCCCGGAGCAGTGGCCACGCGGGGAGTTCCCGCGTCCAGTGGTCGCGCCCCACCAGCACCATCGGCGATGGTTCGCCGCGCGACTGGTAGTAGTTCGGGGTGGTGCTGTCGAAGATCTCCTGGACGGTGCCGGCCGCGCCCGGGAGGAAGATCACGCCGGCGGTCGAGCGGGCCAGCAGGCCGTCCTCGCGCAGGGCGTTGGCGAAGTACTTGGCGATGTGGCCGGCGAACGGGTTCGGCGGTTCGTGGCCGTAGAACCAGGTGGGGATCGACACGGAGCCACCGCCGTCCGGCCAGCGCTCCCGTACGGCGAACGCCGCCAGCGCCCAGTCGGTGACCGACGGGGTGAACGAGGGTGCCGTGCCCAGGAGTTCGCAGGCCTTGTCCAGCATCGGGTCGGGGTGCGGGGCCGCGTAGGCGCCGAGGTTCGCCGCCTCCATGGCGCCCGGCCCACCGCCGGTGGCCACCGTCAGGCCGCTGCGGGCCAGGGTCCTGCCGAGGCGGGCGGCGGACGCGTACGGGGCGCTGCCGCGAGGCGTCGCGTGGCCGCCCATCACGCCGACGACCCGGGCGCCGGCGAGGAGTTCGGCCAGCGCGTCGGAGACCGCGTCGTCGTGGAGCGCGCGCAGCATCGACGCGAACGCGTCACCGTTCGACCGTGTCCGCTGGAACCAGCGGTAGGCGCGGGCGTCGGGTGTCGCCTCGTAACCGCTCTTCCTCAGCCCGTCGTAGAGCGCGTCGGGGGAGTAGAGCACACCGCGGTACGGGTCGAAGGGGAGCCCCGGCACCGGGGGGAAGACGACCGCGCCGTCCGCCCGTACCTTCTCGGCCGCGCCGGGTTCCATCCGGCAGCCGAGGAACACGGCGCCGGAGGTGTCGGCGGTCAGCAGCGCCGCGCTGCGGTCCGTCAGGTCGACGGACTGGACGCGGTGGCCCGCAAGCGAACCGGCGGCGGCCGCCGCGTCGAACTCGGCGAGCGACTCGATCTCGGTTCCGGGCGCGGGGGAGGTGTCCTCGGGGTTCTCCACGCCCTCATGCTACGGACCGGCCGGGGCCACGCCCCGGCCGGAATCCGTTCAGGCGGTCAGCGGCAGTGCGGCCAGCTCGGCGATCGCCCAGGTCAGCGGGGCGAACACGATCAGCAGCGCGGCCGCGCGCAGGGCGGTCGCCGCGCGCAGCGCCGAGGCCGGGGCGCCGAGCCGCAGCAGTGCGCGCGCAGTGTCGGCACGGGCCTGCTTCGCCTCCAGCGCCGACGTCAGAAGCGTCGCGGTGGTGCAGCCGATGACGAGCACCGCGCCGAGTGCGGTGAGCGGGCCGAAGGGGCGCGGGCCCGTCCCGTACAGCGCGAACGCGGCGATGACCGCCGAGAGGACCGCGCAGACGACCCCCAGCGGCCGGCCGATCCGCTGCGCCTCGTCCATCAGGACCCGGCCCGCCAGCAGCCGTACGGCTCCGGGGCGCACCGCCTGCAGCAGCCGCCCGCACAGGAAGGTCAGCCCCGGACCGGCCGTGGCGAGGCCGATCGCTGTCAGGGTCCATCCCACCAGTACCCAGGCGGGTGTGGCGTCGAGCTTGCCGGGGAGCGGGAAGGGGCTGCCGGTCGAACCGCGGTTCGCGTACGCCTCGACGGCGAGTCCGGCGGCGGTCAGGGCGACGCCCCAGGGGAGCCCGGCGGGCGGCGCCGCCGGGGCCGGGATCTGCTCCTCGGGCAGCAGGCCCTCGGCGTCCTCCGGCGTGCTCGCGGCCCGCGCCGGACCGTTGCGCAGCGCCAGCGCGCTCGCTGTCGCCGCGGCCGCGGGCACCAGGGTCAGCAGGACGAGGACGGCGGCCAGGGGCAGCGGGGCGTCCGCGTCGAGCAGCCCGGCAGCCGCACCGTCGAAGGGCAGCCCGGACAGGTCGCCGCGCAGGTGGAGGAAGAAGAGCAGCGCCACCATCGAGCCGAGGGTGCAGGAGATGGCGGTGGAGACCGCGGCGAGCACGCTGAGCCGCACCGGGCCGAGGCCGACGGCGGACAGTCCGGCGCGTGGCCGGGTGCTCGGGTCCGTACGCGCGACCGCGACCGCGAACTGCACCGTGGCGGCCAGCGGTACGAAGCACCACAGCAGCCGCAGTACGGAGCCGGCGGAGTGCGCCGGGTGCCCCGATGCGTAGCCGAGCGTGCACAGCAGGAGGAAGCCGACCCCGGCGGAGGCGGCCGCGACGAGCAGCCGCCGCATCAGGACCAGCGGATGGGAACCGCGGGCTAGACGGAGAGCGAGCACGCCGCGCGGCCCTCCGTGTCGGTCACGGCGGGCAGGGCGACCGTGGCGACCCGGCGTCCGTCCAGCAGCGGCACCACGCGGTCGGCGAGTGCGGCGATCTCCGCGTCGTGCGTGGCGAGCACCACGGTGATGCCGTGCGAACGGGCCGCGCTGGTGAGGGTGCGCAGGACGTGGGCGCGGTCGGTGCGGTGCAGCGTGGCGGTCGGCTCGTCGGCGAAGATCACCGAGGGTGCGGCGGCCAGTGCGCGGGCCACCGAGATCCGCTGCCGTTGGGCCTGCTGGAGGGTGTGCGGCCGCTTTCGTGCGCACATGCCGATGTCGAGGCGCTCCAGCCACTCCATGGCGGCCTTCTTGGCCTCCCGGTGCGAGGCGCCGCGCAGCAGCAGCGGCAGGGCGGTGTTCTCCCAGGTGTTCAGTTCCGGGACGAGCTGGGGTTCCGGGGCGATCCAGCCGAACTTGTCGCGGCGCAGCCGCTCGCGCAGTCGCGGGCCCATGGTGTGGACGGGGACGCTGTTGAACCACACCTCCCCCTGCTGGGGCACCAGCTGGCCGGAGAGGCAGTGCAGCAGGGTCGTCTTGCCGCTGCCGCGCGGGCCGGTCACCGCGAGGATCTCGCCGTCGCGGATCCCCAGGGAGATACCGCCGAGCGCGGGTGAGCCGTTGTGGGAGTGCTGCAGGGAACGCGCCCAGATCACGTCGTTGTCCGGCGGGGCCACCATGGCGTACACCTCGGTTCAGATCAGATATCCCGTTCCCCCGTACGGGGGAACGAAGGCGGGGCCGATCGGTCACTCGGCACCGTAAGGATTCGGATCGCGGTGTGCGCACAGCACGCGGCCCGGGTGCGCTTCTTCCCACTCGAATGGGCGCATCCGGGCCGCGTGGACCGTATGAAATGACCGCCGGCGGGCCGTCGCGGGACGGTCAAGCGGTGGTCAAGCCGGTGCCGGCCGAGGGGGCCGTCCGGGCTAGCGGTCAGAGCTTCGTCCAGGCCTCCGTCAGGACGGAACGGAGGATGCCCTCGATCTCGTCGAACGTGGACTGGTCGGAGATCAGCGGCGGGGCGAGCTGGACGACCGGGTCGCCGCGGTCGTCGGCCCGGCAGTACAGGCCGTTGTCGTACAGCGCCTTGGAGAGGAAGCCGTACAGGACGCGCTCGGTCTCCTCGTCGGTGAACGTCTCCTTGGTGACCTTGTCCTTCACCAGCTCGATGCCGTAGAAGAAGCCGTTGCCGCGGACGTCGCCGACGATCGGCAGGTCGTGCAGCTTCTGGAGCGTGGTGAAGAAGGCGTTCTCGTTGTCGAGGACGTGCTGGTTGAGGCCCTCGCGCTCGAAGATGTCGAGGTTGGCGAGGCCGACCGCGGCGGAGACCGGGTGGCCGCCGAAGGTGTAGCCGTGCAGGAAGGTGTTGTCACCCTCGTAGAACGGCTCGGCGAGCCTGTCCGAGATGATGCAGGCACCGATCGGCGAGTAGCCCGAGGTCATGCCCTTGGCGCAGGTGATCATGTCCGGCACGTAGCCGAACTTGTCACAGGCGAACATCGTGCCGAGGCGGCCGAAGGCGCAGATGACCTCGTCGGAGACGAGCAGCACGTCGTACTTGTCGCAGATCTCGCGGACGCGCTGGAAGTAGCCGGGCGGGGGCGGGAAGCAGCCGCCCGCGTTCTGTACGGGCTCCAGGAAGACGGCCGCGACGGTGTCCGCGCCCTCGAAGAGGATCTCCTGCTCGATCTGGTCGGCGGCCCAGCGGCCGAAGGCCTCCGGGTCGTCACCGAAGAGCGGGGCGCGGTAGATGTTGGTGTTGGGCACCTTGTGGGCGCCCGGGACCAGCGGCTCGAAGGGGGCCTTGAGGGCCGGCAGACCGGTGATGGAAAGGGCGCCCTGCGGGGTGCCGTGGTAGGCGACCGCACGCGAGATGACCTTGTACTTGGTCGGCTTGCCCTTGAGCTTGAAGTACTGCTTGGCCAGCTTCCAGGCGGTCTCGACGGCCTCGCCGCCACCGGTGGTGAAGAAGACCTTGTTGAGGTCGCCCGGGGCGTAGTCGGCGAGGCGCTCGGCCAGCTCGACGGCCTTCGGGTGGGCGTAGGACCACACCGGGAAGAAGGCGAGCTCCTGTGCCTGCTTGTACGCGGCCTCGGCGAGCTCGTGACGGCCGTGGCCGGCGTTGACCACGAACAGGCCGGACAGCCCGTCGAGATAGCGCTTGCCCTGGTCGTCGTAGATGTAGGTGCCCTCGCCACGCACGATGGTGGGAACGGGCGCGTTCTCGTAGTCCGACATGCGGGTGAAGTGCATCCACAGGTGGTCGTACGCGGTCCGGCTGAGGTCCTTGCTCACGGCTATCGGGTTCCCCACATATAGGTCTGCTTCTTGAGCTTGAGGTAGACGAAGCTCTCGGTGGAGCGCACACCGGGTATGGCCCGGATGCGTTTGTTGATCGTCTCCAGCAGGTGGTCGTCGTCCTCGCAGACGATCTCCACCATCAGGTCGAAGGAGCCCGCGGTCATCACCACGTACTCGCATTCGGTCATGGCCGACAGGGCCTCCGCGACGGGGTCGAGGTCGCCCTCGACATTGATCCCGACCATGGCCTGTCTCCGGAATCCCACGGTGAGCGGGTCGGTGACGGCGACGATCTGCATCACGCCCTGGTCGAGCAGCTTCTGTACGCGCTGTCGCACGGCCGCCTCGGAGAGGCCCACGGCCTTGCCGATCGCGGCGTACGGGCGGCGCCCGTCCTCCTGGAGCTGCTCGATGATTGCGAGGGACACGGCATCGACCGCTGGGGACGATCCGTTCCCTGTCCTGGAGTCTGCGCTGCGACTGGCCACGGAGCCACTCTGCACCGGGACTCGTCTGTCTCGCAACCCTCAATCGATGAAATTCGTTGTCGAGGGGCTCGTATCTCACTGAATCCGAAGTTGGCGGCGGGTGGGTATGTCGAAACCGTTACCCATGCGACTAGGCTGGGCGTCTCACCCATTGGACGTGTCGACAGGAGGGGTGGTTGTGACCACCGAGGTGCGCCGTCTGCGCAACTACATCAACGGAGAGTTCCGGGACGCCGCCGACGGGCGGACCATCGACGTGGTCAACCCGGTGACGGAGGAGGTCTACGCGACCTCTCCGCTGTCCGGCGAGGCCGATGTCGATGCCGCCATGGACGCCGCCGCAGCCGCCTTCCCCGCGTGGCGCGACGCCACGCCCGCCGAGCGCCAGCGCGCCCTGCTGAAGATCGCGGACGCCTTCGAGGAGCGCGCCGAGGACCTCATCGCGGCCGAGTCCGAGAACACCGGCAAGCCGCTCGGGCTCACCCGTACCGAAGAGATCCCGCCGATGGTGGACCAGATCCGCTTCTTCGCGGGTGCCGCCCGGCTGCTGGAGGGCCGCTCGGCCGGCGAGTACATGGAGGGCCTGACCTCCATCGTCCGCCGCGAGCCGGTCGGTGTCTGTGCGCAGGTCGCGCCGTGGAACTACCCGATGATGATGGCCGTATGGAAGTTCGCCCCTGCCCTCGCCGCGGGCAACACCGTCGTCATCAAGCCGTCCGACACCACCCCGGCGTCCACCGTGCTGATCGCCGAGATCATCGGGCAGATCCTGCCCAAGGGCGTCTTCAACGTCATCTGCGGCGACCGGGACACCGGCCGTGCGATGGTCGAGCACCGGACCCCGGCGATGGCCTCCATCACCGGTTCGGTCCGGGCCGGCATGCAGGTCGCCGAGTCCGCCGCCAAGGACGTCAAGCGGGTCCATCTGGAGCTCGGCGGCAAGGCGCCCGTCGTCGTCTTCGAGGACACCGACATCGCCAAGGCCGTCGAGGACATCTCGGTCGCCGGCTACTTCAACGCCGGACAGGACTGCACGGCCGCGACCCGCGTGCTCGTCCACGAGTCGATCCACGACGAGTTCGTCACCGCGCTGGCCAAGGCCGCCGCCGACACGAAGACCGGGCAGCCGGACGACGAGGACGTGCTCTACGGCCCGCTCAACAACGCCAACCAGCTCGCCCAGGTCAGCGGCTTCATCGAGCGGCTCCCCGCCCACGCCAAGGTCGAGTCCGGCGGCCACCGGGTCGGCGACAAGGGTTACTTCTACGCCCCGACCGTCGTCTCCGGGCTCAAGCAGGACGACGAGATCATCCAGAACGAGGTCTTCGGCCCGGTCATCACCGTCCAGTCCTTCACGGACGAGGCCCAGGCCCTTGAGTGGGCGAACGGCGTCGAGTACGCGCTGGCCTCCTCGGTGTGGACCAAGGACCACGCCCGCGCCATGCGGATGTCCAAGAACCTCGACTTCGGCTGTGTGTGGATCAACACCCACATCCCGCTCGTCGCCGAGATGCCGCACGGCGGATTCAAGAAGTCCGGCTACGGCAAGGACCTCTCCGCCTACGGCTTCGAGGACTACACCCGCATCAAGCACGTCATGACCTCGCTCGACGGCTGAGCTTTCACCTCAGCGGTACGGACTCGGCCCCCGGGCGCACTGTGCGAGTGCCCGGGGGCCGAATCCGTGGTTCCGGGGGCCGTTTCCGTACCTCCCGGCCCCCGCCCGCCCTCGACAGGGTGTGCGCACCGGGCGGGCCCCGCTGGACGGATGGTCCATTGCCCGGCGCACCCGGCGACGGGCATCCTGCGCAGGTGCGAGCGATCCCGAACCACCCCATGTCCCGCCGGTCCCTGCTGCGCGCCTTCGGGGCGGGAGCGGCCGGCGTCACGCTGGCCGGCTGCGGAGTCCCCGCCGCCTATGTGGAGCCGGGTGACCGTGCCGGACGCGACTACTCCGCAGGCGATCACTCCCTGCACTTCGCCAACTGGCCGCTCTACATCGACACCGACGACGAGGACGAGTCGAAGCGGCCCACCCTCGACGCGTTCGGCAAGCGGACCGGGATCTCCGTCACGTACACCGAGGAGATCAACGACAACGACGAGTTCTTCGGCAAGATCAGCCCCGCACTGATGAACCACCAGCAGACCGGCCGGGACCTGATCGTCATGAGTGACTGGATGGCCGCGCGGTTCGTCCGGCTCGGCTGGGTCCAGGAGATGGACCGGGCGAAACAGCCCAACGTGGCGAAGTACCTCGACCCGCAACTGCGCTCACCCGCCTTCGACAAGGGCCGGACGCACAGCGTGCCCTGGCAGTCCGGGATCACGGGTATCGCGTACAACCGCAAGAAGCTGGGCCGGGAGATCAAGCACACGAGCGATCTGTGGGCGGACGATCTGCGCGGCAAGGTGACGCTGCTGTCGGGGCTCGACGAGTCGTTCGCGCTGCTGATGCAGGGCAACGGAGTCGACATCACCCGCTGGAAGCGCGACGACTTCTACGAGATCTGCGACCAGGTGGAGAAACTGGTGAAGTCGAAGCACATCCGCCGCTTCACGGGCAACGACTACATCAAGGACCTCTCCACCGGTGACGTGCTCGCCTGCCAGGCCTACTCGGGCGACGTCATCCAGCTCCAGGCGGACAATCCCGAGATCGAGTTCCTGGTGCCGGAGGAGGGGGCCGAGCTCTGGGCGGAATCGCTCATGATCCCCAACCTCGCCCGCCACAAGCGCAATGCGGAGAAGCTCGTCGACTACTACTACGAGCCCGAGGTCGCCGCCGAACTCGCCACCTGGGTCAACTACGTCTGCCCGGTGCCGGCCGCACGCGAGGTGCTCGCCTCCTCCAAGGACGAGGAGACCGCCGCGCTCGCCGAGGACCCGCTGATCTTCCCCGACGACGCCATGCGCAAGCGGCTCGCGATCGCCCGGGACATCACGTCCGAGGAGCGCACGGAGTTCGCCAAGAAGTGGAACTCCATCGTCGGTCTGTGAAGCCCTGCCAGGGGCGGCGTAAAGGGACGGTAAACCCGGGCGTACGCTGCGGACATGAGCGAGCGACGCGGCCTGCAGAGGCGTATACGCGTGTGGTTGATCGTCTTCATCGTCTGTCTGGCACTGAGCGGGCTGACCGCCTTCCCGCTCGTCCATGAACTGCGCTGGGCCGAGGATCTGCTGAGCTCCTCGGCCTCGCCCGTCCCCGAACACCTCCCGGCTCTGATGGAGTGGATCACCCGCGTCCGCACCGGGCTCGACACGGCCGACACCGATTACCCGTTCGTGCTCTACGGCACCGACTGGCTGGCCTTCGCCCACCTCGTGATCGCGGTCGCCTTCTACGGTCCCTACCGCGATCCGGTCCGCAACATCTGGGTCATCGAGTTCGGGATGATCGCCTGCGCCGGGATCATCCCGCTCGCGCTGATCTGCGGACCGATCCGCGGCATCCCCTTCTGGTGGTCGGTCATCGACATGTCGTTCGGCGTCTTCGGGGTGATTCCGCTCCTGATCGTGCACCGCATGATCAAGCGGCTGGAGGCCATGGACCGGACGCCGCAGCCGGTGCCCGCCCAGGAAGCCGCTCCGGCGGTCTGAGCCAGTCGGCCGACGGGGCACCGAAGGCGGCCGGCCGGTGTACGGGAGCGGCCGGCCCTCGTATGCGCATGGGGCGGCGCGGTCAGCGCTTGCGTGCCACGGCGCCGAACTGGGCGACCGCGGCCCCGGCCCGGCCGGGCGCGGCACGCCAGTGCGCGCACGAGACGATGCCGGGCTCCACGACGTCGAGCCCCGCCAGGAACGCGGCGAACTCGAAGCGGCCACGGGCGGTGATCGGGGGCGTGGCGTTCTCGTTCCAGAACCGCATCGCCGCCTCGTTGCCCTCGCCGCCCAGTTCCAGCGTGGGGTGGGTGAGGACCAGATAGCTGCCGGAGGGGACCGCGTCCATCAGTGTGCGGACGATGCGCAGTGCCTCGTCCGTGTCGAGGACGAAGTTCAGGATGCCCAGCAGCATGACCGCGACCGGGCGCTCCAGGTCGAGGGTCGGCTGCGCGGCCCGCAGGATCTGTTCCGGGTGCCGGGCGTCCGCTTCGATGTACTCGGTCGCTCCTTCCGGCGAACTGGTCAGCAGCGAACGGGCGTGGGCCAGGACGATCGGGTCGTTGTCGACGTAGACCACGCGGGCGTCGGGCGCGGTGTGCTGGGCCACCTCATGGGTGTTGTCGGCAGTCGGCAGACCGGTGCCTATGTCCAGGAACTGGCCGATGCCCGCGTCACCGGCCAGATACCGCACCGCCCGCCCCAGGAACGCCCGGTCGGCCCGCGCCACTTCACCGATGCTCGGATACATGCCGGTGACCTGGTCGCCGACGGCCCGGTCCACCGGGAAGCAGTCCGTGCCGCCGAGCCAGTAGTTCCAGACCCGGGCGTTGTGGGCGACGTCGGAACGGACGCGGGCAGAAAGGGAATTGCTGCGGGGGGCGGTCACGTCTGGCTCCTTGGCGCAGGCCCGGCATCGGGGCGATGAGGTCCCGTCCATGATGCCGGACCGGTCAAGATCCGTCGCCGGTGGCAGAGTTGACGATCACTTTGTGCAGAACGTCGATCCGGTTGGTGGTGATGGAGTCCACGCCCTGCCGGATCAGCCGGCGCATCGTCCGGCCGGTGTCCGCGGTCCACGCCGACACCAGCAGCCCGTCCCGGTGGTTGCGGTCCGTCAGCTCCCGGCTCACCAGCCCGAACCGGTAGTTCAGCCAGCGGGGCCGTACGGCTTCCAGCAGTGCTGCCCGGGGCGGTGCGAGCGTCGTCCAGGTCATCGCGATCTCGGCGGACGGGTCGGCGGCCCGCACCCGCAGCATCGCCTCGGGCCCCGCGCAGTAGTAGGCGCGCTCACCGGCCCCGCACTCCCGGACCACGCCGACGGTCTTTCGTACGGACGCGTCGGTGGAGCCGGGCAGGTCGATCATGAGGCGGTGCGCCCCGGCGGCGAGAAGGGCCTCGCGCAGGGTCGGCACCGCACCCGCGGTCAGCTCGGTCAGCTCCTGATGGGTGAGCCGGTCCAGCCGCAGGTCATGACCCCACAGCCGCTCCAGCGTGGCGTCGTGCAGCAGGACCGGCACGCCGTCACGGGTGACCCGGACATCGATCTCGACCGCGTCCGCCCCCCGTTCGAGGGCGGAGCGGATCGAGGGGAGGGTGTTCTCCCGTACACGGTACGGATCGCCGCGGTGCGCGACGGCGGTGACAGGGGTGACAGTGGCCATGGGGCCATTGTCACCACCGAGTGGTCACCGACCCGTGTGCTCCAGCCAGTCCGTCGTGTACGTGTCGATCTCGGCGGACAGGGTTCGCTTGCCGGCCGCGTCGAGGAAGGACGCCTCGACGGCGTTCTTCGCGAGCGCGGCAAGACCCCGCTCGTCGAGGCCGAGGAGACGGGCAGCCACCCCGTACTCGCTGTTGAGGTCCGTACCGAACATGGGCGGGTCATCGCTGTTGATGGTGACCAGGACACCGGCCTCCACCATCTCCCTGACCGGGTGCTGCTCGATGTCCGCGACCGCTCGGGTCGCGATGTTGGAGGTGGGGCACACCTCCAGCGCGATGCGGTGCTCGGCGAGATGGTCCAGCAGCCTGGGGTCGCGCACCGAACTGGTGCCGTGGCCGATGCGCTCGGCCCGCAGCGAGGTCAGCGCGTCCCAGATCGTCTGCGGTCCCGTGGTCTCTCCGGCGTGCGGCACGGAGTGCAGGCCCTCGGCGATCGCCCGGTCGAAGTAGGGCTTGAACTGCGGCCGCTCCACTCCGATCTCGGGGCCGCCGAGACCGAAGGAGACGAGTCCCTCCGGCCTCAGGTCCACGGCGAGCCGGGTGGTCTCCTCGGCGGCCTCCAGGCCGGCCTCGCCCGGAATGTCGAAGCACCAGCGCAGGACGACCCCGAGCTCGGACTCGGCGGCCTTGCGGGCATCCTCGATGGCCTCCATGAACGCCTGCTCGGGGATGCCGCGGCGGGTGGAGGAGAAGGGGGTGACGGTCAGTTCCGCGTACCGGATGTTCTGGCGTGCCATGTCGCGGGCGACCTCGAACGTCAGCAGCCGGACGTCCTCCGGGGTGCGGATCAGGTCCACGACCGAGAGGTACACGTCGATGAAGTGGCCGAAGTCGGTGAAGGAGAAGTAGTCGGCCAGCGCCTCGGGGGCGGTGGGGACCTTGGAGTCGGGGTGGTGCGCGGCCAGTTCGGCGACGATGCGGGGCGAGGCCGAGCCGACATGGTGGACATGGAGCTCGGCCTTGGGCAGCCCCGCGATGAAGGGGTGCAGATCGGTCATCGGATCCTCCGGGGGCATGAGGTGGCGCAGGGCCCGGGCGTCGGGGGACCGGGCAGGGGACGGGAGTCATCGTAGGACGACGCGGCCCGTAGCATGACGGGCATCACGATGGGGGAGGCCCATGTCAGACAGCTCAGAACGGCCCGCTGACGGGTCCGTGCCGCGCGATCCCTGGGCTCCGCCGGGCAACAAGGTGCCGCTGGAGAAGAACGCCGGGGATTCCCGCCCGCAGCAGGACGGTGGCACCGGAAATCCCGGTCCGCCGCCCGTGCACGACCAGCAGACGGTCACGTCGATGCCGGGCCCCGGGACGGGCCCGATACCCACGGCCGGATTCGGCCCACCCGACCAGGCACAGCCGACCGGCCCCTGGCAGGGCCCGGGTTCGGCGCCGCCACCGCCGGTCGGACCGAACGGCCCCGGTCAGCCGGCGCCGCCGCCCGCGGGGCAGTACGGCTACCCGGGCCCGCAGCAGTCGCAGTACGGCTACCCGGCACCGCCGGTCCAGCAGTACCCGGGCTACCCCGGTTACGGCGGCCAGCCCGCGTGGGGGGCCGGGCCCGCCAACGGCATGGGCACGGCGGCGATGGTGCTGGGGATCCTGGCCGTCTGCCTCTTCTGCGTCTACGGCATCCCCAGTCTCATCCTGGGCGTGCTCGCGCTGATCTTCGGCATCATCGGCCGCAAGCGGGCCGCGCGCGGGGAGGCGGACAACGCCGGCCAGGCGCTGGCCGGGGTCATCCTGGGGTCGGTCGGGATAGCCATCGGCGTCATCATCATCGGAGGCCTCATCTGGCTCTTCGCCACGCACGCGGACGAGTTCGACGACGACACCTCCTACGACGACACCTACGGGACGTCTCTGGTCGTCGACGACGCACGATGAGGTCCCCGATCGTCGACGACGCGCGATGAGGTCCCCGATCGCCGACGAGGCGTGATGAGGGCGTCGGTCATCGACGCGCGGTGACGTCCCCGGTCCCGGGCGCTTCCCGGCCGGCAGCCGGGAAGCCGGGCCCGCGGGGCGGTGGGGAGAAGCCCCCACCGCCCCGCGGGCCCCTTTCATATGCCATCCGCGCCGTCCCGCAGCGTGGCCCGCGCCTCCATCAGCGCGAACCCCAGCAGATTCAGGCCCCGCCACGTCGCCGGGTCCTCGGCGCGCGGATCGTCCGCCGCGAGCCCGATGCCCCAGATCCGGTCCATCGGGCTCGCCTCGACCAGCACCCGGTCGCCCGTGCCCAGCAGGAACCCGCCCAGCTCCGGGTTCTGGCCGAACTTGTGCACGCTGCCCGCCACCACCAGCCCGTACCGCTCGCGCTCCCAGACGGTCCCGTCGAAGTCGCGGACCAGCCGGCCCACCTTCTTCGCCTCGGCCGGGCTCTTCGCCGCCACGGCCCGTTCCGCGGCCTCCGCGTCACCGAACAGCCTCGCCTTGCCGGCCATCATCCAGTGCTCGGCCGACGCGTACGTCATGCCGTCCACCGTGAACGGCGACGGCCACCACTGACTGAGGCAGCTCGCACCGATCCGACCGTCCGGGCGCGGCCGGTGCCCCCAGAACAGCAGGTACTTCACCCTCTTGCCCTGACCGGCTCGTGACACGAGTCCGCCGACATCCCGGACATCCCCGATGTGTTCCATGACACGCGAGTCTGGCATCCGCCACTGACACTACGTACGGGGAATTCCGTACCGACGCGACACATGGTCGACAGATTCCGTCGCGTAACCAAAAGGCAACAACGGAATCACTTGTTGGGCTCGATCTCCTCTGTCAGGATCGGCAGTCAAATCGAGCAGAAGCTACGCCGCCCCCGGTCTGCGGGGCAGCGGCGGAGGAGAGCGTGATGGGCAACAGCTTCCAGGTGCAGGACCGCTTTGCGGACGGCGCGCAGTACATCGGCGGAAGGCTGCGGTCCGGCACATCAGGACGCAGGCACGACGTGGTGAATCCGGCCACCGGCGAAACGGTCTACACATACGAGCTCGCCGGCACCGCCGATGTCGACGCGGCGGTAGCCGCGGCGCGCGAGGCGTTCCCCGGCTGGTCGGGGGCGACCCCGGCCGAGCGTTCCGAGGCCATGCACCGCTTCGCCGCCGTCCTTGCCGAGCAGGCGGACGACTTCGCGTACGCGGAGTCCCTCCAGTGCGGCAAGCCGGTCAAGCTCTCCACCGAGTTCGACGTCCCCGGCACGGTCGACAACACCTCCTTCTTCGCCGGCGCCGCCCGCCACCTGGAGGGAAAGTCCGCAGGCGAGTACGACGGCGACCACACCTCGTACGTACGGCGTGAGGCGATCGGTGTCGTCGGCTCCATCGCCCCCTGGAACTACCCGCTCCAGATGGCCGCATGGAAGGTCCTGCCGGCCATCGCGGCCGGTAACACCATCGTGCTCAAGCCCGCCGAGATCACCCCGCTGACCTCGCTGATGTTCGCGCAGGCGGCCACCGAGGCGGGCATCCCGGACGGCGTGATCAACATCGTCACCGGCGCGGGCAGGGATGCGGGCGAGCACCTCGTCGGCCACCCGGACGTCGTGATGACCTCCTTCACCGGGTCCACCGCCGTCGGCAAGCGGGTCGCGGAGATCGCCACCTCCACCGTCAAGCGCCTCCACCTCGAACTCGGTGGCAAGGCCCCGTTCGTCGTCTTCGACGACGCCGACCTGGAGGCCGCGGTCAACGGAGCCGTCGCCGGCTCCCTCATCAACACCGGCCAGGACTGCACCGCCGCCACCCGCGCCTACGTCCAGCGCCCGCTCTACGACGCCTTCGTCCAGGGCGTCGCCGCGCTGATGGAGACCGTCCGGCTCGGCGACCCGTTCGACCCGAAGACCGACCTGGGCCCGCTGATCAGCCACGCCCAGCGCGACCGGGTCGCCGCCTTCGTCGAGCGCGCCCGCGCCTACGCCACCGTCGTCACCGGCGGTGAGGCCCCGGGCGGCGAACTGGCGGACGGCGCCTACTACCGGCCGACCCTGGTCGCCGGGGCCGCCCAGGACAGCGAGATCGTCCAGGCCGAGATCTTCGGCCCCGTCCTGGTCGTGCTGCCCTTCGACACCGACGACGAGGGCATCGCCCTCGCCAACGACACCCCCTATGGACTCGCCGCCTCCGCCTGGACGCGCCACCTGTACCGGGCCAATCGCGCCACCCGCGAGATCAAGGCGGGCTGCGTGTGGATCAACGACCACATTCCGATCATCAGCGAGATGCCGCACGGCGGGTACAAGGCCAGCGGCTTCGGCAAGGACATGTCGGCGTACTCCTTCGAGGAGTACACGCAGGTCAAGCACGTCATGTACGACAACACCGCGGTCGCCCGGAAGGACTGGCACCGCACGATCTTCGGGGACCGATAACCCGGCCGGTCCGGCCGCATACCCACCCGAAAGGGCAACGCGTATGGAGCAGTACGAGCCCGAGCGCCTCTCCGCGGCCCAGCTGGCCGCGATGCGCCGGAGTCTGACCAACGGCAGGGGAGCCCTCACCCGCCGATCGATGCTGCGCGCCTCAGGCCTCGGCGCGCTCGCGATCGGCGGGCTGGGCACGCTCAGCGCGTGCGGTATCCCGCCCGCCAAACGTGAGGGCGACGCGGCAGCCGCCTCGGACGACCACTCGGCCAAGGAGAAGCAGGTCAACTTCTCCAACTGGACCGAGTACATGGACGTCAGCGAGGACGAGAAGCACCGGCCCACCCTGGACGCGTTCACCGAGCGCACCGGGATCAAGGTCAAGTACACCGAGGACATCAACGACAACGTCGAGTTCTTCGGGAAGATCAAACCGCAGCTCGCGGCCGGCCAGGACACCGGCCGCGACCTGATCATCGTCACCGACTGGCTGGCCGCCCGCATCATCCGGCTCGGCTGGGCCCAGAAGCTCGACCCGGCCAACCTGCCGCACGCGTTCGCCAATCTCTCGGCCCAGTTCCGCACCCCCGACTGGGACCCCGGCCGCGCCTACTCGTACCCCTGGACCGGCATCCCGACCGTCATCGCCTACAACTCCAAGGCGACCGACGGCCGCAAGGTCGACTCCGTCACGCAGCTGCTCGACGACCCCACGCTCAAGGGCCGGGTGGGCTTCCTCTCCGAGATGCGCGACTCCGTCGGCATGACCCTGCTCGACATGGGCAAGGACCCGGGCAAGTTCACGGACGCCGACTACGACGCGGCGATAGGCCGGATGCAGAAGGGCGTCGACAAGAACCAGATACGCCGCTTCACCGGCAACGACTACACCGCCGACCTCGACAAGGGCGACATCGCCGCCTGCGTCGCCTGGGCCGGCGACATCATCCAGCTCCAGGCCGGAAACCCGGACATCAAGTTCGCCATCCCGGCCGCCGGATACATCACCTCCAGCGACAACATGCTGGTCCCGGCCAAGGCGCGGCACAAGACCAACGCCGAGAAGCTCATGGACTACTACTACGAGCCCCCGGTCGCCGCCCAGCTCGCCGCGTACATCAACTACGTCTGCCCGGTCGACGGGGTCCGCGAGGAGCTCGCCAGGATCGACAAGGCGATGGCCGCGAACACGCTGATCCTCCCGGACAAGGCGATGGCCGCAAGGTCGCACGCCTTCCGCTCCCTCACCTCCGAGGAAGAGACGGCGTACGAGGAGAAGTTCGCCAAACTCATCGGCGCCTGACCCCACGCACCTCCCCTCTGATCTCCCCCTGATCTCCCTCTGACACCACTGGGACTGCGATCCATGACACAGCAGCAGACAGGCGGCGACGTCCGCCTCACCGGGATCAGCAAGACGTACGGCTCCTTCGCCGCCGTCCGGCCGCTCGATCTGACCGTCCCGCAGGGCTCCTTCTTCGCGCTGCTCGGCGCGTCCGGCTGCGGCAAGACCACCACCCTGCGGATGATCGCGGGCCTGGAGGAGGCCACCACCGGCACCGTCACCCTCGGCGGCCGCGACATCACCGGCCTGCCCCCGTACAAGCGGCCCGTCAACACGGTCTTCCAGAGCTATGCGCTCTTCCCGCACCTCGACATCACCGAGAACGTCGCCTTCGGTCTGCGCCGGCGCGGCATCAAATCGGTGAAGAAGCAGGTCGACGACATGCTGGAGCTCGTCCAGCTCGGCGACTTCGCCAAACGCAAGCCCCATCAGCTCTCCGGCGGCCAGCAGCAGCGCGTCGCCGTCGCCCGCGCCCTGATCAACCACCCGCAGGTCCTGCTGCTCGACGAGCCGCTCGGCGCCCTCGACCTCAAGCTGCGCCGCCAGATGCAGCTCGAACTCAAGCGCATCCAGACCGAGGTCGGCATCACGTTCATCCACGTCACCCACGACCAGGAGGAGGCCATGACCATGGCCGACACCGTCGCGGTGATGAACGGGGGCCGGGTCGAGCAGCTCGGCGCCCCGGCCGATCTGTACGAGAACCCGCGGACGACCTTCGTCGCGAACTTCCTCGGCACCTCGAACCTCATCGAGGGCGAGGTCGTCTCCACCGGCACTGACATCGTCGTATCGGCAGGCGGCGGGAAGCTGCGGCTGCCCACCGACCGCTGTCCGGCACCGACCGCGAACGGCGGCAGGCTGCTGCTCGGTATCCGCCCGGAGAAGATATCGCTCGCCCACGCCGACGACGCGGACGCGATAGCGGAGGGCCGCAACCGGGTCACCGGCCGGATCGTCGACTCCAGCTTCATCGGGGTCTCCACCCAGTACGTGGTGGAGAGCCCGGCCGGTAAATCTCTCCAGGTCTATGAGCAGAACATCGAGCGGGACACCCGGCTCACCGCCGGTGCCGAGGTCGTCCTGCACTGGAACCCGGCGCACACCTTCGGCCTGGACGCCGCCCAGGACATCGACGCCGGCGTGGAGACGGTGGAGGACGCGGCGTGAGCCTCACCAAGGAGGCGCCACCGGCCCCCGCCACCGAGCCGGAAGTGCGCAAGCCCTCCACCCGCAGGCGCCTCGTGCCGTACTGGCTGCTGCTCCCCGGCATCCTGTGGCTCGTCGTCTTCTTCGCGCTGCCGCTGGTCTACCAGGCCTCGACCTCCGTACAGACGGGATCCCTGGAGAAGGGGTTCGAGGTCACCTGGCACTTCCAGACGTACTGGGACGCGCTGACCGACTACTACCCGCAGTTCATCCGGTCCCTGCTGTACGCGGGCACCGCGACGATCCTGTGCCTGCTGCTGGGCTACCCGCTCGCCTACCTCATCGCGTTCAAGGCCGGCCGCTGGCGCAACCTGGTGCTGGTGCTGGTCATCGCCCCGTTCTTCACCAGCTTCCTGATCCGTACGCTCGCCTGGAAGACGATCCTCGCGGACGGCGGCGCGGTCGTCGACGCACTGAACACGCTGCACGTCCTGGACGTCACCAGCTGGCTCGGCTGGACCGAGAACAACCGCGTGCTGGCCACCCCGATGGCGGTGGTCTGCGGTCTCACGTACAACTTCCTGCCGTTCATGATCCTTCCGCTCTACACCTCCCTGGAGCGGATCGACGGCCGGCTGCACGAGGCGGCCGGGGACCTGTACGCCACGCCCGCCACCACCTTCCGCAAGGTGACGTTCCCGCTCTCCATGCCGGGTGTCGTCTCCGGGACGCTGCTGACCTTCATCCCGGCCAGCGGTGACTACGTCAACGCGGAACTCCTGGGCTCCACCGACACCAAGATGGTCGGCAGCGTCATCCAGAGCCAGTTCCTGCGCGTCCTCGACTACCCGACGGCGGCCGCGCTCTCCTTCATCCTCATGGCGGTCGTCCTGGTCATGGTCACCGTCTACATCCGCCGCTCCGGGACGGAGGACCTGGTCTGATGCCCGTACTGCGCTGGCTGCGACGCCATCTGATCGTCATCGCGGGTCTGCTGACCCTCGCCTACATGATCCTGCCGAACATCGTCGTGATGGTGTTCTCCTTCAACAAGCCCAACGGGCGCTTCAACTACTCCTGGCAGCGCTTCTCACTGGACGCCTGGAAGGACCCCTGCGGCGTCGCCGACATGTGCGGCTCGCTCTCGCTCTCCCTCCAGATCGCCGTCTGGGCCACGGTCGGTGCGACCGTGCTCGGCACGATGATCGCGTTCGCCCTGGTCCGCTACCGCTTCCGGGCGCGCGGTGCGATCAACTCGCTGATCTTCCTGCCGATGGCGATGCCCGAGGTCGTCATGGCCGCGTCGCTGCTCACGCTGTTCCTCAACATGGGCGCGCAGCTCGGCTTCTGGACGATCCTCATCGCGCACATCATGTTCTGCCTCAGCTTCGTCGTGACGGCCGTCAAGGCGCGTGTCATGTCGATGGATCCGAGGCTGGAGGAGGCGGCCCGCGATCTGTACGCCGGACCGGTGCAGACCTTCGTGCGGGTGACCCTGCCGATCGCCGCCCCCGGAATCGCCGCGGGAGCGCTGCTCGCCTTCGCGCTCTCCTTCGACGATTTCATCATCACCAATTTCAACGCGGGCTCCACCGTGACCTTCCCCATGTTCGTCTGGGGCTCGGCACAGCGCGGCACGCCCGTGCAGATCAACGTCATCGGTACAGCGATGTTCATCATTGCGGTACTGGTGGTCCTCGTCGGCCAGCTGATCGCGAACCGGCGGAAGAACGCACGACCCTGAAAGTCCCGAAGGAGTTGGAAACCATGGCCCCAGCTGCCATGCGTACTGCTGCCCAATCGCTCGCCGACGCGAAGCCGGTGTCGTTCTGGCTGGACGACCCCGGTAGGCCGGACGCGCTTCCCGCGCTCACCGGCGACGAGCACTGCGATCTCCTCGTCATCGGCGGCGGCTACAGCGGACTGTGGACCGCGCTGCTCGCCAAGGAGCGCGAACCGGAACGCGATGTCGTCCTGATCGAGGGGCACGAGACGGGCTGGGCCGCCTCGGGCCGCAACGGCGGATTCTGTGCCGCCTCCCTCACCCACGGCCTGCCCAACGGACTGGAGCGCTGGCCGGACGAGATCAAGAAGCTGGAGGAGCTGGGCGCGCGCAACCTCGACGCCATCGAGGCGGCCGTGGCCCGCTACTCCATCGACTGCGAGTTCGAGCGCACCGGCGAGATCGATGTCGCCACCCAGCCCCACCAGCTCGAAGAGCTGCGGGAATGGCACCAGGAGAGCGAACAGCACGGCTTCGGCGGGGTCGAGTTCCTCGACCGGGACGAGCTGCGTGCCCAAGTCGACTCACCGACGTTCCTGGGCGGTCTCTGGGACCGACGCGGCGTCGCGATGCTGCATCCGGCCAAGCTGGTCTGGGGGCTGAAGCAGGCCTGTCTCGACCTCGGGGTGCGGATCTACGAGCACACCCGCGGGCTGGAACTGGCCAGAACCGGAACCGGAATGGCGGTCCGGACGCCGTACGGCAAGGTCCTTGCCCGCCGTGTCGCGCTGGGGACGAACATCTTCCCGTCGCTCGTGAAGCGGGTCCGCCCGTACACCGTCCCGGTCTACGACTACGCGCTGATGACCGAGCCGCTGACCGAGGACCAGCTCGCCGCCATCGGCTGGAAGAACCGGCAGGGGCTGGGTGACAGCGCCAATCAGTTCCACTACTTCCGGCTTTCCGCGGACAATCGGATCCTCTGGGGCGGATACGACGCGATCTATCCGTACGGAGGCCGGCTCAGCGCCGATCTCGACCAGCGGCCGGAAACCTTTCTGAAGCTCGCCGGGCAGTTCTTCGAGTGCTTTCCGCAATTGGCGGGCGTGCGATTCAGTCATGCCTGGGGCGGTGCGATCGACACCTGTTCCCGTTTCTCCGCATTCTTCGGAACGGCCCATCAGGGCCGGGTCGCCTACGCCGCCGGATTCACCGGACTCGGCGTCGGGGCCACCCGGTTCGGAGCCGACGTCATGCTCGACCTTCTCGCGGGCCGTCCCACCGAGCGGACCGCCCTGGAGATGGTGCGGACGAAGCCGATGCCGTTCCCGCCGGAGCCCCTCGCCTGGGCCGGGATCGAGCTGACGAAGCGGTCGCTGGCCAGGGCGGACGACAACGGCGGCCACCGCAATCTGTGGCTGCGGACGATGGACCGCGTGGGCCTCGGCTTCGACAGCTGAGCCAGGGGGCGTCGCCTCGTGACCCAGCTCACTACCGATTGGTAGCCGAACCCGCGTAATGGATCGGCCCGACCCCTCTCTCCCGGGTGTACACACCGGCAACTCCTGCCGGTGAGACACGGAATGGAGGCCGGCCATGACGGGCGCGGGGGTCAAGGCAGCAGTCGAGTGGCTCGCATCGGTGGCACCGGATCCCGGCGCCTGCCGGCGGGAATGGGAGCGCAATCCGCGAGGGATCGCGCTCCTTCCCGCCGGCCGGCGCTGGGACGTGCTGATTCTCCCGGGGGAGCTGGGCTATCCGACGCTCGACGTGCTCACCCGCCTCATCGACCGGCCGGGGCCGGTCCTCTCCGACTTCGGCGACGCCCGCATGGGCTTCTTCGTGCCGCCGGGCACGGTCGCCCGCTGGGTGGGCACAGGGGTACGGGGTGCGGGCCCGGGCACCTGGATCGTGGTTCCCCACCCGGGGCGGGCCGCCGTCGGCGGGGTGCGCTGGCTGATCCCGCCGGACGGATCCGGCACACTCACCGACGCCACGCTGCTGGAACTCGCGATGCACGAAGCCGCGGCGGGAAGCAGGGAATAGGCGAACAGGGGAGGGGTGGGGTGCCAGAGGTCTTGACAACATGATTGGTCTGGACCATGTTGTGCGCCACACCCAATTCCCCCCTGCACGGAGGCCGTTGTGGAACGCACGGGACCCCCCGCCCGCATGACCGGACTTCTGGCCGCCTTCTCGGTGGCCCTTCTGGCTGTCGGCGGGCTGGCCGCCACGGCACCGGGCGCCGCCGCGGCCGACGCCGATCTGGCGCGCAACGGCACCTTCGAGGCCGGTCTGACCGGCTGGAACTGTACGGGCGGCAGCGGAGCCGCCGTCAGCACGCCCGTACACGGCGGCACCTCGGCGCTGAAGGCGACCCCGGCAGGCAGCGACAACGCCAAGTGCTCCCAGGCCGTGACGGTCAAGCCCGATTCCACCTACACGCTGAGCGCCTGGGTGCAGGGCAGTTACGTCTACCTGGGTGCGGACGGCACCGGCACGACGGACGTGTCCACGTGGACGCAGTCCGCCGGGGACTGGAAGCAGCTCACCACCACGTTCAAGACGGGTGCGTCCACCACCTCGGTCACCGTGTACACGCACGGCTGGTACGGCACTCCCGCGTACTACGCCGACGACCTCACCCTCGTCGGCCCCGGCGGCGACCCGGTCGCGCTCCCCGCGGTCCCCGCCGGCCTCAAGGCCGGCACGCCGACCGCCTCCTCGGTCCCGCTGTCCTGGACCGCCGCCACGGGCGCCACCGGCTACAACGTCTACCGGGGCGGTACGAAGGTCCTCTCCGCCACCGGCACCTCGGCGACCGTGACGGGCCTGTCCGCCTCGACCGCGTACAGCTTCCAGGTCAGCGCCACCAACTCCGCGGGCGAGTCCGCGAAGTCCGCCGCCGTCTCCGCCACCACGACCACCGGCAGCAGCGGGGGAGGAGGTGGCGCGGACCTGCCGGCCCACGCGCTCGTCGGCTATCTGCACTCCAGCTTCGCCAACGGCTCCGGCTACACGCGGATGGCGGACGTGCCCGATTCCTGGGACGTCATCGACCTCGCCTTCGGCGAGCCGACCTCCGTTACCTCCGGCGACATCCGCTTCTCGCTCTGCCCGGTCACCGAGTGCCCGAACGTCGAGTCCGTGGCCGAGTTCAAGGCGGCCATCAAGGCCAAGCAGGCCGCCGGCAAGAAGGTGCTGATCTCCATCGGCGGCCAGAACGGCCAGGTGCAGCTCGCCACCACCGCAGCCCGTGACACCTTCGTCTCCTCGGTCAGCAAGATCATCGACGAGTACGGTCTCGACGGCCTGGACATCGACTTCGAGGGCCACTCGCTCTCGCTGAACACCGGCGACACCGACTTCCGCAGCCCCACCACGCCGGTGATCGTCAATCTGATCTCCGCGGTGAAGACCCTCAAGGCCAAGTACGGCGCGAAGTTCGTCCTCACCATGGCCCCCGAGACCTTCTTCGTGCAGCTCGGCTACCAGTACTACGGCTCCGGGCCGTGGGGCGGCCAGGACCCGCGCGCCGGGGCCTACCTGCCGGTGATCCACGCGCTGCGCGACGACCTCACCCTGCTGCACGTCCAGGACTACAACTCGGGTTCCATCATGGGTCTGGACAACCAGTACCACTCGATGGGCGGCGCCGACTTCCACATCGCGATGACCGACATGCTGCTGACCGGGTTCCCCGTCGCGGGCGACCAGACGAAGGTCTTCCCCGGCCTCCGCCCCGACCAGGTCTCCATCGGCCTGCCGGCCTCCACCCAGGCGGGCAACGGACACACCTCGCCGGCCGAGGTCACCAAGGCGCTGAACTGCCTGACGAAGAAGACCGACTGCGGCTCGTACGCCACGCACGGGACGTGGTCGGGTCTGCGCGGGCTGATGACGTGGTCCGTCAACTGGGACCGCTTCAACAACTGGGAGTTCTCGAAGAACTTCGACGCCTACTTCGGCGGCTGAGCAACCGCAGCGCCACCAGCATCACTCCGCACAGACACCAGCTGCCGATCACATCCAGCGGCCAGTGGTAGCCGCGGAGCACCAGACCGATGCCCGTCGCCACCGCCATCAGGACGGCGGCGACGGGCATCATCCATGCGCGCCGCACGTACGGGCTCAGCAGGAGAGCCGTGGCGCCGTACGCCACCGCGGCCGTCGCCGCATGGCCCGACGGGTAGTAGCCGGTGGCATCGGTCAGCGGCCCCGGACGGGCGATCCAGTCCTTGAGCGGTACGACGAGCAGCGGCACCGCGATCATGGCCAGGGCGGCCGCGAGGGGAGCCCGGCGCTCCCCGCGCACCAGGGTCCAGGCGACCGCGCAGCCGAGGACCGGGAGCGCGACCTGCATGTTGCCGAGATCGGCGAGGAATTCGGTGAGCCGCTGCGGGCCGTGTCCGACGAGGGCCCGGCCGACGCGCTCGTCCAGCCGGCGCAGCGGGCCGTCGGCCGCGATCTGCCAGGTGGTGAGCGCGAACAGGGCCAGCAGGCCCGACACCACCGAAACGAAAAGAGCCGTCCGTCCCGGAACAGGGGGGGGTGTTCCGGGACGGACGGTCGGATCGGTTTGCCGCGCGCCCCGGGGGGTGTGGGGCGAGCGGCCATCCGATCGGTGAGGAGTTCCGGGGCCGGAGGCCCCAGTGGTGTGCGCGAAGGCACAACCAGGACGGCGCTGGGGAAGCTCCGACCCGGTATCGCCCGCAGTTTCCTGCGGGCGGGGTGTTTCTCTCATCTGCGGAAACCGTACGTCAGGCGATGGGGGGACCGACAGGTCGAACGGTATCCCGCCATCGCCCCCGCACACCTTCTTCACAGGCCCTCACGCGGGCACCGGGCAAGCCCGGAGAAAACGCCGTGCGTGCCTGCCCCGCAACCACGCGGACCGGATCAGACCCCGGCGAACGCCTGCTCGATGACGTCGAGGCCCTCGTTCAGCAGGTCCTCGCCGATGACCAGCGGCGGCAGGAAGCGCAGGACGTTTCCGTACGTGCCGCAGGTGAGGACGAGAACGCCCTCGGCGTGGCAGGCCTTCGCGAGCTGCGCGGCGACCTCCGGGTTCGGGTCCTTCGTGCCCGCCTTCACCAGCTCGATCGCGATCATCGCGCCGCGGCCGCGGATGTCACCGATGAGGTCACCGTTGGGCAGCTTCGACTGCATCTCGGCGAGCCGCCCCTTCATGACCTCCTCGATGCGCTTCGCCTTCCCGTTCAGGTCCAGCTCGCGCATCGTCTCGATGGCGCCGAGCGCACCCGCGCAGGCGACCGGGTTCCCGCCGTATGTACCGCCGAGGCCGCCGGCGTGCGCCGCGTCCATGATCTCGGCGCGGCCGGTCACGGCGGAGAGCGGAAGGCCGCCCGCGATGCCCTTGGCGGTCGTGATCAGGTCCGGGACGATGCCCTCGTCCTCGCAGGCGAACCACTGACCGGTGCGGCAGAAACCGGACTGGATCTCGTCGGCGACGAAGACGATGCCGTTGTCCTTGGCGAACTGCGCGATCGCCGGCAGGAAGCCCTTCGCCGGCTCGATGAAGCCGCCCTCGCCGAGAACAGGCTCGATGATGATCGCGGCGACGTTGTCCGCGCCGATCTGCTTGGTGATCTGGTCGATGGCCTGGGCGGAGGCCTCGGCGCCGGCGTTCTCGGCACCGGTCGGCCAGCGGTAGCCGTACGCGACCGGCACCCGGTAGACCTCGGGCGCGAACGGACCGAAACCCTGCTTGTACGGCATGTTCTTCGCCGTCAGCGCCATCGTCAGGTTGGTCCGGCCGTGGTAGCCGTGGTCGAAGACGACGACGGCGGTGCGCTTGGTGTGGGCGCGGGCGATCTTCACCGCGTTCTCGACGGCCTCGGCGCCCGAGTTGAACAGCGCGGACTTCTTCGCGTGGTCGCCCGGCGTGAGCTCGGCGAGCTGCTCGCAGACCTCGACGTACCCCTCGTACGGCGTGACCATGAAACAGGTGTGGGTGAAGTCGGCCAGCTGGGCGGAGGCGCGGCGCACGACGGCCTCGGCGGAGGCGCCGACGGACGTCACGGCGATGCCGGAACCGAAGTCGATCAGACGGTTCCCGTCCACGTCCTCGATGATCCCGCCGCCCGCGCGGGCGGTGAACACCGGCAGGGTGGAGCCCACACCTGCGGCGACCGTCGCAAGCCGGCGGGCCTGCAGCTCCACGGACTTCGGGCCGGGAATGGCAGTGACGACGCGGCGCTCCTGCGGAATTGCGGTCATGCGGGGCTCCTGGGGGGTGTTTAGGACGCTTCTCTTTCTGCAGGCTAGGGGCGGGGGCAGGGGTCCGGCATGCTCCGATCGGGAGTGGTGGCGGGCGTGTCCTTGTCCGCGACGGACAGAAGACGGACAGAAGACGGACACGAGGTGCGGCGGAGACGTTGCGGCCCCTGGCCCGTCACTATCCGGGCGCCTGGCTGAACTCACCGTGTTCGCGCACTAGATTGGCCGGTGCAGCGGTCGGACCTGGCTGGTCAGGGGGCAACGGTTCATGGACAACGAAGGCACGCACGGCACCCGGGGCACGCGGGGCGGGCAGCCGCCCGGCGGCCGGACCGGGAGCTCCGTGCCGCACCCGGCAGGCCCGCCCCCCGCGCTGCCGCCCGGCCCTCCGCCCGTCGCCCCGCCGGCGTTCCCTCCCACGATCCCGCCGCCCGCTGCGCCGCCCTCCGTCCCGCAGCGGCCCGTGGCCTCCCCCGGGGGGCACCGGCCGCCGGATGCCCGGTCGCACACGGCCGAGTGGCTGAACGCGCCCCGCCCCGCGGCCGGGCCGGGCATCTGGCGGTACGCGTACGTGCCACGGCCCGCCGAGCGCCCGCCGCGCCCCTCGCTGGTGGGTCCGTTGGCCACTATGGCGCTGTGGCTCCTGCTGTGGCTGCTGCTCTCGGAGCGCGTGGTGCCCTATGCGTTCTGGCCGATCGAGATCATCACAGGTCCCGAGTGGTGGCCGTACCACATCCTCAGGCCGGACGCGCCGCCGCTGGTACGCAACTCCAACGCGCTCTACCTCCAGGTTCTGGTCCTCGGCCTGGGCTGCTGGGCCGCCCGGATCGGCGGCTGGGCCCATGTGTTCCGCTACTTCGCCGGCCCCCGGCTGGGCCGGGCCAGGCTGGTGGTCTCGGCGTCCGGCGCGGCACTCGCCATCTGGCTCGTCTGGACCCGGTGGGTACCGCTCGCCGATGTCATCCTGCCCGCGGTTCCGACCAGCTGGCTGCAAGGGGGTGGCAACCAGTACGTGGCGCTTTTCGTCTCGATCGTGCTCTACGCCCTGATCGGCACCGCGATCGTGTGGCCCTTCGCGAGGATCGGCCAGTGGTCGGCAGAGCTCGGCCCCCTCCTGGGGCGCGGTGAACCCGGTCCGCGGCAGCCCCGGACCGCTCCCGCGCAGTCCGGTCCCGACCTCGCCCACTGGCCCGAGATGCGGGCCGCCGGGAGCACGGACGCCGCGGAGGCACTCACCGCCGCCGTGCGCGGCGACCGGCTGAACGACATCGACTGCGTACGGCTGCGCCATGCGTGGGGCACCGCGCGGACCCGCCCCGACCTGCGTGCCTCGTTCACCGAGACGGTGCTGCGCAAGGGCGCCGACGCTTACCTCCACCCCTCCGGCCGCCGGGACCTGCCACGGCGCACCGCCGTGCACGACCCGCTCACCGGCCAGGTCCGCATCGGCGACTGCACCGACGACCCACGCAATCCCTATGCCCGCCGCGGCTCGGGCATGGCGTTGGAACCCGCGTCGCTCGGCACCTCGCTGCTGGTCGTCGGACCGCCCGGCACGGGCAAGACGGAACGGCTGGTGCGGCCCGTCGTCGAATCCCTCGCCCTGCGGGCGCTCACCGGTCAGGCGGCGGTGCTCGCCGTCGGCGGGGCCGGTGACCGGCTCGGCCCGGACGGGGCCTACGACGTCGTCGTCAAGATCGGCGACCCCGCGTCCATGCACGACTTCGACCTGTACGGCGGAACGACCGACCCCGACGAGGCGGCCGCCGCCCTCGCGGAGGGCCTGGCCGGAGACCTTCCCGCACTGGACACCCGGCGCGCGGCGACCGCGCTCGGCCAGCTGCTCGGCCCGTACCGTGCCGTTCACGGCACCTTTCCCGGCGTACCCGAGCTCCGCGAACTCCTCGAAGGCTCCGCGGCCGCGCTGGGCAGCCTGCGTGAAGCCCTGGAATCGGCCGGGCACCGCACGATGCTGCGGGAGCTGGATGCCCGGCAGCGTCAGGCGAGCGGCGCCGGTGATCCTGCCGCCGTCCTCGCCGACCGGATCGCCGTGCTCGACCGGCCGGCCTTCGCCGGGTTCTTCGCCACCGGAAGCGACGCCCGCCCGTTCTCGCTGCGCTCCCTGGAACAGCACCCGCTGCGGGTGCGCATCGATCTGCCGGAACGCGCCCACGCCGAGGCGTCCCGGGTGCTGGCCCGGATCGTCCTCGCGCAGTTCAACGCGATCACCGCGGCCCGCGCCGACCGTTCGCTCTTCGTCTGCCTGGTCCTGGACGACGCGACCCACACGGTCACCGCCGAAAGCGTCCGGGGTATCCGCAGGCTGCGCTCCGTCAACGCCGGGGCGGTGCTCGCCCTGCGCACCCTGGACGACGTACCCGAGGAGCTGCACACGGCACTGCTCGGCGCGGTCGGCTGCACCATGGTCTTCCCCGGCGTCACCACCTGGGACGGCAAACGCTTCGCCGAGGCATGGGGCAAGGAGTGGGTGGAGGTCCGTGAGGTCGCCCAGCACGGTGTCTTCGCCGACCAGCCGCTCACCCGCGCGCTGCACGCCCTGCGGAAGATGGCCACCGGCAAGGCCGTCACCACGGATGCGGTGACCGTGCGCCAGGTGGAGCGGGAGCGATGGTCCGCCTCCGGACTGGCGTACGAGCTGCCTGCCGGCCACGCGGTGCTCTCCCTCACCACGGTCGACGGCGAACACGCCTCCCCGCTCCTGGTGCGGCTGGGCGGCTGACGGAGGGCACCGAGGCCTGTACGGCGGTGACGGGGACTCTGCCACCCTGGCAGAATCGCCGGGAGCCGTTCATACGGGACGGCGAAATCGCCCCCTCCTCAAAGGTCCCCCGATCCCCATGCCCCCCACGCTCGCCTCGCTCGTCCAGCACTCGGCGCTCAAACTCACGGTGCGTGCGGGGGCGGACCGGCTCGATACGCCGGTGCGCTGGGCGCATGCCAGTGAGCTGGCCGACCCCGTCCCCTACATGGAGGGCGGTGAGCTGCTCCTGGTCACCGCGACGAACCTCGACGCGGAGAATCCGGAAGCGATGCGGCGGTACGTACGACGGCTGGCCGGGGCCGGAGTCGTCGGGCTGGGCTTCGCCGTCGGGGTCACCTACGACGACGTACCGCAGCCACTGGTCGACGCCGCCGAGGAAGCCGGGCTGCCCCTGCTCGAAGTGCCGCGCCGCACCCCGTTCCTCGCCATCGCCAAGGCCGTCTCCTCGGAGATCGCCGCCGATCAGTACCGGGCCGTCACCGCGGGCTTCGAGGCGCAGCGGGAACTGACCAGGGCGGCCCTCGCCGGGGACGGCCCCGCCGAACTCCTCATCCGGCTCGCCGCGCACGTCGACGGCTGGGCCGCGCTGTACGACGCCTCCGGGGCCGTCGTGGCCGCCGCCCCCGACTGGGCGGCCCGCCGCGCCGCCCGGCTCACCCCCGACGTGGAGCGCCTGCGGGAGCGCCCGGCGCCGGCCAGCGTCGTCGTCGGCGACACCGACGACCGCGTCGAGCTCCAGTCCCTGGGCACAGGGCGGCGGGTCCGCGGCGCACTGGCCGTGGGCACCGGGGCGGCTCTCGGTACGGCGGAGCGTTACGCGGTGCACTCGGCGGTCGCCCTGCTCACCCTCACCACCGCCCGCTCCCGCTCGCTCCAGGGCGCCGAACAACGGCTCGGCGCCGCGGTGCTGCGCATGCTCCTGGCCGGCCAGCCCGACCACGCGCGCGGCGTCGCCGGGGATCTGTACGGCGGGCTGCTCGACGCACCCTTCCGGCTGCTCATCGCCGAGACCGCCGAACCGTCGACCACGGCGCAGCTGACCGAAGCCATGGAGACGGCCGCCGCCCGGTCCGGGGAGGCGCTGCTGGTGGTGCCCGAGGGAGAGCGCCTCGTCGTGCTCGCCGCCGACGGCGGCGCCGCGGTCGCCGCCTGCGCCGCCTACGCCGAGGCCCAGGAGGCCGCGCCCCCGCGCGAACCGTCCACGGAGGACGGTCAGGTGGTCATCGGCCTCTCCGCCCCGGCGGGACCGATCGCCGTCTCGGCCGCGTACAAGCAGGCCGAACAGGCACTCTCGGTCGCCCGCCGGCGCGGCAGGGCCCTGGTGGAGCACGAGGAGCTGGCGGCCGGATCCGTACTGCCGCTGCTCGCGGACGATGCGGTCAGGGCCTTCGCCGACGGCATGCTCCGTGCCCTGTACGAGCACGACGCCAAGGGCCGCGGCGACCTCGTCGCCTCCCTGCGGGCCTGGCTCTCCCACCACGGCCAGTGGGATGCTGCCGCCGCGGACCTGGGCGTTCACCGGCACACCCTGCGCTACCGCATGCGGCGCGTGGAGGAGATCCTGGGCCGTTCGCTGGACGATCCGGACGTACGGATGGAGCTGTGGCTGGCTCTCAAGGTCGCGAACCCGCCGACGGCGTCGTAACCCGTTTCTCTCGGCTGCGACGTCTCTCGGCTGCGACAAACCGGCGTACCACGCCCCGCCTGTGCTCCACCCCGGACAAACGCCGGGCGGACGCCGCGGCCCTACGGTGGGGACGGAACACCCCACGACATCGAAGGGCCGGAACCTCCATGACCTCCACCCACGCCTTCTGGCTGGCCGGCCGAGAGGCCACCGGCGAGGAAAGCTTCGACGTCACCAACTCCTGGGACGGGCGTCTCGTCGGCACCGTCAGCGTGCCCACCGAGGCCCAGGTCGAGGAGGCCGTCGCCGCCGCACACGCCGTACGCGACGAGTTCGCCGCGACCCCGGCCCACGTCCGCGCCGCCGCCCTCGATCACGTGGCACGGCGCCTGACGGAGCGCACCGAGGAGATCGCCCAGGTGATCTCCGCCGAGAACGGCAAGCCGATCAAGTGGGCGCGCGGCGAGGTCGGCCGGGCCGTCTCCGTGTTCCGGTTCGCCTCCGAGGAGGCCCGCCGCTTCAACAGCGGTGACGCCCAGCGCCTGGACACCGACGCCGGCGGCACCGGCCGTCTCGGTCTGACCCGCCGCTTCCCGCGCGGCACGGTCCTCGGCATCGCCCCGTTCAACTTCCCGCTGAACCTGAGTGCCCACAAGGTCGCCCCGGCCATCGCCGTGGGCGCCCCGATCATCCTGAAGCCCGCCCCGGCCACCCCGATCTCCTCGCTGATCCTGGGCGAGCTGCTGGCCGAGACCGACCTGCCCGCCGGATCCTGGTCGGTGCTGACGGTCCCCAACGACCGCATGCCCGCCCTCGTCCAGGACGAGCGCCTGCCCGTGATCTCGTTCACCGGGTCCGCCCCGGTCGGCTACTCGATCATGGACTCGGTGCCGCGCAAGCACTGCACCCTGGAACTCGGCGGCAACGGCGCCGCGGTCGTCCTCGGCGACTACGCCTCCGAGAAGGACCTGGACTGGGCCGCGACCCGTATTGCGACCTTCTCCAACTACCAGGGCGGCCAGTCCTGCATCTCGGTGCAGCGCGTCATCGCGGACGCCGCGGTCTACGACCGGCTCCTGCCGAAGATCGTCGCGGCCGTGGAGGCCCAGGTCACCGGCGACCCGTCCGACGCCGCCACCGACGTCGGCCCGCTCGTCGACGAGAACGCCGCCAAGCGCGTCGAGTCCTGGGTCGACGAGGCCGTGCAGGCCGGTGCCCAGCTGCTCGCCGGCGGCAAGCGCGACGGGGCCACGTACGCGCCGACCGTCCTCGCCGAGCTCCCCGACGGTGTCACCCTCTCCCACGAGGAGGTCTTCGGACCGGTCCTCTCGGTGCAGAAGGTGGACGGCGAGGCCGCGGCCTTCGCCTCGGTGAACTCCTCCAAGTACGGCCTCCAGGCAGGCGTGTTCACCCACGACCTGCAGACCGCCTTCCGCGCCCACCGCGCCCTGGAGGTCGGCGGCGTGATCATCGGCGACGTCCCCTCGTACCGCGCCGACCAGATGCCCTACGGCGGCGCCAAGCAGTCCGGCGTGGGGCGTGAGGGTGTTCGTTACGCGATGGACGACTACACCTACGAGCGCGTCCTGGTCCTCACAGGCCTCGCTCTGTAAGCCCTGCCGCCCGCACGCCGCCCGCACGCCGCCCGCACTCCGCCCGGACAGCGAGAGGGCAGGCGTCGGGTGGCAGGAGAACGGCCCGAACCCGCTGTGCGGGGGTTCGGGCCGTTTCTGCGTGCGCCCGGCGCACGGTGGGGCTGTGCCCCTACGGGAGGTCCCCCCAGGTGTGTGAAGCCACGGTGTGGATGGTCTCCCGGTCCAACCGTTATATATAGGGGAGTTGCATGTCCAATACGGTCAAAAGTCCAAGCGGCGCCGAAATTGAGTAAATGTACTTACCTTCCGGGATGTGGTCGTCCCGTGTGCGTTGAATTGCCCAACCGCAGAACGGGGTGACTGCGGACGAATTGCCTGACCGTGCAGAGGGTTGGGCAATCCAGCTTCAAAGCAATTGAATGTCGCGGTGCAGGGGTCTACTCCAAAGGCCGGGTGCCGGGCGCCGGGTGCGTCTGGGCGGATGTAAAGATGTGGATGACACCTTTACAGGTTGATCACTCTGGGAATATCGTCATGACGTGCGGATCTGCCTGAAGTTCAGCGGAGGTTTGTGACGCGGGTCGAGGGCTCTGGCGGTTTGCTGCGATAAACGTCAAGATTTATAGGCGATTGAAAGGTGTATGTCTGTGCGTAAGCTTCTTCGCTCGCTCGTTGTTCCTGCGGCTGTCGCGATCGGCCTGTGCGGTTCGAACGCGTTCGCCACGTCCGGTGAGGTCTATGCGTACGGGGACGGCGCCACTGCGACATTCAGAGATTACGGTGAACACCTTCTCATCACGGACGACTACGCGGACGGACATTCTGCCGTTGCTCAGGTCAACTGGGGTGATGGTCTCTACACGTACTGGAACCCCAATGGAAAGGGGACGACGCGGGATGTGGACCTTGATGTCGCCGAGGGCGAGCGCGTAGATTTCCGGGCCTGCGTGGGCGAATACGACGGGTATCTCATCCTCACGAACCTTTGCAGCCTTTACACGGTTGGAATAGCCTAAGCGATTCGGCGATGGAGGGGAGGGGAGTTGCCCTCCCCTCCATCGTTGTTGGAGGTCTTGCGTGAAGTCATCTATTCGGTATGTGCTTGTAGTGGCAGCTGCAATGGTCGGTGCTTCTGCAGTATCGGGATGCGGTGGCCAGAGCGGTACCTCCGGCCAGGTGTCTGCCGAGCAGGTCATGAGTGAACAGTCCGGAAAAGGGTTGGAGGCCGCGATAACGGCGGCCATAGCCGCCGGAAAGGGTTACAGCCTCAGGGATGTGACCGGCCTGGGTCGGAATGTGAACAAGAGCGCGCCGAGCCGCTGGAAGGTGTGCCTTCAAAGGAAGGGGGGTCCTCCGCAGTCCGTAGATTTCGGTGTGGTTCTCAATTCCGAGCGCTGCCTCAAGACGTGGACAGGCCACAACGCCGTGCCCAGGATGCCCGACCTGGCAGGAAAAGATGTCCGGACCGCCGAAGAGGCGATCTTGGACATGGGCTATCCGGCTGCTGACATCAAGCTGTCAACCGGGACCGCAGCCCCGACCGGCAGCGCTGAATCCGGGGATATCGCCGGCTGGGTCTGTACGCAGGAGCCCCGTGCGGGCGAGCCGTTCCACAATCCCGCGACCGTGAAACTGCAGGTGGACGAGGGCTCCTGCCCTTGACGGGGCCGGTACGCGGCGCCGGGCGCTGTGGCGTACCGCAGCTCGGGCTCCGGAGATGCCTGGGTTTCCGGCATGCCGCACGCCCCGGCGGGCAGTGGAGTGGCAACCGACCCGATCGGCGCCCTGAGGATGGTGGCAGGGCCGGGAATCGGGTACATACGGACGAGTAGAACCGATAGGTACGCAAGAGCGGACGGCCCCCGCCGCCCGCGGGCCTGTCGGGACCACCCACCCGACGAAGCGGCGAGGTGAGCTCCTCATGTCCGCACCATCCGCACAACGTCCGTCCGCACAACCGCACCCGCCCAAGGTCACCGAACGCGAAGCGCGACAGGTGGCCGAGGACGCGCGCGAGCAGGACTGGCGCAAACCCAGTTTCGCCAAGGAACTCTTCCTGGGCCGCTTCCGGCTCGACCTGATCCACCCGCATCCGCTGCCCGCCGCCGAGGACGTCCGGCGGGGCGAGGAGTTCCTCGCCCGGCTGCGCGACTTCTGCGAGACCCGGATCGACGGCGCCCTCATCGAGCGCGAGGCGAGGATCCCCGACGAGGTCGTCAACGGCCTCAAGGAACTCGGCGCGCTGGGCATGAAGATCGACGTGAAGTACGGCGGCCTCGGGCTGACACAGGTCTACTACAACAAGGCCCTCGCCCTGGTCGGCTCCGCCAGCCCCGCGATCGGCGCCCTGCTCTCCGCCCACCAGTCCATCGGCGTTCCGCAGCCCCTGAAGATCTTCGGCAGCCAGGAGCAGAAGGACACCTTCCTGCCCCGGCTGGCCCGTACCGACATCTCGGCGTTCCTCCTCACCGAACCGGACGTGGGCTCCGACCCGGCCCGGCTCGCCACCTCGGCCGTTCGGGACGGGGACGACTACATCCTCGACGGAGTGAAGCTGTGGACGACCAACGGGGTCGTCGCGGACCTCCTGGTCGTCATGGCGCGCGTACCGAAGTCGGAAGGGCACAAGGGCGGCATCACGGCCTTCGTGGTCGAGGCCGACGCCCCGGGCATCACCGTGGAGCACCGCAACGCCTTCATGGGCCTGCGCGGTCTGGAGAACGGCGTCACCCGCTTCCACCAGGTGCGCGTGCCGGCCGCGAACCGTATCGGACCGGAGGGTGCCGGGCTCAAGATCGCGCTGACCACCCTCAACACCGGCCGGCTCTCACTGCCCGCCATGTGTGTCGGCTCCGGGAAATGGTGTCTGAAGATCGCCCGCGAATGGTCGGCGGTCCGTGAGCAGTGGGGCAGGCCGGTCGCCCGGCACGAGGCCGTCGGCGCGAAGATCTCTTTCATCGCAGCGACCACCTTCGCCCTCGAAGCCGTCGTCGACCTCTCCTCGCAGATGGCGGACGAGGACCGCAACGACATCCGGATCGAAGCCGCGCTCGCCAAGCTGTACGGCTCCGAGATGGGCTGCCTGATGGCCGACGAACTGGTCCAGATCCGCGGCGGCCGGGGCTTCGAGACCGCGGACTCCCTCGCCGCCCGCGGCGAACGGGCCGTCCCCGCCGAGCAGATGCTCAGGGACATGCGGATCAACCGGATCTTCGAGGGCTCGACGGAGATCATGCACCTGCTCATCGCCCGCGAGGCGGTCGACGCACACCTCAAGGTCGCGGGCGACATCATCGACCCCGACAAGCCGCTCTCCGCCAAGGCCAGGGCGGGTGCGAACGCGGCCGGGTTCTACGCCAAGTGGCTGCCGAAACTCGTCGCCGGACCGGGACAGCTCCCGGGCACCTACGGGGACTTCCACCCGTCCGGCCACGCCGACCTGTCCGGGCACCTCCGCTACGTCGAGCGGGCCTCCCGCAAACTGGCCCGCTCCACCTTCTACGCCATGTCCCGCTGGCAGGGCCGGATGGAGACCAAGCAGGGCTTCCTCGGCAGGATCGTCGACATCGGCGCGGAACTCTTCGCCATGAGCGCCGCCTGCGTCCGGGCCGAACTGCTGCGCACCGAGGGCGACCACGGCCGCGAGGCGTACCAGCTCGCCGACACCTTCTGCCGCCAGTCCCGGATCCGGGTCGAGGAGCTCTTCACCCGGCTCTGGTCCAACACCGACGACCTCGACCGGCGGGTGGTCGACGGCGTCCTGTCCGGCACGTACACCTGGCTGGAGGAGGGCATCATCGACCCGAGCGGCGACGGCCCGTGGATCGCCGACGCCACCCCCGGCCCCTCGGTCCGGGAGAACGCCCACCGGCCGATCCGCTGAGTTTCCGACGCCCGACCGGCGGGGCGCGTCCACTCGATGGACGCGCCCCGCCGCCGTGCGCACGGCACGGCAGGATGGGCGCCCGTGACCGTCATCCATGTCCCCGGTTCCAAGTCCGTCACCGCGCGCGCCCTCTTCCTGGCCGCCGCCGCGAACGGCACCAGCACCCTCGTACGTCCACTGAGCTCGGACGACACCGAAGGCTTCGCCGAAGGGCTCACCGCCCTCGGATACGAGGTGAAGCGGGAGGCGGAGGCCTGGCAGATCACGGGCCGCCCGGCCGGGCCCGGGGCGACCGACGCCGACGTCTACTGCCGGGACGGCGCGACCACCGCCCGGTTCCTGCCCACCCTCGCGGCGGCCGGCGCCCGCGGCAGCTTCCGCTTCGACGCCTCCGCCCAGATGCGCCGCCGCCCGCTCGCCCCGCTCACCGAGGCGCTGCGCACGCTCGGCGTCGACCTCCACCACGAGGCCGCCGAGGGCCACCACCCGCTGCGCATCGAGGCCGCCGGCATCAAGGGCGGCGAACTGACCCTGGACGCCGGGCAGTCCAGTCAGTACCTCACCGCGCTGCTGATGCTCGGGCCGCTGACCTCGCAAGGGCTCACGATCACCGTCACCGATCTGGTGTCGGCGCCGTACATCGAGATCACTCTGGCGATGATGCGCAGCTTCGGCGTCGAGGTCACCCGCGGCGGCCCCGGCAACACGGTCTTCACGGTGCCGCCCGGCGGCTACCGGGCCACCACCTACGCCATCGAGCCCGATGCCTCCACCGCCAGTTACTTCTTCGCGGCCGCGGCCCTCACGGGCGGTGAGGTCACCGTTCCCGGCCTCGGACAGGGCGCCCTCCAGGGGGATCTGCGGTTCGTCGACGTCCTGCGCCGCATGGGTGCGGAGGTGCGCACGACGGCCGATGCCACGACGGTCCGGTCCACCGGCCGCCTGACCGGCATCACGGTCAACATGCGTGACATCTCCGACACCATGCCGACGCTGGCCGGCCTCGCCCCCTTCGCCTCGGGACCGGTCCGCATCGAGGACGTCGGCAACACCCGGGTCAAGGAGTGCGACCGGCTGGAGGCGTGCGCCGAGAACCTCCGCCGGATGGGCATCACGGTCGCCACCGGACCGGACTGGATCGAGATCCGGCCGGGTACACCCCGGCCCACGGAGATCGCCACCCACGGCGACCACCGCATCGTCATGTCGTTCGCCGTCACCGGCCTGCGGACACCCGGCATCACGTACGACGACCCCGGCTGCGTACGCAAGACGTTCCCCCGGTTCCACGAGGCCTTCGCCGAGTTCGCACAGCTCCTGGCCGGACAGCGGGCCGGCCGCTGAATCTCCGGACACGGGGCGGTGCGGGACCGATAGGCTCCGCGCCATGATGTCCGCCGCCGATGTGCTGTCCGTGGTGCGCGGGGCCGGTGCGGATGCGGTGATCGCCGGTGGCCGGGGTGTCGATGCCCTGCTGGGCGAGGAGACCCGCAGCCACAAGGACCTCGGCGCAGCGGACCTGCACGACATGGCCCGGCTCCGCAGGAAGTTCGGCGTGGCCACGCATTTCTGAGCCGGTGGACCGGGGACCGAGGAATGGAGACAGACATGTACGGGGCGACGAACCTGCGCGGGCGGTGGCGCCGCTTGGCGGTCATCGGGATCGCGGCCACGATGGCTCTGGGCGTATCCGCCTGCGGCGGTGACGAGGACAGTGCGGGCGGTTCCGGCAGCTCCGCCGGCGCGGACAAGGACGGCAAGGCCTCGGCCAAGCCCTCCGCGCCGGGCGCGCCCGATGAGGCTCAGCTGACGGCCGCGTCCTTCACGGACGGCGAGAAGGTCGGCAAGTACACCGCGTCCGAGTACGTCCTGGACGGCCCGCTCGGTGATGCGTACACCGCCGCCCCGGCCGGCTGTCAGCCGCTCGTCAGCCTCGCCGGCGAGGTCGGCGACCCGGACCCGGCCGCCCAGGTCCAGCGCAAGGTAGACGTCCCGGACGAGATGCTCGGCCTCACCGTCGACGTCACCCTGCGCAGCTACGCGAACGGCGGCGCGGCCACCGTCATGAAGGCCCTCGACAAGGCCGGCCAGGACTGCGCCGGCGGATTCACCGAGGAGCGGGCCGTCGCGGCGGCGAAGTACCTCAAGGCTGAACCCGTCAAGGCGCCCGCCTTCGCCGCCGAGGCCGACGAGTCGAAGGCGTACCGCTTCACCATCCTCGACGTGAAGGGGAAGGAGAAGCTGTACGAGTACCTCACCGTCGTCCGTTCCGGCTCCACGACCCTCGCCTTCCGGGCGGAGATCACCTCGACCAAGGACGTCGGCGGAGTGCCGCCCGAGGTCATGGCCTCCCAGTGGGCCAAGTTCCGTGCGGCGAAGGTCTGAGGGCTCGATGAGCGAGCAGCCACGACGCGGCGCGAGGGGCGCGCTGTCCATGAGCACAGCCGATGCGGCAACAATGGGGGGCATGAGCGACAGCCCCGCCCCCCTCGCCGACCCGCACCTTGTCTTCGATGCCGTGGAAGGCCGCCGGGATCTCGTCATCCTCGGCTCCACCGGGTCCATCGGCACCCAGGCCATCGACCTGGTGCTGCGCAACCCCGACCGCTTCCGTGTCACCGCGCTCTCCGCGGCGGGCGGCCGGGTCGCCCTCCTTGCCGAGCAGGCGCGCCTGCTGAAGGTGCGCACGGTGGCCGTCGCCTCCCCCGAGGCGGTGCCGGCCCTGCGCGAGGCGCTGCGCAAGGAGTACGGAGCAGGGGAGCAGCCCCCCGAGATCCTCGCCGGACCCGACGCCGCGACGGAGCTGGCCGGCAGCGAATGCCACACCGTGCTGAACGGGATCACCGGCTCGATCGGTCTCGCCCCCACCCTGGCCGCGCTGAAGGCGGGCCGCACCCTGGCGCTCGCCAACAAGGAATCGCTGATCGTCGGCGGCCCGCTGGTCAAGGCGCTCGCCACCCCCGGCCAGATCATTCCGGTCGACTCCGAGCACGCCGCGCTCTTCCAGGCACTCGCGGCCGGCAAGCGCGCCGATGTGCGCAAGCTGGTCGTCACCGCGTCCGGCGGCCCGTTCCGGGGACGTACCAGGAGCGAGCTCGCGGACGTCACGCGGGAGCAGGCTCTCAACCACCCGACCTGGGCCATGGGCCCGGTCATCACGGTCAATTCGGCCACCCTGGTCAACAAGGGTCTTGAGGTCATCGAGGCGCACCTCCTCTACGACATCCCCTTCGACCGGATCGAGGTCGTGGTCCACCCCCAGTCGTACGTCCACTCCATGGTGGAGTTCACCGACGGCTCCACCCTCGCTCAGGCAACCCCGCCCGACATGCGTGGACCGATCGCCATCGGCCTCGGCTGGCCGCAGCGCGTTCCCGACGCGGCCCCCGCCTTCGACTGGACGAAGGCCTCCACGTGGGAGTTCTTCCCGCTCGACACGGAGGCCTTCCCGTCCGTCGGACTCGCACGGCACGTGGGTACGCTCGGCGGCACCGCCCCGGCGGTGTTCAACGCGGCGAACGAGGAGTGCGTGGACGCGTTCCTGGACGGGCGTCTGGCGTTCAACGGCATCATGGACACGGTCACGGCAGTGGTGGAAGAACACGGAACGCCCGCGACGGGAACTTCCCTCACGGTCGCGGACGTCCTTGAAGCGGAGGCCTGGGCACGGACCCGGGCCCGGGAACTCTCGGCCAAGGCCACCGCGGAGGCGCGCGCATGAGCATGACGACGATCCTGCTGACTATTCTCGGCATCGCGGTCTTCGCCTTCGGCCTGCTGTTCTCCATCGCCTGGCACGAGCTGGGCCACCTGTCGACCGCGAAGCTCTTCGGTATCCGCGTACCCCAGTACATGGTCGGCTTCGGCCCGACCATCTGGTCGCGGAAGAAGGGCGACACGGAGTACGGGATCAAGGCCATCCCGGCCGGCGGCTACATCCGCATGATCGGGATGTTCCCGCCGGGACCGGACGGGAAGCTGGAGGCACGCTCCACCTCGCCGTGGCGCGGCATGATCGAGGACGCCAGATCCGCCGCCTTCGAGGAGCTCGAAGAGGGCGACGAGAAGCGCCTCTTCTACACGCGCAAGCCGTGGAAGCGCGTCATCGTCATGTTCGCCGGACCCTTCATGAACCTGGTCCTGGCCGTGGCGATCTTCCTCGGTGTGGCCATGACCTTCGGATTCCAGACGCAGACGACCGATGTCGCCGGTGTCCAGAAGTGCGTGATCTCCCAGAGCGAGAAGCGGGAGACCTGCAAGAAGTCCGACCCGGTCTCGCCCGCGCAGGCCGCCGGTCTGAAGGTGGGCGACAAGATCGTCGCCTTCAACGGCCAGAAGATCGACGAGTGGTCCGTACTCTCCGACAAGATCCGCGACACGATCGGCCCCGCCACCATCACGGTCCAGCGCGACGGGCAGGAGAAGACCCTCCACGCCGTGCTCAAGAAGAACGCCGTGGCGAAGAAGGACTCCGACGGCGAAGTGGTGCCGGGAAAGTTCATCTCCGCCGGTTACCTCGGATTCGCGGCGCAGACGGAAATCGTCCCGCTCTCCTTCGGTGACTCCGTCGTCCGCATGGGCGACATGATCGAGAACGGCGTCGACTCGATCATCGCCCTGCCTTCCAAGATCCCCGACCTCTGGGACGCGGCCTTCGGCGACGGCGAGCGCGCGGCGGACTCCCCGGTGGGCGTCGTCGGCGCGGCCAGGATCGGCGGCGAGGTGATGACGCTGGACGTACCGGCGCAGAACCAGGTCGCGATGATGCTGTTCCTGCTGGCGGGCTTCAACCTCTCGCTGTTCCTCTTCAACATGCTGCCCCTGCTGCCCCTCGACGGCGGTCATATCGCGGGGGCGCTGTGGGAGGCGCTGCGCCGGAACGTGGCGCGGGTCTTCAAGCGCCCCGACCCGGGCCCGTTCGACGTCGCGAAGCTGATGCCGGTCGCCTACGTGGTCGCCGGGGTGTTCATCTGCTTCACCCTGCTCGTCCTGGTCGCCGACGTCGTCAACCCGGTCAAGATCTCCTGACCGGCCCGGCCCGGGGCCGCATGTACCCCGAGTGACGGTGGATGCGCACGGTGCGTCCGGGAGCCCATATTTTGCCCGGGTTCCCGGACGCGGTGTGCTTCACGCCGTGCTCGGTGCCGTAACCTCGAAGGCCGGAGCCCGCCGACTTCGGGACCTCGATCCACACCTTGGGGATGCTCAGCGCATGACTGCGATTTCTCTCGGAATGCCCACCGTTCCGACCCAGCTCGCCGTACGGCGGGTCAGCCGCAAGATCCAGGTCGGGTCGGTGGCGGTCGGTGGGGACGCGCCGGTTTCGGTGCAGTCGATGACGACGACGCGTACGTCGGACATCGGTGCCACGCTGCAGCAGATCGCGGAGCTGACGGCCTCGGGCTGCCAGATCGTGCGGGTGGCGTGCCCGACGCAGGACGATGCGGACGCGCTCGCGACGATCGCCTCGAAGTCGCAGATCCCGGTGATCGCGGACATCCACTTCCAGCCGAAGTACGTGTTCGCCGCGATCGACGCGGGCTGCGCGGCGGTGCGGGTGAACCCCGGGAACATCAAGCAGTTCGACGACAAGGTCAAGGAGATCGCGCGGGCGGCGAACGACGCCGGGACCCCGATCCGGATCGGCGTGAACGCGGGCTCGCTGGACGCGCGGCTGCTGAAGAAGTACGGCAAGGCGACGCCCGAGGCCCTGGTGGAGTCGGCGCTGTGGGAGGCGTCCCTCTTCGAGGAGCACGGCTTCCGGGACATCAAGATCTCGGTGAAGCACAACGACCCGGTCGTGATGGTCAACGCCTACCGGCAGCTCGCCGCGCAGTGCGACTACCCGCTGCACCTGGGCGTGACCGAGGCAGGTCCGGCGTTCCAGGGCACCATCAAGTCGGCCGTCGCCTTCGGCGCCCTGCTCAGCGAGGGCATCGGTGACACGATCCGCGTCTCGCTGTCGGCGCCGCCCGCCGAGGAGGTTAAGGTCGGACTCCAGATCCTGGAGTCGCTGAACCTCAAGCAGCGCCGGCTGGAGATCGTGTCCTGCCCGTCGTGCGGCCGTGCGCAGGTGGACGTGTACAAGCTGGCCGATCAGGTCAGTGCGGGCCTCGAGGGCATGGAGGTGCCGCTGCGGGTCGCCGTGATGGGCTGCGTCGTCAACGGTCCCGGCGAGGCACGCGAGGCCGACCTGGGTGTGGCCTCGGGCAACGGCAAGGGCCAGATCTTCGTCAAGGGCGAGATCATCAAGACGGTGCCCGAGTCGAAGATCGTCGAGACCCTCATCGAGGAAGCCCTCAAGATCGCCGAACAGATGGAGAAGGACGGCATCGCCTCGGGCGAGCCCGAGGTCTCCATCAGCTGAGTCATGACAACCACGACAGCGCCCCGCCGGAGGAACCCTCCCCGCGGGGCGCTGTCCGTGAGCGAGCTCACCGCCTTCAGCAGAAACGGTTCGCAGCCACGAGCGGCGCCTCCCAGCCTCTTTGGGTACAGTGCGGAAATCAGCAGACCGCATGGTGAGGCCCCCTCGTGTTGACGCAGACCACCACCCGGGTCCTCGAACCCAGCGACCTCGGCGCCGCCCTCGCGGTGCTGGAGAGCGAACCCGTAGCCAACGCCTTCGTGACCTCCCGGGTCCAGATCGCCGGCCTCGACCCCTGGCGCCTCGGCGGCGAGATGTGGGGCTGGTACGCCGACGGCCACCTGCGCTCGCTCTGCTACTCGGGAGCCAACCTCGTCCCCATCTGCGCCACCCCCGAGGCCGTCCGGGCCTTCGCCGACCGCGCCCGCAGAGCCGGCCGCCGCTGCTCCTCGATCGTGGGCCCGGCCGGACCCACGGCACAGCTGTGGCGGCTCCTGGAACCGGGCTGGGGACCCGCCCGCGAGGTCCGGGCCAACCAGCCGCTCATGGTCACCGAGAGCCCGTCCGCCGACGTGGCACCCGACCCGCTGGTCCGACGTGTCCGCAAGGACGAAGTGGACGTCCTCATGCCGGCCTGCGTCGCCATGTTCACCGAAGAGGTCGGCATCTCCCCGCTCGCGGGCGACGGCGGACTCCTCTACCAGGCCCGCGTCGCCGAGCTCATCGGGGCCGGCCGCTCCTTCGCCCGGATCGACGACGGCAAGGTCGTCTTCAAGGCGGAGATCGGCGCCACCACCGCACAGGCCTGCCAGATCCAGGGAGTCTGGGTCGCCCCCGAGTTCCGCGGCCGAGGCCACTCCGAGACCGGCATGGCGGCCGTCCTGCGGTACGCACTGGCCGACGTCGCGCCGATCGTCAGCCTGTACGTGAACGACTACAACACCCCCGCCCGCAAGGCGTACCGCCGCATCGGCTTCCGCGAGACCGGTGCGTTCATGAGCGTACTGTTCTGATCCCGCAGCCGGCCCGCCCCGGCCCGTACCCCGCACCCCGCCACGGACAGTAGGGTCTGCTCATGGCAGCAGCTTCCGGGGGCGGCCCCCACACCACCGGCGTCCGGATCGGACCGATCGATCTTGCCGCACGCGTGGACGAGGCGCTCGCCGTGCAGGCCGTCGCCTTCGGACTCGGTCCCGAAGAGATCGAAGTGCGCCGTCACATCGTCCTCAGACACCTCGACCACCCCTGCGCCCGCGCGCTCGGCGCCATGACCCCGGACGGCGACCTCGTCGGATTCGTCTACGGCATGCCCAACGAACGCGGCCACTGGTGGTCCACCGTCGTCGAGCCCTATCTGCGCGCGACCGGCTCGACCGGCTGGCTCGACGACTCCTTCGTCATCACCGAGCTCCACGTCCACCCGGAGTTCCAGAACGCGGGCATCGGCCGCACCCTCATCACCACCATCACGGACGCCGTCGACCAGCCCCGCTCCATCCTCTCCGCGATCGACACGGAGAGCCCGGCACGCGGTCTGTACCGCTCACTCGGCTATCGGGACCTGGCCCGGCAGGTGCATTTCCCCAGCGCTCCCACGCCGTACGCGGTCATGGGAGCACCGCTTCCGCTGCTCCGCCCCGGACGCGGCTGAAGCAATCGATTTCCGCCCGCCCCCGCCGCCCGGCTAACCTCCTGCACATCACCCTTCCGAGCAGGAGTTCATCATGGCCCAGGTCCAGCGCATGTCCCGATTGATGATCAAGACACTGCGCGACGACCCGGCGGACGCCGAGACGCTCAACCACAAGCTGCTCGTCCGCGCCGGATACGTACGCCGCACCGCGGCCGGCATCTGGTCCTGGCTGCCGCTCGGCAAGAAGGTCCTGGAGAACATCACCCGCGTCGTCCGCGAGGAGATGGACGCCATCGGCGGCCAGGAGGTCCTGCTTCCCGCGCTGCTCCCCAAGGAGGCGTACGAGGCGAGCGGCCGGTACGACGAGTACGGCGACCTGCTGTTCCGGCTCCAGGACCGCAAGGGCGCCGACTACCTCCTCGGCCCGACGCACGAAGAGGTCTTCACCCAGGTCGTCAAGGACATGTGCTCGTCCTACAAGGACCTGCCCGTGATCCTCTACCAGATCCAGACGAAGTACCGCGACGAGGCCCGTCCCCGCGCCGGTGTGCTGCGCGGCCGCGAGTTCCAGATGAAGGACTCGTACTCCTTCGACACCACCGACGAGGGTCTCGCCGAGGCGTACCAGCTGCACCGCGGCGCCTACATCCGGATCTTCGAGCGGCTCGGTCTCGACCACCGCATCGTCTCCGCGGTCTCCGGCGCCATGGGCGGCTCGGCGTCCGAGGAGTTCCTCGCGCCCGCCCCGGCCGGTGAGGACACCTTCGTCGACTGCCCCCACTGCGACTACGCCGCCAACACCGAGGCCGTGACGTTCAACGCCACCCCGGTCGACGGCTCGGCGACCGCCGCCGTCGAGGAGCTGGACACCCCCGACACCCCGACCATCGAGACCCTCGCCGCCCACCTCGGCGTCCCGGCCTCCGCCACCCTGAAGAACCTCCTGGTCAAGGTCGACGGCGAGATCGTGGCCGTGGGCGTGCCCGGCGACCGCGAGGTCGACCTCGGCAAGCTCGGCGAGCACCTCACGCCCGCCGTGGTCGAGCTCGTCACCGCCGAGGACTTCGTGGGCCGCCCCGACCTGGTGCGCGGCTACGTGGGCCCGCAGGGTCTTGAGAAGGTCCGCTACATCGCCGACCCGCGCGTCGCCGCCGGCACCGCCTGGATCACGGGTGCCAACAAGGAGGGCAAGCACGCGAAGAACGTCGTCGCGGGCCGTGACTTCGAGGTCGACGACTACCTCGACGTCGTCGTCGTCGAGGCGGGCGACCCCTGCCCCAAGTGCGGCACCGGCCTCCAGGTGGACCGCGCCATCGAGATCGGCCACATCTTCCAGCTCGGCCGCAAGTACGCCGACATCTTCTCCCTCGACGTCCTCGGCCAGCAGGGCAAGCCCGTCCGCGTCACGATGGGTTCGTACGGCATCGGCGTCTCCCGCGCGGTGGCCGCCCTCGCCGAGCAGACCGCCGACGACAAGGGCCTGTGCTGGCCCCGTGAGATCGCCCCGGCCGATGTGCACGTCGTGGCCGCCGGCAAGGCGCTCCAGACGGAGCTCGCCCTCGACGTCTCCGAGAAGCTGAACGCTGCCGGCCTGCGCGTCCTGGTCGACGACCGCCCGGGCATCTCGCCCGGCGTCAAGTTCACCGACTCCGAGCTCATCGGTGTCCCGAAGATCCTGGTCGCCGGCCGCCGTTCGGCCGAGGGCGTCCTGGAGCTGAAGGACCGCCGTACGGGCGAGCGCGAGGAGCTCACGGTCGACGAGGCCATCGCCCGTCTCACCGAGCAGGGCTGACCGCACCGCCGGCATGGCGAAGGGCCCCGGCACGGATCGCTCCGTGCCGGGGCCCTTCGCCATGCGCGCTCTACAGCCAGCCCGCGAACTCCAGCGTCACTTCGCCCTCCTGGCGGCGCCCCGCCGCGAGTGCCCGGGTGCCCGACTCCACCGCGCGGAACAGCGTCCAGCCGTGCAGCCGCTCACGGTCCACGTCCAGCGCGTCCGCGAGCTTCTTGATCCTGCGCCGGGCGGTGACCGCACCGCCGGGGGAGGCGATCAGGTCCTCGACCCGGTCCCGCACCAGCCGCGCCAGATCGTAGGCCCGCTCGCCGACCACCGGCTCGGGGCCGACCGTCAGCCAGGGCGCCCGTTCGCCCGAGAGGACCTTGCTCTGCCGGAAGTTGCCGTGCAGCAGCAGGTCGGCCTCGGGGGACTGCGCGACCAGTTCCGCGCGCGCCGCCAGGGCCGCCGAGACCAGGGGCTCCAGGGCGGGATCTGCCGCGGCGGAGGCCCGCATCGCCCCGATCCGCAGCCCGGTCCGCTCGGCGACCGTCTCGAAGGAGTGCTCAGGGGGCGGTTCGACCCAGAGCCGCCGCACCGTCCCGGCCGCTTCCAGCAGGGCCTTGGCCTCAGGGAGCGAACGCAGCGACACCTCGGGGTGCAGCCGTTCCAGCAGCAGGGCGCCGCCCTCGGCGGGCGCCTCGTCCGCAGCCGCGATCAGGTTCACCGCGCCCCAGCCGTTCCAGTGCGCCAGCGCCGCCCTTTCGAGCTCCGGGGCCGCCCCGGCGGGGGAGAGCTTCAACGCTGCCGGGGTGCCGCCGGCATCCCGTACCAGCAGGACCAGGCTGCTGCGCCCGCCCGGGGCGGCGACCCGTTCCACGGTCATCTCCCGCCCGGCCGCGGCCAGCGCCTGCTCGGTCAGTGCGGGAAGCCGCGCGAGCCAGTCCCCGGCGGCCGTATCCCCGTACGACTCGCCGAGCGCTCGCACCAGACGCTGCGGCGGTTCAAAACCCATACGTGCCGTGTTCCCTTTCAGAGTTCTCAGTGCGTCATGCCGGCCTGGGCCTCGGACCGGCCGGCCGTCGCCTTGCCGGTCTCGGCGGTCCCGTCGGTGCGGGAACCGTCCGCGGACCGCTCGGCGAGCCCGGGAAAGGGTACGCCGCTGCCGCGCCAGCGGACCGCGCGCACCGCTGCTTCCCGCAGGGCGTCCGCCGCCGACCGCCGCAACGGCCCCTCAGAGGCCCGTACGAGGTCGGAGTAGACATCCGCGACCCGGTCCTCCAGCACGGCGGCGAGGCGTACGGCCGAGGCGGCGTCCGGTACCGCGAACGGCAGAGCGTACGCGGGAGCCGCGGCCACCGGGTCGCCGCCCAGGTCACGCACCGTCCGCACCAGCGCGTCGCGGCGGGCCCGGTGGGCGTGGTGCGCGGCGGTGGCCTCGGTGCGGCGGTCCGCGGCGACCCGGGCGCCCGCAACTCCGTATCCGTACACGGTCGCGTGTTCGGCGGCCAGCGCCGCCTGCGCGGCCTCCAGCGTCCCGTCGTCGCTCATGCCTTCGTCTCCTTGGCCAGTTCGGTCAGCAGATAGGCATGGGCCGAGGATGCCGCCGCGACCGACGCGAGCAGCCGTGCGAGCTCCGGCGGGGCCTTCATCAGCGCCTGGGTGTGGGAGGCCGCGGCACGGCGCTCCGCATCGGCCAGCTCCCTGACCGCGGCCGCGGCGTCGCCGGTGCCGGGCCGGGTCCGGACGAGGCCGAGCGCGTCGCCGGGGCCCAGGGCCGTGATGTGGGCGCGGACGGCGTCCCGCAGGGGGGTGAGTTTGGCGGCGGTCGCCGGATGGGTCCGGACGACGGTCTCGTACTGGGCGAACAGCGACGTGCTCACGCCACGGGCCTGGGCCCTCAGGGATGCCTCGGCCGACGACCGGTCGGCCGCGGTCCGTGCGCCGGTCCGTGCGGAACCCTTGGGTCCGGCGCTCTCGTCATCGCCGCTTCCGTAGCCGGCCAGCACCGCCCCCATGGCGATCGCTCCCGTCGCGGTCAGCGCTCCCCTGCGCGTCGTCCCCGTGCGCCGCACTTGTTCTCCTTCGGGCCTGGACCTGTCTTGACTGGATCTGTCCGGAAGTGATCACCGTTGGTGAGCGTACCCGCGCCCCGGAGGCCGACGGACAGCAACACCCCCTGGGACCGGATACCCTTTGACCAGACACGCGACGATCCCCACAACAGCACACGCGGCCGAGGAGTCACCCGGATGAGCACCACCCAGAGCGACAGGCTGCGCGGGCTGGTCGAACCGCTCGTCAGCGCCGAGCAGCTGGATCTGGAAGAGATCGAACTGTCCCGGGCCGGCCGTCGCCGGGTGCTGCGGATCATCGTGGACTCCGAGGAAGGCGTGGAGCTCGACGCCTGTGCGGATCTGAGCCGCGCGATCTCCGCCAAGCTCGACGAGACCGACGCGATGGGCGAGGACGAGTACGTCCTGGAGGTCAGCTCTCCCGGTGCCGACCGCCCGCTGACGGAGCACCGCCACTACGTACGCGCCACGGGTCGCCTGGCCCGGCTGACGCTCGACGAGGGCGGCGAGCTGGTGGCCCGCATCCTCGCGGTCGACGAAGAGGGCCTGGATCTCGAAGTGCCGGGCGTCAAGGGCCGCAAGCCCACGTCCCGCCGGATCGCCTTCGCCGAGATCGCCAAGGCGCGCGTGGAGCTGGAATTCAACCGCAAGGACAAGAAGGAAGAGGAGGCGTAGCCGTGGACATCGATGTGAAGCTTCTGAAGGGCTTGGCGCAGGACAAGGAGATCCCGTTCGACGTGCTCGTCGAGGCGATCGAGTCGGCCCTCCTCATCGCGTACCACCGCACCGACGGCAGCCACCGCAGGGCGCGCGTGGAGCTGGACGAGCGCGGCCACGTGACGGTGTGGGCGAAGGAGGACCCGGCCGATCTGGAGGAGGGCCAGGAGCCCAAGGAGTTCGACGACACCCCGTCGGGCTTCGGCCGGATCGCCGCGACCACCGCCAAGCAGGTCATCCTGCAGCGGCTGCGCGACGCGGAGGACGACCGGACCTTCGGCGAGTACGCGGGCCACGAGGGGGATGTCGTCACCGGCGTCGTCCAGCAGGGCAAGGACCCGAAGAACGTCCTGGTCGACATCGGCAAGCTGGAAGCCATCCTGCCGGTGCAGGAGCAGGTGCCCGGCGAGGAGTACACCCACGGCCTGCGGCTGCGTACCTACGTCGTACGTGTGGCCAAGGGCGTCCGCGGCCCGTCCGTGACGCTGTCGCGGACCCACCCCAACCTCGTGAAGAAGCTCTTCGCGCTGGAGGTTCCGGAGATCGCCGACGGTTCCGTCGAGATCTGCGCGATCGCCCGCGAGGCCGGTCACCGTTCCAAGATCGCCGTCCGCTCCACCCGCTCGGGCCTCAACGCCAAGGGCGCCTGCATCGGCCCGATGGGCGGGCGTGTGCGTAATGTCATGGCCGAGCTGCACGGCGAGAAGATCGACATCGTCGACTGGTCGGACGACCCGGCAGAGATGGTCGCCAACGCGCTGTCGCCCGCACGGGTGAGTGAGGTCGAGGTCGTTGACCTCGGCGCGCGTTCCGCCCGGGTCACCGTGCCCGACTACCAGCTGTCGCTGGCGATCGGCAAGGAGGGGCAGAACGCCCGTCTGGCCGCGCGTCTGACGGGCTGGCGCATCGACATCCGCCCGGACACCGAGACCGACGCCGAGCGCGACGTCGCGGACCGTGAGCGGGCCGAGCGGGCCCGGGAGCGCTCCGAACGACGCTGAGCCGGGACCGGCCGCGGCGGGTGTCCGAGCCCGCCGCGGACCGGCCGGGACGCGGCGTCCGGGAATAGATCACGTCGGCTCGCCGCTGAGATCACGACAACATCCGTTCGATTTTTGCCCCAAAGGGGTGAGGTCGATACGGGGAGGTAGACTTAAACGTGTCTGGCCGGACGCAAGCCCGCGCTTGCCCTGAGCGAACCTGTGTGGGATGCCGGGAGCGAGCGGCCAAGAGCGAGCTGCTGCGCATCGTGGTGGACGAGGACGCATGCGTCCCCGATCCGCGCGGTACGCTGCCCGGCCGGGGTGCCTACGTACACCCCGTCTCCGACTGTCTGGACCTGGCGGTTCGCCGCCGGGCATTCCCCCGGGCCTTCAAGGCCAAGGGGCCGTTCGACCCCGCCGCGGTACAGCGGTTTGTCGAGCGGGTGACACCGCAATAACGAACGGCACGGGTCCCCGTGCGGTCAGGTACCTCGCGAGTTGGAAGTAGGTCGAGATTGCGATGAGCACTCGATGAGTACGCGATGAGTACGCCCATGAAGTAGCGACGGTCCGGCGGTAACCCGGACCTAAAAGGAGCGAAGTGGCTAAGGTCCGGGTATACGAACTCGCCAAGGAGTTCGGGGTTGAGAGCAAGGTCGTCATGGCCAAGCTCCAAGAACTCGGTGAATTCGTACGTTCGGCGTCCTCGACGATCGAGGCGCCGGTTGTACGCAAGTTGACTGACGCACTGCAGGGGCCCGGCGGCAACGCCGGCAAGTCCGCTGCAAAGCCTGGCGCGCCCCGTAAGGCCGCCCCTGTGAAGCCCGCAGCGCCCTCCCCGGCCGCTGCGGCACGTCCCGGTGCTCCGAAGCCCGGCGCACCGGCTCCCAAGCCGGCCGCTGCCGAAGCCCCGGCGAGCACCACCCCCGCTGCACCTGCCGCGCCGTCGGCGGGCCCGCGTCCGGGCCCCAAGCCCGCGCCGAAGGCCGCCCCGGTCACCCCGGTGCCCGCAGCCGAGTTCTCGGCTCCGGCTCCGGCCCAGCAGGCAGCGCCGCAGCAGCAGCAGGCCCCGCGTCCCGCGGGTGCCACCCCGGGTCCCCGCCCTGCCCGTCCGGCTCCGGCCGGCGGTCAGCGTGACGGTGGCCGCGACGGTGGTCAGCGTGACGGTGGCCAGCGCGACGGCGGCCGTGGTGGAGAGCGTGGCGCCGAGCGCCCCGCCCGCCCCGCGGGCCAGGGCGCCCCGCGCCCCGGCGGCGCCCGTCCGGCGGGTCCCCGTCCGGGCAACAACCCCTTCACCTCCGGTGGCTCGACGGGCATGGCCCGTCCGCAGTCGCCCCGTCCCGGTGGCGCCCCGCGTCCCGGTGGCGGCTCGGAGCGCCCCGGCGCCCCGCGTCCGCAGGGCGGCCCCGGCGGCGCCCCGCGTCCGCAGGGTCAGGGTCAGGGCGGCGCACGTCCGTCTCCGGGCGGCATGCCGCGCCCGCAGTCTCCTCGTCCCGGCGGCGCCCCCGGCGCCGGCGGTAACCGTCCGAACCCGGGCATGATGCCGCAGCGTCCCGCTGCCGGCCCGCGTCCCGGTGGTGGCCCCGGCGGTGGCCGTGGTCCCGGTGGCGGCGGCGGTCGTCCCGGCGGCGGTGGCGGCGCAGGCCGTCCCGGTGGCGGCGGCTTCGCAGGCCGTCCGGCCGGTCCCGGTGGCGGCGGCGGCGGTTTCGCCGGTCGTCCCGGTGGCGGCGGTGGCGGTGGCGGCGCAGGTCGTCCCGGTGGTGGCGGCGGCTTCGGCGGTCGTCCCGGATTCGGTGGACGACCCGGCGGTCCCGGTGGCCGTGGTGGCACGCAGGGCGCCTTCGGCCGCCCCGGCGGTCCCGCGCGTCGTGGTCGCAAGTCGAAGCGGCAGAGGCGCCAGGAGTACGAGGCCATGCAGGCCCCGTCGGTGGGCGGCGTCATGCTGCCTCGCGGCAACGGACAGGCTGTCCGGCTGTCGCGCGGTGCCTCCCTCACCGATTTCGCCGAGAAGATCAACGCCAACCCGGCGTCGCTCGTCGGCGTGATGATGAACCTCGGCGAGATGGTCACTGCCACGCAGTCCGTCTCCGACGAGACGCTGAAGATGCTCGCGGACGAGATGAACTTCGTCCTGGAGATCGTCAGCCCGGAGGAGGAGGACCGCGAGCTGCTCGAGTCCTTCGACATCGAGTTCGGCGAGGACGAGGGCGGCGAAGAGGCTCTGGTCTCCCGTCCGCCGGTCGTGACCGTCATGGGTCACGTCGACCACGGTAAGACCCGACTGCTGGACGCGATCCGCAAGACGAACGTCATTGCGGGCGAGGCCGGCGGCATCACGCAGCACATCGGTGCGTACCAGGTCGGCGCCGAGGTCAACGGCGAGGACCGCCGTATCACCTTCATCGACACCCCGGGTCACGAGGCGTTCACCGCCATGCGTGCACGTGGTGCGAAGTCCACCGACATCGCGATCCTCGTGGTGGCGGCGAACGACGGTGTGATGCCCCAGACGATCGAGGCGTTGAACCACGCCAAGGCGGCCGACGTGCCGATCGTGGTCGCGGTCAACAAGATCGACGTCGAGGGTGCGGACCCGACCAAGGTGCGCGGTCAGCTCACCGAGTTCGGTCTGGTGGCCGAGGAGTACGGCGGCGACACGATGTTCGTCGACATCTCCGCCAAGCAGGGCCTCAACATCGAGGCTCTTCTGGAGGCCGTCGTCCTCACCGCCGACGCCTCGCTCGACCTGCGGGCCAACCCGGAGCAGGACGCGCAGGGTATTGCGATCGAGTCCCACCTCGACCGCGGCCGCGGTGCCGTTGCGACCGTCCTGGTCCAGCGAGGCACGCTGCGGGTCGGCGACACGATGGTGGTCGGCGACGCGTACGGCCGAGTCCGCGCGATGCTCGACGACAAGGGCGAGAACGTCGAGGAAGCGGGTCCCTCGACCCCCGTCCTCGTGCTGGGTCTCACCAACGTCCCGGGTGCCGGCGACAACTTCCTGGTCGTCGACGAGGACCGTACGGCCCGTCAGATCGCCGAGAAGCGTGCCGCTCGTGAGCGCAACGCCAACTTCGCCCGCAAGGGTGTCCGGTTCTCCCTGGAGAACCTGGACGAGGCGCTCAAGGCCGGTCTGGTCCAGGAGCTCAACCTCATCATCAAGGGCGACGCGTCCGGTTCGGTGGAGGCTCTCGAGTCCTCGCTGCTCCAGCTCGACGTCGGTGAAGAGGTCGACATCCGGGTCCTGCACCGCGGTGTGGGTGCGGTCACCGAGTCGGACATCGACCTGGCGACCGGCTCCGACGCCATCGTGATCGGCTTCAACGTGCGCGCCGCAGGGCGTGCCGCGCAGATGGCCGACCGCGAAGGTGTGGACGTCCGGTACTACTCGGTCATCTACCAGGCGATCGAAGAGATCGAAGCGGCCCTCAAGGGCATGCTCAAGCCGGAGTACGAAGAGGTCGAGCTCGGTACGGCGGAGATCCGCGAGATCTTCCGCTCGTCCAAGCTGGGCAACATCGCCGGTGTGCTGGTCCGGTCCGGCGAGGTCAAGCGCAACACCAAGGCGCGCCTGCTGCGCGATGGCAAGGTCATCGCGGAGAGCCTCAACATCTCCGGTCTGCGCCGCTTCAAGGACGACGTCACCGAGATCCGCGAAGGCTTCGAGGGCGGTATCAACCTCGGAAACTTCAACGACATCAAGATCGACGACGTCATCGCGACGTACGAGATGCGCGAGAAGCCGCGAGGCTGACCCGTACCTCAACAGTCGGGGCCGGTCGACGGGACGTATATCCGTCGATCGGCCCCGGCCGTTCCGTGTACGGTTCTTGTGTCCCTGCCAATCACCGGCGGGGCACGAACCCGAACCGGCGGGACATCCGGACACACATGTATGTGGGGACACTGTCCTTCGATCTGCTTCTCGGCGACGTACGGTCGTTGAAGGAGAAGCGCTCCATAGTCCGTCCGATCGTTGCCGAGCTCCAGCGCAAGTACGCGGTGAGCGTGGCGGAGACGGGCGGTCAGGACCTCCATCGCAGGGCCGAGATCGGCCTCGCCGTGGTCTCCGGGGACACCGGGCACCTCACAGACGTACTCGACCGGTGCGAGCGGTTGGTCGCCGGCCGGCCGGAAGTGGAGCTGCTGTCCGTACGGCGGCGGCTGCACAGCGACGAAGACGATTGAGCAAGGCGAGAAGGAGACGGACCAGTGGCCGACAACGCGCGGGCTAAGAAGCTGGCGGACCTCATCCAGGAGGTGGTCGCCGAGAAACTGCAGCGTGGAATCAAGGACCCGCGCCTGGGTACGCACGTGACCATCACGGACACCCGCGTCACCGGCGACCTGCGGGAGGCCACGGTCTTCTACACGGTCTACGGCGACGACGAGGAGCGCGCGAGCGCGGCGGCCGGGCTGGAGAGCGCCAAGGGCATCCTGCGCTCGGCGGTCGGCTCGGCGGCGGGGACGAAGTTCACCCCCACGCTCTCCTTCGTGGCGGACGCGCTGCCCGAGAACGCCAAGGCGATCGAGGACCTCCTCGACCGGGCACGGGCCTCGGACGCCAAGGTGCGCGAGGCGTCCTCGGGCGCCACGTACGCGGGCGACGCGGACCCGTACCGCAAGCCGGAGGACGAGGACGAGGACTCACCTTCCGCATGACGCAGAACAAAACGCCGGACGGCCTTGTCATCGTCGACAAGCCGTCCGGCTTCACTTCGCACGACGTCGTCGCCAAGATGCGCGGCATCGCCCGGACCCGCCGCGTCGGCCACGCCGGCACGCTGGACCCGATGGCGACCGGAGTGCTCGTGCTCGGCGTCGAGAAGGCCACCAAGCTCCTCGGCCATCTCGCACTGACCGAGAAGGAGTACCTCGGTACGATCCGGCTCGGCCAGGACACGGTCACGGACGACGCGGAGGGCGAGATCACCTCGTCCACCGACGCCTCCGGTGTGACGCGCGAGGGCATCGACGCGGGCGTCGCCGCCCTGACCGGCGCCATCATGCAGGTGCCGTCCAAGGTCAGCGCCATCAAGATCGACGGCAAACGGTCCTACGCACGGGTGCGTGGTGGCGAGGAGTTCGAGATCCCGGCCCGGCCGGTGACCATCTCGTCCTTCCACGTCTACGACGTCCGTGAGGCCGTCGCCGAGGACGGCACCCCGGTGGTCGACCTGGTCGTCTCGGTGGTCTGCTCCTCCGGTACGTACATCCGGGCCATCGCGCGCGACCTCGGTGCCGGGCTCGGTGTGGGCGGGCATCTGACCGCCCTGCGGCGTACCCGCGTCGGTCCGTACGGTCTCGATGCCGCGCGGACGATCGACCAGCACCAGGAGGAGCTGGTCGTGATGCCGGTGGCCGAGGCCGCCGATTCGGCCTTCCCCCGCTGGGACGTCGACGACAAGCGCGCCAAGCTGCTGCTCAACGGCGTGCGGCTGGACATGCCCGCGTACCCGCCGGGTCCGGTCGCGGTCTTCGGGCCCGACGGACGCTTCCTGGTCCTCGTCGAGGAGCAGAAGGGCAAGGCCAAGAGCCTCGCCGTCTTCGCCTGACAACCGGGGCCGTTCCGGCCCCTCGTCGTGGCTCCCGTCGTGGAGCGGGCAGGACCTCTCTGCCCGCTCCACGACCCCCCACCGGATTCTGTCCGGCGAACACCCTTGATTCACCCCAACGGGCAGGCGCTCGGAGTGAATCGGGGGTGCAAACGGGGCGCTTTTACCCCGAGTGCTTCTCGCGCCGATCACCATCGCCATAACGTCGGATCATGGGATGCGGGGACCGGGCGACGCTGGTACGACTGTGCGATCCGGCCGGCCGGCCGCGGGGGACCGGCTTCGTCGCGGACGGCCGGGGCACGGTGGTGACCAGTCACGAGGCGGTCGACGGGCTGCCCCACCTCCTCGTGCACGGCGCCGACGGCCGCAGCTGCCGCGTCGAGGCCCTCGACATCATCGCCCTGCCGGAACTGGACCTCGCGCTCCTGCCCACCGGCGGACCGGAAGCACTCGGCGTGCCGCCCCTGCCGATCGCCCCCAGGGAGCGGATCGACTCCGGTACGTACGTCACGATCGCCGCACACGGCTGGCGCGAGGCGCGCGTCCTCGGTACGGCCTCGGTGACGTACACCGCCGGCGGCCGCACCCACACGATCGGCCGGGCGCTGGAGCTGGCCCTCGGCACGGACGGCAGCGACGCCCTACGGCTCCGCGGTGCGGCCGTCGGCGGGCCCGTCCTCGATCCGGACAGCGGCGCCGTCATCGCCGTCCTGGGCACCGCCCTGCGCACCGGACACGACGCCGCCGGCTGCGCGGTTCCGCTGGCCGGCCAGGACCGCGACGGCCCGCTGGGTGCGCTCCTGCGGCGCAACGCGATGGAAGTGCCGGGCTACGGAACCGACCTGAACGCGGCGGGGGCGCTCCAGCTCACCGCCATGTCGGTCGGCTCCGCGGGCGGCCCGGTCGCCTGGCCCGATCCGGTGGAACGGCCCGACGCCCTCGCGGAGTTCCACACGTTCACCGCGGCCGGCCCGACCACGGAGCAGCCCGCGGTGGTGCTCGGCCTGGTCGGGGCACCCGGCACCGGCCGCACCACCGAACTTGCCGCGCTCGCCGCACGACGGGCCCGGGGCCCGGTGCCCGCGCTCACCCTGTGGCTGCGCGGCGCCGATCTGCTGGCCGACGACACCTCCGTCGCCGACGCGATCGCCCGCACGCTCCGGCAGGCGGGCCGCATCGTCACCGCCGCCGGAGCCGTCGGTGACATGGCGACCGCCACCCCTGAGCGGGTGGCCCGGCTGGCAGTGGACGCCGGCAGCCCGCTGCTCGTCCTGCTGGACGGCCCCGAGGAGATGCCGCCCGTCCTGGCACACCGGCTGGCCCGGTGGACGGCGGGCACGGTCGACTGGCTGCGCGAGCACGGGGCACGGCTCGTCGTGGCCTGCCGGCCCGAGCACTGGGAGACGGCGGGCGCGCTCTGCCCGCCGGGTGCGCTGCACCGCCCGGCCCGGCCCGCCAGGCGGCTCCCGTCGGCCGTCCGCATCGGCGACCTGACCGTGGGCCAGGCCGAAAGGGCCCGGGAGGGGTACGCCCTCCCGCCCGACGCGCTGGCCGTCGGCCACGACCGGCACCCGCTCACGCTGCGGCTGCTCGCGGAGGTACGCGAGGCGCTGCCGGCGGGCGCCCCGGGGCGTCCCGACACCGAGGAGGTCTTCGGCGCCCACCTGGACCTCATGTGCCTGCGCATCGCGGTCCGGATCGCCGCCCAATGGCGTCCCGCGCCGCACGGCAGGGCGGTGCGGCGGCTGGCGGCGCGGGTGGCGGGCCAGGTCCACGAGGCGGCCCGGCGCTGCCTGGGGCCCGGGCAGGGGGAGCTGGACCGGGCCGCGTTCGAGGAGGTCTTCCCGTGGCGCACGGGCTGGGCGTCGGCGGTACTGACCGAGGGCCTGCTGGTGCCGGCGGGAGCGGGATACCGGTTCGCGCACGAGGAGCTGGGCGACTGGGTCCAGGGTGCGCATCTGGACCTGGAGGCGGCGCTGCGGGCGCTGGTGCACCGGTGGCACGCGGACGCGGGGGAGAGGGACCGGGTGCCACAACCCCGTCGACCGGGCGGGCGGCCCGCGCCGGAGACGGCATCCGCACCGGAGCAGCCGCACACTCTTCCCGTGCCGCGCCACCGCATCGGGCCGGTGATCCAGGCGCTCCTCCTGCTGGGCCGCCGCCAGGGCCCGGCCGCGCTGGCCCACCGGCTGGCCGACCTGATCGAGGCGCTGGACCGGCTGACGGCCGCGGAGCCCTCCGAGCCCGCCCAGCCCGACCCATCCGCACAAGCCGCGGAGGGCCCCCCGGACAGCGGCGTGCCGTTCCCCGACGCGCGCTGGTGGGCCGTACATCTGCTGTCGGAGACGCTGCTTCGGGTCCCCGACGCCAGGCCGCACCTCGGGGTGCTCCGGCTGCTCGCCGGGCGCATCGTCCGGAGCTCGGCCGATGGCGGCGGGTCCGTTGCGCGGGGTACGTACGCCGAGCTCGGACCGTGGTTCTGGCGGCGGCTGCGGCTGCCCGAGGCGGACCGGATGGATCTGTTCCGGCGCCTCGTCCCCGCCGACGGGCCACCGCGCAGCGACACCGACTCCGAAGGGGGCAGCGGGCGATTCCTGGACGCCGTGGCCCGTCGGCTCGCCGCCCAGCCGCGTACGATCCAGCCGCTGCTGTGCGCCTGGTTCACCGACGAGCACCCGCTCGCCGCCGACGCGGGCGGGGTGCTGCGGCCCACCGTGGCGGCCGCGGCCCAGGCGCTTCTCTACGCACGCCGCGATCTGGCCGTGGACGATCTGACCGACGCGCTCGTCTCGTCCGGCCACCCCCGCGCCGACGAACTGCTGGCCGCGCTGGCCGAGGACGAGCCGGCCGCGCTCTGCCGGGCCGTCGAGCGGTGGTCGCGTGACGAGGACCGTCGGGTCCGGCGGATCGCGGCCGCCTCGTACGGGGCGCTCGTCGCCCCGCACCTGACCCGCGACACGGATCGCGCCCTGCTGCGCCGCGCCGCCCTCGCTCTGCTGGCCCGCCCGGCCGACACCGATCTGCACGGCCCCGTGCTCGCCCTGCTCGTCGCCGATCCGCAGACCAGGGACCGCTATCTGCCGCAGGCCCTCCGGGCCTTCGTCGCGGGCGGGCCCGAGGTGACCGTCGCCGCACTCGCCGTCGCGCTGCCCACACATCCTGAACCGGTGCTGGCCGCGTACCGGGAGCGACTCGTCTGCCCCGGGGACGGCGCGGGTGAGGTGCTCCGCGCGCTCGCCGGGCTCGATGCTCCCGCGCTCGCCCTGCACACCGCCGGGCTCGTACGCGCCTATGTCGACAGCCACCCCGGGGACACCTCGCACACCGCCGCCTACCTCGACCGCAGGCTGGAGCACGGGCCCGCCGCACGGGCGCTGCTGCTTCCCCTGCTGACCGGACTGCTCAGGGACCGCCCGGCGCCCGCGCCGGTCAGAGGAGCACTCGCCGGGGTACTGGCCTCGCCCGGCGGCCCCGCGTCCCAGCAACTGCGGGACACCTTGCTGGAGGTGCTGCTGGACTTCGAGCAGGGCGGTGCGTACCGGGACCCGATCGTGCTGGAAGCGCTGCTGCGGGCTGCCGCGACCGGCTGCGGCGGGCGGTCGCAGGCCCGCACCCGGGCCCTGGTGCACCGCACCGGGATGCTGCTGGTCCGTACCCCCGAAGGGGCCGGTCTGTTCGACCGGCTGCTGGTCGTGCTCGCCCGTGACGTGCCCGGGTTCGGCGCCCTGGTCATCGGGTGGCTGGCCGACGCCCCGCAGGAGTGGGCGGCGGTCGTCGGCCCCGGCGCGCGGCGGACGGTGGAGGCGCTCGGGGCCCCGATGACCATGCCGATGCAGGCCGCAGGGCGTGAGCATGGCAGTCTTAGACCTGCGTAAGAGGCAAACCCACGTACACAGGTTCGGGCGAGGAGCGGTCAGAGTGCAGCGCTGGCGTGGCTTGGAGGACATCCCCCAGGACTGGGGACGCAGCGTCGTCACCATCGGCTCCTATGACGGGGTGCACCGCGGACACCAGCTGATCATCGGCCGGGCCGTCGAGCGGGCCCGCGAGCTGGGGGTTCCGTCGGTCGTCGTGACGTTCGACCCGCACCCCAGCGAGGTCGTCCGGCCCGGCAGCCATCCGCCGCTGCTCGCCCCGCACCACCGCCGCGCCGAGCTGATGGCCGAGCTCGGCGTGGACGCGGTGCTGATCCTTCCGTTCACCACCGAGTTCTCGAAGCTCGCTCCGGCCGACTTCATCGTGAAGGTGCTCGTCGACAAGCTGCACGCACAGCTGGTCATCGAGGGGCCCAACTTCCGGTTCGGTCACAAGGCCGCAGGAAACGTGCAGTTGCTCACCGAGCTGGGCGACACGTACGACTACCGCGTCGAGGTCATCGACCTGCGGGTGCGCGGCGAGGCGGGCGGCGGCGAGCCGTTCTCCTCCACGCTCACCCGGCGCCTCGTCGCCGAGGGAGACGTGGCCGGCGCCGCCGAGATCCTCGGACGCCCGCACCGCGTCGAGGGCATCGTCGTCCGCGGGGCGCAGCGCGGACGTGAGCTCGGCTTCCCCACCGCGAACGTGGAGACCCTGCCGCACACCGCCATCCCCGCCGACGGCGTGTACGCGGGCTGGCTGCATGTGGACGGCGAGGCGATGCCCGCCGCGATCTCGGTCGGCACCAACCCCCAGTTCGACGGCACCGAGCGGACCGTGGAGGCGTACGCGATCGACCGCGTCGGCCTCGACCTGTACGGCCTGCACGTCGCCGTGGACTTCCTCGCGTACGTACGCGGCATGCTGAAGTTCGACTCGATCGACGATCTGCTCGTGGCGATGGCCGCCGATGTGAAGCGGTGCAGCGAGCTGATCGCCGCGTACGACGGAGGCTGAACCGCCCCCTGATCCGAGGGCTCCGGCCGGGACCGCTGTCATGCGGTCCCGGCCGGAGCCGTATCCGTGCCCTGCGTCGAATCTGCTCAGCTGCTGAGTTCCTCCAGCGTCTTTCCCTTGGTCTCCACGGCGAACAGGGCGATCACCGCGCCCGCCGCCGCCACACAGCCCAGCTGGGTGAAGACCATGGCCAGGCCGGCGCCCGAGCTGATGATCGCGCCGACCACGATCGGCCCGAGGATGACTCCGAGCCGGTTCCACACCCCGCCGAACGACGCCCCGCGCGCCCTGCTGCGGGTCGGGTAGAGCTCGGGTGTGTAGAGGTAGAGGCTCACGTTGGTGGCGAAGACGAAGAGTGTCGTGACGGACGCCCACGCCGCGACCTGGCCACCGGACGTGGCGCCGGAGACGGCCAGTGAGAACAGGGCGACGGCCGCCCCGCCGAGACCGACGGTCAGGGACACCCGGCGCCCTGCCCTGTCGATGACGAGCGCGACCAGCAGACAGCCGATCAGACCGGTCACATTGCTCAGCAGCGCGTAGTTGAGCGCGGTGCGCAGATCGAGACCGAACTCCTTGGTGTAGAGCGACGGCAGCCATGTGGCGATGCCGTGGTTGACGTAGTACGCGACGAACCACAGCGCCGACACCACGACCGTGCGCCGCAGATACCGCCCGGTGAACAGGTCACGCAGCCCGCCCCGCGCGGTCTCGACGGCCGTCGCGGGTCCGGGTTCGGGGAGCGGGGCGCCGGTCGACTTCGCCACGTCCTTCTCGATCCGCGCGATCACCTGTTCGGCTTCCGCGACCCGGCCCCGGGACAGCAGCCAGCGGGGCGACTCCGGCACCTGGCGGCGCAGGACGACGACGAGGAGGACGGGAAGGGCGCCGATCACGAACATCACCCGCCAGCCGAAACTGGGCACCACCCAGCTCGCGACGAGCGTGGCCGTGGCGAGACCGGCCGGGAAGATGAGTTCGTAGAGCAGCACGAACCGGCCGCGGTGCTCCGCCCGGGCGATCTCGTTGATGTACGTGGCGGCGACCGGTACGACACCGCCGATGCCCAGGCCCTGGACGAACCGGAAGAGGGTGAACAGGGCGAAGCCGGGGGAGACGGCGACGGCGAGGCTGGCCAGCGCGGTCACGGCGACGCCCAACGCGACGGTGTTGACCCGGCCGATGCGGTCGCCGAGCCAGCCGGCCACGAGCGCGCCGAGCAGCATGCCGACGGAGCCGCTCGTGACGATCATCGTTCCCTGACCGGTGCTCAGCCTCCACTGCTCGGTCAGGACGGGCAGCGCGGAGGCGGTCAGCAGCTGATCGAACGCCTCGAAGAACGTGACGGTGCCGATCAACGTGCGGACCTTGATGTGCCAGCGAGAGCTCGGCAGGCGTTCGAGTCTGGCCGAGACGGAGCTCACGGCGGGGCCGTTGGCCACGATTGACATGGGGATCCTTCCGCGAACAGGAGTTGCGGTGACCCTAGGAAGAAGTGTCTTAGCGGTCAATGACTAAGTGCTTAAATGTTACGAGGGTTTCCCGGGGCGGAAGCCCGGACGCGGGTGCCGGTTGTATCGTGAACACCTCACCGCTGCGCCGTGCGCGGTGTTTCCGGAAGGAGGCGCGGGGGCGCGGCGTCGCACCGTCCTCCCATCGCACATGACTCGTAGAGCATCCGGCCGCCCCGACGCGGTCGACCTCATCCTTGAGCAGTGGAAGCGTGAACTCCCCGCCCTGGACGCCTCGCCCATGGAGGTGCTCGGCCGGCTCCACCGCAGCTTCCTGCGGTACCAGGGACTGCTGTCCGACCTTTTCGAATGCTTCGACCTGAACATGGCCGCCTTCGATGTGCTGGCAGCTCTGCGCAGGTCAGGGCCACCGTACCGGCAAACGGCCGGTCAGCTCGCGGACATCGCCCTGGTCACCACGGGTGGCATCACGCTGCGGCTGGACCGGCTGGAGAAGGCGGGTCTGGTGACCAGGGAGCGCGACGGGGTGGACCGCAGGATCGTGTACGCGCGCCTCACCGAACGCGGCACCGAGATCGCCGACGTGGTCGCCGTCGCGCACTTCGCCAACGAGGAACGGATGCTCGCCGAACTGTCCGAGGTCGAACGGCGCCGGCTGGGTCTGCTGCTCGGCAAGCTGGAACGCTCGCTGGAGACGGCGGAGCAGACGCCGCCGGACCGTGCCGCACTGGCGGCGTCCATACGGAGGGATCCGCCGCACAACCCGTAGCGCTCAGTATCTCAGTACTCAAGCTTCGTCTATGGTGGCCGCATCAGGGCCGGGTGGACCGGGCCGGAGGAGGTCCGTACCGTGCGTGAACTGCTGTCGGAACTGCGCGCCTGGCACGATGCCGGCACCCCCTTCGCCCTTGCGACCGTCGTGTCCGTCCGCGGCAGTGCTCCCCGGGCGCCCGGCGCCATGATGGCCGTGACCGCCGACGGCACGGTGGCGGGCAGCGTCTCCGGGGGCTGCGTCGAGGGTGCGGTGTACGAGGTGGCCGGCGAGGTGCTCGCCACCGGCGCCCCGCAGCTGCGGTCGTACGGGATCAGCGACGACGAGGCGTTCGGCGTGGGCCTGACCTGCGGCGGCACCATCGATGTCCTTGTCGCCCCCTTTGCCGCGGCGGCCGACCGGTCCTGGCTCCGGGGCGTCGGTGAAACCGTCGCGCAAGGCGAACCGGTCGCCGTGGCCACCCTCCTTCCGGACGCCGCCTCCGCGGGCGCGCGACGGGTGGTGCGGGCGGACGGCGCGGAGGGCTCGCTGGGCAACGAGGGGCTCGATGCCGCCGTCACCGACGACGCCAGGGGTCTCCTCGCCCAGGGCGCGACCGGCCGGCAGTGGTACGGGACCCATGGCGAGCGCCGGATGCAGGACGTGTCGGTCTTCATCCAGACGTACGCGCCACCGCCCCGCATGATCGTCTTCGGCGCCATCGACCACGCGGCGGCGACCGCCCGTATCGGATCCTTCCTCGGCTACCGGGTCACCGTGTGCGACGCCCGCCCGGCCTTCGCGACCCCCGAGCGCTTTCCCACCGCCGACGAGGTCGTCCGCGCCTGGCCGCACACCTATCTGTCGGACACGGACGTCGATGCGCGCACCGTCCTGTGCGTACTCACGCACGACCCGAAGTTCGACGTCCCCCTGCTGCTGGCCGCACTGCGCACGCCGGCCGCCTACATCGGGGTGATGGGGAGCCGGCGCACCCACCTCGACCGGCTGGCCCGGCTGCGGGAGGAGGGCGTGAGCGAGGCCGACCTGTCCCGGCTCGCCTCACCGGTCGGGCTCGACCTCGGCGCCCGGACACCGGAGGAGACCGCCGTCTCGATCGCCGCGGAGATCATCCAGCACCGGTGGGGCGGCACGGGGCGGCCGCTCGGCGAACTGTCCGGCGCGATCCACCATCACGGCCGGCGGTAGCGGGCGGGCCCCGCTGAGGGGGCCCGCCGGCACCCCCTAGGGCTGCGCCACCGCCGCCGCGCTCGCCCAGTGGCACGCCACCTGGGTCTCGCCGCCGCCCGCGAGCACCGGCAGGTCCTTCGTACGGCAGGCGTCGGCGACACCGGCCCGCTCCGCCTCGCCCGAGGCCAGCACCTGGCAGCGCAGATGGAACCGGCAGCCCGACGGCACCCTGGACGGGTCCGGCGGCTCGCCGGTCAGTACCACCGGTTCGCCCTCGGCCTCCGGCAGCACCGACAACAGCGCCTGGGTGTACGGATGCTGGGGAGACGTGAGGATCTGCTCCACATCACCCGTCTCCACGATCCGGCCGAGATACATCACCGCCACCCGGTCCGCGATGTTCCACGCGAGACCGAGGTCGTGCGTGACCACCAGCGCGGACAGGCCCAGTTCATCCCTGAGCCGCAGCAGCAGCGCCAGGATCTCGCCGCGCACCGACGCGTCCAGGGAGGCCACCGGCTCGTCCGCCACGATGAGTTCGGGCTCCAGGACCAGCGCGCCCGCGATCACGACGCGCTGGCGCTGACCGCCCGACAGCTCGTGCGGATAGCGCAGGAAGAACCGCTCCGGCGGCCGCAGACCCGCCCGGGAGAGGGCGTTCGTCACCGCCTCCCGCTCGTCGCCGCCGTACCGGTGGATCCGCAGACCCTCGGCCACCGCGTCGTACACCGTGTGGCGCGGGTTCAGCGAACCGCTGGGGTCCTGGAGCACCAGCTGGACCCGCTTGCGGTACGCCTTCAGCGCCCGGCTCCCGTAGTCGAGCGGCTTCCCGCCGAAGGTGACCTGCCCGCCCGTCGGCGGGACCAGGCCCAGCAGTGAACGGGCCAGGGTCGTCTTGCCGCACCCCGACTCGCCGACCAGCGCGACGATCTCGCCCGGCCGGATGTCCAGGTCGACCCCGTCCACCGCACGCGCCGGGTCGGCGCCGTGCCTGCCGGGGAACGTGACCTGGAGCTCCCGCGCACTGAGCAGGTCCGTGGTGGTGGTCATGATGTGCTCCTTGCTTCCTCGGCGCCCTGCGGGGCCGCGGCCCCTTCCGGCCCCACCAGCACGCAGGCGGCCTCCCGCCCGGGTCCCGCCACCCGCAGCACCTGGTCCTGCGTGGTGCAGGAGTCCAGGGCCACCTGGCAGCGCGGATGGAACGTGCAGCCGGCCGGGAGCGCCGACGGGTCGGGCGGATCGCCCGGCAGCCCCCGAGGCGCGAACCGCGAGGCGGGATCCCCGATCCGCGGGAAGGCGCCCGACAGGGCCTTGCTGTACGGGTGGTGGGCCCGCTCGTAGACCTCGGAGGCCGGACCCTGCTCCACGACCCGTCCCGCGTACATCACGGCGAGCCGGTCGCAGGTGTCCGAGAGCACCGCGAGGTCATGGCTGATCATGATCAGTCCGAGGTCCTGTTCGGAGACCAACTGCTCGATCAGCCGCAGGATCTGGGCCTGGATCATCACATCGAGGGCCGTCGTCGGCTCGTCCGCGATGATCAGGCCCGGGTCGCAGGCGAGCGCCATCGCGATCATCACGCGTTGGCGCTGCCCGCCGGAGAGCTCGTGCGGATAGGCGTCCGCCCGGGCGGCGGGCAGCCCCACCTGCTCCAGCAGCTCACCGGCACGCTTGCGTGCCGCGGCCTGTGTCGTCTTCCTGTGCAGCACGATCGGCTCGGCGATCTGGTCCCCGATGCGGTGCACCGCGTTCAGCGAGTGCATCGCGCCCTGGAAGACGATCGACGCGCCCGCCCAGCGCACCGCCCTGACCTGACCCCACTTCATGGCGAGGACGTCCTCGCCGTTCAGCAGGATCTCGCCGGTGACCTTCGTGCCCGCCGGCAGCAGCCGCAGCAGTGCGAGCGCCAGCGTGGACTTCCCGCAGCCGGACTCCCCGGCGATGCCGAGCTTCCGGCCCGCGTCGACCTCCAGGTTCACCCCGCGGACCGCCTGGGCCCCGCCGGCGTACGTCACCGTCAGATCGCGTACTTCGAGAAGAGGCGTCTTGCGGATGCTCGTCGTGCTCAACGGGCCACCCCCAGCTTGGGATTGAGGACGGACTCGATGGCGCGGCCGCACAGCGTGAACGCCAGGGCCACCAGGGCGATGGCGATGCCGGGCGGCGCCAGGTACCACCAGTCGCCGGCGCTCACCGCACCGGCTTCGCGCGCATCCTGGAGCATGCCGCCCCAGGAGGTGATGGTCGGGTCGCCGAGGCCGAGGAAGGCCAGGGTGGCCTCCGTCAGGATCGCGCTGGAGATCACCAGCGTGGTCTGCGCGAGTACCAGCGGCATCACGTTCGGCAGGACGTGCCGGAGCATGATGTGTTTGTGCCCGCCGCCCAGCGCGCGGGCGCGCTCGATGTACGGGCGGGACTCCACGGCAAGGGTCTGAGCCCGCACCAGCCGGGCCGTCGTCGGCCAGGTCGTGACGCCGATCGCGATGATGACCGTCCACAGGGAGCGGTCCATCACGGTGGCGAGCGCGATGGCCAGGACCAGGGTCGGCATCACCAGGAACCAGTCGGTGACCCGCATCAGGACCGTCGAGTACCAGCCGCGGAAGTGCCCCGCGACGATCCCGACGACCGTGCCGATGGCCACACAGAGGAACGCCGCGAGCAGCCCCACGGTGAGCGAGACGCGCGCTCCCCAGATCAGCAGGGCGAGAACGCTGCGTCCGAACTGATCGGTGCCGAGCGGGAACTCCGCACTCGGCGACTCCAGCGCGCCGCCCGGAGCCTCGGTGACGCTCTGCGCGTCCGCGCCCGTCAGTACGGGCGCGCACACGGCGATCAGGACGATCAGGACAAGCCCGGCGAGCCCCCACAGACCACCACGGTGGCTACGGTACTGCCGCCAGAACCGGGCCAGGGACTGCCGCTTGCGGGCCCGGGCCAGTGCGCCCGCACTCCTGGCCGTCTCGGGCCCGGATTCCTCGGGTGCGGGGGCCTCGGCTCCCGGTGTGGACGCGGGCATGGATTCGGTCGTCATCGGCCCACCCGGGGATCGAGCAGCGGATACAGCAGATCGGCCAGGGTGTTCGCCAGGATCACCGCGGTGGCGAAGACGAAGAACAGTCCCTGGACGAGCGGAAGGTCGGGGACGCTCAGCCCTTGGTAGAAGAGGCCGCCGAGACCCGGCCAGGAGAACACGGTCTCGACCAGGATCTGTCCCGCGACCACATGGCCCAGGTTGACGAACATCAGGGTGAACGTCGGGAGCATCGCGTTGGGGACGGCATGCCGGCGGCGGACCGTGTCGTCGCGCAGCCCCTTGGCGCGTGCCGTCGTCAGGTAGTCGCTGCCCATCTCGTCGAGGAGCGAGGAGCGCATCACGAGGAGCGTCTGCGCGTAGCCGACCGCGACCAGGGTGATCACGGGGAGCACCATGTGGTGCGCGACGTCGAGCACGTACGCGAAGCCCGTCTCGTTGCCCGACTCCAGGCCGCCCGTCGGGAACATGCCCGGGATCGGGCCGACGCCCACCGAGAAGACGATGATCAGGAGCAGGCCGAGCCAGAATGCGGGCACGGAGTAGAGCGTGAGGGCGAGCGCGGTGTTGAAGCGGTCGCTCTTCGAACCGTTGCGCCAGGCGGTACGGGTGCCGAGCCAGATGCCCAGCGCGCTGTAGAGGACGTACGCCGTTCCGGTGAGGAGCAGGGTCGCCGGGAGCGCCTCGGTGATCTTGTCCATCACCGGGGCGTGGAACTGGAACGAGGTGCCGAAGTCGCCGGTGAGCGCGTCGCCCACGTAACTGGTGAACTGCTGCCACATCGGCTGGTCGAGGCCGAACTGGCGGCGCAGCGATTCGAGCTGCTCGGCGGACACGGGCCGCCCGCCGGTCATCTGCTTCACGGGGTCGCTGGGAATCAGCCGGAAGAGGAAGAAGCTGGTGACCAGTACGGCGAACAGCGAGACGGCCGCGCCGACGATCTTCGTGGCCACGTACTTCAGATAGGCCTTGGTGTTGCGCGCCCGTGGGCCGCGGGCGGCCGGGGGCGCGGCCGGAGCCGGGCCGTCCGTGTCCGCATCCGCCTGTTTCACGAGCGCCGGAGTGCTGTCAGCTGTCATGGGAACTCTCGTTACTCGTGCTGCACTTAGAGGGATCGGCCGGCGGGGCCCGGCTGCCCGGACCCCGCCGCCGTTCGCTCTCAACCCGTCCGCGGGAACTACCCGCGGTCCGCGGAACTACTCGCGCTCGTCCGCGGTGGTGCGGCGGCGCCTGGAGATGAGGAACCCGCCACCGGCGAGGACCACCACGGCGACGACGATGCCGATGACGAGCCCCGTGGAGCTCGAACCGGAGTCGCTGTCACCGTCTCCGCCGTCACTGCCGGCCGGAACGGCCGACCACCAGCTCCAGTACCCGTCCTGGCCGTAGATGTTGCCGGCCGCCTCGGGCATCGTCGTGATCGACTTGATCTGGTCGGTGCGGTAGGCCTCGACCGCGTTCGGGTACGCGATGACGCTCATGTACCCGGAGTCGTACAGCCACGACTGCATCTGCCCGACGAGGTCCGCACGCTTGGCGGGGTCGTACTCGGCGAGCTGCTTCTTGTACAGCTCGTCGTACGACTTGTCGCAGATGAAGTTGTCCGTGGACGCACTCGCCTTGGCCTTGATCGGCAGAGCGGCGCAGGTGTGGATGCCGAGGACGAAGTCCGGGTCCGGGTTGACGGACCAGCCGTCGAAGGCGAGGTCGTACTCACCGGCGTACCAGGGCACGGAGACGTCGTCGAGGCAGTCGACCTTGAGGCCGACGCCGAGCTTGCCCCACCACTCCTTGAGGTACTTGCCGATGGCCTTGTCGTTCGGGTCCGTCGCGTGGCACAGGATGCGCAGGTCGAGCGCCTTGCCGTCCTTGCCGACGCGCTTTCCGTCCTTGAGCTCGTAGCCCGCCTGGTCCAGGAGCTTTCCGGCCTTGGCGGGGTCGTAGGCGAGGCTCTGGGTCGCCGACGGCTGCCAGGCGTACTCGGAGAAGCGCGGCGGGATGTACCCCTGGCCCTCGACGGCGTGGCCCTGGAAGACCTTGTCGATGATCGTCTTGCGGTCGATCGACAGGAACAGCGCCTGGCGGACCTTCTGGTCCAGCAGCGCCTTGTTGCCGTTGCCGAACTTCTTGCCGTCCTTGGTCTGCGCGCCCGGGTTGGTCGCCAGCGCGAAGAAGCGGCGCCCCGGACCCTCGTTGACCTTGATGTTCGCGTCACCCTTGAGCGACGCGGCCTGGGCGGGCGTCAGCGCGGGCGAGCCGGCGACGAAGGAGACCTCACCCTTGCGGAGTGCGGCGACCGCGGCGTCCTGGTCCTTGTACGTCTTGAAGACCAGCTCGTCGAACTTGGGCTTGCCGCGCCAGAAGTCCTTGTTGGCCTTGAGCTTCACGTACTGGTCGACCTTGTAGTCGCTCAGCACGAAGGGCCCGTTGCCCACGACGGGGAAGTCCTTGTCGTTGTTGAACTTCGAGAAGTCCTTGACCTTCTCCCAGACGTGCTTGGGGACGATCGGCACGTCGAGCGCGGCCATCGTGGCCTGCGGCTCCTTGAGCTCGATGACCAGCTGCGTCGGGCTGGGAGCCGTCACCTTCTTGAAGTTGGTGACGAAACTGCCGTTCGCCTGGGCGGCGGCCTCGTCCGTCATCATCTTGTTGAAGGTCCAGGCCGCGTCCTCGGCGGTGGCCTGCTGACCGTCCGACCACTTGGAATTGGACCGAATGGTGTACGTCCACGTCAGCTTGTCGGCCGACGGCTCCCACTTGGTGGCGAGACCCGGGACGGCGTGATTGTCCTTCGGGTCGTAATTCGTCAGGAAGTCGTACATGAGCCGGGAGACGCTCGTGCTCAGCAGCTTCTGGGCGAGGAACGGGCTCAGGGAGTCGACGCTCTGCGCGACCGCGACGGTCAGCGTCCTGTTGCCGCTGTCGGCGGCCTGCGCCTGCTGGGGCGCGGCCCCGAGCGGCATGCCCGGCACGATGGACCCGGCTGCGAGAGCAAGGGCGGCGGCGCCGGAGGCCACGAGGATTCGCAGACGTGAGCGTGGCTGGGCGGAGGGTGGTGGAACTCTTTCGACCATGGTCAGGGACCTCGCGTCATGACTCGCACGGAGAAGGCGGGTTGATCTGTGGTTCGCCAGCTGGTGAAGCGAAGGTTTATCAGCGGTGGTCGAGCCGCGTCAACGGTCATCGAAACGGCGTGTGGTCTGCGGGAATGCAATGAGGGTCCACATCGCGAGAACGATGTGGACCCTCATTGGTTCAGACCTCTGACGCCTTACTGCTGAGGCGCTGGCGGCGGCTGCGGAGGCTGCTGCTGCCACCCCGCGGGCGGTACGGGGCCCTGGAGTTCGGGGTGGGCGGGCTGCCCCGGCTGACCTGGCTGTCCGCCGTACTGCGGCTGCGGCGGCGGACCTGTCCGGCCGGCCGTCGACTGTGCCTGGGAGGGCGGTGGCTGCTGCCAGTTCTGCCCGGCGCCGGGCGCCGGCTGCGGCGGATAGGGCTGCTGCGGCTGTCCACCGTATGGCTGTTGCGGGTACGGCTGTCCGGGCTGCTGGGGGTACGGCTGCTGAGGTGCGTACGGCTGCTGTCCGGGTGCCGGCTGGCCCGGCTGCTGCTGGCCGGGCATCGGCGGGGCGTACTGCGGCGGCGGGTTGGTGCCGTTCGCCGTCCACAGCCCCTGCTGCTGCTGGGCGCGCGCGAAGTCCTCGGCCACCAGGGCGGAGAGGTGGAAGTACGCGTCCCGGGTCTTCGGACGCATCATGTCGAGGTCGACCTCGGCACCGGCCGACAGGTGCTCGTCGAACGGTACGACGACCACGCCGCGGCAGCGTGTCTCGAAGTGCTGGACGATGTCGTCGACCTTGATCATCTTTCCGGTCTCGCGGACCCCGGAGATGACCGTGAGGGACCGCTGGACCAGCTCCGCGTACCCGTGTGCCGACAGCCAGTCCAGTGTGGTGGAGGCACTTGACGCGCCGTCGACCGACGGGGTCGAGATGATGATCAACTGGTCTGCGAGGTCCAGCACACCGCGCATCGCGCTGTAGAGCAGACCGGTACCCGAGTCCGTGAGGATGATCGGGTACTGCTTGCCCAGCACCTCGATCGCGCGCCGGTAGTCCTCGTCGTTGAACGTGGTCGAGACCGCCGGGTCCACGTCGTTGGCGATGATCTCCAGACCGGAGGGCGCCTGCGAGGTGAACCGCCGGATGTCCATGTACGAGTTGAGGTGCGGGATCGCATGCACCAGGTCGCGGATGGTCGCGCCGGTCTCGCGGCGGACCCGGCGGCCCAGCGTGCCGGCGTCGGGGTTGGCGTCGATGGCGAGGATCTTGTCCTGCCGCTCGGTCGCCAGGGTCGAGCCGAGAGCGGTGGTCGTCGTGGTCTTGCCCACGCCGCCCTTGAGGCTGATCACCGCGATCCGGTAGCAGGAGAGCACCGGGGTGCGGATCAGATCGAGCTTGCGCTGCCGCTCGATCTCCTCCTTCTTGCCGCCCAGCTTGAAGCGGGACGCGCCGGACGGGTTGCGACTGCTCTTCGCCTTCTGCTTGCCCCGGACGAGCCGGTCGGAGGAGAGCTCGACCGCGGCCGTGTAACCGAGCGGTGCGCCCGGCACGGAACGCTCGCGCTGGTCGTGGGTGACCGGCGTGGGCCATGCGGCCCCGGCCCGGGGGTCGGTGGGCGGGCCCTGCGGCGGGAGTTGCTGTTGCGGGTGCTGCTGAGGTTGCGGTTGCTGCGGTTGCTGCTGCGGGTGCATCTGCGCGGGCAGATTCGGTGTGGCCTGCGCCGGCGGCTGGGCGCCCTGGGGGAATCCGTAGCCGCCCTGCTGTGGCTGCTGCTGAGCCTGGGGCAACTGAGGGGCCGGCGGGGGTGGCGTCGCGCTCTGCTGCTGCGGGGGCCACTGGTACGCCTGAGGTGGCTGCGGAGCTTGGGGTGCCTGGGGGGCTTGCGGTGCTTGCGGTGCTTGCGGCGTGGGCGCCTGCGGGAGCTGTGCCGGAAGTGCGGCTCCCGGCAGGGCTTGCTGGGCCTGCGGTTGCTGCGGGAAGCCGTACCCACCCTGCGGCGCCGGGGCAGCCGGCTGGGGGAACTGAGGAGCCTGAGGGGCCGCCGGGGCATGCGGGGGCCAGTGGGACGCCGGCTGAGGTGCGGCGGGCTGCGGTGCCGCGGGCTGGAAGGCGGGCGGCAGCGGCGGCAGTCCGCCCGATGCCGGTGCGGGCGTCCAGGGCGCCGGTGCGGGGTCCTGAGGTGCGCTGCCCGACGGTACGTCGAGAGGGGCCGCGCCGGTGGGGGCGGCCGGGGGCGCGGTGTCGGAGGGTGCCGCGTCCGCGGGCACGGCGTCGGCGGGCTCTTCTGCCTGCGGGGCGCTGCCGGAGTCGTCGTGGCTCGCGGAGCCGTCCACCGGCGGGGTGCCGAAGGAGGCGTCTCCGTCGGCCTCGTGCTGTTCCTCCTCCTCGGCGGAGGAGGCAACAGTGTCGACAGGTGCGGCAGGCGCGTCGGCCGGTGTCGAGGAGGGTTCGGATGCGGAGGCGTCCGGATCTGCCCCGGCCTCCCGGGAACCGGCCTCTCCGGCCTCTCCGGCCTCTCCGGAATCATGCTGCGTGGCGTCCGAGGCGGCGTCGGCTCCGGTATCCGCGGGTTCTTCACCGGCCACGGGGTCGACCCCGGTGGCACCGGCGCCGACCGCGGAGTCGTTGCCCCCCGCCTCGGCGGAGGGCTCCGCAGCGGCCTCGCGCTCGGCGATCTCCCGCTTCAGGGCGGCGGCCGAGAACCGCATGGTCGCGCCGCTCTCCAGGTCGCCGCCCCCGAAGGGATCCGGCGCACCACTCGCGCCGACGGCGGCATCGTGGGCCGGAGCCGGAGCCGGAGCCGGAGCCGGAGCCGGAGCCGGAGCCGGAGCCGGAGCCGGAGGTGCCGGAGTCCAGTCGGGCTCGAAGCCGCTCCCGGGCGGCAGTCCGGGCACGGACACCGGGGCGCCGCTGGGCGGCGGGGGTGCCAGGTGCGTTCCGGCGCCGCCCGACGAGTCGCCCGGCGCATTCTGCGTGTACCAGGCGGGCGGGGTGTAGTCGATGGTGAACTCACCCGTCATCTCGGCGGGCTCCGCGTCGGACGACTCGTCGACGGGCTTGTTCCAGCCCCCGCGCATCTCGTCCCGATCGCCGTTCACTTTGCCTCCTGGTGTGGTCGAGCACCCTTGTGCCGTGGGGGGTGGGGGCGACCGTTTCCCGCAGTGCGTACCGCCCGGCTCTCCCCCTGGGACGCGCGTTGCCTGCCCGCAGGTTCTTCTGCCGCGCCCCGACCCACCCTAATCGTCATCGGGCCCACCACGGCAGGCCGTACGGCACTGTGGCTGCTGTCCCGTACGTCACGTACTGCACCCAAGTGGACTGAGTGCGGCCGGGAGTGAGGCGTAAAGCGGTCAAACATGCACATCTGCGCAGGGAAAACCGCACAATTCGCACACCTGGTGGTGGGCCGTCAGTCCATCCTGCGTGCGCTGCCCAGCAGTCCCGATTCCGCATCGGTCGGATGGATCATCACGAACCGGCGGTCCCGCCGGGTGCGCCAGAGGGTGACCCCGTCCGTCAGGGTGGGCAGGGAACGGGTCTCGCCGGACCCCAGACGCATGAGATGCCCGATCTGTTCGGCTTCGCCGGGAGACACCCGTTGAATGCCGACCAGGGACGACTTCTCCATCAGTCCGGAGGCCACCGGGCTCAGATAGGGCAGCAGTGTCACCACCGACTGCCAGGGGCCGGCCGCCACCCGCCCGCGCGGTGGCCTGGTGCCGCAGTCCCGCACCACCACGACCGGCGAACCGGCCGAGGGGCCCTGCGGCGGCACCCGGCCCACCTCGTGCAGCGCGATGCCGCAGCCGTCACCGCCTGCCGCCCGCACCAGCCCCTCCCAGGCGGCGGCCCGCCCCGTCTCCACCACGATCCGGGCTCCGGTCGCCGCCGCCCGCAGCGCGAGCACCTGCGCCGTCCAGAGCCCTCCGATCAGAGTGACGTCGTACGGAGTGGGCCGGACGACGCCGAGCACGGCGGGGCGCCCTTCCTCGTCCACGCCGATCACCACGCCGTCGTCGCCGACCGGCAGGGCCAGCGAGGCCAGTTGCTCGGGCCGCACCGTATGCGTGGGCCGCCGCACGCCCGGCAGCCCGAGGCCCAGTCGCCCACGGCCCCGTACGGGTACGGGTACGGACATCAGCCGGCACCTCCGAGGGGCAGGGTGGCCAGCACGCCGGGCAGCTGCTCGCGGTCGAGCCGTACCAGCGAGGTCTTCACCCCGCGTGCCGTCCGCTCCAACTCGTGTCGGGCGGACCGCAGTTCCCGCTCGTCTCGACCGGTGACGCGGATGTGACCGGTGACCGCGGTCTCCTGCCGGTCACCGTGTCCCAGCGTGAGGCTGAACGTCGTGGCCAGGGCCGGGACCGAGGTGAGCAGCGCGACGAGCTGCGGCATCGGGGCACCGCCACCGCCGAACTCCGGCCAGCGGCGCACCCAGTACGTGGTGTGCGGCCGGTCGTCGCAGCTCCAGGTGCGCGCGGTCTCCCGGGTGCGGCGGGCGGGCGCCCCGTCCAGACCGGCCCGCGCCGTGGCCGACGGGCTCGCGCAGGTGGATGTGGCGATCGCCGCGCCGAGTTCCTGCTCCGTGAGCACCGTCGCGCGGAGCCCCGCTCCGGTCAGCCTGCCGGCCAGCTGGTCGGCCGCGCGCACCAGGCATTTCTGCGCACCGGTGAAGCCGCCGCCCCGCGCCCGTACGGCCTCCGGGCAGAGCTCCGGGGTCAGCTTCAGCGCGATCCAGGTGATCCGGACCGCGGGGGAGCCCGTCCGGGCCTGAAGCGGCGCGTAGTTGCGGGCCACGACCGAGTCCTCCGGCAGATGCGGCGCGGGCGCCGGCTGGGTGTGCTGCACGATCTGTGCCGACTCCAGCCGGATGCCGTCGACGTCCAGCGCGTCGCGCACGAGCGCCAGGGGAAGCGGCCGCGCGGACCGGTCCGCGCGCAGTGCCGTGCCGCCCGCGTCGATCCTGAGGACGGCCGTCAGGTACGTACCGTCGCCGATCATGCCGACCGGTCGCCGATCACGGCCCCCGAACGAGTGCGTACGCAGCGCCGGTTCGCACTCGACCACGGGCGCGATGCCCGGTTCGGTTCCGGCGGCCCGTTCCGTGGACGCGGACCTGCGGTTACGGGCCCGCAGGGCGAGGACGGCGTGCAGCAGGGCCGGAAGAGAGCGGCGCCGCCGCCGCACGACGGCGAGCATCACCAGCAGTACGGCCGGCACCGAGGCCGGGGCCAGCAGCAGCGGATCCACGACCCAGGCACAGAGCAGCAACGCCCCCGCGATCTCGAACAGCACCAGCTGGTGCAGCCGGAACGGCCCGAACGATCCGGCCCGCCCGCCCCACCGCACGATGCCGGGACCGCTGCCGCGTATGGGGGCGTCCGGCGCTCCGGCCCGGGGGGATTCCGGAGGCCGGGTGTCCGCAGCCGTCCGCGTCGCGGAAGCCGTCATCGAGGCATTCCCCCGTTCATCCGGGCCCGGTGTCTCGCGACCCGGCCCGGCCCGTTCCACGCCGTTCCGCCGAGGTCTCCGGCGGGGTGAATCACCATACCCGGACCGCAACACCCCTGGTTCGACAGGCATAGTAGGGAGCCGGTCCGGCATCGGGGGTCCGGTACGGGACGCCGGCCGCGGCCGCTCCCGGTGCCGTGCGGTCGGACACGGGGAGACGGACGGACTCATGGCATCGCGGCGCGACGACCTCAACGCGTACACCTTCGCGAAGCGACGCATGGTGGCGGCATTCCTCCAGCCCTCGCCCACCGGCTGCGACGAGGGCGCCCCGCGCCCCCTGCGCGCCGTCCTGCCGGGCCTCGTCGCCGGCGCGCTGATCCTCGCGGGGTTCGGCGCCTACGGCATGTTCCGGCCGGCCGCCCCCAGGGACTGGGACGCCCCCGGCACCAAGGTGATCGTCGGCAAGGCGTCCACCACCCGCTACGTGGTGCTCACCACCGGCAAGGGCGGGAACCGCAGGACGCTCCTGCACCCCGTGCTGAACCTCGCCTCCGCCAGGCTGCTGCTGACCCCGCAGAACTACGGCGTCGTCCAGGTCGACGACGACATCCTGGACGCGGGCAAACCCCCGCGCGGGCCCGTCCTCGGCATCCCCTACGCCCCCGACCGGCTGCCCGAGGAAAAGGACGCGGGCACCGCCAAGCGCTGGGCCGTCTGCGTACAGCCCGGCAGCGGGAACACCGTACAGAAGGCCGCCTTCGTCCTCGCCGAACGCGACAAGGAGCTGACCGAGGGCGCCGGGCGGCTCACCGGCGGCCAGATCCTCTACGTCAAGGGACAGGACGGCACCCGCTACCTCGTCGACGCCCGCGGCACCAAGTACCGCATCGACGAGACCGCCGCAGACCTCGGCCATCTGACCGGCGCCCTGGTCGGCAGCGCGCAGCCGCAGTCCGTCACCGACGACTGGCTGGCCACGCTGCACGACGGCAGCCCGGTCGCCTTCCCGCGGATCCCCGGCGAGGTCGGCGCCCCGGCGCACATCGAGGGACACCTGTCCGCGCTGGAGAACCGCGTGGGTACGGTGCTGCGCACCAGGAACGGAGAGGGCACCGCCCACTACGTCGTCCTCGACGGCGAGGTCCTGCCGGTCTCCGAGTTCACCGCCTGGCTGCTGATCAACTCCCCGCAGACCGCACCCCTCGACCTGGTCGGCAAGGCGCGCCCCGCCGGCCTCCAGGACTTCGTCCCGGGCACCGGGCCCTTCGCGGGCCAGGCCGCGCACTGGCCCGCGAACAGGGTGGTCCAGGTCAATGCCACCGACGCGGGTGCCGCCGGCCGCGACACCGTCTGCAACGTGCTGCGCCGCACGGACGGCACGGGCCGGACGACGCTGAGTACCTGGGCCGGCGCCGCGTACCCCGTCCCCGTCGGCGCCGGGGGCACGAGCACGTATGTGACCCCGGGCAGCGGGCTGCTCTACACCCAGGTGAGGGAAGGGCAGGACAGCCGGGACGGATCACTCTTCCTGGTGACAGACACCGGACTGCGGTACGCGGTTCAGGCGAGCGGCGACAGCGCTGCCGAACGGTCCGGCATCGGCACCGGCGGCGCGAAGGACGATCCCGGCAGGCGGCCCGAACCCGGCGAGGCGCAGATCAGGCTCGGATACGAGACGGTGACGCCGGCACTCGTCCCGATCGCCTGGTCGGAGTTCCTGGCCAAGGGCCCCCGGCTCGACACGAACAGCGCCCGTCGGCCCCAGGGTTCGTGACGTGGCAGGGCGGGGCGGCGGAAGGCCGTTGGACACACGTGGGGGAGAGAGCGCGATGCCGTATCGGAAAAGGGTCCTGCTGACGGCGGCCGCCGCCGCGCTGGGCGCCCTTGCGGGGCCGCAGGCCGCGTACGCCGTCGCGGACCCGGGCGGTCTGCACCTGGACGGCGGCGGCGCATGCGACTTCCCGATGAAGGAGCAGTTCGAGGGACGCCCCTGGCCGCTCCAGCGGGTACTCCTCGACGAACTGTGGCAGGACACACGGGGCAAGGGGATCCGCGTCGCCGTCATCGACACCGGGGTGGATGACACCAACCCTCAGCTCAGAGGCGCCGTGGACGCCTCCGCGGGCATCGACTACACCGATGGCGGCGGGAGCGACGGAACCGTGGACGAGGTCGGTCACGGCACCAAGGTCGCCGGCATCATCGCCGCCCGCCCCCGCGGCGGCACCGGCTTCGTCGGCCTGGCCCCCGAGGCCACCGTCATCCCGATCCGTCAGAACGACGGGCGGCACAACGGCAGGGACAGCGCGATGGCCGCCGCGATCGACCACGCGATCGCCCACGGCGCCCAGGTCATCAACATCTCCCAGGACACCACCAGGCCACTGGCCGACGACTCGCTGCTGGGCCGGGCGGTGGCGCGGGCGATCGACAAGGACATCGTGGTCGTCGCCGCCGCGGGCAACGACGGCGCGGACGGCAGACACAGAAGCACCTACCCCGCAGCCTTCGACGGCGTCCTCGCCGTCGCCGCGTCCGACCGCAACAACGAACGCGCACCCTTCTCCCAGGCAGGGGATTTCGTGGGGGTCGCCGCCCCCGGTGTCGACATCGTCTCCACCGTCCCCGGCAACGGTCAGTGCACCGACAACGGCACCAGCTTCGCCGCGCCGTACGTCACCGGGGTCGTCGCCCTGATGCGCGCCAAGTACCCGGAATGGACGGCTGCGCAGATCATCGCCCATATCGAACAGACGGCGGAGCGCTCCGTCAACGGCCGTGACGCCTTCATCGGATGGGGTGTAGTCGATCCGGTCCGCGCACTGTCCGGGGACGACGCCCCGCAGGACGCCCCCCACCCCGACGCACCGCCCACCGGGGCCCAGGCTCCCGAGCCCGCGCACCTGGAGATGTCGGAGACCTCGCAGCAACGCGGCAAGCGGTACGCGACCTACGCACTGGTCACGGCGGCCGTGCTGGTCGCCGTGGTGGCCGGCACCGCGACCGTGGCGCGCGACCTCCGCAGACGCCGCGTTCCACCTCGTCGCTGACCCGCTCCGAGGCGGCTGCGCGCCGTTCGGGGCGCCCGGGACGAGGCGCCGAAGTGGCTAGGGTGAGCGCGGACTTCAGGCGGGTGACGGGGGGTCAGGACCGGTTGGAGGCGCTCCGCCGGAGCCGGTGCGGCCCACCCTGCCCCGCATCCCCAGCGAACCGAGAGAGGACCTCCGCATGACCAACCCCGCGGGCGGTTTCGGACTTGCCGACGAGCCGGTCATCCAGGCCAGGAACAAGATCGTCAAGACCGCCGAGGCGGTCTCCACGCAGTCCAGGGAACTCGCCGACATCCTCGCGACGGCCGGGGCGGGGTGGACCGGTGCGGGCGCCTCGGGGTTCACGTCCGCGCAGCTCGTGATCAACGAGGACCACGACGAGATCCGCCGGCTGCTCAATGTGCTGCTCCACGCGGTGGGCAGCACCAGGAACCTCAGCAACGCCAACGACGACGAGGTCCGCGCCGCCTTCAACGCGGTCAGGACACCGGCCTCGGCGGGCAACGCCTCGGGGCTCAACGGAGTCTGAAGCCGCACTTCCCCTTCCCCCGCAGCCGAGCCAGAGGAGAACCCGGATGGGGCACGACCCGCACACCAAGGTCAGGTACGAAAGCGTCCAGGAGATGGCGAACCGCATCCGTGTGGTGTCGCAGAACATCTGCCGCGACCTGGAGGAGATGGACAGCGCGCTCAAGGTGGTCACCGACACCTGGGACGGCGAGGCCCACACCGCGTACGTGCTGCTCCAGAACAAGTACCGCGGCAAGGCCGACGACATGAAGGGCCGCCTGGAACACGTCGCCAGGATCATCGAGAACGGCAAGGACAACTACCGCGTCACGGACCTCAGGGCCTCACGGCTGTTCACCGAGGCGTACTGAACACACGGGGCACCGGGCCGCGTACAACGGGAGGGGCACGTTCCGGTGAACGTGCCCCTCCCGCGTGCCGCCCACCCCTCAGGGCCTACGTCAGGTCGAACTCGCCGTCCCGGGCGCCCAGTACGAACGCACGCCACTCGGCCTCCGTGTACCGCAGCACGGTGTCCGGATCCAGCGAGGACCTCATCGCCACGGCCCCGCCCGGCAGATGCGCGATCTCGACGCGCTCCTCCGCCTTCTCGGTCCCGGGCGCACTCAGCCATTCCACCCCCGAGATGTCGAGTGCGTACAGCTCGTCCTTCTCCGCCTGCGTGCCCATGGTCAGCGTTCCTCTCCGTACGTGGCTCTGCACGGCACCGTACAGGCACCGCCGCGGGCTTTGACGAGGTCGCCGATTCCCCGGCGAACGGCGCTCTTCTGTGCTCCCGTGATGCCGCGCGCGCTCCCCGTCGCCCGTCTCAGGGCCGCTCCGGAAGCCTTCCGGTCTGCACCAGCGCACTGCCGCGCCGCCGGGTGGCGAAGTACCCGCGCCCCGGCGGCAGCGGATGCCCGCGCACCGCCCCGATGAGATCCCCCTCGGCCGGACTGCCGGACAGCACCACCCCCTGCGCCCCCAGCTCCTTGATCCGCTGCATGAACGTCTCGTACATCGCGCGCGACGCCCCCGCCGAACTGCGGGCGATGACGAAGCGCACCCCGGTGTCCCGGGCGAACGGCAGATACTCCGCCAGCGGGGCCAGCGGACCGCCCGTGCCCGTCGCCACCAGGTCGTAGTCGTCGACGACGACGAAGATCTGCGGACCCGTCCACCAGCTCCGGTCCCGCAGCTGCCGCGGAGTCACGTCCGCCGGCGGCTGCCGCCGCGCGAACACACCGGCCAGCGCCTCCATGTGCGTCCCCAGCGCGTCCGCCGTCGGCGCGTACTCCAGCAGATGGCTCTCCGGCAGCGCGCCCAGCAGCCCCCGCCGGTAGTCCCCGACGACGAGCTTCGCCTCGTCGGGGGAGTACCGCTCGGCGAGCTGCTTCGCGATCAGGCGCAGCAGATTGGTCTTGCCCGACTCGCTCTCGCCGAAGACCAGGAAGAAGGGATCGGTGTCGAAGTCGACGAACACCGGTTCCAGATCCGTCTCGGCGATCCCGATCGCGACGCCCCGGTGCGGGAACTCGAACCCTTTCGGCAGGCGCTCCGCCGGCAGCCTGAGCGGCAGCAGCCGTACGGAAGGGGCCGGTGCGCCCGTCCAGTTCGCCCGCACCGTACCGACGAGCTCGGAGGTCGCGTCGGCGAGGCCCGTCGCATCGGTGACCGAGTCGATGCGCGGCAGCGCGGCCATGAAGTGCAGCTTCTCCGCCACCTGGCCGCGGCCCGGCGCCCCGGCCGGCACCCGGCCGGCGACCTTCCGGTCGAACTCGGAGTCCATGACGTCGCCGAGCCGCAGTTCGAGCCGTCCGAGGATCTGGTCCTTGAGCGCGGCGCGCACCTCCATGTACCGCGCGGCGGAGAGCACCACATGGACCCCGTAGCCGAGACCGCGCGCGGCGATGTCCGTGACGACCGGCTCCAGCGACTCGTACTCGGTCCGGAACCCGCCCCAGCCGTCGATGACCAGGAACACGTCCCCCCACGCCTCACCGGGCAGCTCACCGAGGGCGCGCCGGTGCCGGTAGGTGGCGACGGAGTCGATCCCCCGGGCGCGGAAGAGCTCCTCGCGCCGGGCCAGCACCCCCGCCACCTCCGCGACCGTGCGCCGCACCCGCTCCGGATCCAGCCGTGAGGCGATCTGTCCCACATGCGGCAGCTCCGCCAGCGGGGCGAGCCCGCCGCCACCGAAGTCGAGACCGTAGAACTGCACTTCCTGCGGGGTGTGCGTGAGCGCGAACGACGCGATCAACGTCCGCAGCAGGGCCGACTTGCCCGACTGCGGCCCGCCGACCACCATCAGATGCCCCGCAGCCCCGGAGAAGTCGCGGTACAGCACCTCGCGCCGCTGCTCGAACGGCTTGTCGACCAGACCGAGCGGGACCGTCAGCCCGCCGGGCCGGCTGTACTCCGTGGCGGTGAACCCGCGCCCCTCGGCCGGCGCGAGCCCCGGCAGCAGCTGGTCCAGCGCCGGGGCCCGGTCCAGCGGCGGCAGCCACACCTGATGGGCCGGCACCCCCTGGCCCTCCAGCCGACGCACGACCACGTCGAGCACGGTGTCGGCGAACGCGTCGTCCCGCACCGGCGCGACAGGCGAGGCCGCCCCACCGGCCTCCGTACCCGCCGACGCCACCGGCAGCGCACGGAACAGGGCGGCCCGCCGCGCGGCCGGCACCTGCCCCGCCCCGACGGCGGGGCCGCCCGTGCGGTACGCCCCCGACACGTACGCCGCCTTGAACCGCGTCATCTCCTCCGTACCGGCCTTGAGGAGGCCCGAGCCCGGCACCGACGGCAGCTGGTACGCGTCCGGCACCCCCAGCGCCGTCCGCGACTCGGCGGCCGAGAAGGTCCGCAGCCCGATCCGGTACGAGAGATACGTGTCCAGACCGCGCAGCCTGCCCTCCTCCAGCCGCTGCGAGGCCAGCAGCAGATGCACACCCAGCGAACGGCCGATGCGGCCGATCTGGATGAACATGTCGATGAAGTCGGGTTTGGCGGTGAGCAGTTCGGAGAACTCGTCGATCACCAGCACCAGCGAGGCCAGCGGCTCCAGCGCCGCGCCCGCCGCCCGGGCCTTCTCGTAGTCGTGGATGTTGGCGTAGTTGCCCGCCGAGCGCAGCAGCTCCTGCCTGCGCTGGAGCTCCCCGCGGAGCGCGTCGCCCATCCGGTCGACGAGGGCCAGGTCGTCGGCCAGATTGGTGATGACCGCGGCCACGTGCGGCAGCTGCGACATACCGCTGAACGTCGCCCCGCCCTTGAAGTCCGCGAGCACGAAGTTCAGCGTCTCGGAAGGATGGGTGACCGCGAGCCCCAGCACCAGCGTCCGCAACAGCTCCGACTTGCCGGACCCCGTCGCGCCGACGCACAGCCCGTGCGGCCCCATGCCGTCCTGCGCCGCCTCCTTGAGGTCCAGCATCACCGGCAGCCCGTCCTCGCCGACCCCGATGGGCACCCGCAGCCGTTCGGAGACCGGCCGGGGCCGCCAGGTGCGCGCCACATCGACGGCAGCCGCATCGCCGAGGTTCAGCAGTTCGGTGAAGTCCAGGTCGGACAGCAGCGGTTCGCCGTCCCTGCCCCCGCCCGTCCGCAGCGGGGCCAGCTGCCGGGCCAGCGCCTCGGCCGCGGGCAGTGAGATGCCGTCCGGCACACCTTCGTACGCCGCACCCGTGCCCGACTCCATCCGCAGCAGCCCCGGCCGCACCTTCACGGACAGACCGCCGCGGTGAACGGCCGGCTCACCCTGCACCAGCTCCACGACGGTCACGCCCTGCAGCCCCTCGGGCGCCACCGATGCCGAGTCCGGCGCCGCCCGCCCGCCGTCCAGGACCACCACGATGTGCGGCTGGTCCGCCAACGGCCCACTCTCCCGGCCGAACCGCGGCCGCCCCTCCAGCCGGCCGCCCAGCAACGCCTCAAGACCGGCCATGTCGGCCGCGAACAGCCGCTTCGAACCGGCCCCGTCGGCCTGCCCCGGCACCTGCGTGTGCGGCAGCCACTTCGTCCAGTCCCAGCACGCCACCGCACCCGGCCCCGCCACGACCGCGACCACCAGATCGTCGGGCGAATGCAGCGTCACCAACTGGGCCACCACCGCCCGCGCCACCGACCGGGCCGACTCCGGCGGCCCGCTCACCGTCACCCGCGGGAACGCCCGCACCGGGAACGCCACCGGTAACCCGTCCAGCGAGCCGTGCACCGCCAGGAACCGCCGCAGCGCCCCCGCGCACACCGGCTCCGCCTCATCCGCGGGATCGGCGTCCGGCGCCGACAGGGGCGTCGACAGCCCCTGAACCCCGAGCCCGATCCGTACCCGCCCGAAGTCCTCGTCACCGGCCCGCCGTTCCCAGACCCGGACGCCCTCGGCGACCACCGACCACAGCTGTTCGGGGCCGGGGTGCAGATACCACTGCGCGTCACGCTGGGCGCGCGCGGTCCGCCGGACCGTACGCCGGGTGTGCGCCAGGTAGGTGAGGTAGTCGCGCCGCGCATCCGCCAACTGCCCCTGCGTACCACGCCGGTGACGGACCAGCTGGGCCACCGCCATGGCGAGGGTCGACACCAGCATCAGCACACCCATGATCCGCATGAACGGCGGCGCCTGCGGCGAGAAGAAGAAGACCACCGAAGAACCCATGCCGAGCACCGGCAGGACCTGCATCAGCAGGCCCTCCCGCTGTCCGCGCGGCAGCGAGGGCGGAGCCTTCAACGTCACCCCGTCCGCGGGAAGTTCCGGCGGCAGGGCCCGCGGCGGTCGCTTCATGACGATGTGGCTCACCGGTGCATCAATCCCTCGGTACGGACGGGCCGGGAGCGGAAGCGGGACGGACCCGCACCGGCGTCCCGTGGCTGCTCCGCCCACGGGCCGGCCTCCGCGCGACCGCGATCCTATGTGCCGGACTCCGGCGCAGATAACGGGATTCACCCTTTCCAGTAGGGTTGCGCGCGCATCGTGCGCAATTGCGGACCAGGGGGACCAGACACGTGAGTACGACCGCAGCGACCGGCTTCTGCCGCGTCACCGTCGTGGCGCCCGACAGCCGGATCGACGTCGCACTGCCCGAGGACCTCGCCGTCGCCGACGTCTGCCCGGAGATCCTCCGCCTCACCGGCCGGACCCAGGCCGTCGCCACTCCCACCGGCTACCACCTCGTACGACGCGACGGCACCGTCCTCGACGGCGCCCGCACCCTCGCCGCCCAGCAGGTGCTCGACGGCGAGATCCTCAGCCTGCGCCCGTTCGCCGAGTCGCTGCCGCCCGCCGTGTTCGACGACGTCCCGGACGCCATCGCCTCGGCCGTCGGCCGCGACCGCCACCTGTGGAGCGACGACCTGCTGCGCGGCGCCGGCCCGGCGGGCGCCGCACTGCTGTTCGTCCTGCTGGGCCTCGTCCTCTGGTTCGCCGACCCGGTCCGCCACGACATGCACAGCCTGCCCGGCGTCATCGCGGGCGCCGCCGGAGTGCTGCTCACCGCCTTCGCGGGGCTGCGCGCCCGGGTCTACGCGGACCGCGGCACGGCCGTCGCACTCGGCCTCGGCGCGCTGCCCCTCGTCCTCATCGCGGGCTCCGGCATCATCGGCCCGGACGCCGGCCAGGGACCGGGCGGGCTCCAGCTCCTGCTCGGCTGCGTCGCCGTCCTGGTCGCCGCCGTCGCCCTGGTGGCCGTCAGCCCGGGCGGCGACGCCCCGTTCGTCGCGGCGGCCTTCCTCGCCACCGCGGGCACCCTGGCGGCCTTCGCCGCGATCCTCACCGAAGCCCCGGCCGCCGCGGCCGCCGCCGTCTGCGCCCCGGCCGCCATCGGACTCGCCGCCTTCCTGCCCGGCCTCTCGGCCCGCTTCGCCCGGCTCCCCATCGGATACACGCAGGAGCGCACCGGCCGGACCGGCTACGACGACCCCTACGCCGACCCGGACACCGGCCGCCGGGACGCACCCGCCGACGCCGCGCACATCGCGGAGCGGGCGCGGCGGGGCCACGAGCTCCTGCTCGGCCTCGTCGGAGGCTGCGCGGCCCTCGCCGCTACGTCCGCCGCGGTGCTCGGCTTCTCCGGCGACGCCTGGGGGCAGGTCCTCGCCCTGGCCACGGGGCTCGCCCTGCTGCTGCGCGCCCGGCTCTTCCGCTACACCTCGCAGGTCGTCTGCGTGCTCGCGGCAGGCATCGCAGCCCTCGCCCTGCTGATCCTCGGCCTCGCGCTGAATCCGCCGGCCGACCCGGCGGGGGTGCTCGCCATGCGTACGGTCCGGCTCTCCGCGGCCGTCGCCGCCGGGGCGGCCCTGCTGACCGCGGCTGGCCTGATCGTTCCCCGTAAGGGGCTCTCCCCGTTCTGGGGCCGGATCCTGGACCTGACGGAGAGCGTGCTCCTGCTCTCCCTGGTCCCGCTCTGCATGGCGGTCCTCGACGTCTTCGCACGCGCCAGGACCCTCACGGGCTGAGGCCAGTCGGTCCCGCTCCGAACGGCTGGTAGTCTGGCTGTGGCCGTTTGTGTACGCGTTCCCGGTTGACTCTGGGGGCTGCGCTCATCGGACCTTCGCTCCCGAGTCACTCAAGCTCCCCTGAGATCAAGACCAGGGGCACTCGTGGGCGCATCGAACACCAAGAGGAGTACCGCGTGCCGCTCGACGCCGCTACGAAGAAGCAGATCATGACCGAGTTCGCGCAGAAGGAGGGCGACACCGGTTCCCCCGAGGTTCAGGTCGCCATGCTTTCGCGCCGCATCTCGGACCTGACGGAGCACCTCAAGACGCACAAGCACGACCACCACTCCCGTCGTGGTCTGCTGATCCTGGTCGGCCAGCGTCGCCGCCTCCTGCAGTACCTGGCCAAGAAGGACATCCAGCGCTTCCGTGCGCTCGTCGACCGCCTCGGCATCCGCCGTGGCGCGGCCGGCGGCGCCAAGTAAAGACGTTGCGAAAGGGAGCGGTGCCCACGATCACGGGGCCGCTCCCTTTGCCGTACGTGCGGTACTGGCGTCAAGCTCAGTAACCTGGACGTACAACACCAGACGAGGAGAGGCGCCCCGCAGCCGCCGCCGGTCCTCGGTAGTGGCCCCCGGGACAACGCCCGGGAGCTTCGATCGAAGACCGGCCCCGCACACAAGGTGCGCCTCTCCGCACCGTCCTCCGCCACACGGGCGACAGGACGAAAGACGACGAGTATGGAGAAATCACTAGTGGAGAACGAGACCCACTACGCCGAGGCCGTTATCGACAACGGAACCTTCGGCACCCGCACCATCCGCTTCGAGACGGGCCGCCTGGCCAAGCAGGCCGCCGGCTCCGCCGTCGCGTACCTGGACGACGACACCATGGTGCTGTCGGCCACCACCGCTTCCAAGCGGCCCAAGGACCAGCTCGACTTCTTCCCCCTCACGGTGGACGTCGAGGAGCGGCAGTACGCCGCCGGCAAGATCCCCGGCTCCTTCTTCCGCCGGGAGGGCCGCCCCTCCGAGGACGCGATCCTCACCTGCCGTCTGATCGACCGCCCGCTGCGCCCCTCCTTCAAGAAGGGCCTGCGCAACGAGATCCAGATCGTCGAGACGATCATGGCGCTCAACCCCGACCACCTGTACGACGTGGTCGCGATCAACGCCGCCTCCGCTTCCACGATCCTGGCGGGCCTGCCCTTCTCCGGCCCCATCGGCGCCACCCGCGTCGCCCTGATCAAGGGCCAGTGGGTCGCCTTCCCGACGCACACCGAGCTCGAGGACGCCGTCTTCGACATGGTCGTCGCGGGTCGCGTCCTGGAGGACGGCGACGTCGCGATCATGATGGTCGAGGCCGAGGCCACCGAGAAGACCATCCAGCTCGTCCAGGACGGCGCCGAGGCCCCGACCGAAGAGGTCGTCGCCGCCGGTCTGGAAGCCGCGAAGCCCTTCATCAAGGCGCTCTGCAAGGCCCAGTCGGACCTCGCCGCCAAGGCTGCCAAGCCCACCGGTGAGTTCCCGGTCTTCCTCGACTACCAGGACGACGTCCTGGAGGCCCTCTCCAAGGCCGTCAGCACCGAGCTCGCCAAGGCGCTCACCATCGCCGGCAAGCAGGAGCGCGAGGCGGAGCTGGACCGCATCAAGGAGATCGCGGGCGAGAAGCTCCTCCCGGCCTTCGAGGGCCGCGAGAAGGAGATCTCCGGTGCCTACCGCGCGCTGACCAAGAAGCTGGTCCGCGAGCGCGTCATCAAGGACAAGGTCCGCATCGACGGCCGTGGCGTCACGGACATCCGTACGCTCGCCGCCGAGGTCGAGGCCATCCCGCGCGTGCACGGCTCGGCGCTCTTCGAGCGTGGCGAGACCCAGATCCTGGGCGTCACCACCCTCAACATGCTCCGGATGGAGCAGCAGCTGGACACCCTTTCCCCGGTGACCCGCAAGCGCTACATGCACAACTACAACTTCCCGCCGTACTCTGTCGGTGAGACCGGCCGCGTGGGCTCGCCCAAGCGCCGCGAGATCGGCCACGGCGCGCTCGCCGAGCGCGCCATCGTGCCGGTGCTGCCGTCGCGCGAGGACTTCCCCTACGCGATCCGCCAGGTCTCCGAGGCGCTGGGCTCCAACGGCTCCACGTCCATGGGCTCGGTCTGCGCCTCCACCATGTCCCTGCTGAACGCCGGTGTGCCCCTCAAGGCCGCCGTCGCCGGTATCGCCATGGGTCTGATCTCCGAGGAGATCGACGGCAAGACCCACTACGTCGCCCTCACCGACATCCTCGGTGCCGAGGACGCGTTCGGTGACATGGACTTCAAGGTCGCCGGTACGAAGCAGTTCGTGACCGCGCTCCAGCTCGACACCAAGCTCGACGGCATCCCCGCCTCGGTCCTGGCCGCCGCGCTGAAGCAGGCCCGTGACGCACGCCTCCACATCCTCGATGTGATGAACGAGGCCATCGACGTCCCGGACGAGATGTCCCCGAACGCCCCGCGGATCATCACCGTCAAGATCCCGGTGGACAAGATCGGTGAGGTCATCGGCCCCAAGGGCAAGATGATCAACCAGATCCAGGAGGACACCGGCGCCGACATCACGATCGAGGACGACGGCACCATCTACATCGGTGCCCAGCAGGGCTCGCAGGCCGAGGCCGCGCGCGCCACGATCAACGCGATCGCCAACCCGACCATGCCGGAGGTCGGCGAGCGCTACCTGGGTACGGTCGTCAAGACCACCACCTTCGGTGCGTTCGTCTCCCTGATGCCCGGCAAGGACGGCCTGCTGCACATCTCGCAGATCCGCAAGCTCGCCGGTGGCAAGCGCGTGGAGAACGTCGAGGACGTGCTCGGCGTCGGCGCCAAGGTCCAGGTCGAGATCGCGGAGATCGACTCCCGCGGCAAGCTCTCCCTCATCCCCGTCATCGAGGGCGAAGAGGACGAGACGAAGGACGACACCGACAAGTGACGTCCCGTAGTTCCGTGACGACGGCCCGCCCCTCCTCGGAGGGGCGGGCCGTCGCCCGTACCCAAACGCTTCTCAAGGGCACCAACGGCATCGGCACGGTCCGCCGCACGGTCCTCCCCGGCGGCCTGCGCATCGTCACCGAAACCCTGCCCTCCGTACGCTCCGCCACCTTCGGTATCTGGGCCAACGTCGGATCACGCGACGAGACCCCGACGCTGAACGGCGCGACGCACTACCTCGAACACCTCCTCTTCAAGGGCACCGCCAAGCGCAGCGCCCTCGACATCTCGTCCGCGATCGACGCGGTCGGCGGCGAGATGAACGCCTTCACGGCGAAGGAGTACACCTGCTACTACGCGCGGGTCCTCGACACGGACCTGCCGCTGGCCATCGATGTCGTCTGCGACATGCTGACCGGCTCCCTGATCGCCCCCGAGGACGTCGACGCCGAGCGCGGCGTCATCCTCGAGGAGATCGCGATGACGGAGGACGACCCGGGCGACTGCGTGCACGACCTGTTCGCGCACACGATGCTCGGCGACACCCCGCTCGGCCGCCCGGTCCTCGGCACCGTCGACACGATCAACGCCCTGAACCGCGGCCAGATCGCCCGCTTCTACAAGAAGCACTACGACCCCACGCACCTGGTCGTCGCCGCAGCCGGCAACGTCGACCACGCCACGGTCGTACGCCAGGTCCGCAAGGCCTTCGAGCGCGCCGGAGCCCTCTCCCGCACTGACGCCGTCCCGACGGCGCCGCGCGCGGGTTCCCGCACGCTGCGCACCGCGGGCCGGGTCGAGCTGCAGAACCGCAAGACCGAGCAGGCCCACGTGGTCCTCGGCATGCCGGGACTGGCCCGCACCGACGAGCGCCGCTGGGCGCTCGGCGTACTCAACACCGCCCTCGGCGGCGGCATGAGCTCCCGCCTCTTCCAGGAGGTACGGGAGAAGCGCGGCCTCGCGTACAGCGTCTACTCGTACACCTCGGGCTTCGCGGACTGCGGGCTCTTCGGTGTGTACGCGGGCTGCCGGCCCAGCCAGGTCCACGACGTCCTCAAGATCTGCCGCGACGAGCTCGACAAGGTCGCGTCGGACGGACTCGACGACGAGGAGATCAGCCGCGCGATCGGCCAGCTCTCCGGATCCACCGTCCTCGGCCTGGAGGACACCGGCGCCCTGATGAACCGGATCGGCAAGAGCGAACTGTGCTGGGGCGAGCAGATGTCGGTCGACGACATGCTGGCCCGCATCGCGCAGGTGACCCCGGACGACGTCCGCGCGGTGGCGGGCGAGGTCCTCGGACACCGTCCCTCGCTCTCCGTCATCGGCCCGCTCAAGGACAAGCAGGCCGGCCGCCTCGACGAAGCGGTCTCCTAAATCCCTTTGTAAGGAAGCAGAGCAATGAGCAAGCTGCGCGTAGCCGTTCTCGGCGCCGGGGGCCGTATCGGCTCCGAGGCGGTACGAGCGGTCGAGGCCGCCGACGACCTGGAACTGGTGGCCGCGCTCGGCCGCGGCGACAAACTGGAGACCCTCACGGACTCCGGTGCCCAGGTCGTTGTCGAGCTCACCACCCCCACCTCGGTGATGGACAACCTCGACTTCTGCGTCCGGCACGGCATCCACGCCGTGGTCGGCACCACGGGCTGGACCGATGAACGGCTCGCGCAGCTCGACACCTGGCTCTCCGCTTCCCCGGGCACCGGTGTGCTCATCGCGCCGAACTTCTCGATCGGCGCGGTCCTCACGATGAAGTTCGCACAGCAGGCCGCCCGCTATTTCGAGTCGGTCGAGGTCATCGAGCTCCACCACCCGAACAAGGCCGACGCCCCCTCCGGCACCGCCGCCCGCACCGCCCAGCTGATCGCCGAGGCCCGCCGCGAGGCGGGCTGCGTGCCGCAGCCGGACGCCACCGCGACGGCACTGGACGGGGCGCGAGGCGCCGACGTGGACGGCATCCCGGTCCACTCGGTACGGCTCCGCGGCCTCCTGGCCCACCAGGAGGTGCTGCTCGGGGGCGAGGGCGAGACCCTCACCATCCGGCACGACTCCCTGCATCACAGCAGCTTCATGCCGGGCATCCTGCTCGGAGCACGCCGCGTGGTGACCACCCCGGGCCTCACGTTCGGCCTGGAAAACTTCCTCGACCTGAACTGACTGAGCCCACGCCATGCGCGCAAAGATCACTTACGCCGTCACCGCTGCCGTCCTGGTCTTCTACTTCGTCCTGGTCGGCAGCCGAGGTGTCCTGCTCATCGAGCACGGCACGCTGCTCACGGTGACCTTCGGGGTCGCCGTGCTGATCCTTCCGGTGATCGGCATCTGGTTCCTCTGGAAGAACACCCAGTTCGTCCGGAGGGCCAACGCCCTCGCCGCCGAACTCGACGCCGAGGGCGGCCTGCCCGTCGACGACCTGGCCCGTACCCCGAGCGGGCGTATCGACCGGGACGCCGCCGACGCGGTGTTCGCCCGCCGCAAGGAGGAGACGGAGGACGCGCCGGACGACTGGCGCTGCTGGTTCCGCCTCGCTGTGGCCTACCAGGACGCCCGGGACACCCCCAGGGCCAGGAAGGCCATGCAGCGGGCCATCGCCCTCCACAGAGGCGGCACAGCGGCCTCACCGGCCCCTTCCGGCAACTAGCACGTTCCCGCACGACGAGACCGTCCGGCGTTCTTGGCGAACGCCGGACGGTCTCGTCGTCTTCGTGGGGCAGGCGAGCCCTCAGTGCTGCCGGTACTCGTCCCCCCACGCCTCGATCGTGTCGGCGGCCCTGTCGAAGGCCTCACCGCGCGCCAGGAAGTCCGCGTTGGAGTCCGTGAGCAGCGGCGGCACCGCGTCCCCGCCCTTGCGTACGACGATCAGGGCCTGGCCCTGCACCGTGCGCGGGAACCCGAGCCACTTCACCGGCTGCTGCACCGTACGCACTGCGGCGGCGCGGTTCCACGGCACGGTCGTCGTCCGGAAGAACGCCACCCGGCGCACACCGTGCCGGCTGACCCAGGCGCCGATCCGCAGCATTCGCAGGGCACAGATGATGACCGCGAGGGCCAGGGCAAGACACGCTCCGGCCCCGGGCAACGCCCCGGCGAACGCCGTGATCATCCCGGCGAACAGGATGAACGAGGCAAGCAGCAGCAGACCGGCCGCAGCGGCGACGCGCCAGGGCCCGGGGCGGTAGGGGCGCCGCCAGCTGTCGTGGTCGTCGAACGGCAGCGCGACGTCCTCAGCGCTCGCGTCAAATGCGCGGTCGGCCGTCAGAAAGGGCAGGGGCACGACTGATCCTCACTCACAAGCACGCTCGATTGCTGTGCCCGGTGAGGCTACCGAGGAGCGTACCGACCGGGCCACCCCAGGGGGCCCGGTCGGGTCAGCGGCCCTGTGCGCTCTCGGTCTGCTGGTTGTGCAGCGGCGACTGCTCGGGCCCCAGGGCGGGCAGTCCGAGCAGCAGCGATCCCGCGAGTCCGGCGATCACGACGAGACCGGTCAGGGTGCGACCCGCCTTCTCCGAGAGAGACGCGCGCTCGCGCGGGGGCGGTGTGACGTTACTGCGGAATCGGTCGGCCTCGGCTACGAACGAGAACGGGACGGATTCACGCCGGCGGAACATGAGGAAACTCTCCTTGAACGCTGATTCGGGTGGTGCTAATGAGTCAGACGCACGGGAAGCCCGATCGGTGCCCCGAATCACCGAATTGGTCGAAGAAATCCTCGAACGGGCGGTGCGGCCTACGTTGTCAGTGGCGGCCCGTAGAGTGGGCGCCGCCCGAGCGACGCCATTGGAAGGACCCCGCCGGTGACCGAGACCCCCGAGCCCGCAAAGCCCAGCTTCCGCAGCGATGTCACCGTTGACCTGGTGAAACACGCCGCAGGTGACTCCGACGTGCTGTTCGCCGCCCGCGTTTCCACGGCCGGTGAGCAGTCCCTCGAAGAGGTCACCAAGGATCCTGAGCGCTCCAAGGGGCTCATCAACTACCTGATGCGGGACAGGCACGGAAGCCCGTTCGAGCACAACTCGATGACCTTCTTCATCAGCGCCCCGATCTTCGTGTTCCGCGAGTTCATGCGGCACCGCGTCGGCTGGTCGTACAACGAGGAATCGGGCCGCTACCGGGAGCTGGAGCCGGTCTTCTACGTCCCGGGGGAGTCCCGCAAGCTCGTCCAGCAGGGCCGTCCCGGCAAGTACGAGTTCGTCGACGGCACCGAGGCGCAGGCGGAGCTCACCGGCCGCGCCATGGAGGCCTCGTACCGCCAGGCGTACGAGGCCTACCAGGAGATGCTCGCGGCAGGAGTGGCCCGCGAGGTCGCCCGTGCGGTCCTCCCGGTCGGCCTGTTCTCCTCGATGTACGCCACGTGCAACGCCCGCTCGCTGATGCACTTCCTCGGACTGCGCACGCAGCACGAGCTCGCGAAGGTCCCGTCGTTCCCGCAGCGGGAGATCGAGATGGTCGGCGAGCAGATGGAGGCGCACTGGGCGGCGCTCATGCCGCTCACCCATGCAGCCTTCAACAAAAACGGACGCGTTGCCCCGTAAGCGGTGTCCGTATTGCGGCGTTTCGTGAAGTTCATCTAGGCTGATCAAACGGACCCGGCACTGCTTGAACCCCCGAGCAGGCAGTGCCGGGCTCCTCTTGCTTGTCCCCCCGAGGGGACACCGGGCGCCGAGCAACGAGTAGCGTGGTACCCATGGCTCCGATCTCCACTCCGCAGACCCCCTTCGGGCGGGTCCTCACTGCTATGGTCACGCCCTTCACGGCGGACGGTGCACTCGACCTCGACGGCGCCCAGCGGCTCGCCACTCACCTGGTGGACGCAGGCAACGACGGCCTGATCATCAATGGCACCACCGGCGAGTCCCCGACCACCAGTGACGCGGAGAAAGACCAGCTCGTACGGGCTGTGCTGGAGGCGGTCGGAGACCGGGCGCACATCGTCGCCGGCATCGGTACGAACGACACCCGGCACAGCGTCGAACTCGCCCGCACGGCCGAGCGCACCGGTGCCCACGGCCTCCTCGCGGTCACCCCGTACTACAACAAGCCGCCGCAGGAGGGTCTCCTCCGCCACTTCACTGCGATCGCGGACTCCACCGGTCTGCCGGTGATGCTCTACGACATTCCCGGCCGCAGCGGGGTGCCGATCGACACAGAGACCCTGGTCCGGCTGGCCGAGCACCCGCGCATCGTGGCCAACAAGGACGCCAAGGGCGACCTCGGCCGCGCCAGCTGGGCCATCGCGCAGTCCGGCCTGGCCTGGTACTCGGGCGACGACATGCTGAACCTGCCGCTTCTGTCGGTCGGCGCGATCGGCTTCGTCTCGGTCGTCGGCCATGTCGTCACCCCGGACCTGCGGGCCCTCATCGAGGCGCACCTCGGCGGGGACGTCCAGAAGGCCACGGAGATCCACCAGAAGCTGCTGCCGGTCTTCACGGGCATGTTCCGCACCCAGGGTGTGATCACCACCAAGGCCGCACTGACCCTTCAGGGCCTCCCTGCGGGCCCGCTGCGCCTCCCCCTGGTGGAACTCAGCGCGCAGGAAACGGCACAGCTCAAGATCGACCTCGCCGCCGGTGGGGTACAGCTGTAACCACAGACTTCACAACTGAATACGCGAAGAACATTCGCAACAGAGCAAAACCAAAGACAACAGCAAGTGCACGAATGACATGCGCGCCACGTGCCCAAGCGGTACGTGGCGTGCGTGGTAAGGAGAGTCTTTTGAGTCATCCGCATCCTGAACTCGGCACCCCGCCGAAGCTCCCGAAGGGCGGCCTGCGGGTCACCCCCCTGGGTGGCCTCGGCGAGATCGGCCGCAACATGACGGTCTTCGAGTACGGCGGCCGCCTGCTCATCGTCGACTGCGGCGTTCTCTTCCCGGAGGAGGAGCAGCCCGGAATCGACCTGATCCTTCCGGACTTCACCACCATCCGGGACCGCCTCGACGACGTCGAGGGGATCGTCCTGACGCACGGGCACGAGGACCACATCGGTGGTGTCCCGTATCTGCTGCGCCTGAAGCCGGACATCCCGCTCATCGGCTCCAAGCTGACCCTCGCGCTCATCGAGGCGAAGCTTCAGGAGCACCGCATCCGGCCGTACACCCTTGAGGTCAAGGAGGGGCAGCGCGAGCGTCTCGGAGTCTTCGACTGCGAGTTCATCGCGGTCAACCACTCCATCCCGGACGCTCTCGCGGTCGCCATCCGCACGCCCGCGGGCATGGCCGTCGCCACCGGCGACTTCAAGATGGACCAGCTGCCGCTGGACGGTCGCCTCACCGACCTGCACGCGTTCGCCCGGCTGAGCGAGGAAGGCATCGACCTTCTGCTCTCCGACTCGACGAACGCGGAGGTGCCGGGCTTCGTACCGCCGGAGCGGGACATCTCCAACGTCCTGCGCACGGTCTTCGCCAATGCGCAGAAGCGCATCATCGTGGCGAGCTTCGCGAGCCATGTGCACCGCATCCAGCAGATCCTCGACACGGCACACGAATACGGCCGCAGGGTCGCCTTCGTCGGACGTTCGATGGTCCGGAACATGGGCATCGCCCGTGACCTGGGCTATCTGAAGGTTCCCGCCGGCCTGGTCGTCGACGTGAAGACCCTCGACGACCTGCCGGACGACGAGGTCGTGCTGGTCTGCACGGGCTCGCAGGGTGAGCCGATGGCGGCCTTGTCCCGGATGGCCAACCGCGACCACCAGATCCGCATCGTCCAGGGCGACACCGTCATCCTGGCCTCGTCGCTGATTCCGGGCAACGAGAACGCGGTCTACCGCGTGATCAACGGTCTGACCCGCTGGGGCGCCAACGTCGTCCACAAGGGCAACGCCAAGGTCCACGTCTCGGGCCACGCCTCGGCCGGCGAGCTGCTGTACTTCTACAACATCTGCAAGCCGAAGAACCTGATGCCGGTCCACGGCGAATGGCGCCACCTCAGGGCCAACGCGGAGCTGGGCGCCCTCACGGGTGTCCCGAAGGACCACATCGTCATCGCGGAGGACGGCGTGGTCGTCGACCTGATCGACGGCAAGGCCAAGATCGTCGGCAAGGTCCAGGCCGGCTATGTGTACGTCGACGGCCTCTCGGTCGGCGATGTCACCGAGACCTCCCTCAAGGACCGCCGGATCCTCGGCGACGAGGGGATCATCTCCGTCTTCATCGTGGTCGACAGCTCCTCCGGCAAGATCGTGGGCGGCCCCCACATCCAGGCCCGGGGCTCCGGCATTGACGACTCGGCGTTCAGCGCGGTCGTTCCGAAGGTCCAGGACGCCCTCAACAAGTCGGCCCAGGACGGCGTGATGGAGCCGCACCAGCTCCAGCAGCTGGTCCGCCGCACGGTGGGCAAGTGGGTCTCCGACACCTACCGTCGGCGTCCGATGATCCTTCCCGTCGTCGTCGAGGTCTGACTCCGACAGGTGTGAACTCCGGAGCGGGGCCCCCGATTTGCATCGGGGCGCCCCGCTCCAGTACGTTTACCTCTCCGCCTCACCGGGAAGCGCCGCGCACACATGTGTCCGCGAGCCTCTCGCGGAGAGTGGAAATTCCGACTCAGAACTTCTGATAATGTCGGATCCGCCGAAAGGCAAGGCCACTTCAACGGCCACCGGAATTAAAATTCGGACCGGAAACGGAACGAAATGAGTCTGGTAAGGTTGAAACCGCTGGAAAGGGAAAGCGCGAAAGCGAAGAACTGGAAAGCGAAAATGCGAGGCCCGCTTCGACCGGGAATCGGACACGAAAGAGTCTGATAGAGTCGGAAACGCAAGACCGAAGGGAAGCGCCCGGAGGAAAGCCCCAGAAAATGTTCTGAGGGTGAGTACAAAGGAAGCGTCCGTTCCTTGAGAACTCAACAGCGTGCCAAAAGTCAACGCCAGATATGTTGATACCCCGACCTGCTTCGGCAGGTTCGAGGTTCCTTTGAAAGTCCTAACAGGCCTCTGGTCTGGTAGGCAATGCACACAGCGAGGATTCAGTGGACGACCGGTCATATTCCGACATGGTCGTTCCGCTCTCGTGGTGTCTACCCGATTACGGGAAAACATTCACGGAGAGTTTGATCCTGGCTCAGGACGAACGCTGGCGGCGTGCTTAACACATGCAAGTCGAACGATGAAGCCCTTCGGGGTGGATTAGTGGCGAACGGGTGAGTAACACGTGGGCAATCTGCCCTTCACTCTGGGACAAGCCCTGGAAACGGGGTCTAATACCGGATAACACTTTCCCTCTCATGGGGGAAGGTTAAAAGCTCCGGCGGTGAAGGATGAGCCCGCGGCCTATCAGCTAGTTGGTGGGGTAATGGCCTACCAAGGCGACGACGGGTAGCCGGCCTGAGAGGGCGACCGGCCACACTGGGACTGAGACACGGCCCAGACTCCTACGGGAGGCAGCAGTGGGGAATATTGCACAATGGGCGAAAGCCTGATGCAGCGACGCCGCGTGAGGGATGACGGCCTTCGGGTTGTAAACCTCTTTCAGCAGGGAAGAAGCGAAAGTGACGGTACCTGCAGAAGAAGCGCCGGCTAACTACGTGCCAGCAGCCGCGGTAATACGTAGGGCGCAAGCGTTGTCCGGAATTATTGGGCGTAAAGAGCTCGTAGGCGGCTTGTTGCGTCGGTTGTGAAAGCCCGGGGCTTAACCCCGGGTCTGCAGTCGATACGGGCAGGCTAGAGTGTGGTAGGGGAGATCGGAATTCCTGGTGTAGCGGTGAAATGCGCAGATATCAGGAGGAACACCGGTGGCGAAGGCGGATCTCTGGGCCATTACTGACGCTGAGGAGCGAAAGCGTGGGGAGCGAACAGGATTAGATACCCTGGTAGTCCACGCCGTAAACGTTGGGAACTAGGTGTTGGCGACATTCCACGTCGTCGGTGCCGCAGCTAACGCATTAAGTTCCCCGCCTGGGGAGTACGGCCGCAAGGCTAAAACTCAAAGGAATTGACGGGGGCCCGCACAAGCAGCGGAGCATGTGGCTTAATTCGACGCAACGCGAAGAACCTTACCAAGGCTTGACATATACCGGAAAGCATCAGAGATGGTGCCCCCCTTGTGGTCGGTATACAGGTGGTGCATGGCTGTCGTCAGCTCGTGTCGTGAGATGTTGGGTTAAGTCCCGCAACGAGCGCAACCCTTGTTCTGTGTTGCCAGCATGCCCTTCGGGGTGATGGGGACTCACAGGAGACTGCCGGGGTCAACTCGGAGGAAGGTGGGGACGACGTCAAGTCATCATGCCCCTTATGTCTTGGGCTGCACACGTGCTACAATGGCCGGTACAATGAGCTGCGATGCCGCGAGGCGGAGCGAATCTCAAAAAGCCGGTCTCAGTTCGGATTGGGGTCTGCAACTCGACCCCATGAAGTCGGAGTTGCTAGTAATCGCAGATCAGCATTGCTGCGGTGAATACGTTCCCGGGCCTTGTACACACCGCCCGTCACGTCACGAAAGTCGGTAACACCCGAAGCCGGTGGCCCAACCCCTTGTGGGAGGGAGCTGTCGAAGGTGGGACTGGCGATTGGGACGAAGTCGTAACAAGGTAGCCGTACCGGAAGGTGCGGCTGGATCACCTCCTTTCTAAGGAGCATCTAGATTCCGCAAGGAATCCAGAGCCACTACGCCGGCAAATGTTCGGCGGTGGTTAGCTCATGGGTGGAACGTTGACTATTCGGCACGGTTGGCTGGTTTTCGTAAGTACTGCTTCGGCGTGGAAAGCGTAAATGGGTTGATTGTGTCGGGCACGCTGTTGGGTATCTGAAGGTACGGGCTCATTTGAGTCTGTCCTTCGGTTGCCGGCCCCAGTGCACTCGTTCTTCGGAACGGGGTGATGGGTGGCTGGTCGTTGTTTGAGAACTGCACAGTGGACGCGAGCATCTGTGGCCAAGTTTTTAAGGGCGCACGGTGGATGCCTTGGCACTAGGAACCGATGAAGGACGTGGGAGGCCACGATAGTCCCCGGGGAGCTGTCAACCAAGCTTTGATCCGGGGGTTTCCGAATGGGGAAACCCGGCAGTCGTCATGGGCTGTCACCCACTGCTGAACACATAGGCAGTGTGGAGGGAACGAGGGGAAGTGAAACATCTCAGTACCCTCAGGAAGAGAAAACAACCGTGATTCCGGGAGTAGTGGCGAGCGAAACTGGATCAGGCCAAACCGTATGCGTGTGATACCCGGCAGGGGTTGCGCATGCGGGGTTGTGGGATCTCTTTTTCATGGTCTGCCGGCCGTGAGACGAGTCAGAAACCGTTGATGTAGGCGAAGGACATGCGAAAGGTCCGGCGTAGAGGGTAAGACCCCCGTAGCTGAAACATCAACGGCTCGTTTAAGAGACACCCAAGTAGCACGGGGCCCGAGAAATCCCGTGTGAATCTGGCGGGACCACCCGTTAAGCCTAAATATTCCCTAGTGACCGATAGCGGATAGTACCGTGAGGGAATGGTGAAAAGTACCGCGGGAGCGGAGTGAAATAGTACCTGAAACCGTGTGCCTACAAGCCGTGGGAGCGTCGCTGTATGTGCTTGCACATGCAGTCGTGACTGCGTGCCTTTTGAAGAATGAGCCTGCGAGTTTGCGGTGTGTTGCGAGGTTAACCCGTGTGGGGAAGCCGTAGCGAAAGCGAGTCCGAATAGGGCGATTTAGTAGCGCGCTCAAGACCCGAAGCGGAGTGATCTAGCCATGGGCAGGTTGAAGCGGAGGTAAGACTTCGTGGAGGACCGAACCCACCAGGGTTGAAAACCTGGGGGATGACCTGTGGTTAGGGGTGAAAGGCCAATCAAACTCCGTGATAGCTGGTTCTCCCCGAAATGCATTTAGGTGCAGCGTCGTGTGTTTCTTGCCGGAGGTAGAGCACTGGATAGGCGATGGGCCCTACCGGGTTACTGACCTTAGCCAAACTCCGAATGCCGGTAAGTGAGAGCACGGCAGTGAGACTGTGGGGGATAAGCTCCATGGTCGAGAGGGAAACAGCCCAGAGCATCGACTAAGGCCCCTAAGCGTACGCTAAGTGGGAAAGGATGTGGAGTCGCAGAGACAACCAGGAGGTTGGCTTAGAAGCAGCCACCCTTGAAAGAGTGCGTAATAGCTCACTGGTCAAGTGATTCCGCGCCGACAATGTAGCGGGGCTCAAGCGTACCGCCGAAGTCGTGTCATTCACACATATAGGGCCAACGCCTGTGTGGATGGGTAGGGGAGCGTCGTGTGCCGGGTGAAGCAGCCGCGGAAGCGAGTTGTGGACGGTTCACGAGTGAGAATGCAGGCATGAGTAGCGATACACACGTGAGAAACGTGTGCGCCGATTGACTAAGGGTTCCTGGGTCAAGCTGATCTGCCCAGGGTAAGTCGGGACCTAAGGCGAGGCCGACAGGCGTAGTCGATGGACAACCGGTTGATATTCCGGTACCCGCTTTGAAACGCCCAATACTGAATCAGGCGATGCTAAGTCCGTGAAGCCGGCCCGATCTCTTCGGAGTTGAGGGTAGTGGTGGAGCCGACGAACCAGACTTGTACTAGGTAAGCGATGGGGTGACGCAGGAAGGTAGTCCAGCCCGGGCGGTGGTAGTCCCGGGGTAAGGGTGTAGGCCGTGTGGTAGGTAAATCCGTCACACATTAAGGCTGAGACCTGATGCCGAGCCGATTGTGGTGAAGTGGATGATCCTATGCTGTCGAGAAAAGCCTCTAGCGAGTTTCATGGCGGCCCGTACCCTAAACCGACTCAGGTGGTCAGGTAGAGAATACCGAGGCGTTCGGGTGAACTATGGTTAAGGAACTCGGCAAAATGCCCCCGTAACTTCGGGAGAAGGGGGGCCATCACTGGTGATCCGATTTACTCGGTGAGCTGGGGGTGGCCGCAGAGACCAGCGAGAAGCGACTGTTTACTAAAAACACAGGTCCGTGCGAAGCCGTAAGGCGATGTATACGGACTGACGCCTGCCCGGTGCTGGAACGTTAAGGGGACCGGTTAGCTGACTTTCGGGTCGGCGAAGCTGAGAACTTAAGCGCCAGTAAACGGCGGTGGTAACTATAACCATCCTAAGGTAGCGAAATTCCTTGTCGGGTAAGTTCCGACCTGCACGAATGGCGTAACGACTTCTCGACTGTCTCAACCATAGGCCCGGTGAAATTGCACTACGAGTAAAGATGCTCGTTTCGCGCAGCAGGACGGAAAGACCCCGGGACCTTTACTATAGTTTGATATTGGTGTTCGGTTCGGCTTGTGTAGGATAGGTGGGAGACTTTGAAGCGGCCACGCCAGTGGTTGTGGAGTCGTCGTTGAAATACCACTCTGGTCGTGCTGGATGTCTAACCTGGGTCCGTGATCCGGATCAGGGACAGTGTCTGATGGGTAGTTTAACTGGGGCGGTTGCCTCCTAAAGAGTAACGGAGGCGCCCAAAGGTTCCCTCAGCCTGGTTGGCAATCAGGTGTTGAGTGTAAGTGCACAAGGGAGCTTGACTGTGAGACCGACGGGTCGAGCAGGGACGAAAGTCGGGACTAGTGATCCGGCAGTGGCTTGTGGAAGCGCTGTCGCTCAACGGATAAAAGGTACCCCGGGGATAACAGGCTGATCTTCCCCAAGAGTCCATATCGACGGGATGGTTTGGCACCTCGATGTCGGCTCGTCGCATCCTGGGGCTGGAGTCGGTCCCAAGGGTTGGGCTGTTCGCCCATTAAAGCGGTACGCGAGCTGGGTTTAGAACGTCGTGAGACAGTTCGGTCCCTATCCGCTGTGCGCGTAGGAATATTGAGAAGGGCTGTCCCTAGTACGAGAGGACCGGGACGGACGAACCTCTGGTGTGCCAGTTGTCCTGCCAAGGGCATGGCTGGTTGGCTACGTTCGGAAAGGATAACCGCTGAAAGCATCTAAGCGGGAAGCCTGCTTCGAGATGAGTATTCCCACCCTCTTGAAGGGTTAAGGCTCCCAGTAGACGACTGGGTTGATAGGCCAGATGTGGAAGCCCGGTAACGGGTGGAGCTGACTGGTACTAATAGGCCGAGGGCTTGTCCTCAGTTGCTCGCGTCCACTGTGTTAGTTCTGAAATAACGAACGGCCGTGACTGTATTTAATTAAATGCAGTATCCGGTGTTGGTTAATTTCATAGTGTTTCGGTGGTCATTGCGTTAGGGAAACGCCCGGTTACATTCCGAACCCGGAAGCTAAGCCTTTCAGCGCCGATGGTACTGCAGGGGGGACCCTGTGGGAGAGTAGGACGCCGCCGAACTCCTTTTGATAGTTAAGCCCCGTGCCCTTGTGGCACGGGGCTTTTCTGCGTTCCGGACCCGTTCGCCGGCGCACCGTGGCGGGGGAGCCCCTGGCTGGTCGTGGGGGCGGGCCCGCTCTTGGAACACCCTGGTGGGCGGCAAGGTGACGGTGCGACAGGCGGTTTTGCAGACCCCCTGGTTCAGGGTATGCTTTAGCTCGTTGCCGCAGGGCAGCAAGGCCCCAATAGCTCAGTCGGTAGAGCGTCTCCATGGTAAGGAGAAGGTCTGCGGTTCGATTCCGCATTGGGGCTCAGACAGACGAAAGGCCCCCGCCAAACGGCGGGGGCCTTTCGCGTATCCCGGGGCGTCCCGGACTGTCCGAAGCCGACGCGACCTATACAGCGGCCTGTGGCTCGGGGACGCGCATCGCGAGGATGGCCATGTCGTCCGAGGCAGGCTCGGCGGCGAATCGCTCCACCGCCCGCAGGATGCGTGCCGCGACCGCGCCCGCTGTCAGGCCCGTGCAGTTGGCGAGCACGTCCGCCAGGCCGTCGTCACCGAGCATGCGGGTGCCCTCCCGGCGTTCGGTGACGCCGTCCGTGACGCACAGCAGGACGTCGCCCGGTTCCAGGGTCACCGTCTGCTCGTACAGCTCCAGGTCCTCGATGACGCCCAGCAGGGGCTGCGGTTCCGCCGCGGCCTCGACCGAGCCGTCCTGGCGCAGGCGCAGCGGCAGCGGATGGCCGGCGCACACCACCTTCAGAAGGGCGCTGCCGTCCTCCTGGGGCCACAACTCCCCGTACAGAAGCGTCAGGAAGCGACTGCGGGCGCCCTCGTCGAGGATGGCGGCGTTCAGCCGCTCCAGGACGGCGGGGCCGCCGAAGCCCTCGCGGGCGAGCAGGCGCAGGGCGTGACGAGCCAGGCCCGTGACGGCCGCCGCCTCCGGCCCCGTACCGCAGACATCGCCGATGGCGAAACCGTAGGCGCCGTCGCGGATCGGGAAGACGTCGTAGAAGTCGCCGCCGACCTCGTTGCCCTCACCGGCTGCCCGGTAGATGACCTCGATCTCGACATTGGGCACATCGGGCAGACCCGGAGGCAGCAGGCTGCGCTGGAGGGACTGGCTGATGGCCGTGCGCTCCGAGTAGAGACGAGCGTTGTCCAGGGCCAGGGCGGCCCGGCGGGAGAGGTCCTCGGCCAACTCCAGGATCTCCTGGCGGAAATGGTCGTCGGACGGTTTGCCGAGCGTGAGCATGCCGATAACCCGGTTACGGGCGACGAGGGGGAGGACTACGGTCTCCCCGCCCACGGCGGCCGCCGTGGCGAGTGTCGTCCGGATGCCGGCGCCGAGCCCGCCCGGGTCGCCGAGGCCGATGCTGCGCATCGAGGTGCGCAGCGCCGCCTGATGGGCGGCCTCGGAGGGCGCGGACCAGACACGGGCGCCGGGAGTCGGCACCGGGTCCGGCGGGGCGATCTTGGAGAGCAAGGCCTTGAGGCCGTCGATGCGCTCCTCGTCCTCGTGCAGTACGTACGAGAGGTACGGATCCGAGGACTGGTCGGCGATCGTGTAGACGGCGCACCAGGTGGCCAGGGTGGGCACCGTCATCTGTGCCATCAGGGCGAGCGTCTGGTCCCGGTCGAGCGTGCCGGCCAACAGGTCGGACGCCTCGACGAGGAAGGAGAGCGAGCCGCGGCGCAGCCGTTCAAGTTCTCCCAGGCGGGCGGACTCGACGGCCAGGGCGATGCGGTCGGCGGCGAACTGGAGGCGCAGGGCCTCCTCGTTGGAGTACCGGCCGGCGGCTTCGGCCGCGACGCCCAGGGAGCCCGTGAGCCGGCCCTCGACCTTCAGCGGGACGGTGACCACCGAGCGCATGCCCGTGTCGACGAGCAGGGGGACTGCACCGGGGACCGCGTCGAGGTCCTCGTGCACGGCGGGCATGCGCGCGGAGCCGTACCGTCCGGTGCCGGCCTCCACCGGGACGCGGGCGAAGCGCTGACGGGCGGAGGGCAGACCGGTCGTGGCCCGTACTTCCAGTTCGGTCTCGTCGTCCGTCGCCAGCAGCAGGAAGGCCGCGTCGGCGTCGAGCATGTCGCGGGCCCGCTCGACGGTGCGCTGGAGCAGCCCGTCGAGGTCGTCGGGGGCGGGAGAGCCGATGAAGACCTCGAAGGGGTCCGTCGAGCGGTTCTCCGTGTTCGCGTCGGAGACGGGAGTGCGTACCGGTGACTGGAGTACGGCCCGCTCGTAGTCGCGCACCAGCAGGCACACGGTCGAGGGCTCGCCCTGGGTGTCCCGCACGCGCAGATGAGAGCCGTAGACCGGGATCGTACGGCCGTCGGCGCCCCGGATGCCGTAGCTGCCCTCCCAGCGGGAGAGACGCAGGGCGTCCGCGATGCCGGTGTTGGTGCCGGGGGTCTGCGGCCAGGCGGTGAAGTCGGTGAACTGTTTTCCGGTGACCTGTTCCGCCGTGTGCCCGAAGAGGTATGAGGCGTCGTCGTTCCACGCCGCGATGGCGCCCGCGCTGTCGATCTGGACGACGGCGACCCTGACCCGTTCGTCGGTGACGGGGAGCAGGTCGACGGGGAGCAGCGGGCCCGCGGAACGGATGCCCACGGGGCGGTCGGGCAGATCGAGCTGGAACCAGACATGTTTGTGTGTGGGGGAGTACTCGACTCCCCAGCGGGAGGCGAGCGCCGCGCACAGGAGGAGGCCGCGGCCGCTCTCCCGGTCGGGGCTGCCGAAGTCCAGCCCGGTGGACTGGAGCGGGATCTCCCGTTCCGGATAGTGGTCGGAGACCTCGACCCGGACGCCGTCCTCCGTGCGCAGGCACAGGACGTCCGCCGCTGTGCCCGCATGGACCACGGCGTTGGTGACGAGCTCGCTGGTGAGGACCACGGCGTCGTCGACGACGTCGGTGTACCCCCACCCCTGGAGCGTGTCCCGGACAAAGGCGCGGGCCGTCGCGACGGAGCGCCCGACCGGGTCGAAGGTGGCAGCCGCGCGCGCCGTGATCACAGCACTCCCCATATGGTGTCTCGTCGCTTCCCCGAGTCCTGTGCCCGTTTCTCGCCGCTTCGATTCGCCTTGCCAGGCTAGACGCTTCGTGCAGGTACCGGATACACGAGGGCCGGGTTCGGGCAAGGACGGGCAGGAACAGGCTTGTGACCGGACAAGTGTGGGCTTCCTCATGGAGGGATGTGGCACAACCATGGGTGGTTCCGCCCCGACTGGTTCCGGCCTGGTACGTTTCAACGATTTGACGTCCGCATGGTCACCCGTCAACGGTGGGCTGTGGCGGTGAGTCCCAGAGGATTTGGGCAAGCTCTCGGACAAGGCCCGAGCGATTCGGTCAACCCCTGCGGGAGGGACACGGTGGAGTCTGACGTGGCGGCGCGGGGCACAGGTACGCGCAGTAAAGGCGGACAGTCCGTGAAGAAGCAGCGCAATGGAACCGTCGAAGTCGACGCCGCGGCACTCAACAGACTGCTGTCGGGTCTGGTGGCCATGCGTGACGGGAACTTCCGCCGGCGTGTGACGGTCTCCGGCGACGGTGTCATGGCCGAGCTCGCGGCGGTCTTCAACGAGGTCGCCGACCGCAACGTGCATCTCACCGGTGAGCTCGCGCGCGTGCGGCGTGTGGTCGGCCGGGAGGGCAAGCTCACCGAGCGGCTGGAGACGGGTGCCTGCGAGGGCTCCTGGGCCGCCGCGATCGACGCGTCCAACGAGCTGGTCGATGATCTCGCGCGGCCTGTCTCGGAGGTCGGGCGAGTGCTGTCGGCAGTGGCCGACGGTGATCTCGAACAGCGGATGGAGCTGCGTTCGCACACGGCCGACGAGACGGTACGGCCGCTGCGCGGCGAGTTCCTGAAGGTCGCCCGCACCGTCAACAACCTCGTCGACCAGCTGTCGGCGTTCACCGAACAGGTGACGCGGGTCGCGGTCGAGGTGGGGACCGAGGGCAAGCTGGGCGGCCAGGCCCAGGTGCGTGGGATGTCCGGGTCCTGGAAGGACCTCACGGACTCCGTGAACACCATGGCGTACCGGCTGACCGCGCAGGTGCGCGACATCGCTTTGGTGACGACAGCGGTCGCCAAGGGGGATCTGTCGCGGAAGGTCACCGTCCATGTGGCCGGCGAGATGGCTCAGCTGAAGAACACCGTCAACACGATGGTCGACCAGCTGTCCTCCTTCTCCTCCGAGGTGACCCGCGTCGCCCGTGAGGTGGGGACCGAGGGCGAGCTGGGCGGACAGGCGACGGTGCCGGGGGTGGCCGGGGTCTGGAAGGACCTGACCGACTCCGTCAACACGATGGCCGGCAACCTCACCTCACAGGTGCGCGGCATCGCCGAGGTGACGACGGCGGTCGCCAACGGTGACCTGTCGCAGAAGGTCCGGGTCAGCGCGCGCGGCGAGGTCGCGCAGCTCGCCGAGACGATCAACCAGATGACCGAGACGCTGCGCACCTTCGCGGACGAGGTCACGCGCGTGGCCAGCGAGGTCGGTGGCGAGGGTCTGCTCGGCGGCCAGGCGCAGGTGCCGGGCGCGGCGGGCACCTGGAAGGACCTCACCGACTCGGTGAACACCGTCTTCCGCAATCTGACGACCCAGGTGCGTGACATCGCCCAGGTGACCACGGCGGTGGCCAGCGGTGACATGTCGCAGAAGGTCACCGTCGATGTGGCCGGCGAGATGCTGGAGCTGAAGAACACCGTCAACACGATGGTCGACCAGCTCCAGTCCTTCGGTTCGGAAGTGACCCGGGTGGCCAGGGAGGTCGGCGTCGAGGGCCGGCTGGGTGGGCAGGCCGAGGTGCCGGGCGCGGCGGGTACCTGGAAGGACCTCACGGACTCCGTCAACACGGCGTTCCGGAACCTGACGGGTCAGGTGCGCGACATCGCCCAGGTGACGACCGCGGTGGCCAATGGCGACCTGTCGCAGAAGGTCACCGTCGATGTGGCCGGCGAGATGCTGGAGCTGAAGAACACCGTCAACACGATGGTGGCGCAGCTGTCCTCGTTCGCCGACCAGGTGACGCGCATGGCGCGGGACGTGGGCACGGAGGGGCGCCTCGGCGGTCAGGCGCGGGTCGACGGCGTGTCCGGTACGTGGAAGGAGCTCACCGACTCCGTCAACTTCATGGCGGGGAACCTGACCTCCCAGGTGCGCCAGATCGCGCAGGTGACCACGGCGGTGGCGCGGGGTGACCTGTCGCAGAAGATCGACGTGGACGCGCGCGGCGAGATCCTGGAGCTGAAGAACACCATCAACACGATGGTCGACCAGCTCTCCGCCTTCGCCGAGCAGGTGACCCGGGTCGCCCGCGAGGTGGGCACGGACGGGCGTCTCGGGGGTCAGGCGCAGGTGCCCGGCGTGGCAGGTGTGTGGCGTGATCTGACCGATTCGGTGAACGGCATGGCCGGGAACCTCACCGCTCAGGTCCGTAACATCGCGCAGGTCGCCACGGCGGTGGCGCGGGGTGACCTGTCGCAGAAGATCGACGTGGACGCGCGCGGCGAGATCCTGGAGCTGAAGAACACCCTCAACACGATGGTCGACCAGCTGTCGAACTTCGCCGAGCAGGTGACCCGGGTCGCCCGTGAGGTGGGTACGGAAGGCATTCTCGGCGGTCAGGCCGAGGTGCAGGGAGTGTCCGGCACGTGGAAGGACCTCACCCAGTCCGTCAACGGCATGGCGAACAACCTGACGCTTCAGGTCCGCAACATCGCCGAGGTCACCACCGCGGTCGCCAACGGTGACCTCTCCAAGAAGATCACCGTCGACGCCAAGGGCGAGATCCTCGAACTGGTGACGACGGTCAACACGATGGTCGACCAGCTGATGAACTTCGGTGACGAGGTGACCCGGGTGGCCCGCGAGGTGGGCACCGAGGGCATCCTCGGCGGCCAGGCCCGGGTGCGCGGTGCCACGGGCATCTGGAAGGACCTCAGCGAGAACGTCAACCTGATGGCCAACAACCTGACCAGTCAGGTGCGGAACATCTCCCGCGTCTCGTCCGCGGTGGCCAACGGCGATCTGACGAAGAAGGTCACCGTCGAGGCGCGTGGGGAGGTCGCCGAGCTGGCCGACACCGTCAACACGATGGTGACGACCCTGTCGTCGTTCGCCGACGAGGTGACGCGAGTCGCCCGTGAGGTGGGCACGGAGGGTGAACTGGGCGGCCAGGCACGCGTTCCCGGCGTCGCCGGTACGTGGAAGGACCTCACCGAGTCCGTGAACTCGATGGCGTCCAACCTGACGGGGCAGGTGCGCCAGATCGCCACCGTCACCACGGCCATCGCCGAGGGCGATCTCACCAAGAAGATCGACATCGACGCGCGTGGTGAGATTCAGGAGCTGAAGAACACCATCAACACGATGGTCGACCGGCTGTCCTCGTTCGCCGAGCAGGTGACCCGGGTGGCCCGCGAGGTGGGCACCGAAGGCCAGCTGGGCGGTCAGGCGCGGGTGCGGGACGTGGACGGCACCTGGCGCGACCTCACCGAGTCGGTGAACGAGATGGCCGGAAACCTGACCCGTCAGGTGCGCGCCATCGCGGCCGTCGCGACCGCGGTGACCCGAGGCGATCTCAATCTCAAGATCGACGTGGATGCCGCCGGAGAGATCCAGTCCCTCCAGGACAACATCAACACGATGATCGCCAATCTGCGCGACACCACCGCCACCAACAAGGAGCAGGACTGGCTCAAGGGCAACCTCGCCCGGATCTCCGGCCTGATGCAGGGGCGGCGCGACCTGGACGACGTCGCCTCGCTGATCATGAGCGAGCTGACGCCGGTCGTCTCCGCGCAGCACGGCGCCTTCTTCCTCGCCATGGCGACGGGAGACGCCGACGCGCTGGGCGCGGACGGCGACCGGGAGGGTGCGTACGAACTCCGGATGCGGGGCAGTTACGGCTACTCCGCCGGCTCCATGCCGACCTCCTTCCGGCCCGGGGAGACGCTCATCGGCACGGCGGCCGAGGAGAAGCGGACGATTCAGGTGGACAACGTGCCGCCGGGGTACCTGAAGATTTCCTCCGGGCTCGGTGAGGCGCCGCCCGCGCATGTGATCGTGCTGCCGGTGCTCTTCGAGGGGAAGGTCCTCGGTGTGATCGAGCTGGCCTCCTTCCAGCCCTTCACCCATATCCAGCGGGACTTCCTCAACCAGCTCGCCGAGATGATCGCGACCAGCGTCAACACGATCAGCGTCAACACCACGACCGAGAAACTGCTGGAGCAGTCGCAGGAGCTCACGGAGCAATTGCGCGACCGGTCGCAGGAGTTGGAGAACCGGCAGAAGGCCCTCCAGGCGTCCAATGCCGAACTGGAGGAGAAGGCCGAGCTGCTGGCCCAGCAGAACCGCGACATCGAGGTCAAGAACACCGAGATCGAAGAGGCGCGACAGGTTCTGGAGGAGCGCGCCGAACAGCTGGCCGTCTCCATGCGGTACAAGTCGGAGTTCCTGGCGAACATGTCGCACGAGTTGCGGACACCGCTCAACTCGCTGCTCATTCTGGCCAAGCTGCTGGCGGACAACGCCGAGGGCAATCTGTCGCCGAAGCAGGTGGAATTCGCCGAGACGATCCATGGGGCCGGTTCCGATCTGCTCCAGTTGATCAACGACATCCTCGATCTGTCGAAGGTCGAGGCGGGCAAGATGGACGTCAGCCCGACCCGGATCGCCCTGGTTCAGCTGGTCGACTACGTGGAGGCGACGTTCCGGCCGCTGACCGCGGAAAAGGGGCTGGATTTCTCCGTACGGGTGTCGCCGGAACTCCCGGCCACGCTGCACACCGACGAACAGCGGCTGCTTCAGGTGCTGCGCAATCTGCTCTCCAACGCGGTGAAGTTCACCGACGGGGGCGCCGTCGAGCTGGTGATCAGGCACGCCGGTGCCGAGGTGCCGAACGCCATTCGTGAGCAGCTGCTGGAAGCCGGTTCACTGCGGGACGCCGACGCCGATCTGATCGCCTTCTCGGTGACCGACACCGGTATCGGGATCGCGTCCAGCAAGATGCTGGTGATCTTCGAGGCGTTCAAGCAGGCGGACGGTACGACCAGCCGCAAGTACGGAGGCACCGGTCTCGGCCTCTCCATCAGCCGGGAGATCGCACGGCTGCTGGGTGGCGAGATCCATGCGGCGAGCGAGCCCGGCCGCGGCTCGACGTTCACGCTGTACCTGCCACTGCACCCGAGCGAACTCCCGCCGCAGGGTTACCCGCAGATCGGCCCCGGACCCATCGAGGTGCACGGTGCGGCGGTCGAGAGCGGCCGGCTTCCCGAGGCCGGCCAGGGGACGGGACAGGGCACGGGACCGGGCTTCCAGACCTTCGGCGAGGCCTCAGGGATGCCGGGGAGCGCGCACGGCCAGGGCGGTGCGGCCGGGCTGTTGAGGCGTCGGCGCAAGGCGCTGGGCGGTGCGCAGCAGCAGCCCGCGCTGCCGCCCCGGGCGGCTTCCCCGGCGGATCGGCAGACCGCTCAGGAGCCGTGGACGCTCGGTGGCCAGGAGGAGCCGGTGGTCCGCAGGACGTTCCGGTTCGGCGGCGAGAAGGTGCTGATCGTCGACGACGACATCCGCAACGTCTTCGCGCTCACCAGCGTGCTGGAGCAGCACGGGCTGTCGGTTCTGTACGCGGAGAACGGGCGCGAGGGGATCGAAGTCCTGGAGCAGCACGACGATGTGACGGTCGTGCTGATGGACATCATGATGCCGGAGATGGACGGCTACGCGACAACCTCGGCGATCCGCAGGATGCCGCAGTTCGCCGGACTGCCGATCATCGCTCTGACCGCGAAGGCGATGAAGGGCGACCGCGAGAAGGCGATCGAGTCCGGAGCATCCGACTACGTCACCAAGCCGGTCGACCCTGATCATCTGCTTTCGGTTATGGAGCAGTGGATGCGCGGAGAGTGATCGAAGATTGAGGGATTATTTCGTGTTCTGTTGACTAGCTGTGTCTGGAGGAGTGTGGGAGCGCGGTTTTCGGGGAACCTTCTGGTCTCCCACCGCGTTTTCCCTGTGTGCACAGTGACATCGCGGTGACAGGGTGTGGTGACGGGCGGGGTGCGGCTACCATGACCGGCACAAGGACGGACGGCGTAAGGGAGCCGTCCCCTGGGGCGGCGCCCGGTGTAATTCCGGGGCGAGGAGGACGGGCCATGGTGCAGAAGGCCAAGATCCTCCTGGTCGATGACCGGCCGGAGAATCTGCTGGCGCTGGAGGCCATCCTCTCTGCGCTCGATCAGACACTGGTTCGGGCATCGTCAGGGGAGGAGGCGCTCAAAGCGCTGCTCACGGACGATTTCGCGGTCATTCTGCTGGACGTCCAGATGCCGGGCATGGACGGATTCGAAACCGCGGCGCACATCAAGCGGCGGGAGCGGACCCGGGACATCCCGATCATCTTTCTCACCGCGATCAACCACGGTCCGCACCACACCTTCCGGGGTTATGCGGCCGGCGCGGTGGACTACATCTCGAAGCCGTTCGACCCCTGGGTGCTGCGGGCCAAGGTCTCGGTCTTCGTCGAGCTGTACATGAAGAACTGCCAGTTGCGTGAGCAGGCGGCGCTGCTGCGACTCCAGCTGGAGGGCAGCGGTCACGGGGGCGCGAACCACGAGAAGGAGCCCGCCGGACTGCTGGCCGAACTCTCCGCACGGCTCGCGGCCGTCGAGGAGCAGGCCGAGGCCCTCTCCAAGCAGCTCGACGACGAGTCGGCGGACGCCGGGGCCGTGGCCACCGCGGCTCACCTCGAACGGAAGCTGACCGGGCTGCGCCGGGCGCTGGACGCCCTGGAGCCCGGCACCAGTGGCGGACCCGCACCCCTTCCCTCGTAAGGCGGCTGTGGACCGTACTGCCCCGCTCCGTCAGGTCCCTTCGGGCCGGTGGGGCGTCAACTGACCTGAGGGCGCGGCCGTTCGGCGGTGGCGTCCCGGTACGGCCGTCCCCGGCCGGTGGGTGTGGCATCGCCGCGGTCCGGTGAGGGCGCGTCAGTTTGCGGCCGCCGTACGGCGACACGGTCGGGTGAACCGGCACGCGCACGTGTTCACTGCCGCGGACACCGGTAACCTCGGCTCCATGGCCTCACGTACGTCCGGCAAGGGTTCCCAGGGCACGGCGGGCACCGCGAAGCGCGTCGGTGGCGGATCGGGTCCGGCGAAGAAAGCCGCGCCCGCGAAGAAGGCCGCTGCCAAGAAGACCGCGCCCGCGAAAAAGGCTCCCGCGAAGAAGGCGGTGGCCAAGAAGGCTGCCGCGCCCAAACCGGCGCCGTCGCCCACCGGTGGTGTGTACCGCCTGGTGCGCGCCGTCTGGCTCGGTACGGCCCACGCCGTCGGTGCGCTGTTCCGCGGCATAGGGCGCGGCGCCAAGGGGCTCGACCCCGCTCACCGCAAGGACGGTGTCGCCCTGCTGCTGCTCGGTCTCGCGCTGATCGTCGCCGCGGGCACCTGGTCGAATCTGCGCGGCCCGGTCGGCGACCTCGTCGAGATGCTCGTCACCGGAGCCTTCGGCCGGCTCGACCTCCTCGTGCCGATACTGCTGGGCGCCGTCGCCGTACGGCTGATCCTGTATCCGGAGAAGCCCGAGGCCAACGGGCGGATCGTCATCGGGCTCTCCGCGCTCGTCATCGGGGTGCTCGGCCAGGTCCACATCGCGTGCGGATCGCCGGGGCGCGAGGACGGCACCGAGGCCATGCAGGACGCGGGCGGCCTCATCGGCTGGGCCGCCTCCAAGCCGCTGATCTTCACGATGGGCGAGGTGCTCGCCGTACCGCTGCTCCTGCTCCTGACCGTCTTCGGGCTGCTGGTCGTGACGGCGACGCCGGTGAACGCCATTCCGCAGCGGCTGCGGCTGCTCGGTTCCAAGCTGGGAATCATCGACCCGGTGTACGACCCCGAGGCGCTGGACGAGGACGAGGACGAGCGGTACGACGAGCAGTGGCGTGAGGCGCCGGCCGCCCGTTCGCGCCGCTCCTCCGTACGCCGGTCCGAGGCGTCGGAGGAGTACGACCCCGACCGGGCGGAGACCGACGCGCTCTCCAAGCGCCGCAGGCCGCGCAGGCCCTCCGTGCAGCCGGCGATGAACCGCACCATGGACGCCGTGGACGTCGCAGCCGCCGCAGCCGCCGCGCTCGACGGGGCGGTGCTCAACGGCATGCCGCCCTCGCCGGTCGTCGCCGACCTCACCCAGGGCGTCTCGGTGGACCGCGAGCGTGCGGGCACCCCGGTGCCCGGCGCCAGGGAGGCGGAGCCCGCCAGGAGGCCGGGGGAGAGGGCGTCCTCGCCCGCCGGGGGCGTACCCGACCTCACCAAGCCGGTCCCCGACCGCTCGCAGTCGCAGCCGCTGCCGCCACGTGCCGAGCAGCTCCAGCTCTCCGGCGACATCACCTACTCGCTGCCCTCGCTCGATCTGCTGGAGCGAGGCGGCCCGGGCAAGACCCGTAGCGCCGCCAACGACGCGATCGTCGCGTCGCTGACCAACGTCTTCACCGAATTCAAGGTCGACGCCGCCGTCACCGGCTTCACCCGCGGTCCCACGGTGACGCGGTACGAGGTGGAGCTCGGTCCCGCCGTGAAGGTCGAGCGGATCACCGCGCTCGCCAAGAACATCGCGTACGCCGTCGCCAGCCCCGACGTCCGGATCATCTCGCCGATCCCGGGGAAGTCCGCGGTCGGCATCGAGATCCCCAATTCCGACCGGGAGATGGTCAACCTCGGCGATGTGCTGCGGCTCGCGGACGCGGCGGAGGACGACCACCCGATGCTGGTCGCGCTCGGCAAGAACGTCGAGGGCGGTTACGAGATGGCCAACCTCGCGAAGATGCCGCACGTCCTGGTGGCCGGTGCCACCGGTTCCGGCAAGTCCTCCTGCATCAACTGCCTCATCACCTCGGTGATGGTGCGGGCGACGCCGGAGGACGTCCGTATGGTGCTCGTCGACCCCAAGCGCGTCGAGCTCACCGCGTACGAGGGCATTCCGCACCTGATCACGCCGATCATCACCAACCCCAAGAAGGCGGCCGAGGCCCTCCAGTGGGTCGTACGCGAGATGGATCTGCGCTACGACGACCTCGCCGCGTTCGGCTACCGGCACATCGACGACTTCAACCACGCCGTGCGCACCGGCAAGCTCAAGACGCCGGAGGGCAGTGAACGGGAGCTGTCGCCGTACCCGTATCTGCTGGTGATCGTCGACGAGCTGGCCGACCTCATGATGGTGGCCCCCCGGGACGTCGAGGACTCGATCGTCCGTATCACCCAGTTGGCCCGCGCCGCCGGTATCCATCTGGTGCTCGCCACCCAGCGCCCCTCGGTGGACGTGGTCACCGGTCTGATCAAGGCGAACGTGCCCTCCCGGCTTGCCTTCGCCACCTCGTCGCTGGCCGACAGCCGCGTCATCCTCGACCAGCCCGGCGCCGAAAAACTCATCGGAAAGGGTGACGGGCTGTTCCTGCCGATGGGGGCGAACAAGCCGACCCGTATGCAGGGCGCCTTCGTCACCGAGGACGAGGTCGCGGCGGTCGTCCAGCACTGCAAGGACCAGATGGCTCCGGTCTTCCGCGACGACGTCGTGGTCGGCACCAAGCAGAAGAAGGAGATCGACGAGGATATCGGGGACGATCTGGATCTGCTCTGCCAGGCCGCTGAGCTGGTCGTCTCCACCCAGTTCGGATCCACCTCGATGCTCCAGCGCAAGCTGCGGGTGGGGTTCGCGAAGGCCGGCCGGCTGATGGACCTGATGGAGTCGCGGAACATCGTCGGCCCCAGCGAGGGCTCCAAGGCGCGCGATGTCATGGTGAAACCGGACGAGATCGACGGGGTGTTGGCACTGATCCGGGGGGAAACCGGTTCGTAAGGGTTTTGCGGGCAACCGTTTCGCCGGGCCGTACGTCAAGTTGAGGGGAGGGAAAGCAGGATGTTCCTCCCCGGGGCGGTCCGGCACGTCAGGCTCTGTTCGAATCTGATGGCGTACAAAGTCATCCTCCCGGTTGCCCCACCCTTTCGTACCCCCCCTAGACTGAACACCCAGCAGGTGGCTCACGCTCGAAAGGCGCCCCCGTGTCCATCGGCAACTCCCCCGAAGACGACCGGCCTTCGATCGGTCGAGTGCTCCAGCAGGCTCGTATCGCCGCAGGTCTCACGGTCGAAGAGGTCAGCACGTCCACCCGGGTGCGCATCCCCATCGTGCACGCGATCGAGGAGGACGACTTCTCCCGCTGCGGCGGCGACGTGTACGCCCGCGGCCATATCCGAACGCTCGCACGTGCCGTAGGCACCGATCCGGAACCGCTGGTTTCGCAGTACGACGCCGAGCACGGCGGCCGTCCCGCGCCCACTCCGGCGGCCCCGTTGTTCGAGGCCGAGCGGATCCGTTCCGAACCCCGGCGGCCCAACTGGACCGCTGCCATGGTCGCGGCCATCGTGGCCGTGGTCGGATTCGTCGGCTTCACCTTCTTCAAGGGCGGTGACGAGCCCTCGACCGCCGGCCAGGTCGCCGAAGGCCCGACGTCCGACAAGATCACCCCCAAGCCGGCGTCCAGCAAGCCCGTCGACCCCAAGCCGGCCCCCTCGGACAGTGCCATCGCGGCAGCGCCCCAGGACAAGGTGACGGTCAAGCTCAGCGCGAGCCAGGGCAAGAGCTGGATCTCCGCCAAGGACCACAACGGCCGGTCCCTCTTCGACGGAACCCTCCAGCAGGGCGAGACGAAGACCTTCCAGGACAAGGAGCGGGTCGACCTCGTCCTCGGTGACGCCGGATCGATCGAGCTCTTCGTCAACGGCAAGAAGGTCGAGGACCAGTTCCAGCCCGGACAGGTGGAGCGGCTCTCGTACACCAAGGGCGACCCCGAGGTCGGCTGACCTCGCGCCCCGGCAGTTCACACAGAGGCGGCGAGCGCCCGGCCATAGTGCCGGGCGCTCGCCGCCTCTGTCACTCCTTGTAACGGTCGAACCCTGCGCGGCGGGGCCAGTGCCGGGACAAAGTAGTCTTGAGCCCATGCCCGAACGCCGTACCGTCGCCCTTGTCACTCTTGGCTGCGCCCGTAACGAGGTGGACTCGGAGGAGCTCGCAGGCCGCTTGGCAGCGGACGGCTGGGAGCTCGTCGAGGATGCCTCCGATGCCGATGTCGCCGTGGTCAACACCTGTGGATTCGTCGAGGCCGCCAAGAAGGACTCCGTCGATGCCCTGCTCGAAGCCAATGATCTGAAGGACCACGGCCGGACCCAGGCCGTCGTCGCCGTCGGCTGCATGGCCGAGCGCTACGGCAAGGACCTCGCCGAGGCCCTGCCGGAAGCGGACGGAGTCCTCGGATTCGACGACTACGCAGACATCTCCGACCGCCTTCAGACCATCCTCAACGGTGGCATCCACGCCTCCCACACCCCGCGCGACCGCCGCAAGCTGCTGCCGATCAGTCCGGCCGACCGCCAGGACGCGGCCGTGGCCCTGCCCGGCCACGCCCAGGAGGCCGCCCCGGCCCCCGCCGATCTTCCGGAGGGAGTCGCGCCGGTCTCCGGTCCGCGGGCACCCCTGCGCCGCCGGCTGGGCACCAGCCCCGTCGCCTCCGTGAAGCTGGCCTCGGGCTGCGACCGCCGCTGCTCCTTCTGCGCCATTCCGTCCTTCCGCGGCTCCTTCATCTCGCGGCGGCCCTCGGACGTCCTCGGTGAGACGCGCTGGCTGGCCGAGCAGGGCGTGAAGGAGGTCATGCTGGTCTCCGAGAACAACACCTCGTACGGCAAGGACCTCGGCGACATCCGCCTCCTGGAGACGCTGCTCCCGGAGCTCGCGGACGTCGAGGGCATCGAGCGGATCCGGGTCAGCTACCTGCAGCCCGCCGAGATGCGCCCCGGTCTGATCGACGTGCTGACCTCGACGCCGAAGGTCGCGCCCTACTTCGACCTGTCCTTCCAGCACTCGGCCCCCGGCGTGCTGCGTGCGATGCGGCGCTTCGGTGACACCGACAGCTTCCTGGAGCTCCTCCACACCATCCGGAGCAAGGCGCCGCAGGCCGGCGCGCGCTCCAACTTCATCGTGGGCTTCCCCGGCGAGACCGAGGCGGACCTCGCAGAGCTGGAACGGTTCCTCACCGGTGCTCGCCTCGACGCCATCGGCGTCTTCGGCTACTCCGACGAGGACGGCACCGAGGCGGTCGGGTACGAGAACAAGCTGGACGCCGACACCATCGCCGAACGGCTGGCGCACATCTCGCAGCTGGCCGAGGAGCTGACCTCGCAGCGTGCCGAAGAACGTATCGGAGAGTCGCTCCAGGTGCTGGTCGAGTCGGTCGAGCCCACCGAGGACGAGTCGCGCGCCGTGGGCCGTGCCGCCCACCAGGCGCCCGAAACGGACGGGCAGGTGCTCTTCACCGCACGCGAGGGACTTGTCCCGGGCCGTATGGTCGAGGCAAAGGTAGTGGGCACCGAAGGCGTGGACCTGGTGGCCGAATGCTGTGAACTTGCGGAGGTAGCCAGATGACCGGAGCACCGGCATCCGCGGCAGGTGGTACCGGCGCGACGCCGGTCCGCGGCGGAAAACTGGGTGCTGCGGCCGTCAATCAGGCCAGCCTGTGGAACATCGCCAATCTGCTCACCATGGCGCGGCTGGTGCTGGTCCCCGGGTTCGTCGTGCTGCTGCTCCACGACGGCGGATACGACCCGGCCTGGCGTTCCATCGCCTGGGCCGCGTTCGCCGTCGCGATGATCACCGATGTGTTCGACGGGCATCTGGCGCGCAAGTACGACCTGGTCACCGACTTCGGGAAGATCGCCGACCCGATCGCGGACAAGGCGATCATGGGTGCGGCGCTGATCTGCCTGTCGTACCTCGGTGATCTTCCCTGGTGGGTCACGGGCGTGATCCTCTTCCGCGAGCTCGGCATCACGGTGCTGCGGTTCTGGGTGATCCGGCACGGCGTGATTCCAGCCAGTCGTGGCGGGAAGATGAAGACGCTGGCGCAGGGGACCGCTGTCGGGATGTACGTCCTGGCGCTGACCGGTCCACTGGCCACGATGCGCTTCTGGGTGATGGCGGTGGCCGTCGTGCTGACGGTCGTCACCGGCCTGGACTATGTCCGCCAGGCCGTCGTGCTGCGCCGTCAGGGGCGCGCGGAGGAGAAGACGGCCGCGGCCCAGGAAGCTGCCGAGAACGCCGAGGCGGCTCTGGAGAGCGCCAAGGGGGAGGGACAGACCCCCTTCTCCCGCCGCACCGGGACTGCCGGGGCGGTCTCCGAGGGACTCAGCGGCGCGGAGCAGGCCTCCGGCCGCCGTGGCGCCGCCGAGCAGGCCTCCGGGAACCGCGGCGCCGCGGAGGCCGAGCGGTGACAGCCGCGGCCCAGGTGCTGCGGCTGCTTGTCTCGCGGGGCGAGACACTTGCCGTCGCCGAGTCGCTGACCGGCGGCCTCGTCGCGGCCGAGCTGACGTCCGTACCTGGTGCCTCGCAGGCGTTCCGAGGGTCGGTGACCGCCTACGCGACCCCCCTCAAGAGTGAAGTCCTGGGCGTGGACGCGGAGCTTCTGGCAGCACGAGGGGCAGTGGACGCCGAGGTCGCGCGCCAGATGGCGGCAGGCGTACGCCGGGCGCTCGGCGCAGACTGGGGAGTGGCGACAACCGGTGTCGCGGGCCCCGAGCCACAGGACGGCCAACCGGTCGGAACGGTCTTCGTCGCAGTCTGCGGGCCCTGTGACACCGGGAAAGTGGCCGCGCTGCGGTTGAACGGTGGACGGGCGGACATCCGTAGAGAGAGCGTACGGAGCGTGCTCGAACTGCTCTCCGGCGAACTCGGCGGGTACGCGAGCGCACAGGATACGGAACACAACGGGGGGAATTGATGTTTGCAGCCCTGAGTGAACACGACATCGCTCCCCGCACGGCCGCAGCGCTAGGCGGTACGGTGGGGCGTGAAGGATGCGGCTACGCGGTCCGAGGAGGGAGCCACCGATGATTCTGCTCCGTCGCCTGCTTGGTGACGTGCTGCGTCGGCAGCGCCAGCGCCAAGGCCGTACTCTGCGCGAAGTCTCCTCGTCCGCCCGAGTTTCGCTCGGCTATCTCTCCGAGGTGGAGCGGGGGCAGAAGGAGGCATCCTCCGAACTGCTCTCCGCCATTTGCGACGCGCTGGATGTACGGATGTCCGAGCTCATGCGTGAAGTGAGCGATGAGCTGTCCCTGGCTGAACTGGCCGAGTCGGCAGCAGCCACTGATCCGGTACCAGTACCGGTGCGCCCCATGCTCAATTCCGTCTCCGTTTCGTCGGTGACGGGTGTACCGACGGGGCGGGTGACCATCAAGGCGCCTGCGGAAGCGGTGGATGTCGTCGCCGCCTGACCCGCTCGGTTCGGTGTGAAGCCGGAGCCCCGGTCCTCCCCTCAGGGGGCGGGCCGGGGCTTCGGTGCGTCCGGGTGAGGTGCGGGGGATGTGGCGGACGGGGTGTTGGAGGGCTTTCGGCGGGCAGGCGCATGGATGAGACCGGGAAACGATCTCGTCGAGCGTTTCCCCGAATGACCGTTTTGCTTCGTTTGTGCCATCGTGGTTCGTGCTGAACGGAACGGATACCAGATCGGAGACGTGCATGTCTGTGGTGAAGAGCCCGCTGTCCGAGACCGACCTCAAGTCCGTGGGAGATGCCCTTCAGGGCGCTCTGGTGGACCTCGTCGACCTCTCGCTGGTGGCCAAGCAGGTCCACTGGAACGTGGTGGGGCCTCGGTTCAGGTCCGTGCACCTTCAGCTCGACGAGGTCGTCGACACCGCCCGTCAGCACTCCGACACGGTCGCCGAACGAGCCTCTGCGCTGGGCGTCAACCCGGACGGGCGGTCGGGGACGATCGCGAGGACTACGGCCATCGACTCCGTGCCCGAGGGCTGGGTCAAGGACGTCGATGCCGTACGGACCCTGGTCGACGCCCTGAGCGTGGTGATCGGCCGGATGCGTCAGCGGATCGAGGTGACGGGCGACCCCGACCCCGTCAGCCAGGACATTCTCATCGCGCTGACCGCCGACCTGGAGAAGCACGCGTGGATGTTCCAGGCGGAGAGCGCCTGACCGGGCTGTCCGCCCCCACCCGACAGGCTTTCCCGCCTGGCGGGGCCCCATTCCAACCGGCCTGCCCGGGATCGGGCAGAGGTCGGTACGTACGACGCAAGGAGCTGTGATGACCGACGAAAGCGCGAAGGACAAGCTTGCAGGCAAGGCCAAGGAGGCCATGGGCAAGATGGCCGGCAACAAGCGCATGGAGTCCGAGGGCAAGACGGACCAGGCGAAGGGCAAGGCCAAGGGCGCCATGGGCGAGGCGCGGGAGCGCGCCGAGGGCGTCAAGGACTCCCTGACCCGCGACGACAAGGGCTGAGCGGCAGTCGGCGGAGCCCCCACCGGGAAGCGGTGGGGGCTCCGCTCTGGACAGGGCCCGCTGCGGGGATACGCGATCCGGCGGCCGGGCGGCCGGGCGTGCGTGCGCGTGTGTGCGACTGCGGCGTGTGCACGACCGCGGCATGTGCGCCGGTACTGCGCCGGTGCGCTCTCCCACCGGGGATCGCGCCGGACTAGGGTCTTCCGTTCGGATCAGGACGGATTCCCCGAACCCGCAATGCTCCGAACGACAGGCCCCGGGGTTCGCCCGAAGGAGGCAGCCATGGTGCGGCGGTGGGTGCCGGCGCTCGTGCTCGGCGGTGTGTGGTGGTGGGCCGTACTGCGGCTGGTGCTGGAGCCTGCGCACGCGGGTCCGGTCGAGGGAGCGGTGGCGGCGGGCGGATGGGGGCTCAGCCTCCTGCCTGTGCATGTGGCCGAGACGGTCCGGCCGACCGGGATCTTCGACGCGGGCACGGGTTTGCTGCGGCGGTGCGCCGAGGGCGTGCGTGAGGCGGGCCGTGCCTTGCGGTCACTGATATCGCAGTCGTCGATACCCGGCTCGTCGGTACCGGGCTCGTCGATATCCGGCTCGTCGCGGCGAGAGGCCGGCCGGGCCTGGCGTGCGTCGGCCCTCTCTGGTCGCGCGAAGGGCTTGTCCTGGCGCATGGGCGGGCGGTCCTGGTCCGTCGGCAGGGCGTGGCGCGCTACCAGGGCATGGCGACGCCGCCGTTCGGGCGGAGGATCTGGCCGGTCATGAAGGCCGACGCGTCCGATGCCAGGTGCACCACGGTGTGTGCGACGTCATCGGGTTCGCCGACCCTGCCCAGCGGCGATATGCGCGCCATCGTGGCCTCGGCCCGGTGCTGCTGCTCCGCGTCGTGGCGGGCGGTCATGGGGGTGCGGATCCAGCCGGGCGCGACCGCGTTGACCCGGATGCCGTGAGGGCCCAGCTCGGTCGCCAGAGTCTTGGTCAGCTGGACCACAGCGGCCTTGGCCGCGCTGTAGCAGAGCAGGCCCGGGCTTGCGGAGTCGACCGCGCCCGAGGCCATCGTGATCAGCGAGCCGGGCGCGCTGCGCGCGACCATTCTGCGGGCCGTTTCCTGGCAGGCGTACAGGACCCCCTTGAAATTGACCGAGAGCACACGGTCGAGGTCCTCGTCCGCGGTCTCCAGGACACTGCTCGTATGCATGATCCCGGCAACGGCGGCCAGGATGTCCAGATCGCCGGCGGCCGCGACCGCGGCCCGGACCTGGTTGCGGTCGGTGACATCGTGCGGATGCGTGTGGGCTTCGCCACCTGCGGCAGTGATCAGGTCGAGGGTCTCCAGGAGGCCCTTCTCGTCGAGATCGGCGCAGTGGACGCGGGCGCCGGCCTCCGCCAGCAGGACGGCGGTGGCACGGCCGATTCCGCCGGCGGCGCCGGTGACGAACGCGGAGCGGCCGGTGAGGTCGTACGCGGCGAGAGGCATGACCGGACCGTACGACTGGTTCTGACGGGTCGTCAACTATGGTGCGGCGACGGATTTTCCCCCATGGCGCGGCGATGGCTCGTCCGCTATGGGGTGGGTCCCGATTGGCAGTGGGGGCACCAGTAGACGGGGCGGGAGTCCTGCTGCGACGCGCGGATCGGTGTCCCGCAGCGTAGGCAGGGGCGGTGGGTGCGGCCGTAGACCCAGAGGTTCTCGCTCGGACGGCGGGCGCGGGGAGCCGGATAGGTGGTGGTCAGCTGGCGGGCACCGGCGGTGGTGGTGCGGACCGGGCGGTCGCGGTTGGCTTCCAGGAGCTGCTTGGCCGTGGTGACCAGAAGGGCCGCCGTGGATTCGGGCAGTCGGCCGATGGGGAGCCAGGGAGTGGCGCGGGCCAGGAAGCAGAGCTCGCACTTGTAGATGTTGCCGATGCCGGCCAGGTTGCGCTGGTCCAGGAGAGCCTCGCCGAGGGGGCGGGCAGGATCGGTGAGCAGATGGTGCAGTGCGGTGTCGGCGTTCCAGTCCGGCCCCAGCAGGTCCGGGCCGAGGTGGCCGACGGCCTTGTCCTCGTCCCTGGTGCGCAGGAGTTCGAGAACGGGCAGTCGGTAGCCGACGGCGGTGTGCGTGGTGTTGGCCAGGACGGCGCGGATCTGGTGGCCGGGGCCGCCGCGCCATCGTTCGTCCGGGGCGTAGATACGCCAGGCACCGTCCATGCGCAGATGGCTGTGGAGGGTGAGGCCGCCCTCGATGCGGGTCAGCAGATGCTTGCCGCGCGCGGAGACGTCGAGAACGGCCCGGCCGGTGAGATCGGCGGTGGCGAACCGGGGGACACGCAGATCGGACCGGGTGAGGACCTGACCGGCCAGCGCGCTGTGCAGCCGTTTCGCGGTCTGCAGGACGGTGTCTCCTTCGGGCATACGTCCATGATGCGCGGGGATGGCGGGCTGTGGGTGGGGTGTCCGTGCGTTCTGTGGGGGTGGCGGGCTGTGGGTGGGGTGTCCGTGCGTTCTGTGGGAGTGGCGGGCTGTGGGTGGGGTGACCGCGCGTTCTGTGGCGCGTGGGGCCTGGGGGCGTGGCTGCGTGGGAGTGGCGTGCCGCCTGGCGTGACCGCGGCGGGGCGGTTTCGGTGTGGAGGCGGAAGGGCGGGAGCTCAGGCGCGCAGGCGCAGGCCTCTCGGGGTGGCGAGGAAACCTGCCGACTCCAGAGTGCGGCCGAGGGGTGAGGTCAGCGACGAGGTGCCGTTGGTGCGCTCGACCGTGACCGTGCCGAGGCTTCCGGCGCGGGCAGCGGCGGCCAGGGCAGTCGCTGCCGCCCGGAGCGCGGGGTCGTCCGGATCGGTCGGCCAGGCCAGCAGCGTCTTGCCGCCGCGTTCCATGTACAGGGTCAGCTCCCCGTCGACCAGGACCACGAGGGAACCTGCCTTGCGTCCGGGTTTGTGCCCGGCCCCGGCCGGCGGCTCGGGCCACGGCAGGGCCGCGCCGTAGGCATTGGCGGGGTCGGCCGCGGCGAGGACCAGGGCGCGGGGATCCGCGCCGGGTTCCGTACGGTCGCGGGCGGTGGACACCGCTCGGAGCCGGTCGACCGCGCCGTCCATGGCGAACTGCGCCGCTCCCAGCCCCTCCACGACATATCCGCGGCGTGCCTGCCCGTTGTCCTCGAAGGCGGACAGTACGCGGTACGCGGCGGAGAAGCCGCCCTCGACACCCTCGGCCTGGACCGCGCCGCGGGTTACCACGCCGTGCCGGTCCAGGAGGGTGCGAGCCAGGGCGTGGGCCCGGTGTGTGGGCTCGGGTTCGGCGGGCGGCAGCAGCGACCAGCGGCCCGAGACCGTGGGCGGACCGGTGCGGGAGACGGGGCGTGCCGAAGCGCTCAGCGAGCCGTAACGACCGCGCGGAACACTCCGCTTGGCGCGGTGAGCGGTCGATCCGGCCGTGCGTCCGGAGCCGAGCAGCGCACGCAGCGGGGCGAGTGTGTCGTTGGTGAGCCGGCCCGACCAGGCGAGATCCCAGACAGCGTCAGCCAGTTGGGGATCGGTGGAGTCCGGGTGCGTGGTGGCACGGACCTGATCGGCGATCTGGCGGAAGAAGAGCCCGTACCCACCGCTCAGGGTGGTGAGAACGGACTCGTGCAGCGCGCTGAGTTCGAGCGGGCGAGGGGGAGGCAGGAGCAGGGGCGCGCTGTCGGCCGGATAGAGGGAGAGCCAGCCGTCCTTGCCGGGGAGGGCGCCCGCACCGGCCCACACGACTTCGCCCGTGGTGGTGAGTTCGTCCAGGAGCGCGGGGGAGTAGCCGCTGACACGGCTGGGCAGGATGAGCTTCTCCAGCGCGGACGCGGGGACGGGTGCGCCCTGCAACTGCTCGATGGCGCGGGCCAGTCCGTCGATTCCGCGCAGGCTGTTGCTGCCCAGATGCTGCCACTGGGGGAGGAAGCCCGCCAGCGCGGCCGGCGGCACCGGCTCCAGCTCATGGCGGAGCGCGGCGAGCGAGCGGCGCCGCAGCCGCCGCAACACCGTGGCGTCGCACCACTCCTGGCCGATACCGGCGGGGTGGAACTCGCCCTGGACGATCCGGCCCGAGGCTGCGAGCCGCTGCAGTGCACCGTCGGTGACGGCGGTGCCGAGGCCGAAGCGGGCCGCCGCCGCGGTGGAGGTGAACGGCCCGTGCGTACGGGCGTAGCGGGCGAGGAGGTCGCCGAGGGGGTCCTTCACCGGTTCGGTGAACGCCTCGGGGACGCCGACCGGGAGTGCCGTTCCCAGGGCGTCGCGCAGTCGGCCCGCATCCTCGATGGCCGCCCAGTGATCGCCGCCGCCGATCCGGACCCGGATGGCGCGGCGTGCCGATGCCAGCTCCTGCGCCCACTGCGGCTCGGCGCCGCGCTCGGTGAGCTCGGAATCGGTGAGCGGGCCGAGGACCCGCAGCAGGTCGGCGACCCCTTCGACGTCCTTGATCCGGCGGTCCTCGGCCAGCCACTGGAGCTCCCGCTCCAGTTCGGTCAGGACCTCGGCGTCGAGAAGCTCACGCAGTTCCGCGCGTCCCAGCAGTTCGGCCAGGAGGTGGGAGTCGAGCGAGAGCGCGGCGGCCCGCCGCTCGGCCAGGGGCGAGTCGCCCTCGTACAGGAACTGCGCCACGTAGCCGAACAGGAGGGAGCGCGCGAACGGGGAGGGCTCCGGCGTGGTCACCTCGACCAGACGGATCCGGCGGGCTTCCAGGTCACCCATCACCTCGGTGAGCCCGGGGACGTCGAAGACGTCCTGGAGGCATTCGCGGACCGCTTCGAGAACGATGGGGAACGAGCCGAACTCGGACGCGACCTGGAGGAGCTGGGCGGCCCGCTGTCGCTGTTGCCACAGCGGTGTGCGCTTGCCGGGGCTGCGCCGCGGCAGCAGCAGCGCTCGGGCCGCGCACTCGCGGAACCGCGAGGCGAACAGGGCGGAACCGCCGACCTGGTCCGTGACGATCTGTGCGATCTCGCCCTGGTCGAAGGCCACATCGGCGGCGCCGACCGGGGGCTGGTCGCTGTCGAGGGCGGTGTTGGCGGGAGGGAGTGGTGCCGCGGCGGGCGCTTGGGACGGATCCTGGACGGGGTCGAAGTCGAGGAGGTCCAGGCCCATCATGTCCGCGTCCGGGAGCCTCAGCACGATGCCGTCGTCGGCATGCATGACCTGGGCGTCCATGCCGTACCGCTCGGCGAGGCGGGCACTGAGGGCGAGCGCCCACGGGGCGTGCACCTGGGCGCCGAACGGGGAGTGCACGACGACGCGCCAGTCGCCCAGCTCGTCCCGGAAACGCTCGACGAGGATGGTCCGGTCGTCCGGCACATGGCCGCAGGCCCGGCGCTGCTCGTCGATGTAGGACAGCACGTTGTCCACGGCCCAGGTGTCGAGCCCCGCGGCCAGCAGCCGCTTCCGGGCGTCCTCGGGGGACAGGCCGCCGAGCTCGCGCAGGAAGGCGCCCAGCGCACGCCCCAGCTCCAGCGGACGGCCCAGCTGGTCGCCCTTCCAGAACGGCAGCCGTCCCGGAACGCCAGGGGCGGGCGAGACCAGGACCCGGTCGCGAGTGATGTCCTCGATCCGCCAGGACGTGGTGCCCAGGGTGAAGACGTCACCGACCCGGGACTCGTACACCATCTCCTCGTCCAGCTCGCCGACCCGGCCGCCGCCCTTCTTGGGGTCGGCGCCGGCGAGGAAGACCCCGAAGAGTCCGCGGTCGGGGATGGTGCCGCCGGAGGTGACGGCGAGCCGCTGGGCGCCGGGGCGGCCCGTGACCGTACCGGCGACGCGGTCCCAGACGACGCGTGGACGCAGCTCGGCGAAGGCGTCGGACGGGTAGCGGCCGGCGAGCATGTCGAGCACAGCGGTGAACGCCGACTCGGGGAGCGAGGCGAAGGGGGCGGCCCGGCGGGTCACCGCCAGCAGATCGTCCACCTGCCAGCTGTCCAGGGCGACCATGGCGACCAGCTGCTGGGCCAGCACGTCCAGTGGATTGGACGGAACCCGCAGCGCCTCGATGGATCCCGTGCGCATCCGCTCGGTGACCACGGCCGCCTGCACCAGATCGCCCCGGTACTTCGGGAAGACGACCCCGGTGGAGACCGCGCCCACCTGATGCCCGGCACGGCCGACCCGCTGCAGTCCGGAGGCGACCGACGGCGGTGACTCCACCTGGATCACCAGATCGACCGCGCCCATGTCGATGCCCAGCTCCAGACTGGAGGTGGCTACCACCGCGGGCAGCCGGCCCGCCTTGAGGTCCTCCTCGACCTGGGCGCGCTGCTCCTTGGAGACCGATCCGTGGTGGGCCCGGGCGAGCAGCGGGGGAGCACCCTTCGCCGCACCTGACTCCGCCATGACCTCCGCGGGGGAGTGGGCTTCGGGCATCGTCTCGCCGGTGGCGCGCTCGTACGCGATCTCGTTGAGCCGGTTGCAGAGCCGCTCGGCGAGACGACGGGAGTTGGCGAAGACGATCGTGGAGCGGTGGGCCTGGACGAGATCGGCGATCCGCTCCTCCACATGGGGCCAGATCGACGGTTTGTCCGCCTGGCCGGAGGAGTCCGGGTCAGTGGCGGGGGAACCGCCGAGCTCGCCCAGATCCTCGACCGGCACGACCACCGACAGATCGAACTGCTTGGTGGACGGCGGCTGGACGATCTCCACCTTCCGCTGGGGTGAGAGGAAACGCGCCACCTCGTCGACCGGACGGACCGTGGCCGACAGGCCGATCCGCCGGGCGGGCCGCGGGAGCAGCTCGTCGAGCCGCTCCAGCGACACCGCGAGATGGGCGCCCCGCTTGGTGCCCGCGACCGCGTGTACCTCGTCGAGAATCACCGTTTCGATGCCGGCCAGCGCCTCCCGCGCCGAGGACGTCAGCATCAGGAAGAGGGACTCGGGTGTGGTGATCAGGATGTCCGGCGGCCTCGTCGCCATCGAGCGGCGCTCGGCGGGCGGGGTGTCGCCGGAACGGATGCCCACACGCACCTCGGGCTCGGGCAGCCCCAGGCGCGCCGATTCCTGACGGATACCGGTCAGCGGCGAGCGGAGGTTGCGCTCCACGTCGACGGCGAGCGCCTTGAGCGGCGATACGTACAGCACACGGCAGCGCTTCTTCGCCTCGGCGGGTGGCGGGACCGCGGTCAGCTGGTCCAGGGCGGCGAGGAAGGCGGCCAGGGTCTTTCCCGAACCGGTCGGCGCGACGACCAGGACGTCCGACCCCTCACCGATTGCCCGCCAGGCGCCTTCCTGCGCGGCTGTCGGCGCGCTGAAGGCCCCCGTGAACCAGCTGCGGGTCGCGGGGGAGAACGCATCGAGTGCGGAGCCGGTCATGTTCCCCATCGTGCACCCCGCCACTGACAACGGCCCCGGAAACGGCCCCGCCGGGTCGCGTGCCCCGCACGCGGATGATGCCGCGACGGCTGGGCCGGCCACTGCGCCGAGGCACTCGCAGCCCGCGAGCTGCGAGAATTCGAGCATGGCAGGAGCGACGGGACCGGCGGAATGGGCGAGGTACTGGCAGCACGCGGAGCTGCCCGACCTTGACCTGCTGCGGGCCCGCTACATCCGCCACACCTTCCCCCGCCACAGCCACGAGGGCTATGTCTTCGGCACCATCACCCAGGGCGTCGAGGACGTCGGGCTGCCCGGCGGAACCGTCCACGCCGGGCCCGGCACCGTCGTCATGATCAATCCGGAGGTCCCGCACACCGCCCGCGCCGGTGTGCCCGAAGGGTGGGTGTACGCCACGCTCTACCCGTCCTCCCAGGTGATCAACGACATCGCGGCCGATACGACGAACCTGCGGGGCACCGTGGGCTTCGCGGAGACCAGCGTGGCCGATCCCTACGCGGCCCGGCTCATCGGCGAGGTCCACCGGGCAGCGGAGGAGAGCAACGCGCTGGCGGCGGACAGCGTGCTGCGGGTCCTGGTCACGCGTCTGCTCACCCGGCACGGCAGCGTCCTGCCCGCCCGCACGGCCAGGGCGGCCGGCGCGCGGGACGCGGCGCGGGCCCGTGCCGTACTGGAGAGCAGGTTGTCGGAGCCGCCCACCCTGGAGGCACTGGCCACCGAGCTCGGCACGAGTCCGTTCGCCCTGCTCCGGGCCTTCAAGAAGCAGTACGGGATGCCACCGCACACCTGGCTCACCGACGCGCGCGTCCGGCGTGCGCGCCGGATGCTCGATGCGGGCACCGCCCCCGCCGCGGCTGCCGCCGCGGTCGGCTTCACCGACCAGCCGCATCTCAACCGTCACTTCACCCGGATCGTGGGGGTGCCACCCGGCGCCTACCAGCGCGAACGCGCAAGAACGTACAAGACCGGCCCCGGAGTGCCGGGGTAGCGTCCCGGGCGTGGCAGAACAGACAGCACCCCCTCAGAGCGTCGCCGGCCCGCCCGGCGGCAGTGCGATCACCGCCGAGGCCAAGCCGGACGCGGCCGTCGTACGTGACGCACTCGGCGTCGGCATAGCCGTCGGCCTCTCCGGCTTCGCGTTCGGCGTCACCTCGGCCGGGTCCGGACTGAGCCTGCTGCAGACCTGCGCGCTCAGCCTCCTCGTCTTCACCGGCGCCTCCCAGTTCGCCCTGGTGGGCGCCCTGGCCGCCGGCGGCAACCCGTACACCGCGGCCGCCGGTGCCTTCTTTCTCGGCGTACGTAATTCCTTCTACGGCCTGCGGCTGTCGCAGCTGCTCGCACTACCGCGTGCCCTGCGTCCCCTCGCCGCCCAGTGGGTCATCGACGAGACGACCGCCGTGACCCTGTCCCAGCCCACCCGGCGCGCCGCCCGAATCGGCTTCACCGTCACCGGGCTCACGCTCTACGTGCTGTGGAACCTCACCACGCTGGTGGGCGCACTGGGCGCTGACGCGCTGGGCGACACCGCTGCCTGGGGCCTGGACGCGGCAGGCCCCGCCGTCTTCCTCGCCCTGCTCGCCCCGATGCTGAAGAGCACGACGGAGCGGATCACCGCCGCGGTTGCCGTTCTGCTCGCACTCGGCCTGCTGCCGGTACTGCCCGCAGGCGTGCCCGTACTGCTGTCCGCACTCGCGGCGCCCGTCGTCCTCTTTCTGACGGGACGCGGCAAGGACACGGCACCGAGCCCGAAGGAAGCCAGGGGAGGCGCGGATTCGCGCACCACCACGTCGGAGGACGGCCGATGAACGTCTGGATCGCCATCGCGCTGACCGCCGTCGGCTGTTACCTCGCCAAACTCCTGGGCCTCCTGGTGCCTGCCGGCGCCTTGGAGCGCCCCCTCGTGCAGCGTCTGGCCGCTCTGCTTCCGGTGGCGCTGCTGGCCGCCCTGACCGCGCAGCAGGCCTTCGGCAGTGGACAGCACGTGGTGCTCGACGCGAGGGGCGCCGGGCTCGCCGCCGCGGCACTCGCCCTCGTGCTGCGCGCGCCCTTCCTCGTCGTCGTGGGGGTGGCCGTGGCCGTCACCGCCGGAGTACGTGCTCTCGGCTGACCGCGCACACGACGCCCGGGGAGGGGTGTGTAAGGGGCTCGGTCCATTGGGCCGAGCCCCTTACACGTGGTCCTGGGGATGCGTCCCTCTCAGTGCACGGGCAGACCGGCCGTCGGAGCCTCGGGAACATTCAGCCGCAGCGCGTCCTTCTCAGGCCGCAGGAAGCAGACGGCGAGCACACCGGCGACCGCGACCAGACCCGCCATCAGCAGATACGCGGAGTGGTAGCCCGCGGGCACCGATACGGCCGCATCCACCATCCGGCCCGTGACCAGCGGGGACAGGACACCCGCCAGGGCGTAGACGAACGCCAGGGCGCCCAGGGCAACCCCGCGCTGTCCCGCCGGGGTGATCCGCGCGACGGCCGTCTGCGACACCGTGAGGATCACGTTCGTCAGTGCCATCGGGCCGGCCATCAGCGCGATCTTCACGCCCACCGCGTCCACCTCCGCGAACGTGGCGATCGACGCGGCGGCCACACACATCACCAGACCTCCGCCGAGCCCCGCAGACAGCCGGGGCGCCGTCCCCCTCGACGAGGCCCGCCGGGCGAGCAGACCATGCGCCAGCAGCACCACCGCGTTGCCCACCGCGGTCGCGGTCACCACGGCACCCGATTGCTTCAGGCTCAGCCCCGACACCTCGTGCAGATAGTCCGGAGCCCAGGTCAGCCCCGCCGAGAGCAGCCAGTAGGCGGCGAACGCCCCGAAGGCGGCCGTCAGCCAGGTGCCCGAGAGCAGCAGCCGCCGGTAGGGAACGGACGTAGCACCGTCGTCACGGGCGGCGGACCGCCGGGCGAGCGGTGGGGCAAGAGGCCCCTCCTCGCCCCGGGCGTACCAGCACATCGCCCAGACCAGACCGACCAGACCCACGGAACCGAAGGCCCAGCGCCACCCCCATACGTCGATCACCACGGTGAGCAGCGGAGCGGACACGGCCACCCCGCCCGCCGCACCGACCATCAGCACCGCGGTCGGCAGGGTCCGCTCCCGCTGCCCGAACCAGCCGTGCAGGTGGTGCACCGCCACCGGCACCGCAGGACCCTCCGCCGCCCCGAGCAGCACCCGCGTCGCCAACAGCGTCCCGAAGCCCGCGGCACCCAGCAGCATCGGCAGCTGCGCCGCCGACCACAGCAGCGCCATGCCGAGCAGCAGCACCGTCGTCCGGACACGGCGGGTCAGGAAGGACACCCCGAGCGCGGCCAGGCTGAACAGGGCGAAGAACGCGGCCTGCGCCGTACCGAACTCACCGCGGGTCAGTCCCAGCTCCTCGCGGATCGGATCGGCGGCCAGCCCCATCACGGTCTTGTCGGCGAAGTTCACCAGCATGAAGGTGAGCAGCAGCCAGGTGGTGCCCCAGGCACCCTTCCGCAATCGCTCCGCCCCTTCCGTATCGGCGGGCGGCGTGGTCGCTGCACCGGTACCGGCGCTCATCCGTCCTCCCCGCCGCAGCCGCACGCGTCGTCGTCCGTGACGCCGACGCTGATCATTCCGGCCGCGCGCCTGCGGCCCTCGGGCGAGCGCGTCAGCTCCGTCTCCAGGTCGGTGCCCTCGGCCACCGCCGCCGACTCCGCGGCCGCCCAGCTGAACACTCCGCGCGCCATCGTCGACGTCTCGGCCGTCGCCCTCTGTGCGTAGACCCGGGCCCGTATCCGCGCCACGTCCCCATCGGCCGGGGCGGCCAGCGCGGCGGTCTCCGCCAGATGCGAGGCCAGCCGCAGCTCGCCCTGCTCCAGAAGTTCGGCCGCGCGCGCCGCCAGCACGGACGCACCGCCCGCCGCGGCGGCGAACTCGGCCGCGACCGCCGCGTCCGGCGCCGGCTTGAGGTGCGCCGGGTTCTGGTCGTACCAGCCGCCCCACAGCCGCCACAGGTTCCGTACGACGAACTCCGGCTCGTCGTAGGCCGGATGCAGATAGGGCTTCGCCAGCAGCTCCTGCGGCACCTGCACGCCGTGCACCACCGCGTCCAGGCGGTGGCCCGCGTTCATCAGGGCCCTGGTCTGCTCGCACAGCGACTCCAGGAGACGCGCGGTGTCGTCGAGCGCCCGGTGGACCCGGTCCCTGCCCACGATCGGCACGCCGTGTCCCGGGAGCAGCAGTTCGGCACCCAGTTCCTGCATGGCGCGCAGCGCCCGCGCCCATTCCTCCGGGTACCGCTGCACCTTCTGGGGGTTGCCCGCGTTCGGTGTGTTCCAGATGAACAGGTCGCCGGTGCACAGCGTCTTGAGCTCGGGGATCCACACATAGGTGCTGTCGTCGGTCTCGCCCTTGGCGTGCACCAGCTCGAAGGTCAGATCGCCGCGCCGCACGGTCATCCGGTCGCGGTAGGTGGTGTCGGGGTAGCGGTAGGTGGACGGCCAGTTCAGCGACGGCACACCGAACTGCCTCCGGTTGATCCAGGTGTTGTATCCGGCGGTGCTGATGTAGCGGTCGAAGCGGGCGGTGACGGCCTCGTGCGCGATGACCTCGGGCCGCTCCCGGCCCTCGCTGTCCGCCTGCGCGTCGAAGGGTGCCACCCCGAAGACGTGGTCGATGTGGCCGTGCGTGTAGACGACCGTGCCGACCGGCTGCTCGCTGAACGCCTGGACAGCCGTGTGCAGCGGTGCGGCGGTGCGTTTGTCGCCGGAGTCCACCAGGACCAGCCCGTCGCCCGTGTCGAAGACCGCCACATTCGCGAAGGCGGGCAGGAAGCCGACCCGGTCGCGCACGGTCACCAGTTCCGCGCCCGAGTACGCCCCCGACAGATGGGCCAGCAGGGTGTCCTTGCCCCGCCATACCCGGTCGATATAGCTGAGATAGTCCGTCGGCTTGTGCTCGGTCATACCTGCGGCTCCTTCGGTACGGTCCGGCGGATCGCCGGAATCCCGAGTCTCGGACTCTGTGGTGGCCTCCGACACCCGTCCTCGTCACACCGCCGCGGGCTGCGTACTGTGACGCGTCACAGGGACCACCGGAACGCGAGGAGGCCGGCCGTGCCACTGTCCGACGAGGCGAGGGCCCTCGCTCTGCGCTGCGAGCCCAGGGTCAACGAGCTGGCCCGGCACATGGCCCGGGAGTCCTTCGAGCAGCTTCCGGGGTACGCGGACCTGCCCGACGACGTGAAGGACCTGGAGATCGCCGCCACCGCCCGGCACGGGGTGCGTCTCTTCCTGCGGCGGGTCAGCGATCCGCATCCCGGCTCCGGCGGGCTGCGGCTGTTTCGCGAGCGGGCCGCGCAGCGCGCCGAGGAGGGCCTGCCCCTGCACCTGCTTCTGCGCACCCACGCCCTCGGCGTGTACGTCCTGTGGCAGGCACTCCGCGAGGTGGCGGAACCGGGCGAGGAGGGAGCGCTCATCGAACTCGTCGACCTGCTGCTCCAGTCGCACCACTCGCTCCTCGGCGCCGTGGCCGAGACCTACATGGACGAGCGCTCCGCACTGGAGGCGGAGCAGCGGGAGCGGCGCCGCTCCCTCGTGCGCGGCTTCCTGGACGGGACGCTGGAACCGGGACCGGTACTGCTGGAGGAGCTGGGGCTGGAGGGGCCGGCGCTGGTCCTCGCCGTCGCCCTGGAGCCGGCCGACGAGCCGGGCGGCGGGCAGCCGGACTCCCTCAGCCCGGTGACGGTGCGGCGCAGGATGCGGCGGATCCAGACGGTCCTGGACCAGACCTTCGGTACGGAACTGCTCTTCCTGTTCGACGCGGGTGCCGGCCGGGCCGTCGTCCCGCGGGACTGCGAGCCGCCGGACGATCTCGCCCGGCGGCTGTCCCGCGCCTGCGGGGTCGGGGTGCGGATCGCCGCGGCACGGGCGCCGTCACCCGCGGCGGTGCCCGAGGCATCCCGTACGGCGGCCGAGATCCTGCGGATCGCGCGGGTGTGCGGACTGCCTCCGGGCGTGCACGGTCTCGACGACGTGCTCCTCGAATTCCACCTGTCGCGGCCCGGCCCCAGCGGCCGGCGCATCGCCGCCCTGCTGGACCCGGTCGCGGCACGTCCCGAACTCCTGCGGACCCTGCGGACGTACCTGGCACAACAGCAGGACCGGCGCCTCACCGCCGCGCTCCTCGGGTTGCATCCCAACACCGTCGACAACCGGCTCGCCCGGCTCGCGGAACTGACCGGGCTCGATCCGGGTTCCCCGCGCGGCACCGCGCTCGCCATCGCGGCCCTGCTCCTGCACGACAGCGGGCAGGGGGACGTGGGGCGCGGCAGCGCGTGAGAACCCCGGGCCGGCGGCAGCCGCCGACCCGCCGGTGTCCGTGGTCAGTCCAGGCCGCGTCCGTACGCCCGCAGGGTCTGCAGGGCTCTGAGCGTGACCAGGGGGCGTCCCTCCAGAGCGGTTCCCGGAGCCCACTGCCGCCAGGTCACCGGCCAGCCGCCGTCCGCCTCCTGCCCGGCCGCCAGATGGTTCAGCGCGCGGTCCATCTCCGCGTCGGTGAACCAACGCAGGGCGAGCGATTCGGGCGCGCGGGCGTAGTCGTACGGAAAGTGCTGCTCACCCGGCGCGTATCCGGGCGCCACCGGGTACTCCGCGCGCCGCTCCGGGTCCAGGACGGCGAGCCGTTGGTCGCGCACCAGGCGTCCGAGGCGGTCGGCTGCGGCCTCGGCCCGCGCCCGGTCCGGCGCACCGTCGAGGAAGGCGACCGCAGCCTCGATCTCGTACGGATGCGACACCTCCAGGGCGTCGACGGCCGCCCAGCAGAAGTCCGTGGCCCGGAACAGCCAGGCGTGCCACACCGAATTGCGGTGGAGCAGCCCGACGACGGGCCCGGTGACCAGGAGCTCGGCAGGGGGCTGGTCGACGATCGGGATGAACGGCGCGGCCGGGTAGCCGCGTTGCGAGGGAAGCAGAGCGGGTAAGGCCCCTTCCTTGGTGGACACATCGGTGAGGAATCGGCAGATGCGCTCCACCCGGAGCCCTCCGCAACGGTCGATGGAGTCGAGGACGCTCAGCGCGTGCGCTGTGTGCAGCGGCTGACTGACGGGGCCGCGCAGATCGGGTTCGAGCGCGTGACCGTACCCGCCGTCCTCGTTGAGATAGGCGGCGAGCGCCGTTTCCACGGCGTCCGCACTTCCCTTCAGGAAGTGATGGGCGAACCGCCGTTGTTCGAGGACACGGGCCGTGAGCCAGATGAACTGCTCGGCGCGGTTGAGGGGACTTGTTCCGGATCCAGCCATGGACCGACCGTAGGACGGTAAGCGCTCTCGGCAAGGCCGGGCGGCCCGGCTGCACTCTCAGGAGCGGGATACTGGTGGCATGCGGTTGACGATTTTCTGGGAACGGATGGCGGACCACTTCGGCGCGGGGTACGCCGACTCCTTCGCGCGCGACCATGTGATGGCGGAACTCGGCGGGCGCACGGTGTGGCAGGCCCTCGACGAGGGGTGGGAGGCCAAGGACGTCTGGCGCGGGGTCTGCACGGCGGTCGGCATCCCCGCGGACAAGCGCTGACGCACAGTCCGACACCGCGCGGCGGCGAGCCGTCCCCCGGGGCGCGCGCCCGACTGTCTCAGCAGTAGGCGAGACTTGTTCCGTGGCACCGACAGACGAGACCGCTCAGACCCAGCCGCCCCTCACCCCGCCCGTCCCGCCGGCCGCGCCACCAGCCCCGCCGTCCGGCACCGGGAGTGCCCGCATGCCCGGCTGGCTGCCGCGTGCCATGGTGCTGGCGCTGGCGCTCTATGCCTGCTTCCGGCTCGGCAGCTGGGCGTTCGACCAGCTCATCGGCCTGTTGATCAATGTGCTGATCGCCTTCTTCCTGGCGCTGGCGATCGAGCCGGCGGTGAGCCGGATGTCGGGCCGCGGTATGCGCCGGGGCTTCGCCACCTTCCTGGTCTTCCTCGGTGTGCTGATCGCCGGCGCCGGTTTCGTCGTGCTGCTCGGCTCGATGCTCGCGGGCCAGATCGTCGACATGGTGGAGGACTTCCCGGAGTACCTCGACTCGGTGATCAACTGGGTCAACCAGTCCTTCCACACGGAGCTCTCCCGCGTCGAGGTGCAGGACAGCCTGCTGCACTCCGACTGGCTGCAGAAGTACGTCCAGAACAGTGCGACCGGCGTACTCGACGTGTCCACCACGGTCCTGGGCGGCCTGTTCCGGCTGCTGACGATCTTCCTGTTCTCGTTCTACTTCGCGGCCGACGGCCCCCGGCTGCGCCGCGCGCTGTGCTCCATCCTCCCTCCCGCCCGCCAGGCGGAAGTGCTGCGTGCCTGGGAGATCGCGGTGGACAAGACGGGCGGATATCTCTACTCGCGCGGTCTGATGGCGCTCATCTCCGGCATCGCGCACTACATCCTGCTGCTGGCCCTCGGTGTGCCGTACGCGCCGGTGCTCGCGGTCTGGGTCGGACTCGTCTCGCAGTTCATTCCCACGATCGGTACGTATCTGGCGGGCGCCCTGCCGATGCTGATCGCGTTCACCGTCGACCCCTGGTACGCGCTGTGGGTCCTCGGTTTCGTCGTGGTGTACCAGCAGTTCGAGAACTACGTGCTGCAGCCCAAGCTGACCTCGAAGACCGTCGACATCCACCCGGCGGTCGCCTTCGGCTCGGTCATCGCCGGTACGGCACTGATGGGGGCCGTCGGCGCGCTGATCGCCATCCCGGCCGTGGCCACGCTGCAGGCCTTCCTGGGCGCCTATGTGAAGCGCTACGACGTCACGGACGACCCCCGGGTGCACGGACGCCATCAGTGGCGGCGCGGCGAATCGGTGTACGTGCGGCTGCGTCGGCTCTGGCGTGCCCCCGAGGCCGAGGCCGAGGGCGGGCAGGGGGAGGACGAGGAGCCGCAGGGCCCGCAGCCGCGCTCCTGATGCGGGGCCTTTGCGGTCCGTGTTGTCCCCTTGCGATGCACGCTTGGCGTCGTGTCGCATATGTGCCATTTGCTGACTAAACACCTGGATTCGGAGCGCTATCCTGGGGGCGAGTCGGTGCGGCGTGGTGCGCTTGACACCAAAATCGAACATCCATTCTCATGGGATTCCGGCCGGGTTTTCCCGGGCTCGACCGTGGAGTTGTCCACAGGCCGGGAGGACGTCGAGGCCCATTGTCAGTGGCAGGGGTTAGCGTCTTTGACGTGAAGCGATCGACTCAAGCAAATCGGGTGGAACCCATGGCAGGTAACGACCGCGAGAAGGCGTTGGACGCCGCACTCGCACAGATTGAACGGCAATTCGGCAAGGGCGCGGTGATGCGCCTGGGCGAGCGGCCGAACGAGCCCATCGAGGTGATCCCCACCGGGTCCACCGCGCTGGACGTGGCGCTCGGCGTCGGCGGCCTGCCTCGCGGGCGTGTGGTGGAGGTGTACGGACCGGAGTCCTCCGGTAAGACGACGCTGACGCTGCACGCCGTGGCGAACGCGCAGAAGCTCGGCGGCACGGTGGCCTTCATCGACGCGGAGCACGCCCTCGACCCGGAGTACGCGAAGCGGCTCGGTGTCGACATCGACAACCTCATCCTGTCCCAGCCGGACAACGGCGAGCAGGCTCTTGAGATCGTGGACATGCTGATCCGCTCGGGCGCCCTCGACCTGATCGTCATCGACTCCGTCGCGGCCCTGGTGCCCCGTGCGGAGATCGAGGGCGAGATGGGCGACTCGCACGTCGGTCTGCAGGCCCGTCTGATGAGCCAGGCGCTCCGTAAGATCACCAGCGCGCTCAACCAGTCCAAGACCACGGCGATCTTCATCAACCAGCTGCGCGAGAAGATCGGTGTGATGTTCGGCTCGCCGGAGACCACCACCGGTGGCCGCGCGCTCAAGTTCTACGCCTCGGTGCGCCTGGACATCCGACGGATCGAGACGCTCAAGGACGGCACCGACGCGGTCGGTAACCGCACCCGCGTCAAGGTCGTCAAGAACAAGGTCGCGCCGCCGTTCAAGCAGGCCGAGTTCGACATCCTCTACGGCCACGGGATCAGCCGCGAGGGCGGTCTGATCGACATGGGCGTGGACAACGGCTTCGTGCGCAAGGCCGGCGCCTGGTACACGTACGAAGGCGACCAGCTCGGCCAGGGCAAGGAGAACGCCCGCAACTTCCTCAAGGACAACCCCGACCTCGCCGACGAGATCGAGAAGAAGATCCTGGAGAAGCTGGGCGTGGGTGTGCGGCCCGAGGCGGCATCGGCCGAGCCCGGAGCGGATGCGGCAGGAGCCGCGGCGGCTGCGGCAGACGGTGCGGCGAAGTCGGCGCCCGCTCCGGCCGGCAAGGCCAAGCCGGCCAAGACGGCGGCGGCCAAGAGCTAGACCGTGACGCGTCGTACGGAGTGGCCGGGCAGCGCCGCCGAATCCGGCGCGGGTCCCGGCCCCGAATCCGCCGCCGGACACACCACCGGATCCGAGAGCGAATCCGACCTCTTCCATGAGCCGGCAACGGGGGCCGGCTATGGCAGAGGCGCGGGTTCGGGTACGGGTACGGGATTCGGCGAGGGGGCCGGGCGCCGTGCCCGCTCCCGTTCCAGAGGCAGCGGTTCCCCTTCCTCGTCGAGGGCCGAGAAGGGGGAGCCGCGAGACCCGGCCGAGCAGGCGCGCAACATCTGCCTGCGGCTGCTCACCGGGACCGCACGCACCCGCCAGCAGCTCGCGGATGCCCTGCGCAAGCGGGAGATCCCGGACGAGGTGGCCGAAGAAGTGCTGTCGCGCTTCGAGGACGTCGGGCTGATCGACGACGCCGCGTTCGCCGATGCCTGGGTGGAATCCCGGCACCACGGCCGCGGTCTGGCTCGCCGCGCCCTCGTCCGTGAGCTGCGGACCAAGGGCGTGGACGCCTCCGTGATCGACGAGGCCGTCGGTCAGCTCGACTCCGAGCAGGAGGAGGAGACGGCGCGGGAGCTCGTCGCCCGCAAGCTCCGGTCCACCCGGGGCCTGGAACGCGACAAACGGATTCGCCGCCTTGCGGGCATGCTCGCCCGCAAGGGGTACGGGGAGGGAATGGCCCTGCGCGTGGTGCGCCGGGCACTGGAGGAGGAGGGCGAGGACACCGAGGGGCTGGACGACCCGTTCTGAGTGCCGGCGGGGGTCGGTGAGAACGTGGCGATCCGGTTCTTGGCGCGGCCGTTCGCCGTTGTCCGGCCGCTACTGACCAGCGGCTACTGACCGGTCGCTACTGCCCGGCGCGGGCCGCACGGCTGATGGTGGCGTCGATCAGGGCGAGGGCGTCGTCGGCGGTGCGCCCCGGGTAGCGGTTCCACGGCCCGATCAGCCCGGTCCAGCCCTGGGAGCGGAGTTCGGAGATCAGCCAGGCACCGGCCCGGTCGACGGTGTGCGCCGATCCGTAGCCCAGGCGGTGCGCCGTGAGCATGGCGCCGCAGACACATCGGGCACCGCGGGCGTTGCGGAGCCGGTACGGGGTGTTCTGCCATCCCCACTCGGTCAGGATCTGCCGTGCGTGGGCGAGATGGACGGAGGGTCGCACCTCCGGCTGTCCGATACGCCGCCAGGCATGGAGCCGGTCGGGCAGCACGGCACCGAGACGCCCGGGAAGCGGGCGCTCGCGCGGTACGGCGGGCAGCGCGCGCACCGTGTCGGCGATGAGCTGGTCCACGGGTACGGACAGCAGGTCACGCCAGTCGCCCGAGACGTCCGGCCGCTCCTGCGCGTCGCCGGGCGAGACGGGGCGCGGGGGCTCCGGGACAGTGAGTTCCCAGCCCGTGACGATCTGCTGCCAGGCCTCCGTGTCATGGAGGCGAGCGGCCTGGACGTCGAGTTCGTCGGGGGTGAGGGCGGTGGTCGGCATGGGTGCGGGCTCCCCGTCGTAGCGGTGGCATGGCGACGCCGTAGCGGTGCGATGGTGATGTCGCACTGGTCATTGGCGTTGAGCCGAATGTCCGTCCGGTCCGCGGTTCGCTCCACCGGAGCGAGGCCATACGGGTGTGTCGCTTCGGATTCCGGTGATTTCCACCGCTGATTCCCACCGGCGATTCGGAGTGGGCGGATCCGGTCGACGGGCAGTTCCGGGGCGGGGACACGGACCGGCGGATCGTGCCGTGCCGTACTGTCCCTCGCGCCGTGCCCGGCCATGGCACGGGGGAAAGCCCCCCGGGCCATGGCACGGGGGAAAGCCCCCCGGGCCATGGCACGGGGGAAAGCCCCCCAACGAAGACGCCGGAACGCTCCAGTGCACAGGTATCTGTGCACAGAGCAGTGTGTGACGCATGCCAGAGAAGCCCGGCGGAACCGAGATCACGGAGCTGGCCGCTCTCAAGGCCCTCGCCCAGCCGCGACGCCAGCAGATCCTTCAGCGCCTCACCCTGCACGGCCCCGCGACATCGGCGATCCTCGCCCGCGCCCTGGGCCTGAACACCGGGGCCACCAGTTACCACCTGCGTGAACTGGCCCGGTACGGCTTCGTGGCAGACACCGTGCCGCCCCGGCCCGACGCCCGCCGGGCGAGGTGGTGGCGGGCCGTCCCGGGTGACCGCCGATTCCCGCCTCCGTCCCGCCGGACCCGTGGCGTGCGTCTCGTCATGGACGAGCTGAACCGCCATGCGTACGCCGCCGACCTCGCGCACTTCGAGCAGCTCCAGCGCGAGAGCGGTACAGGGGCCGACGGCCGGGACGCCGACGAGTGGGCCGATGGCCACGTCTACTCACGGGGCGCCCTGCGACTCACGCTCCCCGAACTCCAGGAGTTCTTCGAGGAGTACATCGCCCTCATGAACCGCTACAAGCGCCCCGACGCCGGAACCCCGCCGGGCGCCCGCACGGTCCACACCCGGCTGCTCGCCTTCCCGGGCCCGGACAGAGACATCCCCGGCACTGAGAGTTCCGCCACGGACGACGCCAACAGAAGAGAGACGGACGCGTCATGATGCTGCGCTATGCCCTGCGGACCATCCACCATCGCAAAGGCGGGTTCCTCGGAGCGCTGCTGGCCCTCATGTGTGCCGCCGCCCTCGTCACCGCCTGCGGCACCCTTCTGGAGACCGGACTGCGCGGACGCATCGCCACCGAGCGCTACGCCGCGACGCCCCTCGTCGTCTCCGCCGACCAGAACGTCCACCGGACCACCGTGAAGCACAAGGGAAACGGGAAGACGAAGGTCAAGCACAAGGCCAAACCGGTCGCCGAACGTGCCTGGCTCCCCGCCACCGCCGCCGACCGGATCCGCACCCTCCCGGGTGTGCGCGCGGTAGTCCCCGAACTGACCTTCCTCGCCGAGCCGTTGTCGGCCCTGCCCGCGGACGCGGGAGGCGGCGACACACCCTCGTACGGACACTCCTGGGAATCCGCCCCGCTCACCCCGTTCGCCCTGACCGCGGGCCGCGCCCCCGCCTCGGCCGACGACGTGGTGATCGACCGGGGTTTCGCCGATAGAGCAGGCCTGAGGACCGGGGACCGGCTTACCGTGCAGTCCACGCAGGCCCCTCACACCTATCGTGTCAGCGGCATCGCGGCCCCCGACGGACACGGTGAACTCCGGCAGCAGACCTCACTGTTCTTCTCCGCGGCGGAGGCCGAACGCCTCGCCGCCCGCCCCGGCCAGGTCTCCGCGCTGGGTGTGCTGCCCGCCCCCGGTACGGACACCGGCCGGCTGAAGCAGCAGGTCACGCAAGCCCTCTCAGGCACCACCGCCCAGATCTCGACGGGAGACGAGCGCGGCCCGGTCGAGTTCCTGGATGCCGCGGGCGCGCGCATCAAGCTGGTCTCCATGGGTGGCGCGATGGGCGGTACCTCGCTGCTGGTCGCGGTACTCGTGGTCGTCGGGACCTTCGCGCTCTCCATCCAGCAACGCCACCGCGAGCTGGCCCTGTTGCGTACCATCGCCGCCACGTCACGGCAGATCCGCCGCCTGCTGGGCCGCGAGGCGTTGGTGGTCGGTGCGGTGGCCGGGGTGCTGGGCGCCCTTGCCGGACTGCCGCTCGCGCGGTTGCTGCACAGTCGATTCATCGACATGGGCGTGGTTCCGCCGACGCTGGAGCGGACGGCCGGAATCCTTCCCGGCTGCGCGGCCCTGGCCGTCACCCTCCTCGGTGCCTGGGCCGCCGCCCGGATCGCCGGCCGTCGTATCGCCCGCCTCCGGCCTGCCGAGGCCATGGCCGAGTCCGCGGTCGAGCGTCGCCGCCCGGCCCGGGGGCGCATCGCCGCCGGCCTGGGCCTGCTCATCGGCGGCGGGGTGCTCGTCGCCGTACTGGGCATCCTGCACACCGAGGCCGCCTCGACACCGGTCACCTTCCTGGCCGTGGTGGTGCTGGCCATGGCGGTGTCGCTGCTCGGCCCGCTCCTGGTCCGAGGCGCCGCATTCCTGCTGGCGGGCGCGCTCCGGGCAGCCGGACACGTCGGCGTCCTGGCCGCGGCGAACATCCGCGGGAACTCCACCCGGATGGCCTCCGTCGTCACTCCGCTCACCCTGCTCATCGGCATGACCTGCACGGTTCTCTTCGTCCAGCCGACCCTCGGCGACGCCGCCCTCGCCCAGGCCCGTGAGGGCACCCACGCCACCTGGGTGCTGGGCGCGCAGGGCCCCGGCGTGCCGGCGGAAGCCGCCGAAGCTGTCCGTACGACGTCCGGCGTCACCGGAGCCACGGAGGTGGTCCGCACCACGGTCCGGGTCGGGCTCGACAAGTACCAGGCCCAGGGGGTCACCGCGGCCGGACTCGACCGCACCTGGGACCCCGGTGTGACGCGCGGGTCTCTCGCCGCGTTCACCGCGGGCTCCCGCACCGCCGCGATCAGTGAACTGGCCGCCGACCGGCTCGGGCTGCGCCCCGGCAGCGAACTGAAGCTGCACCTGGGCGACGGCACCCCCGCCACCCTCACGGTCGCGGCCGTCTACCGCCGCGGGCTGGGCTTCGGTGATCTGACGCTGCCGCACGACCTGCTCGCCCGGCACATGAACAACCCCCTCGCCGCGACCGTCCTGGTCGCAGGTGATGTGAGTCGCAGCGAACTGACGGCCGTACTGGGCAAGTTCCCCAGTGTCGCGGTTGCCGCACCTGCCGAAGCGGACCGGCTCCAGGCGGCACGCCAGCAGGAGAACGCCGAGGTCAACCTGCTCGCCATGGGACTGGTCCTGGCCTTCACCGCCATCGCCGTCGTCAACACGCTCGCCATGTCGGTCTCCGAGCGGCTCAAGGAGTTCGCACTCCTCAGACTGGCCGGGGCGACCCGCCGTCAGGTGCTGCGGATGCTTCGTATCGAGGCCCTGTCGGTCCTGCTCGTCGCGGCCGCTCTCGGCACCGGGATCGCGCTCGCCGTACTGACGGCCTTCAGTATCGGCATGACGGGCGGCGCGGCGCCCTCCGTGAGGCCGCTGGTGTACGCGACCGTGGTGGGCGCCGCCGCCCTGCTCGCCCTGGTCGCGACGGCGCTGCCCGGCCGGATGGCCCTGAAGGCCCGCCCGGTGGAGGCCGTCACGAGCCGGTGACCGACGACGGGCCGGGCTCCAATGCCCGCTGCCCGCCGGGGCTCGAAGGCCCCGTCAGGGCTCCCGGTCACACCTCGACCGGGAGCCCCGCCGCGCGCCAGGCCTGGAAACCGCCGATCAGGTCCGTCGCCCGGTACAGCCCGAGCCGGTGCAGAGACTCGGCGGCAAGGCTGGACGCGTACCCCTCGTTGCAGATCACCACCACCTGCAGACCGTGGCTCACGGCCTCTGCCGCGCGATGGCTTCCCTGCGGGTCCAGCCGCCATTCCAGCTCGTTGCGTTCGACGACCAGCGCCCCCGGAATCAGCCCGTCCCGCGCCCGCAGTTCCGCGTAGCGGATGTCCACGAGCAACGCGCCCTCCTCGGCCGCCGCCTTGGCCTCCTGCGGTCCGAGCCGTTCGTATCCGGCCCGGACCCGCTCCAGGAGCTCGTCGATCCCGACCCGGTCGTCGCCACCGTTGTGCCGTACCTCGTCGCTCACTGCCAGTCCTCCGGACGCTCGGTCTGCTCCAGGCGGAGCACCGCGCCGGTGCGGCTGTAGCGCCGGATCTGCGGCAGCGGCGGGTAGTACGCGTGGACGGAGACGGCGTGCTCCGTGGCCGACTCGTTCAGCACCTCGTGGACGTGGTGCCGGCCGAACGCCTTGCCCTGACCGGTCGTCAACTCCCGTGAGCGGTCGATGTCCTCGGACAGTTCCAGCGTCTTCCAGCCGTCGGTGGGCAGCCGCGCCGCGAGCGCGTGTTCCTTCAGCGTGCCGGCCGCGGTGAGGAAGGCACCGATCGAATCGGCGTGGTCGTGCCAGCCGGTTCCCGTGCCGGGCGGCCAGCCGATCAGCCAGGCCTCGCTGCCGCCGGGCCCGTCGAGCCGGATCCAGGTTCGGCCCTCGGGGTCGAGGGGGAGTGAGGCGATGAGTGCGGCGTCCGCGGCGGTGCTGCGGACGAAGTCGAGTAGTTCCGCAGCGGTCGGACCGGGGTCGGACGTACGCACGGGCACAGGGGAGGGAGAGGCAGACACAGGGACCGTCCTGAGAGTTCGCGTGGACGCTCCGGCCGTACGTCACAGCGCGCGGCGGAGCAGGAGAAGGCGATTCAGCAGGACGGGCGACACACGCAGCCCGCATAGCGGAGGAGGTCCATATGGACCCTCCGCCACAGGCGCACATCGGTGTCGGTCATGTTCCGGAGTAGACCATGTGCGCCTGCGTCGGTCAATTGATGTCTGCGGTCCGGTCGGAGCGCACGGAGGTGAGAACCGCGCCGCCGCGCGCCGCGTCCGCCGCCGCGAGGAGTTCCGCCGGCCGGACCCCGCCGAACGACTCCACGAGATGGCCGTCCGGCCGGACCAGCAGCACGGTGTGCGCGGACGCGCCCGGATAGCTCTCGGTGACCAGCAGTTCGGCCTTCACCGGCAGGCCGTCGACCGCCTCGACGAGCCGGGGCATGACGCCGGCCCGCATCCAGTGCCGGCGGTCCCAGACCCCCGTACCCGGTGCCACGAGCACCACGAGAAGATGGCCCTGCCCCAGCCGTTCCCGAAGCCGCACGGTCGTGCCGTCGGGCGCGGTGACCCGTACATCCGCGACCGGCGCACCGGGGGGCGTACCCACCGCGGTGTGCGCCTCGGCGCGCGGGGGCGCAAGGGGGGAATGGGAGTAGGACGGGGGCGCACCGAGTGGGCCGCAGCCCAGATGCCCGTCGGTGAGGAGCGAGTCGTGCCCCCGTGCGCTCCCGGGAATCAGCGTCCGCAGCCCCCCGCCGCCCCGCAGTATCGGCAGCGACTGGTCGGCGGCGCGCAGCCGTGAGGCGACTGCCGCCCGCCGCTCGGCCTGGTAGCTGTCGAGCAGCACGTCATGGGCGCCGTGATGCCAGGCCAGTGCCAGCTTCCACGCCAGGTTCTCGGCGTCCCGCAGCCCCTCGTCCAGCCCCTGGGTACCGAGGGCACCCAGCAGATGGGCGGCGTCCCCTGCCAGGAAGGCCCGCTTCACCCGCCACCGCCGCGCGAGCCGGTGGTGGAGCGTGTAGACCCCGGTGTCCAGCAGTTCGTACGGGGGCGTCTCGCCGCACCAGCCGGCCAGGGTGTCCCGGACCCGGGTGACAAGGGCGTCCGGCGTGACGAGTTCGCCCCGTGGCGGCAGCAGCCAGTCCAGCCGCCAGACACCGTCCGGCAGCGGCCGCGCGGTGACCTCGGCGCCACCGGTGCGCCAGGGCGGCAGCCGGTGCAGTACGGCCTCGCCGGGCCAGGGCAGTTCGGTGCGCAGCGCGGCGACGGCATGCCGCTCCACCGCCGTACGCCCGGGAAACCGGATGTCGAGGAGCTTGCGCACGGTGGACCTGGCCCCGTCGCAGCCGACCAGGTAACTCCCGCGCCACCAGGTGGAACCGGGCTCGCGCGTGTGCACCGTGACCCCGTCGCGGTCCTGCTCCAGCGTGTCGATCCGGCTGAGCCGTGCCGTCTGTACGAGATCCTGCGCGGCGACCGCGTCCCGCAGCCCACGCACCAGCGCGTGCTGCGGTACGTGGACGGGGGCGGCCGACAGACCGCCGTCGGGCGCGCCTTCGCCGAGCGCGAGTTCGCGTACGAGCTGCCTGCGCCGCACGGACCGCCAGCCGGACCAGCGAAGGCCCTCGTCCTGGAGCGTCTTGCAGCCGAGCCGTTCGACCAGGTCGGCGGTGTCCTCGCGCAGCACGACCGTGCGGGCCGGACGGGTCTCGTCCTTGCCCGGGTCCTCGTCGAGGAGCACACAGGGCACACCCTGCGCCGCCAGGGCGAGCGACAGCACCAGGCCCACGGGCCCGGCGCCGACGATGATCACCGGGTCCACGGCGCGGCCCCCGGAACACCTGCGGTCGGACGCCCGGAGGCGCGCGAGAGGAGCGAGGAGGCCGGGGCGGCCCCTGAGACGGAGGACGGCGTCGAAGGAGATGCGGCAGCGGAGGCTCGGGGCGCGATCACAGAACGTATGCAACCTACTGGGGGTGCGTGCGTCAAGTGACACCGGAACGCGGCGAGGGGCGGTGGCGCATGCGCCACCGCCCCTCGCGGACGTCGGTCGACGAGCCGTCAGACGGCGTGCCCGTCATCGATTCTGAGCGACGGCGCACCGATCGTCTCCAGGTCGCCCCCGGGGCCGGTGCCCACGACGGCGCCCGTGCTCTTCTTCGCGCGCCGGAGCCGCTGCTCAAGCCAGCTCGCGAACGACGTGAGGGCGAAGTTCACCGCGAGGTAGATCACGGCGATGATCGTGAAGCACGCGATGGTGTTCGCGCCGTAGTTCGCGGCCATCGGCCGGACCGAGGCCAGCAGCTCCGGGAAGCTGAGCACCGCGCCACCGAGTGCCGTGTCCTTCACGATCACCACGACCTGGCTGACGATCGCCGGCAGCATCGCGGTCACCGCCTGCGGCAGCAGCACGAAGACCATGGTCTGGCCCTTGCGCATGCCGATCGCCTTGGCCGCGTCCGTCTGCCCCGAGGGGAGCGTCAGAATGCCGGCCCGCACGATCTCGGCGAGCACCGAGGCGTTGTAGAGCACCAGCCCCGTGATCACGGCGTACAGCAGACGGGTGTCCGGGTCGAGGCTGGTGTACTCGAAGTAGGCCTGGTTCGCGATGAGCATCAGGATCAGGACCGGAATGGCCCGGAAGAACTCCACGACCGCACCGGACGGTGCCCGCATCCACCGGTGGTCCGAGAGCCGGCCGATTCCGAACAGCGCGCCCAGCGGAAGCGCGATGATCAGCGCGAAGAACGCCGCCTTGAGCGTGTTCTGGAGCCCCGGCCAGATGTATGTCTCCCACGGCTGGGAGCTGGTGAAGAAGGGCTTCCACTTGATCCAGTCGAGCTGGTGCTTGGAGGCGAGACCGTCGTACACCCACCACACCACGGCTGCCGCGCCCAGCACGAACAGGACGGTGTAGAGGATGTTCCGACGCTTGGCGCGCGGCCCCTGGGCGTCGTAGAGGACCGAGGTCATCGCTTCACCGCCACCTTCTTGCTCACCCAGCCGAGGATGAGGCCGGTCGGGAGGGTCAGAACGATGAAGCCGAACGCGAAGACAGCCGAGATCAGAAGCAGCTGCGCTTCGTTCTCGATCATCTTCTTCATCAGGTAGGAGGCCTCCGCCACCCCGATCGCGGAAGCGACGGTGGTGTTCTTCGTCAGCGCGATCAGCACGTTGGAGAGCGGATTGACGACCGCGCGGAAGGCCTGCGGGAGGATGATCAGCCGCAGTACCTGGGTGAAGCTCAGGCCGAGGGCGCGTGCCGCTTCGGCCTGACCGACCGGCACCGTGTTGATGCCGGACCGCAGGGCTTCGCACACGAACGCGGCGGTGTAGGCGCTCAACGCCAGGACCGCGAGCCGGAAGTTGATGCCCGTGATGTCGGTTGCGCCGAGACTGACGGCCAGCGTCGAGTACAGACCCAGCGAGGAGAACATAATGATCACGGTCAGGGGGATATTCCTGACCACGTTGATGTAGCCGGTCGCGAAACCGCGCATCAGGGGGACCGGGCTGACCTTCATGCCGGCCAGCAGCGTTCCCCATATGAGGGAGCCGAGGGCGGAGTAGACGGTGAGTTGCACCGTCACCCAGAAGGCCCCCAGCAGGTCGTAACCATCAAGAAAGTCGAACACGATCTCCCGCGCTTCCGCGTGTAGGAGGGCACGGCGCGCCGCCGTCAGTGGCGGCGCGCCCGGTCAGCCCTGCTTCACTTGACGACGTTGCCGATCTTCGGGGCGGGCTCGTTCTTGTAGCCTGCCGGGCCGAAGTTGGCCTTCACGGCCTTCTCCCACGAACCGTCCGAGACCATCTTGGTGAGCGCGTCGTTGATCTTCTTCTTGAGGTCGGCGTCGCCCTTCTTCAGGCCGATGCCGTAGTTCTCGTTGGTCATCTTGAAGCCGGCCAGCTTGAACTTGCCCTTGTTGACGTCCTGCGAGGCGTAGCCGGCCAGGATGCTGTCATCCGTGGTCAGCGCGTCAACAGCCTCGTTCTCCAGGCCGGTCAGGCACTCCGAGTAGCCGCCGTACTCCTGAAGGTCCGCCTTCGGGGCCAGCTTGTCGTGGACGTTCTGCGCCGAGGTCGAGCCGGTGACCGAGCAGAGCTTCTTGTTGTTCAGGTCCTCGGGCGCCTTGATGGAGGTGTCGTCCGCGCGGACCAGGATGTCCTGGTGGGCCAGGAGGTACGGGCCCGCGAAGTCGACCTTCGCCAGCCGCTCGTCGTTGATCGAGTAGGAGGCGGCGATGAACTTCACGTCACCGCGCTCGATCGACGTCTCACGGTCGGCGCTCTTGGTCTCCTTGAACTCGATGTTCTTGGCGTCGTAGCCCAGTTCCTTGGCGACGTACGTGGCGACATCGACGTCGAAGCCGGTGAACTTGCCGTCCGGGGTCTTCAGACCGATACCCGGCTGGTCGATCTTGATACCGATCGTGATCTTCTTGCCGCCGCCCGAACCGGACGCGTCGTCCTTGTCGTCGGAACCACAGGCGGTGGCGGTCAGGGCGAGGGCGAGCACGGCGGCCGAGGCGGCGGTGACCTTACGAAGCTGCATGGTGAAATTCCCTAGAGTTGACGCGATGTGAGTGATCAGCCGGTCCGGAAACCGGCGCTGAAGGCTCCATCAGTGGTGAAGGATCTTCGACAGGAAGTCCTTGGCACGGTCACTGCGCGGGTTGCTGAAGAACTGGTCGGGCGTGGCTTCTTCGACGATCTTCCCGTCCGCCATGAAGACGACCCGGTTGGCCGCGGAACGCGCGAAGCCCATCTCGTGGGTGACGACGACCATGGTCATCCCCTCGCGGGCGAGCTGCTGCATGACCTCCAGCACCTCGTTGATCATCTCCGGGTCGAGCGCGGAGGTCGGCTCGTCGAAGAGCATGACCTTCGGGTCCATCGCCAACGCCCGTGCGATCGCCACACGTTGCTGCTGACCGCCGGAGAGCTGCGACGGGTACTTGTCGGCCTGGGTCGCGACGCCCACCCGGTCGAGCAGCGAACGCGCCTTGTCCTCGGCAGCCTTCTTGTCCGCCTTGCGGACCTTGAGCTGGCCGAGCGTCACGTTCTCGAGCACCGTCTTGTGGGCGAAGAGATTGAACGACTGGAAGACCATGCCGACATCGGCACGCAGCCTCGCCAGCTCCTTGCCCTCTTCGGGCAGGGGCTTTCCGTCGATCGTGATCGCGCCCGAGTCGATCGTCTCCAAGCGGTTGATCGTGCGGCACAGCGTGGACTTCCCGGACCCGGAGGGTCCGATGACGACCACGACCTCGCCACGGGCGATCGTCAGGTCGATGTCCTGGAGCACATGCAGCGCGCCGAAGTGCTTGTTGACGTTGCTCAGCACGACCAGGTCGCCGCCGGGCGCGGGTGCAGCGTCCTCGGCGCCCTTGGTCACTGAAACTCCGCTCATCGGCTTCTTGCTCCGTCCTCCTCGGTTGGGAAGGACCTTAGTGACGCAGTGCGACCAGCGTCATTACATCTGAGCGGAAATTGAGCATAACGATCCGGCTGCAACCGGACACTCCGCGTGAACGGGACGCCCTGTCGGACCCTCGGGGCGTACCGGGTGCATAACGGAAACCTCGATGCAACGGAAGGGGCCTTGACTGGCCCACCGGTCATCGGAGTGGATGCCCTGGTACACCCTGACGTGAAACGCCCCGGTACGGGGAAGTAACCGGGGGTGTACGTGACCGTGCAAACACCGCGCATCCGGAGAGAAAGGGGGGCCATGAGACTGCTGCTCGTCGAGGACGACAACCACGTCGCCGCCGCCCTGTCCGCGATCCTCGCCCGCCACGGCTTCCAGGTCGTGCACGCCCGCAGCGGCGAGGAGGCCCTCCAGGCGCTCCTGCCGACCGAGACCGAAGCCTTCGGGGTCGTGCTCCTCGACCTCGGCCTGCCCGACCAGGACGGCTACGAGGTCTGCGGGAAGATCCGCAAGCGCAGCTCCGTACCCGTGATCATGGTGACGGCGCGGGCCGACGTGCGCTCGCGGATCCACGGACTCAACCTCGGCGCCGACGACTACGTGACCAAGCCGTACGACACCGGTGAGCTCCTCGCCCGTATCCATGCCGTCAGCCGGCGCAAGACGGGCCCCGAGGACACCGCGCCCACGCCCGTCGCAGCCCTGCGCCTGGGGCATGTGCACATCGAGCTGCCGACCCGGCGGGTCAGTGTCGACGGGAGCGAAGTACAGCTCACCCGCAAGGAGTTCGACCTTCTCGCGCTGCTCGCCCAGCGGCCCGGGGTGGTGTTCCGCCGGGAGCAGATCATCAGCGAGGTGTGGCGTACGAGCTGGGAGGGGACGGGACGCACCCTGGAGGTGCATGTCGCCTCCCTGCGCTCCAAACTGCGGCTGCCCGCCCTGATCGAGACCGTGCGCGGGGTCGGCTACCGCCTCGTCGCGCCGTCCGCGTAGAAGGCGTACGTCCCCGTTGCGTACCCGGCTGCTCCCACTGCTCATCGTCCTCATGGCGAGCGTTCTGCTCGCGCTCGGCTTCCCGCTGGCCGTCAGCGGGGCCGCAGCCGAACAGCAGCGCGTCGTGATCGACCGCATCGACGACACGGCACGCTTCGCCGCACTCGCCCAGTTCATCACCGAACGCACCAGCGGCTACGACGAGCGGCGCCGCACGCTCCAGGGCGAGCTGGAGACGTACGACGCCGTCTACGGCATCCGGGCCGGCGTCTTCTACCGTGACGACTCCGCGATGGCCAAGGCGCCGGGGTCCTGGCGGCTGCCCGTCGAGGGCGAGGGCCGTGAGGCGTTCAACGAGGCGCTGCTCGGCCGCCGCAGCCACGATCCGCCCCAGGTCTGGCCCTGGCAGGACGGCCGGGTCGTCGTCGCCTCGCCCGTCGTGCGGGACGGCGATGTGGTCGCCGTCGTCGTCATCGACTCGCCCACCGACCAGATGCGTGCCGCCACGCTCCGCGGCTGGCTGCTGATCGCCGCGGGTGAGGTGATCGCGATGCTGGTGGCCCTGGGCGCCGCGAACCGGCTCACCGGCTGGGTACTGCTCCCCGTGCGGACGCTGGACGCCGCCGCCCACGACATCGCCAGCGGCCGGATGCGGTCCCGGGTCGCGGCGTCGGGCGGGCCACCGGAACTCAGGCGCCTGGCCCGCTCGTTCAACGAGATGGCCGACAACGTCGAGGACGTGCTGGAGCAGCAGCGCGCCTTTGTCGCCGACGCCTCGCACCAGTTGCGCAATCCACTGGCGGCGCTGCTGCTGCGGATCGAGCTGCTCGCCCTCGAACTGCCCGAGGGCAACCAGGAGATCGCTTCCGTGCGTACGGAGGGCAAGCGCCTGGGCCAGGTCCTCGACGACCTGCTCGACCTGGCGCTGGCCGAGCACGCCGACGCCGTACTGCAGCTCACGGACATAGGCGCGCTCAGCTCCGAACGGGTCGCCTCCTGGCGGCCGGTGGCCGAGGAGAAGGGCGTACGACTGCGGGCGGACGGCATGGGGGCCGTCACCGCCTGGGCGGATCCCATCGCGCTGTCCAGCGCACTCGACGCCATCATCGACAACGCCCTCAAGTTCACGCCCGAGGACGAGGAGGTCCGGGTCACGGTCGCTGCCGGGAGCACCTGCGTCACCGTGGTCGTGGCGGACGGCGGACCGGGGCTCACCGATCAGGAGATGGAGCGCGTCGGTGACCGGTTCTGGCGCAGTTCCCAGCATCAGAACGTACGGGGGTCAGGCCTTGGCCTCTCCATCTCCAAGGCGCTCCTCGCCGCGAGCGCCGGCTCGCTCTCCTGCGCGCGCAACGAACCGCACGGGCTGCGCGTGACGGTCTCGGTGCCGCGCAACGGGCCGCAGGGCTGAGGAAGCCGGGGCGGGGTCCCTCGGGGCTTGCGGGGTCCCTCAGGGCTTGACCGAGCGGTAGTAGCGCTTGGCCCCTTCGTGCAGCGGCAGCGGATCCGTGTAGATCGCCGTCCGGAGGTCCACCAGCTGCGCGGCGTGCACCTCGCGCCCGATCCGGTCCCGGCTGTCGATCACCGTCCGGGTGAACGCCTCCGTCATCGCCGCGTCCGTGCGGTCCGTGGTCACCAGCACATTGGCGACCGCCACGGTGGGGATGGCCTGCCCCTGCTGCGCGTTGCGGTAGGCGTCGGCGGGCATCACGGCCGAGCGGTAGTAGCGGGTGGACCCCCCGGCCGCCTGGAGCTCCTTGATGAGCGGGTCCTCCAGCGGGACCAGCCGGATCGAGAACCGGTCCGAGAGATCCGCCACCGCGGTGGTCGGCAGGCCGCCGGACCAGAAGAACGCGTCGAGCCGGCCCTCCCTCAGCAGCTTCGGCATCGTGTCGATCCCGGCCGGCACCGCCGTCACGTCGTCGACGGGGTTCAGGCCCGCGGCCGTCATCAGCCGGTCGGCGACCAGCCGCACCCCCGACCCGGGCTGTCCGACCGCGACCCTCTTGCCGCGCAGATCCCCGACCTTGCGGATGTCCGAGTCCCGCTTCACGACAAGCTGAATGTAGTCGTCGTACAGCCGGACACAGCCGCGCAGCCGGTCGGCGCCCGGCTTGTGGCCCCGGATATAGGTGGCGAGGGCGTCGGTGGTGGCGATGGTGAAATCGGCCTGGCCCGTCGCGACCCGGGCGATGTTCTGCTGCGAGCCCTCACTGGTCTGCAGCCGTATCGACACCTCGGGCAGGTCCTTGGCGAGCGCACCCTTGAGCCGCTCGCCGTAGCGCTCGTAGACGCCGCTGCGCACCCCGGTACTGAACGTCAGCGACCCGGTCGGCGCCGGGTCGCCGAGGGGGAGCAGCCACCAGAGCAGCAGTCCGAGCACGACGACGAGGGCGGCGCCCGTCCGAAGGGAGCGACGCCGGCCGATTCGGGACAGTCCTGCCGGGAGCATGGCGGCGATCCTGCCAGGTGATTCCCGGCCCTGGCCAGGGGTGCCATCGGATCTGCTCTGCCGCGGCGGGCGCCGGTGTACGGTCCGGAAGCCGCCCGCGGCGGGAGGTGTCCGGGCAGCGCCTACCCTTGTCGCATGAGCAGCGGCAACCGGAGCGAAGCAGTGGACGTCAGAAAAAGCTATGAGGTGCGCACCTACGGGTGCCAGATGAACGTCCACGACTCCGAGCGGCTGTCGGGTCTGCTGGAGGACGCCGGCTATGTGCGGGCGCCCGAGGGATCCGACGGTGACGCCGATGTCGTCGTCTTCAACACCTGCGCGGTGCGGGAGAACGCCGACAACAAGCTCTACGGCAACCTCGGCCGGCTCGCCCCGATGAAGACGAAGCGCCCCGGGATGCAGATCGCGGTCGGCGGCTGCCTCGCGCAGAAGGACCGCGACACCATCGTCCAGCGGGCCCCCTGGGTCGATGTCGTCTTCGGTACGCACAACATCGGCAAGCTGCCCGTGCTGCTGGAGCGCGCCCGTATCCAGGAGGAGGCGCAGATCGAGATCGCCGAGTCCCTGGAGGCGTTCCCCTCGACGCTGCCCACCCGCCGCGAGTCCGCGTACGCCGCCTGGGTCTCGATCTCCGTCGGCTGCAACAACACCTGCACCTTCTGCATCGTCCCGGCGCTGCGCGGCAAGGAGAAGGACCGCCGGACCGGCGACATCCTGGCCGAGATCGAGGCCCTGGTCGCCGAGGGCGTCTCCGAGATCACCCTGCTCGGCCAGAACGTCAACGCGTACGGCTCCGACATCGGTGACCGGGAGGCCTTCTCCAAGCTGCTGCGGGCCTGCGGGCGGATCGAGGGCCTGGAGCGGGTCCGCTTCACCTCGCCGCACCCGCGCGACTTCACCGACGACGTGATCGCGGCCATGGCCGAGACGCCGAACGTGATGCCGCAGCTGCACATGCCGATGCAGTCGGGCTCGGACACGATCCTGAAGGCGATGCGGCGCTCGTACCGGCAGGAACGCTTCCTCGGCATCATCGACAAGGTGCGGGCCGCGATGCCGGACGCAGCGATCTCCACCGACATCATCGTCGGCTTCCCCGGTGAGACCGAGGAGGACTTCGAGCAGACCATGCACGCGGTCCGCGAGGCGCGCTTCGCCAACGCCTTCACCTTCCAGTACTCCAAGCGCCCCGGAACCCCGGCCGCCGACATGGAAGGGCAGATCCCCAAGGAGGTCGTCCAGGAGCGGTACATGCGTCTGTCCGTCCTCCAGGAGGAGATCTCCTGGTCGGAGAACAAGAAGCAGGTCGGCCGCACCCTGGACGTCATGGTCGCGGAGGGCGAGGGCCGCAAGGACGGCGCGACCCACCGCCTGTCCGGCCGCGCGCCCGACAACCGCCTGGTCCACTTCACCAAGCCGGACGAGGACGTAAGGCCCGGCGACGTGGTGACCGTCGAGATCAGCTACGCCGCCCCGCACCACCTGCTCGCCGAGGGCGCGCCCCTCGGGGTGCGGCGGACCCGCTCGGGGGACGCCTGGGAGAAGCGCACCGCCGCTGCTGCCGCCAAGCCCGTCGGCGTCATGCTGGGCCTGCCCGGGATCGGCGCCCCGGCGCCGCTGCCCGCCGCCTCGGCACCGGGCTGCGGCTGCGACTGACGGGCGTACCGATCCCCGTGCGGTAGCGGCAGGCCAGTACGCTGCCCACCATGCTTGTCGCCGCCGCTGTCTGCCCCTGTCCGCCGTTGCTGGTCCCCGATGTCGCCGCTGGTGCCGCGCCCGAGCTCGATGAGGCGCGGACCGCGTGCACCGACGCCCTGGGCGTGCTCGCGGCCTCCCGGCCCGATCTGCTGATCGTGGTCGGCCCCGCGGACCTCGCGGGCCGCGGTACCCACCCGGAGGGCGCCACCGGTGGCTTCCAGGAGTTCGGTGTGGACCTCGGCGTACGGCTGGGACGGGACCTGGGCACGGTCGCGGAGCGCCCGCTCGCTCCGTCGCTCGCGGTCGGCGCGTGGCTGCTGTCCCGCACCGGCTGGTCGGGTACCCCGGTCGAGGCGCTCGGTGTGGGGGAGCCGCTGGAGACCGGCCGCTGCTCGGAGACGGGGCGTGAGCTGGCCGCACGTGCGGAGCGGGTCGCGCTGCTGGTGATGGGCGACGGCAGTGCCTGCCGCACCCTGAAGGCGCCCGGCTACCTCGACGAGCGCGCCGCCGGTTTCGACGCGGCTGCCTCGCGCGCGCTGGGGGCGGCGGACACGGGTGCGCTGATCGCGCTGGACGAAGCGCTGGCGTACGAACTCAAGGCCGCGGGCCGCGCGCCCTGGCAGGTGCTCGCGGGGGCGGCCGAGGGAGCCGGACTGGACGGCAGGCTGCTGTACGACGACGCACCGTACGGCGTGGGCTACATGGTCGCGGCCTGGTCCTGACCCTCTCACTCAAAGGCAGAACGCACGACGTCTCGCGAGCAGGCAGTACGCATGACGTCTCGCGGGCAGAACGCACGACGGCCGTGGAGCGATGCCGCTCCACGGCCGTCGTGCTGTCCTGCGGCCCGCTGTCAGGAGGCGGGCGGCGGCGGAGTGCTGCCCGGAGCGGGCGGCGTACCGCCCCCGTCCTTCTGGGCCAGCCGGTCCACGGCCCCCTTGGCCTTCTGCGTGCCGGACACGATCTTGTCGCTGTACTTGCCCTTGGTCTTCGCGTCCACCGTCCGCGCGGCCTTGTCGAGCCCCTGGTCGATCTTGTCCCCGTGCTGCTGCGCGAGGTCGCTCACCTTGTCCTTCGCCGGGCTCAGCTTCGCCTTCAAATTGTCCATGAAGCCCATCGGACACCTTCTCTGCTGGGGGCTGCGTGCGCGTGCTCTCTCCGGCCCCGGTACCCGCCCTGCTGTCCCGTACTCTCCCGGCCGCGGCATCGGCGGTGTGGGGGGACAAACGGCAGAACCATGAGAAACCACCCAAATGTAGACACCATTTTACTCGGTAGGGGCGTGACGCGGCGGGTGCCCCACGGCCTGCGCCTCGCCCATTCGGGAACGGCCCCGAGGTTTGCGAGACTGGGGCAGTGAGAAGTCCAGCTCCCGCACCGCGGGTCATCGCCGTCGTCGGTCCCACCGCAGCCGGAAAGTCCGACCTGGGGGTGTTCCTCGCCCAGCAGCTCGGGGGCGAAGTGGTCAACGCCGACTCCATGCAGCTCTACCGGGGGATGGACATCGGCACCGCCAAGCTGACGCCCGACGAGCGCGGATCCGTACCCCACCGATTGCTGGACATCTGGGACGTCACCGAGGCCGCCAGCGTTGCGGAGTACCAGCGCCTGGCCCGCATCGAGATCGACCGGCTGCTCGCCGAGGGCCGCACGCCGGTCCTGGTGGGCGGTTCCGGGCTGTACGTGAAGGGCGCGATCGACGCCCTGGAGTTCCCCGGGACGGACCCCGGCGTCCGGGCCGCGCTGGAGGCGGAGCTGGCCGAGCACGGCTCCGGAGCGCTGCACGAGCGGCTGTCCGCGGCCGACCCCGAGGCGGGCCGCGCCATCCTGCCGAGCAACGGCCGGCGCATCGTGCGGGCCCTTGAGGTCATCGAGATCACCGGCAAGCCCTTCACCGCCAACCTCCCGGGTAACGATGCGGTCTACGACGCCGTCCAGATCGGCGTCGACGTGGCCCGCCCGGAGCTCGACGAGCGCATCGCGATGCGGGTCGACCGGATGTGGGAGGCCGGACTCGTGGACGAGGTGCGCGCCCTGGAGGCGCTGGGCCTGCGGGAGGGGCGCACCGCCTCCCGGGCGCTCGGCTATCAGCAGGTGCTCACCGCCCTGGCGGGGGAGTGCACCGAGGACGAGGCGCGCACCGAGACCGTGCGCGCCACCAAACGCTTCGCGCGCCGTCAGGACTCCTGGTTCCGCCGCGACCCGCGCGTCCAGTGGCTGAACGGTGCCGCGGAGCACCGCGGGGAACTCCCGGGCCGGGCGCTGGCGTTGGTCGAACGAGCGGTTACAGCCTGATCACGTGATGGCATCGGGAAGCCCTGCCAGTCAATTCGGCGACCTGCGGCGTGCCATCATCGAGCATCGATCGACCAGTCCGAGTTGGGAGGGCGCGTGGCGATGGAGGCCGGCCCTCGCGACACAGAACAAGACGCACCGGACACGCAGCACGAAGCAGGACGTCTGAGCCCCGACGGGCCCGATGAGTTCGCCGTGACCCCCGAGGTCGAGGTCGAGCTGCGTCCCGCCCGCCGGATGCGAATCTGGCAGCTCGCGCCGATCGTCATGCTCGCCGCTCTGGGATCGCTGATGTTCGCCTTCCCGCTCGCCTTCGAGGTGGGCGACGGCGGCCCAGTGGTCGCGATGCTGGGACTGCTGATCAGCTGCTGCGCCGCGGGCTGGGGCATGATGGCCGCCCGCCGCGTCGGACACACCTGGCCGGGACTGCCGTCCCGGGGGTCCGGGGAGCGGGCCGACTGGCGGGTGATCGCGCTGTACGTCGCGGTGTGCGCCGTACTGGTCGCGCTGGCCGTCTGGCGCGTGGCACGACTGCAGAACTGAGGACTGCGGAACCGAGGACCGGACCGGACCGGGGCGTGCTGGCGGTCCGGGCGACGCTCCCCTTCCGGCGGGCCGGTTCTCCGAGCTGTCGGCGTGGGCTCGTACAGTTGTCCTGTGACCACCTCGCAGATCGCCTTCCTCAAGGGCCACGGCACCGAGAACGACTTCGTGATCGTTCCCGACCCGGACAACGCCCTCGACCTGCCCGTGTCCCTCGTCGCCGGGCTGTGCGACCGTCGCGCCGGCATCGGCGGTGACGGACTGCTGCACGTCGTGCGGTCCGCCGCGCACCCCGAGGCGCAGGCCATGGCCGACGAGGCCGAGTGGTTCATGGACTACCGCAACGCCGACGGATCCATCGCCGAGATGTGCGGCAACGGCGTGCGCGTCTTCGCCCGCTACCTCCAGCGCGCCGGTGCCGTGGAGGAGGGCGACCTCGCGGTCGCCACTCGCGGCGGCGTGAAGAAGGTGCACCTCGCCAAGAACGGCGACGTGACCGTCTCGATGGGCCGCGCCCTGCTTCCCGCCGACGGCGTCACCGTCACCGTCGGAGGCCGCAGCTGGGACGCCCGCAACGTGAACATGGGCAATCCGCACGCGATCGCGTTCGTCGACGACCTGGCCCACGCCGGGGATCTGTTCCGCGAGCCGTCCTTCGCGCCCGCCGCTGTCTACCCCGACGGGGTCAACATCGAGTTCGTCGTGGACCGCGGGCCTCGGCACGTCGCGATGCGGGTCCACGAGCGGGGCTCGGGCGAGACCCGCTCCTGCGGCACCGGCGCCTGCGCCGTGGCCGTCGCCGCGGCACGACGGGACGCTGCGGACCCGGCGGAGACCGGGGCTCCGGTCACGTACACCGTCGATCTTCCGGGCGGCACCCTGGTGATCACCGAGCATCCGGACGGAGAGATCGAGATGACCGGAGCGGCCGTGATCGTCGCCGAGGGCATGATCGATCCCGTCTGGCTCGACACGCTCACGTCATAGAGCTTCGCTCGAATGGGTGATCCGTTTCACGCTGGGCGAGAGCCGGACTCCGCCACGTGGTGGGGTCGGTAGCATCAAGCACCGGCCCGGAGGCGCGACCGCACCTTCCCACCGCCGGTCGACGTTGCCGGAGGTGCCCCATGAGCGCAGAGGCCACCAACCCAGGTGCTCCCATCCGCAGGCGGGGCCGTCCCCGGATCGACCTCCGCAGGCTCGGCCGGGTCGCCCTGCTCGGCCCGGTCTCCCGGGACCGGCTGCCGGACGCCATCGGCCATGTCGCCGAGGCTCACCGGGCCCACCATCCCGACGCCGATCTCGCCGTGCTGCACCGGGCCTACGTCCTCGCGGAGAGCTCGCACCGTGGACAGATGCGCAAGAGCGGCGAGCCGTACATCACGCACCCGCTCGCGGTCACCCTCATCCTCGCCGAGCTCGGCGCCGAGACCACCACCCTGACCGCGTCCCTTCTCCATGACACGGTCGAAGACACCGAGGTGACCCTCGACCAGGTGCGGGAGCAGTTCGGTGAGGAGGTCTGTTACCTCGTCGACGGCGTGACCAAACTGGAGAAGGTCGACTACGGGGCCGCCGCCGAGCCGGAGACCTTCCGCAAGATGCTCGTCGCCACCGGCGACGACGTCCGGGTGATGTCGATCAAGCTCGCCGACCGGCTGCACAACATGCGCACGCTCGGCGTGATGCGCCCCGAGAAGCAGGCCAGGATCGCCAAGGTCACCCGCGACGTCCTGATCCCGCTCGCCGAACGGCTCGGTGTCCAGGCGCTCAAGACGGAGCTGGAGGACCTCGTCTTCGCCATCCTCCACCCCGAGGAGTACGCGCACACCCGCGCCGTGATCTCCGCCGCGACCGCCGCCGACCCGCTCACCGCCATCGCGGGCAACGTGGCCGCGGTCCTCAGGGAAGCCGACATCACCGCCGAAGTGGCCGTCAGGCCACGCCACTTCGTCTCCGTGCACCGCGTCCGGATCAAACGCGGCGAACTGCGCGGCAGCGACTTCGGACGCCTGCTGGTGCTCGTGGGCGAGGACGCCGACTGCTATGCGGTCCTCGGCGAGCTCCACACCTGTTTCACCCCGGTGATCTCCGAGTTCAAGGACTTCATCGCCTCACCCAAGTTCAACCTGTACCAGTCGCTGCACACCGCGGTGGTGGGCCCGGACGGCGAGGTCGCCGAAGTCCTCATCCGCACCCACCGCATGCACAAGGTCGCCGAGGCCGGCGTCATCGCGCTCGGCAATCCCTACGCCGCGGACGGCACGGCACCGAGCACCGAACCCGCCGACGGCGAACGGGCCGACCCGACCCGCCCCGGCTGGCTCTCCCGACTCCTCCAGTGGCAGCAGTCCGCCCCCGACCCCGACACCTTCTGGACCACCCTGCGCGCCGATCTCGCCCAGGACCGCGAGATCACCGTCTTCCGCACCGACGGCGGCACGCTCGGCCTGCCCGTGGGCGCCACCTGCGTCGACGCCGCCTACGCACAGTACGGGGACGCCGCACACAGCTGTATCGGGGCCAGGGTGAACGGCCGGCTGGCCACACTCAGCACCGTGCTCGGCGACGGCGACACCGTCCAGCCGCTCCTCGCCGAGGACGCCGCGTCCGGGCCCTCGCCCGACTGGCTCGACCACGTGACGACGCCCACCGCCCGCATCGCCATCACCGGCTGGCTCGACGCCCATCCACAGGACCCGGAAGCCGCCGCCGGAAACCCGCCCGACGGCCGCAGGCCCGGCCCGCAGCCGGCCCGGTCCCCCCGGCCCGCACGGCCGGGATCCGCCGGTGCGGCCGGCCGGCCGGTGAGCGCGGTGGTCGAGCGGCCCGACACCACCGTGCGGCTCGCGGGCTGCTGCACCCCCGTACCCCCCGACGACGTCACCGGATTCACGGTGCGCGGCGGCGCCGTCACCGTGCACCGGCTGGAGTGTCCCGTCGTGGCCAGGATGGCAGCCGTCGGCCGGGTGCCGGTCGTCGTGAGCTGGGGCGATGCGGCCGAATGCCGGGTGACCCTGGTCGCGGAGTCCTTCGGGCGGCCCCGGCTGCTCGCCGACCTCACCGAGGCGATCGCCGGCGCGGACGCGGCCGTCATCTCCGCCACCGTCGAACCCCCCAGCGAACAGCGCGTGCGCCACACGTACACCCTGCAACTCCCCGATGCCGCCGGACTGCCCGCGCTGATGCGCGCCATGCGTGACGTACCGGGGGTGTACGACGTGAGCCGCGCCCAGCAGCCGGCCGCCGCGCTCTGACCCGGGTGCGCACCATCCGCGACGGCGGATCTCGTTCGGGTGGCGCGGCGCGCGCCGTCCCGTCATGGCAGGGCGGCGCTGGTAGCCGTAGTCCATGCCGTTCCTCTCCCGCCGTCTGCGGGCCGCCCTGCTGGCCACCGCATCGGCCACCCTCGTTGCCGCAACCCTGCCCGCACCGGTGCCCCTCGGCATCGGGGACCCGCTCTTTCCGTATCTGGGCAACCCCGGATACGACGTACTCGCGTACGACATCGGCCTCAGCTACGAAGGCCGCAACAGCGAACCGCTGGACGCCGTCACCACGATCGACGCGCGCACGACCGAGCCGCTGGACCGGATCAATCTCGACTTCACCCGCGGCACCGTGCGCTCCGTCGAAGTCAACGGTCTGCGCGCCGACTTCACGACCCAGGACGAGGACCTGATCATCGAGCCACCGGGCAGCCTCCCGGCCGGAGTGCCCCTGCGCATCACCGTCCACCACACCAGCGACCCCGCGGGCGACCAGGACAGCGGGGGCTGGGTGCGGACCGCCGACGGGCTCGCCATGGCCAACCAGGCCGACGCCGGCCACCGGGTCTTCCCCAGCAACGACCACCCCGCCGACAAGGCGTACTTCACCTTCCGCGTCACCGCCCCGCAGGATCTGACGGTGGTGGCCAACGGCCTGCGCACCGGGCGGATCAGACAGGGCGACCGCACCACCTGGACCTACCGCACCGACCACCCCATGGCCACCGAACTGGCCCAGGTCAGCATCGGGCGGTCCACCGTCGTCGAGCGCACCGGTCCGCACGGACTGCCCGTGCGCGACGTCGTGCCGGCCGCCGACCGGGAGAGGCTCGAACCCTGGCTGAAGAAGACCCCCGGCCAGCTGGCATGGATGGAACAGCAGGTCGGTCGCTATCCGTTCGAGAACTACGGCGTACTCGTCGCCGACACCGAGACCGGGTTCGAGCTGGAGACCCAGACCCTCTCCCTCTTCGAGCGCCGGCTGTTCACCGACGACGGCTTCCCCGAGTGGTACGTCGACTCGGTCATGGTCCACGAGCTCGCCCACCAGTGGTTCGGCGACAGCGTCTCACCGCGGACCTGGTCCGATCTCTGGCTCAACGAGGGGCACGCCAGCTGGTACGAGGCGCGCTACGCCGAGGACCACGCCGACAAGCCGTTGGAGCGTCGGATGCGTGACGCCTACAGCCGCTCGGACGGCTGGCGCGCCGAGGGCGGTCCGCCGGCCCGCCCCGCCGCGCCGGCACCGGGCGAGAAGATCAGCCTGTTCCGGCCGGTGGTGTACGACGGAAGCGCACTGGTCCTCTACGCGCTCCGCCAGGAGATCGGCAAGGGCGACTTCGACCGGCTGGAGAGGCTCTGGGTGAGGAAGCACCGCGACTCCAACGCCGCCACGGCCGACTTCACCGCTCTGGCGTCCCGGGTGGCCGGACGCGACCTGACCGCGTTCTTCGACGGATGGCTGTACGGGAAGAAGACGCCGCCCATGCCGGGGCATCCGGACTGGCGCAGCACGACACCGGCGCGGCAACGGTAAACCCGCGTGACGGGCCGGTCCCGCCATGCCACTATCGACGAGTCGCCGCGGCGGCCGGAACCGGAGAATTCCCCCGTGGGAATGATCCCGGGAGGTCACGCGTTGTGACTGATGTAACCGACTTCTACCGACGTAAGGATCCAATGACCTCCTCTTCTTCCCTTCCCCAGGACGCGCAGGACGCGCAGAGTGCCACGGAGAACGTCACCGAGAGCCTCACCGAAAGCCTTCGGGCGGACGCCCTGATGGAAGAGGACGTCGCCTGGAGCCACGAGATCGACGGAGCGCGGGACGGCGACCAGCTGGACCGCTCCGACCGTGCCGCGCTGCGGCGTGTGGCGGGACTCTCCACCGAGCTCGAGGACGTCACCGAGGTCGAGTACCGGCAGCTGCGCCTGGAGCGCGTGGTGCTGGTCGGTGTCTGGACCTCGGGCACCGTGCACGACGCGGAGATTTCCCTCGCAGAGCTCGCGGCACTCGCCGAGACGGCCGGAGCCCAGGTGCTCGACGCCGTCTTCCAGCGCCGCGACAAGCCCGACCCGGCCACCTACATCGGTTCCGGCAAGGCACTCGAGCTGCGCGACATCGTTCTCGAAACAGGGGCCGACACCGTCGTGTGCGACGGTGAGCTCAGCCCCGGCCAGCTGATTCACCTCGAAGACGTCGTCAAGGTCAAGGTGGTCGACAGGACCGCCCTGATCCTCGACATCTTCGCGCAGCACGCCAAGTCCCGTGAGGGCAAGGCGCAGGTCTCGCTGGCACAGATGCAGTACATGCTGCCGCGTCTGCGCGGCTGGGGTCAGTCGCTCTCCCGTCAGATGGGCGGCGGCGGTTCCAGCGGCGGTGGCGGCATGGCGACCCGTGGTCCCGGTGAGACCAAGATCGAGACCGACCGGCGACGGATCCGCGAGAAGATGGCGAAGATGCGCCGGGAGATCGCGGAGATGAAGACCGGCCGCGAGATCAAGCGCCAGGAACGCAAGCGCAACAAGGTGCCCTCGGTCGCCATCGCGGGCTACACCAACGCGGGCAAGTCCTCGCTGCTCAACCGGCTGACCGGCGCGGGTGTGCTGGTGGAGAACGCACTGTTCGCCACCCTGGACCCGACCGTGCGCCGGGCCGAGACACCGAGCGGGCGGATCTACACGCTCGCCGACACCGTCGGGTTCGTACGGCATCTGCCGCACCACCTGGTCGAGGCGTTCCGCTCCACCATGGAGGAGGTCGGCGAGTCCGATCTCATCCTGCACGTGGTGGACGGCTCGCACCCGGTGCCGGAGGAGCAGCTCGCCGCGGTGCGCGAGGTGATCCGCGAGGTGGGTGCGCTGGACGTGCCCGAGATCGTGGTGATCAACAAGGCGGACGCGGCCGACCCGCTGGTCCTCCAGCGGCTCCTGCGCAACGAGAAGCACGCGATCGCGGTGTCGGCACGGACCGGCGCCGGTATCGACGAACTGCTCGCGCTCATCGACAGGGAGCTGCCGAGGCCGTCGGTCGAGATCGAGGCGCTCGTGCCGTACACCCAGGGCGGACTCGTCTCCCGCGTGCACGCCGAGGGCGAGGTGATCTCCGAGGAGCACACGGCGGAGGGCACGTTGCTCAAGGCGCGGGTGCACGAGGAGCTTGCTTCGGACCTTGCCGTGTTCGTACCCGCCGTGCACTGACCGCGGATACACAGACGGACGGCCCGCTCCCCTTCGGGGGAGCGGGCCGTCCGTGTCTGTTCTACTGCCCCGCGTACTTCTCGCTGACCGAGTCGTAGACGCCCTTGGCCTCCTTGCCGAGGCGCGGTCCGGCCAGCCAGCCGGCCGTCACCGGGCCGATGGAGGTGTTCGAGACCAGTGCGGGCTTGCCGTCCTGGCCCGTCGCGACCCAGCCGCCACCGGAGGAACCGCCGGTCATCGTGCAGCCGAGGCGGTACATCGTCGGGTCGTCCCTGGTGAGCGAGAGCCGGCCCGGCTTGTCCTTGCACTGGAAGAGCTTCTGGCCGTCGTAGGGCGGAGCGGCCGGGAAGCCGGTGGCCGTCATGTCCGCGATCTTGGGTACGGCCGGGGCGTTGAAGTCGACCGGCAGCGCCGAACCGACCGTCTCCTCCAGGGACTTCCCGGTCGAGCCCTTCTCCGGCGTCACGTGCAGCACGGCGAAGTCGTACGGGGCACCCAGGCCGCCGGCCGAGGCGCCCTGGTCGATCCACTGCTCGGAGGTCTGCGCCCACGAGCCCCACCACACGCCGTACGGGGCGACCTTCTCCTTGGGCGGGTTGTTCCGGAGTTCGTCGGTCGACAGGCCGCTGTTGTTGTACGACGGCACGAAGGCGATGTTGCGGTACCAGCCGCCCTTCTTGCCCGCGTGCACGCAGTGGCCCGCGGTCCACACCATGTTGGACTTGCCGGGGTGCGCCGGGTCCTTCACCACGGTCGCCGAGCAGACCATCGAGCCCTCGGGGCCGTCGAAGAACAGCTTCCCCGACTCGGCGGCGTTGTCGTGGTACGGCGTCTGCACGCCAACGGCCCTGACCGGAGCGGGTGTCGGGTCCGTCACGCCCTCGTCGCCGGAGATGTCGTTGTCGACCGGCTGCTCGGGCGCCTTGTCGGCGTCCCGCATCCGGTCCGGGTCCCAGAGGCCCTCGATGATCGGGTTGATGTAGTCCTTGGCCTCACGCAGCCACTTGTCCTTGTCCCAGTTCTTCCACTCGCCGCCCTTCCACTGGTCGAGGTCGATCCCGTGTTCCTTGAGCCGGTCCTTCAGATCATCCGGAATGGTGATCTTGCCGTCCGACGTCTGGCCCGCGGAACTGCTGCTCGGCTCGGTGCTCGCATCGTCCTCGCTCGGCCCGCAGGCCGTCGCGGTGAGGGCGAGGACGGCGGTGACCGCCGCGGCGGCAAGCACGGGGGAGGGGAAGCGGCGAGCGCTTCCCTCACGGCGTGCGGTGAATCCTGGTCGAATGAGTCGCATCTGGTGATCCCCCTGGGACTTCGTAACCCAACACTTCTGTACTGCACTTCTGCAGCGCTCTGCTTCTGCGCTGTTGTACTTCTGCACTGCTGTACGGCACACGGGCCGGCTCCAACGAGCGGCGGTCCGTGCGCCTTTGCGGGCATGCCACAGTGGCCGGGAGGGTGTCCCGGAGCCACGGCGCGGTCCCCCACTATGCCGGTGCAGCTGTGGACGGCGTGCGGCAGGGCCCTGGTTCCGGCCCGTAAGGATCTTCGGATTTACCCGTGATCCCCCGCGCCCGGCGTCGTTGGTACATACGGGGGACACGGAGACAGCGTTCACCCCCGCAGTCCGTCCTTGCGGAATCGTGCTGACGTGCAACGCAACTGTTACAGCGGGAGGATCAACAGCCGTGGCCGTGACCGAACCAGCTCCGGCACCACCGCTCGCGCCGCACGAGGGCATCCTGCGCCGCCAGGCGCTGCGTGAATCGGCCGCCCGCACCTATGCGCGTTCGCTGCCGATCGTGCCGGTACGGGCGCGCGGACTGACCATCGAGGGAGCGGACGGGCGGCGCTACCTCGACTGCCTGTCCGGAGCCGGGACGCTGGCTCTCGGGCACAATCATCCGGTCGTCCTGGAGGCGATCAAGAAGGTCATCGACTCGGGTGCACCGCTGCATGTGCTTGATCTGGCCACGCCGGTCAAGGACGCCTTCACCACGGAGCTGTTCGCCACCCTGCCACGGGAGTTCGCCGACAACGCCCGGATCCAGTTCTGCGGGCCGGCCGGCACCGACGCGGTCGAGGCGGCGTTCACCCTGGTCCGCGCCGCCACCGGCCGCAGCGGTCTGCTCGCCTTCACCGGCGCGTACCACGGCATGACGGCGGGCGCCCTCGCCGCTTCGGGGGGCGCAGAGGACGTACGGGTGACCCGGCTTCCGTTCCCGCAGGACTACCGCTGCCCCTTCGGTACCGGCGGCGAGCACGGTGCGGAACTTGCCGCGCGCTGGACCGAGAGCGTGCTGGACGACCCCAAGAGCGGAACACCCGCACCGGCGGGCATGATCCTGGAACCGGTCCAGGGCGAAGGCGGCGTCAACCCCGCCCCGGACGGCTGGATGCGCCGGATGCGGGAGATCACCGCAGCCAGGTCCATCCCCCTGATCGCCGACGAGGTCCAGACCGGAGTCGGCCGGACCGGTGCCTTCTGGGCCGTCGAGCACAGCGGCATCGTGCCGGACGTGATGGTGCTGTCCAAGGCCATCGGAGGCTCCCTCCCGCTCGCCGTGATCGTCTACCGCTCCGAGCTCGACACCTGGCAGCCGGGCGCCCACGCCGGTACCTTCCGCGGCAACCAGCTCGCCATGGCCGCCGGCACCGCCACCCTCGCCTATGTGCGGGAGAACCGGCTCGCCGATCGGGCCGCCGCCCTCGGCGCCCGGATGCTGACGAGCCTGCGGTCGCTGGCCTCCCGGCACCCGTGCATCGGCGACGTCCGCGGGCGGGGACTGATGATCGGCGTGGAAATCGTCGACCCCGAGGCCGCCCCGGTGGGCGCGGGCGGCGAGGCACCGCCGGATCCCGTCCTCGCCAGGACCGTCCAGCAGGAGTGCCTGCGCCGCGGGCTCATCGTTGAACTCGGCGGCCGTCACTCCACGGTCGTACGCCTGCTCCCGCCCCTCACGCTCACCGACGAACAGGCGACAGCGGTCGTCGACCGCCTTGCCGACGCCCTGGCAGCTGCCGAACGCTCACCGCACCGACGGACCGCGACCGGGTCGATCCGCTGACCCCGGAAACCATCACAGGAAAGACCGCCGTGAACCCCACCCCCGCGCCCGAGGCCGACGGCCCTCCCTCAAGCCACCACCGGGGAGAGGCCGGGACCCCCGGCCACCTCGCCGTGGAAGCGTCGACCGTGCCGCGCCAGAAGGAGGTGCCGCACGGTCAGTGGCACGCCCACCGGACCGCGACCGCCTGCCCCGCACCGGCACCCGCCCCGCTGGACGACCTCGACCCGCCGGCCCACCCCGATCCACTGGACCATCCCGACCCGCTCCGCGCCGCCGACGTGGCGGGCATCGAGAACCTGCTGCGCTGCTGGGCCCGCGAATGCGACCTGCCCCGCCCGGAGGGGAACACCCTCCGCATCCCGCTCCCCGCGAGCGGCAACGCCCTGCTCGTCCCCGTCCGCCACTGGTCCGCCACCGGTTGGCACCGTTTCGGTCCGCCCCGCCTGGAACAGGCCCCCGAGGATGCCCCGACCGCCGACGCCGTCACCGTCGCCGCCCTCCTGGGCCGCGAGGCCGACCACAACGAGGGCGCCGACATGGTGGCCAGGGTGGCCGACTCGGTGCGGCGGACCGCCGGATTCATCGACGGACAACGGCGCCGGCCCGCCGCGCCCGCCGAGGCGGACCTCTTCCTCACCGCGGAACAGTCACTCCTCCTCGGCCACCCGTTCCACCCCTCGCCCAAGAGCAGGGAAGGCCTCTCCGACGCGGAGTCCCGCCTCTACTCACCCGAGTCGCACGGCTCCTTCCCGCTCCACTGGATGGCCGTCGACCGGTCCGTACTGGCCACCGACTCCGCCTGGACCGACCACGGCCGCCCGGTCCCGGCCGCGGAACTGGTGGCCCGCCACGCCGAGGGCCTGTGCCTCCCCGCGCACACGACACCGATCCCGCTCCACCCCTGGCAGGCCCGTGAACTGGCGACGCGGCCCGAAGTCGCCGCCCTGACCGACTCCGGCCTGCTGCACGACCTGGGCCCGTACGGCGAGCACTGGCACCCCACCTCCTCGGTCCGCACCGTGCAACGGCCCGGCGTCGACCTCATGCTGAAGCTCTCCCTCGGCGTACGCATCACCAACTCCCGCCGGGAGAACCTCCGCAAGGAACTCCACCGCGGCGTGGAGGTCCACCGGCTGCTGCGCAGCGGCCTCGCCCGACAGTGGCACGCGGTCCATCCCGGATTCGACATCGTCCGGGACCCCGCGTGGCTCGCGGTGGACAGCCCCGAGGGCGAACACATCCAGGGCCTCGATGTCATGCTGCGCCACAACCCCTTCGACCGGTACGACGACGCGGTCTGCATCGCCGGGCTCACCGCGCCGCGGCCCTGGCCGGACCGGGCGGGCATGCGGTCCCGCCTGGCCGACATCGTGTGCCGGCTCGGCGCTGCCACCGGCCGGACCACGACCGCCGTCGCCGCCGAGTGGTTCCTGCGCTACCTGGACCGGGTGGTGCAGCCGGTGCTCTGGCTCGACGGCCACGCGGGGGTCGCCCTCGAAGCCCATCAGCAGAACACCCTGGTCCTGCTCGATGCCGAGGGCTGGCCGGTCGGCGGCCGTTACCGCGACAATCAGGGCTACTACTTCCGTGACTCACACCGCGCCTCTCTCGACCGCAGGCTCCCCGGCATCGGATCGGTCAGCGACACCTTCGTCTCCGACGCCGTCACCGACGAACGCTTCGCGTACTACCTCGGCATCAACAACGTGTTCGGACTGATCGGGGCGTTCGGCGCCCAGCAGCTCGCCGACGAGCAGGTGCTCCTCGCCGCCTTCCGGCGCTTCCTGGGATCGGCGACCGCACTGGGATCCCCGCTCCCCGCACAGCTGTTGGAAACCCCCCGCCTGCGCTGCAAGGCCAACATGCTGACGCGCCTGCGCGGCCTCGACGAACTCGTCGGACCGGTGGACACCCAGTCCGTGTACGTCACCATCGCCAACCCCCTGTGCGGCTGAGGAACCCACCCCACCCCACCCCGTGCCGGCCGGGACGCCGACCGTTGAACGTCCCGGCCGGCGTCCCGGCCGACGAACCCGTCCCGTCCCGGACGCCGAGCGCCGAACCTGTCCCGGCCTTGGACGCCGAGCGACGAGAGAGGAGAGCGCCACCGTGCCTCCCGCCGATGCGCCCACCCACCACAGACCCTGCCCCGCTCCCGAGGCCGGGCCGGGTGCCGAGGACACACTGGAGCTGCGGCTCACCGACGAACTGCTCGCGCTCCTGGGGGAGGAGGCCCCCGGGCCCCGGTGCGGACCGCAGGGCGGACCGCGGAACGCCGGTCTGCTCGACCGTCCGGCGGAGTGGAAGCCCGTCACGACCCGGGCCGGAGTGTTCCAGCTCGTCCCCGTGCGCCTGGAACGCGATCTCGCGTTGATCAGCCGCTGGATGAACGACCCCGCCGTCGCGGCCTTCTGGGAACTCGCCGGAGCCGAGACCGTCACCGCCGGGCACCTGACGCCCCAACTCGACGGCGACGGACGCAGCGTGCCTTGTCTGGGCGTGCTCTCGGGTGTCCCGATGAGCTACTGGGAGATCTACCGGGCCGACCTCGACCCCCTGGCCCGTCACTGCGGGGTCCGGCCGCACGACACCGGGATCCATCTCCTCATCGGTGACGCGGACCAGCGGGGCCACGGGATCGGGACCACCCTCCTGCGGGCCGTCTCCGAGCTCGTTCTCGACAACCGCCCCCGGTGCACACGGGTCGTCGCCGAGCCCGACCTGCGCAACACCCCGTCAGTCTCCGCCTTCCTGGGCGCCGGATTCCGCTACTCCGCCGAGGTCGAACTCCCGGACAAGCGGGCCGCGCTGATGGTCCGCGACCGAGCCCACCGTGACCAGCTGTGAACTTTCCGCTGCCCCGCCCGCACCGCTCGAACCCCGCCGGTTCCCTCCCGAGGAGTCCCCGTGCCGAAATATCCCGTGAGCCGTGACGCAGCCCAGTCGCCGGCGCTGCTCAGCACCCCGGAACTGAACCGGGCGGTCTGGGACCGGGCCGCCGCCCGGCTGCTCGCCAAGATGCTCGGCGAATTCGCCTACGAGGAAGTAGTCCAGCCCGTTCCACGAACCGCCGGGGGCGATACGTACACCCTCGTGCTCGACGACGGCGGCAGCCTGAGCTTCACCGCCCGGCGGGGGGTCTACGGCAGCTGGCGCGTCGCCCCCGACTCGATCCGCGAGGCGAGCAGCGCGGCGACGGAGGCGGATGCGACCGCCCGCGCGGTGGACGGCGCGGTGACGGAGGCCGAAGCGACCGCCCGCGCGGTGGACAGCTTGGCGACGGAGGCCGCAGCAACCGCCGGGTCCGGCAGCAAGGCGGGGACAGCGGCGCCGGCGCCGGACCAGGTCGCGGGCAGCGTCCCCTTCCGCGATCCGCTGCTGTTCCTCGCCCGCGCCCGCCGCCTTCTCAGGCTGGACGGTGCCACCCTCGGCCATCTCGTCCGCGAGCTCACCACCACGCTCACCGCCGACGCCCGCCTCGACCACGGCGCACTCGGCGCCGCAGAGCTGGCCGATCTCGACTACGCCGAACTGGAGGGCCACCAGACGGGCCATCCCTGGATCGTCGCCAACAAGGGGCGACTCGGCTTCTCCGCCACCGACGCGGCCCGCTTCACCCCCGAGGCCCGCACACCGGTCACGCTGCCGTGGATCGCCGTCTCCTCCCGGATCGCCGCCTACCGGGGTGTGGGTGCGCTCGCCGACGCCGGTCAGCTCTACGCCCAGGAGCTGGACCCCGCCGTCCGCGCGTCCTTCGCCGCCACGCTGCGCGGCCGGGGCCTGGACCCGGACAGCTACTACTGTCTGCCCGTCCACCCCTGGCAGTGGGACGAGTGGATCGTTCCCCTGTTCGCCCCGGCCATCGCCGCCGGCGACATCGTCCCCCTGCACGCCGACCCGGACCTGCGGCTGCCGCAGCAGTCCATTCGCACCTTCGCCAACCTGGCACGGCCCGACCGGCACACGGTCAAGCTCCCGCTGTCCATCCTCAACACGCTGGTCTGGCGGGGCCTGCCGACCGAACGGACCCTCGCCGCCCCCGCCGTCACCAGCTGGGTGCAGGGGATGCGGGACAACGATCCGTTCCTGCGCGACACCTGCGGCGTCATCCTCCTCGGCGAAGTCGCCTCGGTCACGGTCGAGCATCCGCTCTACGACCACCTCCCGGAGACGCCGTACCAGTTCAAGGAGATCCTCGGAGCGATCTGGCGCGAGCCCCTCCTGCCGCGCCTCGCCCCCGGTGAGCGGGCCCGCACCCTCGCCTCGCTCCTGCACACCGATCCGCAGGGCCGCGCCTTCACCGCCGAGCTGGTCGCCCGCTCCGGGCTGACGCCCACCGCCTGGCTCACCCGGCTCTTCGCCGCCCTGCTCCCGCCGCTGCTGCACTTCCTGTACCGCTACGGCACCGTCTTCTCCCCGCACGGTGAGAACGCCATCGTCGTCTTCGACGACCACGACGTCCCGGTACGCCTGGCGATCAAGGACTTCGTCGACGACGTGAACGTCAGCGCCCGCCCGCTGCCCGAGCACGACACGATGCCGCAGGACGTGCGGAGTGTCCTGCTCACCGAGGAACCCGCCTTCCTCACCCAGTTCATCCACTCCGGTCTCTTCACCGGCGTCTTCCGCTTCCTGTCACCGCTCTGCGAGGAACAGCTCGGTGTCCCGGAGAGCGAATTCTGGTCACTCGTCCGGGCGGAGATCCTGCGCCACCACGCCCGGTTCCCGGAGCTGAAGGAGCGGTTCGAGATGTTCGACATGCTGACGCCCCGCATCGAACGCCTCTGTCTGAACCGCAACCGCCTGCACCTGGACGGCTACCGCGACCGGCCCGAGCGCCCGCACGCCGCAGTCCACGGCACGGTGGCCAATCCGCTCCACCTCTCCGCCTGAGTCCGGGAGTGACCGTTGTTGTCAGCGGCGCCCCGTAGGCTGGTCGGGCTATGACGAAGCCATCCCTCCCCGAGCTCCTGCACGCCGCCGTGACCGCCGTCGGCGGTACGGAGCGACCCGGCCAGGCCTCCATGGCCGATGCCGTCGCCGAGGCGGTCGACGACCACTCCCACCTGCTCGTCCAGGCGGGCACCGGCACGGGCAAATCGCTCGGCTATCTGGTGCCCGCCCTGGCACACGGCGAGCGCGTCGTGGTGGCCACGGCGACCCTGGCGCTCCAGCGCCAGCTCGTGGAGCGCGATCTTCCGCGTACGGTCGACGCCCTGCATCCGCTGCTGCGCCGACGCCCGCAGTTCGCCATGCTCAAGGGCAGGTCGAACTACCTCTGTCTGCACCGCCTCCATGAAGGTGTGCCGCAGGAGGAGGAAGAAGGGCTCTTCGACCAGTTCGAGGCGGCGGCCCCGTCGAGCAAGCTCGGCCAGGACCTGCTGCGCATGCGGGACTGGGCGGACGAGACGGAGACGGGCGACCGGGACGACCTCACCCCCGGTGTCTCGGACCGGGCCTGGGCACAGATCTCCGTCTCCTCCCGCGAGTGCCTGGGCGCCACCAAATGCGCGTACGGGGCCGAGTGCTTCGCCGAGCAGGCCAGGGAGCGGGCCAAGCTCGCCGATGTGGTGGTGACGAACCACGCGCTGCTGGCCATCGACGCCATCGAGGGCGCCCCGGTGCTCCCGAGCCACGAGGTGCTGATCGTCGACGAGGCGCACGAGCTGGTCTCCCGGGTCACCGGAGTGGCCACCGGCGAGCTCACCCCCGGCCAGGTCAACCGCGCGGTGCGCCGTGCGGCGAAGCTGGTCAACGAGAAGGCCGCCGATGCCCTGCAGACGGCTTCGGAGGGCTTCGAACGGGTGATGGAGCTGGCCCTGCCCGGCAGGCTGGAGGAAGTGCCCGAGGACCTCGGGTACGCCCTGATGGCGCTGCGCGACGCCGCTCGTACGGTGATCACCGCGCTCGGTTCCACCCGCGACAAGTCCGTCCAGGACGAGGACGCCGTCCGCAAGCAGGCGATGGCCTCGATCGAGACGATCCACGGCGTGGCCGAGCGCATCACACAGGGCTCCGAGTACGACGTCGTCTGGTACGAGCGTCACGACCGCTTCGGTGCCTCCGTGCGGGTCGCCCCGCTCTCCGTCTCCGGGCTGCTGCGCGAGAAGCTCTTCGCCGACCGTTCCGTGGTCCTCACCTCGGCCACGCTCAAGCTCGGCGGGGACTTCAACGGGGTGGGGGCGTCCCTCGGGCTCTCCCCGGAGGGCACCGCGGGCGATGACGTCCCGCAGTGGAAGGGGCTCGACGTCGGTTCGCCCTTCGACTACCCGAAGCAGGGGATCCTGTACGTCGCCCGGCATCTGGCGACCCCGGGGCGCGAAGGCTCCCGCACGGACATGCTGGACGAGCTCGCCGAGCTGGTGGAGGCCGCCGGCGGGCGCACGCTCGGACTGTTCTCCTCCATGCGGGCGGCCCAGGCCGCCGCCGAGGAGCTGCGGGGCCGGCTGGAGAAGCCGATCCTTCTCCAGGGCGAGGAGACCCTGGGGGAGCTGATCAAGAATTTCGCGGCCGATCCGGAGACCTGCCTCTTCGGCACGCTCTCGCTCTGGCAGGGCGTCGACGTCCCCGGTGCGAGCTGCCAGTTGGTGATCATGGACCGGATTCCGTTCCCGCGGCCCGACGATCCGCTGATGAGCGCTCGGCAGAAGGCGGTCGAGGAGGCCGGGGGCAATGGCTTCATGGCCGTGGCCGCCACGCATGCGGCCCTGCTGATGGCCCAGGGAGCCGGCCGGCTCGTCCGAGCCACCGGGGACAAGGGCGTCGTCGCGGTGCTCGACCCGCGCCTGGCCAATGCCCGGTACGGCAGCTATCTGCGGGCCTCGCTCCCCGACTTCTGGTACACGACCGACCCGAACCAGGCACGCCGCTCGCTCGCCGCGATCGACGCGGCGGCCAAGGCCGACGCGAATTAGTCCCGCGCAGGACGCGAGGAAACGGCCGGGGCCCCTGGTATCCGCTGTACGGATACCAGGGGCCCCGGCCGACCGAGCGGGGCTTCACACCCGCCGGAGCACCGCCACGACCTTGCCGAGGATCGTCGCCTCGTCGCCGGGGATCGGCTGGTACGCGGAGTTGTGCGGGAGCAGCCACACATGGCCGTCCTCGCGCTTGAACCGCTTGACCGTGGCCTCGCCGTCCAGCATGGCGGCCACGATGTCGCCGTTCTCCGCCACGGGCTGGCGTCGTACGGTGACCCAGTCCCCGTCACAGATCGCCGCTTCGATCATCGAGTCACCGACAACCTTCAGCACGAAGAGCTCTCCGTCCCCGACCAGCTGGCGGGGGAGGGGGAACACGTCCTCGACCGATTCCTCGGCGAGGATCGGCCCACCGGCCGCGATCCGGCCGACCAACGGCACGTACGATGCCGCGGGCTTGCCGGTGGTGTCCGTGGGCTGTGTGCTCGGCTGGTCCGAACCGCGCACCTCGTACGCCCGGGGGCGATGGGGGTCGCGGCGCAGGAAGCCCTTGCGCTCCAGGGCCATCAGCTGATGTGCGACGGAGGACGTGCTGGAAAGGCCCACCGCCTGACCGATCTCCCGCATCGACGGGGGGTAACCCCGCCGTTGTACGGAGTCCCGGATGACCTCGATCACTCGCCGCTGCCGGTCCGTGAGCCCCGAGCTGTCCGCCCGGATTCCAGGAGGTCGTCCGGGCAGCGAGCGCGCTGGGCGCGCGGGCTCCGGCCCCTCCGTGTTCGTGACTGAGTCATTCATGGCATGCACCGGCTCGAGTCGGCTCTGGGAGCGGTCCTGGGCAGTGATGATGGCACTGTCTGCGGTGGTGGTCACGTCGGCCCCTCTCGAATGGTCTCCCTAGCTGGACAACGGTAGTAGCTTTCGAAAGGTTGCGCCAAACACACGTTCGAGTGAAAAACGAATAAAAGTCTGTCGAGTGTTCAAGGTCGGGTGTATGGGCTGGGAGGGACGCTCCGCCGTCGGGCCGGCCCTTGGGCTTCCCCGTGCGGACCGACCGGCAATTCGGACTATTACGGTAGCGGCCGCGCTCGCGGCGCCGGTGCGCGGGGTGGACCCGTGTCCGCGTGTGCGCCCCCGGGTGCGGTCCGTGGGTGCCCGCCCCGCAATCGGTGGCGCCGCCCGCTTCCCGTACCCTCGTGGTCGGCCGTACGCTGCCTTCCGGCCGCCCGGGGCGCGCGACACGCGACAGGGCCAAATGCGCGGCCAAACCCAAGATCTAGTGGTTGGATTGTCACGACCGCCCAGAGGTTGTGGTCCCCGTCCATCGGGGGTGCGGTCATCGCCTATGCTTGAGACCGCTTCGAGGGCCCCTCACCGGGCCTGAAGAGGCTATTCAGTCGTGCTGTGAAGGAGGGTTGGGAGCCATGCACTGCCCCTTCTGCAGGCACCCCGACAGCCGGGTCGTCGACAGTCGCACCACCGACGACGGGACCTCGATCCGCCGACGTCGGCAGTGTCCCGACTGCTCCCGCCGTTTCACGACGGTGGAGACCTGCTCGCTCATGGTGGTCAAGCGCAGCGGTGTCACCGAGCCCTTCAGCCGCACCAAGGTCATCTCCGGCGTACGCAAGGCGTGCCAGGGAAGGCCGGTCACCGAGGACGCCCTCGCCAAACTCGGCCAGCGGGTCGAGGAAGCGGTGCGCGCCACCGGCAGCGCCGAGCTGACCACTCACGACGTGGGTCTGGCCATCCTCGGCCCCCTGCAGGAGCTCGACCTCGTCGCGTACCTGCGGTTCGCGTCCGTATACCGGGCGTTCGACAGCCTCGAAGACTTCGAGGCCGCCATCGTGGAACTCCGCGAGCGACGGCCTCCCGTACAAGGATGCGGGACCGGCGAGACCCTTGAGGTTCCCGTTCCCGCCGTCGCCGCCGACTGAGCGGCACTCGTCGGCCCCACTGATCCGAAGATCGGCTGCGGGCCGGCACCTGGACCTGCTCCGGATGACGCATGACGGCGTCCGAAGTATCAGACACACACTGTGCCGGGGAAGTTCTCGGCACTTCAGGGCGTTTTTGCCCACATATGGGAGGCGGCATGACAGAGACGGCGAGCGGCCCGGCACGAGGTTCCCGCAACAAGGGAGCCAAGTCGACTGCGACCAAGCAGGGCCTGCGTATCGAGCGCATCCACACCACTCCCGGCGTGCATCCGTACGACGAGGTGGCGTGGGAGCGCCGTGACGTCGTCATGACCAACTGGCGCGACGGCTCGATCAACTTCGAGCAGCGTGGCGTCGAGTTCCCCGACTTCTGGTCGGTGAACGCGGTCAACATCGTCACCAGCAAGTACTTCCGTGGGGCTGTCGGCACCCCTCAGCGCGAGACCGGTCTGCGACAGCTGATCGACCGGATCGTGAAGACGTACCGGAAGGCCGGCGAGGACTACAACTACTTCGCCTCTCCCGCGGACGCCGAGATCTTCGAGCACGAGCTGGCGTACGCCCTCCTGCACCAGATCTTCAGCTTCAACTCGCCGGTCTGGTTCAACGTCGGCACTCCCCAGCCGCAGCAGGTCTCCGCCTGCTTCATCCTGGCCGTCGACGACTCCATGGAGTCGATCCTCGACTGGTACAAGGAAGAGGGGATGATCTTCAAGGGCGGCTCCGGTGCCGGCCTGAACCTCTCCCGTATCCGCTCCTCCAAGGAGCTCCTCTCCTCCGGCGGCAACGCCTCGGGACCGGTCTCCTTCATGCGGGGCGCCGACGCGTCCGCCGGAACGATCAAGTCCGGTGGCGCCACCCGCCGCGCGGCCAAGATGGTCATTCTCGACGTCGACCACCCCGACATCGAGAACTTCATCGAGACCAAGGTGAAGGAGGAGGAGAAGATCCGCGCCCTGCGTGACGCGGGCTTCGACATGGACCTGGGCGGCGACGACATCACGTCCGTCCAGTACCAGAACGCCAACAACTCGGTCCGCGTGAACGACGAGTTCATGAAGGCCGTCGAGTCCGGCGGTAAGTTCGGGCTGCGCGCCCGGATGACCGGCGACGTCATCGAAGAGGTCGAGGCCAAGTCCCTCTTCCGCAAGATGGCCGAGGCCGCCTGGGCCTGCGCCGACCCGGGCATCCAGTACGACGACACCATCAACGCCTGGCACACCTGCCCGGAGTCCGGCCGGATCAACGGCTCGAACCCGTGCAGCGAGTACATGCACCTGGACAACACCTCGTGCAACCTCGCCTCGCTGAACCTGATGAAGTTCCTCAAGGACGACGGCCTGGGCAACCAGTCCTTCGAGTCCGAGCGCTTCGCCAAGGTCGTCGAGCTGGTCATCACCGCGATGGACATCTCCATCTGCTTCGCGGACTTCCCCACCGAGAAGATCGGTGAGAACACCCGCGCCTTCCGTCAGCTGGGCATCGGTTACGCCAACCTCGGCGCCCTGCTGATGGCGACCGGCCACGCGTACGACAGCGACGGCGGCCGCGCGCTCGCCGGTGCCATCACCTCGCTGATGACCGGCACCTCGTACAAGCGCTCCGCCGAGCTGGCCGCGGTCGTCGGCCCGTACGACGGCTACGCCCGCAACGCCGAGCCGCACCAGCGCGTGATGAAGCAGCACGCCGACGCCAACGCGGTGGCCGTGCACGCCGACGACCTGGACAACCCCGTCTGGGCCGCCGCGACGGAGGCCTGGCAGGACGTCATCCGCCTCGGCGCGAAGAACGGTTTCCGTAACGCGCAGGCCTCGGTCATCGCGCCCACCGGCACCATCGGTCTCGCGATGTCCTGCGACACCACCGGCCTCGAGCCCGACCTCGCCCTGGTCAAGTTCAAGAAGCTGGTCGGCGGCGGCTCGATGCAGATCGTCAACGGCACCGTCCCGCAGGCCCTGCGCCGCCTGGGTTACCAGGAGGAGCAGATCGAGGCGGTCGTCGCCCACATCGCCGAGAACGGCAACGTGATCGACGCCCCCGGCCTGAAGACCGAGCACTACGAGGTCTTCGACTGCGCGATGGGCGAGCGTTCCATCTCCGCGATGGGCCACGTCCGGATGATGGCGGCCATCCAGCCGTGGATCTCCGGTGCGCTCTCCAAGACGGTGAACCTGCCGGAGACGGCCACCGTCGAGGACGTCGAAGAGGTCTACTTCGAGGCGTGGAAGATGGGCGTCAAGGCGCTCGCGATCTACCGCGACAACTGCAAGGTCGGCCAGCCCCTCTCCGCGAAGACCAAGGAGAAGGAGAAGGAGGCCGTCACGGCCAAGGCCGAGGACACCATCCGTACCGCGGTCGAGAAGGTCGTCGAGTACCGCCCGGTCCGCAAGCGTCTGCCCAAGGGCCGGCCCGGCATCACCACCTCCTTCACGGTGGGCGGCGCCGAGGGTTACATGACCGCCAACTCCTACCCGGACGACGGTCTCGGCGAGGTCTTCCTGAAGATGTCCAAGCAGGGCTCGACCCTCGCGGGCATGATGGACGCCTTCTCCATCGCCGTCTCGGTGGGCCTGCAGTACGGCGTTCCGCTGGAGACGTACGTCTCGAAGTTCACCAACATGCGCTTCGAGCCGGCCGGCATGACGGACGACCCGGACGTGCGGATGGCGCAGTCGATCGTCGACTACATCTTCCGCCGCCTGGCGCTGGACTTCCTGCCCTTCGAGACCCGCTCGGCACTCGGTATCCACTCCGCCGAGGAGCGTCAGCGCCACCTCGACACCGGCTCCTACGAGCCGACGTTCGAGGAGGAGCAGCTGGAGGCCGAGAGCCTGGCCCAGTCGGCCCCGGTGCGGCAGCCGGAGCCGCTGAAGGCCGTGGCCCCGGTGCAGGAGGCCGGCACGCCGGCTCCGAAGACGGCGCACACCTCGGCCGAACTGGTCGAGATGCAGCTCGGCATCAGTGCCGACGCGCCGCTCTGCTTCTCCTGCGGTACGAAGATGCAGCGCGCCGGTTCCTGCTACATCTGCGAGGGCTGCGGCTCGACCAGCGGTTGCAGCTGACCGAACCGGATGCCCCGAGAGGGGCTACGGCCTTGCCGAAGGGGGCGGGCAGGACTCCGATCGTGGAGTTCCTGCCCGCCCCCTTCGCTTGTCCGCCCGGCGCGTCACGCTCCGGGCGGACGGCTTCCCATGGCCGCGGCGAACGAGTCGGCGTCCCCGTCGAATCCGCGCACCGTGTCGTGGAAGTTCCAGACCCCGGAGGAGTCCCTCACGAACTCGGCGATGACGGCCGCAGTCGCCGCACCGACCGCCGAGAAGTCGTCCTCGGACAGGACGGTGTAACCCTCACGGATCTGCACGGCGGTGTTCTCTATCGCCCCGAACGCCTTGTGGCCGTCGCGCTGCTGAATGGCGACACCGACCACGACCCGGGAGTACGCCTCCGAGAGCCGGTCCAGCTCCAGCGTCATGACCTCGTCGTACCCCAGGCCCTGACCGGTCCTGCTGTCGCGGTTGAGTGTGATGGTGCCGTCGGGCGCGCGGCTGTCGAAGTGCACGAGATACGCGGGGCTGCCGTACGGCTCCTCGGCCGGATAGGTCGCCGCGATGATGTCGAGGTCGTTGGCGGGCTCGCCGTGCGGGCTGGGATCCCACTTGACCCTGACCTCGATCTTCTCGATGTCCTTGTTGGGAGTGCTCATCGGACTTCGCTCCTTCGCGCGGGGCCGTCGGTCCGGTTCTATCACCCGATCATGTCCGTAACGGCCGCTGGAACCAACCGGCTTGGGGGTGAGGGGCGTAATCGCGCCACCGTGGGGGACCCGGTGTCTCAATGCGGGATCCGGCGCGGCGGGCGGCCGCGCACCTCGTCCCGGAACGCCTCGATCGCGCTGCTGACCTGACGCATGAGGTGGGTGTGCTCGATGCGGTCCAGATAGAGGCAGTTGCGGGCGATTCCCTCCAGTTCGAAGGCGAAGTACAGCGACATCAGTGGATTGATGAACAGCTCGCTGTTGCTGGTGCGCGAGGTGAACCTGACGTCTCCGAACTCTCCCCGGACCGCCGCGGCGATCGATCCGTTGACGATGCTCGGATGATCGGGTGTGTGCTCCTGGGCATGGGCCACCGCGTCGAGGAACAGCGCGCCCTCGCGGGTCGTACGGGGCACGGAGAACGCGCCCAGGTACGCGCCGTCGCGTTCGAGCGCGGCGATGTTCTCCAGGACGAGTCCGTGGCTCACGCCGTGGTAGGCGTCGACGCCGAAGCCGATGGAGACGACCAGCCGGTCCGGTCCTTCGATCGCGGAGAGCGCCGCGACGCTGGTCAGGTCCTCCTCCGGGGTCCCCAGGCCGGATTCGTCGCCCCTCATCAGGATGTCGGTACCCCCGTCGACGAGAACGACCGCGTCGATGTCGTACCGCTCGATCAGCGCACGGTAGGCGTCGCGCAGCGGCTGCACGCCCGTACGGGACAGGGCGTGGACGCGGCCCGGGTAGCCGTGCAGGGTGAGCCACTGCGCGAGGGTCCGCTCCGGGAAGTACGGCTGGTGGAGGGAGGTTTCGGGGGTGATGACGGCGAGGTCGGGGGCGAGCCAGGAGTCGAGGGGGAGCCCTTCGAGCGCACTGAAGGACAGATTGGCGAACTGCACCTGTTTGTTCCGGTGGATCAGGGAGAGCGCGAGGGGGAGCCCGGCGTAGATGTCGAAGCCTCCGCCCGCACCGGCGACGAGGATCCGTTCTGCCGAATCGAGGCGTTCGAACAGCGGGTTGGCATGCAGCGAGGTCATGGCGATCATTGTGTGATCGGCCATGACCGGTTCTGATGCACTCCGACAGAGCGTGACCCACGCCACGTCCGTCACCCGTACGATGATGCAGTGCTGGTCAAGTGGATTCGCTGCAATGTGGGTGACCGTCGCGGTTTCGAGCGGGAGCAGCGGAAGTGGGCGGGGCTACTGGGTGAGCCGGGGTTCAGGGGTCAGGGCGGTGGCTGGAGCCGCAGCCGGCCGGAGGTCGCCCATGTCTTCGCGTTCTGGGAGAACAGGGTCTTCTACGACTCGTTCATGGCGCGCGGCCATGACGCCCTGGCTGCCGCGCAGGCCGGTACGTGCAACGACATCCAGGTCAAGTTGTTCGAGTACCGCTTCGACGTGAAGACCGGCTTCGAACCCCACTTCACCGACGCGGATGTGGTCAGGGTCGCGCACAGCAGGGTCCATGAGGACCGGGTGGAGCACTTTGCGCTGATGCAGCAGCGCGTGTGGAATCCCGCGATGGCCGGATCACCCGGGATGCTGCGCGGCGTCTTCGGCGAGGCGCCCGGACACGAGTTTCTGGTTCTGTCGATGTGGCAGTCGAGCGCCGAGCGCGGCAAGTACCGGCCGGGGAGCGTGGACCGGCTCTCGCAGCGGGCGCAGACCGAGGACGACGTGGTCTCGCTGGCCGGCGATGTCGTCCAGCTCGAACCGGCCTGGACCGTGTGACCCGGCCGGGGCGACCGCGATTTCCTCGGCGACATGCACGGTCGAGTTCCGGACAACTGCTCGAACGGCGGCGACTCGATCTAGGGTCGGTACATGGCAAGACCGCAACGCATTGTCCTCGTCAGGCACGGCGAGTCCGAGGGCAATGCCGATGACACCGTGTACGAGCGCGAGCCCGACCACGCACTGAGGCTCACCCCGGCCGGGCTGCGGCAGTCCCGTGAGACGGGGGTGCGGCTGCGCGAGCTCTTCGACGGGGAGCGGGTGAGTGTGTACGTCTCGCCCTATCGCCGTACGCACGAGACGTTCCGGTCCCTCGGGCTGGATCTCGAAAGCGTCCGGGTGCGCGAGGAGCCCCGGCTGCGCGAGCAGGACTGGGGGAACTGGCAGGACCGGAACGACGTCCGCCTCCAGAAGGCGTACCGGGACGCCTATGGGCACTTCTTCTACCGCTTCGCGCAGGGCGAGTCGGGTGCGGACGTGTACGACCGGGTGGGTGCGTTCCTGGAGAGCCTGTACCGGAGCTTCGAGGACCCCGACCACCCGCAGAACGTCCTGCTGGTCACGCACGGACTGACGATGCGGCTGTTCTGCATGCGCTGGTTCCACTGGTCCGTGGCCGAATTCGAATCGCTGTCCAATCCCGGCAACGGGGAATCCCGGACGCTGGTACTCGGCAAGGACGGCCGTTACACGCTGGACAGGCCGTTCGAGCGCTGGCGTACCCCTGAGCCGTACGGCATCACCGGATAGAGTGGAGGCGATGACCGAATCCGCTTCCGACCAGCGCTTCGAACGCGCCCTTGCCAGCCTGCGTGGCCTCTCCGTGGGAGACGCCCTGGGCTCCCAGTTCTTTGTGCCCGCCAACTATCCGCTCCTGAAGGACCGAGCCCTGCCCCCCGGGCCCTGGCAGTGGACCGACGACACCGAGATGGCCGCCTCGGTGCTGGCTGTGCTGGGGCAGCACGGCCGTATCGACCAGGACGCCCTCGCCCACTCCTTCGCAGTGCACCACGACTTCGACCGGGGATACGGCCCCGCCGTGAACCGCCTGCTCAGGCTGGTCCGGGAGGGTGGCGACTGGCGCGAGCTGGCCTCCTCGCTCTTCCAGGGCCAGGGCTCGTGGGGCAACGGCTCGTCGATGCGCATCGCGCCGCTCGGCGCCTGGTACGCGGACGATCCCGAGCAGGCCACGCACCAGGCCGAGATCTCCTCGTACACCACGCACCAGCACCGGGAGGCCGTCGTCGGTGCGATGGCGGTCGCGGCGGCCGCCTCGCTGGCGGCCTCGCCCACCGGACCACCGAGCCCGACGGATCTTCTGGACGGCGTGATCGCGCTCGTGCCGCGCAGCGCGGTCGGCGCCGGACTGCGCAGGGCCCGTGACATGCTGGACTACAAGGACGCGGGCACGGTCGCCGCCGTCCTCGGCAACGGGCGCCGTACCAGTGCGCACGACACCGTCCCCTTCGCTCTCTGGTCCGCGGCGCGCAGCCTCGGCGACTTCGAGCAGGCCTTCTGGGTGACCGCACAGGCAGGCGGTGACGTCGACACGACGTGCGCGATCGTCGGCGGAGTGGTCGCGGCAGGCACGGCGGGGGCGCCGCCGGCGCAGTGGACGGCACAGACGGAAGAGCTGCCCGCCTGGATGTCGCGGTAAGCAGCCTTCGACTGCCGACTGCCGACTGTCACGGAACTGCCACAGCATTACTCCGTACGGGTGACGTCCGTCACGGGGGGTTACTCTTTCGGCCACGCCGCCCGCAGTGATCATCATGACGGGTGTGCACCGAATGAGACGCCGGGGGGCCGCGCTGGCCAGGGCTCGCGTGAGCGGACCTCGGTGGGGAGGGGTCCCGTGTCAGATCACACGTCAGAATCACCCCGGCCGGAGCGTGCGCCCGGAGCATCGGGGGCGGCCGAGCCGTCGGGAGTGCCCGGGGCGTCAGGAGCAGCCGAGCCGCCAGCGGCGTCCGGGCAGTCGGGGCTGTCCCGGGCGTCGGGGGTCTCCGAACCGGCGACCACGCCCGGGGAGGCCCGGCCGGTGTCGGCCGAGAGGCCCGCGAAGGCTCGGCCGGACGACGGTTCCGGGGCGCCACCGACCGGCGCGGGCCCGCGGGAGCCCGAGCGCCCCGGGGTCCCGCAGCCGCGCTCCACCGCACCGCAGCCTTCGACGCCCGGGCCGCCGGAACCCCCGAGGGTCCCCGCCTACGCGCAGCAGGTGCGGCCGGCGCAGCCCAATCCGTGGGGGCAGACCAAGCAGACTCCTTCGGAGATCTCGCGGCTCCGCCCGGTCACGCCGGCAGCCATTCCGGGCGCCACGCTCTGGGCCGTACTCGCCACCGGACTGCTCAGTGCCCTGCTGCTCGGCGAGGGCATCGGCCTGAACCTGCTCGTCGTGGCGCTTCCCGCAGCGCTCGCGGCGTATTTCGCCGCCCGCGCGACGGCACGCCGGCTGCGCCCCTGGACCGCTGTCTGGGCGGTCGGCGGGCTGGCTCTGCTCGTCGTCCCCGCACTCCGCGACGCGGGCTGGCCGAGCTTCCTCGCCATCGTGTCCGCCTTCGCCCTCGGCTCGCTCGCGCTGCACGGCAGCCGTAGCTGGCTCGGGATATTTCTCGGCTCGCTGGGCCTGCTCACCTCCGTCGCCGAAGCGCTGGGCTGGGGCGCCCGCGGTGTACGCGACCGGATGTCGGGCTCCCGGGGCCGCTGGGGCGTGGCCTTCAGGTCCACGGTCGTGGCGGTCGTCCTGCTCGTGGTGTTCGGGGCGCTCTTCGCGAGCGCCGACGCCGCGTTCGCCGATGTACTCGGCAGCCTGATCCCCGATGTGTCCGTCGGCGACGGGCCGTGGCGGTTCTTCCTCGGCGCGCTCGGCCTCGTCGGCGCGCTCGCCGCCGCGTACACCGCTGCGGCCCCCGTGCGCTGGGACGGGCTGACGGTACGTCCGGGGAAGGCGCGCGGGCGGCTGGAATGGGCCCTGCCGCTGGTCGTCCTGAACCTGCTCTTCGCCGCCTTCCTCGCCATTCAGCTCACGGTGCTCCTCGGCGGGTACGACAAGGTGATGGCGGAGACCGATCTCAGCTACTCCGAGTACGCCCGCGAGGGATTCTGGCAGCTGCTCTGGGCCACGCTGCTCACTCTGCTGGTCATCGCGCTCGCACTGCGCTGGGCGCCGCGCGGCGGAGCACGCGACCGTACGCTCGTCCGCGGAGTGCTCGGCACGTTGTGCCTGCTCACACTCGTCGTCGTCGCCTCCGCGTTGCGACGCATGGACCTCTACGTCGATGCGTACGGCCTGACGAGGCTGCGGATTTCCGTGGCAGCGGTCGAGCTGTGGCTGGGTGTGGTGCTCGTACTGATCATGGCAGCCGGTGTCTTCGGCGCGAAGCTGCTGCCGCGAGCCGTCGCGGCGAGCGCGGCCGTGGGCGTCCTGGCCTTCGGACTGATCTCGCCCGACGGCCTGATCGCGGAACAGAACGTCGAGCGCTACCACCGCAGCGATCACTCGATCGACATCGAGTACCTCAGCGGCCTCTCGGCCGATGCCGTGCCCGCCCTCGACACCCTGCCGGAGCCGCTGCGCTCCTGCGCCCTGGAGAAGATCCAGCGGACGCTGCGTGACTCGGACGAGCCCTGGTATGCCACGAGTTGGGGCGAGGCGAGGGCTCGGGACATCCTCGGGGACCGGGACCCCGCGTTCAGTGCGCGCGACTGCCGTGGGCTGGGGGCGGGGGAGAACGGGAGCGAACGCGAGGGCGTGGACGACTCCTACGACCCGTACGACCCGTACTGATCGGCAGAGTGCACCGCACCGGGCGCGGGCCGTCCCCTCGGGGGCGGCCCGCGCCCGGTGCGATCCGGCTCCGGGTGCTAAGCGGCCGGTCCCCCCGCAGACGCCTTTCCGCTCAGTGCCTCCAGATCGCTCTTGCGCACCCGGATCACCAACAGTGCGGTCAGCAGGGCGAGGCCGGCCATGGCCACCGCGGCGAGGAACGCGGTCGAGATGCCCTGGGAGAGCACGGCGTGGCCCCAGCTCCCGGGCAGTTCCTGCGTCTTGCCGAACTCCGCCTTCTGCTCCGGCGAGGCCTGCGCCAGGAACTGCGGAACCTGCTTCTCCGCCTCGGTGCGGCTCGCCGTACCGAAGACCGTGACCAGGATGGAGAGGCCCAGCGAACCGCCGACCTGCTGGCTCGCGTTGAGGAGGCTGGAGGCTGCCCCGGCCTCGTGCTGGGCGACTCCGGAGACCGCCGTCAGGGTGAGAGTCACGAAGTTCAGCCCCATGCCGAAGCCGAACACGAGCATCGGGCCCAGGACCCCGGACAGGTAGGAACTGTCCGGCGAGATGAACGTGAGCCAGACCAGACCCACACCGGTGAGCGCCGAGCCCGTGACCATGAAGGGCTTCGGTCCGAGCACCGGGAGGAACCGCTGTGAGAGTCCCGCTCCCACGATGATCGCGACGGTCACCGGCAGGAAGGCAAGGCCCGATTCGATGGGGCTGTACGCCAGTACGTTCTGCACGAACAGCACGATGAAGAAGAACATGCCGAACATGGCCGCGGCCAGGCAGAGCATGATCACGTACGTTCCGGAACGATTGCGGTCGGCGAACATCCGCAGCGGAGTGATCGGTTCCTTGGCGCGCATCTCGATGAGGACGAACGAGGCGAGCAGGATCACCGCGGCGCCGAACGAGCCCAGGGTGAGGGAGTCCCGCCAGCCCTCCTCGGAGGCCCGGATGAACCCGTACACGAGCGAGGCCATTCCGAGCGTCGAGGTCAGTGCCCCCGAGATGTCGAAGCGGCCCGGATGTTTCTTCGACTCATTGATGTACAGCGGCGCCAGGACGGCGATCAGCACACCGATCGGCACGTTGACGAAGAAGACCCAGCGCCAGTCGAGCCATTCGGTGAGCAGCCCGCCCGCCAGCAGGCCGATCGCCCCGCCGCCGGCGGATACCGCGGCGAAGACACCGAACGCGCGGTTGCGCTCGGGGCCTTCCGGGAACGTGGTGGTGATCAGGGCCAGTGACGTCGGCGAGGCGATGGCGCCACCGATGCCCTGGAGTGCGCGGGCCGCGAGCAACTGCCAGGGTTCCTGGGCGAATCCGCCCAGCAGCGAGGCCAGTGTGAAGACCAGGATGCCTGTCATGAAGACGCGGCGGCGGCCCAGAATGTCTCCGGCGCGGCCGCCGAGAAGCAGCAGGCCGCCGAAGGTGAGCGTGTAGGCGCTGAGGACCCAGGAGAGATCGGTGGTCGAGAAGCTGAGCGCATCCTGGATGTGCGGGAGGGCGATGTTGACGATCGTGGAGTCGAGCACAACCATCAACTGGCAGGCGGCGATGACGGCCAGGGCGACCCCCGGGCGTCCCTGCCGTCGTGCTGCGCCCGGTGCGCTTTGTGCTTCTAACTGAGAGGTTGTCACTATGGGTCCCCCACAAGTGAATTAGTGAACGGATCCGTTCACTGTCGCGTCAACGTTAGTGAGTCCCCTTCAGTGAACGCAAGCGTTCACTGAATCCTTCGTTGTCGTGCCGCGTCCGGATCCCGCCGTCCGGTCCGGGGCCTGCTCAGTCCCGGGCCGATCCGTTGCGACGCCCGTCCAGCCACTGTCCGCCCGGTCCTGAGCGCCGGCCGGTGCGGGCGTGCCGACCTGTTCCGATGGAGAGAAGCTCATGGTTACTTCGCGATCGGCCGCCGCCGCCCGGCAGCCGGTGGTGTCCCTGCGCCGCCGCGGGCCCGTGCTCGAACGCGCGATCCTCGATGCCGCGCTGGAGCGGCTGAGTACGGTCGGCTGGAGCGGGCTGACGATGGAGGGCGTCGCGGCCGGTGCCCAGACGGGCAAGGCCGCGATCTACCGGCGCTGGCCCTCCAAGGAGGACCTGGTCGCGGACGCGCTGCGCAGCGCCCTGCCGGCCATCAGTGATGCGCCGGACTACGGGAACATCCGCGAGGACCTCTACCAGCTGTGCTGCGGACTCCGTGACGCCATGCTCTCCAAGTCGGGCTCCGCGCTGCGAGCAGTCCTTCACGAATGTGATGCGGACACGGCCGAACGGTTCCAGTCGGTGATCCTCAATGGTGTGATCGGGCCGACGACCGCTCTCATCAGAGAAGTGGTGAGCAGGGGTGTCGATCGCGGCGAGGTGCGTGCCGACGCGCTGCGCGGGCTGGCTTTCGATGTCATCCCCGCGATGATGATGTATCGCAGCAAGGTGTGCGGAAGTGAATGGACCGATGAGGACATCGCCGACCTGATCGATCAGGTCGCGGTCCCGTTCTTCCGCGCCGACCCGCGCTGAGGCTTCCGCGTCGCGCCTCGCTCCACGTCCCGTACGAGGGGCCTCCACGTCTCTGCGCGAGGGGCTTCCACGTCTCTTGCCGAGGGGCTTCCACGTCTTCGCGTGAAGGGCCTCCCCGTCCCCGTCCGGCGCCGGGTTGCCGGACGGGGACGGCCCAGGTGCGCCCCGGGGTGTTCTGGACGCCCCCATCGGCGTACGCTTGCTGGCGCCATGCCGTACGAACCACCCACGCACACCGTCGAGCGCTCACTGCGCGCCACCACCGGTGCCAAGACCATCGCCGGTGTCGATGAGGTCGGACGCGGAGCGTGGGCCGGACCGGTCACCGTGTGTGCCGCGGTCACCGGCCTCCGTAAGCCGCCTCCCGGGCTCACCGACTCCAAGCTGATCAGCCCGAAGCGCCGCGCGGAGCTCGCGCCGCTGCTGGAGCGCTGGGTCACCGCGTACGCCCTCGGCGACGCCACACCGCAGGAGATCGATGAGCTCGGAATGACCGCAGCGCTCCGGCTTGCCGCCGTGCGGGCCCTGGAAGCGCTGCCGGTGCGACCCGACGCGGTGATCCTGGACGGCAAACACGACTACCTGGGCCCGCCCTGGCAGGTGCGCACGGTCATCAAGGGCGACCAGTCCTGCATCGCGGTTGCCGCGGCTTCGGTGATCGCGAAGGTCCGCAGGGACGCCGTGATGGCCGAACTGGGCGCGGATTCCGGCGAGTACGCGGACTTCGCCTTCGCTGCCAACGCCGGCTACCCGTCCCCTGTGCACAGGGCCGCGCTGGAGGAGCAGGGCCCCACCGCCCATCACCGCCTCTCGTGGTCCTACCTCGACGCGCTGCCCAGGTGGCAGCACCTCAAGAAGGTCCGCTTCTCCGCCGAGGCGGCCGCACTGGAAAGCGGGGGCCAGCTCGGCTTCGACTTCTGATCGCGCACATGTGCCCACCCGCTGATGCCTCGCGCGTCGGCGTTTGATAGACAACCACCCATGCCTCTCATCCCCGAGGAGCCTCAGATTCACGAGAGCGCCCAGGGTCCCCGCGCCACGCCGGCCACCGGCCGCACCGCGTCGACCCCCCGTCCCGTACCCGGTCCGCGTTCCGCGGCCATGCCGCGCCCCGGTCGTCCGGGTCCCGGCCCCGCGAGGCCCGCGCCCCCGGCGCCGCGCCCGCACTCCAACTCCGTCCGGCCCCAGGCGGCCCGGCCGGAGAATCGTTCCGCACCCCAGCTCCAGGTGATCCCTGCCGCGGTCGAAGGTGCGCTCGACGCCGCCGACGAGGCGGTGGACCTGCTGCTCGACTCCGGCCGAGCACCCGGCGACATCCTGGTGCTCACCACTGGTGAGCAGCACCCGTGGGCGACGCACGAGCTCTCCTTCGGTGAAGCCGCCTACTGGGCACAGCACGAAGCGGGCGACGACGTGTTCTTCGCCGGTGCCGCAGCGGCGGACCGGGTGACGTCGCGACCGGTGGTGATCATCGCGGTCAACGGTGCCGTCGACGACGACACCGCCGCCCGTGCGCTGTCCGCGGCGCAGAGCCGCGCCGGAGCCCTGCTGATCGTCTGCGGTGACCCGCAGCGGGTCACCGCCCTGCTCGGCGCGGGTGTCTGAGCTGCGGCGGATATCGCCGTGTTAGGTGTGGCTGTCCGAGCCGCACCGCCTGCCGGTCCGTGGTGACCCGGCTGCCCATCAGGGCGGCCGGGCCCAACGGCCCGGGTCAGCGAGCCGCGGTGCGGTTCAACGCCTGGACCGCGCCGCCGCCCGTGCGCAGAGGGCCAGGGTCCTGGCCCCGCGCGGTGTCCGCGAGAGCGGACGGCTGCGACGTGGAGTTGGGGCGACGGCCACCGCGCCCCTCGCCGAGCACCTGCCAGCCGCCGCGGGTCAGCGTGATGTACGCGCCGCACCGCAACCCGTGCAGGGTGCAGGCGTCGCGCAGCCCCCACATCCAGGCCCCGTCCTCCTCCGTCCAACGCTCGTCCCCCTCGCGGCAGTAGAGCAGTACCGCGGTACGGACGGGAGTGCGGCGGCGGAGATCGTGCGGGATGACGCGGCGCAGGTGCGCCAGCAGGGAGTTACGGAATTCCCAGCCGTCCGCCGTCACCGAACGACGGGCGAACGAGGCGCTGGCCGTCAGGCGTTCCTCGTGGTCGAGCACGGCGACGACCGCGGTTTGCGGGGTCGGCCGGTGCCTGGCGTGCAGACCGCTGACCACCTCGCGCGGGCTGCGCAGCAGCGGTATGCCCGCCGCTGCCCACTCGGCCGGTTCGAGCATTCTGCCCAGGCGGTTGGCGGAGTCGGCGGCCGGCGACATGGAAGTGGCTGCGGACGGAGCGAATCCGAAGGTCACGGTCCTCCCTTCGCATACGCGCCCACGATGCGGGCAGGGTCGGGTGAGGGCGCGCCGCGGCACAGCCCTTCCGGGCCCGCGAATAGACCGTGCGGGGAGCGAGTCCAATTCTTCCTGGCGTATCGGCAGGCGGCAACGAGCAATTGGCGCAGCTGACGGTAATCAGCCGTAATGACACGGATATCCCTGCCCAGTCCGGCAACGGATGACGCCACCTGTCACGCCTGAACGGCGAGGACCAGCGGAAACACGCCGTCAGCGCCGGCCCGCCGCAGAAGCCGGGCGGCTACCGCGAGGGTCCAGCCGGTGTCCGAGAGATCGTCCACGAGCAGGACGGGCCCGTCGGCCGCCGCCAGGGCCTCGGCCAGCTCGGGCCCCACGACGAGCCGCTCATGGAGTGACCGGACCCGCTGGGCGCTGTTGGTCTGCGAGATCCGGGCCCCTTCGGCTCCCGGAGCATGGCCGACGCTGCCCAGCAGTGGCATTCGCCCGATCTCGGCGATACGGCTGCCGAGGGACTGGATGAGCTGCGGCCTGCTGTACGAGGCCACGGTGACGACGCCGACCGGCCGGGGGACGGCGTCCACCGCACCGGGCGCCCAGCCCCCCGGCCCCCTGGCCCAGTCGGCCAGCACGGTCACCACGGCTTCGGCCACATCGTCCGGTACCGGAGCGTCCGGCGCCTGGGCCGCGAGCATGGGGCGCAGCCTGTTGCCCCAGCCGATATCGGAGAGGCGTCCCAGTGCCCGGCCGGTGCCGGACAACTCGCCTGCGGGGATCCGGCCCTTGAGATCGACGCCCACCGCGGCCAGGCCGGTCGGCCACATCTTGCGGGGTTCCACCTCGACGCCGGGCCGGCCGAGCTCGCCCCGCGCGGTGTCCAGGGCGGCCGCGGAGACGGCCTCGTCGAAACGGGCTCCGGCACAGTTGTCACAACGTCCGCATGCGGTCGCTTCCTCGTCGTCCAACTGGCGGCGAAGGAACTCCATCCGGCAGCCGTCCGTCGTCGCGTAGTCGCGCATCGCCTGCTGCTCGGTGGCCCGCTGGCGCGCCACCCAGGCGTACCGCTCGGAGTCGTAGACCCAGGGCTCGCCCGTGGCGACCCAGCCCCCCTTGACCCGGCGGACCGCGCCGTCGACGTCGAGCACCTTGAGCATGGTCTCCAGGCGGGTGCGCCGCAGGTCGACCAGCGGTTCCAGAGCGGGCAGCGAGAGCGGCCGGCCCGCCTGGGCCAGCGCATCGATCGTGCGCCGGACCTGCTCCTCCGGGGGGAAGGCGACCGACGCGAAGTACTGCCAGATCGCTTCGTCCTCCTTGCCCGGGAGCAACAACACCTCGGCGTGCTCGACACCGCGGCCCGCACGGCCCACCTGCTGGTAGTACGCGATGGGGGAGGAGGGCGAGCCCAGGTGGACGACGAAGCCGAGGTCGGGCTTGTCGAATCCCATGCCCAGCGCGGAGGTCGCCACCAGGGCCTTGACGCGGTTGGCGAGCAGATCGTCCTCGGCCTGCTGCCGGTCGGCGTTCTCCGTACGGCCGGTGTACGAGGCGACGGTATGACCGCACTGGCGGAGGTACGCGGTGATCTCCTCGGCCGCCGCGACCGTCAGGGTGTAGATGATCCCCGAACCGGGGAGTTCTTTGAGGTGGTCGCCGAGCCAGGCCAGCCGGTGCGCGGCATTGGGCAGTTGCAGGACACCGAGGCTGAGGCTCTCCCGGTCCAGCGGCCCGCGCAGGACCAGCGCGTCCGTCCCCGCGCCTGTGCCCAGCTGTTCCGCGACGTCAGCTGTCACGCGGGCATTGGCGGTGGCGGTGGTCGCGAGCACGGGCACGCCTGCGGGCAGATCGGCGAGCATGGTCCGAAGCCGCCGGTAGTCGGGCCGGAAGTCGTGGCCCCAGTCGGAGATGCAGTGCGCCTCGTCGACCACGAGCAGCCCGGTCGCGGCGGCGAGCCTGGGCAGGACCTGGTCGCGGAAATCGGGATTGTTGAGCCGCTCGGGGCTGACCAGCAGCACATCCACTTCGCCGGCGGCCACCTCGGCCTGCACGGTGTCCCACTCCTCGGTGTTGGACGAGTTGATCGTCCGCGCGCTGATGCCGGCCCTGGCCGCGGCCGCGACCTGGTTGCGCATCAGCGCCAGCAGGGGCGAGACGATCACGGTGGGCCCACTGCCCTGCGCGCGCAGCAGCGATGTGGCGACGAAGTACACGGCGGACTTTCCCCAGCCGGTCCGCTGAACGACCAGCGCTCTGCGCTTGTCGGCGACGAGTGCCTCGATGGCCCGCCACTGGTCCTCGCGCAGCCGGGCAGTGCCGGAGGCGTCCCCGACAAGTCGTGCCAGTACGGAATCGGCCGAAGCCCTGAGCTCTGTACGGTCTGCGTTGGTCATCCCCCCATGCAACCCGATGGGTACGACAAACCGCGAACGACCGCGCGGCCCCTGTGGATAAGTTATCCACAGGGGGTCGCGGAATTTGCCCGGCCGGGGGACGGTCATCCCATGAACAAGCACCACGAATCCACCGGCCCGTCCGACGAGCAGCAGATCACCCTGCGTGGGCCCGCAGAGCTGGCCGACGCCCTCCCGTATCTCATGGGATTCCATCCGAACGACAGCGTGGTCATGGTTGCCCTGCACGGCGGCCGTGGCCGCTTCGGCGGGCGCCTGAGGCTCGGTATTCCGCAGTCCGAGCAGGAGTGGCCATCCGTCGCCGAGCAGCTCGCCGAGTGCCTGATCAAGGGGAGCGAGCGGCGCGGCGGGCGACCGGACGCGATCGTCGTCTTCCTCTGCCAGGATCCTGCCGAAGGAGAATCCGGCAACCAGACCATGGAACGGCTGCGCCCCTTCGCCCAGCGGCTGCGGACCGCCTGCGGGGCATTGGACGTGCCCGTGCTCGAAGCTCTCTGCATCTCGGGCAACAGGTTCTGGTCCTACGTCTGCCCCGACGCCCGCTGCTGCCCGGCCGAGGGAAACCCGTTGGCGATGCCCGGCACCTCTGTGATGGCGGCGGCAGCGACGTACGCCGGTGTTCAGGTACGGGGATCGCTGCGCGAGATGGAGGCCAGGCTGACGCCCCAGTCGGGTGTGACAGGCCGGGAGCAGCAGCTGGCCCTGGACTCGGCCGGGTCCGCACTGGTGCCCAAACTCCTCGACGAGGAGAACCGCAGGGAGGTCAGCGACGCCACTCTGAAACTGGCCCGACGGCTCATGAAGCGCATCGGCCGGGCCCCGGCGGCAACGCCTTCGCTCTCCGACCTCAACGACGACCGGCTGATCAGCCATGAGGAGGCGGCCACGGCGATTCTGGGGCTCCAGGACCGGGAGACCCGGGACAGGGCCGCGGAGTGGATGGAAGGGCCCGAGGCGGAGTCCGCGCTGAGACTGTGGCGGGCGCTGGCGCGCCGCTGTGTCGCGCCGTACGAGGAGCATGCGGCGGCTCCGCTCACACTGGCGGGTTGGGTCTCGTGGTCGACCGGTGACGAGCCGGCGGCGAGGGTGGCACTGGGCCTCGCCCTGCGGCTGGATCCCGGATACACCTTTGCCCAGCTGCTGCACGAGGCCTGCAACCAGGGCCTCGATCCGGAGACGCTGCGACGCTGCCTGCGCGGTGAGCGCGGCACCCGGACGGTACGGCGCGGTCACGGTGCGGGACGGGTCGCGGGGGCCCGTCCGGTACAGGCACAGACAGCCGGGCAGCGCCGGACGCGGACCGGTTCCGCCCGGCCCGGTACGGCGCTGGGCCGACGCCGGGCCGGACAATCGCGCACCCAGGGGCGTCGCGGGACGAGGACCGGGCGATGAGCACGGTGCGGTGCCGGATCCCGGCACCGCACCGTCGGTCCCGCCGGGCGCCGTGACCGATGAACAGCATCACGAAGGGAGTGTTTATCGTCAGGCAGACGACTATGATCACGGCATGCCGCCCTACGACCCGTCGACCTTCCCGCCCTTCGCTGTCACCGTCGACCTGGTCGTGCTCACGGTGCGCCGTCACGCGCTCTGTGCCCTGGTGGTACGCCGAGGTGAGACGCCCTTCCAGGGCAGATGGGCGCTGCCCGGCGGTTTCGTCAGGGCCGACGAGGACCTGGGCGCCGCGGCGGCGCGCGAACTCGTCGAGGAGACGGGGCTGTGTGCACACGACCCGGCGACCCCCGCGGTCGGCAATGGGGCCCATCTCGAACAGCTCGCCACGTACGGCGACCCTGCGCGCGATCCTCGTATGAGGGTCGTCAGCGTCGCCCATCTCGCACTGGCCCCTGATCTGCCCGCACCGCGGGCGGGCGGTGACGCGAACAGTGCGCGCTGGGCCCCGGTCGAGGACCTGCTCGGGCCGGAGGGAGGCTACGGACGGGACGGCGAGAGTCAGGCGCCTCTGGCTTTCGACCATGCCCGGATTCTCGCCGACGGCGTGGAGCGGGCCCGTTCCAAGATCGAGTACTCCTCACTGGCCACCGCTTTCTGCCCGCCCGCATTCACCGTCGGTGAGCTGCGCCGGGTGTACGAGGCGGTGTGGGGCGTGGTGCTCGATCCGAGGAACTTCCATCGCAAGGTGACGGGTACGCCCGGCTTCCTGGTGCCCGCCGGCGGCACGACCACCAGGCAGGGGGGCCGTCCCGCCCAGTTGTTCCGGTCGGGTTCGGCCACAGTGCTGAATCCGCCGATGCTGCGGCCTGAGGTCTGACCCTTGAGGGCTGATGCCCGAGGTGTGGCTTTGGCGTAGTTCCTTCCGGGCCGACGGGTGAGGTGTGGCTTTGGGGTGGCTCCCCTCCGGGCCGAGGGCCGATGGCCGATGTCTGAGGGGGCGATGGTCAAGGGGGGTGCGGGTTCACTCGGAGGTATGCGGGTTCGCCGGAACGCCGTGGAGCCAGCGTTGCGCTAAAAGTCCGATATGTCGGGTTATCGTGCTGCGGTACCTTCTGCCGTCGAGCGGCCTCACCTCCTGCGAGAGAAGCGATGCTCCAGGCCATCGGACTCACCAGCGCCCGCCACCGCGGAGTTTTGCCCGCCGTGGACGACCTCACGTTCGAAGCAGGATCCGGCTGCGTCACTGCACTGCTGGGCCCGCCCGGTTCCGGCAAGACCTCGGCCCTGCGGCTGATGCTCGAACTTGAGCCGGGACGGGGCATCACGTACTTCCGGGGCAGACCGCTGCATCGCGTGGCGCACCCGGCACGGGAAGTGGGGGTGCTGCTCGGGGACGTACCGGGGCACCCCGCCCGTACCGCCCGCGGGCAGCTCCGCATGCTCTGCGCCGCTGCCGGAGTCCCCGCATCCCGGGCCGATACCCTGCTCGACACCGTCGGTCTCGCCGGGCTGGGGGACCAGCGCATCGGCACGCTCTCCCCGGGCATGGACCGCAGGCTGGCACTCGCCTCCGCGCTGCTCGGCGACCCGCACACCCTGATCCTCGACGAACCCGCGGAAGGGCTCACCGCGCGGGAGGCCGACTGGCTGCACGGGATGCTCAGGTCCCATGCCGATCAGGGCGGCACGGTTCTGTACACCACGCAGGATCCCAAGGAGGCCGCCCGGTCGGCCGGTCACGTGGTGACCATCGACACCGGACGCCTGGTCGCCGACCAGGACGGCGTGGACTTCTCCCGCACCCGTCTGCGTCCTCGTGTCGCGGTCCGTTCCCCGCACGCCGCCCGCCTGGCTGCGATCGTCAGCCGCGAGGCACGCGCCGCCCGGCGCTCCGTCGAAGTCGTCACCGAAGCGAGCAGCAGCCGCCTCTCCGTCTACGGGAGCAGCTGCGCGGAAATCGGGGACGCGGCGTTCCGGCATGGCCTTCCCATTCATCAGCTCGCGGACGAGGTCGGCGACACCAAGCCCGGCGACAGCTCCGGCCCTGTTCGCTCCGTCGCCACATCCGGGCCCCTCTGTGAAGGTCCCGGCTCCTCGGCGGAAGCCGGTGCTGCCCCCGCCACCGCTGCCGGCGTTCCCGAGCCCGGTGTGCGCCCGGCCGTGAACTCCGGCGCGGCGCAGCTGCCGCCGCCGATCAGGCGGCGACCGGCCCGCGGCCCGCTGCGCCCGGTGCGATACGAACTGCGTCGCCTCTTCGGGGTCAGGACCACGACGCTGATCGTCGTCGTAGCCCTCGTCGCCTCGGCGGCGCTGTCCCTCCTGCTCGCCCGTAACGGCCGTACTCCGCTGCCGAACGTACTGGCCGCCTGGCCTTCGCTGTTGCCGCTGCCCCCCGCCGCGCTCGGTGCCGGGCTGCTCGGTGCCCTCTCCTTCGGCGACGAGTTCCGCTACCCCGCACTTGCCGCCGGCCGTGGCACCGTCCCTCGCCGGATCGGGCTGCTCCTCGCCAAACTGGCCGTGTCGGCGGGCGTCGCCCTGTTGCTGGCACTGCTTGCCATGCTGGCCTCGGCCGAGTCCCTCCGCCTCGTGTACGGCGGGGGCTTGGTCCGGGTCCCCTCGAATGCGATGTCATTGGCCGCGAGTTGGTCGGGTCTGACGGTGGGCTGCGCCTGGGCCGGATTGCTTGCTGCCGGGATCTTCCGTGTGACAGCGGCCGGTGTTGCCGCCGTGCTTGCCGTTCCTGTGCTGATGGTTCCACTCATCCAGGCGATGCCGAAGGTGCCGACCGCCCGTTCGATGGGCGGATTCCCGGGCCGGCTCAGAGGACTGGCCTGGCTGCAGTGGCCGCACGAAGTGGACCGGTGGGCGCTGGCTGGGGTGAGGGTCGTGGCGCATCCCGTGGGAACTGCGCTGACCTTGTCGTTGTCGGTCCTTGTCTGCGCGTATCTGTTCACGAGCCTCCGCGGCAGAGTGCGTTGGTGATCGCCGGAGGGGTTCTGCGTGGACGGGCAACCGCAACTCCATTGGAAATGCCCGTTTTATACCATTAAGGCGTCAATTGTGGGGTGAGTGACGATCACCCTTTCGTGTGCTTTTCACCAAAGACCTCAAGAGGTGGGTGAGCCGCGCCGACAAAGGATGCGTGAGTACCCTTGCGCACACCATGATGACCGCCGCCCGCGCCGTCGACACCGGCATCGCCGGCCCGGGCGAACTCGACCGTTACACCTATGCGGAGGCGTCGACCGGCGAACGTGCCGCCGTCCGGCCCTGGGACGGCCCTGATACCGAGCTCGGCCGCATGAGCCGACGGGGATCGGCCAGCCGGGGCCGTGGCCTGCACGGCCAGCTGGTTCAGCAGCTGGGTCAGATGATCGTTTCCGGTGACCTCGGTGCGGACCGGCCCCTGGTTCCGGAGGAGATCGGTCAGCGATTCGAGGTCTCCCGCACCGTTGTGCGGGAGTCGCTGCGCGTGCTGGAGGCCAAGGGCCTGGTCAGTGCCCGGCCCAATGTGGGCACTCGGGTCCGGCCGGTCAGCGACTGGAACCTGCTCGATCCCGACATCATCGAATGGCGCGCGTTCGGCCCGCAGCGCGACGACCAGCGTCGCGAGCTGGGTGAGCTCCGGTGGACGATCGAACCTCTGGCCGCCCGGCTGGCCGCCGGTCATGGGCGTGAGGATCTTCAGCAGCGGATCGGCGACATGGTCGAGATCATGGGGCACGCCCTCGGGCAGGGTGATGCGATCACCTGCGCGCGCGCCGACGCGGAATTCCACTCCCTGCTCATCCAGGCCGCGGGCAACCGCATGCTGGAGCACCTTTCCGGCATCGTTTCCGCCGCTCTTCAGGTCTCCGGGGGCCCGGTCACCGGTTGCGACCGGCCGAACGAGGCCTCTCTCGGGCATCACGCGAGCATCGTCGACGCCCTGGCGGCCGGCGACTCCGCAGGCGCCGAGGCGGCCATGCGCCAGTTGCTCGTCGTCCACCCCGAGGTGGAGCGAGTGGTGCCGGGGCCGCGCGAGCAGCACTGACCGCAGCGCGGTCAGGGTGTACGAGCCATGTGTCGCCGGACCCCCACGGTCCGGCGGCACAATTGCGGGGGATGTCACCCATGGTCGTGTTCGTCGCAAATGAGGTGTGACTCGGGCCACGCGGATTGGGCGTAACACTCCTCGAAACAGCGCGATGACTTAAGAGGTGACCGCCGCGGAAGGAATACAGCAGCCATTGAGCGCGCTGTGCAGTTCTGAGGCCTAACCCGCGCCGTCGGTACATACCCAGCCCGACGGTCGTCGGTTCCAGCCCTCTCAGGGCCGGGCCGGAAGCCGTTTCCATCGTTCCGAGAGGTTGTTCGTGTCGGCCAGCACATCCCGTACGCTCCCGCCGGAGATCGCCGAGTCCGAATCTGTCATGGCGCTCATCGAGCGGGGAAAGGCTGATGGGCAGATCGCCGGCGATGACGTGCGTCGGGCCTTCGAGGCTGACCAGATTCCGCCAACCCAGTGGAAGAACGTTCTGCGCAGCCTCAACCAGATCCTCGAGGAAGAGGGTGTGACGCTGATGGTCAGTGCCGCGGAGCCGTCGAAGCGCGCCCGCAAGAGCGTCGCAGCGAAGAGCCCGGTCAAGCGCACCGCCACCAAGACCGTCGCGGCCAAGACGACCGTGACGCGGACCGTCGCGGCCACTGCCGCCCCGTCGGCCGAGACCGTGGACGCGGTGGCCGATGACGCCGCAGCGGCCGCGCCTGCGAAGAAGGCGGCAGCCAAGAAGACGGCTGCCAAGAAGACCGCCGTGAAGAAGACGGCGGCGAAGAAGACCGCGTCGAAGAAGGCCGGCAAGCAGGACGACGAGATCCTCGACGGCGACGACGCCGCCGAGGAAGTCAAGGCCGGCAAGGGTGAGGAAGAGGAGGGCGAGGGCGAGAACAAGGGCTTCGTCCTCTCCGACGACGACGAGGACGACGCACCTGCGCAGCAGGTCGCCGTCGCCGGCGCCACGGCCGACCCGGTCAAGGACTACCTGAAGCAGATCGGCAAGGTCCCGCTCCTCAACGCCGAGCAGGAGGTCGAGCTCGCCAAGCGCATCGAGGCGGGCCTGTTCGCCGAGGACAAGCTGGCGAACGCGGACAAGCTCGCTCCCAAGCTCAAGCGCGAGCTGGAGATCATCGCCGAGGACGGCCGCCGGGCCAAGAACCACCTGCTGGAGGCCAACCTCCGTCTCGTGGTCTCGCTGGCCAAGCGCTACACCGGCCGCGGCATGCTCTTCCTGGACCTGATCCAGGAGGGCAACCTCGGTCTGATCCGTGCCGTCGAGAAGTTCGACTACACCAAGGGCTACAAGTTCTCCACGTACGCCACCTGGTGGATCCGTCAGGCGATCACCCGCGCCATGGCCGACCAGGCCCGCACCATCCGTATCCCGGTGCACATGGTCGAGGTCATCAACAAGCTCGCGCGCGTGCAGCGCCAGATGCTCCAGGACCTGGGCCGTGAGCCCACCCCGGAGGAGCTGGCCAAGGAACTCGACATGACCCCCGAAAAGGTCATCGAGGTCCAGAAGTACGGCCGCGAGCCGATCTCCCTCCACACCCCGCTGGGTGAGGACGGGGACAGCGAGTTCGGTGACCTGATCGAGGACTCCGAGGCCGTCGTCCCGGCCGACGCGGTCAGCTTCACGCTCCTCCAGGAGCAGCTGCACTCGGTGCTCGACACCCTCTCCGAGCGTGAGGCGGGCGTGGTCTCCATGCGCTTCGGTCTCACCGACGGACAGCCGAAGACGCTGGACGAGATCGGCAAGGTCTACGGCGTGACGCGTGAGCGCATCCGTCAGATCGAGTCCAAGACGATGTCCAAGCTGCGCCACCCGTCGCGCTCGCAGGTCCTGCGTGACTATCTCGACTAGGTCGTTCAGCGCGTAGGCCGAGGGCCCGGATCCGATGCGGATCCGGGCCCTCGGTTCTGTGCGGGTGCGAATCGGGGGCTGCGGAATGACTCTGGGTAGGCATAGTCCATCACAGAGTCAGGAGTAGGTATGTCCCGTACCGTCGTCCGCACCATGACCGGGGCGCTCGCCCTCACGGCCGCAACGGCTGTGATACCGCTCGCGTCGCCCGCCCCGGCGGTCGCGGACAGCATCGTCATCGGCGGCCAGCCCGCTCATGTCAAGGACAGTCCGTGGGTGGTGGCGCTCTCCAGCCGTGACCGGTTCGGAGGTACCCGGGCCGGCCAGTTCTGCGGCGCCGTCGTGGTCGGGCCGAAGAAGGTGCTGACGGCCGCGCACTGTCTGACCCGGGAGGCGCTGGGTGTCGATGTCGCCCAGGTACGCGATCTCCGGATCATCTCGGGCCGGGACGATCTGAATGGCACCGATGGCAAGGAGATCGCGGTGAGCGGGACCTGGGTCAATCCCGGTTTCGACGCCGCCACCAACAGCGGGGACGTCGCTGTGCTCACCCTCGCCGAGGCGCTGCCCGCACAGAGCGTGATCTCCATGGCGAAGACCGGTGACTCCGCGTACACCTCGGGCACGCCCGCAGCCGTTTACGGATGGGGCGATACGACCGGCAACGGCGACTACGCGACGTCGCTTCGCTTCGCGAAGGTGAGCGTGCTGCCGGACAGCTCGTGCGAGCGGGCCTACCCGGGAGGCAGGAGCGGCACGTACGACGCCTCCGCGATGCTCTGCGCGGGCGAACCTCAGGGCGGCTACGACGCCTGCCAGGGGGACAGCGGAGGGCCTCTGGTGGCCCAGGGGCGGCTCGTCGGCCTCGTGTCCTGGGGGAACGGGTGCGGCCTTGCGGGCAGCCCGGGCGTCTACACGCGGATCTCCGCCGCCATCGAGTGGATGGACGGGGCCGTCTGACCGGCAGGTCGGCGGGTATGAGAACGGGCGGCTCCCCTCAGGTGGGGAGCCGCCCGTCGGCCGGTGCGGGACCGGGCCCTGGCTCGTCGTGGATGCGAGGTGTCAGTGTTGTTCCTCTTCGGCGGCTTGGGCCTGCACGGCCGTCAGTCGGTCCGTCTCATCCTGTATTTCCGCGGCGATCTTCTTGAGTTCCGGCTCGAACTTGCGACCATGGTGGGCGCAGAAGAGCAGTTCACCGCCACTGATCAGGACGACGCGCAGGTATGCCTGGGCGCCGCAACGGTCACAGCGGTCTGCTGCGGTCAGCGGGCTCGCGGGGGTCAGAACAGTAGTCACGTCGCCTCTTCTCTAGCTCGACGAGCTGTCGTACCAGGGTCAACATCCAACCAGGCCGAAAACGTTCCCGCTCGTGGCATTTCTTCGAAACTTCTTCTCAGGATGGCTGTCTGTTGCCGGTTCGCGGCGAATGTGCCGTATTGCGTGGCGCTACGGTTTCGCGTTGCTTGTCTTGGTCGGTCCCGCCGGCTGGCTTGCCGGTTGTTCATGAGGACGTGCCCGGAGCCTAAATGGTTCATGCCTGGAAGGGAACGTGATGTGCGCGTCACTCGAAGGAGGGATCGAACGTGTATGCGAGGCTGGACTAGTGTGAGGGTTCTCCGAGGGTGGCGTTACACCCGCTCTACCAGGCCTCGGTACCCTCTCAGCGGCAACCGAAGCCGAGCCCGTTACCCACTGGGCCCCAAATGAAATTCAGCGAGGAGCGAACCGCGTGACCGCCGATACGTCCGTGCCGTCCACTGCGCTGCTGACCGGAGCAGACCAAGACGGTTCCAACTACACCGCGCGGCACCTGCTCGTACTCGAGGGGCTCGAAGCGGTTCGCAAGCGCCCTGGCATGTACATCGGGTCCACCGACAGCCGCGGCCTCATGCACTGCCTCTGGGAGATCATCGACAACTCCGTCGATGAGGCCCTCGGCGGGTACTGCGACCACATCGAGGTCATCCTTCACGACGACACCTCCGTCGAGGTCCGCGACAACGGCCGGGGCATCCCCATCGACGTGGAGCCCAAGACCGGACTGTCCGGTGTCGAGGTCGTGATGACCAAGCTGCACGCCGGAGGCAAGTTCGGCGGCGGCTCCTACGCCGCCTCCGGCGGTCTGCACGGTGTCGGCGCCTCCGTCGTCAACGCCCTCTCCGCCCGGCTCGACGTCGAGGTCGACCGCAACAGCGCGACCCACTCGATCAGCTTCCGGCGCGGGGTTCCCGGCATGTTCACCGAGCAGGGGCCGGACAGCCCCTTCGACCCGGCCAACGGGCTGCTCAAGGGCAAGCGGGTCCCGAAGACGCGCACCGGTACCAGGGTGCGGTACTGGGCCGACCGGCAGATCTTCCTCAAGGAAGCCAAGCTCAACCTGGAGACGCTCTACCAGCGGGCCCGCCAGACGGCCTTCCTCGTCCCCGGTCTCACCATCGTCGTGCGCGACGAGCGTGGCCTGGACGGAGAGGGCAAGACGGAGGAGACCTTCCGCTACGACGGCGGGATCAGTGAGTTCTGCGAGTACCTCGCCCAGGACAAGGCCGTCTGCGACGTCCTGCGTCTGACCGGGCAGGGCACGTTCAAGGAGACCGTGCCCGTACTCGACGAGGTCGGCCACATGACGGCGACCGAGGTCACGCGGGAGCTGGTCGTCGACATCGCCATGCGCTGGGGCACCGGGTACGACACCAACCTGAAGTCCTTCGTCAACATCATCGCCACCCCCAAGGGCGGCACCCATGTATCCGGTTTCGAACGCTCTGTGACCAAGACGGTCAACGAGGTCCTTCGTTCCGCGAAGATGCTGCGCGTCGCCGAGGACGACATCGTCAAGGACGACGCGCTGGAGGGTCTCACCGCGGTCGTGACCGTACGGCTGGCGGAGCCGCAGTTCGAAGGGCAGACCAAGGAGGTGCTCGGCACCTCGGCGGCCAACCGGATCGTCGCCAACGTCGTGGCCAAGGAGCTCAAGGCGTTCCTGACCTCCACCAAGCGGGACGCGAAGGCACAGGCCAGGGCGGTCCTGGAGAAGGCGGTGGCAGCGGCCAGGACCCGTATCGCCGCCCGGCAGCACAAGGATGCGCAGCGTCGCAAGACGGCTCTGGAGTCCTCCTCCCTGCCGGCGAAGCTCGCCGACTGCCGCAGTGACGACGTGGAGCGCAGCGAGCTGTTCATCGTGGAGGGCGACTCCGCGCTCGGCACCGCCAAGCTGGCACGGAACAGCGAGTTCCAGGCGCTGCTGCCGATCCGCGGCAAGATCCTCAACGTTCAGAAGGCATCCGTCTCCGACATGCTGAAGAACGCCGAGTGCGGGGCGATCATCCAGGTCATAGGAGCCGGGTCCGGCCGGACGTTCGACATCGACGCCGCCCGTTACGGCAAGATCGTGCTGCTGGTCGACGCCGACGTGGACGGCGCCCACATCCGCATCCTGCTGCTGACGCTCTTCCAGCGGTACATGCGGCCCATGGTCGAGGCGGGGCGGGTCTTCGCCGCTGTGCCGCCGCTGCACCGGATCGAGCTGGTCCAGCCGAAGAAGGGGCAGGACAAGTACATCTACACGTACTCGGACAACGAGCTGCGCCAGCGGCTGCTGGAGCTCCAGCGGAAGAACGTCCGGTACAAGGACTCGATCCAGCGCTACAAGGGTCTGGGCGAGATGGACGCCGACCAGCTGGCGGAGACGACGATGGATCCCCGCCATCGCACGCTGCGGCGGATCAACATCGGCGATCTGGAATCGTCCGAGAAGGTCTTCGATCTGCTGATGGGCAACGAGGTGGCGCCCCGCAAGGAGTTCATCACCAGCTCGGCGGCCACGCTGGACCGCTCGCGCATCGACGTCTGAGCCTGCGTCCCGCCGCGAGGCACTTCGCCGGACCGAGCCGCAACCCGGCACTTCGCCCGGCCGAGCCGCCGGACCGAGCCGCCGCACCGAGCCGTTGTCTCCACCCACGGGTGGAGACAACGGCTCCACCCGTGATCCACCCCTGAGCCGATCCCCTGACCTGGTCCTTTCCGTAGCGTCGAAGTGACAGAACTTCCCGCAACTCGGAGGCGCCCATGTCCGGGCTCGTCAACGTACTGGTGATCGTCGCGGTCATCGCTTTCGTCGTGGTCCGCCAGTGCTCGGCGCAGCAGATCTCGGGCGACCGGCGATGGTGGGTCCTGCCGGGCGTCCTGCTCGTCATGGCTCTGCGTGAGCCCGGACTGGTGGATCCGCGTCATGAAGCGGTGTCCGTCGTGATCCTGGGTGCCGAACTGGCCGTGGGTCTGGTCACCGGCGCCGGCTGGGCGTGGACGGCCCGGCTCTGGCGCGCCGAGGACGGGACCCTTTGGAGCAAGGGCACCAAGGCGACGGTCTACGTCTGGACCGGAGGCCTGATCCTGCGAACGGCTCTGTACGGGCTTGCCGTGGTGCTGGGCATACATCAGGGCGGCCCCGCCCTGATGATGGCTCTCGCGGTCACCCTGCTGGTGCGCAGTGCCGTGCTGGCCCGGCGGGCCGCGGAGATATCGCAGTCGTCCCGTGGGCCTGCCGACCGTGTGCCGTTCCGACCGGCAAGGAAGGACCGCGTGTGACACCCGCTGCCTGGACGAGTTGGCCGTCGAGGGAGGCCCTCGTGCGGGAGAGCCGTACCCGCGCACGGGCCGTGATCGGCTGGTTCGTACGGGGCGGGTTGCTCACCCTGATGCTCTGGGGGACCTTCACCGGCGGGCTGTTCGGCCCGTGGGAGATCGTGGTCGGTCTGGCCGGGGTGGCGGGCTGCGCGGCGGTCGCCGTGGCCTTCTTCCGGACCAGCCTGGAGAACCGCCTGTGGCCCTCGCTCGGGCTGCTGGTCCTGCTGATGCTCGCGGCGTTCGGTGCGCAACAGGCGGGGGCCGGTGTGCCTGCCGCGGTGCTCTGGTGCGGCTGCGCCGTCACCGCGCTGGAGCGGCTGCCGCTCGCGGCGGGCGTCCCCGTGACGGCGGCGGCGCTCGGCGCGTATGCCGTCGTGAACACCGACAGCTGGCTGAGCACGGCCTTGACCACGGCGGGGCTCTGCCTCGGGGGGTATGTCCTGCGTCTGGACGCCGAAGCTCGCGGAAGCGCGCAGCGGCTGCTGGCCCAGGAGCGGGCGGCCCGGGTGGCGGAGGCCGAGACGGCCGCGTTGGACGAACGGTCCAGGATCGCCCGGGAGATCCATGACGTGCTCGCGCACAGCCTCTCCGCGCAGTTGGTGCACCTGGAGGCAGCGCGGTTGCTCATCGAGAGGGAGCCCGCTGGGGAGTTCAGGGACCAGGTGCTGCAGCGGGTGGTCGCCGCCCGTTCGATGGCCCGTGAGGGCCTCGCGGAGACCCGTCAGGCGCTCTCGGCCCTGCGTGGCGAGGTGTCGCCGGTGGAGGAGTTCCTGCGACAGCTGGTGGTGGCGGAGCCGGCCGAGGTCCGGGTGGAGGGGGAGCAGCGGATGCTGACCGCCGAGGCCTCGCAGGCGGTCCGGCGGGTGGCGCAGGAGGCACTGACCAATGTGCGCAAGCACGCACCGGGGGCCAGGGTGCTGATCCGGCTGGAGTATCTGCCGGATGTGATCGCCCTGGAGGTCAGCGATTCGGGTGGTATCGGTGCCGGTGACGAGCTCGCTGTCAGCGGCTCCGGCTACGGTCTGCTGGGGATGAGGGAGCGCGCCGAACTGCTGGGCGGAACGCTGGAGGCCGGTCCCGGCGAGGAGGGGTTCGTGGTGAGTCTTCGGGTGCCCGCGTGAGCGCGCGGGTGGTGGTCGCCGACGATCAGTCGGTGGTGCGTGAGGGAATCGTCATGCTCCTGGGCCTGCTGCCCGGGATCGAGGTGGTCGCCTCGGCGAAGGACGGGGAGGAGGCTGTCGCCCTTGTGGCCGAACACGCCCCGGACGTCGTCCTGATGGACCTGAGAATGCCCCGCTGCGACGGCGTGGAGGCGACGCGCCGTATCCGCAGGGACTTTCCCGGTACCCAGGTCGTGGTGCTGACGACCTTCGACGACGACGATTCGCTCTTCCCCGCGCTCCGGGCGGGGGCCCGCGGCTACCTCACCAAGGACGCCGGGGGCGACGAGATCGTGCGGGCCATTCAGGCGGTGCTCTCGGGCGAGGCGGGTCTCTCGCCCACCATCCAGCGCCGTCTGCTGGAGCAGGTCACCACGGGGCCCCAGCCGTCCGCCGGCGGCGCTGAGGCCGGGCTGCCCGACGGGATGACGTCTCGTGAGGCCGAGGTGCTCGTGCTGATCGCCGAAGGGATGTCCAACGCGGAGATCGCTCGGAGCCTGCATATTTCGCAGGCCACGGTGAAGAGCCATATCAACAACCTGTTCGCCAAGGCGGGGCTTCGCGACCGGGCCCAGGCGGTTCGCTATGCGTACGTTCGAGGACTCGCACAGCCGCCCGGGACATCCTTCACCTGAAGAGGTGAAGTCCGGGGAATGAAGTGCCCGGGATCTTCCCGATCTGCCCATTCTTGGGTACGCGGCCGAAGTGGTCCGTGGACCAGGGGAGTTGTTCGGTGGAGAAGGAAGCAGGGCGCGAGGCCGCGGCGACGCGACTCGAAGACCCGTGGTACGACGCGCTGGCCTCCGGATGGGGGGAACTGGACGGCACGGGGAGCTTCGCGCCCGCCGCGGTGCCTGGCCCCGTCGCACCCCGGAGCGGTCGCAGTGCGGCGGAGATCTATCTGGAGGTGCAGCGCAGCGAGGCCTTCCAGGAGGTGCGCCGGCGGTACCGGCGGTTCGTCGTCCCCGCCACCCTCGCCTTCCTCGTCTGGTACCTCGCCTACGTCGTCACGGCGGTCACCGCACCCGGTCTGATGGCCCGTCCGGTGGCCGGGGCGGTCAACGTCGCCATGGTCGCGGGACTGGGCCAGTTCCTCACCACGTTCCTGCTCACCGGGGCGTACGCACGGCATGCGCGGCTGCGCAGGGACCGGGCCGCGCTCGATCTGCGCTGGGACACTCAGGAGATGACGCGGGGGATCGGGCGTTGAGCGGGAACCACCAGACTCTGGCGCTCCTGCTGTTCAGCGCTTTCATCGCCGTCACGCTGGGCATCACGACCTGGGTGAGCCGCAACCGGCAGGGTTCGGCCGAGGAGTTCTACGCGGGCGGCCGACTGTTCTCGCCCATGGAGAACGGTTTCGCCATCGCCGGCGACTACATGTCGGCCGCATCGTTCCTCGGTATCTCCGGAGTGATCGCCCTCTACGGCTACGACGGCATGCTCTACTCGGTCGGCTTCCTGGTGGCCTGGCTCGTCGTCCTGCTGCTCGTGGCGGAACTCGTCCGTAACTGCGGCCGGTTCACCCTCGCCGACGTGGTGGCGGCCCGGATGGCGGAGCGCCCGGTCCGGATCGCTGCCGGGACCTCCTCCGTCACCGTCTCCGTGCTCTATCTGGTTGCGCAGATGGTGGGGGCGGGCAGCCTCGTCGCCCTGCTCCTCGGCGGGACGAGCGGCGCCGCGCGGTCCTGGACGGTCATCGGTGTCGGTGCGCTCATGGTGGTGTACGTATCGCTCGGCGGAATGCGCGCCACCACCTGGATCCAGATCGTCAAGGCCGTCCTGCTGATGGCGGGCACCGTGGTGCTCACCGTGCTGGTCCTCGTGCACTTCCACGGCAACGTCAACGAGTTGCTCAACTCGGCCGCCGACCGGAGCGGGTACGGCAAGGAGTTCCTCTCGCCGGGCCTGCGCTACGGCGGGAGCTGGACGGCGCGCGTCGACTTCATCAGCCTGGGCCTGGCTCTGGTGCTCGGCACGGCGGGACTTCCGCACATCCTGTCGCGCTTTTACACCGTGCCCACGGCCCGTGCCGCCCGCCGGTCGGTCGTCTGGTCCATCGGCCTCATCGGCAGCTTCTACCTGATGACGATCGTGCTCGGGTTCGGGGCGGCGGCGCTGGTCGGCTCGGCCGACGTACGGGAGTCGAACCCCGCCGGGAACACGGCCGTTCCGCTGCTTGCCCTGGTCCTCGGCGGCGGTGAGGGCTCGACCGGGGGAACGATTCTGTTTGCCGTGGTAGCCGCCGTGGCCTTCGCGACCATCCTGGCGGTCGTCGCCGGCATCACCCTCGCCTCATCGGCGTCCGTCGCCCATGACCTCTACGCCTCGCTCAGGCGACCCGGCTCCCGGGAGCACAGCGAGGTTGCCGTGGCCAGGGTCGCCGCGGCGGGGATCGGAGTGGTAGCCATCGGGCTCGGCCTGCTCGCCCAGGACCTGAATGTGGCATTCCTGGTCGGTCTGGCCTTTGCGGTCGCCGCCTCGGCGAACCTGCCGGTGCTGCTCTTCTCGTTGTTCTGGCGGAAGTTCACCACGCGCGGGGCGGTCTGGTCGGTCTACGGCGGTCTGATTCCCGCCGTTCTGCTCGTCCTGCTCTCCCCGGTCGTCTCGGGCAGTCCCACCTCCCTCTTCCCGGGCGTGGACTTCCAGCTCTTCCCCCTGGAGAACCCCGGCCTGGTCTCCATCCCGCTGGGCTTCCTGGCCGGCTGGATCGGCACGGTGACTTCGGCCGAGCCGCCCGACGAGGCCAAGCACGCGGAGACCGAGGTCCGTGCACTCACCGGAGCCGGCGCGGTGTGACAGGAGCCCACGGCCTCCTCCCACACCTCACCAGATCGTGGCGAGCCATGCCGTCACCGCGGCGAGCACGATGAGGGCGGCGTTGAGTCCGGTCTCCTTGACCTCACCCCGGGACAGGTGCAGGGCGGTCGCCGGCACCTGGAGCGCGAGCAGGCCCAGGGCTGCCGCCATCGCGAGGAAGGGCGCGATCCCTGTGAGCGGCGGCAGCAGCAGACCGGCGGCGCCGATGATCTCGACGGCGCCGATGACCCGGACCAGCCACATCGGAACCGTGTCCACCCAGCCCATCATCGGCGCCAGCCGCTCCTGGCTCTGTGCGGCCTTCTTGCCACCCGCGTACAGGTAGAAGGCCGCCAGGAGCCCGGCGACGATCCAGTAGGCGATCTCCATGTTCGTGTCCTCCGTCATGGTGACGACTTGTAAGCAGGCACATAGTCGGTGACTATCGGAACGCTTACAAAAGGCACACGGGTGTGCCTTGCGAACAGGGGACGCCGATGTCGAAGTACCGCCACAGCTGCCTCATCCGAGGCGACGGAGGCCGGGCGATCCGCGGCATCCTGGACCGCATCGGCGACAAATGGACCCTGCTGGTGGTGGCCACCCTCGATGGCGAACGCATGCGCTTCACCGAGCTCCGGGAACGTATCCCCGGGATCTCGCAGCGCATGCTCACCCGCACCGTCCGGCAGCTGGAGCGCGACGGACTGGTGTCCCGCACGGTGTTCCCCGAGGTCCCGCCGCGGGTCGAGTACGAACTCACCGCGAGGGGACGCACTCTGATCGAGCCCGCTGTGAAGCTGGCCGAGTGGGCAGTCGACCACAACCCGGGCATCGAGCTGAGCCAGTCGTCCTACGACGCGGAGCACCCCCGCCCGTAGGGATCACGGTCACGCGCCGTTGGCAGCCCACACATAGCGGTGTTCGGGGCGCCCCGTCTCGCCGTACCGCAAGGTCAGCCGGACGCGCCCCGACCGTTCCAACAGCTTCAGATAGCGCTGGGCCGTCTGTCGGCTCATCCCGGCGCTCTCCGCGATCTCCTGGGCGGAGAGCGGGCCGTCGGAGCCGCGGAGCGCCTTGCGGACGAGTTCGGCCGTCGTGGTCGAGTGCCCCTTGGGCAGATCGGGCTCGCCCGCCGCCCACAGGGCGCCGAAGAGCCGGTCCACCTCGCCCTGTTCGGCCTCGCCGCCGCTTTCCAGAGTGCGCCGCAGCGTGGCGTAGGCCTCCAGCTTGGTCCGCAGCCCTGCGTACGTGAACGGCTTGACCAGGTACTGGAGGGCGCCCTGGCGCATGGCCTCCTGGACCGTGGCGACGTCGCGCGCCGCCGTCACCATGATCACGTCGGTGCGGTGGCCGCGACTGCGCAGCTCCCGCACCACGGCAAGGCCACTGCGGTCGGGCATGTAGTGGTCCAGCAGGATCAGGTCCACGGGCCCCGCCTCGACCGCGGCGAGCGCGTCGGCGGCGCAGTGCACCTGAGCGGCCACCCGGAAGCCGGGCACCTTCGAGACGTAAGCGGCATTGATCCGCGCGACACGGACATCGTCGTCGACGACCAGGACCTCGATCACTGAGCTGCTCCCGCCATGTCGGATTCCGCTGCGGTCAGGGCATCGGGGAGTACGACGGTGAATACGGCCCCGCCCTCGTCCGCCGTGTTCACCACCACGCTGCCGCCCTGCCGCTCGGCCAGCCGGCGTACCAGCGCGAGCCCGAGGCCGCGCTTGCCGTGCGCCGGGAGTTCCTTGGTCGACCAGCCCTCCGTGAAGATCGATTCGAGCTGGCCGGGCGGGACGCCGGGGCCGCTGTCGCGGACCCGCAGCACCACCGTACGGCCCTCGGCCCGCAGACCCACCTCGATCAGGGCTCCCTTCGATCCGGAAGCCGCGTCCAGTGCGTTGTCGACCAGGTTGCCGACGATCGTCACGAGCCCGCGAGGGTCGACGAGCCGGTCCGGAAGCAGGGTGCCGGGCGCCATGCGCAGGGCGACACCGCGCTCCGCGGCCACCGTCGCCTTGCCGACCAGCAGTGCGGCAAGCAGCGGATCCCGGACCTTCTCGGTGATCTGCTCCGCGGTGGCCCGGTGGACGCCGACGACCTCGGTGACGAACTCCCTCGCGTCCTCGTGCAGCTCCAGCTCCAGCAGGCCGAGGAGCGTGTGCAGCCGGTTGGCGTGCTCGTGGTCCTGGGCGCGCAGGGCGTCGATCAGTCCCCGGGTGGAGTCGAGCTCCCGGCCGAGGTGTTCGAGCTCAGTGCGGTCGCGAAGAGTGACGACGGCGCCTCCGTCGGCCGTCGGCATGCGGTTGGCGAGGAGCACCCGGCTGCCGCGCACGGTCAGCAGGTCCTCGCCCGCCACGTCGCCGGCCAGCACATCGGTGGTCCGCCCGGTGCCGAACACCTCGGCCAGCGGACGGCCCGACGCCTCGGCCCCCACCCCGAGCAGCCGCTGCGCCTCGTCGTTCAGAAGCCGGATACGGCCGCTCCGGTCGAGCGCGACCACCCCCTCCCGGATGCTGTGCAGCATCGCCTCGCGCTCCGTCAGCAGCGCGGCGATATCGGAGAAGGCCAGGTCGTGGGTCTGCCGCTGCAGGCGTCGGGAGATCAGATAGGCGGCCAGCGCTCGGACGGCCAGTGCCCCGCCCGCGTAGGCGAGCAGGCCCGGGATCGCCGCGAGGAGCCGGGCGCGGACGTTGTCGTAAGAGATGCCGACGGAGACCGCACCGGCGATGTGCCCGGACCCGTCGCGCAACGGCACCTTGCCCCGGGCCGAGCGTCCGAGCGTGCCGCTGTCGATTTCCCGCACGTCCTGGCCCGCCAGCGCCTTGCCGGGGTCGGTGGAGACGACCCGTCCGATCCGTGCAGGGTCGGGATGCGACCAGCGCACCCCGTGGCGGTCCATCACGACGACGTACTCGGCGCCCGTGGCGCGCCTGATCCGCTCCGCGGCGGACTGGACGGGGCCCTGGGCCGCCGGGGCCGTGGTGAGCAGTGCCTCGGCGATCTGCGGCTGGGCAGCCGTGCTCTGCGCGATGGACAGGGCCCGGCGCATCGCCTGGTCGTCGAGTTGGGCGCTGAGGGGTGCCAGAAAGAGGCCGGTGGCGAGTACGGTGACGCCGGTGGCGATGGCCAGTTGCATCAGCAGCACCTGCGAGAAGACGCGCTGGGGCCAGCCGAGTCGGCGCGGTCTCCTGACCGTGGGCGGTGGGGCGCTCATCGTAGAGACGGTAGAGGGCATTCCGGTGCTTTCCGAAATTCGTCTCGTTTCCAGATCCACGCAATCAGCTTGCGTTTTTTGCGCTAATCTTGCGTGCATGACGCGACGACTTGCCCAGGTGGCGCAGAAGGTTGGAGTCAGCGAGGCCACGGTCAGCCGGGTACTCAATGGCAAACCGGGTGTTTCCGACGCCACGCGGCAGGCCGTTCTGTCCGCGCTGGATGTCCTCGGCTACGAGCGCCCGACCCAGCTGCGCGGCGAACGGGCCCGGCTGGTCGGGCTGGTCCTGCCCGAGCTGCAGAACCCGATCTTCCCGGCCTTCGCCGAGGTGGTCGGCGGTGCGCTCGCGCAGCAGGGGCTGACCCCGGTGCTGTGCACCCAGACCAAGGGCGGGGTCTCCGAGGCGGACTACGTCGAGCTGCTGCTGCAGCAGCAGGTCTCGGGCGTGGTCTTCGCGGGTGGCCTCTACGCCCAGGCCGATGCCCCGCACGATCACTACAAGGTGCTGGCCGACCGCAAGATCCCGGTCGTCCTGATCAACGCGGCCATCGCCCACCTCGGCTTCCCCTGTGTGTCCTGCGACGACTCGGTGGCCGTCGAGCAGGCCTGGCGTCACCTGGTCTCGCTGGGGCACGAGCGTATCGGCCTGGTGCTCGGCCCCTCGGACCACATGCCCTCGCAGCGCAAGCTGGCCGCCGCCCGGGTGCTCGCCGAGGCGTCCGGCACCACCATTCCGGACGAGTGGGTGGCCAGGGCGATGTTCTCGCTGGAGGGCGGGCAGGCGGCCGCCATGCGGCTGCTGGACCAGGGCGTCACCGGCTTCATCTGCGCCAGTGACCCGCTCGCCCTGGGTGCGGTCCGCGCGGCACGCCGCCGGGGCCTCTCGGTCCCCGCGGACGTCTCCGTCGTCGGGTACGACGACTCGGCGTTCATGAACTGCACCGAGCCGCCGCTCACCACCGTCCGCCAGCCGATCGAGGCCATGGGGCGGGCCGCCGTCGAGCTGCTCTCCGTGCAGATCGGGGGCCGTACGGTGCCGTCCGACGAGCTGCTCTTCGAGCCGGAGCTGGTGGTGCGGGGTTCAACGGCCCAGCCGCCGCGCGGTGCTTCCCGCTGACCGTCGCTAATTTGCGCTGAGGGAATCGCCTATTGCGATACGACGGTGGGCAGCGGCTGAGGAGGCTGCGGGCCGGTGTACTGCCCGCTGGGGCGCATCCGCAGCGGACGTTCCCCGTACTCCTCCAGGGCATGCGCGATCCAGCCGGCCGTGCGGGCGATCGCGAACACCGTCTCTCCCGCCTCCGCAGCCATGCCCGAGGAGACGGAGAACACAGCGAGCGCCAGGTCGACATTGGCGTGCAGCGGGGCGTGGCGGGCGGTCGTGGCGACGACATCACGGGCGGCGGCCAGGGCGGGCGCGGCCTGCGGGATCTCGGCGAGCAGCTCGAAGAGGGTGTGGGCCCGGGGGTCCTCGCCGGTGTAGAGCCGGTGCCCGAGCCCCGGCACCCGGCGTCCGGTACGCAGATGGTCCGCGACCACCGGAGCGGCCCCGCCCCGCTCCAGGGCCTCGGCCAGCATGCGGTGTGCCAGCCCGCTCGCGGCGCCGTGCAGAGGGCCCTCCAGCACCCCGAGCCCCGCCGAGACCACGGCGTACGGATGGGCGCGGGCAGAGGCGGCGACCCGCGCCGCCAGGGTGGATGCGGCCAGATCGTGGTCGATCAGCAGTCCCAGCGCGGTGTCCAGTACGGCCAGTGACGCCTCGTCGGCCGGACGGCCGGTGAGTTTCGGCCACAGCTGACGTGCCAGGCGGGGCGGCGCCGCCCCGTCAGCAGCTCCGCGGTCCTCCGCGACCGTCGGCAGTGCCGCGACCAGCGTCGGGATCAGGCTCCGGGCGCCGCCGAGCACCGCCTCGCGCGACAGGTCGAAACGCAGCGGATCGGCCGCGGCCGCAGCAACCACCGCCACCCGCAGCCGGTCCGTCGAACCGCAGTGGGGTGGCAGCGCACCGACCGCCCTGCGGGCCGCGGTGACTGCCTCGGCCGGCGCCGTGAAACGGATGCCGGGCCGCAGTTCCCCGGTCCAGAGCCACTCCGCGACCTCCTCGTACGCATGGCGCCGGGCCAGCTCCGTGGCGTCGACGCCACGGAAGAAGTACCGGTCGCTCCCGATGAGCGTGATGCCGGTGGGGAAGGACAGCGCGCCGGCCGGGGCGGCCGGCTCCCTGCGTCCCGTGCGCCGGGCCAGGGCGTCGACCTCCGCCGCGTCGAACGTGCTTCCGCGACCGCCCGGGGCGCGGTTGCTGCTGAGCTGGCCCCGGCTCACGTACGCGTACACCGTCTCGGGCTTCACGCCCAGACGTTCGGCCGTCTCGCGGGTGGTGAGCCGCTGCGCCGGGGGCTCGGTGAAGCCGGCTGCGCCTGCTTGATCCGTCATGCTGTCCACCGTATCCATATTGATTGAATCAACATTGACAGAACTCAAGTCAAGCATGGACAGTCGAATCAATGTCAACAGCAACGCGCATGTCCATGGAGGCAGCAATGACGACCACCACCGTCGGCACACCGCCCGATGTCCCCCGGGGGCTCGCGGGTGTCGTCGTCACCGATACCGCCCTCGGCGACGTCCGGGGCCGCGAGGGCTTCTACCACTACCGGCAGTACTCGGCGATCGAGCTGGCGCAGACCCGCAGTTTCGAGGACGTCTGGTACCTGATGACCGAGGGGGAACTGCCCGGCCCGGCCGCCCGCGTCGACTTCGCCACCCGTACCGCCGGGCTGCGCCGGCTGCCCGCCGCGGTGCGCGACGCGCTGCCGGCCATAGCCCGTGCGGGCGCCGCGTCCGGTCCGCTCGCGGGACTGCGCACGGCGCTCTCCCTGCTCGGTGCCTCGGCCGGCTTCCGCCCGGTGTACGACATCGACGAGGAACGGCGCCGCGGCGACGCCCTGACCGCGTGCGCAGCCGTTCCCACCGTGCTTACCGCCCTGTACCGCCTCGGCCGCGGTCTCGAACCGGTAGAGCCGCGCGACGACCTGCCCTACGCGGCCAACTACCTCTACATGCTCACCGGTTCCGTACCGGACGCCGACCGGGTCAGGGCCGTGGAGCAGTACCTGATCTCCACCGTCGACCACGGATTCAACGCCTCGACCTTCACCGGCCGCGTCGTGGCCTCCACCGGGGCGGACATCGCCGCCTGCCTGGTGGCCGCCGTCGGCGCACTCTCCGGGCCGCTGCACGGCGGCGCCCCCAGCCGCGCCCTCGACACCCTGGACGCCATCGGCACCCCCGACCGCATCGACGGCTGGATCCGCGAGCGCGTGCTCGCCGGTGACCGGATCATGGGCTTCGGGCATCCGGTCTATCGCACCGAGGACCCGCGTTCGCGCATGCTGAAGTCCATCGCCCAGGGCTTCGGGGGCCCGCTCGTGGACTTCGCGGTCGAGGTGGAACGCCAGGTCGAGGCGATCCTCGCCGAGCTCAAGCCGGGGCGCGAGCTCCACACCAACGTGGAGTTCTACGCCGGAGTGGTCATGGAGCTGTGCGGGCTGCCGCGCGAGATGTTCACCCCGACCTTCTGCGCGGCGCGGGTCGTCGGCTGGAGCGCCAATATCCTGGAGCAGGCGGAGGACTCGAAGATCATCCGCCCGGCGGCCCGCTACATCGGTCCGCCCCCGCCCCAGCCGGTCCCGGCCGTGTGACACCGCAGGAAGGCCCCCGTTGAACGCGTCGCCCCCGCCCCGCATCAGGCAGATCCCCGTCATCGTCCTCGCGGGATTCCTGGGATCCGGCAAGACGACGCTGCTCAACCACCTCCTGCACCATCGCGGGGGAAACCGCATCGGCGTGATCGTCAACGACTTCGGGTCCATCGAGATCGATGCCATGACCGTCTCCGGCCAGGTCGGCTCGACGGTCTCGCTGGGCGGCGGCTGTCTGTGCTGCGCGGTCGACGCGAGCGAACTGGACACCTACCTGGAGACCCTGACCCGGCCCACCGCCCGCCTCGACGTGATCGTCATCGAGGCGAGCGGGCTCGCGGAACCCCAGGAACTCGTACGGATGCTCCTGGCCAGTGACAACCCGCACATCGTGTACGGGGGACTGGTCGAGGTGGTCGACGCCGCCGAGTTCGCCGCGACCCGGGAGCGCCACCCGGAGATCGACCGGCATCTCGCCGTCGCCGACCTCGTCGTGCTGAACAAGACGGACCGGGCCGGGCAGGAGGAACGGGCGCTCATCGGGGAGGCTGTCGCGGCGACCGGCAGTACGGCGGCCGTCATCCCCGCCACGTACGGACGCATCGACCCGGAGCTGCTGTTCGATCCGGCGCTGCGGCCCGACGGCGAGGAGAAGGCGCGCCAGCTCACCTTCGAGGACCTGTACCTGGAGGAGCGGGCGCGGGAGACCGGCGAGGAGCACGGGGCCCATCTGCACACGGCGTACGAGAGCGTCGACTTCACCTCCGACGTGCCGATGGACCCCCGTCGGCTGATGGAGTTCCTCGACTCCAGGCCCGGGGGCCTCTACCGGATCAAGGGCTACGTCGACTTCGGCGCGGGAGATGCGGACAACGCATACGCGGTGCACGCCGTCGGCAGGTTCCTGCGGTTCGCCCCGCGGCCCTGGACACGCGGTGAGGCGCGGCTGACCCGTCTCGTCCTCATCGGCTCCGGCATCGACGCACAGGCCCTGCGCAAGGAACTGGAAGGCTGCCGGGCGCCGGGGCGGGAAACGACGCAGGACGCCGCACACGAGCGATCCATGTGGGGCGTCCTGCGGTACGTGCAACAGCCAGGCGACGACGACGCGTAGCGCCCAACCCGCCGGGCCGTCGGCCTACACGGGGCCGGCGATCACCGCGACCGGGTTCTCCAGCGGTGTCCCCGAACCGTCGCGCCGCGGATCGGGCTCGGGCAGCGTCGCCGGTGTGCCGTTCTTCTGCGCGGCCCGGGCCGGTGTCTCACCTGCCCAGCCGAACACCAGCACGTCCTCGCCCTTGAGGAACCGATGGCAGCGGACCCCGCCGGTGGCGCGGCCCTTGCGCGGATACTGGTCGAACGGGGTGAGCTTGCACGTCAGCACCGAATCGTCCAGCGTGCCGTGCGAACCCGCGACCGTGAACACCATGGCGTCCACCGCCGGATCCACCGCGGCGAACGAGAGCACCTCCGCCCCAGCGGTGAGCTTGACGCCCGCCATACCACCGGCCGGACGCCCCTGCGGGCGCACCTGCGCCGCGGGGTAGCGCAGCAACTGCGCGTCCGAGGTGATGAAGACCAGGTCCTCCTCGCCCGTGCGCAGCTCCGCCGCACCGACGATGCGGTCACCGTCCTTGAGGGTGATGACCTCCAGCTCGTCCTTGTTGGCGGGGTAGTCGGGCACCACGCGCTTCACGACGCCCTGCAGGGTGCCGATCGCCAGCCCCGGTGAGGACTCGTCGAGCGTGGTCAGGCAGACGACCTCCTCGTCCGCCTCCAGCGTGAGGAACTCCCCGACCATGGCCCCGCCCGACAGGTTGGGCGCCGAATGGGTGTCCGGCAGCTGCGGCAGATCGATCACCGCGAGCCGCAACAGCCGCCCGGTGGACGTCACCACGCCGACATCTCCGCGCGCCGTGGCCGGCACCGCCGACACGATCACGTCGTGCTTGGCCCGCTTGGCGTCCTCGGCGAAGACGATCGGGTCGTCGTTGGCCGTACGCGCCAGCAGACCGGTCGAGGACAGCAGCACCCGGCACGGGTCGTCCGCCACCTCCAGCGGCACCGAGGCGACCTGCGAACCGGCCGACTCCAGCAGCACCGTGCGCCGGTCCGTGCCGAACTTCTTCGCGACCAAGGCCAGTTCCGTGGAGACGAGCTTGCGCAGCTCGGCGTCCGATTCGAGGATCGCGGTCAGCTCGGCGACCTCGGCGTTGAGCCGGTCGCGCTCGCTCTCCAGCTCGATCCGGTCGAACCGGGTCAGCCGGCGCAGCGGGGTTTCCAGGATGTACTGGGTCTGGACCTCGCTCAGCGAGAAGTGCTCGATGAGCCGCTCCTTGGCCTGCGCCGAGTTGTCGCTGGAGCGGATGAGGCGGATGACCTCGTCGATGTCGATCAGTGCGACGAGAAGGCCCTCGACCAGGTGGAGCCGGTTGCGGCGCTTGGTCCGGCGGAACTCGCTGCGCCGGCGCACCACGTCGAAGCGGTGGTCGAGGTAGACCTCCAGGAGCTCCTTGAGCCCCAGCGTGAGCGGCTGCCCGTCGACCAGCGCCACGTTGTTGATGCCGAAGGACTCCTCCATCGGCGTGAGCTTGTAGAGCTGCTCCAGGACGGCCTCGGGGACGAAGCCGTTCTTGATCTCGATGACCAGGCGCAGTCCGTGCGAGCGGTCGGTGAGGTCCTTGACGTCGGCGATGCCTTGGAGCTTCTTCGCCGAGACCAGGTCCTTGATCTTGGCGATCACCTTCTCCGGGCCGACGGTGAAGGGCAGTTCGGTGACGACCAGGCCCTTGCGGCGCGCCGTGACGTTCTCCACGGCGACGGTGGAGCGGATCTTGAACGAACCGCGGCCGGCCGCGTAGGCGTCCTTGATGCCGCCGAGGCCCACGATCCGCCCGCCGGTCGGCAGGTCGGGACCGGGGACGAACCGCATCAGGGTCTCCAGGTCCGCGCCCGGATGCTTGATGAGATGGCGGGCGGCGGCGATGACCTCGCCCAGGTTGTGCGGCGGCATGTTGGTCGCCATGCCGACCGCGATCCCGGTCGCGCCGTTGACCAGGAGGTTCGGGTAGGCGGCCGGGAGGACGACCGGCTCCTGCTCCTGGCCGTCGTAGTTCGACTGGAAGGCGACGGTCTCCTCGTCGATCGACTCCGTCATCAAGGACGTCGCGTCGGCCATCCGGCATTCGGTGTACCGCATGGCGGCCGGCGGGTCGTCGTTGCCGAGCGAGCCGAAGTTCCCGTGACCGTCGACGAGGGGGAGCCGCATGGAAAACGGCTGTGCCATCCGCACCAGCGCGTCGTAGATCGACGCGTCTCCGTGCGGGTGCAACTTACCCATGACCTCGCCGACCACGCGGGCGCACTTCACGAAACCGCGGTCGGGGCGCAGGCCCATCTCGTTCATCTGGTAGACGATGCGGCGGTGCACGGGCTTCATGCCGTCACGGGCGTCAGGCAGGGCCCGTGAGTAGATCACCGAGTACGCGTACTCGAGGAAGGAGCCCTGCATTTCGTCGACGACGTCGATGTCGAGGATCTTCTCCTCGAAGTCGACCGGCGGCGGGGTCTTCGTGCTGCGGCGGGCCATCGCTGCTGCGACTCCTTCACGGATTCTGTTCGGGCAACCTCAGGTTCTGACGCGCACCATTGTGGACCGCCCCACTGACAACCCGGACCTCGACCCGTCCCAAAGGGCGTTCTCCACCCGTCCCGAAGCGGTCGGGACGCTCTTTCCCGCGAACTTTCGCGGCACGGGAACTTCGCCAGGTGCCGGTGCGCTTGCTTAAAGTGGCAGGTCTCGCACCACATCCAGTATCGCGATCGAAGGGACGTACATGCCCATGGGTCACACGGCCACAGCCCAGGCCGGCTCCGGCGGCTTGACAGCGACCGAGCACCGTCTGGCCAACGGCCTGCGCGTGGTGCTCTCCGAGGACCATCTGACCCCGGTCGCCGCGGTGTGCCTCTGGTACGACGTCGGTTCGCGCCACGAGGTCAAGGGACGCACCGGTCTGGCTCACCTCTTCGAGCACCTGATGTTCCAGGGCTCCGGCCAGGTCAAGGGGAACGGACACTTCGAGCTGGTCCAGGGCGCCGGCGGCTCCCTCAACGGGACCACCAGCTTCGAGCGGACCAACTACTTCGAGACGATGCCGACGCATCAGCTGGAGCTGGCCCTGTGGCTGGAGGCCGACCGGATGGGCTCGCTGCTCGCCGCGCTCGACGAGGAGTCCATGGAGAACCAGCGTGACGTCGTCAAGAACGAGCGCCGTCAGCGTTACGACAACGTCCCGTACGGCACCGCGTTCGAGAAGCTGACCGCGCTCGCCTATCCGGAGGGCCACCCCTACCACCACACCCCGATCGGCTCGATGGCCGACCTGGACGCCGCGACACTGGACGACGCGCGGACCTTCTTCCGTACGTACTACGCGCCGAACAACGCGGTGCTCTCCGTCGTCGGTGACATCGACCCCGAGCAGACGCTCGCCTGGATCGAGAAGTACTTCGGCACCATCCCCGCGCACGACGGCAAGCAGCCGCCGCGCGACGGCGCGCTTCCCGGGATCATCGGCGGCCAGCTGCGTGAGGAGATCCGCGAGGAGGTCCCGGCGCGTGCGCTGATGGCCGCCTACCGGCTGCCGCACGACGGCACCCGTGAGTGCGACGCCGCGGACCTCGCGCTGACCGTGCTGGGCGGCGGCGAGTCGTCCCGGCTGCACAACCGCCTGGTCCGCCGGGACCGGACGGCCGTCGCGGCCGGATTCGGGCTGCTGCGGCTCGCGGGCGCGCCCTCGCTCGGCTGGCTGGACGTCAAGACGTCCGGTGGTGTCGAGGTGGCGCAGATCGAGACCGCGGTCGACGAGGAGCTGGCCCGGTTCGCCGAGGAAGGCCCCACGCCGGAGGAAATGGAGCGCGCTCAGGCCCAGTTGGAGCGCGAGTGGCTGGACCGCCTCGGTACGGTCGCGGGCCGTGCCGACGAACTGTGCCGGTTCGCCGTGCTGTTCGGCGACCCGCAGCTCGCCCTGACCGCAGTGCACCGGGTGCTCGACGTGACGGCGGAGGAGGTCAAGGCTGCCGCCAGGGCCCAGCTGCGGCCCGACAACCGGGCGGTGCTGGTCTACGAGCCGGTCGAGTCCGCCGAAGAGGCGGAAGACGATGCCGCCACCGACACCGACGCGCACGAAGGAGCGGACAAGTGACCGACGCTGCCGCGGCTGAAGTATCGATGGAGTACCACCCGCAGCCCGCCCCCGGCGTGGCCAGGCCCTGGGCCTTCCCCGCGCCCGAGCGCGGCTCCCTGCCCAACGGCCTCACCGTGCTGCGCTGCCACCGCCCCGGCCAGCAGGTCGTCGCCGTCGAGATCTTCCTCGACGCCCCGCTGGACGCCGAGCCCGAGGGCCTGGACGGGGTCGCCACGATCATGTCGCGCGCCCTGTCCGAGGGCACCGACAAGCAGAGCGCCGAGGAGTTCGCCGCCGAGCTGGAGCGCTGCGGTGCCACGCTGGACGCCCACGCCGACCATCCGGGCGTCCGGGTCTCGCTGGAGGTTCCGGCCTCCCGGCTGGCCAAGGCGCTCGGCCTGGTCGCCGAGGCGCTGCGGGCGCCGGCCTTCGCCGACAGCGAGATCGAGCGGCTGGTGAACAACCGGCTCGACGAGATCCCGCACGAGCAGGCCAATCCGGCCCGGCGCGCCGCCAAGCAGCTCGCCAAGGAGCTCTTCCCGGCCACGGCCCGCATGTCGCGCCCGCGCCTGGGCACCGAGGCGACCGTGGAGCGGATCGACTCGGCAGCCGTGCGCGCCTTCTACGACGCCCATGTCCGTCCGTCCACCGCGACGGCCGTGGTCGTCGGGGACCTCACGGGCATCGACCTGGACGCGCTGCTCGCCGACACCCTCGGCGACTGGTCGGGCAACACCGCGGAGTCCCGCCCGGTTCCGCCGATCACCGCCGACGACACGGGCCGGGTGGTGATCGTGGACCGCCCCGGCGCGGTACAGACGCAGCTGCTGATCGGCCGCATCGGCGCCGACCGGCACGACAGCGTCTGGCCGGCGCAGGTCCTCGGCACGTACTGCCTGGGCGGCACGCTCACCTCCCGCCTCGACCGGGTGCTGCGCGAGGAGAAGGGCTACACCTACGGCGTGCGGGCCTTCGCCCAGGTGCTCCGCTCCTCGGCCCCGGACTCCGCCTCCGGGGCGACGGGGGCGGCGATGCTCGCCATCAGTGGTTCCGTGGACACGGAGTCCACCGGCCCGGCGCTGGAGGACCTGTGGAAGGTGCTGCGGACCCTGGCGGCCGAAGGGCTGACGGACGCCGAGCGCGAGACGGCCGTGCAGAACCTCGTGGGTGTCGCCCCGCTGAAGTTCGAGACGGCGGCCTCGGTCGCGGGCACCCTCGCCGACCAGGTCGAGCAGCATCTCCCGGACGACTACCAGGCGCACCTGTACGCGCGTCTGGCGGAGACCGGCACGGTCGAGGCGACCGCGGCTGTGGTCAACGCCTTCCCGCAGGACCGACTGGTCACGGTTCTGGTCGGTGACGCCGCGCAGATCGCCGATCCGGTCAGGGCGCTCGGCATCGGTGAGGTATCGGTCGTGACCGGCTGAGTCGATCGGCTACTTCGCCTCATATCGGGGCAAACGAAAGGTCCTGGCGGAGCTGTCTCCGCCGGGACCTTTCGTTTTGTCCGCTTTGTGGGAGAGGTTGCCTGTCTGCCCTGTGGGATGCGCTACAAAGCGGCCTGTCCGTTTGGTGGGGGGAAGGGCCCCCGTTTAGCGTCGGCTCCGCTGTCCGTCACTCGTATGCCGCATCCGCGACGTACCGGGCAGTCATCGCCGAGTCCCCGTCAGGCGCGAGCCTGGGGAGCCGGGGACCCACGCAGTCCCTGGGGTGAATCGGATGCCCGCGCCTCGCACGAGGCCGAGGGATCCGTAGGAGACCTTCCTGCTCCGAACCCGTCAGCTAACCCGGTAGGCGAGAAGGAAGGAAAGGACCAGCCACTTCATGGCGTTCACCCGTGCCACCGGGAAGCATCGTGCCCCGGGCCGTCTGACGCGCAGCGGCGCGAAGGCCGTCGGTATCGCGACCCTGGCCACCACCGGCGTCATCGGCGGACTGGCCTCCCCGGCCCTTGCCGCTGACACCGGGACCCCCGTCGGCGAGACCGGCCTCACCCAGGTCATCGCCATCGAGAGCACCCTCGCCGACCGGATCGACGCACAGGCGGACGCCCAGCAGCACCAGGCCGACGTTGCCGCGAAGAAGGCGGAAGCGGCCAAGAAGAAGGCCGAGGCGAAGAAGAAGGCGGAGGCCGAGGCGAAGGCTGCCGCGAAGGCCGAGGCCGCCGCGAAGGCGAAGGCCGCTGCCCGTGCCGCGGAGGCCCGCGAGGCGAAGGCGCGTGCCGCCCGCTCCGCCGAGCGCGCCCGGCTCGGCTCCTTCCAGCTCCCCGTCGCCGGTTCGTACGTGAGCACCGGCTACAAGTCCAGTGGCTCGCTCTGGTCCTCCGGCAGCCACTCGGGCATCGACTTCCACGCCGCGTCCGGCAGCTCCGTCGTCGCCGTCGGTGCCGGTACGGTCGTCGAGGCCGGCTGGGGCGGCGCGTACGGCAACAACATCGTGCTGCGGATGACGGACGGCACGTACACCCAGTACGGCCACCTCTCCTCGATCGGCGTGTCCGTCGGCCAGAGCGTCGGCGCCGGACAGCAGATCGGTCTCTCCGGCTCCACCGGCAACTCGACCGGCCCGCACCTCCACTTCGAGGCCCGCACCACGCCCTCGTACGGTTCGGACATGGACCCGGTCGCCTACCTGCGGGCCCACGGCGTCACCGTCTGACCGACCCCAAGACACCCGACGAAGGCCCCGGCACTGCGCCGGGGCCTTCGTCGTGTCCGTCTGCCGAGGCGTTCCGCACCGGCCGTTCCCGAACGCCCGGTGACCAAAAGATATTCATGAATTTCCACCCGCCGTCGGAAATGCGAGCGCATTGCAATAGAGTCGCAGGACAGGCGTCGATCGGCCGCGTTTCGCGGGGATTAAGGCGGAGGTTCGGACATGCGCATTCCGGCGCATTCGGTATGCACGGCAATCCGCGAGGACATCGTCTCGGGTGTCTTCGAACGCGGCAGCCGACTCACCGAGGAGGTGCTCGCGCGCCGTTACGGGGTCTCCCGCGTCCCGGTGCGGGAAGCGCTGCGCACCCTGGAGTCCGAGGGGTTCGTGGTCACCCGCAGGCACGCCGGAGCCTGCGTCGCCGAGCCCACCGAACAGGAGGCCGCCGACCTCCTGGAGGTCCGGATGCTCCTGGAGCCGCTCGGGGCGGCCCGGGCCGCACGCCGCCGCACGGACGCGCACCTCAAGGTGCTGCGCGGCCTGGTCAGGCTGGGGCAGGAGCGAGCCCGCAAGGGGGAGGGCGACGACCTGCGCTCCCTGGGTGGCTGGTTCCACGAGACGCTCGCGCAGGCCTCCGGCAGTCCCGGCCTGATCGCGATGCTCACCCAGCTACGGCACAAGACCGCCTGGATGTACGTGGTCGAGCAGCCGGCCCGTCCGGCCGATTCGTGGGCCGAGCACGGGGCGATCGTGGACGCCGTGGCGCGCGGCGACGCGGAGAGGGCGAGGAGCCTGGCCGCCCAGCACGCCGAGCGTGCCACCGCCGTGTACCGGCTGCGCCGTCCCGGCCGGCCGGACGCCGTCCCCGTCGCGGCCCGCTCCGGCCGGGTGAGGACCTCGCAACATGCCGTAAACACACCGAGCGGCCGACATTAACAATTGCGCCGTATACAAAGAATAGTCATTTCACAGGGCTTTCTTTCTGCTGCCCGAATCCTTCCCGAATCCTGCCCGAATTGCCTTCGGTGGAAGTGGGTGCCGGACTCGTCCCCTTGCGGCACCGGTACCGTTCACGCAAACGAAAGAGCCGCGGCTCCCGGTGAAGGGTGCCGCGGCTCTTTCGCAGGAATGCCTGCGGTCGTGACCCGTCGGGATCAGACGGTCTCCGGGAGCTCGTCGAGCCCCTCGGCGACCAGCTTGGACAGACGGTCCAGAGCGGCTTCGGCGTTGTCGGCCTCGGACGCGAGGATGATCTCCTCGCCGCCCTGCGCGCCGAGCCCGAGCACAGCGAGCATGGAGGCCGCGTTCACCGGGTTGCCGTCGGCCTTGGCGATGGTCACGGGGACGCCGGAAGCCGTGGCGGCACGGACGAAGATGGAAGCGGGGCGGGCGTGCAGGCCCTCGGCCCAACCGACGTTGACGCGGCGCTCAGCCATGGTTCTGCCCTTCACGAATCAATGGTTGTCTAGACCAGTCTCTCATGCAGTGCGCGATGCTCCGGCCGACCCGCGGGCCGTTCCCCGCCCGCGCCGCACCGTCGCCCGGCCACCCTCAGACTGCCCCGACCCCGGGCCCCACGCGACCGCTGACGGAGCCGTAGGCTTTGCCCATGCAGCCCTCTCCGGAGCAGAGTCCGCATCACGCCTACCCCGATCACTGGGAGGCGGACGTGGTGCTCCGTGACGGCGGCACCGCCCGAATCAGGCCCATCACCACGGACGATGCCGACCGGCTGGTCAGCTTCTACGAGCAGGTCTCCGACGAGTCGAAGTACTACCGCTTCTTCGCTCCGTACCCCCGGCTCTCCGCCAAGGACGTCCACCGCTTCACCCATCACGACTACGTCGACCGGGTGGGACTGGCCGTCACGGTGGGCGGCGAGTTCATCGCCACCGTCCGCTACGACCGGATCAACGCGCAGGGCAGGCCCGCCTCGGCCCCGGCCGACGAGGCCGAGGTCGCCTTCCTCGTCCAGGACGCCCACCAGGGCCGCGGAGTCGCTTCTGCCCTGCTCGAACACATCGCGGCCGTCGCCCGTGAACGCGGCATCCGGCGCTTCGCCGCAGAGGTGCTGCCCGCCAACAACAAAATGATCAAGGTGTTCCGGGACGCCGGGTACACCCAGCAGCGCAGCTTCGAGGACGGCTCCGTCCACCTCACCCTGGACCTCGAACCGACCGCCGAGTCGCTCGCCGTCCAGCGCGCCCGGGAACACCGGGCCGAGGCCCGCTCCGTGCAGCGGCTGCTCGCCCCCGGCTCCGTCGCCGTCATCGGCGCGGGCCGCACCCCGGGCGGCGTGGGCCGCACGGTCCTGCGCAACCTGCTGGGCGCCGGATTCACCGGCCGCACCTACGCCGTGAACAGCGCGTTCGCCGCCGATCAGGCCACGATCGACGGCGTGCCCGCCCACCGCTCCCTCGGTGAGATCGGCGAACCGGTCGACCTCGCCGTCGTCGCCGTACCCGCCGACCGCGTGCCGGAGGCCGTCGCGGACTGCGGGGAACACGGCGTCCAGGGGCTCGTCGTCCTGTCCGCCGGATACGCGGAGTGGGGCGCCGAAGGCCGCGAACGCCAGCGCGAACTGGTGCGCCAGGCCCGCTCGTACGGCATGCGGATCATCGGCCCGAACGCCTTCGGCATCATCAACAACTCCGAGGCCGTCCGGCTCAACGCCTCCCTCGCTCCCGAACGGCCCGCCTCCGGGCGCATCGGCCTGTTCACCCAGTCGGGCGCCATCGGTATCGCGCTGCTCTCCGGGCTCTACCGGCGCGGCGCGGGACTCTCCACCTTCATCTCGGCCGGCAACCGCGCCGACATCTCCGGCAACGACTTCCTGCAGTACTGGTACGAGGACCCGGACACCGACGTCGCCCTGCTGTACCTGGAGTCGCTCGGCAACCCCCGCAAGTTCACCCGCCTCGCCCGGCGGATCGCGGCCGTGAAGCCGGTGGTCGTCGTGAAGGGCGCCCGGCACAGCGGCTCCACCCCGCCCGGCCATGCGGTCCCCGTCAGCCGGATCCCGGACGCCACGGTCTCCGCGCTGATGCGGCAGGCCGGCGTGATCCGCGTCGACACGGTGACCGAGATGGTCGACGCGGGTCTGCTCCTGGCCGACCAGCCGCTCCCCGCCGGCGGACGGGTCGCGATCCTCGGCAACTCGGAGTCCCTCGGGCTGCTGACGTACGACGCCTGCCTGGCGGAAGGGCTGCGCCCGCGCCCGCCCATCGACCTCACCACGGCCGCCACCCCGCAGGACTTCAGGGACGCGCTGGCCCAGGCGCTGGCCGACGACGGCTGCGACGCGGTGGTCGTGACGGCGATCCCGTGGGTGGGAGAGGACGGCGAGGCGGAGTCGGGCGACGGGGAGGTCCTGGCCACCGCACTGCACGAGGCAGCAGCAGCCGGCCCGGCCAAGCCGGTGGCCGTGGTCCATGTGGAGATCGGCGGCCTGGCGGAGGCCCTGGCCGCCGCGACCAGCACCGTGGCGCAGCAGCGTCCGGCGACGGCGTCACCGGGTCGCCCCGCCGGGACCGCGTCCGGCTCCCGGCCGGCCGGAGCCGCGACCGACCCGGCCCCCGGCACCGGAGCGAAAGGAACCCCCGGCGACCCCGCCGCCCCCGACCCCGCTCCCGAAGCCCCCGCCCCCCGTGCCGTCGGCCGGATCCCCGCCTACCCCGCCGCCGAACGCGCGGTCCGGGCGCTCGCCGAAGCCGTGCGGTACGCCCAGTGGCGACGCCAGGCCGCCGTGCCCGGAAAGGTGCCCGAGTTCCTCGACGACACCATCGACGAGCCGGCCGCGGCCGCCCTCATCGACACCCTGCTCGGCCCGGAGCCCGATCCGCGCGGCAGGCCCCTGGAACACGATGAGGCCCGCGAACTCCTCGCCTGCTACGGCATCACCGTCCGGCCCACCCTCCCGGCCCCCGGTCCGGAGGAGGCCGTGGCCGCGGCGGCGCGGCTCGGCTACCCCGTGGCGCTGAAGACGACCGCGCCCCATCTGCGTCACCGGGCCGACCTCGGCGGAGTCCGCCTGGACCTCGACGGCGAGAGCGCGCTGCGCCGGGCGTACGGCGAGCTGACCGACCTGCTCGGCAAGCCCGCCGAGCTCCGGCCCGTCGTGCAGTCGATGGCGCCGCGCGGCGTCGACACCGTCGTGCGGGCCACGATCGACCCGGCGGCCGGCGCCGTCCTCTCCTTCGGCCTGGCGGGCGCACCCTCCGAACTCCTCGGGGACACCGCGCACCGCCTGGTGCCCGCCACCGACCGCGACGCCGCCGAACTGATCCGGTCCATCCGGGCGGCTCCGGTCCTCTTCGGCTGGCGCGGCTCGGCGCCCGTGGACACCGCCGCGCTGGAGGAACTGCTGCTGCGGGTCTCACGACTGGTCGACGAGCACCCCGAGGTGGTCTCCATCGCCCTGGAACCGGTCGTGGTCGCCACCCACGGGCTGACCGTCCTCGGAGCGAGCGTCCGCCTCTCGCCGTCCCCGCCCCGTACCGACCTCGGCCCCCGCCGCCTGTCCAACTACTGACCCGCGCCGCCTCCGGCCCCCGCCGGCAGGGGCGGCACGGCGTCCCCGGCAGTCATCAGCCCCCCGTAGGATGGTGCGTATGGCTAAGACCGGTACGACGACCCAGGGGCTGCGCGCGGCGATCGAGCGCAGCGGCTACTACCCGGCCCTCGTGGCCGAGGCGGTGGAAGCCGCCGTGGGCGGTGAGCCGGTCGCTTCGTACCTGGTGCACCAGGAGACGACCTTCGACTCCAACGAGGTGCGCAGGCACGTCACGGTGCTGGTGCTCACGGACACCCGCTTCATCGTCAGCCACACCGACGAGCAGAACGCCGACACCAGCTCCCCGACGCCCTACGCCACCACCTCCACCGAGTCGGTCAAGCTGGACCGGATCTCCTCGGTCGTGGTCAGCCGGGTCGTGGCCAACCCGGAGAAGTACGTCCCGGGCACGCTGCCCCGCGAGGTCGTCCTGACCATCGGCTGGGGCGCGGTCTCCCGGATCGACCTGGAGCCCGCCGCCTGCGGCGACACCAACTGCGAGGCCGACCACGGCTACACCGGCAGCTCCACCGCCGACGACCTGAGCCTGCGGGTCAGCGAGGCCGGCGACGGCCCCGACACCGTGCGCCAGACCCTCGCGTTCGCCCAGGCGCTCTCCGAGGCCACGGCCGCGACCCCGGCGGCCGGCCGCTGATGGTCCAGCCTTCCTGGCAGGACCCGGTACTGCTGCCCGTCGGCACCGCTCCCGTCCCGGAGTACGGCAGCGGCTCGCTCGCCGACCTGCTCCCCACCCTTGCCGCGGGACAGGAAGTCCCCGGCTTCACGGCGGCGATCCCCGAGCTCGCCCCCGCCGACCGCAACTGCGTCTTCCTGATCGACGGCCTCGGCTGGGAGCAGATCAAGGCACACCCGGACGAGGCACCGTTCCTGCACTCCCTCCTGCCCACGTCGCGCGGCGGCACGGGCCGTCCCATCACCGCGGGATTCCCGGCCACCACCGCGACCTCGCTGGCCTCGGTCGGCACCGGGCGCCCGCCGGGCGAACACGGCCTGCCCGGCTACACGGCCCGCAATCCCGAGACCGGCCAGCTGATGAACCAGCTCCGCTGGAAGCCGTGGACGTCGCCGAAGGTCTGGCAGCCGTACCCCACCGTCTTCCAGCTGGCCGACGCGGCCGGAGTGCGTACCGCGCAGGTCTCCGCCCCCACCTTCGAACAGACCCCGCTGACCAAGGTCGCGCTCAGCGGCGGCTCCTTCCTGGGCCGGCTCACCGGCGAGGAGCGGATGGACGTCGCAGCCGAACGGCTGGCCGCCGGGGACCGCTCCCTGGTCTACACGTACTACAGCGAGGTCGACGGCAAGGGCCACCGCTTCGGCGTCGACTCCGACGCCTGGCGCGGTCAGCTGATGTACGTCGACGGCCTGGCCCGGCGCCTGGCCGAGCAGCTCCCGCCGCGCTCCGCGCTGTACATCACCGCCGACCACGGAATGATCGACATCCCGTTCGACGAACAGTCGAGGATCGACTTCGACGAGGACTGGGAGCTGCGCGCCGGCGTCGCCCTGCTCGGCGGCGAGGGCCGTGCGCGCCATGTCTACGCCGTCCCGGGCGCCGAGGCCGATGTGCTGACCGTCTGGCGCGAGGTGCTCGGCGAGCAGTTCTGGGTGGCGAGCCGTGACGAGGCCGTCGAGGCGGGCTGGTTCGGCCCGCGGGTCGACGAGCGGGTGCTCGGCAGGATCGGCGACGTGGTCGCGGCCGCCCACGACGACGTGGTGATCACCGCCTCGGTCAACGAGCCGCACGAGTCCGCGATGGTCGGCATGCACGGCTCGATGACCCCCGTCGAGCAGCTCGTCCCGCTCCTCGAAGTACGTACCTAGACCGCACCGTCCCGCTCCGCCCTCCTCTCCGCCCGTCCCGAAAGGTGCTCAACCCCTCATGCCCGAGCTTGTGTTCTTCTCCGGAACGATGGACTGCGGAAAGAGCACGCTGGCCCTCCAGATCGGACACAACCGTTCGGCACGAGGGCTCCAGGGCGTGATCTTCACCCGCGACGACCGGGCGGGGGAGGGGAAGCTGTCCTCCCGGCTGGGCCTGGTCACGGAGGCGGTCGAGGCCTCCGAGGGGATGGATCTGTACGCGCACCTTGTCGACCAGCTCTCCCAGGGCGGCAGGGTGGACTACGTGATCGTGGACGAGGCGCAGTTCCTCGCCCCGGAACAGATCGACCAGCTGGCCCGCGTCGTGGACGATCTGGGTCTGGACGTCTTCGCCTTCGGCATTACGACGGACTTCCGCACCAGGCTCTTCCCCGGCTCCCAGCGACTGATCGAACTCGCTGACCGCATAGAGGCCCTTCAGGTGGAGGCCCTGTGCTGGTGCGGCGCCCGCGCCACCCACAACGCCCGGACGGTGGGCGGCGAGATGGTGGTGGAGGGTGAGCAGGTCGTGGTCGGTGACGTGAGCAGCCCGGCTGCGGAGACCGGCTACGAGGTGTTGTGCCGGCGCCACCATCGGCGCCGCATGACCAGCGGTTCCGTCCGCGCCGGCGCGCTCTCACCGGACGTCCTGCCGGTCGCCTCCGGCTGAGGGCGCCGGCCGAACAGGCCGTGGTTCACTGGGGCGGACGTCTCCGAGCGAGAGAGGCCGGACCTCCACCGTGACCCGTACAGCCGACGAACACGGGCCCGGGGGCGCGCCTGCCGTCCCGGCAAGTGCGGTGTGGCTCAAAGGGCAACTGCTTGAGATCGCCTCCGTGTTGCGTCCGGACCGCGGTCCGGTGGTGGTCCGTGAGTGGACCGATCCGGTACGGCTTCGCGACCCCGCCCCGGTCGGTTACCGCTTCCTGTTCCTCGTCTGTGCGACCTGGGACGACCGCCCCTCGCCTCCCGGATTCGGCAATGCTCTGAACGCATTCACCGAGGCGGGCTGGAGCGTGCACCAACAGCCTGCGGGTCGTCCCGGGGAGAGCCGGGCGACGGTCCGGCACGAGGATTTCGAGGTCGAGGTCTACGAAGGCGACGGGCCCGGATTCCTGACGTTCACCGGCTGGACTCCGGTCGTCTGCGCCGAACGGCAGCTGGGGCAGCCGCCCTTCACGCTCAGCACGGCCCGGGGCGTGCTGTGCGACGACTGTCACGGCTGGGGTGTGTGCCTGCTCTGCGAAGGCAGGGCCTACAGCGGCGGCAGCGGTGGCTACGGCCGGTGCTTGTGTGCCGCGAACAACGCGGGGCCCGGCAGGTGTGTGGAATGTGCCGGCCGGGGGGTTCTCGCCGCCGATGCGGTGTCGTACAGGCGGAGGCGGCACGGACTGCCCGATGCCGACAGCGGTGATGCCTTTCCGTGGCCGCCCGCCGAGGGCGGTCACGACGCCAACATCAGCGCGTTCACCGTTGTGAGCCAACGGTCCTGCGCATGCGGTGAGTTCCGCTGCTTCTGGCGCAACACCCTCTCCGAAGCCGATGGTCACCTCCTCTCCCGGTTCGCCGGTACCTGTCAGGGATGTGCCGGGCAGCGCGCGTACGCGTTCACGCTTCCGCTGCCGTAGCTTCACGCGCGCGGCGCTGCTCGGAAATGCCGCGCCGGTCAACTCGGTCCGGAAACACGGCTTTCCACGTCGCAGCTCATGTCCCGACACCGCGCGGCGCGGAGTGGAGCCGGTGGGCGCCGAATCATGGAGTCGACCGGTGTGAGCCGCACGGTTGTGCGAGGATCCGACCCATGCAGCCTCTGGCCCCCGATGAGCCGTCCCGCATCGGCTCCTACCGTCTGCTCGGCCGGCTCGGAGCCGGCGGCATGGGGCGGGTCTATCTGGCCCGTGCCCTGTCGGGTTCGCAGGAGCCGGTGGCGGTGAAGGTCGTACGGGCCGATATCGCCGAACGTACCGAGTTCCGGCGCCGGTTCGTACGTGAGGTCGCTGCCGCGCGCCGCGTGGGAGGGCCGTGCACGGCCGCGGTGCTGGACGCGGACACGGATGCGGCCATCCCGTGGGTGGCCACCGAGTATGTCGCGGGTCCCACCCTGCGGGCCGTCGTGCAGGGGGAGTTCGGGGCGCTGCCCTCGGCATCCACCCATGTCCTCGCCCACCGGCTGGCCTCGGCACTTGCGGCCATCCACGCCGCCGGACTGGTCCACCGCGATCTGAAGCCGTCCAACATCCTGCTCACGGTCGACGGACCACGCGTGATCGACTTCGGAGTGGCGCACGTGCTCGACGTGCCCCTGGACTCCACCATCACCCCCGAGGGGATGCTCGTCGGGTCCCCCGAGTTCATGGCCCCTGAACAGATCCGCGGGCAGCGGGTCAGTCCGGCGAGCGATGTCTTCGCCCTTGGCTGCGTCCTCACGTACGCGGCGACCGCCCGCTCTCCGTTCGAGGCCGAGGAACGCGGACTGCACGCCCTGATGTTCCGCATCGCCTACGAGGAGCCCGACCTCAGAGGCCTGCCGGAATCGGTCTCCGAGGTGGTCGGGGACTGCCTGGCGAAGGAGCCGGGGGACCGGCCGTCGGTCGCGGAGGTGCTCGACCGTACGCGGAACGCGCCGCCGGGGGCGTGGCTGCCGAGCAGCCTCCTGGACCGGCTGGACCGTGCCGCCGCGCAGCCGTTGCCGCACACTCCCCGGCGCGCGAAGCGCAGCGTCCCGGAGTCGGCCGAGATCCCGGTCTTCCCCGAGCCTGTCGGCCGCGATCTCCTGGACGTACCTGAGGCGGGCATCGCGCCACCGCGGGTGCAGGCCGCGGTGGCGCCGCCCCGACGGAAGTCCGCGGCGGTACGGTCCCGGCGGAAGACCGCGCGATGGACCGCGGTCGCAGCCGTGGTGGCGGGAAGTCTGTTCGTCCTGCTGTCGCCCTGGCCCGATCTGTCGTCCGGAAGGACGGATGATCCCGGGGCCGTCTCGGAACCGGATCCTGAGCCCCCGGGCCGGTTCACCGGAGCGTGGCAGCGGGGAGGGGCCATGCGGCTGGAGTTCCATCCGTCTTCGCGGCCGGGAAGCGCGGGGGCCGACTTCGTGGTGGCTTCGCCCGAAGCCGTGTGCAGGGGAGAGGCACGCACCGCCAAGTTGTCCCAGGGCGACCGCGTCCTGGTCCTCGGCGGCTATCGGCTGACCTCCACCGAGCCCAGGGGCAGCAGTTGGAAGCAGTGCGGGCTGCCCTCCCGGATCACGCTGGAGCTCAACTATGACTACGTACTCTGGCAGACCCCGGAAGGCAGCGGTCAGGTGATGGACCCGGCAGCGCCGTCAGCCACGTCGATCGGCGGCTACCGGGGCACCTGGCGGTCGGCGGACGGCCGCACCCTGGTCGTGCAGGGCACGACCATCGGCAATGCGGTGATCCGGACGACCGGCACTGAATCGGGCCGGCGGTGCGACTACCGGGCCCGTGTCGTGGACGTGGCCAAGGGGCCCACGACCCTGGGTCAGCTGGGTCTCCTCACCACGGAGGCCTTACCCGCCCATGCCGCGGGCTGCGGGCAGAACGCCGAATCGTACGCGTACACCTTCAAGGACGGTGACCCGGGAGAGCGCGCTGTCCTCATGCGCACCGGCCGCTACGACGAGACGGTCGTCGAGTTCGGCAAGGCGCGCTGACGGCACCGCCGCGCGTCGGCCCCCTCAGTGCCCCGCCGACCGCACGATCGTGAACGCCGCACCCTCAGGGTCCGCCACTGTGGCCACCCTGCCGCTGGACCCCTCCCTGGGGGGCTGCAGGATGTGTCCGCCGAGTTCCACCACGCGCTGTGCGGCCTCGTCCGTGTCGGCGACCTCGAAGTACGTCATCCAGTGCGGGCCCCGGTCACGCGGCAGGGCGTGGCCGACGCCGTGCAGCGACGCCACCGGGTGACCGTCCAGGTGGAGGGTCTGGTAGTCGAAGTCGGCCGAGACGATCGCCTCGGTCTCGTAGCCGAAGACCGCCTGGTAGAACTTGGCGACCGTCGACGTCTCCCGGGTCACCAGCTCGTTCCAGACCGGAGTGCCGGGCGTGCCGGCCAGCGTGGTGCCGACGTGCGCGGCCGCCTGCCAGATCCCGAACACGGCTCCGCTCGGGTCGGAGGCGATGGCCATCCGGCCCGCCTCCCCGGCGTCCAGCGGTCCGACACCGACCGTGCCGCCGCAGGCGCGGATCGTCTCGGCCGTGAGATCGGCGTCGTCGGTGGCCAGATAGGTCGTCCAGGCGATCGGGAGGTGCCGGTCGGGTGGCAGCTGTCCGATGCCCGCGACCTCCTGCCCGTCGATCAGTGCCCGGACGTACGGGCCGAGCTGTTCGGGGCCGGGGCCGAACTCCCAGCCGAAGAGTTCGGCGTAGAAGTTCTGGGTCGTGTGCAGGCCGTGCACGATCAGGCTCACCCAGCAAGGTGTTCCGGGCGTACGCCGAACGGCAGCCTCGGTCATCGTCACTCTCTCCTCGGACCATCGTGGTGGCCGTACGGGGGGAACGGGGCCGGCGCGCCGTTGTGCGGTACGGGATGTGTGCGCCCCGTGCAGATGCTTGCACCACCCGGCCCGTGATGCGCCCCGGCCGCGCCGCATTTTCCGCGATCTCGACAGAGAGGGTCCGGTTTGTGGGGGTACATCCGTTTCGGTGTGGTGAGGGATGAGCCGGCCTCTGCGCGAAGATGGCACGTATGAAGCCCATCATCTCCGCATCCGAATGTGCGAGCGAGTCGGCGGGGCCACGTCCGCCGGTGCTCCTGGACGTACGTTGGCAGCTGGGTGGCCCCCACGGACGACCGGATTACGAGGCCGGGCACATTCCCGGCGCGGTCTTCGTCGACCTGGACGCGGAGCTCGCAGGTCCGGCCGGTGACGGCGGGCGCCATCCCCTGCCCGACCCGGCGGAATTCGGTGAGGTGATGCGCCGCGCGGGGGTCGGCCGGGACAGTTCGGTGATCGTGTACGACGGTGGTCCGGGCTGGGCGGCCGCTCGTGCCTGGTGGCTGCTGCGCTGGACGGGGCACCGGGATGTCCGGGTGCTGGACGGCGGTCTCGCCGCATGGACCGGTGAGCTGTCGAAGGAGATCCCGGTTCCCGCCGAGGGCGACTTCGTTCCGGCGCCCGGTGCGCTGCCTGTGCTGGACGCGGACGGCGCGGCGGCCCTCGCCCGCTCGGGCCTGCTGCTCGACGCGCGTGCCGCCGAGCGCTACCGGGGTGACGTGGAGCCGATCGACCGGATGGGCGGGCATATTCCGGGCGCGGTCTCGGCTCCTACGGTGGAGAACGCCGGAGCGGACGGACGCTTCCTCCCGGCCGAGTGGCTGGCCTCCCGGTTCTTCGGGCTGGGCGCCACCGAGAACACCGCGGAGGTCGGTGTCTACTGCGGCTCGGGGGTCTCCGGCGCCCACGAGGTGCTGGCACTGGAGATCGCCGGATTCACGGGCGCGCTCTACGCGGGCTCCTGGTCGCAGTGGTCGAGCGACGAGTCCCGGCCGGTCGCCACGGGTCCCGACCCGCAGTAGGAGCGGAGTCCCCGGGAGGTTGCGGGGGCGCGGATTCCGCCGGGACAGCGCACGAGGGCCCGTACGCGGCTGCGTACGGGCCCTCGTCATGCTGCTGTCACCCGGACTCTCTCAGTCCTGCTTCTTGCGGCGGGTGCCGAAGACGATCTCGTCCCAGCTCGGCACCGCGGCCCGGCGTCCGGGCCGGACCCCGTCCGCCTCGGCCTGCCGGTCCGTCGTCCCGGTGAGCCGGTCGCGGTGGCCTGCGACCGCGCGCGGCATCAGAACGTCCGCGTAGGCGGAACCCGCGCCCGCCGAGGCCGCGGGGGCCGGCGGCTCCTCGACCTCGGGCTCGCGGACGGCGGGTTCGAGCGCCGGGGGCTCGGGCGGTGCGGGCCGTTCCGGTACGACCATGTCGCCGCGGAAGCTCGGTACCGCCTCCAGCAGGCTGGTGAGCGAATCGCGCTCGCTCGCGGTCACCCCGCCGATCCGCTCCTCCGGCTCCGGGGGCGCAGGAGGCGTGGGGCGTTCCATCTGGCGGTCGAGGGCGCGGTCCAGCGGCCGGTCGCGGGGCAACCGGGCGATCCGGGGGACGAACGGGAAGCTGGGCTCGGGCGCGGCGACATCGTCGGTCTCGCCGATCAGCGAGCGGGCCTCGTCGTCGACGGCCTGGACCAGTCGGCGCGGCGGGTCGTAGGTCCAGCTCGCCGAGTGCGGCTCGCCGGCGACCCGGTACACCAGGAGGACCTCCCAGGTGCCGTCGTCGCGGCGCCACGAGTCCCACTGGACGGTTTCCTTGTCGGCGCCGCGCAGCAGGAGGCGCTCCTGCACCGCCTCGCCGAGCTGGGGGCCGGTGTTCTCGCCGGGACGGCGCACAGGAGTCTTCCGGGCCCGCTCGGCCATGAAGGCGCGCTCCGCGAGCACAGGGCCCTCGAAGCGGCGGACACGGTCGACCGGAATCCCGGCGAACTGAGCAACCTCCTCCGCGGAGGCGCCGGCTCGTATCCGGGCCTGGATGTCGCGGGGGCGGAGGTGGCTCTCCACCTCGATCTCGATCTGGCCGAGCCGCGCGCGGTCGTTGCGCACGGCGGCTCGCAGCCGCTCGTCGATCGGAAGTGTGTACTCCGTGCTGTCTGCGGCCTTGAGCACCAGTCGTGTGCCGTCGTTGGAGACGGCCACGACACGCAGTTCGGGCATGGGGACCTCCCGGGTGGTGCCTGCCGACGTCACGTGCGTCGCTGCTTCCGCTAGTCGAGTGTGGCCTGCCCGGCTGCAGCCTGCCACAACATTGCCGTGTTGCCCGGCGTGTCGGGCGTGAGCCCTTGATCGCCGATATGACACGGTGACCTCTTGCGCAACGCAAAGTGACCAATGGTCACTCCGCGTAGCCGGCCCCCGTGCGATGCCGTGTCGCCGCCGGATCGAGTGCCTTCTTCGGCCCCCTCCCGAAGGTTCCGGACTTCCACGCGGGAGTCCGGCCCCAGGGCTCGCCACAGTACTCCATTCGGGCCATGTGGGTGGACCGCCGCGCCGCCGAAGTTCTCGTCAGGCACGGGAGTTGACGTACCCACTTGAAGGCGGGATGCCCGCAACGCGTGTCCTGCTTCACAGAATCACCGTAAACGGAACTATCCGCTTCGCTCAAATGTCCCTTGTTGTTGCATGGTGGGAGAGATGTCAATCAAGGGCTGGAAATGGTGCAGAAGCCGGAAAGCGACATAGAACCCAGAGAGAGGCGGATAGATCTGAGCCTGCCCCAGGTGGCGGGGAGCGCGGTCGCTGCGGTCGCGGCGGCGGTGGCGGCCTCCCAACTGGGTGTGTACGGGACGATTCTCGGCGCCGGGGTGATGAGCATCGTGGCCACCTGCGGCGGCTCGGTGTTCCAGCACTTCTTCCGCCGCACGGGCGAGCAGATCCGCGAGGTGACGGTTCAGGTGAAGCACCCGGGCCGCGAGGTCACCGTGCACACGCGCCAGACGCGTGACGGCGGTGACCCGGACGCGGAGTGGGTGACGTCCGGGACGCGGGTCGCGATGCGTGACGCGGCCGGATCCGCCGATGCCACCGCGATGCTGCGCCCGCTGGATGCCACGACCGTCCTGCGGCAGGTGGACCCATCGGCACGGGGCGATATCCCCGCGCAGCAGGACGCCGACGCCACTGCCGTCCTGCGGCCGGTGGACGCCACGACCGTGCTGCGCAAGGTGACCGCCGACCCGGACCGTACCCAGCTGATCGAGTCGCTCGACGGAACCCGGCGGCTCACGGCGGCGCCCGCGGTCCCGGCTCCGTCGCCGGACGAGGAGTTCACGCAGGCGACCACGCACGGCACCCGGATCCGCGGCTGGAAGCGCTCGGCGCTCGGAGCCGCCGTGGTGTTCGTCGTCTCGATGGCCGGGATCACCACGTTCGAGCTGGTCTCCGGGAACGACCTGAGCGGCGGCCACGGGACCACCGTCGGCTCCGTCGTGCGCGGCGAGCGGGGCTCGGGCTCCTCCGACCCGGCGCCGTCCCACAGCGCCGACCCGGAACAGGACGCCACGGCGCCCGGCCAGGACAACAGCACGGCACCCGGAACCGACTCGCAGGACGGCGGGCAGAGCGCGAGCCCGGAACCGGACCGGGGCGGCACTTCCTCGGCCGACCCGACGCCCACGCCCACCCCGTCGGAATCCGCCGGGGACGCTACGGCTCCGGCGCCCGCGCCCAGCCCGGCGACCACCGGCGACGGCAGCAGCTCCGCACCCGACCCGACAGGGACGGGCAGCGCTCCGGCGCAGGAGGACCGTGCACCCGACGGCACGGACACCGGGGAGTGAGCGGACGCGGCCGGTCCCGGCCGTGACGCAGCCGGCCTCCGCCCGGTCACGGGCGGAGGCCGACTGCGTTGCCGCGAGGGCCGAGGTCAGTCGCCCAGGACCCGGCGCAGGTAGTCGTTGGCGAAGAGCCGGTCCGGGTCCAGCCGGTCCCGGACGGCGGTGAACTCGCCGAAACGCGGGTACACGCCCGCCAGGTACTCGGCGTCACGGGTGTTGACCTTGCCCCAGTGCGGACGCCCGCCGTGCGCGGTCATGATCCGCTCGACCGCCGTGAAGTACGCCTGGTAGGGCGTGCCGCGGTAGAGGTGGACGGCGATGTACGCGCTGTCCCGGCCCGAGGCCGTGGAGAGCGCGATGTCGTCGTCGGGGGCGGTGCGCACCTCCACCGGGAAGCTGACCCGCAGCGGGGAGCGGTCCACCATCGCCTTGACCTCGCGCAGTGCCTCGACGGCGGCCTCGCGCGGCAGTGCGTACTCCATTTCCACGAACCGCACCCGGCGAGGGCTGGTGAAGACCTTGTACGGGATGTCGGTGTACGTACGCGCCGACAGGGCCCGGCTGGAGAGCTTCGCGATCGAGGGGATCGTGGCGGGGACCGCCCGGCCGAGCGAGCAGGCCACCTGGAAGATGCCGTTGGAGAGGAGCTCGTCCTCGATCCAGCCACTGACCTTTCCGGGCGGCGCCGCGGGGCCGGCGCTCCGGTTGTTGCGCTTGGTGTTGCAGTTGCCCGTGTGCGGGAACCAGTAGAACTCGAAGTGTTCGTTCTCGGTCACCAGCTGATCGAAGTCCGCCGTGACCTTGTCGAAGGCCATCGGCTCCTCACGGGCCGTCAGCAGGAAGACCGGCTCCACGGCGAAGGTGATGGCCGTGATCACGCCCAGCGCGCCGAGCCCGATCCGGGCGACGGCGAAGATCTCCGGGTTCTCGGTCTGCGAACACTTCAGTACCGTGCCGTCCGCGGTGACCAGTTCCAGGGCGCGGATCTGCGCGGATATGGACGCCGAGTCGCGGCCGGTGCCATGGGTGCCGGTCGACGTGGCCCCGGCGACCGTCTGCTCCATGATGTCGCCCATGTTGGTGAGCGAAAGCCCCTCGCGGGCCAGCGCGGCGTTGAGCCGCTTCAGCGGGGTGCCGGCCTCGACGGTCACCGTCATCGCAGACCGGTCGATCTCACGGATGCCGGTGAGCAGATCGGGGCGGATCAGCAGCCCGTCGGTGGCCGCGGTCGCGGTGAAGGAATGGCCGGTGCCGACGGGCTTCACCTTCAGACCGTCCTCGGCCGCCCTGCGCAACGCCTCGGCGAGCTCGTCCACGGAGGCGGGGGACACGGCCCGTACCGGACGGGCGGTGACGTTCCCCGCCCAGTTACGCCACGTGTTCGTTGTCGTCCGTGCGTAGGTGTCGGTCATCTTCCCCGCGCCCTTCCGTAGGAACCGGCCCTGCGAGCCGGCGGTACCCCAGGAGCGCCACCGCGGCCGCGAGCGCTCCCGCCACGGCGGGCACCGCGTACCCCGCCTTCGCCCCGGACGCGTCGACCACCCAGCCGGCGGCCGAGGAGCCGAGCGCCACGCCTACGGCGAGCCCGGTACTGGTCCAGGTCATGCCCTCGGTCAGTCTGGTGCGCGGTACGTGCTGTTCGACGAGGGCCATGGTGGTGACCATCGTCGGTGCGATGGCGAGACCCGCGACAAAGAGCGCCACGGCCAGAAACGGAAGGCTCCCGGCCAGTTGGAGGGGGATCATACTCACGGCCATCGCACACACTCCCACCAGCCACCGGGTGGACGGCCTGCCCTTGAGATGCAGCAGGCCGAAGACCGCTCCGGCGAGGCAGGACCCGAGCGCGTACACGGCCAGCACGAGGCTTGCCGCGGCCTTGTGGCCCTGCTCCTCGGCGAAGGCCACCGTCACCACGTCGACCGCCCCGAAGATCGCCCCGGTCGCCACGAAGGTGACCACGAGCACCTGTAGCCCGCGCGAACCCAGCGCGGAGCCGGTGGTGTGCCGGGCGTGCGGGTGCGGGACCGGTTCGGTGGCCCGCTGGGCGGTCAGCCAGAAGACTCCGACCAGCAGGAACCCGGCGGCGAGCAGCGGGCCGGCCTCGGGGAACCAGGCAGTGGAGAGCCCGATGGAGATGATCGGACCGAAGATGAAGCAGACCTCGTCGACGATCGACTCCCACGCGTACGCGGTGTGCAGCTGCTGCGCCGAGCCGCGGTAGATCTCCGCCCAACGGGCCCGGACCATCGACCCGACACTGGGCACACAGCCCGAACCCGCCGCGAAGACGAACAGGGTCCAGTCGGGCAGCCCCTGCTGGGCGCAGACCAGCAGCCCGGCCACGGCCGCCAGCGCGACGAGGGTCACCGGTCGCAGCACCCGGCGCTGTCCGTGCCGGTCGACCAGCCGGGAGACCTGCGGTCCGACCACCGCGGCCGACATCGCCAGCGTCGCGGAGAGCGCACCCGCCAGCCCGTAGCGACCGGTCAGCTGGGACACCATCGTCACCACGCCGATGCCCATCATGGACAGCGGCATCCGGCCGAAGAAGCCGGCCGAGGAGAACCCCTTGGAACCGGGGGCGGCGAAGATCGCACGGTAGGGACTGGGCAAGGGATGGCTCCGAAACGGCGTGGTCACACGTGGTGTCAGGGGCGAACGTGGCCGATACAGCTTACGGGCGCGACGGAGGGTCCGACAGCGGGATTCCGGGAGGGCGCGGGTGAAGGCGCGGGGCCGGGCGGGGCAGGTGTCGGTGGGAGCCGGGCCGCGGGCGGGTGGCAGGATCGACGTCATGTCCGATCTGCGCGATCCCGCTCCCTACGACGCCCTGCTGCTGCTCTCCTTCGGAGGCCCCGAAGGACCGGACGACGTGGTTCCGTTCCTGGCGAACGTGACCCGTGGCCGGGGAATCCCCGAGGAGCGGCTGAGGGAAGTCGGCAAGCACTACTTCCTCTTCGGCGGCGTCAGCCCGATCAACGGCCAGAACCGGGCGCTGCTCGACGCCCTGCGCAAGGACTTCGCGGAGCAAGGACTCGATCTGCCCGTGTACTGGGGCAACCGCAACTGGGCGCCCTATCTGACCGACACGCTCCGCGAGATGACCAGGGCCGGCCACCGCCGCATCGCCGTCCTCGCGACCAGCGCCTACGCCTCGTACTCCGGCTGCCGGCAGTACCGCGAGAACCTCGCCGAGTCGCTGGCCGTGCTGGAGGCCGAGGGGCTGCCCGTGCCGCGCGTCGACAAGCTGCGGCACTACTTCAACCACCCCGGCTTCGTGGAGCCGATGGTGGAGGGGGTCCTCGTCTCGCTGGCCGAGCTGCCGGCGGAGAAGCGGGCCGGCGCGCATCTCGCCTTCACCACGCACTCCATCCCCACGGCGGCAGCGGACACCTCAGGCCCGGTCCAGGCGCACGGCGACGGCGGCGCGTACGTAGCCGAGCACCTGGACGTGGCGCGGCTCATCGTGGCGGCCGTGGCCGAGCGGACCGGCGTCACGTACCCCTGGAAGCTCGTCTACCAGTCGCGCAGCGGCGCCCCGCACATCCCGTGGCTGGAGCCCGACATCTGCGACCACCTGGAGTCGCTGCACGGCGAGGGCGTCCCTGCCGTGGTGATGGCACCGATCGGCTTCGTATCGGACCACATGGAGGTCCTCTACGACCTCGACACCGAGGCCACGGCGAAGGCGGCCGAGCTCGGGCTCACGGTGCGCCGGTCCGCGACGGTGGGTGCCGACCCGCGGTTCGCGGCGGCCGTGCGCGACCTGGTGCTGGAGCGCGCGGCCACCGAGCAGGGCCTCGGCCGGGAGCGGTGTGCGCTCGGGTCGCTCGGGGCGAGCCACGACCTGTGCCCGGTCGGCTGCTGCCCGGCCCGGGTGCTCAAGCCGGCCGCCGCGGGCGCCGACAGCCCGTATGCCTGACCTGCCCCGCACCTACACCCCTTTGGGAGCGCCGTGACCGACCCCCTGCTGTCCGAACTGCTCGACCTCGCCCTGGACGTCGCGGGCCGCGCCGGTGCGCTGCTGCGCGACGGCCGACCCGCAGACCTGGGAGTGGCCGCGACCAAGTCCAGCCCCGTGGACGTCGTCACCGAGATGGACATCGCCGCCGAGAAGCTGATCACCGGCTTCCTGGCCGAGCACCGCCCGAACGACGGCGTCCTCGGCGAGGAGGGCGCCAGCTCCGAGGGCAGCAGCGGTATCCGCTGGGTGATCGACCCGCTCGACGGCACCGTGAACTATCTCTACGGTCTGCCCACGTGGGCCGTCTCCGTCGCCGCGGAGCGCGAGGGAGAGCGGATCGTGGGCGTGGTGGAGGTCCCGATGCGCGGGGAGACCTACCACGCGGTCCTCGGCGGCGGTGCGCACGCAAAGGGCGGGGCGTACGGGGAAGGTGCCCGGCTGCGCTGCCGGCCGGCCCCGCCGCTCGACCAGGCGCTCGTGTCGACCGGCTTCAACTACGTCGCCGACGTCCGCGCACACCAGGCGGACGTGGCGCGCGTCCTGATCCCGCGGCTGCGGGACATCCGGCGCGGCGGTTCCGCGGCGATCGACCTCTGCGACGTCGCCGCAGGCCGCCTCGACGGCTACTACGAGCGCGGCCTTCATCCGTGGGACCTCGCCGCGGGCGACCTCATCGCCCGGGAGGCGGGCGCGCTCACCGGCAGCCGCCCCGGGCTGCCCGCCGACGGCGGACTGACGGTGGCCGCGGCGCCGGGCGTCTTCGAACCCCTGCAGGCCCTGCTGGAGGAACTGGGAGCCTGGCACGACTGACCAGGGGGGCGGGCCGCCCAAGGCCTGCGAGAGCCGCTGGGCGGGCCGTGTGCGCCGCCGGAACCCAGAAGGCCCCGCATGTGCCTGTGCGGCACCGCGGGGCCTTCCCTGACGGCTCAGACGCTTGTGGCGCCGATGTGAACACCGTGCTCGGCAGCGAGGCGGTGCAGGTCGTCCAGCTCGCCCTGCTCGACGTCCGCAAGGAAGTCGTCGCCCGTCTCGCGGGCCTTCGTGAGGTCGGACTCGGTGGTCTGGATGCGTTGCAGCAGACCTGCGGTGAAAGCGTCCATGAAGCGCCCCCTCATCGTGGGTCGGTGGCACGGGGGTGTGCCCGGGTTTCCCTCCGCCGAGGCGGTAGGGCGGGTGATCACGCACTCTCCGGGGGACGGAGGGGCCTGTGGCACGCCACATACGAGACGTGATCGCGGGTGTGAATTCGTCCTCCCCGGCCCCACCCTCAGAGAAACCTCAACTGGCCCGGGAATCCTCCGAATTCCTGGAAGCCGCAGGTCGGCCTGCGCCGCCTTACCGCCGGTTTATGCGTGTTACGGGCAGGATGGAGCCGCGCAGACCGTGCCGAGGCGCGGTCCGGGTCACGACCAGGGGTCTGTCCGGACGCTCCGCCGGTCTGTTTCGAACGTTGTGAAGTTCAGCTGTGAAGTCAGCCGTGAAGTTCTGTTGTGTCGTTCTGTTGTGAAGTTCTAAGGAAGGAAGCGCCGTGCGCGTACTCGTCGTGGAGGACGAGCAGCTGCTCGCCGATGCGGTGGCCACCGGACTGCGCCGTGAGGCCATGGCCGTCGATGTCGTGTACGACGGTGCCGCGGCCCTGGAGCGCATCGAGGTCAACGACTACGACGTCGTGGTCCTCGACCGGGACCTCCCCCTGGTCCACGGCGACGACGTCTGCCGCCGGATCGTCGAGCTGGGCATGCCGACCCGGGTGCTCATGCTCACCGCATCCGGGGACGTCAGCGACCGCGTGGAGGGCCTGGAGCTCGGCGCGGACGACTATCTGCCCAAGCCCTTCGCCTTCAGCGAGCTGACCGCGAGGGTCCGGGCCCTCGGCCGCCGTACGACGGTGGCCCTGCCGCCCGTCCTGGAGCGTGCGGGAATCAAGCTCGACCCCAACCGCCGCGAGGTCTTCCGGGGCGATCAGGAGGTGCAGCTCGCTCCCAAGGAGTTCGCGGTGCTGGAGGTCCTGATGCGCAGCGAGGGCGCCGTCGTCTCGGCCGAGCAGCTTCTGGAGAAGGCCTGGGACGAGAACACCGACCCGTTCACCAACGTCGTCCGGGTCACCGTCATGACCCTGCGGCGCAAGCTCGGCGAGCCGCCGGTGATCGTCACGGTGCCCGGCTCCGGCTACCGGATCTGACGCCCGTGCCCACCGTCCCGCCGCCTGCGGCGGCGCCCCCCAAGCCCACCTGGGAGCCCAAGCAGCAGGAGCCCGCGTACCCCTGGCTGCGCCCGACCATCCGGATACGGCTCACGCTGCTGTACGGCGGCATGTTCCTGATCGCGGGGATCCTGCTGCTGTCGATCATCTACATGCTGGCCGCCCAGGCCCTGAACGTGGGCAGCGAGCTGCCCTTCGAGATCGTCGACGGTCATGTGCGGAGCACGGTCTGCAACCTGCTGGGGGAGGGGACCTCGCCGAAGGCCGTCAACTCGGCGATGAACTCCTGCGTCAACCACCAGCGCCAGCAGGCCCTCGATACGCTCCTCAACCGGTCGCTGCTGGCCCTCGTCGCCCTGAGTGTCATCGCCTTCGCCTTCGGTTACGCCATGGCGGGGCGGGTGCTCTCGCCGCTGGGCCGCATCACCCGCATCGCCCGCACGGTGGCCGGAACCGACCTGTCCCGCCGCATCGAGCTGGACGGGCCGGACGACGAGCTCAAGGAGCTCGCCGACACCTTCGACGACATGCTGGAGCGGCTGGAGCGGGCCTTCACCGCACAGCAGCGGTTCGTCGGGAACGCGTCGCACGAACTGCGCACGCCCCTGGCCATCAACCGCACGCTGCTGGAGGTCCACCTCTCCGATCCCGCGGCGCCGCCGGAACTCCAGCAGCTCGGCAAGACGCTGCTGGCCACCAACGAGCGCAGTGAGCAGCTCGTGGAGGGCCTGCTGCTGCTCGCCCGCAGCGACAACCAGATCGTCGAGCGCAAACCCGTAGATCTTGCCGAGGTGGCCTCCCGTGCGCTGGACCAGGCGCGGGGCGAGGCCGAGGCCAAGGGCGTGGAGATGCGCGCCACGCTGACCCCGGCCGTCGTCCAGGGCAACGGTGTCCTGCTGGAGCGGATCGCGCTGAACCTCGTACAGAACGCGGTGCGCTACAACGTTCCGGCGGACGGCTGGGTCGAGGTCAGTACCGAGCTGCTGCCGGGGCAGGCCCTGATGGTCGTCACGAACACCGGACCCGTGGTGCCGGCCTATGAGATCGACAACCTCTTCGAGCCATTCAGAAGGCTGCGTACGGAGCGAACGGGCAGCGACAAAGGGGTGGGTCTCGGCCTGTCGATCGCACGCTCCGTCGCGCGCGCTCACGGCGGCCGTATCATCGCGGAACCCCGCGAGGGGGGTGGTCTTGTGATGCGCGTCTCACTGCCAGTCTGAGAAGCTGGGCGTGGCGAGATGTGCACGGATTATTTTTGTTCGCTTTGAGCGGAATTTTCGGGACTCGATCCCGGAGGGGCCGTGTGTGATCGATCACAGGAGCGATTTTCCGCCCGTCCACGCTCCGTGATCAGGGATCCCTCCGGAAAACCGGTAAAAGTCGGGTTTTCGGGGGCCGATATCACGGGAAGTACACGGGGTGGCGCTGGCAAACGGCGCCGCCGGGACCGTGTACGGTCCCCATCGCCACCCAAGCCGATCACTCTCGAGCGGTCCTTTTGGGTGTCGATTGAGTAACAGACCTTGATGTGAGGCAAAATCTCCGCCTCGGGTCGGGCACAAGTCCGGCCTCTCACGCGTTACGTGCGCTGAGACACCGCAGACACCCAGAGGGGGAGAGCGACAATGGCAACGGATTACGACACCCCACGCAAGACCGACGACGACGTCGATCAGGACAGCCTTGAAGAGCTCAAGGCTCGCCGGAGCGACAAGACGGCTTCCGCCGTCGACGTCGACGAATTCGACGCGGCCGAAGGACTGGAGCTGCCCGGCGCAGACCTGTCCAACGAAGAACTGGCCGTAAGGGTCCTGCCCAAGCAGGCCGACGAGTTCACGTGCATGAGCTGCTTCCTCGTGCACCACCGCAGTCAGCTGGCCCGCGAGAAGAACGGCCAGCCGATCTGCCGCGACTGCGACTGAGGTCCGGTCGGCCGTGGCAGGGGACACACCGTTCCGGAAGCGGCGCAACCGGCGCAAGGAAGGGCCGGAGGCGCAGCAGGGCGGTACAGGCCCGGCAGAGGGCGTAGCAGCGCCTGCCGAGCGGTCCGCCCTGCCACCCACGCCGGGCGAACAGGACGACGAGCGGGGCCGGTCGGCCTCGCTCGAAGCAGTCGAAGCAGCTGTGGCCGCCATTGAGGCGGCCGCGGAAGTCGACGCGGCCGACAGGGCCGGAGAAGTCGACAGGACGGAGCCCGTGACCGGGGCAGGCCGTCTGAAGTCAGCGAAACGGGGCGTACGCAAGGGCGGGGAGAGCGCCAAGGCGGCGATCGGTCATATCGCCGACCTGATCATCGATATCGCTCCCCGCGTCCCTGTGCGCGACCTCGCCACCCTGCGCAGGCAGTTTCCGGGCCTGGGGCCCGAGGAGATCGCCGACCGGCTCATCGCCGGCGCGAGCAGGGCCACCGCAACCGTCGGCGCCGGAATCGGCGCGGCGGCCATGCTGCCCGTCCCGCCCGCCATGCTCGCCGAAGTGGCCGCGGAGATCACGGGTGTGGCCGCGATCGAGATGAAGCTCGTCGCCGAACTGCACGAGGTCTACGGACAGCGCCCCCCGGGCGGCATCGGACGGCGCTCCAACGCCTACCTCACGTCCTGGACCGAGGAGCGAGGTATCGACGTCACTCATCCGACGACGGTCAACGCGGCGCTCGGCGGCCAGATGAAGCGCGAGCTGCGCCAGCAGATCATGAAGCGCACCGTGCGCGATCTGCCCAACCTCATCCCGTTCATGATCGGCGCCGCGGTCGGCGCGATGATGAACCGGCGCGACACCAAGAAGCTTGCCGAACGGGTCAGGAAGGACCTGCGTAAGCGGCAGGTCCCCTGGGACCGGCTGACGGAACTGCCGCCGCTGGAGCACCCGGAGCGCCCGTACACCGCGCTGCCCGAGGGTCCGAAGGACTCGGACGGCTGAGAGCCTCCGCAGGCCGTACGAGACCTTCAGGGGCCCCGCACGAACCCCGCCCGGGCCCCCCGGCCCTGCTCAGCTCAGGCCGGGACCGCCGCCTTCAGGGCGGCCACCAGCGCCTGCGGCTCACGCGTCGACAGATAGACGTACGGAGTCGGGTCCTGCGGATCGGTCACCACCACGCGCACCGCGGTGGGAATGTAGCTGCGCAGCAGCATGAAGGCCCGGGTGTCCGCCTTGTACGAGCGCCAGGCGCGCGCCTCCTCGGCGTCCAGCACCTCGGCCTCACCGAGCGCCGACACGGGGATCCGCGCGTCGCCCGCGACGAGGGCGCCGGCCACCACCCGGATCCGGGCGGAGCCGTACGAGCTGACCGCCACCGCCGACAGCACGGTGCCGCCCGCCAGCCCGGCGAGCAGGGGAAGGGTGCCCAGCGGCAGCAGCATCAGCGCGCACGCGATGCCGACCAGGAGGGCGATGAACCACCACGAACGGGGTGCGGTGAGACGTTCGTCGAACGGCGGGGTGGAAGGCTGCATGAACCCAAGCTTGGCACGGCGCGACCTGCGGGTACCCGCGCGGGTAAGGTCTGCGCCTGTGAGTGGAACATCTGCGGCTCTGAAGCCCCCGGCCGACGCGGTGAAACCGGTCCGGCATCCCGACGCCCCGGCACCCGGCGAGCTGCTCGGCGCGCACTACGAACACTGTTTCGGCTGCGGGGACGGACAGCCGCACGGGCTGCACCTCCAGGCGCGGGCCGGTGAGGGTGTCGGCGTCACCGCCGAGTTCACCGTGCAGGCCGCCCACCAGGGCGCCCCGGGCCTCGCCCACGGCGGAGTGCTGGCCACCGCGCTCGACGAGACGCTCGGCTCGCTGAACTGGCTGCTGCGTGTGATCGCGGTGACCGGACGGCTGGAGACCGACTTCGTCCGCCCCGTACCGGTGGACACCGTGCTGTTCCTGGACGCCGAGGTCACCGCCGTGCACGGGCGGAAGATCTACTCCAGGGCGACCGGCCGGATCGGCGGCCCGGACGGGCCCGTGGCGGTCCGGGCCGAGGCCCTGTTCATCGAGGTCAAGGTCGATCACTTCATCGAGAACGGCCGCCCGGCCGAGATCCAGGCAGCGATGGCCGACCCCGACCAGGCCAAGCGGGCCCGGGCCTTCGAGGTGAACCCGTGATGCGCCATCCCGTGGACGTGCTGATCCGCCGGGTCGACCCGGACGTGCCGATTCCGTCGTACGGGCACCCGGGCGACGCCGGAGCGGATCTGGTCACCACCGAGGCCGCCGAGCTGGCGCCGGGTGAGCGTGCGGTTCTGCCGACCGGGGTTTCGATTGCCCTGCCGGACGGGTACGCCGCGTTCGTGCACCCCCGGTCCGGCCTCGCCGCACGCTGCGGAGTCGCCCTGGTGAATGCCCCGGGGACGGTGGATGCCGGGTACCGTGGAGAGATCAAGGTGATCGTCATCAATCTCGACCCGCGCGAGTCCGTGCGGTTCGAGCGGTTCGACCGGATTGCCCAACTGGTCGTGCAGCAGGTCGAGAAGGTGCGCTTCCACGAAGTGTCGGAGCTTCCCGGTTCGGCGCGGGCCGATGGGGGCTTCGGGTCCACCGGCGGTCATGCCGCCGTTGATGTTGATGGCGTCCGGGGCGGGGTTCCCCAGGGCGGGAACAGCTACGCTTCGGTCGAATCCGACCGGGAAGGAAAGTGACGTGTTCGGACGTCGCAAGAACAGTGGTTCCGCCGATGACACGGCGGACGAAGCGCGCGAGGCCGAGCAGGTCGTCGACGAGCTCGATGACGCCGAAGGCGGATCGCGCCGGACGAACCTTCCGCCGGCGCCGCGGCCGGACGGCCCGTGGGACATCGACGAGGTCTCCCAGCCCGGCGAGGGCAGGGTCGACCTCGGCGGCATCTTCGTGCCCGGTGTCGAGGGCATGGAGCTGCGCGTAGAGGTCGCCGGTGACGCGATCGTCGCCGCCACGGTCGTGCTGCGCGACAGCGCGATCCAGCTGCAGGCCTTCGCCGCCCCCAAGAAGGAGGGCATCTGGGGCGAGGTCCGCGAGGAGATCGCCTCCGGTATCACCCAGCAGGGCGGCATCATCGACGAGGTCGAGGGCCCGCTGGGCTGGGAACTGCGTGCGCAGGTCCCCGTACAGCTTCCCGACGGGGCGAACGGCGTGCAGATGGTGCGCTTCGTCGGTGTCGACGGTCCGCGCTGGTTCCTGCGCGGAGTGATCTCCGGCCAGGGCGCCGTGCAGCCGGAGGCCGCCGGTCTTCTGGAGACGGTCTTCCGGGACACCGTGGTCGTCCGCGGCGACGGCCCGATGGCCCCGCGCGACCCGATCGTCCTCAAGCTCCCCAACGACGCCCAGATGGTCCCCGAGGGCGTCCAGCAGGAGGAGCAGGAGGGCTCGAAGTTCTCGGGTGGCATGGCGGGCCTCCAGCGCGGTCCCGAGATCACCGAGGTGCGCTGACCCGCACCCCGCAAGCACCGGCCGGTGGCCCGTACCCCCTTCGAGGGGGGTACGGGCCACCGGCTTCTGTGCGTCCGGGGGCGGAGCGGGGCGGGGCAGCCCGTATGGGGCGCGTATCGGGCACGTACAGGCGCCGTCAAGGCCGGGCCCGTCTCCGTATGGAAGCCATCAACGCAGGTCACAGAGGTGTGGGAGGGAGGTTTGCTCAAGAGGTCCGAGAAATCCGCACCTCATCCAGGAGCACCCGATGGCCGACCTGGCCTTCGTCGTCACCACGATCGCGGTCTTCGCGCTGGTGGCACTCATTGCCAAGGGGGTGGCGAAGCTGTGACTGCCGAAAACGTGGTCGGCCTCGTCGTGGCCGTAGCCCTGCTGGGCTATCTCGTCCTCGCCCTTCTGTACCCGGAGAGGTTCTGAGCCCGATATGAGCCCCGTCCTCGCCGGCGTGCTCCAGGTTCTCGCGCTCGTTGTGGCGCTGGGTCTGGCGTACCGCCCGCTCGGTGACTACATGGCCGGCGTCTATACCTCTCCCCGGCATCTGCGGGTGGAGAAGTGGATGTACAAGGCCATCGGCGCCAATCCGAACACGCAGATGCGCTGGCCCGCCTATCTGCGCGGTGTTCTCGCCTTCTCCGCCGTGAGCGTCCTCTTCCTGTATCTGCTGCAGCGGCTCCAGGGCTCGCTGCCCGGTTCGCTCGGCTTCGCCTCGATCGACCCCGACCAGGCGTTCAACACCGCGGCGTCGTTCGTCGCGAACACCAACTGGCAGTCGTACTACGGCGAGCAGGCCATGGGCCACGTCGTGCAGACCGGCGGCCTCGCGGTGCAGAACTTCGTGTCGGCCTCCGTCGGCATCGCCGTCGCGGTGGCCCTCGTCCGGGGATTCGCCGCCATGCGCAGCGGTGAACTCGGCAACTTCTGGTCCGACCTGGTGCGCGGCACCGTGCGGATCCTGCTGCCGATCGCGGTGATCGGCGCGCTCGTGCTGGTCGCCTGCGGTGCGATCCAGAACTTCTCCGGCATCCACGAGGTCGGTCAGTTCACGGGCGGCTCGCAGCAGTGGAACGGCGGCGCGGTCGCCTCGCAGGAGGTCATCAAGGAACTGGGTACGAACGGCGGCGGCTACTTCAACGCCAACTCGGCCCACCCCTTCGAGAACCCCAACGGGCTCTCCAACCTCTTCGAGATCTTCCTGATCCTCGTCATCCCGTTCGCCCTGACGCGCACCTTCGGCCGCATGGTCGGCTCGCTCAAGCAGGGATACGCGATCCTCGCCACGATGGGCGTCATCTGGCTCGGTTTCACCGCGCTGATGATGTGGACCGAATTCGCCCACCACGGGCCCGCGTTCGACATCGCCGGCGGGGCGATGGAAGGCAAGGAGAACCGTTTCGGGGTCGGGGGCTCGTCCATCTTCGCGGTGGCCACCACGCTCACCTCGACCGGAGCGGTGAACTCGTTCCACTCCTCGTACACCGGCCTCGGCGGCGGCATCACGATGCTCGGCATGCAGCTCGGCGAGATCGCGCCGGGCGGTACCGGCTCCGGTCTCTACGGGATGCTGATCATGGCGATCATCGCGGTGTTCATCGCCGGTCTGATGGTCGGCCGTACGCCGGAGTACCTGGGCAAGAAGATCGGCACCCGCGAGATCAAGCTCGCCGCCTGCTACATCCTGATCACACCCGCCCTGGTGCTCTGCTTCACCGCCGTCGCGATGGCCCTGCCCACCCCGGGCAACTCGATGACCAACTCGGGCGCGCACGGCTTCTCGGAGATCCTGTACGCCTACACCTCCGGCGCCAACAACAACGGTTCGGCGTTCGCCGGGCTCAACGCGGACACCCAGTGGTTCAACACCACGATCGGACTCGCGATGCTGCTGGGCCGGTTCCTGCCCATGGTCTTCGTCCTGGCGCTGGCCGGCTCCCTCGCCGAGCAGCGGCCCGTACCGGCCACCGTCGGCACCCTCGGCACGCACAAACCGCTCTTCAGCGGACTGCTGGTCGCCACCATCATGATCATCGCCGGTCTGACCTACTTCCCGGCCCTCGCCCTGGGGCCGCTGGCCGAGGGGCTGGCGTCATGACCATCCGTACGAAGCAAGAGGACGCGATGTCCACAGTCACGCCGGCCCGCCCACCGCACCAGGACACCCAGGCCGGGGCCGCTCCCGAAGGGCGCGTCGGCGCCGGGCTGTTCGACCCCCGGATGCTGATCGCCTCCTTCCCCGACGCGATACGCAAGCTCGACCCCCGGATCATGGTCAAGTCGCCGGTGATGTTCGTGGTGCTGGTCGGTTCGGTGCTCACCACCGTGCTTGCCGCGCTGGATCCGACCGACTGGTTCGGCTGGGCGATCGCCGTCTGGCTGTGGCTGACGACGGTCTTCGCCAACCTGGCGGAGGCGGTCGCCGAGGGCCGTGGCAAGGCCCAGGCCGACACCCTGCGCCGGGCCAAGACCGACACCGTCGCCCGCCGGATCACCGGCGCGGACGAGGAACGGATCCCCGGGACCGAACTGCGCATCGGTGATCTCGTCGTCTGCGAGGCCGGCGACATCATTCCGGGCGACGGAGATGTCGTCGAGGGCGTCGCGAGCGTCGACGAGTCCGCGATCACCGGCGAATCGGCCCCGGTCATCCGGGAGTCCGGCGGCGACCGCAGCGCCGTCACCGGCGGTACGAAGGTGCTCTCCGACCGCATCGTCATCAAGATCACCACCAAGCCCGGCGAGACCTTCATCGACCGGATGATCGCCCTGGTCGAGGGTGCCGCCCGGCAGAAGACGCCCAACGAGATCGCCCTGAACATCCTCCTGGCGTCCCTCACCGTCGTCTTCCTGCTCGCCGTCGTCACCCTCCAGCCCTTCGCGATCTACGCCGGCAGCGAGCAGTCCATGATCGTGCTGGCCGCGCTGCTGGTCTGCCTGATCCCGACCACCATCGGCGCGCTGCTCTCCGCGATCGGCATCGCCGGCATGGACCGGCTCGTGCAGCGCAATGTGCTCGCCATGTCCGGGCGTGCCGTCGAGGCGGCGGGCGACGTGTCGACGCTGCTGCTCGACAAGACCGGCACCATCACCCTCGGCAACCGCCAGGCCGCCGAGTTCCTCCCCGTCGCAGGTGTGACGGAGGCCGAACTGGCGGACGCCGCCCAGCTCTCCTCGCTGGCCGACGAGACGCCCGAGGGCCGGTCCGTGGTGATTCTCGCCAAGGAGAAGTACGGCCTGCGCGAGCGCCACCAGGGCGAACTCGCCCACGCCGAGTGGGTGGCCTTCACCGCCCAGACCCGGATGTCGGGTGTGGACGTCGACGGACGCAAGGTCCGCAAGGGCGCGAGCGGATCGGTCGTCGCCTGGGTGAAGGAACGGGGCGGCAGCGTCTCCGCCGATGCGCAGGCGCTCACCGACCGCATCGCCGAGGCCGGCGGCACCCCGCTGCTGGTGGCCCGCGAGGACACGGACGGGGCCCGGGTCCTGGGTGTCATCCACCTCAAGGACGTGGTCAAGGAGGGCATGCGCGAGCGGTTCGACGAGCTGCGCCGGATGGGCATCCGTACGGTCATGATCACCGGCGACAACCCGCTGACCGCGAAGGCCATCGCCGAGGAGGCGGGTGTCGACGACTTCCTCGCCGAGGCCACCCCCGAGGACAAGATGGCCCTCATCAAGCGGGAGCAGGCCGGCGGCAAACTCGTCGCGATGACGGGCGACGGCACCAACGACGCCCCGGCGCTCGCCCAGGCCGATGTCGGCGTGGCCATGAACACCGGAACCTCGGCCGCCAAGGAGGCCGGGAACATGGTGGACCTGGACTCCAACCCGACCAAGCTGATCGAGATCGTCGAGATCGGCAAACAGCTCCTGATCACCCGAGGCGCACTCACGACGTTCTCCATCGCCAACGACGTCGCGAAGTACTTCGCGATCATTCCCGCGATGTTCGCCGTGGTCTACCCGGGCCTGGACAAGCTCAACATCATGGACCTGTCCTCGCCCCGGTCCGCGATCCTGTCCGCCGTGATCTTCAACGCGCTGATCATCGTCGCGCTGGTCCCGCTCGCCCTCAAGGGCGTCCGCTACCGCCCCAGCGGCGCCGACTCGATGCTCCGGCGCAATCTGGGCGTCTACGGACTCGGCGGCCTGATCGCCCCGTTCATCGGCATCAAGATCATCGACCTGATCATCTCCCTCATCCCCGGAATCGGCTGACCTGCCATGCACACCTCCGTAGGAAACTCCGCCCGACTGCTCTGGGCCGGACTGCGCGCCCTGCTCGTCCTCACCCTGGTCTGCGGCGTCATCTACCCGCTCGCCGTCACCGGCGTCGCCCAGGGCCTCATGCCCGGCCGCGCCAACGGCTCCGAGATCAGCGCCAACGGCAAGGTCGTCGGCTCCGAACTCATCGGCCAGCGCTACGACCTGCCCCTCAAGGAGGGCCAGGAGACCCCGGCCCCCGACCTCAAGTGGTTCCAGCCCCGCCCCTCCAACGGCCTCGGCACCAACAGCGTCAACACCCAGTACTCGCTGATCCTCTCCGGCGCGACCAACCGCTCCGGTGACAACAAGGAACTCATCGACTGGGTCACCGCCGCCAAGGCCGACGTCGTCAAGGACAACTCCGTCCCCGGCCACCCCGTCAGCCCTTCCCAGGTACCGGCAGACGCCGTCACCTCCTCCGGCTCCGGACTCGACCCCGACATCTCCCCGGCCTACGCCGACCTCCAGGTCAACCGCGTCGCCGCACGCAACCACCTCGACGCCGCCCAGGTCCAGAAGCTCGTCGACCAGCACACCGACGGCCGCATCCTCGGCTTCGTCGGCGAACCCCGGGTCAACGTCCTCCAGCTCAACATCGCGCTGAGACACCTCACCGACGAGGCCGGAACGCGCTGAACACCCCGAATGCCCGGGTCCGGCCACTACGGCCGGACCCGGGCATTGCCCGACCCCGTGCCGCATGCACATACTGGCGGCCGACAGGACCGACACACGGGGAGCGACATGACCGAGAGCACTGCCGCCACGGACGTCGGCGGGGAGGGCGGCACGACCGTCGCCGAGCGGCCGATGGTCCGGATCGAGGACCTGCACCGCTCCTACGGCTCCGGGGCCGGCGCCGTGCACGCGCTGCGTGGCGTGTCCTTCGAGGTGCCGCGCGGTGAGCTCGTCGCGCTCAAGGGGCGTTCCGGCTCCGGCAAGACGACCCTCCTCAACCTGGTCGGCGGCCTCGACACCCCCGACAGCGGCCGGATCACCGTGGACGGCACGGACCTCTCCTCGCTCGGCGAGAACGGGCTGCTGGAGCTGCGCCGCGACCGGATCGGCTTCATCTTCCAGTCGTTCGGCCTGATCCCGATCCTGACCGCGGCGGAGAACGTCGGCGTACCCATGCGGCTGCGCAAGGCCGATCCGCGTGAGCGCGAGGAGCGGGTCTCGCTGCTCCTCTCCCTGGTCGGCCTCGCCGACCACGCCGCTCAGCGCCCCGGCGAGCTCTCCGGCGGCCAGCAGCAGCGCGTGGCGATCGCCCGCGCGCTCGCCAACCGGCCCGCCCTGCTGATCGCCGACGAGCCCACCGGGCAGCTCGACGCGGAGACCGGCCTCGCGGTGATGGAACTGCTGCGCGCCGTCGTCCACAGCGAGGGCGTCACCGCGCTCGTCGCCACCCACGACGCCCAGCTGCTCGGCCTCGCCGACCGGGTGCTGGAGCTCAGCGACGGGCACATCATCGAGCACTGACAGGGGAGTTGGCGGCGCCGCTCCCCGTTCCCTAGGATCATTCCGTCGTGACTGGCGAAGGTGGATCACCACCGGGGAGCGACCCTCCACGGAGGAGCCGCCGACCGCCTGGGCGCTCCGTCGGTCCGTCCGACCAGGAGTGACCTGTGCGCATGCGCTATGGAATGAACCCCCAGCAGACCGCCGCCGAAGCCGCTCCCGTACATCCGGGACGCCCGCCGCTGAAGGTGCTGGGCGGCGTCCCGTCCTACATCAACTGGCTGGACGCCCTGAACGCCTGGCAGCTCGTCCGTGAGGCGGCCGCCGTGCTCGGCATGCCGGCCGCGACCTCGTTCAAGCACGTCTCGCCCGCCGGGGCGGCACTGGCCGGCCCGGTGGACGAGGCCGTCGCCCGCCTCCACGGCGTCGATCCCGCCACGGTCGGACCGCTGACCAGCGCCTACCTGCGGGCCAGGGACGGTGACCCCAAGTCCTCGTACGGGGACTTCGCCGCGGTCTCGCACGAGGTCGACGCCGAACTGGCCGAGCTGCTCGGCCGGGTCGTCTGCGACGGGATCGTCGCGCCCGGATACGCGCCGGGAGTGGCCGACGCGCTGAGCCGGAAGAAGAACGGCACCTTCCTCGTCATGGAGGCCGACCCGGACTTCACCGCCCCGGCCGCCGAGTCCCGCGAGGTCTTCGGCCTCCGGCTGTCCCAGGAGCGCGACCCCGTACCCGTGTCGGACGAAGTGATCGCGGACGTCGTGACCGGCGAGGTGCCGGCCGCCTCCCGCCGGGACCTGCTGCTCGGGCTCGTGGTGCTGCGCCGCACCCAGTCCAACGCGGTGTGCTACCTCAAGGACGGCATGGCCCTCGGGATCGGCGCGGGTCAGCAGTCCCGGGTGGACTGCACCCGGCTGGCCGGAGCCAAGACGGACACCTGGTGGCTCCGCAGGCATCCGCTGGTGCGTGATCTCGCCTTCCGTACGGGCATCCGCCGCCAGGAGCGGATCAACTGGCAGATCCGGCTCGTCGAGGGAGACCTGACCGCCGACGAGCGGGACCGCTGCCGGGACGCACTCGGCAGCGAGCCGCCCGAGCTGGACGCGGCGCTGCGCACCGAATGGCTCGGCCGGCTGACAGGGGTCTCCTTCGTGTCGGACGGCTCGCTGCCTTTCCGGGACAACGTCGACCACGCCCGCCGCCACGGGGTGACGTGCATCGCGGAGCCGGGCGGTTCGATCCGGTCCGACGAGGTCGAGGCCGCCTGCCGCGCCCACGGGATCGCCCTGGCCCGCACCGGCCTGCGGCTCTTCCACCACTGACGGCGGCCCCGCCCGCCCCGGCCCGGCCGAAGCGCCTCCGGCCGGGGCGGGGCGGGCTCCTCCGGCGGAGGCATCAGAGTTACGTCAATACGGAGCGCACCCGCACCCCCCGCCCGATATGCCGGAAATTCACGGGGTAGTTTCGACAGTGGCTGCCGCATCGGCCGCCACCGGTTTCCGTGAGAAGAGCCGGTTTCAGGAAGACAATGGGGCCATGGCGCGCGGCAAACTTCGGATCTACCTCGGTGCGGCACCCGGCGTCGGCAAGACGTACGCGATGCTCTCCGAGGCGCACCGCCGTGTGGAGCGGGGCACCGACTGCGTCGTCGGCTTCGTCGAGCACCACGACCGCCCCCGCACCGAGGTCATGCTGCACGGCCTCGAACAGATCCGGCGCCGCGAGATCGAGTACCGCTCCGCCGTCTTCACCGAGATGGACGTCGACGCAGTCCTGGAGCGGGCCCCGGCCGTCGCCCTGGTGGACGAACTCGCCCACACCAATGTGCCGGGCTCCCGCAACGCCAAGCGCTGGCAGGACGTCGAAGAGATCCTCCAGGCCGGCATCGACGTGGTCTCCACGGTCAACATCCAGCATCTGGAGTCCCTCGGTGACGTCGTCGAGTCCATAACGGGCGTACGCCAGCGCGAGACGGTGCCCGACGAAGTCGTCCGCCGCGCCGACCAGCTCGAACTTGTCGACATGTCGCCCCAGGCGCTGCGCCGGCGGATGGCCCACGGCAACATCTACAAGCCGGACCGGATCGACGCCTCGCTCTCCAACTACTTCCGCCCCGGCAACCTCACCGCCCTGCGCGAGCTGGCCCTGCTCTGGGTCGCCGACCGGGTCGACGAATACCTCCAGCAGTACCGGGGCGAGCACAACATCCGCACCACCTGGCAGGCCCGCGAACGCATCGTCGTCGGACTCACCGGCGGTCCCGAGGGCCGCACCCTCATCCGCCGCGCCTCCCGCATGGCGGCGAAGGGCTCCGGCAGCGAGATCCTCGCCGTCTACATCGCCCGCAGCGACGGACTGACGTCGGCCTCGCCCAAGGAGCTGACCGTCCAGCGCACCCTCGTCGAGGACCTCGGCGGCACCTTCCACCACGTCATCGGCGACGACATACCCTCCGCACTCCTCGAATTCGCCCGGGGCGTCAACGCCACCCAGATCGTCCTCGGCTCCAGCCGCCGCAAGGCCTGGCAGTACATCTACGGACCCGGCGTCGGCGCCACCGTCGCCCGAGAGTCCGGCACCGACCTCGACGTCCACATCGTCACCCACGACGAGGTCGCCAAGGGCCGCGGACTCCCCATCGCCCGCGGCGCCCGGCTCGGCCGGGCCCGCATCATCTGGGGCTGGCTCGTCGGCGTGGGCGGGCCGGTCCTCCTCTCGCTGCTCCTCAAGGGCATGGAGAACGGCCCGGGGCTCGCCAACGACGTCCTGCTCTTCCTCTTCATGACCGTCGCCGCCGCTCTGCTGGGCGGACTGCGGCCCGCCCTCGCGTCGGCCGCCGCGGGATCGCTGCTGCTGAACTACTGGTTCACCCCGCCCACCCACACCCTCACCGTGCAGGACCCCGAGAACTTCGTCGCCATCGTGATCTTCTTCGCGGTGGCCGTCGCGGTGGCCTCGGTCGTCGACCTCGCGGCCCGCCGCACCCACCAGGCCGCCAGACTGCGCGCCGAGTCCGAGATCCTCTCCTTCCTGGCCGGCAGCGTGCTGCGCGGCGAGACCACCCTGGCCGCGCTGCTGGACCGGGTCCGCGAGACCTTCGGCATGGAGTCCGTGGCCCTGCTGGAGCGGCAGAGCGACGTCGACCCGTGGACGTGCGCGGGCAGCGTCGGCCCGGCGCCGGTCGCCCGGCCCGATGACGCCGATGTGGACATGCCCGTAGGCGATCACATGGCCCTGGCCCTCTCCGGCCGGGTGCTGCCCGCGGAGGACCGCCGTGTGCTCGGTGCCTTCGCCGCCCAGGCAGCCGTCGTCCTGGACCGCCAGCGCCTGGTCGGTGAGGCCGAGACGGCCCGCCGGCTCGCCGAGGGGAACAGGATCAGGACCGCGCTGCTGGCCGCCGTCAGCCACGACCTGCGGACGCCCCTCGCAGCCATCAAGGCCGCGGTCAGCTCCCTGCGCTCCGACGACGTCGCCTGGTCCGACGACGACGAGGCCGAACTCCTCGAAGGCATCGAGAACGGCGCCGACCGCCTCGACCACCTCGTAGGCAACCTCCTCGACATGTCCCGCCTGCAGACCGGCACCGTCACCCCGCTGATCCGCGAGATCGACCTCGACGAGGTCGTGCCCATGGCCCTGGGCGGCGTCCCCGAGGACAGCGTCGAGCTGGACATCCCCGAGACGCTGCCGATGGTCGCCGTCGACCCCGGGCTGCTGGAGCGGGCCGTCGCCAACATCGTGGAGAACGCCGTCAAGTACAACCCCGACCGCGAGCGCGTCACCGTGGCCGCCAGCGCGCTCGGCGCCCGGGTCGAGCTGCGTGTCGCCGACCGCGGCCGCGGCGTCCCCGACGAGGCCAAGGAACGCATCTTCGAGCCCTTCCAGCGCTACGGCGACGCCCCGCGCGGCGCCGGAGTGGGCCTGGGCCTGGCGGTGGCCCGCGGCTTCGTGGAGTCCATGGGCGGCACGCTGGACGCCGAGGACACCCCCGGCGGAGGCCTCACCATGGTCCTGACCCTGAAGGCGGCCTCGGGCTACGTTCCCGCCACCCCGGACCTGCCCGCGCGGGTCACTTCATGAGCCGCATGATCCACCGGGAGCTCCGCAGCCCACGGACAGCACGTACGGCGCGGACGGCACGTACGGCGCGTACAGCACGTACAGCGCGGACGTACAGACCTACGTACAAACCTTCGTACAGACTCACGTACAGCAGAGAGGCAGGACCGCGATGACCCGGGTGCTTGTGGTCGACGACGAGCCGCAGATCGTACGCGCCCTCGTGATCAACCTGAAGGCGCGCAAGTACGAGGTGGACGCGGCGCCCGACGGGGCCACCGCGCTCCAGCTGGCTGCCGCGCGCCACCCCGACGTCGTCGTCCTGGACCTGGGGCTTCCCGACATGGACGGCGTCGAGGTGATCAGGGGGCTGCGCGGCTGGACCCGGGTGCCGATCCTGGTGCTCTCCGCCCGGCACACCTCCGACGAGAAGGTCGAGGCCCTGGACGCCGGGGCCGACGACTACGTCACCAAGCCGTTCGGCATGGACGAGCTGCTGGCCCGGCTGCGCGCCTCGGTGCGCCGGGCCGAGCCCGTCGGCCAGGACGGCGGCGACGAGGTCGTGCTCGTGGAGACCGAGGGCTTCACCGTCGACCTGGCCGCCAAGAAGGTCCACCGCGAGGGACGCGACGTACGGCTCACCCCCACCGAGTGGCACCTGCTGGAGGTTCTGGTCCGCAACAGCGGCCGGCTGGTCAGCCAGAAGCAGCTGCTCCAGGAGGTCTGGGGGCCCTCGTACGGCACCGAGACCAACTATCTTCGGGTCTACATGGCGCAGCTGAGGCGCAAGCTGGAGGCGGACCCCTCGCACCCCAGGCACTTCGTCACCGAACCGGGGATGGGCTACCGCTTCGAGCGCGCCTGAGGGCCCGCGGCCGGGCCCCGCGTCGCCCGTTCGAGTGAGACGGCGGCCACCCTCCAGGACCCCGGGAGACCGGTACCCTTCGGGTATGAGTGCTGTTCCTCGTTTCGAGAAGTCCCAGAAGGCCGAGCGGCCGTCCGGGCGCTTCCGGCGAATGCTCGACCGGCTTTCCAGCTCCCAGGAGGACCTGGAGTGCGAGGAGCTGGCGGAGGACTCGCAGGCATCGGGATGCACCCGGATCTCCGAGTGCAGCGACCGCCAGATCGTGAAGGTCACTGGTACCTTGCGGACGGTCACCCTGCGACCGCGCGCCGGAGTGCCCGCCCTCGAGGCGGAGCTCTTCGACGGCACCGCGCCGCTCGACGTGGTCTGGCTCGGCCGCCGCTCCATCGTGGGCATCGAGCCGGGCCGTAAGCTCATCGCCTCCGGCCGCATCGCCATGAGCCACGGGCGCCGGGTGCTGTTCAACCCCAAATACGAACTCCGACCGCTCGGCAAGGAGTAGCCGGTGACGTCTCTCGACAAGCCGACGTCCGATACGGACCGCACCACCGACCAGCAGGAGGCCGACGCGAAGGCGGTCACCGAGGCCGCGCTCTTCGAGGCCTTCGGCGGCATCCGGGGCATGGTGGAGACGGTCCTGCCCGGACTGCTCTTCGTCACGATCTTCACCATCGACAAGAACCTCACGAACTCGGCCATCGCGGCCGTCGCGGTGTCGCTGGTGCTCGTGGCCGTCCGGCTGATCCGCAAGGACACCGTCAAGCATGCCTTCAGCGGTGTCTTCGGTGTGGCCTTCGGTGTCGTCTTCGCGAAGATGACCGGCAACGCCAAGGACTTCTACCTGCCGGGCATGATCTACACGCTCGGACTGGCCCTGGCCTACCTGATCACCACGGTGGCCGGGCTGCCGCTGATCGGACTGATCCTGGGCCCGGTGTTCAAGGAGAACCTCTCCTGGCGCACCAGGAACCCCGGCCGCAAGAAGGCCTACGCCAAGGCCAGCTACGCCTGGGGCCTGATCCTGCTCGCCAAGTGCGCGATCCTCTTCCCGCTGTACTGGTGGGCCGACACCACCCAGTTCGGCTGGGTCCTGATCGCCCTGAAGATCCCGCCGTTCCTGCTGGCGGTCTACCTCACCTGGGTCTTCCTCGCCAAGGCGCCGCCGCCCATCGACGTCTTCGCCGAGATGGAGGCCGAGGAACAGGCCGAGAAGGCTCGTAAGGCGGCCGCCGCCGAAGCGGCCCGCGGCCAGGAGTACTGACACACACGAGACGAGAGGGGCCTGTTACCGCCGGCAGCGGTAACAGGCCCCTCTCCATGTGTCGCGTCTCAGCTCTCCGGGTCGCCCTGGCGCACCGACAGCAGGTCCTCCAGCTGCTCCTCGCGCGCCTGGGCGGCCACGAACAGCAGTTCGTCCCCGGCCTCCAGGGTCTCCTCCGTGCTCGGCGTCAGCACACGCTGCCCACGGATGATCGTGACCAGCGAGGTGTCCTCGGGCCAGGCGACCTCCCCGACCTGGGTACCCGCCAGCGCCGACTCCGGCGGCAGCGTCAGCTCGACCAGGTTCGCGTCGCCGTGGCTGAAGCGCAGCAGCCGGACCAGATCGCCGACACTCACCGCCTCCTCGACCAGGGCCGACATCAGACGTGGCGTGGACACCGCCACATCGACGCCCCAGGACTCGTTGAACAGCCACTCGTTCTTCGGGTTGTTCACCCGGGCGACGACGCGCGGCACGCCGTACTCCGTCTTGGCGAGCAGCGAGACGACCAGGTTCACCTTGTCGTCGCCGGTCGCCGCGATCACGACGTTGCAGCGCTGCAACGCAGCCTCGTCCAGCGAGGTGATCTCGCAGGCGTCCGCCAGCAGCCACTCGGCCATCGGCACCCGCTCGACCGAGATGGCGGTCGGCGCCTTGTCGACGAGCAGTACCTCGTGCCCGTTCTCCAGCAGCTCGGCCGCGATGGAACGTCCCACCGCACCGGCCCCGGCAATCGCGACGCGCATCAGTGACCGCCCTCCTCGGGGCCCTCGGCGAAGGCCGCCTCGACCTTCGCGATCTCGTCCGTACGCATCATCACGTGGACGAGGTCGCCCTCCTGCAGCACCGTCTGCGACGACGGCAGTATCGCTTCGCCCAACCGGGTGAGGAAGGCCACGCGCACGCCCGTCTCCTCCTGGAGGGTGCTGATCTTGTGGCCGATCCAGGACGGCGTGGTGTGCACCTCGGCGAGCTGCACACCGCCGCTCGGATCGCGCCACAGCGGCTCGGCGCCCGAAGGCAGCAGCCGGCGCAGCATCTGGTCCGCGGTCCAGCGCACGGTGGCGACCGTGGGGATGCCGAGGCGCTGGTACACCTCGGCACGCCGGGGGTCGTAGATCCTGGCCGCGACGTTCTCGATGCCGAACATCTCGCGTGCCACGCGGGCCGCGATGATGTTCGAGTTGTCGCCGCTGCTCACCGCGGCGAACGCGCCGGCGTCTTCGATGCCCGCCTCGCGCAGGGTGTCCTGGTCGAACCCGACCCCCGTGACGCGGCGGCCGCCGAAGCCGGATCCGAGGCGCCGGAACGCCGTAGGGTCCTGGTCGATGACGGCGACCGTGTGCCCCTGCTGCTCCAGGGTCTGCGCGAGAGCGGCTCCTACTCGCCCGCAGCCCATGATGACGATGTGCACCTTGCGCCTACCTCGCAGTCCTGGTCGTCCGGCTGACCTGCGAAAACACCCTGCTCATACTCATTCCTCGGCTGGCCGGGCAAACAATGGGGCAACGGTTCGTCCCGTTGCCCAGGATGAGCTTAAGCGGCGCCGGGTGCGTTGCCTCATTCGAGTGTGCTCATCTCGGGGGCACTGTGGCAAAGGCGACGTCCCCCGAAGTGTTCGAGCGGACTTTCGAAGGGCGTCAGAAGAGCACCAGAAGAGCACCAGAAGAGCACCAGAAGAGCATCCGAAGAGCATCCGAAGAGCATCCGAAGAGCGTTCGGACAGTGTTCGAGGGTGTTCAACGGCCTTTTGAGTGCCGACGGTGCAAGGATTCCGTTAAGGATTCCGTGGCTTTCCCGGCCGAGTGCAGGAGATTGCGGGGTCACGGGGGTGGTGCGTGGGCTCGTCCCATACGGAACCCTTACGATCCTCAGCGTGTCCAAACTGACCGACGTGCCCAAACGGATCCTGATCGGACGGGCCCTGCGCAGCGACAAGCTGGGGGAGACACTCCTCCCCAAGCGCATCGCGCTCCCCGTCTTCGCATCCGACCCGCTGTCCTCGGTGGCGTACGCACCCGGAGAAGTTCTCCTGGTGCTGTCCATCGCGGGTGTGTCGGCGTACCACTTCAGCCCGTGGATCGCGGTCGCCGTCGTGGTCCTGATGTTCACGGTCGTCGCCTCGTACCGGCAGAACGTGCACGCGTACCCGAGCGGCGGCGGCGACTACGAGGTCGCCACCACCAACCTCGGCCCGAAGGCCGGACTGACCGTGGCCAGCGCGCTGCTGGTCGACTACGTCCTGACCGTCGCCGTGTCCATCGCCTCCGGGGTCGAGAACCTCGGCTCCGCGATCCCGTTCGTCGTCGAGCACAAGACGGCCTGCGCCGTCGCCGCCATCGTGCTGCTGACGCTGATGAACCTGCGCGGCGTCAAGGAGTCCGGCAAGCTCTTCGCCATCCCCACGTATCTCTTCGTGGCCGGCGTCTTCATCATGATCATCTGGGGTGCCTTCCGGGGGCTCGTCCTCGGCGACACCATGCACGCCCCGACCTCGGCGTACACGATCAAGCCGGAGCACCAGGGCCTGGCGGGCTTCGCCCTGGTCTTCCTGCTGCTGCGCGCCTTCTCCTCCGGCTGTGCGGCCCTCACCGGCGTCGAGGCGATCAGCAACGGCGTCCCGGCCTTCCGCAAGCCCAAGAGCAAGAACGCCGCCACGACCCTCGCGGCGATGGGCCTGCTGGCCGTCACCATGTTCTGCGGCATCATCGGGCTGGCCATGGCCACCGACGTCAAGATGGCCGAGAACCCGGCGGAGGACCTGATCAACAACGGGACCCCGGTCGGTTCGAGCTTCGTCCAGGACCCGGTGATCTCCCAGGTCGCGGCAGCGGTCTTCGGCGACGGAACGTTCTTCTTCGTGATCCTCGCCGCGGCCACCGCCCTCGTCCTCTTCCTGGCCGCCAACACCGCGTACAACGGCTTCCCGCTCCTCGGCTCGATCCTGGCCCAGGACCGCTATCTGCCCCGACAGCTGCACACCCGCGGCGACCGGCTCGCCTTCTCCAACGGCATCGTGTTGCTGGCCGGCGCCGCGATCCTGCTGGTCGTCATCTACGGGGCCGACTCGACCCGGCTGATCCAGCTCTACATCGTCGGCGTGTTCGTCTCCTTCACGCTCAGCCAGACCGGCATGGTCCGGCACTGGAACCGGCACCTGCGCTCAGAGAAGGACCCGCTCAAGCGCCGCCACATGATCCGCTCCCGCGCGATCAACACCTTCGGCGCCTTCTTCACCGGCCTGGTGCTCGTCGTCGTCCTCGCCACCAAGTTCACCCACGGCGCCTGGGTCGCGCTGCTCGGCATGGTGATCTTCTACGGCACGATGACCGCGATCCGTAAGCACTACGACCGGGTCGCCGCGGAGATCGCCGCCGACGAGACCCCGTCCGACGAGACCGTCCGCCCCTCCCGGGTCCACTCGATCGTCCTGGTCTCCAAGCTCCACCGCCCCACCCTGCGCGCGCTCGCGTACGCGAAGCTGATCCGCACGGACCACCTGGAGGCGCTCTCCATCAGCGTCGACCCGGCCGAGACGAAGGCGCTCAAGGAGGACTGGGAGCGGCGTGGCATCAACGTCCCGCTGAAGATCCTCGACTCGCCCTACCGCGAGGTGACCCGCCCGGTCATCGAGTACGTCAAGGGGCTGCGCCGGGAGAGCCCGCGCGACGTCGTGAGCGTCTACATCCCGGAGTACGTCGTCGGCCACTGGTACGAGCACCTGCTGCACAACCAGAGCGCCCTCAGGCTCAAGGGCCGGCTGCTCTTCACCCCGGGTGTGATGGTCACCTCCGTCCCGTACCAGCTGGAGTCCTCCGAGGCGGCCAAGAAGCGGGCCCGTAAGCGCGCGGACTGGAGCGCTCCCGGCTCGGTGCGACGCGGCCCCGTGGAGCGCAAGCCCAAGGATCCGACGCACAAGGGCTGACGCGCGGTAGCTGCTCCTGCGGTATCCGTTCCTGGTAAGCGGCCGGACGACACCCACGTAGACTCGTAGGTTGTTGTCCGGCCGCTTTTCCTTTGCGCTCGTTCCCCCTGTTTCCCTTTGATCTCTGGAGCCACCCCCTCATGCAGAACGAATCCACTTCGCCGCAGGCCGGGGAATCGCAGACCGGGGAATCGCAGGCAGAGTCGGCGCAGACGGAGGAGACCCAGGCCGGGGAATCGCTCGTGGGGCAGGAGTACGAGGTCGAGGTCGGCCCGGTCGCCCACGGCGGCCACTGCATCGCCCGCACCTCCGAGGGCCAGGTCCTGTTCGTACGCCACACGCTGCCCGGCGAGAAGGTCGTCGCCAGGGTCACCGACGGCGCCACCGACTCCCGCTTCCTGCGCGCCGACGCGGTGCGGATCATCGAGGAGTCCAAGGACCGTGTGAAGGCGCCGTGCCCGTTCGCCGGCCCCGGCAAGTGCGGCGGCTGCGACTGGCAGCACGCCAAGCCGGGCGCCCAGCGCCGGCTCAAGGGCGAAGTGATCGCCGAGCAGCTCCAGCGCCTCGCGGGCCTCACCCCGGAGGAGGCGGGCTGGGACGGCACCGTCATGCCGGCCGAGGGCGACAAGCTCCCGCCCGGCGAGGTGCCCGCCTGGCGCACCCGCGTCCAGTACGCCATCGACGAGGACGGCCGCGTCGGCCTGCGCAAGCACCGTTCGCACGACATCGAGATCATCGACCAGTGCATGATCGCCGCGCCCGGCGTCTCGGAGCTCGGCATCGAGAAGCAGGACTGGCCCCAGATGGCCACGGTGGAGGCCATCGCCGCCACCGGCTCCAACGACCGCCAGGTCATCCTCACCCCACGCGAGGGCGGCCGCCTCCCGCTGGTCGAGCTCGACAAGCCCGTCTCGGTCCTGCGCGTCGACGAGCGCGACGGCGGAGTGCACCGCGTCCACGGCCGCGGCTTCGTCCGCGAGCGCGCCGACGACCGCACGTACCGCGTCGGCTCCGGCGGCTTCTGGCAGGTCCACCCGCAGGCCGCGGACACCCTCGTCCGGGCGGTCATGCAAGGCCTGCTGCCCCGCAAGAACGACATGGCGCTCGACCTCTACTGCGGTGTCGGCCTCTTCGCCGGCGCCATCGGCCAGCGCATCGGCGAGAAGGGCGCGGTGCTCGGCATCGAGTCCGGCAAGCGGGCGGTCGAGGACGCCCGCCACAACCTCAAGGACCTGGAGCGGGTCCGCATCGAGCACGGCAAGGTCGACCAGATCCTGCCCCGCACGGGCATCACCGAGTGCGACCTGATCGTCCTGGACCCGCCGCGCGCGGGAGCGGGCAAGCAGGTCGTCAAGCGCCTGTCGGGCCTCGGGGCACGCAAGATCGCGTACGTGGCCTGCGACCCGGCGGCGCTGGCGCGGGACCTGGCGTACTTCGCGGAGGGCGGCTACAAGGTGCGGACGCTGCGGGCGTTCGATCTGTTCCCGATGACCCACCATGTTGAATGCGTTGCGATCCTTGAGCCGGTCGCTAAGGGTGCCTGACCTGTGGTTTTGAGCGTGCGCGTTATGGGCGATGTCTTGACGCTGAAATGACGCCCGTGACGCTCATTTGACGCTCGTCCTGATGGAGTGTCAGGTGTGTTGCGTCGCTGGCCTGATAGGGAAGTCCGCGAGGCAGGGTGCCGAAGACTTCTGGTCAAACAGTCATGGTCAGCCACATCGGTAGAGGGCTCAGCAGGTTCTTGGTCTGCTGGTGATGCACGGCTCAGATGGACTTTGACCAGCGAAAGCAGCTCTGATCGCCAAAAGGCGTGGGCGGCCATCCAGATCGTGAACCTGCGGCGATCCGGCCGGGGGCGCCGTCGAGCTTGGGAACTCGGATTCAGGACGAGCCTTCCGCTAGGAACGCGTTGCCGTGCCGAGGCGGCGGCGATGCGCTCGTTGTCGGCAGGTCGCTCCGCAGTAGCGCGCCGGGCGCCCGGTGGACCGGGTCTTGAGCCGGACCCCGCATTCCTCGCACCGTGACGCTCCGTGAGGCGCGCGGGGAGAGTTACGAAACCCGCGCCCTTCCGTGACGAATGAGGAGGCCTGCAGGCTTTCGAGTGCCAGCCGCACCATGCGGGTGCCGCCGTTCCGGTCGCGGTGCGCGGCCCGTATCGTCGCGCACCCGACGGTGAAGGCCGCGACATCGTCCATGGTGACGTCGGTGCGGACCCCACCAGCCTGCTGTGCGGCGCGGAGCAGTTGGTCAAGTGCCTGGCGGAACCGCCGTGTCGATGCGGCCAGGAGCGGCCGTGGCCAGGTCGTTCGCGTGGTCAGGGCATCGCATGCGTGATTACGCCCGTGGGACGTTTCGACGATCTCCAGGAGGAAGCCGAAGAATGCCGCGGCAGGATCCGAGCGGGCCTCCCACTGCCGAGCGGTCTCCACCAGTTCGTCGACCTGTTGGACAAGTACGGCCTCCAGCAGAATCTCCTTACTGGGGAAGTGTCGGTACACGGTGCCGGCGCCGACCCCCGCCTGCCGTGCGATCGCGTCGAGTGAGAGGTCCGGGCCGTGCTCGTCCAACGCCTGCGAAGCGGCGGCGAGTGCCTTCCTGCGGTTACGGCGGGCATCGGCCCGACCGGCGTCCTGGGGAGCTGCGGGCATGTCACGTAATCCCTTGTCCGTGCCGCTGAAATGGGTGGAGCATTCCACATCGGCCCCGGGCCCGATCCGACTGGGCCCACCGACCATCCCGAGGCGGAGGACGATATGAGTAGTGACCTTTTGGTCGTCGTGACCGGTGCGACCGGTCGGCAGGGCGGCGCCACCGCACACCGGCTCCTGGCGGCCGGAAGGTCGGTTCGTGCGCTCGTACGGGACACGACGGCACCCGCCGCCAGATCACTTGAAGCCGCAGGAGCCGAGCTCGTGCGTGGCGACTTCGACGACCGTTCGAGTCTGCCTGCTGCGCTGGAGGGAGCAGCGGCACTGTTCGCCGTACCGCCCGTGGCCTTCGGACCGGCCGGTTCCGACGTGGAGCGTGAGTTCACCCGTGGCCGGGCCCTGATCGATGCCGCGGCGTTAGTGGGAGTCGAGCACGTCGTGTTCTCGGGCATCGCGTCCACGCCGGGTCGTCCAGGTGGCTCCGAGGGGAAGAGACGCATCGAGGACTACCTGCGTGAGCGGATCCGGTCGGTGACGGTTCTGCGCCCGGTACGGTTTATGTCGAACTTTCTCGGTTCGACGCCCATCGGTCTCGACGGCATCGCCCAAGGCGTGCACCGACACATTTTCCCGCCGGACGAACCTGTCCAGATCATCGCGGTGGAGGACATCGCCGAGTTCGCGGCGCTGGCTTTCGATCAGCCTGACCGGTTCGCTGGACGGAGTCTGGAGCTGGCCGGGGATGCCCCTACCCCTGTCGAGGCGGTCGCCGCGATCAGCGAGGCCACTGGTGCCGCCATTCGCTACGAGCAGATCACTCACGCCGAGGCGGCGGCACTCAACCCCGAGATCGTTCAGGTCCGGGAGCGCTGGGCAGCCGGATCGCGCTGGCATGCAGACATCGAGACCCTGCGCATCATCCATCCCGGACTGCGGACGCTCGGGGACTGGCTTGCCGAGTCCGGCGCCACCCTGCTGCGGAAGCAGCTCCTCAAAACCGCCTAGAACTTCGGCCGTCGGGCTGATCGTCCTCGTTCTGAGTAGTAGCAGACGCGCATCACGGTGCGTGGCCTGGGGGCATCCCGCTGCCAGCAGCAGCACTCTGTAGAAGGCCGTGTGCGCGTGGCCCTTGTGGGAGTCGTCGAGGAAGGCGCAGTCGGCGGGCCGGCAGAGCACGCGCATGGAGATCTGGGTCACACGATGTCACAGGGGGCGTGCGGGCGGTGTCTTGAGCTCGAACCGCTCGAAACGAGGGAGACATCATGTTTGAGAACACCGACGTCGTGGTGATCGGCGGGGGGTACGCAGGTGTCATGGCGGCCAATCGCCTGACGCGGCACGACGATGTGACCGTGACGCTGATCAACCCGCGCCCGACCTTCGTCCACCGGGTCCGCCTGCACCAACTGGTCGGCGGGACCGACGCCGCTGTCGTCGGCTACCAGGAGGTCTTGGCTGCGGGCGTGCGGTTGGTCGTCGACAGCGTGACGCGGATCGATGCGGCGGGGCGCGGTGTGGAGCTGGCGAGCGGTGGTGTGGTCGGTTACGACTACCTGGTCTACGCGGTGGGCAGTGGCAGCGCCGACCCTCAGGTGCGCGGGGCGGCCGAGTTCGCCTACCCGCTCGCGAGCCTGGAGGAGGCGCAGGGGCTGCTTCCGGTTCTTGAGGCCGCGCCCGCGTCGGCCGCGGTGACGGTGGTCGGAGCCGGTCCGACGGGCATCGAGACCGCCGCCGAGCTGGCGGATCAGGGCCGCAGCGTAACTCTCGTCTGCGGTGGGGTGCTCGGGCCGTACTTGCACCGGAGGGGTCGACGGTCGGTGGCCGGGCGACTGGCGGCGCTTGGGGTGAAGATCGTGGAAGGAGCCGCCGCGAGGGTGACGGCGGTGACACGGGATGCGGTGCGGCTTGCCGACGGCCGGGAGCTGCCCAGCGCGGTGACCATCTGGACCGCAGGCTTCGGCGTGCCGGACCTGGCCTCCCGCAGTGCGCTGAGCACCGATGCCCTGGGCCGCCTGCTCACGGACGAGACGCTGACGAGCGTGGATGACGACCGCATCGTCGCGGCCGGGGACTCGGCGGCACCGTCGGGTCTGCCAGTGCGGATGAGCTGCCAGACGGCGATGCCGCTGGGCGCGCGGGCCGCCGACACGGTGCTCAGCCGGTTGGCGGGTGAACAGCCCGAGACCCTCAACCAGTCGTTCGGAGCGCAGTGCATCAGCCTGGGCCGGGCCACCGGCATCTTCCAGTTCGGCAACAGGTCCGACGTCGCGGTCTGGTTCCACATCGGCGGTCGGCTCGGCGCGAAGATGAAGGAAGGCGTGTGCAAGGGCATCGTGAAGCACTTGGCTGACGAGGCACACAAGCCCGGTGGGTACAGCCTTCACCGCATGAAGGGAGGCTCCGGACGCCGGGAGGCATTGGAGGCCATGCGCTCCGAAGAGCCGGTTGCCGAACAGGTTTCCTAGATGCGGGCGGAACGGGAGGGAGAGGATCAGGTCATGAGTGATGATCACGCCATGGACGGCGCGACCGAGACATTCGTTGCGCACCGTAATCTGCTTTTCACCGTCGCGTACGAGATGCTCGGCTCGGCGGCCGATGCCGAGGACGTCCTGCAGGAGACCTGGTTGCGGTGGGTCGAGGTGGACCTTGAGCAGGTGCGCGACCAGCGTGCGTACCTGGTCCGGATCACGACGCGGCAGGCGCTCAACCGGCTGCGCACCATGTCCCGGCGCAAGGAGTCGTACGTGGGTCCGTGGCTGCCGGAGCCGCTGCTGACCACGCCGGACGTGGCCCAGGACGTCGAACTCGCCGAGAGCGTCTCGATGGCGGTGATGCTGGTCCTGGAAACACTGTCGCCGACCGAGCGAGCCGTTTTCGTGCTGCGGGAGGTCTTCGACGTCGGCTACGACGAGATCGCGGCGGCGGTCGACAAGACCCCGGCAGCCGTGCGTCAGATCGCGCACCGGGCACGTCGGCACGTCGATGCCCGGCGTCCGCGCAAGGTGGTCTCCCAGAGCCAGACTCGGGCGGCTTTGGAGTCGTTCCTGCAGGCACTGGAGGGCGGAGATCTGCAGGGCCTGCTCGACGTCCTCGCGCCCGAGGTCGTCTACATGGGCGACGGAGGCGGCGTTAGGCACGCTGCGCTGCGGCCGATCGCCGGCGCCGGCAAGGTGGCCCGTCTGTTGGTCGGCGGTCTCGGTAAGAACACGGTCCCGGTCGCCTTCGCCCACACCACGGTCAACGGCAGCCCAGCGCTGGCGATCCACCTGGACGGTGAGCTGGACGCCATCATCGCGACCCGCGTAGAGGGCGGCCGCATCACCGGTCTCTACGTCGTCCGCAACCCTGAAAAGCTGTCCCGCATCGCATCCGAGACCCCGCTCACCCTTCGATGAATGAGCGGTGGCTGATCAGCCATTCGGGGATCAGGCACCGTTCCTGCGGCCTCGTCGCCTGGAGACGCCTCGGCACCACACCTTCTGAGTGAGTGCCGACCCCCATACGCCAAGGGGGCTCGCGAGCATCCGAGTTGCATGCAAGCAGACCGTCGGTCCGTTCTATCTCACTGGAAAGATCATTCTTATGGAATCTCTTCGCTACGCGTTCCTCGTCTTCCACCTTTTCGGATTCGCCGCTCTCCTGGGCGGAATTTTCTACCAGGTGCGAGGCAAAGACCCGGTGACTGGCAGTTACATGGTGACCAGCGCGGTCGTCCAACTGGTCACAGGCGCCGGGCTGATCTGGACCCGCATATCGCTGGACTTGCCTGTGCCTCACGCCAAGATGGGCGTGAAACTGGCCCTGGACCTCCTCGTGGCGATGACAGCGTTGGTTGGCATGCGCAACAAGAAGACCTGGACCTTCTACGCCGTAGCGACGTTCACGGCGGCCGCAGCGGTCGTGGCCGTGGTATGGAAATAGCTGCAATGCCCTCGTTGCCCCGACCCGCCCGAATACGGCCTTATGCGGCACGCTTACTGAGCCTTTTCCAACCTCACGCTGACGCGTGGTGAAGGACAAGAACCGCCTGGACAATCGCGGTGATGCGGTTGGTGCTGAAGCGGAGCTTCCGCAGAAGGCGCCAGCCCTTCAGAGTGGCCATGGCCTGCTCGCCGAGGCAGCGGATCTTGGCGTGCGTGCTGTTGTGACGACGCTGCCACCGCTTGAGGCGACGGCCTCGGAACGGAACACGGACGGGGTGGCCGGCCCCCTGGTACGCCTTGTCCGCCCAGCACTTCAGCTCTGCCGCGGCGAGCGCGTCGATGATCCCGTGGGGCCGTGCGGCGGTCAGGTCGTTCTTCGCCACTACGCCCCGGAGACCGGCCGCTACGCCTCTCCCGACCCCCTCGGCCTCGCCCCCGCCCCGAACCCCGTCGGCTACGTGGACAACCCGAACACCGCGTCGGACCCGCTGGGACTGATGCCCAAGTACGCGAAGGCGCAGAAGGCGCAGAAGGCGCAGAAGGCGCGGGACGATGCCCTCAGCGCCATGGACAAGGTCATCGAAGGGCCGCAGGCGGCGGACTGCCAGGTGGTGCAGGCTGAAATCCGTGGGCACCGGCCGTGACGCTCAGTTGCCCGGGCTATGCGGACTCGTAGCCGTACCGGGTCCAGTTCGCGATCACGCTCCGCTGCAGGTCCTGCGGATAGGAGGTCAGGAACGACGCGGTCCCGCCACGGACTTCACCGCTGAACTCCTCGGGCCGTATGCAGCTCATGACCGACTTGCCGCCGTGGCCGGCGCGGATCTGCTCTGCGGAGAGGTAGGGCACCATCGGGATGCCGGGGGTGTCAGGGAAGACGTACTCGGTACCCGGGCGGTAGCGGGTCGCCAGGGCCCAGACGACCTGGCCGATATCGGTGACATCGATGTCGGAGCCGACCAGGATCACCTTGGGGACGAGCCACCCGGCGTGGGAGCCGAAGAGCACCTCAGCCACGTCTCGGACGAGTTCTTCTTCCGTCGTCTCGCGGGCGGCGAGCCGCTCGCGGTCGACGGAGACGACCATCCAGCACGTGGCGGCTTCGTACGAGCACCAGGCCAGGTCGACAGGAAGGCCGCGGGAGCGCAGCAGATCGGTCGCCTCCGCCGAGATCATGGTTCCCCAGACCGTGTGGTTCTCCTCGGGCGGGACTCCGGCCACGCACACGGGGAGGATCGCCCGGTCGCGAAAGGTCATGGCTTCCACGTGGAAGAGCGGCTGCGGCTTGCCGTCGGGGAACGAGTAGCCGTGGTACTCGCCCATCGGCCCCTCGGGGCCCGTCTCGTCCGCGCTGATGTACCCCTCCAGAACGATCTCCGCGTTCGCCGGCACGTACAGTCCGTTGGTCTCCGTCCGGACGACCTCCACGCCGCTCCCGCTGAGCGCACCCACGTAACCGTCCTCGTCGACTCCCATCGGCAGCGGCATGCCCGCCGCCGCCAGCGCGGCCGGAGGTGCGCCGAGGACCATCGCCCATGGAGTGGGCCGGTCCAGCTCGCGCCACATCTCACGGATCATGCCGACGTGCTGCTGCGGCATGGCCGGGCCGACCAGGGTGGTGCGGTCGTGCAGCATCGTCCGGGCGACGGACCAGCTCGTCCACCGGCCGTCAGGGCTCTGGACCACGTGAAACCCGTAGGTGCCGACGTACCGGCCGCCGTCTTCCCGATGCAGCAGCGGAACCGGAAGCCGCTCCAGGTCGACGTCCTCGCCGAGCAGGATGTTCTCCTTGCAGGGGCCGGTTGGAACGACCTGCGGGGGCACCGGATCGGCGTGCATGGCCGCGACGAGCTTCTCAAGGATCTCCCGCGCCGAGCTGTGGCTCGGCAGACCGACGTGGGCGGCGAGCCGGCCGTAGGCGCCGTGCTCGTCGCTGCTCAGGCCTGCCGGGGCGCCGAACACCCGCATCCCCTTATCGCCCGCCGAGACAGAGGCGAACAGCGGGGCCGGGGAGCGGGTTTCGTAGACCCTCCGGGTCACCGCGCCGATCTCCAGGTCCGGGTCCACCGTCCGGTCGATCTGCACGGCGTCCCCGCGGCGCAGCAGTTCGTCCACGAAGTCGCGGAAGTTGAGGGCAGCACCATGCTGCGTCATGAGGTTCTCCTTGGGTTCGAGTGGCAGGTCGGTGCGGTCGTGAGGGGGCGGCCGCCGTGCCGGGACGCTTCAGGCGGCCGGCGTCCGCAGCCGGGCTTCGCGCATGCCCTCCCACCGCCGCGCCCGTGGTGCGGCGAGACCGAACTGGTCGAGCACGCGGCTCACAAGGTGATCGACGATGTCGTCCACCGAGGCCGGATGGTTGTAGAAGGCGGGCATCGGGGGCACGATGCGCGCACCCATCCTGGACAGCGCCAGCATGTTCTCCAGGTGGATCTTGCTCAGCGGCGTCTCCCGGGGCACGAGCACCAGCGGCCGGCGCTCCTTGAGCGTCACGTCCGCCGCCCGGGCCACCAGACCCTCGGCGTAGCCGGTCCGCACACCCGCGAGTGTCTTCATGCTGCACGGCACGATCACCATGCCATCGGTCGGAAACGACCCCGAGGAGATCGAGGCACCCTGGTCCGCCGGGTCATGGAAGACGTCCGCCAGCTCCGCCACCTCCCGCGCCGAACGGCCGGTCTCCAGCTCGACGGTGCTGCGGGCCCAGCGGCTGAGCACCAGATGTGTCTCCACCTCGGCAAGGCCCCCAAGCGCCTCGAGCAACCGCACACCCAGGATCGCGCCGGTCGCTCCTGTCATCCCCACAACCAATCGCATGGCAGCACCTTCCCTCGTCCCGCCGGTCGTCCACGGGCCACGGAAGGAACCGTTTCAGTCGCCTGGCTCATGGATCGTGAATCGAGGTCTCATGCCCTCTGACCAGCCATGTCCTAGACTCTAGGAGGAAGAACGGGGCGCTTCGTGATGGAAAACGGCTCCATGATGTGCAAAAGGAGACGTACTCATGGCAGGGATTCCGCAGCTGGCCTTCCCCCGGAAACCAGGAAGCCTGCCCGGCGTGCAGGTGCTCGGTCTTCACGAGCTGCTCGATCTCGCCGCCGGCTTCACCGGCAGCCCCTTCGCTCCGCTGCGCCCCGGTTTCCATCTGCTGTTCACGCTGCACACCGGCCACCTGGTGTGCTCGGTCGACGCCACCGAGTGTCTGGTGACCAGCGGCAGCTGGCTGTGGGTGCGCCCCGGCCAGGTCCTCCAGCTGGGAGCGGGAACCCTGGAGACCGATGGAACAGCGGTCCTCTTCATGCCGCACGCCCTGGGAACGGATGCGGGAGCCGCCATCGGACTCGACCAGCGTGCTTGGCGACTCCCGGTCGCCCTCCCCGCGCCGGTCGACGCGCAGGTACGCCAGCTGCTGGACCTCCTTGCCGACGAGTACCGGCAACTCGGGCTGCTCCCGCTGGAGGCCCACGCCGAGGTCGTCCGCCATCTGCTCACCGCGCTCCTGCTCAGGCTCACGCACTTGCCATCCACTCCCCGGGGGCCTGCCGCGGGCAGCGCGGCCTTCCACCGGTTCCACCAGGCGGTCGAGGACGGCTACCGGCGCAGCCACAAAGTGGCGGATTACGCGGCAGAGTTGGGCTACAGCGTCCGCAGCCTCAGCCGGGTGACGCACGCCGCCGTCGGCTTGAGCGCGAAACGCTTCATCGACGACCGGGTCCTGCTCGAAGCGCGGCGGATGCTGGTGCACACGGACTTGACCTCCGCGTCCGTCGCGGACCGGCTCGGCTTTCCGACCGCAACGGCATTCAGCCGCTTCTTCCGCAACCGCACGGGCGAGACGCCCGCGGAGTTCAGCGAACGCATGCGCCTTCGTAGCCGTCCTCCGGTACTGATCGAGGACTCCTGACCAAACCAGTGGGCTTGACCGGCTGCCGCCTCCACAGGGAGGTGGACGATCCGTCCGGACCCGTCCGGGGGGCGGGCCCGCCCCCCGGACGGGCTCAGTCCCTGAGGAAGGCTCCCTGGGAACAAGGGCGGCAGACGAAGACGTAGCCCAGATCGCCGCCCAGGTTCATTGCGCTCCGCAGGTCGATCCCCTCCTCCAGGTGGGCTGCGAATTCCATGACGCCGGAGCAGGAGGGGCACTCGGGCAGCCGGTCGTCCCCAAGGCAGGAAGGGCTGCCGCCGAGCGATCCGAGAACCTCCCGCTGTTTCCCGAACCGTTCGCCGGGCTCCCACTTCCACCCGCCACGGGCGAGGTCGTACGCGTCGGGCGGGAGACCGTCCTCGTCGGCCTCCTCGGGTTCGAGCGGCACGACCGCGGTCGTGATCGCCGACACTGCGGGCAGCAGTGTCACACCCTCCTCGGGCACGGCCACCGGTACGAGTCCCGCAGACGGGAAGAGCAGGACCCGATTCGCCCCGGAGACCGGATCGTGCGTGTCGCAGGCGCCCGGATCGTTCTGGCACACGAACACCGACAGGACGCCGTACTCGACCGGCAGATGCGCGAAGAACTGCATCGGCCCTCCGCAGGTGTTGCCACATATCGGCCAGGCGGTCCCGGCAGGGGCCAGCGGCACACCCCCGGTGCGCAGTACGTCCGCATCGGGCGCCGCTGTGCCGTTGTAGATCATCAGAGTTGCTTGCATGGAGCCAAGGCTAGGCCGCGAGCGCGTCGGCCGGCAGGGTCGTGGCGGAACCCTGCCGCCGGGGCAGCCCGCGCGAAGCGGTCGGCACCGTGCTGTCGGACTTCACGCCTTTGAACCGGGCCCGCCCTCCTCGGTCAGGAATCCGGGCGGTGGTGGGGGAGGCAACCCCGGTCCCTGCTCCAAAAGGCGGCGGAGGTGCGGTGGTACCGGAGCTTTGGCAGACGGGCTCGCGGCGCCACGCTCCGGGTAACAGGCCGGCGTACCGCTGCTGACATGTACCAGCCCTGTCTCCGGTGGGCCCCCCACGAGGGGTTGGTGTTCGTACTCGGTCTCTTGTCCACAGTTGACGCAATGCATGTCTTGCACCTGTTCCTGGGTCGGCCACCGCACGCTACTTGACCGGACCGGTGTGGCTGCGGACTCGACGGAATGTTCCCGGAGATGCGTACCCCGCCACGTTGGCCTCAGCGGTCGGCGCCACCGCCTGTCGGTGGCAGTACGTCGACTGCGTACGAGCCCTTGTACGGCAATGTCTCGATGGGCTCCCGCTCGCGGAGGTCCAGCAGGGCGCGCCTGAGGTCCGGTCGGCGACGCCGTGAATCTCGGCGAGCCGCACGATCCCGGGCAGTGCTGTCTCGACGCTTGAATGACGCTCGTAACGCCCGTTGTGGCAGGACGTCACCTTGCTGATTGTGCCGGTCGCGCCGACTGGGAGGCGCGCTCCCCAAGGCTGGTTCTGCGGGAGTGGCCGATAGCGAATCGGAGTCATGGAGTGCGGAGCGAGAGTGCGAAGAGTCGCGCCAGAGCGTGCACTTGATAGTGGTCTGGTCCTATGGCCATGAGCAGACCGGCATCGATCAGTCCTTCCAGGAGAGTCTGTACCTGTATGGGGCTCCGGTCGAGGAGACTTGTCGATTCGGACAGGGACAGCAATACGCTGGTCGATGTGCTCAACAGCCGGAAGGCGCGTGCTTGCTCAGCATGCAGCTGGGCGTAACTCTGCTCCATGGCAGGTCGCACGGCCAGATCGCCGGCCTGTAGTTGAGCCAACCGGCCGGTCTCATCCGCGAGTAGTGCTGCCAGTCTCGCGATGCTCCACGTGCGGCGGGCCGCCACGCGGGAGGCGGCAATGCGGATGGCCAGAGGCAGGAAGCCGCAGGCGGCAATCACGTATCGGGCCTCACTGCGCTCCGAGTCGACTCGTTCACGACCCACGATCCTGGTGAAGTGCTCGAATGCCTCCTCGGGGGACATGACGTCGAGGTCGACGAGGTGCGCGCCGGCCAGGTCGACCATCCGGACGCGGCTCGTGACCAGGGCGGCGCAGCCCGCCGTGCCGGGCAACAGGGGGCGGATCTGCGCCGTGTCGTGGGCGTTGTCCAGGAGGACGAGGACGCGGCGGCCGTCCAGGGTGGAGCGGTAGAGCGCGGCGCGCTCGTCGAGTGAGTCGGGGACCGCCGAATCCGGTACGCCCAGCGCACGCAGGAACGCCCCGAGGACCGTCCTGGGCTCGGCAGGCCGGGAGCCCGCGCCCTGGAGGTCGACGTAGAGCTGGCCGTCGGGGAAGTACCGGCGGGCCTGGTGCGCCACGTGGATCGCCAGGGTCGTCTTGCCGACGCCGCCGATGCCGGAGACGGCGGTGACGCCCTCCGCGGCGGCAAGGTGATCGCCGAGCTCCCGGACGAGCGCGGTGCGGCCGGTGAAGTCGGGGACGGTCGAGGGGAGTTGTGCGGGACGAGTCGGGGCTGCCGTCCCCGGGGCGGGTTCGTCCGCCGGGCGGGCCAGTTCTTCGTCGGCGCGCAGGATGCGCTGCTGGAGCTGGGCCAGCTCGTGGCGAGGGTCCACGCCGAGCTCGTCGGCGAGCAGCCGGCGGGTGTCCGCGTAGACGGCCAGCGCCTCCGCCTGCCGGCCACTGCGGTACAGGGCCACCATCAGCAGTTCACGCAGGCGCTCCCGCAGCGGGTGCGCCGCGGTGAGTGCGGTGAGTTCGGAGATCGTCTCCGCGTGGTGGCCGAGCTCCAGATCCAGATCGAGACGGGCCTCGGTGAGTTGGAGCCGCCACTCCTCCAGCCGGGTGCGCTGGTTCTCGGCGTGCGGGCCGGGCAGCGAAGTCAGTGCCTCTCCGTCCCAGAGGGCGAGTGCCCCGTTGAGAAGGGCCCTGGCCCGGTGGCGGTCGCCGGAAGCTCGAAGCTTCTCCGCCTCGGCCGCCAGGTCCTCAGCCATGGTCAGGTCCAGCGCCTCGCGCTCGACGTGCATCGCGTAGCCGCCCGATTCGCTGGCCAGGACGAGCGGGCCCAGGACCTTGCGGAGCCGGGAGGCGTAGGTGCGCAGCGCAGCCAGTGCCTGGGAGGGAGGGTCCTCGCCCCAGATGGCGTCGATCAGTTCGCCGGCCGTGGCGGTGCGCCCGTGCCTCATGAGCAAGGCCGCCAGCAGGGCGCGCTGCTGCGGCGAGCCGGATGGCAGCGTCTCGCCGCCCCGCCTGGTCCGTACCGGACCGAGCACGGAGAACTGGAGCTCCGGCGGTGGCCCCACGAGTGTCGCTGCCACGCCGACAGGCCCGTCGCTCGCGCGTATCTCAGGCCGCGTCGTCACGGCCGCCGGTTCCACACCGGTCGGTCTCTGTGGCGGCGGAGGGAGCACAGGGATTTCCTGGCCGAGCACGCGCCGCCAGGCGTCGATCCACAACGGATGCTCGGCCGGTCCGATCGAGCACGCCCTCAGAAATCCCGTCAGCTGATGGACATCGCGTGGCACGGTCCGGCTCCGCACGATGCGATGCGCTGTGCTGTGCGGGAGACAGCCCGTACCCGCCTGCCTCTCCATCTCACGCATCGACGGACGGCCGGCCAGCTCGTACAAGGTGCGCAGCCCGGCTTTGAACGAGCCGATGCCATCGATCGTCAGTGGATTCGGCGATCCTCGCGGCGGGCCGCCGGAGCCGCGGACACAGGCCAGCTGCCACAGTTCCACGGCCCTGTTCTCCGACGCACCGCAAGCCCGCGCGTACATCCGTACGCTCTGCACAGTGGGGATCGACCGACCTGATGCCGCCCGTTGAAGGGTCGTCGCATGGCATGCGGAACGGGTAGCCAGATCCGCATACGAGTATCCGCGGGCCGATCGTTGGTCGCGCAGCCATTGGGCCAACGCGACCAGTGCCTTGTTCGACGAGGCGATCGGCCTCTCCTTACGCCCCACCAGCGATGCTCAGGCGGTGGTGAACGCGTGCAGGACGCGGGCGAACATGCGGCCCGGCGTCCGGCTTCCTCCCCGCACGGCCATCAGTGTGCCCGCCGCCACCACCCCGGCGCCGCTCAGTACGGACAGGACCGACGACAGTCCCAGACCAGTCGTGGACAGCCCGCAAGCCAGCACGGTGATTACCACGATGACGACGGCATCGGCGGTGGAGAGCTGGTTGCGGCGGGGTTCACCGTGCACCACACAGCGGGCCGGAACGGATGAATGCGACATGGTCGTGTCTCCTGATATCGAGAGGCTCCCACGCGTCACGGCGCGAGAGCGTGTGCGGGCTCCAAGTCCTGGTGTCCGAAGGGCGTTTGCCGACGCCGGTCGGACTTGCATCGTGCCATTGGGCCGGCCGATCGAGGGATACCCTTCAAGTCGATTGATGCGTGGGTGTCCACGCCGATGCTTTCTGTCAACGCAGCAGTTCTGGAAGCCCTCGCGGCCTCGACCAGCAGGTTTGTGTCAAGGAGCGGAATCGTCGCCGGTTGGACAGCGTTTAGATGCAGGGATCATCCCAATCTCCTGGGAGTGAGTTCATCAATCATTCAGGGCCGGGCGGCACTCTTTCCCAGCGTAGATACACCCCTCCTGACAGTTGCGGGCTCCACCGACGACGATCAGGAACCCCGGCGCGATCACGTTGCCGCGTGAGACCGTCTCCGGCCGGCGCCCTCAGCTGAGGGCGCCGGCCGGAAAGCCGGCGGCCATCGGGCGCGCCTCGCCGAGCTGAGGCCTCATGGCCTAGGACCGTGTTCCTTTCGGCGGTGCCGTCGGCGCTCTTGCAGCCACGAGGCTGCGGACCGAACAGGCTGTGGGCACGGGAAGGCAGTAGCTGCCGTGCTGCCTGTACGTGTGGTCAGGTCAGTTGGTCATGTTGCCCAGGACTGGGACTGCTGGAGCTGGAGGCAGGCCTCGTACGGTTCGATGCGGAGGCCAGGGCCTTGGTGACCGAGCCGTTCGGTGATGCGGCGTCGCGCGATGTACGGGTGTCGGAACTGAAGAAGGCCGCCCGGGAGGTCGGCCAGAGCCTGGCGGTGGCCGAGCAGGGCCTGAACAGGGCGCTGAAGGACCGGGACGACGCCGAGGACTCCCGCCACCTCTGGAAGCAGGTCGACGCCCTCCTCGACGAGGCCGACGGGGTGGAACACGCCGCCACGGCAGCCGAGTCCGCGGCTCTTCAAAGTAGAGAGCGGCTGCGCGAGACGCAGCGCGCCCTGCGCGAGCTCGAGAACCGGACAGGGCTCGCCAAGCTGCGTTCACGAGCTGAGCGAACCGGCGCCCAGGCCGCGTGCGGTGAGGCGGGAGTCCAGTTCCGGGAGGCGCACGACCATGCCCTCAAGGCCCGCGACATCGCGGATCGCCGCCGGGCCCGGATCGCGGTCCAGGCCGAGGAGATGACTCGGGCGATCCCCTTCTCCGACACCGAGATCGACCGACGTGACAAGGCGGCGCGCGCCGCCGCCGCCCGCCACCGCACCCAGACCCGGTCGCTGGGCGAACTTCGTACGGCTCTCGCCACGGCCGAGGACGAAGCCGGGCGCGCGCACCTCGCCGAGACGCTCATCGCCACCGCCGAGGAACAGGGCTGGCCCGCCCGGCAAGGGAAGGCCGAGGTTCTGCGTTCCATCGTCGCCTCCGAAGCGGCTCGGAAGGGCCCGCTGGAGGAGCGGTACAAGCAGATCCAGCAGGAGTACGAGCGCCTCGCCCGTGACGCGCAGGGCGAGATCATCAAGAACGCCCGCCTCGTCGCCACGACCCTGGCCCGCTTCCGTACCAACCGGCATGTCTTCTCCGGTCACTACGACGTGGTCCTCATCGACGAGGTCGGCGCCGCCTCCCTGCCCGAGGTCCTGCTCGCCGTCTCCCACGCCCAGCAGGCGGCCGTGCTCCTCGGGGACGTCATGCAGCTGGGCCCGGTCGTTCCCCGAGCGCTGAAGGACAAGAGGCGCCCTGACATCCAGCGCTGGCTGGTTCCTGACGTGTTCCAGCACTGCGGCATCACCGACCCGGCGGCAGCGCGCACACCCCGCCTGTACGACTCTGGTGACCCAGAACCGGTTCGGCCGTGCCGTGATGGGCCTCGTGAACGGCCTGGCCTACGGCGGTGTACTCCAGGCCGGCCCCGTCGTGCCGAGTTCCAGGAGCCCCGAGGACCCGCAGATCGTCCTCATCGACACCGACGGGCTCCACGAACTCGCCCATGTCCATCTCACGGGCCCGAGCAAGGGCTGGTGGCCCGCGGGCCCCCTCATCTCCCGGGCCCTGATCGATCTGCACGGCGGGGACGGCGAGACCACGGGCGTCGTGACCCCGTACGGAGACCAGGCAGAGGCCACGCTGGAGGCGCTTCGCGACATCGAACGGGATGGTGGTCCGAGCGCCGAGGTCGGCACCGCGCACCGGTTCCAGGGCAGGGAGTTCCCCATCGTCGTCTTCGACACAGTCGAGGGCGAACACAGCAGGCCGCTGTGGATGGCGAAGGCATCGCGCGCACCGGAGGCGAGCGACTGGATGCGCAGCGGGGTCAGGCTGTTCAACGTGGCCATGACCCGTGTACAGACTCGTGTGTACGTCATCGCGAGCGGCAGCCGCATCCGGGAGGTGGCACGGAAGGCGCCGGATTCCCCGTTCGGACAGCTGGACGCCCTCATCGGCACGTCCGGAGTGCGGGTTCTCCCCGCCAAGTCCCTGATCACGCCGCCCGAGCTGCACGTGCCACGCGGGGAGTTCGGCGACCGTCTGGCGGAGGTCCTCTCACGGCACGTGGAGGTCAGTGATGTCGACGACGAGACGATGTTCTACGCGTCCTTCGTCGCCGCCATCAGAAGCGCGCGGACATCCCTGTGGCTGTGGACCCCCTGGGTGGCCAGGCGCGTCCGGATGATCCTTCCGGAGCTGCGTGCGGCGGTCGACCGGGGTGTACGGGTGACCGTTTTCGTCCGCGACCCCAGTGACCAGCTCCAGAAGAAGCCGGCGAACCTGTCTCTCGTCGAGGACCTGCGTGCGGTCGCCCATACGATCGTCCCGATGCACGTCATGCATCAGAAGATCGTGGTCGTGGACGAGAGGACCGTGATGCTCGGCAGCCTCAACGCCCTGTCGCAGAGCTGGACCCGCGAGGTGATGGTCACGATGCGCGGCGCCTACTTCGCCCGCAAGATCCTCACTCACGAGCATGCCGAGATCTTCGCCCGCCCGCCGAAGTGCCCCCGGTGCGGGCAGGACGACATCGAGATCGGGCGCGGTGCGAAGGAGAACTGGTACTGGCGCTGCTACAACAGCCGGTGCCCTACGGGTGGCGGCAACAAGGCATGGAAGAAGGACATCGACCTCTGGCGCCGCCCGGGCAGCGAGAGTGCCTCAGGCCCGCCAGGACCTCCTCGCGTTGGACCGCCTCCACCGGCTGCCGCAGGCACTTCGGTTCCGCGCCCCAGACGTACGTGATCGGCCTGGTACGGATAGTGGCCCGTCATCATGAAGGGCAGCACCGCCCCGAGCGCGTACACATCAGAGTGGCCGAGGCCGCGGCCCCGACGACGAAACCGATCTGTACCGGGGCCGTGAGCCGTACCGCGCCCCCGGCGGTGAGTTCCCAGTCGGTCCGGAGGCTGGGAACCACCGCCGACATGGAGAACCACACGGCGAGGCCGAGCACGTGCACCGCGGCGATTGCACCGCGTTGCACGACGATGTTCACGCCTACCCTCGGGTGCGGCGGATCATCTCCGCTCAGCCGTGGAAGCCACCCGGTCATGGTGCGGCAGGTCGTCAGCCCGTGCTGCACGAGACCGTCGGCCAGGTCCAGGATCCGTTGGTCTGAATCGTCACCCCCCAGGTGTTTCCACTGCCGTTGGGCTTCGCGGTCAGGACCTGGGCGCTGGGGTAGGAGGTGCTGACGTTCCAGGTGGAGAGGATCTTCTCGGGGGCCGGGACGTTCATGGTGACGGTCCAGTTGCCGGCGCCGGTGACGGAGACGCTGAGGTTGTAGCGGTCGCTCCACTGCTGTCCGGCGGAGAGTGTCGCGGTGCAGCCACCGGTGCCCCCGCCTCCGCCGGTGCTGCCGTCGGGCGCGACGGCTCGTCCGGTCTGCGGGGAGATCATGCCTGAGCAGAGGCCGCGGGATGCGAGCGACTGAGCGATGCGCGGGATCGCGGCGAGGGTGTTGGCCGGCCACTCGTGCATCAGGATGACCTGACCGTCGGTGAGTCGTCCCACGGCCTGCACGATCGCGTCGCTGCTGGCACCGTTCCAGTCCTGCGAGTCGACGTCCCAGATCACCTCCGTCAGTCCGTACTTGGCCTCGACGGCCTTGAGGGTGGAGTTGGTCTCTCCGTACGGCGGCCGGAACAGCTTCGGCGTGCCTCCGCCCGCGTTGGCGATGGCCTGCTGGGTCCGGGAGACCTCCGAGTCGATCTCGGCCTGGCTCTGCTGGATGAGATGCGGGTGTGTGTAGCTGTGGTTGCCGACCCACATGCCGGCATTGATCTCGGCCTGCACCTGGCTCGGGGCGGAGGCGGCGTACTGCCCCTCGTTGAACATGGTGGCCCGCAGGCCGTTCTGCTTGAGGGCGTTGAGCAGGGCGGGGGTGTGGTCGTTGGACGGGCCGTCGTCGAAGGTCAGGCCCACGTAGCCGTTGCAGGCGGCGGCCTGTGCGGGAGCGGCGGTCGTGGCGGTCAGGCCCAGGGAGGCCGTCGCGGCGAGAGCGAGCCCGGCGGCCAGGGCGGTCGGGCGACGGCGGGGAAGGAGATGCATGGAGGTCCTCCTGGTGGCGGAGGTCCGGCCACGCCGAAGGCGCGGCCGGACGCGTGGTGAAGGAGAGGGTCGCTGCGGACCCGGTGGGATCAGCCGGCGCTGCAGGTGACCGTGGGCCAGGTCCAGGATCCGTTGGCCTGGATGGTCGCCCCCCAGTTGTTGCCGCTGCCGTTGGACTTGGCCACGAGGGTCTGGCTGTCCGGGTAGCTGGTGCTCACGTTCCAGGTGGACAGCACCTTCTCGGGCGAGGGGACCTTCATGGTGACGGTCCAGTTGCCGGCGCCGGAGACGGAGACGTTCAGGTTGTAGCGATCGCTCCACTTGTCTCCTGCGGAGAGCGTCGCGCTGCAGCCGCCGGAGCCGCCGCCTGTTCCGCCACCGCCCGTGCCGCCGCCGGAGCCGCCCTCGCTGACGGTGATGTTGGAACTGCCGCTGCTCTGGTAGCCCTCGGTCGCCATGATCATGTAGTTGAAGGAGCCCATGCTCATGCCGTGGCTCGACCAGGCGTCGAAGTGGTTGCCCGTGGTGATGGTGCCCCCCGTCCGCTTCGACTGGCGGACGCTCCAGTACTGCTTGAAGGTCTTGGTGCCCTCGATCGAGGGCTGGTTCACCCGGGTCGTCTCGTAGATGTCGTAGGTGCCCCCGTCGCTGGTGACCGTGCCCTTGAAGGTGCCGGTGGGGCGATACGTGCCGAAGTTCTCGACCACGTAGTACTCGACCAGCGGGTTGGTGGTCCAGCCGTAGAGTGCGAGGTAGGCGTTGCCCGACGGGTTGAAACTGCCGGAGTAGTTCACGGACTTGCGTCCGCCGGTGCTCCACCCCTTGCCGCCGACGAAGTTGCCGACGTTGCTCCACTGGTAGCCGTAGTTGCCGCCCGAGCCCAGCGTCATCGACACCGAGCCGCCGCCATCGCTCCAGTGCGAGTAGTAGTAACCATTGTTGGTGCCGGTCTGGTTCGAGTTGATGACGGTGTCGGCGCTGGCGGCGTTGGGCAGCAGCAGCACGGCGACCGCGGCCAGGGCGATCGCCCACGAGCTTCTCAGCAGGGTCATGAAGCGGCCTGGTCTGCGTCTGCGAGGCGATGGCACGGGTGCGCTCATGTTGGGTTCCTCCAGGGGCAGTTACGTAGGAGTGATGCCGGGCGGGTCGCTGCCGTCTCCCCCAACGCAGAGGCCCTGAAGCGTGGTTGGGCTCGTCTGGGAGTCGGTGGTGGTTGTCCGGCCCGATCACGGAGTCTTGATCTGCCCCCGACAGCTGTCAATAGTTTCGGCAGATGTTGCGAAACCTTCGGTCTCGCTGGGGATGTGCTCTTGATGTTGTGTTTGCAGGTCAGTGGGTATATCGAGGAGGTGGATGGTGGTGTCGGTCGGTCGCGGTGAAGGGGGTGATCCATTTTGAATCATTGAACTCTTCGAAACTTTCGAGCCTGCTCGCATTCTCGCTGCGGCCCAGGGAGACCTAGGCCGTTTCGTTTGGATCATCCGATCGTTGGCCCGGGTATGCCATTGACTGATGCGCAGTGGGTGCGGATCGAGCCGCTACTCCCGGACCGGGCACCGAAGCGCGGTGGACGGTGGCGGGATCACCGAGAGGTGATCGATGCGATCGCCTGGAAGTTCCAGACCGGATCACAGTGGGTCCATCTGCCGGAGAAGTACGGCAACTGGCGGGGTGTCTACAACCGTCTGCGGAAGTGGGCCGCCGACGGAACCTGGGAGCGAGTGTTCACCACGCTGCTGGCCCAGGCCGATGCTGAAGAGAATCTGATCTGGGCCGTCTCGGTGGACTCCACGATCGTGCGCGCTCACCAGAATGCGGCCGGAGCTCGCAAAAAGGGGCCCCGGTTGGCGAGCCAGATGACCATTCCATCGGCCGGTCTCGCGGTGGGCTGACCACGAAGATTCACCTCGCTGCTGACGGGAATTGCCTGCCGATGGCGTTCGTCCTCACGGCCGGACAGGCCGGTGACGCACCCGCTTTCGCGAGGGTGATGGCTCGCCTGCGTGTCCCGCGCCGGCGCGGCAGACCTCGCACCAGGCCGGATGTGGTCCTGGCCGACAAGGCGTACTCCTCACGCGCGATTCGCGATCACCTGAGCAAGCGCGGCATCCGAGCGGTGATCCCCGTCCCTGCGGACCAGCGCGGCCACCGCCGGCGTCGAGGCAGCCGCGGGGGTCGGCCACCCGTCTTCGACCGCGAGGCATACAAGCAGCGCAACACCGTCGAGCGGTGCATCAACCGCCTGAAGCAGTGGCGCGGCATCGCCACCCGCTACGAGAAGACCGCGACCATCTACCTGGCCGGACTCCACGTCGCCGGCATCTTCCTCTGGTCCGCCCATTGACCGTGCCGGACTGGTCAGCTGCAGTCGGCCAGGAAGCGACCTTCGCGGTGGTCGGAGCTGATGAAGACAAATCCGCTGCCGTAGCCAAAGTTGAGAAAGAAGGGATCCTCCGCGTCCTCGCCCCGGTCGGCGAACTGGCAGAGGAACAGCCAGGAATCGTCGTCGAGGCCCCAGGCATGGCCGTTGGGCAGTACAGCCGTGCCGCCCAGGAAGTCTTCGGGCTCGTCGCCGGACGGCAGGTCGACTTCCGGGCCCTCGTGCCGCATGTAACTCCACCACGCGGAGTGGTGATTCGCTGCCGCGTCCGTCTCGGGCGGCGTAGGGTCCAGGTCGACCAGCCACTCGACAGGGATCTCCGTCTCGTCGTGACCCCAACGCCACAGTGATCTTCCTCGGGTGCCGCGAGGCCCGATCACTGCGAACGAAGGCACCCTGCCGTCAGGCTGTATGAGCACGACGGCCTCGCCGGAGGTCGGATGCATGCCCATGACCCGGTCGTCCTCCTCCAGGAACAGGTACGCCAGACGCACCTCGTCCCCCGGCACTCGGAACTGGCCGATGAAAACCAGCGGCTCCCCGGTCTGTGGATCTACTGGCCATGCCGGCGCCTCAAGCCACACGGGCTGCCCTCCGAACTTGGACACCGGCTCCGTCACAGGCTCGTCGGCTTTCCGCAGACTTATCTGCAGCCGAGGCAGGAACGCAGCTTCGTAGGGGCCCTGAGCTTGACCCGTCGGTCGCGAGATCACATCCGGACCGTACGGCACGGCACTGACACAGCACGCGAGACCGTCACAACTGGCAACTCCCATGATCCCAACGAAACGCCCTAGGCCGACCGGGCCGAGCAGGTGAAGAAGGAGAACCCGCTCGGCAGGCTCGTGGAGGCCGGTGAAGTGGCGGCCGCCGTGCTTTACGTCACCACGTCCGCGGCCGGGTCGGTGGTCGGCAGCGATCTCGTCGTCGACAGCGGCTCATCGGCCTGACGGCCACGCCACCGGCGAGCGGACCGGCACCCACCTGCCGGGATCCGATCCGATCGCCCCTGTGCGCGGCGCACGACCTGTGCCCGTCAGGGGTGTGCGCCGTGCACGTGTACCGAGAGCCGCCGCTGTCTATGGTGCCGCCACCCCTCATCCCGGGGGCCTTAGCCTGGTCAGGCCGGAAGGACAGCCGATGAGCACCACGAGAGACACGGACCGGGGCGCCATGCCCGCCGTGGCCAAGGCGGACCGCCCCGTCGGCGCGTGGTTCGAGAGCATGCCCTTCGGGCGGGCGCACCTCCTTGCCGCCGCCGCCTTTTATGGCCTTCGTGATCGAGTCATGGGAACAGCTGGCCCTGGTGTACGTGTCGGGGGACCTCGGCGGCGCCTTCGGCATCGACGAGTCCGCGATCGGCTGGGCCCTGTCCGCCGTGGCGCTCGGCATGATCCCGGGCAGCCTGGTGTGGGGGCCGGTGTCCGACCGGATCGGGCGGCGTTCGGTCTGCCTGTGGTCGCTCGCCGCGTACGGAGTCATCGCTCTGGCCAGTGCCTTCTCGCCCAACTTCACCGTGCTCATGGTGACGCGGTTCGTGTCCGGGCTGGCGCTCGCCGGCATCTACACGGTGACGTTCCCCTACTTCCTGGAACTCCTTCCGTCCCGGCTGCGCGGCCGGGCCGCCGTCTATCTGTCCATCGCTGGCCCATCGGTGTCCTGCTCGCTGTCGGCGTGACCCAGGCCCAACGCGCAGGCCGTCGTGGTGGACGCGAGCGGCGGCCCCGTCCGCTGTCTCACGCTCGTCGACGGTGAGCCCGCCCGGCACGAGCGCGGCCGCCGCGGTCGTCGCACCGCTCGGCCCGGCCCTCGGGAAGCCGCTCACGTGCAGCGCTCCGGGTCTCGACCCGGCGGATTGCAGGAACGGCGGAGCCGCAGTCGCCCGGCGAGGCGTCAGTGAAGCCGATACGGTCGGCTGCGGTCAACACGGCGGGTTTCTTCCCGCCTCGTGCAGCGAACGAGGCGGGCTTCGAACCAGTCACAGACAGTGCGGGGTTGGGCGTCGCAGGAGTTGCAGGAGTTGCAGGCGATTCAGGAACTTCGGGTCTCGCGGGCGAGATCATCGAAGAACGTGGAGAGCTGGACAGCGGACCCACTGCCAAATCGTCTCAGTCCTGCGCGGGCAGGCCGGGGCCCTGGACGTGGAAGGTGAGCCCGGTGATCCGCCCCGACTGGATCACCGGACCGTGCTGAACTCCGCCGTTGATGGCGTTCCGTACGGGTACCGGCCGGGCCGCAGGCGTACTGGCCAGCTGTTGGAGGGAGGACAGCACGTCATGCAGGTCGTCGATGGTTGCGGAGTCCGTCTGGAGAAGCCGGTACAGGCCGGCGTGCCATCGCTCCGTGATCTCACGGGTGGCTTGCGAGTCGTCGGCGTCCCCGGCCAGCAGTCGGGCCCTGTCGGCATCCAGACCGGCGACCGTGGCGTCACCTGCACCGATACGTGAGAAGAGTCGTCCGACCAGGTCACGCGCCTGGATCCAGGAGTCGGTGACCATGAGCGAGACCAATGTGGTTGCTCCCGACAGGGCGAGAGCGGCGAACTCGGTTTCCATTGTTTCCTCCCTGAGGATCAGACCCCGGGTGTCGGAGGGGTCGCGCCGCCGGTGCCGGCCGTCGGCTCTCCGTCGTCCGGAGTGAAGACCGCCGGCGGGTCGAACCGGTGCACCAGATCGTCAGCCGTCTCATGCTGGTCCTGGTCCCTGATGGCGTCCGCGAACTGTTTGGCCAGCAGCCTCCGCTGGGTGTCCCCGTCCTCAAGTCCGAGGGCGTTCAGCGCGTCCGCGAGGTGGTCCGCGGCCGTCGGTGCCCGGTCGGGGAGGGCCACCAGTTGATCCGGTGGCGCCTCGCCGTCCTGTTCCTCACGTGGCTGAGGGATGAGGTTTTGCAGCCGTTCGGGAACGTCGGTGTCGTTGGCCGCGGATGTGAGCCGGGCGAGCAGGCCGAGATCTTCCACTGTCCTCTCCACCTGTTCGTCGTTCTTGGCGAGCCACCAGACCACGGCGCTGCCGGTGTCCTTGAGTACGTCTTCGCCCAGGTACTTGCGCTTGCTCTGCTCGTACTTCCGCTGGTGCTCCCAGACCGCCTGGTCCTTGCGCACCCCGGCAAGGCTGTCCAGGCGTTCCTGGTCGTGTTCGTGCAGGGTGAGCCGGACGTCCTCCGCCATGGCCTGCAGCCGACCCGTGCTGTCGGGAAGCGGCGAGCTGAGCGCACCGCTCAGCTCGTGCCGGACGAGAGAGACCCGACCGGGCTCCCGCTGCTCGGTGATTGCCCGGGCACGTTCCAGTACGGCGTCGACGGCGAGGCCCGCCGGATTCAGCAGGCAGCCGTGGCCTGAGCCTTCGTCGGCGTACCAGCGAACGGTTGCGGAGAGCAGGAAGTCGTAGTCGGCCCATCGACTGGGTAATGCCACTCGGCTGACGTGGTGTTCCATGCGTTCGATGGGAGGCGCCGTGAGGTGTTCCTCGAAGGCGACCGGCACCGAGCCACGGCGCAGCGCGGCAACTCTGAAGGCCGTGGCCGGGGCCGCCAGGAGGAGCGCCGCCAGGATCGGCCATGCCCACGTGGGCCACTGTTCCGTCAGGCCGAGGATGGTCAGCACCAGACCGCACAGGATGGTGAGGAAGACGGTTGTCGTCTTGCGTCCGGTGGTCATTGTTCGGTCCCCCTGGGTGATGCCGGCTGCGGCGGCGTGATCGGCCGGCTGCGGCCCTGGGCTGAGCTGATTCTCTGAAGCAGCAGGTCGGTGGTGAGCGCGGCGCGCGAGGATCCGCCGGGCGCGGTGCGTTCGGCATCTCGGGCGCTCGCGTAAAGCGCGGCAAAAGCCGCACCGCGTCGGCCCTCGCACCGGTCGGCGGCGCCGACGAGGATGTCGAGAAGCAGGCCGCCTCTGTCTCCGGCGTCAACCGACGCATGGAGCCAGCGTTCCGCGTACGGTTGCCATGTCGGCCGGGGCAGTCGGTCGAGTACGGCATGCCAGCAGGTGATCACCGAAGACTGCACGCTCTTCTCCTCCACCAGTGCGCGCCCGTTGTCATACGGGTCGGTCAGCGCCTCGGCGACGCCGACCCGCAGGAAGATGCCGAGGTCGGCCTCGGAGGGTACGGAGCGTGTCAGGCGGTGGAGCAATCTACGCCGCAGCCGGTGGCTCGACTCCACCAGTCCACTCAGCGCTTGCTGTGCGCCGGCGTGCTCGCGGTGCGCCAGGTAGTACAGCCGGAGCATGGCTTGGTCGGGGTGGCCGGCCGCGATGACATCGGCACAGACCCGGACCAGGACCTGGGCGTAGCCTCCCCTCAGCTGTTTGTTGGCGCACCACTGGTAGATCTGGCTGCGGAAGGTCCTTGCGTGAGCGGGATCGCCGAGACCGCAGGTGAGCGCCTGGACGGCGGCCTCCAGCCCGGCCCTGTTCGTGGCCGTCGAGCCCCACGCTTCGGCCAGCGACGCCAGTTCCTCCGCGCGTCCGGTCCGCAGATACTCCCCTGAAAGTTTCGCCACGAGGCCGTCGCGCAGCTCCTGGGTGACGTACGGGCTGCTCAGGGCCACGCTTCGTGCGGTCCAGGTGCCGAGATGCTGACGCAGGTCGGGCATGTGGTCCCAGAAGTGGGTTCGGACCGCAGAGTCGTAGTCCAGGTCCCTGAACCGCACGTGACCGTCCTGCCCGGCACCGGCGGAGATTTCCACCAGGCGCTCGGCGAGATCCTTGCGCTGGAGCAGCGGGAGATCGTCGGGTGGCGAACCAACGGTGCGCAGCAGGAGCTGAGCGGCATGGTGGATGACGTCGGCGTGAGCGCCGTGGAGCATGGCGACGCTGATCAGCAGTGCGCGCTGGGAGCTGTCACGTAGCGTGGCGACGAGGGTGGCGACCTCTTCCCGCCGGTCGGCCTGCGCCTTTCGGGCAGCCGCGCACCACTGCGTGAACTCCTCGCCCGGCACGCCGGCCTCGCGTGCCCGCCGCACCAGGTCGGCGAAGTCCGCGACCTCGCGCAGCGGCCGCTCCTCGTACAGGAACTCCGAGACCGTGGGGTCGGGGCGGAGATACTGCTCGGCCGGCACGCCGTGCATGCGCAGGTGCCGCCGCAGGACCTGATCACGGCTCGGCTGCAGGATCTCGACCCGGTACCGCTGGAGGTCGGCTTCGAGGGTTCCGCCGTGCGGCATGACGACCACGAGATGGGCGTGCTTCTCGTGCACGGCCTTGCGGAGGGCGGAGAGGTCGGCCCGGGAGGCGGCCCACCGGGCTGGGTCGGCAGCCGACAGATCCAGCAGCAGCCGGTCGCCTGTTCCGACCAGCTCCGGGTCGCCGAGGGGCAGTTCACCGTCCTCTTCCGGCAGGAGTTCGCGGAAGGCACCCATGTCCTCGTGGTGTTCGCGCAGGAGGACACGGGCCGCGCACGTCCGGCCGCTGCCGGGTGCGCCGTCCAGGATCACGGTGCCGGTGTCCACCAGTTCGGAGCGGGCTCTCCCCATGCCGGGCGGGGCGACCAGCACGCGCCGCAGCCACACGAGCTGGTCGTCGGCGACACGGGTGAAGGAGGGTCTGCCCATGGCCTGCTGGTCGGCGAAGACGGTGAAGTTGATATCCCCGTTGCCGTTGTGCTGTGGCCCGGTCGTGCCTGTCACCCACGTTGTCCTGCTGGGTTCGCTCACCGGTCGTCGGCCTCGTGCCCGTCGGACTCACCGAACCGGTGCCGGACGTCGCCGTGGTGATTGCCCTCGAAGTAGGTCATCCCGTTACCGGAGAAGTGCCGGCCGCCCGACACATGGCGGGAGTTCTGGTAGATGTCGCCCTGACCCGTGTGGACGGGCCCGGCGGATCCCTTGATGACGGTGCCGCCGACGTCTCCGGTGAAGTCACGGCTCTGTACCGCGGTTCCGCTCACGTCCCCGATGGAGTTGGTCACGGAGCCCGGTGCGAGCGACGAGGCGGTGTCCCGGTCCCGGTCGTGCAGCCCGGGGACCATGTCGGCCACCACGTCACCGAGGCGCTTCAGCCCCGTCTCGGCGTCTTGTGTGCTGAACGGTACGGACTGGATGTCGGCGAGCCGGGCCAGCTCGTCAGGCAGGTCGCCCGCGTTCAGCCGGTCGGTCTTTCTGCCGTCCAGTACGGGGATGACGGGAAGCTCGCGGGCGAACGCCTCCATGATCTCCTTACGGACCCAGTCCTCCGGATCGCGCAGCCGCTTCTGGAAGTTCGTCCAGTCGGGGCCGATGACAGCCAGGAGAACCGCGCTGCGATGCAGACCGGTCAGCAGTTCGTCGGGATAGGCCCGGCCGGGGGCGATGGACTTCGATGCGCGGAAGATCCGGTCGCTGCCGAAGCGGCGCGACAGCTCCTGGTCGATCAGGGCGGCGGTCTTCTCGCCGTCCCCTGTGCGGTAGTTGATGAATACGTCGGTCATGTCGAAGCCTCTCGTCAGGAAGTGGGAGGGCGCGTCAAGGTGCCGAGCCGCGGAGCGAGCCGGCGTACGGCAGAGTGATTCGGGTGGCGGGCCAGGAGGCGGGCGAGGCGCCGAAGGTCGATCGTGACGGTCGCGGACCGGACCGCGGCCACCCCGTCGAGCAGCGGCTCCGTCACCGCACAGGCGTGATCGATCTCGCCGCCCGACGCATAGGCCAACGCCCGGCGTACGCCGTAGCGCACCTGGGTGCGGACCGCGTCCCGGGAGACCAGGGCGAGCTGCCGGTCCAGTTCCTCGGCTGCCTCCCGCGGGCGGCCGAGGTCGACCAGGCACCAGCCGGTGACCATGCCGACCGAGTCGGGCAGGTGCATGCTGCCGATCACCGGTGCGCCGGCGCCGCCGTCCTGGCGGGCCAGGAACGTACGGGCACGGTCCAGAGCACGCAGGCAGGCGTCACGGTCTCCTGCCAGCGCATGCCCTTGAGCCTCACGTTGCGCCGCCAGTCCGCGGATCCGCGGTGGCAGCGTGCCACTCTGTGCCCGCTGCGCCAGGACGACCGTCTGAGCCGCGTCGTCCTGGTACAGCGTGATCAGGGCCCTGCGGACCAGCGCGTAGCCACTCAGGGTGCGGTCGCCGCCGGCAGCTGCCAGATCCACCGCACGCTGCGTCCACCACAGGGCCGCAGGCTCGTCCCCTGTCTCCTGCATCAGCCAGCCCACGTATTCGGCATACCGGGAGCCGAGCGCCAGCAGATCCCGGCGGGTGCCGGCGTCGACGTGCGCGGACAGTTCCCGCAGCGTGTGGGTCTGGGCGATCAGGCCGGGAAGCAGGAACCCGGGCTCGACGCCCTGCCCCAGACGCCGGTAGTGGGTGAACAGGGAACGGGACGCTTCCAGCATTCCCGCACCCGCAGACGGGGTGATCGGGCCGGGGCCGCCCATGGGTAATTTCATCAACGACGCGGCGCCGGCCCCCACGACCTGTCGCCGTCCCACGGGCTGGAACCAGCTCGGGCCGTCCGGTGACAACTGCATGGTCCACTCCTCCTCGGTGAATCCGTCGGGCGTCTGCACAGGCGGTGTGTCGGTAGCGGGTCCCGTGGACAGGGCGACAAGTGCTCCGTCGGCCCGGAGGGCGGCGTCGCAGAGTCGGACGAGATCGCGGCTGGGTGCCTTGATGCCTCGTTCGACCTTGCTCAGCTGCGCCTTGCTGTAGTGCACGGCGGCAGACAGTGCGGTGAGACTGAGTCCTGCGTCCAGACGACGCCTCCTCAGCTCCTCGCCGAACCCGGTGGACGGCTGTGGCACGGGAACCTCCAGAACGTCCGTCCGGGCGAAGGCGTTCGCAGGAAAGAGTGCGGCAGCCGCAGCCGGGCGGACAAGGTGAACGGTGCTGTTTCCCGTTTCCTTTTCCGCAGGTGAGGGGCGCTACTCCCGTGAATCGGGGGGCCGTTACCCCGGTGGGGGCACACGTGTGCCGCTCGTGCGCCCCCCATCGGGTTCGAAGGGGTTGGGGCAAGCCCGGAACCGGAATTGACCTCAACTGCGCTTGTGGTTCTAGGTTCGGACGCACCGATGCCGACGTACACGAGAGGAACGACCATGAGGACACTGGTGCTGGGGAGGACGCCCGCCAGGGTGACGGATGTGCTGTCCACGCTGCGCGCGGACGGATTCCACGCCGAAGGAGTGAGTACCGACGCGGAGGCCCGAACGCTGTTGGAGGCAGAGGAGTTCGGGGTGCTGATCATCGGCGGGGGAGTGGAGCCCGGCCCCCGTGCGGCGCTCAAGCGGATCGCGGCGGAACACGGGGTCCGGCGAGTGATCGACGGCGCGCTGACGGCGCCGTTCGACGCCTACGTGCGGCGGGAGTTCGAGCCGCTGATCCGGGACACCGCAGCCGAGGCGTGACGGCCATGACGGGCTCCGGGCTGACCGGGTGCGCCGCCCGGCTCAGCGGCCCAGGGCGGTCTCCCGGTCGACGCGGGACAGCTTCTCAGGGTTGCGGACGGCGTAGAGCCCGGTGATGAGGCCGCCTTCGAGGCGTACCGCCAGGACGGAGTCGATCTCGCCGCCCGTACGCAGGATCAGGGTCGGGTTGCCGTTGACCTGTGCGGCCCGTACGACTCCGCCGCCGTCGGTCAGCAGTGCTACGTCCGGGGCGATCAAGTCCAGCAGGTGCTTCAAGTCGCCTGTTTCTCAAGCCTGTTGGAACGCTGCGAGCGCACTGCGCGTCCGGTCCGGTGTGCGACCTCGCACGGTCGGCGCGCCGCGACGTGGGCCCCAACCGGCTCGGTGTGATCCTCGACAACCAGGGCGGCGCCTGCGAACCCCGGCGTTCTCGCCACCTTCGCCGGCTGGTCGCCATCGACGCCGCCCGGCCGGTCCGCGGCCATTGCGCCCCGGGCCGGCCCAGCAGCACAGTCACTGCCGGGCCGGGCCGGCCCGGCAGTAGGCCGGTCACCGGTCACCGGTGCGTCATGCGCACCGCATTCCCGCTACCGGGGGCGCGGGGGAGCAGGGGCTCAACGGAGCCCGTAATAGAGCGAGTTGTGCGCAGTGTCCGGTAGGTACAGCACGTCGTTCCCGTCCGAGTCGCGCCGCACCGCGAGCCGGTCCGCGCTCACGCCCGGAGCGGCCGACTGCGACGTCCATGTGGTGCCCGGCCGGGTCGCGGCGAAGACGCGGTCGGTGCCGGAGCCCGTCACGTAGTAGACCCGCCCGGCGTCCGTCTCGTCCCAGGTGATGCCGAGGGCCGCGGTGGTCGGGCCGCCGGCGTACACGGTCTGGTGGATCCAGTCGCTGCCGCTCGGATACGCGTAGTACACACGGAAGTTGCCGCCGCTGTCGGCGGAGCGGTAGCGGTAGGCGACCTTCGGTGCGGAACCGTCGAGGGTGAGCTTGGCGCTCTGCACCGCCGGTCCCGTGTACGCGTTGTCGATGCTCCATTCCTCACCCGTGGTGAGCTCCTGGATCACGTCGGACGTGGCGGGGGTCACCGGCGTGGTGACGGCCGCCCCCGTGCTGTCCGCGAAGGCGCCGGTCGACGGGTCGTAGCGGAGGTAGGAGAGCTGGTGCCGGAAGGCGGTCGCAGGAGCCTTGGCCCACTCGTACAGGAGGTGTACGCGCCCGGCCGCGTCCACCGCCAGGTCGTCGGGGTACACGGAGCGGTTCAGCGCGCCGGCGAAGGTCGCGACCACGCTCCAGCGTGATGCGGCGTTGTCCCAGCGGTACAGCTTGCCGGGGCGCTGGTCGGATCCGGCGCCGACGCGGGCGGCCAGGTACAGATCGCCGTTGGGCGCGGTGGTCACGACCGGGTAGGTGATGGCCTCGCCCTGGTCGGGCAGTTCGGCCGAGTGGTCCGTGACGTCCCCGCCGGGGGCGTCGGTGCGGAAGTAGCGCCACGGGTTGGCGTGCATGGAGGTGAACACGTGCAGACGGCCGCTGCCGTCGCGTGCGACGGAGGGCTGGTTGTGGCCGTTGTCGTCGGGGAACTCGGCCTGCTGTCCGTTCGTGGCGAGCAGCGGCAGGCGGCTCCACACGCCGTCCGGGTCGCGCCGCGCGATGGCCGGACGGTGCGTGGCGGCCGTCGAGCCGGGTTCGTTGAACGCGAAGTACGTGTACTGGCCGCGGCCCTTGTAGGTGGCGGCCGGCGTCCACCAGGCGGCCTGGTTCGACGAGTCCATCGCGTACGGGACCTTCTCGATCACCGTCGCCGCGGTTGCTGCGCGGTCCGTGCCGGTGGCCTGGGCGGCCGCCTGGCCGGGCGTGAGCAGGGCGGCCAGGGCCGCGGCCGAGGCGGCGTACGCGCGTGCCGTGGGACGTCGCAAGGTGAGCTCCTTCGCGGGCGTGATGGTGGGGGGACGGGAGCGGCCCAGGGGGCGGTCCGTCCCTCCGCTGCGCCGGAAATTTACAACAGATCCCACATCGTGAATAGAGATTGCACAATGAGGATTCGAGATACTTCAGGGGGAAGTTGTATGCGGCTTGGTGAAGGGCGCTGGGTGAAGGCTGTTCCGCCTTCACCGCATGGCGAAGGGCCCGGTGAAGGCTGATCCCCTTCACCGGGCCCCGGGCCGCCGCGTGCCGTCTCAGCGCTTGATGAGCGCCGCGACCTCCTCGCCGGCCTTCTTCATCGCGTCCTTCGGCTTCGACTTGCCGACCAGGACGGCCTGGACCTGCTTGGCCACGGCCTCCTCGATCTGCGCGTTCTGCGCGAACTGCCAGAACGGGCTGCCCGTCGCCGTCTTGGTGATCTTCTCGGTCCACTCGGTGGTGAACGTGTCCTTGGCGACCTTCGGGTCGGCCAGGCCCGCCGTGGTGGACGGCGGCAGGGCCCGCGTCGCGAAGTACTCCGAGGTGGTGGCCAGGTCGGAGGTGGTGTGCAGCGCGAACTGCGTGGCCGCGTCCTGTCCCTTGCCGTTGACGATCGCGATCACACCGCCCCACAGCAGCGCCTGCGGCCTGTCACCGGAACGCAGCACCGGGCGCTGCATCGGCTGCATCGCGTCGGCCAGTGTCTTGTCCTTGGACTGGGCCGAGGTCACGCCCTTGCCGATGACGGCGTCGTCGTAGAACGCGGCCTTCCCCTGCCCGAACAGGGCGCGCGCGTCGAAGCGGTCCACGTCTGCGGCGATCAGCCGCGCGTCGTGCAGCTTCTTGTACCAGGTGACCGCGTCGACGGAGGCGTCGTCGCCGATGGTCACCTTCTGGCCGTCCATGAGCGTGCAGCCGAAGGTCTGCATCCACGGGAAGATGTCCTTGAGCTGCGCGACCTTGGTGGCGGCGGCGTAGGGCACGACCCCGCCGCCGAGCCCCTTCAGCGCCCGGAGCGCGTCCTCGAACTCCTCGACGGTGGTCGGGTGCTTCTTGATGCCGGCCTTCTCCAGGAGCTTGGAGTTGGCGATCACCCCGATCGAGCCGGTGTTCCACGGCAGGCCGTACTGCTTGCCGTCGTACACGCCGCTCTTCAGCGCCACATCGGTGTAGCCGCCCTTCGGGGCCACGGAACCGAGGTCGGCGAGCTTGCCCATCTGCGCCACCGCGGCGAGCCAGGCGATGTCGAGGTGTATCGCGCCGGTGGTCTCACCGCCGCCGAGCTTGAGGGTGAGCTGGCTGAGGTACTCGTTGTACGGGTACGAGACCGCGCGGACCTTGGACTTCTCGGCCTTCTCCCAGGCGGCGATGATCTTCTCGATCGAGGGTCTGGCGGCCTCCTCGTTGAGCGACCAGGAGGTGAAGTCGAAGTCCTTGGACTTCGTGTCGCCTCCGTTGGAGGAGCTGCCGGAGTTGGAAGGGGACGGCGCGCAGGCACCGAGCGCGCCGACGCCGGCCACACCGAGGGCGCCGATGCCGAACATGCGCAGCGCGCCGCGGCGGCTGATGCCAGAGGTGGTCATGGTTTCTCCATGGGGAGTGGGCGGAAGGGGAGGAGCGTGGGGGAGGGTGCGGCAGGAGCCCGTGCGGCCCGGCTACTTCACCGAGCCGGCGGTCATGCCGCCGACGAGGTAGCGCTGCAGGAACATGAAGGCGACGACGACCGGGATGGACACCACGAGCGAGGCGGCCATCAGCTCGGGCCAGGCGGCCTGGAACTCACCGATGTAGGTGGAGACGAGCCCGGGCGGCAGGGTCTGCTTCTCCTTGTCGGCCAGCGTCACCGCGAAGATGAAGTCGTTCCAGCCGCGGACGAAGGCGAACAGCCCGGCGGCGATCATTCCGGGCGCGGCCAGCGGCGCCACGATGGAGTGCAGCGTCCGCCACCGGGAAGCGCCGTCGATGGACGCGGCCTCCAGCAGGGCGTCCGGGATGGTGTCGAAGATGCCCTTCAGCATCCAGACGCACAGCGGCATCGTGAACGTGGTGAAGGACAGCACCAGGGCGGTGTACGTGTTCAGCAGGCCGAAGCTGGAGAAGACGGCGTACAGCGTCACCAGCAGGAGCGCCTGGGGGAACATCTGGGAGGCCAGCACCATGTGCATCAGCGAGCGCCGTCCGCGATAGCGGAACTTGGAGAACGAGTAGCCCATGTACGTGGCGACGACCACGCTCAGTACGGCGGTGATCGAGGCCACGACGAGCGAGTTGATCATGTACTTGATCAGCTGGTCGTTGTCGGCGAGGGCCGTGAAGTTGCTGAAGGTGATGTGTGTGGGTATCAGCTTCGGCGGGAACTGGAACGCGTCCTCGGGGCTGCTCAGGGCGGTGGCCAGCAGCCAGTAGACCGGCAGGAGGCCGAAGGCGCCGATCACCAGGATCGCGGTCCAGGCGGCGATCCGGGAGCGGAGCAGGTCCTTGCGTATCCGGCGCCGCGAGGTGTTCCCGGCGGACGTGGCGGACTGCTTCAGCCGGCCGGTGCCGGACAGCGGGGTGGAGGTCGTGGAGGTCATCAGGCGTCGCCCTTCCGCTCGGTGATCCTGAGGTAGACGGCGACCAGGAGGAGCAGGAGCAGCATCCACAGGCCGCCCAGCGCGGTCGCCCGGCCGATGTCGAAGCCCTTGAAGGCGGTCTGGTACACCGCGGTGGCGAAGGTCTCGGTGGCTCCGGCCGGCCCGCCGCCGGTGAGCACGTAGATGGTGTCGAAGTGCTGGAAGTTCCAGATGAACTCCAGGAGCAGCACGATCGAGGCGACCCCGCGCACCTGGGGCCAGGTGACGGCGAAGAAGCGCCGGATCGCGCCGGCCCCGTCGATCGAGGCCGCCTCGTGCAGCTCCTTGGGCACGGTCTGCAGACCGGCCAGGAGCATCACCATCATCCAGGGGAAGCTCGCCCAGGTCTTGGTGATGATGACGGCGAGCATCGCGGTGCCCGGCCGGCCGAGCCAGGAGACGGACTCGTCGATGATCCCGGTGTCCATGAGGATGCCGTTCAGCACGCCGTAGTTCGCGTTGAAGATCCACATCCACAGGAAGGAGACCACCACACCCGGGATCACCCACGGGAACAGGAACAGGCCGCGCATGAAGCCGCTGCCCTTCAGGCCCGAGTTCAGCGCGAGCGCGAGCGCGAACCCGAGCACGAAGGGGACGAGCGTCGCACCGACGGTGAAGACCAGGGTCTGCTTGAGGATGGTGAGGAAGTCGCCGTCCAGCCAGTAGGCGAAGTTGTCGAGGCCGACGAACTCCCGTCCCGGCAGGCGCAGGTCCTGCTTGAAGAAGCCGGTGAACAGGGCCGACACCAGCGGATAGATGATGATCGTCGCGAACAGGGCGATCCCCGGCGCGGTGAGCAGCAGGGCGAACGCGCCGTTGGAGAGTCGTCCACCGGTCCGCTCACGATGTGGAGCGGCCTTCCGTGGAGGTGCGGCCGTACTCATGGATCAGTCCTCTCGAACGGGGCGGGAGCGGTGGTGCAGGGCGTGCCACGGTGGCTGCGCTCCGCTGGGCGGAGTCGATGCGGCCGGACGTGAGCCGTGAGCCGCGCCGTCCCGTGCGCCGGCCGAGGCCCTGTGTGAAGGTCATGCTGCCGCACTGAATACAAGTTGCAGCATGCGGGATCGTTCTCCATATCGTGCGAGGACGTCAACCCTTTTGGTCGGTGAATCGTCGGTTCTGTGCAGAACCGACGAGGTCGGTGACCTGCCGTGAACGCGAACGGTAGCCCTCGCCGACGGCATCGTTGGCTGCGCCGGAAACTTACAACAGATCCCACTGACTGAACAGTAGTTGCACAATATGGATGTGATGTACGTTCATGGTCGCTCCGCTGTGGCGGAGAGAATCCGTGCTTCACACCGAGGAGGCCGCCCCGTGCGGGAAGAAGAGGTCCATTACGACATCGCCGTCATCGGCGGCGGCCTGGCGGGGACCTGCGCAGCCATCGCCGCGGCCCGGCTGGGCCGACGCGTCGCCCTGGTCAACAACCGGCCGGTACTGGGCGGCAACGCCAGCAGCGAGGTCCGGGTCTGGGTCTGCGGAGCCACCGCCCACGGCGTGCACCGCTGGGCCCGGGAGACCGGCATCATGGGCGAGCTGTACACCGAGAACCAGTACCGCAACCCCGAGGGGAACCCGTACTACTGGGACCAGGTGGTCCTCGACGCGGTCCGGGCCGAACCGAACATCGACCTGTACCTCAACACCGACGTACGGGAAGTCGACGCGAGCGGCCCGGACGACGCGCGCGAGCTGCACTCCTGCACCGGCTGGATGATGGGCTCCGAGCGGCGCATCACCTTCCATGCCCGTCAGTTCCTCGACTGCACCGGCGACGGCCTCCTCGGCCACCTCGCGGGCGCCCACTACCGCATCGGCCGCGAGGCGCGTGCGGAGTTCGGTGAGCCCTGGGCGCCCGAGGAGGGGGACGAGGCGCTGCTCGGGTCGACGATCCTGTTCCACACCAAGGACCTCGGCCGGCCGGTGAAGTTCGTCGCGCCCGAGTCCGCCCGCGACCTCACCACCACGCCCATCCTGCGCAACCGTGTGCTGCGCACCGGCGACAACGGCTGTGACTACTGGTGGATCGAGTGGGGCGGCGAACTCGACACCGTCCACGACAACGAGCGGATCCGCGACGAACTGCAGTCCGTGGTCATGGGCATCTGGGACCACATCAAGAACTCCGGCGAGTTCCCGGACGCAGAGAACCTGACGCTGGAGTGGGTCGGCAGCCTCCCCGGCAAGCGCGAGTACCGCCGCTTCCTCGGCGACCACATGCTGAGCCAGCAGGACGTCCTGGAGCAGCGGCAGTTCGACGACCGCGTCGCCTTCGGCGGCTGGTCCGTCGACCTCCACCCGGTGCAGGGGATGTACGCCGACGAGCCCGGCGCCCGCCAGCGCTACGCGGACGGCATCTTCCACATCCCGCTGCGCTCCCTGTACTCGGCGAACGTCACGAACCTCCTGTTCGCCGGGCGCAACATATCCGCCACCCACATCGCCTTCGGCGCCACCCGGGTGATGGCCACCTGCGCCACGCTCGGCGAGGCCGCGGGCACGGCCGCCGCGCTGTGCGTCGCCGAGGGCATCGGCCCGCGCGAGCTCGCCGCCGAGCGCCCCGAGCTGGTGCGCCGCACGCTGCTGCGGCAGGACGCCTCGGTGATCGGCCTGTCCGACGACGACCCCGACAACCTGGCCCGCGCGGCCCGGGTGAGCGCCTCCTCGCACCTGAGCCGGCTGGCCGCGGAGCCGACGCCGGCCGCGCCCGGCGAGCCGTACCCGCTCACCCGCGACCTCGGGCTGCTGCTGCCGGCCGACCCCGCGCTCGACACGGTCGACCTGCTGGTCCACGGCGCCCAGGGCGAGCGGCCGAGTGAACTCACCGTGGAACTGTGGAGCACCGGCCGCCGCGAGAACGCCGTCCCCGTCGACCACCTGCTCACCACCACGGTGACCGTGCCGGCCGGCGGTCCCCACTGGGTCACGGCCCGCCTTGGCCACCGCCCGGACACCCCGGAGAACGTCGTCCTGATCGTGCGCGCCTGTCCGGGCGCGGCACTGGTCCTCGTGCCCGTGCGCACCGCCGGTGTTCTCGCGCTGCGCAGCAGGGCCGAGGGCGACCTGGCCGTCGACCACGACATTCCCGAGGAGGACGGCCAGCTGGTCCTGGAGTGGCAGGCCCGCGGCCTGCGCCGCCGGACCTTCGGCTTCCGCGCCACCCCGGCCACCGCGGCGTTCCTGCCCGAACGGGCCGTCGGCGGCTTCCAGCGCCCCTACGGCGGACCGCAGATGTGGTCGTCCCAGCCCTTGGCCGACCCGGACGCCGCGGCGCAGTGGCTACGCCTCGACTGGGACACGGCGCGTCGGCTCACCGAGGCGCGCGTGGTGTTCGACGACGACGTCGACGAGTACCTCAACAACCTGCACCGCCACCGCACCCCCTTCGAGGTGATGCCGGAACTGGTCCGCGACTACCGCCTCCAGAGCCGCGAGCCCGACGGCACCTGGCGCACCCTGCTGACGGTGACGGACAACCGCCGCCGCCACCGCGTGCACGATCTGCGCGGTGCGGAAGGCGGGCCCGTGAGCACCGACGCCCTGCGCCTCGTGGTGGACGCGACGCACGGGGCTCCGCACGCGCACGTGATCGCGTTCAAGGCGTACGGAGCGTAGGCACGCGGAAGGAAGGGGGCCCGGTAGCAGGTCGGACGACCTGCTACCGGGCCCCCTTTCCGGGTTTCGGTGGGTGTCTCAGACCGCGCCCAGCGCCTGGCTGATGGCGTCGGCGGCTTCGATGACCTCGCGGGTCAGTGCGAGGCGCTGCCCCTCCGCCTCGGTCTGGCTGCCGAGGAGGGAGGTGGGGCCCCACAGGGAGATGGCGGCCACGACATCGCCCGAGGCGTCACGGACCGGTGCGGCGAGGGAGGCGCGGCCCAGGGCGCGTTCCTCGGCTTCGATGGCGTAGCCGGTACGGCGCACGGTGTCGATCTCGGTGTCGAGGAGGTCGTGGCTGGTGGTCGTGTAGTCGGTGTGTGCCGTGAGCGGTTCGGGAAGCAGTGTGCGGCGCTCTTTGGGCGTGAGGCCTGTGAGCAGGCATTTGCCGATGCTGGTGGCGTGCAGCGGGGCGGTGTGGCCGGCCTGGGTGTACGACTTCGGGGCGCGCGTCCCCTCGAAGTTGCACAGGAACATCAGCTCGGTGTCGCGGCGGATGGCGACGTTGGCCCCCAGCCCGGTGCGGGTGGCGAGGTCCTGGAGGACCATGCGGGCGGCCCGGTGGACCGGGTGTCGATTGGTGGCGGTGGCGGCGAGGGGGAGGATGCCGAGGCTGAGCCGGTAGAGGTTGCTGACCGGGTCGCGCTCGACCATGTCGAGGCGTTCGAGGGTGGACAGCAGGCGGGAGGTGGTGGAGGATCCCAGCCCGGTGACTTCGGCGACGTCGGAGACGCGCAGTTCGGCGCGGCCGGAGTCGAGTGCGCGCAGCACCGAGACTGCTCGTTCGACGCTCTGGTTCGTCCCGGCGTCGGTCGCCCGAGTAGCCATGACCCTCCTCATTTTGCAAGTCGCTTGCACTATCTGCATCAGCATATCGCGTAAGTCGGAGCGGCGGCTGCGGAATCCATCGGCGCGAAGGGTGCGGGACACCGCCCGTTCGGCTCATCCAGGACAGCCTGGACATCGCGCCCACGCCCGTCACCGTCAGGCCTGATCGCCCGGGGTCGGCTGTCACAGGGCGGTTCTAGGGTGAGCGGATGAACGGACAGGATGCAGGGAATCCCCGGGCGGCGCTGCCCGCGCACGCCATCGAGGTCGGAGCCGGACCGCTGGACCGGCCGGCGAGGGACTCGGTGGGCGGTTGGCCCTTCCTCGATCCCGGGCAGGAGTGGCCCGTGTGTTTCTGCGGGGAGCGGCTGGCGCTGTTCTTCCAGCTCGATGTGCCCGCGGATCTGGAACCCTTCGGCGGGGACCACCTGCTGGTGTTCCACTGCGGTGCGCACAACGAAGCGGCCGATCCCGGGTTGGCCGGCGGGCGGCTCGTGCCCCGGTACTGGGACGCTCCGCAGCCGCCCTACCCGCGGCCCTTCTGGCGCATTCTGCTCCAGCGGCAGGCGGATCTTCCGGCTGCCGAGTCCGAACCTTCCGTATGCGCACTGCCGTTGACGCTGCGGCCCTTCGATGACGTCCCCGACCCGCGGGGCATCGGAGCGCAGGGATTCAAGCTGGGCGGTACGCCGTCCTGGGCGCAGGGCCCCGAGTCCTACACCTGCGCCTGTGGCGCCGGTCTGGAGTACCTCTGCCAGGTGCCGGAATACACGGAGTTCGCGGTCCGTCCCGGCCTGCCGGAACAGCCCTACAGCGTAGGGGCCGATACCTACGGACTGTTCCTCGGCAACGAGATCTACCTGATGGCGTGCCCGGCCCACTGCGACCCGGCGGCGGTCTGGCCGGTGAACCAGCATTTCTGAACGCCGCACAGCAGGGGCGGGGGCGAACGCGTGTCGCCGCCCCCGCCCCGACCCCGCCCCCGGCGTCAGGCCGGACGCAGGCCGAACCAGTCGAAGGCCGCGCTGCCCCGGGTCGCGTACATGCCGACGACTCGGCCGGTGAAGCCCCCGGCCACCTCCGTACTGAGGTAGCGGCCGTCGAGCGCGGCCAGGATCTCGAAGTCGCCCCCGGCCGTCTCGTACCCCAGGTGGAGGGTGTCGGGCCCGCCGACGCGGAGGCCGGGCGGGGCCGTCGCCCCCGGGTCCGTGACGGAGGGGGGCAGGACCACGGTGGTGGTGACGTCGATCCGTAGCGTCACCGGACCCGGCGGCAGGGCGCGTTCGGCCACGGTGTGGCACAGCGGACCGATCCTGGCGACAGCGCGGACCAGGCCGGAGTCGTCGGTCTCCACCCGGTAGTGGTGCGCCTCGTCGAGCCGTACGGCGAGCCCGCCCAGGCCTCCCGGACCGACCTCGACCCGTGTACGGGCGGTGCAGTCCGGGTCCCGCTGGCGCCGCCCCACGAAGAGTGCGCCAGGCAGGTCGAGGCTGTCCGCGTGGGCGTGCAGCACCAGGTGCCCCGGTCGCTCGTCGAGGCGCACGGCGGCCGGGTCGTGCCGCCTCGGTGACACCCAGCACGGCGCGAGCGCGGGGGAGTCGAAGTCGTCCCGCTCCGGCTCGTCCGGCCATGGGTGCGGCGACAGGGCGGGGGCCTCGGCCCGCAGGTCCACCGGTCCCGGCAGCGGCCACCCGTCCTCCCAGCGCACGGGCGCCAGGAACGTCTCCCGGCCCAGCCCGTGGTACTTCGGGGTGTCGCCGCGTGGCCGGGTGCCCAGCAGCACCATCCACCAGGTGTCGTCCTGTGCCTGTACGAGGTCCCCGTGGCCGACGTTCTGCACGGGGTGGCCGGTGCTCCGGTGGGAGAGCACGGGGTTGTCCGGGTGCGGTTCGAACGGCCCCGGCAGGCTGCGGGTGCGGGCCACCGACATCGCGTGGCCGCGTTCGGTGCCGCCCTCCGAAAGCAGCAGGTACCACCAGTCGCCGATCCGGTACAGGTGCGGCCCCTCGGGGTACTGCAGCCCGCTGCCCGACCACAACGCCACCGGCTCGCCCAGCGCCTTGCCCGATTCCGGATCGATGCGCACCCCGCGGATGCCGTCGTCCGAGTACACGCACCAGCAGGTGCCGTCCTCGTCCCAGGCCAGATCGGGGTCGATGCCGGGTATGCCGACCGGAACGGGATCCGACCAGGGGCCGGCGGGATCCTCCGCGGTGACCAGGACGGTTCCGGCATCGGTGACCACGGTCGTGATCATCCAGAAGCGGCCGTCGTGATGCCGCAGGGTGGGCGCGTACACCCCGCACGAGGCCGGGACCGTATCCGGCAGCTCCAACTGGCCGGGACGGTCCAGCGCGTGGCCGATCAGCCGCCAGTTCACCAGGTCGCGGCTGTGCCACAGGGGCACCCCGGGCACGTACTCGAAGCTGGACGTCGCCACGTAGTAGTCGTCGCCCACCCGGCAGATGCTCGGGTCCGGACTGAAGCCGGGTATCACGGGGTTGTCGAAGAGCGCCATGTCCGTCCCAGGGTGTGGATGGCCGGGTGGCGGGAACGGCTGCCCGCCGCACCGCCCCGATCGTCGAAGCGCTTCGAAAGTCGCACGGGGGCAGTGCGCTGTCAACGCCTGCCGGGCGGGGCAGCCGGGCCGGGGGACCCACCGCGCGTGGTGGGTCCCGTACGGGAAGGTCAGCCGGCGGCCGGACGCAGGCGTACTGGGAGGGTCTGGTGCCCGTTGCTGATCAGGGAGGGCAGCGGCTGCAGTTCGGCTGCGGGAACCGCGAGTTCGACCTCGGGGAACCGCTCGAAGAGCTGCTGGAGCGCGGTGGCGATCTCCAGGCGGGCGAGCGGGGCGCCGAGGCAGAAGTGGACGCCGTGGCCGAAGGCCAGGTGCTCCTTCGTCGGCCGGGTGACGTCGAAGACGTCCGCGGACTCACCGTGCATGCCGGGGTGGCGGTTGGCGGCGGCGTAGGAGGCGAGGATCGCCTCGCCGCGGGCGATCGTCTGTCCGTCGGGCAGGGGGATGTCCGCCAGGGCGAAGCGCATGGGCAGGTGCTTCACGGCGGGCTCGTGCCGGAGGGTCTCCTCGACGACGCTGTTCCAGTCGGCGCGGCCGGCCCGCAGATGAGCCAGCTGCGCGGGGTCGGCCAGCAGCGCGGTGATGGCCTGGTCGATCACGTTGACGGTGGTGTCGTACCCGGCGGAGACCATCAGCAGGAGTGTGTCGCGCAACTCGTCGTCGGTGAGGGCGCTGCCGTCCCCCTCGTCGTCGCGGGAAGCGACGAGGAGCGAGGTCATGTCGTCGCCGGGCTCCGCGCGCTTGGCCGCGATCAGGACGTTGAGGGCCTCGTACAGCGCGGCCGTGTTCGCGGTCGCCTGCTCGACGGTGAGGGTGGTGTCGAAGACGCCGTCGACCAGGGCGCGGAAGCCGTCGAGCTGGTGCTCGGGGACACCCATGAGCTGGCCGATCACCGCGATCGGCAGCGGGTGGGCGAGGTCCTTGCGCAGATCGGCCACTTCACCGGCAGGACGGGAGTCGAGATCGTCGAGAAGTGCGGCGACCACCTTCTCGACCGATGAACGCAGGTCCTGGATGCGGCGGGCGCTGAACGCCGGGGCCACCATCCGGCGGAGCCGTCGGTGGTCGCCGCCGTAGGCGGTGAACATGTTGCTCACGGCGACCCAGAGGGCGAGGGGCCAGGTGGCCACGGTCTCCGCGAAGGCCGGCCAGTGGGCGCGGGCGTCCTTGGAGACATCCGGACTGGTGAGGAGTTCCTTGAGAAGCGCCGGGTCGGTGACCGACCACGCGGTCACCCCGAGGACGTCCACACGGGTGGCCGGACCGCGGTCGCGCAGGGCCTGGTACTCGGTGTGGCGGTCGGAGCCGGTGGGGTCGAGGACGAGTACGGGCTGTTCGGACATGGTGTCTCTCTTTCAGCGAGCGGTGGAGAACCGGACGGGGAGGGATTCCAGGGCACGGTGGAAGGGCCCCGGACGCCAGCGCAGTTCAGCGGCGGGAACGGCGAGATCCATCTCCGGCAGGGCGTCGAGCAGATAGGTGACCGCGGTCTCGGCGATGAGGTAGGCGTGCGAGCGGGCCGGGCAGGTGTGGGGGCCGATGCTCCAGGCCAGATGGGCACGATTGCCCGAGATCCCGGCCGGCCCCTGAGTGAGTTCGGGGTCGTTGTTGCAGGCCGCCATGGAGATGACGACGGGCTGATGGGCCGGGAGCAGGTATCCGTCGATGTCCGCGGGATAGGGCGGATAGGTGATGCAGTAGTTCGCCATCGGCGGGTCGGTGTACAGGACGGTGTCGAGCGCGTCACGCACCGTGGACTGGCCCGCGTGCAGCGCGGCGGAGAATTCCTCGTCGGTGAGGATCTTCAGCTGGGTGTTGGCGATGAGGTTGGTCAGGGGCTCGATACCGGCGCCGTAGAGAGTGACGAGCTGGTGGCTCATCTCCTCGTCGGTCAGCCCCGCCGGGTGGGCCAGGAGACGCGAGGTGATGTCGTCGGCGGGTTCGTGCCGGCGCAGGGCGACGAGGTCGGCGAGGGCCTGGCCGAGGATCTGATTGCCCTGATGGGCGTCGGTGGTGTCGAAGATGCGTGCCATCCCGTCGGCGATACGGGCTCCGATCTCGTCGGGGCAGCCCAGCAGAGCACTCAGGATCCGGAAGGCGATCGGCCAGGCGTACTGGGTGAGCAGATCGGCGCTGCCGGCGGTGAGGAAATCCGCGACCGACTCCGAGGCGATCCTCTCCACCTGGGCGCGCAGGCGGTGTTGGTCGACCGCGTTGATACCGGCGGTGTTGGCCGCCCGGTAACGGGCGTGTTCCGCACCGCCGTTGCGCAGGGCGTTGGGCCGCCACTCCATCATCGGCCGCACCGGGCACGAGGCCGGCACCTGCTGCTCCCAGACGCGCGGGTCCGGCGGGAAGTACATGGGGTCGTTGAGGATGCGGCGGGCCTGGAGGTAGCCGATCACCAGCGTGGCCGGGATGCCGGGGGACAGCTCGACGGGCACCAGGGGGCCGTAGGTCTTGCGCATCCGTTCGTAGGCGGCGTGCGGGTCTGCGGCGAAGCCCGGATCGTACAGCGAGACCCTGCCCGGTGCGACCGTGGGCACGGAGCTGGTGAAGGTCATGACATGGGCTCCAGGGAGAGGGCTGCACGCTGCGAGATCAGGTACTCCGCGAGCGTGATCAGGGCTTGGAGGGAGGAGGTGCGGTCGCGCGCGTCACAGGTGGTCAGCGGTGTGTGGGGTTCCAGGGCGAGGGCCTGGCGCAGTTCGTCGAGGTCGTAGACGGGCGCGTCGGGGAAGGTGTTGATCGCGACCGCGTAGGGGATTCCCTCGCCCTCCAGCAGAGTCAGAGCCCCGTGGCTCGCGTCGAGGTCACGGGTGTCGGCCAGGACGAGGCAGCCGAGTGCACCCTGTGCCAGGTCCTCCCACAGGGGCTGGAAGCGGACCTGTCCGGGGAGTCCGAACAGATACAGGGCCAGGGCGCCGTTGGCCAGGTGGATCCGGCCGAAGTCCATGCCCACGGTCGTCGTGGTCTTCTTCGGTGTGCCGCGCAGATCGTCGATCCCGACGCTGTCCTCGGTGATCGGCTCCTCCATCCGCAGCGGCCGCACCTCGGAGACGCTGCCGATGAAGGTCGTCTTGCCGACGCCGAATCCGCCGGCGATCACGATCTTGGCGGACCGGGTCACCGTGGCCGGCACGTACGAGACGGCGTTCCGCGTGTCAGACCAGTTCTCGCAGTCCATCAAGCACCTTCTGCAGGAGGTCGTTTTCGGGCTGATCGTTCACAGCGGCCGCCGGGCTGGCCAGATGGCCGCTGTCCATGAGGGAGGAGACGAGGATCCGGATGGTGGAGGGCGGCAGCTGCAGCGCGGCAGCGATGTCCGCAACGGCCAGCCCGCCGTGGCCCACGGAGAACAGGCTCATCACCCGCCGGCTATCGGGCCCCAGCTCGCCGGTGGGGCTGGGCGCGGCGATGACCACGCTCTCCAGAAGGACGTCCCGGCGCGGGCGGACCCGTCCGCCCGTGCGGACGTAAGGCCTCACCATGTCCGGGTCATGCCGCGGACCGGTCATACCGCGGTGCCTCCGTCCGGCTGGAGGACGGGCCTGCGTTCCGTGGTGCCGAGCTGCTCGCCCAGGCGCACCACGAGCAGGGCCATGTGGTGGCTGATCAGGCCGACGTCGGCGTGGGGTCCCGTGGTGACGACCGAGAGCATCGTGTTCTGACCCGCCGCCGTCGTCAGGCCGATCCGCTCGACGCTCTCGATCAGCTGCTGGCGCACGCCGCGCCCGCCGGTGAAGTCGTCCCACGCCCGGCCCGAGGCCCGCAGCGAGGCGGTCAGGGCGGCCAGCTTCTCGCCGTCCTCCTGTCCGATGGTCTCGGTCCGGGCCTTGAGCAGGCCGTCGCCGCTCATCAGTACGGCGTACCGGACGCCCTCCACGGATCCCAGCTGCTCGTCAAGCAGCCAGCCCAGGGCGTTCGAGTGGGTGTCCGACATGTTCAACGTCCTTCGTCAGTGCTGGCGGTGTTCTGGTTGTCCCGGCTGCGGCGGCTGCCTGCCATCCACGCTGCGGCCACGGCGGGGGTACCCGGATCCACGTGGGCCGGGGCCGGCCGCGTGTCGGCTGCGGGGCCCGTCTCGTGGGCGGGGCGCGGGGTGCGCCGACGGACGGTGAGGCCGCTTGCCGTGGTGGGCGTGGCCGACGGCGCAGGCGCGGGCTCCGCCTCCGGTGCCAGGGCCGGGTGGGCGGCCGGCACGCTGTGCACGGACGACGGCCGCGGGGGCTGGGGCGTCGTCAGGAGGGCCTTCGGGAGCACGATGATCGCGCGGGTGCCGCCGTACAGGTTGGGCGCCGTCAGTTCGACGCGGAAGCCGTACTGGTCGGCGAGCACGGACGCGACGCGCAGTCCGGTCTGGGGGTAGGCGCCGAGCTGCGTGATGTCGTCCCGCTGCTTGCCGGACATCACCTCGCGCGCCCAGGTCAGCCGCTCGTCCTCTATCCGCAGTCCGGCATCGTCCACGACGAGGAAGGCCGCGCTCGCCCCGTGCTCCAGGGAGACGTGCACCAGGGCGTTCGGCGGGGAGTACCGAAGCGCGTTGTCCAGCAGCACCGCCAGGGTGTGGACGACGGCTTCCACGGCCCGGCTCCGGACGGCGAAGGACTCCAGGTCCGTGTGCTGGATGCGCTGATAGCCCTCGACCCGGCCCATGGCCGTGCGGACGACGTCGGTGAGGGTGGTCGCCGGCCAGCGTCGCGACAGCTTGTCGCCGGCCAGGACGCCGTACCCGGACGCTGTGAGCAGCATCTGCTGGGCCAGGTGATCCATCTCGACCAGCGTGGCGTACGCCTCGTCCGAGACATGGCGGCGTACACCGGCGCTGATCGCGCTGCTCAGCTTCGCGGCCCGCTGCACCGTGCTGGAGGCGAAGGCGCGTACGGCTGCCCGGGCCACGTCCACCGACTCCTGCCGCGCCTGGGCCATGCGGTTCTCGGCCTCCGCCCAGACCTGTGCGAGCTGGTCCTGCGCGGCGTTCTGCGCCAGTTGTCCGGTCCGGTCGATGGCCGAGCAGGCCTGTCCCGCGAGAGCGCCGAGAGCATTCGCCATCTGGGTGTGCACCAGTTGGGGCGGCACGGCCAGGTCGGGCTGGTAGGCCTGTCCGGTCTGGGTGTGCGCCGCAGCGGCCGGGATGACGGTGTGCGCGATGTGTGCGGCGAACTGCTCGGCGGAGCGCACTTGTTGCCCGAGCTGTTCGACGCGTTGCTGGAGGCCGTCCGCGCGGCGCTGCTGGGCGCGGGCCTTGCGATGGAACCAGAGCGTCGCACCGGCGCCGGCCGCCAACGCGGCCACGATCAGAATCAGTTCGGTCATCAGGCCCTCACGAGAGTCGGGGGGACGGTTCCGGTGCGTATGCCGCCGGCAGGGCCGTGCTGCTCGTTACGGGGGTGGGATTCCATCGTTTCTGTACTCCGTAGTGCCCGGGTTTCGGGGTCTGTTGGCTGCCGAGGCCGACTGGGGGAGAGAGAACGGGGGCGGTCGGCCCCGGACGGGGGATCGGGAAGTCCGCCGATTCCCCTGCCGCCGTGTACGCGGGAGGCAAGGGGGGATCCGGGGGGACGGCGAGATGGTGAAATTCGGCGCGCGCGCCGGTTTGCGCCGGGGCCTGCCCGGGTGAATCCGCGTGGTTCGGATCGAAGTCTGCTGTGCGCGGGGGAGCCTTCGGGGAACTTCCGCGAGGCCGTGCGCTGCCGTTTCCGGTGGAACCAGGAGTGTCCGGCGGGGCAGGAATGGCGGAGTCGGCCGACTGCCGGCGAGCTGAGCGTAAGGCCGGCGAGGTGGGCATGACAGAACTCTAGTTGGAATGAGTCATGTTGCGCACGGGGCTCCTGTGACTGTTGGGGGCCATTGTGTGAAGTCGGGGGCAGTGTGGGCGTGTTCGTGGAGCGCCGGATTCCGAGCCGTCGGTGCGCGGACCCCTCGCCTCCCGCTCGTCCGGATGGCGGTCGCGTCAAGGTGGGTGCGGGGTAAGGCAGTTCGACCGGATGGCGGCTGATCTCGCGGCTCCCGATCGCCGGTGAGGCCCTCTGCGGGCCGCGCTTCCCGTCGGCCTGATTCCGGCCGCGTCGCTCCGGGCGGCCCGGGGCGGGGTGCGCAGTCGTACGTCGACCAGGCCCGATTCGGTAGTTACCACAGCGTAACTTACTGGTGGGTTACCTTCGGTAAGTCCCGCTGCTAGCTTGCGTTCACCCGCATTCCGAGCAGAGCGAGGAGTGAGCTGTGAGCCGCAAGAGCACCCGTTCGCTGTCCACCTTCCCTACGACGTCCCCCATGTCTTCCCCCGCCCGCGGGCCACGCCCCGGTGGCATCCGCGCGGTGGCCGTCGCCGTGACGGCAGCGGCCTGCGTGGCCGCGTACGCCGCACCCGCGTCCGCCACCGATGGGTCGCAGCCCGTGGTGTCCCGCGGGGTCACCATCCCCGACTTCTACAACCCGCCGGCCGAACTGCCCTCCGCCAACGGCGCGGTGATCCGCCACGAGCCGCTGCCGCTCGGGCTGAGCCTGCCCGGTCTGGACGGGCGGCCGATGCCGGGTACGGCGACCCGGCTGATGTATCGCTCCACCGACTCGGGCGGGCAGGCCGTCGCGGTGACCGGCGCCTATATCGAACCGTCCGCCGCGTGGAAGGGCTCCGGTCCGCGTCCTCTGGTGGCGCTGGCCTCGGGAACAGTGGGCCAGGGCGACCAGTGCGCCCCCTCCATGACCCTCCAGTACCCGCTGACCCTCAGCGGTGAGACCGTGTCGGTCGGCTACGAGACCCTGGCGATCTACCGGCTGCTCTCCGCCGGCGTCGCCGTCGTGGTCACCGACTACGTCGGTCTCGGCACGACCGACCGGCTCCACACCTACGTCAACCGGCTCGACCAGGGCCACGCCCTGCTGGACGCGGCCCGTGCCGCGCACCAGCTGCCCGGCACCTCGATCACGCCGGACTCGCGCACCGGTCTGTACGGCTACAGCCAGGGCGGCGGAGCCAGCGCGTCCGCGGCCGAACTCCAGCCGTCCTACGCACCCGACGTCAAGCTCGCCGGCACCTACGCCGGTGCGCCGCCCGCCAACCTGACCGCGACCATGAAGGGCATCGACGGCAGCGCCCTCGCCGGCGCCCTGGCCTGGTCGATCAACGGTTTCTCCCAGGCCGACCCCGATCTGAGGGCGGTCGTGGAGACGAATGTCAACGACGCCGGGCGGGCCGCGCTGAAGGACGCCTCGACCATGTGCGTCGGCGACGCGATCTTCGGCTACGGCTTCACCAAGAGCACCAAATGGACCACCAGCGGCAAATCCCTCGGGGACGTCATCGCGGCCGAGCCCAAGGCGCAGGCGGCCCTCGACAGGCAGCGCATCGGCACGCTGAAGCCCACGGGTCCGGTGCGCCTGGCGACCGGTGTGCAGGACGACATCGTGCCCCACGCCCAGGCGCGCCAACTGGCCGTGGACTGGTGCCGCAAGGGCGCCGACGTCACCTACGACGCGATCGTCCTGCCCAACCTCGGCGACAAACTCCTGACCAACCACCTGGTCCCGCTGATCACCGACCAGGGTGACGCGATCTCCTGGATGACCGACCGCCTCTCGGGCAAGGGGACAACCTCCAACTGCTGGACGATGCCGCTCCAGCCATGACGCCCGGCGCTCTGACGCCCTGACGCTCGACCCGGAACTGCCGGGCGGATCTCCGGTCCGCCCGGCAGTCGTCGTTCCGGCACCCGGCCACGGCAAACCGGTGTCGCGACGGGGCCGTCGGCGCGATCATGGGACGTGGTCCCTGCCCGCCACCTGTGAAGGAAACCGCGCGCCATGCCCGTACCGGCCGACCCGACCGTGCTCCACCCGATGCCCGAACAGCCGCGAGTGGTGCAGCTCAGGCCTCTGGTGAAGTCCCCGCTGATCGAGGTCGGGGAGTACTCGTACTACGACGACCCGGACGACGCCACCGCGTTCGAGACGCGCAACGTCCTCTACCACTACGGTCCGGAGAAGCTGGTCATCGGCAGATTCTGCGCCCTGGGCACGGGGGTGCGGTTCATCATGAACGGCGCCAACCACCGTATGGACGGCCCCTCGACCTTCCCCTTCCCCACCCTGGGCGGCTCGTGGGCCGACCACTTCGACCTGCTCACCGGGCTGCCGAACCGGGGGGACACCGTCGTCGGCCACGACGTCTGGTTCGGCCACGGTGCCACCGTGCTGCCCGGGGTGCGGATCGGGAACGGCGCGATCATCGGCGCCGGCTCCGTGGTCACCAAGGACGTGCCCGACTACGGGATCGTCGGCGGGAACCCGGCCCGCCTGATCCGTACCCGCTACGACGACCGGGATATCGCCCGGCTGCTCGCCGTGGCCTGGTGGGACTGGCCGGCGGAACACCTCACCGCCCACGTGCGCACGATCATGTCGGGCACCGTCGACGAGCTCGAAGCCGCCGCCCCGTCCGAGTGACGGCGGCGTCCGTGCCCGCCGAAACCCATGTGCGGCGGGCCGTCCGGAATCGCCGAAACCCATGTGCGGTGGGCCCGGACACCGGTTATCGTTTTTCGCATGGCCTTTCAGCAGCTCTACGGCTGACGCGGGACGGGGCAGCCGCCCCGACCCCGTCCGGCATGCTCTGCGCGCGCCCACGACCCGGCCTTCCGGGCGGAGCGGTCGACGCGCGGGTTCGCCGTGTCCCTTTCGCCGCAGACCTGAATCGAGTGATCTTCCATGTCACGTCGCCGTGCCCACATCGCCATGGTCGGCATCCCCGCCGTCAGCCACGTACTGCCGAGCCTTGAGGTCATCCGTGAACTGGTGGCCCGCGGCCACCGGGTGACCTACGCCAACGACCCGGCGGTGGCGGACCGGATCGAGGCCACCGGCGCGGAGTTCGTCCCGTACGGCTCCTCCCTGCCGGTCGCCGACAACAGCTGGCCCGACGACGCCATCGGCGCGATGGGCCTCTTCCTCGACGACGCCGTCCAGGCCCTCCCGCAGCTGCGGGCCTTCTACGACGAGGACCCCGCGGACCTCTATCTGTACGACATCGGCGCGTACGCGGCGCGCGCGCTGGCCGAGTCGCAGAAGCGCCCCCTCATGCAGCTGTCCCCGACCCTCGTCGCCTGGGAGGGGTACGAGCAGGACGTGGCAGCGCACCTGTGGGCGATGCCGGGTGCCGACGCGTACCGGGCGAAATTCACCCAGTGGCTCGCCGGCTGCGGCGCGTCCACCACCGACATGGACGCCTTCTCCGGGCGTCCCGCGCACACCCTCGCCCTGATCCCCAGGGCGATGCAGCCGCACGGCGAGGACGTCGACACGGACACCGTGACGTTCGTCGGCCCCTGCTTCGCCGGACGCGCCGCCGAGCAGAACTGGACCCGCCCGGCGGACGCGGAGCGCGTGCTGCTGGTCTCGCTGGGCTCGGCGTACACCAACCGGCCCGAGTTCTACCGCCAGTGCCTGGCCGCGTACGGCGACCTGGCCGGCTGGCACGTCGTGCTCCAGGTCGGCCGGCACACCGACCGGGCGGAGCTCGGAACCATTCCGGGCAATGTCGAAGTGCACTCCTGGGTACCGCAGTTCGCGATCCTGGAACAGGCGGACGCCTTCGTCACGCATGCCGGTATGGGTGGCAGCGCCGAAGGGCTGTACACCGGAGTGCCGATGATCGCCGTCCCGCAGGGCGCCGACCAGTTCATGAACGCCGACCGGCTCGTGGAGCTGGGCGTGGCCCGCCGCATCGACACCGCGGACGCCACCGCCGAGGCACTGCGTACCGCGCTGACCGAACTCGTCGCCGACCCGGAGGTCGCCCGCCGCTCGGCGCAGCTGCGGGCCGAGGCGCGGGCCGAGGGTGGCACCCCGCGGGCCGCCGACCTCGTCGAGGAGCTGCTGGGCTGATCCCGCGGCGAGGGCGAAGCCGGGTTTCCGGTCGTTGCCCGCCGCAGCAGTAACTGTCGGGGCCCGCTGAGCCGTGGGCCCCGACAGTCGCGTCAGGACAGGAGTCCGACTGTTACGGCGTAATAATCGGGAAGTTGGGATCGAACGTGTCCAGCAGCCCGGCGAGCGTCTGCAGAGCGGTCTCGTCGCCGGCGAGCGCGATCTTCCCGCCCTTGGCCAGCTCCGGCGCCGCGGACGGCTTCAGCAGCGTACCGACCAGCGCGGCCTTGGGACCGGTGACGGTGAGCAGAGTGTCGGGGTGCGCCCCGCGACGGGCGTTCAGGACACCGCGGGCGACCCACATCGTCCAGGTCTCGTCGAGGTCGGTGAAGCGGAAGTCGATGCGCAGGTCGGCCTCCGCGGCCTTCTCGCCGATCAGATGTACGGCGGCGAAGTCGAAGAGGATGTCGATGGGCATGGCCAGGATGGTGTCCGGACTGGCGGTGGCGAATGTGGCCGGCTGGATTCCCTGACGCAGCTCCATGGCGGCGGTGAGGAAGATGCCGCGCCACTGCGGCCCCTCGGCCTGGTAGCCCATCTGCTCGTAGGCGTCGGCCTGGAGATCACGGGCGGCCTGGTTCTCCGGCTGGGCGAAGACCAGGGTGTGCAGGATCTGCGCGGCCCAGCGGTAGTCGGCGTCGGCCAGGGCGCGCCGCCCCTCATCCATGATCTTCTCGGCACCGATCAGGTCGACGAAGCGGCGGGCGGCCTCGACCGGCGGGTGGGGGTGCAGCGAGACCGGATCGCCGTCCCACATGCCGAGTTCCTTGGTGAACACCGCACGCACGTCATGGTGCAGGGTGCCGTGGTAGCCGCGGTTGAACCACTTGCGCCCCAGCTCCTCGGGCAACTCGATCTCTTCCGCGGCCTCAAGGGGGGTGTAGCCCTTGTTGGCCAGCCGCAGTGCCTGGTCGTGGAGGTACTTGTACGTGTCGCGCTGCGACTCCAGGAACGCCGTCACCTGCCCGTTCTCCCACACCGGCCAGGTGTGCGGGCCGTAGTGCACCTGCACGTCGTCGCCCCAGCGCTCCAGCGTCTCGTCGAGATAGCGGGCGAAGTTGCGGGCGTCGCGGGTCCGCGCGCCGCGCAGCGTCTGGATGTTGTGCAGTGAGTGGTTCGCATTCTCCGCGCAGGTCAGCGCACCGAGCTGAGGGATCCAGATGTGCATCTCCTCGGGCGCCTCCGTGTCGGGGGCGTACAGGAACTCGAACTCGAGACCGCCGAGATCCCGCTTCGCACCCGTCTCGGTGATGGCGTCGGTCGGCGAGATGTACGAGATCGTCACGCCGGGCACGGTGGCGATCCCGATGCCGCAGGTGACGCAGCCGCCCGGACCGGGGTCGAGAAGGCTGTTGAACGCGTAGGAGGCCCGCCGGGACATGGCGTTGCCGGCGATCACGTTCTCGCCGATCGCGTGCTTGTCGAACGAGGAGATGGTGCCCGGCGCGATGATCGGGACCTTGCCCGAGGCGACGTCCTCGGCGCTCACCACGCCCTTGACGCCGCCGTAGTGGTCGATGTGGGTGTGGGTGTAGATCACTGCCGCGACGGGCTTGTCGCTGACATGCTCGCGGATCATGCCCATGCCCTGGCTCGCGGCCTCGACCGAGGCCATGCAGTCGACGACCACCAGACCGGTGTCGCCCTCGATGACCGTGAGGTTGGCGATGTCGTTGTTGCGCACCTGGTAGACGCCGTCCACGACCTTGTACAGGCCGCCCTTGCGGATCAGCTGCGACTGGCGCCACAGGCTCGGGTGCACGGTGTCGGGCGCGGGGGCGTCGTCGGCGAGGTAGTCGTACCGGGCGGCATCGAAGATCACTCGCCCGTCCGTCGCGTACAGCTTGTCGGGCAAGGGGGCGATGAATCCCCGGTCCCGGTCGGTGAAGTCCTGCCGGTCGTCCATGTCGTAGCGGGCCACGGCCGCCTCGTTCGCCGCGGCAGTGGCGGGCGTGGCGCCTTTGGGCGTGTAGGTCATGACGAACAGCTCCCGTCCGTCGCGGCCACCGGCCGCTCACGCGGGACCGAAAGGGCTGCGAACATCGTCGATTCGTCCTCAGCCTTGTTCGGCTGCTCTCACCCGACTAGGTGAGCGAGTCCGAACGGGTGACGGGCAGGCAGGCGACGGACAGGGGGATGCGACGGGACAGGGGATGCGACGGGACAACAGTGCGGGGCCGCGCGGTGGGTTTCACCGTGCGGCCCCGGGCCGTTGGCCGTGCGTGCCGGCCGAGGGGTCAGCCCTTGCGGGCGGTGACCTCGTCGGTGAGCTGCGGGACGACGTTGAAGAGGTCGCCGACGACGCCGTAGTCGACGAGGTCGAAGATCGGGGCCTCGGCGTCCTTGTTGATCGCGACGATCGTCTTCGAGGTCTGCATACCCGCCCGGTGCTGGATCGCGCCCGAGATACCCGAGGCGATGTACAGCTGCGGCGAGACGGACTTACCGGTCTGGCCGACCTGGTTGGTGTGCGGGTACCAGCCCGCGTCGACCGCGGCGCGCGAGGCACCGACCGCCGCACCCAGCGAGTCCGCGAGCGCCTCGATGATGTGGAAGTTCTCCGCACCGTTGACACCACGGCCGCCCGAGACCACGATCGCGGCCTCCGTCAACTCCGGGCGCCCCGTCGACTCACGCGGGGTACGGGAGACGACCTTGGTGCCGGTGGCCTGCGCCGAGAAGGAGACCGCGAGGGCCTCCACGGCACCGGCTGCCGGAGCCGGCTCGACGGGGGCCGAGTTCGGCTTGACCGTGACGACCGGGATGCCCTTGGAGACACGGGACTTGGTGGTGTACGAGGCGGCGAACGCGGACTGCGTGGCGACCGGGCCCTGATCGCCGGCCTCCAGGTCGACGGCGTCGGTGATGATGCCGGAACCGATCCGGACCGCGAGACGGGCCGCGATCTCCTTGGCCTCCGCGGACGAGGGCAGCAGCACGGCGGCCGGCGACACCGCGTCGTAGGCCGCCTGCAGCGCGTCGACCTTCGGAACGACGAGGTAGTCGGCGAACTCGGAGGCGTCGGCGGTCAGGACCTTGACCGCACCGTGCTCCGCGAGCACGGCGGCGGTGTCCGCGGCACCGTTGCCCAGCGCCACGGCGACCGGCTCACCGATCCGGCGCGCCAGCGTCAACAGCTCCAGCGTGGGCTTACGGACCGCACCGTCCACGTGATCGACAAAGACGAGAACTTCAGCCATGGGACTTCAATCTCCTGCGATTGAACGAAGAAACAACGAAGGAACGCGCGTACGGGATCAGACGAACTTCTGGCCGGCCAGGAACTCGGCCAGAGCCTTGCCGCCCTCGCCCTCGTCCTTGACGATCGTGCCCGCGGTGCGGGCCGGACGTGCGGCCGCGGAGTCGACCGCGGTCCAGGAACCACCCAGACCCACCTCGTCCGCGTCGATCCCCAGATCATCCAGATCCAGCGACTCGACCGGCTTCTTCTTCGCCGCCATGATCCCCTTGAACGACGGGTAACGCGCTTCGCCGGACTGGTCGGTCACCGACACCACCGCCGGCAACGACGCCTCCAGCTGCTCCGACGCCGAGTCACCATCACGACGACCCCGCACGACACCGCCCTCCACGGAAACCTCGGACAGCAGCGTCACCTGCGGCACACCCAGCCGCTCGGCCAGCAGCGCCGGAACCACACCCATCGTGCCGTCCGTCGACGCCATCCCCGAGATCACCAGGTCATAGCCCGTCTTCTCGATCGCCTTCGCCAGCACCAGCGACGTACCGATCGCGTCCGTGCCGTGCAGATCGTCGTCCTCGACGTGGACAGCCTTGTCCGCACCCATCGACAACGCCTTGCGCAACGCGTCCTTGGCATCCTCCGGACCCACCGTCAACACGGTGACCTCCGCATCGTCCGCCGCATCCGCGATCTGCAACGCCTGCTCGACCGCGTACTCATCCAGCTCCGACAGCAGCCCGTCGACATCCTCACGATCCAACGTCAGGTCATCGGCGAAATGCCGGTCACCGGTCGCGTCGGGCACGTACTTCACACAGACAACGATCCTCAAGCTCACGCCGGCTCTCCCTGTACTTCGTGGTGTCTCTTCGGCGATCCTATGGTACCCAGTACCCTTCGTAAAGGTACCCAGTGCCGGATATGCGTTTCCGGTGCTACGTTTCCGGCATGACCGATGACCGCGGGCCGGCCAAGAAGCCCCCCATGCGTGACGTGCTTGCCGAGGCGGCCTTCGCGCTCTTCATGGAGCGTGGATTCGAGCGGACCACGGTGGACGACATCGTCGCCAGTGCCGGAGTGGGGCGGCGGTCCTTCTTCCGCTACTTCCCCTCGAAAGAGGACGCGGTCTTTCCCGATCACGAGCGGTGCCTAGCGGACATGACCGCCTTCCTGGAGGCCGCCGGCGAGGGCGACCCGGTGGAGGCGGTGTGCGAGGCGGCCCGGCTGGTGCTGCGGATGTACGCCGAGAAGCCGGAGTTCTCCGTGCAGCGCTACCGGCTCACCCGGGAGGTGCCCGGCCTGCGCACCTATGAACTGTCCGTCGTGCGCCGCTACGAGCGGACCATGGCCGGGTACATGGAGCGCCGGTGGTCCGGCGCTCCGGACGCTGCCCTGCGTGCCGAGGTGATCGCCGCATCGGTGGTCGCGGCGCACAACAACGGGCTGCGGTCCTGGCTGCGTTCGGGCGGCCGGGGCGATGCCGGCGCCGAGGTCGACCGGGCGCTCGAACTCGTCCGCGCCGTCTGGGGATCGGCGGCCGAACGCCCGTCCGCGCCCGCCACCGAGGACGACGTGATCGTGATGATCGCGCCGAAGGGTGCACCGATGTGGCGCGTCGTGCAGCGCATCGAATCGGCATTCGGCGAGGAACGGGGCACCACTGAGAGGTAGTTCACTCAGTGGTTCAACTCTTCTCGGCACTCAGTACCTTTACTTCATGGAACTAAGTGCCATACGGTGCCGAGGTGCCGTCGCCACAGGTGCGACGCACCGAGTCGAGCGCGGGAGGCCGAGACGTGTCCATCACCGGAATCGACGTGGAACCCACTGCTCGCGACGCAGCGGAGCCCCACAGCGCGGAGGGTCTGGTGTACCAGGTGTGCCGATGGTGCGGCACCGCCTCCTTCCGTAAACTCCTGTGCCCCGTCTGCGCGTCGAGCGATCTGGAGTCGGAGCAGAGCGACGGCCACGGTGTCGTCGTGCGGTCCAGTGTCGTGAACCGCTACTCGCGGGTCATGCGTAACGAGTCCCTGGTCCGGTTCCCCGAAGGCTTCGTGTACCGGTGCCGCATCGTGGGCGCGGCCCCGCACCTGGTGAGCGTCGGTGACCGGGTCCGGCCCGTCGGCGGCAGGACCTCCGAAGCGGGCGAAGTGGTACTCGAACTGTGCGACCCGCCCGGGATGGGCGACTGGTACTGACGTGAGCCGCCGGCGATGCCGCGCTCACGCCTCCAGATAGCGCAGCACGGCGAGGATCCGCCGGTTGTAGCCGGTGGTGTGCGCCAGCCCCAGTTTGTCGAAGACCGTGTTCAGGTTCTTCTCGACCGCGCTGAGCGAGATGTGCAGCTTCTGTGCGATGGCCGCATTCGTGTAGCCCTGGGCCAGCGCCTCCAGAACGGTGCGCTCGCGCGGTGTCAGCCGCGACAACGGGTCGCCGTGTGCGCTGCGGATGACCAACTGCCGTACGACTTCGGGGTCGAAGACGGCCCCGCCCGCATGGATCCGCTCCAGAGAGTCGAGGAACTCCTCCACCTGTGCGACCCGGTCCTTGAGGAGGTAGCCGACCCGTTCAGCGTTTGAGGCGAGCAACTGGGCGGCATAGGCGCGCTCCACGTACTGGGACAGGACGAGCACACCGACGTCCGGCCATCGACTGCGGATCTCCACCGCGGCGCGCAGGCCCTCGTCCTTGTGCGTGGGCGGCATCCGGATGTCTGTGACGACGATGTCCGGCGACTGCGCGGCCACCTCCGACAACAGGGCCTCGGCGTCGCCCACCGCGGAGATCACTTCGTGCCCCTCCTCGGTGAGCAGCCGGACCAGTCCTTCCCTCAGAAGGGTCGAGTCCTCGGCGAGAATCACACGCACGGCAGCTCCGCGGTCACGATGGTGGGGCCCCCGGCGGGGCTGTGGACGTCCAACATGCCGTCGAGCGCGGCGACCCGGCCGCGCAGCCCGGCCAGTCCGCTGCCGTCCGGGTCCGCGCCGCCGGTGCCGTCGTCTCGGACGAGCACGGTGAGAACCTCGTCCCGTCGTGTGACGCTCACGAGGATGTTTCCGGCACCGGAGTGCTTGGCGGCATTCGTCACGGACTCCGAGACGACGAAGTACGCGGCCGTCTCGACGGACGTCGGCAGCGGCCCGGACACGTCGTACGCCACCCGGACGGGGAGGGAGCACCGCTCCGCCACTCCGCCCAGCGCCTCGCGCAGCCCCAGGCTGTCGAGCGCCGTCGGATAGACCCGCCAGGCCACCTCGCGCAGTTCGGCGAGCACCTCGCCCGACTCCTTGTGCGCCTGTGCCAGGAGCGCGTCCGCCTGCTCGGCGTCGCGGGCGCGACGGGCCCGGCCGAGCAGCATCGCGAGCGCGACGAGCCGCTGCTGGACGCCGTCATGCAGATCGCGCTCGACGCGCTGCCGCTCGCGGTCCACCGCCCGCACCACCGCGGCGCGGCTCGCGGCGAGTTCACCGATACGCCGTTCCAGCAGTTCCCGCTCACCGGGCCCGAAACACTCCCGCGCGAGCCGGGCATCCAGCGCGGCGAGCGAGAACAGCCCCTGCACGTCCAGGAAGAGCAGCACGGAGCCGAGGGCCGCCTGGGTGAGCAACTCCTGCCAGCTCAGCGTCGACCGGGCGACCCCGGCCGCGAGCAGCCCGGCCAGCACGAGGCCGAAGAGCAGCAGCCCGGTCACCACCGCGCACAGCAGCCCCGCACAGGTGCGGGAGGCCAGATAGCGCAGGACCTGCTGGTCGGAGGCGCGGTGTTCGGGAAACCGGTCATGGAAGAAGAAGGACCGGCGCCATCGTTCGACAGTCGTCAGTCTTCTGGCCCCCGCGACCAGGAGGGCCCGCGCACGGCGGCGGGTGCGCGGCCACAGGAGGAAGGCACCCAGTAGCGCTCCGGCCAGGGCGAAGTAGAGGAGAGCGGCCAGCGCGGTCAGACAGCCGAGGAGTGCTCCCGCGACCCCGGACACCCGGCCGGCGAAGCGGCCAACACGTCCGGCCGGGGCGTCGGCCGGATGCGGAGAGGGGGGAGGAGCGAAGGTGTCTGCCGCATCGCTCGTCACGTTCACCGACCCTAGCGCCTTTCGTGTGAGTCGTGCCGGGCTCGCGTCGCACGTCAGGGGGTACGGCGGTGCTGGGCTCGCGCCCGCCCGGACCGGACGCGCACCACCACGTAGAGCGCGAGCGCCACGAGGACGAGCAGCAGTACGGCCTTGGAGAGGAATCCGACGTAGGTCTCCACCGTGTCCCACTGGTCGCCGAGCCAGTAACCCGCCATCACCAGAACCGAGTTCCACGCCAGACTGCCCACAGCGGTCAGCCCGAGGAACACCGGCAGCGGCATCCGTTCCAGGCCCGCCGGTACGGAGATCAGGCTCCGGAAGATCGGCACCATGCGCCCGAGCAGCACGGCCTTCGTACCGTGTCTGACGAACCAGGCCTCCGTGCGCTCCAGGTCGGAGCCTGTGACCAGCGGAAGCCGCGCCCACAGGGCATGCATCCGCTCGCGGCCGAACAGCATCCCGATCCAGTACAGGGTGGCCGCCCCGGCCACCGAACCCAGCGTGGTCCAGAACAGCGCCGATGCCAGCGAGATCACCCCCTGCCCCGCGGCGAAGCCCGTCAGCGGCAGGATCACCTCGCTCGGCAGTGGCGGGAAGAGGTTCTCCAGCGCGATGGCGAGGCCGGCCCCCGGCCCGCCCATGGTGTCGACGAGGCCGGCCGCCCAGCCGGCGATCCCGCCGGCGGGTTCCTGCGGCAGGGCGAGCATCACGGGATCCATGCGGGTCTTCAGACGGGGGAGGGCCGGGCCGGGCGCCACGACTCCCCGCCAACGCTAGAAACCGCCGGCCTGCGGCGGTATGCGGACAGCCGCCGTACTCGGTGCGGGATGACGTACGTCCGTACTGCGGTTTCCCGCAGGTTCGGGCCCACGACGGCGCCGGTCGGGTGGCCGCCCCTGGCGCTCCCCGCTGTCGGGTGCGCATCAACTGGTCGGTCGAGCACCTGACTTGGAGCCGACGGAGTCCGGACCGGCCGTCACCACTCCGCCGTTACGGGCGAATTACGTGAGGCTGCCGCAATGGTGACGGCGAGCCGGGCCCAAGTCATCCGATGAACCCCTGCCCACCACCTTCTCGTGGCGGGTTCGCGCCGCTACCATCGGGACGCGAATGGGAGCGCTCCCACATCCGCACCCGCCCCGTACCGCCGCTGTCGGCGGTCTCGTTCGGAGAGGACGTTTCCGTGCGCTCAAGCGCCAGACCCCTTGCCGCCCTCCTGGCAGCACTTGCTCTCACCGCCGGCTTGTTCGCCACTGGCGCCCCCGCATCGGCGCGAGCCAACGATGTCGCACCGGCCGCCGAAGCATCCGATGTGTCCCTGGCCGCGGACACGTACGACTGGAAGAACGTACGCATCGACGGTGGCGGTTTCGTCCCCGGCATCGTCTTCAACCGGTCGGAGAAGGACCTCGCCTACGCCCGCACCGACATCGGCGGCGCCTACCGCTGGGACCAGGCGGGCAAGCAGTGGACACCGCTGCTCGACTGGGTGGACTGGGACCACTGGGGCTGGTCCGGTGTCGTGAGCCTCGCCTCCGACTCGGCCGACCCGGACAACGTGTACGCCGCCGTGGGCACGTACACCAACAGCTGGGACCCGACCAACGGTGCGGTCCTGCGCTCCTCGGACCGGGGTGCCAGCTGGAAGGCCAGCACTCTCCCCTTCAAGCTCGGCGGCAACATGCCGGGCCGCGGCATGGGTGAGCGCCTCGCGGTCGACCCGAACAAGAACTCCGTGCTGTACCTGGGTGCGCCCAGCGGCAAGGGCCTGTGGCGCTCCACCGACTCGGGGGCGACCTGGTCGGAGGTGACGGCCTTCCCGAACCCGGGCAACTACTCCCAGGACCCCACCGACACCAGCGGATACGGCAATGACAACCAGGGCATCGTCTGGGTGACCTTCGACGAGCGCAGCGGCAGCGCGGGCAGCGCGACGCAGGACATCTACGTCGGAGTCGCCGACAAGGAGAACACCGTCTACCGCTCCACCGACGGTGGCGTCTCCTGGGCACGGATCGCCGGACAGCCGACCGGATACCTGGCCCACAAGGGGGTGCTCGACTCGGACAACGGATATCTGTATCTGACGTTGAGCGACACCGGCGGCCCGTACGACGGCGGCAAGGGGCGGATCTGGCGCTACGCCACCGCCACCGGTGAGTGGAAGGACGTCAGCCCGGTCGCCGAGGCGGACACCTACTACGGCTTCAGCGGACTGTCCGTGGACCGGCAGCAGCCCGGCACCCTGATGGCGACCGCATACAGCTCCTGGTGGCCGGACACCCAGATCTTCCGCTCCACGGACAGCGGGGCGACCTGGACGCAGGCCTGGGACTACAGCAGCTATCCGAACCGCACCAACCGCTTCACCCAGGACGTCTCGTCCGTGCCCTGGCTGACCTGGGGTGCCAATCCGACGCCGCCGGAGACCTCGCCCAAGCTGGGCTGGATGACGGAGGCGCTGGAGATCGACCCGTTCGACTCGAACCGGATGATGTATGGCACCGGTGCCACGATCTACGGCACCGAGAACCTCGAGAACTGGGACTCCGGCAGCCAGTTCAAGATCACGCCGATGGTGAAGGGCCTGGAGGAGACGGCCGTCAACGACCTGGCGAGCCCGCCGTCCGGAGCCCCGCTCCTCAGCGCGCTCGGCGACATCGGGGGCTTTCGGCACACCGATCTCGATGCCGTGCCGGACATGATGTTCACCTCGCCCAACCTCACCTCCACCACCAGCCTCGACTTCGCGGAGAGCAGCCCCAACACGGTTGTACGGGTCGGCAGCGCCGACGCCGCTCCGCACATCGGCTTCTCCACGGACAACGGGTCCAACTGGTTCCAGGGTTCCGAGCCCGCCGGGGTCACCGGGGGCGGCACGGTCGCGGCCGCCGCTGACGCCAGTGGGTTCGTGTGGAGCCCGGAGGGTGTGGGCGTGCAGCACACCACCGGGTACGGGAGTTCGTGGTCGGCGTCCACCGGGATCCCCGCCGGGGCGACCGTCGAGTCCGACCGGAAGAACCCGAAGAAGTTCTACGGGTACAAGGCCGGCACCTTCTACGTCTCCACGGACGGCGGCGCCACCTTCACCGCGAAGGCGTCGAGCGGTCTGCCCGCCGAGGGCAACGTCCGCTTCAAGGCCGTGCCGGGTACCGAGGGCGATGTGTGGCTCGCGGGCGGCAGCGCGACCGGGGCCTACGGGCTGTGGCACTCCACCGACTCGGGCGCGACGTTCACCAAGTTGTCCGGGGTCGAGCAGGCGGACTCGGTCGGCTTCGGCAAGGCGGCCGCGGGAGCCTCGTACCAGACGCTCTTCGTCACCGCGAAGATCGGCGGCGTGCGCGGTGTCTTCCGTTCCACGGACGCGGGTACGACCTGGACCCGGATCAACGACGACGCGCACCAGTGGGGCTGGATCGGCGCCGCCATCACCGGTGACCCGCGTGTCTACGGGCGGGTGTACGTCTCGACCAACGGGCGCGGAATCATGTACGGCGACTCCTCGGACAGTGACGGGGGCGGCACCGATCCCGGTACCGACCCGGGTACGGACCCCGGCAACCCGCCCGGGGACGCTGCCTGTTCGGTGACGTACAAGGTCACCAACCAGTGGTCCGGCGGCTTCCAGGCCGATGTGACGCTCACCAACACCGGGACCGCGGCCCTGGACGGCTGGCAGCTCGGCTGGACGTTCGCGGACGGGCAGAAGGTCACCCAGATGTGGAACGCGACACCCACGCAGGACGGGACGAAGGTGAAGGCCGCCGGCATCTCCTGGAACGGCAGGGTGGCGCCGGGTGCCTCGGTGGGCTTCGGGTTCACCGGCACCCTGACGGGGGGCAACACCGAACCGGCCGCGTTCGCCCTGGGTGACGAGGCCTGCACCACCGGCTGACCCACGGGCGCAGGAGGAACGGGGGGAGGGGCGGGCCGAGCGGGTGGGTCCGCCCTTGCCTTGCCGTGTCCCCGGCCCGGTGAACGGCGGCCTCACTGGCCCCGTACAGGTTCGTCGGCCATACTGCCCGCCGTGGAGCAGCGTATAGATCCGAACACTCAGCCCGCGTACGCCGCAGGGACAGACCCGGCGTACATCCCTGGTCTCACGGCCCCCCGAACCGTCACGAAGGCGGACGAGGACCCGGAGCAGACCGAGGAGCCGGCACCCGAGGGTGCCGCACCCGACGATGCCGTCGTGGAGGCCGCATTCGAGGATGCGGTGCCCGACGGCGAGCCCGCCGCCGAAACGGCGTCGGACGACGAGGAGGACGAGAACGAGGACGAGGACGGGGTGGTCGACGGCCCTTCGTCCGAGGACGGGGCCGCGGAGGGTCCGTCGTTCGAAGTGAGCGACCGGCGTGGTTCGATCTCCGCGGACCGGGAGGGCATCCGGTTCACGCTGGACGACCAGGAGGCCGACTTCCACTGGGACGAGATCGGTGCCGTCGAGCTGAAGCCGGCCCGTTTCGGCCGCCGGTTCACGATCACGGTCCACATGTCGACCAGGCGCTGGTTCAACGCCGAGGTCGAGGCGCCCGCCAGGAGCGACCTCAAGGAGTGGACGGAGGGCTTCGACGCGGTCCTGGACGCCTACTTCGAGGAGTCCTGAGGCTTGCGGGGGCGCGGGGCCCGTGCCGGGCAGCCCGGGACGGTGTCCCGCGCCGGCACGGGTGACCGGAGGCACGGAGAGACCGGCCGTCCTGCGACGGGCGGCCGGCTCCCCGGCGGACCGCCGGGAGGATCACATCAGGTTGTTGCCTCCCGCGGCCGGTGCGAACTAGGCGCCCGGCCCGGCCGGCGGGACCGCCGCGGCCGGGACACGGCCGGCAGCGGGTCCGCAGGCTCTGCTCGTACCGGCCGTGCACGGAGAGGGGACGGCCGTCCGGCTGTGTCCCGCTCCCTATCCGGCTCAGGCCTCCGCCAGGACCACCGAACGCGTCAGGTGACGCGGGCTGTCCGGGTCCAGACCGCGGGCAGCGGCGCGGGCGATGGCCAGGCGCTGGACGCGGACCAGTTCGGCCAGCGGGTCCAGGCCGCTCTCCACCCAGCGGGCGCCGGTGGCGAGAACCTGCTCGCGCAGCCCCTCGGGGGCGGCGCCGAACGTCCAGGTCGCCGTGCCGGTGGTGGCGATGCTGATGGGGCCGTGACGGTACTCCATCGAGGCGTACGCCTCCGTCCAGGACAGCGAGGCCTCCTTCATCTTCAGTGCCGCCTCGTTGGCGAGGCCGGCCGTCCAGCCGCGGCCGAGGAAGGTGAACTGGGTGCAGTCCAGCAGCCCTTCGGGCAGCGGCTCGGCCAGTGCGGCCTCCGCGTCACGGACCACGGCGTCGGTGTGCAGACCGAGGTGGGCGCGGAGCAGCGTGAGCAGGGTGGTGGCGAACCGGGTCTGCACCACGGACTGTTCGTCCGCGAAGTCGAGAACCACGACGGCGTCGGCGGAGGCCATCACCGGTGTGTTCGGGTCGGCGGTGATGGCTACGGTGGGGGTGGTCCCGCGCAGCCGGTCGAGCAGGTCGAGCACCTCGGTCGTGGTCCCCGAGCGGGTGAGGGCGACGACCCGGTCGTAGCGGCGGCGGGCGGGGAACTCCGAGGCGGCGAAGGCGTCGGACTCGCCCTGTCCGGACTCCTCGCGGAGCGCGGCGTATGCCTGGGCCATGTAGAACGAGGTGCCGCAGCCGACCACGGCGATGCGCTCGCCGGGGGCGGGCAGCGCGGCGGCATGGCTCGGAGCGAGGTCTGCGGCGCGGCGCCAGCAGTCCGGCTGGCTGGCTGTCTCGATCTCGACAAATGACACTTTTGCACTCCGTACTGGGGATGGGATGCTCGTTTACGCACGTTACTCGCGTTGAGCGAGCATTATCAAGCATTGATCGTGCAGATGGTTTGACTCGGTGGAGCCTTGTGCGACGCTTGCGCGTGTCCGGTGATCGCGCCCAAGGGGATGGGTGCTCGCAGGCCGGGCCCGTAAGGAGAGTTCTCTTGTCCAGGGATGCCCGGTGGAACGAACTGCTGGAACTCGTCGGCAAGCACGGCCGGGTGGACGTCGAGGACGCCGCCAGGACGCTGGACGTGTCGGCCGCGACCATCCGCCGTGACCTGGACCAGTTGGCCGAACAGCAGCTGCTCACCCGTACCCGGGGCGGCGCGGTCGCGCACGGCGTCAGCTACGAGCTGGCCCTGCGCTACAAGACGGGGCGCAACGCTCCGGAGAAGCAGGCCATCGGCCGTGCCGTCGCCGAACTGGTCGCGGTCGGCGAGGTGGTGGGGCTGACCGGCGGCACCACCATCACGGAGGTCGCGCGCTCGCTCGCCGTGCGGTCCGACCTCGTGGGTGAAGGGGCGGGCGGAACCTCCGGCCAGCCGACCCTGACGGTGGTCACCAATGCCCTCAACATCGCCAACGAGCTGGTGATCCGCCCGCAGATCAAGATCGTGGTGACCGGCGGTGTGGCCAGGCCCCAGTCGTACGAGCTGACGGGCCCGCTGGCCAGCGGCGTGCTGGGCGAGATCACGCTGGACGTCGCCGTGCTGGGCGTCAACGCGATCGACACCGAGCGCGGCGCGTACGTCCACCACGAGGGTGAGGCCAGCATCAACCGGCTCCTGGCCCAGCAGGCCCAGCGGGTGGTGGTGGCGGCCGACTCGTCGAAGATCGGCAAGCGGGCCTTCGCCCGGGTCTGCGATCTGGGGGTGGTCGACTTCCTGGTCACCGACAAGGGCGTCACGCCCGAGGCCACCGCGCGCTTCACGGAGGCCGGTGTCACGGTCATCGCGGTCTGACCACTTCGCTTCGCCCGTCCCGCCTGCGGTTCGCCGCGCTTCCGGGACCCCGTCGCGCCCGGTGCGGGCTCCCGGGTGCTCTCCGACGACGTCGGCTGCGGTGGATGAATGCCAAGAGATGTTCGCCAGTGCCCCTAAACGAACAACTCTTGCCATGAGGGTGCGCGGTCGTGAACTATGAGGATGCTGCCGCGAAGGAGGCTTCGGCCTGCCTGCACCGGTGCGGTCCGTCCAACCGGGCGGGTGCTCTCTCGCGCCATCGGTCCCGGAAGCTGTGCCGCCCGCCGTCGCAGGCAGCCTTCGCCCGCACGACCGTACGTAAAGAAGGGACTCCCGTGTCAGACCTGCGACTCGGCGTCATCGGGCTCGGCCTGCGCCGTTCCATCGCGACGTCCGCCCACCACCCCGGACGGGGATCGGCGATCACCGCCGTCTGCGACCTCGACCCCGAGGTGCGCCGTCGCGAGGCGGAGGCCTTCGCCACCGATGTCGCCGTCGAGGACTACAAGCTGCTCCTGGACCGGGACGACCTGGACGCGGTCGTCATCGCCACGCCGGACGACACCCACGAGGCCATCGCCATCGACGCACTCCGCGCCGGCAAGGCGGTCTTCGTGGAGAAGCCGCTGGGGATCACCGTCGAGAGCTGCGACAACGTCCTGCGTGCCGCGTACGAGACCGGGACCCGGCTGTACGTCGGCCACAACATGCGGCACATGGGCGTCGTGCGGCTGATGCGCGACATCATCGCCCGCGGCGACATCGGGGAGCCCAAGGCCGTCTGGGTACGCCACTTCGTGGGCTACGGCGGCGACTACTACTTCAAGGACTGGCACGCCGACCGGACCCGGACCACCGGTCTGCTCCTCCAGAAGGCCGCGCACGACATCGACGTGGTGCACTGGCTGGCCGGCGGCTACACGCGGCGCGTCAACGCGCTGGGCGACCTGCTCGTCTACGGCGGCCTGCCGCGCCGGGAGGCGGACACCCCGCGCCCGGACAACTGGCTGCGCGAGTTCGACTGGCCGCCGACGGCCCGCAAGGACCTGCACCACATCGTCGACGTCGAGGACGTCTCGGTGATGAACATGCAGCTCGACAACGGCGTCGTGGCCGCCTACCAGCAGTGTCACTTCACCCCGGACTACTGGCGCAACTACACCGTCATCGGCACCGAGGGGCGGCTGGAGAACTTCGGCGACGGCCCCGGTGACGAGGTCAAGGTCTGGAACACCGGCCCCAGCGGATACCGCGCCGACGCCGACATCACCTACCGGGTGCCGGAGGCCGGCGGTTCGCACGGCGGTGGCGACACCCGGATCATGGAGGAGTTCTGCCGGTTCGTGCGCGACGGGGGCGTCACCGACACCTCACCCGTCGCCGCCCGGATGAGCGTCGCCGCCGGTGTCCTCGCGACCCGCTCCCTGCGTGAGGGCGGTGCACCGTACGACGTGCCGGCCCTCGACCCCGAGCTGGTCGCGTACTTCGAACGCGGGCAGGTCCGTTCCTGAGGACCTGACCGGGAAAGGCCGGACAGGGCCACGGCCCTGTCCGGCGGGATTCACCGCAGCAGATGCGCCGAGCCGTGCCATGCGGCCGGTGCATGCAAGGGCAACGATCCCCATTCCCCCCACCGGAAGCAGGTGCAACGCATGACCCTGCGCCACTTGTCAGCCACGATCACCGCTGCCGCCGCGGCCACCGCCCTGGCCCTGTTCGGCACGGCCGCCCCCACGCAGGCCGCGGAAACCGGTACGGCCGACCCCGTCCGGGCCGCGGAGCTCGGGACGACTCCCGGCACCTACACCAACTACTCCTTCCCCGGTGCTCCGGTACTGACCGAAGTCACCTGGTCCACCACCGTCCAGCACGACCCCGGGTACCGGGCGAACGTCTTCTGGAGCCATCAGTTCGGCTTCGACAAGGGCAGCGGCGCGTACTTCGGGATGCAGTCCAACGGAGGGTCGAAGCGGACGCTCCTCTTCTCCGTCTGGGATGTCTCCGAGGCCACCGCGGGCTCCACCGGGAGCTGGTGCCAGACCTTCGGCGGCGAGGGCGAAGGCATGAGCTGCCGGATGAACCTCGACTGGACCGCCGGTCACCGCTACACGTTCGAGGTCGCGGCCGAGGGCGACGGCTGGTTCGGCGCCACTGTCGCGGACACCGCCACCGGCGCCTCGTACAAGCTCGGCAGTATCAAGACCCCGGCCGCCGCCATCTCGCCCGCCGGGATGGTCGACTGGACCGAGTACTTCGAATGGAACAATCCGCGCGCCACCTGTTACGACCAGCCGTTCAGCGACGCCCGCTTCGGGGTGCCCACCGGCAACGGCGGTACGGTCACCGGCGCGGTCGCCTCCACCTCCAGCAGCAGCAACGCCTGCGCGACCCGGATCGACGTGGCCGCCGGCTCCACCGTGCAGAACCTCGCCGTCGGCAACTCGGTGCGCGGCGCGGTGACCGGGCCGGCCGGGAAGTGCCTGGACGCCTTCGGGGGTGTCGCGGACGGTGTGGTCGCCGACCTGTACTCCTGCTCGGGCGGCGCCAACCAGGCCTGGGTCAGGGCGGCCGACGGCACGCTGCGGCTTCCGTCCGACTACTGCCTGGCCGCGGAGGGCACCGGAAACGCAGCCGCCGTACGCGTACGTGACTGTGCCGGAACGGGAGCGGGCGGGGCGGTCACCGACCCGGCCCGGCAGTGGACGTACAACGCCTCCACACACGCACTCGTCAACAAGGCGTCCGGGCGCTGTCTCGACGTCCCGGCAAGCGACACCACGAACGGGACCGCTCTCGGGCTCTGGGACTGTCACGGTGGCGCCAACCAGCAGTGGAACGTGCCCGCGACCCACTAGGTCTTTCGTAGCGTCGAACTGTCCCGGCCCATGAGCCACGAGCCCCCGGCAGGCCGCCCCCAGCGGTCTCACCCGGGGGCTTTCGGCGTCTGTTTCCAGCCATGCTCAGCGGGTAATCGGCCTCTCCCGGTTTGACGACGGGCTGCCGTGCACCGGTGACGGGAGTGAGAACAACAGGGTGATTTCTTGGACAATGTCCTGTTGATTCCCCATGGTGACCGACTCGGTTGCTCTCGTACGGTCACCGGCCGGGCGACCTCGGGGTGGTGAACAGTCGGTTTCACGCCAACGGCGCGATTTCGTGGCCGGGTTCGAACGCGCGACCGGATCGAGGTCGGCATAATCGCGTCCATGTCGATCACAGGTGGAGACGTCGTTGACCTGGGCCGGGGCCTGTACGCATGGCTCCCGCCGAAACGGGGCTGGGGCCTGGCCAACTGCGGCCTGCTCGTCTCACCCCGTGGCGCGCTCTGGATCGACACCCCGTACGACACGGTGCTGGCCGGACAGTTCCTGGCCGAGAGCACGAAGCTGCTGCCCGACGGCGTCTCCATCGACCGTGTGATCGTCACGCACGCCAACGGGGACCACTTCTGGGGCGCCGGAGTGCTTCCGGACGCGGAGATCATCGCGACCCGCGAGGCCCGGGAGCACATCCACTACGAGCCCACTCCGCAGCAGCAGCACGCCCTGGTCAACGGCAGCGATCCGGCCACCGCGCTCGGCGCCTACCTCGGGCGGCACTTCGGCCCCTTCGACTGGTCGCAGACCGATCCGGTCCGGCCGACGACCTACTTCACGGGGGAGCTCGAACTGACCCTGGGGGAGTACCCCGTCCGGATCACCGCCCTGCCGTCCGCGCACACGACGGGGGACCTCATGGTCCACCTGCCCGCACAAGGCGTCGTGTTCAGCGGCGACATCATCTTCTCCTCGACCCCGCAGCAGCCGGGCGACCACCCGATCCACTGGGCGGGCCCGCTGAGCAACGTGATCGCGGCCTGCGAACAGGTACTGGCCACCGGCGCGGAGACCGTCGTGCCGGGCCACGGACCGGTGCTGGACCGGGCCGGGGTGCGCGACCACATCGTCTACCTGGAGTACGTGCGGGAGCGCGCCCATGCCTTCCACGCCGCCGGCGTTCCCGCCCCGGAGGCGGCCCGCCGGGTGATCCGGGAGGGGCGCCACCCCGAACTGGGCCTCCCCGAGCGGCTGGTGGTCACGATCGGAAGCGAGTACCGGCAGCTCGACGGTTCCGAACTCCCCAGCGTGCTCCAGGTCATGACCGATGTCGCAGCGGTCGCGCAAGAAGTGGAGCAGGCCCGTGAGACGGCAGGCCGGGCGGACTGACCCACCGGCCCTTCGCCGCCCCGGCCGCGGGACCGGCTTCCGCCGCCCCGGACACAGGACCGACCCGACGACAGAAACGCGGTAACGGCATGGCATGGATCGTGGCGGTGATCGCCGTCATAGCCGCCGTGGCAGCAACGGCACGCTCCTACCGGGCCGCCCGCTCGGAACAGCTGGCCGTGGCCCACGCCGAGCTCGCCGAACGCCAGGCGAAGGCCGCCGAGGCCCGTACCGCGGCCCTTGTCGACGAGATCCGGCAACTGGCGCGCAAGCGGATCCCGGCTGCCGCGCTCGCCCTCTCCCACCCCAGCGCCCAGGTCCCCGGACTGCGGGAGGCGGCCGAGGTCGACGGCGGCGCGGCCCGGCTGCTCACCGAGGCCGTGCAGGCAGCCAGGACCGCGGTCACGGAGGAACGGCAGCGCGTCGACGCGGCCGCCCGCGCCGCGATGCGCGGCACCTCGGCCAAGATCCAGTCCCTGCTCAACCAGTCCCAGCAACTGCTCCACGAACTCCAGCACGAGTACGACGACCCGCGCATCCTGCAACTCGACTTCCGCAACGAACTCGCGCTGCGCCGCACCCAGGCCACCGCCGTGCTCTGCGACGCGTGGCCGGGCCTCGCCCGGCAGCGCTCGCCCCTGGTCGAGATCGTGCTCGGCGCGCAGTCCCGGGTCGCCGGCTACGAGCGGATCAAGGTGGCCAACCACCTGCGCGACGAGCGGCTCGCGCTCGCCGCCCGGGCCGCCGAACCCCTCGCGATCGCGCTCGCCGAACTGCTCGCCAACGCCACCGCCTACTCGCACCCCGACACCGACGTGCAGGTGACGGTCCAGCAGAGCGGCGGCCGCGGCGCGTTCCTGGTGGTCGACGACGCGGGCATCGGCATGGACGATGATGCGCTCGACCGGGCCCGCGCCCTGCTGGCCGGGCCCTCCGAGGTGCTCCTCACCGAGCTGGGAGACCCGCCGCAGACCGGGTTCGCGGTCGTCGGCCGGCTGGTGGTGCAGTACGGCTTCGACTGCCACATCGAGGCCTCGCCGTTCGGCGGCATGCGTACCATCCTGCGCGTCCCCGCCCACCTGCTGACCGTGCTGGAGGACGACCACACCCTCTCCGTCCTGGCCCCGGTGCCCGTGTCGGCGGTCCCCGTCCCGGACCGGCCGGCCGGCCCCGCAGAACCCGGACCGGAGGAACCGCAGCCCGCAGCGGCGGCCTCGGGGCTGCCCAGCAGGCGCCGGCGGGCGCCGCGTCCCGCGCCGGCCGTCACGGCCCCCGCCGTCCCGGCCGCCGGACAGGTGTCCCGTACACCTGAGCAGGCCGAGTCTTCCTGGGCGGCACTCCAGCAGGGCACCCTGATCGGCAGGAGCGTCGCCGGGCGGGCCCCCGCACCGGATTCGGACGGCCACGACCACCTGGGCGACCAGGACGAGCAAGGAGACGACGAGAAGTGAGCGCCCCCACTCCCACCACCGGTGACCTCGCATGGGTGCTGACCCCGCTGCTTGAACTGCCCGGAGTCCAGCACGCCGTGGTCGCCACCGGCGACGGTCTCGTCGAGGGCGCCTCGCCCGGACTCGACCGGGCGTCCGGCGAACGCGTCGCCGCGATGACGGCCACGCTGCACGCCGCGGCCCGCGCCTTCACCACCGCCTTCACCAACGCCGAGGGCCCGCAACTGGCCCAGACGGTCGTCGAGTCGGACCTGGGCTTCGCCATCGTCGTACCGGCGGGGAAGAACACCACGCTCGCCCTGTTCGCCGAACCCGGCGCCAAACTCGGCGACATCGCCTACCAGATGCAGGTGCAGGTCACCGCGCTGACGCGGGCGATGCACGCGCCCGCCCGCCAACCGGGCACCGCCGCCCGGCCATGACCGCCGGCCCAGGACGCCGCCTGATCCCCGCCTACCTCGTGACCGCGGGCCGGTCCCGGCCCACCGGTCCCACGCTCGACCGGCTCGCCGTGCTCGTGCGTACCGAGGAGGCCCTGCCCCAGGACACCGGCTCCGAGCAGCGCAGGCTGTGCGAACTGCTGGAGCCCGGCGCCCTCACCGTCGTCGAGTGCGCGGCCCATCTGGACCTGCCGGTCAGCGCCACCGTATTCCTGGCCACGGACCTCGCGGCCGCCGGACTTCTGCTCACGCGACCGCCGATACCCAGTGCCGGGGAGATCGACCGGTCGCTCGTCGAGAGGCTGCTCGTTGGACTCCGCTCCCTCCACTGACCGGACGGGCGTCGGCTATCTGCCGGCCGGCGCCCGGACCCTGATGAAGCTTGTCGTCACGGGTCCCTTCGGCGTGGGCAAGACGACCCTGATCCGTACCCTCTCGGAGATCCCCACGCTCCACACCGAAGAGGCGATGACCCAGTCCAGCACCCCGCTCGACGACACCGCCGGACTGCCCGACAAGACCACGACCACGGTCGCCATCGACTTCGGCCGCCTCACCGTCCTGGACGATCTCGTGCTGTACATGTTCGGCACCCCCGGTCAGGAACGGTTCCTGCCGCTGTGGGAGGACATCGCGCGCGGGGCACTGGGCGCGCTCGTCCTGGTGGACACCCGCCGGCTCGCCGACTCCTTCGCCGTCATGGACATGGTCGAGGAGCAGGGACTGCCGTACGCCGTCGCGGTCAACCGCTTCCCCGACGCCCCCGCCCACAGCGACGAGGTCCTGCGCAAACACCTCGACCTCGCCGCCGGGACCCCGCTGGTCCAGTGCGACGCGAGGGAGCGGCGCGGCAGCATCGACGCCCTGATCGCGCTGGCCGAACACGTGCTGACCCGACTGCCGCAGCCCGAGGACCCGTCATGACACCGCATCCGCAACCGCCGCAGCCCCTGGCGCTGTACGGCCCCGACTTCGCGGCCGACCCGCACGGCCACTACCGCAGACTGCGGGAGCACGGTCCCCTCGCCCCGGTGCGGATCGCCCCGGGCGTCGAGGCGATGCTGGTCACCGACTACCAGGCAGCTGTCGACCTGCTGCGCGACACCCACACCTTCAGCAAGGACCCGCGCGCCTGGCAGGCGACGGTCCCCGCGGACTCCCCGGTGCTGCCGGTCCTCGGACACCGTCCCACCGCGCTGTTCAGCGACGGACCGGAGCACGCCCGCTACCGCGACGCCATCAACGACACCCTGGCCCTGATCGAGCCGCACCTCCTGCGCGCCGAGGTGGCCAGGGTCGCCCAGCAGCTCATCGGTGAGTTCGCCGCCACCGGCAGCGGCGATCTCATCACCCAGTACGCCCGGCGGCTCCCGCTGCACGTCTTCGTCACCTGGTTCGGCGTCGATCCCGCGGACGGCGAACGGATCGTCGACGGCGTCGGCGGCATGATGAACTCGGCCCAGGGAGCCGCCGCCGCGTACGCCGACCTCGTCGAGGTCGTCACCCGTCTCGTCGCCGACCGGCGGGCCCGGCCGCGCCGCGATCTGACCTCGTACTTCCTCGCGCACCCGGCCCATCTCGACGACGACGAGACTGTGCGTCAGATCACTCTGCTGATGAGTGCGGGCCACGACCCGACCACCAACCTGATCGGCAACGCGATCCTGCACATGCTCACCGACGAGCGGTACGCGGGCTCGCTGCACGGGGGCGCGATGACCGCCCACGAGGCGATCAACGAGGTCCTGTGGCAGGACCCGCCGATCGCCAATCTGGCCGCGCACTACCCTCGCCATGACACCGAGTTCCACGGGGTCCGGCTGCGCGCGGGCCAGCTCGTCCTGGTCTCCTTCGGTGCCGCCAACACCCAATCGGGGCAGGTCGGTTCGGACACCGGGGTCCGGTCCGGGGGCAGCGCCCATCTGGCCTGGTCGGCAGGGCCCCACCGGTGCCCCGCGAAGCAGCCCGCCCTGCTCATCGCGATGACCGCGATCGAGCAGCTCACCAGTCAGCTGTGCGATGCGGAACTCGCTGTTCCGGTGAGTGAACTCCTGTGGCGCCCGGGACCGTTCCACCGGGCCCTGGTGCACCTTCCGGTACGTTTCGCCCCCCTGGACACCACGGTGTCCGCAGGCCCGGAGCGGGAGTCGGCCGGGCATTCAGGAGTTCCGATCGGCCTCTGAACCGTGTCGCTGGTAGGCCGAACGGGTGAGGGGCGAGAGAATTGCCCGATGAACAGTGAGCGCAGCCGGCGCAACGCCAACCGATGCACAGACGGGGTGGTCCGGTGAGCAGGTACGACAGGTATGACGTCACGGACGAACAGTGGGAGGGGCTGGCCCAGGTCGTACCGCTGCGCAGTCGCAACGAGTGGCCTTCCCGGGTCGACCACCGCACGGTCCCGGAGGAGCGGGAGAGCGCCGAGCAGCGGCGCATGGTGGTGCTGCGGGTCCAGATCTTCGCGGATGCGCGCGAGGTCGCCGAGTACCTGGTCGCGCAGATTCCGGTACTCCTCGATCTGACCAGCGCCGAGACCGATGTGGCCAAGCGGATCCTGGACTTCACCAGCGGGGTCGTCTTCGGGCTGGGCAGCGGAATGCACCGCGTCGACCGCAACGTCTTCCTCCTGTCGCCCATCGGCATGGAGGTCGAGGGTGTGACGGCGGCGGGCGTACCGGGGGTGTAGCCGGTCTTGTGGCAGCGGTGGCCGCGGCACCCGGGCGCGGGAGCCGCGGTGGTAGACCTGGGGGTGTGACAGAACTCGACGTACAGGCTCTCCAGCGACGGCTCGTCGCTTTCGCGGCCGCCCGTGACTGGGGGCAGTACCACACCCCGAAGAACCTCGCGTCGGCGCTGAGTGTCGAGGCCGCCGAACTCATGGAGATCTTCCAGTGGCTGACGCCGGAACAGTCGGCCCGGGGCATGGAGGACCCCGGAACGGCGCCGCGGGTGGCGGACGAGGTCGCGGACGTGCTCGCCTACCTGCTGCAGTTCTGCGAGGTGCTGGGCATCGATGTGCTGGCGGCGCTGGCGGCCAAGATCGAGCGGAACGAGGGGCGCTTCCCGGTGCCGGAGCCAACGGATCCTGCCTTCCGTCACTCTTCGGAGTGATCAACTTGTTCACAGTCGACTTCGTGTCCACAGATTTCCGAAATCCCCTGGCCTTTCGGTACCAGCACCCTCACTGTGGGTAATGGAAGAGGTGAGCGGGTTTTCGGATCGAGCGGGGGCAAGGGATGGAAGCGGAGCGGCTTGTAGCAGTCATCCGGAGGGCGTTGGCGCAGAGCCGGGGCACGCCGGACATCATCGCCGAGGCCTGGCAGGCCCAGGCACTGGCGCAGGCGATCGGGAGCCGGCTGGCGGCGAGCGGTCCCAAGGAGTTACGGGGTGAGGCGAGCGGCCTCAGCGAGATCGGCGGGCGGAGCAACGGGGCGCTGGACCACCCGGCTGCGCGGGCCGGTGTGGCACGGGCCGCTCAGCTCTCCGAGGTCGCCGATCCGCGAGCGGCCCTGACCGGTCTCGCTGTGCTGCTCGGGGAAGTGGGGATAGCGCTGGTCGGGGTGGCGTGCGAGACCGATGAGCAGGGCCTGTACTGGCAGTGCATGGAGGCGATCGACGCCGCCGACGAGTCGACGGACCGGGTGCACGGCATGCTCCGGCTGCTCGACGAGCGTGACCGGGAGCGCCAGGAGGATCTGGAGCGCGGCCGGGAGCGCGACGGCCCGCACGGTGTGCTGCACGGCCCGGTGGGACCCGCGGCCGACATCGGCTGAGCGTCCGGCATCCGGAACGCCCGGGGCGCGGCGGCGTGGGGAGGGCGGCCGAAGAAGTGCGCGGCATCCGGAGGGCGGCGGAAGAGGAGTGCGCGGCATCCGGAGGTGCAGGATGGATGCATGGATCTTCGAATCTTCACCGAGCCCCAGCAAGGGGCGAGCTACGACACCCTGCTCACCGTCGCGAAGGCGGCCGAGGACCTCGGCTTCGATGCCTTCTACCGGTCCGACCACTATCTGCACATGGGGCAGGGCGACGGCCTTCCGGGCCCCACTGACGCATGGATCACCCTGGCCGGGCTGGCGCGCGAGACCAAGCGGATCCGCCTCGGCACACTGATGACGGCCGGGACGTTCCGGCTTCCCGGGGTGCTCGCGATCCAGGTGGCGCAGGTCGACCAGATGTCCGGCGGCCGCGTCGAACTGGGTCTGGGAGCCGGCTGGTTCGAGCAGGAGCACAAGGCGTACGGCATTCCCTTCCCCAAGGAGAAGTTCGGCCGGCTGGAGGAGCAGCTGGCGATCGTCACGGGTCTGTGGGCCACCGAGGTCGGCAAGACGTTCAGCTACGACGGCACGTACTACCAGCTCACGGACTCACCCGCGCTGCCCAAGCCCGCGCAGGCCAAGGTGCCGGTGCTGATCGGCGGACACGGTGCGAAGCGGACGCCACGGCTGGCCGCTCAGTACGCCGATGAGTTCAACATCCCGTTCGCCTCGCTGGAGGACAGCGAGAAGCAGTTCGGCCGGGTCAGGGCGGCGGCCGCGGAGGCGGGCCGAGGGGCCGACGACCTGGTGTATTCCAACGCCCTGGTCGTCTGCGTCGGCAAGGACGACGCGGAGGTGGCGCGCCGGGCCGCCGTCATCGGGCGGGACGTGGCGGAACTGAAGGCGAACGGACTGGCGGGCTCGCCCGCCGAGGTGGTCGACAGGATCGGCCGGTTCGGCGCGATCGGAGCGTCGCGCATCTACCTCCAGGTGCTGGATCTCGATGACCTGGAGCACCTGGAGCTGATCTCGTCTCAGGTCCAGTCCCAGCTCGACTGAGACGACAAGGAGCCTCTGGTGTCACCCGCCCGCGATCCCGGCCGTCCGGCCGGGGCGCCGTCCCGCCCGCTCGCCACCGCGCTCGCGGAGGGCCCGGTCCTGCTCGACGGCGGACTCTCCAACCAGTTGGAGGCGCAGGGCTGCGATCTGTCCGACGCGCTGTGGTCCGCCCGGCTGCTCGCCGACGGTCCGGAACAGATCGAGGCAGCGCACACGGCGTATGTGCGGGCGGGTGCGCAGGTGCTCATCACCGCCAGCTACCAGGCGAGTTTCGCAGGGTTCCGGCAGCGCGGGATCGGGCGGGCGGCGGCGGCCGGGCTCTTCGCCCGCAGCGTGGAGCTGGCCCGTCGGGCGGCGGGGTCGGTGGACCGGGAGGTCTGGGTCGCCGCATCGGTCGGCCCGTACGGGGCGGTGACGGCGGACGGGGCCGAGTACCGCGGCCGCTACGGGCTCACGGTCGGGGAGCTGGAGCGCTTCCACCGCCCCCGGATCGAGGCGCTGGCCGCAGCCGGCCCCGATGCGCTGGCGCTGGAGACGGTGCCGGACGTGGATGAGGCGCAGGCGCTGTTGCGGGTGGCGGGGGAGTGCGGGCTGCCGGTCTGGCTCTCCTACACCGTGGCCGGAGGCCGGACCAGGGCCGGGCAACGGCTGGAGGAGGCGTTCGCTCTCGTCGCCGGAGAGGAGCAGGTGGTGGCGGCAGGGGTGAACTGCTGCGATCCGGCCGAGGTGGACGGGGCGGTCCGGGCGGCGGCGGAGGCGACCGGAAAGCCGGTCGTCGTCTATCCGAACAGCGGCGAACGCTGGGATGCGAAGGGGAGGAGATGGGCCGGGGGAGCCACGTTCGACCCCGGCCGGGTCCGGGCCTGGCGGGACGCCGGCGCGCGGCTGGTCGGCGGCTGCTGCCGGGTTGGTCCGGCCACCATCGCCGAGCTGGCCGCGCTGCTCGGCACGGGAGGGACAGAAGAGCCCGGGTGAGCCGAAAATCCCTGGTGAGGGCGAGTGAACCGGACCATACTCGAAGGTGTGTTCCTGACGATCAGTACCACCGGCACCCCGGAGCGTCCCGCCACCGATCTCGGCTTTCTGCTGCACAAGCATCCCGAGAAGGCGCAGACGTTCTCCACCTCCCATGGCACCGCGCACGTCTTCTACCCCGAAGCGTCCGCGGAGCACTGCACGGCGGCGCTGCTGCTGGAGGTGGATCCCGTGGCGCTGGTGCGGCGGGGCAAGGGCAAGGGCCGTGGCGGCGCCCCTGACGCGGCGCTCGCCCAGTACGTCAACGACCGTCCCTACGCGGCGTCCTCGCTGCTTTCCGTCGCGATGAGCACCGTCTTCAAGTCCGCGCTGAGCGGCACCTGCAAGTCGATGCCCGAGCGGGCGGCGGAGCCGATGCCGCTGCGGATCGAGGTGCCCGCCCTGCCGGCCCGTGGTGGTGCCGAGCTGGTGCGCAAACTCTTCGGACCGCTCGGCTGGTCGCGGGTGGAGGCGGTGGCCGTACCGCTGGACGAGCAGTTCCCCGAGTGGGGGGACTCAAGGTATGTACGGCTGCTGCTGGAGGGCGAGTTGAGGCTCGCGGACGCGCTCCGTCAGCTGTATGTCCTGCTGCCGGTGCTCGACGACGCCAAGCACTACTGGGTGGCGCCGGACGAGGTGGACAAGCTGCTGCGGGCCGGTGAGGGCTGGCTGGCCGACCACCCCGAGCAGAAGCTGATCACCAGCCGCTATCTGTCGCGGCGCTGGGGGCTGACCCGGCAGGCGATGCAGCGGCTGGAGCTGGTGCGGCTCGCGGAGTCCGACGACCTCGACGTCGAGAGCATCGACAACGCCGTCGACGAGACGGCCGACACCGAGGAGCGGCCGGTGCCGCTCGCCGAGCAGCGCAGGGCCGCGATCCTGGCGGCGCTGACCGCTGCCGGGGCGAGCCGGGTGCTCGACCTGGGCTGCGGCCAGGGGCAGTTGGTGCAGGCTCTGCTGAAGGATGTGCGCTTCACCGAGATCGTCGGCGTCGACGTCTCGATGCGCGCCCTGACGATCGCCTCGCGCCGGCTGAAGCTGGACCGGATGGGGGAGCGGCAGGCCGCCCGGGTGACGCTCAGGCAGGGCTCGCTCACCTACACGGACAAGCAGCTCAAGGGGTACGACGCGGCGGTGCTGAGCGAGGTCGTCGAGCACCTCGACCTGCCGCGGCTGCCGGCCCTGGAATACGCGGTGTTCGGTGTGGCCCGCCCCCGCACCGTGCTCGTGACCACGCCGAACGTCGAGTACAACGTCCGCTGGGAGACCCTCCCGGCCGGGCATGTCCGGCACGGCGACCACCGCTTCGAATGGACCCGGGCCGAATTCCGGGACTGGGCGGGCGAAGTGGCCCGCAGGCACGGGTACGGGGTGGAGTTCGTCCCGGTGGGCCCCGACGACCCCGAGGTGGGTCCGCCCACCCAGCTGGTCGTGTTCACGATGACCGCGGCCGGAGACACCGACACACCCGACACACCCGAAACATCTGACACACCCGAAACATCCGACGCGCCGGCCGAGGCGGGCAGGACCGAGAAGGAGGCGAAAGCCGCATGAGCAGGACCAGTGACAGCACGCGTGACAGCACCGGGCGAACCGGGCGCGTCCTGCCCGTGACCGACCTCTCCCTCGTCGTCCTCATCGGGGCGAGCGGCTCGGGCAAGTCCACCTTCGCGCGCGGGCACTTCAAGCCGACCGAGATCATCTCCTCGGACTTCTGCCGGGGCCTGGTCGCGGACGACGAGAACGACCAGAGCGCCAGCCGGGACGCCTTCGACGTCCTGCACTACATCGCGGGCAAGCGCCTGGCCGCGGGGCGGCTCACCGTCGTCGACGCCACCAACGTCCAGTCGGAGAGCCGCCGCCAGCTGGTGCAGCTGGCCAGGGAGCACGACGTGCTGCCCATCGCGATCGTCCTCGACCTGCCCGAAGAGGTCTGCCTCGCGCGCAACGCGGGCCGCCCGGACCGTGCCGACATGCCCCGCCACGTCGTCCAGCGCCACCGCCGGGAGCTGCGCCGCTCACTGCGCGGCCTGGAGCGCGAGGGCTTCCGCAAGGTCCACATCCTGCGCACCGAGGAGGAGGCCGAGCACGCCGAAGTGGTCCTGGAGCGCCGCTACAACGACCTCCGCCACCTCACCGGCCCCTTCGACATCATCGGCGACATCCACGGCTGCAGCTCCGAGCTGGAGACCCTGCTCGGCAAGCTCGGGTACGTGGAAGGCGCGCACCCCGAAGGGCGCACGGCGGTGTTCGTCGGCGACCTCGTCGACCGCGGGCCCGACAGCCCCGGCGTGCTGCGCCGCGTCATGTCCATGGTCTCGGAAGGCACCGCGCTCTGCGTTCCCGGCAACCACGAGAACAAGCTCGGCCGCTACCTCAAGGGCCGCAAGGTCCAGCAGACCCACGGGCTCGCCGAGACCATCGAGCAGCTGGAGCGGGAGGACACCAGGGACCCGGAGTTCCGGGAGCGCGTCAGGGAGTTCATCGACGGCCTCGTGAGCCACTACGTGCTGGACGACGGCAAGCTGGTCGTCTGCCACGCCGGTCTGCCCGAGAAGTACCACGGACGCACGTCCGGGCGGGTCCGCTCGCATGCGCTCTACGGCGACACCACCGGTGAGACCGACGAGTTCGGACTGCCGGTGCGCTATCCATGGGCGGAGGACTACCGCGGCCGCGCCACCGTGGTCTACGGCCACACCCCCGTGCCCACCACCTCCTGGATCAACAACACCATCTGCCTGGACACCGGGGCCGTGTTCGGCGGGAAGATGACCGCGCTGCGCTGGCCCGAGCGCGAGCTCGTCGACGTACCGGCCGAGCAGGTCTGGTACGAGCCCGTGAAGCCGCTGACCACCGAGGCGCCGGGCGGCCGGGAGGGCCGGCCGCTGGACCTCGCCGATGTGCAGGGCCGCCGGATCGTGGAGACCCGGCACATGGGCCGCATCGCCGTGCGCGAGGAGAACGCGGCGGCCGCGCTGGAGGTCATGAGCCGCTTCGCCGTCGACCCCCGGCTGCTCGCCTACCTTCCGCCGACCATGGCACCGACCGCCACCTCGCACGAGGAGGGCTATCTGGAGCACCCTGCCGAGGCGTTCGCGCAGTACCGGGCGGACGGCGTGGCCAAGGTCGTGTGCGAGGAGAAGCACATGGGTTCCCGGGCCGTGGCCCTGGTCTGCCGGGACGCGGACGTGGCACGGGAGCGCTTCGGGACCGGTGACTTCGGCAAGGACAGCCCGACGGGTGCGCTGCACACCCGCACCGGACGGCCGTTCCTGGACGACGCCGCGCTCACCGAGACCGTGCTGGGCCGGCTGCGCGCGGCCGTCACCGCCGCCGGGCTGTGGGAGGAGTGGGACACCGACTGGGTGCTGCTCGACGCCGAGCTGATGCCCTGGTCCCTGAAGGCGGCCGGACTGCTCCGCTCGCAGTACGCCGCGGTCGGTGCCGCGTCCGGCGCGGTCTTCCCCGCGGCCACCGGGGCGCTCGCGGCAGCGACGGCACGCGGCATCGACGTCGGCGGGCTCGCTGAGCGGCAGCGGGGCCGGGCCGAGGACGCGGCCGCGTTCACCGAGGCCTACCGCCGCTACTGCTGGAGCACCGAAGGGCTGGACGGGGTGCGCCTGGCACCGTTCCAGATCCTTGCCGTGCAGGGCCGCTCGCTCGCCTCCGTACCCCACGACGAGCAGCTGGCCTGGCTGGACCGGCTGGTGGAGCACGACCCCACCGGTCTGCTCCAGGTCACCCGGCGGCTCGTCGTCGACACCGCCGACGAGGCCTCGGTCCGCTCCGGCATCGACTGGTGGCTGGAGATGACCGGCCGCGGCGGCGAGGGCATGGTCGTCAAGCCGCTCGGCGCGCTCGTCAGGGACGGGAAGGACCGTCTCGTACAGCCCGGGATCAAGGTGCGTGGCCGGGAGTACCTGCGGATCATCTACGGCCCCGAGTACACCCGCCCGGAGAATCTGGACCGGCTGCGCGGACGCTTCCTCGGCCACAAGCGGTCGCTCGCCCTGCGCGAGTACGCCCTGGGCCTGGAAGCCCTGGACCGGCTGGGCGAGGGGGAGCCGCTGTGGCGGGTCCACGAGGCGGTGTTCGCGGTCCTGGCGCTGGAGTCGGAGCCGGTGGACCCGCGGCTGTAGCGCCGCACCGGCGGGCCGGGACCGTGAGGGGTCCCGGCCCGCCGGCAGAACCGGCTGGCGATTCGCCGGGTGAACGGTGTCCCGCGCGGTGAGGATGAGGGCATGGGATTCCATGTCGACTCCGAGGCCGGGCGGCTGCGCCGCGTCATCCTGCACCGCCCCGATCTGGAACTGAAACGGCTCACGCCGGAGAACCGGGGCGCGCTCCTCTTCGACGACGTGCTCTGGGTGCGCCGGGCCCGCGAGGAGCACGACGGCTTCGCGGACGTACTGCGCGACCGCGGCGTGGAGGTGCACCTCTTCGGCGACCTGCTCCGGGAGTCGCTGGAGATCCCCGTGGCCCGACGGCTCGTGCTGGACCGGGTCTTCGAGGAGAAGGAGTACGGGCCGCTGGCCACGGAGCATCTGCGGGCCGCCTTCGAGGAGCTGTCCACCGCAGACCTCTGCGAGGCCCTGGTCGGAGGGATGACCAAACGGGAGTTCCTGGAGCGCTACCGCGAGCCGACGTCCGTGCGCTTCCACGTCATGGACCTGGACGACTTCCTGCTCGGCCCGCTGCCCAACCACCTCTTCACCCGCGACACCTCCGCCTGGATCTACGACGGCGTCTCCATCAACGCCATGCGCTGGCCGGCCCGGCAGCGCGAGACCGTCCACTTCGAGGCGATCTACCGCCACCACCCGCTCTTCACGAGCCCCGATGCGGGCGCCTTCCACCACTGGTCGGAGGGCCAGGACGACTACCCCTCCACCATCGAGGGCGGCGACGTCCTCGTCATCGGCAGGGGCGCCGTGCTCATCGGGATGAGTGAGCGCACCACCCCGCAGGCGGTGGAGATGCTGGCCCGCGGCCTCTTCGATGCCGGGTCGGCCCGGACGATCGTGGCACTCGACATGCCCAAGAGCCGGGCCTTCATGCATCTCGACACGGTGATGACGATGGTCGACGGGGACACCTTCACCAAGTACGCGGGCCTGGGCATGCTCCGCTCGTACACCATCGAGCCCGGGGACGGGCCGCGCGATCTCAAGGTCACCGACCACCCGCCCGAGCACATGCACCGCGCCATCGCCGAGGCGCTGGGGCTGGACGCGATTCGGGTCCTGACCGCCACCCAGGACGTGCACGCGGCCGCGCGCGAGCAGTGGGACGACGGCTGCAACGTGCTGGCCGTGGAACCTGGTGTCGTCGTCGCCTACGAGCGCAATGCCACCACCAACACCCATCTGCGCAAGGAAGGCATCGAGGTGATCGAGATCCGCGGCAGCGAACTGGGCCGGGGCCGTGGCGGGCCCCGCTGCATGAGCTGCCCGGTGGTCCGGGACCCGGTGTAGGCGGGCTGTGGGGCTCGGGCGGGTGGCAGTCCCACCGCAGCCCCACCGGGGCCCAGTCGGCGCCCCATCGGTGCTCTGTATAGCGATGCATTGCATCGTATAGACTTCCAGGGTTACCGTATGCGTCCCCGTCCGACCCAGGAGCAGTCACCATGGCCATAGACCTCGCAGGCCGCCACTTCCTCAAGGAGCTGGACTTCACGGGCGAGGAGTTCCGCGGCCTGATCGGGCTGGCCGCCGAGCTCAAGGCCGCGAAGAAGTCGGGGACCGAGGTCCAGCAGCTGCGCGGCAGGAACATCGCGCTGATCTTCGAGAAGACCTCGACCCGCACCCGCTGTGCGTTCGAGGTGGCCGCCGCCGACCAGGGCGCCTCCACCACCTACCTCGACCCCTCCGGCTCGCAGATGGGGCACAAGGAGTCCGTGAAGGACACCGCCCGCGTCCTCGGCCGGATGTTCGACGGGATCGAGTACCGCGGTGACAGCCAGGACGACGTCGAGCAGCTGGCGGCCCACGGCGGTGTGCCGGTCTTCAACGGGCTGACCGACGACTGGCACCCCACCCAGATGCTCGCCGACGTCCTCACGATGACCGAGCACTGCGGGAAGCCGCTGGAGCGCATCGCCCTCGCCTACCTCGGCGACGCCCGGTTCAACATGGGCAACTCCTACCTCGTCACCGGCGCTCTGCTGGGCATGGATGTGCGGATCGTCGCGCCGAAGGCCTACTGGCCCGCCGAGGCCGTCGTCGCCAAGGCCCACGAGCTTGCCGAGGTCAGCGGGGCGACGGTCACGCTCACCGAGGACGTCGGCGAGGGTGTGCGCGGCGCCGACTTCGTCGCCACCGACGTCTGGGTCTCGATGGGCGAGCCCAAGGAGGTCTGGGACGAGCGCATCGCCGCCCTCGCGTCGTACGCCGTCACCATGGACGTCCTGCGGGCCACCGGCAACGCCGACGTGAAGTTCCTGCACTGCCTGCCGGCCTTCCACGACCTCGGTACCAAGGTGGGGCGGGAGATCCACGCCCGGCACGGCCTCACCGAGCTGGAGGTCAGCGACGAGGTCTTCGAGTCCGCGCACTCCGTCGTCTTCGACGAGGCGGAGAACCGGATGCACACGATCAAGGCCGTGCTCGTGGCGACGATGGCGAAGCGCTGACCGGTCGTACCGCATGATCATGCGCCCAATTGGGTGAACATGCGTACGGGTACTCTCATATGGTCCCCGTTGGTGGGGTTCGAGCTCGCACGCTCGAACCCCATTTCCGTGTCCGGCGACCGGCCCCCACTGCCGTCGCCGCACCATCCCCCCACTGCACCACCAGAGATGAGACCACCGCCGTGAGCCCCCTGCGCCTACCCGGCCCGCCGCACCGCGTCAAGGACCCGCACCAGCTGATCGCCGAGTCCGGTGCCGACCTGGAGGGCCACGGGCTCAAGCGCACCATGGGGCTCTTCCAGCTGGTGTGCTTCGGGATCGGTGCCGTCGTCGGCACCGGCATCTTCGTCGGCCTGTCCGACAGTGTCGCCGAGGCCGGCCCCGCAGTCGTGCTGTCCTTCGTCCTCGCGGCCGTCACCTGCATCTTCACCGCGTTCTCGTTCGCCGAGCTGGGCAGCGCGATCCCCGTCTCCGGCAGCTCGTACTCCTTCGCCTACGCCACGCTCGGTGAGCGCACGGCCTTCCTCGTCGGCTGGTGTCTGCTCCTGGAGTACGGCGTATCCGTCTCCGCGGTGGCGGTGGGCTGGAGCCAGTACGTCAACGAGCTGCTCGACAGCCTCTTCGGCTGGCAGCTGCCGGCCGCGCTCTCCGCCGGTCCCGCCGACGGGGGCGTGATCAACCTGCCCGCCGTGCTGGTGGTGATGATGGCCGCGACGCTGCTGGTGCGCGGCATCCGGGAGAGTGCCGGGGCCACGGCGGCGATGGCCGTTCTCAAGATCACCATCCTGATCATGTTCTGCGTCATCGCCTTCACCGCGTTCGAGCACGGCAACCTCACGCCGTTCATGTCCCATGGCGCGGGCGGTGTCACCGCGGGCGCCTCGCTGGCGTTCTTCTCGTACATCGGATTCGACGCCATCACCACCACGGGTGAGGAGGTCAAGAACCCCCGGCGGAACATTCCGATCGCGATCATGATCTGCATCGGCCTGGTCACGCTGCTCTACTGCGCGGTCGCCCTCGCCGCGATCGGCGCCCTCGGCCCGGACGCCGTCTCCGACAAGCCGGCCGCGCTCTCGCTGATCGTCGACCAGGTCACCGACTCGACGGTCGGTGGCGGGATCATCGCGTTCGGCGCGGTCGTCGCCATCGCCTCGGTCGTCCTCGCGGTGATGTACGGACAGACCCGCATCCTGATGTCCATGTCGCGCGACGGCCTGGTCCCGCGGGTCTTCGAACGGGTCTCGCCGCGCACCGCGACACCGGTCGCCAACACGTGGATCGTCGCCGTCGTCTTCGCCGTTCCGGCGGCCTTCTCCTCGCTCGACGTGGTGGTGAACCTGACGACCATCGGGACGCTGGCCACGATGGTCGCGGTGAACGTCGCCGTGATCGTGCTGCGCCGCCGCAATCCGGAGGTGAAGGGCTCGTTCCGGGTCCCGCTCTACCCGCTCAGCCCGCTTCTCGGCGTCGGCTTCTGCGTGTATCTGATGTACGGCACCGGCTGGTCGACCTGGGTGCAGTTCGCGGTGTTCCTGGTGGTGGGTGCGGTGGTGTACGCCGGATACGGGCGCAGCCGTTCGCGGCTGGCGGGCCGGGCCGGCGGCTGAGCGGTCTCCGGCCGGTCAGGGCCTCGGACGGGTGCAGGACGGCAGGGTGAACCACACCGCCTTGCCGCGCTCCGTCGTGCGGTGACCGCAGGACGAGCTGAGGGTCCGGATCAGCAGCAGCCCCCGGCCGTGCTCCTGCCATGGATCGGGCGCCCAGTCGGGGTCCGGGCGGGAGAGATCGCCCGGCGGGGCCGGATCGCCGTCGTGCACCTCCACCTGGCAGCCGGTCGGCAGCAGCTCCACCACCAGCTCGACGGGCTCGTCGCCCGGGGTGTGCTCCACGGCGTTGGCGACCAGCTCCGCGGTCAGCAGTTCGGCGGTGTCGCTGTCGGCGGGGGCGTCGGAGTCCGAGTCGATGGATGCCAGCACCGAGCGGATCAGCGCGCGGGCGATCGGCACGGCGGCCGCGGAGTGCGGCAGCGTGATGCGCCAGACGGCGGGTGCGGGGGCATCGGACGGCACGGCAGGGCTTCCGTTCGGGAGAGCGTGAACAGTCCTGGGCTCAAGGGTTCCGGAGCTCAAAACTTCTTGGTTTCAACCATACGAATCCCCATGACACGGGCAAGGGCCTGCCGACCGGTACGAAGGGGACGTTCGTCACTACGAATTCACGCTCCGCCTATCGCGCACTCGTGACGGAAGTCACGTATGAGTGATAAATTCGGGGTCAGGCAGCAGCCCGACGGCCGAAGGGGACCACCCTCGATGAGTCCGTTTCCCAGCTCCGCGTCCCCTACGGAGCACTGGCGCCATCTACGGGTCACGACGCAGGACGGCGTCGCCACCGTCACCCTCGCCCGGCCCGAGAAGCTGAACGCGCTGACCTTCGGCGCCTACGCGGATCTGCGCGACCTCCTGGCCGAGCTGGCGCGCGAGCGGTCCGTGCGAGCCCTGGTGCTGGCCGGGGAGGGGCGCGGCTTCTGCTCGGGCGGCGATGTGGACGAGATCATCGGCGCCACCCTCGCGATGGACACCGCCCAGCTGCTGGACTTCAACCGGATGACGGGACAGGTGGTACGGGCCCTGCGGGAATGCCCGTTCCCCGTCGTCGCGGCCGTGCACGGGGTCGCCGCCGGAGCGGGCGCCGTGCTCGCGCTGGCCGCCGACTTCCGGGTCGCCGACCCCTCGGCGAAGTTCGCCTTCCTCTTCACCCGCGTCGGGCTCTCCGGCGGTGACATGGGCGCGGCCTACCTGCTGCCCAGGGTCGTCGGTCTCGGCCACGCCACCCGCCTCCTGATGCTGGGCGACCCCGTCCGCGCACCCGAGGCCGAACGGATCGGGCTGATCAGCGAACTGGCCGAGGAGGGCGGCGCCGACGAGCGGGCCGCGGCACTCGCCCGCCGCCTCGCGGACGGACCCGCGCTCGCCCTCGCCCAGACCAAGGCGCTGCTCACCGCCGAGCTCGACATGCCGATGGCCGCCGCCGTGGAGATGGACGCCGCCACCCAGGCCCTGCTGATGCACGGCGAGGACTACGCCGAGTTCCACGCCGCCTTCACCGAGAAACGGCCTCCGAAATGGCAGGGCCGGTGAGCCGGGTGGCACCCGTCGGCGGGGAGGCGAACACACTCCGCCGCATCGCCGTCATCGGCGGCGGACCCGGCGGGCTCTACGCCGCGGCACTGCTCAAGCGGCTCGGCCCGGAGCGCGAGATCACCCTCTGGGAGCGCAACGCCCCCGACGACACCTTCGGCTTCGGTGTCGTCCTCTCCGACGAGACCCTCGGCGGCATCGAGCACGCCGACCCCGCCGTCCACGCCGCACTCCAGCGCGAGTTCGTCCGCTGGGACGACATCGACATCGTCCACCGCGGCCACACCCAGACCTCCGGCGGCCACGGCTTCGCCGCACTCGGTCGCCGCCGGCTCCTGGAGATCCTGCACGAACGCTGCGCCGGACTGGGGGTGAGCCTCCGCTTCCGCGAGGAGGCGCCCCCGGCCGCCGAACTCGCCGCCTCCTACGATCTGGTGATCGCGGCCGACGGCGTGCACAGCCCCACCCGGGACGCGCACGCGGAGAGCTTCGAGCCCCGCCTCACCGCCCACCGCTGCCGCTACATCTGGCTCGCCGCAGACTTCGCCCTGGACGCCTTCCGCTTCGAGACCGCCGAGACGGCGTACGGCGTGATGCAGCTGCACGCCTACCCCTTCTCACCCGGTGCCTCGACCGTCATCGTCGAGATGCGCGAAGAGGTCTGGCGCGCGGCCGGATTCGACATCTGCGACCCCGCCGAGTCGACCCGGCACTGCGCCAAGATCTTCGCCGACGCCCTCGGCCACCGCCCGCTGCGCTCCAACAACTCCTCCTGGCTCACCTTCCGTACGGTCGTCAACAAGCGCTGGTCGCACGCGAACACGGTCCTCATCGGTGACGCCGCCCACACCGCGCACTTCTCCATCGGCTCCGGCACGAAACTCGCCGTCGAGGACGCCCTCGCCCTCGCCGCCTGCATCGAGGAACAGCCCGTCCTGGCCGACGCCCTCGCCGCGTACGAGAGCGAGCGCCGCCCCGTCGTCGAATCGACGCAGCGCGCCGCCGCGGCCAGCCTGCGCTGGTTCGAGGAGCTGGGTACGTACGTCGACCAGCCGCCCCGTCAGTTCGCCTTCAACCTCCTCACCCGCAGCCGCCGCGTCACCCACGACAACCTGCGGCTGCGCGACGCCTCGTTCACCGCGGCCGTCGAGGACGAGTTCGGCTGCGCACCCGGCACCCCGCCGATGTTCACCCCGCTGCGGCTGCGCGGCCTGGAACTGCGCAACCGGGTGATCGTCTCGCCCATGGACATGTACTCCGCCACCGAGGGCGTCCCGGGCGACTTCCACCTCGTCCACCTCGGGGCGCGCGCTCTCGGAGGAGCCGGGCTGGTCATGACGGAAATGGTGTGCGTGAGCCCCGAGGGCCGGATCACCCCCGGCTGCACCGGCCTCTACACCGACGAACAGTCCGCCGCCTGGACCAGGATCACCGACTTCGTGCACGCCGGATCGCCCGGCACCGCGATCGGGGTCCAGCTGGGCCACTCAGGCCGCAAGGGCTCCACCAAGCTCATGTGGGACGGCATCGACCAGCCGCTCGACGACGGCAACTGGCCCCTCACCGCCGCCTCCCCGCTCCCGTACGCTCCCGGCGTCAACCAGATCCCGCACGCACTGGACCGCGCCGGCCTGGACACCGTCAGGGAGCAGTTCGCGTCCGCCGCCGAGCGGGCCGACACCTGCGGATTCGACCTCCTCGAACTCCACTGCGCCCACGGCTACCTGCTCTCCGGATTCCTCTCCCCGCTCACCAACCACCGCACCGACGCCTACGGCGGCACCCTGGCGAACCGGCTCCGCTTCCCGCTGGAAGTCTTCGACGCGGTCCGTGAACGGTGGCCCGACGACCGGCCGATGACCGTCCGGATCTCCGCGACGGACTGGGCCGAGGGCGGCACGACGGGCGAGGACGCCGTCGAGATCGCCCGCGCGTTCGTCGCGCACGGCGCCGACGCCATCGACGTCTCCACCGGCCAGGTCGTCCCGGACGAGCGGCCCGAGTACGGGCGCTCGTACCAGACCCCGTACGCCGACCGGATCCGCAACACCCTCTGCGTGCCCGTCATCGCGGTCGGCGCCATCTCCTCCTGGGACGACGTCAACTCCCTGCTCCTCGCGGGCCGCGCCGACCTCTGCGCCCTGGCCCGCCCACATCTGTACGACCCGCACTGGACGCTCCACGCGGCGGCCGACCAGGGCTACACCGGACCGGGCGCGCCCTGGCCCCTCCCGTACCGCGCGGGCAGCCGCACCCCGCCGACGGGCCGCACGGACGCACCGAAGCCGCGGCTCACGCTGGGCTGAGCGGCAGGCACGCGTGGCAGAGGCAGGGATCGGGGTGCGGGGCGGCGTGATGGGCGTGCCGCTCGTGACATGCGACCCGCTCCAGCAGTGCGGCCAGCTCCTCGGCCTCCTCACGGGTCCGCGGCCGGGTGCCGCACCGCTTCAGAACCGCCGGGCTGTAGACCAACTGGGCTTTGAACGTGTGCAGATGGCGGGTTCCTGTGTCGATGGCGATCCACCGCCCGGTGTGCCGGCCGTGGCCCACCGCGGTCAGCTGCTCGTTCCCCGTCCCGGGGTAGGTGTCGACGACGTAGACCTTCGCCCCGCCCCGGAACGCCTTGGTGCCGGGCCGGAGTTCCTGCCCGAGATCTCCGTACCGCCGCCACAGGACGACGTTGGCCGCGACCAGCCAGAGCGGCTCGGTCCTGTCATCCATCGTTCTCCCGCGCGCTGACCACCAGCCGGTCCGAGACGGCCCGGTAGCCGATGCGCGTGTACACGCCGTTGCTCGTCGGGTTGGCGAGATCGGCGAAGAGCAGCACCTCGTCCGCACCCGCCGCCCGGGCCGCGCCGCTGACCTCGGCGGTCACCGCCGCCGCGTACCCCCGGCCGCGGTATTCCGGCGGCGTGTACACCGGAGCGACGCGGGCGGTGCCGGCGATCTGCAGTGAGATGCCCGCCATCGACACGGGGACGCCCTCGTGCTCCCAGAGCGTCAGCCGGCCTTCCGCCGTCCGTTCGTCGACAGCCCGCCCCTGCCGTTCGCTTTGAGCGGCGTTCGGCCCACCGATGTCGAAGGCGAACGCGGCGAACCAGCGCAGCAGCAGCTCCCGGTCCGCAGGGGTCGCGGCCCTCGCCCGGCCGCCGGGAGCGGGTGACGGCGGGACCAGCTCGCCCAGCCGGTACAGCCGCTCCTCCTCGTCGACACGGTGCCCCGGCCAGTGGGCCGCCACCGCCAGTGCCGTGGCCCGGTCCGCGTTGACGTGGGTGAGCGGCCGGGCGGCCATCAAGGGGCCCACCGCCTCCGGGGCGAGCGCGTTCAACGAGGCGGGGTAGGGCGGCGTCTGGAGCATGGTGCCCGCCACCTCGCCGTCGGCACCGCGCCACCAGCCCAGCACCGGATCGTGATCGCCGAAGGCGTGCGGACCGTGGCGGCGCAGGGCCGCGGTGACGGTCAGCATGACCGTGCTCTCGGCAGGACGGGCAGCCAGCGACGCGCCGGCCGCATCGAGGAAGGTGTCGACGTCATCCGTGAAGGTCCAGGTCATGCAGAGGCATTCTGCCGGGAGGGTCGCCGACGGCGGTATCGAATTATCCGACGACGAACTCCGCCCCCGCATCCCGCAGCCGCTCGTGCAGCAGCCCGAACACCTCCGCCGATCTGCCGCCCGGCCAGTTCGCCGGCAGCAGCTCGTTGGGCAGCCCCGGATCCCCGTACGGCACCTGCCGCCAGGAGTCCAGCGCCATCAGGTAGTCCCGGTACGCCGTCTCCGGCACCGGCGGCTCGTCCGGGCGCGCCTCCCAGGACCGCAGCACCGGCTCGTGCCGCTCCAGGAAACCGTCGTGCAGCCGGGCCACGGCGTCCAGATCCCACCAGCGCGCCACCGACTGCCCGGTGGCCGCGAAGCCGAGGTGGTCACCGCGGAACAGCTCCACGTACGGGGCGAGTCCGAGGCGCTCCAAGGTGTGCCGCGTCTCCTCGTACAGCGCGGCCGGTGCGATCCACACGCCGGGTGCGGCCGTGCCGAAGCCGAGCCCGGACAGCCGTGAGCGCAGCAGGTGCCGCTTGTGGCGTTCGGCCTCCGGCACGGAGAACACGGCGAGCACCCAGCCGTCCTCGACGCGCGGGTCCGGGTGCCGGTAGATCCGCCGGTCCCCGTCGTCGAGCAGCTGGCGGGCGTCGGCCGAGAGCGCGTACCCGGCCGCCCCGCCCGGCGTCCGGGCCGCGACCAGCAGTCCGCGCCGCTTCAGCCGGGAGACGGAGGACCGTACCGCAGGGGCCTCCACACCGACGGCTCCGAGCAGCCGGACGAGTTCCGCCACCGGCATCGGGGCGTCGCCCGGGGTGCGGCCGTACGCACCGTAGAGGGTGACGATCAGCGAGCGGGGGGTGTGCGGTTCGATCATGTGATCATTCTCGGTCCGGCAGGCCGGAGTCCGCACCGGGTTCGTCCGAGCGAAGGCGGAAGCGTTGCAGTTTGCCGGTCGCGGTACGGGGGAGTGCGGGCAGGAACGTGATGAGGCGGGGGCATTTGTGCGGGGCCAGTTCGGACCGCATGAAGGCACGCAGGGCGTCGGCCGACAGGGCGGAGCCCTCGCGCCGCACCACGAACGCCGCCACGATCCGGCCGCGCAGCTCGTCCTCCCGGCCCACCACCGCGGCCTCCGCCACCTCGGGGTGGCGCAGCAGGGCGTCCTCCACCTCGGGGCCGGCGATGTTGTACCCGGAGGAGATGATCATGTCGTCGGCGCGGGCCACGTAGCGGAAGTAGCCGTCGGCGTCGCGTACATAGGTGTCGCCGGTGAGGTTCCAGCCGTGCCGCACGTACTCCCGCTGCCGTTCGTCGGCGAGATAGCGGCAGCCGACCGGGCCGCGCACGGCGAGCAGTCCCGGCTTGCCGTCCGGCACGGGTTCGCCTTCGGCGTCCACCACCCGGGCCTGCCAGCCGGGGACCGGGACACCGGTGGTGCCGGGGCGGATCGCCTCGTCCGCGGCGGAGACGAAGATGTGCAGCAGCTCGGTGGCGCCGATGCCGTTGATGATGCGCAGACCGGTCCGCTCGTACCAGGAGTGCCAGGTCGCGACGGGCAGGTTCTCGCCCGCCGAGACGCATCGGCGCAGCGCGGAGAGGTCGTGGCCGTCCAGCTGGTCCAGCATCACCCGGTAGGCGGTCGGGGCGGTGAACAGCACCGAGACCCGGTGCGCGGCCAGGGCGGGCAGCAGCTGCTTGGGGCCCGCCTGCTCCAGCAGCAGCGCCGAGGCGCCCGCCCGCAGGGGGAAGACGACCAGACCGCCGAGCCCGAAGGTGAATCCGAGCGGCGGGCTGCCGGCGAACACGTCGTCGGGCTCAGGCCGCAGGACGTGCCGCGAGAAGGTGTCCGCGATCGCCAGCACATCGCGGTGCAGATGCATACAGCCCTTGGGGCGGCCGGTGGTTCCCGAGGTGAACGCGATCAGCGCCACGTCGTCCGCCGCGGTGTCCACGGCCCGGTACGGGTCCGGCCGGCCGTCGGTCAGCCGCAGCAGGTCGTCGGGTGCGTCACCCCCGTACGCCGTGATCCGCAGCCCCGGCACCTCTGCCTTCACGAGGTCGTCGACCGACCGGACGTCGCACAGCGCATGGCTGATCCGGGCGATCGAGCAGATCGTGGCGAGTTCGGCGGCCCGCTGCTGGGCCAGTACGGTGACGGCGATCGCGCCGGCCTTCAGCACCGCCAGCCAGCAGGCCGCGAGCGTGGGCGTGGTGGGCCCGCGCAGCAGCACCCGGTTTCCGGGCACCACTCCCAGGTCCGAGGTGAGGACATGGGCGATCCGGTCGACCAGGTCGCGCAACTCCCCGTAGCTCAGCACCCCGCCGTCGGGCGTACGGAAGGCCGGCCGGTCCGGTCCGAGGCGCTCGGCCGTGCGGTCCAGGAGCTCGGCGGCGCAGTTGAGTCGGTCCGGATAGTGCAGCTCGGGCAGGTCGAAGACCAGTTCCGGCCACTGGTCGGCGGGTGGCAGATGTTCCCTGGCGAAGCTGTCGATGTGCGCTGAGGTATTCGGGTCCATGAAGGATCGCCCCCTTGTCGCCCTTGGAGCGTATCGTTTGGGTGACGGTAGTCAACGGTCCGCGATAAACGGAGCCGGCCCGAAGGGGACGGCACCGGGACTTTCGACAGGAGAGGCGCCGGTATGACGGCATTCTCGCTCGATCCGGCACAGACCGCCTGGTGCGAGGAGCTGCGCACCCTGGCCGGCGAGCGGCTGCGCCCGCTCGCCGAGAAGGGCGAGCCGGGGCACGTCAACCGCCCCCTGGTCGCCGCGCTCGGCGAGCTCGGCCTGCTGGACCGGCTGCTTGGATCCGGCGCGCTCGACCTGTGCCTGCTGCGCGAATCACTGGCCCGCGGCTGCACGGAGGCCGAGACCGCCCTCGCGCTCCAGGGCCTCGGGACGTACCCGATCGTGCAGGCGGGCACCCCCGCCCACCGCGAGCGCTGGCTCCCCGAGGTCCGCGCGGGCCGGGCCGTCGCCGCCTTCGCGCTCAGCGAGCCGGGGGCGGGGTCGGACGCGGCGGCCCTGGCCCTGGAAGCCGTGCCCGCGCCCGACGGCTGGCGGCTGACCGGTGAGAAATGCTGGATCTCCAACGCCCCGGAGGCGGACTTCTACACCGTCTTCGCCCGTACGACACACGGCGCCGGAGCGCGCGGAGTCACCGCCTTCCTGGTCCCCGCCGACCGACCCGGGCTGACCGGCACCGCGCTGGACATGCTCTCCCCGCACCCGATCGGCGCCCTGCGCTTCGACGCGGTCCCGGTCACCCCCGACGACGTGCTCGGCGAACCGGACCGGGGCTTCCGGGTCGCCATGAACACCCTCAACCTCTTCCGGCCCAGCGTCGGCGCCTTCGCCATCGGCATGGCCCGCGCCGCGCTCGACGCCACCGTGGAGCACACCGCCACCCGCACCGCGTTCGGCGGACCGCTGAGCGACCTCCAGGCCGTCTCCCACCAGGTCGCGGAGATGGCCACCCGCACCGAGGCCGCCCGGCTCCTGGTGTACGCGGCCGCCGCGGCGTACGACGCGGGCGAGCCAGGGGTGCCGCGCCGGGCCGCGATGGCGAAGCTGTACGCCACCGAGACCGCGCAGTACGTCGTGGACACCGCCGTGCAACTGCACGGCGCCCGCGCCCTGCGCCGCGGCCATCTGCTCGAACACCTCTACCGAGAGGTCCGCGCCCCCCGCATCTACGAGGGCGCCAGCGAGGTCCAGCGCACCATCATCGCCAAGGAGCTGTACGCGACCCGGGAGCCGTCCGCATGAGTCCGATCCACCGGATCAACCCCGCCGAACTCTCACCGCCCACCGGCTTCTCGCACGCGGTCACCGCCACCGGGAGCCAACTGGTCTTCCTCGCCGGGCAGACCGCCCTGGACCAGCGGGGCGACATCACCGGGAGCACCCTCCCCGAGCAGTTCACCACCGCGCTCACCAACCTCCTCAGCGCCCTGCGCGCGGCCGGCGGCGCCCCCGCGGACCTGGCCCGGGTCACGGTCTACGCCACCGATGTCGCCGACTACCGGGCGAACGCCGCCGAACTGGGCCGCATCTGGCGGCGGCTGGCCGGCCGCGACTACCCGGCGATGGCGGTCATCGGGGCAGCACGGCTCTGGGACGAACAGGCACTGGTCGAGATCGACGGGGTGGCGGTCCTGCCCTGACAGCGCGAACGCCCCGTCCCGGCCCGGGAATCCGGGCCGGGACGGGGCGTCCGGGGCGATCAGTACGGCTGCACCAGCACGTGCGCCGCACCCGGGATGCCGACCTTCAGCAGCTCGTCCTCCTCGGGCGTCGTCTCCCCGCCCGTCTCCTGCTTGAGCACGGCGTGCGACAGGGCCTGCACCCACATCGCGCGGGGGCGGCGGCGCGCCTCCCAGGCGTCGAGTGCGGCCGCGACGTCCGCCTCGGCGTCCAGCGCCTCGGCGAGCACCAGCGCGTCCTCCACGGCCATCGCCGCACCCTGCGCGAGGTGCGGGGTGCTCGCGTGCGCGGCGTCACCGGCCAGGACCACCCGGCCGACGTGCCACGGCTCCTCGACGGTCACCTGGGAGATCCGCGAGTACACCACCGCTTCCGGTCCGGTGACCGCGGCGAGCGCCTCGGCGACCGGGCCGGTGAACATCGGCAGCCGCTCCTTGAGCTGCTCGTGCGCCTTCTCCGCGTCGGGCCGGAAGTCCTCGGACTCGGCGAACACTGCGCCCAGGTACATCAGCTCGTCCGTGATCGGGGTGAGCAGCGCCTTGGCGGCCTGGCCCGCGGTGCTCATCACGACGCCCCGGACCTGCTCCTGACGGGGCACGGTGACCCGCCAGTTGGCGAAGCCGGTGTACTGGGGGGCGTAGCGGTCGCCGTACAGCCGGGTGCGCAGCGGCGAGCCGATGCCGTCGAAGCCGACGACCAGGTCCCAGCGCGCGGCGGAACCGTCGGACAGGGTGACGTCCACGCCCTCGCCGTCATCGGTGAGCTCCGAGATGGTGGCGCCGAAGCGGATCGTCGCCCCGGCCGCCGTGGCCGCGGCGCCGAGCACCTGGGCGAGCGCGGGGCGCGGGATGCCGTTGTTGGAGGGCGCGTCGCCCATCCGGGGCTGCGGTATGGCCGCCAGGGTGTTGCCGGCCGGGTCGGCGATGGTCAGGACCTCCCACTCGAAGCCCGCCTTGAGGCAGTCGTCGAGGACCCCGATCTCCCGCATGACGTGCAGGGCGTTGGACGGCTGGATGATGCCGACGCCCAGGGCGTCCAGCTCGTTGCGGAGTTCGGCGACCTCGACCGTGTGGCCGCGCCGGGCCAGGGCGGTGGCGAGCGTCAGCCCGCCGATTCCGCCGCCGTGGATCAGGACGCGCAGAGGTGTTGCCATATCGGATCTCTCCAGTACGAGAAGAAGTGCGAGGTTTCGGGGGAGGGGGATCAGCCGGCCGCGACGGGCAGGCTCATCAGGTGGTCCACGAGGGCCAGCAGCACGTCACGGCCGAAGGGCCGCTCGCGTACGTCGCCGACCAGCAGGGGGACATGCGGATCGAGGTCGAGAGCAGCCCTGATCTCGTCCAGGGTGCGGGTGTTGTGGCCGTGGAAGCAGTTGATCGCCACGACGAACGGGATGTCCCGGCTCTCGAAGAAGTCGATCGAGGCGAAGCTGGTCTCCAGCCGCCGGGTGTCGGCGATCACGACGCCGCCGAGGGCTCCGTTGACCAGGTCGTTCCACATGAACCAGAAGCGCTCCTGGCCCGGGGTGCCGAACAGGTAGACGACGAGCTCGGGACTGACCGTGATCCGGCCGAAGTCCAGGGCCACGGTGGTCGTGTCCTTCTGCCCGACACCGGCCAGGTCGTCGACGCCGATGCTCGCCTTGGTCAGGAACTCCTCGGTGCGCAGGGGCGCGACCTCACTGACGGCGCCCACGAGGGTGGTCTTGCCGACGCCGAAGCCGCCGGCGATCAGGATCTTTACTGCGGCGGGGGCCGCCTGACTGATGGTCATCTTGGCTCAGAGTCTCCCGAGTCCGTCACGAAGGGCGGCCAGCATTCCCATGTCGGCACCGCCGGCCGCCCGGGCCACCGAAAGGGGCGCACGGGCGAGCAGCAGGCCCTGGGCGACCAGGTCCGCCAGCAGGATCTTGGTCACCGTGACCGGGAGGTTGAGGTCCGCGGAGACCTCGGCGACAGCGGCGGGGCGCCGGCACCGGTCCAGGATCATCCGGTGCTCCGGCTGGAGCCTGCCCGGATGGACCGCCGCGCCGTGTCCGTCCCGCGGGTCGCTCGCGGTGGTCAGCACGGTGATGAGGCTGAAGTCGTCCCGCTCGGGTGCGGTCCGGCCGCGGGTGATGGTGTACGGGCGCACCATCGTGCCCGCCCCGTCCTCCGCGTCCGCCCAGCCCTCATCGGTCTCCTCGTCCTCCCAGGGCGGGGTCACGCGCGCAGCCCGTCCCCGCCGCCGAAGGCGTGGAAGTCGTTCCGCACGGGGGTGGTGAGCTTCTGGCCGACCTGCTGGACGAGGTTGTGCATGGCGAGCGACATGATCTCGGCGTCCACCTCCTGGGAGGCGACGACGGCCAGGTGCGTGCCCTGGGCGGCCGAGATGATGAAGAGCCACAGATCCGACAGCTCGACGATCACCTGATGCACGCCGCCGCCGTTGAAGAGCTGGCCCACACCGCGGGCCAGGCTCTGCTGGCCGGTGCAGATGGCGGCCAGCCGCTCGGCGTCGGACCGCTCGACGGTGCGCGAGTGGCTCACGACCAGGCCGTCGTCGGAGAGCAGCACGGCGTTCAGGGTCTCGGCCACCGAGTCCACCAGACCGTCGAGCAGCCAGTCGAGGTCCTGGTGAGTGGCGGTTGTGCGTGTCATGACCGTTCTTCTCTCGTGGGGAGGGGTGCGGGAGGGGTGGGCTGCGTCGGCGGCTCGTCGGTCGCGCGGGCGGCGCGGGACCGACGCTGGAAGGCTCCGATGGCGGCACCGGCGCGGCGGGGGGCCGGCCGGGGCACCGGGTTATCGGCCCGGCCCGGCGGCTGGGGCGCGGCAGGTCCGGAGGCCGGGGTGATCCGCAGCTCGTCCGCGAGGCTGGCCTGTCGCACCCGGCGCGGCAACGGGGGTTCCGCGGCGGGTGCTGCCGGCAGCGCGGGCCGCCCCGGCCCGCTCTCCCGGCCGGTCGTGCCCGCAGCCGGGGGAGCCGGATGGTCGGGCTCGGCCACGGGCAGCTGCCCGGGGTGTCCCGAAGCCGGTTCCGGCTGCCGGGGCCCGGGGACCGGGAAGCCGGTCCGGTCGGTGACGCCCGCCGTGTACGTCCCCGGGTACGGCTGGTGCGGAGTCATGTACGGCTCCTCGGGCGTCTGGTAGGGCTGGTGCGGTACCGGGTACTGGCCCTCGGCCTTCATGTACGGCTGCTCGGCACCGGCGTACGGGTCCTGGGGGGAGCCGCCGTACGCGGCGTCGTTCTGGTTGCCGTACGCGTTCCGGTTCGCGCCGCCGTACGGGGACAGGGGTGCGGTGAGGTCGTACGTACTCCCCGTCGTGCTGCCGGCGTAGGGGGTGTACGGAGTCCCCGGGTCACCGAACGGGTCTTCGGCGGGGGCCGGCTGCGGCTGCTCCTCCCGGTCGGGGAAGGGCTCGTCCGCCACCGTGTAGGGCGCACCGGTGGTCTCGAACGGTGCGTTCGCGGCGTGCAGTGCCGTGACTCCGGCGAGCGCCTGACCGCGGCCCCGGCTGGGAAGCGCGTCGGCGTCGTGGGTCGGGGCGGGTGCCGGGGCCGGTTCGGCGCTCATGTCCTCGGGGGACGGCACGGCCACCGGACCGGAGTGCGGACCGGGGACGGTGAGCGCGTCGGGGACGAGAAGGACGACCCGGGTGCCGCCGAAGGCCGACTGGCGGAACTCCACCCGCAGGCCGTGCTGGTCGGCGAGGCGCGCGATCACGTACAGACCCAGCCGGATGTCGTCGGCGTGCGCGAGCACGTCCATCCGGGGCGGCCTGCTCATCAGCTCGTTGGCCTCGGCCAGCTGGTCCTCGTCCATGCCGAGCCCGCGGTCCTCGACCTCGATGGCCAGGCCCCGGCTGACCCGGGCCGCCCTGACCTCGACGGGGCTGGGCGGCTTGGAGAACGTGAGCGCGTTCTCGATCAGTTCCGCCAGCACGTGGGAGACCGGGCCGACAGCCCGCTCCGAGAGCCATGGGGCGCCGTCCAGATCCATCACCACGCGCCGGTAGTCCTGCACTTCACCCTGGGCGGAGCGCATGACGTCCAGCAGTGGTACGGGCTTGCGCCAGCGGCGGTGCGGGGAGCCGCCCGCGAGGATCACGAGGTTCTCCTCGTAACGCCGGAGGCGGGCGGTGAGGTGGTCGAGGTCGAAGAGGCCGTCCAGCACCTCGGGGTCCTCGTGCTTGCGCTCCAGCTCGTCCAGCTTCTTCAGCTGCTGGCCGATCAACTGCTGGGTACGGCGCGCGATGCGCTGCAGCAGCCGCTCGAATCCGCGGTGCTGGTCGGCCTGTTTGACGGCCGCCTGAATGGCGCTGGTGCGTGCCAGGTCGAGCGCGTCACCGAGCTGGGTCAGCTCGTCGGCCTTGCCGCCGGCCTTGCGGTCGTGCCCGATGGCACGGGCCTCGGCCTCGGCATCGATGCGTTCGCCCTTGCCGAGCCGCTCGACGACGTCGGGCAGCGACTTCTCCAGCTCCTCGGCCCGCTCCTGCAGCCTGCCGATCCGGCGGCGCAGATTGCGGGTGAGGCGCCAGGTGATCCAGATGACCGCGACGACGGCGAGGAGGCCGACGACCGTGGTGATCACGACTCGGATCAGCAGGGAGATGACACTGTCCTTGCCGCTCGCGACGACGACGTCGGTGCGGTGCTCCATCAGCTTCACCAGCTGGGGCGTGAGCTCGTCCATCGCGCCGCGCCAGGTCTTCTCCTCGGCGCCGAGGCGGACGTAGCCGGAGCTGTCCGGGGCGGCGGGCCGCAGCACCTGGGTCTCCACCTGGGTCTTGGTCTTCCAGGCCGAACTGCCGGAGATCTCCTCCCACATGGCCTTCTCGTCCGCCGGAAGGAAGGGGACGACCTTGGTGGTGTACTGGAAGGACTGGCCGGAAACAGCCTGCCGGACCTGCTGGAGGTCCTCCGTGCTCAGCTTGCCCTCGGGCCAGCCACGGGCCAGCAGCGCGTCCGAGCGCGAGATCATCTCCTTGGCCCAGAACAGGTCGACCAGCGGCTGCGAGATCGTGGTGATCTGGCCGTTGTCCACATGGCTGAGCGCGGTGAAGAGCTTCAGGTCGACGGCGATCAGGTCCGTGTAGTAGCGGTACACGGCCTTCTGCTGGTCCTTGTCGCCCTCGTCGACGAGGGTGCGCTGTGCCGGGAGTTGGGTGATCGCCGTACGTGCCTGGACGACCGCGTCCCGGACTTCGCCCGGGGCGTCGTCGGTGGCGATGTCGGAGAGGGACTGGAAGCCGGTGATCGCTTCGTCGGTGAGCTTGCGCTGCTTGCGCAGTGCCTCGGTGACACCTCCGTGCCTGGCCAGAGCTTCGGCGCTGAGCCGTCGCTCCTCCTGCAGGTTGTAGTAAACGATGTTGGACGGCTGGCCGGCCTTCTGGGCCAACTGCCCCTGGGCTGCCTGCCTCTGGAAGTCGAGCAGAGTCTGACCACTGGTGACGGCCCAGAGGGCGGCCAGTGCTACACCGGGGACGATGGCCAAGACGAGCAGGGCCGTCCGCAGCGACATTGTGGTCGAGTCGCTCCGCCGTGACGCGCGCGTGCGCAGGGCATGCTCCTTGACGTGATGCCAGCCTCGCGACTGGCCAAATCCGTTGGAAACTTCGACAGATAGATATTAGTCACACTGCAAAAATGAAAAGGAAGCGGGCTCACATGTGCAACACCGATCACCCACGGAATCACCATCAACGCGCGGAGCTGTCCGGAAAGTGACGTTACGACGACGCGGCCGAGGGGTGGTCGCGTCGGCCCGGAGTGCCGCCCGAGCCCGTACGGAGCGCTGGTGACGGCGCGTCACCCTTGACCGTTCCGCGTGCGGCCGCCCGTGTGTGACCGTCCGTATGCCGCCGAGTGTGTTCCGGCCGGGGCCGCCGACCGGGGCTGATCCCAGTGCGCCGCAGTGGGCGCGGCGCGCCGTACGGGTGAAGCGAGGCTGGGGATATATCTGTATTTAGTGCCCATTGCCTGTTCTGTTACTCCTTGCGCCGTACTCCCCGGTGCCGCGACCCGTCGTACGGCGCCCGCCCCTGCCGCACCGGCCGGTGCGGCACGGACGGCCGGGCCCCGGACCCCCTCCCGGGACGGGCGCGGGGCACTCGGCGGGGCCGTATGACCGCGCTCGTCATCCTCCACTTCGTCCTCGCCGCGTGCGCGCGCCCGCTGGTGCGGCGCCTCGGCGCACGCGCCTTCGTGGTCCTCGCGCTGCCCCCGGCCGCCACCACCTGCTGGGCGCTCGCCCAGTGGGACACGGCGGCCTCCGGCGCCTCGGTCACCTGGTCGTGGACCTGGATCCCCGCGTACGACGTCTCCGTCGCCCTGCGCCTGGACGCACTCGCCGAACTCATGGTGCTGCTCGCAGCGGGCGTCGGCACGCTCGTCCTGCTCTACTGCGCCTCCTACTTCACCGACGACACCCCGCAACTGGCGGGATTCGCCGGGAACCTGCTCGCCTTCGCCGGTGCCATGCTCGCCCTCGTCCTCGCCGACGACCTGATCTCGCTCTATGTGTTCTGGGAGCTGACCACGGTCTTCTCCTACCTGCTGATCGGATTCGACAGCGAACAGCGGCACAGCCGCCGCTCCGCCCTCCAGGCGCTCACCGTCACCACGCTCGGCGGACTCGCCATGCTGGTCGGCTTTCTGATCATCGGCCAGGCATCGGGCACCTACCGCATCTCCGCGATCCTCGCCGACCCGCCCGGCGCGAGCCTCGCCGTCTCCGTGGCCGTGGTGCTGATCCTGTGCGGGGCCCTGTCGAAATCGGCGATCTGGCCGTTCAGCCTCTGGCTCCCGAACGCCATGGCCGCGCCCACCCCCGTCAGCGCCTATCTGCACGCCGCGGCCATGGTCAAGGCCGGCGTCTATCTCGTCGCCCGGCTCGCCCCGGGCTTCGCCGACGTACCCGTCTGGCGGCCCGTCGTGATGATCCTCGGCGCCGCGACGATGCTGCTCGGCGGCTGGCGGGCCCTGCGGCTCCACGACCTGAAGCTCGTCCTCGCCTACGGCACCGTCAGCCAGCTCGGCTTTCTCACCCTGCTCGCCGGCGTCGGCAACCGCGACGCGGCGCTGGCCGCAGGCGTCATGATCCTCGGTCACGCCCTGTTCAAGGCGCCGCTGTTCCTCGTCACCGGCATCGTCGACCATGCGGCCGGAACCCGGGACCTGCGCAGGCTCTCCGGCGTGGGGCGGTCGCTGCCGTACGTGTGCGCCGTCGCCGTGACCGCCGCCGCCTCCATGGCCGCACTGCCCCCGCTGCTCGGCTTCGCCGCGAAGGAGGCCGCCTTCGACGCGCTGATGCACGGCGACACGGCCGACCGCTGGGCGCTCGGCATCACCGTGGCGGGCTCGATGCTGACCGTCGCGTACACCGTCCGGTTCGTCTGGGGTGCCTTCTGGCGCAAGCCCGGTGTCGCCGACACCCCGGTCCACCGGGTCGGCTGGGCCTTCCTCGCCCCGCCCGCCCTGCTCGCGGCCTGCGGACTGGTGCTGGGCCCCGGCGTCGGGTGGACCGACCGGCTGCTGAGTGCGTACGCGGACGCCTTCCCCGCCTCCGCCCACCCCTACCACCTCGCGCTCTGGCACGGCTGGGGCACCGCCCTGCTGCTGTCGGCCGTCGCCACGGTGGGCGGTGCGGTGCTCTTTGCCGCGCGCGGCACCGTCACCCGCCTCTCCCGGCGGATCGCCTGGCCGACCGCGGACAGCGTCTTCGGGCATCTGCTGCTCGGCCTCGAACGGCTCTCCCTCCAGATCACCGGCTTCGTCCAGCGCGGCTCGCTGTCCGTCTACCTCGCCACCACGCTGCTCGTGATGCTCGCCGGCCAGCTCGCCGTGCTCGGCGTCGACCGGCCCTGGCGCGGCGCCCAGGCGCCGCGGCTCTGGGACGTACCGCTCCAGGGCGCCGTCGCGGTGCTGACCTGCGCGGCGGCGCTCTTCTGCCTGACCGTCAGGCGGCGCATGAAGGCCGTGGTGCTGGCCGGACTCACCGGATACGGGACCGCGCTGCTCTTCGTCGTCCAGGGCGCACCGGACCTGGCGCTCACGCAGTTCTGCGTGGAGACCGTGTCGATGATCGTGTTCGTGCTGGTGCTGCGGCGGATGCCGGTGCACTTCCAGGAGTCGGTGAGCACCTGGCGGCGGGCCGTCCGCATCCCGGTGGCGCTGGCCGCGGCGGCCACCCTGAGCGTGGTGGTGTGGGTCGCGGCGGCCGCGCGCACCGCGGAGCCGGCGGGCGCCGCCATGGTCGAGGAGACCGCGCACCACGGCCTCAAGGACGTGGTGGCCACGATCCTGGTGGACCTGCGGGCCTGGGACACGATGGGGGAGTCCGCCGTCCTGGCCGCCGCGGCGATCGGCGTGACGAGCCTGATCTATCTGCACCGCCGGGCCGAGGGAGCGGCAGCACCGCCCGAGGTGCAGGGAAGCACTGCCTGGTCGGTCACCACCACCCCGTTGACGGGACTGCCGCAGGGCGACGAAGGGGCACCGGAGCGCAGCTGGCTCGCGGCCGGCGCCACACTCGCCCCCGAGCACCGCTCCGTCGTCTTCGAGGTGGTGGCCCGGCTGCTGTTCCACCCGATCCTGGTGCTCTCGGTGTATCTGCTGTTCTGCGCCGAGAACATGCCGGGCGGCGGATTCGTCGCCGGGCTGGTCGCCGGGGTCGCACTGATCACCCGCTACCTGGCGGGCGGCCGCTTCGAACTCGCCGAGGCAGCGCCCCTGCAGCCAGGACTCTTCACCGGCCTCGGCCTGTTCCTGTCCACCGGAGTGGCCCTGCTCGGCCTCGCGGACGGCACGGTCCTGCACGCCTGGACCCACCACGGACACCTCCCGCTGATCGGCGACTACCACTTCGGCACGCCGGTGATCTTCGACTGCGGGGTCTATCTGCTGGTCCTGGGCGTGGTGCTGGACATCGTGCGGGCCCTGGGCGCCAAGATCGACCGCCAGATCGAGCGGGCGGCCGCCGAACAGGCGGCGGCCGGGCACGCGGCCGGCCCCGCCCCCGAAACGGGAGGCGCCACCCCATGACCGTCAGCGCCTCGCTCCTCGCCACCGCCGCGGTCCTGTGCGCGGTCGGCGGCATCCTCATGCTCACCCGGCCCCTCACCCGGATCCTGCTGGGGGCGGTCATCGCGGGCAACGGGATCAACCTGCTCGTCCTGTCCGCCACCGGATCGGCCGGCCGCGCACCCCTCCTCTACGGCGTCGACCTGAGCCGGGTCACCGACCCGCTGCCCCAGGCCATCGCCCTCACCGCGATCGTCATCACCCTCGCCACCACCGCGTTCCTCCTGGCCATGGCCTACCGCAGCCACCAGCTGACCGGCACGGACGAGGTCCACGACGATCAGGAGGACCGGCGCATCGTGCTGCGCGCCGAGGTGCTGGGGGAGCGCAACGAACTGCGCGACCAGTACCGCGCCGAGTCCGACCGCACGGCCGAGGCCCGCCGCCGCTACCGCGAGGAGCGCCACCGCCTGCGGGCCAGGCTGCGCGCCGACCGCGCCCTCCAGGCCCGCGGCCGGGACGCGAGCGGGGACCTGTGGCACGACGTCCTGGGCGCGGACCCGGAGGACTACGCGGCCCAACGGACCGCCCAGGGGCCCGGGACCCCCGCCACCCCCGACGACGCGAACCGAGGAGACACCGGGTGAACGCACTCGTCCCGCTGCCGGTGCTGCTGCCGCTCTGCGCCACCGGCCTGAGCCTCGCCTTCGGCACCCGGCTCAAACAGTTCCAGCGCTTCATCAGCGTCGCCGTGCTCACCGCCGTACTGGGCCTCTCCGCCGCCCTGATGATCGGCGCCGACACGAACGGCCCGCTCACCGTGCACCTCGGCGACTTCGCCCCGCCGCTCGGCATCACCCTGGTCGCCGACCGGCTCTCCGGACTGATGCTGACCGTCTCCTCGGCCGTCACCCTCTGCGTCCTCGTCTACTCCCTGGGCCAGGGCATGGCCGACCGGGACGAGGAGACCCCGGTCGCCGTCTTCCACCCCGCCTACCTGATCCTGGTCGCCGGGGTCTCCTGCACCTTCCTCGCCGGCGACCTGGTCAACCTGTACGTCGGCTTCGAGATCATGCTGGTCGCCAGCTTCGTCCTGCTCACGCTCGGCGGAACCGGCCCCCGGATCCGGGCGGGCTCCACCTACGTGATCATCTCCCTCTTCTCCTCGATGCTCTTCCTCACCGCCATCGCCATGACGTACGCGGCCACCGGCACCGCCAACTTCGCCCAGCTGGCCGGCCGCCTCGCCCAACTCCCGCTGGGCGTCCAGACCTTGATCCAGGCGATGCTGCTGACCGTCTTCGCCATCAAGGCCGCCGTCTTCCCCCTCGCCGCCTGGCTCCCCGACTCCTACCCGACCGCGCCCGCCCCCGTCACCGCGGTCTTCGCCGGACTGCTCACCAAGGTCGGCGTCTACTGCATGCTGCGCACCGAGACCCTGCTCTTCCCCGGCAACCGGCTCGGCGACCTGCTGATGGCCGCGGCACTCGCCTCGATGGTCGTCGGCATCCTGGGCGCCGTCGCACAGACCGACCTGAAGCGGCTGCTCTCCTTCACCCTCATCAGCCACATCGGCTACATGGTCTTCGGGATCGGCCTCGCCACCAGACAGGCGTACGGCGGCGCCATTGTCTACGTCGTCCACCACATCACCGTCCAGACCACGCTGTTCCTGGTGGCCGGACTGATCGAACGCCGGGGCGGCACCACCGAGCTGACCCGGCTCGGCGGCATCGCCAAGGCCGCCCCGCTGCTGGCCGTCCTCTTCTTCGTACCCGCGATGAACCTGGCCGGCATTCCGCCGCTCTCCGGCTTCATCGGCAAGCTCGGACTCATGCGGGCCGGTGTCGCCGACGGCAGCGTCTGGGCCTGGATCCTCGTCATCGGGTCCACGGCGACCAGCCTGCTCACGCTGTACGTGATGGCCAAGGTCTGGAACCTCGCGTTCTGGCGGGCCGCACCGCCCGGCCAGGCCGCCGACGGCACGGTCCTGGAGTCGGACGACGACAGCGGCGACGACGACAGCGACGAGGGCCCCGACCGGATGCCCGGCACCGGCGACGAAGGGGTACGCCCCCGCTACGAGCCGGCCGGGCGCGCGGTCGCGGCCACCCTCCACGGCCATGCCGTCACCACCACGACCAAGCTGCCGCATCTGATGACCTGGGCCACCGCGGCCACGGTCGCGCTCGGCCTCGCCTTCACCGTGTTCGCCGGGCCGCTCACCTCGTACACCGACCGCTCGGCCGCCGAACTCATCGCGCGGGTCCCCTACATCGAGGCGGTGCTCGGCCGGTGAAACGCATGATCACGTTCCCCAACCGGAACAAGAACCTGCCCCCGTTCAGCTGCGAGTTCGGCAGCCGGCGGCCGCGGGTGCTCGAACTCCCGCTGATCGCCTGGCTCACCGTCATCTGGGTGCTGCTCTGGTCCAGCCTGAACTGGGCCAACGTGCTGACCGGCGTCGTGGTCGCGGTGGCCGTCTGTCTGGCCTTTCCCCTGCCGCCGGTCGATCTGGGGCTGCGGCTGCACCCCTGGGGCATCCTGCGGCTGGTCACGTATCTGCTCTACGACATGTACACCTCCGGCGTGCGGGTCACCCGGCAGATCTTCGCGGACCACCCGCACCGGGCCGCCGTCATCGCCGTACCGCTGCGCTGCCGCTCGGACCTGATGCTCACCGCGACGGCCGTCGCGGTGTCGAACGTGCCGGGCGGATCGGTCGTCGAGGTGCGACGCGCCACCGCCACCGTCTTCGTGCACGTCCTCGACGCGGACCGGCCCGCCGCGCTGGTCGCGGCCCGGCGCTCCGTCTGGCGCATGGAGGAGCTGACCGTCCGGGCCTTCGGCACCCGCGACGAGATCGACCGCGTCGCCGGACCGCCCCCGTCGCCGCCGCACACCGGCGAGCGGCCGGAAGACGGGGAGGAGGGCGCATGAGCGGGCCGGAGACCGTCGACCGGGTACTGCTGACCGCGGCCGTCGTCCTGATCGTCCTCGCCGGAGCGGGGCTGCTGTTCCGCATCTGGCGCGGTCCCTCGATGCTGGACCGGGCGATCTCGCTGGATGTCTGCGCGGCGCTCATCATCGCCGGGCTCGGCGCCAAGTCCGCCCTCGCGCGGGACCCGTTCTACTTCCCGATCATGCTGGTGCTGGCCTTCCTCGGCTTCACCGGATCGGTCGGCATCGCGCGCTTCATCGCGGTACGCGACCGGCCGCCGGCCCACCCGCACACGGACGGCGACCGGCGGACCGACAAGGAGGCACCATGAGTCTCTGGCTCCAGATCGTCGACACGGCCGGCGCGGTCCTGCTGCTGATCGGCGCGGCGATCTGCCTGCTCGGAGTGATCGGCATGCTGCGGCTGCCCGACGTCCTGTCCCGCAGCCACGCAGCGACCAAACCGCAGTCCCTCGGCATGCTGCTGGTGCTGGCCGGGGTCGCGCTGCGGCTGCGCAGCGGCATGGACCTTGCGACGCTGGCGCTGATCGGCTTCTTCCAGCTGATGACCGGCCCGGTGGCCGCGCACCTGGTCGCCCGATCCGCGTACCGCACGGGCCAGATCGACCACGGCGAGCTGCTCTTCGACGAACTCGACGAGCAGCTCACCGAGGAGAGCTGAGCCCTTCAGTACTCCCGGCGCATCGCGCTGCGGCCGGCGGCGGACAGCAGGGAGCCGATCGCGATGCCGATGACGAGGTACAGCGCGGCCGAACCGATCTTGGCGTCCAGCGCGGCGGACGTGGTGAAGGGCAGCAGCACCATGACGGCGGTGGCGAGGGTGACGATCCAGACGAAGAACGTGCCCGGCTGCGGCGTCGCCAGAATCAGGACGTGCAGCAGGCCGGTGGCCACCAGGGCGGCGAGGGTCGCCCCCATGGCCAGCACACCCGTCGACGCGTCACCCATCGCCCCGTCACCCTCAGGCGCGAACACGGGAACGCCCAGCACTCCGCGGATCAGCAACAGCCCGACCACGGCGGTGAGCGCGGCCACGACGGCGGTCATGGCACCGCCCGCCCACAGCCGCCCGGCGTCCACGCGGGGGGCCTGGGGCCGGGGCTGATGCTGGGGCGGTACGTATCCGGTCTGCTGCGCCTGCCACTCGTAACCGTCCTGTGGGTCCATGACAGACCTCTCCCCTCGATCGACCGAATCCCGATCGTCGAACGGCCGCCGGGGAACGGCGACCGGCGTGGCCCGAACGGGTGATGCGGGCGGGGCCCCGGGCGGCGGGGGAGTTCCTGGTGTGGTGCGGCGGGGACTCCCCGGCGTGGCGGCTACTCCCGGTCGGCCGTGATGTCCTGGGGCGCGCGGATCTGGCTGAGACCGAGGCCGAGGTCGCGGCCGCGCCCGCCGTTCGCCAGCCCGTCCTCCATCACCTCGGCGAGGAGGGCGAGGGCGTCCACCACCCTCGCCCGGTCCTCGCCGAGACCGGCCAGCAGTTCCGCCTCGGTGGTGAGCTGGCGCGGGAAGATCCGGTCGATGGCCTGCTTGCCCGACTCCGTGATCGTCACGAGCGCGGCCCGCCGGTCGGCCGGGTTCGGCGTGCGTGCGATGTGGCCGCGCTTCTCCAGCTTGGCCAGCGTCTTGCTGACCCCGGCGCGCGACATCCCCATGTTGTCGGCCAGCCGGCGGGCGATGGCCGGCTCGGTCGCATGGCGGAGCGGAATGAGCAGGTCGGCCTCGGGGATGGTGAGGGGAGCGCCCTCGTAGACCGGCTCCAGGGCACGGTTGAAGAGCGCGGACACCTGCTTGACGAGGCCCACGACCTCCATGGCGGAGGCGTCGAGCCCAGGATTGTGACGGACCCAGTCGTCGCGGACACCATCGGGATGGGACTGCACCAGCACTCCTTTGTTAACCAGTGAACCATCAGCTACCTTTAACTCCATGCTATCTCCTTCCCCCGCCTCGGACGAGGCGGTGTCCCAGGCTGCCCGGACCCCCTCCGGCCCGCGGCCGTCCGCACCGCCCGTGTCCCCCAAGCAGGCCGGCGCCCTGATCGCCGTACTGGGCGCGCTCACCGCGGTGGCCCCGCTCGCCACCGACATGTACGTGCCCGGATTCCCCTCGATGGGCGCCACGCTGCACGCGAGCAGCTCGGCCGTACAGCTCACACTGACCGCCTTCCTCGTCGGCATGGTCGTGGGCCAGCTGCTGATCGGCCCGCTGAGCGACGGCTGGGGCCGCCGCAGGCTCCTGCTCGCCGGATCGGCGGGCTTCGTCCTCTTCTCGCTGCTGTGCGCGGTCGCACCGAACGTGGAACTGCTCACCGCCGCCCGCTTCCTCCAGGGCTTCGCGGGCGCTGCCGGCATGGTGCTCGCCCGCGCGGTGATCACCGACTGCTTCCGCGGAGCGGACGTACCCCGCTACTTCGCGCTGCTCTCGCAGATCCTCGGCATCGCGCCGATCGCCGCGCCGGTCATCGGCGGCGCGGTCCTGTCGCTTTCGACCTGGCGCGCGGTCTTCGTCACCCTCGCCGTCCTCGGCGCGCTGCTGATGTTCGCCGTACTGAAGAAGGTCCCCGAGACGCTGCCACCCGAACGCCGGCACAGCGGAGGACTCGGCGGCACCTTCCGCACCATGGGCACGCTGCTCAGGCACCGCGCCTTCATGGGCTACGTCCTCGTGCTCGGCTTCACCTCGGCGGCCCTGTTCGCCTACATCAGCGGCTCCAGCTTCGTCTTCCAGAACGTGCACGGCGTATCGCCCACCGCCTACTCGCTGATCTTCGCGTCGAACGCCGTGGGCATGCTGATCGCCGGAGTCACCTTCGCGCGTCTCTCCGCACGGGTCCGGCTGAACACGCTCCTGATCGCGGGGCTCACCGTCTCGGGCATCGGCGCCGTGGCCCTGGTCGCCCTTCCGGCCGTGACCGGGGAGAACCTGGCCGTCACCTGGAGCTGCCTCTTCGTCGCCATCTCCGGCATCGCGATCATCTTCCCCTCCACCATGAGCATCGGCCAGAGCCTGGGCCGCAGCGCACCGGGCGCGGCCTCGGCGCTCATCGGCGGACTCCAGTTCCTGTTCGGCGCCGTGGCCTCGCCGCTCGTGGGCCTCTTCGGCGAGGACAGTGCGACTCCCATGGCCGTCGTCATCCTCATCGCCCTCGCACTGGCGGGCGTCTGCCTGGTGCTGCTCGCACGGCCGTGGATGAGTCACGGCGAGGTCACCGACGAGCCGGTCCGGAGCGAAAAGGCCTGACGGGCGGCGCACCCGGTCCGCACTGTTCCTGCCCGCGGGTGTTCCCGTAGCCTCTGCCCGCACGGTGACGACGGCACGCGGGAGGAACCAGTGGACGACAAGCGCATGAGGGCACGCGAGTTGGGCCTGCCCCTCACCGGCGAAACCGGTCCGTGGAATGCGATCACGGACGTTCCCGGAGTGGAGGTGGGCTATGTGACCCTCTGCGAGGGTGACGACGTACGCACCGGAGTCACCGCCCTCCTCCCGCGCGGCAGGGACGGTGTGGGCACGCCGTGCTCGGCCGGCTGGCACTCGTTCAACGGCAACGGTGAGATGACCGGCACCGCCTGGATCGAGGAGAGCGGTTCGCTCGCCGTGCCGGTGCTCATCACCAACACGTACGCGGTCGGGCCCGTGCACCGAGGTGTCGTCGAGTGGGTGCGCGCCAACCGCCGCGACATGGCGCCCGAGTGGCTGCTGCCGGTGGTCACCGAGACCTGGGACGGCCACCTCAACGACATCCACGGCACGGCCGTCGAGTCCCGCCACGCGGCGGACGCCATCGAGGCGGCATCCTCCGGACCGGTCGAGGAAGGATGCGTCGGCGGCGGTACGGGCATGCGCTGCTACGGATTCAAGGGCGGCTCGGGCACGGCTTCGCGGGTGGTGGGGTACGGCGGGGACCGCTACACCGTGGGCGCCTTCGTGCAGGCCAACTTCGGCGCGCGGCGCGAACTGGTGGTGGCCGGAGTCCCGGTGGGCCGCGAACTGCCCGACGGGCCCGCGCCGGAGTCCGACGGTGAGCGCCAGGTCCCGCCCGGGGCCGGCTCGGTGATCGTGGTGGTGGCCACCGACGCGCCCCTGCTGCCGGGCCAGTGCAAGGCGCTGGCCCGGCGGGCGACCCTCGGCCTCGCCCGCACCGGAACCACCGGCAGCCACTTCTCCGGCGACATCTTCCTGGCCTTCTCCACGGCCAACGAGGGTGCTCTGACCAGTACGTTCCCCGAGGACGACGGCAGCGCCCCGTACGAGTCGATGCGTTTCGTGCCATGGGGCCGGATGGACCCCTTCTACGGCGCGGTGGTCGAGTCGGTGGAGGAGGCGGTCCTCAACGTGCTCACCGGCGCGCAGTCGATGACCGGCCGGGCCGGCCACCACGTCCCGGCGCTGCCGCTGGACCGGGTGTCCGAACTGCTGGCGGAGCGGGGCGTGGTGGCGTAGCGCGGGACCGGCGGCGTCGTCCTACCGGGCGGCGGGCTTCGGAGCCGGGCGCTCCAGCGGTGTCCGCCGGATGCCGGTGATGACCCAGGTGCCGCCCTGCTTGGCCAGGCTCACCGTACGGTGCTCGGTGTACGAAGTCCCCACCGCCAGGCTGCCGTTCTTGAGGTACGCGGGGTCTCCCGCGGTGAACTCGAAGACGGTGTGAGGGAAGTGGGGCATCGAAGCGGAGTCGTCATCGATGCTGCTCGCCAAGTCGTGCCACGACATCGACTGGCTCGGCCATGTGGTGGGCAAGCCGGTGGAACAGGTCTCCTCCTTCGGCAACCTCTTCCACTTCCGTCCCGAGAACAAGCCGGAGGGCGCCGGCGACCGCTGCGTCACCTGCCCCGTCGAACGCACCTGCGCCTATTCCGCCCCGCGCATCTACGAACGCTTCCTCGGCGACCCGGTCTTCGAGCAGTGGCCGCTCGGTGTGCTCACCGACGACGTGACGAGCGCCGGGCTGACGAAGGCGCTCCAGGACGGCCCCTACGGTGAGTGCGTCTACAACGGCCGCAACGACGTCGTGGACCACCAGGTGGTGAACCTCCAGTACGAGGGCGGAGCCACCGCCTCGTTCACCATGACCGCCTTCACCGGTCTCGACTTCCGCAAGACGCGGGTGTTCGGTACCCACGGCTCCCTCGACGGCGACGGCCGTACGCTCACGCTCCACGACTTCCTCACCGACACCCGGGAGGTCTTCGACTTCGACCCCGAGGGCGGGGCGTCGGCAGCGGACGGTCACGGCGGCGCGGACGACGAGCTGATCCGGGCGTTCCTCGCGGCGATAGCCGACGACGACCGCGAGCTGGTGAACACCGGCCCGGACGAGGCTCTGCGCTCGCACCTGGTGGTCTGGGCGGCGGAACGCGCCCGGCACAGCGGTCAGGTGGTACGGATGGCCTGACCGGCTCCGGGGCCGTCGGACCCGGGCCGTCGCGCCGGCCCTTCCCCTCTGCCGCCGCGCCGGCCGGTCCGCGATCTCAGCGGCTATTTCTGGTCGCTGTTGAACTTCGAGGTCGACCAGAAGTACCCGAGGACGGTGAGGCCCACGCACCAGCCGATGGCGAGCCATCCGTTGTTGCCGATCTCGGTGCCGAGCAGCAGACCCCGGAGCGTTTCGATGGCGGGGGTGAAGGGCTGGTACTCGCCGATCGGCTGGAACCAGCCCGGCATGGTGTCGACGGGGATGAAAGCGCTGGACAGCATCGGCAGCAGGATCATCGGCATCGCGTTGTTGCTGGCGGCTTCGGCGTTGGGGCTGATGAGGCCCATGCCGACGGCGATCCAGGTGAACGCGGTGGAGAAGAGGACGAGCAGTCCGAAGGCGGCCAGCCATTCGAGGCTGGTGGCGTCGGTGGAGCGGAAGCCGATGGCCACGCCGACGGCGCCGACGAGGACCACGCTGGCGACGCATTGCAGGACGCTGCCGACGACGTGCCCGATGAGCACGGAGCCGCGATGGATGGCCATGGTGCGGAAGCGGGCGATGATGCCTTCGGTCATGTCGTTGGAGACGGAGACGGCGCTGCCGATGGTGGTGCTGCCGATGGTCATCAGCAGCAGGCCGGGGACGATGTAGGCGATGTAGTCGGAGCGGCTGGCGCCCGGGCCGCCGATTCCGGCGCTCATGACGTCGCCGAAGATGTAGACGAAGAGCAGGAGCAGCATGATCGGGGTCAGGAGCAGGTTCAGGGTGAGGGAGGGGTAGCGCCGGGCGTGCAGGAGGTTGCGGCGCAGCATCGTGGACGAGTCGCGGGCGGCGAGGGAGAGGGCGCTCATCGGACTGTCTCCTTGGACTGGGCGGCCTGGGCCGGCTGCTTGCTGCCTGTCATGGCGAAGAACACGTCGTCCAGGTCGGGGGTGTGCACGGTCAGTTCGTCGGCCTCGACGCCGGCGACGTCCAGCCAGTCGAGAAGGGCGCGCAGCTCCCGCTGGCTGCCGTCGCTGGGGATCTGCAGCGAGAGGGCCTCGTCGTCCCGGGTGACCTCGCCCAGAGTGGACGCGGCCGACCGGTAGACGGCCGGGTCGGTGAAGCGGAGTCGGATGTGTCCGCCGGGCACGATGCGCTTGAGCTCGTCCGCGGTGCCCTCGGCGGCGATCTTTCCGTCGTTCAGTACGGCGATGCGGTCGGCGAGTTCGTCGGCCTCGTCCAGGTACTGGGTGGTGAGGAAGACGGTGACCCCGTCGGAGACGAGTTGGCGGATGATCTGCCACATGTTGTGACGGGAGCGGGGGTCGAGTCCGGTGGTCGGCTCGTCGAGGAAGATGATCCGCGGGTTGCCGACCAGGGTCATGGCGATGTCGAGACGGCGCTTCATGCCGCCGGAGTAGGTGGCGGCGGGCTTCTTCGCGGCGTCCGCGAGGTCGAAGCGGTCAAGGAGTTCGGCGGCGACCCGCCGCCCTTCGCTCTTGGGCAGGTGGTGCAGATCCGCCATGAGGAGCATGTTCTCCTCGCCGGTGATCAGCCCGTCGACGGCGGAGAACTGCCCGGTGACGCCGATCGCGGCGCGTACGGCCTGCGGGTCGGTGGCCAGGTCGTGGCCGCCGACGTGCAGTTCGCCGGCGTCGGCGGTGATGAGGGTGGAGAGGATCTTCACGGCGGTGGTCTTGCCGGCGCCGTTCGGGCCGAGCAGCGCGAAGACCGTGCCTGCGGGGATCGTGAGGTCGATTCCGTCGAGGACGACCTTGTCGCCGTAGGACTTGCGCAGACCGACGGCGGAGACGGCGTCCGGCGACGGGCGACCGCCACCCTTTCTGGATGTGGGCATGACAGACGAAGACATGGGGCTCTCCCGTTGGAAGGCTGAGAACGGCTGGTGGGCTGGGGGCCGGGTGCTCCGGGACCGGCGGCCCCGGCGGGGGTCAGGCGTCGGTGCGGCGGATGTCGATACTGCCGGGGGTGGTGCCATCGGCCGGCAGTGTCACGACGAACCCGGGGGCGAGTCCGCGCAGTCGTACGCTGACCAGGCCCGGGGCGGGTTTACGGGTGAGCTCGCCCATCGCGGCGGAGGGGGCGACGTGCGAGGTGAGGTCCATGACGCCATCATGGCACCACGATGACGCCACATGCAAGCCACATGGTGCGACTGTCGGGATCGCCCTCGGCGGGGCGGTCTTGGCCTGCGTAAACGTATGTCCTCGGAGTGGGCGAAAGTGGGAGGAGGGGGCTTGTCTGCCCCAGGTGGCGCCACATGGCACTTGATGGTGCCATGTGGTGCCGGGCGCGCGGGAGGTGGTGGAGCCGGTCCGGCGGCGGATGGTGGCGGGCGGGGTCGATCGAGTTGCCCGAGGCCACCGCGCAGATCGGCGAGCAGTTCCCCAAGGTCCAAGAGATGCTGCTGGGCGCGAAGGTGGACCTGACCGCCTTCGCGGACTTGCCCCACCAGCACTGGAAGAAGATTCAGTCGACCAACCCGCTCGAACGGCTGAACAGGGAGATCAAACGCCGGTCCGACGTCGTCCAGGTCTTCCCGAACACCGCAGCCGTCAACCGGCTCGCCACCGCCGTCCTCGCCGAACTCCACGACGAATGGATTGCCTTCCCCCGCCGCTACCTCTCCATCGAGAGCATGGACAGCCTCTATCCGGACACCACAACCCTCCTGCTCGGCACACACGAGTGATCACCTACACCACGTCACGGGACATGACCCTCTACAGGGAGGGCGACAGAACCCGGCGTACAGCCCGACTCGTCTGCCGCCACCTGCGGCTTTTCCTTCTCAAGGGCCTCTGATTCACAGAGGCCCTTCACGATCTGCCGGTGGCTCGGGGCTGTCCCCTCGGCCGGCGAAAACTCCCTTGGAAGCCCCTCGGACAGCGCTGAAGCGCGTGGCGACGCAGATGCCCCGCCTCGGCATGAGCCGAGGCGGGGCCGGTCCTTCTTCAAGTCGACTGGGGCGGGGGAGGCGGAGTGTCCCTCAGGGCCTACGAGTCCGCGGTGGCACCCGGGCTATACCTCGACGTCGGCGATGACCCAGTCACTGATCTCCCGCCACTGCCGAATCGCATCCTGGTGAAAGGGGTGGACAAGGTAGCTTTCGACCTTGTCCATGTCCTCGAGGAGCCCGTCAACAAGAAAGTCGTAAGCGACCTCCCGAGGGGACACATTGCGGCCGACTCGCCATTCTTTTACCTCAGGCACTTCACTGCCCACCTGAGCCGCAGTGCGCTCCGCCGCCAAAGCCCTGGGATCAGTCCAGTCGACGCCCGGCTTGAATTTGAAAAGTACGATATGGCGAATCATGGTGCATCCTCTCGACACAACTTGAGAACGTGGACCGCTGCTGCACGCCCGGCTTCGCGGTTTCCGTCCGGTTCGCACGCTGCTGGTGTCACTGGGCTTCCTTCTCGTTCTTCAGCTTGGAGACCCGGTGATACCGGGGCGGAATGAAGATGTTCAGGGAACGCGCCACACCGGAGTTGGGGTTGACGGCACCGTGACCCTCCTGACTCACACAGAAGTAGGTGCCGCCGAACGTCAGCTCGCTGCTCGTCTTCTCGACCGTCATTTCGTAGCGCCCGTCCAGACATATCCCGACCTGCTCATGAGAGTGCTTGTGGTAGGGCATCTCGCCGCCGCTGGGGATATCTGCGAGCATGAGCTCGATCCAGTTGTTCACGAAGAACGTGACGTCCATCCCGACGAACTTGCGGGACTCGTACGGGCCAAGGAAGTACTCACTCGGGGTGGGTGTGGAATCACCCTCGTGAGCGCGTTTTATTTCGAGTGCGACGACTTCTTCAGAGGAATTATTCGCAATCGAGACGTCCACTCCGGGAGGGGCGACGTAGACGTCACGCTCGGCCTCCATCGACCTCGTCACACCTCCGACGGTCACGGAGAGCCGACCCTGAACGACCATCCCTACCCGGGACTCCGTGCCGGCGGGGGCCGCCAAGGAGCCGTGCGGCGGGATATGAATGATGGTCACTTGTGTGTCATCGCGGCGATAGGACGCGAATCGAGTGCCATCTTCGTTCAGCGCGACATCGGCGTCCGGGAAGTAGATCTGGTTGTTCGTCTGACTGGTCAATTTGTTTCATCCTCCGAGAGAAGGTTCATGGCATGGAGGAGGCGGGCCTGACCGGAGGCAGCCGTCTCCCGCGAGTGGCCTTCAGCTCTTGCTGTAGAGAGTCCCGTCAGCCCACACGTGGTCGGTCCGGCCCCACTTCATGGCCGAAGCGGCGTCCGGGAAGAAGCTCCTGCCGTTGAGGTTCGCGCTGGTGTTGCAGAGCACCGGGACTCCGCTGAGCGCGTGGTAGGAGCGCAGCAGATCGGTGAGTACGGGGTCCTCGTCCACGCTGACGGTCTGAAGGCGGGCGGTGCCGTCGAGGTGTATGACGGCCGGTACCCGCTCCACCCAGTCCGGGCGGACGTCGTGGTCGAAGAGCATGTACGGGTCCGGCGTCCCGGGGTCGAAGATCTCCTCCGCGTGCTCGACGAGGCAGATCGGTGCCACCGGGCGGTAGTACTCCCGCTCCTTGATTTCGTTCAGCAGGTCCTTGGCCGCGGGGTCGGTGGCCACGCTGATGATGCTGCGTGCGCCGAGCGCCCGGGGGCCGAGTTCCGCGTTCCCGTGCAGGAAGACGAGCGGCTTGCCGGTCTCGTGCAGGATCTTGGCTACCTCGTCGACCGTACAGTCGCGAGAGGTCCAGCCCTCGGGGACATCAGGGGTGGCAACCAGGCTCGGCCCGGTGCGGGCGTTCCACTGGACAGCGGACACCCCCTTGAGGTGCGCGTAGGCGGCGCAGGCGGTGCCGATGGCGGACCCCGAGTCGTCGGGGAAGGGCGGTACCCAGACATCCCTGAACAGTGGGTGGGCACGCAGCGCGCTGTTCCACTTGATGTTCAGCGCGCAGCCACCGGCGAAAGCGAGGTTCCAGGGGCCGTCCCCCTTCCATCGCCGGGCCTTCTCGACGATCCGCTCGACCAGAAGGTCCTCCATGAACTGGTGCATGCTGGCGAGGACATCCTCGTCGGAGACGCCGAGCGTGCCGATCTGCTCAGCGGCGTCACTGAGGTACCCGTGGACGTAACGGTGTGAGGGTTCGCCGTTGCTGCCACAGCCGGTGACCGCCTGGCGGTACTGCGCGACGGCCTGGGTGGGGGCTTCGAAACTCTTGTGGAACGCGTCGCGAAGGGCTTCCTGGATCGCGTCCTTGGGCTCTCCCAGCGCGATGTACGCCATCAGCTTTCCGGCTACGGACAGGTCGTCCACCACCTTGGACCGGTCGCCGGACCTGCGCGCCCATGGCCCGAAGTACTGGGCAGCCATGGCATAGGAGTGGCCGATCAGGGGGAAGACCTCCCCGCCGTTCTCGACGGTGCCGTGTTCGGCGTCGACGAAGTACAGCCGGGGGAAGGTGCCACCGTCCCAGACCAGGACGAAGGAGTCCTCACCGCGAGCGGCGAACGGGCTGGAGCAGTAGGCGGCGGCGAAGTGACTCGACACGTGGACGAAGCTGTCGTACGCCACCGACTTCCCACCGATGGGGAGTTCGCCCGTGGACCCCGGACGGACCAGGCTGGTCACGGTGTCATTCTCACGGTAGGGCGCGACGGTCAGGTCGATGGGACGGCCGTTGTCGAGCACGGAGATCCGGCCTGCCTCCCTGCCGTCCCATCCGTCGAGCGCCCAGTAGTCGACATCGGAGACCTTGAAGCCCTGCCCGGCAAGCAGCTCAGGGATCAGGCTGAGGTCGGCGACCGGGCTGTAGCGAGGGTTGTTGGCGAGCTTCTGCACCTCGATGTTGAACAGGAGCTTGTCGTCCTCAAGGAGCGCGAGTCCGCCGCTGTGTGTCAGCTTGAGCCCTGCAGTGATCATGGGGTTCTCCTTACCGAGTGTTGAGAGGAAATCCGGCCGGCTCGGCGTACGGCAGATGAGCTGGGTGCGACGCGCCGGCCACGCGGCGCCGAGGTCGCTGGACACCGGCTCGGAATCGGGCGGGCAAACCTCGGTTCGCCCCGTCGTGGATGCCGGTCGGTTCTGGTTCTGCGCAAGACAAACTGGAGTTGCCTCGGCCAAGGTCGCGGTCAACGTCCAGGTGACGCCCGTGTCCCTCATGAACGAAGCCCATCAGGGAGTGACACGGTCATCCGTTTTCCCAGCACGTGTGAGCGGTGGGGAGGTGGCGGCCGTTCACCCCCTGGGCGTCCCCGTTGCGGACAACGAGGGGGGACAGCGCGCCACCGTGCAGCCGGCCCGTAGGCCTTCCTGTGGATCCTGCGTCAGGCCCGGGGGCCGCGCCGGACGGCGAACGTGTTGCCTACGACGTAACCGTCGAGCCCGTGCTCTTCGCCGTACTGGATCAGGTCGCTCGTCCGGTTGATGAAGCCCCGCCCGTTGAAGTTGAGGGAGGTGTTGCACAGGACGCTGTATCCGGTGATGTCGCGGAATTCCGTCAGCAGGCGAGCCATCCGGGGATTCTGTTCCGGTGTCACCGTCTGCGCGCGCGCCGTGCCGTCGACATGAGTGACGGCCTGGAGAGAATCCGACGTCACCTTGCTGAAGTAGAGCATGTGGGGATCCGGAATCGAACCGCTGAACCAGTTCGCGGCGTCGGACTCCAGAGTGATCGGTGCGATCGGCCTGTAGCTTTCACGCTTCTTGATCCCGTTGAGTCGGGTCATCGACTCCGTCGTGAACGGCGCGGCCAGGATCGAGCGGTTGCCGAGCGCTCGCGGGCCCATCTCCCACCGGCCCTGGGCCCAGCCGATCACGTTGCCGGCCGCCAGGGAGGCGGCTACTTCACCGAAGTCCAGCGGCCTGACGTCGTAGTCGTCGGACGCGAAGGGGACATCCTCGACGAACTCCTCTCCGGCATAGACATCCCAGGACACCGTGGCAGACCCGGTGTAGTGCAGTTGCGCGTCGATGGCCGTGCCCAGCGCGGAGCCGCTGTCATTCGGACACGGCGGCACGAACACCTCGGGGAAGAGCCCACACTCCCGCCAGCGGCGGTTCCACTCGCAGTTGAGTGCGCAACCACCGGAGATCAGCAGAGGGTACCCCTCCGTGAGTTCAGCCTTCGCGTACTGGAAGAACCGGTCGAATATCGCGTCCGAGAACTTGGCGGCCAGATTCCTGTACTCCTGTGAATCCAGTCCTATGTTATGGAAAGGGCTCCATGTCAGATCGTCCTTGCCTAGATTGAGGATGATCTGTTCCTGCTCCAGGAGGAAGTCGATGATCTCCCTTTCGTCCTTGTTCAGGCTGGTGTGCTTCGCGAAGCCCGTCAACGCCATTTGCTTGCCTGCGTCCTGGAGCCTGAGCAGCCCCTTGTTCGCCGGGAAGCTGGGGTCGGCCAGCGCGAACAGGTAGGCGTACTTGTTGCCCGGGTCGGCCATGACGTGGCGGAGATGGGTGACCTCGCCGTTTTCGTCGATGAGGTAGAACGACCCGATGTTCCCCTCCCACACCAAGCAGTAGAACGGCTGGCCCTGGGGGAATGAAGAAAGGCCGAGTGCGGTCATTATGTGTGACCGCTCGTGCGTGGAGGAGAATACCTTCACGTCCTGGCCGAAGAACTTCCCAGCCTCGTCCGAAATCGATCCGGGCCCCACGCCGTAGTAGCCAGTCCGAGAGGGGGGTTCCGTGTTGTGTGTGCCCTTCACCCAGCCACCGACCGCGAGTGCGTCAGGTATCCGCCCCAGCTTCTCCGCCGCCCGGAGCAGGACATCGGCGGTCAGGCGGTCATAGCGGGGGAACGAGTCCTTCTCCGCCTCGAGCGAGAAGAGGAGCTTTCCGTCCTCGATAGCGGCAACCGCGCCGTCGTGGCCCTCTTTGAATCCCAGAATCAGCATTCTTACTACCTTTCAGTGGTCTATTTGTTGGATGCGAGCAGAGCGGTACGGTCGATCTTTCCGTTGTGCGTCACGGGAAGGGAGTCCAGAACCACGAACCGGTGAGGCACCATGAATTCGGGCATTTTCTCCGCGGCGTAGGAGCGGAGCTCGGCTTCCGTGGAACCGGCATCTCCCTGTTCCGCGCGGACCGCGAGGAAGGCGACAAGCTTTCGATCTTCGGGCGTGTCGCCAGTTGCCGCGACGACAGCCCTCTTGACTGCGGCGTGCGTCTCCAGGACGGATTCGACTTCGGCGAATTCGATACGAACGCCCCGGATCTTCACCTGCCCGTCCACCCGCCCGATGAATTCCAGGGGCTCGTCGGCGTGGAACCGTACGAAGTCGCCCGTGCGGTACATGCGTCCGCCCGGCCTCCCGAAGGGGTCCGCGACGAACCGTTCGGCGGTCGTCCCCGGCCTCCCGAGGTAGCCGTTGGCCAGTCCCTCGCCCGAGGCGTACAGCTCACCGGCGTCCCCGTCGGCCACCGGCCGCAGCCACTCATCGAGTACGTACACGTTCTTGCCGGCCATGCTGTGACCGATCGGGACCGATGCCCGTGCCGCACTCTCTGCGGTAACACGGTGTGTGGTCACGAAGACCATGCATTCGACCGGTCCGTAGCCGTTGACGAAACGCAGCTCCGGGAACTCCCGGAGCAACTGGGCCGCATGCCCGGGCGAAAGCGCCTCACCGCCGACGAGCAGATCCGTCAGCCCTGCCAGCGCCTCCGGATACTCCTCCATGATCACGTGGAAGAGGACGGTCGGGAGATTCATCGTGGTGATGCCGTGCGCGGCCACGAGACGCTCCATCTGGATGGGGTTGGGCCGCCCCGGATGGAACACACAGGTGCCGCCGGTCAACAGGGGGCCCCAGAGCTCCAGAACGAAGGCATCCCAGGAGATGGGCGCGCACTGGAGCCAGACCGTGTCGGGACCGAACCGCGTAAAGGACTGCCCCAGGACGGTCCCGGCCAACGCCCGGTGCGGAGCGGTGACGCCCTTGGGGCGGCCCGTGGATCCGGAGGTGAAGATGACGCAGGCGGTGTCCTCGGAAGTGGCAGCGACAGCTCCGCGAGGCAGGGGCCGGTCCGTGGCGCCGGCCAGGCCGACGAACCCCGCCGAAGTGCCCAGCCTGTTCACGTCCGCCTCGCTGCCGGCGATCACGACGGCAGGCGCCACGTCTTCGACCATGTCACGCAGACGGTGTACGGGGAACTCCGGGTCCAGCATCGCGTAGCCCGCGCCGGCCTTCAGCGTGGCGAGGATCGCCACCACCATCTGCGCCCCGCGCTCCAGATGGATCCCCACCAGGGACCCCCGGCGCACTCCCGCGTCCACGAGCAGCTGCGCCACCCGGTCCGCGCGCGCGTCCAGTTCGCCGTAGGTCAGTTCTTCACCCTGAGAAACAACCGCCAATGCCTCCGGAGCGGCAGCCGCCTGCCTTTCGAAGGTCCTGTGCAGGCACTGTGTCGTCACGCCCGCCTCCGTTTCGCGGGGAATTCGGGTTGTTCGTAGTTGTGCAATGTAACCTTCTCGGTTCTACCGGCCGCTAAAGCCTTTTGGGAGTTACAGTCGGCGACAGGAATCGCCTGACAGGCGCGGCATTTAATGCGCGCAGGGCAGTTGTGTAATGAAGCGCACGCGGTCAGCTCGGCGTAGCTATCGCAAGGTCGACGGACTTGTTTGACCGTCTTTCCGCCGCCCGCCCCAGTGTCAGGTAACCGATCGCTGCAACCGTACCTATGACGCCGCACAGGATCCAGATGGTTCTGGTCCCGAACTGGTCGATCACATTCCCGCTGGAGATGGGAGCCACGAGGGCGGCGCCAGAGAAGGCCAGTTGATACATGCCCTGATATCGCCCTCGTGCCGCAGACGGCGACATCTGGGAAACAACGTTCATGATCACGGGTGCGAAAATTATCTCCCCCAGAGTCCAGATGGCTACGGCCGAGAAATAGAACGGCAGTGAACTGGCACCCGTTATGACGGTGAGGCCGAATCCGCACAGGAGCGCCGATACCGCAAGAGCCCGCCTCGGGCTTACGGACTTCACCACGCGGGACAGCGGGACCTGAAGGAGGACGATCATGAACCCGTTCAGGCTGATCACCGTCCCGTAGTCCGCACTCGAGAAACCATCCAGAGTCATCGAGATCGGCAATGAGGTCGCAGCCTGCTGGAACAGCAGGGCCATGAGAAACGTCATTGCCACGATCCCCAGGAATGACCAGTCCCGGCACACGGAGGCATACCCCGCAAGGAAGCGTGAATCCCGTGTCTTTTCACGGCTCCGCTTCCCGCTCGTTTCCGGTACCTGTACGTACACCAGGATTGCGCAGACAAGCGTGGCTGCGGCCTCGGCCATGAAGAGGGGGCGGTACCCGTGCTCGGCGACCATACCCACGATCGCTGCCGATGCGCCGAACCCCAGATTCCCCGCCCAGTAGTTCAGCGAAAACGCCTTCTGCCGTTCGGGTCCCTCCACCAGATCTGCGATCGTCGCACCGATTGCTGGGCGCGATGCCGCGCCCGATACCCCCACCACGAACGCCATGGTCGAGATCTCTGTGGCGCTGTCGGCGAACCCGAGCAGGAGAGTGGAGATGCCGGTCGTCAGCTGAGCGGCCAGGATGGTGCGCGTACGCCCGATGCGATCGGCCAGAAATCCGCCGAGAATCGAGGAGATCACGGCCCCGCCGCCGTACAGAGATACCACAAAACCCGTGAAACTCGGGGAGTAGCCCAGGCCGTTCGTGAGGTAGAGCGCCAGGAAGATTCCAACAAAGCCGCCGAGGCTATTGATGAGCGTGGCTGTCCACAGCCACCAAAAATCTCCGGGAAGGCCGGAAAAGGAATCCTTGACGAAGCGCTTCATGGAAAGGTGTCACATTTCTCTAAACCGTGGAAAATGAACCGGCATGAGGTTCGGGTTTGTGGCAGGGGACTGGTCCAGCGGCCGTGCCCGACCTGAGAGAGGTCGATGGTCGGACGCGCTCAGTCGGCCATCGCGCGCGCAAGGCTGGCCGGCCTCATGTCCGTCCATGTCTCGCTCACGAACGCAAGGCACTCGTCACGGGACGCGGGGCCGAGCGCGATGGACCAGCCTTCCGGGACTGGCACGAACGAAGGCCACAGTGAGTACTGCTTCTCGTCGTTGACCAGTGCGTGGTACTGGCCGTCCGGGTTTTCGAACGGGTTCGGCATGGCGTTCTCCTGTGCGTTGAGGAATATCAAACGGGATGGGCTGGGGTGCTGTCGCGGCTCGTGCCTGTCAGCCGGCTCCGCCGCGGTTCTCTGCCGAGAGTTCAGAGATCCCTCTATCGGATTCCGAGCTCAGCGAGCACGAGGGAGAGCTCCTCGACAATGACCGCCGCAGGACCAGGCGTCAGCGTTTCCCTGTGCAGGCAGTCCAGTTCGCGAAGGACGGTGTCAGGCGCAGCGCGCTTCCACATCTCCTCCTTCGCAGCCGCGGAGAGGGTGGTCGGGTCCGCGATCGCTGCGAAGTAGTGCAGGCGGCCCCGGTATGGCGAGGGCCGGTAGGAGACGGACAGCTCAATACTGTTGGCGGATACGTCGACCAGTCGATTGAGCATGCGCTCGCTCAACCCGTGCAGGGGACCTTCCGCGTGGTGCACGGTGGCGACGACCTCCGCGCGATCCCGCACGCGAGTGGGCGGGTAGGGCGCTTCGGGCATGCCTTCGCGCAACAGAATGCGCAGCGACTCCTGCTCGATCACTTCCGCCCGCCCGGGCTCCGGCTCGCCATCGGACCCGAGTTGCAGCGCGTCCAGCAGACCGAGGAAGGCCACCGATTCGCCCTGCCGCTCCAGCTGCGCCGCCACCTCGTAGGCGACAAGCCCACCGAAGGAGCGGCCCATCAACAGATAGGGGCCGTGAGGCTGGACCGTCCGAATGCGTTGCACGTGATGCGCGGCGATCGCTTCAACGCTCGGCGCCAACTCGCCCTCATCGGTGATCGCGGGGTCCTGAAGGGCGTAGACCGGCCGCTCCGGCAGAAGCGGCAGTAGCGCGGTGAACCCCCAGCTGAGTCCCATCGCCGGGGCGGCGCAGAAGACCGGGGTCCGGTCCCCCTGGGAGCGCAGGCAGAACAACGAGCCCAGGTAGTCGTCATACTGCCCCACCGGAGCCGGCGACTCCTGCCCCTCTTCCGCTGCGACCAGCGCCGCCAACCCGCTCGCGGTGGGGTACTGGAACAGCTCACGAATGCCCCACGCGACGCCTAGCCTGGCACGCGCCCGAGACATCAGCCGGATGGCCAGCAGCGAATGGCCACCGAGATCGAAGAAGTCGTCGTCGATCCCGACCGACTCCAGTCCGAGCACGTCTGCGAACAGCCGGCACAGCAGCGCCTCCTGCGCGTTCCGCGGCGCACGCCCTGTGCGGTGGCGATCCGGCGAAGGAGAAGGGAAGGCCTCGCGGTCCACCTTCCCGTTCGGCGTGAGCGGGAACTCTTCGAGCGCTACGACCGCGGCCGGCACCATGTACTCCGGCACCGCTCGGCCGCAGTAACCGCGCAGCGCACGGCCGTCCACCGCATCCGTTCCGGCCGCAGGGGTCACGTAGGCGACAATGCGTCTGTCTCCCGGCTGGTCCTCCCGCACCACGACCACCGCACGAGCGACGGCGTCGTGGCCGGTCAGAACCGCCTCGATCTCGCCGAGCTCGATCCTGAAACCACGCACCTTGACCTGGTGGTCCGCCCGGCCGACGAACTCCAGCTCACCGTCGTGATTCCAGCGCGCCAAGTCTCCCGAGCGGTACATCCGAGAGCCTGGAGGCCCGAACGGATCCGCGACGAAACGCTGAGCCGTGGCCCCCGCGCCATTCACGTAGCCACGGGCCACCCCCGCTCCCGCGATGTACAGCTCGCCGGTCACTCCGCCCGGCGACGGCTGCAGGAAGGCATCGAGGACATAGACCTTCGCGTGGGGAATCGGCCGGCCGATCGGTGGCATCCGTCTCCCCGCGGTCACCCGTCCGACGGTCGTCCAGATGGTCGTCTCGGTGGGCCCGTAGACGTTCATGACGGACTCGGCTATTTCGCACAGCTGGCGGCCCAGCAGATCGGAAAGTGTCTCTCCGCCCACCAGCGCCTTGATGTCCTGCTTCCACCGGACTCCGCTGTCCACGAGCGACTGCCACCAGGGCGGAGTGCCCTGGACGAGGGTGATGTGCGCCTCGTCGATGAGCGACGCCACAGCCTCCGGGTCCTTCGCGTCCTCCCGGGTGGCCATCACCATGGCGGCTCCCGCGAGCAACGGCAGGAACATCTCCAGAGCCGACGTGTCGAACGAGACGCTGGAAATCGCGAGGAACCGGTCGCCGGACTCCAGGCCGAGCTTCTGCTGCATGGACCCGAGCGAGCTGAGGAGGCAGCCGTTCGAGGTGAGTACGCCCTTGGGCTTCCCTGTCGAACCGGAGGTGTAGATCACGTAGACGGGGTTCAGGCGGCGGTCGGCGTGCGAACCGTGCCTCAGTTCAGGATTTCCTGACGGGAGTCCGCCGAGGACCTCGGCGAAGGCAGGGGAGTCGATGTCGACCCTGGCAGGCCCCGCTGTCGTGCCGGGACCGAGGGAGCCACCGGTGCTCTCACAGCCCAGGACCAGGCTCGGCCGGGCGTCGCGGAGGATGAAGTCGATGCGATCCGCAGGGTAATCCGTGTCGATCGGAAGATACGCTCCACCCGCCTTCAGGATGCCCAGGATCGAGACCACCATCTCGACGGACCGCGGGACCGCCATTCCCACCAGCTGCTCGGGCCCGACGCCCTGACCGATCAGGTAGTGGGCCAATTGGTTCGCGCGCCCGTTCAAGTCCGCGTAGCTGACCTCCTGACCCTGGAACACCAACGCCACGGCGTCCGGGGTCCGGGCGGCCTGGGCCGCGAACAGCTCGGCCAGAGACTGCTCCGGAACCTCGCCTGCGGAGTCGTTCGGCTCCACCATGAGCCGGCGCCGTTCGTCGGCCGAGAGGACGTCCACCTGGCCCAGGGGCAGGTCCGGGTCCGCGGCCACTTCCTCAAGGAAGCGTACGAGCCTCGCCGCGATCAGGTCCGCCGACTGCTGGTCGAACAGATCTGTCGCGTAGCTGAGCATTCCGCTCAGGTCGTCCCCGGCATCACTGAAGGAGAAACTGAGGTCGAACTTCTCCGCCCCGAGGCGCACGGGCAACTCGCTCACCCGCACTCCGGGAAGTTTCCACGCGGCCTGTGAGTTGTTGTCGAATGCCAGCATGACCTGGAACAGAGGATGACGAGCCATGGAGCGCTTCGGGTTGAGCACCTCGACGAGCTTCTCGAAGGGAAGCTCCTGGTGCGAGTACGCTGCCAGGTCTACGTCTTTCACCCGCCGCAGCAGCTCACGGAAGCTCGGATCCCCTGAGGTGTCGGTGCGCAGCACCAGCGTGTTGACAAAGAATCCGACCAGGTCGTCCAGGGCCTCGTCCGTGCGCCCGGCGACGGCCGAGCCGATGGGGATGTCCGTACCCGCCCCGAGTCGCGTCAGCAGACCGGAGAGCGCCGCCTGTACCACCATGAACAAGGTGGACTGAGTTTCGCGGGCCAGCTCGAACAGTCTGCCGCGCAGTTCCGGCCCGCACCGGAAGGTAACGGCATCACCCCGATGGCTCGCCACCGCCGGCCGCGGACGCACAGTGGGCAGCTCCAGCACGTCCGGCGCGCCGTCGAGCGCCGCTGTCCAGTAGGCGAGTTGGCGGGCAAAGACACTCTCTGGGTCATCGACGTCCCCCAGGACGTCCTGTTGCCAGAGTGTGTAGTCCACGTACTGCGTCGGCAGCGCCTCCCACGACGGGGTATGTCCGGCGCACCTTGCCTCGTACGCGGTCAGGAGATCCTGCGCGAGCGGCCCCATGGACCAGCCGTCACAGGCGATGTGGTGCATCACCAGGACGAGCACGCAATCGTCCGGGCGTACGAAGAAGAGGGATGCGCGGAGCGGGATCTCCGTGCCCAGGTCAAAGGTCCTCTGCACGGCCCGAGCGACGTGCTCCTCCAGCTCCGTCTCGGTGACGTCGTGGACATCGAACGTGACCTGGACCGAACCGGTCTCCAGGACCTGTTGGTACGGCTCGCCCTCCACCTCGGGGAAGGCGGTCCGCAGCGACTCATGTCGGGACACGACGTCATTGAGGGCTTCTCGCAACGCGACCACGTTCAACGCACCCGACAACCGAAATGCTGCCGGCAGGTTGTATGCGGAGCTGGGCCCGTTCAGGTTTTCCAGAAGCCAGAGGCGGCGCTGCGCGAACGACAAGGGGTGCATATGCATTCTCACTTCCGGGGCATGCGGCGCAGTGCCGGTCGAGCCTTCTCCGCGACGCCCACCATCATTGCGATCTCGGATACGCGAGGAGAGTCAAATATGGTGGCGAGCGGCATTTCTACGCCGAGGGCGGCACGAATACCGCTGACCAGGCGGGTGGCAAGGAGCGAGTGGCCTCCCAGCTCGAAGAACCCGTCATCGATCCCGACCTCGTCCAACCCCAGGACCTCGGCGAACAGGCCGCACAGAGTCTCCTCCACAGGGGTTCGGGCCGACCGGTGCGCGACCGACCGACGCGCTTCCGGAGCCGGGAGCGCGGCACGATCCAGCTTCCCGTTCGAGGTCAAGGGGAAGTCGTCCAGTACCACGACGGCCGCCGGGACCATGTACTCGGGCAGGGACTCCTGCACGCGACGGATCAGAGTCTCGGTGTTCAAGGCCTCCGGCCGCGAAGAGTTCGGCACGTTGAAGAACTTCTCGGAACCGGATCCGGCGGCCCCCTCGGCGCCGGTGCGCGCGAAACCGTCGAGGTCGTCGAAGCCTTCAGGGACGAGGAGCAGGTCGAAGGAATAGGGGGATTCCCGGGACCAGTCGAGGGAAGCGCGAAGGCCGTTGCTCGTGGCGGCGTCGCAGATCTGCCCCGGATCGACCGCCTCGACAGCCCACCCGTCGGGGGGCGCGCTCTCACCGCTCAGCGCGGACAGCAGGCGGCGGTCGGCAACAAGTCTCGCATTCGGCAGGCCTGTCAGAAGGAGGGCGTCCGGGCGCTCACGGTCGAGGAGTCCAGCCGCCTCCGTGAGACTGTGTACGTCAACTCCCCAGATGAGCACACGGACCTCTCGCGGCGTCGGCTCCTTGCCGCCCGCCTTGCGGAGCGCGACGTCGTACCGGTAGAGCGAGAGTTCGTTCTTCGCGTCCTGTTCCTTGAGCATGACGCGATGAGCTGAAATCACATCGGTTTCATCCGCGAACGCGGAGAAGAAGTCGGGGTCTACGAGAAGTTCCTGCTCCATGTCCATGCTGCGCTTCATCGCCGCGGCATGCTCGGTGCTTCCCGGGCGCGCCTCGATTCCCCTCATGGAGACCGCCGCGTGGAAGCATCCGAGCAGCTTCAGGTTCCGCACGTCACCGAGGAACACGGTGCCGCCGGGCGCCAGGTGTTCCATAGCCTTGAGCAGTACCCGCTTCAGATACTCGCCGCTCGGGAAGTACTGGATCACGGAGTTGATGACGATGACGTCGAAGTGTCCCTGGGGGATGCCGTCGAAGTCGTCCGCCGGCCGGTTGAGCAAGTGGACTCTGCCGGAAAGACGCGGCTCGTCGGCCACGCGCCGGCTCAGGCGGCCGATGACCTCCGCCGAAAGGTCCGCACCCCAGTAGGACTCGCAGTGCGGAGCGACCTTGGACAGGATGAGGCCGCTGCCGACGCCGATCTCCAACACGCGCTTCGGGTTGAGCTTCAGGACGCGGCTTACGGTCTCGCCGCGCCATTGCTCCATCTGCTCGACCGGGATCCGCCGACCGTCGTAGCTGCTCGCCCAGCCGGCGAAGTCGTCCTCGGCCGCGGCGTCGCTTCGGTAGTGCTGATCCTGGATCGCCTGCCACTCGGCGACCCGCTGGGCGTCAGAGAGCTCGTCCGGGGGGCTGTTGTGGGCTGCGGGGGTTACGTAGGCGATGACGCGTTTGTCGCCGGGCTGGTCCTCGCGGACGGTCACCACGGCGCGGGCGACGGATTCGTGGCTGGTGAGGACCGCTTCGATCTCGCCCGGTTCGATGCGGAAGCCGCGCACCTTGACCTGGTGGTCCGCTCTTCCGACGTACTCCAGTTCGCCGTTGTCCGTCCAGCGCACGAGGTCGCCCGAGCGGTACATCCGTGTCCCGGCGGGTCCGAAGGGATCGGCCACGAACCGTTCCGCTGTCGTGGCCGGCCTTCCCAGGTAGCCGCGCGCCAGCCCCGGGCCCGCGATGTACAGCTCGCCGGCCACACCCGCGGGAACCGGTTGAAGCGCCTCGTCCAGCACATAGACGTGGGTATTGAAGTTCGGGCGACCGATCGGCGGGACATGACCGCTCACCAGGGGCCCGCTCATGGTGGCGCAGACGGTGAACTCCGTCGGTCCATACGCGTTGATCATGGTGCGGCCAGGAGCCCAGAGACGGATGAGTTCTTCGGAAAGCGCCTCCCCCGCGACCATCAGCGTGCTCACGTGAGGCAGGGCGTCAGGTGGCAGGACGCTCAGCACCGCGGGCGGCAACTCCAGGTGGGTGATGCGGTGTTCGGTGATGAGGCGCTCAAGCCCGGGACCGGGCAGGAGCTGCTCGGCGGGCGCCATGACCAGGGCCGCACCCGCTCCGAGTGCCATGAGCACGTCCGGGACATGCATGTCGAAACTCGGCGAGGAGAACTGCAGTACCCGGCTGCCGGCATCCGTGGTCCCCGCTGCCCGGATGTACTGGCCGGCGAGGCTGGGCACGCCCGTGTGGGTGACGACGACGCCCTTGGGGCGGCCGGTTGATCCGGATGTGTAGATCACGTATGCCGGGTGGGCCACCGTGGCGGGGCTCAGCCGGTGAGCGTCGGTGACCGGTGACGTCGCGTACGAGGCGAGGTGCTCCACGGTCCGCGGATCATCCAGGACCAGGCGCTCGGTGGCCGCGCCGAGCGTGTGGGTGTCGACGCCGCGCAGGGTGAGCAGCAGCGCGGGCTCGGCGTCTCGCAGCATGTAGGCGATCCGGTCCGCCGGATACTTCGTGTCGATCGGCAGGTAGGCGCCGCCGGCCTTCATGACCGCGAGCAGGGCGACGATCATCTCCACCGACCGCGGCACTGCCAAGGCCACGATCCGCTCCGGCCCCACGCCCCGTGCGATGAGGAGCCGCGCCAGGCGGTTGGCCCGCGCGTTCAACTCCTCGTACGTGACCTCCAGGTCCTCGAACACCACCGCGACGGCATGCGGAGTCCGCGCGACCTGCTCCTCGAACAACTCGGGAAACGTCAGACCCGGCACCTCGACCGACGTGTCATTCCACTCCGACAGCACCCGCTGCCGCTCCTCCGGCCCCAGAACGTCAACTTCGCCCATGCGCAGATCGGGATCCGCGACGACGGCCCGCAGCAGCCGCATGAGACGAGTCGCCATAGCGTCAGCCGACGCCCTGTCGAACAGATCGGCCGAGTACTCAAGAGTCCCGCTGAACCCGGTGGCGTCCGCGCCGCTGTCGGCCGCTCCACGTATCGAGAACGCCAGGTCGAACTTCGCGACATCGGACGGGACCGGCTCGTCCTCGGTAGTGACGCCGGCGATGTCCCATGCGGCTTGTGTGTTGTTCTGGAAGGCCAGCATGACCTGGAACAGGGGATTGCGGTCAAGGGACCGATCCGGGTTGAGGGCCTCCACCAGCCGGTCGAAGGGAAGGTCCTGGTGGTTGTACGCCGCCAGATCGCTTTCCCGAACCCGGCTGAGCAGTTCACGGAAGCTCGGGTTTCCGGACGTGTCGGTACGCAGCACAAGAGTATTGACGAAGAATCCGACAAGTTCGTCGAGGGCCTCATCCGTGCGCCCCGCGATAGGCGACCCGATCGGAATGTCGGTACCCGCACCGAGGCGCGTCAGCAACGCCGCGATACCAGCCTGCACGACCATGAAGAGCGTGCACCCGTGTTCGCGTGCCAGCTGCTCCAAGCCACGATGCAGATCACCCTCGCACAGGAACTCGACGACGCCACCCCGGTGGCTCTGGATCGCCGGCCGAGGGCGATCTGTTGGGAGCTCCAGGACGTCCGGCAGCCCGTCGAGTACCTGAGTCCAGTAGGCGAGCTGGCGTGTGTACACGCTGTCCGGATCGTCGGACTCACCCAGCAGGCCGCGCTGCCAGAGGGTGTAGTCCGCGTACTGCACCGCCAGCGGCGACCAGGTCGGGACATCGCCGCTCTGCCGTGCCGCGTACGCCAGCGACAGGTCCTGGGCCAGTGGCGCCAACGACCAGCCGTCGCAAGCGATGTGGTGTGTCACCAGCAGGAGCACGTGCTCCTGCGGCGCCACGGCGAACAGTGAGGCGCGAAGCGGCAGATCCGAGCCCAGATCAAACGTCCGCCGCACGGCCTCGCTGATCGCTCCGCCGAGTGAGGCTTCGGTTACCTCCACCAGGTCCAACCCAAGCCGCACTTCGTCCGCCGGTACGACGCGCTGGCACGGCTCGCCGTCCACCTCGGGAAAGACGGTCCGCAAGGCTTCGTGCCGGTCGGCCACGTCCAGGAGAGCGGCGCGCAGAGCCCCCGTATCCAGGTTGCCCTTCAGGCGAAAGGCGGAAGACTCGTTGTACGTGGCATTCGGCCCCTCGAGATGGTCCAGAAACCACAGTCGACGCTGGGCGAACGACAAGGGGAGCGGGTCCGGACGCGGCTGCGCCCGGAGGGTCCTTCGGGACTCGGGCGCGGTCCCGAGGGCGTCACCCAGCCTGGCGGGGGTGGGAGCGTCGAACAGGGTACCGATCGTCAGCTCGACGCCCAGCTGCGTCCGGATTCGGCTGACGAGCCGCGTAGCCAGGAGTGAGTGGCCGCCGAGGTCGAAGAACCCGTCGTCGATGCCGACCCGCTCCAGACCGAGGACCTCCGCGAAGAGATCGCAGAGAGTCTCCTCCCGCGGAGTCCGCGGTGGGCGGCCGGTGGCGCCGGCCGTGTAGCGAGGAGCCGGCAGAGAGTTCCGGTCCAGCTTCCCGTTCGGCGTGAGCGGGAACTCGTCCATTGTGACGAGGGCCGCGGGCACCATGAACTCCGGCAGGGACCGACCGCAGAGGGCCCGCAGGACCCGCTCGTCCGGGGGGCTGTTGTGGGCTGCGGGGGTTACGTAGGCGATGACGCGTTTGTCGCCGGGCTGGTCCTCGCGGACGGTCACCACGGCGCGGGCGACGGATTCGTGGCTGGTGAGGACCGCTTCGATCTCGCCCGGTTCGATGCGGAAGCCGCGCACCTTGACCTGGTGGTCCGCTCTTCCGACGTACTCCAGTTCGCCGTTGTCCGTCCAGCGCACGAGGTCGCCCGAGCGGTACATCCGTGTCCCGGCGGGTCCGAAGGGATCGGCCACGAACCGTTCCGCTGTCGTGGCCGGCCTTCCCAGGTAGCCGCGCGCCAGCCCCGGGCCCGCGATGTACAGCTCGCCGGCCACACCCGCGGGAACCGGTTGAAGCGCCTCGTCCAGCACATAGACGTGGGTATGGAGAACCGGGCCGCCGATCGGCGGCAGACCACCGCTCACCAGGGGCCCGCTCATGGTGGCGAGAATCGTGGACTCCGTCGGCCCGTACCCGTTGATCAGGGTCCGGCCCGGCGCCCAGACCCGGACCACGTCCGCAGAGACCGCCTCGCCCCCGACGATCAGCGTGCTCACCTGTGACAGGGCGTCGAGCGACAGCACACTCAGCACCGCGGGCGGCAGTGTCATGTGGGTGATGCGCTGTTCGGTGATGACGTGTTCGAGCTCGGGACCGGGCCGGAGCTGCTCGGCAGGGGCCACGACGAGTGCCGCACCGGCCGCCAGTGCCATGACCACCTCTGCCACGTGGGCGTCGAAGCTCGTCGAGGCGAATTGCAGCATCCGGCTGCGGGTATCCATGGCCAGGGCCTGGGCGTACTGGCCGGCGAGGCTGGGCACGCCCGTGTGGGTGACGACGACGCCCTTGGGGCGGCCGGTTGATCCGGATGTGTAGATCACGTATGCCGGGTGGGCCACCGTGGCGGGGCTCAGCCGGTGAGCGTCGGTGACCGGTGACGTCGCGTACGAGGCGAGGTGCTCCACGGTCCGCGGATCATCCAGGACCAGGCGCTCGGTGGCCGCGCCGAGCGTGTGGGTGTCGACGCCGCGCAGGGTGAGCAGCAGCGCGGGCTCGGCGTCTCGCAGCATGTAGGCGATCCGGTCCGCCGGATACTTCGTGTCGATCGGCAGGTAGGCGCCGCCGGCCTTCATGACCGCGAGCAGGGCGACGATCATCTCCACCGACCGCGGCACTGCCAAGGCCACGATCCGCTCCGGCCCCACGCCCCGTGCGATGAGGAGCCGCGCCAGGCGGTTGGCCCGCGCGTTCAACTCCTCGTACGTGACCTCCAGGTCCTCGAACACCACCGCGACGGCATGCGGAGTCCGCGCGACCTGCTCCTCGAACAACTCGGGAAACGTCAGACCCGGCACCTCGACCGACGTGTCATTCCACTCCGACAGCACCCGCTGCCGCTCCTCCGGCCCCAGAACGTCAGCCTGACCGAGCAGGTCTTTCAGGCACTGCCAAGATTCGCGTGTAAACACAGTTGCACCCAATATCGATTGAAGAACTACCGCATGCGCTGATCCGGGGCGCATCGCGAAGGGCAGGCCGCTTTGTTTGAGCGTCGTGACGCTCCCGTCCAGGACAGGGCTAGCGCGACCGCGTACCGCTTCCGAGACTTGGCCGTGCTCGTGGCGCACCGTCGAGAAGTTCGTACAGTCCGGCGACCGACGGTGTTTCGAAGATCTTGGCGACATCCAGTTCGACGCCCAGCCTTCTGCGTACTCGGCTCACCAGACGAATCGCCAGCAGTGAGTGGCCACCGAGCTCGAAGAAGCTGTCGTTCAGCCCCACGTTCTCGACGTCGAGAACCTGCGAGAATATGTCGAGCAGAACATCCAAGCGCTCATCTCCCGCTCCGGGTGATACCTCACGAGCGGGCTCTTCCGGCCTTGACGCGAGCATTTCTCCCGCCAAAGGAGTCGCGATTGCCGGGATGTCGATGTCGTCCAGGCTCAACTGCGGGCGGGCGCTCATCTGATCGATCAGCATGCCGAAGCGTTCGGTCATCAAACCTGCTACATCTGAATCAAACAGGTCATCCGAATAGAGAACGATTCCACGGATGCCCGAGGGAGCCCCACACTCGTCGTACTCTTCCTTGAGCTGGAAGGAAATATCGAACTGGGCCGCGCGTTCCTGTATCTCTTCGATGCCGACCTCGACTCCGTGAAGCTCGTAGTCGGCTTCGACGTTGTTCTGCAGTGTCAGCATCACCTGGAACAGCGGGTGCCTTCCCGGCATGCGCGGGGGATTCAGTGCGCCGACGATGTGCTCGAAGGGAATCTCCTGATGCGCGTAGGCTTCGAGGTCCGCTGCGCGGACCCTCGTGAGGAGTTCGGTGAAGCTTGGGTTTCCTGAGGTGTCGGTACGAAGGACCAACGTGTTGACGAAGAATCCGACCAGGTCGTTCAGGGCTTCGTCGGTCCTGCCCGCTATCGCTGTTCCCACGGGTATGTCGTGGCCGGCTCCCAGCTTCGACAGCAGAGCACCCACGGCCGCCTGGATCACCATGAATACGGTGCATCCGCTCTCCCTGGCCAAATCGACCAAGCAGGCATGAGTGGCCTTGGTGCATTCGATCTCGGTCGGGATTCCGGTGCGGCTGGACATCGTGGGGCGCCTGCCACGAGTGGGGAGCTCCAGCTCGTCCGGGATCCCGTCGAGCTTTGTTTTCCAGTACTCCAACTGCTTGTGGCCGACGCTCGCTTCGTCAGACTCGTCACCGAGGAACTCACGCTGCCAAAGTGCGTAGTCAACATACTGAACAGGAAGATCTTCCCAAGCCGCAACCCCGCCTTCAAGGCGCGCTGTGTAGGCCGAGCTCAGATCCCGCCACAGGGGTGCCATGGACCATCCGTCACCCGCTATGTGGTGGAGGGTGAGCAGCAGGATCTGATCGCCGGGTCCCAGTATGAACAGTTGCGCGCGCAGGGGAACTTCATGGGCCAGATCAAAGGGGACTCGGTAGGCCCGGAGGAGTGCCTCCGACACCTCCGAGCTCTCGAGATCTTCTACCCGCAGAGCCGGCACGGCTTCGTGTGGCTCAAGTATGTGCTGATACGGCTCCCCGTCACGCTCTCGGAACAGGGTGCGCAGAGATTCGTGGCGAGTCACCAGGTCGGACAGTGCGCCCTGGAGCGCCTCCCTGTCGAGCGTGCCGGTCAGCCGCAGCGCCAACGGAGTGTTGTATACCGCCTTCACTCCCTCTAGTTCGTCCAAGAACCAGAGACGCCGTTGGGCGAATGAAAGTGGGTACACGAACGAACTCCTGATGTCGGGCGGGTCGCGCCGGCGGCAATCGATATCCCGCCCCGCACTGCAATTAACCGCATGCCTGGGAGGGGTGTGAGATGCGCTGTGGATACCGGCTGGTTTCGGTGATAGCCGACCTGCCGGCCACTGCGTTCTCTACTCAATTCCGACAACTGTGACCGGAAACGATTCTGCAAGATCATCACCTGGTCCGAGATTCGACGTCAAGGATCCCGAGATTATTTGAGGTTTACTTGAGGTTGGTTAGAGATCGCCACAAATCCCCCCATGGGCGATTTGGTGGCTAGTACACCTTGCTGAAGGAACCTCTTGTCGATCACCACCGCAGTGGTGCAGACTGCGAACGCGGCAGGCCAGCCGGTACGTGATGGCGGTATCGGATCGCAGCGCCTCGGGTCGCCCAATCGGCTCCAGTGGAACGGGTCGACCGGCCGGATTCTCGTCACGCACGGGTAGGTAAATCGCCGGGGAATGGCACTTGCGGCGCCTATAGGCCTGCGCGAGTCATTACGCAGAACTCTGTCCGACGTGGAGCGCGAGCTATTCGACCGCCGGACAGCCACCGATACGTACATGATGAGGTGGCACCCGCTTCGAAGGGCGTGCATGGGTGTTCCCTGCATGCACTGTTCGAGGCCGGCTGCCCGCGCTCCGTGTACGCAACGCACAGGAGAAAAGTTGTCGTCGGCAATATCCGGTAGCTTGATAGAGGTCGATGGTGTCATCTCGACGCTGGGCCCCCACGGTACGGACTCGGCCCACGAAGCTGCGAAGCACTGTTCCGACGTCGCACTGTTCCCGTCGTTCGCTGCCGCTGTCGCGCACGCCGAGGAGACCGGCGGGTACGCACTGGTACCCACCGGCTATCTCGATTTCCGGGATGGACAGCTCGCCGATAGTTGGGTAGACATGCACTTTCGGCTCCTCGGTCGGATGCGCACGGTCAATGTCTGGGAGAACCCCACTAAGACAATGTGCTTGGCGATCAATCGCCAACGGGTCCCGGACCGCAGATCCATCAGATCGATAGCGCTGCATCCAGCTACGACTCTTTTTGCGCGGCAGACGTGCGAGGATGCGGAGATCACCTATTTCAGCTCCAAGCCGTTGGCGGTCGAGGCGGCTGCGAAGGGTCTGGTCGATGCCTGCATAGGTTCGGTGGACGTCGTGGCGCAAACCGAACTCGAGCCGATCGATCACTTCCACCCGACGATGGTGTGGAGTCTCTATCAATCCGTTCGGGCGGAGCCTTTCCGATGCGTTGCAGGGACCGCCGGCTGATGCGCCTGCCGGGAGGCATTCTGTGTCCCACGTCAAACACGGAAGCGTTGCGACGACAAGGAAAAGGGATGCATCTGAATTTCCACAAGGTGCCGACGTGATCCGGGCTTCCGGATCATGCAGGTCCGCGACACCGCGAGAGAACTCGAACTTTCCAGATGAGGATCGATCATGGATCTGGGGCTGACAGGCCGCGTCTACATCATCAGCGGCGGCACTCGGGGCCTGGGCTTCGCCGTGGCTCAGGCGTTGACGGCCGAGGGCGCGCGCGTGGTGATCTCAGGTCGCGACGTCGATTCACTGGCGGCGGCGGTCGAATCGCTCGGGGAGGCACGGGCCACCGGAGTCGAGGCCGACAATGCCGATCCGGCCAGTGCACAGCGCCTGGTCAACGCGGCGCTCGAACGCTGGCAGCGACTAGACGGGGCACTCGTCAACGGAGGCGGTCCACCGTTGGGAAGTGTGCTGGAGATCCCCGACGAAGCCTGGCGGCTCTCATTCGAATCCGTGTTTCTCTCGGCGGTGCGGGTGTCACGAGTGATCGCCGAGAACCTTTCGGAGGGCGGCTCGATGGCCTTCGTCCTGTCGACTTCAGCACAGAATCCGATACCGGGGCTCGACATTTCGAATGGTCTGCGGCCCGGTCTCGCCATGCTGACAAAGACTCTGGCCTCCCAGCTCGGCGATCGCGGAATCAGGGTGAACGCCCTGCTGCCAGGGCGCATCACCACGGAGCGCACCGGATACTTCGATGCCGGCACAGCCCCCTCCCGTGCCGCGCAGATCCCGCTGGGGCGGGCCGGGAAGCCATGCGAGTTTGGCCGTGCCGCCGCCTTCGTGCTGTCGCCGGCCGCGTCCTACATCAGTGGCGCGGCGATCCCCGTCGACGGAGGGGCGTCCGCGTGAAGACGGCATCGTCCTTCCCCGGGCATCGTTTCGAGGGGGCGGGCTCACAGGCCCTCATACCCTCCTGTGACCGGCAGGAGATATGCCCCGGTGTCGGCGTAATGCCCACTGTGATCGGCAACGCGTACGTCGGGAGCCACCTGTGAGCCACCTTTACCCGTTGACTCGCTCGACGGCCCCGGTGCCCGACGCGGAGCGTGCCGAGGCCCTCGTCGCTCCGGAGTTCGGCCGCCACTTCACCGACCACATGGCATCGGCCGTCTGGACACCCGATGCGGGCTGGCACGGCCGCAAGGTCGGTCCGCTCGAGCCGTTCACCCTGCATCCCGGCACAGCCGTACTGCACTACGGGCAGGAGATCTTCGAAGGGCTGAGGGCCTACCGTCACGCAGACGGCGGCGTCCACCTGTTCCGGCCGGAGGTCAACGCGCGACGCTTCGCGCGTTCCGCGCGGCGGCTCGCCCTTCCACCGCTGGCGGAGGACGACTTCATCGCCGGTGTGGAGGCGCTCGTGCGGGCGGACATGCGGTGGGTTCCCTCGCCCACCGGCGAGGAGAGCCTCTATCTGCGGCCCTTCATGTTTGCCGCGGACGAGTTCATGGCCCTGCGGTCTCCCCAGCGTGTGCTGTACTCCGTCATCGCCTGGCCGACCGGACCGCTGTTCGCCTCCGGGCACAACGGAGTCACGCTCTGGGTCAGCAGTCGCTACACCCGTTCCGCCCTGGGCGGCACTGGCGCGGCCAAGTTCGGCGGCAACTACGCCGCCGGCCTCGCAGCCGAGATCGAGGCCAAGGAGCACGGCTGCGACCAAGTCATGTACCTGGACAGGACGGGTGGGGACGGCAACCTGGAGGAGTCGGGCGCGATGAATCTGTGCCTGGTCACCGCGGACGGACACCTCGTCACACCCGGACTCGGCACGATTCTGGAGGGCGTCACCCGCGATGCCGTCCTCGCTCTGGCGCCTGAGTTCGGGCTGACCCCGGTGGAACGGACCGTCTCTTTGGGGGAGTTGCGTGCAGGTGCGGCCGAGGGCCTCATTACGGAGGCGTTCGCCACCGGAACCGCGGCTGTGATCACCCCCATTGTCGGATTCAAGGGCGATGGCTATGCGTTCACGGTGGGCGAGGGCACGCCGGGCAAGCTGACCTGCGCGCTCCGTGAGCGGCTTCTTGACATCCAGTTCGGGCGCGCTGAGGACCCTCATGGCTGGATGCACCGCATCCAGCCATGACGAGAGCCCCGGCCCCACGCTCGTCGTCCGGGGGAGGACAGGCTCGGCCCCGCGACGTCCCAGACACCCCGCCGACAGGCCCGGCGGGACCCGGCTGCCCGGTCTTCGGTCAGTCGGCTCGATCAGAAGAGGAGAGCGAACATGAGCGCAGAGAAGGTCACGGTCATCGAGACCTGGAAGCTGAAGGAGGAGTTCACCGGGCGCACGCTGGAATTGATGCAGGTGATGGACGACATCGTAGGCCCGGGCGCCCACGACGACCCGGGCTGGTGCGAGCACGGCCGCTTCTACCAGCTTCAGGAGCGCGAGGCGGAGATCTGGATGATGTACACCTGGCGCAGCCGCGCCGAGCACGAGGTGTTCATCAAGGAGGAGGAGAAGCTGCTCGGCGAGTTCTACGAGCAGTACTGCGAAGGTCCGCGCGGCATCCTCTACTTCACGGAACTTCCGGTCGACGTCGAGGCGACCGACCCGCACGCCCATAGGGCAAGCGCGCATGTCTGAGGGAACGGGTGACTGGGCGCCGGCGGACTTCGAACACCATGGCCGTGAGCTTCTCGCGACCATCCGTCAGCACTTCGAGAACGTCAGGGACGTGCCGGTGGCGCGCCCCTACGACGCGGCGGAGCTGATGAGCCGCCTGGACGGGGTTATGCCCGAGCAGGGCGAGGAGTTCTCGCGCGTCCTCGCGGATACGTGGGAGAAGGTCGTCCCTGATCTCGTCCACTGGAACCACCCCGCCTTCCACGGCTACTTCTCCACCTGTGCGAGCTTCCCCGGGATGCTCGCCGAGACGATGACCGCTGCGCTCAACGTCAACTCGATGCTGTGGAAGACGAGTCCGTCGGCCTCGGCCCTTGAGCACGTGGTGCTGGGGTGGCTCGCCGAACTGGCGGGCTACCCGGGCGAGTCGGACGGACTGCTGGTCGGGGGTGCCTCGCTGGCCACGCTCTACGCCCTCGGCGCGGCCCGGGACGCGGCGCTCACCTACGACGTGCGCGAGGAGGGTATGGGCGGCCCGCATGCGAAGGTGGCCCGGATCTACACCTCCGACCAGGCCCACAGCTCAGTGGAGAAGGCCGCCATCACGCTCGGCATCGGGCTGCGCAACGTGGTGAAGATCCCGTCCGACGACCAGTACCGGATGCGCCCGGACCTGCTGGAGGAGGCCATCGCCCGGGACGTCGCAGCCGGCTGCGTGCCGGTCGCGGTTGTCGCCACGGTCGGCACCACCTCGGTGGCGGCGGCGGATCCGCTGCAGCCGATCAGTGAGATCTGCGGACGGTTCGGGGTGTGGCTGCATGTCGACGCGGCCTATGGCGGCCTGTTCGCCTTCACATCCCGGATGAGCGGTGCGGCGGAGAACGTCTCGGTCGGTGACTCGCTGGTCGTGAACCCCCAGAAGACGCTGTTCGTCCCGTTGGACTCGACCGCGCTGTACTGCAAGCGCCGTGGCACGCTGGCCAACACATACCGGCTCGTACCGGAATACCTGACATCGGTGCACACGGGCGGCACGTTCGACTTCATGGACCTGTCGCCGCAGCTGGGCAGGGGCTTCCGCGCCCTGAAACTCTGGTGGGTCATGCGTTCGTTCGGCCGCTCGGGGCTGGGGTCCCGGCTGGATCACGCGATGCGACTGGCCGACGATCTCAGACAGTTGGCCGCCGCCGATGCGGACTGGCAGTGCCCCGTCCCGTCGCGCTACCCGCTGGTCTGTCTGCGGTACGCGCCACAGGGCGGGGCGGCTTCGGACGCCCAGGCGGTGGACGTGCTGAACGCCCGCATCGTCAAGGAGCTCAACGACTCCGGCGAGGCCTTCGTATCGCACTCGGTGATCCGCGACGGATATGTCATCAGGGTCTCGCTCGCCAACATCCATACCACAGGGCAGGACATCGAGGGTCTGTGGGCTCTCCTCAACCGTACGGCGAAGAAGTGCCGTTGATCCAGCACGTCGCGCCTGTGGGCTGGAGCCCGGCCTCGGCCGGGAGCACCCCGGGACGTGCGAGGCCCCAGGCCCGCTGAACGACAACGAGGTCCGCCGCCTCGTCGGCCCTCGCACCGCAGGACAGCGAATGTCCGGGCGTGGCGCGGCGGCCGCGGCATCGCCTGAGAGAGAGGGCCCGCCTCGGCAGACAACTGCGCCACCCCCGCAACAGCTTAGGAGAATGACGTGTCCGCACCCACCCAGATCTTTGCCCTGACCGATGAGGAGCGTGAACTCCTGCCGTCGGACAGCGATGTCGCGTCCTACGCCGAACACGGCTGGTACCTGTCGAAGAAGCTGTTCACCGACCAGGAGACCGCTCTGCTGCGCTCGGCGGGCGAGGAGTTCTACGCGGGACGGCGCGACCGTGTGCTTCCCCGGCGCCCCGCGCGGCTGGCGTACTGGACCCCCGAGAAGGGAGACGTCCAGCGGCACAACGACTACATCCACTACGAGAGCGACGCGATCGCGGAGGTGCTGCGCAAGCCGCTGCTGGGGGCGGTGGCGGCGAGGCTGGCCCAGGTCGATCAGATCCGGGTGTTCCAGTCGACTCTCATCCGCAAGCCGCCGCGGCCCGAGGAGCCCAGCAATGTCGTGCCCTGGCACTTCGACCGGGACTACTGGGCGACATCGTCCTCGGAGCAGATGCTGACCGCCTTCATCCCGTTCCACGCCTGCGACGAGCGGATGGGCACCATCACCATGGTCGACGGCAGCCACCGCTGGAAGGAGCTGAGCCGTGACGCCGTGACAGCCCGGCACTTCGCACAACTCGGGAGTGACGCGGAGTCGGTGCTTGAGCGGACAGCGGAGGCGAACGGCGCGAAGGTCGTCAAGGTGCCGGTGGAGATCCCGGAAGGGCATGTGAGCTTCCACCACTGCCGGACCTACCACGGCAGCGGGGCCAACCGGTCCGCGGAGCCGCGCCGCGCCATCTCGCTGCACCTCCAGGACGGCGCCAACGCCTACCGGGCCTTCCCTCTCTCGGACGGCAGCCTCGCCGCCTACAACCACGACGAGCTGGTGCGCAGGACGCCACACGGGACTCCGGACTACGCCGACCCCGACTTCTGCCCGGTTGTCTGGGACGGCGCCCTGCCTCCGGTCGCGTAGGAACGAAGCGCTTCAGGGCGCGACTGCCGGCCAACCCCCGGAACGCGCCCGTGGACATCGGTGATGTGGGGGCCTCCCGGCATCGCGACGACAGATCACTAGCACAGGAAGAAGCGGTTTGAGCCGTATGACCATCGCAGCAGACTCCGAACGCCCCGCACACGCGCAGCCCGCCGCCGAGCTCCCGGTCGGAGACCTCCTACTCGACCACGTGGAGCTCTACGTCGAGGACCTTGACCGCGAGGCCTCCGAGTGGACCACGCGATTCGGCTGCACGGTCGTGGGCTCCGCCGGCGGAGCGGGGGCAGGCTTCCGCAGCCTCGCGCTGTGCCAGGGGAGGATTGTCCTGGTACTCACCGAAGGTATCGACGAGGGACACCCGGCCTCGCTCTACACGGCGCTGCACGGCTCCGGCGTGGGCCGCATCGCCATGCGCACCGCCGACGTCGCGGCCGCCTTCGCGTACGCGGTGGGCCGGGGCGCGCGTCCGATGGCCGAGCCTGCCCGGCTGCCTGGGCCGGGTGTGGTCGCCACGGCCACCATCGCCGGCTTCGGAGATGTCGTGCACACCCTCATCGAGCGTGAGGGCACCGACTGTCTGCCGGCAGGCTTCGAGCCGGTGCCGTCCGGCTCCGAGGCAGGTCCGTCCGCCACTGAGGCCGCCGGACTTGAGGAGATCGACCACTTCGCCGTGTGCGTACGGGTCGGGGGGTTGGACGAGGTCGTCAAGTGTTACCAGGAGACACTCGGGTTCAAGGAGATATTCGAGGAGCGGATCGTCGTCGGCTCGCAGGCCATGCTGTCGAAGGTGGTCCAGAGCTGCAAGGGTGACATCACCTTCACGATAATCCAGCCGGATCCGGAGGCCGATCCGGGGCAGATCGACGAATTCCTGAAGAACCACGGCGGTGCGGGAGTCCAGCACATCGCGTTCTCCAGCCACGACGCCGTCGGTTCGGTCCGGGCTCTGAACCGCGCCGGTGTGGACTTCTTGAAGACTCCCGGCACGTACTACCAACTCCTGGCTCAGCGCGTGGAGTTGATGCGGCATGGGTTGGAGTCGTTGCGCGAGTGGAACCTGCTCGTCGATGAGGACCACGGCGGGCAGCTGTTCCAGATATTCACCCGGTCGACGCACCCCCGACGCACCCTCTTCTTCGAAGTGATCGAGCGGCTGGGCGCCGAGACGTTCGGATCCTCCAACATCAAGGCTCTATACGAAGCAGTGGAGTTGGAACGGCTTCAGCAGAACGCCTCCGTTCGATGACGGCGGCCGCGGACACGTTCACGGCCAGCGACTTCTTCGCCCTGGCCGACTTCGAACGGGCGGCGGACGCGGTGCTGCCCGCCGCCGTACGCGACTTCGTGGCGGGCGGCAGCGGTGCGGAACTTACTCTCGCGGCCAACCGGGCCGCGTTCGACCGGCTGCGGATCGTGCCGAGAGTCCTGCGTGACGTATCGGACTGCGCATCTGCGACCACCCTGCTGGGTCGCCACTGCGCGATGCCTGTGGCAACCGCGCCGATCGGCTACCAGAGGCTGGTACACCCGGAGGGTGAGCTCGCCGCGGCGCGCGCGGCGGCCGAGGCCAAAATCCCCTTCACCGTCGGCACACTGAGCAGCTACACGGTGGAGGAGATCGCCGCCGTCGGAGCCACGACATGGTTTCAGCTCTACTGGCTGCGCGACCGCGAACGGTCGTTCGACCTGGTGCGCCGAGCCGAAGACGCCGGGTGCAGCGCCGTGATGCTCACGGTCGACGTGCCATGGATGGCCCGTCGCACGCGTGACCTGCGCAATGGCTTCGTACTGCCGGACGACGTCGTGGCGGCGCATTTTCCGGCGGGCGCGGAATCGGCGGCGCATCAGGCGGCCGCGGGCGAGTCCGCGGTCGCCCGCCACACCGCCGCGTCCTTCGCGCCGTCCCTCAGCTGGGCGGATGTGGAGGAGCTTCGGCGCCGCACCCGGCTGCCGCTGGTGGTCAAGGGCGTGCTCGATCCGACGGACGCGGTCCGGGCGGCCGAGTCGGGGGTGGACGGCATCGTCGTCTCCAACCACGGCGGACGGCAGATGGACGGGGCCATAGCAAGCATCGACGCGTTGGCGGAGGTGTGCGCGGCGGTGGACGGACGTTGCGAGGTGCTGCTCGACAGCGGTGTCCGCAGCGGGCTCGATGTGCTCAAGGCTCTCGCACTTGGGGCGAGCGGCGTTCTGCTCGGACGTCCGCTGCTGTGGGGGCTGGCTGCGGGCGGGGGCGAAGGGGCGCGCAGAGTCCTTGACCTGCTCGCGGCCGAGCTGCGCGACGCGCTCGGGCTCGCGGGGTGCTCCGGCCCGGGGTCCGCAAGCACCTTGCGAGTCGGGCGGGACGCGAGAGGCGCGGACCGTACAGGCAGTGCCCACGCCCACACCACATACACGTACAAGACCAGCCACGAAGGAACGGTCCCAGGGTGATACAGCGGAATCCGGCAGCTCTGATGCGCACAGCGGAGCTGCACGCATGTCTTGAGGACAAGTCGCTGGGCTCGATGAACTTCCTCAACGAGATCGCCCAGCGGTTTCCCGAGGCGATCTCCTTCGCCCCGGGGCGGCCCTACGAAGGATTTTTCGACACCGGTCTCGTCCATGACTACCTTCGGCGCTTCGAGCAGTATCTGAGAGAGGAGAAGGGGTACGACGAGGCGCGGGTGCGTCGGACCCTCTTCCAGTACGGGCGGACCAACGGCATCATCCATGAGCTGATCGCCCGCCACCTGGAAGTGGACGAGGGCATGACCGTGGACCCCGAATCGGTCGTGGTCACCGTTGGCTGTCAGGAGGCGATGTTCCTGGTGCTGCGCGCGCTGCGCGCGGACGAGCGGGACGTGGTCCTCGCCGTTTCACCGAGTTACGTGGGATTCACCGGGGCCGCCCGCCTCGTGGACATGCCGGTCCTTGAGGTGGCCGGCGGGCCGAACGGCATAGATCTGGAGAGCCTTGAGCAGGTGGTGGGCGAGGCACGCGCGCGCGGGCTGCGGCCCCGAGCCTGCTACCTGGTAGCGGACTTCGCCAACCCCACCGGCATCAGCCTGGATCTGGCGACCCGGCACGCGCTGCTCGATCTCGCGGAGCGGCTCGACCTGCTGCTGCTTGAGGACAACCCGTACGGCTATTTCACCGCGGACGGCGTGCGGCTGCCCACGATGAAGTCGCTCGACACCCGGGGCAGGGTCGTCTATCTGGGATCGTTCGCGAAGACCGGTATGCCAGGCGCCCGGATCGGATTCGCGGTGGCCGACCAGCGAGTCCTTACCGCCGATGGAGGGGAGGGGCTGCTGGCCGAGGAACTCTCGAAGATCAAGAGCATGCTCACGGTGAACACCCCGCCCGTTGCCCAGGCTGTCATCGCGGGCAAGCTCCTGACTCACGGCCTGAGCCTGTACAGCGCCAATGAGCGTGAGATCGCCTTGTACCGTGCCAATCTGCATCGCCTGCTGGCGGGCCTGGAGCGGCATTTCCCGTCCGACGGCGGATCGGGAGTGACCTGGAACGTACCGGACGGCGGGTTCTTCATCGTGTTGACGGTGCCTTTCCCGGCGGATGACGCGCTGTTGGAGGTCTCCGCGCGCGACTACGGGGTGCTGTGGACCCCGATGAGCTACTTCGGCTCGCAACCCGAGGTCGCTTGCCAACTCCGCCTGTCTTACAGCCAAGTCGACGGGGCGGAGATCGACGAAGGGCTTGAACGCCTCGCCGCTCTGTTCTCCGTCCAGCGGCAGGGCTGACCCCACCCGGGGACCGTCTGCCCACCAGCGGCCGCAGAGCCGAGCGCGACTTGGCCGGGACGTTGTCGATTCGATCAACCTGAGGGAATCCATGTTGCGTAGTGCCGCTGTCGTCGGGACGGGGCTGATCGGTACCTCGATCGCTCTGGCACTCTCCGCCAAGGGCGTAGCCGTCTACCTCATAGACCAGGAACCCATGGCTGCCCGGACCGCTGCGGCCATGGGAGCCGGACGTGCCGAGGAACCGGCGGAAGCGGTCGACCTGGCCATTCTTGCGGTACCGCCGGCGGAACTGGCCACCACCCTCGCGGGGGCACAGAAGCGCGGGCTCGCCCGAGCCTATACGGACGTGGCCAGCGTCAAGGCGCGCCCCATGACGGACATCGTGGAGCTGGGATGTGATCTCACGTCCTTCGTGGGAGGCCATCCCATGGCCGGTGGAGAACGTTCCGGTCCACTGGCCTCACGAGCCAATCTGTTCGAAGGGCGGGTCTGGGCCCTCTCCCCCCACGCCGCGACTTCGGCACAGGCTCTGCATGCCGTCGAGAGCTTGATCGATATGTGTGGCGCCCATCTGCTCGTGATGAGGCCGGACGAGCACGATGCGGCAGTCGCCCTGGTCTCCCACGCCCCGCACGTGGTTGCCAGTCTCATGGCCGCACGCCTGGAGGATGCCGCGGAGTCGCAGATCAGTCTGGCAGGTCAGGGCGTACGTGACGTCACCCGGATCGCGGCGGGTGATCCAGGGCTGTGGGTCGATGTCCTGTCCGCCAACGCCGGCCCCGTGGCCGACACCCTCACCGAGCTGGCCCGTGACCTGGAACGAGTGACAGCGGCGTTGAGACAGCTGGAGCTCGGCGCGGAGGGGGATGCCGACGAGGGTGCCGAAGCTCTCCTGGACGCGCTGAACCGAGGCGTCGCCGGCCACGAGAGGCTGCCGAACAAACACGGTGCACCGAAGGCTCGATATGTCACGGTCACGGTGCCGGTGGGCGACCAGCCGGGCGAGCTGGCTCGTCTTTTCGCGGACATCGGGGCGGCGGGGGTGAACGTGGAAGACGTCTTCATCGACCACCTTCCGGGGAAGACGACCGGGGTGGTGGAACTGCTGGTTGCGCCTGAAGTCGCCGAGGTGCTTTCGCGGAGTCTGAAGAGCTGAGGCCCCCGCGGGGGTGTGGTCGGTCGGCCCCGGGCACGCCGATTCGGCGGTGCTCGCACGGCGATCGGCGGGCACACCCCTGATCGCGGCAGGGCAGGACGTGGACACCCCCGTCATGGAGGCGATGCGCCCGGTGGACACGGTCGGCGCCGACGCAGGCAGTCGGCCCGGAGCGCCGCACGCACAACGACGGCTTTCCGTGCGGTGAACCGGCGCCGTCGGCCACTGCCCCTTTCGCGCGTCCTCGCGAGGGTGCGCAGGGTGGCCCCCGCGCCGTTGCCCCGCCTGCCTGGGTACCCACGCACGGCCCGCCGTGCACGGCACATCCCCCCTCCCGATCAAGAAGGGCTCCACCTCATGAGTGAACGACACCTCACCCCCGGAGGCCGCGGCTACCTCATGGTCAACGCCCACCCTCAAGGCGCGGCGGCCACTGTCGACATGCTCTGGCGGCAACTCCCGCAGCAGGAAGCCGCAGCGGAGAAGTCCCCGGTGGTGGTGGTCGTCGGCTTCAGCGCCGGCTACGGCCTGGCCGCGACTCTCGCCGCGGCCCGCCGCGGAGCGGTCGGCGTCGGCGTGGCGTACGAGGCCGACGAAACGCGGCGTCGCACCGCTTCCGCCGGTTGGTACCATGCCGCCCGCACCGCTGAACTGGCCGCCGGGTGGACCTTCCTCAATACGGACGCCTTCGCGGACACCGCCAAGACAGAGGTCATCAAGGAACTGGCACAGCGCTATGGCAGGGTCGACCACCTGATCTACAGCATCGCTGCCCCGCGCCGGACCGACCCCGTCACCGACCAGGTCCACCGCTCCGTCATCCTGCCCCTGGGCCAGGCCTCCACCGCCAAGACCCTGGAGTTCACCGACGGCCGACCCTTCATCGGCGGCTCCACCCTGCAACCCGCCACCGACGCCGAACGCGACGCCACCGTCAAGGTCATGGGCGGCGAGGACTGGCAGCGCTGGATCGACGCCCTCGCGGAGGCGGATCTCCTCGCCGACGGCTTCACCACGACCGCGCTCACCTATGTGGGCTCCGACCTGACAGCCGACCTCTATCGCAACGGCACCATCGGCGCAGCCAAGGGGCACCTCGAAGCATCTGCACACCACCTCGGCACCCGGCTCGCCGACCTCGGCGGGCGTGCCTTCACCGCCGTCGCCGGAGCCACGGTCACCCAGGCCTCGACCGCGATCCCCAGCATCGCCCTCTACACCAGTCTGCTGCACCACGTCCTGGGCGACGAAGGCTTTCTCACCACCGCGCAGCAGATGCGCGCTCTGTGGTCCCAGCTCGCGGCTGAAGAGCCGCTCAGCCTCGATGACGCGGGCCGCATCCGTCTCGACGGCTGGGAGCTCGACGCCACTGTCCAGAGCCAGGTCCGGACCCGGTGGGAGCAGATCAACACAGAGAACGTGACGGACCATGCCGACGCCGGCTGGTTCCGTCGGCAGGTCGGGCAACTCCATGGCTGGAACGTCCCCGGCATCGACGTGGACCTCCCCAGCCAGACCACGGTCCCCTGGCCGCCCGAGCCCACCGTGTAGCGCTACGGGGCTTGTCGGCCACCAGCCGCAGCTCCGGTCATGACGCCCGGCCAGGTGCCGGGCTTCAACAGCAGTGAAACGCCGCGAATGTGGCCCATTGCCACGGATGCAGCCGTACTCGACCTGTCTCGAATCCAGGCAGGGAACCTATAAGGCCGGGAGTGTCTCGATGCTACGCACCATGTTCAAGTCCAAGATCCACCGTGCCACCGTCACTCAGGCCGACCTGCACTACGTGGGATCGGTGACCATCGACGCGGACCTGCTCGAAGAAGCCGACCTACTGCCGGGCGAGCTGGTCCACATCGTGGACATCACCAACGGCGCTCGCCTGGAGACGTACGTCATCGAAGGCGAGCGTGGGTCCGGTGTGATCGGTATCAACGGGGCCGCCGCCCATCTGGTCCACCCCGGGGACCTGGTGATCATCATCAGCTACGCACAAGTAACCGAGGAGGAGGCGCGGAACCTGAAGCCGAAGGTCGCCCATGTGGACGGCGATAACCGGATCGTGTCCGTGGGCGCGGACCCGGCCGAGCCGGTGCCCGGATCGGACCAGGAGCGCAGCCCGCAGGCGGCAGGTGGCTGAGCGGGGTTTTGCCGACGTCTGCTGTGCTCGGCCATGCCGCCCTCTCGCCGGGCCTGCGTCTTCACCATCGCCGGCACGGCTTTCCCCGCAAGAGCAACCCCGGCAGGCCGTACTCGGAGGCTCGGGGCGCGGCCGCCCCGGTCCGGTCGTCCGGGCGGCGGTCGCGGGGGGTGGCCCGGGAACCCGGGGTCAGCGCCGAGTGGCGCCGGATCCGGGGCGAGCGGGACCGTGCCGACTGGGGGCCAGGGGGCTCCGAGCGATTTGCCGAGTGCGGGGCATGAGGGTTGGCGGCGGCTCCGAAGGTCCCCGAGGGGCCCCAGGGCGCGATATCAGCCGCCGGATGCCCGCAAACATGCGGGGGAGCGTGATCGAGCAGTATTCAGGTCTTCTTGATGCCCTGCCGGTCATTCAAGATCATCTTGCACGTGCGTTGCGCAAGGTACTGAAAAGCAATAGTGATCAGTGAAGGGCCGTGAAGGTAAGTATTCGCAGGTCAGATGGCATGCTGCGGTGTTGTGCCCCTTGGGCTCAAGGGGCACAGCACCCCGCCGCTCAGAAATCCCGGAAGAGATCTGCGAGCGCCGTGACCTGCGGTGATGGACGTGTAACGGCTGCTGACCTGCACGAATGGTCTTTCGGTTGTTTCACGCTCGTGCCGGTTGAGGGGGCTGGAAGTCCCAGAAAAGTCCCTGTGGGCTCCGCTGCTGATGCACGACCTTTCGACTCTGTACGGCAGCACGGACTCCTCGAACGCCTCGTTGTTGATGAGGATGCCGGCACCTGAATGGCGAGCGACTGGCGCTCGGCCGATGCTCTGCGGGGTCGTGGGATCCTGATGATCGACGACGACTCTGCGGTTGCCGGCGGCAGTGAGCCGGCGGAGCCTGCCAAGCCTCGGGGGCCCTACAGGGAGCGGCCCGGCGGGCAAACCCATCAGGAAGGCCCTGTGCGGCGGGCCTGGGCCGGAGTTGTTCCTCGCGGAGGGCCCGCATCCCAACGCGCGGAGTCAGAGACCGCAGGCGAGTGGGGGGTTGGTGCATGTCCCCGTGCGACTGGCGCACCCGCATTCGGTGGTGGCTGCGCTGAAGGACGACGAAAGTCGGCTGGTGATGCCGCATGCGCAGCGCCGTAGGTCGCTCCTGCTGTCGCAGGGTCTGGCTGCTGTGGCGGTACGGCGGGGGACACGAGTGCGGAAAGCCAGGGCGTGCTTCTTCCCGCGTGAGGGCGGTGAGCGCCGTTGACGTCTTGGTCCGCTGCGCCAACCAGGGGCGGGGCGGGCAGACCACGCAGTTCTGTCGCTCTGCAAGATCACCGGTCTGCTCACCCGCCGCTGTTCCGACCATCTCGACGACAGGCAGCGCGCGCTGCGTGACCAACTGGCCGTCGCTGCCCCGAGATGACTGTGCTGGTCCGCCAGGTACGCACGCCCGCAACCTTCGTCGCCCTCTCCGCGGGCGACGATGAGAAGCCGGCCGGAAGCTCAGGTTGATGCGCCAGGCCGAGCACTTGCCGCGTCTCCTGGCCTTCGGGGCGCCAGGTCTGAGGCGACGGGCCGGGCGCAGGGAGCGACGGCCGGCGCCCTTACTTGGTCGCGCCCTGGGCGAAGCCGTTGTAGATGTAGCGCTGGAGGAACAGGAAGATGACCAGCGTGGGGATGATGACGAGAACCGCCCCGGCCGAGATGTTTTCCCAGTGGGCGCCGAAAGGCCCCTTGAACCGGAACAGTGCGGTGGAGACCGTGCCGAGTTCCTGGGAGGGCATGTAGAGGAAAGGGATGTAGAAGTCGTTGTAGACGGTGATCCCCTTGATGATCACCACGGTCGCGATCGCCGGCTTGAGCAGCGGGAAGATGATCTTGCGGTAGATCTTGAAGGAGTTCGCCCCGTCCAGCCGCGCGGCCTCGTCGAGGGACACCGGGATGCCACGGATGAACTGCAGGAAGATGTAGATCGAGACGATGTCCGTGCCCATGTAGAGCAGGATCGGGGCCCAGCGTGTGTCGAACAGTCCGAAGCTGTTGACGACCTGGAAGGTGGCGACCTGCGTGGTGACTCCGGGCACGAGGGTGGCGATCAGGAAGAGGCCCATGACGAGCTTCTTGGCCCGGAAGTGGAAGCGGTCGATGGCGTAGGCCGTCATCGACCCGATGATCACGGTGCCGGTGATGGAGAACAGCAGGATGAACGCGGTGTTGCCGAAGGCCGTCAGCATGTGGCCGTCGGAGAACGCGGTTGCGTAGTTGCTGAAGTTGAACCAGTTGCCGGGCAGCGACAGTGCGCCGCCGTCCGAGGCCTCCTTCGACGTCTTCAGAGACGTGAGGAAGACGACGCTGAGCGGGAGGAGCACCACCAGCGAGGCGATGACGAGCGACAGGTAGATCAGCGTCTGACCGATGCGGCCGCGGGCACGGACGCGGCGCGGGTCGGACACGGAGCGGGTGGGGGCGGCGGTCTGCCGGGCCGTGGTCATACGAGGTCCACCTTTTCGTCGGGCACGAGACGGCGCTGGATCCAGGTGATCAGCAGGATGATCAGCAGCAGCACCACCGCGGCGGCCGAGGCCAGCCCGGTCTTGTTGAACTGGAAGGCGAGCTTCACGGTCTGGATGACGAACGTCGAGGTGCCGGTCGCTCCGCCGGTCATGATCCAGGGGATCTCGAAGACGGCGAGCGACCCGGAGATCGCCAGGATGACGCTCAGGCTCAGTACGGGCCGGATGCTCGGCGCGATGATGTGCCGGAACTGCTGCCATCGGGTCGCACCGTCGAGCTGGGCGGCCTCGTAGAGCTCGCCGGGGATCGACTGAATGGCACCGAGGAACAGGACGAAGTTCAGGCCGGTGAAACGCCAGACGGAGACGCCGGCGAGGGAGGTGTTCGCCGACTCGGGGTCGCCCAGCCAGGCATGGTCGGTGTCCGCCCCGAACCAGGACAGCACCGAGTCCAGGGTGCCGCCGTCCTGGAAGAAGTACAGGAAGACGAATCCGATGGCCACGCCGTTGATGAGGTAGGGGAAGAAGAGCAGGCCCTTGAACAGGTTGCGGAACCGCAGATCGAAACTGAGCACCGTGGCGAAATACAGCGCGATGGCGATCTGGGCCACGGACGCTGCGAGGTAGTAGAAGCTGACGAAGAACACCCGGAAGAGCTCGGGCCGGGTGAAGATCTGGACGTAGTTGTCCGCTCCGGTGAAATTCCGGTCCGGGCTGATCCCGTCCCAGTCCGTGAAGCTGTAATAGATCATGTTCCCTACAGGTACGTAGGTGAACGTGATCAGCAGCACCAGTGGCGCCGCGAGGAACAGCCAAGGGGTCGCTCGGCGGAGCAGTTGCCCCCACGTCCTGGGTCCTTGCGGGCTGCCGCCGCTCTTTGCGGTCCTGCGACGGGAGGGCGCTGCACGGTGCGTCTTCACGCTCGCGACCTCGGTCGTCTCGGTCATATCGGGCCTTTCGTCGTCCGCTTCGTCATCCCGTGTGCGCGGGAGGGCGGGGCCCCGGCCGGCGTCGTGCGACCGGGGCACCCTCACCGGTTCAGGAACCGGCGGTCTTCGCTGCCTCGTCCCACTTCTTGTTGAGCTCGGTGAAGTAGTCTTCGAGGCTGCCCTTCTGGGCTCCGCGGGCGATGTCGATCAGCTTCTGGCGGTAGTCGGGCTTGTTCAGCCCGATCTCGGCGGCGTTGTCGATGTCGTTCACCGCGCCCGTCTTGCTCTCCGAGCGCTCCACGAAGGTGACATCGTTGTCAACGAAGTCCTTCAGGGTCGCGGGCATGGGAGCCGACTTCAGGGTGGGGACGGCTCCCTCCTTGGTGGAGTAGCCGGACTTCTCGGTGAACCAGTCGATCCAGGCCCGGGCTGCTTCCTTGTGCTCGGAGTGGGCGTTGACGGCCTGCTGGTAGTCCGAGACCAGAGTGGCGCACTGTCCGTTCTCCCGCTGGACGGGGACGGGCATGAAGCTGATGTCGTCGGGGTTCTTCCCGGCCTTCTTGGCGGCGTCCTTCATCTGCGTGATCGACCATGAGCCGACCATCATGGAGCCGATCTCGCCCTTGGCGAGCATGCTTTTGGAGGCCTCCCAGTTGGTGGTGCTGGGGTCCTTCTCGGAGAGGCCGTCCTTGACGATGTCGTACAGCAGGGTGTCGATCACTCCGAGCTCACTGCCCGGCTTCCATGGCGAGACCGGACCGGCGAGCTTGTTGTTGGCTTCTTCGCTGCACGTAGCCGAGCCGATGTTGGCGCTCCACTGGACCAGCGGCCAGCCGTCCTTGAAGTTGGTGTAGTAGGGGGTTGCGCCGGTCTTTGCCTTGATCGCCTTCAGTCCCGCGAGGAACTCCTCGGGCGAGTTCGGCCAGGCGGTGATGCCGGCCTTCTTCCACAGCGCCTTGTTGTAGACGAAGCCGTTGGCGGTGCCGAACTGCGCGATGCCGTAGACCTTGCTTCCCACGGTCGTCTTGTCACTGAAGCGGTACTTGTCCGACATCTCGATCGACGGACCCAGCGGGGCGAAGAACTTGGGGTAGTCGTTCTTGGAGACCGCGGCCGGGATCATGAGGACGTCGCCGTAGTCCTCCGTGTTCATCCGGATCTTGACTTCACCCTCGTAGTCGGTCAGGCCTTCGAACTTCACCTTGACCTTGGGGTAGACCTTGTTGAACTCCGCGGCGTAGGCGTCCAGGGCCCCGCTCTGGACCAGGTCCGTTCGCTGGGTCAGGACCTTGATGGTGCCGGTTGTCCTGCTCGGGTCGGTGGGGGCCGCAGCCTCTTCGGTCGACGCCGCACCTCCGCCGCTGCAGCCCGTCACGGTCAGCGTCGCAACGGCCAGCAACGCACCGACGAGGGTCTTGGTCTTTCCCATGTGCCCAACTCCTTCAAGATGGCGGCTCAAGGTCTGCGGGGGGATGTTGGCACTATGGCAGGGAGGAGGTGAACCGGTAAAGTGTTCATTTCCATGGCGATGCCCAATCGTTACCGATCGGCGTTTCGGTGCAGGTCATGCGCGCTCAAAGCGCCTGATGCGTTACGTCGGCGTCACTAGACCGGTTTATGGACAGTGATCACTTGACGGGCTAAGTTGTGCGGCGTCATACATCTGCCAGCGTGCGTACTGGGCGATTGGAGCCGCACATGAAGGACGTCACCCCGCTCACCGAGGGCTGGACCCTGCGTCACGGCGAGGAGCAGCTTCCGGCTCAGGTTCCCGGCTGCGTCCACACCGACCTGCTTGCCGCCGGGGTCATTCCGGACCCCTTCCTCGAACTCAACGAGACCGAGGTCGCCTGGGTCGGCCAACGCTCGTGGACCTACGCCACCGATGTCTCCCACGACAGTCGGCACGAGCGCACCGACCTCGTCTTCGAGGGCCTGGACACCGCCGCCCGGATCACTTTCGGCGGCCGGGAGGTCGGGGCGACCCGGAACATGCACCGCACCTACCGGTTCGACGTCACGGGCCTGACCGGCCGTTTGGAGGTGAACTTCGCCTCCGCCTACGCGGAGGCCGAGGCGGTACGTGCCGTCACCGGAGACCGGCCCAACGTGTACCCCGAGCCGTTCCAGTACATCCGCAAGATGGCCAGCAGCTTCGGCTGGGACTGGGGGCCGACACTCGTCACCGCCGGCATCTGGCGCCCCGTACGGCTGGAGCAGTGGTCGACCGCGCGCCTCGCGTCCGTCCGCCCGCTCGTCACCGTCGACGAAGCCACGGGAAGCGTCGAGGTCGCAATACAGGTCGAGCGCACGGCCGCAGGAGCGGGCACGAGCCTGCTGGTGCGGGCCACGGTGGCCGGCGAAACGGTCGAAACCCGATTCGGCGGCGACGAAGCCGTGCTGCGCCTGACCGTTGACCGGCCCCGGCTCTGGTGGCCGCGCGGCTACGGTGACCAGCCCCTCTACGACCTCGACGTCACCCTCCTCGACGACGAGGGCGAACTGGACACCTGGCACCGGCGCATCGGATTCCGCACCGTTGAGCTGGACCGCAGTGCCGACGCGAAGGGCTCGGGCTTCACCCTCGTCGTCAATGGCGAGCGCGTGTTCGCCCGCGGCGTCAACTGGATCCCCGACGACGTGTTCCCCTCACGCGTCACCCCCGAGCGCTACCGCACCCGGCTCGGCCAGGCCGCGGACGCCAACGTCGACCTGGTGCGCATCTGGGGCGGCGGCATCTACGAAGACGAGGCCTTCTACGACGCCTGCGACGAACTCGGGCTGATGGTCTGGCAGGACTTCCTCTTCGCCTGCGCGGCCTACCCGGAGGAGCAGCCGCTGCGGGGAGAGGTTGAGGCCGAGGCGCGCGACAACGTTGTCCGACTCATGCCCCACGCCAGCCTGGTCCTCTGGAACGGCAACAACGAGAACCTCTGGGGATTCCGCGACTGGGACTGGGAGCCCGGACTCGCCGGAGACTCCTGGGGCGAGGGCTACTACCTCGGCCTGCTGCCCCGTCTGATCGCCGAACTCGACCCCACGCGGCATTACGCCGCGGGGAGCCCGTGGTCCGGATCATGGGACAACCACCCCAACGACCCCGACCACGGCACCTACCACTCCTGGGAGGTGTGGAACCGCCAGGACTACGCCGAGTACCGCGCGAACGTCCCTCGCTTCGTTGCCGAGTTCGGCTGGCAGGCCCCTCCAGCGATGGCCACGCTCCGACGCGCGCTTCCCGGGGAGAAGTTGGCCCCGGACTCCCCGGGCATGCTGCACCATCAGAAGGCGGAGGACGGCAACGGCAAACTCAACCGTGGAATCGCCCGCCACTTCGCCCCGCCCGAGGGCGACTTCGACCGGTGGCACTATCTGACCCAGGTCGTCCAGGCCCGCGCCGTCGCCGCGGGCATCGAGCACTGGCGCTCGCACTGGCCGACGTGTGCCGGCACCGTCGTCTGGCAGCTCAACGACTGCTGGCCGGTAACCTCCTGGGCCGCGGTCGACGGGGACGGCCGTCTCAAGCCGCTCCACCACGAACTGCGCCGCGTCTACGCGGACCGGCTGCTCACCCTGCAGCCCAGTGACGACGGCCTGGTCCTCGCCGTCGTCAACCAGGCCGCCACGGAATGGCGCACCGTGGTGACACTGCGCCGTTTCGAGGCCGATGGTGCGACGGTCGGCCACAGCACTCACGAGGTGACCGTGGCCGCGCGTTCGGTCGCGCGGCTCCCGGTTCTCCCCGAGCTGTTCCAGGAGGAGCTCAGTGCCAAGGAGTTCCTCGTCGCCGACGCGGACGGTGTGCGTGCCACCTACTTCCCGGTCCCCGACAAGGAGTTCGCCTACGTGCAGCCGGCCTTCGGTATCGAGGTGGAACCCGTTCCGGGCAGCGGCGGTATGGTCGACGTCGTGGTCAATGCGCACACCCTCGTAAGGGACCTTCTGCTTCAGCCCGACCGGCTGAGCCCCCACGCCACCGCCGACCGCGGTCTCACCACCTTGCTGCCGGGCGAGCAGGTCCGGATCCGGGTCGATGGCTGCGTCGATGTGACCGTGGATGACGCGCGAGCTGCCTTGTTCTGCGCGGATACGAAGTGAGCGGTCCGGCACGCATCACCATCAAGGACGTCGCAGCCCGCGCCGGAGTCTCCAAGGGGGCTGTCTCCCTGGCGTTCAACAACAAGCGGGGTGTCTCGGAGATCACGCGTGAACGCATCTTCGAGGCGGCGAAGGAGCTGGGCTGGTCGCCGAACCTCACCGCACGCAGCCTGTCCAGTCAGAAGGTCGACATCATCGGCCTGGCCCTGTGCCGCCCCGCCCGGCTGCTCGGCCTCGAGCCGTTCTACATGGACTTCATCTCCGGCATCGAGAGTGTGCTGGCCGAGCGGTCGTACTCGCTGCTGCTGAGGCTGGTGCGGGATCTCGACGAGGAGACCGAGCTGTACAGGTCCTGGTGGCGGAGTCAGGCGATCGCCGGTGCCATCCTGGTCGACTTCCACGAGAACGATCCGAGGGTTCCGTCGCTGGAGTCCATCGGGCTGCCGGCGGTGGCCGTCGGGCATCCGTCGCTCACCGGCTCGTTTCCCGCAGTGTGGACGGACGACGCCACGGCGGCGGCCGAGGCCGTCCGCTATCTGGCGGCGCTCGGACACCGGCGCATCGCCCGCGTCGGCGGTCCGGTCGGGCTCGGGCACAGCGGTATCCGGGCCACGGCCTTCGCGGCCACGATGCGGGAGCTGGGTCTTGAGGAAGGCCGGCAGATCGCGACGGGCTTCGACGGAAGCGAGGGGGCCAGGGCGACCCGGTCCCTGTTGATGTCGGCCGACCGTCCCACGGCCATCGTGTACGACAACGACATCATGGCTGTGGCGGGTGCGGGGGTCGCCGCGGAGATGGGGTTCGTGGTCCCCGATGATGTGTCGCTGCTCGCCTGGGACGACTCGCAGCTGTGCCGGATCACGCATCCCACGCTGTCGGCCATGAGCCACGACGTGCACAACTTCGGGGCGCAGGTGGCCCGCACCCTGTTCGCCGTCATAGAGGGTGAGCACACCGGTTCCGTACAGGTGCCGACCCCGTCCCTCACTCCGCGCGGTTCCACCGCACAGGCACCCGCCCGGAACTGAGGACGGCATCCGATAGGCAATTGCGGCTTCCCCGCCCTGTCCGGGCGGGGAAGCCGCAGTTCTTGGTGGCGCGGGAAGAGCCGGCCCCGTTTTCGCAGGTAGAGGGTTCCCGGTGCTTGTTGCCGGCGCGGAGGGTCAGCCCGTGGTGCAGGGAACGTCGTTGAGGGCGAAGGTGCCGGGCGCACTGTCTGCCCAGGTGGAGGAGCTGTTGAGGCCGAAGTTCACCGAGCCGCCGCGGGGATGCTCCCGATCCAGAACGTGTTCGCTGCCCGGACCGTTGAACCCTCCTGACCGTTTCCCCCGTTGCTGAGCCTGTAGGGCACCTGGCAGGCACCGCTCTTGTACACGCCGGCCTCGTGCCGGTCTCCTTCACGCGGTGGGGCCGTTGAAGAAGCGGTTGCCCCATGTGGTCAGCCGGCTTGACGGCTTGTCACGGGAAGCTCACGTCCACGGTGGCGCGGTAGACGGCTCCCTTCCCGGCCACTGTCACCGGCTCGCCGGCGGGTGCGTACACCGAACTGCCGACGGGCAGCGCGATCTCGCCCTCCGGGCCGGTGACGGTGACCGTGCCGGCCGCGCAGAGGAGTATCTGCGGGGCGAGAGAGTCGAGCGTCACGGCTCCCCGATGCGGATCGGGCCGGACCACGGACAGCCGGAAGTCATCCACGGGGGTGGCGAACATCGCCTCGCCATTGTTCGTATCCGTGGCTGTGGGGTGCAGTACGCGAACGGGAGCCGCCCGGAAGGTGATCACGCGAAGGAGCTCCTGGGTGTCCACGTGCTTCGAAGTCAGCCCGCAGCGCAGCACGTTGTCCGAGGCCGCCATCACCTCCACTCCCAGGCCCCGTATGTAGGCATGCGGGATTCCGGCCCCGAGGAACAGCCCCTCGCCGGGAGCGAGGCGGAAGTGGTTGAGCATCAGCGCGGGCAACAGTCCGGGGTCGCCGGGGTGCGCCTGCGCTATGGAGTCGTAGCCGCAGAAAGCTGCTTGGTGCGGGCCTGCGTTGCGCGCCTCGCGTGCCACGGCACGCGCGACGTCGTCCACGAGCGAGGCACCTTCGGTCAGGAACGCTGAGAAGACCTCCCGGAGTGCGGATTCCTCCGGCTCCGAACGCAGCGTCGCACCGTACCGACGTATGCGGTCCACGTTCAACGCATCCAGAAGCTCGGCGCAGTCCCGCGCGGCGCGAAAGCCGCAGAGGCCCTCGAACGAGCCGAGCGCGACGATCATTTCGGGCTTGTGGTTGTCGTCGGGGTAGTTGCGGTGCGGGGCGTCGAGGGGGATCCCCTGGGTGTTCTCGCGCTTGTGGCCGGCGGCGGCCCCCGCCAGGTCCGGGTGCACCTGGAGGGAGAGTGGGGTCTCGGCGGCCAGCAGCTTGAGCAGGAAGGGGAGGCGTGGACCGAAGCGCCGCAGAACCGGCTCGCCCAGTTCGGCCTGGGGGCCCTCCTCGATGATCTGGTTGAGAGGCCGAGATGCCCCGTGGCGCCGGACCAGGGACGGGGCGGTCGGATGGGCCCCCATCCACAGTTCGGCCTGTGGAGTCCCGTCCGGTTCGACTCCGGTCAGCTCCGCAATGGCCGTGGCGGAGCCCCAGTTGTATGGACGGACGGTGTTGACCATGTGGTCCACGCGGTGGTCCCTTCTCGGAGGCTTCACCGGCCGAACCCCGCGGTCGTGGTGCTGCCCCCTGGCTTTGCTGTGTGGGCTACGGATGACGGCGCGCGAGCCGGCTACGGGCGTGTCCCTGCCGCGAGTGCGGGGGTGTTCAGCTGTGAGGAGGCAACTGCGGCCGCCCCGATGAGCCCGGCGTCCAGGGCCAGGAGCGCCGGCATCACGGGCAGCCCGCGGGTGAAGTCGAGGACGGCGTAGTCGGCCATGCGTCGGCGCAGGGGAGCGAAGAGTGTGTCGCCGGCCTGCGCCACGCCACCACCGATCACCACGAGATCGAGCTCGACGAGAGCCGCCGTCGCCGCGATGGCCGCTGCCAGCGCCTGGGCCGCCCGCTCATACGCCCCCAGTGCCTGCGGGTTCCCCGACCGCGCCGCGTCCGCGACCGCCGCCGCGGTCGGGGCCACCCCGGCCGGCGCGGACCACCCGGCCGCCTGCGCGTGCGCGGCGATGGCCGGACCGCTCGCGAACCCCTCGACGCAGCCGGGCGCCCCGCACGGGCACAGCGAACCGTCCAGATCGACGGTGATGTGCCCGATGTGACCCGCGTTCCCCGTCCTGCCGGTGTGCAGCCGGCCGCCGAGGACAAGGCCGCCCCCGACCCCGGTGGACACCACCATGCACAGTGCGTTCTCGAACCCGCGGGCCGCGCCCAGCCAGTGCTCCGCCGCGGCCATCGCCACAGCGTCCCCGATCAGTACCGGCCTCAGTCCCACCGGCAGCCGCGGGTGGGCGGCCACCTCGTCGACCAGCGGGAAGTGCCGCCAGGCGGGGATGTTGACCGGGCTGACCGTGCCTGCGGCGGTGTCGACCGGACCCGCGCTGGCGATGCCGAGGCAGGCCACCTCGTCCCACATCGGGTGGACCGTAAGTTCGTCGATGACCGAGGTCACCGCCGCCATGAGCTCGCCGGCGGACTTCTGCGCGGGTGTCGGCCGTTGTGCGCGTACGAGCAGAGTGCCCGTGTCGTCCACAAGCGCTCCAGCGATCTTCGTGCCGCCGATGTCCAGTGCTCCGTACACCGTCACGTCACCACACCTTTCGTGAAGGGAGTGGTTCCGCCACTCCGGAGCACACTCTGACGGGTCGTGACAACGTTGTCTAGTGAACAGTTTAGTTAAGGTAAAGGTTTAGTAATGCTGGAGGGTGCGCGCGGGCCGCATCGACCCTCCTGGCCGCGTGACCGAAGCGGCTACCACCCCTGCGGCAGACCCCCGTCCGACGGGCCGGCCACCAACAGCCACGCGCCGAGGAAACCAAGTCACACGATCACCGTCACCAGTGCTGTGACAGGGACGGGTTCACCGTGGTCGGAAGACGGCTCAAGGGACGAGCGCGGTCCGCGCGGCGACTGGTATTACTGGTGCATGCAGGAAGAGCAGGAAGAAACCGCGCAGTCCGCGATCGACACGTTCATCTCCGCGTTCAACGCCTCGGACGACAGCTATGTGACTGCGCTGCTCTCCCAGGCCCTCACCTCGGACGTGGTCTTCTGGGGACCGTTGGGCCGCAGTGAGGGGATCGAGACGGTCGAGCGGTTCGTGCTGGACATCCGGCGCCACCCCGCAGGGACCGGCACGATGGTGCGCTGTTCGGCGGTGGACATGCCGGACGAGTGGGCCCGGTACCGGTGGGTCTTCACGACGCCGGATGGAGGCCCCCGCCTGGCGGGAACGGATGTCGTCCATCTGCGGCGGAGTCTCATCGACCAGGTCATCGTATTCGCGGGGGAGATCGAGCCGTCCGCCTCCTGAGCCGTTCTCCTCCGGCGCCGCCCTTCTCCTGAACCGGCCCCGTTCGGGGCTCCGGTTCTGCCCGGCCGAGATCATCTTCGCAACGCTTCGGTCGTCCGCGCTTGGCCACGAGCGGACCGATGATGCGCTGTGGCTGTGTAAGTTCGCGGTTGGTCAGGCTGTGGTGTTGAGGGGGCGTCCGCCCCAACGGGTGCCCTTCTCGCTTCGGATGCGGGCGCGTTCCTTGCGTTCGGCGGCCAGGACGTCGCGGTGGCGGGCGTTGGCGTTGCGCCAGAGTAGACAGGCGTGCAGGGCTCGTGTCTGCACGGGGTGGTTGGGGTGGTTGGAGTTGGCGATGGTGAACTGCCTCAGCGGTCCGAAGTGGGCCTCGATCGGGTTGCCCTCGTCTCCGCCGAACCCGTACTGCGTGCCGTGTCCCTCGATGCCGGCGCTGAGCAGGTGGTTGGGGTCGATCTTCTTGACGAAGGCGCCCATCTCGTCGACCCAGGCCCGCAGTGTGGTCCCCTCGACGTTCTCCTCCTCGCTCTGGGCCTCGTAACGCGGCTCGTTCATCAGATCCAGGCGAAGATCGTCGGGTCGTCCTTGTACTTGACGCCGGAGTAGTGGTTCGTCCGGTTCAGCGCATGGCTCACGTAGTTCTTGTACGAGGTGAAGCACCCGGGGCAGCGGTTCTTGTCGAAGAAGGCGGCCCGGGCCGGCTGTCCGCCGGACAGGCCCTGCCGGCGCAGGCGGGTGTCGATACCCCCGTACGCCTCCCAGTAGTTCTCAAGGACCGGCATGAGCCGCATCCCGTGGGTCCGGGCGGACTCGATGATGTAGTCGAACTGGGCGAACTGCTGCTCGTTGTAGACGCCTTCGGCCTTCTCGAAGCCGTGCCAGTCCTCATGGTTGAACATCCAGAGCCGGACGACGCCGGCACCGTCATCGCGCATGCGTGCGAAGTGGGCGTCGATGCGCGCCTTGTCCATGTACTCGGCCTCCGTGTCGCCGGAGCCCGAACCGAAGGTGAACAGGTCATACGCGTTGGCCCCGGCGACGTAGTACTCCTCGCCGCCCAGGCAGAAGCGGATCCCCGCACCGCGTCGCGAAGGAGTCGGTGGCGGCCGATGCCGGGGCGGGGCGCAGGAGCGTCAGGCAGGTGCCCGCCAAGGCGGCCAGGAGCAGGAATACCAGGGGCCAGTGACGCCTGGTCCGAGTATGGAGGTGACTGCGCATGGCGTCTCTTTCGTCCGAAGGGGGCGGTCCGCAGCCTCGGAAGGCGCGGCAGGTGGACGGGGCGGCCTCGGCGGGTCAACGAAGAGAACTCCGACCCTGTACCGGTTTATCGGTCAGAAATGTAGGGGCGTGTCGTGTGACTGTCAATCAATCGTGCTGAGCTGATTTCTGCTGGTTGATGGCCACTGCTTGGTCTGCCGCGGGGCTGGCCTGGAAGTTTAGCGGTTTAGTTTCACGTGGCATTCCGTGCGCGGCGGACGGATCGTGAACTCGCTATTGACAGGGGTGCAACGCCCGGTGCCTCATGGTGTGGCGACGACCCGTTCGAGCCGCATTCGGCCGAAGTCGCAGCTGGTCGACGTCAGTTGCCCGGCGCTGCCCCCACCATCACGACGCCTGCGAAGCCTGCCTACGGCGACACTCCCGCCGAAGTGCGTGCGGCGCTCACCCAGCGTGCCCTCAGGGGCCGGCGCGGTCGTCGGACATCGTTGTCATGGGGTGCTGTCCGTCCGGTGATGCCGTCCTGCTCCGTGCTCCTTCCCGCACCCCCACCCCACCCGCATGGGTATCGAGGAGAGAAATGCGAAAGCCGAGAAGCACCCTGATCACCGTGGCGGGCATGGCGTTCGCCGCCGCCCTGGGCCTGCTGGGCTCGATCGCCGGCCCTTCCGTGGGCGAGGCCCAGGCCGCGCCCACCGGCATCCGCGTCAGTAACGGACACGTGGTCGAGGCGAACGGGAACGAGTTCGTCATGCGTGGGATCAACCACGCCTACACCTGGTACCCCGAGCAGACGACCGCCATCGCCGACATAGCGGCCAAGGGTGCCAACACCGTCCGCGTCGTCCTCAGTAGTGGCGACCGGTGGACGAAGACGAGCGCCTCGCAGGTATCCGCCCTCATCGGACAGTGCAAGGCCGCCGAGGTCATCTGTGTCCTGGAGGTGCATGACACCACCGGATACGGCGAGGACGGCGCCGCCACCACCCTGGACAAGGCCGCCGACTACTGGATCGGCGTGAAGAGCGCACTGGAGGGTCAGGAGGACTACGTCGTCGTCAACATCGGCAACGAGCCGTACGGCAACTCGAACGCCGCGGCCTGGACCGGTGCCACCAAGAGTGCGATCGGCAAGCTGCGGAACGCCGGCCTCGACCACGCCCTGATGGTGGACGCCCCCAACTGGGGCCAGGACTGGTCCGGGACCATGAGGGACAACGCGGCCTCGGTCTTGGCATCCGACCCCGACCGCGACACCATCTTCTCGATCCACATGTACGGCGTGTACGACACCGCCGCCGAGGTGCAGGACTACCTGCACCACTTCACCGACAACGAACTGCCCATCGTCGTGGGTGAGTTCGGGGACCAGCACAGTGACGGCAACCCGGACGAGGACGCCATCATGGCGACCGCGCAGTCCCTCGGCGTGGGTTACATCGGCTGGTCCTGGAGCGGCAACGGCAGCGGTGTCGAGTACCTCGACATGGTCAACGGCTTCGACGCGAACTCCCTGACGAGCTGGGGCAACCGCTTCATCAACGGAGCCAACGGCATCACCGCCACCTCCGAGCCCGCCACTGTCTACGGCGGCGGGGGCGACACGGGCAGCGGCACCGCGCCCAACGGCTACCCCTACTGCGCCGGCGGCAGCTCGTCCGACCCCGACGGCGACGGGTGGGGCTGGGAGAACAGCCGCTCCTGCGTCGTCCCGGGCAGCAGCGCCGACAGCGATGGCGGGACCGACGAGGGCACGGCCCCCAACGGTTACCCATACTGCGTCAACGGCAGCTCGTCCGACCCCGACGGCGACGGGTGGGGCTGGGAAAGCAGCCGCTCCTGCGTCGTGGCCGGCAGCAGCGCCGACAGCTAGCAGTGTGCGTGCGCGGGGCTCGGATTGGCTCGTGGAGGCCGCTGACCTGCGTCAACCTCCACATGATTTTGGTTCCACACCCTTTGCGATGACTCATCACGTGAAGAGCGCGGTGCACTGAAGCCGTCGCTCCAGGTTCAAGTCCCAGGGAAGTCCCAGAGAAGCATCAGGGAAGTCTCAGAGGCTCCGTCACACCCCCCTCGCCTCGCATTTGTGCAGGTCAGGATGGGTGTGACGGTGCCTCTTCCGCAGGCTTTCAGATGTCCCGGAACTCATAGACAAAGCTTCTGACCTGCGTAAATGACACCTCTCGAAGATCATCTTGCACGGTTGTTGCACAAGCCGAACGGAGCAGGAGTCACGCGGCCCTGGTGTAGGCGCTCCGGACCGCGATGCGGACCTTGGAACCGGCTCCCACGACCCGGTGCACGTATTTACGCAGGGTGAACGCGGGATCGGCGTGTCCGAGGCGGTCCGCGAGCGTGTACACGTCTACCCCGCCGTTGATCATCATCGACGCGTACAGGTGTCGGAGCGCGTGCATCATCACGTCGCGGGACTTCTCCCAGCGTCGTCCCTTCGCGTCGGGCTCAAGGGGCTTGATGAGGCCGGCCGACACCAGGGCGGGCTTCCAGCGGTAGGAGTTGAACCAATTCGACTGAATGGCGGTCTTCTCCCGGGTGTAGAAGATCAGCCGCACCGTGACCGGGTCGCCGCCTTTGCTGCCCCACGGTCGGGTCACCTCGACCGGCGGGTACTTCTGCATGTGTTCGCGCAGGGGGATGGCCACGTCGTCGGTCAACTCGACCCACCGGTCCTTCGGGTCCTCCTCGTCTCCGCCCTTGGGGAGGGCGTATACGAGGAACGAGCCGTCGTGGACTACTTGCCGTTGCACGTGCACCATGGCGCCGTCCGGATGTGCCCAGTCGATATCTTCTGGTGACAGGCCGAATATCTCTCCTTGCCGAAGACCCAGGCCGCGACCACAGTCGACGAGCGCTTTGTAGCGGTCGGGAAGTTCGGCACGGATCTTCTCGGTGTCCTCCCATGTCAGGGTCAGCTCTGCCCGGCCGCCACCTCCTCGCTTCGGCTTGGCGTCCTGCACCGATTTGGCGAGGCACGGATTTTTGTGTATCAGGCGGTCGTGGTCCGCGAGCCCACAAGGTCGGCCGCTATTTGCGCTACCGCTGGTCGGAGGTAGAGGCATGGCTGGAAGCTCAAGCGGTGAATCGCGCGACCTGATCGGCCAAGATTGGCTGGTGCTCTTGTCCCTGGTCGGGCGACAGAACCCGGCGTACAGCCCGACTCGTCTGCCGCCACCAGCGGCTTTGCCTGGAGAAGGGCCTCTGGCCTGCGTCGGAGGCTCCTTCTAGCGACGCGCCATCCTGAACGGCACGGACCTACGCCCGGTCGCGCCTGAGAGTCGTCTCGCTGGGCCCGAGGGCCATGCTGCCTATGAGCTGACGAGCGAAGTCCTCCAGAATCGAGGGGTTGGTAGCGAGAAACTCGATGACCCGCTCGGTTCGCTGCTCAGGCGAAAGCTCTTTCAGTTCCTGCTGCCATGCCAGGGTGGCAGCACCGCCATCCTCGACCTCGGCATTCACGATGAGGCTCCAGAGCGCCTGCTGAGCGTCCTCACGAGCGAGCCAAGTCATGAACATCTGCTGAAACTGCTGGCTCGTCACAGTGACCTTCGGGTCGCTGGGCGCGGTGGCCAGATCTTGGGAAGGCGCGTCCGCCTCGACCCCCGGGACGGCAACAGGAGGTGTCGTCGTGGACCCGGCCCGCAAGGCCTTCTTCTGGGCTCTGCGGGCCTGTTGCTTCAGCACCAAGGCTTCGCCCTTGGCAACGGATCCTGTGGACCCGAGGAACGGTGACAGGGAGGCCGCGGACTCGTTCCCGAGCCGTTCGCGGGTTGGGCGGCGGGCACGCACGAGGTAACAGGTGAGGTGCTGTGAGGGCGTGGCGCCCACCGGCCTGATCGTGGACAACTCGTCTACCACAGGGCCCCAATGGCCAGGCCGATGCACTTTTCTCGCGCGCCTTTGCGAGACGATGGGAGATGCTGCAGTGGCGGAAGGGACTCCCGGTACACGAGGGGCACCTCCCGTAACGTGGTGCTTGATGAGAGGGCAACCGTTCGGATGGTAGGCGGCCCTCCGCCTACGGTCTGGGCCAAACAGGGGTGAGCCATGAACAGCGAGGAGCTTCAGGCGCTGCTTGCTGCCATGGGCAATACGCAGCGGCTGCGGGTCATAGCCGAACTCGCCGACGGCAGGGTCTATGTCAGCGATCTAGCACGCCGTCTGGACATGTCCCGACCGCTCCTCTATATGCACTTGGCGCGCCTGGAGAAGGCCGGCCTGGTGGTGGGCAACCTGGAGCTGAGTGAGGACGGGACCCCGTTGAAGTACTTTGCACTCACCCCGTTCAACCTGCACTTAAACGTCGACACGATCCGCGAGGCCGTGCAGGGTGATGAAGCCCCCGCCGCGGAGAGTTGAACAGGGGACCTGAACTGGAGGCCCGGCGAGACCTTACCGACTCTGACGGTCTCGACAGCGTCGATGAGTAAGGGTCACGAACGGTCGCTGTGCGCGCCTGCGTCCGGCACGAGTGCCGACCCCGGCGTGAGGACGAGGCCCCGGACCTCGCGGCGGCGCAGTCGGTTGAGGGCCGGTGAGGTGAGCGCGGTGGTGACCAGCGCCATCAATACCAGCATGGTGAACAAGTCACGCCCGATCAAGCCCAGTTCGAGGCCGATGTTCAGAATAACGAGCTCGGTCAGCCCGCGGCAGTTCATCAGCACGCCGAGCGAGAGCGCGTTGCGCCAGCCCTGCCCGCAGGCACGGGCTGCCACGGCGCTTCCGCCCCATTTGCCGAGCACGGCAACGGCGGTGATCGCCGCCGCCCACAGCCAGGGCACCAGGTCGTTGCCGAGCATGCCGATGTCCGTTCGCAGCCCGGTGTGTGCGAAGAAGAGCGGAAGCAGCAGCGGGACGACGACGGTGCGCAGCCGGGTGGCGGCGCGCTCGACCGGCAGCGATCCGCGGGGTAGCACCAGGCCGAAGACGAACGCGCCGAACAGCGCGTGCAGTCCGATGCGATCGGTGGCGAGGGAGGACAGGCAGATCCCGGTGAACACGGTCAGCAGGAGCAGTCCATCCCGCTCGGCGTCCGGCGTGTGCCGCCCGGCCCGGCCCGTCCCCGGTGTCCAGCGGGCGAGGGCGGGTCGGATCACGTACAGCATGGCCACGAGGAAGAACGCCGACAGGGCCACCGTCACGACCGGGTCAAGCGCGGAGCCGCTACGCGTGATGGTCACGACCACCGCGAGCAGGCACCAGGCCATGGCGTCATTGACGGCCGCGCACGCCATCGCGAGGGCGCCGAGAGACGTGTGGTACATCCCGCGGTCGGTGAGGATGCGGGCCAGCACGGGGAACGCCGTGATGCTCAGGGCCACGGCGATGAACAGGACGAACGGCAGTTTCCCCGCGGCCTCGGGGGCCATCGTCGCGTACATGCCCGAGGCGAGAGCCGCCCCGAGGAGCAGCGGCAGGGCGATGCTCGCCTGGCTTACCACGAGCGCCGTGCGGCCGAGGCCGCGCAGCACGCCCAGATCGAGCTCCAGACCGATGAGGAACATGAAGACCAGCAGCGCCAGCTGGCCGAGCGCTCCTGCGTAGGGAATCGATTCCGGCGGAATCAGCAAGGCCTGTCCGGTCGGCCAAAGCCAGCCAAGCAGGGAAGGGCCGAGCAGAATGCCGGCCGCGATCTCGCCAACCACCGGTGGCTGCCCGACCCGGCGGGCCAGCGCGGCCCCACCCCGACAGGCGACGATCACTGTAGGGATGGCGATCAGGAGGCCGGTCACGGGATCGGATGCGGACACAAGTAGCTCCTTCTGCGCGGCTGGTTCCGTGACCGGGGCCGCAGGCTGCTCCTGTAGGCGATGGCGGTGCAGTGGGGAGGGGCACGCCGGTGCTGGGTGCTGCTCGTGCGGGTGGCGGCCTCGCTCAGGGTCGGAGGGGGGTCTATACCGCCGCTATATGGTCTCCCCCGGCCGCCGGCCGTGCGCCCCTCGTGCGGGAATGGGCTGCGTATAGACGGCGGCGTGAGGATCCGGGCCGACCACTCTGTCCCGCAAGCGAGGAGCCCCGGAATGGCTGAGATCAGTGGACTTCTCCGTGAGACGAGAGCCATCCACATCTGGCACGGTCGGGTACGGGACCTGCTGCCGTCCTCTGACCTTGCCGTGCTCGCCGACGATGAGCTGGGCAGGATCCGTCGGGCGGGCAGAGTCCGGTCGGCACACTACGCGGGAGTGCACGCGGCCGTCCGGCGTGTCCTGGGCGACCACTATCTGGGGGTGCCGCCGTCCGCCGTCCGCTTCGGCCGCCACGCGTGCCCACGCTGCACGGATCCGGCGCACGGGCGTCCCCGTATCGAGCACCCGGCGACCACGCTCGACTTCAACCTCTCCAGGTCGGGGCCGTACTGGCTGCTCGCTGTGACTGCAGGGGAGAAGGTCGGTGTCGACATCGAGCGCCGCACCTCCGCCGTCGGCGTTGCCGACGTAGCGCTGACCGCGTACGAGCTCGCACGGATTCGGGGCCTGGAGGCGCCGGAGCAACGTCAGGAGCTGTTCTACCGGGCCTGGACGCGCAAGGAGGCTGTACTCAAGGCGTGCGGCGTCGGCATCTTCGCGGAGTTGGAAAACCTGGAGGCGTCGCCCGCCGATCCCGGGCCCGTGACCATGGAGTTCTCCGAGTCGGGCCTTGCCGGACGCTGGCACGTGCAGGACCTGGCTCTGACGCCTGGCCTGATTGGGGCGCTGGCCCAGGACGCCGAGTCCGTGCGGCCCGTCGTGACCAGACAAGCAGCCTTCCGACTAGCAGGTGACAATAATTCTTAGGACCTGCTAGTGTTTCTTTGCATGTGCTGGGTGCTGCTATGAAAACGCCTCTGCCAAGCGGAGACGAACTGGTGTTGACGCTGGCGACGCTGGCCAATCCGCACCGTCTGCGGGTGGTAGCGGTGCTTGCCGGCGGACGTAAGTACGTGAGCCAGTTGGCTCGGGACATGGGGATCAGCCGCGCGCTTCTCCAGGTCCACTTGAAGAAGTTGGAGGCCGCGGGACTTGTGTCTGCGCAGATGGAGATCTCACCCGATGGGAAAGCGATGAAGTTCTACGAGGTGACGCCGTTCGCGGTCCACCTGACGCCGGAATCGATCGCGGCCGTGGTGCCGGAGATGACCGGTGGCGACACGGCCCGTGCGCGAGACGAGAAGGGGACTGTCTGATGAGCGGGACTGACTGGCAGGAAGTGTTCGGCGTCATCGGGGTCTTCACTCTGATCACTGTGGTGGTCACCGTGATCATCCGGCAGCTCGGCGCGAGCTGGCGCGCCAAGGCGGTGCTGGCCCGCGAGGAGGAGTACCGCAAGTTGGCCGAGCAGTCCCTCGTCGCGCAACAGCTGACCGAACGCCATCTGGCCGATATGCAGAACCGTATGGAGTCGCTGGAGCGGATCCTCAAGGACGTTGAATAGCGCTTAGCCGCGGAACTGGATCGCCGAGCTGCAACTCGGCGACCCAGTGTTCGGAAGGCATGTCCCTCGCCGTCGGGCGAGTTTTCCCTGGATACGCTCCTCCACGCTTAAGGAGAGCAGCCGATGCTGCGCAAAGGCAAGTTAAATCGCAGGACCCCGGAAGGCGAAGGGGAGGAGCGCGTGAAACAGGTCCCCCTGCCGGTTGGACCTCCCCGTGGGGTCGTGGAGTCCGTCGCCGGATGGTCGGTCCGGCACAAGGCCCTTGCAATCACGGGCTGGTTGGTACTGGTGGTCGTCGCGATCATGTCCAGCGCGCTGATCAGCGGACCCGAAGCCCGCTCCCTCGACCCCGGTGACGCGGGCAAGGCGCAGCAGATCGTGCGCACTGAGGACAACGGTGACTCTGTCCGCGAGAGCGTGCTGCTCCAGTCACGCGAGGACGAGGGACCCAAGTTCACCGAGAGCCCCGAGCTGCAGGGTGCGGTCGAGGAGTTGGTCGACAAACTGCGCGGCACCGGCGATGCGGTGCGCGACATCGGATCGCCCGCGGGAACCGACGGCGAGCGATGGGTGTCCGAGGACGGCCGGTCCGGTCTGGTGACCTTCGAACTCGACGGACCGATCGAGAAGCAGAAGGAGAACTACAACGAGGCTGTCGCCGCCCTGAAAGAGGTGCAGGACAACAACCCGGACCTACGGATCGTGCAGGCCGGTGACCGCAGCCTGAACGCGGTCGTCGACGACGCGATCAAGGACGACTTCGCGAAGGCCGAGTTCACCTCGTTGCCCCTGACCCTGGTGATCCTGCTCGTCGTCTTCGGCTCGCTGATCGCCGCCGGTATCCCCCTGCTGCTCGCCGCGACCGCGGTCATCGGCACCTTCGGCCTGCTGCAGACCGTCGGACAGTTCGTGCCGGTCAACAGTGCCGCCTCCTCCATCGTCCTGCTCATCGGCATGGCCGTCGGCATCGACTACTCGCTGTTCTATCTGCGAAGGGAGCGGGAGGAACGGATCGCGGGACGCGACACCCAGGACGCCCTCGCGATGACGGCCCGCACGTCCGGTCACGCCGTGGTGGTTTCCGGCCTCACCGTGATGGTCTGTGTGTGCGGCCTCCTCTTCTCCGGGCTCGACGTCTTCAAGGGGCTGACGGCCGGCACCGTGATCGTCGTGGGTCTCACGGTGCTCGGCTCCATCACCGTGCTGCCGGCGGTGCTCGCCGCCCTGGGGCACCGCGTCGACAAGGCGCGCATCCCCTGGCTCGGCAAGCGCAGGACCGTCGCACGCGAGTCGCGGACCTGGTCCGCTGTGGCCCGCACCGTGGTGCGCCGCCCCGCTCTGACCGGTGGAATCGCCGCTCTCGTCCTGCTGGTCATGGCCCTGCCCATGCTCGGCATGAAGCTTCAGGACCCGGCTACGACCGACAGCCTGCCGCGTAGTGTCGCCCCGGTGGACGCCGCGGTCCGGATGAATGACGCCTTCCCGGGTGCCTCGAGCCCCGCCCGTGTGGCGATCGCCACCGGCGACGGCACGAGTGCCGACACCCCCGCTCTGCGGACGGCGATCGATGCCCTGCACGAGCAGGCGGCCACCCCTGGCAGCGGGATCGCCGAGCCGATCACTTCGGTCGAGGTCGGTGACGTGGTGGTCGTGCGCGTCCCGCTTATCGGCAAGGGGACCGACGACACGTCGAACGAGTCCCTGGAAAAGCTGAGGGGCACCGTGCTGCCCGCGACCCTCGGCACCGTGGAGGGCATCGACTACGCGGTCGGCGGCAAGACGGCGATGCCGTACGACTTCGCCAACCAGCTCAACAGCCGGTCCGTCGCGGTCTTCGTCTTCATCCTCGCCCTGGCCTTCGTCCTGCTGGTCGTCGCCTTCCGCTCCTGGAGCATCCCGCTGGTGTCGATCCTGCTCAACCTGCTCTCGATCGGCGCCGCCTACGGCGTGCTCACCTGGGTCTTCCAGAGCGGGCACCTCGGCTCGCTGCTGGGCTTCACGGCCTACGGGGGCGTGGTCGCCTGGCTGCCGCTGTTCATGTTCGTCATCCTCTTCGGGCTGAGCATGGACTACCACATCTTCATCCTCAGCCGGATCAAGGAGCGGTGGGCCGACGGGGCCAGCTCCAACGACTCCATCGTCGGCGGCATCAGCAGCAGCGCGGGCGTGGTCACCAGCGCCGCCGTGATCATGACGGCTGTCTTCACCGTGTTCGTCAGCCTCACCGCCATCGAGTACAAGATGATGGGCGTCGGCATGGCGGTCGCCATTCTCATCGACGCCACCGTCGTCCGAGGAGTTCTCCTGCCGGCCGCCATGGCGCTCCTGGGCGATCGCGCCTGGTCCTCCCGGCTCGGCAAGCAGCGCGGAGCCGCATCGAGGCCCATCGGCGAAAAGACCCCCGAACCAGTACGTCCCGTCAGCGGTTCCCCCCTGCGATAGGCGGGACGTACTGTCCTCTCCCGCTTCTCGCGGGCGATGAACCAAACGCTCCGGCCCGGGAGTTCGGCAACCGCCGACTCCTGGGCAGGAGCGTTTCGCATAGCTTCGATATAGCCGGAGTATCGGGTTCGCGGTGAGGCTGCAGACGTTGATCGCAGTGCGGGCGAAGCGCGCAGTGCATTCGAGAAATGTGACATCTCCGTCTCTCACGTGAGGATCCCCGATGGCCGAAGAGCGGGACGACAACCAGACCTACCACGTCGTGATCAACGACGAGGAGCAGTACTCGATCTGGTGGGCCGACCGGGACATCCCGGCGGGCTGGCGTGCCGAGGGCACCACCGGATCACGCGCCGCGTGCCTGGAGCACATCGACGAGGTGTGGACCGACATGCGTCCGCTCAGCCTCCGTCGGCGCATGGAAGAGCAAGCGGCTCACTGACTCCCGGCAGAGACACAACGGTTGAGCTCAAGCGGTCAGATTTCCCCATCGAGTTGGCTACGCGGTTGCGGTGGCAGGAGGAGCAACACAGATGAGCGCCGAGAACAACGAGCGAAGTGCTGCCGTCGACGTTCTTCGAGAGAGGCTCCTCCGCCAGCGGCTCAGCGGGGCCTCCCGCGGAGACCGCCCCGGCATCGAGCCCGTGGACCGCGACGCCCCGCTGTGCCTGTCGCACGGGCAGCAGCAGATGTGGTTCCTCAACCGGCTGGAACCTGGCAGCGCCGAGTACCTCGTGCCGTTCGCGTTCCGGATCCGCGGCGGCCTGGACGTCGCCGCGCTGCGCCGGGCCTGGACCGGACTGACCGCCCGCCACGAGATCCTGCGCACCCGCTACGCACTGGACGGCACCGAGCCGGTGCAGATCGTCGACGACGCCGTGGACGCCGTGGAGCTGCCGCTCACCGAGCACGCGGGCGACGTGGCGTCCCCGACAGCGTCCGACGCGGAGCGGTGGGCGGCCGAGCTGGTGGCCCAGGAGGCCGTCACCTCCTTCGACGTGGAGCAGCAGTGGCCCGCGCGGGCTCGGCTGCTGCGGCTGGCACCGGACGACCACATCCTCACCACGGTGTTCCACCACATCGCCTTCGATGCCTGGTCGAGCCGTGTTCTCGGAAATGAACTGGCGGCCTTCTACGATGCGTTCCGCGACGGGCACCCCTCACCGCTGGACGAACTCCCCATCCAGTACGCCGACTACGCGGGCTGGCTGCGCTCGGAGACCTCCGGGAAGGCCATGGAGGGGCACCTGGACTACTGGCGGGCCCAGCTCGCCGACGCCGCACCCGTGGACCTGCCAGCGGACCGGCCCAGGCCCGCCTTCCGCAGCCACGACGGCGCGGAGGTCTCCTTCACGCTCTCCTCCCAGCTCACCGCCGTCGTCCGGGACATCGCCCGGCGTCACGACACCACCCCCTTCGTCGTGCTGCTCTCGGCGTTCCAGGCGCTGGTCGCCCGCTACACCGGGCAGCGCGACGTGCCGGTCGGCACGACCGTGTCCGGGCGCACCCACCCGCAGCTTCAGTCGCTCATCGGCTACGGCATCAACAGCCTCGTGCTGCGCGCAAGATGGGAGGACGACCCCAGTTTCGCGACATTCCTCTCACGGGCCCGCACCACGCTCATCGACGCCTACGACCACCAGGCCGTGCCGTTCGCCCAGTTGGTCGACGAGCTGAGGCCGGAACGCGACATGTCCCGCACGCCGCTCTACCAGGTGGCGCTCACGATGCACCAGCGCGGGGACGGCGGACTGGCCCTGCCCGGTCTGGACGTGGAGGCCTACCCGATGACGAGTCGGATCGCCAAGTGCGATCTCGAGCTCCAGATCAACGACGCCGCTGACGACCGCTTCGAGGGGCAGCTGGTCTATGCGACGGCGCTCTTCGAGCGCGACACCGTCGAGCGCATGGCCCGGCACTTCGTACGCCTGCTCGAGTCCGCCGTCGCCGCGCCCGAGCGTCCGCTCTCCCTGCTCGACCTCCTTGAGGAGCGGGAGCGGGAGTCGCTGCTCGGGGCGGGCAACTCCGATGCACCATCCGTGGCCGTGTCGCGGTGTGTGCAGGAGGTGTTCGAGGAGCGGGTCGCCGCGGCGCCGGACGCGGTGGCTGTGGTCGCCGGCGGCCAGGAGTTGACGTACGGGGAGGTGAACCGGCGGGCGAACCGGCTCGCGCATTATCTGCGGTCGCTGGGGGTGGGCCCGGAGTCGATGGTGGGACTGTGCCTGGAGCGGGACGCGGAGCTGATTCCGGCGCTGCTGGGTGTGCTCAAGTCCGGTGCGGCCTACGTGCCGCTGGACCCGGCGAACCCGGCGGAGCGGATCGGCTACGTGCTGGCCGATGCCGGGGTGGAGGTGACGGTCGGTGGCTCCGGACATCAACGCCGATCCCGCCAGGCGGATGAGCTGGGCGGAGGAACCGTCGCAGGATGCCAGCACGACCGGCGTACGGTCCTCCACGCCGGTGACGGCCGCACACGAGGAACCCTGGCGCAGCGCGCCGTCTGAGCCGAAACCCCAGGACTGACCGGACGATCCGTCGCACTCCCCGACGAACAACTCGGAGCCCACTCCTCGCGCGGAGAGACAGGCGCCGCCGGCCTCGACCACCAGGGCGCTGCCCCCAGCGGGCACGACGGTCACCTTCTCGGTCTCTTCCACACCTTCCTCGGCGGCGGAACCGCTCGTCCCGGGAGTGGGGGCCGGACCGGCATCCGATGTGGCGCCATCCCCGCCGGGCGCGGCCGTCGCGCCGCTGCGGTCCACCTCGGCGGGGGCAGTGGCGGCGACCGAGGACCCTTCAGCGGCAACAGCAGAGGGGGACGAACCCGGTGCGCGAGTGGTGTCATCCTCCTCGGAGCCATCGTGGAACACATGGTCATCTGTGCCGACCGCGCTGCCACGACCGCTCGTGGCCCGGTCGGCATCCGGTCCGGCGAGGGCGACGAACGCCGCACTGCCTGCGATGGCCACTACCAAGGCGGCCGCTGCAAGGAGCAGCCGTCTCTTCCGGATGGGCAACGACGAGTGCGCGGGAACGCCCGTCACGCTCGGCTGGTTCCGCTTCTCCGAGGTCGGTGCGCCCTCGGTCGTCGTCCCGGTCGTCGCAGCGGAAGGCCGCGCCCGACTGTCGTTCTCCGACCGGTGCGCGACTCTGGCCCGTGCGAGCGCGGCTCGTGCGGACGCGAGTTTGGCCGCGTCCCCGTCCCCTGAACGCCTGTCCGGTGTGGGGGCGACAGCCCGGGTGGTGTCCCGCCTGGGAAGTTCTGGCAAGGAAGGTGCTCCTCGAGATGGTGGGCACGGGCGCACCGGCTTCCGGCCCACCACACACGTGTGGTGGGCCGGAAGCCGGGGGAGCGGTGCCGGTACGTATTGGCGACAGCCGGCGACAGCACCCGCTCGGCCCGTGTCCCCTCCCCGCCTCTGTGAGCGAGGGACACGGAGCACGTGGTCCAGTCGTCGGGCGGAGTTCAGCTGCTTCGGGTGAAGAGGTCGACCACCGGCAGCGCCATCACGAACTGGCCCAAAGCGTTGGGGTGCGCGGGAGCGGCCGCGGTCGTCGTCAGGGGCTCGATGAACCGGGTGGCCGCTGAACGGCACATGTCCCTGCCGACGGTCGGCGTGTAGGTGTCCGCGTACGTCACGTTCGCTGCCGCGGCCGTGGACGCGAGCATGGCGTTGAACTTCTTGGTGACGTCCCGCAGATAGCCGACGTCACCGTCCGCGAGGGGCAGAGAGGGCCGACACTTGGCCCCGTCGTCGGGGACGATGGACGGATATCCGACAACGACCACCTTCGCCTTGGGGCTGCGCTGTTTGATGGCGGTCAGCGCTGCGGCGATCTTCGGCTGCGTGGCGGCAGTCCGTGCCGCCAACTGGTCCGTTCCTCCTCCTTTGTAGTACGCCCGGCAGGGAGAACCGGTCGGGTTGGAGACCCCGGTCACCACACACGTGGTGAGGATGCCCGAGAAGCCGATGTCGTTGCCGCCGATGGTCAGGGTCACCAGGGTGGTTTTGGCACTCAACGCGGTGAGCTGTGCCGGGTTACCTCCCTGTGCCGTGGTCAGTTGCGCGGTGGTGGCACCGGAGCACGTGACGTTGCGGTGGACGGCCGGCTTCAGAGACCGGGCCAGGACTGCCGGGTATCCGCGATCGGAGCGGTCGCAGGCGGTGTCGATCTTCCCCAGCAGACCGGCTCCGGACGCGTAGGAATCGCCCAGAGCCACGTACTCCGCCGTCGTGCCGACCGTCTGGGTGGCACTGGCCGGAGGGGCAACGGTCGAATTCAGGGTGAGCAGACCGGCGAGCGCCGCAGTGATGGCGCCCGCAGATTTTATGAGACGAGGCATATTGCCTTCCGTGACAGCACGTTGGGAGGGGCGTGGCAGTGCACCGTCGACCGGTCACAGCGGTGAGCACGTTCACCGAGTGCACCTGCACCCCGGCATCGTGCTGCCGTGGTGTCCCCGTCGACAGGGCAATCACTGTCCATCGGGTGATCACCTTCGAACGGCCCTGTCACACGGGGGGCTGCACACCCGTCAGTTCCACTGACGCTTCCCACAGCCGCAGTTGAGCGACGACATCGTGGGAGCCGGGGTGAGAGCTGGTGCGCCTTGGTGCGCCACGCATCTCTCCAAGCCCGCGCGGTCCGTAATACTCACCTCCCAGGGCGCGGGGGTCGGTCGCCGCCCGCAGCGCCGACAGTGCCCCGCGCTCGGCGCTGTGCGTCATCACGGGGCCCAGCACGGCGTTGAGGAACCTCATGTGAGCCGGCGCATTGCGGGTCAGCCCAGTGGACGCCCCGCCGGGATGCGCGGCCAGCGCCCTGGTGACAGCGCCGGCGCCGTCCAACCTCCGCTGCAACTCGTACGTGAAGAGCAGATTGGCCAGCTTCGACCGCGCGTAGGTGGCCCGCCGATCGTAGGAACGCTCCGCGTTGAGGTCGTCGAAGTCGAGGCGCGCGCCCCGATGGCTACTGCTGCTGACAGTGATCACTCGGGAGTCCTCCCGGTCCAGCATCAGCGGCAGAAGGAGCCCGGTCAGTGCGAAGTGACCGAGGTGATTGGTCCCCATCTGGAGTTCGAAGCCGTCCTCGGTGCGGATCAAGGGTGTCCACATCACTCCCGCGTTGTTGATCAGCAAGTCGATCCCGGAATGGCGGGTCCGCAGGTCGCGTGCGGCCTGGCGCACGGACGCGAGGGAGGCAAGGTCGAGGAGCTGTACGTCCACCGAGGCTCCAGGCACTGCTGCTGTGATGCCTGCGACGGCGCGATCGCCGCGCCCGACGTCCCGGACGGCGATCACCACATGCGCGCCCTGTCCGGCGAGCGCCGTCGCGATGGCCAGCCCCAGTCCGGAGCCTCCGCCCGTGACGACGGCGACACGGCCGCTCTGGTTCGGGACCTGGGCCGGGGTCCAGGTGGGTCGTTCACTCATGGCAACTCCTTGACGCGACGGCGGTGGAAGCGCGGCAGTACTTGACGCACCCGACAGTCGGATGCCGGACCTGCTCGGCGACTATGAGTCCCAGAGGTGAAGTGGGGGCTCAAATGTGGAACTGAGTACCAAAGTAGGCATCCAATGTCGTTTCTGCAACCGGGGCTATGCTGGCAGGCATGAGGCAACCGATCGGTACGCGCGCCGTCGCGCGCGCCGCAGTGCGCGCGGAGCTGGCGCAAGTAGCACTGCACATGTTCAGGAGCCGGGGATTCGAGAACGTCACCGTCGCGGATGTCGCCTCAGCTGCCGGGGTGTCCCGAAGCACCTTCCTCCGCTACTTCGCGTCGAAGGAGGAGGCGGTGCTCGGAGCGCTGGACCCCCTGGGGGAGGCTGTCGCGGCTACTCTGCGGGATCGACCTGGTGCCGAATCACCCTGGGTCGCGTTGCGGGCGTCGATGGAACCGTTGATCGACCATTACCGCCACGACGCCGAGGGATCCCTGGCGCTCGCGCGGATGATCGAACAGAGCACGGCCCTGAGGTCCGCCCATCTCGACAAAAAAGCCCGCTGGCGCGGCCTCGTCGCGGAGGCTCTCGCCGAACGGCTGGCTGCACCGCCGGAGGACATGCGGTCGGCCCTTCTCGCAGAGGCGGCGCTCGGTTCTCTGGAGGTCGCCACCCGAACCTGGATCACGGGGAACGGCAGCCATAGCCTGGGGCAACTCGTCGATGAGGCGTTCGAAATCCTGGGTCCGCACGAAGCCCTCTGAGGGTCCGGTCCCGGACGACCGGGCCTACTACTTCGTCGCCGGCTACGCCGACATGCACGACCTCGTTGAGGACCTGGTCGTGCCCGACGGTGTGCCCGAGGCTGCGGTCCGGTGTGATCTGGAGGACTTCGCGGCGGGGATGTTCGAGCCGTTCGCGCGGGAGGATCAGCGTCGGTGGGGCGGGGTCTATCTGCGGGGTCTGTTGCTGGACGGCGGGCGTAAGTCGGTGGAGCTGATGGCCGCCCGTTTGGGCGAGGACGGGAACCGGCAGGCCCTGGCCCACTTCGTCACTTCCAGCCCGTGGGATGCGGCGCATGTGCGGGCCCGGCTGGCCTGGCGCATGCAGCCGGTCATGAAGCCCACCGCGCTGGTCATTGATGACACTGGGTTCCTCAAGGACGGGGACGAGTCGGCGAGCGTGGCCCGGCAGTACACCGGCACTGCGGGCAAGGTCACCAACTGCCAGGCCGGAGTCTCGCTCCACCTGGCTTCCAACGGCGCCTCGGCGGCGGTGAACTGGCGGCTGTTCCTGCCCGGGAGCTGGGATCCTGCCTCGCCGAAGGCCGACCGGGTCAAGGTGGCCCGCCGTGACAAGTGCGCCATCCCTGCCCAGGTGGGCCATGTCGAGAAGTGGCAGCTGGCCCTCGACATGATCGACGAGACGCGGTCCTGGGGCATCGAGGTGCCCCAGGACATCGCCGACGGCGGCTACGGGGACACCGCCGCCTTCCGGCTCGGCCTGGAGGAACGCGGTCTCGACTACGTGGTGGGCATCTCGACCACGACCACCGCGCAGCCCGAGGACGCACAGCCGTGCACACCTGCCTACTCCGGCCGCGGCCCACATCCGGTTCCGGCCTACCCCGAGCCGGCCCAGCGAGTGAAGAGCCTGGTCATCGCGGTCGGCAAGGTAGTCCACCAGTGGACTGGCGATCAATGATCCGGGGGCTCGTGCAGGGGGCTAATCGTGGCAACCTGTTCCGTCCCGAAGAGGAGGAATGGACTGTTGGTCATGACGCTCTGGGCGTCAGCTCGCGGTATCGCGAGCCAGGAAATGGGCTCTGACCTGGGCTTTTCCGAGACTCTCCCCGGCCGGCATCCTTCCGATGACTTATCACGTGAAGAGCGCGGTGCATGGAAGCCGTCGCTCCTGGTTCAAAGTCCCAGAAAAGTCCCAGGGAATCCGTCACACCCCGCCTCGACTCGCATTTGTGCAGGTCAGAAGGGGTGTGACGGTGCCATTTTTGCAGGCTTTCAGATGTCCCGGAAGATCTCGATCTGCGCCCCCACCGAGTTCAGCCGCTCCGCCAGTTCCTCGTAACCGCGGTTGATCACATACACGTTGCGCAGTACGGAGGTCCCCTCGGCCGCCATCATCGCGAGTAGTACCACCACCGCCGGCCGCAGGGCCGGCGGGCACATCATCTCCGCCGCGCGCCACCGGGTCGGGCCCTCGACCAGGACCCGGTGCGGGTCCAGGAGCTGGAGGCGGCCGCCGAGGCGGTTGAGGTCGGTGAGGTAGATCGCGCGGTTGTCGTAGACCCAGTCATGGATGAGGGTCTGGCCGTGGGCCGAGGCGGCGATGGCCGCGAAGAACGGCACGTTGTCGATGTTGAGGCCCGGGAACGGCATCGGGTGGATCTTGTCGATCGGCGCCTCCAGTTTGGAGGGCCGGACCGTCAGGTCGACCAGGCGGGTGCGCCCGTTGTCGGCCGCGTACTCCGCCGTGCGGTCGCAGTCGACGCCCATCTCCTCCAGGACCGCGAGCTCGATCTCCAGGAACTCGATCGGCACCCGGCGGATCGTCAGCTGGGACTCCGTGACGACGGCGGCGGCGAGCAGGCTCATCGCCTCGACCGGGTCCTCGGAGGGGGAGTAGTCGACGTCCACGTCGATGTTCGGCACGCCGTGCACGGTCAGCGTCGTCGTGCCGACGCCGTCCACCCGTACGCCCAGTGCCTCAAGGAAGAAGCAGAGGTCCTGGACCATGTAGTTGGAGGACGCGTTGCGGATGACGGTGGTGCCGTCGTGCCGGGCTGCGGCCAGCAGTGCGTTCTCGGTCACGGTGTCGCCGCGCTCGGTCAGCACGATGGGGCGGCCGGGGGTGACGGAGTGGTCGACCTGGGCGTGGTAGATGCCCTCGGTCGCGGCGATCTCCAGACCGAAGCGGCGCAGCGCGATCATGTGCGGCTCGATGGTCCGCGTGCCGAGGTCGCAGCCGCCCGCGTACGGAAGCTTGAACCGGTCCATACGGTGCAGCAGCGGGCCGAGGAACATGATGATCGACCGGGTCCGGCGGGCGGCGTCCGCGTCGATGGCGTCCATGTCGAGCCGGGCAGGCGGGACGATCTCCAGGTCGGTGCCGTCGTTGATCCACCGGGCGCGCACCCCGATGGAGTTCAGCACCTCCAGGAGGCGGTAGACCTCCTCGATCCTGGCCACGCGGCGCAGGACGGTGCGGCCCTTGTTGAGCAGCGAGGCACAGAGCAGCGCCACGCACGCGTTCTTGCTGGTCTTGACGTCGATGGAACCGGAGAGCCGGCGCCCGCCGACCACGCGCAGATGCATGGGGCCGGCGTAACCGAGCGACACGATTTCGCTGTCGAGAGCTTCACCGATGCGCGCAATCATCTCAAGGCTGATGTTTTGATTGCCGCGCTCGATGCGGTTCACGGCGCTCTGGCTGGTGGCGAGCGCCTCGGCGAGCTGGCTCTGTGTCCAGCCCCGGTGCTGACGGGCGTCACGGATGAGCTTGCCGATACGTACGAGGTAGTCGTCTGACATGCCAAAAGGTTATCTCAGATATGAGATGAGCCTGATGTGGGGGTGTGGCGTTCGAGTGACGGCCGGGTGCAGAGCTGCGGGAGGAGGGCGCGGCTCGGCACGGACGCGCTGTCCTCCTCCATCGTCCGCCCGCCGGAGCGGTTCGGCACGCGGAGTGCGTCCATCGGCACCCGGCAGGAGGCCGAGAAGGTTTCACCCCTGGGCGCCGCTCGGTACGGCCCGGAAACCCTGTCGCCCGAGCGGGCGGCGGATCGTATCGTCCTCGGCATGAAGGTGCTCTCCGTCAATATCGGCCACCCCCGCCCCAACCCCTGGAAGGGGCTGAGCGCGACCGGGATCGACAAGCGGCCCGTTGACGGGCCGGTCGCCGTTGCCGACCCCGGCCCCAAGGGCACCGGCGTGGTCGGCCTCGCCGGTGACCGGGTCTACGACCTGCAGCATCACGGAGGCTTCGACCAGGCCGTCTACGCCCACGCCCGTGAGGATCTCGACAGCTGGGAGGGCGAACTCGGCAGGCCGCTCGCGAACGGAGCCTTCGGGGAGAACCTCACGACCCTCGGGCTGGACGTCAACGGCGCCCTGATCGGCGAGCGTTGGCGCATCGGGCCGGACGTGGTCCTGGAAGTGTCGTGCCCGCGGATCCCGTGCGGAACGTTCCAGGGCTGGCTGCAACGGGAGGGCTGGATCAAGAGGTTCACCCACGCCGCCCGGCCCGGTGCGTATCTGCGGGTGATCGAACCCGGCGACATCCGGGCCGCCGACCCGGTCGAGATCGTGCACCGGCCCGATCACGACGTGACCGTCGCGCTCACCTTCCGGGCCCTGACCCTCAACGCCGAACTGCTGCCGCGCCTGCTGGCCGCCGACGCGCTGCCGGCGGAGAGCAAGGAGCTGGTCCGGCGGCGGGCCTCAGCATAGCCACACCGCCGGCGGGTGACCGTGCCCTGGCCAACCCCCGACGTCCACCGGAACCGTTCGGTCCCTGGGGAGTTACGGAAGCCGGGCCCCGGCTTCACCCACCCCCGGTTGCCGGACGCTCTAACCTGCACGGGTGACCACCGACCTGACCCTGTTGCCGCGTGTCGCCTATCGCGGACAGGAGCTCACCGCGCCCAGGCTCCGCGGTCTTCTCGCGTTGCTGGCAGGCGACTTGCGCACGGGCTGCAGCAGCGAGCGGCTCGTGGAAGGGCTGTGGCCGGACGAGTTGCCGGAGCGGCCGGGCAAGGCGGTACAGGTCCTCGTGTCCAGGGCCCGTTCGCTGCTGGGCGCCGACGTCATCGCCAGTACGCCGACCGGATACCGGATCGCCCTCGCCGAGGAGCAGGTCGACACCTCCGCCCTCCTGCTGCACGCCGCCGCGAGCGCGGCCCGGGCCAGGGCCGGGGACCACGCGGCATCGCTCGCCGCGGCCGAGGCCGGGCTCGCGCTGTGGGCGGGCACGCCCGACGGGGCGGGCGCCACCACCGACGACCCCGTGGCCGCGCTGCGTGCCGAGCGCGCGCCCGTGCGCGGCACACTCGTACGCGCGCAGGCCCTCGCCCTCGCCCGGCTCGGGCGGCACGCCGAGGCGGCCGGACCGCTGGCCGAGGCCGCCGCCGGGCATCCGCGCGACGAGGAGGTGCTCGCCGAACTGCTGCGCGGCGAGGCGGCGACGGCGGGCCCGTCCGCCGCGCTGCTGCGGTACGAGGCCTACCGCAGCCGGCTCCGCGACGAGCTCGGCACCGACCCGGGCGCCGGGCTCAAGGCCGTACAGCACGAACTGCTGCGCAGCGAGGCGCCCGTGGTCAGGCACGGCGTACCGCACGAGCCGAATCCGCTCCTCGGCCGCGACGAGGACATCGCGGCGGTGCAGCGCCTGCTGCACACCTCCCGCGCCGTCACCGTGGCCGGCCCCGGCGGCCTCGGCAAGACCCGGCTCTCGCACGCCGTCAGCCGCCGGGCCGAACAGCGTGTGGTGTATTTCGTACCGCTCGCCGGCGTCACCGCGGACGCGGACGTGGCCGCGGAGGTGGCCTCCGCGCTCGGCGCGGGCGCCATGAGCGGCCAGGCCGCCGCCGATCCGGTGTCCGGCATCCTCGGTGTGCTCGGCTCCGGGCCCGCGCTCCTCGTCCTCGACAACTGCGAGCAGGTGGTCCGGGGAGCCGCCGACCTCGTACAGGCCCTGGTCTCGTCCTCGAAGGGCCTGCGGGTGCTCGCCACCAGCCGGGCCCCTCTGGGCCTCACGTCGGAGGCGGTGTACGCGCTGCCGGAACTCGGCCCCGACACCTCCGTCGAGCTGTTCACCCAGCGGGCCAGAGCCGCCCGGACAGGCGTTGAGCTGCCGCCGGACGTGGTGGCCGAACTGTGCCGCACCCTCGAAGGGCTGCCGCTCGCCGTGGAACTGGCCGCAGCACGGGTGCGGGTGCTCTCGGTGCCGGAGATCGCCCGCCGACTCGGCGACAGGTTCGCGCTGCTGCGCGGCGGAGCGCGCGACGCCCCGGAGCGCCACCGCACCCTGCACGCGGTCGTCGACTGGAGCTGGAACCTGCTCGCACCGGACGCCCGGGCGGCGCTGCGCACGCTGTCCGTCCTCCCCGGCGGCTTCTCCGGCGAAGCGGCGGAGCACTTCCTCGGCGACGACGCGCTGTTCCTGCTGGAGCAGCTGACCGACCAGTCGCTGCTCACCGTCGCCGACACCCCGGCCGGTGTGCGGTTCCGCATGCTGGAGACCGTACGGGAGTTCAGCGCGGCCCGGCGCGCGGAGGCGGGCGAGGACGAGGAGACCATCGGCCGGTTCCTCAGCTGGGCAAGGGACTTCGGGGTCACGTACCACGACTGGTTCTTCGGCCCGGAACCGCGGGCCGCCTGGGAGCGGATCAGACCCGAGCAGGACAACCTCGTCCTTGCCCTGCGATACGCCCTGGCCCGCACGGACGCCCCCGCCCTCGCCGCCCTCACCGCGGTACTCGGCGCCCTGTGGGCCACCGACTCCACCTTCCCCCGGCTGGCCGCCCTTGCCGCGGACACGGGCCCGCCGCTCTCGCACTACCACCCAGAACCCGCGCACGTCGAAGTCGCCCGCGCCGCCGCGGTGATGTGTACGGCGGGCCTGTTCATGGCCCACGGCCCGGTCGCCGTACGCCAGCTCGTCACCCTTCGGCGGCTGCCCGCGGCCCCGCCGGACACACTGCTTCGCGCCATCGGGGCGGTGCTGAGCGCGATCCCCGAGATGCTGCCTCCGGACCACGAGGTGCTGCACGGGCTCTGTGCCAGCGAGCAGCCGCTGGTCGCCGGCGTCGCCGAGTCCATCGCCACCTATGTCTGGGAGTACGAGCACGACATCGACGGCGCGCTCGCATCGGCCCGCCGGATACTCACCGAACTGGACCCGGTCGGGAATCCGTCCATGCAGCTCATGGGGCACTCCCGGCTCAGCGAGCTGTGCCTGCGGACGGGCCGGGGCGAGGAGGCGTACGAGCACCTCAGGGCGACGCTGGAGGTCGTGCCGCGGCTCGCCGACGGGCACGACTATCTCTTCATCCGCACGGGCCTCGTCCTTGCCTGCCTGCAGCGCGGCGAACCGGAGGAGGCCGAGTACTGGCTGCGCCAGGCGGAGCGCGACAGCCTTCCGCGGCTGGACTCCTTCTACCGGCCCGACCTCGCAGGGCGGGCCGAGATCGCGCTCGCCCGCGGGCTGACGGAGCTCGGCCTGGGCCTGTGGCGCGGCGCCGTGGAGTGGATGCCCAAGGCCGTCCCGACGCAGGGCGACGACCTCTGGCTCGACCCGTCGGCGCTGCACATCCAGTCGGCGGCGGTGACGGCGCACGCGCACGCCGGCCGTATCGAACTGGTCGCGGAGCCGCTCGACCGGCTGCGGAAGGGGCTGCGGACCCTGCTCTCCGGTCCGCCGGGCTCGCCCTGGCAGCTCCCGGTGTTCGGGACGGTGCTGCACGCCCTCGGTCTGGCGGGGCTCGCCTCGGGCGACGACGACGCCACTGCTGTACGGATGCTCGCGCTGGCCGAACGGTTGCGGGTGATGCGTGACTTCCAGCCGACGATGTCGGCGGACCGCGCCCGGCAGGCGGCCGAGAACGCCGACCGGGCGGCGTACGCCGACGCGGTGTCGGAGTATGCCGCCCTGGAGCGTGACGAGCTGCGGGAGGCAGCCCGCGCGCTCACTTCGGGTCGCGGTTGAACTGGGCCATCGACCAGCGGTAGCCGAGCGCGACCAGCACGACGCACCAGCCGATCGCGATCCATCCGTTGTTGCCGATCTCGGTGCCGAGCAGCAGGCCGCGCAGGGTCTCGATGGCCGGGGTGAAGGGCTGGTACTCGGCGATCGGCCGGAACCAGCCCGGCATGGTGTCGGCCGGGATGAAGGCGCTGGAGATGAGCGGGAGCAGGATCAGCGGCATGGCCATGTTGCTGGCCGCCTCGGCGTTCGGGCTGGCCATGCCCATCCCGACCGCGATCCAGGTGAGCGCCGTGGCGAACAGCGCGAGCAGCCCGAGCGCCGCGAGCCACTCCAGGGCCGTGGCGTCCGTGGACCGGAAACCGATGGCCACGGCGACCGCCCCGACGAGGAGCAGGCTGGCGAGCACCTGAATCACACTGCCGACGACGTGCCCGACGATCACCGAGCCGCGGTAGACCGCCATCGTGCGGAAGCGGGCGATGAGGCCCTCGGACATGTCGGAGGCGACGGAGACCGCGGCCCCGATCACGGTGCTCCCGATGGTCAGCATCAGGATGCCCGGGACGATGTAGGCGATGTAGTCGGAGCGGTCCGCGCCACCGATACCCGCACTCATCACGTCGCCGAAGATGTAGACGAAGAGCAGCAGCATCATGATCGGTGTGAGCAGCAGGTTCAGGGTGAGGGAGGGGTAGCGCCGGGCGTGCAGGAGGTTGCGGCGCAGCATCGTGGACGAGTCGCGGGCGGCGAGGGAGAGGGTACTCATCGGACTGTCTCCTTGGACTGGTCGGTCTGGCTCGGCAGGGTGGCGCTGGTCAGGGCGAAGAACACGTCGTCGAGGTCGGGGGTGTGCACGGTCAGTTCGTCGGCCTCGATGCCGGCGGTGTCCAGCCAGTCGAGAATGGCGCGCAGCTCGCGCTGGGTGCCGTCGCTGGGGATCTGCAGCGACAGGGCCTCGTCGTCCGGGGTCGCCTCGCGCAGGGCGGCGGCGGCTGCCCGGTACGTCTCCGGGTCGGTGAACCGCAGCCGCACATGCCCGCCGGGGATGAGCCGCTTCAGCTCCTCGGCGCTTCCCTCGGCGGCGAGCCTGCCGTCGTTCAGCACCGCGATGCGGTCGGCGAGTTCGTCGGCCTCCTCCAGGTACTGGGTGGTGAGGAAGACGGTGACCCCGTCCGAGACGAGCCGGCGGATGATGGCCCACATGTTGTGCCGCGAGCGGGGGTCGAGTCCGGTGGTCGGCTCGTCGAGGAAGATGATCCGCGGATTGCCGACCAGGGTCATGGCGATGTCGAGACGGCGCTTCATGCCGCCGGAGTAGGTGGCGGCGGGCTTCTTCGCGGCGTCCGCGAGGTCGAAGCGGTCAAGGAGTTCGGCGGCGACCCGCCGCCCTTCGCTCTTGGGCAGGTGGTGCAGATCCGCCATGAGGAGCATGTTCTCCTCGCCGGTGATCAGCCCGTCGACGGCGGAGAACTGCCCGGTGACGCCGATCGCGGCGCGTACGGCCTGCGGGTCGGTGGCCAGGTCGTGGCCGCCGACGTGCAGTTCGCCGGCGTCGGCGGTGATGAGGGTGGAGAGGATCTTCACGGCGGTGGTCTTGCCGGCGCCGTTCGGGCCGAGCAGCGCGAAGACCGTGCCGGTCGGGACCAGGAGGTCGATGCCGTCGAGGACCGTCTTGTCCCCGTAGGCCTTGCGTAGTCCCTTGGCCGAGATGGCGGGAGAGTGCGAAGTGGTTGTCGTCATGCCGAGGAGGTTGCGGCAGGGCGCATTCATCGCGGTTTCACGACGGTTTCAGTGCCTTGAAACCGGGCGGCGGAGGCGGCAGGGCCCGCTCCGCGCCGCGTTCCTCGATCCTTCTCGGTGGCAGCGGCGGAGGCGGACAGAAGCGTCGCACCGGCGAGGCTGCCCCAGAGTGCGGCCGGTCCGTGGGAGGCGAGAGCGGTGATGACCGCCGGTGAGACGGCGAGGCCGAAGCCCGTGGAGAGCTGGAAGCGGGCGAGGGCGCGTCCCAGGAGATGGGTGGGGGCGAGGGCGGTGACGAGCGCGGTGGCGCTGCCGGCGTAGATGATCTCGCCGATCGTGCAGACCACGGACACGGTGACGACGGCCGGGGCGCCCCAGCCGTGTCCCAGTGAGGTGGCCGCGAGGAAGCCGAGGTAGGACGCGGCGAGTACCACGCCGGCAAGGGCCAGCACGGCCCGCCGGGAGAAGCGGGACATCAGGACGGTGACGGGAACCTGCAGGGTGACCACCAGCACCGTGTTGGCCACGAAGATGGCTGCCGACCACACCGGGGATGCGTGCATCTGCGTCACGAGGACCAGAGGGAGCGCGATCTCGGGGACGTTGAGGCAGAAGACGTAGACCACGTTGGCGGCCAGCAGCGCGCGCATGCGGGGCGCGGGCCCCTCGTCCCCGTCCTTGGCCGGGGTGGCGGCCGGACGGGCGTGGACGTGGACCGACCACGCCAGGGCCGCCGCGGCGAGATAGGCGAGCCCGGTGACGGCTGCCAGTGCCTGCAATGCGGTGGCGCCGCCCGTCAGGCATGCGGTGGCAAGGAGCGCGCCCGCGCCCAGGCCGGCGTTGCGCAGGGCGCGGCCTGCCGCGAGAGCGGTGTCGCGGTCCCGGCCGTGGGCGACCGTGGCCACGAGAGCCGCGTGGGCGGCCGGCCATGCCTGGTTGCCGATACCGAGGAAGAGTGCCGCCGCGGCGAACAGCCAGACGTGTCCCGCCGGGGTGGCCAGCAGCAGCGCCACGCCCAGCACCCGTACCAGCATCGACGCTGCCACGACCGTGCTGCGTGCGCCCCGGTCCAGCCAGCGGCCGACAGCGGGCATGCACACCAGGCCGACGACGACGCCGACCGTCATGGCGATGCCGGTGGCAGGCGCGGACAGCCTCAGTACCGTGAGCCCGTAGAGGAGCAGAAAGGGCCGCAGCATGCCGGTTCCGAGTGCGTCCACCGCCAGGGCGACGGCATAGCGGGGGCCTCCGGAGGCGCGGACGAGGGCGCGCGGCTGGAGCTTGGTGGTGGTTGCCATGGCGCCAACGGTGCGTTCGGCCGCCGGGCCGGCCATACCGGTTGACGGACACCGTCAATCGACGCGTTCGTCGGCCGTTCGCCCGGCGATGATGAGGGGATGACGCTGAGGATCGACATCAGCGGCCTGCCGTCCGGGCGACTGCGGTTCGCCGCCTCCCCGCTGGCCGAGCTGACCGCGATGCTGCACGTGCTGGCCGAACCCGCGCACCACCCGCAGCTCGCCGGCTGGGCCGGGGACGTCTGGGCCGGCCTGCGGCCGGAGCTGGCCGAGCGGCTCAGGGAGGCGGAGTTCCTCTGGCGTTCCTCACGAGCCGACTTCCTGGTCCCCGCCCGTCCCCGGCCGACCCTCGCCGAGGAGTTGGACGACGTGGACCGGATCGACGACGAAACCTATGTGACCGCCGCGCTCGTCACCACGTGCGGCAGCAACCGGGTCCACTTCGGCGCGCCGTCGCCGCTCGTCGACGCGACGGCACGCGAGCGGGCGCTGGACCTGGCCCAGGCCCGCGGCGCGCTCCAGGAGGCCTTCGCGGAACGGCTGCTCGCCGACCCGGCCGCCGTGCGGGCACGGGTACGTCACACCCTCGAACAGTGCGCCGACGCCTTCTTCGACGCCGCCTGGACGGGCGTCGCCGCGCAACTCGCCACCGACCTGCGCCTGAAGAACGACCTGCTGAAGCGGCGGGGCACCGGGGCGGCGCTCGCGTCGGTCTCCGGCGCCGTCACCCTGGCGCCGGACGGCAACTGCATCATCGTGGACAAACTGCAGGACAACGCGACCACCGCCCACGGCACCGGGGTCACCTTCGTCCCCAGCGTCTTCGGCCGCCCGCACCTGCTGGTGGTCCACGCGCCCGGATGGCAGCCGGTGGTGCAGTATCCCGTGGCCGAGGCGAGTCCGGCGGAGCCGGTATCGCTGGAAACGGTCACGCTACGGCTGGAGGCACTCGCGCATCCGGTACGGCTGCGGCTGCTGCGTACCCTGGCCCGCGGCCCGCACACCACCGGTGAGCTGGCCCACGCCTGGGAACTCTCACCCCCGGAGGTCTCCCGCCACCTCGCTGTCCTGCGCCGCGCGGGCCTGCTCACGGCCCGTCGGCAGGGCCGCTACGTCCGCTACACCGTCAACCTGCCCGATCTGACGGCGCTGGGGACCGACCTGCTGGCGGCCGTACTGCGCTGAGTGGCTCCGGTCCGGCGGAGCGGATGAGGGCGGTCGGGCACGCCCTGACATGACCCTTCCGCGGTCATGTACTAGAGTTATCTCGACATCGAGATATATGCCGAAGGTGCACAGCGGACCGCCGCACAGTAAGGGCTACCTAACTAAGCCTTACCTTAGCGGATGGTCGGGTGGCCGAAGCGGCACCACGCGGCGCCCGCCGTAGTGAGGCGCGGCGCGGAGTTACGCGCACATTGATGAAGGAGACTGTCGTGTCGGCGAACAGCTTCGACGCCCGCAGCACGCTGCGCGTGGGCGACGAGTCGTACGAGATCTTCAAGCTGGACAAGGTCGAGGGCTCCGCGCGCCTCCCTTACAGCCTGAAGGTGCTGCTGGAGAACCTGCTCCGCACGGAGGACGGCGCGAACATCACCGCCGACCACATCCGGGCGCTCGGCGGCTGGGACTCCCAGGCTCAGCCCAGCCAGGAGATCCAGTTCACGCCGGCCCGCGTGATCATGCAGGACTTCACCGGTGTGCCCTGTGTCGTGGACCTCGCCACCATGCGTGAGGCCGTCAAGGAGCTCGGCGGCGACGCCACGAAGATCAACCCGCTGGCCCCGGCCGAGCTGGTCATCGACCACTCCGTCATCGCCGACAAGTTCGGCACCAACGACGCGTTCGCGCAGAACGTCGAGCTGGAGTACGGCCGCAACAAGGAGCGCTACCAGTTCCTGCGCTGGGGCCAGACCGCCTTCGACGAGTTCAAGGTCGTCCCCCCGGGCACCGGCATCGTCCACCAGGTCAACATCGAGCACCTGGCGCGTACGGTCATGGTCCGCGGTGGCCAGGCGTACCCCGACACCCTCGTCGGCACCGACTCGCACACCACCATGGTCAACGGCCTCGGTGTGCTGGGCTGGGGCGTCGGCGGCATCGAGGCCGAGGCCGCGATGCTCGGCCAGCCGGTCTCCATGCTCATCCCGCGCGTCGTCGGCTTCAAGCTGACCGGCGAGCTCCCGGCCGGCACCACCGCCACCGACCTCGTGCTGACCATCACCGAGATGCTCCGCAAGCACGGCGTCGTCGGCAAGTTCGTCGAGTTCTACGGTGAGGGCGTCGCCGCCACCTCCCTCGCGAACCGCGCCACCATCGGCAACATGTCGCCGGAGTTCGGCTCCACCGCCGCGATCTTCCCGATCGACGACGAGACGCTGAAGTACCTGCGTCTGACCGGCCGCGACGCCCAGCAGGTCGCGCTCGTCGAGGCGTACGCCAAGGAGCAGGGCCTCTGGCTCGACCCGGCCGCCGAGCCCGACTTCTCCGAGAAGCTGGAGCTCGACCTCTCCACGGTCGTCCCCTCCATCGCCGGCCCGAAGCGCCCGCAGGACCGCATCGTCCTCGCGAACGCCAAGGCGCAGTTCGCCCAGGACGTGCGCAACTACGTCTCGGACGACGAGGAGGCGGGCAAGGAGTCCTTCCCGGCCTCCGACTCGCCGGCCACCCACAACGGCGTCCCGTCGAACCCGGTCACCGTGACCGCCCCCGACGGCACCACGTACGAGCTGGACCACGGCGCCGTCACCGTCGCCGCGATCACCTCCTGCACCAACACCTCGAACCCGTACGTCATGGTCGCCGCGGCGCTCGTGGCGAAGAAGGCCGTCGAGAAGGGCCTGACCCGCAAGCCGTGGGTCAAGACCACCCTCGCCCCGGGCTCGAAGGTCGTCACCGACTACTTCGACAAGGCGGGCCTGACCCCGTACCTCGACAAGGTCGGCTTCAACCTCGTCGGCTACGGCTGCACCACCTGCATCGGCAACTCCGGCCCGCTGCCGGAAGAGGTCTCCAAGGCGGTCAACGACCACGACCTGGCCGTCACCTCGGTGCTCTCCGGCAACCGTAACTTCGAGGGCCGGATCAACCCCGACGTCAAGATGAACTACCTGGCGTCCCCGCCGCTGGTCGTCGCGTACGCCATCGCCGGTTCGATGAAGGTCGACATCACCAAGGACGCCCTCGGCGTCGACCAGGACGGCAAGCCCGTCTTCCTCGCCGACATCTGGCCTTCCGAGGCCGAGGTGAACGACGTCGTCGCCAACTCCATCGGCGAGGACATGTTCAACAAGTCCTACCAGGACGTCTTCGCGGGCGACGCCCAGTGGCAGGCGCTCCCGATCCCCACCGGCAACACCTTCGAGTGGGACGCCGAGTCCACCTACGTCCGTAAGCCCCCTTACTTCGAGGGCATGACGATGGAGACCACCCCGGTCTCCGACATCACGGGCGCCCGCGTCCTCGCGAAGCTGGGCGACTCGGTCACCACCGACCACATCTCCCCGGCCGGTGCGATCAAGGCCGACACCCCGGCCGGCAAGTACCTCACGGAGCACGGCATCGAGCGTCGTGACTTCAACTCCTACGGCTCGCGCCGTGGTAACCACGAGGTCATGATCCGCGGCACGTTCGCCAACATCCGCCTGCGCAACCAGATCGCGCCGGGCACCGAGGGCGGCTTCACCCGCGACTTCACCCAGGCCGAAGCCCCGGTGTCGTTCATCTACGACGCCTCGCAGAACTACCAGGCCGCCGGCACCCCGCTCGTCATCCTGGCGGGCAAGGAGTACGGCTCCGGCTCGTCCCGCGACTGGGCGGCCAAGGGCACCGCGCTCCTGGGCGTCAAGGCCGTCATCGCCGAGTCCTACGAGCGCATCCACCGCTCGAACCTCATCGGCATGGGCGTCCTCCCGCTCCAGTTCCCCGAGGGCCACACCGCCGAGACCCTGGGCCTCGCCGGCGAGGAGACCTTCTCCTTCACCGGCGTGACCCAGCTGAACGACGGCACCACCCCGCGCACCGTCAAGGTCACCACCGACACCGGTGTGGAGTTCGACGGCGTCGTCCGCATCGACACCCCCGGTGAGGCGGACTACTACCGCAACGGCGGCATCCTGCAGTACGTGCTCCGCAGCCTGATCCGCAAGTAGGGATCAGCGGCAGTACGGCGAGAGGGCCGCATCCCCGGTGACGGGGGTGCGGCCCTCTCGCATGTTCCGGACGGGAGGCCCCGCGTCAGGTCCGGGTGAGGGCACCCGCCGTGGTGAGCCGGTGAATGCCGTGCAGCTGCGTCATCACATCGCGCAGCGACCGGCAGTCCCGCGGACCCGGGCCCGGCGCCGGACGCGCGGTGCGGTGGCCGTCCTCCAGGGCGTCCGCCAGCACGGACAGCGCCGTCGTCACGCGCTCCGCGTCACCGGACGAGGGCCGCGGCACCCCGTTCTCCACCCGCAGCGCGCACGCGGTCGCCGCGTCGACGACCAGCTCGGCGGCCACCGTCACCGCCGACCAGTCGTGGCGCCGCCCGCCGAACGGACCGGGCAGCTCGGCCGCGACGGTCTCCGCCGCGGCCCGTGCCTCGGCGAGCGCCCGGTACGCGGCGCCGCGCAGCGCCAGCCCCTGTACGTCGCCCCGCTGCCGGCCGCCCCCCGCCGGGTCCGGCGCGTCCAGCACATGGCGCAGATACCGTTCCGTGCAGCGCAGCGTGACGGCGAACCGGTGACCGACACGAACCCGGGGATCGGCCACCAGCGGGAGATGGCCGACGAGCAGCACGATGACGCAGGCCAGGAACGTCTCCAGCAGCCGGGACGCCGCCGCCTCGGTATCACCCGCGGTGTGCACGAACGACAGCACGAGCACGGTGATCACCGCGGTCTGGAACGCGAAGTGGCGGGTGGACAGCGGGACCAGGGCCCCGGCCACGACGACCGCCGCCACGACGAGCGGTGGGCCGAGGCCACCGAGCGCGGCCATGAGCGCGACGAAGGCGAGGACCCCGGCCACGGTCCCGGCGAACCGGTTCACCACGCGCGAGAACAGCGGGCCCATGTCGGGCTTCACCAGGAACGCGGCGGTGGCGGGCAGCCAGTACCAGTGGTCCTCGTGCAGCAGCAGCGCGACGGCCGCCGTGACCGAGACGCAGAGCGCCACGCGCAGCCCGTACTCGCGTCCGGCGGGCGTGAACAGACCCGGGCGGAAACCGGAGTCCGGACCGGCCGTGCGCCGGTGCTCGGGGCGCTGCGGAGCGGGCGCGCCGGCCGTCGTCCGGTCGAAGACCACCGCGGCCTCCAGCACCGCCCGGTCGAGGGCGAGGCGTTCGACGGTGTCCGGGCGCGGGCTCGGCAGCGTACCCGCGGGTCCGCCGGAACGGACTGCCGCGGCGAGCCGCCGGGGGCCCTCGGCCACGGTGTCCGGCACGGGCCTGCCCTCCCACAGGAGCGCGATGCTCGCCTCGCAGAGCGCGACCCCGGCGCCGAAGCGTTCGGCGAGGGCGCGGTCCGCGCCGCCGGCCCGGCGCGGCCAGGGCAGCAGCCGCATCAGCCGCAGCGCCTCGTCGGCCTGCTGCTGCGCGGCGACCAGTGCGCGTCGGGCGGACGGCGCCCCCGGTCCGCCGAGCGCGCCCAGCGCGTCGGCGAGCGCGTCGAACACGGCGGCGACGGCCTCGCGTTCACCGCTCCACCGCGTCGCGTTCCGTGAGCGCGGGGTGCGCAGCAGCAGCCGGAGGAGGACCAGCCAGCCCGCGCCGGAAAGGAAGCACAGCGCCTTCAGCCACGCGGGTCCGGCCAGCGGCATTCCCATGCCGATCGTCGTGGCGACCAGCATCTGGAGTGCGGCCGCCGACCACACACCGCCCCTGGCGCTGAGCGCCCCGGAGACCCAGCCCACCAGGAAGAGCACGGGGACCGCCGCCCACCGCCCCGTCGCGTCCGCGACCAGTGCGCCGACGAGCAGCCCCGTCGATCCCGCCGCGGCCGGCAGCCCTATGTGGACGAGCCCCTTGCGGCGGGTTCCCGGACGGTCGTTGACGCCGGCCAGCATCGCCCCGAGCGCGGCGAGGACGCCCGCACCCGGCTGCCCCAGCGCGATACCGGCCCCGAGCAGGGGGCCCGCGCCGAGCGCGCCGCGCACCATCGCCGTACGGGGCACGGGGGCCCGGCGCAGACGGGTCACGTGGGCGAGCCAGGCGGGCGCGTGGCGCCGCGGTCCTGAGCGGTCGGCCTTGTCTGGCGGAACGTGCACCGCAGATCCTCCTCGTTCACCGGCCGGACCACGGGGTCCGGGGGCGGGGGTGGAGCGGGCAACGGCGGCCGCGTACAGCGAACGTAACAGGGGGACTTGTCGGGCGGGCTGCGGCGATGTTTCGGGCGTGTGATCGTTCGGTACGGTCCGCTGCCGCACGCCGGTACCGGCACGAAACCGCAGGTCGTCCGCGGGGTCGCGCACGGCATCCGCGGGCGAGGCCCTACGCTCGAAGGCCTGATGACCATCCATCCCACCTCGCCCGGCGCCAAGGCCGGAACCGAGTCCGTGCGCCGTAACAACCTCGGCCTCGTCCTGCGCGCCGTCCTGGAGGAGGGCGAGGTGACCCGCGCCCGGGTGGCGGCCCGCGTCGGGCTGACCCGCGCCGCGGTCTCCTCGCTCGTCGAGGAGCTCCTGGCGCTCGACCACCTGACCGAGTCCGGCAAGACGTTCAGCGGAAGCGCCGGACGCCCCGGCACCGTGCTGAAGGTGTCGGACACCGGCCCCGCAGGCCTCGGCGTCGAGATCAACATCGACTATGTGTCGGTGTGCGCGGTCGGGCTCACCGGCACCGACCGGGTCCGCGTCACCGAACACATCGACAACCGCGACACCCCGCCGGCCGAGGTCCTCGCCCATGCGGCCCGGCTCACCAACCGGGTCATCGCCTCGACCGGCGAGCAGGGTCTGCGGGCCGTCGGCGTCGAGCTGGCCCTGCCCGGACTCGTTTCCGGCGGCATGGTCCGCCAGGCACCCAACCTGGGCTGGTACCGCGTCGCGGCCGAAGGCATCTTCGGCCAGGCGCTGAGCACGCTGCGGCCGGCGGGGCGCGCGCTGGCGGTCAGTTCCGACAACGAGGCCAATCTGGCGGCGCTGGCCGAGCTGTGGTTCGGCGGCCTCGGCGACGCCGGCTGCTTCCTCTATCTCACCGGCGAGATCGGCGTCGGCGGCGCTCTGGTGCTCCACGGCGAACTGCTGCGCGGCGCCCACGGTTTCGCGGGGGAGGTCGGGCATGTGGTCGTCGACCCGGAAGGGCCGCTGTGCGGGTGCGGCGCGCGCGGCTGCCTTGAGCAGTACGCCGGTCAGGCGGCGCTGCTGCGGGCCGCCGGTATCGATCCGGCCGCGGGTGTGCGCGGGCTCGGCGAGCTGGAGAAGCGGGCGAGGGAGGGCGACCCGGGGACGCTGGAGGTGCTGCGGGCGGCCGGTGACCGGATGGGCGTGGTGCTGGCCGGGGCGGTCAACCTCTTCGATCTGGACAGCGTCGTCCTGGGCGGCATCTACCGCGACCTGATGCCGTGGCTCGCGGCGGCGGCCGAGGCACAGCTCACGGACCGCGTGGTGTCGGGCCGGTGGCGCACCGACGGCAGCGGGCTGCGGGCCTCCTCGCTCTCCGGCGACGCGGCACGGGGCGCGGCGGCCCATGTGGTGCGCGGGGTGCTTGCGGACCCGGCGGCGTACGCGGCGCGCTGAGGGCCGGGGCACGCAACGCACTGCCCCCGTCCGCTTCGAGGGCGAACGGGGGCAGGAGGCCGACCGGACTACTTCCGGTGCGCCGCGATCAGCTCCTGATACCAGCGGTAGCTGTCCTTCGGCGTGCGCTCCAGGGTGTCGTAGTCGACCCGGATGATCCCGAACCGCTTCGCGTAGCCGAGCGCCCACTCGAAGTTGTCCAGCAGCGACCAGACGTAGTAGCCGCGTACGTCGACGCCCGCGTCCATGGCCGCCCGCAGCGCCGTCAGGTGCGTCTGCAGGTACTCGACCCGGTCCGCGTCACGCACCGCGCCGTCCGCGTCCACGGTGTCGAACTCCGCCGAGCCGTTCTCCGTGATGTGCACCGGCGGCAGCGCGTCCCCGTAGGTCTGCTTCAGCGCGGTCAGCAGATCGGTGAAGGACTCGGGCACGACCGGCCAGCCCATCGCCGTCTTGCGGACGCCCCGGTACTCGCCCTCGCTGTAGCGGTTGTCGGTGGCGACCCGCAGCGCCGGGTCGGCCTCGCGGTGCGGGGCGGCGGCGACCACGATGGGGCGGTAGTAGTTGATGCCCAGGAAGTCCATCGGCTGGGAGATCAGCTCCAGGTCGCCCTCGCGCCGGAAGTCCTGCGCGGTGATCAGCTCGCCCCAGGTCTCCTCCTCGGTGACCGGGTAGCGGCCCGCCAGGATCGGCTCGGTCCACACCAGGTTGTGCTGGGTGTCCGCACGGACGACCGCGGCCAGGTCGGCGTCCGACTCGGTGGCCGGTACGTTGCGGTCCAGGTTGAGCGTGATGCCCGCCTCGCGGACGCCCGCCGCGCGCAGCGCGGTCATCGCGTGTCCGTGGCCGACGAGCAGGTGGTGCGCGGCGGCCAGGGCGCCGCGCCCCTCCTTCGCGCCCGGCGCGTGCCGGCCGACCGAGTAGCCGAGGAACGCGCTGCACCACGGCTCGTTCAGCGTGATCCAGCGCGGCACCCGGTCGCCCAGGTGCTCCGCCATGATCGCCGTGTACTCACCGAAGCGCTCCGCGGTCTCGCGTACCCGCCAGCCGCCCTTGTCCTCCAGGGCCTGCGGCAGGTCCCAGTGGTAGAGCGTGGCGGCCGGCTCGATGCCCGCTTCGAGGAGCTCGTCGACGAGCCGGGAGTAGAAGTCCAGCCCCTTGGGGTTGACCGCCCCGCTGCCGGTGGCCTGGATCCGGGACCAGGCGATCGAGAAGCGGTACGACTCCACACCCAGGTCGCGCAGCAGCGCCACGTCCTCGGGGTAGCGGTGGTAGTGGTCGCAGGCCACATCACCCGTGTCACCGCCGTCGGTCCTTCCGGGCGTGTGGCTGTAGGTGTCCCAGATGGACGGCCCGCGGCCGTCTTCATCCACGGCGCCCTCGATCTGGTACGAGGCCGTGGCCGCGCCGAAGACGAAACCGGGCGGGAAGACCGGGAAGTCACTCATGGAAACCCTTACTTGACCGAGCCGCCGGTGATCCCGGCGGCGATGTACTTCTGGGACAGGACGAGCAGGATCGCGGCGGGCACGGCCGAGAGTACCGAGGCGGCCATGACCGAACCCCAGTCACCGACGTGCGCGCCGATGTACTGGTAGATGCCCAGCGTGATCGGCTTGACGTCGTCCGTGGTGTTCAGCGTCAGCGCGAACATGAAGTCGCTCCACGCGTAGAGGAACGAGAACAGCCCGGCGGTGATCAGCGAGTTGCGGCTCATCGGCAGGACGACCTGGATGAACGTACGGATGCGGCCGGCGCCGTCGACCTCGGCGGCCTCGATGACCTCGCGCGGGATGGACACCATGAACGAGCGCATCAGCACGATGGCGAAGGGGATGCCCAGCGAGGCGTCCGCCAGCATCAGGCCGAAGTAGGAGTTGACCAGGCCGAGGTCCACGTACGCGCTGTACAGGGCGTTCGCGATGACGATGCCCGGCACCATCTGGGTGATGAGCGTGCCGAAGACGATCGTCTTGCTGCCGCGCAGCTTGAACTGCGCCAGGCCGTACGCCGCCGGAGCGGAGATCGCCAGACAGATGGCCACGGCGCCGAGCGCCACGGCCAGCGAGGTCAGCAGGTTGCCGCCCTGATCGCTGAGGGCGGAGGTGAAGCCGGAGAAGTCCACACTCGTGGGAACCGGGCCGACGTCGACCAGGCCCGCGTCCGGCTGCAGCGCGGTGTTGATCATCCAGTACAGCGGGAACAGCATCACCGCGAGGACGGCGAGACCGAAGACGGTCGCTCCCCAGCGGCGCTTCGGCCGGTGGACGGCGGGAGCCGGGGCGGCGGGGATCTGGGTGGTGGTCGCCATGCCGGTCACTTCCCCTCGTTGCGGTTGACCCGCAGGTAGAACACCGCGAAGACGGCGGAGATCAGGATCAGGATGTTGCCGACCACGGCACCGGCCCCGAAGTCCATCTGGACGAAGGAGTTCTGGTACGTGAGCGTGCCGAGCGTCTGGGTGGAGTCGGCGGGCCCGCCGTCGGTGAGGGCGAGGACCAGGTCGAGGATCTTGACCGTCGACATGAAGCCGAGCACCAGCACCACGGTGATGACGGGCTTGAGCATGGGCAGGGTGACCGAGCGGAACGTACGCCAGGCGGACGCGCCGTCGAGCGAGGCGGCCTCGTTCAGCTCCTTGGGGACCTCCTGGAGGCCGCCGTAGAGGATCACCATGTTGAACGGGATGCCGATCCAGATGTTGACCAGGACCACCGAGAACAGCGCCATGCTGGTGCTCGTCAGCCACGGCGTGTCACCGGGGAGGCCGACGGTGCCCAGGAAGGAGTTGAGGACACCGGTGTCCTGGTCGAAGATGCGCCGCCACACGATGCCGGAGACGACCATCGGGACGAGCCACGGCAGCAGGATCAGCGAGCGCAGGATCCCGTTCAGCGGGAAACGGCGGGTGAAGAAGACGGCGAGGGCCAGGCCGATGCAGAACTGGCCGACGAGCGATCCGACCGTGAAGAGGATCGTCTGCCACAGGGCCTTGCCGAACAGCCCGTCGTTGAAGACGTTCTTCCAGTTGTCGAGGCCGTTGAACGGGGCCTCGCCGGTGAAGAAGGTGGACGGCGAGTAGTCCTGGAAGCTCATCACGATGTTGCGGACGAGCGGGTAGCCGAAGAACAGCGCCATGAAGATCACGGCGGGGGCGATGAACCCCCACTGGGCGAGTGTCCTGCGCCGCTTGGCGCTCCGCGGGTTCACCGGCTTCTTGACCGCACCGGCCGCGGGGGCCTTCGGGTCGGCCGGCAGCGCGGCGGCCGAGGCTGTGGTGGATGACATGGTTCGTTACCTCAGTTCCCGCTCGTGACCTGCTGCTGGGCACGCTTGAGAGCGGCCTCGCTGGACTCACCGGTGAGCGCGGACTGGAAGGCGCTCTGCAGGGCCAGCGACACGGACGACCACTGCGCGCCGAGCTTGGCGGTACGCGAACGGGCCGTGGCGACCTGGTCGGCGAGGGCGGCCAGCTCCGGCGCCTTCGTGCGCCACACGGCGGCGGCCTTCTCGTTGGCCGGGACCATCCAGCTGTTGATCGCGTAGGTGATCTGTTCCTGCTCGCCCGACATGCAGCCGATGATCCTGGCGGACATCTTCTCCCGCGCCTCGTCACCGGTGTTGGGCACGGTCAGGATTCCGCCGCCCAGCGGGCCCACGGAGTCGTCGCCCGCCTTCGGGACCGGGATCTGGGCGATGCCCCAGTTCAGACCCTTCTTGGCGTTGAGGCTCTCGACCTGCCACGGGCCGTTGATCATCATCGCGGCGTTGCCGGCCATGAACTGGTCGTTCACATCGGCCTGGGTCCAGTTGACCGTCGACTTGGACAGCGAGCCGTCCTTGAGGAGGGCCTTCCAGTAGTCCAGCGCCCCGGCCACCTGCGGGCTGTCGAGCTTCGTCTCGTCGCCGCCGTTGGACCACATGAACGGGGTGAACTGGAAGACGCCGTCCTCCGCACCGCCCGCGCTGAGCGCCAGACCGTACCGCTTGCCCTGGGTGAGCTTCTTCGCGGTGTCCTGCATCTCGGCCCAGGTGGTGGGCACCTTCAGACCGGCCTTGTCGAGCGTGTCCTTGTTGTAGAACAGCGCCAGGGTGTTCACGGTGCGCGCCGCCCCGTAGTACTTCCCGTCGTACGAGCCGAAGTTGACGATCCCCTCGGGGATGTCCTTCGTCGTCAGACCGAGGTCCTTCAGCGGGATCAGCCCGCCCGCCTCGGCGAACGTCGGCATCTCGGACGCGTCCAGCTGGAGCACGTCGGGCAGCGACTTCGAGGACGCCATCCGCAGGGCCTTCGTCATCACCTGCGAGGCGGGGACGCTCTGCTGCTCGATCTTCACCCCGAGCGACTTGCTGCACCGGGCCAGCGTCTGGGCGTCCCAGCGGTGGTAGGACTCGTCGGTCGACGAGTTCATCACGGTGTACACGTCAGGATCCCGCTGCTGCCCGCAGCCGGACAGGACGACACCGCCGAGCAGTGCGGAGACGACGGTGAGCGGGACGATGACCCGCCGGTTGAGACGGCGGCGCGGCCGGCGCATGCCGTCCGGAGAAGGTGCTGTCACGATGGTGCCCTTGCGTGAGAGGGGTGCCGGCCCGCGGGGACCACTGTGTCCCGGCGAGGTGGATCCATCCGCCCCGGCGCGGGTCCGGCAGGCCCGCGCCCGGGGAGTGGGGGTGTCCGGCGGCGCTCCGCCGGACACCCCGTGGCGTCAGACGCCGAGCAGGTGCTCCATGGCGAGCTGGTCGAGCGCCTCGAACGCCATCGAGCGCTGGGCGGCGCCGTCCACGTCGAAGTCCTCGTACGCGGAACGGTCCGCGAGCAGGGCCTTGACGCCGTCGGCCGCGGTGGGCTGCGCCAGCTCGTCCAGACGGGAGGCGGCCAGCGCTTCCTTGACGGCCGGGTCGGCGCGGAACGCGAGCGCCCGCTCCTTGAGGATCAGGTAGTTGCGCATGCAGTTCTTCGCGGACTCCCACACCCCGTCGATGCCGTCGGTGCGCACCGGCTTGAAGTCGAAGTGCAGCGGGCCCGCGTAGTCCGAGCTCTCCAGCAGGTCGACGAGCCAGAAGGCCTGGCGCAGGTCGCCGGCGCCGAAGCGGAGGTCCTGGTCGTACTTGATGCCGGACTGGCCGTTGAGGTCGATGTGGTAGAGCTTGCCCGCCCACAGGGCCTGGGCGATGCCGTGCGCGAAGTTCAGCCCGGCCATCTGCTCGTGGCCGACCTCGGGGTTCACGCCGTACATCTCCGGGCGCTCCAGGCGCTCGATGAAGGCCAGGGCGTGGCCGACGGTGGGCAGCAGGATGTCGCCGCGCGGCTCGTTCGGCTTGGGCTCGATGGCGAAGCGGAGGTCGTAGCCCTGGTCGACGACGTACTCGCCGAGGAGGTCGAACGCTTCCTTCATCCGGTCCAGCGCGACCCGCACGTCCTTGGCCCCGCCGGACTCGGCGCCCTCGCGGCCGCCCCAGGCGACATACGTCTCGGCGCCCAGCTCGACGGCGAGGTCGATGTTGCGGATGACCTTGCGCAGCGCGAAGCGGCGGACGTCGCGGTCGTTGGAGGTGAAGCCGCCGTCCTTGAAGACGGGGTGCGTGAAGAGGTTGGTGGTGGCCATGGGGACCTTGAGACCGGTGCGGTCCAGAGCGCCCTTGAAGCGCGCGATGATCGCGGCGCGCTCGCTGTCCGAGGACCCGAAGGGAATCAGGTCGTCGTCGTGGAACGTCACACCGTGCGCGCCGAGTTCCGCGAGGCGCTCGACGGACTCGACCGGGTCCAGGGCGGGGCGGGTGGCGTCACCGAAGGGGTCGTTGCCTCGCCAGCCGACGGTCCAGAGCCCGAAGGTGAACCGGTCGGCGGGGGTGGGGGTGAAGCGATTCGACATTCTGCTGCCTCTTCGACATGGCCCGGGCGGCTGCTCTGCCGTCCGACCGATTTGTTTGCTGGCAGTACTAATACGGCATCTCGACGTTTGTTTCTAGACCACTTCTGTGACACATGCGTCACATAGGGACAACATGGCAGTCAGCTGTGGGGTCTTGCTGCCCAGGCGGGGCGGGCTGTGGGCCGCTTCCGGGTGCGTCGAAGCGCTTCGAAGAATTATTTGTTTTGTGTACGATCAAAATCGGGACCCACAGGAACGAGGTACGACATGCCGTCGCGACCAGCCAGAAACCCGGCCACCGCACCGGTATCGGCCGTCATCGGCGTGGACAGCTCCACCCAGTCCACCAAGGCCGCCGTCGTCGACACCGCGACGGGCCGGCTGCTCGCCGTGGGCCGCGCCCCGCACACCGTGACCGGCCAGGGCGGCGCCCGCGAGAGCGACCCCGAGCAGTGGTGGCAGGCCCTGCGCACGGCCGTCGCCGCCGCCCTCGCCGAATCGGGCCTGGACCCGGCCGCCGTCACCGGGATCGCCGTGGCCGGCCAGCAGCACGGACTGGTCACCCTGGACGCCGACGGCAGGCCCCTGCGCCCCGCCCTCCTGTGGAACGACACCCGCTCCGCCCCGCAGGCCGCCGCCCTCACCGCCGCACTCGGCAGGGAAGCCTGGCTGGACCGCACCGGCTCGGTGCCCGTCGCCTCGATGACCGCCGCCAAGTGGATGTGGCTCCGCGAGAACGAACCGGCCACCGCCGCCGCGACCGCCGCCGTCCGCCTCCCGCACGACTTCCTCACCGAACGGCTGACCGGCGCCGCCGTCACCGACCCCGGCGACGCGTCCGGCACCTGCTGGTACGACCCCGCCACCCAGGGTTACGACCCCGAGCTGCTCGCCCTCACCGGCATCCGCGCGGACATGCTGTCCACGGTCGCCGCCACCGGAGCCACCCGCGCCGGACACCTCACCGCCGAGGCCGCCCAGGCCATCGGCCTGCCCGCCGGCATCCCCGTCGCCGCCGGCACCGGCGACAACATGGCCGCCGCGGTCGGGCTCGGGCTGGGCGCCGAAGGGCTCCTCGACCACCCCGTCGTCAGCCTCGGCACCTCGGGCACCGTCTTCGCCGCCACCCGCAACCGCCCGCACTCCGCGCTGCTCGCCGGATTCGCCGCCACCGACGGCACCCGCCTCCCGCTGGGCTGCACCCTGAACTGCACCCTCGCCGTGGACAAGGTCGCCGAGCTGCTCGGCCTGGAGCGCGAGGACGCCGCACCCGGCGGCGAGACCGTGCTGCTGCCCTTCCTGGACGGCGAGCGCACCCCGGACCTCCCCGCCGCCTCCGGCCTCCTGCACGGGCTGCGGCACGACACGACCCGGCAGCAGATCCTCGGCGCCGCCTACGAGGGCGCCGTCGTCGCCGTCCTGCGCGCCCTGGACGAGCTGCCCCTCGACGCGCCCGACGCACCGCTGCGCCTGATCGGCGGGGGAGCGCGGGGCACGATGTGGGTGGAGACCGTGCGCCGGCTGTCCGGCCGTGCGGTGATCCTCCCGGACTCCGCCGAGCTCGTCGCCCTCGGAGCGGCCGCCCTCGCCGCGGGCGCCGCCACCGGCCGCGACCCGGTGGCCCTGGCGACGGAGTGGGGCGCCGGTGAGGGCCGCGAACTGCCCGTCGTGCCCCGGGACGCGGCGACCTGGGACCGGGTGACGTCGGTCCTCGACCGGGCGGCACCCGCACTCCTGACGACGTAACCGCACCCCTGACGACGTACCCCCGCACACCCCCCGTACCACCGGCTAAGGAAGACCCCCCATGAAGTTCACCGACGGCTTCTGGCAGATGCGAGACGGTGTGAACGCCTCGTACGCCACCGAAATCCGCGACCTCCGCCTCGACGCCGACCGCCTCACCGCCCACGCCGCCGTCAAGCGCGTGACGCGGCGCGGGGACACCCTGAACGCCCCCCTGATCACGGTCGAGGCGTACGCCCCCGCCGAAGGCATCATCGGTGTCCGCGTCACCCACCTCTCGGGCAAGCGCCGCCCCGGCCCGGACTTCGCCCTCCCCGGCGCCACCGAGGACGCCCCGGCCACCACCCGTAACGACGGCCCGACCGCCGAACTCACCAGCGGCCCCCTCACCCTCCGGCTGCCCACCGAGGGCGACTTCGGCCTGGAGTTCCTGGACGCGGACGGCCGCCTGCTGACCGCCGCAGGACGCAAGGGCACCGCCTTCGCCACGGTCCAGGACGGCGGGCACCACATGTTCGCCCAGCTGGCCATCGGCGTCGGCGAGACGATCCACGGCCTCGGCGAGCGGTTCACCCCGTACGTCAAGAACGGCCAGGTCGTCGACATGTGGCAGGCCGACGGCGGCACCAGCAGCGAACAGGCGTACAAGAACGTCCCGTTCTACCTCTCCTCGCGCGGCTACGGCGTCTTCGTCAACCACCCCGGCAAGGTCTCCTTCGAGGTCGGCTCCGAAGCCGTCGGCCAGGTGCAGTTCAGCGTCGAGGACCAGGTCCTGGAGTACTTCGTCGTCGCCGGGCCCACGCCCAAGGACGTCCTCACCCGCTACACCGCGCTCACCGGCCGCCCGGCCCTCCCGCCGGCCTGGTCCTTCGGCCTCTGGCTGACCACCTCGTTCACCACCGACTACGACGAGGCGACGGTCACCTCGTTCGTCGACGGCATGTCCGAGCGCGGCATCCCGCTCTCCGTGTTCCACTTCGACTGCTTCTGGATGCGCGAGTACCAGTGGTGCGACTTCGAATGGGACCCGGACACCTTCCCCGACCCGGCCGGCATGCTCGCCCGGCTCAAGGACAAGGGCCTGAAGATCTGCGTCTGGATCAACCCGTACATCGCGCAGAAGAGCGCCCTGTACGCGGAAGGCGCGGAGAAGGGCTACTTCGTCCTCACCCCCGAGGGCGACATCTGGCAGTGGGACAAGTGGCAGGCCGGCATGGCGCTGGTCGACTTCACCAACCCCGAGGCCACCGCCTGGTTCCAGGCCAAGCTGAAGACCCTCCTCGACCAGGGCGTCGACGGCTTCAAGACGGACTTCGGCGAGCGCATCCCCACCGACGTCGTCTGGCACGACGGCTCCGACCCGGAGCGGATGCACAACTACTACACGCACCTGTACAACAAGGCCGTCTTCGAAATCCTGGAGAAGGAGCGCGGACAGGGCGAGGCCGTCCTCTTCGCCCGCTCCGCGACCGCCGGCGGCCAGCAGTTCCCGGTCCACTGGGGCGGCGACTGCTGGTCCTCCTTCGAGGCGATGGCCGAGTCCCTGCGAGGCGGACTCTCCCTGTCCCTCTCCGGCTTCGGCTTCTGGAGCCATGACATCGGCGGCTTCGAGGGCACACCCGACCCGGCGGTCTTCAAGCGCTGGCTCGCCTTCGGCCTGCTCTCCTCGCACAGCCGCCTGCACGGCTCCTCGTCCTACCGGGTGCCGTGGGAGTTCGGCGACGAGGCCGTCGCGGTCGCCAAGCAGTTCACCGAGCTGAAGCACCGCCTCATGCCGTACCTGTACGGCGCCGCCGTCGAGGCCCACCGCACCGGCGTCCCCACCATGCGCCCGATGCTGCTGGAGTTCCCCGACGACCCGGCCACCCGCACGGTGGACCGCCAGTACCTCCTGGGCCCGGACCTCCTGGTGGCGCCGGTCTTCAGCGAGGACGGCCAGGTCGAGTACTACGTCCCCGAGGGCACCTGGACCCACTTCCTGACCGGCGAGACCGTCACGGGCCCCGCCTGGCACCACGACACCCACGGCTTCGACAGCCTCCCGCTCCTGGTCCGCCCCGGCGCGGTCCTGCCGCTCGGCGCGGACGCCTCCCGCCCCGACGCCGACTGGACGCAGAACCTCCAGTTGCGCGTGTACGCCCCCGAGGGCCTCGGCGACTTCACCCGCACGGTGACGGTCCCCGACCTCACGGGCGCCCCCGCCGCCACGTACGAACTGGTCCGCGAGGGCGGCACGCTCCGCGTCACGGCGGACACGGACCGGCCGTACGAGGTCGTGGTCGTCGGCGACGCGGCGCTGGAGGTCGTCAAGGGCTGAGAAAGAGACCGGCCCCTTCGTTCGCGGCGCCGGGTGCGCCCGGGCGGAGGGGCCGGCCGCGGGATGCGTGGAGGCGTACCGCGGAGTCCCGCTGCTCCGACCGGGCGATGCCGTTCACGCGGTGCCGTCCTCGGCACCGAGCGCGGAGAGCCGGGCGAACTGGTCTTCGGAGAGCTGCAGTTGGAGGGCGGCCAGGTTCTCTTCGAGGTGCTGCGGGGAGGAGGTGCCGGGGATCGGAACCAGGGTCGGCGAGCGGTGCAGCAGCCAGGCAAGGGCCGTCTGGGCGGGCGTCGCGCCCAGTTCGCCGGCCACGGCGGCCACGGGGCTCTGTGGGCCTGCGTGGGCGCCCATGGCGACAGGGAAGAACGGCAGGAAGGCGATGCCGAGTTCGGCGGTGAGATCGACCACCGCCTCGTAATGCCGGGCGGTCAGGTTGTAGAGGTTGTTCACCGCGGCGATCGGAGTGATGGCCACGGCCTCGCGCAACTGCCCGGCGGAGACCTCGGAGAGCCCGATGTGCCGGACCTTGCCCTCGTCCTGCAACTGTCTCAGTGCGCCCAACTGGTCGGCCAGCGGGTACGCCGGGTCGATCCGGTGCAGCTGGAGCAGATCGATCCGCTCCACCCGCAGTCGGCGCAGGCTCAGTTCGGCCTGCTGGCGCAGGTATGCGGGGTGCCCCAGAGGCACCCACTCGGCGGGTCCCGGTCGCACCACACCGACCTTGGTGGCAACGGCCACCCCGTCGTACGGGTGCAGGGCCTCGGCGATCAGCTCCTCGCCGGCGCCCAGGGCGTATGCGTCGGCGGTGTCGATCAGGTCGACTCCCTGCTCAACTGCCCGGCGAAGTTGTGCAATTGCCGCGGGCCGGTCGGTGGGGGCCCGCCAGATGGCGGCGGCCGCGGGGTCGGAGCCGGGGGCCGCGGGTCCGTCGGCCAGGCGCATGGCGCCGTAGCCGATCCGGCGCACGGTCAGGTCGCCGCCCAGGTCGAAGGTGGCCTTGATGGTGGTGGGGCTCTCGTTCGTCATGGCCGTGACGCTACGATCTGACACCGATGTGAGATTCAAGTAGATGTGAGGGGGGTCACATGAAGATCGGAGATCTCGCCCGGGAGACCGGGGTCAGCCCGCGGCTGCTGCGCTACTACGAGGAGCAGGGACTACTCGCCTCCGAGCGCCCTTCCGGGGGGCACCGCCGATACGGTCCGGACGCGCCGGGGACCGTACGCCGGATCCGCCACCTGTTGGCGGCCGGCCTGCCGACGGCGGTGATTCGCGAGGTGCTGCCCTGCGTGGAGGGCGCGGGGCCGGACGACGCACCTGCGTTGGCCGCCTGCACCTGGGACTACTTGCGCGGGCAGCTGGCCGGTGTGAACGAGCGGATCACCGACCTGGAGCGCAGCCGCGCCTCGCTGGTCGCCCTGCTGGACCTCAGCGAGCGCACGGCGGTCTGAGACGCGGCCGGATCCTGTCCCGCTCTCGTCGCCGACGGCGACAGCCCTCGGCCGGTGTTCCGGAAAGGCGTTGACGGACGGATCCCCGCCGAGGTCGTATGTCCGGTGACCAGGGAGACCTCTTGATCCGGAAGGTGCCGATGAGCGGGGGCAGGATGCACGCCGACGAGCCCGGGACCGACGACGCCCTGGTCCGCCGGCTGATCACCGCGCAGTTCCCGCACTGGTCCGGCCTCCCCGTCGAGCGCGTCGGTGCCGCCGGTACCGCCAACGCGATGTACCGGCTCGGCGCGGACCTGGTCGTGCGGCTTCCCCGTACAGCGGGCTCGGCCGACGACACCGCCAAGGAACACCGCTGGCTGCCGCGCCTCGCGCCCTCGCTCCCGGTTGCCATCCCCGTACCGCTGGGCGCGGGCGTGCCCGGCGACGGCTACCCCCACCCCTGGTCCGTCTACGGCTGGCTCGACGGGGACTGCCCGACGGTCGGCGACACCTCCGAAGCCGCCCCGCTCGCCCGGGACCTGGCCCGCTTCGTCACCGCCCTCCACCGCATCGACCCCGCCGACGGGCCCCCGTCCTACCGCAGCGAGCCCCTGGCCGCCCGGGACGCCGCAGTCCGCGAGGCCCTCGCGGACCTGCGCACCGAGACCGACGTCGTGACGGCAGCCGAGATCTGGGAGACGGCCCTGCGCGCACCCGCACCGACCGGTCCTCCCGTCTGGATCCACGCGGACCTGCAACCCGGGAACATGCTGACCGCCGACGGCCGGCTCACCGCCGTCATCGACTTCGGCTGCCTCGGCCTGGGTGACCCGGCCGTCGACCTGATCGCAGCCTGGTACGTACTGCCCGCCGCGGCGCGCGACACCTTCCGCACCGCGGTCGAGGCGGACGACGACACCTGGGCGCGTGGCATCGGCTGGGCGCTGTCGATCGCACTGATGGAGCTCCAGTACTACCGCGGCACCAACGCGTTCATGGTGGACACCGCACGGCACGTCATCGCGGAGATCCTCGCCGACCAGCGGCAGCGCTCGTAGCCGCATCCGGTCACTCCCGGGCGCGCCCGCCCGCCTCACCAAGGCAAGGAATGCGATCGTGGACCAGCGGGTTCGCACCATCGACAGCACGTGAGCGGTAACAGCACTGAGAGCGGATGGCCTTCACATGGGCGAGTTGATCCTGATCCGGCACGGCGAGACCGAGTGGTCCCGGAACGGACAGCACACGAGCCACACCGATCTGCCCCTGACACCCCTCGGCGAACGCCAGGCCCGTGCCCTCGCCCCCCTGCTCGCCGACCGGCACATCGCGCTCACCCTGGTCAGCCCCTCGGTACGGGCCCGGCGCACCGCCGAACTCGCGGGTCTCGTCGCGCCCCGCATCACCCCCGAGCTGCGCGAGTGGGACTACGGCGGTTACGAGGGCATCACCACCCACGACATCCATCTCACCCGCCCCGACTGGAACCTCTGGACCGACGGCGTCACCGCCGGCCCCGAGGCGCACCCCGGCGAGACCCCGGCGGCCGTCGGCGAACGGGCCGACCGGATCCTGGCCGAGGTCGGGGAAGCCGCCGAACGCGCAGGGGACGAGGACATCGTGCTCGTCGCGCACTCCCACTTCCTGCGCGTCCTGACGGCCCGCTACCTCGGCCTGACCCCGGCGGAGGGCACGCTCTTCCAGCTCGCGACCGGCGCCGTGTCCCGGCTCGGCAGGGAACACGGCCAGCCGGTCATCACGGCGTGGAACGTGACCCTGCCGGAGAGCCTGTTCCCCACCGCGGTCCCGGACACCCCGTAGCCCTGAGGGGGCTCGCCGGACGTCAGCCCTCGTCGGCGAGCTCGTCCTCCTCGTAGAGGTCCGCCAGGTCGCCGATGGTCTCCTCGGCGACCGCAGCCGCGAACCGCGGGCAGGTCCAGGACTCCGCGCTGCGGGCGTCCTCGCCCGGCGGGAACTCCTCCGGGGCCCAGAAGTGGGACATGCCGGCGCGGAACTCCGCGCGCCGCATCACTGGATGCTCGTCCTCATGCAGGCACTCGGCGGGCAGGGGAGCCGCAGCGACTGCGCGCATGGTGGCCAGGACGCCCCGGACGACGGAGAGCGGAGGGCTCGGGTAGGAGATGGCCGTCGCCTGGTGGGCCACGAGCAGCAGTACGGTGCGATCCCGATCGTCGGCGGACTGCCCGTGACGACGGGCGGCCCACAGAGCCAGATCGTCGGCGTACTCCTCGTTCCAGCTCTTGTTGTCCGTCCGCTCCACGAGCTTCCCGATGTCCAGCCTGCCGTCCGCACGCAGGTATTCGGCGTCTGCGTGCGAGGTGTCGCGCTCCCCGAAGAGCTCGTCGCGCCGCTTGCGCAGCAACGACAGAGTCTCCTGTGCGACCTCCGCGATGAGCACCGGGCACACGAGTTCGTCGAGCGGGGTGTTCCGGCCCGCCGCGATGCGGCGCCGTTCGAAGATCTCCCGGCCGCCGGCACTGCTCAGCATGATGCCGAGCTCCGCGGCGTTCGGCCCGCTGCTCGGCAGGGCCGGATGCCCGTCGTGGGCGCAGTCGCGGTCGGTGAAGTGGGGCAGCGCCTCCTCCACCGCCCCTACCAGGCGGTCGAGTACGGACTTCGCACGCACCATGCCGGAGACCGCGTACCAGGTCGCGGCCCTGACCACCATCAGACGCCCGGCACGGTCCGCCGGGGCCGCACAGGACAGCTCCGACGCCTGGCCGCTGATCTCTTCGTTGATGTCGGTCCACGGCTTCGGGTACCCGTGCAGCAGTGCCGACAGCGTACTGATGCTGTCCTTCGCCTCCGCCGGCAGACGGGGCGGTATGTCCGTGGCCGATCCGGGGTGGACGATGTCCAGAGCGATCCGCGCGAATCCGGCCGCGTTGCGCGGGCAACGCCATTCGTCCCGAGGACGCTCCTCGTTCCAGTCCGCCGTCTCGTCGGCGAGTGCCGGCAGCAGCCCGGCGAGGTCCTCGTCCGCCTCGTCTTCGTGGCTCTCGTAGGGATGCGAGCTGTGCGGGCAACTGCGGTCCCGCAGAGCCCTGTCAGCCGCCTCCAGCGCCGTCACAGCCTGCTGTGCGACGCCTGCACCCGGCAGCCAGGTGAGGTAGGGGGCCATTATCGCCAGCCCGATCGCCCACGCATAGGCCGAATCGCCACCGGGGTCGGCGGCGAGATCGGCGGCGCAGTCGAGCACCGTCCGGTCGTAGGCGCTGTTGTTGGATGTGTCGTAGTTCTCGCGTATGTCGTCCCAGATCTCGCTGAGTTCGTCGAGCATCATGTCGTCCATGTCCGTCACGATCTTCATGACGCGCGACGGGCCCGCGGGAGTTCCCGTCAGAGCGAGCCATTGGCGAGGGCCGCGACAAAGGGCGCCCAGCGGCTCGTCGCGAAGGTGATCGCCGGCCCCTCGGGGCCGGTCTTGCTGTCGCGTACGGGGACGATGCCGGGGAGGTTGTCGGCGATCTCGACGCAGTCGCCGCCGTCGCCATTGCTGTACGACGACGTGCGCCAGGCAGCGGTGGTCAGGTCAGGTGTGGTGCTCATGGCGTCGCGAACTCCTTTGCCGCCGAGGCGATCCGGTCAAGGGACGCCTCCGGCGACAGCGCGGCAGCCCTGGCCAGATCGTATGCGGTGCTGTACTGCTCCACCAGCAGCGGTTCTTCGACGAGTTGGCCGCTCTAGGCGCCCTCCGTATACACGACTGCGGGCGCCTCGGTGAACTGAATCAGCGTCATTGACGCGTGCAGGAAGGGGTGCGCTCCGGCGGAGAACGGGAGCACCTGCGTGACGATGCGCGGGCGGGAGGCCGTTCGCTCGGCGAGGTGGGCGAGCTGCTCGGCCATCACGGCGTTCCCCCCTACCGGCAGAAGCAGAGCTGCTTCGTGAATGACCAACCAAAGCACCGGCGCGGTGGGTGAGTCGAGAAGGCTTGTGCGTTCCATGCGTGTCCGCACATGACCCTCGATGACGTCCTGAGCGGCGAACGGGTGTGACGCGCGGGTGAGCGCCCGCGCATACGACTCGGTCTGCAACAGGCCGAGTACAAGCATCGAGGCATAGCTTCCGATGGAAGAGGCCTGGAGCTGGAGCTCAGCCGCATCCGCGAAGTACCCCGCCACCTTCGACGTCCGTGCCAGAAGGCACAGCCGGTCAACTACCCGGACTGAAGTCCGGGGCTTGCTGCTCGGGTCATCACTGGCTGTGGTGGGTCCCGGCTGCGTCCGGCTCTCACGCGATGAGTGTGAGGGCTGGGGCCGTTGACTGGGCCCCGCAGACCCATGCCATCCACCCTCTTCGGGTGATGTTGTGGGACGAGTTGTGGTCCGCGTGCTCGACGAAGCCGCAGGCCTTGCACGCGAAGCGGGCCTGGGTAGGCCGGTTGGTGCGTGCGGTGTGGTGGCACTGGGAGCATTCCTGGCTGGTGTACGCCGGGTCGATGTAGATCACCGGTACTCCGGCCTTCTTGGCCTTGTAGGCGATGAACGAGCCGAGCTGGGCGAAGGGCCAGGAGTGGAGCGTGGTGCGTTGGGGCTTTCTCAGCCGTGCCCGCTCGCGGATACCCGTCAGTTCTTCCAGGGCGATCCCACGACCGGTGCGTTCAGCCTCCGCCACGATCCGCTTCGAAATCTTGTGGTTGATGTCCTTGTTGCGGCGGGCTTCCTTGCCCGCGTACTTCTTCGCCCGCCGCTTCGCGGACTTCGTGCCCTTCTTCTGGAGCTTGGAGCGCAGCGCCCGGTCGCTCGTACGCTTGCGGTTGATCCGGCGCCCGGAGTGGCGCTCGCCGTCGGAGGTGGCGGCGATGTTCACGATCCCCAGGTCGACCCCGACGAAGCCCACCGGGTGAGCGTTGAGGGTCTTCTCGGGGATCTCGCAGGTCGCGATCAGGAACCACTTCCCGCCCTGGCGGACCAGGTCGGACTCGCCGTGGCGGTGTCCGGCCAGCACGGCCAGCTGCTCTGCCTGCCCGGTGAACGCCATGCCCTTCAACCGGCCCGCCGTGGTCCAGATGGAGACCGTGCGGGCCTGGTGCTGCCAGGACAGCATGCGGTCGTCGTAAGGCTGGGCCGCGTTCTTGCGGAACGTGACCGGCTTGCCCGAGACGCGGGTGTGGCGCTTGGTGCCGGGCCGGCCGTACCGGCCGCCTCGGAGGTTGGCCTTCAAGGTGGTGTAGGCGTCACAGGTCTTCTTGATCGCGTGCTGGGCCGCCTGCGCCCCCAGTCCCCAGCGTTGTCTGATCTCGGTGTAGGTGTGCTTGCGCAGGCCCAGGGGGCGGTGCACGCCCTCCTCGAAGGCGACCTGCGCGGCCCAGGAAGCAGCCTCGTTGCAGACGTGCAGGGTTTCCTCAAGTGCCGCCGCCTGTACGGGCGTCGGTAGGAGTTTGACCCGCACCACCAGCTTCATGACGGCGAGGCTAGCACTCCTACAATCAGTCCATGTCACCTCGATGGGAACCAAACCCCGATCTGAGGAGGGGTAGAACAGTTGTCTCCACCCTCCACGCGCACTTGGTCTTCACCCCGAAGTACCGACGCGGCCCCTTCACCGACGAGATCCTCGTCCGATGCGAGGAGATCATGCGGGACGTCTGCACCGACTTCGGCGCTGAGCTGACCGAGTTCAACGGCGAAACCGACCACGTCCATCTCCTGGTCCACTATCCCCCCAAGATCGCACTGTCCCGGCTGGTCGGCTCCCTCAAGGGCGTCTCCGCCCGCCGACTGCGCCAGGAGTTCCCCGCCCACATCCGCCGCTACCTATGGGGCGACCACTTCTGGTCCCCGTCCTACTTCGCCGCTTCCGCCGGTGGGGCTCCACTCAAAGTGATCAAGGAGTACATCGAGAACCAGAAGCGCCCCGGCTGAGCCTTCACGTCCGGCTCCGCCGGACCGGCCGTCCCGACGCTCCGCGCCGACTCGATTTCACCGACTCCGCCGGTCACGACACCGCGACGCTCCGCGTCGCAACCACGGGATGCGATTCCTCCCGGGCGTGAACACCCGGGGTTCCTCGCAAGAATCCGCTGAAGATGCTCACCGCTCCCCAGCAACTCGTCCAGCGTGCGCGACAGTTCCAGCTGGGGCCGCCGTTCCCCCGCTTCGAACAGCCCGATGTACGTACCGGAACAGAACGCCCGGGAGCCCAACTCGCTCTGCGACATACCGGCCGCCTCGCGCAGTCGGCGCAACTCGGCGCCGTAGAAGGCGCGGGGATTGGTGTACGGGTCCAGATCCTTCGGCTGAGGCATGAGCAGAATGTAGCGACGGCCCGGCCTGCCCCGCCCTCGAACGGCGCGGACCCACCCCCACGGGTGACGGACAGAAAGCGGCAGCGGCCGTGGGCTGCCCGGGATCACCGGGCGGCCCACGGCCTCAGGGTGGGCGGACCTCAGCCGAGGCTGTCGGTCATCGCGTTGAGCAGCGTGCCCGACGCGTCGTCGTTCTCCAGGGAGAAGGCGAACATCCCGGCCAGCCCCTTGCTCTTGGCGTAGGCGGCGCGTGCCTTGATGGCCTGGGGTGTGTCACCGGTCCAGAAGTTGGTTCCGTCGTAGATCCAGGAGCTCTCGGTGACCGGGTCCCAGTGGGTCTGGGCCGCGGTGGGCTGGAGTTCCTTCCAGGCCGCGAGCCCGGATTCCTGGCTCAGCGGCTTGGCGGCGGTGGGGCCGGTGGCGCTCTGGTAGAGCCCGTAGTCGGGGCCGGCCGGCACGCCGGTCCAGCCGCGCCAGTAGAAGGGGGCGCCGAGCACCAGCTTGGAGGCGGGGAAGCCGCCGGCGATGCCGTACTCCGGGAGCCCGTCGGTGTAGGCGGTGACGGCCGTGTCCAGGTTGTACTTGGCGGTGCCGGGCTCTACCGGGGTGGTCGGGTCGCCGGGGCTGTCGTGCAGCGGGTCCTGGTGGTTGGTGGGCCCGGTGGCGTCCCAGGCGCCGTGCATGTCGTAGGTCATCACGTCGGCGTAGTCCAGGTAGTCGCCGATCTTGTCGGTCTCCAGGAACGCGATCTTGTCCTGGCCGCTGGGGAGGGCGGCGGTGAGCAGGAACCGCTTGCCGAGGGTGGCACCGTACGCGTCGAGCTGGGTGCGGAACTCCTTGAGCAGCAGGGTGAAGTTGGCCTTGTCCGCGGGGGAGTAGTGGTTTCCGGTGTGGCCTCCGGCCGATCCCGGGTACTCCCAGTCGATGTCGATGCCGTCGAAGATCCCTGCGGCCGACGCGATGCCGCCGGACGGGTCGCCCGAGATGTTCTTCGGAAGGTTCCCCTTCATGAACATGTCGATGCAGGAGGAGACGTACGCCGCGCGGGACGCGGGGGTGGCCGCGGCGTCGGAGAAGTACTTGGAGTAGGTCCAGCCGCCCAGCGACACGGTCAGCCGCAGGTTCGGGTACTTCGCCTTCAGGGCGCGCAGCTGGTTGAAGTTGCCCTTCAGTGGCTGCTCGTAGACATCGGCGGTGCCGTCCACACTGTCCGCGGCGGAGACATCCGCCTGGTAGTCGGCGTACGCGTCACCGGCGCCGTCGCCCGCGTTCGGGTTGTCCTCGTTGCCGGCGTCGGAGGCCTTGATCGCCTCGAAGCACTTGTGCGTCGTGGGGTGGACGTTCTCGAACGCGTAGGTGACCACGTCGAGTCCGGCCGCGGCGCCGCTGGTTCCGATCTGCTTCGGGTAGTAGGCGTTCTCGTAGATGCCCCACTGGTCGAAGTAGGCGGAGGAGTAAGGCTTCTTCGCGGGCGCCGCCCCGGTGGTCACGGTGAGCGGCTCGGACTGGGCCGAGGCGTGAGTGCCGCTGTATCCCTGCACGGTGAAGGTGTAGGCGTGGTTCGGCAGTAGCGAACTCACCGCGACGGTGGTCCCCATGGAGGTGGCCACGAGCTGTCCCTGCGCCCATACCTTGTACGACGCCACGCTGCCGTCCTGCGAAGTGACCGTGGACGGGTTCCACTTCAGCACGGCCGCGTTGCCGGTGACCTCGGCCGACGCGAACCCGGTGGGAGTGCTGACCTTGCCGTCACCCGCGGGCCCGTTCGGGGGCGTGGTCGGAGGGGTGGTGGGCGGCGTGGTTGGGGGTGTCGTGGGGCCGCCGGTGGGGCCGGTCAGGCTGAGGTCGTCCGCGCGGTACGTGCCCTGCCCGTACCAGCCGTGGGTGAAGACGGTCACCGACGTCGTGTTCGCGCCGGTCCTGAACGTCGTGGACAGCTGCTGCCACGAAGGGGCGGAGGCCGCCCAGGTGGTGGCGTTGACCCCGGTGCCGGTGGCGCCCAGGTAGACGTACGAGCCCTGGACCCAGCCGGCCAGGGTGTAGGACGTGTTCGGCTGTACGGCCACGGTCTGGCTGCACTGTCCGGTGTCGGACGCGGTGGCGGTGCCGGCCAGCGCGCCCGTGCCGCTGTGCGCGGCGGTGGAGACCGTCGAACCGGTCGTACAGGTCCACCCGTTCAGGGAGCCGGCCTCGAATCCGGCGTTGGTGAGCAGTTCCGAGTCCGCGGCGGAGGCGTGACCCGGGACGGCCGCGAGAGCCGCCCCCGAGGCGACGAGTACGGCGGCAACGGCCAGGGCTCCGTTGCGTCTTGCTCGTGCTGCCGGACCGCGGACCTTCGCGGTCCCTGAGTCGACCGGGCTTGCGGGCATGGTTCTACCTCCGTGGGTGCGGGGAGCCGGTGCGCCCGATATCTCCCCGCGTGACGTCGCGGTCGCCGGGACGGCGCCGCGACGTCTCCGAGCGGCGGGCCGGATCTCGGGAGCGCTTTAAGTGTTCATGCCACGTGGTGGTACATTCGCGAGATTGGACTGGACCAATGCGCCGGGTCAAGGGCGCGCACCGATTTGGGGAAAACTTGGTGTAGACCAATTTCGGGATCGACGGCCTGGGCAACACGCCGTCGGGGGCGGAACCGCCCGCGTGTGCGGGCGGCCCGCCCCCGACGGGACCGGACGTACGGCTCAGCCGGTCAGGAGATCAGCTCCACCTCCGCGAGCGTCGCCTCACCGCTGAGCACCAGCCGGTAGTGGGCGTACGAGGCGGGGGCGGTCACCGTGAAGGCCCTCGTCTGCTTGTCCCAGGCGAACGACTGGCCGGACCGCTTGTCGAGGTCCTTCCAGGTCGTGCCGTCGGACGAGCCCTGCAGCACCCACCCCGCCGGGGCCTTGGCCGCGTCGCCCGACGTCAGCGTGTACTGGACCGCGTTCGTCGCCGAGGGGACCGGCAGCTCCACCGTGGAGGCGGTGGCCGTGGTGGCCGAGGTGTTGTCGAACAGGGCGCCCTCGCCCTTCAGTACGTCCTTCTTCGGCGTCGGCACCTTGTCGTCCTTGGTGATCGAGACCGGGGCGGCGTCCTTGCCGGTGCCCCAGGCGGACGGCTCGGAGCCCATGTCGAACTCCAGCACCCCGCCCTTGGCCAGCAGGTCGTGCGGCAGCGAGGTGGAGGTCCACTTCTTGCCGTTGACCTTCAGGCCCTGCACGTAGATGTTCTTCGCGCTGTTCTTCGGCGCCTTGACGACCAGGTCGTGGCCGTTCTCCAGGTGCACCGTGGTCTTGGTGAACAGCGGGGAGCCGATCGCGTACTCGCCACTGCCCATGACCAGCGGGTAGAAGCCGAGGGAGGAGAAGAGGAACCAGGCCGACTGCTCGCCGTTGTCCTCGTCGCCGTGGTACCCCTGGCCGATCTCGCTGCCCGTGTACAGACGGCCGAGGACCTCGCGGACCTTCTCCTGCGTCTTGAACGGCTGCGAGGCCGCGTCGTACATGTACGTGACGTGGTGCGCGACCTGGTTGCTGTGGCCGTACTGGCCCATCCGTACGTCACGGGCCTCCGTCATCTCGTGGATGACGCCGCCGTACGAACCGACGAACTCCGGGCCCGCCGTCTCGGGGGTGGAGAAGTACGTGTCCAGCTTCTTGGCCAGACCGTCCCGGCCGCCGTACAGGTTGGCGAGGCCCTTGCTGTCCTGCGGAGCGGTGAAGGCGTAGCCCCAGCCGTTGGTCTCCGTGTAGTCGTAGCCCCAGACGCGGGGGTCGTACTGGTCGGACGGGAGCCGCCAGTCGCCCTTGGCGTCCTTGCCCTGGAAGAAGCCCGCCTTGTCGTCGAACAGCTCGACGTAGTTGCGGGCCCGGTTCAGGAAGTACTCGGACTCGTCCTTGTAGCGCTGCTTGTGCGTCTTCTTGTAGAGCGCCTGGCCCATCTGCGCGATGCCGTAGTCGTTGACGTAACCCTCCATCGACCAGGACATGCCCTCGTGCGTGTCGGTGTTCGCGTAGCCGACGAACGGGGAGGTCTCCATGCCCTTGCGGCCGACACCCGAGGACGGCGGGACGACCGTGGCGTTCTTCACGGCCGCGTCGTACGCCGCCTCCGCGTCGAACTTCACGCCCTTGACGTACGCGTCCGCGAACGCGACGTCCGAGGAGGTGCCCGTCATCAGGTCCGAGTAGCCGGGTGAGGACCAGCGGGAGATCCAGCCGCCGTCCTTGTACTGCTGGACGAAGCCGTCGACCATCTCGCCGGCCTTCTTCGGCGTGAGGAAGGAGTACGCCGGCCACGTCGTCCGGTAGGTGTCCCAGAAGCCGTTGTTGACGTACACCTTGCCGTCGACGATCTTCGCGCCGGTGTGCGTCGGGGTGTCCGAGCCGACCTGCGGCGAGAACGGCGATGCGTACTTGTCCTTCTCCCCGACCTTCTCGAAGCCCGAGTTCGGGTAGAGGTAGAGCCGGTACATGCTGGAGTACAGCGTGGTCAGCTGGTCGGCGGACGCGCCCTCGACCTCGATCTTGCCCAGCAGGTCGTCCCAGGCGTCCTGCGCCTTGTCCTCGACCCGGCCGAAGGAGCGCGAGGCGGGGATCTCGGCGGCCAGGTTCTGCTTCGCCTGGTCGATGCTGATCAGTGAGGTGGCGAGCCGCAGGTTGACGGTGCGGTCCTTGCCCGCGTCGAAGCGCAGGTAGCCCGTGACGTCGTCACCGCCGCCGCCGGAGAGCTTGCCGCTTCCGGTGACGGGTGCGTCGAAGACGCCGTACACGAAGAGCCGGGTGGCGCCGGTCGAGCCGCCGCTCTTCACGTCGGAGAAGCCGGTGAAGGAGCTCGTCTTCGGGTCGAGGGTCAGCCCGCCGTCGTTGGAGACGTTGTCGAAGACCATGCTCGCGTCGTCACCGGGGTAGGTGAACCGCATCCGCGCCGCGTGGTCGGTCGGCGTCATCTCGGCCTTGAGACCGTTCTCGAACGTCACCCCGTAGTAGTGGGGCCGCGCCGTCTCGTTCTCGTGCTTGAACGGCAGTGCGCGCGCCGTGCGCGAGGCGTCCGGGGTGCCGGAGGCCGCCGACGGCATCAGCTGGAAGGTCTGCCGGTCGCCCATCCAGGGGCTCGGCTCATGACTGGCGCTGAAGGCCTGCAGGGTGGGCAGGTTGTCGTCGTTGTTGCCGCGCGCGTAGTCGTACAGCCAGCTGGTCGATCCGGCGTTGGTGACCGGGGTCCAGAAGTTGAAGCCGTTCGGGACCGCGGTGGCGGGGAAGTTGTTGCCCCGGGAGAAGCCGCCGCTGGAGTTGGTGCCGCGGACGGTCGAGGCGTAGTCCGAGAGGTGCTTCTTGCGCTTCTCGGGCGCCTCGGGGGCGATCTTGACGTCGTCGATCCAGCCCTGGAACTTCGAGGGCCCCTTGGGGGAGTCGTACGCGACCAGGATCCGGTCGACGGTCTTGCCGGCCGCGACCGTGCCGATCCGCGCGTCGACCTTGTTCCACTGGTTGACGTACAGCCGCTTGGCGTCGGCCTGGCCCTCGGGGGTCAGCAGGCCGCCGTTGCTGTCGGTGGCGCGCAGATCGCTGAGGTAGGTGCCGTCCGTGAAGGCGAGGTCCACCGCGACGTGCGTGGCCGGGTAGGACAGGTCCGTTTCACCCATCTGGGGGTATACCAGGTAGGAAAGTTCGGTGTCCCGGGTGACGGCCGTGTTGACGTCGAAGACCTTGTTGTACGAGTACGCGCGACCGTCCGCCTTGTGCGTGCCCGCGTACCGCAGCGCCTTCTTTCCGGTGAAGCCCGCGCCGGCCTTGGCGGTGGGGGAGCCCGACGGGCCGCGGTCGATCTGGCTGCGCATGTCGTCGGGGGCGGGGGCGGAGGTGTCACCGTCGGAGAACTGGACGTCGGCGAGCTGGGTCGCGTCGTCGGCGCCGTTGTTCTTCGTGATGTTCAGGCGGAAGTGCTGGTAGGCCTTGTCCGCCGTGAAGTCGTACGCCTTGGTCTGGAAGCGCTCGCTGAAGGTCTGGCCGGTCCGGGTGTCCAGGTCCGTCCAGGTCTTGCCGTCCTCGGAGCCCTGAAGGGTCCAGTCCTTCGGGTCCCGCTCGTCGTGGTCGTCGGCGGAAGTCAGGGCGTACGTCACGACCTTGACGGGCTCGACGAGATCGAACTCGGCCCAGGCGGTGGGCTCGAACGAAAGCCACTTCGTACCGGATTCGCCGTCGACGAGGTTTTCCTTCACCTCGCCGCCACCGGTGTTCTCGTCGCTGGCGCGGACATCTGTGACCTTGTCGGTCACATTGCCCGGTATTCCGGCGGAGAAGCCGCCGTCGATACCGGATGCCCGCTTCTTGCCGTCGGGGCCTTCTTCAACGGTATTGCGCCAGTCCGGCTGCTTTTCGTCCGCCTCGAAGGACGAGCTGAAAGTCCGGTCACCGGTGGGCTTTTGGTCCTTCGCGCCCGCACCGGCCGAGGTGGCCGCGGCCGCGGTGGGGGCTGTCACGAGCAGGACGAGTGAGGCCGCTATCAGCGCGGCCGTGCTGCTTTGTCTCTTGCGAGAACCGTGTCGGGGCTGCATGCCGAGCCATTCCTCCCGAGGAAGTGCGCTTGGACAACGTTGTCAGGGGTGAGCGCAGGAACCAGTAGGGAGTGAAGGGGCGGTTGGTGTCAAGGGTGTTGGATCAGAGTCGCTGTTCGAATCGACCGGAATGCGGAAATCGTTACATCCGAAGGAGGCCGTGCGGTGCCGAGGTATCCGCGAGGTCTCAACTCGGGAAAGACTGCCGTCCAAACCTGCATTCGATCTTGCTCAGTTGGCGACAAGTGGACTATACCTGTCGGCGTCTGCACAGCTTCTTTCCAACTGTGCGGTCAGGGGAGACACGGGGGCAGGACAACAGGACGCCGTAGGTGCGTCCGACGTCCGGTCTCCTCGTGCCCCCCACTGCATTGAGCCAGCCAGAAATCAGTACCACCCAAGCGCAACTGACCGCGGTGGCGGGGCCCTTCGCCTGAGGCGAATATCGACGGGCGACCGGTACACACCGCCTGAGTCCTGGAGAAGGCGAGGACTTGAGCATGGGATCCACCTCGGGCCACAAGAATGAGGGCCTTGGCCGTCGCGATGTGATCAAGCGTTCTGCCGCACTCGGTCTGATCACCATCCCGACGATGAGCTTCCTGTCTGCCTGCGCGAGCAGCGACGACGGCGGCGACAAGCAGGTCGAGAAGGGCAAGACCAGCGCGAAGAACCCGCTGGGCGTCAACGAGACGGCCGCGCTCGACGTGGTCATCTTCGACGGCGGCTTCGGCCAGCAGTACGCGATCGACGCCGAGAAGAAGTACACCGCGGCCTTCCCGAAGGCCAAGGTCAAGCACACCGCTACCCAGAAGATCCAGTCGCAGCTGCAGCCGCGCTTCAACGGTGGCACCCCGCCGGACCTGATCGACAACTCGGGCGCCGAGCAGATGGACATGGGTGTCCTCGTCGACAAGAAGCAGCTGATGGACCTGACGGCGCTGATGGACGCCCCGTCCATCGACGACCCGAGCAAGAAGGTCCGCGACACCCTGCGCCCGGGTGTCCTGGAGATGGGTCAGTTCGACGGCGACCCGGTGTGGGTCATGTACTACGCGTACACCGTGTACGGCGTCTGGTACTCGCAGACCGCGCTGGACAACCTGGACGCCGAGTACCCCGAGGACTGGGACGCCATGCTCGCCCTGTGCGAGAAGGCGAAGAAGAAGGGCGTCGCCGGCTGGACGTACCCGGGCAAGTACCCGTACTACCTGCCGTTCTCGCTCTACCCGTTCATCGCCAAGATCGGCGGCCGGGAGGTTCTCGACAAGATCGACAACCTGGAGCCGAACGCCTGGAAGGACCCCGCGGTCAAGGCGGCGTTCGAGGCGTACTACGAGCTGTACAAGAAGGGCTACATCCTCAAGGGCACCCCGGGCCTGACCCACATCCAGTCGCAGACCGAGTGGACCAAGGGCAAGGCGCTCTTCATCCCGAACGGTTCGTGGGTGGAGAACGAGGCGGCGCCGACCACGCCCAAGGACTTCAAGATGATGGTCGCTGCCCCGTCCAGCCTGGACTCGTCCGACAAGCTGCCCTTCGGCACCATCTGGGCGTCCGGCGGCGAGCCCTTCATCGTCCCGGCCAAGGCGAAGAACCCGCAGGGCGGCATGGAGCAGCTGCGCATCATGCTCTCCGAGGAGTCCTCGAAGAACTTCACCAAGCAGGTCAAGTCCCTGAGCGCCTTCAACGGCGGCACCGACGGTCTGACCCTGACCACGGCCATGCAGGCCGGTGTCGACGCGCTGAAGAAGGCCGGCGACAACGTGGTCAACCCGCGCCTGCAGGACTGGTACGCGAAGCTCCAGAAGGAGCAGATCGGCACCGCCGGCATCGGCGAGATGATGGCCGGGCGTCTGACGCCCGCCGAGGCCATCAAGAAGATCCAGGGCTACGCGGACGCCGCGGCCAAGGACTCTTCCGTCAAGAAGTACAAGCACCAGTGAGTAACCGTCACCAGCGGCGGCACCCGCGGAAAGATCGGGGTCGGTAAACGATGCAGCACGGCAAGTACCGGTTCATTGTGGGGTTCTTGGTAGCCCCACTGGCGTTGTATGCGGTCTTCGTCATCTGGCCGTTCATCCAGTCCATCTACTACTCGTTCACGGACTGGACCGGCCTGAGCCCGGACTTCAAGATGGTCGGCCTCGACAACTACACGAGGATGCTCAAGGACGACATTTTCTGGAAGTCGCTGCAGCACAGCGTGCTGCTCGTGCTGCTGCTGCCGTTGGTGACGCTGGGCCTCGCGCTCTTCTTCGCCTTCATGCTCAATGTCGGAGGCCGGCGGCGCAAGAACGCCGCGGTCTCCGGCGTGCGGGGCTCGGGGTTCTACAAGATCGCCTATTTCTTCCCGCAGGTGCTCTCGATCGTCATCGTCGCCCTGCTGTTCCAGTTCGCGTACAACCCGCGCAGTGGAATGCTGAATTCGGCGCTCAAGGGAGTCGGACTCGACTCCATCCAGCCGGACTGGCTGGGCGACCCGAATCTGGCGCTCATCTGCGTCATGGTGGTTCTGGTCTGGTCGACGGTCGGATTCTTCGTCGTCCTCTTCTCCGCCGGAATGGCGTCCATCCCGAAGGACTTCTACGAGGCGGCGCTCCTGGACGGGGCCAGCCGCGTCACGACGTTCTTCAAGATCACCCTGCCGCTGCTCTGGGACACCGTGCAGTCCGGGTGGGTCTACATGGGCATCCTGGCGCTCGGCGTCGAGGCGTTCACGGCCGTACAGGTCATGACGGTCGGCCCCGGTGGTCCCGACTACGCGACCTCGGTCCTGCCGTTGTACGTCTACCAGACGGCGTTCCGTGACGGTCAGGCCGGATACGCGACCACGATCGGTGTGGGGCTGCTCGTCGTCACCATGGTGTTCGCCGCCATCGTGATGCGTCTTGGCCGGCGTGAGCGGCTGGAGTTCTGATGCTGTGCTTCCCGGGACGAGTTGCCCGGATCCCCAGCAGGCAAGACAGCCCGGTCCCGGCGGCCGGCTCGACAGTACGAGGTGAGCACACGTGAAGGCCACTGAAACCCCTCCCGTGGTCACGGTGACGGAACCGGCCCCCGTGTCCAAGTCGTCCGCACAGGGTGAGGGCGGCAAGGAGAAGAGCAGCGAGGGCAAGGTCCTCAATGTCTTCTCGCACGGTGTGCTGATCATCTGGGCGGTCCTGGTGGTCCTGCCGCTGCTCTGGGCGATCATGACCTCGTTCAAGACCGACGACGCGATCCTGTCGACGCCCTGGGCGCTGCCGGACAAGCTCCACTTCGAGAACTGGTCGCGCGCCTGGGGTCAGGCGCACATGAGCGAATACTTCTTGAACACAGTCGTGGTGGTGGGCGGTTCGCTCATCGGCACGCTGCTGCTCGGCTCGATGGCGGCGTACGTACTGGCGCGGTTCGACTTCCCGGGCAACCGTTTCGTGTACTACCTGTTCATCGGCGGGATGAGCTTCCCGATCATCCTGGCGCTGGTCCCGCTGTTCTTCGTGATGAACAACATGGGGCTCCTGAACACGACGCACGGACTGATCCTGGTCTATATCGCCTACTCGCTGCCGTTCACCGTCTTCTTCCTCACCTCCTTCTTCCGGACGCTGCCAGGCTCCGTGGCGGAGGCGGCGATGCTCGACGGGGCCTCGCACACCCGGACGTTCTTCCAGGTGATGCTGCCGATGGCGAAGCCGGGCCTGATCAGCGTCGGCATCTTCAACTTCCTCGGGCAGTGGAACCAGTACATGCTGCCCACGGTGCTGAACAGCGACCCCGACCACCGGGTGCTCTCCCAGGGCCTGGTCGAACTGGCCAACAGCCAGGGCTACAAGGGCGACTGGTCCGGTCTCTTCGCCGGTCTGGTGATGGCGATGCTTCCGGTCCTCGCGGCCTACATCGTCTTCCAGCGTCAGGTCGTGGCCGGTCTGACCGCGGGAGCGGTGAAGTAATAGCCCAAGCGCTTTCTCCACGGAACCACCGAACCGCCCGCCGGCAGCTCTGCCGGCGGGCGGTTCGTCTGTGTACGGGGGAGTTCGCGCAGCGTGCCGGGCGAGGGTTCGGTGCTCATCCGAGGCTTCGACTGCTCAAGGTCTTGACGGGGAGTACCCCAAAACGCTCAGCTTAGGGTTCACATGTTGGAGAATATGGCAGGAGTGAGAGAGTCGATGGAGACTCCGGGGTCGCAGACATCTCTGCATCGCGCCAACCTTGAGCGGGTCGTGCGCGCCGTACGTATGGCGGGCTCGCTCACCCAGGCGGAGATCGCAAGGAGCACGGGCCTCTCCGCGGCCACCGTCTCCAATATCGTTCGTGAACTGAAGGAGGGCGGCACCGTCGAGGTGACCCCCACCTCGGCCGGCGGCCGCCGGGCCCGCAGCGTCTCGCTCAGCGGGGACGCGGGCATCGTCATCGGCGTCGATTTCGGGCATACACACCTGCGCGTGGCGGTCGGCAACCTGGCCCACCAGGTGCTCGCCGAGGAGTCCGAGCCACTGGACGTGGACGCCTCGTCGGCGGAGGGCTTCGGACGGGCGGAGCAGCTGGTCAACCGGTTGATCGAGACCACCGGGATCAGCCCGGGCAAGGTCATCGGGGTGGGCCTCGGTGTTCCCGGCCCGATCGACGTCGAGTCCGGCACGCTGGGCTCCACGTCGATCCTGCCGGGCTGGACGGGCATCAACCCCAGCGAGGAGCTCGCCGGACGCCTCGGTGTGCCGGTGTACGTCGACAACGACGCCAACCTCGGGGCGTTGGGCGAGCTGGTGTGGGGGAGCGGCCGGGGGGTCCGCGACCTCGCGTACATCAAGGTCGCGAGCGGTGTCGGCGCCGGTCTGGTGATCGACGGGCACATCTACCGGGGCCCCGGCGGCACGGCCGGCGAGATCGGCCACATCACCCTCGACGAATCGGGCCCCGTCTGCCGCTGCGGCAACCGCGGCTGCCTGGAGACCTTCACGGCCGCGCGGTACGTCCTGCCCCTGCTCCAGCCCAGCCACGGGCCCGATCTCACCATGGAGCGGGTGGTGCAGCTGGCCCGCGAGGGGGACCCGGGCTGCCGCCGGGTGATCGGCGACGTGGGGCGGCACATCGGCAGCGGGGTGGCCAACCTCTGCAATCTGCTCAACCCGAGCCGGGTCGTGCTCGGCGGCTCGCTCGCGGAGGCGGGCGAGCTGGTCCTCGGGCCCATCCGCGACTCCGTGTCGCGCTACGCCATCCCCAGCGCCGCACGACAGCTCTCGGTGCTCCCCGGAGCCCTCGGCGGCCGGGCGGAGGTGCTGGGTGCGCTGGCCCTCGTTCTGAACGAGATGGGGGATTCGACCCTTTTGGAGAGCACCCTGCCCGCGGCGACTCCTGCCTTCACTTAGATAACGAATGGCACCGTTGTCATCTCGTTAAGAATTTACTCCTTGACGCCACGCCTGCGGCCGAGTTGACTCCAACCCACCTCGGCCGCAACGTTGCGGCCTCGTCAGGGAGGCACACCCGCAATGAACGCAATGACGCGACGCATCGTCATAGGCACGGCCGCAGTTTCGATGGCCGTCTCCCTCGCCGCTTGTGGCAAGGCGGGCGACGACAAGGACAGCGGCAGCGGTGGTGACAGCAAGACCATCGGTCTGCTGCTGCCGGAGAACAAGACCACGCGTTACGAGACCTTCGACCGCCCGCTCATCGAGGCGAAGATCAAGGCCCTCTGCTCCGACTGCGAAGTCAAGTACAACAACGCAGGCGGGGACACGGAGACCCAGAAGAAGCAGTTCGACGCCCTGGTCACGCAGGGTGTCAAGGTCATCATGCTGGACACGGTCGACTACAAGGCCGCGAAGTCCTGGGTCCAGCAGGCCGACAAGAAGGGCGTCAAGGTCGTCGCGTACGACCGGCTCGCCGAGGGCCCGATCTCCGCGTACGTCTCGTACGACAACGAGAAGATCGGCCGTCTGCAGGGCGAGGCCCTGGTCAAGGCGCTGGGCGACAAGGCCAAGGACAGCAATGTCGTCATGATCAACGGCTCGCCGCTCGACCCGAACGCTCCCTTCTTCAAGAAGGGCGCGCACAGCGTCCTGGACACCCAGGTCAAGAAGGTCGTCTACGAGCAGGACATCCCGGACTGGTCGCCGGACGAGGCGAACAAGAAGATGGGTGCCGCCATCGACTCGCTCGGCAAGAGCGGCTTCCAGGGCGTCTACTCCGCCAACGACGGCATGGCCGGCGGCATCATCACCGCCCTCAAGAAGCAGGGTGTGAAGGTCCCGGTCGGCGGCCAGGACTCCGAGCTCGCCGGTCTGCAGCGCATCATCGCGGGCGAGCAGGCCTTCACGATCTACAAGCAGATCAAGCCGCAGGCCGAGGTCACCGCCGAGATCGCGGTCAAGCTGCTCAAGGGCGAGAAGATCGACTCGCTGACCAACACCAAGGTCGACAGCCTGTCGGGCGAGTTCAAGGCCACCCCGTCGCGTCTGTACGACGCCACGGTCGTGACCAAGGAGAACATCGCCTCCACGATCATCGCGGACGGCGTCTACAAGGCCTCCGACATCTGCACCGCCGAGTTCAAGGCGGCCTGCGACGCCGCCGGCATCAAGTAACTCCGGCGGACAGGGCCCCAGGGCCCTTGAGCCAGTCCGGCCCCCGCCCCGTCAACGCCCCGCAAAGCGGGGGCGGGGCCGGACTCTTCTTCCCAGGTCAGGCCGTCGGACCGCCGCCGCCCCCAGGCCCCGGCCGCCGGGCGACGACGGCGGCCCGACGACCCGACCTGGCACCCCCCTGTACACCAGTGCCTCCCGGCAAGCGCTGCCCCGTCGCGGCAGGCATCGCCGGTCACGGCACTGGCACCATCCCCGCCGGTCAGGCGGCGAAGGAGATGATTCACGTGTCCGCTACGCCCGTGCTGGCGTTGCGCGGAATCTCCAAGCGGTTCGGCGCCGTTCAGGCGCTCACCGATGTGAACCTGGAGATTCATCCCGGCGAAGTCGTTGCCCTGGTCGGCGACAACGGCGCCGGCAAGTCAACCCTCGTCAAGACCATCTCGGGCGTTCACCCGATCGACGAAGGCGCCATCGAGTGGGAGGGCAGGACGGTCCGGATCAACCGGCCGAACGACGCCCAGGACCTCGGAATCGCCACCGTCTACCAGGACTTGGCGCTCTGCGACAACCTCGACGTCGTCGCCAACCTCTTCCTCGGCAACGAACTCCGCAGCGTCTCCGTCCTCGACGAGATCGCGATGGAGAAGCGCGCCAAGGAACTCCTGGACACCCTGTCCATCCGGATCCCGAGCGTCCGTATCCCGGTCGCCGCGCTCTCCGGCGGTCAGCGCCAGGTCGTGGCCATCGCGCGCGCCCTGATCGGTGACCCCAAGGTCGTCATCCTGGACGAGCCGACCGCCGCCCTCGGCGTCGAGCAGACCGCCCAGGTCCTCGACCTCGTCGAGCGGCTGCGCGAGCGGGGCCACGGCGTCATCCTCATCAGCCACAACATGGCCGATGTGAACGCCGTCGCCGACAGGGTCGCTGTGCTCCGTCTGGGCCGCAACAACGGTGTCTTCGACGTAGCGTCCACGTCCCACGAAGAGGTCATCGCCGCCATCACCGGCGCCACGGACAATGCCGTCACGCGCCGCAAGGCACGCACAGCCACGAAGGAGGACGCGAAGTGAGCGACCTCGCCAAGACCCCCGGGCCTTCCACCGAGAAGGTCGAGAAATCCGCCACGGTGCCGGCCCAGGCCGAGCAGTCCGCGGCCCCGATCCCCGCAGTGGACCCGCGTCTCCTCATACGTGAGGAGGGCTTCAAGGGCTACTGGTCGGAGTTCACCCGCAAGGTGCGCGGCGGAGAGCTCGGCTCGCTGCCGGTCTTCGTCGGCCTGATCGTCATCGCGATCGTCTTCCAGCTCCAGAACAGCAACTTCCTCTCCGCCAGCTCCGTCGCCAACATCGCCGTCTACAGCTCCGGCCTCGGCATCATGGCGGTCGGCATCGTCTTCGTGCTGCTGCTCGGCGAGATCGACCTGTCGGTCGGTTCCGTCGCGGGCGTCGGCGCGGCGACCTGGGCCGTGCTCAACGTCAACCACGGCTGGCCCGAGTGGCTGGCGATCGTCACCGCCATCCTCGCCGGTACGGCACTGGGCGCCCTGCACGGCTTCTTCTTCGCCAAGATCGGGGTGCCGGCCTTCGTCGTCACCCTGGCCGGCTTCCTCGGCTGGAGCGGTCTGCAGGACTGGCTGATGGGTGGCGAGGGCTCGATCAACACGCCGTCCGGCAGTGTCGTCGAGAACCTCACCAACTACTTCTTCGAGGACAAGGGCGTCGGCTACGGGCTCGCCGTAGTCGCCGTCGTCGCGTACGCGGCCTCCCTCCTGGTGGACAGCAAGCGTCGTAAGGGCGCGGGCCTGCCCGCCCGCCCGATCGCCGAGATCGTGCTGCGCACCGGTGTCGTCGCCGTCCTGTGCTTCGTCGTCGCGTACGTCCTGAACGAGCCGGCCGGCGCCCGCGGTCTCCCGCTGGCCCTGGTGCTCTTCCTCGCCGTGCTCGTCATCGCGGACTTCGTGGCCCGCCGTACGACCTTCGGCCGTCAGGTCTTCGCGGTCGGCGGCAGCCCGGAGGCCGCGCGCCGCGCCGGTATCAGCGTCGACCGCATCCGGATCACCGTCTTCGCGCTCTCGGGCACGCTGGGCGCCTTCGGCGGCCTCTTCATCGCCAGCCTCTCCGGCGGTGCGACCAAGAGCGTCGGCGGCGGCAACACCCTGATGCTGGTCATCGCGGCCGCCGTCATCGGTGGCACCAGCCTCTTCGGTGGCCGGGGCAAGGTCTGGTCCGCGCTCCTGGGCATGATCGTCATCCAGTCGATCCAGCAGGGCCTGAACATGATCGGCATGGCCAACGCCGTGCAGTACATGATCACCGGCGCGGTTCTCCTCGCCGCCGTGGTCATCGACTCGGTCTCCCGCCGTACGCAGAAGACCGCAGGCCGCGCGTAACCTCACCGGGCCCGGCGGGGCCCGGTGACACGCAACGCCCGACCGTGCCCGACGCCTCTTTCCAGGGCGCCGGGCACTGTCACGTGGCGGCCAGGGGTGGGCCGGCACACGCACGCCCGATGTCCGAGTGGGCGGGCGGAACATCACGGACTCCCTCCCGGCAGGGCGTCGGGCGCCCGCGCCCTGCCGGGAGGGAGGCCGTTAGACTCATCGGATCGGCATGCTCGACCAGCACAATCGCAAGGAGGCACGGTGACACAGCCGCGCGAAGCGCGTCAGGCGGTGACGGGCGAGGGATGGGATCTGCTGGCCCGCATCGGCGGACCGCGTGACCTGGACCGGCTCACCCCCGAGCAGCTGGAGCAGCTCGCCGAAGAGATCCGGACCTTCCTCGTCGACGCCGTCTCCAAGACCGGCGGACACCTCGGGCCCAACCTGGGCGTGGTCGAGCTGACCATCGCCCTGCACCGGGTCTTCGACTCGCCGAAGGACAAGGTCCTCTTCGACACCGGCCACCAGAGCTATGTGCACAAGCTCCTCACCGGCCGCCAGGACTTCTCGAAGCTCAAGAGCAAGGGCGGCCTCTCCGGCTACCCCTCGCGTGCCGAGTCCGAGCACGACATCATCGAGAACTCGCACGCCTCCACCGTGCTCGGCTGGGCCGACGGCCTCGCCAAGGCCAACGAGGTGCTGGGCAAGGACGACCACGTCGTCGCGGTCATCGGTGACGGAGCCCTCACCGGCGGCATGGCCTGGGAGGCGCTGAACAACATCGCCGCCGCCAAGGACCGCCCCCTCGTCATCGTCGTCAACGACAACGAGCGCTCCTACGCCCCGACCATCGGCGGCCTCGCCAACCACCTGGCGACCCTGCGCACCACGGACGGCTACGAGCGCTTCCTGGCCCGCGGCAAGGACCTGTTGGAGCGCACCCCCGTCGTCGGGAAGCCGCTGTACGAGACGCTGCACGGCGCCAAGAAGGGCCTCAAGGACTTCATCGCCCCGCAGGGCATGTTCGAGGACCTCGGCCTGAAGTACGTGGGCCCGATCGACGGCCACGACCTGGAGGCCCTGGAGTCCGCGCTCCAGCGCGCCAAGCGGTTCGGCGGACCCGTGATCGTGCACTGCCTCACGGAGAAGGGCCGCGGCTACACCCCGGCGCTGCTCGACGAGGCCGACCGCTTCCACGCCGTCGGCAAGATCCACCCCGACACCGGCCTGCCCGTCGCCACCTCCGGCCTCGACTGGACCTCCGTGTTCGGCGAGGAGATGGTCAAGCTCGGCAAGGAGCGCGAGGACATCGTCGCGATCACCGCGGCCATGCTCCAGCCGGTCGGCCTGACCAAGTTCGAGAAGGCCTTCCCGGACCGGATCTACGACGTCGGCATCGCCGAGCAGCACGCCGCGGTCTCCGCGGCGGGCCTCGCCACCGGCGGTCTGCACCCGGTCTTCGCCGTGTACGCCACCTTCCTCAACCGCGCCTTCGACCAGGTCCTGATGGACGTCGCCCTGCACAAGTGCGGTGTGACGTTCGTCCTCGACCGGGCCGGGGTCACCGGTACGGACGGCGCCTCGCACAACGGCATGTGGGACATGTCGATCCTGCAGTGCGTGCCGACGCTCCGGATCGCCGCCCCGCGCGACGCCGACCAGGTCCGCGCCCAGCTGCGCGAGGCCGTCGAGGTCGACGACGCGCCGACGGTCGTCCGCTTCTCCAAGGGCGCGGTCGGCCCGTCGGTCAAGGCCGTCGGCACGGTCGGCGGCATGGACGTGCTCCGCAAGCCGGCCGCCGCCAGGCCGGATGTCCTGCTCGTCTCCATCGGGGCGCTCGCCCCGATGTGCCTGGAGATCGCGGACCTGCTCGATGCCCAGGGCATCTCGACCACGGTCGTGGACCCGCGCTGGGTCAAGCCCGTGGACGAGGCCATGGCCCCGCTCGCGGCGAAGCACCGGGTCGTCGTCACCGTCGAGGACAACAGCAGGGCCGGCGGTGTCGGCTCCGCCGTCGCCCAGGCGCTGCGCGACGCCGACGTCGACGTACCGCTGCGGGACTTCGGCATTCCGCCGGTCTTCCTCGACCACGCCTCCCGCAAGGAGGTCATGGCCGAGATCGGGCTGACCGCGCCGGACATCGCCCGTCAGGTCACCGGCCTGGTCGCCAGGCTCGACGGCCGCTACGACGACGCGGACAGCCGCTCCGTGGTGGCGCCGGTCCGGGACTGACCCGCACACCGTCGCACTCCGATTGGGCCGGTCGCCCACCCTGTACGGGTGGTCCGACCGGCCCATTCGCGTGAAATAACGCCGTGCGCGGCGTGCTGCGGGCGGCCGGGGAGCGGCCGGGTCCGAATCATGGCGGGCACGACGAGTGCGTGGAGGTACGCCGGTGAGCACCCAGCAGGACCTGCCCCCCAGCGGAGACGGACTGTTCAGGACCAAGACGGTCGAACAGTCGATCCGCGACACCGAGGAACCCGAGCACGCCCTCAAGAAGTCCCTCTCCGCCCTGGACCTCACGGTCTTCGGAGTGGGCGTCATCATCGGCACCGGCATCTTCGTGCTCACCGGCAAAGTGGCCAAGGAGACGGCGGGCCCGGCCACCGCCATCGCCTTCGTGGTCGCGGGCGTCGTCTGCGCCCTGGCCGCCCTCTGCTACGCGGAATTCGCCTCCACCGTCCCGGTGGCCGGCTCCGCGTACACGTTCTCGTACGCCTCGCTCGGCGAACTGGTCGCCTGGATCATCGGCTGGGACCTGGTCCTGGAGTTCGCGCTGGGTACGGCGGTGGTGGCGGTCGGCTGGTCCGGCTACGTCCGCTCACTGCTGGACAACGCCGGCTGGCATCTGCCCGACGCGCTCTCCGGCCCCGATGTGGCGGACGGATTCGGCTTCGACATCCTCGCCTTCGTGCTGGTGCTGGTGCTGACCGTCATCCTGGTACTGGGGATGAAGCTCTCCGCCCAGGTCACGACGGTGGTGGTCGCCATCAAGGTGGCCGTCGTCCTGATCGTGATCATCGCGGGGCTCTTCTTCATCGACACCGCGAACTACTCGCCGTTCATCCCCGAGGCCCAGCCCCAGCCCTCCGGCTCGGGCCTGGACGCCCCGCTGGTCCAGCTGATCTTCGGATACGCCCCCACGAACTTCGGCGTCATGGGCATCTTCACCGCCGCCTCCGTCGTCTTCTTCGCCTTCATCGGCTTCGACGTCGTGGCCACGGCCGCCGAGGAGACCAAGCTTCCGCAGCGCGACATGCCGCGCGGGATCATGGCCTCGCTGCTCATCTGCACGACGCTCTACGTCGCCGTATCGATCGTCGTCACCGGAATGCAGCATTACACCGAGCTTTCCGTGAGCGCCCCGCTCGCCGACGCCTTCAAGGCCGTCGGGCACCCCTTCTACGCCGGCGTCATCAGCTTCGGCGCCGCCGTCGGTCTCACCACGGTCTGCATGATCCTGCTGCTGGGGCAGACCCGGGTGTTCTTCGCGATGAGCCGTGACGGCCTGCTCCCGCGGTTCTTCTCGAAGACACACCCGCGGTTCCACACCCCGTACCGTCCGACGATCCTGCTCGGCGGGCTCATCGCGGTCATCGCGGGCTTCACCAGCATCAACGAGCTCGCGACGCTGGTGAACATCGGCACGCTCTTCGCCTTCGTGGTCGTCGCCCTCGGCGTCATCGTCCTGCGCCGCACCCGCCCCGACCTGCACCGGGCCTTCCGCACGCCGTGGGTTCCGCTGGTCCCGATCCTGTCGGTGGCCGCCTCGGTCTGGCTGATGCTCAACCTGCCGGCGGAGACGTGGCTGCGGTTCGGCATCTGGATGGTCCTCGGCGTGATCATCTACTTCGCGTACGGACGCGGGCACAGCCGGATCAACCGCACACGGGTGTGACGCCGACGGCCCCGCCTGCCCTTCCGGGCCGGCGGGGCCGTTCTGTCGACGGTTGTGTCAGCCGCCGGTGGCGGGGGACTTCTTGGCGGACTCGGGGATCGTGGCGTCCTCGCGGATCGCCTTCCAGAGCGTGCCGGCCTGCGGCTGTGCGGCGATCACCCGGTTCGGGTCGATCTTGTCGTACGCGACGGGGAGCATGATGGTCTCCATCGAACCCGGGTCGACGCCGTTCATCGAACGGGCGAACTCCGTGAGCGACTTGAGCGAGGCCAGGCCCTCGTCCGTGGTCAGCGACTTGGTCGCGGAGTTGGCGATCTTGTAGGCGCTGGTCGGACTGCCCAGCAGGTCCTGGGACTTGACCTCGCTCAGCAGGGCGAGCAGGAACTGCTGCTGGAGCCCGATGCGGCCGAGGTCGCTGCCGTCGCCGATGCCGTGGCGGGTGCGGACGTAGGACAGGGACTCCGTGCCGTTGAGCTTGTGGGGTCCGGCGGTCAGGTCGAGCCCGGAGGACTTGTCGTGGATGTCCTGCGGCACATCCACGGTGACACCGCCGATGGCGTCGACGAGGTCCTTGAACCCGGCGAAGTTGATCTCCAGGTAGTGGTCGATCCGGACACCGGACATCTTCTCGACGGTCTTGACCACACAGGCCGGACCGACCTGGGAGTAGACGGAGTTGAACATCCGGCGGTCCGCGGAGGGCACCTCGGTCCCGTCGGCCTTGGTGCACTCGGGCCGGGTCACCAGGGTGTCGCGGGGGATGGAGATGGCGACGGCCTTGCTGCGGCCCTCGGGGATGTGCACGACCATCGCCGTGTCGGACCGGGCGCCGCTGACGGCACCGCCGCCGCCCAGCTCCTTGTTCTCGGCCCCGGCGCGCGAGTCCGAGCCGAGGACCAGGAGGTTCTGTCCGCTGGTCGGGAGCTTCTCGGGGCGGTCGTCGCCAAGGGCCTTGTCGATGTCGACACCCTTGATGTTCCCGTCCAGTTGGCTGTACAGCCAGTAGCCGGTGCCGCCCGCCGCGATGACGAGAACCAGAACGGACAGCAGGATGGCCCGGCGTATGCGCTGGCCCCGTGTCCGCACACGCTTGCGCCCGCGGGAAGGGTTCTCCGGGGGGCTTTGGTGTCCGGGCGTGATGGCGTCTTGGCTCATCCTGAGTGAGTCCTCACAACTTATGGCCTGGTCGGGGCGCAGGTGATGGGGTGGGACTCGGGTGGGGGGTGGAGCCGGTCCGCGGTTTGCTGATGAGTGAGCACTATAGACAGTCGCTCTGGTGTACGTACGAAGTCTGTGGCGTGACTGTGACACGGCGGAGCGGACGGCGGAGCCGGGGAGCGGCGGTGGATCGTACGCCGGTGAGGCCTGGGGGGAGGCCTCCGCGCCGGGGCTTTAGGATGACAGCTTCGAAACATTGTACGAGATGTCGGAAGCCGGTTTTCGGAAAGGTGATCGCAGATCATGCCCGGACAGGATGCCCGTGCGACCTCGAAGGTCGTGCCTGAAACCGAGGCGCTGCGCGGTATCTGGCTCACCCGGGGGAAGGACGGCAGGCTCACTGCGTACGTCCCCGGCGACGGCGGTCTGCGGCGCTGGACCGAGACCCGCCCCGGCGGACCCGGATGGGGTGCCCCGGACGTCGTGCCGGGGCCGCGTCTCACGCATCTGGCCGTGACGCAGACCACCGAGGCTTACGTGCACTTCGTCGGCCGCCGTGAACGGACCGCGGCCGACGGCGGCGTCACCGTCGACATCGTGCACGCGATCCAGTACCAGACGGGCCGCCCCCCTTCTGCCTGGCACCCGTTGGGCACCCCGCACAAGGAAGGCCACCGGGGTGGCCCCCTCGGTGCGCCCGTCGCCGTCGTCAGCCGGCCCGGCGAGCTGCACATCGCCGTGCGCGACGGGGACGGCGGCATGAGGTTGCTCCGGGAGAAGCCCGGCGGCAGATGGGGTGTCTGGGGAGTCCTGCACGGCAAGAACATCAAAGGTGATCCCGCCGTGGTCGCGCTCGACTCCGGATGCGTCACGGTCCTCGCCGCGACGGACGAGGGAGCGCTGCACTGGCAGCAGGCGGAGCCCGGCGGCCGCTGGGGCGGGTCCGAGCGCCTGGGCGTCACGTTGACGCCCGGCTCGCCGGCCGCACTGGAGACGGCCCCCGGCAGTACGACGTACTACGGGACCGATCCGGCCGACGGTGTCGTGGCCTACCGTGCCGATACCGGGCCCATGCCCCTCGGTGGCGCCCCGGGCGAGGGCGCGCCGGCAGTGATCCGCACGGTCCTGGACGGCTTCGACTGCACGGTGCTGGCCCATCGCGGCGCGGGCGGCTGCGCGATCGTCGGCGTCGGGGTGACCGAGAAGGAGGCCGACGGTGTGTGGTGGTCCGACACCGGAGTGCCGTGCCTGACCACTCCGGCCCTGATCCACGATGCCCAGGGGCGGGTGGTGATGGCGGTGACCGGTGCGGACGGCGTTCCGCGCGTGGCGCGGCAGACGGACGGGCCGGGGCTGAGCTTCGAACCGTGGCGCGAGCTCTGAGGCGGTTCGGCCCGTTGCCGTACCGCCGCTGATCCGTCCCGGCACCGCGCACTTCTCCGAGCCGGTGAGCGACCGGGCGCGGAGTGCCGATGACCTGCCGGGGCGGCGCGGTGCTGAGCATATGATGATGTCGGACCCGTGTGGGTTCGATGGAGAACGGGTGAAGCGGAGAGGGTGTCACGGGTCATGCGGAGAAGAGGACCGGACTCCGCGAGCACTGCCCGCCCTCTCGCCCCGCCGCCCGAGAAGCACCAGATCGGCGGAGTACCCCGGGGCCGCTGGATGCCGCTCGGGAAGGACGGCAGGCTCACGCTCTACGCCCGCACGGACGGCGGTCTCCTGCGCTGGACCGAGCGGAGCCCGGGTGGTGACCGGTGGGACGGCCCGGACTTCGTACCGATCGCGGACCTGACGGATCTGACCGTCGTTCAGGGTGCCAACGCGTATGTGCACTTTCTCGGGCGGCGCGAGCGTCGTGGTTCCGACGGGCCGAGCGTGGACTTCGTGCACGCCGTCCAGTACCAGACCGGCCGTCCCGTCACCGAATGGCGCTCCCTCGGCAACTTCCACCGTGACCGGGAGGAGGGGCGGAAGGCGGGCGCCCCGGCCGGAGCGGTCGATGCCCAGGGGTCGGTCTTCGTCTTCGCGCGCAACGCGGGTCGCGGACTGCAGATGCGTCGCGAGGGCAAGGGCGGTAAATGGGGAGGCTGGCAGGACCTCAAGGGGTCCGGGCTCGCATCCGGACTCGTGACGTCGGTGACCTCCGGCGGACTCGTGGAGGTCTTCGCACCCGGTGATCGCGGGGCGCAGCAGTGGCGCCAGGAGAAGCCGGACGGCCCGCTGCTGATCGCTCAGCCCTTGCCGTTCCAGGCGCTGGACGGTTCCGTGACGGCGCTGGAGACGGCGCCCGACCGCTTCACCTACTACTGGACCGATACGAACGGGACGGGAGTGGTCTCCTATCGGGCGGGCGCCTGGCCCGTGCCGGTGGGCGGGTCCCCCGGGGACGGCGCCGTCGTGGCCCTGCGCACCCCGCTCGACGGCTATGACTGCACGGTTCTCGCGCAGCGCGGGGCGGGTGGCACTCTGCTGATCGGGGTCTGCGGTACCGAGGGGGAGCAGGGCGGCGTCTGGTGGTCGGACACCGCCGCGGAGTGCGACGGTGATCCCGCGCTGGCCCTCGACGGACACGGTCGTGTCGTCGTAGCGGTGTGCGGGCGGGACGGGTCCCTGTCCGTCGCCCGGCAGGAAACGGGGCCCGGGCTCACGCTCTCGCCGCACTGGCACCGGCTGTGACCTCAAGGTCCTTCCGGGGGCCGAGCGGCCGGTGCGTCACCTCGATGTCATGTGATGTTCGCGTGAAGTTGTAAAAGGTTGTACGGCTGCTCGGTGGGATTCATCACGGGCATATGTCGCGCATGTCCGCCTTTCTGGCTGGACGTTGATCTGCTTTTTATGTGAAGGTTCTGTGACTTGCTCGCCAGTGAGCGAGTACGACCGCTCGGTGGGGCGGTCTGCATGGTGGATGACAGGTTTCGGTCTCGTACCGTCCGTCGGCCGGTCACGACGTGGTGGCTGGTTGTGGCAGACGCTGGACCGCAGTGGCGTGGGTGGTGGATGCCTCGTGGTCGGTTCCGGTAATCCGGAGGCGGGATCGCTGGTTTCGGCGTATCGGTCCGTGGTGCCGGCGGGTGCGCGTAGAGGCATCGTCCGCAAGGTGCCGGCCCCGCTGCGCTCCGCCGTCAAGTCCTCGTTCACCTCCGTCGACACCGTCCGTTCGGCGACGGTGGTCTGGGCGATGGGCGGCCGCCGCAACGGGCCCCGGCACAGCGCGGGTTCCATGCGCCGAGTGGTACGTGTCAAGGGCCGGCACATGCACGCCCTGCTCGTGGAGGGCGCCACGGCGTGGGCTGCCCGGGCCCGCAATCTGCACATCCTCATCGCCGCGCTGGAGGCCGGGGGGATCGAGTACTTCTGTGTCCGCGGCGCCACGCATGACGTTCCGACGGTCGCGGTGCCCGCCGGGCTGCGCGAGTCGGCGCAGGAGATGCTCCAGATCGCCTTCGAGCAGACTCCGGGCTACGTGGGCGGGTCCTCCGAATCGGAGTCGGGCATGCGACCCGGCGACGACGCCAGGTCCTGGCGCCAGCTGCGCCGACACGACGCCCTCCGGGTCGCGTGGTACGTCACCGACCCCACCCAGGAACTCGTCTTCGGCGCCGATCAGGGCTGTGACCTCGAGTTCTGGGCGGAACGGGACGGCCGGTTGGAGGCACCCCGCCCCAACCGGGTGGTGGAAGACGTGGCGGTCGACGCACCCCGCCACACCGTCCCACAGGCCCTGTTCGCCCTGGTGCCCGGCGCCTACACCACGGGCAGCGCGCGCACCGTTGCCGAATTCACCCAGCCCCTGTCGGAGGACCACCTCTTCCCCATCGACGTCGTCTACACCTGGGTCGACGACTCCGACCCCCGATGGAGCGCCGAACGCGACGCCGTCCGCTCGGGACGGACGGGCGGTCAGACTCAGCCCCTGCACGCCCAGGCGGCCAACGACGCGCGCTTCACCAGCCGCGACGAGCTGCGCTACTCCCTGCGCTCCCTGCACCAGTACGCACCCTGGGTCCGCACCGTCTATCTGGTCACCGCCGGGCAGGTGCCCAGCTGGCTGGACACCGAAGCGCCGGGTCTCCAGGTCGTCGACCACCGCGAGATCTTCTCGGACCCCACCGCGCTGCCGACCTTCAACTCACACGCCATCGAAAGCCAGTTGCACCACATCGACGGCCTGTCCGAGCACTTCCTCTACCTCAACGACGACGTGTTCTTCGGCCGTCCGCTCGGCGCCGACCGCTTCTTCCACACCAATGGCCTGACCAAGTTCTTCCAGTCCAAGGCGCTCATCCCGAGCGGTCCCGCGGACGGGGACGACCTGCCGGTGAACGCGGCGGGCAAGAACAGCCGGGCCCTGATCGAGCGGTCCTTCGGCACCCGTATCGCGCAGAAGATGAAGCACACCCCGCATCCGCTGCGCCGCAGCATCCTCGCCGACATCGAGCTGGTTTACAGCGAGGACCACCACCGCACCCAGCACTCCCGCTTCCGGTCACCCGAGGACGTCCCGATCGCCTCGTCCCTGCACCACTACTACGGCTTCCACACCGGCCGTACGACCTCCGGGAACCTGCGCTACCAGTACATCGACCTTGCCGCCGACCAGGCCCGGCGCCGGCTGAACAACCTCCTCGCTCACCGGAACTTCGACACGTTCTGCCTGAACGACACCGTCGAGCATCCCGACCCGGAGGCCCAGGAGCACATGGTCAGGACCTTTCTCGACGCGTACTTCCCCGTCCCCAGCCGCTTCGAGCGGGTGGACTCGGACGAGTACCGCAACGTGAGCCGGTCCAGCGGGCCGGAGAAGGCCGAGATCCGAGGGTGAGCGAACCGCTCCTCCTGCCGCAGCACTCATCCCCCGTAACGAAAGTGAACCGCGTGTTTGACACCTCCAGCCGGGAAACGGCTGGCGAGACCTCCGTGGGCACCGGTCCTCGCCCGGAGCCCGCGTCGGCGCAACTGCGCAGGAGCCGTACGGAGCGGCAGGTCATCGTGGACATGCACAAGCGTGTCGCGCTGGTGCACGACCGTCTCACGCCGCTTGCCGCGCGTGAGCTGAACAACCTGGAAGTCCGTCGAGCCCTGGAGAACGAGGGGATCGACTGGTTCGCGGTGCCGGGCCTCGACGACACCGCCTCCGCGGTCGGCGTCGACGCGCGCCGCCGCCCCCAGGTCCTGGCGGCGCTCCGCGCACGGCTGTCCGGCAGCAAGGGCTACATCGCCCGCCCCAAGGCCGGCATGGCCCCCGGCGACGGCGCATGGGAGGGCTCGTCGGCCAAGACCTGGGAGCGGGCGAACGGCCTGCCCGTCGTGCGCGCCTTCTGGTTCCGCACCACGGAGGAAGGGCACCTGACACATGGTGCCGACACGGGCTGCGACATCGAGTTCTGGGAGCCCGAGGAGAGTGTGCCCGGCCAGGGAGTCGACCGCCTCGCCGCACCCCGCCGCAACCGCGCCAGCGAGCACGTCTCGCTCGGCCACGAGCAACTCGTCGTCCCCGGAGAGCAGATGACCAGGCTCGTGGGACGGGCCCACGAGTCCGAGGTGCCGCCGCTGCGCCCGACCCGCACCCGCCCCGAACTGGACATCCTCTTCCCCGACGAGCACCCCTTCCCCATCGACGTCGTGTACACCTGGGTGGACGGCGACGACCCGGCCTGGCAGCGGCGCCGCGCCGAGAGCCGCGGTGAGGTCTTCCACGCGGAGGCGGCGAGCCTGGCCCGCTATGTCTCCCGCGACGAGCTGAAGTACAGCCTTCGCTCGGTGCGGATGTTCATGCCGTGGGTGCGGAACATCTACATCGTCACCGACCAGCAGACCCCGCACTGGTGGGACGACGGCGACGGCAGGGCCCGCGTGGTGGACCACCGGGAGATCTTCGACGACCCCTCCCACCTGCCTACCTTCAACAGCCACGCGATCGAGTCCAGGCTGCACCACATCCCCGGACTGTCCCGCCACTTCGTCTACTTCAACGACGACATGTTCATCGGCAGGACCCTCACACCTTCCGCGTTCTTCCACCCGAACGGCATCGCCAAGTTCTTCCCGTCCCCGGCGCAGGTCCCCTACGGCCCCCCGGAGCCCGACGAGGTGCCCACCTCGGTCGCCGCGAAGAACAACCGCCGGCTGATCCAGGAGCGGTTCGGCCGCACGCTCGTACAGAAGATGAAGCACGTGCCGTACGCGCTCAACCGCGACATCCTCACCGCCATCGAGCAGGACTTCCCCGAAGAGCACCGGCGCACCTCCGCCAGCGCCGTGCGGAGCATCTCCGACCTGTCCATAGCCTCCTCGCTGCACCACTACTACAGCTACTACTCCGGGTGCAGCCTGCCCGGCGACCTCCGCTACGGCTACTTCGCGCTGGACGACCCCGAGCTAGAGCACAAGCTGGAACTGCTGCTGCTGCGCCGGGACCGCGACACCTTCTGCCTCAACGACTCGGCGAGCGACCCCGCCGAGATCGAGCATCAGAGCCAACTGCTCCACCGATTCCTCGAAGCCTTCTACCCGGTGCCGAGCCCGTACGAGAAGACGGCGGCCTGAGCCATGAACATCGAGATCCTGGTCCACACCCTGGCCACCGACTCCATCGGCGCACGGGCAGCCGCCCGGCTCGCCCAGTCCCTCGTTGCCAGACACCGGGTGAGCGTCGTCACCGTGCGAGGCGCCGCCGCACCGCACCCGGCGCTGCGGCTCCCGGAGAACGTCGCCGTCCTGGCCCTGGCCCCCTCGGTCGCGGCCGGCGACCGGGACGACGACAACACCTCGGAGCTCGTCATCGCCGGCGACCCCGAGTTCCGGCGCTACAACCGCGCCGACGACGGAAGGCTCCGCAAGCATCTGTCCGCGAGCGGCGCCGACGTGGTGATCGCCCTCAGCTCGGCGCTCGGCGCGGCCCTGGCCCAGTGCCGCGTCCCCCACGCGCGGCGCATCGCCCGCCAGCCGGCACCGGTCGAGCGGCTCCCGGAATCGGTGCGCGCCCGCTGGACCGAGCTCTACCGCGAACTGGACGCCGTCGTCCCGCTCACCCAGGGCGACGCCGCCGCCCCCGAATACCAGGCGCTTCGCGCCGCAGGCGTAGGGGTGCGCCACATCGCCGAACCGGTGCTGCTCGCCGACAGCCCCGACAAACCGACGACGGGCGTGGTGATCAGCGCCGGGCGGCTGGTCTCGCACCGGCGCGTCGACCTGGCGCTGCACGCCTTCGCCCAGACCTGCGCGGCTCAACCGGGCTGGCAGCTGAGGGTGTTCGGCACCGGTCCGCTGCGCCGGGAGACCCGCGAACTGGTCACCGCGCTGGGACTCCATGACCATGTGCTGCTGTTCGACCGGGAAGCCGGCGAAGAGGACTTCTACGACGCCGACATCGCCCTGGTGACCGCGGAGCGGCTGGACAGTGCCCGCCCGGTGGTGGAAGCACTCGCCCAGGCCACGCCCGTGGTCGCCACGGAGGTGCCCTGCGGAGCGCCCGAGGTCTTCGCCGACGGCCACGGCGGGCTGCTGGTGCCGGTCGGTGACGTCGATGCCACGGCCCGCGCCCTGGAGCACTACATGGCGGACGAGCGACTGCGCTCCGCACACCGGGTCCAGGCCCTGCGGACCGCGCAGTCCGCAGGCACGGAGCAGGTCGGCGACGCGTACGAGGAACTGTTCAAGGCGGTCAAGGCCGGGGTACGCGGCCGCTGGGGCAAGGGAAGGCGCACGGGCGGCGGCGCGCCCGCCGAGAGCCGCCCGCTGCCCACCGCCGACTGCCGAGTGCTGCCGAACGGAGCCTGGGAGATCGCCTTGCGCGGCGTGTCCGGCGCCCGCACGGTGCGCGTCAAGGACCAGGGCAAAGGCCGCGAGACGGCGGTCGACTTCGCCGTCGAGAGCGGCGGCACCCGGGCCCTGATCGACGCTCGCGCGCTCGCCGTGCTGGGCGAGGGCCGCGCCGACCTCTACGTGGTGGACGGCAAGGGCAGGGAACGGCGCCTGCGCTACGGGCGGTGCACGCTCGGCGGGGCACGCGACGTCGGACACCTCGGTGACCTGGACCACTTCCACTGGGTGCTGCCGTACGCGACCGAGGGCGGCTATCTGCGCCTGCGGGTCTGGTCCCGGCCGAGCCACGCCGAGCTGGTGACCGTCGACTACAGCGACACGAGCCTGTGGCTGACGGGCTGGCTGCAGGGGGAGTGGCAGCTCGCCGGTGAACTGTCGCTGCTGCTGCGCCGGCGCCAGGAGCCCGCGAGCACGCTGGCGGCCGGCCGGGTGCGCTTCGAGGACGGCTGGTTCGGCGCGGAGCTGAACATGAGTGAGGCCATGAGGGCCCGGTTGCTCATGCGCGAGAACTGGGACGTGCTGCTCACCGACAGCAGCGGCAGAAAGCCGGTCAGAGTGGCGCGCATCGCCGACGACCAGGTGGTCAGGCGCGATGTGCAGCGCTTCCCGGAGCTGGTGCAGGAGGAGCCGACGGACCTGTTCGGCCCCGACGTCGGCCGTGCCGTCGTCGGACTGCGCCCCTACTTCACCGCGGACAACGAACTCTCGCTCGTGGTGACCGAGCACCACTGACCGCGGCCCTTACGGACCTCGAGAATCCCAGAGGACACTTGTGCGGATCTCCTTCCTGCTCCACAGCATCGACAACTTCGGCGGGGTACCGCGGGCGACCAGCAGCCTGGCCTCCGCGCTGGCGGTCCGCCACGAGGTGGAGATCGTCTCGGTCTTCCGTACGGCGGACCGGCCGTCCTTCCCGCCGTCCGGCGACGTGACCGTGCGCTACCTGGTCGACCGGCGCGAAGGGGCTGCGCAGGCCAAGGGCGGCAAACCGTCCCGGATCATGCCGCGCGAGGACGACTGGGCCGACCAGTACACCGAGGAGGCCGATGGTCTGATCCTCGGTCACCTGGGCAGTTGCGGCGCCGATGTCGTGATCGCCGCCCGGCCGACGTTCGCCGCGTACTTCCTCGCCCATGGACGGCACGGCTACGGGCGCGTGGTCATCGACCACGAGGGCTCGATGGTGCCCTCCCAGGAGCTGCGCGAGCGGACGCTGGAGCTGTACCGGGAGATGGACGGCGTCGTCTGCCTCACCCGGGCCGACATGAACAACTACCAGCGACAGCTGGGCGACCGGGCACCCCTGCTCGCCGGCATCGGCAACATCGTGCCGCCGCCGGCCCGGCACGCCCCGGTGCGCGGGCTGCCGCTGATCGCCGCCGCGGGACAGCTCGTGCCGCGCAAGGGCTTCGACACGCTGATCAACGCGTTCGCCCAGGTCGCCCCCCAGCACCCGCAGTGGCGGCTGCGCATCTTCGGCCGCGGGCCCGAGCAGGCACGGCTCCAGGAACTCGTGCACGCGCACGGGCTCAGCGATGCCGTCCGCCTCATGGGCGCGCTGCCCGACCTCACAGCCGAGTGGGACAAGGCCTCCTTCGTGGTGAGCGCGGCCCGTCGCGAGTCCTTCGGTCTCACCATGGTGGAGGCCATGCACCACGGGCTTCCGGTTCTCGCGGCCGACGCGCCCTTCGGTCCCGGCGAGATCGTCGTCCCGGGCCGCAACGGCATCCTGGTTCCCGTCGGCGACGAGGACGCCATGGCCCAGGCGATGCGCTACCTCATCGAACAGCCGGCCGAGCGGGAGAAACTGTCCCAGGGCGCCTACGCCACGGCCCCGCTCTACAGCGCCGAGCAGATCGCCTTCCGCTACGACGCGTTCCTGCGGGACGTGGTGGCCTCCGTACCGAAGGAGCACGCCGCCGCAGCCACGACCGCCGACCCGTCCGGTGTCCCGGCGGAGGTGCTGGTGCGCGGCGACGGCGCGATCGAGGTCCGCGCGCTGCTGCAGCCCGGCGCGGAGCCCCCCGCGCTGTGCGTCACCCCGCGCAGGGGCGAGACGCTGGTCAGGCTGGCTGCCCTGGGTACATCGGTGGACGAGGCGACGGGCATTCTGCGGTCGGTGTACGCGGTCCCCGCCGAACCGCCGGTCCTCGCCGAGGGCCGCTACGACCTCGACCTGGAGCTGCCGGACGGCCAACGCCGGCCGCTCGCCGTGGAGGGCGTCCACACCGGTGGTCTGCTGGTCCGCCGGATTCCGGCGGAAGGTCCCGCGTACTGGCCCGTGCCCTACCGCACGGCGGACGGCCGCCTGTCGGTCTTCGTACGTCATCGCGTGGAGCATGCCGAGGTGCATGCCGTGCTGGTGGGACAGGACGGCTGGGTCGTGCGCGGCGGCCTGGTGGCGCCGCCGGGCACCGACCTCGCCGGGCTGCGGCTGTGGGCCATGCCCCGCAAGGGGAGTGTCGCGTCCACGGTGTCGGGCCCGGTATCCGTGGGGCACGACGGCGCCTTCGAGGCACATCTGCCGTTCGCCGGAGTGGTGGCCGCCTCGTCCGGCGGCCACGACGACTGGGACCTGTGGCTGGAGCGTGAACCCGGCCAACCGCGCATCCGGCTGGCGCGCTTCTTCGACGACATCCTGGAGCGCAAGCGGATCGACGTCTATCCCACGCAGCGCTGGCACCACCCGACGCAGGGCCCGGCGCGCGGAAGGGTCTTCTTCACGCCCGGCAACGAGCTGTCCTTCACCGTCAGCCCCGACAAGGCCTGACACCCCTTTCTTCCGGAGTGCACACCTTCATGTCTACGCACCACCGCCGTACCCGCAAGGCCGTCATCCCGGCCGCGGGTCTCGGCACCCGATTCCTCCCCGCGACCAAGGCGACTCCCAAGGAAATGCTCCCGGTCGTGGACCGGCCCGCCATCGAGTACGTGGTGGCGGAGGCCGTACGCAGCGGACTCGACGACGTACTCATGGTCACCGGCCGTAACAAGCGGGCCCTGGAGGACCACTTCGACCGCGCCTACGAGCTGGAGCACCTGCTGGAGCTGAAGGGCGACACGGACAAGCTGCGCCAGGTCCGTGAGTCGAGCGAACTGGCCGACGTCCACTACGTGCGGCAGGGCAACCCCCTCGGCCTGGGCCACGCCGTCCTCTGCGCCGAACCGCATGTCGGTGACGCCCCGTTCGCGGTGCTGCTCGGCGACGACCTCATCGACGAGCGCGATCCGCTGCTTGCCCGGATGCTGGAGGTCCAGGAGCAGCGTGGCGGCAGCGTCGTGGCGCTCATGGAGGTCGAGGACGACCGGACGCATCTGTACGGCTGCGCGGCCGTGGCCCCCCTGGACGACGAGGCGGGCGACGTGCTGGCCGTCACCGATCTCGTGGAGAAGCCCGAACCCGGCACTGCGCCCAGCAACCTCGCCGTGATCGGCCGGTACGTCCTCGCCCCGCAGATCTTCGAGATCCTGCGCAGGACTCCGCCGGGCCGCGGCGGCGAGATCCAGCTGACCGACGCCCTGCGCCAGCTGGCCCTCGACCCGACGCTCGGCGGTCCCGTGCACGCGGTGGTCTTCGGCGGCCGCCGTTACGACACCGGGGACCGCGGCGACTACCTGCGTGCCGTCGTCCGGCTGGCGTGCGAGCGCGAGGACCTCGGCCCGGACTTCCGCGCCTGGCTCGGCGAGTTCGTACAGGAAGAGAACATCCGCTGGCAGACCGGTCCCTGACAGGGCGAGACCAAGACAACGAGGGCCGTACGGGAGCGATCCCGTACGGCCCTCGTGGCGTTCACCGTGACGGTGTTACGCCGGAACGCTCGCCACGCCCTGCGCCAGGAACTTCTTCCCGTTGACCCGCTCGGAGACGCCCTCACGGTCCAGGTACGGCGTGATCCCGCCCAGGTGGAAGGGCCAGCCCGCACCGGTGATCAGGCAGAGGTCGATGTCCTGGGCCTCGGCGACGACGCCCTCGTCCAGCATCAGACCGATCTCCTGCGCCACCGCGTCCAGGACGCGGTCGCGGACCTGCTCCTCGGACAGGACGGTGTCGCCCTGCTTCAGGAGTGCGGCGACCTCCGGGTCCAGCTCCGGCTTGCCGGAGTCGTACACGTAGAAGCCGCGCTTGCCGGCCTTGACGACCGCCGCGAGGTTCTCGGAGACGGTGAAGCGCTCCGGGAAGGCGCGGTTCAGGGTCTCGGAGACGTGCAGGCCGATCGCCGGGCCGACCAGCTCCAGGAGCACCAGCGGGGACATCGGCAGGCCGAGCGGCTCGATGGCCTTCTCCGCGACCTCGACCGGGGTGCCCTCGTCGATGACGTTCTGGATCTCGCCCATGAAGCGGGTGAGGATGCGGTTGACGACGAACGCCGGGGCGTCCTTCACCAGGACCGCGGTCTTCTTCAGCTTGCGGGCGACACCGAAGGCCGTGGCCAGCGAGGCGTCGTCGGTCAGCTCGCCGCGGACGATCTCCAGCAGCGGGAGGATCGCGACCGGGTTGAAGAAGTGGAAGCCGACGACCCGCTCGGGGTTCTTCAGCTTCGACGCCATCTCGGTGACCGAGAGGGAGGAGGTGTTGGTGGCGAGGATCGCGTGCGCCGGGGCGACCGCCTCGACCTCCGCGAACACCTGCTGCTTGACGCCGATCTCCTCGAAGACGGCCTCGATGATGAAGTCGGCGTCGGAGAAGCCCTCAGCCTTGTCCAGCACACCGGAGACCAGGGCCTTCAGGCGGTTGGCCTTGTCCTGGTTGATGCGGCCCTTGCCGAGCAGCTTCTCGATCTCGGCGTGGACATAGCCCACACCCTTGTCGACCCGCGCCTGGTCGATGTCGGTCAGCACGACCGGCACCTCAAGGCGGCGCAGGAACAGCAGGGCGAGCTGCGAGGCCATCAGGCCCGCGCCCACCACGCCGACCTTGGTGACCGGACGGGCCAGGGCCTTGTCCGGGGCACCGGCCGGGCGCTTGGCGCGCTTCTGGACCAGGTTGAACGAGTAGATCCCGGAGCGCAGCTCGCCGCCCATGATCAGGTCCGCGAGGGCCTGGTCCTCACGGTCGAAGCCGGCACCCAGGTCGCCGTCCTTGGCCGCGGCGATGATCTCCAGCGCGCGGTACGCGGCCGGGGCGGCGCCGTGCACCTTGGAGTCGGCGACGGCCTTGCCACGCGCGACGGCCTGGTCCCAGGCGTCACCGCGGTCGACCTCGGGGCGCTCCACCGCGACCGTGCCGTTCAGCACGTCCGCGGTCCAGATCAGCGACTGCTCCAGGAAGTCCGCACCCTCGAAGAGGGCGTCGGCGATCCCGAGCTCGAAGACCTGCTTGCCCTTGAGCTGACGGTTCTGGTTCAGCGAGTTCTCGATGATCACCGAGACCGCGCGGTCGGCGCCGATCAGGTTGGGAAGCAGCGCGCAGCCGCCCCAGCCGGGGACCAGACCGAGGAAGACCTCGGGCAGCGAGAACGCGGGCAGCGCCTTGGAGACGGTGCGGTACGAGCAGTGCAGACCGACCTCGACACCGCCGCCCATCGCCGCGCCGTTGTAGTACGCGAACGTGGGGACCGCGAGTCCGGACAGCCGACGGAAGACGTCGTGGCCGCCCTTGCCGATGGCGAGCGCGTCCTTGTGCTCCTTCAGCAGCTCGACGCCCTTGAGGTCGGCGCCGACCGCGAAGATGAACGGCTTGCCGGTGATCCCGATGCCGGTGATCGCGCCCTCGGCGGCCTCCTTCTCGACCTGGTCGATCGCGGCGTTCAGGTTCGCCAGCGACTGCGGTCCGAAGGTGGTCGGCTTGGTGTGGTCCAGGCCGTTGTCCAGGGTGATGAGAGCGAAGTTGCCCGCACCGCCCGGAAGGTCCAGGTGGCGTACGTGCGCCTGGGTGACGACCTCGCCGGGGAACAGCTCGGCCGCACCCTTCAGAAGCTCAGTGGTGGTCGTGCTCACTTGTTGCCTCCGTCGAAGTGCGGGTTCTCCCAGACGACCGTCGCGCCCATGCCGAAGCCGACGCACATGGTCGTCAGGCCGTAGCGGACCTCCGGCTGCTCCTCGAACTGGCGGGCCAGCTGAGTCATCAGCCGGACACCGGAGGAGGCCAGCGGGTGGCCGTAGGCGATCGCGCCGCCGTACTGGTTCACACGCGCGTCGTCGTCGGCGATGCCGTAGTGCTCCAGGAAGGCGAGCACCTGCACGGCGAACGCCTCGTTGATCTCGAAGAGACCGATGTCCGAGATGGACAGGCCGGCCTTCGACAGGGCCTTCTCCGTCGCCGGGATCGGGCCGTAGCCCATGACCTCCGGCTCGACGCCCGCGAAGGCGTAGGAGACGAGGCGCATCCTGACCGGGAGGCCCAGCTCGCGGGCGACGTCCTCGGCGGCGAGCAGCGAGGCGGTGGCGCCGTCGTTGAGACCCGCGGCGTTGCCGGCCGTCACGCGGCCGTGGGCGCGGAACGGGGTCTTCAGACCGGCCAGGGACTCCATGGTGGTGCCCGGACGCATCGGCTCGTCGGCGGTGACCAGACCCCAGCCCGTCTCACCGGCCTCCGGGTTGGTGCGGCGCACGGAGACCGGCACCAGGTCCTGCTGGATCTTGCCGTTGGCGTACGCCTTGGCGGCCTTCTCCTGCGAACGCACCGCGTACTCGTCGGCGCGCTGCTTGGTGATCGTGGGGTACCGGTCGTGCAGGTTCTCCGCGGTCATGCCCATGAACAGGGCGGACTCGTCGACCAGCTTCTCCGACACGAAGCGCGGGTTCGGGTCCACGCCCTCGCCCATCGGGTGGCGGCCCATGTGCTCGACACCACCGGCGACGACGACGTCGTACGCGCCGAAGGCGATCGAGCCGGCCGTCGAGGTGACGGCGGTCAGGGCGCCCGCGCACATGCGGTCGATGGAGTAACCGGGGACGGACTGCGGCAGACCGGCCAGGATTCCGGCGGTACGGCCGAGCGTGAGGCCCTGGTCGCCGATCTGGGTGGTCGCGGCGATGGCGACCTCGTCGATCTTTGCGGGGTCCAGGTCCGGGTTGCGGCGCAGCAGCTCCCGGATGGCCTTCACGACGAGATCATCGGCGCGGGTCTCGTGGTAGATGCCCTTCGGGCCCGCTTTGCCGAACGGGGTGCGGACGCCGTCGACGAAGACGACGTCCCGGATGGTACGAGGCACGGTGGCTCTCCTCCAGGGTGCGGGATGGCACTGCTGCGGGGCACGCCCGAGGGCGCGCCGCCACCCTCATGCTACTTGCGGGTAACCAGACTGCCCAGTCCTTGTGGCGGGAGCGGCGAAGGTCACATCGGCGAAATGGCCCGGTCGGCCCCGAAACGGGGCCGACCGGGCCATGGAGCGAACGTGGTGAACGGCCCTCGGGCCGCGCCAACCTGGCGTGAATACGCCCCTGTCCGATGCCTGTCCGACGCCTTCTCAGGCCTCCGAAGCGAGCGCACGCAGCAGGATCGGGGCCACTTGTCCGATCTGCCAGTGCCGCGCCCCGTATCCGATGAGCGCGTTCTCGACCGTGTCCGGCGTCAGGTTCTTCGGCGGTTCCCAGCACACCCGGCGCACGGTGTCCGGGGTGATGAGGTTCTCCTGCGGCATGTTCAGCCGTTCCGCGAGCTCGGACACGGCCGAGCGGGCCGCCGACAGCCGGGCCGCGGCGGCCGGGTCCTTGTCTGCCCAGGCGCGCGGCGGCGGCGGTCCGGCCAGGGGCTGGCCGGGCTGCGGGAGCTCCGAGTCGGGCAGTTCCTTCGCCCGGTCCACGGCCGCCTGCCACTGCTCCAGCTGGCGCCGGCCCATGCGGTGGCCGAAGCCGGGCAGCGCGGTCAGTGCCTGGGCGTTCGGCGGGAGCGAGAGGGCGGCCTCCACGATCGCGGCGTCGCCGAGCACCTTGCCCGGGGAGATGTCGCGGCGCTGGGCGATCTGGTCACGCATGGTCCACAGCTCCCGGACCACCGCCATCTGCCGGCGCCGGCGGACCTTGTGCATGCCCGACGTGCGGCGCCAGGGGTCCTGGCGCGGGGGAGCGGGCGGCGCCGAGGCGATGGCGGCGAACTCCTCCTGCGCCCACTCCAGCTTGCCCTGCTGGTCGAGCTCCTCCTCCAGGGCGTTGCGCAGGTCGATCAGCAGCTCGACGTCGAGCGCCGCGTAGCGCAGCCAGGGGTCGGGCAGCGGGCGGGTCGACCAGTCGACGGCCGAGTGCCCCTTCTCCAGGGAGTAGCCGAGCACGCTCTCGACCATCGCGCCGAGGCCGACCCGCGGGAACCCGGCCAGCCGTCCGGCCAGCTCGGTGTCGAAGAGCCCGGTCGGTGTCATCCCTATCTCGCGCAGACAGGGCAGGTCCTGGGTCGCCGCGTGCAGGATCCACTCGGTTCCGTGCAGGGCCTCCCCGAGCCCGGACAGGTCGGGGCAGCCGACCGGGTCGACGAGCGCGCTGCCCGCGCCGTCGCGGCGCAGCTGTACGAGATAGGCGCGCTGTCCGTACCGGTAACCGGAGGCGCGCTCGGCGTCCACGGCCACCGGGCCGGAGCCCGCGGCGAAGGCGGCGATCACCCCGGCCAGGGCGTCGTCGGAGGCCACCACCGGTGGAATGCCCTCGCGAGGTTCGAGCAAGGGGATCGGCGCCGGGGCGACGTCGTCCGGGGGGGCGCCCCCGGTGGTTCGCAGTGAAGTGTCTGCTGCGGTCTCTTGGGCGTCGGTCACGTGTCAAGGGTATCTGTGTATGTACGGCGCCCGTCGACGGAATGATCCGTCGACGGGCGCCGATGCATGTATTCCAGCCGGTTCCGCATTTCTGCACACCGGCGGGGGTGCGGTTTCGTTGCGGATTCAGTGGATGATGCCCGTTCGCAGAGCGACGGCGACCATGCCTGCGCGGTCTCCGGTGCCGAGCTTGCGGGCGATTCGGGCGAGGTGGCTCTTGACGGTGAGGGCGGACAGCCCCATGGAGACGCCGATGGCCTTGTTGGACTGCCCTTCGGCGACGAGCCGCAGGACCTCCACCTCGCGGCCGGACAGTTCGCGGTAGCCGCCCGGGTGGCTCGGGGTGCCGGGGGGCCGGCGGTGCATACGGGCGGCGGTGGCGCCGATGGGTGCGACGCCGGGACGGGTGGGGTGGCCGATGTTGGTACGGGTGCCGGTGACGACGTAGCCCTTGACGCCGCCCGCGAGGGCGTTGCGCACCGCGCCGATGTCATCGGCGGCGGAGAGGGCGAGGCCGTTCGGCCAGCCGGCGGCTCGGGTTTCGGACAGCAGGGTCAGCCCGGAACCGTCGGGCAGATGGACGTCGGCTACGCAGATGTCGCGCGGGTTGCCGACGCGGGGGCGGGCCTCCGCGATGGACGACGCCTCGATGACGTCACGTACTCCGAGTGCCCACAGATGGCGGGTGACGGTGGAACGGACGCGCGGGTCGGCCACGACGACCATGGCCGTCGGCTTGTTCGGGCGGTAGGCGACCAGGCTTGCGGGCTGCTCGAGGAGAACGGACACCAGGCCTCCTGGGGAGTGGCGGGACGGGCCGGCTCGGGGATGAAGCCGGGGCGAACCGTGCTTGAAGGGTCACTGACTCCTTCGGCAGCAGACCCCTGCTCCTTTAGGGGAAGATCACTATTTGGTGAGTAACAATTCGGGCAAATAGGACGCGCGATCGATTGTACGAAAAGAGAGCCGGTAAACGTGCGAGGCTCCGTGACGCAGTGTCACGGAACCTCGAGGGGGTGGGAACGGGGTGAGAACGCGGAGTGCCGCCCCACGGAAGAGCGCGGGGCGGCACCTTGCGGAACAACGCGTGGGCAGCGCCCTACGGAACCTGCGGCCCGCGCCGCTGCGGAAGCGTCACCACCGCCGCGTCCACCGGCTCCGACGGCGGCAGGCCCGCGATCTGGCACAGCAGGTCGCCCCACGCCATCAGATGCGCCGCCGTGTCCGGCACACCTCCGCGGCCCTCGCGCGGCGTCCACGACGCCCGGATCTCGATCTGCGTCGCCGGGCGCCGCGTCGCCAGGGCGCCGAAGTAGTGCGAACCCGCCCGGGTGACCGTGCCGCCCGCCTCCCCGTACGACAGACCGCGCGCCTCCAGTGCGCCGGTCAGCCACGACCAGCACACCTCCGGCAGCAGCGGATCGGAGGCCATCTCCGGCTCCAGTTCGGCGCGCACCAGCGTCACCAGCCGGAAATTGCCCTGCCAGGCCTCGTGCCCGTCAGGGTCGTGGAGCAGGACGAGCCGCCCGTCGGCAAGATCGTCCTCGCCGTCGACGACCGCCGCCTCCAGTGCGTACGCGTACGGAGCCAGGCGTTTCGGTGGCCTCGTCGGCTCCACCTCCAGCTCGGGCCTCAGCCGCGCCGAGCGCAGCGCGTCCACCGCCGAACGGAACGCGGGCGGGACGGAACCACCCTCCGCACTGTCCGTGCTGTCAGCACCATCGGATTGATCGGAGAAGTGTCCCTGCGCCGGAGCCATGCGGGGAAGAGTAGGCGGAACCGGAGCCTCGCGCGCGGAAGGACACCCGTGCGGGGCAGGGCTCCTTCCGCATGCGTGCGAAGATTCTGTGCGTGAGCGCCATTGACCGCCCCTCGGGCCACCAGACGAAGACCTCCGCCACCCACGACTCGGTGTTCCTGAAGGCATGCCGGCGCGAGCCCGTGCCGCACACGCCGGTCTGGTTCATGCGTCAGGCGGGGCGCTCGCTGCCCGAGTACCTGAAGGTGCGCGAAGGCATCCCGATGCTCGACTCCTGCATGATGCCGGAGCTCGTCGCCGAGATCACGATGCAGCCGGTCCGCCGCCACAAGGTCGACGCCGCGGTCTACTTCAGCGACATCGTCGTCCCGCTCAAGGCCATCGGCATCGACCTCGACATCAAGCCCGGCATCGGGCCGGTGATCGCCGAGCCGATCCGTACCCGCTCCGACCTGGCCCGGCTGCGCGACCTCACCCCCGAGGACGTCTGGTACGTCACCGAGGCCATGGGCCTGCTCACCGCCGAGCTGGGCGACACGCCGCTGATCGGATTCGCGGGAGCGCCGTTCACCCTCGCGAGCTACCTCGTGGAGGGCGGCCCGTCCCGCAACCACGAGCACACCAAGGCCCTGATGTACGGCGACCCGGAGCTCTGGGCCGACCTGCTCGACCGCCTCGCCGAGATCACCGGCGCCTTCCTCAAGGTCCAGATCGAGGCCGGTGCCTCCGCCGTGCAGCTCTTCGACTCCTGGGTGGGCGCCCTGGCCCCCGCCGACTACCGCCACTCGGTGCTGCCCGCCTCGGCGAAGGTCTTCGACGCCGTCGCCTCGTACGACGTCCCGCGCATCCACTTCGGTGTCGGCACCGGTGAGCTGCTCGGCCTCATGGGCGAGGCCGGCGCGGACGTCGTCGGCGTCGACTGGCGGGTCCCGCTGGACGAGGCCGCGCGCCGCGTCGGCCCCGGCAAGGCGCTCCAGGGCAACCTCGACCCCGCCGTGCTCTTCGCCCCGACCGCCGCGGTGGAGGCCAAGACCCAGGAGGTGCTGGACGCCGCCGCGGGCCTGGAGGGCCACATCTTCAACCTGGGCCACGGCGTGATGCCGAACATGGACCCGGACGCGCTGTCGCGGCTCGTCGAGTACGTCCACACGAGCACCGCACGCTGAACGACGGGCAAGGCGGGAACCGCTCAGGCGGTGCCCGCCTTCCGCAGCGCTGTCACCGTCTTGCGGGCCGCCACCAGGACCGGGTCCCAGACCGGCGAGAACGGCGGGGCGTAGCCCAGGTCCAGTGACGTCATCTGCTCGACCGTCATCCCCGCGGTGAGCGCCACCGCCGCCACGTCCACCCGCTTCGCCGCCCCGTCCCGGCCCACGATCTGCACGCCCAGCAGCCGCCCCGTGCGGTACTCCGCGAGCATCTTCACCGTCATGGACTGCGCCCCCGGGTAGTAGCCCGCCCGGCCCGTCGACTCGATCGTCGCCGTGACGAAGCGCAGGCCCACCGCGCGGGCGTCCTTCTCGCGCAGACCGGTACGGGCGATCTCCAGGTCACAGACCTTGCTCACCGCCGTACCCACCACGCCCGGGAACGTCCCGTAGCCGCCGGCGACGTTGGACCCGATGATCTGGCCGTGCTTGTTGGCGTGCGTGCCCAGCGCGATGTGGCGGGTGCGGCCCGCCACCAGGTCGAGCACCTCGACGCAGTCGCCGCCCGCCCAGATGTTGTCGTGGCCCACGACCCGCATCGACAGATCGGTGAGCAGCCCGCCGTGCGGGCCGACCGGCAGGCCGACGGCGCGGGCCAGTGTCGTCTCCGGCTCGACGCCGATGCCGAGCACCACCACGTCCGCCGGGTAGGACGCACCGGCCGTCTCGACGGCGGCGACCCGGCCGTCCTGCCCGGTGCGGATCGCGGTGACCGCGGCCCGGTTCACCGTGGTGATGCCGAGCCCGTCCATCGCGTCATGGACGAGGCGCCCCATGTCCGGGTCGAGCGTCGCCATCGGCTGCTCGCCGCGATTGAGCACGGTCACATCGAAGCCGCGCTTCAGCATCGCCTCGGCCACCTCGACCCCGATGTAGCCCGCGCCGACGACGACCGCGCGGCGCCCCTCGGAGCCTTCCGTCCGGTTCAGGGAGTCCAGCAGGGCCTGCCCGTCGTCCAGGGTCTGCACGCCGTGCACCCCGGCCGCGTCCATGCCGGGCAGCGCGGGCCGGACGGGGCGGGCTCCCGTCGCGATCACCAGCTTGTCGAAGCCGGTCCAGGAGGTCTCGCCCGAGTCCCGGTCCAGGGAGCGCACCCGCTGCCCCGCGACATCGATCTCCGTCACCTCGGTGCGCATCCGCAGGTCGATGGAGCGGGCCCGGTGCTCCTCGGGGGTCCGCGCGATCAGGTCGTCCCGCTCCGCCACGTCGCCGCCGACCCAGTACGGGATGCCGCAGGCGGAGTACGAGGTGAAGTGGCCCCGCTCGAAAGCGGTGATGCTCAGCTCGTCCGGGCCCTTGAGCCGGCGCGCCTGGGACGCGGCGGACATGCCCGCCGCGTCACCGCCGATGACCACCAGTCGTTCCGCCGTCATGCCAGGTCCCTTCGACGCACAGTCCGAAGGGCCCACGCTACGGCGCCGGGGCCCCGGGGGCTGCTACTCGGCCGTCGGCGGCTGCTGTCCCGCCTTCCCGCCCCGGCGGCGCAGCAGCCGCCACAGGACCAGCAGGACGGCCGCAGCGGCCAGGAACGGGGCCGTGGCGCCCACCGCCATCGCGAGCCACCGCAGCATCGTCAGGAAGGCGTGCCAGCCGCCGCTGAGCGCGTCCACGAACCCCGGGTCGTCGTTGTCGCCCTCGGGCGCCGACTCCGGCTCCGTCAGATCGAGCGTGATGGTGGCCAGCGTCGTACGGTCCTTGAGTGAGGCCTGCTGGGCGAGCAGGGACTCCAGAGTGGCCTGACGGCTGCTCAGTTCGCCTTCCAGGGTCACCACATCGGCCAGCCTCTCGGCCTGGTCCATCAGCTTGCGCACCCGCGTCACACTCGCCCGCTGCGTGGCGATCCGGCTGTCCACGTCGACGACCTGGTCGGTGACGTCCTTCGCGCTCGATGTACGGGAGAGCAGCTTCCCCGCCCCGGAGAGCTCGCGCAGCACACTGTCGTACTCGCCCTGGGGCACGCGCAGGACGAGATGCGAGGAGTCGTGCGTGTCGTCCACCTGCTCGGTGGACTCGTTGGCGACCAGCCCGCCCGCGTTCTGCGCGACCGTACGCGCGGCTGCCGCCGCCTTGGACGCGCTCTTCACCTCCACGGACAGGTAGGCGGTGCGGATGACGTGCGTGGCGGTCACCGGATTCGGCTTGCTCGGCGCCCCCGACTTCGCCGCGCCCTCCTTGGCGTCGGCTGCCGCCTCCCCGGCGGCGGCAGCCTTGTTCTGTCCGCCGTTCCGTTCGCCGGCGGACAGGGCGCGCTCGTCGGATGAGGAGGCGCCGTCGCTGTCCCCGGCCGCGCCGCAGCCGCTCAGCGCGAGGACGGCGGTGAGCAGTCCGGCGGCGAGCGCGGTTCGGGTGCGGCTGCCCGCTCGTCTGCCGGTACGGGTGATGGGTGCTGCCTGCATAACTGTCCCCCCAGGACGGGTGATTGATGGCGTCGGTTCGACGTACGAGTCGGTGGTCCGGGTTTCGGGAAACCGGTTTCGAAGCGGTCACGGTCAGGACTCGGTAGAGGTTTGAGAGAGTGGGGGCATGCAGCGTTCAACACACCGTGCGGACAGGGCCCCCGGCCACGTCGTCGTCATCGGCGGCGGCATCGCCGGACTCGCGGCCGCCCACCGGCTCCTCGGCACCGGGCTGAGGGTCACCCTCCTGGAGGCGACCGACCGGCTCGGCGGCAAGCTCATGACCGGTGAGGTCGCGGGTGTGCAGGTCGACCTCGGCGCCGAGTCGATGCTCGCCCGGCGGCCGGAGGCGGTCGGCCTGGCCCGCGCCGCCGGCCTCGGCGACCGGCTCCAGCCGCCCGCCACCGCCACCGCCGCGCTGTGGACGCGCGACGCACTGCGCCCCATGCCCAAGGGCCATGTGATGGGCGTACCGGGCGACCCGTCGGTCCTCGGTGAGGTGCTGTCGCCCGAGGGCCTCGCGCGTATCGCCCAGGAACGCGATCTGACCCCGACCGCCGTCGGTGACGACGTGGCCGTCGGCGCGTACGTGGCGGACCGGCTCGGCCGCGAGGTCGTCGACCGGCTGGTCGAGCCGCTCCTGGGCGGGGTGTACGCGGGCGACGCCTACCGGATCTCGATGCGCGCCGCCGTACCGCAGCTCTTCGAGGTCGCCCGGCAGGCCGGCTCCCTGCTCGACGGGGTCACCCGCATCCAGGAGCAGGCCGCCGCCCGGCAGCAGACCGGGCCGGTCTTCCAGGGGATCGCCGGAGGCCTCGGCACCCTGCCGGGCGCCGTGGCCGACGCCGTACGCGCCGGGGGAGGCGAGATCCTCACCGAGACCCCCGTCCTGGGCCTGACCCGTACTGCCGACGGCTGGGACGTACGCACCGACACCCGGGTGATCACCGCCGACGGCATCGTCCTCGCCGCCCCGGCCTGGTCCGCCTCCCCGCTGCTCGCCGCCGAGTCCCCGGCCGCCTCCGCCGAGCTCGCGGGCGTCGAGTACGCGTCGATGGCCCTGGTCACCATGGCCTTCCGGCGGTCCGACGTGACGGGCTCCAAGGCCTTCGACGGCCGCTCCGGCTTTCTGGTGCCCCCGGTCGACGGCCACACCATCAAGGCCGCCACCTTCTCCACCCACAAGTGGCAGTGGGTCGCCGACGCGGCACCGGACCTGTTCGTCCTGCGGACCTCGGTGGGCCGCTACGGCGAGGAGGACCATCTGCACCGCGAGGACGCCGAGCTCGTCGGCGTCTCGCTGGCCGACCTCGCCGCGGCGACCGGACTGACCGCGAAACCCGTCGCCACCGAGGTCACCCGGTGGATCGGCGGACTGCCCCAGTACCCCGTGGGCCATCTCGGCCGGGTCGCCCGGATCCGCGAGGAGGTCGCGAAACTGCCCGCGCTGCGCGTGTGCGGCGCGGTCTACGACGGGGTCGGCATCCCCGCCTGCATCGCGAGCGCCCACCGTGCCGCGGACGAGATCGCCCGGGACGTCGTGGGAGGGACCGCCCCGGGAGCGAACGGCACGGGAGCCGGCGACGCGGAGAACGGCGGAGAGATCATCGCCACCCCCACCCTGGTTCAGGGCACACGGAGCGAGGCGGGACAATAGCCGTATGAGTGCTCCTGAGACTGTGACATCAAGCAAGGCCCCCAACGCCGGCAAGAAGGCGAAGGACCTCAACGACGTCGTCCGCTACACCCTGTGGTCCGTCTTCAAGCTGCGCGACGTGCTGCCCTCGGACACGGACCGCGCAGCGTACTCCGGTGAGGTCCAGGAGCTGTTCGACCAGCTCGCGGCCAAGGACATCACCGTGCGCGGCACCTATGACGTCTCGGGTCTGCGCGCCGACGCCGACGTCATGATCTGGTGGCACGCCGAGACCTCGGACGCGCTGCAGGAGGCGTACAACCTCTTCCGTCGCACCCGCCTCGGCAAGAGCCTCGACCCGGTCTGGTCGAACATGGCGCTGCACCGCCCCGCCGAGTTCAACAAGTCGCACGTCCCGGCGTTCCTCGCCGACGAGACGCCGCGCGACTACATCAGCGTGTACCCCTTCGTGCGCTCCTACGACTGGTACCTGCTGCCCGACGAGGACCGTCGCCGCATGCTCGCCGACCACGGCAAGATGGCCCGCGGATTCCCCGACGTGCGCGCCAACACCGTCGCCTCCTTCTCCCTCGGCGACTACGAGTGGGTGCTGGCCTTCGAGGCCGACGAGCTGCACCGCATCGTCGACCTGATGCGTCACCTTCGGGCCTCCGAGGCGCGGATGCACGTCCGCGAAGAGGTCCCCTTCTACACCGGCCGGCGCAAGTCGGTCGCAGACCTGGTGGCCGGGCTCGCGTAGCGAGCGGGTTCCGACCACCCCAACCCGGAAGATCAGACGGCGGAGTCACCGGCACCCTGTGCCGGCCGCCGTTCCAGCGACACCGGGTTCGGCTTCCGGTGCGGCGCGCCTCCGGCGCGCCGCACCGGTGTCATTCACGGGAAGATCCGTGCGCCGCCACGACGGCCGAGCGCGGCCCGCAGCGCCGGATCGGCCACCGCGCCCACGCCCCGCACCGCGACCGCCACCAGCACATCGCCCTCCGGGCCGCCCGCCGACGCCGGGCGCGCGTTGAGCAGCCGCTGGCCGGCGGGGGAGGCCCAGGAACTGTACGGATGCACTTCCATCCGGGCGATGGCCAGGCAGCCCAGGGTCAGCACGAGCGGCAGCCCGAACCAGACGAGCACCGGCACCCCCGAGCCGCCCGGACCCTCTTCCCGGCCGGGCGTGAGCAGCGCGGCGGTGCCCATCGCGGCCACCAGCAACGCCGCCCCGCGCACCGCCCGCACCGCGGCCACGATGTCCGTCCCCGCCCCGGCCGGCAGCGCCAGCCCCGCGGCGACGAGCCGTTCGGCGAGGGCGCGTACGGCATCGGCTGCGGCCGCCGCCGATCGGACCGGCGGTATCGGTGACTGACCCTGCGGGCCGATGGCACGGATCACCGTGCGCTCCACCTCGTCCCGGCCGTCCGGGTCGACCACCGTCGCCCAGCCGGTGTGCGCGAGCAGCAGCCGACGACGCAGATGCATGGTGACGAGCGCCAGATCGGCGACCCGGTGCGGGCCGCCGGTCAGGAACGCGGTCTCGTACAGCGTGAGTTCAGGGCCGTCCGCCGCGCGCCGGCCCTCCCGTGTCTCCCGGGGCGAGGTGCCCGGCGGCGGGGCCAGGCGGGCGGCCGCGAGACAGAGCCGGACACAGGAGACGGCTGCCGCACCCCATGCGACCAGCAGGAACAGAACCCAGAGCATGCCGGATTTCTATGCGAGACGGGCCCGGAGCGCCAGGGGATTTCATGATGCGGACGGCGAACGCTCAGGAACTGCTGCCGCAACTGGACCCGGAGCTGCTGCCGCAGCTGGACCCGGAGCTGCTGCCGCAGCTCGATCCGGAGCTGCTGCCGCAGCTCGATCCGGAACCGCAGCTGGAACCCGAGCCGCAGCCGGAGCCGCCCCCGCCGCTGTGCCCGCCGCTGTGCCCGCCGCCCTGTCCGGCGGAGCTGCCGCAGCCGCTGTCGCCCGGGCTCGCCCCGGCGCACCACACCGTCGGCACGAGCAGCATCCCCGAGGAGTCCGACGAGTGGTGCGACGGTGAGACGCGCGATCCGGCGGGACGCAGCCGGGCCGCCGTGATCAGGTACGTCCGCAGCCCCGGGTCGGGGAGCGCCCGCGGTCCCGACGTCGCCACCAGATGGGCCGCGCCCGTCCCGTACACGGGAGCGGTACGGAACGCCGCGGCAGCCCGGCGGCCCGCCTTGGTGATCCGGGCGCGGGCGGCACCCGCGACGACCAGTCCGACGACGGTGCCGACGAGCAGCGCCGGGAACACCTTGGCGACGAACGGCACCGGCGTCTCCCCGAGGCTGTCGGTCCCGATGAACTCCGCGATCGTCAGCGCGAAGGAGACCGGCAGGCCGACCAGGCAGAGCGACCCCTGGGTCATGCCCCAGATGCGCCACTTCCGGTTCGCCCCGGGCACGTTCAGCAGACCGCGCTCGGCCATGCCGTCACCGAGCTCCTGCACGGCGGGATGGTGCATCACCGCGTTCCGCAGCGTGTGCAGGGCACCGTTCGGAGCGGCGGCCTGCTCCTGGAGCACGGCCCGCTCCACCGGGTCGTGGGCGACCGCCCGCTGGACCGCGACGATCCCGGGCCCGCCGAGGACCAGCCGGCCGTCCTCCAGCATCGCGGCGAGCGCGGTGTCCACCACGCGGCCGGGGCCGCCGTTCAGGAACGCCACCTCGGACAGATCGTGCACGACGCCGTCGGACCCGCGGCGGGCACGGCCAGACCCCACGATCAACAGCGTCGAGGAGACCGCCACGGCGAGTGTCAGGACCAGGGCGAAGATGTTCATCCCGGTCACCTCCCTACGAGTACGGAACGGGCCGCCCGGATCAGCCGGGCGGTGCGGCGGGGCGGCAGGGGAGCCGCGCGGTCCTGCCACCAGTGGGTCAGCCGGCGGCGGGCCGCGTCGTCCGCGGGGCGGCCGGCGATGAGCAGCTGCTCGGCGAAGTCCAGGGCGTCACGCCGGTATCCGGCGGACATCGGACGGCTCCTGGCGTACGCGAGGAACGCGTCCCGGTAGGCGCGGCGGCCGAGGATCTCCGGGAGCTCGGGGGCCACCTTGGCGACGACGTCGGCGCGCTTGGCGGCCAGGGCCCGGCTCTGGACGCCGAGCCGGCGGTGGTCGAAGCCCTCGGGGGCGGGGGTGCCCGCGACGAGGGCGGAGAGCAGCGAGGTCTGGGCGACGGCGACCCGGTCACGTACGGCGTCGGTGGCGGCTTCCGTCTCACCGTTCCCGTCCGTCTGCGAGGTGGCGGCTTCCGTCTCACCGTTCCCGTCCGTCTGCGAGGTGGCGGCTTCCGTCTCACCGTCCCCGTCCGATTGCGAGGTGGCGGCCGGCGGCGTGGGGCGCGGGGTCTCCTTCCGCACCGGCCGGACGCCGCCCCGGTCCGCGTCGAGCGTGGCGCGGATGGCGTCCAGTTCGCCCGCCAGCTCGTCGGCCGGCGGGAAGTCGTCGTCGCGCTCCAGCAGGACCCCGGGCGGGGCGATGCGGGAGCGCAGCTCGGCGAGGACGCCGAGCACCGGAGCGGTGACCGGGTGGGCGTGCGTGTCGTGCCAGACGCCGTCCCTCTCCACGCCGCCCGCCACGTGGACGTACGCGATGGCCTCCACCGGCAGCTCGTCGAGGGCCCTGGCCGGGTCCTCGCCCCGGTTGACGTGGTTCGTGTGCAGGTTGGCCACGTCGATGAGCAGCCGCACCCCCGTGCGGTCGACCAGCTCCGCCAGGAACTGGCCCTCGGTCAGCTCCTCGTCCGGCCAGGAGATCAGGGCCGCGATGTTCTCCAGCGCCAGCGGCACCGGCAGCGAGTCCTGCGCCACCCGCACGTTCTCGCACAGCACGTCCAGCGCCGCCCATGTACGCGGGACGGGCAGCAGGTGCCCCGCCTCCAGCACCGGTGACCCGGTGCGCGCCCCGCCCGCCCGGACGAATGCGATGTGCTCGGTCACCAGGGGCGTGCCCAGCAGGGCGGCGCGTGCCGCGAGGCCCGCGAGCCGGGCGGGGTCGGGGCGGTCGGCCCCGCCCAGGCCCAGCGAGACGCCGTGCGGCACCACGGTGACGCCGCGCTCCCGCAGCCGTACCAGGGAGGCGGGCAGATGGTCGTCGCAGAGGTTCTCCGCGACCGCTTCCACCCAGTCGATCCCCGGCAGCGCCTCCACCGCATCGGCGATCTCCGGCCGCCAGCCGATCCCGATTCCAAGCTTCATGGTGTCCCCCTCCTCCGCTCTGTGCAGGGGTCATGACCCCGCAGTACAGCGGCGAACCCGAACAGGGAGACGTTCAGAGCTTCATTTGAGGTTCCGGTGCCGGGCCGGCCGGGTGACGGGCCGGTCAGGGCATCGGCGCCGTGGAGGGCCGCGAGGTGAACGACTGGTCCCCGGTCGGCGCCGCCGGAACCGGCTGTGGCAGGACCGAGCCCCTCGGCGCCACCGGCGGCCCGGTCGGGCTTGCCGTCGCCGCGTCCGCCGCCTCGCGGGCCATGGCGTCGAAGTCGACGAAGCCCGTGCCCTCCAGCATGGTGATGTGGTCGAGCACGGTCACGTTGGCATCGGTCGCCAGCTGCCGGATCAGCGAGTTACGGGTGGTGTGCCGCACCTGGGCGATCAGCGCGAAGACCTTGCCGTGCGAGTCCCGCAGCAGATTGGCGAACTTCCGCTCGTACTCCTCGCCGCTCGCCGCGGTCATCTCCCGCAGCCAGCCCTGCTGCTGCTCGGTCGGCTGGTTCGGCAGCTCCACACCGAGCTTGGCCGCCACGTCCCGCGACCTGCGGTCCAGATCCGTGTGCCCGACCACCAGATGGTCACCGGCCGCCTTGATCGCCTCGGTCGGCGCCCGCTCGATCGCCTGCTGACCGGCGGGCAGCTCCCAGAGCCCGGCCAGGCGCACCTTGACCAGGAAATCCCGGTCGGTCGCGGAGAGCGGCCCCCACTGCGTCGGGGTGGACGACGCGTCGAGGTTGGCCCGGCCGGTGCCCGAACGGTCGGCGTACGACCAGACCGGGTAGGCGAGTGCGCCGAGCGTGGCGACGAGCGCCGCGATGATGAGGGCTGTTCCGTTGATGCGTCGCACAGAGGTCTCTCCCGGGCCGGGGCGTGACGGCGTCCAAGCAACCGCCGGTCGCAACAGCCGTGGAATGACCGGCCGTTCGACCTACCGGGCAGTATTGCCAGTGCGGCGGTGCCAGGAGGTACGTATCGACGGACCGGACCATTCAACGGATCAGGCAGAAACCTGTGTACGCGTGCGGACGGATCAGCGGCGCAGCGCCGGATGGTCGGCGACCACCGTGCACGACCCGGGGGCGATCTCGGTGAACCCGGCGTCCCGCACCACCGGCAGCCCGCTCACCGTGAGTTCGTGCCAGCGGCCCGCGTCCGGGGTGGCGACCGCGAGCGGGAAGCCCGCCTCGCGCCACGCCTTGCGCTCCGTCTCGGACAGCTCCCACCAGGCGAGCTGCGCCCCGTGCCCGGCCTGCGCCATCTCCTTGCCCGCCGACATGCCGAGCTCCGGGTTCAGCCAGAGGACCGGGCCGGCGAGGTCGGGCGCGGCCGGCGGTTCGGGGTCGTCCAGGTCCGTCCCGGAGACCTGGAGCTTCGCGAGCTCCTTCGGCCAGCCGTCGAGCGGCACCGGCGGGTAGACCCGCACCTCGGCCTCCTCGCCCGTGACCGTGATCCCGGGCAGCGCGCAGGCCTTCCGCCACTCCGCGCCGCGCGCCCGCCGCACCACCTTCCGGATCCGCGCGTCCTGCCAGTCGCGCATCACCTGCGCCCACTCGCCCTCGCCCACGGACCGCTCGTCGGAGAGCATCACCAGCACCGCACGGGCGGCCGTGCGCAGCGCGTCGGTGCGCGCCGGGGGCGCCGTCTTCTCGATGTGCACGACCAGAGGGAGGACGTACTGAGGTGCTTCGTCCCGGTTCGTCCGCTCGGAACGGAAGGGGCTGTCCGCCGGCAGGCCGACGGGAACGGACGGGGACTCGGGGATGTCGTTGCTGCTCACCCGTCCAGTCTGCCAGCCGCCCCGAATTGCCTTCTTGGCGGAATGAAACCCTCCGGGTGAGGATGCACCGCATGAAGAGCGAACTGTTCTCCAGCGAGCACATGGCGCAGCCGGCCACCGCCCCCGGAATGACCCTGCAGAACGCCAAATCCATCAAGTACGCGGTCAACGGCGAGATGCACGCCCGCCAGGGATCGATGGTCGCCTTCCGCGGTGATCTCCAGTTCGAGCGCAAGGGCCAGGGCCTCGGCGGCATGCTCAAGCGTGCCGTCACCGGCGAGGGCCTGCCGCTGATGGCGGTGCGCGGCCAGGGCGAGGCGTGGTTCGCGCACGAGGCGGCCAACTGCTTCATCGTGGAGATGGAGCAGGGCGATGTCCTCACCATCAACGGCCGCAACGTCCTGTGCTTCGACGCCACACTCGCGTACGAGATCAAGACCGTGAAGGGCGCCGGGATGACCGGCGGCGGACTCTTCAACAGCGTCTTCACCGGCTACGGGAAGCTCGGCCTGATGTGCGAGGGGCACCCCATAGTGATCCCCGTCTCGCCCCAGCAGCCGGTCTGTGTCGACACGGACGCGGTCGTCGGCTGGAGCGCCCATCTGAACACGTCGCTGCACCGTTCGCAGAGCGTCGGCTCGATGCTGCGCGGAGGCTCGGGGGAGGCGGTCCAACTGCGCCTGGACGGTGAGGGGTTCGTGATCGTACGGCCCAGCGAGCTCAAGACCGAGAAGGCGTCCTCCAACTGAGTACGGACATCCTGCGGCTGAACGCGGTCGGCCGGCGGTACGGTCTCGCCGGACCCTGGGTGCTGCGCGGGGTGGACCTCGGTCTGCCCGCGCGCTCCCTCGTCCGCGTCGAAGGGGCCAACGGCACCGGCAAGTCCACCCTGTTGCGGCTCCTCGCCGGGATCGACGCCCCCAGCGAGGGCCGGATCACCGGCGCCCGGCCGCGCACGGCGTACGTCCCCGAGCGGTTCCCGGCCGCGCTGCCCTTCACCGCCGCCGGCTACCTCGTCCACCTGGGCCGGATCCACGGACTGCGCCGGGCGGACGCGGCCCGGCGGGCCGAGGAGTGGCTGACCCGCTTCGGGGCCGCCGGACACGCCCGCACACCGCTGGCCGAGCTCTCCAAGGGCACCAGCCAGAAGGTCGCCGTCGCCCAGGCCCTCCTGGCCGAACCGGAGTTGCTGGTGCTGGACGAGGCCTGGACCGGCCTGGACACCGAGGCCCGGGACGAACTGGACCGGGCCGTCGCCGCACGTGTCGCCGCCGGATCCACCGTCGTCTTCGTCGACCACGACCCACGCCGGCTCGCGGGCGCCGTCGACACGGTCCTGCGCGTCGAGGGGACCGGACTCGCCGAGGCACCTCCTGCCCGGCCCGGTACGACGGCCGGCCCCCGGGTCCGGATCGACGTGGCAGGCCCGCCCGGCACCCCGCTCCCCGACGCCCTGCCCGGAGCGCCCGTGCGGACCGCCGCCGACGACGGAACCCTGCGGCTCACCGTCGCGGCCGCGCACTCCGACGCCCTGCTGGGCGCCCTGCTCGCGGCCCGCCCGCCCTGGCACATCAAGCAGCTCGCAGCCGTGCCCGGCACCCCCGGCGAGGCGGCATGACCGCGCTGATCCGCTACCGGACCGCCCTGCTGCTGCGCTCCCAGCGCTGGCTCGCACCCGTGCTGCTGTACGTGGCCTTCCTCGGCGTCGGCGTCCGCTCGGGGCAGCCCGTACTGGACTCGCTCGGCTACACGGCGGCCGGACTGCTGCCCGTCACCGCCTGGCTCGTGCAGGTCTGTGTCACCCAGGAACCGCCCGCCGCCCGGACGGTCGTCGCCGCGGCCGTGGGCGGACAGCCACGGGCCCATCTGTCGGCCCTGCTCACCGCACTGGGGTGCGCCGGACTGCTGGGCACGGCCGCCACCGCGGTCGTGCTGCCGATCAGCGAACCGGCCAGTACCGATCACACGGTCCGCGTCCCCCTGCCGTCCGCCGGGCTCGCCGGACTGCTCGCCACCGCCTGCTGCGTCCTGCTCGGGGCGGCGCTGGGGGCGCTGTGCACCCGACCGTTGCTGCACCGGCGCGGATGGTCCATCGCGGCGACCGTGCTCGGGGCGCTGCTGGCCCTGGTGACCAGCGGGTCGCCCGCGAAGTACGCGGTGACGGGGCTGGTCACCGGCTCGCTCACCGGTACGGTCCCGGTGCCGGTCCTTCCGCTCCTCGGCGCGGCGGCCGTGGCAACCGCGGCCGCGCTGCTCGCCTGCGCACTCACGTCGGTACGGGGCTGAGTAGGCTCGTACGCATGGATGAGCGCACGGACAAGCCCGCGAACGAGGCCTACTGCGAGACTCCGGCAGCGTCCCCGGAAAAGGCCGCCGGCCCTCCGTACGCCGAATGCGTGCTGTGCCGGAAGCCGACCGAGTACGCGGAATCGGTCAAGGGCATCACGCTCTGCCCGGTCTGCGCATGGCAGGAGGCACAGCGCACCGCCTGCTCGGGCTGAGGTGCGTCAGCCGGTCATCAGCTCCGACACCTTCACGAAGCGGTATCCACGCTTGCGCAGCTCCGGAACCACCTGGTCCACCGCCTCGTCCGTGACCGGAGCCGCACTGCGCGTGCAGTGCATGACGACCAGCGAACCGGGCTCCACCCCGTCCAGCACCTGTTGCGCCACGGCGTCCGCGTCCGTCGCGAACGCGTCCCCGCTGACGACGTCCCACTGCACCGCCGTCACCTTCTCCGGTGCGAGCGCGCGCAGCGAGGCGTCGTCGTAGCAGCCGCCGGGGAAGCGGAAGTACGGCACCACGTTGCGGGCGCCGGTCTTCCGGATGGCGCCGAAGGCCCGCTCCACCTCGCCGCCGATCGCGTCCTCCTCCAGGGTCGGCAGCCCGTAGCAGGGTGAGGTGAAGGCGTAGTGGCTGTAGGAGTGGTTGGCGATCTCGAAGAGCGGGTCCGTGCCGATGGAGCGGGCCTGGGCGGGATACTCCTCGGCCCACCGGCCGGTCATGAAGACGGTCGCCGGCACCTTCAGCCGGCGCAGCAGCGCGATCAGCTCCGGATTGTCGAAGTGCTCACCGGCAGCCGCACGCGGCCCCTCGTCGGCCGTCATGTCGGCGTCGAAAGTGAGCGCCACGACCTTGTCCGTACGGTTCGGACCGCGTTCGAGCACGGGGGTCAGCCCATCGGGCCCGGGAGCCAGGAACGGCGGCTTCTTCGCGGCCGGCGAGGCAGTGGCCGGGGCTCGGTCCGGGGCGTGCGCGGCGGCGGTGGCACGGTCCGCGGGGGCGGCGTGGCCGGGGGAGTCCCCGGAGCTCCCGCAGCCGACGAGGGCAGCTCCGAGCACCACGCCCAGAGCTGTCATCGCCGTAATTTTCCGTACAGAGTCAGTCACTCCCGGAAACTAACCGATCAATCGGCGAGGTCCCGCCCGCGGCACTCCCGTGCCGGGAAGCGGCCCCCGGATTCACTCAGTCGTCGAGCAGATGCTCCGCCGTGAAGCCGAACAGCCGCGCGGCCGCCGTGGTGTCCACCGGTGCGGTGCGTCCGGGCAGCGGACGCAGCAGCCGGGTCGTCGGGTGGTAGCGGCGCAGCAGTTCCTCCGTCGGGAACGGCACGAGGGTCTCGGGTGCGCACACATGGACGGAGTGCGCACCCGGACCCGGGACGCCGAGGGCCAGCAGGGCGGCCCGCGCCGCATCCCGCACCTCCAGATACGTCCACAGGTCCCGGGCCCCCAACGCCGGCTGTGCGGTGAGCCGCGCCGCGTGCGCGCGCAGCCGTTCGTCGAATCCGCCGACGAACGGATAGCGCAGACAGACCACGCTCATCCCGTGCCGCCGCGCCATCGTCGCCGCCGTCAGCTCGTCGACCTGTTTGGACAGCCCGTACGGGTCCGCCACCTGCGACGGCAGCGACTCGTCGACCGGCACGTACGCGGGGTGCGGCGACGGGTCGGCCGTCCACGGCAGGCCCGTGATCCCCCAGGAACTGGCGACCGCGGCCTGCTGCACCCCGGCCAGCCCCGCCTCCTCCAGGACGGTGAACGTGGCGAGGGTGTTGGCGGCGAAGAGCTCCTGCGCGGGGGTGCGCTCCGGCGTGGGGATCGCCGCCAGGTGGATCACCCCGTCCACGCCGTCCAGCGCCGCCCGCACCGCCGTCGCGTCGGCGGCGTCCCCGGCGACGACCAGCCGGGCGGTCAGATCGCCCGGATCCTCCAGGACGAGGGCGTTCGCCTCGATGGCACGGTCGGCGAGCAGCGCGAGGACCGCCCGGCCGATCCGCCCCGCCGCCCCGGTGACCAGGACTCGTGTGACCACCTGCTGCTCCTATGCGTAGGCGCGTACGGCGACGACATGCGCCGACGCCGCCCCGTTGGTTGCCTCGACGACGATTCTCACCGCTGCCGTGGTGACCGGTCCGTCCAGGGTGTGCACCTGGCGGCGGCGCCGGTTGTCCGACGTACGTGCGACGACGTCCCAGGAGCCGTCCGGCCGGCGCGCCTCGACCCGGTAGTCGCGCAGGAGGCTGGGGAGCGTGTCGAACGGGGTCCTGTGGTGGTGCAGATTGATCAGGTCCTCGTTGACGTCGTCGTCGGCGAGCACGTCGATCCTCGACAGGGTGACCGGCCGGGGCCAGGACAGTTGCAGCCATTCCTCCCCGTTCTCCCGCAGCGGCTCGGAGACCCACATGTGCGGTCCCGCGTACGGGCGGGCGTACCCGTCCACCGCCTTGGCCGGGGCGTACGCGGAGGTCGCACCCGTACGGAGACAGAAGGTGCGGCGATGCAGTCCCGCGTCGGTCCACTCCCGCAGCGGCTGCGGCGTCTCGTCCTGGGGGCGCAGCGGCACCCGGGTGAGAGCCAGGACCCCCGGCGCCGGTTCGGCGGCGCTGTACAGGGCGAGGTCCTCGTTGGCCCGGACGACGACGAACGCGTTGCGGGAGTTCTCCGGCGACCAGCGCAGCCCGGTGCGCACCCACTGCTTCGGCCCGGCGGCGACCGGGACGGTGACGGAGGCGACGAGACGGCGCGGGACGTAGTTCTGTCCGAGCTCGGGGTCGTACAGCTCGACCACGAGCTCCGTGTCCCGGTCGGCGTCGACAAGGAGGTCGAGCGCGGTCAGCTCCGGGTCGACGGGCAGCACGAGACCCGCGTCGGAGCTCAGCGGCCACCGCTCCCCGGGGGTCGGCGCGTCCGGCGCGGCCAGGGCCGACGAGGCCGTGGCCACGGCGGTCAGCGCCAGGTCGTCCGGGTCCGTGGAGACCAGGCCGATCACCGAGGCGTCCTCGCGCAGCAGCGTCCGCTGCAACGCGGCGGCCGCGAGCTCCCGCGGTGCGACACCGTCCGCGGCGCACAGTGCGGCGGCGGTGCCCGCGGCCTGGCCGATGGTGGCGCAGGTCGCCATGACCCGGGTCGAGCCGAAGGCGACATGGCTGGCGGAGATGTTGCGCCCGGCGAACAGCAGATTCGTCGTGTTCACCGAGTAGAGGCTGCGGTACGGAATGTGGTAAATGCCGTCCGCGTAACGCTGCTTGGCCCCGTCCTCCGTCGCGTACACGCCCTTCGGCGGGTGCAGGTCGATGGACCAGCCGCCGAACGCCACCCGGTCGGCGAACTCGCTCTGGCCGAGGATGTCGCCCTGGTGCATGACGTAGTCACCGAGGAAGCGCCGGTACTCGCGCTTGCCGGGCACCGAGCCCACCCACTCCAGCGTCATGTTCTCGGAGTCGAACTCGCCGGAGTTCTTGATGTGGTCCCAGATGCCGTGGATGACCGCCCACAGTTCGTCGCGGATGCGTTCGTTGTCGTGCACCGTGTCGAGCTCGCCGCCGAACTCGATCCACCAGTAGGCGCAGCCGTTGTCCCCGGACTTGATGATGCGGCGCTGCGGGATGGTGGTCTCGGCGATGTTCCTGGCGAAGTCGGGCGCGACGTACTTGACGGGGCGCCCGGCGTCCTTGGTGTAGAAGAGCAGCGTCGAGCCGAGCGTGAGGGAGTCGGCCGTCTCCGGGGCCCACGCCTCGTCGTACTCGGCCCGGGACTCCCGTCCGATGCGGTGCCGGGCGCCGGCGAGATGACCGATGAGCCCGTCTCCCGAACAGTCCAGGAACATGTCGCTCTCGAAGCGGATCCGCCGCTCGGACCCCATCATCCAGCCGGTGACGGCGGTGATGCGCCGGGCGTCCTCGGGACCCTCGGCGTCCACCTCGCGCACGTCGGTGTTGAGGTAGAGCGTGATGCCCGGCTCGGCGCGGACCGCGTCCAGCACCACGGCGTCCCAGTAGTACGGGTTTCCGTCGGGGTTGCGGAACTGGTTCTCGACGAACAGCTCGCCCATGATGCCGCCCTCGCGGGCGTAGTGGTTCCTCCCGTGCCCGGTCGCGCCGCACACCCAGACGCGGACCTCACTGCTCGAATTGCCGCCGAGGACGGGCCGGTTGTTGATCAGGGCGACGGTGCGGCCCAGCCGGGCGGCGGCGATGGCCGCGCTCACCCCGGCCAGGCCGCCGCCGACGACGGTGATGTCGTGACGTGCGGTTTCGTTCCTCATGGCCCGGAGGCTCCTACTTCCAGTCGGGGTTGGCGGCGAGTCCGTAGAAGATGCGCGGGCCGCCGTCGAGGGTGAGGGTGACCTTGCCGCCGGCGGCGGTGAGCGTGCTCTCCTGTCCGATGCAGTTCAGTACGGTCACCGTGCCCGCGACCGCGCCGGAGTGGGCGACGACCTCGGTCTTCGTCGTCCAGGTCTCGGTCCAGGGCTCGGGGGACGGGTACCAGGCGTCGTCGCCGTGGTCGGCGTTGAGGACGTAGCCGTCCTTGCGGCTCCACAGGAACGACACCGGGCCGCGGTCCGGCGTGGTGAAGAGGAGGCCCTTGACGTCGGGGTCCGCGAAGACGAGCGGGCGGACATAGGTGGCCCGGTCCAGGACGCGGGCGGCGGTCGCGTACGCGAGCAGCGAGGGCTTGGCGCTGGTGTCGCGGTTCATCAGGCCGGTGTGGTACTCGACGTTGGTGGGGTCGGCCGACTGCGGGTGGCTGATGACGGAGTCGTGCAGCTGGTACCAGTTGACGCCGCGCACCCCCTCGGACTTGGCCAGTGCGAGCGAGAGCAGCACGTTCTCGGCGGCGTGCCGGTAGGTGTCGTGCCACCAGGAGTTGGGCTTCGTGGGCGCGTACGCCTCGCTGAGCCACAGCTCCTTGTTCCCGCCGTACGTGTCGACGGTCTCCCTGGCCTTGCGTACGGCCCCGAGGAAGTTCCAGTACGAACCGGTCGAACCCAGGGTCCACTCCTCCACCGGCGGGGCGTAGTCGGCGGTGAAGTTGCCGCGGCCCGGGTGGATGGCGAAGGCGTCGATGAGGTCCCAGCCGCCGGCGGCGTGGAAGTTCGTGGTCCAGACGTGGTCCATGCCGCCCAGGCCGGCGTTCATGACCTTCATCGTCGAACCGGCGGCGGTCAGCCGGTCGGTGACCTGGCGCAGGCCGTCCCTGACGTACACATCGGCGCCCCGGCCCGACATCCAGGGCGTGTTGACCTCGTTGGCGACCTCGAAGTACGGGGCCTTCGAGTCGATCGCCTTGGCGACATTGGTGTCGGCCCAGGCCGCGACCTGCTCGGCGGTGCCGCCGAGGGGGATGCTGCTGAGCTCGACGTTGTGCCCGATGCCGTGGGCGTCGAGGGTCGCGATGTCGATGCCGGGCGCTCCGGCGTAGGCGTTACGGACCCGCTTGATGCCCAGCGTCTTCATCAGCCCGAGGACCGCGTCCTGGCTCGGCTTCAGCAGCCAGGGGTAGTTGGCGATGCCGAACATCGACTCGTCGCCCGCCTGGTAGGCGAAGTCCGGCAGGACCGTGAGGTTGGTGCGGGCCAGCGCCTTGTCGCTTCCCGCCACGGCCTCGACCTCCGTGAAGACGATGCCCTGGGACGGGGAGGTGACCGTGAAGGCGGCGTCCCACGCCGTTCCGGCCGCCACCGTACGGGAGACCGTGCCTCCGGCGATCTGCGTGCCGGCGAAGTCGCGCGCCCACCAGTTCAGCGTCACCGACCGGTCGGCGGCCGCCCCGTTGACCACCTGGGCGTTGAGCGTCATGGTCTGCCCGGCGGCCTTGTACAGGTTGAAGGGCTGGTCGGTCCAGACCTCGATGCCCAGTGGCCGGCGCTTCGCGAGGGCACCCGCACCGCGCGGCCGCATGGTGCCGAGCACGATGTCGGCCTCGGTGACGGCGGTGGTCGTGCCGGTCGCGGTGCCGGGCGCGTGGACCCAGGTGGCGTTGGTGTACGAGGGGGTGGTGGCGGACAGGCAGACGAAGGCGGTGGCGTCCGGCCAGGTGTCGGTGTAGACGGCGCCCGCGTTGACCTCGTACGGAATGCCGCCCCGGGGGTCCTTCTCCCAGGTGGTCAGCGCTTCGTACGACTCCGTCGCGCCGGTGCCCTGGGCGGCGCGGGCGAACAGGAAGCCGGTCGGCGTCAGTGTGGTGGAGCCGGCGACCTCCCACTTCAGGTGCGCCTTGTGCGCGGTGACGTCGAACGTGCCGGTCACGGTGATGCCGGGGGCTCCGCCGCCCAGGATGTACGTGATCTGCAGGGCGGGGCGCCCGTCGGGCAGCGTGATCCGCGCCGGGGTGCCGCCGAAGGTGCGCTGCTGGCCCAGCACACTGTCCTTGATCATGAAATGGGTGAGCAGCAGACGGTCGGTGCCTGCGGCGTCCTTGAGCAGCACACTCCCGTCGCTCCGGCCGACGAGCGTGATGCCCTCGGCGGTGAGGGTGACGGGGTCCGCGGCGTACGCGGCCCCCGCCGGGATGAGGGCCGCGCCCGCGGCGACGGCTGTGCCCTGGAGGAACCTGCGGCGTGCGACTGACATGGCAGTGCCTTTCTCTTGTCCCTAAGAGGAAGCTGCAGTGAGAGGGGGGCTGGGATTCAGCCCTTGACGCCGGTGAAGCCGAGTCCGGCGACGATGTACTTCTGGCAGACGGCGAAGACGAGCACGGGCGGCGCGACGGCAAGCACCATCGCCGCGATGAGCTGGTCCTGCGGGGCCTGGGTGGCGAGCTGGGCGAGCGCGACGCTGATCGGCTGCTTCTCGGGGTCCGTGATCGCGACCAGCGGCCAGATGAAGTCCTTCCAGCTGTGCATGACCGCCAGCAGGCTGATCACGGCGAGCACCGGCCGGCTCATCGGCAGCACGATCTTCGTCAGCAGCTGCCGGGTGCTGACACCGTCGACCCGGGCCGCGTCGAAGAGCTCGCGGGGCAGGGCGTCGAAGAACTGCTTGGCGAGCAGCACCGTGAAGGCGTTGGTTCCCGCGGGCAGCCAGATCGCCCAGTAGGTGTCACCGAGGTTGAGGTGGAGGAACGGCACATCGATCACGGTCATGAAGAGGCTGACCATGTTCACGGTGTACGGCACGAACATCGTCGCGAGGATCGCCCCGTAGACGACCTTGCCGAACCGGGGCCGCAGCACCGACAGCGCGAAGCCGGCGGTGGCCGAGACGAAGAGCTGGACCAGCCACGAACCGCCCACCACCAGGAGGCTGTTCATCAGGTAGTGGCCGACGCCCAGATCCCGGTACGCGATGGTGAAGTTACCCGTCAGCGGCCGGTCCGGCCACAGGGCGAGGGGATGCGTCGTCAGCTCGGTCGGCGGCGACACCGCGCCCTTGACCATCCAGTAGAGCGGCCCGATGCCGATGAGCAGCAGCAGGAGGAGCGTGAGGACCTGGACGGAGCGCACGGCCGCGCGGACGCCGGGCCGCTGCCGGTCGTTGACGGAGACGAAGGTGGTGAGGGAGGTCATGACTTGCTCCAGCTGCGGGTGGCCCGCAGATAGACCGCGGAGAGCAGGGCGAGGGCGAGCACCATCAGGAAGGAGAGCGCGGCCGCCTGGCCGTACGCGCCGTCCTGGAAGGCGTACCGGAAGATCAGCAGCAGCACGGTGAGGGTGGAGTTCTCCGGGCCGCCGCCGGTGAAGACGTACGGCTCGGTGAAGACCTGCACCGTGTTGATCAGCTGCACGAGCAGCAACAGCCCGATGACCGAACGCAGTTGCGGAAGCATGATGTGCCAGAGCCGGCGCCAGATCCCGGCCCCGTCCATCTCGGCGGCCTCGTACAGCTCACCCGGGATGCCGACCATGGCCGCGAGATAGATCAGCACGGCGCCGCCCATGCCCGCCCATGTCGACTCCAGTACCAGGGACAGCATCGCGCTGTCGGAGGACTCCAGCCAGGAGTACGGGCCGAGACCGATGGCCCCCAGGGCGCTGTTGAAGAGCCCGCTGCCCGGGTCGTAGAACCACTTCCACAGCAGGATCGCCACCACCGGCGGAATGACCACGGGCAGATAGACGAGGAAGCGGAACACCCCGGCGCCGCGCCGCACCGTGGACATGACGGCGGCCAGGAAGAGAGGCGCGGGGAAGCCGATCAGCAGGCCGAGGCCGACGAAGAGCAGCGTGTTGCCGACGGCGGTCCCCAGCAGCGGATCGTCGAAGACCGCCCGGAAGTTGTCGAAGCCCACCCAGACGGCGGGATCGACGAGATTGGTCCGCTGGAAGCTGATCAGCAGGCTGCGGACGATCGGCCACCAGGCGAAGAGCCCGAAGATCAGCAGCGTCGGGACCAGGAACAGCCAGGCGGTGAACTGCTTGCGCAGGGCCCCGCCGCGCGGTCCGGTCCGCCGGTCCGCGTCCTGCGGCAGCGGCTCCTTGCGTACGGCGGCGGGGCGCCGGGAAGGGGTGAGCAGGCTCATGGCGGACTACTTCTGGCCGGCGGAGAGCTTGGTGTTGACGTCCTTCTCGGCCGCGGCCAGAAGGGCGTCGACATCGGCGTCGCGCTTGGTGAGCACCGACTGGACGACCGAATCGAGCGCCGTGTAGAGCTGCTGCGCCTGGTACGGCGGCTCGGGCTTGAGGTCGAGCTTCGCCAGACCTTCGGTGTACGGCCGGAAGTTCTCCGGCTTCACGTTGATGTACGGCTTGATCGCCGCGTCGATCTGCTTCTGCCGCTCGGCGTCGAAGACCGGCAGGGTCGGCACGCCGACCGCGGACTTGGGGTCGGCGGAGAGCGCCTTGGCCTGCTGCGCGGCGATCTGGGTGCTGTACTGCGGCTGGGCGTACGCGAAGGTCAGCCACTTGACCGCGGCCGCCGCGTGCTTCTTGTCGGCCGACTTCGGGACCATGTAGATGTCGCCGCCGGTCAGCGTGGCGTTGCCGCCGGACTGCGGCATGGCGCCGACCCCGAAGGCGTCGGGGTTCTCCATGCCGAACTGCATCTTGGCCAGCCGGAATGTTCCCGGGCTCCCCATGAACATCCCGACCTGCCCGGCCGCGAACTGCTTGACGACGTCGTTCTGGTTGTTGAGCAGGTTCCGGCCGAGCGAGTCGTCCTTCCAGCGCATGTCCTTCAGCAGGTTGAGCGCCTTCTTCGTCTCCGCGCCGGTGAGGGTCGCCGTGTACGTGCCGCCCTGCTGCGTCTCCAGCTCCCCGCCGAAGGCGTACGACAGCATGGTCAGCTGCCAGCCGCCCTGGTTGTCCTTCGACTCGTGGACGAAGCCGGCCTTGCCGGTCTTCTCACTGATCTTCTTCGCGGCCGCCCGGACCTCCTCCCACGTCGTCGGCGGCTTGTCGGGATCGAGTCCGGCCTTCTCGAAGAGGTCCCGGTTGTAGACCAGGCCCTGGGCGTACGGATTCTGCGGTACGCCGAAGACGTCGCCGGAGCTGTCGCTCACGGGCTGGAGGACCTGCGGGTTGAACTCCTTGAAGTGGTCCCAGGTCTGGAGCTGCCCGGTGATCGGCTGCACCTGCTTCTGCTGGATGAGCCGCTGGGGCTCGGTCAGCGGCACCTTGATGACGTCCTCGACGCTGCCGCCGGACAGTTTGGCGGAGAAGGTCAGCGGGTCGAAGACGGTGGTGGAACCCTTGACCTGGATCCCCGGGTTGGCCTTCTCGAAGTCGGCGACCTGCTGCTTGAACAGGGCCAGGCCCGGCTTGTCGGTGGCCGGGGGCATGCCCTGGACCCGCAGGACGACGTCGCCGCCCGAGCCCGCCTTGCCCGGGGTGACGGAGGAACAGCCGGTGAGGGTCACGGCCACGGCTATGCAGCCGAGTACGGCCGCACGTCGGGAGGTTCTGGACATTTCTACTCCAAGGAGGGCAGGAGAGGGTAGGGAGAGGGCCGGCGGGCCCGGCGGAGCTCAGGCGGCTCGGTACGCGGAGGGGTGGTGGATCAGTGGGTGGGCGCGGGGCCCGTGGAGGCGCGTGGGATCAGCCGGGAGCCGATCTCCACGCAGGGCGCGTCGTCGCCGCTCGCGCGGCCGGCGATCGTCTCGATGAGCAGATCGCCGGCCCGGGTGGCGATTTCTTCGGGGTCGATCCTGATGGTGGTCAGTCCCGGGGTGGAGACGGAGGCCAGCAGGGTGTCGTCGATGCCGACGACGCTGACGTCCCCCGGGACGCTGACGCCCAGGTTGGACAGCTGGTGCAGCACGCCGAGGGCGACCAGGTCGTTGTGGGCGATCACCGCCGTGGCGCCGTGTGCGCCGACGAGCGTGGCCGCATGTACCCCGGTCTCGAACCGCGGCTCGTACGGGCCGAGTTCCACCAGTGAGAGGTCCAGGGCCTCGAAGGACTCCTGGATGGACTTGCCGCGGCTGAGTTCGGCGCGCGAGGCGTTGATGAACACGCAGCGGCGGTGGCCGTAGGCGCGCAGATGCTCGACGGTCTGCGCGATTCCGGCCGACAGGGAGATCCGCACCTCGGGAATGCCCGGTACATGGCGGTTCACGACCACTACCGGCATCCGGTCCGAGAGTTCACGCAACCGCTCCTCGGTGAGCGTGGAGGCCCACAGCACCAGGCCGTCGACCCGCTTGGACACGGCGGCGATGGCCTCCAGCTCGTCGGCCTCCCGCTCGTCGCTGTCGGCGACCAGGACCGTGTAGCCGAGCCGCCGGGCGCGGGCCTGCATCGCCTTGATGATCGGCGGGAAGAACGGGTTCGTGATGTCCGGGACGATCAGCCCGAGCGTCCCCGTGCCCCCGCCCCGCAGGCTGCGTGCCGCCGGGTTCGGGGAGTAGCCCAACTTGGCCGCGGCGTCCAGGATGCGCTGCCTGGTCCTCGGCTGGACCTGGTCGGGTGCGGTGAACGCACGGGACACCGTCGATACCGAGACGCCCGCGGCGCTCGCCACCTCCCGGATTGTGACTGCCACACCGGCCTCCTCGCCTGATCCTTGCTGGATGCGGTGGATCCTTGCGAACGTTCCCAGGCGTGTCAAGAGTGTTTCCATCAGGAAAATCTCTTGTGTGCAGGGGGCTTGCGCGAGCGTGGCACCGGTGTCGATGATGCGTTCTCATCAACTGTTCTGAAATTGCGGGAACGTTTTCATCGAGGAGTGGCATGAAGATCACCGGCCTGGAAGTGCTGACTCTGCCCGATCACGGCGACAGCATGATGCTCGTGGTGGTCGACACCGACGAAGGCATCCACGGCCTGGGCGAGGTCGGCATCAGATCCCGGCAGAAGGCGGTCGCGGGCGGGCTCGCCCATCTGGCCGAGCTGATCATCGGTGAGGACCCGCGGCGCATCGAGCACTTGTGGCAGGTGATGTTCCGCCGCGGCTTCTTTCCCGCGGACCGGATACTCGGCGCCGCCATCGCCGCCGTGGACGTGGCCCTGTGGGACATCCGGGGCAAGGCGCTGGGCGTACCCGTGCACGAACTCCTCGGCGGCCGGGTGCGCGACCACGTACCCGCCTATGTGCACGTCGGTGACGGGTACCACGACCGGGAGTGGTTCCTCGACCGCTGCCGCGACCTCGCCCGGTCCGGCTGGCGTCATCTGCGCTTCGCCGCACCGCACGACGCCGACGACGTGCTGGACGCCCGCCGCTGCCTGCGCGACACCGTCGAACTCTTCCACCAGGTACGGGACGCGGTGGGCCACGAGGTGGAGCTCATCCTGGACGTGCACACCCGGCTCGACCCGCCCGAGGCGCTGACCCTGTGCCGGGAGATCGAGGCGGCCCGCCCGTACTTCGTGGAGGACCCGCTGCGCTGCGAGAACCCCGACAGCTACCGCATGCTCCGGGCGCGCACCGGCGTTCCGCTGGCCGCGGGGGAACAGTACGGATCCAAATGGGAGTTCAGGCCCCTGATCGAGGGCGAACTCATCGACTACGCCCGGGTCGACGTGGGCGTCGCCGCCGGTCTGACCGAGGCGAAGAAGATCGCGGCCATGGCGGAGGCCCACCACGTCAAGCTCGCCACCCACAACCCGCTCGGCCCGGTCACCGCGGCCTCCTCGCTCCAGCTCAACCTGGCCTGCCCGAACGTGGCGATCCAGGAGCACCAGACCGACCCCGAACCGGCCATCGCCGCGCTCTTCACCCACCGCCCGGTCGTCGTGCCGGGACGGATCGAGTTCAGCGAACTGCCCGGCATCGGGGTCGACATCGACCGAGACGAGGCCCGTGCGTACCAGGCCACGGCGGCCGAGCGCCCCCATCTGCGCACGTCGGACGGGGCGTTCACCAACTGGTAGGGGACGCCGGGGCGGTGGACGGCCGGCCCGTCCGCCGCCCCGGTCGCTCAGCCGGTCAGCGCCAAGGACCCGTCACCGCGAACGTCGTCCCCGGCGTGTAGCAGTTGACGAACATCGTCCCGAAGTCCGGCGAGAAGGTGACCCCGGCGAACTCGCCCCACTCCGGCTCCTCGGGCGTCCCGATGTTCTGCCGGCCGCGCGCCATGGCGTACACCTCGCCGCGCCGCGTCAGACCGAACACATGCTGAGCCCCGCCGCCGTCCTCGCACACCATCAGCCCGCCGTCGGACGCCAGGGTAATGTTGTCGGGCGACTCGCCCGGCAGCTGGATGTCCGTGTCCGGGCCGAAGGCGATGACCAGCGTCAGCCGGCGCCGCTGCGGCTCGTACCGCCAGACCTGCCCGAAGTGGTCGGCGGCCGACCCCTCCGAGCTGTGCGCGAAGCTGGAGACGAAGTAGACCGAGGAGCCGCCCCAGTAGCAGCCCTCCAGCTTCTGGCCATGGGTGATGCCCTTCGGCCCGAAGTCCTGGAAGCGGATGGGTGTGTCGGCGGCCAGCGGGTCCGGTACGGGGACCCACTCGATCCCCTCGAAGCTCGTCCCGGTCTTCTGGACCGCGGAGAGGTCGGGGACCCCCGGCACCCGCATGGCCTCCAGCCGGCCGCCGGCCCGGAGCGAGCCCGTGCCGCCGAGCGGCTTCTCGGGCAGGAAGCGGTAGAAGAGCCCGAACGGTTTCTCGAACGCGTCCTCGGTCTCGTACACGACACCGTTCTGCGGATCGATCGCGATCGCCTCGTGCTGGAAACGGCCCATCGCGGTCAGCGGTACGGCGCCGGTACGGTGCGGATTCGCGCCGTCCACCTCGAAGATGAACCCGTGGTCCTTGGTGTAGCCGTTGGTCCCGGCCCTGTCCTCGGTCTCCTCGCAGGTGAGCCAGGTGTCCCAAGGGGTGCGCCCACCGGCGCAGTTGACCGCGGTGCCGGCGATGGCGACGCGTTCGCCGAGGACGTTGCCCCGGCCGTCGAGCTCCAGGGCCGTACAGCCGCCCTTGCCCATCGGGTCGTAGGTGAGCCCCTTGACGGTCGGCACGGAGATCGCCGCGTCGACCCGGTTCTCGTGGTTGCGCACCAGCCCGACGTGTCCGCGCCGGCCCGCGAACGCGGCCATGCCGTCGCAGTGGCTGGGGACCGGTCCCTCGCCGGAGCGGAGCGGGTCGCCCTCCCGGGACAGCACCCGGTAGCGGAACCCCTTCGGGAGATCGAGCAGCCCGTCGGGGTCGGGCACCAGTGGGCCGTAACCCGCGTGGCCGCGGGCGGCGGACGTTCCCGCGAAGAGTTCGGTGAAGGCCCCGGTGAAGGCGATCGTGGCGGCTGCGCCGCCCGTGGCCAGGACCTGGCGGCGTGTCGCGAGAGGACGAGGTGCGGTTGACATGTGGCAACTCCCTGTTGGCGGACAGGTGACATGGCATCGTCAAAAGCAGGCCTGCCCGTTCGAGGCCTCCGGTGAACGTTGTCATGGCCGACTGGCCGGTCCTGCCCCGACGCTCCGGGGCAGAAGGGGACGGAATGCCGATCCCGAGTCTCAGGGCGCGTCCGCACGGGGCAGCCGCAGACAGTAGCCCACGCCGCGCACGGTGTGGATCAGCGGAGGGCCGGTGTGACCGGTCTTGCGGCGCAGGTTCTTGATGTACGTGTCGACGATGCGGGTGTCCCCGGCGAAGCCGTACTGCCACACCTCCTGGAGGATCTCCTGCTTCTCCAGGACCTTCTCCGGATGGGACACCAGGCACACCAGGAGCCGGAACTCGGTCGGGGACAGCTGCACGGGCTGTCCGGCACGGTGCACGGTGTGCCGGTCGCGGTCGACCCGCAGGTCCGCGTACCGCAGCGGGGGCCGCTCGGCCGGCGGCCGGGACGATCCGGCGGTGCGGCGCAGGATGGCGCGGATGCGCAGCAGGAGCTCCTGGACGTGGAAGGGCTTGGTGACGTAGTCGTCACCGCCGGAGCTGAGCCCGATGATGCGGTCCTCGATGTCGGTGCGGGCGGTGAGGAAGAGCACCGGGGTGTAGTCGCCGCGGGAACGGAGTTCGCGGGTCACGGCGAATCCGTCGGTGTCCGGAAGCGTTACGTCCAGCACGATCAGGTCCGGCCGGCAGCGGCCCGTCTCGCCGATGGCCTCCCGCCCGTCCGCCGCCGGGACGACGCTGTACCCGGCCGCGTTCAGGACCGAGGCGAGCAGGGTGCGGATGCTTGGATCGTCCTCGACGACCAGGACGGTGTGCCGGGCTGACTGCGCGCCCATGGAACGGATCACCTCGCGCGGTACGGACGGAACGCACGCCGGGCGAGGCGGCGCTGTGCGGTGCGCGAGAGCGTAGCGGCCGAACATGTGCGGACTCACAGGAACCGGATCCGCGGGTATGCCGGTGGGGCGCCCGGGCCCGGAAGGGGTCTTCCTGCCCGGGCACCCCACCGGTCAGCCGGTGACCTCCTTGTTCTTCGCCAGGGCCGTGGTCCGCGAGGTGACGGTGGTGCGCAAGGCGCCCACCACGGTGTCGACGTCCTTGGCGGGGACGCCTGCCAGCTCGGCCTGGGCCGCGAGGGCCTTCAGCGTCTTCGTGGCCTTGCCGGAGGCGTAGAACTTCTCGTACAGGTCCTGGTACGCCTTCTCGTAGACCGCGTCGAAGGCGTCGAGCCCGAGGAAGCGTTCCTTGAGCGCGTGCCCGGACATTCCGCCGCCGCGGCCCGCGGCGGGGGCGTCGCCGCCCTCGGCCGCGTCGGGGCCGCCCGCTCCGTCGGGCATGTCCGGCATGCCCTGAGGGGCTTCCCCGGTCTGCCCGCCCTGCTGCCCCGCCTGCTGTCCGGCCGGACGACCGCCGCCCATGCTCATCTCGTCGTCCGGCCCGGCGGTCGCGTCCCCGCTGAAGGTGAGGTTGTAGTCCCACCCCAGCACGGAGAACTTCTTGGTGTTCAGGTCGTACCCGAGCAGATAGTTCTTCCCCGGGCCCGCCATGTCGTCGAAGTTCATCAGCAGGTTCTGCGTCGCGACGTAATGGGCGAACGAGTCGACGTCGACGTACTGGTCGAGGTTCGCGGCGAACTCCTTGTCCGAGGAGTTCTCCACCCACTTGGTCAGCTTCATCACGGGTTCGAGGTCCTGGCTGCCGACCTTGTTCAGCTGGCGGAAGGACGTCTCGTACTTCGAGGGGTCGTCCCCCTGGTAGGCGAACGTGCCGCCGGCCCTGGCCTTGTACACCACCGACTCGCCCTCGACGGCCTCGGCGTACTCGGTGTCGGGGTTCTCGACCATCAGGCGCACGGCGGCCGGCCGGTTGTTGACCTTCAGGGTCGAGAAGCCGTACCGCTCGGCCGGCTCCCCGGTCCCGTCGATCAGCGAGAGCGCCAGCGCCTCGTTGACGGGCACCTGGGCGTTGGCGCCCGGACGGAGCGAGATCTCCCGCTCGCCCTGGTAGGCGCGTCCCTCGACGTACTCGTCGATCTTGATGAGCCAGGGGAGTTCCTCCGGCTTGTCGGCGGAGAGGTTGTACTGCGTCATTCCGCCGCCACCACCTCGCCCACCGGCAGCCGTCGGCCCGCCCGCCTCGTCCGCACCACCGGCAGCCGTCGGCCCGCCGGTCGCAGCCGGCCCACCGGCCGTAGCCGTACCGCTGGCCTGCGGGCCGCCCTGTCCACCACCGGCCGTAGCCGTACCGCCGGCCTGCGGGCCGCCCAGTCCGCCACCGGCGGCCTGTCCACCACCGGGCATTCCGCCACCACCGGGCATTCCGCCACCACCCGGCATTCCGCCACCGCCGGGCATTCCGCCGCCGTTGCCGCCCTGCAGGGACCGCAGCGTGGAGTTCCCCTTGAGCCGGATTCCGACGTCCTGGAGGTAGACCCCGTCGATGGTGAGGTCCGCCGGGATCGAGTCCTTGGTCCCGTCCTCCTTGAACTCCTTCATCATCTTGTCGAAGTCCCTCTGGTTGTACTCCAGTTGGATGGAGTGCCGCACCGCCGTGTCGTACAGCCCGACCGTGCCCCCGACGTCGTCGGTGATCGTGTCGGCCTCGACCCGGGAGGCGGAGGTCACGTACGGGGAGATGCGCGCGTCGCCGAACGCGTACAGCATCACCGCGAGCCCCGCGCACAGCGCCCCCGCCGGTTTCCAGTGGTGCCGCAGCCGTACGGGGACGCGGTCGCGCAGCCGTCGCCTTCGGGGCGTGCCGTCGCCGGGGCTCACAGGTCGGTCGTGTCGTAACCGGTCAGCACCGTCACCCGCTGTCCGGACGTGCGCTCCTGCAACGCGGTGACCAGGTCACCGGGCTCGGTGCCCTTCTTCATGCGGACCGTGTAGAACACCTCGTTCAACGCCCCGCCACGGATCGTCTCGGTGCTCACCAGCTCGAACTCGGTGGTGTACTTGATCAGGACGTCGCGTATGCCGGGGGTGTAGTCCTCGCCCGCCGGGACCTGGACCTTGACGACCTGGCGCTGGACGTTCAGGGCGAACCAGTCGAACTTGTGCATGATGACGACCACGACACAGATGACGACCGCGCCGACCGCGGCCAGCGTGTAGAAGCGGGCGCCGCAGGCCATGCCGATCGCCATGGCCAGGAAGATGAAGCCGACGTCCCGGGTCTCCTTGACCGCGTTACGGAACCTGACCACGGACAACGCGCCGACCAGCGAGAACGCCCGCGCGAGGTTGGACCCGACGACGAGCATGATCAGTGCGACGATCATGCCGACGATGACGAGGGTCTGGACGTAGGACTGGCTGTAGGACACGTTCCGGTGGGTGTACCGGTAGACGTAGCCGATCACCGTGCTCAGGACGAAGGACAGCACCATCGCCGCGACGACGTCGGTGACGCTGAACGTCCCGCTGAGTTCCTGCAGATCGAAATTCACTGTGCTCCTGCTTTCACCGGCGGCTCGTGCGCCGGCAGCTGCGTGTCGAGGGGGTCGGCGGGCGGCGGGAAGTCCGCCTCGTCGAGATGGAAGACGGACCGGGGCGCCAGGCCGAACGCCTCGATCGACTGGACGTACTTGGAGACCCGCACGAGGCTGAGATTGCGGCGTGCGGCCAGGTCGGTGATCCAGTGAGGGGTGCGCTCGTTGACCTTGATCTCCATCACCGACATGTGTGGCGGGATGGTGAAGCGGTTCTCCGGATTGGGCTGACCGAGGTGGAAGTCCCGGTCACGGCCCCGGATGCGCCGGTCGAAGGTCACGCGCAGGCCGGTGTCCGAGCCGCGCCCGACCAGAGCCTCGCGCTGGTAGCCGGTGATCGCGGTCGGCCGAAGATTCAGCCGTACCACCAGGTCGAGCACCTCGTGGATGAAGGCGCGCTCCTTGGGCGTGTGATCCACCAGCTCCCGCCCGTCGCAGAGTTGACGGGCCGTGCCGTACGGGAGGGTGATGCGGCGCTTCTGTGTGACCCGGTTGACGCGCTGCTTGATCTCGACGCACACCGGCGACGCGTCCGAGACGCCGTCCGGTTCGCCGTAGTGCCGGATGCGCAGCTTGCGGCGGAACTTGAGTCCTTCGATCTTCTCCCAGTAGAACCGCAGCTCCGGTGAGTCGTAGTAGAGGCTCCAGACGCCGTAGCCGCCGACCGGACTGTTCAGGTCACGGTCCATCCGCTCCGCGAGTTCGTCGCGGAGTTCTGCGGCCAGGTCCACGGGGACCAGGTACTTGAGCTCGTATCTGTTGAACGCGTGCAGTCTGCTCGCGACATGCAGCGGTGGGGGGTCCTCGTCGTCCTCGGGACGCCCCTGGGCGGGCTCCCGGAACGGAGCCATGTCGGGTTGCGACACCGCGCGCCTCCTTCGTCGTCCGTGCCGGACCGGCCGGCAGGCGTCACGCAACCAACGACGGATGAGGAGGCGATGAGAATCGCGGGTGTATTGCAGGAGCATTCAAGATGGCCGAAAGGTGAACACGGCCGGGTCTCGTCGGTGTGGACAGCACTGTCCCCGGGCGGCAGGTGCCGGCCCGGGGACAGTGGGGGAGAGGGAACGATCAGGCGAGCGAGGCGCTCAGCGTGATCGTCGTGCCCGTCAGCGCCTGGCTGACCGGGCAGTTCGCCTTGGCGTCCTCGGCCGCCTTGACGAAGCCCGCCTCGTCGAGACCCGGCACCTCGCCCTCGACGGTGAGGTGGATCCCGGTGATGCCGGTGCCGGGCTGGAAGGTGACCTCGGCCTGGGTGTTCAGCCGGGTCGGCGGGGTGCCGGCCGTGGCGAGACCGTTGGAGAGCGCCATCGAGAAGCAGCTGGAGTGGGCCGCGGCGATCAGCTCCTCCGGGCTGGTCTTGCCGTTCGCCTTCTCCGCGCGGGACGGCCAGGAGACCGGGTACTCCCCGATTCCGGAGGAGTCGAGGGTGACGACACCCTTGCCCTCGATCAGGTTGCCTTCCCAGACCGTGTGCGCCTGACGCGTGGTAGCCATGCTGGTTCCCTTCAAAGGAATGCGCGGTTGTACGGGGGTGGCGAGGCACTCCGTCGTGCCCGGCCGTTTGTTACGTCCCCGAACCTACTGCGCCACCAGCCCCTTTGCGTCACGCGCCAGCGCCGTCAGCCGGGAGATTGCCCGGAAGTACTTCTTCCGGTACCCGCCGTTCAGCATTTCCTCGCTGAACAGCCGGTCGAACGGCAGCCCGGACGCGAGTACCGGAACCTCCCGGTCGTACAAGCGGTCCGCGAGCACCACGAGCCGCAGCGCGGTCGACTGGTCCGGCACCGGCTGCACCTCGGTGAGGCACACCGCCCGGATGCCGTCCGTCAGGGCGCCGTACCGGCTCGGATGGACGCGGGCCAGATGGTCGAGCAGCGCGGGGAAGTCGTCCAGGCTGGCGCCCTCGGTCGCGTACGCCGCCTTGGTGACCTGTTCGTCGGAGTACGGCGGCGGGGCGTCGGGCAGGCCGCGGTGGCGGTAGTCCTGGCCGTCGATGCGCAGCGGGCGGAAGTGCGAGGACAGCCCCTGGATCTCCCGCAGGAAGTCGGCCGCGGCGAACCGGCCCTCGCCGAGCTTGCCCGGCAGTGTGTTGGAGGTCGCGGCGAGCGCCACCCCCGCCTCGACCAGCCGGCTCAGCAGCGAGGAGACCAGCACGGTGTCACCCGGGTCGTCGAGTTCGAACTCGTCGATGCACAGCAGCCGGTGCCCGCTCAGCGTCTTCACGGTCTGCTGGAAGCCCAGCGCGCCCACCAGGTTCGTCAGCTCCACGAAGGTGCCGAACGCCTTCAGCGAGGGCGCGGCGGGCGTGGCGTGCCAGAGCGAGGCGAGCAGATGGGTCTTGCCGACGCCGTAGCCGCCGTCGAGATAGACCCCGCGCGGGCCGCTCGGCGCGGCGGCCTTCTTGCCGAACCACTTGCGCTTGCCGGCGCCCGTCGCGTGCGCTCCGCCGAGCCCGGCGGCGAAGTCGGAGAGGACCTTGACGGCCTCGATCTGGCTCGGCTGGTCGGGGTCGGGGACGTACGTATCGAAACGCACCGAGTCGAAGCGCGGCGGCGGCACCATCTCGGCGACCAGACGGTCGGCAGGGACATGCGGCTCAAGGGCGCACAGGGACAGCGGGGCCGTTTCGGCTATGGGGCTGGACCCCGGCACGGCGGTGGAGGAGGACACAACTCCCCAGCTTAGGCCGTGCCAGACTGCCGGACATGCGACGCCTGTTCCCTGTGACCGACCTGACAGCGGCCGACGACCGAGGCGAGTGGAGCCTGGACGCCCTCGCCGACGCCTACGCCTATCCCGAGACCGAGGGGTCCTGGCTGCGCGCCAACATGGTGTCGACCCTCGACGGCGCCGCCCAGCACGACGGCCGCTCGCAGCCGATCTCCTGCGAGAGCGACATGCGGATCTTCGGCACCCTGCGGGGCCTGGCCGACGTGGTGATCGCGGGTGCGGAGACGGTACGGCTGGAGGGCTACCGCCCCGCCAGGGCCCGGGAGGCCTTCGCGGCACGCCGGGAGGCCGCCGGGCAGGGGCCCGCGCCCGCGGTCGCCGTGGTCAGCGGCAGCCTGGACCTGGACTTCTCGCTGCCGCTCTTCGTCTCGCCGCTGGTCCCGACGCTCGTGCTCACCGGTGCGGGCGCGCCGCCCGACCGGATCGAGGCGGCCCGGAAGGCGGGCGCCGAGGTGGTGATCGCGGGGGAGGGCTCCCGGGTGGATCCGGCGCGCGCCGTGCGGGAGCTGGCCGACCGCGGACACCAGCGGCTGCTGACGGAGGGCGGCCCCCGGCTGCTCGGCCAGTTCGTCGCGGCGGGCGTGCTGGACGAGATGTGCCTGACCCTGTCGCCGATGCTCACGGCCGGCGATGCGCAGCGGATCGCGGGCGGCCCGTCGGTGGCCGTGCCGGAACGATTCGCCCTGGCTTCGCTGCTGGAGGAGGCCGGGTTCCTCTTCTCTCGGTACCGTCGGATCTGACAATCAGCGGAATATTCCGTTCCGGTTAGCGTTCGGTGGGCAGAATGGATCTCGCAGACCCCGTGCGAGCACGGGGAAGGATGGTTTCAGCAGTGATCGACGACGGTCACTGAAGCAGAAGGGCCCTGTGGTGTTCACCAGCGTTTTGATGATCGAGAAGCCCCTCACTTCCGAGGACGTCGAGTTCGTCACCACCCTGCACGGGGAGGAGCAGATCTCCTTCGTCGTACTCATGCAGCCGCGCGGGGACCAGGCGGATGTGCTGTTGCGGGCCATCGACGACCTGGCGATGGGCGAACTGAAGGAAGCGGCCCGGGAGAGCGAGGAGCCGGAGGGCAAGAACGCCAGACAGTCCGCCGAACTCGCACTCGAAGTGTCCCTGGAGGCCCTGCGCCAGGCGGGCTCGGAAGCCGTCGGACAGGTGATCGAGAACCACCCCCTGGACAAGCTCAAGTCCGTCGTCGACGAGGCGGAGGCCGACGAGGTCATCGTCCTGACGGCCCCGCACTACGTGGAGGAGTTCTTCCACCGGGACTGGGCGTCCCGTGCCCGTCACAAGGTCGGCGTACCGGTGCTCAAGCTCTTCGCGCACAGCGAATAGGCTGGGAGCCCTTACCCGCACCACCCTGGGAGACACACGCATGGCACCCGGTATTCCTGCCGCCATGGAACGGCCGCACTTCATCGGCATCGGCGGCGCCGGAATGTCGGGCATCGCGAAGATCCTCACCCGGCGCGGTGCGAAGGTCGCGGGCAGCGACTCCAAGGAGTCCGCCACGGCCGAGGCACTGCGCGCGCTGGGGGCGACCGTCCACATCGGACACGCCGCCGGTCACCTGGCCGACGACGCCACGTGCGTGGTCGTCTCCAGCGCCATCCGCGACGACAACCCGGAGCTGGTGCGCGCCGGGGAGCTCTCGATCCCCGTCGTGCACCGCTCCGACGCCCTCGCCTCCCTGATGCAGGGGCTGCGCTCCATCGCCGTCGCCGGCACCCACGGCAAGACGACCACCACCTCGATGCTGGCCGTCGCCCTCACCGAGCTGGGCCTCGACCCCTCGTACGCGATCGGCGGCGACCTCGCCGGACCCGGCACCAACGCCACCCACGGCGAGGGCGCGATCTTCGTCGCCGAGGCGGACGAGAGCGACCGGAGCTTCCAGAAGTACGACCCCGAGGTCGCGATCGTCCTCAACGTCGAGCTCGACCACCACGCGAACTACGCCTCGATGGACGAGATCTACGACTCCTTCGAGACCTTCGCCGGCAAGATCGTCCCCGACGGCACCCTGGTGATCTCCGCCGACCAGTCCGGCGCCGTCGAGCTGACCCGCCGGGTGCGCGACCTGTCCGCGCTCAAGGTCGTCACCTACGGCGAGTCCGAGACCGCGGACGTACGCGTCCACAAGATCACCCCGCGCGGTCTGACCAGTGAGGTCACGGTCGTCCTGAACGGGAAGTACCTCACCTTCACCGTCTCCGTCCCCGGCCGCCACTACGCGCTGAACGCGGTGGCCGCCCTCGCCGCGGGCGTCGCCCTCGGCATTCCCGCCCACAACCTGGCCTCGGCCCTCGGCAAGTACACCGGGGTCAAGCGCCGCCTCCAGCTCAAGGGCGAGGCGGCCGGCGTCCAGGTCATCGACAGCTACGCCCACCACCCCACCGAGATGACGGCCGACCTCGAAGCGATGCGCGGCGCCGCCACCGACGCCCGCATCCTGGTCGTCTTCCAGCCCCACCTCTTCTCCCGCACCCAGGAGCTCGGCACCGAGATGGGACAGGCCCTCGCGCTGGCCGACGCCTCCGTGGTCCTCGACATCTACCCGGCCCGCGAGGACCCGATCCCCGGCATCACCAGCACCCTGATCATCGACGCCGCGAAGGCCGCAGGCGCCGACGTCACCGCCGTGCACGACAAGGCGACGGTCCCCGAGGTCATCGCGGGAATGGCGAAGCCCGGCGACCTCGTTCTCACCATGGGGGCGGGCGATGTCACGGACCTCGGCCCGCAGATCCTGGACCACCTGTCGAGCTGAGGGAGCCACCGTGCCGTACGACATCGAGAAGCCGGACGAGCAGTGGCGGGAGGAGCTGTCCCCCGCCGAGTACGCCGTCCTGCGCAAGGCCGGCACCGAGCCGGCCTTCGTCGGCGAGTACACCGACACCAAGACCACGGGCGTCTACTCCTGCCGCGCCTGTGACGCGGAGCTGTTCCGCTCCGACACCAAGTTCGAGTCGCACTGCGGCTGGCCGTCCTTCTTCGACCCGAAGGACACGGACGCGGTCGAGCTGATCCAGGACCGCAGCCACGGCATGGTCCGCACCGAGGTCCGGTGCGCCCGCTGCGGCTCGCACCTGGGCCACGTCTTCGAGGGCGAGGGCTACCCGACCCCGACGGACCAGCGGTACTGCATCAACTCGATCTCACTGCGGCTGACGCCGGACGCCTGAGAACCGGACCGAAGAGGACTGACGCGACGCGTCAGTCCTCTTCCGGCGTCTCGGGCTTCAGCAGCGGGTGCACCACACCGGGGAAGACCCGGGCCCGCACGACCGACTCGGCCGAGCCGCCCTGGATCACGGTCTCCGCGACACCCCAGGGCCGGCCGGGCAGCTGGACGATCAGCGTGTACGAGGCGGAGCAGCCGGTGCACTCGTAGCGGTCCACCCAGGTCTCGACCTCGGTGGCGCTCCCCGGGTACCGCGCCACGTGCCGGTGCAGCGCGTGGCAGCGCTCGCAGCGCTCGCCCGGCTCGCACGTGCCCCCGCAGGGGCACGGCACGTCGAGGGATTCGGCCGCGCGCCAGCGCTGCGTGAGGACGGCGTCACGCGTGGCGCCCATGTCCTTCATCGCCTTGAGGTTGCGGGCGGCCACGTTGTACGACTCACCGGTCGCCGCCATCCGGTCGCGGATCACGTCCTTGCGCCCACGGTTCGTCGTCATCTGTTGTTCCTCCTGGGGTTCACGCAGCCCGCCAGGAGCCCACGAGATCGTTGTGCCCCAAAGGTACCCGGCGCAGCGCGCCCCCGACGACTCGCGCGGTCATCCCCGGCGCACCCGGCCCGCGATCCGCCGGCCGATGCGCCCCAAGGTGCCCCGGCCCCGACGGTTCCATTCATGGAAGGCGTCCGCCCGGCCGCTGCTGCCCGAGCGTCCCACGGCCTCCTCCACCGCCGCGACGTCGTCGGCGGAGAGCGTGCGCACGGCCGGGCGCAGCACCTCCTCCAGCAGGGCGTCAGCGGTCCGGCTCCACTCCTCACCCGCGTGCGGATGCGCGGTCCAGACGGCGAAGCAGTCCGCGGCGTAGGCCGGTTCCGCCCTCAGGCGGGAGCGGACACCGTCGCCGCGTGCGGCCCGGTCGTACGCGGCGACGAGATCGGGGTCGTTGCTGTGCACGAGGGCGTACAGCTCGGCCTCCGGCCGGTCCGGCGCGAGCAGCCGTTCGGCGAGCGCGCCGAACGCATGGCCGAGCACCTCCGGTTCCACCGGCTCGGCGCCCCTGCGCAGCGCGCGGACCCGCTCCGCCCACTCTGGTGCCGCCGCGTCCGACCGGATCTCGCGGGCGAACTCCAGAAGCAGCAGCGCCCCGCGCTCCCGGCCGCCGATGTCCTGCGGGAAGCCCCGCAGCAGGTCATGGGCGAGCTCCGGCGCCTCCTCGTCGGTGGCGGGGGCGCCGAGCGCCGCGGCCACCAGGTGCGACCAGGTGCCGGCCGTCCGGTGGGCGTCCGACGTGGCCGCCTCCAGCAGCAGCCGGCCCTCGCCCGCCGTCACCGTGCCGTCCTCCCACACAAGGCCCACGGCCGTCCGCAGCACCAGCGGCTCCGCGAACGGCGACATTCCGGCGGCCCGGAGCACCCGGTGCACCGCGCCCACCCGGTCCGCTCCGCAGCCGGCCTTGGCCTCCGGCGCCTCGGCGCACATCCGCAGATGCGGCAGCGACTGGGTGCCGGTGAACGGCAGTGGCACCCGCCCCAGCAGCCGCTCGACCCCCGACGGGTCCTGCGGTGCGATCCGGTCCAGCGCACCGAGCAGCGCCGTACGGACGTCGAACTGCTCGTCCATCAGCTCCAGCAGCGCGGGCGCCCAGCCCGGCTCGCCGTCCCCGGGCTCCAGCAGGGCGGGCGCGAGCCGGCGGACGACCGAGGGCAGCAGGTCCTCGCAGTCCACGCCGAGCAGCCGGGCCACCCGCAGCAGCTGCACCGTCCTGGCCACGTCGAGACCGGCGCCCGCACCGCTCAGCTCGGTCAGGATCTCCGGGCCGAGCACCGAGGCGACGGCCGCGCCCTCGGGACCGCTGAAGGCGGTGCGGCCGGGCAGCTCCACGGAGCCGTTTCCGCCCCGGACCGCTTCCGTGACCAGCATCGCGGCCAGTGGGGTCGTGGTCGTCGCGGGGGAGCGGCCGTCGAGCGCGGCAAAGAGCCGTCCCGCGGCGTCGAACTCGGGGCCGGTCCGGTCGTCGACCCCGGGCTCGGTCAGTGCGTCGACGAGCTGCCGGGTGCGCTTCGCGTCCAGCGCGTAGGGCCGTTCGGCGGCCCAGCCGGCAGCGGCGGCCCGTCCGGTCGTCCCCAGCGCGATGCCCGCGCACAGAGCGGTCACGGCCACCGGCCCGGCGGCGAACGGCTCCCCGGGCAGCTCTGCGGCCTCCCGGAACAGCTCCGGCGTGCGGCTCCGCCAGATCCGGGCAGCAGTCTCGGCCCAGGCATCGGGCACGGAACCTTCCGGGCGCGGGCCGGTGCAGGTGTGGACGCGGAAACCGGGGGCCGTCAGCTCGTGCGCGTCCTGCGGCAGCACCCCGACGATCTGCTGCGGGGCGCGCTGCGGGTGGCGGGTGTACGTGGTGAAGGTCAGCCGTTCGGCGAGATCGTCGGGCAGCGCGACGCAGGCCAGTGCGATCCACCGGGCCACGTCCGCGCTCTGCCGCTCGACGAGCACGACCCGGCCGGCGTCGTCCTGCTCGTACAGCCGGCGAAGATCGGCCAGGACGCCGGCGAGCCAGGGGCCCCGGGAGACGGCGAAGTCGTTGAGCCCCTCACGGTCCCGGGCGTGGCCGGTGGCGGGCAGGGCGGCGAGCGGACCGGGCAGCGTTCGGTCCGGCGTCGTGGCGGCCCAGCGGGCGGACCGGCAGGCGGCGATCGGGAGCGCGCCGCCCGGCAGCCGGGTGCCGGGCGGGAGATGGACCGCGTGCGCGTGGAAGCCCACGGCGGAGGTCGGTGCGGGCTGCACCGCCACGGTCCGGGCCAGCAGATGACTGCCGTCGGAGAGCACGCTGAAGCTGAACGCCTCGGGCAGGGCGCGCAGTGCGGCGTCCGCGAGCCGGGGCGCGGTACCGGAGGGTGTCTCGTACGCCAGGAGCGGGCCGGCCTCGGTGAGCACGGACGCGGGTATCGCGGCGTCAACTGCGGTGAAACGGGCCGGTATCGGTTCGGCCTCGCCGGTTCCGGGACCGTCCCCGCCGGTTGCGGAGGTGTAGTGCAACTGCGCGAGGCTCATGCGTCGGCTCTCTTCGTCCCTGCCGTGGAGGTCCCCTTGCCACCCGCACCCGCCGTCCCGTGGTGGCAGCGCCGTCCCGGCAGAGCGACGACCCCGGCGGGGAGTGTTCCGCAGTCGCTGGGGCGACGCTATCAAGGACTGGGGTCCCCCGAGGTCGCGAAGACGGGGCCGGGGCCCACAGCCCCGGCCCCGCAAACGGGCGCCGGATCAGTCCGTCGTGCGTAGGCCCGGAGCTGTCGGCGCGGGGATGTCGTCCATCCCCTTGTCGGCCGAGACCGTGCCCTCGACGGTGACCTTCACGGACATCCTGGGCGGATACGACTACATGGTGGCGTCCCTGGACGACGGCTCGGCCATCAGCTGGGGCGACAACGCCACCTTCCCAGCTCGGTGACGGCACGGTGACGCCGTCGGCCAAGCCTGTGCAGGTACCCCCGCCCGGCAGCGGCATCGCCCATGTCGCGACCGTAAAGGCGGGCCGGTCCACCTTCGTGTACTGAGTCCGGTCGCGTACTGGATCCGATCCCCAACCTGCCCGGCACCGGTCGGTCCCGGTGCCGGGCGGCACGTGTCCGGCCATGCACGACTGTTCGCCGGCGAACGCTCAACTCCCCTGCAACAGCACTGCTATGCCGCCAACAGGCCGCTCGTCCCGGTACTGGGCGATCTGGAAGGGGACGAAGGTCCCACTCCCCACCTCGTCGGTCACGACAATCAGCAGCTCCATCTCGCGCTGCTCCCGCGGGCCGAGCGTCAGCGTAAGAGTCAGTGCGTCCTGGCCCTGCACCTCCTCCGCGCCGCCGGCCGTGCTGGTCAGGGAAAGCCATGCCGAAGCAGGCGTCGGCCGGAGCCGATCATCGGTGGGCAGATTGCCCCACAACTCCCGTGGCATGGGCCGCACATCGATCTGATACGTGGCTTCCCGATCCAGCGGGTTCGTCGCCAGAAACGCGAACGGCTGAGGCGGCGAGGCAGGCATGGCGGTCAGGTTGTGCTGCGCCCAGTGCCTGTCGTTGACGGGATCTGCCAGCCCTCCGGCGGCCACGTTGTCCAGCGGATGCCAGACCTTGGCCAGCAGGCATATGTGGTTCCCCGAGCTTGCGGGAATTCTCGCGGTGACGGGAGAGGTTTCCGACCGGCCGCCATGAGGAGGAACTTCGACCGGCGAGAATCCGATGAACTTGGACGGGTCGGGGATGACGGGACCACTCACCGGCTTGGACCACCACACTCCGACGTAGGCCAGCGAAGCGCTGTTCCCGCCCTGCCAGTTTCCGACGGACACCTGGACAGTCAGTTCCTCTCCGGGCCGGAACGGCGTCAACGGCTGGATGCCGGAGCACAGATACCAGCAGACATCACTGGGCACGGGCCGCTCGCCGATGTCCTCTTCCCCGAGGGGCAGGGTGGGCGGCGGGTAGCTGTAGATGTACAGGAACGGTCGGTCGTTGCCCTCGCCCTGTGGCTGCTGATTGCCGTGCGGCTGCTGATCGCGGCCTTGATCCACGTCCATGGCTCTCGGTCCTTACTGGTCCGGGTAGGCGAGAATGTCCACGCCCACCGGGTCGTCGTCGATGGAGCCGACGGTGGACCAGCACGGATGGGCCACACCCCGATCCGCGTCGAGGTCAAGGTTCTTGACGCCGGGCGAGCCGTCGGCGATCTCTTCCCACCTCTGCACGCAGTCGGGGACCGCGACAGCGAGGAATCGTCCTGGATTGGCGCCGACGGGGACGGGTGCGGCGAAATCCACCGGGTTCTCGAGCTCGGTCTGCGGATACCGGTAGAACGTGTGGACGTCGTCGAGTTCAGGGCGATGCGGCTGCACGGTATCGTTTGGGACCGTGAGGAACTGACGGTAGAGAGGGAATTCGAGGCGCCCCTCCGGGTAGATGAGTCCGCACCCGGAAAGGAAGGCGCTCGCCTTGCCCAGGGCCTCCCACAGGCGCACCTGCAGGTCGAACAACTGGGAGACGAGTTCATCGATCTGGGGAACTCCCGCTGCTGCGGTGAAACCGCTCGCGGTGAGAGGCTGGTTCTGTGCGGCCAGCGCATCCTTCTCTTCCTGGGTGAGATCGATGGTGAATGCGTTTCTCCAGTTCTCCGCAACGTGCTTTTCCCAGAAGGTGCAGGATTTCCCTTCGGCCCATTCTCCCCAGCAAGGGCCTCCCAGCAGGCCGGCGAAGGCGAGGAACGCCAGCACGGCGAGGCAGAAACTTCCGCAGGCGCTCTCGCTGTCGGCCGTGCTGTCCGTCGCGGTGGGCGGCTGCTTCTGACCGCCGCCGAACCCGGGGCCACCGGAGTACGTGGTCGGCTTCACGCCGGGCCCGTGGGCGTACGGCGGAGTGGCTGTTTCCGGTGTGGTGGGCGACTGCGGCGGATGCGCGGGATCGGAGAACATCTTCGTGATGAACTGAGGCGCAGGCAGTGCCGGTGTCGGCGGCTGAGCGAACGTGTCGAGCAGTTCCAGCTGCGTGATCAGGCGCTCGTACCCTTGCCCCAGGTCAGGCACTGCGGCCAGCTGCGACAGGTCGTACGTCGCCTCAAGCGTCCGGGTGATGAAGTCGACCGCCTCACCGGGCAGCGTCCTGTCCGGGACGCCGGTGAAGCGGAGGGACTCCGCTATCCCGCGACAGCTTCTGACGTCCGGGTATCGTTCGGCGAACCATGACCCGACCGCGTTCCGGGCTATGCGGTCCCGGAACCGGTGGGAACGGCGAGGTCCGCCGACGACCTGCGTGAGGTACGTCGATCCCTGGGCGTTCGTCGAGTAGCCGGACAGGATTCCGAACGCCATGGCGCGAGTCTCCGCCGTACCGGCCTCGCTGAATGCGGCACGTGCGAGCGCATCGGTTCTGCGGGCCAGGAAGACGTCCCCCCAGCTCCACTGGGACAGGGGTTCATCCTGTTGCCGTGGATGTCGCGGAATGTGAGTCATTTTCCGCAGCCTCTTTCCGAGGCTGTCCATCTCGGTAAACGTTTCCTTCGCGTTGTTCATGAGGTGGCGGAAGCTCGATGTGGCATCGCAGAACCTCGATGCGGAACCTGGGTTCGACGGATCGACCAGGGCGGACTCGATCTCACTGCGAATTCTGCCGACCTCGGTATAGAGATCGACACCTTCCGTCCACATCTTCGATGCTTCCGCGAGCAGTTCGATCTCCGCACCGTCCGAGGCCGCGTGGTACAGCACGTGGTCGAGCAGGGAGCCCAGCCGTGCGTAGGCGCGGTGGTCGGCGCAGTCGGCCACGAGCTGATCCCGGGCCGCCCCGAGCCGGGGGTGAACGGGCGCGGCAGCCAGCGTGTCGATCTGATGGGACAGTGCGACGACATGGGTGCGGGCGTCAATCATGACGCGTATCCCCTTCGGGTGTCGGTGATGACTTCCCCCGACAGAACTCTGGAGTGCCCCGACAGAACTCTGGAACGGATCTGCTGCCGGCACCGGTGTCGGCACATTCGCGCAGTCCTTGCACCTGGCCGGGCCCTCGACCCCGCATTGCGGGATTCCCGAACGGCCTTTGCCACCAGCATCGCGCCGATTCATCCATGCGGCAACTCAGTCGAGGAGCGACTCCGGGGCGAGTTGGCGGAGTTCGTGGGCTGCCCGCGCGTCCCGGGCCGCCGGCCGCGAGGGGGACGAATCCGCAGCCGGGAAGCGGAATATACGAGGTACCTGCCACGATGTACCGGCTGTCTGTCAGTACGACGAACAACGATGGCCGCGGTGTGGACCGCAGCCCGTCGCCGGGAGGGGAGCAGGAGCATATGAGTCTTCGTCAGTTCGAGTACGCGCTGGCTGTGGCCGAGGAGGGCTCGGTGACGGCTGCGGCGGAGCGGCTGCACGTGGCTCAGCCGTCGGTGTCCCAGCAGATCCGCAACCTGGAGCGGGAACTCGGCGTGGAACTGTTCGCCCGCACTCCGACCGGGCTCGTGGCCACCGTGGTCGGCCGCGCGTTCCTGCGGGAGGCGGAGGTCGCGGTGAGCGCGGCGCGGAAGGCGAGGGCGACGGCGCGGGCCGGTGCCGACGAGCTGGTGGGCGAGCTGGTGGTCGCGGCGCAGATGGGCTTCGGTACGCGGCAGTTGCCGGGCGCGCTGGACGCGCTGCGCCGCCGCTTCCCGCAGCTGGAGGTGACCGTCTTCGAGGAGCCGAGCTCCGCGGAGCTGGAGCGGTTGTGCCGCCGGGGCGTGCTGGACCTGGCCCTGATGGCGGCGTGCGAGCGGAGCCCCGCCGACGCCCACCACCTCGGCGACGAGGAGTTCGTCGTGGTGCTCGGACCCGGCGACCGGCGGCTTGCCGCGGACCGGGTCGACCTGCGTGAGCTGGACGGGGAGGCGTGGGTGAGGTTCGACCGCGACAGTGCGATCGACGGCGTACTGCTGGGTGTGTTGCGGGACAACGACCTGACCCCGGCCACGGCCGCCCGCGTGACGCAGATCGCGACGGCCGTGCGCTGGGCCGCCCATGGCCTGGGCGTGACGCTCGTCCCGGCCTCCGCGGTGCCCCACGGTTACGAGCACCTTGTCCGCCCGGTGTTCCCGGCCGTCTCGCAGCCCGTCATCGCCGTGCTCCGACAGGACGCGGGCCCGGGGGAGACGGCCCTGCTCGACCTTCTGCGCCGGGAGACCCGGACCGAGTCGCCTCAGACCCAGCCCCGCTCCCGTGCCTCCACTCCGGCCTGAAACCGCGTCACCGCATTCAGCTTCCGCATCAACGCCGCGACCCGACGCGTCGCCGTACGCACGCTGACTCCCAACTGCCGTGCGATCGCTTGGTCCTTGAACCCGGCATGCAGTAACCGCACCAGCATCAACTCCTCCTCGCTGGGACCCTCCACCACGCCGAGCCCTTCGGAAAGCAGGGGCTCGGCCCGCTCCCAGTAGGCCTCGAACAACTCGATCAGACCGTCCAGCAGGCCCGACGGATGCACCAGCACGATCGAGTCCTTGCTCCCTCCCGCCAACGGCACCACCGCGACCCGCCGGTCCACGATCCGCGCCTTGAACGGAAGGTGCGGCAACAGGCGTGACTGCTCCCCGAGCGCCGCCAGGTTCAGAATCGACTCCAGCCGCCCGGGCGGCTCGATCGACTCCAGGCAGTACACGCCCCGGATGTCCACGCCACGCTCCCGCCACTCCCTCGTCGTCGACGTCTCCCGCTCGTTGTGGTGCGGCTCTCCCACCGGCTCCAGATACGGCGGTTTGTCCAGCGTCCACAGATGCGTCGTGACGGACCGGCTCAACTCCTCGATCTTTCGGGCCATCACCTCCTGACCCGTCAGCACTTCCACCAGGGCACCCGGGTCCGACCGCAACTGCCCGGCCCGGTGCAGGCGATGCAGTTCGGCGAACTCCGTCTCCACCCCGGCGAACACCGTCTCCGTCTCCGACCGGCGGAGGTGCAGCAACGCCGACAAGGCCGAGTGCGGACTCACCGCCTCCCACTGGCCCCGCCCCACCCGCCGCACCAGCCCCAGAGCGGCGAGGCGCTTCAACGCCTGTCCGGTACGCGCCGCTCCGGCCCCCACGCTCTCCGCGAGATCACGCACCGCGACCTGTGGCCCCGTCAGAACCACGCGGTACACGACCTCGTCGAACGTGCTCACGCCCACTGCTTCCAGCAAGATCAGCCTCCCCTGCCCCACGTGTCGGGCCGCCCGGACAGATACGGGCAGTGCAGGTCACCGGCCGATCGTCCCCCCGCAGGTGGCGCGTTTGGTCACCGCGCCAAACACGCCATCAGATTATCTGGACACCAAGTGATCGCACAGCGTTCACTTCTCTCGAATCGCCTATCGATCACCCCACATGAACGGCGGTTCGTCACCCCAAGTCGCCGACTCACACCCCGGGCGAGTGCCCCCGCTCGCCTCTCCGGCATGCCCGAACACCCGTGAGGAAATCCGTGACACCTCAGCCACGAAGAGCGTCCCGCATCCGGCGCGGCACCATCGGTGCCCTGCTCACCACCACCCTCGCCGCCCTCAGCCTGCCCCTCGCCACCCCCGCCTCCGCGACGGGCCCCGCCAGTCCTCCGGCTGCCGGCACCTACCTGATCACCCTCGCCGACCAGCCGCTCGTCACGTACGACGGCAGCGTCGACGACCTCCCCGCCACGCGGCCCACCGCGGGCAGGAAGCTCGACGTCACCAGCGCGAACGCCAAGCGCTACCGCTCCCACCTGACGGACGAGCAGACGCATGTAGCCAAGAAGGTCGGCGCCACCGTCAGCCAGCACTACGCCGTCACCACCAACACCTTCAGCGCCCACCTCAACGCCGCCCAGCTCGTCCAGCTGGCCCGCACCGAGGGCGTCACCAACATCGCGCCCGACCGGCTCCACCAGGCCACCGACGACAAGAACTCCACCGACTTCCTGGGCCTCTCCGGCCGCAAGGGACTGTGGGCCGCTCTCGGTGGCACGGCCAAGGCCGGTCAGGGCATCGTCGTCGGCGATATCGACACCGGCATCTGGCCCGAGAGCGCCTCCTTCAAGGCCCCGGCGCTCACCAGCAAGAAGCCCAGCGGCAAGCACGGCAAGAAGCCCTCCAAGGACGAGCGCTACCGGCCCTACCTCGACGGCACGACCACCGTCATGCACAAGGCCGACGGCACCACCTTCACCGGCACCTGCCAGACCGGCGAGAGCTTCATCGCCGCCGCTTGCAACGAGAAGATCATCAGCGCCCGCTACTTCGGCGAGGGCTGGCTCCGGAACGTCCCCGAATCCAACCGCGGCGGCTACATATCCCCCCGCGACAGCGAAGGCCACGGCACCCACACCGCATCGACCGCGGCCGGCAACGCCGGGGTCCGGGCCACCGCCGACGGCAATGACCTCGGCACCATCTCCGGCGTCGCCCCGGCCGCCACCGTCGCCGTCTACAAGGCCCTCTGGCAGAGCAAGGACGGCACCCAGGACGGCGGCCTGACAAGCGACCTCGTCGCCGCCATCGACCAGGCCGTCGCCGACGGTGTGGACGTCATCAACTACTCCCTCGGCGCCATGTTCGAGAGCGATTACGACGACCCCTCCCAGGTCGCGCTCCGCAACGCCGCCGCCGCCGGCATCTTCGTCGCCACCGCCGGAGGCAACGCCGGCCCCGAAGCCGCCAGCCTCGACAACACGGCTCCCTGGACCACCACCGTCGCCGCCGGAACCATTGCCCCCTACACGGGCACCGTCACCCTCGGCAACGGGAAGAGCTACACGGGCATCAGCACCAGCGTGCACGACACCGTCGGCTCCGCGCCCCTCGTCCGTGCCGCCGCGGTCAAGAACGCCGACGCCGACACCGCCGACGCCGACCTGTGCATCGCGGGCACGCTCGACCCCGCGCTCACCACCGGAAAGACCGTCGTCTGCGACCGGGGCACCAATGCCCGCATCGACAAGTCCGCCGAGGTCAAGAGGGCCGGCGGCATCGCCATGGTCCTGGTCAACCTGCGTAACGAGAGCAGCGACGGCGACCTGCACTCCATACCGACCGTCCACCTGAGCGGCTCCGACGCCACCGCCGTACGCGACTACGCCGCCACGGACGGCGCCACCGCCACCCTCACCAGCGGCGGCAAGGGCGCCACCTACCCGCAGGTCGCCGGTTTCTCCTCCCGCGGACCCTCCCTCGTGGGCAAGGGCGACCTCCTCAAGCCCGACATCACCGCGCCCGGTGCCACCATCCTCGCCGCCGTCGCTCCGCCCGGTAACCACGGCCGCGACTTCGACTTCTACTCCGGCACCTCCATGGCGACCCCGCACATCGCCGGTCTCGCCGCCCTCTACCTCTCCGAGCACCCCACCTGGTCCCCGATGAGCATCAAGTCGGCCATGATGACCACCGCTTCCCCGACCAAGACCGACGACGGCAGGAACAGCGGCGACGTCTTCGCCCAGGGCGCCGGCGAGGTCGAGGCCCGGGCGATGCTCCGGCCGGGACTCGTCTACGACTCCAACGAAAAGGACTGGCTGGCCTACCTCGAAGGTGTCGGCATCGACACCCGGACCGGCACCGAGGCCATCGATCCCAGCGACCTCAACTACCCCTCCATCGCCATCGGTGAGCTCTTCGGCACCCAGACGGTCACCCGTACCGTCACCGCCACCTCGGCCGGCACCTACCGGGCCAAGGTCGACCTCCCCGGCATCAAGGCCACCGTCTCCCCGTCCGTCCTGCACTTCAGCCACGCCGGACAGAAGCGCACCTTCACCGTCAAGCTCGACGTGACCACCGCGCACTCGGGAGCCCTCGACACCGGTTCCCTCACCTGGACCTCGGGCCGCACCACCGTCCGCAGCCCGATCGCCGTCACCCCGCAGAGCGTCCACGCCCCTGACGAGGTCAAGGGCACCGGCACGAGCGGCGAGACCACCTACTCCGTCACCCCGGCCACCAGCACCCTCACGGCCACCGCCAACGGCCCGGTCTCCTCGCCCCTCACCAAGGGCACTCTGACCGGAACCGCTGCCGAGACCTACTACGAGGCGAACATCCCGGCCGGCACCAAGGCCTCCCAGATCACGATCCACTTCGACCCGGCGGCAGACACCATCGTCGGCGTCGTCTGGGGCCGGATGGTCGACGGCGTCCTGCAGGACGGTGCTTTCGCTGATCCCGACAGCAACGGAACATCCACCATCAGCCTGCGGCAGCCGAACGCAGGGACGATCTTCGTGGCCGTGGTCGCCCTCGGCAGTACGGACGACACCGTCACCCCGTACACCTACCAGGTGAACAACATCACCGAGGACAGCCCGGTCACCGGCAAGGTCACGGTCACGCCCGACCACGCCCGTGTCACCCCCGGCACCCCGACCGACCTGACCGCCACCTGGTCCGGCGTTCCGGCGGGAGCCCGGTCCACCGTCTGGATCGAATACCCGAACGGCGCGGGAACCTTCCTGACACTCAATTAACCCCCGCAGTACGCACGTGGTGGCGGCGCCTTCTCGGGCGCCCCCACCACTTTCATGTCTGCGCTCCGGAATTCCGTACGCGTCAGCTCCTGGGGAATTCGCCGCCGTCCACGGTGAGAATATTCCCGGTCACCCAGCTCGCCCGGTCGGAAACAAGGAACAGCACCGCGTCGGCGATGTCGTCGGGCCGGCCGACGCGTCCCAGCGGCACGCCGCTGTTGTCCGCGCCGGACCCCGGGAGCATGCGCGCCCACTCCTCGCGCGTCGCCTCGCCGCCGGGGGTCTCGGTCCTGCCGGGGCTGACGATGTTGACCCGGATACCGGACGGTGCCAGCTCCTGGGCCAGCCCACGGCTGTAGTTCTCCAACGCGGCCTTCGCCGCGGTGTAGTGCAGGAACGGCGGGGGCGTGAACGGGGTCGCGGCCGAGGACACGTGCACGATCGCCCCCGAACCCTGTTCCCGCATTCCCGGCGCCAACAGGGCGTCCAGCCGCACGGAGGCCAGGTAGTTCAGATCCAGCTGGTTCTGCCACTCCTCGTCCGGGATGTCCGCGGTCTGCAGGAACGGCCCCGCCCCACCCGCGTTGTTGACCAGGATGTCCACCCCGCCGAGCGTCTTCTGCGCGGCCGCGGCGATGGTCTCCGCACCGGCCCGTGTCCGCACGTCGGCCTCGACGAAGGTGACGCCGTCCGGCACCGTACGTGCTGCCGACCGGGCGGTGGTGAGCACCTCGGCGCCGGCATCGCGGAGTTGGCGCACGATGGCTGCTCCGATTCCGCGAGAGCCACCCGTGACCAGGGCCCGCTTTCCGGCGAGTTCTTGCGTTCCCGATCCATTCTCCGTCGTGGTCATGTCGCTGGTCCTCTCAGGAATGAGTACGTGTCCGCCCGGCAGAAGTGGAATTCTTCGTCGTCGAGCTGTTCTGACGGTACGTTCGGGAGAGAAGGAGAGGCAAAGACGAAATGTAAGCAGGTGCTATAGGGGATTCCTATGGCGTCCCGGACGGCGTGCCCGGCACCTTGGGGTCCCCGCTCCCGGAGCGTTGCCCGACAGCGTCCCGACCCCAGGGCCCCGGCGAGTGCCTGGCTCGTCCGGTTTGATCATGTGATGCCGTAGAGGGTGAGGACGCGGGGGCGGTCGGTGTGGGCTCGTCGTCCGGCGGCGGTGTTGACGTAGCCGGCGAGCTTGAGCGCGCTGCGGATCAGGTCGCGGAGGGCAGCGAGTACGGCGGGCGCATTGTGGGTCCTGACCTGGGACTTATCCTCGTTGAAGGTGACATCTCGGCACCAGTGGACGGTGTTCTCCACGGTCCAGTGGCCGCGAGCCCAGGATGCGATCTCGGCTGCGTTCGCTTCCTCGGCGGGCAGGTCGGTGACGGCGTAGACGGTCTCGCTGGACCACTTCTTCGCCCCGTAGAGACGACGACGGCGCTGGATACGCAGGACCTGTGCTGCGTGCGGGAAGAGCAGGCCGTCGACGGTGACGACCTGTACGAGCCGCTGCTCGTGGCGGCCGTGTCCCCGGGCGTCGTCGCGGTGAATCACGGGGATGTCTTTCCAGGGCAGGGCGTGGAGTTGACGGGCATGTCTGCGCTGGTTGTTCTTGATGGTCAGCAGGTAGTGGGCGCCGCGTTCGCGCAGGTAGGTGGCGTGGTCGTGTTGGGCGTGGAGGGCGTCGGCGGTGACGACCGCCCCCGCGAGATCCGCGTCGTCGATCTGGTCGAGCAGGGGTGCGAACTCGGGGATTTCGTTGGTCTTCGCGCCGATCTCGCGGGAGGCGAGCGTGACACCGTCGCCGTGCCGGACGGCGGACAGGACGAAGACGCGCCTGCCGTCGGGGCGTCTGGCGCCGCGCAGGCACTTACCGTCCGCTGCGATCGCCCGCCGCCGCGTACCGGCTCGGCGCGGGCGGCCGCCCGGTGGGCCCGACGCTGTTCACGCTCGGTGCCACCGTCGGGCATCACCGGCTCCGGACGGCGGGACCGTGCGGACAGCAGGGGCCGCAGGTAGTCGTGCCCGGCCGCGCTGATCTCGCCGGGATCGAGCCGCCCCAGGATGCTGCGCATGGTTTTCTCACTCGGGATCCGGTAGCGGCCAAGGAGCGGGTGGTACGGCAGGCCGAAGGCGGCCAGCTCCTCCGGCGTCGCACGTCGGCACCACTCCGCCGCCGCGGTGATCGAGTCGTGGCCGGACGGGGTCATCGCGCAGACCACCAGGGCCAGGACAGAGGAGAGCCGGTAGCGCACTCCGCAGGCCCCTCGCGGATCGGTGACCGACTCGAACTCGGCAACCAGGCCACGGACTTGGTCCTTGGCCACACCCTCGCGGAGAGCTTCCAGGCAGGGCGCATGAGGCGCACGGACAGCGACAGGAGATGATGGAGGAACGAACACGGCACCTTCATGGATCTTGCAGCGTAGAGAACTACATGATCCACAGGTGCCGTGTTCATCTGCTTCCGGGGCTCGCCATCGAGATCAATCACCCCAGGGTGGGGCGATCCAGGTACTCGCCGGGGCCATGCCCGGAGCCCCCGGGCCCATGCGGTGTCCGTCAGAGCCCGACGGGCTCGCCGTCGATCCACTGGACGCGCCTGTTGCGGCACAGGCAGAAGGGGTGGCCGACCGGGTCGGTGTAGACGCGCCAGCCGTAGCCCTCCTCGCCGACGAAGTCCTTGCGGAGGGTGGCGCCGAGGGCGGTGAGGCGCTGTTCCTCGGGTTCGAACTCGTCGACTTCGAAGTCGAGGTGGAACTGCTTGGGGTGCTCGTCGTCGGGCCAGTTCGGGGCGCGGAAGTTGTCGACGCGCTGGAACGCGAGCTCGATCTTGCCCAACTTGATGCCGGCCCAGTTGTCGTCGCTGTCGGGCTTGACGGGTTCGCCGGTGACCTCGGCGTAGAACGCCGCGAGCTTCATGGGCTCGGGGCAGTCGATGATGAAATCGGTGAGCTTCAGCATCCGGCGATCTTGCCACGCGGACCGCGGGTGGCAAGGGTGAAGCCAGGGCCCCGGCGAGTGCCTGAATCACCCAGGGTGGGGCGATCCAGGCACTCGCCGGGGCCCTGGTCCCGACCCGGCCTGCCACCCGAATGGCGGATTGCCGCGAGCGCCCCTGCCCTCCCGCTGTCAGGTTGGTCCCTGAGGTACGCGGGTCGGTCCATCGGCCGGAAAAACCCCGGGTTCCCCACGCCACCGGCTCCCACGCCGGACCCTCACCGGGTCAGAAAGGTGGATCAGGTGGAAGGCACCAGTACGCGAACACGGGCGATGGTCGCGCTCGCCGCCTCCCTCGCGATCGCATCGGTCACGGGCTGCGCATCGGGCACCGCCGGCGCCGCGCGCGGGCACACGGTCCAGGCCGCACCGACCGCGCCGGCGACAGGGAGCCCGGTCCGGGACGCCGCGCTACCGCAGAAGACCACTCCCGCCCCTCAGGGCACCGGGGAACTCGTCGTCACCTACGAGGCCGGTGCGACCCAGGAGGACCAGCAGGCCCAGCAGTTCCTTCAGGCGAACGAAGTCCTGGAAGGCGTCGCGGCGCACGCCAACTCCCGGATCGCCCTGCCCCAGAACATACCCCTGACCGGGCGCAGCTGCGGTGAGGTCAACGCCTTCTGGGACCCCAAGACGCAGAGCATCACGCTCTGCTACGAACTCATCTCCCAGTTCGCCCCCGTCTTCAGCGCGCAGAACACCACGGGCACCGAGGCCCAGCAGACGCGGGCCACCGAGGACGACCTCATCGGCTTCACCAACAGTTCCGTCCTCCATGAACTGGGCCACGGGCTGATCGACGTCTACGGCCTGGCGACCACCGGCAAGGAGGAGGACGCGGCCGACCAGCTCGCCACCCTGCTGCTCGTGGGTGACTCCCTGCACCGCGAGTACGCGGTGAGTGCCATCGACGCGTGGGGCGCGCTCGCCGCGGCGGACCAACAGGGAGACATCTCAGGGAAGTTCTCGGACGAGCACTCGCTCAGTGCCCAGCGCTTCTACAACGAGATCTGCTGGTTGTACGGCTCCGACCCCAGCTCCTTCCAGGGCGTCGTGCAAAGCGCGGAGAACCCGGACGGCGTGCTGCCCGAGACCCGTGCGGCCAGGTGCCCCGCTGAGTTCGAGCAGATGAACGACGCATGGAGCACTCTGCTTCAGCCGTACCTCAAGAGCTGAAGGCCGGGCGTGTCAGTCGAGCACGGCGGCGACGGACTCGATCTCGACGAGCTGGTCGTGGTAGCCGAGCACGGTGACGCCCATCAACGTGCTGGGCACGTCATGGTCACCGAAGGCGGCCCGGACCACCTTCCACGCGGTCCCCAGGTCCTCCTGCCGGGCGGACGCGACGAGCACGCGGGTGCTGATGACGTCCTCCAAGGAGGCGCCGGCCGCATGCAGCGCGGTCTGCATGTTCTCCACGGCTTTCGCGGCCTGGCCCGCGTAGTCCCCGACCGCCGCCGTCGAACCGTCCTCGTTCAGCGGGCAGGCCCCCGCCAGGAAGATCAGGCGCGCCTCGGCTGGGGCGGTGGCCGCGTAGGCGTACTCGGCGACGTCGGACAGGGCGGCGGAGCGGATCAGGGTGACGGCACGGGGCATGGTCGGTCGGGTCCTCCGTTGGGCGGGCGGGCGGGTGGAGTGGTGGAGCGGTGCGCTCAGCTCTGGACGGCGTACGCCACGAAGCGCGTCCAGGATGTGGGGGAGAGGGCGAGCTGGGGGCCCTCCTCGACCTTGGAGTCGCGGATGTGGACGGTGGTGGGGCAGGTGGCGACCTCTACGCAGGAGTCGCCTGAGCCGCTGCTGTAGCTCGACTTGTGCCAGGACAGGGCGACTTCCACACAGGAGTCGCCGGAGCTGCCGCTGTAGCTGCTCTTGAACCAGGTCAGTTCCGTCGTGTTCATTACGCTCCTCGCATCTGCCGCAGCAGGCTCAGGGAGTCCTCCAGTGAGAGAGCCTGCGAACGCATCCTGGCATATCGCATTTGGAGCGTGCTGACGACTTTGGGATCGGAGATGAACTGGCCGCTTTCCTGTCCCTCGGAGTAGCCGAGCCAGCGGTTCTCGGGAGTCTCAAGGAGCTGCATGGGTCCGTCGATTCCCGCATGACGCTCCCGCACCACCGGCATGATCTGAAGCTCGATGTTGCGGAGGGAAGCCAGTTCCAGCAGGTGCTCGATCAGCTCGGCAGTGACAGCCCGGCCACCGGTTCTACGCAGCAGCAGATGCTCTTCAAGGATGAAGCTGTATGCAGTGTTGGGTCGCTGCCGTAACAGCTCCTGGCGTTCCAGCCGGGCCGCCACCTGGGCCTCGATCTGCTCGTCGCCCATCGGCGGCAACTTTTCGGCGAACAGCGTCCTCGCATACGCCTCCGTCTGCAACAGACCCGGAACCAACCGGCATTCGTACGTCTGGAGGATGATCGCCTCCCGCTCCAACTGGGCCCACTGGCGGAACCAGCTGGCCAGCCCCGGCCGCCGCGACAGATGCTTGGCCGCCGCCCGCAACACCCCCATGGCGTCCAGCACGTCCTCGGCCCGCTCCACGAACGCGGGCGGCGGGAAGCGGCGCCCTTGCTCGATCGAGGCGACCATCGTCACCGAATACCGCACCAGCGGGGCGAACTCCTCCTGCGTGAGCCCGGCCCGTTTGCGCAGGACCTTGAGCACCTCCCCGAACGCCTTGAGGCTGTCCGAGGATTCGGGCTCCCCGCACGTCGCCGTCGTTCCGCCCGTCTCCACCAAGCTGTCGGTCATGTGCGGCCACCTTCCGCGCGCCTGTTCCCGGTCCGCAACTCGCCCATGGTTACGCATCGTTACGCGTACCGTCCACTCTCCGTACTCGTACGCTGACCGAGCGTACGAGTGGCGTGGCTGGTCGGCGCGGTCCGGGGTGGCAAGGCTGAGCGCATGGAAGCACCCGTCACCCCACACCGACCGTGCACCGAGCGGCTGTTCGTGCAGCGGTTCAGCTCCACACCCCGGGGCGCACGGCTCGCCCGCAGGCTCGCCGTTCATCAGCTGCACGCCTGGGGCGTCCCGTACCGCACGGACGCGTCCGACACCGCGGCGCTGCTGGTGGCCGAGCTGGCGGCCAACGCGGTGACCCATGGACGCGTACCGGGAAGGGACTTCGAGCTGCGGCTCGCCCTCGCCATGGGTGATCCGGAGACGCTCGGCACGCTCCGTATCGAGGTCACCGACACCCGGGGCGAATGCCGCCCGCCGGGCCCCGGGGAGGTCGTGAAACCGCCGCCCGGGTCCGGCAGCGGGCACGGGCTGGTGCTGGTCGAGGCACTGGCGGACCGGTGGGCGGTACTGGAGCGCGTACCCCCGGGGCGGCCGGGAAAGACGGTTCGCGTGGAGCTGGACCTGCTGTTCTGACCCGGCCGGGCCTTTCGGCCCGGCCCCGCGTCCGGTTACTTGGATTACTCGAAGCGGGAGGGGTCGCCGGCTCCGCGTCGTACGATCTCCAGCTCGCCGCTGGAGAAGTCGATGACGGTGGTCGGCTCCGTGCCGCAGTCGCCGGAGTCGACGACGACGTCCACCTCGTGGTCGAGGCGTTCCTTGATCTCCCAGCCCTGGGTCATCGGCTCCTCCTCGTCGGGCAGGAGCAGGGTGCTGGAGAGCAGCGGCTCGCCGAGCTCCTCCAACAGGGCCTGGACGACAGCGTGGTCGGGGATGCGGACACCGACGGTCTTCTTCTTCGGGTGCAGCAACTGGCGCGGCACCTCCTTCGTCGCCGGAAGGATGAAGGTGTACTGGCCGGGGGTCGCGGCCTTGATGGCGCGGAACACGTCGTTGTCGATCTGTACGAACTGCCCGAGCTGGGCGAAGTTCTGGCACATGAGCGTGAAGTGATGACGGTCGTCGAGATTGCGGATCGTGCGGATGCGGGAGATGCCGTCACGGCTGCCGAGCTGACACCCGAGTGCGTAGCAGGAGTCCGTCGGATACGCGACGAGTGACCCGGAGCGGATGCTTTCGGCCACGCTCGTGATGGTGCGTCGCTGGGGATTTTCGGGATGTACGTCGAAATACTTCGCCATCCGGCGAGTCTACGGCGGGGGCGGCGACGGGTACGAGGGGAAAGCGGGTTGTCCTGCCCCTGGGAGGGACAGGACAACCGTTTCGGGTGGTGGGGCGCCGCTCAAACCTTTTCGGCCACACATCCAGGCGATGTGCACCCGACACGAGATGTGCATGATGCACATTGAATGCATGGTGCACACGTGTGGTATATATGTACAAAAGAGGTCGCCCGCCCCGCGGGGAGGCGAGCCCGGCAGTCGAAGGAAGCCTCGCGTGGACATGCCTGTGGAACGGATCGAGTTCGAGACGATGCTGCTCGGCCGGCATATGAGTCTGCTGACCTCGCGGGGCGGCGGGCGGCTCGACCGGAGCGCCTACATCCTCCTCAGCCGCATCCGGGTCGAGGGTCCGATGTCCATCGGCCAGCTTCGGGACGCCTTCGGTCTGGACACCTCCACGCTGAACCGGCAGACCGCCGCGATGCTGCGGGTCGGTGTCGTCGAGCGTATCGCCGACCCGGACGGCGGGATCGCCCGGAAGTTCGTCATCACGGCCGAGGGTGAGCACCGGCTGGACAAGGACCGGGCCGAGAACCGGGAGGGTCTGCAGCGCGTGCTGGCCGAGTGGACCCCGGAGGAGGCCGCGCAGCTCGCGGACGGGCTCGCCCGCCTCAATCGCGACATCGAGCGTCTCGACGGGCGGCCCTGGCCGCGGGGCTGAGCCCTGTGGCAGCCGCGCGAACGGGGCCGGATGCCGCCTTCGGCACCCGGCCCCGCCCTGTCTGTCGCGGTCCGGTCAGGACAGCTTGGTGAAGGCCCACGTCTGGACCGCGGCGGCGGAGGCCGCCTGCTGGGTGAGCAGCGCCCCGTCCGTGGTGCCGCCCGCGGTGAGCAGCAGTCCGCTGGACTTGCTCGTCAGCGTGTAGCCGCCGGTCGCGGGGGTGGCGGTCCAGCGCTGGTTCGCGTCACCGCTGCACGCCCACTGGTCGATGGCGGCCCCCGCCGCCTTGGAGTTCTGGTAGACCTCGGCGCACAGGCCGCTCCGCACGTTCTTCAGCGTGTACGTGCCGTCGCCGTTGGCCGTGACGTTCCACTTCTGGTTGTCGCCGCCGTTCCAGAGCCAGCCGACCAGCTGGGTGCCCTGGGCCGTGGAGTGTGCCGGTACGTCGATCGCCTGGGTTCCCGCGGAGATCCGGTTGATCCCGGCCGTCGGTCCCGTCGGCTTGATGCAGGTGGTGGACGACTGGTGCGCGCCGCGGTCGGGTACGCAGCCGGCCGCGACCGGGCCGCCGAAGTAGTCACGTACGCCCGCGTTCGCCACCACCGCACCGTTGGCGAGGGCGGAGGAACCCGCCTGGAGGCGGTAGCCGTCGGCGTCCGTGCGCGAGGTGGCGGTGCCGGGGGCCGTCAGCTTCGGGTCGGTCGTCACCTTGTGGGCGTCGGCCGGCTCACCGGCCGGGTGGGTGCCGTAGAAGACGTTCGAGTCGTAGCCGAGGCCCGCGGCGTTGACGTAGCTCGCCCCGTCCGTCGCCACGTGGAAGATGTTGTTGGTGAACGTGGCGTTCGCCGACGTCGAACCGTTCGAGTTGCTGATGATCTCGACCGGCTTCGAGAGGTAGAAGGTGTTGTTGTAGATCTGCGTGTTCGTCGTCTTGGCGCAGACCATGTCGAAGAGCTGGCCGCCGTCGTTCTGGCTGATGTTGTACCGGACGATGTTGTCGGCGGTCGTCGATCCGCCGCCGTTGCACAGGAGGATGAAGCCACCCTCGTTGTCGTGGCTGTAGTTGTACTGGTAGATGGTGCGGATGTTGCCCTCGTCGAGGTCGAGTCCCTGCCCGTCGCAGGTGCTCTTGCCGCCGCTCACCTCGTTGAACTGGTACAGCGTGTCCTGGGTGTTCCACCCCCAGATGCCGGCCGCGCAGTGCGCGGGCTCGCGCTCGCGGAAGCCGTCGACCTTGTTGTACTCGACGAGCGCGCCCTCGGTGTGATGCGGGACGATCGCGTCGCCGCCGATGTCGGTGACGGTGTTCCCGCGGATGACGACCCGCGTCTGCGGGGTCCATGCCCCGCAGGTCGTACCGCAGTTGGCGTTGGCGAGCTGGGGGCGCTGCATCCACCGGGTCCAGAAGTGGATGCCGTAACGGTCCACGGCCCGCACCGTGTTGCCTGTGAGGACGACGTCGTCGAACTTCGTCGGCTTCGTGTTCCCCAGGACCTCGAAGAAGATTCCGGCGCTGGCGTCGTCGTCCTTCTTGGTCTGGTTCCCGTTGACGTCGTGGATGTCGAGACCCGTGAGCCGGTAGTAGGTTCCGGTGCCCGAGTCGGTCCTGGTGATGTGGACACCGCGCCGGGTCGCCGCGGCCGCGCCCTTGTTGGAGATGTCCAGGTTGCGGATCTCCCAGTACTGCTGGTCCGCGAGTTGTACGACGTCGGTGACCTGTCCCGCGCCGACCAGTGCGGGCTTGGCACCCGTGCCGTAGGCGTCGACCACGATCGGCGCTCCGGTCGCGCCCGAGCCCTTGGGGGAGAGCGTCTGGCCGGTACAGGTCGAGCCGCGCTTGAGGAGGATCGAGTCACCCGGCTGGAACGTGTGGGCGTTCACCGGTGCCAGTGCGTTCCAGGGTGTGGCCTGGGTTCCGTCGCCCGCGGCGGTGGCGCCGCAGTCGACGTAGAAGGACTGCGAGGCGGCCGGTGCGGCGGCCTGTGCTGCTGCGGTGGGGGCCGTGGCCAGAAGAGATGCCAGCGGTAGTGAAAGCGCAGAGAGGAGCATGGTTCGTCTTCCGGGCATGGAAAAACTCCATTTTCTGAAAACGGACAGCAGACGTCTGATGCCTGCTCACATTAGGGAGCTGCGGCTTCAGTGGTCAAGACCTGTTCATGTCAATCGACGAACGTTCCCGCAGTCGCCGCAACGTCTTGACGTGTGCAGCAGGTACCCTCCCCGACGCTGGGTACGGTGAGGCGACAAGTGCGGGACTGCCGGCGAAGAGGAGCGCCGAATGGCTGAGTTGGAGCTCTCCGCAGGAATCGTCGAGTACGAGGACACCGGCGGCGACGGGCCCGTCGTGGTCCTGCTCCACGGTGTGGCGATGGACGGCTCGCTGTGGCGGCACGTCGTCGCGGATCTGCGGGACGGCCATCGGTGCATCGTGCCGACGCTGCCGCTCGGCGGCCACCGGCGGCCGATGAAGCCCGACGCCGACCTTTCGGTCCTCGGCGTGGCACGGCTGGTCGCGGAGTTCCTCGAAGCGCTCGACCTCAGCGACGTCACCCTGGTCATGAACGACTGGGGCGGCGCCCAGGCCCTGGTCGCGGACGGCCGGGACCAGCGGATCGGCAAGCTGGTCATCACCTCCTGCGAGGCCTTCGACAACTTCCCGCCCGGCCTGCCCGGCAACAACCTGTACGCCTCCGCCAAGATGCCCGGCGGCCTGAACGTGGCCTTCACGCTGCTGAAGCTCAAGCCGATGCGGCGGCTGCCGATGACCTGGGGCCGGATGAGCAAGCGGCCGGTACCGGACGCGGTGATGGACGCCTGGTTCCGGCCGCTGTGGAGCTCCAAGGAGATCCGCCGCGACCTGCGCAAGTACGTTCTGGGTGTGCCGCCGAAGGCCGAACTCCTGCGCTGGGCGGAGGCCCTGCGCACCTTCGACCGGCCGGCGCTCGTCGCCTGGGCCGCGGAGGACAAGGTCATGCCGCCGGAACACGGACGCCGACTGGCCGGCATGCTGCCCAGGGGCGAGCTGGTGGAGATCGCGGACAGCTACACCCTGATCCCGGAGGACCGGCCGGAGGAACTCGCCCGGCACATGCGGGAGTTCCTCCGGAAGGGGTGACGCTGCTCCCTACGGGGTGAGCGCCTCGTCCATGGACTCCTCCCGCCAGCGGCGCAGGAGCTCGTGGAAGGCGGCGGCACCGTGTGGATAGGCGTGCGGGCCATTGGGGCGGCCGCGCCCTTCACGGTTGTAGTAGCCGGGAGTGCACTCGGCGTGGAACCACTCGTGATCCGGGGCGCCCTGTGTGATCGTGGCGAGCCAGGCGTCCTCGGCCTCGCGGGAGGGTTCGAGGAGCGCGCCCCCGTCCTCGGCGGCCGAGACGAGGGCGGCCGCGTGCACGGCCTGCTCGTCGAGGATGTGCGTGTAGTTGACACTGCTCGCGTTCTGCAGCGAACCCATCTGGATCAGATTCGGGAAGCCGTTGCAGGTGAAGCCGTGGAGGCTCCGGATACCGTGCTGCCCCCAGGCGTGGAGCAGTTGGGTGCCTCCCCGGCCGTGGACGGGCAGCTTTCCGGAGAGGACGCCGGAGACGCCGACGGAGAACCCGGTGGCGAAGATCAGGCAGTCGAGTGCGTACGCGGTGCCGTTCACCACCACGCCGTCCTCGGTGACACGTTCGATGCCGTGGGTGTCCGCGGTGTCGACCAGGGTCACGTTGCTCCGGTTGAACGCCGGGTAGTACAGGTCGGAGAAGGTGGGGCGCTTGCAGGCGTACCGGTACCAGGGCTTGAGCGCCTCGGACGTCGCCGGGTCCGCGACGGTCCGCTCGACACGGGTCCGTACCTCGTTCATCTTGGCGGCGTCGGCGGCCTCGTAGGCGGCTTCGAAGTCCTCCCGGTCATCGGGGCGTCGGAAGCTCGGCAACAGCTTCTCCAGCAGACCGGCCGACGACGTCCAGCCGTCCGCCACGAGATCCTCGCCGAACGCCTCGCCCGAGACGATGCGCAGGAAGTTCTCGCGCCGCGCACCGGCCCAGCCCTCGCGGTCCGCGCCGACGTCGGCGGCCGTGGTGCGACGGTTGGCGCGCACGTCCACCGTGGAGGGGGTGCGCTGGAAGACGTGGACGTGCCCCGCGTCCTCGGCCAGCATCGGAATGACCTGCACGCCGGTGGCGCCGGTGCCGACGACCCCCACCCGCTTGCCCGCCAGCCCCGTCAGGCCGCCCTCGGGGGAGCCGCCGGTGTAGGCGTAGTCCCACCGGGAGGTGTGGAACGTGTGCCCCGCGAAGCTCTCGATTCCGGGTATCCCCGGCAGCTTCGGATCGGACAGGGTGCCGGTGGCGGTGACGACGTACGTCGCCCGGAACGTGTCGCCGCGGTCAGTCGTCACGATCCATGTACGGGAGCTCTCCTCCCAGTTCAGGGCGGTGACGGTGGTCGAGAAGAGGGCGTCCGAGTAGAGGTCGTACTTCTGCGCGATCCGTACCGCGTGACGCCGGATCTCCTCTCCCGGGGAGTACTTCCACCGCGGTACGTACCCGGTCTCGTCGAGCATCGGCAGGTATACGTGGGACTCGATGTCGCAGTGGATGCCCGGGTACCGGTTCCAGTACCAGGTGCCGCCGAAATCGCCGCCCTTGTCGACGAGGCGGACGCGTTCCACGCCCCGCTGACGTAGACGTGCTCCGGCGAGGATCCCGCCGAACCCGCCGCCGATGACGGCGACGTCGACGGTGTCGCACAGCGGCTCGCGCTCGCCCTGCTCCGCCACGTACGGGTCGGCGGCGTAGAAGCCGAACTCGGCTTCTGCGGCGCGATATTGGCGGGGGCCGTCGGGCCGTACCCGCCGCTCACGTTCGCGGCGGTAGCGCCCGCGCAGCGCGGAGAGCTCATCGGGGCTCGGGGTCTGAGGCGACGTCATGTGGGGGGCCTCGTCTTCTCTTTGTCGGTTGTGCGTCTGTCCGTTGCGGGCCGAACCGCCCATGGGCGGCCGAACTGCCGTGGATCCGGGCGGCCTTCCGCACCGTAACAACAACCGGACAAGTCTGTCCGGTTAGGGTGCCGGTGCACGTCGATCTTCGGACAGGAAGAGGGACACCTCATGCGACGACTCCGGAACCGCTCACTGGCCGTGCTCGCCACCCTGGGCGCGCTGGCTCTGACCGGGTGCGGCAGCGAGACGTACACCCCCGGCGGAAGGGCGGAATCCTCTGCTTCGGGCAGGACCGTCACCGCCCGTGAGCTCATGCGGCTGACCACGGTGCACGAGGAGACCGGGATGACTCTGCTGGAGGGCCCGGTCTTCGGCGCGGACGGCAAGCTGAACGTCGTCGACGTCACCGCGCCCGCCGGGAAGCCGAAGGTACTGCGTGTGGATGTCCGGAAGAAGACGGTGCGCAAGGTGTTCACCGACAGCCGGGGGGCCTACACCTCGGCCCAGTTCAGCCCGTACGACGGGCGGCTCTACCTGTCCGACTTCGCCCACGGCGAGATCGTCTCCCTGGCCCCGGACGGCAGCGGCAGGCGCACCTTCTTCACCGGCGAGGTCGACGGCGCCCGGATGCAGCCCGACGACATCGCCTTCGACCCGGACGGCAATCTGTACGTCAGCGACGCCCTCGGCATGTCCGAGGGTGAGGCGCGCGGGCGCGTGGTGCGCATCGGCCGTGACGGCGGCGACGCCACCGTCCTGGCCGGCGGGCTCTCCGCGACGAACGGCATCTCGTTCGACGTGGACTACCGCGGGCTGTGGGTCAGCGAACTGACGGAGAACCGGATCTCCTACCTTCCCGTCGAGCAGCGACCCGGAATGGCGGGCCGGCACACGGCGGTCCGCGTCGACGCAGGCGTCGCCCAGACCGACTCGATCGCGGTGGACGCCGACGGCAACCTGTACCAGGCACTGCACGGCCGACCCGCGATGGCCGTGTACAGCAAGTACGGCGAGCGCCTCGCGACGGTGGAGGTCCCGGCCCGCACCGAAGGGCTGGAGTCGGCGACCAACGTGGCGATCGAGCCCGGCGGTACCACGGCGTACATGACCGTCAGCGGACCCGCCGGCGGCTACCTGTACACCTTCGACGCGCTCGCCAAGGGCATCCGCCAGTCCAACGGCGGCTGACCGCACACCCCTAGGAGGCTTCGCACCCCTCGAAGGGCCGCACCGGCCCCACCTCGACGCCGAGCAGGCGCCAGGCTGCCAGCGCCCGGACCTCACGCCTCTCGCGGGTCGGGCCGGTGACGGCTCCGGAGACCATGGAGACGGCGAGCATGAGGACGTCCGGCGCACCCAGCCGGTGACCGTCCGGCAGGCACCCCCACAGGGCGCGCTCGACCCGGTCGTGCATGTCCCGGGCGAACGTGCGGGTGTGCTGCCGCGGGTGCCCGCTCGCCTCGTCGGCGTGCAGCAGGCTGATGAAGGCCGCCGACTGTGTCAGGTGCCAGGTCAGCACGCCCAGGACCCCGGAGAGACTCGTACCCTCGCCGGCCGCCTGCTCGATCTGGCGCACGTTCTCCTCCAGGACCGCGGCCGCGATGGCGTTCCGGTCCGGGAAGTGGCGGTACAGAACGGCCTGCCCGACCCCGGCCCTGCGGGCGATCCCGGAGAGCGGGGCGTCCAGACCCTGCGCCGCGTAGATCTCCCGGGCTGCGGAGACCAGCGCGGCCCGGTTGCCGGCGGCGGCCTTCGGCCCCCGGTTCGCGGGCCTTTGCTCGTCCGCAGTGGGGTGCTGGGTCATCCGGTCAGGGTATCGGGCAGGTGCCGGGCACCGCGGGGCCGCTTTCCGCTCGGCCCCCGCACCGCGGCGGTACACCTGACCCGGTGGGCGTCCGCCGAACGGAGCAGGCGGTGCCGCGCCCGTACGACAGGGCGTGAAGCCAAGCTGCGGGCGCGCTTAAGAAATCCTCGATGGACCTGGGGCGCGGGGTACGGCAGATTTCTCCGTGACGGCGGAGGATGGTGCGCGGCAGCCGGTCGAGCGCGCTGCCACCGTCCCTCTCATACTTCCCCGGGCCGCAGGCTTCCTCTGGCATGCCCCCGGCCCGGGGACATCAACGCCGTACCAGGTACAGGGAGCCGCAGCCGTGAAGGCACTCGTGAAGCAGAAGGCCGAGCCGGGACTCTGGCTGATGGACGTGCCCGAGCCGGAGACGGGTCCCTCGGACGTGCTGATCAAGGTGCTCCGTACCGGCATCTGCGGCACCGACCTGCACATCCGCAATTACGACGGCTGGGCGCAGCAGTCCATCAAGACCCCGCTCGTCCTCGGCCACGAGTTCGTCGGCGAGGTCGCCGCGATCGGCTCCGACGTCGTCGACATCGCCGTGGGCGACCTGGTCAGCGGCGAGGGCCACCTGGTCTGCGGCAAGTGCCGCAACTGTCTGGCCGGACGCCGCCACCTCTGCCGCTCCACGCTGGGACTCGGCGTCGGACGCGACGGGGCCTTCGCCGAGTACGTCGCGCTGCCCGCGTCCAACGTGTGGGTGCACCGGGTCCCCGTCGACCTCGACATCGCCGCGATCTTCGACCCGTTCGGCAACGCCGTGCACACCGCGCTGTCGTTCCCGCTGGTCGGCGAGGACGTCCTGATCACCGGCGCCGGCCCGATCGGCATCATGGCCGCCGCCGTCGCCAAGCACGCCGGAGCCCGCAAGGTCATGATCACCGACGTCAGCGAGGCCCGCCTGGAGCTGGCCCGCAAGGTCGGCGTCAGCCTCGCCCTCAACGTCGGCGAGCAGACCATCGCGGACGGCCAGCGGGAGCTCGGACTGCGCGAGGGCTTCGACATCGGCCTGGAGATGTCCGGCCGCCCCGAGGCGATGCGCGACATGATCGCGAACATGACGCACGGCGGCCGGATCGCGATGCTCGGACTGCCGTCCGAGGACTTCGCCGTCGACTGGTCCCGGATCGTCACCTCCATGATCACGATCAAGGGCATCTACGGCCGCGAGATGTACGAGACCTGGTACGCCATGTCCGTCCTGCTGGAGGGCGGCCTCGACCTCGCCCCCGTGATCACCGGCCGGTACGGCTACCGCGACTTCGAGGCGGCCTTCGACGACGCGGCGAGCGGTCGCGGCGGCAAGGTCATCCTCGACTGGACCGTCTGACCTCCTACCGCCTCCGTACCCAGCTGGGAGACACCTTCATGTTCGACTCCGTACGCGACGACATGCGCACCACCCTCGAAGAGATCGAGGCCGCCGGGCTGCACAAGCCCGAGCGCGTCATCGGAACCCCGCAGTCCGCGACCGTGGCCGTCACCGCCGGCGGCCGCCCCGGCGAGGTGCTGAACTTCTGCGCCAACAACTACCTGGGCCTGGCCGACCACCCCGACGTGATCGCCGCCGCGCACGAGGCGCTGGACCGCTGGGGCTACGGCATGGCGTCCGTCCGCTTCATCTGCGGCACCCAGGAGGTCCACAAGGAGCTGGAGCAGCGGCTCTCCTCCTTCCTGGGCCAGGAGGACACGATCCTCTACTCCTCCTGCTTCGACGCCAACGGCGGAGTCTTCGAGACGGTCCTCGGCCCGGAGGACGCGGTCATCTCCGACGCCCTCAACCACGCCTCGATCATCGACGGCATCCGGCTGTGCAAGGCCAAGCGCTTCCGCTACGCCAACCGCGACATGGCCGACCTGGAGAAGCAGCTCAAGGAGGCGTCCGGGGCCCGTCGTCGCCTCGTCGTCACCGACGGCGTGTTCTCCATGGACGGTTACGTCGCCCCGCTGCGCGAGATCTGCGACCTCGCCGAGCGCTACGACGCCATGGTCATGGTCGACGACTCGCACGCCGTCGGCTTCGTCGGCCCCGGCGGCCGCGGTACGCCCGAGCTGCACGACGTGATGGACCGCGTCGACATCATCACCGGCACCCTCGGCAAGGCGCTCGGCGGCGCCTCCGGCGGCTATGTGGCCGCCCGCGCCGAGATCGTCGCCCTGCTGCGCCAGCGCTCGCGCCCGTACCTCTTCTCCAACTCGCTCGCCCCGGTCATCGCGGCGGCCTCGCTGAAGGTCATCGACCTCCTGGAGTCCGCCGGCGACCTGCGCGAGCAGCTCAACGCCAACACCGCGCTCTTCCGTACCCGGATGACCGAGGAAGGCTTCGACGTCCTGCCCGGCGACCACGCCATCGCCCCCGTGATGATCGGGGACGCGGCGAAGGCAGGCCGGATGGCGGAGCTTCTCCTCGAGCGCGGTGTGTACGTGATCGGGTTCTCGTACCCGGTCGTCCCGCAGGGCGCGGCCCGCATCCGCGTCCAGCTCTCCGCGGCCCACTCCACGGCGGACGTGAACCGCGCGGTGGACGCCTTCGTCGACGCACGGGCCGCACTGGGGGAGTAGTCGCGACCGGGGCGCTCTTCGCGACCTGGGACAATAGGTCACATGATCGATGCCCGGCGGCTGCGCATCCTGCGTGCGGTGGCGGACCACCGCACGGTGACCGCCGCGGCCGCCGCGCTCTACCTGACCCCTTCCGCCGTCTCCCAGCAGCTTGCCGCGCTGGAGCAGGAGACGGGACACCGGCTGGTCGAGCGTGGCGCCCGCGGCGCCCGGCTCACCCCCGCCGGGGACATTCTGCTGACCCACGCCAACGCGGTGCTGGCCCAGCTGGAACGGGCGGAGGCGGAGCTCGCCGCGTACAGCTCGGGCGACGCCGGTACGGTCACCGTCGCCGCGTTCGCCACCGGCATCGGCCTGGTCCTCGCCCCCGCGCTGGCGGCCCTGAACAGCACTGCACCCGGCATCAAGGTCCGCGTCCAGGACGCCGAGGGCGACGCGAGCGTCCCCATGGTGCTGGACCGGCAGGTCGATGTGGCGGTTGCGGTCGAGTACCGCGGCGCACCGGGGGAGGACGACCGGCGGCTGACCCGCGTACCGCTGTACTCGGAGCCGTTCGACGCGGTGCTCCCGGTGGGGCACCGACTGGCCGGCCAGGACCAGGTGGCCGTCGCCGACCTGGCGAAGGACGCGTGGATCGGGCCCTACCCCGGCAACCCGTGCCACGACGTGGTCGTCCTGGCCTGCGAGTACGCCGGCTTCGCACCGAACCTCGAACATTCCTCGGACGACTTCCACGCGGTGGTCGCGCTGGCGGGCGCCGGCGCCGGGGTGGCCCTGGTCCCGCGTTCCGCGCTGCGCGGGATGGCGCTGAACGGCGTGGTGGTCCGCCCGGTGCAGGGCAGTGCCCCGACGCGCCGGGTGTTCGCGGCGGTACGCCGGGGCGCCGAGGCCCATCCGCTGATCGCCCCGGTGCTGGAGGCGCTGGCGGGGGCGGCGGGGGGTGTGGCACGTCCGGGCGTCCGGGCCTGACGGTGAACCGGCGCAAGGCCAATGATCCGGCAACGATACTGTGGCGGGTCGTAGTTGGCACCGGGGAAGGCGACATGCGTGGGCGACGGCAAGGACAGCAGCAAGGTCCTGGACATCAAGACGGCGGATATCAAGGCGACGGCGCCTGTCTTCCATACCCAGGGCAAGAATCTGAGCACGGCGCTGACCACGCTCGTCACCACCCTGGACGGGCTGGGTGCGCCATGGGGCGATGACGAGCAGGGCAAGGCGTTCGGCGACGCCTACCGCCCTCAGCAGAAGGCTATTGAGACGGCCGCGGGAACCCTGGTTCTCGGCCTGGTCAGCATCCACGAGGCGATGGCCGACCTGTCGGACGGGCATGTGGACAACGACGAGCTGATCTCCGGAATGTTCAAGACGAAGCCGGCTGACGGCCACGCCCAGGGTGACAAGTGAGTATCGAGGACGAGGCCAAGGATCTCCTGCTCAAGCTGGGCCTGTGGTGGCCGGACGCCAACTCCGGCACGTTGCGCAGTGTGGCCGACGCGTGGCGGGCCTTCGCGGACTCGGTCGACGATGTCCGCACGCCGGTCAACAACGCGGCCACCACTCTGATCGCCAACAACACCGGTGAGGCGATCGACGCGTTCTCGACGTTCTGGGAACGCTACGCCAAGGGCAACGACACGGGCTGGCTCAGCGACCTCGCAGTGTCGTCGCGCGAGATGGCAAAGGCGCTGGACAAGTTCGCCGACGCCATCGATGACGCCATCAACAGGCTGTGGACCCAGATAGGGATCGACGCCGCGGTCATCGTGGGCGGCATCGCGCTGGCCTTCTTCACCGCCGGACTCGCCGCGGGTGCGGCCGCTCTGGCCACCGAGGCACTGATCGAGTTCGGCCTCACTATGGGGGTCGCCGTCTCCACCACCGTCGCCGAGATCGCCGCCGGTACACTGGTCGCGGCGGCGTTCGGCGGGATCGAGTCGGTGTCGATCGACCTCGCGGTCGCCCAACCCCTGAAGATCGCCACCGGTCTACAGAAGGGCTTCAGCCTGGACGAGATCAATGCCGCGGCCCGGGACGGCATGGTGTACGGCGGGCTGTTCGGCGCCGGCACCGGTGTGGCGAAGGCCGGCGCGGAGGGGAACCTGTTCACGGGCGCCGACGGCGTGCCGCTGATGCTGCGGCCCCCGACACTTCGCCCCGACCTGGTCGAGGTCGGGCCGGCGGCCCGGCCGTGCAAGAGCACTCCGTGCGTGGGAGAGCCGATCGACGTGGCGACCGGCGCCATGCTGATGACACAGACCGATCTGACGCTCCCGGCGGGGCTCCCGCTGGTCTTCGAGCGCACCCATCTGTCGTCGTACCGCGGCGGCGTCTGCTTCGGTCGCACCTGGGTCTCCACCCTTGACGAGTGCCTTCAGATCGACGGGGACGGGGTGGTGTTCGCCGCCGCCGACGGGATGCGCCTGGTCTACCCCGTTCCGCAGCCAGACCAGCCTGTACTGCCCGTTAAGGGCGCCCGCTGGCCGCTCGAATGGGACGGCAAGCCCGACGGTGTCATGACCATCACCGACCCCGCCTCGGGAGTCGTTCGCACCTTCAGCACCCCCCTTCCCTCGGGCACCTTCGGTGTCTTCCACCTCCCCGTGGAAAGCTGGCACGACCGCAACGGCGCGCGCATCGACGTCGAGCGCACGGCCGACGGCATCCCGACCGGGCTCCGCCACTCCGGCGGCTACTACCTCGCGGTGGACACCGAAGGGCCGCGCATCACCGCCCTGCGCCTGCTCGACCGGGCCCCTTCGCTCTACGAGCCGGTGCAGCCCGACGGCACGAGCACCGGCACGGTCGTGATGCGGTACGGCTACGACGCTGCGGGCAACCTCACCGAGGTCGTCAACTCCAGCGGCGAACCGCTGCTCTTCACGTACGACGCCGAGGGGCGGGTCACCTCCTGGACCGACCGCAACGGCACGTCGTTCGCGTACTTCTACGACGCCGACGGCCGCGTCGAGCGGACCGAAGGCAGCGGCGGCTTCCTCTCCGGGGCCCTCGCCTACGACGACGAGACGCGCACCACCACGTACACAGACTCCCTCGGCCGACGGTCCACGCACCGGTACAACGCCGCGGGCATGGTCGTCGAGGAGACCGATCCGCTCGGCCACACCACCCGCACCGAGTGGGCGGAGCGGGGCGACAAGCCGCTCTCGGTCGCCGACCCGCTGGGCCGTACGACGCGCTACAGCTACGACGCATCCGGCAACCTCACGGGTGTGACCCTGCCGGACGGGTCCGAGGCCCGGGCCACGTACAACGAGCTCGGCCGGCCGATCGCGGTCGTCGAACCCGGCGGTTCGACCTGGCGGCACACCTATGACGAGCTGGGCAACCGGCTCACCACGACCGACCCTCTCGGCGCCGAAACGCACTGCGCCTACGACGAGTCCGGCCACCTGTCGACCGTCACCGACGCCCTGGGCCACGCCCGCCGGGTCACGTCCGACGCGGCCGGGCTGCCCGTCGCGGTGACCGACGAACTCGGACACACCACGGTCGCGCGTCGCGACACCTTCGGCCGCGTCATCGAAGTCGTTGATCCGCTCGGTGGGACCACACGCATGGGCTGGACCGTCGAAGGCAAGCCGACGTGGCGCGCGCACGCGGACGGCACCCGTGAATCCTGGACCTGGGATGGTGAGGGCAACCTCCTCACTCACACCGATCCCGCAGGCAACACCACCCATCACAACGCCACCCACTTCGACGTCCCCGCCACCCGCACCGACGCGGACGGCGCGACGTACGCCTTCTCCTACGACACCGAGCTCCGGCTGACCAAGGTCACCAACCCGCAGGGACTGACCTGGTCGTACACGTACGACGAGGCGGGACGGCTGGCTGCGGAGACCGACTTCAACGGCCGGACACTGACCTACATGCACGCCGCGGCGGGCGGCCTGATATCCCGCACGAACGGGGCCGGTGAAACCCTGACCTTCACTCGGGACGAGCTCGGTCGCGTCGTCGAGCAGTCCACCGACGCGGGCGACACCACCACGTACACCTATGGCCCGTCGGGCGATTTGATCCACACGGCCAACGCGGACGCCGAGGTCTCCATCGAGCGGGACGCGCGGGGCTGTGCGCTCACGGAAAGCGTCAACGGCCGTACGACCGCCTACACATACGACGTCCTCGGCCGGGTCGTCCAGCGAACCACTCCGTCAGGGCTGGCCTCACGCTGGTCCTACGACCCGACAGGGCGGCCCGCCGCTCTCGGCACCGACGCCGGCTCGCTGACGTTCACCCACGATGCGGCGGGCCGAGAGACCGAGCGTCGACTCGGCGACAGCGTCGTGCTCACCCAGAACTGGGACGCCGCCCACCGCCTCACCGAGCAGACGCTCTCGGGCCGTGTGAACGAGGCCGACCGCCTTCTGCAGCACCGCACCTACGCCTACCGCGAGGATGGCTACCTCACCGAGATCCGCGAACTGAGCTCGGGCACCCGCCGGTTCGACCTCGACGCTACCGGCCGCGTCACGGGCGTCCGTGCCCACGGTTGGACCGAGACGTACGCCTACGACACGACGGGCAACCTCACCCACGCCACGGCCCCCGCGCACGAGTCCGCCGGAGAGCGGGATTTCAGCGGCACCCTCATCCGCAGCGCGGGCCGCACCTCGTACGAGCACGATCCGCAGGGCCGCCTGATCCGTAAGACCCATACACTCCTCAACGGGCAGCGGCACCGCTGGACGTACGCCTGGAACGCGGAAGACCGCCTGACGGAGGCGGTGACACCGGACGGCGACTGCTGGCGCTACGCCTACGACCCCCTGGGCCGCCGCATATCCAAGCACCGGCGGACAGCGGACGGCTCGGTGGCCGAACGCACGGACTTCGTCTGGGACGACATACGTCTGGCCGAACAGGCCACGCCCGACGGCCGGGTCACCACCTGGGACTACGCCCCCGGCACCCACCGCCCTCTCACCCAGACCGACCATAAGCCGCTGCCCCGGGAACAAGGCGCGTCACTGCTGGCCAAACTGACGCAGGACACAGCCACGGACTTCAGTACGCACTTCTACGCCGTCATCACGGACGGCCTCGGCACACCGGCCGAACTGGTCACACTCGACGGGGAACTCGCCTGGCACCGCCGTACCACCTTGTGGGGCACGAGCCGTCCGACCGCGACGGACACCACGGCCGCGGACTGCCCGCTCCGGTTCCCCGGCCAGTACGCCGACTCCGAAACCGGCCTGAACTACAACTACTTCCGCTACTACGACCCCGAGACCGCCCGGTACATCAGCCCGGACCCGCTGGGGCTGAAACCGGCCCCCAATCCGAATTCCTACGTTCGGAATCCCAGTACATGGTCAGACCCTCTGGGTCTGGCGGGCTGTGACCTGCAAGACCTGGGAGGTGGTTGGTACCGCTCACAAGAGGGCCTCGATTATGGTCCCGGCTCCGCCGAGGGGCATCGAATTACTCACGTGATGCAGCATACCCAGGAGAATCCGGCGAAGGCCAACCATGGTGTATTCGACACGGGAAGCAAGGGTGTGCTTGAGACGGTCGACGAGGCGTGGAGGAGGCGCGCCACTGCTGTCTCGGTGAACGAACAGGGTGCGCGCACCACCTATATAATTCCAATGGAGAACCAAGTCGGGTTCAATTCCGGCGAGAACTATATTTCGATCACAGTCGAACACGGCAATGAAGTGATCACTGCTTTTCCGAGGAGTTGGAATTGATGGAGAAGGTGGCATGTGTGCATTGCGGTCAGGATTGGGTGCGATGCTACAAGCGCAAGGATTCTGGCCAGATTTTCTTCCTGTGTCCGGAGTGTGAATCCCTGTGGCTAAAAGAAGAGGATATTCACGACGAGACGGACATGTACCTGAGTGAGTTCCTTCTCACGGGGGACTCCGTGAAGGACTGGGAAGCGATCGTTCCTTGTTCTGAACCAACGACCTGATCCTGTCCTCGACAGGTTGGTTGGCTCCATGAAATTGCAATGACAGACGCATCGGTCATCGTTCGCTGTCAGGAATTCGAGGCTGTTCGGGGTGAGATGGAGTGAGAGCTGCCGTGTCGAGGGATTCCGGATGGATCCACTGAGGGATCCGCTGATCAGGGCATGGATGGAACGTCGGGTGGCGACGCCGACTGCCTGGACTTCCTTTGAGCCGGCTGCTCACCCGCAAGGCGTACGCGCAGCCGCTGCTCAGCTTCACGCCCCGCGAGCGGGAGGTCCTGGAACTGATGGCCCAGGGCAAGGCGAACGGCACAATCGCCACCGAACTCATCGTCACGGAACGGGCGGTGAGTAAGCACATCGGATCGACCTTCGCCAAGCTCGGCCTCGAACAGGACGACGGCTCGGTCCACCGCCGGGTCCTGGCGGTCCTGGCCTATCTGGAGGGGAACGGGACCCGCTGACAGGCGTGGACGGGCTATCCCGCGTCCACGACCGGGATCCCCGGCGCGAACGCGTCCACGGCCGAGTCCAGTGCGGCCCGGTCGAGCCGCCAGCCCGAGACCGCCCGCGAGGTCAGCACCACGTCGGCCGGAACGTTCGGCAGGAGGGCCCGCAGCGTGGCCCGTGCGATTTCCCCCTGCCCGGGGGCGGGCGGCGGGACGGCGCCCGGCCGGAGAGCCACCCCGACCCAGGGCAGCGACCCGCCGGGCATCTTCTGCTGCCACAGCACGATCGCCGTGATGTCCTGCCACGGCACGTGCACCGTTGTCGCGCGGTAGCGCGCGGGAGAGCCGCCGAGCAGCACACCCTTTCCGTCGACACGGAAGGCCGGCCTGCGGCTCAGGGCGACGAAGGCCATGAAGAGCCCGCCACCGCCGAACAGCACGACACAGATCGCCCGCAGTACCGGCGGGGCGTCCGACACCACCAGAAGCAGAGTGAGGGCGGCCGCCCCGGCCACGACCCCGAGCGTCTTGCCGTCCCAGCCGTACCGTGCCTCGTACACCCCGGATGCCGCGTCCTTCGTCATGTGCTGATCATGCCAATCCGCGCGGGTCCAGGGAAGGTCCGGAGCGGCAGCGCGGCCTACGCGGGCTGGAGCAGGTCCCAGCGGTTGCCGTACAGGTCCTCGAAGACCGCGACCGAGCCGTAGACCTCGTGGCGAGGCTCCTCCAGGAACCGCACCCCGGCCGCCACCATGCGTGCGTGGTCGCCCGCGAAGTCCTCGGTGTGCAGGAAGAAGCCGACCCGCCCGCCGGTCTGCGCCCCGACACTGGCCCCCTGCGCCTCGTCCTTGGCACGGGCCAGCAGCAGCCCCGTGCCCTGGGTGCCGCGCGGCCGCACCACCACCCAGCGGGAGCCGTCTCCCCGGTCGGTGTCCTCGACCAGTTCGAAGCCCAGGGCGTCGGTGTAGAAGCCGAGGGCCTCGTCGTAGTCGCGGACGACCAGGGTGACCAGAGCGATGTGGGACATGGGATTCCTCGCGAGACGGAAGGGGCCGGGAGACCCCTCTCAGCGGGACAATATCCGCCATGGACACCAGCGACCTCACCGGCCTGACGGCCCGCGCCCGCCGACTCGCCCTGGCCGGGGACCGCCGCATCCTCGGCATCGCGGGCCCGCCCGGCGTCGGGAAGTCCACCCTGGCGGAGCGCCTCGTCGACGCCCTCGGGCCGCTCGCCGTCCTCGTGCCGATGGACGGTTTCCACCTCGCCCAGGGCGAACTGGAACGGCTCGGCCGGGCGGACCGCAAGGGCGCACCCGACACCTTCGACGCCGCCGGGTACGCGGCGCTCCTGCGCCGGCTGCGGACGCCCGAACCGGGGACCGTCGTGTACGCCCCCGCCTTCGACCGGTCCCTGGAGGAGCCGGTCGCGGGCTCCGTACCCGTACCGCCGGATGTCCCGCTCGTCGTCACCGAGGGCAACTACCTCCTGTACGGGCAGGGCCCCTGGGCGCAGGTACGCGGGCTGCTGGACGAGGCATGGTTCCTGGAGCTCGACGACGCGATACGCGTGCGCAGGCTCGTCGAGCGGCATGTGCGGTTCGGCAAGGCGCGGGCCTACGCGGAGCGCTGGGTGGCCGGTTCCGACGAGGCCAACGCCCGGCTCGTCGCCCCGGGCCGCGACCGCGCCGATCTGGTCGTACGGCCGGTATCCGGCGCGCCGTCCTGACCACTCGCGGGCGGACGCCCGTGCGGGCAGGATGCAGAGAGCCGTTCCGCGCCGCCAGGAGGTTCCTCATGTCCAGCCAGAGCCAGCCCGTACCGTTCACCGCCGACGACTACCGGGCCCGGATGACGAGGGCCGCCGAGAGCGCCGCCGCTGCCGGACTCGCGGGGGTGCTGGTCGCGCCCGGACCCGACCTGGTCTATCTGACCGGGTATCAGCCCACCGCGATCACCGAGCGCCTCACCGTCCTCGTCCTCACCGCGGGCCAGGACCCGGTGCTGGTCGTACCGACCCTGGAGGCACCGGACGCGGAGAAGGCCGTCGGCGCACCCGCGCTGACCCTGCGCGACTGGACCGACGGCAAGGACCCGTACGCCGTCACCGCGCCCCTGCTCGACGCGCAGGGCCGCTTCGGGATCAGCGACAACGCCTGGGCCATGCATCTGCTCGGCCTCCAGCAGCTGCTGCCCGGGACCTCGTACGCCTCCCTCACCGAGGCGCTGCCGATGCTGCGCGCCGTCAAGGACGCCCATGAGCTGGACCGGCTCACCGCGGCGGGGGCCGCCGCCGACGCCACGTACGAGGAGATCCTCAAGGTCCGGTTCTCCGGCCGCAAGGAGACCGACGTGGCCGCCGACCTGGCCCGGCTGCTCACCGAGTTCGGGCATTCCCAGGTCGACTTCACCGTGGTCGGCTCCGGACCGAACGGCGCCAACCCGCACCACGAGGCCGGTGACCGCACCATCGAGCGGGGCGACATGGTCGTGCTCGACTTCGGCGGCCTCAAGCACGGGTACGGCTCCGACACCTCCCGCACGGTCCACGTCGGCGAGCCCACCCCCGAGGAGCAGCGGGTCCACGACATCGTGCGGGAGGCGCAGGCGGCGGGCTGCAACGCGGTGCGGCCCGGAGTCGCCTGCCAGGAGATCGACCGGGCGGCCCGCGCCGTCATCACCGAGTTCGGCTACGGGGAACGCTTCATCCACCGCACCGGCCACGGCATCGGCGTCACCACCCACGAACCCCCGTACATGATCGAGGGCGAGGAGCAGCCGCTCGTGCCCGGCATGTGCTTCTCCGTCGAGCCCGGCATCTATCTGCCGGGCCGGTTCGGTGTGCGGATCGAGGACATCGTGACCGTCACCGAGGACGGCGGCCGGCGCCTCAACGCCACCGCGCGCGAGCTGGCGATCGTCGAGTAGACCCCGCCTGCCGCCGGCAGTCGGTCAGTCGTCGGCCAGCACCACGCACGACTCCGGCGGCAGATGCAGCGCCCCGTCCGCGCCGGGCGCCTCGACGGGCTGCCAGGCGGCCAGCACCCGGCCCCCGCCGCTGCGGTGCCGGCCGCCGCCCAGCGGGATGGTGGCCGGCTTCTCGTCGAGGTTGACCGCGACCCGCAGATCGCCCCGGCGGAACGCCAGCCAGCGCGCCTCGTCGTCGTACGCCGTCCGCACCGTCGCCAGGTCCGGGTCGCAGAGGTCGGGCAGGGCATGGCGCAGCGCGATGAGTTCGCGGTACCAGGCGTGCAGACGGGCGTGCGGTTCGCGTTGCGGTTCGCTCCAGTCCAGACAGGAGCGGTCGCGGGTGGCCGGGTCCTGCGGGTCCGGGATGTCCTCCTCGGCCCAGCCGTGCGCCCCGAACTCCCGCCGCCGGCCGGTGCGTACGGCCTCGGCGAGCTCCGGATCGGTGTGGTCGGTGAAGAACTGCCAGGGTGTCCGGGCGCCCCACTCCTCGCCCATGAACAGCATCGGGGTGAAGGGACCGGTCAGCACGAGCGCCGCCGCGCAGGCCAGCAGGCCGGGGGAGAGGGAGGCGGCGAGCCGGTCGCCGAGCGCCCGGTTGCCGATCTGGTCGTGGGTCTGCGCGTAGCCGACGAAGCGGTGGGCGGCACTGCGGGTGACATCGACGGGGCGGCCGTGCGTACGGCCGCGGAAGCTGGAGTACGTGCCGTCGTGGAAGAAGGCGCTCGTCACGGTCTTCGCGAGCCCGGCCAGTGGGGCGGCGGCGAAGTCCGCGTAGTAGCCCTGGGACTCACCCGTCAGCGCGGTGTGCAGACAGTGGTGGAAGTCGTCGTTCCACTGGGCGTGCAGACCGATGCCGCCGGACTCGCGCGGAGTCGTCGTGCGCGGGTCGCAGAGGTCGGACTCGGCGATGAGGGAGAGGGGACGGCCGAGTCCGGCAGCGAGCGCGTCGGTGGCGGCGGACAGTTCCTCCAGGAACGTCAGCGCCCGGGTGTCGGCCAGCGCGTGGACGGCGTCCAGCCGCAGCCCGTCCAGCCGGTAGTCGCGCAGCCAGGCGAGCGCGCTGCCCAGCAGGAAGGCCCGCACCTCGTCGGAGCCGGGCGCGTCCAGGTTGACCGCCGCGCCCCACGGGGTGTGGTGCGTCTCGGTGAAGTACGGCCCGAAGACGGGGAGGTAGTTGCCGGACGGGCCCAGATGGTTGTGGACCACGTCCAGGACGACGGCGAGCCCCAGCCCGTGCGCCGTGTCGACAAAGCGCTTCAGCCCCTCGGGGCCGCCGTACGGCTCGTGCACGGCCCACAGCGACACCCCCTCGTACCCCCAGCCGTGGACGCCGGGAAACGGGCAGACCGGCATCAGCGACACATGGGTGATGCCCAGCTCGGCGAGATGTCCCAGCCTGGCCGCCGCCGCGTCGAAGGTGCCTTCGGCGGTGTACGTACCGATGTGCAGCTCGTACAGGACGGCGCCCGGCAGCCCGCGCCCCGCCCATGCGCTGCGCCAGGTGTACGCGTCGTGGTCGACGACGGCGGAGTCTCCGTCCGGCCCGTCCGGCTGGCGGCGCGAGCGGGGGTCGGGGCGCACCGGGCCGTCGTCGAGGGCGAAACCGTAGCGGTCGCCGTCCGCCGCCTCCGCATGCGCGGTCCACCAGCCGGCCCGGTCCGGATCGCGCTCCATGGTCCGCGGTTCACCCGACAGCCGCAGCACGGCCGATTCCGCATCCGGTGCCCATACCTCGAACAACATGCAGCGCTCCCTCGTCTCCGTGGACCGGCCCATGGTCGGCAGAAGACGCGATCTTCGATCCATGACGCCGGATCGAGCCCGTTACTGGCGATTAAGGTCTGGTTCTGATCATTGCCCTGACCGGTTCCGCCCTACGCACTCCCTCTCACGGATGTGGAGACTCGCCCCGTACCGCGACGTCTTCAGGGAACAGCACGCGAAGGGGGCCGATGCGCAACGCCGCACCGGCCCCCGCCCCGTATTCCTAGACCAGGTGGATCCGTTCCTGCGTCACCGGATGCCCGGCCCTCGCGAAGGCGGCCGCCATCGGTACGTTCCCCCGGTCGGTCGCACCCGCGATGAACTCGGCTCCCCGGGCGGCCAGGAAGTGCGTGCACTCCACGAGCAGGTCGTAGCCGTAGCCATGACCGCGGGCCTCGGGCACGACCCCGATGAAGCCGATGCACGGCCCCGACGGGTTGTGCGCGGGTATGTGGAGACCGGCCGGCTCACCGTCCGGCGTGTACGCCACCTGCCACCACTCCCTCGGCGAGGGGCACCAGTGGAAGAAGTCGAGCTCCTCCTGGGCCGCGGCCTCCAGTCCGCCGGGCCCCTCGATCGCCCGCCGGGCGTGCGCGTCGAGCGTGACGGAGTGGATCCGGCGCAGCAGGCCGAGGATCGCCGCGTCGTCGGGCTCCGGACGGAAGGCCAGCCGGCCGGGCCGTTCGGGGAGACCGCAGTCCGGCGTCCACCTGTACTGGTACCGCTCGACGAGCGGCTTCATACCGGCCGCCGTGGCGGCGGCGATCCGGGCCTCGGCGGCCGCCCGGACCTCGGGGACCTCGCGCCAGTTCGCGGGAAGGCCCAGTTCGTACTCGGTGCGCAGCGGCGAGCGGCGCAGCAGCTCCGCGCCCGCCTCGTCCTCGCCGTCGGCGAAGTCGAACCAGTTGAGCAGCACGGGCTCGGTGTCATCGGGACCGGCCCACCAGGCGGCCCTCGCGACGACAATGTCGTCGCGCAGGGCGATCCAGGTCCACTCGGGGCGGTACTCCCCGCCGTCGCCCACCGTGGTGTAGCGGTGCCCGAAAGCGGCACGGCCGACGAGTGAGGCGTCCTGCAGGGAGTCGAAGAGAGAGGCGTCGCTCTGCGAGAGCGCGCGAATGACCAGATCGGTCATGGAAGAAGTCCTCCGGAAGAAAGCTGTGCGCTCCCGGTCAGACCGAGTCGGACACCGCCCGGCGGACGGGACGGGAGCGCGGGAACGAAGTGGTACGCGGGATGGTGCCGTTGCCCGTACTCATGTGCCTCGCCTCCTTCCTCGACCGGGGCCGGATGCCCTCGTGAACACAGTAACCCCCTCCCGGCGGGCCGTCCAAGGGATTTGGACGGCCCTGCGCGGCAAACGGCGCTCCGTCAGTCGTCCCACACCATGTCGAAGGCGCGCTCGAAGTTGACGTAGCCCAGCCGCGCGAAGGACTTCGCCATCGGCACGTTGCCCAGGTCCGTCGCGGCCCGGATGCGCTCCACGCCGTCCTGCCCGGCGAGCACCCGGGTGCCCTCGGCGAGGAGTTCGTCGATGTAGCCGTGACCGCGCTGAGCGGGCAGCACGCCGATGTACGCGATGATCGGGTTGTAGCTGTTGCGGGCCGGGATCACGAAGCCGACCGGTTCACCGTCCGGAAGCTCGGCGACGCGCCACCACTCCTGCGGGGTCGAGTAGTTGGCGAGCTCCTCGTCGTACTGCTTCTCCGCGGCCTCGCGCGCCGACAGGCCGGACGCCAGGTCCTGCTGTCCGTGGGCGTCGAGAGTGCCCTCCATCACCGGCGCCATCAGCGCGAGGAGATCCTCGCGCCCGGCGACCGGGCGGAACCGCAGCCGGCCGCTGTCGGCCGGCACGGGGGTGCCCGCACGCCACTCCAGGCGCAGCCGCTCCACGAGCATCCGGGCACCGGTGCGTTCCATGACCCGGATGCGCGCCTCGACGACGTCACGGGCCGCCGGGTCCTCGCGCCAGTCCGGCGGTATGTAGCGCCCGTACTCGGGACGCGGTGCGCCGGCCGGAACGACGGCCGCGGTCGCCGCCTCCAGCAGCCGCAGCCCGACCTCCCCGCGCTCGGGCTCGGGCAGCGTGTCGTCCAGGTCGAAGAAGTCGAGGAGGAGCGGCTCCTTGCCGTCCTTGCTCCACCAGGCGATCCGCGCCAGCACCCGGTCACCCCGCAGGGCCACCCACATCCAGTCCGGGCGGCGCCGGCCCGATGCGAGGTCGTCCGCGAGTTCGTGGTCGAGGACGTAGGACAGCCGGCAGAACAGATCCAGCTCCTCCGGGCCGCTGATCGGACGGACGGTCGGTTCGAGTGGTGCGTCGAGCACAAATCCCCCACAGGTGTACGGACTCGCCCCGGCGGTCGCCGGGACGGCACGGCGGTCGACCTTAGCAACGTCCGGCGCGCACGGTCCCTGAATATTCCGGAGGCGTGCAGGTCAGGAGGGCGGAAAGCGGCGTTGTTCTGGACACTCCGGGGCGGTCGGCCCGACAATTGGTTCTGTGACGTCCTCCTTCGAGTCCCACACGTATCCCGCGCGGCTGTCCGACGCCCAGCGCGACCGTGTTCTCGGTGTGCTCAGAGAGGGTGCGGCGCAGGGCAAGCTCTCCCACGACACCTTCATGCGGCGCATGGAACTGGCCCTGATCGCCAGCCGTTCCGACCAACTGGAGGCGCTCACCGCCGACCTGGAGAGTGGCGGCCGCTGGTCGCGGCAGCTCTTCCGGGCCGTGAGCGGGGTCTCCGGCTTTCCCGAGCGGGTCCGCAGGGCATGGCGGGCCGAGCGGCTGCCCAAACTGCTGCTGCCGGCGCCGAGTCCGTACCCCCTGCTCATCGGCCGCGACCCGGGCAACGGACTCCGGCTCAGCCACGAGACGGTGTCCCGGATGCACGCCGAACTCACCGCGCACAGCGGCCGGTGGGTGCTGCGCGACCTCGGCTCGACCAACGGCACCTGTGTCAACGGGCAGCGCGTCACGGGGACGGTGCCGGTGCGCGAGGGGGACCAGGTGAGCTTCGGCAGGATGACCTTCCGGCTCTCGGCGCCCCCGCTCCGGCCGCCGGCGTAGCCGGGGGCGCTCACGCCTGCTGGTGCCGGGCCGAGGCGGTGGAAGAGGACTGTCTATGCTGCCCTGATGACTGCAGTGGACATGAAGAAGACGCAGAGTCCGACCGTGGACCGAGGAACGTACTTCCTGTTCACACTCGCCGTGGTGGCACTCGGCTGGATCATCGCCGCGGTGAACACGGGCATCTCCTATGTCGCGTTGGGCACGGACGCCATCCCGATCATCACCGGAGTCATCGGGTGCTTCGTCTTCGTGATCGTCCTGCGTTTCCTCCATCACGCGTGGTGGCTCGCCGCCCTCTCCGTGCTGCCGGCCGTGTTCGTGCTCGTGGGCTCGGTCCAGTACGCGCCCGAGGCGGCGCTCGACGGCCGAGGCGTGCGCGAGACCGTTCGCATCACCGCCGACAGCGCCGCCGCCAACGGCGGATCGAATCACCGCTTCACCCTTGAGGGCCGGCTGGGTGAGCTCAAGGAGACCCTGAACTACAACGGGGACCACCCGGACTGGGAGGTGGGCGACCGGATCGAGGTCGTCAGGGATCCCAAGGGCGTCGTCCCGCTGGAAGCCGCCTCCGACATCGATTCGGGCGGCCGGCTCGGCATGCTTGTCATGGGCGCCGTCGGCTGGACCTGCATCACCCTCCTGGCCGGACGGCGCGGATTCGTACGGCGCCGCGCGGGCCGGCGCCCCGTGTTCGAGGACATCGACTGAGCCGCGACCGACCCGTACCACGTGCCGGACGGCGGCCGCCCCGTCACCCGGACGGCCGCACGCGGACTGCGGCGGGCCCGTTCAGGTGATCCCCTGACAGGGACCGCGCCGCACACCGGCGCACCGAACGCCCCGGGGGGTACGCCATGCAGGCAGACGCGCCCGGAGACATACCGGCCCCGACGTCCTCGCCCGAACGCCGCACCGTCCGGCACCCGTCCACACGGCCGCGCCGCGCCGGCAGCGGCCCCAGCCTCCTCGCACCGGGCGCGGCCCACGACCCGTACTGGCTCTACCGAGTGCTCCGCGAGGAGTACCCGCTCAGCTACGACGCGCCGCTGGGCGCCTGGCTCGTCAGCCGGTACGACGACGTGGCCACCGCCCTCACCGATCCGAGGTTCGCGGGCTTCCCGCACGACGGAGCGCCTCGCGGAGGGCCCGCCCCGCTCGGGCTCTGCCACGGCAACGCCCGCTGCCTGCCCCGCGACCGGTACGCGGTGGCGGCCGGCACCGTACCCGGGCATCTCGCGGAGCGCGTCGAGCGGACCGCCTACGTCCTGGCCCGGCGCATCGCCGGACGCCCGCAGGCCGATCTCGTCGAGGAGTTCTGCCGCTGGCTGCCCTCCGGAGCCGGCCCGGACTCCGGCCCGGCCTCCGACGCCGCCCCCTGCACCCGGCACACCGGACTGCGGGAGACCGCTCTCGCCTCGCTCCTCGCCAATCTGCTGGACGACCCCGACCTGCTGGCCGCCCTGCGCATCGAACCCGCGCTCACCGGCCGGGCCTGGACCGAGACGCTGCGCCGCGACCCGCCCGTCCAGATCGTGCTGCGCCGCACCGTCGCCGAGGTCACCCTCAGCGGCGGCACCCTGCCCGCCCGCGCGCCCGTCGCCTGCCTGATCGGCTCGGCGGGCCGTGACCCGGAACGGTTCGCCGCACCGGATGTCTTCGACCCCTTCCGCCGCGACCAGGACCGCGGCACGCCCGGCCCCGCGGACTGCCCCGCCGTGCTGCTCGGCCGGCTGGAAGCCGAACAGGGCCTGCGCGCCCTGCTCGACGCGATGCCCACCCTGCGCTGGGCGCAGGGATTCCGCCCGGCCGCCACCGGCCTGCTCACACGGGGCCCGCGGTCCCTTCTCGTCCGGCCGTAGGAACTCCCGGCGAACGGTCCGGCCGGAACGCCGGGCCCCGGTGGCGCACGCTCATCCCGGCTGTGGCGAAATTGCGTTGACGTCCCACGGACGGTGGTCAATCATCGCTCCTCATGCTGCAGAACGAGATTTGGGACGACCAGGCCGCCCAGAGCTATGACACCCCTGGAACCGGCATGTTCGCCTCGGAGGTGCTGGAGCCGACGGTGGACCGCCTGGTGGAGCTCGCCGCGGGCGGGCGGGCCCTGGAGTTCGCCATCGGGACCGGACGGGTGGCAGTGCCGCTCGCGGAGCGCGGAGTCCCGGTCAGCGGCATCGAGCTGTCGAAGCCGATGGTCGATGAACTCCGTAACAAGGCGGACGAGGCGGCCATGCCCGTCGTCGTCGGCGACATGGTCACCGCGCGAGTGCCGGGCGAGTTCCAGCTCGTCTACCTCGTCTACAACGGCATCTCGGTCCTGCTCACGCAGGCCGAACAGGTCGCCTGTTTCCGGAACGCCGCACGCCACCTCGCGCCGGGCGGGCGGTTCGTCATCGAGCTGTGGGTCCCCGAGCTTCGCAAGCTGCCGCCGGGTCAGCAGGCCGTGGTCTTCGGGTCGGCGCCGGGCTATGTCGGGCTCGACACCTACGACGTCCTGCGCCAGCAGGTCGTCTCGCACCACTTCGGGTTCGACGCCGAGGGCGGCCGCGAGGCCCGGCTGTTTCGCAGCCCGCACCGGTACATCTGGCCGGCCGAACTCGACCTGATGGCCGAGCTGGCCGGGATGACGCTGGAGTCCAGGCATGCCGACTGGACGGGCGAGGAATTCACCGCGGAGTCGCGCTCCCATGTCTCCGTCTACCGGACGGCCGAAAGGCCGTAGGCGTATGGCCCTGCAGCGTTGTTGACGGTCGCCCATGCTCCGCAGTGACCTCCTCCTCCGCCTTGCAGCGGCACGCACCGGACCCCGCTCCCCGATCCGGCCTGATCCGGACGAGAGGCCCTAGACGCGACCGCTCCTGCTGAGCAGCGCGACCGGCCGCTCGGCGAACAGCTCCGCCACCGCGACCGTGCCGCCCGAGAACCTCCGGCCCGGCGTCAGCAGATCGCGCCACACCCCGTCGTCCGGCAGCGCCAGCTCCGTCCGGCGCCAGCCGCCCGACTCCGCCAGCCGCAGTGGCAGCCGGGTCACCGCGGTGACCACCTCGCCGGAACGGCAGAAGGCCAGGCAGTGCGCCGCCGCCGGGCCGGAGGCGGTCAGCGGGGCGTACGTACCCGACTCGCCGAACACCTCGGGCCGCTCCCGGCGCAGCCGCAGCGCCACCTCCGTGAGCGCACCCTTCTCGTCGGCGGGCGCGCCGTCGGCGGGTCGCGTGAACGGCCGCCGGTTGTCCGGGTCGACCAGCGCCAGATACTCCCGCTCCGTGCCCTGGTACAGATCCGGCACCCCCGGCATCGTCAGGTGCACCAGAGCCGAGCCCAGCGCATTGGCCCGCACGTGCGGGGCCAGCGTCCCCGCGAAGCGTTCCAGGAGCGCCCGCACCGGACCGGTGGCGGCGTCCGGACCGGCGGCCACGAAGTCCGTTGCCACCCGCTCGTACACCGGATCGGGTTCGGTCCAGCTCGTGAACAGCCCCGACTCGCGCACCGCCTTCAGTAGCGCCGGCTCCAGCCGTCCGGCCCGCTCCCCGGGCGGGAACCCCACACAGCCGATCGCGGTCTGCCACGCCTGCCAGGCGAGCTGCGGATCAGGGGCGGCGGGAGCCGTCCGCGTCAGCTCGGCGACCAGCTCGCTCCACCGACCGGGGCACTGCGACAGCACCGCGATGCCCGCCCGCACGTCGGCGCTGCGCTTGGTGTCATGCGTCGTCAGCGCCGTTCCGGTGGCGGGCCAGTCGCGTGCGAGCCGCGCACAGAAGGCGTGGAACTCCTCCGGTGCCACCGCCGGCCTCCCTGGATCACCGCCCACCTCGTTCGCCGAGATCAGTGGCACGTACCGGTAGTACGCCGTGTCCTCGACCGCCTTGGCCCGCAGCGCCGACGCGGTCTGGGCGAACCGTGCGCAGAACGCCGCCCGGTCGGCGCCCCCGCCGAGCCGCCCCAGGGCCAGCTCGCGCACCACGTCGACGGCCGAGGCCTCCTCCCGTACCGCGAACCCGGCCTTCGCGTCGCTCACCGCGACCGCGTCGAGAGTCGCCTCGGCCGTCTCGGTGCAGGGGCCGCCCGCCGTCACGTACGGGCGGTAGACCGGGACCCGGACCAGCAGCTCGCGCACGGCGGTCTGCAGCGCCCAGGGGGCGTGGTCGCGCAGCGCGGGGTCCTCGGCGCAGATGCGCGACGCGAGCCGGGTCAGCAGCTCCGTCTCCGCGGCCAGCTCATGGGTGACGACCCGGTACGCGGCCCGGCGCACGGTCGCCGTCCAGTAGCCGCCCCGGTCGCCGGCCGGGGCGGCGTACTCCCGGTAGCCGTCGAGCAGCTCGGCCGCGCCCACCGGGTCGACGAAGAGGCCGTCGATCCGGTGCAACGCGTCGTACCCCGTCGTCCCGGCGACGGCCCAGCCCGCCGGCAGCGGCTCGGGGCCGGTGAGAATCTTCTCCACCACCGTCCACACCCCGCCGCTCTCCACGGACAGCCGCTCCAGATAGCCGGCCGGATCGGCGAGCCCGTCCGGGTGGTCGATCCGCAGACCGTCCACGACCCCGTCCCGTACCAGCTCCAGGATCTTGGCGTGGGAGGCGGCGAACACCTCGGGGTCCTCCACCCGCACCCCGATCAGCTCCGAGATGGTGAAGAACCGCCGGTAGTTCAGCTCGGTGCGGGCCAGCCGCCACCAGCCGAGCCGGTAGTGCTGGGCGTCCAGCAGCTCCGGCAGATCGAGGCGGGCGGTGCCGGCCCGCAGCGGGAACTCCTGCTCGCCGTAGCGCAGCACGTCCCCGTCGACCCGCAGCCGGTCCATCTCCTCGCCGAGCCGTCCGGCGAGGACGGGCAGCAGGATCCGGCCGTCGCCCGCGGCCCAGTCGATGTCGAACCAGTGGGCGTAGGGGGAGTCCGGCCCCTCGCGCAGGACCTCGCGCAGCGCGTGGTTGTGCCGGGGGTCGGCGGCCATGTGGTTCGGCACGATGTCCAGGACGAGGCCGAGCCCGTGCTCGCGGGCGGTGCGGGCCAGCCGGCGCAGCCCCTCCTCGCCGCCCAGCTCGGCGCGCACCCGGCTGTGGTCGACGACGTCGTAGCCGTGCCGTGAGCCGGGCACGGCCTCGAGCACCGGGGACAGGTGCAGATGGGAGACGCCGAGCGAGGCGAGATACGGCACGGCGTCCTCGGCGGCCGAGAACGGGAACTCCGGCTGGAGCTGGAGCCGGTACGTGGCGGAAGGCGTCATGGGAACGTTCGTACCCAGATCCGGGCCGTCTGTGTCACCCGGGCACGGACGAGTGACCGGTCGGTCTCATGCAGGCCGCTGAAGCACCACCATGCTCCGCCCCACCAGCGTCACCCGATCGCCCGCCGCCACCTTCGGCCCGGCCCCGGTCAGCACCCCGTCCGGGCGGGCCGTGTCGACCACGGCCAGCCACTGGCGGCCGTGATTGACCGGAACGGCGAATTCCAGCGTCTCGGCGCTCGCGTTGAACATCAGCAGGAACGAGTCGTCGGAGATCCGCTCCCCGCGCGGGCCGGGCTCCGAGATGGCGTGCCCGTTCAGGAAGACCGTCAGCGCCTTGGCGTGCGCCGCCTGCCAGTCCCGCTGGGTCATCTCCGCACCCTCGGGCGTGAACCAGGCGATGTCCGAGAGTTCGTCGTGCGTGCCCTCCACGGGACGCCCGTGGAAGAACCGCCGGCGCCGGAAGACCGGATGGTCGCGGCGCAGCCACACCATCGCCCGGGTGAACTCCAGCAGGCTGCTGCCGAGCCCGTCACCGCCGTCCTGCCCGTCGCCCTCCGCGTCGTCGTCGCCCGCCGTCCCGGCCGGGTCGGGCCAGTGCACCCATGACAGTTCGCTGTCCTGGCAGTAGCCGTTGTTGTTGCCCCGCTGCGTCCGGCCGAACTCGTCGCCGTGGCTCAGCATCGGCACGCCCTGGGACAGCATCAGCGTGGCGATGAAGTTCCGCATCTGCCGCTCGCGCAGGTTCAGTACCTCGGGCCGGTCCGTCTCGCCCTCCACACCGCAGTTCCAGGACCGGTTGTGGCTCTCGCCGTCCCGGTTGCCCTCACCGTTGGCCTCGTTGTGCTTGTCGTTGTACGAGACCAGGTCGTGCAGGGTGAATCCGTCGTGGCAGGTGGTGAAGTTGATCGAGGCGAGCGGCCGCCGTCCGTCGTCCTGGTACAGGTCGGAGGAGCCCGTCAGCCGGCCGGCGAACTCGGCCAGGGTCCGGGGCTCGCCGCGCCACAGGTCCCGCACCGTGTCGCGGTACTTGCCGTTCCACTCCGTCCACAGCGGAGGGAAGTTGCCCACCTGGTAGCCGCCCTCGCCCACGTCCCACGGCTCGGCGATCAGCTTCACCTGGCTGACCACCGGGTCCTGCTGCACCAGGTCGAAGAACGACGACAGCCGGTCCACCTCGTGGAACTGCCGGGCCAGGGTGGCCGCCAGATCGAAGCGGAAGCCGTCCACGTGCATCTCGGTCACCCAGTAGCGCAGCGAGTCCATGATCAGCTGGAGCACGTGCGGGGAGCGCATCAGCAGGGAGTTCCCGGTCCCCGTGGTGTCCATGTAGTAGCGCTGGTCGTCGGCGAGCCGGTAGTACGAGGCGTTGTCCAGGCCCCGGAAGGAGAGCGTCGGGCCCAGGTGGTTGCCCTCCGCCGTGTGGTTGTAGACCACGTCGAGGATCACCTCGATGCCGGCCTGGTGCAGGGCGCGCACGGCCTGCTTGAACTCCAGCACCTGCTCGCCCCGGTCACCCCAGGAGGCGTAGGAGTTGTGCGGGGCGAAGAAGCCGATGGTGTTGTAACCCCAGTAGTTGGCGAGCCCCGCGTCCGCCAGCCGGTGGTCCTGGACGAACTGGTGCACCGGCATTAACTCGATCGCGGTGACGCCGAGCTCCGTCAGATGCGCGATGACCTCCGGATGGGCCAGCCCCGCGTACGTACCGCGCAACTCCTTCGGCAGCCCCGGATGGAGCATCGTCAGGCCCTTCACATGGGCCTCGTAGATCACCGTGCGGTGGTAGTCCGTACGGGGCCGCCGGTCGTCGCCCCAGTCGAAGTACGGGTTGACCACGACCGAGGACATCGTGTGCGGCGCCGAGTCGAGGTCGTTGCGCGCGTCGGGCCGGCCGAACGGATAGCCGTACACGGCCTCGCCCCACTGGATCTGCCCGGCGACCGCCCGTGCGTACGGATCGAGGAGCAGCTTGGCGGAGTTGCAGCGGGCACCCCGCTGTGGTTCGTACGGCCCGTGCACCCGGAATCCGTACCGCTGACCGGGCATCACCCCGGGCAGATACGCGTGGCGGACGAACGCGTCGGTCTCTCTCAGCTCCACCGCCGTCTCGGAACCGTCGTCGTGCAGCAGGCACAACTCGATTCGGTGGGCAGCCTCCGAGAAGACCGCGAAGTTGGTCCCGGCGCCGTCGTACGTGGCACCGAGGGGGTACGCCTGTCCCGGCCAGACCTGCATAGATTCGACTCTTCCCCTTCTGATGCGGTTGCCTGGGGATTGCGGGCTCCCTGGCAGATCTTCCCCGAAAGAGCGGCCCTTACCTAGGACCGCCCGGCTATTGAGGGGCGGCGTCGCCCGGTCCGGTCAACATCGGGCCCCTCCGTGTCGCCCGGAACCGGAAACCGGTGGCCCCGTCCGGACCGCTGTCCGGAACGGGGCTCGGAATGGGGTGTTTAATCCCTATGAATCCGCTCACTCCGGCAGATCTTGCCGTACGGAACAAGCTTGCGCGGTAGGGGAGTTGGGAAAGCAGCCTGCGCATCCGGCTGCACCGGCTCCCGCTCCCGGAGTACCCTTCCTTGATCGTTGGTGGGGGAGTGGAAGGCGGTGCGCGGGTGAGCTCGGGAGGGTTCGAGCTGCCCCCAGGTGACACGGGTCACGAGGGGGATCTGGCCGACGTCCCGCCCGGGGCGGTCTCGCTGGCGCAGCCCCTGGAGATCGGTGCGGAGCTGGACTGGGGCGCGGACGCCTGGGGCGAGGTGCGTACCCGTGCCCAGCGGGCCGGGCGCGCCTATATCTGGCTGAATCTCGTGGAGCAGCGGCTGCGCGCCGTCGTCTCGGCGGTGCTCCGGCCCATCTACGAACCGGTCCACGGCGAGGACTGGGTGGTGGCCGCGGCGGGACCCGCCGGCCAGGAGTGGGTGCAGCGGGCCGTCGCGGTGCGCGAGGTCTCCCGCCGCAAGGGCTATCTGCTCGACCCGGCCGACGACAACGTCCTGAGTTTCCTCACGCTGCCGCAGCTGCGTGAGCTGATGGTCCAGCACTGGCCCTGCTTCGAGCCCTACTTCGACGACCGCCGCGACGTCGAGCTGGCGCTGGACGAGCTGGAGGTCGCCCGCAACGTGGTCTCCCGCAACCGCGCCCTCAACGAGGCGGTGCTGGCCCAGGCCGAGCGGGCCTCCGCCCGGCTGCTGGAGATCCTCGGCAGCGGCGCGGCCGTCCCGTCCGCCGACCGGCTCCCGGTCGACGCCGTGGAGGAGCTCGTCGGCGACCGTTACGCGGACGTGGTCTCCGTCCACCCCGACCGGGTGCGGCTCCAGCGCCAGCTGCCCGCCGAGGACCTCTTCGGCGGTTCGCGGCGGCTGGACGCGATCGGGATAGGGCTCAATCTGCTGGTGCAGAACTTCTCCGGGCGCCGGCTGATCCGGCTCGCCGAGTCGGGCTGCCGGGTCCGGCTGCTCTTCATCAACCCGGCCAGCAGCGCGGTCAAGCGCCGGGAACGGGAGCTCGGCCTCAAGAAGGGCGAGCTGAGCCGCTCGGTGGAGATGAACATCCTCCACATGCGCCGGGTCCGCTCCAAGCTCCGCGATCCGGGCGCCTTCGAGATCCATGTCTTCGACGAGACGCCGCGCTTCACGGCCTACCTGGTGGACGGCGACGGCGCCAACGCCGTGGGGGTCGTCCAGACCTATCTGCGCCGGGCGCGCGGCATGGAGGCTCCGGTGCTGGTCCTGCGGGGCGGCGGACGGGCGGTGGTCCGGGCCGGCCAGGACAGCGAGCACGGGCTGTTCGAGACGTACCGCGAGGAGTTCGAATCCGTGTGGACGGACTCCCGGCCGGTCTCCTGAAGGGACCCGTTCCGGGGCGTTGTCAGTGCCCCGTGCGAGGGTGGTCGTCATCTGGGGGAGCACCACGAAGGAGGTACGGGATGAGCTGGCACCGGCAGGCGCTGGTCGGATTCGACCTGGAGACGACGGGCACGGAGCCGCTGGAGGCCCGGATCGTGACGGCCGCGGTCGTGCGTGTCGACGGCAGCGACGGCGATCCGGTGAGCCGGCGCGCCTGGCTGGCCGATCCGGGGATCCGGATCCCGGCGCAGGCGTCCGCGATCCACGGCATCAGCAGCGAGCGGGCGGCGGCGGAGGGCCGGCCGGTGCGCGAGGTGGCCGACGAGATCGCCGACACCCTGACCGGGTACTGGCGACGCGGCGTCCCGGTGGTCGCGTACAACGCGGCTTTCGACCTGACGCTGCTCACGGCCGAGTTGCACCGCCACGGCCTGCCCTCGCTGAGTGACCGGCTCGACGGCGCGGGGATCGGGCCGGTGATCGACCCGTACACGATCGACCGGGCCGTCGACCGCTACCGCAAGGGCAAGCGCAACCTCGAAGCGGTCTGCGTCGAGTACGGCGTGGTCCACGGGGGAGCGCACGACGCGGGGGCGGACGCGCTGGCGGCGGTGCGGGTGGCGTACGCGATAGCCGCCCGGCACGGCTCGGTGGCCGCACTGTCCGCGCCGGAGCTGCACGAGCGCCAGATCACCTGGTATGCGGAGTGGGCCGCCGACTTCCAGCAGTTCCTGCGCCGCAAGGGCACGGCGGACGCGGTCATCGACAGCCGCTGGCCGGTGCGGGAGCCGGTGCTCGAGGTGCGGTCGAGTCCGTCCGGCGGCTAAGGGCGGCACGGTCAGAAGGGGTACCACCGCACTCCCGTGTCCCCGTCCCGCAGGGACGCCACCCGGCGGCGGAACTCGGCCAGTGCCTTCGGGTTGACCGGGGCGTGCTGCGCGACCCATGCGCAGCTCGCTGTCTCCCGCGCCCCGCGCAGCACCGCGCAGCCGTCCCACTCGCGCACGTCCCAGCCGTACGCCGAGGTGAAGGCGTCATAGGCCTCGGCCGCCAGCCCGTACCGGTCGCGGGACAGGGCGAGCACCACCAGGTCGTGCTCGCGCAGATCCGTGGAGAAGGTCTCCAGGTCCACCAGGACCGGTCCGTCCGGACCGACATGGACGTTGCGTGCGAGCGCGTCGCCGTGGATCGGGCCCGGGGGAAGGTGGGGGACCAGACCGGCCGCCGCCGCCGCGAATCCGTCGCGACGCTCGCGCAGATACGCGGCGTCGGCCGGGTCGATCGCCTCGCCGGCCAGCCGCAGCCACCGCTCGACACCGCCCAGCAGCTCCCGGCGGGGCAGGGCGAGGCCCTCCGGGGCGGGCAGCGCGTGCACCGCGGTGAGCAGCGGCGCCAGATCCCGCGGCTCGGCGGGCCGCACCGCGTCCGGCAGTCGTTGCCACAGCGTCACCGGGTGGCCCTCGACCAGCCGTGCCCCGGGCTCGGCGGCCCGCACGGCGGGGACACCGGACGCGGCGAGCCACTGCGCCACGGCCACCTCGCGTTCGGCCCGCTCCCGCAGCTCGGGACTCTGCACGGCGTCCCGGCCGATCTTGACGACCAGGTCGCCCACGGCGAACACCGCGTTCTCGCCCAGCGCGATCAGCTCCGCTCCGCCGGGCAGTCCGGCGGCGGTCAGCACCTCGCGCGCTCGCATCTCGTTCATGGATCCGATTTTCGCATCTGTGCAGGTTGTCTTGACGAACCGACGGTCCGTCAGCACGATGGCGGAGGCCACCTGAGCGGCCAGAACGGTATAAAGCCGGTCGAATGACGCAAGGGGGCGCATTTATGACATTGGCTAATGCAACCGTGCAGTCCGGACGGCACGGCCCGCCGGGCAGTCCGCGCGGCAAGCAGTCCGGGCAGATCAACCGGAACGCGGGAACCTGGTTCCTGGTGCTGCCCGCCCTGATTCCGATCCTGGTCCTGAGCGTCGGGCCGCTGCTCTACGGCATCGCGCTGGCCTTCACCGACTCCCAGTCGGGCCGCACCCGGTCCACCCAGTGGGTCGGCGTACTGAACTTCCAGGACCTGCTCCACGACGGACTGTTCTGGGAGTCGTTCCGGATCGGCCTGTTCTGGGCCGTCGGCGTCACCGTCCCGCAGTTCGTGCTCGCCCTGGGCCTCGCCCTGCTGCTCAACGAGAACCTGCGGATGCGCTGGCTGGCCCGCGCCCTGGCGATCATTCCGTGGGCGATGCCCGAGGTCGTCGTCGGCATCATGTGGCGCCTCGTCTACAACCCGGACGCCGGAATCCTCAACGAGACCATCCGCGACCTCGGCCTCGGCGACGGCCGGGACTGGCTGACCGGCCTCGCCACCGCCCTGCCCGCCGTGATCGTCGTCGGCATCTGGGCCGGCATGCCGCAGACCACGGTCGCCCTGCTGGCCGGACTGCAGAACACCCCGCACGAACTCCACGAGGCGGCCGCCCTGGACGGCGCCGGTGCCTGGCGCCGGTTCCGTACCGTCACCTGGCCCGCGCTCAGACCCGTCGCCCTCTCCATCACCGCGCTCAACTTCATCTGGAACTTCAACTCCTTCGCCCTGGTCTACGTGCTGACCAACGGCGGACCCGGCGGCCGCACCCGGCTTCCGATGCTCTTCGCCTACGAAGAGGCTTTCCGGTACGGACAGTTCGGCTACGCCGCGGCGATGGGCTGTGTGATGGTCGCGGTGATCTCCGTGATCCTCGCCGTGTACCTCGCCGGACGGCTCAGGGGAGGCGAGGACCGATGAGTCTGCGTACCAGCAGGCCGGCGCGCGCCGGACAGTACGCCGCGCTGCTCTGCTATCTGGTCTTCCTGGCCTTCCCGTTCCTGTGGCTGATCTCCACCGCCTTCAAACCCGCACCCGAACTCGGCTCCCTGCACCCCACCTGGATCCCCGAGAACCCGACGCTGGACAACTTCCGGCAGGCCTTCGACGAGCAGCCGCTGCTGCGGGCTGCCGGCAACTCACTGATCGCCGCGCTCTCCGCAGGCGTCATCGCCGTCGTCATCGCGACCCCGATGGCCTATGTGATGGCCCGCCACCGCTCCCGGCTCTCCACGGCCGCCACCGGCTGGGTCGTGGTCAGCCAGGCGTTCCCGTTCGTCCTGCTGATCATTCCGCTCTTCCTGGTCCTGAAGTATCTGCATCTGATCAACAGCCTGTGGGGACTGATCATGGTGTACGTCGTCTGGTCGCTGCCCTTCGCGCTGTGGATGCTGGTCGGCTACGTACGGGCCGTCCCGCCCGAACTGGAGGAGGCGGCGGCGGTCGACGGGGCCGACCGGCTGCGGATACTGGTCTCGGTCACCGCCCCGCTGCTCGCCCCCGGGATCGTCGCCACCGCACTCTTCGCGTTCATCACCGCGTGGAACGAGTTCTTCTTCGCGCTCGTCCTGCTCAAGACACCGGAGAAGCAGACGCTGCCCGTCGTACTGACCCACTTCCTGGGCGCGGAGGGCGCGAGCGATCTCGGACCGCTCGCAGCCGCCGCGTTCCTCGCCACACTTCCCTCGCTCGTCCTCTTCGCCGTCATCCAGCGGCGGATCACGGGCGGCATGCTGGCCGGGGCGGTGAAGAGCTGATGCGCGCGCTCGTACGTACGGCAGCCGCGGCGGCCACCGCGCTCGCCCTGCTGCTCACCGGATGCGGCGGGGGCGGTGACGGCCGGGCGGACGGGAAGATCAGGATCCGCTTCCAGTCGCTTGCCTGGCAGAAGGAGTCCGTCGACATCAACAAGCAGCTGGTGAAGGAGTGGAACGCGAGCCATCCCGACGTCGAGGTCCAGTACGTCCAGGGCAGCTGGGACAGCGTCCACGACCAGCTGCTCACCTCCTTCGAGGGAGACGAGGCGCCGGATGTCATCCACGACGCCTCCGACGACCTCGCGGACTTCGCCTACGGCGGCTATCTCGCCGATCTCCGCACCCTCCTCCCCGACCGGCTGACCGCCGACATCCCGCCGCAGAGCTGGCAGACCGCCACCTTCGACGGCGGTGTCTACGGGGTGCCCTTCCTTCAGGAGCCGCGGGTCCTGATCGCCAACACCAAGATCCTCAAGGCCTCCGGGGTCCGTATCCCGACCGCGGAGAGGCCCTGGAGCTGGCCGGAGTTCCGTCAGGTCACCAAGAAGCTGACGGGGAAGGGCCGTTACGGGATCGCCTGGCCGCTCAAGGAGCCGGTCTCCGTCACCCTCAACCTCGGCCTCTCGGCGGGCGGCGAACTGTTCCACCGCGGCGCCGACGGAAAGGTCACCCTCGCGATGGGCGAGGGCGACCAGGTCGTCCCCGGCACCATCCACGACCAGGTCAACACCGACCACAGCGCCGCCCGCACCGCGCTCGGCATGGGCGGCGGCGACACGCTGCCCGGCCTCTTCGGCGGGAAGTACGCCATGGTGCCGCTCGGCTTCTCCTACCGCCAACAGGTCGTCGAACAGGCCCCGAAGGGCTTCGAGTGGACCGTGTTGCCCGCCCCGGCCGGCAGCGAGGGCCTGGCCCAGGGCGTGAGCCCGCAGACCCTGTCGGTCGCCGAGGACAGCCCGCACAAGAAGGAGGCGGTGGCGTTCATCGACTTCCTGCTGCGGCCCGCCAACATGGTGCGTCTGGCCAAGGGCGACTGGATGCTGCCGACCGGTACGGCCGCCCTGGCCGATCCCTCGCTGCACACCGCCGAGCGGGGCTGGGCGACCGGCGCCGCCCTCGCGACCGCGCTGCGCTCCGCGCCGGCCCAGTCCGTGCGCGGTTACCCCGAGTGGAAGGACAAGGTCGCCACACCCGCGCTCCAGGAGTACTACAGCGGTGCGATCGACGCGGACGAGCTGAGGAAGCGTCTGATGGAGGACGGCAACCGGGTCCTGGCCCGCTATCAGCGATGAATTCGGACGGTACCGATAGGAATTACCGACCGGTACGTCTCTTTCCGGCGCCGAAACGCTGGTGATCCGGCTGTCGGGTGCCTGCACGGAGTCGGTGCAAGGTGTTCCTGAACGACGGCGATTCAGACACTCATCGGCTTGAATCTGCTTCTTCATGCTCTTGTCGGGACGTGCGCAAACAGGTAAGGCCGGGGAAACGCACCGTTTCTCTTCGGGATGATGGGTGGTGACTGAAACGGAACGCGTTGCCGCTTTTTATCGAAAGGTAGATCATTGACAACGGCAATTGCTCTGGGCTGTACTCCTGTTGGCGGTGAGCGGCGGTACGGAGTTTCTGCCGAGGCGGGAAGTCCGTATCGCAATAGCGGCCGAGTTGTGCCCCGGAAAAGTAAATTCAAAGTCAAAGATGGAGGTGCTGTTATGAAGTTCCTTTTTCTGCTGAAGGACAAGATGACGCCGGAGAAGAGCCTGAAGGCGTACGCCTGGTACCACTGGTACTAAACCGGCGCTCGAGTCCAGCCGGCCGGCGGACGCGGTCCGTCGGCCGGGCCCGTGCCCGGCGTGGCCTCACCGGCCCGCCGGGCACGGGCGCCTCTCGCTTCTTGGAGACCACGATGCAGATATCCGGTACCGGCAGCCGTGCCCGGGACGTCGTCTTCGCGCCGAGACTCCAGGCGCTCCTGACGGACCACCGGGGCGAGGAGATCTTCCGGCTGGACCCCGGCACCGTCGGCGTCGCCGGGGCCGGCCTGACCGACCGCATCCTCGCCGCCCGGCCGGCCACCGAGGATGAGCGCCCCACCTTCAAGCCCCTTCACGGGCGGTCCATTCCCCGTGCCGAGGCTGCCACCGTCATGCAGGCCATCGGCCGCGACGTGCGGACGGCCCTGAAGAAGCCCGTTCCCGGGGACGCCGACCTCCGGGGTGAATGGCCGCATGTGGGCCATGTGTACCTGCGTGATCTGCTGCTCGGGGGCGACCCCTACCGGCTGCGCATCCTCATGGACCGCATTCTGGAACTGACGCCCAAACTCACCTGGTCGGTCATCGTCGCCGGAGCGGCCCTGCCCGGCAGGCTGCGCCCCGGTGCACCCGTCTCCGCCATCGCGGGCCTGACCGCCGAGGCCAAGGGGTACGGCGACCGCCGCTATGCGATGGGCCTGTACCGCAGAGCCGCGGCCCCGGTCTGCTTCACCGTATCGACACTTGTCGCGAGCGCGCTCTGGCTCGGATCACCGTTCGACGACGCGACCTCGAACCGGAACATCCTCTACGAGGCCATGCGGCTGCTGCCGCCCTCTTGGAACATTCTGCGAAGGGCGTCCCCGGAATACCCCGCGCTCGACCCCCGGATCGGCGCAGGCGACGACGTCCTGCTCCTGCCGTTGCTGAGCCACCGGGACCCCGTGCTCTGGGAGGATCCCGACGCGTTCCGGCCCGAGCGCTGGGACCGTCTCGACCCGGACGGTCAGCCCGGCTACCTGCCCTTCGGCCATGAGTCCGAGCGCTGCTGGGGGCGTCACATGGTGATGCCGCTCGCGGAGATGCTGCTCGACATGGTGCGCGGCGGCGGTCTGACGGTGGATCCCGCGCAGACGGCCTCCCGCGTTCCCCTCGCCGGGCTGATGGGTGTGACAGGGGTACGGGTCACCCGACGCTGAACCACCCGCCTCCGCCCCGTCCGTGATGCGGTGTCACGGTCGGGGCAGAGCGCTGTGTCCGGTGGGTCGACCGCTGTGAAGGGGCGGAGTTGTGCCCGAGTTGGGGACCACCGGTCGGCATCCTGTGACGAAATCTTGTCAGGGACGTTGCAGGCGCAAGGGGGGTCTTGATCTGCGCGCGTCAATCGGTAAGGGTTTCGAACCAACCCCCGGAGATCTTCCGGCCGAGGGCCAATCCCCCCACAAAGAATGACGAGGAGATCCCTCTTCATGGCAATTCACAAGCGTGCACGCCGGTTCAAGCTGACCGCCTCCATCACCGCGGTGGCCGCCGCCGCCGGAGTCACCCTGATGGCCAGCCCGTTCGCCGGAGCGGCACCCGCTCCCGTGACGGGCAAGATCTACGGTGCCGACGCGGCGACCGCCGTCTCCGGCAGCTACATCGTGATGCTGGACCAGAAGGCCGACAAGGCGAAGCTCGCCAAGGAGTACGGCGGCAAGCTGAAGCGCAACTACAGCTCCGCCATCAACGGCTTCTCCGCCAGCGGACTTTCGGAGACCGAGGCCAAGCGCCTCGCCGCCGACCCGGCCGTCTCCAAGGTCGTCCAGAACAAGAAGTTCCACATCGACGCCACCCAGGACAACCCGCCGTCCTGGGGCCTGGACCGCATCGACCAGGCGGAGACCGCCGGGGACAACGCGTACACCTACCCGGACAGCGCGGGCGAGGGCGTCACCGCGTACGTCATCGACACCGGGGTCCGCACCACGCACCAGGAGTTCGAGGGCCGGGCCAGCTCGGGCTTCGACGCCGTGGACAACGACGACAGCGCCGACGACGGCAACGGCCACGGCACCCACGTGGCCGGCACCATAGCCGGAGCGACGTACGGCGTCGCCAAGCAGGCCAAGATCGTCGCCGTCCGGGTCCTCGACGACTCCGGCTCGGGCACCACCGAGCAGGTCGTCGCCGGCATCGACTGGGTCACCGAGAACCACCAGGGCCCGTCCGTCGCCAACATGAGCCTCGGCGGCGGCGTGGACGAGGCGCTCGACGCGGCGGTCCAGAAGGCCATCGCCTCCGGAGTCACCTTCGCGGTGGCCGCCGGGAACGAATCCGGCGACGCGAGCGAGGGCTCCCCGTCCCGCGTCCCGGAGGCCATCACGGTCGCCTCGTCCACGGTGGACGACGAGCAGTCGTCGTTCTCCAACTACGGCTCGGTCGTGGACATCTACGCCCCGGGCTCGGACATCACCTCGTCGTGGAACGACAGCGACGACGCGTCCAACACCATCTCCGGTACGTCCATGGCGACCCCGCACGTCGTCGGCGCCGCCGCCGTCTACCTGGCAGGGCACCCGGACGCCACCCCGGAGGAGGTCGCCACGGCGCTCACCGAGGGAGCCACCCCGGACGCCATCAGCAACGCCACCGAGGGCACGGCGAACAAGCTGCTGAAGATCGTCGAGTAGACGCGGGCACCCGCTGACCCGGCGGCCGCCGCGCTCTCCCCCACGGGGCGCGGCGGCCGTACGGCTCGGGCAGATCGTCCTATGGTGTGCCCATGATGATGTACGCGGCGCCGCTGCCCGGCACGAGCGGGAGCGGCCACCGGAGGCTCACCACGGCCGGGCACCGCGCACTGCCCACCGGACCCGCGCGGACGGCCGGAGGTGGCGCATGAGCGAGCCGCCACCCGGCGTGGCCGCAGCGGTCGAGGGCGAACTCCGCCTCCTGGACCCAGTGGTCCGGGCCTCCACCGAACTCCTCGTCCAGGTCCTGCACCCCGAATTCCACGAGGTGGACACCACAGGCCGTCACTGGGACCGCGCGATGGTCATCACCTCGCTGATCTCCGACGAGGCCCCACGGCCCGGACAGCTCACCGCCTCACGGATGCGCGGCGTCCAGCTCGCCGACGAGCTCGTCCACGTCACCTTCGACACCGAGGCCAAGGGGAAATGGGCCCACCGCAGTTCGCTGTGGCGGCTCACCGAGGAGGGCTGGCTCCTCTACTACCACCAGGCCACCCCCTTCGTCGCCGCGGCGGCCACCGAGGGGTGAGAGGTCAGCGGCGGGCCGCCCGCTGGGCCCGCGCCGTCCATCGTCCGTCCGCGCGGGTGATCCGTACCGGATGGCCGAAGCAGTCACTGACCTGATCGGTGGTCAGCACATGGTCGGCCGGCCCCCGGGCCATACACCGTCCGCCGCGCAGCAGCATCGCATGCGTGGTCGAGGCGGGCAGCTCCTCCAGATGGTGTGTGACCAGCACCGTCGCCAGCTCCGGATGCTCCTCGCGCAACGCGTCCAGACTCTCCAGCAACTGCTCCCGGGCCGCCAGATCCAGCCCGGTGGCCGGCTCGTCGAGCAGCAGCAGCCGGGGCTGCGGCATCAGCGCACGGGCGATGAGCGTGCGACCGCGCTCACCCTGCGAGAGTGCCGGCCAGCGCGACTGCGTCCTGCTCCCCATCCCCAGCATCTTCAGCAGTCGCTCGGCCCGCTCCCGCTGCTCGGCCACCGGCGACCAGCGCGGCAACGGCTCGACCGAGTTGGTCAGGCCGGTCAGCACCACCTGGTTCACCGTCAGAGGGGAACGCAGAGGATGACGCGGATCGACATGCCCCAGCAGGGTCCGCAGCTCCCGCAGATCGACCCGGCCCAGCGTGCGTCCCAGCACCTCCACCGTGCCCCGGGTCGGGTGGGTGACCGCGCCGAGCAGCCCGAGCAGGGTGCTCTTTCCCGCACCGTTGGCACCGAGCAGGGCCCAGTGCTCCCCGCTCCGCACGGTCAGCGAGACCGAGTCGAGCAGGACGTTCCCGTCCCGTACGAGAGAGACCCGGTCGGCCCGGATCACCGGCACGGGGGCGGTCGGGGCGGGCTGGACGGCGGCGGCTGCGGGCGTGGTCATGTGCGGGTACTCCTTCATGCGGATGCGAGCGCCTCCAGGCGGCTCATGTCCTCGGTCGTCAGCCGGATCTCCCGCGCCCCCAGGTTCTCCGAAAGATGCACGGGTGAACCGGTGCCCGGGGTCGGGCACAGCACGGGGGAGCGGTGCAGCAGCCAGGCGAGAGCGATCTGCCCACGGGTGGCACCGTGGCCCTCCGCGACCTTGTCGAGCGCGGCGGCCGAGTCGCCGGTCAGTGCTCCGTTGGCCAGCGGGAACCAGGGGAGGAACGCCAGGTCATGGGCCTCGCACACCTTCAGCACCGCGTCCGACGCGCGGTCGAGGAGATTGAAGCGGTTCTGCACCGAGGCGATCCCGGTCAGGGAGAGCGCCTGCTCCAGCTGGTCGGCGGTGAGGGTGTCCAGACCGATGTACCGGATCTTACCTTCCTGCCGCAGCGCATCCAGAGCCCCCAGCTGATCCGCCATCGGCACCTGCGGGTCCAGCCGGTGCAGCTGGTACAGGTCGATCCGGTCGGTCCGCAGCCTGCGCAGACTGGCCTCGCACATCGCACGCAGCTCCTCGGGCCGCCCCGCGATGTGCCAGGCGTCGTCGCCGGTCCGTACGACCCCGCCCTTCGTCGCGATCACGAGGTCGTCGCGGTACGGGTGCAGCGCATCGGCCACCAGTTCCTCGGCCACACCGGGGCCGTAGTTGTCGGCGGTGTCGATCAGCGTGACCCCCTGCTCGACCGCCGACCGCAGCACCGCCAGCGCGTCCCGGCGCTCGCCGCGCGGGCCCCAGTAGCCGGGGCCGGTCAGCTGCGCGGTGCCGTAGCCGAGACGGCGCACGGGCAGCTCCCCGCCAAGAAGGAACGAATCGTCGGGGGAAGGGAACGAGGAGGTCACGAAGAAACAGTAGACCGGCGCCCCTCCGACCGGTTCCTGTCGCGTTTCTTCAAGACCGGGCGCGGTGATCCTTTCTAAGCTGACGCGCATGAAGACCGAGCACACCCATATGACCGAATGCGCCGCCGAAGCCGCCCGTGTGGCCCGCGGCATCCGCCCCGAACAGCTCGACGTCCCCGTGACTCCCTGTGCCGGCTGGGATGTCCGAGGCCTCGTCAACCACTGGGTGCTCTACACCTCGCACGGAATGGAGCACCGCGCCCTGCGCACGGAGATTCCCGAGGAACTCACCACCCGGGACTTCACGGCGGACGCCGACTGGGCCGAGCAGTACGCGGCCCAGCTGGACCGTGCGGTCGCCGCCTGGTCGGACCCCGCCGTCTGGGAGGGAGAGATCGGCACCGGTGACTCGGCCACCCCGGCCGCGGACACCGCCGCGATGCTCATCGAGGAGACGGCCCTGCACGGCTGGGACGTGGCCCGCGCCACCGGCCAGGAGTTCCGGCTCTCCGACGCGGCGGCCGCACACGTCCTGGGGATCGTCGAGAAGACCGCGGCGCTCTACCGCCAGTACGAAGGCTTCGCCGACGAGGTCACCGTCGATGCGGGGGCCGACGACTTCACCCGCGCCCTGGCCCTGAGCGGCCGCGATCCGCAGTGGACCGCCGCCTAGGAAATGGCCCAGTCCCGCGGGTGTCGAATGGCCCGCGGGAATGAGCCACCGGCTGGCTAGGCTCCTCGCATGACCTCTCACCACACCCCGGGCACGGGCAGGGCCGTCGTCGACTTCTACTTCGACCCGGCATGTCCGTTCGCCTGGATCACCTCCCGCTGGATGCTGGAGGTGGAGCAGCAGCGCGACATCGAGCTCCGCTTCCACGTGATGAGCCTCTACCTGCACAACACGGGCAACGAACTCCCCGACTGGTATCGCGCCCTCGTCGACAAGTCGATCGGCCCGGTCCGCGTCGCAGCCGCCGCGGCCGGACTGCGCGGCGAGGGTGTGCTGCGTGACCTGTACACGGCCTACGGGACCCGGATCCACCAGCAGAAGAACGAGGACTTCGACGAGGTGATCGCCCAGTCCCTCACCGAACTCGGCCTCCCCGCAGAACTGGCCGAGGCCGCGCACGACCCGGCCTACGACGAGGCGGTGCGCCGCAGCCACGACGCCGGCGAGGACCCGGAGGCGGACGGATACGTGGGCACGCCCACCCTCCACGTCGACGGGACCGTCTGGTTCGGCCCGGTGCTGCGGGCGGTGCCGCGCGGCGAGGAGGCGGCGCGGCTGTTCGACAGCTTCCGGGTGCTCGCCGGCCACGAGGACTTCTTCGAGCTCAAGCGGACCCGCACGGGCAGCCTGGACATGGGCTGAGCGAAAGACCCTACGCGCTGACCCGGGCGGTCCGGGCCGCCCGGACGCGGGCCTCGTCGTACCGGGCCAGCAGCAGCCGCGCCAGCTCCGGCGACGGACCCAGCACACCGGCCAGCACATCCGCCCCGGCCTCGGCCGCCCCCGCCGCTATGCGGTCCGGAAGGCGGCCGGGCGCGATCACGTACGGGGCGACCGCCACCCGGCGCACACCGTCGGCCCGCAGGGCCCGTACCGCGTCCTCGGTACGGGGGATGCCCCCGGCGGTAACAGCGGAGGCGAACGCAGGCCGCACGGAACACCAACCGGTGTGCCGCAGCTCCCGCGCGATTTCAGCGATCACTGCGATCGCCTCCGGGTCTGTGGAGCCCGCCGAGGCCAGGACGAGCCCGGTCGAGCTTCGGTCACCGGGGCGGACCCCGGCTTCGTACAGCCGCCGCTCAAGAGCGGAGTTGAGCAGCGGCGAAGGGCCGAGCACCTCGGCCTGCCGCACCCGCAGCCGCGGCAGCCGGGCGCGTGCCTCCCGCAGGACCGCCGGGATGTCGGACTTGGCGTGGAAGGCGCGGGTGAGCAGCAGCGGAAGCGCCACCACCTCACCCGCACCCTGCGCGTCCAGCCGCTCCAGGACCCGCGGCACCGACGGTGCGTTGAAGTCCAGGAACCCGGTCTCCACCCGCAGCCCCGGCCGCAGCGCCCGTACCCGCGCGGTGAGCGCGTGCACGGTCGCCGCGTGCCGCGGATCGCGGCTGCCGTGGGCGATGACGAGGAGGACCGGAGATGTCATGCCACAGGCTCAGTTCTTGACGAGGAGGCCGCGGCTGCGCAGCACCCACCGCTCCAGCGGACTGAAGATGAGCAGGTCGATCGCGATGCCGACGAACAGGATCAGGATGATGGCGAGGAAGATCCCCGGCATGTCCGCGTTGTTGCGGCCGTTCTCCAGCAACTGCCCCAGTCCCAGACCGAGGTCTGGCGACGAGGCGATGATCTCGGCGGCCATCAGCGAGCGCCAGGAGAAGGCCCAGCCCTGCTTCAGACCGGCCAGGTAGCCCGGCAGGGCGGCCGGCATGACGATGAACCACGTGCCCCGCAGCCCGGTCGCGCCCAGGGTCCGGCCCGCCCGGAGGAAGAGCGGCGGCACCTGGTCGACACCGGACACCAGGCCGTTGGCGATCGACGGCACCGCGCCCAGCAGGATGACCGCGTACATCATCGAGTCGTTCAGGCCGAGCCAGATCACGGCCGGTGCCACCCAGGCCACGGACGGCAGGGACTGCAGCCCGGACAGGATCGGGCCGATCGCGGCACGGACGAACCTCACCCGGGCCACCAGCAGTCCGAGCGGCGTGCCGATGGCGACCGAGAGCAGGAAGCCGAGCAGACCGCGCGAGACGCTGGTCCACACCACCTCCAGCAGGGTCCCCTGCCGCCACATGTCGCCGACGCTGTCCCAGACCGCGGAGGGCGAGGGCAGCTTGTAGGCCTCGGTCACCTCGGCCCAGACGAGCAGCTGCCAGACGACGACGACCAGCGCCACCGCCAGCAGCGGCGGCAGGACCTTGCGCAGCAGCACCTCGCGCACCGGGGTCCGGTGCACCTGCACGGCGTCCAGCGCGTCCAGTCCGGCCTCCAGACCGGCCAGGTCGTCCTGCTTCACCGCGTCGGGCCCGATCCCGCCGGACCCCGGTGCGTCCGACTTGATATCAGTGCTGGCCATGACGGCGGATCTCCCCACGCAGTTGTTCGGTGATCTCGACGGACAGTTCCGCCACCGCGGTGTCCTCGATACGGCGCGGCTGCTCGATGTCGACCGTCCACTCGCGGGCGATCCGGCCGGGGCGGGACGAGAGCAGCACGACGCGCTCGGCGAGACGCACCGCCTCGCGCACGTTGTGTGTGACGAAGAGGACCGAGACGTTCGTCTCGCGCCAGATCCGGGTCAGCTCGTCGTGCAGCACATCCCGGGTGATGGCGTCGAGCGCGGCGAACGGCTCGTCCATCAGCAGCAGTTGACTGTCCTGGGCGAGTGCGCGGGCCATCGCCACCCGCTGCCGCATGCCGCCCGAGAGCTCGTGCACGCGCTTGCCGTACGCCCCGTTCAGGCGCACCAGCTCCAGCAGGCGCTCCGCCTCGGTACGGCGTTCGGACTTCGGTACGCCGCGCAGCCGCAGCGCCAGTTCGATGTTCTTGCCCGCGGTCAGCCACGGGAACAGGGCGTGCTCCTGGAACATCAGGGCCGGCCGCCCGCCGGGGGTCTCGATGGTCCCCCCGGTCGGGCGGTCGAGTCCGGCCACCAGGTTGAGCAGCGTCGACTTTCCGCACCCGGAGGCTCCCAGGAGGGTGACGAACTCGCCCGGGGCGACATCGAGCGTGATGTCGTCCAGGACCAGCTGTGCTCCCGTGGGTCCTGCGAAGGACTTCGAGACATGTGCGATACGAGCGGCGTGCCCGACCGAGACACGGTCCTCGGCCTTGGTGAGGGTGTTCGCCATGGTCGTCACCTCCTGGGATCTTCGAGCGGCTGGTTACTTGACGCCGAGACCGGCGTCGGCGACCTCGGGCTTGCCCGCGGCCTTGAGGACCTTGTTCAGCGGCTTCAGGTCGTAGATGCCCTTGAGGTCGGTCTCCTCCAGCAGGCCGGCCTTCACCGCGTGCTCGGCCTGCGCGTCGAGGGTTGCGGCCAGCGGGTCGTCGGTGATCTGGATCGACTTCCAGGCCGGGTCGATGACCTCGGCCGGCAGCTCCTTGCCGGTGAGCTTCTTCAGCGCGGCGTTGGCGGAGGCCTTCGCCTTGTCGGGGTTGGCGTTGATCCACGCGTTCGTGTTCACCGAACCGCGCAGCACGGCGGCGACGACGTCCGGGTGCTCCTTGAGGAACTTCTGCGACACGATGATGTTCGTGATCACGAACTTGTTGTCGGGCCACAGCGTCGACTCGTCCAGCAGCTCCTTGGCGCCCTCGGCGACCAGCTTGGAGGCGGTCGGCTCGGGGACCCAGGCGCCGTCGATGGAGCCGGACTTGTAGGCGTCCGGAGTCACCTTGTTGTCCGTACGGACGACGGAGACGTCACCCTTGCCGCTCTGGGCGTCGACCTTCCAGCCCTTCTCGGAGATCCAGTTGAGGAAGGCCACGTCCTGGGTGTTGCCGAGCTGCGGGGTGGCGATCTTCTTGCCCTTGAGGTCGTCCAGGGTCTTGATCTTCTTCGGGTTGACGACGAGCTTCACGCCGCCGGAGGCCGAACCGCCGATGATCCGCAGGTTCTTGCCACTGGACTTGGTGTAGCCGTTGATCGACGGCGAGGGGCCGATGAAGCCGATGTCGATCGACTCGGCGTTCAGCGCCTCGATCTCGGACGGACCCGCGTTGAACGTCGAGGTCTTGAGCTGGGTGCCGCCGAGCTCCTTCTGGAACAGACCCTCCTGGTCGCCCACGAGCGCGGTGGCGTGGGTGAGGTTCGGGAAGTACCCGATCCGCACGGTGTCGGCGGAGAGCTTCTTTCCGTCGGCGGCGACGTTCGCCTTCTTGGCGTCGTCGTCCTTCGCGTCGGAGCCGTAGCCGCAGGCGGTGAGCGCCACGGCGAGCAGCGGCAGGGCGGCGGCAGCGGCGAGGCTGCGGCGAAGCGTGGTACGGGGGGCAGACACGGGAGGTCTTCCTCTCGGAGGCCCGGTGCTCACGTCCCTCGGAAGTCCGGGGACGCGGCCGGGAGGTCGGCAGGTCTTCGTCTGAACTGGCGGTACAGGCGGTGCGGTTGGTGCTGCCGGGCGCGCAGGCAGTGCGCGTACGTCAACGCGCACATCGCGCAACCCCGCCCTGGCCGCTGCCGAGGGCGCCGCTGCCGACACGGCCGCCCTCCTTCGCGAAGGTCGAGAAGACGTCGCGACTCATCAGAAGTCCCACTCGGCGTCGTCGTCCACCGGAGTCCCGGTCTGCGGGACGGCGGCGAAGGAGGCGCCCGCCATGCCCGCCGAGAGGGTGGTGCCGTCGGCCGGGTCGATCAGCAGGAAGGAACCGGTGCGGCGCGAGTCGGCGTACGCGTCGAGCGCGAGGGGCTCGGCGGTGCGGACGACGACCCGGCCGATCTCGTTGGCGACGAGCTGTCCGGGGGCCGGGTGCTGGGAGAGGTCGTCCAGGGTCAGCCGGGAGGGGATGTCCTTGACGATCGCCTTGACCGTGCGGGTGGTGTGCTTGATCAGCACCCGCTGGCCCACGGCGAGCGGCCGGTCCGCGACGTGGCAGACGGTCGCCTCGACGTCCTGGGTGACGGCGGGGGAGTCGTTCACCGGGGCGATCAGGTCGCCGCGCGAGACGTCGATGTCGTCGGTCAGGCGCAGGGTGACCGACTGGGGGGCCCAGGCGATGTCCACGCTGTCGCCGAGCAGATCGATTCCGGCGATCGTCGACGTACGGCCGGAGGGCAGCACGGTGACGGGTTCGCCGACGCGGAACACACCGGCGGCGATCTGGCCCGCGTAGCCCCGGTAGTCGGGGAGTTCGGCGGTCTGCGGCCGGATCACGTACTGGACGGGGAACCGGGCGTGGCAGGCGGTGAGGTCATGGCTGACCGGGACCGTCTCCAGGTGTTCCAGGACGGTCGGGCCGCCGTACCAGTCCATGTTCGCGGAGGGTTCCACGACGTTGTCGCCGGCCAGGGCGGAGATCGGGATCGCGGTGATCTCCGGGACGCCGAGGGAGGCCGCGTAGGCGGTGAACTCCTCGGCGATGGCGGCGAACACCGGCTCCGCGTACTCGACCAGGTCCATCTTGTTCACGGCCAGCACCACGTGCGGGACGCGCAGCAGGGCGGCGACGGCGGCGTGCCGGCGGGTCTGCTCGACGACGCCGTTGCGGGCGTCGACCAGGACCACGGCGAGCTCGGCCGTGGAGGCGCCCGTCACCATGTTGCGGGTGTACTGCACATGGCCCGGGGTGTCGGCGAGGATGAACCGGCGACGGGTGGTGGCGAAGTAGCGGTAGGCGACATCGATGGTGATGCCCTGCTCGCGCTCCGCCCGCAGCCCGTCGGTCAGCAGCGCCAGGTCCGGCGCCTCCTGGCCGCGCTTGCGGGACGCGTCCTCGACGGCCTCCAGCTGGTCGGTGAGGACCGACTTGGAGTCGTGCAGCAGCCGTCCGACGAGGGTGGACTTGCCGTCGTCGACGGACCCCGCGGTGGCGAACCGCAGCAGGGTGGTGGTCGACAACTGCTCTGCCAACTGGGTAGGTGTGGTCATTTTAGAAGTACCCCTCGCGCTTACGGTCTTCCATCGCGGCCTCGGACATCTTGTCGTCGGCGCGGGTCGCGCCCCGCTCGGTGAGCCGGGAGGCGGCGATCTCGGTGATCACGGCGTCCAGCGTGGTGGCGTCGGAGTCGACGGCGCCGGTGCAGGACATGTCGCCGACCGTGCGGTACCGCACCTGGCGTGTCTCGACCGTTTCGTGTTCCTTGGGGCCGCCCCAGTCGCCCGCGGTCAGCCACATGCCGGAACGGTTGAAGACCTCGCGCTCATGGGCGAAGTAGATCTGGGGGAGCTCTATGCCCTCGCGCTCGATGTACTGCCATACGTCGAGCTCGGTCCAGTTGGAGATCGGGAAGACCCGGACGTGCTCACCCGCGGCGTGCCGGCCGTTGTACAGCTGCCACAGCTCGGGGCGCTGACGGCGCGGGTCCCACTGGGAGAACTCGTCGCGCAGCGAGAAGACCCGCTCCTTGGCGCGTGCCTTCTCCTCGTCGCGGCGGCCTCCGCCGAACACGGCGTCGAAGCGGTGCTGCTGGATCGCCTCGGTCAGCGGCACGGTCTGCAGCGGGTTGCGGGTGCCGTCGGGACGCTCGCGGAGCTTCCCGGCGTCGATGTACTCCTGCACGGATGCGACGTGCAGGCGCAGCCCGTGCTCGGCGACCGTGCGGTCGCGGTACTCCAGGACCTCGGGGAAGTTGTGCCCGGTGTCCACGTGCAGCAGCGTGAACGGTACCGGCGCGGGCGCGAACGCCTTGAGCGCCAGATGCAGCATCAGGATGGAGTCCTTGCCGCCGGAGAACAGGATCACCGGCCGCTCGAACTCTCCCGCCACCTCGCGGAAGATGTGCACCGCCTCGGACTCCAGGGAATCCAGGTGGCTGAGTGCGTACGGATTGTCGGTGCCTTCCGACACAGTCGCGACGGTCGTCACGCTGCACCCCTCTCGCTCAGCAGCGCGTACAGCTCCGCCGCGGACTCCTGCACGGTCTGCTGGTGCGACTCGATCCGCAGATCGGGCGACTCGGGCGCCTCGTAGGGGTCGTCCACCCCGGTCAGCCCGCTGATCTCACCCGCCGCCTGCTTGGCGTACAGCCCCTTCACGTCGCGTACCGAGCACACCTCGACCGGAGTGGCGACATGCACCTCCAGATACGCGGTGCCCTCGGCCTGGTGCCGCTTGCGGACCGCGTCACGGCTGTCCGCGTACGGGGCGATGACCGGGACCAGCACCTTCACGCCGTTGGCCGCCAGCAGTTCGGCGACGAAGCCGATCCGCTGGACGTTGGTGTGCCGGTCCTCGCGGGTGAAGCCGAGGCCCGCCGAGAGGAACTCGCGGATCTCGTCACCGTCGAGCACCTCCACCCGGTGGCCCTCGCCGCGCAGCCGCCCGGCGAGTTCGTACGCGATGGTGGTCTTGCCGGCGCTCGGCAGACCGGTCAGCCAGACGGTGGCTCCCGTCTCCGTCACGCTCATCGAAGTCTCCTGATCAGTCGTCATCAGTCGTGCAGTCCGCATTCGGTCTTGCCGCGCCCGGCCCAGCGTCCGGACCGTGCGTCCTCGCCCTCCAGCACCCGGCGGGTGCAGGGGGCGCAGCCCACGGAGGCGTAACCGTCCATCAGCAGCGGGTTGGTGAGGACCCCGTGCTCGGCGACGTACGCGTCGACGTCGTCCTGGGTCCAGCGCGCGATCGGCGAGACCTTGACCTTCTGCCGCTTCTCGTCCCAGCCGACCACCGGGGTGTTCGCCCGGGTGGCGGACTCGTCGCGGCGCAGCCCCGTCGCCCAGGCCGCGTACGAGGTCAGTCCCTCCTGGAGGGGCGTGACCTTGCGCAGCTTGCAGCACAGGTCCGGGTCGCGGTCGTGCAGCTTCGGCCCGTACTCGGCGTCCTGCTCCGCCACGGTCTGCCGCGGCGTCAGCGTGATGACGTTGACGTCCATCACCGCCTCCACCGCGTCACGGGTGCCGATCGTCTCGGGGAAGTGGTAACCCGTGTCGAGGAAGACCACGTCCACCCCGGGCAGGGCCCGGGAGGCAAGGTGCGCGACGACCGCGTCCTCCATCGACGACGTGACGCAGAACCGCTTGCCGAAGGTGCGGGCGGCCCACTGGAGGATCTCCAGTGCGGAGGCGTCCTCCAGGTCCCGGCCCGCGCGCTCGGCGAGATCCCTGAGCTCGGCGGCGGAGAGCTTCTCTGCTTGCAGAGTGTCCGTCATATCCCGTCCCCTTCACCGTTGTTGCGCTCCAGTCCCCGGGCCAGCAGGCCCAGGAACTTCAGCTGGAACGCCCGGTTGCACGAGGCGCATTCCCAGGCTCCGTGCCCTGCCTCGTGCGGGCGCAGGTCCTCGTCGCCGCAGTAGGGGCAGTGGAACGGCGCGGCGCGCTCGCTCATGACAGCGACTCCGCACTGGCCCTGGCCGCCCAGGTCGCGAAGCGCTCGTCGTCCTCGCGCTCCTTCTGGAAGTTCCCGAGGACCCGCTCGACGTAGTCGGGCAGTTCGGCCGAAGTGACCTTCAGGCCACGGACCTTGCGCCCGAAGCCGGCCTCCAGGCCGAGCGCGCCGCCCAGGTGCACCTGGTAGCCCTCCACCTGGTTGCCCTCGCCGTCCAGCATGAGCTGGCCCTTGAGGCCGATGTCGGCGGTCTGGATGCGGGCGCAGGCGTTGGGGCAGCCGTTGATGTTGATGGTGAGCGGCTCGTCGAACTCCGGCATGCGGCGCTCCAGTTCGTCGATGAGCGAGGCGCCCCGCGCCTTGGTCTCGACGATCGCCAGCTTGCAGTACTCGATGCCGGTGCAGGCCATCGTGCCGCGGCGGAAGGGGGACGGCTTCACCTGGAAGCCGAGCTTTTCGAGGCCGGCCACCAGGGAGTCGACCTGATCCGGCTCCACGTCCAGGATCAGCATCTTCTGCTCGACGGTGGTGCGCAGCCGGTCCGATCCGTGCGCGGCCGCCAGATCGGCGATCTTGGTGAGGGTGGGGCCGTCGACCCGGCCGACGCGGGGCGCGAAGCCGACGTAGAGGCGGCCGTCCTGCTGCTCGTGGACGCCCACGTGGTCGCGCCAGCGGCTGCTGGGCTGCTCGGGCGCGGGGCCGTCGAGCAGGGGACGCTTCAGGTACTCGTCCTCCAGCACCTGACGGAACTTGACGGGGCCCCAGTCGGCCATCAGGAACTTCAGCCGGGCGCGGGTGCGCAGCCGCCGGTAGCCGTAGTCCCGGAAGATCCCGACCACACCGGCCCAGACGTCGGAGACCTCGTGCAACGGCACCCAGGCGCCGAGGCGTTCGGCGAGCCGCGGGTTGGTCGAGAGGCCGCCGCCGACCCAGAGGTCGAAGCCGGGGCCGTGTTCGGGGTGGACGACGCCGACGAAGGCGATGTCGTTGATCTCGTGGACCACGTCCTGCACGGGCGAGCCGGAGATCGCGGTCTTGAACTTGCGCGGCAGGTTGGAGAACTCCTTGCTGCCGATGTAGCGGTCGTGGATCTCGTCGACCGCCGGGGTCCCGTCGATGATCTCGTCGGCGGCGATCCCCGCCACCGGGGAGCCGATGATCACGCGGGGGCAGTCGCCGCAGGCCTCCGTCGTGGACAGGCCGACGGCCTCCAGCTTCTCCCAGATGGCCGGGACGTCCTCGATGCGGATCCAGTGCAGCTGGATGTTCTGCCGGTCGGTGACATCGGCGGTGCCCCGCGCGTAGTCCTGGGAGACCTCACCGATCGCCCGCAGCTGTGCCGCGGTCAGCCGGCCGCCGTCGATCCGGACCCGCAGCATGAAGTAGCGGTCGTCCAGCTCCTCCGGCTCCAGCACGGCGGTCTTGCCGCCGTCGATGCCGGGCTTGCGCTGGGTGTACAGCCCCCACCAGCGCATGCGTCCGCGAAGGTCGTTGGGGTCGATCGAGTCGAATCCGCGCTTGGAGTAGATCGTCTCAATGCGTGTCCGCACGTTGAGACTGTCGTCATCCTTCTTGAACTGCTCATTGCCGTTGAGCGGGGTGAAGTGCCCCAGGGCCCACTGGCCTTCGCCACGGTGGCGGCCTGCCTTGCGGCGAGGCGCGGCGGGCGCGGGCTGTTCCGGGGTAGCGGCCATGACAGTACGTCCTTCGGGACTGCAGGAGGGCGGCTCTGAACTGCACACTCGCGTCTGGGCGCGGCGGTGCGCAGGATGTGCAGAGGAAAGGTCGATCGCGGCGGTGCTGGGAATCTCAGCTCGCCGGACAGATGGCGCTGGACATGCGGCCGAGGTCGACGTGGCGTCGACTCACCAAGGCAATTCCAGTTCCAGGCATGACGGAAGCGTGTCACGCGGATCTCGGAGCAGTCCACCACTATCCATGATGTGGACGAGACTGTCCCGACAGGTGAGACAATGTGGCGCCCGTCACGTGTGTGACGGGCGCCTGTCGGCCGGAAAACCGGACAACCATGTGCATTTCTTGCCGGGTTTGCTACGGAAGCACCGTCCGGCCGGATTCCGGCCACGGGCCCGGGGTGGCGACCTCGGGCTCCCGTTCCGTCCGGGTGTCGAACAACCGGAAGCCGCGGCGCTGGTAGTTGGCCATGGCATGCGGCCCGTCCTTGGAGCAGGTGTGCACCCACACCCGCTTGGTCGCGGGCCGCTCCGGCCACCGCTCCGCCAGGTCCCAGGCGCGCGCGACCCCGTACGAGAGCAGATGACCGCCGATCCGGCGTCCCCGGAAGGCCGGGAGGAGGCCGAAGTACATGATCTCGACCGCGCCGTCGTCCTGCGGGTCCAGCTCCACGTATCCGGCCGGCGTGCCGTCGGCGTACGCCACCCAGGTCTCCGCGCCCGGCCGGTCCAGCACTTCCTGCCACTGCGCGTACGTCAGCGACAGCCGGTCCGTCCACTGGATGTCGCCGCCGACCGCCGTATAGAGGAATCGGCTGAACTCGGGCAGGGGCACCTCGGACCGGACGATCCGTACGTCCGCCTCGGGCACGGCCGAGGGCCGCAGGTCGTCGGGGGAGGTCTGCTCCAGGGACCAGATGGTCACCTGGGCGAGGGCAGGATCGGATGGACGCTCGGGGTTGCTCATGACTGCCAGAAAACCATGCCCCGCCGCCCCGACCCAAGCCGGTACCCGGGAGCAGGCCCCCCGGACCTGCGGGAACAGCGTTCAGGAGGCGCTGCGGGAACAGCGTTCAGGAGGCGTCGCGGGAACAGCGTCAGGAGGCGCTGCGCGCCGCCACCACCACCGGCGCCTTCGACCGCGGCAACAGATCGCACGGGTGCTCCGGACGGATCACCTCCACCTCGACCCCCTCGCCGAAGCGGTACGGGCGGTGCGCCAGCACCTCCGCGAGATGGCGCCTCAGCCGCGATATCTCGGCCCGGACCGTCACCGTCCTGGTCGGGTCGCCGAAGAGGTCCTCCGCCAGCTCGGACGCCGTACGCCCCTCCGGGTGCAGCGCCAGCGCATACAGCAGCTCGGCGTGGCGCGGGGAGAGCCGCTGCGTCCACGTGCCCACCGGGCTCACCACATTCACCGCGAGACTGCGCGCCAGGCTCAGATCCAGCACGACCCGGCGCGGCGGGCTGTCCATCGCCCCGTCCGCCACCTGCACCAGCCAGCCGCCCGGCAGCGGCTCCACCCGGCACATCCCGAGCGAGGGCAGCCACACCCGGCCCGGCTGCAAGGACTTCGGCAGCGGCAGCCGGTCCACCGGAGGCATCCCGGTGACCGCCGCCAGCCAGCCGTTGCTGTCCACCGCAAGAGCCCGGCCCCCCAGCCGGCACAGCATCGGCGCCGCCACCGAGCGCAGCCGGTCGATCGACTGCAGATGCTGGGTCCTGATCTCGCTCTCGGCCAGCCGGGCCACCGAACCGACGAGGGCGAGCGTCGTCGGATGGAAGGTACTCGCCGGACCGCTGATGTCGACGATCCCCATCAGCCGGCCGTCCCGAGGATCGCGCACCGGTGCCGCCGCGCACGTCCACCCGTGCAGACTGCGGACGAAGTGCTCCGCGGAGTGGACCTGCACAGGGGCGCGCGAGGCGAGCGCGGTGCCGATCGCGTTGGTTCCCGTGATCGCCTCCGACCAGGCGGCGCCCTCGGCGAGGCAGATGTTGTCCGCCAGGCGCAGCACCCCCGTGTTGCCCTGGCGCCAGAGCACCCGGCCCTCCACATCGGTGACCACCATGATCTGCTGCGAGGCGTCCGCGATGCTCACCAGGCCGTCGCTGAGCAGCGGCATCACCTCGCCCAGTGTGGAACTCCGGCGCCGGTGTTCGACCTCGTCCAGCTCCAGCAGGACGCTGTGGGTCGTCTGTTCAGGATCGATCCCGCTGCGCAGCACCCGGTCCCACGAGGCCCCGATCTCTGCCCGCGGCACGGTGGGCATCCGGTCGCCCGCCATCCGCGCCTCGCGGGCCCGGTGGACCAGGCGGTTGGCCCGGCCGGACTCCTGGGCAGCGAGCCGCATCACATCGACAGGGCTTGTCTCCATGCCGGTTTCCCCTCTTGGCTGTGCCGGGCCCTGGTCAGGGGGCCGCGGGACCATCCTCCCGCTGCGGAGGCTCCGGCACCGCAACTCCACACAATGGTTGCAACCCTCTGCAACTCTGGCGACGACCCCCCGACCGTACAAGAGTGACGGAACACCGAACGGCAGGGTTTCGGCCCCGAAGTCCGGTGTGTACAGCATGGGGGGTGGTGCCGTGTCGGCGCAGCACCACCCCCTGTTGCTGCCCGGGCGCTGGCCCGGTCAACGCTCCACGGGCCGGGCCCGTTCCACGACCGACGCCAGGTCCAGGGTGTGCGGCAGCGTTCCGAAGGCCGAACCCCAGTCCCCGCCCAGGCGTGACGCGCAGAAGGCGTCGGCGACCTCCGGCGGAGCCCAGCGCACCAGCAGCGAACCCTGAAGCACCAGCGCCATCCGCTCCACGAGCCGACGGGCCCGTGCCTCGATCCCCTGAAGATCGGCCAGCTCGGTCAGCAGGTCCTTGATCGCCCTGTCCAGCCGGTGGTCCGCGCCCCGCGCCCGTCCGACCTCCTGGAGGAACGCGTTCAGCGCCAGCGGCTCGCGCTGCAGGGCGCGCAGCACATCCAGCGCCTGTACGTTCCCCGAGCCCTCCCAGATCGAGTTGAGCGGCGCCTCGCGCAGCAGCCGGGGCATCCCCGACTCCTCCACGTAGCCGTTGCCGCCGAGGCATTCGAGCGCCTCGGTGACCAGCGGGGTGCACCTTTTCGTCACCCAGTACTTAGCCGTGGGCACCGCGATGCGCAGGAACGCCGACTCGCTCTCGGTCCCGGCGTCGTACGCGGCGGCCAGCCGCATCGCCAGCACCGTCGCCGCCTCCGACTCCAGTGCCAGATCGGCCAGCACATTGCGCATCAGCGGCTTGTCGACCAGCACCCCGCCGAACGCGCTGCGGTACGTGGTGTGGTGGACCGCCTGAGCCACCGCCTGCCGCATCAGCGCCGCCGAGCCGGTGACGCAGTCCAGCCGGGTCGCCGCCACCATGTCGATGATGGTGGGCACCCCGCGCCCCTCCTCACCGATCCTGCGCACCCACGTACCGTCGAACTCGACCTCGGCCGAGGCGTTGGACCGGTTGCCCAGCTTGTCCTTGAGCCGCTGGATCGCGAACGTGTTGCGGGCGCCGTCCGGCAGCACCCGGGGCAGCAGGAAACACGTCAGCCCGCCGGGGGCCTGCGCCAGCACCAGGAACCCGTCGGACATCGGCGCCGAGCAGAACCACTTGTGCCCGGTGAGCAGATACTCCCCCTCCCCGGCCAGGGGCTCGGCACGCGTCGTGTTGGACCGCACGTCCGTGCCGCCCTGCTTCTCCGTCATGCCCATCCCCAGGAGCGCCCCGGCCTTCTGCGCGGCCGGCCGCAGCTCCTCCTCGTACACGTGCGAGGTCAGCAGCGGCTCCCACTCCGCCGCCACGGCCGGATCGGTCCGCAGCGCGGGCACCGCCGCGTGCGTCATCGAGAGCGGGCAGCCGTGGCCCGCCTCGGCCTGCGTCCACACCAGGAAGCCGGCTGCCCGGCGCACATGCCCGCCCGGCCGGTCCCAGGCGTCGGTCAGACCGGCGGTGACCGCATGGCCGAGCAGCCGGTGCCAGGCCGGATGGAACTCCACCTCGTCGATGCGGTGCCCGTAGCGGTCATGGGTCCGCAGCCTCGGCGGATTCTCGTTGGCCTGCGCCCCCCACTCCGCGGCCTGGGCGGAACCGGCGGACCGGCCGAGCTCGGTCAGCCCGGCCCGCGCATCGTCGAGCAGCTCCGACGGGAGGTGCCGCTCCACGGCTTCGGTGAGCACCCGGTCCGCGCCGAAGACGTCGTAGCCGAGGAGGGGAGGGGACTGGTTGGACACTGTGTGGGTGGTGGCTGCCATGCCGCTACGGTATGGACGTGCAGGCAGCAAATGAAACACCCGAGCGGCCACCGGGCCGGCTCCACCGGGCCAGAGTGCTCTACCGCAACGTGTCCAAGCGTCAACTGGCCTGGCAATTGCTCAAGGACACCGTCAACTCGTGCATGGAGTACCGCATTCTGGGACTCGCCGCCGAGGCGGCGTTCTTCACCCTGCTGTCCCTGCCCCCGCTGCTCCTCGGACTGATCGGCCTGCTCGGTTACGTCGACGAGTGGACCAGCACCACCACGGTCGCCTCCATCGAGCGCAACATCCTTGATGCGGCGCATACGGTGCTCTCCGAGCGCGGCGTCAACGACTTCGCCAAACCGCTTCTGGCGGACGTCACCACAGGGGCCCGGCCCGACGTCATCTCGATCGGCTTCGCGATCGCGCTCTGGTCCGGTTCACGCGCGGTCAACGTCTTCATCGAGACCATCACCGTGATGTACGGGCTCGACGGCCAGCGCGGCATCGTCAAGACCCGGATGCTCGCCTTCCTGCTGTACGTGGTGGCGCTGCTGCTGGGCGCGGCCGTGCTGCCGCTGCTGGTGGTCGGCCCCGACCGGGTCGTGGAGTTCATCCCCTGGGGCACCGAGGTCATAAGCGTCCTGTACTGGCCGCTGGTAATACTGCTGTCCATCGCCTTCCTGACCACGCTCTACCACGTGTCCGTCCCCGTCCGCTCACCGTGGATCGAGGACATGCCGGGCGCCCTGATGGCACTGGCCATGTGGGTGCTGGGCAGCTTCCTGCTGCGGATCTACCTCACGAGTACGGTCGAGGGGCCCACGATCTACGGATCGCTGGCCGCCCCGATCGCGGTACTGCTGTGGATCGGCATCTCCGCGTTCGCGGTGCTGGTGGGCGCCGCGGTCAACGCGGCCATCGACCGGGTGTGGCCGTCGGTGGCGACGGCGGCGGCCCGTGCCGCCAACGACCGGGTGCGCGCGGTCCAGGCGGCCGAGTTCGTGGCCCGCACCCAGGCCGAGAGCCGGGACGACGGCCTCGACGACGACGGGGAGGACGGCGACAGCCCCTACATGCCGTCCGAGTTCCCGGAGCGGTGGTCGCGGTTCCTGCCGCCGGACGACGTGAAGTCCCGGCTGCAGCCGAGCCGTGAGAAGGAAACGGACAAGCCCCAGCCGCACGGGGAGTGAGGACAGCCGCCGGGCGGGTTCCCCTGCCGCCGGTTCTCCGTCGGTCGACGAGACTGGTGGCATGGGCGACAGGTACGAAGAGCGCGCGTCGCGGGTGGACGGTGCGAAGGTCTGGACCCTGACCGTGCCGCAGGGATCGGTCCATCCGGTGCTGCCCGACGGCTGCATGGACCTGCTCTGGATCGGCGGCCGGCTGCTCGTCGCGGGCCCGGACACCCGTGCGGAAGCCCCGTCCGGCTCGGGCGGCGGCAGCTACGCGGGCATCCGCTTCGCCCCCGGCACGGCGCCCGCCCTGCTGGGCGTACCGGCGCACGAACTGCGGGACCGCCGCGTCGGCCTGGCCGACCTGTGGCCGGCGGCCCTGGTCCGGGAACTCACCGAGCGGGTCGCCGGGGCCGCCGATCCGGCCGCCGCGCTGGAGGACATCGCCGTGCGCCGGGCAGCGGACACCGCGCCGCCGGACGCGGCGATGCGGTCCGTCGCCGCTCAGCTGGCCGGCGGCCGCACCGTCGCGCAGACGGCACAGGCGGCCGGCCTCGGCGCCCGCCAGCTGCACCGCCGCTCACTGGCCGCCTTCGGATACGGCCCCAAGACGCTCGCCCGGGTACTGCGGCTGCAACGGGCGCTGGCGCTCGTACGGGCAGGGACGCCCTACGCCGAGGCCGCGCTGGTGGCGGGCTGCGCCGACCAGGCGCACCTCGCTCGGGAGATGCGCGAACTGGGCGGCACCACCCTGACCGAGTACTTCGCCGCCTAGGCAGCCCCGTCGGCTCCGGCGAACAGCGACACCGCACAGCCGTCCGGGTCGAGGACCACCGCGTACCGCTGCCCCCACACCGCGTCCCACGGCTTCAGATGGCCCCGGTATCCGGCACCGGTCAGGTCGTCGTAGACGGAGTCGACCTCGGCCGGGCTGTCGCAGAGGAAGGCGAGCCCGAGCCGCTCCCCGCCGTTCGTCCCGGCCCACTCCGGGTCGAAGGAGCGGACGACGTCCTCGGTGTCCCACAGCAGGCGCTGCCCGCCCGGGAGCGTCACTTCGACATGAGGGGCGGATTCCGCGTCGGCGGGGATGTCGAGGCCGAGCCGGCGGTAGAAGGCGAGCGATGCGGCCAGATCCGCGGTGGTGATGGCGATCGCGTCGAGTCGTGGAGTCATGGTCAAGACGGTAGGCCGGGAGCCGGCCCGCCGTCTTGAACGAATCGGTCATGTCACCCGGCCCCGCTCACACCGTGCCGCCCTCATCACCGTCCACGCAGTCCGCCGGCGACGTGCCCGGGTCCGTCAGGGCCAGCCCCAGTGCCGCGCGCTCGGTGACCCAGCGCGTCGGGCGGTGGCGCGGGTCGCCCGTCGTCGCGTGCAGCGCCCGGTGCAGCTCCAGCATCCGGGCCGCGCCGATCCGGTCGCCCCAGGCCAGCGGGCCCACGGGATAGCCGAGACCGGTGGTCACCGCCAGATCGATGTCGGCCGGGGTCGCCAGCGCCCGTTCCGCGATCGACGCCGAGACCGACACGATCGACGCGAGCAGCCGCTGTGCGACCGAGCCCGCCGTGTCCCGTACCACCGACACCGCGAACGGCTCGCCGCCCTCCGAGGCCCGCGCCAGCACCGCACGGGCGTCCCGCGCCGCCACCGGCTCCGCGGCCGGGGTCACGGCCAGCACCCGGCGGCGACCGGTCGCAGCCAGCGGGTCCACGCCGAAGGTGCGCCCCGGGGGCAGCCCGTGCGCGGCCACGGCCGAGGCGACCGTGCCACCCCAGACCAAAACCAGCACCAGCGCCCCGGCGGACGGCTGCGCACCGGACTCGACCGTGGCTCCCGCCGCCGTCAGCGCCGCCCGGAGCGCGGTGGCTTCCGCGTCCCCGGCCGGGGACGCGGCGACGACGTGCACCGGCCGGTCCGGGTCGCCGGTGACCGGCGCCTCCGGCGCGGGCGCGGCTGCCTCGGGGCCGTACGGGAACCAGCCGCGTCCGGTCTTGCGCCCGTGCAGCCCGGCCGTCACGCGGTTCGGGGTCAGATACGAGGGGCGGAGCCGGTCCTCGTGGCGGAAGCCCTCCCAGATGGAGTCGATGACGGCTGCGGTCACATCGAGTCCGGTGAGGTCCATCAGCTCGAACGGTCCCATTCGCAGGCCCAGGACGTCCCGTGCGATGCGGTCGATGCCCGCCGGGTCGGTGACCGTCTCCTCCAGCAGGGCGAGCGCCTCCGTCGCCAGTCCGCGTCCGGCGTGGTTGACGAGGAAGCCCGGCGTGTCGGCGACGGTGACCGCGCGGTGCCCGCAGCTCTCCACGAGGGCGGTCAGCAGCGGCGGGATCTCCGGGCGCGTGGCGGCGCCGGGTACGACCTCGACGATCCGCATCAGCGGGACGGGGTTGAAGAAGTGCAGTCCGGCCAGCCGCGTCGGGTCCTTCAGCTCGGCGGCGATCCGGGTCACCGACAGCGAGGAGGTGTTGGTCGCGAGGACGGCGGAGGCGGGCAGCGCCCGCTCCAGCCTGCCGAAGACCTCCGTCTTGGTGGCCAGGTCCTCCCGCACGGCCTCGATGGCCAGCTCGACGTCCGATCCCTCGGCCCACGGGTCGTCCAGCGGGATCACGCGGTCCACGGCGGCGGCCGCGTCCTCGGCGGACATCCGGCCCTTCTGCACGGCCCGCTCCAGCATGGACCGTACGAAGCCGGCCGCCTCCGTCACCGCCTCCGGCCGCACATCGCCCAGCTCGACGGTGTGTCCGGCCGTGGCCGCCCACTGGGCGATGCCGCGGCCCATGGCTCCGGCGCCGACGATCCTGATACGCATGGTGGTCCTGGTCCTCTCGATGGGGCGGGTGTCGGGCAACGGGCGGAGCGGCTCAGCGGCTCAGCGAAGGTACACGCGGCCCGGGTCGACATCCTCGCGCAGCAGCCGCAGTTCCTCCCCGGTCGGGGGCGGCACCTCGTCGACCGTGTCGGCGACCCGCAGATCCCAGCCGGTCGAGGCCCTGACCTGCTCCACGGTGACTCCCGGCTGGACGGCGACCAGCCGCAGCTCCTCGCCCACGCCCGAGCGGGCCATGATGCCCAGCTCCGTGATGACCCGGGTGACACCGGCGCCCAGCGGTCGGATGCCCTCGGCGAGCGCACGGTCCGGGCCCGGGGTGGTGCAGAAGTCGAGCTCCGCCGGGAAGGAGCGCGGGTGGTGACGGCGCATCACCACGAAGACCTCGCGGGAGTTGGCCATCACCTCGACGCCGCCGCCCGAGCCCGGCAGCCGGACCGACGGGCTGTCCCAGCCGCCGATCACCGACGTGTTGAGGTTGCCCCAGCGGTCGATCTGCGCGGCGCCCAGGAAGCCCACGTCGATATGGCCGCCCTGGAGCACACAGCCGAAGAGCATGGGCATCGAGATCACCGCCTCCGCCCCCGTGATCAGCACCGCGTCGGCGATGGTCTCCGGCAGCGTCGAGGGGTGGGCGCCGCACACTCCGGACTCGTACACCACCTCGATGTCCGGGGCGACCGTCAGATGGGCCAGCTCGGTGGCGAGGGTCGGCAGGCCGATCCCGGCGAACACGGTGCGGCGCGCGGCCAGTTCGCGCGAGGCCACGACGGAGAGCAGTTCGGATGCGGTGACGGTGTCAGGTGCGGTGGCGGTCATGGCCCGTTCCTTCTCGTGTCCCGTGGCGGTGGTTCCCCCCGAGCCGCTCACAGCCGCCGCCCGTAGTTCACCGGCTCGCTCAGTGCCTCGCCCACCGCGAGCCCCGCCCAGAACTCCTCGCCGAGCCTGTCGACGTACTCCGCATGGTCCGCGGTCCCGCGCACCCACTCGTCCAGCCAGTCCTGCAGCCGCTGCGGGTCCTTGCTGATGTGCGACCAGGCCCGGTAGAAGGCGTTGTCCCGGTCGTAGTAGCCCTGCGCGAACGAGGGATGCGCCCCGCGCGGGCAGCAGACGACCGCGTCGACCGCGTGCGCGGGGACGAGCGTGCGGTTGGGGTCGGAGCGGATGACCTCGTCGTCGACGATCTCCTCCACGACGACGACCGCCTTGTCCGCCGCGTACACCGCCTCGGCCTGGATGCCGGTCAGCCCCCAGATCTGGGTGTTGCCGCTGCGGTCGGCGCGCTGCGCGTGGATGATCGTCACGTCCGGGTTGACGGGCGGCACGACGTAGATCTGCTCGGGTTCGCCGTCCGGACCGGGATAGGGCGAAGTGACCTTGCGCAGATCGCTGTTGACCGACGGCAGATCGCTGCCGCCGTAGGAGCGCAGCGGGTAGAACGGCAGCCGCTGCGAACCGGCGAGATAGCGGCAGATCATCCCGTAGTGGCTGTACTCCTCGAAGGCCAGGGGCGCCGGGTCCGCGCTCTCCACCCGTCGGCGGAGCTCACCGAGCGAACCGGCCGACGAGTTGCCCACGAACGAGGACACCAGCCGCGTCACACAGCCCGCGGCGATCATCTGGTCCACCACGATGTCCGCGGTCATCCGCACGACGGTGAGGTCACGGCGGCCCTGGCGGATGATCTCGTGACCCGCGGAGGTCGGGACGAGATGGGTGAAGCCTTCGAGGCAGACGGTGGCGCCGTCGTGGACGAAGGCGGCGATCGCCGCCTTCATCGACATCGTCTTGTCTTTCCGGTCCGTCGTGGCCACCGTGCTCCTCTGCGTGGGCGGACGCGCGTCGCCCCACGGTGCCAGCTGCGATTGTTCGCTGTCCAATACCGAATTAAGCTCGGATCAAGACGTCATTCCAATCAATGGGTGTGCCGAGGAAGGGGCGGGCGTGGAGCTGCGTCATCTGTCCGCGTTCCTGGCCGTGGCCGAGGAGCTGCATTTCGGCCGGGCCGCCAAGCGGCTGCAGATGGCTCAGCCGCCGCTGAGTCAGCAGATCCGTCGGCTGGAGAAGGAGCTGGGCGTCCAGCTCTTCGAGCGCAACACCCGCTCCGTACGGCTCACCAGCGCGGGGGAGTCGTTCCTCCAGCCGGTGCGAACCGTACTCGACGACCTGGACACGGCGGTACGGGCCGCGAAGGCGGCCGGCCGCGGGGAGTACGGGCGGGTCAGCATCGGATTCGCGGGAGCCTCCAGCCACGAGACGCTGCCCCGGCTGACCCGGGCGGTGCGCGCCGCCCATCCCGCGATCGAACTCGTGATGACCGGCCAGACCTACGCCAACGTCGCGCTGGCCCGGGTCGCGGACGGCTCGCTCGACCTGGGCTTCGTACGACTTCCGGTGACGCAGCCGGGCGTGACCTTCCGGGTGATCGACGAGGAGGAGCTGGTCTGCGCGCTGCCCTCTGACCACCCGCTCGCCGCCCGGGACAGCGTTCCGCTGGAGGTGCTGGCCGGGGAGCCGTTCGTCTCGTTCCCCGCGAACACCGGCTCCACCGTGCGCGACGCGATGGTCGGGGCCTGCGAGGCCGCCGGCTTCAATCCGCGGGTGGTGCAGGAGGCCCCCGACTCGTACACGATCCTGGCGCTGGTCGCGGCGGGCGTCGGGGTCACCCTGACCGTCACCTCCGTCCAGCACATCCAGCAGACAGGCCTCGTCTACCGGCCCCTCGCCGGCCCGCCGATCCGGCGCCAGGCAGCGCTGGCCTGGCGGGCCGACAACCCCTCGGCCGCACTGCGCGCGGTGCTCGCCGTCGCGGAGGACGCGCTGCCCACCCCGTAGCCCCCACCATTGAGACGCGCTGCGTCTTGAACCAGGGTGAACTGGATATTGGACCGACTCAGTCGTCGGGTGCGAGGGTCAGGACACACCCTTGTCTCCTTCCGTCCTCTCCCGGAAAGGCCCCGCTGTGCCCGACCTGAACGATGTCGTGATCTGCGAACCGCTGCGCACCCCCATCGGCCGCTTCGGCGGAGCGTTCGCCGGGCAGACGCCGGCCGCGCTCGCCGCCCGCGTCATCGCCGAGGTCGTCGCCCGTACGGGGATCGACCCGGACCGGGTCGACGAGGTGATCCTCGGGCACGCCTACCCGTCCTCCGACGCCCCCGCCATCGGCCGGGTCGCCGCCCTGGACGCCGGGCTCCCGCAGTCCGTCACCGGACTCCAGACCGACCGCCGCTGCGGCTCCGGGCTCCAGGCCGTCCTCGACGCGGCGATGCAGATCAGGGCCGGGTTCAGCGAGGTGGTGATCGCCGGCGGCGTCGACGTGATGAGCGCCGCCCCCTACTACACGCACGACGGCCGCTGGGGCATCAAGGGCCCCGGCCTCCAGCTCCACGACTCGCTGGCCCGCGGCCGGGTCACCGCAGGCGGCGTCAACCACCCTGTCCCCGGCGGCATGATCGAGACCGCGGAGAACCTCCGCCGCGAGTACGGCATCAGCCGCGCCGACCAGGACGCCCTCGCCCTGCGCTCGCAGCAGCGCGCCGGGCGGGCCATGGCCGAGGGCCGGTACGAGGCGGAGACCGTCCCCGTCACCGTGAAGACCCGCAAGGGCGAGACGGTGGTCACCGCCGACGAGCACCCCCGCCCCGACACCACTGCCGAACAGCTCGCCGCGCTCCGCCCGATCCTGGGCAAGTCCGACCCCGATGCCACGGTCACCGCCGGCAACGCCAGCGGCCAGAACGACGCGGCCGCCGCCTGCCTGGTGACCAGTGCCGCCACCGCCGAACGCCTCGGCCTCACCCCGCTGGTCCGGCTGGTCTCCTTCGCCCGCGCGGGCGTGCCCGCCGCCACCATGGGCATCGGCCCCGTCCCCGCCACCCGCACCGCGCTCGCCCGCGCCGGGCTCACCCTCGCCGACCTCGACCTGATCGAGCTCAACGAGGCCTTCGCCGCCCAGGTGCTGGCCTGCACCCGTGAACTGGGCCTCGGCGAGAAGGACCACGAGGAGCGGATCAACGTGAACGGCTCCGGAGTCTCCCTCGGCCATCCCGTCGGCGCCACCGGCGCCCGCATCCTCGCCACCCTCACCAGGGAACTGCACCGCCGCGAGGCCCGCTACGGCCTGGAGACCATGTGCATCGGCGGCGGCCAGGGCCTCGCCGCGGTCTTCGAGCGCATCGCGGTCTGAGACCCGGCGGCATTGCGGACCACCGCGCGCCGGGCTCGAAATCCTCCGTGAAGCAGCGTGGAGGCCCTCGGGTTCGGCCTGGCCGCCGAGGCCGGCCGGGCTGGTGCGATCATCTTCGGATGCGAGAGATCGACGAGTTGACCGAGACGGACGACCCGGCCTGGCCTTGCCTTCAGGAGATGGTCGCCGCATGTTCCGTCCCCGTGCGGGTGCTTCCCGCCGACTTCGACGAGGGGCGTCGGAGCCTCTTGCAGATGCAGGTCACCGCGCGGTCGATGCTGGGTGCTCTCGTGCTGAACACCGGCGGGCTGCTCCTGGACGACGGATGGGTGCGGGTCTTCGGCGGAGGTTCGGCCGTGGACGGGGGGCTGCCCAGCCTGGGCCAGGTCAACGGCTTTCCTGCGGCCTTCGACCCCGCTTGGAACCCCGCGGCCGGTCTTGTTGTGGGCCACGACGCCGTAGGCGGGGTCTTCGCACTGAACGGCCATGATCCCGAGGCTTCCGGCCGGCCCGGGGCACCGGGCCAGATGACCTACTTCGCTCCCGACACGCTCGCGTGGGAGGCGCTGGAGATGGGCCATTCCGTGTGGGTCTCCTGGCTGCTGTCGGACCGTCTGGAGACGTTCTACGACGGGTTGCGCTGGCCCGGCTGGCAGGAGGAGGCCAGGGCACTGGCCCTCTCGCAGGGAATCACCGTCTTTCCGTTCCTGTGGACCGAGGAGGCCCATGCGGATCTCGCGGCCACGAGCCGGCGGGCGGTGCCGATGCGTGAGGTCCTCGGCGTGGCAGCTGATTTCGCCAGGCAGGCGGGGCCCAACGATCCCGGATTCCTCGGCGAGGTGTGAGGCCGCCGGCTCAGGACCGGGTCAGCACGTGACATCTCCGGGGAGCCGATGAGCACGGGAAGCAGGAGCTCCCGGCCGGCCTGCTCTCCTGAGCTCCGCCCACCAACCTGCAACGCCCTCACCGGCGAGGACCAGCGGCCTCGCAGGTGAGGGCGTTGCTACCGGTCCGCCCGCACGCGCTCGCCGGCGGTCGGCGCCGGCGCCACCGCCAGGTGGTCGCGCTCGGCGTCCGGGTCCGTCAGCCGGTTCAGCCGCGCGGGGACGTCGAAGCCGACCAGCAGCACCACGATCACGGTGCCCGCGAACGTCAGTACCGCCAGCGCCTGCCCCAGGTCCATCCCGGAGGCGAGATGGGCCCCGAGCACCGGGGCGACCGCACCGCCGAGGGCGCCCACGTTGTAGGTGAAGCCGAGCGCCGCACCCCGGCTCGCGGTCGGGAAGTGTCCGCCGATGTAGCGGGGGAGCAGCCCGGAGATGCCGAAGCTCGTCGCCTGGAGGAGGAAGAGCAGGATGCCGAGCAGCATCAGGTTGTCTCGTACCGCGAAGACCGGGTAGACGAAGGCGAGCGAGGCCAGCAGCGTCAGCGCGTACGCCTTCTTGGTGCCGATCCAGTCGCCGAGGAAGCCCGCGACCCAGCAGCCCACCATGGTGCCGAAGCCCGCGAAGTACAGCACGTCGGTGACCTGGTCCGTGGTGTAGCCCAGCTCCGTCTTCAGGTACGTGGGCAGCAGGGCCTGGATGGGCCATGAGTACAGGAACGCGAAGAACAGCGTCACGATCATCGACAGGTACAGCACCCAGCTGCGCTTCCCGCCCAGCTGTACGGCGAACGCGGCGAGCGTGAGACCGGCGATCACGGAGAGCGCCGGCACCATGCCGGCTCCGCCCGGCGTGAAGACGAGGAACAGCGAGACCGTGGCGACGACGACGAGGACCGTGTTGACGGTGGCGCGGGCAGGGGTGAGGAACAGCGGCCGGAACGGGTTGGGTTTGGCCTCCTTCTCCGCCACGGACTCCGTCCACTCCTCCGCCTCCGGCAGCGCGCGCCGCATCCACAGCGCGATGGCGATCGGGACGAGGCCCAGATAGAACATCCAGCGCCAGCCGAGCGAGGGCACCACCCAGTTGTAGACCTGGGCGGCGAGCACCGAGCCGACCGAGAAGCCCGAGATCAGGAAGCCGCTGGCCCGGTTGCGCAGAGCGGCGGGCCAGCTCTCCATGACGTACGTGGAACTGGCGCTGTACTCACCGGCCATGCCCATGCCGATGGCCAGCCGGGCGGCGAACAGACTGGTGTAGTTCCATGCGAACCCGCACGCGAAGGTGCCCACCGAGTACAGCAGGATGCTGAGCACCATGGAGAGTTTGCGGCCGTAGCGGTCGCCGATGGCGCCGAGCACGGCGCCGCCCAGCCAGCGCGTGATGAACGCACCGGAGATCAGGCTGGCCGCCTGGACCGTGCTCAGGCCGAACTCGTCACTGATCTCGGTCAGTACGAGGGTGATCAGCACGAAGTCGAAGCCGTCGAGTACGTAGCCGATCCAGGCGGCGAAGAACGACTTCCACTGGGTGCGGCTGACCTGGCGGTACCAGGGGAGCGTGGGGGGTGTCGAGGTCTGCACGGTGACTCCAGGGGGCGGGACGGTGCCCGGTCATTTGAACAGCCGTCCCGCGTGTGGGGACAGATCAGGGCCGGGTGATGCCTGCCACGAAGCGGGCGGTCAGAGCCGTGGGAGCGGTGATGGCGGTGCCGACGACGACGCTGTGCGCGCCGCGCGCCAGGGCCTCGGCCGCTTCCTCGGGCGTGTTGATACGGCCTTCGGCGACCACCGGGACGTCGATCGCGGCGGAGAGCGCCGCGACCAGATCGAGATCGGGTCCCGTCTGCTTCGGGGTGCCGGGGACATAGCCGGACAGGGTCGTGGAGACGAAGTCGGCCCCCAGTCCGGCCGCGGTGACGCCCTCGGCGAGGGTGGAGACGTCGGCCATGACGAGGGCGCCGGCCGCGTGGACCGCCTCGACGAGTTCGGCGAACGTCGAGCCGTCGGGGCGCGGCCGGTCGGTGGCGTCCGCGGCGACGACGGCGGCGCCCGCCCCGGCCACCGCGAGGGCGTGCCGGACGGTCGGGGTGATGAAGACCCCGGTGTCGCCGTCCTTCCACAGGCCGATGACCGGCAGGTCGACGACGGCGGTGATCGCGCCGACGACCTCCGGATCGTTGGCGCGGATCGCGGCGCCGCCACCGGCGACCGCCGACAGCGCGAGCCGTACCAGGGTGGACGTCTCCCGCATCGGGTCGCCGGGGGGCGCCTGACAGGACACGATCAGCTTGCCCTGGAGGGTGGTGGCCAGTTCCTGCGCGGTCATCGGAGAGCTCCCGGGTGGTGGAGGGGAAGGGTGGTGGTGAGGGCGGCCGCGCCGAGCACGGCCGCGTCGTGGCCGAGCAGCGGATCCTGCGGGACGAGCCTGCGCAGCGGCCCCATCAGCTCCCCGGCGAAGGCGGCCCGCAGGGCGTCCTCGTACAGCGGGCCGATCCGTGGGACCCCGCCGCCGACGACGACCCGGTCGGGGCCGAACGCGTTGGCGAGCCCGCCGAGGACGTGGCCGGCCGCGGCCGCGCCGGTGGTGATGGCGGTGACGGCGTGGGCGTCGCCCTGCGCGGCCCGCGCGGCGACGGTTTCGAGGCGGTCGACGGGGGCGCCGGTCAGCCGTTCGTAGTGGGCGGCGATTCCGGGTCCGGAGGCGATGACCTCCAGGTGGCCGGTGGCCCCGCAGGTGCAGGGCAGTCCGGCAGCCTCGGGGCTGGGTAGGTGGCCGAGGTGACCGGCGATACCGGCCGCGCCGTGCAGCATCCGCCCGTCGACGGCGATGGCGCCGCCGACTCCGGTGCCGATGGCGGCGAAGAGCAGCGAGCCGTGGCCCTCGGTTTCCGCGTTCAGTGCGGCGAGCTCCGGTCCGGCGGTCGCGCGCACGTCGTTGTCGCAGGCCACCGCGTATCCGGTGCGGTTGGCGAGGCCGACGCCCAGCGGGGTGCCCGCCCAGCCGCGCAGCGAGTCGGTGGCGCTGGTGACCATGCCGGTACGGGGGTCGATGACCCCGGCTGCCGCGATGCCGAGCACCGCGGCGCTGTGGCCGGGGTCGACCTCGGCGGCGGCCGCGGCGAGTGCGTCGAGCACCGCCGCGGCGCCCTCCTGGGCCGGGGTGGGCCGGCTGTGCCGGGCCAGGACCGTGCCGTCCGCCCCGAGGAGCGCGGCGGCGATCTTCGTGCCGCCGAGGTCGAGGCCGACGACGGACCCCCCGGCCGGTGCCGGCTGTGCCGAGGTGGTCATCGGACCGGCGGCAGACCGGCGTCGCGCAGCCGTCCGGAGACGAGCGCGACGGATTCGGCGGACAGCTGGATCTGCGGGAACGCGGTGTCGCCGCACTCGATGATGCCGAGCAGCTGGAGCGCCGACTTGAACGAGCCGAGTGCCGAGGAGCTGCGGCCCATGTCCGCCTCGGGGCCGACGTCGACCATGGCGAACAGCTCGATCAGCCGCTCCTGCTCCTTCGCGGCCAGCGTCCAGTCCCCGGCCCGCGCGGCCGCGTAGAGCCGTACGTAACCGGCCGGGTCCACGTTGCCGATGCCGGGGACGACGCCGTCGGCGCCGGCGAGCAGGGCCGCGTCGACGGTCAGCTCGGAGCCGGTGAGGATGCTGAAGCCCGGGATCGGGCCGTTGGCGCGGCCCTCGCGGCCGCCGAGCTCGACGATGAGCCGGCGCAGCCCGCCCTCGTCGCCGCTGCTGTCCTTGAGCCCGGCCAGGGTGCCGTCCTCGGCGAGCTCGCGGACCAGCGCGGAGGACAGCTTGCTGTGCACGGCGACCGGGATGTCGTAGGCGAACAGCGGCAGGTCCACCTCGGCGCGCAGCCGGCGGAAGTGTCCGGCGATCTCCTTGGCGTGGGTGCGGGTGTAGAACGGCGCGGTCGCGACCAGGGCGTCGGCGCCCAGTGCGGCGGCCGACCTGGCGTGCTCGACGACGCGGGCCGTGGTGGTGTCGATGACCCCGGCGAGGACCGGGACGCGGCCGTCGGTCGTGTTGACGACGGTCTCCAGGACCGTGGCGCGCTGTTCGTCGGTGAGGTAGGCCACCTCGCTGGTGGACCCGAGCGCGAAGAGCCCGTGCACGCCCCCGGCGATGAGGTGCTCGACGAGCCGTACGAGGGACGTGGTGTCGACCTCCCCGCGGGAGTCGAGCGGGGTGCAGACCGGCGGGACGACGCCGTGCAAGGGTGCGGTCAGAGACATGGTGAAGGCTCCAGCTGATCGGGACACCGATCCGTGGCCTGAGCGGCTACCCGGATCGAGACGTGAGACGTAAGATGTCCTATGTCTGGCTTCACCTTAAACAGATGCTCCTGCGAACGGTCAAGGGGCAACGGCACCTCGGGAGGATGTTGTGGCGCGGCCCACCATGGCTCAGGACATCGAGCGCTGGATCAAGGAACTGATTCTGGAGCGACGGCTCGCACCGGGAGACGCACTGCCCACCGAGGCCGAGCTGATGGAGCTCTTCGGAGCCGGCCGGGTGTCGGTGCGCGAGGCCCTCAAGTCGCTCCAGGCGGTCAACGTCGTGGAGATCCGCCGGGGTTACGGCACCTTCGTGGGCTCGCTCTCCCTGTCACCGTTCGCCGAGGGCCTCGCCTTCCGCGCGGCCGTCCGCCACCGCCAGGGCGAGCCGGGGCTCGCAGAGCTGATGAAGGTGCGGGAGGCTCTGGAGGCGGGGCTCGTCGGGACCGTCGCGGCCGGCGTCCCGGACGAGGACATCGAGGTGCTGCGCGCCCTGGTCGCGAAGATGGAGGAAGAGGCCGTCACCGGCGGCCGGGTGGCACGCTCCACGGACCGGGCCTTCCATCTCGCGCTCTACGCCTCGCTGGACAACCACCTGCTCAGCGAGGTGCTCGACGCGTTCTGGGCGGCCATGGACCGGGTGCGCGAGGACCTCGACGACGGCCACCAGGACCCGTCGGTCACCTGCTCCCAGCACCGCGAGATCGTCGAGGCGGTGGCGGCGGCCGACGGCCTGCGCGCGGTGCGGGCGATGCGTACGCACTTCGACGGCATCCGCGCGAGGCTGGCCCTGGAAGGATCGAGCACGCAAGCGCTCTGAAGAGGCGGCCGTCCAGGCTGTCGCCGGGCGGGAACGGAGCAGGCCGTCCAGCCGCTTCTCACCCCTCCGGCACCCCGTACAGATAACTCCCGGCGCCGTCCAGCGTGGCCCGGCTCCAGTCCGCCACCTCCGCGGCCCCCATCGCCGCCCAGTCCGGGGTCCGTTCGACCATGGCGTGTCCCAGTCTGCGGCCCAGGGCGACCAGCCGGGCCCCCTCGCCCGACCGCTCGTCGGCGTACCGGTACAGCGCCTCGGCCGCGGACGACGACGCCCTCAGGGCGCGCTCCAGGCAGAGCGCGTCCTGCAGCGCCTTGGTCGCGCCGCTCGCGGTGTGCGGCCGGGTGATGCTCGCCGCGTCGCCCGCCAGCAGGAACGGCGGCTCCGCGACCCGGGGCACATGGAAGTCGGCGACGTCGTGGCAGGCGAGCGAGGTGTGCGCACCCCGGCCGACGATCTCGGCCCAGTCCGCCGGGAAGTGCTCCTCGGCGACGCGCCGCACGTACTCCTCGCGCCCGGCGGTCCACGACGGCGAGGGAGGGGGACCGTAGATGGCGTAGGCCAGCAGCCGGGACCCGTCGAGGGTGCCCGGGATCAGGTAGAACACACCGTGCCCGCCCCCGAATCCCAGCGTGATCCAGGCGGTTCGCAACAGTTCCAGCTGGTGCGGGTGTCCGGCGAGCGCGTCGAGCGGGAGGGTGCCGCGCCACACCACGTACCCCGCCGGAACCGGCCGCACCTCCGGGGCGACGGCCGCCCGGGTGACGGACCGCGGCCCGTCCGCCCCGACGACGATGTCGTACCGCTCCTCGGAATCCGCCGTACGGATCACGGCGCCGCCCGACGGTCGGCGCAGCACCTCGGTGACGGGGCGACCGCGGTGATACGTCACCCCCTCGGCGTTCGCCCGCAGTGTGCGCCACAGCAGTCCCCAGTGACACGGCGTCACCGACGCTTCCTGCCGGGCCAGTTCACGCGCCTGACGCCGCCCTCGCTCCCGGGTCAGCCAGACCCGCGAGGGCACCGGGGCCGTCGGCATACCGGCGTCCAGATAGCCGGCCGCGACCAGCTCCGCGTGGAGCGGCGGCGGGACGACGATGCCGAACCCCCGGTCCTCCAGGGCCCCGTCGCTGCGTTCGTACACCGTGACCTCGGTCCCGGCCCTGGTCCCGGCGATCGCCATCGCGCAGCCGGCGACGCTCCCGCCGACCACCCCGATGCGTAATCCGGCTCCCGCCACGTCCGCCACCGCCCTCTCCGGTCACTTTGTGTGGCGCCCATTGAACGGCGTGGCGGCAACCTGCGTCCAACCGCCCCGTGGCGGCTGGACGCAGGGCCTTCGTCCGGGCTACGGCGTGACGGTCACCGTCGCGCTGCCCGATGCCTGCTTCCCGTCGGACCGGAAGGTCGCGGTCAGCGTGGCGTTCCCCGAGGCGCCCGCCGGGATCGTGACCGGGACCTTGACGTTGGCGCCCTCACCGGGCCTCGTCGCGGGGAACGCGGTCTGCTTGGCCGTCCAGCCGCTCGGCACGGTCAGATCGACGGTGCCCGCACTGCGGGTGACGTCCATCCGGTTGACGACCCGGACCGTCACCTCGGCGCTCGTGCCCGCCTTGAGCGTGGCCGGCGGGGTGATCGTGATGTCGGCGCAGGTGCCGCCGAGCCACTTCAGGTCGAACGAGTCATACGTGATGTGGTCGACGCTGCCGCGCTCGTACAGCAGCCCGACCCGGCCGCCCGGCAGCCGGGTCATGGTCGAGTAGGCCGCGGCGCCCGCGTCGACCACCTTCTTGATCGGCCAGGTCTTCCCGTTGTCGCAGGACATCTTGACCGTGAGGTTCTTCCGCGACGTGGCCTCGGTGTTGCTGAACAGCAGCCAGGACGACTGCGGGTCCGAAGCCGCGGCGTCGGGGGCGTAGCGCATGATGGAGCCGTTGTTCGCCGGGTCCGGGAGCTCGGTGTCCTGGACGAACGGGGTGTAGGTGACACCGCCGTCCGTGGAGTACGCGATCGTCCGGTACGGCGCCGAGCGGTTGTTGAGCATGATGGTGCCGTCGTTCAGCTCGACGGTCTTGTTCTCGTCGCCGCCGGGGCCGACCGGGGTGCCCATCTTCCAGGTCGCGCCGTGGTCGTCGCTGTAGGCGCTGACCGCGTAGTTGGCCCCGTTGTTGCGGATGGCGTACTGCTGGATCAGCCGGCCCTTGTAGGCCCCGTTGCGCACCTGGATGCCCTCGCCGGACGCGGCGAACATCCCGCCCCAGGCGGGGTTCTTGATCTGCTTGGTGATCCGGCGGTGGGTCCAGGTCACCCCGTCGTCGTCGGAGTAGCTGTAGTCGGCCTGAAGGACGTTCGGGTCGGACTCGTCGTTGCCGGTGGCCGAACCGAAGAAGCCCTGGTTCACCCCGGCCGCGTAGAACACGAAGATCCGGCCGGTCGTCCGGTCGACGAGCAGGCTCGGGTCACCGTAACCCTGGGGTGCGGCGTCCTTGCGGACCACCTGCTGTGCCTGCCAGGTCGTACCGCCGTCGGTGCTGCGGCGCAGCACTACACCGATGTTGGACGGCAGGTCGCCGAGCGTGGGCCGGGCGTCGTACGCCGCCAGCACGGTGCCCTTGACCGAGGTGGTCAGGGCCGGGATGCGGTAGAAGGGGGACCCCACTCCGACGTTGGTCAGGTCCTGGGAGGTGAGCGTGCCGGGGGCGGGTGACGCGGCCTGCGCGGTGCCCGTCGTGGTGGCCACCAGCAGGGCGGCACCGAGCAGGGCGACAGGGGCAGTTCTCTTCATGGACGATCTCTCTTCTCGGAAGGGGTGGGGCTTCTCGAAGGGGGGAGACGGAGGAAGGCGCCGGACTACGGGATGCTCAGTGAGCAGACCGCGCTGCTCGCCTCGAAGATCCGCAGGTCCTTGATCATTTTCAGGACGATGCGGTGGTGGCCCCGCTCATTGGGGTGGAGCCCGTCGCTGAGCAGGGACAAGGGGACCTGGCCGCCGTTGCCGGTCAGCCAGTCGTTGTAGTGGTCGACGAAGACGACCTTCTGCTGCGCCGCGACCTCGCCCATGACCTGCGCGTACTGCGACAGGTTCACCCGGCCCGGCCACTTCGCCGGATCGACCGGGTTGGGCGACTGCAGGACCGGCACCGGTGAGCCGGGCAGGGCGCGGACCGAGCCCACGAGCGAGACGAGGTTGGCCCGGTAGGCGTCGAGGCCGAGGCCGGACGTCGCGATGTCGTTCGTCCCGATCATGATCGAGACGACCTGGGGCGAGAAGGCGGTGACCCGCTGGCCGAACTGTGCGACGAGTTCGGCGCTGGTCGCGCCGCTCACCCCGGAATCGACCATGAAATCGCGGTTCTTCGGCTTGTCCAGCTCCCAGCGGACCCGCTCCATCCAGTGCTCCGGGTAGCTGCGCCAGCCGTTGGTGTGCAGCGCGCCGTGCGTGATGCTGTCACCGGTGACGACCCAGGTGGCCGGGGTGTTGCTGTTGAGGACCGTGGAGATCCGGCCCAGGTCCGCGAGATCGGGGCGGGGGCTCTGTGTGACCAGTTCGGTCTCGCTCAGCACCCGGTCCCAGACGGCGGCCCGCTCGATGGTGCCGGTGCAGAACCACTCGCCGCCGGGGTGGTCGCTGTCGGTGTTGCGCCCCAGCGCGAGAGCGGTCGGCTTGGAGACGTTCGCGAAGAAGGAGTGCTGGGCCGTCTCGAAGACCACGCGCCCGCCGGCGTGCAGTCTGGTGCCCGAGGCGTCGACCGTGACGGCGACGGTATGGCGCAGCCCGTCGTCGTAACGTGTCCTGGTCATGACATTAATGAGCACCGCGCCCTTCTCGCGTACGGAGAACTGAAGGGCGCCGCCGCTCAGATTGAGCGTGATGTTGGAGGAGGGGGCGGTGGGGTCCGAGGCGCTGATCAGCGTCATCGCCTCGTTGTGGCTGGTGGTGCGGAAGGTGACGACGATGGTTCCCGTGGTGAGCGGGGCGAGTACGCCGGCCCGGTTCGACAGGTCGACGTACTCGCTGCCGTCCAGGTCCACGGGCGTGTCGTGGTCCAGGATCGGACCGCTGCCCGAGGTGGCGGCGAAGGCGCGGCCGCCGAGCTGGGTGCTCAGGGCTGCCGCGCCGGCGGCGAAAAGCATGGATCGTCTGCGCACGGAAGGTGCCTCCGGTCAGGAGTGGCCGGCCTGCCCCGACGGCAGGCCTGCGAACAGGGAGCGCACCCAGGCAAGTTGTTCCCGCTGCTGGTACTCCGCGCCGCCCTCGTGCCCGTTGAACGCGTAGATCCGCACGTCCTTGGGCCCGGCGTAGCCGTTGTAGGCGGTGAAGCAGGTGGAGGGCGGGCAGATGTCGTCCATCATCGCGATGGAGAACAGTGCGGGGGCCGTGGCCCGGGTGGCGAGCAGTGCGGCGTCGAAGTACGACAGTGTGGAGAAGACGGACTCGGTCCGGTCGCGGTGGAGCTTGAGGTACTCGGCGATCTCGGTGAACGGGGGGCGGCCCGAGATCTCCGCCCCGCGACGGAAGTTGCAGAGGAACGGCACATCCGGCATCACGCCCGCCAGTCCGGGCACCAGCCCCGAGACGGCCAGCGCGATCCCACCGCCCTGGCTCACCCCGGTCACCACGATCCGCTCCGGATCGATCTCGGGCCGGGCGCGCACCGCGTCGATGCAGCGCACCGCGTCGGTGAACAGCCGCCGGTAGTAGTACGTTTCGGGGCTCTCGATGCCCCGGGTGAGGAAGCCGGGTACGACGCCGGCCGTGCCGCCGTCCGGATCGGCGGTGTCGCCGCCCGCGGCCGACCAGCCCTGGCCGCGGGTGTCCATCAGCAGATGCGCGTAACCGGCCGACGCCCACAGCAGGTTCTCGTGCGCCAGCCCCCGGCCGCGGCCGTACCCCAGGAACTCCACGACGCAGCCGAGCGGCCGGTCCGCCCCGGCCGGCATCCGCAGCCAGCCGCGCACCGGTTGTCCGGCGAAGCCGGGAACCGTCACGTCGTACGTACGGACCTGGGTGAGCCCGGTCTCCACCGGAGCGAACACGGGCTTGTCCGCCGCGCAGGACCGGGCCTCGTCCAGGGTCCGCGACCAGAAGGCGTCGAAGTCCGCCGGAGCGGGAAGTGTCGGCCGGTAGTCGCGGCAGTCCGCGAGCGAGAGGTCCGTGAACGGCATGGAGGTGCCCTCCTGGGGGCGCAGCGGGAAGTGCCATGTGCGAGGTGACGCACTGGGCATCAGACGGATGACGTCAGATGTCCTATCGGCAAACGGACCCTAGGCACCCATCACGTGGGTCGTCAAGGGTCCGCCCGGCCCGCTCCGCCGGCTCCGGGTTGCTCGGGCGAGCGGTTCAGCGCCGGGCGCGGGCCTCGGAGATCCGGCGCCGTACGGGGGCGTAGTGCTCGCCGAGCGCCTTGATGAACCCGGTGATGTCGCCGGCCCTGGCGGCGTCCACGATGTTCTGGTGGGCGGCGATCGTCTCCGTCTCGTCGGAGTGCGTGAAGCCGTCCAGGTGCGGCGCGACGATCGCGTACACATCCCAGAACGCCATCGAGAGCTGCCCGATCAGATCGTTGCCGAGCGGGGCGACGAGCAGGGCGTGGAAGGCGCGGTCGGCCGCGACGAAGCCGTTCCCGTCCTGGGCCCCGGTCGCGCGCATGGTGGCCACCAGGCCGTCCAGGGTGTCCAGCTGCTCCGGGGTGAGCAGCGAGACGATCCGGTCGGCCCGTCCGCGCTCGAAGAGCTCGCGCACGTCGACCAGGTCGGACATCACCTGGAAGTCGTCGTCGGGCGAGAGCAGCCCGCGGAAGGTGAGGCTCTCCACCAGTGCGGACAGGCTCAGCCGGCCGACGTAGGTGCCGTGCCCGTGACGGACCTCCACGATGTCCAGGGCGTTCAGGATCTTGACGGCTTCGCGGACGCTGGAGCGGCTGGCGCCGAGGGCCTCGCACAGGGCGGGCTCGGTGGGCAGCGGGTCCCCGGGACGAAGCCTTTCTTCGAGGATGTACCGCTTGATGCCGTCGACGACTTCCTGCCGGAGCAGCTGCCGGCCGGGCCTCGTTCCGGACATATGTGAACTCCCCACCTCTTGACCCCTCTCGATTGTCAAGCTACGTTCCCACGCTATCAAGGCATCAGACATCTGACGTCTGATGCTTCAGGTTCCGCGGTCCCCGTGAACCTGCGCCAGACCCCCCGGTTTTACCCCTGACGCCCCACCTCAAGTCCCTGGAGGACCCGTGCCCGAGCTGAGAGCAGCCGGTGTCGAGCGCCGCACCTTCCTGCGTTACACCGGCATCGTCGGTGCCGCAGCCGCCGTCACAGCAGGCCTTTCCGCGTGCGGCGGTCCGTCCTCGACCGCCAACGGCTCGACGGGCAAGGACGGCGGCAGCGACCTCATCGAGGCCGGTCTGTCCTACCCGCTGTCGACCGGCTTCGACCCGATGATCACCTCGGGCGCGACCCCCTACGCCGCCAATATGCACATCTTCGAGGGGCTGGTGGATCTCGATCCGGCAACACTCGTGGCACGGCCCGCACTCGCCACCGAGATGCCGAAGAAGATCAACGCCACCACCTACCGCGCCACGCTGCGCAAGGGCGCGACCTTCCACGACGGATCGGCCGTCACCGCCGACGACGTCGTGTTCAGCTTCGAGCGCATCCTGGACCCGAAGAACGCCTCGCTGATGGCGCAGTTCGTGCCCTTCATCGACACCGTCAAGGCCGTCGACGCCGGCACGGTCGAGTTCAAGCTCAAGTACCCCTTCGCGCTCTTCCCGTCCCGCATCGCCGTGGCCCGGATCGTGCCGAAGAAGATCGTCGAGGCGGACGTCAAGGGTTTCGACGCCAAGCCCGTCGGCTCGGGGCCGTACAAGTTCATCTCGGCGACCCGCGAGGACAAGATCGTCTTCGAGAAGTTCGACAAGTACAACGGCGCGCACCCCGCCAAGGCCAAGAAGATGGTCTGGCGCCTGATCTCGGACCAGTCGGCCCGCGTCAGCGCCATGCAGTCCGGCCGCGTCCAGGCCATCGAGGACGTCCCGTACATCGACGTGAAGGGGCTCTCCGGCACGGCGAAGACCGAGTCGGTGCAGTCCTTCGGTCTGCTCTTCCTGATGTTCAACACCGCCGACAAGCGGTTCGCCGACAAGCGGGTCCGCCAGGCCCTGTTCTACGCGCTGGACACCGAGAAGATCATCAAGACCGCCATGGTCGGGAACGCGTCGGCCGCCACGGGCTACGTCCCCGCCACGCACCCCGACTACCACAAGGCCGCCACCGTCTACACGCACGACGTGGCCAAGGCGAAGAAGCTGCTCGCCGAAGCCGGCGTGAAGAACCTCAAGTTCACCGTCCTGACCACCGACACCGGCTGGGTCAAGGACATCGCCCCGCTGATCAAGGAGAGCTGGGCCGCGGCCGGCATCGAGGCCACCCTGGGCATCGCCCAGTCCGCGGCCCAGTACGCCAAGGTCGACAGCGGTGACTTCGAGGTCCTCGTCGCACCCGGCGACCCCTCGGTCTTCGGCAACGACGCGGACCTGCTGCTGCGCTGGTTCTACTACGGCTTCTGGCCGGAGAACCGCTACGGCTGGTCCAAGACCGCCGAGTACAAGCAGGTCAAGCAGCTCCTCGACAAGGCCGCCCAGGCCGGCGACGAGGCGACCCGCAAGCAGCTGTGGGGCCAGGTCACCGACCTCGTCGCCGACGAGGTGCCGCTCTACCCGATCCTCCACCGCAAGCTGCCCACCGCCTGGAACGAGAAGGGACTGACCGGCTTCAAGCCGCTGCCGACCACCGGCCTGTCCTTCCTGGACGTCAGCCCCGCCTGACCGGCGACTCCCGCCGGGCCGTACGGCAGCCCCCGCACAGGCCGCCGTACGGCCCCGGCCCCCGGCGCTCGCGTCCGGATCAGTCCGGGCCGACCCGGCTGATCCGGAAGCGAGCCACAGACCGGCGCCGCCCGCCGCCGCGCCCGATATCCCGGTCCGGAACACCGAACCCCCCGGTGTCCTGGACCGGATGACCGCCCAACCGCAAGGAACCCGACGATGGTTGCTTTTCTCCGGCTCGCGCTGCGCCGCGTCGCGATGATGCCGGTGATGATCCTCGGTATCGCGTTGCTCGTCTTCGTGGTGCTGCAGTTCTCGCCGGTCGACCCGGCCTACAACGCGCTCGGGGAGAGCGTCACCCCTGAGGCCCGGGAGGCCTTCGCCGAGGCCAACGGGCTCAACGACCCGCTGCCTGTGCGCTACTTCCACTTCCTCGGCCAGCTGATCCACTTCGACCTCGGGTCGACCGTGCCGCCGAGCCAGCCCGTGATCGACCGGATCACCGCCGCCTTCCCCCTCACCCTCCAGCTCACCATCCTCGGGCTCGTCATCGCCGTCGTCCTCGCCGTCATCGGCGGCGTTCTGGGCGCGATGTACCGCGACCGCTGGCCCGACCAGCTCTTCCGGATCCTGTCCATGGCCGGGGTCGCCGTGCCGTCCTTCTGGCTCGGCGTCCTGCTCATCCAGCAGTTCGCGCTGAACTCCCAGATCTTCCCGACCGGCGGATACACCAACATCGCCGACTCGTTCGGCGGGTGGCTCAGAACGATGATCCTGCCCGCCGTGTCCCTGGCGGTGCCCGTCGCCGCCTCGCTCGCCCGGCTCATCCGCACCTCGATGGTCACCGAGCTCGACCGGGACTACGTGCGTACCGCGCAGGGCAACGGCCTGCCGGTCTTCCTGGTCGTCCGCTCGGTGCTGCGCAACGCGCTCGTCACCCCGCTCACCGTGCTCGGAGTCAAGGTCGGCTACCTGCTCAGCGGCGCCGTCGTCATCGAAGCGATCTTCGACCTGCCCGGCATGGGCAAGCTCATCCTCGAAGGTGTCACCGGAGGCGACATCGCCCTGGTCCAGGGCACCGTACTGACCATCGCCATCGCCTTCCTGGTGGTCAACGTCATCGTCGACCTGCTCTACCTGCTGGTCAATCCGCGCATCAGGACGGTGTGACATGTTCGCCACGGGCCGTCTGGCCAAGAAGCTCTCCCGACCGGGCGTCGCCTTCCGCGCCCTCCCGGTAACCTCCCGCGTCGCTCTCGGCGTCCTGATCGTCGTCATCCTCGGGGCCGTACTCGCCCCCCTGCTCACCCAGGACCCCCTGGCCACGGGCAACCCCGTCCAGGCCCCGAGCGGCGAGCACTGGTTCGGCACCGACCGGGCGGGACGCGACGTGTTCGCCCGCGTCCTGCACGGCTCGCGCTACTCGCTGATCATCGGCCTCGGCTCGACCGCCTGCGCCCTGGTCGCCGGCGCCCTGCTCGGCTCGCTCGCCGCCACCTCGCGCAAGCTGGGCGACGAGTCCGTCATGCGCACCCTCGACGTCGTCATGTCGTTCCCGCCGATCGCGCTCGCGGCCGTCCTCGTCGCCGTGTTCGGCACCAGCATCCCGGTGATCATCTTCACCATCGCCTTCGTGTACACCCCGTCACTGGCCAGGGTGGTCCGCGCCAACGTCCTCTCCCAGTACGGCGAGGACTACGTCGCCGCGGAGAAGGTCATCGGTGCCCGGCGCGGCTACATCGTGCTCAAGCACGTCGCGGTCAACTGCATGGCCCCGGTCATGGTCTTCGCTACGGTCATGGTCGCCGAGGCCATCATCTTCGAGGCGAGCCTCTCCTTCATCGGCGCCGGTGTGCAGGACCCCGACCCCAGCTGGGGCAGCGTCCTCGCCTACGGCCGGCAGATCCTCCTGGCCGGCGGCTGGTGGGCCACCTTCTTCCCCGGCCTGGCCCTCCTGATCACGGTCCTCGCGCTCAACATCCTCTCCGAAGGCCTCACCGACGCCTCCGCGGCGCCCAAGAGCGCCCGAGCCGCCACCGACCCCACCGCGACCACCGCACCGGACCCCGTCGAGGCGGCCGCCACCGTCGACATCGACGCGGCCCTCACCAAGCTCGCGGAGCACATCAACGCCACCGAACCCACCGTCACACCGGTGAGCGCGGACGCCGAGGAACTCCTCGTCGTACGCGATCTGGCGATCCGCTTCCCGGACCGCTACGGCGAGATCCCCGTCGTCGACAAGCTGAACTTCACCGTCCACGAGGGCGAGACCCTCGGCCTGGTCGGCGAGTCCGGCTGCGGCAAATCCATCACCAGCCTCGCCGTCATGGGGCTCCTCGCCCGCAACGCCGAGGTCAGCGGCGAGATCATGTACCGCGGCCGGGACCTGCTGAAGCTCCCGCCCAAGGAACGCCGCGCCCTGATGGGCCCCGAGATCGCGATGGTCTACCAGGACGCGCTCTCCTCGCTCAACACCTCCGTGCTCGTCGGCACCCAGCTCAAGCAGCTGACCTCGCGCGGCGGCACGAAGACCCCCGCCGAACTTCTGGAGCTCGTCGGCCTCTCGCCCGAGCGCACCCTGCGCAGCTACCCGCACGAGCTCTCCGGCGGCCAGCGCCAGCGCGTACTCATCGCCATGGCCCTGTCCCGCAGCCCCCGCCTCCTGATCGCGGACGAGCCGACCACCGCCCTCGACGTCACCGTCCAGGCCCAGGTCGTCGAACTCCTCATCAGGCTCCGCGACGAGCTCGGCTTCGCCATGGTGCTGGTCTCGCACGACCTCGCCCTGGTCGGCGACCTCTCCCACCGGGTCGCGGTCATGTACGCGGGACGGCTCGCCGAGGTCGGCGACACCCGGTCGGTCCTCACCGACCCCGCCCACCACTACAGCCGCGGTCTCCTCGGTTCCGTCGTCTCCCTGGAGGCCGGCGCCGAGCGGCTCCACCAGATCCGCGGCGTCGTCCCCGCACCCCAGGGCTTCGGCGCGGGATGCCGCTTCGCCGGCCGCTGCGGCGCGGCGAGTGACCTCTGCCGGACCACCACCCCCGCACTCACCGGGCGCGGCGCCACCAAGGACCACGGCTTCGCCTGCCACCACCCGGCCGAGGCAGCCGCGAAGAAGCTGGAAGGGAGCGCCCTGTGATCAGGCTCGACGGCGTTCACGTACGCCACAAGGCACGCAGCGGAGGTCTCTTCAGCCGCGACGCCGTCCACGCGCTGACCGATGCCACGCTGGAGGTCAAGCGCGGCGAGATCGTCGGCCTGGTCGGCGAGTCGGGCTGCGGCAAGTCGACGATGGCGCGGGTGCTGACCGGTCTGCAGAAGCCCACCGAGGGCGAGGTCACCTTCCACGGCAAGAACCTGTGGGAGATGTCCGGAGCCCAGCGGCGCGACGACTTCGGCTCCGCCGTCGGCGTCGTGTTCCAGGACCCGTCCACCGCGCTCAACCCGCGGCTCACGGTCCGCCAGATTCTGCGCGACCCGCTCGACGTGCACCGCCGCGGCACCCGCGAGGGGCGCGAGGCCCGCGTCGAGGAACTCCTCGATCTGGTCGGCCTGCCCGGACACACCCTGGCCGCACTGCCCGGCCAGCTCTCCGGCGGCCAGCGCCAGCGTGTCGCCATCGCCCGTGCCCTGGCCCTCGAACCGGAGCTGATCGTCGCCGACGAACCCACCTCCGCACTCGACGTCTCGGTCCGCGCCCAGGTGCTGAACCTCCTCGTCGACCTGCGTGAACGCCTCGGCCTCGGCATGGTGTTCATCTCGCACGACATTCAGACCGTGCGCTACCTCGCCGACCGCATCGCCGTCCTCTACCTCGGCCGCATCGTCGAGGAGGGCCGGGCGGCCGACGTGGCGGGCAGCCCCAGCCACCCGTACACCGAGGCCCTGCTCTCCGCGACGCCCAGCCTGCTGGAGACGACGGAACGCATCGTGCTCACCGGCCCGGTGCCCTCCGCCACCAACCCGCCGCCCGGCTGCCCGTTCAGCACTCGTTGCTGGAAGGCCGACGACGAGTGCTCCACGGTCTTCCCGGCACAGACCATCGGGTCCGGCGAACACCGCTGGCACTGCGTCCACCCCCAGACCCCCGCGTCCCCCTCCGGGGACCCGACCCCCGTACCGTCCGCAAGGAGCACCGCATGACCGCCCGAACCCCCCGCTATTCGGGAGTGATCCCGCCCGTCGTCACCCCGCTCACCGCGGACGGCGAGCTCGACCGCCCCTCCCTGGAGCGGGTCGTGGGGCATCTCCTCGACGGCGGTGTCAGCGGGCTCTTCGCCCTCGGCAGCTCCGGCGAGACCGCCTATCTGACGCCCGGACAGCAGGACGAGGTCATCGAGGTCATCACCTCGGCGGCCGCCGGCCAGGTGCCGGTCCTCGTCGGCGCGATCGAGACCACGACCAACCGGGCGATCGAGCGTGCGCAGCGCGCCGCCGCCCTCGGCGCGGACGCGGTCGTCGTCACCGCGCCCTTCTACACCCGCACCCACGACCTGGAGATCGACCGGCACTTCAGGGACGTCGCCGCCGCCGTCGAACTGCCGCTCCTGGCGTACGACGTGCCGGTCTGCGTACACAGCAAGCTGGACCCGGAACTGCTGCTGCCGCTGGCGGCCGACGGGGTGCTGGCCGGGGTGAAGGACTCCAGCGGCGACGACGGCTCGTTCCGCCGGCTTGTCATCGGCGCCCGCGAACTGCCGGACTTCTCCGTCCTCACCGGTCATGAGCTGGTCGTCGACGCGATGATGCTCGGCGGCGCCGACGGATCGGTCCCGGGTCTCGGCAACGTCGACCCGCACGGGTACGTACGCCTCCACCAAGCCGCGGTCCGCGGCGACTGGGCGGCGGCGAAGGCCGAACAGGACCGCCTGGTCGCGCTCTTCGACATCATCCGCGCCGCCCGTCCCGGCACCGCGTCCGCGACGGCGGCCGGACTCGGCGCGTTCAAGACCGCGCTGATGCTGCGCGGGATCATCACGACCAACGTGATGAGCCCGCCGATGCGCCGTCTGGACGCCGCGGAGACGGCGACGATCGCCGAGTGCCTCGACCGCGCGGGACTCTCCCCGGCCTGACGGCCGCGGGAACGACACCCGGACGCGAGAAGGTCCGGCCGGACAGCATCAGGCTGTCCGGCCGGACCTTTTCGTGTGCGGGGCTACGTCACTTCTGCGCGGCGCGGCTGCGGCGCATCAGCAGGCCGCCACCGAGCACCAGCGCGGCGCTGGCGCCACCCGCGATGCCCAGGTTGTCGTTGGCACCGGTGTGCGCCATCTGCGGCGGCTTGTGGTGCTTGGGCGGCGTGTGGTGCCAGGTGTGGGTCGGCGGGTTGTGCGGGTGCCAGGTGTGGGTCGGCGGGTTGTGCGTGGGCGGGTTGTGGGTCGGGGGGTTGTGCGTGGGCGGGTTGTGGTGCGGCGGGTTGTGGTGGTGGCTGGGAGGGCAGTTGTGGTCGTGGTGGTGCGTCGGCGGCTTGTGCGGCTTCGGCGGCTTCGGAGGCTTCGGCGGGTTGTGGTGGTGGCCGGGCTCGCAGGCGCAGTCGTGACCGTGGTCGTGGTGGTGCGTCGGCGGCTTGTGCGGCTTCGGGGGCTTGTGGGGGTGCGGGGGCTTCGGGGTGTCGACACCGCCCGACTCGTTCTCGCACTCGTTGCCGAACGCGGGGTTCAGCGCACCCACCACGTTGACCGTGTTGCCGCAGACATTGACCGGGACGTCGACCGGCGCCTGGATCAGGTTCCCCGACAGCACGCCGGGGGAGTTGGCGGCGACACCGTCGGCGTCCGCGCCCTGTGCGTCGCCGGCTTCGGCGCCACCCGACTCGTTCTCGCACTCGTTGCCGAACGCGGGGTTCAGCGCACCGATCACGTTGACCGTGTTCCCGCACAGGTTGACCGGGATGTGCACGGGCACCTGGACGGCGTTGCCGGAACCCACACCGGGCGAACCGATCGCGGCGCCGTCGGCGGAGGCGTCGGCGAATGCGTAGCCGCCGGAGGCGGTCAGGATGCCTGACGCCGCCGCCATGACGAGCACACTTTTACTCAAGGTTTTTCGCATGGGTTGCCCTTTCCTAGGACATTTCGCGCGGGCGGTGTTGACCCGCAATTCATTCATCAGGCGGTGCAGCAACCGTCGGGCCTGCCAGTTCTGCTGGGGTGGGCGTCCCGCCGGGCGAGCTTGACGACACCCATAACGACGCAAAAGCGTGAGGGAAACGTGGAACCAGTGAGAATCCTGTGACAACCCGGACGGGTTACGCATGTGCGTTCGCCCAGCGATTCTGTTGCGCGCCGCCCGGTCCCCTTCGTACGGATGTCCGTGCGGCCCCGGCATTCGGGTGAATGGAGATAACCAAACGCCCGGAAGCCAGTTGGTCAGTGCGCTCCGGTACGGGGCGTCCAGTACGAGAAGGGTTCATCGTGATCAAGAAGGTCCTGGCTACGGGTGCCGTTGCCGCCTCCATCCTCGGTCTCGGCGCGACGCAGGCGATGGCCATCGGCGACGCCGGCGGCACGACCTCGGTCAACGGCAACGGCGCTTCGCAGTCGTTCGGCAACGCCGAGACGCACGGCGACGGCAGCCCGCAGTTCGGCCTGGTCCAGGGCTCGCTGAACAAGCCCTGCATCGGCCTGCCGGCCAAGGCCAACGTCGGTTCGCTGATCGGTCTCATCCCGATCGCGGTCCAGGACGTCAACGTCCTGTCCTCCCCGCAGAACCAGCAGTGCACCGAGAACTCCACCCAGGCCAAGGGTGACGAGCCGCTGTCGCACATCCTGTCCGGCATCCCGGTCCTCTCCGGGAACGGCGCCGGCAACAGCTGATCCAGCTGTCAACAGGCCCGGGCCGTCGGCGTTTCCCGTCCGGCGGTCCGGGCCTGCTGCTGTCCTTCGCGGGGCGCCCGGAGGAATTCGGATGACCGCGTGGTGACGGCACGTCACCGGAAACTGCGTCATTCGGGCGGATTTTGAAGAATCTTCCTGACGGAGAGTTTCGCCTACCGTCCGAAATCGTTACGAATTACAGCGGCGGAGTTACGAGTGATCAGGACCTCGCTCGTGCGGCACGAAAGTCGTGGCCGCTCCGGACTCCGTCGAGGAAAGGGTTGAAAGTGAAGTACACCAAGATTGCCGCCGTCGCCGCCGGAACCCTCATGGCGATGGGCGCCGCTGCCCCCGCTTTCGCCGACTCCGGCGCCGAGGGTGCGGCCGTGCACTCCCCGGGCGTGCTGTCCGGCAACGTCGTTCAGGTTCCGGTCCACATTCCGGTGAACGTCTGCGGCAACACCGTGAACGTCGTCGGGCTGCTGAACCCGGCCTTCGGCAACTTCTGCGGCAACTTCTGATTCGCGCTTGCCGAATCCGTTCGGTACCGGTCTGCCCCGGATCGCATTCCATGCGATCCGGGGCTTTCCTCTTTTCTGCGTTCCGTCCCGGGAGTTCACAGCCCTCCTCGATGCGGCGGGACATCCGAAGGCGTTCCGCCGGCCCGGGGCGCGGTGCGCCGGCGGCTGGGGGCGGACATCCGGGGTGGGCGCGCGGGACGGAGTACCGACAGTGCACCACCGAATCGTGCCCGGTGTCCTGCCCCGTACCCGAATCAGTGATTAGTCATGCAATCTTCCGAAGTTGCGGATGAAGTGGTTCCGAGAAAAGGGGAACGGCCCAGTTGCCCGGCCGCAATCTGATCGTTACCCAGGGAGAAAGCGGTAGAAGTCACAGCTAAAGAAGGCTGGTGCGGCGCGGGGACGCGACCGAAACGGATGCCGCTGCAGAAGGGAACCCGAAAAGTGAAGTACGCGAAGACAGCTGCGTTCGTTGCCGGTTCCGTGGTCGCTCTCGGAACGGCTGCTCCCGCCTTCGCCGTTACCAACGCCACGGCCCCCAGTTTCAGCCTCGACGGCGGTGTCAACCAGGTGGTGGCCGCGGCCCCGCAGGCCGTCGACCCGGTCGTCGACACCGTCGGCGGCGCCGCCGAGTCGCTGCAGAAGGACGGCACGGTCACCAAGGTCGCCGGCCAGGCCACCGGTGCGGCCAAGGGCGCCGCCCCGCTCATGGGCGGCCTCCCGATCGGTGGCTGACCCGTCCCCACGACGGCGGTTCCCGCCTCTCTCCGAGGCACGCGCATTTCTCCGGTGCCGCGCATTCCGTAAGCGTACGGATGCGAAATCACCGTTCGAGTGAAGCGCCACAACCATTTCCGCCACCGCGAGTTGATCAGGTCGCTCCGGACAGGCGGGCAACGGAAAACCCCAGAAGGGCTATTTCATGATCAAGAAGATTATGGCCTCGGCAGCCGTCGCTGCTTCGATCGTCGGCGTCTCGGCCGCGATCGCCCCGCAGGCCATGGCGATCGGCAACGAAGAGGGCACCACGTCGGTCAACGGCAACGGTGCCGTGCAGTCCTACGGCAACTCCGCCACCCACGGCGACTGGAGCCCGCAGTTCGCGCTCATCCAGGGCTCGCTCAACAAGCCCTGCATCGCCCTGCCGGCCAAGGCCAACGTCGGTTCGCTGCTCGGGGCCATCCCGATCTCGGTCCAGGACATCAACGTCCTGTCCTCGCCGCAGAACCAGCAGTGCACCGAGAACTCCACCCAGGCCAAGGGTGACGAGGCCCTGTCGCACATCCTGTCCGGCATCCCGATCCTGTCCGGCAACGGCGTCGCCAACGACTGAGCAGTCCCGAGGCGCACACAGTTCCTGGATCACGCGTGGGGCCGACCCGTCCTCGTGGCAGCCGGATTTCCGGCCGCCCGGACGTGGCGGCCCCACGTCGTGTGCCCAGGCACGGCCGGATGCTCCCCCGAAAGGACGGGTCCGCTGGGCCGGTTGCCGTAGTGGCGGTGGAGGCCTTCCGTCGTACCGGGTAGGGGACATTCATGGATCAGCGCGACAGTCAGCGACGGCGGGACCCGCACCAGTACCCGCAGGACGGCACACCGATCTACGACCGTCTCCTCGCCGAGTGGCAGGCGGCGGCCCGACGCGACGCGGCTCCGCCGGGTGGCGTGGAGGCCGGGCCGCCAGGCGCGGGCGGCCTCGTTCCCGGGGCGCGCGTTTCCGGCGAGGGAGCGCGGGGCTGACATCGAAACGTCGAACTTACGCCGGATCAAACCCATTTGAGTGGAATCGCGGAACCGAACCCTCCGTATGAGGTTGATCAGTACGTTCCAGAACGGGACGCTCCGAAAGGTGAAGCGTGATGAAGAAGATGATGGCCGGCGCAGCAGTGGCCGTGTCCCTGGTCGGCGTCTCGGCCGCCGTGGCCCCCTCGGCCATGGCGATCGGGAACGAGGGGGGCACCACGTCGGTCAACGGCAACGGTGCCGCGGACTCGTTCGGCAACAGTGTGACCCGGGGCGACGGCAGCCCGCAGGCCCAGCTCGTCCAGGGCTCGCTGAACAAGCTCTGCGTCGGAGCGCCGGTCAAGGCCAACGTGGGTGCGCTCGTGGGCATCCTCGTGCCGGTGGCGGTCCAGGACGTCAACGTCCTGCACTCGCCGCAGAACCAGCAGTGCGCCGACAACTCCACCCAGGCCAAGGGCGACGAGGCCCTCTCGCACCTGGTGAACGGCATTCCGGTCCTCTCCGGGAACGGCGTCGGCAACGGCTGATTCCGGACACACACCGCGGGCGGCCCGGAGGTATCGGGCCGCCCGCGGTGCGTGGGTGAGGTCCCTGAGCGCGCAGATGACCACCGCCCCACTGGGGCGGTGGTCATCTGCGTGGCGGGGGTGGTCAGCCCAGGCTGCGTACCGGAAGGACGCAGTGGGCGGAGCTCGCGATGACCTCCGGGTCGCCCGCGAACAGGCGCAGCTCCTCCTCGCCCACCGGGAGTCCCGGGGCGCCTTGCGGCCAGGGGCGGGTGGCGAACATCGCGTGTACCTCGCCCTGTTCGGTGGCGGCCGCCAGCCACTGCGGCGGTACGGGGTACTGGGCGGTGAAGTGAGGCAGTGTCAGGACGGCCTGGCCTGCCTGGACGAGGAGCTTCACCGGGAGGCCCGGCGTCTCGTCGGCGCGCACCGGGGCGCCGCCGGCCGGGAGTCCGCAGCGTCCCAGGGCGATGCGCATGGCCGCCTCGCCGACGGCGGGTCCTTCCGCGCCGTCGCCCAGCGAATAGGCGAGCAGGAAGGCGACGTCGTGTCCGCCGTGGGGGTGCTCGCCGCTCCAGCCGATCAGGGTGAGCGTGCCCAACTGGGCCTGGGTGAACGTGCCGGTGGCTGTCTGGGGGGAGGTCATGTCCGGCACCCTAACCGTCCGCGACCGGTCGATCTCCATGTGTATCACTCGATCGAGGGAGAGCCTGTGATATTTCGTCCGCAGCACCTGAACCGCCTCCGCTCCGGCCGGAATGAAGACCCGTGATTAATCGGTTGACGCCGCCCGGCTGCCGCGGGCTATCGTGTGCAGCGTTACGGACCGCGGGGAAAGACCGCCGGTCCCGGACCGTGCGTGAAACCGGAGGTGAGGACATTGATGACTGTCGCTGCGATGGGCGCTGCCCACAAGCCGAAGAGCATCGTTCCCACCCCCGTGGCCGCCGGCTGACCTACCTCAAGAACCTCTGCGCCGCAGTGCGCACTGCCGGGGCCACCCTGTGAAGGGTTTCCCTTGTCTTTCCCGTCTTCCTCTCCTTCTTCCTTCTCCACTCTTCAGGGCTCCTCGTCGTCGCACCCCCTGTCCGCCTACGGCTGGGACGACGGCTGGGAGGCCGAGTTCGCCCCGTACGCCGAACAGGGGCTGCTGCCGGGACGCGTGGTGCGGGTCGACCGTGGGCAGTGCGACATCGTCACCGCGCACGGCACGGTCCGCGCGGACACCGCGTTCGTCGTACCCCGTGACCCGATGCGGATCGTCTGCACGGGCGACTGGGCCGCCGTCGACCCCGACGGCGACCCGCGGTTCGTCCGTACGCTGCTGCCGCGGCGCACCGCCTTCGTCCGCTCCACCTCGTCCCAGCGCTCCGAGGGACAGGTGCTCGCCACCAATGTCGACCACATCGCCATCTGCGTCTCGCTCGCCGTCGAGCTCGACCTGGGGCGGGTGGAGCGCTTCCTCGCGCTGGCCATGTCCAGCACCGGCGGTGACGCACTGCTTCGCGACGGGGCGGGGGGCGGCGGAACCGCCGAGACACTCGTCGTCCTGACCAAGGCCGACCTGGTCCCGGACGCCGTCACGCTCTCCCACCTCGTCCAGGACATCGAGCGGCTCGCGCCCGGCGTGCAGGTGCTGCCCGTCAGTTCTGCCACCGGTGAGGGCGTCGACGTGTTCGCCGCCATCGTCTCCGGCGGTACGAGCGTGCTCCTCGGGGCCTCCGGCGCGGGCAAGTCGACCCTTGCCAACACGCTCCTCGGGCACGACGAGATGGAGGTGCGGGCCACCCGCGACGTGGACGGCAAGGGCCGGCACACCACCACGACCCGCAACCTCCTGGTGCTGCCCACCGGCGGGGTCCTCATCGACACCCCGGGACTGCGCGGTGTCGGCCTGTGGGACGCGGAGACCGGAGTCGGCCAGGTCTTCTCGGAGATCGAGGATCTGGCTGAGCAGTGCCGGTTCCACGACTGCGCCCACGAGGCCGAACCGGGGTGCGCGGTGCTCGCGGCGATCGAGGACGGATCGCTGCCCGAACGGCGCTTCGACAGCTACCGCAAGCTGCTGCGCGAGAACCAGCGCATCGTCGCCAAGACCGATGCCCGGGTCCGGTCGGAGATCCTGCGCGACTGGAAGCGCAAGGGAGCCGAGGGCCGGGCCGCCATGGACGCGAAGCGCGGCCGGGGGCGGTAGCCGGAGGGCTCTGGGCCTCTCGCCCCGACCGCGCCGGAGCGAGAGGCTCTGGTCAACGTCCGAAAACCGCGAGTGCAGTGGTGCGCGATGCCGCACACTGGACGGTGTGATGGACGAAGAGACCAGATACGAGGCGGTGAGCAGCCGCGACGCGCGATTCGACGGGGAGTTCTTCTTCGCCGTCGAGACGACCGGCATCTACTGTCGGCCGAGCTGCCCCGCCGTCACCCCCAAGCGCAAGAACGTCCGCTTCTACCCGACCGCGGCCGCCGCCCAGGGCAACGGCTTCCGGGCGTGCCGGCGCTGCCGTCCGGACGCCGTGCCCGGCTCCGCGGACTGGAACGTCCGGGCGGACGTGGTCGGCCGCGCCATGCGGATGATCGGCGACGGCGTGGTGGACCGGGAAGGCGTCCCCGGTCTCGCCCACCGGCTCGGCTACAGCTCGCGGCAGATCCAGCGGCAGCTCAACGCCGAGCTGGGCGCGGGACCCGTCGCCCTGGCCCGCGCCCAGCGCGCGCACACCGCGCGGGTCCTGCTCCAGACCACCGCGCTGCCCGTCACCGAGATCGCCTTCGCGGCCGGTTTCGCCAGCGTGCGCCAGTTCAACGACACCGTCCGGCAGATCTACGCCCGCACCCCGAGCGAGCTGCGCACGGAGGCGGGAACCGGGCTCGGCGCCGCGGTCCGGGAGGGGCGTACCACCGGCATCCCGCTGCGGCTCGCACACCGGGGGCCGTACGCGGCCCGTGAGGTCTTCGATCTGCTCGCCGCCGAGACGGTCGCCCGGATCGAGGAGGTCAGCGGGGAGACCGGAGCCCGGACCTACCGCCGCACCCTGCGACTGCCGCACGGCACGGGCGTCGCCGACGTGGACGAGCGGTCGGCCGGCAACTGGCTGGAGGCCCGCATCCACCTCACTGACCTGCGCGATCTGACGACCGCGGTGCAGCGGCTGCGCCGCCTCTTCGACCTGGACGCCGACCCGTACGCCGTGGACGAGCTGCTCGGCGCCGATCCGCTGCTCGCGGCGGGGGTCGCCGCGCGCCCGGGGGTGCGCTCGCCCGGTACGGCGGATCCCGAGGAGTTCGCCGTACGGGCACTGGTGGGTCCGGCGGCGGCCGGGGAGCTGGTCGAGACGTACGGGAAGGTCCTGGACGTGCCCTGCAGCGGGCTCACCCATGTCTTTCCCGAACCGGGCGTCCTGGCCGGCGCGGTGTCCGACCCCGCGCTGCGGGCGCTCGCCGTCGCACTCGCCGACGGTGAGGTGCGGCTCGACGCGGGCGCCGACCGGGACGAGGCCGAGCAGGCACTGCTGCGGCTGCCCGGCATCGGCCCGGCCACCGCGGCGCTGATCCGGATGCGCGGTCTGGGCGACCCCGATGTGGACCCGTACGGAACGCCCGGCTCGGAGCGGTGGCGGCCATGGCGCTCCTACGGCGTACGCCGCGCGGATGCCCCGGACCGGGTGCCCGCGTAACGGGATCAGGCCGGCAGGCCCCAGCTCGGTGCGGGTCCGTTCGCCGCGACCGGGCGGACGGTCAGGTCCGGGCGGTCGCCGGCAGCGGTGATCAGCACCGATTCGCCCTTGCGCAGCCGGATGCGTACCGCACCGCCGTCATGCTCCTTGTGGGCCAGGGGGCGTCCGTGCCGGTCCCGCACCTCGATGGCGCCCTCGATGCCGTGCCGTACGACGCAGGGAGCGCCCGCCTCGCTCGTCAGCCGCACCCAGCGTGTCCGGCCGCCTTCGCGCACCGCGCTGAGCAGGAAGGCGCCCTGGGTACGGAAGTCGTGGACGGTCAGGTCCTGCCAGGCGGCAGGCAGGGCGGGGAAGACTCTGATGGTGTCGCCCCAGGACTGGCAGACCATGTCGTGGAGCGACTGGGCGGCCGACAGCGGGGTCTCGATGACGGGGCCGGACTCCTTGTACATGGTGTTGGCCTGGATGAACCGGCTCATCAGCTGACCCAGGTATGCGAGCGCGTCGTCGCCCTTGCCGAGCAGCGCCGACATGGAGGCGGCGCCGGTGAAGGTGTAGCCCTGCAGTGCGCCCTCGAAGCCGACCCAGTGGGCGAGGGACTTCTCGATCAGGGCGCGTTCGGTGTCGGTCGCGCCGGTGACCTCGTACAGCGGGTACACGGCGAGCATGTGCGAGTAGTGCCGGTGGGACTTCGCGAACGGGACCCCGGCGCCGATCATGTAGCCGTTCTCGTCGACCGGGTACGGGGCGAGCCGGGCCAGCACCTCCTGCCAGCGGGCGGTCAGCGGATCCTGGACGTCCAGTTCGCGTGCCGAGTCGAGCAGGGTGCGGCACCCCCAGCGCAGCAGCATCAGGTCGTAGTTGCAGTCGGGAGCGTTGACGCCGTACTCGGGGGAGAAGGTCGCCGGGAGGTGCAGCTTGCCGTCGGCACCCGGGGTGAGGAAGTGCAGGTAGTAGTTGACGGCCTTGCGCAGCAGCGGGAAGAGGGTGTCGCGCAGGACGGATCGGTCCATCGTGTGGCGGTAGGAGAGCCAGACGTTGTGCAGGGCCCAGGTCAGGTTGCCGACCTCGGGGGTGGGCGGGTCCTGGCCGGGGATGCCGACGCCGTAGCCGCCGTCGGCGACCGCGGCACCGTTGACCAGTTGCGGGTCGGTGGTGCGGGGGATGCCGGCGGAATCGGCCCGGTAGGGGGCGGCGACCTCGCGGGAGAGCTGCTCGCGGAACTCGCTCAGGGCCCGGGTGACGGCGTCGAGCTCCAGGTGGTTGGAGCCGTGGATCAGCCAGTACTCCAGCTGGACGTTGAGGTTCCACCAGGTGTTGGGCCACGGCGTGGGCTCCAGCCAGGGGCCCGAGGTGGCCATCACGGGGGCGTCCTTGCGCGCGGCCGACGCCGTTTTGTAGAGCTGGATCCAGTAGAAGCGCTGTAGCCGGGCATCGGGCAGCGACAGGAAACTCCTGCGGTAGAAGCGGTCCCACCAGGCGCGGTGAGGGGCGGCGAGCAGGGGGTACGGAAGGGCGGAGGCGGCCGTGACCGTACGTAGCGCGCGTGCGCGGGCGGTGTTCCCGGGGTGGGAGTGCGTGACCGTCGCGTACAGGGTGCGGGCGGCGCCGCGTGTCCGCTCGCGCCAGGCGGTGACGTGCGCACCGCCCGCGAGCAGCGACTGCACGGCCGCAGTCGTCCCGCCGTGCTCCTCGACGACGGCCGGGGGGTTGCCTGTGTAGCCGTCCGGCAGCGGCTTGAAGGCGGCCCGGGGACTGATCGCCTCGGCCGGGTGGAAGACCCAGCGGAAGTCCTTCTCGCCGGCGCTCGGGGTCACCTCGACGGCCAGCACGTCACCGGTGGACTGCACGAAGGCGCGGAGCGTGAGGGTGCCGGCCGACGTGGTGACGGTGCCCTGCAACTCGGCGGTGTGCAGCCGCATCCGCCAGTCGACGCCCGTGATGGTGCCGGCCGGCTCCAGGGTGAAGTGGCCGATCGGGAGCCGTGCCAGGCCGAAGAGCGAACCGAACTCGGGCCGATGGTCCTGGACCTCGGAGTGCTGGACGTTGAAACGGATCGCCGTCGTCTCGGCGCCGGGCTCCGCGTAGATACCGGAGCCGAGCCGGCCGTTGCCCAGGTACGGGCCCTCGTACCAGGTCTTCGGCATCCTCTGCCAGCGCAGGTCGGCGTCGTCGAGGACGGTGTTCCAGCTGTCCGCGGGGGAGTGCACCACGACGGGGGCGGCCGAAGGGGCTGCGGCCTGGGCGGGAACGGCGGCGCCGCCCACCACGAGGGCTCCGCCGAGCGCGGTCCCGGTGGCGAGAACGCTTCTGCGGGAGGGGGAGGGCCGGGAGGGGGAGGGCGAGGAATCGGTGTGGGGGGAGGAGGCGTGGTCCGGTGCTGTGGGCAAGGAATCTCCTGGCGATTCGTACGCGGACAGGGCATCAATTCATCCGAGCTATGTCTTCACGGAACGTAGACTTGAGCTTTCTGTCCGTCAATAGGGTGCGAGAGATCCGATGTGTTTCTCTCTATGTGATCTGACTTCGCCTACGTGATGACTGCGGTGGGCGTCAGCCCCAGATCACCGCGCCCAGCCAGGCCCCTGCCACCAGCAGGCACGCGAACAGCTCGACGAGCACGGAGTAGCCGGTCGCCCGCATCACCGAGCGGACCGATGCCCAGCCGGCCCCGCGACTGCCCAGCCGCAGTCGCTCGGCCCCGTAGATCACGCCGACGTACCCGGCGATCGCTCCGACCACGGGGATCACGAAGAATCCGGTGATGGCTCCGATCCCGCCGAGCATCAGCGTCCGCCGCGGCGCCCCGGACTCACGCGGGCGGCGCGGTGGCAGGAGCGGTTTGAGCGCCTGGTTCAGCAGCAGCAGTGCCGTGGCCCCGATCAGGATCCCCCAGGCGGCCGGCGTCATGTCCGTCAGCGCCCACCACAGGACGGCGGCCCAGACGATCGCCTGCCCGGGCACACCGGGCACCAGCACGCCGATCAGGCCGAGCAGCATGACCAGACCGACGGCGACGAGCTGCCACACACTCATCTGACCAGCCTGCCGGAGTCCGGCCGGTCCCGCCCGTCGTCGGAGCCCGCTCCGAGCCCGTAGGCGCAGCTCAGAGGCATGACGTCGGGGTCGCCGGGCCGCTCAGGGCCGGGGTTCGCGGGCGACCCAGCCCCGCTCGTACGCATGCCAGCCCAGCTGGAGCCGGGTCGACACCCCGGTGAGCTCCATCAGGCCCTTGACCCGGCGCTGCACCGTCCGCAGCCCCAGATCCAACTGTTTCGCCACGCTGGCATCGGTCAGGCCGGCCAGCAGCAGCGACAGGACCTCCAGATCCGTCGGATCGGGACCCGTGGTGTCCACGTGGACCCGGCCGCTCTCGGCGAGCCGCAGCGGCATCGCCTCGCGCCACACCGCCTCGAAGAGCCCCGTCAGCGACTCCAGCAGTCCCGATTCGTGCACCACGAGCGCCGCGGGATCCGCGCCGCGACGGGTCAGCGGCACCATCGCCATCGCCCCGTCCGCGACGACCAGCTTCGTCGGCACCCGGTCCACGACGCGGCACTGCTCGTCGCGGCCCATCGCCGCCGACAGCTCCAGAATCCCCGACGGCAGTCCCAGCACCTCGCGCTCGACCACCACCCGGAACGACACCCCGCGGGTGGCGGCCTGCTCCTCCGACTCGTTGTCGAGCCCGCTGACCGCGACCGGGTTCCCGGTGACGAGGGCGCACACCTCACTCGTCGCGCCCAGCTGCAGCTGATGGAAACGGTGGGCCACGGCGCTCGCCCCGGTGACCACCTCGACCAGATCGTGCACGGCGGGCTCGGCGGCGTCCACCCGGTACTCCTCGGCCAGCAGCACGGCCGCCAGCTCCGCCTGTTCCAGCTCGTGGCGCTGCTGGGTCAGCAGAGCCCCCAGCGCGACCCCGGGCGGCGCCGCCACCCAGCGCCCCGTACGGGCCGACGACTGGGCGGCCAGCCCGTGCTGCTCCAGCCGCCGCAGCGCCCGCTCGGTGTCCCGTTCGGGCAGTGCCAGCCGGTGCGCGAGATCGGAGACCTCCGCGGCTCCGACCGCCACGAGCGCGCGGTAGGCCGACTCCTGTGTCTCGTCGAGACCTATGGCTCCCAGCATTCCTGGACCCCTCCCGGCCGCGTGGCTTCCCTGTCGTGTCGTACTGCTCGGCCGACTCGCCGTGGCGGAAAGCGGCCACGGCGTAAACCCGCCGTGGCACATCATCGCTGCACCGCCCGTCACTCTGCCAATGTGGCGCCACCGCAGCACCAACAACCTCCGGAATGCGGGCTTTTGCGTCCGTCCGTTCCGGTTTCACTTGGGGAGAGCGATGCGTCCGATATCGCGTACGGCACTGGGGGCGGCCACCGCCGTCGTCCTTGCCGTCACGGTGATCGCACCGTCCGTGGCAGCGCCACAGGACGACGCGACCGTGAACAGACCGCTGACCGGCAGTGCGGCTGCGGCCGCCAAGGGGAGCCGGCCGGTCACCGTCACCCTGGTCACCGGCGACAAGATGCTGGTGAGCACCGACAGTTCGGGGAACGCCTCGGCCACCGCCCTGCCCCGCGAGGACGGCACGGTGCCTCTCGTGCAGACCCGGCGCTCGGGCAAGGACCTGTACGTGTACCCGGACACGGCGGTCAAGGCGCTCGCCGAGGGCACCGTCGACGAGGAACTCTTCAACGTCACCGGACTGATCCGCCAGGGGTACGACGACGCGCACGCCGACTCCGTACCGCTGATCGCGACGTACTCCAACGACACCGCACGCAGCGCGCCCGTCACCCCGCGCGGCGCCGAGCGGGGCCTCGCCCTCCCGGCCATCGACGGAGTGGCGCTCAAGGCCGACAAGAAGCAGACCGCCGGATTCTGGTCGGACGTCACCGGCACCGGCCGGTCCCGTTCCGCCGCCGGGCTGAAGAAGCTCTGGCTGGACCGCAAGGTCGAGGCCAGCCTCGACCGCTCCACCAAGCAGATCGGCGCCGACCTCGCCTGGGCCGCCGGCTACGACGGCAAGGGCACCAAGGTCGCCGTCCTGGACACCGGCGCCGACGCCGAGCACCCGGACCTCAAGGGCCGGATCACCGAGTCGAAGAACTTCACCGACTCCGACACCACCGACGACCGCCAGGGCCACGGCACCCACACCCTCTCCACCGTGGGCGGCTCCGGAGCGGCCGGCGGCGGGAAGAAGAAGGGCGTCGCACCCGGCGCCGATCTGCTCGTCGGCAAGGTGCTCAACGACAGCGGTTCCGGCGACTCCTCGTGGATCATCGCGGGCATGCAGTGGGCCGTCGACCAGAAGGCCGACGTCGTCTCGATGAGCCTGGGCAGCCAGACCCCCACCGACTGCACCGACCCGATGAGCATGGCCGCCGAGGAACTCGGCAAGAGCAAGGACACCCTGTTCGTCATCGCGGCCGGCAACTCGGGACCGACGCTCAACACCGTCTCCTCGCCCGGGTGCGCGCCCAGCGTGCTGACCGTCGGCGCCGTCGACCGCGACGACTCCACGGCCCAGTTCTCCAGCCGTGGACCCGCGATCGTCTCGCACACCCTCAAGCCCGAGATCACCGCCCCCGGCGTCGACATCTCCGCCGCCGCGGCAGGCGGTCGCGGCATCTACGCCTACCAGTCGATGTCCGGTACGTCGATGGCCACCCCGCACGTCGCGGGCGCCGCCGCCATCGTCAAGGAACGCCACCCGGACTGGACGGCCCAGCAGGTCAAGGCGGCCCTCGTGTCGTCCGCGAAGAGCGACATCCCCGGTGACGTACGCGAGACCGGCGGCGGCCGGCTGGACGTCAAGGCCGCCATCGACACCACGCTGACCGGCGCACCCGCCGTGCAGGGCGGCACCTTCAACTGGCCGCAGGACAAGACGGACCGCACCACCGTGCAGATCCCGTACACCAACACGGGCGACAAGCCGGTGAAGCTGTCGCTCGCCCTCCAGAGCGTCACGGGCAACGACGGCTCGGCCGTCCGTTCCTCCGTCGCCGCACTCGGCGCGAAGAGCGTCACCGTGCCCGCCGGAGCCAGTGTCGAGGTCCCGCTGAAGCTCGACCCGACCGCGAAGCTCCAGGACAGCCAGTACGGCGACGTCACCGGCAGGGTCCTGGCCACCGCCACCGGCGGCGTCAAGGTCTCCACCCCGTTCTCGCTGTACGTGGGCGCCGAGACCATCACCCTGCGCGTCAAGCTGATCGACCGCAACGGCAAGCCCGCCACCGGCTCGTCCTCGCTCGACGTCATCGGAACCGACACCGCCACCGGCGAACGCCGCTTCAACGACGGCTCCACCGACCAGGTGTACGAGGTGCGCCCCGGCGCCTACTTCGTCTCCAGCTTCATCGTCTCGGCCGACCCCGAGGACGCCACCGGCACTCTCGCCAAGTCGGTCGGCTACCTGGCCCGGCCGCAGCTGAACGTCACCAAGGACACCGTCCTGGTGCTGGACGCCCGCAAGGCGCACCGGATCAAGCTGAAGACCGAGGACCGGGTCACCGAGACCCGCAGCGGGACCCTGGCCTTCGGCCGCAGCTGGGACGATGTCTGGCTGCACTCCGGGTCCATCGCCGGCAGCAGCGTCGTCAAGGACTATCTGGTCGACATCCAGGGCAAGGCCCAGGACGGTGACTTCGAGTTCGACAGCTTCTGGCGGGCGTACGCCCCGCAGATCGAGAAGCTCGCGGTCGTCGGAGGCGCCACCCTGCACCCCACCCCCGCCTCCTACGGCTCCGTCAACCTCGACGGCACGGGGCAGGCCGCACTCGTCGACGCGGGCACCGGCACGCCCGACGAGCTGAAGGCCGCCGGCGTCTCGGGGAAGATCGCCCTGGTCCGTGTCGAGGACGGTGCTCCCATGGCCGTCCAGGCGCGCGACGCCAAGGCTGCCGGCGCCGTGGCGGTCATCGCGCACCGCCCGTCCGCCGGCCCGTGGAAGCCGTCCGTCGGATACGGTGCGGCGCCCCTGCCCTCGCTCGGAATCCAGGCGGACGAGGCGGCCGACCTGGCCGCCGCGCTGGCCGCCGGACCGGTGAAGCTGAGCTGGAAGGCCACCGCGTCCAGCCCGTTCGTCTACAACCTGGCCTTCCCCGAGACGGGCACCGTCACCTCGGACCGCACGTACAAGGTCAAGGACAGGGCGCTCAGCACGGTCGAGTCCACCTACGAATCGATGGGCGTGAAGACCGACTTCGTCGATACCCTGCTCGTCGCCAGCCCCTACGGCGCCAGGTACGGCGTCGGCGCGTTCGACAGCCTGCCCGCACCCGGAAAGCGCACCGAGTACTACTCGGCCGGCGACAGCAGCTGGCAGCAGGGACTCTCCTCAAGCTTCCCGTGGGGCGAGTTCATGATGGACAAGTTCCGTACGCACAAGGCCGGTTCGAAGCGCTCGGCGAACTGGTACCGGGGCGTCATCGTCCCGTCCGCGCCCCGCGACGACCAGGGCGGGGAGATGCTCGCCGCCGAACGCCAGGACAATCTGATCGGCGTCGCCCCGGGCTTCTGGAGCGACAGCGAACACGGCGGTCTCCAGGGCTCCTTCGGCGACATGGGCAACATGCGGCTCACCAGCGGCGGCACGGTGCTCGGTGAATCCGGCTGGCCGTCCGGGGTGTTCACCGTCCCGGCCGAGGACGCCGCGTACGAACTCAGCATGATGACCATGAAGTCGGGTCAGCCCGCCGCCGTGTGGAAGCGGTCGACGATGACGCAGACCACCTGGAAGTTCCGCTCGCACCGGGACGAGAACGTCTACTCCCAGGGAATCCCGCTGCTCTTCCCGGGCTACGACCTGCCCTCGGACGGCATGAAGACCCTGGCGGCGAAGGACGGTCAGACCATCGGCCTGAGCGTCACGGGCCACGCCGGCTACACGCCCGGCAAGCTGACCGCGGCCAAGGTCTCGTACTCGTACGACGGTGGCGAGACCTGGACCGAGGCCATCACCGCACAGCAGGGCGGACGGTGGACCGCGACCGTGAACCACGCGGACGCGGCCGGCAAGCCGGTCACCCTGAGGACCGAACTGAAGGACGCCAACGGCAATTCCGTCATCCAGACCGTGACCGACGCCTACGCCGTGCGCTGACGTCGCGTCACTCGAACCGGTCCGCCGGGCGTCCTTCCCGTGGGGGGGTGGGGCCGCCCGGCGGACCTTTCGTGTGGTGCCCTTCGGCCAGTATTTCCGGATGTCCCGTTTTCGCGCGGCCTCCGCGGTGGACAATAAGGGCATGAGTCAGCAGGGGGAGAGGCCCGCCGCCCACGAGGACGACTGGTGGCGCAGGCTGTACGACGAATCCGCCCCGGACACCGGGGCGAGCCAGGCTGCCGACAGTCTCGACGACCGCTTCGACTCGGCATCGGATGCGGTGGGGCCCGACGGCGATGAGGTGTACGAGGCCGCGGCCGCGGTGCCCGAACCGAGGGCGGCGACGTCCGCCGTCACCCGAATGGCGGACGACTCGCCGGCCCCGCCGCCGCCCGAGCCGACCATCCGCGCCCCGTGGGAGCCACCGGCCGGCCCACCACGCCCCCGCACCTTCGCGGCCCCGCCTCCGCCGCCTCCGCCGCCTCCGCCTCCGCCGCCTCCGCCTCCGCCGCCTCCGCCTCCGCCTCCTCCGCCCCCCGCCGATCCCCGCATAGTGCAGGGCTACCCCACCGGGCAGGAGGCCGAGGCGCCGCCCGTCGTGTCCGGCCCGCCCGTCGTGCCGGACGGCGAGGTGCCACCGCTGCCCAGGCGCCCCGTCGTCGAGCGGCCCGAGGACGACCCCTCGGCCGACCGCGCCCCCGTCCCGGAACCGGCCGCCCCCGTCCCCGGGACGCCGGCGCCGCGGCCCCCGGTCGTCCACGTGGGCCCGAGGCCGCCCACGTACGACGCCGAGCCCACCGCGCTGCCCGCGAGCGACCCGCGCGAACTGGACGGCCTCGTCGCCGACACGGTGCTCGACGGCGCCCGGTACGGCACGTACACCCTGCGGGCCGCCTCCGTACGGGGCGACTCCGCCCGCTTCCGGGGCGAACTCCGGCGCGACGCGCTGCTCACCGCACGGTTCGGCGCCGCGGAGGGTGCGCTCGTCCTGGTCGCCGTCGCGGGCGGCGACCGGTCGTCCGAGCACGCGCATCCGGCCGCGGCCGACGCCTGCCGCTGGATCGGCGAAGCCGTCGGGCGCAGCCACGCCCGCCTGTCCGACGACATAAGAGCGGGTCGCCGGGGCGACCTCAAATCCGGGCTGCAGCGGCTCACCGACCGCAGCTACGGCAAGCTGCGTGCCCGCGCCGCCGAACTCGGCCGGGAACCGCACGAGTACACGGCGGGTCTGCGCTGCCTCCTGCTGTCCGCCGATCCCGAATGCCGCACCCGGGTCTTCTTCGGTGTGGGTGGCGGCGGGCTCTTCCGGCTCCGGGACGGCAGCTGGCAGGACCTCGAACCGATCGTGCCGCAGACCGGCACGCTCACCGGGGAGGCCGTCGTCGGCTTTGGTTCCGCCGCGCCCGAGAGCGGGCCGGACGGCGAACGGCTGACCATGGACCTGGGGATCACCACCGCCCCGTCGCCGTACGTGGAGGACCCGGTCCCGCCGCCCGCCGAGCCGTTCCGCTTCCGTGCGTCGGTCGCCCGGCCGGGCGACACCCTGCTGCTCTGCAGCCCTGGCCTCGCCGAGCCGCTGCGCGGCGAGCCGGCCCTGGCGGAGGAGCTCGCCGAACGCTGGGCACCCGCCGAGGCACCGGGCCTCGGCGCGTTCCTCGCAGACACCCAGCTCAGGGTGGCGGGCTATGCCGACGACCGGACGGCGGTCGGCGTCTGGGAGGCGTAACCGTGCGCGTCATGGGTTGATGGACTCCGGATAACCCGTCCCGCCGGGGTTTGGCGCCCCGGTATCAGGACAGCCGGACGTGCCAGGAGCACAGGCAGAGGGAGTGCGCACCCATGGCCAAGCAGAACGTGTCGGAGCAGTTCGTCGACATCCTCGCCCGGGCGGGCGTCAAACGCCTGTACGGGGTGGTCGGCGACAGCCTCAACCCGGTCGTCGACGCGATCCGCCGCAACCCGGACATCGACTGGATCCAGGTCAGGCACGAGGAGACGGCCGCGTTCGCCGCCGGCGCCGAGGCGCAGGTCACCGGCGAGCTGGCGGCCTGCGCCGGGTCGTGCGGCCCCGGCAACCTCCACCTCATCAACGGCCTCTACGACGCCCATCGCTCCATGGCCCCCGTCCTCGCGCTCGCCTCGCACATCCCGTCGAGCGAGATCGGCCTCGGGTACTTCCAGGAGACCCATCCCGAGCTGCTCTTCCAGGAGTGCAGCCACTACAACGAGATGATCTCCAACCCGCAGCAGATGCCGCGGCTGCTCCAGACGGCCATCCAGCACGCGATCGGCCGGGGCGGCGTCGCCGTCGTGTCGATGCCGGGCGACGTGGCCTCGCAGCCCGCGCCGGAGAAGTCCGTCGAGCATGCCCTGGTGACGTCGCGGCCCACTGTGCGGCCGGGCGACGCGGAGATCGAGAAGCTCTGCCGGATGGTCGACGAGGCCAAACGGGTGACGCTGTTCTGCGGCAGCGGCACGGCGGGCGCGCATGCCGAGGTGATGGAGTTCGCCGAACGGGTGAAGGCCCCGGTGGGCCACGCCCTGCGCGGCAAGGAGTGGATCCAGTACGACAACCCGTACGACGTCGGCATGAGCGGGCTGCTCGGCTACGGCGCCGCGTACGAGGCCACGAACGAGTGCGATCTGCTGATCCTGCTCGGCACGGACTTCCCGTACAACGCCTTCCTCCCCACCGATGTGAAGATCGTCCAGGTCGATGTGCGCCCCGAGCACCTGGGCCGCCGCTCCAAGCTCGACCTGGCGGTCTGGGGCGATGTCCGCGAGACGCTGCGCTGTCTGACCCCGCGGGTGAAGGCCAAGAGCGACCGAAAGTTCCTCGACCGGATGCTCAAGAAGCACGCGGACGCGCTGGAGGGTGTGATCAGCGCGTACACCCGCAAGGTCGACAAGCACGTCCCGATCCACCCGGAGTACGTGGCCTCGGTCCTGGACGAACTCGCTGACGAAGACGCGGTGTTCACCGTCGACACGGGCATGTGCAACGTCTGGGCTGCTCGCTATCTGACGCCGAACGGCAAGCGCCGGGTGATCGGTTCGTTCAGCCACGGCTCGATGGCCAACGCGCTGCCGCAGGCCATCGGTGCGCAGTTCACCGACCGGAACCGGCAGGTCGTCTCGATGTCCGGGGACGGCGGATTCACCATGCTGATGGGGGACTTCCTGACCCTGGTCCAGTACGACCTGCCGGTGAAGGTCGTGCTGTTCAACAACTCCTCGCTGGGCATGGTCGAGCTGGAGATGCTGGTCGCGGGACTGCCGTCGTTCGGCACGACCAACAAGAACCCGGACTTCGCGGCGGTCGCGCGGGCCTCGGGGGCGTACGGCGTCCGCGTCGAGAAGCCCAAGCAGCTGGAGAGCGCCCTCAGGGACGCCTTCAAGCACAAGGGGCCGGCGCTCGTCGACATCGTGACCGACCCGAACGCGCTCTCCATCCCGCCGAAGATCAGCGCGGACATGGTGACCGGCTTCGCGCTGTCCGCCAGCAAGATCGTGCTGGACGGCGGCGTGGGCCGGATGGTCCAGATGGCCCGGTCCAACCTGCGCAACGTGCCCCGCCCTTAGGGGACCCGGCGTCGGTGACGGGACGTCAGATGAAGGTGTCTGACGCCCCCTTGGCGACCCCTGAGCAATGTGACATATTACTGACGTGTTCACGAGACAGCGTTTCGACGTGGTCGTCGTCGGCGCCGGAGTGGTCGGTGCCGCCTGCGCGTACTACGCCGCCCGGTCCGGACTTTCGGTCGCGGTGGTGGACAGCGGACCGGTGGCCGGTGGCACCACCGGGGCGGGGGAGGGGAACCTCCTGGTCTCCGACAAGGTGCCGGGCCCGGAGCTGGACCTCGCGCTCCTGTCCGCCGCACTCTGGCGCGAGCTGGCCGAAGTGCTGCCCTCCGCCGTCGAGTTCGAGCAGAAGGGCGGGCTGGTCGTCGCGGCGGGCCCCGAGTCGCTGGCCACCCTGACCGTGACCGCCGCCGGGCAGCGGGCGGCAGGAGTCCGGGCCACCGCGGTGGCGGCCGAAGAACTGCAGGCGATCGAGCCGCACTTGGCATCCGGGCTCGCCGGAGGATTCCTCTACCCGCAGGACGCCCAGGTCCAGCCCGCCCTGGCCGCGGCCCATCTCGTCCGCGCGGCCCGCGATGCCGGAGCGAGCCTCCACCCGGGGCAGGCGGTCACGGCCGTGCTGACCGGACCGACGGGCGCGGTGCGCGGTGTACGGACCCGTGCGGGAGAGCTGTCCGCCCCGGCGGTGGTCAACGCGACGGGTGTACGGGGCGGGGAACTGGCCGCTCTGGCGGGAGTGGAACTGCCCGTGCTGCCGAGGCGCGGCTTCGTCCTGGTGACCGAGCCGCTGCCGCCGCTGATCAGACACAAGGTGTACGCGGCGGAGTACGTGGCCGACGTGTCGAGCGCATCCGCCGCCCTGCAGACCTCTCCCGTCGTGGAGGGCACACAGGCCGGGCCGGTCCTGATCGGCGCCAGCCGTGAACGGGTGCGCTTCGACCGGACGTTGTCCGTCCCCGTGGTCAGCCAACTGGCCGCTGCGGCGGCCGCGCTCTTCCCGGTGCTCGCCCACACCAGGGTGCTGCGGGCCTACCACGGCTTCCGCCCCTACCTGCCCGACCACCTCCCGGCGATCGGGCCCGACCGCCGGGTGCCGGGCCTCTTCCACGCCTGCGGCCATGAGGGGGCGGGCATCGGACTGGCGCCGGCCACGGCCGTGCTGATCACCGCCGCGATCCGCGGGGAGGAACCGGCCCTCGACCCGGAGCCGTTCCGTCCGGACCGGTTCGACGCGGGCCCCCGCCCCGGTTCCGACGACTGACCGGCAGGACCGGGGCCACCCGCTGCCTCCGGGGACGCGGTCCTGATGCGCCGCACGCCCCGAGAAGCCCGCTGACCCGTCCGGGAGCGTCCGGACCGCCCGACCGCCGACCGACAGAGCAGGAGCCCTGGTGAGACGTCCCCGCATACGTACGGCCGTACGGACCCCGGCCGGCCTGGCCGGTGCCGATCCCGGCCCCGGTTTCGAGATCACCTTCGACGGCCGCCCGGTCCGCGCCCTGCCCGGCCAGAGCATCGCGGCCGCACTCTGGGCCGCCTCCGTCCTCACCTGGCGCACCACCCGGGGGGCCGGACGGCCGCGGGGTGCCTTCTGCGGGATCGGATCCTGCTTCGACTGCCTGGCCACCGTCAACGGCCTCCCCAACCGGCGTGCCTGCCTGCTGCCCGCCCGCCCCGGCGATGCCGTCACCACGCAGGAAGGGGACGGTCATGCCGGTCCCGTCCGCTGAACCGTCCGCCGCCCGCCCCGAGCGCACCGAACTCGCGGTGGTGGGCGCCGGTCCCGCCGGGACGGCCGCCGCCGTCACCGCTGCCGACGGCGGACTCGATGTGGTCCTGCTCGACGCGGCGGACGCACCGGGCGGCCAGTACTACCGTGCCCCGGCACCCGGCCTCGGCGCCACCCGGCCCGAGCGACTTCACCACAACTGGCGGGAGTTCGAGGCCCTCGCCGCACGGCTCGACCGGCACCGCACGGCAGGCCGGATCCGCCATCTCACCGGCCACCACGTCTGGGCCGTCGAGCGGCGCGCAGCGGACTGGACCCTGCACGCGGTCACCGGGCCCGACGGCCGGGACGGGGCCTGCACGCTCGACGCCCGCCGGCTGCTGGTCGCGACCGGCTCCCACGAGCGCCAACTCCCGTTCCCCGGCTGGACCCTGCCCGGGGTCGTCGGAGCGGCCGGGGCGCAGGCCATGCTGAAATCGGGCCTGGTCCTGCCGGGCCGGCGGATCGTCGTCGCCGGCAGCGGACCGCTGCTGCAGGCCGTCGCGGTCTCCCTCGCCCGAGCGGGCGCCCGGGTGCCCGCGCTGGTGGAGGCCTCCGGCTACGCGGCGTACGGACGTGCGCCGATGGTGCTGGCCGCCGCCCCCGGCCGGCTCGCCGAAGGGGCTCGGCACGGTGTGGCGCTGGCACGCCACCGGGTCAGGCTGCTGACGCACCGGGCCGTCACCGCCGTCCACGGCACCGACCGGGTGGAGGGCGTCACGGTGAGCCGGCTGGACCGTGACTGGCGTCCACTGCCCGGGACCGGGCACCGGATCGATTGCGACACCCTGGCCGTCGGGCACGGTCTCGTGCCCCAGCTGGACCTCGCCGTCGGGCTGGGCTGCGCCACCCGGTGTGCCGCGGACGGATCGGCCGCGCTGGAGCTCGACGAGGAACTGCGCACCACCGTGCCGGGAGTATGGGCCGCGGGCGAGACCGGCGGTATCGGCGGCGTCCGACTCGCCCTGACCGAAGGCGAACTGGCGGCCCGCTCCGTGCTCGTGGACGCGCGCGGCGGCCGGGGCACGGCACGCACGGCGGCCCTGCGCCGGGCCCGGCGCAGGATGCGTGCGTTCGCCGAACTCATGGGCGCCGTGCACCGTCCGGGACCCGGCTGGACCGACTGGACGGCAGCCGACACCGAGGTCTGCCGGTGCGAGGAGGTCACCACCGGCGCCATCCGCACGGCCGTCGGGGAGCTCGGTGCCGGTGACAGCCGTACGGTCAAGCTCCTCACCCGGGCCGGGATGGGCTGGTGCCAGGGCCGGACGTGCGGATTCGCCGTGCGGGAACTCGCCGGCTGCGCAGCGGAGACCGGGGGTGCCGACCGGCGCCCGCTCGCCTGCCCCGTCCCCCTGTCCGTACTCGCCCGTGCCGCCCTCCCCGAGGACACGTGAGGACGCGCACCCCACCCCTCCGCATGTCTTTTCCCACCTTCGCCACACCTTCCAATGGAGCCCGCATGAAGACGAACCGCCCTGCACGCACCAGCCCCTGGCGAGGCGTCATGGTGGCCACGCCCCTCACCCTGCGCGAGGACCGGTCCATCGACTTCGACGCGTACGCCGCACATGTGCACGACCTCGTCGCCGAAGGATGCGACGGTGTGGTGCCCAACGGTTCGCTGGGGGAGTACCAGACCCTCACGGACCAGGAGCGCGACCAGGTCGTACGGGTCGCCGTCGAGGCGGCCGGGGACGGGGCCAGGGTGATGCCCGGCGTCTCCGCCTACGACAGCACCCAGGCGCGGCGCCGCGCCGAGCAGGCGGCCGAGGCCGGGGCCGGCTCCGTCCTGCTGCTGCCGCCCAACGGGTACCCGTGCGAGGACGGGGCGGTCCGTGCGCACTACGCGGAAGTCGCCTCCGCGGGCCTGCCGGTCGTCGCGTACAACAATCCGTACGACACCAAGGTCGACCTGACACCGCGGCTGCTCGCCCAGCTCCACGCCGACGGTTCCGTCGTCGCCGTCAAGGAGTTCAGCGGTGACGTCCGCAGGGCGTACGAGATCGCCGAGGAGGCCCCGGGGCTCGACCTGCTGGTCGGCGCCGACGACGTCCTGCTGGAGCTCGCCGTGGCGGGTGCCGTCGGCTGGATCGCGGGCTGCCCCAACATGCTGCCCGCCGGCTGCGTCGCGCTGTACCGGGCTGCCGTGTCCGGGGACCTGGACACGGCGCTGCCGCTGTACCGGCGGCTGCACCCGCTCCTGCGCTGGGACTCCAAGCCGGAGTTCGTCCAGGCCATCAAGGCGTCGATGGACATCGTCGGTCGGCACGGCGGCCCCACCCGGCCGCCGCGCATGCCGCTCGACGCCGGCGCCCTGGCCGCCGTGCGCGCGGCCACCGAGAAGGCGCTGGCCGAGGGCCTCGACTGAGAGAGGCCGGTCATCGGGGGTATCGCCCCACCCGTCAGCACACCAGACATCCGCCGGCCGGAGCGTCGTACCGGAACGGCCGGACGACCCGAGGGGGACACTTGCGCACGCGTCACATCTTCCACGCCGTCGACTCGCACACCGAAGGCATGCCCACCCGGGTGATCACCGGCGGCATCGGCACGCTGCCCGGCGCCACCATGGCCGAGCGCCGCGCCCACTTCATGGCGCACCGGGACGCGGTACGGACCCTGCTGATGTACGAGCCGCGCGGCCACGCGGCCATGAGCGGGGCGATACTCCAGCCGCCGACCCGACCCGACGCCGACTTCGGGGTCCTGTTCATGGAGGTCTCCGGCTGTCTGCCGATGTGCGGGCACGGCACCATAGGGGTGGCCACCGTCCTGGTGGAGACCGGCATGGTGGAGGTCACCGAACCGGTCACCACCGTGCGGCTGGACACTCCCGCCGGGCTGGTGAGCGTCGACGTCCGGGTCGAGGACGGCGCTGCCACCTCCGTCACCCTGACCAACGTCCCCGCCTTCAGTGCCGGACTCGGACTCACGGCGAAGGTCCCCGGCCACGGCACCGTGCCCTACGACCTCGCGTACGGCGGAAACTTCTACGCCATGGTCCAACTGGACGACTTGGGCCTGCCGTTCGACCGCTCCCGCAAGGACGAGTTGCTGGCCGCCGGGCTCGCACTGATGGACGCGGTCAACGCCGGTGACCGCCCGGTCCACCCGCTCGACCCCGCCATCCACGGGCTCAAGCACGTCCAGCTGATCGCCCCGGGCTCGGACGCCGTCCGCTCCCGGCACGCCATGGCCATCCACCCCGGCTGGTTCGACCGTTCGCCGTGCGGCACCGGCACCTCCGCGCGCATGGCCCAGCTCCACGCGCGGGGCGAACTGGCGCTGGACACCGACTTCGTCAACGAGTCCTTCATCGGTACGGAGTTCACGGGCCGGCTCGTCGCCGAGACGACCGTGGGAACGCTGCCCGCCGTCGTCCCCGCCATCACAGGGCGCGCCTGGATCACGGGGACCGCGCAGTACTTCCTCGACCCGGCCGACCCGTTCCCCGAGGGCTTCGTGTTGTGACCGTTGAGTCCGCAACGCACAACGTCACATTGTATTCTTGGGCTCCGCACGGTGCTGGAGGAACAGACATGGCCCGCCTGACGTCGCTCAACGTGATCTCGGCGCAGGAGCATCTGCGTGACCAGGTGGCGCACGCACTGCGGGCGGCACTCATCTCCGGCGAGCTGAAGCCCGGGACCGTGTACTCCGCGCCCGCGCTCGCCTCGGATTTCGGGGTCTCCGCCACGCCCGTCCGTGAGGCGATGCTCGACCTGGCCCGTGAGGGACTGGTCGAGGCCGTCCGCAACAAGGGTTTCCGGATCACCGAACTGACCGATCAGGACCTCGACGACTTCACCGAACTCCGGGCCATGATTGAGGTGCCCACCGTGGGCAGGATCGCGCGGATGGGCCTCACACAGGAGTTGGAGGCGCTGCGGCCCGTAGCGCTGGAGATCGTCGAGGCGGCCCGCCGGCACGACATCCTGGGCTATCTGGAGGCGGACCGCCGTTTCCATCTCGCCCTGCTGGCGTTGGCCGGGAACCGCCGGCTGGTCGAGGAGGTCGGCGAACTGCGCAAGCGCTCCCGGCTGTTCGGCCTGAACCGGCTGGCCGAGTCGGGGCAGCTGATCGCCTCCGCGCAGGAACACGTACAACTGCTGGACCTGGTGGTCGCCGGTGACGCCCCGGGAGCCGAGGCCTGCATGCTCGCCCATATGTCCCATGTCCGGTCCCTGTGGGCCGACGGCAGGCAGGGCGGGTCCGAGCGCTCCGGCGAGGCGCCCGAAGGGGTGTCGGCCGGCCAGGTCTGAGACCCTCGCGCGGTTGCCCGCGCCTGTGTCCTCCGTGAAGCCGCGGCGCGTTGCCGGTGCTCTCGCGCTCGGCGGTCAGGACGGCTGGACCTGGTCGAAGAGGGCGAGGGCTTCGGCTGGGTCCGGGCTCACGAGGCGGTCCAGACCGGCCGTCGTCATCTTCGCCCACCTGCCGGCCCGTGCCCACATCTGTTCCTCGAAGGCGCGGACGGTCGCGTCCAGATCTCCGGGGCCGGGGCCGGTGGCGATGGACTCGGCGAGTTCGGCGCCTTCCAGCATCGCGAGGTTCGCGCCCGCCCCCAGCGGGGGCATCAGATGGGCGGCGTCGCCCAGGAGCGTCACCCCGGGGACATGGGTCCAGGTGTGGGACACGGGCAGGACGTAGAGGGGGCGGTGGACGAAAGCGGTGCCGTGGCGGAGGAGGTCGAGGACAGGGGCGGCCCAGCCGTCGAACAGGGCCAGCAGGCTCGACCGCACGGCCTCGGCGTCGGTCAGGTCCAGGTGCGTGTGCCAGGCCAGCGGCGCACGGAACTGGGCGTACACCTTGACGTGGCCGCCGCTGTTGCGCTGGGCGACGAGCGCGCGGTTCACGCCGTACACGGCCAGGGAACCGTCGCCGATCAGACGCGCGAGGCCGGGGTGGCGGATGTCGACGTCGTCCAGGGAGGTCTCGACGAAGGTGACTCCGGTGTAGTGCGGCGTCACCGGCGAGACGACCGGGCGGACCCGGGACCAGGCGCCGTCCGCGCCGATCACGAGGTCGAACGTCTCCTGTCGCCCGTCCGCGAAATGGACCAGCACGCCGTTTCGGGTCCCCGGCACCACCTGCGTCACACCCTGCCCCCACCGGACGTCCAGAGGGCCGAGCAGCAGATCACGGAGTTGACGGCGATCGATCTCGGGATTGGCCCGGTCACCCGGACGAGGTTTCCAGTCGCGCAGGACGGTCCCGTCCGTATCCAGAATGCGCATCGCCTGCCCCTCGGGGCGGGACAGGGCCTGGAACTCCGTCAGCAACCCCGCCTTGTCCAGCGCGAGCTGACCCAGCCCCTCGTGCAGGTCCAGGGTGCCGCCGGGAGGGCGGGCGTCGGGTGCGGGATCGCGTTCGAGGACGGTGACGGGGTGGTCATGGCGGTGCAGGACGCGGGCGAAGGCAAGGCCTGCAGGGCCGCTCCCGACCACGGCGATTCGTTGTCTCATGTCGATACACTGTATTTTAACGATACGGCGTATCGCAACAGTACGATGTGACCATGACTGTGTGGGACCGGCCGGAGCCGCCGAATCGCCCTGTGCCGCTCGACCGGGAGCGGATCGTCGCCGCCGCCATGGCGCTGGCCGACGAGGGCGGGCTGGCGGCGGTGTCGTTGCGCAAGGTCGCCGCCCGCCTGGACGCCGGCCCGATGCGGCTGTACGGATACATCTCCACCAAGGAGGAGTTGTTCGACCTCCTGGTGGACGAGGTCTACGCCGAGATTCTCCCCGAGGAGGAGCCCGGTGACTTTCGGGAGGCGCTGCGCGTCCTCGCCCGCCGCACCAGGCAGGCCGCTCTCCGTCATGAATGGCTGGCCGACCTGCTCGGCGGCCGTCCGGCCCTGGGCCCGAACGGCCTCGCCGTGGCCGAGGCCACGCTGGCCGCACTCGACGGCCTGGCCGACGTCGACACCGTCATGCGCGCCGTGGAGACGGTCAGCGCCTACTTCACCGGCGCGATCAGGCGCGAGATCACCAACCTGCGGGCCGAGCGCGCCACGGGCCTGTCCGAGAGCGACTGGCAACGCGCCTCCGGCCCGCGTGTGACGAAGGCATTGGCCACGGGCCGCTTCCCGGCACTGGCCAAGGCCGTGCACGACGGCACGCACGTCGACGCCGAGGAGTCATTCGAGACCGGTCTGGACTGGGTTCTCGACGCCGTGGCTGCCAAACTCGCGGGGCAGAAGGCCTAGGAGTTGTCCCGACAGGCGGAAAGGGGGGCTCATTCGCTCGCCTCGGCCGCGATCCAGTTCTGCCAGACGTGGATCGTGTGCGGTGCCTCGGGGTGATCGAGGAGCCAGAGGACGTAGCCGGCATGCCGCCGCGCCCACGGGTTGCCGGACCGGGTGGCAGCGTCCAGCCTGCGGCGCAGATCCTCACTGTCAACGGCTCGGGCGACGCGCACGTACTCGCGGTCCTTGCAGCGGTAGGCCCGCTGAACGACGGTCTCGACCAGGTCGGTGAGCTTCGCTCTGACCGCCTCGCCGTGGCCTGCGACCGCCACGTCCCGGATGAGGCTCTGTTTTGTGCCCCACTTCTTGGCGTGCCGGGTCCACTCCTGCGGATACCGTGCCTCCCACTCCAGGAAGAGGAGCGCATAGGGCAGGCCCTGCCATGCCCTGATGTCTCCGGGCGGGCGGTTCCACAACGCGTCGGGCAGTGAGGACTTTCCGGCTTCGACGTACCGCTCATATGCCTTCAGGAGGGCCGGATCTCGCCACTGTCCCTGTCCGCCGAGCGGCAGCGTCGAGTGCCACAACTCGTTGAACCGGCCAAGAGCACCCTGGACGTTCCCCTGTGCGTCGGCAAGCAGGTCCAGTGCCGCACCCCGTTCGACGGGATCGTCGGCGATCAGCCCGAACGCCCAGCCCAACCGGGCGTTCCACACCTGCGCGTCGTCCACGCCGGCACCCGCATCCGCACTCGCACTCGCATCCCCGTCCGTGTCCTTTGCCACGCAGGAGATCCTCCCTCAGTCGCTGCGCCGAGGTGCGCCGAACCCGACTCGGAACTCCTCGGGCCGAAGCGGCGGCACCGGCAAGCAGGGTGACACCGCGGGGAGTTGGCGCGGAGATGAATGTGCGCCCAACTCCTTCCGTAGGACATGTGACATGTGCCATTGTACTGACGGTCGCGTTCGAGGTCGTGCTCATGTCATGAACTGATCCGGTTGTCCGGGCCCCGGGCGCGCCATCCCCCACCGCCGCGCAATGTCGCGCGGCACCACACCGCTGGGAGGCGGCACGTGAAGAACCGTTTGGTTCGACAGAGATTGACCGGCTTGTCCACCGTGGCCCTGGCGGCCTGTCTGGGTGTCGGCATGCTTGCCGCACCGAGCCTGGCCGCCGAGCCCCGGCCCTCCACACCGGCGGCCGTCACCACGACTGCTGCCGCGGGCAAGGCCGTTGCTCCTGGGACGCCCGAGCCGGGCGGCCCCGCTGCGCAGGCCCTCACCGCACCCGTACAGGACCCCGGCCACATAGGCGGCACGGCCCTGAAGCCCGCCGACCGGGCGCCGCAGACCGCGTCCAAGGACGCGCTGAAGCGCGACTACGACGACCCGCGTGCCACCGCGCCGAGCCACCCGGCCCCCTCGATGAAGGCCAAGGCCCGCTCCGCCGCGAAGGCCGCCGGCATCGCCCCTGCCGCCGCCTGCTCCGTCGCCGACTTCACCAGCCGTACCGGCAGCGACCTGGTGCAGCAGATCAAGTCGTCGACGACCGACTGCGTCAACACCCTGTTCACGGTCAAGGGCAACGACGGCTACCTCGCCTTCCGCGAGGCCCAGATGGTCACCGTCGCCAACGCCCTGCGCGACGGATCGGCCGCGTACCCGGGTGACAGCAGCACCGGGATGCCCCAGCTGGTGCTGTTCCTCCGGGCCGGCTACTACGTGCAGTACTACGACCCCGCCACCGTCGGCGACTACGGCGACGCGCTCCGCACCGCCATCCAGGGCGGGCTCGACGCCTTCTTCGCCTCCGCGCACGCCTTCGACGTCACGGACGCCAACGGGGAAACCCTGTCCGAAGCCGTCATCCTCATCGACAGCGCCGTGCAGAACGCCCGCTACCTGAGCGTCGTCAAGCGCCTGCTCGCCGACTACGACTCCTCGTACAACAGCTCCTGGTACATGCTGAACGCCGTCAACAGCGTCTACACGGTGACCTTCCGGGGTCATCAGGTGCCCGAGTTCGTCAGCGCCGTCGAGGCCGATCCCAGCCTGCTCGACTCGCTCGCCGGCTTCGCCCGCGATCACCTCGACCTGCTGGGCACGGACCGCGCCTACCTGACCTCCAACGCCGGGCGCGAGCTCGCGCGCTTCCTCCAGGAGGAGTCGCTGCGGTCCAAGGCGCGACCGCTCGTCATCGACCTGCTCGGCCGGAGCTCCCTCACGGGCCCGACCGCACCGCTCTGGGTCGGACTCGCGGACATGGCCAACTACTACGAACCGGACAACTGCGCCACGTACGGCACCTGCGACCTGGCGGCACGGATCAAGAGCGCCGTCCTTCCCGTCGAGTACACCTGCAGCGACAGCATCCGCATCCTCGCCCAGCAGATGTCCTCGTCCGACCTCTCGGCCGCCTGTACCAGCCTGAAGGGCCAGGACGCCTACTTCCACGAGATCGCCCGTGACAGCGGACCGGTCGCCGACGACAACAACACCACCATCGAGGTGGTCGTCTTCGATTCGAGCACCGACTACCAGACCTACGCCGGAGCCATCTACGGCATCGACACCAACAACGGCGGCATGTACCTGGAGGGCGACCCGGCAGCGGCCGGCAACCAGCCGCGCTTCATCGCCTACGAGGCCGAATGGGTGCGCCCGGACTTCCAGATCTGGAACCTCAACCACGAGTACACGCACTACCTCGACGGCCGGTTCAACATGTCCGGCGACTTCGAGGACGGCCTCACCACGCCGACCATCTGGTGGGTCGAGGGCTTCGCGGAGTACGTCTCCTACTCCTACCGTGATGTGACCTACGACGACGCCGTCACCCAGGCCGCCGCGCACACCTACACCCTGAGCTCCCTGTTCGACACCACCTACGAGAACGCCGACCAGACGCGCATCTACAACTGGGGCTACCTGGCGGTCCGTTACATGCTCCAGTCGCACCGCGCCGACATGGACACGCTTCTGGGCCTCTACCGCAGCGGCGACTGGAACGCCGCCCGCACCCTGCTCACCTCCACCATCGGCAGCCGCTACGACACCGACTGGAACACCTGGCTGACGGCGTGTGCGGGTGGCGCCTGCGGAACCAGCACCAACCCGCCGACCGATCCGTCGGCCGAGTGCACCGCGAGCGATGTCCGGGAGCTCGGTCAGGACTGTGTCCGGAGCGGGCTGCAGGCCACCCAGGGCAACTACTCCTACCTGTACCTCTACGTGCCCGCCGGAACCGCCCGGCTCACCATCACCATGAGCGGCGGCACGGGCGACGCCGACCTCTACTACAACGCCAACGGCTGGGCCACCACCAGTGCCTACACCTCACGGTCGACCGGCACCGGAAACGCCCACACGCTGACGGTCGAGAACCCGGCGGAAGGAGCGCACTACATCAGTCTCTACGCCGTGCAGGACTTCGGCGGGGCGAAGGTCTCCACGCAGTACTGACCGGTCCCTGAGGGTCACGGACGCGGCCGACCGCGCCCGTGGCCCTCAGAGCAGTCGCAGGGTGCCGGGGGCGGTCTCGTCCCGGATGATCTCCAGCAGCCGGTCGAAGAGCGTCGGCCCCAGGCCGGCCTCGGCCCGCGCCAGTTCCTGCCGCAGCCGCGGCAGGTTGCTCGCATGGGCGCGGCCGGACAGGCCGCGGAGATGGCGCGCGGTCTCCTCGTGGCCCAGAGCGCGCGCCGACAGGGCGTGGCCCCGCCACTCGATGACGAAGTCGCCGTCGTCCGGCGTGCCCATCCCGCCTCTCAGGCAGTCCGCGAAGGCGTCGAGATTCCGGCCGAAGTAGCCGCCCGGCCCGTTCACCGCCTCGCCGATCACGTCCCAGAAGCGATCGAGGCCGGTGACCTCGGAGCCGTCGATCACATAGGTCACGGTCATGGGGGGAGCGTACAAGTACGCCGCTCCGGAGGTCCGCGCCGCAGGTGGGGGGCTACGGCGCGGACCGGACCGGGGGAGCGGCCCGGAAGGACCCGTCGGCCTCTCAGCAGCCGTGGTCGACGAGGTCGAAGGTCTCGTAGTGGTCGGCGGTGTAGTAGTCCTCCTGGACCTCCTCGCCCGTGACGATGCGTCGCGCACCGCGGGTCGGGGAGCCGGGGGTGATCACGGTGTACTCGTGGTAGTAGCCGGTGCTCTGTCCGGGCAGGACGCCTTCGCGGTTCTGGAAGACGGTCCCGTCCTGGTCGTACGGGAAGGGTCCGCCGGCGTCGATGAGATCGAGGGTGTCGTGGGCCTGGGACGGCAGCGCGGAATAGCAGATGCTGCCGACCGAGGTGGTCGCGGCGGTCGCGGTCGCCGCGACGGGGCCGCCGACGAAGAGGACGGACAGGAGGGCGGCGACGCCGCCGAGCGTGGTGATCCGTGGGGGGATTCGCATAGTCACCATGATGACGCGCGTAGACCTGGTCCCGTCAACGCCAACAAGGGTGAATTTTTCGGAAGTTAACAGAGAAGAAGGTGAACGAGGAGGGCGGACGGTCGCTCCGCGCGAGCCGGCGCAAGCCCGGCGCGCCGGGCGCATTCAGGGGCTGACGGAGCGCCAAATGCGGTCCGGGACCGTGCGCGCGGCCTCCTCGATGTCGATGTCGCCGACCGAGAGCCAGCGGCGTGCGATCCCCGTCACCGGGCCCAGGATCAGCGATTCCACCACGGGCAGGGGGAGATCCACGAGTTGGCCCGATTCCTGATGGGCGCGCAGCCAGGCCGCGAGAGGGGCCAGCCGGGCCTCCTGGGCCCCGCGGATCTGACGGGCGCGTGCGGTGGTCTCGCGGTCCACGGTGGCGGAGTGCATGAGCCGCGCCGCGTCCGGGTGGACCTGGATGAAGGTCAGGTAGGTCCGCACCACCGCGTGGATGCCGGTCCGGGCGTTCCCGGCCCGTGCGAGCTCCCCGCCCAGCTCGTCGAGGAGGCGGCCCAGCCAGGATTGCGCGAGCGCGGCCACCACGCCCGGGAGGCTGCCGAAGTGGTGGTAGATGCTTCCCGCGCTGACGCCGCTGGCCGAGGTGAGCGCGCCCAGGGTGAGCCCGGCTTCGCCGTCCGACGCGTAGAGGTCCAGCGCGCAGTCGAGTACGTGCGCGGCAGTGGCCTCACCGCGTTGCTGCTTCGGACTCATCGATGCCGCCCCGGCTCCCGGTTCCGGCGTCCCCTCATGGGCCCGCCCGCCGGTACCCAGAGTAGAAGAATGTTCCAGAATTAATTCCGGAAGCAGTTCCAATAGTTACGTGCTGTGCCCCAGACTGAGCACTTGCCGCTCCAAGCCGCCTCTGTACAAGGCGGTTTCAAGGGGCGGTGGCGGTCCCGGGGGGACTGCGCGGCGGGACTCACGGGAGAGTGCTCGAACATGACCAGCGTGCACAACGACAGCCACGGGGACGGCGAGGACAACCTCGACGGCGGCATCAAGCCGCTGGCCGCCACCGACCCGGTCCGCATCGGGCCCTACCTGCTGCTCGGCAGACTCGGTGCGGGGGGCATGGGCCGGGTCTACCTGGCCCGTTCCGAGGGCGGCCGCACGGTCGCGGTCAAGGTGGTGCACTCCGAGCACGTCGCGGACCCGCAGTTCAGGGCCCGCTTCCGCCGTGAGGTCGATGCGGCGAGGCGCGTGGGGGAGCGCTACACCGCGCCCGTACTGGACGCAGCCCCCGACGCGGAGTACCCCTGGGTGGCCACGGGTTATGTCCCGGGGCTCTCCCTGGAACAGGTGGTCCGGGGCCATGGTGCGCTCCCCGCCGCGTCCGTACTCGCCCTTGCCGACGGGCTTTTGCGCGCACTCAACGACATCCATTCGGCCGGCATCGTCCACCGCGACCTGAAGCCGTCGAACGTGATGCTCACGGTCGAGGGGCCCAAGGTCATCGACTTCGGGATCGCCCGCGCTGTCGAAACGTCCGTCGATTCCCTTCTCACCAGCACGGGAATGGTGATCGGATCGCCCGGCTTCATGGCACCGGAGCAGATCCGCGGCGAGAGCGCGGGCCCGAAGAGCGACGTGTTCACCCTCGGCTGCGTGCTCACGTATGCGGCGACCGGCACGCTCCCCTTCGGCAACGGGGTGAGCAACCAGCACGCGGTGATGTACCACATCGTCGAGGCCGAACCCGACATCGAGGAGGTCCGCGACGAGGCTCTGCGCACCCTGATCGGCCGCCTCCTGGCCAAGTCGGTCACCGAACGGCCCTCCGTGGACAAGCTGTTGGCCGAGCGCGGCAGCGAGGGCCCTGCCGCGGGGGCGTCGTGGCTGCCGGCCGGAGTGGTGAGCCACCTCGCGCGGCAGTCGGCGCGGCTCCTGGACGCGGAGGCGGCGCCGGTGCGGCAGGAGGGCGTCGACCGAGGGACGGTGGACCTGCGGGCGCCGGCGGACGTCGCCGTGGTCGCCTCCGTCGGTGGGACGGCCGAGCCGAAACGCAAGCGGGACGAGCGACGCCGCCCATGGTTCGTGGCCGTTCCCCTGGTCGTGGTCCTGGGCGGGGGAGGCGGCACGCTGGCGATCCTGCAGCCGTTCGGCGGCGACAGCGACCGTGGCATCCACGCGTCCCCGTCCAGCGGTGCGACGGCCCCTTCGGTGCCGGGGTCGCCGTCGGCACCGCACAGCTCACCTCCCCCGAGCGACAGGAGTCCCCAGGCGTCCGGCGGCAAGAAGGACGACGACCGGAAGGACGGCGAGGACGGGAAGGGAAGCGGGGACGCCGGAGGCTCGGCCGGCGGTGCGGGAACACCGGACGGCGGCGGTACGTCCGCCGTGGGCGGCTCCGGCGCAGGTTCCTCCGGTGACGGCACCGATGCGACGGACGGCGGGAGTTCGAGCAGCGGAGGATCGAGCGGTGGGAGTACGGGCGGCGGAGGATCAGTCAGCACCTCGGGCAGCACGTCGGGCTCCACGAGCGGCTCCGGCAGCACCTCCGGGTCCACCACGACCGGTTCGGGAGGCGCTTCGGGCTCCACGGGCGGATCAGGGGGCGGGAGTACGGTGCCGTCGTCGTTCGCGGGCACCTGGAAGTACGGCGACGCGTACAACGTGGGGCAGCCGGGCACGATCACCATCTCCGGGTCGGGTGTGGTGCGTCTGACCGACTTCCCGGTCAACAACTGCCCGTACGAGGCCAAGGTGACGTCCACGGCGAACGGCAACAGCCGTATCAACGTCGGCACGGCCAAGCTCGTCGGCGCCAACCCCGGCTACTGCTACGCCACGCTCGACGCGTCGTACTTCACCCTCAACGGCAGCGGCGTCCAGCACAACGTCGGCGCCGCCCATGCCGACGGCTACTACTACAAACGGGCCTGACGTCCGCAGAAAGCCGCCCTGAGGAACGCTGGAATCGCCGCCCTTGTGAGGCACCGACAAGCGTGACAGCGCGTAGGCGGGGCATGCATTGCGTGAGCACCTTCGATAACAGGGGGCGATTCACTGTGTGGGCGGGGGAGACGATGGGGCGTCAGGAACTGGCCCGACTGCATCGCAGAGTCGGCCGTGCCGATCTGGCGGCCGTCGCGGAAGTGCGGGGCGCGGTGCGGGAATTGCTGCGATACCGATGGAAGGAGGAGCCCGCGCAGGTGGCTGAACTGCTGCTCAGCGAGCTCGTGACCAACGCGCTGGTCCATACGGACGACGGAGCGGTCGTCGCCGTCAGCGTGGAGCCGCAGAAGCTGCGCGTGGAAGTACGGGACTTCGTCCCGGGCATGCCCGTGTCGCACGTACCGAACGCCGACGACGGTACGCACGGCAGGGGACTTGTCCTGGTGGAGAGCCTCGCGGACTCCTGGGGAATCAGCCCGCACGCCCTGGGCAAGGTGGTCTGGTTCGAACTGGACGGCGAACGGCCCTGACGGTCTTGTCGGATCGTCAGGGCCGTGTCCCGCAGGTCCGCCGGCCGGCACTTCAGCCGAACTGCTGCTCCAGGTCCTTCAGTTTCTGCTCCAGAGAGTCGAGTCTGGGCAGTGCCTGGGTGTCGTCCTCGGGGGTGAGGTCGACCGCTCTCGGATCGGGCGCCCCCAGCTCAGGGACGTCCCTCGAGTTCGGGCCGTTCACGGCTTGCAGGGATGGCCGGGGTCGCAGGGGCAGCTGACCCGGCTCGGATATGGCGGGCTCCGCGACGGACTGCGCGGAGCCCGTCGCGGGGGCGATGGCCTGGACGTCCACCTGGGCGCTGCCCCGGCCGACCCGTCCCCAGGCCCGGTTCTGCCGGTTCAGGGCCTTGATCTGTGCCCGGTCCAGCTTCTCCTGGTCCCGCCTGCGGAGACGGTTCTGCTCGTTCTCCCGGCGGTCCTCGCGTACTTCGTCGACCGCTTCGTCCAGCGTGCGTACGCCTTCGAGCAGCATCAGCGACCAGGCGCCGAAGGTCTCCCGGGGTGCACGCAGCCACCGTACGATCCGGATCTGCGGCAACGGACGGGGCACCAGGCCCTGTTCGCGCAGCGCTGCCACTCGGGTCTGTTTCAGCGCCCGGTCGAAGAGCACGGCCGCCGAGAGCGACATCCCCGCGAAGAAGTGCGGGGCGCCCGCGTGGTTCAGGCCGCGCGGCGCGTGCACCCAGTTGAACCAGGCGGCGGCACCGGCGAAGGTCCACACCAGCAGCCGCGAGCCGAGCGCGGCGTCCCCGTGGCTGGCCTCACGCACGGCGAGCACGGAGCAGAACATCGCCGCCCCGTCGAGGCCGAACGGCACCAGATACTCCCAGCCTCCGGAGAGGCCGAGATTCTGTGTGCCGAAGCCGACGAGTCCGTGGAAGGACAGTGCGGCGGCGACCGCAGCACAGCAGAACAGCAGAACGTACGAAGCGGTCGCGTACAGCGCCTCCTTGCGTCTGCGCCGGTCCTCGCTGCGTTCCCAGGTGTCGTCGGCCGCGGATGTGTCAGAGGCGCGCTTGCCGCGCGCGACCACCGCCACCGCCGCCATGACCCCCGCCAGCAGCACGGCGGCCGGAAGCAGCCAGTCAAGCGATATGTCGGTCAGTCTCATGCACGATCCCTTGCATCGCGATAGGGCGTTTCGGCGCCATCGTGCCGGGGATTTCGTCGCGTCCAGGCGGTTTCGGGGCAAGAGAACGCCAACGGGGTGGCAGAGCCGCCGGATAACCGCGATTTGGTCGAATGACCGTATGCCGCAGAGGAGTTGTGTTCGATTTATGCCACTCGTGCGGGCGGCGTGGATCGTCGATCCGCACCACGCCCGCGGGCCGTGCGGATCAGGGGGCGGGCGTCAGCTTCCGGACCCGGTCCGCGTCGCAGGTGCGCGGGCAGGTGACACAGGTGTCCTCGGGCCGCACCGTGTAGAACATGCAGCAGCTCGCCCGGTCCCGGGTGGGCAGCGACTCCCCGTTCGGTCCGGTCAGCTCGCGGAAGCCCGCCGTGCCGACGTACGGCTTCGTGGTGCCCGGCAGGAGCGCCTCCAGCTCGGCCATCGCGCGCCGTTCCTCGCCGAGGAGATGGGCGATGTACCAGAGGCCCTCGACGATCTCGTCCGTCGCCATGCCCCACAGCGCCCGCTTGCCGCGCCGCATCCGCGGGCCGAAGCCGTCGAGGACCGGGCCGAGGTGTTCGGCCACGGACGCGAGCACCTCGGCGCGCAGTGCGGCCTCGTCCGCCACCACGCGCGCACCCGGCAGCTCCGCCGCCGGATCGCCGGGCAGGCAGGCGAATTCCCGCACCCGTACGGTCAGATGGCCCAGCGCCCGGTGGAAGGCGACGCCCTCGACCGGGATGCGCGGCACCCGCCGGTGCAGGAACCACGGCACCGTCACCAGCAGACAGGCCGGCCATGCGTAGCGGTGCAGTCCGAAGCCGGCGACCACATCGGGCCTGGCCTGCTGCCCGTAGTCCCGCAGCACCTGCGCGTCGTCCCAGGCGAGGAAGGCGTCGAGCCCGCTGCCACCCGCCGCGAGCTCGTGGGCGCCCACCCAGCCGGCGCCGCCGGGGGAGGTCTCGCCGTCCGTCAGCGCCTCGGCGCGCAGCCCGGGAAAGACCTCGGCCAGACGCGTGTACGCGTCCGTCACCGCCGAGGTCGTCATGTCGGGGAGCAGAGTGGGCAGGGTCATGCAGGGACCACCGAATCACGATCGTTTGCAGGTTAGCCTTACCTTACCCGACCCGATCGATGTTTGAACTGCAGCCTCCTCCGCCTATCGTGCACACGAGGCGCCGCGCACGCGAGCCGCGCCCGCGACCGGCCGAGGAGGTACCCGTGGAGCAGGGCAGAGCCCGTGAGGACATGTGGACACCGCATGCGTCCGCCGCGCCCATGACCGCCTCCTCGTCCCTCCGGGTGCCCGAGCAGGCCCGTGGCGAGCACACCCACAACGAGTTGCCCGCCCCCCGGACCCCGGTGCAGCGGCACTCCGTGCGCGGTCAGATCCTGGACGCCCTGCGCGCCGCCCTCGTCGACGGCGAGCTGACCCCCGGGCAGGTCTACTCCGCCCCGGCGCTGGGCGCCCGTTTCGGGGTCTCCGCCACTCCCGTGCGCGAGGCGATGCAGCAGCTGGCCGTGGAAGGGGCCGTCGAGGTCGTGCCGAACCGCGGCTTCCGGGTCGCCGAGCGCGGGCCCGGCGAGCTGGCCGAGCTGGCCGAGGTGCGGGCGCTGCTCGAAGTACCCGTCATGCTGCGGCTCGCCCGCACCGTCCCGCCGGCCGGCTGGTGCGCCCTGCGCCCGCTGGCCGACGCCACCGTCGCGGCGGCGGCCGTCGGGGACCGGGCGAGCTACGCGGAGGCGGACCGGGCCTTCCACGGGGCGGTGCTCGCCCTCAACGGGAACGCCCAGCTGGTGATGGTGGCCGACGAACTGCACCGCCGCTCCCAGTGGCCCCTGGAGGGCAACCCCGTCACCCGCCGCGCCGATCTGCTGGCGGACGCCGCCGAGCACACGGCCCTGCTGGACGCGCTGGTCGCCCAGGACGTGACCGTCGTGCAGTCGCTCGTACGCGAACACTTCACCGGCGCGGACCGCTGACCTTCCCGCATCCGCTGCCGCCACAGCGGACGGCTGTGGGTAGCCTGTGCGGCTCATCGCATGATCGTTTTCGAGGGGGCAGGGATGATACGGAGCCGAGGGCTGCGAGGGGTGTCCGCGCTGCTGGTGGTGCTGGGACTGGCGGCGGCGGGCTGTTCCGGGTCCGGCAGGTCCGACGGGAAGCCTCCGGCGACGCCCGCCGCAGCGACGCCCTCGCCGAGCGCGAGCCCCACGCGTACACCTGAGGGTTCCGCCGCGCCCTCGCCGGCGTCCTCCGTGCCCCCGACGCCCTCCGCGCCCCGGTCCGCCTCCGCTACCGCCCCCGCCGCGGCCGCCGTCTCCGTGCCGCCGACGAGGAAGCCCGCACCGCCGAAATCCCCGGTCGCGCCGCCGCCGCAGCGCGACGGCGGCAGCGGGCAGAACGGGAATCCCGCCACCGCGGTGCCGCAGAACCCGAACCGCGGCCCGAACCCGCCGCCCGCTCCGCCGCGACCGACGCCGACCCCCGAGTGGAGCGACGCGGGCTGGAAGCCCGGCGACCCGGTCGAGGACCGTACCTGACGGTCCTGGCCCGGCGACCCGGTCGAGGACCGTACCTGACGGTCCTCGTGCCAGGCCCGCGCTCAGTTCGCCTCGGCCGTCTCCGGGGCTGGCGGGGTCAGGTGCGGGGCCAGCCAGCTGGGGACGCCGCCCAGGAGGCGGAAGAGGCGGCCCGCCTCGGCGCGCAGGCGCGCAGCCGCCTCCGGCTCCGGTTCGGTGTCCGCCAGCGCGATGAGGGCCGGGGCCGTACCGACCAGGTAGCCCAGCTCCTCCCTTATCCGCAGCGACTCGGCGAACCCGTGCCGGGCCTCGGCCAGTTCGCCCTCGCGCAGCGAGAGCAGGGCGAGATGGCGCCAGGTGGAGGAGAGCAGCAGTTCGTCACCCTGGGCCGTGGCGCCGGCGTGCGCCCTGCGGTACGCGGCGCGGGCGGCCTGTGGCGAGTCGGCGATGTTCTGCGCGATCAGGCCCCGGCGGAAGTCGAGCAGCGGGCGTGCCGGGGCGGCGGGGGAGAGCAGGGCCGCGGACCGGCTCAGCGCGACACGGGCCTCGTCGGCCCGGTCCCGTACTCCGAGAAGGGTCGACGCGTACGCCAGGTGCCCCCGTTCGCAGGCCGCGGCCCCGCGTTCGGCGTCGTCGTGGGCCATGGCCTCGGCGGTGCGCAGCGCGTCCTCGGCGTCGGTCCAGCCCTCCCCGGTGTAGAGACACCGCTCGGTCAGCAGCGCCGTGCGCTGGAGGGCCGCGGCCGGGTCGGTGGCGGCGTCGTGTTCGAGCAGTGCCGCGGCGTCCGTCCAACAGGCGCGTGACCGCAGCCGCCATACCGCTGTCCGGAGCGGCGGATCGTCATCAGCTGTCGTTCCGGAACCAGACATGGCGGTGTCCGCCACATTGCCCTCCCCGAGCGCGCCATCGAGCTGTGGAGAACGTCCGGCAACTGGGCCGGATGCTCTGAGTCTGGCCGCATCACAGCACGGAATGGCACGCCGGGCCAAGGGGTCGAGGCAATGTCAGGTGAAACTTTTCACAATCAGCGGGAGTCCGTGGTAGCCGCTGCGGCCCCCCGGAGTCAGCTCATACGCAGGGCCAGGAAGAAATCGAGCTTGTCCTCGAGCCGGGAAAGGTCACGGCCCGTCAACTGCTCGATTCGCCCGATCCGGTAGCGCAAGGTGTTGACGTGGAGGTGCAGCCGGGCCGCACAGCGAGTCCATGAACCGTCGCAGTCCAGGAACGCCTCCAGAGTCGGGATCAGCTCCGCGCGGTGGCGCCGGTCGTAATCGCGCAGCGGGTCGAGCAGCCGTGCGGTGAACGCACGACGCACATCGTCGGGGACGAACGGCAGCAGCAGGACGTGCGAGGCCAGCTCGTGGTGGCCGGCCGCGCAGACCCGCCCCGGACGGGCCGCCGCCACCCGGCGGGCGTGCCGGGCCTCCTCCAGGGCGCCGCGCAGCCCCTCGGCCGAATGCACCGAGGCGCTGACACCCAGTGTCAGGCGCCCGTCGTCGGCGAGGCCCGCGGAGAGCGGGGCGCGCACGGCGGCCAGCAGGGCGTCGGCGTGCAGCGCGGGGTCGGCCTTCGGGGCCTCCCCCTCGGCCTCGTCCGCCTCCGGCAGGGCGTCGGCGAGGGCGGGCAGCGGTACGAGCGCGATGGCCTCGTCACCCGAGTGGGCGACCGCGATCCGGTCCGCGGAATCCGGCCCGGTCACCGCCGGGTCGACCAGGATCTCCTCCAGCAGGGCCTGGGCGACCGGCCCGCCCGCGATGCCGGAACCGGCGCCGCCGGGCGCGTCCGGCTCGTCCCACTCGACCCGGGCCACCACCACCTGCCAGTGCGGCGCACTTCCGAGCCCGGGCAGCAGGACCGGGGCGGCGACCCGCAGCCTGGCGGCGATCTCGGCCGGCGGTGCACCGGCCTGCACCAGCTCCAGGACCTCCTGGGCGAGCCTGCGGCGCACCGTGCGGGCCGCGTCGCGCCGGTCCCGTTCCACCGCGATCAGCTGGGTGACGCCCTGGAGCAGGTCGAGCCGGGCGGCCGGCCAGTCGCCCGCGTCCGCCTCGACGGCCAGCAGCCAGTCGGAGAGCACCGACTCCCGCACATCGCGGGAGGCCGGCCCGGCGCCTCTGCCGTGGTTGCGGATCGGGAAGAGCGAATACGTCGCCCCGTCGACGGTGGCCCGGTGCGGGGCGCGGCGGCCGGAGCGCACCGCGGCCAGATGCAGCCCGGCCAGCTCCGCACCCGCCGGTCCCGACAGCGGTGCACCCGCGCCCGCGATCTGCCGGCCGGTGGGCGAGAGCACCCAGGCGTGCAGATCGAGGTCGGAGCCGAGTAGATCGAGGACCACCTCGGGCCCGCCGCCCGTCGGCCCCGAGGTCATCAGCCTGCGGTGCCGGTCCACCACCGCGGCCAGGTCACCCGCCCGCTCGCCGGACACCTGGCGCACCACATGCTCGGTGATCGTTGCGAACGCGACGGTCTCGTTCACGGCGAAGAGCGGCAGCCGGTGGCGGCGGCACGCCTCGATCAGGTCGTCAGGGATGGCTCCGAGCTCCGCCTCGCCCGCCGCGAGCCCGGCGACCCCGGCCCCCGACAGGATCCGTACGAACGGCTCCGAGTCCGTCGCGTCCCGGTGCCAGGCCAGTCCGGTCAGCACCAGCTCGCCGCCCGTGAGGTAGCGGCTGGGGTCCTTCAGGTCGGTGGTCATCACGCCGCGGACCGACCGGTCCAGCTCCTCGTCGCCGCCGAGCAGCCGCAGGCCCAGCGCGTCGGTCTCCAGCAGTGCGCGCAGCCGCATCTCGTCGCCGCCGATCTCATTCGTTGGTGCGGGTGAAAACTGGGTATTGCGGTGAGGTCACCGATCCCCGCCATTCGTTCGAATCTACAAGACGAGCGAGGAGAGCAGCCAACTCCTTCATGGTTTCGGTGACTGCACCAGGTGGAGCAGGGCTTGTGTACTGAGTCACACACCGCGTGAACAAGACATGAACAAGTCGAGGGCCGGCCGTCTCCAGCCCCCAGCGAACAACTCGATTGAGAAGAAGAGAGCCACTCATGGACTTCCTTCGCCCCGCCAGCTGGGAGGAGGCGCTCGCCGCCAAGGCCGAGCACCCTACGGCTGTGCCCATCGCGGGCGGCACCGATGTGATGGTCGAGATCAATTTCGACCACCGGCGGCCCGAGTACCTCCTGGACCTGAACCGCATCGGTGACCTGTCCGAGTGGGAGGTGGGCCAGGAGAGCGTACGGCTCGGCGCCTCTGTCCCGTACAGCGCCATCATGGAGCACCTGCGCGCCGAGCTGCCCGGACTGGCGCTCGCCTCGCACACCGTCGCCTCGCCGCAGATCCGCAACCGCGGCGGCGTCGGCGGCAACCTGGGCACCGCCTCGCCCGCCGGAGACGCCCACCCGGCGCTGCTCGCCGCGGGCGCCGAGGTCGAGGCCGAGTCCGTGCGCGGCACCCGGATGATTCCGATCGACGCCTTCTACACCGGCGTCAAGCGCAACGCCCTGGAGCCGGACGAGCTGATCCGGGCCGTGCACATCAAGAAGGCCGACGGGCCGCAGCAGTACTCCAAGGTCGGCACCCGCAACGCGATGGTCATCGCCGTCTGCGCCTTCGGCCTGGCCCTGCACCCCGAGACCCGCACGGTTCGCACCGGCATCGGATCCGCCGCCCCGACACCCGTACGGGCGAAGGAGGCCGAGGACTTCCTGAACGCCGCGCTGGAGGAGGGCGGGTTCTGGGACAGCCGGACCATCATCACACCCTCCGTCGCCAAGCAGTTCGCCACGCTCGCCGCGGCCGCCTGCAACCCGATCGACGACGTGCGCGGCACCGCGAGCTACCGCAGGCACGCGGTCGGGATCATGGCCCGCCGGACCCTCGGCTGGACCTGGGAGACGTACCGCGGCAACGGCCGCAGCACCGAAGGAGCTGCCTGATCATGCGCGTCAATTTCACGGTCAACGGCCGCCGGCACGAGGCCGACGACGTCTGGGAGGGCGAGTCCCTCCTGTACGTCCTGCGTGAGCGGATGGGCCTGCCCGGTTCCAAGAACGCCTGCGAGCAGGGCGAGTGCGGCTCCTGCACGGTCCGCCTGGACGGGGTCCCGGTCTGCTCGTGTCTGGTCGCCGCCGGCCAGGTCGAGGGCCGCGACGTCGTCACCGTCGAAGGTCTCGCCGACTTCGCCGCCCACCGCTCCGAGGCCCACCCCGGCACCGGCTGCGCGTCGGGCGCCTGCGGCGTCACGGTCGACCAGGCGCAGCGGTGGAAGGCCAAGCCGTCCGGCGAGGAGCACCGCGACACCGGTGAGCTCTCCCCGATCCAGCAGGCGTTCATCGACGCCGGAGCCGTCCAGTGCGGCTTCTGCACCCCCGGCCTGCTGGTCGCCGCCGACGAACTCCTGGAGCGCACCCCGGAGCCCTCCGACGCGGACATCCGCGAGGCGCTCTCCGGCAACCTCTGCCGCTGCACCGGCTACGAGAAGATCCTCGACGCGGTCCGCCTCGCGGCCGCCCGCGCGGAAGAAACGGTCTAGACGATGGGCGTTACCGGTTCCCCCAACAGCATCAACCAGGGCACCCGCACCAAGGGCGGCATCGGCGAATCCACGCTGCGCCCCGACGGGATCCTGAAGGTCACCGGCGAGTTCGCGTACTCCTCGGACATGTGGCACGAGGACATGCTCTGGGGCCACACCCTGCGCTCCACCGTCGCGCACGCCGAGATCGTCTCGATCGACACCTCCGAGGCGCTCGCCACCTCCGGCGTCTACGCCGTACTCACCTACGACGACCTGCCGACCGCGGTGAAGAACTACGGCCTGGAGATCCAGGACACCCCCGTCCTCGCCCACGGCAAGGTCCGCCACCACGGCGAGCCGGTGGCGCTCGTCGCCGCCGACCACCCGGAGACGGCCCGCCGTGCCGCGGCGAAGATCCGGATCGACTACCGCGAGCTCCCGGTCATCACCGACGAGGCCTCCGCGACCGCCCCCGACGCGATCCTCGTCCACGAGGGCCGCGACGACCACCACATCGGGCACGTACCGCACCCCAACATCGTCCACCGCCAGCCGATCGTCCGCGGCGACGCGGAGGCGGCGAAGGCACGCGCCGACGTGGTGGTCAGCGGCGAGTACGTCTTCGGCATGCAGGACCAGGCCTTCCTCGGCCCCGAGTCCGGTCTCGCCGTGCCGTCCGAGGACGGCGGCGTGGACCTGTACGTCGCCACCCAGTGGCTGCACTCGGACCTCCGCCAGATCGCCCCCGTCCTCGGGCTGCCCGAGGACAAGGTCCGTATGACGCTCTCCGGCGTCGGCGGCGCGTTCGGCGGGCGCGAGGACCTGTCGATGCAGATCCACGCCTGCCTGCTGGCGCTGCGCACCGGCAAGCCGGTGAAGATCGTCTACAACCGCTTCGAGTCCTTCTTCGGACACGTCCACCGTCACCCCGCCAAGCTCTGGTACGAGCACGGCGCCACCCGTGACGGCAAGCTGACCCACATGAAGTGCCGCATCGTGCTGGACGGCGGGGCCTACGCCTCCGCCTCGCCGGCCGTCGTCGGCAACGCCTCCTCGCTCGCCGTCGGCCCGTACGTCATCGAGGACGTCGACATCGAGGCGCTCGCCCTCTACACCAACAACCCGCCGTGCGGCGCGATGCGCGGCTTCGGCGCGGTCCAGGCCTGCTTCGCCTACGAGGCGCAGATGGACAAGGTCGCCTCCGAACTCGGCATGGACCCCGTCGAGTTCAGGCAGCTCAACGCCATGGAGCAGGGCACCCTGCTGCCGACCGGACAGGTGGTCGACTCGCCCGCCCCGGTCGCCGAACTGCTGCGCCGGGTCAAGGCCAGGCCGCTGCCGCCGGAGCGTCAGTGGGAGAGCGCCGGCGAGCACGCCGACGTGCGCGCACTGCCCGGCGGGCTCTCCAACACCACGCACGGCGAAGGTGTCGTACGCGGTGTCGGATACGCGGTCGGCCTGAAGAACGTCGGCTTCTCCGAGGGCTTCGACGACTACTCCACCGCCCGGGTGCGCATGGAGGTCATCGGCGGCGAACCCGTCGCGACCGTGCACACCGCCATGGCGGAGGTGGGCCAGGGCGGCGTCACCGTGCACGCCCAGATCGCCCGTACCGAACTGGGTGTCTCCCAGGTCACCATCCACCCGGCCGACACCCGCGTCGGTTCGGCGGGTTCGACCTCCGCCTCCCGGCAGACGTACGTCACCGGCGGCGCCGTGAAGAACTCCTGCGAGGCCGTCCGCGAGCAGGTCCTGGAGATCGGCCGCCGCAAGTTCGGTACGTACCACCCCGCCTGGGCCACCGCCGAACTCCTGCTGGAGGGCGGCAAGGTCGTCACCGACGGCGGCGAGGTTCTGGCCGACCTGGCCGATGTGCTGGAGGGCGAGGCGGTCGACGTCGAACTGGAGTGGCGCCACCGGCCCACCGAGGCCTTCGACCTGCGTACCGGACAGGGCAACGGCCACGTCCAGTACTCCTTTGCCGCGCACCGTGCGGTCGTCGAGGTCGACACCGAGCTGGGCCTGGTCAAGGTCATCGAACTGGCCTGCGCCCAGGACGTCGGCAAGGCGCTCAACCCGCTCTCCGTCATCGGCCAGATCCAGGGCGGCACCCTCCAGGGCATGGGCATCGCCGTCATGGAGGAGATCGTCGTCGACCCGAAGACCGCGAAGGTGCGCAACCCGTCCTTCACGGACTACCTCCTTCCCACCATCCTCGACACCCCGACCATCCCGGTCGACGTGCTCGAACTCGCCGACGACCACGCCCCGTACGGGCTCCGTGGTGTCGGCGAGGCCCCCACCCTGTCGTCGACCCCGGCCGTCCTCGCGGCGATCCGGAACGCGACGGGGCTGGAGCTCAACCGGACCCCGGTCCGCCCGGAGCACCTCACCGGCACCTGACCGGAGCTCCTCCACAGCTCTCCGGGCGGTGCGCGCCTCCAGGGAACGTCACACTTCCTCCGCCCGTACCGCCCGGAGAACCCAAGTTCCGCACCGCTAGCGGCCCTTGACCTGATGTACGCAGTTCCCTTTCCCCATGCATGAACAGTTCGTCTCGGGCCGTCCCCCGGGTCGTGCAGCCAGAGCATTCATCCCAAATCCCGCATCTCCACTCACCATCGCGGGTGCCCCTGTGAACCTTGGGAGTCAGGCATCATGACCCAGCAGTCAGTGGAACCGAAGACCGGCGCGGAGGACGCGGGCCCGGGCTCGCGCGTCCCCGCGGGCAGATCATGGCTCGACCGGTACTTCCACATATCCGAACGCGGATCGACCGTGGCCACCGAAGTGCGCGGCGGCGTCACGACCTTCATGGCCATGGCGTACATCCTGCTGCTCAACCCGCTGATCCTCGGCGGCAAGGACGTCGACGGCAACCTCCTCAGCCAGCCCGGTCTGATCACCGCCACCGCGCTCGCCGCGGCGGCGACCACCCTGCTGATGGGCTTCGTCGGCAAGGTCCCCCTCGCGCTCGCCGCGGGACTCAGCGTCTCCGGTGTCCTGTCCTCACAGGTCGCCCCGGAGATGACCTGGCCGCAGGCCATGGGCATGTGCGTGATGTACGGGCTGGTGATCTGCCTGCTGGTGGTCACCGGTCTGCGCGAGCTGATCATGAACGCGATCCCGCTCCCGCTGAAGCACGGCATCACCATGGGCATCGGGCTCTTCATCGCCCTCATCGGCCTCTACAAGGCCGGCTTCGTCCAGAAGGGCACGGCCACTCCCGTCTCCCTCGGCCCGACCGGTGAACTCGCCGGCTGGCCCGTCCTCGTCTTCGCGGTGACCCTGCTGCTGATCTTCATGCTGCAGGCCCGCAACATCCCCGGCGCGATCCTCATCGGCATCGTGGTCGGCACCGTCGTCGCCGTCGTGATCAACAAGGTCGCCCACGTCGACCCGAAGATCTGGAGCAGCGGCCCGCCCGAGCTCACGGGCTCGGCGGTCTCCTCACCCGACTTCTCGCTCTTCGGGGACGTCGAGTTCGGCGGCTGGGGCGACGTCGGCGCGATGACCGTCGGCTTCATCGTCTTCACCCTGGTGCTGGCCGGCTTCTTCGACGCGATGGCCACCATCATCGGTGTCGGTACGGAGGCCAAGCTGGCCGACGACAAGGGCCGGATGCCCGGCCTGTCCAAGGCGCTGTTCATCGACGGCGCGGGCGGTGCGATCGGCGGCGTCGCCGGTGGCTCCGGCCAGACGGTCTTCGTCGAGTCGGCGACCGGTGTGGGAGAGGGCGCCCGGACCGGGCTCGCCTCCGTCGTCACCGGGCTCTTCTTCGCCGCATGCCTCTTCTTCACCCCGCTCACGGCGATCGTGCCGGCCGAGGTGGCGTCCGCCGCCCTGGTCGTCATCGGCGCCATGATGATGCAGAACGCCCGGCACGTGGACTGGAGTGACCGCTCGGTGGCCATCCCGGTCTTCCTGACCGTGGTCCTGATGCCGTTCACGTACACGATCACCACCGGTGTGGCCGCGGGCGTCATCAGCTACGTCGCCATCAAGGCGGCGCAGGGCCGGGCCCGTGAGGTCGGCGCCTTCATGTGGGGGCTGACGGCGATCTTCGTCATCTACTTCGCCCTGCACCCGATCGAGAGCTGGCTCGGCGTCAGCTGACGCCGCCGCTCCACACATCCGCCAAGGAGACCGAGATGCTGGACATCGCCGAGGAGCTCGACCGATGGGCCGGGCAGGGACGCGACTTCGCCGTCGCCACCGTCGTCGCCGTCGGCGGCAGTGCGCCCCGGCAGCCGGGTGCGGCGCTCGCCGTCGACCGTGACGGCACGGTGATCGGCTCGGTCTCCGGCGGGTGTGTGGAGGGCGCGGTGTACGAACTGTGCCAACAGGCCCTCGACGACGGCATCACCGTACGGGAGCGGTTCGGCTACAGCGACGAGGACGCCTTCGCGGTGGGCCTGACCTGCGGCGGCGTCATCGACATCCTGGTGACCCCGGTCAGGGCGGACGACCCCGCCCGCCCGGTGTTCGCCGCCGCGCTCGCCGCCGCCTCGCGGGGGGAGGCGGCGGCGGTGGCCCGGATCACCGACGGCCCCGCCGAACTCCTCGGCCGGCCCCTGCTGGTCCACCCCGACGGCGGTTACGAGGGCGGGCTCGGCGGACACCCGGAGCTGGACCGCACCGCGGCGGCCGAGACCCGGGCGATGCTGGACGCGGGCCGCACCGGAACCCTCACCATCGGCGCGGACGGCTCGCAGTGCGGGCAGCCGCTCACCCTGCTCGTCGAGTCCAGCGTCCCGCCGCCCCGGATGATCGTGTTCGGGGCCATCGACTTCGCCTCCGCACTGGTACGGGCCGGGAAGTTCCTCGGCTACCACGTCACGGTGTGCGACGCGCGCCCCGTCTTCGCCACGAAGGCGCGATTCCCGGACGCCGACGAGCTGGTCGTCGACTGGCCGCACCGCTACCTGGCCGCCACCGGCGTGGACGCCCGCACCGTCCTGTGCGTCCTGACGCACGACGCCAAGTTCGACATCCCGCTCCTGGAGGCGGCACTGAAGCTGCCGGTCGCCTACGTCGGCGCGATGGGCTCGCGCCGCACCCATCTGGAGCGCAACGACCGGCTGCGCGACGCCGGCGTCACCGAACTGGAACTGGCCAGGCTGCACTCGCCGATCGGCCTCGACCTCGGCGCCCGTACACCCGAGGAGACGGCCCTCTCGATCGCCGCCGAGATAGTCGCCGACCGCCGCGGCGGCAGCGGTGTCCCGCTGACCGGCGCCCATACCCCGATCCATCACACCGGCACCCCGGCACCGGCCGGGCGCATCGCCTCCGTGGCCTGACGGCGGGTACCCCGGGCCGGTTCGGGAACAGGCGGGAAGCCGCCGCGGCGGCTTCCCGCCAGCGAGAGTCGATGACGTACCGGTGCGCCAACCGGTAAATCATGTGCATGACTTCGACACCCTCCACACCCGCCGGCCGGGCGAGACCCGCTCGCGCGCGGCGCAGAGCCCTCCTCATAGCGACCTCCGTCGCCCTGGTGAGCGGTGCGCTGCTGCCCGTCACGGGTTCCGCGTCCGCCGCCGAGGGAACCGCGCCGTCCGCCGACCGCCCGGCCGCTCCTGTCCATGAGTACGACATCACCCTGGTCACCGGCGATGTCGTCCACTACGCCGACGGCGCGGGCAAGCAGGACACCGTCACGGTGGACCGCCCCGACGGTGCGACCGGCGGCGTGCACGTCCAGCAGGCCGGGGACGACATCTACGTCCTGCCCGACGAGGCCGGAAGCCTGATCGCCGCCGGCAAGCTGGACCGCCGCCTCTTCAACGTCTCCGCGCTCGCGAAGATGGGCTACGACGACAAGAAGTCCGGCGGCATCCCGCTGATCGCCACCTACCCGGAGAGCAAGGCCCGTTCGCTGCCCGCCGCCCCGCGCGGCAGCAAGTCCGTCCGGACGCTGGAGTCCATCCACGGCGCGGCGCTGACGGCCGGCAAGGGCACCGCGCGCACCTTCTGGAACGACATCGCGAGGACGTCCACGGCCCGTTCGCTGGACAACGGCATCGCGAAGCTGTGGCTCGACGGCCGCGTCGAGGCCGCTCTCAAGGACTCCGTCCCGCAGATCAACGCCCCGCAGGCCTGGGCCGAGGGGTACGACGGCAAGGGCTCCAAGGTCGCCGTCCTGGACACCGGCATCGACGCCGACCACCCGGACGTCAAGGACCGCGTCCTGGAGTCCAAGAGCTTCGTCCCGGGCGAGGAGGTCGACGACAAGAACGGCCACGGCACGCACGTCGCGTCCACCATCGCCGGGTCCGGCGCCGCCTCCGACGGCGTCAACAAGGGCGTCGCCCCGGCCGCGGACCTGATCATCGGGAAGGTCCTCAGCGACGAGGGCTCGGGTGCCGACTCCGGCATCATCGAGGCGATGGAGTGGGCGAAGGCGGAGGGCGCCGACGTCGTCTCCATGAGCCTCGGCTCCAGCATCCCGGACGACGGTTCCGACCCGATGTCCCAGGCCGTGAACACCCTGTCCGCGGACGGCGGTCCGCTCTTCGTGATCGCCGCGGGCAACGCGTACGGCGCCGGCACCATCGGTTCGCCCGGCTCGGCGGAGAAGGCACTCACCATCGCCGCAGTCGACAAGCAGGACAACCGTGCCGACTTCTCGTCCATGGGTCCGCTGACCCGCTCCTACGGCCTCAAGCCGGACCTCTCCGCACCCGGCGTCGACATCAACGCGGCCGCCTCGCAGTCGGTCCCCGGCATCGAGGGCATGTACCAGTCGATGTCCGGTACGTCGATGGCGACCCCGCACGTCGCGGGCGCCGCCGCCATTCTGAAGGAGCGTCACCCCGACTGGTCCGGTCAGCGCATCAAGGAAGCGCTGATGACCTCGTCCAAGGTGCTGCCGGCCTACACGCCGTACGAGCAGGGAACCGGCCGCCTGGACGTGAAGGCCGCCATCGACACCACGATCGAGGCCACGGGGTCCGTCGCGGTCGCTTCGTACGACTGGCCGCACAGCGCCTCGGACCCGGTGTCCGAGCGGACGATCACCTACCGCAACACGGGTACCGAGGACGTCACCCTGGATCTGGCGACGGACAGTGAAGTCGACGCGTACACGCTGTCGGCCGAGCAGCTGACCGTCCCGGCGGGCTCGACCGCCGATGCGGTGCTCTCGCTCGATCCGTCGAAGGTCGCGAACAACACCACGTTCTCCGGACAGGTCATCGCGAAGGACGCCTCGGGCGCCGTCGTCGCGCACACCGGATTCGCCCTCGACAAGGAGCAGGAGCTCTACGACCTGACGCTCCAGCTCCGCGACCGCGCAGGCAAGCCGATGGACGGCCAGGTCGTCATCGCACAGCTCGGCGACCCCGAGCTCGGAGTCGTCGCGGTCCCCGGTGACATGACCCTGCGGCTGCCCCCGGGCAACTACACGGCCTGGTCCACAGCCGACATCAAGGGCGACACGGCCGACTCCCAGGCCCTCGCCTTCCTCGCCGCCCCCGAGATCATCCTCGACAAGCCCACCACCGTGGCGCTCGACGCGTCCAAGGCCCACAAGGTCAGCGTGCGGACACCGCAGGAGACCGAGACCCGCCAGTTGCGCTACGACATGGCGCGCACCGCACCGGACGGCACCGTCCAGCGCGACGCGTTCCAGATCCCGATGACGTACGACCAGCTGTGGGCGAGCCCGACCAAGAAGGTCACCCAGGGCAGCTTCTCCTTCCTGACGCGCTGGCGCCGAGGCGAGAAGCTGATCGACCTGACGGCCGACGGCCGCGATGTGCCGGTGGCCGTGCAGGGCGGTTCGCCCGTGGCCGAGGACAGCCGGCAGCGGCTCGACAGCGTCTTCGCGGGCGACGGCGCCACGGCCGACTACGCCGGTCTCGACGTCAAGGGCAAGGCGGTCGTGATCCGCAGCAGTGACACGGTGGCTCCCGCCGACCGGGCCGCCGCCGCGATCGCCGCGGGTGCGAAGGCCCTGTTCGTCGTCAACAGCGGCGACGGCGTCCTGATGGAGTCCTACGCCGACTACGGCACCACGCTGCCCATTCCGGTCGCCTCCGTCCAGCGCCTCGCGGGCGAGGGCCTCGTGAAGGCCGCCCAGCGCGGCAGGAAGGTGACCGTCGACCAGCGGAAGTTCGCGCGCTACGTCTACGACCTGGTCGACCGTCACGACGGCACGATCCCGGACCGCTCGCTCGCCTTCGCCCCGTCCACCCGGCAGCTCGCGAAGGTGGAGAACACCTTCTACGGCCACCGGGACGTCGTCGGCGGCGGCTACCGCTACGACATCCCCGACTACGGCTTCGGCATCGGCTTCGCCGAGTACGAGAAGTACCCGGCCACCCGCACCGAGTGGGTCAACCCCCTGCCGGGCGCCTCGTTCTGGTACGAGGACCACTCGGTCTTCAACGACGAGGGCTCGGACACCTCGCTGGAGGAGCGCAGCGGCGACCTGGACTACACGGCGGGCCGCACCTACCCCGCCGACTGGTTCGCGCCGATCACCCGGCCGCGACTGGGCACCGGCTACTGGGGACCGTTCCGGTCCTCGTACAACGACATCCAGTTCAACATCACGCCGTGGACGGACGCCGGCGCCGGCCACTCCGGCTCCATGCCCGACAAGGAGTACGACACCGGCACCATCGCCTTCTTCCAGGGCGACACCCTGCTGGACAAGTCCCCCGGCCGCGCGGGCTACGCCTGGGACCTCTCACCCGAGAAGACCCCGTACCGGCTGGTGCTCGACGCCTCGCGCGACGCGGACACCTGGAAGACCTCGGTGCGCACGCACACCGAGTGGAACTTCGTCTCCGGCGCGCTCGACCCCGAAGGGCCCTCGCAGGCCGACATCCCGATGCTTCAGCTGGACTACGACGTCGCCACCGACCTGGCCGGTGACGTGAAGGCCGGGAAGTGGACCGAGATCGGCCTGTCGTCCACCACGCAGGAGTGGCTGGAGGGCGCTGTGAAGGCGACGAAGGCCGCGCTGTCGGTCAGCTACGACGACGGGGAGACCTGGAGCGCGGTGCAGCTGAAGAAGGACGCGGCCGGTTCCTGGACCGCCCGGTTCAGGACCCCCGAGAAGGGCGCCACCGCTGTTTCGCTCAAGGCGCACACCGAGGCCGGCAACGGTCTCGCCGTGGACCAGGAGATCATCCGGGCCTTCGGCCTGAAATGACCTGCTGAGGCCACGGTCGAGGCGGCCGCGCACCCCGGGAACGGGGTGCGCGGCCGCCTTCGTCATGCCCTTCCGATGATCAAAATTTGCCCGGCTTGCCCGTATATGGCAGGCGATAACGGCAAAAAGGGACTTTTTGCGGTGTGATGGAAGTTGCCAAGGCGTCGCCCGGAGGCTTATAAGAGGAAGGTGGCCGAGGCGATTCCGGGAATTCCGTGGACTGCCGCCATGGAGGTTTCCCATGTTTCTCACTCCGTCCGACACGGAGAAATTGCTGCTGAGTGTTGCCGGAATGGTCGCCCGTGACCGGCGGGCGCGGGGCGTGCGCCTCAACTATCCCGAGGCCGTCGCGCTCCTCGCCTGCTGGGCGATGGAACGGGCCCGCGAAGGGGCCCGCGTCGCCGACCTCATGACCGCGGGGCGATCCGTCCTCACCCGTGCTGACGTGCTCGAAGGTGTTCCGGAGATGCTCCACGACGTCCAGGTCGAGGCGACCTTCCCCGACGGGCGCAAGCTCGTCACGATCACCTCGCCGATCCCGTGATCCCCGGCGAGGTCCGGACCGGACCCGGCGTACTGCACATCAATTCCGACCGTCAGAAGATTAAGCTCACCGTGGTCAACGACGGGGACCGTCCGATTCAGATCGGATCCCATTTTCATTTCTTCGACGTCAATCCCGCCCTTTCCTTCGACCGCCCGTCGACGAAGGGATTCCGGCTCGATATTCCGTCCGGTACGTCGCTCCGCTTCGAGCCCGGCGTCGGCGCGGAGATCACCCTCGTCGCACTCGGCGGACGCGGGACGGTGCCCGGCATCGTCGTACCCGCCGCGCCGGGGGCCGACGCCGCGGCGAAGGAGGCCGTGTGACATGGCACAACTGACCCGCGCCGCCTATGCGGCGCTCTACGGACCCACCACCGGTGACCGCGTCCGGCTCGCCGACACCGACCTCTGGATCGAGGTCGAGGAGGACCGCTGCTTCGGCGGCGAGGAGGCCGTCTTCGGCGGCGGCAAGTCCATCCGCGAATCGATGGGCCAGGCGACCACCTCGCGCGCCGAGGGCGCCCTCGACCTCGTCATCACGAATGTCGTGGTCCTCGACCACTGGGGCGTCGTCAAGACGGACATCGGCATCCGGGCCGGACGCATCGTCGCCCTCGGCCGCTCCGGCAACCCCGACATCGCCGACGGGATCCACCCGGACCTCGTCATCGGGCCCGGCACCGACGTGGTCTCCGGCGAGGGCCGCATCCTGACCGCCGGGGCCGTCGACACTCATGTCCACTTCCTCATGCCGGAGACCCTCCACGAGGCCCTGGCCACCGGCACCACGACCGTCATCGGCGGCGGCACCGGAGCCACCGAGGGCTCCAAGGCCACCACCGTCACCCCCGGTGCCTGGAACCTCGCGATGATGCACCGGTCCCTGGACCGCGTCCCGCTCAACGTCATGCTCTTCGGCAAGGGCTCCACCGTCGGCGAGGACGCCCTGCGCGAGGCGGCGCTCGGCGGCGCGGGCGGCTACAAGGTCCACGAGGACTGGGGCGCCACCCCCGCCGCCATCGACGCCGCACTGAAGGCCGCCGACACCTACGGCCTCCAGGTCGCCCTGCACGGCGACAGCCTCAACGAGGCCGGCTACGTCGAGGGCACCCTGGACGCCATCGCCGGCCGCGGCATCCATGTCTTCCACGCCGAGGGCGCGGGCGGCGGCCACGCACCCGACATCATCACCGTGGCCTCCCACCCCAACATCCTCCCGGCGTCCACCAACCCCACGCTCCCGCACACCGTCAACACCGTCGACGAACACCTCGACATGCTGATGGTCTGCCACCACCTCAACCCGCGCGTCCCCGAGGACCTCGCCTTCGCCGAGTCCCGCATCCGCGCCACCACCATCGCGGCCGAGGACATCCTCCACGACATCGGCGCCCTCTCCATCACCTCCTCCGACGCCCAGGCCATGGGCCGCATCGGCGAGGTCGTCTGCCGCACCTGGCAGGTCGCCCATGTGATGAAGCAGCGCTTCGGGGACCGCGGCAGTGCCCTGCCCGCCGACAACGAACGCGCCCGCCGCTACGTCGCCAAGTACACGATCTGCCCCGCCGTCGCCCATGGCATCGACCATGTCGTCGGCTCCGTCGAGCCGGGCAAGCTCGCCGACCTGGTGCTCTGGGACCCCGCCTTCTTCGGCATCCGCCCCGCCGCCGTCATCAAGGGCGGCATGGTCGTGTACGCACCCCTCGGCGACGCCAACGCCGCGATCCCCACCACCCAGCCCGTGCTCCTGCGCCCCACCGCCGCCGCCGAGGCCGCCCCGCACCTGTCCGTCACCTTCGTCGCCCCGGCCGCCCTGGCCGACGGTCTGGCCGAACGCCTCGGACTCGTACGCGAACTGGTCGCCGTGCGTCCCACCCGCCACCTCACCAAGGCCGATCTGCCGAACAACACCGCGCTCCCGGCCATCGAGGTCGATCCGGAGACCTTCGCCATCCGCATCGACGGGGAGCTCGTCGAGCCGTCGCCCGCCGCCGAACTGCCGCTGACCCAGCGGTACTCCCTGTTCTGATGGCGTCCCTCGCCTCTCTGCTGCTCGGCGACGGACGGCTCCCGGTCGGCGCGTACACCTACAGCGCGGGACTCGAACCCGCCGTCGAAGCAGGCCTCACCCGCGACCGGATCCCCGCACTCCTCAAGGCCCGGCTGCACACCACCGCCGTCACCGAGGCCGCCGCCGCCGTCCTCGCCCTGCGGGCCGCCCGCCAGGACCCGGTCGACTACGGGCCCGTACAGGAGGCCCTGGCCGCCCGGACCCCGGTCGCCCCCCAGCGCGAGGCGTCGGCGGCGCTCGGCCGGGGGGTGCGGCGGCTGGCCCGGCGGCTGGCCCCGGACCACCCGGCGGTCACCGCGCTGGCCGCCCTGAGCGGCCGGCCCCTGCGGCCGGTCACGCTCGGCGCACTCGGAGCCGTACTGAAGGTCACCGAGACGGAACTGGCGCACGCCGTCGTCTACGACGAGCTCCAGACCATCGCCGCCGCCGCACTGAAGCTCCTGCCCGGCGACCCGCTCGACTCGGTGGCCTGGATCCTCGCCGCCGAACCCGACGCGGCACGGGCGGTGACCGCCGCCCTCGCCGTACGGAGCCCGGACCGGCTGCCCGCCCGTACCGCCCCGCTCACCGAACAGTGGGCGCTCGAACACGCACGACGCGAACGGAGACTCTTCCTTGCCTGAGAACGACACCACCCCCGCCCCGCAGCCGAACCCCCACTTCCACGAGCCGCTCAACCAGCCGCGCGCCCTGCGCCTGGGCGTCGCGGGCCCGGTCGGCACCGGAAAGAGCTCCATCCTGGCCACCCTGTGCCGCGAGCTCGCCGGCGAACTCTCCATGGCGGTCGTCACCAACGACATCTACACCGACGAGGACGCCCGCTTCCTGCGCTCGGCGGGCGTCCTGCCCACCGAACGCATCCGCGCGGTCGAGACCGGCGCCTGCCCGCACACCGCGATCCGCGACGACGTCAGCGCCAACCTGGACGCCGTCGAGGATCTGGAGGAGGCGTACGGGCCGCTGGACCTGGTCCTCATCGAGAGCGGCGGCGACAACCTCACCGCCACCTTCAGCCCGGCCCTCGCCGACGCGCAGCTCTTCTGCATCGACGTCGCGGGCGGCGGCGACGTCGCCCGCAAGGGCGGCCCCGGCATCACCGGCGCCGACCTCCTGATCATCAACAAGACCGACCTCGCGCCCTACGTGGAGGTGGACGTGTCCACCATGGTCGCCGACGCCGACGCGGCCCGCGGCGGACTTCCCGTCCTCGCCCTCTCCAGGAAGGACCCGGCCTCCGTCGCCGAACTCGCCGACTGGGTACGGTCGTTGCTCGCCCGTCACCGCGCGGGCTCCCATGTCCCCACGGACCCGGGCCCCATGGCGCCCCACAGCCACTCGTGAACGAACCGGTTGTCGTCGCCGTCGAACGCGACACCTCGGGCCGCCATCTGGCGCGCGAGCTGCGGCCCGGCGCGTTCCTCGCGCCCCGCCCCCTGATGCCGGAGTCCGACCGGATACGGATCGCCCTGGTCGGCACCCGGGCCGGGCTGCTGGCCGGTGACGACCTCGGGCTGCGGATCTCCGTCGGTCCGGGCGCGCGCCTGGAGCTCGTGGAGCCGGCCGGTCTCGTCGCCTACGACCATCGCGGCGGCAGCTCCCGCTGGCGGGCCCGCGTCGACATCGCCGAGGGCGGCGAACTCCTGTGGCACGGCCTGCCGTTCGTCGTCTCCGATGGAGCGGACGTCGTCCGGACGATGGATGCGCGACTCGCCGCCGGGGCCCGGATGCTGTGGCGCGACACCCTGGTACTCGGCCGCTCCGGCGAACGCGGCGGGAGCCTGCGGGCCACGACCCGGGTGACGTACGACGGACGCGAGCTCCTCGTCGAGGACCTCGATCTGACCGACCCGGAGCTGCGCGAGCTGCCCGGCCTTCTCGGCCCTCACCGCGTCATCGGCGCCGTCACGGCACTCGGCGCGACCCCGGCGGGTCCGCCGCACCCCTGTCGCGCCGACCTGGCGGGGCCGGGTGCGCAGGTGCGGCTGCTGGACACGGTCGCCCCGGCCGTCGAGGCGGAGCTGACCGCGGTCTGGGAGTCCTGGCTCACCCCCTGATGTGCACCATACATACGAAATGTATGGTGCATGGAGAGGGTGCGGTACGGGGGAGCCGCGCCGGACACAGCGAGTCGGAGGTACAGCGCAATGACACTGGAGAACAAGGTCGCCGTCGTCACCGGAGGAGCCTCGGGCATCGGCGAGGCCGTCACCCGGGTCTTCGTCGAGCGGGGCGCCCGGGTCGTGGTCGTCGATCTCCAGCAGGAGGCGGGGGACGCGCTCGTGGCCGACCTCGGCGACGCGGTGGCGTTCCTCCGGGGCGACGTCTCCGACCGGGCGGTCGCCGATCTGGCGGTGGCCACCGCCGTCGAGCGCTTCGGCGGGCTGGACATCCTGGTGAACAACGCCAGCGCCTCACGCGTACGGCCCTTCACCGAGCAGACCGAGGACGACTGGAAGCTGGCCATGGACTCCGGCCTCTTCGCCACTCGCAACTTCATGCTCGCCGCGTACCCCGAGCTCCGCAGCAGCCGGGGCTCGGTGATCAACTTCGGTTCGGGCGCCGGCATCGACGGTCAGCCGAACCAGGCGTCGTACGCCGCGGCGAAGGAGGCGATCCGCGGACTGAGCCGGGTCGTCGCCAACGAGTGGGCGGCCGACCAGATCCGGGTCAACGTCGTCGCGCCCATGGCGAAGACCGCGGGCGTCGCCGCCTGGGCCGAGGCCAACCCCGAGCAGTACGCCCTCTCCGCCGCCAAGGTCCCGCTCGGCCGCTTCGGCGACCCGCGCACGGACGTCGCCCCCGTCATCGCGTTCCTGGCGAGCGACGACGCCCGTTACATCACCGGCCAGACCCTGATGGCGGACGGCGGCGCGATCAAGCTCCGCTGACCACGTCCGGGGCCGCCGTTCCCGTGGTCCGGGAGCGGCGGGCCCCGGCGTACGCCACAGCCGCCGCGCACACCAGCGCCGGGGCCGCCGCCAGCGCGAAGCACAGGGCGAGCGGCAACCGGTCGACGAGCAGACCGACCGCCGCCGTACCGCCCGAGGACCCGGCGTTGAACGCGGTGTTCACCCAGGCACCCGCCTGCGTGCGCCGGTCGGCGTCCACGGACTCGTCGGCGATCAGATACGCGGTCGTGAGCGCCGGGGTGACGAAGAGCCCGGCGACCGCGGCGACGGCGACCAGCACATACAGATGCGGCGAAACCCCGGCCACCATCAGCGCCGCACCCAGCGCGGCGGCCACCACCGGCAGTCGCACCCCGCCAGACGACTTCCACCGGACCGCCCCGTAGGCCAGACCGCCGACGGCGCTCCCGGCCGAGAGCGCGGCCAGTACCCAGGACACGGCCGCCGCCTGATGGAGCCGCTCGGTGAAGGCCACCACCAGCAGATCGAGCGCCCCGAGGCACAGCCCCACGGCCGCCGTCACCAGCACCGCGTGCCGCAGCGCGACGATGCCGCGCAACCGCAGCCGGGGCACGGCAGGCGCGTCGGTCACGGGCCGTGCCTTACGCGTGCGGGACACCGCGGGGGACGACACGAGTGCCGACGCCCCCACGAACACGAGCACCGCACCGGCCAGCACGCCGGCCGCCGGCACCGTGAACGTCACCACGATCCCCACCAGCAACGGGGCGGTGACGTACATCAGTTCCTCGGCGACCCCGTCCAGGCTGTACGCGCGCTGCAACAGCTCCCGGTCGGGGACGAGGCTGCTCCACAGCGCCCGCATCACCGGACCGAGCGGCGGGGTGCAGGCGCCCGCCGCAGTGGCGAGCCCGCCCAGGAGGAGCGCCGGGGCGCCGGGATTCCAGGTGGCCAGGGCGATCAGGGCGAGCAGCGCCGCGTACAGCCCCGCCATGGGCGGCAGGACCCTGCGAGGCCCGTACCGGTCGATCAGGGCCGCACGGGCGGGGGAGAGGGAGACGCTCGCGACCCCGAACAGGGCCATGGCGCCTCCGGCCACGGAGTACGAACCGGTGGCGTCCTTGAGCGCGAGCAGGAGGGAGAGGGGCGCGACGCCGTACGACAGCCGCCCCAGGCATGCGGCGGCGAAAGGGCGCGCGGCATGGGGGGTTCGGAGCACGGCGGCGTACGAGGGCGCGCGCGAGGGCGCGGGAGAAGACGTGAGCACGATGACATTCCTCGTGAGGGCAGCGCGGAGAACCGGCGCTGCGGGCATGCGGGGACACCGGAGTGCCGCACCCATGACGACGGGTGCGGTCAGCGCGGGGTCCTACGCACGAGGAGATGACATGCGGGCAAATTATCAGAGCGGGCGTCGCGGCGGCAGTGGGCGCTGTCCGGTGATGTCCGGGTTGGCCGCCAGAACCTTCTCCACGGCCTCGTCCAGCCGGGGCAGGAATCGAAGGACCTCGTCGCGCCGCTCCAGCAGATCGGCGGTACCGGTGATCCCGGTCAGGTCGGCCACCGCCGCCCGGAACGCCGGGAGCCTTTCGGCGTGCAGCGCGGGGTCGTCCACGGTCAGCACCGTGTGGCAGCGGGCGAGCGTCGCGACGATCCAGAAGACCGCCTCGCGGTGCTCGCCCCGGTCGATCAGCTCCAGACTGCCGTCGACGGCGATGGGGCGCGCCCGCTCGGTGAGGTCGCTGCTGAAGAAGAACGGGGTGCGGGCCACCGGGACCGTGGCATCGAACGTGCGCGTCAGCTCGGCCACATGGTGCCGCACCCGCTCCGCGGACACGTCGGCGCAGCCGAGAAGCCCCAGCAGCTCCGGATGGAGCTCCGGCTGCCCGTACGCGGTGAGGACCTCGCGCGCGGCCCGGTAGCGCAGCCGGACGGTGGGATTGCGCAGGGCGGCGACCAGCAGGACGTGCGTGGTGACTCCGGTGGGGAACATCCAGGCCGGCACCTGCTCGTGAAAGGGGGCGGCGGCATCGAACGCGGCGAGGCGGCCCTCGACGCGCTGCCGTGCGTCCAGGCAGCGTCGCCGGACCCAGGGCAGCTCGGCGAATCGCGGCGAGACGTCCGCGTACAGGGCGCGCAGCCCGCCGGTGGGATCGTCGATGACCGTGTCCGTGCGGAAGCTGCCGGCGAGATGGTACGAGGAGAGCGCGGTCCCCGGATCGCGGAGCTCGGCCCACGGCACGTAGGTGATCTCCAACAGGGCACCCTCGTAACGGAGTTTGCCGGGCTTCGCGGGCGGGGCGTCCTCTTCCGTGACGACCATGACGTCGACGTCCGACGAGGGCGCCAGTTCGGCGTCGTCCGCCCGGCCGACCGTCGACCCGCTGAAGTACGCCCCTCTGTATCCGGGGGCGGAGCGGGCGTGGTCGGCCACCCAGCGGACTGCGGCGGCGCGTGCCGCTCCGACTCTCACGTGCGTAACTCCTCGGGGCAGGTCCGGGCGGCTCCGGGTGCCGCGCCATCCCCGACTCCTACGGGGCACGCCCGCCGTTCGTCAAGCGCTTCTCCGAGTTCCCGTGTCCGCGCACCGCTGCCGGGTATGGTCGGGTTCGTTCCGCAGCCCCGTCCCTGATGCTTCTTGGTGAGGTTCGCGATGAGAAAGATCATCTACTCCATGTCCATTTCCCTCGACGGTTTCTTCGAGGGACCGGACCGTGACATCAGTTGGCACCGGGTCGACGAGGAACTGCACCGCTACTTCAACGAGCGGATCGCCGGCATGGGCGGGTTCCTGCACGGCCGGGTCGTCCATGAGCTGATGGCGGACTTCTGGCCCACCGCGGACCAGGACCCGGCCAACGCCGGGCCGATGGCCGACTTCGCCGTCATCTGGCGGAACATGCCGAAGTACGTCTACTCCCGGACGCTGGAGCGGGCGGACTGGAACACCACGGTCGTGCACGACGTCGTGCGCGACGAGGTCATGGCGCTGAAGGAGCAGCCCGGCGGCGACCTGGGGCTCGGCGGCGCCGACCTCGCAGCGTCCTTCGCCGCGCTCGATCTGATCGACGAGTACTGGGTGTACGTCCACCCGGTCCTCATCGGCCGGGGCAGGTCCATGTTCCCGTCGACGGACACCATGACCGCGCTCCGGCTCGCGGGAACCCGGACCTTCGGCAGCGGGGTCGTGGAGTTGCGGTACGAGCGTGCCGAAACGCCGTCGCGGGACTGACCGTCGAGGACGTACGGTCGTGGCCGGTCCGGACCGGCGAAGGGAAGCACATGGCACTGGAAGCAGTTGACCGCCTGGCGGTCATGGAACTGATCGCCCTGCACGGACATCTGGTCGACGACGGCGAACTCGACCGGCTGGACGAGCTGTTCACCGACGACATCGTCTACGACATCACGAACCTCGGGCACGGCTCACTGATCGGGGTGGACGCCTTCCGGGACGCGGCGCTCGCCATGGGCGCGCTCAACCCGGTCGGGCACCACGTCACGAACATCGTGCTCACCGACCTCGGTGACGGGCGGATCGGCGCCCGGTCCAAGGGCATCGGTGTCAACGCGGACGGCACGTGCGGCAGCGTGACGTACGAGGACACCGTCGTGCGGGGCGAGCGGGGCTGGCGCATCAGCTACCGCAAGGTCATCGCCCGGCGCACACCCCTCAGCGCCTCGTGAGGCGCCCGCCGGGCGGCGGGCGCCTCCGGCAGGGCGCTCAGGACTCCAGCAGCCCCGACGTGTCGAGCACCTGACGGATCGCCCGCCCCGACGCCAGCTCCTCCATCGCATGGTTGACCTCGTCCAGGGCCAGCGTCCCCGTGTGCATCTCCTCCACCGGCATCAGCCCCGCCCGCCACAGGTCCAGGAACCGGGGGATGTCGCGGCGCGGGACCGCGTCGCCCATGTACGAGCCCAGCAGGGACTTGCCCTCGCCCGCGAAGGCCAGGGCCGGGACCTCCAGGACGCGGTCGGGGGCGGGCAGGCCCACCGAGACGACCTTGCCGCCGCGGGCCACGGCGGCCAGGCACTCCGCCATGACCTTCGGGCTGCCCACGGCCTCCACCGCCACCTCGGCCCCGCCGGAGGTCAGTTCGCGGATCGCGCCGAGTGCCTCGTCGGGGGCGTACGTGTGTGTAGCGCCCAGGCGCAGGGCCAGTGCGCGTTTCTCCGGGACCGGGTCGACGGCGACGATCGGGTACGCGCCGGCGGCCCGTGCTCCGAGCACCGCCGACAGGCCCACGCCGCCCAGCCCGTAGACCACGGCCGACTGCCCGGGGCGCAGGGCGGCCGTGTTGATGACCGCGCCGGCGCCCGTCAGTACCGCGCAGCCGAACATCGAGGCCACGGTGAACGGGATGTCGCGGGGGATCGGGACCACGGACTCCTGGGCCACCACCGCGTACGAGGAGAACGCGGAGACGCCCAGCTGGTGGTGGACCGTGGCGCCGGAGGCGTCGGTGAGGAGGGAGGGGCCGTGCAGCAGGGCGCCGGATCCGTTCGCCGCGGCGGCTGCCGCGCACAGCGCCGGGCGGCCCGCCGCGCAGTCGGCGCAGAAGCCGCAGCTCGGTACGAAGACCAGGGCGACATGGTCGCCGGGGGAGATCCGGTGGACGCCGGGCCCGGTCTCCTCGACCACGCCGACCGCCTCGTGGCCCAGGGCCATGGGGAGCGGCCGGATCCGGTCGCCGTTGACGACCGAGAGGTCCGAGTGGCACAGGGACGCGGCAGCGACCCGGACCAGGACCTCCCCCTCGCGCGGGGCGCCGAGGTTCAGTTCCTCCACCTCGACCGGACGGGTCTGCGTGTAGGGCCGGGCCGTCGATATTCCGCGCAGGACCACGGACCGGGTCCTCACGCGGTCACCTCGTCGCGGGGGGTGCAGCGCAGGACGTCGCGGCTCTCCAGGAGCGGGACGACCTTGCCGAGAACGATCTCCTGGAAGTGCGGGGTCGCGCAGTGCGCGGTGAAGTCGGCCTCGGTCGCGTACTCCTCGTAGAGCACGACCGCCCGAGGGTCCTCGGTGCCCTGATGGACCCGGTAGGCGAGGTTGCCGGGCTCCTGGCGGGAAGCGGCGGCCATGGCGTCGAGGAGCGGCAGGACCGTGTCCTGCTCGCCGGGGTTCGTGCGGTAGCGGGCTACGACTACGTATGTCACGTCGGTACTACTCCTGGGGTGGGACTGGCCTCTTGAGTGCGGCCGGCGGGACCGGCGGCAGCTGGTCGCGGCGCAGATGCCAGAGGCGGGGGTCGGACGTGGCGGCCGCGGCCGACCCGAGGGCCAGGGCGAGCGCCACGTCCGCGGGGGACTCCACGAATCCCGCGGCCACCGACGGGGACATCGCGCGCTGGGCCTGCGCGCTCATCCGGGCGATGATCGGGGCGGGCATGATCTCGACCAGGTCCGGCGCCCCGCGCGCGATCGCGTCCGTGGAGCGGCGCAGATTGGACCGGTCGGTGACGAACACCTTCATCATCGTCAGCAGGCCGAGCGGGCGGCCCTTCTCTATGAGCGAGAGCCGGGTGCTGACCACGCCGTGGGCGCCCATGTTCTTGATGAACTCCAGCGCGCCCCGGTCCTGCGCGAGACCGGGGCTGCTGTCCACGTTCACGAACACGAGCTTCCCCGCCCGCCCCAGCGCCGGCACGACCTGGGGCAGCTGCCCCACCGCGAACGAAGCGAGGATGCACACCTTGGCCGGTGCGGTCAGGAACTGCCGCAGCGGCTGGGTGCCGACGACCGACGCGATGACGGGCACCTCGGCGAACGCCGAAGTGAGCCGCGGATCGAGCGGGGCGCCGGAGCGGGACGGGGAAGGGGGCATGGCAAAACCTGCCTGGAAGAGTGCTGGGTCAGTTCAGCGGAGACGTACCGAATCGGCTGGGAAGACCCAGTTTGCCAGGGTTGAGAATGCCGGCCGGGTCCAGGGCCGCCTTCACCGCGACGAACGTCGCGAAGCCCGCTCCCAGGGATTCCTCCAGGTAGGGACCGCGCAGCAGTCCGCAGCCGTGGTGGTGGCTGAGCGCCGCGGCGTGCTTGATGAGTACGGCGTTGGCCGCGTCCCACACCGAGCGGTACCAGTCGCGCCGCGACTCGGGCGCCACCTCGCCGCGCAGCGAGAAGTAGACACAGGCGCCGTCGGTGTACGCGTGCGACTGGTGGGCCGAGGCCGCCAGGGTGCCCTCCACCGACTGGATCGCGGCGACGACCTCGTCGTAGATCACCGGGAGGTCGGCCCAGGAGGCCGCCATCTCCAGGGTGTCGGCGACGAAGCCGGGGCCGGGCGTGAAGCCGTCGGCGGACTTGCCGACGATCATCCGTTCGTCCAGCCAGCGCTCGAAGACGGCCTGGGAGTCCAGCTCGGGGCCGTACGCGGAGCAGACCTCGGCCGCCACCTTGATCGAGGCGTCCACGATCGCCGGGTCGCCCTCGTCGGCGATCAGCAGAAGATTGGTCTCCGGGTGGCCGAAGTGGGTGCCCGACTCCAGGGCGTCGTACAGCCGCAGGACAGCCGGGGTCGCACCGCGCTGCATGATCTTGCGGCAGGCGTCCAGGCCCTCGGCGAAGGTCTCGAAGCCGAACGCGACCGCGTTCGCGTACTCGGGCAGCGGGTGGACGCGCAGCCGGGCCGAGACGATGACGCCGAGCGTGCCCTCGGAGCCGATGAACAGCTGGCGCAGGTCCGGGCCGACCGCCGCGCGGGCGTAGTCGCCGTACGTGGCGCGGGTGCCGTCCGCGTGGATCACGTCCACGCCCACGACCATGTCCTCGATCTTGCCGTAGCGCGTCGAGAGCTGACCCGCACCGCGGCAGGCGATCCAGCCGCCGACCGTGGAGACGGCGAACGCGGACGGCCAGTGGCCCGTCGTGACGCCGTACTCCTCCTGGAGCTGCTTCTCGAAGAGGTCGCCGAACATGCCGGCCTGGACGTCCACCACGTTCGACTCGGCGTCGAAACCGGTGATCCCGTTCAGCGCGCACACGTCCAGGACGACCCCGCCGAAGACGGGCAGCGCCGCCCCCGTGACGTTGGAGCGGCCCGCGGACGGGGTGACCGGGATGCCCGCCTCGTGGCAGATCCGCAGCACGGCCGCGATCTGGTCCGCGTCGGCCGCCTCGACGATCACGGCGTCCGGCGTCGCGGGACGGCCCTCGGTCTCACCGATCATCGAGCCGGCCCACCAGTCACGGGTCCGGGTGACGACCTCGTCGCGCTCCACGTGCACGGCGTGCGCGGCCTCGCGCAGCGCCTCGACCACGGCCTCGGGGACCTCGACCGGGTTGGCCTGGAGCGCGGCCTCCCCGTCGCCGATCGGGGTGTTCTGCGCCCACTTGGCGAAACTGGGGGCGCCGATCGTGTAGTTGCCCCGGTTGAACGGGTGGGTGATGGTCTGACGGCTGATCATGCTGCTGCCCCTTCGAGGAGTACGGACTTTTCGTGACGGACGGCCGCGAGGTAGTCGGAGACGGAACGCTCCACCTCGGCCTCCGTGAGGTTCAGTTCGCGGCCGAGGATCGCGCCCACCGCGCCCGCCGCCTCGGCGGAGGCGTCGCGGGCGAAGAGCCGGGCGCGCATGCGGCGGGAGAGGACGTCGTCGACCGAGCGGGCGAGCTCCGCGCGGGCCGCGTAGACGACCTCGGCCTTCGTGTAGGCAAGTCCCGCGACGATGGGCTCGGCCAGCGTCGGGTCCTCCTGGATCAGGTCGCCGACGAAGCGCGCCTCGGTGCCGAAGCGCTCGCCCAGGTGTGCGGCGATGCCACCGGAGGCGGCCACGGCCTCGGCGTCGTAGCCGGCGCCGCCGAGCAGCGGAAGGTCGCTGGTGCGGCTCTTCCCCCTGCGGCCGAGGACCGCCATCACCTTGTCGATGACGAGCTCGCCCATGTGGCGGCTGGTGGTGAGCTTGCCGCCGGTCACCGTCACCATGCCGGTGCGGCCGACGCTGATGTGGTGGTCGCGGCGCATGTCGAGCGTCGCGCCCTCCTTGCCGCCGACCAGCGGACGCAGTCCGCCGATGGAGCCGACCACGTCGTCCGGGGTGAGCTTCCCCTCGAAGGCGGTGTTGGCGCCCTCCAGCAGGAAGTCCATCTCCTGACGCGTGCAGTGCACATCGTCGGGGGAGCCCTGGTAGTCCTCGTCCGTGGTGCCCAGCACGACGCTGTTGCCCCAGCGGGTGCAGGTCGCACGGCGGGCCCGGCCGGGGATCGGCACGGTGACCGTGCAGTTGATCCGTACCTTGTCCCACGGCACCACGATGTGCACGCCCTTGGCCGGGCGGACCTGCGGGCGGTGGCCGTCGACGGCCTTCGCGTCCAGCTCGTCGGTCCACACCCCGGTGGCGTTGACGACGGCCCGCGCCCGGATGTCGACGCTGTCACCGTCCACGTCGACCCGGGCCCCGGCCACCTTGCCGGACTGCATCAGCAGGCCTTCGGCCTTCGCCCCGTTCAGGACGGTCGCGCCGAGCGCGGCGGCGGTCCGCACGATGGTCAGGACGAGACGGGCGTCGTCGGTGCGGGCGTCGAAGTACATCAGCCCGCCCTTGAGGTTCTCCGCGCGCAGCGTCGGCGCCTGCGCGAGGACCTCCGGGACGGTCAGCCGCTGGTGCAGCTTGCCGATCCGCCAGCCGCCGACCAGGTCGTACGTCCACAGCAGACCCTCGAAGCCCTTGGCGAGGCGGGCGTCGAAGATGCCCTCCTTCTCCAGGATCGGGAAGAGGAACGGCAGCCGGTGCACCAGATGCGGGGCGTTCTTGCGGAAGCGGTGCCGCTCCAGGAGCGAGTGGCGTACGAGATTGACGTTGCCCTGCTCGATGTAGCGCAGACCGCCGTGCACCATCTTCGAGGACTTCGACGACGTGCCCGAGGCGAAGTCGTCCTTCTCGACCAGCGCCGCGCGCAGCCCGCGCGAGGCGGCGTCCAGCACGGCGTACGCCCCGGTGATGCCGCCGCCGATGACGAGTACGTCGTACGTGTCGTCGGCCAGCTGCCGCTTGGCCGCCGCGCGGTCGAGCAGCAGGGGGGTGCGGCGGGTCGCCGCGGCGGTGCGCCGCGGTTTCCGGGCGGGCATGGTGATCACAACATCAACTCCTGGTGGTTCGGTGCGGCGGCCGCGTGGTCGGGTGTCCGGCCGCCGCCTGCTGACGGTGAGGGGCCGTCAGTGGGGGGTGAGTGCGGGGTCCTTGAGGTGGCCGATCAGCACGTCGCGCCAGGCGGCCCGCTGTTCGGCGCGATCGTCCGCGCCGGTGGAGGGTTCGAAGACCCGGCCGTGCGGCTGCGCCTCGACGATCTCCTCCAGCGAGCCCCACAGGCCCTGGGCGACCCCGGCCAGATAGGCGGTGCCGCGCAGGCTGGCGGTTGCCGAGTCGGCGACCCGTTCCAGCGGGAGGCCGGTCAGGTCGGCCTGGATCCGCATGAGCGGGTCGCTGCCCGCGACTCCGCCGCCGACCCGGAGCCGGGTGAACGGGGCGCCCATGGTGGCGGCCACCCCGTCGACGAGGTCGCACACCGAGTGCGCGATCCCGTCGAGCACGGCGCGGGCCAGATCGGCGCGGGTGGTGGCGAGGGTGAGCCCGGTGAGGGAGGCGGTGGCCTCCGGGTGCCAGACCGGCGTACGGACCCCGGCGAGCGCCGGGACGAAACGAGGGGTGCGGCCCGGCCGGGTGGGGACCCGGCCGGCCTCCTCACCGAGCTCCTTCGGCGAGGCGAACAGGCCCAGGTCGTCGCAGAGCCAGCGCAGCGCCGAACCCGCCGTGGAGGTGTAGGCCTCCAGGCTGTAGTGGCTGATGTCGCCCTGCCGCCGGCCGGGCTGGGCGAGCACCCCGGAGATGTCCGGCCGGGGCAGGGCGGGCGTGGTGCCGGTCGCCGCGTCGACGAACGCGCCGGTCCCGTACATGCACATGCCCTGCCCGGCGGCCAGGCCGCCGAGCGCGATCAGTGCGGCGTGCTGGTCGCCCATGGAGGCGGCCAGCGGGACGGCGATGCCGAGGGCGGCCGGGTCGGTGATGCCGAATCCGGCGTCGTCCGAGCGGAGTTCCGGAAGCAGGTCGAGGGGGAAGCCGAGATGGCCGATCCACTCCTCGTCCCAGGCGTGCCGCTCCAGCAGGTAACCCCCGCTGGACGCGGCGTTGGTCGGGGTGGTGGCGTGCACGGCGCCACCGGTCAGCCGCCAGATCAGCCAGGTGTCGACGGTGCCGAAGAGCAGCCGGCCCTCGCGGTGCGCGGCGGCCACCGCCGGGTGCGCGGCGATCTGCCGGGCGGCCCAGAGGAACGGTGCGCGGGCGCCGACCGGCCGGCCCTGACGGGCGGTGAGAACGGCGTCCCACTTCGCCTCGTGCGCGGTGAGCTCGGCGGCGTACCGCCGGTCCTGCCACACCACGGCGGGCAGCAGCGGCTGCCCGGTGACCCGGTCCCAGAGCATCGCGGTGGCCCGCTGGGTGGAGAGGGCGACGGCGGTGAGCTCGATCCCCTCCGCCCGGGCGGCGCCGACGGCCCGGCGCGCCACGTCGAGGGTGGCGGTCCAGATCTCCATCGGATCCTGCTCGACCGAGAGGTCGTCCGGATGGCTGACCGCGATCGACCGGTAGAACACCTCGTGCGCGGCGCCGGAGTCGAGGACGACTCCGGCCCTGGTGCCGGTGGTGCCCTCGTCGATGGCCAGCACACCGCGCCGGGGGGAGGCGCCGGGGAGCGTCTGCGTCATTGCAGCCCTTTCATTGCGAGCATCGCGAGCTGTACGGAGGGGGAGAAGGGACCATCGTGTGGTGCGGCAGGCACGGCGGACGGTCAGCGCGCGGTGACGGACTCCGCGTGTTCCTGCGCCTCTGCTGCCTGCTCCGCCGCGGCCTCGTCGGGCGAAGCGGCCTTCATCGGGTCCCACTTGATGGCCAGACAGGTGATCATGCCGAGCAGCGGGACGACGGAGAGCACCAGGAAGGTGTCGGCGAGGCCGAGCGACTCCTTGATCTGCGGGAAGAGGTACAGCCCGGCGACACTGCCGAAGCTGCCGACCATCCCGGTGACACCGGTGCCGAGCGCGCGCACATCACTGCTGTACGAGAGCGCGGCGATGGACTTGCCGTTGGCGCCGGGGCCGGCGGAGTGGCAGAGGATGAACAGCACCGGCAGCAGGAACGCCACGGCCGTCGGGACCTTCTCGAAGGTGAGTCCCATCGCGATCAGGGCGACGAACACCCCGGCGAATCCGGCGGCGGAGCTGAGCCGCAGTCCGAGCCTGCGGCCGAAGTACGCGGACAGCAGCCCGCCCGCGATACCGAAGGCGTTGAACACCATCGAGCCGATCGTGGCCTTCTCGAAGCTCTCGCCGAAGATCGTCAGGCTGATCAGCGGGAGATACCAGCCGACCGCGAAGTACTGCATCGACTGCCCGAGCGAGATGACCGAGGAGAGGATCGTGCGCGGCAGGTACTCGCCCTTGAAGAGCAGTCCGGCCTGGCGGAAGCCGATGGCGGGTGCGGCGGTCGCGGCGCGGGTCGCCGCGTCCGGCTTTCCGGCGACCGCCTTGATGCCGTAGATCCGGTCCAGGTTGAGGACGGCGTCGTCCAGGCGGCCCTTGCTCGCCAGCCAGGTGGGGCTCTCCCTGAGCATCAGCCACTGGCCCACGAGCAGCGCCACGGCGACCACGGCGGCCGAGCCGACCGACCAGCGCCAGATGTCCGCGCCGACGTCCAGGTTGAAGAAGATCAGGGCGAGCGCGAGGTTGCTGGTGGTGGCGACGTACCAGACGGCCTGCCACAGGTTCAGCCGGCCGCCGAGCTTGGCGGGCGTGTACTCGGCGAGCAGGGCCATGGCGACGGCGAAGTCGATGCCGTACGCGACTCCCACCAGGACCCGGCCGACCCAGACGACCGTGAAGTCACCGGCGAACGCGGCGATCAGGGCGCCCGCGATGGCGAAGACCTTGGCGATGAGCAGCGGGGGGACCCGGCCGATCCGGGTGGCGAGCCAGCCGCCGACCGGGTTGAAGATGATCGCCAGGGCCGGAGCGGTGGCCGTGAGGATCGAGACCTGCGTGCTGGTCAGCTCCATCTGGGACGTCATCGGTCCCAGACCGGCGCTCAGTGCCGCATTCGAATAGGCGTCGAGGAACAGCCCGCCGAACACGAGGAACCAGATGACTTGCGCCCGGCCGGTGATCTTTCCCAGCCCATCGATGAGCGCAACGACGTCGGCGACGCCTTTGACGCTCGGACGTTGTGCCATGAATCCGCCTTCGAGGAAGACCCATCGGCGGCACGGGGAGCACAAAAAAAACAGGCATGACGAAACCACCGACAGGTGGTCTATGTCTGTGCCTGTCAAAACACTGCGGAAAGCGCCGCAGCACGTGAAGAGCGACTACACGAGGAGGTTAGGAAGACGTCAGGAGAAACGTCAAGGGTTTCCGGCAGGTTACCCAAACGTGACGAAGAGCCCATGGGGGTGGATCCACGCCCCGGCGAGCGTCCATCCCGACGAAGACGAAGACGAAGGCGAAGGCGAAGGCGAAGGCGAACGCGGCGGTGGCACGGCGCTGTGGGCGGCGGCCGCGCGTCAGGCGAAGCCGGGCGCCAGTGTGCCGAGAAGGGCCGCGAGGCTGTGCGGGTCGCGGCGGGCGATGTTGTGCCCCACGGGAATCTCGTGAACCCGCCAGGCCGAGTCGCTGCGCAACCGCTCGGGCAGGTCCGCGAACGGGCTGCCCGGCCACGCGCCACCGCTGATGAAGGTTCGGCCGAGCACGTCCCCGGGCTTCGCCCTCAGCCTGATCGACTGAACGAAACTGGCGAGTGGGTGCGGTCGCGCGCGGGGGTCGAGCCCGTCAGGGACGGCGACCCAACGGCCGTCGGCGTGTACGCCGGCGATGAACAGGTCCCGGAAACTGTCGCTGGTCAGGGACCAGCACGAATCCCCGTCGTCCGGGACGTAGGCGTCGATGAAGACGAGCTGGTCGATGCGGTCGCCGAGCCGGTCCGCGACACCGGCGATCACCATTCCGCCGTAGCTGTGCCCGCACAGTGCCAGGGGCGTTCCGTCGCTACGGTCGATGATCTCGGCCACCTGGTCGATATGGGTGTCGAGGTTCGGCGGACGGCCCGGATCGGCCGGGCCGTCAGGCTCCAGCCCCGACAGCGTCACGGCCTCGACGTGGTGACCGGCTCGGCGCAGTTCGGCGGCCACGGAGTCGAACACCCATCCACCTTGCCAACCACCCGGCACCATCACGAACTTCATTGCGTCATGATAGGCCGAGCGGCACCAGGCCGTCCGGCTGATGACCGGCCGCCCCGGCGGTCCCGTCCAGGCCGCCCGCCGCCCGGCGCGGCCGGCGCCGCACCCGCCGGCCGTTCCCGCGTCTCAGGCCTGGGCGCCACGTTCCGAACCGCCTCTCCGTCACGATCACCCGTGATCCCTGCAGGAGCATCGAGGCGGGTGCGACGGGGGTGTTCCGGTGCCGGGGCCGGGAGCGTTCGGCGCGTGGGCCGGGGCGCGCGAAAGGCGGGGCGGTGCCGTGCGCACCGCCCCGCCTTTCGGCCGTCTCCGTCAGCGGCCCGCCTGAAGCGCCGCCCAGGTGCCCGGACCCACGATGCCGTCGGCCGTCAGGCCCCGGCCGGTCTGGTAGCTGCGCACCGCGGTGGCCGTCCCCGGCCCGAAGCTCCCGTCGACACCGACCGTCGAGCCGAGCGCCGCGGTCAGCGCGCGCTGGAGCCGCTTCACGCCGTCACCCGAAGCCCCCTCGGCGAGCGTGGGCGTGGTGCCCGCGGACAGCAGCGCCGTCCACGTCTTCGACCCCACCACGCCGTCGGCCTCCAGCCCGCGCGCGGTCTGGAACGCCTTCACCGCGCTCTGCGTGGCCGTGCCGAAGCTGCTGTCCGCCTCGCCCGCCGGATAGCCCTGCGCGTTCAGCAGCGTCTGAACGGCCTTGACCTGGGCACCCGTCGACCCGCTCTGCTGTGTCGCGTACGCGGTGAAGCTCAGCCCGTCCGCGCCGGGACTGCCGCCGGTGCTCCCGCCGACCAGCTCCATGTAGCGGGTCCAGTCCCAGTACGGGCCCGGGTCGGTGTGGTCGTTGCCCGGTGCCTCGCTGTGCCCGATGATGTGCGCCCGGTCCTTCGGGATGCCGTACCGGTCGCACAGATACGCCGTCAGGGCCGCCGATGACCGGTACATCGAGTCCGTGAACCAGGACGGGTCGTCGATGAACCCCTCGTGCTCGATGCCGAGCGCCGAGGCGTTGGCGCTCCGTGCGTGGTAGGCGGTGTCGCTGTCACGCACCATCTGGGTGATCTGGCCGTCCGACGAGCGCACCACGTAGTGGGCGCTCACCTCGGACGCCGGGTCCTGGAACCAGCTGATCGAGCCCGCGTACGAGCCCTGCGTGACATGGATGACCACCTTGTCGATCGCCGCCGAGCGGCCCGTGGCGTAGTTGTTCGCGTTCGCCGGGACCCAGAGCGCCGACGGGTAGTCGGCACTCCGGGTGCTCACGTCCGCGGCGGTGAGCGCACCCTTGTGCGGTGACACCGGGCGCCCCGTCACGGAGATCCGCTCGCCGTCCGGGGAGACGGCGTCCAGCCCGTCCGCCAGGAAGGTGTAGACCGTGTCGGCGTAGAGGGCGGCGGCGGCCCCCTCGGTGCCGCTGTAGCGGGCGACGGCCGGATACCAGGAGCCGAGGTCGTCGCGGTCCCGGGCGTCGAGCCCGAGCCTGTCCGCGTAACCGCGCAGCACCGCCGCGCCGCCCATGATGTTGGCCGCCGTGTCGGAGCGGAGCTCGGCCAGGGGCGTCCCGGTGAGGGTGGCGGCCCGCTCCAGGGTCCGGTTCGTGGGGTTGCTGACCAGGTGCATGATGCCGTAGCCGTTGGCCTGGCTGGGGCGCCCGGAGTGGCCGTCGAGCCGGGTCTCGCCGTATCCGACGGCGGCGAGCAGATCGCGCGGGACGTCGAACGTCTCGGCCGCCTGCTCGAACGCCCGGTTCATCGGGTGCCCGGTGTCCGTCGAGGCGAGGGCCGGGGTGCCGGTCGCGGCCAGGACGGTGGCGGTGAGGGCCGCCAGCACGGAAGCGCGGGCCTTGGTGTGGGCGGCGGCGCGTGTGGGCATACCTGCTCCTGCTCTGTGGGGGAGAAGAACGGCCCCGCGCCCGGGTGGGGTGGGCAGAGGGGCCGCGAAGCCCGCTCAGGGTATCCATCTGTTCGGGGCATGACAACGACGGTGTCGCGTGTCGAAGTCCCTTTCACTCCAATGGAGTTGAGGTCGGGTCAGGGGAGGCGGGGAGTCAGGACCCCGCCTCGGCGGGCGGGGTCCTGACGGCAGGTGCTACCAGCGGTCGCGGTGGATGACGTCGGCCACCGGGCGGCGCCTGATCGGACCGAAATTGCCCTGCGGCCATCCGACGGGAATGGCGGCGAAGGTCTCCATGTCCTCGGGGATGCCCAGCGCCTCCTTCCACTCCTGCTCCAGCATCAGGTGCCAGATGGTGACGTTCGCCGCGAGCCCCAGCGCGCGGGCGGCGAGCAGGATGTTCTGGACCCCCGGGTACACGCAGGACCCCTCGGCGAGCGCCTGGAAACGGGTCTGGGTGGTCATCATGTGCTCGACCCCCGCCGGACCGAGCGCCTGCGCGTAGGCGGCCAGGCCCTCCTCCTCCATCCGGGGCTCCGGGAACCGGTAGCAGGGCACGATCAGCGCGGGCGTATCGGCGAAGTGGTCACGCTGGTACTCGATCGCGGCGACCATCCGGCCGTACGCCGCGTTGTCCATGCCCTTCGGCGTGTACTTCCCGGTCGTCGCCAGATACGCGTCCACACACCGCTTCCACAGCGGAGCCAGACGTGCCATCACCTCGCGGTCCGTCACCACCACGTACTCGTAACACTGCATGTTCCCGCCGCTGGGACCCCAGACAGCGGCCTGTATGAGCTGCTCAAGCGTCTCGTCCGGCACGGGCTCCGGCTTGAGACGGCGCATCGCGCGCATCGTGGACATGGTGGAGAACAGGGCCTCGGCCTCGGCCGTTCCGGCTGCCTGAGTCGTTTCGATCGTCATGATCGCGGAGTTTACGGGCGAAGCCCCGCCATGAGGAGGCCCGTTGATCAGCCCGCGGCCGGAGCGGTCCGCCGCAGCCGGACCACCGGGATGTCGCGGTCGGTTCCGTCCCGGTACTGCGCGTACCGGGGGAAGACCTCCACCAGATGCGGCCACACCCGCTCCTTCTCCCCGGCGGACAGTGTCTCCGCGACGGCCGGGAAGCGCTCGGGGCCCACCCGGAGCTCGACGGCCGGGTTCGCGAGCAGGTTCAGGTACCAGAGCGGATGGCTGTCCGAGCCGCCGTTCGACCCCACGATCAGGTAGTCGTCGCCGTCGCGCCCGTACATCAGCACCGTGCGCCGCAGCGCGCCGCTGCGCCGGCCGACGTAGTCCAGCAGCAGGCAGGGGACGCCGAGCTGCGTGGTGCCCTTCGTGCCGCCCGACGACTCGTACAACTCGGCCTGCTTCGCCACCCAGGTGCTCGGGCTGACCTGTGCGGGTGTCTCGTTGCCGTTCTCCACTGCCATGCCCGGATCTCCCTCTCGCGTATCTTCCGCCCCATCGTCGCACCCCGGCGTACGCACCAGCGGATTCGCACACCTGGACAACCCCCCACCGCACGGGGGAACGCGGACCGGACCCGCCCCCGGCAGGGCGTATAAAAGGTTCCTCCGGACCAGCCGGCGTCCCCCGATGGCACTCACACCTTCACGCGGCAAGGCGTCACCGCGTACGACAGCGGAGGAGTGCCCCATGAGCACGGCAGACGAGATCAGCACCTTGCTGGTGGCGAACTTCGGGACCGATCCGGCAGCGATCCGCCCCGAGGCGTCGCTGCGGCAGCTCAGGCTGGATTCCCTGGCCCTGGAGGAACTGCGGCTCCTCATCGAGGACCGGCTGGGCGTCGACCTGGACGACGTCCAGCTGACCTCGCGCGACACCGTCGGCCGGCTGGTCGATGCCGTGCACGTGCACCGGAAGGCCGCGGCATGACGGCCCCGTACCGCCCCGAGCCGTTCGCCGCCGCCGTCACCGGCATCGGTCTGGTCACCGCGGCCGGCGTGGGTACCGCGGCCACCTGGCGCGGGGTGTCCGAGGCCATCGAAGCGCCCTCGGTCCTGCACCGGCCCGAACTCCACGACCTGCCGTGCGACTTCATGTACACCATCACCGGCCTCGACACGAAGGCCGTGCTCGGGATCGCCGCCCAGCGGCTCATGGACCGCTTCTCGCAGCTCGCCGTCATCGCCGCCCGCGAGGCCGTCGCGGACGCCGGGCTCGACCCCTCGGTCTGGGACAGCGGCCGCGTCGCCGTCGTCATCGGCTCCGCCCACGGCGGACTGCCCTTCTACGACGAGCAGCACACCGCCCTCACCGAGCGCGGCGCCCGCCGGGTCTCGCCGAAACTCGCCCCGCTCACCGTCGTCAACGGCGCCGCCAGCAGCGTCGCCACCGACCTCGGCGCACGCGGCCCGAGCCAGGCCGTCTCCACCGCCTGCTCCTCCGGCACGGTCGCCATCGGCACCGCCCACCAGATGCTGCGCACCGGCGCCTGCGACATCGTCGTCGCGGGAGGCGCCGAGTCCGTCTGCTCCCGGCTGCTGATCGCCAGCGCCTGCCAGCTGAAGGCCGTATCCACCCGGCGCGACGACCCCGAGGGGGCCTGCCGCCCCTTCGACACCCACCGCGACGGCTTCGTCGTCGGCGAGGGCGCCGGCCTCCTCGTCCTGGAACGCCCCGAACACGCGGCGGCCCGCGGCGCCACCGTCCGGGCCCACGTCGCCGGCTACGGGGCCTCCAGCGACGCGTACTCCGCCGTCGCCCCCGACCCCGACGGGCTCGGCATCGAACGGGCCCTGCGCACCGCACTCGCGGACGCCGGGGTGGCCGCCGCCGACATCGGGCACGTCAACGCCCACGGCACCTCGACCGTGGCGAACGACCTGATCGAGGCGACGATGCTGCGCCGGGTCCTGGGCGAGCACCCCCTCGTCACCTCGACGAAGGCCATGACCGGACACACCCTGGGCGCGGCGGGCGGCATCGAGACCGCGCTGACGGTCCTGGCCCTCCAGCACCAGCTCGTACCGCCCACCGTCAACCTCGACGTCCCCGACCCGGAGATCCCGGTCGACGTGGTGAGGAAGGAAGCCAGGCCGGGCGTGTTCGACGCGGCCGTGAAGACCTCGCTCGGCTTCGGCGGGCACAACGCCGCACTCGTCCTCACCCGGGCCTGATCCGAACGAAAGGCCCAAGGACCGATGACCATGCCCGACGAGATCATCCGGAACCTGTCGGTGCACGGGCTGCGTTACAGCTACCGCGTCCTGGCGCAGCCCTCGCCCCGCACCGATCCGGTCGTCGTCCTCGGCGGGGCGCTCCAGGGAATGTACGGCTGGCCGCAGATGGACGAGCACCTCGGCCCGCACGCCCCGGTCGTCACCGCCGACCTCCCCGGCATGGGCGCCGCCGACCCGCTGCCGCCCGGCACCGGCGACGACGTCCTGTACGACGCCGTCGCGGCCGTCATCGACGACCTGGGCGCGGACCGGGTCAACCTCTTCGGGTTCTCCTACGGCACGGCGATCGCGTTCGGCTGCGCCCGGCGGAACCCCGGGCGGATCGCCCGGCTGGTCCTCGGCGGCGTGCCGGCACACATCAGCGAGGCCCAGCGGGCCCATTGGGGCGGCGCGGTCGACCGGCTGGGCACCAGCGACGTGGAGGGGCTCGCCACCATCACCGCCGAGGCGCTGATGTGCCTGGACCCGCGGCGCCGGGTGCACCGCAGGGAGCTCGCGCGGCGCTATGTCCGGCGTTCGTTCGTGCACGCGCTCACCCATTCCCCGCACGCGGCGCAGTCGTTGCGCCGGGCGCTGGGTCACCGGCCCGACTTCTCCGGCGGGTTGAGCGGGGTGCCCGCGCTCGTCTTCGCGGGCGAGCACGACACCGTGACCTCACCCGAGCGGCAGCGCGCCTTCGCGGCGACGATCGAGGGCAGCCGTTTCCTGACGATCGGCGACTCCGACCACTGGGTCGTGCTGGAGCGGCCCGACGATGTGGCGGACCTGGTGGCCCGCTTCTTCACCGACCGGCCCCTGGAGGCCGCGCCCGCCCTGGGGCCGTTGCCCTCGCTGCCGCGCCCGCGTGCGGGCGCGGCAGGTCCGGTCCTGCCGCGGCCGGGCAGCTGAACGGCCTGCGGCCGGGATCAGCGGCGGCCGTCCACCTTCACCCGCACGATCTGCGGGTCGTGGTCGCTCGCCTGGTCCGCGAACTCGGCGTTGATGTGCACCACGTCGTAGTCGAACCGCCGGATGCCGGGGCTCGTCAGGATGTGGTCCAGCGTCTGCGAGTTGCCCTCGTACACATAGCTGTACTGCTCGTTCGCGGGCAGCGTGGTGATGAGCGGCTTGAGCGCCTTGCCTGCGGTCAGCGCGGACATCGTCGGTGAGAACGCGAAGTCGTTCAGGTCGCCGAGCGTGACGACCCGCGCCGACTTGTCTGCCGCCAGCAGCGACTTGACGAAGGTGTTGACCTCCGCCGCCTGCTGGACCCGCTTCGTCTCCGAACTGCGCGACGGTTCCTGGTAGCGGCCGTGCAGCGGCTGGTCGCCGCCCTTGGAGGTGAAGTGGTTGCCGATCACGAACACCGGCTTCCCGTGGAAGCGGAACTCACCGACCAGCGGCTTGCGGCTGTCGGACCACGCCTCGTTCGCCGGGCTGATCCGGCCGGGCGACACCGACAGGGTGACGCCCTTCCGCGTCGGCACAGCCGTCACCGCGGTCGTCGCGTCGCCGCCCGCACGGTCCACGAAGGAGACCCGGTGCGGGTTGAAGAGGAAGACGTTACGGATGTTGCCGCCGGGCTCGCCGCCGTCCTGGCCGTCCTGCGGGGCGACATAGCGCCAGGCGTAGCGGGGTCCGCCCGCCGCGACGATCGCGTCGGTGAACCGCTTCAGCGTCGCCTCGGAGCCGACCGTGCCGTCGCTGACCGCGCCGTTGTCGTCCTGGATCTCCTCCAGCGAGACGATGTCGGGGGAGGAGAGGTTCACCGCGACGCCCTTGGCCAGCGTGTCGAACTTGGTCTGCTCGTCGAGCGCGTCCAGGTTCTCCACGTTGTACGTGGCGACGGCGAGTTCGCCGCCCTTCTGCTTCCGCGTGACCTCGCGCTGCAGATGGCGGTCGGTGAGCGTGCCGAGCTCGGTGGCCTGGAGGTTGTAGCCGCCGAACGAGGCGTAGTCGATCACACCGGTGGTGGTGCCGGACAGCACGTCGCCGACGTTCCCGACGGGGAAGGGGCGCGTGGCGTCGAGCGACATCACCTTGATCCGGCCGGTGTTCTGGTCGGTGTACGAGGAGTACAGCGTGCCGCCGCGCCGGGTCGGGTTCTGCTTCGGCTCGACCGTCACCCAGATCTCGTCGTACGCGGTCGTGGCACCCGTGACCCGGGTGTCGGCGATCTGTACGCGGGTGCCTTCGAGTGACTCGTAGAGATCGAGGGCGTACGTCGACGGCTCCAGGGGCAGCGCGTCGACCGATCCGCCGTCCGCCGAGGGGACATAGGCGGCCGGCACCGCGGCCGCGTCGAGCACCACCGGCGCCGGAAGCGCGTGGCCGGACGAGAGGACCGTGGTCCTGGGGGCGGTGATCTCGGTGATGGACTGTGTGGTGGCCGACGGGTAGTACTCGTCGACCGTGCCGCTGACCAGGACGGAGTCGCCCACCGCGACCGCCGGGGCGGTGGAGCCGGTGTACACGAAGACGCCCTCGCCGGTGCGCGGGTCCTCGTCCGGGGCGGTGTCCTGGATCCAGAAGCCCTTCGAACCCGTGGTGCGGACCGCGGTGACGATGCCGGGCACCCCGGTCACTGCCTTGCCGTCCAGCGGGGAGACCCGGGTGATGCCCTGGATGTCGTGCACACGCACGGTGCCGGGCTCGGTCGGGTTGCCCGGGTCGCCCGGGTCCGTGCCGCCGCCGGACGTCTCGCCGGCCGCGTTGACGGGGGTGGGGGCCGCGGCGGAGAGGTCCGCCGCGTTGTCGTCGGTGTCGGAGAGGGAGGCCGCGCGCGCCACGGAGGCGGTGGCGGAGGCGCCGGTGGCCGGTCCGCTGCCTTCCCGGACGACCGCGGAGCCGTAGCCCACCAGGTCGACGATGCGGGTGTCGGTGGCGCAGTCGGCCGCTGTCCTGCAGGTCAGCGGCGTGGTGCCGGAGACCAGAGCGACGGTGCCGCTGGCGGCGGACATGGCGACGGTGCCGGTGGCGTCCGGGGCGGGCAGTGCCACGGTGCCGCCGGTGCCCGCGGCCTGGGCGAGCAGATAGCGGCCGCCGGGCGCGACGGAGCCCGTCAGCGCCGAGACCTGCCACAGCGAGCCCGCGGACGGGGCCCCGGGCAGGTACTGGACGCTGAACCCGGACAGGTCGTAGGCGGCGGAGCCGGAGTTGGCCAGCTCGATGAAGTCGCGGGTGAGCGTCGCTCCCGAGTTCCCGCCGCCGCCGTACACCTCGGAGATCACGGCGGTCGACGACGGGGCGGCGAAGGCGGCGGGCAGCGCGGTCGCCGAGAGGGTCACGGCGACCGCGCCGGCCAGCAGGACGGAACGGGATCTGGATATGCGCACGGATACTGCCCCTCAGAGTGTGATGAGGGAGCACAAGCTATGCGCGTAGAACCGGCGATGACAAGGCATCAGAGGTTAATTCCAGAAATCGTTCCGCCGTCCGGCCGGGTGCCGCTGGCGGCCCCGCCCGCAGTCGTCGTACCGCCCGGTCCCCGAACGGCTGTTCACGCGCCCGCCGTACCCCCGCCATGCCGCCGCAACAACAGGGCAACATCCCTCCTGGGTACGGGTGTCCAGGATGCGGCGATGGTTTGACCGGGTTGCGCCGGTCCGGCTACGTTGCGCGGCATGCAGCGATCCGCACACCTGACGACGCGAGGTCATATCGACCTGAAGCGTGTGTGCTCCGCCGTGTGTCACCGCGCCTGAGAGCACCACACCTGCGACTGGGGGCCACGCCCGCCCCGGTTCCTCGCAGGGTCTCTCTCCACGGAAGAGGCAGCACCCTCCGGCTCCGCGCCGCAGGCGGTCTGCCCCTGGGGCCTTTCGTTTGGATCATGCTGGGCTCGCGGGGTCCGGCACCGCACCTCGCGGCGTTGTCGTCGGTCGCCATGGCTCCCTCCTCCGCCTTGCGATGCACGGCACCGGACCCCGCTCCCCGATCCAGCCTGATCCAAACGAAAGACCCCAGCTCCGTCCGCGGAGCACGCACCGCGTCAATCGCTGCCACCGAGGACCTGGAAGTCACTGTGAAGAGTCTTTCCGCGCCCGCCCGCACCCCTCACGCGGACCGCCCCACCCCGCTGCGCCGCTCCGACATACCCGCCCCCGCTTCCGGACGCCGGCACACCGGCACCGGATCCGTCTTCGGCGCGATTCTCGACCACGGACCGGTCGCCCGCTCCACCGTCGCCCGTCTCACCGGCCTCTCGCCCGCCTCCGTGAGCGGGCACGTCGGCCGGCTGCTCGACCGCGGACTGGTCCGGGAGAGCGCGGAGACCGCAGGGCCCAAGGGGCTCGGCCGGCCGCACATCCCCGTCGAGATCGACACCGGCCGCTTCCTGGTGGCCGGGGCGCACATCGCCGTCGCCCACTCCACCGTCTCCCTGATGGATCTGCGGGGCCGGATCGTCGCCGAGGACCGGCGGCCGCACCGCACCACCGAACCCCGCCACATACTCGACGGACTCGCGGCCCGGCTGCCCGGCCTGGTGGCCGCGCACGCCGGCGGACGGACCGTGCTCGCCCTGGGCCTGGCCACCGGTCACCGGGTCGACCCGGTGACCGGGGTGGTCGTGGAACACCCGCACCTCGGCTGGCGCGACGTGCCGGCCCGCGACATCCTCTCCGCCGCGACCGGGCTGCCGGTCCACGTGGACAGCCACTCACGGGCGCTGGCCCGCGCGGAGCAGTTGTTCGGCGAGGAGTCGACCCGCAGCAGCACCGTCCTGCTGTTCGTCGGCGCCGTCGTGGACGCGGCCTTCGCCACCGAGGGGGCCATGCACCGCGGCCCGCGCTCGGGGGCCGGCAGCGTGGCGCACCTTCCGCTCGGCGCCGGTGGGACGGGCGGCGCCGAGCCCTGTTCCTGCGGCCGGGCCGGCTGCCTCCAGTCGGAGGTGTCGGAGCGCGCCATGGTGCGGCGGGCCGCCGAGCAGGGGCTGGTCGTCGGCTCGTTTCCGGAGCTCCTGGAACAGGCGCTGGCCGGGGACGCGCGGGCGGTGGCGCTGTTCCGCCGACGGGCACGGCTGGTCGGCCGGGCGGCGGCCCTGCTGCTGGACATGTTCGACCCGGAGGTGCTCGTCGTCGTCGAACCCGGGGCGGGCCGGATCCCGGAGTGTCTGGCGGATCTGCGGGCGGAGGTGGCGGAGCGCTCCTGGGTCTGTGACGACCCGGAGCGGGCCGTGGTGCCGAGCAGCTTCACCGGCTCCGTGCTGGCCACCGCGGGTGGTGCGGTGGCGCTCGGTGAGCTGTACGTGGACCCGCTCGGCCCCTGGCCGGCGCTGCCCGCGGTCTCCTGACGCCCTCTCACCTCCCGCGCCCGTCCTCGTATCCGACTTAATTCAGGCAGTTGCATTGTTGACCGGACCCGAATCGAAACGGGATGATGGATTCATGACCAGCCGACAGCGGAATTCAGGAGACGCGTCCTCGACGACGCGCACCTGCCGCGCGGCCGCGTCGGCCGGCGTTCGCGCTGCGAGCCTGTGTTGTCGCTCCTGCCCGGGTGCCCGATAACCACCCGATGAATTCCGGCGGGAGTCCGCTCCGCCGTGCGTTCCGATCTGCCCTCATGCGTACCCCATCGCATTTCTCTGCCCCTTTCCGACTTTCCATCAGGGAGAGACGTTGACCATTACCGTGCCCTCGTACCTGGCGCCGGCCGCGCCCGCCACGAAGGGAATCGCCCCGGACCGGTTCAAGAAGGCGTTCCGCCGCTATCCCGCAGGAGTCGTCGTCGTCACCGCCGACGCGGGCCACGGCCCGATCGGCTTCACCGCCACCTCGCTCAGCTCCCTCTCGCTCGACCCGCCGCTCGTGTCGTTCGGCATCGGCACCGGCACCTCGTCCTGGCCGCACATCGAACGGGCCGGTTCGGCCGTCGTGAACTTCCTCGGCGCCGAACAGCGGGACCTGGCCACCACCTTCGCCACCAGCGGCATCGACCGGTTCGCCGCCCCCACCCGCTGGCGACGCCTGCCGGAGGGGGAGCCGGTGCTCGACGGAGTGGCCGGCTGGCTGCGGCTGGAGACCGAGCAGATCGTCCCGGCCGGCGACCACCGCATCGTCATCGCCCGGGTGGTGGACGCCCGGCTCGACGAGGGACGCAGCCCGCTGCTCTTCCACGACGGCGCCTACCACTCCCTCTGACCAGCCGCCCTCTCCTACGACAACGGATCAGGAATTCACCATGGCACACCACGACACATACAGGACCGTCGGCCGCAGGTCGTTTCTCGCCCTCGCCGGCGGGACGGCCATAGGTGCGCTCGCCGCCTGCTCACCCCAGGTCAGAACAGCGGCAAGCGCCGAACCCTCCGGAAAACTCCCCTCGGGTGCACCGCCGCCGGGTACAGAACTCTCCATAGCGGTCCGGTCGACACAACTCCAGCTCAAGCCCTCCGGATTGCAGAAGGACCTTTCCTTCGGTGTTTCCCAGTGGCCCAACCTGAGCGCGGGGCCCGATATCATCCAGGGATTCCGGTCCCATTCCATCGACCTTGCGGTCAACGCCGGAATTCCGCCCATCCAGGCCCACGCCATCGGCGTCGGGGCGAAGATCGTCGCCGTGCAGGTGCGGAACCATCCCTCGTACGTCTTCGCGACCGCACCCGGCTCGGACATCAGGTCCGTGGCCGACTTCCGCGGCAGGAAGATCGGCTTCTCCCAGGGCCAGGCGCAGGGTGTCGTCGTCCTGCGCGCACTGAAGCAGGCGGGCATCGCCAACAAGGACGTCGAACTGGTCGCCCTGCCCAGCACGCAGTTCCTCACCGCCCTGCAGTCCAAGCAGGTCGATGTGGCACCGCTCGGCGAACCGACCCTCACCAAGTACCTCACCCAGTACGGGAAGGACGGCGCACACGGGGTGAAGACCGACGTGGTGGACCTGCTCACGGTCCTCTGGGCGCCCAACGAGGTGCTGAACGACCGGGCCAGGGCCGCCGCCGTGCGCAGCTTCATCCCGCTCTGGGCCCGCGGCCTGACCTGGGCCTGGGAGAACACCGACGAGTGGATCGACACCTACTACGTCAAGGACCAGGGCGTCTCCCGGGAGGACGGCAAGCGCATCGTCGCCTCGCTGCACAAACCGCAGTTCCCGGTCGACTGGGACAAGGCGATCGCGTGGGAGCAGGAGACCGCCGACCTGATGGCCGAGGGCGGCTTCGTGCCGAAGCAGGACGTCGCCGAGCTGTTCGACCGCCGCTTCGAGGGGATCGCGGCCAAGGCCGTGGCCGCCCGGTACCGGGAGACGTCATGACCGAACTGCTGACGAACACCCGCACGGCAGGCCGCGTGAGCCCGGCTGCCGTGCCACTGAGGAAGGCCGGGGAGCCGGGGGCCGGGACGAAGTCCGCCCCGCCCGTGCCCCGTGCCACCCGCAGGCGGCTCGGCCCCGGCCGGGCCATCCCCTTCGGGCGGCTGATCGGCCCGGTGCTGGTCATCGCCCTGTGGTGGTTCGCCTCCGCCATCGGCTACCTCGACCCCCGGATCCTGTCCGGACCCGGCACGGTCCTCTCCACCGCGTCCGACCTCGTCTCCAGCGGCCGGCTCCAGGACAACGTCCTCATCTCGCTCCAGCGCGCCGGACTCGGTCTGCTCTTCGGGGTGACCGCCGGGGTGCTCCTCGCCGTCGCCGCCGGACTCAGCCGCACCGGCGAGTACCTGCTGGACGGGCCGCTCCAGATCAAGCGGGCCATCCCCTCCCTGGCCATGCTCCCGCTGCTGATCCTCTGGCTCGGCATCGGCGAACAGATGAAGGTGACCGTCATCGCGCTCGGCGTCGCGGTGAACATGTACATCAACACGTACGCCTCGCTGACCGGCATCGACAGCAAGTATGTCGAGCTCGCCGAGGGACTCGACCTGAGCCGGGCGCAGTTCGTCCGCAAGGTCGTGGTGCCCGGCTCGCTGCCCGGCTTCTTCGTCGGGCTGCGCCTCGGCGTCACCGCGTCCTGGCTCGGACTGATCGTCGTCGAGCAGATCAACGCCACCAGCGGCATCGGCTACATGATGTTCCAGGCCCAGCAGTACGCCCAGTCCGACGTGATCGTCGTGGGCCTGGTGGCCTACGGGATCTTCGGCTTCGCATCGGACGCGGCGGTACGCGCCGTCGAGAGGAAGGTCCTGTCATGGCGACGCACTCTGGCGGGCTGAACCCCGCCCACGGGGCCGGTACGACGGCGGTCGCGGAGCGCCCGGCCATCCGCACCGGGAAGCTGGTCCGCCGGTTCGGTGACCGCGACATCCTCAAGGAACTCGATCTCACCGTGGCGCCGGGCGAGTTCACCGCCCTGCTCGGCCGCAGCGGCTCCGGCAAGTCCACGCTGCTGCGGGCCGTCGCCCGGCTCGACCACACCGTCGAGGGCTCCGGTGAACTCACGGTCCCCGACCGGGTGTCGCTCTCCTTCCAGGACTCCCGGCTGCTGCCCTGGCTCCGGATCATCGACAACGTGATCCTCGGGCTGCGCGGCCCCAGGACCCGCGAACGCGGTCTCACCGCACTGGCCGAGGTCGGCCTGGAGGGCCGCGACCGGTCCTGGCCGCACGAGCTCTCCGGCGGTGAGCAGCAGCGCGCCGCGCTGGCCCGCGCCCTGGTCCGGGAACCCGAACTCCTCCTGGCGGACGAGCCGTTCGGCGCCCTGGACGCACTGACCCGGATCAAGATGCACGACCTGCTGCGGGAACTGTACGAACGCCACCGCCCCGCGGTCCTCCTGGTCACGCACGACGTCGACGAGGCCGTCGAACTCGCCGACCGGGTCCTCGTCCTGGAGGACGGACGGATCTCCGTCGACCTCGTCGTCGACCTGCCCACCCCGCGCTCCCGCCGGGACCCCCGGTTCCAGGAGTACCGCGACACGCTGCTCACCGCCCTCGGCGTGCCCCAGCCCCAGACCCCTGCCGAAGCGAAGGAATCCCATGTCCCGCACGCCTGACCGCAAGCAGTTGCACCTCAACGCGTTCCTGATGTCCACCGGCCACCACGAGGCGTCCTGGCGGCTGCCCGGCAGCCCGGCCGGGGCCGACTCCGACATCGAGCACTACAAGAACCTCGCCCGGATCGCCGAACGCGGCCGGCTGGACTCGCTGTTCCTCGCCGACAGCCCCGTCCTGATGGGCGACCCCGGCCGGCGGCCCGCCGCCAAGCTGGAGCCCACCGTCCTGCTCACCGCGCTCGCCGGGGCCACCGAGCGCATCGGCCTCATCGCCACCGCGTCCACCAGCTACAACGAGCCGTACAACCTGGCCCGCCGGTTCGCCTCGCTGGACCATGTCTCCGGCGGCCGGGCCGGCTGGAACATCGTCACCACCGCGGGGGCCGACGCGGCCCGCAACTTCGGCCTCGACGACACCCCGCTGCACCACGACCGCTACCGCCGGGCCGGCGAGTTCGTCGAGGTCTCCACCAAGCTCTGGGACAGCTGGGCCGACGACGCCGTGATCGCCGACAAGGAACGCGGCGTCCACGCCCTGGCCGACCGCGTACGGAAGATCGAGCACAACGGCGAGTTCTTCCGCGTCGACGGCCCGCTCAACGTGCAACGGCCCCCGCAGGGATATCCGTTGCTCGTACAGGCCGGATCGAGCGAGGACGGCAAGGACTTCGCGGCCCGCTACGCGGAGGCGGTGTTCACCGCCCAGCAGACCCTGGAGGAAGGCATCGCCTTCTACAAGGACGTCAAGCAGCGCGCCGAGGTCATCGGCCGCAGCCCCGAAGGCATCAAGATCCTGCCCGGCATCGTGCCCGTCATCGGCGACACCGAGGCCGAGGCGCTGGCGCTGGACGCCGAGCTGGAGGGCCTCATCGTCCCCGAGTACGCCAAGCGCCAGCTCGCCCGGACGCTGAGGATCGCCCCGGACGACCTGGACCTCGACGCACAACTCCCCGATGACATCCCCACCGAGGACGAGATCGAGGGTGCCAAGAGCCGCTACACGCTCATCGTGGAGCTGGCCAGGCGCGAGAAGCTGACCGTACGTCAGCTGATCGGCCGGCTCGGTGGCGGCCGCGGCCACCGCACCTTCGCCGGAACCGCCGAGCAGGTCGCCGACACCATCGAGCAGTGGTACGACAGCGGGGCCGCCGACGGTTTCAACATCATGCCCGCCGTCCTCCCCTCCGGCCTGGAGGTCTTCGTCGACCGGGTGGTGCCGATCCTCCAGGAACGCGGCCTGTTCCGTACCGAGTACACCGCGAGCACCCTGCGCGGGCACTACGGGCTGCCGAGGCCCGCCAACCGGCTGTTCGAGACCGTCGACCGCAGCGAGGGGCACTTCGGCATCGGCCTGGCGGAGGCCCGGTGACGACGAGGCCGGGCTGACTCCCGTACCGCTCGCACTGGCCTTCGTGCTGGAGCACCGACCCGGCGCTGCACCGCCGTCCGCTCCCGGGTGCGCAGTCAGGACACCGGCACGCGGTCCAGGAAGCCGCTGACCGAGCTGATCCGCCCGTCATCGGCGAGAGTGATCACGTCCGAGCCGGCGACGGGCGCCGAGCCGTCGGCCGCGGCGACCAGCTCCCAGCCGAAGCGGGCGAGGGCGTGATGCCCGTCCACCGCCCCGGCCGGCCGGAAGGAGAACCCGGGGAACTGCTGCTGTGCGCCGCTGATCGCGGCGGCCAGCGCCTCGTGCCCTCGTACGTCGGCCAGCGGGTCGGTGTACGTGGCGTCCTCGGTGAACGCCGCGGCGACGGCCTTCTCCAGCTCCTCGGGGGTGGCGGCGTTCCACGCGGCGAAGTAGCGCTGGACGGCCTCGTCGTATGCGGTCATCGTGCGGTCCTCTCCCTCGGCTCCGGCCGCTGGGCCGGGAGCGCTGTGCTGGTGAGGAACACGATGTCGCACGGGGCGGAGGGCGTCGATTACCTCCGGGGTAAGGGCGGCGGAGGCGGTCCCGGCAGAGGCCCTACGGCTGCGCGTCCGGAATGACGTGCATGGCCGCCTCCTCGGCGGACGCCGCCGCCCCGTCGATCCCGACGTCCTCGCCGGCCATGCTGTCCGGCTCGTCCAGGTCCAGTTCGCGGGTGAGCCGTCCGGCGCGGACGTCCCCGACCTCCGCGTCCCGGGGCTCTCCGTCCCCGTCGGACAGGTCGCCCTCGTCGTCGCCGGACCGATCGGCGGTCTCGGGCAGCTCCCTGGCCAGCCGGCCGTCCAGCGTCTCCCCGCTGAGCTGCTCGGACCCGGTGGTGCCCCGGTCCTCCACGGCCCATGGCCGTTCGGGAGGCGAGTACCCCTCGTCCAGGACGTCGGCGAGCTGCCGGTTGTCGAGGGTGTCCGCCGCGTCGAGCTGCTCGACGGGGTCGGAGGCCTCCGGCTGCTGGGGCTGGTACACATCGTCGCCCCGGTCGGCACCTTCCATGACGTTTCCCTTCCCGGTGTCGGGGATCCCGGGCCATGCCTGCCGTACGACGCGGGAGCAAAGGGCCGTACCGGCCCGATTGCCTTGGAACTTCCCGTACCCCTTCAGGATAGGCAGCCGGGGCCGGGGCTCGCACCGTGCGGCCGTGCACGGGCGGGGACGGCCGGTGTGCGAGACCATGGAAGGTGCAGGCCGGACGGGCGGGTGTCGCGGCAGGCGAAGCCCGTTCGCAGCCCGGCCCGCACCGTCCTTCCGAAGGCCGTCGTGGAGAGGCCGTCATGGAGTACCCGGAGAGCTATCAGCTGGTGTTTCAGTCGTCCGCCGTGGAGGACGACACGGTGACCGTCCGGCGGACCGCGCAGTCCGGGGCGGGCGGATACCCGGTCTACGAGGACGAGACCGGGATCGTCCGCGCGGAGATCAGCGAGCGCGGAGAGGTGCGCATGCTCGCCAGCGGCGGGCATCAGCTCCTCGGTACGCCACTGGTGGTGCCGGAGCCGACCGTCTGAGCCGGCCGGGCCGGCCGCATCCTCCCGCGGTGACCGCCCCGGGAGTATGGGCGCATGACCGAACCGTTTCCGCTCCCGCTCGCGGGCATCACCGTCGTCAGCCTGGAACAGGCCGTCGCCGCGCCCTTCGCCACCCGTCAGCTGGCCGACCTCGGCGCCCGCGTCATCAAGGTCGAGCGTCCCGGCGGCGGTGACTTCGCCCGCCGCTACGACACCACCGTGCACGGCCAGGCCAGCTACTTCGTCTGGCTCAACCGCTCCAAGGAGTCCCTGACCCTGGACGTCAAGGCGCCGGAGGGGCGCGAGATCCTCGATGAACTCATCGCCGGAGCCGATGTGTTCGTGCAGAATCTCGCGCCCGGAGCGGCGGACCGGATGGGTCTCGGCGCCGCGGCCCTCCAGGCCCGGCATCCCTCCCTCATCACCTGCACGGTCAGCGGCTACGGCACCAGCGGATCGTGGTCCGGACGCAAGGCGTACGACCTCCTGGTGCAGTGCCAGACCGGGCTGCTGTCGATCACGGGCTCACCCGACGAGCCCGCGCGCTCGGGGATCTCCGTCGCGGACATCGCCGGCGGGATGTACGCCTACAGCGGCATCCTGTCCGCCCTCTTCACCCGGGCCACCACCGGCCGGGCCCCCACGGTCGAGGTCTCCCTCTTCGACGCCCTCGCCGAGTGGATGAGCCAGCCCGCGTACTACACGCGCTACGGCGGGACCCAGCCCCCGCGGATCGGTGCGCAGCACGCCACGATCGCGCCGTACGGCCCCTTCACCGCCGCCGACGGCAAGGACGTGATGCTCTCCATCCAGAACGAGCGCGAGTGGGAGGCCCTGTGCGGCACCGTCCTCGGCCGGCCCGGACTCGTCGACGACCCCCGGTTCGTCACCGGCTCCGACCGGGTCGCGCACCGCGAGGAGCTCAACGCCATCGTGGCCGCACGGTTCGCGGACCTCGGCAGCGCGGAGGCCATGGACCTCCTGGACCGGGCGGCCATCGCCAACGCCGGCGTGAACTCCGTCATGGAATTCCTCGACCACCCCGCGCTCACCGAGCGCGACCGCTGGCGCGATATCTCCGTGCCCGGCGCCCCCGGCCCCGTACAGGCACTCCTGCCACCGGTGGACCTCGGCGGCGTCGGCCCGCGGATGGACCCGGTACCCGCGGCGGGCCGGCACACCGGGCAGATCCTCGCCGACCTGGGCCGCAGCCGCTCCGACATCGAGGCGCTGTGTGCTCGGGGCGTTGTGGAGACGGCGGACCTTTATCACGAGGAAGCCTGCGATCACATCGTGCCGACGCAGGACAATTCGGTTTGAGTCGTCAAACACTTGGTCGAAATTTTGCCCCTGGTGGGCTGCCTGCGGAAGACACCAGGCACACTCAACCTGTAGGAAACTCGCCACGAAGAGGATCACGCATGATCACGTTGAAGAAGGAAGACGGCCCGGCGGATCTGGACGGGGTGACCCACCTGTCCATCGGGGTGTCCTGGGACCCCACGGTCGGAGCCAGTGGCGGGCTGATGGGGAAGCTTCGTCAGAAGAAGGGCACCGACCTCGACCTGATCGCCATCGCGATGCAGGGCGCGGAGCCCGTGCGGCTGGCCGGACTGGACTCCCTGGACCCGCTGGGCAACGGCTCGCTGCAGCACAGCGGCGACAACCAGACCGGGCACGGTGACGGCGACGACGAGACCGTGACCGTCGACTTCGCCAGGGTCCCGGGCAACATCACGTCGGTCGTCTTCATCGCCGCCGCGTACAAGAAGCACAGCTCCTTCCAGAGCGCGCGCAACATCAGCTTCAAGGTGTACGACGCGACGGGTGGCACCACCCAGCAGGTCGCGGACATCTGGCCGAGCCTGCTCAGCAACGACAACGGCTGCGCCGTGGCCAAGGCGTTCCGCGTCGGCGGAAGCTGGAAGCTTGAGGTGATCAACGAGACGGGGAAGATCAAGCAGGGCGACGAGCAGGCCCTGATGCGCTTCGCGGTCAGCAAGTAGCCGCCCGCCCCTGGCAGGCGCCCGGCCCCGGCCCCCCATGCGGCGATTCAGTCCACCCGCCGCTCACGGGCCGGGGCTGTCGCGTCCCCGGAAGCCAGCGGCGAGCGCGCCAGTTCCATGCAGCCCGCGGCGATCAGGCCGAGCGCCAGCAGCTCCGGGAGCACCCACCAGCCGGTGCGCAGGTCCTCGCCGAACAGGGTCACCCCGTACAGGATGCTGATCAGGGCGTCGCCCAGGGTCAGACACGGCTGGACAGCGACCAGCGTGCCCGCCTGCAGCGCGTTCTGGAGGAGGAACAGCGCGCCTACCCCCGCCGCGGCCATGGCGTAGAGCTGCCAGGACGTGAACAGCGCCGCCGCTCCGCCCCCGTTGTCGAGCCGGGCCATGGCGTCCTTCATCAGGGCGGCGGTGAGCGCGTACGCACACGCGGCGGCCAGCCCCAGCAGCGCCGCCCGGGGATTGCCACGGGTGGCGAGGGCGCCCGCGATGAGGACCGCCTCGAACAGGCCCGTCAGGATCAGGGCCGGAACCCACGCCGCCCCGTGCACCGTGGCACTGCCGCCGCCCGGAGCGGCCGACGCCATGCCGAGGGCCAGGCCCGACGTCATGGCGGCCACCCCGAACCACACGGGCCGGGGCAGCCGCACCCGCATCACGAAGCTCGCCATCAGGAGCGTCGCCGGCAGCTCGATCACGAAGATCGGCTGTACCACCGCGATCGGCCCGGTGGCCAGCGCCACGGCCTGGCACACGGCCGCGACGATCACCAGTCCGATGCCGGCCAGCCACACCTTCTGGCGGAGCAGATGGCCGATCAACGACAGCCGCATCGACTGGCTGTCGGGGGCCGTGCTCGCGGCTCGGCGTTGCAGGACAGAGGCCGCGCCGTTGCTGAGCGCGGTCAGGACGGCGAACAGGACGCTGATCACCGGTCCATGATGCGGGTGCCCGGCACGCAATCCGGGATCCCGCCGAGCAGCGGCATGGCGGAGCACGTGTCGGCGAAGGAGCCGGGCGTGGGCGAGTACGTGTCGGCGAATCAGCCGGGCATGGCGGAGTGGTGTCGGCGAAGGATTCGTGCCATCAGGACAGGATCTGACCGCATGGCCGCGTAGCGTGCCGTCCATGGCCGTGAAGAAGAAGCCCGCCGCCGTCCAGCCCGCCGTGCTCTCGCCGCGGGCGCTGGGGCGCGCGACCCTGGAGCGCCAACTCCTGCTCCGCCGTGCCGCGATGAGTGCCGAGGACGCCGTCCGCCACCTCGTCGGCCTCCAGGCGCAGAACACCAGGCCCCCGTACTTCCAGCTGCTCGCCCGGCTGGAGGGCTTCGAGCCTGCCGAGCTCGCCGGGCTGATGGAGTCGCGCGACGTCGTCCGCATCGTCACCCTGCGCTCCACCATCCACACCCACACCGCCGACGACGCCCTGACCCTGCGCCCCCTCGTGCAGGAGGCCCGCGACCGGGAGCTCAGGATGTTCCGGAAGGGGCTCGTGGGCGTGGACCTGGACCGGCTCAGGGACCTCAGCAGGACGTACGTCGAGGAGTCGCCCCGCACCCCGAAGGAGATCCGCGAACGGCTCCTCGCCGAGTGGCCCGACGCGGACCCGCAGGCGCTGAGCACGGCCGCCCGCTGTCTGCTGCCGCTCGTTCAGATCACCCCGCGCGGCGTGTGGGAGAAGAGCGGTCAGGTCGCGCTGACCACCGCGGAACACTGGCTCGGGAGACCCTCCGAACCGGCCCCGGCGCCCGACGCCACCGTGCTGCGCTACCTCGCCGCCTTCGGACCCGCTTCGGTCAAGGACATGCAGTCCTGGGCCGGGCTGACCCGGATGCGGGAGGTCTTCGAGCGGCTCCGCCCGCAGCTGGCCACCTTCCGGGACGAGAACGGCATCGAGCTCTTCGACCTGCCCGACGCCCCGCGCCCCGCCGAGGACACCCCCGCACCGCCGCGCTTCCTGCCCGAGTTCGACAACGTCCTGCTCGGCCACGCGGACCGGACCCGTGTCATCCCGCCCCCCTTCAAGGGACGCAACGGGGTGGGGAACCAGTCGTACGGCAGCGTGCTGGCCGACGGTTTCCTCGCCGCGATCTGGCGGCTGGAGGAAGGCCGGGGCGGTGCGCCGACGACCGTCACCGTCCAGGAGCTCCGCCCGTTCACCACAGCCGAGCGGGACGAGGTCACGGACGAGGCCGTGGCCATGCTCTCCGTGATGACGAAGGCGACCACCGACGGCAACGGAGGTGACGTCCGCTTCGCCTCATTCATCGACTTCGACCGCTGAACCTAGGGCAGCAGCCCCGCCCGCCGGGCCGCGACGACCGCTTCCAGCCGGGTGTGCGCACCCAGCTTCCGCATCGCGGAGCGCAGATAGCCCTTCACGGTCTCCGGCCGCAGCCCGAGCCGGTCCGCCGCCACCGCGTTCGTCGCGCCCGAGGCGACACAGGCGAGGACATCGACCTCGCGCGGCGCCAGCTGGAACCCTCGCGCCCTGGGCACCCGGGCACCCGCCGCCGCGGCGAGCCGCCCGCACACCGCGAGCAACTCGTCGCGCAGCGCCGGGTCGAGGACCTTCGGCGCGAGGGCGCGCAGCTCGCGGTGCGCCTCCCGGACGTCCTCCCACGCCCCGGGCACGGCCCGGGGGTCGGTGACCTCGTCCCGGGTCACGGCGAGCAGCTGCTGCACCTCGTCCCGGACGGCCAGCGCCTGCTCCACGTCGCGGGCCGCCGCGACCGCCGCGTCGAACGTACGGTCCCCGAGGGTGAGGGGCTCGCGCAGCGCCCCGTACAGCACTCCCCGCACCTTGCGGCGTACGACGACGGGCACGGCGACCACCGAACGCAGGCCCTCCGCCGCCACCGCCGTGTCGTACTCGTGGCTGATGTGGCGCGAGGAGTGGTAGTCGGTCACCGCACACGGGCGCGACAACGCGATCGACTTGCCGCCCAGACCGCTGCCGGCCGAGATCACGAGCCCGCGCAGGGCCGTGGTCTGCGCCCCGTTCAGCTCCGCGATCCGGGCGTGGCGGGTGTCGGAGAGCAGCCCGCCGAAGGCCACGGGCAGCCCGCTCGTCCGGCGCAGCCGCAGCAGCGCCGCTTGCATCTCGACCGCATCGACCGATTCCGGCACGCTGACGCCTCTCCGCCCGGCTCCGGGGAACACATCGTCCCCCACGGCACCCCCGTTCGGGGGTGGTGAGACCTGGGTCACTGTTTACATGATGTCAGGAGCGTCGGGTCCGCAACGAGGAGGGCACATGTCGGCAACCAGTGCGACGGAGACGTTCCGGGCTGCCCGGGACTTTCTGCTTCGGCACCGCGAGGACTACACCGCGGCCTACGAGGGCTTCAGCTGGCCCCGCAGCGACCACTTCAACTGGGCGCTCGACTGGTTCGACGTCATCGCCGAGAACAACGACCGCACCGCCCTGCACATCGTGGAGGAGGACGGCGCACGCACCGAGATGTCCTTCGCCCGGATGTCCGCCCGCTCCAACCGGGCCGCGAACTGGCTGCGTGCCCAGGGCGTACGCGAGGGCGACCGCATCCTCGTCATGCTCGGCAACCAGGTCGAGCTGTGGGAGACCGCCCTCGCCGCGATGAAGCTGCGCGCCGTAGTCATCCCCGCGACGCCGCTGCTGGGCCCCGTCGACCTGCGCGACCGGGTCGCGCGCGGCCGGGTCAGGCACGTCCTGGTCCGCGACGCCGACACCGCCAAGTTCGACGACGTACCCGGCGACTACACCCGGATCTCCGTCGGCGCCGACACCGAGGGCTGGATCTCCTACGCCGGGGCCGACGCGCAGCCGGAGACCTTCACGGCGGACCGCGAGACCGACGCCGACGAACCGCTGATGCTCTACTTCACCTCGGGCACCACCGCCAGCCCCAAACTCGTCGAGCAGACCCATGTCTCCTACCCCGTGGGCCACTTGTCGACGATGTACTGGATCGGTCTCAAGCCCGGCGACGTCCACCTCAACATCTCCTCGCCCGGCTGGGCCAAGCACGCCTGGTCCAACCTCTTCGCCCCGTGGAGCGCCGAGGCGACTGTCTTCATCTTCAACTACACCCGCTTCGACGCCGGCCGGCTGATGGCCGAGATGGACCGCTCGGGCGTCACCAGCTTCTGCGCCCCGCCCACCGTCTGGCGCATGCTCATCCAGGCCGACCTCTCCCAGCTGAAGACCCCGCCGCGCGAGGTCGTCGCGGCCGGCGAACCGCTGAACCCGGAGGTCATCGAGACGGTCCGGCGCGCCTGGGGTGTCACCATCCGCGACGGCTTCGGTCAGACGGAGACCTCCGTCCAGGTCGCCAACACCCCCGGTCAGGTCCTGAAGGCCGGTTCGATGGGCCGCCCCAGCCCGGGCTTCAAGGTGGTCCTTCTCGACCCGGTCAGCGGCGAGCCCGGCGCCGTCGAGGGCGAGATCTCGCTCGACCTGTCGGCCCATCCGGTCGGCCTGATGACCGGATACCACGGCGATCCGGAGCGCACCGCCGAGGCCATGGCGGGCGGCTACTACCGCACCGGCGACATCGGCTCCCGCGATGCCGACGGGTACATCACCTACATCGGCCGCGCCGACGACGTCTTCAAGGCATCCGACTACAAGATCTCCCCGTTCGAGCTGGAGAGCGCCCTGCTGGAGCACGAGGCGGTCGCCGAGGCCGCGGTCGTTCCGGCCCCCGACCCGGTGCGGCTCTCCGTCCCGAAGGCGTACATCGTGCTCGCCGAGGGCTGGGAGCCCGGACCGGACACCGCCAAGGTGCTGTTCGCCCACTCCCGGGCCGTGCTCGCCCCGTACAAGCGGGTCCGCCGGCTGGAGTTCGACGAGCTGCCGAAGACCGTCTCGGGAAAGATCCGCCGCATCGAGCTGCGCGAGCGCACGGCCCGGGGCACCGGGATCGAGTACAGCGAGGGGGACCTCACATGACCGAGCCGTCCTACGCGCACGGCACCGGCACCACCCCCCTGCTCGGCGACACCATCGGCCGCAACCTCGACCGGGCGGTCCAGGCGTACCCCGGCCGCGAGGCGCTCGTCGACGTACCCTCCGGGCGGCGCTGGACATACGCGGAGTTCGGTGCGGCCGTCGAGGAGCTGGCCCGCGCACTGATGGCATCGGGTGTGGCACAGGGGGACCGGGTCGGCATCTGGGCGGTCAACTGCCCCGAGTGGGTACTCGTCCAGTACGCGACCGCACGCATCGGCGCCGTCATGGTCAACATCAACCCCGCGTACCGGGCGCACGAGCTGGAGTACGTACTCGAGCAGGCCGGGGTCTCCCTCCTGGTCGCCTCGCTCGCGCACCGCACCAGCGACTACCGGGCCCTGGTCGACGAGGTCCGGGCGAACTGCCCCGCCCTGCGCGCCGTGCACTACATCGGCGACCGCTCCTGGGACGAGCTGATCGCCGTCGCCGGTGCGGTGACCGTCGAAGAACTCGCGTCCCGTGAGGCCGGGTTGTCCTGCGACGACCCGATCAACATCCAGTACACCTCCGGTACGACCGGCTTCCCCAAAGGGGCCACTCTTTCCCACCACAGCATCCTCAACAACGGCTACTTCGTGGGGGAGTTGGTCACCTACACCGAACAGGACCGGGTCTGTCTGCCGGTGCCGTTCTACCACTGCTTCGGCATGGTCATGGGAAACCTCGGCGTCACCTCGCACGGCGCCTGCATCGTGATCCCGGCCCCCGCGTTCGAACCCGCGGCCGTCCTCGCCGCCGTCCAGCAGGAGCGCTGCACCTCGCTGTACGGGGTCCCCACCATGTTCATCGCGGAACTGAGCCTCCCCGATTTCGCCTCGTACGATCTCTCCTCGCTGCGCACCGGCATCATGGCCGGATCGCCCTGCCCGGTCGAGGTGATGAAGCGCGTCGTCGCCGAGATGCACATGGACGAGGTGTCCATCTGTTACGGCATGACGGAGACGTCCCCGGTCTCCACCCAGACCCGCCGCGACGACGACCTGGAGCGCCGCACCGGCACGGTCGGCCGCGTGATGCCGCACATCGAGGTCAAGGTCGTCGATCCGGCGACGGGCGTGACGCTGGAGCGCGGGACGTCGGGCGAACTGTGCACCCGCGGCTACAGCGTGATGCTCGGATACTGGGATCAGCCGGAGCGGACCGCGGAGGTCATCGACGCGGGGCGCTGGATGCACACCGGGGACCTCGCGGTGATGCGCGAGGACGGCTATGTACAGATCGTCGGCCGGATCAAGGACGTGATCATCCGCGGTGGCGAGAACGTGTATCCGCGGGAGGTCGAGGAGTTCCTTTACCGCCACCCCAAGATCGCTGACGTGCAGGTGGTGGGGGTGGCGGACGAGCGGTACGGCGAGGAGATCCTGGCCTGCGTCATCCCCGCCGACCCGGCGGACCCGCCGGGCCTGGAGGAGATCAGGACCTTCTGCCACGAGCAGCTGGCGCACTACAAGGTTCCGCGCCTGCTCCGGATCATGGAGGCCTTCCCGATGACGGTCAGCGGGAAGGTCCGGAAGATCGAACTGCGGGAGAACTACCGCCGGTAGGACCGGCGGACGGGCACCGTCAGGCGGCTTCGATGATGTCGCCGGCGGTGCCCTGTGTCGCGGCCGCCCACTCGATCAGCAGTACCTCGTACGCGGCGGACTCCACGGGGGACCAGTCCTGGCCGGCGCGCGCGTCCACGAGCGCGCGGATCGCCTCGTTCGCCTCGACGGCGGCGGGGTGGGCCGGCTGTGCGGGAAAGGTGCTCTGCGACGGTGTCGCGGGTGTGGTGGGTACCGCGGGTGTTGCGGGTGTCGCAGGTGTCGCGGGTGGAGAAAGTCGTGGAGTTAAGACCATGCGCCCCACTCTAGGCCCCGCCACTGACAACGGACCGAACATCTGTGGCCCCTGGCTCGAACGTGACGGATAGCACTCACTGTGGCCGGACGGTTTCTGTGAGGTGCGGCACGTCGCGCCGCATGCAGACCCGCGGCCACCGGTCGAGGCCGTGTTCCGCCTCCTCGGCGCGAATCTTGCGCAGCCCGTCGGAGAGTTCGGACTCCGTCAGGACGCGGAAGCCGAGCCGGGCGTAGTACGGCGCGTTCCACGGCACGTGGGAGAAGGTCGTCAGGGTCAGCGCGCTCAGGCCGCCGGCCGCGGCCCAGCCGGCGACGTGGTCGATCAGCGCGCTGCCCAGGCCGCGCCGGGCGGCCGCCGGATGGACGGAGACCTGTTCGACATGGGCGGAGCCGTCGACCTCGTCGGCGATGAGGTAGCCGAGGGGCCGGTTGTCGGGACCGGTGGTCACCCAGGCGCGGCCGGCCTCGCGGTAGCCGTTCAGCAGCTCCAGGGGCGGGGGGTCGTCGTCGGCCACACAGGACATGCCGAGGGTGCGGAAGGGTTCACCTGCGGCGCGCTCGATGTCCTGGAGCAGCGGGAGATCGGAGCGGCGGGCGGGACGGATGCGCATGTTTCAGTATGGCGCGTGGCGCCTGCCCGGGAAGCGGTGTGCCGGACTCAGGCGCCGGTGCTGAGCAGTTCGTCCGCCGGGCTGTTCACCGGCTGCGGGGTTCCGGTGAGGTCCATGACGAACAGGGGGATGCCGAGCCCGTCCGCCCGCTCCCTGGCATCCGGCGCGTACCCGGCGAGCGAGAAGAACACGCTCGACACCGAGGCGCTGAGCGCGTTGAGCCACAGGCATTCGACATCGCGCAGCGTGGTCGGCCGGGTGGTGGAGTCGACCTGGGCGATCAGTCCGGCCGCCCGCAGGTCGATCCGGGACGCCGGACGTTCGGCGGGCTGTACGACGTCGCGGTAGCCCAGCCAGTTCAGGTACAGCGCGGCGGCGCCCACCGCGTCGCGGGCGGTACGGATCGTCAGCGGCCGGAAGGCGGGCCGCGGGGCCGGAGCCGTACGCGGCAGCGGTATGTGCGACGGCCGCACGGACCGGGACGGCCCACCGTCCGTACGGCCGGGAGCCGCCACCGGCCGGACCGGGATCCGCAGCACGGTCCCGCACGGGCAGCACAGCTCGGGCTGCGGCCACTGGTCGTGCCGTCCGCAGCCACGGCAGCGCACGGTCACCCAGTCGTCGTTCCAGGTGCGGTGGGTGATCGGCGTGACGGGGGCGCCGCGCAGCAGGGGCGGGGCGGTCGGTGCGCCGCACGGGCACGGATAGACGGGCGTGATGTACGCGTGGTCGCGGCGGCAGGCCGGGCACCGTACCGGCACTGATTCCACCCTCGGACTCCTTCCGGCCCACGGATCGCGGCCCACGGGCATGCGGCCGGCCCCCGGAATCCGGGCCGCTCCGTACCCCCATGCTCCACCAAGAGCGAGGCCCGGGGGAGGGACTTGGGGTACTTCGCACGGCCTGTCCGTGCCCCGGGGCGCCCAGGGCGCCCTCTCTTGACGGCTGTCCGGCCGCACTTTAGATTGTCTTCCGTATAGCAGAATCAAACTTCCGTAATACGGAATTGGCGCTCTCAGGTGGCGCGACAGAGCCCGACTCCACCCAGGTCCGAGCAGGAGCACTCAATGCCTCGAATGACCGCTGCCCGAGCGGCAGTTGAGATCCTCAAGCGCGAAGGCGTCAGCAACGCGTTCGGTGTGCCGGGCGCGGCGATCAACCCCTTCTACGCGGCCCTCAAGGCCTCCGGCGGGGTTCATCACACGCTCGCCCGCCACGTCGAGGGCGCCTCCCACATGGCCGAGGGCTACACCCGGGCCCGCCCGGGGAACATCGGCGTCTGCATCGGCACGTCGGGTCCGGCAGGCACCGACATGATCACCGGCCTCTACTCCGCCATCGCGGACTCCATCCCGATCCTGTGCATCACCGGCCAGGCCCCGACCGCGGTGCTCCACAAGGAGGACTTCCAGGCGGTCGACATCGCCTCGATCGCCAAGCCGGTCACCAAGGCCGCGACCACCGTCCTGGAGGCCGCGCAGGTCCCCGGCGTCTTCCAGCAGGCCTTCCACCTGATGCGCACCGGCCGTCCCGGCCCGGTCCTCATCGACCTGCCGATCGATGTGCAGCTCACCGAGATCGAGTTCGACCCCGACCTGTACGAGCCGCTGCCGGTGCACAAGCCCGCCGCGACCCGCAAGCAGATCGAGCGCGCCCTGGAGATGCTGAACGCCTCCGAGCGCCCGCTGCTCGTCGCGGGCGGCGGCATCATCAACGCCGACGCGCCCGAACTCCTGGTGGAGTTCGCCGAGCTGACCGGCATCCCGGTCGTCCCGACCCTGATGGGCTGGGGCATCATCGCCGACGACCACGAGCTGAACGCCGGCATGGTGGGCCTCCAGACCTCGCACCGCTACGGCAACGCGACGTTCCTGGAGTCCGACTTCGTCCTCGGCATCGGCAACCGCTGGGCCAACCGCCACACCGGTCACCTGAACGTCTACACCGAGGGCAGGACGTTCGTCCACGTCGACATCGAGCCCACCCAGCTGGGCAAGATCTTCGCCCCCGACCTCGGCATCGCCTCCGACGCCAAGGCCGCGCTGGAACTGTTCATCGAGGTGGCGCGCGAGCTGAAGGCGGCCGGCAAGCTGAAGGACCGCTCGCAGTGGGCGGCCTCCGCGCAGGAACGCAAGGCGACCCTGCAGCGGCGCACGCACTTCGACAACGTGCCGCTGAAGCCGCAGCGCGTGTACGAGGAGATGAACCGGGCGTTCGGACCCGAGACCCGGTACGTCACCACGATCGGCCTCTCGCAGATCGCCGGCGCGCAGATGCTGCACGTCTACCGGCCGCGCCACTGGATCAACTGCGGCCAGGCGGGCCCGCTCGGCTGGACCATCCCGGCGGCCCTGGGCGTCGCCACGGCCGACCCCGAGGGCTCCGTCGTCGCGCTCTCCGGTGACTACGACTTCCAGTTCATGCTGGAGGAGCTCGCGGTCGGTGCGCAGCACCGCATCCCGTACGTGCACGTCCTGGTCAACAACTCCTACCTGGGGCTGATCCGCCAGGCGCAGCGCAACTTCGACATCGACTTCCAGGTCAATCTGGAGTTCGAGAACCTCAACTCCCCGGAGCTGGGCGTCTACGGCGTGGACCACGTCAAGGTCGTCGAGGGCCTGGGCTGCAAGGCGATCCGGGTCACCGAGCCGGACCAGCTGCTGCCGGCCTTCGAGGAGGCGAAGAAGCTGGCGGCGGAGTTCCGGGTGCCGGTGGTTGTCGAGGCGATCCTGGAGCGGGTGACGAACATCGCGATGAGCGGTACGGATATCGCCTCGGTGAACGAGTTCGAGGACGTGGCGACGGAACCGGGCCACGCGCCGACGGCGATCCGCCCGTTCGCGACGGCCTGACCCGTCCGGGCCTGCGGCCCCGGCTCCCGTTCGACGGGGGCTGGGGCCGCATCGTTGTGTCCTCAATTGCCGGACGGGCTGAAAGGTGTCCTCAATCGCCGGACGGGCTGAAAAGATGTCATCAATCGCCGGACGGGCTTGATTCTGCCCGGCGTCCGCAGGATGGATCCGGCCCGCCCTGCTGGCAGTCCCAGCCGTCCGGCAGCGCAAGCCGAACCGTCCGGCGGTGGCGACCCCAGCCCGTCCCCGGCGGCAACCCAGCCCCTCCGGTGGTGGCAACCCCACCCCGTCCCCGGCAGCAACCCAGCCCCTCCGGTGGTGGCAACCCCACCCCGTCCCCGGCAGCAACCCAGCCCCTCCGGTGGTGGCAACCCCACCCCGTCCCCGGCGGCAAACCCAGTTCCTCCGCCCGTGCATCCCAAGCCCGTCCGGCGTTTGAGGACGGAACCGTCAGGGCGGGGGTCCTGAACTCGCAGGGGCCCGGCCCGGTGCATCCCAAGCCCGTCCGGCGATTGAGGACGGAACCGGCCACCCAGGGGCCCGCGCACGCGAAAGGGCGTGGAGCACGGGACCGTAATCCGTACTCCACGCCCTGGAACAGGGGAATGACAGGGGCCGCGGCGAGGCGCGAGGGGGCGGCGGGCCCCGGTCGCCTTCAGGTCAGGAGACCGGACCGCCACCCACACCACCGCACTGGCATCGCACCACCGCCGCGGCCTCGTCCTGCCCGCGCCCCGCGCAACCCCTCATCCGGGCGGGCGCGACGACGCGAGCAGGGCTTTACCCGGGGCCTAGTCCTCGCGCAGGGCGCGGACGGCCTCCTCCACGCGCTTGCCGTACTCGGCATCCGCGGCGTGGAAGTGGGCGAGGTTCTTCTCGATCACGTCGTCGCGCGTGACCTGCGAAAGGCCCCCGGCGATGTTCCCGATCAGCCGGCCCTTCTCGTCGTCCGACATCAGCCGGTACAGCTCGCCCGCCTGGAAGAAGTCGTCGTCCTTGGTGTGGGCGGGCGCCTCGTGCGTGCCGGTCCAGCCGTGGACGGCCAGCGGAGCGGAGTGCGCCGCGTCCGTCTGGGCCGGGCCCGCGTACGAGTTGGGCTCGTAGTTCTTGTCGTGCCGCGCCCCGTTGCGCGTGGCGTGCAGCCCGTCGCGGCCGTAGTTGTCGACGACGGCGGTGCGCGGCGCGTTCACCGGCAGGTGGGTGTGGTTGACGCCCAGCCGGTAGCGGTGCGCGTCCGCGTAGGCGAACAGCCGGCCCTGGAGCATCTTGTCCGGGGACGGACCGATGCCGGGCACGAAGTTGTTCGGGGAGAACGCGGCCTGCTCCACCTCCGCGAAGACGTTGTCCGGGTTGCGGTCCAGGACCAGCCGGCCCACCCGCTGGAGCGGGTAGTCGCTGTGCGGCCACACCTTGGTGAGGTCGAACGGGTTGAAGCGGTAGTCCGCGGCCTCTGCGGCCGGCATGACCTGGACGTGCAGCGTCCAGGACGGGTTCACACCGCGCTCGATCGCCTGGAGCAGGTCCGTCTGGTGGGAGTTGGCGTCCTTGCCGACGAGCTCGGCGGCCTGGTCGGCGGAGAGGGAGCGCACGCCCTGGTTGGTCTTGAAGTGGTACTTGACGAAGAAGGCCTCGCCCGCGGCGTTGGTCCACTGGTAGGTGTGCGAGCCGTAGCCGTTCATGTGGCGGTACGAGGCAGGGATGCCGCGGTCACCCATCAGCCAGGTGATCTGGTGCGTCGCCTCGGGGGCGTGCGCCCAGAAGTCCCAGACGTTGTCCGGCTCCTGACGGCCCGTGAACGGGTCGCGCTTCTGCGAGTGGATGAAGTCGGGGAACTTGATCGGGTCCTTGATGAAGAACACCGGGGTGTTGTTGCCGACGAGGTCGTAATTGCCGTCGTTCGTATAGAACTTGAGCGCGAAGCCGCGCGGGTCGCGTACCGCGTCCGCGCCGCCGAGCGAGTCGGCGACCGTGGAGAAGCGGATGAACGTCTCGGTTCGGCGGCCGACCTCGGAGAGGAAGTCCGCACGGGTGAAGCCGGTGACGTCGTCGGTCACCTCGAAGTAGCCGTACGCGCCGGAGCCCCGGGCGTGCACCACGCGCTCCGGGATGCGCTCCCGGTTGAAACGGGCGAGCTTCTCCAGGAGGTGACCGTCCTGGAGGAGGATCGGGCCGCCGGCGCCGGCGGTGGCGGAGTTCTGGTTGTCGGCGATCGGGGCGCCGGACTCGGTCGTAAGCACGCGCTGCGTCATGGTGTCGGGGCGACCTTCCGTACGGGAGCTGCTGAACTGCGACGGCCTGGGGGCGTAGGGGCTCCAGGAGCGTAAGTACGCTCCGAACCCGACGTCAACAGTTTGTTGAAATTCATGGTGAAGAGGTGTTCCGGACGGCGCCGGCGCCTGGGCGCGACAGGACAGGTGTCAGCGCCGACGCCGTCCGGAAGTCTGGGGGCCGGGGGATGTGCACCCGGCGGGGGTGGTGCCGGCCGGGCCCGGTGGAGGGGCCCGGCCGCATCGGATCAGTCCTGGACGGGCTGACCGGAGAGACGCTCCACCGAGCGCAGCAGCGCCGAGTGGTCCAGGCCGCCGTCACCCTGCGCACGCAGCGAGGCGACGAGCTGGGCGACCACGCCGCCGACGGGCAGCGCGGCACCGACATTGCGGGCGGCGTCGGTGACGATGCCCATGTCCTTGTGGTGCAGGTCGATCCGGAAGCCCGGAGCGAAGTCCCGGTTCAGGAAGTTGTCCTTCTTGCGGGTCAGCACGGTCGAGCCGGCCAGTCCGCCGTTGAGGACGTCCAGCGCGGCGGCGAGGTCGACCCCGGACTTCTCCAGGAAGACGACGGCCTCGGCGCAGGCCTGGATGTTGACGGCGACGATCAGCTGGTTGGCCGCCTTCACCGTCTGGCCCGAGCCGTGCGGGCCGCAGAGCACGATGGTCTTGCCGAGCGCGTCGAGCACCGGCTTCGCGGCGTCGAAGTCGGCCTGCTCGCCGCCGACCATGATGGACAGCACGGCCTCGATGGCGCCGGCCTCGCCGCCGGAGACGGGGGCGTCCAGGACGCGGATGCCCTTCTCGGCGGCGTTCTTCGCCAGGTCCACCGAGGTCTGCGGGGTGATCGAGGACATGTCGACCAGCAGCGCGCCGTGCTTGGCGTTCTCCAGGATGCCCTCGGGGCCGTACGCGATCGCCTCGACCTGCGGGGAGGCGGGCACCATCGTGATGACCACGTCCGCGTCCTTGACCGCCTCGGCGATCGAGGAGGCGCCGGTGCCGCCGGCCGCGGCCAGCCGGTCGACCTTGTCCTGCTCCAGGGTGTAACCGGTGACGTCGTAACCGGCCTTGATCAGGTTCTCGGACATGGGCGAGCCCATGATGCCGAGCCCGATCCACGCAACCTTGGGGAGGTTGTTGCTCATGAGGGTGCCTTCCGATAAGCGTGTGTACGAGGGGGAGTCCGGCCCTCAGCGGGCGGCCCGCGCGGTGGCCGGGAGCCACTCGAAGGACTCGGCGCTCGGCCGGTCGCCCGGCTTGTACTCCAGGCCGACCCAGCCGTCGTAACCGGCCTTCGCCAGCTCGTCGAGGAGCTGCTCCAGCGGGAGCGTGCCGGTGCCGGGCGCGCCGCGCCCCGGATTGTCCGCGATCTGCACGTGACCGGTCCTGTCGGCGTAGGCCGTGATGACCTGGCTGAGGTCCTCGCCGTTCATCGACAGGTGGTACAGGTCCAGGAGGAACTTCGCGTTGCCGAGGCCCGTCGCCGCGTTGATCCGGTCGACGACCTCGATGCCCGCCGGTGCGCTGACGAGCGGGTAGCGCGGCGACTCCGGCTCGTTCAGGGTCTCGATGAGCAGGACGGCCCCGATCCGGTCCGCCGCGCGGGCGGCGAGGACCAGGTTCTCCAGGGCGAGTGCGTCCTGCTCGGCGGGGTCGACGCCGTCGACCCGGTTGCCGTAGAGCGCGTTGAGCGCCTTGCAGCCGACCGAGGCGGCGAAGTCGGCCACCACCTCGATGTTGGCCCGGAAGCGGTCCGACTCCGTGCCGGGCACGGAGAGCGCGCCGCGGTCGGGGCCGGGCAGCTGTCCGGCGTAGAAGTTCAGCCCCACCAACTGGGTGCCTGCCTCGTCGAGCGCCTTCTTCAGCGCGTCGAGCTCGGCCTGCGGAGGGGTGGGGGTCTCGGTCCATGGCCACCACAGCTCGACCGCCGTGAAGCCCGCCGCGGCGGCTGCCGCAGGTCGCTCCAGGAGCGGGAGTTCCGTGAAGAGGATCGAGAGGTTCACATCGAAGCGCTGGTCCGGGTAGCCCATGAGGGTTTCGGCGCTCCTTCCGTATTGCGGAAGTTAGTTTCTGCTTAACGGAAGATTGCCCGGAGGGTGGGTACGATGTCAAGGGGGTGTCCGGAAATCGGGCCCCGGACAGACCGAAGGCGGGGCGGAGGCCTTTCCGGCCCTCCGCCCCGCCCTCCGCGTCCGCTACCGGATCACCCGGCCGGCACCGTGTCCTGGAACGTCGTCCCCGCCGTGCGGTACGCGCTCACCCGGGCACTGACCTGCGCCGGGGTGAGGACCTGGTCCTTCACGTGCAGGACGTAGTCCACCTGCTGGTCGTACGAGCGCGGCGTCGTGCTCGTCTGCCCGGCCAGGTCGATCAGCCACTGGTTGAAGTTGATCGACATCCCCCGTTCCGGCAGATACGCCGCACCGTGCGTGCCGAACAACTGGCCGTCGATGTAGTACGTGATCGCGCTGTCGTCGATCGTCACGACCAGGTCGTGCCAGCCCGCGTAGCTCTGCCGGGCCTCGCTGTGCGCGTTGACCGCCTCCCACGGGTCCGGGCGGTAGGTCTCCCACGAGGTCGTGTAGAGGATGTTGCCGCTCTCGCCCCAGCCGCCGTTCGGCAGGTACTCGAAGTCGTACTCCGCGTAGTCGTCCGCCATCGGCGCCTTGAGGTCGTTGATGGTGAAGAACGTCTGGACGAGGTGGTCGCCGTCGGGGCCGGAGACCGGTGCGTCGTCGAACTTCACCCGGGCCGCATAGGTGCCGTTGCGGAACTTCATCGACTGGGTCAGGATCTCGGTCTGCTTCGTCGACTCGCCGCTGCCCGCGGTCGACGTCTCCAGGTTCATCACCGAGTTACCGCCCTGGGAGGCGAACGTGACGTTCTCCGGCGCCCAGGTGGCGCCGGGCACGCCCGGTCCACCGGAGTTGGAGCGGACGTTCCAGCCGTGCGCGGCGATCTGCGGGTCCGTGTGGCCGCTGTAGTCGAAGTCGTCGAAGAGCGTCGGCGCGCCCTCCGGCGGATCGGTCGGATCCGTGGGATCCGTCGGGTCGTTGCCCTCCGGAGCCTGGCCCCAGACCGTGGCGCCGCCGAGCTGCGCGGTCACCTTCGACCAGTCCCCGTACGCCGTCCGGCCCGCGCCGAAGGAGTAGTCGTCGCTCTGCACCAGGGTCTGCCAGCTCGACCGGTAGAAGCGCAGCTGCATGTCACCGGTGTCGGCGCCCGGCGCGAGCGATCCCGCACCGGCGGTGAAGCCGATCTCCAGATAGCGGTCGGCGGTGGCGGTCGGGGAGGCGAGCGTGCCGAACGTACCGGTGATGTTCGCGCAGCCCTTCACCGCCCACGAGCAGGCGAACCGGTAGGCGTCGCCCGCCGCCTCGCCCTTGAAGTAGTAGCGGACCTTGACGGCGCTGAGCTGCACGGCCGCACTGCCGGTGTTGCGCACCTTCAGCCAGGGTTCGCTTTGGTCGGCCGTGGCTCCCGACGCACTGGTGCGGTACTGCACGCTGAGCGATCCGTCGGCGGCGCTCGCCGACGACGGGACGGCGGCCAGGGCCGTACAGCCCAGGGCCACGGTGGCGGCGGCTGCCGCCGCCGCGCGGATCCGGCTCTTCGCGAGAGACTTCATTAACCTGTTCCTCTCCGGAACGGTCGTGGGGGATTGGTACCTACCGGGGTGGCGCTGCTCCTGGGGAAGTGGTCTGGAGCGACCGGGGGTTCAGGGGGCGGTGGCGGACGCCGAGGGCGTCCAGGCGTGCCGTGTGCCGGCCGAGGCGGGACAGGAAGCCGGGCCAGTCGCTGCGACCGCCCGACCAGGCACGGTCCGCGAGGGCGCACAGCCGCGGGTACGTCAGATACTCGATCTGCTCCGGCGTGCTCGCGTACTCGGTCCACAGCTGGGCCTGGGTGCCCAGCACCCGGGCCGCGTCCGCCGCGTCCCAGCCCTCCGGCACCGGCCGGTTGCCGTGGACGGCCCGCAGGCCGACGGGCGGTCCCGGCTGTGCGGCCGGTTCGCCGGGGTCCGCGGACTGGGCGTAGTCGAGGTAGGTGGCCCGGTAGTGCGCGGCGACCACCTGATGGCCGCGGCGGGCTGCCGCCAGTGCGTGGGCCGGGTCGCGCCACGTCATCACCGTGAATTCGGGAGGGAGTTCGGTGCCCGTCTCGGCCCAGCCGACCGGCCGCCTGCCCTGCTCGGCCAGGAAGGACCCGATCCGGCCCATGAACCAGCCGTGCAGCGCCCGGGCGTCGGGCAGCCCCTCGGCGGCGACCCGCGCCAGGGCCGCCGGGCTCGACTCCCACTCGGCGGTCGGGCACTCCTCGCCGCCGATGTGGATGTACGGCGACGGGAAGACGTCCATGACCTCCTCCAGCACCGTCCGGCAGAAGTCGAAGACCTCCTCGTGGACGCCGAACACGGTGTCGCAGACGCCCCAGCGGGTCCACACGTCCAGCCGCCGCGAGGGATCGTTGCCCAGCTCGGGGTGGGCGGCGAGCGCCGCGCGCACATGGCCGGGCATCTCGATCTCGGGCATCACGCGCACCCCGCGCGCCGCCGCGTAACGGACCAGGTCCCGCAGCTCCTGCCTGGTGTACGCCCCCGAGTGCGGAACCCCGTCGTAGCTCTCGTCGCCGAGCCCCGGCGGGCCGGACATCGACTGCCTGCGGTGACCGCCGATCCCGGTCAGCCGGGGGTAGGCGGCGACGGGCATCCGCCAGCCCTGGTCGTCGGTGAGGTGGAGATGGAGCGTGTTGAGCTTGTGCAGCGCCATCAGGTCCACGTACCGGCGCAGATAGGACACCGGCTGGAAGTGCCGGGCCACGTCGAGCATCGACCCGCGCCACGGGTGTGCGGGCACGTCGCTGATCTCGACACAGGGCAGCATCCACGGCGCGTCCCGCTGCGCCGTGCCCGACAGGGCCTCGGACGGCAGTAGTTGACGGATCGTCTGCACTCCGCAGAGCAGACCCGGGAGCCGCGCCGCCCGCAACAGCAGGGCGTCCGGGCTGATGGTGAGTCCGTAGCCCTCCTCGCCGAGCCCGCCCAGCTGTGGATCGAGGGCCAGCACGATGCGGCCGGTGGCGGAGGGCGCGAGGGGCAGCCCGGTGGCGGGGGCGAGCAGGGTGCGCAGCAGGTCGGCGGCGCCCTCCGCGCCGGGGTAGGCCCGGACGCAGGTGTCCTGGTCGAGGGTGAAGCGGCCGGGGCGGGACGAGACCTTGCGGGGGAGGGGCACGAGGGAGTGTTCGGGGCGTGATGCGGGCACGGGGGTGGCCTCCGGGTTCGGATCTCGGGCTTCAGCCCTTGACGGCGCCGGCCGCGAAGCCGGAGGTGACATGGCGCTGGAGCAGCAGGAAGACGACCAGCGCGGGCAGGGCGAAGAGGGTCGAGGCGGCCATGGTGGCGCCCCAGTCGGTGCCGAAGGTGTTCTGGAACGACGACAGCCAGACCGGCAGCGTGCGGCTGTCCTGGTGCTTGATGATCAGGAAGTTGGCGTACGCGAACTCGTTCCACGCGGTGATGAATCCGAACAGCGAGGTCGCCATCAGCCCCGGCGCCAGCAGGGGCAGCGCCACCCGCCGGAACGCGCCGGTCCTGGTGCACCCATCGACCTGCGCCGCCTCCTCCAGCTCCGGCGGAACGGTCGCGATGAAGCCGCGCAGCACCACGATCGAGAACGGCAGGGTGACCATGAAGTAGATGAGCGTGAGCGTCGGCAGCCGGTCCAGCATGTCCGTGTCGCGGGAGATGATGTAGATCGGAATGATCAGCGACTCCCAGGGCGCCATCTGGGCGATGAAGACCATGAGCATGAACTGCCGCCGGCCCTTCCACCGCATCCTGGCCACGGCATACGCCGAGCCGATGGCGACCAGCAGCGCCAGCAGGATCGCGCTGAGCGTCACCAGGATGCTGTTGCGCCAGAACAGCTCGAACCCGTCGGCGTGTACGGCTGTGCGGAAGTGTTCGAGCGTCCAGGTGTGCGGGAAGAGCTTCGGATCGGCGGTCTGGATGTCCCGCGACGGCTTGAACGCGGTCGAGACCATCCAGTAGACGGGGAACAGACAGACCAGGACGGTCAGTACGGCGGCGGCGTTCAGCGGGATCCGCCGGACTCTCGGGTGCAGCAGGGTCATCGGGACTCGTCCTCCTGTCGGAGCATCTGGCGGAAGTAGAGGACGAGCACCCCGGACATCAGGACCACGGTGATCATCGAGGCGGCCGAGCCCAGGTCGTAGCGCTGTCCTGCGAGCGCCTTCTGCACCGCGTACACGGGCAGGATCGTCGTGGCGTCGCCCGGCCCCCCGCGGGTCATCACCCAGATCTGGACGAACGCCTTGAACGTCCAGATCACTTCGAGCGAGAAGACCAGCAGGAAGATGGGGCGGAGCATCGGGAAGGTGACGGAGCGGAAGATCCGGGAGCCGGACGCCCCGTCCAGCCGCGCCGACTCGTACAGCTCCGCGGGGACCGTGGTGAGCGCCGAGTAGACGGTGATCGCCGCGAACGGCACCGACTGCCAGACGATCAGCAGGACGAGGATCGAGAAGGCGGCGGTGCCGTGCGCGAACCACGGATAGCGGTCGAAGGAGGAGAACCCGGCCTCGGTCAGCAGCCGGTTGACGATGCCGAACTCGGAGTGGAACAGCCACTGGAAGACCGTGGTGGCCGCCACCACCGGCATCGCCCACGCCAGCACCAGCGAACTGAGCACCACCGTGCGGCCGAACCGGCCCAGCCGCTCGGTCATCAGCGCGACCAGGGTCGCGATCACCATGATCAGGACCACGTTGACCGCCATGAACAGGAAGGTGCGGCGCACCACCTCCCAGAACCGCGGGTCGGACAGCAGCGTCCGGTAGTTGCGCAGTCCGACGAACTCCGCGTCGCCCATGATCAGCTGGCGCAGCCGGAAGTCCTGCAGCGAGATCAGTACGGCCCGCAGCAGCGGGTAGACCAGCAGATAGAGCATGCCGCCGACGGCGGGTGCGATCAGGACGTACGGCCAGAGGCCGCGCGGTTCCCCGGACCGCCGCCGGCGCGGCGGACCTGCCGTGCCGGTCGCCGGGCGGCGCAGGCTGCTGGGGGGTGCGGTCCGTTCCCGGATGACCGACACGGCACGCCTCCTCTCGATGGTCGGGCGGATGGGCGAAGGGATCAGGAAGCGGTGTTCATGGCCCGGGTGATGTCGGCGGAGGCCTTGGCGGCCTCCTCGGCCGGGTCGCCGCCGGTCAGGACGGCCGCCATGTAGTCCTTGATCGGGTTCTCCGCCTCGACGGCCGCCCAGCCGGGGGTGTTGGGCGTCGCATGCCCGTTGGCCGCACCGGCCGCCATCGCCGCGGCCCCGGGGTCGGCCGCCACCGCGGAGGCGAGCGTCGTCCGGTTCGGTACGTAGCTCATGGCGACGGCCAGCTTCTTCTGCCAGGCGTCACCGGTGAGCTCCTTGATGAAGGTCAGTGCCGCTTCCTGGTGCCCGGCCGCCGTGGGGATGACCAGGTCGGAGCCTCCGGTGAAGACGGCACCCGGGGTGTCCGCGCTCTTGCCCGGGATCGGGAAGAAGCCGAGCTTGCCCTTCAGTTCCGGGTTCTTCTCCATGACGACGTTGGCGCCGCCCGGGGTGGAGATCACCTGGGCCACCTTCCCCTGGGCCATCACATCGGCCTGTGGCGGGGAGTCCTCGTCGGAGTCCTTCGGCCCCTTGCCGAGCGCCTGGAGCTGTTCGTAGAACTCCATCCCGCGCAGCGCCTCGGGAGTGTCCAGCGTGCCCTTCCACTTACCGCCGGACTCGGTGGCGAGGTCGCCGCCCTCGTCCCAGACGAAGCCCGCCAGCGCGTACCACATCTGACCGGGCAGGTAGATGCCCTGCGTGCCACCCTTGTTGAGCTTCCCGGTGGCCTCGGTCCACTGCGCGCGCGTCTTGATGGCGGACGCGTCGACCCCCGCCTTCTCGAACAGGTCGGTGCGGTAGATGACGACACGGTTGGCCGCGTAGTACGGGATGCCGTACTGCTTGCCCTCGTACGCTCCCGGCTCGGCGAGGCCCTTGAGCCAGTCCTTGCCGTTCAGCTCGTCGACCTTGTCGCTCAGGTCGAGCAGGCCGCCGCTCTGTGCGAACTGGGCGACCTGGGTGTTGCCGCTCTCGATCACGTCGGGTGCGTCGTTGCTGGCCAGCGCGGCGGTGATCTTCTCGCCGATGCCGTCCCACTCCTGGATCTGCACCCGGACCCTGATCGTGGGGTGCGCGGCCTCGAAGCCCTTCACGAACTCCTTCTGGAACTCGGCGGAGACGCTGTCGCGCATCAGCCACACATCGATGTCCGTCCGCCCGTCACCGGACGTTCCGGCGGAGTCGGAGGACGAGCTGCAGGCACTGAGAACGGCGGCCATCACGAGCGCGGACCCACCGGCAAGCAAGCGGTACTTCACGGTTCACCTCTGGGGAACAGGACCTGACCACCTGACCAGTGAAGCCCACTGGACAGCTCACCTCTTGATGGTGGATGAAGGTGGCATAGACCAATGAGGTCGTCAACCCCCTTGGCGTATATGGGATTTGTGTGATCTCGCAGAAATGTGGACGGCGATGGTTGCCTCGGGAGCGGTTACACTTCCCTTGACCAGTGGCCCAGTTGGGGCGACTGGTCGCTCAACTGGTAAGTGATGGACAGGTCGGGAGGGTGCAGCGCATGGACGCCGACGCATCGGGAACGGTGCTCAAACGGGAACGGGCCCGCGACGCCGTGCTGGAGCTGATCGAGTCGCGCAGTCCGGGCGACGCCATCCCTTCGGAGCGCGCGCTGTGCGCCACGCTCGGCGTCTCCCGGCCCACCCTGCGCGCCGCGATCGACGAGCTGGTGGCCGTCGGGCTCCTGGTGCGCGAACACGGCCGCGGCATGTTCGTCGCACCCGCGAAGATCACCCAGGAGCTCGTCTCGGCCGACCTCGCCCTGAGGGTCCCGCAGGCGGCGGGAGCCTGGTCGAGCCGACTGCTGGAGTTCACCACCCTCCAGGCGGGAGCCCGCGTCGGCCGCAAACTGCGCATGTCGCCCGCGGCGGAGATCGTGTACGTGGCCCGGCTGCGGCTGGTCGACGGCGCCCCGATGGCCATCGAGCACCTGCACATCAGGGCCGCGCTGGTACCCGGTCTGACCGCCCAGGAGCTGGAGAGCGGTGACCTGTACGAGCATCTGCGCGAGCGCCACGACGTGCACGTCCACGAAGCGGTCCAGGCCATCGAGCCCACCGTCGTGACCCGGGCCGAGGCCCGGCTCCTGGACGTACCGGAGCTCTCCCCGGCCCTTCTCTTCGAGCGGCTGACCTCGGACACCACAGGTCGCCCCGTGGAGTACGTGCACTCGCTCTACCGGGGTGACCGCTACCGGATCGTCTCCCGCCTGGCCCTCGGCCCGGCGGCCGCCGTCGAACCCGTGGAGGGCGGACACCACCCGGGGATCCCGCCGGGGGACTTCGCCCAGGGGGACCCGATCACGTCGTCCACCCGCGGCGACATCCAGTCCGGCGACTGACCCGGTGCCACCCCATCCCTTGTTGTTGCGCCCTGTGCAATGGCCGGTGCGTCTCTTGCGCGGGCCAACGGGGAAGGCCACTGTGGCTGACACATCCGACGCCATCGACCCCACGAGGTGCCTCGCATGACTCCCCCCACCAGTCGCCGCACCGTTCTCGGAGCACTCCTGGCGGGCGGCGCCCTTGCCGCCGCCCCCGGGGTTCCCCGCAGCGAACACCGCCCCGGCCCGGCGCACCGCCCCACGAAGCACGGGGCGCGCCGGACCGGGACGCTCTTCCTGGGCACGTACACCTCGACCACTCCGGGAGGCACCGGCATCGGCGTCGCCTCGTACGACACGGCAACGGGCGGCATCGCCTCCCGCACCGTCGTCACCGGCGTCGAGAACCCCTCGTACCTCGCGCTGCACCCCACCGGCAGCACGCTCTACGCCGTCGACGAGCAGGACAACGGCGGCGTCACGGCCGTGACGCTCGCCGAGGACGGCACGTTCCGGGTGCTGGGGACGCAGCCCACCGGTGGCGCCGGCCCCTGCCACCTCTCGGTCCACCCGGGCGGGCAGTGGCTGCTCAGCGCCAACTACACCTCCGGCAGCGTCGCCGTGCACCCCCTCGCCGCCGACGGATCGGTGGGGGAGCGCACCGACCTGGTCGCCCACACCACGCCGCCGCCCGGACCGGGCCAGGACGGCCCGCACGCCCACCAGATCGTCACCGCCCCCGACGGCGGCCACATCCTCGCTGTCGACCTCGGCAACGACACGGTGTACACGTACCGGCTCGACGAGGACCACGGCACCCTGGAGCAGCTCTCGTACGCCGCACTGCCCCCGGGCGCAGGCCCGCGCCACCTCACCTTCCATCCGGACGGCCGCCACGCCTACCTCGCGTGCGAGCTCGACAACACGGTCGTCGTGTGCGGATACGACCCCGCCACCGGCACCCTGACCCCCGGCACCCCGCAGCCCACCGGAACGGGCGAGGGCACCAGCTACCCCGCCCAGTTCCTGGTCACCGGCGACGGCCGCTTCGCCTACCTCGCCAACCGGGGGCACAACAGCCTCACCCGTTACGCCGTCGAGGACGGCGGGGCGACGCTGAGGCTGCTCGACACGGTGCCGGTGGGCGGCGACTTCCCCCGGCACACCGCCTTCTCCCCGGACGGAGCCCTGCTCTTCGCCGCCAACCAGCGGTCCGGCACGGTCACCGCCTTCCGGGTCGATCGGGACACCGGCGCCCTGAGCCCGTCCGGGACCCCGTTCCCCGCCCCGGCCGCGGTCTGCGTGCTGCCGCTGTAGACCGCGAGCGGGTTAGGGTCGTGCCCGAGCCGCGGGTCGCCCCGGACGCGGTGGGACGCATGAGGGAGACACAGTGCGCTTGAGAGTGGAGTTCACCACCGAGCCCTTCGATCTCGACGAGGCACCGGCCCACGCGGTCGTGGCCCGCGAGGTCATCCAGTCGGCCGAACTGGACGCGGTCGACGTCGGCCCCTTCGGCAACACGGCGGAGGGCGGCGCCGACGAGGTGCTCACGGCGGTGGACTCCCTCCTGCACCAGGCGCTGGCATCGGGTGCCACTCGGGTCTCGCTCCAGGTCAACGTCATCGGGGAGGACCCGAAGTGACCGGCCCCGCGGACCACCCCCTCGTCACCGCCGTCAAGCCGCTCGTCGACGCCATGGGCGCCGAACTGCTCGGACCCGAGCAGGCGCAGGCCGACGACGTCGTTCTGGCCTGGGAGGGCGTCGACGTCGTAGCCGTCCGGCTGCCACAGCTCTCCGACTCGCTGGACCACATCCTGGCCGCGATGGAGCGCCGGCACGGCAGACCGCTCGCCGAACTGGACCGCAGGACCAAGCAGGAGGTCGTACGGACTCTGGAGGCACGCGGTGCCTTCTCGGTGCGGCACGGTGTCGAGACGGTGGCGGGGGCCCTGGGGGTCAGCCGCTTCACCGTCTACAACTACCTGAACAGGGAAAACGCTTCCAAGGGTGACTAGTTGAGCCGCCAGGCAGATGTAAACGGCACATGAACGTGCGGGCCGTCGTCCGGATCACCGGGCGACGGCTTTTTACATGAACGGAATTTCAACAAAGTGTTGACGTGGTGTTGTGGAGGGCGTTAGCTATCCGCAGCCCGACCGACGCACAGCGAAAAACAGCCACGGAGGCTCCCGTGACTTCGAGCACCACACCGGGCCTCGCCCGGTTCAACACCCTGGCGGACGACGAGGCGGCCACCGCGCTGCACGAGGTCTGTGCCAGTGCGGCCTGGGGGAGAGCGATCCTCTCCCGTCGCCCGTACGCCACCGCCGACGCCCTGTTCTCCGCGAGCGACACCGCCACGGCGGCACTCGGCGCGCAGGACCTGGCCGACGCCATGGCCGGTCACCCGCCGATCGGCCGCCCGAAGCCCGGGGACCCGACCTCCTCCCGTGAACAGCGGGGGATGGCCGGCGCCACCGAGGAGCTCAAGGCCGAGATGCTCGAACTCAACCTGGCCTACCAGGAACGGTTCGGACATGTCTTCCTGATCTGCGCCACCGGAGCCACCGGTGAGCAGATGCGCGACGCGGTGAGGGCCCGGACCGGGAACACGCCCGAGCAGGAACGCGCCATCGTGCGCACCGAACTGGGCAAGATCAACCGCATCCGCCTCACCCGTCTCGTCACGGACGACTCGTAAGAGCTCGTAACAGAAGGAGAGTGAAGGTCTTGAGCACCTTCGCCACCGCATCGGTGTCCACCCACATCCTGGACACCAGCATCGGCCGCCCCGCCGAGGCCGTCCCCGTCTCGCTCGCCGCCCGCACGGGCAGCGACGCGCAGTGGGTGGCGCTCGGCGGATCCGCGACCGATGCGGACGGGCGCTGCAAGGACCTGCCGGCCCTGCCGGAAGGGACCACCCACGTACGGCTCGACTTCGAGACCGAGCCGTACTTCACCGCCAAGAAGCAAGCCGAGGCGCAGCAGGACGCCCCCCGCGTAAGGGACAGCGGTGCGTTCTTCCCCGAGGTGGCGATCACGTTCGCCGTCACCCCGGGCGAGCACTATCACGTACCGCTGCTGCTCAACCCGTTCGGCTACTCCGTATACCGAGGGAGCTAGCAGACACATGCCCACGATTCTCGGCCAGAACCAGTACGGCAAAGCAGAGAACCGCGTCGTCAGGATCACGCGGGACGGCGACACCCACCACATCAAGGACCTGAACGTCTCCGTGGCCCTCTCCGGCGACATGGACGACGTTCACTACTCCGGCTCCAACGCGAACGTCCTGCCCACGGACACCACCAAGAACACGGTGTTCGCTTTCGCCAAGGAACACGGCATCGAGTCCGCCGAGCAGTTCGGCATCCACCTCGCCCGGCACTTCGTGACGTCGCAGGAGCCGATCAAGGTCGCCCGCATCCGGATCCAGGAGTACACCTGGGAGCGGATCGCCACCTCGGACAACAGCTCCCGGTTCATCGGATCGGACGAGGTCAACCACTCCTTCGCCCGCAAGGGCCAGGAACTGCGCACCACGCAGATCACCTTCGACGGCGAGAAGTGGGAGATCATCTCCGGTCTCAAGGACCTCACGGTGATGAACTCCACCAACTCGGAGTTCTGGGGCTACGTCAAGGACAGGTACACGACGCTCAAGGAGGCGTACGACCGCATCCTGTGCACCGACGTCGCCGCCGCCTGGCGCTACAACTGGACCAGCGACGCCGACCGGATGCCCAACTGGGAGAAGTCGTACGAGCAGGCCAAGAAGCACATCCTGCAGGCCTTCGCCGAGACGTACTCCCTCTCGCTCCAGCAGACCCTCTACCAGATGGGTTCGCGGGTCATCAACAGCCGCAGCGAGATCGACGAGATCCGCTTCTCGCTGCCGAACAACCATCACTTCCTGGTGGACCTGGAGCCGTTCGGCCTCAAGAACGACAACGAGGTCTACTTCGCGGCCGACCGTCCGTACGGGCTCATCGAGGCCACCGTGCTGCGGGACGGCGTCGAGCCGCAGATCCCGGTCGACATGACCAACCTCTGACGCGGCGCCGCGCCGGTTCCCGCCCCCTCCACGGCGGACGGGGACCGGCCGGGCCAACATGTCCACACCATCTCGGCACCCACAGCCGCACCGCTGTGGCACTCAAATCCTCCTGGGGTCCTGCCGTGCCCGCATCGCTGATGAGAGAAGGAAGCACCATGGCAGCACCGGCAGCGTCCGACCGAGTGGAACGCATCGTCATCGAGAACTGCTCGATCGCGACCGTCGACGCCGACGACACCGAGTACGCCTCGGGTCATGTCGTCGTCGCGGGCAACCGCATCGAGTCCGTCGGCGCCGGCCGGGCTCCGGAGGGCCTGGACAACGTCGTACGCCGGATCGACGGCACCGGGCACCTCGTCACGCCCGGTCTGATCAACACGCACCACCACTTCTACCAGTGGATCACCCGCGGCCTGGCCACCGACCACAACCTCTTCGAGTGGCTGGTCGCGCTGTATCCGACCTGGGCGCGCATCGACGAGCCGATGGCCCGCACCGCCGCACAGGGTTCGCTCGCCATGATGGCCCGCGGCGGCGTCACCACCGCCATGGACCACCATTACGTCTACCCGAAGGGCTCCGGCGACCTGTCCGGCGCGATCATCGGCGCCGCCCGCGACATGGGCGTACGGTTCACCCTCGCCCGCGGCTCCATGGACCGCAGCGAGAAGGACGGCGGACTGCCGCCGGACTTCGCCGTGGAGAGCCTCGAAGGCGCACTCGCCGCCACCGAGGCGACCATCGACGCGCACCACGACGCCGCCTTCGACGCGATGACCCAGATCGCTGTCGCGCCCTGCTCGCCGTTCTCCGTGTCGACCGAACTGATGCGACAGGGCGCTGAGTTGGCGCGACGACGCGGAGTGCGGCTGCACACCCACGGCTCGGAGACCGTGGAGGAGGAGAAGTTCTGCCACGAACTGTTCGGCATGGGCCCGACCGACTACTTCGAGTCGACCGGCTGGCTCGGTGACGACGTGTGGATGGCGCACTGCGTCCACATGAACGACTCCGACATCGCCGCCTTCGCCCGCACCGGCACCGGCGTCGCGCACTGCCCGTCCTCCAACGCCCGCCTTGCCGCGGGCATCGCCCGGGTCCCGGACATGCTGGCCGCCGGCGTCCCGGTCGGCCTCGGCGTCGACGGCACCGCGTCCAACGAGTCCGGCGAACTGCACACCGAACTGCGCAACGCCCTCCTCATCAACCGCCTCGGCCCGCACCGCGAAAGCGCCCTGAATGCCCGTCAGGCCCTGCGCCTGGGTACGTACGGCGGCGCCCAGGTCCTCGGCCGCGCGGACCAGATCGGCTCCCTGGAGCCCGGCAAACTCGCCGACCTCGTGCTCTGGAAGCTGGACACGCTCGCCCACGCCTCCATCGCCGACCCGGTGACCGCCCTGGTCTTCGGCGCCGCCGCCCCCGTCACCCTCTCGCTGGTCAACGGCAAGCCGGTCGTCGAGTCCAACCACCTCATCACCGTGGACGAGGACGCCATCGCCCGCGCCACCCGCGACGAGGCCCGCCGCCTCGCGCAGATCGCCGCAGGGGCCTGAGAGGCCGCCGGCCCGGCACCCCCGATACCGGCCGGCCGAGGGGGACGGCCCTCGACCGGCCGCCGTGGACCCGAGCGGGGTCCACGGCAACCGGTGCGGGAGGCGCGTACCCAGACGTACGCGCCTCCCGCACCGGGGAACCGAGCTGCCCGCACCAGCTGCACGACCGTCCCACCTGCACCAACGCACCACACGGGGCCCCGTCCGGCGGACACTTCAGGCACATGTCCCGGCGACCGGGTCCCGGCACCACCTCCCTGATACCCACGTCGCCGCAGACGTGTACCCGACCGGAGGAACCGCCGTGGCAGCTACGCCCAGGTTTCGCAACGACGCAAGTGCAGCCCCCGACCCCGACGGTGAGCCGGCAACGGCCCCGTCCGACCGGAAACATCCGGTCGACGAGACGCTCCCCCCACTGAAGATGTTCACCAGCGGCCTCCAGCACGTGGCCGCGATGTACGCGGGCGTGGTGGCCCCGCCCATGATCGTGGGACCCGCTGTGGGCCTCACCGCCAAGGAGACCGCCTTCCTGATGGGGGCGAGCCTGTTCACCGCGGGGATAGCCACCCTGCTCCAGACGCTCGGCTTCTGGCGAATAGGCGCCCGGCTGCCGTTCGTCAACGGCGTCTCGTTCGCCGGGGTGACGCCGATGGTGGCGATCGGCAAGGACCGCGGCGATGACGGCATCGCCGTGATCTTCGGCGCGATCATCGTCGCGAGCCTCCTCGGGTTCGTCCTCGCCCCCTATTTCGGCAAACTGGTCCGCTTCTTCCCGCCCGTTGTCACCGGCACGGTCATCACCCTGATCGGGATCTCGCTGCTGCCGGTCGCCTTCAACTGGTCCCAGGGCGGCAACGCCACCGCTGACGACTACGGTTCGACCACCAACATCACGATGGCGGCGGTCACCCTGGTGATCGTCCTCGCCCTGCGGAAGCTGTTGCGCGGCTTCCTCCAGCAGATCGCGATCCTGCTCGGACTCGTCATCGGCACGCTCATCGCGATCCCGGTCGGCATCACCGACTTCGGCGCCATCAAGGATGCCGACGTCGTCGGCTTCCCCACCCCGTTCCACTTCGGGGCGCCGCAGTTCGAGATCGCCGCGATCGTCTCGATGTGCATCGTGATGCTGGTCTGCATGACCGAGTCCACCGCGGACATGCTGGCCCTCGGCAAGATCGTCGGCCGGCCCGCCGACGAGCGGACCATCGAGGGCGGTCTGCGCGCCGACACCCTGGGCAGCGCCATCAGCCCGCTGTTCAACGGCTTCATGTGCAGCGCCTTCGCGCAGAACATCGGGCTGGTCGCGATGACGAAGGTCCGCAGCCGCTTTGTCGTCGCCGCGGGCGGCGGCATCCTCATCCTGCTCGGCCTGTGTCCGGTGGCCGCGTCCGTCATCGCGCTGGTGCCGCTGCCGGTGCTGGGCGGCGCGGGCATCGTGCTCTTCGGCTCGGTTGCCGCGAGCGGTATCCAGACACTGGCCACCGCCGCGCTGGAGAAGGGCGAGAACGCGCTGATCGTGGCCGCGGCCGTCGGCATCGGGCTGATCCCGATCGCGGCGCCGGAGTTCTACCACGCCTTCCCGAAGGATCTGCTCGTCGTCCTCGACTCGGGGATCTCGACCGGATGCGTCGTGGCGATCGTCCTCAACCTGGCCTTCAACCACCTGGGCCGGAAGTCGGACGCGGGGGACGAACCGGAGTATCAGGAACACGATTCGGTCAACGCGGCGCCGGTGGCCGTGCACTGACGCTACGTCATGACGCTGTGGCGCGTACGGTCTCGTCCCGCGAGGGCGACCGTACGCGCCACAGCGCGTTTCCTGCCCGGGTGCGTCAGCCGATGTGGAAGCTGTCGCCGTACACCTTCCAGTCGAGCGGCGGGTCCAGGTTCAGATTGCCTTCGTTCAGGAAGACCCGCTGAGCCGTGTCCACCCGGCTGGTGTCCGAGTGGGCCTCCTCCTGCTGCATGGCCCAGACCCGCGCGTCCAGGAAGGCGTTGAGGTAGGTGACCTCGTCGCCGCCCTGGGCCGGCGGCTTCGCCTTGGCGAGGGCGCGCTTGCGAATGGAACCGAAGCTCGTGCTGTCGCCGCCGTCGCCGTGCATCACGATGGCGTCGTAGTACGCGAACTGGCCGAGCGTGCCCAGTCCGTCGCTCTTGCCCCGGCTCACCGCCGGGTCGAAGTACACCCGGTCGCGCTCGTCGTTCTGGGCCTGCTGGAACGCCGGATCCTGGGCCGCCGACTCCCAGGCCTCGCTGAAGCCGGGGTCGAGGCCCTCGTGCGAATCGGTGCCGTCCACCTCGCGCAGGGCCGGCAGGTACTCCGCGAGCGGATTGCCCGGATCCCGCTCGGTGTAGAGCTCCACGAGGTCGAGCATGTCGCCGGTGCCGGAGCAGAAGCCGATGATGCCCGCCGTGTAGCCGCGGCCGTCGTCGATGTCCTCGATGTAGCCGTACTGCGCCTTCCAGTCCAGTGAGGAGTTCTCCGCGCTGGAGACCAGTTGCATGGCGATGTCCTTCTTTGCCGGATCGTCGAGCCCGGTCGCGGCCGCCTCCTGTTGGTGAACCGCCGTGGGGGCGGAGTCGGTGCCGGCGAAGGCCGTTGCGGGGATCGCCGTGAGGGTCAGGCCGAGCGCGACGAGTGCGACGCGCACGGATCGGTTGTTGCGACGTGCGGTGCGCTTGTGGGGAGCGTGCACCAGTCCTCCAAGGGAGTTCGTCGTTCCGATGGTTCTGTTAGGAAGCTTTCCTATCAGAGTCGAACGGCGGTCGTACACCCCTTCGACGTCGGCGAGTTGGGCGAGCCCCGGAAACGCGAAGGCCCCGCACCGGCCGCCGGAGCGGTCGGTGCGGGGCGGCGGAAATCCGGCTCAGCAGTCCAGGTAGGCCACGTGGATCCAGACACCGGTGGGGCCGCCCCACAGGTCACCCATCACCCAACTGCCCTCCTGGCCACGGGCGTCGAGATTCTGGCCCCGGTTCACCTGGCCCAGCACGGGGTAGTCCGTCCCCGGACCGCCGCGGAAGTTCACCCCGTTGTCGTTGACCGTGCAGACCTGGGCCGGCGCTGCCTTGACGCTGTGTGCGGCGACCGCGCTCGGGGCGGCCTGGGCGGCGGGCGATACGGCCAGTCCCAGACCGGCGGTCAGCATGGCCGCGGCCAGCAGAATCTTCTTCATCATGTCGCAAGCTCCTCGATGATCCGGCCCACGAAGCGTGTGCCGTCCGCCCGCCTCAACGGGCCGGCAGGTGCCCCGGACACGGCCGGGGGCCGAGGGTCCCCCGGAAGTGAAAGCGCAGGTCACGTGTGGTGCGCACCGGCGCACACGGAACCTGCGGTCAACGCCTCGCGCGCCTGTCGATCATGGGTTTACGAGCCGGCCGGATCCTTGATCAGATAGCTGTCGTCGTACACCTTCCACCGCAGAGGTGTCTCCAGATCGAACCTGCCCTGGCGTACGAACACCCGCTGGGCCGTCTCGACCCGACTGGTGTCGGTGTGCGAGGGCTCCTTGCGGATCGCCGCGACCCGGGCGTCGAGGAAGTCGTCGAGGTATGTCTCCTCGTCGCCGCCCTGGGCGGGGGACGGGTCCTCGGCGAGCGCCTCGCGGCGCATCGTACGGAAACCGACGGTGCCCTCCGTGTCACCGGCCCCGTGCATCACATAGGCGTCGTAGTAGATGAACTGGCCCAGCGCGCCCAGCCCGTCCTTCTTCGCCTGTTCGACCGCGGGGTCGAAGTACGACCGGTCCCGCTCGGTGTCCTGGGCCGAGCGGAACGCCGCGTCACCGGCGGCCTCGGCCCACGCCTCGGTGAACGGACGGCCGAGTCCCGTGTGCGCGTCGGTCCCCTGGACCGCCCGCAGGGCGGGCAGGAACCGCTCCAGCGAATTCCCCGGCCTGGCCTTCGCGTACCGCTCCACCACGCTCAGCATGTCGCCGGTGCCGGAGCAGAAGCCGATGATGCCCGCCGTGTAGCCGCGTCCGTCGCCGATGTCCTGGATGTACGAGTACTGGGCCCTCCAGTCCAGGGTCGAGTTCTCCGCGCTGGAGACCAGCTGCATGGCGATGTCCTTCTTCGCCGGATCGTCGAGCCCGGCACCGGCGGCCCCCTTGCCGGCGGAGGCGCCGGACCCCGCCCCCGTACAGCCGGACAGCACGGCGACGGCCAGGACGAGAGCGGCGAGGGGGCTGACCAGGGCACGCGGGGTGGGCTTCACCTCTCAAGCCTGCCAGGCCGCGGGAGTGATCTTCCCTCATTCGGCTGTAGCGTCATGGGTATGGATGATCAGTCTGTTGTGGATGTCGGCGACGTACGTCTGGCGTACCGGACCTGGGGCGACCCGTTCGGCTCGCCCGTCGTGCTGCTGCACGGCCTCGGCGATTCCGCCGCGAGCTGGGAGGCGGCCGGGAGTCTGCTCGGTCAGGAATGGCGGGTGTACGCCCTCGACCTGCGCGGTCACGGCGAGAGCGACTGGCCCGACGAGTACGACTTCGAGCTGATGCTCGACGACCTCTTCGGCTTCCTCGACGCGTGCGAGCTCGACCGGGTCGGCCTGGTCGGCCACGGCATGGGCGGCGTCGTCGCCCATCTGTTCGCGCAGACGCACGCGGACCGGGTGGAGCGGCTGGTGCTGGTGGAGACCCCGCCGCCGTTCCCGGGAGCGGCGGGCCCCGACGTGTCGCCCGACGGGCCGGTCGACTACGACGAGGCCGTGCTCGCGGCCGTACGGAACCAGCTGGCCGACCCCGACCCGGCGTGGGAGGAGGGCCTCGGTGAGATCGTCGCCCCGACGCTCATGCTCGCCGGCGGCCCGGCCAGCACCATGCCGCAGGGGCGGTTGCAGGACATGGCCACGCTGATCCCGGACTGTCATCTGATCACCCTCGGCGGCGGCCACCGCGTGCACCAGGTCCACGCCGATCAGGTGGCCCAGCAGATCACGGAGTTCTTCACCAGCTGACGGCCGCAACGGGAGGGCTCAGCCCGCCGGCTGCCAGTCCGGGCGCCGGCCGCTGCGGGCGACCGCCCGGTCCAGCAGAGGTGCATCGTCCGCGACCGGGACCGGCGGGCCGAACGGGGAGCCGGCCGGCGGGGCGTCGCCCAGGTCGGCCAGCAGCGCCAGCGTGTTGCGCAGATGCGCCTCCTCGGCCCCGTACGGCTGCCCGGTCGACCGCGCCAGGTCCCAGCCGTGCAGCACCAACTCGTTGAGCGCGACCATGCCGGCCACCTCGCCCGGCAGGTCCACGCTGCCCGCCCGGGTCATGCCCTGCCAGGCGTCGGGGGCGCGCCAGGCCGCCACCATCTCGTCGAGTGCCGCGGGCAGCGTGGAGCGCCAGCCGTCCGCCAGCACCCCGGACTCCACCGAGGGTGCCGTGTCGGTCGTCGCTCCCAGCTCCTTGCGCGCGGCATCGCGAAACGCCACCGCCAGCCCTTCGACGTGGGCGAGCAGGGCGCCCACCGTGACATCGGGGCACGGGGTGGGCGCGGTCAGGCGGCTGTCGTCGATGGCGTCGAGGGTCCCGGCGATCTGCCGGGCCGCGGGTTCGAGGTCGAGGAGGGGCGCGGAGTTCGTCTTCGTGTCCATAGGTGTGCAGACTGCCCGAGCGCCCCGGAATCATCGCTCAGCGCACCACGCGTCCCCGCAGAATGATCCGGCCGGGGTGACCGAGTGCCGCCGGATCGGCGATCGGATCGGTGGCGTACGCGACGAGGTCGGCCGCAGCCCCGTCCACCAGCCCCGGCAGCCCCAGCCAGGCCCGCGCCGTCCAGGACGCCGCGCCCAGGGCCGCCTCGGCGGACAGCCCGGCCCGCATCAGCCAGGAGGCCTCGCCCGCGACGGTTCCGCAGGGGAACGAGTCGGTGCCGGCCAGCACCGTCACGCCCGCTTCGTGGGCGGCCCGGACGTTGCCGAACATGGTGTCCCAGCCGGTCAGCCACAGATCGCGGCCCACACTCGGCTCCCGCGCCCGCATCGCGTCGGCCTTCGCGCCGAACACGCCGAGGGTCGGTATGAACGCCGTGCCCTGCGCGGCCATCCGGTCCAGCAGCGCCGGATCCAGATGCATGCCGTGCTCCAGGCTGTCGGCGCCCGCCAGCACCGCGTTGCGGGTGCCCTCGGCCGTCTGGCAATGGACCGCCACCTTGCCGCCGGCCGCGTGCACGGCCGCCACCACCTCGGTCAGCAGCGTGAGCGGCAGCGCCGGTTCGTCCGCGCGCCAGTCGCCGATGACCTTGCACCACCCCGACGAGGCGGCCACCTCCTCCAGTGCCGCCCGCACCAGGCCGTCCTCGGCGACGTCCCGGCCGAATCCGGGGAAGAACCGGCCGGGCGTGGCCAGCCACCGCCCCGCCGAGGTGACCCGCGGCAGTTCCGGATCGCTGTCCACCCAGCGGGCATCCGCGCGGCCGTCCCCGGCGTGCGCACCGCCAGCACCCCGGCGTCGCGGTGCTCGCCCAACTGCGCGCGCAACAGGTCCTCGTCGAAGGACGTGCCGGGATCCGTGGACCCCGGATGTGTGTGCACGTCGACCAGGCCCGGAAGCAGCCAGCCCCCGTCCACGACCACCTCGGCATCCCGGCCCGCGAAACCGCCCGGCGGTGCCCCGGCCCTGAGCAGCTCTCCGTCGATCCAGAACGAACGCTCCTCGCGTTCCGGCAGCACCACGCCTCGTATGCACAGCATCGGACGACGGTACGTCAGGTGGCCCTGAGCGCTGCCACTGAGTACTGAGCGCAGAGCGCGGTGCACACCGGCACATTGCGGAACGTTCCGCTCCGTCCCCTTGTCGGGGACCCCCACCCCATGCGATACAGGTCTGGACCATTGCTTCCGGATGGAAGGCACCACCGTGCAACGCCCCCACGCAACCGCCGCGTTGGCCTGCTCCGCCGCCCTGCTCCTTGCCGCGCTCACCGCCTGCGGTTCGGAGGCCGAGGCGGACACCGGGAAACCGACCGCACCCCATGGGGTGACCGTTCAGGCGAGTAGTGCCACTTCCGCGCACGTCATGTGGGAGCCCGCCACCGACGACACGGCCGTCACCGGCTATGAGGTCTACCGCCAGGGCGAGAAGGTGAAGTCCGTTCCCGCGGCCAAGGTGATGATCGACGTCGACGGGCTGACCGCCTCGACCGCGTACACGTTCACCGTCCGGGCCCGGGACGCCGCCGGGAACCTCTCCGTGCCGAGCGCCGCCGCGGCCGTCACCACGCCCGCGCCGACCCCCGCCGACCACGAGGCCCCGACCCGGCCGGTGAAACTGCGCGGCAAGGCCGACGGCGGCAAGGCCGCGACCCTGTCCTGGGGCGGCTCCACGGACGACGTCGGCGTCACCTCGTACGACATCTACCAGGAGGGCTCCCGCATCCACAGCGTGCCCGGCACGCAGACCACGGCGCGCCTGACCGGGCTGCGTCCCGGCACCGTCTACACCTTCACGGTCCGCGCCCGCGACGCGGCCGACACCTCGTCGTCCGACAGCGACACCTTCGACCTCACCACCGCGACCGCGCCCGGCGCACCCGCGAGTACCGCCCCCACGGACCTGCGGATCACGAGCAAGGCGCAGGGCAAGGAGTACGCCGTGGACCTGGACTGGAAGCAGCCGGAGACCGGCGGGAAGATTCCCGCCTACCAGCTCTATCTGGACGGCCGGCTCACCACCACGATCGTCTGGGGCGGCGAACCGCCCGCGGGCCGGGCGAGCTACCGGCTTACCGTCGGCGAGCCGCGCGGCACCCGCCACTCGATGAAGATCCGCGCCAAACTCCCCGACGGCAAGTGGGGTGACTTCTCGGCGGCGCGCACGGTCGTGCTCGGCGGCTGAGCGGTTTCCCGGCGGGATCGGGGAGGGTGGCAAGAGGTTAATTGGTCTGTACCTATTGACGGCTTGGTCCAGACCAATTACTTTCCCCTGTGCTCCATGGAACGACGTGCATCCGCTCCTCCCGAGGGCCGCCTCGCCGGTCCCAGCCGCAAGGGAGAACCATGTTCGAGCACATGCCCCTCAGACGGAGGACGGCGACCGCACTGCTCGCCGTCCTCGCCCTCCTCCTCGCCCTCCTGTCCCTCCAGACCGGCCCCGCGCACGCGGCGGGCAAGCTCACGGCGACCTTCACCTCGGCCGACAACGGGCCGTGGTGGAAGGGGACCTATGTCCTGCGCAACGACACCGACACGGCCGTCACCGGCTGGAGCCTCGAATTCGACCTGCCTGCCGGGGTCGCGATCAGTTCCTCGTACAACGGCACCGTCACCACCCGGGGCAGCCACATCACCGCGGTCAACGCCCACTACAACGGCACGGTCGCCGCGCACGCCACCACCGAGCCCTACAGCTTCTGGTTCGTCGCCACCGGCCCGATCACCGCACCGACCGGCTGCCGGATCAACGGCGACAAGTGCGACGGGTCCGCCGACGCGCCGCCCGGCGCGCCCGGCGGGCTCAAGCGGACCGATGTGACCGCCCGCACCGCCTCGCTGTCCTGGACGGCCGCCGCCGCGGGCGACTTCCCCGTGGCCTCGTACGACATCCTGGCCGGCGGCAAGGTGGTCGGCTCCGCCACCGCGACGACCTCCGCCACCGTCACCGGTCTGACCCCCGCCACCCCCTACTCCTTCACCGTCCGGGCCAAGGACACCCGCGGGAACACCTCCGCCGAGAGTGCCCCGCTGGCCGTCACCACCGTCGACCCGGCCACCGACACCTCGCCTCCGACGGCCCCCGGTGCCCTGCACGCCACCGCGACCGACTCCTCGTCCGTCACGCTGGCCTGGACCGCCGCGACGGACAACCAACGGGTCGCCGCATATGACATCTACCGCGGCTCCACCCTGGCCACGACGGTCTCCGGCAGCACGGCCACCGCCACCATCGGCGGTCTGTCTCCCTCGACCTCGTACACCTTCACGGTCAAGGCCCGTGACGCGGCCGACAACGCCTCGCCCGCGAGCAACACCCTCACCGTGAAGACCGACGACATCGTCGGCGCGGGCAACTACGCCAAGGTCGGCTACTTCGTCCAGTGGGGGATCTACGGGCGCCAGTACTTCGTCAAGAACCTCCACGACTCCGGCGCCGCCGGGAAGCTCGACATCGTCAACTACGCCTTCGCCAACATCGACCCCAACAACCTCACCTGCCTGAACGGCGTCACCAAGGGCACCACCGCCGACCCCCAGGACCCCGAGCAGGGCACCGGCGCCGGTGACGCGGACGCCGACTACGCCCGCCCGTTCAGCGCCGCCCAGTCCGTGGACGGGGTCGCGGACGACGGCTGGGGCAAACTGCGCGGCAACTTCAACCAGTTGAAGAAGCTGAAGCAGCTCCACCCCAACCTCAAGATCGTGGTCTCGCTCGGCGGCTGGACGTACTCGAAGTACTTCTCCGACGTCGCCGCCACCGACGCCGCCCGCAAGAAGTTCGTCTCGTCCTGCATCGACATGTACATCAAGGGCAACCTGCCCGAGTACGGCGGAGCGGGCGGCCCCGGCACCGCGGCAGGCATCTTCGACGGCTTCGACATCGACTGGGAGTGGCCCGGCACCGGCACCGGACACCCCGGCAACCACTACTCGCCGAACGACAAGGGCAACCTCACCCTGCTGCTCGCCGAGTTCCGCAAGCAGCTGGACGCGCTCGGCGGCGGCCACCGCCTCCTCACCGCGTTCACCCCCGCCGACCCGCAGAAGATCGGCGAGGGCTGGGACCTGGGCAAGGTCTTCGACTCCCTCGACGTGGCCAACGTCCAGGGCTACGACTTCCACGGCTCCGGCAGCGACAACTCCTGGGAGCCGAACCGCACCGGCCACCAGGCCAACCTCTACACCGACGACCAGGACCCGTACGACTTCCACTTCAGTGCGGACGCCGCCATCAAGGCGTACACGGACGCGGGCGTCGAGCCCCGCAAGCTGACGCTCGGCATCCCGTTCTACGGCCGCGGCTGGCAGAACGTCACCGATGGCGGGGCGGCAGGCGAATGGCAGCCCGCCACCGGCGCCGCCCCCGGCCAGTTCGCCGAGGAGGCCGGCACCCGGGGCTACTCGAACCTCATCGGCGCATACCCGACGATGACGGTCCACCACGACGAGCAGTCCGTGTCGACATACGGATATACCGGCAACCAGTGGTGGTCCTTCGACGACACCTGGTCCATCGGCAAGAAGGCCGCGTACGTCAAGGACAAGGGGCTGCTGGGCGTCATGGTCTGGGAGATGTCGGGGGACACTCCGCAGGGGACGCTGCTCAACGCGCTCGACACCGGGCTGAAGTAGGCGCGGCCGGGCGGACACCGGATACCGGCTCGCGGAGTCCTGTGGGCTCCGCGAGCCGGTCTGGATGCCTGCGGTATATGGGCAAGCGCCGCCCGTCAGCGCCCGGCGAGCCGCTCCATCAGGGCGGCGCTGTGCGCCAGCACCTCCCGCTCCTCGCCGGTGAGCTCGCCCTCGATGGCCTGGGCCAGCCACCCGGCCCTGCGCCCGCGCTCGGCATCGAGTGCGGCGTGTCCGGCGGGGGAGAGCTCGACCAGGGTCTTGCGGCCGTCCGTGGGATGCGCCCGGCGGACGATCAGCCCCTGTTCCATGAGCAACCCGACCGCCCGGGCCATGGACTGGGGCCGTACCCGCTGATCCGCGGCGAGATCGCTGGTGGTCATGGCCCCTTCACGGTCAAGGGTGCCGAGCACGGAGACCTGACCGTGCGGGATGTGGTCCTCGTGCTTCACGCGCCGAGTGAGTTTGCCCATCGCGTTACGCAGTTCGGTGGCGACGGCGGCGGGGTCGGGGGTGGGCATAGGGCACTTTAACCGGTGATCACCAGCGGGACCGAGTGCCCTGTCTGCCCTGCTCAATTCAACAGCGGAACTGAACAGCCGAACTGAACAGCTCAGCTGAACAGCAAAACTGAACAGCATTGCTGTAGAGTCGGAGCTGTCGCGGCACGCGCCAGCGCTGTCGCAGCAAGGCCGCGACGTGTGTCAACGCGAAGGACCTCCCATGGTTTCCACGGCAGTCGAGTCCACCGTCATCCAGTCCGTCACCGCCCGCCGGGTCATCGACAGCCGGGGGAACCCCACGGTCGAGGCGGATGTCCTCCTCGCCGACGGGTCCTTGGGCCGCGCCGCTGTCCCGTCCGGCGCATCGACCGGTGCACGGGAAGCCGTGGAGCTGCGTGACGGGGACCCCCGGCGCTGGCACGGCAAGGGCGTCGACCGCGCGGTCGCTCACGTCAACGGCGATATCGCGGCAGCGGTCACCGGGCGCGACGCCGACGACCAGGCGGGCCTCGATGCCGCACTCGTCGCACTCGACGGCACGGCGGACAAGTCCCGCCTCGGCGCCAACGCGCTGCTCGGCGTCTCCCTCGCCACCGCCAAGGCCGCCGCTGCGGCCCACCGCCGGCCTCTCTACCGCTACCTCGGCGGCGTCGACGCCCGCCTGCTCCCGCTGCCGATGATGAACATCGTCAACGGTGGCGCCCACGCCGACAATCCGTTGGACTTCCAGGAGTTCATGATCGCTCCGGTGGGTGCGGAGAGCTTCGCGGAGGCCGTCCGCATGGGTTCCGAGGTCTTCCACACGCTCCGCCGCGACCTGCTGTCCGCCGGACACGCCACGGGCGTCGGCGACGAGGGCGGTTTCGCTCCCGCGCTGCGCACCGCGGAGGAGGCGCTCGACTTCGTCATGGCGGCCATCGACCGCACCGGATACCGGCCCGGCACGGACATCGGGCTGGTGATGGATCCCGCGTCGTCGGAGTTCTTCCGGGACGGTACGTACGTGTACGCGGGCGAGGGCGTGCGCCGCACGCCGTCCGAGCACGCCGCCTACCTGACCAAGCTCATCGACGCCTACCCGATCGTCTCCATCGAGGACCCGATGGCCGAGGACGACCTGGACGGCTGGCGGGAGCTGACCGCCGGTGTCGGGGACCGCTGCCAGCTCACCGGTGACGACGTGTTCTGCACCGACGAGGCCCTGCTGCGCGAGGGGATCCGTACCGGCGTCGGCAACTCGGTCCTGGTCAAGGTCAACCAGATCGGCACCCTGACCGAGGCCCTCGCCACGGTCGCCACCGCGCAGCGCGCGGGCTGGACCGTCGTCATGTCGCACCGTTCCGGCGAGACGGAGGACACCACGATCGCGGATCTGGCGGTCGCGACGGGCTGCGGCCAGATCAAGACCGGATCGCTGTCCCGGTCCGACCGTACGGCGAAGTACAACCAGCTCATCCGGATCGAGGAGGAGCTGGGCGCATCGGCGCGGTACGCGGGCGGGGCGATCCTGCGCCGTTCCTGACGGGTCCACGTCCCGCCGGGCTGACCGCCCCGCGGACGACGACGCCCCACCGCCGAGCGTTCCGGCGGTGGGGCGTCGTCGTCCCGCGTGTTCGTACGCGCGGCTCAGCGCAGCTGCTCGTACGCCGGCAGCGTCAGGAAGTCCGCGTAGTCCTGGTCCAGGGAGACCTGGAGCAGGAGGTCGTGGGCCTGCTGCCACTTGCCGGACGTGAAGGCCTCGTCGCCGATCTCGGCGCGGATTGCGGTCAGTTCCTCGGCCGCGACCTTGCGGGCCAGCTCCGCCGTGGCGTGCTCGCCGTTCTCGAAGACCACGTCCGCGTTGATCCACTGCCAGATCTGCGAGCGCGAGATCTCGGCCGTGGCCGCGTCCTCCATCAGGTTGAAGATGGCGACCGCGCCCATGCCGCGCAGCCACGCCTCGATGTAGCGGATGCCGACCGCGACCGCGTTGCGCAGACCGTCGTACGTGGGCTTGGCGTGCAGGGTGTCGATGGCGATCAGGTCGCCCGCCGCCACCGAGACGTCCTCGCGCAGGCGCTCCTTCTGGTTCGGCTTCTCGCCGAGGACCGCGTCGAAGGACGCCATGGCGATCGGGACCAGGTCGGGGTGGGCGACCCAGGAGCCGTCGAAGCCGTCGCCGGCCTCGCGGTCCTTGTCGGCCTTGACCTTCTCGAACGCGACCTTGTTGACCTCGGCGTCCCGGCGTGACGGGATGAAGGCCGCCATGCCGCCGATCGCGTGGGCGCCACGCTTGTGGCAGGTGCGGACGAGGAGTTCGGTGTACGCCCGCATGAACGGGGCGGTCATCGTCACCGCGTTGCGGTCCGGGAGGACGAACTTGGAGCCGCCGTCACGGAAGTTCTTGACGATGGAGAAGAGGTAGTCCCAGCGGCCCGCGTTCAGCCCGGAGGCGTGGTCGCGGAGCTCGTAGAGGATCTCCTCCATCTCGTACGCGGCGGTGATCGTCTCGATCAGGACCGTGGCGCGGACGGTGCCCTGCGGGATGCCCACGTAGTCCTGGGCGAAGACGAAGATGTCGTTCCAGAGGCGGGCCTCCAGGTGCGACTCCGTCTTGGGGAGGTAGAAGTAGGGGCCCTTGCCGAGGTCGATCAGGCGCTGTGCGTTGTGGAAGAAGTAGAGGCCGAAGTCGACCAGCGCGCCGGGCACGGGGGCGCCGTCGAGCTGGAGGTGGCGCTCGTCCAGGTGCCAGCCGCGGGGGCGGGTGACGACGGTCGCGAGCTCGGCGGCGGGCTTCAGTGCGTACGACTTGCCGGACTTCGGGTCGGTGAAGTCGATGGCGCGGTTGTACGCGTCCATCAGGTTGAGCTGGCCGGTGACGACGTTCTCCCACGTCGGGGCGGAGGCGTCCTCGAAGTCGGCGAGCCAGACCTTCGCGCCCGAGTTCAGGGCGTTGATGGTCATCTTGCGGTCGGTCGGACCGGTGATCTCGACCCGGCGGTCGTTCAGCGCCGCCGGCGCCGGTGCGACCTTCCAGGAGTCGTCCGCGCGGATCGCGGCGGTCTCCGGCAGGAAGTCCAGCGTGGAGGTGCGGGCGATCTCGGCGCGGCGCTCACCGCGCCGGGCGAGCAGCTCGTTACGCCGGGGCGTGAACCGGCGGTGCAGCTCGGCCACGAACGCGAGGGCCGCGGGGGTGAGGACCTCGTCCTGCCGGGGCAGGGGCTCGGCATCGACGATGGCCAGCGAGGACGGCGCTGGTGCGGACATGAGCTGTCACTCCTTCAGCGGGCGGTGCGGGCGACGTCTCACGGCCGCCGGGTCGCCTGAAATGGCACGGCGTGCCATGGCTCCGGGATACGGCCGTGGTCGCCGTCTGAGGTGCAGAGGGCTTCTGACCAGTGGATAGTAGTTTCCTCATGGTGGAAGTTCAATGGTTTGTTGATGTCGAGATTCTCCGGGTCGACAGAAGTGGGGTGCTGCTGGCGCAGCGTGCCAGTGCGTTCACTCAAGGTGCGCCAGGTCCTCCGCCGTGTCGATGTCGTACGCCTGAGCCACATCCGAACACTCGACGAGCGTGATCGCATCGCGGTGCGCCCGCAGATAGGCACGGGCCCCCTGATCGCCCACCGCCCCCGCCGCGATATCCGTCCAGAGCGCGGCCCCGAAGAGCACCGGATGGCCCCGCTCCCCGTCGTACGAGGCCGCCGCCAGGCTCGTCCGCGAGCGGTACGCCGCACGCACCCGGGACACAGCTTCGGCGCCGATACCCGGCTGGTCGACCAGGAGTACGACCACCGCGTCCGCGTCCGTGCCGGTGAGGGCGGAGAGTCCCGCCCGCAGCGAGGAGCCCATGCCCTCGGTCCACTCCGGGTTGACGCTCACCGTGCAGCCGGACAGTCCGGCGCGGGCCCGCACCTCGTCGGCGGACGCGCCGAGCACCACATGGACCGGGCCGCAGCCGCCCTCCCGGAGGGTGGCCACCGCGTGGTCGGCCAGGAGGCGGCCGCGGTGCTCCAGCAAGGCCTTCGGGCGCCCGCCGAGTCGCCGTCCGCCGCCCGCCGCGAGCAGCAGTCCGGCGACGACGGGGGAGGCGGACGGGGAGGGTGCGGAGGGGGTGCGCGGTGTGCTTGTCATGCCGCCTGGATACACCGGACGGGCCGTTCCCGCACGGACCGGAGCGTTCTCCCGGCCCGCGTCCATGTGCGGGACACCCCGAGTTCCGTCCGCGGAGTGGCGCCCGACACCTGTCATGGCGTTAACTTGCCCGCACCCCCGGACACTTGACCACGGTTCGGGACTTGGTCGAAACACCGGCACAAAGATGTGCGAGGGGGAGTGCTTTGTTGAAGAGCGTGGGGCAGGCGCGGGTGACCAGCAGTGGTGAGGACCCGAGAGTCACGGAGTTGCGTACGGCCGTCTCCCGGCTCCGCCGGGAGCTGGCCGGACATCCCGCGGAGTTCCCGGACCGCGCGATCGCCGAGGACGAGCTGGCGTCGTTGGACGCGATGGCGGCCGGTGGCGCGCCCGAGATTCCCCGGCTCCGCCGGTCGCTGCTGCTGATCGCGGGGGCGGTCGGCTCGGTCAGCGCCCTTGCGTCGGCACTCAGGGACGTACGGATCGCGGTCGATCTGTTCGGCGAGCCGCCGCGACGGTGAAACGTCTGCGGTGAAGCGTCTGCGGTGAAGCGTCCGCGGTAGTGCCTCTGGGCTTGAAGCCGCTGGAGCGGAGCGGGGGCCCGCTCCAGCGGCTTCAGCGCCGGATCAGCCTGCGGGCCGTCGCCGCCGCCACCGCCGCGGTGCGCGAGTCCACGCCCAGCTTGGCGTAGATGTGCACCAGATGGGACTTCACCGTCGCCTGGCTGAGGAACAGCTTCTTGCTGATCTGCAGGTTCGACAGTCCCTCGCCGACCAGTTGCAGGACCTCCAGCTCGCGCTTGGTGAGCGCCTGGGCCGGCATCCGCATGCGGTCCATCAGCCGGTGCGCGACGGCCGGAGCCAGCGCGGAGCGGCCGGCCGCCGCCGTGCGGACCGCGGCGGCCAGCTCCTCCGGCGGGGCGTCCTTGAGCAGATAGCCCGCCGCTCCCGCCTCCACCGCCGCCAGGATGTCGGCGTCGCTGTCGTACGTCGTCAGGATCAGCACCCGGGGCGCGTCCGGCGCCGCGGTGATCGCGGCCGTGGCCTCCGAACCGTGCAGACCCGCACCGAACTGAAGGTCCATCAGGACGACGTCGAACTCGCCGGTCGCGGCCAGGGCCACGGCCCGTTCGGCGGTGGCCGCCTCGGCGACGACGCGGAAGTCCGGCTCGGTGTCCAGGACGGCCCGCAGCCCCGCCCGTACCACCGGGTGGTCGTCCGCGAGCAGCAGTCGGATCGGAGCGGTATCGGTCATGCGGCGTCCTGTCCGGTCCGGTCGACGGGCAGCGGCAGCGGCAGGGTCAGGGCGACGGCCGTGCCCTGACCGGGCGCCGATTCGACACTCAGCGTGCCGCCCAGCGAACGGGCCCGGGACCGCATGGCCGGCAGGCCGAAGCCGCCCGTCCCCGTGCCCGCGCTCGCGGCGGAGCCGTCCGTGAAGCCGTGGCCGTCGTCGACCACGTCCAGCGCCACCGAGGTGTCCATGAAGCTCAGGGTGATCTCCGCCCGCCGCGCGTCGGCGTGCTGCACCGTGTTGGCCAGCGCCGACTGTGCGGTACGCAGCAGCGCCACCTCGTACGGCGTGGGCAGCTCCACCGGGGTGCCGCTGACCGCGAAACTCACCGTGAGCGCAGGAGTGGTGGCGCGGGCCGAAAGTCTCTCCAGAGCGGCGGCCAGGGAGCCGTTCTCCAGATCCGGCGGGGTCAGGGCGCGCACGAACCGCCGGGCTTCGGCGAGATTGTCCTGCGCGGCCTCGCGGGCCCGGCGGACATGGGCCGCGGCGGGAGCGTCCGCAGGCAGGGTGCGTTCCGCGGCGCGCAGCAGCAGCTGGATGCTGGAGAGGCCCTGTGCGAGGGTGTCGTGGATCTCGCGGGCCAGCCGCTCGCGTTCGGCGAGCGTCCCGGCGGTGCGCTCCGCCTCCGCCAGCTCCGCACGGGTCGAGACGAGCTCCTCGATGAGCTCGCGGCGCCGCTCGCTCTCGCGGAACAGCGCGTCGTACCCCAGGACCGTGGCGACCGCGACCGCCGCCCCGAGCAGCGGGCCGATGAACGTGCCGACGGTGACCGGCTCGCCGTGCAGCAGGAAACTGGTGATGGCGGCCGCGGCCGTCACCACCACGGCGGGCAGGCTCCAGGGCATCGGCAACAGGTGCAGCTGGAGGAAGTAGAGCGGGAAGGCCAGCCACAGCGCGTCCGGCGACAGGGCCAGCAGCACCAGCCAGAGCGCCCCCAGTGCCACGAGCCAGAGCGCCCCCGCCCGGGTCCGGGGCTGGACGGACGGCGCCAGTGCCCCCGCTGCGTACACCGCGGCCAGCACGCCCGCGACCGTGATGACGGCCCCGGTGTGCGGGGCGTCGTTGCTCACGGCCTTCACCGCGGCGAGCGCGAGAAGCCCCAGCAGCAGGGCGTGCAGACACAGCCGCAGCGCGGCGGCGACCGGGGGGTGGACACGCGTTTCCATGATTCGTCCAGCGTAGACGCGGGGTGCGCGGGGCCGGTCAATCGAAAGGTTGATGTCGGGACCGGCCCGCGGGCGATGTTTCCGGGGCCGGTACTGCCGAGGCTGGAGTCATGTTCGTCGCATGGAGAGATCTTCGGTTCGCCAAGGGCCGGTTCGCGCTCATGGGCACGGTCGTGGTGCTGATCACGCTGCTCGTGGGTCTGCTGTCCGGCCTCACGGCCGGGCTGGCCCGGGAGAACACCTCGGCCGTCACGGGGCTGAACGCCGACCACCTGGCGTTCGCCGCCCCGCCCGACGGCCAGTCGGTGTCCTTCACCAATTCGACCGTCCGAGAGAGCGCCTGGCGGAGCTGGGAGAAGCGGCCGGGGGTCGAGGCGGCGCAGCCGCTCGGCATCCGCACGCTGAACGCGGCCGCGGTGGCGGGGGAGCGGACGGCGGCCGTCTCGGCGTTCGGCGTCGAGCCCGGCAGCGGCCTGGCACCGTCGGGCACTCCGGTCGGACCGGGCACGGTCGTGCTCTCCGAGCAGGCAGCCGAGGACCTGGCGGCCGGCGCCGGTGACCGGCTGCGGCTCGGCGGCGACGAGGTCACGGTGGCCGCGGTCGCCGGCGACGCCTCGTACAGCCATACGCCGGTCGTGTGGACGGCACTCGCGGACTGGCAGCGCTTCGGGGCCGACGGCGAGGGCGCCGCGGAGCACGCCACCGTGATCGCGCTGACCACCACCGACGGGGCCGACCTGGCCGCCGGCGACCGGGCGGCCGGCACCAGCACGCTCACGCTCGACGGATCCCTCACCGCCATCGGCTCCTACCAGGCCGAGAACGGCTCCCTCCAGCTGATGCGCGGCTTCCTCTTCGCCATCTCCGCCCTGGTCATCGGCGCCTTCTTCACCGTCTGGACGATCCAGCGCAGCGGCGATGTCGCCGTCCTCAAGGCACTGGGTGCCTCCACGCCGTATCTGCTGCGGGACGCACTCGGGCAGGCCGTGGTGATGCTCGCGATCGGTACGGGACTGGGCACCGCGCTCGCCGCCGGCATCGGCGCACTGGTCAGCGGCGGGGCCGTGCCCTTCGTCCTGGAGGCGTCGACCGTCCTCGTCCCGGCGGCCGTGATGATCGCCCTCGGCGCGGTCGGGGCGGCCCTGTCCATCCGGCGGATCACCGCCGTCGACCCGCTCACCGCGCTCGGGAGCGCCCGATGACCACCGTCCCGCCCCCTGCCCCGCGCACCACACCCCGGAGTGCCCGATGACCCTCACGCTCACCGACGTCACGCTCACCTACCCCGACGGCGACGGACGGCTCACGGCACTGGACCGCGTCGCACTCGATGTCCCCGCGGGCACCCTCACCGCCGTCGTCGGTCCCTCCGGCTCCGGCAAGTCGAGCCTGCTCGCCGTGGCGGCGACCCTGGTCACCCCGGACGAGGGCGCCGTCGTCGTCGCCGGTACGGACACCGCCGGGCTCGGCCGCGCGGACAAGGCGGCGCTGCGCCGCGAGCGGATCGGCATCGTCTTCCAGCAGCCCAATCTGCTGCCGTCGCTGACCGCCGCCGAACAGCTCCAGGTCATGACGCATCTGGCGGGCGGTGCGGCCCGGACCGCCCGCGCCCGCGCGCTGGAACTCCTCGACGCCGTCGGCCTCGCCGACAAGGCCGACCGCAGGCCCCACCAGCTCTCGGGCGGTCAGCGCCAGCGGATCAACATCGCGCGGGCCCTGATGAACGACCCGGCGGTCCTCCTCGTCGACGAGCCGACCAGCGCGCTGGACCACGAACGGGGAGCGGCGGTTCTCGATCTCCTCGTCTCGCTGACCCGGCAGCGGTCCACGGCGACCGTCATGGTCACCCACGACCGGACCCATCTGGACCGGATGGACCGGACCGTCACGATGGAGGACGGCAGGCTGACCGCCCCCGCCCTCACCTGACCGGCGGGGAGCCGGACGCGGCGAAAGGTGGGTGGACGCGGCGAAGGGGTGGTCCGGGGAGCGAAAGTCCCGGACCACCCCTTCTTCATCTTCTTCTTCGCCGTGCTCAGCCGGCCGACCCGCTGCTGGCCAGCGCCTCGGACAGCTCCTTGGCGGCCTGCTGGAGGATCGGCACGATGCGCTCGGTGGCCGCCTCGGTCACCCGGCCTGCCGGGCCGGAGATCGAAATCGCCGCGGAGGTGGGGGAGTTGGGTACCGGGACCGCCAGACAGCGGACCCCTATCTCCTGCTCGTTGTCGTCCACCGCGTAGCCCACCCGGCGGACCTGCTCCAGCGCCTCCAGGAAGCCGTCCGGAGTGGTGATCGTCTTCTCGGTGGCGGCCGGCATCCCGGTGCGTGCGAGCAGGGCCCGCACCTCGTCCGGGGGCGTGTGTGCCAGGAGTGCCTTGCCGACGCCGGTGGAGTGCGGCAGTACCCGGCGCCCCACCTCGGTGAACATGCGCATCGAGTGCTTGGACGGCACCTGCGCCACGTACACGATCTCGTCGCCGTCGAGCAGCGCCATGTTGGCCGTCTCGCCGGTCTCCTCGACCAGCCGGGCCAGATACGGGCGGGCCCAGGTGCCGAGCAGCCGTGAGGCGGATTCGCCGAGCCGGATCAGGCGCGGGCCGAGCGCGTAGCGCCGGTTGGGCTGCTGGCGTACGTAGCCGCACACCACGAGCGTGCGCATCAGACGGTGAATGGTGGGGAGCGGAAGTCCGCTGCTCGCGGAGAGCTCGCTCAGGCCGACCTCGCCCCCCGCGTCGGCCATCCGCTCCAGCAGATCGAAGGCGCGCTCAAGTGACTGCACACCGCCGCTGGAACCGGCGGGCTTGGAGTCGGAAGTGCTGGCGTGGGACGGCGGCACGTCAACGGTCCTTTCGAAGCGGAAGAGCAAGGCAGCAGCCTACCGGGCGCTTCCCGATCGGCCCACTGTCCCAGGGGCGCCGTCCTGGCCGGTCAGGGCTTGTTCGTCCGGGTGTCCGGGGCCGGTTCGACGGTCCGTACGGCGCCACGCACGAACCATTCTACATTCCGCTCTTCGAAATTTATCTTTTACTCTGTGGAAATCTTCGGTCGCGGTCCCGCATGGTCGGCTGGGCGGTCCGAGCGGAGGATGGGGTCTTGACGGGTTGCGATCCCGAGTGAAGACTCCTTCAACAGTTCGTTGAATTCATGAAGTGGGGAGCACGGGTGTCCGGTACGGACGTGAAGCTGGTACTGCGCTCGACGCGCGTCGTCACACCCGGGGGCACGCGGCCCGCCGCGGTCCACGTCGCGGGCGGGGCGATCGACGCCGTCCTGCCCCACGACGCCGCGGTACCGGACGGCGTCCGGGTGGAGGACTTCGGTGACGACGTCCTGCTGCCCGGACTCGTGGACACACACGTCCATGTGAACGACCCCGGCCGCACCGAGTGGGAAGGGTTCTACACGGCCACCCGCGCCGCCGCGGCCGGCGGGATCACCACGCTGCTCGACATGCCGCTCAACTCCCTCCCGCCGACCACCACGGTCGAGCACCTGCGCGTCAAGCAGCAGGTGGCGGCCCCGAAGGTGCACGTCGACACGGGCTTCTGGGGCGGTGCCATCCCCTCGAACGTCAAGGATCTGCGCCCGCTGTACGAGGCCGGGGTCTTCGGCTTCAAGTGCTTCCTCTCGCCCTCCGGCGTCGAGGAGTTCCCCGAACTGGACCAGGAACAACTGGCCCGGTCGATGGCGGAGATCGCCGGCTTCGGCGGGCTGCTCATCGTCCACGCCGAGGATCCGCACCACCTGGCGGCCGCCCCGCAGCGAAGTGGCGGGAAGTACGCCGACTTCCTCGCCTCCCGGCCGCGCGACGCGGAGAACACCGCGATCGAGGGGCTCATCGCCCTTGCCGGGCAGCTGAACGCCCGCATCCACGTCCTGCACCTGTCCTCCAGCGACGCGCTGCCGCTGATCGCCGCCGCCAAGCGCGAGGGCATCCGCGTCACCGTCGAGTCCTGCCCGCACTTCCTCACCCTCACCGCCGAGGAAGTCCCCGACGGAGCCACCGAGTTCAAGTGCTGCCCGCCCATCCGCGAGGCCGCCAACCAGGACGCGCTGTGGCAGGGGCTCGCCGACGGCACTATCGACTGCATCGTCTCCGACCACTCGCCCTGCACCACCGACCTCAAGACGCCGGACTTCGCCTCCGCCTGGGGCGGCATCTCCTCCCTCCAGCTCGGACTGCCCGCCATCTGGACCGAGGCCCGCAGGCGCGGCCACTCGCTCGACGACGTCGCCCGCTGGATGTCGGCCGCCCCCGCCGCACTGGCCGGACTGACCGCCAAGGGCGCGATCGAGGCCGGCCGTGACGCCGACTTCGCCGTGCTGGCACCCGACGCCACCTTCACCGTCGACCCGGCCGAACTCTTCCACCGCAACCAGGTCACCGCCTACGCCGGCCGGACCCTGCACGGCGTAGTGAGGTCGACCTGGCTGCGCGGCGTACGGATCGCCGTCGACGGCACCCTCGCCGAGCCCACCGGCCGCCTCCAGACAAGGAACAACTCATGACGGCGACAGCGCACTTCACCGGCGACGCGAACCCGTACGGCGGCGGCGACCCGTACGCCGACTACCGCACCGCCGACCTCCCCTTCACCCACCTCGTCGACCTCGCCGACCGGCGGCTCGGTGCCGGCGTCATCGCCGCCAACGACGAGTTCTTCGCGGAGCGCGAGAACCTCCTGAAGCCGGAGCCGGCCCACTTCGACCCGGAGCACTTCGGGCACAAGGGCAAGATCATGGACGGCTGGGAGACCCGCCGCCGCCGCGGCGTGAGCGCCGTACAGCCCCACCCGGTGGACGAGGACCACGACTGGGCACTGGTACGTCTCGGCGCACCCGGTGTCGTACGCGGCATCGTCGTCGACACCGCGCACTTCCGCGGCAACTACCCGCAGGCGGTCTCCGTCGAAGCCGTCTCGCTGCCGGGCTCGCCGTCCCCCGAGGACCTCCTCGCCCCCGACGTGAAGTGGACGACGCTCGTCCCCCGTACGGCCGTCGGAGGCCACGCGGCCAACGGGTTCGCCGTCGATGCGGCGCAGCGTTTCACCCACCTGCGGGTCAACCAGCACCCCGACGGCGGCATAGCCCGGCTCCGGGTCCACGGCGAAGTGGCCCCGGACCCGGCCTGGCTGACGGCGCTCGGCACCTTCGACCTGGTCGCGCTGGAGAACGGCGGCCGGGTCGAGGACGCGTCCGACCGCTTCTACTCCCCGGCGACGAACACCATCCAGCCCGGCCGCTCCCGCAAGATGGACGACGGATGGGAGACCCGGCGCCGGCGTGACCGGGGCAACGACTGGATCCACTACCACCTCGTCGAGGAGGCGGAGATCCGTGCCGTCGAGATCGACACCGCATATCTGAAGGGCAACTCGGCAGGCTGGGCGAGCCTTTCGGCCCGCAGCACGGAGGGCGGCGACTGGAGCGAGGTGCTGCCCAGGACCCGGCTGCAGCCCGACACCAACCACCGCTTCGTCCTGCCGGAGGCCGTACGGGCCTCCGAGGTCCGCATCGACATCTACCCGGACGGCGGCATCTCGCGGCTGCGCCTCTTCGGCTCGCTGACCGGACCGGGAGCCGCGCGCCTGGCCGCCCGCCACGTCGAACTGGGCGGCTGAACCACCCCTGCCGGGGACTGTCCGCACTCGGCGATACCGTAGGGATGCCGGACCCGGCCCCGGTTCCCGCGCATCCCGACAGGAGTCGCCATGATCTTCATTGCCGTCAAGTTCACCGTCCGCACCGCCGAGCGTGACAACTGGCTGCCGGCCGTCGAGGACTTCACCCTCGCCACCCGGCAGGAGCCCGGCAACGTGTTCTTCGACTGGTCCTACAGCGTCGAGAACCCGGACCAGTTCGTGCTGCTGGAGGCGTTCGCGTCCGCCGAAGCCGGCGCGGCCCACGTGCAGTCGGCGCACTTCAAGGCGGCGATGGAGACGATGGCGGACCTGGTGGCCGAGGTGCCCGAGATCATCAACGTCGAGGTGCCGGGCGAGGGCTGGTCCCGCATGGCCGAGGTGCAGCCGCGGTCGTAGGGCGCGAGGGGGGCGGTGCGCCGCCCCCGCTCAGAACTCCCCGTGCGCCTGGGGCTGTCCTCCCCGGCCCGCCTCACGGTGCAGCCGGGTGATCACGTCGTCGACCCGGCCCCGCTCGTAGCCGCGACGCACCAGGTCGAACGCCACGGACTCGGCCGGCGGGGCGCCGGCGCGGAGCCGGGAGATATAGGCCTCGACCTGGTCGCGGTCGTAGCCGCGCCGGGCGATCCGGAATCCGAACTGTTCGTACAGCGGACGGTCGTCCCCGTCACCCGGTGCGGACATGAGGCCTCCTCGGTACGGCATCGTTCCCTCACCCTGCCACGCTCAGGTCGTATGGTCACCGGCCGTGAGCAGTTCCCTTCCGGTGCTGTACGCCGGCTTGTCACCGGCCAAGTACGCGATGAGCCCGGTCACTTCACCGGTCGGACGGGTCGCTGTCCTGCGGCGGCCTCCAGTCCGCCGAGCGGCCGAGCGCCGACAGTACGAGCCGGAGTGCGTCGGCGGTGGCTCGCGCGTCCCGGCCGGGATCCAGGGCAGGCTTGAAGGCCGCGCCCGGCTTCTCGCGTGATGCCCCGCCGGGGACGCGCAGCGCGATGGGCAGGGCGGCCTCGACGACGGCCGGTGGGAGTGCGGCAGGCACGCCCAGTGCGGCCGCCACGTCCCAGGAGTGCACGACGTAGTCGATGAAGTGGAACCCGATCGCGGTGGTCGCGGCGAACGTCGCCTCCGCGTTGATCTCCGGGAGCGTGAACCGCCTTCCCAGAGTGTCCGGTCGAGCGAAGCCGGCCAGGACGGCGTGGGCCGTCCCGCGGTACCAAGCGACCGGATCGTCCCCGGCCGGCCGGGGTTCCCAGGCGGCCGGGCGGGCCCCCTCGCCCCGCGCGGCGGCGGCGAAGCCGATGTGCTGGGTGCCCATGTGCTCCACGAGGAGCCGCAGGGTCCAGCGGTCGCAGGGGGTGGGCCGGTCCCAGTCGCCGGGGCCCGCGCGCTCCACGACGCGGATCGATTCCAGCACTGCGGCCCGGTCGAGCTGCACGATGTCCATGGTCCGGCTCCTTGCGCGAGGTGTGCCTGAACGAGTGGGCGGGGCCGAGCGGGCTCAGGACTCGGACGCGGGCCACGGGTCGGCGCCGGAGAGCAGGCGCCAGGCGGACTCGCGCAGCGCGGTGCGGCCGGTGAACGGGGTGTGCCAGGTGGCCGAGCGCAGTGCGCCCCGGCCCCGGTACGCCTGCACGATGCGGCGGTGGTCGGGGCGCGCGACGAACCCCAGCAGGTCCTCGCGGGTGGCCCAGACCGTGATCGATCCCGAGCGGTCCATCCGGGGGCTGATGTCCGCCCACAGCCACATGCCGACCGCGCCGGGCGTGTGCGGCCAGGTCCGGCGCAGCCGCATACCGGCCGCCCCGACGGAGAAGGTGGTCCAGGGGCGGTGAGTGACGAATTCGGTGACGGAGACGACCACATCGGTGCCGCGGCCGGGCGGTTCGGTGACCGGGCCGTCCTGCCATGCCGTGCTCCAGAGGGCGTGCGGCACGAGTGACCCCTTCCATGGTCGGGCGCGGCCGTCCGCGCCGGATGCCCGTAACAGTACAACTAGACGAACGGTCGTGCTGTTTGTTTTCGGGGACGGACCGGTCCGGACGGCGTCGGTGGTGCCGGTCCCTACGGCGCGGCCGGCAGTGACGAGGCGTCCACCGCCACCGCCCGCAATCGCCCCAGGATCGCGCGCGCCGCCCTCGGATAGCTCTCGCCGCTGTCGCGGAGCACGGAGTCACCGTTGGCCAGCTCCAGGAACGCGATGATTTCGAAGGCGAGCTGGGCGGCATCGCAGTCCTCACGGATCTCGCCCAGCGTCCGCGCTTCCTCGATCCGCCGCTCCACGAAGGTGACCCAGCCGGCCTGCGCGGCCACCAGCGCGTCGTGCACCGCGCCCTCGCGGGCGTCGAACTCGGCGATGGCCGCGTAGAAGAAGCAGCCGCCAGGGAAGACCCGCCCCTGCGAGTACGCGATCCAGGCCTCGTACATCCGCCGGATCCGTCCGAGCCCCGCAGGCGTGGCGCGGGTCGGCTGCACGACATGCTCGTCGTACACCGCGACGGCGGCCCGCACCGTCGCCAGCTGGAGCTCCTCCTTGGAGCCGAACAGTGCGAACACGCCGCTCTTGCTCAGCCGGAGGTCGGTGGCCAGCCGGCCGAGGGAAAGGCCGTCCAGGCCCTCGACCGACGCCACCGCGGCGGCCCGGGCGAGGATCAGCTGCCGGGTTCGATTGCCCCGTTCGACCCTTCCGTCCTGGCGTTCTCCCGCCATCTGGCGACTCCGTAATCCGTGAGGTGCGGGCGGCTGCCGTCGGACCGGCCCCGGGGCTCGCCATTGTAGGAGGAGGCCCGGTAGCGTGATCGCTCCGCGTGCGAGCCAGTGAGGTCTCCACATCAGTCCTGTGGAGAACCAGGAGATCCGGGTGTCCTCTGTCGCCGTGCCCGTACTCGCCCCGCCACGCCGGGCGTGGCTGACCGATCTGCCCGTCCTGCTCGTCGCGGTGGTCTGGGGCTCCAGCTATCTGGCCGCCAAGGGCATCACCACGACGCAGACGGTCATCGCCGTCCTGGTCCTGCGGTTCGCCGTCGTGCTGCCCGTCCTGGTGATCGCCGGACGGTCCCGGCTGCGGGCGCTGAGCGCCGCCCAGTGGCGGGGCGCGGGGCTGCTCGGCCTGGTGCTCAGCGGGATCTTCCTGGTGGAGACGTACGGCATCGTGCACACCTCGGCGACCAACGCCGGGCTCATCATCAGCCTCACCATGATCTTCACCCCGCTCGCCGAGGCCGCCGTGACGCGGACCCGGCCGACCGGGGCCTTCCTCTCGGCAGCCGGGCTCTCCGTCGCCGGGGTGGTGCTGCTGACTCAGGGCGGCGGATTCACCAGCCCCTCGGCGGGCGATCTGCTGATGCTCGTCGCCGCACTCGCCCGTACCCTCCACGTGCTCCTGATGGCGCGCATCAAGTCCGTCCAGTCGGCGGACTCGCTGTCGCTGACGACGGTCCAGCTCGGCAGCGCCGTCGCCGTCTTCGCCCTGCTGGCCGCCGCCCCCGGCACCGGGGAGTCGCCGTGGTCGGTCGCCGCCGGGTTCGGCGTCCGGGAGTGGGGCGGGCTGCTGTTCCTGTCGGTCTTCTGCACGCTCTTCGCGTTCTTCGTGCAGATGTGGTCCGTACGCCGCACCTCACCGTCCCGGGTCAGCCTGCTGCTCGGTACGGAACCGCTCTGGGCCGCCGCCGTCGGCATCGCGATCGGCGGTGAGCGGCTGGGCGTCCTCGGTGTCGCGGGCGCGGTGCTCGTGCTGGCCGGAACGGCGTGGGGGCGCCGCAGCGCGGACCCTGTCGCTCCTTGACCGCCTGACTTCCTGCCGTCCGACTTCCTGCCGCGTCACTCCTTGATCGAGTCCGACGCGATCATGACGGCGGCCCCCGCCACCACCAGCACGATGCACGCGAACAACGAGTGGTCACCGATGAACGGCAGCCGCCGCACCACGCTGAAGAAGCTGAACCAGTCGAGCCATTCGTGGAGCAGTCCGGCGGCCCCCTGGACGAAGACCAGGAAGCCGACCGTCTCGCAGAGTTTCTTCATGGGCACGAGCCTGGCGGGCCGCGCACCGGCGCCGCGTCGGCCAGTAGTCTGCGCGGCCGGTCCGAAAGTCTCCGCTTCCGCGACTTTGGTCGCTGCGCGGCCCGGATCGCCCGGAAGCCGCTCCCCGGCTGCGTAGCTTTGTCGATATGACGCGTACCGAATACCTCTGGCTGCTGCCCTCGGCGATGGCCGACCCCGAGCTGCCGGGCGACCGGGGCGGCCGGACGCGCCGCACCGTGCGGGACTGGGCCGTCGACATCGTGGCCTTCCTCTGCGCGGCGGGCATCGGGATGGCCGCCCTCGCCGCGATCGAAGCCGACGGAAGCACCCCCGACGTCGTGGTCCTGGCCGACACGCTGATCGGAGCCGCGGCCTGCTGCGCCCTGTGGGTGCGGCGACGCTGGCCGGTCGGCCTCGCCGTCGTCCTGACCCTGCTGTCCACCGTGGAGCCCGTCGCGGCGGGAGCCCTGCTGGTGGCGCTGTTCAGCGTGGCGGTCCACCGGCCGTTCCGACCGGTCGCCCTCATCGGCGCGGGGGCCCTGCTGGTCGCCCCCGTACAGCCGTATCTGCGCCCCGACCCGTCCACCTCGTTCATCGCGTCCACCATCATCGGGGTACTGCTGGTCCTGCTCGTGCTCAGCTGGGGCATGGTCGTACGGTCCCGGCGCCAGCTCGTCGTCACGCTGCGCGAGCGCGCCAGACGGGCCGAGACCGAGGCCGGACTCCGGGCCGAGCGGGCGCAGCGGCTGGCCCGCGAGGACATCGCCCGCGAGATGCACGACGTACTCGCCCACCGGCTGACCCTGCTCAGTGTCCACGCCGGCGCCCTCGAATTCCGCCCCGACGCACCCCCGGCCGAAGTCGCCCGCGCCGCCGGAGTCATCCGGGACAGTGCGCACGAGGCGCTCCAGGACCTCCGCGAGATCATCGGCGTCCTGCGCAGCCCCCGCGACGGCGACGGCGACCGGCCGCAGCCCACCCTCGCCACGCTGGACACCCTCGTCGCCGAATCCCGGTCGGCCGGCATGAAGGTCACCCTCGACAACCGCATCGCCGACCCGGACGCCGCCCCCGCCGCCACCGGCCGCACGGTCTACCGCATCGCCCAGGAGGGCCTGACCAACGCCCGCAAGCACGCGCCCGGCGCCGAGGCCACCGTCGCGGTCACCGGCGGACCCGGTCAGGGGATCACCGTGGAGGTGCGCAATCCGGCCCCCACCGAACCCTTCGAGCACGTACCGGGATCCGGCCAGGGCCTCATCGGCCTGACCGAACGGGCCACCCTCGCAGGCGGCCGCCTCGACCACGGACCCGAACCGGACGGTGGGTTCGCGGTACGGGCCTGGCTACCGTGGTCCTCATGACCGACCCGACTCCCGCGCCCCCGGCCCCCCGACCCGTCCGGCTGCTCGTCGTCGACGACGACCCGCTCGTACGGGCGGGGCTCACCCTCATGCTCGGAGGCGCCGACGACATCGACATCGTGGGGGAGGGGGCCGACGGCAGCGAGGTCGCCGAACTCGTCGACCGGCTCAGGCCGGACGTGATCCTGATGGACATCCGGATGCCGGTCATGGACGGGCTGACCGCCACCGAGGCGGTGCGCAGCCGCCCGGACGCCCCCGAGATCGTCGTCCTGACGACGTTCCACGCCGATGAGCAGGTGCTCCGTGCCATCCGCGCCGGAGCCGCCGGCTTCGTCCTCAAGGACACCCCGCCCGCACAGATCGTGGACTCCGTACGGCGGGTGGCGGCCGGCGATCCCGTCCTGTCGCCCGCGGTCACCCGTCAGCTGATGGCCCGCGCCGCGGGTTCCGGCCACGAGGAGCGGGCGGGCCGCGCCGAACGGGCGCGGCAGCGCATCGCGTTGCTGGCCGACCGGGAACGTGAGGTGGCGGTCGCCGTGGGGCAGGGCCGCTCCAACGCGGAGATCGGCGCCGCCCTCTATCTGAGCGTGGCCACGGTGAAGACCCAGGTGTCACGCATTCTCGCCAAGTTCGACTTCAACAACCGGGTCCAGATCGCCCTGCTGGTCCATGACGCGGGCCTCCTCGACGACGACGGCGACACCGGCCCGTCCTGAACCCTTCGTCCCTGCCGGGCCGGTCGGCTTAGGCTGACCGGACCGATCTGACCGGGAGGGCGGGCCCATGTCCGATGTCGACGCAGATCTGCGCGGAGCAGCCGACTTCACCGCGAATCCGTACCCGTACTACGCCAGGTTGCGCGCCGAAGGACCGGTGCACATCGTCCGTACCGACGACTTCGACCGGGTGTGGCTCGTCGTCGGCTACGACGAGGGACGCGCCGTCCTCGCCGACCAGAGATTCGCCAAGGACTGGCGGAAACTGCCCGGCCAGGCCGTCGTCGGCGACCCGATCAACGCCAACATGCTGGAGATGGACGCGCCGGACCACACCCGCCTGCGCAAGCTGGTCGCCCGGGAGTTCACCCCGCGCCGGATCGAGGCGCTGCGCCCCCGGGTGCAGCAGATCACCGACGGGCTGATCGACACGATGCTGCCGGCCGGGCAGGCAGATCTCGTCGACGCGCTCGCCTTCCCGCTGCCGATGACCGTCATCTGTGAACTCATCGGCGTACCCGACCTGGACCGGGCCGCCTTCCGTGCGATGTCGAACGCCGTGGTCTCCCCAGTCGGAGCCCAGGAGGAGGGCGACGCCGTCCGGGCGATGGGCGCCTATCTCGCCGGACTCATCGAGGACAAGCGCTGTTCGGCCGGCGACGACCTGCTGAGCGCACTGATCGCCGCCCGGTACGACGACGATGACACGCTGTCGCCCGACGAACTGGTCGGCATGGCCTTCCTGCTGCTGGTCGCGGGTCATGAGACGACGGTCAACCTGATCTCCAACGGCGTACGGGCGTTGCTCGCCCATCCGGATCAACTGGAAGCCCTGCGAGCCGACTTCGGCCTTCTCGACGGTGCGGTGGAGGAGATGCTCCGCCATGAGGGGCCGGTGGAGACCGCCACCTTCAGGTTCGCCCGGGAGACCGTCGCGATCGGCTCCCGGACGATCGGGGCCGGTGACCCGGTCCTGGTCTCCCTGGCCGGCGCCGACCGCGACCCCGGACGCTACCCCCGGCCCGACCGCTTCGACATCCGCCGCGAGGCCCAGGGGCACCTGGCCTTCGGGCACGGGATCCACTTCTGCATGGGCGCACCGCTGGCCCGGATGGAGGGCCGCATCGCGATCCGTACGCTGCTGGAGCGCTGCCCCGGGCTCGTACTCGACCCGGCCGCCGGGGAGCCGGAGTGGCTGCCTGGCATGCTGATCCGCGGGGCGCGCCGGCTCCCGGTGCGCTGGTGAGACAGAAGGGACCCGCCATGACCGGACTCGACCTGCGGATGGCGCAGAAGGTGCTCGACAGCCAGCCGTTCAGCGCCCTCGTCGGCGCACGGATCACCGCCTTCGGTGACGGCGCGGCCACGCTGGAGATCGACAGCCGCGAGAATCTGCGCCAGCAGAACGGATTCCTGCACGGCGGTGTGCTCGCCTACGCCGCCGACAACGCCCTCACCTTCGCAGCCGGGACGACCCTCGGCCCGGCCGTGCTGACCGGCGGCTTCTCCATCCAGTACCTCCGTCCCGCCATCGGCACCACGCTCGTCGCGCGCGCGGAGGTCGTCCACACCGGGCGTCGGCAGGCCGTCGCGCGTTGCGATCTGTCCGTCGTGGGGGAGGACCGTACCGAAACCCTCTGCGCCGTCGCCCAGGGCACCGTGCTGAGCGCCGCCTCGTCCTCAAGGAGCTCCGCTTGACCGCCGAAGCCATATTCGACCTCGGGGCGCTCGGTGAGCGCTTCACCCGTGATCCGTACCCCGTCTACGCGGACTTACGGGCCCGCGGCCCCGTCCACCGGGTCCGGATCCCGGAGGGCACACCCGCCTGGCTGGTCGTCGGGTACGAGGAGGGCCGGGCCGCGCTTGCGGACCAGCGGTTCTCCAAGCAGTGGAGCAACGCCTCGCCCTCCCTCGGCGTCAGCCAGGTCGCCTCGGGGGTCTCCATGCTCAGCTCGGACGCACCCGTGCACACCCGGCTCCGCAAGCTCGTGACCCGCGAGTTCACCGCCCGCCGGATGCAGCAACTCGTGCCACGCATCCAGCAGATGACGGACGAGCTGCTCGACACCATGCTGGCGGGCCCGCACCGCAGGACCGATCTCGTCGAGTCCCTGTCCTTCCCGCTGCCGATGTCCGTCATCTGTGAACTGCTCGGAGTGCCGTTCCTGGACCGCCGGGCCTTTCGCGAGTGGTCCAACATCGTGGTGTCCTCCGTCGACGCCGAGGCACGCCGCTCCGCGACCGCCGAGATGTCCGGCTTTCTCGCCGGACTCCTCGACGACAAGCGGAAACAGCCCGGCAACGACCTGATGAGCGCGCTGATCCACACCGCCGACGAGGAGGGCGACCGGCTCTCCGCGGGTGAACTGATGGGCATGGCCTGGCTGCTGCTCGTCGCCGGCCACGAGACCACGGTGAACCTGATCTCGAACGGGGTGCTGGCCCTGCTCACGCACCCGGACCAACTGGCAGCCCTGCGCGCCGACTTCGGCCTCATCGACAACGCCGTGGAGGAGATGCTCCGCTTCGCCGGACCGGTCGAGACGCCCACGTACCGCTTCACCACCGAAGCGATCGAGATCGGCGGCACAGCGATACCGGGCGGCGGCGAGCTCGTCCTGGTCGCGATGTCCGACGCCAACCGCGATCCGGACCGCTACCCGGAGGCGGACCGCTTCGACATCACCCGGGACGCCCGCGGGCACCTGGCCTTCGGTCACGGCATCCACTACTGCCTGGGTGCACCGCTGGCCCGCATCGAGGCGGCGGTGGCCATCAGGTCGCTGCTGGAGCGCTGCCCCGGGCTGGCACTGGACCTGGATCCGGCGGAGCTGACCTGGCGTACGGGGATGCTCATCCGGGGCCCGGAGGGGCTGCCGGTCAGCTGGTGAACCGGGGGCGGCGCGCCCGGTTCAGGCGGACGGGATCTCCATCAGCTCCACCGGGCGCCGCTCGCGGCGCGAGACCTCGCAGGCCTCCGCGACCCGCAGCGCGTGCAGCGCCTCCCGGCCGTCGCACGGATTGGCCGCCTCGCCGCGCACCAGGCGCACGAAGGCGTCCAGTTCGGCCTCGTACGCGGCGGCGAAGCGCTCCAGGAACCCCGGCCAGGGCTTGGCCGGGGCGGCGGGGCCCTGCGGTTCGGCGGAGGTGAGCGGTGTGCGGTCGTCGAGGCCGACCGCGATCTGGTCGCGCTCACCCGCGAGCTCCATCCGCACGTCGTAACCGGCGCCGTTGCAGCGGGTCGCCGTCGCGGTGACCAGGGTGCCGTCGTCGAGCGTCAGCAGCGCCGCCGCCGTGTCCACGTCGCCGGCTGCCCGGAACATCGCGGGCCCGGCGTCCGACCCGGTGGCGTACACCCGCGTCACCTCACGGCCCGTCACCCAGCGCACCATGTCGAAGTCATGGACCAGACAGTCCCGGAACAGCCCGCCGGAGAGCGGCAGATACGCGGCGGGCGGCGGCGCCGGATCGGACGTCACCGTCCGTACGGTGTGCAGCCGGCCGAGCGCCCCGCCGCGCACCGCGGCGCGCGCCGCCGCATACCCGGCGTCGAACCGGCGCATGAAGCCGAGCTGGAGAACGCTGGGCGCATGCTCCGCCTCGCGGAGCGCCCCGAGTGTGCCCGCCAGATCCAGGGCGACGGGCTTCTCGCAGAAGGCGGGCACCCCGGCGCGGGCGGCCCGGCCGATCAGCTCGGCGTGGGCGGACGTGGCGGAGGCGATCACCACGGCGTCCACACCGGCGTCGAACACCTCCGTCGCCGTGGCCACGGCGCGCGCACCGGTCCGGCGGGCGACGCCGGCCGCGCGGGCCGGGTCGGGGTCCGCCACCACCAGTGCCTCCACCGCGGGATGGCGGGCGAGGACGCCCGCGTGGAAGGAGCCGATCCGGCCGGTGCCCAGGAGTCCGATGCGCATGCACCCAACGTGCCGTCCCCGCGAAGCGGTGTCAACCGTATGTCCTGACAAATTGGCGCCGATTTCGGCAGGTTGGACGAGGAGTGAAGCTGTCCGGACAACAGGACGACCGAACTACCGGAGATGTTGACGTGCGGGTTACGCTCCCGACGTGCCGAAATCCACCGCCGACGCCTCGGTCCTCAACCTCAACGTGGACCGCTCCAGCCCCGTCCCGCTCTACTACCAGCTCGCCCAGCAGCTGGAGGCGGCCATCGAGGACGGCCGGCTCGCCCCCGGCGGACTCCTCGGCAACGAGATCGACCTCGCCGCCCGCCTCGGGCTGTCCCGGCCCACCGTCCGCCAGGCCATCCAGTCGCTCGTGGACAAGGGCCTGCTGGTCCGCCGCCGCGGCGTCGGCACCCAGGTGCTGCACAGCAAGGTCAGGCGCCCGCTCGAACTCAGCAGTCTCTACGACGACCTGGAGACCGCCGGCCGGCACCCCTCGACCACCGTCCTGACCAACGCCCCGCAGCCGGCGACGGCAGCGGTCGCCGCGGCACTGGGCGTCACGGAGGGCACCGAGGTCCAGTACATCGAGCGGCTGCGCCACGCGGACGGCGAGCCCCTCGCCCTCCTGCGCAACCACCTGCCCGCCGGACTCCTCGACCTCTCCGGCGACCGGCCGGCCGCCACCGGCCTCTACCGGATGATGCGCGGCGCCGGCATCACCCTGCACAGCGCCCGCCAGACCGTCGGCGCCCGCCTCGCCACCGCGGAGGAGGCCGGCCGGCTCGGCGAGAGCGAGGGCGCCGCCCTGCTCACGATGGAGCGCACCACCTTCGACGCCACCGGGCGGGCGGTCGAATTCGGATCCCACCTCTACCGCGCCTCGCGCTACGCCTTCGATTTTCAGCTCCTCGTACGGTGACACGGGGCCCCGGCTCTCGTACGGTGTCACAGGCTTCTCGGCTACTCGTACGGTGACGACGGCCGCACCCGGCCGCCCTGCCGCCGTACACGCTCCGGTCCGACACACGCGCCGCGCCCCTCCGGGCGACGGCGGCACGGGCTCGGGGATACTTGCCCAGCCGGGCCGGGACCGTATGGCCCCGGCTCCACCAGCAGCACAGCGAGCAGCACTAGAAGGGCACGGCGTCGTGGCAAGGGTTCGGACAGGGGTACGTGCGATGGGCGCCGTGCTTGCGGCGGTGCTCGGCGCTTCCCTCATGGGATGCAGCAGCACCGGCGGCAAGCGGGCGGAGGAGCGTGCGGCGCAGGCCGCATCCGAGGGCCGGTCCGCGGTGAACACACCCCGCTGGACCTTCGCCATGGTCACCCACTCGGGCGACGGCGACACCTTCTGGGACATCGTCCAGAAGGGTGCCGACATGGCGGCCAAGAAGGACAACATCAACTTCCTGTACTCGCACAACGACGAGGCGCAGCAGCAGGCCCAGCTCGTCCAGGCCGCCATCGACAAGAAGGTCGACGGGCTGATCGTCACGCTCGCCAAGCCCGACGCCATGAAGACCGTCGTCGCCAAGGCCGTCAAGGCCGGCATCCCGGTGATCACGGTGAACTCCGGCTCCGCAGAGTCCAAGCAGTACGGCGCGCTCACGCACATCGGCCAGGACGAGTCGATCGCCGGCGAGGCCGTCGGTGACGAGCTCAACGCACGCGGCCGCAAGAAGGCCCTGTGCATCCTGCACGAACAGGGCAACGTCGGCCACGAGCAGCGCTGCGCCGGGGCGAAGAAGACCTTCGACGGCGAGATGCAGAACCTGTACGTCGAGGGCACCAACATGCCGGACGTCCAGGCCTCCATCGAGGCGAAGCTCCAGGCGGACAAGGACATCGACGCGGTCGTCACGCTCGGTGCGCCGTTCGCGGACGCCGCAGTCAAGGCGAAGAAGACCGCCGGCAGCAAGGCCGAGATCGACACCTTCGACCTGAACGCCAAGGTCGCCGCCGATCTCCAGGCCAAGACCCTCGGCTTCGCCGTCGACCAGCAGCCCTACCTCCAGGGGTACGAGGCCGTCGACCTGCTCTGGCTCTACCGCTACAACCGCAACGTGCTCGGCGGCGGACGACCGGTCCTGACCGGTCCGCAGATCATCACCTCCGAGGACGCCGCCCAGCTGGCCGAGTACGCCGACCGGGGAACCCGATGACCGCGGGGCCCGGTACGTCCTCCGCCGTGACGGACGAGCGGCTGGTGCGCACCTCACCGCTGCGCAAGCTGCTCGGCCGGCCCGAGCTGGGATCCGTCGTCGGCGCGCTGGCGGTCTTCCTCTTCTTCGCGATCGTCGCCGACAGCTTCCTGCGCGCCACCAGCTTCGGCACGGTGCTGTACGCGGCCTCCACGATCGGCATCATGGCGGCGCCGGTGGCGCTGCTGATGATCGGCGGGGAGTTCGACCTCTCCGCGGGCGTGATGGTCACCAGCTCCGCGCTGATCTCGTCGATGTTCAGTTACCAGATGACGGCCAACGTCTGGGTCGGCGTCTTCGTCTCCCTGCTGGTCACGCTCGCCATCGGCGCGTTCAACGGCTTCATGCTGACGCGTACCAAACTCCCGAGCTTCATCATCACGCTCGGTACGTTCCTGATGCTGACCGGTCTCAACCTGGGATTCACCAAGCTGATCAGCGGGACCGTCTCGACGAAGACCATCGGCAACATGGAGGGCTTCGACTCGGCCCGCAAGCTCTTCGCCTCGTACTGGACGGTCGGCGGCGTCGAGCTGAAGGTCACCATCCTGTGGTGGGCCGTCCTCGTCGCGATCGCCACCTGGATCCTGATCCGCACCCGCTTCGGCAACTGGATCTTCGCCGTCGGCGGCGAGGCCGACGCGGCCCGCGCGGTCGGCGTCCCGGTGATCCGGACCAAGATCGGGCTCTACCTCGGGGTGGCCTTCGGGGCCTGGATCTCCGGCCAGCACCTGCTGTTCAGCTACGACGTGGTGCAGTCCGGTGAGGGCGTCGGCAACGAGCTGATCTACATCATCGCGGCCGTCATCGGCGGCTGTCTGATCACCGGCGGCTACGGCTCCGCGATCGGCTCGGCGGTCGGTGCCTTCATCTTCGGCATGACCAGCAAGGGCATCGTGTACGCGGAGTGGAACCCGGACTGGTTCAAGTTCTTCCTCGGAGCCATGCTGCTCCTGGCCACCCTGCTCAACGCATGGGTACGCAAGCGCGCGGAGGCGACGAAATGACGGCCCCCCAGGCATCGAGCGGGCCGGCGGACACCGACCGGCGGGCGCTGGTCGAGCTCGACCACGTCAGCAAGTACTACGGCAACATCAAGGCACTCCAGGACGTCTCTCTGGAGGTCCACGCAGGAGAGATCTCCTGCGTCCTCGGTGACAACGGCGCCGGCAAGTCCACCCTGATCAAGATCATCGCGGGGCTGCACCGGCACGACGCCGGGAGCTTCCTCATCGACGGCGAGGAGACCACGCTCGCCAACCCGCGCGACGCCCTGGACCGGGGCATCGCCACGGTCTACCAGGACCTCGCCGTCGTGCCCCTGATGCCGGTCTGGCGCAACTTCTTCCTCGGCTCCGAGCCGACGACCGGGAAGGGCCCCTTCAAGCGCCTCGACGTCCGGCTGATGCGGGAGACGACCCGCTCCGCGCTGTTGCGGATGGGCATCGACCTGCGCGACGTCGACCAGCCCATCGGCACCCTGTCCGGCGGCGAGCGCCAGTGCGTCGCCATCGCGCGGGCCGTCCACTTCGGTGCCAAGGTCCTCGTCCTGGACGAGCCGACCGCCGCGCTCGGTGTCAAGCAGTCCGGGGTGGTGCTCAAGTACGTCGCCGCCGCCCGCGACGCCGGACTCGGCGTGGTTCTCATCACGCACAACCCGCACCACGCGTACCTCGTCGGTGACCGTTTCGTGCTGCTCAAGCGGGGCGCCATGGCGGGCAGCCACACGAAGGACGGCGTCACGCTGGACGAGCTGACCCGGCAGATGGCGGGCGGCAGCGAGCTGGAGGAGCTCAGCCACGAGCTGGAGCGGACCCCGGGCCCGACAGTCGGCCGTCAGGACGAGGACGACACCTCCGCGTGACCGTGTCCACAGCGGGCCCGGCCCGCCCGGCGGGCCCGGTCTCCGGGCCTGCCGGGCACCCGGCGGCAGACCGGTTGCGGCACGGACCCCGGCCGGCAGTGGCAGAATCGAATCCGGCGGGCACCGTCCGCCGCCGGATGCAGGACGAACCGGCCCCCCAGACCCCGCAGGGACGATGAGCACGTACCGCGACTTCACGCACCGCGGCTCCGCCCGCGCCACCGTCCTGCGGACCGTCGGCACCAGGGAGCGGCGCTCGCACCTCACCGCGCCACGGGTGCCCACGGTCGGCATCGACATCGGGGGGACCAAGGTGATGGCCGGCGTCGTCGACGCCGACGGCAACATCCTGGAGACCCTGCGTACCGAAACGCCCGACAAGTCCAAGAGCCCCAAGGTCGTCGAGGACACCATCGTCGAGCTGGTGCTGGATCTCTCCGACCGCCACGACGTGCACGCGGTGGGCATCGGGGCGGCCGGCTGGGTCGACGCCGACCGCTCCAAAGTCCTGTTCGCCCCGCACCTGGCCTGGCGCGACGAGCCCCTGCGCGACGCCATCGCCTCCCGGCTCGTGGTCCCGGTCATGGTGGACAACGATGCCAACACCGCCGCCTGGGCCGAATGGCGCTTCGGCGCCGGCCGCGGCGAGGACCACCTCGTCATGATCACGCTCGGCACCGGCATCGGCGGCGCGATCCTGGAGGACGGTCAGGTCAAGCGCGGCAAGTACGGCGTCGCCGGTGAGTTCGGCCACATGCAGGTGGTGCCCGGCGGCCACCGCTGCCCCTGCGGCAACCGCGGCTGCTGGGAGCAGTACAGCTCCGGCAACGCCCTCGTCCGGGAGGCCAGGGAACTGGCTGCCGCGGACTCCCCGGTGGCCCACGGACTCATCGAGCGGGTCAAGGGCAACATCCCCGACATCACCGGACCGCTCATCACCGAACTCGCCCGCGAGGGCGATGCGATGTGCATCGAGCTCCTCCAGGACATCGGTCAGTGGCTCGGCGTCGGCATCGCCAATCTGGCGGCCGCGCTCGACCCCTCCTGCTTCGTCATCGGAGGCGGTGTCAGCGCCGCCGACGACCTGCTGATCGGACCGGCCAGGGACGCCTTCAAACGGCACCTCACCGGCCGCGGCTACCGCCCCGAGGCCCGGATCGCGAAGGCGCAGCTCGGCCCCGAGGCAGGTATGGTCGGCGCGGCCGACCTCGCCAGGCTGGTGGCCCGCCGCTTCCGGCGTACCAACCGCCGACGCGTGGAGCGGTACGAGCGGTACGCCCAGATCTACGACCAGGCCGCCAGCACCATCCGTAACACGCGCAACACCCGCACTTCCTAGGGATCCCCACACCCATGACCGCAGCCGAGCACCCCGTCGTGCCGCGCCAGTCCCCGCCGCCCGGCGAGGGACCGGCGCCCGAGGAGCGCCGCCGGACCATCCGCCGGCGCCTGATCACGGCGACCATCATCGTGCTGCTCATCGGCATCCCGGCCGGCTACCTGCTGATCTCCGCGGGACAGAGCCGGCGCTCCGGCCAGGACAAGGCCGCCGAGGCGGCGGCGCAGGGGCTCCGCGAGGGCTGGCCGTCACGCATGCTCCGCCGGATCTTCGAGGTCCCGATCCCCGGGGACGCCAAGGAGGTCCAGTACTACGAGACCAACAACTGGAAGGCCAGCCGGATGTACGTGCAGTTCCGCACGACGTCCAACGGTCTCGACCGGTTCCTGACCCAGGTGGGCACGGGCCGCGCCGCACTGGAGGCCGGTCGGGTCACCGTCGGTGAACGCGACACGAAGATCGCGGGCTGGTACTTCGGCGACGGCGTCTCGTGGGCGGGCACCACGCACACCAACAAGGACCCGCGGCCCACGCAGGACATCACCGTCGACATGACCGACCCGATGTCGCCCGTCGTGTACGTCGTCTCCGCCGCGACGCCCTGACCCGGAGCGGCCACGGAGCCGTTCACCGGCACGGGGCCATGGACAACCACGGGTGAAGTCGCGGACCATGACGGGTATGCCCACGTGGACCATCGGTGCGGAGCCGGTCACCGGCACGGGGATCGACGACCTGATGTCGCAGTACTTCAGCGAAATGGGACCGCGGGTGCTGGGGCGCCCGGTCACGGAGGCGGAGCTGCGTGAGGTGCTCGACAGCGACCCGCACGACGATCTCGGCCCGCCGCACGGCGAGTTTCTCGTAGCTCGCGACGGCGACGGTGCACTCCTCGGGTGCGCGGGAGTGCGGCTGCTGACCGGTGCCCCGGTGACAGCGGAGCTGAAGCGCATGTACGTACGTCCGGCAGGGCGCGGGGCGGGCCTGGGGCGCGGCCTGCCGGCGGCTGTCGAGGCGGCGGCGCAGAGACTGGGCGCGTCCCGGATCGTGTGCGAGACGAACGCCCGACTCGCCGAGGCACGGGCCTTGTACACGGCGCACGGATATGACGAGACCGCGCCCTACGAAGGTCACGGCAGAGCAGACCACTGGTACGTCAAGTCCCTTGGTCGAGAGGATCGGGCAGAACACCTGTGAGCACCACGTCGATTCGCCTGATCGAACCCTCCGACGGCCCCGCACTCGCCGAACTGCTCTCCCGGGACAAGCAGGCGTACGCGCGCTGGCTGCCCGCAAGGCCCGCGGAGTTCTACACGCCCGCCGGGCAGGCCTCGGCCATCGAATCCCTTCTGGCCGCCCATGACGAGGGGCTCGCATGGCCCGGCGTCGTGGTCTCCGACGGGACCGCCATCGGCCAGGTCGGCATCAGCTCGATCCTGCGCGGCCCGTTCCAGAAGGGATTCCTCGGATACTGGGTCTCCTCTCTCCACCAGGGGCACGGGCACACGAGCCGTGCCGTCGGCCTCGCGCTGCGCATCGCCGAGGACGAGCTGAACCTCCATCGGCTGGAGGCGCACACCCAGTTGGAGAACCTGGCGTCCCAGTCGATCCTCCGCAAACACGGCTTCAGGTCCTGGGGCATCGCCCATGACCACTTCTACGCCGACGGCGCATGGCGCGACGAAGTGTTCTGGGAAAGGACACTGGCCGGCAGGCCGGCCTCCTGAAGAATTCCTGACGGCCGGTCGCTCTCAGAGCCTTCGCAGGAAGTCGGCCTTCTTCGCCTCGAACTCACCGGGAGAGATGACACCCGCGTCGCGGAGTTCCCCGAGTCGCCGCAGGAGATCCATGATTTCCCGCGAGCTCTGAGCGGGGGCCGCCGGCGCCGGGACAGGCCCACCCCACGAGGGAGTGGCGGGCGCGGGGGCCGGCGGCGCAGAGTCGGGGCGGGTAAGGGGCTGCGTGTCCGGGCACGACCGGCGTTCTCTCGCCCGTCGACTCAAAATCGTACAAGTGTGGAGAGACGGTGTGTGACGGAGGTGAGTGAACGCGTGATCACAGGCTCTCGCGTGTGAGATTCCGAGGCATGGAAGGCCGATTCGCTGCGCCGGGAACAGCCGGTCCGTCCGTCACCGTTGCATCGATCGAGGGACCGGCGCCGCGCGGGCGGGGAACACGGAGGCCACACGGTCGTCCGTTCTCCGCCCAGGAGCCGGGCCCCGGGAGCGCGGTACGCCCGTCGCGCTCGCGGACCAAGAGATATTTCTGCAGGAGGACCGTTTCATGACTGACCGGCCGTTGACGCTCATGGCAGTACACGCCCACCCCGACGACGAGGCCACCGGAACCGGAGGAGTCCTCGCGCGATACGCGGCGGAAGGCATCCGCACCGTTCTGGTGACGTGTACCGACGGCGGTTGCGGTGACGGAACGGGGGGCGTCAAGCCGGGCGATCCCGGGCACGATCCGGCGGCCGTCGCCTCGATGCGCCGTCAAGAACTCAAGGCGAGCTGTGACGTCCTGAAGATCAGCGATCTGGAGATGCTGGACTATGCCGACTCCGGGATGATGGGCTGGCCGAGCAACGACGCCCCCGGATCCTTCTGGCGGACCCCCGTGGAGGAAGGCGCCGCCCGACTCGCGGAACTCATGCGGCAGTACCGGCCCGATGTGGTCGTCACCTACGACGAGAACGGCTTCTACGGCCACCCCGACCACATTCAGGCCAACCGCATCACAACGGCGGCACTGGAGATGACCGGGCTGACGCCGAAGGTGTACTGGACGACGATGCCCCGCTCGGGGATGCAGCGATTCGGCGAGATCATGCGTGAGTTCCACGAGGACATGCCGGAGCCGGATCCTGCCGAGGCCGCGGCGTTGGCCGAGATCGGCCTGCCCGACGACGAGATCACCACGTGGGTGGACACCGCCGCGTTCAGCGGTCAGAAGTACGATGCGCTGGCTGCGCACGCCAGTCAGGGCGAGAACATCTTCTTCCTCAAGATGGGCAAGGAGAGGTTCGGCGAGTTGATGGGCATCGAGACCTTCGTACGCGTCAAGGGCGCCACCGAGGCAGCCGTGCCCGAGACGGATCTCTTCGCCGGACTGCGCTGATCCGCTGGTCCGGCCGTGACCGCGGCCGGACACGCTAGCGCTTGATGCCTACGCCTGCCAGCAGGCTGATCTGGGCGTCCGCGATCTCCGGCTCACCCGGGGCGGGCCGGGCGGCCCGCCAGCGGTGGCAGCAGCAGATGCCGGGGGCGATCAGGTCGAGCCCGTCGAAGAAGCGGCTGACGTCGCCGTGCGAACGGAAGGTCACCGGAGTCCCGGAGTTGGTGTAGACCTCCGCGACCTGGTTCCAGGTCTCGGGGTCGAAGTCAGGCGTGCAGTGGTTCATGGCGAGGGCGCTGCCTGCCGGGAGCGGGTCCAGCAGCCGGCGGACGATGCTGTACGGGTCGTGCGGCTCGGTGATGAAGTGCATCAGCGCGTTGAGAGAGAGGGCGATGGGCTGGTCGAAGTCCAGGACCCCCGAGTCCTCCACGGCACTCATCAGCGCATCGGGGTCGGTGGCGTCGGCCTCGATGTAGGCCGTGCGGCCCTGCGTCGTACTGCGCATGAGACGTTCGGCGTACTTCAGGACGAGAGGGTCGTTGTCGGCGTACACGACGCGGGCCTCGGGCACCACGGACTGGGCGATCTGGTGCAGATTGGGCTCGGTCGGGATGCCGGTGCCGATGTCGAGCCACTGGCGGATGCCGTGCTCCTGCGCCAGCACACGAGTGGCCCGCTGCATGAACGCCCGGTTCTCGCGGGCGGTCAGGTAGAGACCGGGGTGTGCCTCGGCGGCGGCCAGGGCCGCTTCCTTGTCGACTTCGAAGTGGTCCTTGCCGCCGAGGAGGTAGTCGTACATCCGGGCCGAGTGCGGCCTGCTCGTGTCGAGATCCCGGCCGGCCTGCCTGGTGGTCATGTTCTTCCCCTCATCTGTGTCTCTGTCGGCCCGGAAGCCACGTACGGGACCGGTGTCGCTGCCCCTTCTACTCTGCGCGTCACCGCGTCACCGCGTCACCGCGTCACCCGGCGGCCAGGTGATCGGCCAGACCCTCCTTGACCCCGCGGACGAATGCGGCGATCTCCTCCGGCGCGTAGATCAGCGCCGGACCGGCCGGGTCGGTCGACTGCCGGACGGCCACACGGCCGTCGCTGAGTTGTTTCGTCTCGACGCACTGACCGCCGTTCGGCCCGCTCCAGGGGCGTTCCCAGCCCTGCTCCCCGAGTTCGACGGCCGGCATGCCGTTGTAGATGGTCCCGTCGGTGATCGTCATGAGTACTCCTTGCGCATGCGGTTCAAGAGCGCCCTGCTGTCCTCGGACGACGTCTGCAACGCCATCCGGGAATGTGCCTCCAGATGGGATACGACGTCCGCGCGCTGGTCGAGGTAGACGGCGGCGGACAGGATTTCGCTGTAGACGATGTCCGGCAACTCGGGTTCCTCGAACCGGAAGTACGTGAACGGGGCGCACGCCCCGATGTGCGCACCCGCCGTGAAGGGCACGATGTCGAGGCTGACGTGCGGGAGTTCGGAGACGTCCAGGAGCCGTTCGAGCTGCTCTCGCATCACCTGAGGACTGCCCACCGTCCGGTGCAGAACGGCTTCCTCCATGACCACCCACAAGGTGGGGGCGTTGTCCCGTTCCAGCAGGCTCTGGCGGCGCAGCCGCAGTTCCACTCGGAGTGCGAGATCTTCCTCGCTGCCGTTCGGCAAGCCGCCGCGCAGCACGGCGTGCGCGTAGTCGCGGGTCTGCAGAAGGCCCGTGACGTACTGGGGTTCATACGTGCGGAGGGTCTTGGCGCCCGTTTCCAGACTCACGTAGGCGGTGAACCAGCTGGGGACGGCATCGCGATAGGAGTGCCACCAGCCGGGCTTGTTGGCCTGCTCGGCCAGGTCGACGAACTCGTCGATCTCCTGGCGGTCCGCGCCGAAGGTCTCCAGGAGCTTCTCGACGTAGAGAGGCTTCAGCGCGACCTCGGCCTTCTCCAGCCGGCGGATCGTCAGGGATGTCACGCGCAGAGCCTTGGCCGCATCCTCCAGCGAGGCGCCGGCGCCGATCCGCATGTCCTGCAGCCGACGGCCGAGGATCATGCGCAGGACTGTCGGCGCGCTGGTGCCGGAACGGGCTTCGCTCACGCCCAACCTCCTGATGGTCCTTCAACAGAACCATTCTGACACCCACTTGATGTGGGGGCCAGGGTGATACCCGTGCTGCTGAAATTATCAGGGAGTCGGTTGCAGCGTGATACCGATCACGCGCATAGTGGTTGTGTGAGCGGTGAAGTCACATTTCTTGCACAGGATCCGGCCCCGGAGGGGGCGCGTGATGCCGATGGTGTCGGCGTCACCCCGTCGCCGGGCGCCTGCCCCGGAATGCGCCTCTCACCACACGAGTTGCAGCCCGCATCCCCTCACCGCGCCCGGCCCTCCGGAAGGCGCTGGAAGGCGACATCCGTGACCCTGTCCATGCCCTCGGCCCGCGCCTCGCTCCCCGCCTTAGCAAGGGCGGTGCCGCGCCGGGATCACTGGTTCGGCCTGCCTGCCCTGCGGACCGGTGCGAGATCCGCCCGCGACACCGTGCGCGACCGGCTCCGTCTGCAGCAACTCGCGCACTGCTGGGGCTCCGTGCGTCCGGTAAGGGGTGAAGGCGGCTTTGTCCGGACCGAGTTGACGGACCACTCCTGATGTCGAGGGCCTCGGACGACACCCCACACGGCGTCCTTCCCCGTAGTGACCGCACGGGCTCGCTGCGTCCCCTTCACGCGGCGACGAACCCCTCCTCCTCGATCCCCCTACAGAAGGCACCCATGACCCCCCACGGTGAAACCGCCCCTCCCGTCGTGCTGTACGTATGCGCAGACCGAGCCCGCGGCGTGCCCGGGGAGGCGGCGCAGCGGGCACAGACGGAGGGCAGGGCGTTCGCCCGGGAGCGCGGACTGACGATCGCCGAGGTCGTCACCGACACCTACGGTGAGCCCGACCCGGCCCGGCGCAGAGGGTGGCGGCGGGTGAGGCAGCTCGCGCAGACGGGCGACGTCACCGAGGTACTCGTCCGCTGGCCCAGCGCCATCGCCCCGGAGTCCGCGCGCGAACTCCGGCATCGCGAGGCCGCCTGGCTCCGCGATCAGGGCGTCCGCGTCCGGTACACCTGGGGGCCTCTGTCGGCGCGGGGCGTCGAGGCCGGCTGATCACTCACCACGAGGGGGGCGCCTTCGGCTGTCGGCCTCGGGCTCGTCACAGGGCCGGTGCGGGTGGCCGCTGCGGGGAGCGGAGCACGAGCAGGGTGATCTCACTGGGGGCGAAGACGCGGAACGGCGGGCCCCAGAAGCCGGTGCCGCGGCTGGTGTAGAGGAGGGTGCGGTCGCCGTGGCGGCTGAGGCCGGCGAGGGCGGGCTGGTCGATGCGGACGAGGTGGTGGAAGGGCCAGATCTGGCCGCCGTGGGTGTGGCCGGAGAGCTGGAGGTCGACGCCGCCCGCCGCGGCCCGGTCGACGAACTTGGGCTGGTGGGCCAGGAGCAGCACAGGCAGGTCGGGATCGGCGCCGTTCAGGGCGCCGGCGAGGTGGGCGCGGTGGCCCGTCAGGCCGGAGGACTCGGCGGTGACGTCATCCACGCCGGCGACCACAAGGGTGTCGCCGCCACGTTCGAGCAGTAGATGACGGTTGCGCAGCGGCTCCCAGCCCAGCTCGTCCATCAGGTCGACCCAGCCCTGGGCCTCGCTGTAGTACTCGTGGTTTCCGGTGACGTAGACCCGGGCCCGGGTGGCTTGCACGGTGCCGAGGGGCGCGGCCTGGGCACGGCGGCGTTCGGCCGTGCCGTCCGCGATGTCGCCGGTGTGGCAGACCAGGTCTGCCTCCAGGGTGTTGACCTTCGCGCAGACCCGCGCCGACCAGTGTGCGCGGTCGAGCGGGCCGTAGTGGGTGTCGGTGATGAGGGCGACGCGGGTGCCGTCCAATCCCGCGCCCAGACGCGGGAGTTGCACGTCGAGCCGACGCACCCGTGGTACCCGGCGGGCCTCGGCGTACCCCCAGCCGAGCAGCGCGGCGGCCACGCCGAGGACCGCCCAGGTGACGATCCGCGCCCGGCTCTGACCGTCGCCCGCACCGGCCACGGTCAGGGTGAGGCGCAGCAGGACGCCGAGCAGGACGGACCAGGTGAACAGCACCCAGCCGACCCCGAGGAGGGTGTCTCCGATGATCGCCGCCCGGTCCTGCTGCCGCCGGCCGTGACCGCGCATCATCGCGAGCGGCATGGCGACCAGACCGAGGGCGCACAGGGCGGTGCCGCCCAGCGCCACGGGGAGCGGCCAGTGCTGACCGGCGTGCAGCAGCACCCAGCAGGGCACGGCCCACAGCAGGACCGGGGCGATCAACGGGATGTAACGCATCAGGCGGCGCAGTCGACTCTGCCGGGTCGGATCCGCCGCACCGTCCGCGGATCGGGCTTCGCTGGTGTCGGTCACGCTTCCCCTCCTCAAGTAACCGGGCTGCCGGCGCACTGTACCCGGTCGTCCCGGGTGACCTGCGTCGGAGATTCCCCGTCACGGGGGAGCTCCTTCCGCGGGCAGCCCCTCGCGGTTCGGGTGCCGCGCCGGTGATGGCGGTTTGACGACACGTCGTGAAGCCGCCACCGGCCGCCCTTCCCTGTTGTTCCGCCACGCGCCGATGATCGTGCGAAGGTCCCCGGCGCAGTCCAGAGCGGAGCAAGACAGACATGACCCATGTCCCGGAACAAAGACGCCTGTCCCTGGTGATGGCGGCCGCCGTCCTTGCCGCTGTGGCGGGCGCGGCACCCGCGGCCGTCGCGGCACCGGACCCGGGCACCACGCCGAGCGCCCGCAGTGTGCTCGCCTCCCTGGACGGCCAGGAGCGAGAGGCGCTGCACCGGATGGCGACGCTGGACATCGGCGGACTGCACGTCACGGACAAGGCGGCGCTGAAGTCCGCCGACCCCGTGGACGTCATCGTGCAACTGCGGACGCCTCCCGCGCGGACCGCCCGCCTCCTCGCCGCCGCCCAGGGGCGCAGCCTCAGCGAGAAGGACGCGCGCACCGCGGTGACCGAGGCGCAGGGCGCGTTCCGCGACGTGCTGAAGGACATGTTCCCCGAGCAGCGAGCGGCTGCGGGGAAGTCCGGCAAGCAGTCCCGGGCGCCCCGGCTGCACCGCAGTTACACCCACAGCTTCGACGGGGTCAGCCTCAGCCTGCCCGGTGACCGGGTCGCGGAGCTGCTCGACCACGCGGAGGTCGCCTCGGTGTGGCCCGACAGCACGGTGAAGGCGCTCTCCGACCCCGAGGCCACCACACAGGGCGGCCGGGAGACCGGCAGCGCCGACGACGGCGTGGCCCGTCTGCACGCCGAGGGCATCACCGGCAAGGGCGTCAAGGTCGGCATCATCGACACCGGGATCGACTACCGGCACCCCGACCTCAAGGGCGTGTACGCGGGCGGCTACGACTTCGTCGACGACGACGCCGACCCGATGGAGACCACGTACGAGGACTGGAAGGCTTCGGGTCAGGCCGAGACCAACCAGGGTTCCACGTACTACACCGAGCACGGCACCCATGTCGCCGGCATCATCGCCGGACAGGGCGCCGACGCGAAGGCGCGGGCCGCGCACGGCGTCGCCCCCGGTGCCTCCGTCCACGCCTACCGAGTCCTCGGCCCCTACGGCAGCGGCAGCACCAGCAACATCATCGCCGCGATGGACAAGGCGGCCGACGACGGCATGGACGTCGTCAACATGTCCCTGGGCGCCGCCATCAACGACCCGCTCAGCCCGCAGTCCATAGCCGCCGACAACCTCGTCCTCGCGGGCGTCACCACCGTCATCGCCGCCGGAAACAGCGGCCCGAAGCCGGGCACCGTCGCCACGCCGGCCGCGTCCGCCCTCTCGCTGACGGTCGGCGCCCACTCCGAACCGCTGACGCTGCCCGCGTACACGCTGACCGCCGGATCGGTGACGGCGCAGGGCCGGCTGCTCGCCCAGCCCTACGGCGACGCCCTCGACAAGCTGGCGGACGGCCCCCTCGCGGTCGTCGATGTCGGTACCGGCACCGCTGCCGGATACACCGGCAAGGACGTCACCGGCAAGGCCGCCCTGGTCCTGCGTGGCGGCATCCCGCTCGACGAGAAGGTGCGGCGCGCACACGACAACGGCGCCGCGGCCGTTCTCCTCGTCAACAACAACGCCGACGAGGGGCACATCCCGAACTACATCGGTGAGAGCCCGAACTACGTTCCGGCGTTCTCGTTGACCGCGGCGGACGGCGCCGCGCTGACGGCAGCAGGTGCCGAGGTCTCGTTCACCCCGGCCGGAACCTTCCGGCTCGGCGACGGAACACTGGCCGACTTCAGTTCGCGCGGCCCGGTCTACGGCAGCGCCGCCATCAAGCCCGAGGTCACCGCGCCCGGCGTCAGCGTCCTGTCGTCCGTACCGGCCGACATCATCGACCCGGTCGGCGGCGACTACACGTACGCGTACGCCCGCCTCAGCGGAACCTCGATGGCCGCACCGTACGTCACCGGCACCGCCGCGCTGATGCTCCAGCACGACCGCGGGCTGAGCCCCGACGACATCAAGACGGCGCTGATGAACACGGCGACCGAACTGCCCGGCGACGTCAGCGTCTTCGAGGCCGGCGCCGGAGCCGTCGATCCGTACGCAGCCGTGCACGCCACCGCCGCCGTGCAGGTCCCGGAGACCACCCCGCACGTCACGGTCGACGGCTCGCAGACCGAGGTCGACGCCGTCACCGGCGCGTTGGACCTCGGCGTGCTGCCGGTGGGCCGCGCCACGAACCTCCAGCGCACCCTGCGTGTGGTCAACGACAGCGGCAGGCCCGTCACATACGACGTGCGCACCGCCTTCAGCCGCGGTTCCGGCAGTTCCGCGGACGCCGACGCCTCGCACATCACCCTGACCACCGGTGACCGGATCAAGGTCGGAGCCCACGGCAGGAAGTCCGTTGCCGCCGTCCTGCGGGTGCCCGCCGATGCCGCGGCCGGCTACTACGAGGGCACGGTCACGCTGACCCCGCGAAGCGGCAGCGGGATGCCCGCGCTGCACGTCCCGTTCGGCATGCGTGTCGCGAAGTCCGGGTTCGAGGAGGTCGACATGACCAAGTCCGTCATGTCGACCGGACGGGGTTCCGATCAGGGAGCCGTCGGGAGCGGTGCGGCCACCTTCAACCTGAGGATGGCCGGACAGCTGCGCAGCATCGACATCTTCCTCGCCGACGCCGACGGCAAGGACCTCGGCTACATCGGCGGCATCAACACCGTCGGTCTCACCGAAGGCGTCCTCTACGGTCCGGCGACGGTGGGCCCCTGGTACTTCCCGTCGACCGGTGACAAGGCCACCCCGTTCGACCCGCGCGGCCGCTTCATCGACGACGGCCACTACAAGCTCCGTATCGTCGGAACGGACGCTGCCGGCGGTACCGACAGCGAACTGCGTGACGTGTACGTGGACACGCAACTGCCCGCGTACGAGGACACCTACGGAGCCTGGGACCCGGCCCACCCCACCGTCGTCGAACAGCCCGCCGACGCCACGACGTTCCCTGTGACCGGCACCCTGCTGGACGCCCAGGCCGACGACATCCGCGATGCGGGCCTCGACATCGGTCAGAGCGACAACCGCCTGTACTACTCGCTCTACAGCCCGAACGCGCCCGAAGGCAACCTCGGCGTGGGGTCGGACGGGACCGTGAACGGGCAGGTCAAGCTCCCCGTCGGCCCGCCCGTCGCGCAGCTCAAGCTGTGGCCCACGGACGCCGCGGGCAACATCAGCGGCATCCGTCAGGTCAACATCATGAGGAAGGGCACGCCCTATGTGGTCGGCGACGCGAGCACCGCGTCGGCGCGCGCCGGTGACCGTGTCACGTACACGCTGACCGCGCACGAGCTGAAGAACTGGAAGACGTTCACGTCGCAGTTCCGCTACGACGACCGGAACGTCAAGCTCGTCTCCATCGAACCGACCGCCGAACTGAAGGCACACGGCCCGTCCGAGATCCGACGCACCGACGTGTCGGCCGGATCGTCCTCGTACAGCACGCTCTCCTTCGACGTCGCCGACAGTGCGGGCCTCAGCGGCGATTCGATGCCGTTGGTGAAGGTGACGTACGAGGTGACCGGTGGCACGGTGACGGCGAACGCCGGCCTGAGCACGGGCAGCACCTCGGCCGTCGACACGGCGGGCACCAAGACGAACCTGAACATCCAGTTCTACGGTGCGGTGCGCATGCTCAACCCGACGTCGACCTTCGTCGCCCGCCCGGCCGTCCAGGCCCTGCTGACCCGGGAAGGCGCGTACGACAACGTCCGCGACCACACCGCCGACGGCATCGAGGCGACCCTCACCGCACCCGACGGCACCAGCCGTGAGGCGGCCCTGGACAAGACCGGCCGGATCTCCGTCAGCGGGCTGACCCCGTCCGACAAGCCGTACCGGTTCCGGGTGACGGCGCCCGGCCACTTCACCTGGACCGAGGACATCGACCTCGGCCTGGACGGCACCTGGGGTGTGGCCGGCAACACCGCCAGTTCGGCGGCCGCCCTCGTCGCAGGTGACGTGAACGGCGACGACGTCGTCGACGTCCGGGACGCGGCCGCCGTGTACGCGGCGCGCGGGACGGCCGAGCGCGCCGCCGACATCGACCACGACGGCACCGTCGGCGCGAAGGACCTCGCCTGGGTGAAGGACAACTACCTGGCGCAGAACAGCAGGGCCGACCGGTACACCGACCCGGTCAAGCGCCTGCGCGGCAAGTCGCTGGAGGACTACCTGGACCTGATGTAGGCGCGGGGCCGCCGTGCCGGGTACTCACACCCAGTTGTTGCGCATCGCGTACCAGCCGAGCTGGACGCGTGACGTCACGGCGGCCAGATCCATCAGCGCCCGCACCCGGCGCTGCACCGTACGCGGCGACGTGCCCAGCTGATGGGCCGTCGCCGCGTCGGTCAGCCCGGCCAGCATCAGCTGCAGAATGCGGCGGTCGGTGGGGCTCAGATCGCCGTCCTCGCGCAGATACGGGCGCGAGCGGCGCCACACCGACTCGAACAGCTCGATCGCCAGCACCACGAGCGGTGGCCGCAGTTCCAGGGACCTTCCCGGCTCCACCTGGACCATGGCCGTCTCGCCGTCCGCTATGAGCAGTTTGATCAACGGCTGATCGACGACCCGGACTTGGTGGCCCCGTTCCACCCGCAGGTCCAGCGCGCGCAGCGCCGCCGGCTCGGAGAGGAAGTCGCGGTCCACGACGATGCGGTAGGAAGCATCCGGATTGCCGTCCTTGCGCATCGGCGGTCCACTTCCGTCCGGCGGCTGACCGTCCGGTCCGTCCGGTCCGTCCGGCAGGGTCGTCGGTACGGGTGCCACCGTGTTCGCCCCCGACTGGAAGCCCCACAACGTGGTGCGGGCGGCGTACTCGATGTCGTAGATGCGCCGTGCCTGCTCCTCCCGGCTCTCCAGGACCCGGACGATATGTTCGTCGCTCGCGCCGGCGCCGGATCCCCACTGTCCGAGCAGCCGGGTCAGCGCGGCGTCCGCGCCCCGCAGATGGTCCTGCAACTCGGCGAGCGACGCGCGCAGGGCAGGACCGGCCGGCGCGGAGCCGTCGGGCCGTTGGGAGGGTGTTACTGGGACGGGCGACATGCCCCCCATTCTCGCCGCTCCCGCCCACCTCCGGGCAGGGACCCCCGCGGCGGTACGTCGGCTGCGTGCGGGTGCGCGCTGGCCGACCTGTCGTGATTACGCCATGGCGGCCTCTCGCCAGCCCGAACGCGCCCATGAGGACCGGCAATTGGCGACGCTTCTGGTTCACCACCCCTTCGATCAGGAGTTGTCCCCCGTGAGACGCAGCAGACCATGGCGGTCCACCGCCGCCGGGCTCGCGGCCGTTGCCCTGCTGGGCGTCGGCATACCCGCGGCCCAGGCCGGTACGGCCACCACCACACCCGTGACCGGGACCGGCACCGACGCCGCGCGCACCGTGACCGTCACCCTCGTCACCGGTGACGTCGTCGACGCCCGGGTCGACCACGACGGCCAGGTCCTGTCGGCATCGCCCCGCCCCGTGGACGGCACCGACCACCCCGCCGCCGTCTGGCAGGACGGCAACCACACGTACGTGTTCCCGCAGGGCGTCGAGAAGCTCATCGACGCCGGACTCGTCGACGTGCGCCTCTTCGACATCGGCCGGCTCGTCGCCGACGGCTACGACGACGCCCACTCCGCCACCATGCCGGTGGTCGTGGAATACGCCGGGGGCCGCATGCCGCGCACCGCCCGCCCCGGCGTCAGGACGACCGCCGCGCTCGACTCCATCGGCGGCGCCGGACTGGCCGTCACCAAGACGTCCGCCGCCGAGGCATGGAAGGACCTGGCCCCGGCGAAGGACTCGGCCCGTGCGGCCGGCGGCGTCACCAGGATCTGGCTCGACGCCAAGGTCCGGGGGAACGCCGTGGACGCACTCGGTACCCCGACCGTCCCCCTCACCGGAGCCGCCACCGCGCACAAGGCGGGGCTCGACGGGTCCGGAGTCAAGGTCGCGGTCCTGGACACCGGTGTGGACGCCGGCCACCCCGACCTCGCGGGCCGGATCAAGCAGACCAAGGTGTTCGTCCTCAACCAGGACGCCCAGGACCGCACCGGCCACGGCACCCACACCGCGTCCACGATCGCCGGAACGGGCGCCGCCTCCGCCGGCCGGTACGCGGGCATGGCCCCGGGCGCCGACCTCCTCGTCGGCAAGGTGCTCGGCGACGACGGTTCCGGCACGCTCAGCGGCATCGTCGACGGCATGGAGTGGGCCGTCGCCCAGGGCGCCCAGGTCGTCTCCATGTCGCTCGGCGCAGATGGCGCCACCAGTTGCGCGGGACCGGACGTCGAAGCGGTCCAGCGCCTGGGAAGCAAGGCCCTGTTCGTCATCGCGGCGGGCAACGCCTCGCTGCGCGGCACCGTCTCCACACCCGGCTGCGCACCCAGCGCCCTCACCGTAGGCGCCGTCGACCGCAAGAACGAGACGGCGTACTTCTCCAGCCGGGGTCCCTCCGCCGACGGGATCAACGCCAAGCCCGACATCGCCTCCCAGGGCGTCGACGTCGTCGCGGCGCGCGCGGGCGGCCGCGACGCGCAGGCGTACCAGTCGATGTCCGGCACCTCGATGGCCACCCCGCATGTCGCCGGCGGCGCCGCGCTCCTGCTCCAACAGCACCCCGGCCTGGCCCCCGCCCGCCTCAAGGCGCTGCTCACCTCGTCCGCGAAGGACACCGACGCACCCGTTCTCGACCAGGGCGCCGGGCCGATGGACGTGGCCCGGGCGACCGCCCAGCCCGTCGTCGGCGACCCCAATCCGCTGCTGGGCGACTTCGCGTACCCGCAGGCCGGACTCGACGCGGTCGACCGTGCGGTCACGCTGACCAACGTCACGGACAAGGACGTCACGCTCACCGTCGCCGTCAGCGACGTCCGCGGCGACGACGGCTCCCGCGTCCGCGGCTTCGCCTCGGCCGCCCGTACCCGGGTCACCGTCCCCGCGAACGGCACCGCCGACGTGCCGGTGCGCATCGACCCCGCGGCGAAGCTCGACGCGGGTGACTACGGCACCCTGACCGGCCGCCTCGTCGGCACGGGCGCGCACGGTGTGCGCGTCACCGTTCCGTTCGGCGTGCACCTGGAGGTGCCGTCGGCCGACCTGACGGTCAAGGGCCTGGACCGGCACGGCGACCCGGCCTCCTCGCTCTCGACGTTCCAGCTGTTCGACGACCACCGCGACAGCGCTCGGCGGTACACGATCGGCTACCCGACCGCCGGCAGCACCACGATCCGGGTACCGCTCGGTACGTACTCCCTCGGTGGAATGATCATGACCAGGGACGAGCCGGGTGACATCGGCAGCGTGGCATCGGTGTCCCAGCTCTACCGGCCGGAGCTCACCGTCTCCGGCGACACCACCGTCACCCTGGATGCCCGCGACGCCGAACAGGTCGGGTGGGACACCGACCGGGCGAGCCGGCCCAACGGCTTCGCGATCGGACTGACCTACGGTCTGGACGACACCGGCCGCATGCTCGCCGGCTATGCCACCGCCGTTCCGTCGTACGTCAAGGCGATCTACGCGCAGCCGGTCCGGCACGCCGACAAGGTCACCTTCCTCGCCTCCGTACGGCAGACCGCGCCGCAGGCCGGTTTCACCACGGGCGGCGGACGGGTCCTGGACCCGCTGCCGGTGCAGAAGGCCACCGAGTTCGACGGCAAGGGCACTGCCGAGGTCGTCGCGATCGGCAAGGGCACGGACGCCAACTTCGCCGCCCAGGACCTGAAGGGCAAGGTCGCCCTGGTGGACGCCGGGACAGGCGGCGGCAACGCCTACCTGTGGGACACCGCCGCCAAGAAGGCCGGAGCCGCCGGTGTCCTGGCCGCGGTCCCCGACAGCAAGGGCCGCTTCCAGATCACCGGCCCCGAGGGGGGCGTTCCGCAGGCCACCATCACCTGGGACGACGCCCTCACACTGAAGGCGGAGGCCGGACAGACGGGTTCGGCGAAGGTGAGCTGGTCCGGCACCGCGACCGCGAACAGCCCATACGTCTACAACCTGGCGTACACCTCGAAGGACGCGATCCGCCCCGGCATCCAGCGGGTCCGTGACAGCAAGCTCGCCGCCACCGAAGCCCGTTACCACGTGCAGCAGGCCACGGGCGACACGACGTACTGGTCCGATGTGAAGGTGGGTCTGCCCGGCATGGCCGCCGTGTGGGCCGGCGGCACGACGCTGCCGCTGCACGCCCCGCAGCGTCGCACCGAGTACTTCACGCCGTCCGGCAGCGAGGGCCTGACCTGGACCACGCTGATGCGTCGGGACCTCGGCCCGAACAGCGGCACCGCGTACGACGGCCCGCGCGCGGTACAGCAGGGCGCGTCCACGGCGAACTGGTACAAGTCGCCGTACGGCCCCGTGCGCAACACCTACAGCCCCGCGCTGATGACCCGTAACAGCAACCGGCTCACCTTCACCATCGCCCCGTTCGGCGACGCCGGCGGTCACGACTCCACCATCGCCCGGCTCGATACCGGTACCCGTCAGCTGCTCGTGAACGGCGAGCCGCAGGCCCAGGTCTCGGGCATCTACGAGCTGCCCCGGGAGCAGGCCGACGTGACGTTCCGCCAGTCGTGGCAGCGGCCCGCCACCGCCATCGACCGCACCGGGCTGGCCTACGGCGCGGAGTGGAACTTCCGCTCCGGCGCCGCCGACCAGGGCGCCCAGCGCCTGCTTGTCCCGATCCTCGACCTGCCGTCCGATCTGCGCAACTCCCGCCCTGCGGGCGAGGCGACGACGATCGGCGTCGGCGCGGTCGTGGACGGCGCGGACGGTCCGGTCGTCCTGCAGGACGCCCGCGTCGAGTACGCCTACGGTGACGAGACCACCACGGCCGCGGTCACCGACTGGCACCCGGCACAGATGAAGCGGTCGCACGGGACCTGGCGGGCGGTCGTGCCCGGCGACGCCCCCGCCGGCACCTTCGTCCACCTGCGCGTCACGCTCGCCGACGGGCAGGGCGCGTCGGTCGGCCAGACGATGGTCCGCGCCTACGAGGTCCGCTGAGACATGCCGCGGGGCCGCCCCCTTCCGGGACGGCCCCGCGGCGCACGTACATCGGCTCAGGACGGCGGCACGGCCGTACGCCACCGGGCCGGTCCGTCGCACGACGGGCCGGCCCTTCTTCGTGCTCCGGAGCGGTGGCGGGACTACGACGCGTCGTCAAGTCGCCACCACGCGAACCCGGTTGACGGGCCTCGGCGCTGCGAGGATGCGACGCGTCCGTTCCGTGAACCTTGGGGGTTCCCTTCATGCAGGTCAGATCCATCGTCGCCGCCGCCGGTCTGGTGGCAGCGACGCTCATACCCGTCACCGTCGCGCAGGCGGCCGGCCCGCCCGGCCAGGACAACACGGGCAGGCCTGCCGTGCCCGCGACCTTCACGGTGCCGCTGCCCACCGGTGACACCGTCACGGTCGAACGTTCCGGCACCGCCATCAGCTCGGCCACGGTCACCCCGGCACCCGGCCGCGAGAACGTCTCCTTCACCACCAGTTCCGTGGGATCGGACGACGTCAGCGTCATCCCCGCGGACGCCGATCCGCTGCTCGCAGCGGGCCGGCTCGACCCCCGTCTCTTCGACGTCAAGGCGCTGCTGGAGGCCGGTTACGGAACGAAGGGCACCACCGCCGACGCGGGCGTGGGCATGATCGTCCAGCACGCCAAGGGAACCGGTGCGGCGAAGCAGGCCCGCAAGGCGGCCGGCAGCGCGGCCCGCCCCGGCCAGGCGATCCCCCGTCTGGGCCTGACCTCGCTCGACCCGCACGGCCGCACGGACGCCGCCGCCACCTGGAAGCGCCTCACCGCCGGCACCGGCCGCTCGCTGGCCGGCGGTGCGAACAAGCTCTGGCTGGACGGCCGGATGCACGTCGCCCTGGACAAGAGCGTCCCCCAGATCAACGCCCCGCAGGCGTGGAGCGACGGGTACACCGGCAAGGGCGTCAAGGTCGCGGTGCTCGACACCGGTTACGACTCCGACCACCCTGACCTGGCGGGCCGGGTGAGCGTCTCGGCCAACTTCCTCGGCGGCGACAGTGCCGAGGACGACAACGGCCACGGCACCCATGTGGCCTCCACGATCGCAGGGGTCGACAGCACCTACCGAGGTGTCGCCCCCGACGCCTCCCTCGCCGTGGGCAAGGTCTGCGACAACACCGGATCCTGCCCGACCTCCGCGCTCCTCGCCGGTATCGACTGGGCGGTCAACACCGTTCACGCCAAGGTCGTCAACATGAGCCTGGGCGGGCCGGCCGACGAGACGGACCCCGCGATCGCGGTCATCAATGACCTGTCGGCGAGCAGCGGCACGCTGTTCGTCGTCGCCGCGGGCAATGACGGCGAGTACGGCACCGGCACGGTCGGCGCCCCCGCCATTGCGAACGCCGCCCTCGCCGTGGGCGCGGTCGACGCCGACGACGAACTCGCCGCGTTCTCCAGCCGAGGCCCGCGCCCGAGCGACAACGCGGTCAAGCCCGACATCACGGCACCCGGCGTCAGCATCGTCGCCGCGAAGATGGGCGGCGGCCACACCTCCAAGAGCGGTACGTCGATGGCGACGCCGCACGTGGCGGGCTCCGCCGCACTCGTCGCCCAGGCGCACCCCGACTGGAACGGCGAACAGATCAAGACGGCGCTCATGAACAGTGCCGAGCCGAACACCAAGCGCTCGGCCTACCAGCAGGGCACCGGCCGGGTCGACGTGGGCCGCGCCGCCCGGCAGACGGTCCTCGCCGCCCCGGCCAACGTGACGACGACGGCCGGCTGGTCCGACGGCGCCGGCAAGGACACCGAGCACACCGTCACCTTCACCAACAACGGTGACAGCGCCACGACGCTCGACCTGGCCATCGAGAAGCCGCTCTCGCCCACCGCCCAGCCGGGCAACGCCGCGCAGTTCTCGGTGGACCGCGACCAGGTCACCGTTCCCGCGCACGGCACCGCGACGGCGACCGTCACCACCCGCGCCGCCCTGTTGCCGCACGGCCCGTGGTCCGCGGTCCTCACCGCCTCGCAGGACGGCAAGCCCGTCACCCGCACGATCCTCGGCGTCGACAGCCCCGTGCCCAGCCACCAGGTGACGCTCCACGCCGAGCAGCGCGACGGCACTCCGGCCACCGGCACCGCCCTGCTGGTCAACCGCTGGACCGGCGACCGCTACCCGGTCCGCCTCACCGCGGGTACCGCAGCGGTGACCGTGCCCGAGGCCCAGTACTGGGTCGGCATGACGATCAACAGCGGCACCGGTTCGGAGCGCACCACCACCATGGCCGCCACCTCCGTCACCCCGCTCGACGACACCACGGTCGACCTCGACGCCCGCACCGCCGTCCCGGTGTCCGTCGATGTCCACGACCCGGCCGCCCGTGCCACGGCCGTACAGGCCGCGCTCGCGCTGCCCGCCGGCACCGGGATGTACACGCTGAGCGTGGTCACCACTGGTGAGCGTGCCGGAGAGTCCCTGTACGCGACGCCGTTCGCCGAGGCGGACGCCAAGTACCGTACGTTCGCCGTGTTCGCGTCCAAGGACGCCTCCACGCAGGCACCCAGCCCGTTCTTCTACCACGTGGCACGGACCTGGAACGACGGTGTGCCGGCCAGGCCCGCCTTCTCGGTGCACCGCCGTGACCTGACCGACGTCCGCGTGCACTTCAACGCCCAGGGCGCCCCTGCCGCCGGTACCACCGGGGCCACGCCGGACGACGACGCCCTGCTGCCGCTCTTCATCGACCAGCAGGTCCGCTTCCCCTCGATCGTGCGTGACTACCGCACAGCCGGTGAGTGGCTCGACCGGGCCACGATCGCCGGCCGTCAGTCGATCGTGACGTCGACGCAGTCCTTCGGCCCGCACGCTCTGCGCCGCCTGGACTTCGCGTCCGCGGTGGTCGGACCGGCGCTGCCCGCCGTGGCCGCCTACCGGGTCGACGACACCGTGGTCTGGGCCGGAACGCCGTGGTTCGTCGACGGCGACGGTACCCGCGGCGGCTCCGACTGGGGCGCGACGGGAACGCTCAAGCTCGCCAAGGACGGGCAGCAGGTCAGCCAGTGGAGTGCCATCGGCAGCGCCAAGTCCACCCCGGTCCCGGCCGGTTCCGGCCGGTACACCCTGGACGCGGACCTCACCCGTGACCAGGCCTACGCCGCCCTGTCCACCCGCGTGCAGGCGCAGTGGGCGTTCGACTCGGACACCGACGACGGGGCCGGTACCGTCCTGCCGCTGATGGCCGTCCGCTTCACCCCGCACGGTCTCGACGCGTCCGGCGGTGCTGCTCGCTTCTCGACGACGCGGGTGGACGTGACGGTCCAGCGGGCACCGGGTGCCGTCGAAGCCGCCGTCGCCCCGGTCAAGCTGGAGGTCAGCTGGGACGACGGTGCCACCTGGCACACCGTCAAGGTTGCTGACGGCAAGGGCGGGACGCCGCCGCACGCCGCACTGACCGCTCCCACCGGTGCGTCGTACGCGACCCTGCGCGCCACGGTCACGGCGAGTGACGGCAGTTCGGTGAAGCAGACCGTCACCCGGGCCTTCGAGGTCAACAAGTCCCTCGGCTAGACGGGACCCCGAGCGGGCCGGCGCCTTCGGGGGAGCCGGCCCGCTTTCATGTTCGCGGGGGTGGCGAGGATACGACATGACGTACTTTCGCCATCGCCACCTCCCGCACAGTGGCGCCCCCCTCAACGGCCAGTAATCCCAAGGTGAACGGGCCCTTCCTCCCTTCCGCCGAGCGGCTCCGGACCCCGGCGTGCGACCGTGGGCGTCGGCGAGACTGAGGCCCATGTCCACGCCCAAGCCCCCGCTCGATCCCGGAAATCCCGCGAGGACCACCGAGGTGCCGGAGCACGCGTCTCGTCCGCCCGCCCGCGAACCCGCGCACGACGACGCGGCGGCGGTCACGGAGGAGAGACTGCACGCCGTCTTCGGGCAGTTGGGGGAGGACCTGCGGCGCGCCGAGTCGGCCGTGGCCGGCCTGGTCCGTGACCGGCCCGCGGACGACGGCCTGGTGTACGTGGAGACAGTCGACGGCCCGGCGGCCCAGGGGCGCAGGATCCTGGAGCTGGAGACCGGCGCCCGGCTCACGTTCCAGGCGTTCCTGACCGGACTGAACACCGTCACACCGGTCCCGAGGACCTTGACCTCGACGCCGGACGAGGAGCCGCCAGGGGTCGGCTCGGTCCCCGGGGTCACCTACCAGCTCCTGGTCGACCGGGACTTCCTCGCTGAACCGGCGGCGGTGGCCGCCCTGGAGGAGCGGGTGCGAAGCGGTGAGCAGGTCCGGGTGATCGACAGCCCCCTGCTGAAACTGGCCATCGCGGACGGAGAGGTCGCCATGGTCCAGCTCAGCCCGGAGCGGGCGGTGCTGCTGCGGCAGCCGCTCACCATGCTGGTCACCGAGCTGTTCGCGACGGCCTGGCGGCACTCCCGTCCGTATCTGCGCGAAGTCGCCGAACTCGCGCCGGTCGACCGGCAGATCCTCCAGCTGATGCTTTCCGGCCTCACGGACGCGGCCACCGCCAAGCAACTGGGCACCTCGCCCCGCACCGTTCAGCGCAGACTGCGGGCGCTGATGGACCTGGCGTCGGTGACGTCCCGGCTCCAGCTCGGTTGGTACGCCATGCGCAACAACTGGATGTGACGGCCGGTCGCACCACCGGATGGCGGGGCGGCGCCAGCGCGCAGGCTGTCGCACACTCGCCACCGGAACGCCTTGTCGTGGCGCGCGGGCATCGGCGAGGCTCCGGGGGTCTCCCTGCACTTCCCCCGTGTCGACAAGGAGCTCCGCGTGCCCGGATCCAGACGGTTACCCCTACTGGCGGCGGCTGCCGCCCTCGCCCTGAGCGTGAGCGGCCTCGGCCAGACGCCGGGCGTGGCCGCCCCGTCCGTCCCCGAAAGCCCCGGCGCAGCAGCGCAGCCCACGGAGCATCAGGTCACCCTCGTCACGGGCGATGTGGTGCGTCTGACCCAGTGGCCGGACGGCCGCCGCTCGGCGATGCTCGTCCCCGCCGAGGGCGGCACCGTCCGCCACAACGCGTTCATCAGCGAATCGTCCGACGGCCTGTTCGTCATTCCCGAACAGGCGCGGGAGCTGGTCGATGCCGGCCAGGTCGACGCTCAGCTGTTCAACGTCAGCGCCCTGGTCGAGCAGGGGTACGACGATGCGCACGCCGCGGACCTGCCGCTGATCGTCTCGTACGGATCAGGAGCCCGCGCCGCCCGCGCCACGGTGCCCGACGGTACCGCCCGCACCAGGACCCTCAAGAGCCTCGGCGCCGCCGCGCTCCGTACGCACAAGAAGCAGGCAAGGACGTTCTGGGACGAGGCGGTGCGCCCCGGCGGCAACAACAGGCGGTCCGCGCTCGACGGGGGCATGACCCGGATCTGGCTCGACGCCAAGGTCACGGCCTCCCTCGACCGGAGTGTCCCGCAGATCGGTGCCCCGGCCGCCTGGCAGGCCGGCTACGACGGCGAGGGCGTGAAGGTCGCCGTGCTCGACAGTGGCATCGACGCGACCCACCCCGACCTGAGCGGCAAGGTCGTCGAGTCCCGTAACTTCACCACCGAGGGCGACGCCGCATCGGTGGTCGACAACAACGGCCACGGCACTCATGTCGCCGACACCGTCGTCGGCAGCGGCGCCGCCTCCGGCGGCAAGTACAAGGGCGTCGCTCCGGGCGCGCAGCTCGTCATCGGCAAGGTGCTCGACAAGAACGGCCAGGGCACTTCGTCCGCCGTGATCGGCGCCATGGAGTGGGCCGCGCACACCGGTGCCAAGGTGATCAGCATGAGCCTGGGCAGCGGTCCGGGCAACGGCGACGACCCCTCCAGCCTCGCCGTGGAGAGGCTGACGGAGGAGACCGGCGCACTGTTCGTCATCGCGGCCGGCAACGAGGGGCCCGCCCCCAACACCGTCTCCAACCCCGCCGCCGCGCCCTCCGCCCTGGCCGTCGCGGCCGTGGACCACAACGACGTCACCGCGTCCTTCTCCAGCCGCGGCCCCCTCGCCAACACCACGCTCAAGCCGGACATCTCCGCGCCCGGCGTCGGGATCGTCGCCGCGCGGGCCGCGGGAACGTCCAAGGGGCAGGTCGTCGACGACCACTACACGGCGCTCAGCGGCACCTCCATGGCCACGCCGCACGTGTCGGGTGCTGCCGCGATCCTGGTCCAGGAGCATCCGGACTGGTCGCCGCGGCGTCTGAAGGACGCGCTGATGTCCACCTCCAAGTCGGTGGACGGGGCGACCGGTTACGAGCAGGGCGCGGGCCGTGTGGACGTGGCGAGGGCCACCCGCCAGACCCTCACCGCGACGGGTTCGGTCGGCTACGGCTTCTTCAAGTACGGCGTCGACCACGACCCGGTGACCCGCACCGTCGAGTACCGCAACGACGGGGACACCGCGCAGGTCCTCGACCTGTCCGTCCGCGGCGACAACGGCCTGGGGGCCCCGCTGCCCGCCGGCATGGTCGCCGCCTCCGCGGACACCGTGACGGTTCCCGCCCACGGCACCGCCGAGGTGCAGTTGACGGCTTCCCCAGGGACCGGCCCGCGTGGCCGGATCAGCGGTGCGCTCACCGCGATCGCGCGTGACGGATCGGTTGCCGTGCACACCGAGTTCGGCCTGGTGAAGGAGGCCCAGGTGGCCGTCCTCACCGTGCATGCCGTCAACCACGCCGGGCAGGTCGCCTACCGCAACAGCGACGTGAGCCTGTACAACCTGGACACCGGCGCGCTCACCACCCTGCCCCTCAACTCCAAGGGGGACGCGATCTTCCGCGTACAGCCGGGCAACTACAGCCTGATGGGCTTCCTGGCCGGGCTCGACGAGGCGGGCAAGCAGGTCGTCGACTTCACGCTCGCCGGCGATCCGCAGATGGTGGTCGACAGCGACCGAACGATCACCCTCGACGGCACGGCCGCGAAGGAGATCAAGGTCAAGACCCCGACCCCGGCCGAGCACCGCGGCTTGATGGTGGGGTACGAACGCTCCAGCGGATCCCGCTCGGTGACACAGATCGCGCAGCTCGACCAGTACGTCGACCGCGTGTACGCGCTGCCGACCGAGCAGACCACCCGTGAGCAGTTCACGCTGTTCACCCAGTGGGTGATGTACACCCCCGAGATCCGGATCGAAGCGGTCGGGCACGGGACGGTACGGAGTCCTGAGTACGTGACCGGGTCCCCGAGGCTCGACGGCGTCTCCCTGCGCAGGGTCGTCCCGGTCGGCACCGCATCGCCTGCGGACCTCACCGGAGTGGATCTGTCCGGGAGGATCGCCCTGATCCGCGCATCCGCGGACACGGCCCTCGCCGACCAGGTCGCTGCAGTGGCGAAGGCGGGCGCGAAGGCGGTGCTCCTCTACACCAGCGAGCCCGGCCGCTATCTCGCGTCGGCCGGCACGGCCACCCTCGCCATACCCGCCCTCACCCTCGACGCCGGGCCGGGGCAGAAGCTCGCCGCAGAGGCCGCGTCCGGACACCAGGTCCTGCTGATCGCCGCGGAAGCGGCCAGCCGTTACGCGTACGACCTGCTCTTTCCGTGGGACGGTCGGATTCCCGACGACACCACGCTGACGGTCGACAGCGGCAACTCCGCACGGATTGAGGCCGATTACCACGCGCAGACCGCGCACCCGGACGCGCAGGACCTGCGCTGGGCCTACCGTCCGGGTGCCCCCACCGCCACGGTCTGGACCACACCGCGTCCCCTGCCCGCGCCCATCCACCGCACCGAGTGGGTGTCGGCGAACGGCGTCACCTGGCGCCACCTCGTCTATCTGGACAAGGAATGGGGCAGCCATTACAGCGGGCCGATGACCGACTACAGCCCCGGGCAGGTCCTCGAGGAGGGCTGGCTCAAGCAGGTGTCCCGTCCGGCCGTTCCCGAGAACGACCCCGAGTACGTGCCGGTACGCGGCGCCACCCAGATGAACCTGGCCATCACTCCCTGGACCGACTCCGAGGCCGGGCACGACGGTGTGTACTCCTACGTCACCGACAAGTTCACCACCCAGCTCTCCGCGCACGGTGAGGTGCTGGCCAAACGCATCACGGCCACCGGATCGTTCCCCGCCCCCTACGCCGAGCCGACCGAGTACACCCTGGTCATGGACAGTGCCCGCACCGCCGAGTACTGGAAGATGTCCACGAAAACACACTCGGAGTGGCGCTTCACCTCGGCCCGCCCGGCCTCCGGCACCACGCCGCTTCCACTGCTGCAGCTCTACTACGACCTGCCGCTGGATCTGCTCAACCGTGCTCCCGCAGGAAGGAAGTTCAGCTTCGATGTGCGTACCGAGGAGCCGGGCACGGCCGGCCCCGTGCGGGCCAGGACGCTGACGGCGGACGTCTCGTACGACGACGGAACGACCTGGCACAGGGCGGGGGTGACCGGCAGTGCCGACGGCCGGTTCACCGTGTCCACCCACCACCCCGAGGGCCCTGGCTTCGTCTCGTTGCGCATCGGCGCCGAGGACGCCGACGGCAACACGGTGCAGCAGACCATCACCCGGGCCTACGCCGTGAAGTGACGGAACCGGCCGGCCCCGTCGAGCACCCCCGGACGGCCCCGTCCGGGGGTGCTCGACGTCTGGGCGGGGCCGTACCGCCCACCGTCCGGACGGTCGGTTGGCGAGAGCGCGTCATGTCGCCAACTCGCCATCTCTGCAACCCCGGTGACCTGCTGTGTCGAACCCATACTGCTGTGGTCACCACCTTGCGAACGTCCCACGGCTCCAGTGTGGACTTCCTGTGAAGGAGAGTGCGTGTTGAGGCAAGTTCCCTCACGGCGACGCGGCAGCGTCGCCCTCCTGCTCGTGGGTGTCATGGGCCTGCCAATGCTGGGGTTGCTGCCCGCGGCGGCGGCCGCCCCGTCCGAGCCGAGCCCGTACATACAGAAGACGGACAGCGCGGTACGCGAGGAGCTCGCCGCGAAGGACCGGGCCACCTTCTGGATCCAGCTCGGTGAGCAGGCCGACACCTCCGCCGCCCGCAAGGTGAAGATCAAGGCCGACCGCGGCCGTGCCGTCATCAAGGCGAAGAAGGCCGAGGCCGACCGGAGCCAGGCCGGCCTTGCCGCCCTTCTCAAGAAGGCCGGTGCGCCCCACACGTCGTACTGGATCGCCAACACGCTGAAGGTGACGGCCGACAAGGCGCTCGCCGTCAGGATCGCGGCGCGGCCGGAGGTCGCCGCGATCGAGGAGGACGAACCGCTCGTCCTCCCGCACGCCACCACCGGCGGCCGGGTGAACACGGTCGAGGGCGTGGAATGGAACGTCGACCGGATCGGCGCTCCCAAGGTCTGGAACGACCTGGGCAAGCACGGCGAGGGCATCGTCGTCGCCAACATCGACTCCGGAGTCGACTACCGTCACCCCGCCCTGACCGGAAGCTACCGGGGCCACCGTGCCGACGGCACGTACGACCACAACTACAACTGGTTCGACCCCGCCGACGACTGTACGGGGGACAGCCCGTGCGACAACGACGGGCACGGCACCCACACCATGGGCACGATGGTCGGCGACGACGGCACCGCCAACGCCGTCGGTGTCGCCCCCGCAGCGACCTGGATCGCGGCCAAGGCCTGTGAGAACAACGCCTGCCCGCGCGACGCGCTGCTCGCCGCCGGACAGTGGATCCTCGCCCCGACCGACAGGACCGGCGCCGACCCCCGACCCGACCTGGCCCCGGACGTCGTCAACAACTCCTGGGGCACCACCACACTCGACCTCTGGTACAAGGCCACCGTCCAGGCCTGGCACGACGCGGGAATCTTCGCCTCGTTCTCCAACGGCAACGCCGGGCCGAACTGTCTGACGACCGGCTCGCCCGGCGGCTACGACAACGCCTACTCCTCCGGCGCCTTCGACAGCAACGGCGACATCGCCGACTTCTCCTCGCGCGGCGCCGGCGAGGGCAGCGGCATCAAGCCCAATCTGGCCGCACCGGGCGTGGACATCCGCTCCGCCTGGCCGGGCGGTGGATACCAGTCCCTCAACGGCACATCGATGGCGGCTCCGCACACCGCCGCGACCGTCGCCCTGATGTGGTCCGCCTCGCCCGACATCCGCGGCAACGTCGACGAGACGGAACGTCTGCTCGACAGCACGGCCGTCGACACGTTCGACCCGAGCTGTGGTGGGACCGTGGCCAACAACAACGTCTGGGGCGAGGGCAAGCTGGACGCCTACGCGGCCGTGATGTCCACCCCGCGCGGCCCGCTCGGCGCGCTGACCGGCACCGTCACCGCGGACGGCAAGCCCCTCGCCGGGGCGACCGTGCGCCTGGACGGCCCCATGCAGGCGAGCGTCCGCACCGCCGACGACGGCACCTACGCGCTCAGCAGGACGATGGCCGGCGACTACACCGTGTCCGTCTCGCAGTACGGCTACCTCACCGACACCTCCGCCGTCACCGTCGTCGCCAACGGCACGGTGACCCGGAACGCCGATCTGAAGACCGCGCCCACCGGCGCAGTGACCGGCACCGTACGCGTCAAGGGCGGCCCCGAGGCGGGCGCCGGACTCGCGGTGTCCGACACACCCGTCTCCATGACGACGGGCGACGACGGCGCGTACGCGCTCCACCTGCCCGTCGGCACGTACCAGGTGGCCGTCACACCCGGCGACAAGTGCGCCAAGGCCATGGCGTTCCAGATCACCGTCGGGGACGGCACGAGCAGCAAGGACCTCGACCTGCCCGTACGCACGGACGGTCACGGCACCACCTGCCAAGTCGTCGCCGGTGCCCCCTACCCGACCGGCGACACCAAGCTGCCGCTCAGCGGGGCGGCGGGCAGCGCCCCCGTCGAACTGCCCTTCCCCGTCGCGCTGTACGGCCACACGTACACCTCGGCCAACGTCACGGTCGAGGGCGTCCTCGCCTTCGGCCCGAGCAGCACGACCAGCATCAACGAGGAACTGCCGTTCACCGGCACCCCGAACGGCGCTCTCTACCCGTTCTGGGACAACTTCCTGATGGACTCCTCCTCCGGCGTCTACACCGCGTTCCGGGGCACCGCGCCGCATCGTGAACTCGTCGTCGAGTGGCGCAACGTGCTCCTGAGCGACAACAAGCCCCAGCGCGTGAGCTTCGCCGCCGTCATGAACGAGGACGGCGGCTACACCTTCCACTACAAGGACATCGAGGACGGCGCCGCCGAACGCGGCTCCAGCGCCACCGTCGGCGCCGAGAACCACGACGGCACCGACGCCTTCCAGTACTCCTGCAACGAGGCCGCCCTGCGTGACGGCATGACCCTCGCGTTCCGGCCCGAGAGGAGCGCGTCCCTCGCCGGCACGGTCACCGACGCCAACGACGGCAAGGCACTCGTCGGCGCCCGTGTGACCGTCAGCCGCGACGGGGCGACGGTGGGCACCGGAACCTCGGGCGCCGACGGCCAGTACCTCGTGCAGGTCCCGGCCAAGGACGCGGGCGCGTACGGGATCCGCGTCGACGCACCCCACTACGAGGCCGCCACTCGCACGGCGACGCTCTCCGGCGGCGAGGTCTCGCGCGGCGACAGCGCCCTGCGTACCGGCCGGGTGACGGCGTCGCCCGACGACGGCTGGCAGCTCGTCGTCCCGGCGGGGGAGCGCCGCACCCGCACCTTCACCCTCACCGACTCCGGACTCGCCGCCGACTACACCGTCGCCGAGAAGGACGGTGCCGGCTGGCTGACGGCCGACCCCGCCGCCGGCCGGCTCGCCACCGACGCCCCGCAGAAGGTGACCGTCACCTTCGACGCCTCGGGCGCCACGCCCGGCTCCGTCCTGCGCGGCACCCTGCGGGTGGCCTCCGAGAGCGGCCGTGCGCCGGTCCTCGACATCCCCGTCACCGTCGCCGTGCCCGCCTACCGCACCGCGATCGACGCGGGGTCCGGCGCCGCGGGACCGGTGGCCGACTCGGCCGGTGACCTCTGGGCCCCGGACCGGGCCTACACCGAGGGCTCGTACGGCTACCTCGGCCGCACCGGCACCGTCACCACCCGTAAGTCCATTGCCGGCACCGACGACCAGGCGCTGTACTCCAGCGCCGCGAAGGGCGCCTACGAGTACCGCTTCGACGGTCTCCCGGACGGCACCTACCAGGTGGAGCTCGGCTTCGCCGAACTGAGCAGCACCCAGCCCGGCAAGCGGGTGTTCGACGTCCTCGCCGAAGGCGTCCAGGAACTCCCGGACGTCGACATCGCCCTGGAGGCGGGCGGCACCTATCGCGCACTGGCCCGGACGTTCACCGTCCACGTCGGCGACGGACAGCTCAACCTGCGGTTCGCGAGCCCCTCCGACCAGCCGCTCGTCAACTCCATCCGCGTCACCCACCGGCCCGACCTGGGCTGACCCCGAACCCCGGCGCGGTGCGGACCGGCCTCCGGGCCCGGTCCGTACCCGCCCGGCCCTGCATGAGTGAACCCTCCGGAAAGAGAGTGTGTACGTGAGACAGCAACTCGCGCGACGGCAAGGCCTTCTGGCCGCCGCGCTCACCCTGGCCATGGGGGCGCCGCTCCTCGCGGCGGTGCCCGCCTCCGCAGACCCGGCACCGACCCCCGCGGCCCAGCTGCTGGGCAAGGCCGACACCGAGGTCGTCCGGCAGCTGGACAAGAAGGACACTACGACCTTCTGGGTGCAGCTCGGCTCCAAGGCCGACACCTCGGCCGCGAAGCGGGCGAAGACCCGGGTGGGCCGGGACAAGGCCGTCATCGCGGCCAAGAAGCAGCACGCCACCACCACTCAGGCCGGCATCGAGGCCTTGGTGAAGAAGGCGGGCGCGCACGCCACGTCGTACTGGATCAGCAACACCCTCAAGATCACGGGCGACAAGGCCCTCGCCGAGAAGATCGCCGCCCGCCCGGAGGTCGCCTCCATCGCGGCCGACAAGCTCCTCCAGCTGCCCGAGGAACTGCCCGCCGAGCAGGAACCGACGGTCAACGGCGTCGAGTGGAACCTCGACAGCATCAACGCGCCCAAGGTCTGGGACGAATTGGGCGTCAACGGAAGCGACACGGTCGTTGCCAACATCGACACCGGCGTCGACTACCAGCACTCGACGCTGATGAACAAGTACCGCGGTCTGAAGGCCGACGGCACGTACCAGCACGAGTACAACTGGTTCGACGCCACTGCCAGCTGCCCGGGCGACGCACCCTGCGACGACCACGGCCACGGCACCCACACCATGGGCACCATGGTCGGGGACGACCGCGACGGCAACAAGATCGGTGTCGCACCGGGCGCCCAGTGGATCGCCGCCAAGGCGTGCACCCCGATCGGCTGCGCGCAGGACGCGCTGATGGCCGCCGGCCAGTGGATCCTCGCGCCCACCGACCGCAACGGCGACAACCCGCGCCCGGACCTGGCCCCCGACGTCGTCAACAACTCCTGGGGTGCCGGCGTCATCGACACCTGGTACAAGGACATGGTCCAGTCATGGACCGACGCGGGGATCTTCCCCGCGTTCTCCAACGGCAACGACGGTCCCGACTGCGTCACCGCCGGTTCCCCGGGCGCCTACACCAACAGCTACGCCACCGGCGCCTTCGACAGTGACGGCGACATCGCGTACTTCTCGTCCCGCGGTACCGGCGAGGACGGTGCCGTCAAGCCTGACATCGCCGCCCCCGGTGTCGACGTCCGTTCGGCCGCGCCCGGTGGCGGATTCGCCGTCATGTCCGGTACGTCGATGGCGTCACCGCACACTGCCGCCACCGTCGCCCTGATGTGGGCGGCTTCCCCGGCGATCCGGGGTGACGTCGCGGCCACCGAACGCCTCCTCGACCGCACCGCCCACGACGTGGACGACACCACCTGCGGTGGCAGCGCCGAGAACAACAACGTCTACGGCGAGGGCCGGCTCGACGCCTACGAGGCCGTCGCAGCCGTGCCCCGGGGCCCGCTGGGCGGCCTCACCGGCACCGTCACCTCCGACGGCGCACCGCTGGCCGGCGCCACCGTGGAACTCGACGGACCGATGAACGCCCTCGCCGACACCCGCGCCGACGGCACGTACAGCCTGCCGAAGCTCATGGTCGGCGACTACAAGGTCAAGGTCACCAAGTTCGGTTACACGACCGCCGAGTCGACCGCCACCGTCATCGAGGACGCCACCGCCACGCGCGACCTGACCCTCGCCCTCGCGCCCATCGGCACGCTCACCGGCACCGTGACCACTCTGTCCGGCCCCGAGGCCGGCGCGAAGATCGTGGTGGCGGGCGCCCCCGCCGACACCACCACCACGACGGCGGCCGACGGTACGTACGCGCTCCGGCTCCCCGCCGGTGCCTACCAGCTGACGGTCACCCCGGTCTCCCGCTGCGCCACTATCGGATCGTTCGGCGTCCAGGTCGTCGCGGGCGAGGCCGGCAAGGACCTCACCCTGCCCAACCGCGGTGACCGGTTCGGCACCGTATGCCGGACCACGCACGACACCGCGTTCCCCTCCGGTGCCACCAAGCTGAGCACCAGCAGCGACTACGAGGGCTCGGCCGCGGTCAAGTTCCCCTTCCCGGTGGCGCTGTACGGCAAGACGTACCGGCAGGCCTCCGCGAACGTCGAGGGCTATCTCAGCTTCGAGCCGTCCGTCAACGTCAGCGCCAACCGGACCCTGCCCTACACGGGACTCCCCAACGGCTCCCTCTACCCGTTCTGGGACAACCTCCAGCTGGCCACCGACGGCGGTGACCTCTACTGGTCGGCCCGCGGCACCGCCCCGCACCGCGAGATCGTCGTGGAGTGGCGGAACGTGGTGACGTCCGCCGCGCGCACGCAGAAGCTCGACTTCTCCGTGGTGATCGGCGAGGACGGCACCTACTCCTTCCACTACCGCAACCCCACCGGCGGCGACTACGCGCAGGGTTCGGGCGCCACGATCGGGGCGGAGAACGGGGACGGCACCGACGCCCTGCAGTACTCGTACAACGAGAAGTCCGTCAGCGACGGCCTGGCCGTAGAGTTCCGGCCCACCCGCAGCGCCGCCCTGTCCGGCACCGTCACCGACGGCAACGACGCCAAGGCGCTCGCCGGAGCCACCGTCACCGTCGCGCGGGACGGCGAGACCGTCGCCACCGGCACCACGGGGGTCGATGGCGGCTACCTGGTGCAGACGCCGGTGACCGGCGACAAGGCCGACTACGACGTCACCGTCACCGCCGCGCACTACACGGCGGGCACCCGCACCTTCGCGCTCGCGACCGGCTCGACGGAACAGTTCTCCACCGCGCTGACCACCGGAAGGGTCACCGCCGCCCCGGCGAACGCGACCACCGTCGTCGTCCCCGCCGAGGAGAGCAGGCAGCGCACCCTCACCCTCGCCAACTCCGCTTCCGACACCGGCTACACGGTCACCGAGGCGAGTGGCTCCTCCTGGTTCAGCGCCGCGCCCGCACAGGGGCAGCTGGCCAAGGGCGCTGAGCAGAAGGTCGTCCTGACCTTCGACACGCACGGTGTGGCGCCCGGCACCGCCCTCAAGGGCACCGTCGTCGTCGCCTCCGACAGCGGCCGCACCCCGGAGATCAGGATTCCGGTGACCGTGTCCGTGCCCGCCTACCGCACGGCGATCGACGCCGGCGGGGCCAAGGCGTACACCGACTCCGCGTCCGACGCCTGGACCCCGGACCAGAAGTACACGGCCGGCTCGTACGGCTTCGTCGGCCAGTCCACGAAGGTGAGCACCACCAACGCCATCGAGGACACCACCGACGACAAGCTGCTGCGGACCGCCCGCGAAGGCGCCCTCGAATACCGCTTCGACCAGGTACCGAACGGCACCTACCAGGTCGAGCTGGACTTCGCCGAGCTCGGCAAGGTCACGGCCGGGCAGCGCCTCACCGACGTCCTCGCCGAGGGCTCCGTCCACCTGCCCGACCTCGACATCGTCGCCGAGACCGGCGGCAGCTACCGGGCGCTCACCAAGTCCTTCACGGTCACCGTCACCGACGGCCGACTGAACGTCCGGCTGGTCGCCACCGGCACCGAGAAGACCCTCGTCAACGCCATCCGCGTCACCCAGCGTCCCGACCTGAGCAGCTGATCCCGATGAGGAAAGCAGACGTGAACCGACACAGAACACCCCGGTGGCGAGGACTGCTCACCACCGCGCTCGCCACGACCCTCGGTGTCCCCTTCCTGGGCGCCCTGCCGGCCGTCGCCGCCGACACCGAACCGGTCCCGCCGACCACCCTGCAGAGCAAGGCGGACAGCGCCCTGCTCAAGGACTTCACCCGGCACGACAAGGTCTCGTTCTGGGTGCAGCTCGCCTCCCAGGCCGACACCTCGGCCGCGAAGAAGGCAGCGACCAAGACCGGTCGGGGCCGTGCCGTCCTGAAGGTGAAGACGGCGTACGCCAAGACCTCGCAGCAAGGACTCACGGGCCTGCTGAAGCAGGCCGACGCGTCCTACACGTCGTACTGGATCAGTAACACCGTCAAGGTCACCGGCAGCAAGGCCCTGGCCACGAAGATCGCCGCCCGCTCCGACGTCGCGTCGATCGAGGCCGACGACACCGTCGCGCTCCCGCCCACGGTCAACGGCACCAACGAGGCCAAGGTCGACGGCATCGAGTGGAACGTCGACCGGATCAACGCCCCCAAGGTGTGGAACGAGTACGGGGTACGCGGCGAAGGCACGGTCATCGGCAGCATCGACACCGGCGTCGACCACCAGCACCCGGCCCTCGCCGCCGCCTACCGCGGTCTGAAGGCCGACGGCACGTACGACCACGCCTACAACTGGTTCGACGCGACCCACACCTGCGGTACGGCGAAGCCCTGCGACGACCAGGGGCACGGCACCCACACGATGGGCACCATGGTCGGCGAGGACGGCACCGCCAACTCCATCGGCGTCGCACCCGGCGCCCGCTGGATGGCGGCCAAGGCCTGTACCCCGGACGGCTGTTCGCGCGACGCGCTGCTCGCCGCCGGGCAGTGGATGCTCGCGCCGACCGACGCCGACGGGGAGAACCCGCGCCCCGATCGCGCCCCCGACGTCATCAACAACTCGTGGGGCTCCGACAGCCTGGACACCTGGTACCAGGCGATGGTGCAGTCGTGGCGGGACGCCGGGATCTTCCCGGCCTTCTCCAACGGCAACGCGGGACCGTACTGCGACACCGCCGGCTCCCCGGGCGCGCTCACGAACACGTACGCCTCGGGCGCCTTCGACAGCAACAACAGGATCGCCTCGTTCTCCTCACGCGGACCGGGCATCGACGGCACCGTCAAGCCGAACATCTCCGCCCCCGGCGTGAACGTCCGCTCCGCCACCCCCGGCGGCGGCTACGCGGCCAAGTCGGGCACGTCGATGGCCTCGCCGCACACCGCGGCCACCGTCGCCCTGCTCTGGTCGGCGGCCCCGGCGCTGCGCGGTGACATCACCGCCACCGAAGCCGTGCTGAACAAGGCCGCGATCGACGTCGACGACACCTCCTGCGGCGGCACCACGGCCTTCAACAACGTCTACGGCGAAGGCCGTCTCGACGCGTACGCCGCCGTCAACGCGGCCCCGCGCGACCACGTCGGCGCCCTCACCGGCACCGTCACCGTCGGCGGTGAACGCGCCGCCGACGTCGAGGTCTCCGTGGCCGGTCCCACGCACGCCACCCTGGCCACGAAGAAGGACGGCACCTACGCCTTCCCGCGGCTGGTCTCCGGTGCGTACACGGTGACCGTCACCAAGTTCGGCTACGTCACCGACAGCGCCGGACTCACCGTCACCGACGGCGGGTCCGCCACCCATGACGCGGCGCTCGCCACCGCACCCACCGGCACCCTGACCGGTACCGTGCGCAGCGACTCCGGCACCGAGGCCGACGTCGCGTTCAAGGTGCAGGGCACCCCGGTCCGCGCCACGACCGCGGCCGACGGCAGCTACAAGGTGACGCTGCCCGTGGGCAGTTACCGGATCAGCCTGACCCCGCTCAACCACTGCGCGGCCACCATCGGCATCGTGACCGACATCGTCACGGGCACGGCCACCAAGGACATCGCCCTCGCCACCCGCACCGACGCCTTCGGCACCACCTGCCACCAGGTGTCCGCGGACTACCCCACCGGCGAGACCAAGCTCGGCATCGGAACGTCCTCGTCGACCTACCAGGCCGTCACCCCGCCGTTCCCCGTCGCCCTGTACGGCCACACCTACGACAAGGGCTGGGTCAACCGCGACGGCCAGCTGATCTTCGGCTACCTCGCGCTGCTCGACAACACCTCGCTGCCCGCCAAGGCCCCGGCCAACGGTGCGCTCTCGCCCTTCTGGGACCAGCTCGCCATGGACGCCTCGTCCGGCATCTACACGTCGGTCCGTGGCACCGCCCCGCACCGCGAGTACGTCGTCGAGTGGCGCGACATGCTCATCGCCCGCGACACGAGCCGGCGCATCGGCTTCGCCGCCGTGCTCGGCGAGGACGGTACCTACTCCTTCCACTACAAGGGCATCGACCCCAGCGAGAAGGGCTTCGAGCAGGGCGCCGGCGCCACCATCGGCGCGGAGAACCACGACGGCACCGACGCCTTCCAGTACTCGTTCGACCAGCTCTCCGTCCGTGACGGCATGGCGATCAGCTTCCGGACCGAGGGCCACGCGGTCGTCTCCGGCACGGTGACCGACGCCAACGACGGCAAGCCGGTCACCGGCGCCACCGTCACCGTCACCCGCGGTGGGACGAGCATCGGCACGGCGACCACCCGGGCCGACGGCGCGTACCTGGCGCAGGTCCCGGTGACCGCGGCTGCCGACCACAAGGTCACGATCACGGCGCCGCACTACGCCACGGCGACCCGCACGGCCGAACTGGGCAGCCTGTCCGCGCTGCGCACCGAATCCGCTCTGACCACGGGCGCGGTGCGGGCCGACAACGGTTCCGGGTGGCAGCTGGTCGTCCCGGCGGGCGAGCAGCGCCGGCGCACCCTGACCCTCACCAACGGCGGCTCGTCCGCCGCGTACACCGTCGTGGAGAAGTCCGGCGCCTCCTGGGTGAAGGTCGCCCCGGCGTCCGGCACGCTCGGCGCGGGCGCTCAGCAGCAGGTCACGCTGACGTTCGACACGGCGGCGGCCAAGCCCGGCACCGTGTACTCCGGCACCCTCGTGGTGACGTCGGAGAGTGCCCGGACACCGACGTTCTCGCTGCCGCTGAAGCTGGTCGTCCCGGCGTACCAGAAGGGCGTGGACGTCGGTGCGGACACCGCGTCGCTGGACGCCGCGGGTGACGCCTGGACGGCGGACCGGGCCTACGCGGACGGCGCGTTCGGGTACGTGGGCGACAGCACCCTTCTCACGTACACCCGTCAGGACATCACCGGCGTCGCCAGCTCCCCGGAGCAGCAGCTGCTGCGCTCGGGCCGCCAGGGTGTCGACGGGTACCGCTTCGACGCCGTTCCGAACGGTGTCTACCAGGTGGAACTGGGCTTCGCCGAACCGGTTGCCATGAAGCCCGGTGCCCGTGTCTTCGACGTCATGGCCGAGGGCGTGGAGAAGGTGGCGGACGTGGACATCCGCCTGGAGGCGGGCGGTGTCCGCACGGCTCTGTCCAGGACGTTCACGGTCAAGGTCACCGACGGCCGGCTGGACGTGGGCTTCAAGGCGGTCACCGGCACGACGTTGGTCAACTCGATCCGGGTGACGCAGCGCCCCGACCTGACGAGCTGATCCAGCACGGCCGTTGGCGCGAAAGGGCCCGCCCCCGGAAGCATTCCGGGGGCGGGCCCCCTTTCGTTCCCGCGCGTCGTTCGGTCCGCGCAGGCGGGTTCATTCAGGCCGGGCCCAGAGGGCGTAGGCGTTGAGGATCAGCGCCAGGCTCGATGTGAGGCGTCGCGCGTACGGCACATGGAGGGACTCGTTCGGGCCGTGGGCGTTCGCACCGGGACCCAGCACTCCGCAGGCCAGGAACTGCGCCTCAGGGAACTGCCGGGTCAACTTTCCCATCAGGGGAATCGTGCCGCCCTGCCCGATCCGGGCGGCGTCCGCCCCGTCGAAGCAGGCCCGGCTCGCCGCCGACAGTGCCGCCCGGAGCCACGGCTGTTCGGCGGGTGCGTGCCAGCCGTCGGCGAGGACCCGGTCGGGTGTGAACCGGACCGACGTGCCGTACGGCGGGTCCGCCTCAAGGATCCGGCCGACCTCCGCGAGGGCCGCCGCGCTGTCCACCGCAGGGGGCAGCCGCAGCGAGACCTTGACGCGGGTGCGCGGACGCAGCACGTTGCCCGCCGACACGACCGGAGGAATTCCGTCCGCTCCGGTGACCTCCAGGCTGGGACGCCAGGCCCGGTTGAGGAGCAGCTCCTCGGGATCGCGTGTCACCGGGGAGGCGTTCCCGTACCAGTCGAAGCGGCCCCACACCCGCTCGCCCAGCAGCGCCGCCGCCTCACGCGTCTGGGCGCGGCGCTCGTCCGGCACCTCGCAGTGCAGTACGTCCGGGCGCAGCGAACCCGACGCGCCGTCCTCCAGCCGGTCCAGCAACTGCCGCAGCACCCGGAACGACGACGGCACCACGCCGCCCGCGTCCCCGGAGTGCGCGCCGTCGCCGAGGACCCGCACATCGAGCGTCCCGCCGCACGCCCCGCGCAACGACGTGACCAGCCACAGCCGTTCGTAGTCGCCCGCCCCGGAGTCCAGGCAGACCACGAGGCCGACCTCGCCGATGCGCGGCGCGAGCCGGGCGAACCAGTGGCCGAGGTCGGGGCTGCCCGATTCCTCGCCGGCCTCGAACACGCCGACGCAGCGCGGCCGGGCCGCGCCCTGCTCGGCCAGCGCCCGGACCGCGGTCACCGACGCGGGCAGCGCGTACCCGTCGTCGGCGCCGCCGCGGCCGTACAGCCGGGTGTCGTCGAATTCCGGCTCCCAGGCGCTGCGGCCATCGGTCCAGCCGTCGCCCTCGGGCTGCTTGTCCAGATGGCCGTAGAACAGGACGGTCTCCTGCGCCCGCGCGCCCTCGCCCGGCACCTCGAAGAAGATCAGCGGCGTACGTCCGGACGCGCGCAGGACCTCCACCCGCAACCCCGGCAGCGGAACGTTCCGCAGCCACTCGGCCGCCGCGTCGACGGCCCGGTCGAGGTGGCCGTGGGCCTCCCAGTCGGGGTCGTACGCGGGGCTGACCGCCGGGACGCGGATGTGCTGCCGGACGAGGGGGAGCACCTCCGTCTCCCACTGGGCGTCACAGAAGTCCCGTACGGGGCCGGCGTCGGCGACACCGGCCGGAGCCTGCTCAGGCATCGGCGAGGGCCTTTGCGGCCGGGGCGAACTCGATGCCGATCAGCTCCTCCACCGGCGCGTACACCTCGGGCATGTACATCGTCCGGGAGAGCAGGAGGTTCTCGGCCGGGGCGACCAGCACGCTGACCTGCTTGCCGACCTCGACGTCGGCGGAGGCGAGCGGCTGCCCGGCCGCGTCGAACGTCGTGATCAGATCGGGGAACGAGGCCCGGCGGGCACCGGCGACGTCCAGTGCCATGTACTCGTTGACGATGTACAGGGTGGTGCGCGCCGCGTCGTCCAGGACCGCGACGCCGACGTCCAGGCCCTCCCGCTGCTCACAGCGGTACTCGCGCACCGTGCCGGTCACGGCGATCTCACCGCCGAGATGCTGGGCGGCGCCGAGCACACCGCCCGCCAGGAAGCGGCGGCCCAGTTCGATGGCGAAGCCGATCGCGCCCGGTGCGCCGTTGCGCACCGCGTAGCCGACCTCGACGGGGTTGCGGGCGACGCCCACCCAGCCGCCCGCCTCGACGGAGGCGCGCCGGACCACGTTCGACGTGGCCTCCAGGCGGCCGGAGACCGAGCCCTCGACGTAGGCGTACGGCTTGCCGCCGGCGTAGCCCTGGGAGGAGAGGTAGCCCTCCTCCTGGTGCAGGCCCATCGCGCCCATCACGCTGGAGGGGTGGGCGCGGCCGTTGCAGGCCAGGTCGATGACGGGCAGGCCGGTCATCGCGGAGTGGAACCAGCCGTTGATGGTGGTCTCGGCGCCGTTCTCGTTCGTGTGGATCGCGACGAGCGGGCGCGGCAGGTCACGGCGGAGCAGCTCCAGGGCGCGCAGCAGGTGCGTGGGCAGCACCTGCGGGTCGGGCGCCGCGGGGGCGCCGACCAGGGCCACCGTCGCGGTCAGGTCGTCGGCCGCGAACTCGTCGGCCGACCACAGCTCCGGTATGCCGATCTGGAGGGCCAGTTCGGCGGTGCGCAGCCCCCGCTCGACGAATCCGCCGCCGCCTCCGCCCAGTACGGCACCGCCGTACACGGCCGCGCGGATGTCGTCATGGGTCAACTGTCGCTTCACGGGGGTCTCCCAGGGTGGTTCTGTACAGAGGTGCGAGAGGAGGTGGAGGGGTCCGGCTGCGTGGCCTACTTGGCGGCCTTGAACACGCCGTTGCCGAACGAGTAGAGGGCGTCACCGGCGATCGCGCCGCCGGCGAAGACCTCCAGGTCGTCTTTGGCCTTCGGGCCGAGGACGCGCGGGGCGAGGACGCGGACGGCGATGCCCGCGGCGACCATCCAGCCGGCCATCGGTGTGGTGATCAGCAGCCCGGTCGCCAGCAGGATGCCGAGCTGGCGCTTCGAGCCGCCGATCAACTGCACGATCGCGCCGGGGATCGCCCACAGGGCGAGGTCCCGGGCGGTCTCCGCGGACGGGCCCGCCTTGATCGCGGCGACGTACGCGGCGTCGATCGGGGCGGTCTGCCCGTTGTCGAAGAACATCCGGTACGAGACCAGCACGACGACGATGGCGACGCCGAAGCCGATCATCGCGGCGATCAGCTGCTGGCGGCGGCCCTCCAGCTCGAAGGCCGGGTCGGCGTTCTCGCCGCGCAGCAGATGGCCCGCCTTGAGGTCGTACCCCATGTCGGCGAAGGCCGGGCCGGTCGCGGCGGTGAAGCCGGACAGCACGACGAGCGCCTCGGGCGGGAAGCCGATGAGGATGCCGAGCAGCAGAGTGATCAGGGCGATCGCGAAGGCCGGGAACCAGCCGGAGTGCATCGAGGCGATGCCGACGAGCAGCTCGTGCAGGAACGCGGCGACGGAGGCGTACAGGAGGAAGCCGATCAGCATGCCGGGGCTCATGTGCGTGGCGGCACCGGTGCCGAACGCCAGCAGGACCGAGATCGCGAGGTAGGCGCCGAAGCCCAGCCGCATGGAGCGCCCCAGCCGTCGGGCGCCTTCCGGCGCGTCGGCCGGTTCGGCCGCGCGGATGTCGTCCGCCGGGGTGCGCCGGGCCTTGACCAGGGTGCGGCCGACCTGGACCAGGGCGACCAGGCCCGCCCCCATCATCATGCCGTGGGGCAGGTACATGGCGCCCAGGTCGAGGCCGAACAGCGGGTCGGCGTACTGGTTGAACAGCAGGCCGACGCCGAAGGCGGCCATGGCGCCGAACCCGCCGATCAGGGCCACGCCGAACGCCGACATCGGCAGCGTGAACGCGGCGCCGACCAGACCGGTCAGCAGGCCCAGGCCGAGCACCTTGGCGCGGCGGCCGCCCTCGTCGCCGGCCTTGATGGCCTGGGCGGCGGCGAGCCCGGGCGGCCAGGGGTTCTTCGCGGGGAAGGCCGGGGTGTCGTACATCCGGTAGAGCAGCCAGGCATCGACCAGCATCGCGGCCGAGACGCCGATCAGCATCGGGATGATCATGTTGTCCATCCCGAACAGGAACGGGATGCCGATCGGCAGGAACAGGCTGTTCGCGGCGCCGAACGTGGCCGAGGAGATGCTGGTCTGCGCGAGGTTCTGGGCGTGCACCGAACGGAAGCCGCGGAACATGACGAGCGGTACGCGGGCCAGCGTCATCGCGGCCAGCGCGCCGATCAGCGAGGTGCTCGGGGTGACGCCGAGCGTGGCGAGCAGCTGTACGCCCACGATCGCGCCGAACACGCTGAGCACCACGGTGAGGATCAGATTGCCGGGGGCGAGGGCGCGGGGATGGCGTCGGCCCTCACTCGCGGGGTGCGAGGTCTCTGCCTGGGGCGAGGCGTCAGTACTCATGGGTCTTCGGTGCTCCCGTGCGGGTGGGCGCCTTGTCAGTCGCCTGGGGAAGTTCTAAAATATGGAACTACGTCTGAATATTTGGATCTCCTTGGATCATCCATATGGCGCAGTCCGCCGTCAAGGGTCCGGCCCGGGTTCTCGAAATGTGGGCGGTCCGGAAATCGCGGACGAGGGGCGGTGAAGGGGACGCCCGGGCGCCCTTTACGATCGGACGACATGACTCGGGGGAGCTCGGGGGAGGCGGGAGAACGGTGAGCACACTCGCCAACGCGCGCGATGTCCTGCAGTTGATGGCACGTCTGCAGCGCGATCTGACCGTGACGGATGTCGCGGGGGCGCTGGACCTGCCCAAGAGCTCCGTCTCGCGGACGCTCAGCATGATGGCCGACTACGGCTTCCTCGACCGTGACCCGACGAGCCGCGCCTACCGCCCCGGCGTACTCGTCATGGAGGCCTCGTACCACTTCCGTGCCTCACGCAGCACGGCCTCCCTCCTGGAGGAGGAGCTGGCCGGGCTGGTCGCCGCCATCGGGTACACGGGGTACGTGGACGTGCTCGACGGTCCCGAGTCGCTCGTGCTCCACATGCGGCTCGGGACGACCGGCGCCCTCCAGGCGTACACCCCGGCCGGCACCCGGGCACCGGCCTACGCCAGCTCCATGGGGCGGGCCCTGCTCGCCCGCCTGGACGACGCGCAGGTGCTGCGCCTCGTCGACGCGCGCCTCGAACGGAGCACGGGCTCGGCGCCGCGCACCCCCGGCGAACTGACCTCCTGCCTGGCCCGGGTCCGCGCCGACGGCTGGGAGTCCTCGCGCGGCGAGTACGTACCGAACGTCGCCGGCGTCTCCGCCGCCGTACTCGACAGCGACACCGGACAGGTCTTCGGCATCGGCGTCGCGCTGCCCGCGCCCGAGCTGCACGACGGGAACGCGGCCCGCTTCGGCCGGGCGGTACGGGACGCCGCCCTGCGCGTCGGCAAGCGCATCGGCGACCCGTACTGGCTGCGGTACGTCGAGACCGACGCCGGCCGCTGAGGCGCCCTCAGTCCAGCAGCGGGCCGAGGGCGGCGCCCACCACCGCACCCGGCGTCAGGATCGGCACCGTGAGCCCCGCCTCGCGCAGTGACCGGCGGTGCCGCGCCCCGTACCCCATGCAGTCGAGCATCAGGACGTCCGCGCCCGACTCAAGATGCTTGCAGGCTGCCGAGAGCAGAGCCGCGTCGTTGTCCGCGTACGGCGAGGCGATGGTGAACGCGGGGTCCGCAACGACGGCCCGCCACTTCTCGCGCGCCTCGGTCACCTGCTCACGCAGCGGCACGACGAACCCGACACGGCTGCCCCGCAGGACCGTGCCGACGTATCCGGTGACGAGGGCGTCCGGCTCGACGAGCCGTGCCCGCCGGGTCCGCAGGCCGGGGAACGAGCCGGTGCACAGGAGCACCACGACGTCGGCGCCCGCGTCCTCCACCTGATCGATACGGGACTGCAGCCCGGCTCCGACGGCACCGGCGTCCAGGGTCACGGAACTGCCGTCGGCCAGCCGGCTCAGAAGGGTCGCGCGGCCCTCCGTCGCCCCGAAGCGGAGCTCGGCCTCCCGACGCGTCAGACCGTCGAGTACACCGGCGTGCCGTATGCGTGCGGTCGCCGGCAGGTGCGCCTCGATGGCTTCGGACAGGTCCGGACGCGGGGCCTGGCCGATGGTCAGGAAGGTGAGCGTGTACACAGCGCCTCATCTCTCATGAGTTCCAGATAATGGATATGGGTACCGGAAAAAGTTAGTCGGTGGCGTCACGTGCGGGTAGGGGGGCCGTGACGCGCAGACAGCCGCACCCCCCCCGATACGCCGTGAACCCCCTGGGCATGGACCAGGGGGTTCACGGCGTGGGGCACCCCGGCGATCGGCCGGGTGGGGGTCAGGACAGCTTGAACGTCGTCATCTGGTGGATGTTGTTGTCCGGGCTGAGAACGCGCCCGCCCACCTCCTCCGCCATCCGGTCGTAGCCGGTGGTGTTGAAGTTGAGCGAGATCATCTCCTCGGCTCCGTCACCGTCGAGGTCGACGGCGAGGTAGTTGCGGCCGCCCGATGCATTGCCGGCGCCGAGGGCGCTGCTGAAGGAGTCCCCGCTGGTGAGGATCGCGGGGTCCCATGCCCCCACGCCGCCCTCGACACCACCGGCCAGCAGCTTGCGCCCGCCGGGGCCGGTGATGAACTGGGTGGTGCGCAGCGGCGCGGACACCGAGCCCTTGCCGTCCTGGCCGTCGGCACCGAAGACGCGGATGGTGCCGAAGCTGGTGGCGAGCAGACCGTCGCTCGCATCTCCGGTGAAGAAGTTGCCGTGCGACCAGGGGCTGCCGGTCAGCGTCTGGTGCAGCAGTTCGCCGGTGCGTCCGTCGCGGATCTCCGCGACGACGTAGGCGGACGCGGCGGTGGTCGAGTCGAAGTTCGGCACGGCCTGGACGATCCACGTGTAGACGACGGCGTGGCCGTCGGCGTAGGGGATGTTCGGAGAGGCGAAGACGCCGTGGTCGAGCAGTGCGCCGTGGATCCTTCCGTCGACGGCCTGGGCCGGGGCCTTGGGGGCCGCGGTCCAGCGGACGTTGCCGTTCGTGCCGTCGAGCGCGACACCGTCCACCGCGGCGGTGTCGAGTCCTATCGCGCCGACGCTGGCGTACTGGGTGTAGACGCGGCCGTCGGCGGTGGTGGTGTCGGAGAAGACGACGTCACCGGAGCCGGCGGGTGCCGCGTACTGCCAGAGCTTCTTGCCGTTGCCGTTGTAGGCGCGCAGGGCGTCGGTCGGGACGAGGATCTCGTCCTTGCCCTTGCCGTTGACGTCGGCGACGGTGACGGAGCGGACGAACGTGCCGGCGCTGTTGCCGCCCTCGATGGTGGTGAGTGTCTTGCCGGTGCGTGCGTCGAGGACGACGGTGGCGGTGTCCGCGGCGACGATGATCTCGGGCTTGCTGTCACCGGTGACGTCACCGGTCTCGATGGCGTGGACCTGGCCGGTGACGGTGGCCTGCCACAGCTTCTTGGGCTTTCCGGTGAGCAGCGAGCCGCCCTCGTAGGCCCACACGCCGTGCGAGGTTCCGCCGGCGATTACGTCCTGCTTCTTGTCGCCGTCGACATCGAGCGCCTTCGCGAACGACAGCTCGCCCTGGAGCGGCGTGAGGTTCTGCTCGGCGCCCTTGGCGAGGTCGAAGGTGCGGACGTTCTGTTCCTGGTCGATGACCCGGACGTGCTTGCCGCTCTTGTCGCTGAAGACCTGCTGGAACATCGGCGACGCGGTGTTGTCCCGGTGCTGCCAGCGCACGGCGCCCTTGCCGTTGAACACCGTCAGGTCGGCCTTGCCGTCACCGCCGGCGTTGTCGGCGGTGTCCATGCCACTGTCGTTCTGAGAGGACGCGACCAGGCTGCCGTTCACTATGTCCAGGCGCCAGGTGCTGGCACCGTCCTGGGGGTTCTCGGCGTTCCGCTTGGTGGTGTGTGACCACAGAGCCGTGTCGGGAGCGGTGCCGTCGAGGACGCGGACGGTGGCAGCGCTGACATAGAGGTTGGGGTCGAAGGTGGCTTCGGCGACCGCGTACTCGGTCTTCGCGGTGCCGTTGAGGTCGCCGATGGTCATGGCGGTCGGCAGCACGTTGGAGCGGCTGTCGAGGGTGGCGCGGGCGCCGGTGCCGAGAGCGTAGGAGACGATCTCGTAGCGGACGCCGTCGGTGGAGTCGGACTGCTCCAGGGCGACGATTCGGTTGCGCGTGGTGTCCAGGTGCAGCTGGCGGCTGTAGAGGGCGCTGTCGGCCTGCCAGGTGACGGAGCCGTCGGTCACATCGAGCACGAGGGTGCGGCTGCTGCTCGGGGTGGTGGCGGTCCTTTCCAGGTCCCAGGAGACCGCGGCCTTGCCGTCGCCCGCGGACTCCAGGGCGCCCCAGGTCGCCTGGGTGTGCTGGGTGTCGTACGACCACGTGGTGGTCGGCGTCAGTGCGCCGTCGGCGTAGGAGAAGCGGGTGCCGTAGAGGGTGGCCGTCTCGCCCACGGGGGCGTTCCCGTTGTAGGCGGGTGTGTTGCCGACGAGCAGGGTGCCCTCGACGAGCTTCACGCTGGTGGCGTACGAGTACAGCTTCGACCAGAGCATCTTGCCGGTCTTGCCGTCCAGCACGGTCACGAACGTACCCGTGGGCAGGGTGGAACCGGGCGAGGTGATCGGACGGTAGGGCGAGGAGCCGACGCTCGCGGAGAAGACGAGGTCGGGGGTGCCGTCGCCGGTCAGGTCACCGGTGTCGAAGCCCTGGTCGGAGGCGGGTGTGAACGGGCTGACCGCGTTGTAGCCCATCATGATGTGCGCCGGGTACGGCTCGACCTGCCACACGCGGAGCGGCTTGGCCTGCCAGTCCGTGTAGAGCGAGGAGTTGCTGCGGGCCCAGGCGGTGGTGCCGTCGGCCTTGTGGAGCTGGACGTTGCCGAGGCTGTGGACGGTGAAGTAGCTGCCGTCGGAGCCCGCCGGAATCGTCGCACCGAGACCGCGCACCCCCTCCAGGGCGGAGGTGTTGGTGAAGGTCACCGGTGTGGAGGCGTCGGTGCCGGCCGCGTCGAGGCCGGAGACCGGAGCGTCGTCGCCGTCGTCGGTGTCACCGGTCGTGTCGTCACCGGCGTTGATGGACTTCAGGTTCTCGCCGTAGACGTCGACGCCCATGTGCGAGGCGAGCTTGTCGGCCTGCTGGCTGGTGAGCTTCATCGCGGAGCCGTCGTCGCCGGTGGCGGCGAGGGCGTGCGGGGCCGCGGTCAGGGCGAGGCCGGCGGCGACCAGGGTGGAGGCCAGGCGCAGGGCGCGGCGGGAGGTACGGGTCGTCATTACTTGGCTCCCTGCGCGATGCGGATGGCGGAACCGTTGGTCAGTACCGTCTGGTTGAAGGAGTACTGGAGGGCGTCGGTGCCGGTCTGGTTCTCGATGCCGACGGTGGCCTTGCCGCCGTTGCCGGGGACGGTCTTGTACTGGAAGGTGATCGCGCCGGTCGCTTCCTCGAAGACGGCCTCGAACGTGGCGCGGTCGGTGCCGCCGTCGGCGAACAGCATGTTGTTCCACACGATGGCGAAGGTGCGCTTGCCGGTCTTGCCGGTGGTGGCGGTCTGCACGGACGACTTCTTGTCGAGCATCAGGTCGTCCCAGAAGGGGGCGACGATGCCGTCGGGCTTCGCGGCGGAGGGCAGGGCGGTGTTGGTGTAGTCACCGACGCGCGGGGCCAGGAAGTCGATCAGGCCGTTCGTGGTGACGGCGGCGCTGTTGTAAGAGGCGCCGTAGAACTTCACCGGGAAGGGCAGCGCGACGTTCTTCGCGTCCTCGTCACCGGACAGGGCGACCTTCGTCGAACCGGCGATCCAGGAGTACGTACCCGGGGTGCAGCTGTTGCCGGAGGCGTCCGAGCGGGCCGGGAGCCGCACGTTCATCGTCTTGTCGGCGTCGACGGCGAGCTTGGTGTTGTCCACACCGTTGCACAGCACCGGGACGGCCGGCGTCGTGGTGATCGTGAACGCACCCTCGGAGACCTTGGGCAGGGTGAAGTGGCCGGCGGTGTCCGTGGTGACCGCGGGGACGGGCGTGCCCTCGACGGTGACGGTGGCCTTGGCGAGCGGCTTGCCGGTGACGTCCAGGACGGTGCCGGACACGGCGTGCTGCGTCACGGCGTCGAGGGTGATGTCCTGGGTCAGGGCCTGGCTCTCGGCGACGGCGACACCGTTGATGGTGTCGGTGGCGTAGCCGTAACCGGTGTAGGAGAAGTCGTAGGTGCCCGCGGCCAGGGTCAGCCGGTAGGTGCCGTTGTCGGCGGTGGTCACCGAACGGGTGGTGCCGTTGGCGGTGGCGCTGACCGTGACGCCGGCCAGGGCGGTGCCGGTGGCCTTGTCGGTGGCCTTGCCCGTGACGGTGGCCGCGATGTGCGGGGCCTTGTCGATCGAGGCGAGGATGTCGAGCTTGCCCTCGCCCCACACGTTGTTCATGGAGGCGGTGCCGCCGCAGTGCGTGTCATCGACATCGGAAGCGCCCTGGTTCAGCAGCGCGCGGGTCTCGTCGATCTTCCCGATCAGGGAGGGGGCCGCCGACCACAGGAGCGCGACGGCGCCTGCGACGTGCGGGGTGGCCATCGACGTACCGGACTCGACCATGTACGACGAACCCGGCCAGGTGGAACGGACGTCGACACCGGGGGCGGAGATGTTCGGCTTCATCGAGTTGTCGACGAGGGAGGGGCCGAAACCGGAGAAGTTGGCGATCTTGCCGTTCACGTCGTAGGCGCCGACACCGTAGGCGGGTGCCTGCGAGCCGGGGGCGTGGGCGGTGGAGCAGGTCGCTCCGTCACCGTCGTTGCCCGCGGCGAACGCCTCGAAGATTCCGGCGGAGTTCCACGCCTCGACGATGTCCTGGTAGAAGGTGGTGTCGCCGCCGCCCCAGGAGTTGTTGACGATGTTCGGTGCCAGTTCCGGGCGCGGGTTCTGCCCGGTGTGGTCGGTCGGGGCGAGGATCCACTGACCGGCCTTGAGGAGGTACTCGTCGGAGCACTCGTCGCTCTCGCAGCCCTTGGCAGCGATCCACTTCGCGTTCGGCGCGACGCCGACGCCGCCCTTGCCGACCATGGTGCCCATCGTGTGGGTGCCGTGGCCGTTGTTGTCGCAGGGGGTGCCGTCGGAGGCGCAGTTCCCGGTCGGGTCGTAGAAGTTGTAGTCGTGGGAGAAGGAGCCGTCGCCGTTGTTGCCCCGGTAGTTCGCCACCAGGTCGGGGTGGTTGTACTGTACACCCGAGTCGACGTTCGCGATGACGATGCCCTCGCCGCGGTCCTCGTACTGCGACCACACCTGGTCGGCCTTGATGTCCTTGACACCCCACTCGGGGGTGCCGTCATCAGAAACCGTGCTGCCCGTAGCCGCGGAGACCTTGCTCTCCGTCTCGTCGAGCTTGTAGGTCTGCTCCTTGACGATGCGGGCGACGTCCGACCGCTTCGCGAGCCGGTCGACCAGGTCCTGGTCGCCGGTGACCTGGACGGCATTGGCGATCCAGTAGTCCTGGTGGCCGACCTTCTCCTTGTCGAGGAAGGTGTTCAGCGACTTCTGGCTGCTCTTCGCGTGGGCGCGCAGTTCGCTGTACGCGGACTTCGCCTTTGCGGCGTGGGAGTTCTTCTTCTTGGCGGCGGACAGGTCCGCCTGGTCCTTGAGGACGACGAAGAACGACGCCTCGCCGCCGCCGTCGACGGCGTTCAGCAGCGCCGAGTCGACCTTGGGGGACGGCGCGGCATCGGCTGCGGCGGCCGTGGAAAGCGGTGCGGTCAGCAGAGCGGTCACCGTGAAGGCGGCCGCCGCCCAGACGGCGCGGCCACGCCACGGCGGTTGGGACAGGTGCATCGGGGGAGCTCCTCCAGGAACGGTACGGGGGAGCTCGGACACTAGACAGACGCCGTTACTCGGGCATTACAGTGCGCGGCTTGCCATTGCCGGACAACCACGGACAGGCCAACCGCCGTCAGCGGTGCCTCCGGTGTGTGCTTCTCAGCCGTGTCTCGCAGCTGTGCTTGTCAGCTGTGCTTCTCAGCTTTGTTCCGCAGCGCGCAACAGAGCCCGCGCCCAGGCGGCGCGGCTCGTCCCGGCCGGGTAGGGAAGGAGCTCGGCCAGCGACTCGGCCCGCGCCAGTTCCCCGGCCCCCTCGGCGTCCTCGCCGAGCACGGACAAGGCGGCACCGAGTGCGAGACGAGCCTCCACCTCCGCAAGATGCTCCCCGGTACGTTCCGCCCGCGACACCTCGGCCACGGCGCGCTGCCGGGCGGATTCGGCACGGCCGGAGAGAAGCTCGCCCCAGGCCGCCGGCACCGGTTCCTCGTCGCTGAAACGGTCCAGCACCCGCAGCGCCGTCTCCGGATCCCCCATGTGCAGAGCGAGTTCCGCACGTGAGGTGCGCACCGCGTGGTTCCCCCGCTGGTCCCCGAGCGTGGCGGCGACCGACTCGGCGCGGTCCAGGAGGACCTCGGCGTCGACTGCGTCGTTCATGGCCCACCGGGTGCGGGCCAGCGCCGCGAGTGCGTACGGGAGGCACCAGGCCTCGGCCTGTTCAGCGCCCGCGACCGCGGCCTCGGCGAGAGCGCGGGCCCGCTCGGGCTCCTCCAGGAGCAGCCACAGTTCCGCGAGGTTCGCCCGCTCGAAGGCGGCGGCCGCCGGTCCGCCGGACCGTTCGGCGAGGCCGAGGGCGCGCTCTCCCCTCTCGATCGCCTCGCGCAGGCGGCCGGCGCGGCGCGCGTTCTCCCGCAGCATCGACAGGACCGATCCGAGGAGCGTCGGATCGCCGTAGGCCTCGGCCGGCGCCAACGCTCTGTCGCCCGCAGCATGCGCCAGGTCGAAGTGGCCCGCCAGCCCCAGATTGCTCGCCTGCAGGACGATGGCACGGGCCTTCAGACCGTGGCTGGAATGTCCCGGCACCGCGTCCGCCGCTGTCAGGGCGCGTTCGGCGGCGGCCCACCCGTCGTCGTAATGACCTTGGGTACTGAGGATGACGGACAGCGTCAGGAAGTGACCCGCCGTCGGTTCGGGCGCGGTTTCCTCCGTTACGGGATGCTGCCGCAGGATGGCGAGGCCGGGTGCGGGGGACCCCGTTCTGACCAGCATTTCCGCCAGCAGTGCCGCTGCGAGGACGCGATTGTCGTGGTCGTGCAGCCGTTCGAACTCGGCCAGGGCCGGCCGCAGGGCGCCGACAGCCTGCTCGAAGTGGCCCATGCTGCGCAGCACCTGAGCGTGCGCGAGCCGGGCGCGGCCCGCGTCGACATCGAGCCGGGCTATCAGGTCCCGGTAGTAGCGGTCGGCCGTGTCGTTCGCGTACAGGGCCGCGGCCCGTTCCGCCGCCAGGCGCAGGTACTCGGCCGCGCGGGCGTCGTCGGCGCGCGCGAAATGCGAGGCGAGCGTGTCGACGGCGTCGGGGCGGCGGCGGCGCACCGCCTGCGCGAAGGCGCCGTGCAGGTGCCTGCGGCGGACGGCGGACAACCGTTCGTAACAGGTGAGGCGGACCAACGGGTGCCGGAAGGCGATTCCCGTCTCGTGCCGTCCGGTCACGACGACGGTCCGCTCCTCGATGAGCGCGGCGCCGATGGCCTCGTCCAGAGCGGTGATCGCCGCGGCCCCCGAGAGAGGCGGATGCAAGCCGTCGGCGGCCACGTCGAGCAGCTCCGACAACGATGTCTCGGCGCCGCCGACGGACAGCGCCTCCACCACGCGTCGGGTGTTCCCGTCGAGGCGCGCGAGCTTCTCCGCCACCAACTGCCGGACCCCGTCCGGCGCCACGTCCCCGGGGTCGTCCGCGCTCAGGTTCCGGGCGAGTTCACCGGCGAACAGCGGGTTGCCCAGAGACAGGTCCCACACCCGGTCCAACCGCCTCGCACTGTCCGGCCCGGCCCCGGGAAGAGACGCCTCGCCCATCGCGGATGCGACATCGCGCGCCACGGCCATGCACGCTTCCCGGTCGAGGCGCTGGACGGTCTCGTGCACGATCTGCGGCTGCCGCAGCAGAGCCGCAAGATCCACGACCCGAGGACCGGAGTCGGCGAGTTCCTCGGCCCGGTACGTCACCAGGACGCGCAAGGGGAATCCAGGACGGGAAGCGCGTCGTGCCAGGTGGCTCAGCAGTTGGTACGAGCCGGAATCCGCGGCATGCAGATCGTCCAGAACGAGCAACACCGGTTGCACCGTGGCGAGTTCGGTGAGAAGGCCGGCCGTGGCGCGAAACAGGCGGTCGCGTTCCTCCCCGGGACTGCGGTCACCGGGGGACCGTACCTGGCCCAGCGACGGAAGGAAGGCCGCCAGTTCCGGATACTCCGCGCCCACGCGGGCGCGTTCGGTCACGTCCCGCTCGGCCAGCCAGCCGTCGAGCGCCTCTGCGAAGACGCCGTAAGGAGTGTGTCCTTCGGCATCGTGGCCGGCGCCCCACAGCACGGCCGATCCGGAGGCGGCGGCGAGCCGTGCGGCCTCGGCCACCAGCCGGGTCTTCCCCACACCGGCCTCGCCCGTCAGTATGCGAACCGGCGCACCTTCGGTGGTGAGCAGCCGGCGCAGCAGCTCGTCCCGGCCGCGCAAGGGGGCCACGTCCGGGCTCTGCAGGGGCGCGGGCAGGGCCACCTGGGCCGGGCCCGGCCTGTGCGTGGTGGCCAGGGCGAGCCGGTGCAGACGCTCCGTCTCCGGACCGGGCGGGACACCGAGCTCGGCCGCGAGCGCCTCACGGCACAGGTGGTACTGGCCCACCGCGCGCCGTCGCAGCCCCTGGCGTATGCAGGCGTCGATCAGGATCCGGTGCGCCGCCTCCTCGGCCGGGCTGGCCCGCAGGACGTGTTCCGCCGCCGCTGTCGCCTCCTGGAACTCGCCCCTCTCCAGGTGGGCCGATGCCAGCCCCAGGTACATCTCCTCCTTCAGGGCGGTGAGCCGTGCCCGGCGCGGCTCCGTCCACGAGAGGTAACGGTCCTCCGGCAGCATCTCGCCCGTGAACAGGGCCAGAGCGTCCTTCAGCGCGGCGGGGTCGCGCGACGCCAGAGCGGACTCGGCAGCCTCTTCGGCATGGTCGGTGTCGACCCATACGGTGGCCGGGTCGAGCGAGAGCATCGCCCCGTCCGACACGAGGTACGAAGACGCGGCGCGCGGGGCGAGCTCGGGCTCCAGCGCGCGCCTCGCGGCGTGCAGCGCGACGCGGAGATTGCCGGCGGCCGCGTGCGGATCGGTGTCCGGCCAGCAGATGTCCATGATCTGCTCCCGGTGCAGCCGATGGCCCGGGGTGACAGCGAGCAGCTTGACCAGTGCCTGGGCCGTCAGCCGCGGCCACCGCCCGGTAAGTTCGGAACAATCGTCACGTGATACCCGGAATCGGCCGAAAAGGTGCAGACGCAGCAAAGGGGTGGCGCGATGGCCGGTGGTGGAGGGCGTTTGCTGCGTGTTCATGGGGGCGCCACTTTAGCCGGGCACCTTGAGCCCGCAGGGCCCGGGGCGTGCCTGGAGACCGGCCGGCGGAACGGGACCCGGCCGGGCACATGAAGGGGAGGCGGCCGAGCTCCCCAAAGCCTGGCCGCCTCCCTTCGGGTGTCAGTTCCCGATCAGCACCGGCCCGCCGGGCGGTCGCGCTTCACGAGGTTGGTGTAGCCGGTGGTGCCGTCGAGCCACAGGACGCGCTGGCCCTCGTCGGCAACGCCGAACACCTGCTCGCCGCGGTTGCAGGACATCCGCTGCGGGCCGCCCTTGCCGTCGGGGGCGACCTGGTACAGCTTCGCCATCGTGTCGTTGGCCCACCACGTGGCCGGCGGGGTGCTCGTGATGCTGACCGCGTCGTCCGAAGCCGTCAGGCTGTAGGCGTAGAGGGAGTCTGCGCCCGCCTCCGGGGTGACGGTGACCGGGTTCGAGCCGTCGAGGTTCGCACGGCGCACCGCGGCCTTGCCGGAGTCGGTGACGTCGTTGTCCTCGATCCAGAAGACACCGTCGTCGGTGATCGCGGTCTGGCCGATGCCCATGACGTCGTCGGGAGTGGGCATCGCCGTCTTGGTGCTGGTCGCGCCGTCGAAGACCTCGACGCCGACCTTGTAGTTGCCGTTCGCGTCAGGGGCCACCTTGGCGTAGGCGATCTTGCCGTCCTTGATGGAGGGCAGACCCGAGATGTTGTAGGGGCGACCGCCGTCGACCAAACCGATCTGACCGGTCTTCATGTTGACGTACCGGACGTTCGTGACCCCGAACTGCGGGTTGAAGGCGGTGTACGCGACCCAGTCGCCGTCCACGACGAGGCCGGAGACGTCGCTGCCGATGCTGTCGACCATCTTGGCGAGGCCGCCCTTGACGGGGCGGGCCATGATCTTGATGCCCTGGCTGCTGTAGTCGGCCCACACCACCGTCTTGCCGTCGGTGTTCGCGTAGACGTTGTAGTCGCCGTTGTTGGCGCTCATCAGCTGCGGCTGGCCCTTGCCTGACGTGTTGCCCAGCCACACCGAGTACGGCTCGCTGCCGTCCGCGTTGGAGTTGGAGACGGCGTACTTGCCGCCGCCCGCGCCCACGCCGGTACTGGCGATGTTGACCTTGTTCAGGAGCGTGTCGGTGTCGACGCCGAGCGCCTTCTCCCAGCCGGGAACGATGCCGTGCGCGTCGAACGACTTCTTCACGGTGTTCAGCTGGGCCTTGGTGACGCCCAGCTCCTGCGCGGCGGCGATGACCGCGGCGCGGCCCTCGGTGAAGCCGTCGAGGGGGGTCATGTACGCGGACAGGGCGCGGTAGACGATCTGGTCGGCGAGCTCGCTGCCGAGGTCCTGGCGCATGTCCCACAGGGCGCCGGAGAAGATCGTGGAGTTGAGGTGCACCCCGCCGTTGTCACCGCCGTAGGTGGCGCCGATGAAGTTCTTCGACGTGGTGGCACCGTCGTTGAGGTCACGCAGGGCGCACTCGCGCGGGCTGAGCGTGGTGCACAGGTCCTCACCGAGCAGACCGGCGTCCGGGTCGTCCATGGAGACGTTGTTCGCCTCCAGGTCGATGGCGTTGCCGAAGTAGTCGGCGAGCGCCTCGTTCATCGCGCCGGACTGGCCCGCGTAGACCAGGTTCGCGGTGTGCTCGACGACGCCGTGCGTCATCTCGTGGCCGACGACGTCCGTGTCGGCGGAGAAGGTGCGGTAGTCGCCGCCGCCCTGGCCGTACACCATCTTCTGGCCGTCCCAGAAGGCGTTGTTGTACGGCTGGCGGTTGGCGACGACGCCGACCAGGGAGTAGATGTAGCCGTCCTTGTCGTCGAGGCTGTTCCGGTCGAAGTGGTTCTTGTAGTAGTCGTAGACCTTGCCGGCCGCCCAGTGGGCGTCCACGGCGCCGGAGTTGGTGTACTCCTCGCCGAGCTCGGGGGTGGCCGGGCTGAACGGCTGGACGCCGGTGGGCCAGTTACCGGACGCGCTCGCGACCTCGCGGCCGCGGGCGTCGTAGGTCACCAGCATGGGGCCCTCGAACGGGGTGGCGGCGGCCCGCTTGCTGTAGTCGATCGTCTGGAGCAGGCCCTTGGTGTTCTTGTAGAGGCTGACGTCGACCTTCTCGCCGTTGTAGCGAGTGCCCGTGCCCTTGACGACGAGCTCGTCGCCTGCGGGGAGGGTCGCCTCGGGGGTCGCGTCCGTCGCGCCGGCGGCGGCCGTGGCGGTGTCCGTCGCGCCGAACGTCTTGATGTCGCTGTACTGCAGGACCGGGAAGCCGGAGTGCGCGTCGATGTACACCTGCTGCTTCACCGGCTGCCCGTCGACCGGGCTGATGCCGGTGACGGTGATCTGCCGGGTGAGCACGCCGGTGCCCTGCGGGAGGATCGTGACGCCCTCGGCGGTGCCGGCGAGCTTCTGCTCTGCGGGCTTCCCGCCCTTGGCGGGGGCGTGGAGCAGGCCGCCGCCCAGCTTGGTGGAGACGGCGCCGATCGCCCGCTCGATGGCGGCCTTCTCGGAGATCTTCGGGGCGACCGTGTCGAGCTTGAGCTCGGTGAAGTAGTTGCCGGAGGTGCCGGTGACGGTGCGCTTGCCGTCCTTCTTGGTCATCCGGACGAGGTACTGGCCGCCCAGGACCTGGACGCCCTTGTACTTCTGCTGGAGACGGACCGTCTCCTTGCCGCCCTTCTCGGTCGTGGTCCCGGCCGTGGCCAGGTCCTTCGCCGAGGTGTCCGCGATGTGGTAGCGGCCCTTCCTGGCCTTGAGGTGACCGCGGGCGGCGTCGGCCGCGGTGCCGGTGGCGGAGGCCTCCTCGTTCAGCCCGGTGACGAGCGACGGAGTCTCGGTCTCGGCACCCGGCGTCACCTCGGACGCGGCGGCCGTGGTGGCGGTGTCCGCGTGGGCGGCCGGTATCGCCGTCACCAACAGGCCTGCGGCGGCCAGCACTGCGGCGATGCCCTGGCCGACGATCATGCTGCCGGTCCCCTGTCCTGCTCTGGCTGATCTCTTGCGTGCTGAACTCCGCACGGTGCCCCTCCGGTGCCACTACTGCATGAACGGATATCGGATACGGACATGCAAGTACCGGAACAGGGGTGTGAACAATGTGTTCCGGGTGCGCACTTGTGGACGTCCACACTTGTGTGGCCTGCATTGACAGGTGAGAATCCGGACAGTGGGGCTGACTGGGTGGGACACGCAATGGCAGGCGCTCGGGCTCGGAGCGGACGAACTCCGGGTGTACGAAGCGCTGCTCGACGTACCCGAACACGCCTCCCGTACCGCGCTGGCCCAGTCCCTGGGGCTGGCCGTCCGCCGGGTCGCGAACGCGCTCGATCAATTGGCCGAGCACAGCTTCACCCACCCGGCCCGGGGCGCGGCCGCGCTTCCCCAAGCCGTGGCCCCGTCCACCGCGCTGCGCAATCTGATCCACCTGAGGCAGGCCGAACTTCTCCGCAAATCAGCCGAGTTGGAGGAGCTCACCGGATCCGTCGACCGCATCGCCGCCCAGCTGCTGAGCTCCGTGAACACCCCCCGCACCACCGGCATCGAGACGGTCAGAGGTGGGGCGGCGATCGCCGCGCGGGTGGCCTCGCTGCTGGTGTCGGCCAGCGAGGAGGTGGCGCTTCTGGACCGGCCGCCCTATGCGGCCAGCCAGCCGGACGGGATGCCGGCGCCCCTCGACGTGGCCGAACCGGTCCGGCGCGGGGTGCGGGTGCGCGTCGCCGTGGACCGAGAGGGGCTGAGCTTCCAGGGGCGCGCCCGCGGCCTGGGCGATCTGGCCCTGCAGGGTGTGCAGATACGGGTGGGCACGGATCTGCCCACGAAGCTGATCACGGTGGACCGGCGGGTGACCCTGTTGCCGCCGACCGACGCGGCGGACCCGACGGCCTCGGCCCTGGTGGTGAGTGACGCGCTTCTGAGCAACGCGCTGGTGCCGCTGTTCGAGGCGGTCTGGGAACGGGCTGTCCCCATCGGGTCCGTCACGCACGACCGGATCACGGACGAGGACAGGGAGCTGCTGACCATGCTCGCCTCCGGCCTGAAGGACGAGGCGATGGCCCGGCGCCTCGACATCCACGTGCACACGGTTCGCCGCCGCATCACCCGACTGATGCAGGCCCTGAACGCGGAGACCCGGTTCCAGGCGGGGGTGCGGGCGGCCCTGCGGGGCTGGCTGACCGTGTGAGGGCGGCCGGCTCGGGGGCGTAACCTCCCGGGCGCACCGATCGGCTCACCGGCTCACCGGCCGCTCGGCGCGGGAGGGTGCGGGCCCGTACGGCGAAGCGGAGGGGTCCGAACTGATTGTCAGTGGGGACGCCTAGAGTCTCTCCCACTCGTCACAGTGCGTTGTCGTTGACGGGTTTCATCAGCGTGCCGCCGGTTCGGCGGCCGTCCGTAACGACGGGGAGAACAGCGCATGGGGTGGGTTCCGGCGGGCGACTACGAAGTCGCTCTGGAAGCGGGCAAGGTGGTCTGCCGCAACGGGAAGGGGCGGCAGCTGAAGTCGGTTCCGGCCAAATTGAAGGAGGACCCGGCGGTCGTCGGGCTCCGGCAGTTGACCGAGTGGCTGGAGCGGCACGAGCACCAGTGCCTGACCGACGTCGAGCAGTGGATGGTGCGTTCGCTGCCCGTCCCCACGGCTGTGCTTGCCCGGGTCTGGCCCGACCCGGCGTGGCAGGCGGCCCTGCGGGACGTGGTGGTCACCGGCGCGGACGGCGGGGTCGCCGGGTTCCTGCGCGATGTCGACCCCGACCGCGGCCTCGGTCTCGTCGACCTCGACGGCGACACGGTCCGCATCACCCCGGACGTCGTCAGCGTGCCCCACCCCGTCCTCCTCGACGACCTCGACGATCTGCGGGAGTTCGCGGTCGAACTGGGGGTGAGCCAGAACGTCGAGCAGCTGTTCCGCGAGGTGTGGCGCCGCCCGCCGGGTCTCGCCCCGGACACCACCTCCGTGGACACCTACGCCGGCGGCGTGTTCAAGGAACTGCGCTTCCTGCACGGCCGCGTCACCCAGCTCGGGTACCGCTCGCGCGGCGGATACGCGGTCTGCCCGGTCATCGAGGACGGTGCCACGGCCGAGGCACGCATCTGGATCGGTGAGCACGACGGATACGACGAGTACGGCACCGAGACGGGCCCCCTGGGCTGGACCGACCCCGCGGGGCGCGCGCTGACGGCCGCCGAGGTCGGCCCCGTCGCGTGGTCCGAGGGCATGCGCATGGCGGCGGCGCTCTACGCCGGCCGCGACGTGGCGGACGAGGAGCAGGCGGCATGAGCACCACGACGACGAACACCAACGCGAACATGACGACGAACACCGACGTGAACACGGCGGCAGCGAGCGAGGCGATCCTCCCCGGCCAGGCCCGGGGCGAGAGCCCCTCCGCCCTCGCCGCCGAGGCCCGCGTGGCGGCCCTGCTGGACGCGGGCGCGATCCTCCCGGCCGGCGCCACCGACCGGGACGACGCCGACGCGCTGACCGCCCGCACCTACACGCACACCGCCCTCGGCGACCGCCCCGTGGTCCGGCTCGTGCCCGGAACCCTGGGTGAAGCCGAGGACCTGGCCCTGGAGTTCCTCGGGCTGGCCCGGACCGCCGAAGCCCCCGTCGTGGGGCAGGTGCGCCGCGAGACGCTGGGCTTCCCGGCCTGGGCGCTGGTCAACGACCCGGCCAACGGGCACCACGCCCTGGCCCTGGTCAAGGACATCGAACGGCTGGGCCGACAGGCCAAGACCCGCGCCGGAGCGGCCAAGGAGGGCTTCGACGCACTCGGCACCCGGCTCGGCCGGGCCGTACCCCACTTCCTCCCCACCTACTACGAGCAGGTGGCACGCCTCTTCCTCCAGGCCGAGAACACCACCTACGCCGCCTCCTTCTTCGGCAAGGCCCGCGAGGCCGAGCGGGTGCACGGTCTGGCCGTGGACGAGGACCGGCAGCGGGCCGTCTTCCTGGAGTTCGCCTTCGCCGGCGCGCTGACCGTCAAGGCGCTCCGACAGTACGTACGGGACCTGGTGGCCCGGCTCGCACCGGCGGACGCCTGGGCGCAGTTCCGCCGTCTGCTGGTCGAGCGCTGCGCGGCCGGCATGCCGCCGTACGCGGCGCTGCCACAGGACGTCCGCGCCCTGGTCAAGGCCGCCGGGCTGGACCGCGAGGCCGCCGAACGCGAGCTGGTGGCCGATCTGATCGGCTCCCCGGGAGTCGTCCGCGCCCCCGCCTCGTTCTGGACCGCCTACCACTCCGCGCTCATCGCCCTCGCCGGCCGGGACGCGGCTGTGCGGGCCCGGCTGCTCGGCTTCTTCCCGGAGACCTTCAGCGAGAACGGCCAGGACGCGGACGGCGAACGCGGCTGGCTCGCGTTGCTGGCCGAATCCGGCGCAGAGGACCTGCTGACCGCCCTCCCGGACAGCTCCGAAAACGCTCCCTCCGACTCCGCCACCCCCTACGACCCGTCCGTCTCCCCGGCGGACTGGCTCGCCCGCTGGGAGGCACACCGCCGGCGCCACCGGGGCGTCGCAGCCCGCAGCCCGCAGACCCTCGACCTGGCCGCCCGGATGGCGGACCGGCTGCGCGCGGACGGGCGCCCCGTCGAGCTGTTCCAGGGGCGCTGGCAGCGCAACGCCGACCTTGACCTGCTCGACCTCTGCCTGGCCTCCGGCGTCCCCGTGGCCGAACCGGACGACCAGGACACGGGCACCGCGCAGGCCGCCGGGGTCCCGGTCGGCCCATGGCTCATCGACACGGCACCTGGCGCGCGGGATCTCACCGCCGTCGCCGAACAGCCGGTCTTCCGCGCCCTTCTCCGCCGGGACGTCGGCGGCCTCGGCAACGGACGCGGCCAGCGGCTGAGCGACGCCGGCCTGGCGAAGCTCGCGGCACACCCGGTGCTCTCCGGAATCCTGCGGGAGTGGCTGACCGCCCGCGCCGAGGAGTACACAGCAGCCCGAGGGCTCCCCGGGCTGCAGAGGGCTCTCAACAGGCTCTCGGCGTTCCGTGTCGTGGTCGCGGACGTCGCCCCGGAAGCCGTGCGCCTCCTCAAGGAACACGACGTCGTGCCGCTGCTCGCCTCCACCCTGCGTACCGGCGTCCTCGACGAACTGGGCTGGCCCGCGCTCGACGACACCTACACCGAACTGGCCGCTGAGGCCGCCGCCGTGAGTCAGCAGCGCCACCGGTCGAAGGACGTCGGTGTCACCGGCGCCTGGCCCGCGCTCATCCTGAACACGCTCGAACGGGCCGTCGTCGTCGGCCCGGAAGGCGTTCTGCTGCGGCACACCCTGCGGCTGCCCGCCACCGTCGACCACTGGCGGCAGCTCGCCTTCCGTTACGTCGACGGCGAGTTGCTGGTCATCTGGTGGGAGGACGGCAAGCTGCGCGGCTACTGGTCGCACCGCCCCGCCGAGGTGTTCACCGTCGGCGGCGAGCAGATCCCGCGCTGGGGCGGTTCCGGCCCCTCGGACGAGGTCTGCCTGCCGCTGCCCGGCGGCGGCCGTGCCACCGGCGGCAAGGCCCTGCACGCGGGCGACACCTCCCTCCCGCCCCAGCGCGCCGTCATCTCCGACGGCACCGGGCTCTGGCGGGAAGGCCACCAGGGCACGCAGCGGGTGTGGCTGGAGTACGACCCGGCCGGCGGCACCCACGGCCGCGCATCCCTCCCCGCCTTCCTCCGCTCCGGGGTGCAGGACGGCACCCGGCTGCTCGCCGAGCACTGCCAGGTGCTGCCGCTCCAGCCCGGTCTGGAGACCACCCCGTTCGGCACGGACGGCACGGTCCTCGGCCGCTGGGTCCGCCATACGGTCACCGAGCCCGGCACAGCCGCCCCCGCCGATGGGCACCGGATCGTCGCCGGCACCCCCGACGGCCACACCGTCACCCTGCCGCACCCGCTGCCAGGCGGGTACGCCCCGGTGCCGCTCGGCGGCCTCACCCTGCCCGGCGGGTCACGGCCGCTCGCGGCCCTGCACCACCGCTCCGTCGAAGTACACCCGGCGGACACGGACGGCACCGGTGGCAGCCTGTGGTCCGTCACCCCCGACTCCTCCGGCGGGAACGACGCGGCGGGCACCCCCTACGTACCTCCCCTCACCTACTGGCACGCCCTGCGCCCGAGGGACGAGCGGGGCTCCACCGCCCTGCGGAACCTGACGGACTCCCGGGCGGAGGAACTGCTGGAGGAGGTCGCCGTCGTGGTCGCCCGACACCTGGAGGCGTTCCGGGCCGTCAAGGAGTACACCGGGCCCTCTTCGCGGGAGCTGAGCCAGGAGGTCGTCGCCCGGTTGCTGCCCGAGGTGTCCGACGCACGGCTCCTCACGGGCGTCACCGCCCTCGTCCAGGAAGCGGTGTACCGGGCTGTCGCAGCCGCCCAGTACCTGGCACCGCCCAAGCCCGTGGAGCCGGCCACGCCCCGGAACACCGCGCGCACCAAGGGCATGTTCTTCGATCAGGAGCCCGAGCACGGCGACGACATGACCCTACAGTCGGCCTCGGCCTGGAACTCCGAGCGGATGCGCGGTGGCTGGTGGGGAGCCGGGCGCCGTTGGACCGTGATCCGCCAGATCCTCGCCGTCAACCATGTCTTCGGCGGCGAGCCGGCGTTCGGTCCATCCATCCTGTCCACGGTCCCGTTCACTCCCGTGGACGGCTGGCAGCGGGACGAGTACACCGTGCCCGCTGACTCCCTGACCTGGACCGATCTCCTCGACAACCTGCCCGAACTGGCCTACCGAGCCGCCTCGGCGACCACCTCACCCGAGCACCGCACCGGTCTCCTCGTGTTCCTGGAGGCCCTTGCCGCGGGCCCGCTGGCCGACCCGGCGGGCACGGTCCGGCAGGTGGAACTCGTCGAGCCGATCTCCCGAGGGGCGACCGGATCGGGACGCCCGGAGACCGTGCACCGCCTCGGCCAGGTGCTGCGCAGGGGCGCCCGCACCATCGTCGTCCTCGCCGGCCGCGGATGGAACTCCCGTAACGACGCAGTACGTTGGCTCGTCCTGGACCACGACCCGACCGGAGCCTTCGGCCCCGTCCCCGGCTTCACCCTGGACCACGAGCACGTGCACCGGCACGGCATCGACCGCGAACGGCTCACCCGGCTCATCGCGCTGGTACGGGAACAGGGCCCGGCACCCTGGCGTCCGGAGGCCGCCGAGGCGTTCCACACGGCCACCGGCATCGGTCCCCTCCAGTCCGCCGCCCTGCTGTCGGCAGCCGTCCAGGAGTCCGGCGCGGATGCGCTCGCGCTCCTCGGGGTGAAGACACGTTCCTTCGAGGCCGCCCAGGCCAGGCTGGACGCCCTGCCCCGTGACGACCGGCACGCCCTGCTCCAGGCACTGCTGCCCGCCGACCCGGCCGAGCTGTGGTCCACGGGCCCAGATGTCCGGGCCGCCGCCGAGGTCTGGCAGAAACGCCTGGCCTCCCTCGTCCGTGTCCCCGAGGAACTCGACGTCGATCTGTCGGGCACCACTCCGGGCGCCGTCGACCTGATCCTCAACACGGGTTCCCGGGCCTGGCTCGCCCACGGCACCGTGGTCCAGGACGGCACCGGCCGCCCGGGCCTGCGCTGGGTGGGCGCACGCGGAGAGGTCGCCTCGGCGCTGACCGCCCTGCGCACCCTCGCCTACACGCTGCCGTACGGACATCCCCTGCGGGCGCACCTGCCCATAGGGCTCGCGGCCCTGCGAGACCGCCTCGCCGACCCGGACCTGGTGCTGGACCTCGGTCTGGAATGGACCGAGTCGGGGGACTCGATCGGGCCCGCGGTACGCGCCGCCCACGGGCTCCCCGAGTCCGGCGGCGCCGACGCCGACGGTCTGGTCCGGGTCGGCACGGCGCTGCTTCTGGCCCCCGGCTACGGCAACAACGAGAAGCTGCTGATCCGGCCGGCCGGCCTGGCCGGCCCCGACGACCCGGCGTTCGGCCTGGTCGAGGGCACCGTCGGCCAGCACGCCAACGCCTATGTGCTCGCCCTGCGCGCACTGCTGGACGAGGAGACCGAGGCGCTGGTCTCGGCCGGCGCACCCGACGGCTCCCCGCACCACCCGGCCCAGGACCCGGCGCGTGCGGTCCCGGACCTGGTGGCCGAGGCCGCCGACACCCTCGGCCTGAGCGAGGACGCCGCCGTCCTCTACCTCATGCTGCTCGCCCTGCCCGACCCGACGGACCGCAACTGCGTCCGCTGGACCGAATGGAAGCCGGCACGGGTCAAGAAGGCCCGGGCGGAACTCGCCGCCACCGACCTCGTCGTGGAGGCGAAGCGCTCCCGAGCCGGCCGCACCCTGTTCCTCCCCTGCGGATGGCTCGAACGCGGCGCCCCCGGACTGCCGCTGGAGACCTGGAAGGAAGGCCTGTACCCCGTGGCCGGGTCCACCCGGACCCTGCCCCACATTCCCGTGCCCGCGCTGTTCGCAGCCGCCTGGGCAAGGGTCCGAGGCGGCGACGCCCCCGGCTTCGAGGAACTGGACACCCGCGCACCCCGGAAGGGCCGCCGCCGATGACGAACGACACCACGACCACCATGGACAGCGCCACCTCGGGCGGTGTCCCGGACCAGGCGACGGCGCCCGGCAGGGAGCACCGCCAGGTCACCCCGCCCGAGGACCGGTACGCCACCGAGCTGGCCTTCCTCGCCGCCCACGACTCCGGGCCCCGCCCACCCGGCTGGCTGCTCACCCCGCGTGCCGTCGTCACCTTCGTGATGGGCAGCGCGGGCGAGGCACTGAGCCTGCCGAAGGGCGCCCGGCCCCGGGCCGGGGTGCCGCCCCGCCTGGTGATCGAGCAGAAGTTCGTCGGCGAACGAGCCCTGGTCGAACGGTGCGTGGTCACCCTGGCAGGAGAGCGCGGGCTCCTCCTCGTGGGCGAACCCGGCACCGCCAAGTCCATGCTCTCCGAGTTGCTGTCGGCGGCCGTCTGCGGGACCAGCGCACTCACCGTGCAGGGCACCGCGGGCACCACCGAGGACCAGCTCAAGTACGGCTGGAACTACGCGCTGCTGCTCGCCCAGGGCCCCACCGAGCAGGCCCTGGTGCCCTCCCCGGTGCTCGCCGCCATGACCAGGGGGGCCGTCGCCCGCGTCGAGGAGGTCACCCGCTGTCTGCCGGAGGTCCAGGATGCCCTGGTGTCACTGCTCTCCGAGCGGCGGATCGCGGTCCCCGAACTCGCGGGAGGCGAGGGCGCCCAGATGCACGCGGCCCCCGGGTTCACCCTCATCGCCACCGCCAACCTCCGGGACAAGGGCGTCTCGGAGATGTCCGCCGCGCTGAAGCGGCGCTTCAACTTCGAGACCGTGGGCCCCATCGGGGACGTGGACGCCGAGACCGCGCTCGTCCGGCGCCAGTCACGGGCGGCCGTCGAACGTGTGGGCGCTGCCTACCAGGTGGACGACGCGGTCCTCGAAGCCCTGGTCACCGCTTTCCGGGATCTGCGCGAAGGCCGCTCCGTGGAGGGCTGGGAGGTCGAGCGCCCCTCCACGGTGATGAGCACGGCGGAGGCGGTCTCCGTCGCGGGCGCCCTGGGCCTGGCCGCCGCCTACTTCCCCGGCGACCGGGACGTGCTCTCCCTCCTGCCCGGCCATCTGCTCGGCGTCGTCCGCAAGGACGACCCCGCAGACGCGGCACGGCTGCTGGGGTACTGGGACGGGCCGGTGCGCAGGCGCGCGGAGCAGGGGTCGGCCACCTGGCGTGCCCTGTGGGACCTGCGCGCGGTGCTGGAGAACTGAGCGATGAGCGAGCCGATCAACGCCGAGATTCGGTCCAGCGTCGGGACGGGGTCCAGCGTCGGGACGCAGTCCACCGGCGGGACGCGGTCCAGCGCCGAGGTGCTGCCCACCGCCGGTGCACCGGCTGCTTATCCGGTGCAGGGCCCGGTGCAGGGCCCGACGGCCGGATCTGCCTTGCCGGAAGGCGCGGTGGCCCCGGTGCAGGGCCCGGCCGCCGGGCCTGGCACGCCGGAAGCCGCGGTGGCGGCGCTCGCGGCGACCGGCCCCGGGGTGCCGTTCCTGATCGGGGTGCGCCACCACGCGCCCTCGCTGGCGGCCGCCCTCCCGGCACTGCTGGACGCGGCGGCCCCGGACGTCCTCCTCGTCGAACTGCCTGCAGAGTTCCAGCCCTGGCTGGGCTGGCTCGCCCACGAGGAGACCGAGGCCCCGGTGGCGCTGGCCGCCGTGCCCGCCGACGGCCCCGTGCCCGGCCCGGCAGGCGAACGGGGGCCGGCCTTCTACCCGTTCGCGGACTTCTCGCCCGAACTGGTCGCTCTGCGCTGGGCGGCCAGAAACGGGGTCCCGGCCGTGGCCTGCGATCTTCCGCTGGCCGACCGGGCGTGGGCGGGTGGCGGTCCGGACACCCCCACCTCCGCCCCCGTCCCGGGCGCCGACGCCGCGCTCATGCCGGGGGAGGGGCACGGGCTGTCCGCCGCGCTCCGGTCCCGGCTCACCGGCCGGGACGGCGACGACCTGTGGGACCGGCTGGTGGAGGCCCTCGCGCCCGGTTCGACACCCGAGGCGCTCCGCCGCGCCGCCCTGCTCACCGGCTGGGCGCTGCGCCATGAGGCCGAGGCGCGGGGCGGGGTGGACCGCACGGACCTGGTGCGGGAGGCATGGATGCGCGGACAAGTCGCGGAGGCCCTGGCGAGCGGGCGGCGGCCCGCCGTGGTGGTGGGAGCCTTCCACACCCCGGCGCTGCTGCCGTCCGCGGTCGGAGGCCCCGCACCGGACACCCGGGACAGGCCCGCCGCCGCGCCCGAACCGGACGCGGACGACCACGTGAACGGCGCTGCCGGGGCGGCGGCGTGCACGGTCTCCCTGGTCCCGTACACGTACCCGCTGCTCGACTCACGGTCCGGCTACCCGGCCGGCATCCGGGACCCGGAGTGGCAGCACACCGTCCTGGACGCCGCCGGGGACCCGGCCGCGCTGCACGAGGCGCTGATCCGCACCGCGGTCCGCGTCTGCGCCGCCCTGCGCGAACAGGGCCACCCCTACGGCCCGGCGGACGGCCGGGAGATCGTCCGGGTGGCCGGTGACCTGGCCCGCCTGCGCGACCTGCCCGCCCCCGGTCGCGGTGAACTCCTGGAAGCCGTGCAGACGGTGCTGGGGCGCGGCGAGACCTACGGCACGGGCCGCGCGGTCGCCCGGGCCCTCGAACGCGTACTCGTCGGTGTCCGCACCGGACGGCCCACGCCCGCCGCACCGCGCAGCGGACTGGGTCCCGCCGTCGAGGCCGAGACCGCCGCGCTCTCCCTCCCCGGCCCGGAGGACGTGCACGAGAAGACACCGCGCGACCTCCGGCTCGACCCGGCACGCTCCACCCTGGACCGGCGCCGCGAACTGCTGCTGCGCCGGCTGACGGTGTGCGGCATCCCTTACGCGCAGGAGCAGGGGGTGACCGGTGCGGCGGGCACGGAAGGACTCACGACGCGCTGGCAGGTGCGGTGGACCCCGGCGACGGCCGCGATGCTCACCGCGGCCGGGGCCCGTGGCGTCACCCCGGCCCAGGCGGCCGAGGGCCTGCTGCGGCAACGGCACGCGGCCGAGCGCGCGGAGGACGGCCCGACGGCTGCCCAGGTCGTCCGAGGCCTCACGGAGGCCGCCGAGTGCGGGCTCCCCGCCCTGGCCGACGAACGGCTGACGGAACTGGCGGTCGTACTTCCCGCGAGCGGCACCCTTCCCGAACTCCTCGCCGGACTCGACCTGCTGGATCGTATCGACGCCGGCCACCTGCCGGGCCTGGCCGCGCCGGACGACCCCGCGGCCCCGGACGCCACCGGCACCGCCGCCGCTATCGCCACCAACTCCGCCTCCACCCGTGCCACCCGCACCACGCACGCGGCCGAACTCCTGACCTCGGCCGCGGTCCGCCAGGTCGACGGCCTGACCGGCTCAGAGGAGCCCGAGGACGCCCGGGCGCTGCTCGAACTGGCCCAGCGGGCCGACCGGATGGGCGGCATCCGGCTCACCGCCGCCCTCGCGCGGCTGGCCGCCGACGGCACCCCGTTGATCGCCGCGGCCGCCGGAGCAGTCAGGGTGCTCACGGGTCACGAAGAGGCCGAGACCTTCGGAGGGCGCGTCGCCTCCTGGGTGGACGGAGCCGGGGACAGCACCTCCCGGGCGGCACTCACCGCCCGCCTCACCGGCGTTCTGACCGTGGCGGGCCCGCTCCTGACTGTCGGCATCGGCGCCCTGGACCCGTTGCTGCACCGGGTCGTCGAGCTGGACGACACCGCGTTCCTGGCCCGGCTGCCGGCCCTGCGCGGTGGCTTCGACACCCTGAGCCCGGCCGCCCGGGACCGTCTGCTGGACACCGTCGAGGAGCGGCTGGGCGAACGGGTGGGCACCCTCGACGCGGACGATCCGGCCGAGCTGGCCCGCCGTACGTCCGCCGACCTCGCGGCCCGCAAGCTCCTGACCGGCCTCGGCCTGCCTGTCCCGCCACCCGGGCACGACGACCGGTTCCCACCGTTGTCGGACCACTCCGCAGCACCACGCCCCGCCGTCACACCCGCCACCGAGGCCGCACCCGTACACGCCACCGCACCCTCCACCGCACCCTCCACGGAGGCCACCACCGATGCCACCCCCGCGCGGACCCTCGCGCCGGCCGACCGGTGGCGGCTCGTGCTCGGCCGGCGGCCCGACCAACTGCCGCCCGGCGCCGCCCGGCTGGCGACCGCTCTCGACGAGCTCTACGGCGCGGGCCACGGCGAGGGATCACGCGGCGGCCTGCCCGGCCCCGGTCACGGTGGCGGCGGCCGGGAGCCGTCGTTCCCCGGAGTCCGCGAGTGGTCCGAGGAACTGGCCGCGCTGTTCGGCCCCGGCATCCGCGAGGAGGTCCTCGCCGCCGCAGCCGTGACAGGCCGGCAGGACGTCCTCGCCGAACTCGACCCGGCGGCCACCACCCCCTCCGTGGAATTGCTCCGGACGATCCTGCGGTACGCCGGCGGCTTCCCCGAAGCCCGCCTCGCGGCGCTGCGGCCCCTGGTCCGTCACCTGGTCGACGAACTGACCCGGCAGCTCGCCACCCGGCTGCGACCCGCCCTCACCGGCACGATGCTGGCCCGGCCCACCCGCCGCCCCGGCGGCCGGCTGGACCCGCCGCGCACGCTGCGCGCCAACCTGGCCACCGCCCGCCGCACGGCCGACGGAACGGTCCAGGTGATCCCCGAGAAGCCGGTGTTCCGCAGTCGCGGCCGCCGGTCGGCCGACTGGCGCCTGATCCTGGTCACCGACGTCTCCGGATCCATGGAGGCGTCCACGATCTGGTCCGCGCTGACCGCCTCCGTGCTCGCCGGGGTGCCGACGCTGAGTACCCATTTCCTGGCCTTCTCCACGGAGGTCGTCGACCTCACCGGCCATGTGCACGATCCCCTCTCCCTCCTGCTGGAGGTGAGCGTGGGCGGGGGCACGCACATCGCCGCCGGGCTGCGGCACGCCCGCAGCCTGATCGCGGTGCCCACCCGCACCCTTGTCGTCGTCATCAGCGACTTCGAGGAGGGCGCGCCGCTCGGCGGACTGCTGGCCGAGGTGCGGGCGCTGGTGAACACCGGCTGTCACGTCCTCGGGTGCGCGAGTCTCGACGACGCCGGCCGGCCCCGCTACTCGACGGGCGTCGCCGGGCAGCTCGTGGCCGCCGGCATGCCCGTGGCGGCCCTCAGCCCACTCGAACTGGCCCGCTGGATAGGGGAGAAGACCGCATGACCGCCGCCCAGTTGCCACCCGTCGCGCCGGAGGTCACGGCCACGCTGGTGGAGGACCTCTCACCCCGGCTGCGCAAGCGGCTGGACGCGATGGTCACCAAGCTCGGCACCCGCCCGACGCACCGCGACGGGGACACGGTGACGATCGCGGTCGACGACGAGAGCGAGTTGCGTCTGCACGCCCCGGGCGGCGTGGTGGCGACGGCGGACGCCATCACGTGCGGTTGCCTCCTCGCCCCGGCCTGCGTCCACCGGGCGGCCGCCGCCTGCGCCGCCCCCATGGCGGACCCGGCGCCGGACCACACCGACCGGTCCACCCCGGTGGCCCCCGAACCCGCCCCCGCAACGGCCCCCGAACCCGACTCCGCAACGGCCCCCGCCCCGGCCCCGGCCTCCCCGCCAGAGGTCGCGAGCCCGGCCCAGCGTGCCGCGGCGGACGCCCTGTGGTCGGCGGCCGCCGCCGTGCTGGAGGCCGGCGTAGACGGGGCAGGCGCCGTCACCCAGTCCGTCCTCCTGCGTGCCGCGCACACTGCCCGGATCCGGCACCTGCCACGCGCCGCGGGCGCCGCACTGTCCGTCGTCACGCTGCTGCGGGCGGCCCGCGCCGGGGGCCCGTCGTACCGCACCGCCGACCTCGTCACGGCCCTGGCCGAACTCCTGGGCACCGCACACCGAGTGGGCATGACGTCCGGGGCGGAGCTGGCGGAAGTCAGAGGCCGCGCGCGCCGCCCGTACAGCCCGGACGGCTCGCTGCGCCTGTACGGCCTGTTCACCGAACCCGTGGTCACCGATTCGGGGCACGGCGGCGTCCGCACCTGGGTCGCCGGATCGGACGGCCGCCTCTGCACGGTCGGCGACGTGGCACCCGGCGGCGTCGGGCGCGCCCTGGGCGTGGCCGACCGGGCCGTGCGCCTGGGGGACAGCGCGCTCACCCACCGGGAGCTGGGCCGGGCCGGCCTGGCGGTCGTGGGGGCGACGGTCTCGCCGGACGGCAGACTGGGCGCCGGCAAGGGCGTCAAGGCCGTCTCCGCCCGGGGCGTGGCGTGGACGGAACTGCCGCTCGCCGCTCTGTGGGAGACGCCGCCGTCCGAACAGGCCGCTCGCGCGCTGCGGTCCACCTCCCGCTACGCGAACCCGGACGGCGGTGGCAGCGACCTGCTCTTCCTGGACGTCGAACTCATCGGTGCAGTACGGGAGTCGGGCGGGGTCTGCCTTCTCGCGCTGTGCGAGGGAGGCATTCCCGTCCGGCTCGCCGTCGCGGACGACGATCCCGCGCTTGCCCACCGCGACAACCTGATGCTGCTGGCCACAGTGCCGGGGACACGGCTGAGGATCATCGGCCGCCTGGTGCCCGCCCCGCACCCCCGGCTCACCCTTCTCGCCTGCTCGCACCCCACCGGCGAGGGCACGATCGACCTCGGCTTCGACCGCCTGCGCCGCGCCGACCTCCCGGTCCCGCCTGCCCCGGTCCGCCTTGCCCCGTCCCAGCCCGGAGGGGACGGCGCGCACTCGCCCCTCCACCTCCTGGAGCGCCGGGTCGAACAGGCGGTTACGGCGGGCCGCGCCGCCCTCGGCATGCTCGGCGACGTCACCGCCGAGACCCGCCGCATCCATCGCGCTGGCCTCCCCACGGCCGCGGGTCTCCTCACCGCGCTGTGCGCCTCGGCGTCCCAACGCGATCGCGACCTCTTCGGCCGCCTCCTCCCTGCCGACACCGACGGCTTCGCCACCTACTGGCTCACCGCCGCCCGATATGCGGCCGCTGTGGCCGATTCCCTGTGCGCGTCAGCCTGGGAACCGACACAGGAGGGCCCGGCCGCGGCGCCATCCGTCCCGGACCAGGAGCAAGGACGGGCCGTGGCGCGAACCGCTCAGTAGCAGCGGGTACAGGTCCGGTTCCCGCCCTGTCCGTCGCACTTCTCGACAACGTGGAGGAAACGCACAAGCTTCAAAGCGGCGCACTCCTGCATGCGTTGATTGAGCGGCAGGGACCTCGGGAACGCACGCGTCGTGTGAGCTGCCAACCGCGCACGGGCCGTCGTCGCGGAGCGCCGAGGGGGCGGGCGAGAATGGTTGGGGTGCCGGGTGGTCTGCCCGCCGAAGTAGGGGAGGCGCTGCTCGTGAACGCCGCAACTGCGCGGTGCGCTTTCGTATGCGCGCCAGACGCTGACCACTTCTGCGCGCCAGACGCTGGCCACTTCGCTTCGCCCACTGTCTCTGCCGAGACCTGCATCACGCGTCCACAAACTCCCGGGCAGTACACCTAGGGCACGAAGACCAGGCGTTCACTGGTCTTCTCGGACCATGCCTGCGCGATCCGGGCCAGCGGCACGGCGCGGGCCTGGACGTCAACGGCACCCTCGGTCACGGCTTTCGCCAACTCGGGCAGTTCGGCGATGATGTCGCGGGCAGGGACGGAGCCGATGCCGCTGCCCACGATCTTCAGCTGTGCCGACCGCAGAGCCGAGGAAGGGATCGGGGCGGCCGGGCCGGCCATGGAGCCGATCTGGACCCAGGTCAGCGGGGCGGAGCGGTCGGCACGGGCGGTGAGCATCGGAAGCATCGCGCCGGCGGCGGGTTCGCCCCACACGAAGTCGAGGACGACGTCGACGTCGGCTGCGGCGGCGATGTCGTCGAAGGTGAGGGCCTGGTCCGCGCCGAGGGCGGGCAGTTCCCTGAGCCGGGTGGCGTCGCGGCCGGCGGCGAAGACCTGGGCGGCGCCGAACCGCTTGGCGATCTGGATGGCCATGCGTCCGGCGCTGCCAGTGGCGCCGAGGATGAGAACGCGCTGCCCTTCGTGAAAGGTGATGCGGCGGCGCAGAGCGACCCAGGAGGACATGCCCGGGTTCATCGCGGCGGCGATCCGGACCGGATCCACGTCGTCCGGCAGAACAATGCTTCGGCGCGAGTCGATCACGGTGCGCTCGGCGAAGGTGCCGAGGTTCGTGTCGTCCAGGGCCGCGTAACGCAGGCGGCCCGAAGCGTCGCGCACGACGCCGTCCGTGCCGGGGACCAGCGGGAAGACGCCGGAGGCGGAGTAGTGGCTGCCGTCCGCCTTGGACCGGGTCAGGTGGTGCAGGCCCGCCGCGAGGACGTCCACGACGATGTCGTGCTCGCCCCGGGCCTCGGGTTCGGGATGCTCGCCGTACACGGGCGGAGCGTCGTACGCCGTGATGATCGCAGCACGCATGAGGAACTCCCACAGGGTTGGTTTGTATTGCCAATCACTATGAGAGTTATTGGTAATGCAAACAATGTCAAGTAGGGTCGTGTGCATGGCTCCCGACGACTCCACGGACGCCCTGGTCGACGGCCTGGTCCGCAGTGCCTTCCAGATCATGGGTGTGCTCACCCGCCTCGGCGCCGAGCACGACCTGTCCCTCACGCAGCTGCGCGTGCTCGGCATCTTGCGCGACCGAAGCCCCCGCATGAGCGACCTTGCGGCCTTCCTGGGGCTGGACAAGTCGACCATGTCCGGCCTCATCGCCCGCGCCGAACGGCGCGGCCTGCTGACCCGCGGTTCCAGTCCCGAGGACAAGCGCGCCGTCGTCGTCCTGATCACCGACGAGGGGCGCGCCCTCGCCCAGCGCCTGTACGAGGAAGGCAAGGCCCTCCTCGCGCCGGCCACCGGCCGACTCGGTCCCGAGCAGCGCGAACAGCTCGCTCAGCTGCTGGAGCCGCTCCTCTCCCCGCCCCTGTCGGCACCGGCCCGTCCCGAGCGCCCGGTGCGCGGCATGCCCTGAGCCGTGGCACCCAGGTCCCCGGCCTGCGAAGCCCTGCTCCCGAGTCCTGGACCGGCCCCTGACGGACGGGGTGATGCACAGGCGCAACCGCTGACGGCAGACGCGGAAGTGCCGTAGCCGGCCGCCAGGTCGCCCGCGGCGCGGGAGAACGTTCCCCTCACGTGCGCCGTACAGGTGCTGCACAGCCGGATGTCCTGCCGCCCCCTCGGGCAGCAGGACATCCGGCCATCCGACCCACTATCAGGGGCAGGGGATCACGACGCAGGGGATCAGGACGCCGAACACGGGGCCGTCGCCGAGGGCGTGCCCGCCGCGTCCGACGTACTCGCGACGAAGCCGAACGTGGTGCTCGCCCCCGGCGTCAGCGTGCCGTTCCACCCGGCGTCGCGCACCGTCGTCCCGGTCAGTGCGCCGTTCCAGACCTGGGTGAGTCGGCTGCCCGCCGGGAGTGCGAGGGTCACCGCCCACGAAGAGATCGCCGCCGTGGACGAGGTGTTGGTGACCGTCACCTCACCCTGGTAGCCCCCCTGCCACGCCGACACCGCCCGGAAGGCCGCCGAGCAGCCGCCGCTCCCGGGTTCCCCCGGCTCCCCGGGGTCCCCCGGGGTGAGCAGGGCCGACAGTGCGGGGTACCAACGGGCCGCCATCTTGGCGTCGCCGGAGGCGTTGGGGTGGACGCCGTCGTAGGTGTCGGTGGCCGTGTCGAAGCCCGTCCACTGGTCGACGACGGATACCGGCGACTGCGCGGTGGTGATGCCCTGGGCCCAGGCCGGAATGCGCTGGTTGAAGGCGACCGTACGAGCGGCGCACTCGGCGCAGCTGCTCGGGTTGATGGGGATGAGCTGGGCGACCAGCACCTTCATCGCCGGGTTGGCGGCCCTCATCTGGCCGACCAGCTTGGTGTACGCGGCAAGGATGGTGTCCGGAGCGATGCTGCTCCAGACGTCGTTGGTGCCGAAGTGCATCACAACGATGTCCGGCGCGGTCGCCGCCAGCCATCCGGGCAGCAGGTTCTGGTCTGCGGTGGTGGTGGCCAGGAAGCCGCCGTGGCCTTCGTTGTCGGCGTCGTGCGTGAGGGCGCAGCTCTGGGCGTTCAGAGTGCCGACGAAGTCGATGTCGGTGTAACCGGCGTTCTGCAGTTGGTCCCAGAGGAGGGAGCGCCAGCAGCCCGGGGAGCCGGTGATGGAGTCGCCGAGCGGCATGATCCGTACCGGGGCCGCGGCGGCGGCCGCGGCGGGTGGGGCGCCGGTCAGGCCGAAGCCGACGGCTAAGGCGAACAGGGCGGCCAGGCAAGCGGTGAGGAGGGGGTGGCGTCTGCTGCGCACGGGTGTCCTTTCCGAAGGGGGCGGAAGCGGGAGTGCGGTACGCATGCATGGGAGCGCTCCCATGCATTGCGGCGTTCATCAAGCCACGATTGGCGGTGACACGTCAATATCCTGGACGGGTTCGGACTGGGCGCAGGGGTGCTGCGTGCGGGGGCGGCGGAACAGGCGTTGCCGACCTGCGGCAACGCCTGTTCGTCTCTTGGGTGATGGTGGGCGGTGACACTATGGGGCGGCCTCATGCGCCCGTAGTCGCACGGGGCCGCCCGGGCGCTTCAGTTGAGTCGTGCCTCAGCGAAAAGCGGCGATGTTGCGGGCGACCCAGTCGTCGAAACGGCGCGGAGCGCGACCGAGGACTCGTTCCACGTCCGAGCTGATCCGCAGTTCGGCGGGGTTCGGGGCGGAGATGATGTCCAGGGTGTCGTCGGCGAGCTCCGGTGGCACGAACCGGGTCATCGCGGTCTTGGCCTCCTCGCGGGTGAGTTCGTGGAACCGCACCGGCGAGCCGAGCGCGGCGGCGATGGCCTCCGCCTGCTGACGGGGCGTGATCACCTCGGGCCCGGTGAGTTCGCAGATTCCGCCGGTGTGCCGGTCGTCCAGCAGGCAGGCCGCCGCGACCTCCGCAATGTCCGCCGGGTCGACGACCGGAACCCCGACATCGCCGAAGGGTGCGGCGACCGTCCCTTGCGTGCGGACGGACTCCGCCCACGCAAAGGCGTTGGAGGCGAAGCCGCCCGGTCGTAGCGCGGCCCATTCCAGGCCGGACTCTCTCAACGCGTCCTCCACTGCGCGCATCACGATCCGCGAGGGGCCGAGCGGCCTGGTCGCCACGCCCTGCGAAGACAGCAGGACCACTCGGCGGACCCCGCTGGCAGCGGCCAGATCGATCATGTCGGTCGGCCTGGCTTCGGGGGCGTGCAGGTCGCCGGACAGCAGGAGGAACAGCGCCTTCGCCCCGTCCAAAGCGGGGGTGAGGCCCTGCGGCTCGGCCAAGTCGGCCGACACGTGCCGGACCCCGGCCGGCATTGCCGCCGCGTGCCGTGACACCGCCGTCACCTGCTCGCCCGCGTTGGCCAGGGCCTGCGTCAAAGGACGGCCCACATTCCCGGTAGCTCCGGTCACCACGATCATGTTCAGCTCCTAGTCCGTTGTGCACTACGGAAATTGACGCTAGGAGGCAGGCTTACTTTTCGTAAGAACATACCCAGAGGTAAGCTCCGGACATGAGGGAAGGTGCGCAGCTGACGCAGGCCGAGGCGGGCAATCGGTATGAGGTGTTTCACACCGACTGCCCTGCGCGGGACGTGGTCGACCACGTGACCAGCAGGTGGGGCATCTGGGTGCTGATCTCCTTGCGGAGCAACGACCTTCGGTTTTTCGAGCTGCGCGACAGCATCCAGGGCATCAGCGAGAAGATGCTCGCTCAGACACTGCGCGCGCTGGTCCGGGACGATCTGGTCTGGCGGAAGGTCGAGCCGACGACGCCACCCCAAGTCACCTACGGACTTACTGAGTTCGGCCAGGACGTCGGTGCGCCGTTGACGGACTTGTTCGACCGGATCACGCAGCGGCTCGCAGCCGGCGGGGCGTCCGCCACGGAGTGGCTGAGCGCAACAGGTCAAGCGAAGCAGCTGACCGCCCCAGGCCCTCAACAGCTTCGTCGTCCCGACGACGAACACTGAGCCCAATCCAACTCACGCTGACGCGTGAGGGGGGACGAGTGCGGCCTGGAAGATTGCGTTGATGCAGCTGGGGCTGGGACTGCAGCGGAACTTGCGAAGGAGCGGCCGGCTCTTCAGGACCTCGGCCCGGGTTGGCATTCTGCTGATCGCCTTCGAGTACGGGATCGAACCGCGCGCGGATTCCGCCGACGTACCGGCACCTGGCGGTGTCGTGGCCGGTGGCCATATGGGGATCCTGGCTCCGGTCCTGATCCCGACGCCCGGCTTCGAGGCCAGGACCTGCGAAAGAGGTGTTCCTGCAGTTCGTCGATTCACCCGGCCAATTGCTTGCGCCGGTCAAGGACGGCCGTCAGCGAGGCGGCCACGCCAGGAACGATCAGCGCGGCCAGCTCGGTGCCAGGCACCACCACGGTCTGCTCGTCCAGGCCGGGGCATCCGTGGCCGGCGGACTTGGCGGGATGAATAACACGGGCTGTTGGTTGAGTGGCTGAGCTCGTCCTGATCCTGCCGTGGGGCCAGTTGATACGACCGGCGTATACGCGGGTGAGGTTCGGCTGTACCTGGGCCGAGGGCCTTGTCCCCCCGCGAACCGGCGGGGATCATGACCGGGTGCAGCACCGAGAGGGACTCCAGGAACTGCTCGTACGGGCCGGACTCGCGGTCGTCGAGGATGTGCGCCCAACCAGCCTGTTCCCGCCGGAGGCCGCCTGGCGAATCGCACGGGGGATCGCGGCTCCGGACGGCGCCACCCGAGAATCGCTCAACGCCACATGGTGGCGCCGCCTTCCCGATGACGACGGTGAGTTCCTGGTGGCTGTCCTGGGACATCGGATCGGCGGCAACGACTCTTGGTGGACCCGGGTCCGCTACCTCGCCGGCCGGGTGCCGGGGCTGACCGGCGACCCCGGGTTTGTGGCACTCTCCCTCGACGGCCAGGTGCTGCTGGGGGAGGTGCCCATCGATGGCGGGCTCCGGGTGACGGCTCTCGACCGCCTGCCGGAGCGGCTGGAGGAGGCCGCCACGGCCGCCGGGCGCGAGACGGAGGCTGAGCGTGCTGAGGTATGGGCGGCGGTGCCCAACCGGCCTGCCTGGCCTCTGCACTGGGCGGAGGGGATCGGGGCCAATCCGGTCGCGCCGGACGAATTGCTGATCCGGCTGCTGGACGTGGACGAGGGGTTCCTGCACGGCTGCGACCGGCCCGCCGTGCTTGACGCCGCCGTAGCGCATCCCGATCCGCGGGTACGTTCGAGGCCGGCCGACACCTTCCGGCCCAAGCTCACGTCCGATCAGTGGGTACGCCTGGTCCGCGCCGAACCGTCGCCGAAGCGGCGCGTGCTCTGGGCGGAGCACGCGTGCGCCTGGGGCGCCGAGCTTCCCGCAGACCTGTACGACGACCTCCTCGCGGGGCCGTCCCGCGCCGAGGCCGCTGAACTCCCCGGGCTCCCCGCACACCACCTCCCCGGCCTCGCGGCCGACGCCGACGCCCGGGTGCGGACGGCAGCCTGCGCCCGGTGGGAGGACCTCACCGCGCCGCTGCAGAAGCGGCTGCTGACCGACACCGACAACGCGGTGCGAACGGCGGCGCTGCTCGCCCACCACACCGGCACCCCCATGCCCCGCAAGGTCTTTGCCGCGCTGCCCGCCCAAGGGGAAGCACTCGAACGCTGCCGTCTCGAGCCCGAGTTGGAGGCGGAGCTGGTCCGGGACAGTGATGCGGGGATACGCCGGGCGCTGGCCGCCAACCCGGGCCTGAGCGTGCACGGCATCGCCGTCCTGGCAGAGGATCGGTGCGACGACATCCGCTCCACGGTGGCGCTGCGCCCCGACCTCACCGAAGAGCAACGCGCCTTGGTGCGCTACGACTTCGAACCGACGTCGGCGTCGCGCACCCTGCTCTGGGTCGCGGACCTGCACGGCGACACCGACGCGATGCGCCGTCTGGCCGCATCGTCCCATCCGCTCATTCGCCGCAGCGTGGCCCGCTCCCGGTATCTCCCACCGGACGTCGTGAAGCGGCTGGCGGGGGACGAGGATCGGGTGGTCCGCTTGTTCCTCGCCGAATCATGCGACGACACGCCGGCTGACCTGCTGCTGGAGGTCTGGCGCTGGTGGGACGGCAGTCTCAGCCACCCGGACCGGCCTCGCAGCCACCCCAACTTCCCTCGTGCCGGCCTGCTGTGTCACGCCGACGATCCCAGCGGGCGGATGCGCCGCCTGGCCCTGGACGATCCGGAGTCCACGCCGGCCGACGTCGCGCGCCTGGCCCGCGACCCCGAAGCCGAGGTGCGCTGCCGCGCGGCCGAGGACCCTCGGCTGTCACCGGCCGACGCAGTGCGGCTGCTGAACGATCCGGCGGCCCACGTCCGGGGGACCGCGGTGCGCAATCCGCGGCTGCCGGCCCGCGTTCTGGCCGGGCTTCTGCACAACCGCGACACGGCAGGCACGGCGGTCACCAACCCGGCGATACCGGTCCCCGTCCTGTACCGCATTCTGGCCGCGGCCACGGCTGCCGTGGTGGCCCAACGCTGAACACTGACACCTCGCAAGAACGGAGGGCGGACACCGCCAGGACGGTTGCGCCCCAGTGGCCCCGTTGATGCTTCCCCCTCCCACCCCAACCGGTTCTGGCAAGATGCGCTGTCAGCGTCTGGGAGGGCTGTGTCGTTCGCAGAGGAGGGGCCTTGTTCGACGGACTGGAGCCGGAGGACCCGCGGCAGGTGGGGCGGTACCGGATCGTGGCGCGGATCGGCGCGGGCGGCATGGGGCAGGTGTATCTGGGGCGTTCGCCCGGTGGTCGTCCGGTCGCGCTGAAGGTGGTACGTCCGGAGCTGGCCCGGGACATGGACTTCCGGCGCCGCTTCGTTCGCGAAGTGACGGCGGCCCGCAGAGTGAACGGGGCTTTCACCGCCGGGGTTGTCGACGCCGAACCCGACGGTTCTCCGGCCTGGCTGGCGACCGTCTACGTATCGGGTGTGCCGCTGGGCGAAGCGGTTGGCCGGCACGGGCCGTGGCGGGCCGAGCACGCGCTGGCGCTCGGCGCCGGTCTGGCGGAGGCACTGGAGGCGATCCACGCCGCCGGCGTCGTGCACCGCGATCTGAAACCCTCCAACGTTCTGCTGGCCCCTGACGGCCCCCGAGTGATCGACTTCGGTATTTCGACGGCGAGCGAGGCCAGCGCACTGACCCATACCGGCATGACGATCGGCACGCCAGGTTTCATGTCCCCGGAACAACTCACCGGGCGGCCCGTCGGGCCCGCCAGCGACGTCTTCGCGCTCGGCGCGGTACTCGCCTACACCGCCGCCGGCATCGGCCCGTTCGGCACCGGCACCCCCCACGCCCTGCACTTCCGCGCCGTGTACGAAGAGCCCGACCTCGACGCTCTTCCGCCGGAACTGCGCCGGATCGTGGCGGCCTGCTTGGCCAAGGAGCCCGATCAGCGGCCGTCGGTGGCCGACCTGCTGCATCGGATGACCGCCCCGGGCGAGGGAGATACGGCCGAAGCGGCGCCCCTGCTCACCGAGCCCGGCTGGATGCCCGACGCGGTCGACCGGTTGGTCCGGAACATGGCCGCCACCCCTCTGCCCCGCAACCCTGCCTCGACGCCCGCGATTGCCGCAGCACCGACCCCGACCGCGCCGGACGTACTCGCCTCACTGCACGGAGCCACGCCCGAACCCCCGCAGATGCCTGCCGTGCCCGCGACACCCGCCGCAACCGACACCCCGCCGGCCACTGCCCCGGCCCTGCACAGCGAGCCCACCCGGACCGCCGACCATGTCGCGCAAAGCCCCGGCGACACGCCTCCGCCCCTCTCCCGGCGCAGTGTCCTGTTCGCCCTGACGGGTACGGCAGCCGCCGCTGGACTCGCCGTCGCGGCCTGGAAGACCGCCGACGGGGGTTCCGGCTCCGCCGGCTCGCCCTCCGCCCTTCAATCATCCGCACGGAAGCCGATCCGTACCACCACTCCACCGGCGGCCCCCCGAAAGCCCGGCCGGCAACTGTGGGCCTTCCAGACCGACGACGAGGTGAAGACGACACCGACCATCGCGAACGGCGTCGTCTACTTCGGCAGCAACGACAACAACGTGTACGCGCTGGACGCTGCCACGGGCAAGAAGCACTGGTCCCTCGACACCGGCAGTGTGGTCTATTCGGCGTCTGTTGTCGTGGGCGATCTGCTCTATGTGGGCACGTACCTCAACGGCCTGTACGCGGTGGACGCCGCAACCGGCAAAAAACGCTGGGTATTTGGCGACGGATCGATATTCGGGTCGCCGGTCGTGGTCGACAACGTCGTCTACTGCGGCAGCAGTGACGAACACTTCTACGCGGTGGACGCGGTGACAGGAAAACAGAGATGGAGCTTTCGCTGCCGCAGGAACGGCGAGGTGTCGGAGTCGCCGGTCGTGGCGAACGGTGTCGTGTACTTCAGCAGTGACGACGATCATCTCTATGCGCTGGACGCCGAGACGGGAAAGCAACGTTGGGCCTTCCCCATCCTCGATGGGGTGAACTCCGCCCCGGTCGTGGCCAACGGCCTGGTTTACGTCTCCAGTAGTCGCTTGTACGCGGTGAATGCCGCGACGGGGAAGCAGCAGTGGTCCCTCGCCGGCGCCAAATACAAGAACATTGTCGGCAACCGTGCTCTCCTGTCGCCGACCGTGGCAGGTGGTGTGGTGTACGTCGGCGACAGCATCGAGTATCTGTTCGCGCTGGACGCCGCGACAGGCAAGAAGCGCTGGGCTTTCGAAACCGAAAGCAGTGTCTTCTCCGCCGCGGCCGTAGCGGACGGGGTGGTCTACGTGTGCAGTGAGGACAGTCATCTGTACGCGGTGGATGCGCGAACCGGGAAGAAGCATTGGGCCTTCCGCACAGGCGCTGGTCTGGAGTGCTCCCCGATGGTGGCGGGCGATGTGGTCTACGTCGGCAGTAAGGACCACGCTCTGTACGCCATCCAGCGATGACACCGGCACCTGTCAGCTCGGTCGGTGGTCGTGGAGCGTGTGGGGTGAACAAGGTTCCCGCGCGGGTGGTCCGTGGCCCGTCGGGGCATGAAGGCAGGGCCTCTTCCGGCGGTGGCGGGAGCACGGGCCGGTCGCGGAATTCCATGACCGGCTGCGTGGGAAGGTTCGTGAGCGCGAGGCCGTGAGGCGCAGCCTTCGGCGGGGATCATCGACGCTCAGTCGGTGCGCCGGACGCCGGCGCCTTTCCCACCGTCTCCGCCTGGCCGCAGACGCCTCGTCGCCCACGAGCGCGCGCCCTTGATCAGCCGGTTTCCGTCAAAGCTGCGTGCGCGGCGGCGAGGATCTCCCCGGACAGTGGGGAGCCCTTGGTGGCCCGGGACAGGACCAGTGCGCCGAACAGGGTGCAGAGGCGGACGATGCCGTCCTGGTCGTCGGTGGCGAGGAAGTCGGCGAAGCCGGCCACTCCCTCGGTGTAGACGCGACGGGCCGCACGTCCCCCGCCCTCGCGCGCGATGTCGGTGGCGAGCGCGGCGACCGGGCAGCCGTCCGCCGGGTCGTCGCGGTGCTCGGCGGAGAGGTAGGTGTCGATCAGCGCCTGCTGGGCGGCGTCGCGTTGCCCGTCGTGCTGCTCGAGCCCAGTGCCGTAGCGCTGGGTGAGTTCGGCGAAGGCGTGGGCGGTGGCCTCGTCGACGAGCGCCTCCTTGGAGGCGAACTGCTTGTAGAACGCGCCGTGGGTCAGACCGGCCGCCTTCATCAGGTCGGCGACGCTGACCTGTGTGCCCTGCTCCCGGAACAGGCGGGATGCGGTGTCCACGACCCGCCTGCGATTCTCCTCCGCCTGTGCCTGCGATACGCGGCCCATGACCACCTCCCGTTTGGATGTCGACTGGCATCTATCATAAACCCATGTTTAGATTGGGTGCATAATCTAATTTGTTGCGGGCTGCCGCCGGCGCCCGCCGGCACCAGGAGCAGGTATGGAACTGAAGAACACGGTCGCGGTCGTCACCGGCGCCAACCGGGGGCTCGGGCGGCACCTGGCCGCCCAGCTCGTCGAGCGCGGCGCGAAGGTGTACGGCGCGGCCCGACGCCCGGAGACGGTCGATGTCCCCGGCGTCATCCCGCTGCGACTGGACGTCACGGACGAGGCGTCGATACAGGAGGCCGCCCGTGTGGCGTCCGACGCGACACTGCTGATCAACAACGCGGGCATCTCCACCGGGGTGACGCTGATCGGAGGCGACGTCGATGAGGTGCGCCGGGAGATGGAGACCAACTTCTTCGGCCCGCTCGTCGCGACCCGCGCGTTCGCCCCCGTCATCGAGGGCAACGGTGGCGGCGCCGTACTCAACGTCCTGTCCGCCCTGTCCTGGTTCCACCCGGCCGGCCTCGGCTCCTACGCGGCCTCCAAGGCCGCCGCCTGGGCGCTGAGCGACGCGACCCGCGAGGAGCTGGCACCGCGCGGCATCACCGTCTCGGCGCTGCACGTCGGCTACATGGACACCGACATGGCCGCCGGCGTACCCGCCGATCAGAAGGTCTCCGCCGCCGACGTCGCGGCCCAGGCCCTGTCCGGCATCGAGACCGGCCTGCCCGAGATCCTCGCCGACGAGACCAGCCGGTACGTCAAGCAGAGCCTTTCTGCGGCACCCCAGCCGAACGCCGGCTGAGCTCACGCCTCCACCCCGGCGCGACCACCTTCCGACCCCTCGCACGAGGGCATCTCATGCGTTACGCGACCTTGGGCCACCGGACCGGACTGCGCGTCTCCGAGTACGCACTCGGCACCGCGAACTTCGGCACCGGCTGGGGAGCGGGCGGCGCGCCGGACGAGGCCCGCTCGTGCCGGTGGCCTGATGGGTGAACGCGGCTGCGGGCTGCGGCGCGCCCGCGCCGTAGCCAGAAGAACAACAGAAACTGTCTCGTACCGGGAGAAGCCCGGGGCGAGTGGAAACCCCGCCCTCTCACGGGCAGGAATCGGAACGGAGACGACGATGAGGGCCTTCATGGTCGAGAGATACGGCGGCCAAGCAGAGATGCGCGCCGCCGAGCTACCCGACCCGCAGGTGGGCGCCGACGACGTTCTGGTCAAGATCCACGCGGCGGGCGTCAACCCGCTGGATCTCAGGATCCGCAACGGGGACTTCAAGGCGTTCATGCCTTACCGTCTCCCGCTCGTCCTGGGCAACGACCTCGCCGGGACGGTCGTCCGGGTCGGCCCGTCCGTCACCCGGTTCGCGGTGGGCGACGAGGTCTACGCCCGGCCCGACAAGGACCGCATCGGCACCTTCGCCGAACTCATCGCCGTCCACCAGAACGACCTGGCACCCAAACCCGCCACCCTCACCATGGCCGAGGCCGCCTCCCTCCCACTGGTCGCACTGACCGCATGGCAGGCCCTGGTCGAGCGGGCCCACGTGCAGCCGGGCCAGAAGGTCCTCGTCCACGCGGGCGCCGGCGGCCTGGGCTCCATCGCCGTCCAGCTGGCCAAGGCGCTGGGCGCGCACGTGGCCACCACCGTGAGCACCACCAAGGTCGACCTGGCCAAGGACCTCGGCGCGGACATCGTCGTCGACTACCGCACGCAGGACTTCGAGGAGCTCCTCGACGGCTACGACGTCGTCCTGGACAGCCTCGGCGGCGAGAACCTCGCCAAGTCCCTGCGCGTGCTCAGGCCCGGCGGCATGGCCATCAGCGTCGCGGGCCCGCCCGACCCGGCCTTCGCCCGCGAACTCGGCGCGAACCCGATCCTCCGCCTGGCCATGACCGCCCTCAGCTTCAGGACCCGGCGCAGCGCCAAGCGCCACGGTGTGACGTACTCGTTCCTTTTCATGAAGGCCAACGGCGACCAACTGCGCGAACTCACCCCTCTCATCGACGCCGGAAAGATCCGCCCCGTCGTCGACCGCGTCTTCCCGTTCGACGAAACCCTCCAGGCGATGGAGTACGTCGAAAAGGGACGGGCAAAGGCCGGCAAGGTCGTCGTCACGATGACGTGAGGGCGGGAACGAGCCGCGGAGCACCCGTCACCGCGGACCACGAGAAGTTCCTGTACAGCTGGCCTGTCGATGGGAGGCTTCATCGCCCAGGTCATCGCGGCCGAGGAACCCGATCTCGTACGCAAGCTCATCCTCGCGGGCGCGGGCCCCGCCGGCGGACCCGGCATCGACAAGGTCACGTCCGTCACTGTCCAAGACATGCTGAGGGCGACCCTGCGGCGCAAGGACCCGAAGCACTACCTCTTCTTCACCCGGACCGAGGGTGGCCGACGGGCGGCGCGCGAGTTCCTGGCGCGGCTGAAGGAGCGCACGGACGACCATCGACCTGGCTGCCCGGCTGCCCCGAGGCGAACTCGTCCCCCTCTACCCCGACGCCGGACACGGCGCGATCTTCCAGAACCACGACCTGTTCGTCCCGCGAGCACTTGAATTCCTCGAACCTCAGCCAGCCGTTGGACGGTCCCTGGCCCCTGCCCCGCACCCAGCGAGACCGGCACCAGGAAGTCCGTCCGCGTAATCGCCACCATGAACAGCGACGGCTTCTCGATACAAAGAAGCTCCGCCATCCTGATGTGGCAGGTCAGCAGGGTGGCGTGACCTCGTTCCGGGGTACTCGTGCTCGTCGTGGGCGGCGGCAGCCTGTGTTGCAGGTCGTCCGGCGCGGTGGTTTTGCCGATGAGTTGACCGTTCTCGAACGGTCTACCCAAGACACAACCGTTCCCGACAGGAGTGCCATGTCCACCATCCAGCCCGTGATCCTGACTGCCGACCAGGACGTTCTACTCGGCTTCTATACGAAGTTGTTCGGCGCCGTGGAGATCTTCCGGGTACCGGAGGAAGGCCCGGCCTTCTACCGCGGCCTGCGCATCGGCGACACCGACCTCGGGCTGGTGACCAAGGCGGACCCGGGGGCCGGGGCGGCGCCGCGGATCCTGCTCAGCATCGGTGTCGACGACGTCGACGAGACGCTCGCCCGGGTGGAGGCGCTCGGCGGCTCGGTCGGGGGAGGCCCCAAGGACATGCCGTGGGGACAGCGCGTCGCCCACATCAAGGACCCCGACGGCAACCCGGTGAACCTCACCCAACCGATCCCGGCCCGGTGACGCGGTTCCCGGGGGCATGTGCCGATCGTGGGCTACCTGCGGCATGGATCAATCGCCAGTAGTGGCCTCGCAGCAGATGCGCTTGCCGACCCGCGCCGCCCTCTGACCGCCGAAGGAGCCCGTTGGGCAACACCCACGGGAAGCGAACACGCTCTCCCCGCCACTGCGGGCCACGACCGCCGACGGGGACCCTGGTGCGGGCCGCGATGGCTTGTTTCTACGTCCCGCGCGCGGTAATGGCAGGAAGTCCTGACCCTGCTCGCACGCACGCTTCTCCCAGGGACGGGTCACTTCCGGCTGATTCCCGAGCAACACCTTCCGACTCGTGTACGTCGGGCCCAAACTCGTAGCTGATCACGAACTTGGCGGTGGCTCTTCGCGGCCATGGTGAGGGGAGTCTCGAGGTGCCGACACGACGTACGGGTGCGATCGTTCTCGGGCTGTTCCTGGCAGGTGTCTGTGGGGCGCTGGCGATCGCCCGCGTGACCGGGTCGGGAGTGGCGTCGGCGGCCGCGGGTCTTCTTCCGACGCTTGCCGGTACCTACCTGGCCTGGGCGGCATTCCGCGCCGACCGCGTCGAAGCCGCCACGGGTAGGGGACTGGAACAGATCGCCGACGAGCTGGCTGTCGCCGTCCGCCGTCAGTGGGAAGCCGAGACACGCGTGCGGCGGCTCAACGATCCCTACCCGTTGGCAGTGTCCTGGAAGCCGGCGGCCGGGGAGCTGGTGGAGGAGTGGCGACACATCACGTCGGCAGCCGCTGCATGGCCCAGCGGGCTGCACAGCGACCCAGGCGCCTGGGCATCGGACCCCCATGCACTTGCGGGCACCGACGGCGCCATCGACAACGTACTGGAAAGCGTCCCTACCGGTCGGTTGGTCGTGCTCGGCGCACCAGGCTCCGGCAAGACCATCCTGCTGGTTCGCCTGGTTCTGTCGCTGCTGGAGCGGCGACCGCTCGGGGGTGCTGTGCCGATCCTCTTTTCCCTCTCCACATGGAATCCGTCCGAGCAGGACTTGGAGAGTTGGATGTGTGAGCAACTCCTCCAGGACTACCCAGCCCTGCGAGCACCGGGCCACGGCTTCCTGGAACGTATGAACTGGGCACAGGCGCTGATCACGCACCGTCTGCTGCTTCCCGTCCTGGACGGGCTCGACGAGATTCCCGCAGCCGTACGCCCGGCGGCGCTCAGCCAGGTCAACGCCGCTCTGTCACCGGGTGGGAGGATCGTCCTGTCCAGCAGGGAACACGAGTTCCGGGAGGCGCTGGCCCCCACCACGTCCGTCCCATCGAAGTTGTCCGGGGTAGCGGGGGTGGCACTTCAGCCGGTAGACCACGAGGTGACGGACGAGTACCTGCTGCGTGATTCGGGCGGTTCGGGCACGGCCGCGGCCGCACGCTGGGCACCCGTGATAAGCCACCTCAGCAATGACGACACCGCCCTCGCCCAGGCTCTCAGCACGCCGCTCATGCTCTTCTTGGCCCGCACCCTCTACAACCCCCGACCCGGCGAACAGACCGGCTCCCTCCCGAACCCTGCCGAACTGTGCGACATGACGCGCTTCCCCACGGTGAGCAGCATCCAGCAGTACCTTTTCGACGCCTTTATTCCGGCGGCCTACCGGCCCCACCCGGATCCCCGGAAGCGTCCCCGCTGGCAGGCCGCGGACGCTCAACGCTGGCTGGCCTTCCTCGGCGCCCATCTGGAATCGCGGCTGCAGGGAACCACCGACTTTGCGTGGTGGCACCTGCGGCACTCCGCCCCGAGGTCTCTCGTCGGCCTTCTGATGGGGGCTACGAGTGGCCTTGTCGGTGCGCTTGTCGCCGGCTTCGGAGCGAACATCGGCATCGGCTTCGGTGCTGGTCTGGGAAGTGGCATTCTCCTGGGATTCCTGGTCGCGCTGCCGGTCCGACGGGTCAGCGGGTCTGGCCGGGGCGCCCTGAGCGGACTGGCCGGTGGCCTGGCCGGAGGGCTCCTGGGCGGTCTGTTGTCAGGGCTGGCGAGCTTTCTGGACATCGGGTTCGCCGTCGGCCCGGCGGGAGGCATCGCGGCCGGACTGGGCGTGGGGCTGGCCGTCGGGCCCGCCAGCGGCCCGAAAGGCGGCCTTGTCGGTGGAACCGTTGGCGGGGCCACAGCTGGTCTCATGTCCGGTATCGGTCCTGGCCTTCCGTCCGGGATCATCAACGGCGTGGGCATCGGCCTGGCGGCCGGGCTCACGGCCTGGCTCACGGGGCGGAGCGAGCCGGCGCAGAGGTTGCACTGGTCGCCTGTCGGCGCGGCCGGGGGTCTCGCGGTGGGGTGCGCGCTCGCCCTGGCGGCTGGACTCGTCGCGGGGCTCGCTGCCGGGGGCATGGTCGGCCTCGTCACCGGAGTCGTCGGCACTCTCATCGCCGGGCTCACCGGAGTTCCTACGGACCTGACTGCGGCGGGAGACCCCAACGCGGTATTGCGTCGCGACGTCCGCACCTTCGCGTTGATCTTCCTCGGCATGGCGCTCGCCGTCGGGACCGTCGTCGATCTGGTGACCGGCCTGGCTGTCACCACCGAACTGCAGCTCGCCACCGATCCGGCCGTACTGCTCACCGCCGGTCTTGCTCCCGGTGCCGCCATGGGCGTCATCTCGGGACTCGCGATCGCCTTCACCCAGGCAGCGGGTGGGACGTTCCGCCTCGCGCACTACTGGTTGGCTCTGCGCGGACGGCTGCCCTGGCGGCTCATGCAATTCCTGGCCGACGCTCATGAACACCGAGGGGTCCTGCGCCAGGTCGGGGCGGTCTACCAGTTCCGCCACGCGGAACTGCAGCGCCGGATGGCCGGGGCCGGCGGGTAACCCCGTACCTGCTCGCGCAGCATGCGACGCGAACAGAGAGGGAGAGCCAGGCCGCCGGGTGAGCGGGAGGCCCGGTGCGATCCCGCGCAGCGCCGACCCGTCCTTCGCTCCTCGGCTCCGCCCGCCCCTCCTCGCTGTGGGACGAGGCCGGCGCGACCGCGTCCGTCGGCTCCGTCGCCGACAGCTATGACAACGCGATGGCAGAGGCCCTCAACGGCTCCCTCGAAGCCGAATCGATCGAGCACCACGGCCCATGGCGCGACGCTGACCAGGTCGAACGCGCAGCCGTTCAGTGTGTCGGCTGGTACAACACCGAACGCCTGCGCTCCGCCCTCGACTACCTCCCACCCGAAGAATTCGAGGCCCAGCACCACCGATCCCAGGCGACAACCAACTCCGCCTGAAACCACAAAAACCGGCCGCTGCAAAACTCAGGGCAGCTCACCTGAGGCGCCTGTCAGTCCGAGGCGCCTCCCAAAAGGTGCGGGTCTGCCGAGAGCGGGATAGGAAAGGTGGGACTGCCGTCACGGAGCCCGGTCCGATCCCTCGACAGACGGCGGGAAGGACGCGTGATGTTCCAGGAGCGCAAGGACCGCCGTCACGCCAATCGTGCGTTCGACCACGGCGAAGGCGTGACCCGCTTTCGGATGCGGCAGAAGATGATCTCCATCGGCGACGATTACTGGATCGACGACGAGGCCGGCGACCATCAGTACAAGGTCAACGGCAAGGCACTGCGGGCACGCCGGACGTACCACATCGAGGACCGCGACGGGCGGCGCGTCGCCACAGTGCAGAGTCGGCCGCTGCGGATCAAGGACTCGATGGCGATCGAGGACGCCGACGGCCGGCGCGTGGCGATCGTCAAGAAGGCCGTCATCGGACCGCTGCGCGACCGGTGGCGGATCAAGCAGGAGGACGGCGAGGACCTGCGCGTGGTCGGCAACATCCTCGACCACGAGTACACGATCGAGCGGGACGGCTACAAAGTGGCCGAGGTGTCGAAGAAGTGGTTCCGCGTCCGGGACACCTACGGCCTCGACGTCGGGCCGGATGCCGACCCTGCCACCGTCCTGGCGGCGGCGGTCGCCATCGACGCGATGGCCCACCCCGGGGACTGATCCGTGGGGTCATAGGCGGCTGAGGAAGTCGGCCTTCTTCGCCTCGAAATCAGCAGGAGTGACGACACCCGCGTCGCGGAGTTCGCCGAGCTGCCGCAGGAGATCCATGATCTCCTGCGAACTCCGGGTGGGGGCCGCCGGAGCCGGTGCGGGCGCCGGGGGCGGGGCTCGCACCGCGGGCGTCCGGGGCGGCGCACCCGACGCGGGAGCGGGTGCCAGGGCCGGTGCGCCCCATGCGGGAGCCGGGGTGGGCGGGTAAGGAGCAGCGTGACTGGGTACGACCGGTGCGCCCCGGTGGTCCGGGACCCGCGGGAGCGCGTTGTTGTCCTTGCGGGCATGAAGGGACATGGCGTGCCCGCACCCTCGGCAGTTGCGCGTGAAGGCCGTGCCCAGTGGGTGCCCTTGCCGGTCAGACCCGGCTCGGCCCCCACTCCAGCAGCCCGCGCCCGGCCATCGCGTCGGTGATTGCCGGCGCGACGGTGCCGGCCAGGTGGTCGTAACACAGCCGCGTATGCCGGCGGGGTGGTGCGGCGCGCTGGGGTGACTCGCGCGAGGACCCGCCGGGGACCGGCGGGATGCGCGCCTGTCCGGAGGTCACGGCGGAGCCCGGCTCACGTCGGCATGCAGCGCGCACCGGAGCACTCGCGCGGACCCATCGGCAGGCTCCGGGAAGCCGGTTTTGCCGAACCTCTTGCCGCGAGGGGGTGATCTCCCTAATCTGAACCTTCAAATTCCCGGAACGTACTTGCAGCAAGCCTCGTTAGGTCAGTTTTTTGAACGATCAAATTATTCAGGTACCCGAAGCCGCCACTTCCGCGGCCTCAGGCGCGGCTCCCGTCGGTGGTCCGATGGCGGGCTACCTCGACTACGCCAGGATCGGCCCGCTCTCCCGCCCGGCCGCCGCCGCGCGCACCGACGCGGCCGCGCTCGCCGGCCGGGTGAACCCTGCAGATCTCGACCAGCTGTTCGCCCTCCACGAGGCCTCCCTGGCCTCGGCGGCATCGCTGCTCGACGCCCGGCCGCACGAAATCGCCCTCGCCCCGTCCACCAGCAACGGCCTGTTCACCGTGGCCGCCGCACTCTCCGGCCCCGGGACCGTCCTGGTACCCCGCGGCGAGTTCCCCGCCAACGTCTACCCCTGGCTCCGCTTCGCCGGGCGCGGCGGCCCCGCCGTCCGGTTCGTCGATTCGGTCGGGGAGCGGCACATCACGCCCGATCTGCTGCGCCGACACCTCACCCCCGATGTCACCGCCCTCACCGTCAGCGCCGTCGACTCGCTCACCGGCCACCTGGCACCGCTCGCCGCCCTCAAGGAGGTCCTCGGACCCGGCCGGCTCCTGATCGTCGATGCCATCCAGGGGCTGGGTGCCGTCCCGCTCGAAGCGGACGCCGCGGACATCCTCGTCAGCGGCGGCCAGAAGTGGATGCGGGCCGGCTGGGGAGCCGCACTGCTGCTGATCCGAGACCGGTGCGGCGAGCGCCTGGTTCCCGGGCTCGGCGGCTGGGCCGGCGTCGCGGAGCCCTTCGCGGCGCGGCATCCGGCGCCGCCGCTGGCCGGGGCCGCAGCCCATCTCGCCACCAACCCGGACTTCCCGGCCGCAGCGGCCCTCGGTGCGGCGATCGACGACCTGGCGGCCCAGGGCGGAGCGGCCGTCGTCGGCGGTCGCATCCGCGCCGTACTCGGCGAACTGCTCGACCGTGCGCGCCTCGCCGGTGCCGAGGTCCTGCTGGACGGGATCGGGCCCCAGGAACGCGGCGGCATCGGTGCCTTCCGGCTGCCCGGCCATGATCCAGCTGCCGTCCACCGTGCCCTCGAAGCGGGCGGAGTCGTCACCACCCGCCGCGACGAGTGGATCCGGCTGTCCCCCCACGCCTCGACGTCCGACGCCGCGGCGGACCTGCTCACCGAGGCCCTCCACACCATCACCCGCCCCACGTCCCACACCACGTCCCACACCACGTCCCACTTCCAGGAGCCCATATGTCCCAGCAACTGAGCCGTCGCCGTCTGCTTCAGCTCGCCACTGCCTCCGCCGCCGGATTCGGCCTGGCCGCCTGTGGCGACAACGGATCGGGCGGCGCCGGAGCCGACGGCGACAGCGGCACGATCACCGTCTGGAGCTGGACCACCGCGGCCAAGGGCCTGCGCAGCGTCGTCCCCTCCTTCGAGCGCGACAACCCCGGAATCAAGGTCGACGTCCAGGACGTCGGCAACCCGGCCATCTGGGACAAGATCACCGTCGGGCTCGCCTCGGGAGGCCAGGGTCTCGCGGACGTCCTCCACATCGGCGTCGACTACCTGCCCGGCTATCTGGACAAGTTCCCCGACGGCATCGCCGATCTGTCGGAGCTCGGCGCCGACCGGCACAAGGACGCCTTCGCCAAGGGTCTGTGGCCGACCGTCATAGGTAAGGACAAGGCAGCCCACGCCCTGCCGTGGGAGGTCAACCCGCTCGGTCTCTTCTATCGACGCGACCATTTCGAGAAGGCCGGTGTCGACCCCGCAGCCATCAGCGACTGGGACGACATGACCGCCGCAGGGTCGAAGATCCTCGACGCCACCGGGGTCCAGCTGCTCGGGATCGACAGGACCGGGGCCACCCAGGACATGGACTTCTTCCAGAACCTGCTGCAACTCCAGGACGCGTTCTACTTCGACCAGGACGGGAAGATCACGCTCGCCTCCCCGGAGGCCGTCAAGGCCCTCACCCTCATCAAGCGGCTCAACGACGCCGGGCTGGTCGCCGACACCGCGGGTCAGGGCACGGAGAAGCGCCTCCTCAGCCAGGGAAAACTCGCCACCTACGCGGAGGCCGCCTGGGCCGTGGAGTACCTGGCCACCACATACCCCGAGCAGAAGGGCAAGTGGCGTGCCATGCAGCCGCCCGCCGCAGTGCCCGGGGGCAAGCGCAACGCCATCGTCAACTCCACCTACCTGGCCGTCGCCGGCTCCAGCACGCGCCGCAAGGCCGCCTGGCGGTTCATCGAGTACGCGCTCACCAAGCCTGCCGAGATCAACCGGATGTTCAGCATCGGCGGTGTCTTCCCCGCCCTCACGGCGGCGTACGACGACCCGAAGTTCAGTGCGCCGGCCCCCTTCTACGGGGGCCAGAAGGTGCTGAAGCCCTTCGTTGAATCGCTCGCCGCCGACGCCCGGGCCACCAACTTCACCGGCGACTACGCCCGCGCCCTCAAGTTCGCCAGCGACGCCCAGACCAAGGTGCTGCTCAAGGGTGCCGACCCGGCCGGCGCCCTAGAAGGCGCCGCCGACCAGCTGGCCCAGCAGACCGGCCGGCAGCGGGCGGCCTGACCACCATGTCCCTCGCCTCGCCCGAACGGGCTCCCGACACCGTTACCGCGGCCGTCCGCGGCCCCCTCAAGCGACCAGGCCGCACCCGCCCGGCCCGCCGCCGGCTGCTGACCCGCGCCTCCGTCCCGTACCTGCTGATCATGCCCGCCGTCCTGGGGTTCGCGATCTTCAAGGCGTACCCCGTCGTCGCCTCGCTCTGGATCAGCCTCACCACCGGCAACGGCACAGGCCGGCACTTCACCGGGCTCGACAACTACCGACGCCTGCTGCACGACCCCCTGTTCTGGACCGCACTGAAGAACACCGCGCTGATCCTGGTCGTCCAGGTGCCGCTGATGCTCGGCCTTGCCCTGCTCGTCGCCCTCGGCCTCAACTCCACCAAGGTCTGGCTGCGCCCGCTGTGGCGGCTCGGCGTCTTCGTGCCCTCGCTGACCGGTCTGGTCGCAGCGGGCGTGATGTTCTCCGTGATCCTCAACCGCGACGCAGGACTGCTGAACTGGGTCCTGTCCTGGTTCGGGATCGACCGGGTCAACTGGCTCGGCAGCCCCTTCTGGGCCCGCGTCGGCGTCGTCCTCGTCATCACCTGGCACTACACCGGCTACAACGCGGTGATCTACCTGGCCGGCCTGCAGGGCGTTCCCCAGGAGCTGTACGAGGCCGCCAAGGTCGACGGCGCGGGACCGATCCGCCGCTTCGTCTCCATCACCCTTCCCCAGCTGCGCCCGATCCTGCTCCTCACCGTGGTGCTCTCCACCATCGGCACCCTCCAGCTCTTCGACGAGCCCTACGTCCTCACCGGCGGCGGCCCCGACAACTCCACCCTGACGGTCACCATGTACCTCTACAACAACGGCTTCAAATACTTCGACTTCGGCTACGCCTCGGCCCTTGCCTACGCGCTGGCGCTGATCGTGGCGGTGCTCGGACTCCTGCAGTTCCGCCTGATGGGGGAGCGCAAGTGAAGCGCCGCAGCCTCGTCCTCACCCTGCTTCTCGCAGGAGCCTTCGGGCTCTGCGTCGGTCCGTTCTACTGGCTCGCCATGGCCGCGACACAGGAGAACAGCGATGTCTTCTCCTGGCCGCCGAAGCTGCTGCCCGGCGGTCACCTCATGGAGAACCTCCAGGGCCTCCAGGATTCCATCGGGCTCACCCGTGTCCTGTTCAACACCGTGCTGGTGGCAGGCGTCCAGACGATCGGCGCGGTCGTCGTCTCGGTCCTCGCGGGGTACGCCTTCGCCAAGTTCGAGTTCCGCGGACGCAATCTGTTCTTCGTCCTGCTGCTCAGCACCCTCGTCCTGCCCGACACGGTGATGCTCATCCCGATCTTCGAGATGATGATGAAACTGGGCCTGATCGACTCCTACCAGTCCGTCATCCTCCCGGGGCTGGTCACCCCGTTCGGCATCTTCCTGATGCGGCAGGCGCTGCGCTCCATGCCCGACGAACTCCTCGACGCGGCCCGTGTCGACGGCGCGGGTGAACTGCGGGTGCTCTGGCGGATCGTCATCCCGGTCAACCGGCCGGTCATCGCGGCGCTCGCCCTGTTCGTCTTCCTCGGCGGCTGGAACCAGTTCGTGTGGCCCCTGATCGCGCTGCGCAGCCCCGACATGTACACGCTGCCGGTGGCCACCGCCACCCTGCAGGGGCTGGCGACCACCAACTACGCGCAGGTCCTGCTCGCGGCGGCCATCGCCGCCATCCCCGTGATGGCCCTCTTCCTCGTCCTGCAACGCCAGTTCATCTCCGGCCTGCTGGCCGGTGCCACCAAGGAGTGACCACTGTGACCCCCGAAGTCCCCACGGTCTCGCAGCAGCCCGTCCAGGTCTGGCGCCCCAACGCGCCGGCAGACGCGACACCCGCCACCGTCGTCCACCGACAACTCGACACCGGGCTGCTCCACGACGCCGGCACCCCGCTCACCGTCCACCTCACCGGTCTGGGATGCGACCGGCTGGACACCGCAGTCACCCGGGCCGGCGGCGGCGTGGCCCTGATAGAGGTCACGGCATCGGACGCGGCCACGGTCCGCGCCGAATGGCGGATCCCCTGCGTCGGGGCCACCGCCTACTGGACGCCGGACACCAACGCCTCCCGCTGGCTGCCGCCGTCCTGGGTCGCCCCGCGGACCGTTTCGCTCGCCCTGGGCGCGCCCGTCGCCAGTCTGGTCGGCGCCGACGACCGCGCACTGTGCACCGCCGCCGCGGGCGAGACCTCCGCACCCGTGCGCGTCGGCGCCGGTGTGGTGGAGGAGAGCGGTGAGTTCGCCTTCACCGTGGAACAGGACCTCACCGCGGACGGGCCGCCGCTGCGGCTGCGGCTCGACCTCAGCGGCCGCCACTTCGCGGCCACGCTGCGGGCCGTCACCGATTGGTGGGCAGAGGGCCTGAAGCACCCCGGCATCGCGCCCGCCGCCCGGATGCCCGCCTACTCGACCTGGTACAGCCTCCACCAGAACGTCGACGCTGCCGTCGTTGAGCGCCAGGCCGAGCTGGCCGCGGCGGTCGGTTGCGAGAGCATCATCGTCGACGACGGCTGGCAGACCACCGACCGTGCCCGCGGCTACGGCCACTGCGGCGACTGGGAGCCCAACCCGGCGGCCTTCCCGGACCTCGCGGCTCATGTGGCCGAGGTCCACCGGCTCGGCGTCGCCTATCTCCTCTGGTACGCCGTGCCGTTCATCGGCCGGCACAACGAGGCCTGGGACCGCTTCAAGGGGATGATCCTTCGCGAGGAGCCCCACCTGGACGCGGCGGTGCTGGACCCCCGCCACCCCGATGTCCGCGCGTACCTGATCGAAAAGATCTCCCGCGCCGTCGAGGAGTGGGGCATGGATGGTCTGAAGCTGGACTTCATCGATCGCTTCGCTGCTGCCGACCCCCCGCCCGCCCCGGCCGGCGCCGACCGCACCGACGTCCACGAGGGCGTGCGCCAGCTCCTCGCCGACCTCGGTACCCGCCTGCGCCGCACCCGGCCGGACGTGATCGTCGAGCACCGCCAGCCGTACGTCAGCCCGGGGCTCTGGCCGAACGCCACCATGATCCGTGCCACCGACTGTCCCCTCAGCCCCGCCGAGAACCGCCAGCGCACCGTCGACTGCCGGCTCACCGCGGGCCCGCTCGCCGTCCACGCCGACATGATCACGTGGCACCCCGCCGAGACCCCCGAGTCCGTCGCGGTCCACCTGGTCAACGCCCTGTTCTCGGTGCCGCAGATCTCCGTGGACCTCGACGCCCAGAGCCCTGGCCAGCTCGCCGCCCTGCGCTTCTGGCTCGGTGTCTTCCGCCGGTACGCCGATGTCCTCCAGCTCGGCGACCTGGAACCCGCACGACCGGAACTCGGCTATCCGCTGGTCCGCGCAGGCGACCACCGGACCATGGTGGTCGCCCGCTACGCGCCGCTGCCCGTCGCGCTTCCGGACCGGCGCGCGGCCGGCGGCCCGCAGACCGTGCTCGTCGCCAACGCGGACGGGGACCCGGTCGTGCTCCTGACCGCTGCCCGACCGGAACAGGCCCTCGCCCGCGTCCAGGACTGCCGGGGTGAGATCCTGTCCGAGACCGTGCTCGACCTCGTTGCCGGGGCGAACGCGGTGACCGTGCCGACCGGTGGCCTGCTCACCCTGACCCGAGAGCACTGACGACCGGGGGCTGGGGGGCGGCCACCCGCCGCCCCAGCCCACCGACCACAGAGGAACGATGACCGTTCGCCAGGTGACTATCGAGGACGTCGCGCAGGCGGCAGGAGTCTCCCGCCAGACCGTCTCGAATGCCCTCAACGCGCCCCACCGGCTGCGCGCCACCACTCTGGCCCGGGTCACCGCCGCCATCGACGAACTCGGTTACCAGCCCGACCAGTCCGCCCGCAGCCTGCGCACCGGCACCCGCAAGGTCATCGGCTACCCGGCGCCCGCCGACAACCCCGCCGACCCCAACCCCCTGATGGGCGGTTTCCTCCAGGCACTGGTGACCGCCGCCGACGCGGTCGGCCACCGCATCCTCGTGTTCCGCTCCGATCCCCGGCAGGGCGCCGAGGCGGTCGCCAGATCCTTCAGCGGCCTGATCGCGGCCCGCCAGGTCGACGGGTTCATCCTCTCCGACGTCGTCCACGACGACCCCCGGGTCGATGTGCTCACCGAGGCCGGCTTCCCCTTCGCCGCCTTCGGCCGTACGGCCCCCGGCCGCCCCCAGAACTGGGTGGACATCAACTCCACCGCCGCCACCGCCGCACTGGCCGGGCTCCTCCTCGAACAGGGCCACCGCCGGATCTGCTTCCTCAACTCCGCCGCGTCACTGCCCTGGCTCGCGGACCGCAGGGCCGGCTTCCTCCAGGCCGCGGCATCCGCCCCCGACGGAGCCTTCGAAGTCAGCGTCCCCGACGACGACCCGGCCGCGCTCTCTCACGTCGTCCAGCGTCTGCTCACCGGCCCCGACCGTCCGACCGCCCTGGTCTGCGTCAGCGACTGGATCGCCCTGACCGCCTACGAGGCCGTCCGAGCCGCCGGGCTCGCCGTCGGCGACGACATCGCCGTCACCGGCTTCAACGACATCCCGCTCTGCACGCTGCTCCAGCCCGCGCTCACCAGCGCGCGCCTTCCCCTGGCCACCATCGCCCACCACCTCGTCGACCGGCTGATCACGGCCGTCGAGAACCCTGCCGCCGTCCCGACGAGTGGTCTGCTGCTCGATGCGGAGCCGGTCGTGCGTGGCAGCACGCCGGGGCGGTAGCGGCGGCGCCGGACCGTCACCCCGGCCGGACGGTAGCCGGAGGAGTGTCCCGTCCGAGGCCGAGAGCGACGAGTGTCCGAGTACGTCCGGGCAGGGCCCGCGCACGGGTCTGATCCAGAGTGCCCGGCTCCTTCACCTTCTTGGCCACCAACCGTGTACCGGATCACACCCTCGCCCGATGGGCAGGGCATACAAATATCAAGACGAGCAGTGTCTTCAGAAGCCCTTGCTTAGTGGATCATGGTCGGGTGAAACGGCGCCATGAACTATCCGACGTCGAGTGGGAGTTCGTCCGGTCGCTCCTGCCCGCGTCGCTGCGAGGGCGGAAGCGGTTGGATGATCGCACCGTGCTCAACGGCATAGTGTGGAAGTTCCGCACCGGGGTGGGATGGCGGGACGTTCCTGAGCGGTACGGCCCGTGGGGCACGCTGCACACCCGATTTCGCCGGTGGGCCCTGGACGGCACTTTCGACCGGATGCTCCGGGCCGCCCAGGCGAAGGCGGACGCGGCCGGGGGCATCGACTGGCTTGTGTCGGTCGACTCCACGGCCGTCCGGGCTCACCAGCACGCCGCCGGGGCACGAAAAAGGGGGCAGTCCCGCACTCGGACGCTCCCGGGGCGGACTGACCAGCAAGATCCACCTGGCCTGCGATGCCCTGGGACGTCCGCTCGCTTTCACTGTCACTGGTGGGAACACCAACGACTGCACCCAGTTCACTGCCGTGATGGACGCGATACGGGTGCCCCGCCTCGGACCGGGACGGCCACGGAATCGGCCCGACCACGTCCTGGGCGACAAGGGCTACAGCTCCAAAGCCATCCGGGTCTGGCTCAGACAGCGCGGTGTCGGGCACACAATCCCGGAACGGGCCGACCAAATCCGAAACCGGCTCCGCCGAGGATGCCGCGGCGGGCGCCCGCCAACCTTCGATAAGCAGCTCTACAAACAGCGCAACGTCGTCGAACGCTGCTTCAACCGCTTGAAACAATGGCGCGGCATTGCCACGCGTTACGACAAGACCGCCGAGTCCTACCGGGCAGCAGTCGCTCTCGCATCGCTCCTGATGTGGGCTCGACGCCAAGCTACGGATAGTAGAGGAGCCCCTGACACCATGTCATGTGATGGATGGCGAGGGATGCCCGCACGGCTCGCGTACCGAGTTCCGCCGGGCCCGGGCAAGGTCAAGAGCCATGTGACTTTCGGCTGTCGGAGTCACCAGCCGGCGTGCCCGTCGCCGTGGTGGCCGGTGCCGCCTGCGCCGCCCTCGGACCAACCGCCGGAGTCCAATCCGTGGCCAAGACCGTGGCCGCCGGTAGTGAAGTCGGCGTAGAGGTCACTGAGCTCGCCGAGGAGTTGGCGGGTGAGGACGTCGGCGCCGGTGGTCAGTGCCGCAGCGAGCTCCACGTCGGCGGCCGGGACCGCTCCGGCGGCTGCGGGGGTGAGACGGTGCGTTGCGGCGAGGGCGGCCATACGGCGGCGGCCGGTGATGCCGCGCAGTCCAGGGTAGGCGGCAGGGGCGAGGCCCGCGGCCTGGGCAAGCACGGCGAGGGTGAGGTTGCGGTCAGCGGTGGACCTTGCCGAGCCAGAGCGGACCACGCTGTCGAGGCGGATCAGTAGCGCCTGGCGGCGTGGCATGTTCAGGGAAAGAATGTCGTTGCGAGTACGGCCGCTGGAATCGCGCCACCGACGGACACGGACCGCCTTCTGGTCCTCCAGTTGGGAGAGGTACTCGAGGGTCAGGGAGCGCGGTGTCCGGCGCAGCCAGTCCTTGAGGCCGGGCGGGGGAGTAGCTGCGCCGAGACCTTGCAGGACATTGCTCAGGCGACGGTCTTCGACAGGCCGGGTGTCCAACACCTCGATCCGTCGGCGCCCGACGGCGATCCGTCCGGCCAGGCACAGATCTGCCAACTCCGAGGCCCGCAGGGCGTACCGAAGCCGACTGTCGCTTCGTATGCGTATGCGCTGCCTGCCCGGGACTATCGCGAGCAGGAGTAGTTCATCCCCCGTAGTCATGCCTGCCAGGGTAGGCATGGCGGTCCGCGGAAGGGAGAGCTCCGCAGGATGCTCAGTGTGCTGCTTGTGTACTAGGCCCACACACTGGCACGCCTGCGCACAGCGGACCGAGTCCCGATCGGGAGCTCACACCTCACTGTCCCAGGGAGGCCAGGTCGATGGCGTCGGCCATCGCCCGGTATCCGGTGGGGTTGGGGTGGAGGTGGTCGCCCATGTGCAGGTCTTCCGTGATGCTGCCGGTGCCGTCGGGGTCCAGGGCGCACGCGAAGTCGACGACGGTGTCGTACTCGCCGCCGGTTTGGATCCATTGGTTGACCCGGCTGCGGATCTCTTCGCCTGCGGGGGTCCAGCCGGCCGCGCCCCGGTAGGGGGTGAGCGTGGCGCCGACGGCCCTGACTCCGCGGGCGTGGGCGGCGCGGATCAGTGTGCGGTGCCCCTCGATCAGCTGCCGCGCGGTGACTGGCGTGGCCTCAGGGCTGGTGCTGCGCGCCGGTTCAAAGGTTTGCTGGATGTCGTTGATGCCCATCAGGACGATCACGGTGCCGACGTGGGGCTGGTCGAGGACGTCCCGAGCGAATCGCGCGATACCGGCGTCACCGCCGAGGGCCGCGTCCGTGAGGAGCTTGTTGGAGCCGATGCCGGCGTTCAGTACCGGGCGGGGCAGGGCGGCGGTGAGCAGGCGTTGGGCGAGGAGGTCGGGGTAGCGGTCGTGGCGGTCGATGGTCGCACCGAACCCGTCGGTGAGGGAGTCGCCGAAGGTGACAACCGCGGAGGGCAGGCGGTGCTTGCCCGAGGTCTCGACGCCTTCGAGGTAGTACCAGGATCCGTAGGCGGGCTGGACCTTGTCGGTGTAGGCGGCAGCGGCCGGGTCGCGGTGGTGGTCACCGGCTGCCCGGTAGGTGGTGGCCATGGACAGCTGGTGGTACGTGGCCGGTCCGGTGGCCTCCTTGAAGTACAGGCTGATGGTGAGCTGGTCGAGCGGTTCGGTGGGCAGGGCGACCGGGTCGCTGACGGCGCGTCCCTTCGCGGGGATGGTGGTGGAGGGGAGGCCGGCGAAGCGCAGCGTGCGCAAGGTGCCCGGGCGCACGGCCGCGGCGCCGGCGGTACCGCCGATACTCGCGCCGGTCAGGCGCAGAGGTGTGTGGCTGTAGGCGTTGGAGAGGCGGATTCTGACCTGGGTGCCGCCGGTGTGGACTCGGACGACTTGACGGAGCGACTGGTTCATGAAGCCCTGCTCGGCCCAGGTTTCGAACCATGGCGCGGCGGAGGGCCGCATGACCGAAGTGGTCCACGCGCCGTGCCAGACGACGGGGCCGGAAGCCGGGAACATGGCCTCGAAGGAGGAGGCGGTCGTGGCGTGTGTGAGGGCGGGCGGGCTGGGTTGGGGTGAACTCATAGCGGAATGCTCTTCCTTCCGGGCTGGCTGGGTGAAGCGGGCTGGCCCGGGCGGGCCCGGCGGCGATCGGTCTTGGCGGTGCGCCGGGCCCGCAGGGCTGTGCCCCGGGCTAATCGGTCGTGGACGTGCGCCACTGATCGGCCATGGAGACACCGGGCAGGGGCTTGCCGATCACGGCGAGGGGGATGAAGAAGTTGACCTGCCCGATCGCCATGGCGAGGGTGGCCAGCGCCCTGTCGTCGTAGTGCTCGGCTGCCCGCGCGTACAGGCCGTCCGGGACTCGCTCGCTGCACCCGCCGGGCGTAAGGACGGCTTCCACCAACTCCAGGGCCACCCGCTCGGCCTGATTGAAGTAGGGGGCGTCCTTCCAGGAGACGACGGCGGCGATCTTCTCCTCCAGTACTCCCGCGCGGCGCGCGTTCGCGGTGTGCATCACCGTCAGGTACGTGTTCCCGGCTAGCTGCCCGGCACGCAGGTGGACCAGGGTGACGGTGCTCCGGGGCACCGCCCCATTGCCGATGATCTTGAAGAGAGCGGTGCTGACGTCGCCGAGTTCGGGGACCAGCTGCTGCGGGTCGGAGAACCGGGAGGTGAGGCTGTCGAGGCTGGTCGCCATCGTGTCCACAGGAGTATCCCTTTGTCAGTGCGGGCTGTTCGTCGCCCGGCTTTCTCGGCTGGTTCACTGCGCTGACGACGCCCGCGGGGGGAAGGTGACCGGCAGACGCGGATCTCTTCAGCAGGTTGCTAGGCCGGTGCCGCACGCGCGTGAACCACAGACCCCGCCCCAAGGACGACGGTCAGCGGGGCGGGGGGCGAGTAGCCGAACAGGTCAGTCCTCGACGGACGCGAGGTCGAGCCGGGCAAGCCGCTGGGGGTCAGACAGGATGTCGATGGCGGCGATCCTGCCTTCGGTGATGGTGAAGCTCATGACGGACAGCGGCTGTCCGTCGAGGGAGTTGACCAGGCCCGCGAAGCCGTTGACCAGCGCCGGGCGAGTGGTGGCGGTGGTTGCCATCCGCTGGAAGGTGTCAAGCCGGCCGGCGACCGCGGCGGCGCCGCGGTTGGTCCGCAGGCCCCCGGTGAGAGCACCGCCGTCCGCGCGCAGCACCACGTCCGGGTCGAGGAGTGCGAGCAGCGCGTCGAAATCGCCGCCGCGGGCAGCGGTCAGAAAGGCGTCCACCACCCGCCGCTGATCGGCCCGGTCCGGGTCGGGGGGCGGCGTCGTGCCGCGGACCCGCAGCCGGGCGCGGCTGGCCAGCTTCTTGGCCGTCGCGGGCGTGCGGTCGACGACCGGCGCGATTTCCTCGAACGACAGCCCGAACAGGTCATGCAGCACGAACGCCAGCCGTTCCGCCGGGCTGAGCGAGTCCAGCACCACCAGCAGAGCCAGACCCACCGAGTCCGCCAGCAGCGCCTGCTGCTCGGGGCCAGCCCCGTCCGCACCGTCATGGCCGATCACAAGATCGGGCAGTCGCTGCTCCAACGGCTCCTCGCCGCGCCGTTTGCGCGCACGGAGCATGTCCAGACACACACGGCCGACCACCGTGGTCAGCCAGCCCCCAAGGTTGTCGATCCGGCTGTCGTCGGAGCCCGCCAGGCGCAGCCAGGTCTCCTGGATTGCGTCGTCAGACTCGGCCAGGGAACCGAGCATGCGGTACGCCACTGCACGAAGATGCGGCCGGTGCTCCTCGAACCGCATGGCCAAGAACTCAGGTGGATTCACGATCACGAGCCCCTCCTCGACGGCATCGACTCCCTGACGCACCGCACCCCCGAAAGGTGACGCCGCACCCGCCGGTCTCGTTGCCCAGCAACACCGAAGGCCGCAAGGGCGCCTCTTCCTGGCGACCGGTAGCGCGAGGCCCCGGACCGGGAACCGTATCCCTCCCCTGGCCGTGGGCTGCCGCACGAGCATCCACTCCCGCGATGCGCCCGATCCGTGTAAGCGTGAGCGCGCCCGTGTCGGGCGCGAACCGTCCCCAACTACCGCCTGCCAGATGACCCGGACGACAGCCCCGGCCCGCCCCGAAGATGATCGCGACACCATGGGGCGTCGATCGAGAAGGGCGGGCAGCCCCGGCCGGCAGCTCCTCCGGACGCCAAGCGCAGGATGACGGGCGCAGAGGATTCAACCGTCAGCCTGTGCGGTGCGCCCCTTAGTACTCAAGTCGGACTTCGGTGTATGTCCTGGTCAACGGTTTGAGTGTGGGGATTTTAGCTGGATGGTGCCGGGTGAGGGGCGGGTTCGCCCGGCCTGTCCCACGAACGTATGACCACGCCGTGTGTAGTGACAGCGATGGGGACAGCCATCGCACGTGATCGATGACGTACCTGCCTCCGTGTGGGAACAAGACCTGGAAGAACTCTTCTTGCGGATCGGACACCGCTTCCCCCGCGTCGAGCCCAGACGCCGGATGCGGGACTACGTGCGAGGGCTGCTCGGGCCCGTGGGGCGCAAGAACTCCTGGCAACTGGCCGAGTTCGCCGGGCACCCCACCCCTGACGGGCTGCAGCATCTCCTGGGGAAGAGCCGCTGGGTAGCCGACGGGATACGCGACGACCTGCAGGGATACGTCGCCGAACACCTCGGCACCGACGAGGGCATCCTGATCATTGATGACACCGGATTCGTCAAAAAAGGCACCACCTCCGCCGGGGTGCAACGGCAGTACTCCGGAACCGCCGGCCGCACCGAGAACTGCCAGATCGGCGTATTCGCCGCCTACGCCACCACCCGCGGCCACGCTCTCGTCGATCGCGAGCTCTACCTTCCCAAGTCCTGGACCGACGACCCCGAACGCTGCCGCACAGCCCGCATCCCCGAGAATCGCCCATTCGCGACCAAGAACGAGCTGGCCCGCACCATGGTCCTGCGTGCGTAGGACGGCCCCCTGCCCGTCGCCTGGGTCGCGGCCGATGCCGCCTACGGACAGGACTCCCGCTTCCGACGCTTCCTGGAAGACGCCGGCCTCTCCTACGTCATGGCAGTGCCCAAATCCCAGCAGGTCCACGGCCCCCGCATCGACCACCTCATCGGCCAGGCCCCCGATCAGGCATGGCAGCGGCTCTCCTGCGGCGACGGCGCCAAAGGGCCTCGGCTCTACGACTGGGCTGCCGCCCGCCTGCCCGCCGTCTGGGAGTTCGACGGCGACGAGCCCACCCGACAACGCTGGATGCTCGCCCGCCGCAGCATCACCAAGCCCGACGAGCTCGCCTACTTCCTCGCATCCGCGCCCTTGGACGCCACCGTCGCCGATCTCGTTCAGGTTGCCGGGTGCCGCTGGAAGATCGAGGAGTGCTTCCAGAGCGCGAAGAACGAATGCGGCCTGGACCAGTACGAAGTCCGCCACTACGTCGGCTGGCACCGGCACATCACCCTTGCCATGCTCGCCCACGCGTTTCTCGCCGTCACCGCCGCCCAAGAGCGCCAAAAGGGGGAGCCGGTCACGACACACCCGACCTCGTGGACCTCACCCCGGCCGAGATCCGCCGTCTACTGGCAACTACCCGCCGGCATCCTGCTCGACAGGGCAACCATGCAATGAAGTGGTCGAGATGGCGCCGCCGACACCAGGCCCGGGCCCGCCGCTGTCACTACACACGGCGCGGTCACTCCTTCGCGGGACAGGCCGGGCGAACCCGCCCCACACCCGGCACCACCCCGCTAAAATCCCCACGCTCCAGCCGTTGACCAGGACATACACCGAAGTCCGGCTGGAGTACTAGGGGTGTCCGTGCAGATCGCAGTCGGGCGGGTCAGTGATCACGGGGCGACGCGGTCTTCATGGGGCGTTTCCCGCAGGTCTTTCCAGTACGGGCGCACCTGAATATGGGCTGGGCCGCCTCGGTCGTTCGCGTCGCCGCGTTCTGGACAGGCTGCCGGCGGCGAGGAATCCCAGACCGTGAGGGTTGCGGTCACATGTCCTGAGTCGCAGCTCGCGTCGCTGTCCGTAACCGCTCTCGAATCGGCCATCTTGTGCCCTGGGCACGCTTGTTGGTCGGATCACACTCGCCCTGCCCTGTATCGCCGCGTCAGCCCGCTACGAGGCGAGATGCGGCGCAGAGCTGCAAGAACCCAGGTGCCACACTACTGAGCGGCATGGTGCGCTCCGCCACTGGGCCTCCACCTCGCAGGCACACCTTCCTCACTGACATGAACATGCATTTCTCGCCAACGGAGCAACGGCGTGGCGGACTTGACAGAGTCTCATGATCGTCCGGTGATACGCTCGCGTGCACATGCCACGTGAGCATTCACCTTGGCATGGCTACAGCCAGGGGGCTCTCCGGGCGGTGACGTCTGCCCACAGCCGAGGGTCCGCTTGGACAGTTTTCGAGAGCTGGAATCCAGCCGCTCAATAGAGAGTCACATGACGAATTTTTGGCAGGATCCGACAGTCTGGGCGCTTGCCGTCGGCGTCGCTGTCGCCGCCACGGTAATAACTCGCCAGCGAAAAACGATCAAGGCGCTACGTCGTCAAAAGCAGGGCCTTCAGGGTGAGCTGACCGCATCGCAGGGCGGGGCCGCCGACCTCGAGTCCACCGTCACCGAGCTGCGCAGCGGCTACGACGAGGTGGTCCGCCAGGCCAAGGAAGAGGCGGAGGAGGCCACGAACACCGTACTGAAGTCGGCTATGCGGACCCTTCAAGGCCTTGCCGCGGAGCAGCAGCGGGCCATCTCCGGGCTGCAGAAGAAGTACGGCGACTCGGCCGTGTTGCGGGACATGCTGGACATCGACCACATGAACTCGCAATTCAACCGGCGTGCGCAGTCCATTGCTGTGCTGTGCGGCGGGTGGCTCGGCCGGCAGCGGGAGGCTGCATCGGTCTATGACGTGATCCGCGGAGCGCAGGGCCGTATCCGGCACTACCAGCGCATCGAAATCGCCTCACGGGTCGATTTCGCGGTGACCAGCCGTGCCGTCGAACCGATCGCGCTGACGGTGGCCGAGCTGCTCGACAACGCGACCAGCTATTCCGAGCCGTCCACCATGGTCGAGGTCGAGGTGCGGACGGTGCCCCGGGGCATCTGCATCGTGATCGACGACGCCGGTGTCGGCATGAGCGAGGAAGAACGGACGAACGCCACCGCTCTGCTGTCCAGCGGGTCTGCGGTGAGCGTTGCGGAGCTCGGCAACCCTCCCGCGTTCGGTTTCGCGGTGATCGGTGCCCTGTGCGCGCGGTTCGGGTTCACGGTCGCCATCGACAGCACCTCTCCCTACGGCGGCGTCCGCGCGGTGGTGATGGTGCCGAAGGAGTTGTTGACCGAGATGCCCGAGCCCAAGACGCCCACTACCACGCAGGAAGTCAATGCCGCTGCCGAGAGCCGCGCTTCGGCTCCTGCGGCGGCAGAGGGCGGGCTGCCCCGGCGACGGAACAAGCGCGGCATGGCGCTCGTGCCGGACGGCGGCCGCAGATCTGATGAAGCGCCGCCGGCCCGGTCAGCAGAGGCAAGGGTGGCGGCCATGGGCGCGTTTCAGCGCGGCACTCTCAGCGGCCGAGGTGCGGGGGTACCGGCCGCCGAAGGCGATACCACTGCCGATTCACACGAAGGATTCGATGCCCCGTGAGCGACGACCTGTCCTGGATGCTTGAGGACGCGCTGCAGATTCCGCATGCTCTCCACGCGGTCCTGATTTCTGCCGACGGCCTCCAGATGTCCCGTACTGCGGAGTTCGACAGGGGCGATGCCGACAAGGTGGCCGCCGCAGTCTCCGGCCTGCAGTCGCTCAGCCGGGCCGTCAGCTTCTTCTGCGGTGAGCACGGAGCGAACTGGCGCCAGACCCTCATCGAGTTCGACGGGGGCTGGGTGTTCCTGAACGCTGCGGGCGGCGGCAGCTACCTTGCCGTGGCGGCGTCGGCCGAGGTCGACATGCAGGACATCACGTACCGGATGCAGCAGCTGGTCAGCCGGCTGGGCAAGGCGATGTCGACCGGCCTTCGCGGCGAATCGGTCACCTCATGACGGAACCCGGCCGTCCCGAGCCCGAGCCCGAGTTCGTGTCCGAGGCCGGAGCATTAGTCCGTCCCTACGTGATCACCCGTGGCCGTGACCTGCCTGATGAGGGCGAGTTCGCCCTCATCACTCTCGTTACGACGGCCACCGACGAGCAGCAGCGCCCCCAACGGCTCTCGCCCGAGGAGGAACAGATCCTGGAGATGTGCTCCAGTGGCTACCTCTCGGTCGCTGAGATCGCCGCGCACTCCCAGTTGCCGCTCGGGGTGGTCAAGGCGCTGCTCAGTTCCCTCGCCGAGGGGGGCTATCTCGTGACCCGGGCGCCGGTGCCCTCGGCTCGTCCCACCAACAAGGCCCTGCTTAAGGAGGTGCTCGATGGCCTCAAGGCTCTCTCTGTCTGAGGATGCCTACGTGCCCAGCGGCGCACAGCAGACTGCAGTGAAAATCCTGGTCGTCGGGCATTTCGCCGTCGGCAAGACCACCCTGATCGGCTCACTTTCCGAGATCACGCCGTTGTCCACCGAGGAGCGGATGACGACGCTCTCGGAGCGCGTCGACGACCTCAAAGGGGTTCAGGGAAAGACCACCACCACCGTCGCCCTGGACTTCGGCCGGCTGACGCTGAGCGAGCGCATCGTTCTGTATCTGTTCGGCTCCCCCGGACAGCAGCGCTTCGTGAGTCTCTGGGACGACACGGCCCGCGGAGCGCTGGGCGCCCTGGTCCTGGTGGACCCCGAGCGCCTGGCCGACTCCTTCGACATCATGGATCTGGTCGAGAGTTACGGCCTCGATTTCGCCGTGGCCATCAATCACTTCGACGGCAGTACGGTCCACACCCCGGAGGAAGTCCGGGAGGCACTCGACCTGCTGCCCGACACCCCCGTCGTCACCATCGACGCACGCGACGAGAAGTCGTCCGTCGACGCCCTGATCACCTTGGTCCGCTATCTGCACGAGCGCGCCGACCTGGAGCACGCATGACAACCCCCTCTGTACCTCCGCCCGGCTGCCCCGCACACGGCAGCGGGCAGCGCATACCCCTGGACAGCGCGGAGTTCGCTGCCAATCCGCACGCGTACTACCGCTACATGCGCGAGCTCGGCCCCACCGCTCCGGTCACCATCGCCCCCGGCGTGGAGGCGACGCTGGTGACCGATTACAACGCGGCTCTGGAACTGCTGCAGGATTCGACGACCTTTCGCAAGGACTCACGCCGCTGGCGTGCCCTGGCTGAGGGCTGCATCCGCCCCGACAGCCCGGTCCTGCCGCTGCTGGCCTACCGGCCGAACGCGATGTTCACCGACGGCGCCGAGCATGTGCGGCTGCGGCAGGCCATCACCGACTCCTTCGCCCGCGTCAGCAACAAGCGGCTGAGCCGGATCGTCGGCCAGGCGGCCCAGTTCCTCATCAACCAGTTCAGCGCCCGCGGCAGCGCCGACCTGCTCCGCGACTACGCCCAGCAGCTCCCGCTGTACGTGTTCAACGAGCTGTTCGGCTGCCCGGCAGAGATCGGTGACCGGGTGCTGTTCGGCATCTCCGGCATGTTCGACGGAGTCAACGCCGAAGCGGCCAGCCAGGTCCTGCTCGGAGCGGTCAGCGAGCTGGTGGCGCTCAAGCGCGCCCAGCCCGGGGAGGACGTCACGTCCTACCTGATGCAGCATCCGGCGCAGCTGAACGACGAGGAACTGGCGCACACACTGGTGTTGCTCCTCGGCGCGGGCGGCGAGCCGGAGGGCAACCTGATCGGCAACGCCTTCTACACGATGCTGACCAACGAGGAGTTCGCGCGCCTGGGGCAGTTCGACAAGGCTGTGGACGACACTCTGTGGCGCAATGCGCCGATGTCCAACTACGCGCCCCATTACCCGGTGGTCGACACGGACGTGGCCGGCGACAAGGTGCGCGCCGGTGACCTGGTGCTGGTGTCCTTCGGCGCCGCCAACACGGCGCTCGCGGACCGCGGTGCCGACACTCGCGGTCACCTCGCCTGGAGCGCCGGCCCGCACGCCTGCCCGTCGAAGGAGCCGGCCAGGCTGATCGCCCTGACGGGCCTGGAGACGCTGTTCAACGCCCTGCCCGACGTTGAACTCGCCGTCCCCGCGGACAGCCTCGCCTGGCGGCCCGGCCCCTTCAACCGGGCCCTGATCTCCCTGCCCGTCCGGTTCAGCGCAGTCACCCCGCGCGCCGCGGCCGCACCGGCGCCGACGGCCGTGCCCCGCTACGAGGCACCCCCCGTCGCGGCCTCACCCGCGCCTGCGGCGCCGCAGCCCACCGGCAAAGCGGGGCGCTGGAGCAGCTTCATGAAGTGGCTGACGGGCGAGTAGCCCCACACCCCCTGTGATGCATGTGACACAGGCAGTTGACATGGCCTGCATGAAAGATCAACTTCCTGGGTAGGACGGCGCGGAGTGTCTGGAGTGACACAAGATGAAGGAGAGGCAGTGGACCTCGCAAATATCTCCGCGCCCCCATCCGCGAGCGCCCGACCGGGCCCACGGCGCACCACCCTCAGCAGACGGAACCCGTGCGGGGGCCGAGACCCCGACCGGCCGCAGGACCGAATACCCGCTGCTCCCGGCAGCGGATCGGCCCTCGTCTCCTCCCTTGCCGGCGGAGCACGTCCCCGTACTCCCGCACCGTCCAGACGCGTTACGCGCCACGATGTGCGAGGCACACGATGACCTCCCGCCCGGATCCCGGCGTACCGGCAACCAGCCCCGGCGAGACGACGCTCGGCGACCACGTACTCGGTCAACTACGGCGCCTGGGCGCCACGGTGGGCCTGAGCGAGGCGGACATCGAACTGTACGGAAATGTCCTGATCGACTCCCTCGCAGGCGCCGCCCACCGGCCGCTGTTTCTGCCACCGGCCTCGCCCACCTTCCTCTCCGATGACCACACCCCCGTCGAGTTCTCCCTCGCCAGTGCTCCGGACGCCGCCCCGGCCCTGCGCGTGCTCGTGGAGCCCGGGTGGGCCCACAGCGACATGGTCGACAGCGGCCGCGCCGGGCTTGCGGTCATCCGCGCCATGGGCGCCCGCTGGGGCTTCGCCACCGACCGACTCGACGCCCTCGCCGACCTGTTCTTCCCCGCTGCAGCACAGGGCCCCTTGGCCCTGTGGTACGCGCTCGATCTGCGCGCTGGAGGGGTCCCAGGGGTCAAGGTCTACCTGAACCCCTCCGCCTCCGGCCCGGAAAGCGCGGCCCGCACCGTGCACGAGGCACTGCGGCGGCTCGGCTACGGCCAGGCCTTCGAGCAACTGCCCCCGGGGGCCGGCTATCCGTTCCTCGCTCTGGACCTGGGCGCCTGGACGTCCCCCCGCGTCAAGGTCTACGTGAGACACCCGCGCATGTCAGCCGATGACGCCTGCGCGCTCAGCCGTACCTCCGGAGCCGCAGCGGCCGACATCCGCTACTTCTTCCACGCGGCCGCGGGCTCCCTCGCGCCGTCCGAGCGCGGCGGGAACGACATCCTGCGACTGGTACGGCGGCCGGCGCTCACCTGCCACTCCTTCACCGAAGGCGACAGCAACCCGAGCGGCTTCACGCTCCACATCCCCGTTCGCGACTACGTGCGCGATGACGAAGAGGCCCTCGCCCGCGCCACAGCACTGCTGACCCGGGCCGGCCTGGACCCCACCGTCCTGAACCGAAGTCTGGGAGCGCTCACACAGCGAACCCTCGCCGACGGCGTGGGGCTGATCGCCTACCTGGCCCTGGTGTACGAGCGCAACCGGCCGCCCCGGCTCACCGCCTACCTGAGTTCCGAGGCCCACCGCGTCCGGCCGCCGCAGGAGCAGTACCCGCGGGGCACCTGGATGCCTGCGCAACTCACCCAGAGCGTCCTGGACCTCGGGCACCAGGCCGTCGGCCACATCAGCCCGCCCACCGCACAGAAGGAAGTCACGTGGAGCCCTACCGCATCAAGGTCGTAGAACCTCTTGCTTTCACCACCCGGGAGGAGCGCGAGGCCGCGCTGAAGCGGGTCGCCTACAACCCCTTCGATCTGCGGGCCGACGAAGTCACCATCGACCTGTTGAGCGACTCCGGGACCGGTGCCATCTCCGCAGACCAGCTCGCCGCAGGAATGCAGGGCGACGAGTCGTACGCCGGCAGCCGCTCCTTCTACCGGTGGCACGAGGTCGTCTCCGAACTCACCGGCTACCCCCACATCCTGCCGGCCCACCAAGGCCGCGCGGCCGAGCGCATCCTCTTCTCCTCGCTGCTGCGGCCTGGCACGAGTGTGCTGTCCAACACCCACTTCGACACCACCCGCGCCAACGTCGAACTGACTGGCTGCACGGCGTACGACCTGCCCTGCGCCGAGGCGAAGGACCTCGACAGCGACTTTCCGTTCAAGGGCAACATCGACCTGATCGCCCTCGAACAGGCCCTGGAGAACGCGGACCGGACGCCCGTTGGGGCCGTGCTGATGACCATCACCAACAACGGTGGCGGGGGCCAGCCGGTCAGCATGGACAACCTGCACCGCACCGCCGAACTGTGCCGCCGTCACAACGTGCCGATGATCCTCGACGCCGCCCGGTTCGCGGAGAACGCCTGGCTGGTGACCCAGCGCGAACCCGGCTACGCCGACCGCACCCCGCGCCAGGTCGCCGAGGAAGCCTTCCGCCTCGCCGACGGCTGCGTCATGAGCGCGAAGAAGGACGGGATCGTCCACATTGGCGGCTTCATCGGTCTGAAGGACGCCGAACTCGCCGAGCGGTGCGGGGGACTGCTCATCGCCACCGAAGGATTCACCACCTACGGCGGTCTGTCCGGACGTGACCTCGACATGATGGCCCGCGGCCTCCTCGAAGTGACCGAGCCGGCCTACCTCGCCGAGCGTGCCGACATAGCCGCCCATCTCGCCGCACGCATCCGCGAGGCCGGCGTCGACATCGTGGAACCCGCCGGTCTGCACGCCCTCTACGTCAACGCCGGGCGCCTCCTGCCCCACATCCCCCCGCACCAGTACCCCGGCACCGCACTCGTCTGCGAGCTCTATCTGCGCGGAGGCATCCGCTCGGCGGAGCTGGGGTCGCTGTACCTCGGTGAAGAGGACGAGCACGGCAACCCTGTCAAGACGGCGCCCTACGAACTTGTACGGCTGGCTCTCCCCCGACGGGTCTACACCCGCAGCCACTACGACCACGTTGCCGCCACCCTGGCAGATATCGCGAAGAATCCTGAATCGGTCCGTGGCTACCGGGTTACGGGCCAGTCCCCGATCCTCCGACACTTCAGCATCAAGCTGGAGCCCGTGAAGTCCGGCGACTGATCAGCACTCTTCGTTGTTTACGACGCGAGCCCAGCCATCAAGATCCTGAAGCAGTGCAGGTCTTTCGGCTGTACCGGTCCAGCGACAGTGCGGCGGCCACGGGAAGGCCCCACCCTGGTGGGCGAATTCGAGGAGTCGTTGCAACACTGCTGGTCAACTGGCTGGGCCCAGTAGCTTAGCGAGGCGCTCGGCTGGGGTTTCCCAGTCGAGCGTTTTGCGTGGGCGGCTGTTGAGTTCTGCGGCGACGGCGGCCAGGTGCTCGGGGGCGTGAGCGGACAGGTCGGTGCTTGAGATCGTGGACCCGAACCTGCAGACGCCGTCTCCTGAGCATGTCCAAGAGAGGGAGGGCGTGCCGGTAGGCCGCTGACCAGGTGATGTCGGTGCCGCCATGAGAGGCCCTAGGTCGGGTGCGCCTGCACGACGCTCGGGCGTCGTGTTTTCACGTACCTGGCCAATAAGGGTGTGCCGGATCACCTTTTGGCTCGGTGGGCGGGACACACGCACGTCCTGACCACGGAGAGGTGGTACGTCAAGCCGGGTGTGGAGGAACTTCGTGGAGCTGCCACAGTGTGGGGTGGGTGGGCTGCATGGGGCGGGGGAGGACATACCGGGGTCGTGAGTGATTGTGAGAGATGGGAGTCTGGACGGGTGAGTGAGACGACGGCAGAGACCCTGCAATACCGCTTTGACGGGCCGGAAGACGCACCAGTTCTGGTGATCGGCCCCTCCCTCGGTACCACCTGGCACAGGTGGTAGATGGCGTCTTGTGGCGTCCACGTGGTCCAGTTCGACGCTGTTCACGCGGGTTTGGTCTCGGTGGTCCAGGTGCGTCGACGTTGTTGGTGACACGGACGTGACAGATGTTGCCCCCCGTCGGCCTGCGGGGCCGCTGGCGCGGTACTGGTCGGCCGTGGCCTGGGAGATGCTTCCGGTAGCTGAGGCGCGCCCCAGAATTCGAACAGCTGTAGGCATCGTGGCGTGGGATGGCTACGATCGCAGTCGCTCGTCCGCGACCTGTTGTGGGTGCAAATTGTGCAGCGAGAGGGCGGTGGGTGACCGATGTGGAGCTGTTCGGGGAGGTGGTCGATGATCGTGCGAGTGTCCGTACTAGCCTTGCCGTTCGTTTGGGCGCGTTCCCGTGTCTAGGGCCGGTTGAGGTCCGTTGGCTTTGTTGCTGAGGCTGCTCCCGGTGGCGCGTGGCAAGCGGTAAGGATGGGCGCGCACAGCCCTGCTGGAAGAGCGTCGATGCGGGACGAGAGCGGGTTGGTCGATGGCAATCGCGGCACGAGAGTCCTTGGGTGTGGTTGCGGGAGCGCTGGCTCCCGGCGATCTCGTACCCCGCGAAGCGAGCCTGGCGGTCGTTGAAGCCTTGGGGGCGAAGGTCGTGGCGGCCTACCGATTCGAGGCGCGAGAGCGGGAGCGGCGGGCGGCTGCGGGGATGAAACCGCTGACGCGGCCGGATGCCTTGAACCTCTTGATGGCGCTGCCACTCGGAGAGCCTGTTCCTGCCGGGTCACTGAGCGACAGGGAGCGCCGAGCGTTGAAGTGCCTTCCGAAGGGGGCTGTGGTTCGGCGCGACGGATTGATTACCCGTCTGGCGACCCAGCCGGTGCATGTCGACATGGTGTTCGTGTCTGGACGCGGCTGGGAGTCGGCGATGGAGCAGGCCGAGCGGTTCACGCCATTCACTGCTCGTGCCGTACTGATCGATGGTGTGTTGAGGCGCAAGGAGGAAGCTGTGATGCGTGCAGCCTTCTATGGCATCGGATTGCTCCGTGTCCAAGGGGCAACCGTGGAGGTTGTTGTGCCGCCGAGCCCCTTTGTTCGCAAACGTCATACGGTGGCCAACTGGAAGTTCCTGGAGGATGTCCACCGTCAGCTGTCCTAAGCTCTCTGCCCGATTTCGATTAGGGAGAGACGGGCAGCGTTGCCCACGTCTTCAGCGGCGGCGGTACTTGGAACCCGGACCTGGGGCTTGCGCCCACTTCGAAGCGTTGGTTTTCCAGTCCGTAGCGGTCGACGGCTGCCGCGCATTTGTTGCGCCACCACGTCTTGCGCTCGCTGCCGGCGCGGTGGCCGGCCATGTCGCTGACCCATTCGCTCCAGGTGAGGATGTTGTGGTTCTCGGCCTCACGCCGCGTGTCGCCGTCGGAAAGGTAGAAACGCTCGAGACCGCGCCCGTCGCACTCCTCGCAGTCGCAGGTTGCCGGGTCGGCGTTGCCGTAGACGTTGGACAGAAATTCGGCGCCCTTGAAGCACATTAACTGCGGCATTAGGACGTGCGGGTATGTGGGCCCGCCGCCGCGCTTTCCTATCCGGGGTTTCTCGTCGGGCGGTATCGCGTGGCGGAGCGAGCTCTGGGCACCGATTCCCGCACAGAAGGCGCCGTGCGCCATCACGTCGAGGGCTGCGAGGTCTGTGCGCAACAGTGACATGTGCTCGACCTCGGTGAACAACCGCCGGAGGTTGGCCGGAATGTCCTTCGCCTGTTCCAGCGGGTCGAACTGGCGGAAGAGGATGAGGGCTTTGGGGTGGTGGATCTTGGCGCAGACCGCGATCAGCTGACTGATGTTCTCCCGGTTGAGCCAGGTGGCGTCGATCGGGAGGGATATCAGGGTGTCTGCTCGCTCGATTCGGTTGGCTTCCCGCATTACTGCTTTGAGCGTCCGGGAGTTCGCCGGCGGTATGTAGCCGGTGGGCGTCAGTGCTGCGCTTGCCCCTCGAGCCTTCTGGAAGTTCAAGGAGTCGTGCACGGTGGCGAACAGTTCGTCGGGAGGCGCCATGAACGGTTCCTCCGCCGTTGCCGTGTACGTGGTGTAGGCGGCGCTGTCGATCAGGAGAGTTCCTGTGTAGCCGACATCGGCGCGGAGCTGGAAGGCGCGTGCGTCGGCGTTGGCGCCGGTCATGACGACACCGCTCAGGTCATCATCAAGGGCAGGACGAGGCCGAGGGGTGTACCGGGCATGTTCGTGCAGTAGCACGCGTCCCTGCAGGAGTGGCACCGCTGCCACGGTGTGGTCGAGCGTCTTCACGGCGGGCGGCCGCCGCCTCGGATCGGGGGCGTTGCTCATGAATCACCTCGCAGAAGGGTCCGGCACGTCCTTGTGTCCGGACGAAGAAGCGCACAGGTAGATCTCGTGGAACTCCTCACGCCCCAGACCCGCCAGGTGAGCGGTCTCGGTCGCACTGAGGTGGTGCTGTCCTGCAAGCCGGGTGACGGCCTGAGCGATATGGCGCGGGGTCTCGCGCCGGATGACGATCGGTTCGCTTGTGCGGTAGCCGAGTGCGGACAACTCGACCATGAGCGTGCGGTACTGCCATTCGGTGATCACGCCCAGGTCCACAGCACGCCGGATGAGAGCGGCCATGGAGACCCCCCAGCGGGCTTTCAGATCCATGAGGCGGGCGATGTCGATGCCGGGCTTCAGCTCGCTCAGGATCTCCTCGTGCGGCATGAGAAACTCGGCGGCGAACCGGTCGGCTTGTGCCTCCTGAGTACGGCCCTCGCCCGGTTCCTGGTGCATGATCAGATGGCCCAGCTCGTGAGCGAGGCTGAAGCGTGAACGATCACCAGGCACAGCGGAGTTGAGAAGAACCAGCGGCGTCCGGCCGCGCGGCCACTGGCTTACAGCGTCGAGTCCCGTGGTGCCCAGGTCGCGGACTACGACCAGGGTGCCGGCGTCTTCGAGCACCTCGACCAGGTCGGCGATGGGGCCGGCGGGAACGTTCCACTCCTCGCGTACCGTTTCCGCGGCGTCCGCGGGGGTGTCGAAGTCGTTGACCTCAATGGGCCTGAACCGGTGGGGATGGCTGAGGTCTGCCGCCTGCGTTACCGCTTCGACCTGGAGGCGGGTGAGCGTCAGCGTCGCATGGATCCGGCGCAGTGCGGGGGCGCCCAGTGAGGCCCGCTTACGGTGGTGGATCAGCCCGATGCCTGCCCCGGCCGTGTCGGTGGCCTGGCACAGCATCTCGGGGGTGAAGCGAAGTGCGGCGGCGAACAGGAGTACCCGCTCCGCCCGGACCGGGATGCGTCCGGCTTCGGCCCGGCTTACGTACCCCTGCGAGATGCGGTTGCCCTCCACGTGCGACATCTGCTCCGCAAGCTCGGACTGGGTCCACCCCCGAGAGTCGCGCGCCAGGCCGAGCATGGCGGGATCCGCCAGCAACTCCCTTTGATCACTCACGGTCCACCTCCAGCCCTGGCAAGTCATAACTCCGCTGAGGATACACGGTTTTATCCCTCAGAATATTCCGGACATGATCCGTAAAGTGTCATGCCTTCAGGGATACCACGCGCCACTGACAGTCCAACTGCACGTCTGGTGAGCGCTGTTGAGTGAGGGAGGGCTTCATCGGCATCTTCCGCCCGAGACGGTGGATCGTTGCGCAGATCAGGAGGTCGCTTCGCGGAGGAACTTAGGGTTGCCATATCGTGTTCGTCACGGCTGTATCTCTCGCATGTTCGCCGCCATCAACGGCGGACGACGTCAGAAACCCCGCCAGGGCCCGGGTATCCGACCGAACACCTACGCGGAGCGGACGTGCGTCAGGCCATCTCCCAGCGACACAGGTGCGGAACATCGCTGCGCACGCGGAGATCGCTCATGGCGCGGGATCGCCTGGACCCGAAGACCTCGTTGGTTTCGCACACGCGGAGATCGCTCTGTCGGGCGACAGGCCCCGGAACGAGAGTGATGCAGTCGACGGGCCGGTCCCAGAAGACGTACTGAACGCTGTCGTGACGGTGCCGGCGGACTGGGCCCGTTCGACCGGCGGCTTCCGCTGGCTTCGTTGGACGCTGCATCGGTACCCCGATGTTGGGCTCGGTGGACGCCGCCGTCTGCACTGCAGCTATGAGCGCAAGGCCGAGCACTTCCTTGCCTTCGGAGGCATCGCAAGCACCTTGCCGAGTTGTGAAGCAAATGCGCTTGTTCGCTGTTCGTCTTCGCGCATGTGTAGTCGCGACTGGGCGTCGGCTGCCGAATGTTCTCCATCGACGGTCAGGTTTGAACGCAGAGCCCGATGTGTTGTGAGGGGCGGGAGCATGGGTGGGTGCTGTTCCGGGTCCGAGGTCTGACTCATGACATCTCTGACCGAAGTGCGACTGTGTCCAGCTTTCACAGTGTCGGCCGTTGGCCGGGGACGGTGCGTTGTCGGTGCCGGGCCGGCGGGTGTGTCCCGATAGGGGCCTGCCGATCATTGTGGCGTCCTCACGACTCTGACCGTCCGATCCGGACCGGCACCGGCACCGCGATATGCCATCGGACCGGAAGGAGAACGGGCATGTCCAGTTCGACCGTGTCCATTACGTCGCCTGCTCCGCAGGCTCGCCGTCGCCGCCCTGCGGGGGAGGTGATTTTGGGAGTGGATACGCACCGGGATGCTCATGTGGCTGCGGTGCTTTCCGTGACGGGGGCAGTCCTGGCCACCGATGAGTTCCCGGCCACCGCAGCGGGATACCGCGATCTGCTGAAGTGGGCACGGACGTTGGGCGGGGTGGGGCGGGCCGGTGTGGAGGGGACCGGCTCCTACGGGGCGTCACTGTCGCGCTATCTGCTGGCTCAGGGCGTGGACGTGTTCGACGTGAATCGTATGGACCGGGCAGATCGCCGTCGGCGCGGCAAATCGGATCCGCTCGATGCGCAGAACGCGGCGCGAGCTGTATTGAGCGGGCGGGCCCGCGCCAGGGCCAAGTCGGGCGATGGGCCGGTACAGATCGCGAGAATGTACAAACTCACGAAGGCCTCCGCCGTAAAAGCCCGCACGCAGGCCATCAACCAGCTCAAAGCTATCCTCATCACTGCCGACCCCGCCTTGCGGGAGGAACTGGCGGGCCTGGGCAATGCCGAACTCTTCCGTCGCTGTGCACGGTTCGCCGACGTGAGCGCTCAGGAGGAGATGGGCGAGGAGGGGGTGTTGCTGGCCACTCGAGTCGCGCTGGGTCTGCTGGCTCACCGGATCGGCCAGCTTTCCGAGCAGATCCGGGATGTGGACGCTCGTCTGGCCCGGCTCGTGAACTGGTACGCCCCGCAGTTGCTCGATGTGGTGGGGATCGGTCCGGACACGGCTGTCACTTTGCTGATCACGGTGGGGGACAACCCGGAACGGCTGGACAGTGAGGCGTCCTTCGCCGCGTTGTGCGGGGTCAGCCCGGTCGAGCGTTCCTCGGGACGCCGGCAGTTCCGTCGCCTCAACCGCGGTGGTGACCGGCAGGCAAATGCCGCGCTCCACCGCATCGTGTTCACCCGCCTGCGGGTCGACCCGCGCACGCAGGACTACTACGAGCGCCGGATCAAGGAGGGCAAAACCCGCCGCGAAATCGTCCGCTGCCTCAAACGCTACGCGGCCCGGGAGGTGTTCCACCTGGTCGGACAACTGCAGCCAGGAACCCGTTCATAGGAGAGGCCGGCGACATTCGCGGTTGCCCTATGGACGGCTCCGCCGTGTATGCAAGGGTGGTAACCGGCGCGCCTGTGCTTTCTCGTGGCGAGCGGGGGCGCAGGGGGTTCACCTTTGCCCCGGGCGCGGAGGTGAGGGGCCTTGTCGGCTGCTCAGTTCCACGAACAGGGCAACGCCGCCATGCGCTTCAGGTGCAGCACCATCGAGCTGGAGATGGCCATCGCCGTGAGCAACTCCAGAGCGCCAGGGCGGCCTGAACATCTGGGTTCTGGACGGCCGTTTCCGGAAGCGATTCGCGGTGAGACCTCTACTAACACGGTGCGCGTCACCATCGAACCGCAGGTCTCGACTGGAGGGGAAATTGCCTACCGGGTTGAGGACTGACTCAGGCCCAAAGGCTTCGGCTCGGTCTGAGCACATCCCTGAGTTGAGCGCCCTTGTCGGTAAAGGCCATGACGGTGTCAGAGTCTCCTCGTATCTTCAGACCATGACCGTCACTGCACGCCAGGAGCTTGTGAGTCCAGCAGTCCGCAACGCCATCCGCTCGCTTGCGACAGATCTGACCATCCGGATCGTGTCTGAACTGTGGCAGGATCACGGGTTCGTCCCTATCCCGCCCGATGAGCTGAAGTACCAGGACCCGGGGCAGCGGCGTACGGAGTTCATGCTCTACGCCGAGGGCGTGGACTGGTCGGATCAGAACCAGGTCCGGCGTGCGCTGTTGGTCTTCGAGGACTTCATTCGCGCGTGTAGGAACCCTGATGAGCAGGGCACCCCCAGGTGGCTGGAGGACATCCGAGTCCGGCTGGAGCGCGACGGGTTCACTCTCGACAAGGAGGGACGGATCACGTGGCCCAACCCGCCGGTGCTGGTCCGGGACCTCAGTACTCTCAGCGACGCCTCCGGGATCACGATCGAGCTGGAGCGTATCCGGCGAGATCTGACGACCGACTCGCAGGGGGCCATTGGGGCGGCTAAGCAGCTTATCGAGGCCACGGCAAAGACGGCACTTCAGGAGCTGAAGATCGAGGTCGACAAGAACGCTGCCCTCCCCTCGCTGATCAGCATGGTCCACAGGGAGCTGAAGCTCGATGCCGCTTCTGCAGCCGAGGGGCCGGACGGCAGCAAGGCCATCAAGAAGATCCTTTCAGGGGCTGTGAACATTGCCGTGGGCGTCGCGGAGCTGCGCAACCAGGGCTTCGGCAGCGGTCACGGCCAGGCGAGTGCGCCGTCAGGACTCGGGGTTCGCCATGCGCGCTTGACGGTCAACGCCGCTGTGACCTGGTGTGAGTTGATTCTCGACACTTTGTCTGACCCTGCCGCCCCGTGGCGTAAGGGCAAGGTCTGATCGCTGCTAAGTCTGCGGACCTTCCCCGAACCTCCCGGCTTGAGAAGAGGGCGCTCCCGGGCCGGTAACGCTGTCGGCCAAGCCGAGCGTCAGGTGGCGGCGAGTTCGCGCCCGGGACGGGCTGCCCCAGATCTTGTGGTGAGCCGACTGCTCGTAGAGTGAGGGCATGGTCGTTGCTGCTTCAAACTTACGTATAAGTCCAGTAGGGCAGGGGAGTTGCTCGCCGGGACCGTCTGGGGACCTCATCACTCGTGACGAGGTTGAGCTGAGGGTGGCTGGGCTGAAAGCCATGGCCGATCCGGCCAGGCTGCAGATTCTTCATTTGATCCAGCAGGCCCCTGCAGGAGAGTTGTGCGTGTGTGACCTGACGGATTCGCTGGGGCTGAGCCAGCCCGCGGTGAGCCGTCATCTTAAGATTCTGGCGATGGCCGGTCTTCTTGCGCGTGAGCAGCGAGGCACGTGGGCCTGGTTCTCCCTGGTTCCCTCAGCGCTGCGAGACTTGCAGGACCGCGTCTTTGGCTCCCTCGTGCCGCACTAGGCGTTACGAGGTTGGGTCGATTTCCTTGATGAGGGCTTCGACGAGGGTTCTGATTTCGTCGCGGATAGGGCGGACTGCTGCGACGCCCTGTCCGGCGGGGTCTTCGAGCTGCCAGTCGAGGTAGCGCTTGCCGGGGAAGACGGGGCACGTGTCCCCGCAGCCCATCGTGATGCAGACGTCCGAAGCCCTTACCGCGTCGACGGTGAGGATCTTCGGTGCCTGGTCTGAGATGTCGATGCCGACCTCTGCCATGGCCTCCACCGCGGCCGGGTTGACCGTGTCACCGGGTGCGGAGCCGGCGGAGCGGACCTCGATGCGGTCGCCGGCGAGGTGGCGGAGCCAGGCAGCGGCCATCTGGGAGCGGCCGGCGTTGTGGATGCAGACGAACAGTACGGACGGTCTGACGGGCATTGTTTGCTCCTGTTGGTATGGGTGTGTGCCCGGTGGTCTGCCTCGCGGATGATCCTGATGTGTCACCATCAATCTCATGCTGACATCGGTCGACGCTGAGGTTGTGCGGGCGCTTGCGGACCCGCTCAGGCTGCGGATTGTGACGTTGCTGGCCCGGGAGGCGTTGTGTACGACGCATCTGGTGGCCGAGACCGGTGCGCGCCAGACCAACCTCTCCAACCATCTGCGGGTGTTGCGTGAGGCAGGTGTGGTGGAGACCGAACCGTGTGGCCGCTTCACCTACTACAAGGTCCGGCCCGAGGCGCTTGAAGCACTCGCATCCTTCTTCGGCGGCCTGGCGCAGAGTGTGTACAACGCCGGAAACGCCCGGCGCCCCTGCCCGTAACTCCCCTCTGAACGGGAGATTCCGCATTCGCCAGTGCACGTGTGGTGTGTCCCCCTTGCCTGCCGACGAGCGGTTGACCGCATCCTGATGGGTCGTGCCCGTTCCGGAGCAGTGTGCTGCTCCGGAACGGCAGGTACATCGAAGTACGCCGATTCAATGACGCTGGTGCTACCCCAGCTCAATGGTTGCTAACCCTCTTCACCCCATGCCTTTGCGGACCGCGTGACCTGGGGAGTTCGGTGCGCCGGACCGCATTTGCGAAACGCCAACTCTGGCCGTTTGCACCGGTGACCGGGCCTTCCGTGCTGCATGGATCGGATCGCGCCACCGGGAGGGTGTCACATTGCGCCACTGTCCGGGGGTGCGTACCAGCTATTCATCGATCTATTGACATACATCGTTTAATGCTGGGAGTGTTCCGCCGTCGGACTGACAGGGCCGTCACCGACCAGGCCCGGGTCTCTGCCGGCCCGGCTGTTTCGTCGCTCACTCTGACCACTCCCTGGGGGGACGTGTGACCACACCCCGTGTGCTCGTGGCTTCTGCTTTCGAGGCGGAGCTCCAACCTCTGACCTCTGCCTGCGTGGCGGCTGCTCTGCGTGATCACGGCGCTGACGTGGTGGGCTGGGACGCCCATCTGCAGCCTGACGCATTGCCTGAGGGCCCGTTCGATCTCACCTTGGTCTCGGTGCAGCAGTTCGAGGGTCTGGAGCGCGGTATCGCCCTGGCCCGGCGTGTCAGCGAGGCGTACGGCACCCTGGTGGTGACGTTCGGCCAGTACGCGCAGATGAATCATCGTGAATTCCTCCAGGTCGTGAGCGGGGTGGCGATGGAGGAGCCGGAACTGATCGCCGAGGACCTGGTCCACCTCGCTTCCGGGACCATGCCCCTGGGCGAGGTGCCGGCGCTCATGACAGCCGGCGGGATGCGTCCCAAGCCGCCGCGCCGCCGGATCAGCGTGGCCGCCCCGGCCAGGGAGCTGTTCCCCTCGCTGGTGCACTACCCGGCCCACCACACCCCGTACGGGCTGATGGGCAACATTGAGGCGTCCCGCGGCTGCCACCACAAGTGCACCTACTGCTCGGTGTACGGGGCCTATGACGGCGGGGTGGCAGCCTTCGACGGCGACACCGTCCTGGCCGACGCCCTGCAACTGGCCGAGGAAGGCGTACGGCACTTCTGCTTCATCGACGCGGAGTTCTTCAACTCCCGCACCATTGGTGTCGGTGTCGTCGAGCGGCTCGTCGAGGCGATCGGGCCGATCACGTTCGAGTTCACCACCCGCGTCGACCACGTCCTGGACTACACCAAGGAACTGCAGAAGCTCGTCTCGCTGGGCCTGCGCAAGGTGACGTGCGCGCTGGAGTTCCCCTCCAACCGAATCCTGCGGATCTTCGACAAGCACATCGACGTCGACCACATGAAGCAGGCGGTGGCGGAAGCCGAACGCATCGGCTTCGAGCTGTTTCCCACCTTCATTCCCTTCACGCCATGGATCGAGTACGAGGAACTCCTCGGGTTCGAGGACTGGCTGGTGGAGACGGGGCTGGCCCGGGTCACCGACCCCACGGCTCTGCAGACGCGGCTGCTGCTGTTCAAGGGGTCCCCGCTGCTGTCCTCGCCGTGGATGGAAGACATCGCCACCGTCGACCGCGGTTTCTGGGTGGAGTGGACCCACCCCGACAAGCGCGTCGAGGAACTGTGGCAGGACCGGCGCACCGATGCCGAGGACGCAGGCAAGATCCGCTGTTGCGTGAAGTGCTGACCCGCCCCCTCACACGCGAAGGACACTGACATGGGTGGATCACCCCGCATCGTCATCTCCACCGGCCAGACCCTGCCCGACATGGACTGGTCCGGCGAACTCGACCGCCTCACCGACTCCTGGCCCTACCTGGGACCCACCTGGCTGCGGGCCACGGAGAAGGTCCTGCCCGAGGCCCAGCCCTGGCACACGATCGCCACCCGCGCGCGGGGCGAACTGGCCCTGCTGCCGGGATACATCATCACCAACCCGCCTGTCGTCGACCACGAGCCGCGCACCTACCTGGGCTGGCAGGCCCCCAGCGGTGAGGAAGTGTGCTGCGGCGCGGAGACGGATGCCGCCCGCAGCGCGGCAGTCGACGCCCTGGGTACTGAGCCGTTCTTCCCGACCCTCCTGCTCGGGTCTCCGCTGGGCTACCGCACAGAGGTCGCCTACAACTTCTGGACGCCCACCCTCATGGGTGCGATCGTCGACAAGCTCGTCCCGGCGGCCTTCGAGGCGGGCATCCGCTGCATCGCCGCCCCGTGGATACCCGACAGGCGAGGCAACGAGGCCCTGGTCACCGCACTGAACGCGGCCGGCGGTCACAGCGCCTTCTGGGGCTTCGAGGACTTCATGAGCCTGGACGCGGGCAGCTGGGAAGGACACCTGGCCGCGCTGCCGCTGAAGAAGCGCCAGCGCATCAAGGGTGACGTGCGCCGCGCCCTGGCGGCAGGCGTCACCATCGAGCGTGTCGACGGCGAGAACATCCGCCCCTACACGGCCCGGATCGCCGAACTGACCTGCCTCAACCGGGAGAAGAACGGTGCGGGCGAGGAGCCCGGGCACATCGCCGGCATCCTCACCACGCTGATCGACGAGGGCGCCGACGTACGCGCCTACCTCGGCTACAAGGACGGCGCCCTGGTCGCCACCTGCGTCACCGTACGCAAGAACCACCGCCTGTTCCCCAAGTGGGCCGGCTTCGACTACGCCGCGATCGGCGAACGCAGCGGCATCTACTTCGCCCTGGTCCTGGACGCACCCGTCAAGGACGCCTACGCCGAAGGGCTGCGCACCGTGGAGTTCGGCGCGGGCGCCCACCAGGCCAAGGCCCTGCGCGGCTGCACCCCGAGGAAGGTCACCACCACTCTGGTGCTGTCCGACCCCGACCTACGTCCCCAGGCTGCCACCTGGCTGGATGCCTTTGGCGCCAGCCGCCGCATCGCGTTCGGTGACACGACAGCCGCACCCTCCCAGCCCGCACCCCTCACCCTGCTCGGCCAGAGCCCGGACGGGGGCTGCTGCTCCACCGGCTGACCCCCTCCCAGGCTTTCGAATCGGACCAGAAGGAACGACATGATCACGTTCATTCCGCTGACCGGGTTCCTCGGGGCGGGCAAGACCACCACCATGACCGCAACCGCGCTGGCCCTGCAGGAAACCGGCCGCAAAGTCGCCGTCATCACGAACGACCAGGGCGTCGAGCTGGTCGACACCAAACTGGTCCGCAGCAAACTCGGCAGCGTCGCTGAAGTCACCGGCGGATGCTTCTGCTGCAAGTTCGAGGACCTCGTCGAGGCCGTCGTCGCCCTGGTCGACTCCGACGGAGTCGACGTCGTGATCGCCGAGGCCGTCGGCTCCTGCACCGACCTGCAGGCCACCGTCGTGCGCCCGCTGCGCCAGTACTACGGCGACAGCATGGTCGTCGCCCCCCTCACCACGGTCGTCGACCCGCTGCGCCACCTGGCCTTCGAGCGCGCGGCCCAGCGAGCCGAACCGGAATCGGACCTCTCCTACCTGTTCCGCCAGCAGCTCACCGAAGCCGACGTCATCGCCGTCAACAAACTCGACACCATCCCGGCGCCGCGGGCCGAGACTCTGCTGAAGGACCTGGCCGCCCAGTACCCCAACGCCACTGTTGTGGGCTACTCCGCCACCACTGGTGCCGGACTTGAGGACCTCACCGACGCCTGGCAGGCACCGGCGACCAACCAGGATGTCCAGCTCGACATCGACTACGACCGCTATGCCGCCGCCGAGGCGCAACTGGCCTGGATGAACCAGGAACTCGACCTCACCGCAGCAGTGGCGGGCACCGGCTTCGACGCCACCGCCTGGGCCGGCACCGTACTGGCCGGGCTCTCCCGCTGGGCACAGGAGAGCGACGCGGTGATCGGGCATGCCAAGCTCACCGTGGAGCTGCCCGACGGGGACTTCGCCAAGCTCAGCTGCACCCAGGCAGGAGCCGACCCCACGTGCGACCGCGCCGCGGCTGCCCATGCCGCGGCCGGCCGGGCGGTCGTCAACGCCCGCGTCGCCTGCGAGCCCGAGGCCCTCGACCAGGCCGTCACCGCAGCGGTCAAAGCCGCCGACGACAGCCACCAGGTCATGTCCTCCGCGACCGCACCGGTCTCCTTCAAGCCGTCCTATCCCCGCCCGGTCCACCGCCTCGCCCCCGCCGGCGCCTGACCCCCTTCCTCAAGGACTTCAGACATGAGTGACACCACCACCACGGCCTCGGGCACCTTGCAGGAAGAGGTCCGCGCCTACTACCGCGCCAAGGCCGAAGAGGCCGAGACCAGTGGCGCCTGCTGTTCCCCCGACCCCAATACCTTCGGCCCCGCCGCTTACGACGAGATCGGCCCCGGCGCCGCACCGGACACCGCCCTGCTCGCTTCCCTGGGCTGCGGCAACCCCAGCGCGGTCGCCGAACTGCGGGAAGGCGAAACGGTTCTGGACCTGGGCTCCGGTGGCGGACTGGACGTGATCCTGTCCGCACGCCGCGTCGGCCCCGACGGGCGGGTCTTCGGGCTGGACTTCCTTGAGGAGATGCTCGCTCTGGCGGCCCGCAACATCGAGGACGCCGAGATCGACAACGTGGTCCTCCTCAAGGGCACCATCGAGTCCATTCCGCTGCCCGCGAAGACCGTCGACGTCATCATCTCCAACTGCGTGATCAACCTGTCGCTGAACAAGCCGGCCGTGTTCGCCGAGATGGCCCGCGTGCTGGCCCCCGGCGGACGCCTGGGCATCAGCGACGTCGTGGCCGAGGACCGCCTCAGTCCCGACGAGCGGGCCCAGCGCGGCGGGCACAGTCAGTGCATCGCAGGCGCCCTGTCGGTGGGGGAGTACCGCGAACTCCTGGACGCTGTGGGCCTGAAGGACACCGAGATCGTCTTCACCCAGGAAGCCGCGGACGGCCTGCACGCCGCCATCATCCGCGCCCGCAAGCCCGTCGACAGCGAAGCCGACGCTCCGCAGGAGTGTGCCCCCGGGGGCACCTGCTGCTGATCCGCACCGCCGGATTCCGGGCCGCGGCCCCCTGATGGCCGCGGCCCCTTCACACACTGGAGACACCGCCATGTCTTTCACTGTCGTGCTCGTTTTCATCCTGGTAGCGGCCCTTGCCGCCGCCAACGGCAGCAATGACGTCCCCAAAGGCGTCGCCACCCTCGCCGGGGCGGGGGTGACCAAGTACCGCACCGCCATTGTGTGGGGCACCGTCACCACCCTCGCCGGATGCCTGTGCTCCCTGGCCCTGGCCGACCGCATGACCAAGCTCTTCTCCGCGGGCATCGTCACCGCTGAACCGACCGACGCATTCGCCGTCGCCGTGCTCGCCGGCGCGGTCGCCTGGGTCGCCCTCGCGACCGTCCTGCGCCTGCCCGTCTCCACCACCCACGCCCTGATCGGCGCCCTCCTGGGCGCCGGGATGCTGCTCGCATCCGACTCCATCGCCTGGAGCGCCATTCCGGAGAAGCTCATCATCCCGCTGCTCGTCAGCATCGGCATCGCCTACGCCATATCCCTGATCCTGGCCCTGGTCTTCAACCGCGGCGCCGCCTCCAAGCCCCCCACCACTGAGCCGGAAGCGACCGCCGAACCCGCATCCCCGGCCACCCCGGCAGGCGAGGGCGGAGCCGTGCTGGCCGCCGAACGCGTCAACGCCGCCCCGACCACCGCCACCGAGCCCCCCGCCGGGCGCGTCCTGGCCGCCGCGCACTGGCTCACCAGCGGTGCCACCGGCTTCGCCCGGGGCCTCAACGACACCCCCAAGATCGTCGCCATCGGCGCGTTCGCCCTGGTCCCGGCCGGCATGACGACCTGGCAAATCATGCTCCTGGTCTCCGGAGCGATGGCCCTCGGTTCCCTCACCGGTGGCATGCGCCTGGCCCAGCGCCTGGGTGAAGGCGTCATCCGCATGAACCACCGCGAAGGGTTCATGGCCAACATCACCACCGCCACCCTGGTCGGCCTCGGCGCCGGCTACGGGCTGCCCATGTCCACCACCCACACCTCGACGGGCGCCATCGCGGGCTCGGCCGGGGCCAACCTCAACCGTCTGAGCGGCAAGACACTGCGTCACTTCCTCATCGCCTGGCTGGTGACCCCACCCTTCGCCGCAGCGGTAGCCGCCCTGGTCTTCCTGGTGGCCCGCTAACCACCCTCGTGCACGAGCCCTCACTCGAGCGGGCAACCGCCGAGGAGTACGCCCGCTGGTTCCAGGCCCTCGCCGACCCGACACGCATTCTCATCGTGCGTTTCGTCAGCCGGCAGGAACGCCCGGTACCAGCGGGCGTCATCGTCGACCACCTCAAGCTCAGCCAGTCGACGGTCTCCCACCACCTCAAGATCCTGCGCCAGGCCCGCTTCCTCACCACCGCCCGAGCCGGAACCAGCATCCTCTACAGCCTCGACGACCACTGCCTCACCCAACTCCCCGCAGGTCTCCTCACCGGCAACGGCCCCTACCACCCCGGCCGCGCCAGTCCCCGCACCGCAGCCGATCACCCCGACGGTCACACGCCCATCAAGAGGCCCGAAATGGACGCCACCACCCCGCCCACCGGCGACACGCCGGCCCCCGTCCTCCTGCTCATCGGCAGCGGAGACCGCCGCTATCGCGAGTACATCCTCGCCGCGATCACCCGTGACTTCCGCCTCTGGCTCCTGGATGCCTACGAGCCCACCTGGCAACTTCCGTACATCGAAGGCGCCACGGTGCTGAACACCAAAGACGTCCGCGCCCTGTACGAAGCTGCTGGTCCCGTCGCCGCCGCTCTTCCCGTCGTGGGGGTCTTCACCTACGACGAGTCACTGGTGCACGCCGCCGCGCAGCTCGCCCAGACCCTCGGCCTGCCCGGCAGCCCGCCGCGCGCGGTCCTGGCCTGCCGAGACAAGGCAACCACCCGCGCCCTCCTCACCGAAGCCGAGATCCCGCAACCGGCATCCATCCCCGTGGCCGACGCCGATGAGGCAACCGCCGCAGCAGAGACCATCGGATACCCCGTAGTCGTCAAGGCCCGCGGACTCGCCGGAAGCATGGGCGTCCTGCGCGCCGACACCCCGGCCGCCGTCCGCCAGGCGTACACGGTCGCCGCTGGGGCCACCTACGCCGGAGTGCCGCGCTACGAAGCCGACGTCCTGATCGAGGAACTGGTCACCGGTGAGGAGATCAGCATCGACGCCGTCATCACCGAAGGCGTCTGCACCCCGATGGTCCTGGCCCGCAAGCAGGTCGGCTGCAACCCCTACTTCGAGGAAATCGGACACACCGTCCACGGCGCCGACCCGCTCATGGAGGACCCCGAACTTCTCGACCAGCTCAACCGCATCCACAAAGCGATCGGCTACGTCCACGGCGCCACGCACACCGAGTTCAAACTCACCCCCCACGGCCCCCGGCTGATCGAGATCAACGCCCGGCTCGGCGGTGACTTCATCCCCTATCTCGGAGCCCTCGCCACCGGCACCGACCCCGCAGTCGCCGCCGCCCACGTGGCCGCCGGGTTCGCCCCCGACACCACACCCCGCACCGGTAACACCGCCGCGATCCGCTTCCTCTACCCGGCCCAGGACTGCATCGCGGCCACCGTGACCGTCCGGACCGACCGCCTCGGCCCCACCATCCATCGCGCCGTGGCCACCGCCGGCCCCGGTACCGCACTCGCCCTGCCGCCACGCGCCTACCTCAACCGCTACGGATACGTCATCGCCGTCGGCGAGGACCCCGAGCAGGTGACCGCCGACCTCGCCGATCCGAGCGCACTGATCGAACTGCGAGCCCAGCCCCCTGCCAGCTGAACCGTCGGCACAGGCCCAACCCGAAGGGACACCCACCAGTGAACCCACCCGGCACCGTGCAGTCGTCGCTGGCCTGGGACGACGGCACGATCGTCACCCTCGACCAGCGCGCCCTGCCTCACGAGACCCGGCAGATCCGGCTGACCACGGTCGAGGAAGTGAGCGAGGCCATCGCTACCCTCGCCATCCGCGGAGCCCCGGCCATCGGACTGGCCGGAGCCCTGGCCGTGGCCCTCTCAGCTCGCCGCCATCTGTCCGGACCGGCACCCGACCCCGGAGCGGTGCGGGCAGATGCAGAACGGCTCGTCGCCGTGCGCCCCACCGCCGTCAACCTCGCCTGGGCCGTAAACCGGGTCCTGCACCACCTTCCCGAAGGCACCGACGCGGTCCTGGCAGAAGCCTTGAACATGCTGGACCAGGACATCGCCGTCAACCTGCGCATGGTCACGCACGCCGTCGACGCAGTCACCTCTACCTGCCCCGACAAACCGCTGAGCATATGGACGCACTGCAATACAGGCCGCCTTGCCACAGCCGCAGTCGGAACCGCTCTGGGCACCATCCTCGCCCTCGCCGAATCCGGCCGAGTCCGTGAAGTCCTGGTGGGCGAAACGAGACCACTCCTTCAAGGCGCCCGCCTGACCACATGGGAACTCGCCGAGGCCGACATCCCGCACCGGCTGTGCGTGGACTCCGCGGCCGCGACCGCCATGGCAGTGGGCCTGGTCGACTGCGTCCTGGTGGGAGCCGACCGCATAGCCGCCAACCACGATGTCGCCAACAAGATCGGTACGTACGCCCTCGCCCTGGCCGCCCATCACCACGGCGTCCCGTTCTTCGTCGTGGCCCCCGAATCGACCCGTGATGCCACGATCCCCGGTGCCAGTCACATCGTCGTCGAGCAGCGCCCCGCCCACGAGGTCACCCACTACGCCGGGAAACTCACCGCGCCGGCCTCCACCCGCGCCTTCAACCCCGCCTTCGACACCACCCCCGCCCAGCTGATCACAGCGGTCATCTCCGAGGACGGCATCACCTGGCCCAAGGGAGACCACGCATGACCTACGCACCCGCCACCAGCACCGGCCGCACAACTGCCGGGCAACTGGCCACCACCAGCCGCCACCTGTACGAGCAGGGCTGGATGCCCGGCACCGCAGGCAACCTGTCGATGCTCCTGCCCGACCAGCCGCAGCGTGCCCTCATCACAGCCAGCGGCCGGGACAAGGGCGAACTCACCAACCAGGACATGGTCGAGATCGACGCCCACACCAGCGAACCCGTCCGCACCGGGTCCCAGCGCCCCTCGGCCGAAACCTGCATCCACTCCGCGCTCTACCGCACCACCGACGCACAAGCCGTCATCCACGTCCACTCGCCGTACGCCACCGTCATCGCCACCCGAGCCCAGCACCCCCAGCACACCAGCCTTCTGCACCTGGAACGCTACGAGCTCCTCAAGGGCCTCGGTCTGGCCGACCCCTCCCGGACCACCGTGCCCGTCTTCGTCAACTGGCCCGACGTCCCCCGCATCGCCCACAACGTCGCAGCCTGGGCCACGGCCACCCCCGGCGCTCCGCCCGGACTGCTCATCGCCGACCACGGCATCACCACCTGGGGCAACTCCCTTGCCCAGGCTCGCAACCGTCTCGAATGCCTGGAAGCGATCTGCCAGCTCCTGGTCCTGGCAGCTACGCCCCTGAGCACCACCACCACACCTGACACCTCACCCACCGCGGAGCACTCATGACACTCCTTCAGGTCATGCCGGTCGAAGCACCCGGCACCGTCCTCACCCGGACCCGCGACACCGCCGAGATCACCGACATGCTGCGCACACATGGAGCGTCCTTCAGCCGCTGGCCGGTGCGGCTGAAGGTCGCCCCCACCACCACCCCCGCCGACCTGCTGGAGACCTACCGCAAGGAGGTCGACGCCCTGTGCGCCGAGCAGGGCCTGCGTCTGGTGGACGTGGCCCGACTCCATCCCGAGGACAGCCCCGCATGGGCCGTGCGTGCCGACGCGGCCCGCTCGATGTTCCTCGAAGAACACCGTCACGACGAAGACGAGGTGAGGTTCTTCGCCCACGGCACCGGTTGCTTCTACCTGCACCTGGACGACAAGGTCCACGCCGTCGTATGCGAGGCGGGCGACCTCCTGTCCGTCCCCGCCGGCACCCGGCACTGGTTCGACATGGGCCCCGTACCGGACTTCGCCGCCATCCGCTTCTTCGAAAAGGAGGACGGCTGGGTCGGCGACTTCACCGCAGACCCCATCGCCGCTTCCTTCCCCCGCCTCGACGCACTGCTGGCCGAGGACTGACATGAACCCGCACCACCAGGCAGTCCTCCTCGACATCGAAGGCACCACAGGCGCCCTCTCCCACGTCCGCGATGTGCTCTTCCCCTACGCCCGCACGCGCATCGCCCCGTGGATAACCGCCCACCACCACACCGACCAGGGCCAGCAGATCCTCCAAGCAGTCCGAACCGACCTCGGCGACCCGCGACTCGACCCCACCGATGTGATCACCCAGCTCGAAGAATGGGCCGACACCGACACCAAGGCAGCACCCCTCAAGAACCTCCAGGGCCACATCTGGGCAGCCGGATACGCCGCCGGCGAACTGACCGGTCACGTCTATCCGGACGTCCCGCCGGCCCTCGCCGCCTGGCGGGAACAAGGCATCGCCCGCTACATCTACTCCTCAGGCTCCGAAGCCGCCCAACGCGACTGGTTCGCCCACACCGCCCACGGCGACCTGACCCTGCTCCTCGACGGCCACTTCGACCTCAACTCGGCCGGCCCCAAGCACGATGCCGCCTCCTACCTGAGCATCGCCAGAGCCATCCGCACACCACCGGCGCTCGTCCTCTTCGCCAGCGACTCGGGTGAAGAACTGGATGCCGCGGCCACCGCAGGCTTCCAGACCCTCGCCGTCCGCCGCCCGGACGACCCCCGTCCCGCACCTCCGGCCCATCGCCTGCTCACCTCACTGACACCTCTCATCCGGGCCGGCGCGCAAACCGGCGTTCCCACGCACGCCGAAGGATCCCGCCCATGAGCACCCACACCCCCAGCCCGCAGGCCGACATCGCCGTCATCGGAGGCAGCGGCTTCTACTCACTCCTTGACGGTGCGCAGCTCGTCCACATCGCCACCCCCTACGGGGAGCCCTCCGACCCGATAGCTCTGGGCAAGGTCGCCGGCCGGCAGGTCGCCTTCCTGGCCCGCCACGGCACCGACCACCGCCACCCGCCCCACCGCATCAACTACCGCGCGAACCTCTGGGCGTTGCGCTCACTGGGAGTACGCCAGGTTCTGGCACCCTGCGCCGTCGGATCGCTGCGCCCGGAGCTCGGACCGGGCAGCATCGTCATTCCGGACCAACTCGTCGACCGAACCACCTCGCGCGTGCAGACCTATTTCGACGAAGGCGCGGTCCACGTGCCTTTCGCCGACCCCTACTGCCCCGCCGGCCGCACCACCGTGGTCAAGGCCGCCGCCGGCACCAGCCTCCCCGCCCACGACGGCGGCGTCATGGTGGTCATCGAGGGGCCCAGATTCTCCACCCGGGCCGAATCCCGTTGGTACGCCTCGTCCGGCTGGTCCGTGGTCAACATGACCGGGCACCCCGAAGCCGTCCTGGCCCGCGAACTGGCCCTGTGCTATACCCCGATCGCACTGGTCACCGACTACGACGCGGGCGTACAGGCAGGCGACGGTGTCTCGCAGGACGAGGTCTTCCGCATCTTCGGTGAGAACGTCGAAGTGCTGAAGGGCCTGGTTCTTGAGGCCATCGCCCAGCTCGACCTCACGCGCCCCTGCAGCTGCGCGGCAGTACTCGACGGCATCACGCTGCCCATCAACCTGCCCTGAACGAGTCCGGTGCCGCCCCAACCGGGATCAGGAACCTTCCGCGCGAACGGCCCCCGCTGCGCCTGAGTGGCGCAGCGGGGGCCGGCAGGGGCGGGGGAGCGGTCCTACAGGAGCGGCAGGGCGGCCAGCCCGATGCCGACGCTGCCCACCAGGCCCACGCCGAGGTAGAAGGCGAAGACATTGCCCTTCACGACGCTGCGGACCGCGACCATCGCGGGAATGGTCGTGATCGCACCGCCCAGGAGGAAGGTGACGCCGGCGCCCGCCGCCATGCCCTGATTCATCAAGCCCTCGACGACCGGAATGGCTCCGACGCCGTTGAGGTAGAGCGGAACACTGATCAGTCCGGCAAGCAGGACGGAGAAGATGCCGTCCGTTCCCAGGATGGAGCTGACGACATCACTCGGCACGTAGCGGACGATCAGCGCTTCCAGCACGATGGCCAGCAGCAGCCAGCGGCCCAGGATGAGCGAGTCACTGACGATTTCCTTGAGGATCTCAACCGCGTTGAGATTCTTGATGTCACGCCTGACCAGGATCCGCCAAGGCGTGCCATCGTCCTCGTCGGGGGCATTCGCCGCCGCCTCGCAGGAGCTCGTACCGGTGGAGGCATCCTGTGCAGGCTCGCCGGCTCCGGGAGCGGAACCTGCGCCGACCGAGACCGGGGCAGGAGACTGCACCGCCGAGCATGCAGGGGCCTCGACCGCCGTCTGGGAGCACGCCTTGGCAGGAGCCGAATCCTTGGTGCCTTCGCGCAGCGGATTGGCGAAGCGCCCCCGGCGCTCCATTGCCAGGACGATCAGACCCGCCCCGAAGCTGAGGATCAGCGCGCCGACCAGACGCGCTGTTGCTACGGGAAGGCCGAGCTGCGTGGCGGACAGGGCATAGATCTCGGGGTCCATTGCGGGGGAGGCGATCCAGAAGGCCATCACGGCCGACAGAGGGACCCCAGCGATCAGAAAGCGCCGGATGAGCGGAATGACGGTGAAGGAGCAGAACGGACTGAAAGCGCCGATGGCCGTGGTGATCGCGATGCCGAGGATCCCTCCGCGGCCGTTGGCGAAACTGCGCTTGGCGACCACGTCGATGGACAGCCGCTGAACGGCGATGCCCAGAACGATGGCTACCAGAAACCACGGGAGGTAGTGCAGCAACTCGCGCAGTATGAACAGGCTCAGGGCCTGCACTTCGCTCACAGGAGGACCTCTCTGGGAAGGCGGCACACGGGTGTCAATTCGCCGAACTTGCACGGTCGGCAGCACGGGAGGCTCAACAACCCGCCCCCATTCATCGAATATCGATGATAGACGATTAAAGAACGGGTGAGCAATGGCCTGTAGGGCCTGTTCATGCAGGCCGATCGATCGGCCCTGGCTCTTGTGGGTGGGAAGCGGTTCGGCCGACCTCCCGGTGGCTCCGATTTGGCAGGATCGATTCTTGTCCATATAGGCGCGAACGTTCCGTCGGTGGTCGTGCGGCGTGCTGTCGCCTGTTGCACGCACCTTGCCTCTGTCGCGCGCCATCGACTAACATCGATGGATCATGAGCGGCACACTGAACGCCCAGCTGATCGACCGAGCCACCGCCGAGTCCTATGCGACGTGGTTCAAAGCACTGTCCGACCCCACCCGCGTACAGATCCTCAACCTGCTCGCGCTCGCCCCTGGCGCGATGAACGTCGGCGAGATCGTCGAGCGAGTCGGTGTGGGGCAGTCCACGGTCTCCCACCACCTGAAACTCCTGGCCGACGTCCGCTTCGTACTGCGCGAACGCCAGGGGACCTCCATGCTTTACTCGATCAACGTTGCCTGCGTCGCTTGTTTCCCCAGCGCTGCCGATGCCGTCATGGGCCGTCCCGCGGCCTCCGCCTGAAACGTGGACGAATGTCTGAGCAGAAGTCGCAGATATCCGACGGCATAGCCGCCTGCTGCCCGCCCATCACCACGGCAGCGCTGTCCGAACCGGCCGCCCAGACCATGGCGGTCATGTTCAAGGCCCTCTCCGACCCGGTGCGCCTGCGCCTGTTCTCCCGGGTTGCCTCGCACCCGAGTGGCGAGGCGTGTGTCTGCGACATAGCCGATGTCGGCGTCTCGCAGCCCACGGTCAGCCATCACCTCAAGAAGCTGCGTGAGGCGGGGCTGCTGACGTCCGAACGCCGCGGCACCTGGGTCTACTACCGGCTCGCGCCGGGCATTCTCAGCCTGCTCGGGACCTTCCTCACGGACCCGGAAGCAGTTTCCCCGCCCGAGGCGACAGTGAGGGCCGTTCGATAGGTGGTCAACCCCTGAATGCCAGGAGCGGAGAACGCCGGGGCGACAGTGCCGCTGATCGGTCGCTGAAGGGCCTGGGAGTTGAGCGAAGGCGATGCACGATCCTTGGCCGCCCGTCAGTTCACTACAGGACTGCGGCGTTCGATCAGCTGGACGTCACGCCACACCCCGTGCAGCCGACCGACGCGCTCACGAGTGCCGATAACCCGGAACCCGACACGCTCGTGCAGGAGGAGGCTGGCGGTGTTCTCCGGGAACACTCCGGCCTGGATGGTCCAGATTCCCGCAGCCTCCGTTGAGGCGATGAACGCTTCCAACAAGGACCGGGCCACACCCTGACCCCGTGCCGACGGGGCGACATAGACGGAGTGCTCGACCACGCCCGCATACGCAGGGCGGGCGGATACCGCTGAAGCAGCGATCCACCCCTGGAGCGTTCCGTCCGTCCGTAGGGCGACAAAACGGTGGCTGGGGAGCTTTGATCTGTCGAACGCGGCCCACGTCGGTGCGCAGGTTTCGAAGGTGGCGTTGCCCTCGTCGATGCCTGCCTGGTAGACCGCCAGGACCTGGTTGGCATGGCTGGCATGCATGGGTTCCAGGGTGAAGGCGCCGTGCACGGGCTCTCCTCTTGGGGTGCGGTGGGGAAGGTGCTTGCGGCAATTCTTTCCGAGTGCACGACGGGGCTCATCAGAGGGCCGAGGCGGAGGACGTCGGAGTCGCCAACCGGTCGATGGAATTCACGGCGACGACGGGCGCGGTGGGGCGGGGCGGGACCTGCGCGCACGTGCGGTCACGGAAGGCGGGGGCCAGCTCCTGTCCGCCAGGTCCGCCAACGCGGCGGACAGAAGCTGGTGCTTATGGGGTGGGGGTGATCAGACGGTGGTGTGGCTGGTCACGGCCTCGGCAAGGGCTCCGGCCGGCGAGGGGATGGTCTTTGTGTGGTCGGTCAGCGAGGAGAGGTACCGCTCGGCGTCGAGTGCCGCCGCGCACCCGGACGCGGCTGCGGTGACGGCCTGGCGGTAGGTGTGGTCGACGACATCGCCCGCGCCGAAGACACCGGGGATGCTGGTGCGGGTCGAGGGCGAATCGACCTTGAGGTAGCCCTCGGCATCGAGGTCGAGCTGCCCGGTGAAGAGCTCGGTCCGCGGGTCGTGGCCGATCGCGATGAACAGCCCCGTCACCGGTAGATCGCGCAGTCTTCCGGTGAACGTGTCCCGCAGCACCACACCGGCGAGCATTCCGCCCTCCTCCTTGATCTCAGCGATCTCGCTGTCGAAAGCGAAGGAGATCTTGTCGTCGGAGAAGGCCCGGTTCTGCATCACCTGGGAGGCGCGCAGGGACGAGCGCCGGTGGACGATGGTGACCGAACGGGCGAAGCGGGTGAGGAAGGTGGCCTCCTCCATCGCGGTGTCGCCACCGCCAACGACGACGATGTCGCGGTCGCGGAAAAAGAACCCGTCGCAAGTCGCGCACCACGACACGCCACGTCCCGAAAGATTGTTTTCGAGCGGCAGCCCGAGCTTCCGGTACCCGGAGCCGGTGGAGATGATCACGGTCTTCGCGCGATGCACGCTCCCGGCGCTGTCAGTGACCTGCTTCACGGGTCCGGTGAGGTCAACGGAGACGATGTCGTCGTCGACCATCTCGGCGCCGAAGCGCTCGGCCTGGGCCCGCATGTTGTCCATCAGGACAGGACCGTCGACACCCTGAGGGAAGCCGGGGAAATTCTCCACCTCGGTCGTCGTGGTCAGCGAGCCGCCGACGAAGATCGAGCTGCCGAACAGCAGAGGCTTGAGCTCGGCGCGGGCCGTGTACAGGGCCGAGGTGTACCCGGCAGGTCCTGAGCCGATGATGATGACGTTGCGCACGCGTTCACTCATGCCGCAGGCTCCGGGGCGAGATCCTCGATCAGGTCCTCGATGAGGGCTTTGATCTCGTCGCGAATGGGGCGGACTGCTGCGACGCCCTGTCCTGCAGGGTCTTCGAGCTTCCAGTCGAGGTAGCGCTTACCGGGGAACACGGGACAGGCGTCGCCGCAGCCCATCGTGATGCAGACGTCCGACGCCTGCACGGCGTCCACGGTGAGGATCTTCGGAGTTTGATCGGAGATGTCGATGCCGACTTCGGCCATCGCCTCGACTGCGGCCGGGTTGACCTCCGCTCCCGGTGCGGAGCCGGCGGAGCGGACCTCGATGCGGTCGCCCGCGAGGTGACTGAGCCAGGCGGCGGCCATCTGGGAACGGCCGGCATTGTGTACACAGACGAACAGCACCGAAGGCTTGTCGGACATCAGGGGGGCTCTCTTGTCTCACGGCGGGATCAGGTGTCATTGATATCAGCACCGAATGGCGTCAGTGGCTACTGATGTGACAGTATCAGTACATGATGACGTCAGTCGATACTGAATTGATCAGGGTGCTGGGTGATCCGCTCAGGCTCAAGATCGTGACCCTGCTCGCCCGCGAGACCCTGTGCACCACACACCTGGTGGAGGAGACGGGGGCGAAGCAGACGAACCTCTCCAACCACCTGCGGGTGCTGCGAGAGGCGGGTGTGGTGGAGACGGAGCCCTGCGGCCGCTTCACCTACTACAAGCTCCGCCCCGACGTCATCACCCAGCTCGCGGATCAGTTCGCCGACCTGGCGGCTTCCGCCCGTAATGCCGCCGAGAACAAGAGGGCATGCCCGTGACCCCGACCCAAGCACCCGCGCCCGCGACGACCGAGGATGCCTCGGTCGTGCAGCAGCTCTCCACCCTCGACCGCTTCCTCGCCGTCTGGATCCTCCTGGCCATGGCCCTGGGGCTCGGCCTGGGGAGGCTCATTCCCGGCCTGAACGATGCGCTGGCGAAGATCGAGGTCGGCGGGATCTCGCTGCCGATCGCCCTGGGCCTGCTGGTCATGATGTATCCGGTGCTGGCCAAGGTCCGCTACGACAAGCTCGACACCGTTACCGGCGACCGCAAACTGATGGTGTCCTCGCTGGTTATCAACTGGATCGTCGGGCCCGCCGTCATGTTCGCCCTGGCGTGGATCTTCCTGCCCGACCTGCCCGAGTACCGCACGGGCCTGATCATCGTCGGCCTCGCCCGCTGCATTGCCATGGTCATCATCTGGAACGACCTCGCCTGCGGCGACCGCGAAGCCGCCGCTGTTCTCGTCGCCCTGAACTCGGTGTTCCAGGTGTTCGCGTTCGGCCTGCTGGGCTGGTTCTACCTCGACCTGCTGCCGCGCTGGATGAACCTCGGCGACGGCCAGGGCCTGGACGTGTCCGTCTGGCACATCGCACTGAACGTCGTCATCTTCCTCGGCATCCCGCTGCTCGCCGGCTTCCTCACCCGCCGCATCGGCGAGCAGAAGATGGGCCGCAGCAACTACGAGGCGAAATTCCTGCCGAAGATCGGCCCCTGGGCGCTGTACGGGCTGCTGTTCACGATCGTCATCCTCTTCGCACTCCAGGGGAAGACCATCACCTCCCAGCCGCTGGACGTCGTACGGATCGCGCTGCCGCTCCTGGTCTACTTCGCGATCATGTTCTTCGGGACCTTCCTCCTGGGCAAGGGCCTCGGCCTCGCGTACGACCGCACCACCACGCTCGCGTTCACCGCCGCGGGCAACAACTTCGAGCTGGCCATCGCCGTCGCCATCGCCACCTTCGGCGTCACCTCCGGCCAGGCCCTGTCGGGCGTCGTCGGCCCGCTCATCGAGGTCCCCGTCCTGATCGGCCTGGTGTACGTCGCACTGGCCTGGCGCAAGAAGTTCGCCCCCTCAGCCCTCGCCACCCCGCAAAAGGACGCCTGAGCGATGCGTCCTGACACCGTGACCAGGCAGACGGACGTGGTGGTGATCGGCGGCGGGCAAGCCGGGCTCGCCGCCGGCTACCACCTGCGCCGCAAGAAGCTGGACTTCGTGATCCTGGACGCGCAGGGCACACCCGGCGGGGCCTGGCAGCACACCTGGGACTCCCTGCACCTGTTCTCGCCGGCCGCCTTCTCCTCGCTGCCCGGCCGGATCATGCCGGCCCAGCCGGGCCACGAGTACCCGGACGCCGGGCACGTCGTGGAGTACCTGAGCGACTACGAGCAGCGCTACGAACTGCCCGTTCACCGCCCGGTCCGGGTCCAGCAGGTACGCCGGGACGGCGATCGGCTGCGGGTGGAGACGGACAAGGACACCTGGTCCGCCCGGGCCGTCGTCTCGGCAACCGGCACCTGGTGGCGCCCCTTCCTGCCCGCCACCCCCGGCCGGAACGATTTCGCCGGCCGGCAGCTGCACACCACCGGCTACCGGAGACCATCCGACTTCGCCGGGCAGCGAGTCGTCGTGGTCGGCGGCGGGAACTCCGGAGCGCAGATCGCCGCGGATCTCGCCACCCACGACGGGGTCGATCCGACCTGGGTCACCCAGCGCCCGCCACGCTTCCTCGCTGACGACATCGACGGCCGGGCCCTGTTCGACGCCGCGACCGCCCGGCGCCGCGCCCTGGACGAAGGACGCACTGATACCGGCGGCGTCGCCTCACTGGGCGACATCGTCGCCGTCCCACCCGTTCGCGAGGCGCGGGACGCCGGACTGCTCAAGGCGTCCCCGATGTTCACCCGGCTCACCGCCGACGGCATCGAGTGGGCGGACGGCACACGGGCCGCAGCCGACGCCGTGATCTGGTGCACCGGCTTCCGCCCCGCCCTGTCCCACCTCGCCGCGCTGGGCCTTCGGGGATCACGCGGCCACATCCCCACACACGGCACGCGGGCGGCCGGGGAACCGCGCCTGCACCTGCTCGGCTACGGCGACTGGACCGGCCCCGCCTCCGCCACCCTCATCGGCGTCGGCCGCCCGGCCCGCGACGCCGCCTCAGAGATCGCTGAACTCCTCAGCCGCTGAAGACATCCGAGCCGGCGCTTGTCGTCGTTACGGCAGCAACCGAGTGGGGAACGAGGAGCAGCATTGGCCGTTTTCACGGCTCTGGCCGGAGTTTCGTGAAGGGCCAGGTCGTCGGAGTGGAGGTGGCTGGGATTCAGCAGCACCCTTCGTAGGTCGCTACCCAGCAGCCACAACCATGCCGGCCGTGACCTGAGGACGGTTGGGGAGCAGCGACGCGAGGTTGTCCCTTACGAAGTCCGCCGCCCGCTCGATCGACTCTTCGGCCCCGGACTGGTCTTCGAAGACGCTGGTAGAGACCATCACTCCGTCCCCGGCGTCCACCCAGTAGTAGGCCACGAATCCGGGGACTCGGCGGAGGAGAGGCACGAATCCCTCATCCACTCGGCGTCCCGCCTCAGCAGAGTCAGTCACTCCTTCGTAACGCCGAATTACTGCGTACACAGCTGATCTCCTCACAGATCCCAAGTTCACCTTGCGCGAAGCGACCTACCCCCACCGAGCATCTTTCGCTCGGGGGACTCCCGGAAGCGACCCGTATAGGCGCACCGGTGATCCAAACCGGGGATCTGCTGTGGCCGAGGCTGAGCGAACCGGGACATCACGGAAGTCCGGTCAGAGCCGTTCTCACAGATCCTCATCAAGGTCGCGCCTTCGTCTGACCTGCGCGAATCCGGGCCCGGCCTCGTTCGGAGTCGGTGTGACCGCTGGCGTCACAGAAGTTGAGCCAGAGCCTGAGTTTGGACAGCAGTTGTTCACCGCCTCGGGAGGCGGTTGGATCAGGTCGGGGTCGATGTTCACGAGAACGGGGCACCTGAGCCGGAGCCTTCGTCGGGCACCGGGAGCGGATCGCCGAGGGGGCCCTCGTGGACTGGTCGATGGGACTGCTCGGTTTCTCTGCAGGGCTGATGATCTCCGTAGCCACGGCGCCCGTAGGCGTCTCCGGAGCGGTCTTTCTGCTGCCTGTTCAGCTCAGCATGCTGAGCGTGCCGAGCCCAGCGGTGACACCAACGAACCTGCTCTACAACGTCGTGGCCGGCCCCGGCGCCCTCTTCCGGTACTCGCGGACTGGCCGTCTCGGAACGCCGCTGACCTGGCTGCTGATCTCCGGCACCCTGCCCGGCGTCGTGCTCGGCGCCCTGATCCGAGTCTTCGCCGTACCCGGCCCGCGCGTCTTCCGACTGCTCGTCGCAGCACTCCTCCTGCCGCTCGGGCTGTGGTTGTGGCTGCGGACCGTACGTCCGGCACCGGCCCGTGACCCGCAACCGCTCCCGCCACGCACCACGAGGACGCTGGCCCTGGTGGTCGGCGTCGTCGGCGGCATCTACGGCATCGGAGGCGGCTCCCTGCTCGGACCGATCCTCGTCGGCCGCGGAACCCCGGTCGCCACCGTCGCACCTGCAGCTCTGGCCTCTACCTTCGTGACCTCCATCGTCGGCGCGGCCACCTACGCACTGCTTTCCCTGACCACCACAGGCGACGTTGCCCCCGACTGGCTTCTGGGCCTGTCCTGCGGCGTCGGCGGACTCCTGGGCGGATATCTCGGCGCACACCTCCAGCCACGCCTGCCCGAAACTGCCCTGCGCCTCTTGCTTGCCGTCCTGGCCATCAGCGTTGGCGCGCTCTACGCGGTGCAGGTACGGGGCTGACCGTCCAGCAATCGCCGCCTCTGCCGCGCTGGGATGCCGTCGAAACTCGAGCTCTGACTCATCTTCTGTGATGTCAGCGGTCATACCGAGTCCGGACGAGGCCGTGCCCGGATATCTCGCAGTCAGACGGAGGAGCGACCTTCCGAACGCGGCGTTCCTGCTCCGCTTCACAGAAGTCGAGCCAGAGCCCGTTCTCATGAACAGAGCCACTCAGTGCTTCCGCAGCCGCGACAGCACGTACTCCGCGTCCCGGCCGACGCCGCGCAGGGTCTTGGAGGAGAAGCTGCGCTGAAACTCCATGCCCACGAAACCGAATCCCGGCACGGTGCTGGCGATGCCGCCCCTGTGCAGCGGCGCGCCATCGGCGCCGACGGCGCCGCTGTCGTGCAGGTAGGGGAAGGTGAGCCGGTAGCCGGTGGCGAGCAGGACCGTGTCGACGGCTTCCTTCGTTCCGTCGGCCCACACCACGCCCTGGTTGGTGAACCGGCTGAACATGTCGCGGCGTTCGACGCCGTGTCGGTCCAGTGCAGCCAGGTAGTGGCCGTCATCGATCACGGAGACGGGGACCTTCGCCAGTAGCCGTCGGATCGGTGCGATGTCGAGGCGGGTGTGCTTGAGCCACCAGTGCAGATCCCGGCCGAGCGGGCGTTGGGGCATCCACCCGATCGGGCGTCGGCTGGCCAGGGTGGTGTCGGCGATCGCGCCGAGATCCGCAGCGATCTGGATCGCGGAGTTGCCTCCGCCGACCACGACGACTCGCTGCCCTGTAAACGCGTCGGGCCTGCGGTAGTCGGCGGCGTGCAGTACCTGGCCGCCGAACTCCGTCCGGCCAGGAAGGTCCGGAGTGAAGGGGGTGCCGTAGTCGCCGGTAGCGGCGATGACCGCCCCGGCGGTGAACTTCCGCCCGTCGTCGGCGAGTACGGACCAGGCACCATCCTGGTGCGTTACAGAGGTGACAGAGGTCGAGGTGCGGATGTCGGCGAGTAGGCGGTTGGCGTAGTCGCGCAGGTAGTTCACGACTTCGTCCCGTCGTGGGTAGCGATCCGGGTCGCCGGGGAACTGTATGCCGGGAAGGGAGGAGTACCGGGCAGGGGAGAACAGCGTGAGGCTGTCGTAGTAGCGCGGCCACGATCCGCCCGGTTCCTTTGCGGCTTCCAGGACCAGAGTGCGGGTGAAGCCGTGACGTGGGGCAAGGGCTGCGGTGACCAGGCCGGACTGCCCGGCGCCGATGACGATGAGATCGGCATGTTCCATGAGAACGTAATCCTTCACTTGAGTCGTTATTTCGGGAAGTGACGAAATGTTTGGCAGGGAGCTGTGACAGAGAACGGCATCGAGGCGTCCGTGGTGGATCCGGCGACGGCTGACTTCCTCAAGGCCCTGGCCAGCGAAACGCGTCAGAAGGTGCTGCAGCAGTTCGCCGGCGGGATCGAGCTGACGGTCGGCGAGATCGCCGACCGCTGTGCGCTGAAGCCGTCGACCGCCTCGGAGCACCTGAGCTTGCTGCGCCGCGGCGGCCTGGTGATCTCCCGTAAGGAGGGCAAGCAGGTCTACTACCGGGCCGACGGCGCCACGATGACCCTGCGCGTCTCTGCGCTCCAGGCGTACCTGGCGCGCTGCTGCCCGCCTGACTGCAACGGCTGACGCTCAGAAGTCGGTCGAAGGTCAGGTGCGGAGGTCGAGCATGGCGGACATGGCGGCGACGACCGGCGGGGCGACCTGGTAGTAGACCCAGGTGCTGCGTCGCTCCGAGGTCAGCAAGCCGGCCTCGCGCAGCTTCTTCAGGTGGTGGGACACGGTCGGCTGGGAGACGCCGACGTCGGAGATGTCGCACACGCACGCCTCGCCGCCCGGGTGTGAGGCGACCTTGGAGAACAGGCGCAGCCGTACCGGGTCGGACAGTGCCTTGAACATCGCGGCCATCCGCTCCGCGTCCTCCTGCGACAGCTCCCCGGCGGTGATCGGCGGGCAGCACGGCACCACGGCATCCGTATCGAGGATCGGCAGCTCCGCAATCTCTGAATTCGACATGCGTCTATGTTGACACTCGTCGATACCGGTGGCAACCTTTGGATATAGACAACAGTCGAAACAGCGGCCCGGAGTGGTCGCTCATCCCGGAGGACATCACCGCCATGACCACCACTGCAGACCTCCCGGTCGTCGTCATCGGCGCCGGCCCCGCCGGACTGGCGGCAGCCGCCCACCTGGTCGAACGCGGCATCGAACCCCTGGTCCTGGAGGCCGGCCCGACCGCCGCCACCGCGGTGCGCGGCTGGTCGCACGTGCGGCTGTTCTCGACCTGGAGCGAGCTGACGGACCCGGCCGCCGAGAAGCTCCTGGCGCCCACCGGCTGGGTCCGGCCCGCCGCGGACACCTACCCCACGGGCGGTGACTGGGCCGAGCAGTACCTCCAGCCGCTCGCCGATGTCCTCGGGGACCGGGTCCGCTACGGCGCCACCGTCACCGGCGTCTCCCGCCTTGGACGGGACCGGATCGTCGACGCGGACCGCGAGCAGCAGCCCTTCACCATCCGGATCACGCGTGGCGACGGTGTCGAGGAGCGGATCCTGGGGCGCGCCGTAATCGACGCGTCCGGTACCTGGTCCACCCCCGCCCCGATCGGCGCCGACGGCCTCCCCGCCCTGGGCGAGCATGCCGCGTCCGCCCGAATCTCCTACCGCATCCCCGACCTCAAGGACCCGGCCGTCCGCGCCCGGTACGCGGGCAGGCGCACCGCTGTCATCGGTTCCGGGGCCTCCGCGTTCACCGCCCTGGCCGCCCTCGCCGCCGTCTCGAAGGACGAACCCGGCACCCACTCGGTGTGGGTCCTGCGCCGCGGCATCAGCGGCTCCACCTTCGGCGGCGGCTCCGCCGACCAGCTTCCCGCCCGCGGCGCGCTGGGCCTGGCCGCCAAGACCGCCGTCGACAACGGCCACGCCGAGGCCGTCACCGGCTTCCGCACCGAAGTAATCGAGCCCACCGACGACGACCGCCTGGTCCTGGTCGGCGAGGACGGCCGGCGCCTCGACCCGGTGGACGAGGTCATCGTCCTGACGGGCCTGCGCCCCGACCTGTCCTTCCTGTCGGAGCTCCGCCTCGCCCTGGACGAGCGCCTCCAGGCGCCGGTGGAGCTCGCCCCGCTCATCGACCCGAACCAGCACTCCTGCGGCACCGTCTACCCGCACGGCCACCGCGAACTGTCCCACCCCGAGCCGGGCTTCTACCTGGTCGGCATGAAGTCCTACGGCCGTGCCCCGACCTTCCTCGCCATGACCGGCTACGAGCAGGTCCGCTCCGTCGCCGCCGCACTCGCCGGCGACACCGAAGCCGCCGACCGCGTCGAACTCACCCTCCCCGAGACCGGGGTCTGCGGCGGCGCCGGACTCTTCGATGACCCCGCCGCCGGGCAGACCGACGAAGGCGGCTGCTGCGCCCCGGCAGCCCCAGCGCTCGTACAGATCGGAACGGGAATCTCGCTTCCCGTCGCAGCCCTTGCCGGCACGGCGTCCGGCGGATGCTGCGGGTCCTGAACATCGGCGCTCCGACCTACCTAGGTCGGAGCGCTTCCACCCTGCGTCAGGAGGATCGTCATGTCCCGAGTACAGCTCGCCCTACGCGTCCCCGACCTCCAAGCCTCAATCGCCTTCTACAGCAAGCTCTTCGCCACCGAACCGGCGAAACTGCGTGACGGTTACGCCAACTTCACCATCGCCGACCCACCGCTCAAACTCGTCCTCGTCCAAGGCAAGTTCGACGAGGACACGCGCATGGACCACCTAGGCGTCGAGGTCGACACCACGGAAGCAGTCCACGCCGCCACCGCCCGCCTCCAGGACCAAGGGCTGACGACCGACGTCGAGAACGACACCACCTGCTGCTACGCCCTCCAGGACAAGGTCTGGGTCCACGGCCCCGGCCAGGAACCGTGGGAGGTCTATGTCGTCAAGGCAGACGCCGACTCCATGGCCAAGCAGAAGAACAGCACCTGCTGCGCCGACCCGGCCGCCGTAGCCGACCCGTCCACTCCGGTCCAGGCCGGTGGCTGCTGCCCGTGACCAACCTTGACGCCCGCGGGGCCGCGACCGGAACAGGGGACCGGTCGCGGCCCCGCGCCGTGCTCCCAGCCCTTTGCGCCACACAGATCACCAGCTGGGGAATCGTCTACTACGCCTTCCCTGTACTGAACCCGGCCATCACAGCCGACACCGGCTGGTCCGCCGGTGCAACGACAGCCGCGTTCTCCACAGCCCTGCTCATCTCCGCCTTCGCCGGGATCCGGGTCGGCCGGATCATCGACCACCGCGGACCGCGCACCGTCATGACCACCGGCTCCGTCCTCGGAGTGGCAAGCCTGCTCGTCATGGCAGCTGCCCCGAACCTGCCGGTGTTCTTCGCCGGCTGGCTGTTGGCAGGACTGGCCATGGCAGCCACCTTCTATCAGCCTGCATTCGCTGCACTCACCCGCTGGTGGGCACCCGATCACGTCCGCGCCCTCACCATCATCACCCTCGCCGGCGGACTTGCCTCCACCGTCTTCGCGCCCCTGACTGCAGCTCTCGCCGACCACATGAGCTGGCGCATGACCTACACCGTCCTTGCCGTGATCCTTGCTGCCGTCACGATCCCCGCCCACCTATTCGCACTCAAGGCCCCCTGGCCCGCCGCGCCGCCACCGTCGCCCCACACCAACGACTCCGCGGCCGCGGTCTCACGTAGCCGGCCCTTCTGGATGCTCGCCGCATCCCTCACTCTTTCGGCCTTCGCGGTGTCCGCTGCAGTCGTCGCCCTGGTCCCCCTCCTCATCGAGCGCGGGTACTCAACCAGCCAGGCTGCATGGGCACTCGGCCTCGGCGGCGCCGGACAGACCCTCGGTCGCACCCTGTACGCAACACTCGCCGCCCGAACCGGTGTCACCGTCCGAACGGCCGCGCTCATCGCGCTCGGCGGCGTCACCACCGCGGCACTCGCGCTGGCCCCCGGCCCGTATTCGCTGCTGGTGGTGCTCTCGATTGCCGCCGGAATGGTCCGCGGCAACATCACCCTGCTGCAGGCCACAGCAATCACCGACCGATGGGGCACCACCCACTACGGCCGCCTGTCCGGAATCCTTGCCGCGCCGACCACCACGGCCTCAGCACTTGCTCCCTTCGCCGGCGCAGCCTTGGCCGCATCGCTTGGCGGATACCCTCATTTGTTCATCGCCCTCGCCTGCGTAGCCGCAGCTGCCTGTCTCACCGCACTCAGTGGGCGGTTCGTGAGTCTTTGAGCGGATCTGCTGTCGCCTGATGGTGTGGCGTCGAGGCGGAATCTGCCGGTTCACGGTCGTTGATCTGGTGATGTGACCGGGTGAGTGAACGCAAGCCGAATCCGAGTGACTTATCGGACGGGCAGTGGTCGTTGATCGAGCCGGTGATCACCGCGTGGAAGGGGCGGCATCGGTCGGTCAGAGGCCATCAAGGTGCCTACGACGTGCGGGAGATCGTGAACGCGATCCTGTGCCAGGGACGGACCGGTTGCTAGTGGGAAGAGCGCGACCTACTACTACTTCGCCGCCTGGCGGCCGCCCCATCCGCGGAGCCGCCCGCCGGATCGCCGACCTACTTGGCCCTGTGTGAGCCGTCAGCGGTCGTAAGGATGGTGCAGATGTCGCCGATAGCGCACGTGTCCGGGGCGTCCTGCGGCCCGGCGGGCCGGCTCGCACAGAACGCCGCGGGCCTCGCTGTCTCTTTGTTTCGCGCATTTCTTGTCGTCAGTGGGCGTCGGTTGTCGAATGGTCCTGGCTGACGATCGGGTTTGTGCACGGGGGCCCGTGTGAGGTGAGGGGCGAGAGGATGGGCCCGTGCTGTCCCGGGCCCGGGGTCTGACTCATGACACGCCTGACCGAAGCGTCTGAATCACACAGTGTCGGCTGTTGGCCGGGGATGGTGCGTTGTCGGTGCCGGGCTGGCGGGGTGTGTCCCGATAGGGGCCTGCCGATCGTTGTGGCCCACTCACGATTCTGACCGTCCGACGCGGTCCGGTACCGGCAGCGCGATACTCATGCGACGGAAGGGGATCGGGCATGTTCAGAACGGCTTCTGCTCCGCGGGCCCGCCGGCGTGCTGCAGGCCGCTCGGCTATCCGGAGCGGCTGGGCCGTGAAGCGTGGTTCGCCGCCTGTGCGGGGAGTCCCCCCGGGCGTTGTTACAAGCGCCGGATCTAGGAGGGACCAGGCGCGAAATCCCCCGTTGCCTCAAACGCCATGCTGCCCGTGAAGTCTTTTACCTGGTCAAACAGGAATCGCCAGGACCCCGCTCATAGGGGCTGTCGTGACAGATGAGAGGGTCGGGCGGGTGAGCGAGACACCTCCGAACACCCTGCAATACCGCTTTGACGGGCCAGAAGACGCCCCGGTCCTCGTCATAGGCCCCTCCCTCGGTACTACATGGCACATGTGGGACCGGCAGATACCCGAGCTCACCCAGCACTGGAGAGTCTTCCGCTACGACCTTCCGGGACACGGCGGCGCGCCCGCGCATCCCGCCACCGCCGTCAGTGAGCTCGCCGACCGGCTGGTGGCCACGCTCGACGGTCTCGGCGTGCAGCGTTTCGGCTACGCGGGCTGCTCGATCGGCGGCGCGATCGGCGCCGACCTCGCGCTGCGCCACCCACAGAGGGTTGCCTCGCTGGCACTGGTCGCCGCCTCGCCCCGGTTCGGCAGCGCCGACGAATTCCGACAGCGCGGGGTGATCGTCCGCACCAACGGGCTGGAGCCCATGGCCCGCACCGCGCCGGAGCGCTGGTTCACGCCGGGCTTCGCCGCCGCGCAGCCGGCCATCGTCGAGTGGGCCGTCCAGATGGTGCGTACCACCGACCCCGGCTGCTACATCGCCGCTTGCGAGGCACTCGCCGCCTTCGACATCCGGACCGATCTCGGCCGGATCGGTGTTCCCACGCTCGTCCTGGTCGGCGCCGAGGACCAGGTCACCGGTCCCGGCGACGCCCGGACCCTGGTCGCGGGCATACCGGACGCACGACTCGCCCTCGTCCCGGGCGCCTCCCATTTGGCCCCGGTCGAGCAGCCGGGAGCCGTCACCGACCTCCTGCTCACGCACTTCTCCACGGCCTGGCAGGACACCCTGGCCGCCATTCCCGTTCCCTCGTTCGCGCCCAGGCTCTCCGCCCCCGTGCTGCCCGTCGCGGAACTCACCACCGGCACCGCGCAGCCCGAGGCGGAATCCGGTGGGCGCCCCGATCCGTACGGGCCGGGTATGAAGATTCGCCGTGAGGTGCTCGGTGACGCCCATGTCGACGGGGTCATGGCCGCCGCCGACGACTTCACCGGCGACTTCCAGGAGCTCGTCACCCGCTACGCCTGGGGTGAGGTCTGGCGCCGGGAGGGTCTTGACCGGCGCACCCGCAGCAGCGTCACGATCACCGCTCTGGTCGCCTCCGGACATCTGGAGGGCCTGGCCGCCCATGTCAGCGCCGCCCTGCGCAACGGCCTCACACCGGCCGAGATCCGGGAAGTGCTCCTGCAGACCGCCGTGTACTGCGGGATTCCCGCCGCGAGTGCCGCTTTCACGATCGCCCAGTCCGTGATTCAGGCCGAAACGACGCCGCCCGCGTAGCAGGATGGACCGTATGAACGCCCAGAATCCCGAGCCGCTCGCGCTCACGCTGACCAAGCAGTCCCACTCCTGCATCCGACTGGAGAAGGGCGGGCGCACGCTCGTCATCGACCCGGGCGGGTTCTCCGAGCAGGAAGCCGCGATCGGCGCCGAGGCGATCCTGGTGACGCACGAGCACCCCGACCACTTCAACGAGGAGCGGCTGCGCGCCGGCCTGGAGGCCGACCCGGCCGCCGAGATCTGGACGCTCGGCAGCGTGGCGGGGCAGCTCGCCGCGGCGTTCCCGGGGCGCGTCCACACCGTCGGCCACGGCGACACCTTCTCGGCCGCCGGGTTCGACATCCAGGTGCACGGCGAGCTCCATGCCGTGATCCATCCGGATCTCCCGAGGGTCACGAACGTCGGCTTCCTCGTGGACGGCTCCGTCTTCCACCCGGGCGACGCCCTCACCGTGCCCGAACATCCGGTCGACACGCTGCTGGTACCGGTGATGGCCCCCTGGAACAAGATCTCCGAGGTCATCGACTACGTCCGCGAGGTCAAGCCGCGCCGCGCCATCGACATCCACGACGCGCTGCTCACCGACCTGGCCCGCCCGATCTACGACACCCACATCGGCAACCTGGGCGGCGCCGACCACGCCCGGCTGACTCCGGGGGAGTCGACCGGCGTGTGACGGGAGCCGCCCCGGCCCCGTTGTCAGTGGGAGCCGCTAGGTTTACGTACATGCGCATCGCCACCTGGAACGTCAATTCGATCACCGCCCGCCTGCCGAGGCTGCTGGCCTGGCTGGAGAGCACCGGCACGGACGTGCTGTGCATCCAGGAGACCAAGTGCGCGGCCGAGCAGTTCCCGGCCGAGGCGCTCCGCGAGCTCGGCTACGAGTCCGCGGTCAACGCCACAGGGCGGTGGAACGGGGTCGCGCTGGTCTCCCGTGTCGGCCTGGCCGACGTCGTGTCGGGACTGCCCGGCGGCCCCGACTACGACGGCGTGCAGGAGCCCCGGGCGATCAGCGCGACCTGTGGCCCGGTCCGCCTCTGGTCGGTCTACGTGCCCAACGGCCGCGAGGTCGAGCACGAGCACTACGCCTACAAGCTGCGCTGGTTCGAGGCGCTGCAGAAGGCGGTGGCGGCGGATGCCGCGGGGGCGCAGCCGTTTGCCGTCCTCGGAGACTTCAACGTGGCTCCGACCGACGAGGACGTCTGGGACCCGGCCCTCTTCGAGGGCGCCACCCATGTCACCCCCGCCGAGCGGGCCGCCCTCGCCACCCTGCGCGAGGAGGGCCTCGCCGACGTGATGCCCCGCCCGCTGAAGTACGACCGCCCGTACACCTTCTGGGACTACCGCGAGCTGCGCTTCCCGAAGAACAAGGGCATGCGGATCGACCTCGTCTACGGCAACACCCCCTTCACCGCCGCCGTCAAGGACAGCTACGTGGACCGCGAGGAGCGCAAGGGCAAGGGCGCCTCCGACCACGCCCCGGTGGTCGTCGACCTCGACCTCTGATCAGCGGCCGTGCTCAGGCGTCCACCCCTGGTGCCTGAGCACGTACGGCCGTCAGGGAGGCGGCCGCCGCGGTGCCGAGCGCCAGGACCATGAGCAGTGCGCTCACCCACAGCGGCGAGCGAAAGCCGAGCCCCGCGCCGATCGCCAGTCCGCCGAGCCAGGGCCCGAGCGCGGCGCCCACGTTGAACGCCGCGGTGGCGAACGAACCGGCCAGGGTAGGCGCCCCGCCCGCCAGCCGGAACACGTGCGAGATCATCGCCGTTCCGGTGCCGAACGCGAGCATGCCCTGGACGAGGACGAGCGCGACCACCGCAACCGGGCTGCCGGCGCCGGCCGCGAACAGGGCCCAGCCGACGGTCAGAGCGGCCAGACCGGCCGCAGTCAGCGCGACCGGACGGGAGTCGATGATCCGGCCGCAGACGGCGACCCCGATGAACGAGCCCACGCCGAACAGAGCGAGCAGCACCGGCACCCACGCGGCGCCGAGTCCGGTGATGTGCCGGGCGGCCGGTTCGAGGTAGGAGAACGCGCAGAAGGTCGCTCCCTGGACGAGTGCGCTCGTCAGCAGGGTCAGCAGCAGCCGGGACCCGGCCAGCGTCCGCAGCTCGGTGTACGCGCTCGGCAGGGTGGCCGCGGGGCGTCCCGCCGGAATCGTCGCCGCGATCACGGCGAGGGCCGGCAGCGCGACGAGGGCCACGGCCCAGAACGCCGCACGCCACCCCCACTGCCCGCCCAGCCAAGCGCCCGCGGGCACCCCCGCCACACAGGCGACGGTGACACCGCCGACCACCACGGACGTGGCCCGCGCCCTTGCCGCGGGTCCGGCGAGGGCGACCGCGGTGACCAGGGCGACGGCCCAGAACCCGGCATTGGCCACCGCCGCGACGACCCGGGTGGCCAGCAGCACCCCGTAACTGGAGGTGACCGCACCGATGACGTGCACGGCGGCGAAGACGCAGAGGAAGGACAACAGGGCGCGTCGGCGCGGCCAGTTGCGGCCCAGGAGCGCCATCGCGGGCGCCCCGAGGACCATGCCCACGGCGAACGCCGAGGTCAGCAGGCCCGCGGCGGGAATGGAGACGTGCAGGTCATGGGAGATGCCCGAAAGCAGACCGGACAGCATGAACTCGGAAGTGCCCTGGGCGAAGACGGCGAGCCCGAGAGCGTAGACGGAAAACGGCATGAAGAACCCCATGGTCGGCTGATGGACAGAACCGGTCGGGGATGCGGGCCGCACCCGCTCGTGACGACGAGCGGCAACGCGGCAGATCAGCGGAACGGAAGGTCAGCACAACGGTCATGCGGTCATGCCTGTGACACGGCACAACAGGAGCAGGACCGTGGAGCCGGGAATGTGGAGTGCTGAGCCCGTGCGCCACGCTCGGCGCGACCCGCATCGGCATGGGTCCGGGGGTGGCAGCGCGGCAGCCCTGACGATGGGAAGTCGGTCGGGCTCGGACGCGGGAAGCCACCGGGGACCGGTGGCTAGCGTCTGTCGGACTCGGGGCTGCTCATGAAGGGGAAACTACCAGCCCGACGCCCAGCTCCTCCACCCTGCTCTCTCCCCTTCTCTCCGGTTCCTTCCGATCGCATCGCGTGCACGCCCGGCCCGTGTGTTCGCCGGGCGGGAGCGTGTCCGGGTGAACGCGGGGCGTACGCGTGGTGTTCAGCACTCGAACGACAGGCCGCGCGCCCTGTGGTGCGGATCCCGGCCGGGATGGGACCCTGACTGGTATGAACATCCCTTTCTTGGACAACTGGCTTAAGCGTCACGACGGAACGCGGTCGACGGGGCTCGCGGCCGCCGTCGAGGCAGACCCGGAAGGCGTGGCCGAACTGCTCGCCGAATGTGAGCTTCTGCGCGTCCGGGTCGGGGAACGGGGGCTCGAACTCGACGACAGTCCGGCCTCGTTGGCGGCGCTCGACCAGTTGCCGCCGCGCTGGCGCGACGATCCGGAGGAGTTGCCCTGGCTGGGCAATGACGCGGGCCTCTATCTGGGCACGGTCCTGGTGCGCAACGTCGCCGGTGCGCTCTGGCACATCTGGCCGAGCGGTCAGCCCGTGGTGCGGCTCGCCTCGGGGCGCGAGATCGATGTGGTCGAGGCCGGTCTGGAATGGGCGATGACGGGCAGTCCCGAGCTGTCGCAGGTGTATTCGGAGTCGGCCGAGGGGTGACGACGGGTCGCGCACACCCTGCGACGAGATAAAACGCCTTATGCCCCATTTACGCGTGTCGGGTGTGAAGTCCCTTTCCGGGGTGGATAGTTTGCGCTGACCTCGACATAGCGATAAGTGGGTAGGGCAGCGTATGGCCGTCGATCCGTTGATCGAGCTGCGTGACGTCAATAAGTTCTACGGAAAGTTGCACGTACTGCAGGACATCAATCTCACCGTCGGCCGCGGGGAGGTGGTGGTGGTCATCGGCCCCTCCGGCTCCGGGAAATCAACGCTCTGCCGGACCATCAACCGGCTTGAGACGATCGAGTCGGGCCACATCTCCATCGACGGCAGACCCCTCCCCGAGGAGGGCAAGGGCCTGGCGCAGCTGAGGGCCGAAGTCGGCATGGTCTTCCAGTCGTTCAATCTGTTCGCGCACAAGACCGTGCTGGCCAACGTCTCGCTGGCGCAGCTCAAGGTCCGCAAGCGGAAGAAGGACGAGGCCGACCGGCGGTCCCGGGAACTCCTGGAGCGCGTGGGGCTGGTCGGCCAGGCCGACAAGTTCCCCGCCCAGCTCTCCGGCGGCCAGCAGCAGCGCGTGGCCATCGCCCGCGCCCTCGCCATGGACCCCAAGGCACTCCTCTTCGACGAGCCGACCTCGGCCCTCGACCCGGAGATGATCAACGAGGTGCTGGAGGTGATGCAGCAGCTCGCCCGTGAGGGCATGACCATGGTCGTCGTCACCCATGAGATGGGCTTCGCCCGCTCCGCGGCCAACCGTGTCGTCTTCATGGCCGACGGCCGCATCGTCGAGGACCGCACCCCGGAGGACTTCTTCACCGCTCCGGAGAGCGACCGCGCCAAGGACTTCCTGTCCAAGATCCTCAAGCACTGACGGGAGGCCCTGTGTTGCGTACGAGAAGAGTACTGGCCGCCTGTGCCGGCCTGCTGCTGGCCGTCCTCGCGGCGGGCTGCGGCAAGGACGGCAGCCCGCCGGTGAAGGGGCCGCAGCGCGAGGCGCTGCCGGTCTACAAGGTGGACAAGTCCTTCCAGCTGCCGGACTCCAAGACCTGGACCAGCGCGAAGAAGCGCGGATACCTGCGGGTGGGGGCCAAGGAGGACCAGCCCTACCTCGGCGAGAAGGACCCGGCCACCGGGATCTACTCCGGTTTCGACATCGAGATCGCCCGCATGATGGCCGCCTCGCTGGGCTTCGACCCGAAGACCATCAGGTTCAAGACCATCGCCTCGGCCAACCGCGAGACCGCCCTGCAGAACGGGCAGATCGACTACTACGTCGGCACCTACACCATCAACGACATGCGCAAGAAGCTCGTCGGGTTCGCCGGCCCCTACTACATGGCCGGTCAGGGGCTGTTGGTCCGCACGGACGAGAACGACATCCACGGACCGCAGGACCTGGCCGGCAAGACGGTCTGTTCGGCGGCAGGTTCGACCCCGTACCAGCGGATCGCCGCCGACTACCCGAAGGCGAAGCTGGTCGCCTACGACACGTACTCGATCTGCGTCGACAACCTGCTGACGTACCAGGTCGACGTCGTCACCACCGATGACGCGATCCTGCTGGGCTTCGCCGCGAAGGCGCCCGACGAGATGAAGGTCGTCGGCAAGCCCTTCTCCGAGGAGCCGTACGGCATCGGGGTCCCGCGCAGCGACAACGCGCTGCGGTTCGCGCTCGACGACGCACTGGAGGCCAACGAGAAGAACGGCAACTGGAAGAAGGCGTTCGAGGCGACACTCGGCCTCTCCGGGGCTCCAGCGCCGAAGCCGCCGCCCATCGACCGCTACCCGGCGAACTGAGAGGACGGCCACGACACATGGACGTACTCACCGACAACTTCTCGCTCTACGCCAAGGGCTTCCTCGGAACCGTCGAACTGACCTTCTACGCCTCGATCCTGGCGTTGGTCGTCGGCTTCGTCATGGCCTCCTGCCGGGTGGCGCCCGTCGGCTCGCTCCGGGTACTCGGCACGGTCTGGGTGACCGTGCTGCGCAACACGCCGTTGACGCTGCTCTTCTTCGCCGTACTGCTCGGCCTGCCACGCTTCGGCCTGGTGCTGCCGTTCAACGTCTTCGCGATCCTCGCCCTCGGCTGCTACACCTCCGCCTTCATCTGCGAGGTGCTGCGCTCCGGCATCAACACGGTGCCCACCGGCCAGGGTGAGGCTGCGCGCAGTCTCGGTATGACGTTCGCTCAGACGCTGGGCAACGTGGTGCTCCCGCAGGCGTTCCGGTCGGTGATTCCGCCGATCGGATCGACGCTCATCGCGCTCGCCAAGAACTCGGCGATCGCGGGGGCGTTCAGCGTCACCGAACTGCTCGGCACCTACAAGACCCTGAACGAGCTGGGCTACAGCATCATCTGGACCTTCGTCTGGATCGCCGTCGGGTACCTGATCATCACTCTGACCATCAGCGCGATCTTCAACGTGCTGGAAAAGCGCTGGGGAGTCGCCCGATGACCGCCCACTCCGCACCCAGCGCGACCGTGCTGTACGACATTCCCGGTCCGCAGACCCGCAAGCGGCATCTCGTGTACGGGATCGTCTCGACGATCCTCATCCTCGCCCTGGTCGGCTGGGTCATCTATCTGCTCTTCGACACCGACCAGTTCACCAGCGCCAAGTGGACGCCCTTCGAGTACAAGGGCATTCAGGAACTGCTGCTGCGCGGGCTCGGCAACACCCTCAAGGCGTTCGCGTACGCCGCGGTGCTCTCGCTGGCACTCGGGGCCGTCCTCGCGGTGGGGAGACTCTCCGACCACCGGCCGGTGCGCTGGGTGGCGACGATCCTCGTCGAGTTCTTCCGGGCCATGCCCGTCCTGGTGATGATCTTCTTCATCTTCGTCGCGCTGAAGGTGCAGCCGCTGCCGGCCCTGGTCGCCGGGCTGACGCTGTACAACGGCTCGGTGCTCGCCGAGGTGTTCCGTACCGGTGTCAATTCGGTGGAGCGCGGCCAGGGCGAGGCGGCGTTCGCCCTGGGCCTGCGCAAGACACAGGTCACGACCTTCGTCCTGGCTCCGCAGGCGGTGCGCGCGATGTTGCCCACCATCATCAGTCAGCTGGTGGTGGCACTGAAGGACACCTCGCTGGGATACCTGATCACCTACGAGGAATTCCTTCACGCGGGGAAGCTCATCGCGTCCAACCTCGACTACGATCTCCCCTTCATCCCCGTGGTGATGGTGATCTCGCCGATCTACATCGGGATGTGCATGCTGCTCTCCTGGTTCGCCACCTGGGTGGCGAAGCGGCAGCGGCGCAACCCGAAGACCGAGGCGGCGGGCGTCGCCCCGGCCGAACCGGGGAAGTTGATGCCGGGAGCGCAGTAGCCGGGACCTGCCGCGAGGCGGTCCCGGGCAGCGGTGCCCGTCCGGCAGCAGCCGGTGATCACCTCTCGCCCACGGCGCGGACGCCTGCGAAGGCCCGTGCCGGGCGGGGAGAAGGTCAGCTGCATGCCGGGCCGGGCCGGGCCGTCGGCCGGGAGCGCCTATGGCCGGTCGTCAGCTCAGTGCGCTCCTGGTTCGCCAGTCGGCCCAGGAGACGTTCCACGCCCCGTAGCCGTTGCCCTCCGCGACCGTGCCCTTGGCGTCGGCGCCGGTGATCTCGAAGGGGTCGCCGACGCGGGCCCGGCGGTAGAGGGAAGCGGCGTCGGCGTCGCTCATCCCGACACAGCCGGAACTGTGGTTGGCCACCCCGAAGTACGCGGCGTTCCACGGCGCCGCATGGGCGTACATGCCCGACCAGGTCAGCCGCATCGAGTAGTCGACCATCTTGTCGTAGAGGTCACCGAGGCCCACCGTCTCGGAGCGCATGTTGATCGTGCCCTCCTTCGCCATCAGCACCGCAGTGCCCCGCCAGGACGCCCTGTCGCCGCCCGGTGTGCCCGCGGACATGGGCACGTCCATGACGGTCCTGCCGTCCCGCTTCAGGGCCAGCCGGTGACGGTCCAGGTCCACCTCGACCACCTGACTGCTGCCGATGGTGAACGTCGTCGCGTAGTCGCGTACGAACCAGCCGCCCGAGGGACCCGAGTCGACGCCGTTGAGATCGGCGTCGAGCGTGATCCGGGTGCCGGACTTCCAGTACTCCCGGGGCCGCCAGTCCACACGGTCCCGGCCCGAGTAGTCCTGCAGCCACCCCCAGGAGCCCTCGGTGTTGTTCGAGGTGGAGACCTTGAGCGCCTTCTCCACCGCCGCCTTGTTCTTCACCGGGTGGTCGAACACGATGGACAGCGGCTGGGCGATGCCGACCGTGGTGTTCTTTCCGGGGGCGAGCGTCAGCTTGTTCACCCTGTCCGCTGCCGCGGTCGTGAACCCGGCCGTGTCACTGCCACCCCCGGTGTCCTTCGCCTCGACGCGGTACGTGGTGCCGGGCGCGGCCACCCGGTCCGAGGTCCAGGTCCGGCCGTCGGGGGACAGCCGGCCGGTGAGGGCGTCGCCCGCGTCCGCCGAGACCGTGACGGTGTGCAGCTTCCCGGCGGCCAGCGTCACCTTCACCGGCTTGCCCGCGGCGGCCGCGGTGCCGTGGAGGTTCACCGAGATCCGGGTCTTCGCAGCCTTCGAAGGGCCGGCGTCCTGCGCCCGCCCCGCGTCATGGCCCGAGGCCGCGGCACCGCCGGAGCAGGCAGTGAGGGCGGCGCCGAGCACCGCCGTGCCGGCGATCAGGGCGAGCCGGGCAGGACGGGCGGACGGAGCGGAACGGGCAGCGCGCCGAGGGGGGGATATGAAAGGGGCGGGGATCAACGGAAAAACCTCCTGGGCCTTGCTCTGTCATCGAAGGAGAGGCATTCGCCGGAGCCTGTGGCCGGTCGGCAATCGAAGGGTGGCATCGCACCCCCATTGCCCGTGAGCCTAAGTTCCGTAAATCCACGGAAAAGCGGGAATGCGGTGTGTGACAGGAAACGCAGCGCAACGGTCATCGTCCGGTCACATCCGGCGCGCAGCCCGGTCATGGTCCGCTGTGAGCATCCTGTGCAGCCCCGCAGAACGGCCGCGGGGCCCACGAGGGAGGGCCACGGACATGTCAGCGCTGCTCGCGACCGGAGAACGCAGCCGTGACCAGGAACTGCGCATATGCGGTCTGACCGCCGCCGAGCACCGGACACAGGTGGCCACGCACGCGGACGCGAGCTTTCTCCAGTACCCGTCCTGGGCCGACGTGAAAGAGCAGTGGAAGTCGGAAACGGTCGGCTGGCTCGGCGACCACGGTGAATTGGCTGGGAGTGCGTTGATTCTCTACCGGCAATTTCCGGGCACCCGGAAATACTTCGCCTATATACCGGAAGGGCCGGTCGCGAACTGGGCCGATCCCGGAATCGACCGCTGGCTCCGGCCGCTCATGGCCCATCTGCGCGGCGCGGGGGCGTTCGCCGTACGCATCGGACCGTCCCCGGCCTACCGCCGCTGGGACACCGCCCGGCTCAAGGCCGCCACCGGCCCCGGCCGCACGGTGGGTGACGTACTGGCGAGCGAGGTCGATCCGCTCGGGGCGGCAGTGGCCGACCGGCTCCGGGCCCGTGGCTGGCGGCGCTGCGGCGGGGACGGCGACGACGCCGACGCCCAGCCCCGGTACGTCTTCCGGGTGCCCCTCGCCGGACGGACCCCCGAGGATCTGTGGTCCGGGCTCAATCAGGAGTGGCGCCGCAACGTCCGCCGGGCCGGAAAGGCGGGGGTGCGCATCGTCACCGGCGGTGCGGCCGAACTCCCCGAGTTCCACCGCCTGTTGCGGATCACCGAAGAACGCGACGGCTTCCGGCTCGGCCGCTCCCTCGCCTACTACCAGCGCCAGTACGCCGCGCTCAACGCCGAACAGCCGGGCCGGATGAAGCTCTGCCTCGCCGTGCACCAGGGCGAGATCCTCGCCGCCCACACCATGATCAGCACCGGGCGCCGGGTCTGGTACCAGACGGGCGCCTCCGCCGACCACCGCCGCGAGGTCCGCCCCAGCAACGCCCTGCAGTGGCAGATGCTCCTCGACGCACAGGCCCAGGGGGCGGAGGTGTACGACATGCGCGGGGTATCCTCCACGCTCGATCCCGACGACCGCCCCTTCGGGCTGCTGCGCTGGAAGTTCGGCACCGGAGGGCAGGTCGTGGAGACCCTCGGAGAGTGGGAGACATCGGTGGGCGGAGCAGCCAACAAGGCGCTGTACCGGGCGTTCCAGGCCTATCTGGCACACCGGTGACGGCCGCGGACGCGACCACCGGCACGGTCGCCCCCGAGCAGCGCGAACGCCAGGGCTCCGGCTCGGTGCTGCGCAGCGGCGCCGTCATGGCCGCCGGTTCCGTCGTCTCGCGGGCGACGGGTTTCATACGCTCGGCGGTCGTCGTCGCCGCACTCGGCACCGGACTTCCGGCCGACGGCTACACGGTCGCCAACACCGTCCCCAACATCCTCTACATGCTGCTGATCGGTGGCGCCCTCAACGCCGTGTTCGTCCCCGAACTCGTCCGGGCCGCCCGGGAGCACAGCGACGGCGGCGCCGCCTACACCGACCGCCTCCTCACCCTCTGTACGGTCGGGCTGCTCGCCCTCACCGCGCTCGCCGTCGTCGGCGCCCCGCTGATCATCTCGGTGTACGCGCCCACCTACGACGACGGGCAAGCCGAACTCACCATCGCCCTGGCCCGCTACTGCCTGCCGCAGATCCTTTTCTACGGGCTCTTCACCCTCCTCGGACAAGTACTCAACGCCCGCAACCGGTTCGGCGCGATGATGTGGACCCCCGTCCTCAACAACCTCGTGATCATCGCGGTGTTCGGGCTCTACCTCTGGACGGCCGCGAGTTCGCACGGCGAACTGACCTCGGCCCAGGCACAGTGGCTCGGCTGGGGGACCACCGCCGGGATCGCCGTGCAGACCCTCGCGCTGGTGCCCGCCCTGCGCGCCGCGAAGTTCCGCTGGCGGCCGCGGTTCGACTGGCGCGGCAGCGGACTCACCCGCCCGCTGCGGGCAGCCGGCTGGCTCGTCATGCTCGTGCTCACCAACCAGGCCGCCTACTGGGTGGTGACCCGGCTCTCCACCACCACCGGCCAGCACGCGGCGGACCAGCACCTGGCGGGCGGCGCCGGCTACACCGCGTACAGCTACGCCTATCAGCTGTGGGTGGTGCCGCAGGGCATCGTGACCGTCAGCCTCGTCACCGCGCTGATGCCGCGGATGAGCCGGTCCGCCGCCGACGGCGATCTGGCCGGGGTGCGGCGGGACATCTCGTACGCACTGCGGACCTCCGCCGCCGTCGTGGTCCCGGCCGCCGCAGCCCTGCTCGCACTCGCCCCCTGGGTGATGGGGTCCGTCTTCGGGTACGGACAGACCGGCCCGGCGGACATCACCGTGATGGCGGGCATGATGGCCGCCTTCGCGCCCGGACTCATCGCCTTCTCCGGACAGTACGTGCTCTCCCGCGGCTTCTACGCGATGGGCGACACCCGCACGCCCTTCCTCCTCAACCTGGTCATCGCCGCGTTCAACGCCGGGCTCTCGGTCGCCGCCTATCTGCTGCTGCCCGCGCGCTGGGCGGTGACGGGGATGGCCGGGGCGTACTCCGTGGCCCTGTTCGCCGGGTTCGCCGTCACCGCGTACGTACTGCACCGCAGGGTCTCCGCATCCGGGGCGCGGAGGCCCTCGCTGCTGCGCTCGCCGGGGGTGTGGGCACATGTCCGGCTGGTGGCCGCGTGCGTGCCCGCGGGGCTGCTGGCGTACGGGGCGGCCCGCGCCGTCGACACGGACGGACCGGGAATCGGGGACTTCGCCGCGGCCGGGACCGGAGTGGTTGTCCTCTTCCTGGTGGTGGCACTGCTGGCCCGCCCGCTGCGGCTGACCGAGGTCGCCACCGCGCTGAGCGCCGTCCGCGGGCGGCTGCGGCGCACCTGAGACAGCGCGCCCGGACCGCTCACACTTCCGAATCCACTCCTTGATCGCTGGGATACTGACGCCATGCCTCGCGTGCTGCTGATCGAAGACGACCCCTCCGTACGGGAAGGGGTCGAGCTGGGGCTGCGCAGGCGCGGGCACGAGATGCGGACCGTCGGAACGGGCGAGGCGGGACTGGCCGCCCTGGACGACTTCCGGCCCGAACTCGTCCTGCTCGACCTCATGCTGCCGGGGATGAACGGCGTCCAGGTCTGCCGCCGCATCCGCGAGACCAGCCAGCTGCCGATCATCATGCTCACCGCGCGCGGCGACGACTTCGACGTGGTCGTGGGACTGGAGGCCGGCGCCGACGACTACATCGTCAAGCCCGCCCGTACCGAGGTCATAGAGGCCAGGATCCGCGCGGTGCTGCGACGGCTCGCCGAACCCGCCGGGCGCGGCGGCGTCGAGACCCACGGCGCACTGACCGTCGACCGAGTCGGCCTCGCCGTCTCGAAGACGGGGGAGCGGATACTGCTCGCCCCCTCCGAACTGAAGCTGCTGCTTCATCTGTCGGCCTCGCCCGAGCAGGTCTTCAGCCGCCAGCAGCTCCTCGAATACGTGTGGGAGCACAGCTACCACGGGGACGCCCGGCTGGTCGACGCGTGTGTGCGCAGGCTGCGGCAGAAGATCGAGGACGTGGCGGGCAACCCCCGCTACATCCAGACCGTCCGTGGCTTCGGCTACCGCTTCGGCCCCGTCGGATGAGACTGTTCGCCGCCCGGTTCGGCCTGCGCACTCGGCTCATAGCCGCGTTCCTGTTCGTCGCCGCCGTCAGCGCCGCCACCACCGCGACCCTGACCTACCGCGAGGCCCGCTCCGCGATCCTGCAGCAGGCGCAGGACACCGCCGTCGCCCAGTTCCGCGACCGGATCAGCGCCCGGGGTGTAGACCTTCCACCGGACCCGGTCGGACTGCGGGACACCTGCCTCTCCCTGGCCCGCGACGGCAAGTCGCACACCTGGACCGTCTTCGCCGAGTACGGGGACCTGCGGGTCTCCTCCTCGGACCGGCCGACCTCCACCGTGATCACGGCGGCGCTGCGGGCGGCGGCCCGGAACAACAGCCACGGCTCGTTCCAACGGGTGGTCAAGGACGGCAAACCCTGGCTGACCGTCGGCATGCCGACCTTCTTCAACCGCGGCGACGGCCGCCAGCCCACCGGCCTCGTCCTCTACGCCGTGATGCCGCTCGCCACCGAGGAGGCCAACGTAGCCGCCATGGTCACCGCGGCCCGCGACGGCGCCCTGCCCGCCCTGCTCATCGCCCTGGTCCCCGCCCTGCTCGCCGCGCGCAGCGTCCTGCGCCCGGTACGCGAACTGCGCCGCGCCGCCGCCGGCATCGGCCGGGGCGAACTCCATACCCGGATCGCGGTCCGCGGCTCCGACGAGATCGCCGAACTGGCCTGGACGTTCAACGAGTCGTCGACCAAGCTCCAGGAGTCCGTCGACGAGCTCCGCCAGGCCGAGGAACGGGCCCGGCGCTTTGCCTCGGACGTCTCGCACGAACTGCGCACCCCGCTCGCCGGCATGCTCGCCGTCACCGAGGTGCTCGACGAGGACGCCGCCGGGCTGCTCCCCGACACCGCGGCGGCCGTCCGGCTGATCAGCGCGGAGACCGGGAAGCTCGCCACGCTCGTCGAGGACCTCATGGAGATCTCCCGCTTCGACGCCGGTGCCATCGATCTCCACAGCGACGAGGTCGACGTGGCCGAGACCATCCGCAAGACCCTCCAGGCCCGTCACTGGGACCAACGCGTCCGTACCGAACTTCCCGACGGCGTAAGGGCGGTGCTCGACCCGCGCCGATTCGACGTGGTCGTCGCCAACCTGGTCGGCAACGCATTGCGGCACGGCACCGAGCCCGTCACCGTACGCCTGCGGACCGGGCAGCGGGACGGGATGGCCCGGCTGGTGACGGAGGTCGAGGACAGCGGCCCGGGCATCGACGCCGCGGTACTCCCGCACATCTTCGACCGCTTCTACAAGGCCGACGCCGCGCGCACACGGTCGACGGGGAGCGGACTGGGCCTGGCGATCACCCGGGAGAACGTCAGGCTGCACGGCGGCACGGTCCATGCCGCGAACGCGCCTGCGGGAGGCGCGGTGTTCACCGTCGAGCTGCCGCTGGAGGGGGAATGAGAAGCGGGCGCGTGCTCGGCGCGCTCATGCCCCTCGCGCTGCTGGCCGCGGGATGCGGCATCCGGGCAACGGATGTCGTCGAGGCCGGCGAACCGGCGCTCGTTCAGGTCGTGCCGGCCGGACAGCTGGGGACGGTCCTGTACTTCGTGTCCTCGTCGACGGCGGCCCGGCCGATGCCGGTTGTACGCGACGCCGGGCCGTGGGACGAAGGCGCCGGGTCGGGTTCGGGTGGGGAACAGTCGCCCGCCAGGGCGGTCAGGGCCCTCGACATGCTCTTCGCGGGCCCCTCCCGCTCGGAACGGGACGCCGGTCTTCGTTCGGAACTGCCGGACGGACGGGTGAAGGTGAGCGTCGAACTGAGCGCTCAGGGAGTGCAGGTCCGGATGGACGCCCCGGTCAACATGCTGTCCGAACCCGCGCGCCAGCAGCTCATCTGCACCGCCGCCCAGGCCCGGACCGCCGACCGGAGCGAGGCGGTGACGGTGACCGGCACCGACGGCGTCATCGGGCCGGCCCACTGCGCCGTCTGACGGCGCTCCGGCACGGCTTGCCCGTGTTCGGTCCGGAGCGCCGGAACGCGACCTGCGGACTCAGCCCCGGATTCCGGCGTACGCCGAGGGGGATGTCCCGGCCTCCGCACCGGCAGCGCCGCCCACGGCCCACACCCGGCCTGCCGAGTCGGTCGTGGCACTGTAGAGGTACCCGGCGCCGGGCGGCTCCTCGGAACGGCTGAGTATCCCCCGGGGGTTGAGGGTCAGCACGTAGCTTCCGGACGGGTTGACCTCGGAGTTCTGGGTCTCTCCCACCACCACCGGCCGGCCGGCGCCGTCGAAGGTGACGTCGTACAACTGGCCGGTCTCGGCAGGAGTGCGGACGGTGCGCCACACCCGCCCGTCGAAGTGCACGATCACGGGACGTCGCCACAGGAGCTCGTCCGGCAGATGTCCCACGGCCCAGATGTCGTTCGCCGCCCGCACCTCGATGCCGTCGAACAGTGCACCGTCGAGCGCGCTGGGCAGGCGCTGCTCGGTCCACGTCGTGCCGTCGAAGCGGGAGACGCCGTCACCGATCGCGTACGCGACACCTCCGGGCCCCGCCTTCAGCTCGGATACCCAGGTGAGTGCGGTTTCCGCAGGAAGGAGGGTCCAGTCGCCACCCCCGCGCGCGTCGCCGCGGAAGAGAACCGTCACGTACTCCCCGCCCGTGCCGGCGTAGCCGCCGTACACCCACACCGAGCCGTCGGCGGCCACGTCCACCGCCGACAGGGACGTGTAGGTCGCGTCCTCGGGGAAGGGCAGCACGGCTTCGCGCCATGCCGAGCCGTCCCAGTGCTGTAGCAGCGCACGCCCGTGATCCCAGCCGTCCTCACCCGCGAGTTCGTTCCGGGTGCCCACAGCCCATACCTCGTCGGGCGCACCGACGGCGACATCGTCCAGCCGGCCGTGCTCGGCGGGCTGCGGGGGCGCCTCCCACGTGCTGCCGGTCCAGCGCATCGCGATCGGCGCGAAGGGGCGAGTGGTCGCGTCGCTTCTCATGCCGACCGCCCATGTCGCCCCGCCGGCGGTCTCGACGTCGAACAGCACACAGCCGTCGCTCGCTGCCGGGCTGACGTTGTGCCAGGCCACCGTGTGGGACGAGGCGGGTGAGGCCGCGGTGGTGAGGGAGACGACGAGGCCGATGGCCAGGGCGGTTGCCGTGCGGGGCAGGGAACGGTTCATTCGTGGGCATCCTCGGGGTGGGAAGACGTGAACTGCTTTCTCTCACACCATTGATGCGCGTCGGACGGTAAAGGTTGAAGCCTCCCCCGAACCGGCTCCGGTATACCGGCTCCCGCGAGCCGGACTCCCTCGGTCAGGGGGAGAGCCCCGGTCCCGCTCCCCCGTACGGCGCAGCGGACTGGCCCGGGAGGGCGGGGTTGCGTCGAATGGGGGTTGGACGGGTCGGGGCGGGAACGGGAGGCGCAATGTCGTGGACGAGCCGGGTGCAAGGCTTCCGGAGTGGGGCGGAGAGCCGGTTCCCGGTGCTCTCGGAGCTGACGAGCCGACTGGTGAGCGGCAATCTGCTGGACGCGGGCACCCGGCTCGCCGCCCAGGCGTTCCTGGCCGCGGTGCCCCTCCTGTTCGCTCTGGCGGCCTTCGCCCCGCAGAGCGTCAGGGACCAGCTCCGTGAGTCCCTGCGGGCCATGTTCGGACTGACCGGCCCGTCCGACGGAGAGCTGCAGCAGGTCCTGGGCCGGACCGATACCGAAGGGCTGCGGGAGACCACCGGGATCGTCGGCGCGCTCGTGGCTCTGGTGTCGGCCACGAGCTTCAGCCGGGCCATGGCCAGGGTGTGCGAGCGGGCCTGGGTGCTCCCGAGGGCCGGGACCAGGATCGCGGCCTGGCGGTGGGCGGTCTGGCTGCTGGCGCTGCTGATCGTGGTGCTTCTGCAGGAACCTCTCCGTAACGGCTTCGGGGCCGGCATGTGGCTGGGCGTCCCGGCCTTCTTCCTCGTCAGTACGGTGGTGTGGCTGTGGACTCAGCACCTGCTGCTGGCCAACCGGGTCCGGTGGCTGCCGCTGCTGCCGGGCGCCCTCCTGGCGGCGGCAGCCACGAGCGCGCTCGCGCTCACGGCCCGGCTCTACATGCCGGGCGCACTCAACAGGGCTCTGGGGGAGTACGGCTCACTGGGGCTGGTCCTCACCCTGCTGTCCTGGCTGATCGTGGTGTGCGGCGCGCTCACCTTCGCCATCACCATCGGTGCCGTACTCGCGCAGGAGCCGCCGCTGAATCGGTACTTCGGCACGGACGGCTCCGAAATCTGAGGAGGCGCCAACACTCCCTCCGGCTGGCGTCCTTACGACATGTCGACAACCCGCCACCCCGATCCCCTGCCCTCGGTCCGGCTTCGTCCCATAGACCTTCCGGGACGCAACCGACCGAAAGAGGGACCGTGCGACCACACACCGCCTCCCGAGGGCGAAGGCTCACCGCCTTCGCCCTCACGGCCGCCCTGGCAGGCTCGCTGCTGAGCCTGTCCGGCCCGCTCGCCCACGCCGCGCCACCCGCCCCGGCCGCGAAGATCCCGCACCCGCTCGGGGCCCGGAAGGCCGACGTACCCAAGGACGTCCGGCACGACAAGCTCGGCTCCCACGACCGCACCCTGCTGCAGAAGGCACGGTCCGGCAAGGAGAAGACGGTCACCGTCCTGCTTGCCGCGCCCGAGGGCCGCACCGCACAGCTCCGTGCCGACCTCGCCGGGCTGGGCGCACACGTCGCGACGTCGGACGACCGGCTCGGCTACGTACGCGCGACCGTGCCGACGGAGAAGGCCGAGAAACTGGCGGCTCTCGGCAGCGTCGAAGCGATCGACCTCGGCGAGACCTTCGACCTTCCGGACCCGTCCCCCGTCACGGCGGCAGACCGGAAGGCCCCCGCCGCCGGCAAGCCCGCGGCCGCGCCCGGCAAGGGCACGCCCGCCGCCAACCCCTACCTGCCGACGGCCGACACCGGCGCCGTCGACTTCGTCGAGGACCACCCGGACTGGGACGGCCGCGGTGTCACCGTCGGCATCCTCGACACCGGCGTGGACGCGAGCCACCCTGCGCTGCGGACCACCACGACCGGCACCCCGAAGATCGCCGACTGGGTCACCGCCACCGACCCCGTGACGGACCAGGACCCGACCTGGCTGGAGATGCGCACCAAGGTCACCGGCCCGTCCTTCTCCAGCGGCGGTGTCGGCTGGACCGCCCCCGAAGGCGCCTTCCAGTTCCAGGTGTTCAAGGAGAGCGGCACCTGGGGCAGCGAGCTGGGCGGCGACGTCAACCGCGACGGCGACTACACGGACAGCTTCGGCGTCCTGTACCGCAAGGCCGACCACACCATCTGGGTCGACACCGATCTCGACCACTCCTTCGAAGCGGACGAGACCGTGCGGCCGTACGCCGAGAGCGGCACCATGGCCCGCTTCGGCACCGACGACCCGGCCACTCCCGTAGCCGAGTCGCTGCCCTTCACCGTCGAGTACCGCGACGACGTCGACCTTTCCCCGCGCGGCGGCACCAGCACCGGCAAGACCGGCGACTTCGTGAACATCGGCATCGTCTCCGGCGCTCACGGCACGCACGTGGCCGGTATCGCCGCCGGGCACGGTCTGTTCGGCGGGAAGATGAACGGCGCCGCGCCCGGCGCCCGCATCGTGTCCGAGCGGGTCTGCATGTTCAGCTCCGGCTGCACCTCCTACGCCCTGGTCGAGGGCATGATCGACGCCGTCGTGAACAAGCACGTCGATGTCGTCAACCTGTCCGTCGGCGGCCTGCCGGCCCTCAACGACGGCCAGAACGTCCGCGCGGTGCTCTACGACCGGCTCATCGACGAGTACGGCGTGCAGATCTTCGTCTCCGCCGGCAACGACGGTCCCGGCATGAACACCGTCGGGGACCCGTCCGTGGCCGGCCGCGTCGTCAGCGTCGGTGCCTCGGTCAGCCGGGAGACCTGGTGGGCCGACTACGGTTCGCGGGTTACCGCACGCCAGGCGCTCTTCCCGTTCTCCGCCCGCGGACCGCGTGAGGACGGCGGGATGAAGCCGACGCTGCTCGCGCCCGGCGCCGCCGTCTCCTCGATACCGACCTGGCTGCCCGGCTCGCCCGTCCCGCAGGCGGGGTACGAACTCCCGCCGGGATACGGCATGTTCAACGGCACCTCGATGGCCTCCCCGATGGCCGTGGGCGATGCCGCACTCCTGCTCTCCGCCGCGGCCGGAACAGGTCGCGGCAACGTCACGCCGGCCGCCCTGCGTGCCGCGCTGACGGGCTCCGCACGCTTCCTCGACGAGGAGCCCGCGTACGCCCAGGGAGCCGGCCTCCTCTCGGTGCCCGCGGCGTGGAAGACACTGGCCGGGAGGAACCCCCACGGCAAGCGGCCCGAGCCCACCACGTACGACGTCAAGGCTCCGGTCTGCGGCGCCCTGTCCCAGATGCTCGCCACCCCCGACAGCGGCGAGGGCGTCTACAACCGCTGCTCGCCCCAGGACGGTGGCCAGGTCACGGGCAAGGCCCGCACCTACGACGTCGAGATCACCCGCACCGGGTCGGGCAGCAGCCTCACCGAACTGTCCTGGCTCGGCAACGACGGCACCTTCGACGCTCCGAGGAGTGTCCGCCTGAACCGGGGTGACAGCACCGTCGTGCCCGTGCGCGCACGAGCCCGTACCACCGGCGCGCACTCCGCCGTCCTGCGCGTCGACGACCCTGCCACCCCCGGCATCGACCGGATGATCCTGGTCACCGTGGTCGTCGCGGACCGCCCCGCGAGTCCCTCCTACCGTGTGACGGCGTCGGGGGAGGCCGTTCGCAACCGCACCCGGTCGCTGTTCGTCTCCGTCCCGAAGGGAGCCACCGCCGTACGGGTCGACCTGTCCCGTATCGCCGAGGGTTCCCAGACCCGCTTCCTGGCCGTCGACCCCCAGGGCATGCCGGCCGACGACACCGCGGCCGGCCGCTGCTACACCCACTACTCCGACGCGAAGGAGTGCGATCCCACCACCCGGGTGTACGAGCATCCGATGCCCGGCGTCTGGGAGTTCGAGGTGGAGAGCCGGCGCACCTCACCGCTGCTGGAGAACCCCTACCGGCTGACCGCGACCGTCCAGGGCGCCACGCTGGACCCGCCGGCCGCCGTGGTCGCCGAGGCGGCAGTGCACGCCCCGCTGGAGCGGAACGTCACCGCCGTCAACCACTTCGCGCCCGTCCGCGCCCACGCCGCCGGCGGTGCCCTGGGCGCCCTGGCGGAGGCCCACCCCACGGTCGGCGACCAGCAGATGACCGGCAAGCAGATCACGGTGCCGCGCGACGCCTCACGCTTCGAGGTGTCGATGGGCAACGTGTCCGACCCCAAGGCCGACCTCGACCTGTTCCTGGTCGCCCAGAGCGGCGTGCTGGTCGGATCCTCCACCAACGGAGGCTCCGAGGAGACGATCACGGTCGACAAGCCGACCCCCGGCTACTACTTTCTCCAGATCGCCGGGGTGAGCGTGCCCTCCGGCAGCACGGAGTTCGACATCCAGGACACGATGTTCGCCGACTCCCTCGGCACCGCGAGCGTGGAGGACGACACCCCCGTCGACCTCGCCTCCGGCGCGTCGCTGGGCATCCGAGGCCGCCTCGTCGCCGAGACCAGGCCCCCGGCGGGCCGCAGCCTGGTCGGACGTTTCTCCCTGGTCACCGACGAGAACACCGTGATCGGCAGCTCCGACGTCCTGATCGGCACGGTCACCCAGCCGAAGGCGGAGGTCAGGGCCGCGTTCGGTCCCGCCGTCGCCTTCGACCTCGACGACCTCGGACGGGTCGTCGGATCCCGGCAGCAGGCCGGCCGATCCCAGCCCATCCGCTGGGACGCGGCGACCGGCGTCACCGCGCTCGACAACGCAGGCGCCCGCGAGGGCCACGCGCTGGGCGCGAGCGACTCCGCGGGCTACGCCGTGGGCCAGCTGACGCTGCCCGACGGCACCCGCGGCGGCGTGTGGGCCCCGGACGGCACGCTGACCACCCTGCCGCTACCCACCTGGGAGGCGTACACGTACGACCGGGCGTTCGCGGTCAACGACGCCGGCAAGGTCGTCGGCAACGCGTCCGGCCTGGTCACCGACCCGGCCACCGGCCGCAAGCTCACGGTCAACGAGGGCTTCGCCTGGACGAAGGACGGCGGCTTCACGAAGCTGCCCCACCTGACGCCGTCCCAGCGCAGCCTCACCGAACCGCTCGCCCTGAACAACGCCGGAGTGGTTGTCGGGCACTCCCAGAAGGACGGCCAGCGCCGGGCCGTCCGATGGACGCCGGACGGGACGGTCACCGACCTCGGGACGCTGCCGGGGATGAGCGACAGTTCCGCCCGGGACATCAACGAGGCCGGCACGGTCGTCGGCACCAGTGGTCACGACGCGTTCGTCCTGAAGCCGGGCGGCGCCATGACCCGGCTGCCCGACTTCGGTTTCGACGCGGACGCTATCCAGGTCAACGAGGCCGGCTGGATCGTCGGCACCGCCGAACTGGAGCCCGATGTCACGACCGCCGTGGTCTGGGACCCGCAGGGCCGGATGTACGACCTCGGAGCGATGGTGGACACCCACCACTGGGTGCCCACTGAGGGCATCGGGGTGAACAACCGGGGCGAGGTCGCGTTCTACGCCATGGACACGACGGACGGCGGCTCGACGAAGGTCGTCACGGCCGGACTTCCGGGCTGACGCCGGGAACGGGTCCGGCGGAACTCGGTTCACGGGTTTCGCCGGACCCGTTCCGGTACCTGAGGTGATCAGCCTCATCGGGCGGGGCGGGTCCGCGGTGTCGTATCGGCGTTCCATGGACGGACTCAGCCGTGCAGGGCCAAGTAGGGCGCCAGCGCCAACAGGCTGACGACCAATGCGTACTTGAGGCGCCGGGCCGGAATCCGGTGAGCGATGCGCCAGCCGATCAGGACCCCGGCCAGCTCCGGCACCCCCACCAGAGCGGCCAGCGGCCAGTCCACGTCGCCGTGCACCACATACGCCACCGTGCCCACCCCCGCGATCACGATCGACTGGACCTGTGCCGCGGCCAACGCCGAGAGCACCGGCAGTCCGCAGACGACGAGCAGGGGCACGCCGAGCATCGGGCCGCCGAGCCCGAACAGTCCTGCCGCCAGCGACACGACGAAACCGACCACCGCCGTGCGGACGGGGGGAATCCCGGGGATCACCGGGCCGTCGGACACGTGCCGGGCGCGACGGTCGCGTACCCACACCAGCACTCCGGTCACGGTGACCGCGAAGGCGAGCAGCAGTCCGAAACCGCGCCCCGCGACCAGGGTGTTGCACAGCACGCCCAGCGGGGTGCCGACCAGCGCCGCCAGGGCGAGGACGACGGCGCAGCGGCGGGTGGCCGCCGCCTTCAACTGGCCCGAGTGCGTATAGGCCGCCGTGCCCAGGATGCCGGTGGCGACGTGCGTGACGATCGCGGTGCCGGCGACACCGGATGGTGACAGGCCGGTGAGAAGGAACAAACCGATCGTCGGCAGCACACCGCCGGGTCCGATGGCTGTGATCCCGATACCGCCGAGCAGTCCGGCGAGAGCGAGGAGGACGAGGTGGGTGGTGTCCGGATCGGCCGTCATCCGTTCAGCTCCTCGGCAGTACGGCGCGCAGCGCGAACCGGTCGGCCCGTACGCGCAGGGACTCCACGTCGACCGGCCGCCCGCCGGACAGGCGTGTGAGCCGGTCGATGGCGAACAGTGCGGCACCGTCCGCGACGTCGAGCACCCGCGCGATGTCCGGCTCGGCGGTGACCGCGTGCACGGTGACCTCGGCGCTGCCCAGCGCGGTGCCGGTCGCCTCCTCGATCAGCGCGAACAAGTCCCGGCCTGCCAGGTCTCGTTCGAGCAGCGGACGCCCGATGTCGGGAGCCAGCCATGTGGAGTCCAGGGACAGCGGGCTGCCGTCGAGCCGGCGCAGCCGCTCGATGTACACGGCCTCCGACCCGGGGGGCAGCGCGAGACGCTCGGCGATCGCCGGGGGCGGCTGCGGGACGACATGAGCTACACGTACGTCGTTGGAGACCGCGCCATAGGCGGTGAGCTCCTCCGCGAGACCGGCCAGGCGGTCGAGGCCGTGCCGGTATGTGTGTGCGGTGACGAGCGTGCCGATGCCGCGCCGCCGGACGACGAGGTTCTCGTCCCGCAGCAGGTTCAGTGCCTCCCGGGTGACGTTGCGCGAGGCGCCGAGCGACCGGCTCAGCGTGTGCTCGTCGGGGAGCCTGCCGTCCTCGAACTCACCGGCGACGATGCGCTGCCGCAGCGCGTCGGCGGCCCGCCGCGCCTGTGCCGCCCGGCCCGTGGTCGTGGTCATGGTCCGCCTCCCTCATCTGTTCAGGGCTGCAGACCGTACCCGCCCCCATGTTTCGCCGGTGTTACGCCACCCCCTGTGACCTGGGGAAACGTCTGACCTGTGGTTCTGTCGCGGGCCGGGAGGCCAACGCCGGTCCGGCGCGGGGGAGGGGCCGCGAGGGGCGACCGCCCGCGCCGGGGACTTCCGGCCCGGGCCGGTGGTCCCGGACGGCCGGGCCGAAGGTCCCGCTCGGCGAGGTCGGGCGCCTCGTGACGCCGGGGGGCGGGCACCCTAGGCTGGTACGTCAGACGGCAAGCCGCTCCGCTCCGGACTGCGGCGCCGTTTCGCGCCGGACGGCGGAACGCACGGCAGGGTCATGTACCGCTGCCCCGGCAGCCGCGCGGAGGATCCGGGCCCTTGGTGAAGTCCAGCCCCTTGGTGAAGTCCGGCCTCTCGGTGGGGCCTCGGTGAAGTCCGGCCTCTCGGTGGGGCCTCGGTGAAGTCCGGCCTCCAGGGAAGGATGATCAGATGCTCGCCCAGACGACCACGGCCCATCACCCATGGGTGATTCCTGTGGCTGCGATGGGGATCGTGGCGACGGCCTCGATCCTCGCGGGCCCGGGATTCGGTCTGCTCCCCTTCTACACGGCCGGGCCCGCCCTCGCAGCCGCTCGCGGCACCTCCCGGACCGTCCTGGGCGTGGGAGCCTTCTCGGCCGCGCTCTGCCTGATCAGCGCGCTCATCGACAGCCACTTCGGGAACACCAGGATGCTGGTGGCCCTGGGCGGGATCGCCTTCGTCACGGCCGCAGCCTGCTATGTGAGCAGGGTCCGCCGGCAGGCCGAACGGGACCTGGTCGATGTACGGGAGGTTGCGGAGGCCGTGCAGGACGTCCTGGTTCCCCCGCTGCCGGCTCAGGTCGGTCCGCTCACGCTGGCCGACTCGTACCTGTCCGCCACCAAGTCCGCGAGGGTCGGCGGCGACCTCTGTCAGGCTGTGCCCTGCGAGGACGGACTGCGCGTCATGATCGCCGATGTCCAGGGCAAGGGCATCGAGGCGCTACGAACCGCCGCGGTCGTCCTGCACACCTTCCGCGAAGCGGCACGCGGCCCACTCGGCCTGCGGGAGATCGCGCCGCGCATCGAGGAGGCCCTCGAATCCCTGACGGACGGAGAGCGGTTCGTCACGGGCGTCATCGCGGAGGCCCGCCATGACGGATCGGTCGACCTGCTGAACTACGGCCACCCCGCTCCGCTGATACGGCGCGCGGACGGGCGCCTCGAAGTCGCCGAGCCCTCCGAGCACGCACTGCCTCTGGGCCTGGCCGGCCTCTGCGGCCTCGACCCCGCATGCCCCACCGCTGCCCGGGTCGTCCTCGCCCCCGATGAGCGGATCCTCTTCTACACCGACGGCCTCAGCGAAGCCCGCGATGAACAGGGCGAGTTCTACCCCGTCCAGGACCGCGCCGGGGGCCCGCTCGCCCACCCCGGTCCGGTCCGGGCGCTGCAGGAGCTGCGCGCCGACGTGGACCGGCACACGGGCGGCGGCAGTGACGACGACTCGGCACTCCTGCTGCTCCAGTTCGAGCGGGTGTCGTGACCGCCGGCCATCGTGCGATCAAACGCGGACAAGGGCTAGCTCGGGGGTTCGAGGACTCACCGTGGCGCGGGCTGTGGTGGCGCACGCCGCGTCGGTGACGCGGGCGCCGAGGAGGGCGGCAGCCGCGTTCCCTCCGGGCCGTGCGGACGTTGAGGTGCTCAGCCGAGGCCGACACACGCGGCATCGTGCAGGGTGCGGCGGTGGGCGAGCGCGAGGCTTTCCAGGATGCAGTGCACGGTCTCGCCCTGTGTCGACGGGCGTGGCCGGCCGGTGCGTGCGCAGAAGCCGCTGATGCGGGTGGGCGTGTCGCCGGGCGCCATGAACTCCGGGGCGTCCGGGTCGATCAGGGCGGTGAACGGGGTCGCCTCGGAGGCGCCGGCCAGGAGTGCCGCGGCGGGGGCGTCGCATCGAGTGGCGAGATGAATCGATTCATTTTTATTCAGAAACTAATCCCCGCTGCGGTGCCTGTCAAGGGGTCGGTCCGATGGTCATCCGCGTTACGAAATCGTGTCGTTGGTGGTGTCCTCCCCGTGAACCTGGCGCCCTACTGCACAGATCAAGGGGGTCGAGCCCCGTCAAGGGTCCGTCGTGCCGCATCGTGTGCACCGAGATCCGGTCACGCTCTTGACCTGTGCGGCGCCACTGGCTAGCTTCCGGGCAACTCAGCTGAAACATTTCAGGCCTGCTGATCTCAACCACAGCGCGCAGCGTGCCCCGACTCTTCCCGCCCGTCCCGGTGGGCCCGGACCCCTGGCAAACGATGGAGAAGAACTCATGACGCAACCCGAACCGGATACTGCTCCGGTGCTCGCGCTGGAGGGGGTGAGCAAGTCTTTCGGCGCTGTGCGAGCCCTGCGGGGTGTCTCCCTGAAGCTGTACGCCGGAGAAGCGCACGCGCTCGCCGGCGAGAACGGAGCAGGCAAGTCCACTCTGATCAAGACTCTTGCCGGGGTGTACCGCCCCGACACCGGCACGGTCCTTCTTGACGGAACACCGGTGGAGTTCCACGGCCCGGCCGGTGCCCGGGACGCCGGAGTCGCCGTCATCTATCAGGAGCCCACGCTCTTCCCCGACTTGACCGTCGCGGAGAACATCTTCGTGGGCCGCCAGCCGTCCCGCTCCCTCGGGCGTGTGGATCACGGCGCGATCAGGCAGGCCGCCGCCGATCTGTTCGGACGGCTCGGCGTCGACCTGGATCCGGAGCAGCCGGCGCGGGGCCTGTCCATCGCGGACCAGCAACTCGTCGAGATCGCCAAGGCGCTCTCTTCCGACGCACGAGTCCTGATCATGGATGAGCCGACCGCGGCGCTGACCGGCAGTGAAGTGGCCCGCTTGTTCGGAGTCGTAAAGACGCTGCGTGAGCAGGGTGCCGCAGTCCTGTTCATCTCACACCGCCTGGAAGAGATCTTCCAGCTGTGCCAGCGCGTGACGACCCTGCGCGACGGCGCCCTGATCGGCAGTGAACTCCTCGACGGACTCACCGAGGACGACCTCGTGCGCCGGATGGTCGGCCGCGATCTCGACGAGCTCTATCCGAAGCAGGACACCGAGCCGGGCGAGGTTGCCCTCACCGTGCGGCGGCTGACCCGCGAAGGAGTCTTCACCGACATCTCCTTCGAAGTACGGCGAGGCGAGATCGTCGGCCTGGCGGGACTCGTCGGCGCCGGACGAAGCGAAGTGGCGCGCGCCGTGTTCGGCGTGGACCGGTTCGACGGAGGTGAGGTCGAGGTGCTCGGACAGAAACTCAGGCCAGGCGCCCCCAGTATGGCGATGTCCGCGGGCCTGGCACTCGTACCGGAGGACCGCCGGGCCCAGGGACTGGTGATGGACATGTCCATCGAGCGCAACATCGGCCTCACCGGCTTCGCCGACACCACCCGCGCCGGTCTGATGAACCGGAAGGCCGAGCGCAGCCGCTCGTTGGACTGGGCGGTCAGACTCCAGGTGAAGTACGCCCGACTTGCCGACGTCGTGGGAACGCTCTCCGGCGGCAACCAGCAGAAGGTCGTACTCGCCAAGTGGCTCGCCACGAAGCCCCAGGTGCTGATGGTGGATGAACCGACGCGCGGCATCGATGTCGGCACCAAGGCCGAGGTGCACCGACTTCTGTCCTCACTCGCGGCCGAGGGAGTGGCGGTGCTGATGATCTCCTCCGACCTGCCGGAGATCCTCGGAATGGCCGATCGCGTGCTGGTGATGCACGAGGGCCGGCTGACTGCCGAGATTCCCCGTGCACAGGCAACCGAAGAAGGCGTCATGGCGGCCGCGACGGGCCGCGCAGCCCGGGGGAGGGACGCCGCATGAGCGCCACCACCGAACAGCCGGTCCGGACCTCACCTGCGCCGCAGGCCACCGCCTCGTCGAAGTTCATCGCCAAGGTCTTCCGAGCCCGCGAACTGGCCGTTGCGGCAGTCCTCGTCGTGATGCTCGGAGCCACGCAGATCTCCAACGGAGAGTTTCTCTCCGAGCAGGGCATCAAGGACCTGATGCTCAACGCCACCATCCTCGTGCTGGTAGCTGTCGGCCAAGCCGTCGTCGTGATCACCCGCAACGTCGACCTGTCGGTCGGATCGGTGCTGGGCATCTCGGCCTTCGCTGCAGGGAACTACCTTCAGAGCGGCGGCAATGCGATGGTCGCAGTGCTGCTGGCGGTCGCCCTCGGGATGCTCTTCGGTGCCCTGAACGGTGCCCTGGTCAGCCTCGGCAAGGTCCCCGCTCTCGTCGTCACCCTCGGCACCCTGTACGTGGTGCGCGGCATCGACTCCATCTGGGTCGGCTCCAGCCAGATCACCGCGGACGGCCTGCCCGACGCCTTTGTCGACTTCGGACACGAAGGCCTCTGGGTGGTGCCCTACCTGGCACTTATCGCCGTCGTCACCCTGCTCGCGGTCGGGTACTGCATGCGCAACTACCGCAGCGGCCGGGACATGTACGCGCTCGGCTCCAGCCCGGAGGCCGCCGTTCTCGCCGGCGTCCCCGTACGCAAACGCATCATGACGGCATACATGTTGTGCGGTGCGCTCGCCGGACTCGCGGGGGCGCTGTACCTCGCACGTTTCGGCAACGTCGACTCCGCCACCGGCAACGGCTACGAACTGACCGTGGTCAGCGCCGTCGTGGTCGGCGGCGTCGCCTTCACCGGCGGTTCCGGCACTGTCTACGGTGCAGCCCTCGGAGCCGTCCTGCTCACCTCCATCAACAGCGTGCTCCCCGCGATCGGCGTCAGCTCGGTCTGGGTCACCGCGATCAATGGCGTTCTGCTCCTGCTCGCCATCGCCGTCGACCGGATCCTCGCTCTGCGGGTCGCCGGAGTACTGCGCAAGAAGGCCGCCCGGATGAGGAGCGCCCGCCATGCCTGAGACTCAGAAGACGTCCGTAGCTGCCCGGTTCGGCAGTGCGGTGCGCTGGGACACCGCAGTGGGTGTGCTGCTCATCGTGCTCCTGCTCTGCTCGTTCTCCTTCGTGGACAACTTCGGCAACGCGCTGAACATCTCGTTCCTGATCGGTAACACGCTGCCCATCGCGTTGATCGCGCTGCCCATGACGATGCTGGTCGTCTCCGGCGAGGTCGACCTCTCGGTGGGCTCCACGGCCGGCCTGTCCGGTGCCGTCATGGGCGCCCTGTGGAACCAGGGCATGGCCATCGAGACGATCATTCCGCTGTGTCTCGCGCTCGGCATCGTCTGCGGGCTCATCAACGGGCTGCTCGTCACCCGCCTCGGCCTTCCCTCGCTGGCCGTCACCATCGGCACGATGGCCGCCTATCGTGGCATCGCGCAGATCGTCCTCGGTTCCGACTCCGTCACCGACTTCCCCACCCAGTACCTCGACTTCGGCGCAGGCCGCATCGGCGACACCTTCATTCCGTACGCGGTGGTGCCGTTCCTCGCACTGCTCGCGATCGCCGTGCTCGTGCTGCACGCCACGCCGGTGGGCCGCTCACTGTTCGCGATCGGAGCGAGCGAGGAGGCGGCGCGATTCTCCGGCATCCGAGTCAAGCGGCTCAAGCTGTCCATGTTCGTGACAACCGGTCTGCTGTCGGCGCTCACCGGCGTGTTCTGGGCCCTGCACTACGCCAGCGCCCGCTACGACAACGCCACCGGCCTTGAACTGTCCGTCATCGCCGCAGTACTGCTCGGCGGCATCGACTTCGACGGCGGCAAGGGCACCCTCGGCGGCGCCGTCGCCGGAGTGTTCCTCATCGGATCGCTGCAGAACGTGATGAGCCTGCTTAACGTCTCGGCGCAGTCCCAGATCGTGGTCACCGGCGTGCTGCTCGTGATCTCCGTGCTTGCCCCGCGTGTCGGCCGCCAGATCGCCCAGGCCAGGGCGCGGAAGAAGACGGCGGCCGGGCCACCGGCACCGTCCCCCGCCCCTTCGTAGCGCGCAGCCTGCCTCTTCCCCGCACCTCGTACACGTCGCACATCGAAAGGTAGGACCCCATGTCCGTCGCCACTGCCGGAACACGCCGCCTCACCGCGGCGCTCGCTCTCACCACGTCCCTCATCGTCGGTGCCACAGCGTGCGGCGGCACTACCAAGGAGGACGCCGCCAAGGAGGTCGCAGGGGCGGCCACCGGAGGCAAGGCCGATCCGAACGCCGCGACGAAGAAGGGCCTCACGGTCGCCTTCCTGCCCAAGCAGGTCAACAACCCCTACTTCACCACGTCCGACAACGGCGGCAAGAAGGCCCTGGAGCAGCTCGGCTCCACGTACAAGGAGGTCGGCACCAGCAGCGGCACCGACACCTCCGGACAGGTCTCCTACGTCAACACCCTCACCCAGCAGCAGGTCGACGCCATCGCCGTCTCCGCCCAGGATCCGGGTGCCCTGTGCACGGCGCTGAAGCAGGCGATGAAGAACGGCGTCAGCGTGGTCACCTATGACTCCGACACGAAGATCGACTGCCGCAACGTCTTCGTCTCGCAGGCCAGTGCCGAGGATCTCGGCCGCACCCAGGTGCAGCTGCTGGCGAAGCAGATCGGCGGCAAGGGTGAGATCGCGATCCTCTCGGCGGCCCAGACGGCCACCAACCAGAACACCTGGATCGACTTCATGAAGGACGAGCTGAAGAAGCCCGAGTACAAGGACATCAAGCTCGTCAAGACGGCCTACGGCGACGACGACGCCCAGAAGTCCTTCCAGCAGACCCAGGGCCTCCTCCAGGAGCACCCGAACCTGAAGGGGATCGTCTCCCCGACCACCGTCGGGATCAAGGCGGCCGCCCAGTACCTCTCCGGGTCCAAGTACAAGGGCAAGGTCAAGCTGACCGGCCTGGGCACGCCGAACGACATGCGCGCCTACGTCAAGAACGGCACCGTCGAGGGCTTCGAGCTGTGGGACCCGGCCAAGCTCGGTGCACTCGCCGCCCACACGGCCGTCGCCCTGGAGTCCGGCCGGATCTCCGGCAAGGAGGGGGAGACCTTCAAGGCCGGCGACCTGGGATCGTTCAGGATCGGGAAGGACGGCCTCGTCTCCCTGGGCAAGCCGACCGTCTTCGACAAGGCCAACATCGACGACTTCACGTTCTGATTCGCACGACCGCCGGGGATGCCGGCCGGGGCACGGCCGGCATCCCGGCATCCCATACCGGAAGAGGGCATGACATTCATGCAGCGCGTCCGCTTCCTGCTCAAGGCCAAGGCCAAGGCCGACCGGATCGACGAGTTCCGCGCCGCCACCGGCGCGTCCGGCGGGAGATGCGCGAGGCACTGACTGCCGCCCACAGGTACGACCACTCGCTGTTCCCGCACGAAGACCGTCTGCTCGTCGACTGCCTGGAGACCGAGGACTTCGAAGCGGCCCGCCGCCATGCAAGCCACCGACGTCAGCGCTCGCCGGCAGGTTGGAATGAGCTGCCTCTTCGAGGAGTTGGAGGGCCGGTCTCCGGACGTCGCAGCGCGCTCGCTCACCGAGGTCTTCCCCCTGGCATGAAATCCACCGCATCCCGTTCCCGGGATGATGAATCCCTTACGTCGCTGTTGCGCGCCATGCCGACGGTGCGGCGACGGCACGTGACCGGCGCAGGAGAGAAGCATGACGGGCACCCGGCTGAGCATCGGGATCAAGAGCGTCACACGAGAGGCCGGAGTGTCCGTCGGCACTGTCTCCAACGTGCTCAACCAGCCGGACCGGGTCTCCGCCCCGACCCGACGCCACGTCCAGCAGGTGATCACCCGTCTGGGCTATGTGCGCAGCGAGTCCGCCCGCCAACTGCGGGCGGGCCGCAGCAGGATCATCTCCCTGCTCGTCCTCGACATGGGCAACCCGTTCTTCGTCGACATCGCGCGTGGCGCCGAGCACGCCGTCCGCGAGGCGGAGCTGGGCGTCATGGTCTGCAACAGCGGACAGAGCCCGCAGGAGGAGATGGACTACCTGGCCCTCTTCGCGCAGCAGCGCGTCCGCGGCGCGCTTGTCACCCCCGCAGATCTCAGCGGGCACACACTCAGGGAGTTCCGCCGCCACGGTATTCCGTTCGTTGTGATCGACCGGGTGGGCGGTGAAGAGGAAGGCTGCTCGGTCGCCGTCGATGACGTGGCCGGTGGCGCCCTGGCGATCCGGCACCTGGTGTCTTCCGGTCACCGTGCCATTGCGTTCGTGAGTGGTCCTGCCCGCCTCAAGCAGATCCAGGACCGGAGCGCGGGAGCTCGGGCGGCACTCGCCGACGCGGGCCTGCCGCCGGAGTCGATGCGTGAACTGCCCGTCGGTCGCCTCGACGTTGCGGCGGGACGTGACGCCGGTGCACGTCTGCTCGGGCTCATGGAGCGGCCGACTGCGGTGTTCTGCGCCAACGACCTGCTGGCGCTCGGCGTGCTCCAGTCGCTGTACGCGGCAGGGGTGAGGGTGCCCGAGGACATGGCCATCGTCGGCTATGACGACATCGAGTTCGCTGCCGCGGCCACAGTGCCGCTCACCTCCGTGCGCCGGCCGGCCGCCACCATGGGCACCCTTGCCGCCGAGCTGCTGCTGCAGGAGACCGGAGACCGCGCGTCCGAGCACCGACACGAACACGTGCTTCTGCAGCCGGAGTTGGTGGTGCGGCGCTCAAGTATGACTGCGCACTGACCGGGCTGTAATGACTTGCGAGCCCGGGCCGTAGGGCGAGGGACGGCCCCGCCGCCGCTGTCGGCCGCCCGGCTCACCGCAGCCGGTCAGCCCGACTGCCCCGGCAAGGGGAGCGGGCAGAAGCTTCGCCCGCGTGGTCATGCCGGCGCTTCCCGGGTCCGGCTAGAGGTCACCATCAGCCGCCGGCGCGGTGAGAGGTCCGCGGCGGTGGGACCGGTGTTTGCGCGGCCCGGGTCACATCGGCCACCAGCTCGACCACATCGGGGCCGTACGCCTGCGAGTTGACCACCTTCAGCAACAGGCAGAAGGTGTTGTTGCCGTGCTTGCGGGCCAGGCGCTCGTAGTTGCGGGCCAGATAGCGGGACGCGGCCTGGTTGGTGATCGCCTGCTGGCCGCAGAACAGGAAGACCGGGCGGGCCTCCTGACCTGCTGTCAGGCGGGCCAGCACCACGTACTCGGCGACGCCCTTCTCCACCCGGTAGCGCTCCGAGCCGATCTGGAAGGCGTTGCGGTCCGGGCCCGGCTCGGCATCGGTGTTGACCTTCACGCCGGGCAGCAGCGAGTGCAGGTGCGCGGCCATCCGGCGGTTGGAAACGGGGCCGCCGACGCAGAACTCGGTCCGTTCCCCGAACCCCTGCTGCGAGATGTCGTGGGACAGGATCTGGGCATGCGCCGAGCAGTCCTTGATCAGCGCGGAGAGTTCGAGCAGGGCGAAGACGTCGTGCCGGTGGACGGCGCCGTCACCGCCCGCGTCGCGGTTGACGACGAGCAGGCACTCCGAGTTCCCCGGCAGCCCGAAGAACGCCTGCTTGCGGCGGAGCTTGCGGCGCCAGAGGTAGGTGCGCGCGAGCCAGCCGAGGGCGGCGCTGATGCCGGCGGCTATCACGCCCAGCACGATGTTGCGTACGTCGTCAGTCATGGGCGGGCATGTTAGCGGGCATTCGGCCTCAAGTTCGAGGCGGACCTGACGGGGCGGCCGGAGCGGCGTTACCCTGCGCGGACAATCCTTCACTGGAGGTGCGCATGAGGCGTTCCGTTGCGCGGAATGTGTCGTTGTTAGGTGTTCTCGCCGCTGTCGTGTCGGTCGGGGCAGCAGCCCCGTCCTCGTCCGCCCCGTCGGCGTCGCCGCCACCCAAGTCCCCCGTCGCGGTGGGGTACGGGGGAGCGGTCTCCAGTGTCGACGCCGACGCGACGGCCGCCGGTATCGAGGTGCTCCGCAAGGGCGGCAACGCGGTCGACGCGGCTGTCGCGACCGCGGCGGCCCTCGGGGTGACCGAGCCGTATTCGGCAGGGCTGGGCGGCGGTGGCTACTTCGTGCACTACGACGCCCGCACCCGCACGGTGGAGACGATCGACGGCCGCGAGACCGCGCCGCGCAGCGCGGACTCCTCGCTCTTCCTGGAGAACGGGAAGCCCCTCGCGTTCGAGTCCGCCGTCACCAGCGGCCTCGGTGTCGGCACGCCGGGCACCCCCGCCACCTGGGACGCCGCGCTGGACGCCTGGGGCAGCAAGTCGCTGCGGCAGGTCCTGAAACCGGCCGAGCGCCTGGCCCGCGACGGCTTCGTCGTCGACGGGACGTTCCGCTCGCAGACGGAGGGCAACCAGGCCAGGTTCGCCGACTTCCCCGCCACCCGGAAGCTCTTCCTGCCGGGCGGCGGGCTCCCGGTGGTCGGCTCGGTCTTCAAGAACCCCGACCTGGCGCGTACGTACGAAGAGGTCGGCAGCAAGGGGGTCGATGCGCTCTACCGGGGCAAGCTGGCCGAGGACATCGTGCGGACCGTACGCAATCCCCCCGTGGACCCCGCGTCGGCCCGGGTGGTCCGTCCCGGCGATCTCACCACGAAGGACCTGCGCTCCTACCGGGCGCTGCGGCAGGCACCCACGAAGGTCGCCTACCGCGGTCTCGACGTCTACGGCATGGCGCCGTCCTCGTCCGGCGGCACATCGGTGGGTGAGGCCCTCAACATCCTTGAGTCCACCGACCTTTCGAAGGCGAGCCAGGCGCAGTACCTGCACCGCTACATCGAGGCGAGCCGCATCGCCTTCGCCGACCGGGGACGCTGGGTCGGCGACCCGGCGTTCGAGGACGTACCGACGAAGGAGCTCCTCGGTCAGCGGTTCGCCGACTCGCGGGAGTGCCTGATCAAGGACGACGCGGTGCTCACCAGCCCGCTCGCCCCGGGTGACCCGCGCCACCCCGCAGACTGCGCCGCCGGTGGGACGGCTGCCCCGACGACGTACGAGGGCGAGAACACCACGCACCTCACGACCGCCGACAAGTGGGGCAATGTCGTCGCGTACACCCTGACGATCGAGCAGACCGGTGGCAGCGGCATCACGGTGCCGGGGCGCGGCTTCCTGCTCAACAACGAGCTGACGGATTTCTCGTTCGCGCCGGCCAATCCGGCCGTCCACGACCCGAACCTGCCGGGTCCGGGGAAGCGGCCGAGGTCCTCGATCTCCCCGACCGTCGTGCTGAAGCACGGGAAGCCGGTGCTGGCCCTGGGGTCGCCGGGCGGCGCCACGATCATCACGACCGTGCTCCAGTCCCTGGTCGGCGTGGTCGACCGGGGTCTGCCGCTGGTGGACGCCATCGCGGCACCCCGCGCCAGCCAGCGCAACGCGGCGGCGACGGAGCTCGAACCGGGGCTGTGGAACAGCCCGGTACGGGCACAACTGGAGGCTCTGGGGCACGTCTTCAAGCCCAACCCGGAGATCGGGGCGGCGACGGGCGTGCAGCGGCTCCCGGACGGGCGGTGGCTCGCAGCCGCCGAGACGGAGCGGCGGGGCGGCGGCTCGGCCATGGTGGTGAGGCCTGCCGGGTAGAGCTGATGACTTGTCAGTAGTGGTACGGGCGGGGTCGGTCGGACGCGGGGAGCTGCGCGTCGGGCCGGCCCCGTCGCCTCGACGGGGGCATGCCGGGGGGCGTCTTGGCTGATGTCAGCAAGGGAAAGACTCCTCACGGAAAGGCACCCCACGGTGCGTATGCGAACGCTTGCCCTCGCCACGGTCTCCGGCGCCGCACTGCTCGCGTCGGGATCCCTGACACCGGCAGCCCGGGGCGGCCCGGCCTTCCGCACCGACGCGTTCACGCCGGTGCGGAAGGCGTATCCGGTTCCGGTGCGGCTCACGCCCGCGTCCTATGCCCGTCCGGCGCCCGACGAGGGACCGTCCGAAGCCGCCTCGCCTGCTCCCACTCCTACCCCTACCCCTACCCCCACCCCCGCCTCTGCCGACGGCGGGGAAGGTCCCGTCGGCGCGGCCGAGCTGCTGGCCAAGGTGTCGGCGTGCAAGCAGATCTCGAACGGCTTCTACCGTACGGACGAGGGGACTTCGCCCTCCGTGCCGGTGTGCGGCCTGAACGGCGCCGTGTTCTGGAAGGCCGATCTGGACCTCGACTGCGACGGTGAGGTGACCAAGGCATGCAACGCGGACACCGACCCGTCGTTCCAGGGCGACACCGCCTTCCACACCTCCGGCGACCGGCCGCTCGACGCGGAGAAGCTCCCGTACGTCGTGGTGCCGGGCCGCAGTTCGCTCTGGGACTTCAGCAGCGCCGGGATCGGGGGCGGCAGCGTCGCCGCCGTCATCCACGCGGGCAAGGTGGAGTACGCCGTCGTCGGTGACACCGGACCTGCCGGGATCATCGGAGAGGCCTCCTACGCCACCGCCGATGCGCTCGGGATCGACCCGGACCCGAAGACCGGCGGTGCCGGTTCCGGCGTCACGTACATCCTGTTCAAGGACTCCGTCGTCGCACCGATCGAAAGTCACAGCGCGGCGGTGACCGCCGGGGACGCCCTTGCCAGGGAGTTCCTGCGGAAGAACTGACGGGGACGGGAACCCTCCCGGTCGAAGGCCGTCAGAGGGCGGTCAGGATACGGGGGCCGTCGTCCGTGATGGCCACCGTGTGCTCGGCATGAGCGGCCCGGCTGCCGTCGTTCGTACGCAGGGTCCAGCCGTCCCGGTCCGGATGGAACTCGTCATGGCCGCCGGCGATCAGCATCGGTTCGATGGCCAGCACCATGCCGTGTCGCAGCGGCATTCCGCGGCCGGGCCGTCCCTCGTTGGGGACGCCCGGGTCCTCGTGCATGGACCGGCCGATGCCGTGGCCGCCGAACCCGTCCGGGATGCCGTAGCCGGCCGTGCGGCAGACCGTGCCGATCGCGTGCGCGATGTCGCCGATGCGGTTGCCGACGACGGCCGCCGCGATGCCCGCCTCCAGCGCCTCGAAGGCCGTCTCGACGAGGCGGGTGTCCTCGGGCCGGGCGCGGCCGACGATGAAGCTGATCGCGGAGTCCCCGCACCAGCCGTCGAGCGTCGCGCCCCCGTCGATGCTCACCAGGTCGCCGTCACGCAGCCGTAGATCGTTCGGTATGCCGTGCACGATCGCGTCGTTCACCGAGGCGCAGATCACGCCGGGGAAGGGGGTCGGCGCGAAATGCGGCCGGTAGTTCAGGAACGGTGATCCCGCCCCTGCCTCGCGCAGGACCCCGCGGGCCACTTCGTCGAGCTCGCGGAGCGAGACGCCGACGGCCGCCGCCTCGCGCGCGGCCGTCAGCAACTGCGCCACGACCCGGCCGGCCTCGCGCATGGCTTCGATGGATGTGTCTGTCTTGAGCTGCACCATGCCAATTACTATACCGGTCCGAGCGGTATTAGAATGACGGCATGGTTCGAACTCCTCTCACCCCTGAAGAGCGCCTGCGCGGCGAGCGGCTCGGCCGGCTGCTCCGCGAGGCGCGTGGCCGCCGCAGCATGGCCGACATCGCGGGATGCGCCGGCATCTCGGCCGAGACGCTCCGCAAGATCGAGACCGGCCGCGCCCCGACCCCCGCCTTCTTCACCGTCGCGGCGCTCGCCGGGGCACTCGGCCTCTCCATGGACGAGCTGCTCCCTCGGTGCGCCCCGGAGCCGGACACCGTCCCGCTCGCCGGGTAGCGGAAGGGGTGCCGGGCGGCCGAGGGGAGGGTGGCGGCCCCTGCGTAGGGTTGGGTCATGAGCCTCCAGGACTTCGCCCGCAGTGAGTACGTCAGCCTCACCACGTACCGGAAGGACGGCACGCCCGTCGCCACGCCGGTATGGGCCGCGGCCGACGGGGATCAGCTGTTCGTCTGGACCAAGAGCGATTCGTGGAAGGTCAAGCGGCTGCGCAACGACAGCCGCGTCCGTGTCACCGTCTGTGACGTGCGCGGGCGGATCGCGGAGGGCGCCCCGAGCGCCGAGGGGACCGGCAGGCTGCTCGACGAGCGGGGCACGGCCGCGGTGCGCCGGGTCATCGGCCGCAAGTACACCTGGAAGTACTGGCTGCTCGACTACCCGGCGATGATCGTCCGGCTCGGCAAGCGGCCGCACACCGGGATCGCCATCACCTTCTGAGTCCCGGGCCGGATGCCGCGGGGCGCTCGCGGCCCCGTTCGTGCGCCTCTCGCACCCGGGCCGAAAAGTGCGCGTAGCCGTCCCGTAACACGGCTGCGGTCGAATGCCTGCGGACTGGAAGGTTCCAGACGACGGCGGCCTAGGGCGACGATGACGGTGCATCAGCATGCTGTGTCCATAGGAGAGTTCGCGCGCTATCTGCGGGAGATGACAGCGCTGCTCGATCCCGGGCGGGGGTGGTACGGGGTCTTCTGCCGACGCGACCCGGACGGGATGCGGGCCTGTCTGGCGGGTTTCGAGATACCCCCCTGGGACGTCATGGAATCGCTCCTCGCGGACCTTGCGTCGGTGCGGGGCACCGCGTTCGCGGAGCACGAGTCGGTGCGTGCGGCCGAGCTCTACGCGGCTTCCGCCGTCGCCCACGACCGACGCCCCGGCGGGCGACAGCAGTTGCTGGAGCGGCTGGAGCTGATGCTGCGGGAACAGGCCGGCGCCGCCCGGCGGCTGAGTGTTGTCCGGGCGGGCGGTGAGGTGGACGCGAGGGATGCGGAGGCGGTCGCCTGGGCCCGCGACGACCACGCCCGGGCGTCGGCCCGCTGCACGGAGCTGCGCCGGAGGCTGGCCGCGGTGGCGGTCCCGACGGGCTGGTTCCGTACGGAGGAGGAGCACGCGCCGGGGCCCGTAACGGACCCCGCCGCCGTACCGGAGCCCGCCACCGTGCGGCCACCCGCCGAGCCCGAACCGGCCCCGGCGGCGCAGCGGCCCCCCGGGCCGTCGCCGGCCCCCGCGCGCAAACCGCTCCGCAAGAAGCCGCGGGGCGCACGCTTCGCCGGGCTGGAGGCCGAGGACGAGACCCCCGTGGCCGCCGCACCCGTCCTGCCCATGGCGGCCGCCCTGCCCCGCGGAGCCCGTTTCGGCGGCGCCCCGGACGCGGACAGCAGCCCGGCCGGGCCTGCCGCGGCGGCTCCGGACCCGGCCGCGCTCCACACCGCGCGGGCCATCGTCGCGACCCTGGTCCGGCTCAGGTCGCAGGGCCGCAGCGGTGAGGCGCACGGCGTGCTCTGCGAGGCCGCGGGCCGGCCCGCCGGTCTGCTGCCGGCCCTCGCCGTCGAACTCCACCGGGCGGGGCTCGGCGCGGACTGGTCGACCCTGTTGTGGGAGGTGTCCTCGCTGCCCCCGGACGAGCTCGCGGGTGCGGCGGACGCCCTGGCCGCGGCGGGGCGCCCGGAGGACTGCGTGGAGTTGCTGAGTCAGGGAGTGGCGCGGCCCGCCGCCGAGATCGCCGATGCGGTGGTCGCCCTGGACCGGGCCGGCCGCGGCCCCCAGGCGCAGGCGCTGCTCGGTGCCTTCGTCCGGGTGCGCACACCACAGGACGCGGCGAGGATCGCGGAGAGCGACCCGCGCCACCTCGTACCGCAGCTGCTCGCGGCGGCCCGGACGGTGTCCGAGGCGCGGGAGCGCGACGTCGAGCACGCACTGCGTGTCGCGGGCATCGGCTAGGGCCTCTCGTTCGGGGTTTGCGGGGAAGCGGCACCTTGATTCCCGCGAGCCCGTAGGGCCATCCGGCCCACCCCGGACAATGGACCGCACGGGTGTGAAACGTGATCGACTCCGCCGGTTCACGGCGATGGTCTTGCCCCGCCGTGTGACGGGGCTTACGTTCTCCTCTACGCACGTGTCTACGGGCGTAGAAACGCCAAGAGGCTCTCTGACGCCGCGTCGAAGGAGCAGCTCATGTCCCACGTCGTACGCGCCGCACTCGTCCAGGCGACCTGGACCGGCGACACCGAATCCATGATCGCCAAACACGAGGAACACGCTCGTGAGGCCGCCCGGCAGGGGGCGAAGATCATCGGGTTCCAGGAGGTGTTCAACGCCCCCTACTTCTGCCAGGTGCAGGAGCCCGAGCACTACCGCTGGGCGGAGGCCGTTCCCGACGGGCCGACGGTGCAACGGATGCGGGAGCTGGCCCGCGAGACCGGCATGGTGATCGTCGTCCCGGTCTTCGAGGTCGAGCAGTCCGGCTTCTACTACAACACCGCCGCGGTCATCGACGCCGACGGCTCGTATCTCGGCAAGTACCGCAAGCACCACATCCCGCAGGTCAGGGGATTCTGGGAGAAGTACTACTTCAAGCCCGGCAACGCCGGCTGGCCGGTCTTCGACACGGCGGTCGGCAAGGTCGGCGTCTACATCTGCTACGACCGGCACTTCCCCGAGGGGTGGCGCCAACTCGGACTCAACGGAGCCCAGTTGGTGTACAACCCGTCCGCGACCTCACGCGGACTCTCCAGCTACCTCTGGCAGCTGGAACAGCCCGCTTCGGCCGTCGCCAACGAGTACTTCATCGCCGCCATCAACCGCGTCGGCCAGGAGGAGTACGGCGACAACGACTTCTACGGAACCAGCTACTTCGTCGACCCGCGCGGGCAGTTCGTCGGTGAGGTCGCCAGCGACAAGGCCGAGGAACTCCTCGTACGGGACCTGGACTTCGGACTCATCGAGGAGGTCCGGCAGCAGTGGGCCTTCTACCGGGACCGCCGCCCCGACGCGTACGAGGGACTGGTGGAGCCGTGAGCAGCCTGCACCATCGCCATCTCGCCGTCAGTCCCGAATGGCTGGCGCTCTACTACCGGCACCCGCTGGAGATCACCCACGGCGAAGGCCGCCACGTCTGGGACGCGGACGGCAGGCGCTACCTGGACTTCTTCGGCGGCATCCTCACCACGATGACCGCCCATGCCCTGCCCGAGGTCACCAAGGCGGTCAGTGAGCAGGCCGGGCGGATCATCCACTCCTCCACGCTCTATCTGAACCGGCCGATGGTCGAACTCGCCGAGCGCGTCGCCACGCTCTCCGGCATCCCGGAGGCCCGGGTCTTCTTCACCACCTCCGGCACCGAGGCCAACGACACGGCCCTGCTGCTCGCCACCACGTACCGCAGGTCGAACCAGATCCTCGCGATGCGCAACAGCTACCACGGCCGGTCCTTCTCCGCGGTCTCCATCACCGGCAACAACGCCTGGTCGCCCACCAGCCTCTCGCCGCTCCAGACGCTGTACGTGCACGGCGGCGTCCGCACCCGCGGACCGTACGCGCACCTGGGCGACGGGGAGTTCATCGCCGCCTGTGTCGCGGACCTGGAGGACCTGCTCGGCCACACCAGGGCACCCGCCGCCCTGATCGCCGAACCCATCCAGGGCGTGGGCGGGTTCACCTCGCCGCCCGACGGCCTGTACGCGGCGTTCCGCGAAGTCCTCAACCGGCACGGCATCCTGTGGATCTCCGACGAGGTGCAGACCGGCTGGGGGCGCTCTGGCGAGCACTTCTGGGGCTGGCAGGCGCATGGACAGAACGGCCCGCCGGACATCGTCACCTTCGCCAAGGGCATCGGCAACGGCATGTCGATCGGCGGCGTCATCGCCCGTGCGGACGTCATGAACTGCCTGGACGCCAACTCCATTTCGACGTTCGGCGGCTCCCCGGTCACGATGGCCGCCGGACTCGCCAACCTCTCGTACCTCCTCGAACACGACCTCCAGGGCAACGCCCGCCGTGTCGGCGGTCTGCTCATCGAGCGGCTGCGCGCGATCGGTGCGGCATCGGAGTGCGTACGGGAGGTGCGCGGGCGCGGCCTGATGATCGGCATCGAGCTCGTGAAGCCGGGTACGGACGAGGCGAACCCCGAAGCCGCCGCGGCCGTGCTCGAAGCGGCCCGGGAGGGCGGGCTGCTCCTCGGCAAGGGCGGTGGCCACGACACCAGCGTGCTGCGCATCGCCCCGCCGCTCTCGCTGTCCATCCCGGAGGCGGAGGAGGGCGCGGCGATCCTGGCCGAGGCACTGCGCTCGGTGGGATGAGGACGGGGGTGCGGTGGCCGGCGGGTCGCCGCACCCCCGTGTCCGGGGACCGGACTCGGCTAGCCGATGTGCTCGAACGTCACGGAACCGCCGAAGTTCTCGTCGTCGGTGCCCCAGAGGCCCAGCCGTCCGGGCAGGACGGCGATGGCCTCGATCTTCCGGTTGTCCTGCTTGGTGAAGCGGCTCAGCGGAACGAGTGCCTGTACGGGCTTCAGGCGCAGCACCGCGTCATGGGCCTGGTTCACGCTGAACCGGCCGGCGTCGTAGACCGCGGAGGAGAACGGACCGTCGTCCACATTGGGATCCGAGGCCGCCGACACCAGCACGGTGCCGTCACCGAGCACCTTCAGGTCACTGATGTGGCGCACCTCGTCCTCGTCCGGGAACGGTACGGCGAACTCCTGCCGCGCCGAGACCGTGCCGAAGTCCAGGCCGTTCGCGCCGATGCGCACCGATGCGGCGCGTACGACGGCCTTCTCGTCGCCGCTGCCCCGCGTCGCCCACACGGCGTAGGTCGTCCCCGACCGGTCGCGGTGCAGCGCGAAGCTCTCGTAGTTGTCGCCGTCGCGCCGGCCCGGCAGCGCGACGGGTTCCTGCTCGGCCGTCGCCCGGCCGTCCGCGACCACGACGTGGTAGGCGTTGCCGCGGCTGGCCACGGCGACGTAGTGGCCGGGCCGGCCGGGCACCGCGTCGAGGGCCTCCAGGTCGGCGGGGAGCATGCCGAGCCAGGGGAGCTCCTCGACGACGGGTGCGTGGCCGGGCCGCAGACGTACCGTCGCCAGCCTGCTCTCGCCGTCACCCTTGTTGTCCCGTACGACGACGGCGTCGGCCTGCCCGCGGCCCGCGGGCGCACCCTCGACGAGCGCCATGCCGCTCACGCCACCCCTGATCCCGGAGCCGACGCGCTGCCATCCGTCGGACGCGGCGGTGGCACTCAGGGCTGTGGCGGCGAGGGAGGTGCAGATGACGGCCGAGGCGATGATTGCGTTTCTGATCATGGAACGAAGCTAGGCGGCTGCGCGAGGCCCGGACGGAACTGCCGCTCCCCGCCCCGAGAGTTCCCCCGCAAGGGCCCCGCGGCACTCGCCCGTTCGGGGTCAGGGCAGCGTCGAACCGTGCCGCCCACCGGGCCGGCGGGGGACGCATGCGGTGAGCAGGAATGGTTCACGAGTGAACGCCGTTGATCCGACGCGAATGGAGCAGAAGCCATGGCACGCACCCTTATTACTGGCGGACTGGTGATCACGGCCTCCGACGAGTTGCACGTCGATGTGCTCATCGACGGTGGCCGGGTCGTGGCCATGGCCACTCATGACAGCCATGGGTGGACGGCCGACCATGTCATCGACGCCGCCGGGAAGTACGTGATTCCGGGCGGGGTCGACGGGCACACGCATATGGAGATGCCCTTCGGCGGCACGTTCGCCTCCGATACGTTCGAGACGGGGACCCGGGCCGCGGCGTGGGGCGGCACGACAACCATCATCGACTTCGCGATCCAGTCCAAGGGCGGCTCCCTGACTGCCGGGCTCGACGCGTGGCACGAGAAGGCCGATGGAAAGTGCGCGATCGACTACGCGTTCCACATGATCATGTCCGATGTGAACGAGTCCTCGCTCAGGGAGATGGACCGGCTCGTCTCGGCCGGCGTCACCTCGTTCAAGCTCTTCACCGCGTATCCCGGGGTCTTCCTCTCCGACGACGGTCAGATCCTGCGAGCCATGCAACGCGCCGCCTCCAACGGCGGCCTGGTGATGACGCACGCGGAGAACGGCCTCGCGATCGATGTGCTCGTGGAACAGGCGCTGGCCCGTGGGGAAAGGGACCCCCGCTACCACGGTGAAGTCCGCAAGGCGCTGCTCGAAGCCGAGGCCACGCATCGAGTGATCAAGCTGAGCCAAGTGGCAGGTGCACCTCTCTACGTGGTGCATGTCTCCGCCCAGGAGGCCGTCGCCGAATTGGCGCGAGCCCGGGACGAGGGACTCCCGGTGTTCGGTGAGACGTGTCCGCAGTACCTCTTCCTGTCGACCGACAACCTGGCTGAACCCGACTTCGAAGGCGCGAAGTACGTGTGCTCCACCCCGCTGCGCCCGAGGGAGCATCAGGAGGCTCTGTGGCGTGGGCTGCGGACGAACGATCTGCAGGTGGTGTCCACGGACCACTGCCCCTTCTGCTTCAAGGGGCAGAAGGAGATGGGGCGGGGAGACTTCTCGAAGATCCCGAACGGCATGCCGGGTGTCGAGAACCGCATGGATCTCCTGCATCAAGGCGTCGTCGAAGGCCATATCAGCCGCCGCCGCTGGATCGAGATCGCCTGCGCTGCGCCGGCGCGCATGTTCGGCCTGTATCCGAAGAAGGGCACGATCGCCCCGGGTTCGGACGCCGACATCGTCATCTACGATCCGGCGGCCGAGCAGGTTCTGTCCGCCGAGACGCATCACATGAATGTCGACTACTCGGCCTACGAGGGCAAGCGTGTCACGGGGAGGGTCGAGACGGTGCTGTCCCGCGGGGTTCCGGTGATCGACGACCGGGCCTATGTGGGGGAGGCGGGGCACGGGGTGTACTTGCCGCGGGGTATGTGTCAGTACACCAACTGAGTCTTCCCACGGGGGCGGTTCGGCAGGACGCGTCGGGGCCGGGGGATCCCGTCCGTGGGCCGCCCCCGCCCTGAAGCGGCTGCCGGCTACCAGCCCGTCCAGAGCAGGTGGTTGACGGCCAGGGCCACGATCGCCTGGGCGGTCAGCCAGCCACGCCTGCCGGATACGGGCAGGAGCGCGGCGGCGGGGAGCAGCCAGAGCATGAACGGCTGCCAGATCCGTTCCGTCTCCGCCTTGCTCATCCCGGACAGGTCGGCCGCCAACAGTGCGACGAGCGCCGCCGAGACGAGCAGGATCAGGCGCTGCGAGGGAGCCGTCGTCCCGGTTCGCAGGGTGCGTACGGCCCCGGGGGCCCCTGCCACGGTCCGGCGGAGGCCCGCGAGCGTCGCCGGTCCGACGGCGATCGCGGTGCAGGCGAGGTTGGCCCAGACCCAGTAGGAGTAGGGGCGGATGCCCCCGGCTCCCTGGCGGTAGCGCTCGACGAGCAGGTGGTACGCCTCCCACCAGTTGAAGCCCGCGAGCGTGAAGGCGACCGGCGCCACCAGAGCTCCCAGGACGAAGAGGGGGAGCGGCCGGACGGTGCGGGTGAGCGCGAGAACTGCGAGGAGCGGGAGTGCGATGAGCGTCAGACCGTAACTGAGGTAGCAGGTCAGCCCGTAGAGGAGCCCGGCACCCAGCGCGGCGGCCGCGGGGCTGCGCACCGTGCGGGTCGCGGCCAGGGCCAGCAGGGTGACGGACCAGGCGGCCACCGCGGTGAAGTACCCGTCTGCCGAGGCACCCGCCCAGATGGCGACCGGTGCGAGGACGACGAACGGTGCGGCGCGGCGGGCGGTGTGCTCGTCCGCGAGGGTGCGGACGGCGATCAGGACGGCCACCGCGGCGGAGGCCCCGGTCACGATGCACCAGACCCCGGCCCAGGCTCCGCCGCCGAGTCCGACGCGGTCCAGCAGGACGAAGGTGAGGGTGGAGCCCGGTGGGTGTCCCGCGACATGGGCGGGCCAGTTTCCCGGCGGGCCGATCAGGATGTGTTCGTTGAAGCCGCGCAGGGCGGCCCCGATGTCGTCGAAGCGGCCGATGACCCTCAGGTACTCGTGTTTGGTGGTGAGCCGTTCGGCGATCCCCCGACCCCAGCCGTCGATCAGCGCGAGCGAGAAGACCCAGGCGAGCGCGGTGGCGTAGCAGCCGATGAGCAGCGACCGCCAGCGCAGCCGGTCGGCGAGGACGGGGCCGTGGGTGATGACGGCGACGGCGACGGCGGGCGCGGCCCAGGTGCCGGGGCCGATGTGCGGGTACCAGGACGCGAGCAGCGGCGGCCAGTGCACGACGAGGACGCGGCCGGCGTCGTCGTAGGCCCGGCCGACGAGCACGGCGGCGGCGACCAGGACGACGCCCGCACCGGCGGTGGCCAGGTCGCGGCGGTGCCCGGAGCGTTGCGCGGGGACGGGTTCGGTGGCTTGTGCGGTGCGGTCCACGGTCTTCACGCAGGCACCGTAAGCACGACGGGGCGCCGGGGACGTGTGGTGACGGGGCGCGTCACCGAACCGTCAGATCTCGGATCGCCCGTGGACGGCGCGGGCGCCGGCGCGTGTTCCCGGCGGGCGGGTCCGTGCCTTCCGGGGGAGTGACGTCACCGTTTCGTCAGGAGTCGTCACCGTCCCGTCCCTGCACGCCCGGCATAGCGTCGGGGCATGGGCGACAGCCGTCGGAGCACTCCGACTCCACCCGCGTTGCTTTCCCGCCTCCTCGGCGGGCGTGCGGCGACGATCCTCGACCGCCTCCCCTCGGCGCCCGGGTTCTGGCGCAGCCCGGTGCGCGGAGTCCCCTTCACCGCCGTCCTGGGCCTCGTCCTGCTCTTCGGGATCACCGCGCTGTTCGTGACCGGACTGCTTTCGTACGCGGCCTACAACCCGGACCTGAACCCGGTCAACGACAAGACACCGGACAAGGGGCTGCTGGGCTTCTACCTCTTCGACTGGCCGACCGGTCCGCACTGGCTGTACCGGCTGACGCAGGGCGTCCACGTCACCCTCGGGATCGTGCTCGTGCCGGTCCTGCTGGCCAAGCTCTGGTCGGTCGTCCCGCGGCTCTTCGCACTGCCCCCGGCCCGCTCCGTCGGGCACGCGCTGGAGCGGATCTCGCTGCTGCTCCTGGTCGGCGGGGCACTGTTCGAGTTCGTGACAGGACTCCTCAACATCCAGCTGGAATACCTGTTCCCGGGCTCCTTCTACCCGCTGCACTTCTACGGGGCATGGGTGTTCTTCGCCGCGTTCCTCGCCCACGCGGGACTCCGGGTGCCGCAGGCCGTACGGGTGCTTCGGTCGGGCGGGCTGAGCGGAAAGGTCCAGGGCGACACGCTGGAGTCACCCGCCCCCTCGGCACCGACGCTGTCCCGTCGCGGGGCCCTGGCCATGGTGGGCGCCGGTTCGCTGGTCCTGCTGGTCACCTCGGCGGGACGGAGCTTCGACGGACCGCTGCGGCGTCTCGCCGTGCTCACTCCGCACGGCGCGGCCGAACCCGGGTCGGGGCCCAACGGCTTCCAGATCAACAAGACGGCCGCCGCGGTCGGCGTCACCACCGTCGATACGGGGGAGGGCTGGTGGCTCACCGTCAGCGGACCGGCCGGGGACCTCCGGTTCACCCGGGAACAGCTGCTGGCCATGGAGCAGCACAGTGCCGCTCTTCCGATCGCGTGCGTGGAGGGCTGGTCCACCTCGGACCAGTGGTGGCGCGGGGTACGCCTGACGGACCTGGCTGCGCTCGCCGGATATCCGGACCGGCCCCCCGGCGTGCTGGTGGAATCCCTTCAGCGCAGGGGCGCCTTCCGCCGGGCGGCGCTGCGCGACAACCAGGTGCGCGACCCGCGCTCCCTGCTCGCCCTGGAGGTCAACGGCGAGGACCTGACACCCGATCACGGCTATCCGGCACGGATCATCGTCCCGGCCGCCCCCGGCGTACTCAACACCAAATGGGTGTCCCGGCTGACCTTTGGAGAGCTGTGAACAGGGCGAACCCGACCGCTGTCATGAGGCGTCGGTACGGGGAGGGGCCGCTGCATCTGCTGCTGACGGTCGCCTCCTTCGCGCTGGCGGGCTATGCGGGTGTACGGCTGCTGGCGGGGGACACCTGGGGGGTGATCGTGTGGTTCGTCGGTGCCGCCCTCGTGCACGACCTGGTGCTGGTCCCGGTGTACGCGTCCGCGGACCGGCTGCTGTGCCGATCGGTCGGGCGGCGCTCCGGTCTGGTGAACTTCGTCCGGGTGCCGGTGTTCCTCTCCGGACTGCTGCTCCTCGTGTGGTTCCCGCTGATCACCCGGCAGGCGGAGCGCTATGAGCCGGCGAGCGGGCTGTCCCCCGATGTGTTCCTGGGGAACTGGCTGCTGATCACGGCCGCGCTGTTCCTGGTGTCGGGCGTCTGGCTGGTGGTCCGGACGCTGCGGCTGCGGCGCAGGGAGACGAACGTGCGGCCGTCCGCGTCCCACTGATCGGCGGAGTGCAGGCCGTGGGGGCCGGCATACCTCAGCAGCGCGGATGTGCCGAGCCGGGCCCACGGGAAGAGGTCGGACGGTGCCGGTCCGGTCGCGGTGGCGCGCCCGTCGTCCAGCCGCACGCGGACCCGCTCGTCGATGTCCTGGGGCGCGGTCTCGGCGATGAGGAGCCCACCCGGGGCGAGCAGGTCAGCCGTGCGACGCAGGAGGTGGGCCGGGTCGCCGCCGATGCCGATGTTGCCGTCGACGAGCAGCACGGTGCCCCAACGGCCCTCGCCCGGGAGCGGTTCGAAGACGGAGCGGCGCAGCGCGGAACCGCCGAGCCGCAGGGTGCGGTTCACCGCGGCCTCGCTGACGTCGATGCCGAGCGCGCGGTGACCGCGGGCCGCGAGTGCGGCGACCAGTCTTCCGGGCCCGCAGCCGATGTCCAGGACGGGGCCCTCGCAGCGCCGCAGCGCCGACAGATCCGCGGCGTCCGCGCCGGCGCACCAGCGCTCCACGTCCAGCGGCAGCAGCCAGCCGTCCGTGCGGCGGAGGAAGAGCGGCCCGTGCCCGTTGCGCAGGGCGTTGGCATAGGGGTCGGTGCCCCAGGAGTCGGTGCCCGGCGAGGTGACGTCCGGGTGCGGCGGGCTCATCACGTCCCGGTCCCGGCCGGTGCGGCTCACCGGACCACCGCCCCGGTCAGCCGGCCGAGCTCGGCGGCGAACCGCCCGTGCGGGGCGAGTGCGGCGACCTGCGCGGCATCGGCCGCCGTGTCCACGTCCCGCAGCTGGGGAAGATCCCGGACCGTCAGCCCCGCGTCGACCAGCCGGTGCCGCTGAACCGCACCCGTCTCGGGCACGGACATCGGGACGCCGCGCAGGAGCGCGGGGTCCGGTTCGGCCAGGCCCAGCGCCCAGAATCCGCCGTCCTCGGCCGGGCCGAACCAGGCGTCGCAGCCGTCCCAGGCGGTGGGCGAGAGCGCGGGGGCCAGATCGGCCGCCGTGATCTGCGGGGTGTCCATTCCGATCAGGAGGGCCGGTCCGGTGCAGCCGCCGAACGCGGCGGCGAGCCGTTCGTCGAGTCCTCCCGTGCACTGTTCCACCACCTCGATGCCCGACGGCAGCCACGGCCCGGCCCTCCCCTCCAGGACGACCACCCGCCGCGCGGCGGGCAGCGCGCAGACGGTGCGCAGGGTGTCGGCGAGCGCCGCCTCGGCGAGCCGCGCGGCCTCAGCGGGGGAGAACGGCGGAGTGAGGCGGGTCTTGACCCTCCCGGGCAGCGGCTCTTTCGCGATGACCAGCAAGGCCGTGGCCCCGGCCGGGGCCGTACCGACAGGTCCGGGAACGGAAGAGCTCATCGGGAGACCCCCACCCGGAGCGCAGGCTCACCCAGCACGGCGCGCATGTCGCGAACCGCATGCCAGGTCCCCCGCCACGTCCCGGTGACCTTCGACTTTCCCGTCCGCGCGAGGTACGGGACATCCGTCTCGGTGACGCGCAGTCCCGCGTCGGCCGCGCGCACCACCATCTGCAGGGGGTATCCGCTGCGCCGGTCCGTGAGGCCGAGCGCCAGCAGATCGGTCCGGCGCGCGGCCCGCATCGGCCCGAGGTCGTGCAGGCGCAGCCCGGTGCGACGGCGCAGCATCCGGGAAAGAGCCGCGTTGCCGGCCCGCGCGTGCAGCGGCCAGGCGCCGCGCTCCCGGGGCCGACGGCGGCCGAGCAGCAGGTCGCTCTCACCGTCGGCGACCCGGCGGACGAAGGCGGGCAGCAGCCCGGGGTCCAGCGAGCCGTCGCAGTCGCAGAAGCAGACGAACTCCGCCTCGGAGGCGAGCAGCCCCGCATGGCAGGCCGCACCGAAGCCGCGGCGCGGTTCGTGCACCACCGTCGCGCCGAGGGACCGGGCGAGCTCCGCCGAGCCGTCGGTCGAGCCGTTGTCCACGACGATCGCCCGCCAGCCACGAGGAACCGAGGCCAGCACCCCGGGCAGGGCGGCGGCCTCGTCCAGACAGGGCAGGACGATGTCGGCGCGGGGGCCGGAAGTATCGGAGGGTGAGATCACGCAGCTCACCCTACGGAGCGGAAACCGACAAATCGGGTTCCGGATTCTTACGAAATATGGACGTCGGCACCTGGCGGCGCACGGGCGTCCGCACCCCGCCCCGACAGGTGCCAAGGTGGTGACATGCAGCCGACCCCGGACCCCGCCCCGCCCCGCCCCGCCGACGGGACGGCTTCCGGTACGACCGCTCGCGGCCGTGTCCTCGTCGTGGACGACGACCCCACGGTCGCGGAGGTGGTGACCGGATACCTGACCGGGGCCGGCTACGAGGTGACCCGGGCGGCGAACGGCCCGGCCGCCCTGGAGCAGTACGCCGCCAGGCGCCCGGACCTGGCCGTCCTGGACCTGATGCTGCCCGGCATGGACGGCTTCGAGGTCTGCCGCCGCATGCGGGCGCTCGGCCCGGTGCCCGTCATCATGCTCACCGCGCGCGGCGACGAGGAGGACCGCATCCTCGGTCTGGAGACCGGCGCGGACGACTACGTGACCAAGCCGTTCAGCCCCCGCGAACTCGTTCTGCGCGTCGACTCCGTGCTGCGCCGCGCCCGTGCGGCCGCGACACCCTCCGACAGCCCGGCCCTGATCGAGGGCGCGGGCCTCACCCTCGACCCCATCGCCCGGCGCGTGACGTACGCGGGGCGGGCGCTGGCCCTCACCCTGCGGGAGTTCGACCTGCTCGCCTTCCTTCTGCGTCACCCGGGCCGGGTCTTCACCCGGGAGGAGCTGATGCGCGCAGTCTGGGGCTGGGACTTCGGGGACCTGTCGACCGTGACGGTCCACGTCCGCCGGCTGCGCGGGAAGGTCGAGGCGGACCCGGCGCGCCCGGAGCTGATCCGTACGGTCTGGGGCGTCGGCTACCGGCTGGACCTGCCTGTGGACCGGCCGGCTGATCCGGCCGCTCCGACGGATTCCGGCTCCGGAGCGCCGGCATGACCGACCTCCTCCTCATCGCGCTTCTTGCCTTCCTGGGCGCCGCCGCTGCCGGACTGCTCGGCGCGCTCGTGCTGCGGATCTCCCGGCACCGTTCACTCGTCGTCTCGCTGACCGTCGTCGCCGCCGTGGCCGTCACCGCCATGCTCGCCGGCACCCTGGCCGTCGCCTGGGCGATGTTCCTGTCGCCGCACGACCTCACCGTGGTCACCACCGTCGTCGCCATGGCCGCCGTCGTCTCGCTCGTCACCGCGATGCTGCTGGGCCGCTGGGTGGCGGCGAGGAGCCGCGATCTGACGCTCGCCGCCCGCTCCTTCGGTGACGGCGGCACCTTCGCGGCCCCCGAGGCACCGGCCACCGCCGAACTTGCCGCACTCACCCGCGAACTGGCCGCCACCAGCGCCAAGCTCGACAGTTCACGCGAGCGCGAACGCGCCCTGGAGACCTCGCGGCGTGAGCTCGTCGCCTGGATCTCGCACGACCTGCGCACCCCGCTCGCAGGTCTGCGCGCCATGTCCGAGGCGCTGGAGGACGGCATGGCCGTCGACTCGCGGCGCTATCTGCGGCAGATACGCACCGAGGTGGAGCGGATGAACGACATGGTCGGCGACCTCTTCGAGCTCTCCCGCATCCACGCCGGCTCACTCACCCTCACCCCCACCCGGATCTCCGTCTACGACCTGGTGGGCGACGCGCTCGCCGGGGCCGACCCGCTGGCGCGCGAGCACGGCGTGCGGCTGGTCGGCGACCGGATCGAGGCGGTGCCCGTCGAGGTGGACGGCAAGGAGATGAGCCGGGTCCTGGGCAACCTCCTGATCAACGCCATCCGCCGCACCCCCGCCGACGGCACCGTCGCGGTGGCCGCCCACCGCATGGGCGCCGGGGTGGTGCTCTCGGTGACCGACGGCTGCGGCGGCATCCCGGAGGAGGACCTGCCCAGGGTCTTCGACACCGGCTGGCGCGGCACCCATGCGCGTACGCCCCCGGCCGGGGCGGGCCTCGGGCTCGCCATCGTGCGCGGCATCGTCGAGGCGCACGCCGGCCGGGCGGACGTCCGCAACGTCACCGGCGGCTGCTGCTTCGAGGTGACCCTGCCGGTGGCCTGAGCTCAGGCCGGCGCACCGGCGGTCGCCCCGCGCAGCGGCTCCGCCGCGAACTGCGCCATCCCCTCGGCGAAGCCCACCTCCGGCCGCCAGCCCAGTTCGTCACGCAGCCGCCGCGAGTCCGCCGTGACATGGCGTACGTCCCCGAGCCGGTACTCACCGGTGACCACCGGCGCCGGGCCCCCATGGGCCGAGGCCAGGGCCGCCGCCATCTCCCCGATGGTGTGCGGCTTCCCGCTCCCGGTGTTGTACGCGGCGAAACCGCCCGGAGCGCGCCCCGCGACCGCCTCCAGCGCGACCGTGTTCGCCGCTGCCACGTCCCGTACATGGATGAAGTCGCGGCGCTGGCCGCCGTCCTCGAAGACGCGGGGCGACTCGCCCCGGGCCAGGGCCGAACGGAAGAAGGAGGCGACACCGGCGTACGGGGTGTCGCGCGGCATCCCCGGTCCGTACACGTTGTGGTAGCGCAGCGACACCGCACGGCCGCCCGTCGCCCGCGCCCAGGAGGAGGCGAGGTGCTCCTGGGCGAGCTTGGTCGTCGCGTACACATTGCGCGGGTCCACGGGCGCGTCCTCACCGACGAGCCCGGGGACCAGTTCCGTGCCGCAGGAGGGGCAGCACGGCTCGAACCGGCCCGCGGCCAGATCGGCCTCGGCGCGCGGACCCGGCCGGACCGGGCCGTGCTCCCGGCAGTCGTACCGGCCCTCCCCGTACACCACCATCGAGCCGGCGAGGACCAGACTCCGCACCCCCGCCCCGGCCATCGCGGCGAGCAGCACGGCCGTCCCGAGGTCATTGCACCCCACGTAGTCCGGGGCGTCCGCGAAGTCCTTGCCGAGGCCGACCATCGCCGCCTGATGGCACACCGCGTCGATGCCGCTCAGCGCCCGGTCGACGGCATCACGGTCGCGCACGTCCGCCACGACGAGACCGTCGCCGGGCGGGGCGGTGGCGCCGCCGTGCGCCGAGGGGAGCAGGGCGTCGAGCACCACCGCCTCGTGTCCGGCGGACGCGAGGGACCGCACGATCTCCGAACCGATGAACCCGGCGCCGCCGGTGACCAGTACACGCATGCCGCCCACCGTAGGGCGCGCGGGACGAACCGTGCGCCGACGACTCGGCACGTCACGGGACCGTAAGGGAACGGGGTGCATGCCGAGCCGCGGCCGGCCGCCGACGGACGGTCACACGGGGAGGCGTTCGAGCAGCCCGTCGAAGTCCGTCCCGGCCGGCAGCGTGCCGAAGGCCAGGCCCCGGTCCCCGGCGAGCCGGGACGCGCAGAAGGCGTCGGCGACCGCGGCCGGTGCGTGGCGGACCAGCAGGGAGCCCTGGAGGACGAGTGCCGCGCGCTCGATGACCCGCCGGGCACGCACGGGGGCGTCCTCGGTGAGGACGAGCTCGCCCCGGAGCTCCCGCCAGGCCGCGTCCAGGCGGCGGTCGCCCCCGGCCGCGGCCTCGATCTCCGTACGCAGGGCCTGGAGCGACTCCGGTTCACGGGACAGCGCGCGCAGCATGTCCAGGGCGTTGACGTTGCCCGATCCCTCCCAGATGCCGTTGAGCGGCGCCTCGCGGTAGAGGCGTGGCATACCGGACTCCTCGTCGTACCCGTTGCCGCCCAGGCATTCGAGGGCCTCGGCGACCGCGGCGGGCTGGCGCTTGCACACCCAGTACTTGCCGACCGCGGTGGCGAGCCGGAGGAAGGCGCGCTCCTGGGCGTCGCCGTGCTGCGCGCGGTCCGCCGCTCCGGCCAGGCGCAGGGCCAGCGTGGTCGCCGCCTCGGACTCCAGCGCCAGATCGCCGATCACGTTGCGCATCAGGGGCTGGTCGATGAGCCTCGCCCCGAACACGGACCGGTGGCGTACGTGGTGCGCCGCCTGCGCCAGTGCGGCGCGGGTGCCGGCGGCCGAACCGAGGACGCAGTCGAGGCGCGTCATGGTGACCATGTCGATGATGGTGCGCACACCCCGGCCCTCGTCCCCGACGAGCCAGGCCACCGTGTCGTCGAACTCGGGCTCGCTGCTGGCGTTGGAGCGGTTGCCGAGCTTGTCCTTGAGTCGCTGGATGCGGAACGTGTTACGGCTGCCGTCCGGCAGGACCCGGGGGACCAGGAAGCAGGACAGACCGGCCGGTGCCTGGGCGAGGACCAGGAAGAGGTCGTTCATCGGGGCACTCGTGAACCACTTGTGCCCGCGCAATCGCCAGGTGCCGTCCGCCTGTTGCACGGCGGCGGTCGTGTTGGCGCGCACATCGGTGCCGCCCTGCTTCTCCGTCATGCCCATCCCCGCGAGCAGCCCGGCCTTCTCGGCGGGGGCGCGCAGCCCGGACTCGTACACGCGACTGGTCAGCAGGGGCTCGTACGTCTTGGCGAGATCGGGGGCATGGCGCAGGGCGGGAACCGCCGCGTACGTCATCGAAACGGGGCAGCCATGCCCCGCTTCCGCGCTGCTCCACACCATGAAGCCCGCCGCACGTGCCACGTGCGCGCCGCGCCGCTCGGCCGCCCAGGCGGCGCCGCCGAGCCCCTCGCTGATCGCCACGTCCATGAGGGCGTGGTACGAGGGGTGGAACTCGACCTCGTCGATCCGGTTGCCGTAGCGGTCATGGGTGCGCAGCCTCGGCTCCTGGCGGTTCGCCTCGTCCGCCCAGCGCTGCACCTCCTCGCTGCCGGCGCGGCGGCCCAGCCGGTGCAGGTCGTCCAGATACCACTCGGCGCCCTCGCGGCGCACGCCCTCGATCAGCACCGGGTCGTCGGCGACGTCGTGGCCGGTCAGTGGAGGCGGCTGGTTCGTCACCTCGTGGGTGGTCGCGGCGGGACGGCTGTGAGGTGCGGGCGACGCAGGCATGAAGGCCCTCCTGGGCAGAGACGGATGACGGGTCAGGGGTGCGCGGATGAGGGGGACGCGCCCGCGCAGCGCAAGGCCATGGCGGTCAGTTCGGCGAGCAGTTCGTCCGCGTCGTCCCCCTCCGGAGTGCCCAGCGGTGCCACGAGGACCTCACCGATCGCGCCGGTGAGTGCCGCGGCGGTGACCTGTCCGTTCTGCGGCGGCAGCAGTCCCTGGGCCATGCCCTCGCGGATCACTTCGGCGAACAGTGCGCGGTAGCGGCGGCGGAAGACGAGACGCTCCGCGCCGACCGCCGTGTCGGCCGGTGCGGCGAGCAGCGCATAGGCCAGACCTCGGTTCTCCAGGGCGCGGCGGGCGAAGACCCCGACACCGTCGGTGAGCCGCTCGACCGGGGTCCCGGGACCGTCCAGCACGGATTCCAGGACGTCCACCTCGCGCCCTGCCGCCCGTCGGAAGACCTCGACCGCGAGAGCGGACTTCGACGCGAAGTGCTGGTACACGGAGCCCGCCGCGATGCCCGCGGCAGCGGCGACCGCGGTCACGGACGCCCCTGACCAGCCCACTTCGGCGACGACGTCGGTCGCCCGGGTGACGAGATGCTCACGGGCCGATTCGAGACGTTGAATTTCGGCTGGGGTCTTGCGGTAGGCCATGAAAGAAGTGAACCATCATTCATAGTTTCCCGACAAGGGCCGGACACCCCGTCCCGCGATCCCAGGAGAATGGCGTGCACCTCAGTGCCATGCTGGACAGCGTCGTCCGATCGGCCGGCCGCAAGGAAGCCCTGGTCTACCGGGACCGGCGGTGGAGTTACGGAGAGTTCGGTGCCGCCGTCCGCCGTGCCGCGACCGTGTTGCGGGAAGCGGGGCTCGGGCCCGGTGACCGCCTGGCCGTGATGACGTACAACACCCCGGCCTTCCTCTTCGCGGCCTTCGGCGCCTGGCTGGCCGGTGCCACGCTCGTGCCCGTCAACCACAAACTGCAGACCGCCGAGGTCGAGCGCCAGCTGCGGCACTGCGGAGCCCGGCTGGCGGTCGTCGACCAGGAGATCGGCGAGCGGGCCACCGGGGCGGGCGTGGACGTCCGCTGGCTGATGAGCCATCCGGACACGGCCGGGACCGAACCGGAGCCCGGCTCCTTCGAGGCGCTGATCGCCGGGGCGGCCGAGTGGGAGGGCGGGCCCGGGTCCGACGGCGACATCGCCCAGATCCTGTACACCTCGGGCACTTCGGGACGCCCGAAGGGCTGCGTGCACACCCATCGGGGCATCGCCCTGACCGCCACCTGCACGGCGGCCACCGTCCCGCTCCGCCGGGACGAGCGATTCCTCGTCTGCATGCCGATCTGGCACGCGTCCCCCCTCAACAACTGGGCGATGGGCACCCTCCTGCTGGGCGGCACGGTCGTGCTCCAGCGCGAGTACGAGCCCCGCGTCATGCTGGAGACCGTCCAACGCGAGCGGATCACCGCGGTGTTCGGTGCACCGATCGCGCTCATCGCCCCGGTCCGGGCGGTGCCCGACTTCGACGCGTACGACCTCTCCTCGGTCCGTTCCTGGATCTACGGGGCGGGGCCGATGGACGCGGACACGGTCCGCCGGCTGATGAAGGCGTACGGCTCGCAGAACTTCCACCAGGTCTACGGCATGAGCGAGATGGGACCCGTGGGGGCGTCGCTCTCCCCCGGGGAGCAGGTCGAGAAGGCGGGTTCGATCGGGCGGGGCGGCATGGTGGGGGTCGACCTGCGGATCGTGACGCAGGACGGCGCGGAGGCCACCCCGGGACGGACCGGGGAGATCTGGCTGCGCTCGGACACCCGCATGGTCGGCTACCTCGACGACGAGAAGGCGACCGAGGAGGCGTTCACCGGTGACTGGTACCGGACCGGCGACCTCGGCCGGATGGACGAGGACGGCTTCGTCACCGTCGTCGACCGGCTCAAGGACATGATCATCACCGGTGGCGAGAACGTGGCCTCGCAGGAGGTGGAGGGGGTGCTCGGCGGCCACCCCGACATCGTCGACGTCGCCGTCGTCGGCCGCCCGCACGCGCAGTGGGGCGAGACCGTGGTCGCCGTGGTGGTGCCGAGGGACGGCGCTGCGCTGGACATCGAGGGCGTACGGGAATGGCTGGAGCCGCGCCTCGCGCGGTACAAGATCCCGCGCGAACTGGTGCTGCGGCCGGAGCTGCCCCGGACGCCCTCCGGAAAGATCACCAAGCATGTGCTGCGCGGCGGCCTGACCGGCTGACCGCAAGGAGCCCGGCCCCCTTCGAGGGGCGGTCCGCCGTGCCCGCGTATGGTCACGGCATGGTCGAGCAGCGGATGAAGCAGTCGCGCCGGGGGCCGGGCCGGCCCCGGGAGGAGCGCGTCACGGGCGCGGTCCTGGACGCCGTCGTCGCCCTGGTGGCGGAGAGCGGCATGAGCGCCCTGACCATGGACGCCGTGGCGGCACGCGCCGGTGTGAGCAAGCCCGCCATGTACCGCCGCTGGTCCACCAAGCAGGATCTGATCATCGCCGCGGCCGAGTCGCGCATCGGGCCGTTGACCGTGCCCGACATGGGGGATTTCCGTGCCGAGCTGCACGCCGTGCTGACGGCACGCGCCCAGGCGTACCGGCAGCCCGGTGTCGGCCGGTTGCTCGCCGGGGTGATCGGCGCCGCGGCGGAGACCGAGGCGGAACCCGACGACTACCGGGCCTACACGGCACGGGTGACGAGTGAGACCCGGCATGTGCTGGAGCGCGGTGTCGCCCGGGGCGACGTGCGGCCGGACGCCGACCTGGCCGCCGCGACGACGCTGGTCGCCGCGTCGTTGCTGTTCCGGCTGGTCGGTGAACAGCAGGTGCCGGACGACGCGCTCGTCGCATCCGTGGTGGACCTGATCGGCCGCGCGGTCGGCGTTCCCGCATGAACCGGTAGGGCGCCCCGCCAACACCCTTTTCCCGCACCCGCGTTGACGTGGGGCGGTGGCTCTGCTGCGCCCGTTTCCGGCCGCGTCCGATCATCCGGTTCGTCCCTCCGGTGACGTGATGTCCGGTACGCCCACCGGCTTGCGGGCGCCCAGGAATCTTTTTCCTCGGACCCCTTGCCCCGTCGTCGCGCAATATCGATACTGCCGGTTACGTAATCAACGTCGATTGTGGGAGGAACCCATGGCTGCCACCGCCACCACCGATGGTCCGAAGCCCGTACTCGACAAGCCGCTGATGCGCTACGGCCGCCGGACCCTGGAGCGCCTCGCACCGGGCGCGGAGACGCCGCAGTACCGGATCCTCGGCATCAGCCCGCTGACCCCGCACATCGGGGCGGAGGTCACCGGTGTCGACCTGTCCCGGCCGATCGACGAGGCGCTCGCCGAGGAACTGCGGCAGGCCCTGATCGAGTGGAAGGTGATCTTCTTCCGCGGGCAGACCGGCCTGGAGCCGCAGCACCACCTGGACCTGGCCGCGGTCTGGGGTCCGCCGGAGGTCAACCCGTTCTTCCCGAAGTCCGAGACGGTGGGCGTGTCACGGCTCGCCAAGGACGCGATGGCCGTCGGCAACGAGAACATCTGGCACAGCGACCACTCCTTCATGGCCGCACCCGCGCTCGGTTCGGTCCTGCGCTCCGTCGAGGTGCCGGCCGCCGGGGGCGACACCATGTGGGCCGACATGGGCGCCGCGTACGACAACCTCTCCGACGCGATGAAGGCACGCATCGAGGACCTCACCGCCGTGCACGACTGGGTGCCCAGCTGGGGTTCGACCATGACCGAGGAACAGATCGCACACTTCCGCGAGAGCCTGCCGCCGGTCGAGCACCCGGTCGTGGTGCGCCACCCGCGCAGCGGCCGCAAGCTCCTCTACGTCAACGAGCCTTTCACCACCCGCATCGTGGGCCTGTCCGACGCCGAGAGCCGCGAACTCCTGGACGAACTGGTGCTCCAGGCCCGTGTCCCCGAGTTCCAGGTCCGCTTCCACTGGGAGCAGGACTCCGTGGCGATCTGGGACAACATCGCCACCCAGCACTACGCGATCAGCGACTACTACCCGCAGCGCCGGGTGATGGAGCGCATCGCCGTCGCCGGAGTACCGCTGTCCTGAACGCCCGAGGTCCGCGCGGCGTGACATCCCGTCGCGCGGACCGCCCCTCCCCGTAGCCACTCCTGCCCCGCCCGCCCCCTCACGGAGGACCCATGAACACGGCACCGACTCTGTCCCAGCGGTCCTCCGGGACCACAGATCACCCCGGCGGCGGCGCCAAGGCCTGGACCGTGACCGGGCTGCTCGTGGTCTTCATGATGGTCAACTTCGCGGACAAGTCCGTGCTGGGTCTGGCCGCCGACGAAATCCGCGCCGACCTCCATCTGAGCGCGACCCAGTTCGGCCTCGCGAACAGCGCGTTCTTCCTGCTCTTCTCGCTCTCCGCCGTCGTCGTCGGGCTCGTCGCCGACCGGGTGTCGCCCAGGCTGCTGCTCCTGGTGATGGCGCTGCTGTGGTCGGTGGCCCAGGCGCCCGCGGCGATCGGCGGCGGGCTGGCCGTACTCGTCACCTCACGCGTGGTCCTCGGCGCCGCGGAGGGACCGGCCTTCCCCGTCGCCCAACAGGCGACCCTGGCCTGGTTCCCCAACCACCGGCGTAATCTGCCCGGCGCCCTGATCACCCTCGGCGTGACGCTCGGCGTCATCGTCTCCGCGCCCGGCCTGTCCTGGGTCATCGAGCACCACGGCTGGCGAGCCGCGCTGTGGGTGCTCGCCGGGGCCGGTCTCGTATGGGCCCTGGCCTGGAAGCTGTTCGGCGCGGACGGCGACCACCGCACCGAGGAGAAGCGGGCGTTGCCGGCCGCCGACGCGCCGGCCCCCGTTCCGTACGGACGGATCCTTGCCACGCGCACCTGGATCGGGGCCACCCTCGCCTACTTCACCAGCTACTGGTCGGTGGCGCTGATGCTGGTCTGGCTGCCGTCCTACCTGCGCAACGCCCTCGGCCACCCGGCGCACACGGCGGCCGTCCTCATCGTCGTCCCCTGGGCGATCGGCGCCGTGGCGCTGCTCGCCCAGGCCGGCATCACCGGCCGGCTCATGCGCCGCGGGGCCGGCAGCCGCCGGGCGCGCGGCTGGGTCGGCGGCTGGCTGCTCGCCCTGGGCGCCGCATGCCTGCTGGCCCAGACCTTCGTGGACGGTTCCACGGGCAAGACCGTGCTGGTGGCCCTGGGCTTCGGCCTCGGGGGCTCCTACGCGACGGTCGCCGCGACCACGATCGCCGAACTCGCCCCCGCCGGCCGGAGCGGCGGATCGCTGGGCGCGATGAACGCGGTGGTCACGGCCGCCGGTCTCGCGGCACCCGCAGTCGTCGGCGCACTGGTCGACGCCCAGGGCAACGACGGCTACCACCTCGCCGTCACACTCTCCGGCGTGCTGCTCGTGATCGGAGCAGCGGCGTCCTTCCTTCTGATCGACCCGGCCCGCGACATCGCCCGGCTGGCACGGTGACTCCCACCGCCGCACCCGGGGCCGACGATCCGTCCGCCCCGGTCACCCCGCCCCCATACGTAGGAGCCTTCCTGTGAGCGCCGCACCGGTACTCGACACCGCACCCCTGGACCACGCCGTCACCGCGCTGCGCGCGGGCATGGACACCTGGACCCGGACCGGGCCGGCCGAACGGATCGGCCTGCTGGAACGGCTGCTGCCCCGCATCGCCGAGGGCGCCCCCGCCATGGTCGCCGACGCGGCACGCGCCAAGGGCTACGAAGCCGGATCGCGCTGGGCCGCCGAGGACTGGGTCACCGCGCCCTGGGCCCTGGCCCAGACCGTGAGCGCCTACCTTCACGTACTGCGCAGGCTGTCCGACGGGCGCGACCCGGTCCCGTCCTGGGCCGTCCGCGACCGGGACGGCCGTACCGTGGTCGACGTCTTCCCGGCCACGGGCACGGACCGGCTGCTGCTGAGCGGCTTCTCCGCACAGGTGTGGACCCTGCCCGGCACCACACGCGAGCAGGTGCTCGCCCGCGCTGCCGGTGCCTACCGGGGCCGGCCCGGGAAGGCCGCCGTCGCCCTGGTGCTGGGGGCCGGGAACGTGGCGGCCATCACCCCGCTCGACATCGTGCACAAGCTCTACCAGGACAACCAGGTCGTCATCGCGAAGATGAACCCGGTCAACGACTACCTCCGGCCGCACTTCGAGAAGGTGTTCGCGGAGTTCGTGGACCGCGGTTGGGTCCGCTTCGTGGACGGCGGCGCCGCCGAGGGGGCCCACCTGACCTCGCACGAGGGCATCGACACCATCCATGTGACGGGGAGCGAGCGCACGCACGACGCCATCGTCTGGGGTACGGACGCGCGGGCGGAAGAGCGCCGGCGCGAGGACACACCCCTGAACGACAAGCCGTTCACCAGTGAGCTCGGGGGAGTCAGCCCCTGCATCGTCACCCCGGGGCCGTGGACCGACGCCGATCTGCGCTTCCAGGCCGAGCACATCGTCACCAGCAAGATGAACAACTCCGGCCACAACTGCGTCGCCAGTCAGATCCTCGTGGTGCCGCGCGACTGGGACGGTACGGAGCGGCTGCTCGACGAGATCCGCAGGGTCCTGCGCGAACTCCCGCCCCGGGGCGACTACTACCCGGGCGCGGCCGGACGGCTGCGTGACGTCGTCGAGGCGCACCCCGACGCCGAGTTCCTTGCCGGAGCGGCGTGCGGGGCGCTCGTGTCCGACATCACGCGTTCCGACGACCCGATGCTCACCGACGAGGTGTTCGCCAGTGCGCTCGGAGTGGTGCGCCTGGAGGGCCGGGACCCGGCCGCGTTCCTGCGCAGGGCCACCGACTTCGCCAACGACACCCTGCCGGGCACCCTCGGCGCCACCCTGCTGGTCCACCCCAGGACCGAGCGCGCGCACCGCACCGCAGTGAACACCGCCATCGCCGAACTGCGTTACGGCACCCTCGGGGTCAACTGCTGGTCGGCGTTCGGCTTCCTCCTCGGGTACACCCCGTGGGGAGCGTTCCCGGGGCACACGCGTCAGGAAATCGGCAGCGGCATCGGCTTCGTGCACAACGCGTTCATGCTGGAGGACGTGGAGAAGACCGTGCTCCGGGCCCCCTTCGCACCGTCACCGCGCGGCCTGTTCGGCGGATCGCCTTCGCTGTCCCCGCGCCCGCCGTACTTCGTCACCAACCGGACCGGGCGTACGACCATGCGGCGGCTCACCGGCTTCACCGCCGCACCGAAGGTCTGGAAGCTGCCCGGCATCTTCCTCTCCGCCCTGCGCGGCTGAGCCCTCGGCGACAGCCGTCGCCCCCGGCTGCCGGGGTGCTCACCCGGCAGCCGGGGGCGGATGGCAGGAGCCGGATCAGGGCGTGACGATGGCGAAGTCCGGGTCCGGGGCGCTGAGGTGGCCGAGCAGTTCGGTGATCTTCGCGGCGTCGCCGGTGACCGTGGCATGTCCCGCGAGTTCGGACGGGGGAAGCAGCCCCAGCAGGACGGACCGCAGATCGGCCTCGTCCAGGGTGACCTCGGCATCCGGATCGGCGACCGCCCGTCCGCTGCCCGCGGTGTGGGTCAGGACTCCGTTGTGCAGCCGCAGTGTGACGGGCCCCGAGCCGTTCACGTTCCAGCGCACGGTGATGTCCGCGTCCCAGCTGCGCGGGCCGTCCACCCGGATGGACAGCGCGTCGAAGAGCTGGTCGAGCGAGAGGACACGGAGGAAATCGGGGGACGACGTGACGGTCGGCGTACCGACGGGCCCCTGGCGCAGCTCCAGCGCGCCCATGAGGTAGAAGTTGCGCCAGGTCCCGTTCTCGCTGCCGTATCCGAGCTGCTCCAGTGCGTCCGCCTGCAGGCTGAGGGCCTCGGCATTGACCGGGTCCGCGAAGACGACGTGGTTGACGACCTGCGCCACCCAGCGGAAGTCGCCGGCCGCGAACGACTCATGTGCGCGCCGCAGCACCTCCTGCGCACCGCCCATGAACTCGACGTACCGCTTCGCCGCTTCCACGGGCGGGTGCTCCCACAGATGCGCGGGGTTGCCGTCGAACCAGCCCAGGTACCGCTGGTAGATGGCCTTGGTGTTGTGGCTCACGGAGCCGTAGTAGCCGTGGGTGTGCCAGGCCTTCTCCAGCGCCGGAGGCATCTCGATCACCTCGGCGATCTCCAGCGGTGTCATTCCCTGGTTGATCATCCGGAGCGTCTGGTCGTGCAGATAGGCGTACAGGTCGCGCTGTTCGGCGAGGAATCCCATCGCCCGCTCGCGCCCCCATGTCGGCCAGTGGTGGGAGGCGAACGCGACGTCCGTCTCGTCACCGAACAGGGTGATCGCCTCGGTGAGATACCGGGCCCAGACCCGGGGGTCGCGGACCTCCGCACCCCGCAGCGTCAGCAGGTTGTGCAGGTTGTGCGTGGCGTTCTCCGCCATGCACAGGGCCGCGTGGTCGGGGAAGTGGATGTTGAGCTCGGACGGGGCCTCCGTGCCCGGGGTGAGCTGGAAGACCATCCGGATGCCGTCGACCGTCTCGGTCTGCCCCGTGCGGGTGATGTCGAGCGTCGGGGGGATGAGCCCGACCGAACCCGTCGACGTCGTCTGTCCCAGACCCGCGCCGACCTGGCCCTGCGGGCCCTTCGGCAGAGCGGCCCCGTACATATAGGCGGCGCGGCGGGCCATCGCCGTGCCCGCGTACACGTTCTCGCTGACCGCGTGCTCCAGGAAGCCCTCCGGCGCGAGCACCGGGACCCCGGCGGCGACCTCCTCGTCGGTGACCACGCCCTTCACACCGCCGAAGTGGTCGACATGGCTGTGGGTGTACAGCACGCCCGTCACGGGCCGTTCACCCCGGTGGCTTCGGTAGAGGGCGAGGCCGGCGGCGGCGGTCTCGCTGGAGATCAGCGGGTCGATCACCAGGACGCCGCGCTCGCCCTCGACGATCGTCATGTTCGACAGGTCGAAACCGCGGATCTGGTAGATGCCCTCCACGACCTCGAACAGCCCGTGCTCGGCGACGAGCCGGCTCTGCCGCCACAGACTCGGGTTGGCCGTGGGCGGGCAGTCCTGCGTGAGGAAGCCGTAGGCCTCCAGGTCCCAGACCACCCGGCCGTCGGCCGTCGTGATCTCACTGGGTGCGGTGCCCATGAAGCCACGGCGGGCGGCGTCCATGTCCTGGGTGTCGTCGAAGGGGAAGCGTCGCAGGACTTCATCGTTGGACCGGCTGATCGCGGGCTGAGCCGATTTGGACTGTGTGTTCCCGGTCATGATGCGCTCCCTCGCGGCAAACTGGACAGCCCGGCGGCCGCCTGTCTGCCAGCCTTGCCGCAGGGTCACTCCGCTGCCATCGGGAGTACTCCGAACGGATCACCCGTCCGGTGGGGGCATCAAGCCCGGCACGGCCGGCTGAGGGACGCGCGGAGCATATGCGTTAATGGGTGCATATCTGCATATAGTCCTTGTGCTGGTTGTGTACGTCGGCGGGAGGGGAACACCGGACATGCCGTCAGTCGACGCGGTCGCCGTCCAGAGGATGACGAGCACCCTCTTCATCGAACGTTCGCTGCGCAGCCCGAGTTCGACCCGCTTCTGGGGACTGCTCGTGCTGGCCTCGGTCATCGCGAGCGCCGGAGTGGTGGGCGATTCGACGGCGACGGTCATCGGCGCGATGATCGTCGCCCCGTTGATGACGCCCATCCTCGGCAGCGCGCTGGCGCTGGTCCTCGCCGACAGGCCGCAGGTCGTGCGGTGCGCGCTGCTGGTCCTGGGCGGCGCGCTGGCGGTCGTGGCCATCGGCATGCTGCTCGGCTGGATCGTCTCCCCGCCCGACGCCTTCGCCTCGAACAGTCAGGTGTCCTCCCGGATCAGCCCGAGGCTCATCGACCTGCTCGCCGCTCTGGCCACGGGGACGGTCGGCGCGTTCGCTCTCGTGCGCGCCGACATCTCCGACACCCTGCCCGGGGTGGCGATCGCCATCTCGCTGGTGCCGCCGCTCGCGGTGACGGGACTGCTGATCACGGTCGGCCGCTATCACGACGCGAGCGAGTCCGCCCTGCTGTTCGGGACCAACGTCGCCGCCATCGTGGCGACCGGCACCGTCGTCTTCCTCGTCTATGGGATCCGGGCGGCCGCCCAGGAGTCGGGTCTGAGCGTAGGGCGGTTCCACGGGTGGACGCTGGTGGCCGTAGCCACGGTCGTCCTGCTGATCGCGGTGCCTCTGACGACCGGCACGGTGACCGTCGCGCGCGACCGGTCGCTCGCCGCCGACGCCCGGCCCGTGGCCGAGAAGTGGGCCGCCACCGGGAAGTGGCAGATCGCCTCGGTCGAGGCGCGCAACGGCATCATCGTCATCGGCGTCCTGGGGCTCCCGCCCCAGCCCGCGCCCACCGAGCTGCGCGCCGCCCTGGACCGGAACGGCATGGCGGGCGCGGACCTCGAACTCCACCTCGTGGGCGGGCGGACGCACTGGTGCCCGGCGGACACGGACACCTGCACGGTGCGGGACGCCGAGCGCAGCTGACACCGTCGGCGGTCGCCGGTCCTCCGAGGTGTCGAAAGCGCTCACGGACCATCAGCAGGCGCGCGTGGAGGGCCTCTTCCCAAAGCCTGGAATCCAGTCCAGAATCGTCCCTCCGCGACTCGCGTTCGAGGCGGCGTTGTACGAGCTCCGTTGCGGACTCATGTGGAAGGATCTGCCGGAGCACGCCACTCAAGGGCAGCGTCCCGGAGCCTCTGCCGGCGTGCGCTCGAGTACTCCGGCCGTTACCCGAAGAGGGGCACCGTCGCGCCCGGGGCCGACGCCGGCATCGGTACGTTCACCGGCCGCACCGGCCACGGCGTGTATACCCCGCGCGCCACCTGTCAGTACCTGGACTAGGAGTACGGCATGGACTTCGGACTCGTCCTGCAGACGGACCCGCCCGCCTCGGCCGTCGTCGGCCTGATGCGCCGCGCCGAACGCAACGGATTCCGCTACGGCTGGACCTTCGACTCGGCGGTGCTCTGGCAGGAGCCCTTCGTCATCTACAGCCGCATCCTCGAACACACCGAACGCCTCGTGGTCGGCCCCATGGTGACCAACCCGGGTACCCGCACCTGGGAGGTGACCGCCTCCACCTTCGCCACGCTCAACGACATGTACGGCAACCGCACGGTGTGCGGCATCGGCCGCGGTGACTCCGCGATGCGCGTCGCCGGGCGCAGTCCCAACACCCTGGCGCGGCTGGGCGAGGCCATCGACGTCATCCGGGATCTCGCCGAGGGACGCGAGGCGGTCGTCGACGGACAGCCGGTCCAGATCCCCTGGATCAAGGACGGCCGGCTCCCCGTCTGGATGGGCGCGTACGGACCCAAGGCGCTGGCGCTCGCCGGGCAGAAAGCCGACGGCTTCATCCTCCAGCTCGCCGACCCCTTCCTCACCGAGTGGATGATCAAGGCGGTACGGGACGCCGCGGCCGAGGCCGGACGCGACCCGGACTCCGTGACCATCTGCGTCGCCGCGCCCGCCTACGTGGGCGACGACCTCGACCACGCCCGCGAGCAGTGCCGCTGGTTCGGCGGCATGGTCGGCAACCACGTCGCCGACCTGGTCGCCCGCTACGGCGAGCACTCCGGGCTCGTCCCCGAGGCACTGACCGCCTACATCGCCGGACGCTCCGGATACGACTACAGCCACCACGGCCGCGCCGGGAATCCCGACACCACCTTCGTCCCCGACGAGATCGTCGACCGCTTCTGCCTGCTCGGCCCGCCCGAGGCGCACATCGAGAAGCTCCGGGCCCTGCGCGACCTCGGCGTCGACCAGTTCGCCGTCTACAACATGCACGACGCCCGCGAGGCGACCATCGACGCCTACGGCGCCGAGATCATCCCCGCCCTGTCCGACTGACCGCCGCGTTCCGCCGGTCGTACGCACCCCCCCCGCGCCCCGCCCCGCACGGCACCGTCCCCGAGCGAAGGGTCCAGCCGCCATGACATCGACCGTACCGCCACCACCACCGCAGGACCGGATACTCGAGGCCCAGGACCGCGTCGAACTCCCCGCCGGAGCCGCTCCCGACGACAGCCGGTTCGTCAACGAGGACCTGCTGCCCGTCCCCCTGGAGCGGCGCAACTGGACCACGTACAACTTCGCCGCCCTCTGGGTCGGCATGGCCCACAACATCCCGTCCTGGCTGCTCGCCTCAGGCCTCGTCGCCCTCGGCATGGACTGGAAACAGGCGGTCTTCACCATCGCGCTCGCCAACCTGATCGTGCTCGGGCCCATGCTGCTCACCGGGCACGCCGGGCCCAAGTACGGCATTCCCTTCCCGGTGCTGGCCCGCGCCTCGTTCGGGCTGCGCGGCGCCAATCTGCCCGCCCTGATCCGCGCCGCCGTGGCGTGTGCCTGGTTCGGTATCCAGACGTGGATCGGCGGCGTCGGCATCTTCACCCTGCTCGGGAAGATCTTCGGCGGCTGGGCGAACGCCGACGAGATCGGCGGGCAGCCGTGGACGCTCTGGCTCTGCTTCATCCTGTTCTGGGCCCTCGAACTCGCCATCATCTACCGGGGCATGGACACCCTGCGCCGGTTCGAGAACTGGGCCGCGCCCTTCGTCATCGTCGGTGCCCTGGTGCTGCTCGTCTGGGTCGCCGTCAAGGCGGGCGGCCTCGGCCCGCTGCTCGACCAGCCGTCCAGGCTCGGCTGGGGCAAGGAGTTCTGGCCGGTCTTCTTCCCCTCCCTGATGGGCATGATCGCCTTCTGGGCCACGCTCTCCCTGAACATCCCCGACTTCACCCGCTTCGGCGCCGGCCAACGCGCCCAGATCCGCGGCCAGTCGCTCGGTCTGCCCACCACGATGACGCTCTTCGCGCTCCTCTCGGTCCTCGTCACCTCCGGCTCGCAGGCCGTGTACGGCGAGGCGATCTGGGACCCGGTGCAACTGGTCGCCCGTACCGACAACGTCTTCGGGCTGCTGTACGCGCTGGTGACGGTGCTGGTCGCGACGATCTCCGTGAACATCGCGGCGAACGTGGTCTCGCCGGCGTACGACCTGGCGAACCTTGCTCCGAGAATCATCAACTTCCGTACGGGAGCGCTGATCACGGGAGTGGTCGGCGTCGTGATCATGCCGTGGAAGCTCACCGAGACGCCCGAGCTGTACATCTTCACCTGGCTCGGACTCGTCGGCGGTCTGCTCGGTACGGTGGCGGGCATCCTGATCGCCGACTACTGGATCGTCCGGCGCACCGTGCTCGACCTCGCCGACCTCTACCGGCCCGGCGGCCGCTACTGGTACACGAACGGCTGGAACTGGCGGGCCGTGGCGGCCTTCGCCGTCGGCGGTGTCCTGGCGATCGGCGGCTCGCACTCGGAGCCCGGAAAGGGGCCGTTCCCGGCGGACGGTCTGGTGCCGTTCATGAAGCCCCTCGCCGACTACGGGTGGGCGGTCGGCCTGGCCTCCTCGCTGGTGCTGTACGTGGCGCTCACCGGACGCGAGGGCGTCACACCGGGCTCGTCGAGCGGCCCAGCAGTGCGCTGACGTCGAAGGTCTCGTCCGGCGGCGGCGTGGTCCTGGGTACCGGCTCGTCGAAGGCCGAGAAGCCCACGACCGCGTCGGCGCCGTTGCCCTGGATGGTGAGCCGCAGGGGATAGGGCTTGCCGGTGGCCGCCACGTCCAGCGTCAGGGTCGTGCCGTCCCGCATTCTGGTCAGCGGAATGACGGACGCGTCGCCGAGCGTGGTCTTCGCGCCCTTGTTGAGCGTTCCGGTGTTGTTGTTCGCGTTGTCGCTGACCAGCTTCTGGAAGGTGTTGAGGTCGCAGGTCCTGGTCACGGCGCTCAGCCGGGGGTCGTCGGCCGAACCCCTCATGTAGCGGTCGCCCACGATCGCGGCGAAGGCGGAACCGCCGTTGGGGACCTGGTTCTTCCAGAAGTCCGCGTCCGGCTTGATCCAGATGTCGTCGCCCCGCTTCACGATCAGCGCCGAGCCCTGGCTGTCGCCGAGGTCCACCGAGCCGTTGCAGTTGCCGGCGCGGTCCAGGGTGAGCTCCAGGGACATGGGGGTGCTGCCCTTGCCGAGGTCCCCCCTGGTGCTCAGGTGCACGGATTCCGCGCCGAGCAGCGCGTCACGGGAGCGGTCGGCGATCTGCTGGGCGGTGAGGTGGTCGATGTCCTCCGCGTGTGCCACGCCGCTGCCGATGAGGCCGCTGCCGGTGACGGAGAGTACAAGCGCCGCAGTCCATGCGGCCGGGCGTGTGCCGAGGTGTGGACCGGTCACGTCGCCTCCTCGAAGGGTCGTGGCGGGGCTGTCCGGGTCTGCGGTCCGATCTTTCGAGCGTACGCCGGGGGAGGTGCGGTCGCCCGGTGGAGCGGCACCCCCGGGTGCGTACACAGCGTAACGTTTTGTGGTGTTTTCGGTTATGCGGACCGGGGGACGGTTGCCACGGCACCGAGTGCGTCACGACCGAGAGGAAAACATGAAGAAGTCCATGCGAAGCCTGTCCGGGGCCGTAGTGCGGGGCGCCGCCGTCGCAGGGGTGACCGCGGCACTCGCCGTGTCCACCGGCCTCGCGACAGCGGCCTCGGCCGCCGCCCCGACCGCGACGCCGCCGGGGCTGTCCTGCGAGACGGGCAAGCACGCCATCGACGACTACACCGGCTACGCGCTGTGCCGGAACAACGGCTCCGCGACGCAGACCTTCTGGGTGCACCTGGTCTGCGGCTGGTCCCCGGACGCGGACGGTGAGCACGTCACGCTGAACCCGGGACAGTCCGGCCAGTCGACCGCGCACTGCGCCGGACTGGGCACCGGAATCGGCGAGATCACGGTCCAGCCGTAGGGCAGGCGCCGCCCGGGCGCTTGGACGGTGCACCTCCCGCGGGCGGCACCGAAGGGCCCGGGCGAACGGTTGAGGGATCGCCCACGACTCGTTACCCTCCAGTAAGTTCGTTCGGGCGGACAGGTGTACGCACCTGACGGTACGAGGGAGGCGGGCAGTCCATGTCCTCAGCACAATCCACCGGAACGGACGTCGAGGCCCCGGGCGGGCTCGCCGACAGCGCGCAGGCCCTCGCGGACGGCCGTACCACCTCCACCCGGCTGGTCACCGAGGCCCTCGCCCGGATCGAGGCGAGCCAGGGCACCCTCAACGCCTTCCGGCAGCTGCGCGCGACCGCCGCACTCGCCGAAGCCGCCGAGGCCGACCGCCGGCTCGCCGCCGGAGAGCGGCTGCCGTTGCTCGGGGTGCCCGTCGCGGTCAAGGACGACACCGACGTCGCCGGGATGCCCACCCACTTCGGCTGCGCGGGGGAGCTGCCCGCCGCGACCGCCGACAGCGAGTCCGTACGCCGGCTGCGCGCCGCCGGGGCCGTCATCGTCGGGAAGACCAACTCCTGCGAACTGGGACAGTGGCCGTTCACCGAAGGATCCGCCTTCGGCGCCACCCGCAATCCGTGGAACACCGACCACACCCCGGGCGGTTCCTCCGGCGGTTCGGCGGCCGCCGTCGCCGCCGGACTGGTGCCCGCCGCGCTCGGCTCCGACGGTGCCGGGTCCGTCCGCATCCCCGCCGCCTGGACGCACCTCGTCGGCATCAAACCGCAGCGCGGCCGGATCTCCGTGCACCCCCAGAGCGACGCCTTCCAGGGGCTCACCGTCAACGGCCCGCTGGCCAGGACCGTCGCCGATGCCGCCCTCCTGCTGGACGCCGTCGCGGGCGCGCACCCGGACGACCCGCACCGCCCGCCGCCCGTCGACGCCTCCGCCGCCGCCCGCCGCGACCCCGGCCGGCTGCGCATCGCCCTCGCCTGGCGCCCCCCGCTCACCCTCACCGGCACGGCTCCCCACCCCGACGTGCGCCGCGCCGTCACCGAACTCGCCGAGGCGCTGGCCCGGCTCGGCCACCACGTCGAGGAGGCACGGCCCCGCTACGGGCTGATCGGCCTCGGCTTCGTGCCCCGTGCCACCGCCGGAATCGCCGAACTCGCGGCCCTGCACCCCGAACCCGCATTCCTGGACCCCCGCACCCGCAGCGCCCTGCGCACGGGCACCCGGCTCGGCGGCCGGGTGGTGCGGGCCGCGAGGGGGCGGGAGGTGCGCCAGCACCGGCGGATCGGCGCCCTGTTCCACCCCTCCCGCGGGAAGGCCGGATCGGGATTCGATGTGCTGCTCACCCCGACGACCGCCCTGCCGCCTCCCCGTATCGGCAGGTTCGACGGACTGAGCGCCTGGCGCACCGATGTCGCGATCGCCGAGGCGTGCCCGTACGCCTGGCCGTGGAACGTCCTGGGCTGGCCCGGCATCAACGTTCCCGCAGGCTTCACCCCCGACGGCCTCCCCGTCGGGGCCCAACTGCTCGGCCCCTCCCGCAGCGAGGAACGGCTCATCTCGCTGGCCGCCCAACTGGAGGCCGACCGGCGGTGGTACGAGCACCGCCCGCCGGCCGCGTCCTAGGGAGTGTGTGCGGTCACCACCCAGACGCCCGCCCGCAGCAGCACACCGCGCGGCGACTCATGGGGCAGCAGGGCGTCGGTCATCGCGGCCCGTGTGGCATCGGAGACGGCGAGGCCGGGGGTGCGGGAGACGAAGAACTCGACCGCGTCCGCCGCGTCCTTCCCCCAGCAGGTGTCGGCGCTCACGCCCGTCACCTCGATGTCCGTGAACCCCGCCGCGCCCAGGACCTCGTGGATGCGTTCGGGCTCCGAGAGCGAGGCCATCGCCGTGGCCACCGCGTTCTCGGTGGTGTGATCCCGCCCCAGCAGCGAGGCCAGCAGTCCCAGCGCCTTGCGCTCCTCCCCGTCCGGCTGCGCGGGCTGCGGGCAGAGGAACACCAGGCGGCCGCCCGGCCGCAGCGCTCCCGCGATGTTGGTGAACGCTGCGACGGGGTCGGCGAAGAACATCACCCCGCCCCGGCTGATGGCCAGGTCGTATCCGCCGGGCTCGAACGCGCAGGTCTGCGCGTCGCCCAACCGGTAGGTGACATGGGGGAACTGTGCGCCGTCGGTGAGCGCGCGGGCCCGTCCGACGAGCGGCTCCGAGATGTCGACCCCGGTGACCCGGCCGCCCGGCGCCCGGTGCGCTGCCATCCTGGTGGTGAGCCCGCTGCCGCAGCCGATGTCCACCACCCGGTCCCCGGGGCCGATCGCCGCCGCGTCGAACAGCGGGCGGTCGAACCCGTCCAGCATGGCGTTGTAGCGGTCCGGGTGGGCGGCCCAGTGCTGCCCGAGCAGTCCGTTCCAGGCCTCGGCGACTGTCACGCGTGCTCCTTCGATTCCATGGTGAGTGCGGCCTCGACGCGCCCCATGGCGCAGATAGCGCCGAACGCGATCAGATGAACCAGGCAGTGATCGGTGAACGGCGGCGCGAGCCAGGCGGCCACGTCCTCGTCCGTGATCCGGTACGGTGCGCGCGCCGCGAGCAGCGCCAGCCGGGCGCCCGGCCGTTCGGCCCGGTCCGGCAGACCGGCTCCGTGCAGGGGGAGCGGGGTGACGCCGTCCCAGGCAGCCACCGACTCCCGTACGAGCGCCGCGTCCTCGTCGCTCAGCAGCCCGGCACCCAGCTCCGCCGCGGTGCGCAGCGCACCGTACGCCGTGCCGACGGCGGTACCCGCCGCCCAGGCGGGCGCCTCGCCCTCCGTTGCGAGCAGCGGCAGGCTCAGACCCGTCACCAGCTCGCGGCGCACGGTCCGGGCAAGGGAGCGGCCCGCCGCACTCCGTACGGCACGGATCCGCTGGAGACCGCGGGGCAGCATGGTCTCGGTCAGCAGCGAGGAGACGATCCGGTTGATGAAGTGGAAGGCGAGTGCGGTCCCGATGTGCTCGGGTGCGGCGCCCGACGGGAACGGCTGCGGTGTGCTCATGTCCTTGCCCCAGGCCAGCAGAGCGCGATGGGCGGGGTCCGCCGGCTGCTCGCCGCGGGCGATCGTCTCCGCCAGCCGGTGGTCGCCGGTGGCGTGCAGCAGCACGGTGTGCGCGTCCACGCAGAACGGACAGCGGTTGGCGAGCGACACCCCGGCCGCCACCACCTCCTTGTCCGTACGGGACACCTGCCCGGCCAGCAGCGACTCGCGCGCCAGCGCCCAGGTCGCGGTGAGGAGTGGAGGGGACGCGGACAGCACCACGAAGGTCGGGGCGCGCTCGATCCCGAAGTCGGTGGAGATCTGGGCGTACACGTCGGCGACCACTCCGGTCGCCGACTTCAAAGGTGCGGGTGAGGTGTAGCGGAAAGGTCCGGTCATGGTTCCGATGCTCGCCCGCGGACGGGGGCCGGGTCGTCGTACCGCCGGAGGCAATCGGCGCTGATCCCGCCCGGCCGGGACCGCCCGGGCACTACTGCCGGGGGAGTAGTGCCCGGCCGGTCCCCAGGGCTGATGCCCCGGCCGCCTTACGGGAGTTAGGGTCGGCGCATGACGGGGGACACGGGGGACACCGGCCGCCGCACCCGGTTGCTGGACGCGGTACTCGCGGTCGCGATCGGTGCGGCGGTCACCGTCGCGGCCTGCGCGGCATCGGCTCCGGATGCACTCGACCTGGTGCTCGTCGCGACCGGGTCGCTGGTCCTCGCCGAGCACCGCCGCGCACCTCGCACGGTGCTCGCCGTCACCACGCTCGCCATGTCCGGCTACGTGCTCCACGCGCACCCCGGCACCTGGGCGGCGTTCCCCGTGCTGGCCGCCGTGCACGCCGCCGCCCGCAGCGGGCGCCGTGGCTGGGGCGTCGCGGCCGGCGCACTCTTCCTCGGCGGCTACTTCACCGTTCTGATCACCGCCTCACCGGCCGCCGAGAGCGTCGTGGAGCGGACCCTGCTGCTGCTCGGCTGGTTCCTCTGCGCCGGGGTCACCGGACTCATCGACAAGAACTGGCAGGCATATCTGCGCCAGACCGAGCAGCGGGCACTCGACGCAGAACGCACCCGGGACGAGGCCGCGATGCGCCGGGCCGGAGAGGAGCGGCTGCGGATCGCCCGGGAACTGCACGACTCGCTCACGCACTCCATCTCGATCGTCAAGCTCCAGGCGGGAGTTGCCGTCCACCTCGCCCGCAAGCGGGGGACGGCAGTGGAGCCCGCACTGCTCGCCATCCAGGAGGCCAGTGGCGAGGCGATGCGCGAACTGCGAGCCACACTTGAGGTGTTGCGCACCGACGTGGTCGAGCCCGGCACCGGCCTCGACCGGATCGGTGAACTCGCCGAACGGGCTCGCAGCGCGGGGATCACGCTCGCGCTCACCGTCAGCGGCGAGGAGCGGCCGCTGCCCGTTGCCGTGGACCGCGCCGCGTACCGCATCGTGCAGGAGGCCCTCACCAACGTGGCCCGGCACGCCGACCGGGCCCCGACCACCGTCCGGCTCACCTACGGGCCGAGCGCGCTGACTGTGCACGTCGACGACCACGGCCCGTGCGGCCCCGACGACACCGTCACCGTCGGCACCGGCCTCACCGGCATGCGGGAGCGCGTCACGGCGCTCGGCGGCACCCTGGCCGCCGCACCACGCAGGGCCGGCGGATTCTCCGTACACGCCGAACTGCCCCTGCACACCGTGGGATCCACCGGATGAGCGAGGGCGCCGACAGGCCGATCCGCGTCCTCATCGTCGACGACCAGGCCCTCATGCGGGCCGGCTTCCGGGCGCTGCTCGACGCGGAGGACGGCATCGAGGTGGTCGGCGAGGCCGCCAACGGCCGCGAGGGGCTGGAGCTGGCCCGGCTGCACACCCCCGACATCGCCCTCGTCGACGTACAGATGCCGGTGATGACGGGTATCGAGGCCACCCGGGCGATCGCCGGCGACCCGCTGCTGGGCGGCGTCCACGTGGTGATCCTGACCAACTACGGCCTGGACGAGTACGTGTTCGACGCCCTGCGCGCCGGGGCGGCGGGCTTCCTGCTCAAGGACACCGAACCCGCCGAACTGCTCCAGGCAGTCCGTGTCGCCGCCCGCGGCGACGCCCTGCTGTCGCCCGCCATCACCCGCAGACTCATCGGCGAGTTCGTCGCCCGGCCCCCCGACCGGACGACCGCGCCGGGCTTCGAGACCCTGACCCGCCGGGAGCGGGAGGTCAGCGCGCTGGCGGCCCGGGGGCTGACGAACGAGGAGATCGCCACGCACATGGTCATCAGCCCGTTCACCGCAAAGACGCACATCAGCCGCGCCATGATCAAGCTCGGCGCCCGGGACCGCGCCCAACTCGTCGTATTCGCCTACGAGTCGGGGCTCGTCACGCCGCGCGAGCGCTGATCGGGGCGTGTCCTACGGCACCCGTGCGGTCCACTCGGCGGTGGCGAACTTCGTACGGACGAGCTCCTCGGCCCGGGCCAGCTCCTGCGGAGTCACCGCGCCCCGGCTGAGACCGTGCCGGCCGCGGAACGACTCGATCATCCGCTCGATGACGGCCTCGCGGGGCAGACCCGTCTGCCGGCGCAGAGGGTCGACGCGCTTCTTGGCGCTCTTCGTGCCCTTGTCGGACATCTTCTCCTTGCCGATGCGCAGGACGTCGAGCATCTTGTCGGCGTCGATGTCGTACGACATCGTCACGTGGTGCAGTACCGCGCCGGGGCCTCCGTCCGGCCCCACCATGCGCTTCTGCGCCGCACCGGCGATCTTCCCGACCTCGGTCGCGATGTCGTTGAGCGGCTGGTACCAGGCCTTGATCCCCATGTCGCCGAGAGCTTCCAGCACCCAGTCGTCGAGGTACGCGTAACTGTCGGCGAAGGAGAGGCCGGAGACGAGGGACTGGGGCACCGCGAGCGAGTACGTGATGGTGCTGCTCGGTTCCGCGAACATCGCGCCGCCCCCGGAGATGCGCCGGACCACCGTGACGCCGTGGCGTTCGACGCCCGCCGGGTCGACCTCGTTGCGCAGGGACTGGAAGCTGCCGATGATCACCGCGGGGGAGTCCCACTCCCACACCCGGAGCGTCGGCGGCCGCAGGCCCGCGGCGACCTCGGCCGTGATGACCTCGTCGAGAGCCATGTGGAGCGCGGGGGACTGCGGGGCGTCGTGGATGAGCTGCCAGTCGTAGTCGCTCCACTCCGTGGCATGCGCCAGTGCCCGGCGCACGGCGACGGCGACACCTTCCGACGTGAGTCCGAGCATCACCGTCGACTCCGGGAGGGCCGCGTCGATGCGGGCGGCCAGGCCGGCGGTGTCGGTGGTGGCCGGGGCTCCCTCCAGCGCCGCGTCGATCGTCAGGATCGCCTCGTCCGGCTCCAGGAAGAAGTCGCCCGCCACTCGTACGTCGCGCAGCGCCCCGCCCCGGACGTCCAGGTCCACCACGACCAGCTTGCCGCCGGGGACCTTGTACTCACCGTGCACAGCCATGCCTCCAGTTCCGCCGGTTCTCCTGCTTACGAATCGGCTCCGACCAGGCATAACGTCACCGCCGCGACATTTAGTCCGCCGATGGTGCAGGGATCCGGGCGTCCCGACGGTGGCGCGGGTCCGCGGGCATTCCGCGAATTTCTGCAGGCCGGCGTGGCTACTGCCGGTGTCGTCGCTTCGACTCTTGGCCGGTTCACCCCCCTGGTGGTGGGTCGCAGGCGGGGAGGCGGGGGCGTTTTCGCACTCCGGAGGCGCATCTCGGTGGCACCGGTCGGTGGTATGGACCAAGGCCTTGACACCCGCTTACTTCACTTCTTAAATCACGTAGTGAACAAAGCGGCCCCGTCGCCGCACCCCGCACGCGCAACTTCGCACGGCACCCCCGCCCCGGTCGGCGCAGCTCCCGCACGCCCTTGCGCCCTGCATCTGTCATGCGCATGCCTGTCATATGCATGACAGATTCCCCTTCTCCCCCTCATGCACCGGAAGGGAGAGTCATGGACTCCCCACGCCGTACGCGGCGCCTGCTGCACTCCGTACTCTCGGTTCTCACTCTTGCCCTGGTCACGACGGCCCTCACGGGCGGCGGCGGACCCGCAACCGCCACCCCGATGACGGACACCGCGGCGGCCGCCGCTGTCACGACGTTCTCCGACGAGTTCGACGGTTCCGCCGGCTCGGCCGTGAACGGCAGCAAGTGGCAGATCGAGACCGGCGACAACGTCAACAACCATGAGCGGCAGTACTACACGGCCGGGAACAGCAACGCCGCGCTGGACGGCCAGGGGCATCTGGTCATCACCGCGCGCAAGGAGAACCCGAACAACTACCAGTGCTGGTACGGCAGCTGCCAGTACACCTCGGCCCGGCTGAACACCTCCGGGAAGTTCACCCAGACCTACGGCCACGTCGAGGCCAGGATGAAGATCCCGCGCGGCCAGGGCATGTGGCCCGCCTTCTGGATGCTCGGCGACGACATCGGACAGGTCGGCTGGCCCAACTCCGGCGAGATCGACATCATGGAGAACGTCGGCTTCGAGCCCTCCACCGTCCACGGCACCCTGCACGGTCCTGGCTACTCCGGCTCCGCCGGAATCGGCGCCGGATACACCCTCCCCAACGGGCAGGCCTTCGCCGACGCCTTCCACACCTTTGCCATCGACTGGGCCCCCGACTCGGTGACCTGGTCCGTCGACGGCAACGTCTACCAGCACCGCACGCCCGCCGACACCGGCGGCAACACCTGGGCCTTCAACAAGCCCTTCTTCCTCATCCTCAACCTCGCCGTCGGCGGATACTGGCCCGGCGACCCCGACGGCAACACCACCTTCCCCCAGCAACTCGTCGTCGACCACGTACGCGTCACCACCAGCGACACCCAGCAGCCGGGAACGGGCGGCCGGATCACCGGCCTGGCCGGCAAGTGTGTGGACGTCGCCGCCGCGAGCAGCGCCAACGGCACCCCGGTCCAGCTCTACGACTGCAACGGCAGCAACGCCCAGCAGTGGAGCGTGAACGCGGACGGCACGATCCGGGCGCTCGGCAAGTGCCTCGACGTGGCGTCGGGCGGCACGGCCGACGGCACCGCCGTGCAGCTGTGGGACTGCAACGGTTCCGCGGCCCAGCGCTGGGCGGTCAGCGGAGCACGCGACATCGTCAATCCGCAGGCGGGCAAGTGCCTGGACGTCGTCGGGAACAGTTCGGCCAACGGGACGCGGCTCCAGATCTGGACCTGTACCGGTGCCGCCAATCAGAAGTGGACGGTTGGAAGTTGATGGGTACTCACTTCGTACGCAGACACGCTCCCGCCCTCCGGGGTGTGCTCGGTGCCGGGGCGGCCGCGGCGCTGCTGGCGGGACTGACCGGATCGCCTGCCCTGGGTGCCGCCGCGGCCACCGGGCAGATCACCGGCCTGGCCGGCAAGTGTATGGACGTGGCCGCCGCCGGCAGTGCCAACGGCACCCCGGTCCAGCTCTATGACTGCAACGGGAGCAACGCCCAGCAGTGGGACGTCGGTTCGGACGGGAGCATCAAGGCGCTGGGCAAGTGTCTGGACGTGACCTCGGCCGGCACGGCGAACGGCAGCACGGTCCAGCTGTGGGACTGCAACGGTTCCACGGCCCAGCGCTGGACCGTCACCGCGGCGCACGACATCGTCAATCCGCAGGCGGACAAGTGCCTGGACGTCACCGGCAACAGCTCCGCCAACGGCACCCGGCTCCAGATCTGGACCTGCACGGGCACCGCCAACAGAAGTGGACCGCGCCGAGCGGCGGGGGAGACCCGACGACGCCGCCCGCCGGGGCGATGGCCGTGGCTCCGTACCTCTACAACGGCTGGGGCAGCCCGCCCAGCCCGACGACCGTCATGAACGCCACCGGCGTGAAGTGGTTCACCCTCGCCTTCGTCCTCAGCAACGGGTACTGCAACCCGCAGTGGGACGGCGGCAGGCCGCTGACGGGCGGGGTCGACCAGCAGACCGTCAACACCGTCCGGGGCGCGGGCGGCGATGTCATCCCGTCCTTCGGAGGCTGGAGCGGCAACAAGCTGGAGAGCTCCTGCTCCAGCGCGGGTGAGCTGGCCGCCGCGTACCAGAAGGTCATCAACGCCTACGGGCTCAAGGCGATCGACATCGACATCGAGGCCGAGGCGTACGACAGCGCCACCGTCCAGCAGCGCACGGTCGACGCGCTGAAGACGGTCAAGGCGAACAACCCCGGGATCAAGGTCTACGTCACCTTCGGCACCGGACAGAACGGACCCGACGACAGCCTGATCCGCAAGGCCTCCGCGTCCGGGCTGACCGTGGACAGCTGGACGATCATGCCGTTCAACTTCGGCGGGGCGGGCCAGAACATGGGCAATCTCACCGTCAGCGCGGCCGAAGGGCTGAAGAACACGGTCAAGAGCGCCTATGGCTACTCGGACGACCAGGCCTACCGGCACACCGGCATCTCCTCGATGAACGGCATCACGGACAACAGCGAGACCGTCACGGTCGCGGACTTCCGCACCATCCTCGGCTACGCACAGCAGCGGCACCTCGCCCGGCTGACCTTCTGGTCGGTCAACCGCGACCGCCCGTGCACCGGCGGTGGCGCCGACACCTGCTCGGGCGTCTCCCAGCAGCCGTGGGACTTCACGAAGGTGTTCGCCCAGTACGCCGGCTGACCGGCGCGTCCCCACCTCATCGAGCCGTCTCACCCGCACAGGAGAATCCGTGCTCAGATCTGTCCGAAGAAGACCCATCGGGGGCCGGTCCGGTTCCTCGCCCGACCGCCGACGGCGGGCGCTGACCGCGGTGTTCGCGGCCGGCGCCCTTGCCGGGTCGGTGCTGGCCGCCACCCCGGCCCCGGCAGCCCCGCGCGCCGCCGCGGCGGCCGCCGCGGCCCTGCCGACCGGCTGGGCGACCGTCGTCAACAGCGGCAGCGGCAAGTGCCTGGACGCCCGCGCCGCCGCGATCGTCAACGGCACCGCCGTCCAGCAGTACACCTGCAACAGCTCCACCGCCCAGCAGTGGAGCCTGACCGCGACCGACGGCGGCTTCGTCCGCATCAACAACCGCAACGACGCGGGCCAGGTCGTGGACGTGAGCGATGTGTCCACCGCCGACAGCGCCGCCGTGCACCTGTGGGCGTACGGCGGCGGCACCAACCAGCAGTGGCAGCCCGTCGACGAGGGCGGCGGCGCCTTTCACTTCGTCAACCGCAACAGCGGCAAGTGCCTGGACGTGCCCGCCGCCTCCACGGCCGACAGCGTCCAGCTCGTCCAGTACACCTGCAACAACTCCGTTGCCCAGCGCTTCCAGGTCACCCCGGTGAGCACCGCGCCGGGCGATGTGGACCTCGGTCCGAACGTGGTGGTCTTCGACCCGTCGATGCCGTCGGCCACCATCCAGAGCCGGCTGGACTCGATCTTCCGGCAGCAGGAGACGAACCAGTTCGGCAACCAGCGGTACGCGGTGATGTTCAAGCCGGGCACGTACAGCAACGACGTCAACGTGGGTTTCTACACCCAGGTCCTCGGACTGGGCCAGTCGCCCGACTCGGTGACGATCAACGGCGCCGTCCATGCCGAGGCGGACTGGTTCCCGCCGCAGAACGCCACCCAGAACTTCTGGCGCGGCGCCGAGAACCTGTCGGTGAACCCGACCGGCGGTACCGACCGCTGGGCCGTTTCCCAGGCGGCCCCGTACCGGCGCATGCACGTACGCGGCAATCTGGCCCTGGACGACGGCGGCTGGGCCAGCGGCGGCTTCATGGCCGACACCAAGATCGACGGCCAGGTCCGTTCCGGCACGCAGCAGCAGTGGATCACCCGCAACTCGACCCTCGGCAGCTGGACCGGCTCCAACTGGAACATGGTCTTCGTCGGCAGCCAGGGCGTTCCGGCCACCAGCTTCCCCAACCCGCCCTACACCACGGTGAATCAGGCCCCCGTGGTCCGCGAGAAGCCCTTCCTGTACGTGGACGGCAACGGTGCCTACCAGGTGTTCGTGCCGTCCGTCCGCAGCAATGCCTCGGGCACCACCTGGGCGGGCGGCAACGCGGGGGGCAGCTCGATCGGCATGGACAAGTTCTTCGTCGTGAAGGCGGGAGCCACGGCCGCCCAGATCAACGCCGCGCTCGCGGAGGGGAAGAACCTCCTGGTCACCCCTGGGGTCTACCACCTCGACCAGACCCTGAAGGTGACCAGGCCCGACACCGTGGTCCTGGGCCTCGGCCTCACCACGTTCGTCCCGGACAACGGGGTCACCGCGATGACGGTGGCGGACGTCGACGGGGTCAAGGTCGCGGGCATCCTCTTCGACGCCGGTACGACGAACTCCGCCACTCTGATGGAGGTCGGCCCGGCCGGGTCCTCGGCCTCGCACGCGGCGAACCCGACCTCACTGCACGACGTCTTCTTCCGGGTCGGCGGCGCCGCCGTGGGACGGGCGACCACCAGCCTGGTGGTCAACAGCGACCATGTCATCGGCGACCACATGTGGATCTGGCGCGGCGACCACGGCAGCGGCATCGGCTGGAACAGCAACCGCGCCGATACCGGGCTCGTCGTCAACGGCGACGACGTGACGATGTACGGACTGTTCGTCGAGCACTACCAGAAGCACCAGACGATCTGGAACGGCAACGGCGGACGCACGTACTTCTACCAGAACGAGATGCCGTACGACGTCCCCGACCAGGCGTCCTGGATGAACGGCTCCACCCAGGGCTACGCCGCCTACAAGGTCGCGGACTCGGTCACCAGCCACCAGGCGTACGGCCTCGGCAGCTACTGCTTCTTCAGCTCCAACCCGGGCGTGAGTGCCGAGCACGCCTTCGAGGTCCCGGACAACCCGAACGTGCGGTTCCAGAGCATGGTGACCGTCTCGCTCGGCGGCACCGGAACCATCCGCCACGTCATCAACGGGCGCGGCGGCCCCTCCAACTCCTCCACCAACGTGGCCAACCTCGTCAGCCACCCCTGAACAGCGCCACGTCTCCAGGACACACCGGGCCGGCTCCGACACCCGTCGGAGCCGGCCCGGCCCCCACCCGGTTCGGAGAGGACGGTTTCGCATGAACACCATCAGGGCCACCGCGGCCCTCCGAGGAGGGGCCGGCCGGCTGTGCCGATGGCTCCTCCTCCTGCTGCCGGCGTTACTGCTGGGGCCCGCCATCCCCGCGCATGCTGTGCCGAACGCCGCGCAGGCACCCGACTTCAAGGTGATCGCCTTCTACAACGGCACCTGGGACGCGGCGCACATCAGCTTCGTCCAGGAGGCCAACCGGTGGTTCCCCGCCACCGCCGCCGCCAATAATTTCTCCTACACCTCCACCAACGACTGGGAGCGGCTGAGCAGTATCACCCCTGACCAGTACCAGGTGGTGCTGTTCCTCGACGACGCCCCGCAGACGGCCTCCCAGCGCACCGGCTTCGAGAGGTACATGCGCTCCGGCGGAGCCTGGATGGGCTTCCATGTCTCGGCGTTCACCACCGAGGCCCAGGAGTGGCCCTGGTACTACGACCAGTTCCTCGGCAGCGGCAACTTCAGGTCGAACACCTGGGGACCCACCACGGCGGTGCTCCGCACCGAGGACCGGACGCATCCCTCGACCACGGGCCTGCCGGCCACCTTCACCTCGTCGGTCAGCGAGTGGTACGCCTGGGAGAACAACCTTCGCGACCGTCCCGACATCAAGGTCCTGGCCTCCGTGGACCCGGTGAGCTTCCCGCTGGGCACGGATCCGAACCAGTCCTGGTACAGCGGCGACTACCCCGTCCTGTGGACGAACACCGGCTACCGGATGCTCTACGCGAACTTCGGCCACAACGCCATGGACTACGGCTCCGGGACCACGTTGTCCTCGACCTTCGCCAGTGAGACCCAGAACCGGTTCGTGGTGGACGGGCTGAAATGGCTGGGCGGCGGCGGGGGAGACCCGGCGCCCGGGGACCCGATCCCGGCGACGTCGGCGTACGCGCTGGTGGCCGAGGCCAACGGGAACTGCGTGGACGCGCGTGCCGCGGCCACCGCCAACGGCACGGTGATCCAGCAGTACAGCTGCAACGGCACAGCAGCCCAGCGGTTCACGTTCCCGGCCACGGACGGCGGCCATGTGCGGATCGCCGCGGACGGGGACGGCCGGCAGGTCGTCGATGTGGCGAACGTGTCCCTGGCCGAGCAGGCCCCGCTCCAGCTGTGGACCTACGGGGGCGGCGCGAACCAGCAGTGGAAGCCGGTACGCGAGGCCTCCGGCGCGTACCACTTCATCGCCCGGCACAGCGGCAAATGCCTGAGCGCGCCGGCGTCCGCGGCCACGGGCGTCCAACTGTTCCAGCGGTCCTGCGACGGCACGGCTGCGCAGAGTTTCCGCCTCGTCACACAGGGCTGATCGCGGGGGGTGTGGACAGGCGTCTTCACGCCTTCTGCACCCCCGTTATCCGATCGTCAGTAAAAACCGTCCGATATATGGGAACCCCTCTTGCCTTGCGGACTGTATGCGAAATACGGTCTGCGATATTCCTTGATCACCCCCTGGCGGGAGGTAGGCCCTCGTGCGCCGAAAAGCGGTTGCCCTGGTGGCGGTTGCATTGGTGTCCCTCACCTCGGGCTGCGCGTCGCTGCAGTCCTCGGCGACCGAGGTCGGCGGTGTACGCAAAACCGACGACCGGTCCGTACGCGACGGCGGGACACTCACCGTCGCTCTCAACTCCGACCCGGACAAACTCGACCCCACGCTCGCCCAGACCCTCGTCGGCCGCACGGTCTTCGCGGGCATGTGCGAGAAGCTCTACGACATCGACGAGGACGGGGTCGTCGTGCCGCAGCTCGCTGCCGCACTGCCCACCACCTCGGCCGACGGCCGCACCGTCACCCTGAAGGTGCGCCCCGGGCTGAAGTTCAGCGACGGCACCCGGCTCGACGCCGCGGCCGTCGTCACCTCACTCCTTCGCCACCGCGACCTCCCCGGATCCGCCCGCGGCACCGAGCTCGCCCCGGTCACCTCCATCGAGGCGACCGGCCCCGACACGGTACGGATGAGGCTCGAGCAGCCCTACGTACCGCTGACCGGCGTCCTCGCCGACCGGGCCGGGATGGTGATGTCACCGGCCGCGCTGAAGAAGTACGGGAAGAACTTCACCAACCACCCCTCCTGCGTCGGACCCTTCCGCTTCGTCGAGCGGGTCGGCGGCGACCGGATCGTGCTGAAGAAGGACCCGAACTACTACGACGCGGACAAGGTCCACCTCGACGGGGTCGTCTACAAGCCCATCCCCGACGGCAACGTCCGGCTCGCCAACCTGCGCTCCGGCGACCTCCAGGTCGGCGACCAGATGGGCCCCATCGATGTACAGAGCGCCCTCACCGAGCCGAAGCTCCAGCTCTTCAACTCGCCCTCGCTCGGCTACCAGGGCATCGGCCTCAACGTCGGCAACGTGAAGGGCCTCGGACAGAAGCCCGGCAAGCTCGACACCCCGATCGCCCGGGACGTCCGGGTCCGTGAGGCGTTCGAGCTCGCGATCGACCGCGACACCCTCAACGAGGTCGTCTTCCAGGGCATGTACGAACCGGCCTGCGGCCCCATCTCGCCGCAGTCCGCCATCGCCCCCGGCATCAAGCCCGAGGACTGCCCGAAGCGCGACATCGCCAAGGCGAAGAGGCTCCTGAAGGAGGCGGGCGTGAAGACCCCGCTGAAGATCGAGCTGAAGACCTCCACCACCCCCGAACAGGGACGGGTCGGACAGGTCCTCCAGGCCATGGTCAAGGAGGCCGGATTCGACCTCTCGCTGCGGCCCACCGAGTACGCCACCATGCTCTCGGAGACCGACGCCGGGAACTACGACGTCTTCACCAGCGGCTGGTCCGGACGGCTCGACCCGGACGGCAACGTCTCCAACTTCCTCAAGACCGCCGGCGCCATGAACGCCTACGGCCTGGGCGACCCCGAGATCGACAAGCTCATCGCCGAGGGCCGTACCGTCGCCGACCCGGCACGGCGCACCGAGATCTACGACGAGCTCACCCACCGCGTGCAGGACGCCCACACGCTGATCTACCTCTACCGGCAGAAGAACTACGTCGTCGCCACCAAGGACGTCGCGGGCATCCGCGTCTACGGCGACGGACTGGTCCGGGTCACGAATGCGGGGTACACCCGATGACGAAATACCTGCTGACGCGGTTGCGTCAGTCCCTCATCACGCTCTTCCTGGTCTCGATCGTGGTGTTCGCCGGCATCCGGGCGCTGCCCGGCGACCCGGCGCTCGCCCTGGCAGGTGAGGAGCGCAGCCCCGAGGCGCTCGCCGCGATCCGCGAGGCGTACGGCCTCAACGACAACATCGTCGTGCAGTACGCCCGCTTCATCGGCCACGCCCTCACCGGCGACCTCGGCAACTCCTCCCGGACCGGGCTCCCGGTCGCCGACGCCATCGGGCAGGCCCTCCCGGTCACGCTGGAACTGGCCGCGCTCTCCCTGCTGCTCGCCGTGGTCCTCGGCATCGGCGCCGGAGTCGTCGCCGCGGTGCGGCGCGGGAAGCCCGAGGAGTGGATCGCCAACGTCATCGCGCTGATCGGGCTCTCCATCCCGACGTTCTGGCTCGGCATCGTGCTCGTCCTCGGCTTCGCCATCGCCGTCCCCGTGTTCGCCGCCTCCGGATACGTCCCCTTCGGGACCGACCCGGTCGACAACCTGCGCCGCATGGTGCTGCCCGCGATCGTGCTCGGCTCCGGCCTCGCCGCCGTCGTGATGCGCCAGACGCGGGCGGCGATGCTCGACTCGCTCTCCGCCGACTACGTACGCACCGCCCGCGCCAAGGGGCTGTCGAAACGGTCCGTCGTCGGCGGGCACGCGCTGCGCAACTCGCTCGTCACCGTCGTGACCGTGCTCGGGCTCCAGCTCGGGCACCTGATCTCCGGAGCCGTCGTCACCGAGCAGATCTTCGTCCTGCCCGGCTTCGGCAAGCTCACCATCGACGCCGTCTTCACCCGTGACTACGCGACGCTGCAGGCCGTGGTGCTCTGCACCTCCGCCGCGTACATCCTCATCAATCTGCTGGTCGACGTGGTCTATTCGGTCATCGACCCGCGCATCCGGCTCGGAGGTGCCCGGTGACCACAGCGACCCCAGCGCTCCCCACCGTCCCGCAGACCGCGAGGAAGCGGACCGGCAACGGACGGCTGCGCGCCCTGCGCAGGAACCGGCTGGCCATGACCGGCGGCATCATCGCCGCCGTCTTCATCCTGGTCGCCCTCCTCGCCCCGCTGATCGCCCCGTACGACCCCTCCCAGCCGGACTTCGGGAACGTCCTGGCGGAACCGGGCGCGGCCCACTGGCTCGGCACCGACGATCTGGGGCGCGACCAGCTGTCCCGCATCGTGTACGGCGCGCGCGCCTCCATGCAGGTCGGCCTCGTCGCCGTCGTGCTGGCGTTCGTCATCGGCGTACCGCTCGGCCTGGTCGGCGGCTACTACGGGAAGCTCGCCGACGGGGCGATCTCCCGACTCACCGACACCATGCTGGCCTTCCCCTTCCTGGTGCTCGCCGTCGGTCTCGCCGCGATCCTCGGCCCCTCGCTGACCAACGCGACCATCGCCATCGGTATCTCGCAGATCCCCGCCGTCATCCGCATCACCCGGGCCGAGACGCTGCGGCTCAAGCACGTCGACTACGTCGGAGCGGCCATCGCCAACGGCGGCGGCGACGGAACCGTGCTCTTCCGGCACATCCTGCCCAACGCCACCTCCGCACTGATCGTCCAGGCGACCGTCGGCATCCCCGCCGCCGTCATCGGCGAGGCGCTGCTCAGCTTCCTCGGCCTCGGCGTCCAGCCGCCCGACCCGTCCCTCGGCGTGATGCTCTCCGGCGCCCAGTCCTTCCTGGCCCCCGCGCCCTGGCTCGCCGTCTTCCCCGGCCTGGCGATCGTCGCGGCGACCCTGGCCTTCAACCTGCTCGGCGACGGACTGCGGGACGTCCTCGACCCCCGTGGAGGGACCCGATGACCGAGACCGTTCTCGAATCCGTACGGGGACCGGTGCGCGAACCCGTCCTGAGCGTCCGCGACCTGTCGGTGTCCTTCCGCTCCGACACCCGCACCGTGCACGCCGTCGACGGCGTCTCCTGGGACCTGCACCCCGGCGAGGTCCTCGCCGTCGTGGGCGAGTCGGGGTGCGGCAAGTCCGTGACCTCGATGGCCGTCATGGGACTGCTCCCGCCCACGGCCCACATCGGCGGCTCCATCAGCCTCGGCGGCCGGGAACTGGTCGGCGCACCCGAGAAGGAGCTCCAGAAGATCCGCGGCAAGGACATCGCGATGATCTTCCAGGAGCCGATGACCTCACTGAACCCGGTCCTCACCATCGGCCGGCAGATCGGCGAAGTGCTCCGCAGGCACCAGGGACTGAGCCGGAAGGAGGCCAGGGAGCGCTCCGTGGACCTGCTCGACCTGGTCGGCATCCCCGCCCCGCGCAGCCGCATCGACGAGTACCCGCACCAGCTCTCCGGCGGCATGCGCCAGCGCGTGATGATCGCGATCGCCGTCGCCTGCGACCCCTCGGTCCTCATCGCCGACGAACCGACCACCGCACTCGACGTGACCGTGCAGGCCGGCATCCTGGAAGTCCTCCAGTCGCTGCGCGAACGGCTCGGCACCGCGATCGTGCTGGTCACCCACGACCTGGGCGTCGTCGCCGACGCGGCCGACCGGGTCCTGGTGATGTACGCCGGACGCTCCGTCGAACAGGCCCCCGTCCACGACCTGTTCGGCACCGCCCGGCACCCGTACACCAGGGGCCTGCTCGGCGCGGTCCTGCGCCCCGGCGGCGAGGGCAAGCGGCGGCTCCCCGAGATCCCCGGCCTGGTGCCCAGCCTCGACAGCCAGCCCGACGCCTGCACCTTCGCGCCCCGGTGCAGCCGCGCCGACGACACCTGCACCGGAGGCCGCCCCGGATTCAGGTCGGTCGACCCCGCGACGGGAACGGACGCCGGCCACCGCGCGGCGTGCTGGCACCCGTACGCCGCCGACGAGGCGTCCGACACCCTCACGGCCACCCCCGCCACCGAGCCCGCGCGACCCGACCAGGAGGCCGGAAAGTGACCGCACCACAGACCGTCCCCGCCCCGCGCGAAAGCGCCGAGGGCGCCGCGGACCAGCAGCAGCCCGTGCTGCGGATCGACTCGATGGAACGGCACTTCGCCGCCTCCGGCGGCGACACCGTCCGCGCCGTCGACGGCGTCTCGATCACCGTCGGCCGCGGCGAGGTCGTCGGCCTCGTCGGGGAGTCCGGCAGCGGCAAGTCGACCGTCGGCCGCTGCGCCGTACGCCTCGACGAACCCACCGGCGGCACCGTCCATATGAACGGCACCGACATCACCCACCTGTCCCGCCGCGCGGTGCGCCCGCTGCGCAAGGACTTCCACCTGGTCTTCCAGGACCCCTCGTCCTCGCTCGACCCGCGCATGACCATCGGCCAGATCATCGCCGAACCCATCAAGCTGCACCGCCGGGCCCGCGGCGCCGCCGTCCGCGAGCGCGTCGAGGAACTGCTCGCCCAGGTCGGACTGCGCCCCGAGCACGCCGACCGGCACCCGCACGAGCTCTCCGGCGGCCAGCGCCAGCGCATCTCCATCGCCCGCGCGCTCTCCTGCGACCCCGATCTCGTCGTCGCGGACGAACCGACCTCCGCGCTCGACGTCTCCGTGCAGGCGTCCGTCCTCAACCTGCTCGCCGACCTCCAGCGCGACCGCGGCTTCGGCTGCCTGTTCATCACCCACGACCTGGCCGCGGTCGAGTTCCTCGCCGACCGGATCGCCGTGATGTACCTCGGCCAGATCGTCGAACAGGCCCCCACCGCCGAACTGTTCGCCGCACCCAAGCACCCGTACACCCAGGCGCTGCTCTCCGCCGCGCCCGTGCCCGACCCGGTGCTCCAGCGCTCGCGCGAACGCATCGTGCTCCACGGCGAACTGCCCAGCCCCCTCGACCCGCCGCCCGGCTGCCGCTTCCACACCCGCTGCCCGCTCGCCACCGAACGGTGCCGCACCGAGGTCCCCGTCCTGCGCGAGCTGCCCGGCGGCCGGCAGGTCTCCTGCCACCTCGTCGACGACGACGGAACGGCCCCGGACGCGGCCGTCTGACCCCGTACGGTAGGCCGCCCCCGTTCCAGGGGGCCGGCCTCCCGTACGTACGATCCGCAACGAACCACAGAACGTCGCAGCAAGGAGCCGCATCCGTGTTCACCACCCGGCCCACCCTCCAGGGCACCTTCGGCATGGTGTCGTCCACCCACTGGCTCGCCTCGCAGTCCGCGATGGCGGTCCTGGAGGACGGCGGCAACGCCTACGACGCCGCCGTCGCCGCCGGATTCGTCCTGCACGTCGTCGAACCGCACCTCAACGGCCCGGCCGGCGAGGTGCCGATGATCCTGGCGCCCCGCGACGGAGACGTCCAGGTCCTCTGCGGCCAGGGCCCGGCCCCCGCCGGTGCCACGGTCGCCCACTACCGCGCGCTCGGCCTCGACCTGGTCCCCGGCACCGGACCGCTCGCCGCCGCCGTGCCGGGCGCCTTCGACGCCTGGATGCTGCTGCTGCGCGACCACGGCACCAAGACCGTCGCCCAGGTGCTGCGGTACGCCATCGGCTACGCCGAGGACGGGCACGCACCCGTCGAGCGCGTCGGCCAGACCGTCGAGACCGTCCGCGAGCTCTTCGAGACCGAGTGGCAGTCCTCCGCCGACGTCTACCTCCCGGGCGGAAAGTCCCCGATCCCCGGCGAACTGTTCCGCAACCCCGCACTCGCCGCGACCTGGCGCCGCCTGATCGCCGAGGCCGAGGAGACCGGCGGTGACGACCGCACCGCTCAGATCGAGGCCGCCCGCGCGATCTGGCGCGAGGGCTTCATCGCAGAGGCCCTGGTCCGCCAGGCGGCCGTCCCCACCATGGACACCAGCGGTACCCGCCACACCGGCACCCTCACCGCCGACGACCTGGCCGGCTGGTCCGCGGCGTACGAGGCCCCCGCCACGTACGACTGGAACGGCTGGACGCTCGCCAAGGCCGGCGGCTGGAGCCAGGGCCCCGCCTTCCTCCAGCAGCTCGCCCTGCTCCCCGCCGAACTGCCGGCCTACGGCTCCGCCGAGTACGTCCACCTGCTCATCGAGGGCTGCAAGCTCGCCATGGCGGACCGGGAGGCCTGGTACGGCGACGCCGCCGAGGTCCCGCTCGCCGCGCTGCTCTCCGAGCCGTACAACGCCGACCGCCGCGCCCTGATCACCGATGAGGCCTCGCGCGAGCTCCGTCCGGGCAGCCCCGACGGCCGCACCCCCGTCCTGAGCGAGCACGCCCACGCCGTCGCCGCCGGTGAGTCCGGCTTCGACGCCATGGGCATACCGGCCGCCGGAGTCGGCGAGCCGACGGTGGCGAAGGACGGTGCCGTCCCCGGCGCGGGGGAGCCGACCGTCGCCAAGGACGGCGCCACCCGCGGCGACACCTGCCATGTCGACGTCGTCGACCGCTGGGGCAACATGGTCTCCGCCACCCCCAGCGGTGGCTGGCTCCAGTCCAACCCGGTCGTGCCCGAGCTCGGCTTCCCGCTCGGCACCCGCCTCCAGATGGCCTGGCTGGACGAGGGCCTGCCGAACTCCCTCACACCCGGCCGCCGCCCCCGCACCACTCTCACCCCGTCCCTCGCCCTGCGCGACGGCGTCCCGGTGATGGCCTTCGGTACGCCCGGCGGCGACCAGCAGGACCAGTGGCAGCTGCACTTCTTCCTCGCCGTCGCCCTGCGCGCCGAGGTCCGCGGCGGCCTCGACCTCCAGGGCGCCATCGACGCCCCGAACTGGCACAACGACAGCTTCCCCGGCTCCTTCTTCCCGCGCGGGATGCGCCCCGGCAGCGTCACCGTCGAGGCGGGCATGGACCCGGAGGTCGTCGAGGAACTGCGCCGGCGCGGTCACGACGTCACGGTCGGCGACCCCTGGTCCGAGGGCCGGATGTGCGCGGTCGCCCGCGACCCGGAGACCGGGGTGCTGTCCGCCGCGGCGAACCCGCGGGGCATGCAGGGGTACGCGGTCGGACGCTGACCGGCCACCGGCCGGTCACGCCCCCGTCATGACCAGGTCGTCGGCGTCCGGACAGCCCGTGCTTAGCTGGGGGCATGATCGATGACTTCCTTGCCGGGGACCTGACCGAGGTCGAGGCGGCGGTCCGCGCAGCGGCCGCCGCCGAGATCATGCCGCGCCACCGGCAGCTCGCCGCACACGAGATCGTCGAGAAGAACGGTCCGCACGACCTCGTGACCATCGCGGACCGGCTCGCCGAGGAACACCTCACCGCCTCCCTGAGCCGGCTCCTGCCCGGCTCCGTGGTCGTCGGCGAGGAGGCGGTCCACGCCGACCCGAAGGTGTACGAGGCGCTGGGCGGCGAGGCCCCCGTGTGGATCGTCGACCCGGTCGACGGCACCCGCCAGTTCGTCCGCGGCGAAACGGGGTTCTGCACCCTGGTCGCCCTGGCCCACCGCGGCGAGCTGCTGGCCTCCTGGACGTACGCCGCCGCCCTGGACGAGATGGCCGTCGCGGTCCGAGGCCGTGGGGCCACGCTCAACGGTGCTCCGATACGCTCCGGCTCGCCCGCGCCCGACGCCGTACTGCGGGTGGCGATGTCGCACCCGGACTACACCACCGACGCACAGAAGCAGGCCCTGCTCGGCCTGCGCACCGAAGGCATCGACGCCCGCCCCTGCGGTTCGGCCGGCCTCGAATACCTCGCCGTAGCCCGCGGCGACCTGGACGCGCTCGCCTTCAACTGGGAGTACGCCTGGGACCACGCGGCAGGGCTTCTCCTGGTCACGGAGGCGGGCGGCGCCCAGGCCACAATGTCCGGCGCGCCGTTCCGTATCACCGGGGGCAACGACCTGCCCTTCACGGCGGCCCGCGACCGCGCGACGGCCGACCGGATCCTGGCCGCGCTGCGCACGGGCGCCTGACGGGGCGGCCGTTCAGCCGCCCAGCAGTTCACGCGTCAGCGCGGCGAGGCGCCTGCGGGCCTGCGGATCGTAGGCCTGATCATGCGCGGCCGCGTCCGTGAACCGGTCGTAGTAGCGGCCGCTGACCCCGGCGAGCGCCGGGTCGGTGATCAGCCGGACCGTGGGACGTACCCCCTCCTCGACGGAGGTCGCCGGAGTCAGCCCGTATGCCCGCACCCCCTCGGTGTCCATCAGATGAGCCGGGTGCAGGGCGTTGAAGGTGACCCCGCTCCCGGGCGTCCCGGCTGCGGCCAGGTCGAACGTCGACATGATCATCGCGAGCTTGCTCCGGCAGTAGGCCTCGAGGCCCTCGTAGTCGCGCTCCATCATGACGTCGTCGAAGTCGACGGGCGACTGCCCCACCGACGCCACCTGGACCACCCGCGCCGGAGCGGAAGCGGTCAGTAGCGGAAGCAGCTCCCTGATCAGCAGATACGGCGTCAGATAGTTGACGGCGAAGCGGAGTTCATGGCCCTGGGCGCTCAGCTCGCGCAGCCGCGGCTGCGCACCCCCGCCGGCCACCGCGTTGTTGACCAGGACGTCGAGCCGGGGCTCGGCCGCCCGGACTTCGGCGGCGAGCGAGCGGACCTGGTCCAGATCGGAGAGATCGGCGAGATAGGTGCGGACCTCCGCCCGGCCGTCGGAGAGTGCCCGCACCTCGGCGGCGGCCCGGTCGAGCCGTTCCCGGCTCCGGCCGTGCAGGAGGAGTGTCGCGCCGCGGCCGGCCAGATCGCGGGCGAGGTGCAGGCCGAGTCCCTGGGTGGCGCCCGTGATGAGGACGGTCCCGTCGAAAGTGGAGGGCGCGGAGCTGTGCACGTCTTGAGTGTCCATGCATTGAGTTATATCAAGACCTTGATTCAACTTCCATGCCTGTCACATGCTCGATCCCTGACGTATGCCCGTGGCTGTACGCTCGCGAACATGGGAATGACCGCCGGCGACCGCCTCGGCGCGGACATCAAACGTGCAGAGCAAGCCCTCATGGCAGCCAAGAGCGCCGCGCTGAAGGGCGCCGACCTGACGGTCGCGCAGTACGCGGCGCTGTTCGCCCTGTCCGACAACCCGGGGATGTCGGGAGCTGCTCTGGCGAGGGCCTGCCTGGTGACGCCGCAGGCGATGGCGGCGGTGCTGAAGCACCTGGAGGAGCGCGGGCTGATCGTCAGGTCGGTTCACCCGTGGCATCAGAAGATGCTGGAGACCCGCCTGACCGACGCCGGGGTCGAGACGCTGCGGCTGGCCGACGAGCAGGCGGTACGGATCGAACGCCGCATCGCGGACGAGTTCTCCCCGCAGGAGCGGGACACCCTGCGGGAGCTGCTGGGCCGCTGCGTCACGGCCATTCAGCGCGACTGATGTTCCTTCAGCGGCGGGGCCGATCCCCCCTCAGGAGGGGCCGGCGCCGTGCTTGACCAGGCAGAACGGATGCCCGGCCGGATCCGCGTAGATACGCCACGGGCGGTCGGTCCCGGCCCCGTCGTCCAGTACGGTCGCGCCGGCCGCCATCACCTCCTGCTCGGCCGCGGCCAGGTCGGGGACGCCGAAGTCCAGATGGAACTGCTGGGGGCGCTCCGGATCGGGCCAACGCGGCGGCCGGTGGTCCGTCACGCGCTGGAACGCGAGCACGGTACCGGCCGCGGTGTGCAGCGTCGCCCAGTCGTCGTCGACCGCCCACCGCCGGTCCACCTGGTTCACGCGCCCGCCGAGGAGCGAGCGGTAGAACTCCGCGAGGAGCAAGGGGTCGGGGCAGTCGAGCACCACGCACTGCAGTTCGGCGATCATGGCGGGATTGTAGGGTCTTTCCGCCCGGTTCAGGCCGGCCGCGTCCGAAGGACCTCGCGCACGTCCCGAACGACCTCCGCGGCCGTCTCCACCGCAGCGCCGTCCAGCCCCTCCAGCGCCTCACCGACGCGCTCCGCGAACTCCGGGGGAGTCTCCGGCAGGGCCGCCGCGGCGGCCAGCGCGCCCTTCTCGTTGAGGCACCAGGTGCGGTGGTGGGCGTGCAGGGACTGGGTGAGGATGCCGAAGGCCCGGGACAGACAGAGCGAGACATGGAGCCGGTCACCGGTGGGCGCCGACTTGCGGGCCGCCCCGACCGAGAAGTCCGCCTCCCAGGCCGCATCGGCAAGTGCCGTGCGCAGCGGCTCCGGATACTCGGACGTCTCCTGCTGAAGGGCCGTCAACTCGCCGTGCGCGTCGGCGAGTACACGCCCGAGGGCGACCTCGCCCGGATAGGCGGGAGACCAGAAGCCGAGCGGATGCCCCGGCTGGACCCCCACCTCGAAGCGGCCCCGCCGGCAATCGGACCAGACCGCCTCGACCCGGTCCAGGTCACGCAGGATCCAGTCGACCGGGACGCCGTCCACCCGCAGCCAGGCCCCGCCGTTCACCCACGGCCCCCAGTCGCCCGGCCCGGCCACTTCGACCGGGGAGCCCTGGAACTCGGAGGCCAGCGTGGTCAGTGCGGCGATGTCCGGAGTGCCCCGGTAGTAGAGGCCCAGGTCCCAGTCGGAGTCCGGCCGGTGGGTACCCCGGGCCCGGCTGCCGCCGAGGGCGACGGCACGGACGCCGGGCACGGCGGTCAGCCGCTGGGCCATCTCGCCGATCCGGTGGTGCGGCCCGGAATCCTCCGCTCCCGATGAGGCGGCGGGAAACGGTTCCGGGGACGGCTGCTGAGCAGGGTTCGGAGTATTCATCGGACGCCGACCCTACCCGCGCCCGAACCGCCGGCGCCTGTGAATATCCTTGGTGCTCAGACCGTCGGCTGACAAAGGAGTCCGAAGGTGCCGTCGATGCTCGATGCCGTCGTCGTGGGGGCAGGCCCCAACGGACTGACCGCCGCAGCCGAACTGGCCCGCCGTGGCTTCGCCGTGGAGGTCTTCGAAGCCGGGGCGACCGTCGGCGGCGGAGCCCGTACCGAAGAACTGACACTGCCGGGCTTCCGGCACGACCCCTGCTCGGCGGTCCACCCGCTGGGCATCGGCTCGCCCGCCTTCGATGCGATGCCGCTCGCCCGGCACGGCCTGGAGTGGCTGCAGCCGCAGCTCGCCCTGGCCCACCCCTTCCCGGACGGGACCGCCGCCGTGCTGGCCACCTCGGTGGGGGAGACGGCCATGGCGCTCGGGCCGCAGGACGCGGGGGCGTACCGGAGACTGGTCGCGCCCTTCCTCGGTCACTGGGACAGCCTCGCCCAGGACTTCCTGCGCACTCCGTGGGACGGCCTGCCCCGTGACCCGTACCGCTGGGTGCGGTTCGGGCTCGACGCGATCCAGCCCGCCACGCTTCTGTCCCGCCGCTTCCGGAGCGAGAAGGCCCGCGGCCTCTTTGCCGGACTGGCCGCTCACGCCATAGCCCCCACCAGCGGCCTCGCCACCGGCGGCATCGCCCTGCTCTTCGCCCTCGCCGCGCACGAGAAGGGCTGGCCGGTGCCGCGCGGCGGCTCGCAGGCCATCTCCGACGCCCTTGCCTCGTTCCTCCGGGAGCAGGGCGGCGTCATCCGTACCGGTACGGAGGTCAAGCGCCTGGACGAGCTGCCGCCCGCCCGCGCCTACATCTTCGACACCTCGCCGACGGCGCTGGCCCGGATCGCGGGACTGGGCAACGCCTACCGGGGCTACCGCTACGGCGCGTCCTGCTTCAAGATCGACTACGCGCTGTCGGGCCCCGTCCCCTGGACCGCGAAGGAGGCCCGCCGGGCCGGCACGGTCCACATCGGGCCCACGGCCGACGAGATCGACTCCGCCCTGCGCGCCGCAGTCACCGGGCGCGATCCGAGCGTGCCGTTCCTGATCACGGCCCAGCCCAGCCTCACCGACCCGTCCCGCGCACCCGAGGGCAAGCAGGTCTTCTGGGTGTACGGACACGTCCCGGCGGGCTGGGAGGGCGATGCCACCGAGGTCATCGAGCGCCAGCTGGAGCGGTTCGCCCCCGGCTTCCGCGACGTGGTGCTCGCCCGCGCGGTGACGGGGCCGCCCCAACTCGCCGCGCGCAACGCGAACTACGTCGACGGGGACATCGCCTGCGGCGCGTTCTCCGGACTGCAGACCGTGATCCGCCCCAAGCTCGCCCGGGTGCCGTACGCGACCGCGCACCCGTCGGTCTACATCTGCTCGTCGGCGACCCCGCCGGGCCCCGGTGTGCACGGCATGTCCGGACACCATGCGGCGAAGGCCGTTTGGCGGCGGCTGCGGGAATCGGGACCGTCCGGGCGTCGTTGACGCGCGCCGCGCGGGCCGTGGGCCACCCATGGACCCGCGCGTGACGGCATGATGGCCGCATGCGCACATCTTCCGCCGTCACCGTCACCCTCGTACGGGGCGACATCACCCGGCAGTCCGTCGACGCCGTCGTCAACGCCGCGAACTCCTCCCTGCTCGGCGGCGGCGGGGTCGACGGTGCGATCCACCGCCGGGGTGGCCCCCAAATCCTGGCCGCCTGCCGGGAGTTGCGCGCGTCGAAGTACGGCAAGGGGCTGCGGACCGGCCAGGCGGTCGCCACCACAGCCGGCAAGCTGGACGCCCGCTGGGTCGTGCACACGGTGGGTCCGGTCTGGAGCAGCGCCGAGGACCGCTCGGCGCTGCTGGAGTCCTGCTACCGCGAAGCCCTACGGGTGGCAGCGGAGTTGGGGGCCCGCACCATCGCCTTCCCCGCGATCTCCACCGGAATCTACGGCTGGCCGATGGACGACGGCGCCCGCATCGCCGTGCGCACGGTGCTGGCGGAGGCGGCCGCGCCCGTCGAGGAGGTGCGGTTCGTGCTGTTCGACGCGCACGCGTACGTGGAGTTCGAGGAGGCGCTGGCGGCGCAGGCCTGAGGGGCGGGAGAGCCGCGAACGGTCGACGGCCTGCGCTCGGGCACCGCGGGCTGCCGGTGATCAGGCGTAGAAGCGGTACAGGGCCTGCGCGACGCACGCCGGCTTCTCCGAGCCGTCGATCTCCACCGTGAGGTCGACGGCCACCTCGACCCCGCCCCTGACGTCCCCGACCGAGGCGATGCGGCCATGCGTGCGGATCTTCGAGCCGACCCGCACGGGGGAAGGAAAACGGACCTTGTTCAAGCCGTAGTTGACGGCCATCGACACGCCTTCGACCTGGAGCAGCTCGCTCCACATCGGGATGAGGAGCGCGAGGGTCAGGTAGCCGTGGGCGATGGTCCCGCCGAACGGCCCCTCCTTCGCACGCTCCACGTCGACGTGGATCCACTGGTGGTCGTCGGTCGAGTCGGCGAAGGTGCCGACCCGGTCCTGGGCGATCTCCAGCCAGGAACTGTGGCCGAGGTCGGCGCCGTTCAGAGCCTTGATCTCGTCGATTCCGTTCACGCTGAGTGACATGGGTACTCCTTGGTATGAGTGAGGGGTAACGGGGTGGGTCAGGCGGAGCCGTAACGGGCCCGGATCGGCGCCTTGAGGAGCTTTCCGGTGGCATTGCGGGGGAGTCCGGTGGTGAGGACCACCGACCGGGGGACCTTGTAGCGGGCGAGCCGGTCCCGCAGGTGGGTGATGAGCTCGTCCGCAGTGACGGCCGCGTCCGCGCGGAGCACGACCACGGCGCGTCCGACCTCGCCCCACTTCGGGTCCGGGACGCCGATGACCGCGGCCTCGGCGACCGCCGGATGACCGAGCAGGACGTCCTCGACCTCGGCCGGATAGATGTTCTCGCCGCCCGAGATGATCATGTCCTTGAGGCGGTCGACGAGGGTGACGAATCCGTCCGCGTCAACGGTCGCCACATCGCCGGAACGGAACCGGGCCCCGTCGAGGAAGGCCGCGGCGGTCGCCTCGGGCAGATTCCAGTAGCCGGGCGTCACATTGGGGCCCGAGACGACGACCTCGCCCTTCTCGCCGGTCGCCGCTCGCTCGCCCGAGGGCAGCAGGATCTCGACGTCCGTGAAGAAGTGCGGCACTCCCGCCGATCCGGCGTGGCCGAGCGAGTCCGCCCGCCCGAGGACGAGGGCCCCTGGGGAGGTCTCCGTCATGCCGTAGCCCTGGACGAAGGTGAGCCCCCGGTCCAGACATGCCTGTGCGGTACGCGACGGGACCGGGGCCCCGCCGCAGAGCAGATTCCGCAGGCTGGACAGGTCGGCCGTCGCCCAGCCGGGCGCGGACACCATTGAGTCGTACATCGTAGGGACGCCGAACATGCAGGTGACGCCGTGCTGTTCGATCAGCTCCAGGCTGCGGGCCGCATCGAATGAGGACTCCAGGACCACCGTGCCGCCCTTGAGGAGTGTCGGCAGACAGCTCATGTTGAGGGCCGCGGTGTGGAACAGCGGTGCCCCGACGAGGGCGACTTCGTCACTCGCGAGGTCGGTGTCGACCAGGACGTTGAGGCTGTTCCACACGATGTTCCCGTGAGTGAGGACCGCCCCCTTGGAACGCCCGGTGGTTCCCGAGGTGTACATGATGAGACAGACGTCCTCATGGCCGACCTCCTCGTCCACCGGCTCCGTGCCGGCCCCGGCGAGCAGTTCCTCGTACGATTCCCCCGGGCCCTGCTCGACGGCGATCACAGCGCCGATCCCGGAACCCTCGGCCAGTGCCTTCACCCGCTCCCCGGGCTGCCGGGCGTGCACCAGGACCCGGCATCCGGAGTCCGTCGTCTGGTGGAGCAACTCCGGCAGCGCGAGACGGGTGTTGAGCGGGACGAAGACGGCCCCGAGCAGCCCCGAGGCGAACAGTGTCTCCAGGTAGGCCGGATGGTTCGGTCCGAGGAAGGCCACCCGGTCACCGCGGCGTACGCCCGATGTCCTCAGCGCGTGCGCGAGTCGGGTGGAGCGCTCGTGCAGTTCGGCATAAGTGAAGGCGCGGCCCTCATGAACGAGAGCGGTGCGCCGGGGAGTTCGTCGGTTGCGTCGCACGACCCAGGAGCCGATGCCCTGATTACGCATGTGAGCCATCCCTCAGCGGTGGGTCAGACCGAGCAGTGCGGCCGCGTTCTCCTTGAGGATCTTCGGCCGTACCGAGTCCTTGATGGGGAGTCCGGCGAAGTCGGCCAGCCAGCGGTCCGGCGAGAGCATCGGATAGTCGGAGCCGAACAGGACCTTGTCCTGCAGCAGGCTGTTGGCGTACTTGACCAGCTGCGGCGGGAAGTACTTCGGCGACCAGCCGGAGAGGTCGATGTAGACCTGCGGCTTGTGGGTGGCCACCGCCAGTGCCTCGTCCTGCCAGGGGAAGGACGGGTGGGCGAGGACGATCGGCATCCCTGGGAAGTCGGCGGCCACATCGTCCACGTCCATCGGGTTGGAGTACTTCAGACGGATGCCGCCACCACCGGGCGTACCGGCACCGATGCCGGTCTGGCCGGTGTGGAACAGTGCGATGGCTCCGGCTTCCTCGATGGCCTCGTACAGGGGGTATGCCATCCGGTCGTTCGGATGGAACGCCTGGATGCTCGGGTGGAACTTGAAGCCCTTGACGCCGAACTCCGTTACCAGACGGTGGATCTGACGGACTGCCGCCTTGCCCTTGTAGGGGTCGACACCGGCGAACGGGATGATGACGTCCGGGTTCTCCAGAGCGGCTTCGGCGATCTCCTCGTTCGGGACCGGCGGGGTGCCCGTCGCCGACTCCGCGTCCACGGTGAAGACGACGCAGGCCATCTTGCGTTCCCGGTAGTGCGCGGCGATCTCGGGCAGGGTGGGATGGCGGTGCTCCGCCTTGAAGTAGGCGCCGGCGGCACTGTCCAGCTCGGCCGAGAGGGAGATGCCGCCCTTGGCGGAGACCTCGGCGTGCGTGTGGAAGTCGATGGCGACGAGTTCGTCGAGGTTCAGCACGGTCGCGTTCCTCACAGCCGGGGGGCGGGGATGCCGAAGGTCTCCGGGACGCGGCCGACGGAGACGGGCCAGGCGTCCGCGATCGCGTCGGCGCTCCAGCCGCCCTCTGCGTACGCGACCGAGATCTCCTGGGGATGCGACCACAGGGCGAGCCTGTCCCCGCCGACGCCGATGCACTGGCCGTTGACCCCGGCCGATGCGTCCGAGGCGAGGAAGGTCACGAGACCGGCCACGTCTTCTGCGGTGCCGAATCCCTCGCCCTTGCGCAGGGCGTCCGGGAATGGCGTGCCGTGCTCCTCCAGGGCCTCGATGTGCGGGGCGAAGGCGGGAATGGTCTTCGTCATGGCGGTCGCGGCGACCGGGATCACGGCGTTCGCGGTGATCCCGGCACGGTCCAGCTCCATCGCCCAGGTGCGGACCATCGCCGCGATGCCGGCCTTGGCGGCGGCGTAGTTGGTCTGGCCGAAGTTGCCGCGCTGGCCGGCCGGGGAGCCGGCGACGATGATGCGGCCGCCCTCACCCTGTTCGCGCATCCGTACGGCGGCAGCGCGTCCGCAGGTGAACGTTCCGCGCAGGTGCACCTGGACGACCGTGTCGAAGTCGTCGTCGGTCATCTTCCACAGGACCTTGTCCCGCAGGACGCCGGCGTTGGTGACCATGACGTCGAGTCGGCCGAAGGTGTCGACCGCGCGGGCGACCAGGGTCTCGGCGGCCTCGGTGGTGCCGACCGGCACCACTTCGGCGACGGCCCGGCCGCCTGCCTCGGTGATCTGCTTCACGGCGGCCGCGGCGGCCTCGGGGTCCACGTCGTTGACGACGACGGCAGCGCCGGCGGCCGCCAGGGACTGCGCGTAGGCGAGCCCGAGACCACGGCCGCTGCCCGTGACGACGGCGACCTTGTCGGTGAGGTCCATGAATGGAGGCCTTTCCCTGAGAGGGTGATGGCGCAAAGCTAGGCAGAATTATGTCGACGGTCAAGAAGTAGCCGAATATTAATGTCGTGGGAGGTGTCCCACCTCTACGCTGTCCTCGTGACCCGTCCCGACCCCGCCCACGAGCCGGAACCCGCGGCCGACCGCGGTGCCCCGCCCCGCCCCCAGTCCCTGATGCTGAGCTTCTTCGGCATCCACGTCCTCGGCACGAAGGCCGCCCTCTCCTCGGCGAGCGTCATCGACGCCTTCACCCGCGTCGGCGTCGGGGAGGACGCGGTCCGCTCGACCCTCACGCGCATGGTGGGTCGTGGTCTGCTCGCGCGGCACCGGCGCGGGCGCAGGATGTACTTCTCGCTCACCGACCGCGCCGCAGTCGTTCTCGCCGACGGACAGGAGCGCATCTGGCGCACCGGTGCGGTCAACCGCGACTGGGACGGCACCTGGACCCTGGTCGGCTTCTCGCTGCCCGAATCATGGCGCCGGGAACGCCACGACCTGCGTTCCCGGCTCGTCTGGGCCGGGTTCGGCCCGCTGCAGAGCGGTCTGTGGGTTGCTCCCGGCCGCGTCGACATCGCACTCATCGCCGCGGAACTGGGGCTGGGGGACCGTATCAGGGGCTTCCACGGCGAGGCCGCCGCACCCACCGAGGCCGGCTCCCTGCTCCGGAGCGCCTTCGACATCGACGTGATCGCCGAGGGGTACCGCGACTTCCTCGACCGCTGGGGCGGCGGCTCCGGGGCGGCCGCCGCCCAGGACGACCTCGGCCGTCAGCTCCTGCTGCACACGGATTGGCTCGACCTGGTGCGCGGCGACCCCTACCTGCCGGCCGAACACCTCCCCCCGCAATGGCCGGCAGCCGACGCCGAAGCGCTGTTCCGTGAACTCGCGGCCCGCTTCGAACCGGAGGCCGAGCGGATCGCCGCGGACATCCTGGACCGCTGGGAGGACGCGCCGACGGTCTGACCGGCCCGCGCCGGCGCGCTCAGGCCCCGCCGCGTGCCTGTTCCCTCACCGCGCGCGGCGACAGGCCGAACTCGGCCCGGAACACCCTGCTGAAATGGCTCGCTTCCCCCAGCCCTGCGCGGGACGCCAGGACGTAGGCGGGCAGGTGTTTCAGCGCCGGGTCGAGCAGGTCCCGGCGGATCCGTTCCAGGCGCCTGCGCCGCACGTGATCGCCCACCGTCGCCCCCGACGCCCGGAACAGCGCGTGCAGATGACGCACCGAGATGTGGTGAGCCGCCGCGATCGCGCCCGGCGATAGATCTTCCGCCAGTCGGTCGTCGATGTACGCGAGGACCCGTTCCAGGGCTTCCGCCGCCCCTGAGCCGACGGCAGGTCCCGCACCGGCCGCCTCGCGCAGCAGCGTCCGCAGGATCGCTGACACGTGCTCGCCCATCTCCCGGCGCGCCAGCGGCCCGAAGCCGTCAGCCCGTTCGGCGAGTTCGCCGACCACGGCCGCGAGCATCCGTCCGCTCGCAGAACGCGGCAGCTCCGGGTTGGCCGTCACCGGGCCGACCGCCGCAGCCAGCTGACCGGCCGTCGCGGAGTCCAGCGACAGGACGAAGTACCGGTGCGAGGGGCCGAGTTCCAACCGGAACGGGCGCGCGCCCGTGTACAGCACGAAGTCCCCCGGCGAGAGTGCCGCCCGCCGCCCGTCCTGCTCCAGTTTGCCGTGCCCCGCCACCAGCAGGCCCAGCAGATGGCCCGGCCGGGGTGCCGCGGGAGAGGGCCGGGGCATCACCCGTATCTCCTGCTCACCGCTGATGTCGCACCCGCTCAGCGCGCCGAAGCGGCTCGGCCGCATGTCGGCGGCGTACCCCTCGTCACCTTGGGTTGCCCTGACCAGGACCGTGTCGAAGGCGCCCCGCAGGTCCGCCGAAGCGGTGTCGAGGTAGCCGAAGACCAGATTGCCGTCATCACGTCGCTCCACCTGCATGCGCGTTCCCCTCCCACCCGCCCGCACTGCCGGCATTCTTCGCGCCGCCGGTCCCTGCACTGCGGGCACAGAACTCTGCGCTGCCGGACCAGTGATCACCACGGGATTGCCAGATGCTCGCAGAGACCCAGCCGCACCCGGAAGCACACAGGCGGTAACAGATGGATGTACTTCTGGCCATCATCGGCCAGTTCGGCCTCTACGGCCTGCTCACGGTCGGGATCGCGGTGATCTTCGCGGCGACGCGGGTGGTCAACCTCGCCCAGGGCGACCTCGCCATGGCCGGCGCCTACGTCGCCGCCACCGCGACCGGTGCCCCGTTCGGAATCCGCACACTGCTGGCCCTCGCCGCCGGCGTGCCCCTGCTCCTCGTCATCGAACGCCTGCTGCTGCGGCGCCCCGGCTCGGACGGACTGGCCGCCATGCTCGTCACCTGGGGCCTGGGCATGGCCCTGCGACAGGGCGCGGAACTCCTCTTCACCGGAACGTCCCGCACCGTCGCCGTGCCCGTGGACGGCACGCTCGACGTCCTCGGCACCCCCTACCCCGCCTACCGGCTGGTGTGCGCGCTGACCGCGATCGCCGTCATCACACTGGTGCTTCTCGCGGCCCACCGCACGGACTGGGGCCTGAGGCTGCGCGCCGTGGCCGACAACCCGCCCATGGCGGCGCTGCTCGGCACCGACCCGCGACGGATGCGCGCCACCGCCTTCACCGTCGGCGGACTGCTCGCGATTCTCGCCGGCGCCCTCTACAGCCCCGTTCTCGCGGTCAACCCCAGCATGGGATTCGGCCTGCTGGTCCCCGTCTTCTTCGGCCTGCTGCTCAGCCGCCCCGGTTCCCTGGTCACTGCCGCGGTCGCGGCCCTGCTGATCTCCGCGCTGTCGGTCCTGCTGCGCACGTGGCTCTCCGACACCCTCGCCGAAGCCCTCTTCTACGCCGTCGTCGTCGCGACCGCAGCCCTGCGCTCGCGACCCTGGACCGGAAGGTTCTCCGCATGGTTCCGTCGCACTCCCGCACCCGTGGGCGCCGTCTGATGCGCGCGTCCCGGACCCCGGCGCTGGCCGCTGCCTGCGCCCTCGCCCTCACCGGCTGCCAGGGGGCGGCGATGTCGGGCGACGACGCCCCGGACAAGGGTGGGCCGGTCAGGATCGGTGTGATCGTCCCGCTCACCGGACCCACCTCCCAGGTGGGCACGGCCCTGCGCAACGGGCTCGAACTGGCCGTGAAGGAGGTCAACTCCCACCAGGGCGTGCACGGGCGTCCGGTGGAGTACGTCGTGGTGGACGACGCGGGGGACCCGGCCAACTCCACCCAGCTCGCCCGGCGTCTGGTACGTCAGGACAAGGTGACGATGCTGTTCGGCACCATCACCGGCGACACCGCGGAAGCCGTCGGCAGAGTCGCCGACGAGGCACACGTCCCCTTCGGCACCGCCATCCTGGGCGACACCGAACACTGCTTCGCCTACCAGTGGGGCTTCGGCGAGTCGACCCGGCAGATGCTGACGCCCACCGTGCCAGGACTGATCGAGAAGTACGGCACCGATGTCGCGCTGGTCGGCTCCGACTACAACTACCCGCACTTCTACGCCGGGGTGGCCAGGGAACTGGTGAAGAAGGCGGGCGGCACCGTGGTCGCCGAGGAGTACAGCCCGCTCGGCCAGACCGACTGGCAGCCGGTCATCGGCCGGCTCAAGTCCGCGAAGCCCGACACCGTCCTGTCCATGGTCGTCGGCGCGGACGCGGTCACCTTCAGCAAGCAGGCGCAGCAGTTCGGCCTCCTCACTCCGAAGCTGGGCTTCGAGGGCGCCCCGCTGGACGCCGACTTCCAGCCGGCACTCGGTCCGCTGGTGGCCGGCCGCACCCACACGGTGCGCTGGAGCGACCGGCTGGACGACCCCGAGAGCCGCGGCTTCGTGAAGGACTACCGGGCCGCCCACGACTGGAAGGCCCCGGTGCCCGAGGTGGCCGGAAACGCCTACTTCGGCGTCGAGTTCTTCCTCGCTGCCGCGGCCAAGGCGGGCTCGAACGACCCCGAGGCCGTCAACCGGGCGATCGGCCGGCTGTCCTTCGACAGCCCGCTGGGCAAGGGGACGCGCTTCCACGCCGCCAACCATGTGCTCCAGGCCGACATGCAGCAGGTCACCATCGGCGGCGACGGCGCGTACAACGTCACCCGCAACCACCCGATGGTCGCCGACACGACCCCGAAGAAGGGGTGTTCGTGAACGTCGCCGCCGCATCGGGCGCCCCCTCGGCCTCCGGCGCCCCCTCCGCGGCCGGACCGGTGTCCGCCTCCTCGGCCCCCCGGCCCGGCCGGCTCCGCCGCTCACTGCGCGCCGGGCTCCCGGGCGTCGCGGGGGTGGCTCTGCTCGCCGCCCCCTTCGGCCTCGATGCCTTCGCCGTCGCCACGCTCACCCTGGGCCTGTGCTACGGCCTCTTCGCCTACGGCCTCGACCTCAGCTGGGGGCGGGCCGGACTGCTGAGCGTCGGGCACGCCGCGTTCTTCGGCCTCGGCGCGTACGCCGTCGCACTCGGCCAGGAACACGGTCTGCCCTGGGCGCTGACCGTGGCCGCCGCCGTCGCGGCCGCCGTGGTGATCGCCGTGCCCGTCGTGCTGACGGGGCTGGCGGCCCCGGTCCCCGACGCCCCGCTGATCCTCCTCACCATCGGCGTCGGTCTGCTGCTCCAGCGCGCCGCCACCACGTTCACCGGGCTCACCGGCGGGACCAACGGGCTGCCCGCCTCCGGGCCCGACGTGGTGACCTCCTACTACGTCACCCTCGCCGTCGTCGCGGCCGTGGTGACGGGCTGCGGCGTGCTCCTCGTCCGCGGCCGGTTCGGTGCCCGCCTCATCGCCGCGGCCCGCAACCCCGAACGGGCCGCTCAGAGCGGCATCGACCCGACCCGGGTGCGAGCCACCGCGTTCGCCGCGAGCGCGGCCGTCGCCGCCGTGGCCGGAGCGCTGTACGCACCCGTGGCCGGACTGGTGTCGCCACAGGTCTTCGGCCTCGGCCTCTCCACGTCCGTGCTGATCTGGCTGGCCCTCGGCGGGCGTGAGTCCACCGCCGGGCCGTTCGTGGGGGCGATCGCCGTCACCGTGGGCCAGCAGTACCTGGGCTCCGTCTGGCAGGGCTGGTACGTCCTCGCCCTCGCCGCCCTGTTCCTGCTGGTCGTCCAGGTGGCGCCGGCCGGGCTCACGGCCGTGCCGCGCCGGTGGCTGGCGGGCCCGGGACCCGTCGTACGGCTGCCGTCCGAGAGCCGCCGCCGCCCACGCCGTACGTCCGCGCGCACCGGGCGGGCGACCGCCCCGGCCACCGGCGACGGACCGGATCCGTCCGTCGCACGGGCACCGGGTCCGAGCGGCCCCGCCCCGCTCGCCGTCGCCGGCATCCGCAAGTCCTTCGGCCCCGTCGAGGTGCTCGCCGGGGTGGACCTCGTCGTCGACGCCGGCCGCTGTGTGTGCCTGATCGGCCCGAACGGCGCCGGGAAGAGCACCTTCCTGAACGTCGTCGCCGGACAGCTCACCCCGGACGCGGGCACCCTGCGCCTCTTCGGTACCGACGCGGCCGGCCTCCCGGTCCACCGGCGCGTGGGACTCGGCGTCGGCCGGATGTTCCAGATACCCAGTGTGGTCGCCGAACTCTCCCCGGCCGACAACCTCCGCCTCGCCCGGATGCAGGCGCCCGAACCCACCGAACCGCCCGCCGAGTTCCGGGATCTCGTCGACGACGGGCTCCGGCCCGCCGGCACCCTTCCGCTCGCCGACCGGCGGCGTCTGGAACTGGCCATGGTCCTCACCGCGGCACCCCGCCTGCTGCTGCTCGACGAACCCGCCGCCGGACTCGGCCCCGACGACGCCCGCCGTCTCACCCGCGAACTTCGCGCGGTCAACCGCCGCACCGGATGCGCCCTGCTGGTGGTGGAGCACGACATGGACATCGTGCGGGAACTGGCCGACGACGTCGTCGTCCTGGCCGGGGGACGGGTGCTCGCCCGCGGCCCGCTCGACGCGGTGGCCGCCGATCCGGCGGTCCGCGCCGCCTATCTGGGAGTGCGCTGATGCTCGAACTGACCGGCCTCGCCGGCGGATACGGGCAGGCCGCCGTGGTCCGTCCGACCGATCTGACCGTACGCGGCGGCGAGATCACCGCCCTCATCGGCCGCAACGGTGCCGGCAAGACGACCCTGCTGCGGACCGTCTTCGGCCTCGCCGACCGGCACGGCGGCGAGGTGACCCTCGACGACAACCGCGTGCCCCCCGGCCGGCCCGAGCTACTCGCCCGCGGCGGCGCCACCCTGATGCCGGAGGACCGGGGCGTGTTCCCGACGCTCACCGTCGCCGAGAACCTCCGTCTCGCACGCCGCCGGGACGTCGTCCCGGCCGTCGACCCGTACGCCGTCTTCCCGCTCCTCACCGACCGCGCCCGTCAGCAGGCGGGCACGCTCTCGGGAGGGCAGAAGCAGCAACTGGGCATCGCACGCGCCATGCTCGCCGGCCGGACGCTCATCGCGGTCGACGAACTCACCCAGGGACTCCAGCCCTCCGTCGTCGCCGACGTGCTGGAAGCCCTCGGAGCGATCGCCGCCGCCGGCGTGGCCGTCCTCCTCGTCGACCAGCACGCCGGCGCACTCCTCGACCACTGCCGGCACGTCGTGGCGATGGAGGCCGGACACGTCGTCCTCGACGCACCCAACGGCCCCGGCCTGCGCGACCGGCTCGACGAGATCCTCGCTGTCCGCTGACCGCCCCACCCTTTCTGGAGCCACCACCATGGACCCGTTCGACTCAGCCACCGACCTCGCGGCGGCGATCCGCCGGCGCGACCTCAGCCCCGTCGAGGTCGCCGACACCTACCTCGGGCGGATCGAGGAGCACAACGGAGAACTCGCCGCGTTCACCTGGCTCGACGAAGAGGCCTGCCGTACGGCCGCGCGCCGTGCCGAGAAGGCCGTCACCGACGGCGGACCCCTCCCGCCCTTCCACGGAGTGCCCGTCCCGGTCAAGGAGCTGACCCAGGTCGAGGGCCAGCCCGCCACCTATGGCTCGTACGGGGTCGACGACCGCCCCCGCACCCTCACCGAGCCCGTGGTCCGGCGGCTGCTCGACGCCGGCTTCCTCCTGATGGGGCGCACCAACTCGCCCGAGATGGGCCTCCTGTCGACCACCGACAACAGCCGCTTCGGCAGCACCCGCAACCCCTGGAACCCCGCATACTCCTCCGGCGGGTCCAGCGGCGGCGCCGCGGCCGCCGTCGCCGCCGGCCTCGCGCCCGTCGCCCACGCCAACGACGGCGGCGGCTCGATCCGTATGCCGTCCTCCTCCTGCGGGCTGCTCGGCCTCAAGCCCAGCCGGGGCCGCGTCCCCCAGCACGTGCCCGGCTGGGAGCACGCCACGGTCGAGGGAGCCATCACCCGCACCACCCGGGACGCCGCCGCGATGCTCGACGCGATGTCGGTGCCCGACCGGCTCGCCATGTACCAGGCACCCGCCCCCGAGCGGCCCTTCCTCGACGAGGCCGGCCGCGACGGCGGACGCCTGCGGATCGGGCTGCTCACCGAGGCCCCCACCGGCCTGCCCGTCGACCCGAGCTGTGTCGAGGCCGCCGAGCACACCGCCCGGCTGCTCGTCTCCCTCGGCCACGACGTCGCCCCCGCCTCGCCCCGCTTCTTCAGCGAGGAGGCGATCATCGGATACGCGCAGACCGTGCTGGACGCAGCGCTCTGGGCAGCCCCGTACCAGCAACCGGAACTCGCCGAGCCGCACCTCCGCTTCCGGATGGAGCGGGCCGCCGGCCGGCACTCGGGCGAATACACCCGGGCCGCGCAGCTGCTCGCCGAGGAGGCACGGGCGGTCCGCGCCCAGTGGGGCCAGGAGTTCGACCTGCTGCTCACCCCCACCATGGCCTGCCTGCCGCCGCCGGTGGACGCCCTGCTCAAGGAGGCCAACGAGGACCCGGGCGGCCCGCGTACGACCGAGACGCAGATGATCTCCTTCACCTCGATCTGCAACATCACCGGTCAGCCCGCCGTCAGCCTGCCCACCTTCACCTCGGCCGGGGGCCTCCCCGCCGGCAGTCAGCTGATTGCCGGGCCGTGGGACGAGGCCGCCCTCATCCGGGTCTCCGCCGAACTGGAGGAACTGGACGGATGGCCGCACCGTCGCCCCGCGCGCTACGTCGGCTGAGCCGGCAGCTCTGCGCCGAGTGAGTCCGCCTCGTACGCGAGGCGCCTGCCACGTCGGCGGTGGCACCGCGCCACCGCCGCTTCCGGGTCCCTCCCCGTCCCGGGCCGGGACCCGGCCACCACAGGAGAAGGAGCCGTACATGGCACGCACCGCACTCGCCCGCACGTTGCGCCGTATCGTCGCCGAACACTCCGCCGACACCGGCACCTCCGACGGCGCCGACACCGGCGGGGCTGCCGGAGGCCCCTCCCGGCGCACGGTTCTCGGCGGACTCGCCGCCGGCGTGGGCCTGGCCGCCACCGGCGTCGGCGCGGCCTCCACCGCCCAGGCCTCCACCGTCTCCCCGCCCGTGGTCGCGATCGTGGGCGCCGGCATCGCCGGACTGACCGCGGCCCTGCGGCTCGCCGACCACGGCATCGCCTGCACCGTCCACGAGGCCGACACCAGGGTCGGCGGCCGGATCCACTCCAACCCGGCCGGCTCCTACTGGGGCGACGGCCAGACCTCCGAGTGGGGCGGGGAGATGATCGACACCGGGCACGCCCTGATGCAGTCGCTCGCCGCCCGCTTCGGCCTGCCCCTCGACGACCTGCGAGCCGCCGAACCGGCCGGTGCGACCGAGGTCTACCGCTTCGACGGTGCCTACTACACCTACGCCCAGGCGAGTGCCGACTTCAAGAAGCTGAAGCCGGTACTCCAGCAGGACCTCGCCACCTTCGACTGGCCCGTCGGCTGGAACACCGCCAACAGCCCCGGAGCCGTGGCCCTGTCGAACATGACCATCCACGACTGGATCGCCACCCGTGTTCCCGGTGGCCACGCCTCGCCGTTCGGACAACTCCTCGACGTCGCCTACACCACCGAGTTCGGCGTGGACACCCAGGCGTCGTCCGCGCTCGGCATCGTCGGCCTGCTCGCCTACCAGCCCACCCCCAACGGCTTCGCGCTGTTCGGTGAGAGCGACACCCGCTATCACGTCCGCGGCGGCAACCAGCGCCTGCCGCAGGCGATCGCCGCGGCCCTGCCCCCGGGGACGGTACGCCAAGGCCGGCGGCTCCAGGCCGTGGCCGCGGCCCCGGGAGGCCGGCAGACGCTCACCTTCACCGTCGACGGCTGTACGCAGACGGTCCTCGCCGACCACACCGTGCTCGCCCTTCCGGTCGGCGTGCTCAAGAGACTCGACCTCTCCGCGTCCGGGTTCGACAGCCTCAAGCTCGGCAGCATCACCGCGATGGCGATGGGACAGAACTGCAAGCTCTCCCTGCAGTTCGACACCCGCCACTGGAACACCGCCGGTCCGTGGGGTGTGGCCACCGGCAGCACGATGACCGACACCGGCTACCAGACCTCGTGGGACTCCAGCAGGGCCCAGCCCGGTGGCAAGGGCATCCTGACCGTGTACGCGGGCGGCAGCCACGCGGCGGACTTCACCCCGTCCGCTCCGTTCCGCACCGCCGCCGACCCGCAGATCGCCGGATACGCGCGGGCGGCGCTCGCCCAGCTCGAACCGGTCTTCCCCGGCCTGACCGCCCACTGGACCGGCAAGGCCACACTGGCGGCCTGGCCGCTCAACCCGAACGCGTACGGCTCGTACTCCGCATGGCCGCCCGGCTACGCCCACCAGTACGCGGGCTACGAGGCGGTCCGCCAGGGCAACACCCACTTCGCGGGTGAGCACACGTCCGAGGAAGCCCAGGGCTACATGGAGGGCGGAGCGGAGTCCGGCCTGCGCGCGGCCGACGAGATCCTCACGGACCTCGGCCTCCTGTAGCGGAGGCCGACGGGCCCGGCCGGACTCCTTCCGGCCGGGCCCCCGTGTCCCGGGCGACCGAGCCGGACAACCCGGCGAAGGACCGACCCCGGTCAGGCGCCCCGCAGGCTTTCGGCGCTCCCTTCGACGGCCGAGATCAGGGCCTCGACCGTGGCGCCGAAGATCTGCTCGTCCGTCACCGCGGCCAGTTCGCCACTGAGGCCGGTGATGTGGGGGAAACGCTGCGGGTCGACCAGCCGGTACTCGCGGCTCCACGCGGAGTCGTCGGCCGCGCGGGCGTCCGCGTCGAACAGCAGGAACGCGGCCTGCTGCCCCACGTACGCGAGGAGGGTGTCCCCGATCATGCGGTAGTGGACGGCGGCCTCGGCCCCCTCCAGACCGGCCTCCCGTACGGCGCCGAGGATGAGTTCGACGACCCGGAACTCGTTGGCGCGGCGCGTGGTCCGGCTCGCCATGGCGGAGCCCACCACCGGGTACTTGAGGGCGACCGCGAGGGAGGCGTCGGCGAGTGCCCGGATGCGGGCCTTCCAGTCGAGGCCGTCGGGGATGGCGTCGAGCGCCTCGCCGAGCATGTGGTCCGCGACCGACAGCAACAGCTCGTCCTTGTCGCGGAAGTGCCGGTAGATCGCGGTCGGATCCGCCCCGAGCTCCTCGCCCAGGCGCCGGACGGTGAAGGCGTCCTCGCTTCCCCGGGCGGCGATGCGCAGGCTCGCTTCGATGATCGCGGCGGGCGTGAGCTGACTGCCGGCGCGCTTGCTCCGGGCCTTGGTGGCGGGTGACTTCGGCATGGTGCGGCCAGTGTATCGGTTCGGGATGCACTGAGCGCAACACTGTTGACAGCGCTGTTGCGCTGTCGTTCACTCCTCCTCAACGAACACGTCGGGCGGGTCATTCCGCCCTGCTGGAGGTTGAATTGATGGCGCACAGCAGCGAACGAGCCGACACCGTCTTCGTCGGGGGCCGGGTCTTCACCGGAGCGGGCCCCGTCCCGGTTGAAGCGGCCGTCGCCGTCGCGGGCGGCCGCATCATCGCCGTCGCCGACGTGGGTACGGTGCGCACGCTGACCGGCGCCGGTACGGAGGTCGTCGATCTGGAGGGCGGCCTGCTCGTCCCCGGATTCCAGGACGCGCACATCCACCCCGTGATGGGTGGCACCCAGATGCTCGGCTGCGACCAGAGCGAGCAGACCACCGCCGATGGCTGTCTCGACGTGGTGGCCCAGTACGCCGAGGACCACCCGGACACGGCCTGGATCCGTGGCGGCGGCTGGTCGATGGACTGCTTCCCGGGCGGCACACCGACGCGTTCCATGCTCGACGCGGTGGTGCCCGACCGGCCCGTGCTTCTCATGAACTGCGACGGCCACGGTGCATGGGTCAACACCCGCGCCCTGGAGATCGCCGGTGTCGACCGGCACACCGCCGACCCGGCCGACGGCCGTATCGAGCGGGAGGCGGACGGCACCCCGGCCGGCACCCTGCACGAGGGCGCCGTCGAGCTGGTCGCCAAGCACGTTCCCGTCGCGACCGAGGACGAGACGTACGCCGGACTGCTCGCCGCTCAGGAGTACCTGTTCTCACTCGGGGTCACCGGGTGGCAGGACGCCATGATCGGCTCCTTCCACGGCTACCCGGACAACCTGCCCGTCTACCTGCGTGCGGCCCGCGAGGGCTCGCTGCTCGCCCGGGTCGTCGGCGCCCTGTGGTGGGACCGCAACCGCGGGATGGAGCAGCTTCCGGAGCTGGAGGAGCGTCGCCGCATCGGCCGGGAGGGCCGCTTCGGCGCCACCAGCATCAAGATCATGCAGGACGGCGTCGCGGAGAACTTCACCGCCGGGATGCTGGAGCCCTATCTGGACGGCTGCGGCTGCGCGACCGGCAACTCCGGCCTGAGCTTCGTCGAGCCCGGACTGCTGAAGGAAGCGGTGTGCGCGCTCGACCGGTCCGGCTTCCAGGTCCACTTCCACGCCCTCGGCGACCGGGCCGTGCGCGAGGCACTCGACGCGCTCGGCGAGGCCCGTGCCGCCAACGGCGCAAACGACCACCGGCACCACCTGGCCCACCTCCAGGTTGTCCACCCCGATGACATCGCGCGTTTCGCGGAACTCGGCGTCGCCGCGAACATCCAGCCGCTGTGGGCCGCCCACGAGCCACAGATGGACGAGCTGACCATCCCCTTCCTCGGGGCCGAACGCGCCGCCCAGCAGTACCCGTTCGGGGATCTGCGCCGCGCCGGTGCCCACCTCGCCGCCGGCAGCGACTGGTCGGTGAGCAGCCCCAACCCGCTGTGGGGCATCCACGTGGCGGTCAACCGTACCGCCCCGGCCCGGGAACTCCCCGAGGGCGAGACGTACCCGCCGTTCTACCCCGAACAGGCACTGACCCTGGCCGAGGCGCTCACCGCGTACACCGCGGGTACCGCCTGGGTGAACCACCTCGACGACGTGACCGGCACGGTCGAGGTGGGCAAGTACGCGGACCTCGTCGTCCTCGACCGTGACCCGTTCACGCGCCCCGCCGACGAGATAGGCGACGTCCGGGTCCGCCGGACCTACGTCGAAGGCCGCCTCGTGTTCGACGCGGACGCGACCGCGCCCACTGCGTCGACCGACTGACGCAGCCCCCCCCCACGCACTTCATCGACCCCACCCCGGACGGAGACAGACAGTGCCATCGCAGAGTGCAGGATCGAGACGGCCGACGCGCATGCGGACGGTTCGCCGCGCAGCGGGGGCCCTCCTCGCGGCGAGCGCCGTGCTCATCACCAGTGCGTGCAGCGGCACGGCGGACAAGAACGAGGACGCCGCCGCCGGAACGTCGTACGAGCTGACCAAGCAGACGCCCGCCGCCGCGGGCGACATCGGCTCCTTCACCTGGTCGATCTACGCCGAGCCCTCCTCGCTGGACTACGCCTACGCGTACGACTACCCGCCGAACCAGATCCTCGCCAACGTCTGCGAGAGCCTGCTGCGCTGGAACCCGGACCTGACGACATCCCCGAACCTGGCGTCCTCGTTCACCAATCCGACGCCCACCACCTGGGTCTACAAGATCCGTCCGGGTGTGCGCTTCCACGACGGCACGGTCCTCACCGCGAAGGACGTCGTCGCCTCGCTGCGCCGTCACATGGACCCCGCCGTGGGCAGCGCGTGGGAGAACACGTTCCGCAACGTGAAGTCGATCGACATGACCGGACCCCTGGAAGTCACCGTCAAGCTGACGAAGCCGGACGCGGTCTTCAACCAGGAGATGGCCACCAGCTCGGGGACCATCGAGTCGGCCGCGACCCTCGCCAAGGCGGGCAAGGACTACGGCAGCCCCAAGGGAGGGGTCAACTGCACGGGCCCGTTCTCCTTCGGGTCCTGGGCATCGGGTCAGTCACTCACCCTGAAGAAGTTCGACGGTTACTGGAACAAGGAGCTGAAGCCCAAGGCGGGCCAGGTCAAGTTCGTGTTCCTGAGTGACGCGACGACCCGCGTCAACGCCTTCCAGAGCGGTGAGGTGGACGGTGGCTGGATGGTCCCGGCCGACGCCTACGACCAGCTCGGCTCGTCCACCGCGGGCAAGCTCTACTTCGGCGTCAACAGCACTGTCGCCGAGGAGATCGTGGGCGATCTCAAGGGCCCGCTCGGTGACGTCGAGGTGCGCAAGGCCCTGCTCATGGCGATCGACCGCAAGGGCATCGTCAAGGCCGGCGTCGGCGGGACGGGCGAGATCGCCGACTCCCTCGTCACCGACAACATGTGGGACCAGGCGCCCGCCGCCGATCGCAAGGCCATCATCAAGGACGTGCCGCACTACCCGTACGACCCGGCGAAGGCCAAGGAGATCGCGGAAAAGGCCGGGGTGAAGGGGGAGCGGATCGTCATCGCGACCAGCCCGCTCGACTCGCAGACCACGATCGTCGCGCAGGCCATGGAGCAGGCCGCCAAGGCCATCGGCCTGGACCCCAAGATCGAGACGCTGTCCCCGGAGAAGTACTCGACGCTCTTCACCGACGCCGCCGCCCGCAAGGGGATCGACCTCTTCCTGACCTTCTGGTACACCTCGATCACCGACCCGCTGGATGTGTACGGCTCGCTGGAGACCGGCATGTTCACGAACTACGGCGGCTGGTCGAACAAGGAGTTCGACCAGGCGGTCGAGGATGCCTCCGGCACCTACGACCCGGCCGCACGGGCCGCGGCGAGCGCGAAGGCGCAGAAGATCGCCCTGCGGGAACTGCCCTGGCTGCCCCTGTACACCCAGCCCACCAGCGTCTTCCTGGGCAACCGGATCACCGGCGTCCAGCCGTCGGTCGCCTACCTCTACTACCCGTGGGCCGCCGAGATCGGCGCGAAGAAGTGAGCCGCACGGCCACCCGGGCGATCGGGGTCGTGAGCCGCCTGGCCGGGATGGCGGCGACCTTGCTGGTCACCTCCTTCCTGGTGTTCTCCTCGCTGTACCTGGCGCCCGGCGACCCGGCGAGCTTCCTGGTGCGCGGGCGCAGCGCCGGCCCCGAGGAACTCGCCCAGATCCGCCACAGATACGGCTTCGACGAGCCGTTCCTCGTCCGGTACTGGGACTGGCTGGGCGGCGTGCTGCACGGCGACTTCGGCCGCTCCTACGTCTTCCACCAGGACGTCAGCTCGGTCATCTGGTCGCGGCTGCCGGCCACCCTGCTGCTGATCGCCGCCTCGGCCCTGCTGATCGCGGTGGTCGGGGTCGCGGCCGGCATCGTCGGCGCGCTGCGCCGCGGCACCCGCACCGACTCGATGCTGATGCTGCTGGTGACCGTGGGGGCCGCGGCCCCCGCCTTCGTCGCCGCGCTGCTGCTGCGGTCGCTGTTCGGCGTGAAACTGGGCTGGTTCCCGACGATAGGCAACGGCACAGGTGTTCTCGACCGGCTGCACCACGTCGTACTGCCGGCGATCGCCCTGTCCGTCACGTTCATGGCGATGGTCACGCGGGTGACCCGCTCGTCGATGCTGGAGGAACTGGGCCGTGAGCACGTCGAGGTCGCGGTGAGCCGCGGCACCCCGCGGTGGACCGTGATCCGGCGGCACGTACTGCGCAACGCCCTCGGCCCGATCGTCACCGTCTCCGCGCTCCTCATCTCCGGAATGCTCGTGAGCACCTCGATCGTGGAGACGGCGTTCGGCATGTCGGGCGTGGGATCCCTGCTGGTGACCTCGGTCAACCAGATGGACTTCCAGGTGGTGCAGGCGATCGTGCTGCTCGTGGTGGCCGCGTTCGTCGTGGTCAACTTCCTGGTGGACCTGGTGCATCCGCTGATCGATCCGCGGGTGGCGGCAGCGGGGAGTGCGCGATGAGCGCCCCGATGGCGGGAGTGACCCGCAGGCCGATCGCCAAGCTGCGCTCCATGGGGGGTGGTTGGCTGGAGAAGCTCTGCCTGGCCCTTCTTGTCCTCTTCGTGCTGGTCGCGGTGTTCGCACCGTGGCTGTCACCGCAGGACCCGACGTACGGAGAGCTGGGCACCGGGCTCGTCGGCCCGAGCGCCGACCACTGGCTGGGCACCGACCAGGGCGGGCACGACACCTTCTCGGCCCTGGTCGAGGGAAGCCGCACGAGTCTGGTCGGACCGCTGCTGGTGGTCCTGGTCTCGACCGTGGCCGGTATCGCCGTCGGCCTGTTCGCGGCGTGGCGGGGCGGCTGGGTCGACACCGTTCTCGGGCGGCTGCTCGATGTGGTCTTCGCCTTCCCGGCGCTGCTCGTCGCGATTCTCGCGGTGGCGGTCTTCGGCAAGGGGATGACGGCACCGGTGATCGCCATGTCCGTGGCCTACATGCCGTACACCGCGCGCCTGGTGCGCGGCCTCGCGATGCAGGAGCAGGCCAGGCCGTACATCGCGGCCTACCGGGTGCAGGGGCACTCCGCGCTGTATGTCGCGGTCCGCCGGCTGCTGCCGAACATCGGCCCGACCGTGCTCGCCCAGTCCACCGTCAACTTCGGCTACGCGCTGCTCGACCTCGCCGCCCTGTCCTTCCTCGGCCTGGGCGTGCAGGCACCGACACCCGACTGGGGCGCCATGATCAACCAGTCCCAGGCAGCCGTGCTGCGCGGCCAGCCGCTGTCCGCGGTCGTGCCCGCCGTCGCCGTCGTGGTGGTCGTCGTCGCCTTCAACATCGTCGGGGAGAACGTCGGCGACCGGCTCGCAGGGAGGAAGACCTGATGGCGCTGCTGGAGTACGAGAACCTGAGCATCGCCCTGCCCGGCATGGCCCGGCCGGTCCTCGACGGCATCGACCTGGCCGTCTCGGCAGGTGAAGTCGTCGCGCTGGTGGGCGAATCCGGCTCCGGGAAGTCGGTCACCGCACGGTCGGCCCTCGGGCTGTTCCCCACCGGGGCCGACGTCGACGGACATGTGCGCGTCGACGGAACGGAGGTGGTGGGCGCCGGCCCGGCAGCCCTGCGGGCGATCCGCACCGGCACGGCATCGATGATCTTCCAGGACCCCCGGGCGGGCATCAACCCGGTCCGCCGCATCGGCGACTTCCTCACCGAGGCACTGCGCGTCAGCAACGGCTGGAGCAAGGGCCGCGCCAACGACCGCGCTGTCGAACTGCTCGGTGCGGTCGGACTCCCGGACCCCGAACGGCACCTGCGCCAGTACCCGTACGAGCTCTCCGGCGGCATGCTGCAACGCGTCATGATCGCCGCAGCGCTCACCGCCGGTCCCAGGCTGCTGCTCTGCGACGAACCCACCACCGCGCTCGATGTCTCCACCCAGGCCGAGATCATGGCCATCCTCGGCCGGCTGCAGCGCGAACGCGATCTGGGCATGCTCCTCATCACGCACGACATCGAGCTCGCGGCCGCGGTCTGCGACCGCATCTACGTGATGTACGCGGGCCGGATCGTCGAGACCGCCCCCACCGCACAGCTCTTCGAGACACCCCGCCACCCCTACACGGCCGGCCTGCTCGGCTCGTCGCCGCCCCTCCTGGCCCCGGACGGACCGCCCGCCCGGCTCACCCCGATCCCGGGTTCCCCCATGGGGCTGCTCGACTCGGCGCCCGGCTGCTCCTTCGCGGCGCGCTGCCGCTCGGCCCGGCCCGGCGTCTGTGACCGGACACCGCCGCCGCTGGAGCGGCACGGCGCGGCGCTGGTCGCCTGCCACCTCGCGCAGGAGTCACCCACCGTCAGCGACAACACAGCGACAAGGGAGGGAAGTTGACCGTCGACGACAGTGGCCGCACGCTGCTTCAGGTCAGCGGCCTGCGTAAGGCCTACCGGACGGGAAAGACGGAGGTCGTCGCCGTCGATGACCTGTCGTTCTCACTGCGGGCCGGCGGCGCCCTCGGCATCGTGGGGGAGTCGGGCTCCGGCAAGACGACCACGGCCCGGATGCTGATCGGCCTCGAACGCCCCGACGCCGGACAGATACTCGTCCAGGGCGAACCACTGGCCCCGACGGTACGCGGCAGAGCGGCCCGCCTCGCCCGCGCCAAGGCGGTGCAGATCGTCTTCCAGGACCCGTACCTCTCGCTGGACGGCCGGATCACCATCGGCGCCACCATCGACGGAGCGCTGCGCCTGCACGGTCTCGCCGATCCTGCCGCCCGGGCCGCCAGGACGAGAGAACTCCTCGACCAGGTGGGGCTCGGGGGGCGGGAGGCTGCGGCCCTGCCGCGCAAACTCTCCGGCGGCCAGCGCCAACGCGCCGCCATCGCACGTGCGCTGGCGGTCGAACCCGCCGTGCTCGTCCTGGACGAGGCGGTGTCCGCGCTCGATGTCTCCGTCCAGGCCCAGGTGCTCAACCTCCTGTCGGACATCCGCCGCGACACCGGCATCGGCCTGGTCTTCGTCAGCCATGACCTGGCCGTCGTGCGGTACGTGTGCGACGAGGCGCTCGTCCTGTACCGGGGCCGCACCATGGAGCACCGCCCTGTCGCGGAGCTGCTCTCCGACCCCGGACACCCGTACACGCAGTTGCTGCTGGCGTCCGTTCCCCGGCCGGACTGGGACCCCGACTCCATCAGCCGGCGGCGCCGGGAGCTCGCTCCTCCGGTGGCGCGGACCTGAGGGCGGGGAGCGTGGGTTCCGGGCCGGGCGAATCCGGTGTTCTCCCCGGCCCGGCCCTCGGCCGGCATCTATGCTGTGGCGGGCCTTCGGCCGCTGCTGCCACGTCAGTTCGCACTTTCGGCCGACGATCGCCGCACCCGCCCCGGCACCTGCCCGGGGACCTGAACCCGGCCAGGAGAGCAGATCATGACAGTCGCCGTCCTCGCCGTCATCGGGACGCTCCTGGGATCCATCGTCACCGGCACGTTTCACCATCTGGCAGCCGGCCGTGCCGAGCGGGCGGCCGCTGCAGGTCAGCTGCGCCGCGACCGCCTCGACGCCGTGACGACACTCGCCTCGGCCGGCTCCGACCACCGACGGGCCCTGTGGATGCGCGGGGAGGCGCTGCTGCGCGGCGCCGACGACGCCGAGCGGGAGGAGTTGCGAGCCAGGTCCCACACCACCCGCTCCGCCATCACCCGTCCCCTGGTCGCACTGCGGCTCCTCGTGCCCGAACCGGCTGTCCACACCACCGCGCAGGCCATGGTCGTCGCCACGTACGACATGGTCGACGCCGCCACGAGCAGGGAGGAGCTCATCGCGGCGCAGGACGCCGCACGGGCCGCGCACGACCGCTTCATCGCCGCCGCCGCCGCGTACTTCGCCGCCGCGACCTGACCCTGCCGATGCCCACCGTCCGACGCGAAGGGTTCGGGGGCGGGCCCCGGTGACGAGACGCTGATGTCGGATTCCCGCCAGCGGCGGCCCCGGACCGTGCCCCATCCTTGAATCATGCACACCGACACCGAGCGCTGCGTGCGGGCCGTCCAGTCCAAGGACTCCCGGTTCGACGGCTGGTTCTTCACCGCGGTCCTGACCACCCGGATCTACTGCCGCCCGAGCTGCCCCGTCGTGCCGCCCAAGGTCGAGAACATGACCTTCTACCCGAGCGCCGCCGCCTGCCAGCAGGCCGGGTTCCGGGCCTGCAAGCGGTGCCGGCCCGACACCAGCCCCGGATCGCCCGAGTGGAACGCGCGCGCCGACTCCGTGGCCCGCGCGATGCGCCTCATCCGGGACGGGGTCGTCGACCGGGAGGGCGTCCCGGGGCTGGCCACCCGGCTCGGATACTCGGCCCGCCAGATCGAGCGGCAGCTGCTCGCGGAGCTCGGCGCGGGACCGCTGGCCCTGGCGCGGGCGCAGCGGGCGCAGACCGCGCGGGTGCTCATCGAGACGACCGGGCTGCCGATGGCCGAGATCGCTTTCGCGGCCGGGTTCTCCTCGATCCGCACCTTCAACGACACCGTGCGTGAGGTCTTCGCCCTCGCGCCGGGGGAGCTGCGCAGCCGCGCGGCCCGGTCGACGAGGCCGCCGGTGACGCCCGGGGTGATAGCGCTACGGCTTCCGTACCGTGCCCCGCTCAACCCCAGCAACCTCTTCGGGCACCTCGCCGCGACGGCCGTCCCGGGCGTCGAGGAGTGGCGCGACGGGGCCTACCGCCGCACGCTCGACCTGCCCCACGGGCACGGCATCGTCGCCCTCACCCCGCATACCGACCACATCGCCTGCCGGCTCTCGCTCACCGACCCGCGCGACCTCACCGTGGCCATCAGCCGGTGCCGCTGGCTGCTGGACCTGGACGCCGACCCGGTCGCCGTGGACGAGCAGCTGCGCTCCGATCCCATGCTGGCCCCGCTGGTGGACGAGGCGCCGGGCCGCCGGGTGCCGAGGACCGTCGACGGTGCGGAGTTCGCGGTCCGGGCCGTGCTCGGCCAGCAGGTGTCCACTGCCGCCGCCCGGACCCACGCGGCCCGGCTGGTCACCGCCCACGGCACACCCGTCGACGACTCCGAGGGCGGCCTCACCCATCTCTTCCCGGCACCACAGGCGCTGGCCGGACTCGACCCCGAGCAGCTCGCCCTGCCCCGCAGCCGCCGCCGTACCCTCACCACACTCGTCGGGGCACTGGCGGACGGCTCGCTGCGCCTGGGCACCGACACCGACTGGGAGAAGGCGCGGGCCGAACTGGACGCGCTGCCCGGATTCGGCCCCTGGACCGTCGAGGTCATCGCCATGCGGGCGCTCGGCGACCCGGACGCCTTCCTGCCGACGGACCTCGGCATCCGGCGGGCCGCCCAGCAGCTGGGCCTGCCCTCGACACCGGCCGCGCTCACCGCGCGAGCGGCGGGCTGGCGGCCCTGGCGGGCCTATGCCGTGCAGTACCTGTGGACGGTCGACGACCACCCCATCAACCACCTTCCCGCGCAAGGAAGTTCCTCGTGACCACAGCACGCGCCACCCGGGCGACCCGACAGCACACCGTGATCGACAGCCCTTACGGTCCACTGACCCTCGTCGCCACCGACCGGGTTCTCGCCGGCCTCTATATGACCGGTCAGCGCCACCGGCCGCCCGAGGAGACCTTCGGCGAGGCCGACCCCGGCCCCTTCGACGAGGTCGTCGAGCAACTGGACGCCTACTTCGCCGGTGAGCTGCGGGATTTCGACCTTCCGCTGCACCTGGCCGGTACCCCGTTCCAGTGCTCCGTCTGGGCCGAGCTCCAGCGGATTCCGTACGGCGAGACCCGTACGTACGGAGAACTGGCCGAGAACCTCGGCAAGCCCGGCGCCTCACGCGCGGTGGGGCTGGCCAACGGCAAGAACCCGGTCGGCATCATCGTGCCCTGCCACCGGGTGATCGGAGCCTCGGGGAGCCTCACCGGATACGGCGGCGGTCTCGACCGCAAGCAGCGCCTGCTGGCCTTCGAGAACGGTACGCAGGACAGCGCTCCGGCGCTTTTCTAGGGGCTGAACGGCGAAGGGCTCCGCGCAGGCACGCGGAGCCCTTCGTGATGCAGGTCCGGTCAGCCGGTGAAGATCTCGATGACCGTCCAGATCGCCAGTCCCAGCATGCACACCCCGCCGATGCGCTGCACGGTCTTGAGGGGTACCCGCTTGGCGATGAACCGTCCCGCGAGCAGAGCCAGCGCCGATACGGACATCAGGGCGGCGGCGGATCCGATCGCGGTGGACCAGGCGCCGTTGCTCGCGGCCAGGTTGGCCGTCGTGATCTGGGTGAGGTCGCCCCACTCGCTGATGAACACCGCCATGAAGGCGGTGGAGTACACCGGCCAGAAGCCCGTCACCGTCTTCGGGCCGCCCTCCTCGTCGTCATCGCCGGCGTCGGCCCTGAGCAGCATGAACGCGCCGAAGGCGAAGAGGGAGGCGGAGACGAGCTTGACGATCCAGTCGGGCAGCAGGCCGAGCAGGCCGCCCGCCCCGACCGCGATGGCGACATGGACGATGAACGCGGACGACGTGCCGAACCAGACGTAGAGCGGGCGCATGCGCGTGCCCATGGCCAGCGACGCGAACATCGTCTTGTCGGGGAGCTCCGCGAGGAAGATCAGCCCGAAAGCGGTGAGGATCGCCAGGGGGTCGAGATGCATTCCGGGTGGCTTTCTGTTGGAGCCGGGCCCCGGATCTTCGCGAAGTGCCGCTCGGGCTTTTCGGAGGACCACTCGGCCCGGCATGACGGCGCCGCCCACGGGGCGTGGGCGTGTCATACCTGACCGAAGGTCTCGCCCGCCCGTAATGATCCACGAGCCCGGCCACCGGGAACCCGGAGGTTCCAGTGTGTCGACGACCGGTTTGCAGGGCTACTCCCCTTCGCAGCCGTCAACGTTACCGCACACGGCCATCCGCCGCCCACGTGCGGTCCAGGAAGTCCGCGATCAGCGGTGCGATCTGCGGGAGGTGGTCCTCCAGGGCGAAGTGCCCGGTCTCGAAGAGGTGCAGTTCGGCGTCCGGGAGATCGCGCAGATAGGCGCGGGCGCCGGGCTCGGGGAAGAACATGTCCGCTGCGCCCCAGACGACGAGCGCCGGCGGGGTGTGCTGGCGCAGCCAGTCCTGCCACTGCGGGTAGAGAGCCACATTGGAGTGGTAGTCGAAGGCCAGGTCCAGCTGCGGCTGGGTGCGGCCCGGCAGATCCAGGAAGTGCTGGTCCAGGGTCCAGCCGTCGGGCGCCACCAGCTCCGGATCGGCGGTGCCGCCCTCGTACTGGCCACGCGTGGCGGGCAGGGTCAGCAGCGACCGCACGGTGTCCGCGGCGCCGGGGGCCTCCGGCCGAAGGGCGATGAAGTCGCGGGCCTGCTGCGACAGCCCCTCCTCGTACGCGTTGCCGTTCTGGACCACCAGTCCGGCGATCCACTCCGGGTGGCGGGCGGCGAGCCGGAACCCGACGGGGGCGCCGAAGTCGAACACGTACAGGACGAAGCGGGACAGCCCGAGCTGCCGCACGAAGCCCTCGGTGATGTCGGCGAGCCGGTCGAAGGTGTACGTGAACGGGCCGCCCGCGGTCGAGGACGCCGGGGCGTCGCTGCGGCCGAAGCCCGGGTAGTCCGGGGCGATGAGGCGGTAGTGGGCGCCGAGCACGTCCATCAGCCGGCGGAACTGGTGCGAGGCCGACGGAAAGCCGTGCAGCAGCAGCATCACGGGGGCGTCGTCCGCCGCGCCGACGGGGAGCGACTCGCGGTAGAAGACACGGACGCCGTCGACCTCGATATGACGGTGACGGATGTGCGGAACAGCTTGAATCGCCATGTTCACATGCCTCCTTGGTGGCTCGATGCATTAGTTCTACGCGGGAGAGTCCTAATGCGTCAAGGAGGTGAGTTAGCATTAGGTACATGAATGGTCTTGAGCCCCTGACCGGCGAGCTGCTCGCCCTGGACCTGCTCAACACGCTGCCGTACACGGCGCAAGGGCCGCCGGCCGATCAGCTGGCGGACACGGCCGGGCTGCTGGCCTGGCTGGCCCTGGAGGGGGAGCGGCTGCCCGGAGCCACAGGGGTGGGGGAGGCGACCCCGGACGATCTGGTGGCGGTACGCGCGGTCCGGGCACACGCGGCGCTCGCCGTCGCGGCGGCCCGTCACGGCGAGTGCCCGCCGGTGTCCGCCCTGAGCGGGCTCAACGAGGCCCAGCTCGCCGCCCCCGCCATCCGGTACGCGGAATGGGACGGCGACGCCGTCGCGGTGACGGCCCGCCGCTCGGGCCCGCTCGGTGTGCGGGTGGCCGCGGCCCTGGCCGAGGAGGTGGCCGGGCTGCTGGCGGACCCGGCGCTCGCGAGGATCCGGGAGTGCGAGGCGGAGGACTGCACGATGCTGTTCGTGCCCGCCCACCCGCGCCGCCGCTGGTGCTCGGCCGAGCGCTGCGGCAACCGCGCCCGGGTGGCCCGCTACTACCGGCGCCACAAGGGGGAGGCGCCGGACGCCCAGCGGTAGCGGCCCCGGGAACGTCGAACTCCTACGCGGGCCTCCGCGCGAGCAGGAACGCCTGCGGGGTGGCCTCCCGCCGGTCCGCCGCCCGGACCAGCCTGGCCGTTACCTCGAAACCGGCACGCAGCAGCAGCCCGGCGACCCGCTCGGGGGAGAACCGGTAGACATCGAGGTCGACGGGATGCCCGTACGCGTGCTCCAGCCGGACCCGCTCGTCGCCCACCTTGAACGCCAGCAGCAGATGGCCGCCCGGGGCCAGCACCCGGTGGAACTCCGTCACGTACAGCTCCAGTTCCTCCGGCGGGGTGTGGACGAGCGAGTACCAGGCGAGAGCCCCGCGCAGCGAACCGTCCGCCAGGTCCAGGGGGCTCATCGTGCCCACATCGAACCGCAGGTCCGGGTGGCGCCGACGGGCCTCCGCCACCATGCCGGGCGACAGATCGACGCCGAACGCCGGCAGCCCGATGTCCCGCAGATACGCCGTCACCCGGCCCGGCCCGCAGCCGAGATCGGCGACGGGCCCGCCGCCGTCGGCCGTCACCTGCTCGGCGAAGGCGCCGAGCATCGCGCGGTCCAGCGGCTTGGCCGCGAGCTCGTCGGCGAGCAGGGACGCGTAGTCGACGGCGACGGTGTCGTACGAGGTGCGCGTGGTGCTGAGGGAGGAAGCGGCAGTCATGCCCCGGACCGTACCGGCGCCCACCGACATCAGGTCCCGGTACCTGCCCCCTGGGCCGAACCCGCCTCGTCCGCCAACCGGTTGAGCAGGGCGGGCAGCGCCGTGCCGATCGGCTCCCGGATCGTCTCCTGCGCCAGCGCGTCGTACGGCGTGGGCTCCGCGTTCATCACGATCAGCCGCGCCCCGTGCTCCGCCGCGATGCCGGCCAGCGAGGCGGCGGGCTGCACCTGGAGCGTCGTACCGACCGCGATGAACACCTCGCAGCCCTTGGCCACCGCCATCGCGTTGCCCAGCACCACCGGGTCGAGCCGTTCACCGAACATGACCGTGGCCGCCTTGAGGATCCCGCCGCACACACCGCACGGCGGATCCGGCTCCCCGGCCTCGACCCGGGCCAGGGCCTCGGCCATCGTCGAGCGGGCGTGACAGCGGGTGCACACCACCTGGAGTGCGGTGCCGTGCAGTTCGAAGACCTTGCGCGCGGAGAGACCGGCCGCCTGGTGCAGACCGTCGACATTCTGCGTGATCACCCGGACCGCCACGCCCGCCCGCTCCAGGTCCGCCACCGCGCGGTGGGCCGCGTTCGGCTCGGCGTTCCACGTCGCGGTGGTGCGCCGCATCTGCCAGGAGCGGCGGCGGATCTCGGGATCGGCCATGTACAGGTCGTACCGGACGAGCTTCTCGGCCTCCGGGTCCTTGCGCCACAGACCGTTGGGCCCGCGGTAGTCGGGGATGCCGGAGTCCGTGGAGATGCCGGCGCCGCTGAGGATCGCCACGAGTGTCATGCGGCGAGCGTACGCACCGCGCGCCGCATCTCGCGAGGCGATATCGGGTGCTGCTACGGTCGCCGCCATGGCGAAGGTGACAGTCAGTCTGGACGCGGAACTCGTGGTCGAAGTGATGGTGCTCGCAGGCGTCGGCAGCCCCCAGGACGCCGTCGAACTCGTCGTACGCGACTACATCGCACGCGGCCACCGCACCGAGGCCCGGACGGCGGCACGTGAGGAGACCGTGCGCGAGGACGGGATCAGGCCGCAGGAGCAGCAGGGCTGACCGGCGGCCCGGAGCCCGACCGTCAGCCGACGGGGCCGCCGTCCTCCAGTTCCACGGTGCCCGCGCCGGACTCCAGCGCGTCCAACGCCGCCCGTACGCGCCCGCGGAGCGAGCCCAGCAGGTAGCGGTCGATCTCCGCGGGCTCGACGAGCTTCCAGGACACGAGCTCCTCCTCCTGGAGCCGGACCGCCTTCAGCTGCTCCTCGTCCAGAACCCCGCCGTCGTACACATAGGCCACGATCGGCGGTCGCGCGCTGCCGCGCGCCCAGTCGACCACGAGCAGCCGGCCCGGCTCCAGGTCGAGGCCGATCTCCTCGGCCGACTCGCGCCGGGCCCCCTGGCGCGGGGTCTCGCCCTGCGCCGACTCGATCGTGCCGCCGGGCAGCGTCCAGCCCTCGCGGTAGTTCGGTTCGACGAGCAGCACCCGTCCCTGCGCGTCGCGGAAGATGCAGGCCGCACCGGCCAGCACCTTCGGGAGACCGGCGATGTACACGGCGTAGTCATTGGTGGTCACCACAGAAGCGTAGTGGTGGGCGCAGGACCAGGTACAGGGCCAGGTCCAGGGCCCGGACACCCATGGGCAGGGAGGGTGTGCTGCGGTTAGGGTCGGGGCGGCGCGACTGCCTGTTCGAATGCAAAGGAATCAAGGTGACGGACGGAGCAGTGATGGAGACCGCACGCGTGCTCGTCGCGGCGGACAAGTTCAAGGGCTCGCTCACGGCCGTGCAGGTCGCTGAGCGGGTGACGGCCGGGCTGCGGCGCGTCGCCCCCGGGGTACGGGTCGAGACCCTGCCCGTGGCGGACGGCGGCGACGGCACGGTGGCGGCCGCGGTGGCCGCCGGATTCGAGCGCCGCGAGGCGCGGGTGACCGGGCCGCTGGGCGACCCGGTCACCGCGGCCTATGCGGTGCGCGACACCACAGCGGTGGTCGAGATGGCCGAGGCCTCGGGCCTCCAGCATCTGCCCGCGGGCGTGTTCGCCCCGCTCACGGCCACCACGTACGGCTCCGGTGAGCTGCTGCTCGCCGCCCTGGAAGCGGGCGCGCGGACCATCGTGTTCGGGGTCGGGGGCAGCGCGACCACGGACGGCGGGGCGGGCATGCTGGCCGCCCTCGGCGCACGCTTCCTGGACGCGGACGGCAAGCCCGTCGGCCCCGGCGGCGGAGGACTCGCCGATCTCGCCACGGCCGACCTGTCCGGGCTCGACCCGCGGCTCGGCGAGGTCGACCTGATCCTCGCGAGTGACGTCGACAACCCGCTCACCGGGCCCAAGGGTGCGCCCGAGGTGTACGGCCGCCAGAAGGGCGCGACCGAGGACGACATCGCGGTGCTCGACGCGGCGCTCGCCCACTACGCCTCCGTGCTGGGGCCGGAGCAGGCACAACTGCCCGGAGCCGGTGCGGCGGGCGGAATCGGGTACGGGGCGCTCGTCGCGCTCGGCGCGCGGTTCCGGCCCGGGATCGAGGTGATGCTCGACGTCCTCGGCTTCGCGCCGGCACTGGCGCGGGCGACGCTGGTCGTCACCGGAGAGGGTTCACTCGACGAGCAGACCCTGCACGGCAAGGCCCCGGCCGGGGTCGCCGCGGCGGCGCGCGCGGCAGGCATCGAGGTGGTCGCGGTCTGCGGCCGTCTGGCGCTGACCCCGGAGGCGCTGGGGCGCGCGGGCATCCGCCGTGCCTACGCGCTCACGGAGCTGGAGCCGGACCCCGCGGTGTGCATGGCCGAGGCGGGGCCGCTGCTGGAGCGCGTGGCGGAGTCCATCGCACGGGACTTCCTGCGCTGAGGTGACGGGGGCGCGGGCCCTTCGGGGCTCCGCCCCCGAACCCCCGCTCCTCAATCGCCGGAGGGGCTTGAAATGCCCGGCGGCAACAGCCGCACCGCATCCAGCGCCAGCATCAGCTCCACCAGCTCGCGCGGCCGCGACAGCGAACGTGACGTCAACTCCTCCAGCCGCCGCAGACGGTTCAGCACCGTGTTCCGGTGGCAGCACAGCCGTACCGCCGTCCGCCCCACCGAACCCCCGCACTCCAGCCACGCGTCCAGCGTCGACACCAGCAGGGTCCGGTCGGCCGGGTCGCGTGCCAGGAGCGGGCCGAAGACGTCCGTGGCCAGATAGGCCGCGAGGGCGGGCGCTCCCGCCACCAGCGCCGTGGGGACCCGGCCGTCCAGGCAGACGACCGCCTCGCCACCCGGGCCGCACGTCAGCAGCGCCGCATCGGCCAGCCTGCGCGCCGTGCCCAGGGCGGACAGGTTGTCCACCGCCGGGCTGACCCCTCCGGGACCGGGCCCCCCGTCCGACAACAGGGCGGCGACGGCCGCCGGATCCGCGTCGCCCAGCGCCACCACCGCGATCTCCCGGTCCCGCCGCGGCCGCCAGAGGAACCGCATCCCGTGCGCATCGCCGGGACGGCTCCCGGCGCACCCGCGCACCGGGACCACCGCCACCGCGTACCGACCACGCTCCGGGAGCCCCAGCACCGCACCGGTGAGCGCCGCGAGGCCCGGCCCGGTCTCGTCCTCCAGCAGCGCGTCGAGCAGCGCCCACCCCCGCTCGTCCCCGCGCTGCCGCATGCCCGCTCCGTCCTCCGCACGCCCCCGGGGGGCCGCTTCCACGCCTCGGTCCTCACCGGACCGCCGTCGTGAGGATGGCACCGGTCCGGGCCGGGGGCGACAGCGCACACCCCGCCTCTGTGCGCGTGCACAACCGGCGGTCCTCCGCACGGGGCACCCGCAGCGTTTCGGCCGGTGACCGTGGACGCGCGGCCCGCCCGCTGCTGGTCTGTGGCCCCAGAGAGGCACAGGGCAGGCACAGGCAGGCACCGGCGGACACCGTCGGCCACGCCCCGGCCGGGGCCCTGCACACCACGAATCGACGCGTCGATTCCACGACAAGGCGGAAGGAGGAGGACGCATGGCAACGCTCGAGATCCGCGCACTGTCCGTGGGCTACGGCCCGGTACGGTCCCTGCGCGACGTCTCCCTCGATGTGCCGGCCGGCGCGATCACCGCCGTACTCGGCGGCAACGGGGCCGGGAAGACCACGCTGTTGCGGGCCATCTCGCGGACCCTCGGCTTCCACCGCGGGACGGGTACGGGCACCGTCCACTTCGACGGACGCCCCCTGGACGGGCTGCGCCCCGCCCAGGTGGTGGCCGCCGGAGTGGTCCAGGTGCCCGAGGGACGACAGGTGTTCGCCCGGATGACGGTGGCCGACAATCTGCGGGCGGGCGCCCTCGGGGCCCGCGGCGGCCGCAAGGCGTCGGCGGGCGCGCTGAGCCGCGTACACGAGCTGTTCCCGGTACTGGCCCAGCGCGCGCACCAGCGTGCCGGGCTGCTGTCGGGCGGCGAGCAGCAGATGCTGGCGATGGGCCGGGCCCTGATGGCCCGGCCCCGGCTGCTGCTGCTCGACGAACCCTCGCTCGGGCTCGCCCCGCTGATGGCGCAGCGCATCGCCGAGACGGTGCAGGAGATCAACGCGTCGGGCACCTCCGTCCTGCTCGTCGAGCAGAACGCGGCGATCGCTCTGCGGCTCGCCTCCACGGCCTATGTCCTGGAGGTCGGCGAGGTCACCCTTGAGGGGCCGGCCGACGAACTCGCCGCATCCGACGAGGTGCGCCGCCGCTACCTGGGCGTCGTCGACGAGACGGCCGCCGAGGACGCGGACCGGGCCGCGGGCTCCGTACGCACTCTGAGCAGGTGGTCCGCATGACGACCGCCCAGGAGACCGCCCCGGTCGCGACCGCCCCGGCCGCACTCGCCGTCCGTGACGTCACCGTCCGCTTCGCCGGACTCACCGCGCTCGACGGCATCTCCTTCACCGTGGAGCCGGGCAGCGTGCACGCCGTGATCGGCCCCAACGGGGCAGGGAAGTCGACCACCTTCAACGTGCTGTCCGGGGTGTACCGCGCGACATCCGGCACCGTCCACCTCGGCACGACGGAACTCACCGGACTCGCCCCGCACAGGATCGCCCAACTCGGCGTCGCCCGTACGTTCCAGAACCTCGCGCTGCCCCCGCACGCCACCGTCACCGACAGCCTGCTCCTCGGCCGCCACCGGCTCACCCGCGCCGGGTTCGTCGCCAGTGGACTGCGTCTGCCCTCCGCCGCCCGCGAGGCCCGCCGCCATCTGGAACGGGTCCGCGAGATCGCCGAATTCATCGGTCTGGACAAGGTGTTGGACCGGCCCGCCGGGGCGCTCCCGTACGGACAGCAGAAGCTCGTCGAACTCGGCCGCGCCCTGTGCATGGAGCCGCAGGTCCTTCTCCTGGACGAACCCGTCGCCGGGATGACCGCCGACGAACGCCGGCGCACCGCAGCGGTCGTGGCCGGGGTCCGGGACAGCCTCGGCATCTCGATCGTGCTCGTCGAACACGACATGGGCGTGGTGATGAAGCTCGCGGACGCCGTGACCGTACTCGACTTCGGACGCAGGATCGCGGACGGCACCCCCGCCGAGGTCCAGAACGATCCGGCCGTCGTCCAGGCCTACTTGGGGGCACAGGAATGACCACCTTCATCGAACTCCTCCTCGGCGGCCTCTCCATCGGCTCGGTCTACGCACTGATCGCGCTCGGCTTCGTCGTCATCTTCAAGGCCACCGAGGTCGTCAACTTCGCCCACGCCTCCCTGCTCCTCGCGGGCGGCTACGTGACCGCGGTCCTCCACGACGACATCGGCTTCTGGCCCGCGCTCGCCGTCGGCATCGCGGGCGCGGCCGTCGTCGGAGCGGCAGTCGAGTTCCTGGTGATGCGCCGCTACCGGGGCAGCGACCACAGCGTCCTGGCGATCGTCACCATCGGGGTCGACATCCTCCTGACCACCGAACTCACCCGGCGCATGGGCACGGACGTGCTCGCGCTCGGCGACCCTTGGGGCGACGGCGTCGTCACCATCGGCGGCGTCACCCTCGCCGAGACCCGGATCGCCGCGTTCCTCGCCGCCGGCCTGCTCATCACCGTGTTCCTGCTCGCCTTCCGTTTCACCTCCTGGGGGGTGTCCATGCGGGCCGCCGCCGAGAACCCGCAGACCGCGGCCCTGATGGGGATCAAGCTCGGCCGGGTCTCGCTCGCCGCCTGGGCGGTGGCCGGAGCGCTTGCCGCGGTGGCCGCACTGTTCCTCACCGTCTTCCCCACACCCGGTCTGGAACGGGCCACTTCACTGGCCGCGCTCAAGGCCTTCCCCGCCGCCATCCTCGGCGGACTCGACTCGACGACCGGGGCCCTCGCCGGGGGACTGATCGTCGGCGTCACCGAATCGCTCGCCACCGGCTACCAGAGCGACCTCTCCTTCCTGGGCCGCGGCATCGGCGATCTCGCCCCCTACCTGGTGATGGTGCTCGTGCTGCTCCTGCGGCCCGCGGGACTCTTCGGTACGAAGGAGCTCGCCCGTGTCTGACACCACGACCGCACCGCCCGCGACGGCCGCCGCACTCGTCGCCCGGCTGCGCCACCCGCGTACCTACCTCTGGGCCGTCGGCTCGGTCCTGCTGCTCGCGTTCCCCTTCTACCTGGACCGCTTCTGGCTCCAGGCCGGACTCTTCGCGATGGCCGCCGCCATCGGCGCCATCGGGCTCAACCTCCTCACCGGCGCCACCGGCCAGCTCTCCATGGGCCACGCCTTCTTCCTCGCGGTCGGCGCGTACGGCTACTGCGTCCTCGCGGGGGAGAGCAGTACGGAGAACGGACACGAGCTCTCCGGACTCGGCCTGCCCAGCTGGCTCGCCGCCGTGCTCGCCGTACTTCTCGCGGGCGCCGCCGGCGGATTGTTCAGCCCCATCGCGAGCCGGCTGCGCGGCGCCTATCTCGGCATCGCCACGCTGGCGCTGATCTTCATCGGCCAGCATGTGCTGTTCAACGCCGGCTCCCTCACCGGCGGCTTCAACGGCCGTGCGGTACCGACCCTTTCGCTCTTCGGCTTCGGCTTCGACGACACCGAGGTCATCGTCGCCGGAGTGCCGTTCCAGTCCTCCGAGAAGCTCTGGTACGCGGCGCTGCTCGCCCTGCTCCTGAGCGGCCTGTTCGCCCGCGGAGTGCTGCGCGGCCGGCCGGGCCGGGCGCTCAACGCCATCCGCGACCACCGCATCGCGGCCGGTGTGATGGGCGTCCCGGTGGCCCGTTACCGGGCGGGCGTCTTCGTCCTGTCCTCGATGTACGCCGGACTGGCGGGCGTCCTGCTCGCGCTGGTCTTCCAGCGGACCGTGCCCGAGTACTTCGGCATGGTCCTGTCCCTCGAATACCTCGCCATGATCGTCATCGGCGGGCTCGGCACCGTGGCGGGAGCGGTCGTCGGGGCCGCGTTCGTCTCGCTGCTGCCGCAGCTGCTCACCCACTACAGCGATTCCCTGCCCCTGGTCTCGGCCCCCGGTACGGGTGGTCTGGCTCCGGGCGAGGCATCGCGCTATCTGTACGGCGCCGCGGTGGTCGCGGCTGTTCTGTTCCTGCCCGGCGGCCTGACACGTCTGATGAAGAACTCGGGAGAGAAGAAATGAAACTGCGTGTGCTCGGGGCCGTGTGCGCGGCCCTCACCCTCACCCTCGTGGGCTGCAGCGAGAAGGCCAAGTCCTCCGACGAGGGGGCCCAGGACAAGAGCGGAGTGAAGACCGGCGAGGGCGTCACGGACTCGACGATCTCGCTGGGTGCGCTCACCGACATGACCGGGGTCTACGCCTCGCTCGGCAAGAGCGTCACCCAGGCCCAGCAGCTCTGGGTCAAGCAGACCAACGCAGCGGGCGGCATCTGCAAGCGCAAGGTCGAGCTGACCGTGCGCGACCACGGTTACGACCCGCAGAAGGCCATCGCCGGCTACACCGAACTGGAGCCGAAGGTGCTGGGCTTCACCCAGTTCATCGGTTCCCCGTTCGTGGCCGCGGTCGAGCAGCGCATCGACGGTCAGGACAAGGGACTCGTCCTGCCGCAGGCATGGTCGGCGAATCTGCTCGGCAGCAAGTACGTCCGCGTCATCGGCGCCACGTACGACGTCGAGACGATCAACCTGATCGACTACCTGCTCGCCGAGAAGCGCATCGCCAAGGGCGACAAGATCGGTCATGTCTACTTCGAGGGCGACTACGGCGAGAACGCCCTGGCCGGCTCGAAGTACGCGGCGAAGGAGGCGGGCCTCACCGTCGTCGAGCAGAAGATCAAGCCCACCGACAACGACATGACCGCCCAGGTCTCCGCGCTCAAGCAGGCCGGCGTCAAGGCCGTCATTGTCAGCGCCGGCCCGCGTCAGGCGGCCTCGCTGGTCGGTGTCGCCGCGGCCACCGGCTTCAAGGTCCCGGTCGTCGGCAACAACTCGGCGTACGCTCCCCAGTTGCTGAAGACCCAGGCAGGACCGGCCCTGATGCAGGACTACTACGTCGCGGCGTCCACCCTGCCGATCGGCGACCCGGGCGCCGGCCCGGCGAAGCTCGCCAAGGAGTACGGCGCCGAGTACCCGAAGGACGGCCTCGACAACGGCGTCGTCGCGGGATACAACGCGGCGAGCCTGTTCGGTGAGGCGCTGAAGAAGGCCTGTGCCTCCAAGGACCTCACCCGTGAGGGCATCGACAAGGCGCTGCTGACCATCACGGACTTCGGCAGCGACTTCGGGATGCCGCACGACTTCTCCGACCCGGCGGCGCCCTCCACCCGGGAGAGCGTGATCATGAAGCCGGACGCCAAGATCCCCGGTGGTCTCAAGGTCGTCAGGCCCGCCCAGGCGGCAGCGGCGGCGAAGTCCTACACGCTGAAGTAGCCCGAGCACGACGGCAGAGGCCGCCGGGCGGCACGCATCATGCGTGCCGCCCGGCGGTCGTGCGTGTGACTGCTCAGCTGGTGTAGGCCTCCAGTTCGGAGAGCTGTGCGGCCGGCCAGCCGGTGTTGCCGGTGAACGTGAGCCGCAGATAGCGGGAGGACGTGCCGGGCAGGGTGACGGTCGCCTTGTTCCCGCTCGACGGATCGAAGGTGTAACCCGCCGATGCCTTGAGCGAGTTGAACGTGTTGTTGTCGGTGCTTCCCGACACGCTCAGCGTCTGCGTGCGGGTGGACCAGGCGGCCGCCGGCGGCAGCTTCAGGACCAGCCGCTTGACCGCCTTCGCGGCGCCGAGATCCACGGTGATGGTCTGCGGGAAGGCGTGGTTGGCGCTCTCCCAGTAGCTGTTCGCGTCGCCGTCCACGGCCCTGGACGCGCTGTACACGTCGGCGTGGCCGGATTCGGTGACGTTGCGGCCCTGGGCGAGGTTGCCCGTTTCGGCAGGCGGATCCGTGGGCGGGTCGGTCGGGTCGGTCGGCGGGTCGGTGGGCGGGTCCGTCGGACCGCTGCCGCCGCCCGGCACACCGCCGTTGGTCCAGACGGGGGCCGGCCAGTTGCCGGTGCAGGCCGGCGGATCGGCGTACCAGCCGGAGTTTCCGGTGCCCCGGGTGATCTCGAAGCCGCTGCCCACGCAGTTGTGGATCGGGTTGGACTGCGCGATGTGCGTGGCCACCACGTTGTTGAAGGTCGCCTTGCCGGGGGACTGGACCTGCAGCGCGTAGGTGCCTGCGCCGTCGATCCTTATGTTGTCGAAGTGCAGTCCGTTGGTCGCGCCCTCGATGAGGTGGATCGCGGCGTAGGAACTGTCCAGGATCTCGGTGTCCGAGATGTTGATCGTGGCGTTGATCGGTTCGTTGAGCCCGCTGAACCAGACGGCGCCGACCCCGAACTGCCAGTTGTAGTCGTTGTTCCCGGTGCGGATCAGAGTGTTGCGCGCCGCCGTGGTGGTGCCCGAGACGGCGGTGCCCTGACCGGAGTTGACCCCGGGATAGCGGTTGGCGATGTGCAGACCGCCGCCGTTGGTGATGGTGTCCGACATGACGTTGTCGGAGATGGTGATGTCCTTGCCGCCGTACGTGACGATGTTGTTGGCGAGGATCGGCAGGATCACGGTGTTGAACGTGAACTTGTTCTTCACGTTCGGGATGTTCTCCGCCCACATCGCCAGACCGTCGTCACCGGTGTTGCGGACGAAGGTGTTGGTGACCGTGGAGTTCGTGACGCCGTAGTGGAAGTTCACGCCGTCCGCGGTCTGGTCCAGGATGCGGCTGTTCCTGATGGTGAAGTTGTCCATCGGGCCGTCCATCCAGGCACCGCACTTGGTGTGCTGCATCCAGACGTTGTCGACGGTCGAGTTCGACAGGGCGCCGCCGATGGCGTTGACCTGGTCGTTGTCCTCGCGCTCCCGGATGTCGCCGATGATCGCGAAGTCCTTGAGCGTGACGTTGCTGCTGCCGCCCTGTGCGGCGTACTTGCCGTAGACGCCGACGGCCTTGCTCCGGTTCGAGGGATCACGCCCGGTCAGGACGGAGTACCAGGGACCGGCGCCACGCAGGGTCACCTGGTCCACGACGATGTGGTCGCGGACCTGGAAGGTGCCCTGTGGGATGTACACCTGCTTGCCCTGGGCCTTGCCCGCGTCGACGGCAGCCTGGATCTTGGCGGTCGAGTCGGCGGCCCCGGTCGGGTCGGCACCGAAGTCGGCGACCACGTCGAGGGCGCCCGAGGGCTTGGCGGTGGGCGCGGCCACCTGCTCGAAGTCCGCCAGGTCGATGGTGAACGACGGTGAGGCGGCGGTGGAGGAGACCTGCAGCCGGACCTTCGTACCGGCCGCGAGGGTCGACCCGAACATGGTCCGGGCCTCGTCGTAGAAGTGGTGCGGGTTGGTGTCTCCCGGGTTGTTGTTGAAGGGATAGCCGCCGTAGTACCAGCCGTACTTCGACGTGACCGGCACAGCCTTGGGCGAGGCACCGTTCACTGTCACGTCGATCGAGGCGTCCCGGCCCGATCCGGCGGCGTTGTCCGGCAGCGAGTACCGGAAGGACATGGCGTTCGCGGGGGCGGTGAGCGTGAACTCCACGTACTCACCGACCGCGTCCAGCGTTACGGCCTGTCGGCCCGATGCCTCCGAGGGCAGCGTGCCGTACAGGCGGTTCGGGCCGATCAGGGTGCCGTTCGTGGCGGCGTACTCGGCTTCCTGCTCCTTGAACGGAACGGTCGCACCGCGACCGGGGACCGCCAGAGGGGAGGGGGCGGGGACCCCCGCCGCCCGGGCGGGCGGAGCGCTGGACAGGACCACGGCGGCGGAGACGCCGAACGCGGCGAGTGCCAGCGAGAGAGAGGCGGACAGGGATCGTCTGAGCAACGGGCGTCGGGATGGTGGGGTCACGTCACAGTCGTCCTTGCGGCTCGTGGGGGCTCTGCGGACGCCCACAGGCTAGGAGTAGTAACGCAAGGACGTCTATGTCGGTGCGCAAATTTCTGCTCTAGTTACTCAAATATATGACTCAACTTTGGGGGGTAATGGGGTAGTTGGTTACGTTTGGTCATCGTGTGGGCAGGTCGGGCCCCCGAGTGCGGCGGAGCGTTGCGCCAGAGACCCCGTGGTGGCGCGCAAAAGATTCGCATCAGCTCGGAAGAACGCCGACACTGGCTGCATCCGGCTCGGCGGAATGGCGGGAAAGCCCGTTCAGGTGGTTTCGCTTCTCATTCCCTACGCCGCTTCGCGAGTCAGTGCTTCTCTTGGATGGGGCGCACTGAAATCGGCGCTCCATCTCTTCGTTGAGTGGGGTCTCGCATGTCCAGCGGTCTCATCATGTTCGCGGTCCCCGAGCGCAAGGAAGGCGAAGGCGCCAGAGCCGGACAACTGCGCCGCATCGAGCGCGTGCTGGTGGACCGGGGATTCGAGGTGCGCAGAGCGTCGACCGCTCATGATGCGCTGGCGGTACTGCGGACGGAAGCGGGAATGGTCGCGGCCGTCGTGGACTGGGACCTTCCGAAGGCGGATGCGGACGGCGGTGGGCCCGGGGGTTCCGATGTCCTGCGCCAGGCCGACGGGCGCTTTCGGAACCTTCCGGTCTTCCTCGTCACGGATGGCGACGATCTCCAGCATCTGCCGCTGTGGGTGGCCGAGTCCGTCATCGGATATATCTGGCCTTTGGAGGATACCGCCGCCTTTATTGCGGGACGGATCGTAACTGCGTCCCGCACCTATGAGGAGGGCCTTCTGCCGCCCTTCTTCAAGGCGCTGCGCCGCTTCGATGACGCGCACGAATACTCCTGGCACACCCCGGCTCACGCGGGAGGAGTCGGTTTCCTCAAGTCGCCGGTGGGCCGGGCCTTCCACGACTATTTCGGGGAACGAATTCTGCGCAGTGATCTGTCGATCTCGGTGGAGGAACTCGGCTCGCTCTTCGAGCACACCGGCGCGGTCGGCGACGCGGAGGCGAATGCCGCCCGGATTTTCGGCGCCGACCGCACGTATTTCGTTCTGCACGGCGATTCGACCTGTGACCGCATGGTCGGGCATTTCAGCGTCACCCGAGACGAGATCGCCCTCGTGGACCGCAACTGCCACAAGTCCGTGCTGCACGGTCTCGTCCTCTCGGGCGCCCGGCCGGTATACCTGATTCCGACCCGCAACGGTTACGGACTCGCGGGTCCGCTGCCGCCGGGCGGGATCGAGGCAACAGCGATCGCCTCCAGAATCGCCGCGAACCCGCTGACCCGGGGCGCGGTCTCCGCCGAGGCGCAGTACGCGGTGCTCACCAACTCCACGTACGACGGACTGTGCTACCAGTCGCTCCAGGTCGCCCGGGCCCTCGCACCCAGCACACCGCGACTCCACTTCGACGAAGCATGGTTCGCCTACGCCCGCTTCCATCCCCTCTACGCGGGGCGCTACGGCATGGCGGTGGACGCGGAGAGCTTTCCGGAGCCCGAGCGGCCGACCGTCTTCGCCACCCAGTCGACGCACAAGCTGCTCTCGGCCATCTCGCAGAGCGCCATGGTGCACGTGAGGTCCGCCCCGCGGGCCCCGGTCGAGCACGACCGGTTCAACGAGGCGTTCATGATGCACGGCACCACCTCGCCGCTCTACCCGATGATCGCCTCACTTGATGTGGCCGCTGCGATGATGGACGGGCCGCAGGGCACGTGGCTGATCGACGAAGCGGTGACGGAGGCCATCCGCTTCCGCCAGACGATGGTGCGCACGGCACAGCGGATCGGGCAGGCCGGTGACCGGCCCGACTGGTTCTTCGGCGTCTGGCAGCCGGAGACCGTCACCGACCCCGCCACCGGTGACCGGGTGCCCTTCGCCGAGGCCCCGCCGGCCCTGCTCGGCACGCACTCGTCGTGCTGGGAACTGGAACCGGGCGCCGACTGGCACGGCTTCGAGGGCCTCTCCCAGGGGTACTGTCTGCTCGACCCGGTCAAGGTGACCTTGACCTGCCCCGGTATCGACGCGCGAGGGAGCATGGCGGAGTGGGGCATCCCCGCTCGCGTACTCACTGCCTATCTGGCCACCAGGAACATCGTGGTGGAGAAGACCGACAGCTACACCACGCTGATTCTCTTCTCTATGGGGATCACCAAGGGCAAGTGGGGAACCCTGATGGACGCCTTGATGGACTTCAAGACGCTCTACGACCAGGACGTCCAGTTGTCGGAACTGCTGCCCGCACTGGTGGCGCAGCACCCGGGCCGCTACGCGGGCAGCAGCCTGCGGGGCCTGTGCCGGCAGATGCACGACCACCTGCGGCAGGGGCGTCTGGTGGAGTTGCTCGACACCGCGTTCCAGGAGCTTCCCGTGCCCGTCGTACCGCCTCAGCACTGCTACGAACGACTTGTCCGCAGTGGCACCGAGCGGGTGCGCCTCACGGAGGCCGCCGACCGTGTGGCCGCGGCCATGGTCACCGTCACCCCGCCGGGCATTCCCGTCCTGATGCCCGGCGAGAACACCGGCGGTCCGGACGGTCCGCTGCTGAGCTATCTGACCGCACTCGAATCGTTCGACCGTTCTTTCCCCGGATTCCGGAGTGAGACGCACGGCGTCACACGCGACCCGGACACCGGCGACTACCTGATCGAATGCGTCCGAACCGATCCGGCCGAGGCACTGTCACACGGGTGAGACGCCGCCGCGTCGCCGGGCTCCGGCGAGGCGTACGGGCGTCTCGCTCCGATCGAGCCGGACGTCGTGCAAGAGGGCCCGGATGCTGGGGAGCATCCGGGCCCTCTTGCATGATGTGCGACTACGGCAGCTGAGCCGCTCGTGCCTCGCGCCGGTTGTCACGGAAGGTGTTCACCCGGCGGGCGGTCGCGAAGAGCGGGATGACCGCTCCCAGGACCACCTGGAGCGCACAGCCGGTCTGGAGCAGCAGCTGACCGCCGGGGGCGTCGAACGCCCATCCGGCCAGCAGCCCCATCGCGGCCACGATCCAGCCGAGCATCGCCACCGCGAGGACACCCCGCGGCTTGGGGTACTCGACCCGGCTGACCATCAGCCACGCCACTCCGATGATCGCGAGCAGCGTCGGCACGAAGGGCAGCTCCAGGAGCACGATCGAGATGACCGTGAGCGCTCCGAAGGGGCTCGGCATGCCCTGGAACATGCCGTCCTTCAAGGTCACGCAGGAGAATCTCGCAAGCCTGAGCACCACCGCCAGCAGGACCACGATCGCGGCGAGCGCCGAGACCCGCTGGTGTGCGTCGTCCGCGACCATGCCGTACACGAGGACGAAGTACGCCGGGGCGAGTCCGAAGCTGACCAGGTCCGAGAGGTTGTCCAGCTCGGCACCCATCGGCGACGAGCGCAGCTTGCGGGCCACGAGTCCGTCGAACAGGTCGAAGATGGCGGCCATGAGCATGAGGATCACGGCGGTGGCCGCGGAGTGCCGCGCCATGCCGCTCTCGTCGCTGCCCGTGAGGTGCGGGATGAGGATCCCCGTGGTGGTGAAGTACACCGCCATGAAGCCGCACGTGGCGTTACCGAGAGTGAGGGTGTCCGCTATCGACAGCCGCATGGAGAGCGGCATGTCCTCGGCGTCGTCCTCGGCCTCGGCCTCCGGCACCCAGCCGGCCTGTGTATCAGGATCAATCACGGTCAATGCGAGTCACCCCCGCGGTGGTGGCCTGGCCGACCTCGACCGCGACGTCCACACCTTCCGGGAGGTAGATGTCGACACGCGAACCGAAGCGGATCAGACCGATGCGCTCGCCCTGCTCCACCTTCGTGCCCTGCGGAATGTAGGGAACGATGCGGCGGGCGACCGCACCCGCGATCTGCACCATCTCGATGTCACCGAGCTCGGTGTCGAAGTGCCAGACAACGCGCTCGTTGTTCTCGCTCTCCTTGTTGAACGCCGGAACGAAACCACCGGGGATGTGCTCGACCGAGGTCACGGTGCCGGCCAGCGGCGCGCGGTTGACGTGGACGTTCAGCGGGCTCATGAAGATCGCGACGCGGGTACGCCCGTCCTTCCACGGCATGATGCTCTGCACCACGCCGTCGGCCGGTGAGATGACGCGACCCTGGGTGATCTCGCGCTCGGGGTCGCGGAAGAACCACAGCATGCCCGCCGCGAGCGCGGTGGTGGGCACGGCTACCGCCGCCCAGCGCCCGGACTTGCGGGCCCGGGTCAGGCTGAGGGCGGCGGTGGCGACGGTCGGCAGGAGCCACGGCGAAGCTCCGCGTGCGATGCGGACCCCGCCGCGTGTGGCAGAGGTATGGCTGTCGGGCATGGATGACCTTCGTAGCGGATGAGGCCGCGCTGGCAACGGGGGACGGCGGCTTTCCGGCGATGTTATCGGTTGCGGACCGCAACTGGGCAAGCCAGCAGCCGAGTCGGACGTCTGGAAGGCACCGGATGAGGATGACAGGGTGTGATCTTCTTCGCGGTAAAATCACCGCGAAAGGGACAATCAACCCTGGAAACGGTACTCCTCGAGGAGTCGGCGCCCGATGATCATTTTCTGGATCTCGGCGGTACCTTCACCGATCAGCAGCATCGGGGCCTCACGGTAGAGGCGCTCGATCTCGTACTCCTTGGAGAAGCCGTAACCGCCGTGGATACGGAAGGCGTCCTCGACGACTTCCTTGCAGTACTCGGAGGCGAGGTACTTCGCCATCCCTGCCTCCAGGTCGTTTCGCTCCCCGGAGTCCTTTTTGCGCGCTGCATTTACCATCATCGCATGCGCGGCCTCGACCTTGGTGGCCATTTCGGCCAGCTTGAACTGGATCGCCTGGTGCTGGGCGATCGGCTTTCCGAAGGTGTGGCGCTGCTGCGCGTAGGAAACGCCCAGTTCGAATGCACGCTGTGCGACGCCACAGCCACGCGCAGCCACGTTTACGCGGCCGACCTCCACTCCGTCCATCATTTGGTAAAACCCTCGGCCGGTGGTGCCGCCCAGCACTCGATTGGCCGGAATGCGCAGTCCGTCCATGATGAGCTCGGTGGTGTCGACGCCCTTGTAGCCCATCTTGTCGATCTTTCCCGGGATGGTGAGACCGGGCCGGACCTCGCCGAATCCGGGCTCCTTCTCCACCAGGAAGGTCGTCATCGACTTGTGCGGCGGAGTGCCCTCGGGGTGGCCTTCGTCACTCCGGCACAGGACGGCGACGAGCGAGGACGTGCCGCCGTTCGTCAGCCACATCTTCTGGCCGTTGAGGACGTACTCGTCGCCGTCCTTGACGCCCTTGGAGCTGATCGCCGAGACATCGGAGCCCAGCGCCGGCTCGGACATCGAGAAGGCGCCACGGACCTCGCCCAGCGCCATCCGGGGCAGGAAGGTGTCCTTCTGCTCCTGTGTGCCGTGCTGCTTGAGCATGTACGCCACGATGAAGTGCGTGTTGATGATTCCCGACACGCTCATCCAGCCGCGGGCGATTTCCTCCACACACAGCGCGTATGTGAGAAGCGACTCACCCAGACCCCCGTACTCCTCGGGAATCATCAGCCCGAACAGGCCGAGTTCCTTGAGGCCCTCGACGATCTCGATCGGATACTCGTCGCGGTGCTCCAGCTGGGTCGCGACCGGAATGATCTCCTTGTCGACGAAATCCCGGACCGTGGAGAGGATTTCCTGCTGGACGTCGTTGAGACCGGCTGTCTGGGCGAGTCGCGTCATGGCTACTTCTCCACGTTCTTCTGCGAAGGCTGCTTCAGCTCCGGGCGGCCGGGCTGCTCGCCGCCCCGCTCCTTGATGTACGTCTCGGTGGGAACCATGACCTTGCGGCGGAACACGCAGACGAGTGTGCCGTCCTGCTTGTAGCCCTTGGTCTCCACGTAAACGATTCCGCGGTCGCTCTTGGATTTTGACGGCGTCTTGTCCAGGACGGTGGTCTCGCCGTAGATCGTGTCGCCGTGGAAGGTCGGCGCCACGTGCTTCAGCGACTCGACCTCCAGATTGGCGATGGCCTTTCCGGAGACGTCCGGGACCGACATCCCGAGCAGCAGCGAGTAGATGTAGTTGCCGACGACGACGTTCTTGCCGAAGTCGGTCGTCTTCTCCGCGTAGTTGCTGTCCATGTGCAGCGGGTGATGATTCATGGTCAGCAGGCAGAAGAGGTGGTCGTCGTATTCGGTGACGGTCTTTCCGGGCCAGTGCTTGTAGACCGCACCGACCTCGAATTCCTCGTATGTGCGTCCGAACTGCATGATCAGGCCTCCGGCGCTTCGAACTTGGAGGTGCGCTGCATGCCGGCCGCGCGGCCCTTGCCCGCGATGACCAGGGCCATCTTGCGGCTGGCCTCGTCGATCATCTCGTCGCCGAGCATCGCGGAGCCCTTCTTGCCGCCCTCCTCGGAGGTGCACCAGTCGTAGGCGTCGAGGATGAGCTCGGCGTGGTCGTAGTCCTCCTGCGAGGGCGAGAACACCTCGTTGGCCGCGTCGACCTGGCCGGGGTGCAGCACCCACTTGCCGTCGAATCCGAGCGCCGCGGCACGGCCGGCGACCTCGCGGTACGCGTCCACGTCGCGGATCTGGAGGAACGGGCCGTCGATCGCCTGGAGGTCGTGCGTCCGCGCCGCCATCAGGATGCGCATCAGGATGTAGTGGTAGGCGTCCGCGCCGTAGCCGGGCGGCTGCTGACCGACGACCAGGGTCTTCATGTTGATCGACGCCATGAAGTCCGCCGGGCCGAAGATGAGGGTTTCGAGACGGGGCGAGGCCGCGGCGATGTCGTCGATGTTGACGAGACCCTTGGCGTTCTCGATCTGCGCCTCGATGCCGATCTTCCCGACCTCGAAGCCCATCGTCTTCTCGATCTGGGTGAGCAGCAGGTCCAGCGCGACGACCTGCTGGGCGTCCTGGACCTTCGGCAGCATGATGCAGTCGAGGTTGGGGCCCGCGCCCTCGACGACCGTGATGACGTCGCGGTACGTCCAGTGCGTCGTCCAGTCGTTGACCCGCACCACCCGGGTCTTGCCCGTCCAGTCGCCGTTGTTCAGCGCGTCGACGATGTGGTGACGGGCGCCCTCCTTGGCGAGCGGCGCGCAGGCGTCCTCCAGGTCGAGGAAGACCTGGTCGGCCGGGAGGCCTTGGGCCTTCTCCAGGAACCGGGGATTCGAGCCGGGCACAGCCAGGCAGGAGCGGCGCGGACGCAGACGGTTCACGGGCTGGGTCATGCGGGGACCTCCAGAGGGTCGAGCTTGTTCGCTTTCCGGATCTCGTCGACGATACGGCCGATGATCTCCGTGATACCGAAGTCCTTCGGGGTGAATACGGCGGCGACACCGGCCTTGATCAGGGCCTCGGCGTCGGCGGGGGGAATGATTCCGCCCGCGATCACCGGGATGTCGCCGGCGCCGGTGCGGCGCAGCCGGTTCAGTACGTCCGGCACCAGCTCGGCGTGCGAGCCGGACAGGATCGACAGACCGACGCAGTGCACGTCCTCGGCGACGGCGGCCGAGACGATCTGTTCGGGCGTCAGGCGAATGCCCTGGTAGACGACCTCGAAACCGGCGTCCCGGGCGCGCACGGCGATCTGCTCGGCGCCGTTGGAGTGCCCGTCCAGTCCGGGCTTGCCGACGAGCAGCCGCAGCCGGCCCGCGCCCAGGTCCTCGGCGGTCCTGGCGACCTTCTCGCGTACGAGGGCCAGCGGGGTGCCCGCCTCCGCCGTCACCGCGACCGGCGCGGACGACACACCGGTCGGTGCGCGGAACTCGCCGAAGACGTCGCGCAGGGCCCAGGACCACTCGCCGGTGGTGACGCCCGCGCGGGCGCACTCGACGGTCGCCTCCATCATGTTCTCGGTGCCCGCGGCGGCCTTCTTCAGGGCGGCCAGCGCCTCGGTGGCACGGGGCTCGTCGCGGTTGTCGCGCCACTCGTGCAGCGCGGCGACGACCTTGGCCTCATTCGCCGGGTCGACCGTCATGATCGCGGCGTCGAGGTCGGCCGTGAGCGGATTGGGCTCGGTCGTCCCGTAGATGTTGACGCCGACGATCTTCTCCTCGCCGCCCTCGATCCGGGCGCGCCTGGCGGCGTGCGAGGAGACCAGCTCCGACTTCAGATAACCGGACTCGACGGCCGCCATGGCGCCGCCCATCTGCTCGATCCGGTCCATCTCGGCGAGCGAGTCGGTGACCAGCTCGTCCACCTTGGCCTCGATGACGTGGGACCCGGCGAAGATGTCCTCGTACTCCAGCAGATCGCTCTCATGGGCGAGGACCTGCTGGATGCGCAGCGACCACTGCTGGTCCCAGGGCCGGGGGAGCCCCAGCGCCTCGTTCCAGGCGGGCAGCTGCACGGCGCGGGCGCGGGCGTCCTTGGAGAGCGTGACGGCCAGCATCTCCAGCACGATGCGCTGGACGTTGTTCTCCGGCTGCGCCTCCGTCAGACCGAGCGAGTTGACCTGGACGCCGTAACGGAAGCGGCGCTGCTTGGCGTCGGTGATGCCGTAGCGCTCGCGGGTGACCCGGTCCCAGATGCGGCCGAAGGCGCGCATCTTGCACATCTCCTCGATGAAGCGGACGCCCGCGTTCACGAAGAAGGAGATCCGGGCGACCACATCGCCGAACTTCTCCTCGGGCACCTGCCCGGAGTCGCGGACCGCGTCGAGCACGGCGATCGCCGTCGACATGGCGTACGCGATCTCCTGGACCGGGGTGGCCCCGGCCTCCTGCAGGTGATAGCTGCAGATGTTGATCGGGTTCCACTTCGGGATGCGGTTGACCGTGTACGTGATCATGTCGGTGGTCAGCCGCAGCGAGGGCCCCGGCGGGAAGACGTGCGTCCCGCGCGAGAGGTACTCCTTCACGATGTCGTTCTGTGTCGTGCCCTGGAGCTTGCCGGCGTCTGCGCCCTGCTCCTCGGCGACGACCTGATAGAGCGCCAGCAGCCACATGGCGGTGGCGTTGATCGTCATCGAGGTGTTCATCTGCTCCAGGGGGATGCCCTGGAACAGCCGACGCATGTCGCCGAGGTGCGAGACGGGCACGCCGACCCGGCCCACCTCGCCGCGGGCGAGGACGTGATCGGGGTCGTAACCCGTCTGCGTCGGCAGGTCGAAGGCGACCGACAGACCTGTCTGACCCTTGGCGAGGTTACGCCGGTAGAGCTCGTTGGACGCCTCGGCCGTCGAGTGGCCGGCGTACGTCCTCATGAGCCAGGGCCGGTCCTTCTGGCGCTCAGTCATATCCGGGCCTCAGATGTTGCGGAAGCGGTTGATGGCGTCGATGTGCTGCTCGCGCAGCTCCTTGTCGCGCACGCCCAGGCCCTCGGTGGGCGCCAGCGCCAGGACGCCGACCTTGCCCTGGTGGAGGTTGCGGTGCACGTCGTACGCGGCCTGGCCGGTGTCCTCCAGGGAGTAGACCTTCGACAGCGTCGGGTGGATCTTCCCCTTGGCGACCAGCCGGTTGGCCTCCCACGCCTCGCGGTAGTTGGCGAAGTGCGAGCCCACGATCTTCTTGAGCGACATCCACAGGTAGCGGTTGTCGTACTCGTGGTTGTAGCCCGAGGTCGAGGCACAGGTGACGATCGTGCCGCCCTTGCGGGTCACGTACACACTCGCGCCGAAGGTCTCGCGGCCCGGGTGCTCGAAGACGATGTCCACGTCCTCGCCGCCGGTCAGTTCACGGATGCGCTTGCCGAACCGCTTCCACTCGCGCGGGTCCTGGTTGTGCTCGTCCTTCCAGAACTTGTAGCCCTCGGCGTTGCGGTCGATGATCGCCTCGGCGCCCATCTTCCGGCAGATCTCCGCCTTCTGGTCGCTGGAGACGACACAGATCGGGTTGGCACCGCCGGCCAGGGCGAACTGCGTGGCGTAGGAGCCGAGCCCGCCGCTCGCGCCCCAGATGAGGACGTTGTCGCCCTGCTTCATGCCGGCGCCGTTGCGGGAGACGAGCTGGCGGTACGCGGTGGAGTTGACGAGCCCGGGAGCCGCAGCCTCCTCCCAGCTGAGGTGGTCCGGCTTCGGCATCAGCTGGTTGGACTTGACGAGTGCGATCTCCGCCAGGCCGCCGAAGTTGGTCTCGAAGCCCCAGATGCGCTGCTCGGGGTCGAGCATCGTGTCGTTGTGGCCGTCCGAGGACTCCAGTTCGACCGAGAGGCAGTGGGCGACGACCTCGTCACCGGGCTTCCAGGCGTTGACGCCGGGGCCGGTGCGCAGGACGACGCCCGCCAGGTCGGAGCCGATGACGTGGTACGGCAGGTCGTGGCGCTTGCTGAGGTCGCTGAGCTTGCCGTAGCGCTCCAGGAAGCCGAAGGTCGAGACGGGCTCGAAGATCGACGTCCACACGGAGTTGTAGTTGACCGAGCTGGCCATCACTGCCACGAGGGCCTCGCCCGGACCGAGCTCGGGCACCGGGACGTCCTCGACGTGGAGGGACTTGCGCGGGTCCTTGTCGCGGCTGGCGACGCCGGCGAACATCTCGGCCTCGTCCTTGTGCACGGTCACCGCGCGGTACGACTCGGGAATGGACAGGGCCGCGAAGTCCGCGGCGGTGCCCGCGGCGGAGCCGCCCTTCGAATCAGTCTGCGACTGGATCGCGTCCAGGATTTCCTTCACGGTGTGCCTCCGGTGGCGCGGCGTTGAGGGAACGCTTGAGGGTCCTGCGAAGCAGGGGGAGCGGTATTGCGTGGAGGTGTGCCGTCGGTTCGGCGGATGGTGCTTCGGCTGCTTGCTCTGTGGAGCAGAAGGGTTTGCCTGTGACGCAGGCGTCCGAGCGCGCAAACACGTGGTTTGCGGGGACAGCCGGCGTACGTGAGGTCTCAGCACGCCGGCCGCCCGGACGACTTCAACGTATGGCACTCCGTGACAGCTGGCAAGGCACTGGGTGCCAGTAATTTCCCTCAATTGTCATCCGGGTGCCACGCATGAGCAACACGGCGGGCGATATGCCGTCATGTGCCCCACTGTGGGTGGTCAGGAGGTGGGACGGCAGACGTACGGCGTCGTCGTGCTCAGGGCCGCGAACCCGAGGCGCTGGAGGATCGGACGACTGTCCTCCGTGGCGTCGACCTGGAGGTACCGGTAGCCGCGCTCGGCGGCGATCCCCGCCCGGAAGGCGATCAGCGCCCGGTAGATGCCCCTGCCGCGCCACGCCTCGACCGTGCCGCCGCCCCACAGCCCGGCGAAGCCGGTGCCCGGGTACAGCTCCATCCGGGCCGAGCTCACCGGCTCGTCGCCCGCCATGGCCAACACTCCGACGAAGTGGTCCGGTTCCTCCTTCAGCCGGGCCAGCACCTGATGCCGCAACCGGGACCAGTCCGAGCCGAACGCCTGCTCATGGGCCCGCGCCATCAGGTCCACATCGGCCTCGTCGCGCACCGTGCGCAGGTGGACGCCGTCCGGGAGCCGGACGGCCGTGGGCTGGTCCGCGACCGGCGCCACGAGCAGGGTCTCCGGCTCCTCCGGCTCGAATCCGGCCGCCAGCAGCCGCGCCCCGAGGTCGGCCGGCCGGTCGTGCCCGTACAGCTTCCACTCGAACGCGTCGTACCCGAGCTCGGTCCAGTGGGCCACCTGCGCGGCGATCGCCGCGTCCGCGCCCGCGGCGTCCAGATCCGGCGACGACCAGACGACCCCGTTCCAGTCGTGGGGCCCGCCCACCTGCCGTACGAGGCCGTCGGTGCGCTCGACGCGGACGCCGGGGCCGTCGGGGCGGGCATGCTCGCGCATCTCGCGGTCGAAGACGGCCAGCAGCTCTTCACGGCGGTGCGTCGGTTGATCGTTCATCCGCACACCACAGCACCGGGGCACCGCCCCGGCAACCGGGTTTCGGCGCGCCCCGCTCAGCGCTCCTTGAGCGCCTGCTGGATCGTGCGCATCACTTCGTCCAGCGGCGCGTCCGTCCGCGCCACGGCCACCAGGACCTCGCCCTCCGTGCTCACCGACGCGGCCGGCGGCTTCGCCGGCTCGTTGCCGGCGGTCCGGCCCGCGCCGATCCCCGTCCCGAACGTGTCGCGGACGATGGAGAACGCCTGGTCCAGCTGCGCCTCCACGTCGCCCTGGCCGTCCGCGCGCAGCCAGCGGCGCAGCACATGGTTGTGCGCGGTGACCACGGCCGACGCCGCGACCTCCGCCAGCAGCGGATCGTCGTTGCCGGCAAGGTGGTCGCGCTCGTCGAAGTGGCCCAGCAGATAGCGTGTGAACAGCCGCTCGTAGCGGGCCACCGAGGCGATCTCGGCCTGCCGCAGGGTGGGTACCTCGCGGGTCAGCTTGTACCGGGCCACGGAGACCGCGGGCTTCGCCGCGTACATCCGCATGACTTCCTTGATGCCCCGGCAGACCGTGTCGAGCGGGTGCTCGTGCGCGGGGGCGGCGTTGAGCACCGCCTCGGCCCGCACGAGGGTGTCGTCGTGGTCCGGGAAGATCGCCTCGTCCTTGGACCGGAAGTGCCGGAAGAAGGTCCGCCGGGCGACACCCGCGGCGCCCGCGATCTCGTCGACGGTCGTCGCCTCGTACCCCTTCGTGGCGAAGAGCTCCATCGCCGCGGCAGCCAGTTCACGGCGCATTTTGAGCCGTTGGGCGGCGGCGCGGGTGCCTGCGGCACTTTCCGGGACGTCGGGCGTGGCGGACACACGGGGGGACCTGGCGGGCTGGGACATGGTGTGAACGTACTGCATCGGTGCAGGAGGGTGCGCCCGTGGGGGCGGGCCGCCCGAAGGGCCGAGCAGCCCGCCCCAGCCGCCTCCCGGCCCGGAAGGCCCCGCATCGGGCCTTCCGGGACGGGCCCGCTCAGCGGCGGGCATATTCGCGGAAGCCGCGCCCCGTCTTGCGGCCGAGGCAGCCCGCGGCCACCAGATGCTCCAGGAGCGGCGCCGGCGCGAGGCCCGGGTCGCGGAACTCGCCGTGCAGCACCTTCTCGATGGCCAGCGAGACATCGAGCCCGACGACGTCCAGGAGCTCGAAGGGCCCCATCGGGTAGCCGCCGCCCAGCTTCATCGCGGCGTCGATGTCGTCGAGGGTGGCGTAGTGCTCCTCGACCATCTTGATCGCGTTGTTGAGGTACGGGAACAGCAGCGCGTTCACGATGAACCCGGCCCGGTCCCCGCAGTCCACCGGGTGCTTGCGCACCTTCCCGCAGACCTCGCGGACCGTCGCGTGCACATCGTCGGCCGTGAGCACGGTGCGGACGACCTCGACCAGCTTCATCGCGGGCGCCGGGTTGAAGAAGTGCATCCCGATGACGTCCTCGGGCCGTGAGGTGGCCCGGGCGATCGAGACGACGGGCAGTGACGAGGTGGTGGTGGCGAGCACCGCGCCCGGCCTGCACACCTTGTCCAGAGTGGCGAACAGCTGCTGCTTGACCAGCAGGTCCTCGGCGACCGCCTCGACGGCCAGGTCCACCTCGGCGAAGGAGTCCAGCGAGCCCGCCGCGGTGATCCGGGCGAGCGTCTCGTCCCGCGCCTCGGCCGTCAGCCGTCCCTTGGTGACCGACCGCTCCAGCGACTTGGCGATCCGGCCCTTGGCGATGTCCGCCTTCTCCTGGCTGCGGGCGGCGAGCACCACGTCGTAACCGGCCTTCGCGAAGACCTCCGCGATCCCCGAAGCCATCGTCCCGGAGCCCGCGACACCGACCGAACGCACCGTGCGGCCCGCACCGGCCCCCGCGTCCTGCGCGGGAGTCTGCGCGTCCGGGACCACGGTCTGGCTGCCCGGCTCCGCATACGTGTAGAAGCCGCGGCCCGTCTTGCGTCCGGTCAGCCCGGCAGCGCTGAGCTGGCCGAGGACGGGGGCCGGGGCGTGCAGCCGGTCGTGCGAGGCGGAGTACATCGCCTCCAGGACGGTACGGGCGGTGTCGATGCCGATCAGGTCGAGCAGCGCGAGCGGGCCCATGGGCAGGCCGCAGCCGAGCTTCATCGCGGCGTCGATGTCCTCGCGGGAGGCGTAGTTCGCCTCGTACATCGCGGCGGCCTGGTTGAGATAGCCGAACAGCAGGCCGTCGGCGACGAAGCCCGGCCGGTCGCCGACGGCGACCGGTTCCTTGCCCAGCTGCCGGGCGAGCGCGGTGACGGCTTCGACGGCCGGCGGCGCGGTCAGCACCGAGGAGACCACCTCGACCAGCTTCATCGCCGGCGCCGGGTTGAAGAAGTGCAGGCCGAGCACGCGCTCGGGGTGCTGCGACTCGGCAGCGAGCCGGGTCACCGACAGGGCGTTGGTGCCCGTGGCGAGGATCGTGGTGGGCGGGACGACCGCGTCGAGCTCCCGGAAGACCTGCTGCTTGATCTCGTACGTCTCCGGCACGACCTCGATGACCAGCTCGGCCTCCGCGGCCGCCTGGAGATCGGAGAAGGTGCGGAACCGGGCGAGGATGTTGCGCCGCTCCTCCTCCGTGATCCGCTCGCGCTGCACGGCGCGGGCGGTGGAGGCCTCCAGGGACGCGACGGCCTGGCGGGCGGCAGCGTCACTGATGTCGATACCGATGACCTCGCGGCCGGCGCGGGCCAGGACCTCGGCGATGCCGGTGCCCATGGTGCCGAGGCCGACGACGGCAATGGTGCTGAAACGGGTGTCCATCACGGGACTCCAGGGATGAGTGACGACTGAGGGACGCACGGAGCGCGCGGCCGGTGAGAGGGGCCGAAGGGCCCGACCGGCGTATGGCGTGCGGGAATTGCCTGTCGTGGTGCTCGGGTTCCGGGCGCGAAGCTCACGCCGGGACCGGTAAGGGGCGACGGACTCTGTCCCGGAGTCACGTCTCACAAAACTGCCGAACCGACAAACACTCCGAGTGGCTGCGTCACCAGGCCATCGGAGCCGGCGGGGGAGTGTCCCGCTCACATGAGGTTAACCGACGGGTAATGAGCGCGCCAGCCCTCGATCGTTGTGGCCCCCCTCACATCCACCGCCCCCGTCGGCACGCTGTGTGGCCACCGATACGCTGACGGTCATGGATGAGGAGTACCGGTCACTCACGCACCGGCTGGCGGACGAGGCGGGGGAGTCGGCGGCCTACCGCAGACTGCTCGCCACCGATGACGACGAGGAACTGGCCCAGGTGCTCGTCGAGCGGGAACGCCCGCTGTGGGCACGCGAGATCGCGGCGTTCCGGCTCGGCTGCGGCGGTGACCGCCGCGCCTTCGAGCCCCTCGTGCTGCTGCTCAACCACCGCGACCCGGAGCGCTGCGTCGCGGCCGCCCACGCCCTGGCCCGCCTGGGCGACCCCCGCACACCCCGTGCCGCGGCGGCGCTCGCCACCAACGACCTGCGCACCGCCTACGCCCTCCATCCGGTCCGCCTGCTCACCGAACTGCGGGCGCCCGAGTCCGTACCCGCGCTGATGAGCACCCTGTCCCGGCTGCTGGGGCCGGACGAGCCGCACTGGCGGGTGGCGCTGGCCTGCGTCGAGGGCCTGGGGCGGCTCGGCGACGTGCAGGCCCGCCCGGTCCTGGAGGCGGCGCTGCCGCACCCCCGCCTCGGGGGCGCGGCAGAGGACGCGCTCAGCCGGCTTCCGGCGGGCTGAGGCGGGTACGGAGTGCACCTCGGGATCCGTTCCGGTCCCCGAGGTGCGGCAGGTTCCTTCGGCCGGCCCTCGCGGACCCGTCAGCCCCGGAACCCGAGGATCCCGTGCAGCGTGCTGCCCCGGCCGTCCGCCTCCGTACGGGACGCGGGCCGCGCGGACTTGGCCGTCGCCGGCTTCGGATCGGGCGTCTTCGCGCAGACCGCGTCCACATCGCCGCCCTTGCCGCGCGGCACCGTCCCCTTGGCGAGATAGTCCGCCAGATACCGGTCCAGGCAGGCGTTCCCGCTCAGCGTGACGCCGTGGTTGCCGCCGCCCTCCTCGACGACCAGGCTGGAATCCTTGAGCTTGCGGTGAAGGGTGACCCCGCCCTCGTACGGAGTGGCCGCGTCGTCCGTCGCCTGGAAGAGCAGCGCCGGCGGCAGCTCGTGGTTGGAGACCCGGACCGGATTCAGCGGCTCCACCGGCCAGTCGGCGCACGGGGCGTTGTACCAGGTGTTGCCCCAGGTCATGAACGGCGCCTTGGCGTGGACCCGCTGGCTGTCGCTGCGCCAGACGTTCCAGTCGCTCGGCCACTGCGCGTCGCGGCACTGCACGGCCGAGTAGACCGAGTACCCGTTGTCGCCCTCCGCGTCGACCGCGCCGAAGCGTTCGTACGCCTTGACCAGGGCCTTCTCGTCCTTGTGGTTCACATAGGCGGCGAACGCACCGGCCAGCGTCGGCCAGTAGCCGTTGTAGTAGCCGCCCGGCAGGAAGGTGTCGTCCAGCTCGCCCGCGCCGACCTTCTTGCCCGCGGGATGCTTCTTGACCGCGTCCCGCATCCGGTACCAGGCCGCCTCGACCTTCGCCGGGTCGGTGCCGAGCCCGTACGTGCTGTCGTACTTCGCCACCCAGGCCGCGAACGCCTTGTGGCGGGTGTCGAACGCGTAGTCCTGGGCGATGTTGTCGTCGTACCAGACCCCGTCCGGGTCCACGTTCGAGTCGAGGACCAGGCGCCGGACGCGGTCCGGGAACAGCTTCGCGTACACCGCGCCCAGGTAGGTGCCGTAGGAGTATCCGAGGTAGTTGAGCTGCCGGGAGCCGGTCGCGGCCCGGATCACGTCGAGGTCCTTGGCCGCGCTCACCGTGTCCATGTACGGAAGCAGGTCCGGGTACTTCTTGCCGCAGGCGGCCGCGAAGTCGCGGGCGCGGTTCCGGTTGGTCCGCTCGTCCTGGACGGAGTGCGGCACCGGGTCCGGCCGTACCGGGTCGAAGTACTTCGGTACGCAGTCCAGGGCCGGCCGGCTCCTGCCCACACCGCGCGGGTCGAAGCCGATCACGTCGTACTGGGCGGCCACCGCCTCCGGCAGCGAGCCGGCGACGAATCCGGCCATCGACAGACCGCTGCCACCGGGACCGCCCGGATTGACCAGCAGTGGCCCCTGGAAGGTCTTCGCCGTGTGCGGGATCCGTGACAGGGCGAGAGTGACCTGGCGGCCCGACGGGTCGTCATGGTCGAGGGGCGCGTGCACCGATGCGCACTGGAGCGTCGGGTACGACTGGGTGGAGCAGTCGGTCCACTTGAGCGATGCGGCGCGCTGCGCGCCGCTGTCGGCGCTCGCCGGGGACGGGGCGGCGGTCACCAGACCGGCTACCGTCGCCCCGACGGCGAACAGAATTCCTGAACGGTTCGTCATATGGCCTCCCGTGGTGGGGGAACACGGCTGCGCGTGACGCAGCCCCCGCCGCATGCTCCCCGTATTCGGAGCCGCAAGGACCTGTTCCGGTGAGAGATGACCCGTTTGCCCTCAGGGTGACGCCGCCCGGTCAGAGCAGGGTCAACTGGGTGGGTTCGGAACCGGGCGGCGGGGTCTGCGGCTCGCCGCGCTCGGGGAAACCGCGGGGCGTCCCGTGGTGCGAGGGGCCGATGCCGTACTCCGTCGCCAGCTCGTGCACGTACCGGGTGATACGGCGCTGGTACCAGGTGGGTGCGTAGGCGCCGTCCGCGTACAGCCGCTCGTACTGCCGCACCAGATGAGGGTGGTGGCGGCCGAGCCACTCCATGAACCACTCCCGTGCTCCGGGGCGCAGATGGAGGACGAGCGGGGTCACCGAGGTCGCGCCGGCGGCGGCGATCGCGCGGACCGTCGCCCGCAGCTGGTCCGGACGGTCGCCGAGGTAGGGGATGACGGGCGCCATCAGCACCCCGCAGCCGATGCCGTGCTCGCTGAGGGTGCGGACCACGTCGAGGCGCCGCTCGGGGGAGGGGGTGCCGGGCTCCACGGTCCGCCACAGTTCGGGGTCGACGAAGCCGACGGAGACCGAGACGCCGACCTCGGTGACCTCGGCGGCCTGTCGCAGCAGCTCCAGGTCCCGGAGGATCAACGTGCCCTTCGTGAGGATCGAGAAGGGGTTTGCGTGGTCGCGCAGGGCCGTGAGGATGCCGGGCATCAGCCGGTAGCGGCCCTCCGCCCGCTGGTAGCAGTCGACGTTGGTGCCCATCGCGATGTGCGCGCCGTGCCAGCGCCGCGAGGCGAGCTCGCGGCGCACCAGCTCCGGGGCGTTGATCTTGACCACGATCTGGGAGTCGAAGCCGAGCCCGGTGTCGAGGTCCAGGTAACTGTGGGTCTTGCGGGCGAAGCAGTAGACGCAGGCATGTGAACAGCCGCGGTACGGGTTGACGGTCCACTCGAACGGCATCCGGGACGCACCGGGCACCCGGTTGACGATCGAGCGGGCCCGTATCTCGTGGAAGGTGATTCCTCGGAATTCCGGAGTGTCGAAGGTGCGTGTGGTCACCGCGTCCGCGGCGAAGAGCGCGCCGGTACCGGGTTTGATGGTTGCGGCGGGGTTATCGGCCAGATTGTCCCAACGCATGGACGCCTCCTCGGTAGCACTGACCCGAGAATAGAACATGTGTTCCCTTGATCGTTTTCTCCCCTTCGTCCCGGACCGGATTTTGAGCAGGGCTGCCGAGGTGGTTGGCTCAGCACACCCCCGAACAACCGAGTGCTGGAGGAACAGCCATGGCGCAGGTCGAGGCCACGACAGAGCGGATCATCGCGGCGGACGCGGAGACGGTGTTCGACGCGCTGGCCGACTACAAGGACGTCCGCGGCAAGGTGCTGCCCGGCCACTTCAGCGAGTACGAGATCCGGGAGGGCGGCGACGGCGAGGGCACCCTCGTCCACTGGAAGCTCCAGGCCACCAGCAAGCGGGTGCGCGACTGTCTGCTGGAGGTCACCGAGCCCACCGACGGGCAGCTCGTGGAGAAGGACCGCAACTCCTCGATGGTCACGACCTGGACCGTCACCCCGGCCGGTGAGGGCAAGTCCAGGGCGGTCGTCTCCACGGTGTGGGACGGGGCCGGTGGTGTCGGTGGATTCTTCGAGAGGACCTTCGCGCCCAAGGGACTTGGGCGCATCTACGACGAGCTTCTGCAGAACCTCGCCACCGAGGTGGAGAAGTAACCTCCGGTCCAACCGGCCGGCCTCACCGGTTCGGGTGGTTTTTTCGGCCGGTCGGTTGTGCGCCGTAGTGGCTCCCACCGGGGGATACGCCCCCTGAGTGCGCCGTCAGCGCCCCTCGCCGCGTTTGCCCTTGATTGTTGCCCAATGCGAAAAATGGGCGGCGGCAGTGCGACGAGGGGAGCGGCACGTGGTGGGTGGCATCACTCTGGTGAAGGACGAGCCGGAAGGTACGGACGGCGCCGAGGCGGTACCCGCGGTCGTCCCGCCCCCTCCGCCGCCCGCCGCGACGGAACCCGCCGCCCCGGCCCCGGCCGGTGACGGGGCCACGGACCCCCGCCGCATCAGGCTCGTCTTCATCGGGCTGATGCTCACGCTCCTGCTCGCGGCGCTCGACCAGATGATCGTCGCCACCGCGCTCCCGAAGATCGTCGGTGAGCTGCACGGCCTGGAGAAGATGTCCTGGGCGGTCACCGCCTATCTGCTCGCCTCGACCATCGGTCTCCCGATCTACGGCAAGCTCGGCGACCTCTTCGGCCGCAAGAGCGTCTTCCAGTTCGCGATCGTCGTCTTCGTCGTCGGCTCCGCACTGGCCGGCTGGTCGCGCACCATGGACGAACTGATCGCCTTCCGCGCCATCCAGGGCGTCGGCGGCGGCGGGCTGATGATCGGCGTCCAGGCGATCATCGCGGACGTCGTGCCGCCACGGGAGCGCGGCCGGTTCATGGGGCTCATCGGCGCGGCCTTCGGTCTCGCGTCCGTGGCAGGGCCGTTGCTCGGCGGCTTCTTCACCGACCACGCCTCGTGGCGCTGGTGCTTCTACATCAACGTGCCGTTCGGCCTGGCCACGCTGGCCGTGATCACCGTCGTACTGAAACTGCCCAAGCCGACTGTCCGGCCCCGGCTCGACATCCTCGGCGCCGTGCTGCTGGCCGCCGCCTCCACCTGCCTGGTGCTGCTGACCAGTTGGGGCGGTACGGAGTACGCCTGGGGCTCGGGCACCATTCTGGGGCTGGCCGCCGGAGCTGCCGGAACGACTCTGCTGTTCCTCGCCGTGGAGCACCGCGCGCCCGAACCGATCATCCCGCTGCGGCTGTTCCGCGACTCGATCTTCAACGTCACCGCTCTGGTCGGTGCGGTCGTCGGGGTGGCGCTGTTCGGCGCCGCCAGCTATCTGCCGACTTTCCTGCAGATGGTCGACGGGGCCACCGCCACCGAGTCCGGGCTGCTCATGCTCCCGATGATGGGCGGCATCGTGGGTGCCTCCGTCGTCTCGGGCCAGCTCATCTCCCGTACCGGGCGCTACCGCGTCTACCCGATCGCGGGCAGCGCGATCTCGGCGGTGGGCATGTGGCTGCTGTCCCGGCTGGAGACCGACACCCCGCGGTTCGAATACAGCATCGCGCAGGCGGTCCTCGGCCTCGGGATCGGGCTGATCATGCCGGTGCTGGTCCTGGCCGTGCAGAACTCCGTACGCCCGGCCGACCTCGGCACCGCCACCAGTGCCAACAACTACTTCAGGCAGATCGGCGGCAGCGTCGGCGCCGCCGTGTTCGGCACCCTCTTCGCCGGACGGCTGGCCGACGCGCTCGCCGTGCGGCTGCCCGCCGGAGCCGGGCTGCCCGACCCGGAGTCGATCACTCCGCAGTTGGTCCACGCGATGGAGCCCGCGCTGCGGGACGCCTACATCCAGGCCTACGCCGACGCGATGCCCCGGATCTTCCTCTACCTCGTGCCGGTCCTCGTGCTCGGCCTGTTCTTCGCCTTCTTCCTCAAGGAGAAACCGCTGGTGTCCCACCACAGCCCCGAAACCGCAGCCGAGCCCGCGACGATCCCCTCCGCCCGCACCGACCCGGGCCCCCCTTCCGCCGGATACCTCTCCGGGGTGCCGGTCTGCGGCAGCGTCCAGCACCCCGACGGTACGAAGGTGCCTCGGGCCGCCCTCACCCTCATCGACGTCCAGGGCCAGCAGGTCGGCAGGGGCGCCAGCGGGGACGAGGGGCGGTACGCGCTGAGCGTGCCCGGAGCCGGTTCGTACGTCCTCATCGCCGCCGCTGGGGGCCACCAGCCGCAGGCCGTCAGCGTCACCGTGGGCGAACGGCCGGTGGAACTGGACGTGGTGCTCGGCGGCGCCGGACGGCTGGCCGGGACCGTCCTGACGGCGGACGGAGTCCCGGTACGGGACGCGGCCGTCACCCTGACCGACGTACGCGGCGAAGTCGTCTCCTCCACGCGCAGCGGGCGCGAAGGCGGGTACGTGATCACGGAGCTCGTCGCGGGCGAGTACACCCTCGCCGCCTCCGCACCCGCCTTCCGGCCTGCCGCCCTTCCGGTCAGCGTGCAGGCGGCCAGGGAGACCCGGCAGGACATCGAACTGGCCGGCGGAGCCGTGCTGCGCGGAATCGTCCGCGCCAGTGGCGGACGGCCCGTAGAGGACGCCCGCGTGACGCTCCTGGACGCGGCCGGCAATGTGGTCGACACGCTGACCACCGGCCCCGACGGATCCTTCCGGTTCGTCGACCTGTCCACGGGCGAGTACACCGTGATTGCCGCCGGCTATCCGCCGGTCGCCACCGTGCTCCAGGTCGCGGGCGGCGGGCGCACCGAACGGGACCTGCAACTGGGCCACGAGGACTGAGAGTCCGGGCCGGCCGGGCCTCCCGTTCGCCACCGGGCCCGGCCGCGCGGTCCCGTCGTGCCGGGCCGCGCGTGGTGCACCCCCCTTCGAGGGTGATTCCGCCGATGCTCCGCGACGCCGGACGCCGGGCCGTACCGTGGACGCACGCATCGCAGAACCTTGCGGTGAGGAAGGAGCCTTCCGCCCATGGACCCCGGTGTGCCGCCGCAGAGGACACCACAGCCGCCCGACGCCGCGGCGGGCCGTGTGCCGCTCGCCGTGGTCGTCGTCGACGCGGACGGACTCGTCTCGCACTGGTCGACCGGTGCGAGGAGGCTCTTCGGGGTCTCCCGGGAGGACGCCGTCGGCTGCCCGGCGGGTGAACTCCTGCCGGTGTCCGGGGCGTTACGGACACACGGCGATCCGCTGCCGGACGGGGTGTACGAGGAGTTCGGCCCCGAGCTCGACAGCTCCCCGAGCGGCGCCGTCGCCTACCCGACGGTGGGCCGGGCCCGGGTGGACGACGCCGGCCGTGGCCGTATCGATGTGCTGTGGTGGGCCTATCCGCTCGTCGGCCCCGGCCCCGAACGGCTGCTCGTGCTCGCCGCGGACTCCGCACCGCTGCGGGGCGACGGGGCCGGCGGGGACACCGAGACCATCTCTCCCGGATTCGCCCTGCACACCGACTTCCCCGACTATCGGGACCTCTCCTCGCGGCTGCCCGAGATCCTGCCCAGCATGAGCGTCCAGGAGGCCACCAGGATCGTTTCCCAGGTCCTTGAACTCGGCTATCCGGTCCTGGAGTTCAGCCACCACGACCGGATCCCGGTGACCCCCGACTGGGGTGTGGCGCGGCGCACCGGACGCCGCACCGCCGACGGCCGCCCGCGCACCGCCGGGGGTGCGCCCGTCCCTCGTGCGGCACCCCGCCCCGAGCTGGACCTCGAATACGCGGCGGTCCGCGAACGGCTGGAGTTCCTCAACGAGGTCAGCGGCCGCATCGGCACCTCCCTCGACCTGGAACGCACCATCCGCGAGGTCACCAGTGCCGCCGTGCCCCGCTTCACCGACTTCGCGGGGACGCATCTGCGCGCCGCGGTCCTGGCAGGCGAGGGCTTTCCGGACGGGCCGCCCGACGTCACGACGATCTGGCACCGCGTCTGGGTCGAGCACAACGACGAACCGGGCCGCTGGGACGACACCGTGCCCGTCGGCGAATCCATCGCCTTCCCCGAACACACCCCGTTCTTCCGGTGCATGGTCACCGGCGAGCCGGTCATCGTCCCCTACGTCGGCGAGGAGTTGAGCAACCGGATCTCGGGCGAGTTCGAGAAGCGCGACCTGCGCCCCCTGATCACGCACCGCTCCCTGCTCATCGTGCCGCTCAAGGCCCGTGACGTGGTGCTCGGTTTCATGGTGCTGATGCGCCGACCCGGACGCGAACCCTTCGACGACATGGACCGCACCACTGGCGCCGAACTCGCCGCCAGGGCCGGGCTCGTCCTCGACAACGCGCGGATGTACACGTACCAGGAGAACGTCGCCGAGACGCTCCAGGACAGCATGCTGCCGCAGATCGAACCGCGCATGGCGGGCTGTGACATCGCCACCCGCTACCTGCCCGGCGCCCGGCTCGGCAGGGTCGGCGGCGACTGGTTCGACTCGGTGAAGCTCCCCGGATCCCGGACCGCTCTCGTCGTCGGCGACGTGATGGGGCACGGCCTCAACTCTGCAGCAATGATGGGTCAGTTACGCACCGCCGTGCTGACCATGGCCACCATGGAGATGCCGCCCGCCCAACTGCTGCGCAACCTCGACGACCTGGCCCAGCGGCTCGGTGAGCAGTACCTCGCGACCTGCCTGTACGCGGTCTACGACCCGATCCGCTCCGAGCTCCAGATCGCCAACGCCGGTCATATCCCGCCCGTACTGGTCCGGGCCGAGGACGGCCGGGCCGAGCTGCTCGACCTGCCGACCGGCGCGCCGATCGGCGTCGGCGGCGTTGCCTTCGAGACCGCCACCGTGCGGGTGCGGCCCGGCGACCGGCTGGTGCTCTGCACCGACGGCCTGGTCGAGGTGCGGGGACAGGACATCGGGGCAGGCCTGGCCGCGCTCTGCGCCTCGGCAGCCCATCCCGCCGCGTCGATGGACGACGCCTGCGACACGATCATCCGGGCCCTGAACCCCAGCGGCGGCCGCAAGGACGATGTGGCCCTGCTCATGGCCCGGCTCAACGGCATCCCGGACGACGACGTCGCCGAGTGGCAACTGGCCCTGGACCCACGCGAGGTGGCCAGAGCCCGCCGGCTGGTCCGAGGCCGGCTCCTCGACTGGGATCTGCCGGACGCGGTGGAGGCCGCCGAGCTGATGGTCAGTGAGCTCGTCACCAATGCGGTGAAGCACGGCCGCACCCACCACATCGGGCTCCGGCTGGTGCGCACCGGCGCCCTGCTGTGCGAGGTCAGCGACGACGAGCCCGCCCCCGCCACGCTGCTGGGCGCCACCGACCACGACGAGTTCGGCCGCGGACTGGTCCTGGTGAGCGGCCTCGCGCGCGAATGGGGCAGCAGCACCACGGCGCGCGGCAAGACCGTCTGGTTCGAGCTGGCGCTCTCCCGCGTACCGCACCCCCGGTCGGTCACCTGGTGAATCCGGCCTTCAACCGTGTGCGCACACTTGCCCACGGCGGCGGAAGACGATAGTCCGGTCCTGAGCGAAAAGCCGCGGGACGGCCGGACCTGGGAGTGCGCATGGATGTGTCGCAGCGATACCGCGAGGCGTGGGAAGGCTTCTGGTCGGCCACCTCGGACACACCCGGCGAGGCGATCTGGGACGCCGACCCCTCGCTGAGCGCCGTACCGCACAGCGAGCTGCTTCTGCCGTACGCCGATGCCACACTGCCCGTCGTGGACCTCGGCTGCGGAAACGGCACCCAGACCCGCTATCTGGCCACCCGGTTCGCCCGCGCGATCGGCGTGGACCTCTCGCACGCCGCGATCGGCCACGCCCGGCGGGCGGACCTTGAAGGCATAGCCGAGTTCATCCAGTTGGACCTGGTCGACGGCGACGCGGTGCGCGCCCTGCATGAGCGGATCGGCGATACGAACGTCTACATGCGGGCGGTCATCCACCAGAGCGACCCCGAGGCCAGGCCGGCGGTCGCGGCGGCCGTGGCGACGCTGCTGGGGGAACACGGACGGGCCTTCGTTGCCGAGCTGACCCCGGCCTCCAAGGCCGTGCTGGAGCAGGCGTCCCAGGGGCCGGACGGGCCGCCCGAGAAGCTGCGGCGGGTCTTCGAGCACGGGCTGAAACCGGCGAACGCCACCGAGGAGGAGGTGCCGGAGGTGCTGCGGGCGGCCGGGCTGACCACCCTGGACAGCGGTGACACGGCCCTGCCGCAGACCGAGTACCTGCCCGACGGAACCCGGATCGACCTGCCGGCGCGGTGGTTCGTCCTGGCCGCCCGCTGATCCGGGGAGCGCGCACCGGCCCCGGGCGTGGAGTCCGTCCGGGGCCGGCCGCGTCCTTCACGGCAGCAGTCGCGGCCTCCGTCGCGCCGCGACGTCCTCGACCCAGCCGAAGAGCGCCACGGCCGCGGCGATCAGCACCCAGGCGACGCCGAACTGCAGCCAGGTGCTGCCGAGGGGCAGATGTCGTTCGAAGGCGGGGACGTTCCACATCAGGTCGATCAGCGGCACGCCAGCCATCAGCGCCACCTCGTGCCACAGATAGACGGTCACGGCACGGGCGTTGAAGACCTTCACCACCCGTGCCGCCACCGGGCGGCGGCCGAGCCATGCGCAGGCGGGCCGGAACCGCAGGAGCAGCAGGACGAATCCCGCGGACCACAGTGCCTGGGCGAGCGGAATGTCGTCGAGGTCGTACGACCCGTCGACCCGGTGGTGCAGGGCCCACCAGCCTCCCCCCGCCAGCAGGACCGGCGCCACTGCGACGACCTGGCCGGGACGCAGCCGGTCGAGCACCCCGTCGCGGTGGGCGAATCCGAGCAGCCAGCAGAACAGGAAGACCGACACATCGCTGAGCGCACTCCCCAGCCGCCCGTCCGGCCCCCCGCCCAGCGCGGTCAGCACCAGGACGGGGACGAGAGAGAGCGCCACCACCGGGAGCGGCGCGAGCCGGAAGACCCGCAGCAGGACGGGTGACAGGAGGACGAACCAGAGGTACGTCCTCAGGTACCACAGCACCGCCCAGGCCTGCTCGCCCCACGCGTCGCCCGGCGGATCGCCCACCGGCAGCACCCAGTACAGGACATCGGCGCCCGGCACCCAGCCGTGCAGCAGCATCGCCACACCGAGGAGCAGGCCGAACACCCACAGCGGGATCAGCAGCCTGCGCAGCCGCCCCCGGATCACCTGTCGGGCAGGGCGCTCCAGGGAACGCGCCATGAGCGAACCGGCGAGCGCGAACATCACACCCATCGACGGGAACACAAGCCCCAGCCACGGCCATCCGAAGGTGTGGTAGGTGACGACACGGACCAGCGCGAAGGCCCGCAGCACATCGAACCAGCGGTCACGGCCGTCGGGGGCTGGTTCTGCGGGGGCGGTCGCGAATGGCGCACCCCGCCTGTGGGTACCCCCCATCAGCGGCTCTCCGTACCGGACACGGGGGAGCCGACCACGCCGGTCCGTTTCAGCTTCTGCCAGCGCAGCCGGCCGCCGGTCGCCGCGGTGACGCACGAGTGGATGAGTACGAGATACATCAGCTGCCGGTACGCGAGTTGCTGGAGCGGAAGCATGAGCAGATACCGGTACTTCTCGCGGTCCAGGCGGAACGCATAGGCCGCGCAGACGAGTTGCACCAGCAGGACTGCCAGCCACGCCACCAGGGACGCCCTGAAGTCCACGAACAGCATCGCGTAGAGCGTGAACACGTCGATCAGCGGGGCGAAGACCGGTGTGACGATCTGGAAGAGGACCACCAACGGCATCCCGACCCGGCCGAAACGGCCCGACGGCCCGCGATCGCTCACGGACCTCCGGTGCTTCCACAGGGCCTGCATGGTGCCGTAGCTCCAGCGGTAGCGCTGCCTCCACAGCTGCCCCAGGGACGCCGGGGCCTCGGTCCACGCACGGGCGTGCTCGGCGTAGACGACGCGCCAGCCGGCCCGGTGCAGGGCGATCGTGATGTCGGTGTCCTCGGCGAGCGTGTCCTCGCTCATGCCGCCGACGTCCAGCACCGCCGTGCGGCGGAACGCGCCGATCGCACCGGGGATGGTGGGCATGCAGCGCAGCAGGTCGTACATCCGGCGGTCGAGGTTGAAGCCCATCACGTACTCGATGTGCTGCCAGGCGCCGATGATCGTGTTGCGGTTGCCGACCTTGGCGTTTCCGGCGACCGCGCCGACGGCCGGGTCACCGAAGGGCTGCACGAGCCGGTGCACGGTGTCGGGTTCGAAGACGGTGTCGCCGTCCATCATCACCACGATGTCGTAACGCGCTTGCCGCACACCGTTGTTGAGAGCGGCCGACTTGCCGGCGTTCTCCTGGCGTACGACACGGAGGTTGGGCAGTCCCAGGGCCTCGGCGATCTCCGGGGTCCCGTCGGTCGACCCGTCGTCGACGAGGATGATCTCGATCGGATGGGTGCTGGACGCCAGCGAGTTGAGCGTGTGGGCGATGCACTCCTTCTCGTTGTACGCGGGCACGATCACGCTCACCGGGCCGGTGACCGCGGGCCCCCAGGCGAACCGGCGTCTGTTGCGCCGCCGGTAGTGGCTCCGGGCAAGGACGAGCATCAGCCCGAACCGTCCCAGCACGGCGACCCCGACGACGGTCAGTGCCGCGGCGAGTCCGGGCATCGTCCACTCGGCGACCGCGACGGCGGCGAGAAGCGCCCGGCCCTCCCAGAGGGTGGTGGTGTCGGCCTTGCGGTGCGCGGCCTGCTCGGGATCGGAGGCGGCGGCCGGCGGAGTGGCTGCCTGTCCGCCCGGGGCCGGGGTGCCCTGTCCGGACTGTGCCCGAGTCTGCTCGTCCTGCTGCTGGGCGCCGCTCACCGTGGTGAAGGTGTAGCCCTTCGCCTTCATCTTCTTGATGTACCGGGGCAGCGCCTCAAGGGTCTGCTCGCGATCGCCGCCCGAGTCGTGGAAGAGCACGGAGGCGCCCTTGCCGCTCTTCGGAGTGGCCAGGTCGATGATCTTGTCGACGCCCGGCTGCTGCCAGTCCTCGCTGTCGGTGTCGATGAAGACGCTGGTGTAGCCGAGGGCGCCGAGCTTCTCGTAGACGGGCCAGCTGTAGTTGTCGATGGAGTCGTTCGTGGACGAGTACGGGGCGCGGAACAGTGTCGTGGTGATGCCGGCGGCCCCGGCCAGGGCCAGTTGCGTCTGGGCGAGCTCACGCGTGATGCGGGAAGCACCCTGGTAGGAGAGGTCGACGTGCGTGAACGTGTGGATGCCCACCTCGTTGCCGCCGTCGACCATGTCGCGCACGAGGCTCGGATAGCGCGAGATCATGGAGCCCACGAGGAAGAACGTGCCCGGGACGTCGTTGGCGTCCAGGACGTCGAGCACCTTGCCGGTCCATTCCGGATCGGGCCCGTCGTCGAAGGTCAGCACGATCGTCTTGTCCGGCACCGACTGGGTGCGCGCGGTGCCGCCCGGGAAGCTGAGCAGGGGACCGCCGTCCAGGACGCTGTCCGGCACCTTGTCCGCACTCGCGCCGGAGCGGATCCGTTGGTCGTCGCCGACCTCGGCCCTCAGATAACCGTCGAGCAGCATCACGGAGACCAGGCCCAGGAGCAGCAACAGGGCGACGACCACTCGGGGCCCCGGTACCGCCGACGGGCGGCTGCGGCTCATCGGGCCGTGCCGGTGCTCGGCGGGGCGTACGCGCTGCTGCCGCCAGGGGGTCCGCCGCCGGGGCCGCCCTGGGCATTGGACGTGCCGTCGAAGGGGAGCAGCGTCGAGGGGGACAAGGAGATCCCGCCCATGAAGGAAAGGGCCAGAACGGCGGCGTACCCGACGCAGGTGACACCCAGCACCGCACCGGCCCGGCGCAGCAGCCGGGCGCGCCGGCCGGAGCTGTCCACGAAGACGGGCCCGTCCTGCGCCGAGGGCAGGGAGGTGCGCGCGTGTTTGCGGTGTCGGCCACGCACGGCCGGATCTGTATCGACAGGGGTATCGGAAGGCATTTGCGTATGTTGACCAATGGTCATGTGCGAAGGCTGGTGCTTTGCTGGCCGAACGCTGTGGATCGGTCCGTCACCTGTCGGTCGGCTGAGAGTATGTGGGCGGTGATTCGCAGTGCATTGAGTCCAAGATTCCATCAACGGCCCAGGGATATTTGGGCGTTGGCGTGTGGATCATGGTGATGCGTGCCGTCCGGCTGTGGCTTGGCTGTGAGGGTGCTGCTGGGCGGGTGTGAGAGGTTTCGGGTGTTCCGGTCCCACTGTGTCGCAGCTGCGGGGCACTCTTTGCCGAAAGCAGGTGCAAACACCATGCGTATGTCATCCTTCCGGCCGGCGGCGGCCGGCGCCGGCCTTGCGGCGCTCCTTCTCGCCTGCTCCGCCTGTGCGACCGGCACCGCGGCGGACCAGGGCGCTGCGTCGGCCCCTCGACCGAGCGCCACCGCAACGGCCCAGGCAGCCACCGCGTACACCCCCTACGTCAGCGCCACGGACGCCGCGGACACGGACGCCGCGGGCTCCCCCGACACGTACGACCTCGCCTTCGTGGTTGCCGGCGGAGGCGGCTGCACCCCGCTCTGGGGCGGCAGCGCGGCGGCCACCGACCCTGCGGTCGTCTCGCGCGTCGCGGCGCTCACCGCCTCCGGTGCGGACATCCGGGTCTCCTTCGGAGGGGCCGCGGGCACCGAAGCGGCACTCGCCTGCGACAGCGCGCAGGAACTCGCCGATGTGTACGGAGAGGTGCTGGACGCCGTCGGAGCGACCAAGGCGGACTTCGACATCGAGGGCGACGCTCTCACCGACACCCCCTCGGTCACCCGTCGCAACGAGGCCCTGCACCTGCTCCAGCAGGAGCGGGACCTGGACGTCACGTACACCCTGCCGGTCATGCCCGACGGCCTGGAGGCGAGTGGGACAGCCGTCCTCGACGACGCAGTCGCCCGGGGCGTCGAGGTCTCGGCGGTGAACATCATGGCGATGAACTACAGCTCGTCCCACGACGGCGACATGAGCGACTACGCGCAGCAGGCGGCCTCGGCCGCCCATGACCAGATCGCCGACGTCCTCGCGCTGTCCGACGCCGAGGCCTGGCGGGCGCTGCACATCACCGTGATGATCGGCGTCAACGATGTGGCGGGGGAGACCTTCACCCTGGCCGACGCGGCGTCCCTGCGCTCCTTCGCCCGGCGCCAGGGGGTCGGTGCGCTGTCGCTCTGGGCGGCGTTCCGCGACCGGGCGTGCACCGGTGAGGACACGTCGAAGGCCGCTGACACGTGCAGCGGCGTCGAGCAGGAGGACGGGGCGTTCGCCGAGGCGCTGAATGGCTGACCGCCGTGGGTCAGTGCCCGGTCTCCTCCCGTACGAGCGCCATCAGCGCCCGTGCCCCGGGGCTCATCGCCTGCGCGGCCGGAAGCACCACGACGCTCTCGTAGTGCGGCTGGTCCGCTCCGTCGAGTGGTACCGCCACCAGATCCCGGGCCTCGGGCTTGCGGGAGAAGTGGTGCGGCACCACCGCGATGCCGAGCCCCTCGTGCACCAGTTCCAGCAGGCTGTGCACGTCGTTGACCTCCAGCGCCACCGTGCGGCGCACCCGTGCGGCCGCGAACGCCTCGTCGGCCGCACGGCGCGGACCGAAGTCCGGATGGAAGTCGATGAACGCCTCGCCCGGCAGCTCGTCCCACCCGACCCGGTCCGCCGCCGCCAGCCGGTGCCCGGCAGCGCACAGCAGGACCATGGGCTCACGGGCCAGCGGGACCAGCTCGCCCCGCCACTCCACGGGGGAGACCGTGGCGGCGAAGGCGATGTCGAGCCGCCCGCCGGCCACCCCGTCCAGGAGGTTCATCGTGCCCTCCTGGCGGAGCCGGATCTCCATGTGCGGGTGTGCGCGGTGGAAGGCGGCGAGCAGCCGCGGCGGGCTCACCCCGGCGACGCACTGCTCCACGCCCACCGACAGGGTGCCGCGCAGCAGCCCCCGAACGGCGTCGACGGCGTCCTTCGCAGCCCGTGCTCCTGCCAGGGTGCGCTCGGCCTCCACGAGCAGGGCGCGCCCGGCCTCGGTCAGCCGCACGCTGCGGGTGGTCCGGCTGAACAGCGGGGTCCGCAGCTCCTGCTCCAGGGCCCGGACGGAGGCGGAGAGGCCGGACTGCGAAACGGCGACGCGCTCGGCGGCCCGGGTGAAATGCCGTTCCTGGGCGACGGCGACGAAATGTTCCAGCTGGCGCAACTCCATGATTGAGAAATATAGGCGCTGAATCCCAGCGGAATCTCCTGTTGGACTGCTGGATCGTTGTGGGCGAACCTGGACCCCGCACGTCGTACCCCGTCGTGAACCGGAACGATCTCTCCCGTGGAGCCCGCATGTACATCCCGTCCGCCGACCGCTACCAGGACATGCCGTACCGGCGTACCGGGCGCAGCGGTCTGAAGCTGCCCGCGCTCTCGCTGGGTCTTTGGCACAACTTCGGCGGTGACCGGACGCCGGAGTCCCAGGGGCAGATCCTCCGCCGGGCGTTCGACCTCGGGATCACCCACTTCGACCTGGCGAACAACTACGGCCCGCCGCCCGGCTCCGCCGAGACGGCGATGGGCCGCGCGCTGGGGACGGACTTCGCCCGGCACCGGGACGAGATCATCGTCTCCACCAAGGCCGGCTATCTGATGTGGGACGGTCCGTACGGGGAGTGGGGCTCGCGCAAGAACCTGCTCTCCTCGCTGGACCAGAGCCTCGGCCGCCTCGGTCTCGACTACGTGGACATCTTCTACTCCCACCGGCCCGACCCCGAGACCCCGCTCGAAGAGACGATGGGCGCTCTGCACTCGGCGGTGCAGCAGGGCAAGGCGCTCTACGTGGGTGTCTCCAACTACTCGGCCGAGCAGACGAGGGAGGCCGCCCGGATCCTGAAGGAGCTCGGCACCCCGCTGCTCATCCACCAGCCGCGCTACTCGATGCTGGACCGCTGGGTCGAGGACGGACTGCTCACGGCTCTGGACGAGCTGGGCATCGGTTCCATCGCCTACTCGCCGCTGGAACAGGGCATCCTCTCCGACCGCTACCTCCGGGGCATCCCGGAGGGCTCGCGGGCGGCCGGCAACAGCCCGTTCCTGTCGGCCGATTCGGTCACCCCGGACCTGGTCGGCCGGCTCCGCGAACTCGACCGACTGGCGTCCGAGCGCGGCCAGTCGCTGGCCCAGCTGGCGCTGGCCTGGGTGCTGCGCGGCGGCCGGGTCACCTCCGCGGTGGTCGGCGCGAGCAGCGTCGCTCAGCTGGAGAACAGCGTCGAGGCGATCCGTGACCTGGAGTTCAGCGACAAGGAACTCGACAGGATCGAGGAGCTGCTGAAGGGCGCGAAGCGCCGCTGAACCACGAAGAGGCCGGAGCCCCGCAAGCGGGGCTCCGGCCTCTTCGTGTTCGTCGCGAGCCCCGGCTCAGACGTCGTCGGCCCGCAGCAGCAGGTGCAGCAGACCCGGGAAGCGGGCCTCGAACTCCTCGCGGCGCAGCCGGTTGACCCGTTTGGGGCCCAGGTCGCGCTGTTCCACCAGGCCCGCCCCGCGCAGCACGGAGAAGTGATGGCTGAGTGCGGCCTTGCCGACCGGTACGTCGAAGCTGCCGCAGCTGCGCGTCCAGTCCTCGGAGCCCGCCAGGTCGCGGACCAGCTGGAGACGGACCGGATCGGCCAGCGCGGACAGGGCTCCGAGCACGGAGACCTCGGCGGGGTCGGTGTGTACGGGGGCGGCGCGATGTCCGCTGCCCGCAGGCTGGTTGGGCATGTTCCGCTCCTCGTGTCCGTGGCCCTTGCTGAGTGTTCGATGAATATCTTACACTCCGAGTGTTCGATTTTCGTTGAACACAACTTCCAGGGGGCGGTCTGTCATGCGTGCAGTCGAGTTCAAGGAGTACGGCGGGCCCGAGGTGCTGGCGGTCGTCGAGATGGCCGCCCCCGAACCGGGCCCCGGCCAGGTCACGATCGACGTCGCCTACGCGGGCGTCAATTTCGCCGACCTCAAGGCCAGATCCGACGGATACCGGGTGCCCGCACTGCCCTTCGTTCCGGGCCTGGAGGTCTCGGGCCGGGTGCGGGCGGTCGGCGAGGGGACCGAGGGGCTGAGCCCCGGGCAGGAGGTCGCGGCGTTCCTGGACGGCGGCGGATACGCGGACGTGGTGACGGCGCCGGCCGCCGCCGTCTTCCCCCTCCCCGACGGCGTGAACCTGCGCACCGGCGCCACCCTGCCCACCGTGCTGCCGACCGCGCACGCCCTGCTGCACGAGGTCGGGCGGCTGCGGGAGGGTGAGAGTGTGCTGGTGCAGGGCGCGGCCGGGGGAGTCGGCACGGTGGCCGGTCAGCTGGCCCGGGCAGCGGGTGCCGGAGCCGTGTACGGCGTGGTGTCCTCCGCCGCGAAGGCCGACTACGCCCTCGCCCACGGCTACGACGAGGTGTTCGTCGGCGACACCTTCCCGGACGAGGTCCGCCGTGCCACCGGCGGCCGGGGCGTCGACCTGGTGCTCGACCCGGTCGGCGGGGACACCCTGCGCCGCGGCATCGACGCGCTCGCCGTGTTCGGGCGGCTGGTCTCGTTCGGCAACGCGAGCGGCGCACAGCCCTGGAGTGCCGGGCAGAGCGAGCTCTACCCGGGCAGCAGGTCGGTGGCCGGCTTCTCGATCCTGGAACTGGCCGCGAACGATCCCGCCACCCTGCGTGCCGTCGCGGAGCGCGCCTTCCGCGCCGTGACCGACGGACACGTCGACCTTCCGGTGACGGCCGAGTACGCGCTGGCGGATGCGGCCGAAGCACACCTGCTGATGGAGGGGCGCACGTCGACCGGCAAGCTGGTGCTGCGTATCGGCGACTGAGCGGTCCCGTCGCTCGCCCCGAACCCTTGGTCACGGAACCCGGAAGGTGCACGTACATGAAGATTCTGGTCGTAGGAGCAGGAGCCACCGGTGGCTACTTCGGCGCCAGGCTCGCGCAGGCGGGCGAGGACGTCACCTTCCTGGTCCGTCCGCGCCGCGCAGCCGCTCTCCGCGAGCGGGGCCTGCGCATCACCGGGCTGGGGGAGGAGGAGACGCTCACGCCCCGGCTCGTCACCGCGGACCGGCTCACCGACGCCTACGACCTGGTGCTGCTCTCGGTGAAGGCCACGGCCCTGGGCGGGGCCCTCGACGACATCGCGCCGGCCGTCGGACCGGGCACCGCGATCGTGCCGCTGCTCAACGGCATGGCGCATCTCGCGCGGCTCAACGACCGCTTCGGCGAGAAGGCGGTGCTGGGCGGCGTCGCGAAGGTCATCACCACGCTGAACGCGGAAGGGGACATCGTGCGCCTCGCCCCGGTCGCAAGCCTGACGATCGGCGAGCAGCAGGGCGGCACGTCCCCGCGGGTGGAGGCGATCGCCGCCGTCCTCGCCGACGCGGGCATCGACACGTACCAGTCCAAGGACATCCGCACGGCGATGTGGAGCAAGTGGGTGTTCATCAGCACCCTGGCGGGGCTGACCTGTCTGATGCGCGGCACCGTCGGCGACGTCCGGGCCGTTCCCGGGGGACAGGGCTTCGTCACCGCCCTGCTGGCCGAGTGCGCAGCCGTCGCGGCAGCCGCCGGCCACCCCGTACGGGAGAAGGAACTCGACGCCGTGGCCGAGATGCTCACCACGGAGGGCTCGCCCCTCACCGCCTCGCTGTACCGCGACGTCGCCCAGGGCGCCCCGACCGAGGTCGAGCAGGTCTTCGGTGACCTGGTCGACCGGGCCAGGCTCCTGTCCGTGGACACGCCGCTGCTGGACCTCGTCACGCTCAACCTGCGCGTCCACGAACACCGAACGGCCTTTGCCGTCTGAATATCCCCGGGGCCTGCACGCCAGGGCCCGCGGCCTTCAGTGGAATGGACCTCTGGAGGTCACGGCAGCCCTGGCCTGCGCGTTCTGTGGCGCGTACCGTGTGGCCGCATGAAGATCCTCGTCAGCGCCGACATGGAAGGCGCCACCGGCGTGACCTGGCCGGCCGATGTGCTGCCCGGCACGCCTCAGTGGGAGCGGTGCCGCTCCCTATTCACCTCCGACGTCAACGCGGCCGCCCTCGGCTTCTATGACGGGGGCGCCGACGAGGTGCTCATCAACGAGGCCCACTGGACCATGCGCAACCTGCTGCTTGAGCAGCTCGACGACCGGGTCCAGATGCTCACCGGCAAGCACAAGTCGCTCAGCATGGTGGAGGGCATCCAGCACGGCGACGTCGACGCCGTCGCCTTCGTCGGCTACCACACGGGCGCCGGCACGGAAGGCGTCCTGGCCCACACCTATCTGGCCAACTCCATCACCGGGGTGTGGCTGAACGGGATCAGGGCCAGCGAGGGCCTGCTCAACGCCCATGTGGCCGCGGAGTACGGCGTCCCCGTCGTCCTCGTCACCGGCGACGACCTGACCTGCGTGGACGCCGAGGGGTACGCCCCCGACGCGCGGACGGTCGCCGTCAAGGACTATGTGTCGCGCTACGCCGCGGTCTGCCGCACCCCCGCCCGCACCGCCGCCGACATCCGTGCGGCGGCCAAGGAGGCGGCCGCGCTCGCCGGGCGGTACACACCGGTCGACGGCGGCCCGTTCACCGTGGAGCTGGAGTTCGACGCCGAACACCTGGCCGCCGCGGCCACGGTCGTACCCGGCGTGGCACCCTCCGGCGAGAGGCGTGTCGCCTACACGAGCGCGACGATGTACGAAGGTATCCGCACGTTCAAGGCGGTGACGACCATCGTGTCGTCCGCCGTGGAGGAACAGTATGGCTGAGGCGAGCACCCCCAAGGACAGCGTCGACGAGCTCGCGCTCGACGAATCGGTGACGTTCACCTCCGAACTGATCCGCATCGACACCACGAACCGGGGCGGCGGCGACTGCCGCGAACGTCCCGCGGCCGAGTACGTCGCCGAGCGGCTGGCCGCCGCGGGGCTCGAACCGGCGCTGCTGGAGCGCACCCCCGGCCGAACCAACGTGGTCGCCCGGATCCCGGGCACCGACCCCGCCGCGGACGCCCTCCTGGTCCACGGCCACCTGGACGTGGTGCCCGCCGAGGCCGACGACTGGACCGTGCACCCCTTCTCCGGCGAGGTGCGCGACGGAGTCGTCTGGGGCCGCGGCGCCATCGACATGAAGAACATGGACGCGATGGTCCTCGCCGTCGTCCGGTACTGGGCCAGGGCCGGCATCCGCCCCCGCCGCGACATCGTGATCGCGTACACCGCCGACGAGGAGGCCAGCGCCGACGACGGCTCCGGCTTCCTCGCCGACCGGCACGCCGCACTCTTCGAGGGGTGTACGGAAGGCATCAGCGAGTCGGGCGCCTTCACCTTCCACGCCGGACCGAACATGCCGCTCTATCCCATCGCGGCGGGCGAGCGCGGCACCGGATGGCTCAAGCTCACCGCTCACGGCAAGGCGGGCCACGGCTCCAAGGTCAACCACGCGAACGCGGTCAGCACGCTGGCCGCCGCCGTCGCCCGGATCGGCGCCCACGAATGGCCGGTGCGCCTCACCCCGACCGTCCGCGCCGCACTCACCGAGATCGCCGCACTGCACGGCATCCACCCCGACCTCGACGCCCCCGGCTTCGACGTGGACGAACTCCTCGGCAAGATCGGACCGGCCGCCGAGCTCGTCGCGCCGACCGTCCGCAACAGCTCCAACCCGACGATGCTGGAAGCCGGTTACAAGGTCAACGTGATCCCGGGCCACGCCACCGCCTACATCGACGGCCGGATGGTCCCCGGCGGCGAGGACGAGTTCCGCACCACCCTGGACCGGCTCACCGGCCCCTCGGTCGACTGGGAGTTCCACCACCGCGAGGTGCCGCTCCAGGCGCCGGTCGACTCACCCACGTACGCCAAACTCCGTGCCGCGGTGGAGCAGTTCGACCCGGACGGCCACGTTGTCCCGTACAGCATGTCCGGCGGCACCGACGCCAAGCAGTTCTCCCGGCTCGGCATCACCGGCTACGGCTTCTCGCCGCTGAAGCTGCCCTTCGGCTTCGACTACCAGGCCCTCTTCCACGGCGTGGACGAGCGTGTCCCCGTCGAGGCGCTGCACTTCGGCGTCCGGGTCCTGGACCACTATCTGCGTACCGCCTGAACCGCTCGGGGGAATTGAACATGGTATCCACAGGGGCCTACGGAAGCTGGCCGTCACCGATCGACGCCGCGCTGGCCGCCTCCCGCGACGGCCGCCCCGAGTACGTCGGAGCGGTCGGCGACGAGCTGTGGTGGACGGAGCCCCGGCCGGCCCAGGCCGGCCGGCGCGCCCTGGTCCGCAGACTGCCGGACGGCACCACGGCGGAGCTGCCCGCGCCGTGGAACGCCCGCAGCCGGGTCATCGAGTACGGCGGCAGGCCGTGGGCCGGCACCGGGCGGGCCGAGGGCGGCCCGCTGATCGTCTTCGTGCACTTCGACGACCAGCGGCTGTACGCCTACGCGCCCGACGGGCCCCGTGAACCCTGGCCGCTCACCCCCGTCTCCGCCGTCGGCGGCGGACTGCGCTGGGTCGACCCCCGGCTGCATCCGGACCGAGGCGCCGAGGGCGAGGTCTGGTGCGTCCTGGAGGAGTTCACCGGCGAGGGCCCGACCGACCTGCGCCGCGTCATCGCCGCCGTGCCGCTGGACGGATCGGCGGCCGGTGACCGGTCCGCGATACGCGAACTCTCCGACGACCGGCACCGGTTCGTCACCGGCCCCGAGGTGTCGCCCGACGGGAGGCGTGCGGCCTGGATCGCCTGGGACCATCCGCGGATGCCGTGGGACGGTACCGAGGTGATGCTCGCGGACATCGGCGAGGACGGCACGTTCCACGACGCCCGGAGCTTCGTGGGCGGCCCGGAGGAATCCGTACCGCAGATCCGGTGGGACGCGGGCGGGCAGTTGCTGTTCGCCAGTGACCGCAGCGGGTGGTGGAACCTCTACCGCGCCGACCCGCAGCGGGAAGCCGTCGAACTCTGCTTCCGTGACGAAGAGTTCGCCGGACCGCTCTGGAAGATCGGGCTCAACTGGTTCTGCCCGCTGGACAACGGGCTGATCGCCGCGATCCACGGCAAGGGTTCCACCACCCTCGGCATCCTCGACCCGGAGTCGGGCGACCTCGTCGACATCGCCGGGCCCTGGACCGAATGGGCCGAAACCCTCGCCGTGCAGGGCAGCCGCGTCATCGGTATCGCGGCGAGTCCGCACAGCGCGTACGAGATCGTGGAGCTGGACACCTCGACCGGGCACACCCGCATCATCGGCGCACCGCACGAGGACGCGGTCGACCCGGCGTACTACCCCGAGCCCGTCGTCCGCACCTTCACCGGACCCGGCGGCCGCGAGATCCACGCCCAGGTCTACCCGCCGCACAGCCCCGACCGCACCGGCCCCGAGGGCGAGCTGCCGCCCTATGTGGTGTGGGCCCACGGCGGCCCGACCGGCCATGCCGCGCTCGTACTGGACCTGGAGATCGCCTACTTCACCTCGCGCGGCATCGGCGTCGCCGAGGTCAACTACGGCGGCTCCACCGGCTACGGCCGGTCCTACCGCAACCGGCTGCGCGAACAGTGGGGCGTCGTCGATGTGGAGGACTGCGCGGCCGTCGCCGGCGCGCTTGCCGCAGAGGGCACCGCCGACCCCCGCCGGCTCGCCGTCCGTGGCGGCAGCGCCGGGGGATGGACCACCGCCGCCTCGCTGACCGGGACCGACGTCTACGCCTGCGGCACGATCATCTATCCCATCCTCGACCTCACGGGCTGGGGCACCGACGAGACCCACGACTTCGAGTCGCAGTACCTGGAGTCGCTGGTCGGCCCCCTTGCCGAGGTCCCTGACCGCTATCGCGACAGGTCGCCGATCAGCCGCACCGCCGGGCTCACCACCCCCTTCCTGCTGCTCCAGGGGGAGGACGACCCGATCTGCCCGCCCGTGCAGTGCGAGCGGTTCCTGGCCGCGGTCGAGGGGCGCGGCATTCCGCACGCCTATCTCACGTACCCGGGTGAGGGGCACGGATTCCGGCGCGCCGAGACCATGATCAGCGCACTGGAGTCCGAACTCTCCTTGTACGTGCAGACGTTCGGGATCGACCGGACCGACGTGCCGCGGCTGGAACTGAAGAAGTGAACGCTGGAGAAGTGACAGCTGAAGAAGTGACCGCTGAAGAAGCGGCGACCGAAATGACCCTTGCCCCACTGACTCGTCCCGCCCGGCTGCGCGCGGGCGCCAGGGTCGCCGTCGTCTCCCCGAGCGGACCGGTGCCCGCCGACCGGCTGGAGCCCGGCCTCGACCTTCTGCGCGGCTGGGGGCTCGACCCGGTCGTGATGCCGCATGTGCTGGATGTGCACCGGGAGTTGGGATACCTCGCCGGTGCGGACGAGGCGCGGGCCCGTGACCTCCAGGACGCCTGGTGCGATCCGTCCGTCGACGCGGTGATCTGCGCCCGCGGCGGGTACGGGGCACACCGCATGGTCGATCTGGTGGACTGGTCGGCGATGCGGGCCGCCGGACCCAACGTGTTCGTCGGCTACAGCGACATCACCGTGCTCCATGAGGCGTTCGCCCTGCGGACGGGGCTCGCCACGCTGCACGGCCCCATGGTGGGTACGGAGACCTTCCTGAAGGACCCGCGGACCCGGGAGTCCCTGCGCGCCACCCTCTTCGAGCCCGATTCCGTGATGACGCTGGGGCTCGACGATGCCAGGGCGCTGGTGCCGGGGCGGGCCCGGGGCATCACGTACGGCGGCTGTGTGAGCCTGCTCGCCGCCGACCTCGCCACCCCGCACGCCCGCACGTCGGCCCGCGGCGGTCTGCTCGTCATCGAGGACACCACGGAGGACCCGTACGGCATCGACCGGATCCTCACCCAGCTGCTGCGGGCCGGAGCGCTCGACGGCGTGGCCGGGGTGGCCTGTGGTTCCTGGGCGGGCTGCGGGCCGTACGAGCGGGTGCGGTCGGTGCTCATCGACCGGCTCGGCCCCCTGGGCATCCCCGTCGTCGAGGAACTCGGCTTCGGGCACGGGCCCACCGCGCTGACGATCCCGCTCGGGGTGCCGGCCCTGCTGGACGCGCCGGCCGACGGCGGCCCGGCCACGCTCACCGTCGAGGTGCCGGCGCTGGTCTGATCGCGAGGACGGGGCGCGAGGACGGGGCGCGAGGACGGGGTGCGAGGGCGGGGTGCGGGCCCGAACGGGTCGGTGATGGGGAGAAGCTGAACAACCTTCAGGAATCACCGTCCTGGGCGTTGACACCGCCATGACCTGTGTCACAGCATGAGCGCGGCCCAATACTTACCGGTCGGTAAGGTGTCCTCGGCGTGGAGGTCCTCGTGTCGCGTGCTGTCTCCGGTTCCCGTTCCCGTTCACGGTCGAAGTTGTCGAAGTCGCTGTCCCGCAGACCACTCGCCTTCGTCGCCGGGGCCGCGCTTGCCGCGCCCCTCGTGTTCGCCGGTACCGCACAGGCGGGAACGGCGGGCGCGACGTCCGAGTACACCGTCACCGCACTGAAGTTCACCGTGTCCGCGGGCGGCCGGTCCTGCACCGTGGACGCCGACCTCTACCGCCCCGCCGGGGCCGACGCCCGGCATCCGGTGCCCGCAGTCCTCGCCACCAACGGCTTCGGCGGCAGCAAGTCGGACGGTTCGACCGACGGCATCGGCAAGGCGTTCGCCGCGCGCGGTTACGCCGGACTCGTCTACTCCGGCCTGGGCTTCGGCAAGTCCGGCTGCCGCATCACGCTCGACGACCCGGAGACCGACGGCAGGGCGGCGGCGGCCCTCGTCGACTTCCTCGGCGGAACACGCGCCGCCGACGACGGCACCAAGGCCGACTTCGTCGCCCAGGACGGCCCCGGAGACCCCACGGTCGGCATGATCGGCGGCTCGTACGGCGGAGCCATCCAGATGGCCACCGCGGCGGTCGACCCCCGCGTCGACGCCCTCGTCCCGCTCATCACCTGGAACGACCTCGGTTATGCGCTCGCTCCCAACAACACCGGCGCGGCCGCGGGCGTCTCCTCCGACACCGCAGGCGTCTTCAAGTGGCAGTGGACCAACGGCTTCTACCTGATGGGGGAGGGGCAGATGCTTCTCAGCCCCAGCCTCGACCCGTCCCGCTTCGGGAGCCTGGACTGCCTCCACTTCGCCGCGCAGGCCTGCGACACCATCCGGTTGCTCAACTCCGGCCGCTACCCGGCCGGCAGGACCGACGCCATGCTCGACTACGCGCGCAGCGTCTCGCCCGTCTCGTACCTGAAGCGCGTCAAGGCGCCCACTCTTCTGATTCAGGGTCAGGCCGACAGCCTGTTCAACCTCAACGAGGCGACGGCCACGTACCGGACGCTCAAGGCGCAGGGCACCACGGCCAAGATGATCTGGCAGGCCTGGGGCCACAGCGGCGGCCAGGTGGAGGGTGAACTCGACCTGGGGCAGGGCAATCTGGAGACCAGCTACGTCGGCGGGCGGATCCTCGCCTGGTTCGACCGCTACCTCCGCCACGAGACGACGAAGGACACCGGGCCGGAGTTCGCCTACTACCGTGACTGGCAGAGCGGCTACGGCACCGCGGACGCCGTCCCCGGCCTCACGCGGAAGATGTACCTCTCCGGCGACGGCAAGCTCGTCGACAACCGCGCCAAGGTCGCACGAGGCAGCCGCCAGTACACCAACTGGCTGGTGCCCACCAGCCACTCGGAGAGCTCACTCGCCGGTCTCATCGGACTGCCCGACCCGAAGCCGTACGACACCTTGGGCACCTACCTCGGCTGGACCAGCGCACCCCTCGGCTCGGCGGTCGATGTGGTCGGGTCCCCGAAGGCCACGCTCAAGGTCGTCTCGCCGAAGACGGAACGCGTGCAGAACAGCGGAGACGCCGCCGACAAGCTCGTCCTGTTCGCCAAGGTGTACGACGTCGCGCCGGACGGCACCAAGACGCTGGTGAACCGTCTCGTCTCGCCGGTCCGGGTGCCCGACGTGACGCGGCCCTTCACCGTTCAGCTGCCCGGCATCGTCCACCGGTACGAGGCGGGGCACCGGCTCGAATTCGCGATCGCGGCCAGCGACAGCGCGTACTTCGGCAACCGAGGCATCAAGCCCGTCACGGTCGTCAGCGCGCCCGGGGACACCGGCGTGCTGGAGCTTCCGGTGGTCGGCACCGCGGGGGAGTGATGCGGTAGGGCAGGTCCGGCCCCGATCCGCCGGCCAGGGTCTGTCCGGGTCCGATCTGCCGGGCAGGCCCTGGCGCCGGTAGGCAGCCGTCACCCGAATGGGTGTACAGCACCGCCCCCCGGCACCCGAACGGAGCCATCCTGGTGCTCCGGGGGACGGTGGCGCACCAGAACCAGGGAAGGGGCACGCCTCATGAGCCCGAAAGACGTGTCGAGCGGCAGCAAGGGCAGCACGGGTGCGTTCACACCGGCCCGCATCCTCGTCATCATCATCGCGGTTCTGTCGGTCGTGTTCATCGCGGAGAACACCGAAGAGGTCGAGGTCCGCCTCATCGTTCCGCTGGTGACCATGCCGCTGTACGTGTGGCTGATCGTGATGTTCCTCGCCGGCATGGCCTGTGGGGCGTACGTCTTCCGGCGGCGGACCAAGTAGATGCCTTTCGCCGCCACCCGGCCCCGATGGGCCGGGCGGCGACGATCTAGGCTGGGCCGATGTCCGACACCACCTACCTGGCCGAGGGTCCGCGCACGGCGATCCGCCCCTTCACACACGCCGACGCGGACGAGTTCACCGCCCGCGCCCGGGAGAGCAGGGAACTGCATCGTCCCTGGCTCTACCCGCCCGTCGGCCCCGACGCGTACGCCGCCTACGCGGGCGTGCTCATCGAGGACCCGACGAAGGCGGGATTCCTCGTGTGCGAACGGCACGGGGAGGCCGAGGGCCGGACCGACGGGGCGATCGCCGGGTTCATCAACATCAACAACATCGTCATCGGCGGGTTCCGCTGTGGCGCGCTCGGCTACGGAGCCTTCGCCCACGCCACCCGGCGCGGCCTGATGAGCGAGGGGCTCGGGCTGGTCATCGGGCATGCCTTCGGGCCGCTCGGCCTGCACCGGCTCGAAGCGAACATCCAGCCGGACAACACGGGCTCGATCGCCCTGGTGCGCAGGGCGGGGTTCCGGCTGGAGGGACTCTCGCCGGACTTCCTGTTCATCGACGGGGCCTGGCGCGACCACGAACGGTGGGCGATCACCGCGGAGATGCGCTGATCGCCGAGCCGGCGGACCGGAGCCGCGCGGCCCTGAGCATGTCGGGTGCCGCTCACCCCACGCCCTGCGGAAGCAGCTCGTCGATACGGAACAGGGCGTCGAAGGGCAGACCTGCCGCCGCGATGGCTTTGCCGCCGCCGGACCCGCGGTCGACCACCGCGAGGACGCCGGCCGGTGCTCAGCCCGCCGCCGCGACGGCCTGCGCGTCCAGTGCCGCGAGCAGCCAGTCGTGCGCGGTCCCGGCGGTCGGCTCCGGCGGACTGCCGGGTGCGGTGATCACGCCGGTCACCAGCTCCCAGTACCGGTCGATCCGAGGGTCGACGGCGAGCTGACCGGCGAGCACGCTGCGGAAGGCCGGGGTGTCCCGGCTGCCGTACGCGCTTGCGTACGCGTCCACGAAACAGTCCAACTCCTCGCCTGCGCATGGTCCGTGGCCCCGGCGCAGCTGTGTTCCGGCCAGCTCGTACGCCTGGGCGAGGCCCGCGTACAGCACGGCAGGACCACGGGGCCCCGCGGCCTTGTGCGCCTCGGGCTGGGGCCGCTCGCCGCCCGTGCACGGGCGGGTCACGAGCGCGTTCAGCCGGGCGAAGGCGAGGACCTGGGACGGATCCGGGTCCTCGGGCGGCTGAGGCACCGCCACCTCCAGGAACGCGGCCGTCGCCCGCGCCGGCATCCGCGGCGGCAGCCAGGCACGCCAGAACCGGGCCAGCGGGGCTGTGCTGGGCGGAGTGCTCACCGCCCCGATCAGGCGCAACCGGTCGGCCCGCTCCCCGGGCGGGCACTCCAGCACCAGCCGCATCCCCGCCTCCCGCCAGCGCAGGGCCGTGAGCTGCGAGCCCAGTTCGCGCAGCTGCCCCGCGACGACGTCCTCCAGCACGCTGCCGGCCCCGTCCTGTGCCCCGTTCTTCTCCTCCTCGTCGAGGACGCGGCGCACCTCGCGCACCGGCAGGCCGAGCGCGCGCAGGGAGCGGAGCATGCGGAGCCGGCCGAGCGCGTCCGGGCCGTAGCGGCGATGCCCGCCCGCGCTGCGGGCGGCCTCCGGGAGCAATCCGTTGTCGGAGTAGAAGCGGACGGCCTTGACGGTGACGCCCGCGCGCTCGGCGAGTTCACCGATGCTGCACAGGCCGTCGTCGTGCGACATGAACACTTGAACCTCCCTCAGGGGGAGCTTCTACCGTACCGGCGAGGGCGGCCGGGCGATCGTGGACGGTCCGCCGACGAAGGAACGCGGAGGAGAGGACCATGACCGAATTCATCCTGGTGCCGGGCATGTTCACCGGCGCACACGTGTGGGACCAAACCGCAGCGGCCCTGGCCTCGTCGGGCGCCGGGGTGCACACGGTGGCGCTCACCGGGCTCGGCGGGTCCCGCGGAACAGCGACGGACGACGCCGACCTGGAGACGCACATCGAGGACGTGCTCGCGCTGATCGACTCGGTGAGCGCCGGGGCAGGCCGGGACCAGCAGATCGTGCTGGTCGGGCACGACTACGGCGTCCACCCCGTGCTCGGGGCCGCCGACCGCCGCGCGGAGCACATCGGCCGGATCGTCTGCCTGGACACGGGGCCCGCCCAGGACGGAATGCCCGCGCTGGCCGCCGTCGCGAACCCGGCCGCGCGCGAGAAGGTGGCCGAGCGCGCCGGAGCGGAAGGGGCCGGCCGGGGGCTGGCCGCCCCGGCCCGCGACGAGTGGCAGCGCTGGGGCAGCACCGCGGGCATCCCCGCAGCGGCGCTGGACCGGCTCACCGCCCTGGCCTCGCCCCAGCCGCTGCGCACGCTCCTCCAGCCGCTGCGGCTGACCGGCGCGGTGGCCTCGGTGCCCGTCACCGGGGTGCTGTGCAACGCGAACGGTTCGACCATCGAGATGGTCCAGCGGCGGGTGGACCTCGGTGACCCCGTCTTCCTCGCCCTGGCCGACCCTCAGGTGTCGTTCTTCGAACTGCCCACCGGGCACTGGCCGATGCTGTCCCTCCCGGCCGAGCTGGCCGAGGTCCTGCTGCGGGCAGCCGCGGGCGAGGGACACCGCATGGTTCCGCCCGGCTCGGCGGAGCCGCCCGCGCACCTGCGGCCGTTCCTGCTGGACGTGCCGGAGATCCCGCACGAGCGGATCGGTAACGTCGATCTGTACCTGCCCGAGGCCGGGGGCCCCCGGCCCGCGGTGGTGTTCGTGCATGGCGGCCCGGTGCCCGCCGGGGTCCGGCCGACCCCGCGGGACTGGCCGGCCCTCAGGGGATACGCCCGCTACGCGGCAGCGGAGGGAGCGGTCGGTGTGACCCTCGATCACCGACTGCACGACATGGCCGACTACCCGCGCGCCGCGGCGGACGTGGCGGCCGCGGTGGAGCTGGTCCGGGCCGACCCGCGGGTGGACGCGGACCGGATCGCGCTGTGGTTCCTCTCGGGAGGCGGCCTCATCGCGGCGGACTGGCTGAGGAAGCCGCCGGCCTGGCTGCGCTGCCTTGCGGCCTCGTACCCGATCCTGGTTCCCGTCCCCGGCTGGGGGCCGGTCGACGGCCGGTTCCGCCCGGTGGACGCGGTGGCGGGCGCGGGCACCCTGCCCGTCGTGCTCACCCGGGCGGGACGCGAGTCGCCCGAAATCGCCGCCACCGTGGAGGAGTTCATGGCCGCGTCCCAGAAGTCCGGGGCGAACGTCGAGGTGGTCGACGTACCGAACGGCCGCCACGCCTTCGAGACCCTCGACCCGACGGAGGAGTCACGCGAGGCCGTGCACCGTGCGATGCGCTCGGTGCTGGGGCACGTGTCGCACTGAGCCGTGCGCAAGGGGACCCGCGGACGGGTGTGTGTACCCGGTCCGCGGATTCCCGCTGCCGCTCAGTCGAGACAGAACTCGTTGCCCTCGACGTCCTGCATGTTGAGGCAGGACTCGTTCTCGTCGTCGGCAAGCAGCAGTTGCCCGCGTACCGCGCCGAGCGGGAGCAGCCGTGCGCACTCGGACTCAAGCGCGGCGAGGCGCTCCTCACCCACCAGCCCGGTGCCGACCCGTACGTCGAGGTGCACCCGGTTCTTGACGACCTTGCCCTCGGGAACACGCTGGAAGTACATGCGCGGGCCCACCCCCGTGGGATCGGAGCAGACGAACCCTGAAAGCTGCTGCTCCCCGGGCGGCAGGGACCGCTTGTAGGCCTCCCATGTGTCGAACCCCTCCGGTGCCGGCGGCACGACATACCCCAGCACTTCGCACCAGAAACGGGCGACGCGCTCAGGGTCCGCGCAGTCGAAGGTGACTTGAAACTGCTTGATCGACGTCATCGGCCCACCATAGCGGCGGGGCTTTCGCGGTCTCCACGGCCCTCCCACCAGGCCGGAGGCCGACTGGGTGGCGCTCAAGGACGGTTCGCCCGCCCGCCTCCGGGTGCGTCTACGCTCACCCGTATGACCACCGATTGGACTGAGGTAGCCCGGCGCACGGCCCGGGGGCGGCGCTCCGACGAGCTCGGTTCCCCCACGAGGCCGGACGCCTGCATGGCGCCGCCACTGTCGGAGACGGAGATCTGCGAAGCCGAGGCGGAGCTGGGTATCGCCTTCCCCGACCAGTACCGCGCGTACTTGCTCCGCCGGAGCGCGGGTGGCGCGGTGAACCGTCTGCGCCGGTCCGTGGCGGGCTGGGGATGGCAGGGGGACTCGGACACCAACTACGGCCTGCTCACCACCGCCTTTCCGCATCCGGACTCCTACCGTGCCGAAGAGGAGGAGCTGGACGCGCGCACGCCGTCGGCGGGCGACTACCCGGACGAGAGCGCCTACCGGGCGGCCTGGCAACAGTGGGACGCGGAGTACGAGGTGTTCCAGGAGCGCAAGACGTCCGGCGCTGTGTTCATCCAGGACAACGGCTGTGGCTTCGCGACCCTCCTCGTCGTCACCGGCCCCCTCCGTGGCTCACTGTGGTTCGACGGCCGGGCCAGCTGTGACCGGATCCTTCCTCTGCAGTTGGACGGCCGGCCGGTTTCGTTCGTGGAATGGCTCACTCGACATTCCATGGACCTGGTCGGCTGGTGAAGGCCGTACCGCCCGCCCGTTTCGCTGGGGCCGACTGCGCCCCTATGGCGCGTCGTGGCCGATGGACGGGTCACCGCCGGGTTCCATGATCGGCAGACGTGCGCACCGGCGGCAGGCGCGGACCGACCCGGCCATCCAGCCGTGCGAGGCGGCGGCGAGCGAACCGGCGAGCGCTGTCAGCGGCCAGTTCGTGGCCAGGACGGAGGCGGTGGCGAGAGCGAGCGGGGCGATGGCCATGGACACACTGGCGGTGGTGCCCGTCCACCCCACCATGCGCGGCAGCCGCTCCGGGGTGGGCAGCCGGCGGGCGAGGGTGCCGGTGGCGGCGAGTGCCGCCGCGAGCAGGGCCGCACCGACCGCGACACCCGCCAGGTGCACGGCCAACAGCTGTGCAGTCCTCGGCAGGCGTTCTCACCGACGCGTGGCTCGTCGTCTCGATTGCCCTGACCGCGGTTGCCGCGGCCGTCCTTGCGATGGCCATCCTGCCCAACCAGCAGCGCGTACTGACGTCGGCGGAAGGATCGGCAGCTCCGGACGCGCCGCCTCCCCCGGCGAGCCGACTGGCCATGCTCACCGGCGTCTTCAACCTGCTGTGGGCGGTTGTTGTGATCCTGATGATCGTCCGTCCCGGCTCCACGACGGGTGCGTGATGAGCGTGCGTTCCCTACGGGGCGCGGCCGCCGTCGAGGCCGTCTCCCTCGTCGTCCTGCTGACCAAGGTGTTCATCCGGGCCGGCTGACGGACCGGCCGTGCTCGGCCGAGATGGCCGGCTGTGGTGCCCCAGTCGCCGGCACCGATGCAAGCGATGGCGTCCCGATCCTCGCCGCCATGGCTTGCACCGGTGCCGGCGACTGGGGCTTTGGCCAGGACACCTGGCCGGCGCACGACCTGCGGGTGTTGACGCAGGATCCGTTCCTCGTTCTCCACCGAGGGTCGGAATACTCCTGATCACAGATGCCGTAGCCGTCGCCGGCCCGCGGTCACTCCGCCCCCGGCCCCCGCCGCCCCTTGTAGTTGATCTTCATGGTGTCCATGTCCGTCGCGGTGGACCGCAGTTCGCCGTGCCCGTAACCGGCCTTCCGCAGCGCCGTCTCCGCGCGGTCCTCGGCGATCGCGGCGGCCATCTCCTCGCCGTCCTCGGCGTCCGACACCACCACGTAGCGGAAGCTGAAGTGCTTGAGCACGCGGTCGTAGGTCAGCGATCCCTCCTCGCTGAACTGCATCCCGGCCAGTCCGTGCTGCTCCACCTCGGCCAGCAGTCGCTCGCGGGCCTCGTCCGTGAGCCCCTCCCACGTGCCGCGCACGATCACCCGGTACGTGTGCTGCGTGCCCATCGTGTCCCACCGTTCCTGTCACATGCCGCATGCCGATCGAGGAGCCAGCCTACGGTGCGCAGGACGGGGCGCGCGCGGAATATTCTCGTGCTCGACGACCCCTCCGACCTGGGACTCCGTCCGGCCGCACCGTAGCTCGATCACGTCGGCGTCCAGGTGTACTCGGAGGTCGTCGCGGCTTTTGCCGAAGTCTGACGGCCGATCCCCTGGTCCGGGCGGCGTCCAGCGTGTTCCATGGTCATCGGGGGGCGCCCGGACCTGCGGCGGCCCGCGCGAGGGAGCGAGGTTGCCTTGGCCACCACCGTACGACGCACCGTACTGACCCTGCCCGCGGCGGCGACGGGACCGGAGAATCCGCTGCCCGCACTGCGGCCGCTCGACGAGATGCATGTGGTCGACGACCGGGACCGGGCGGGACTGCCCCGCGACATGGCCCGCCAGCTGGGCCACGCACCCCTGGCCACCGTGCTTCCGGTGCGCATCCTCGACGGGTACGGACGGGAGCGCACGCCCACGGACCTCGACGCGATCGTCATCGAGAACGACCGGCTGCGGGCCACCGTGCTCCCCGGCCTGGGTGGCCGTATCCACTCCCTCTTCCACAAGCCGACCGGCCGCGACCTCGTCTACACCAACCCCGTGCTGCAGCCGGCCGACTTCGCGCTCAACGGCGCCTGGTTCTCCGGTGGCATCGAATGGAACATCGGCGCGACGGGCCACACCACACTGTCCTGCGCCCCGGTGCACGCCGCCCGTGTCCCGGCACCCGACGGCGGCGAGATGGTCCGGCTCTGGGAGTGGGAGCGGCTGCGCGACCTGCCGTTCCAGGTCGATCTGTGGCTGCCGGAGGACTCCGACTTCCTTCACGTGGGCGTACGGATACGCAACCCGCACGAACACCCCGCACCCGTCTACTGGTGGTCCAACATCGCCGTCCCGGAGGGCGAACGCACCCGGGTGCTGGCACCCGCCGATGAGGCCTGGCACTTCGGGTACGAGCGGGCACTGACCCGGGTCCCGATGCCCGAGACCGGGGGCGTCGATCGTACGTACCCGCTGCGCAGCGACTTCCCGGCGGACTACTTCTACGAGGTTCCCGACGGCGCCCGCCGCTGGATCGCCTCCCTCGACGAGCACGGCCGCGGACTCGTCCAGACCTCCACCGATCTGCTGCGCGGCCGCAAGCTCTTCCTCTGGGGCAGCGGGCCCGGTGGCCGCCGCTGGCAGGAATGGCTCACCGAGCCCGGCACCACCGGCTATGCCGAGATCCAGGCCGGGCTCGCCCGCACCCAGCTGGAGCACGTTCCGCTGGAGCCGGGCGGCGAGTTCAGCTGGCTGGAGTCGTACGGGCCGCTGGCCGCCGACCCCGCCACCGTGCACGGCGACGACTGGGCAGCGGCCCGTACCGAGACGGAGCGGCGGCTCGCCGAGGCGCTGCCCCGTGCCGATGTGGACGCCGCGTACGAGGCCTGGCGCCGCTGTGCCGACACGGAGCCGGGCGAGATCCTGGCCACCGGCTCGGGATGGGGCGCCCTCGAAGTACGCCGCGCCGGGTACAGGCTGCCCGGCACCCCGTTCGGGGAGTCCACGCTCGGCGAACAGCAGGAGCCCTGGATCGAACTGCTGGAACAGGGCGCCTTCCCCGAACCGGGCCGCGCCGCCCCGCCGGGGCCCAGCCTCGTGTCTTCGCACTGGCGCGACATGCTGGAGACGGCCTCCGCCGAACCTCTCACGGAGTACCACCTCGGCATCGCCCAGTGGCATGCCGACGACCGCGCCCAGGCGGTCCGCAGCTGGGAGCGCGGCCTTGCCCTCGCCGCGTCGCGCTGGCCGCTGCTCCGCTGTCTCGCCGTAGCCGCCCAGGAGAGCGGACAGCGGGACCGGGCGGCCGACCACTACACGGAGGCGTTCGACGACCTGTGCGCGGAACGCCGCGACGACGGCGAGGACTGGACCGCGGCCACGGCGGCTCTCGGCCGGGAGGCGATCGAGGCCCTGCTGACGGCGGGCCGCACCGCCGCGGCCCGCGCGGTCTGGACCGGCCTGCTTCCGGGAATCCGTTCCCGGGGCCGCTTCCGCCTGATGGAGGCACGGCTCCTGCTCGCAGAGGGCGATCGGGCGGCCGCCCGTGCGCTGTTCGACGAGGGCTTCGAGGTCGCCGATCTGCGCGAGGGCGCCGAGATTCTGGACGAGGTGTGGGCCGGACTCACCGATGAACCGCTGCCGGATGTGTACAACTACCGGATGCGGCCACGGGGCTGACGGCGGAGGGCGCGGGGGCGGCGGCGGACGGCTCAGACGGTTCGGTTGCGGTCTGCGTACTCGAAGACCGAGCCGTCCGGGTGCACCGCGATCAGATTGCGGCCGACCGGGGTGGGCACCGGTCCTGCGATGATCCGGGCGCCGACCCGGGCCAGGGCGGTGTGGGCCTCGTCGATGTCCTTCACCGCGATCGTCGCGGTCACCTTGCGCAGGATCTCCAGCTCGGACTCGGGGCCGCTCATCAGCAGAAAGCAGCTGATGGCGGCGACGGACACCCCGCCGCGCTCGAAGCGCAGCGCCGGACTCGCCGTCAGGTCCTCGTAGAAGGCCACCGCGGCCTCCAGGTCGTCGACGCAGATGCGCAGCGTGGTTCCCAGGATTTCCATGCCGGACAGAGTAGTTGGCCGGTCGGTGGCGTGTGATCGATTCGGCGGAGGGGGCGGAGCGGTGGGATGCCCCGGAGCCGGCGTTCCGGTCGGCCCCGGGGTGGTGGAATCAGGCCCGGCAGAGGATCTCGCCGTGCGGGACCATGAACCAGCCGTCACCCTGCTCGCCCCAGGTGCGCCAGGCATCGGCGATCGCGGTGAGCTCCTCGGGCGTCGCGTGGCCGCCGTCGACCGCCAGCTTCGCGTAGACCGAGCCGACGGTGCGGTCCGCCCACAGGCCGCTCCACCAGGCCCGGTCCTTCGGGGTGGCGTAGCACCAGGAGGCCGCGGTCGGGGTGATGTCGGTGAAGCCCGCCTCGCGCGCCCAGGAAAGCAGCCGGCGCCCCGCGTCCGGCTCGCCCCCGTTGGCGCGTGCCACCCGGCGGTACAGCTCCAGCCAGCCGTTCATCACCGGTGACTCGGGGAACCAGCCCATGGCCGCGTAGTCGCTGTCGCGGGCCGCGACGATGCCGCCGGGGCGGCACACCCGCCGCATCTCGCGCAGCGCCTGCACCGGGTCGCCGACGTGCTGGAGCACCTGGTGGGCGTGGACCACGTCGAAGGAGTCGTCGGGGAAATCCAGGGCGTGGACATCGGCGACGGCGAACTCGACGTTGTCCAGGCCTCGTTCGGACGCGGTGTCGGCCGCTTGGTCGAGGATCTCCTGGGTGGTGTCGACGGCCGTCACGCGGGCCGGGGCGACCAGCGCGGCCAGGTCCGCGGTGATGGTGCCGGGCCCGCACCCGACGTCCAGCACGCTCAGGCCGGAGCGGAGTTCACCGATGAGGTAGGCCGCGGAATTGGCGGCGGTACGCCAGCGGTGCGAGCGCAGCACCGACTCGTGGTGGCCATGGGTGTAGACGGCGGTCTCCTTCGGCATGACCGTGCATCCTCTCTCGAACGCGAACCGCGAAACGCGGGCCGCAAAGCGCTGATCGGTACGGCCACCGTATGCCCTGATGCCGAATGATGAGATGGGTATCTTGCTATGTGGACATGCGTGGTGGGGTGCGAACTCATGCGCAAGGGCGGCCGACTCGGCGTCGGCCGCCCTTGCGCTCACCCTGATCCGGCTGGGATCACACCGGTCTCGGGCAGTAGACCGTCAGCGCCTCCGGCAGTTTGTCGATCATCAAGTCGCCCTGACTGTGCGCCACTTCACCGTCATACGCATACGGGGTGCCGGGCTTCAGGCCGGAGATGCGGATGCGCTGGCGCCGGACTGCGGCGTGGATGGGGGAGCGGGTCAGTGGGCCTGCGACGGCGGCCGCCAGGAGCCTGAGGGCGGGTGTCCGGCCCCCGTGTACGACCCGGACGTCCAGCAGCCCGTCCGCGAGATTGTGCCGCCGGCCCGGTGCCGGGCCGACGCGCTGGAACAGTCCGTTGCCGACGAACAGCAGCCACAAGGGCCGTCGCCGGCCCTGCAGTTCGGCCTCCAGTGGACGCTCGCCGCGCAACACCTCGAAGGCCGCGAGAACACCGGCCGGCCAGCCGCCGATCCGCGGGGCCCAGTGCTCACGGGTCCGCACCAGCTCCGGGTAGACGCCCAGGCTGAAGGCGTTGAGGAAGTAGCCGTGGGCGCCCCCGGGGCCCTCCGGTCCTGGCCGGAAGCGGCCCAGGTCCACCCGTACCGCGTCTCCCGCACCGAGCGCGGCGCAGGCGTCGGCCACGGTCTCGATGCCCAGGTCGTACGCGAAGTGGTTCAGCGTCCCGCCCGGGAAGACGGCGAGCGGCAGACCGTGCACGGCGGCCACCGCAGCTGCCTGGTTGACCGTGCCGTCACCCCCGCACACTCCCAGCGCCCGGCCGCGGCCGGCCGCCTTCTCCAGCTCGGCCGAGAGCTCGGCCGGGGGGCACTCCACCACTTCGGCGTTCGGCAGGGCGTCCCGGACGAGCGAAGCCGTGGCCGTCGCCGTCCCCGACTCCTGGTTGACGACGACCACCAGGTCCTGGCCGTCCGGCAGGGCGGGCGCCTCGGCGGGCGGCCGGCCCGGCGCGGGCAGCTGCCCCCGGGTCGGCACGAGGCCGCGCAGGGCGAACGCCGCCCCTATGCCGAGCGCGGCACCGGCCAGCACATCGCTCGGGTAATGGACTCCGGTGTAGACGCGGGAGGCGGCCACCGACAGGGCGACCGGCGCGACGACCGCCCCCCAGCCCTTCGATTCGAGTGCCACCCCGGTGGCGAACGCGGCAGCGGAAGCGGCGTGCCCCGAAGGGAAGGACGTGGTGACCGGCTGACGCTTCAGCTGCCGTATCACCGGAACGGCGTCCAGTATCGGCCGCTCGCGGCGCACCGCTCCCTTGCCGATGGTGTTGATCGCCGCCGAGGCCACCGCCAGCGACGCGACCCCGCGCAGCGCGGCCCGCCGGGCCCGGGCGCTGCCGCCGAAGGCGGCGATGCCCGCAGCCGCGCCGAACCACAGCAGCCCGTGATTGGCGCTGCGGCTGAGCCGCGGCAGTACGGGCCCGGCGGCCGGCCAGTGTCGCTGGGCCAGGTTCTGGAACACCGCCAGATCGCTTCGGTGCAGAACGCTCCGCAGCCCGGCGGGCCGCGGCAGAGGTGAAGGGAAGTTCGGTGAAGGCATGGAACAGCGAATACCCTGCCCGTCCCCGCCGAACCGGCAGGCGCGCCCGGACGGTGGCCACGAGCCCCTGTGAAGGGGGTGCCGGGCGACACCGCCCGCCTGTCATTCATGCGCATATCGGGGTGAAACCGGCAGGTCCGTTCGGGAGTCGGGTGCCGCACATCACCCCGTCATTGCCCCGCAAGTGCGCCACGCTTAGCCTGTGTTCGTGATGCCGGTCACTGGCCGGAATGTCGAACACGAGAGGGTGGTGCACAACCATGGGGCGACTCGTCCCTGCGGTGACCCGGGCGCTGGACGTACTCGAACTCTTCCTCCAGGGCGACGGTACGCTCTCCGCGCCCGAGGTGACCCGCAAGCTCCAGCTCCCGCGCACCACCGTCCATGAGCTGCTGACCACGCTCGCCGCCCGCTCGTACCTGGTCACGATTCCCGACCAGCCCGGCCGCTACCGGCTCGGCGTCCGTACCTACCAGCTCGGCAGCCGGTACGCCGAGCAGCTCGATCTCGCAGCCGAGGGCCAGCAGGTGGCCCGGCAGGTCGCGGAGACCTGTGGGGAGACCGTCCATGTGGCGATCCTGGAGGGGACCGACGTCATCTACATCGCCAAGGTCGACTCCACCCACGCGGTCCGGATGGTGTCGGCGGCCGGCCGCAAACTGCCCGCCCACTGCACATCGGTCGGCAAGATGCTGCTCGCGGCCCTTCCCGGCCGGGAGCTCGACGCCCGCCTCGACGGCCTCGAACTGACCGGGATGACTCCCGACAGCATCACCGACGAGGAAGAGTTGCGAGCGGCCCTCGCCGCCGTGCGGGAACGCGGCATCGCGGTGGAGCACCGGGAGTCCAACCCCGACGTGAGCTGTGTCGCGGCGCCCGTGCGGGACCGGTCGGGCCGGGTCGTCGCCGCGCTCTCCGTCTCCGTCCCCATGATCCGCTGGAGCGAGGAGCGCGAGGCGGAACTGGCCGCTCTCGCGGCCGAGGGCGCCGAGGCGCTCTCCGGCCGCCTCGGCCACCACCGGAGGGAGATGTGAGCCACCCGCGCCTCGACGTCGCCGTACGGGAGCACGCCGCACTCGGGGAGGGTCCGACCTGGGATCCGGTCACCGGGCGGCTGATCTGGGTCGACATCCTCTCCGCCCGCATCCACACCTACGATCCGGCCGACGGCCGGCGGACCGTCATGGCCACCGAACAGCATGTCGGCGCGGCCAAGCCACGGGCCGGCGGCGGCCTCGTCGTCAACCTGCGCGACGGCGTCGGCCTCTACGACCCGGACGGCGCCTTCCGCTGGCTCGTCCATGACGCCGAGCCGGGACGGCGCGGGAACGACGCCGCGGTGGCGCCGGACGGGGCGCTCTGGGCGGGCACCATGCGCTACGACGAATCGGAGGTCGGCGGCAGCCTCACCCGCGTCGCCCCCGACGGCACGGCCACCCGGGTGCTGCCGCTGGTGGCCTGCAGCAACGGCACCGGATGGAGCCCGGACGGCCGGCTGATGTACTACATCGACACACCGACCCGCCGGATCGACGTCTTCGACGTGGACGGCGAACAGGTCACCGGCCGACGCCCGTTCGCGACCGTCGAGGAGGGCGCGGGCTACCCCGACGGCCTCACGGTCGACGCCGACGGGGCCGTCTGGGTCGCCCTGTGGGACGGCGCCGCGGTGCGCCGCTACACGGCCGACGGCAGGCTGGACCGCGTCGTCGAGCTGCCGGTGCGACGGCCCACGGCCTGCGCCTTCGGCGGCCGTGACCTGCGCGACCTCTACATCTCCACCGCCCGCACCGGTCTCGACGCACCGCACCCGCTCTCGGGATCGCTGCTGGTCCTGCCGGACGCCGGCCTGGGCATGCCCGGCACGGCCTTCGCGGGCTGAGGTGGGGAGGAGCTGGGCGGGTTCGGCACACGGACCCGCCCAGCGGCGGTTCACCGCGCCGGGAAGCGCCGCAGGGTTCCCGGCAGCCGGGAGCCCAGCGGGGACATGTTCCCGTCGGCGCCGTGCCGGGCCAGCAGATCCAGGACCAGCCGGCCGCGCCGGACCCGCTCGCGCGCCGTCTCCAGGGCGACATCGCGCAGATGGGCGCCGTACGGGTAGATGCCGGGCGCCTTGGACAGGCCGAACTTGAGGTAGAGCGGGGCGCCGCGCCGGATCAGCTCGGCCGCCTCGTACATCCGCACATATCCGCCGAGGTCGTCCGGGGCCTCGATGTACAGGTCCATCGGAGCGGCCGACGCCCGCCGGATCTCGGTGAAGTGGGCGAGCGTCAGGTCGGACGGAATGTTGACCGAGTCCGCCCCGAGCTGCTCGTACACGGCGAAGGAGGCGGGGTTCACCGGGCCGACCAGGGCGGACACCTTGAACGTCGTGTCGGCGGGCAGTACGCCCTGTTCGCGCAGCCGGTGCAGGGTCCAGAGCACCCCCTCGTCCGCCACCAGCAGGCACTTCACGCCCAGCGCGGAGGCCCGCAGGGCGTCCTCGACGCAGCCGGCCAGGGCGTCGTGGCCGCGGGCTCGCAGCCCGGCCCCGCCCGAATCGGTGCGGAAGGAGGCCCCGGTGTCCCAGCTGCCGCGCGGACCGGTGAACAGACAGAGCTCGATGCCGCGTTCGGCGCAGCCCTCGACCATGTCGGTGATCTCGGTGTCACTGAGCATCCAGACGCCGCTGCCCTGGCTGATCCGGTGTACGGGGACGTCGAGCCGCGCACTCTCCTTCAGTACGACGGACAGCGCTTCGGGGCCCTCCACGGACGGGACTTCGGTCCGCCAGGTGCCGCCGTCGGGAAAGGCGTGCGGGGACGCGTCGGCCGGGTCTGCGGCGGGAGCGCCGAGCCCGAGTGCGGTGAGCGCGGGCTCACCCGGGCGCCGTACGCCGGCGGAGGATCCGGACGGGGCGGGGGATGCGGAGGTCATGAGCGACCTTTCATGTTCGGTGGGTCGGACAAGGTTCGGGGAGAGTGGCGGCGGGCTGCGCGGGGCGACGGGTCGCCGCGAGCCCGGCCCGGTCCGGACGGAAGGCCCTAGGGGCGCATCAGCACCTTCCCCGTCCCCGCGCCGCCGCCCCCGACCAGCGCCACGGCCTCCGCGAACCGCTCCAGCGGGAACTCGTGCGTGATCAGCGCCGCCGGATCGAGCAGCCCCGCGGTGAACGCCCGCACCGCGTACGACCAGGACGCGGAGGACGCCCCGAACACGCTGCGCACCGTGAGCTGGCTCAGCGACAGGTGCACCGGGTCGATGCCGACGGCCCCCGGGGCGAACATCCCCGTGAGCACGACCCGGCCGCCGCGCCGCGCGAGCAGGCAGGCGTCGGCCGCGGTGGTCGCGGCCCCGGCCGTCTCCACCACCAGGTCGTACCGGCCGTGCACCTCCGCGGCCTCCTTGGGTGCCAGGGCCTCGCTCGCCCCGAACAGCAGCGCCTGGCGGGCCCGTTCGTCCCTCGGGTCGATCACCGTAAGCTCCCCGGGCGACACCGCGGCCAGCAGCTGGACCGCGAGCAGCCCGAGCGTGCCCGCGCCCACCACGGCGATCCGCTCACCCGGCTCCGGCGCCCCGGCCCGCACCGCCGCCGCGACCACGGCCGCGGGCTCCAGCAGTGCGGCGGCCCGCAGGTCCGCGTCGTCGGCCAACGGGTGCAACAGCCGTGCGGGCAGCACGACATGGTCGGCGAAGGCCCCGGGCCGGGTGAAGCCCGTCTCGTCGTACCCCGAGGTGCACAGCGAGGTCTCACCGCTGCGGCAGCGCTCGCAGCTCCCGCAGGAACGGAAGCCCTCCGCGACCGTGCGCCGGCCGGTCAGGGCGGGATCGACGCCGGGTCCCACCGCCTCGACGGTGCCCGACCACTCATGACCGGGCACCACCGGGTAGCGCACGTAACCAGGGTCGCGATGGCCGTCGTACACCTCCCGGTCGCTCATACAGATCCCGGCCGCGGCCACCCGCACCCGGACCTCGCCGGGGCCGGGCTCCGGGACCGGTCCGGAGGTCAGCCGGTGCTTGCCCGGCCGGTCGATCGTGATCGCCCGTGAGCGGGCGGGTCCGTCGCCCACTTGGGCTGCTTCTTCTCCCAGCCGTGCGTCGCTCACTTGGGCTGTCTCTTCTCCCAGCCGTGCGTCGCTCACTTGGGCTGCCTCTTCTCCCAGCCGTCCGTCGCTCACTTGGGCTGCCTCTTCTCCCAGCCGTCGGCCCACAGGTCGAACCGGGCCTGCTGCTGCGGGAATTCGGCGGCGGCGTCCACATCGAGCTCCACGCCGAGACCGGGGGCGTCGGACAGCTCGAAGCAGCCGGTCTCCGGGTCGACCTGCGGCGCACCCTTCACGACCTTCTTGATGTCGGCGTCCGCGAAGTCGTTGAAGTGCTCAAGAATCTTGAAGTTGGGTGTGCAGCCCGCGACCTGGAGGCTGGCAGCCGTCAGCACCGAGCCGCCGACGTTGTGCGGGGCGATCAGCGTGTAGTGGGTCTCGGCCGTCGCGGCGAGCTTCCGGGTCTCCAGGATGCCGCCGATGTGGCCGACGTCCGGCTGGATGATGTCGGCGGCCTGCGACTCGAAGAGCTCGCGGAACTCGATGCGGTCATGGATGCGCTCACCCGTCGCGATCGGCATGTCGACCTTGCCCGCCACCTTGGCGAGCGCCTTGAGGTTCTCCGGCGGCACCGGCTCCTCCAGCCAGGCCGGCCGGAACGGAGCCATTTCGTGGGCGATCCGCACCGCCGTCGAGGGGCTGAAACGGCCGTGCATCTCCAGCATCAGCTCGGTGTCCGGGCCGATGGCATCCCGGACCGCCTCGATCAGCGATACGGAGTACCGGGTCTCCTCCTGGCCCAGCTCGAAGTGGCCCGTCCCGAACGGGTCGATCTTCAGCGCCCGGTAGCCGCGCGCGACGACCGCCGACGCGGCCTTGTGATACGCCTCCGGGGTCCGCTCGGTCGTGTACCAGCCGTTGGCGTACGCCTTGACCCGGTCGGTGACCTTCCCGCCGAGCAACTGCCAGACCGGGACGCCGAGTGCCTTGCCCTTGATGTCCCAGCAGGCCATCTCGACGACCGCGATGCCGGACATCACGATCTCGCCTGCCCGCCCGTAGTCGCCGTACTTCATCCGGCGTACCAGGTCCTCGACGGCGAACGGGTCCGAACCGGCGATGTGGTTGGCCTCCGCCTCGCGCAGATAGCCGATGAGCGCATCGGTGCGACCGAGCATCCGGGTCTCGCCCACGCCGGTGAGACCCTCGTCGGTATGGACCTGCACATAGGTGAGGTTGCGCCAGGGTGTTCCGACCACATGTGTGCTGATTCCGGTGATACGCACGGGAGTTGCCCCTCGACTTGTTCGATATTTCGTCACTCGTTCGAAATCCTGGCGTGACCGTAATAACGCGGCAGGGCGAGTGTCAATGGGGCCGTCGCGGTGCCGTGCGGTTCCCGCGCCGCCGGGCATCCCTGCCGAGGTCGTGGTACGACGCCCCGGACGGCTTCGCGGTAGCGCAGGCGCCCCGCTCCATTCCCTCGTATAAAGGGCCCGAGAGCCAGTGAGCCAGCGGCGGCGAAGGAGGCCCGGATGGGCCGGGAGCGGACCGGACGTCAGGGGCGCGGCGGGCCAGGGGTCCGGGAGGACCGCGGACCCGTACGGTACGGACCGCCCGCGCCCGGCCCCGGACTGCCGGTCCTGCCCGAACTCGCCGAGGTGCTGGCGGCCGCGGCGGCCGACGGCGAACCCGAACCGGCCGGCGGATCGGCGGCCCTGCGCGAGGCGGCCCGCGCCTACTGGGACCGGCGCGGACTGCACGGCGGCCCCGAGCACATCGCCGCCGCGCCGGGCACCTCCCCGCTGGTGCTCGCCCTGATCGCGGCGCACGGCGGCGACGTACTGATGCCGCGCCCCTGCCCCGCCTCCTGGATCCCGCAGGCCCGGCTGCTGGGCAGGCCCGCCTACCAGGTCCCGACCCCCGCCGAGTGCGGCGGTGTGCCCGACCCGTACGCACTCCTGGAGACCGTGCGCAGGGTGCGCGCCGAGGGAGGCAGGCCGCGGCTCCTCCTCATCTCGGTGGTGGACGACCCCACCGCCACGGTCGCCCCGCCGGAACTGGTGCGTGAGGCGTGCGAGGCGGCCGTCGCCGAAGGGCTGCACATCGTCAGCGACGAGACATGGTGCGACACCCTGCACCGGCCCCACGACACGGTGCTCCTCAGCCCGGCCGAGATGTGCCCCGACGACGTGACGGTCGTCTCCGACCTGGCCGGCGCCCTGACCCCGTCGGCCTGGCCGGTCGCCGTCGCCCGCTTCCCGGACACCGAGCGGTCGGCGGCGCGCCACGCCCGTACGCTCGACATCCTCACCGCGCTCGGCGCCCTCGTCGCCGGCCCGGTCGCGGCGGCGGCCGCCCATGCGCTGCGCGAACCGGACGCCGTCACCCAGCGGATCCGCCGGGCCGCCGCGCTCCAGGCACGGATCGCGGCGGCTGCCCACCGGGCGGTCCTGGCCTCCGGCGCGCTGGCCCGTCCCCCGCAGGCCGGCCGCCACCTGTACGCGGACCTCGGCCCGCTCCGCTCCCGGCTCGCAGCCCGCGGGGTCACCGACTCGCTGGAGCTGGAGGAGTACCTGACGGCCCGGCTCGGCGCACCGGTCCCCGGCGGCCACCGCTTCGGTGACGAACTGGGTGCGCTGCGGGTACGGCTGGGCACCGGATCGCTGCTCGGGTCGACCCCGGAGCAGCAGACGGAGTCCCTCACCGCCGCGGAGCCACTCGAACTGCCGCATGTCGCGGCGGCCCTGAGCCGGTTCCGGGCGGCCCTCGACGAACTCCGCTGACGCACCGCGCCGGCTCACTCCGGGACGGGAACCACTCGATGACGCGACAGCCCCGGACCCCGGCGGTCACCGGCCGGACCGTGCACGCAGCCGGCGCCACACTGCCGGCGCCCCGCTGATCAGAAGCGTCAGGCCCACCGCCGCCACCACGCCCTGCCACGGCTCCGGGAACAGCGAGCCGCCCAGGATTCCGATCAGCTGATACGTGGCGGCCCACGCCAGACACGCCGGCACATCGCCCCGGGCGAACCGCCTGAGCGGCATCCGGCCCAGCAGGCACGCCAGCATCACCGGGATGCGCCCCGCCGGCACCAGCCGGGACAGCACCAGCACCATCGCCCCGTGCTCGTCGAGCTTCTGCTGCGCCTGCGCGAGCCGCTCCGGCGCGGCCCGGTCGCTGATCGCCCGCAGCCACTTGGAACCGTTCTTCGACCGGACCCCGCGCTGCCCCAGCCAGTACAGGCAGATGTCTCCGAGGAACGCCGCGGACGACGCCACCGCGACGACGATCAGCAGCGAGAACGGTGCCGACTGATGGAACGCCACCACGGCCGCCGAACTCACCAGGGCACCCGTCGGCACCACGGGAACCAGCGCGCCCAGCGCCACCAGCAGGAACAGCGAGGGATAGCCGACCGCCTGCTGCGTCGACTCCGGGGGCAGCGTCGCCGTCTGTCTGAGGAAGTCGACTATCACCCGGCGGCTCCCGGCCGCACGTGCTCGCCGTGCGCCAGCCGGTGGACCGCCACCTCGGGCGCCCGCAGCGCCGCCTGGCGGACGAACTCGTCACCCGGCGAGTGGAACTCGTGGGGCCGGATCCCGTCCATCCCGATCGGCCAGTACGTGCCGTAGTGCACCGGCACCGCCGCGCGCGGCGCGAGCCGGGCCAGCGCCTCGGCCGCGCGCGCCGCGTCGAGGTGACTGTGCCCGAGGTACGGTCCCCAGCCGCCGACCGGCAGCAGGGCCACGTCCACCGGGCCGACCGCTTGCGCCATGTCGTCGAAGAGCCCGGTGTCCCCGGCGAAATACGTGCGCGCCTCGCCCTCCACGACGTATCCGAGCGCGGGGGAGCGGTGCGGGCCGACCGGGAGACGCCGCCCGTCGTGCAGCGCCGGCACGGCCCGGATCACCACCTCGCCGACACGCACCTCGTCGCCCGCCACCACCTCGGTGATCCGCACCCCTCGCATCCGGCGCAGCAGCCGGAGCCCCGGAACCGCCCGGACCGCCCCCAGCGGGACGACCAGCCGGGCACCCGGGGCGACGCGGGCCAGGGACGGCAGATGCAGATGGTCGGAGTGCAGATGCGAGATCAGGACGACATCGGCGACCGCTGCCGTCGGACCGGGCAGCTCACCGCGGCGCCGGCGCAGATGCGCGAAGCGCCGTACGAAAAGGGGGTCCGTCAGGACCCGCACCCCGGAATCCTCGATGGTGCAGGTGGCATGACCCCACCAGGTGATCTCCACCGGCACGTGCCGCCTCCTGCTCGTAGGACCTGCCGAAGAGCCTACGGGGCGGGCGGTCCCTCAGTCGCTGAGCCCCGGCGTGGCCGCCGCCTCAATGGTCGGCCGCACGTCATGACCTCGCTCGACGGCCGACCGTCCGACGGCCGGGCGTGCGCCGCCTTCACGGCGCGCGCACGGCCCCGTGCGCCCCTCCCCGCCCTGACATGCGCCTTCTTGTGCGGGACTCCGGCCGGTAGGGTCGCAGAACGCCTACACGGGGAGACGGCCATGGGGGACGTACGGGTGGCGGCCATCGCCAGTCTCACGCCGCTGGAGGAACTCGACAGCGATCCGTTCCTCGTGGACACCCGCAGCCAGCACGCCATGTGCGCCCGCTGGGCAGCCGACCAGGGCTACGTCGTCACCCGGCAGCTGCGCCTGTACGGACTGCGCCCCGACCACCCAGCGCTCTGGGCCGACGTCGAAGGGGGCGAGGTCGAACTCTTCGTAGCCCCCACCGACCGGGTGCTCGCCCGGGCCGTCGCCTCGGTTCCGCAGTTCGCCGCGGAGTGCGAGCGGCGCGGCGTGCGCCTGGAGATCGCCGGTCTCGACGAACCGCCGTACAGCGCCCGTACGAAAGCAGGCGTGCACCGCAGGCTCTCCATGCCGACCGCCGGCTACGACGGCTGCTGACCGCCCGACCGCACCCGCCCGGGGCTCCGCGGCGCGCCGCCCCCGCTGTGAAAGGCTGGGGCAGGGCCCGGAACGGCGGGGCCCGGACGTGAGGTGGCAGCGGCGTGGGTGACGGGCGATGGCGAACAGCCGGGAGCGCCCTGATGCGGGTGATCGTGGTGTGGGCGGTATCGACCCTCACCCTGCTGCTGCTCGCCGGGATTCTGCCGGACTTCCAGCTCCAGTCGGACGACGGCGACAGCGTGACCAAGACCGCGTTCACCGCGGCCTGGGGCGCGGGCGCCTTCGGTCTGCTCTCGGCACTGGTCTGGCCGGTGCTCGTACGGGCCCTGCTCATCGTGCCCGCCTTCGTCCTCGGCATGCTGGTCTTCTTCCTCAACGGCTCGCTGCTCCTGATCGCGCTGTGGCTCATCCCGGACGGGCGGGGCGCCGCCGCCCCGGAGACGGCCGTCGTCGTCGCGGCCGTCATGTCCGCCGTCGCCTCCGCGACCTCCACGGCACTCGCCGTCCGTGACGACAACGCCTACCGCCGCAGACTCTCGCGCCTGGCCCAACGACGCCGCCGCCGCAGCGGCACCAGCGGTGAGGGCGGCGACGGGCCGCCCGGCACCGTCTTCATCCAGCTCGACGGAGTCGGCCACGACGTACTCGCACAGGCCGCCGCCGACGGACTCATGCCGACCGTCGCGCGCTGGCTGGCCGACACCGGGGGCCACCGGCTCACCCCATGGCGCACCGACTGGTCCAGCCAGACCGGGGCCAGCCAGCTCGGCATCCTGCACGGCAGCAACCACGACATCCCCGCCTTCCGCTGGTACGAGAAGGAGACCGGCGACGTCATGGTCTCCAGCAGACCGGCGAGCGCCCTCGAACTGCAGCGCCGCGCCATCGTGCGCACCCGCGACGGCGGACTGCTCACCCTCGACGGAGCCAGCCGCGGCAACCTCTTCAGCGGCGGCGCCGACCAGCTCGCCCTCGTCCTGTCGATGGCCGCCCGGCGGGGCAAGGGCAGACGCTCCAGAGCCGGATACTTCGCCTACTTCTCCGATCCCGCCAACGCCGTCCGTACCGCGCTCTCGTTCGTCGCCGAGGTCGGCCGCGAGATCGGCCAGTCGACCCGGGCCCGGATCCGCAAGGAGACGCCCCGGATCAAGCGCGGCGGGCTCTACCCCTTCATCCGGGCCTTCGCGACCGTCGTCGAACGCGATGTGGTGGTCTCCGCCGTCATAGGGGACATGTTCGCGGGCCGGACCGCCGTCTACGCCGACCTGGTGGCGTACGACGAGGTGGCCCACCATTCGGGGCCGCGCAGCCGGGACGCCGAGAAGGTCCTCGCCCGGCTGGACCGCTCGCTCGCCCTGATCGTCAAGGTCGCCGAACACACCCCCCGCACCTACCGCATCGTGCTCCTGTCCGACCACGGACAGAGCCCGGGGGAGACCTTCGCGGGGGCGTACGGGCTCACGCTCAAGGACCTGGTGCGGGCGGGCAGCGGACTGCCGGTGCCCCGAAGGGCCCAGCGCACCCGGAGCGGCTCCGAGGCACGCGACGCGGTCCGGATCGCGCTCCACCGGCCGGTCGCCGTGGGCGAGGAGAAGCAGGTGGCGAAGGCCTCCGACCCGGTCGTCCTCGCCTCCGGCAACCTCGGCCTGATCGCCTTCCCCGACATCGAGGGCCGCGCCTCGCAGGAGCAGCTCGACCGCCGCCACCCCGCCCTGCTCGGCACGCTCGCCAACCACCCCGGCATCGGCTTCCTGCTCGTCCGCAGCGAGCGCGACGGATCGGTGGTGCTGGGCCGCGACGGCGCGCGGGTGCCGGTGGCGGAGCTGAAGGACGGACAGGGCCCGCTGGCCGCCTTCGGCCCGGGCGCTGCCGACGCGATCCGGCGCACCGACACGTTTCCGCACGTCGCGGATGTGATGGTCAACTCGATGTACGACCCCGAGACCGGCACCGTGCACGCCTTCGAGGAGCAGATCGGCTCGCACGGCGGTCTGGGCGGCGAGCAGTCCCGGCCGTTCCTGCTGTGGCCGCGCGGAATGACGGACCCGCTGGACGCGGCCGCCGCCGAGGGCGGGGAGCGGGCGGCCGAACTGGTCGGCGCGGAGACGGTGCACCGGGTCCTGAAGCGCTGGCTGCACGAGGTCTCGGGACCGCAGGTGCCGGTGCGGCGGGAGGACGGGCGGGGCCGCGGGACGGGGCGCCGGACCGTACGGAGCCAGGGGAACGAGCCCGGGAACGGCCTCTCCGCTCTCCCCGGCCCTTCCGACACGGAGACGGACGCGGGCAGCGGCGCGCGGGGCTGACCGCACGAGGGCCCGGGTCAGGCCGACTGCCGCCGGACCAGCGTGGGATGGAAGATCACGGACGGCGCCGGCACACCGGGCCTGCCGATCTGCTTCAGCAGCAGCCGGGCCATCTCCGCCGACATCTCCTCCACCGGCTGCCGGACCGTCGTCAGCGGCGGATCGCAGGCCAGGGCCGCACTGCTGTCGTCGAACCCGACGAGGGCGACATCCCCGGGGACGTCCTTGCCGGCCCGCAACAGCACCGGAATGGCACCCAGGGCCATCAGGTCCGACGCGATGAACACCGCGTCCAGGTCCGGGCGGTCCGCGAGCAGCCGCCGCATCGCCGCCGCCCCGCCCGCATGGGTGAAGTCGCCCTCGGCGGCGGCCACGTCCCGGATGCCGTGCGCGGCGAGCGCGTCCAGGAAGCCCGTGAGCCGTGCCTGACCGGCCGGCATGTCCTGCGGGCCCGACACGGTGCCGATCCGACGACGGCCCAGCGAAGCCAGGTGATCGGCCGCCAGCTGGGCCCCGGCCCGCTGGTCCGCCTCGACGTAGGTGATCGGCGTCGGCCTGCGGGGCTGTCCGGCGAGCACGGCGGGCAGCCGGGTGTCGTGCAGCAGTCCCGGGAGCGGATCGTCCGCGTGCGACGAGATCAGCACCACCCCGTCCACATGCCCGTGGCGCAGGTAGGACAGCAACTGGTCGCGGGACTCCTGGTCGTCGGCCAGCATCAGCACCAGCTGGATGCCCGCCGGGCGCAGGACGTCGAGCAGTCCGCCGACCACCCGCCCGAAGTACGGATCGGAGAACATCCGGCCCACGAAGGGCTCCGACACCAGACGTCGCTCGCGTTCCGAGACGACGAGTGCGATCGAGTCGGTGCGCCGGGTCACCAGCGAGCGGGCAGCACGGTTGGGCACGTACCCGGTGGCGTCCACCGCCTCCTCGACCATCCGTCGCAGCGCCGGGTCCACGGTGGTCGCCCCGTTGATCACCCGGGACACCGTCGCCCGGGACACCCCGGCCACCCCGGCGACGTCCTCCAGCGTGGCGGGGCGGGCGGGCATCGGCGCGTCGGCAGTCATGCAGTCTTTATACCGGGTGGTACGAGGGGGGCCGAAACGGCCACCGAGGCCTTCGGCGTAAGGGCGTGGAGGCATCAGCCGGTGCGTGCCGACAGCCTTGTCAGCCGGTCGAGTTCGGCCCGGCGGGCCGACACCAGGGCTGCGGCGAGCCGTCGGGCGTCCGGGCGGGTGCCGGCCTTCGTCTCGGAGCGCGAGACCTGCGCGGACTGGCGCAGATGGTCGCGGATCTGCGCCACCAGGAAGCGGTCGAATGCCCCGCCCTCGACGGTTCGGGCGTGCTCGAGATCGTGCTCCGTCACCATCCCCGGCATGTCGTGCCCCTTGTGCACATTGGTGTCCGGCAGCCCCATCCGGGCCAGCAGCGGTCGCAGCCGGGCGAGTTCGTCGTTCTGGGCAGACCGCAGGGCGGCCGCCCAACTCCGTATCCGGGGATCATCCGCCCGTTGCCCGGCGAGCGAGAGCAGCGCCACGGCCTGCGCGTTCATCGGGGTCATCAACTGGACCCAGGCGGCATCCGTCGGATCGGCCGGAACGGAGAGCGGGGGAGCGGGGGCCGGGGGAGCGGACGCGGACGGGCTCGGCGCGTTCGCCGGGGCCGCGCAGCCGGCCAGGAGCAGAAGCAGGGACAGCACAGCGGTGGCGCGGGCCGCCTTCGTCATGAGGTCCTCCGGAAGGGCCCGCCCGGGGCATACGGCCCCGGACGGGCGTCGGACGGGTGCCGGGCGGTCAGGGGGTGCCGTCGGCACCGCACTTCACGATGGCGTTGATGCAGTCGCGGACACGCTGCGCCATCTCGGCCTCGGGCCACACGTTGAAGAAGTCGCCGTGCATCGTGTAGCCGGGACCGGACGCCAGTCGGAACCGCGCCGGGTCGCCGTTGACGGGATACCGCAGCACCTGGCGCAGCTTGGGAACCGGCACCGGGTGGGTCGACGGGCATTCACCACCGACCGGGTAGGCCATGTGGCTCTTGTGGTCGGCCGAGTCGAGGTCCTTGCCGTTCCAGCACTGCGGGAAGTCCAGATACGACTCCAGCATCGCGTCCGCCGGGCAGTTCACGAAGTCGTGGGACGGGTTGACCTCGCCGTGGTGCAGGCACGACCAGCGCGAGATCGTGTTGTCGTCGGGGCCGGTCGCCTTGGCGTTCCCCGCGACGATCCGCAGTCCCCGGGGGAAGGGCTGGATCCGCTGGATGACGTCGTCCCGGACGCCTTCGCCCAGGTAGTAGAAGGTCGTGCCGGTGGGTTCGACCTCCGTGTCGCCGTTGTACAGGGTCGGCACCCAGTACGACGACAGGTCCGTGTCCGGTGCGCAACTGGTCCTGGCCTTCTCCAGTGAGGCGAGGTCGGAGTTGCCGTTCGTCGAGTCGTTGCCGAAGAAGCTGTGCATGTGCGAGGCCCCGGGCAGCCCGGGGAAGACGATCGGGTCGTCGGGCGCCCGGTGGGTGTACGGGCATTCGGCGAGGAACTCGGCGACCCGGACGACGTCCGCAGCGGCCTTGGCGGTGGGGGCGATCCCGGTGTCCGGCCCGGCGGACGCGCTGCCGGTGGCCGCCTGGAGGAAGGACAGGGCGAGCGCGGCGGCGACGAGTGCCGCCGTGCGGTGGCGCCGGGACGGAAGGGTTCTGCGGCGGCTGTCTTCACCGGTGCGTCGATGACGGAAGAAGAGCACGGCACTCCTGTTCGAGGGGAAGTGGGGGTTTCCTGACCATGCGAGAGAGCGCTCTCTCGGAGGAACGTAAAAGCGTGTCTCGGTCATGTCAATAGAGTGCGCAGACCTGCAAGTTCCTTCTTTCTGAAGCTAGTTGACGTGCGTTCTGATGGGAGAGCGCTCTCTCATGTGAGGATTCGACGGATGGCGGCGCATAGGGGACAGGTGGGGCTCCGAGCCGGTTCCGAGGCGCCGCCCACCGCTCGTCACCAGCACGTTGTCAGTGGTGGACGGCAGGATGGGGGACATGACGAACTCAGCTGTTGTGCTCGCCGATACCGCCGCCTACGCCGCCGCGGTCGAAGAAGCGTCGCAGGCCGCCGCCGCGTACTACGCCACGGGCGAGAGCGTGCTCGACGACGATGCGTACGACCGGCTGGCGCGCGGGATCGCCGCATACGAGCAGGAGCATCCGCAGGACGTGCTGGCCGAGTCGCCGACCGGCAAGGTGGCCGGAGGCGTCGCGGTCGGGGACGTGCCGCACACGGTTCCGATGCTCTCCCTGGACAACGTCTTCTCGGCCGAGCAGTTCGCCACCTGGACGGCCTCGCTGGAGCGCCGGATCGGCCGCCCGGTCGCCGCCTGGAGCGTCGAGCCGAAGCTCGACGGCCTCGCGGTCGCGGCCCGTTACCGCGCCGGCCGGCTGGAGCAGCTGATCACCCGCGGCGACGGCACCGCGGGCGAGGACGTGTCGCATGCGATCGGGACCGTCGTCGGACTGCCCCGGCAGCTCGCCGAGCCGGCCACGATCGAGATGCGCGGCGAGATCCTGATGACGACGGAGCAGTTCGAGCAGGCCAACACCCTCCGCACCGAACACGGCGGGGCGCCCTTCGCCAACGCGCGCAACGGCGCGGCGGGCACCCTGCGCGCCAAGGACCGCCCCTACACGGTGGAGATGACGTTCTTCGCGTACGGCGTCGTGGCGCTGCCCGAATCGGGGGAGCTCACCGCCACACTGGCCGAGCTGCCCCACAGCGAGACCCTCGGCCGTGCGTCCGGACTCGGAGTCCACACCGCAGCGGACACGGCGGTGGCGCCGCGCACCGTCACCACCGCCGAGGACGCCCAGGCGCGGATCGAGGAAGTCGCCTCGCTGCGCGCCTCGTTGCCCTTCGGTATCGACGGCATCGTCATCAAGGCGGACCTCGCCGCCGACCAGCGCGACGCCGGCTCCGGCACCCGGGCACCGCGCTGGGCCATCGCGTACAAGCTCCCGGCCGTCGAGAAGGTAACCCGCCTGCTCGGCGTCGAGTGGAACGTGGGCCGTACCGGCATCATCGCGCCGCGCGCCGTGCTGGAGCCGGTCGAGATCGACGGATCGACCGTCAGCTTCGCCACTCTGCACAACCCGGCCGACATCACCCGCCGCGATCTGCGGATCGGCGACCACGTGATGGTCTACAAGGCGGGCGACATCATTCCCCGCATCGAGGCCCCGGTCGCCCATCTGCGCACCGGTGACGAGCAGCCGGTCGTCTTCCCCGAGGCGTGCCCGCAGTGCGGTTCCGAGATCGACACGAGTGAGCAGCGCTGGCGCTGTGTGCGAGGCCGCAACTGCCGTCTGGTGGCCTCCATCTCGTACGCGGCGGGGCGCGACCAGCTCGACATCGAGGGCCTCGGTGCGACCCGGGTGGTCCAGCTCGTCGATGCCGGCCTGGTCGCCGACTTCGCCGATCTGTTCACCCTGGAGCGCGGGCAGCTGCTCGACCTGGAGCGGATGGGCGAGACCAGCACCGACAATCTCCTGGCCGCGATCGACGCGGCGCGCGCGCAGCCGCTCTCCCGGGTCTTCTGCGCCCTGGGGGTGCGAGGCACCGGGCGCTCGATGTCCCGGCGGATCGCCCGCTACTTCGCGGACATGGACCGCATCAGAGCCGCCGACGTCGAGTCGCTCCAGCGGGTCGACGGGATCGGCAAGGAGAAGGCCGCCGGCGTCGTCGCGGAGCTGGTGGAGCTCGCCCCGCTGATCGAGAAGCTGGTTGCCGCCGGGGTCACCATGAGCGAGCCGGGCGCGACGCCGCCGCCGGAGCCGGGCGAGGAGGGCGATGTCGCGGCGGACGGCGAGGGCGTGGACGGGCGGCCCCTGGACGGGATGACCGTGGTGGTCACCGGAGCGATGACGGGGGCCCTGGAGAAACTCTCACGCAATCAGATGAACGAGCTGATCGAGCGCGCCGGCGGGAAGTCGTCCTCCAGCGTCTCCAAGCGCACCACACTTCTGGTGGCCGGTGAGAAGGCCGGCTCCAAGCGCACCAAGGCGGAGGACCTGGGGGTGCGGATCGCCGGTCCGGAGGAGTTCGCGGAGCTGATCGCGGAGTTCCTGCCGTCCGAGGTGTGACCGTGCGGCGGCCGTCGGACGCGGGGGAGTGTCCGGCGGCCGCACGCCCGGCGGCCATGCGTCCGGCGCCGCTGCGCCCGTCGGCCCAGGTGCCTCCGGCGACCGTGCGACCGGTCGCACGGGAGTGTCCGCGCGGTGCGGCGGAACCGCTCGTGCCCGGCGCCGGACTTCCCTGCTCCACCCCGTCCTTCGATTTGGTACGGGAGTGGCTTTCTTTGCCTCCCTATTGCATAGTGAGGGTTCGGCCATGCCTCGCTATCAGCGGGTCAATGGGTGTGTGAACGGCCGCAGTAGCGCGCCGGGGGTGAGGGGCGATGCGTTCTTTGCGCGACGGACAGCGGCAGGCTCGCTCCGTTCACCGGCAGCACCGGCCGCATCCGCAGCACCGCGGGATCACCCGCGGGCTCGCGATCGACCTCGGCAGTTCGCGCACGCGCGCCTGGATCCCCGGGCAGGGAGTCGTGACGGACACCGGATCCGACCAGGCCGGTGCGTACGGACACGACGGCCGTCCGGTCCGGCGCGGCCGCATCGTCGACGCCGAGTCCTGCGGCCGGATGCTCGCCCGGATCGCCGACACGGCCCTGGGCGCCGACCGCAGCGACACGGTGATCGTCCTCAGCCACCCCGTCCTCGCCGGACCGGGAGACCGCGCCGCCGTCCGGGAGATCCTCACCGCGCTCGGCCCGTCGAGCGTCATCGTCCTGGACAGTGCCAGGGCCGCTGCCGCCTGCGCCGGACCGCAGGACGGCGGCCCGCTCCTCGTCGTCGACATCGGTGCCGAGCTGACCGAGGTGACCCTCCTCGTCGACGGAAGGGTCCGCGACGCGCGCCTGGCCGAGACCGGGACCAGCGATCTGGATCCCGGTGAGACGCCCACCGCCGTCGTCCGGGCCGTCCTGGACATGGTCACGGGGATGTGGCACCAGGACCTGAACGGCGCGCTCCTCGGAGCCCTGCGCAGGGGCCCGTTGCTCGCCGGAGGCGGTGCGCTGCGCCCGGACATCACCCACCGGATCGCGGGCAGCCTCGGCGCCCCCGTCCGGCTCGCGGACGATCCTGCGACCACGGTCGTGCGCGGCGCCGGGCTGATCCTCAGCTCCGTGCTCCGCCACGCCTCCGCCGCACCGGCTCTGCCCGGCCGATCCGGGTGACGCCCCTCCCGGGGCCGCCCCGGGGTAACACGCCTCCCGGGAGCCGGCTGGACGACCTGGTGCGTCGCGGGCGCGCGGCGACGGCACGGCAGTTCCTTGCCGCGCTGCTCCTGGCGGTCCTCGCCGTGGCGGGCAGCGCACCCGCAGCGGCCGGGGCCGGACTTCCCACCCGCACGTCCGCCGCTCCGGCGCCCACCGCCGACGGCCCGGCCGGAAGCCGTCCGTCCGCCCCTCACACCGACCGCTCCCTCCGCACGGACCGCCCCGCGCGGACCCATCCGTCCGGCCGGTCACCGGGCGACCGCGACCCCCGTACCACCCCTCGCCGCACCGGCGTGGTCACCGCCGCCGGCGCCCACCGCTCCGGACCGGCGACGGCACCCCAGCCGTGGGCCGCCGCCGAGCACCCCCGTACCCCGCAGCACCTGCCACCGCCCGGTCCCGGTTCTCTGCCACCGCTCCCGCCCGGGATCCCGCCGCCACACCCCGTCCCCGGGGCCGCACCCCCCGTACCCGCTGTCTCCGCCGACCGTTTCCGCGCCGCCCTCCCTGGCGTGCGTGGGCCTCCGAGGGCTGCCGTTCACCGGCCCGGGGACCCGTCACGGGTCCCGACCCCCACCACCGGCGTGCCGCTCCCGCCGTCCTAGCGCCCTTCGGGGAGCGGGACCGTGTCCGGCCGCCCCTCGGAGGAATCACGCATGACCCGCGCCACGACGGTGCGGGCGGTTCTGGCTGCGGCCGTACTGCTCGTCTCCGTGCTCATCGCACTGACCATGTCCCCCAGACTCGGCCTCGATCTCCAGGGCGGCACCCGCATGGTGCTGCAGGCCAAGGACTCCGACACCGCCAAGGCCGACCGGGAGAGCACCGACCGCACGCTGGAGGTGCTGCGCAAGCGCATCGACTCGCTCGGGGTCACGGAGCCGACCCTGACCCGCTCCGGCGAGGACCGGATCATCGTCGAACTCCCTGACGTCCAGGACCCGCGCAAGGCCGCCGACGTCATCGGCAGGACCGCCCAGCTCAGCTTCCACGCCGTACAGGGCCCCGGCACACCGGGCGGCGAAGGGCTGACGCTCCCCGACGAACAGGACCGCACCCTCGCCCTCGGCCCCGCCGCGCTCTCGGGCGCGGGCGTCAAGGAGGCATCCGCCGCGTTCGACGCCCAGCAGGGCGCCGGCTGGAGCGTCTCCCTCGACTTCCACAAGGACGCGGGCCGGGACTGGACCCGGCTGACCGGTGAGGCGGCCTGCCACCCCGTCCAGGACGAACGGCGCCGTGTCGCCATCGTCCTCGACAAACAGGTGATCTCCTCGCCGCAGGTCTCCCCGACCGTCGCCTGCAACACCGGCCTGCCCTCCGGATCCACTCAGATCACCGGCTCCTTCAGCGCCGACGAGGCCCGCGAACTCGCCCTGCTGATCCAGGGCGGAGCACTGCCCGTGCCCGTCGAGATCGTCGAGCAGCGGACGGTCGGCCCGACGCTCGGCGCCGCCGCCATCGACGCCAGCGCCCGCGCCGCCCTCATCGGCGCCGCAGCCACGGCGCTGTTCATCACCCTCGTCTACCGGCTCTTCGGCGCGCTCGCCGCCGCGGCTCTCGGCGCCTACGGAGTCATCTCGTACGCCGCGCTGGTCGCGCTCGGCGTCACCCTCACGCTGCCCGGACTCGCCGGGTTCGTGCTGGCCATCGGGATGGCGGTCGACGCGAACGTGCTGGTCTTCGAACGGGCGAGAGAGGAACACGCACTCCGCCCGGGCAAGTCCCTGCGCACCTCGCTCACCGCGGGCTTCCGGCACGCCTGGAGCGCCGTCGCGGACTCCAACGTCACGACGCTCATCGCGGCGGGCCTGCTCTTCTTCCTCGGCTCGGGACCGGTCAAGGGCTTCGGCGTCACGCTCGGCATCGGCGTCCTCGCGTCGATGTTCTCCGCGCTCGTCATCGCCCGCGCCCTCACCGAGACGGCCGCCCGTTCCCGGTTCGTCAGTGACTACCGGGGCGTCAACGGCATCGCGAGTCCCGGCCGGGTACGGACCTGGATCGCCCGCCGCGATCCGCAGCTGATGCGCTCCCCCCGGCGCTGGCTGCTGGTCTCCACCGTCCTGATCGCGGTCGCCGTGACAGGCATCCTGGTGCGCGGCGTCAACCTGGGCGTCGAGTTCACCGGCGGCCGGCTCGTCGAGTACGCCACCAGCCGCCCCGTCGACGTGGACAGTGCCCGCACCGCGCTGGCCGGTGCGGGCTTCGGCGAAGCCGAGGTCACCACAGCCGGTGCGGGCGACATCTCCGTGCGCACCGGGAACCTCGACAACGACGGCGAACACGCACTGCGCGCGGCCCTCGCCGTGGAGGGCGGCGAGACCACCAAGGTCCGCGACGAACTCATCGGACCCAGCCTGGGCGACGAACTGCGGCGCAACGCCCTGATCGCCCTGGCCATCGCCGTGCTCGTCCAACTGGGCTATCTGGCGATCCGGTTCCGCTGGACGTTCGCCGTGGCCTCCGTCGGGGCGCTCGTCCACGACGTGATCATCCTGGTCGGAGCCTTCGCCTGGCTGGGCCGCACCGTCGACGGCATCTTCCTGGCGGCGCTCCTCACCGTCATCGGGTACTCCGTCAACGACTCGGTCGTGGTCTTCGACCGGGTCAGGGAACTGTGGGCGAAGGCCCGCAAGGAGCCCCTCTCCGCCGTGGCGAACCGGGCCGTCCTGCAGACCGTCCCCCGGACGGTCAACACCGGTATGGGCGCCCTGTTCATCCTCGTCGCGCTGGCGGTGCTGGGCGGCGACTCGCTCGCGGACTTCGCCCTCGCCCTGCTGATCGGCATCGTCGTCGGTACGTACTCCTCGGTCATGACCGCCGTACCGGCCGCCCTCCTCCTGGAGCGCAGCAGCAAGGCCCCGCCGCCCGCCCGCGCCCCGCGCAGGAAGCCCGGGGCCGGGCAGCGGGACCCGCTCGACAACGGGGCGCGCGTGTAGCGCACGTCCGTCACCGGCACGGCCTCGAACCGGTGCCGTCGCTCCTGCGCCGTTCGAGCGGCGCAGGAGCGACGCGCGCCGGCCACGGCATTCGGCGGCAGCTGCGACGGCACAATCCTGATCCCCACCCCCGTCGTGATGCGGAGCGTGCCCGTGCCCCTGCCCGTGGTGCTGCGTGAGGCATGGACCACCCTCGTACCGGACATGAACGACCGGCACGGCCCGCTGCCGCCGCTCATGCTCGCCCTGACCGTCGTCACCGGACTGGTCGACGCCGTCAGCTATCTGGAACTGGGCCACGTCTTCGTCGCGAACATGACCGGCAACGTGGTCTTCGCCGGATTCGCGTTCGCCGGAGCCCCGGGGTTCTCCCTGGCCGCCTCGTTCGTCGCCCTCGGCGGGTTCGTCGCCGGGGCGGTGACCGGAGGACGGATCGTCCACCGCTCCCACGCCCACCGCGGCCGCATGCTGCTGCACGCCCTGTGCGCGGAGACGTTGAGTGTCCTGGCCGCACTGGTCGTCACGCTCTTCTCGGGCAGCCCGTACGCCGGCGGCGTGCGCTTCACCCTCATCGCGCTGCTCGCCCTCGGCCTCGGCCTGCAGAACGCCGTCGCGCGGGCGCTCGCCGTTCCCGATCTCAAGACGACCGTGCTGACCCTGACCATCACCGGCATCGCCTCCGACGGCCGACTGGCCGGGGGACCCGGCAGCAAGGCCGGCCGCCGGGTCCTCTCGGCCGCGGCGATGCTGGCCGGTGCCCTCGTCGGGGCCGTGGCCGTCCTGCACGGCCATCCGATCCTGCCGCTCCTGCTGGCCGTGGTGATCCTCGCCCTGGTGTGCCTGGCCGCGCAGGTCCTGGCCCGGGCCGACGCCCCGTGGGCCCTGCCCGTCGTCAACAGATGAGCGACCGCAGATACGTGGCGGTGGCCGCGTCGGCCGGCAGCAGCGTCTCGATGGCCAGCTCCGCGACCGTCACGTCCATCGGGGTGTTGAACGTCGCGATGGACGCGACGAAGGAGAGCAGCCGGCCGCCGTGCTCGATCATCAGGGGCAGCGCGAAGGGAACCGAGGACGAGGGCGCGGCCCGGTCCGCATCGCCTTCCGCCTCCACTTCCGCCGCCTCCGCCGACACGGGGTAGCCCGCCACCTCCTCGTACAGCGCACGCAGCTCCGCCGAACGGACCAGGGCGATCTGACGCTCCATCTGGGCCAGCAGATCGGCCCGCCACTCCCGCAGATTACGGATCCGAGGGGCCAGCCCGTCCGGGTGCAGGGTCAGCCGCATCGCGTTCAGCGGCGGGGTAAGCAGATGTTCCGCCACCCCGTCCAGCATCCGGGTCATCCCCTGATTGGCAGCCACCACGGTGTACAGGCCGTCAACGACGAACGCCGGATACGGGTCGTACCCCCGGAGCAGCCGGTCCATGCCCTCGCGCAGCGCGCCCATCGCGGGGTCGTCGAGGGCGGTCTCCGTATAGCGCGGGGCGTAACCGGCGACCACCAGCAGGGCGTTGCGTTCCCGTACGGGCACGTCCAGATGGCCGGCCAGCCGCAGGACCATCTCCTCGCTGGGGCGGGAACGGCCGGTCTCGATGAAGGAGATGTGCCGGGCCGAGGAGTCCGCCCGCAGTGCCAGCTCCAGCTGGCTGATCCGGCGACGCTCCCGCCAGCTGCGCAGCAGCGGCCCTACCCCCGTGTCAGGCGCGACAGTTGTCATACGGAGACCGTAACGTCACCGGCATCATCGACCGGCAAGACCTCAGGAGGGTCCACCGCATGCCCGCCGCACCGCTGCCCCAGGACGAGATCGAGAACCGGCTGCGCGAACTGCCCGGCTGGACGCTGGAAGGGGACCGGATCACCCGCACCTACCGTCTCCCGTCGCACTTCGCCGCCGCCGGCCTCACCGTGCACGTCGCCCGGATCCAGGACGAGCTGAACCATCACTCCGATCTGACGCTCGGCTACAACACCGTGGCCCTGTCCGTGAACTCCCACGACGCGGGCGGAAAGGTCACCGAGAAGGACCTGACCCTGGCCGCCAGGGTCGAGGCCGTCGCCCCGGGACACGGGGCGGAGTAGCCGGGGCCGCCTGCCTGGAGACGGCGCAAAGCCCTGCTCAGGGCCCGTCAGGAAGCGGCGCCGAAGCGCGGATGCGCGGCGAGCCAGCGTGTGTAGCTGTCGCTGCGCTCCACCGCCTGGGCGTAAGCCGCTCGGGTGTGCCCGCTCACCGCTCCGGCCGCCGCCGACGCGGCCGCCGAGCGGGGGTGCCAGCCCAGCAGGTGGCGCCAGCTGAGCGGTGAGCCGGCCACCGGACGGGTCACCACGCCGGGCGTCGGCGGGAACGTCGCCCGGCACAGCCCGAGCGCGCGCCCCACCTGCACCAGATGGACGACCGACGCGGTGTCCGTCTCGTACACCGACACCGGGCTGAAGCCGGCCCGCGCACAGGCGGCCACGAAGCAGTCCGCGAAACAGCCGTCGCCCGGCACATCCGCCCAGCACTCGTCGGCCAGCGCGGAGAGTTCCAGCTCCGCCTCCCCGGCCAGTGGGTGGGTCTCGGGCAGCATCACGAAGACCGGATCGATACCGATGACCTGCCATTCCAGTCGGTCGGCCACCGGCGGCGGGCTCTCACCGCAGGCCCCGATGAGGACGAAATCCAGTCTTCCGTCCACCAGCTGGGAAGCCAGCTCCGCCACCGACCATGAGGTGTACGTGGTCACCGGCGCCGCCGGGTGCGCTGTCGCCAGCCGGTCGACGAGCCCGCCGAGCAGTGGTCCGTGCGTGCCGCCGAGCCGGAACCGCTCCATGGCCCCCCAGGCGTTGGCGAACCGCACCGCCTCCTCCTGGAGCTCGCTCACGGCGGGCAGCACCACCCGCGCCCGCTCCAGCACCAGTTCGCCCAGGAGCGTCGGCCGCGCACCCGTGTGGTCCCGGTCGAACAGCGGACCGCCGAGCGCCTTCTCGATGCGGCGCAGTTGCGCGCTCAGGGCCGGCTGAGCAAGTCCGAGAGAGGCGGCGGCCTTGGTGAGGCTTCCGGTGTCGGCGATGGCCCGTACGGTTCGCAGATGGCGCAACTCCAGCTCCATACGGGCAAGTTATGGCCCCGGGGGCCCGCTGGCAATTGCTCCCCGGTCCTTCCGTGTACGTCGCCTAACGCACGGTGACCTGATCCCCGGTCGACGACTTCGCCCCGGAGGTGGGGTTTCCGTAGTACGTCCACCGCCAGGTCCCCGAACCGGTGGCCTTCACCGTGGTCCTCAGTGTCCCTGTCCTGTTCGACATCGCCTTCTTGACCGTCGTGTACGAGGAGGCGCCCGCCGCCTTGAACTGGAGGCTGACCGTGCGGCCTCCGTACCCCTGGTAGGTGTGGGTGTCCCAGTTCGCCCGTGTGACCAGCCCGGTCACGGTGATCGTCTTCCCTCTCGCGACCGGCTCCGGCGAGGCGTTGACGGTGACGCGCGTGGCCCGCTTGACCTGCAACGGGAGGGCTTTGTCATCCGTGTCGTGGGCGTCGCCGGCGAGAAAGACCTGAGCGGCGGTTCGCCAGGTGCCGGCATCCTCGTTGCCGAAGTCGTGGTTCCGCGGGTCGATGTACAGCCATTCCTTGAAGCCGCAGACTCCTTGCGCCTTGTCCACGACCTTGCAGTCGCTGGTGACGACGGAGCTGTGCAGCGTGTCGCCGGTGTCGGGCTTCCCCCGGTAGGGGTACACCGTCGGCCCGAAGTCGTATCTCAGTTTCGTCGTCATCCGGAAGGTCGCGGGCACCACGACCTCCTCCTTGACCCCGATCACGATCGGTTTCCCACCGTTCACCGAGACCCGGCCGAAGGCGACCCCGCCCTCCGCCGCCCCGGCGGGCACCGCAGCCATCCCTGTGAACACGATGGCCGCTCCACCGGCCACCATCGCATTCCGCATCGTCTTCCCCATGTTCGAGCTCGCCCTTTCCCCTGCAGCCTGGACCGAACGCGTAGGACGCAATCGGTCGGAGGTTCGTCCTCGCGACTGACTGATGGGACAGGAGAGGGCTGTACGTGGTTGTACGGGGTGCGGCAACGATTTGATCAACACGGCATCGTCCTGGTCCGGTTAGGGTTCCGGTTCCGGTTCAGCAGTTCGGTGACGACCGGCTTTCGGGCGGGCCTGCGAGCTGCGGATCGGGGTCTAGAGTCGTTCGAATGCTGGACTACGACAACGAGGCGGCGACCTACGACGCCACCCGCGGCGGAGTGCCCCGGGCGGAGGCGGCCGCCGGTGCGGTGCTCGGCCTCGTCCCGCCCGCCGCCCGCACGCTGCTGGACATCGGCTGCGGTACGGGACTGGTCACCGAGCGGATCGCGGCCGGCCGGCCCCGGCTGCGGGTGTTCGGCTCCGACGCCGCCCACGGCATGGCCCGCGTCGCAGGGCAGCGCGTCGGTGGCGTGGTGCTCGCCGACGCTCGCCGGCTGCCCCTGCCCGATGCGGCGGTCGACGCGGTGACGGCGGTCTGGCTGCTGCACCTGCTGCGCGAGGAAGGGGCCGCGCGAGCGGTGGTGGCCCAGGCGGCACGCGTGCTGAGGCCCGGCGGTGTGTTCGTCACCACCGTCGACAAGGACGCGGCGCACGATGTCGGCAGCGACATCGACGGGGCGTTCGCCCCGTACCTGGCGCCGAGCCCGTCCGATGCGACGGAGCGGATCATCGAGTACGGCGCCGCACACGGCCTCGATGTGGCGGGCAGTGCCGTCTTCCGCGGCCATGGACAGGGGCGGACGCCGTTGAACGCCGCCCGGGGTGTGCGGCGCGGTTACTTCGTCTCGCGCCTGGCCCTGTCCGGGACGGATGCCGAACAACTCGCCCAGGTCCTGACCGCGCTGCCCGGGCCCGAGCATCGGCGCGCGGATCCGGAGTACCGGCTGCTGGCATTTCGCCGCCGACAGGTCCCGGGGCGCGGCTTGCCGGAACGGCAACAAAGTTTGCCCCATGGCTGAGGTGTGGTGAGTCTGATGCCATGAGCAACCACACCGGACACGGGCACCACCACGACAGCAGCCACGGGCACGATCACGGGCACGGTGGTGCGCACGGGCACCACCAGGACCCGGCCGACTTCGACTGGGACGTCATGGGTCCGCTGCTGGAGCAGAACGCCGAACTCAGCAGCGAGCAGTACACGGAGGCGGCCCGTTGGATCGCCGGGCTGCCCGACGCCCCGAAGGTGCGCCGGGTCCTGGACATCGGCAGCGGGCCGGGCGTGATCTCCTGCCTGCTGGCCGAGGCGTTCCCGGGGTCGGAGGTAGTCGCAGTCGACGGCACCCCGGCCCTGCTGGAGCGCACTCGCGAGCGCGCGCAGCGACTCGGGCTCGGAGACCGGGTCACCACCCTGCACGCCGACATCCCGGACGGTCTGGCGGAGCTGGGGCAGGCGGACCTGGTGTGGGCCGGCAACGCGCTGCATCACATGGGGGACCAGCGCGCCGTGCTGGCCGGCTTCGCCGGGCTGCTGAACCCCGGCGGCACCGTCGCGCTCGTCGAGGGCGGGCTGCAGCCGCGCCAGCTCCCGCGCGACCTCGGCTTCGGCCGGCCGGGGCTGGAGGCCCGGATGGAGGCGGTGCAGGCCGAGGCCTTCGAGGAGATGCGTGCGGTCCTGCCCGACGCCCGGCGGGAGAACGAGGACTGGGCCGCACTGTTCACCGCGGTGGGCCTGGCCCCGCAGGGCACCCGCAGCTTCCTGCTCGACCTGCCCGCACCGCTCGGCGAGGTGGCGCGTGAGCACGTCATCGCCGAGTTCGCCCGCCGCCGCGACGGGCTGCGCGACTGGCTCGACGCCGACGACATCGCGGTGCTGGACCGGCTGCTCGACCCCGAGGACCCGGCCGGACTGCACCGCCGCCGCGACACCTACCTCCTCATGGCCCGTACGGTCCACCTGGGCCGCCGCGCCTGAGCGGGGAAGCCCGTCCGCAGGGGTGTCCGGATCCGGCCCGATGGAGGAGGATGCGGGGCGGAGGGGATTTGAATGCGTTCAGAAACGTGGAATCAGGGGCCGGGGCAGTCGCGTGTGAGGGACAGGTTCGGCGCGGTGCTGATGACGTCGACGTCGGTGCTGTTCGTCGAGGCAGTGATCGGGGCGATCGCGCTGTTCGTGTGGGATGTGGCCGCGGAGAGCCCGAGCAGCCCGTACAACGCCTTGGGGATCTTCTTCCTGATCGTGCTGGCGCCGTTCCTGGCGGCGGCCGGTGCAGTCGTCGGCTACCTGCTGTCCGTCGCGGTGGTGATGCCGGTCCTGGTCCTGGCCGGATGGTGTGGCCGCAGGTACTCCGGACGCGAGGCATGGTGGTGGGTCCCGGCGTCGGCGGCCGCCGCGACCGTGCTGCCGTTCCTGGCCGCGGTGGCGCTCACGGAGATGGGCTTCCCGGCCGGCCTCGGCGGATGGTTCGCGATGACGGTGGCGCTCGCCGCTGCGGCACTGGTCGCACGCAGACTGCTGTTGCCGGACCGTCCGCGGCTGTCCGGCGGCGTGATGTTCTCAAGGGTGGCCTGGTACGGGACGCTCGCTGTCGTCGTCGCCGGCCTGCTTGCCGGGATCGGCCTGTACGCCGGGATCGGGTACGAGCCTCCGCAGCTGAGCATGGAACGGGTCGCCGGGACGTGGGCCGACGACAAGGACGGCACACTCACCCTCACGGCGGACGGCAGCGCCATGGCGGACCGCGTCGAGACGTTTGAGCACGACTACTCCTTGGAACCCGTGGTGCACCGGTGCACCGGCATCGGGAGCTGGGAGTACGTCCCGGGCGTTGCCGGACCGCGGTCCCAGACGGTGGTCGTGTCCATCCCCGCATGCCCCATGGACCTGTGGGAGGTGCTCGGCACCCCCGGACATCCGAAGCTCTACGTCTACGTCGGCGACCCCGACTCGTGGGACCTGTACATCCTGCGACGCCGCGCCTGACCGGAAGCCGCCCTACAACGTGCCGGACACCGGCTCCAGCCGCCACCACTGGCCGGGCGAGTCGGTGTCCTCCCACTGCTGGACGGGCGCCCCCTTCGCCGTGCTGCCGTCGGCGACCTCCAGGACCAGTCCGCTCACGAAGCTGACGAGCGTCACGGTGCCCGGGGCCTCCAGATGCCGCTCGACCAGCCACTCCTGCGCACCGAAGTTGTTCGCGCGCCACTGCTGGATCACGGCCCCGTTCTCCGTGGAGGCGCCGCGCACGTCCAGCCGCTTGCCGCTGTGGGCGTTGACCACATGGTGCAGGGCCGCGCCCTCGTGGACGGGGGCGAACTCCCAGTGCTGGGCCGACGACCCGTCGGCGTCGTTCTGCTGCACCGGTGCGCCGCCGCCCTTCGCGGCGTCCCGCACCTCCAGCACCAGCCCGCTGCCCACGTTGCGCAGCCGGTAAAGACCCGCCCCGACAGCGGGCGCGGTGTCCCCGGTCATGTCCCGGTCCCTTCGTGGGGCTCGTACGGTTCGTACTGCGACACCGCCGCCCGGCTCCGGGCCGGGCGGCGGTGTCGCAGGTGGTGCAGCGGCGGTACGCCGGGCCTCAGGCGCCGAGGTTGAACTCGCCCGGGTTCGGGCCGAGCCGCTTGCCCTCGTCCAGCGCAGCGAACGCGGCCAGGTCGTCGGCGTCCAGCTCGAAGCCGAACACATCGATGTTCTCCGCGATCCGCGACGGCGTCACGGACTTGGGGATCACCACGTTGCCCGTCTGGAGGTGCCAGCGCAGCACCGCCTGGGCGGGGGTGCGGCCGTGCTTCTGCGCGACCGCGACGACCGTCGGGACCTCCAGGAGCCCCTTGCCCGAACCGAGCGGGGACCAGGCCTCGGTGGCGATGCCGTGCTTGGCGTGCAGCGCGCGCGACTCGGCCTGCTGGAGCTGCGGGTGCAGCTCGATCTGGTTGAGCGCCGGCACCACGGAGGTCTCGCCCAGCAGGCGCTCCAGGTGCTCGGGGAGGAAGTTCGAGACGCCGATGGCCTTCGCGCGGCCGTCGGCGTAGATCTTCTCGAAGGCCCGGTACGTGTCGACGTACGCGTCCTTGGCCGGCACCGGCCAGTGGATCAGGTACAGGTCGACGTAGTCGAGACCCAGCTTGTCGAGGGAGGCGTCGAAGGCGCGCAGCGTCGCATCGTAACCCTGCTCCGTGTTCCACAGCTTCGTGGTCACGAAGAGCTCTTCGCGGGCGACACCGGAGGCCGCGATCGCCTTTCCGGTGCCCACCTCGTTCCGGTAGATCGCGGCAGTGTCGATGCTGCGGTACCCGGACTCGATGGCCGTGGCGACCGCTGTCGCGGCCTCGTCGTCCGGCACCTGCCAGACTCCGAAACCGAGCTGCGGCATCTCGACGCCGTTGTTGAGAGTGAGGGAGGGGACCTGGCTCACGAGCGGTCGATCCTAACGTTGTGGGGGTGGGACTCGGTGGGACTCCCCAGGTGAACGATCAAGACGGCCCGCACATTCCCGTCCGCGCGCCGTTTTCACCGGAACGGTACTCCCGGCGCGGTACGTGCGCCGATCCGCGCACGGGACCGTGACCGGGGCAGGGACCGGGGCCGGTCAGCGGTAGAGCGCGTCCACCTCGGTCGCGTACGCCGTCTCGATCGCCTTGCGCTTCAGCTTCAGCGACGGCGTCAGCAGACCGTGCTCCTCGGTGAACTGGTGGGCCAGGATCCGGAACGTACGGATCGACTCGGCCTGGGAGACCGCCGTGTTCGCGGCCACCACCGCGCGCCGGACCTCCATCTCCAGATCCGTGTCCCGCACCAGTTCGCCCGGGGTCAGCGCCTGCCGCCCCTGCATGGCGAGCCAGTGCTCCACGGACTCCTGGTCGACGGTGACCAGCGCCGCGATGTACGGCCGGTCGTTGCCGACCACGATGCACTGCGCCACCAGCGGATGTGCCCGCACCCGCTCCTCCAGACCGGCCGGCGAGACGCTCTTTCCGCCGGACGTCACCAGGATCTCCTTCTTGCGCCCGGTGATCGTCAGGTAGCCGTCCTCGTCCAGCGCCCCCAGGTCGCCGGTGGACAGCCAGCCGTCGTTGAGTACCGCGTCGGTCGACTTCGGGTCGCCCAGGTACCCGCCGAAGACGTTGGGGCCGTACACCCATATCTCGCCGTCGTCGGCGATGTGCACGGACGTGCCGGGGATCGGCTGCCCCACCGTGCCGTACCGGGTGCGCTCCGGGGGGTTGGCGGTGGCGGCGGCCGTCGTCTCGGTCAGGCCGTACCCCTCGTACACGGTGACGCCCGCGCCCGCGAAGAACAGCCCGAGCTGCCGCTCCATCCCCGAGCCGCCCGACATGGCGTGCCGGATCCGGCCGCCCATCGCCTCGCGCACCTTCTTGTACACGACCTTGTCGAAGAACTGGTGCTGCATCCGCAGCCCGGTGGACGGTCCCGGACCGGTGCCGAACGCGCGCGCCTCCATCGCCTCCGCGTACTTCACCGCGATGTCGACGGCCTTGTCGAACGGCCCGACCCGGCCCTCCGCCTCGGCCTTGCGCCGGGCCCCGTTGAAGACCTTCTCGAAGATGTAGGGCACCGCCAGGATGAACGTGGGACGGAACGACACCAGGTCCGGCATCAGCGCCTTCGCCGACAGCTCCGGCTGATGGCCGAGCTTGACCCGGCCGCGGATCGCCGTGACCTCCACCATCCGCCCGAAGACGTGCGCCAGCGGCAGGAAGAGCAGCGTCGCCGCCTCGTCGCCCGGCTTGGAGTGGAAGACCGACTCCCAGCGGGAGGCCATCGTCTCCGTCTCGAACATGAAGTTGGCGTGCGTGATCACACAGCCCTTCGGGCGCCCCGTCGTGCCCGAGGTGTAGATGACGGTCGCGACCGACTCGGGCGTCACCGCGCGCCGGTGCCGGTGCACGACCTCGTCGTCGATATGGGCGCCGGCCCCGACCAGCTCGGTCACCGCGTCGGCGTCCAGCTGCCACAGCCGCTCCAGCTGCGGCAGCCGGTCGATCACCGACGCGATCGTCATCGCGTGGTCCTCGTGCTCGACCATCACCGCCGAGACCTCGGCGTCGTGCAGCATCCACAGGACCTGCTCGGCCGAGGACGTCGGATAGACCGGCACGGACTGCGCGCCGACCGCCCACAGGGCGAAGTCGAAGAGGGTCCACTCGTAACGGGTACGCGACATCAGGGCGACCCGGTCGCCGAACCGCACCCCGTGTGCGATCAGCCCCTTGGCCAGGGCCAGCACCTCGTCGCGGAACGTCGCCGATGTGACATCCCGCCAGCGTCCGGCCGCGTCTTTCCGGCCGAGAGCGACCCGGTGCGGATCCTCCTCGGCGTAGTCGAACACGACATCCGCGAGCCCGCCTACGTGGGGCGCGGCCGCCATGGGTGGGACAGTGAACTCACGCAATGACCTGCTCCTTGTGGCGCTCCGCACAGCGCCGTGACGCTACCCCACCGGGCGCCGCTCCGGGAGGGCCCGGAGGGGTCCGGACCAGGTGGCATCTGCACTGGTCCGGTGATGAAATCCGGCCAGATGGGCAAGGCCCGGGCGCGCTTCTGACCAAGGAGTAAGTGGCTCGCGCGGGAATCTCCACCGAATCTGTACGCCGCGATCACCGGGTTCTGTACGGATACGGGGGATCGGTCCGCATCTGTCAGGACCTGCCGGGACCGGGCCGGGCCGCCCGGGGCCGCCGCGTACCGCCCATTCTCCCCCGTCCCGCACTCCCTCATGCGCGGTCCCGCGCACTGATCGCACCGATTCCGCCGCGCGGGCGGATCAGCCGGTCACCGCCCGCCAGGATCGCCGCCGACAGCGCGTCCGCCGCCTGCTGCACGCCGCCCGGGTGCCTGCCGTGCAGCAGGACGAAGTCCACGTCGCCGAGCTCCGGCAGCCCCTCCCTGGCCGCCACCGGGGCCAGTCCGGGCGGGACCAGGCCGCGACTGTGCGCCATCACGCCGAGCCCCGCATGGGCGGCCGCGATCAGCCCGCTGAGGCTGCCGCTCGTGCACGCGACCCGCCACGAGCGGCCCTGCTCCTCCAGGACCTCCAGCGCGCGGGCCCGGGTGATGGCCGGCGGCGGGAAGAGGATCAGCGGCACCGGGCGGTCCGGGTCGATCCGCAGCCGCGGCGCACCGATCCAGACCATCTCGTCCTGCCAGACCAGCTCCCCGTGCGTGTCCCCGGTCCGTCGCTTGGCGAGCACCAGATCGAGCCGGCCCGCCGCCAGCTGCCGGTGCAGTGTCCCGGACAGTTCCACGGTCAGCTCCAGCTCGACCTCCGGATGGTCGCGGCGGAAGGACTGGAGGATCTCCGGCAGCCGGGTCAGCACGAAGTCCTCCGACGCCCCGAAGCGCAGCCGCCCGCGCAGCCGGGTCCCGGTGAAGAACGCCGACGCCCGCTCATGGGCCTCCAGGATCGTCCGGGCGAAGCCGAGCATCGCCTCGCCGTCCACCGTGAGATCGACCCGGTGCGTGTCCCGGGTGAACAGCTGACGCCCGGTCGCGTCCTCCAGTCGCCGCACGTGCTGGCTCACCGTGGACTGCCGCACCCCGAGCCGGCGGGCGGCCGCGGTGAAGCTGAGGGTCTGGGCGACGGCGAGGAAGGTGCGCAGCTGTGCGGGGTCGTACATGGAAGGAGGTTATCGCGAACCGTGATCACAGTCAGAGCGGTATACCGGATTCCCGATGTCGGTGATCAGGAGCAGGATGGGGAGGGCACGACCATGATCGAGAGAACACGTGGAGCACATGAGCCGCCGCACCCCGCAGTTGCCGTCCTGGCTGCCGATCGACCCGTACATCCTGGCGTTGATCGGCACCGTCGTACTCGCGGCTCTGCTGCCGGCCTCCGGCACCGCCGCCGATGTGGCGGGCGGGGCCTCCACCGGGGCGGTCGCGTTCCTGTTCTTCCTCTACGGCGCACGGCTCTCCACCGCGGAGGCCCTCGACGGGCTCAAGCACTGGCGGCTCCACCTCACCGTCCTGGCCTGCACCTTCGTCGCCTTCCCGCTGCTGGGGCTGGCCAGCAAGGGCCTGGTGCCGTACGTACTGACGCCCCAGCTGCAGAGCGGCTTCCTCTTCCTCTGCCTCGTCCCCTCGACGATCCAGTCGTCGATCGCCTTCACCTCGATCGCCCGCGGCAATGTGCCCGCCGCGATCTGCGCGGGCTCCTTCTCCTCGATCGCGGGCATCTTCGTCACCCCGCTGCTCGCGGCGGCGCTGCTCGGCAACAGCGGCGGCGGGTTCTCCACGGACGCCCTGCTGAAGATCGGCGTCCAGCTGCTGCTGCCGTTCGTCGCGGGACAGCTGCTGCGCCGCTGGATCGGCGGCTTCATCGCCCGCCACAAGAAGGTCCTGGGCTATGTGGACCGGGGATCGATCCTGCTGGTCGTCTACACCGCGTTCAGCGAGGGCATGGTCGCGGGCATCTGGCACCAGGTCACCCCGGCCCGGCTCGGGGCGCTGCTCGCCGCCGAGGCGGTGCTGCTCGCCCTCATGCTCGCGCTGAGCTGGTACGGGGCGAAGCGGCTCGGTTTCGGCCGCGAGGACCGCATCGCCATCCAGTTCGCCGGCTCCAAGAAGAGCCTCGCATCGGGACTGCCGATGGCCAGCGTCCTGTTCGGCGCGCAGGCGAGCCTCGCCGTGCTGCCGCTGATGCTCTTCCACCAGATGCAGCTCATGGTGTGCGCGGTGATCGCGAAGCGGCGGGCCCGCGACCCGCAGGAAGCGCTCACGGACGGCGCCGGGGCCGTACGGGAGGCCGCGCCGGTGGGCTGAGGCCGGCCGGCGCAGGGGGCGCTCCCCGCCGGCCGGACCCCGACCCGTGCAGCGGGCGCGGCTCCTCCAGGTCCTCTCGACCGGATCAGGCCGGGCTCGTGGGGTCCGCCTGATCCGAACGAAGGACCCTAGCCCTGGACGGCCGTCGCCTCCAGGGCGATGCGGTGCTCGCCCGCGTACACGTTCATGGAAGGCCCCCGCAGGAAGCCGACCAGGGTCAGACCGGTCTCGGCCGCCAGGTCGACCGCGAGGGACGAGGGCGCCGAGACGGCCGCCAGCATCGGGATGCCGGCCATCACCGCCTTCTGTGCCAGTTCGAACGAGGCCCGGCCCGAGACCAGCAGGATCGACCGGGACAGCGGCAGCCGGCCGTCGGTCAGGGCCCGGCCGACCAGCTTGTCGACCGCGTTGTGCCGGCCGACGTCCTCCCGTACGTCGATCAGCTCGCCCGTCTCGGAGAACAGTGCCGCCGCGTGCAGACCCCCGGTCCGGTCGAACACCCGCTGCGAGGCACGCAGCCGGTCGGGGAGCGCGGCCAGCAGCTCGGGGCCGACCCGGACCGGGGGAGTGTCGGCGACCGGGTGCCGGGTCGTGGTGCGTACCGCGTCCAGGCTGGCCTTGCCGCACAGACCGCAGGAGGACGTCGTGTAGACGTTGCGCTCCAGCGTGATGTCGGGGACCACGACGCCGGGCGCGAGCTTCACGTCCACCACGTTGTACGTGTTCACCCCGTCGGCCGTCGCCCCGGCGCAGTACACGATCGACTGGACCTCGGAGCCCTCGCCGATCACGCCCTCGCTCACCAGGAAGCCGGCGGCCAGCGCGAAGTCGTCGCCCGGGGTGCGCATCGTGATGGCGAGTGCCTTGCCGTTCAGCCGGATCTCCAGCGGCTCCTCGGCGACGAGGGTGTCCGGGCGGGCGGAGACGGCCCCGTCCCGGATGCGGATGGTGCGGCGGCGCTCGGTGACCCGTCCCATGACAGTCAGACCCGATTCTGTACGTGTTGGAAGCCGAAACGGCCCTTGATGCAGAGGTTGCCGTGGGTCACCGGGTTGTCGTGCGGCGAGGTGACCTTGACGATCTCATTGTCCTGCACATGGAGCGTGATGTTGCAGCCGACTCCGCAGTACGCGCAGACCGTGGTCGTCTCCGTCTGGGCCGGTTCGTCCCAGGTCCCGGCCGCCCGCATGTCGAACTCGCTCTTGAACGACAGCGCCCCGGTCGGACACACCTCGATGCAGTTGCCGCAGTAGACGCACGCCGAATCGGTGAGCGGCACCCCGTGCTCGGTCGAGACGCGGGCGTCGAAGCCGCGGCCCGCGACCGCGATGGCGAACGTGTTCTGCCACTGCTCGCCGCACGCGTCGACGCACTTGTAGCACTGGATGCACTTGTCGTAGTCGCGGACGTAGAGGTCGTTGTCGACCTTCGGCTCCTCGTTGAGGCGGGCCACGTCGGCTCCGAACCGGCCGGGCTTCGCCTCGTACTCCTTGATCCATTCGGCGGCCCGGGGGGTCGTCGACAGATCGGTGGACGACGCGAGCAGCTCCAGTACGACCTTGCGGCTGTGCCGGGCCCGCTCGCTGTCGGTGAGCACCGTCATGCCCGCCTCGGCCCGGCGCGAACACGCCGGGGCGAGGGTACGGGCTCCCGCCACCTCGACGACACAGACCCGGCAGGCGTTCTTCGGGGTGAGCGTGTCTCCCTGGCACAGCGTCGGGATGTCCTTTCCCGCGGCCCGGCAGGCGTCGAGGATCGTCGACCCCTCGGGAACCCGGGTCTCCTGGCCGTCGAGCGTGAACTCGATCAGCCGGCGCGGCAGTTGCAAGGGAACAGCGGTCACTTGTAGACCCCCAGACGGTCGATGGCGGACTCGACGGCATTCCACGCGGTCTGTCCCAGACCGCAGATCGACGCGTCGCGCATGGCCTGCCCCACCTCGCGCATCAGGGCGATGTCGTCGGCGGCCGCGGCGCCCGTACGGTCCTTGATCCGGTGCAGGGCCTCCTCCTGGCGCACCGTTCCTACCCGGCACGGCACGCACTGCCCGCACGACTCGTCGCGGAAGAACTCGGCGATCCGCAGGAGGATGCGGGGCAGCTCGACCGAACCGTCAAGGACAAGTACGACGCCGGAGCCGAGCGTCGTGCCGGCGGCGCGCGTGCCCTCGAAGGTGAGCGGGATGTCGAGCTCGTCGGGGCGCACGAAGCCGCCCGCCGCGCCGCCGAGCAGCACCGCACGCAGGTCCTGAGGAGGGCCGGCGAGCTCCAGCAGTTCCCGCAGGTTCGCGCCGAACGGCAGCTCGTAGACGCCGGGCCTGGCCACCTGTCCCGATACGCAGAACAGCTTCGTGCCGGTGGACGTGCCGGTGCCGGTGGCCGCGTAGGCGGCGGCGCCGTGCTCAAGGATGGGCAGGACGTTGACCAGCGTCTCGACGTTGTTGACGGCGGTGGGCTTGCCGAAGAGGCCCTTCTCCACCGGGAACGGGGGCTTGGACCTCGGTTCGCCGCGCTGCCCCTCGATCGAGTTGAAGATCGCGGTCTCCTCGCCGCAGATGTACGCGCCGGCGCCTCGCCGTATCTCGATGTCGAAGGCGTACCCCTGTCCGAGGATGTCGGGACCGAGCAGGCCCCGGGTGCGGGCGGTCTCCAGGGCGTGGCCGAGCCGTGCGAAGGCCCGTGGGTACTCGCCGCGCAGATAGATGAACCCTTGGCGGGCGCCGATGGCGTAGCCGGCCACGGTCATCGCCTCGACGAGGGCGTACGGATCGCCCTCCATCAGCACCCGGTCCTTGAAGGTGCCCGGCTCGCTCTCGTCCGCGTTGCAGACGAGGTAGTGCGGGCCGTCGGGCTGCTGGGCCGTGACCTCCCACTTGCGCCCGGTCGGGAACGCGGCACCGCCCCGGCCGACGAGTCCGGCGTCCAGTACTTCGCGGATGACGCCCGCGGGGCCGAGGGTGAAGGCGCGGCGCAGGGCGGTGTAGCCGCCGTTCGCGCGGTACGCGTCGAGGGAGGCGGGGTCGGTGGTGCCGATGCGTTTGAGGAGCACGAGGGTGGGGTGGCCGGCCTGGGGCGCGGCGGTCTCGGGCGGGGGTTCGGCGGGGGTGTGCTCGGGGGAGCGGATCGCGGTGGTGAGGGCGGTGGGGGTGGCGGGGGCGATGACCGCGGTGCGGTGGGGGGCGCCTGCGGCGGGCTGTTCCCCTACCCGCCCCTTCCCGAACCCGGGGGCTCCGCCCCCGGACCCCCGGTCCTCAAACGCCGGACGGGCTGGAAGGGCCGGACGGGCTGGAAGGGGCGGAAGGGGCGGCCGGGCTGGAAGGGGCGGAAGGGCCGGAAGGGGCAGGCGGGCTGGTTCCGGACGTTCGCCCGCCTGGATCAATAGCGCCGCCGGGGCCCTTTCGCACAGGCCCAGGCACGGGCTCTCCTGCCAGACCGCTCCCTCCGTGGCCGTACCTGCCGGGGCGAAGCTCTCCGTCAGGTCCGCGCACACCGCCGCCGAGCCGCGGGCCGCGCAGGCCAGGTCCGTGCAGACGTGGAGGACCTTCGCCGGGCGGGGGCGTACGGAGAACATCGCGTAGAACGTCGCGACGCCGTAGGCCTCCGCCGGGGCCACCGTCAGCCGTCGGCAGATGTAGTCCAGGGCGCCCTCGCTGATCCAACCGATCCGGTCGTTCACCGCATGCAGCGCGGGCAGCAGCTGGTCACGCCGGTCCTTCGCGGCCGACACGCCGCCCCGCGCCCACCGCAGATCCTCGTCGCTGCGCGTCGTGCCGCCCTCCCAGCCCGACGGCGGTGGGCCCAACAGGCCGTCCACCGCGTCACGTTCGGCGTCCGTCGGGGCCGCGTCGGTGTATTTCAGGTCCATGCGGGCACCAGCTTCTCGATCCGTACGGCGGACGCCTTGAACTCGGCGGTGCCGGCGATCGGGCAGTTCGCCTCGATCGTCAGCGCGTTGGTGTCGACCTCGTCCGGGAAGTGCATCGTCATGAAGGCGAGCCCGGGCCGCAGCCCGGGATCGATCCACACCGGCGCGGTCACGCTGCCGCGACGCGACGACACCCGTACCTCCTCGCCGGTCGCGACACCGTAGGCGACCGCGTCCTCGGGGCACAGCTCGATGTACTCGCCGCGGCGCAGGGGAGATGCGTAACCTCCGCTCTGCACACCGGTGTTGTACGAGTCGAGGCGGCGGCCGGTCGTCAGGCGCAGCGGATACACCTCGTCCGTGAGGTCGACCGGCGGATCGTGCTGGACGAGCCCGAAGGGGGCGGCCGGGCCGCGGCGTGCCGGGTCGGTCTCCCAGAGCCGGGCGTGCAGGAAGCTCGACGGGAGCTTCTCCGGGTCGGGGCAGGGCCACTGGAGGCCCTGGTGCTCCTCCAGTCGGTCATACGTCATCCCGAAGTGGTCGGGCGAGAGCGAGCGCAGCTCGTTCCAGACCGTCTCGGCGTCGGTGAACTTCCAGTCGTGGCCGAGGCGTCCGGCCAGGGCGCAGATGATGTCGATGTCCTCCCGGGCCTCGCCCGGTGGGACGAGGGCCGCCCGGACGCGCTGGACCCGGCGTTCGCTGTTGGTCGTGGTCCCGTCCGTCTCGGCCCAGGCGGCCGTCGCGGGCAGGACGACATCCGCGAGTTCGGCGGTCCTCGTCAGGAAGATGTCCTGCACCACCAGGTGGTCCAGGGCCTTCAGTCGTCGTACGGCCTGTTCGCTGTCGGCCTCCGACTGGGCGGGGTTCTCGCCGATGCAGTAGACCGCGCGCAGCTCGCCGCTCTCCATCGACTCGAACATCTCGGTGAGCGTCTTGCCGTAGCGGGGCTGGATGACGGTGTCCCAGGAGCGTTCGAACTTCTGCCGGGACGAGGGGTTCAGGATGTCCTGGAAGCCGGGCAGCTTGTTGGGGATGGCGCCCATGTCGCCGCCGCCCTGCACGTTGTTCTGGCCGCGCAGGGGCTGGACGCCGGAGCCGTACCGGCCGACGTGCCCGGTGAGCATCGACAGGTTGATCAGTGCGCGGACGTTGTCGGTGCCGTTGTGGTGCTCGGTGATGCCGAGGGTCCAGCACAACTGGGCCCGTTCGGCGGTGGCGTAGGCGTGGGCCAGATCGCGGATGGCCTCGGCGGGCACTCCGGTCACCTGCTCGGCAGCCGAGAGCGTCCACGGCTCGACGAGCGCCGCGTACTCCTCGAAGCCGGTCGTCGCGCGGTCCACGAACGCCTGGTTGACCAGTCCGGCATGGATGATCTCGCGGCCGATGGCATGGGCGAGGGGGATGTCCGTACCGACGTTCAGGCCCAGCCAGCTCTCCGCCCACTGGGCCGTCGAAGTGCGGCGCGGGTCGACGGCGTGCAGGCGGGCACCGTTGTGGATGCCCTTCAGCACGTGCTGGAAGAAGATCGGGTGCGCGAACCGGGCGTTGGAACCCCACATCACGATGAGGTCCGTGTGCTCGACCTCCTCGTACGAGGAGGTGCCGCCGCCCGAGCCGAAGGCGGCGGAGAGGCCGGCGACGCTCGGGGCGTGACAGGTGCGGTTGCAGGAGTCCACGTTGTTGGTGCCCATCACCACCCGGGTGAACTTCTGCGCCACGTAGTTCATCTCGTTCGTGGCGCGGGCGCAGGAGAGCATCGCGAAGGCGTCGGGGCCGTGCGCCTGACGGGCCTGCCGGAAACCGGCAGCCGCGCGGTCCAGTGCCTCGTCCCAGCTTGCCTGCCGCAGGACGCCGTCCGTGTCCCGGACCAGCGGATGCGTCAGCCGCTCGTACTGCTTGCGCTCGCGCCGCTTGCGGTTGTCGTTCATGGTGCGCTCCCTGCTGGCGCCGTGGCGGCCGAGGAGGTGGAGGCGAGGAGGTCGGCGAGCGCGTGGACGGCGCGCAGCGTCGGGACGGGTGCCCCGGCCAGGTCGACCAGTTCGACGACGGCCGCGAGGAGCACGTCGAGTTCGAGGGGCTTGCCCTTCTCCAGGTCCTGGAGGGTGGAGGTCTTGTGGTCGCCGACGCGTTCGGCGTCGGCGATGCGCCGTTCCACGGAGATCTCGGGCCGGCAGCCGACCGAGGCCGCGACACCGAGGGTCTCGCGCATCATCGACTCCACGAGCGCGCGGGTGTCCGGGTGGTGGCAGATCTGGCCCATGGTGGCCCGGGACAGCGCGCTGATCGGGTTGAACGAGATGTTGCCGATGAGCTTGATCCAGATGTCCTTGCGCAGATCCGCCTCGACGGGGCACTTGAGCCCGCCGGCGACCATGGCCTCGCTGAAGTCGTGGCAGCGCCGCGACAGGGTCAGGTCGGGCTCCCCGACGGCGAACCGGGTCCCTTCGAGATGGCGGACGACGCCGGGTGCCTCGATCTCCGTCGCCGCGTAGACCACACAGCCGATGGCCCGCTCGGGCGGCAGCGTGGAGCTGACCGTGCCGGCCGGGTCGACGCTGTTGATGCGGCGCCCGGTGTGCGGGCCCGCGAGCCCGTGGAAGTACCACCACGGGATGCCGTTCTGTGCGGCGACGACCGCCGTACGGTCATGGAGCAGCGGGTGGACCAAGGGGCCCGACGCCGTGTACGAGTTGGCCTTGAGCCCGAGGAACACGAAGTCGACGGGCCCGACCTCCGACGGATCGTCGGTGGCCGAGGGGCGTGCGGTGAAGTCGCCGCGGGGGCTGAGAACGCGTACGCCGTCACGGCGCATGGCGGCCAGATGCGGCCCGCGGGCGATGAGATGGACCTCGGCGCCGGCGCGGTGGAGCGCGGCCCCGACATAGGCGCCGATCGCGCCGGCACCGACTACTGCAACTTTCACGGGGCTCTCCGTTCGGTAGCTGACCGAGCGAGGCGGGAGCGGGGAAGCAGCGGGGGGATGAGCGGGTGGGAGAAGTGGGAGGCACTGTCAAGTCGACAGAATATTGTCTACAGTATGCGGTCTGGAGGGTCAAGGCTGTTGTCAAGCCTCCAACCTCCGGCCGGTATTCCTGTGGGATCACGTGCCCCTGTACCGGGCGGTAGCGACCAAGACTGGATGGTTCCTGCCATATGTAGCGAGGGGAACCTGAATATGACCGGCTCACGTGTCGTGGCGCTCGGCCACTATCAGCCCGCCAAGGTGCTCACCAACCACGACCTGGCGGCGATGGTCGACACCAGCGACGAGTGGATCACCAGCCGTGTCGGCATCAAGACCCGGCACCTCGGTGGCCCCGACGAGCCGGTGGACGAGCTGGCCGCGCACGCGGCCGCCAAGGCCCTCGCCGCTGCCGGCCTGCAGCCGTCCGACATCGACCTGGTCCTGGTCGCCACCTCCACCGCGATCGACCGCTCACCGAGCATGTCGGCCCGGGTCGCCGCGCGCCTCGGTATGTCCTCGCCCGCCGTGATGGACATCAACGTGGTGTGTTCCGGTTTCACCCACGCCCTCGCCACCGCGGACCACGCCGTCCGGGCCGGTGCCGCCACGCGCGCCCTCGTGATCGGCGCCGACAAGATGGGCGACATCGTCGACTGGACCGACCGCTCCAGCTGTGTGCTGATGGGTGACGGCGCCGGTGCGGCGGTCGTGGTCGCCGACTCCGGGGCGGATGGCCGGCCCGGGATCGGGCCGGTGTTGTGGGGTTCCGTGCCGGGGATGGGGGATGCGGTACGGATCGAGGGCACGCCGCCGCGCTTCGCCCAGGAGGGGCAGTCCGTCTACCGCTGGGCCACCACTCAGCTGCCGCCCATCGCGCGCAAGGTGTGCGAGAAGGCCGGGATCACCCCCGAGGATCTCGCCGCGGTGGTGTTGCATCAGGCCAATCTGAGGATCATCGAACCCGTCGCCAGGAAGATCGGCGCGGTCAACGCGGTCATTGCCCGGGATGTGGTGGATTCCGGTAATACATCCGCCGCCTCGATCCCGATGGCCCTGTCCAAGCTGGTGGAGCGGGGCGAGGTCGCCACCGGCGCTCCGGCGCTGCTTTTCGGCTTCGGCGGGAACCTCAGTTATGCCGGACAGGTGATCCGCTGTCCCTGAGGCGCGTTGTGCTCGGTAGACTGTAGACGATAAGCAATTGCTCGTCGCCCGGAGGGGGACCGCGATGTTGTCCACAGGACTGCCGCAGGGGGCTGTGCCGAAGCTGGAACGGCCCGGTCCGCTGCGCGAGCGCGTCTATGAGGCGCTGCTCGAACTCATCACCACCCGGGCGCTCCGCCCCGGCCAGCATCTGGTCGAGAGCGAGCTGGCCGGCCATCTCGGCGTGTCCCGGCAGCCGGTGCGGGAGGCGTTGCAGCGGCTCAACACCGAGGGATGGGTCGATCTGCGCCCTGCCCAGGGTGCGTTCGTCCATGAGCCCACGGAGGAGGAGGCGGACCAACTGCTCTCGGTCCGCACGCTCCTGGAGGCGGAGGCCGCCCGGCTGGCCGCCGCCAACTCCGGCACGGCGGGCATCGCCGCACTGGAGGAGCTCTGCGCCAAGGGGGAACAGGCCGTCGCCGACGACGACGTGGACCTGGCGGTGGCGACCAACGCCGCCTTCCACGCCAAGGTCATGCAGCTGGCCGGCAATGTCGTCCTCGCCGAACTGGCCGGGCAGGTGGACGCCCGGGTCCGCTGGTACTACACCCCTGTCGCCCGGCAGCGCGGTACCCAGTCCTGGATCGAGCACCGCTCCCTGATCGCCGCGATCTCCTCGCGCGACGAACAGCGGGCGACGGCGGTCATGCGGGCCCACACGGAGCACACCCGGCAGACGTACCACCAGCGCGAAGAGAGCTGACGCCGCGCCGCGCGCCCCGTGCGTACCGCGGGCCCGGTGCTCGCGGCGGCAGGCCTCAGACCCTCACACCTCCGGCCGGCGGCCGGGCCGGAGGTCCTTGGAGGCGTGCGGACCGGCGGGTGTTCCGTGACCGGGCCACGCGAGGTCGTCAACGGCGAGAAACCGTTCGTCGGCCACGGTCGCCGGGGTCGCCCCGGTGAAGGCCAGGACGTCACGATGCAGATGGGACTGGTCGGTGTAGCCGGCGTCGGCCGCCACCCGGGCCGCGCCCACGCCCGCCACCAGGCGGTGGGCGGCATGGTCGAAGCGGACCAGCTTCACCGCGCGCTTGGGCGGGAGGCCGAGCTGCGACCGGAACCGGGACCACAGACGCTTGCGGCTCCAGCCGACCTCGGCCGCGAGTCCGTCGACCCGGACCAGGCCGCGGCTGCCGATGATCCGGTGCCAGGCCCACGCCACCTCCGGATCCACCGAAGGCCCCGCCGCGTACCGGCGGGTGAGCAGCGCGTCCGTCAACTCGAAGCGGTCCTGCCACGACGGGACTTCGCCCAGTTGCTCGCGGATCCGGCACGCCTCCCGGCCCCACAGGTCGTTCAGGGACACGACGGCGCCGTCGAGGCCGGCGGGGGAGACACCCAGAACCGCGCGTGCGATCACCGGGGACAGACGCACCTGTACGCACTCGATGTTCTCTCCCCACGCCCGGACCGCGCCTCCGGCCCCCAGTCCCGGCCCGGCCACGAGGCTTCCCCGCTGCTGCCCGGCGGCACAGTCGAGGACGGGTGAGCCCGCGCCGAACTCCAGGAGCAGCGTCACGGCCGGGTGCGGGACCATTCGGAGCGTGTCCATGTCCGGGGCGCGGAACCCGGCCATGCTGAGCCCGGCCACCTTGCTGGGACGCTGCGGGCTTGCGACGTCCCACACAGCCGTACCGTGCGTGAAGGTCCGCATCCATTCATGTTACGGGAGCGGATCGGAGGGCCTCGAAACCCCTCTTTGTCCTCAGGGTGGAGAAAGTTGAGGTGGATTCCTGCGCAACTTCTTCCCACTCCCGGCAAGCGCTGCTACGTTCCCCTCCAAAGCCCGACGGACAGGCCGATGTGGCGGGGAGGGGCGCGTGAGACGTATGACGGCACGACCCGCGAATGCGCATCAGGCGCGACTGCTCCGGCTGTTGCGCGACGGCGGGCCCAACTCACGGGCACAGCTGGGGGATCAGGTCGATCTCTCCCGCTCCAAGCTCGCCGTCGAGGTGGACAGACTGCTGGAGACCGGCCTTGTCGTGGCCGACGGACTCGCCGCATCCCGCGGCGGGCGTCGCTCGCACAACATCCGGCTCGCCCCGGCACTGCGCTTCCTCGGCGTCGACATCGGCGCCACCTCGGTCGATGTGGCGGTCACCAACGCGGAGCTGGAGGTCCTGGGCCACCTCAACCACCCCATGGACGTACGCGAAGGCCCCGTGGCCATCTTCGAGCAGGTGCTGTCCATGGCGGCCAAGCTCCGGGCCTCCGGGCTCGCCGAAGGGTTCGACGGCGCGGGCATCGGCGTACCGGGACCGGTCCGCTTTCCCGAAGGCATCCCGGTCGCACCGCCGATCATGCCCGGCTGGGACGGTTTCCCGGTCCGCGAGGCACTCAGCCAGGAGCTGGGCTGCCCCGTCATGGTCGACAACGACGTGAATCTGATGGCGATGGGGGAGCAGCACGCGGGCGTCGCCCGCTCCGTGGGCGACTTCCTCTGCGTCAAGATCGGCACCGGCATCGGCTGCGGCATCGTCGTCGGCGGAGAGGTCCACCGCGGTACGACGGGCAGCGCCGGCGACATCGGCCACATCCAGGTCGAACCCGACGGGCGTTCCTGCGCCTGCGGCAACCGGGGCTGCCTGGAAGCACACTTCAGCGGTGCCGCACTGGCCCGCGACGCCGAGGACGCGGCACGTGCCGGACGGTCCCCGGAGCTCGCGGCCCGGCTGGAGGCGTCCGGGAAGCTCACCGCAGTCGACGTGGCCGCCGCCGCGGCCGCCGGCGACCCCACCTCGCTCGACCTGATCCGTGAAGGCGGCAACCGGGTCGGACAGGTCATCGCGGGACTCGTCAGCTTCTTCAACCCCGGTCTGGTGGTGATCGGCGGCGGGGTGACCGGACTGGGCCACACGCTGCTGGCCAGCGTCCGGACCCAGGTCTACCGGCAGTCCCTGCCGCTGGCCACCGGCAACCTCCCGATCGTGCTGGGCGAGCTCGGACCCGTCGCCGGAGTCATCGGCGCGGCCAGGCTCATCAGTGACCACCTCTTCTCACCCGCCTGACCCTTCACCTGTCCCACCCTTCACCCGTCCCACCTTTCATCGGCCCGCACCACCGCCCGCCGACCATCAAGGCACCGCCCCGCGCTCCAGGCCGGGGTCCGGGAACGCCCCGGGACCGCACTGCGCCCTGCCCGCTCACCGGCCGCACCCGCCGAGGGGATTTGTCATGGCTCCAGAACCACCGCTGCTCACCATGTCCGGCATCACCAAGTCCTTCCCCGGTGTGCGCGCCCTCGACGGCGTGGACCTGGAGGTCCAGCCGGGCGAAGTCCACTGCCTCCTCGGCCAGAACGGCGCCGGAAAGTCCACCCTCATCAAGGTGCTCGCCGGGGCCCACCAGCCCGACGACGGCGAGATCACCTGGTGCGGCGAGCCCGCCGTACTCAAGTCGCCCATCACTGCGATGCGTCTCGGGATCGCCACCATCTACCAGGAACTCGACCTGGTGGAGGGCCTGTCGGTCGCCGAGAACGTCTTCCTGGGCCATGAACCCACCAGCGCCGGCTTCGTGGTCCGCATCCGCGACGGCCGGACCGCGGCCGCCGCCCTGCTGAGACGGCTCGGCCACCCGGAGATCGATCCCGCCCGCGCGGTCGGTGAACTCTCCGCGGCCCAGCAGCAGATCGTCTCGATGGCCCGGGCCCTCTCCCACGACGTACGCCTCATCGTGATGGACGAGCCGTCCGCCGCCCTCGACCCCGACGAGGTCGACAACCTCTTCCGGATCGTCGCCTCGCTGACCGCCGACGGCGTCGCCGTCGTCTACATATCGCACCGTCTGGAGGAGATCCGCCGGATCGGCGACCGCGTGACCGTGCTCAAGGACGGCAGGGCCGTCGCGGTGGGACTCCCCGCCGAGTCCACACCGACGCGCGACATCGTTGCCATGATGACCGGTCGCAACGTCGAGTACGTCTTCCCGCCCCGGCCCGAAGTCGCTCCCGAGGACGCCCGGCCCGCCGGCGCCCCGGTCCTCACGGTCCAGGGCCTCACCAGGAAGGGCGAGTTCGAACCCGTCGACCTGGAGCTCAGGCCCGGCGAGATCGTCGGCCTCGCCGGACTCGTCGGCTCCGGGCGCTCCGAGATCCTGGAGACCATCTACGGCGCCCGCAGGGCCACCGCCGGCCGGGTCACGGTCGCCGGCAAGCCGCTGCGGCCCGGCAGCGTACGCGCCGCCGTCGCCGCAGGCATCGGCCTCGCCCCCGAGGAACGCAAGGCGCAGGCCCTGCTGATGCTCGAATCCGTCACCCGCAATGTCTCCGTATCCTCCATGTCCCGTTTCTCCAGGGCAGGTTGGGTCGATCGGGGAGCCGAACGCAAAGCGGCCCGCGCCGCCACCCGCGAACTCTCCCTGCGCCCCGACAACCCGGACACCCCCGTCCGCACCCTGTCCGGCGGCAACCAGCAGAAGGCGGTCCTCGCCCGCTGGCTGCTGCGCGGCTGCCGGGTGCTGCTGCTCGACGAACCGACGCGCGGAGTGGACGTCGGCGCCCGCGCCGAGCTCTACGCCGTGATCCGCCGGCTGGCCGACGAAGGCCTCGCCGTTCTGCTCGTCTCCAGCGAAGTGCCCGAAGTCCTGGGCCTCGCCGACCGGGTGCTGGTCCTCCGTGAGGGCCGCGTCGTCCACACGGCGCCTGCCGGGGAGCTCGACGAGCACCGCGTACTCGACCTCGTGATGGAAGGGAGCCCGACGTCATGACGCAGCCCGTCTCATCGGCGCAGCAGAGCGGGCCGGACAAGGGCGCCGTGCCCGTGTCCGTCCCCGCGTCCCCGAAGAAGGACCGGTCCCCGCGCACCTTCGGGCTGCGCGCGGACGTCCGCAACCTCTCCCTGCTCGGCGTCCTCGCCGTGCTCGTGGTCGTCGGCGGCATCACCGAGCCCGACGCCTTCCTGGACAGCGGGAACCTCCAGCTCATCCTGACCCAGGCGTCCGTCATCGGTGTCGTCACCGTCGGCATGACCTTCGTCATCATCGGCGGTGGCATCGACCTGTCCGTCGGCGCCATGGTCGCCCTCGCCTCCGTCTGGGCGACGACGCTCGCCACCCAGGACTTCGGCTTCACGGGCATCCTGTTCACCGCCGTCCTGGTCGGTCTCGGTGCCGGACTCGTCAACGGTGTGCTCATCGCATACGGCAGGCTGGTGCCGTTCATCGCGACGCTGGCGATGCTCGCATCCGCCCGCGGACTTGCCCTGAACATCACCGACGGCAAGACGCAGATCGTCACCGTCAAGTCGGTCCTCGACCTGGGGCTGCCCGACGCGTACGTCCTCGGCATCCCTCCGCTGGTCATGATGTTCGCGGCCGTCACCGTCGTCGGCTGGCTGGTGCTGAACCGTACGACCTTCGGCCGGCGCACGGTCGCCGTCGGCGGCAACGCGGAAGCGGCCCGGCTGGCCGGCATCGACGTACGCAGGCAGCGGCTCTATCTCTACCTGCTGTCCGGGCTCTGCTGCGGCATCGCCGCCTTCATGCTGATCATCCTGTCCGGCTCCGGCCAGAACACCAACGGCAACCTGTACGAGCTCGACGCCATCGCCGCCGCGATCATCGGCGGCACCCTGCTCAGCGGCGGCCGCGGCACCATCGTCGGCTCCGTCCTGGGTGTCCTCGTCTTCACCACGATCACCAACATCTTCGCGCTCAACAACCTGCAGAGCGATGTCCAGCAGATCGCCAAGGGCGCGATCATCGTCGCCGCCGTCCTCGTACAGCGACGGACGTCGGCCCACGGGGAGACCTGACCCCCCGTCTCCTCCCTTTCGATTCCTCCCCGTTACGCATCCCACGCCGCATCGGATGAAGGGTTTGACAGCCATGCCAGAAACCAGCCGCAGAGGACTGCTCTTCGGTACCGCCGCAGTCTCCGCAGGTGCCCTGCTGACCGCCTGCACCAGCAACGACCCCAAGGAGAAGAACACCGCCGCGCAGAGCGACGCCCCCGCCGCCGACGACAAGCCGGGCAAGCCCGTCACCATCGGCTTCGCCGGCCCGCAGGCCGACCACGGCTGGCTCAACGCGATCAACGAGAACGCCAAGTCGCGGGCGAAGAAGTACTCCGAGGTGACCCTGGAGACCACCGAGGGCTCCAACGACACCGCCGCCCAGATCGGCCAGGTCAAGACCCTCATCAACAAGAAGGTCGACGTCCTCGTCATCCTCCCGGCCGACGGCAAGGCGCTCACCCAGGTCGGCCTGGAGGCCATGCGGGCGGGCATCCCCGTCATCAACCTGGACCGTATCTTCGCCTCGCCGCAGGCCTACCGCTGCTGGGTCGGCGGAGACAACTACGGCATGGGGCTCAACGCCGGTACGTACATCGGCGAACAGCTCAAGGGCAAGCCGAACGCCAAGGTCGTCGAGCTCGCCGGCATCGACAACCTGGAGCTCACCAAGCAGCGCAGCAAGGGCTTCGCCGACGCGCTGAAGAACTACTCCAACATCGAGCTGGTGGCCCGTCAGGCGGCCGACTTCACCGTCGAGTCCGGCCAGGCGAAGATGGCCCAGCTCCTTCAGGCGCAGAAGAAGTTCGACGCCCTGTGGAACCACGACGACGACCAGGGTGTGGGTGCGCTCCGCGCCATCCAGCAGGCCGGCCGCGACGAGTTCCTGATGGTCGGCGGCGCCGGGGCCAAGTCCGCCATGGACGCCATCAAGGCCGACAACAGCGTGCTGAAGGCCACCGTTCTCTACCCGCCGACCATGGCGGCATCGGCCATCGACCTGGCCCGTGCGCTCGGCCAGGCCAAGGGGGTGGCGGGGCTCGCCGAGCTGGAGATCCCGACCAATCTCACCCTGTACTCGGCCGTGGTCACCAAGGAGAACATCGACCAGTACCTGCCGACGGGCTTCAGCTGAGCCGACCCGCGGGAGGGTGCTGACCCTCCCGCCGCACCCACCGAACCACCGATGAGGAGGAAGTCCGCATGGCCCGTAGGGAAGAGACGGAGCAGGAGGCGGCCGCGCCGCCGACGTACCGGCCGATGGCGAGCGCACCCACGCTCGGGGTCGGCATGGTCGGATACGCGTTCATGGGCGCCGCCCACTCGCAGGGGTGGCGCACCGCGGGCCATGTCTTCGAGCTGCCGATGAGGCCGGCTCTCGCCGCGATCTGCGGACGCGACCGGACGGCGGTCGACGCCGCCGCCGACCGGCTCGGCTGGGCGGCGGCGGAGACCGACTGGCGCGCCCTGATCGCCCGGGACGACGTCCAGCTCGTCGATATCTGCACCCCCGGCGACAGCCATGCGGAGATCGCCATCGCGGCCCTGGAGGCGGGCAAGCACGTGCTGTGCGAGAAGCCGCTCGCCAACACGGTCGCGGAGGCGGAGGCCATGACCGAGGCGGCGGCGCGGGCTGCCGCCCGCGGCCAGATCGCGATGGTCGGCTTCAACTACCGCAAGGTGCCCGCGATCACCTATGCCCGCAAGCTCATCGCCGAGGGCCGGCTCGGTACCCTGCGGCACGTCCGGGCCACCTACCTCCAGGACTGGCTGGTCGACCCCGCCTCCCCGCTCACCTGGCGGCTGAAGAAGGAGCACGCGGGCTCCGGGGCGCTCGGTGACCTCGGCGCGCACATCGTGGACCTGGCCCAGTATCTGGCGGGGGAGCTGCTGGTGGGGGTCTCGGCGGTGAGCGAGACGTTCGTCCGCGAACGCCCGCTGCTCGCCGGTCCCTCAGGGGGCCTCGGCGGGGTCGCGGCCGGCGGGGAGCTGGGTGCGGTGACGGTGGACGACGCGGCGCTGTTCACCGGGCGGCTGGCCTCCGGTGCCCTGGCGTCCTTCGAGGCGACCCGGATGGCGGCCGGACGCAAGAACGCGCTGAGGCTGGAGATCAACGGGGAGCTCGGCTCGCTCGCCTTCGATCTGGAGCGCCTCAACGAACTGTCCTTCCACGACCACACCGAGCCCGCCACCACGGCCGGCTTCAGGCGCATCCTGGTCACCGAGCCCGAGCATCCGTACCTGGAGGCCTGGTGGCCGCCGGGGCACGCGCTGGGCTACGAGCACACGTTCATCCACCAGGCCCGCGACGTGGTGCGGACGATCGCCGAAGGGGCGCCGCCCGTTCCGTCGTTCGCCGACGGCCTCCAGGTGCAGCGAGTGCTGGCAGCGGTGGAGGAGAGCGCCGCGAAGAACTCCGTACACACCCCCGTACAGATCTAGGAGGTCCTGCGCATGCCCCGTCCCTTCACCCTCTTCACCGGTCAGTGGGCCGATCTGCCCCTGGAGGAGGTCTGCCGGTACGCCCGTGACTTCGGCTACGACGGTCTCGAACTGGCCTGCTGGGGCGACCACTTCGAGGTGGACAAGGCCCTGGCCGACCCCGGCTATCTGGAGGGCCGTCACCAACTGCTCGACAAGTACGGGCTGAAGTGCTGGGCGGTCTCCAACCACCTGGTCGGCCAGGCCGTCTGCGACAGCCCGATCGACGAGCGCCACCAGGGCATCCTGCCCGCCCGGATCTGGGGCGACGGGGAGCCCGAAGGGGTGCGGCGACGGGCCGCCGAGGAGATCAAGAACACCGCACGGGCCGCCGCCGCCTTCGGCGTCGACACGGTCATCGGCTTCACCGGCTCGTCGATCTGGCACCTGGTGGCGATGTTCCCGCCGGTGCCCCCGCACATGATCGAGCGCGGGTACGAGGACTTCGCGGAGCGCTGGAATCCGATCCTCGACGTCTTCGACGCGGAGGGGGTGCGGTTCGCCCACGAGGTCCACCCCAGCGAGATCGCGTACGACTACTGGACCACGCACCGCGCGCTGGAGGCGGTGGACCACCGGCCGGCGTTCGGGCTGAACTTCGACCCGAGCCACTTCGTGTGGCAGGACCTGGACCCGGTGGGCTTCCTGTACGACTTCCGGGACCGGATCTACCACGTGGACTGCAAGGAGGCCCGCAAGCGCCTGGACGGCCGCAACGGCCGGCTCGGCTCCCACCTGCCCTGGGGCGACCCGCGCCGCGGCTGGGACTTCGTCTCGGCGGGGCACGGGGACGTGCCCTGGGAGGACGTGTTCCGGATGCTGCGGTCCATCGGTTACGAGGGCCCGGTATCGGTGGAGTGGGAGGACGCGGGCATGGACCGGCTGGCCGGTGCGCCGGAGGCGCTGACGTCGCTGAAGCGGTTCGACTTCGACCCGCCGAGCGCGTCGTTCGACGCGGCGTTCGGCGGCAAGGACTGAGGCGCGGGCCCTTCCGGGGGCTCCGCCCCCGGGCAAATCCAGCCCCGCCGGCGTTTGAGGCGCGGGGTCCGGGGCGGAGCCCCGGGTTCGGGAAGGGGCGGGTAGGGGAACAGCCCCGCCCCCAGCCCAGCGGCACCGCACACGCCGCCGGGCGGCTCCCCCCTGCCCGCACCTCCCTTTGTCCTGGCCAAGGAAAAAGTTCAACAACACCGCTGCACAAGGGCTTTCCGTCCCGGACGAACAGGTCTACCGTCCAAAGCGTGTACATGACATAACTCCCGTCACCGGAGCCGCACAGGCCCCGGCTGACCTGCGCGGCAGTCCCCGCGCGTCACGGCTCGGCAGCACCCGCCCGTACCACCGGCCATCTCCGGAGGACACTCGTGCACAGAACCCGCAGCAGGACCCGAACAAGGCTCCGCCTCCGTAAATCCCTCGCTCTGTTCACCGGTGGCCTCCTCGCCGCCGCCACCCTCAGCCTGAGTGCCACAGCGGGCACGGCCGCCGCCCACGACGACCATCCCGCCCCCGCCCCGGTCGCCGAGGACTTCCAGCAGGTCACCCTCGCCAAGGGAGCCGCCGAGACCGGCGAGCCGATGTCGCTGGCCGTGCTCCCCGACCGCAGCGTGCTGCACACCTCACGCAGCGGCGAGCTCCGTATCACCGACAGCGCCGGCAACACCCGGATCTCCGGCGTCATCCCCGTCTATTCGCACGACGAGGAAGGCCTCCAGGGCATCGGGGTCGACCCGAAGTTCAGCGAGAACCGGGCGATCTACCTCTACTACGCACCCCCGCTGGACACCCCCGCCGGCGACGCCCCCGAGACCGGCACCGCCGCGGACTTCGCCCCGTTCGACGGAGTCAACCGGCTCTCCCGCTTCGTCCTCAACGAGGACGGCACGCTCGACCTCGGCAGTGAGAAGAAGGTCCTCGACGTCCAGACGTCCCGCGGCATGTGCTGCCACGTCGGCGGCGACATCGACTTCGACGCGGACGGCAACCTGTACCTGTCGACCGGCGACGACTCCAACCCCTTCGCCTCCGACGGTTTCAGCCCCATCGACGAGCGTCCGGACCGCAACCCGGCCTTCGACGCCCGCCGCTCCGCGGGCAGCACCAACGACCTGCGCGGCAAGATCCTCCGCATCAAGGTCGCCGACGACGGCTCGTACACCGTCCCGGACGGCAACCTCTTCGCGCCGGGGACGGACAAGACCCGCCCCGAGATCTACGCGATGGGCTTCCGCAACCCGTTCCGCTTCTCCGTCGACAAGGCCACCGGCATCGTCTACGTCGGTGACTACGGGCCGGACGCCGGTGCGGCCGACCCCAAGCGCGGACCGGCCGGGCAGGTCGAGTTCGCCCGGGTGACCAAGGCCGGGAACTTCGGCTGGCCGTACTGCACGGGCAACAACGACCCGTTCATCGACTACGACTTCGCCACCAAGACCTCCGGCGCGGCCTTCGACTGCGCCGCCCCGAAGAACACCTCGCCGCACAACACCGGCCTCGTCGACCTGCCCCCGGCCCAGGCCGCCTGGATCCCGTACGACGGTGCGTCCGTCCCGGAGTTCGGCACCGGCTCGGAGTCCCCGATGGGCGGACCCGTCTACCACTACGACGCCGACCTCGACTCGCCCGTGAAGTTCCCCGAGGCGTACGACGGAGACTTCTTCGCCGGTGAGTTCGGCCGCCAGTGGATCAAGCGGATCGAGCAGGACGCCGACGGCAAGGTCCAGTCCATCAACGACATCCCGTGGTCCGGCACCCAGATCATGGACATGGCCTTCGGACCCGACGGGGCGCTGTACGTCCTGGACTACGGCCTCTCCTGGTTCGGCGGCGACGAGAACTCCGCGCTCTACCGCATCGAGAACGCCACAGGGGGGCGCTCCCCGATCGCCGAGGCCGCGGCCAACAAGACATCGGGCATCGCGCCGCTGAAGGTGCAGTTCTCCTCGGCCGGCACCGCGGACGGCGACGGTGACGCCCTCACGTATGCCTGGGACTTCGGCGACGGAGGAACCTCCACGGCCGCCGGCCCCGCGTACACGTACAAGAAGAACGGCACCTACACCGCCACCGTCACCGCGAAGGACCCCTCCGGGCGCACCGGTTCGGCCAGCGTCCATGTGACCGTCGGCAACACCGCGCCCAAGGTCAACCTGGAACTCCCCGGTGACGGACAGCTGTTCACCTTCGGCGACGAGATCCCGTTCAAGGTCACCGTCACCGATCCCGAGGACGGCACGATCGACTGCTCCAAGATCGAGGTCCGCTTCGTCCTCGGCCACGACAGCCACGGCCACCCGATCACCTCGGCCCACGGCTGCACCGGCACCATCAAGACCGAGATGGACGGCGGGCACGACCCCAACGCCAACATCTTCGGGGTCATCGACGCCTCGTACACCGACGGCGGGGGCGGCGGCCAGGCCGCACTGACCGGCCACGACCAGTCTCAGCTCCAGCCGCGCCACCGCCAGGCCGAGCACTTCAACGACTCGTCCGGCATCAAGACGTACGACAAGGCGAACGCCGAGGGCGGCAAGACCGTCGGCGACATCGACAACGACGACTGGATCTCCTTCAAGCCGTACATCCTCGGCGACTCCACCAAGCTCACCGCCCGGATCTCCTCCGGCGGCGCGGGCGGCTTCCTCGAAGTACGGTCCGGCTCGGCGACCGGGACGATCCTCGGCTCCGCACCCGTGCCGGTGACCGGCGGCTGGGAGACCTTCCAGGACATCGACGTCCCCCTGCGCGGCGTACCGAAGAAGGCAACCGAGCTCTTCCTGGTGTTCAAGGGCGGCGAAGGCGCGCTCTACGACATCGACGACTTCGAGCTCTCCAACACCCCGCCCGACAAGACCGCCAAGCGCGTCCTGGTCTTCTCCAAGACCGCCGGCTTCCGCCACGACGCGATCCCCGAGGGCATCGCCGCACTGAAGGAACTCGGCAAGGACAGCAACATCACGGTCGACGCCACCGAGGAGGCCGGCCAGTTCACCACCGCCAACCTGGCCCGCTACGACGCCGTCGTCTTCATGTCGACGACCGGTGACGTCCTCAACGCCGACCAGCAGAAGGCCTTCGAGAACTACATCGCCGGCGGTGGAGGCTACATGGGCATCCACGCCGCCGCCGACACCGAGTACGACTGGGCCTTCTACGGCGGACTCGTCGGCGCGTACTTCTCCGGCCACCCCGCCATCCAGCCCGTCACCGTCCGCGTCGAGGACCACAAGAACCCGGCCACCGCCCACCTGGGCGACGCCTGGGAGCGGACCGACGAGCTGTACAACTACCGCACCAACCCGCGCGACAAGGTGAAGGTCCTCGCCACCCTGGACGAGACGACCTACACCGGCGGCACCATGAAGGGCGATCACCCGATCACCTGGTGCCAGACCTACCAGGGCGGCCGCTCCTTCTACACCGGCCTCGGCCACACGAAGGAGTCGTACGCCGACGCGGACTTCCGGGGACTCCTGCTCGGCGGGGTACGGTACGCGGCCGGCCAGGTCAAGGCCGACTGCAAGCCGGACACCGGCTACCGGTCGATCTTCAACGGCACGACTCTCGAAGGCTGGAAGCAGGCCGGACCCGGGAAGTTCGACGTGGTCGACGGCGAGCTGCGCTCCGAAGGCGGCATGGGCCTGCTGACCTACCAGGCCAAGGAGTTGAAGTCGTACTCCCTGAAGCTCGACTGGAAGCTGTCGGGCGACGACAACTCCGGCGTCTTCGTCGGCTTCCCGGAGTCCGACGACCCCTGGTCCGCGGTGAACAACGGCTACGAGGTCCAGATCGACGCCTCCGACGCCGTCGACCGCACCACCGGCTCCGTCTACACCTTCAAGGCGGCCAACATCAAGGCCCGCGACCAGGTGCTGCGCCCGCCGGGGCAGTGGAACAGCTACGAGATCAAGGTCCAGGGTGAACGGCTCCAGATCTTCCTCAACGGAGTGAAGATCAACGACTTCACCAACACCGACCCGGTCCGCAGCCTCAAGGACGGCTACATCGGCCTCCAGAACCACGGGGCGGACGACCAGGTCTCCTTCCGCAACATCCAGCTCAAGGAACTGCCCTCGGCGTAGAGCAGTCCACCCGGCCGACGGCGGGCGGGGCCTCGCACCCCGCCCGCCGTCGCCCGGCACCTTCCGCACAGCGCCATCAGCTCTGCCCAGCCAGGACCCCCAGCCAGGGAGGCAGCCCGTGTCAACAACCGGCGTACGTACCGGAGTCTGGTTCATCGGAGCACGCGGCTCCGTCGCCACCACCGCAACGGCGGGCTGCGCGGCGATCGCGGCGGGCCTCCACCCGGGGGCGGGCATGGTCACCGAGACCGCCCCGTTCGCCGACAGCGGTCTGCCACCCGTGACCTCGCTCGTCTTCGGCGGCCACGACATCCTGGACTGTCCGCTTCCCAAACGGGCCGAGGCCCTGGCTGCCGGGGGAGTGCTGCCGCACGGACTCCCGTCGGCCGTACGAGCCGAACTCGCCGCCGCAGACGCGGAGATACGCCCCGGCGGCCCCCTTCCCGGCGACACCCGCACGGACGAGGAACTCATCACAGCGTTCGCGGCCGACCTCACCGAATTCGGCCGGCGCAACAGCCTGGCCAGGACCGTCGTCGTCAACGTCTCCTCCACCGAACCGGCACCCGCCGCCGGCGCCGAGCGGCTGCCCGCCAGCTCGCTCTACGCCGCGGCGGCCCTCCGGGCCGGCTGCCCGTACGTCAACTTCACCCCCTCCACGGGGCTCCGCAGCCCCGCCCTCCAGGATTCCGTCGCGGCCTGCGGACTTCCTCACGCCGGCCGCGACGGCAAGACGGGCCAGACCCTGCTGCGCTCGGTCCTCGCCCCGATGTTCGTGCAGCGCGCCCTGCCCGTAAGGGCCTGGTCCGGCACCAATCTGCTGGGCGGCGGAGACGGCGCCGCGCTCGCCGACCCGGCCGCCGCCGCGGCGAAGAACGCCGGCAAGGAACGCGTCCTCGCCGACACCCTCGGCGCCGCCCCCGAGGGCGAGGTCCACATCGACGACGTCCCGGCGCTCGGTGACTGGAAGACCGCCTGGGACCACATCGCCTTCGACGGCTTCCTCGGCGCACGCATGGTGCTCCAGACCACCTGGCAGGGCTGCGACTCCGCCCTCGCCGCACCCCTGGTGCTCGACCTGGCCCGGCTGCTGGCCCGCGCCCACGAGGTGGGCCTCACCGGCGCGCGGCCCGAGCTCGGCTTCTACTTCAAGGACCCGGACGGCGGACCGGCCGCACTGTCCGAGCAGTACCTGGCGCTGCTGGCCTTCGCCGAGCGGCTGCGGGGGGAGAAGTGACGGCAGGCGCCTGGGCGGAACTGCTCAGGGTCTCCGCACTGTTCACCGTCCCGGGCGACGCCCTCGCGGGCGCGGCAGCCGTGGGACGGCGGCCCGGCCGCTCCACGGCCCTGGCCGCCTGCGCCTCCCTCTGTCTGTACGAGGCGGGCATGGCGCTCAACGACTGGGCCGACCGCGACGAGGACGCCGTCGACCGGCCGCACCGCCCGATCCCGTCGGGCCGGATCACGCCCCGCGCCGCGCTCGCCGCGGCGGGCGCACTGACCGCGGCGGGCCTCGCCCTCGCCGCACGGGCGGGCCGTCCGGCATTCACCGTCGCCACGGGCCTCGCAGCGACCGTATGGGCGTACGACCTCCGTCTGAAGCACACCCCGGCGGGCCCCGCCGCGATGGCGGCGGCGCGGGGCCTGGACCTGCTGCTGGGAGCGACGGCCACGCGGACGGCCCCGGCGCCCCGGGCGACCCGCGCCGCACTGACCGCCGCCGCTCTGCTGAGCACCCACACCTACGCGGTCACCACCGTCTCCCGTCACGAGACCCAGGGCGGATCCACCACCGCGCCGCTCGCCGCTCTCGCGGCCGTTGCCGGCATCGGCGGGGCCGTGGTGCGCGAAGGGCCGGCCTCCCGGGGCGCCCCCGCCCGGATCCTCCTCACCGCGCTCACCGGCGCCTACCTCCGCACCGCCGTACGTCCCCTCGCGCACGCCGCACTCAACCCGTCGCCGCCGCTCACCCAGCGCGCCGTCGGCAGCGGCATCCGGTCGATGATCCCGCTCCAGGCCGCCCTCGCCGCACGCGCCGGAGCCACCGGCACGGGGCTCGCGCTCATGGGCCTGGTCCCGCTCGCCCGCGCCCTCTCCCGGAAGGTGAGCCCCACATGACACTCCGCCTCGGCTACGGCACCAACGGGCTCACCGACCTACGCCTGGACGACGCCCTCGGGCTCCTCGCCGACCTCGGCTACGACGGCGTCGGCCTGACCCTCGACCACATGCACCTCGACCCGATGGCCCCCGACCTCGCCGCCCGCACCCGCCACGTCGCCGCCCGGCTCCAGAAGCTCGGGCTCGGCGTCACCGTGGAGACCGGGGCCCGCTACGTCCTGGACCCGCGCCGCAAGCACGGCCCCTCGCTCCTCGACCCGGACCCCGAGGCGCGCGCGGCCAGGACCGCGCTGCTCGTCCGGGCCGTCGACGTCGCCGCCGGGCTCGGCGCCCACGCCGTGCACTGCTTCAGCGGCATCAGGCCCCCGGACACCGCCCCGGACACCGCCTGGCAGCGGCTCACCGACGCCCTCGGGCCGGTCCTGGACGCCGCCGAACGGGCCGGGGTGCCCCTCGCGATCGAGCCGGAGCCCGGACACCTCCTCGCCAACCTCGCGGACTTCCACCACCTGCGGGTGCTGAGCGGCGACCCGGAACCGCTCGGGCTCACCCTCGACATCGGCCACTGCCAGTGCCTGGAGCCCGCCCTGCCCGTCGACTGCGTACGCGACGCCGCCCCCTGGCTGCGCCACGTACAGATCGAGGACATGCGCCGCGGCCTCCACGAGCACCTCCCCTTCGGCGACGGCGAGATCGACTTCCCGCCCGTGCTCGCCGCACTCGACGCGCTCGGCGACACCGGATACGCCGGACTCACCGTCGTCGAGCTGCCCCGCCACTCCCACGCGGGCCCCGAACTCGCCCGCACCTCCCTCGACTTCCTCAACAAGCACCGCCCGTCGAACCGCTGAGCCCGCCGAAGGGAGCACGCCATGACGCAGAACCCGCCCACCCCGCTCCTGACCCGCAAGGAACTCGACACCCTGCTCGGCGGAGCCGCGCGCGCCTGGCTCGACGAGGCCCTCGCCGAGGCCGCCCACTCCGCAGCCCACCCGGACACCGCGCCCTCGGACAGCTACGCCGTACCTCCGTGGGAGCTGCGGTACGCAGCCGCCGGCCGGTACTGCGGACTCGAACACGCCGACTCCGTACGCGCCCTGCTGATCATCGAGGCCCGCACCGCCCTGCCCGCCCTGACCCGCCTCTACGAACAGGGCACGGCCGCCGAACGCCGCGCCGTTCTGCGCACCCTGCCCGCACTGGACCTCGGCGCCACCGCCCTGCCGCTCGTCGAGGACGCCCTGCGCACCAACGACACCACGCTGGTCGCCGCAGCCGTCGGCCCGTACGCGGGCACCCACCTCGACCCGCACAACTGGCGCCACGCCGTCCTCAAGTGCCTGTTCACCGGTGTCCCCGTCGAGGCCGTCGACCAGCTGGCCCGAAGATCGCGCGGCGACGCGGAACTCGCCCGGATGCTGGGCGACTACGCGGCGGAACGCATCGCCGCGGGCCGCCCCGTCCCCGCCGGCCAGCACCGCGTACTCGCCCTCACGGCCCCCGGCCCCGCCGCCCCCGCCGCCCCCACGGAGGAGTCCTGATGCGCATCTTCGACCCCCACATCCACATGACCTCCCGCACCACGGACGACTACCGGGCGATGTACGACTCCGGGGTCCGCGCCCTGGTCGAACCCTCCTTCTGGCTCGGCCAGCCCCGCACCTCGCCCGCCAGCTTCCTCGACTACTTCGACGCGCTGCTCGGCTGGGAGCCCTTCCGCGCCGCCCAGTACGGCATCGCCCACCACTGCACGCTCGCCCTCAACCCCAAGGAGGCGAACGACCCCCGCTGCACCCCCGTCCTGGACGCCCTGCCCCGCTACCTGGTCAAGGACTCCGTCGTCGCCGTCGGCGAGATCGGCTACGACTCGATGACCCCGGCCGAGGACCACGCGCTGGCCGCCCAGCTCCAGCTCGCCGCCGACCACGGACTGCCCGCACTCGTCCACACACCGCACCGCGACAAACTCGCCGGTCTGCGCCGCACCATCGACGTCGTACGGGAGTCCCACCTCGCCCCGGAACTGGTGCTGCTCGACCACCTCAACGAGACGACCGTGAAGGACGCACTCGACAGCGGCTGCTGGGCCGGCTTCTCCATCTACCCCGACACCAAGATGGACGAGGACCGCATGGTCGCCGTCCTCAAGCTCCACGGCACCGAGAGGATCCTCGTCAACTCCGCAGCCGACTGGGGCAGGAGCGACCCGCTGAAGACCCGCCATGTGGGCGACGCCATGCTCGCCGCCGGCTTCACCGACGACGACGTCGACCAGGTGCTGTGGCGCAACCCCGTCGCCTTCTACGGCCAGAGCGGCCGCCTCCACCTCGACACCGCCGCCCCCGAACCGCTCCACGAGGGCAACTCCATCCTGCGCGGCGGGGAGTGAGCCCATGCGCTTCCGCCACCCCGACGGCACCGTCGTCCACCTCGCGTACTGCACCAACGTCCACCCCGCCGAAACCCTCGAAGGCGTCCGCACCCAACTGCGCGACCACTGCGAACCCGTACGCAGACGACTCGGCCGCGACCGCCTCGGCATCGGCCTCTGGCTCGCCAGGGACGCCGCCCGCACCCTGATCAACGACCCCTCGCAACTGCGCTCCCTGCGCGCCGAACTCGACCGCCGCGGCCTCGAAGTCGTCACACTCAACGGCTTCCCCTACGAGGGATTCGGCGCCGAGGAGGTCAAGTACCGGGTCTACAAGCCCGACTGGACCGACCCCGAACGCCTGGCCCACACCACCGACCTCGCCCGGCTCCTCGCCACACTCCTGCCCGACGACGTCACCGACGGCACCATCTCCACCCTCCCGCTCGCCTGGCGCACCCCGTACACCGGCGACCCCGAAGCGGCCCGCACCGCACTCGCCGCGCTCACCACCCTCGGCGAACGCCTCGACGCACTCGCCGAACTCACGGGCAAGTCCATCCGGATCGGCCTCGAACCCGAACCCGGATGCACCGTCGAGACCACGGCCGACGCCATCGCCCCCCTCACCGCCGTCGGCCACGCACGCATCGGCGTCTGCATCGACACCTGCCACCTCGCCACCTCCTTCGAGGACCCGGACACCGCACTCGACGCGCTCACCGCCGCCGGCATCCCCGCCGTCAAGGCGCAGCTCTCCGCGGCCCTGCACGCCGAGCACCCCCACCTCCCCGAGGTGCGTGCCGCCCTCGCCGCCTTCGCCGAGCCCCGCTTCCTGCACCAGACCCGCATCGCCACCGCTGCCGGACTGCGCGGCACCGACGACCTCGACGAAGCCGTCACCGGCGACGCCCTGCCCGACAGCGCCCCCTGGCGCGCCCACTTCCACGTACCCCTGCACGCACCGCCGGCGCCCCCGCTCACCTCCACCCTGCCCGTGCTCCGGGCCACGCTGGCCCGCCTGGTCGGCGGGGCCCGGCCGCTCACCCGGCACCTGGAGGTCGAGACGTACACCTGGCAGGCACTCCCGGCCGAGCTGCGCCCCCGCACCCGCGCCCAGCTCGCCGACGGCATCGCCGCCGAACTCACCCTCGCCCGCGACCTCCTGGTCGACCTCGGCCTCAAGGAGCTGCCATGACCACCGCCGGGACGACGCCCAGCCCCACACCCCTCCTCGTCCTCGACGTCGTCGGACTCACCCCCCGCCTCCTCGCCCACATGCCCCACCTCAAGGCGCTGGGACAGTCCGGCACCCACGCCCCGCTCGGCACCGTGCTGCCCGCCGTCACCTGCGCCGCCCAGTCCACCTTCCTCACCGGCACCACCCCCGCCGAGCACGGCATCGTCGCCAACGGCTGGTACTTCCGCGAAATCGGCGATGTGCTCCTGTGGCGCCAGCACAACGGGCTCGTCGAGGGCGACAAGCTCTGGGACGCCGCCCGCCGGACCCACCCCGGCTACACCGTCGCCAACATCTGCTGGTGGTACGCCATGGGCGCCGACACCGACTGGACCGTCACCCCGCGCCCCGTCTACTACGCCGACGGCCGCAAGGAACCCGACTGCTACACCCGCCCGCCCGCCCTCCACGACGAACTCACCGACAAGCTCGGCACCTTCCCCCTCTTCCACTTCTGGGGGCCCGGCGCCGACCTCGTCTCCTCCCAGTGGATCATCGACGCCACCCGCCACATCCTGGACACCCGCCACCCCGACCTCGCCCTGTGCTACCTCCCGCACCTCGACTACGACCTCCAGCGCTACGGCCCCGACGACCCGCGCGCCTTCAAGGCCGCCGCCGACCTCGACCGGGCCGTGGCCCCGCTGCTGGACGACGCCCGCCGCGAGGGCCGCACCGTCATCGCCCTCTCCGAGTACGGCATCACCCGCGTCGACCGGCCCGTCGACATCAACCGAGCGCTGCGCCGGGCCGGACTCCTGGAGGTCCACACCCAGGACGGCATGGAGTACCTGGACCCGATGGCCTCCCGGGCCTTCGCCGTCGCGGACCACCAGATCGCCCACATCTACGTACGCCGTCCCGAGGACCTCGAAGCGGCCCGCGCGGCCCTGGCGGACCTCCCGGGCATCGAGCAGCTCCTCGACGACGAGGGCAAGAAGGCCCAGGGCCTGGACCACCCCCGCTCCGGCGAGCTGGTCGCCGTCGCCGAACCGGACGCCTGGTTCACGTACTACTACTGGCTCGACGACGAACGGGCGCCCGACTTCGCCCAGCTCGTCGAGATCCACCGCAAACCCGGCTACGACCCCGTCGAGCTCTTCATGGACCCCGAGGACCCGTACGTACGGGTCAAGGCGGTCACGGCGGTCGCCCGCAAGAAGCTCGGCATGCGCTACCGCATGGCCGTCGTGCCACTCGATCCGTCACCCATTCGCGGCAGCCACGGCCGCCTCCCCCTGAGCGACGACGAAGGTCCGCTCATCCTCTGCTCCACCCCCCATGCGTTCACCGGCCCCGTCCGGGCCACCGAAGTGAAGTCCCTGCTCCTCACGCTGGCCGGCCTCGCATGAGACCGGTCCGTTCACAGCGCTGCGAGCATCTTCGAGAAGGAGAGAGACCGTGACCGTGTACAACGACGCATCCGGAACGGACGGCGCCCTGCGCCGCAGCCTCGGCATCGACCGCCGCCGCTTCCTCAGCACCTGCACGGCTGTCGGGGCGGCCGCGATCGCCGCGCCCGTCTTCGGCGCATCGCCGGCCTTCGCCCAGCCCGCCTCCGGTCCGGGGCACGACCACGGTCATGGCCACGGACACGGACAGGCTCTGGTGCCGGCGCACAAGCGCGGCATCATCCTGTACACCGTGCGCGACGCCACGGGCCGGGACCCGCTCAGCACCACCCTGCCCTCGGGCTTCCGTGACGTCTTCAAGGAGCTGGCCCGCTACGGCTACAAGCAGGTCGAGTTCGCCGGATACGGCCAGCACGCCAACGCCCCCGGCGGAAACAACCTGGAGACGGTGGAGGGCGCGAAGCTGCTGCGCTCGTGGCTGGACGACTACGGACTGCGCGCCCAGGGCAACCACGGCTTCATCCCGGGTTCCTGGCCCCTGAGTCAGAGCGACCTCGACCAGTTCAAGCGGCACCTGGAAATAGCCAACATCCTCGGCATGGACCACATGGGCACCGGAGGCGACCCCACCGGCAGCGCCTACCGCGCCGACTGGGACGTGGCCGCCGACAAGTGGAACGCACTGGGGCAGATCGCCCACCGTGCGGGCATCAAGCTGTACACCCACAACCACGACGCGGCCTACGGCTTCCTGCTCGACGGCGGTCCGCTGGACGAACAGGGGCGGCCCACCCGCAGTTCGGGCATCCGCAAGCTGGAGTACTTCCTCAAGGTCACCGACCCGAAGACCGTATGGCTGGAGATGGACGTCTACTGGGCGCACGTCGCCCAGTACAAGTTCCACACCTACACCGCGCTCGACGGATCGCAGCGGGAGAACATCTTCGACCCCGCCGCAGTGGTCCGCGGGAACAACAAGCGCTACCCGCTGTTCCACGCCAAGGACGGCATCGTCAACACGGCGAGTGGCGACGGCTACGACATGGTCCCCTTCGGCACGGGGGTCATCGACTACCGGACCTTCTTCCGCCGCGTCGGCGAGGCGAACTACCGCAACCCGATGGTCGAGCAGGACACCGCACCGAGCTCGACGGACCTCGCCCAGTCCCTGAAGCAGGCACGGATCAGCTACGAGGGCATGGCGGCGCTGCGCAAGTAGGCACGCCTCCGTCCCCGTCCCACCTCATACGTCGGGCCTCCCCGCACATGCGGGGAGGCCCGACGTATGAGGTGGGACGGGCGTCGCCTCTAGACGACCTCCCGGCTGACCGGCTGTGGATTCGGGACGATGTCCCGCACCCGCGGCCGCCCGGGCTGCCTCAGCATCAGAGCGATGCAGGCCGCCACCATGGAGATGGCCCCGGCCAGCGCGTAGGCACCGTTGTAGCCCCAGGAGTCGACCACCATCGAGCCGAGACCACCGCCGAACAGTCCGCTGACCAGCTTGCCGCTGTAGACGAGACCGTAGTTGGTGGCGTTGTAGTTCTCCCCGAAGTAGTCCGGGGTCATGGCGGCGAACATCGGGTAGAACGCACCGCCTCCGAAGCCGGAGAGGAAGGCGAAGAACAGGAACAGCCACTCGCTGTGCATGTTGCCGGCCCAGATCACACCGAACTGGGCGAGGCCCAGCACGACGATGACGAACACCAGGGTCAGCTTGCGGCCCCAGATGTCGGAGAGCCAGCCGACGACGGCCCGGCCGACCCCGTTGATGACGGCCATGACGCCCATGGAGGACGCCGCGACCAGAGGACCGAAGCCGACCTCCTTGGCGTAGTCCACCTGGAAGGAGATCCCGAATATGGACACCCCCGCCGTCAGGACGATGGTGATCCACATCAGGGGCAGCATGCCCGTCCGGATGGCCTCCTTCGGCGTGTACTGCTTCGACGCCGGCGGGTTCTTCGCCAGGCTCGCCGCACTCTTCGCGTTGCCCGTGTAGTTCAGCGGGTCGATCTCGGAGGGCCACCAGTTCTTCGGCGGGTCCTTGAAGAACCAGGCACAGACCGCCACAACGATCAGGACGTAGAGACCGATGAGGTCGAGCACCTCGTTGTAGTTGCTCGTGTCGAAGGCGTAGTTGAAGATGAAGATGAAGGGCAACGCGCCATAGGCGAAACCGCCGTTGACGAAGCCCGTCTTCGCACCGCGCCGTTCAGGGAACCACTTGCCCACCATGTTGATGCAGGTGGCGTAGATCAGTCCGGAACCCAGGCCGCCGACCACACCGAAGCCGCAGATGGCGCCGAAGACGTTGTCGACGTGCGAGAGCGCGAGGAAGCCGACCAGACAGAGCGCGGCGCCGATGTACATGGCACGGCGCGCGGTGAGTATGTTCTTCTCGCGCAGCCACCCGGCGGGGAACGCGATGCCCGCCTGGAAGAAGACCCAGACGCTGAGAATCCAGAACGTGTTGCTCTGTGTCCAGCCATGGGCCTCGGAGAGGGTGTCCTCCGCGGACCCGTAGGCGTACTCGGACACACTGATGGCCATCATCGCGATCCACGGCAGGTACACCATGAACTTGCGGCTGTGACCGAGGATGCCGTGGTCCGTCTCACCGACCCGGTAGACGCGGCCCTTGCTGTCCGTCACTTCCCGGTACGCGACGGCTGTCGCGCCCGGTTGTCCGTCTGTGCTCATGAATCTCCCCTTGGCTTCGAAAGAACCTGGCCAGCGCCCCCTGTCCAAACTCCTCGTGCCTGGGAAGGGTCAGGTCAGCAGCCCCGCGGCCCTTGCCCAGCGGTACTTCGCACCGAGCGCCGCGACCGGCTTCTCGGTGGTGTAGGGGTACGCGACGACGCCGCGCTCGAAGAGATACGCGCAGGCCTCCTCGACCTCGGTGTCCCCGGCCAGCGACGCGACGACCGGCTTCTCGATCCCGCGGTCCCGGAACTCCTGGACCACCCGGGCGGTCAGCTCGGCGAAGACCATCGGCGGGGTGACGATCGTGTGCCAGTAGCCCAGGACCAGCGCGTGGATGCGCGGGTCCTCCATGCCGAGCCTGATCGTCGCCTCGTACGTCGACGGCGGCTCACCGCCCGTGATGTCGATCGGGTTCCCGGCCGCGCCGAACGGCGGGATGAACGCCTTGAACGCGGAGTCGAGATCCGGCGGGATCTCCATCAGCGACAGGCCGTTGTCCACGATCGCGTCGGAGAGCAGTACACCGGATCCGCCCGCGCCGGTGATGATGACGATGTTGTCGCCCTTGGGTGCCGGAAGCACGGGCAGTGCCCGCGCGTACTCCAGCATGTCGTTCAGGCCGGGCGCCCTGATCACTCCTGCCTGGCGCAGGATGTCGTCGTACACGGCGTCGTCGCCGGCCAGCGCCCCGGTGTGGGAACCGGCCGCCTTCGCGCCCGCGCTCGTACGGCCCGCCTTCAGCACCACGATCGGCTTCTTCGGTACGGTCGCCCGCGCCGCCTCCACGAAGGCGCGCCCGTCCTTGAGGTCCTCCAGGTGCATCGCGATGCACTCGGTGTGTGGGTCCTCGCCGAACCAGGTCAGCAGATCGTCCTCGTCGAGGTCCGACTTGTTGCCGAGCCCGACGATCGCCGAGACACCGGTCTTCGTCGAACGGGCGAAGCCGAGGATCGCCATGCCGATGCCACCGGACTGGGACGTCAGCGCCACCCCGCCCTTCACGTCGTACGGGGTGCAGAACGTGGCGCACAGGTCCTGCCACGTCGAGTAGTAGCCGTAGATGTTGGGACCCAGCAGCCGCACGCCGTGCCGCTCGCCGATCGCCACGATCTCGTCCTGCAACGCCTGTTCACCGGTCTCGGCGAAGCCGGACGGAATCAGGACCGCGTTCGCGATGCCCTTGCGGCCCACCTCCTCCAGCGCCGACGCCACGAACTTGGCAGGGATCGCGAAGACCGCCACATCCACCTCGCCGGGAACGTCCGTGACACTCTTGTACGCCTTGCGGCCCAGAATGTCATCGGCCCGGGGATTGACCGGATGGATCTCCCCGGCAAAACCCCCGTCGATGAGGTTGCGCATCACCGAATTACCGATCTTTCCCGCCTCGTTGGAGGCGCCGATCACCGCGACCGAGTGAGGCTCCATCAACCGGCGCATCGAGGCGAGGATCTCCTCGCGGCTGTACGTGCGCCGTTCCTTGACGGCCTCGGTGGCCAGCAGAATCCGGATATCGGCGGCGACGGCACCGTCCGGGGAAGCGATCACCGGGTTGAGGTCGACCTCGGCGATCTCCGGGAAGTCCGTGACCAGTTGGGACACCCGACGGATCTGCTCGGCCAGCGCCCACCGGTCGACCGCCGGCGCGCCGCGCACCCCGCGCAGGATCTCCGCCGCGCCGATCGAGTCGAGCATCGACAGCGCCTCGTCCGGGGTGACGGGCGCGAGCCGGAAGGTGATGTCCTTCAGCACCTCCACCAGCACGCCGCCCAGGCCGAAGGCGACGACCTTGCCGAACGTCGGGTCCGTCACCGCACCGATGATCACCTCCTGCCCGGGCGGCACCAGCTGCTGCACCTGCACCCCGTCGATCCGTGCGTCCGGCGCATACGCCCGCACGTTCTCGATGATGCGGCAGAACGCCTCCCTGACCTGCGAGGCACCCTCCACACCGACGACGACCCCGCCGGCATCCGTCTTGTGCAGCACATCGGGGGAGACGATCTTCAGTACGACGGGCCCGCCGAGCCGGTCCGCATGGGCCACCGCCTCGTCGATGTCCTGCGCCAGCTCCTCGCCGGGCACCACGATCCCGTACGCATCCGCCACGACCTTGCCCTCGGGGGCGGTGAGCGCCGTCCGGCCGGAGGTCCGGACGGATTCGAGGAGCTGCCTGACCTGTTCGCGATCCTGTGATTCGACCATGCTCAGATGACTCCGCTCGTCTTCAGCAGCCGCAGTTCCTCGTCACCGAGGCCCAGTTCGCCGACGTACACCTCTTCGTTGTGCTGGCCGAGCAGCGGTGAGGTCACCACGTCCACGGGGGAGTCGGAGAGCTTCAGCGGACTTCCGACGGTGGTGAAGGTCCCGCGCTCGGGGTGCTCCACCCGTACGACCATCTCGTTGGCGGCCAGCGACTCGTCCTCCACGATCTCCTTGGTGGACAGGATCGGACCACAGGGGATGTTGTGCCCGTTGAGCTGTTCCAGGACCTCCCACTTGGGCAGCGTGGACGACCACTCCTCGATGAGCTGGAACATCTTGTTCAACTTGGGCAGCCGGGCCTCGGGCGTCGCCCACTCGGGGTCCTCCACCAGCTCCGGACGCCCGATCAGCGAGGCGAGCGGTTGCCAGCCGACGGGCTGCACGATCACGTACACATAGTCGTTGGGGCCTCCGGGCGCGCACTTCACCGCCCAGCCGGGCTGTCCGCCACCGCTGGCGTTGCCGCTGCGCGGCACCTCGTCGCCGAAGTTCTCGTTCGGATACTCGGCCAACGGGCCGTGTGTGAGGCGCTGTTGGTCGCGCAGCTTGACCCGGCACAGATTGAGCACCGCGTGCTGCATGGCGACGTTGACGCGCTGCCCCCGCCCGGTGTTCTCGCGCTGGAACAGGGCGGCCAGAATGCCGGCGACGGCGTGGATGCCGGTCCCGGAGTCACCGATCTGCGCACCGGTCGCCAGCGGCGGACCGTCCTCGAAACCGGTGGTGGACATCGAGCCGCCCATCGCCTGGGCGACCACCTCGTACGCCTTGAAGTTGGTGTACGGCCCTTCCCCGAAGCCCTTGATGGAGGCGTACACGATCCTCGGGTTGATCTCCTGGATGCGCTCCCAGGTGAATCCCATCCGGTCGACGGCCCCCGGCCCGAAGTTCTCCACCATCACATCGCTGCGGCGGATGAGGTCGGTGAGGATCTCCTTGCCGCGCGCGCTCTTGGTGTTCAGCGTGATGCTCCGCTTGTTGCAGTTGAGCATCGTGAAGTAGAGGGAGTCGACATCGGGCAGATCGCGCAGCTGCTTGCGGGTGATGTCACCGCTGGGAGCCTCCAGTTTGACCACGTCCGCACCGAGCCAGGCGAGCAGCTGGGTGGCGGAGGGACCGGACTGTACGTGCGTCATGTCGAGGACGCGCACGCCCTCAAGAGCTTTGGTCATGCCAACGGCTCCTCTGCTACTTGTACATGGTCTGGTTCATGGTTCCGGGGGCGTACGCGTCCGGGTCGACCCAGACGTTGATCAGCGAGGGCAGGCCGGATTCGCGGGCCCGCCGCAGCGCCGGCGCGATGTCGGCCGGATCGCGCACCTCCTCGCCGTAACCCCCCAGCATCTGGGCGAACTTGTCGTAATGGACGTCGCCGAGGGTGTTGCCGACCCGCTCGCGCGCGTCGCCGTACTTGGCCTTTTGGCCGTAACGGATCTGGTTCATCGAGGAGTTGTTGCCGACGATGCCGACGAACGGGAGGTTGTAGCGCACCAGCGTCTCGAAGTCCCAGCCGGTGAGGGAGAACGCGCCGTCACCGAAGAGTGCGACGACCTCCTTGTCGGGCCGGGCCTGCTTTGCGGCCAGCACGAACGGCACGCCGACGCCGAGGGTGCCGAGCGGCCCCGGGTCCATCCAGTGGCCGGGCGACTTCGGCTGCACGACCTGACCGGAGAAGGTCACGATGTCGCCGCCGTCCCCGATGTAGATCGAGTCCTCGGTGAGGAACTCGTTGATCTCGCTGACCAGACGGTACGGGTGGATCGGCGGCGCGTCCGACCTCAGACTCGGCAACCGCTTTTCGATCGCGGTCTGTTCGGCGGTGCGCAGCTCCTCCAGCCAGGCCTTGCGCTTGACCGCACCGCCGTTGAGCCGCCCGCTCGCGGCTTCGGTGACGGCCTTCAGGACCAGGCCCGCGTCACCGACGATCCCGAGATCGATGTCCCGGTTCTTGCCGACCGTGCGGTAGTCGAGGTCGATCTGCACGACGGTGGCGTCGGGGGAGAGCCGCTTCCCGTATCCCATGCGGAAGTCGAACGGCGTCCCCACGATGATGATGAGGTCGGCGTTGGAGAACGCGTAGCGACGCGACAACTGGAAGTGGTGCGGATCCCCGGGCGGCAGGGTGCCGCGGCCCGCCCCGTTCATGTACGCCGGGACGTTCAGGGTGCGTACGAGCTCGATCGCGGAGTCCGTGGCGCGGGTGGTCCACACCTGACTGCCCAGCAGGATCGCCGGCTTCTCGGCGTGTACGAGGAGGTCGGCGAGCCTTTCGACGGCCGCGGGGTCTCCGGGCGAGCGGGTCGAGGCCCGGTACTGCCCGGCCTGTGGCACCCGGGCCTTCGACACCGGCACCTTGGCGTCCAGTACATCGCGCGGGATCTCCAGGAAGGACGGGCCGGGGGCGCCGTGGTAGCACTCGCGGAAGGCCATGGACACCATGTCCGCGGCGCGCGCGGTGTCCGGCACGGAGGCGGAGAACTTCGAGATCGGCGCCATCATCTCGACATGCGGGAGATCCTGGAGCGAGCCCATCTTGTGCTGGCTGTGCGCCCCCTGACCACCGATCAGCAGCATGGGCGACTCGGCGCGGAAGGCGTTCGCGACGCCCGTCACCGCGTCCGTCGTCCCCGGCCCTGCGGTGACGACGGCGCACCCGGGCTTCCCGGTGATCCGTGCGTAGCCGTCGGCGGCGTGGGCGGCGACCTGCTCGTGTCGTACGTCGACGACCTCGATGCCCTCGTCGACGCAGCCGTCGTAGATGTCGATGATGTGGCCGCCGCAGAGGGTGTAGATGCGCTCCACCCCCTCGGCCTTCAACGCCTTCGCGACCAAGTGCCCACCGGAAATGAGGTCCTGGCTGTCCTCGGGCATGAAGATCCCTGTCCCTTCGTAGGGGAGTACGGGAGCCGCTCCAGTGCCCCCGCGGTACATTGCATACAGTCGACGAATACTGTATGAACCTTGTTATCCCGCATCCGGTGGGTGGTGTCCAGGGGGCGTGCGGCACTTTCACAATCGGCGCGATCGGGAGTGGCTATGGATCTGTACGAGCACCAGGCACGGCAACTCTTCGCAGAACACGGCATAGCGGTACCCCGCGCCGAGGTCGTCGGCAGTGCGGCGCGGGCGCAGCGGGCGGCCCGGCGGCTCGGCGGACGCGTCGTCGTCAAGGCGCAGGTCAAGACCGGAGGCCGCGGCAAGGCGGGCGGGGTGAGGATGGCGGCGGACCCCGCGGCTGCGGCCCTCATGGCACGTCGGATTCTCGGCATGGGGCTGGCCCCGCAGATCCGCGCCTTCAAGGTCGGCCATGGCACACCCCGATCCCGGGGCGACCGCGAAGAGCTCTTCGGCGGCTTCGGCGCCTCCTGGCGCGGGGCGTTCGTCGGCGGTGAACTCCTGGTCCGCGCGGTCACCGACGGCCCGGCGGACGACCGCCTGCCGGGCAACTTCCCGGACCGCCACCTGATCTAGGCAGGGGCCCTCACCCGATCCCCTGCCGGTCGGGCAGCAGCGCGAACTCGCGCTCGGCGGCCTCCGGCACCGTGCGCTCCACCGCCTGCACCAGCAGCGCACGGTGCCGGAGCAGCGGACCCTGCCGCTCCGGCCCGGCCAGCAGCACCAGGTCATCGATGCCGGCCAGCAGCCGCCGCGTCACCTGCGGACTGTCGGTCGCGCACCGCCGGATCTCCTCGAACCCGAGATCCACGAGGTCCACCCACCCCGGCACGTCCTGAACGAGCCGCACCACCCCCTTGCGGTCCCGGTGGTGGACGGCGCCGAGGGGGAGCCCCGACACGGCCGCGAGGAACTGCACGATGCGGTCGAGGCACTGCACGGCGGTGGTCGGATCGTTCACCGCCGGCGACAGTGCCCGCAGCGCGATGTCCGACAGCTGCCGCAGCCCGAACGCCAGATCCTGGTGGAGCGTGCGCTCGACCCCGACGGACACCGTGTACCGCAGCGCGCGCCGGGGCGGCGCGGTCCCCCCGTGCACCGCCAGGACCGGCGTGCCCGGCACGACGAAGTCCCCGAGCCGGGGGACCAGCCGCAGCACCGCACCCTGCTGCCGGGCGGCCCGGACCAGCCGCGCCACGTTCACGTCCCGCAGCACCCCGGCCCGCCCCTCGTGCAGGATCTGCCCGGTCTCCGCGGGAAGCGCCTCCTCGCGCGGCCCGCCGACGGGCATCCGCCGCAGTACATGGAAGGAGTCCCGTGTGATCCGGTCGACGACGGGACCGACCTGCATCAACCGCAGCGTGGCGCTCACGTACGCGATGAAGAGCAGCAGGCTGAGCCCGACGAGCACGGCAGTCAGGATGCTCTGCAGAAACGGGACGGACACGACGCGGCGCGGATCGGCCGTGCTCTCGTACGAGCTCAGGACCAGCAGCGAGAACACGAAGGTCGCCAGGAAGACGGAGAGCGTGAGCTTGCTGATCCGGCTCCGTACGAAGATCCGCACCACCCGGGGCGTGAGCTGCCCGCTCGCCATCTGCACGGCCACCAGCGAGATGCTGAAGACCACACCGATGAAGGTCATCATCGCCGAGCTGATCGTGACGACGATCGTCTTCGTGTCCTCGGCGATCGAGACCAGGTCCGTGATCTCGTCGTACGCCTGCTGGTCCTGGAGGTAGGCCACGATCTGCTCGTCCAGTGCCGAGGCGATGAACCAGAGCACGACGGCGCAGATCAGCGTCAGGGTCGGGGCGAACCAGAAGGTCTCGCGCAGGTGCTCGCGCAGGGGCGACAGCGCGCGGGGTGGCCGGTAGCCGCGATCACTCATGCCCGCGAACGTAACCCGGCCCGCCCGCGCAACGGTGGATGCCGTCACCGACCCTCCGGCCGTACGGTGCGTACACGACGTGCGACGGACCGTGCGCGATCGACCGGATCCGGGCCCGCCCCCGTCCCGCCGATGCCCCCGCACCGCACTGACCAGGGCGATGACCACCGGATATGCAGGTGAGAGCGACCCCAAACCCCTGGTATTGTTTTCTTTGTCGCCGCGGGAGACCGGGGCCGACCACCTAGTCCGGGTGGCGGAATGGCAGACGCGCTAGCTTGAGGTGCTAGTGCCCTTTATCGGGCGTGGGGGTTCAAGTCCCCCCTCGGACACCAGCTGGGACCCCTGTTCATCAGGGGTCCTTCTGCTTTTCGGGCCAGGCCGCGTTCGGCCGGCCCCGACGACAGCCGCCGCCCCGAGACGCTCCGCCCGCGATGGCTCCCGGTCAGGCAGAGGACAGCTGTTCGGCTATCTCCTTGATCCAAGCGGCACTCCTCGCGGGGTCGTTGAGGGAGTTCGCCCACTCGTCCGGGGTCTGCCGGTGTTGGGCGGGGCCCGCTTTCAGAGCGACGAGAAGGGCCCTGGCCGAGTCCCGCATGTCGGCCGATGTGTCGCCGCTCCCCGCGATGTCCGTGCCCGCCGCCAATCCGTAGATCTTCCGCGCCATGGCCTGACGCTCGCCGTTCTCCACCTTCTTCCAGAACTTCAGGGCCTCCTTCAGCGCGTCCTCCCGGGTGGCGGGCTCCGCCGGGGCCGCATCCCCCGCCCAGCGTTCCGGGTGGCGTGCTCCGTCGTAACGCTTCATGCCCGCGCGGCCGGCCTTGTAGGCGGTGACGCCGAGGATGAGGCCGGCCGCACCTGCGGCGAGGCCCCAGCCGACCGGGTTGCTCGCCAGTGCGGCTCCTCCCGCTGTGGCGGCGACCGCCGTCACGATGCCGCCTGCGGCCTTGGTGGACTCGCCCACTGCGGTGAGCGCCTGCTTGCCCATCTTGTTGCGCTGCTTGCCGAGCGCGTACGTGTGCACCGTGTTGAGCGTGTTCCCCTCTTCCGCGCGCCGGACGTCTCTGGCGGCGTCACGTGCCGTACCCGTGGCCGCCCAGGCGGCATCGATGGCCTGGGAAACGCGCTCCAGCCGGTCCGCGTCCTCGTGGTCCCAATGGGCATCCAGCGCGACGTACGCCTCGTCCGCGGCCCATTCGGCTTCCTGCCGTGCCTGGTTCAGCCGGGCCAGTGCCCCCTCGTCGGTGCGGTCGGGCCTTCCGAGCTCCTTGAGAGCACGGTATTTGCGGGCGGTCAGTCCGAAGCGGCCCGCCGCGCGGGCGCCTTTCACCGCGCCGACGACACTGGATCCGATGCCGCTTGCCTCGGCCGCTGTCGCGGCGTGCATCGCCTTCTGGGCCTTGGTCAGTTCCTTGGCGATACCGAGGGCATAGTTTCCCGCGCCGGCGGCGCCGATGACCGCGTCGGCCGTCTTGGTGTTGGCCTTCTTGTCCGCTCCGTGAAAGGCCGCCCCGTCCGTGTGCTTCGCGGCGTCCTTCCTCGCTTTGACCGCCTCCATGCCGCTGAGCACGGCGCCGGCGGTCTCCGTGACCAGGTTCTCCGACGCGGCGGCGGTCCCCGAGGAGCCGGCGGAGTGCTTGAGGGCTTCGTCGGCCGTGGCGGAGGCCTGCTGGGAGAAGCCCGCGTTGGCAGGGACATGGACGCCCTTGACGAAGGTGTCGATGAACTCGAGATTCTTCTTGAGCTTGTCGAGGACCGCGGCGATCCGGTCGCGATAGCTCTTCGATCCGGTGGAGGGGCTGCCGTTCTCCGGCTCCTTCTCCGGTTCCTTCCCCTCCGCGGTGTCCCTGGCACGCTGCACTGCCGCGACCGCGGCCCGGTTGCCGAGGCTGGACTGGATCCGTAGGAGGGGGCGATCCGGCGAGTCGCGGACCGGAGCCCCGGCCCGGCTCTGCCGGGTCGGGGGCAGGACAGCCACGGACTGCCGAGTCGAGGTGCGGTGGACCGGGGTGCTCATGACGTACCTCTCCTGTGCCGGACCGGGCGAGTGGAGAGTAGCCAGGCGGAGCCAACAGAAGAGGAACGGCGGGAAGATCCTTCACGTACGCCGGGCGGGTGGTCACCCCGCATGACCGGACAGGGCCGCGAAGTGGTCCGCCACGGCCTTCGCGGTACCGGAGAGCGGGAAACGGGCGCCGAGCTGGCCGTCCGGGCGCACGATGAAGCCGGTCGGGCCGTCGGGGCGGTAGAGCCTGGCGAACTCACCGGCGGCATCGCGGTACGCGGGCGTGTCCGGCGGGGAGTCGCGCCCGACGACGGTGACCGTGTGCAGCCCGCCTGCCTCGTCCGCATCGCCCGCCTCGACGTCGGCGCTCTTCTCCGCGTACAGCACCAGCACATGCCCCGTGAGTCCGCGCAGCACGTCGAGCAGCCGCAGCGGGTAGGTGGCCACCGGCGTGGTCAGCCCCGCGCAGTCCGGGGCCCGGTCACCGGGCTGGGGTGCGTCGTCCGGCCCGTACGGGGCGGAGGCGAGGGGGCCGTCCCGGTACCCGACGAGCAGCTGGGCCTCGCGGAGCATCAGCGTCTCCATGTCGTCGGCGTCGTTCTCGATGCCCCGCGTGGCGTGCCGCACGGTCCGGCCGACGACCTCCTCACCGACCGGGCGCCGTTCCGCGTCGTAGCTGGTGAGGAGGGCGGGACCGGCTTCCCCACGGACCACGAGAGCGAGCTTCCAGGCCAGGTTGCAGGCGTCCTGGATGCCGGTGTTCATGCCCTGCGCCCCGGTCGGCGGATGGATGTGGGCGGCATCGCCCGCGACGAAGACCCGGCCCTCGCCGTACCGGTCGACGATGCGGTGACTGATGCGGAAGACGGAGGACCAGCGCATCCCGGACAGGGTCGCCGGCCTGGGGGCCAGGCGGTCGACGACGGCCTGGATGTCGGAGAGCTCCGGCACACATCCCCCCTCCAGCCCGTGCGCCACCTCGGCCCCGTCGGCCGCCCCGGCGGAGAGCTCGGGCGGCACCAGCATGGACATCCGGTAGCGGCCGTCGCCCGGGAGCGGGATACAGACCAGCAGGTCATCGGTGGAGCCGTCGTCGCCGGTGTGGCTCGCGCGCACCCCGTAGCCGTACGGCAGGTCCCAGTCGGCCACGACGTCCGCCAGCATGTACTCCTCGGCGAAGGCCCCACCCTCGAAGGAGAGCCCCAGCCCCTTGCGTACGGTGCTGTGCGCGCCGTCGCAGCCGACCAGGAAACGGGCGCGAACCTCCTCGGCGGCGCCGGATCCGGTGCGCAGGTGCGCCGTGACCCCGTCCGCGTCCTGGGCGAACGACAGCAGCTCGGTCCCGCGCTCGACGCGCGTGTCCAGGCCCGCCAGGTACTCCTCCAGGATGCGCTCGGTCTCGTACTGCGGAAGCGCGGCGAAGCCGTAGGGCACCTCGGGCGGGAGGACGAGATCGATCCGTGCCACCTCGCTCCCGTTGACATGGATCAGCTGGCCGCGCATCGGGACGGCGGCCTCCAGCACGGTGCGCACCAGGCCCATCCGGTCCCAGATCTCCAGGGTGCGCGGCTGGATGCCGACGGCCTTGGCGTACGGGAGCCGGGCCGGCAGCCGCTCGACGACGCGGCACGACACCCCGCGACGGCGAAGCTCGGCGGCCGCGCTCAGCCCGACCGGACCGGCGCCGGCGACGATCACGTCAGTGGTGTGGTCGTGTGCCACGGATGCCTCCCGTGCCGTGCCCCCGGGCGGTCCCTCCTCCATGGTCGCCCGATGCGGGACGGGCGGCGAGCCGGGGCGGCACATCACGTCCGCATCTGTCAGCTTCTGGTCGCGTACACGATCAGGTTGTCCACGGGATGCCCCTGGGCGTCGAACGCGCCGTCACAGGTGATCAGCCGCAGGGCACGGTCGTCGGTGGGTCCGTAGACCCGGGCTGTGGGGAACGCCGTCTTGTCCGCGGTCTCGCGGACGGTGACCTTGAAGTGGACCTCGGTGCCCTTCTCGTCCCGGACGGTGATGTCCGCACCCTTGGCGATCTTCTTGAGGTCGTGGAAGACGGCCCGGCCGAAGCGGGTGTCGTTGTGGCCGATCAGTACGGCGGGCCCCGGTTCTCCGGGCACCGAGCCACCGGTGTACCAACCGACCGTCATGCCCTTGTCGGCGGGCGGGACTTCGACAGTGCCGTCGGTGTTGAGACCGAGGCGCATGATGTCGCTGTCCACCCCGAGGGAGGGGATGGTGACGTGAACCGGCGCCTGAGCAACGGGCTTTGCAGGGCTCTCGGCCGTGGCCTCGGTGTCCGGGGTGCCGGCCGTGGTGGGCGTCTGTGCCACGGCGGCCGGGGACTTCGACGGTGAGGTGTCGGAGCAGCCGGTCAGTGCGGTCAACGCGGTCAGTGCGAGACAGGCGTACGCCGGCAGCAGTGCGGTGCGACGGCGCCGGAAGGGCTGGGTTGTACGGGACATGGGGGCGGGCTCCTGAGGCGTTCGGGCGACGACGGCAGTGGCGCCGCCCGGTGAAGGACGGCGCCACTGCGGGCTGTTCGGTGCGGGTGGGTCAGTTGCTGCGGCGGCGGCGCAGAACGACCGTTCCGGCGCCGCCGACCAGCAGGGCGGCCACGGCGGAACCCATGACGGCGGCCGTGTTGTCGCCCGATGCACCGGCCGGTTCCTCACCGGCGGCGACACCGCCCCGAGGCGCGACCGACGGGGCCTGTGACGGCACGGCCGTGGGCTTGGGGCGGTCGCCCGCGGCCACGCCACCACGCGGCACTTCGGACGGGGTGGCGGCGGAGGGCGCCCGGGTGACTACGGGGGAGGGCTCGGTGCGCGGCGAAGCGGGAGCGGCCGAGACCGAGGGCGTGGCCGTGGGCGTGGAGTCGGCGAACGCCGAGGTGGCGGGGACGCAGACCGCGCCGACCGCGACAGCGGTGAGGACGGCGGTACGCAGAGACGTACGCAGGGGCATGAACATGGCTCCGTTCCAGGTCGGCCTCGACGGCGCCGCGGTGCGGGAGCGCACCGCGGCGTGAGGCGTACCGACAGGCTGGCGCGAAGTTATGAAGAAGCTGTCAGAACGCTGTGGTCATCGCATCAGGGCTGCTCGGAACCGTCCGGGGGACTGCCCGCGGAGCCTGCCGGGGAGCCGTTCGCGGAGCCGTTCGCGGAGCCGTTCGAGGAGCCTTTCGCGAGGTCGTCCCCCGGACGGTCGGCCGGAAGGCGCAGGGTGAACACCGAGCCCTCGCCCGGCACGCTCACCGCCGTCGCCGTCCCGCCGTGTGCCTCCGCGAGCTTCCGTACGATCGCCAGCCCGAGTCCGCTGCCTCCCGTGCGACGGCTGCGGGACTTCTCGGCGCGCCAGAAGCGGTCGAAGACGTGGGCGAGGTCGGCGGCCGGGATACCTGTGCCCGTGTCCGTGACGTCCACCAGGACCGCGTCTTCCGGCTCGGAGCCGTACGCGCGCAGGGTGACCGTCCCGCCGGACGGGGTGTGGCGGACGGCGTTCGACACCAGATTGCCGATGGCCTGGCGGAGCCGGACCGGATCGGCCGTCAGTGCCGGTACGGGACGGTCCGGTGGTGAGGGCGGCACCGTCAGCGTCACTCCGGCCGTCTCGGCGCGGGCCTGGTGTGCGGCGGCGACCTGGCCCAGCAGTTCCTCGATCCGTACCGGCTCGGCATGCAGCCGCAGAGCGCCCGCATCGGCCTGGGCCAGGTCCTGGAGGTCGTCGATGATGTGCTGAAGCTGCACGGCCTCCTCGTGCAGGGACGCGATGAACGCCGGGTCCGGATCGGCCACGCCGTCCTGCGCGGCCTCCAGCCAGCCGCGGATGTTGCTGAGCGGGGTGCGCAGCTCATGGGCGACGTCGCTGACCATGGCCTTGCGCTGGGCCTCCAGTCGTGCGCGGTGGGCGGACATGTCGTTGAACGTGGCGGCGAGCCGCCCGATCTCGTTGTCCGCCGTGACCAGGACCGGCACGGTGTCCTCCCCGTCCCGCATCCGCTGGGCGGCCCCCGTCAGGGCGCGCAGCGGGCGGACGAGCCGGGCGCCGACGAGCACCGACGCTCCGACGGTGAGGGCCAGGACGAGAGCGGCCGCGCCGGCGATCCTGGCGGTGTTCGCCGGGGAGAGATCGAAACCGGGGACGGTGGCGCCGCCGGTGTCGCTGATGAACAGCAGGGCGGGCGAGGCGACGTACGAGCTGAGCTGTTCCCGGCGGGCCGTGCCTACGCAGGAGGCGATGGCCCGGTCGTCCTCGCTGGTGCCGACGGCGGGGGCGGGGGCGGAGCTCGGCATGACGCTGGGCGTCTCGGTCGGCGTTGTGCGGGGCGCGGCCTCCGATGCGGTGCCGGGTGCGGTCCGGGGCGCCTCGGTCGGCGGCAGGGTGGGTACGGCTGTGGGCACGGGTTCCGCGCTCTGCCCCCAGGACAGATCGAGCTTCAGTTCCACGCCGCTGCGGTTCTGGCGCTTCAGACAGGCGTCGGCCAGCTGGTTGAGCGCCTTCAGGGCCTTCCTCTCCGTGGCCGTCGGGGTGTCGAGGAGGTCGGTGGTGCAGCGGGTTCCCTGAAGCCGGTCGGGGTCGTTGCCCACCACCTGGATCGCCGGGCGCCCGCTCTCGGTCAGGACGACGTCCGAGGCGATCCCGGACTCGCTGAGACAGGCCACGCCCCGGTCCGCGATCTTCCGCAACGCCGTACGTTCCGCGGCCGGCAGCCGGAACGGCCCGACCGCCCGCGGATCGACCCGGTCCGCCGGGGTGCCGGACGGGCCCGCGTTCTCGGCCGCCAGCGCGGTGTCCACCGACAGCGGGTCCACGATCGCCGACGCCTGCTCAGGCAGCGCGGCCGCCTTCTCCGGCGCGGCCGAGTCGGCGAGTGGCGCGCGCTGTTCGGTGGTCAGCGCGATCCGGCGGCCGGACTGCTCGGCCAGATCGCGCACCGTCCTGTCGACGCCGTCCCAGGTGGGATGAGCCGCCGCGTAGCCGAGCAGGCTGTGGTAGATCCGGGCGTCGGCGGTGAGGTTCTGCCCCTGCTCCTGAAGGATCGCGCCGGAGGTCGTCTGCACGGCGAGCCAGGCCGTGGCGGCGACCGAACACGCCGCCACCAGAGCCGAAACGGTCAGCAACCGGGCGAAGAGGCTCTTGCGCAACGGAAGCCGGGTCCGCGACGCCCCGGACGCCGCCGGCGACGACGTGCTGCGCGTACGGCTCCGAGGGCGCCCCCCGTTACGACGACGCACGTGCCGCCGCCTTTGCCGGGTCGGTCAGTTTGTAGCCGACACCGAAGACGGTGAGCAGCCGGGTGGGCCGTCGCGGTGCGGGCTCGATCTTCTTGCGCAGGTTCATGACGTGCACGTCGACCGTGCGGTCGCTGATGTACCGGTCGAAGCCATGTAGTTCCGCCAGCAGTTGCTGCCGGGAGAAGACCCGCTCGGGTTCGGCCGCCAGGGCGGCGAGGATCCTGAACTCACCCGGGGTGCACTCCACCGCTTCGCCGCCGACCGACACCACGTGCCGGGTGGGATCGACGACCAGCGTCCCCACCGTCAGGACGGCCGCATCCACCGGGCCGGCCTCGGCGGCGCTCGTGGCGCGGCGGTTGCGGCGCAGGAGGGTACGTACCCGGGCCATCAGCTCGCGCGGGCTGTACGGCTTGGTCACGTAGTCGTCCGCGCCGAGGTCGAGGCCGAGCAGCAGATCGTCCTCCGTGGTGCGGGCCGTCAGCATCAGCACCGGCAACTCCCGGCACTCGGCGCGCAGTACACGTACCACGTCCAGACCGTCGGCCCGGGGCATCATCACGTCGAGGACCAGCAGGTCCGGCTCCCGGTGCCGTACGGCGTCGAGGGCGGCGAGGCCGTCGCCGACGACGGTGACGGCATGGCCCTCCCGTTCGAGGTAGCGGCGGAGGAGTTCCGCCTGTTTCTCGTCGTCCTCGGCGATGATCACATTGGCGCACACGCGGTCGATCGTAGAGGGGTTCGAACGGTGGGCGTCGACCTCTTGCCGGGAGGCCGTGTGAGCTGCTCTTGTGTACCCGCAGGTAACAGGAGCGGCAGCGGACGCGCGGGCGGCGTCCAGGAGGACGGTGGCGCAGTGGAGTCAGAGGCGGGGCAGGAGGTGCGTGGCGCGCTGCCCGAGGGGCTGGCCGATGCGATACGTACGACAGCCGAGGAGATCGCCGCGCTGTTGCGCGGCGCCCCCGACACCGGCGCCCCGGTCCCGGGACTGACCTGGACGGTGGGGGAGGTCGCCGCGCACCTGGCACAGGCCAACGCGTTGATGGCCGAGGTGGCGGCCGGACACCCGCACGTCCACGGCGACGGCACCCCGCAGGGCATCGCCGCGGCCAACGAGGACGCCCTCGCGGCGTACGGCGAGCGCGCTGCGGAGCCGCTGGCCGCGATGATCGTGACGCAGGCGTATGCCTGCCTGGACGCGGTGACCGGACACCCGGCGGACGAGATGCTCATGACACCGATGGGCCCGATGAACCGCGTGGTACTCGGTTCGTACCTCCTCACGCACATGCTGGGCCACGGCTACGACCTGGCCCGCGCACTGAAGCGTCCGCACATGGTCGACCCCGCCCGGGTCCGCCTGGCGCTTCCGTTCATGATCCAGGCGATGCCCCGGGTGACCGACGCCGCCACCACCGCAGGAATGAACGCCCGCTATGCGGTACGGCTGTGGGGCGGCGGCCGGTTGGGCGTGACGTTCACCGACGGCTCGGCGGCCGTGGGCCACGAGCTGCCGGACCGCCCGGACTGCACGATCTCCATCGAGCCGGTCACCTTCCTGCTGATGGCGCTCGGCCGCAGCTCGCCGGTGGGCGCCATGGCCCGGGGACGGGTCTTCGCGTGGGGCCGCAAGCCGTGGCTGGGGCCCCGGTTCCCGGCGTACTTCAAGGCACCCTGAGGCGGGACGACCGGGGGACCGGGGGCCGGTCACCCGTTGCTGCCGCGCCCTTCCTCATCCGCCGTTCCCGCGCCCGCCCTCACTCTCGTTTCCGGATTCGTGGGACTCCATCAGCTCGTCGTGCGCAGCGACCACGTCCCAGGCGAGCACGGTCACCATCTCCTCCCGGGTCGGTGTGCCGCCGGCGTGTGCCGAGTAGACCCGCAGGTCCCGTTGAGCGGAGGCCTTCTGACAGAGCTCGCGCGCGAACCGGGCGTTGCCCACGAGGTCGGCCTTGCCGTCGTCCACGATCGCCGCGCAGAGGGAGGAGAGGACTTCGAGGGCGCCCGCATCGGGCTCGTCGCCCTGGGTGGCCAGCACGGACCGGGCGATGAGGACCAGCTCCTCGGCGGAGTACGAAGGGAAGTCCACGCGCGTATTGAAACGGGAGACCAGGCCGGGGTTGGCCGACAGCAGCTCCGTCATCTCGGAACGGTATCCGGCGAGTACGACGACGAGCCGGTCCCGGTCGTCCTCGGCCCGCTTCAGGAGCACCTGCAACGCCTCGTCACCGAACGCGTCGCCACCGAAGTACCCACTGTTGGACAGGGAGTACGCCTCGTCGATGAACAGCACCCCGTCCAGCGCCGAGTCGATGACCTCGCTGGTCTTGAGGGCCGTGGATCCGAGGTGCTGGCCGACGAGATCGACGCGCTGGGCCTCGACGACGTGGCCCGAACTCAGCAGCCCGAGCCCGGCGAAGACCTTGCCGATGATGCGGGCGACGGTCGTCTTCCCGGTGCCGGGCGGCCCCGCGAAGACGAAGTGCCGGGGCCGCGCACCGCTGGGAAGGCCCTGCTCCCGCCGTAGTTCGGACATGCGCAACTGGGCTATGAGGGTGAGAACTTGGCGCTTCACCGGCCCGAGACCGATCATGGCCTCCAGCGACTGCTGGGCCTCGGCGAGCAGCCGGGCCCGCGCGTCCGCGGACAGCCCGCCGGAATCGGGTTCCGCGCCTCCGGTGCCGCCTTGAGGAGGCCGGGCCCCGGTCGGAGCCGGCGCCGGGGCGGGCCTCGGTGGGTCCGGATCCGCTGCGGGAGCCGGCCGGGACTTGGCGCGCGCATTCACGTCGAGGAGGTCGGGCGCATACCGGAAGGCGTACTGGTACTTCTTCAGTGCCTCTTCCGGCCGCCCCAACTCCTCCAGCGACCGTCCCATGAAGTACTTGGTCTCGGCGTCGAACCGGCTGCCGGTCTTCAGCTTTCGCGGCAGTGGCGTCAGGGCGTTGAGCGATGCGTGGTAGACGCCCTGGGCGAAGAGTGCGGCGCCGACGTACAACTGCGCCTCGTCGCGCAGGAACGCGTCCCCGATGCCCGTCGCGAACGTATGGACGAGGGTCCAGTCCTCCTTGACGAACGCATACCGCGTGCAGACGAACCGGGTCTCGTCACAGTCGAGTTGCGCGGTCGAGAGCCCCGCCCAGGCCTCGTCTACCCGCTTCCTGTCCAGCAGCGAGGACATGCCTGCCAGCCACAGGTCGCGCGCGTTCTCCAGGCGGAAGGTGACGTAGTGGCCGATCTGGAACGTCGACCGCAGCGGCAGCCCGAACTTCGTCCGCAGCGCTCCGAAGCTGTCGGAACACCGGAGCATGGCGTCCAACGCCTCCTGCTGCCGCCGGCCGGTCGCGTGCAGCCCCAGCCATGCGTCGGCGGCGGAGGGATCATGAGTCGTGGCAAGCGCGAACTGCGCGCCGGCACCCGCGGTGTCCCCGCGCTGCATCAACACCATCGCCTGGCTCCACGCCTGTTCGGCCTTCCTGACCGAACCCCGGCTCGCGGCAGGACCCTGCACGTGACTCTCCCTCCGACGGGCGCGCAGCCCGCGCCGGCGGCCGACGGGGCCCACCGTGATCATCTGGAACGCTGGTCAGGTCGGCCGGGGCCACCCGATCACCCGGAACGCTCGTCGGGATGGGACGCGGTCACCCGTTCGGTCGGCACACCGGTCAGGATATCCAACCTCCCCAGGTTGCGCGCTGACGTGCGGGTGCCGTGCTGGACGGGCCTCCGGGGATGCCGCCCGACTCGGGCGGATTCTCGATAGATTGCAGTCGCACGGTGGCAGCGGCGGTGCCGGGGAGGGTGCATCGCGCGGAGCACCGGGAACGGGGAGTGCGCGACATGCTGGATCCCATTTCACTGTCGGCCGTATCGGCCGTGACAACGGTGCTCGGCGCGGTCGGTTCGGGGATGGCCAACGAGGCGGGGAAATGGGCGTGGGAGTCGACGGGCGGATTCGTACGCCGCATCGCGGGCCGGGAGGTGCCTGCACCCACCACCCCGGACGAACTGGACGACATGGCACGGATGATGGCGGACCGATTCCGCAGCGACCCCCGACTTGCCGCCTCCTGGTCCGCCTTCGCGGCCCGGATGAACGGCGGCGTGCGCGGGACGGGCGGCGGAGCCGCCTTCGGGTCCGGCCGGCCGTCGCTCCCCGTGCCGACACGGTTCTTCACCGACCGCAAAGAGGCGCTGAAGGCCCTCGACCGTGAAGCGTCCCGCCGCGCGGACGGCACCCCGAGACTGGCCCTCGTGCACGGCGCCGAAGGCATGGGCACCAGCGAGCTGGCGGTGCACTGGGGTACGCGACAGGCCGCGAGGTTCCCCGACGGTCAACTGCACACGGACCTGGGAGCCGCCTCCGGCCCTGAGGGCGTACGCGAGCCGGGAACGGCCCTGCGCGACCTCCTGCGTCAACTCGGCGTACCGGACGAGGAGATGCCCACATCCGCCGCGCAGCTCAGTGAATTCTTCCGCCGCTGTGTGGCGGACCGGAAGCTGCTGATCATCCTCGACCACGCGCACTCGGCCGCCCAGGTCCGGCCGCTGCTCACCTCGGCACCCGCGGTGTTCATGATCGTGGTGGCCCGCAACCCGTTCCCGGGTCTCGATGCCGTACGTGTCCCCGTCGGCCCGCTCACGGACAAGGACGCGGTCCGGCTGCTGGCCAAGCTCATCGACAAACCCGCCCTCGCCGAGGCCAGGGCAACCCTCCCCTCAGTCCTCGCGCGGTGCGGCGGATCGCCGTACGCCCTGCGCGCGGCAGCGCCCCGACTCACCGCCCCGGTGTCCGCCGGTTCCGCGGGCGACGATCCCGTACGGGGAGCGGCAGAGGACACGTACCGCCTGCTGGACCCGGCGACGGCGAGGCTGTACCGACTGATGGCGGTACGTGCCTGGCCCGCCTTCGACGCGGCCTCGGCCGCCGATGTGACGGGCACGACCCCCGAGGACGCGGCGGCACACCTGGAGAAGCTGGCGGATGTCCTCCTCCTGGAGTGCACCGCAGCGGCCGACGGCCGCGCCCGCTACCACTACCGCGCCGCGGTCCGCCGGCACGCGGAGGCCGTCGCCGTACGGGAGGACGGCATCGCCGGCTGCTCGGCCGCAATGGCTCGCATGCTGACCCGGTACGTCGACCTGTCGACATCCGCGGCGCATCAGGCACTCCCGGAGAGCTGGCGCGTCCCCGCACCCTCCGCAGCGCACGGGCACCGGACGTACGGGAGCCGGGGTGAGGCCCTCGACGCGTTGATCGCGGAGGCGGGGAACCTGGTCCAGGCGGTCCACTGCGCCGAGGAGGCGGGCGACCCCGCGTCCGCCGTGCGGATCTGCCGCTCCCTGTGGCCGCTGCAACTCAAGGCCGGACACCACGAGATGCTGCTGCCCGCACTCCGGATCGGGGCCCGTCTCGCCGACGCCCACTGGCCGGGCACGGCGGAAGCGGGCGCCCTGCACGCCCAACTGGCGCACACCCTCACCGAGTTGCGCCGCTGGGAGGAGGCGGAGACGGAGGCGCTCGCCTCGGCCCGGTCGGAGGAAGCGTCCGGCCACCGGCGCGGCCACGCATCGGCAACCGAGTTCCTGGGACTGCTCCGCCTGCGGCAGTGGCGCTGGCGGGAGGCCTACGCGTGCTTCGACGAGGCGGGGACCGTCCTGGACGCCATGCTGCCGACGGACGAGGGGACGGCCGACGTCCCGCGCGCGCAGGCCCTGTTGGAGCGTCACCGGGGCCGGGCCCTGCGCGGAATGGGCAGGACCGAGGAGTCACGGGAACGACTGGAGACGGCACTGCGGTACTTCCGGGACCACGGCGACACGTACAACACGGCCAGGACCCTCACCGACCTGGCCGAGACCTACCTGGACACGTCGGAGACCGGGGCCGCGCGCCCCTTGATCGAGGAAGCGGTCATGACGCTCGACGGGCAGAGCGCCGAGTACCACGTGGCATACCTGCGGGGCATGCGTGAGCGCTGCACGGCTGAGGAACGGCGCGACACCACCTGAAGCGCGCGTCGCTGTTCACTGCGCCGGGGCCACGCGTACGCGAGCGTCCCGGCCCCCGACGTGTACCAGGAACCCGTCCTCCACCAGCCGCGCGAGCCGCACACGTACATCCTCGCCGCCGCCATCTCCAGACCCCAGCAGCGCATGGAGAGCCGAGACGCAGGCGCCGGGATCCACTCCGACCCCCACCAACCGCAGGAGGTCACCCCGCCGCGGGCGGACCACGCAGGTGTCCGGTCCGACGACGAATGCGGCCAGCGAGCACCCCGGGTACCGCTGCAGGACCTCGTCCGTCCAGATGGACGGGGACCCGAAGCGAGGATCGTCGGGCAACCCGTCCCGGTGGATGACGTCGGCGAGTTCCAACTGATCCACGTCACGGGTGTCCTCATGCACCGCCATGTGTACGTCCCCGGCGGCGGAAGGGGCGCCGGCCCACCGGGTGACGGACACCTCACCCGGACGGTCGACGCGGGTGAGCACGTGGAGGGGAGCGGTGACGGTGGCCGCCTCAAGCCGCGGCAGCGGCAACGGCTCCAAGGTGGCGGCCCACTCCGGCTCCGGCGCACCCATCATCGAGTAGAACAACGCCCGCAACCGGACCGCCGCCTCACCCGGTACGGAGGTGGTGAACTCGGCCGGCCCGGACAGCGGCCGATGACGATCCACGAGCTGCTCGACCTGCCCGCGCAGCGGCGCACCGGGATCGAGCCGGGGGGCCTCCCGCATGAAGGCGGAGATCGGCGCATCGGGATCGAGCTCGTGCAGCGGGGCGGCCGCCAGCAGTACGGGGGTGCCGAGAGCCGCCGCGTAGTACGTCACCGAACCGTGGTCCCCGATCACGGCATCGGCGGCGATCAGCGCCTGCCGCCACCCCTCCAGCGGATCGATCAGCACCAGCCCGCAACGCCGTGCCCGGTCGAGCCACGCACGGACCTGGCCGGGGCCGTGCCCGTGCCAGATGTTGGGATGCAGGACGGCGGCGAACCGGTACTCGTCCACGGGGAACTCCCGCGCGAGCCGGGGCAGCAGGGCGGGCAGCACATCGCCCGCGCCCGGATCCCCGCCCGAACCCCCATCCGTCCCCCCGTCCCCGAAGAGGGACGCAGGATTCCAGGTGGAACTGAGGACGACCAGCCGCTGCCCCGCCCGCACGCCGAGTGCGCGCCGGAACCGCTCGCGGTAGGGGCGGGCGGCGAGCATCCGGTCGAAGCAGGGATCACCGGCAAGGACAGCGGTCGGCGCGGCTTCGGGGCACGCGGCACGCAGCCGGTCGACCTGCTCGGGATGGGACAGGACGAGGGCGTCGGCGAGGGGCACACCGTCGTCGGACAGGACCCACTGGGGCGCGTTCCCGAAGACGGGCACTGCGGGTGCGGCTGAGGCCCTCGACCCCGACCCCGATCCGGTGTCCGGTGTCCGGTGTCCGGTGTCGCCAGCCTTTTAGTGTAACCAACGCCGTGCGAGAGGATGGCCAACTTTCCGCGAAAGACATCGAGTTGGCCGCCGAAGCTGGCGGAGACGACCAGGTCGACCGGCGTCGCCGCAGCCTGCTCCCACGGCAGGACCGGCACGCCGGTTTCGGCGAGCAGCTCGGCCGTGCCCGCGGAGAACGCCGAGGAGCCCGGGCAGGTGGCGAGGAGCTGGATCCGCAGATCGTCGTCGAAGAGCGGCAACACATCGAGGAGGCGTGTGGCGGCGGTGACATTGTGGACGACGACCAGGACCCGCAGGCACGCCCCACGTGTGGCCCACCGTGCCGCGTCGCCCCCGACGGGCACCCGCACCCACCCGTCCAGCCCCTGTGCCACTTGCGCCCCCGCTCGACTCACGGGCCGCGCAGCTGCCCGGCCGACCCGTCACGATAGCCAATGGGGCGGGGCTGACGACCGAGCCGCGGGGAACCGCAGTCAGGCGGCCATGGCCACGGCCGCCTTGCCGAGCGACGCCTCACGCGGCGTCCCGTCCACCTTGCGCTCCCCGAAGACGACCACCCGCAGCAACGCGAACCGCCCGGCGCCGGCGATCGCCGACGCCGAGAGGTAGACGCTCTGCTGAACGAGCGCCGAAGGCTCGGACTGAACCGCGTACAGGCAGAACAGGGCACCCGTCGTGAAGGCGTAGCTCACGGCGACGGTCAGCCCGGACTGGAGGTGGACACCCCACCCCCTGCGGTCACTGCGGAACGAGACCCGACTGTGCAGCTCGGTCGCGATCACGGTGGACACGACGGTGACCAGAGCATTGGCGACGACCAGCGGCATCCGGCCATGGAGGAGGACGAGAACACCGCTGGAGGCAACCCCGACCCCGCCACCGCAGATCACAAAGCGCACGAAGGCCGCCAGGGCCGGGTGAAGCGTGCGCGTCGGCTGGAGCGAAGGGGCGGTCACGAGTGGGCCTCCGAAGGCTGTGTGAAGCGGTGTGCCTATTCCACTCCAGAACCTACGGACCCGGCGTCCTCCGCACGACCCGGTTTCTCCCCGACCTTTCTGGGGGTTATCCCCCAGGGGAGGGTGGAGGTGGACCCCGGCGCTCGGAGGGAGAGCCCGCCGAACAGGGCAGTCATCGTCTCGGCCGTGAACTGCGCTCCTTTCGTGAGCGAGCGTCAGCGGGCGCGAGTACGCGGGGCGTTGTACTGGTCGTCGGTGATGTGCTCGAGCCAGGTGGTCTCGGGCTCTTCGTCTTCGGGGGCGGTGCCGTCCCACAGGGCGAGGTGCTGCATGAAGTTCTCCGCGGCGGCCCCGTGCCAGTGTTCCTCGCCGGGCGGGCAGGTCACCGTGTCGCCCGGGTGGGCCTCGAAGACGACCCCGTCGCGGGTACCGACCAGGGCGATGCCGGCGACGACGTGCAGAGTCTGGCCCACCGCGTGGTGGTGCCAGGCGGTGCGGGCGCCGGGAGCGAAGCGCACCATGTTGGCGCGCAGGCGGGAGGGTTCCTTGCCGGCGTGGATGACGTCGAACCAGACGTCTCCGCGGAACCAGTTCTCCGGGCCTTTGCCGGTGGGCTGCGGCTTGACGAACTCCACGGGATGCTCCTTGCTTTCGTGTGGGCGGCGGGTGAGGGAGAAGTCGGACGGGTCAGCGTTCCAGCATGGCCAGACCGGATTCGGTGTGGGTGTCACCGGCGGCCGGGGGAAGGCTGGAGAGCTTGGCCAGCACCCCGGGGCTGAGCCGGAGGCTGTCGGCGGCGGTGTTCTCCTCGACGCGGGCGACGCGCTTGGTGCCGGGGATGGGGGCGATGTCGTCGCCCTGGGCGAGGAGCCAGGCGATGGCGACCTGGGCCGGTGTGGCGCCGACCTCGGCGGCGATGGCCTGGACTTCGTCGGCGAGGGCGAGGTTCCGCCGGAAGTTCTCACCCGTGAAGCGCGGGTTGCCGCGCCGGAAGTCGCCCTCCTCGAAGTCGCTCTCCTTGCGGACAGTGCCGGTGAGAAAGCCGTGCCCGAGCGGGGCGAACGGCACCAGGCCGATACCCAGTTCCCGCAGGACGGGCAGGACGCGGTCCTCGATGCCGCGGGTCCACAGCGAGTACTCGGACTGCACCGCGGCGACGGGGTGGACGGCGTGGGCGCGGCGAATGGTGTCCGGGCCGGCCTCGGACAGCCCGAAGTGGAGCACCTTGCCCTCGGCGATCAGTTCGGCGACGGCGCCGGCGGTCTCCTCGATGGGAGTGCCCGGATCGACGCGGTGCTGGTAGTACAGGTCGATGCGGTCGGTCCCCAGCCGCTTCAGTGACCCTTCGACGGAGGTGCGGATGTTGGCGGGGCTGGAGTTGAGGTTCCAGGCACCGCCGCCGCCGTGGTCGATCATGCCGAATTTGGTGGCCAGCACCACCTGGTCGCGGCCGCCCTTGAGCGCCTGTCCGACGAGGTCTTCGTTGATGTAGGGGCCGTAGATCTCGGCGGTGTCGATGAGGGTGACGCCGAGGTCGAGGGCGCGGTGGATGGTGCGGATGGATTCCGCGTCGTCGCTTCCGGCACCGGTGAGGCCGTGGGACATGCCCATCGCCCCCAGTCCGATCCGGGACACCTCCAGGTCACCCAGCTTGATGTGCTTCATGGCTTCGTGCTCCTCCTGTCGGACTGAACTCTCGATTGCGGGCGCGGCGGCGTCCCCCCGCGGTGGTCCGCTTCGACCAACGGTGGGTGCGGGTGCTGCGGCAGGTCCGGTGTTCAGTTGTCGAGGCGGCGTTTGCTGAGCCAGGCGACCATCTCGGGGTCGTGGTGGTCGAAGAACAGCGTCGTGCCCGTGTCGAGGCCGGCGATCCGGGCCATCTGCTGGTCGGTGAGTGCGAAGTCGAAGACGTCGAAGTTCTGCGCCATCCGGTCGGGGCTGACCGACTTGGGGATGGTGACGATGTCCCGCTGGATCAGCCAGCGGAGCACGACCTGGGCCGCGGACTTGTCGTGCGCCTTGCCGATCTCGCTCAGGACGGGGTGGGTGAACAGGTCGTTCTTGCCTTCGGCGAAGCCGCCCCAGGACTGGTGCTGGACCCCGTGCTCGCGCATCAGCGCCTGATCGGCGGTGCGCTGGAAGAACGGATGGGTCTCGATCTGGTTGACCGCCGGGGCGATCTCGTTGTTGAGGATCAGGTCCAGGAGCCGGTCGGGGAAGAAGTTCGCGACGCCGATCGCCTTGGCCAGACCCTCCCTGTTGGCCGTCTCCATCGCGCGCCACTGCCCGTACACGTCACCGTAGGGCTGGTGCATCAGGTACAGGTCGACGTGGTCCAGGCCCAACTTGGACAGGGACGTCTCCAGCGCGCGGCGGGTGTTGTCCTGGGCCGGAGCGTCCTGGACCCACAGCTTCGTGGTGACGAACAGTTCCTCGCGCAGGATCCCGCTGTTCCTGATGGCGCGGCCGACAGCTTCTTCGTTGCCGTAGGCGGCCGCGGTGTCCAGGAGCCGGTAGCCGGCCGTCAGGGCGTCGGTGACGGCCTGCTCGGTCCGGTCCGGCGGGATCTGGTAGACGCCGTAGCCGAGGATCGGCATCTCGACGCCGTTGTTCAGGGTGACGGTCTGCATGGGGACTCCTTGTCGTTCGGGGGGATGAGAGGGTCCGAGGGTGTGGACCGATGGCCGTGGGCGCGCAGGTGCGGCAGGGCCGCTGGCGGTCACGGGCGGACCACGACCTTGAGGTTGGTGCGGTCGTCCATGGCCTTGTAGGCGTCGGCAACCCGGTCCAGGGAGACCTCGGCGTCGAACACCCGGCCCGGGGCGATCCGGCCGGCGAGCACGTCGGCGATCGCGGGCTCCAGGTAGGCGCGCACCGGGGCGGGCCCGCCGGTCAGGCCGGCGTTCTTTCCGAACAGCGAACCGAAGCCGACCGGCGCCTCCTCGTACTGGGGGACGCCGACGCGGGAGATGATCCCGCCGGGGCGCACGACGCCGTACGCCTGCTCGTAGGCGGGCATCAGGCCGACGGCCTCCAGGACGATGTGGGAGCCCTCGCCCCCGGTCAGGTCCAACACCTTGGCGATGCCTTCCTCGCCGCGCTCGGCCACGACGTCGGTGGCGCCCCACTCCTTGCCGAGGTCGGTGCGAGAGGTGTGGCGTCCCATGAGGATGATCTTCTCCGCGCCCATCCGGCGCGAAGCCAGCACGGCGGACAGGCCCACCGCGCCGTCGCCGATCACCGTGACGGCCCTGCCGGCCTCGACGCGGCCCATGTGGGCGGCGTGGTAGCCGGTGAGGTAGACGTCGCTGAGGGCGAGCAGTGAGGGCAGGAGGGCCGGGTCGACGTCCGTGGGGATCTTGACCAGGGTGCCGTCGGCCTGGGGGACGCGGATGGCCTCGGCCTGCGCTCCGCCGACGCTTCCGGCGCCGTACCAGCCGCCGTGCGGGCAGGCGGTGTGGAAGCCGTCGCGGCAGATCGGACAGGTGTTGTCGGCGAACGCGAACGGGGAGACGACGAAGTCACCGCGCTTGAGACCGCGGACCTCGGAGCCGGTCTCCTCCACAACGCCGAGGAACTCGTGGCCCATCGGCGCACCCTGGTCGGTCTTTTCCATGGAGTGATACGGATGCAGGTCGGAGCCGCAGACACAGGCAAGGGTGATGCGGACGATCGCGTCCGTCGGGTCGATGATCTGCGGGTCCGGGACGTTCTCGACACGGACGTCACCGGGGCCGTACATGAAGGTGGCACGCATGAATCTTGCCTTTCGTTACTCTGCGGTAGCTCTGTGAGCCAGAAGGGGATGCCGGCGGTCTCCGGGCCGGTCAGCGTGGTTCGAGGCGCAGGGTGGAGGCGCGGGACCGGTCGGTCAGGACGTGCTCGACGATGCTCGTGCAGTGCCCGTACTTCTCCCGGTAGGCGGCATCCACTCCCGGGTACTCGCCGGCGTCGGCCGGGTGGAAGGTGACGTTCCGGTGGACGCCGGCGGCTTGGACGCGGCCCTGGTGGCGGGACTGCGTGCCCCGGTACCAGGGACCGTCGGTGCCCTTGACCGAGCGGACGTACAGCTGGGCGCCGGAGCGGACCACCCACATCGTCACCGGGTCGCGCAGGGTGCCGTTAGCCCGTTCGGATGCCAGGTCCAGTTCCTCGGCCGCGGCGATCTTTTCCAGATCCGTGCCGTTCCAGTCCGTCATCGTCAGTCCCTTCCGCTGTACAAGGCCGGGTGGCGGGCCCCTGACCAGCCGTGTCGCCGTGCACCACGTCCACCGTTCCCCGCACGCCAGGGGCACGCCATCGGAACGGGGCCGGGCCACCGGGATACGGGGCGGGGGACACCCGGACACGGTGCAACACCATCAACCGTGCCTCCTTACGGCCGCCGCAGGCAGGCCGGGATGTTCCAGGGGGTGGCCAGCGGGGGTGTGACAGGGCCCCCCTCGGCGCGCATGTCACACCGCAGGCGGAGAGACACTGGTGGTATGGCACCTGAGCAGCACAGCAGCGGCGAGGAGCTGGCGCGCTTCCTGCGCGCTCGCCGCACCCAGACCAGCCCCCGGTCCGCCGGCCTCACCCCCGGTCCCGGCGTCCGCCGCACTCCGGGACTGCGGCGCGAGGAGCTGGCCACGCTCGCCGGGGTCAGCATCGACTACTACACCCGCATGGAACGCGGCAAGGAAACCCGCCCCAGCCCCGCTGTGATCGACGCACTCGCCCGCGCCCTCCAGCTCGATGACGCCGAGCACCAGCATCTGCGCGACCTCGCCGTCCGCGCCGCCCGCTACGCGCCCCGGGCCGCCCCCGCCCCCAGCCGCACCGTGCGCCCGCACCTGAAGCTGCTGCTGGAAACCGTGCGCCCGAGCCCGGCCTACGTCGTCAGCCGCAGCATGGACGTCCTCGCCCACAACCCCGGCGGCCTCGCCCTGTACGCGGGCATCGAGGACTGGCCCGCCACCCAGCGCAACCTCGGCCGCTACCTCTTCCTCCACCCCGCCGCCCGCGAGGTCTTCCCCGACTGGGAGAACCAGATCAGGCACTGCGTCTCCCGCCTGCGTGCCCTCGCCGGCACCGACCCCGACGCCCCCGACCTCACCCAGCTCGTCGGCGAGCTGCTCCTGAAGAGCCCCGACTTCGCCAAGCTCTGGGACCGCTACGACGTCACCGGCCGCAAGATCACCACCAAGACCTTCCAGCACCCCCAGGTCGGAAAGCTCACCCTCGACTTCCAGGGCATGGCCCTCGAAGGCACCCCCGGCCACCGCTTCGGCGTCTACACCGCCGAACCCGGCACGCCCGACCACGACGCCATGCTCCTGCTCGACATGACCGCCACCCACACCGAGCCCACACCCTCCCAGCAGAGGCCGTAGGCCCCAGGAGCCTGAAATAGGGGCTGGTGGTGCGTCATCGCGCCACGGGCAGCATCACGCGGATACGAGAGACCCGCCCCGCCGTGCAAGAGCTCGGCAGAACCGCTCGTCCGCTCAGGAGCGCCGGCGGCCCGGAAGTCGTGGCCGGCCTGGTCGGGACCTGTCAGTGGCAGCGTCTAGTCTCCCTCCCATGCGATCTCACAGATTTGTCACCGGCGTGACCGCCGTGACTGCCGTGGCCCTGCTCAGCGCGGGTTGCGGTTCCGACGACACCGCCGGTGGCGATGGCGCGAACGCCGCTGCGAAGGCTCTGCCCGTGGCCATCACCGGCTCGCAGGCGGACGTATACATGCGGGACAGTGGTGACAAGCTCAGGGTCACCCCCATCCCCGAGATCGGCGCTCCCCTGGAGCAGAAGGTGGAGCACGCGCTGCGCGAGGACGTGCTCAGCATCGCCAAGGTCCCTGGGAAGACCAGTGCCAAGTGCGCCGACGGGGTGACCAAGAAGGCCGGTGCGGTCAGCCGGTGCGTGGTGACGTACGAGGGGGCCGAGATTCCCTATGAGGTCAAGATCGGCGACAGCTACACCTCCGGCAGCAGCATCATCTCGTACACCAAGGAGCCCAAGAAGGGCCTTTTGGTCGGCAAGCTCGTCTACCAGCTGATCAACGATCAGTACGGTTCCGAGTCGGGTCGCACGGACGCCAGCAAGGTCGCTTGCGACAAGCTCCCCACCGCGAAGACCTTCGCGTACGGTGCCGATACCGGATACACGTGCCAGTACTGGGGCAAGTACGCCGCCGAAGGCGAGCCGGGCTACCGGACGCTGCAGATCAAGCTCGCCACCCAGGGCTCGGGTTACGGCTTCAACGAGCTCGACTGACAGCTTTGACAGCCGTCGAGCCGACGGCAGCCAGGCGTGCTGCCGGGTGGGCGCTCGCTGTGAGGGCACCACCCACCGAGGCCCCGCCGCACGTCGGTTCGGACGTGACGGCGGGGCGTCCTTCATCTCCGGTCGTACGGGACGAAGCTCTGTGACGGCCCCCAGCACTGCAATGCGCGGGTGCTGGGGGCCCGGGACGCCAGGTCGGACGCCTGTCGGGCCGCCGTCTGCTCCGCTCGCAGGTGACCGATGCAGCGCCGCAGCGCATCCGTGCCGTGGAACACGCGGTAGTTGCCGGCTTCCAGTACCGCCAACTCGTCCGCGGTGGTCTCCGGAGCGAGGACAACCGGCACCCCCACCTCCTCCTGGAGCCCCTGGGCCGGTAGGCGGCGGCGACGTGGTCGTCGAGAGCTCGTGACATTCCCTTCGCTTGGCTCGCCCGCGGCCAGTGGCCTGATCCGAGTTGCCGTTCGCAGCGGGGACGAGGGTCGGCCATGCCCCCGGATAGGTTGAGTGCGTCCCTCAACTTCCTTTGTGCCAGGAGGCACTCGTGAGCGAGCACCCAGTGCCTTCCCAGGCCGGTATATCGGCGCGGATCGATACCACGCGCCCACATTCGGCCCGCTTCTGGAACTACTTCGTGGGTGGGAAGGACAACTACGAGGTCGACCGTGAGATCGGCGATCAGATCAAGACGTTCTTCCCCGGGCTCGTCGATGTAGCAGTGGCGGGCCGACAGTTTCTGCGCAGGTCGGTGAGCCATCTGGTGCAGGAACACGGCATCAGGCAGTTCCTCGACATCGGGACGGGTCTGCCCACCGCCGACAACACCCACCAGGTCGCCCAGGCAATCGCCCCGGACGCGCGCATCGTGTACGTCGACAACGACCCCCTGGTCCTCACTCATGCGCGGGCTCTGCTCACCAGTGCGCCGGAGGGGGTCACCGACTACATCGATGCCGACCTCTACCAGCCTGATGCCATCCTGGCCGAGGCGGCGAAGACCCTCGACTTCGATCGGCCCGTCGCGCTCATGCTGCTCGGCATCCTCGGCCATGCCGGCGACTTCGCCCGTGCGCGTGATGTGGTGCGCGCACTCATGGCCGGGCTGCCGGCCGGGAGTTTCCTTGTCGTGTACGACGGCACGCGGACCAGCGAGGGCATGATCGCCGCGGAGAAGGCGTACATCGAGAGCGGTGCCGTGCCGTATTACGTCCGTGAGCCCCAGGAGATCGCGACGCTCTTCGACGGACTGCGCATGATCGAGCCCGGGTTCGTACGGCTCAGCGCATGGCATCCCGATGCCGACAGCGCGACGGTGGCGGCTGATGTGGATGCGTTCGGAGGCGTGGGAGTGAAGGCGTAGGGGGCGGTGGCCGGCCACGGGTGTGCGGGGCGGTCTGCCCGTCACGATCGAGTGCAAGGGCAGGATCGTGAGCCGTTCGGTTGCCGACTGTTCGGCCGATCGCCATCACGTGCACACCGCACGGGTCTTCCGTAGGCGCGGTCGATTCTGGAACACTCCAGTCGCTTTCGCCCCCACATCCCCTCACCCTGCAGAGGCCCCCACCCATGGCAGAACTCAACCGTCGCCGCCTCCTGCAACTCGCCGGAGGCACGGCCGCCTACACCGCGTTGTCGAGCAGCATCGCCCGCGCCGCATCCCTGCCCGCGCGCGGGCGTACGGGCTCCCTCCAGGACGTCGAGCACATCGTCGTCCTGATGCAGGAGAACCGTTCCTTCGACCACTACTTCGGCACCATGAACGGCGTCCGCGGCTACGGCGACCCTCGGCCGGTCACCCTGCCCAGCGGAAAGCCGGTCTGGCACCAGAAGGACCTCCTCGGCAGGGAGGTGCTGCCGTTCCGGCCGCCCGCCGACGAGCTCGGGATGCAGTTCCTCCGGGACCTGAACCACGACTGGGCCGGCGGGCACTGGGCGTTCAACAAGGGTGCGTACGACAAGTGGGTGCCCGCCAAGACCGCCACGACGATGGCTCACCTCACACGCGAGGACATACCGTTTCACTACGCCCTCGCCGACGCGTTCACCGTCTGCGACGCGTACCACTGCTCGTTCATCGGATCGACCGACCCGAACCGCTACTACCTGTGGAGCGGATACACCGGGAACGACCGCACCGGCGGCGGTCCCGTGCTCGGCAACGACGAGGCGGGGTACGGCTGGACCACCTACCCCGAGCGGCTGGAGCAGGCCGGGGTGTCGTGGAAGGTCTACCAGGACATCGGTGACGGTCTCGACGCCGCCGGGTCCTGGGGATGGATCGACGACGCCTATCGGGGTACGTACGGTGACAACTCGCTGCTCTACTTCAACAGTTACCGCGATGCCGCGCCCGGTGATCCGCTCCACGACAAGGCCCGCACCGGGACCGACATCAAGAACGGCGGGGGCCTCCTCGACAATCTGAAGGCCGATGTCCGGGCCGGGACCCTGCCGAAGGTTTCGTGGATCGTCTCTCCGGAGGCCTACAGCGAGCATCCCAACTGGCCCGCCAATTACGGTGCCTGGTACATCTCGCAGGTGCTGGACGCCCTGACCGCCGATCCCGAGGTCTGGGGCCGGACCGCCCTCTTCATCACCTATGACGAGAACGACGGCTTCTTCGACCATGTCGTGCCGCCCTTCGTGCCGTCGGGGGCCGCGCAGGGACTGTCCACCGTGGACACCTCCGCCGACTACTTCCCCGGTGACATCCGGTACGCCGCCGGACCGTACGGGCTCGGTCAGCGCGTGCCCATGCTGGTCGTCTCCCCGTGGAGCACGGGCGGGTTCGCGTGTTCCGAGGTCTTCGACCACACCTCCGTGATCCGCTTCATGGAGCAGCGCTTCGGTGTGCACGAGCCCAACATCTCGCCCTGGCGGCGCGCCATCTGCGGTGATCTCACCTCAGCCTTCGACTTCCGCCGTACGGACACCTCGGACGTCCCGCTTCCGTCGACCGATGCGTACGAGCCTCCGGACCGCCTCCGGCACCCCGACTACGTCCCCGCGCCGCCCGCCACCGGCAGCGTGCCCAAGCAGGAGAAGGGGGCCCGGCCCACCCGGCCGCTGCGCTACGCGCCCGTCGTCGACGGTGCCGCCGATACGGCCACCGGCAAGTACCGCCTCACCTTCAGCGGCGGCGCCGCCGCCGGGGCACAGTTCCTGGTGACCTCGGCGAACCGCACCGATGGGCCCTGGACGTACACCACCGAGGCCGGCAAGTCGCTGTCGGACAGCTGGAACACCGCCTACTCCAAGGGCGTGACCGACCTCACCGTCCACGGTCCCAACGGATTCCTGCGCACCTTCCGGGCAGACGGCAAGGCAGTGGGCCCGGAGGTGACCGCCCGTCATGATGCCGCCACCGGTGGGCTTCAGCTGACCTTCGTCAACGGTGGTTCGGCGACCGTGCGTCTGACCGTACGCAGTGCCGTCGGGTACGGGGGAGGGGTGCAGACCTTCGCGGTCCGTGCGGGCGCGACCGTGAAGCACGAGCTTGACCTGCGGGGGAGCAAGAACTGGTACGACATCACCGTCGTCTCCGACGTGGACGCCACCTTCCTGCGGCGCTTCGCCGGACACGTCGAGACCGGCCGGGCCGGTTCGAGCGACCCGGGTCTCGTCACCGGGTGAGCGACCTCGTCCCGGCGGGTGGTCCGGGGTTGCGTGGTGCCCGTTGCCGGGCGCCGCGCACTCCTGACCACCCGTCGGGCCGTGCCGTTTGCGTGGGTTAGAGTCGTGGGTGGGTCATGAGTTCCAGCGCACAGCCCCGGCTTGCTGGACGGCACCCCGCTCCGCTGCGGGTGCTCCGGGTGACGACCTGCCCCGTGCGCAGGGTACGGGGAACAGCGGACCGCGGTGCAGGGCACTCGGGGTCCTCATCCCGGAAGGCGAACCTCACCATGCTGCGTCATCTCGCTCAGAACGACTCCGTGCGGAGCGACGACTGCTCCCGCTTTGCCGCGGGCCACCGCGTGCACTGGATCCACGCCAAGAAGTGCCGGCAGGAGCCGGGGCAGGCCGTCGAGGTCCTGCTCACCTCCGGTGACGTCGGCGACGACGGCTGGGTCGAACTGCGTCCCGCCTTCGATTACGCGGGTGACCTTCCAGCGGTCTGGACGCATGCCCCTGGCGCGCTGCGGGAGTCCCTCGCCGATCACCGCGGACGGGTGTACTGGCTGGCGCGCTGGCATGCGCTGAAGCTGGTGGAGGGCGAAGGCGGAGATGGCGGCGAGAGGGATGCCGGGCTGGTCAACGTCGCTCTCCAGGGCGGAGATCTGTGCGAGGGAGGTTCCGTCCGGGGCGGGGATGCGTGCGAGAGCGGCCCTGCGCGGGGCGGTACATCGCGATGATCGTCAATTGTGGTGAGATGTCGTCCCGTTGTTCCGTTCAGGGTGTGGGATTGACCGCCGTTGACAGTTCCGGCGTCACATAAAATCCTTATAGTGGCCATGCGTTGATCGCATGATCGTGACGCTTGCAGTTGTCGCCACAGGAGTCAGGACTCATGACGCGCCCTTCTTCCGCCGAGCCCGCGCCGACGTCCCCTCCTTCTCCTCCGCCTCCGGGCTGTCCTGCTCACGCCGGGGCCGTGCCACTTGACGGGCCCGGGTTCCAGGCCGAACCCCAGGCCGTCTACCGCACCATGCGGCGTGATCACGGGCCCGTCGTCCCCGTGGAACTTCCGGGCGGGTTCCCCGCCTGGCTGGTCGTCGGGTACCGCGAGCTCCATCAAGTCACCAGCGACGGCGAACTGTTCCCGCGCGATGTCGGCCTGTGGAACCAGTGGCCGCACATTCCCGACGACTGGCCGCTGCTGCCCATGGTGGGGCGCCCCATGCCGTCGATCTACTTCAGCGCGGGGGAGGAGCACCGGCGCCACGTCCGGATGGTCGGGCCGGCCCTCGAAGGAGCCGATCCGCACCAGATCCGCAGCCACTGCGAGCAGTTGGCCGACCGGCTCATCGACGACGTGTGCAGCCGCGGCACCGCCGACCTTGTCGCCGACTTCTGCGAGCCCCTTCCCGTCCTCGTCCTCGCCCGCCTGGTCGGCTTCCCCGACGCCGAAGGCGCCGACATCGCCCGGGTGTTGAAGGACCTCGCCGACGGCGGGCCGGACGCGCAGAGCGCCCATCTGCGGTTCGGGGAACACATGGCCCGGCTGGTGGCCGCGAAGCGGGCCGCACCCGGGGACGACGTGACCTCCCGCATGCTCGCGTTCCCCGAGGCGTTCACCGACGAGGAGTACATGCTCGACCTCATGGCCATCACGGCCGCCGGGCACCTCACCACCGCCGACTGGATCAGCAACTCCGTGCGGCTGATGCTCACCGAGGACATGTTCGCCGACTCCATGGCCGGCGGCCGGCGCAGCATCGGCGAGGCCATGAACGAGGTGCTCTGGGAGGACACACCCACCCAGATCCTCGCCGGACGCTGGGCCGTACGGGACACCCAGCTCGGCGGGCAGCGGATCAAGGCCGGGGACATGCTGCTGCTGGGGCTCGGCGCCGCCAACACCGATCCGCTGGTCCGCCAGAGCATGTCAGGCGCCGGACCATCCGGGCAGGGCGGCAACGGCGCCCATCTCGCCTTCAGTCACGGCGAGTACCGGTGCCCGTTCCCCGCCCAGGAGATCGCCGAAGTCATCGCCCGTACCGGCATCGAGGTCCTGCTCGACCGGCTGCCCGATCTCCGGCTCGGCGTCCCCGTCGCCGATCTCGTACGACGGCCCTCCGCGTTCCTGCGAGGCTCGACCTCGCTCCCTGTTCGGTTCACCCCCGTTCGTACGACAGGAGACTTCTCGTGAACTGCCCCCACGCCGCCGCCCAGGCAGCAGCCCAGGACAGCGGCACCGTCGTCATCGACCCGATGGTCCAGGACCTGGACGGTGAGACGGCGCGGCTGCGCGACGCCGGACCGCTGGCCCGGATCGAGCTGCTCGGCGTACCGGCCTGGGCGCTCACCCGGCACGCAGACGCACGCCAACTCCTCCTCGATCCACGCCTGGTGAAGGACATCGACGCCTGGAGCCTGTGGCAGAGCGGCGAGGTGACGCACGCGTGGCCGCTCATCGGGATGATCGACGCCGGCCGGTCCATGTTCACCGTCGACGGAGACGAGCACCGCCGGCTGCGGACCAAGACCTCCCAGGCGCTCACGCCGCGCAGGCTGGAGGCGATACGCCCCGACATCGAGAAGTTCACCGAGGAACTGCTGGACGCGCTCGCCGAGGGCGGCAGGGACGGGGCCGTCGTCGACCTCAAATCCGTGTTCGCGCAGCCGCTGCCCATGCGGGTCGTCGGCATGCTGATGGGGGTCGACCCCGCTGCGAACGCCATGCTGACCCGCCAGTACAAGGCCTTCTTCTCGATGCTCACCCCGCAGGACGAACGCCTGGCCCTCCTCGCCGACCTGGACGTCTTCTACGCCGGGCTCGTACGCGAGAAGACCGCGCAGCCGACCGACGACCTGACCTCCGCGCTCATCCTCGCCGACGAGGGCGGCGAGCCGCTGACCGAGGAAGAGGTGGTCGGCAACCTCAAGGCGATGGTCGCCGCCGGGCACGAGACCACGATCGGGCTCATTCTCAACGCCGTACGCGCCCTGCTGGCCCACCCCGACCAGTTGCGGATGGTCCTCGACGGAGAGGTCTCCTGGGAGACCGTGATCGAGGAGACCCTGCGGTGGGACACCCCGACCACCCACTTGCTGATGCGGTTCGCCACCGAGGACATCCAGGTCGGTGACGGTGTCATCGCCAAGGGCGAGGGCGTCGTCATCTCCTACCGGGTGATCGGCCGCGACCCCGAGCAGCACGGCCCCGACGCCGAGGCCTTCGACATCACCCGCCCCACCCCCATCCGGCACATGACCTTCGGTCACGGTCCGCACATCTGCCCCGGCGCGGCGCTCTCCCGCGTCGAGGCGGGGATCGCCCTGCCGGCCCTCTTCGGCCGCTTCCCGGAGCTGCGGCTCGCGGTGCCGGACGCGGACATCCGCAAGCTGCCCGTGATGACGCAGAACGACATGGAGGCCTTCCCCGTTCTGCTGGGTGCCTGAAGTCGTCCGAACGACGTTCTCCCTACGGGCGCGTGTTCTCCCCGCGCCCGTAGGGATCCCTGGTGAGCTGCTACCTCATGGTGACCGTCGGCGCCAGGGGCATGGCCATCGCGCTCCCCGCATCCGCGGCGATCCCGGATTCTGCGCGGGCGTGCGCGATCCGTTGACGCAAGAGCTGTTCGACTCTACGGTCCGTTCGAAGGTGCGAGCAGTATTCGATATGTCGAACGGAATGCCCTGGCGTACCGGAGTCATGGGATTTCCTGAAATAGCGGCACCCTCGTGACAACCGGACTTCCTTTGGCGGCGACTGCTGTACGAGCCCACGCTCCTCCCGTAACCGAACACAGGAGGTCCCCTCATGAGCCGCACCACCCTCCGAAGGACCCTCGCGGTCCTCCCCGCCGCACTTCTCCTGGCCCTCGTGCCGGGCAGCGCGTCCGCGTACCCCAACCCCGGCACTGTCACGGGGGACGTCGTCGTCCACGACCCCTCGATGGTCCGGACGTCCTCGGGGCAGTACCTGCTCTACTCGACCGGCGACAACCTCCAGCTGCGCACCTCCACGGACCGCACCGCCTTCGGCCGTTCCGGATCGGCGTTCAGCACACCGCCGAGCTGGTGGAAGAACTACTCCTCGGCCTCCGACCCATGGGCGCCGGACATCTCGTTCCATGGCGGCAAGTACCTGATGTACTACGCGGTTTCGTCCTTCGGGTCGAACACCTCGGCCATCGGACTGGCCGGCTCCACCACCGGGCAGCCGGGCAGCTGGACCGACTACGGAACGGTGTACACGTCGAGCTCGTCGAGCGACTACAACGCCATCGACCCCAACCTCTTCGTGGACGACGACGGCAAGTGGTGGCTGTCCTTCGGCTCCTGGTGGACCGGGATCAAGATGATCCGCATCGACCCGTCCACCGGCAAGCAGTACGCCGGTGACAGCGCACGCCGCTCGCTGGCCTCCCGCCCCACCGGGACCAAGGCGGTGGAGGCGCCGACCGTGGTGAAGCGGAACGGCTACTACTACCTGTTCGCCTCGTACGACACCTGCTGTGCGGGCACGAGCTCCACGTACAAGGTCAAGGTGGGCCGCGCCACGAGCGTGACGGGGCCGTTCTACGACCGCAACGGCGTGAACATGCTCAGCAACGGCGGGACGGCGGTACTGGAGTCGCACGGCCGCTACATCGGGCCCGGCGGGCAGTCGGTGCTCGCCGACTCCGACGGCGACCTGCTCGTCTACCACTACTACGACGGTCAGGACAACGGGGCCCCGAAGCTCGGCGTCAACCTCCTCGACTGGCGCAGCGGATGGCCTGTCGCGTACTGACCTGACCGCCCGTCGCACCTGCCCGGCAACCATGCGGCCACCGGCGGCAACCAGTACCTGAACGCCACATCTCCTCAACGGGAACGGTTCAGGTCATGACAGCGGAACGCCGAACGGCACAGCACGTCCCCCACAAGCCGGCAGGCAGCAGCCACCGCAGCAGCCGCAGCCGCACCACACGACTGGCGGTGGCGACAGCGGTCGCCACCGCCCTCGCGGCCGGATTCGCCGCCACCACGGCGAACGGTGCGACGGAGATCCGGAACACCCCCTACCCCGCCTCGTCGGCCGCCTCCCCGGTCCGGGCCGACGAGGCGGCCGACGGCTACGCCTCGGTCGACGCCCTCGGACAGGACGGAACGTACGGCGGGCGCGGCGGTGAGACCGTGACCGTGCGCACCCTCGCCGACCTGGAGAAGTACGCGACGGCGGCACAGCCGTACGTCATCGTCGTCGCGGCGGCCATCACCATGGACCCCAAGGGCAAGGAGATCAAGGTCGCCTCCGACAAGACGATCATCGGCTCCGGCACCTCCGGGCACATCGTCGGCGGCGGCTTCTTCCTCGGCCAGGGAGTGCACAACGTCATCATCCGCAACCTGACGATCCGGGACTCCTACGCCGGGACCTGGAACGACAAGGACCACGACTGGGACGCCATCCAGATGGACGGCGCCCACCATGTGTGGATCGACCACAACGACCTGCGGAACATGGCCGACGGGCTGATCGACAGCCGCAAGGACACCACCTACCTCACCGTGTCCTGGAACCGGCTCCAGCACGACAACAAGGCCTTCGGGATCGGCTGGACCGAGAACACCACCGCCGACATCACCATCCACCACAACTGGTTCCACGAGACCGAACAGCGCAACCCCTCCACCGACAACGTGGCCCACGCCCACCTGTACAACAACTACCTCCAGGACGACCCGGGCACGGACATCACCACCAGTTACGGCAACTACGCCCGCGGGAACACGAACATGGTCCTGGAGAACAGCTACTTCGACGGGCTGAACAACCCCGTCACCCGTGACAGCACCGCCACCCTGGTCCAGCGCGGCAGCATCTTCCGCGGCACCGGCGGACGCAACGAGAGCGGCGGCGGTGCCTCCTTCGACCCGCGCGCCTCCTACCCCTACACGCTCGACAGCGCCGCCGATGTGCCCGCGCTGGTGAAGGCGGGGGCGGGGCCGCGCTCCACGATCGCCGCGGCGGCCGCCACCGCTGCCGCCGCGACCACGCTCACCGTCGCCAAGGACGGCAGCGGTCAGTACCGCACCGTGCAGGCCGCCGTGGACGCGGTGCCCGCGGGCAACACGGCCCGGACCGTCATCGCGATCGCGCCCGGCACCTACCGCGAGCTGGTGAAGATCCCCTCGGCCAAACAGAACGTCACGCTCCAGGGCACCGGACCCGGCCGCAAGAGCACCGTCATCGTCTACGACAACGCCTCGGGTACGCAGAAGCCCGACGGATCGGGGACGTACGGAACGGGCGGCAGCGCGACCGTCGCCGCCGAGGGGGACGGCTTCCAGGCCCGTAACCTCACCATCGCCAACGACTTCGACGAGGCCGCCCACCAGGACATGAGCGGGCTGCAGGCCGTCGCGCTGCGCACCGCGGCCGACAAGGTGTTCCTCGACTCGATCATCACCGAGGGCGACCAGGACACGCTGCTGCTCGACACCGCCGCCAAGGACAGACTGGGCCGGGTCTACATGACCGACTCCTATGTCGTCGGCAACGTCGACTTCATCTTCGGCCGGGCGAGCGCGGTCATCGACGCCTCGGTCATCACCCTGAAGAAGCGGTGGAACGGCAGCTCCGCGGGATACGTCACCGCCCCCAGCACGGCCGCCGACCGCAAGGGCTTCCTCATCAACAACTCCACCGTCAACGGCGACGTCTCGGCGGCGAGCTTCTATCTCGGGCGCCCCTGGCACGCCGGTGGCGACGCCACCCTCGACCCGATGACCACTGTCCGCGACACCACTCTGAGCGCAGCGATCCGGCCGGCGCCGTGGACCGACATGAGCGGGTTCTCCTGGAAGGACGACCGGTTCGCGGAGTACCGCAACGACGGACCCGGCGCCGGTACGGCGAGCGGCGACCGTCCGCAGCTCAGTGACAGCGGGGCGGCCGGGCAGGAGATCGCCGACTGGCTCGGGAGCTGGACCCCGTCGGCCTCCTGAGCCACGGGTACCCGCGCGCCCCCTGATGTTCCACGCCCCGGGCCGGGCATATCGTGGCGGTAGCCGAAACGGCTGCCGCCACGGCCCATCCCGGGCGGCGGGCTGCCGGGACATCGAGTCGAAGCGCTTCGACAGCGCTATGGACACGCTGTGTGGGCAGGTCTAGGCTCGCACCATCCGGGCATGTCACAGGCGGACCGGGCGAAGTCGAAGCGCTTCGCCACATCTGACTGGAACGGCCGGTGCAGGCCGGTTTCCGTGCCGGTGTCCGACGATGTCCCGTGATGGAGAGCTGAATGGTCACCCTTGCCGAGGTCGCGCAGCACGCCGGAGTCTCCGCGAGCACGGTGAGCTATGTCCTCAGCGGGAAGCGGTCCATCTCGGTGCCCACCAGGGAGCGGGTCGAGTCGAGCATCCAGCAGCTCGGCTACCACCCCAACGCCGGTGCGCGCGCGCTCGCCAGCAGCCGGTCGAACATCATCGCGCTCATGGTGCCGCTGCGCACCGACATGTACGTCCCCGTGATGATGGAGATCGCCATCGCGGTCGCCACCACGGCCCGCACCCACGGATACGACGTCCTGCTCCTCACCGGTGAGGAGGGACCCGCCGCGGTGCGGCGCATCGCCGGCAGTTCGCTGGCCGACGCGATGATCCTCATGGACGTCGAGCTCCACGACGAACGGCTGCCGCTGCTGCGTGACACCGACCGGGCCGCCGTGCTCATCGGACTGCCCGCCGACACCGACGGACTGACCTGTGTGGATCTCGACTTCGAGGCGACCGGAGCGCTCTGCGTGGACCACCTCGCCGGCCTCGGTCACCGCGAGGTCGCCGTGATCGGCGAGGCGGCCGCGGTGTACGAGCGGCACACCGGATTCGCCGAGCGGACGGTCGACGGGATCCGCGCCAAGGCGCAGGAGACCGGTGTGCGCGTGCTGCACCGGCCCTGTGAGGGCGGCTACCCGGCGATGGCGCAGACCCTGTCGCGGATATTCGACGAGCGCCCCGGCACCACCGGGTTCATCGTGCAGAACGAGTCGGCGGTGGAACCGCTGCTCAATCTCCTGCGGCAGCAGGGCCGGGCGGTGCCCGAGGACGTTTCGGTGGTCGCGATCTGCCCCGAGCAGGTGGCCTCCCAGGCCTCGGTGCGGCTCACCTCCGTGGCCATCCCCGCGCAGGAGATGGGGCGCCGCTCGGTCGAGCAGGTCGTCGCGAAGCTCTCCGGTCGCGGCACGGACGAAGTGGAGCTGCTGGCACCCGAGCTGACGGTGCGTGAGAGCACCGGTCCCGCTCCGAGGTAGTGCCGGACACGGACACGCGCACGAGCCGGCCCCCGCGCGGGGGCCGGCTCCTTGTGTGTACGGATCAGCCGGAGGAGGAACGGATCAGCTGGAGGAGACGCCGAATCCGTTCGTCGTGAAGTCCAGTCCGCCTGCCGACGAGGTGACCTCGTAGCCGAACTGGACGTCACCGATGGTCTCGTTGCCCCACCAGCCCTTGGTGTCCTTGATCCACTTCAGGATCGGCAGGATGTCGACCGTGCCCGAGGTGGAGTCCGAGGTGCGAAGGAACGAGAAGACCTGGTTGGCCCCGTTGTCGCCCTTGTAGACGGTCCAGGTGTGGCCGCCCAGCGTCACGTTTCCCTGCGAGGTGCCGAGCGGACCCACGGCGCCGTTGTAGTTCACCCAGAGCATGACCTCGTAGTCGTAGTCGCTGTCCCAGATGTCGTACGAGGTGTTGTAGGCACCGGACGACGGGACGGTGACGTTGTAGTTGCTGGTGAGCGACGACAGCGAGGTGATCGACTTGTTGACTACCTTCTTGGCGTTGGGGTACGACTTGATGCCGCCCGTGTTCGGGTGGTCGGCCCGAACGCCCCAGTTGCTGGATGAGTTGGCCCAGATGGACTGTGAGCCTGCGCCGGAGCCCCAGATGTTGTTGTAGAGGGTGTAGCCGTCGGACGTGGTGTAGTTGCCCCACTGGTCCGAGGAGGACCAGATCGCGGCCTGGGCGGGGGCCGCGGCGAAGCCGATGAGGGCCGCCACTGCCGTTGCCGGGGCCAGTACGAACCTGCTGAGGGTGCGGGTGCGTGTTGCCATGGGTGTCCTTCCATGGTGGGGGGATGGGGTGGGGGGAGTGCTACCGCCGCCTCAGATCGAGGACGCGGTCCACGCCGGCCGTCAGCTCCAGTGGAGCCGCGGTGCTTCCGGCGGAGGAATCGGTGAGGATGCTGCCGTTGCCCGTACGGACATCGATCCGGGCGTCACGGGTGGGATGCAGCACCACGGTCGCGGAGCCGTCGGAGTTCCAGCGCAGGTCCAGCCCGGCGCCGAACCTGGTGCGCACACCGCGCAGTTCGCCGCTCGGGCAACCGGCCGGCGGTGCGGGAAGCAGGACCAGCCGGCCGGGCGTCGACTGGACGAGCGACTCGATGACCACCGCGGGCAGTGTGTGGGCGGCGTCCGCGTTGTAGACGTTGCGGGACGGATAGTGGGCGCTCATCAGCGAGTCGTGGAAGAAGTCGCCCGCCAGCACGGCGTCCAGCGCCGCCGAGACCCGCATGCCGTCCCGGAGGCGTGCGGCGATCAGCGCATGGTGGAGATGCCCGTGGGCGGAGTCGTTCTCCGATCCGCGCAGTTCCAGTGCGCGGTGTGCGGCGGCCGCGAGCTCCGGGGTGTCGTACGGATTGACCGCGTCCAGCGGCCACACCGGGTACAGGTGGCTGAGGTGGCGGTGGTCGTACGTCTCCTCCAGGCCCGGCCATGCCCACTCGGCGAGCGCGCCGTCCTCGTTGACCCGGTAGTCCGGGAGCCGGGCCGCGAGCTCCCGCCGCCGTGCGGAGGCCGGAGCGGTGGGGGAGCGGTCGGCCGAAGCGGTGAGCGCGTGGCGGGCCGCCGCGATGTCCATCGTCGCGTTCACCGTCCCCCAGCTCGCGTTCGCCGGACGGTTCTCGGGTGAGTACGAAGGCACGATGGCCACGGTGCCGTCGGGCGCGGTGCGGGTCAGGAAGTCCTCGTAGAAGAGCGCGACTTCGTGGAGCGCGTCGACCAGCCGGGGATCCGTCGCCCCGCTCGTCTCGGCGTGCTCGATCAGCGGTTCCAGGAGCCAGTCCGCACCGGCCGTCCACAGGTGCAGCGGATAGGCCCGCTGGTAGTGGCGGGTGTGGCCGGACTCGCCGTCGGTGTGGGACGGGGCGACGATTCCGCGCGCCCCGAACAGCGCCCGTGCGTTGTCCCGCCAGTCCGCCAACTGCCCGTACACCAGCGAGGCATGGGCCTCGGACACCTCGGGCAGCGCGGCGGCCGACGCCGAGGCGATCTGGAGGTTGAGGTTGGCGTTGGTCGTGAACGCTCCCGACCAGGCGGTGTCCCAGTCGCCCGTCCACAGGCCGGTGAGCCGGGGCGGCAGCACACCGGAGGACGAGAGCAGGTGGTACCGCCCCGCGGCGAACAACCGCTCCAGCAGGGCGGGGCTGCCGGGCCGGCGCACCAGCTCGCTGCCGGGCAGGGCGCGTTCGGCCGGATCGGCGTCCAGGCTCAGGGAGGCCCGCTGGAAGGCCGGGCGGTGCAGTGCGCGGTGGCGCGCCAGCAGCGTCGGGTAGTCGTCCTGCGGCAGGGCGGCACACTCCGCCGCGAGGTCCAGGCCGCCCGTGTGGCGCCGCACCCGGGTGAGCAGCAACAGGCTCCGGGCCCCCTCGACCCGGATGCCCTCGCCCGCGACCGACACCCTGCCGCCGTCCGCCCGGACCACGGTCACCCCGGTGTAGGCGAGTTCGCTGTCCGGGTAGCCCACCCGCAGGGACAGCCGGCCGCCGCCCGGCGTCAGCACGGTGCTGCGGCCGATGGCGAGGCGCGGCGGAGCGCCCGGCAGCGCGTGGTCCAGGGTCAGGTCGACCGCGAGCCCGGGGCCGGTGACGTACTGGACGATCACGTCGTCGGCGCGGGAGACGAAGACCTGACTGCGCCTGCCCTCGCACACGGCCGTGATCTCACCCGTGGTGAAGTCGACCGTACGGCGGTAGCCCGCGGGCGGCTCGCCGCCGTCGGAACCGGACGAGGAGTCCGGCGTGGGCCGGATCCTGGTCTGGAAGGCCGGGTGGAAGGGCTGCACCCACACCAGCGGCCGGCCCGCCCCGAACCGCTCGGCGGCCGTGGCGTCCCCGGCGAGCAGGTCGCTCTGCAGCTGGTCCAGCCGGTCGGCGAGCTCGGGCGGCCGCAGGTGTTCGCTTCCGTTGGGCCGGACCAGGGTGTGGTGGTTGACGACGACCCGGTCGTCGACCGGGTCCCCGTACACCATCGCCCCGTGCCGGCCGTTGCCGCCGAGGAAGGCGTCCTCCCAGCGGGCGGCGGGACGCGGCTCCCACGTGCCGTCGATGTGCGTGCGGACGGTCATGGCGCGGCGCTCCGCAGCACGGCCACGCCGTAACGCCCCAGCTCCACCCGGTCCTCGACCGTCCGGCCGGTCAGCAGTTCCTCGTGCGCACCGGGCACGGCCACGGTGACGGAGTCCCGCCCGTGGTGGAGCAGGAAGAGCAGCTCGCCGCGACGGACCGCCTCCACCCCTTCGGGCAGCCCGGCGAGCACGGGCTCCACGCCGGCCGCCCGCACCATGTCACCGAGCAGCGCACGCAGCGCCTGCGGCTCCGGCAGCGTCGACAGGTAGTGGGCGCGGTCCCTGCGGAGCACCGCGGGCAGCCCGGCCAGCTCGCCTTCGCGATACGCGGCCACGACCTCGGTGCCCTGTGTCGCCTCCAGCTCCTCCGACCACAGGGTGCCCCTGAAGCCGTCGCACTCCACGGCCGAATCCGCGTCCAGCGGCCACCACTCGTGCAGCGTGCGGATCCCGAACAGCTCGCGCAGCCGCGCGTCCATGCCGCCGGGCCTGATGCGGTCGTCGACGTCGGCGACCCCGCTGAAGAAGCCGCAGACCAGGGTTCCGCCGCCCTGCGCGTACGCCACGAGATTGTCGATCGAGGCGTCGGTGAGCAGATACAGATGAGGTACGGCGACCGCCTTGAACCGGCTGAGGTCGGCATCCGGGCGGGCGAACTCCGTGGCGACACCGTTCTCCCACAGGGCCCGGTGCCAGCGCTGCACGACCTCGGTGTAGTCCAGCAGCGAGGACGGCCTGCCCTCCTGCGTGCCGGCCCACCACGAGTCCCAGTCGTGCAGGATCGCCACGTCTGCGGGTACGTCACCGCCGCCGACGGCCGGGCCCAGCGTGGCGAGTTCCGCTCCCAGGCGCTTGATCTCGCGGAAGGTGCGGCCCTGCTCGCCGGCGTGGGTGAGCATCCCGGAGTGGAACTTCTCCGAGCCCTGCCGGGACTGCCGCCACTGGAAGTAGCAGACGGCATCGGCGCCGCGCGCCACGGCCTGCAGCGACCAGAGCCGGTTCAGGCCCTCGGGCTTGGGGTGGTTGACGCCCCGCCAGTTGACCGGTCCCGCCGCCTGTTCCATCAGCATCCACGGTCCTGCGGCCTGCGAGCGCGTCATGTCGGCGAGCATCGCGTTGTACTGGCCGCCCTGCGGGTCCCGCGGGTCCGGATAGATGTCGACGGAGACGATGTCCTCCTGCGCCGACCAGGCCCAGGCGTCCTGGCCCGACCACAGCGGCATGAAGTTCGTCGTCACCGGAATGCGCGGGGTGTGCCGGGCCACGATGTCGCGCTCCGCGACATAGCACTCCATCAGCGCGTCGGAGGTGAACCGCTTGAAGTCCAGCACCTGCGCCGGGTTCTTCATGTACTGCGCCTTGCGCGGCGGCAGGATCTCGGTCCAGGAGTCGTAGCGCTGGCTCCAGAACGCCGTGCCCCAGGCCTCGTTGAGTGCGTCGACCGTGCCGTACCGGCTGCGCAGCCACCGGCGGAAGTGGGCGGCCGTCTCGTCGCACCAGCAGTGGGTGCAGTACTCGTTGTTGATGTGCCAGACGGTGAGCGCGGGATGGTCCGCGTACCGCGCCGCGAGGTCCTCGGTGAGGGCCGCGGCGTAGCGCCGGTAGACGGGGGAGCTCGCACAGAACTGCTGGCGCGAGCCGTACCAGACGACCGAGCCGTCCTCGGTGCGCGGCAGGGTCTCCGGGTGCCGCGCCCCCATCCACGGCGGCGGGGACGCGGTCGGGGTGGCGAGCACGACGCCGATGCCGTTCGTGTGCATCAGGTCCATCAGCCGGTCCAGCCAGCCGAACTCCCGTGCTCCTGGGCGTGGTTCGATTTTCGCCCAGGAGAAGACGCCGAGGGTGACGGAGTTGACCCCGGCCTCCTTCATCAGCCGGGCGTCGTCCTCCCACACCTCCTCGGGCCACTGTTCGGGGTTGTAGTCGCCTCCGAAGAGGATGCGGCCACGGGCTGCGTCGCGCAGGGACGGCATGGCGTCTCTCGTTCCTTCTTGCTTATGCGGGTTCTGCGTACTGGATGCCGCGGCCGTTGGTGCCCAGGTAGACACGGCCGTGGACGCGGGGGTCGCCGGTGATCACTTCGCCGGTCCAGCCCCACTGGTGGGAGTCGTCGTTGATCCGGACCCAGGTGGCGCCCGCGTCGTCCGAGCGCAGCACCGCCACGCCGTCGTGCGTCGCGGAGACCCTGCCCGTCTGGAAGACGGCCGGATAGCCGGCACCGGGCCGCTTGCGGTCCTTCACCGGAGCCGCCCTGCCGAAGCCGAGGGCGTGCGAGGCCTGGCAGCCGGCCACGGCCGTGAACGTCAGCCCGCCGTCCGTCGAACGGAACAGTCCGTTGTCCTTCGCGGAGAGCCACAGGTCGCCGCAACGTCCGGGCGCCGCCGCCACCTTGAACTGCACGTCACCGGAGGGGAGTCCGGCCGCGCCGGGGGCGAAGGTCGCCCCGCCGTCCGCGGAGTGGAAGACCGCTCCGGTGTCGGTGTCGTAGACGTAGAAGCGCCGCGGGTCGAGCGGATCGGCGACCGGGGCCGCGCCCTTGGGGAACGTGGCGACCTCGGTCCAGCTCGCGCCGCCGTCGGTGGAGCGGTGAGCGGGGTACTTGGTGCCGTCCCAGTGGACGAACGACCAGAGCAGGACCGACCCGTCCGCGGAGACCGCGACCGGACCGGGGGCGGAGGCGGCGATCTCCGGCTGGGTGGCGAACGGCTGCCAGGTCCTGCCGCCGTCGTCCGAGGACGCCCCGGCGGAGGTGGAGCCCGACGGCCAGCCCGTCCGCACGACGTAGGCGGGCTTCAGCGCGGCCAGGGCGAGGCCGGTGGCCGTGCCGAAGACCGGATTCGACGCCATGCCGCGCGACGGGGAGGCGGTCAGCGAGTCGTGGTACATCACCCCGATGTCGCCCAGGCCGCTGAGGAGACGGGCGCCCTTTCCCGGCGGGGCGAGCAGGAAGCGTACCGACGACTCCTCCAGACCTCGGATCTCCGGGGCCCAGTGGACGAGGTCGCGGGTCCCGAAGATCGTCGCGCCGGTCCCGAACACGATGTGCCGCGAGTCGAACGGGTCGACGGCCACGGCCTGGATCCACCAGCCGAACTTGGCCTCCCCGCCCCACCGCAGATAGGGGGTCTCCGCGACATCGAGGACCGCGGTGTCCTTGAGCGAGGTCCAGGTGGCACCCGCGTCGGTGGAGCGGAACACCGTGTCGATCTGCGACCAGCGGTTGTTGGTGGTGACCACGAGCGTGCCGGCGCGGCGCGCGTCGACCGCGACACCGCCGTAGCCGAAGCCGTCACCGGCCGCGGCGTCGGGCTGCACCGGTGTGACTTCACTCCAGGTGTCCGTCACCGTGTCGAGGCGGTGGACGGAGCCGGCGGACTGCCCGTTGGGGCCCGGGGCGTCCGCGTAGGTGACGTACAGGGCGCGGCCCTTGGCGTCGTACGCGGCCCGGACCGGTACCTTCGTCGCCGCACTGCCGGACGGCTGACCGGGCACGGCCTCCCAGCCGCCGGAGCCGTCTCCACGGTAGAGCGCGCTGCCTCCGTCACCCCAGCCCGCGTACACCACCCGGCCCGCGGCGGCGAGGAACATCACGCCCTGGCCGCTCGCCGACGCGGTGGCGGGGAAGTCGGCCGCGGCCCACGTCGCACCCCGGTCGGTGGAGCGCAGCAGCCCGTCGTGCCGGGTGCCGAGCCACAGCGTGTCGCTGTCCCGCGGGTCCACGAGCAGCCGCTCGCCGGCCCCGCGCCCGTCCTCGTTGGCGCCGAGACGCACCGTCAGGTCCGCCCGCTGCCAGGTCGCGCCCCGGTCCTCGGAGCGGAGCACCGCGCCGGGGCTCGCCCAGGACTGGGCGTACGTACCGCAGGCCAGGTAGAGGCGGTCCGGGTGCGCCGGGTCGACGGCCAGGGCCTCGATGCCCAGCAGATTCCAGTCGTCCCAGCCGAGATGGTCGGTGAGCGCGGTCCAGCGGGCCTTCGCGTCGTCCCAGCGGTAGGCGCCGCCGATGTCGGTACGGGCGTACGCCAGTCCCTTCACGGAAGGGTGGAACAGCACCCCGGTGACGAATCCCGTCCCGCCGATCGCGGCGGTCCGCCAGCGATGGGGCTCGGTGGACTCGTCCCGGTGGTGCTTGGATGCGGCTGCGGCGGGGCCCGCGACGGGCAGGGCCACTGCGGCCGCGGCGACGGCCGCTCCCGCGAGCACGGTTCTACGGCTGGGCGTGGGCGCAGACGAAGCGCGCATGGCGAACACCTTCCGGACAAGGGCAAGAAGGACAAGGGGAGGGGAAGCGTGGAGGAGGGGAAGAAGGGGCGGGGCCGGTCCCGGACTGTGCGTGGACCGGCCCCGCACCGGGGCTGTGCTGCCGATCAGCCCTTCACGGCGCCGGTGAGCATGCCCTTCTGGAAGTGCTTCTGGACGAACGGCGACAGGATCGCCACCGGGATCAACGCGAGGATCATGACCGCCATCTGCACGGCGAGGCTGTTGATCGACCCGTTGCTGACCGCCGCGCCCATGGCGCCCGGCGGGACCTGGTGCTGGAGGACCAGCTGGCGCAGGATCATCTGCAGCGGGTACTTCTCGCTGTCCTGGATGTAGAGCATCGCGTTGAACCACTGGCTCCAGTAGCCCACCGCGTAGAAGAGCGAGATCACGGCGATCACGGCACGCGAGAGCGGCATGATGATCTGGAGCAGGATCCGCCACTCGCCGGCGCCGTCGATGCGGGCCGCGTCGATGAGTTCGGGCGCGGTGTCCATGAAGAAGCCGCGCAGGACCAGCACGTTGAAGACGCTGATCGCGCTGGGCAGGATCATCGACCAGTAGCTGTCGCTCAGACCGATGCCGGTGACCAGCAGGTACGTGGGGATGAGCCCGGCGCCGAAGAACATCGTCGCCATCAGGGTCATCAGCAGCGGACGGTGGGCGTAGGAGTCGCGGCGGCTCAGTCCGTACGCGCACAGGACCGAGACCACCATGCTGACCACCGTGCCGACGACGGTGAGGCCGACGCTCACGGCGGCCGCGCGGGTCACCGCGCCACCGCTGAGGAGCTCCTTGTAGGCGACGAACGTGATGCTCTTCGGCCAGACGACCAGACCGCCCGCGTCGTTGATCGCCTTGGTGTCGGAGAGACTGGTGACGAGCACCACCCAGATCGGGATGATCACGATCGCGCAGATCGCGACGAGTCCGAAGCCCTTGAAGGCGAGACCCGCCTTGGTGGGCTCCTCCTCCCAGACGGGGCGGGGTTCCGTGCGCAGGGCGCGCTGGAGCGGAGTCTCCGCGCGGGGCGCGGGCTCTGCCGGGTCCTTCTCACGTTCCAGGAGAGTTGTCATTTCTTGGAGTACACCCCCTGCTCGCCCAGCATGTGGGCGACCTTGTTGGCACCCAGCACCATGGCGACGCTGAACAGTCCCTTGAAGATGCCGGCGGCCGCCGCGTAGCCGAAGTCGCCGGTTTTGATGCCCGTCCACCAGATGTAGGTGTCCAGGATTTCCGAAGCGCCGGCGCCGACCTGGTCGCGCTGGAGCAGGATCTGCTCGAAGTCGAGGTTGAGCGCGCTGCCGACGCGCAGGACGAGCAGGAGCGCGATGACCGGACGCAGCGCGGGCAGCGTGACATGCCACATCCGGCGCCAGCGGCCCGCGCCGTCCACGGCCGCGGCCTCGTACAGATCGGTGTTGACGGCGGCGAGCGCGGCCAGGAAGACGATCACACCCCAGCCGGCGTCCTTCCAGACCGCCTGGGCGGAGACCAGGAACTTGAAGAAGCCCGGGTCGGTCATCAGGTCGAAGCCTTCGTGGCCGTGCTCACGCAGCCACTGGGCGACCAGCCCGGCGCCGCCGAACATCTGCTGGAAGACGGTGACGACGAGCACCCACGAGAAGAAGTGCGGCAGATAGACGACTGCCTGGACCCAGGCCCGGACCCGTGCGCTCATGATCGTGTTGACCAGCAGCGCGATGGCGATCGGGATGGGGAAGAACAGGACGAGCTGGGTGATGAAGATGACCAGGGTGTTGATGAGGACTTCCCAGAAGCGGTAGTCCTCGAAGATCCGGGTGAAGTTGTCGAAGCCGACGAAGGGGCTGCCGGTGATGCCCAGGTCGTACACGTCGTAGTCCTGGAAGGCCACGATGTTCCCGAGCAGCGGGATGTAGTTGAAGAGCAGCAGCAGCGCGATGGCAGGCAGGGTCATCAGCACCAGGGTGCGGTCGCGCCGCAGCCGTTGGCGCCAGGTGATGCCGCCCGCCTGTGGCCCGGTACCCGTTGGCGCCGTGTTCGCCGACCCCTTCTTCGCCCTCTTCGCCTTCTTCGCCGTACGGGATCCGCGCGTACCGATCGCGCGGGACCTGTCCGTCCGTGTGCCGCTTCCGTCCTTGCCGTCCCCGTCACCGCTGCCGCCGGCCGAGGCTCCGGCCCCGTCGGCGGTGCGGTCCGGGTCGGTCGTAACCGTGGCCCGTGGCTTCACCGTGTACTCCCCATGTCGTGCTCCCCACCACGGCCGCCGGGCTTCGTGCGCCCGGCGGCCTTCTTGCTGTCCTGCGTACGGCTGGTGCGCGTCGTACGCGTCAGACGCCGGAGCCGTTCTTGTCGAGAATGTCCTGGTACCAGTCGCGCAGCTTGTCGCCGCCGCTCTTCTTCCAGGTGTTCACGGCCTCGTCGACGTCGCTGACCTTCTTGCGGCCGCGGCGGATGTCCTTCTGGAGGTCGTCGAAGGGCGTGTACAGGGAGGCGTACCGCTGCGGCTCGACGACCTGCATGCCGAAGAAGAGGGGCTTCTTGACGTTCGGGGCCTGGCGCGCCATCCAGGCCGCGTAGTCCTTGGCCAGCTGCGGCTGGTCCGGGTAGGCGATGGAGGTGGGCGGCGAGGCGAGGAACAGGAAGGTGGAGGGCTGCGCCTCCTCGACACCCTGCGGGGTGTAGGTCGGGGCCCCGTCCTTGATCGTGTAGTGGGTGCCCTTCACTCCGTAGTTGGTGAGCATGAACTCCTCGGTGCCGTACGGCGCGGCCGCGTAGTCGGCGATCGCGAGGAACTCCTCGATCTGCGCCTTGGAGAGCTTCTTGCTGAGGAAGGTGAAGATGCCCGCCGGGTCGTCCTGCCACAGGACCGGCTTGCCGCCGTCGTGGTTGAAGAAGTCCAGCGCCTGCATGTCGAACTTGGGGTTGGCGGCCGCCTGCTCTGTGACCATGCCCTTCCAGCCACCGGTGCCGTCGTTGTACATCACCACGTGACCGCTGGTGAAGCGGATCTTCGAGTCGGCGTCCTTGCCGGCGTCGGCGTCCGGGTGGACGTACCCGCCGTCGTGGAGCTTGCGGGCGAAGGCGAGCGCCTCGCGGTATGCCTTCGTCTCGATCTTGTGGACCAGCTTGCCGTTCTCCAGCTGCCAGTAGTGCGGCGCGTCCGGCAGCAGGCCGTAGATCTTCTGGATGCAGGTCCAGAGGTCGTCGAACGCCCAGACCTTCTGCTTGGGAGCGGTGTGCTCCTTGCCGAAGGCCAGCAGGTCGTCCGCGCTCGCCGGCACGGCGCCGGAGCCGATGAGGTCCTTGCGGTAGAAGATCGCGTTGCCGATGATCGGCGTCGGCATCGGCAGGCCGCGCAGCTTGCCGCCGAAGACCGAGTACTGCCAGGCGCCCGTCGGGATGTTCGCCAGGTTCGGGTACTTCTTGACGGCGTCGCCCGCCAGGTAAGGAGTCAGGTCCGCGAACTTGGCGCTGATCGCGTTGCGGATCTGCCCCTGCATGTTCCAGCCGGGGATGGTCATGACGTCCGGGATGTCCGAGCCGGCGAGGACCGCGCCGATCTTGTCCTGGTAGGTGTTGCCGTCCTGCGGGTCGAAGTTGAGCTTGGCGCCGACGGCCTTGTTCACGGCCGCGTAGTACGGGTTGTTCTTCTTCGGGACGGTGCCCCACAGCGGCGTCATGACCCGGAACGACGAGCCCTTGCCCGGGACCGACTTCACGGAGACGACCAACGGGTCGGGCAGCTTGGTGAAGCCGGGGCTCGAACCGTTGACGCTGGCGACGTCGGGCTGGACCAGGTTCAGCGGGGCGTAGGACGGCACAACCTTCTTGAGGGCCTTGCCCGTTGTCGTGCCTTCCTTGCTCCCTGAACCTGAACCCGAGCCACCGCATGCGGCGAGCAGCGGTACCCCGCCGGCCACGGCGACAGCGGCGACCGCGCCCGTGGCGAGGAAGCTTCTCCGGCTCGGAGCCGTGGAGGAGGGGGTGGAATTCGGCGTCATTGCGTCAACCCTTCGAGGCGCACCAGGACGACACGTGGCGGGCGACCGCCGTTCGGTTCCTGTGTCTGAGGTGGAGCGTTGCTGACTGGGCCGGCGTGACCGGCCGCAGGTGAAGCGGTTCAACAGGGAAGCGGCAGAACCTGTCGCCGTCCCGGGAAGATCAAGGGCGCCGGGGCGCCCCATCGAAGCTCTGTCGAAGCGCTTCGATGTTGCAGCGAGGTTAAGTGAAGGGCCCCGGCCGCACAAGAGTCCGTTTCCAGATTCCTCCGACCTGTTTCCGAACCGTTTCCTGGCGCATTAGGGGGTTGTCGCGTACGGAGGTCGAGGACGAGCCCTTGACATGCGCGGGGTTGGCCACCGAGCATCGAAGCGCTTCGAAAGATCTTCCGGGGCTCCTCAACCGCTCGTACGAGGCGCGGACACCGGAATACCTCCCACCTCTCCAAGGGGACCCGCACGTGACGGAACAACCGCAGCCCTTCCGCGACCCGCAGCTGCCCTTCGCCAAGCGCGTCGACGATCTGCTTCAGCGGCTCACGCTCGACGAGCGGATCGCGATGCTGCACCAGTTCGCGCCGGCGGTCGACCGGCTCGGGCTCGGCGCCTTCCGGACCGGTCAGGAAGCCCTGCACGGCGTGGCCTGGATGGGCCCGGCGACGGTGTTCCCGCAGGCCGTGGGGCTCGGCGCCACCTGGAACGGTGAACTGGTGCGCCGCGTCGGCGAGGCCGTCGGCAACGAGGTCCGCGCCAAGCGCGCCCAGGACGACCGCGTCGGCCTCAACGTCTGGGCCCCGACCGTCAATCTGCTGCGCAACCCGCTCTGGGGGCGCGGCGAGGAGGGGTACTCCGAGGACGCCGGGCTGACCTCCGCCATCGCGGTCGCGTACACCCGGGGACTGCGCGGCGACCACCCGCTCTACTGGCGGACCGCCCCCGTCCTCAAGCACTGGCTCGCCCACAACAACGAGACCGACCGCGACACCGCCTCCTCCTCGGTCCGCCCGCGGGTCCTGCACGAGTACGACCTCAGGGCCTTCCGTGATGCCGTGCAGGCGGGCGCGGTGGCCGGTGTGATGCCGGCGTACAACCTGGTCAACGGGCGGCCCAACCACGTATCGCCGCTCCTGTCCCAGCAGCTGCGCGCCTGGACCGACCGGTCCCTCGTGGTCTGCTCCGACGCCGGGGCGCCGTCCAACCTCGTCGACTCCGAGCACTACTTCGACACCCACGAGGAGGCAACGGCCGCATCCCTGCGCGCCGGTGTCGACAGCTTCACCGACCACGGCCAGGACTCCGCCATCATGACCGGCCGCATCCGCCGCGCCCTGGAGCGCGGGCTCCTCGACGAGCACGACATCGACACCGCCGTCCGACGGCTCCTCGAACTGCGCTTCTCGCTCGGCGAGTTCGACCCCGAGCTCGACCCGTACGCGAACACCGACGCCTTCGACACCGAAGACCACCGGGCGCTCGCCCTGGAGGCCGCCGAACAGGCCGTCGTGCTGCTCAAGAACGACGGCCTGCTGCCGCTCGACCCTGCCGCAGGCAAGACCGTCGCCGTCGTCGGCCTCCTCGCGGACGCCTGCAAGCTCGACTGGTACAGCGGCACGCTCATCCACCGCTCCACCCCGCTCGACGGACTGCGGGAACGCTTCGGCGCCGAGCACATCGTCCACGCGGAGGGCGTCGACCTGGTCCGGCTGAAGTGCGCGGACGGCTGGCTGCAGATTCCCGCGGCGGACGAGAGCCGGGAGACGGTGCGCGGCGCGGAAGGCGCCCTCGACCCGGCACTGCTCGCAGGACGCACCGACCTGCCGCCGCTGACCTGCGGCGACACCCCGTCGGAGCTGGCCCTCGTGGACTGGGGCAACGGCGTGATCACGCTGCGGGAACCGGCCGGACGCTACCTCTCGGTCGCCGAGGACGGCTTCGTACGCGCCTCCGCCGACGAGCCGGGCGGCTGGATCGTCCAGGAGACGTTCCGCTGGGAGGCGGTGGAGGGTCATGAGGGCGGTCACCGCCTTCTGCACGTGGGAACGGGTAGGTATGTCTCTGTTGCCGCCGACGGCGTAAAGGTTGCCGCCGCCGGCGAAGAAGTTTCCGGCTCCGGCCGGGCCGCCGGAACGGTCTTCGAGCTGGAGGTCACCGAGCGCGGCGAGGACGCCGTCGCCCGTGCGGCAGCCGACGCCGACGTCGTCATCGTGGTCGCCGGAAACGACGCGCACATCAACGGCCGCGAGACCGAGGACCGCACCACCCTCGACCTCCCCGCCCAGCAGGAACGCCTCTGGCGCGCCGCCCACGCCGCCAACCCGCGCACCGTGCTCGCGGTCACCTCCGCCTACCCGTACGCCCTCACCGACGCGGCGGCCACGCTCCCCGCACTGCTGTGGACCGCACACGGCGGCCAGGCCGCCGGAACGGCGCTCGCCCGCGTCCTGGCCGGCGACGTCTCCCCGGCCGGCCGGCTCCCGCAGACCTGGTACACCTCCGACGCGGAGCTGCCCGGCCTGCTGGACTACGACATCATCGGCTCGCGCCAGACCTACCTCTACTACGAGGGCGCCCCGCTCTACCCGTTCGGCCACGGCCTCTCGTACAGCGCGTTCACCTACAGTGCCCTGAGCGCCGAGCGCGACGGAGACCTGCTGCGGGTGTCGCTGACCGTCACCAACACCGGTGCCGTCGCAGCGGACGAGGTCGCCCAGCTGTACGTGCGCGCGGTGGCGCCGTCCGTCGTCCGGCCGCTGCGCCAGCTGGCCGGCCACCGCAGGCTGCACCTGTCGCCCGGCGCCGCCGAGCGCGTCGACCTCATCGTCCCCGTTGCCGAGCTCGGCCACTGGGACGTGGCGCACGGCCGCTGGACCGTCGACCCGGGCGCGTACGAGATCCAGGCAGGCGCCTCCAGCGCGGACATCCGGCTCATCACCGTCGTCACCGTCGACGGCGACCCGACCGCACCCCGCCCCGTCCTGGCGCGCGGTCTGGACGCGGCCGACTACGACGAGCAGCTGGGCACCGAGATCGTCGACCGCGCGAAGACGGACGGCGACGCGGTCACCGCCGTCGCCGATACCAACGAACTCCTCTACCGCCGCTGCGACTTCGCAACCGGAGCAAGCGGTGTCGAGGTGTCCGCAGCGGGGGAGGGAGCCGTACTGATCACCGTCGACGGCACCACGGTCACCGTCCCGGTCGCCGCCACCGACGGACCGTACGACTACCGCACCGTCCAGGCCGGGCTGAACGCCTCCGGCACCGGAGACCTGCGCGTCACCCTGCGCGGCACGGTGCGCCTCGCCCGTATCGCCTTCACCGGGAACGGCGAGTGAACCGGACCGCTCCGCGCACCCTTCTCCCTGTCCCTCCCCCTCCAGTTGCCCCCGGCAAGGAGTCCGCATGAAGTTCACCGACGGCTTCTGGCTCATGCGTGAGGGCGTACGCGCCTCCTACGCGACCGAGATCCGCGATCTGCACGTCGGCGACGGCCGGTTCACCGCCTACGCGTCGGTCAAGCACGTCGCCGAGCGCGGCGACACGCTCAACTCCCCGCTCATCACGGTCGAGTGCTTCTCCCCGGCCGAGGGAATCATCGGCGTGCGCACCACCCACCACGCCGGCACCGTCCACCGCGGACCCGACTTCGTCCTCCCCGGCCTCGACGCGGCGGCCGCCGGGGCCCGTACCCGGCGGGACGGCGCGGTCACCGAACTGACCAGCGGCCCGCTGACCCTGCGCATGGACGGCGACGGCCCCTGGGGTCTGACCTTCCTCGACGCCGACGGCCGGCGCCTCACCGGCGTCGACACCAAGGGCACCGCCTTCGCCACCACGCCGGACGGTGCCCACCACATGCTGGCCCAACTCGCCCTGGACGTCGGCGAGAACGTCTACGGCCTCGGCGAGCGCTTCACGCCGTACGTCAAGAACGGCCAGACCGTCGACATCTGGCAGGCGGACGGCGGCACCAGCAGCGAACTGGCCTACAAGAACATCCCGTTCTACCTCTCCTCGCGCGGCTACGGCGTCTTCGTCAACCACCCCGGCAAGGTCTCCTTCGAGGTCGGCTCGGAGTCGGTCGGCCAGGTGCAGTTCAGCGTCGAGGACCAGTCGCTGGAGTACTACATCGTCGCCGGACCGACGCCCAAGGAGGTGCTGGCCCGCTACACCGCGCTCACCGGCCGCCCCGCCCTCCCGCCGGCCTGGTCCTTCGGCCTCTGGCTCACCACCTCCTTCTGCACCTCGTACGACGAGGAGACCGTCACCTCCTTCGTCGACGGCATGGCCGAGCGCGACATCCCGCTCTCCGTCTTCCACTTCGACTGCTTCTGGATGCGCGAGTACCAGTGGTCGGACTTCCTCTGGGACCCCGAGGTCTTCCCCGACCCGGAGGGCATGCTGGCCCGGCTCAAGGAACGCGGCCTGCGGATCAGCATGTGGATCAACCCGTACATCGCCCAGAAGTCCGCCCTGTTCGCGGAGGGCGCCGAACTCGGCTACCTGGTGCGCCGGCCCAACGGCAACATCTGGCAGTGGGACCTGTGGCAGCCCGGCATGGCCCTGGTCGACTTCACCAACCCCGCCGCATGCGAGTGGTACAACAGCAAGCTCCGGGTCCTGCTCGACCAGGGCGTCGACTGCTTCAAGACGGACTTCGGCGAGCGCATCCCCACCGACGTCGTCTGGCACGACGGCTCCGACCCGGAGCGCATGCACAACTACTACGCGCAGATCTACAACCGCACGGTCTTCGAACTCCTGGAGAAGCAGCGCGGCCATGGCGAAGCGGTGCTCTTCGCCCGCTCGGCGACGGCCGGCGGCCAGCAGTTCCCGGTGCACTGGGGCGGCGACTGCTTCGCCTCGTTCACCGCGATGGCGGAGTCGCTGCGCGGCGGCCTCTCGCTGAGCCTGTCCGGGTTCGGCTTCTGGAGCCATGACATCGGCGGCTTCGAGGGCACACCCGACCCGGCGGTCTTCAAGCGCTGGCTCGCCTTCGGCCTGATGTCCTCGCACAGCCGGCTGCACGGCAACGTGTCCTACCGGGTGCCGTGGGCGTTCGGCGAGGAGGCGGTGGACGTCGCCCGGAAGTTCACCCTGCTCAAGCACCGGCTGATGCCGTACCTGTACGGGGCGGCCGCCACCGCCCACCGCACGGGCGTCCCGATGATGCGCCCCATGCTGCTGGAGTTCCCCGGCGACCCGACGACCCGGATGCTGGACCGCCAGTACATGCTCGGACCGGACCTGCTGGTCGCGCCCGTCTTCACGGAGGACGGGCAGGTCGAGTACTACGTCCCCGAGGGCACCTGGACCGTCCTGCTGACCGGCGAGACCGTCACCGGGCCGGTCTGGCGCCACGAGACCCACGGTTTCGACAGCCTGCCGATCCTGGTGCGCCCCGGCGCGGTGCTTCCCTGGGGTGCGGACGACCAGCGCCCCGACAGCGACTGGCTGGACGGGCTCACGCTGCGGGTCTTCGGCGGGGCCTCCGCGGCATCCACCGGCGACGTCACGTCCGTCACGGTGCCGGACCTGACGGGAGCGACCGCCGCCGCGTTCCGGATCGTGCGGGACGGGGAAAGTGTGACCGTCACCGCCGAGGGAACGGACCGCCCTTACCGCGTGGTCGCGGAGACGACGGGAGCCACGGGGGAGGGGACGGGCACGGTGACGCTGTAGCGCGTCCGCAGGGCGGGGACCCACGGCCGTTTCACGGCTCCGGGTCCCCGCCTCCGTACGGTCAGTGCGTCGCGCGGGCCAGCGCCCGGTCCGCCGCGCCCCGCGACGTGTGCCACAGCGTGGTCACCGGCTCCCACACCCGGATCCCGCGGTCCATACCCACCGCCGCCGCGCCGAAGGTGACCCCGTAGTGCGCGGGATCAGCCGCCACGGACAGGCTGCGGACGACATGTCCCTGGCGGGTGCCGCGCTCCGCCGTGCGCACGGCGGCGTAACCCCGCTCGCCCGGCGAGAGCACGTAGGAGCCGCTCGTGGCGGGCGGGACGGGCTGGGCGGAGCCGTCGAGGCCCCGGAACGTGATCGTCGGGATGCGGTCCACGACGCAGGTGCGGCCGCCCCGGTTGGTGACGGCGATCCGCGCCACGTTGTGCTGCTTGCCGGGCGATGCGGAGATCCGCAGCGCCTTCTCCTGGCAGTGGGCCGGGCGGCCCGACGACCCGGTGGTGGCCGCGCCGGCGGTGGCCGACGCGCCGGTGGCGGTCAGGGCCAGGGCGGCCGCCGCGGTGAGGGCGGCGGTGAGAGCGGAACTCGGACGCATGAGGTGTCTCCCCTTGGATCGACAGCCTGCGGTCGGGACCTCTGGCCATGGCCAGAGGGCACCGGTGGCCAGTACGGCCGACAGGAACATTCTGAACGGTATGCCTGATTCATGGCGATAGATCGGATATATCGGTTCAGTATCTGTCGAGCATGCGATGGGGTCCGTGGTCGCGCCCCGGCCCGCAGGCCGCCCTGAAGGGTGGCCTGCTGGCCGGGAGTGCACGTCAGTCGCCGATCTCGGCGAACGTGATCGTGACCGGCGTCTGCTGGATGCCGGTGTTGCCTGCCTGGAACACATGACCGAGGAACGCCGAGTCGGAGACCGTGTTGTCGCTGATGGTCTGGGTCGCGGTCGTGCCGTCGCCATTGCCGTTACCGCCGTCGCCGTCCCGCGGCCGTGCCGGCCAGGCCGACGATCGCGATGACCGCGAGCGCGGGAAGTGCGAGAGCGGTACGCATGCGCATGGTTGCTGTCCTTGGCTGCGGGGGGTGTGGTTGCTGCTCGGCCGGCAAAGCGACCTGACGGCAGGAACCGCGACCATGCACCCGTACCTTGGCGCGCCGCTCCTGCTCCGGTCAGGGATCCGGATCCCGCCCCATCAGCTAGCCCTGCCGCGCCCGGACCGTGGCCATCACCTCGCGGTCCGGCTGCAGCGTCAGCGTCGGCACCGGATTGACCGTACCCGGGTCGACATCCAGCTCGAAGCGCCGCGCGAGCACCGCCAGGATCAGTACCGCCTCGACCATCGCGAACCGCGTGCCCAGACAGACCCGGGGGCCGCCGCCGAACGGGAACCAGGCGTACTCCGCGATCTCGTCGCCCGCCTCCGCGTCCCAGCGCTCCGGACGGAACTCCTCAGGCTCGGGAAACCACCGCTCGTCCCGGTGCGTGGCCCACTGGCTGCTCCACACCCTGGTGCCCTCCGGGATCGGCAGCCCGCCGATCCGGGCGCCCTCCTTCGCGACCCCGGTCACCAGCCAGATCGTGGGGTAGAGCCGCAGTGTCTCCTTGACCACCGCCTGGGCGTACGGGAGCTGTGCGTAGTCGTCGAACCCCGGTTCGCGATCGCCGAGCACCCGGTCCAGCTCCTCGGCCAGTGCGGCCCGCGTGCCGGGGTTGCGGGACAGGAGGTACCAGGCCCACACCAGCGTCGAACTGGTCGTCTCGTGGCCGCCGATGTACAGCGTGACCGTCTCGTCGCGGATCTCCTTGTCCGTGAGCCGCGCCCCCGTCTCGTCGACGGCGGTGAGCAGCCGGCTGAGCAGGTCCGGGCGTTCGTCCCCGCCGTCGCGGTGCCGGGCGACGACCCGGCCCACCTCGGCGTCGATGACCGCGGCGGCCTTCTTGATCCTGGCCCTTCCCGGGGTGGGCACCCAGTCCGGCAGCAGTGCGCCGATCCCTGCGAACTCCTTGCCGATCTCCGCCTGCGCCACGTCCATGGCGCGGCCCATCGAATCGGCGTCGGCGGGGGTGTCGACACCGAAGATCGTGCGGACGGCGATCTTCTGTGTCAGCGCCGCCATCTCCCGCTTGATGTCGATGCGTTCACCGCCCGACCAGGTGTCGGCGAGTTCCACCGTGCTGCCCGCCATGGTCGCCGCGTACGACCGCACCTGCTTGGGCCGTACGGACGGCTGCACGAGCGACCGCTTGCGCCGCCAGTCGCTGCCGCGCGCCACCACGATGCCGTTGCCCATCACGGTACGGAAGGCGATGCCGAGCGCCGGCTGGTCGAAGGTGCGTTCCGTCTCGGTGAGCAGTTCGCCGATGCACTCCGGATCGGCTATGAACAGGCAGGAGTTGGGGCCGAAGCGCCACCGGACCATGTCGCCGTGGCTGCGCAGCCGCTCGAAGAACGCGAGGGGGTTCTTGCCGAACTGCGGCATGTTCCCGAGGAAGGGGAGCCCCTTCGGGCCCGGGGCGATCCTGTGGCCGCGCGGCTCGGCATCGACGGCCGGGCCGGTCTCCGTGGACATGAAAGGTCTCCGCTCTGACGGTCCGGCCGGGCTGGGTGGCGCGTCACCGGCCTTGTGGAGTACGTGAGTTGTCGAGAGTAGCCGGGACGTGTGGCGGGTGGCGGGGCGGCCCTGTGACGTGATCGCCAAGGCGAACCCGACCTTGCCGATCAGCCTAGGAGTGGATCCCATTTGCCTAAAACCATTAGGTAAATGCACCATGGGTGATGTCGAGAATGAGGAGAAGGCGATGGTGCGTGCAGGACTGACCCCGGACCGCCTGGCGCAGGCCGGTGCCGAGCTGGCCGACGAGGTCGGCTTCGAGCAGGTGACCGTGTCGGCTCTCGCCCGGCGGTTCGACGTCAAGGTCGCGAGCCTGTACTCGCATCTGAAGAACTCCCACGACCTCAGGACCAGAATCGCCCTGCTCGCCCTGGAGGAGCTCGCCGACCGTGGTGCGGCCGCCCTGGCGGGCCGGGCCGGCAAGGACGCGCTGAGCGCCTTCGCGAACGTCTACCGCGACTACGCCCGGGAACACCCCGGCCGTTATGCCGCAGCCCAGTTCAAGCTCGACCCGGAGGCGGCCGCCGCCAGTGCCGGCGGCCGGCACGCCCGGATGACGCGGGCGATCCTGCGCGGCTACGACCTGACGGAACCGGACCAGACGCACGCGGTCCGGCTGCTGGGCAGCGTCTTCCACGGCTACGTCAGCCTGGAGATGCAGGGGGGTTTCAGCCACAGCGCCCCCGACTCGCAGGAGTCCTGGACACGCGTTGTGGACGCCTTGGACGCCCTGCTGCGGAACTGGCCCGCACCCTGACGTTCCGCGCCACCTGCGCACCACCGACGACCACCCCCCCACCGAGTAGCAGGCAGAGACATGGACACCGGACCCGAACTGATCACCACGCCCCTCTCCGCCGGCCTCGTGCGCGGCGCCCTGGACCTGGAGCGGACCGAGCGCGGCCTGCGCCCGCACCGGCTGCCCGCCCGCGCCCGCGCACAGTGCGCCGACGGCCAGCTGGCCATGGCGGAGGCCCAGCCCTCCGGCGTACGGCTGGTGTTCCGCACCGGGGCCGACATCATCGAGCTGGACGCCCTGCGCACCAAGACGGAGTACACGGGCGCCCCGCCCCGCCCCGACGGTGTGTACGACCTCGTCGTCGACGGCCGTCTCGCCGGACAGGCCGACGCGAGCGGCGGCAACGTCCTCATGGTCGACATGACCACCGGCTCCGTCGACGTCCGGCCCGGCCCGGTGGGCACCGTCCGGTTCGACGGTCTGGGCGAGGACGCCAAGGACGTCGAGCTCTGGCTGCCGTACAACGAGAGCACCGAACTCGTCGCGCTGCGCACCGACGCCCCCATCGAGCCCGCCCCGGACCGCGGGCGACGGGTGTGGCTGCACCACGGCAGCTCGATCAGCCACGGTTCGGACGCGGCGAGCCCCTCCACCACCTGGCCGGCCCTCGCCGCCTCCCTCGGCGGCGTGGAACTCATCAACCTGGGCCTGGGCGGCAGCGCCCTGCTCGACCCGTTCACCGCCCGCGCGATGCGCGACACCCCCGCGGACCTGATCAGCGTCAAGATCGGGATCAACCTCGTCAACGCCGACGTGATGCGCCTGCGTGCCTTCGCCCCGGCGGTGCACGGCTTCCTCGACACCATCCGCGAGGGACATCCGGACACCCCGTTGCTGGTCGTCTCGCCCATCCTGTGCCCCATTCACGAGGACACCCCGGGCCCCAGTGCCCCGGACTTCTCCGGCCTTGCCGAGGGCAGGCTCCGGTTCACAGCGATGGGCGATCCGGCGGAACGGGCGGCCGGGAAGCTGACGCTCAACGTCATCCGGGACGAACTGAGCCGCCTCGTGACACAGCGCTCGGCCGACGATCCGCACCTGTACTACGTCGACGGCCGCAGCCTCTACGGCGAGAAGGACTTGGCCGAACTGCCGCTGCCGGACGCGCTCCACCCGGACGCGGCGACCCACCGTCGCATGGGCAAGCGCTTCGCCGGCCTTGCCTTTACCGGCGACGGACCGTTTGCCGCGGACAGCGTCTGAGCGCGGCGCCCCCACGCGGCGTCCCGGAAAAGCAGGAGGAGTTCACCGCCGCCCGATGGCAGGATCCGGCCATGAACACCGATCCCCTCATGGCACGCGCCCGCCTCCTGTGGGAGTCGCTGGCCGGGGTGCCCGTCTCGTTCGCGTCGGCCGGCGGTCCGACGGTGGTCACGGCCCCCGCGTCGGCCCTGGCACCGCCGGGATGGGTGGGCACCGTGCTCCTGGGCGACGCGGCCATCGTCACCGCGCCCACGGACGACGTGGCGCACGCCGTCCGCCGTGCCCTGGCCGGTGTCCCCACCCCGTCGTTCACCGATCCCGGTGCGGTCGCCGGGGCGTGGCCGGTCGCCGAGGTGCTCGGGCCCGCCACCCTCGCCTATCTGTCCGCCGGCGACTTCGCCCCGTCACGACCGGGAAGCGTCGAGGTCGACCGTCTGCCCGCAGGCCATGGAGATCTTCTCCGGCTGCTCGCTTCGGTGAGCGAGGAGGACGCGGGGGAGTGCGGCCTCGACGAGATCACCTCTCCGGTGTTCGTCGTACGGCACGGGGACGCAGTCGTCGCGGCGGCGGGGTACCGGGACTGGCCGGGGGACACCGCCCACCTGTGCGTGCTGACGGCACCTCATGTGCGGGGCCGGGGACTGGCCCGGCAGGTGGCCTCCGCCGCGACCGCGCAGGCCCTCGCAGCCGGCCGGCTGCCGCAGTGGCGGGCGCGGCCGGCGGCGTCGCGCAGCGTGGCCAGGGCGTTGGGCTTTCGTGAGCTGGGCTCCCAGTTGAGCGCCCGCGGGGCTCAGAGCCCGACGATCAGCTGAATGCAGACGATCTTGACCAGGATGGCCAGCGCGAACAGCGTCGAGTACCCGTTGTTGACACGGCTGTCGCTGACCCGGCTGTTGGCGTACGCGGTGATCGCCGGGTTGCCCACGTACCCGGACAGCAGGCCCATCGTCCGCTCCCTGCTCTGCCCGAGAGCCTTCGCGATCAGCACCATCAGCGTGTAGCTGACCACCGCGCCGATCACCAGTACGGCCACCAGCTTCAGGCCGAACAGGGAGAACGCGTTCTGGCGGAAGGAGTAGCCGGAGGTGAGGCCGACGACCGCGAGGAACAGCAGCAGCCCGATCTGGCGCAGCGTGAGGTTCGCCCGGGTCGGCAGGGTCCAGACCAGAGGGCCGGTGCGTCGGCGCCAGCCCAGGATCATGCCCATCACCAGCGGACCGGCGCCCGTCCCGAGGGCGAGGGTGGTGGAGCCGAAGGTGACGGAGGGGATGGCGATCAGGAAGCCGAGCGTGAGCCCGAGCCCGAGGCTCACCGCGCTCACCTCGCTGACCTTCGCCTCGGTGTCACCGAGGTACGTGGAGACCTCGGTGATCCGTTCGCGCGGCATCACCACGCGTACCCGGTCATCGAGCTGGAGCACGAGGTCGTCGTGGGCGAGCATGTCGACGTCGCCGCGACGGACCCGGCTGACCGCCGCGCCGTACCGCTCGCCCAGACCGAGCTCGGCGATCGTGTGGCCGGCGAGTGCCGGGTTCGTGAGCAGGACCCGGCGGTAGTCGACCGTCCGCCGGTTGTCGAGGAGATGGACGGGGGCGGTCGAGCCCAGCCGCTCGGTCGCGACGCGTACGTCGTCCTCGCCGCCGACCAGCACGATGAGGTCACCGGGGCGCAGCCGGTCCAGGCCGCGCGCCACCTGGACGTCGCCGCCCTCGGGGCGGTACTCGCTGGCCAGCACCCGGTGGTCCGCGACGCCCGGCACCTCGTTCCACTCCGTCTCGTGGTCCACCTGGACCGTACGGGTGACGAGGACGGGCGGCAGCCCGGAGTCGGGGTCGCGGCGTGCCACCCAGCGGCGGCGGGCGGCGATCGCGGAGACGAACAGGATGGTGATGACCACGGCGAGCGGATAGCCGATCGCGTACCCGACCGCGGGCTGTGCCGGATCGGCCGAGGCCTCCTGAGCGGCGGCCAGGCCCGGTGTGGTGGTGCCGATGCCCGCGTAGCCGCCGGCCAGGAACGGTCCGCTGATGCCGAAGCCGCTGTGCCCCACGTAGCCGACCACGACCGCGGTGAGCGCGAGCGCCACCACCGCACCGGCCATCACCGGCAGCTGGCTGCGCAGTTCACGGAAGAACGCGGGCCCCGACTCCAGCCCGACGGTGTACACGTACAGGGCCAGACCCAGCGCCGAGACACCGGCGGGGACGGCGGGCGCGATGTCCTTGTCCAGTGCGCCGACCAGCAGGCCGACGAACAGGACACCGGCCGCGCCGAGTTTCACCGGGCCGAACCGGACCATTCCGAGCAGCGAGCCGACGGTGATGACGGCGAACACGGCCACCCAGGGATTGTCCGCGAAGAACTGCCACACGGGGTGGGCCTCCCGTAGCGAGGAGCTGGCCGATCCTGACTGGGCCATGATCTTCGAGGCGACGGGGGGCTGCCACTCGGTGGCATCCGGCCACGCGTCGGGCAGGCCGGTCAGCCGGCCTGCCCGACAGTGGGCCGTCAGACGCCCGGCGGGACCCTGGACGGGCGGCCGCTGCCGCGCGTCAGCGAGTAGCCGAAGACGGCCGCGAACGCGCCCAGCACTCCGCCGCCGACCGTCCACAGCCAGCGGTCGGTCCACCAGCCGGAGGACCAGCCGTCCTCCGGTTCGCCGGCCACGGCGACCGGGGCCGCCGAGGCTCCGTCGGCGGCCTGCTCGACCGTGGACACGCCAGGGACCAGCGGCTTGGAGAGGCTGCCGTCGACATCGGCCGCGCCACCCTTGTCGGCCGCCGTGACCCGGACCTCTGTCTGCACCGGCAGTCCGAGGTCCGCCGAGGGCAGGTCGACGACCGTGAGGCGGACGTAGTAGCTGCCGGGCAGCGGGTCGTTGGCCCACGGTTCGGACCAGGCCCTGACCGTACGCAGGACACAGGTGAGTTCGACCGTGGCGGCGTCGGCCGCGACCTTGCCGGTCTGCTTCCCGTACATGCAGGCCTGGCGGCGGCGCAGCCCGTCGTACACGTCCACCTGCCAGGTCGAGTCGCCGTGGCGGGCGGTGTTCTCCGGCAGGGTGACCTTCGCCTTGACCGTGGCACGCTGTCCGGCGTCGGAGGGGAAGACCCAGTACAGGTAGTCCCCGGTGGAGGCGCCGGCGGTGGCGAGCTGGTCCTGCTGGAGCGCCGTGGCGGTACGGAAGGTGGTGCCCGCCTCCGTGGGCCCCGAGCCCTCGGCGGAGGCGCTCGGGCTCGGCGAGGGGTCGTCCGCGACGGCGGCACCCGCCCCGGTCAGCAGGGCGAGACCGGTCAGCAGCGTGCCGGCGAGCACGCGTCTCGTACGGAACATCAGTGGGTCCTCCAGACGGCGAAGCGCCAGCGCGAGATCCAGCCGGTCAGCAGGCCCGCGATCAGTCCGGTCAGGACGAGCACGCCCAGCAGCCACCAGCCGTGGCCGAGGCCGAACGCCGCGGCGTCGGCCGCCGCGTCGGGGGCGTCCACCAGGTCGATCGTCAGCTCGACCGGCATGCCGGGAGAGGTCTTCACCGAGGCGGGGGCGGAGAAGGAGTTGGACACTTGGAGACAGACGGTCTCCGCGGCCGGCTTGACGTCGTCGTCCGTGTCCTGTTCGGGCTTCGGGTAGCGCAGCCCGGAGGAGATCGCGTCGGTGCGACCGGTGCCGGACTCCGCGCCTCTGACGATCTCGCGGCCGTGCACGGTCACCGCACGCAGCAGCATGCCGTAGTCGTTGTTGACGGCGCGGTCGGCGAACACGCTTACCGACGCGCGCAGTTCCTGGCCGGGCAGCACGTCGACCCGGTACCAGCGGTGCTCCGCGAACTTCTCGCGGTCGGTGTAGAGACCGGGCTTGAGCTGCGGGGCGTTCGTGCAGCTGTCCGTGCCCTTCGTGGCGACCGGGGTGACGACGGGTTCGGCCGCCCGGTCCACCAACTGCTTCACGCGGCCGGAGAGTTCATCGGTGTGCTGGACGGCGGTGTACGTGCCGCCGGTGGCCTCCGCGATGCAGGTGAGCTGCTGGCGGATCTTCGCGTTCGGCACCAGGCCGAGGGTGTCGATGACCAGGTGGATGCCGCGCGCCGCGATGTCACGGGCGACCTCGCACGGGTCGAGCGGACCGCAGGTGTCCTCGCCGTCGCTGATCAGCACGATCCGGCGGGTGGAGTCGCCGCCCTCCAGATCGTCGGCGGCACCCAGCAGAGCCGGCCCGATCGGGGTCCAGCCGGTGGGCGCCAGCGTGGCGACCGCGGTCTTGGCCTCGGTGCGGTCCAGCGGGCCGACCGGGTAGAGCTGCTTGGTGTCCTTGCAGCCGACCTTCCGGTCGTCGCCCGGATAGTCGGCACCGAGCGTCCGGATGCCGAGCTGCACCTGCTCGGGCACCGCGTCCAGGACCTCGTTGAACGCCTGCTTCGCGGCGGTCATCCGGGACTGGCCGTCGATGTCACGGGTCCGCATGGAGCCACTGACGTCGAGCACCAGCTCGACCTTGGGGGAGGCTTGGGTGGGGGGTTCATCGGCCGAGGCGGGGAGCGCCGAGCCGAGCCCGGCGGTCAGGGTGGCGAGCAGAATGCCCACCCCGACCGTCAGCCTTCTTCTTATGATCATCGCCGGATAGTAGTGAACATCAGTTCGCTATCCAAAACGGCCGGTGACCGTCGCACGCCCTTGTGTGCGGCGTGCGACGGGACATGACAGACGGTCAGCTGTACCGGCCCCGGCGAGGTCTTCGGCCGGGCCCCTCGGCTCCGCCCGCTCCGGCCCGTTGGTCAGCTCGGCCGGTCGGCTCCCAGCAGCGGACCGGCCGCCCGTTCCAGTACCGAACCGACTCGCTCCCAGGTCGTCAGATCCCTTTCGACCGCCTCCAGGTGCACCTCTTCACCCGTGTCCCAGCCGGTGGCGATCGCGACCGGGTCCGCGCCCGTGGCCGCCCCGGCGGCGAGCGCGGCCGCTCCCAGGGCGACCAGTTCGCTGCCGGCGGGCACGGTCACCGGCCGCCCGGAGAGGCGGCGCACGGTCTCCACCCATACGCGTCCCTGGGCGCCGCCGCCGATCAGTCGGAGCGGACGGTTCGCCACCTCGGGGTCGTCCGGGTCGAGCCCGCAGGCCCGCAGCAGTTCGTCGAGCGCGCGCAGCACGGTGACGACCGCTCCCTCGTAGGCGGCGCCCAGGAGTTGCTGGGGGGTGGTGTCGTGCCGCAGGCCGGTGAGGAGGCCGGCGGCGGAGGGCAGGTCGGGGGTGCGTTCGCCATCCAGGTACGGCAGGAGTACGGCTTCGCCGCCGGGGGCCGCGTCATTGCGGTCCAGGCCCAGCAGAGCGGCCACCTTGTCCACGGCGAGCGTGCAGTTGAGGGTGCAGGCCAGCGGAAGGTACGTACCGTCCGCCGCGGCGAAGCCGGCGAGTGCGGGGGAGGCAGGCCGGGCCCGGGAGGCCGTGAAGACCGTGCCCGAGGTGCCGAGGCTGAGGACCGGGTGGTCGAGGAGCCCGGCGCCCCCGAGCCCCAGGCCGACGGCGGCGCTCATGTTGTCACCGGTGCCCGCCGCGACGGCGATGCCGGCGGGCAGGCCCAGCGCATCGGCGGCCTCCTGCGTCAGCGAACCGGCGCGCGCCGCCCCGCTCGGCGCCACCTCCGGCAGCATGGCCGGGTCGATGGAGAGCAGTTCGAGGAGCTCCGGGTCGTAGGCGTCGGTGGCGGTGGAGTACCAGCAGGTGCCGGACGCGTCCCCCGGATCGGTGACGGCGCGGCCGGACAGGCGCTCGGTCAGGAAGTCGTGGGGGAGACGGATCGCGACGGTCGCGGCGGCGGTCTCCGGTTCGTTCTCCCGCAGCCACCGCCACTTCGACGCGGTCATCGACGCCACGGGCACCGAACCGGTGCGAGCGGTCCAGGCGTCGGCCCCGCCCAGGGCGGCGGTGAGTGCGGCGGCCTGCGGGGCCGAGCGGGTGTCGTTCCAGAGGAGGGCCGGGCGCAGCGGGCGGCCCGCGCCGTCGAGGACGACCAGTCCGTGCTGCTGCCCGGCGACGGCGATCCCGGTGATGTCAGCGGCGGCGACGCCGGACTCCTTCAGCCCGGCGGCGACCGCGTCGCGCAGTGCCTGCCACCACACCTCGGGATCCGTCTCGCGGGCCCCGCCCTCGCCCGTCACCACATGCGGGGCACGGCCGACGGCGAGCAGCCGTCCGGTGGCGGTGTCGACGAACGCGGCCTTCGTGGACTGGGTGGAGCTGTCCACACCGATGACGACCTCATGCGGCGGCATGGCTGACCTCATTTTCTGGATTCTCTGGTTTCTCTGGTCCAGGGGTTCCCGGGCGACGGACCATCGCGCTGCGGGCTCTCGCGCCGACGGGATTTGATCGTGCGGTGAACAAATTACGCGATGGAACCCCTCCGGAACAGGGGCCGCTCCCGATTTCCGGATTTCCCCGGACGGGGGGTTACGTCGCGAGGGTGGTCCGTGCATGATTAGTCATGACAGTGAACAAATTGAGGTTCGGCCGCTCGACCGGCTGCGGACCCACGGCACCGAAGGCGGCTGGACCATGACGGAACGCTTCACGCCCACCCCGCAGGACAAGTTCACCTTCGGCCTGTGGACCGTGGGATGGCAGGGCCGCGACCCGTTCGGGGACGCGACCCGGGAGGCGATCGACCCGGTCGACTCCGTCCAGCGGCTCGCGGAGCTCGGCGCGTACGGCGTGACCTTCCACGACGACGACCTGATCCCGTTCGGCTCGACGGACGCCGAGCGCGAAGGCATCGTGAAGCGGTTCCGTCAGTCGCTCGACGCGGCCGGACTCGTCGTGCCGATGGCCACGACGAACCTCTTCACCCACCCCGTTTTCAAGGACGGCGCGTTCACCGCCAACGACCGCGACGTCCGCCGCTACGCCCTGCGCAAGACGCTGCGCAACATCGACCTCGCCGTCGAGCTCGGCGCCACCACCTATGTCGCCTGGGGCGGCCGCGAGGGCTCCGAGTCGGGCGCCGCCAAGGACATCCGTGTCGCGCTCGACCGTATGAAGGAGGCCTTCGACCTGCTGGGCGACTACGTCACCGAGCAGGGCTACGACCTCAGGTTCGCGATCGAGCCCAAGCCGAACGAGCCGCGCGGCGACATCCTGCTCCCCACCATCGGTCACGCCCTCGCCTTCATCGAGCGCCTGGAGCGCCCCGAGATGGTGGGCGTCAACCCCGAGGTCGGCCACGAGCAGATGGCCGGGCTGAACTTCGCGCACGGCATCGCGCAGGCGCTGTGGGCGGGCAAGCTCTTCCACATCGACCTCAACGGGCAGTCCGGCATCAAGTACGACCAGGACCTCCGCTTCGGCGCCGGCGACCTGCGCCAGGCGTTCTGGCTCGTCGACCTGCTGGAGAACTCGGACTACACCGGCCCGCGCCACTTCGACTTCAAGCCGCCGCGGACCGAGGACTACGACGGCGTCTGGGCCTCCGCCGCCGGCTGCATGCGCAACTACCTGATCCTCAAGGAGCGCGCCGCCGCCTTCCGCGCCGACCCGGCGGTCCAGGAGGCGCTGCGCGCGTCCCGCCTGGACGAGCTGGCCCAGCGCACCGCCGAGGACGGCGTGGCGGGTCTGCTGGCCGACCGCTCGGCCTACGAGGACTTCGACGTGACCGCGGCGGCGGAGCGCGGCATGGCGTTCGAGGCGCTGGACCAGCTGGCGATGGACCACCTGCTCGGCGTGCGCTGACCCGGACCCGGACCCGGTCATGAGCGGAGGGGGACGGACGCGCACCGCGCGTCCGTCCCCCTCCGCCGTCTCCCGGGACCGGGGCCGATCAGGCCGGTGCCCGCCCCGCGTACGCCACCGGGTCGGCCAGCACGTCCGTCATCACCAGCCCCGCCGCACCCCGGGCGGCGTCACCCGCGACGGAGGAGGCGCGCAGCCGGGCGCTGCCCGGTGACCACAGCCCGGAGACCACCCGGTCCGTCAGCTCCTCGTCGGCCGACGGCGCCAGCCACGGCATCAGGTTCCGGTAGATCCCGCCGAGCACCACCGCGTCGGGGTCCAACAGATTCACCGCCCCCGACAGGACCCGCCCCAGCTGCCGGCCCGCCTCGGCGACCGCTGCCACCGCCCGCTCGTCCCCGGCCCGGGTGCGCCGCTCCAGTTCGGCCACCCCGATCCCGCTGCCGCTCTCGTCGATCCCCGCCGACCGAAGGAGCGCCGCCTGTCCCGCGTACTGCTCCAGGCAGCCGCGCGACCCGCACCGGCACTGCGGCCCCTCCGAGTCGACCACCACATGCCCGATCTCCCCGGCGAAACCGTGCGCGCCGCGCAGCAGCTCGCCGTTGATCACCAGGGCGCCGCCGACGCCGATCTCGCCGGTCAGATAGAGGAAGCTCCGGACGCGCCCCAGCCCGCCGAACCACAGCTCGGCCAGCGCCGCGAGATTCGCCTCGTTCTCCGAACTCACCGTCAGCGCCTCGTGCCCCGGGCGCTCGGCGGCCAGCGAGGCGGCGAACAGCTCCTCGGCGGGCACCTGGTTCCAGCCCAGGTTCGGGGCCTGCCGCACCGAGCCGCCGGAGACCAGACCGGGCAGCGCCAGGGCGACACCGACCGGGAACAGCTCCTGCTCGCGCGCCGACTCCAGGGTGCGCGCGGCGATCCTGGCCGCCCGCGCCAGCACCTCGGCGGGCGGGGCGCCCCGGTTGTCGAGATGCTCGGTGAGCCGGACCCGGCCGGTCCCGGCCAGATCCACGACACACACCGACACATAGTCGATGTTGACCTCGACGCCGAGCCCGGCGGGCCCGGTGCGGGCCGTCTTGAGCGCGGTTCCGGGCCGGCCCGCCTGGCCGCTGAACGTCTTGCCCGACTCGGTGAGGAACCCGCTGTCGATCAGCTGCTCGACGAGCGAGGACACGGCGGCCCGGGTCAGTCCCACCCGTGCGGCGACTCCGGCCCGGGTCGCCTCGCCCTCGTCCGCGTCACGGACGGCCCGCAGCACGAGGCTGAGATTGCTGCGCCGGACGGTGTCCTTGTCGGCCTTGGGCCCCAGCGGCGTGAGGTTGCTCTTCATATCGGTCCCGAGCCTATGCGATGCCGTACGTCAGTACGGTCGTGATGCGGCGGGGCCGGGCCCCGCCCCGTGCAGGGGAGGACGCCGGACCCCGCCCCGTGCAGGGGAGGATGCGGGGCCCGGCCTGCCGCGCGCACGGGGCGGGCCGGGCCCCGGAAGCGCTCAGGCCGTGGACCCGCGCTCCTTGAGCATGTCCGCCATGAGCGCGATCTCCGACCGCTGGCCGAGCACCATGCCCGAGGCCAGGTTCCGGATCTCGTCGGTGCCCGCCGCGGTGGCGGCCGCCTGCGCCATCTCCGCCCCGGCCCGGTGATGCACGGTCATCAGCTTCAGGAAGCGCACCTCGGCGTCCCTGCCCTTCGCCGCCCGCAGCGCGTCGAGTTCCGCGTCGGTCGCCATGCCGGGCATCAGCGCGCCGTCACCGCGCGGGGTGACCGTATGGCCCATCCACGCCATGGGCGGCCCGGGGGAGCTCTTCGCGCGCCCCCACGCCTCCAGCCAGCCCAGCATCATGCCGCGTTGGTTGGCCTGGGTGTTGATGATGTCGTACGCGAGCCGGCGCACCGCGACATCGGAGGTGCGGTCCCGGACGATGAACGACATCTCGACCGCCTGCTGATGGTGGACCGCCATATCGCGCGCGAATCCGACATCCGCCGAGGTCTCGGCGGGTGCGGCCGCGGATGCCGTGGCGGCGGGGGCCGAGGAGGAGGGACGTACGAGCATCAGCGCGACCAGACCGAGCGCGAGCAGCAGAACCGCCCCGCCGGCCAGCATCATCGGCCGTGACGCTCGGGCCACGGACGTCACTTGGCGATCCCGCCGGAGCAGGCGGCGCCCGGCTCCGGGGTCTGCGGGCCCTGGACGTACTTCGTGAAGAACTGTGCGACACGGGCGTCGGCGGCGTTCTTCACGGCCAGCTGCTTGCCCCAGGCGCTGAGCATCAGCGGGGCCCCCTGGTCCTCCACCGGGCTCATCAGGGAGTACGGGGTGGCCGAGACCTTCTCTTCGAGCTTCTTGACGTCGGCCGGGCTCGCCTTGCTCGTGTACGTGACCCAGACGGCGCCGTGCTCGAGCGAGTGGACGGCGTTCTCCTTCGGTATCTCCTCGGTGTAGACATCGGCGTCGCAGTTCATCCACACCGGGTTGTGGTCACCGCCGACCGGCGGGTTCATCGGGTAGTCGACCTTCTTCTGCACATGCTCCTGCGTGAGCTTGTCCCAGCTCTTCTCGCCCTCGACGGGGGAGGACTTGGCGGCCGTCTCGGCCTTGTCCTGCTCGTCGGCCTCGTTCATCAGGTAGCCGCCGCCGGCGACGAGACCGGCCACGACGACGACCGCCGCGGTGATCGTGATGATGCGGCTGCGGCGCTCACGGGCCCGCTCCTTGCGCCGGGCCTCGTCCAGCTTGGCGCGGCGGGCGGCGGCAGGGGTGTTCTGCTTCTTGGCGGAGGCCATGGTGGGTCCTTCGGTTCGTGACACGGATGGGTTGCGGGCACACGGGGGCGTTCCCGGACGTCCGGGAACGGTCGTGGTCGGCTAGATCCGTTGAACCTGGAGGCGCAGATGGTCGACGTCGCGCACGGCGTCGTTCGACGGGCCGCGGATGGTGGCGGCGCCGGTGAGCGGGGCGGAGGCGGGGACCGCGGCCGCCGACGGGAGCGACGCCGGGGCGGGCCGGTCGGGCAGCACGACGGGCGCCGAGTGCTCGGACGCGCCGTGGCAGGAACTCCCCGGCCAGCGGTTGCCCGGGGCATCGGCCACCACGGCCACCACCGCGGGCACCTGAGCGGCGAGGGTGATCCGGGGGGCCGTCGCCGGGGCGGGGCCGTGATGCGCGGAAGCGGACGACTCCGGGGCCGGCAGGCAGCACGAGGCCAGGGCGATCAGGACGAGCACCCAGCCGAGCACCACGGACGCGCCGGCGCGCCGCCGGTCCGGGTATGTGCTCAGCCAGTTCACCCCGGCATCGTACGTGGTCTGTGAAGTTTCAATGAGTGCGGGACCGGGTCAGTTGTGACCGGCGAAGCTGTGGATCTCGGAGGGAAGGGGTTCCCATTCCGACGCGCCGGGATAGTGTGCCCCGGTGACAACGCACTCGAACGTATCTGCGGGCTGGTATCCGGATCCGCATGGCGCGCCCCAGCTGCTGCGCTACTGGGACGGTACCCAGTGGACCGAACACACCAATCCGGCGGACGGGCAACAGCAGGCACAGGCCCCCGCCCAGGTGCCGCAGCAGCAGGCGGCCCCGCAGCAGCAGGTGGCCCCGCACCACCAGCCGCAGGCGGCCCCGCAGCAGCAGTACCAGCAGCAGGCCGCGGCCCAGCAGCAGCCCGCGATGCCGCAGCAGGGCGTGCCCCAGCAGCAGGGCGGCGCCCCCGGCGCGGGTTCGCTCTTCAATCAGCAGGTCCTGGTCGTGAACCAGAAGGCCAAGCTGATCGAGGTGACGAACGAGTACAGCGTCTTCGATCAGCACGGCAACACCGTCGGCTCGGTCATCCAGGTCGGCCAGAGCGCGCTCCGCAAGGTGCTGCGCTTCGTGAGCAGCATCGACCAGTACCTGACCCACCGGCTGGAGATCCGCGACGCGTACGGCCAGCCGCAGCTGCTGCTGACCCGTCCGGCGAAGTTCATCAAGTCCAAGGTCATCGTGCAGCGCCCCGACGGGCAGCCGGTCGGCGAGATCGTCCAGCAGAACGCCATCGGCAAGATCAACTTCGCGATCATGGTCGACGGTCAGCAGATCGGTGCGATCAAGGCCGAGAACTGGCGCGCCTGGAACTTCGCCATCGTCGACCACAACGACGCCGAGATAGCCCGGATCACCAAGACCTGGGAAGGCCTCGCGAAGACGCTGTTCACGACAGCGGACAACTACGTGCTGCAGATCCACTACCAGCTGCCCGAGCCGCTGCTGAGCCTCGTCGTGGCGACGGCGCTGACGGTGGACACCGCCCTCAAGCAGGACGCCCGCGGCTTCGGCTGAGCCCGCACCCGCGTAAGCGAAGACGCCCGCACCCCTCGAAGGGTGCGGGCGTCTTCACGTGTTCACTCCGGTGTACGGCCGGGCGGCCCGCTGTCCGGCGGCCCCAGCCTGGAGAACACCGCGGCAAGGATCACCGCCGCCAGCGCCCCGGCGGCCACACCGCTGCCGAAGACGGTCCGCGCCCACACCGGCAGGCCCGCGTACATCTCGGGGGCGAAGACCGGCAGCAGGCCGACACAGAGAGCCAGCGCGACGACGATGCCGTTCGTGCCGTGACTGAGGTTCTCGCGGCTGAGCATGCCGAACCCCATCGTCGCGATCACCGCGTAGATGATCAGCCCCGCGGCGCCGACCACCGGCTCCGGGATCGCGGCGAGCAGCCGGGTGAGCGGCGTGATCAGGCCGCACAGGATCAGCAGCACCCCGGCCCCCGCCGTGACGAACCGGCTGCGCACCCTGGTGAGCTGGACGATCCCGATGTTCTCGGCACTGGTCACCATCAGCGACGTACCGAAGATGCCGGCGCCCAGCGAGGTGACCGCGTCCGCGCGGGAGATCCGCGGCACGTCACGGGCGGCGTCCGGAGTCCGGCCCACCGCCTCGCTGTTCAGCACCGTCTGACCGGTAGCCTCCGCCAGCGAGGCGAGCGCGAAGACCAGCAGCGGCACGGCCGCCAGCAGATCGAAGTGCGGTGTGCCGTACGGGAACGGGTCGGGCAGCGCGAACGTGCTGCCGTGCGCCATGTGGAACGCCGTACCGCTGAGCGCGGCGACGAGCGTGCCGCCCGCGAGGCCGAAGAGCACCGACATCTGTCGCCAGACACCGCGCATGAACAGGAAGAACAGGGCGGTGATGCCCAGTGTGGCGAAGCCGAGCCCCGGCCCCGAGGCGATCATCGGCGCGGTGATCTTGATCATGTTGATCCCGATCAGGACCACGGTGGTGCCCATGACCAACGGCGGGAAGAACCGCACGAGGCGCCCGTAGAGCGGCAGTACGGCGATCAGGAAGACCGCCGCGATCAGCACCGAACCGGACGCGGTGGCCGGTCCGTGCTCCTTGGCGACCTGGAGGAAGATCGCCACCGCCGCGCCGCCCGGGAGCATCAGGAACGGCAGCCGGGCGCCGATCCGCAGCGCCTTCACGCCCAGCGACTGGAGCAGTGCGCCGATGCCGCAGAGCACGAGGGTGGCGCTGAGGAGCGACGCCGTCTGGGACGCCGACAGCGACAGGGTGGTGCCGATCAGGATGACCGAGGAGACGGGGGCGGCCACCCCGGCCAGCAGATGCTGGAACGCGAGCGGGACCAGCCGGGGGAGCGGAAGCCGCTCGTCGACCGGTGCGACGGACGGGACCGGCACGGCAGGGGCTGCCGTGTCGGGGACGGGGGAGGCCATGGTCCGGCTCAGCCCTTCGGGACGTCGAGCCAGGGGAGCTCCCCGGCCGAGTAGCGGTAGGAGCGGAACACGGCGTTGGGCTCGGACGGGAACAGCTTGCGCACTTCTTCTTCCTGGTAGCCGCCGAAGAACGGCACGATGTACTCCCAGCACAGATAGCCGTCCTCGGTCACCTCGAAGAGGCGTCCCGCGGGGGAGTCCGTCACGAGCGTGTTCCCGTTCGGCAGGCGCTGGGCGCTGCCCATGAACGGGGCGAAGAACGACTCGCGGGCCGGGTCGTGGTACTCCCAGACAATGGTGCCACCCGCCCGCTCGATCTCGATGACCCGGCTGAACGGGACGTCCCAGTGCGGCCGGAAGACGCCGTTGTCGAAGACGAGGAAGTTGCCGTTCTCCAGCTCGGTCGGGCAGTGCTGCTGCGATACGACGCCGGGCTCGCTGCGCCAGATGATCTCGCCGGTCTCCCGGCTGATGACGACCACGGCGGAGACGGAGCGGAAGCTCGCCAGGATGTTGCCGTCGCTGGTCGGCAGCACGCTGTTGATCAGCGGGTAGTGCTCGCGCGAGTAGTCGGGGTGCAGCGGGAAGGCCTCGCGGTCGAGGTGCTCGGAGACCTTCCACTCCCACACGGTGTTGCCGTCGGCGTCCACCTCGACGATGGTGTCGGCCCAGACCGTGCCGTCGGGCTCCGAACCGGGCACCCCGCCCCTGACGGCGGCCGCGGCCTCGCCGGTCAGCGGTTCCAGGGCGGCGTACAGCAGCCGGCCGTCGCCGTAGTGGTACGCGTCGTGGTGCTGGTAGCGGTCGCGGTGCTCGCGCACCACCGTGCCGTCGGGGGTGATCTCCTGCATGATCCCGCCGCGGTACTTGTGCCACATGGGGAAGAGCGCGGGCTCGTCCGGGAGGACGCCGCTGTACGCGAGGTTGCCGTTGGGCAGGATCCGGGCGTGCCGGCCGGGTCGGAACGGGAGGTTCCACTGGTGGACGACCTCACCGCGCATGTCGATGAGATACACCTCGCCGCCACCGGTCAGCGGGGCGAAGAGGGTGTAACCGCCGTAGCTGGCGTCCTCGTCCAGGGCTATGAGCCCGGTGCCGCGTCGACGTCGCTGGTTCTGGTCCACGAGGGGCATGGATCGGTCCTCCCGGTTAACTTTATTAGGTGGGACTTAAGAGGTTAACCGGCCCGGTAGGCTGCTCACTGCCCCGCCGCCTGTGGTGTGCGGCACGCAGGGACACGGAGTGAATGAGATGAGCGAGGCGGACACCCCACTGGTCGGCCCGGGAATTCGCCGACGGCGCCGCGCCCTGGAACTGACGCTCGCCGAGGTCGCGCGGCGGGCCGGACTGTCCACCCCCTTCCTCAGCCAGATCGAGAACGGCCGCTCCCGGCCGAGCATGGGATCGCTCCAGCGCATCGCCGACGCGCTCGACACGACCGCGGTCCAGCTGCTGTCCACGGCCGAGGCGCCTCGCCCCGTCGACGTGGTGCGCGGCACCTCCGCCTCCGTACGGGAGACGGGCGCGCAGGGTGAGGGTGACGGCCGGATGCGGCCTCTGGTCCGCGGCCACCAGCGCCTGCACGCGCTGGAGTTCACCGGGGACCATGACTGGGGCCGCGAGTTCCGGCACCGTAACGACGAGATCCTGTACGTCGCCGACGGCTCGGCGGAGGTCGAGGCGGACGGCAACTTCTACCGCCTGGAGCGGGGCGACACGCTCTACTGCGCGGGCGGCCTCGTCCACCGCTGGCGCCCGATCGAACCGGGTACGCGCGTCCTCGTGGTCGGCATCGGGGATCACGTCCAGGTGACGGACGAACAGAGCGGCTGACGGACGGCGTTCCGCCTGGCGGCGGGGCGGAACGTTCCGGGGCGGGCGGCTCTCAGCCGTAGCGGAGGAACAGCTCCCGCACGTACTCCTCCAGCCGCCGGGTCAGCAGCTCGGGCGTCAGGTCGTCCCGGCCCAGTTCGCGCCAGGGGCCGGCCACCTTCTCGGCGTCGGGGGCGAAGGCGAGCGCGTCCAGCAGGCGCCAGTAGAGATGGTCGCCGGGCTCCTCCGCCAGCAGCCCGCCGGCGGCGAGATAGGCGTCGGCGAACGCCATACCGGAGCCGGCGCCGTGCAGCAGGGCCAGTGCCGTCGAGCAGTGGGCCACGTCCAGGTCCGCAGGACCCCACGACGTCTCCACCCAGTCGACGACGCCGGTGATGCGCAGTGAGTCGCCCTCCCCGTCGAACAGGACGTTGCCGGGATGGAAGTCGCGGTGGAGGAAGCGGGGACGGTGTTCCGGTGCGTCGCGGCGGATGAATTCGACGGCCCGTCGCCACAGCTCCGGCCGTGCGGTGCCCTCCGGCACACGCACCCGGTCGGGTGCGGTCCAGGCCTCATAGGTGCGGGGGCGCGTCTGCGCGGTGACCTGGACCCGGTGGATCCGGACCAGCTGGCCGGCCAGCAGCTCCGCCCGGGGCCCGGCTTCCTCGTCGGACAGGCGCACGTCTCCGGGCAGCAGGGACATCAGCAGCGAGGGGTGATCGCAGTGCGTCGCCGTCGCGTCCACCCCGTGCAGGGTCGCCGCCGGTATCTCCGTACCGCCCAGCAGCGTCAGGATGTCGGCCTCGCGTGTGAGCAGGCCCTCCGCGTGCCGCACGAAGAACGGCTTGACGAAGGAGCGCAGCACCAGCCGTCCGGGAGCCTCGCCGCCGGCGATACTCAGTCGCCGCATCTGCGAGGTCCAGCCGCCGCGCAGCCGCTCGGCGGCGACGACGCGCGCCCCGTCGGGCAGTCCGGTGTCCACCCAGGCGCGGGTGTTCGCCCATCCCTGGTCCGGATTCTCTGTGCCGATGGTGCCCACCGCTGCCTCCCCTTGTCGTACGGGCAGGGTATCCAACGGGTGATCAGCCCTCGTCGCCCGCCCGGTAGATGCCGAACACGGCGCCCTGCGGGTCGCGCACCACGGCGATCCTGCGGCTGTGCGCGATGTCCATCGGGGGCATGACGAGGTCGCCGCCCCCGCTCTGCGCGGTCGCCGCGGTCGCGTCGACGTCCGCGACGGCGATGTACGGCAGCCAGTGCGGCGGCACCTCGGGCGGGATGTTCTCGTCCATCGTCAGCAGGCCGCCGAAGTCCTCCCCGTCGACACCCCACTGCGGGTACGTCTCCGAGGCCGTGACCGTCCAGCCGAGGACGCCGGTGTAGAAGGCGAGCGCCGGCGCGCTCTCGCGGGTGGCGAGCTCGGTCCAGCCCAGCGCGCCCGGTTCGTTGAACAGGTCGGCGCCGGCGAAGGCGCGGCCCTGCCACAGCGAGAACACCGCACCGGACGGGTCCGCGAGGACGGCGAACCTGCCCTCTTCGAACACGTCCATCGGGCCGACCAGCAGCGAGCCGCCCGCCGTCTGCGCCTTCTCGGTCACCGCGTCCGCGTCCTCGACGGCGAACGAGACCGTCCAGGCCGGCGGCTGCCCGGGCTGGTAGACAGGGCTGAGCGCCGCGACCCGGTCGTCCCCCAGGTGCGCCATGGTGTAGCCACCCGCCTCCTCGCGCGAATCGGTCTCGCACCGCCAGCCGAAGAGGGCGCTGTAGAACGACTTGGCCGCCGGAACGTCGGAGGTGCTCAGCTCGATCCAGCAGGGACCGCCGGGCACCGGTGCGGTGAGCTTCATTCGGACTCCTCCGTGCGTGGGTGGATGTGCGCGTGGCTTTCTGGCGCACAGCTGAACGCTATGACCGGGCGCCGGGACAGGCCATCGGGGGAGCGGGGCCGGGGGCCGAGGAGGCCTAGGGGTTACGGAGGAAGTCTTTTACGTGTGTAATACCTGCTAAAGTATTTGAGTGAGTAATACAAGCATCCGGACCCGGCAGCCCTCCGTCCGCAGAATCCCACTGGCGGCGCCCCTGCGCCTGGCCCGGCCCTCGGACATGTGGTTCAAGCCGGCGACCAGCGTGGTGGTGGCCACGGCGATCCCCAACCTGGTGCTCTACTCCCTGGACCGCCTCGACCTCGTGATGTACACGATGGCCGGCTCGCTCTGTGCGCTGTACGGCCACAACCTGCCGTACGCCCGCCGTGCCAGGACCCTCGTCGGAGTCGTCCTCGGCATGCTCGCCGGCCTGGCGGTCTCCCTGGTCACGGCCTCGCTGACCGGTTCGACCGCGGTCCTGATCGCCGTCGGCGCCCTCCTGGCCGCCGGCCAGAAGCTGCTCTGCGACGCCACCCGCATCGGGCCTCCCGGACCGGTGATCTTCACCTTCGTCAGTTCCGCCGCCCTGTTCACCCCGCAGGAGACCGGCCAGGTGCCGGGCCACCTCGCCCTGACCCTCGGCGCCGGCGCGGTGTCCTGGCTCGTCGCCCTCGCTCCCGCGCTGGTCCGCCGGGAAGGACCCGAGCGCCGCGCCACGGCCCGCGCACTGAACGCCGCAGCCGCCTACGTTGCCGAGCCCGGCCACCGCACCCGCCACGCCGCGGTCGCCGCCGTACACGCGGCCTGGCAGACCCTCCTCGCAGCCGGACGCCCCACCCCCGTACGCAGCGCACTGGAACGCCTCGTCGTCCACGCCGAAACCGCACTCTCCGCGCGTGGGCAGGACCCGGCCGGGGACGCCGACCGGCTCCGCGAGTGGGCCCGGCAGACCCGGTCCCGCGGGCCCGTCCCCACCCCGGCACCCGCCCCCGGAACCGCCGCCGAACTCTTCGGCGTCGACGCCGAACGCGCCGCCCGCGGCGGACCCCTGCGCGCCCTGCTGCACCGCCTCGCCCCCGGCTCCCCGCTGCTGCCGGTCGCGGCCCGCACGCTGATCGGCTGCGCCCTGGCCGGATACATCTGTTCAGCCGTCGGTGTCGGGCGCCCCTACTGGGCGATCGTGACCGCCGCCTCGCTCTACCAGGCCAACGTCACGCTCTCCTGGAACCGCACGCTGCAGCGCACCCTCGGAAACCTCCTCGGCGTCCTGGTCTTCGCCGCAGTGCTCCCGGTCGCCCGGATGGACCCGCTGGCCCTGATCGGCTTCTGCCTCTTCTTCGGTTTCGCCGCCGAGGCCCTGATCACCCGCAACTACTGGCTCGGCTCCGTGGCCGTCACCCCGATGGCGCTGCTCGTCCTGGAGTACGCCGGCAGCCACCCGGCCGGTGAACTCATCGGCGACCGGGTCCTGGACACCGTCATCGGCGCCGCCGTCGGGTTCCTCGCCGCGGTGCTCGTCACCAACCGCCGTGCCACCGGCCGCGTCGAGCAGGCCCTCGCCGCCGCCGAGCAGGCCCGCGCCCACGCCGTACGGACGCTCGCGGCGCCCGCACCCGCGCCCGCCGCGCTGGACGCCGCCCGCCGCAGGCTCACCGGATCCCTGGTCGAACTGCGCGAGGCGGACGACACCGCCGCCGGTGAGTGGTGGCAGCGCGACCTGCCCCAGGAGGCGGTGCTCGCGGCCGAGCAGGCCGGACACCGTACGCTCGCGGCGACAGCGACACGGCAGGGGATCATCTCCCCGGCCCAGGAGAACGGAGCGGTGTGACCGACGACATCGTGGCCTCGGTGGTACGGCAGTGGCAGGCCGTGAACCCGGAACTCGACACCGGGCCGATGGAACTCATCGGCCGTATCAACCGCTGCTCCGCCCTGCTCCAGCAGGCCGAGGACGCGCCGCTGCGGGCCGCCGGACTGACCCGCGCCGAGTTCGACCTGCTGGGCGCCGTGCGACGGACCGGCCGGGAACTCACGCCGGGCGAACTTGCCAGGGAGACGTTCTCCTCCGGCGCCGCCGTCACCAAACGCCTCCGGGTCCTCCAGGAGAGCGGCCTGATCGACCGCCGCAGCGATGCCCGGGACCGCCGGGTCGCGCTCGTCCGCCTCACCGACGAGGGGCGCGAACTGGTCGACGGGCTGCTGCCCAAGCAGCTCGCGTACGAGCGCGCGTTGCTCTCCGGCCTCGACGCGGAGTCGCGCGACCGGCTCGGCGCACAGCTCGGCGAACTGCTGGTCCAGCTGGAAGGCCGCATCGGCGGCGCCCGCCGCTGACCTGACGGGCGGTCGCGTCGATGACGCGCCGGGTACCCCGTTTCGCCGCTGACCCGCCGGGGTACCCGGTTTTCCGCCGCTGACCCGCCGGGCTACCCGGTCGTGCCGAGCAGTGCGGCGGACCGGAGCAGCTCGCCGGCGCGGCGTTCCAGCGCGGCGTCGTCGCCGCGGCCGGCCGGTGCGCATGCCGCCAGTGCCAGCCGGTCGCGCCAGGTGGAGCCGGCCAGCGGCACGGCGACCGTGTGCATGCCCTGCACCGACTCGCCCCGGCTGAGCGCGTATCCGCGGTCGCGGGTCCGGGCCAGCTCGGCGAGGAGCTCCGGCCGGGAGGCGACCGTGTGGGGGGTGACCGCGTTCAGGCGTTCCTGGGGATACAGGGCGCAGACCTGTTCGGTGGTCATCCGGGAGAGCAGCAGCCTGCCGCCCGCCGTGGCGTGCGCGGGACGGGTGCGGTTCCGCTCCAGCATCACCCGTACCGGATGGGAGGACTCCCGGCCGTCGGTGACGATGACCTGATCACCGATCAGGGCGGCGCTCAGCACCGTCTCGCCCGTGCGCAGCACGGCGTCGTCCAGTACCGCACCGACCCGCTCCCGGACGGGGGCTCCGAATCCGGCCGGGCGGCCCAGCCGCACCAGCTCGGGACCGGCCGAGTAACCCCGCCCCGAGTCCTCCCGGATCGCGAATCCGCGTCCCTCCAGGGTGCTGAGGACCCGGTGGGCGGTGGAGCGGCCGATCGAGAGCAGCTCGGCCGCCTCGGAGACGGTCAGCGAGTCATGGGTGAGGAACAGCTGCATCAGCCGGAGGCCGCTGTCGAGCGATTCGATGGTGTAGCCCCGCGTCGGTCCCATGAGACGTCTGTTCCCCTTCGTGCCCCGGATTGCCCGGCACTCTTGCGGTGGTCATGAATCTGCTCCTTTCGATCCGCTTCGATCACATGTGCCCTTGTCCCTCTCTGAGGGACATCAGGGTTCGTTCTGAAGCCGGATTGTTCGGCAATTCACCGTTTCACCGTACTTCTTGACTGTGTCCAGAGTGGCTGCAGTGGACGCTACGGGCATCTGCGTCCCGCTGTGAAGGACAACGGTGAGCGATTCCCCCGGATCGCCCCCTCTCGTCACTCCCCGCGCACGCCTGTTGGCGGTGCGTGCAAAAACTCGTGAGTGTATTACCGCGGGAGCGCTCGCGCAGGGGGTTGGGTGAATGTGCCGAACCACTGTTTCGATCTGACTAAGCTCACGCGCAGTGAAGTCGAGTTGATATGAATTCGAGCGCTTGTTCCCTACTGCCCTGCAAGCGCGGTACCTCCTGATTACCTCCCGAATCAACCGCCAGAGGTTTTAGATGGTTCGTGTCGAATCACCACCGATCGACCGAGAAACACCAGTCGTCCGGGCCGTGTTGCTGCCCGTCGTCGTGATGGCCGGCGCAACCGCCGCCGGCGTAGCGCTGGTTGCCGAGGCCGCGCGGATGCCAGTCGTCTGGTGCGGCGTCTTCGCCACTGTCGTGGTCGCCGTGCTCACCGCCGAACTCTCCCGCCGCTCACGCACGATCCGGCGGCAGCGCGCCCACTACGAGCAGCGCGTCACCACGCTGGAGCGGCGCATCGCCAATCACGACGAAGAGACTGTGCGGATCAGCAAGGAGCTCCTTCCTGCTGCGATCCACCGGCTGCGCGTGGGCAATTCGCCCGACGAGGTGCTGCGGGACGTCGTGGACGGTGACGAGGTCTACCGCCATCTCCCCGACGCCCAGCGCGCCCTCGTCTACACCGTGCTGGACATCATCGACAACGAGGAGGCGACGCGTGACTCCGCGCAGCGCGCCTTCGTCAACGTCGCCCGCCGCGTCCAGGCGATCGTCCACCGACAGGCCAGCGAGCTGCGGGAGATGGAGGAGCACCACGGGCGCAACCCCGACGTCTTCGACGACCTCCTGCGCATCGACCACGGCACCGCGCTGATCGGCCGGCTCGCCGACTCCATCGCCGTACTCGGCGGGGCCCGCCCCAGCCGTCAGTGGCCCAAGCCCGTACCGCTGTTCAGCGTGTTGCGCGGCGCGATGTCGCGCATCCTGGAGTACCCACGCGTCGATCTGCACTCGATCGCCAAGGTCGCCATCATCGGCACCGCGGTCGAACCGCTCATCCACGCCTGCGCCGAACTCCTCGACAACGCCACCCGGTACTCGCCGCCGCAGACCCGCGTGCACGTCACCGCCGTCGAGGTCCAGACCGGCATCGCCATCGAGATCGAGGACGGCGGGGTCAGCCTCAGCGAGGAGGCACGCGCCAGGGCCGAGAACATGCTCGCCAGGGCCCAGGCCGGCTCCAGCATGAACGACCTCGGCGAGTCCCCCCGCCTCGGCATGGCGGTCGTCGGCCGACTGTCGCGGATGTACGACCTCCAGGTGTCGCTGCGGCAGTCCGCGTACGGCGGTGTCCGCGCCGTGCTCATCGTGCCCCGCGCCATGATCACCACCGGGCCGGCTCCCGGTATCGCCCACGGTATCGGCGCCACGTCGCGGCCCACCAGCGACATCGACCTCGCGGACATGAAGCACGTCGTCCCGACCCGCAGCTCCCACCGCAAGCCGCAACCCGTCGCCTCCCGCCAGGCCACCGGACCGGTCGCACCCGACACCCGCCCGGCCGCACCGGCCGCCGCCGTGGAGGACGACCCCCCCGTGGTGACCGAGTGGACCTCGGGCGGACTGCCGCAGCGCCGCAGCCGGGGCCGCGCACCGCTGGGTTCGCACAACCTTCCCGCCCAGTCCACCGACCCCGGCGCAGCCCGGAGCAACGGCTACGGAAACGGAAACGGCAACGGCAACGGCAACGGTCAGGCCAACGGCAAGGAGCCGCCTCCCGGGATCTGGCTGGAGGCGTTCACCAAGGCCGCCAACGGTGTGCCGCAGGAGCCCGGGGCGGACGACAACTCTGACGACGCGTGGGACAAGGGAGACCTGAAGTGATCCAGCAGCGGGGCAACATGGACTGGATGCTCAAAGAGCTCGCCGACGACGTCCCCGACATCCATCAGATCGTCGTGCTCTCCGCGGACGGCCTGCGCATCGCCCGGCACGGCGGCGACCCCGACGTCGCCGACCGGCTCGCGGCGGCCTGCGCCGGGCTGCAGAGCCTGGCCGCCGCGGTCGCCTCGGAGATCCCGTACAGCGACGGCAGAATGCGGCTCGTCGTCATCGAGGTGACCGGCGGCTTCTTCTATCTGATGGCCGCGGGGGCCGGCGCCTATCTCGCGGTGCTCGCCGGTGAGACGGTCGACGCGGGACTCGTCGGAGCACGGATGCGCGACATGGTCGTACGCATCGGCGCCCATCTCACGAGCCCGCCCCGACACGACGGGCAGGCCGGATGAGTTCTTCCCGACGAGAACGCCGCAAGGCCGATCCGGCACTGAGCGATCCGGAACGGCTGTACGTCATCACCGGCGATCCCGACGGCAGCGAGCGGGCAGCGCTCGACCTGGTCACGATGGTGGTCTCGAAGTCGCAGCCGAAACCGACGGTCCAGCCCGAGCAGGCCGTGATCCTTCGGCTCTGCCAGGCACCGTTATCCGTCGCCGAGATCTCCGCCTACCTCAGCCTGCCCTTCAGCGTGGTGACCTCGCTCCTCACCGAACTCCTCGCCACGGAACTGATCGAGTCGCGCGCGCCCATCGTCCGCGCGACCCTCCCGGACAGGTCCCTCCTCGAAGCGGTGATGCATGGACTTCAGAAACTCTGACACGATCACGGGCCCCCGGAGCGAGGACGTCCTCCCCACCACGGCCACCGCCGCGGTGAAGGTCGTGATCGTCGGCGGGTTCGGGGTCGGCAAGACGACCATGGTCGGCTCGGTCAGCGAGATCCGGCCGCTGACCACCGAAGAGACCATGACCCAGGCCGGCGTCGGCGTGGACGACAACTTCGGGGTGGAGAGCAAGACCGCCACCACCGTCGCCATGGACTTCGGCCGGATCAGCATCAGCCAGGAACTGATCCTCTATCTGTTCGGCACCCCGGGCCAGGAGCGCTTCTGGTTCCTGTGGAACGGACTGTTCGAGGGCGCACTCGGCGCCGTCGTGCTCATCGACACCCGCCGGCTCGAAGTCAGCTTCGACGTCATCGGGCGGCTGGAGGAGCGCGGTGTGCCGTTCGTCGTCGCCGTCAACACCTTCCCCGACGCGCCGAACCACCCCGTCGAGGCGCTGCGCAGCGCTCTGGACCTGCCGGACGAGGTCCCGATGATCGACTGCGACGCCCGGCTGCGCGCCTCCAGCCGCGATGTGCTGATGACGCTGATGCGCTATCTGCACAGCCTGGCCGTCCCGCTGGGCTGACGTCGACCGAACGCGTTGCCCGCACGCCCACCCCGCAACCGATCCGCGCGCCCCCACCGCGTATCCCATTCGTCCGGCCCTTGGCAGCCTGATCCCTGGAGCGATCGTGACAACCCCATTCCACTACGAGCCCGGCGAGGCCACGGGGCCGGTTCCGCCCCCCGAGTGCCCGGCCCACGGCCTCGGTATCGGCCCCGGCGGCCTGCGACGCCTCTACGGCCCCGAGGCCGAACAGGACCCGCACGGCCTGTACGAGAAACTGCGCGCCGAACACGGCTCGGTGGCGCCCGTCCTGCTGCACGGCGACGTACCCGCCTGGCTGGTCCTCGGGCACAGCGAGAACCTGCACATGACCCGTACGCCCTCGCAGTTCTCCCGGGACTCGCGCCGCTGGCGGGCTTTGCAGGACGGCACCGTCGCACCGGACCACCCACTGGCACCGATCTTCACCTGGCAGCCGGTCTGCGTCTTCGCCGACGGTGCCACCCATGAGCGTCAGCGCGGCGCCGTCACCGACGCCATGAGCCGGATCGACACCCGCGGCGTGCGGCGGCACGTCAACCGTTACAGCAGCCGGCTCGTCAACGACTTCTGCCGGGAGGGCCGCACCGACCTGGTGAGTCAGTTCGCCGAGCGGCTGCCCATGATGGTGCTGTGCGCGATCATCGGCATGCCCGAGGAGTACAACGACCGGATGGTGCAGGCCGCCCGTGACATGACCCGGGGCACCGCGACCGCCGTCGAGAGCAACGCCTATGTGCTGGACACGCTGAACCGTCTCGTCGAGCGGCGCCGCCGCGAACCCGCGGACGACTTCGCCACCTGGCTCGTCGAGCACCCGGCCGAGATGAACGACAAGGAGCTGGCCGAGCATCTGCGGGTCATCCTGATCTCCGCCTACGAAGCGACCACCAACCTGATCGCCAACGTGCTCCGCATGGTGCTCACCGATCCGCGCTTCCGGGCCCGGCTCAGCGGCGGCCACATGACCGTGCCCGAGGCGGTCGAGCAGACCCTGTGGGACGAACCGCCGTTGACCGCGGTCCTCGGCCGCTGGGCGGTGGGCGACACGGAGCTGGGCGGGCAGCGCATCAAGGCGGGGGACGCGCTGATCGTCGGCATCGCCCCGGCCAACACCGACCCGGTGGTAAGGCCCGACCTGAACGCCGGCATGGAGGGCAACCGCGCCCACCTCGCGTTCAGTGGCGGGCCCCACGAGTGCCCGGGCCAGGACATCGGACGCGCCATCGCGGACGTGGGCGTCGACGCCCTGCTGATGCGCCTGCCCGACCTCGAACTCTCCGTCGACGAGAGCGAACTGCGCTGGGTCGGCAACTTCATGGGCCGCCACCTGGTGGAACTCCCCGCCGAGTTCGCGCCGCGCCCCCCGCAGGACGACCGGGAACCGCCGTCCATGGGCAAGCCGAATCCGTCGCGCCAGGACTGGGAGGTGCAGTCCGCGGTACGGCACACGGCGCCGACCCCCGAACGCGTGTCCGCCCCGTCGGAACCGGCCCACGCAGCGGCCGGCGCGGGTCCGAAGGGGGCGACCGCCTCCGTTTCCGGATCCGTCGACGGATCCGTAGACAACGGGGCGGGCAAGGGCTCCGCCGCCGGGATGATCCCGCAGCAGCGCAGGCCCGCGGCGCCGGCCAGGCTGTGGCGCGTCGTGACCCGCTGGTGGAACGGCTACTGACCGGCAGCTCCTGAAAGCGGCGGCCCGGCGTCGGCGGACCTGATGAGGGTCCCCGCGGCCGGGCCGCCGCCGTGGCGCGGGCGCACCCGCCGGTCGCTCGGGGCCCCGCGCGGTCATCCCACGTACCATGCGGAAGCGTGAAGCTGACAATTCTGGGCGGCGGCGGATTCCGGGTACCACTGGTGTACGGGGCGCTGCTCGCCGATCACGCCGAGGGCCGCGTCTCGGCCGTCACCCTCTACGACACGGACGTCGACCGGCTCACCGCCGTGGCCCGGGTCCTCACCGAGCAGGCCGAGGGAATCCCGGACGCGCCCACCGTCGTCGCGACCAGCGAACTGGACGACGCGCTGCGCGGCGCCGACTTCGTCTTCTCGGCGATCCGGGTGGGCGGCCTCGCGGGCCGGGCCGCGGACGAACGGGTGGCCCTCGACGAGGGCGTTCTCGGCCAGGAAACGGTCGGCGCGGGCGGCATCGCCTACGGGCTGCGCACCGTGCCGGTCGCCGTCGATCTGGCCCGGCGCATCGCCCGGCTCGCCCCGCACGCCTGGGTCATCAACTTCACCAACCCCGCGGGCCTGGTCACCGAGGCCATGTCCCAGCACCTCGGCGACCGCGTCATCGGGATCTGCGACTCACCGGTCGGCCTCGGCCGCCGCATCGCCCGCGTGCTCGGCGCCGACCCCGACCGGGCCCGGATCGACTACGTAGGGCTCAACCACCTCGGCTGGGTGCGCGGGCTGTACGTCGAGGGCCGCGACGAACTCCCGCGGCTGCTGGCCGACCCGGAACTGCTCGGCTCGTTCGAGGAAGGCCGGCTCTTCGGCGCCGGCTGGCTGCGCTCCCTGGGTGCGATCCCCAACGAATACCTCCACTACTACTACTTCAACCGTGAGGCGGTCCACGCCTACCAGGAGGCGGAGCAGACCCGGGGCGCTTTCCTCCGCGAACAGCAGGAGGGCTTCTACGGCCGGATGAAGGACCCGGCCACGCCCGCGCTGGCCACCTGGGACCGCACCCGCGCCGAGCGCGAGGCGACGTACATGTCGGAGAACCGTGAGGTCGCGGGGGCCGGTGAGCGCGACGAGAGCGATCTGGACTCCGGCGGCTACGAGCAGGTCGCCCTCGCTCTCATGCGCGCCGTCGCCCGGAACGAACAGACCTCCCTCATCCTCAACGTCCGCAACCGCACCACCCTTTCGGTGCTCGACGCGGACGCCGTCATCGAGGCGCCGTGTCTCGTCGACGCCAACGGTGCCCGCCCCGTCGCCGTCGATCCGCTTCCGTACCACGCCGTCGGGCTGGTCACGGCAGTGAAGGCAGTGGAACGCGCGGTGCTCGACGCGGCAGCGAGCGGCTCACGCGCCGACGCCGTCCGGGCCTTCGCACTGCACCCGCTGGTCGACTCGGTCACCGTCGCCCGTCGGCTGGTCGACGGCTACATCAAGGTCCACCCGGAGCTCTCGTATCTGCGCTGAACGAGGGCCGGGACCGCCTCGTCCATCCCGTCGGCCGTACCGGTGGGGGTGTGGTTCCGTACGGTCATGACGCGACGCCCTCGGTGAGTTCGGCCAGATCGGCGAGGAGTTCGGACACGGTTACGGTGTCCAGCCCGGCGAAGCGCAGCGGGTAGCTGCGGCGCAGCCAGTAGTCGCCGGGCTGCGTGTCGAGCCAGACGGTCTCCAGGGTCTGGTCGGGAAACATGTCGACCACGCCGACCGCGATGCCCGTGTCCAGCGCGATGACCAGACAGCAGTCGTCGCCGAGCCGCTTGGAGATCCAGCGCTCCACCCCGGCGTCCTGCGGCACCCCGCGTGCCCAGCCGCGACGCTCCAGACCGAGGACCTTGCCCGTCGGTACCTTGAGGCCCTCGAAGCGGGTCAGGCGGTGGCTGCCCGTCTCCTCCTCGGTCGGTGTGAACACGGCACGTCCCAGCTGAGGGAAGGGCTGCAGGATCTCGTCATCCGCGAACACCTCCGACCAGGTGGTGGCCAACTCCGCACCCAGGTGCAAGGGGTGAGGCAGACGCACGGTCGCTTCCCCGGGGAGCGCGAAGGTCTCGCCCTCGGCATCGGCGAACGTACGGTCCTCCGCCACCCGGAACGCGGTGGCCTCCCCGTCCGTCTCGCTCAGCCACACCAGGCGTCGCACCAGGTGCCACAGCAGCGGATGGCCGACGAACAGCTCGTTGAACTCCTGCGCCGTCCAGGACCGGCCCGCCACCATCGCGGCCTCCAGCCGCCGCACCTGGTCGGACGCCACCGTCCGCACATCCTTCTTCAGGGCCATGAACCGCTTGCGCTCGGCCGGGGCCAGCTCCGCGTCGTCCCGGGCGCCCGGCTTCGGCAGGTCCTTGCGGCGCTTGCCGTCGCTGTCACTGACGTACGGCCGCAGCTGCTCGTCGAATCCCACCGTGAACGTCCGGGTGCCGTAGTCGACGACCGTGGAGCCGTTCGTGTCCAGACCGAAGTCGGGCACCAGCCGGTCGGAGAGCTGCTCTCCCGTGAGCCCGAGACCGGCCGCCACCTCGGCGATCTTCTCCGTGGCCCGGACCTTCAGAGCCTTGAACCTCACCCGCTGGGAGATGCCGTGCAGATGCAGGAGTGCGACATCGCTGCCGATCGCCGCCAGCACATCGAGGCCCTCGACCGCCCGGTGGTGGGCGCCCTCGCCGGGCCAGGACCGGATCACCGGTGTCAGACGGCGCACCGTCCCGTCGTCGCCCAGCCGGCCCAGGGCGTACAGCGCCCATGACTCCTTGGCGGGGAGGGAGGCGAGCCGCCACTGCTCGAAGAGGGCCCAGGCGAACTCGGCCAGCGAGGCGGTATCCGCCGTCCGCGTCACCTCCGCGAGCCCCGGATACGGCCCGCCGGGACCGGACATCGCCAGCATGGTCAGCAGATGGCGCACCGATTCCTGCGGCAGGGCGCCGCCCGACGTGACCGTGATCTGCGGCAGCAGCGCCGGATCCGCCCACCCCGGCACCACCGGCATGACGGTGGGCAGCGCCCGCTCCAGCGGATCGGCCGTCAGCAGCCCGGCCACCGCGTCCGCCGCCTGCGCGCCGTATGCCTCGGCCGCACGGCGGACCACCGCGTCGCCGTGCAGCGCGGCGATCTGGACGAGGGCCTGCTCGGCGGCGCGCCGTGCCCTGCCGGCCTTGCCGACGGCATCGGGCACCAGCAACGGGGCGGCCCGGACACCGTGCCGCTCGAACCAGGAACGGGCGAGGGGCGCCGTGGACTTGAGCCGCACCGACCAGTCGGCCATGTGCCGGGCGACCGACACATCGACGAAGGGCAGCAGCAGCTGGGCGAGGGAGCTCGGTTGCCGGGGCACGACTCGCAGCAGCAGCGGCAGGGCGGTGAGTCCGAAGCGGGCGGCTATCGGCTTCAGCGTGTCCGAGCCGTCCCACAGGTCGGTCGGATCCCAGGTGGCGAGCAGCGGTGCGACCAGCTCTTCGGGGCCGTGGACATAGACCCAGGCCGGCTGGAGGTCCGGCGCGTCGAGGCGGTAGCGCAGCGCCGCGATGTCCTTCTCCCAGTCGCCGGCACTGTGCCGGCGGGTGTACCAACTGGTGGAGGCGGCCCACTGTTCCCGCTCGCCGGGCAGCCACTCCACCACGGTCTCGCCGGCAGCCGTCGGGCCCGTCACGACCATGGGCCTTGCCCTGCTCCGCTCCCGGGTCCACGGCGGGGCCGTCAGCACCGCCGGAAGGGCGTCGGCGGGCGCGTCGGCGATCCGGTTCGCCGGGTTGAGGAGCGGTTCGACGATCTCCGCCAGGCCGCTGTCGAGCGTCGGCAGCACCCTCTCCACGAGAGCGCGATGGGCGGCGATGTGCCCCACCAGCAGCTGTCGCGAGACGCTTGACGCCGAACCGCCGTGGTCGCGTACCGCTGCGGCGAGCAGCCGCAGCGCCCGGACCGGATAGCGATGCGTTGCTTCCATGAGGGCGGGACGGACGTGCTTGTTGTCCGAGTGGCCGAGCAGGAGGAGGAACGACTCGTCCGTCGGGAACTCCGCAAGGGCGTGGGAGACCTGCTTCACGCCGTCCGCGCAGGCGTAGGCATGGTGCAGGTCCGGGCCGAGCAGCGGGACGACGGCCGGGCCGATCCCCTCGGCCGCGGTCGCGATCAGGGCCGTGCTGTGACTGATGACGGGCTTGTGCGCGAAGGCCCGCGCCTGGTCGGCGGAGTTGAGAGTGCAGTACACCAGGGAGAGGATGGCGTTGTCCTGTTCGGCGGTGACCTCGGGATCCGTGCAGAGCCCCGCGACCCAGTCGGTCTCGCTCGGCGCCAGATAGGCCGTGACGATCCTCCGGTAGGAGTCGGTACGGCACCGGGAGAGCGCCTCGACCGTGGCCCGGTAGGTCTCCTCGTCCGCGGCGGCGAGCAGCGACCGCACCCGGTCGGCAGCGGGCCGGCAGGTCTCCGTCCAGTAGGACTGGGGGGTGTGGGTGCGCGCCTCCAGCCAGGGGTCGTAGCGCTTGGCGCCCCGCTGCATCCAGTGGGCCTCGGTCAGGAACAGCTCGACCACGGCACGGGCCGCGAACGGCAGTCCGCCCAGCCGCACCCAACTGTCGGCCCACGAACCGGCATGCGGCGAGACGAGTCCGACGATCGAGGCCACGGCCGCCGCTCCGGCCGGTGAACGACTGCCGGCCAGGTGCATCCGCGTCAGGTCCACCAGACCCGCATCGCTCCCCGGCGCGTCCAGGAACTCCTGGATCCACGCCTTCTCCTCGGCCGTGCGGGCCTCGACCGCCGTCAGCTGTTTCGGCTGGGCCCTGGCGGGTGTACGCACCACCCCACCCCGCCGGGGGTGCAGTACACGCTGCCAGCCGGCCGGCAGCACGAAGGTGTCCTCGTCGGGCAGCGCCGCGGGATCCTCGCGCACATCGCCGGCCCCCGCCTCCTGGTACCCCGTACGTTCCTTCTCGGCGCTCGACTTCGCCATCTGTGCGCCCGCCCCCTTCACACCCGTCCGACCCGCACTGCCACGGGCTTTTCGATCAGTGATTCCACAGTAGAACCGACCACTGACAACGCAGCGTGACCGAGATCCGGAACGGATGAGAGAGCGGGTCAACCGCTGCGTGCAACCCGGCCCGCAGCGGAAATTGGGCGCCGGTGCAGTCCCCACTCACCCGTACACACGGACGGGATCAGGGAGCGGAGACGACGCGCCGGCCGCCCGCGGGTGCCCACGAAGGAGTCACACCCGTCACCTGGCACACCATGAGGAACAGCGGAATGGGCGGCGTGTACGGCGTACGGCTGTCGGGCCGGTGGATCAGCCGGGGCCGCACCGCGGGGACGTACGCCCCGCGGGCGTACGCGGCCTGCGCGGGCCAGTCCAGATCGAGGTCGGAGCCGGCCGGGACGATCCACCACCAGCGGTCGGCGTCCGCGAAGACGCAGCCCGTGCGCGGCAGATGGGACATCAGCCGGAAACCGTAGCGCGCGGGCACCCCCACCGCGTCGCAGCCCAGGCTCGCCGAGAGGGCCGTCGGCAGGGGCAGTTGCACCATGCCGACGCCGGTGGCGCAGCCGGGTTCGCGGGAGCGCCTGGCTCCGAGCAGATGGGACATGGCGTTCTTCAACATGAGTGCTCCGAGCCGTGCGGCAGTTCCGCCCAGACGATGCGGCCCGAGCCGTCCCCGGCGTCGCGGGACCCCCAGGCGCTGCACATCGCGTCGACGAGCAGCAGGCCGCGTCCGTGCTCGTCGTCGGCGCCGACGCCCAGTCGGGGTCCGCCGGGCTGGTGTCCTTGGTCCTGTACGGCTATGCGAAGCCGGTTCTTCAGGCGGCGCAGTTCGCACACGACGCGCGCGCTGGCGGTGTGCACCACCGCGTTGGTGACCAGTTCGGACACGATGAGGACTGCCGCGTCGTAGGCGTCGCCGTTCAACCGCCACTCGTCCAGCCGGGACCGCGTCAACCGCCGGGCGCCGGCGACCGACTCGGGGTGCGCGGGCAGCGCGAAGCAGTATCGGAGCGCTTCCGTCCCGGGGCTGAGGTCCACGAGCCGGGGGATGAGCGCACTGCCAGGTGCCACGACCGAATCCTCACAGTGGGGGCTGTGTCACGCTTCGCGATCTTCCTGAAAAGGGCGGGCATGACGACCGAACTTGTTCACTCCCCAACTGTCCCCCTGTCGTGAACACTTGGCAAGGGGCACTCTGAAAAATTCAGAGTGGCTGTGTCTTTGATGGCACGCACATGGCACACTCTTGGCAAACAGCGCATGGGGAGGTCTGAAGTGAGCGAACCGCGGTCCGCCCCGACCGTGGGTCAGGTCGTTCTCGGCAAGCGCCTGCAGGATCTGCGGGAGCGCGTCGGCCTGAGCCGGGACCAGGCAGCCAAGGTGCTCCGCGTCGCCCCGGCGACGATCCGCAGGATGGAGACCGCCGAGGTCGCTCTCAAGATCCCCTATGTGCAGTCGCTCCTGAAGGCCTACGGGATCGGCGAGGAGGAGGCCGACGCCTTCGTCGACCTCACCGAGGAGGCCAACAAGCCTGGCTGGTGGCAGCGGTTCCACGACGTGCTGCCCGACTGGTTCAGCATGTACGTCAGCCTGGAGGGCGCCGCGAGCCTCCTGCGCATGTACGAGCCGCACTTCGTCCCCGGACTCCTGCAGACCGAGGACTACGCGCGCTCGGTGATGCGCACCGGAGCCGTCGGCCAGACCAGGCCGGAGGACATCGAGCGCCATGTGGCGCTGCGCATGGAGCGGCAGTCCCTGCTGACCCGGCCGGACGCCCCGCGGCTGTGGGTGGTCATGGACGAGACGGTGCTGCGCCGCCCGGTGGGCAGCCCCGAGGCCATGCGCGCCCAGACCGACCGGCTGCTGGCAGCGACCGAGATGCCCAATGTGACCCTGCAGATCGCCGAGTTCTCCACCGGCCATCACCCGGGCACCTACGGGCCGTTCGTCCTCTTCCGGTTCGCCGTCCCCGAACTGCCCGACATGGTCTACAGCGAGTACCTGACCGGGGCCGTCTACTTCGACGCGCGCCCCGAGGTGGCTTCGTACCTCGAGGTCATGGACCGCATGGCGGCCCAGGCCGCGACTGCACAACGCACGAAGGAAATCCTCCGGGACTTCCGCAAGGAGCTGTGATGACCCCCATATACAACGGCATGCCGGCCGCTGATCTCGGCTCCGAGGGCTGGTACAAGCCGTGGAGCGGTGGCAACGGCGGCAACTGCGTCGAGGCGATGAAGCTCTCCGACGGAAGAATCGCCATGCGCCAGTCCGCGGACCCCGACGGCCCGGCCCTCATCTACTCCCACCGCGAGATTGCCGCTTTCATCCAGGGCGCCAAGGCCGGTCAGGCAGACTTCCTTCTGACCTGACCCCACCGCGCGGACGGTTCCCGGTCGCCGCGCGCCGCATTTCGTCCTCTGTTCGCCGACACGGATCCAAGGAGCGCGCTATGACCGGGCACGAGCCCCCCGTCGAGATCGACACCAGCAAGCCGCATCCCGCGCGCATGTACGACTGGTTCCTGGGCGGCAAGGACAACTATCCGATCGACGAGCAGATGGCCCGGCAGCTGCTGGCCGTGGACGCACGAGGCCGTGACATGGCACGCGTCAACCGGGCCTTCATGCACCGCTCCACCCGCTGGCTCGCGGAGCACGGCATCCGGCAGTTCCTCGACATCGGCGCCGGGATACCGACCGAGCCGAACCTCCACCAGGTCGCCCAGCAGACCGCGCCGGACGCGCGCATCGTCTACTGCGACAACGACCCGATCGTCCTCGCCCATGCGGCGGCCCTGCTGCGCTCCACCCCGGAAGGCGCAACCGAGTACATCCAGGCCGACGCCCGCAGCCCCGAGGTCATCCTGGAAGCAGCCGGCAAGGTCCTCGACTTCGACCGGCCCATCGCCCTGTCCCTGCTGGCGCTGCTGCACTTCCTGGACGACGAGGACGGTGCCGCCGAACTCGTGGACCGCCTGGTCGACCAGCTCGCCCCCGGCAGCTACCTCGTCCTCTCGCAGACCACCGGCGACTTCGACCCGGAGGGCGCGGCCAAAGCCGCCGCCATGTACAAGGCCCGGGGCATGACCCTGCGCCCGCGCAGCCGCGCCGAACTCACCGCCTTCTTCCACGGCCTCGAACTCGTCGACCCCGGCGTCTCGCTCTCCGCCGACTGGCACCCGGAGCTCGGCGAGGTCATCGACGTCCCGGGCGACGAACCGATCCCGGGCTACGCGGGCGTGGCCCGCAAGGCCTGATCGGGCCCCGTGCGGCGGCACGTCAGGGAACGATGCCGCCGCAGGCCACAATGGACCCATGTCCCGACGCACCTCACGCCCCCGACGGCCCTCCGCCGCCCCCGCCTTTCAGGTCACGGCCGCCCTGCCGTGCCCGTGCGGGCTGCCCGCCACCTACGGTGAGTGCTGCGGGCGGTTCCACGCCGGGGCACCGGCGCCGACGTGCGAGGCGCTGATGCGCTCGCGGTACGCCGCCTTCGTCGTCCGGGACGTCGCGTACCTGCTGCGCACCTGGCACCCGGACCACCGCCCCGACGTCCTCGAACTCGATCCCGGGCAGCGCTGGCAGGGCCTGGAGATCCTGGAGACGACGGAGGGCAGCGCCTTCCACACCACGGGCACGGTCACCTTCCGGGCGCACTACACGGCCGCCGGCCACCGCGATTCGCTGCACGAGAAGAGCCGCTTCGTCCGGCACGAGGGCGCCTGGGTCTACGAGTCGGCCGTCTTCGCCGACTGACGCGCGAACCCGGACCGACGTCAGACCGGTGCGCCCGCCGGGGCCACCGGCGAGAGCTCCTGCGTGAGGTCCTCCGCCAGCAGCCGTTTGGCGATCACGTCGACCGCGGCGCGCAGCCGGGCGTCGTCCGCCTGCGCACCCTGGTCGCCCAACTGCTCGGTGAGCCAGTGGGACCACGCGTCGTTGATGGTCCTGGCCTCCCGGCTGCCCGCCTCGGTGTGTGTGAACAGATGGCCGTCCCCGGTGAGGTAGCCCTCCTCGATCATCCGGTCGAAGACGGGCACCAGGACCTCCGGCGGAATCCGGTGCCGGGCCGCGATCAGCCGGAGCCCCGCATGGCCGACCATCCGGGTGAACAGCTCGACCTGCATCACCGCCCAGGCCCCCGCCATGTCGAGCCGGGTGTCGGACGAGGCCACGATCCGCCGGGCCGTGTCCGGGTCCACCCGCCGCAGGACCTTGGCCACCGAGAACTCCAGCAGCCGGGCGGAATCCCCGGTGCTCGGCGACGCGAACCCCTCGCCCATGTCGGTCGAGCCGGCCCGCGCTGTGTCCCGCAGCTTCACCTGCTTCAGGAACAGCGCCACGACGAAGCCGAGCACCGCGACCGGCACCGTCCACAGGAACACCGTGTGCAGGGTGTCGGCGTATGCCTGGGCGAGAGGCGCCGACTGGGCGTCGGGGAGGGAGTGCAGCCCTTCCGGGCTCTGCGAGGCCTTCGCCACGACCGCCGGATCTCCGCCCGCCCGGACCGCTTCCGCGACCCCGTCCTTGAGGTTCGGGCCGAGCGAGTTGGCGTAGATGGTCCCGAAGACCGCCGTACCGAAGGAACTGCCGAGCGTACGGAAGAACGTCACGCCCGACGTCGCCGTGCCCAGGTCCGCGTAGTCGACGGTGTTCTGCACCGCGATCGTCAGCACCTGCATGCACAGCCCGATGCCGAGCCCGAGCACCAGCATGTACAGCGACTCCAGCCACACCCCGCTGTCCGGACCCATCCGGGAGAGCAGGAACAGTCCGACCGCCATGACGAGGGAGCCCACGATGGGGAAGATCCGGTAGCGGCCGGTCTTGCTGACCACGTTGCCGCTGAAGATCGAGGCGGCCAGCAGACCGATGACCATCGGCAGCGTCCGGACCCCCGAGAGCGTCGCCGAGTCCCCGTCCACGTACTGCAGATAGGTCGGCAGATAGATCATCGCGCCGAGCATCGCGAAGCCCACGATGAAGCTGAGGATCGAGCAGACCGTGAAGACCGGATTGTTGAACAGCCGCATCGGCAGCATCGGTTCCTTCGCCCGGAACTCGACGAAGCAGAACGCGGCCAGGGCGACCAGGCCGAGGACGAACAGGCCGATGATGACGGGGGAGCCCCAGGCGTACTCGTTGCCGCCCCAGCTCGTCGCCAGGATCAGCGAGCTCGCCCCGACCGTGACCATCGTGATGCCCAGATAGTCGATCACCGGACGTCCCGCCGCCTTCACGGACGGAATGGTGCGGGCCGCCGCGATGACCACCACGATCGCGATCGGGACGTTGACGTAGAACGCCCAGCGCCACGTCAGATGGTCGGTGAAGAGGCCGCCCAGCAGCGGCCCGATGACGGTCGAGACGCCGAAGACGGCACCGATCGCACCCTGGTACTTGCCGCGGTCGCGCAGCGGGATCACATCGGCGATCAGCGCCATCGACGTGACCATCAGACCGCCCGCGCCGATGCCCTGCAGACCGCGCCACACGATCAGCAGCGTCATGTTGGTCGCGAGCCCGCAGAGGAACGAACCGGTGATGAAGATGATCGCCGAGAGCTGGAAGACGATCTTCCGGCCGAACAGGTCGCCGAACTTGCCGACCAGGACCGTCGCCACGGTCTCCGCCAGGAGATACGCGGTCACCACCCACGACATATGGGCGGCGCCCCCGAGGTCCGAGACGATCGTGGGCAGCGCGGTGCCCACGATCGTCTGGTCCAGGGCCGCCAGCAGAATGCCCAGGACGATCGTCGCGAAGACGATGTTCCGGCGGCGCGGATCGAGCAGGGGCGGTGCGCCGGGGGCCTGCGCGGCGGGGGCGGTCTCGCTGGCAGTGGTCACCTTTGCACCCTCACACCGCCCCCTGTCACCCGCATGCGGGGGGCGGCCGGACGTGTCAGCCCAGCAGATCCTTCAGCGACGCCTTCATCCGCGCGACGAACACCTCCCGCACCGGCGGCGCCACCCGGTCCAGCGAGAGATACGGATTGAGGTCCTCCAGCTCGACGAGCAGCAGCTCACCCGCCTCCGTCCGGCACGCGTCGACCCGCTGGATGCCGTGGTCCAGGGCGTTCCAGTCGACGAACGCGCGCGCGAACGCCAGATCCGCCGCGCTCGCCTCGTACGGCTCCAGCACCCACCGCTGCTCCGGGTGCGGCGCGTTCAGCGCGTACTGGAAGTCGTGGTCGACGAAGTAGAAGGACACCTCGTAGCGGAAGTCGATCCGCGGCTGGACCAACTGCGTGCCGTCCGCCTCGGGAGGCAGTGCCGGGGTACGTACGAACTGCAGCCCGACCGAGTCCGCGCCCAGCTTCGGCTTGATGACGTAGCCCTCGGCCTCGGGCAGCAGCCCCAGATCCGCCGCCCGGTCCACGGTCGGGATCACGGGATATCCGGCCCGGCTCAGATCGACGAGGTACTGCTTGCCCGCCATGTCACCCCGGCCGGTCAGCGGGTTGTAGACCCGCGTGCCCAGCTCCCGGGCCCGCGCGCAGAACGCGTCGTACGCGTCCTGGTAGTGCAGCACCGGACCGCTGTTGCGTACGACGACGGCGTCGAAGCCCTCCAGCAGCGCGGCGGCGTCGCGGGGGTGACAGAGAGCGACGTCGAAGTCCTCGCGCAGCCGCGACGTCAGGTGGATGTCCTCGTCGCAGTAGCGGCGCCCGCGCGCCTCGTAGGCGAGATCGGTGACGAAGAGAACGGACGGGCGGAGGCCGGCGGGCATGGTTCCCCCAGGGGGTTTCAGAGCGGACGGTAGGTCAATAACCTTGGCGGCGTTGCCCGTCAACGACCCTGGAGCGTCATGACGTCTGCCCCACAAGAGTCACTCGCCTCGCAAGCACCGCCCGTACCCGACATTCTCTCGCCCGCCTTCGCCGCCGATCCCTACGGGGCCTACCGGATCATGCGTGAGAGCCATCCGCTGATCCTGCACGAGGCCACGAACAGTTACGTCGTCTCCCGGTACGAGGACGTCGAGCGGGTCTTCAAGGACAAGGCCGGGGAGTTCACCACCGACAACTACGACTGGCAGATCGAGCCCGTCCACGGCAGGACCATCCTCCAGCTCAGCGGACGCGAGCACGCCGTACGCCGGGCCCTCGTCGCCCCGGCCTTCCGGGGCACGGACCTCCAGGAGAAATTCCTCCCGGTCATCGAGCGCAACGCTCGGGAGCTGATCGACACCTTCCGGCACACCGGTGAGGCCGACCTCGTCGACGCGTTCGCGACCCGCTTCCCCGTCCTCGTCATCGCCGACATGCTCGGCCTGGACAAGGCGGACCACGACCGCTTCCACGGCTGGTACACCAGCGTCATCGCCTTCCTCGGCAACCTTGCGGGCGACCCGGAGGTGGCGGCGGCCGGTGACCGGACCCGGCAGGAATTCGCCGAGTACATGATCCCGGTCATCCAGGAGCGGCGGAAGGCGCCCGGCGAAGACCTGCTCTCCGCGCTCTGTGCGGCCGAGGTCGACGGCGTCCGGATGAGCGACGAGGACATCAAGGCCTTCTGCAGCCTGCTGCTCGCCGCCGGCGGCGAGACCACCGACAAGGCCATCGCCTCGATCTTCGCCAACCTGCTCACCCACCCCGAGCAGCTCGCCGCCGTACGGGAGGACCGCACCCTCATCGACCGGGCCTTCGCCGAGACGCTGCGCCTCACTCCGCCCGTGCACATGATCATGCGACAGACGGCCACGGATGTGGAGCTCGGCGGCGGCCGGGTGCCCGCGGGATCGACCGTCACCTGTCTGATCGGCTCGGCCAACCGGGACGCGTCCCGGTACCGCGACCCCGACCGCTTCGACATCTTCCGCACCGACCTGACCAGCACCACGGCGTTCTCCGCAGCCGCCGACCATCTGGCGTTCGCCCTCGGCCGGCACTTCTGCGTCGGCGCGCTGCTGGCCAGGGCCGAGGTGCAGACGGGGGTGAACATGCTGCTCGACGCGATGCCGGACGTACGGCTCGCGGACGGGTTCACCCCGTCCGAGCAGGGCGTCTTCACGCGTGGCCCGCAGTCGCTGCCGGTGCGGTTCACGCCTGTTGCCGGGCTCTGACCTCGCGCCGGCGTCCGGTCGTCGGGCCCTGACTTCGTGTCAGCGGATGTGGCGTCCCGAGATCGCCCGCGCGATGACCAGGCGCTGGATCTCGCTGGTCCCCTCGAAGATCGTGTAGATCTTGGCGTCGCGGTACATCCGCTCCACCGGATGCTCCCGGCTGTACCCGGCGCCCCCGAGGATCTGGACGGCCTTCTCCGTCGCGGACACCGCGAGTTCACCCGCGCGCAGCTTGGACATGGAGCCCTGGCCCGCGTCGAAGGTCCGGTCGTTGCGGGCCATCCACGCGGCCTGCCAGATCAGCAGCCGTACGGACTCGATCTCGGTACGGATGTCGGCCAGCGCGAACGCGATCGACTGGTTCTCGATGATGGGCCGGCCGAACGCCTCGCGCTGTCCGGCGTACTCCAGCGCGTACTCGTACGCCGCGCGCGCGATGCCCAGGGCCTGGGCGCCGACGGTCGGGCGGCTGACCTCGAAGGTCGCCATCGCCGCCTGCCCCTTGGCGTTGCCGCCCTCGCGGGCACGGGCCAGCCGGGCGTCCAGCTTCTCCTTTCCGCCGAGCAGGCAGTGGCCCGGTACCCGTACGTCGTCGAGGAAGACATCCGCCGTGTGAGACGCGCGCAGCCCGAGCTTCTTGATGGTGCGGCTCGCTTCAAGACCCCTCGTGGCGGGCGGCACGATGAACGCGGCCTGTCCGCGCGCGCCGAGCGACGGGTCGACCGAGGCGACGACCACATGGATCTCGGCGATCCCGCCGTTGGTGATCCACGCCTTCTGGCCGGAGAGCACCCACTCGTCCTTGGCCTCGTCGTAACGCGCCTTCGTGGCCATCGCGGAGACGTCGGAGCCGGCCTGTGGTTCGGAGACGCAGAACGCCGCCACCTTCGGGTCGTCCTCGTCGCCGTAACACTGGGGCACCCACTCGGCGAGCTGGTCCGGGGTGCCGGAGGCGAAGATTCCGGCGACGGCGAGGGAGGTGCCGAAGAGCGCCATGCCGATTCCGGCGTCGCCCCAGAACAGTTCCTCGTTGGCTATCTGGAGGGAGAGCCCTGTCGGGTCGCCGTACATGTCGGCCAGGGACTCGAATCCGTACAGACCGATCCGGGCCGCTTCCTGGATGACGGGCCAGGGCGTCTCCTCGCGGGCGTCCCATTCGGCGGCCGCCGGGCGCACCACCTGGGCGGCGAAGCCGTGCACCCAGTTGCGCAGGTCCTGCTGTTCCTCGGTGAGGGCGAGGGAGAAGTAGCTCATCCGCCTCAGGCCTTCGGGATGTCGAAGTAGCGGGTGAGGCCCGAGGCGAGGCCGACATCGCCGGCCACCTTCAGCTTGCGCATCATGAACATCGTCACGGGATTGCCGTTGCCGGAGACCAGTTTGAGGAACTCCGCGTCGGCCATCACCAGCGTCGTGCGCGGCTCGGCGTCGGAGCGGCCTGCGCTGACGGTGCAGGCGCCGTCCGCGATCGCGGTCTCGTACACCTCGTCGGTGTCACCGGTGATCTTCCAGCGGATCAGCGCCTTGAGCTGTCCCGCCGCGTCCGGGCGGAACTGCTGCTTCATCCGGCCGAACACCTCGCCGAGCACCCGGGTGCGCAGTTCGCCGTGCATGACCTCGCCGAGCTGCTTGGCGGACAGGCCCTTCACGATCCGTGCGAACTCCTGCGGGGAGACGGCCGCGAAGTCGAGTGCGGTCAGTTCGTCGGTGAGGTTGCCGCTGCTGTTGTCAGCCACGCCAGTTCCTTACTCTGGAGTAAACTTACTTCCGAGTAAGGTAAGGGCATGGGGCCGCCTCCGCAAGACGGAGGCGCGGCGGGGGAGTCACCAGGAACTGCCGGGGTGCACCGCCAGCTGGGGATGGTGGGCGGCGAGCACCTTGTTGGCGCGGGCCAGCTCGGAGAGGGCCTGCTCCCGGTCGGCCTGGTCCTCGATGTCGAGCCGCGGACCGCGGAAGCTGCGGACCTCGCGCGCGGCGCATTCCGCGTCGAACTCCGCCTCCAGGATGTGCGCCGGGATGCAGGAGCCGATCAGTGCCGCGATGCGGTCCGGGATCGGTACGGGGACGAGCAGGTGCGAGGCGGTCATGGGGGGTTCCCTCTCGAATGGTGGCCAGGAGGTCGGGCGTCGCGGCCGCCGGGTGGGCGGCCGACTCCTCCATATGTACGGGACGCAGTTCCAGGTTTCTCGTTGAGAACGTCTCCGTGTGGCAACCGTTTGGGAGTGACCGGGTATTTCCCTTTACTCGTAAGTAAGTTGACGCGCAGTGAAGGCCGTGATCCGGCCGGAAGCCGTTCTGTGGGCGGACTACGGGGAGGTCTCCTCGTTGCGGGCCTGCAACTGGAGAGCCCGCAGAACCGCCTCGGTGGAGAACCTGCTCTCGGGATCGATGAGTTGCTCACCGAAGATGGATTCGAGGTTGCGCATGCGGTAGCGGACGGTCTGCGGGTGTACATCCAGCAGCTCGCCCATGTGGGCAGCGGTGCCACGGGTGTCGAGCCAGATGCGCAGGGTCTCGATCAGCCGCTCCCGTCGGGTGGTGCTGATACCGGCGATGGGTGCGAGCTCCCGCTGCGCGAGCTGGTCCAGGAGGGCCGGATCGGAGAGCAGCCACAGGGTGATGAGGTGGTCCCCGCAGTGGATGAACGGCGCGTCGTCGATGACGCCCGCGTCGACGAGTTCGAGGGTCCTCCTGGCCCAGCGGATCGAGTCCGAGGCCAGAGCGGTGGGGACGGTCAGCCCGATCGCCGCACGGGTGCCCAGAAGTGCCTGGTCCAGCATGGTTCTTCGTGCGTCGTCGAGCGGCCCCGGGATGAGTAGATGCGGCTGGGGGTCGCTGAGATCGACCAGGATGTCGTGGTCGGCACCGGCCCGGTCGAGCCGTGCGGGAGCGCGGGCTGCGACCAGGGTGACCTCCTCGGGCAGCGCCCACCCGGTCTGCTCGCACAGCTCGGCAATGGCGGAACTGGGTACGGGGCGCCCGGCCAGGATCAGGTGGAGCAGCCGCCGGCGCATGGCCTCGCTCTGTTCGCCGGTCTGGGACTGCACCTCCAGGAAGCCCTCGCGGGAGAGTGATTCGAGCTCGTCGATATAGGCGAAGAGCGCATCGGCGAAACTGAGCATCAGGGTTGGCGAGAAGTGGTAGCTGCGGCCGACCTTCTTGGCCCGTCGTAACGCGACGCGGGCGCCGAGCCTGTAGGCCCCCTGAAGCGTTTCCATGGTGCGGCCCTCGTATGCCTCGAATCGTCCGAATCGACGGCACATGTCGTCGCGCAGCGATGTCGATGTGGAGGGTTCGGCGACCAGGTCCACGAATGCGGAGAGGCTCTGTTCCACGCCGACCCGAATGGCCTGGCCGTTGGGCCCGCTGAGCAGGCGCGCATATTCCGGATAGGCCCGGGTGACCTCGACGCCGATCTCCTTGATGAGGCTGGGCAGTTCGGGACGCATAATCGCGGCGAACTCCTGGGGAAGCGGTCCCAGCGGATCCCCCGTGTCCATGGGTGAAATGACTTTCGGCATGACTTTTCCCCTTGCTCTCCGGCGCCCGGTGGGGGTGAGGCGGTGGGGGGAAAGCGCTCCCACGAACCGACAGGTGCGTACCAAGTCAGCGATGAAGATAGACCAAGTCAACGGCCGTGCCCACAGCTTGTACAAGATCGAAGTGCAGGGGCCACACATCGTGGCCCCGACGTGGTGCTCCGGTGCAGGTAGGGCGAGAGTACTCACTTCCGGACAATATTTTCGGCCGCGTGTTTTCCGGCTGGCGAGGAGGTGAGCACCGGACATCGGGCGGCTGCGCCGGCGACGGGTGCGACGACCGCATGGAGAACCTTGGCGGGCATCCGACGGGTGCGCTGTGGAGGCGTAGCAGTGACGCTTCCTTCCCGGGACCGGGAGACGGTCGGTGAAGCGGATGCGTGGTGCGGGACGCGTGTCCCGCTACTCATGAACTGACAAGGCTTACGGAGTGCTGCGTGGTCGGAGTTGACGATACGCACACTCTGAAGATGTATGTGGCAAAGGCGTTGAGGAATCCCACTCGCTTCTTCTAGTGTTCCGGCCCTGCACGGATCAGGCGGACGGGAAAGGGTTGATGGATCGCTATGCGCACATTCATCAGAAGAATGTTCCTGCTGGGCGGGGCGGCTGCCGTTGCTTTGAACATCGCGGTGACACCGGCGATGGCCGCTCCCACGTCGTGGACGGTAGGACCGACGACGCCCGCCGCCTTCGGGGCGAACTCGACCGACACGGTCTTCAAGCTCGGGTACATCCCGATGACGTGTCCGGTCCTTCCGGTCAGGGGCAGCTTGTTCAGTGCCACGGGGTCACCCGGTTACGTCGGCAAGGTCACGTCCATGGTCTTCGGGAGTTCCGGCAGCCCCTGCACGACGGCGCTGGGCACCGTCACGCCTCTGGCTGATGTGAGCCCTCCATGGAAGATCATGGCCACCGAATATCACGCCGGAACGGGCGTGACCAGCGGGTACGTCACCGGGGTCGAGATGAGGTTCACCGTTCTCACCTGCTCGGGCAGGATCGCGGGCGAGCTGGCGATGACCTACACCTCGTCGACCGGCGTGATGGCGCTGACGGGCGCCCCGGACCACCAGTTGCTGTTCGCCGACACCACGCCGGCGTGCAAGGGGCTCTGGGCTGACGGGGAGGTCGCGACCCTCACCGCGAACCTCGGTGTGGTCACGCCCGCGGGAGGTGTTGTGCACCCGGCCATCACCGGAAGCTGAGCCCCCTCCACGGAGGGCGTGCGCGGGACGCGATGCAGACGCCGCTGCCCGTCGCGGTGTCCGGTAGACGCGGGCGGCACCACGGGGCCGCTGCCGGTATTGCGCACCAAGTGACAAGTGAGCCACGGGAATTAGTAAGCCCGGGACGAGAAAAGAACTCGGCGTGAGCAATTTCGGTGAGCAGGATTGTGCTCCAAGTTTCCCGCTAGTAACGTCCGGGCCTGTCACAGAGCGTATGTGGCTGAAGAAGTAGCACGGCCCACGCAACACGGTTCATAGCCGCACGTCCGCCGCTTGCGCGGTACCTGGCGTGTGTGTCCCCGCAACAGTGCACCCGCATTGTCGAATCGGAGGAACTAACTGTGCGCAACTCCCTCAGAAAGATCGCGGTCGCTACCGGCGCAGCCGCCGCCGCTGTCGCCCTCGCAGCCCCCGCCGCCACCGCAGGCGTTGCGGCCGGGCAGTGGACTGTCGGCCCCGCCTCGCCGGAGTCGTTCTCGGCCACCGCGGGAACCGTCACCCTGACCCTCAACAGCATCCCGATGACGTGTACGTCGTCCGCGGCGGGGGGCAACCTGGCGTCCGCCCCCGGCACCACGAACGTGCAGGTCGGCACCATCGCTCCGCTGACCTGGAGCGGGTGCACCAGCCCGTTCGGTCCCGTGACACCGGCCTCCACCACCTCCCCCGCGTGGAAACTGATCGCGAACACCTACAGCGGCGGCGTCACGAGCGGGGCCATCACCGGTGTGAAGGCCTCCGTGACGGTGCTCACCTGCACCTTCACCGTGGACGGCAGTGTCGCTGCCACGTACACCAACTCCACCGGCAAGCTGGCGGTCAGCAACAACAGCACCTACAAGCTGAGGGTCGCGACCGCCAGCGCGGGCTGCGCCGGAATCGCGGCCGTGGGTGACAACCCCACGTACACCGCCAGCTACGCGGCGGTCACTCCGTCCGGCGGTACGACCAAGCCGACCATCACCTACACCCCCTGATCCGGCCTCACGCCGGTCTTGGGTGATCAGGGATCGCACGGCGGGTGGTAGCCCGCCGTGCGATTCGCCATCCGGCTCCGTCCGGCTCGTCCGAAGGGGGACACCGCAAGTGAAGCGCAGTGGTAAGTCGGGAGCGCCGCGGCGCACGGCACGGGGTGCCGCGGTGGCCGCCGCGGTGCTGCTGGGGGGGATGATCCCTGGGGCACAGGCCGCGGCGGGTGCTCAGGAGATAGATGCAAACCTGGCCTACACCTGCGACTTCCCGGCGGGCAAGTATCCCGTGAAGGTGGGTATCACGGCCAAGGTCGCGGAGTCGGTCCAGGCCGGCCGGGCGATACAGCCCGAGGATGTCGCCGTGGAAGTGGTGCTGCCCGAGGGCGCACTCACCGGGCCGGCCGCTTCCGGGCCGGCGGATTCAGGTCCGGCGGATTCCGGGTCGGCCGCTTCCGGGCCGGCCGCTTCCGGCGCGGCGACCGTGAGCGCCGAGATGCTGCTGTCCACGGACGTCTCCCAGGGCGACAAGCACGCCAAGGCCGAGTGGGCCGGGGCGACCGCGGAGTCGACACCGATCCCGGACAAGGGTGACCTGACGCTGAGGACCTCGGGGGCTGTTCCCTATGTCAGACCTGGCGCGCCCGGCGATCTCTCGCTCAAGGCGGCCCGTCTGTCCGGGGTGCTCACGACCAGGACGGCCGCCGGTGCTCCGACCGAACCGCGGACCATCCCCCTGAGCTGTGAACTGGACGCCGATCAGGATTCGACCCTGGCAACGGTGAAGGTGGTGGGTGAGGGCGGACCGTCCACACCCGCGCCGTCCGCGTCCGACGACTGGCCCGAGGACGGAGCCGGGCTGCGTGACCCAGGCGTACCGGAGGTCGGGAAGAAGGCCGCCGAGGAGCCGGCGGCGGCCGATGCACCCAAATGTGTCGGGGACGCGACGAACGAGGTCGAGATGGTCGCCTATGTGACCGGCTACGCGAACGTCACCAAACTCAAGGGCGCCAATAAGTTCCCGCTTGCCTGCTCGCGGATCTACACGTATCCCAGCGTTCCCCCCGTGATAAAGCCCCCCTATATTCACGTATACATGACAGCGGCGATGGTGCTCGACTATCAGGGGAAACCGCAACTGCCGCCCACCACAGGAACATTCCTGACCTTCGGGTTCATGCCGACGACGGCGACTCTTGAGATGACGCAGATCCCTCCCAGGACCGATACGCCGGACGCCCCCAATGTGCACGTCCACACCGTTACCGATCTCACGACCTTCACCACCAAGGCTGTCACCACCATCGACGTCAAGCTCGTCCTCAGGCTGCGCGACGTCAAGGTCAACGGCGTTCCACTGGACGTGGGGAACAACTGTCGTACGGAGCGGCCCTTCACACTCCCGCTCGAAGGCGTGGGAAACGTGGTCGGCGGGGTCCTGGACGGCTACCAACTCACCGCAGGGGGTCCGCTGACGGGGTCGGTGACGATCCCGCCCTTCCAGGGATGTGGTGTCGGTGAGGACCTGGACAGCCTCTTCACCGCGTCACTGTCCGGTGTCCCGGGATTCGTCAAGCAAATGCAGGGAGCGCCCTGCATAGCTTCGGTTTCGAACGGCTGCACATCCGACAACCAGCCGTCCGACATACCCAAAGCGGAACGCTGAGGTTCATTCCCCCGCCCGCTCGCCATTGCACCGAGCACAGCAATCACCCAGAGCCGCAACCGAATTGAGGGAACGATGAGATCTGTCTCGAAGAACTGGATCAAGGGATCCGCTGCCGTCGCGGCCTCCGCCGCACTGGTCATGCCCCTGGCCGCGACACCGGCCGGCGCCGCCACGGCCGCGGCCCAGCTCAACGGCGCCTGGGCGCCGTTCGACCGCTGCCCGGTGGACAACCCCGCCATGCTCGCGACGGACGGCGAAACCGACATCCCGCTGTGCGTGACCTCCGCCTCGCCCAACGGGTCGATCAAGCTGGGCAACACCACGGCGACGACCGGTTCCACGAACCTGCAGTTCGGGGTCATCCAGCACCCGGCGCAGGGCACGTACACGGTCGTTCCGCCACCGGCCGGATCGATCATCAGTGGCGAGACCACGATCCCCGGTGGGCTGCTCGGCATCATGTGCCCGAGCAATGTTCCTGTCGTCTCGGCCGTGTGCGGGCAGATCACCAACGCGACTTTGAACAAGGTGACCGCCACGGTGGAGTCGGCCGGCACGCCGTCGGACTTCAGCCTGGTCGCCGGGATGTCGTCCGGGCCCATCGTGAAGCTGCCGATCAGGATCCGCCTGGACAACCCGCTGCTCGGATCCAAGTGCTACCTCGGCACCAACAGCAATCCGATTCTCCTGAACCCCGGGAACCTCAGCGCGCCGAGCCTGGGCGTCACCAGGTTCGACGGTGACGGAACGGCGAACCAGGAAGAGGGGTCGATGATCAAGTTCGGCCTCACGGGCGCCGCTCAGGGTGACAGCACGTTCGCCGTGCCGAAGGCCAGTGGCTGCGGCCTGGTCGGGACGCTCAGCTGGGCGATCGACCTCAAGGTCGGCCTGCCGGCCGCGTCCGGGACGAACAACCTCGTCCTCAACAACGCCGAGACCTCCACGGCCGGCCTCGCGGCCCCCGGCATCGTGGTGCCCAATGCCGGCAAGCTGCTCGCCGAGAACTGGCACTCCGCGGTGAAGTAGTACCGGCGGGCCGAGACGGGTGTCCGTTGACTCGTTCGGCTTCTCCTTGTGACGCTGCCCGTCCCCTCCGGGAGACCGACCGGAGGGGACGGGCTTCGTCGTGCTTCGGCGTGCTGCGTCGTGCCGCAAGGTCGGCAGACGGTTCCAAAATCCGGCTCCCGCACATTCTCATATCCGTATGAGACATGTGTCGAATACGTGCTCCGGAACACCGCGAGCACGGTGGTGCCCGGCGCCGGCTATATCGACATACCTCCTTTCGTGAGTGCTGATTCGGAGGTGATCCGGGAAGGTTCGTCGCCGCATCGATCTCCGGAAACACTCACTTCTCGATAGGCGTGCGAGGGTGTCTGCTCACCCGCGTACAAAAATGGCCCCGCCGTCAATGCTTGCGCAAAAAGTTAGTGAACCGCTATTGCGGAGGCAGGTTACCGAGCCGTAGCGTCCCGGGTGGGCGGCGCGGAAATGCGTCCGCGACTGTTCGTTCGATGCATGGAGTCCAGGTCGCGCCCCTCTTGACCTGGATTCCACAACGGGAATGCCTCAGCCCCGAACCCTCTGTGCGGGGCCGGCCCTCCCGCTGTCGGGGTCTCACTGCTCCGGCTCCCACGGACCATTGGACCCCACCCCGCACGCCGGAGATCTTGCGCAGATTCCGACAAAGTCCGTGAGTGGCTTTGTCACTCGGTGACAAGTGATCCACACCGAGCACCTGGTTCGTCGATTACCGCTGTTCAACGGCTTGTCCTGGCGGTTTCGGCGGACATAACGTGCGCCTCCTGGTGCATGTGTGACGAGCCGCCATTGGATTTCTCAGAGCCGGAGCGCTGACAGATGACTTCGTTCACCGATACGTCGAGGGAGGGTCGATGGGCATCGAAGTAGTCGTTGAAGGCCTTACGAAATCCTTCGGCAAGCAGAACATCTGGCAGGACGTCAGCCTCACCCTGCCCGCCGGCGAAGTGAGCGTGATGCTCGGTCCTTCCGGCACCGGAAAGACCGTCTTCCTCAAATCCATCATCGGCCTGCTCAAACCCGAACAGGGTCGTGTCCTCGTCAACGGCGTCGACATGGTGAACGGTTCCGAGCGGGACATCATGGAAGCCCGCAAGCTTTTCGGCCTCATGTTCCAGGACGGTGCGCTTTTCGGCTCGATGTCGCTTTTCGACAACATCGCGTTCCCGCTCCGGGAGCACACCCGCAAGAAGGAATCCGAGATCCGCCGCATCGTGATGGAGCGCATCGACGTGGTCGGCCTCCTGGGCGCCGAGGACAAGCTGCCCGGCGAGATCTCGGGCGGGATGCGCAAGCGGGCCGGCCTGGCCCGCGCGCTCGTCCTGGACCCGCAGATCATCCTCTGCGACGAACCCGACTCCGGACTCGACCCGGTCCGCACCGCGTACATCTCCCAGCTGCTCGTCGACCTGAACGCCCAGATCGACGCGACGATGCTCATCGTCACCCACAACCTCGACATCGCCTCCACCGTCCCGGACAACATGGGCATGCTCTTCTGCCGCAACCTCGTCACCTTCGGGCCGCGCGAGGTGCTGCTCACCAGCGATCTGCCCGTGGTCAACCAGTTCCTGGCCGGGCGTTGCGAAGGCCCCATCGGGATGTCCGAGGAGAAGGACGCCGCCACCCTCGCCGCCGAGGAGCTCAACGGCTATGGGCAGGGCATCAGTTCGGCCAACGCCCCGCGCACCGTCGTCCCGCAGCTGGAGCCCTCGCCGGGACTGCCGGTGCGCCAGGGTGCCCTGCGCCGCCGGGAGCGGGTCATGTCGATGATGGGGCAGCTGCCGGAGGCGGCCCGTACCGCCATCCTCAACAGCTACAGCCCGGCCGCGGGCGGTGGGCGCCCATGACGGCCCCCATGCCGGTGATACCCCCGGGGCCGCCGGGGGACCGGCCCCCGACTTCGGCCCCGCTCCCGCAGAAGACACCCGAGGCCCCGCGCCCCAGCAAGGCCCTCGCCCCGCTGCGCGAGACCGGCCGGCTCTTCGCGCTGGCCGGGACCGTGTGCCGGGAGACCTTCCGACGGCCCTTCCAGGTGCGGGAGTTCATCGAGCAGTTCTGGTTCGTCGCCAGCGTCACCATCCTGCCCGCCGCCCTCGTCTCCATCCCGTTCGGCGCGGTCATCGCCCTCCAGGTCGGCTCGCTCACCCAGCAGCTCGGCGCCCAGTCGTTCACCGGCGGCGCCAGCGTCCTCGCCGTCATCCAGCAGGCCAGCCCGATCATCGTGGCGCTGCTGGTCTCCGGGGCGGCGGGTTCGGCCATCTGCGCCGACCTCGGATCGCGCAAGATCCGCGAGGAACTCGACGCGATGGAGGTCATGGGCGTCTCACCCGTGCAGCGCCTCGTCGTCCCGCGCGTGCTGGCCACCATGCTGGTCGCCGTCCTGCTGAACGGCCTCGTCTCCGTCGTCGGCACACTCGGCGGCTACTTCTTCAACGTGATCATGCAGGACGGCACCCCCGGCGCCTATCTCTCCAGCTTCTCCGCCCTGGCCCAGCTGCCGGACCTGTACGTCAGCGAGATCAAGGCCCTGATCTTCGGCTTCATCGCCGGCATCGTCGCCGCCTACCGCGGGCTGAACCCGCGCGGCGGTCCGAAGGGAGTGGGTGACGCGGTCAACCAGTCCGTCGTCATCACCTTCATGCTGCTGTTCTTCGTGAACATGGTCCTCACGGCGATCTATCTCCAGATCGTCCCCGCGAAGGGGAGCTGACCCATGTCGATGCTCAGCTGGCTCGACCGATCGGGTGACCAACTCACCTTCTACGTAAGGGCCCTGGTCTGGATTCCTCGCACGCTGCGGCGCTATCTCAAAGAGGTGCAGCGTCTGCTGGCCGAGGTGGCCTTCGGTAGCGGCGGCCTCGGTGTCGTCGGCGGCACCATCGGCGTCATGATCGCGATGACCCTGGCCACCGGCACCGTCGTCGGACTCCAGGGGTACGCCGCCCTCAACCAGATCGGCACCGCGGCCTTCACCGGCTTCATCTCCGCGTACTTCAACACCCGGGAGATCGCCCCGCTCGTCGCGGGCCTCGCTCTCTCCGCGACCGTCGGCGCCGGCTTCACCGCGCAGCTCGGCGCCATGCGGATCAACGAGGAGATCGACGGCCTGGAGTCGATGGGTGTGCGCTCCATGCCCTACCTCGTCACCACCCGCATCATCGCCGGGGTCGTCGCCATCATCCCGCTGTACGCGATCGGGCTGCTCTCCTCGTACATCGCCTCCCGCTATGTCACCGTCCTGTTCAACGGGCAGTCCGCGGGCACGTACGACCACTACTTCAATCTCTTCCTCTCCCCGCAGGACGTGCTGCTGTCGGTGCTCAAAGTGCTGATCTTCAGCGTGATGGTGATCCTCGCGCACTGCTACTACGGCTACCACGCCACCGGCGGACCCGCCGGAGTGGGCGTGGCCGTCGGCCGCTCGGTGCGTAACGCCATCGTGCTGATCAGCGTCACCGACTTCTTCCTCTCGCTCGCCATCTGGGGCGCCACGACAACCGTGAAGGTGGCCGGCTGATGACATCCCGGACCACAAGGAGCACAAGGGGCGTGAGGACCGCCGGCCGCAGAACCGCCGGGGTCGCGTTCTTCCTCGTGCCCGCCGTACTCATCTGGGTATCGGTCTCCGTGTACGAGAAGGACTTCACGCACGACGCGACCGTCACCGTACGCACGTCGAGCGTGGGCAACGAGATGCACGACAACGCCGATGTGAAGCTGCGCGGCGTCGTCATCGGCCAGGTCCGCAACATCGCGACCGACGGCGAAGGCGCCCGCCTCACGCTGGCGATCAAGCCGGACAAGCTCGACCGCATCCCGGCCGACGTCACCGCGCAGATGCTGCCCACCACGCTGTTCGGCGAACGGTTCGTGGCCCTCGTGCCGCCCCCCGTACCGTCCGCGCAGACGCTGCGGGCCGGGGCCGTCATCCCGCAGGACCGCTCCAGCAACGCCCTCGAACTCGAAGAGGTCCTCGACAACGTCCTGCCGCTGCTGACCGCGGTGAAGCCCGAGAAGCTCTCGGCCACCCTCAACGCGGTCTCCCAGGCACTTCAGGGGCGGGGCGAGAAGCTCGGCGACACCCTCGTCACCCTCGACGCCCACCTCAGGAAGTTCAACCCGCAACTCCCCACGCTCAATGAGGACATCAAGCAACTCGTCAAAGTGAGCGCGCTGTACGCGGACGCCGCCCCCGACGTCCTGGACGCCCTCACCGACTTCACCGTCACCAGCGGCACCGTCGCCGAACAGCAGGCCGAGCTCGCCGACCTGTACGGCTCCACCACCGCCTCCGCCCGGGACCTCACCGCCTTCCTGGAGAAGAACAAGGACAACCTCATCCGGCTCGCGACCTCGGGCAGGCCGACGCTGGAGACCCTGGCGAAGTACTCGTCGGAGTTCCCCTGCACGCTGCGCACCATCGCCGGGTTCGTACCGGCCATGGACAAGGCGCTCGGCAAGGGCACCGACCGGCCGGGGCTCCACGTCACGATCAAGGCCGTGCCCTCGAAGGGGAAGTACGTGGCGGGCAAGGACACCCCGGTCTACAACGCGACCGGCGGACCGCACTGCTACTCCATCCCCTATGTCGGCCAGACGGTGCCGACCGCCGACGCCCGGTCCGCCGCGGACAACAGCGGTACGGCGGACCCGGAGACGACCGCCCCCGAAGAAGTGCCGGCGGCCGACACGTCCCTCGGCATGCCCAACTCCCCGCAGGAGAGCCGGCTCGTGAACGAGCTGGTCGCTCCCTCACTGAAGGTCCAGCCGCAGGCCCTGCCCGAGTGGAGCAGCGTGCTCATCGGTCCGGCCTTCCGCGGTGTGGAGGTGAAGCTCAAGTGAAGCGCCGCTCCCTCGCGGGACCGCTCGCGAAATCGATCGTCTTCATCCTGGTGACGGTGCTCGCCACCACGGTGCTGGGTCTCTCCATCGCCAACACCGGCGTGGGCGACACCCGTTCGTACCGCGCTAGGTTCACCGACGCGACCGGACTCATCGTCGGCGACAGCGTCCGGATCGCCGGCGTCAAGGTCGGACAGGTCGAGTCCATCAAGGTCGCCGACCGGCGGCTCGCCGAGGTCCGCTTCAACGTGCAGAAGAGCCGGAAGCTGCCGGCGTCGGTGACCGCGTCGATCAAGTACCTCAACATGGTCGGCCAGCGCTACATCGACCTCGACCAGGGCGCGGGCCCCGTCGGCAAGAGCTTCACCGCAGGCGCCACCATTCCGCTCTCCCGCACCACCCCGGCCCTGGATCTCACCCAGCTCTTCAACGGCTTCCAGCCGCTCTTCGAAGGGCTCTCCCCGCCCGACGTCAACCAGCTGGCCGGCTCCATCGTCCAGGTGCTCCAGGGCGAGGGCGGCACCATCGACAGCATCCTGCAGCACGTCGGATCACTGACCGGCACAGTCGCCGCCAAGGACAAGGTGATCGGCGAGGTGATCAAGAACCTCAACACGGTGCTGAAGACCGTCAACGACCGTGAGGCCGGCTTCAACGACCTCGTCGACACCCTCCAGGAACTCGTCACCGGCTTCTCGGGCGACCGAAAGCCGCTCGGCGAGGCGGTCACCGCGATGGGCGCGCTCACCACGGTCACGGCCGATCTGTTCAATGACGGGCGGGCGCCCCTCAAGGAGGACATCAAGCAGCTCGGCCGGCTCTCCGACCGGCTCGCCGACAACTCGCCGAAGATCGAGAACTTCCTCCAGAAGACCCCGGCCAAGATGGCGGCGATCAGCCGCCTCGCCTCGTACGGCTCATGGCTCAACCTCTACCTGTGCGAGGCCAAGGTCAGCGGAGTGACGACCAGCGACGGCAGCACCCCGCCGACCGGCATCGAGATCACCCAGCCGAGGTGCCTGTCATGAGAATCAAGCCCGTACGCGACCGCAACCCCGTCGCCGTCAGCCTCGTCGGACTGCTCGTGCTCGCCCTCCTGGGATACGGGGCCTACCGCGCCGACTCCCTGCCCTTCATCGGCGACGGCACCACGTACAGCGCCGACTTCACCGAGTCCGCCGGACTCGACGAGGGCGACGAGGTGCGGATCGCCGGAGTGAAGGTCGGCAAGGTCACCGGGGTCTCCCTCGAAGGCGCCAAGGTGAAGGTCACCTTCAAGGTCAAGGACGCCTGGATCGGCAACGCCAGCACCGTCGGCATCGCCATCAAGACGCTCCTCGGCGACAAGTACCTCGCCGTGGACCCGCTCGGCGAATCACCGCAGAACCCGGACGAGCGCATCACGGCCGGCCGCACCACCTCGCCGTACGACGTCACCCAGGCCTTCAACGGGCTGGGCGAGACGATCGAGGAGATCGACACCGCGCAGCTCGCCAAGAGCTTCGAGACGATCTCCGCCACGTTCAAGGACTCCCCGCCGGATGTGAAGAGCGCCGCCAAGGGACTGTCCGCCCTCTCCAAGACCGTCTCCGAGCGCGACGCCCAGCTCGCGACCCTCCTCAAGGGCAGCAAGCAGCTCACCAAGACCCTCGCCAACAAGAAGAGCAGCTTCGAGACCCTCCTCGAAGACGGCAATCTGCTCCTCGGCGAGATCCAGGCCCGCCGCGACTCCATCCACCTCCTGCTCACCGGCACCCGCGATCTGGGCATCCAGCTCACCGGGCTCGTCGCCGACAACAACAAGCAGCTGAAGCCCACGCTCAAGGCGCTCGGCCGGGTCACCGCGGTGCTGAACAAGAACCGCAAGAGCCTCGACAAGGTGCTCGCACTCTCCGGCTCGTACAACAGGCTCGTCGGCAACACCCTCGGCAACGGCCGCTGGTTCGACAACTACGTCTGCGGCGTCGTACCGAAGAGCTACCTGCCCGCCAACACACCACCGGCGACCGGATGCATGCCTCCCAAGCAGGAAGGCGGGAGCTGAGATGAGACTCACCCGCATCATCGGCATCGGGGCCGGCCTCGTCGTCGTGGCCGTCGCGGCCACCACCGGTGTGATGGCCATGGAGGAAGAGGGAACGACGACCGTCACCGCGTACTTCGACCAGGCGACCGGCGTCTACGCCGGATCCGACCTGCGGATCCTCGGGGTGCGGGTCGGAACCGTCGAGTCCGTCGAGCCGCGCGGCAAGGACGTCAAGGTCGTCCTGCGCGTCGACAAGGACGTCCAGGTGCCGAAGGACGTGCACGCGGTCGTCGTCGCACCCAGTCTTGTCGCCGACCGGTACGTGCAGCTCGCCCCCGCCTACACCGGGGGAGCGGTCCTCGCCGACGGCGCCGAACTGCCCGCCGAGAAGAACGCGACACCGGTGGAGGTGGACCAGCTGTACGAGTCCATCACCGAACTGTCCACCGCGCTCGGCCCGGACGGAGCGAACGCGGAGGGGGCCTTCGCCGGGCTCCTGGACACCGGCGCGAAGAACCTCAAGGGCAACGGCAAGGACATCGGCGACTCCATCGAGCAGTTCGGCAAGGCGACGAAGACTCTCGACAAGAGCAGCGGGAACCTCTTCGACACGCTGTCCTACCTCCAGACCTTCACCACCATGCTGAAGGACAACGACGGCAACGTGCGGTCGGCGGAGACCCAGCTGAACTCCGTCACCGGCTTCCTGGCGGACGACAAGAAGAACCTCGGGGCCGCACTCAAGGAACTCGGCACCGCCCTCGCCCAGGTCAAGACGTTCATCAAGGACAACCGGGGCGCCCTCAAGGAGAACGTGGACGCCCTGGTGCCGATCACCCAGACCCTCGTGGACCAGCGCGCCTCACTGGCCGAATCGCTCGACACCCTCCCGCTGTCGGCCGGCAACGTCCTGAACGCGTACGACCCGGCCAACCGCACCCTCAACGGCCGGACCGACCTCAACGAGCTCAGCATGGGCGGACCTCTCCTGGATTCCACCCTCGGCCCCGAAGGGCTCTCGCCGGTGGACGCCGAGCAGCAACAGGCCCTGCCCGCGCTTCCGCTGCCGGCCGTGGGCACCGTCTACGGCACGACGAAGAACAGCAAGGCCGACAAGAAGGGGGCGAACCGATGAGCCGGAACCCGCGCAGACCCGGGGCCCTCGCGACCACGGGCGCATCCACCCTGATCGCGTTCGGCCTCTGCTGCACACTCCTCGTCACCGGGTGCGGGGCCCCGAGCTTCTCGGGGATCGAGGACGTGCCGCTGCCCGGCGGCGCGGACCTCGGCGACCATCCGTACGAGATCACGGCGGACTTCGGGGACGTACTCAGCCTCGCCCCGCAGTCCTCGGTGAAGGTCAACGACGTCGCCGTCGGCCGCGTCACCAAGATCTCCCTCGCCCCGGACACCTGGCAGGCCCGGGTCACCATGAAGGTCAACGGGAAGATCGAACTGCCGGCCAACGCCTACGCGCACCTGGAGCAGTCGAGCCTGCTGGGCGAGAAGTACATCCAGCTCTCGCCCCCCGCGAGCGGGACGGCCAAGGGCACCCTCGCCTCGGGCGACCGGATCCCGCTCACCCGGACCAACCGGAACCCGGAGGTCGAGGAGGTGTTCGGCGCCCTGTCGATGCTCCTCAACGGCGGCGGCATCAACCAGCTGAAGACCATCACCACCGAACTCAACAAGGCGCTGGCCGGGCAGGAACCCCAGGTCCGGTCCATGCTCAGGCGCGTCGACACACTCGTCACCAACCTCGACGACCACCGCGGTGACATCACCGCGGCGCTCGACGGCGTCAACCGGCTCTCCACCACGCTCGCGACCCGCAAGCAGGACGTCGGGAAGGTCCTCACCGGACTCAGCCCCGGGATGAAGGTCCTGGAGAAGCAGCGCGGCTCGCTCCTGACGATGCTGCGCTCCCTGGACACCCTGTCCACGGTCGCCGTCACCACCATCAACAAGAGCAAGGCGGACACGATCGCCGACCTGAAGGCCATCGCCCCCACCCTCCGGGCGCTGGCCGACTCCGGCAACGATCTGCCCGACTCCCTCCAGGTACTTCTCACGTACCCGTTCACGGACGAGGTGCTGCGCGGCGTGAAGGGCGACTACCTCAACGTGTACCTGGACATGACGGCCGCACCCGGCACCCAGATCATTCCCGCGCTCGAGCCGGAGCCGGAGAACCAGGCCGGGGCGAGGGCTGCAGCCGGCGCGGGACTTCCGCTGCCGCTTCCCGCGACCTCGGCTCCCACGACGAGCCCGGCAACGGGAACGGCTTCGGAGAAGGCGTCGCAGAAGCCTTCGGAGAAGGCGCCGGCTTCGTCTTCGGCGACGTCGTCGGCCTCATCCTCAGCCACATCCTCGGCCTCGTCCTCGGCCACGGAGGGGAGCAACTGATGATCACCCTCGCCATCCGGCTGAAGAACATCGCGTTCCTGATCATCGCGGTGCTGGTGCTCGGCTATCTGGGCGTGCGCTACGCCGACCTCGGCCACTACGTCGGCATGCGTGACTACTACACCGTGAAGATGCAACTCCCGCGGACCGGCGGTCTGTTCACCCACTCGAACGTCACCTACCGGGGAGTCTCCGTGGGCCGCGTCGGGCCCATCGAGCTCACCGACGACGGCGTGGAGGCCGAACTGCGCATCGACAAGTCCGCGCCGTCGATCCCCGACGACCTGAAGGCGGTCGTGGCCAACCTCTCCGCGGTCGGCGAGCAGTACGTCGACCTGCGGCCCACCCGGACCGAGGGCCCGTTCCTCGGGAACGGCTCGGTCATCGACCAGGCCGAGACCACCGTCCCGGCGCCGGTGACGAACGTGCTCACCAGCGTCAACGACCTGGCCTCCTCGGTCGACCTGGAGTCGCTGCGTACCGTCGTCGACGAGTTCGGCACCGCCTTCTCCGGCCGCGGCGACGACCTCCAGGTCCTCCTGGACACCGGCAGCGAGTTCGTCGAGGCGGCCGACGAGGCGCTGCCCGTCAACACCAAGCTGATGGTCGACGGCGAGACCGTGCTGCGCACCCAGGTCGAACAGGGCGAGGCCCTCAAGGGCTTCGCCTCGGGAGCGAAGGAACTGGCCGCCCAGCTCAAGGGCTCGGACACCGATCTGCGTCATCTGATCGCCGCCGCACCCGATGCGACCGGCCAGATCAGCGGGCTGCTGCGCGACCTCGACCCGAGCTTCGGGGTCGTCGTCGCCAACCTCCTCACCACGTCGGACGTCGCCGTCACCCGGCAGCGCGGCCTGGAGGAACTCCTGGTGAAACTCCCGGCCGTCGCGGCGGCCGGCGCCAGCGCGGTAGACGAGGACGGCGCCCGGTTCGGGATGTCGGTCACCTTCTTCGAGCCGCTGCCCTGCACCGCCGGCTACGGCGCCACGAAGTACCGCAACGGGCTCGATCTCGCACCCGCGCCCGTCGTCAACACCAAGGCCCGCTGCACCTCGTCGCCCGGCACCGGGATCAACGTCCGCGGCAGTGCGAACGCCCCGAAGGGCGGGCCCCTGGCCGCACCGGCGAAGCCGGGCACCCTGCTCTTCGGCGACGACGCGGAGGACCGGCTGCCCGGAGCGCTCGGCGCCACGGCGGACGAGGCACCCGCAGCCGACGGCATGGCCGGACTGCTGGGCCTGGGCCGGGGAGGCGGCGCATGACCTCACGTAATCGCACACTCGGCGGCTGGGCCGTCCTGCTCGTCGCCGCGCTGATCTGCGCCCTGGGCGGCTGGTCGTACGCCCGGGCGCGCGGCGACGACGACCTGGCGTACGCCAAGAGCCGGGATGCCGCACTGGCCGACGGCAGGCAGGACCTGGCCCGGCTCAACACCCTGGACGGCAAGGATGCCGCGAGCGTCGACGCCGGCCTCGCCGACTGGCTCGACTCCTCCACCGGTCCGCTGCACGACCAGCTCAAGCGCACCCGCAAGAAGGACGCCGTCGAGCTGAAGAAGTCCGGTGCCACGGCGCGTGCCAAGGTCACCGACGCGGCGCTCACCGAAGTGGACGAGCGGACCGGCACCGCGCTGATGATCGCCACCGTCGACGTCGAGGTCACTCCGCGCACCGGAAAGGCCGGCACCGAGCGCAAGCGCTTCGAGGCCACGCTCGTCCGGACCGGGGACGGCTGGAAGGTCAAGGCGCTCACCGCGCTCGGCATAGGGAGCGGCACATGAAGCTGCGGAGCGGGACGACGGACGTCGTGACCGAGGAGACGGCTGACCTCGTGAACGACGAGGCAGATGACGGCGTGAGCGACCGGGCAGATGCCGAGGGCACGGAGGAAGCCGGTCTGCCCGGCATCGCTGCGGCCGCGAGCGACGACGACACCGACGCCGGCGCGGGCGCCGGGCGGCCCACGGGAGACGATCGCGAGGACGGCCCCGTCCGGCGGTGGCCCCGGGTGGTGGCCGGCGTGCTCGTCGTCGTTCTGATCGCGGCCGGGGGCGCGTTCTACGTCGCGGGCCGGCAGCTCCGCGACACCCCCGCCACCTCCAACCGGGCGCTGACGGACAGCATGGCGACCACCCAGGTCGCCGGAGACGTCACCAACGCGCTCGGCAAGGTCTTCTCCTACGGCCCCGCCGACATCGCCGCCACCAAGGCGTCCGCGCAGCAACTCCTGGCGGGCAAGGCGCTCCAGCAGTACGCGGCGCTGTTCGGCCAGGTCGAGAAGCAGTCCGCCGACCAGAAGCTCACCCTCACCACGCATGTCGTCCGCGCCGGGGTGACCCGGCTGACGGGCGACAGCGCACAGCTGCTGGTCTTCCTCGACCAGGTCTACGAGCGCAAGGGCAAGGCCGCGAGCACCGCGGCGGCGCAGCTGTCCGTCACGGCCCAACTCCGTGAAGGGCGCTGGACGATCGTCGACATCAAGTCCAGATAGCCCGGCAGCGCGGCACGTCGGCACGCGGCACAGCACGGCACAGCACGGAACAGCACAGACCGGCCGGCAGGGAGAGGCAGCGATGGCACGGGTACGGAAGACGAGGAATCCGCTGATGGCGGCGGCGATCGTCCTGACGGTCGCGGCGGCGGGTGCCGCGGGCTGGGGCGGGGTGTCCTGGTACCAGGCGGAGCACGAGGGCTCGGCGGCGTACGCCCAGGCGCGCGACGACGCACTGGCCGCCGGTGAGCAGGCCGTGCAGAACATGAACACGCTCGACCACGAACAGCTCGCCAAGGGGCTCGACAGCTGGGAGGACTCCACCACCGGGGACCTGCACCAGCAACTCGTGGACGGACGGGACGGGTTCGTGAAGCAGATCCAGGAGGCGAAGACCGTCAGCACGGCCAAGGTGCTGTCCGGTGCGGTCACCGAGCTCGACGACCGGGCCGGCAAGGCGGGTGTGATGGTGGCGCTGCGGGTGACCGTGACCGCGCCCAAGGGCAAGCCCGCGGTGAAGGAGAGCCGGATGCTGGGGCAGCTCACCCGCACCTCCGAGGGGTGGAAGCTCAGCGCCCTCGGCCAGGCGCCTGTCGGCAACACCGCCGGCTGACGTCACCGACTCCCACCCCGCACCGAGAGGAACCCGGACATGTCGACGACCCGTCACCTCGTCAACCGGCAGCGCCGCCTGGCCACCGTCGCCGCCGAACGCACTGCAGCGCCCGCCACCGTGGACAAGCCGGTGGAGCCCGGGACCGTCGCGGACGAACCACGGGAGGCAGCGGAGCAGAAGGAGGAGGAGAAGGAGGAGATGGAGGAGGCGGAGCCACGCCCCGGCCGGTCACCTCGCCTCCGGGTCCGGCTGCCCGCCGTGCTGTGCGCCGCGACCGTCCTCCTCGGCGCCTTCGCCGCCTGGGCGTTCACCTCGGCCGCCACCCTGAACGACGACCCGAGCCGGCAGAACACCGCGCTCACCGACATCGCTCGCACCAGCGAGGTGAAGGGGCAGATCACCGAGGCCGCCGGCGCGGTGTTCTCGTACAACTACGCCTCGCCCGCCAAGGCCGACGCCGCTGTGAAGAAGTACCTGACGGGCAAGGCGATTCAGCAGCACCAGGACATGCTCGCCGAGGTACGGGCGCAGGCGCCCAAGCAGAAGCTCGTCCTCACCACGACCGTCACCGAGAGCGGGGTGGAGCTGCTCGACGGCGACCGGGCCCGGCTGATCATCTTCGCCGACCAGAGCAACACCCGTACGGGCAAGGCGGAGCAGACCACTTACGCGGCGGCCATGTTCGCCGTGGACGCTGTTCGCCGGGGCGGCACCTGGCGGATATCTGCCATCGATACGTTCACCCGGTGACCCGGGGGAGAGGAGAGCACGCATGAGGTTCAACGGCACCATGCGCCGCGGCATCGGCGGCACCGCGGCCGCCGTCGCAGCGATGGCAGCGCTCACCGCGTCCCAGGCGCCGGGACTTGTGGCGCACCACGAGACGCCGAAACAGAAGACGGAGGCGGAGGAGGTCAAGTGGTCGCAGGTACCCAACGACGACTCCTACCACACCGAACTCCCGCCCCTGAAGAGCCCCGAGCCGCCGAAGCCCGGCGTGAAGCGGAACAAGGCCGCCGTCCAGTCGTGGGCCGAGGCGGGGATCCCGTCCACGGTGCTCGCCGCCTACCGCAAGGCGGAGAGCTCGCTGGGGCGCAGTGACCCGGGCTGCCGGCTGCCGTGGCAGTTACTTGCCGCGATCGGCAAGGTCGAGTCCGGACACGCGGCAGGCGGCCGGGTGGACGCCCACGGCACGACGCTCTCCCCGATCCTGGGACCGGTGCTCAACGGCGCCGGGTTCGCGAACATCCCCGACACGGATGGGGGCGGGTACGACGGGGACAAGACCTACGACCGGGCGGTCGGCCCGATGCAGTTCATCCCCTCGACCTGGGCGCACTGGGCGAGGGACGGCAACGGCGACGGCCGCAGCGACCCGAGCAACATCTACGACGCCTCCCTGGCGGCCGGAGCCTATCTCTGCGCCGGCACACGCGATCTGACGGTGCGCGCCGACCTCGACCGGGCGATCCTGAGCTACAACCACTCGGACACCTATCTGCGGACCGTGCTGTTGTGGCTGTCGTTCTACCGCAACGGCATCCATGTGGTGCCTGACGGCAAGGGCCCGGTGCCCAAGAGCCCAGGCGCCGGCAGTCCGAACGAGCCCAAGCACCCCGTGGGCGGGCCCGGCACCGGTGGCAAGGACGGCGACGGCGGTGGCGGCATCGAGGTCGGCCCGCAGCCCAGCCACTCCACGGGCCCGACGACACCGGGAACCGAGGACCCGGGCACGAGCCCCTCGCCGGGCGACACGGATTCCCCCGACCCCGGCGGCTCCACGGATCCGGGCACCACCCCCGACCCCACCCCCGACCCCACCGACACAGGCTCCGGCAGCCCGGACCCGACAACGACTCCGGACCCCGGCACCACCCCCGACCCGACGACCACGCCCGATCCGAGCGAGCCCGGCTGCCCGACGGACTCCGCATCGCCGGACCCGACGGACACCACGGGGAGTACGGAGACCCCGGCGCCCGACCCGACGGACACCGAGGAGCCCTGCGCCACCGATTCGGCGCCGCCGGCCACCGGCTGATCCGGGCGGGTACGGTCAGCCGTCCGCCGACAGCACCTCGGCCAGGTCGTACCGCACCACCTCTTCCAGCTGCGCGTAGGTGCAGCCGGAAGGGGTGCGGTCAGGCCGCCATCTGCGGAACTGGGTCGTGTGCCGGAACCGGTCGCCCTCCATGTGGTCGTACGCCACCTCGCAGACCCGCTCCGGACGCACCGCCACCCAGGACATGTCCTTCTTCCCCGACCAGCGGCTCGGGGCGCCGGGCATCCGGGAACCCGCATGCGCCTCGGCGTCCGCCCAGGCTCCCCACGGGTGCTCGGCGACATCGGTCACCAGGGGTTCGAGCTCGGTGACCAGCTCGGCGCGGCGCTTCATCGGGAAGGCCGCGCAGACGCCCACATGCTGCAGCGCGCCCTGCTCGTCGTACAGACCGAGCAGCAGTGAGCCGACGACCGGGCCGCTCTTGTGGAAGCGGTAGCCCGCCACCACGCAGTCGGCGGTGCGCTCGTGCTTGATCTTGTACATCGCGCGGGTGTCCGGCCGGTACGGCAGATCGAGCGGTTTGGCGACGACCCCGTCGAGCCCCGCCCCCTCGTACTGTTCGAACCACTCCTGGGCCACGGCCGGATCGGTCGTCGAAGGAGCGAGATGGACCGGGGCCGAGGCATCGGCGAGCGCGGCCTCCAGTACCGTGCGCCGGTCCGACTGCCGGGTGTCCAGGAGCGAGTCGTCGCCCAGCGCGAGGAGGTCGAAGGCGACCAGGCTCGCCGGGGTCTGCTCGGCCAGCAGCCGCACCCGGGAGTCGGCGGGGTGGATGCGCTCACTGAGCCGGTCGAAGTCCAGCCGCCCGTCGTAGGCGATCACGATCTCGCCGTCGACGACGCAGCGTGGCGGCAGATTCTCCCGGACCGCGGTGACCAGCTCGGGGAAGTACCGGGTGAGGGGCTTGCCGGTGCGGCTGCCGATCACCACCTCGTCACCGTCCCGGTGGACGATGGCCCGGAAGCCGTCCCACTTGGCCTCGTACTGCATCCCGGGCGGGATCCGTTTCACGGACTTCGCGAGCATCGGCTTCACGGGCGGCATCACCGGCAGATCCATGCCCCGATTGTGGACCGTAAGGCGACCGGAGTCCTCCGATATGCGCCATATGTGCGCCCCGCCTACCGTGGCCGACATGGCAGCAGCGGGCAAAGCGGTGGAGCTGGACGCGGGCGGACGGGCCGTACGGCTCTCCAATCCGGACAAGATCTACTTCCCGGAGAAGGGCTACACCAAGCGGGACGTGGCGGAGTACTTCCTGGCCGTCGGCCCCGGAATGCTGCGCGCCCTGCGTAATCGGCCCACCACCCTCCAGCGGTTCGTGGACGGTGTCGAAGGTGAGTTCTTCTACCAGAAGCGAGCTCCCAGGAACCTTCCCGAATGGATCCCCACCGCCGAGATCGCCTTCCCGAGCGGCCGGTCCGCTCATGAGATCTGCCCCACCGAGGTGGCCGCCGTCCTCTGGGCCGCCAACCTCGGGACGCTCACCTTCCACCCCTGGCCCGTCCGCGGCGGCGACACCGACCACCCCGACGAGCTGCGCATCGACCTCGACCCGCAGCCCGGCACCGACTACGCCGACGCGGTCCGGGCGGCCCTCGAACTGCGCTCCGTCCTGGACGAGCACGGGCTGCGGGGCTGGCCCAAGACCTCCGGCGGACGCGGCATCCATGTCTTCGTCCCCATCGAGGCGCGCTGGACGTTCACCGAGGTCCGGCGCGCGGCCATCGCGGTGGGGCGCGAGCTGGAGAGCCGGATGCCCGACCGGGTGACGACCGCCTGGTGGAAGGAGGAGCGCGGCGAGCGCATCTTCGTCGACTACAACCAGACCGCCCGCGACCGGACGATCGCCTCCGCCTACTCCGTACGCCCCCGCCCGCATGCCCCGGTGTCGGCCCCGCTGCGCTGGGAGGAGATCGAGGACGCCGAACCGCGCGACTTCGACATCCGGACCATGCCGGTTCGCTACGCGGAACAGGGTGATGTGCACGCGGACATGGACCAGGAAGCATTCCGGCTCGACTCGCTGCTGGAGCTCGCCGACCGTCACGAAAGCGACGGCGGCCCCGGCGACCTGCCGTATCCGCCGGAGTACCCGAAGATGCCGGGCGAGCCGAAACGGGTGCAGCCGAGCCGCGCCCGCCACGACGAGGACGACGACGCATGAGCACATCCGATGAGGAGTCCGACGCGCACCACGGGGCGCAGCCGGAGGCGCAACCCCACGCGCACCACGGGGCGCACAGCAGGCCGCTGACCAGGGGCGAGAAGTGGGCGGCGTACAAGGAGTCGCCCTACTTCCCGGCGACGGTCCTGGTGTTCATCCTGGCGGCAGCCGCGGGGCTCTTCGCCGGCTCGTACACGTACGCCATGGCCAATCCGACCCCCCACAGAATTCCGACCGCCGTGGTCAGCCAGCCGGACACTGCCCGCGGCAAGGAGTTCGTCGCCGCGATGGACAAGGCCCTCGACGCGTCCCTCGTCATCCATGTCTACCGGACGCCGGCCGCGGCGCGTGAGGCGCTGGAGGACCAGGAGGTCTTCACGATCGTGCGCTCCGGCAGCCGCGGGGTGCGGCTCGACGTGGCGAGTGCCTCCGGCGCCGCCGTCGCCCAGCTGCTCGCCGAATCCGCCGTGAAGGTGGGGGACACGCTGAACATCCCCGTTGCCGTCGCGGACGTCAAACCGCTCCAGAAGGGCGACCCCCGCGGACTCGCGCTGTTCTACATCTCGCTCGCCGCCGTGATCGTGGGATTCGTCGGCTCCATCCAGCTGAGCGTGCACGCGAGGAGCCTGATCCCCCTGGAACGGATCGCGTTCACCATCGCCTACTCGCTGCTGGGCGCCTTCGCCATCGCCGCGGTGGTGGACTGGCTGCTGGGCGCCGTCGATCTGCCCTTTGCCGAGTCCTGGCTGATCCTGGCGTTCACGATGTTCACCTCGGGCATGGTCTTCACCATGTTCAACACCCTGATGGGGCGCTGGGCCATGCTCCCGACCTGGGGCGTGATGGTGCTCCTGGGGAACCCGTCCTCCGGCGGTGCCGTGTCCTGGCCGCTGCTGCCCTCACTGCTCGGGCACATCGGACGCTGGCTGCCGCCGGGCGCCTCCGTCAACGCCCAGCACACCGCCGTCTACTACCAGGGTCACCAGAAGCTCTTCCCGTTCCTGGTGCTCGCGGTCTGGTGCCTGGTCTCCATCACGGTCTTCTGGGTGTGGCGCCACCGGCACCCGGGAGGCCGCGACCACATGCCCGAGCATGCGGCCGCGGCCACCTGATGCAGATCGGTGCTGTTACAGCTCCTGGATGCGGATGTCCCGGTAGGAGATCACGTCCGAGGTGCTGTGGACCTGGAGCCCGATGTAGCCGGAGGCGTACCGCCGGCCGTCGGTGCCCGGGTCGTCACCCCGAGGCGGCTCGAAGACCTGACCGCCGGTGTTGTCGAACTCGTTGAGCAGGACACCGTTGCGGTAGATCGAGTAGTGCTGGTCCACCACCCGGATCTCGTAGTCGTTCCAGGTGCCCTTGGGGGTGACCCCGGCGCCCGCGAGACCCACCCGGTCGAATCCGTAGACGGAACCGGTCTTGTACATGTCGCCGTCCGGCCGGTCGTTGACCTGGATCTCATGGCCGTACTTGATGGCGACCCACTCCGGATTCGGCTCCTCCGGATTGTCGTGGACATTGGGGAAGCGCACGAAGACACCGCCGTTGGCGTTGCCCGTGCCGGGGGCGTCGTCCCGCCACTGGAGCTTCAGCGAGAAGTCCCCGTACTGGCGTTCCGGGAACCAGAGCATGCCCATGCCGTCCACCGTGGTGGAGCTGGTGATCGAGCCGTCCGCCTCGTTGAGCGCGAACTGCCCGCCGCCCACCTGCTGCCACTTGGCGAGCGAGGCGGCCGTGCCGTCGAAGAGCTTGCGGTAGCCCTCGTCCTGGCCCGGCTTGCCGATGCCGGACTGCTTGGCCGCCCGGTAGATCTTCTTGTGCTCGCGGGCGTCGATCACCCCGGCGGCCAGGAGCTTGTCGAGGACCTTGTCGACGTGCTTGAGGAACAGCGCGTGCGACGACCAGTCCTTCTCGTCCTCGATCAGCTCGTTGATCGTGCAGCGGTTGCCGGTGATGCGGTTGGGGACCCCGGTGTCGACGGTGCCCACGATGACGGTGAGGCGTTCGTCGAACTCCGGGCAGTTCGGCGCAGGTACGCCGCCGCTCTGCGCGATGGTGAACGACGTCTGCTTCGCCTCGGAGGTGTTGCCCGCCTTGTCCGTGGCCCGGTGGGCGACCGTGTGGTAGCCGATCCGGTCGACGATGACCGTGGCCGTGTAGGCCAGGTACGGGCCGCCGTCCAGGGAGTACTCGACCTTGTCCACCCCGCTGTCGGCGTCGGTCGCGGTGACCGTCACCTTGGCGCTGGTGAGGTAGGCGCCGTCCGAGTTCTTGTCGCCCTCGACCTTCGTGGACGTCTCCGGCGGCGTCGTGTCCTGCGTGGGGGGCTCGACGACGGTGAACTCCACCGCCTTCTCCGCCGCCGCGTTGCCCGCCTTGTCGGTGGCGCGGTAGCGGACCTTCTGCGCCCCCACCTCGTGCACCATCACGGGACCTGCGTACGCCTGCCAGGCGCCGTCCGCCCCGAGCGCGTACTCGATGGTGTTGACGCCGGACCCGGTGTCGGACGCGGTGACGGTGACCGTCGCCATGCCCAGGTACTGCCCCTGGTCGTCCTTCTCCCCGGACACGGTCGCCGAGGTCTCGGGAGCCGTCGTGTCGTCCGTCGGTGGTGCGGCTACGGTGAACTCGGCCGTCTTCTCGGCGGCCGCGTTGCCCGCCTTGTCGGTGGCGCGGTACCGGATGGTGTGCGCGCCGACCTCGTTCACGACGACCGGCACGGTGTACGGCTGCCAGGCACCGTCCGCCCCGACCGCGTACTCGACGGTGTCGACGCCCGAGCCCTCGTCGGTGGCGGCGAGGGTGACCGTGGCCTGACCGATGTACGCGCCGTCGGCGTTCTTGTCGCCGTCGACCTTCGCCGAGGTCTCGGGTGCGGTGGTGTCCTCACCGCCGCCCCCGTCGGTGACGGTCAGGATGCCCTGCATCGCCTCGTGCCCCGGCATCGTGCAGTGGTAGAAGTACCGGCCGGGGGTGAGCGTGACCTCCGCCGTCTGCTTGCCGCCCTGGTCGTCGCCCGGGTTGGCCAGCAGGTTCAGCGGGACGTCGTTGTTGAACTCGGGGTCCGACACGCTGAAGGTCAGCGTGTGCGGCATCCCCGTGGTGTTGCCGGTCGCCTCACTGTTCTCGAAGACGATGGTCGCCTTGCCGGCCACCGCCGTCTTCGGTGCGGAGAGGTAGTGGTCGATGGGGTTGCCCGCCGTCCAGGTCAGCACCTGGTCGGCCGCCGCGTCCGCCGACGCCGCCGTACGGCCGTACGCCGCCGTCGACGTCAGCCCCAGCACCATCAGGAACGACCCCACCAGCGCGAGCCACAGCCGCGCGGGCCGCGACCGCCTTCGGAAGAAGATCGAACGGTGTCTCACTGCACTGCCGCCTTCCTGGCCAGGTCCTTGACGGCCGGGGTCGGTGCGCCGCCCTTGTACGTCACACGCCACAGCGCGGACTTGGAGTCGGAGGTGAAGAAGCCGCGCCCGTAGTCCAGGACGTACAGCGAACCGTCCGGGGCGAACTTCCAGTCCATCAGGTTGCGGATGCCGTCCGCGCCCACCGGGATGATCTCCTTCAGCGACTCGGCGTGGGTGGGCAGACCTCCCTTGCCGACCGTCCTCGGATCGGTGAGCACGGCGTGCCGCGGCTGGGTGTCGTCGTAGAAGTCACCGACGAACCACTTGCCGTCCCAGTAGGAGGGCCACTTGTCGGCGCTGGTGCTCGCCGCGTCGTACCGGTAGACCGGGCCGTTCATCGTGGCCTGGCCGCCGCCCTTGAGCCAGGGCAGGAGCTCCTTCTGGTCCTCCACCTTGTAGCTCGGGATGCCGTTCTCGTCGCGCGGGTAGTCCACGCCACCGCCCTGGGGCGAGTACCAGATGGTGTTGGAGGTGATCGGCGGAAGGTTCACGAGACCGTCGTTGTTCGGCGACTCGTTCTTGGGGTGGTCGCAGTCGTACCAGCCGAGCGGCTTGCTCGGATCGGGCAGATTGCGGTCCCGGTAGGGCTGCTTGTTGCCCATGCAGTACGGCCAGCCGTGGTTGCCCGCCTTGGTGATCGCGGCGAACGTGTCGTACTTGGCCGGGCCCCAGGTGGTGCTCGGGGCGCCCGCGTCGGGGCCGACCCAGCCCGCGTACAGCGTGTCGGTCGACTTGTCGACGGAGATGCGTGCCGGGTTGCGCACACCCATCACATAGATCTCGCCGCGGGTCTTGCCGCCGCCCTCGTCGGTTTCCTTGCCGGTGAAGAGGTTGCCCTCGGGCAGGGTGTAGGTGCCGTCGTCCTCGGGGTGGATCCGCAGGATCTTCCCGTTGAGGTTGTTCGTGTTGCCCGCGGTGCGGCGGGCATCGGCGAACGAGACGCCCTTGTAGTTCGGCTGCGGGTTGTTGCCGGAGTAACCGTCGCTGAAACCGGAGGAGTTGTTGTCACCGGCCGCGATGTACAGGTTGCCCTTGGAGTCCCAGGCCATGCCGCCGCCGGCATGGCAGCAGCTGTGGATCTGGACCGGCCAGTGCAACAGCACCTTCTCGGAGGAGAGGTCCAGCTTGTTCGTCGCCAGGTCGAGAGTGAAACGGGAGACCTGACGGACCGCCATCTGCTTGTCGCGGTCGATCTTGTCGTGGGGTGTGTAGTGCAGATACACCCACCCGTTCTTCTCGAAGTCGGGGTCGAGCTCGATGCCGAGCAGACCCTCCTCGACCTTGACCAGCTCGTCGCCGCCGCCCTTGTTGCCGAAGATCGTCAGCTCACCGGCGAGGGTGACCTTCTTCGTCTTCGGGTCGTAGACGTGGATCTGGCCCAGGCCCTTGCCGACGTTCGGGTCGGTCCAGTCGGTGACGACCGGCACGCTGCTGTCCGCGCCGCCGCGGCCGATGTACAGGACGCGCCCGTCGGGGGCGGTCACCAGTCCGTGCGGTTCGCCGATCTGGTCGTTCTTGCCGGGCTGGTTGGGCTGAGTGACCCGCTCCGCCTTGTAGTTGGAGGTGATCGTCGCCTTGCAGTCGGCCTGCGAGATCCGGGTCGTCCAGTCGAGCGCGCCGCGCAGATGGTCCCGGAAGTCGGCCTCCGCGAAGCTGTCGACCGTACCGCCCATCGCGGTGTAGAAGGACCGGCCGCCATCGTAGTCACGGCACCACGAGACCGGATGGTCCCAGCCGTTGGCGCTCGTCCCCGGCTTGTACGTGATCTCCCGGACCCGCGCCACGGTGTGCACGTCGCCGGACGGATTGTCCTTCCAGTTCAGCCACTTGTCCGGGCGCTTCCACTCCAGCGGCAGGTTCTTCGTCGCCGGGTGCTGCCGGTCGCCGATCTCCACCGTCGCACGCTGTACGGAGGTGGGGCCGCCGGCCGCGGGACGCGCGCCGACCAGACCGGTGAACCAGTCCGAGTACGGCTCGGTGCGCGCCGCGTCATGGATGCCGAGGAAGCCGCCGCCGGCCTCCATGTACGCCTCCAGACCGGCCTCCTGCTCCGGATCGAGGACATCGCCGCCACCCGTCAGGAAGACGACGGCGTTGTACTTGCCGAGCTGCTTGCCGTTGGTGAAGACGGCCGGGTCGTCGGACGCCACGGTCCTGAACCGGCCCGCCTCCGGTCCGGTGAGCCCGATCTTCTCGATCGCCGCGATACCGGCGTCGACGGTCGGGGACTCCTCGGTGGCGGAGGCATGGAAGACGAGCACCTTGACGTTGGCGCCGCCCGGTGGCGACGGCAGGGACAACGTTGTCGCCATGGATCCCGGTGTCCCGGGGTCCGGCCTGGCACTGGCGGCATTGCCGCCGAGCAGGGATGCGGTCAGTGCGGCGGCCGCAACGGCCGCCGCAGGCCCGCGTCGCGATCTGGACCTGTGATGTGGTGTGCGCTGCATGTGGTCACCCACCCCTCTTTGGTCACTGCAACAGCTTTGGGCACTGCAACAGCGCATGAAGCTAGACCTCTTTTCGCGACTCGCCAATAGCTATGGCAGCAATCGCACGAACTTTGTCCTTAGTGTGGATAAACGAAGATCCCCGGGCTACGGTGTGGCCCGTTCCGGAGGTGGCCGTGCCCGCGGCCCGCCGGCCCGTGCGGTCTGCGTATCTCCGTGCCTCATGCCGTGGTTGTCTCGGCTTTCTCCGCAAGACCCGTCTAGCAGTGGGGAGTTCGACATGGATCGAAGGAGCTTCAACCGGCGGATGCTGATGGGCGGCGGGGTGGTGGCAGCGACCGGCGTGACATCGTTGTCCCTCGGCGCGATCGAGGCCACCTCCGCGGAGAACCCGCCCCCGACGGCGCCTGCGGGAGGGGCGGTGCGCCATCTCAAGCTGTACGCGGAGAAGCTGGCGGACGGCTCGATGGGGTACGGGTTCGAGAAGGGCAAGGCGTCGGTCCCCGGCCCGTTGATCGAGATCAACGAGGGCGACACGCTGCACATCGAGTTCGAGAACACGATGGACGTGGCGGCCAGCCTCCACGCACACGGCGTCGACTACGACATCGCGAGCGACGGCACCCGGATGAACAAGAGCATCGTCGAACCCGGCGAGACCCGTACGTACACCTGGCGCACCCACGCCCCGGGCCGGCGCAAGGACGGCACCTGGCAGCCGGGCAGCGCGGGTTACTGGCACTACCACGACCACGTCGTCGGTACGGACCACGGCACGGGCGGCATCCGCAAGGGGCTGTACGGGCCGGTGGTCGTGCGGCGCAAGGGCGACATCCTGCCCGACAAGACCATCACGATCGTCTTCAACGACATGACGATCAACAACAAGCCCGCCGACAAGAGCCCCGACTTCGAGGCCACGGTGGGGGACCGGCTCGAAGTCGTCATGATCACGCACGGCGAGTACTACCACACGTTCCACATCCACGGTCACCGCTGGGCGGACAACCGCACGGGCCTGCTGACCGGGCCCGACGACCCGAGCCGGGTCATCGACACGAAGATCGTCGGTCCTGCGGACTCCTTCGGCTTCCAGGTCATCGCGGGTGAACACGTGGGCGCCGGTGCCTGGATGTACCACTGCCATGTGCAGAGCCACTCCGACATGGGCATGGCCGGAATGCTGCTCGTCGCCAAGGCGGACGGGACAGTGCCGGGACACGAAGGGCACGCCATGGAGTCAGCACCGGAGGCGAAGAAGGACGGGGAGGCCGCGGGGCACGGCGGTCACTGACCCGCCGCCTCCGCCACCGCGGCCAGACGCTGCTGCTCCTCCTCGACGATGCGGCGGGCCAGCGACCCCTCCGACACGTCCACGGCGTCCGGCGTCGTCTCGGCGACGTCGCTGCGCCGTGCGTACGCGTCGAACAGCCGCTCCTTGCGGGCCAGGATGTCCAGCATCCGCTGGTCGACGCTGTCCGCCGCGAGGAGCCGGTGCACCTGGACCGTGCGTATCTGGCCCATTCGGTGCGCGCGGGCCACGGCCTGGTGTTCCATCGTCGGCTTGATCTGCGGTTCGCAGAGGATGACGACCGATGCGGCCTGCATGTTCAGCCCGACGCCGCCCGCCTGGATCTGGCTGAGCAGCACCGCATGGCCGTCCGCAGCCGCGAAACCGTCGATCAGCTGCTGCCGCCGGGCGGCCGGAACGCTTCCGGACAACGGGCCGAACACGCCTTCCCCCAGGGCCTGTCGGACTGTTTCCAGCACCTCGCGGAAGTAGGAGAAGACGACGACCTTCAAGTCGTTTTCCTCGGCCTCCGCGACCAGCTCGCGCAGCCGGATCAGCTTCGCGGACGTGGCCGGGTGGGCGTACGCGGCCCGGCGCATCCGCATGAAGTGCCCGGCCGCCACTGCCTCGTGGTAGGCCTGCTGATCGGCCTCACTGAACTCCTCCCACTCGTCGACCTGCACGAGCGCGGGGAGTTCGGTGAGCACGTCCTGCTGGTTGCGGCGCAGATAGGCGGGGGCGACGGCCCGGCGGAACGCCTGTGAACCGGCGACGCCGTGCGTGGTGTTGACCGACGGCGCCAGCTCGGGCTGGAGATGACGGACCAGGCTGCGGAACTCCTCCACCCGGTTCTCCATCGGGGTGCCGGTCAGGAAGAGCACGTGCTCGGTCGCTTCCGACCAGCCGGACACCGCACGGGAGCGACGGGTGTCCGGATTCTTGACGTAGTGGGCCTCGTCGACGACGAGCATGCCGGGCCGTACACCGCTGTCGCCCGTGTGGGGAAGCGTGTGCAGGGCGTCGAAGGTGGTCAGCGCGACCCCGCCGCTCTCGCACCACTCGGCGAACGCCGCCTGCCGCTCCGGCCCGTGCACCGGCAGGGCGCGCAGGGTGGAACGGGCGCGGATCTCCCGCGTCCAGTTGATCAGCACACTGGCCGGGCACACCACCAGGAAGTGCGTCTCCCCGTGCGCCGCGAGATGGGCCAGCGCGGCGATGGCCTGCACGGTCTTGCCGAGCCCCATCTCGTCGCCGAGGATCACCCGCTTCTGCGCGAGCGCGAAGCGCGCGCCGAAGGACTGATAGCCGCGCAGCGAGACCCGCAACCGGGCGTCGTCGAGCCGCAGTCCCCGGACCCGGTCGGCGATGCCGGACGGCAGGAAGCCCTCGGCCGCATCCCGGTCCGGACCGGTGCCGGACATCTCCGCCAGCAGGCTGTAGTACTCCGCGGACCGCAGCTCGAAGTCGACCCAGGCCGCGACGTCGGACTCCGGGTCCCGCAGCAGATCGACCGACACCTGGCCGAAGAGCAGCGGGAGTTCACGCTCCACCGCGTCGGCGACGGCCGTCCGCACGGAGACGACGGCCTCCAGCGCCCGCTCCCGGACCTGCCGACGGCTGAAGACCATCCGCAGCCGCCCCCGGGCCGGACCGGCCGCAGCCAGCAGCGGCTCCAGGCGGTCGGCCAGCCGGCGGGCGCCGTCCACGGCCCGGCGCACGTCCGGCCCGGCCTCGACCAGCCGGTACAACGCCGTGACCAGGGTGGTCGTGGCTTCGTCGGGGGTGTCCACGTCTATCCGCAGGGCGACGGTGTCCCGCACCGCATGCGCGATCTGGCCCGCCGCGGCCAGGGTCTGGTCGGCCGTCTGCGCGCCGACGCCGGGGATCTGGCGGAGCTCGTAGCGGCTGGCGCCGTACACCTGCCCCACCGTCGTGAAGCCGGCCTGCTCGACGGCGCCGAGGCGCAGCCGGCCCTCGGTGACGTCCTTGAGCCGGGACACGGGGATGGACGACAGATCCTCGCGTACGAGGGAGTCGAGGAGCGGGTCCAGGGCGGTGCGGACGGCGGTGACGGCGCGGGCGTGGTCCGCGAGGACCCCCCGTGCGGCGCCGAGCAGCCCGTCGGCCCGCGCCAGCAGCTCCCGGGCGGCACGCCCGGTGGGCGCCCCGCCCTCCGTGGAACCGGACTCAGTCATGTCGTTCCCTCTGTCCCCGCCGCCTTGCCGCCGCGCTCTCCGGATTCCGCCCGGAGCGACTCATATCGTCCCACGCGTGACTGACACCGGGGTCCGGCGGAGGGCTCAGGCCGAGGGAGGCCGCCGCTCCGCAGGGGACAGCAGAAGTACCTCCAGGGCGCGCGCGCAGGAGCGTGCCTGTGCCAGGAACCAGTCGGTGCGCGCTTCGGTGATCACGGACGGGGTGGCCCGTACCGCGAGGGCGAAACGGGCATGCCCGGCGCCGTTCAGCACCGGCACCGCCAGGGTCCGCACCCCGTGGGCCGACTCGCCGTCGTTGACGGCGTAGGCGTCGGACCGCACCCGTGCCAGCTCCGTCTCCAGGGCCGCCGGTTCGACGATGGTCCGGTCGGTGAAGGCGGGCAGCGGCGGCAGCGAGGAGGGTCCGCCCTCGCCGGGCCCCGCCCAGGCCAGCAGCACCTTGCCCAGCGCGGTGGAGTGCAGCGGCCGCCGCAGCCCCACCTTGGGGGTCACCGAACCGCCCGCGACGATCACCGCATGCGGTCCGCTGCGCAGCGCCAGGTCGGCGGTGGCGCCCGTGCGTTCGGCGAGATCGGCCAGTTCGGGCGCGGCCAGATGCAGACCGCGCTGGTGGTAGGAGAGTCTGCCGAGTTCGGTCACGGCCGGGCCGAGCCGGTAGCGGGACGTCCGGGCGTCCTGCTCCAGGAATCCGGCGCCGAGCAGGGTGCGGGCCAGCCGGTGAGCCGTGGACGCCGACAGCGTCAGGCGGCGGGCGAGGTCGGAGGCGCTGAGATCGGGGCCGTTGTCGTGGAAACAGTGCAGGACGTCCAGGGCGCGCTGGACGGCCTGGGCCCCGCCGGGAGCGCGTACTGCGGCGGCCTCGGTCATGGGTTTCACTCTCCGCTCGTGGGGATGCGGGGCCCGACGTTGCCACATCGCGGGAGTCGGGCCGGGCCGAAACGGCCTGGTGAAACACTCCGTTCATACGTAATCCCACATCATGGGAAGCGAGTTGTGGGCCGGCGTCGTCCCGTGGCAGTCTGCGGACGTCACCACGACGAGCTGAAGGGAGCACTGCCATGGCCGGCCGCCGAATCGCGACCCCCGCCCACGCCGCTCCGGTCCTGCTCGCCCTCACGCTGCGCCGTCACATCGACCTGGCCCGCGTGTCCAGCGCCGCCTGTCGCTGACCTCCCCGCACGCTCTTCTCTTCTTCACGCCTGACGCGTCCCTCCGACGCCTCACGGGCCCCTGCCCACGTACTTCCCCGTTCCGGGCCGTACGTGCCGTGCCCGCCGGCTCCCCTGCTTCGCCGATCCTCGGGAAGACTCCATGACGCCTGCCGTCCTGCCCCGGACCCTCTGGTTCACCCGCTGTCCCGTACCCACTGCCACCGGCATCGCCGCCGACCGGCAGTGGCTCACCGACGAGTTCGCCGCCGACGGCATCTCCGTACGCTCCCTCCAGGACGCCTCCCCGGACGCCGACCGCGGCGCGCACTACACCCACGCCCTGCCCGGCCTCTTCCGGGAGGGCGGCAACGTCCCCGCGTTGTGGGCCCGTTCGCGGGGGGAACGCACCCGGCTGATCGGCCTCACCTGGATCGAGGAACGGCAGACCGTCCTGGTCGCACCCGGATCCGGCATCCGGGGCGCAGAGGCACTGCGCGGGCTGCGGCTCGCCGTGCCCAAGCACGACATCGCCATCGACTTCTGGCGTGCCATGGCCCTGCGCGGCTTCGAGGGGGCACTCGCCTCCGCCGGACTCGCGCCGGAGGACGCCTCGCTCGTCGACGTACCCGCCGACGGGCACGAGGGCCAGTGGGCGGCCGAACTGGCCGCGCTGCGGCGCGGCGACGTCGACGCCGTGTATGTGAAGGGTGCGCTGGCCGTCGAAGCCGCCCGCCGCGCCGGTGCCGAGGTGGCCGTCGAACTCGACGACCTGCCCGACCGCCGGTTCCGCGTCAACAACGGCACCCCGCGCCCGATCACCGTCCACCAGCAGCTCCTCGACGACCACCCCGGCCTCGTCGACCGCTTCCTCGCCGTCCTGCTGAGGGCAGCCGACTGGGCCGCCGGACATCCCGACGAGGTCGCCCGCATCCTCGGCGCCGAGACCGGAGCGGGCGCCGACGGAGTCGCCGGCGCCTACCGGCCCGGCACCCACCTGACCCTCCACCCCGACCTGTCCGCCGAACGCCTCGGTCTGCTCGCTGCACAGGAGGCCGGGCTGCGCGCCCACGGCTTCCTGCCCGAGCCCGTCGACATCGCGGCCTGGGCCGACCCCGGGCCGCTGCGCCGCGCAGCCGCACTGGCCCGCCGACCCTCCGCCCGCCCGATCCCAGAGGAACCCGCATCGTGAATCTCTCCCGGCCACTGCGTACGACAGCCCTTCCGGCGCTCCTCACGGTCTCCGCGCTCGTCGCCCTCACCGCCTGCGGCACGTCCGAGGCCGACAGCGCCGCAGGGGGCTCGAAGGCCACGGTGACCGTCCGCATTCCGGACCCCGGCAACTCCGGGGTGCTCGCCCTCGGCAAGAAGGACGGCAGCCTCGATAAGGCCCTGTCCAAGGCGGGCGCCAAGGTGGAGTGGACCGGCAGCGCCGGCCCGTTCGCCCCCGCCGCCCAGGCGATGAACGCGGACCAGCTGGACATCGCCACGGGATCCATCACCTCGGGCATCACCTCACTCGCCCAGCGGCCCGGCTTCAAGTTCTTCACCGCCGTCGACCCGGACGCCGCGGGCGAGGGCATCCTCGTCAGGAACGGCTCGGGCATCGGATCGGTGGCCGATCTGGTCGGGAAGAAGGTCGCCGTCAACCAGGGCGGCACCGGCGAGTACCTGCTGCTCAAGGCCCTCGCCAAGGCGGGTATCCCGGCGGACAGGGTCACCCGGGTCTATCTGCGGCCCGACCAGACCGCAGCGGTCTTCAACGCCGGCAAGGTCGACGCCTGGGCCGTCTGGGCCACCTACGCCGTCGCGGAGATCGGCAGCGGCAAGGCGCACTTCGTCGCCGACGGCGCGGCCATCGGCTCCGACAACTACAGCCTCAACGCCGTACGGACAGAGTTCGCCGAGCAGCACCCGAAGGTGGTGAAGGCCCTCTACCAGTACCTCCACGAGACCAGCGCCAGGGAGAAGCAGAACCCGGCCGCCTACCTCAACGTCTTCACGGACGTCGGCCCGACCGCCGTGACCGGGAAGGCCAAGGAGGTCCAGACGGAGTTCACGGCAGAGGGCGGCACCGTCGACCCGATCGGCCCCGAGGACATCGAGCGCTTCAAGGCCGTCGCCGCGTTCTATGCCGAGCAGAAGGTCACCAGGACCCGGGTCGATGTCGCCGCCCACCTGCTCGACGTCGGGAAGCTGACATGAGCGACACCGCCGCAGCGTCCCCCGGGCTCGTCCGGCGGACGCCCGAGTCCAGCGACGCCACGACCCCGCCCACCGGACTCGTCCGACCGCGCCCCCAGCTCCGCCGGGCCCGGAGCCGGAGCTACGCGCTCGTCGTCCGCACCATCGGCCCGGCTCTGCTCCTCGCCCTGTGGTGGGTGGCATCCGCCACCGGAATCCTCACACCCGACGTCCTGGCCTCTCCGGGCGAAGTAGTCAGGGCCGTAGGTGAGTTGTGGGGCAACGGGCAGCTGCCCGACGCCCTCACCACCTCCCTCACCCGCTCCGGACTCGGCCTCCTGATCGGACTCGCCGCCGGACTCACCCTCGGCATCACCACCGGATTCACCCGCCTCGGCGACGAGCTCCTCGACTCCTCGCTCCAGACCCTGCGCACCATTCCCTTCCTCTCGCTGGTACCGCTGTTCATGGTCTGGTTCGGGATCAACGAGACGGCGAAGATCCTCCTCATCGCCGTCGCGACCACCTTCCCGATGTACGTGTCGACATCGAGCGGAGTCCGCAACACCGACCCGAAACTCATCGAGGCCATGCGGAGCTTCGGCATGGGACGCCTGGCCCTCGTACGCGAAGTCGTCCTGCCCGGCGCCCTGCCGTCCCTGCTCGCCGGACTGCGTCTGTCCATGACGCTCAGCGTCATCGCGCTGATCGCCGCCGAGGAGATCAACGCCACTGCCGGCATCGGCTATCTGATGTCCCAGGCGCAGAGCTACGCCCGCACCGACATCCTCGCCGTCTGCATCCTCGTCTACGGGCTCCTCGGGCTGGCCGCCGACATCCTCGTGCGGCTGCTGGAACGCCTGCTGATGCCGTGGCGCACCCCGCAGGGAGTCACCCGATGACCGCGACGAGATCCGCTCCCGCCGTACGGGTGCGAGGGCTGCGCCGCGTCTTCGGGGACCGTGCCGTCCTTGACGACCTGCAACTGGACATCGCCCGAGGCGAGTTCGTAGCCCTGCTCGGGGCCAGCGGCAGTGGGAAGACGACGCTGCTGCGCATCCTCGGAGCCCTGGACGGCGCCGATGGGGGAGAGGTGCTCGTCCCCGAGGCTCGCACCATCGTCTTCCAGGAACCCCGGCTCGTCCCGTCGAAGAAGGTTCTTGCCAACGTCACGGTCGCGCTGCCGCGCAGCCGCTCCGCGCACGGGCTGCGGGCCCTGGCCGAAGTAGGTCTGGACGGCCATGCCGAGGCCTGGCCCGCCACCCTCTCCGGCGGTGAGGCCCAGCGCGTCGCACTCGCCCGCGCCCTGGTCCGTGAACCCGAACTCCTTCTGCTCGACGAGCCGTTCGCCGCACTCGACGCCCTGACCCGGCTGAAGATGCAGGACCTGGTCGGCGAGCTGTGCCGCAGGCACCGGCCCGCCGTACTGCTGGTCACCCACGACGTCGACGAGGCCGTACGGCTCGCCGACCGGGTCGCGGTCCTGCGTGACGGCCGGCTCGTCACCGACGAGACCGTCGAGGTCGGACGGCCGCGCGACCCCGGCGACCCGGCCTTCGCGGCCCTGCGCCGACGCCTCCTCGCCGACCTCGGCGTCGAGGCCCCCGCACCTTCTGTCCCTTCCCCCGTCCGTACCGAAGCCGGAGTGATCTGAATGACCCTCACCATCGGTGTCCACAGCAGCAATCCGTCCCTCTACCACCTGTACCACCTCTCCCGCCTCGGCTTCGCCCAGGAGGAACTGGCCCCGCTGGGCGAGAGCGTCGTCTTCCACCCGTACACCAACGGTGTACGCACCGGAGAGCTCCTCACCCGGGGCGTGATCGACTTCGGCGGCACCGGCTCCACCCCGCCGGTCACCGCGCAGGCCACCGGGCACGACATCGTCTACACGGCCGTCTCCGCCCCCCGCCCCGAACACGGCGCGCTCCTCGTCCCCGAGGACAGCCCCGTGCGGTCCGTCGCCGACCTCAAGGGCTCGACCGTCCACCTGGCCATCGGCTCCTGGCAGACCCACCTGATCGCCAAGGCCCTCGACGACGCCGGGCTGTCGTACGCCGAAGACATCACCGCCGTCCGCAGCAACGCCGACAGCGAGCAGCTGCTGCGCACCGGCGAGATCGCCGCCTGGGTCGCCCAGGGCGCCGAGCTCGCCGCCGCACGGCGCACCGGCGGACTGCGGACCCTCGTCCGTACCGGCGACGTCATCAGCGACCGTTCCGTCTTCTTCACCCGCCGCGACCTCGCCGAATCCCGGCCCGAGGTGGTCGAGGCACTGACCCGGGCGCTGAAGCGCGCCGACGAGTGGGCCGCGGCTCACCCCCGGCAGGTGGCCGAGATCGCCGCGGCGGACCTCGGCGGATCGGCCGACGACTGGGAGACCGCGCTCGCCTCGCTGCCCTGGACGATCGAGCCCGTCACCGAACCGTTCATCGCCGAGCAGCAGGAAGCGGCCGACATCTTCCACCGCACCGGATTCATCGACCGCCCGGTCACCGTCGCCCATGCCCGTGCCCGTACGGCAGCCGACAAGGCGGTATGACGACATGGCGACCGAAGTCCTCTGGTACATCATTCCGCGCGAAGGCGCCTACCCGTGGGAGCCCGAAGGCAGGCGCCCCGTCGATCTCGGATACCTGGCACAGCTGGCCGGAACGGTCGAGCGGCTCGGATACAGCGGCGCGCTCCTCGCCACCGACCTGTACGACGTCTGGCCGCTCGGCAGTGCGCTGGCCGCCTCGACCAGCACCCGGTTCAAGCCCCTGCTCGCCGTCCACCCGGGGCTCATCGCGCCGACGCTGCTCGCCAAGATGGCGCTCAGCTTCGACACGCTCTTCGGGGGGCGGCTGCGCTTCAACGTGGTCAACGGCTCGACGAAGTCGCTCCAGGAGTACGGACTCCACGTGGAGCACGACGAACGGTACGAGCTGAGCGCGGAGTACTGGTCGATCGTGAAGCGGCTGACGGCCGGCGAGGTCTTCGACCACAAGGGCCGCTTCTACGACCTGAAGAACGCCGGAGCCTCCTTCCGGGAACTGAAGCCGGTCCAGGACGGACACATCCCGCTCTGGTTCGGTGGCTCGTCCGACCCCGGCATCGAGATGGCGGCCGAGCACGTCGACGTCTTCCTGACCTGGGGGGAGCCGCCGCATCTGCTGAAGGAGAAGCTGGAGAAGGTCCGGGCGAGGGCCGCCGCGTACGGTCGCACGCTCAGAATCGGACTGCGGCTGCATCTGATCGTCCGGGACACGGAGGAAGAGGCCTGGGCCGCCGCCGACCGGCTGCTCGACGTCACCAGCGACGCGACCTACGCCCGTCAGCTCGGCGACCGGTCGGGCGAGGACGGTGTGGGCTGGCAGCGACAGTTCCGCCAGCACGGCGGCAAGGTCCCCGCGCACGCCCGTGAGCTGGAGGTCCACCCCAACATGTGGCCGGGCATGAGCCTGTTCCGGCCGGGGCCCGGCACCGCGGTGGTGGGCTCGACCGCGCAGGTCGTCGAACGGCTCAAGGAGTTCGAGGACCTGGGCGTCGACACCTTCATCCTCTCCGGCAACCCACTCCTGGAGGAGGCGTACCGGGTGGCCGAGACGGTGCTGCCGGCACTGGGCGTCGCACGCTGACGAACGGGTCGTTCTCCGGCCGGCTTCGCCCGGAGAACGCACGGACTGCGGGCGGCTTCGTTCGGCGAGCGGTACGGACTGCGGTTGTCAGTGCCCGGTGCAAGACTCGGAGAGTCAGGAATTCCTGCTGTCCGAGAACGGGACCACGAAGGAGCGCACCATGCTCACCACCCGTTTTGTCGACGGAGCCCCCAACTGGATGGACCTGGGCACGCCGGACCTCGAAGGCGCCACGGCCTTCTACACCTCACTCCTCGGCTGGGACTACGAGGCCGGCGGCCCCGAGACCGGTGGCTACGGGATGTTCATGCTGAACGGGAAGACGGTCGGTGGCGCGATGACGGTCACCGAGGAACAGGCGAAGCCGTCCTGGTCGGTGTACTTCCGGGCGGCGGATGTGGATGCGACCGCACAGGCCGTGGAGAAGTCCGGCGGGGCGGTGCCGTTCACGCCGATGGACGTCCTGGAGTACGGCCGGATGGGCGGGTTCACCGACCGGGCCGGGGCGTACTTCGGCGTCTGGCAGCCGAAGCAGAATCCGGGACTCGGCGTCGTGAACGAACGGGGCAGCCTCTGCTGGGCGGAGCTGTACACCCCGGACGTGCCGGCAGCGGCGGCGTTCTACGACGCCGTCTTCGGCTGGGAGACCGTCCAGATGCCCTATCCGGGCGGAGGCGGCGCGTACACCGTCATCAGGACGGCGGGCGGCGGCGAGGATGCCTCGTTCGGCGGGCTCGTCCCGCTGGACGCCGTGCCCGTCCGGGCTGCCGCCGGGCCCCACTGGCTGCCGTACATCGAGGTCGACGACTGCGATGCCACGGTGGCGGCGGTCGAGCGGCTGGGCGGCAAGCTCACGCTGGAACCGCTGGAGATGGAGGGCGTGGGCACCTTCGCCAACGTCGCCGATCCGTACGGCGCCGCGTTCGCCGTGATCAGGAGCGCGGAGACGCCCGCCGCCTGATCGTGTGGCTGCCGTCGGCATCGCCGTGCGCGGCCGGCCGGTCGGTTGATGGATCGTTGATCAGTCGTTTATCTCGGCAGGGCACTGTGGCCCCATGCTGATCAACACCGCGATCGACCCCGCTCTCGCCTGGCAGGAGACAGCGCTGTGCGCACAGACGGGGCCCGAGTTCTTCTTCCCTGCCCCCGGCAGCTCCACACGTGAGGCCAAGCAGCTCTGCAACGCCTGCGAGGGCCGCCTGGCCTGCCTGGAGTACGCCCTCGACAACGACGAGCGCTTCGGCGTATGGGGCGGCCTCTCCGAGAAGGAGCGCGACCGGCTCCGCAGAGTTGACCGCGACCAGGCGTGAACGTGCCCCCACCGTGCGACACTTCGGCTTTCCGTACATCGGCCTGCGGGTCTCCGTGAACGCTGCGGATCCCGCGTCGACCACGAGGAGAAGCCGAGTTGAGCGAGTACGACTACATCGTCGTCGGAGCGGGATCGGCCGGCTGTGTGCTGGCGGCACGGCTGTCCGAGGACCCCACGGTCCGGGTCGCCCTCGTCGAGTCGGGTGGGCCTGACCGCAAGCCCGAGATCCGGATCCCGGCGGCGTTCCCGAAGCTCTTCAAGACGGCGTACGACTGGGACTTCAGCACGGTGAAGCAGCCGGCCCTCGGAGGTCGCGAACTGTTCTGGCCGCGCGGCCACACACTCGGCGGATCATCCTCGGTCAACGCCATGATGTGGGTACGAGGCCACCGTGACGACTACGACGGCTGGGCCGGTTCCGCCGGACCGGAGTGGGGCCACGACGCCATCGTGCCGTACTTCCGGCGGGCCGAGCGGTGGACCGGCCCGACCGGCCACGGCACCGTGTACGGCACGCAGGGTCCGCTCTTCGTGTCGCCGCCCCGCGCCCCCTCCGGCCTGACCGGCGACTTCATCACCGCCTGCCTGGACGACGGCCTGCCGCTCCGCGCCGAGCTGAACGCCCCCGACCACAGCGGGGTGGCGGTGACCCCGGTCAACCAGCGCCGCGGCCGCCGCTGGAGCGCCGCCGACGGCTATCTGAAACCGGCCGCCCGCCGCGCCAACCTGGACATCGTCACCGGCACCCGGGTCAGCTCCCTCGCCTTCGAGGGAACCCGGGCCGTCGGAGTGGTCACCGCAAGCGGCAGCACGCTCACCGCCCGCCACGAGGTCGTCCTCAGCGCGGGAGCCATCGGCTCCCCGCACCTGCTGATGAGCTCCGGCATCGGCGACCCCGGCGAGCTGCGACGGGCGGGCGTCGAGGTACGCGCCGCGTCCCCCGACGTCGGCCGCCACCTCCAGGACCATCTGAGCTTCGCCGTGACGGTGCACTGTCCGCGACCGGTGACTCTGACCGGTGCCGACAGCCTGGCCAACGTGGCGCGCTTCCTGCTGGCCAGGCGCGGACCGCTCACCTCCAACCTCGCCGAGGCCGTCGCCTTCATCCGCAGCTCGCCCCGGCTTGCCGCACCCGACATCGAGCTGATCTTCGCGCCGGCCCCGTTCATCGATCACGGCCTCACCCCGCCGACCGAGCACGGACTCACGATCGGTGTGGTCCTGCTCCAGCCCGAGAGCACAGGACGGATCACGCTGGACCCGGACAACGCCGGCTCCGGAATCCGGATCGACCCGGGCTATCTGACCGCCGACGCGGATCTGCCGCGGCTGATCGCCGGCGTCCGCCGCGCCGAAACCCTGTTCGCCTCGGACGCGCTGGCCCCGCACACCTCGGGGCCGATGGCCCCGTACCCGGGACCGGTCGACGACGACCGGCTCGCGGAGGCGATCCGGAGCGGTGCGCAGACCCTCTACCATCCCGTCGGCACCTGCCGGATGGGCGAGGACCCGTCGTCCGTCACCGATCCACGGCTCCGGGTGCGCGGTGTGCAGGGCCTGCGGGTCGTGGACGCGTCGGTGATGCCGCGCATCACCCGGGGCCACACCCACGCCCCGACGGTCGCCATCGCAGAGAAGGCGGCGGAGCTGATCAGGCAGGACGCGCGAGGGTAGGACACGCGGGGGCAGGACGCGCGGCGCCGGGCCGTATCCGCCCGGGTCAGGACGGGATGCGGAACGTCTCGCCGTACATCTGCCAGGTCAGCGGCAGTTCCAGGGACAGGTTCCCGTCCTCCAGGAACACCCGCTGGGCGGTGTCGATGCGCGAGGTGTCCTGCTGGTTCTTCTTCGACTTCATCACGGTCCGCGCCGCGTCCATGAAGGCGTCCAGGTAGGCGCTCTCGTCGCCGCCCTCCGCAACCGTGTCCGCCTCGGCCACGGCGGCCTTCCGGATGCCGTAGAACGAGTCCGTCTCGGATCCGGGACCCTGAAGCACCATGGCGTCGAAGTACATGTACTGGCCCAGGGCGCCGAGCCCGTCCAGTTTCGCCAGATGGACGGCCGGTTCGAAGTACTGCTTCAGCCGGACCAGGTCCTGAGCGGCACGGAAGGCGGGGTCCTTCGCCGACTGCTTCCACGCGGCCGTGAATCCGGGGTCCAGCCCCTCGTGCGAGGCGGAGCCGTCGACCTTGCGCAGCGCCGGGACGAACGGAGCCAGCGGACTGTCCGGATGATCCTCGGTGAACGCCTCGACGAACGCGAGCATGTCGTGCGTACCGGAGCAGAAGCCGACGATTCCGGCGCTGTACCCGGTGCCGTCGCCGGTGTCCTCGATCGTGGCGTACTGACTGCGCCAGTCCAGGGTCGACCCCTCGGCGCTGGCAAGCAGCTTCCAGGCGACCTCGCGCATCTTCGGCTCGGCCAGCCCCGGAGGCATCGCGGCGACGCGTGCGTTCATCTTCCGCCGTCCCTCGTCGTCCGCCGCGGCGAACGGGTCCGCCTGAGCGGACGCGGTGACCGATGCCTTCGCGGTGGGGGAGCTCGTGGGCAGCTCCGCGTCGCCCCCGCTGTTGAAGAGCAGGGAAACGACGATGGCTATCGGCGCACCGAACAGAACAACACGGGTCACAGGTTTCACCGGCACAGAGTACGGTCCGCACAGCCCGGGGGAGGGTTCGCCCCCGCACGGCACAATCGCCCCATGACCGATGCCCTGCTGAACGCCCTCGATGCCCTCCCGTATCCGCAGCGCATGCGTGAACTTGCCGCACGGGCGCGCGATATGGCTGCTTCGGGGCGGTTGCGTGCCGTTCTGGACGAATGGGACGGGGGCGATGCGTACGAGCGGGAAGCCGCGGTCGTCGCCGCAGCCGTGGGAGGGGACCGGGACTGGATCGCGGCGCGCCTCGCCGACCGGGATCCCTTCGTGCAGGGGCACGCCCTGCGCGTCGCGCACAGCCTCGGCGTACCGGACGAGGCGTATGCGGAACTCCTCGACGATGTCCCGCGCACCGCACGCCGCCGCCTCCTGCGGGCCGTCGTCGCCGACGGGCGGGCCGACCTCGCCGACCGGCTGATCGACGGGGTCCGTGCGGACTGGGGCGACGCGGACGCCACCGTACTGCTGCCGGGGTGCACGCCGGGGACCGCGGCCCGGCTGCTGCCCGAACTGCTGCATGCCGTACGCGGCTGGGGCGGCCTCGGACGCCGGCATCCGGACCTCCTCCTCGATGCCTGCGCGCGGCACCTGGCGGCACTGCCCGAGCCGCACCGCGCCGAGTGGTGGCACCGGTACGCCGCCGGGGTCGCCGCCACCGTCGCGCCCCTCCCGGAGCGGGTACTCGATCTGCTCGAACGCTACGCTCCGGCCACCCTTCCGTGGCCGCTTACCAGCCGCCTCGGGGCACTCGCCGAGGCCGGCCCCGACCGGCTCGTCCGCCTTCTGTTGCGCCCCGGCGCCCGGCCGGGGGGCGCCGTGCTGGGGCGTAGCGTCCTGTACCGCCTGGCCCGCACCGCGTCCGAAGGGCTCGTGGTGGAGCTCGGCCGGGCCATGGCAACGGACTCCAGGGCGCTCGCCCGCCTGCTCGCCGCCCTCCCGCCGGGCCGTCGCGCCGCCTTCTACACCTCGGTCATGGCCGGACGGGGTGAGGGGAACCAGATCTCGGTGGACACCGTGCTGCTCGACGCGCTGCCGCGCAGCAGCGTCGCGGACGAGGCGCGGCGCACGGCCCGGCTGGCGGCCGAACGCGGAGCGGCCCGGAGCACCGTGCTGATCGCGGAGTCGTACCTGCCCGTCGCCGAGGTGCGCGAGCGGCTGACCGCCGCCACCTGTGCGCCCGTGGCCGAGGACCGGGCGCAGGCATGGTCGCTGCTCATCGGCAACGCCGGGCGGGCGGGGGACCCGGCCTGCCTCGCGGACGCGCTCGCCGACATGGAGCGGCTGCGCAACGAACAGGACCCGGTCCGTTCGGTCGCCCTCCACGCGCTGGCGGCCGTCCCGCCCGGTCTCTTCACCGACGCGGCGGAACCGGCCCTGGACCTGATAGCCGCCGACGCCGTCGAGGCCCGGGACTCCTCGCACGCCACCCGGCACGCCCTGAGCACCCTTGCGCTGGGCCTGCTGCGCGAGCACGCCGCGACAGGCCGGCGCGCCCTCGTCAGCTGGGCCCTGCGCACCCTGGTCCGGATCTCGGGCAACACCGGGGGAGCGGACCTCGGACGGCTCGACCGGACCCTGCGCCGCGGCCAGGAAACGGACGTGTTCGAGGCGCTCCGGCCCTGGCTGGAGGCGGGCGCGGAGAAGGCCGACTACGGACTCGTGTTCGCGCTGACCAGGGCGCTCGGCCGTCGCGCGGCCGGACTGCCCGAATTGCAGGAGCTCCTGTGGCAGGCGGTGCGCTTCGGGGAGAACAGCGCGGCGCGGACCGCGGTGGGACTGTGGCTGGAGCCGGTCGCGCACCGCAGCGAGCGTGTGGAGCGGCTCCTGGCCGTCGAACCCTCCGCCGGAGCCCTGCCCGAGGTGCTGCGCGTTCTCACCGGCTGCCGTACCGACCTGCTCGACCCGTATCTCGGCGACCCACCGCCGTACGGCCGCTTCCTGCCGCACGGAACACCGTGGAGCGTGCAGGCCGACGCCGGGGTCCGCCGCTGGGTGCCGCGCCAGCGGCGTGCGGCCCTGCGTGGCCTGGAGCGGGTCGCGCGGGACGAGAAACTGCCGCTGTACACCCGTGCCGCCGCGATACGTTCACTGGCCCGCATCCCCTCGACCGGTGCCGCAGCCGTGCTCGACTGGACCGGCTCCGAGGACGTCGTGCTCGCCGAGGCGGCCCTCACGGCACTGGGCGGGACGGACCGGGCACCGGACATGCTGGCGGCGCTGCTCGCCCACAGCGGGGGTGACCGCGCCAGGGTCGCCGTCTTCGCGGCCGGCCGGGCCTCGCAGGACGTCCGCCCCTCCGTGCTCGGGCCCCTGCTGCGCGAGCGGCTCGCACCGGGCACCGGCAAGGTGACCGCCCGCAAGGAGGCCGTACGGCTCGCCGCGACCCGGCTGCCCCGGCCACAGGCCGCCGCGCTGGTCGCCGAGGCGTACGGGCTGTCCGGCCAGCACCCCGACGTGCGGGCTGCCGCCGTGGCCTGCGGCACCGGGCTGCTCGGCGACGAGCGGATGTGGGACCTGCTCACGGACGCGGCGACCGGCACCGGGGTACTGCGCACCGCCGTACTGCGCGTGCGGCCCATGGACCTGCCCGCGACGTACCGTCCCCGCTACGCAGGCCTGGTACGGGAGGTGTGCGAGACCGACGACGAGGAACTCGCGGCGTCGGCCCACGCCGTGGTGGCCCGCTGGATGCCGTGGGCGCCGGGCGCCTGCGATGTACTGATGGCCGCGGCGACGGACCTCGCCCGCCGCCGCTCCTGGCAGTCGGCCGCGGACGCGCTGGTGCCCGCCGCACCCGCTACGCCCGAGGCGGCGCAGGCGCTCATGCGGGCGCTGCGCAGTCTCACCGACGCCGTGGCCATGGACGACGCGGGCAGCGAGCGCGACCGGCCGGGGCGGCAGCGGGTCGTCCACCTCGTGAACCGGCTCGCCGCAGCGGCGGGGGCGCGCACCGACGACGCGCTGAGGCCCGTGCTGGGCGCCGCCGGGGAACTGCTCGCCAGTCACCGGGACCACGTACCGCAGGCCGCGGAGCTCCTGGTGAGGGCCGTCGATCCGGATGCGGGGCCCGATGCGCTGTACGCCGCGCTGGACCGGCTGGCCCGCTTGCACGACGGCCGTCCCGTGCTCGCCGCCCGGACCGCGGGTGTGCTCGGCACAAGGATCGGGGCGCCACGCGGCGAGGAGGACTTGGGAACGCTGCTCGCGCTCGTGGCACGCCTGGCCGAGGACGGTGGCGCCGCCCATGGCCACATGGCCGTGGAGCTCGCTGCGGCGGCCGGCCGGCGGACCGGCTGGAGCGGGCCGTGGCGTACCCAGCTGAGACTTCTGCGACGCCACCCGGACGCGGATGTGCGCGACGCCGCCTACGCGGAGGTGACGGTGCGCGAATGAGTGCGCCCGCAGGGGGCGCCGGGGGTGCGAACGTGGCGAACGGGGGCGGGCCGCGGAGACCCGCCCCCGTCGGGGTCGTGTGTGCCGGCCGTCAGGCCTGCGCGCGGGCCGCCATGCGCGCCTTGCGCGCGGCGAGCTTCTCGTCGAACTTCGACGCCTCGCTGTCCAGCCCGCTCATGTACAGACCGAGCTCCTCCTGGGCCTTGAGGCCCTCCGGGCCCAGGCCGTCGATGTCCAGCACCTTCAGGTAGCGCAACACCGGCTGGATGACGTCGTCGTGGTGGATCCGCATGTTGTAGATCTCGCCGATCGCCATCTGCGCGGCGGCCCGCTCGAAGCCGGGCATGCCGTGGCCGGGCATCCGGAAGTTCACGACGACGTCGCGCACGGACATCATGGTCAGGTCCGGTGCGAGCTCGAAGGCAGCACCGAGGAGGTTGCGGTAGAACACCATGTGCAGGTTCTCGTCGGTCGCGATCCGCGCCAGCATGCGGTCGCAGACGGGGTCGCCCGACTGGTGGCCGGTGTTGCGGTGCGAGACCCGGGTCGCCAGCTCCTGGAACGCCACGTACGCCACGGAGTGCAGCATCGAGTGGCGGTTGTCGGACTCGAAGCCCTCCGCCATGTGCGCCATGCGGAACTGCTCCAGCTTGTCCGGGTCCACGGCGCGCGAAGTGAGCAGGTAGTCGCGCATCACGATGCCGTGGCGGCCCTCCTCGGCCGTCCAGCGGTGCACCCAGGTGCCCCAGGCGCCGTCGCGGCCGAACAGCGAGGCGATCTCGTGGTGGTAGCTGGGGAGGTTGTCCTCGGTCAGCAGGTTCACGACCAGGGCGATCTTGCCGATGTCCGTGACCTTGGACTGCTCGGACTCCCAGGCCTGGCCGTCCTCGAAGATGCCGGGGAAGTTCCGGCCGTCGGAGAACGGCACGTACTCGTGCGGCATCCAGTCCTTGGCGACCTTGAGATGGCGGTTGAGTTCCTTCTCCACCACCTCTTCCAGCGCGTACAGCAGTTGGGCGTCGGTCCACGCCTGTGAACTGCCGAGGTGGGGAGAGGTGATCGTCACGGGGGCTCCTGGGGACGGGAGAATTACCTACGGCTTCGTAGGTTACGAGACCGTAGGTTAAAGCGGCGGTAAGGCCTCCGCCAAGCCCGTCCGGGCGACGATTGATCACGTTGTGTCATAAGTGCAGGTCAGGCGTATATACGGAGGGTCAGGGAGGTGGGAGTGAGGTGAGCGAAAGTCGAATAATCGGCCGGGCCGGGCCCCCGGTGGCGATGGGCTCTGAACAGTCGGCGTACTCGGAGCGCAGCGCACGAGGGGCACGGTCTGGTGGGGCCGGATCAGAGCAGATGGTCAGCCGCGCCCGCCTTCACCGCGAAGATCAGCGCCTGCAGCGCCTCCACGGAGTCGCTGACGAAGGTGGCGGTGTCGGTCGTGGAGCCGATGTAGGCGCGGCCCTGGTCGTCGAGTCCGAAACGGAAGCAGTTCGCACCCTCGCTGCAAAACGCTTCGTCCCAGCAGATTTCCTTCATGATCTCTCTCCTCAGAGGTCCTGGGCTATGCATCGGATGAAATCGCGCGATTCCTCGACAGGCAGCGCGAGCGTACGCAGGCGCTCCAACAGGCCCCGGTATCGGCGCAGTTGCATATCCGCGTCCAGCAGCATCGAACCGTGCGAGGAATCCAGCTGCACGGTATCGAGCTGCGGGACCGCCGCGCCGACATAGGTGAACGACTGTCCGGCTCCGGGGAAACCGCCTGCCGCGAACGGGATCGCCCGGACCGTGATCCGGCCGCGCTCGGACTGGTCGAGAATGTGTTCCAGCTGCGCCCGGGTGATCTTGGGGCCGCCGAACTGCATCCGCAGCGCGGCCTCGTGGATCACCGCTTCGTACAGCGGTGGCCGGTCCCGTTCCAGCACCTCCTGGCGGCGCAGCCGCAGGGAGAGCCGGGCCATCAGGTCGGGGCCCGGGAGCTGGGGGTCGGCGTTGTCGAAGACCGCTCGCGCGTGCTCCTCGGTCTGGAGCAGGCCGGGGATGTGTGTGGTGGTGGCGGTGATCAACTCCACTGCGTGGAACTCGAGTTCGGCGATGTCCAGCAGGCTCGGCAGCAGCAGTCCGCGATGCTCCTCCCACCAGCCCCTGGCCCGCTCCTGCGCCATCTCCGCCAGGAGGTCCACGAGGCCGGTGTCCGGGCAGCCGTAATTGAAGGCCAGGGTGCGGACCCGCTCGGCGCTGATGCCGAACCGGCCGGACTCGATGTTCGGGATGCGGGTGCGGTCGACGCCGAGCAGTGCCGCCGCCTGCTGTGCCGTCATCCCCGACTGCTCGCGCAGCTTGCGCAGTTCGTACCCGAGGCGTTGTTGCCGTGCGGTCGGAGTGCTTCTGGGTGGCACGGTGCGTGTCCTCCGGGGGGTGGGGGGTGTCGAAATGACCGGAACCACACAAGTAGTAGCACTGTGCTCCGGGTGTGCGCTACGGTCGGTAGTGCAAGTCTCACACGGGGCGACCGCGCCCCTGTGTGTGATCGTCACCACACGTACGAGAAATGTGAGCAGCACTTGATGAAGGGCGCATTGCGTTGTCTCCCGGCCCTCGCACCCGCCGGACCACAACCGCCGGCGGCGGACAACCTCAGCTACTCGTTCGCCCTTCCGGGCGGCGCCTTCTGTGCGGGCCTCGCCCGCCGCGCCGTGGACGAACTCCTCACCCGGCACGGTCTCGCCGAACTCGCTGAGACCGCGGTCCTCGCCACCTCGGAACTGGTCGCGGCCGCCTACCGCTTCACCCCGGACCGGGAGATGCTCCTACGGGTCCACTGGCAGTTCGACGCCCTGCGGATCACCCTCTACGACCAGCACCCGGCCCATGCGACGCCCGAGAAGTCCGAGGAGTGCCGTGAACACCGCAGCGCCAGCATGTGGCTGCTGGCCGCCGCGGTGGACGCGCACGGCGGGGACTGGGGGCTGGCCCCCGCGCTGACGGCCTCCGGCGGCTCCAAGACCTGGGCTTTACTCCACCGGTAGCCCCCACAGACCCATCGCCCTGTGCGCCCCCGCGTTCACAGGCCGGTACGCACCTCCTCGGCCGTCGTGTCCCGGAGACCGCCGTCGAGCAGCAGCCAGCGCGTGATGCCGATCGATTCGAGGAACGGCACGTCGTGGCTCGCCACGATCAGCGCTCCCTCGTACGAATCGAGTGCCGCCGTCAGCCGGCTCACGCTCGCCATGTCCAGGTTGTTCGTCGGCTCGTCCAGCATCAGCAGCTGAGGCGCGGGCTCGGCCAGCAGCAGCGCGGCCAGAGCCGCACGGAACCGCTCACCGCCCGACAGGGTCCCGGCAGGCCGGTCCGCCCGTGCACCCCTGAACAGAAAATGTGCCAGTCGCGCCCTGATCCGGTTGTTCGTGGCATCCGGTGCGAACCGCGCCACGTTCTCCACCACGCTCAACTCGTCGTCCAGCACATCCAGCCGCTGCGGCAGAAAACGCATCGGAAGCTGCACCGACGCCTCGCCGGATACCGGTGCCAGCTCGCCGGCCAGCGTCCGCAGCAGCGTGGTCTTGCCCGCTCCATTGCGTCCGACCAGCGCGATGCGCTCGGGACCTCGCACCTCGAACGAACCCTGCACCCGTGCCCCGTAGGCAAGTTCCAGACCGCTCAGCATCAGCACGCCCTGGCCCGGATGGACCCTGGTGTGGGGCAGTTCGACCCTGATCTCGGCGTCGTCCCGCACAGCCTCGACAGCGTCGTCGAGGCGCTCCTTCGCCTCGGCCAGTTTCTCCGTGTGCAGGATGCGGTGCTTGCCCGCCGACTCCTGGGCGGCGCGTTTGCGGGCGCCCATGACGATCTTCGGTTCGCGTTTGCTCTCCTGCATCTTCTGTCCGTAGCGCTTGCGCCGCGCCAGTTTGACCTGGGCCTCGGCCAGTTCGCGCTTCTGGCGGTGCACATCGGCCTCGGCGACCCGCACCATGCGTTCGGCCGCCTCCTGTTCCACGGCGAGCGCCTCCTCGTACGCCGAGAGGTTCCCGCCGTACCAGGTGACCGAGCCCTCCCGTAGATCGGCGATCTGGTCGACCCGCTCCAGGAGTTCACGGTCGTGGCTGACGACGACGAGGACGCCGTTCCACGCGTCGACCGCCGCGTAGAGGCGGCCGCGCGCGTACAGGTCCAGGTTGTTCGTCGGTTCGTCCAGCAACAGCACGTCCGGCCGGGCCAGCAGCAGCGCCGCAAGGCGCAGCAGCACGCACTCGCCGCCCGACATCTCACCGATCGTGCGATCGAGCCCGATGTGTCCGAGACCGAGCTGGTCGAGCGTGGCCAGCGCACGTTCCTCCACGTCCCAGTCGTCACCGACGGCGGCGAACCGCTCCTCGCCGACGTCGCCCGCCTCGATGGCGTGCAGCGCCGCACGGGTCCCGGCGATGCCCAGGGCGGCGTCGACCCGCAACGCGGTGTCCAGGACCAGGTTCTGCGGCAGATAGCCGACCTGGCCCGCCGCCCTGACGTTGCCCTCGGCGGGAGCGAGCTCACCGGCGATCAGCCGCAGCAGGGTCGACTTGCCCGAGCCGTTCAGCCCGATGAGTCCGGTACGGCCCGGCCCCACGGTGAGATGGAAGTCGTCGAGGACGGGGCTGCCGTCGGGCCAGGCGAAGGAGAGCGACGAGCAGGTGATGTGGGTGAGGGGGGTAGACATAAGGAATCTCCCGGTTGCGAGGAAGGACAGGGGCAACGGGGTGAGACACCGGTCACTGGCTTTCCACGGAAGAATTTCCGGAAGTGGAGAGGGAAGGCCCTGGTCGCGGAGGACGGCTCGAAGAGCTGAGGTCACACTCGGGCACGCGGACATGTGCAGACATGACACGGCGCGCAACACGGTGTCTCAAGACCTCAGACGAGCAACGTCCTACTCCTATCGGCGACAACAAGGACAACAACGAAACTACGGCGGGGCGCGGGCCGGGGCAAGCGAATTACCGGGACCCGCTCCCGCGACGGCCCCGCTCCCGCGACGGCCCCGCTCCCGCGACGGCCCCGCTCCCGCGACGGCCCCGCTCCCGCGACGGCCCCGCTCCCGCGACGGCCCCGCTCCCGCGACGGCCCCGCTCCCGCGACGGCCCCGTCTCAGCAGGAGCCGTCGAGCAGATCCGTCAGGCTCCGGTCCAGGTCCAGGAAGCGGCGCTCGTCCCCGGCGGGCACCAGCTCCTGCGCGCGCCGCAGGAAGCGGCGCAGCTCCGCCGTCCGCACGTGCACCATGGCGATTCCCTCGGCGGCGTGGAACTCCAGCACCGTACGGTCGTATCCGAAGGGTCTGACACGTACGTCCCCGACCCCTGCCGGTGCGTCCATCCCCGAAGTCAGCAGCTCCCGGGAGAACTCCCACGACACCTCGGTGCCCTCCAGCGTCGCCGGCGCGGGAAACGCCATGCGTACGGCGAAGGGATCCGTGCGGTCGTAGGTCAGGACGGCGGGAAGCGTCTCCATCTGCGGTGCGGATGCGACCATGCGGGCTTGCACGGACTGTTCGATAACGGTGGACAAGACCTGCTCCCTCTCGCGGCCGGACGGACGGTTTCCGGCACTCATACAGACGGCGGATTCCGCCGATCCGTGCACCGGAGTGCTGCGTGAGCTGCGTCACCGCGCCCCGCTGCCCGATCATGTGCCCCGTTACGGGCGATGCACCCTGGACGGGGCGCGGCCCGTGGGTTAGCTTCCAGCGCCATGAGAGCCAAGGGGAAGACGCGACGACTGATGTCACTGGGACTGTGCGGGGCCGCGCTGGCCGCCGCGCTGGCCGCGCCCGCGGCCCACGCGACCCCCGGCGAACGGCACGGACCCGCCCGTGGGCCGGTCTGGACGCCCACCGACACGGGAACCGACGCCCGCTTCCGCGGCCTCGCGGCCGTCAGCAGCCGCACGGCCTGGCTGGCGGGCTCGAAGGGCACCGTGCTGCGCACCACCGACGGTGGCCGGCACTGGCGCGACGTCTCGCCGCCCGGTGCGGCCGACGCGGAGCTGGAGTTCCGCGACATCGAGGCCTTCGACGCCCGGCGGGCGGTGGCTCTGGCCATCGGTGAGGGCGAGGCCTCCCGGGTGTTGCGCACGGACGACGGCGGGGCCACCTGGACCGAGTCCTTCCGCAACGCCGACGCACGCGCCTTCTACGACTGCCTCACCTTCTTCGACAGCCGCCACGGTCTCGCCATGAGCGACCCGGTCGACGGCCGGTTCCGCATCCTGTCCACCGCGGACGGCGGCCGCAGCTGGGACGTGCTGCCCAGCGCCGGCATGCCGCAGGCCCAGGCGGGCGAGGCGGGATTTGCGGCCAGTGGGCAGTGCCTGGTCAGCTCCGGTCCGAAAGATGTCTGGCTGGCGACCGGCGGAGCGGCCACCGCCCGGGTCCTGCACTCGGGCGACCGCGGACTGACCTGGACCGCGACCGCATCGCCGGTCCCGGCCGGTGACCCGGCCCGCGGCGTCTTCGGCCTCGCCTTCCGGGACCGTACTCACGGCATCGCGGTCGGCGGCGACTACCGCGCCGACCGGGCGTCGCCCCGCGCCTCTGCGGTCACCTTCGACGGAGGCCGGCACTGGCAGCCCTCGCAGGCTCCGCCCGCCGCCTACCGCTCGGGCGTCGCCTGGCTGCCGCACAGCCGGTCCGCCGCACTGGCGGTCGGCCCGACCGGCACCGACCTCACCACGGACGGCGGCCACACCTGGCGCACGGTCGACACCGGGTCGTACGACACGGTCGACTGCACCGCGGACGGGAGCTGCTGGGCAGCCGGCGAAAAGGGGCGGGCCGCGCTCACTCCCTAGAGCTGTTGGCGGTACGGCGCGAGCGCGTCCGAGGTCTTCGTCGCGATGAACTCCGTGATCCGGTACGCGCAGACGCCGTGCACGACGAAGGGGTCGGACGCCGCGAGCGCCTCGATCGCGGCCCGTTCGTCGCCGACCGCGAGAATCACCCCGCCGTCGCGGGGGTTCTTGCGGCCGGAGGCGATGAACACCTCAGCCGCGTACTGGGCGTCGAGCCAGGCGACGTGATCCTTCATCACCGCGTCGACGCGGTCCAGCGGGGCGGTGTAGGACAGCTCAAGTACGAACATGATCGCAAGGCTACGGGAGGTGCGCCCTAAGCTGACGGGCATCATGACAACACTTCGGATGCCCGCCGACGAGGCCGAGGCCCGCGCCCTCCAGGACACCCTGCGCACGGAGGTCGTGCTCGACGAGCCGGGGCCGCCGCCGGGAACCGGCCGGGTGACCGGCGTCGACGTCGCCTACGACGACGAGCGCGACGTCGTCGTGGCGGCAGCCGTCGTCCTCGACGCGGCCACGCTGGAGGTGGTGGCCGAGTCCACGGCCGTCGGGCGGATCACCTTCCCCTACATCGCGGGACTCCTCGCCTTCCGCGAGATACCCACCGTGCTGGCCGCCCTGGAGTCGCTGCCCCTCGACCCGGGTCTCGTCGTCTGCGACGGCTACGGACGGGCGCACCCGCGCCGCTTCGGCCTCGCCAGCCATCTGGGCGTGCTCACCGGGCTCCCCGTCATCGGCGTCGCGAAGAACCCGTTCACCTTCTCGTACGAACAGCCCGGCCCCCACCGCGGCGACCGGTCGCCGCTGCTCGACGGGGACGAGGAGGTGGGGCAGGCGCTGCGCACCCAGGACGGCACCAAACCGGTGTACGTCTCGGTCGGACACCGCACCGGCCTGGACAACGCGTGCGCGCACACGCTGCTGTTGGCCCGCGACTTCCGTCAGCCGGAGACCACGCGTCGGGCCGACGCGCTGTGCCGGCGTGCGCTCCGGGAGGCCACCGCCTGAGGGCTGCTGCGGGCGTGGTGTCAGGGCGTCTGAGTATCCGTACGGATAGCGCCGGCCGATCATGGTCGGCACTCTGGACACATGAACGCAACTCGCTCAACCGTCCGAACCGCCCCCCTCCACCCCGCTCAGCGCCGTGTGGCGCTGGGCATGCTGATCGGGGGTGCGGTCGGCCTCGTGTGGGCCGGGGCGATGCTCTACACCCTGGCCTCCTGGATCTTCTAGGACGCTTCCGCCCGGTGGCGGGTCAGCGGACCGCCGCCACCCGGAAGCGCAGACCGGCCCCGCGCAGCCGTTCCAGCAGCGCGTCACCCATCGCGACTGCCGTGGTGACCTGCCCCGAGGTCGGCGGGAGCTCGTCCAGTGCCAGGCACAGCGCCGACTCCGCCAGCATCTTCGCCGTCTCGTCGTAGCCCGGGTCGCCGCCCGACACCTCCGTGAAGACCCGGCGGCCACCGCCCTCGCCGACGAACCGGACCGTGAACCAGCTCCGCAGGCGGCGCTCCGCGTCCGGGCCCGACCCGGGTTCGTAGCGGTCCATGAGCCAGTTGCGTACGGCCGGCAGCTGCGCCGCGCCGAGCAGGGCGCCCAGCGCCGCGGTGCCCCCGAGGGCCACCGGCAGATGCTTGACCGAGGCGTAGTGCCGGTAGCGGAAGTCGGGGCCGTAGCGGGGGAGTGCGCGGGCCGAGCGCTCCACGATCTGCGCGTCGAGCGTCGGCAGCGGAAGTGCCCACGTACCGGTCTCCGTGCTGAAGCGCGGCCCGCCCAGCGGGGCTCGGGCGCGGCGGGCCACCAGGCGCGGCTCGTGCAGCCGGCGTTCCCTGGCGGCGCTCAGCATCTGCGGGCCGCGGCCCATGGCGGTGAGGGCGGAGGCGAACGTACCGCCCGAGAAGACGGCGTTGGAGCGGACGAATCCGTCGATGCGCAGCGGGACGTCCTCGGGGAGCTGCCGGACCGTGAAGTACACCCCGAGATCGTGCGGAACGGAGTCGAAGCCGCAGGCGTGCACGAGCCGGGCCCCGGTCTCGCGGGCCCGGGCGTCGTGATCCAGATACATCCGGTCGGCGAACTCCGGTTCACCCGAGAGGTCGGTGTAGTCCGTCCCGGCCTCGGCGCAGACGGCGACCAGCTTCTCCCCGTACCAGACGTACGGGCCGACGGTCGTGGCCACCACATGGGTGGACTCGGCCAGTTCGCGAAGGGAGTCCGCGTCGTCCGCGTCGGCGTGCACCAGGGGGAGGTCCGCGCAGTGCGGATGCAGGGCGGTGAGGCGGTTGCGCAGCTGTTCCAGCTTGGCGCGGTTGCGGCCGGCGAGGGCCCAGCGGCAGCCGTCCGGGGCGTGTGCTGCCAGATACTCGGCGGTGAGCACACCCACGAATCCGGTGGCACCGAAGAGGACCACGTCATAAGGGCGTGATGCCCCGTTCTGCCTGTTCATGAGTGCCTCCGCAGGGGCCGGCGCCGATGTAGCAGGCAGAGGGTAGCGGAGCCGGACGTGGCGGTGTGCGGCCGGGGAGGCTTCGTGAGGGAGGATCCCGGGGAAAGAACTAAGCGCTTGCTCGCCCCAAGGGGTTGTGCGGAGCGCGGTGCGTTCTTAGCATCATCGATGTTACATCGGTTGTGTCACACCGCTGGGGGCTCGATGGCAACGACAGAGAACGGCTCGCAGGGCCCGCGCGGCCCGCTGGCCGGGGTTCGCGTGGTCGAGCTGGCGGGCATCGGGCCCGGTCCGTTCGCCGCGATGCTCCTGGCCGATCTGGGCGCCGACGTGGTGAGGGTCGACCGGCCCGGCGGCGCCGGCCTCGGCATCGATCCGGCCGGTGACCTCACCAACCGCAACAAGCGCTCCGTCCTCATCGACCTCAAGGCCGCATCCGGCCCGGACACGGTCCTGGATCTCGTCGAGCGCGCCGACGTCCTGATCGAGGGGTACCGGCCCGGCGTCGCCGAACGCCTGGGTGTGGGCCCGGACGTCTGCCTGGCCCGCAATCCGCAGCTCGTCTACGGACGCATGACCGGGTGGGGCCAGGACGGTCCGCTCGCCGAACGGGCGGGCCACGACATCGCCTATATCGCCGTCACCGGCGCCCTCTCCATGATCGGCAAGCCGGGGGAGCCGCCCGTCGTGCCGGCCAATCTCCTCGGCGACTACGCGGGCGGCTCGCTCTACCTCGTCGTCGGCGTCCTCGCAGCCCTCCAGCACGCGCGGACCCCCGGCGGCAGCGGACAGGTCGTCGACGCGGCGATCGTCGACGGCACCGCACACCTCACCATGATGATCCACGGCATGCTGCAAGCAGGCGGCTGGCAGGACCGGCGCGGCTCCAACCTGCTGGACGGCGGATGCCCCTTCTACGGCTCGTACGAGACCGCGGACGGCGAGTACATGGCCGTCGGCCCGCTGGAGAAGCGGTTCTACGCGGAGTTCACCGAGCTCCTGGGCATCGGGGACACGGCCCCCGACCGGGGCGATATCGTCCGCTGGGACGAGCTGCGCAGCGTCGTCGCCGCCCGGTTCCGCACCCGTACCCGCACCGAGTGGACCGAGGTCTTCGACGGCTCGGACGCCTGTGTGGCACCCGTTCTCTCTCTTCGCGAGGCACCGCACCACCCGCACCTCGCCGCCCGTTCCACCTTCGTCGAGCACGGCGCACTTATCCAGCCCGCGCCCGCGCCCCGGTTCTCGGCCACGCCCGCCTCGGTGCAGAGCGGACCGGCGCTGCCGGGCGCGGACACCGAGGCAGTTGCCGCGGACTGGGGTGTGCCGGCCCTGCGGACCACCCGGAAGGACACGACCGACTGATGCAGCGGCAGATCTTCACCGAGGAGCACGACGCGTTCCGCGAGACCGTCCGCACCTTCCTGACGAAGGAGGTCCTCCCGCACTACGAACAGTGGGAGAAGGACGGCATCGTCTCGCGCGAGGCATGGCTCGCCGCCGGACGGCAGGGGCTGCTCGGCCTCGCCGTACCCGAGGAGTACGGGGGCGGCGGGAACACCGACTTCCGCTACAGCGCCGTCCTCGCCGAGGAGTTCACCCGGGCCGGCACCCCAGGCCTGGCGCTCGGGCTGCACAACGACATCATCGGCCCCTACCTGACCGGCCTCGCCACCGAGGAGCAGAAGCGGCGCTGGCTGCCCGGCTTCTGCAGCGGCGAGATCATCACCGCCATCGCGATGACCGAACCCGGCGCGGGCTCCGACCTCCAGGGCATCCGCACCACCGCCGAGGACCGGGGCGACCACTGGCTGATCAACGGATCCAAGACGTTCATCTCCAACGGCATCCTCGCCGACCTGGTGGTCGTCGTCGCGAAGACCACCCCGGACGGCGGCGCGAAGGGCCTCTCGCTGATCGTCGTCGAGCGCGGCGCCGAGGGCTTCGAGCGGGGCCGCAACCTCGACAAGATCGGCCAGAAGTCCCAGGACACCGCCGAGCTGTTCTTCCACGACGTGCGTGTCCCCAAGGAGAACCTCCTCGGTGAACTCGACGGCGCCTTCATCCACCTGATGACCAACCTGGCCCAGGAACGGATGGGCATAGCCGTCGCCGGGATCGCCGCCGCCGAGCACCTCCTGGAGATCACCACCACCTACGTCAAGGAGCGCGAGGCCTTCGGACGGCCGCTCTCCAAGCTCCAGCACATCCGCTTCGAGATCGCCGAGATGGCCACTGAGTGCGCCGTCACTCGCGCCTTCCTCGACCGGTGCATCGTCGACCACTCGGACGGGAAGCTCGACGCCGTACACGCCTCCATGGCGAAGTGGTGGGCGACCGAACTGCAGAAGCGCGTCGCCGACCGCTGCCTCCAACTGCACGGCGGATACGGCTACATGTCGGAGTTCCCGGTGGCCAGGGCCTTCACCGACGGCCGGATCCAGACCATCTACGGCGGCACGACCGAGATCATGAAGGAGATCATCGGCCGCTCGCTGCTCGCCTGACCAGGCCCCGTCACCCCTGTTGCGCAACCACCCTCGAAAGGCAGCTGTCTTGAGTACCGAAGCATTCGTCTACGACGCGATCCGCACCCCGCGCGGCCGCGGCAAGGCCAACGGGGCCCTGCACGGCACCAAGCCGATCGACCTCGTCGTCGGACTGATCCACGAGCTCCGGGGCCGCTTCCCGGGACTGGACCCGGCAGCCATCGACGACATCGTCCTCGGCGTGGTCAGCCCGCTCGGCGACCAGGGGTCCGACATCGCGCGCGTCGCCGCGATCGCGGCCGGACTTCCCGACACCGTCGCCGGAGTCCAGGAGAACCGCTTCTGTGCCTCCGGCCTGGAGGCCGTCAACCTGGCGGCGGCCAAGGTCCGTTCGGGCTGGGAGGACCTCATCCTCGCGGGCGGCGTCGAGTCGATGTCCCGTGTCCCGATGGGCTCCGACGGCGGCGCCTGGGCGATGGACCCGATGACGAACTACGAGACCGGGTTCGCACCGCAGGGCATCGGCGCCGACCTCATCGCGACCATCGAGGGCTTCTCGCGCCGCGACGTCGACGAGTTCGCCGCACTGTCGCAGGAGCGGGCCGCCGAGGCGTGGAAGGACAACCGCTTCGCGCGTTCCGTCGTCCCCGTCAAGGACCGCAACGGCCTCGTCGTCCTCGACCACGACGAGCACATGCGCCCCGGCACCACCGCCGACTCCCTCGCCGCGCTCAAGCCGTCGTTCGCGGCGATCGGCGAGATGGGCGGCTTCGACGCGGTGGCGCTGCAGAAGTACCACTGGGTGGAGAAGATCGACCACGTCCACCACGCGGGCAACTCCTCCGGCATCGTCGACGGCGCCGCCCTCGTCGCGATCGGCTCGAAGGAGATCGGCGAGCGCTACGGACTCACCCCGCGCGCCCGGATCGTCTCCGCCGCCGTCTCCGGCTCCGAGCCCACCATCATGCTCACCGGCCCCGCACCCGCCACCCGCAAGGCGCTCGCCAAGGCCGGGCTGACCATCGACGACATCGACCTCGTCGAGATCAACGAGGCATTCGCCGGCGTCGTCCTGCGCTTCGCCTGTGACATGGGGCTCTCGCTCGACAAGATCAACGTCAACGGCGGCGCCATCGCGCTCGGCCACCCGCTCGGCGCCACCGGCGCGATGATCCTCGGCACGCTCATCGACGAACTGGAGCGTCAGGACAAGCGCTACGGCCTCGCCACCCTCTGCGTGGGCGGCGGCATGGGCATCGCCACCGTCATCGAGCGTCTCTGACCGTCCACCTTCCTACGGAGAAGACAGACACATGACCGAGAGCACGACCATCCGCTGGGAACAGGACGAGACCGGCGTCGTCACCCTCGTACTCGACGACCCCAACCAGTCCGCCAACACGATGAACCAGGCGTTCCGGGACTCCATCGAGGCCGTCGCCGACCGGGCCGAGGCCGAGAAGGACTCCATCCGGGGCATCATCTACGCCTCCGCCAAGAAGACCTTCTTCGCGGGCGGCGACCTCAAGGACATGATCAGGATCGGCCCCGAGAACGCGCAGGCCGCGTTCGACGCCGGCACCGCGATCAAGCGGTCGCTGCGCCGCATCGAGACCCTCGGCAAGCCCGTCGTCGCGGCCATCAACGGCGCTGCCCTCGGCGGCGGTTACGAGATCGCCCTCGCCTCCCACCACCGCATCGCCCTCGACGCCCCCGGCTCCCGCATCGGCCTGCCCGAGGTCACCCTCGGCCTGCTGCCCGCAGGCGGCGGCGTCACCCGCACCGTACGCCTCATGGGCATCGCCGACGCGCTGCTCAAGGTGCTGCTCCAGGGCACCCAGTACACCCCGCAGCGCGCCCTGGAGAACGGGCTGGTCCACGAGGTCGCCACCTCCCGCGAGGAGATGCTGGAGAAGGCCCGCGCCTTCATCGACGCCAACCCCGAGTCCCAGCAGCCCTGGGACGTGAAGGGCTACCGGATCCCCGGCGGCACCCCGTCGAACCCCAAGTTCGCCGCCAACCTGCCGGCCTTCCCGTCCAACCTGAAGAAGCAGCTCGCCGGTGCGCCCATGCCCGCGCCGCGCAACATCCTGGCCGCGGCCGTCGAGGGCTCGCAGGTCGACTTCGAGACCGCGCTCACCATCGAGGCCCGCTACTTCACCGAGCTGGTCACCGGCCAGGTCTCGAAGAACATGATCCAGGCGTTCTTCTTCGACCTCCAGGCCGTCAACTCCGGCGCCAGCCGCCCCAAGGGCATCGAGGAGCGTCAGGTCCGCAAGGTCGCCGTCCTCGGCGCCGGGATGATGGGTGCGGGCATCGCGTACTCCTGCGCCCGGGCCGGCATCGACGTCGTCCTCAAGGACGTCTCCACGGAGGCCGCCGCGAAGGGCAAGGCGTACAGCGAGAAGCTGCTCGACAAGGCGCTCTCCCGGGGCCGTACGACCGAGGCCAAGCGGGACGAGCTGCTGGCCCGCATCACCCCGACCGGCGACCCGGCCGACCTCGCGGGCTGCGACGCCGTCATCGAGGCCGTCTTCGAGGACACCGCGCTCAAGCACAAGGTGTTCCAGGAGATCCAGGACATCATCGAGCCGGACGCCCTGCTCTGCTCCAACACCTCCACGCTGCCCATCACGGTTCTGGCCGAAGGGGTCTCGCGCCCCGTCGACTTCATCGGGCTGCACTTCTTCTCGCCCGTCGACAAGATGCCGCTGGTCGAGATCATCAAGGGCGAGAAGACCGGTGACGAGGCTCTGGCCCGCGCCTTCGACCTCGTCCGCCGCATCAAGAAGACGCCGATCGTCGTCAACGACTCACGCGGCTTCTTCACCTCGCGCGTCATCGGCCAGTTCATCAACGAGGGCGTCGCCATGGTCGGCGAGGGCGTCGAGCCGGCCTCCGTCGAGCAGGCCGCCGCCCAGGCGGGCTACCCGGCCAAGGTGCTCTCCCTGATGGACGAGCTGACGCTCACCCTGCCCCGCAAGATCCGCAACGAGACCCGCAAGGCCGTCGAGGAGGCGGGTGGCAGCTGGGCCGCCCACCCCGCGGACGTGGTCATCGACCGGATGGTCGACGAGTTCGGCCGCCCCGGCCGCAGCGGCGGCGGCGGCTTCTACGAGTACGACGAGAACGGCAGGCGCACCCGCCTGTGGCCCGGGCTGCGCGAGCATTTCGGGGGTTTTGGGGGTCGCTCCCCGGGTGGGCACAGCACGAAGCCGGACACGGACATCTCCTTCACCGACATGCAGGAGCGGATGCTCTTCTCCGAGGCCCTGGACAGTGTCCGCTGCCTGGAGGAGAACGTCCTGATCACCGTCGCCGACGCCAACATCGGCTCCATCATGGGCATCGGCTTCCCCGCATGGACCGGCGGCGTGCTCCAGTACATCAACGGTTACGAGGGCGGCCTGCCCGGCTTCGTGGCCCGCAGCCGGGAACTCGCCGAACGGTACGGGGACCGGTTCCTGCCGCCCGCGCTGCTCGTGGAGAAGGCGGAGAAGGGCGAGACCTTCCACGACTGACGACACTCCCGACGGGCCGCACCACCTCATGCTCGGTGGTGCGGCCCGTCAGGGTGCTACTCGGCCGCGAAGGCGGCCCGCAGCTCCTCCTTGAGCGAGCGCTGGAAGGCGGTCACCAGTGCCTGCAGCACGAGTGGCTGCATGTGCGCGGACAGCGACTTCATCGCCTTGAGGTGCTCCGGATCCGACTCCCGTTCCCGGTACGGACCCCACACCTCGTCCCGGAACAGCCGGCTGAGCTCGTGCGCGACCGAGCGGGTGTGTTCCAGCAGGACCGTACGGGCGGCGAGGATCGTCTCGTGTGCGATCGGCACGTCGAGCAGTTCCACGCCGAGCCGCAGCAGGCCCGGGTCCACCCGGTACACACCGTCATCCGCTCCGGACCGCTCCAGCACTCCCATCGCGGCCAGCCGGTCGATGTCCTCCGGCGACAGCGGCCGCCCCGAGCGCCGTTCCAACTCCGCACGGGTCGCCTCCTCCGCCGAATCGGGCGCCCACGACGCCACCAGGGCCCGGTGGATGGCCAGATCGTGGGCGCTCAGATCGGGCGGCAACTGCTCCAGATAGCGTTCGATCGCGGCGAGCGTCATGCCCTGGTGCTGGAGTTCCTCGATGAGCGCCAGCCGGGAGAGGTGCTCGTGCCCGTAGTGCCCGACCCGGCGCGGCCCGATGACCGGAGGCGGCAGCAGCCCACGGGTGCTGTAGAAGCGCACCGTGCGCACGGTCACCCCGGCGCGTGCCGCCAGTTCGTCGACGGTGAGCTTCGGCTCCTCGCCCTCGGTCGCCATGTCTGCTCCTCGTGTCCGCCTGCGGATGGGTTGCCGGGTGCATGCGCCCTCCGGTGCAACAGTATTGCTGTCTCACCAATGATGTGAAAGAGCCTGGATGTCAGTGGGCCCGTCTAGCCTGATCCCATGTCCGAGATCACTTACGTACGCGGCGACGCGACCTCCCCCCACGGCAAGGGCGTCAAGCTGATCGTGCATGTCTGCAACGACCTCGGCGGCTGGGGCAAGGGGTTCGTCCTGGCCCTCTCGCGTCGCTGGCCCGAACCCGAAGCGGCCTATCGCCGATGGCACCGCGAGCGCTCGGGCAACGACTTCGCCCTCGGCGCCGTGCAGTTCGTGCAGGTGAGCCCGTACATCTGGGTGGCGAACACCGTGGGCCAGCGAGGCATGCGCACGGGGAGCAACGGGGTCCCGGTGCGTTACGAGGCGATCGACACGGCTCTGGGGGCTGTGGCCGACCGGGCCCTTGAGCTGGGGGCCTCGGTCCACATGCCGCGGATCGGCTGCGGGCTGGCGGGCGGGAAGTGGTCCCGGATCGAGCCCCTGATCGAGAAGCGGCTGACCGGACGGGACATACCGGTGACGGTGTACGACTTCGATTAGGCGCTCTGCGTCCGGATCGTGACGGATAGCCTGGCGCCGTCGATGCGGCAGGCAGGAAGGCAGGGGTGGGGCGTGGGGGTTGCCGAGAAGCGGGGTGGGGAGCCGGTCCGGTCGGACGGCGTAGGACCGGGCGGCCCGGTGGACGCGTCACTGCTGACGTTGCTCGGCCTCGGGCCGGACGAGGACGCGGTCTACCGTCTGCTCGTGGACCGCCCGGACTGCGAACCGGGCGCACTCGTGCGCCCGTTGAGCGATGAGGTGGTGGCCGGAGCCCTTGCCTCCCTCGTCGAACGCGGGCTCGCCGGCGCCGACCGGCCGGAGTCCGGCGGGGCTGTGCGCTACCGGGCTGCCCCGCCCGTCCTCGCGCTCGGGCCGCTCCTGGAATCCAGGCGCTCGGCACTGCACCGGGTCGAGTCGCTCGTCGGTGACCTCTCCGAGCGCCACCGCTCCGCGCAGACGTACGGCACCGGTGCCCCGGTGGAGGTGCTGTCCGGTCCGGCGGCGGTCCGGCGACGTCTGGTGACCATGCAGCGCCAGGCGAAGGACGAGGTGTGCACCTTTGTGCCGGCCAGGCACATGCCCGCCCTGCTCAGCTTCGAGGACAACCAGGAATGATCTCTGGGGTCAGGGGTATCGAACGCGCAGCCAATGAAGCCGTCCACGCCTGCGCTCGGAGCTGCGCCCGCGTGCTCGACGAGCGCGGTGGCGTCCTCCTCGCCCACCACCCTGAGGCCCGCTCGCCCTACGGTGCAGGTACGGACCCTAACATCGAATCGATGTTTACATCGATTCGATGTATCTGTGCGAGAATGGGGCCATGCTGGAACTAGCGATACTCGGCTTCTTGGCTGAGGGCTCCCTGTCCGGACACGAGCTGCGCCGCCGTGTCTCACGGCTGACTGGCTACACGCGGCCGGTCAGCGACGGCAGCCTGTATCCGGCGATCAACCGTCTGACCAGGGCGGGCTTGATCGAGCGGCGCGCCGACCCGGCCGCGGGGGCGGCCCGGTACGTGCTCAGCCTGACAGTGGCCGGGCGGGCCGACATGATGCAGCGTCTACGCAAGCCCGCTGACCACGAGATCACCGACTTCACCCGGTTCTACATCGTCCTGGCATTTCTCTCCCACCTGCCGGACGAGGCCGAACAGCACGCGGTGCTGCGCAGACGGCTGGAGTTCCTGGAAGAACCGGCGAGCTTCTTCTACGACAATGACCGGCCCCTGCGTGCCGAGGAGATCACCGACCCCTACCGGCGCGGCATGCTGCTCACCGCCCGCGCCACCAGCCGCGCCGAACGGACCTGGCTGCGCGAGGCCCTCGGCGAGAAACCGCCCGCACTCGACACCTCGGTCACCGAAAGTGACCCCCATGCTCCCGCTGCTCCCGCGAGCTGACCGCCCACGGAGGTACCTCCATGCTTGCTTCCTGGTACGACGACCAGGGACCCGCCGCCGATGTCCTGCACGTCGGCGAACTCCCTGATCCCATCCCCGGACCCGGTGAGGTACGCGTCCGTGTCACCGTCTCGGGCGTCAACCCCGGCGACACCAAGAAACGGCGCGGCTGGCTCGGCTCGACGATGCCCTTTCAACGCGTGATCCCGCACAGCGACGCCGCCGGGGTCGTCGACACCGTAGGAGAAGGCGTGGACGCACGCTGCGTCGGGCAGCGGGTCTGGGTATACGGCGCCCAGTCCTACCGGCCCTTCGGCACCGCCGCCCAGTACACCGTCGTCCCCGCCGACCTGACCGCTTCCCTGCCCGACCACCTCGGCGACGAGCTCGGGGCGAGCCTGGGCATCCCCGGCATCACCGCGCACCGCACCGTATTCGCCGACGGCCCGGTCGACGGAAAGCTCGTCCTGGTGCACGGTGTGCTCGGCGGGGTCGGCTCCCTGGCCGCCCAGCTCGCTCACTGGGCAGGTGCCACTGTGCTCGCCACCGTCCGGCGCGGGGAGGACCTGCACCGCATCGACCCCTCCGTGGTAGCGCACGCCGTCGCCCTCGACTCAGGCGACCCGGCGGCGGAGATCCGCACGTACGCACCCAAGGGAGTCCACCGCATCGTCGAGGTGTCCCTGTCCGACAACGCCGACCTGGACTGCGCCGTTGCCGCGAACGACGCGGTCATCGCCGCCTACGCCACCCGCGCCGACCAGACAGAGATCCCCTTCTGGCCGCTGCTGTTCAACAACGTCACCCTCCGCCTGCTCGGCAGCGACGACTTCCCCGCCGCGGCCAGGAGGCAGGCCGCCCGTGACCTCACTGCCGCAGCCGCCGCAGGCGCCCTCACGGTGGACATCGGCGACCGTTTCCCGCTGGAGGAGATGGCCAAGGCACACGACCGCGTCGACGCCGGCGGCCGCGGCCGCACCCTGGTCACCATCCCCCAGCGATCCAGCTGAGACAGCGACGGCCGACGGTGCTCCTCGACGAAGAGTCCCTGCGCACCGCACCATCGACCCCGGCCGCGCAGCCGCCACTGGCACCGCCAGGATCCCCGGCCCCCATGCCGCCGGTCGCTCTCGCCCGACCTCTACCGCGAGAACCTGCACGCCCTGCGGACTCGCATAAATGGCCATCTGTACGAGTTCTGCGAGAGCCCCTGAGCGTGGTGCTTTTCCGTAGGTCGCCGTCCGCGGAAGTCCTCTCAGAACTCGGGCGTTCGGCAAGACACTTCTGACTGCGAACGGATCCTTCCGCCGCCGCCAGGCCCTCACCTTGCACTTCGGCGAGCGGTACACGGCCGCGAACCGCCGGGCCCCTGAGCGTTCGTCGACACCAAGCCAGCCTAGAATCCAAGGCTGCTTGGAGCGAACCCGAAAGAGTCACTCAGTCAACACCGGATCCCGTAGCCCGCTCTGTGCTGAGCCGCATGCGTGCACGACGCCGTTCCGCCAGCCGCCGGCTGCGAGTAGGCCCCGGCCGCGGTACCGCACCCCCGGCAGGGCGCCCACCGGACTCCGGTGGGCGCCCTGCCCGCGTTGTTACAGAGTTACGGGGTGAGTCACTCCGTAACGACTTCTATGGTGGGAGTGGCAGCGGCGGAACGGGGAGGGCCCATGACGGCACGGAGCACCGACGGGACACGGCTGGCGGTGGCGCTCAGCGCGGCGCCGCCGTCCGACGCGCTGAGCGAGCAGATCCTGGACGCCGCACGCGAGCAGTTCATGACCTTCGGGCTGCGCCGCTCCACCGTCGACGACGTCGCCAAGCGTGCCAGGGTCTCGCGGGTGACCGTGTACCGGCGGATCGGCAACAAGGACAGCCTCGTCTCCGCCTGTCTGCTGCGTGAGTACCGCCGCTTCCTGGTGGAGGTGGACAATGCGGTGGCCGCCCTGCCGACGACGGAGGACCGGCTCGTCGAGGGCTTCACCGCGGTTCTGCGCCACATCCGCGAGCATCCGCTCATCGGTGGTCTGCTGCGGCTGGAGCCCGAGACCATGCTGCCCTTCCTGACCCTGGAGAGCGGCCCGGCCTTCCTCGCCATCCGCGGGTACCTGGCCGACCGGCTGCGTGAGGCCCGGCGAGCGGAGGGCCGGCCGGCGACCGATCCGACCCCGGTGGCCGAACTGATGGTGCGGATCACCGTCTCCTTCCTCCTCAGCCCCGTCAGCTGTTTCCAGCTCGACGACGACACTCAGGTGCGGGAGTTCGCCCGCCGCTATCTGGTGCCGCTGCTCGCTGCCGGTTAGAGCCGTCGGGGGTCCCGCCGGCCTCGTCGGGCAGCGGCTCCAGGGGGCGGTTGCGGGCCCAGTGCGGTCCGAGGTCGTCGAGCCGCCAGCCGAAGGGGTACGAACGGGGCTGCGGGCGCGAGGGGAAGCGGCGCGGCCGGGCCGGCAGCCGGCGTACGCACCGGGCGCGCAGGCGCAGGGCTGCCGAGGCCGAGGCCTGCGCCCACTGCGGTTGCGGCCGGAAGCCCAGCGCCCTGAGCAGCGGCTCGTCGAGCAGGGCGAGCGAGAACCTGGCCACCAGGGGCCGTAACGGACGCGGATACCAGCCGGCCATGACGCGGAAGGAGGCGTTCGCGACCCGCCGGTTGGCCGGGTCGTACGCGAACATCTGCTCCTCGTAGGAGTCGAGGAGCCGCTCGAACCCCTCGTATGTGTCGGGCACATCCGCGATGCCCATGACCGAGGCCATCTTGCGGCCGACCTCCACCAGCGCCTGCACCTCCTGGGTGCACAGAGGGCGCCAGCCGAACCGGTCGATCCAGCGTTTCGGGCCCACGACCGTGGTTGCCAGGACGTAGCGGAAGTCGTCGTTCGGGATGCTGTACTTTCCGTGGATCCGGTTCAGATGGCGCGCGGCCGCCCGCGCGCGCTCCGAGTCGAAGCCCTCGGCGGCCATCTCGTACCCGATCAGCACCGTGTCGTCGTACCGCTTCTGCCCGGCCCGTTCGAACTCCTGGGTCCGGTCGAGAAGCACGGAGATCCGCGGGACGCCGTAGTCCCGGAGGAAGGCGACGCTCACCCCCTGCCGGTAGTCCCAGGGGAACTCGTACTGGGAGATCAGCCGAAGGATCTCGGCGTAGTCGCGCGCCGGATCCATCCGGCGTATCTCGTGCAGACGGCTGTACCGGCCCATGATGCGCTCTCCTGTCCGTGTGCCGACTCCCTGCGGGGCCGCTGTTGCGGGTTGTCGCTGTCCGACAGGTCAACTCACCTGTGGTGCAAGGAATATGAGGGACCATCTGGCTGGGGAGTCAAAGTTACAAATACTATCGACTTGTTTCACGAGTCCCGTCAACACCGCCGTCACCGTCGTCTGCAGTGAGTCCGCGGCGGGTCGGCGGCGGGTCCGGGGCGGGTCCGGCCCGGGTCCTGTCCGGGGCCTTCCAGGGGTCGGTGCGCGCGACTCCCGAGGCGCTCGCATACTGGATCACACAGGGGGCGGGCGCCGAGCCGTGTGCCCGTCGACCGTCGGGAGTGCCGCATGAGCAGCGAGAAGGACAGGGGCGCTGATCCCGCACCGCCGCCGCCCGGCGGAGTGCTGTGGAGCCTGGCCGGCGACGTCCGGGCCCTGCTGATGCTGCCGGCGGCCCTCACCCTTCAGGTGGCCCACCCCGCGGTCGGTGCGGGCGTCGACGAACACTCCGTCTTCCGCACGGACCCGTGGGGGCGCGGGGAACGCTCCCTGAGCTCGCTCCAACTCTGGGTGTACGGCGGCGAGGAGGCCGCCGAGGAGGGGCGCAGGCTCCGTCGGCTGCACCGCACCATTCAGGGCACGGACACCCGCGGCCGCCCGTACCACGCGCTGTCACCGGCGAACTACGCATGGGTGCACGCGACGGGCTTTCCGGTGTTCCGGCACGGGGCGCGCTACCTCGTCCGTCCGCTCGGCCGGGAGCAGGAGCGGGCGCTGTACCGGGAGTGGCTGCAGGTGGGCCGGGTGCTCGGGATCCACGACCGGGACATGCCGCAGACGATCGAGGAGTTCTGGCCCTATTACCGCGGCATGCTCGCGGACGAGGTCGAACGGACCGTCGTCGTCGAGGAGCTCGTCGCCACGGGTGTTCCCGTGCCGCCCCCGGACCGGGGGCCCCTGGTGCTCCGGTTGCTGCTGCGGGCCCTGTGGCCGGTGCTGCTGCCGCCGCTGGCAGGGTTCCGCAGCTTCCTCACCGTCGGGCTCATGCCGCCGGACGCACGCGAGGCGATCGGCCTGGAGTGGACGGACACGCAGGAGCGCAGACTGCGGCGGTTCTGCACCGTGGTACGGGTGGTCGTGCCGGTGCTGCCGGAACGGCTGAGGTATCTGCCGCGGGCCCGGCGCGCACGGGCGGCCCACCGTGACGTGCGGCGGCGCGGAGTCCGCTGACCGGTTGCCGGCCCGGACTCCGCGCCGCCGGGCATCACGCCGAGGCGCGCCGGATCAGCTCGGTCGGCGTGATCACCGAATCGCCGCCGGAGGTCCCGTCGTTGAGTCGCTCCATCAGGAGCCGTACCATCAACCTGCCCATTCCCACTACATCCTGACGGACCGTCGTCAGGGGCGGATCGGTGGCGTCGGCAACCGACTCCATGTCGTCGAACCCGACCAGGGCCACGTCCTGCGGTACCCGGCGGCCGTGTTCGCGCAGCACCCGCAGGGCGCCGGAGGCCATCAGATCGTTGGCGGCGAATACGGCGTCCAGTTCCGGCCGTCGCTCCAGCAACTGTGTCATCGCCCGGGCGCCGCCCTCGGTGGTGAAGTCGCCGTCCGCGACCAGGGCGGGATCGCCGTCGGGCAGCACGTCGGCGTAGCCGTCGATCCGGTCGAGCGCCGATGTCTGGTCGCGCGGGCCGGCGATGTGGGCGATGTTCCTGCGGCCGAGCGAGACCAGGTGGCGTACGGCCTCGCGGGCGCCGCCGCGGTTGTCGCAGTCCACATAGGGGACCGCGAGCTCCGAGGCCGCGCCGGGCCGCCCCGGCCGGCCACCGTAGACGGTCGGCACCCGGAACCTCCTGATGACCGCGGGCAGTTCGTCGTCGGTGTGCAGCGAGAAGGCGAGCACCCCGTCGACATGGCCGCCGGCCAGATAGCGGGTGACCCGCTCGAAGTCCCCGCTGCCCTCCACCAGGAGCAGGACCAGCTGGGCGTCGTACACGCTGAGTTCACGACTGATGCCGCGGATGTGCTGGGAGAAGAAGGGGTCGGAGAAGATCCGGACCTCGGGTTCGTCGATGATCACGGCGACGGCCCCGTTGCGCCGGGTCACCAGGGTCCGGGCGGCGTGATTCGGTATGTAGCCGAGCTCCTCGACCGCCTTGCGGACCTGGTCCACGAGAGGCTGCCGCACCCCCGCACCGCCGTTCACCACTCGGGAGGCGGTCGCCCGGGACACTCCGGCGCGGGCCGCCACCGCCTCCAGCGTGGGGCGCGCGTCGTGAGGGGCATCGGGGGTCGGACCGGGCAAGAGACGCTCCTCGGAGGCGCGGAATGAGGCAGAGAGCGGCCGGGCCCGGCCGATCAGCGCGAACTTCGTCAGCCTAGCCGCCACCGGCAGGGGGCCAACGGGCGCCGTCGCGGACCTGTGGACGCCGAGTGACTGCCGGATCCCACCACGGACCGCGTCGGGCGGCCCGGCACCGAACCCCGCACAGGTCTGTCGCACGGGCGGAGTCCGGGATACCTTCCGGCCATGCCGATACGTCTGCGGAGCACCCGTCCGGCGTACGGCGCCCGCGGACGGTCCGGCCGTGGTGCGCGTTCCGGCCGCCGGCGCACCCGTAGCCTCGCACTGGCGGCCGTCGCCGCCGTACTCGCCGTCCCGCTGGTCACCGTGCCCTCCAAGGCGGCGCATGCCCTGCCCCGTACGGGATTCGAGGCCGCCGACGGATCGCGGTGGACCGGTCCGGCCGAGGAGAGTCACCTGCTCGCGGCCGTGGACCGCCACAGCGACCAGGTCTCCGTGGACCGGATCGGTACGACGCGACAGGGGCGCCCGCTGCGCCTCGTCCGGATCGGCGGGGGCCGCACCCCGGCGCTCACCGTGCTGCTGGTGTGCAGCCAGCACGGCGACGAACCCGCGGGCCGTGAGGCGTGCCTGGCGAAAATCCGTGACCTCGCATACGCCACGGACCGGGCGACCCGCGCCTTTCTCTCCCGCACGGAGATCCTCGTCCTGCCCACGGCCAACCCCGACGGCCTGGCCGCCGGAACCCGGGGCAACGCCGACGGCCTGGACATCAACCGGGACCACATCACGCTGCGGACCGCCGAGGCCCGCGCCCTCGCCGCGGTCATCAGGGACCGCAGGCCCGATGTGATCGACGACCTCCACGAGTACGGTGCGACCCCGCCCTACTACGACAAGGACCTCTACGTTCTGTGGCCCCGCACCCTCAATGCCGACGACCGGGTGCACGAGGAGTCCGAGCGTCTGGCCGAACGCCATGTACGCCCGGCCGCGCTGGCAGCCGGATTCAGCAGCGGTCGCTACGGGGTCTGGACCGACCCCGTGACCGGCGGTCCGCTCAAGCAGACGGCGGGCGACGGGCAGGAACGCATCCTGCGCAACACGGCGGCCGTCAAACACGCGATCGGGCTGCTCGTCGAATCACGCGCGGACGCGATTTCCGAGGCCGAACGAGCCGATCCGGCGCTGGGGCAACGCCGCCGCGTGAAGTCCCAACGCATAGCGCTCCGGGCCGTGTTCGCCTACGCCGACGAGGAGCGCGACCGTATTCGAGCCGCCACCGCCCGCTCGCGCGAGGCAGGGTTCACCGATCGAAGTCCCGTGTATCTCGGGGGAGCGGACAACCACGCGGCAGCGCCCGGAGAGATCCTCGTCGACCCGCCCTGCGGCTATCGGCTCACGGCGGACGGCTACGCCGGCGTACGCGACGAACTGGCCCTGCACGGCGTCACGTCCCGGCCCGACGGTGACGGCGTGTATGTGCCCCTGCGCCAGCCCGCGCGGAAGCTGATCCCGCTCCTCCTGGACCGGCGGGCGACATATCACCTCACAAACGGTCAAGCCGATACCGCTTGTTGATCCCGGGAGATGTACGTTGCGTGTGGTACTGCGTACGGAGAGCGAATATTCAGCTTCCGTGAAAGGTGCCATTCGTGTCGCAGGACGATCAGAGAACGGGCGGCCGGGGGGATCTGTCGGTGACGGCGGATCTGCCCGGAGACCCGACCCAGGGCCGGCGCCCCACGACCGACCGGGTGGTGTTCGGAGTCGCCGCGGTCCTCACCCTCGCCTTCGTGGTCTGGGGGGCAACCGCCACCGACTCGCTGGAGGACGTGTCCGACACGCTGCTCAACGGCCTCCTCCACAACGGTGGTTGGGCCTTCATGCTGGCCGCCACCGGTTTCGTGGTCTTCGCCCTGTGGCTCGCCATCAGCCGGTACGGAAAGATCACCCTGGGCCAGGAGGGTGAAGAGCCGGAATTCAGGACCGTGTCCTGGGTCGCGATGATGTTCAGCGCCGGCATGGGCATCGGCCTGATGTTCTACGGGGTCAGCGAGCCGCTGGCGCACTTCACCGACCCACCGCCCGGCACCCACCCCGCCGACGCTGCCGAGGCGATGCAGACGGCGATGGCCACCACCCTCTTCCACTGGACGCTCCACCCCTGGGCGATCTATGCGGTGGTCGGGCTGGCCATCGCATACAGCACCTTCCGGCGCCGCAGGCGGCAGACCATCAGCGCGGTCTTCGAACCGCTCATCGGCGCACGCCATGCGCACGGTGGTTTCGGCCGCTTCATCGACATCCTCGCCATCTTCGCAACGCTCTTCGGATCGGCGGCCTCGCTGGGCCTGGGCGCCCTCCAGATCGGCAGCGGATTCCAGGAGCTGGACTGGCAGGAGAAGACGGGCACCGGGCTGCTGGTCCTGATCATCGCCGTGCTGACCGTCGCCTTCGTCGCCTCGGCGGTCTCCGGCGTGGAGAAGGGCATTCAGTGGCTGTCGAACATCAACATGGTGCTCGCCCTGATTCTCGCCGTCTTCGTGTTCATCGCGGGCCCCACGATCATCGTGCTGGATCTGCTGCCCACCTCGCTCGGCGCCTACCTCGGTGATCTGCCGCAGCTCATCGGACGTACCGAGGCGACCGGCGAGGGCAAGGTGGCCACGTGGCTGGGGAGCTGGACCGTCTTCTACTGGGCCTGGTGGATCTCCTGGACGCCCTTCGTGGGCATGTTCATCGCCCGGATCAGCCGGGGCCGGACGATCCGCCAGTTCATCGGCGGAGTCATCCTGGTGCCGAGCACCGTCAGCCTCGTCTGGTTCGCGATCTTCGGCGGAACCGCGATCAAGCTCCAGGAGGCCGGCAGGCTGAGCGGCGCGGACACCCCCGAGGCCCAGCTCTTCGGCGTACTGGCGGAGTTCCCGATCGCCACCGTGATGAGTGTGCTGGTGATGGTTCTGGTGGGCATCTTCTTCGTCTCGGGCGCGGACGCCGCCTCCATCGTGATGGGCACCCTCTCCCAGAAGGGCATTCTCGAACCGGCCAAGTGGGTCGTCATCTTCTGGGGCGTCGTCACCGGCGCCGTGGCGGCGATCATGCTGCTCATCGGGAACGGCAAGGGCAATGCGCTGGAGGGTCTGCAGAACCTGACCATTCTGGTGGCGGCGCCCTTCACCATCGTGATGGTCGGCATGTGCGTGGCCCTGATGCGGGACCTGCGCGAGGACCCGCTGATCGTGCGCCGCGAGTTCGGCGTGGAAGCCGTCGAGTCCGCGGTGATCGAGGGGCACGCCAAGTACGACGGCGATTTCGAGATCCGGATCGGCCCCGGAGGCAGTCAGGTCACCACCGAGCGCCACGACAAGCCCGGCGGCTCGACGCCCGCGGGAGGCTGACACATGGGGTGGGCGGATGCGGCCGGCTCGGCCCACCGGCCGTCCCGCCGCCTTTGCCCACCCCGGGGTCACCGTCACGTTCACACCCTCGCTCCCCGGGGCCGGCGGGGCGCCCCGCCCCGGGGAGAGCCGGACCGGAGACCCCCTGCGCACGTCCTGACGGGCCTGGCCGCCCGGAGCGGTCCGGTGGCCGATTAGGATCGGCACCCTGATGACTGCCACTCTCGTCGCCAAGGACCTCGCCGCCGGACACGGCGACCGCACTCTCTTCGCCGAGCTCGACCTCGTGGTCGCGCCCGGTGACGTGATCGGTCTCGTCGGAGTCAACGGCGCCGGTAAATCGTCGCTGCTCCGGCTGCTCGCCGGTCTCGACCAGCCGGAGGAGGGCGAGCTGCGGCTCTCCCCGCCCACCGCCACGGTCGGCCACCTGCCGCAGGAACCGGAGCGCCGCCCCGACGAGACCGTGCGCGAGTTCCTGGCCCGCCGCACGGGCGTCGCCGACGCCCAGGCCGCGATGGACACCGCCACGCAGGCCCTCGTCGACGGGGCACCCGGCTCCGACGACGCGTACTCCGAGTCGCTGGAGCGCTGGCTCGCTCTCGGTGGCGCCGACCTGGACGAGCGGGCCGAGGAGGTCGCCGCGGACCTGGGCCTCACGGTCGGACTCGACCTGCCGATGACCGCACTCTCCGGCGGCCAGGCCGCCCGCGCGGGACTCGCCTCGCTCCTGCTCTCCCGCTACGACGTCTTCCTGCTCGACGAGCCCACCAACGACCTCGACCTGGACGGTCTGGAACGGCTGGAGCGGTACGTCTCCGGGCTGCGCGCCGGCACGGTCGTCATCAGCCACGACCGTGAGTTCCTGATGCGCACGGTCACCAAGGTCCTCGAACTCGACCTGGCCCAGCAACAGATCAACCTGTACGGCGGCGGCTACGCGGCCTACCTCGAAGAGCGCGAGCGGGCCCGCAGGCACGCCCGTGAGGAGTTCGAGGAGTACGCGGACAAGCGCTCGGCACTTGAGGGCCGGGCCCTGATGCAGCGTTCCTGGATGGACAAGGGCGTCAGGAACGCCCGCCGCAAGGCCTCCGACTCCGACAAGATGGCCCGCAAGTTCCGCAGCGAGTCGAGCGAGAAGCAGGCCGCGAAGGCCCGGCAGACCCAGCGCATGATCGAACGACTCGATGTGGTGGACGAGCCCCGCAAGGAGTGGGAGCTGCGGATGGAGATCGCCTCCGCCCCCCGTTCCGGCTCCGTCGTGGCCACCCTGCGCGAGGCCCAGGTCGTTCTCGGTGACTTCGCGTTCGGGCCGGCCTCGCTCCAGATCGACTGGGCGGACCGGGTCGCCATCACCGGGGCCAACGGAGCCGGGAAGTCGACCCTGCTCGCAGCCCTGCTCGGCCGTCTCCCGCTGGACTCGGGGCACGCGAGCCTGGGCTCGGGTGTGGTCGTCGGCGAGGTCGACCAGGCGCGGAAGCTGTTCCACGGCTCGGAGTCGCTCCTGGAGGCGTTCTGCGCGGCCGTCCCCGAGACGGAACCCGCCGAGGTCCGTACGCTGCTCGCCAAGTTCGGCCTGCGCGCCGACCATGTGATGCGCCCCGCGACCACGCTCTCCCCGGGCGAACGGACCCGGTCGGCGCTCGCCCTCCTCCAGGGCCGCGGCGTCAACCTCCTGGTGCTGGACGAGCCCACGAACCACCTGGACCTGCCCGCGATCGAACAGCTGGAGTCCGCGCTCGACTCCTACACGGGGACACTGCTGCTGGTCACGCACGACCGCCGGATGCTGGAGGCGGTCCGCACGACGCGCCGCGTCGAGGTGGCGGCGGGAAGGCTGACGGAGATCTGACCGCTTCGGCCTCACCGGCGTTTGAGGCGCGGGGCCCGGGGCGGAGCCCCGGTTACGGGAAGGGGCGGGGCGGGGAGAAGGTCCGCCGCAGGCGCCCCCTCCCCACCCCGCCCCGATCCGGACCGGGCGTCGGCCACAGCTACCGCTTCTTGCCGCCCTGCCCGGGATTCAGCAGCCCGGCCCGCCGCAGCGCGTCAGCCATCGCCCCGTTGGACGGAGCCGCCGCCGGAGCCTGACGAGCACCGCCACCGTTGCCGCCGCCACGCCGGTCACGCCCTTGGCCACCCTGGCCGCCGGCTTGACCGCCTCGCGCGCCCGATCCGCCCTGACCCTGGCCCTGCCGCTGTCGCGGCGGACGCCCGCCACGCTCACCCGCCGAGCCGCGCTCGCCGCCGGAGCCGGCACCGGCCCCCGCACCCGCCTCGTCATCCAGCCGCAGCGTCAACGAGATCCGCTTCCGCGGGATGTCGACCTCCATGACCTTGACCTTGACGATGTCACCCGGCTTCACGACATCGCGGGGATCCTTCACGAACGTCCTCGACATCGCCGACACGTGCACCAGGCCGTCCTGATGCACCCCGATGTCCACGAACGCGCCGAACGCCGCGACGTTCGTCACGACCCCCTCCAGCACCATTCCCGATGCCAGGTCGCCGATCTTCTCGACGCCCTCCTTGAAGGTGGCCGTCTTGAACGCCGGGCGTGGGTCGCGCCCCGGCTTCTCCAGCTCCTTGATGATGTCGGTGACGGTCGGCAGCCCGAACTTCTCGTCCACGAAATCGTCGGCCCGGATCGACCGCAGCACGCCCGTGTTGCCGATCAGCGAGGCGACGTCACTCCCCGTCCGCTTCACCATCGCCCGGACCACGGGGTACGCCTCCGGGTGCACGCTGGACGCGTCCAGCGGGTCGTCGCCCCGGATGCGCAGGAAGCCCGCGCACTGCTCGTACGCCTTCGGGCCCAGCCTGGCCACGTCCTTGAGGCCCTTGCGGGAACGGAACGGGCCGTTGGCGTCGCGGTGCGCCACGATGTTCTCCGCGAGCCCCGAACCGATGCCGGAGACCCGCGAAAGCAGCGGCGCCGACGCGGTGTTGACGTCGACCCCGACTCCGTTCACACAGTCCTCGACGACCGCGTCCAGTGAACGCGACAGCTTCACCTCGGACAGGTCGTGCTGGTACTGCCCGACCCCGATGGACTTCGGGTCGATCTTCACCAGCTCGGCCAGGGGGTCCTGGAGGCGGCGCGCGATGGACACGGCGCCGCGCAACGACACGTCCATGTCCGGGAGTTCCTGCGAGGCGAAGGCGGACGCCGAGTACACGGAGGCGCCGGCCTCCGACACCATCACCTTGGTGAGCTTCAACTCAGGGTGCTTGTCGCACAGTTCACCGGCGAGCTTGTCCGTCTCGCGCGATGCGGTGCCGTTGCCGATCGCGATCAGATCGACGTCGTGCGCCTTCGCCAGCTGCTCCAGCTTGGCGAGCGACTGGTCCCACTTGTTGGCCGGAACATGCGGGTAGATGACATCGGTCGCGACGACCTTGCCGGTCGCGTCGACGACGGCGACCTTCACTCCCGTACGGAAGCCCGGGTCGAGCCCCAGCGTGGCCCGCGTCCCGGCCGGTGCGGCGAGCAGCAGATCGCGCAGGTTGGAGGCGAAGACGCGCACCGCCTCGTCCTCCGCCGCGGTGCGCAGCCGCAGCCGCAGATCGATCCCGAGGTGGACCAGGATCCGGGTACGCCAGGCCCAGCGCACGGTGTCGCCGAGCCACTTGTCGCCGGGGCGCCCGCGGTCGTTCACCCCGAAGCGGCGGGCCACCATGTTCTCGTAGCTGGACGGGCCGGGCGTCTCGGACGGCTCCTCCGGCTCCAGGACCAGATCGAGGACGTCCTCCTTCTCGCCCCGGAGCATCGCCAGCACCCGGTGCGAGGGCAGCGCGGTGAACGGCTCGGCGAAGTCGAAGTAGTCCGCGAACTTGGCGCCGGCCTCCTCCTTGCCGTCCCGCACCTTGGCCATCAGCCGCCCGCGCGACCACATGCGCTCACGCAGCTCACCGGTCAGGTCGGCGTCCTCCGAGAAACGCTCGGTGAGGATGGCACGGGCCCCCTCCAGGGCTGCCGCGGTGTCCGCGACCCCCTTGTCCGCGTCGACGAAGGCCGCGGCCGCGGCGAGCGGGTCCCTCGACGGATCGTCGAGCAGACCCGAGGCGAGCGGTTCGAGACCGGCCTCCCGGGCGATCTGGGCCTTGGTCCGCCGCTTCGGTTTGAACGGCAGATAGATGTCCTCCAGGCGCGCCTTCGTGTCGGCGGCCCGGATCTGCGCCTCCAGCGCCTCGTCGAGCTTGCCCTGCTCCCGTACGGATTCGAGGATCGCCGTACGGCGCTCCTCCAGCTCCCGCAGATACCGCAACCGCTCCTCGAGCGTGCGCAGCTGCGCATCGTCGAGCATCTCGGTGGCTTCCTTGCGGTAGCGCGCGATGAACGGCACGGTCGATCCGCCGTCGAGCAGCTCGACGGCCGCCTTCACCTGTCGCTCACGTACGCCGAGCTCCTCGGCGATCCTGCCTTCGATGGACGTCGTCACGGTTCTACCGACTCGCCTTCTCCTGCTGGCTGTGCTGGTCGGGCCCGGTGCCGCCCGTGCGGGCCGGTCCGGAGCCACTCGCCTGCATTGTGCCGGGTGGCCGGGCGCCGTGTCGCCCGACCACCCCAGTTACCGGCCCCCGTTTTCCGGCAGGTCAGCCGGTCGCTTCCGTCGGAAACGCACCGGCCGCCAGCGCGATGCCGAGGAATCCGCGCCCCAGTTCCGTCAGCCGGGCCGCGCCCGCGCCGCCGAGATGCTCGTACGGTGCCAGGTCCATCCTGTCCGTGGTCTCTTCCAGGCCGGCCCGCAGCGCGGTGCCCGCTTCCGTCAACTTGCCCTCGGCGGTGAGCAGTCCACGCTCGCGCAGCCGCGCGGACGCATCCTCCCAGTCGGTGCGCCGCCAGCCGCGGCTGGCCAGGATCCAGCGCGGTGCCATGCCCTTGCCGGTGGCGGTGTGGCTGACCAGGGCCTCCATCGGGTCGAGTGAGGCCGCGAGGAGAGCGGCGAGATGCGCGTCGCCGCGGTGCTCGCGCAGCAGCGTCGCGGCGTGCCAGAACGCCAGGTGCGGCTGCTCCGGCACGGGAAGATCGGCGTGCGCCGCGAAGAGCGGCCGGGCGTGTCGCGTACAGCCCTCGGTGGCGCTCAGGGCCAGCTGTGCGGCCTCGGCCATCTCGGGGGAGTCGATGACCTCCTCGCCCAGCAGCCGGCGCAGCGTCGAGTCGGCGGCACGCAGCCGCGCCGCAAGGACCGCTTCGGGTGAGGCGATCTTCCAGACGGCGGGCACGTGCCGGCCCACGAGCTCGTGGTTGAAGTTGTAGAAGGTGGCGGTGACCGTGCCAGGGCCGACCGCGCCCATGGCGGCCGCGCGCGCGGCGAAGTACGCGGCGGAGGCGTCGTCGATCCCGATCCCCGCGAGCTCCTTGCCGAGGTCGGGGGAGAAGTAGAGCGCGGAGTGCAGCGGGTTGAGGGCGTTGTGGCAGCGGCGTCCGGCACGGGGAGGGAGAGTACTCATGCCTGCACGTTACCGACTGGTCGGTACGTGCCGGAACCCCGGGGAGTCCGTGACATGCGCCGCAGCCGGGCATGGCAGGAATGGTGGGGAGCTCGTCATTGCAGCCATCCGCGGGGGCACACAGGATGACAGGCATGAAGCAGCGATCCGTACTCGTCGTCCTCTTCGACGGCGTCCAGAGCCTCGACGTGACCGGACCCATGGAGGTGTTCGCCGGTGCCTCCCGGTTTCCGGAGGTCTCGTACGACCTGCGCACCGCCTCGCTGGACGGCGCACCGGTGCGTTCGTCCTGCGGCCTCACCCTGGTCCCCGACGGCAGCCTCGCCGACGCCGCGACACCCCACACGCTGCTCGTCCCCGGCGGCCAGGGCACCCGGGAGCCCGCTGCCGGGCTCGTCGACTGGCTGCGCGCGCACGGCCCGCGCCCCCAACGGCTGGTCTCCGTCTGCAGCGGCGCCCTGCTCCTTGCCGCGGCCGGACAGCTGGACGGGCACCGGGTGACCACCCACTGGAACCTCTGCGACCACCTGGCCCGCACGTATCCCGCCGTCGAGGTCGACCCCGAGCCGATCTTCGTACGTGACGGCCGGCTCGCCACCTCCGCGGGGGTCACCGCGGGCATCGACCTCGCGCTCGCCCTCGTCGAGGAGGACCACGGCCGGGACGCGGCGCTCACGGTGGCCCGCCATCTGGTGGTCTTTCTGCGCAGACCCGGTAACCAGTCCCAGTTCAGTGCCCAGCTCACCGCCCAGACCGCTCGCCGGGAACCGCTGCGCGAGGTCCAGCACTGGATCACCGAGCACCCGGCCGAGGACCTCTCCGTCGAGGCTCTTGCCGCCCGTTCCCGGCTCTCGCCGCGCCACTTCGCCCGCGCCTTCCGGACCGAGACCGGCATGACCCCCGGCCGGTACGTCGACCGGGTCCGCCTCGAACAGGCCCGCAGGCTCCTGGAGGACACCACCGATGGCGTCGCCGGGATCGCGCACGCCTGCGGCTACGGAACCCCGGAGGCGATGCGCCGGGCCTTCGTGAGGGCAGTGGGCACGGCACCCGCCGAATACCGCCGGCGGTTCAGCACCCACCCGGCAGGCGAACGCGCCACCACGAAGTAACTCGCTCATCATCCGAAAGGCAGGCAGTCAGTCATGCAGATCGCCATCGTCCTCTTCGACCGATTCACGGCGCTGGACGCCGTGGGACCGTACGAGATCCTGAGCTGTGCGCCCGGTGCCGAGACCGTGTTCGTCGCCGAGTCCGCCGGCGAGGTGCGCAACGACAGAGGCAGTCTGGCGCTGGTCGCCGAACGGACTCTGGACGATGTCCCGGCCCCCGACCTGGTGATCGTCCCCGGCGGCCCCGGGCAGAACGCCCAGATGGACAACGAGACCCTTCTCGGCTGGCTGCGCCGCTCCGATGCGACCAGCACCTGGATGACGTCCGTCTGCACCGGATCGCTGCTGCTCGGAGCCGCCGGACTCCTGGAGGGGCGGCGTGCCACCTCGCACTGGCTCGCGCTGGAGACGCTGAAGGAGTACGGCGCCGAGCCGACCGGCGACCGCGTGGTCACCGACGGCAAGTACGTCACCGCCGCAGGTGTCTCGTCGGGCATCGACATGGGCCTCACCCTGCTCGGCCGGATCGCCGGCGACGAGCACGCCCAGGCCGTGCAGTTGCTGGCGGAGTACGACCCGCAGCCGCCCTACGACGCGGGATCCCCCGAGAAGGCCCCGGCCGCGCTCGTCGAGAAGTGGCGCGCCAAGAGCCGCTTCATTCTCCGGTAGCGGGGGTGCCTGCCCCGTCCGGCCAGGTGAACCGTGGCGAACGGCGCTCCAGGAAGGCGGCGACACCCTCCGCGGTGTCGCCGCTGCGACGTGCCTGTTCCGCCCAGTGCGCGTCCCGGTCCACACGGCCCGCGGCGAACTCCTTCGCCGCGGCCTGGGTCAGCTGTGAACGGGACACCAGCGTCCGTACGTAGGCCTCGACCCGCTTGTCCAGCTCGCCCGCCGGCAGCACCTCGTCCACCAGGCCCGTCCGCAGCGCCCGGTCCGTCCCGATCAGCTCGCCGGAGAACAGCAGGTGCTTGGCGGTCGCCGGGCCGGTCAGCGCGATCAGGCGGCGGGTCGACGACGAGGCATAGACGATGCCGAGCCTGGCCGGGGTGACGCCGAACGAGGCCCCCTCCTCCGCGAACCGCAGATCGCAGGCGGCCGCCAGCTGGCTGCCGCCGCCCACGCAGTAGCCGCGTACCGCGGCAAGCGTCGGCCGGGGAAAGGCGGCCAGCGCCTCTTCGGCCGCCACGGCGAGTCCCTGCGGGGAGCCCGAGGGGTCGCGGAGCGAGGAGATGTCCGCGCCCGCGCAGAAGGTGTCGCCGGCGCCGGTCAGCACCAGGGCGCGCACCGACGGGTCGGCGGCCAGCCCTTCGAGCAGTACGGGCAGGGACTGCCACATGGCGGCCGTCATCGCGTTGCGCTTGGCGGGGTTGCTGATGACGACGGTGGCGACCCCGTCCGTGACGGTGCGCTCCAGCCGGGGTTCCGTACGGTCCATACGCCGGATGCTATCCATGCCGTTCGAACCTATGATCAAGAAGGGGCCGCGAAGCAGGTACGCACCCCGAGGAGCTTCTGGTGGCCGATCCCGTGAAGGAGGGCAGGAAGCTCCACCGCAGTTTCAGCGGTCTGGCCCTGCTCGGCACTCTGCTCGTCGTCGCCGGTCTGGTGGGCCTCGTCTACACAGGCGTCGCGACGCTCACCTCGATGATCCTCTTCGGCTGGCTGCTGCTCATCGGCGGCCTGGTCGGGCTGCTCCACGCGATCCAGTCGCGCGGTACCAGCTACTTCTGGCTGGGCGTGGTGGTCGCGGCGCTGAACATCGCCGCCGGAGTCGTCGTCATCCGCCACCCGCACGGCACCGCCGAGGCGCTGACGATGTTCGCCGCGCTGCTCTTCCTGACGGGCGGGGTGTTCCGCCTCGTCGGCAGCGTCGTGGTGCGGGGGCCCCAGTTCGGCTGGACGCTGTTGCAGGGTGCTTTCGGGCTGTTGCTCGGGCTGCTGGTTCTCTTCGACTGGCCGCACAGCAGCCTCTACGTACTCGGCTGCTTCTTCTCGCTCGCCCTGCTGTTCGACGGGCTCGGGCTCATCGCGGTCGGTGTCGGGGGCCGTCGGATCGTGTCGATGGTCTCGGACCGGATGGCGCCCGGGGAAGGTACGGACGAGCTCCCGGCGGACGGTCAGAAACGGTCCGAAAACTGACGTACCCACACTGGTTCGGTCAAATTCCGTCGATTGGAGTCGACTTCTGTTCAGTGGCACGGACCGAACCAACTACGCCCCGCACCCTGTACTCGACGTGCAGTCACCACCGAGTGGAGAGCGGGTACCGGACAATGGAGAGCCGCGGGAGTGTCCCCGCCCGGCCCGTGTCGTACGAGGGGGTCTGGCGGTTCACCGCCCCGGCCACGGACGTCTCCGTACCCCAGGCCCGGCACGCCGTACGCGATCTGCTGGAACGCCAGGGCGTTCCCCTCGACGACGACATCGCCCAGGGTCTGTTGCTGATCGTCTCGGAGCTGGCGACCAATGCCGTGAAGCATGCCGCGCTGCTCTCGCCGGAGCTCGCGGTCGAGGTCGCCGTGGGCGCCGAATGGATCAGGGTGTCCGTCGAGGACAACCACCCCTACCGGCCGACGGCGCTGGAGACGGATTACGCGCAGACCGGGGGGCGCGGGCTGCTGCTGGTCCGTGAGATCACCCGCGAAGCGGGCGGCGCCTGCGACGTGGAGCACACCGCAGGCGGCGGAAAGGTCATCTGGGCGGCGCTGCCGCTCACCACCCGTCTGTGACCCCTCCGCGCCGGCGGTCCGCACCTACCAGCCGGCAGCCGGTCCGGTCAGCTCCCGGATCGCAGGACGGGCGGCGTCCAGCACGGTCATGAACCAGGCGGAGAAGGGAGCCCGGGCGTGCCGCTCGGTCAGCTCCCCGGCCGTCACGAAAGCGGTCTCGCCCACCTCCTCCGGGTCCGGGCGCAACTGTTCCTGGGCCATGCCCACGAAGAGGTGGTTGAACTCCTGCTCGACCAGGCCCGATGCGGGATCCGGATGGTTGTAACGCACCGTGCCCGCCTCGGCCAACAGCGAGGGTGAGATGCCCAGTTCCTCGTACGTCCGTCGGGCGGCGGCGGCGAAGGGCGCCTCGCCCGGATACGGGTGGCCGCAGCAGGTGTTGGACCAGACGCCGGGGGAGTGGTACTTGCCGAGTGCGCGGCGCTGGAGCAGCAGTCGTCCCTGCTCGTCGAAGAGGAACACGGAGAACGCCCGGTGCAGTTGACCGGGTGCCTGGTGGGCTGCGAGCTTCTCCGCCGTACCGATGGTGGTGCCGTTCTCGTCGACCAGTTCGAGCATGATCGCTTCTGCTGTGCCGTTCGACGAGCTCTTCGCCGCGGTGGTTGGTGTGGTCGGCATACCCATCCTTCGCTATGGTCCCGGCCCCGTACGCCGGTCCCGTCGAGTCTGCTCAAGTCTGCCGTACAAAAGCGGCTTGTCCGTACTTCGGGGCCTGGCATGTCCGGTCGTGCGGCACCCCCGGGCATTGTGGGGCCGGACGACGCATCAGACCCCGAACGCCGCCGGATACTCAATCGTGCCCTGCGGGACGGGCGCGGAATCATCGAGGACCAGGGCCATCATCGCCTCGTCCGGAACCTCGAAGCCCGGCCGGATTCCGTACCGCGACGCGGGCACGAAGCCGAACCTCGGGTAGTACTCGGGATGGCCGAGCACCAGGACGAGTGACTCCCCGCGCCGCCGTGCGGCATCGAGCAGGGCCCGCACCACGGCCTGTCCCGCGCCCATTCGCTGATGCTCCGGGGCCGTGGCCACCGGGGCCAGCGCCAGTGCCGGTACGCCCCCGACCCGACAGCGGGTCAGCAGGGCGCAGGCGGCGAGGGAGCCGTCGGCGGCCTCGACGACGTACGAGAGTCCGGGCAGCCAGGCCGACGGGTCCTCACGCAGGGCGTCGACCAGATCGGCCTCCGCCTCCGTCGGGAACGCGGCGGCGTTGACGGCGTGCACGGCTGTGGTCTCGGCGGGCGACTCGGGACGGGCCGTCCAGCGGGCGCCGGAGTACGGATGCTCGGGACCGCGGCCGTGCGGGGAATCGGGGGATGAGTTGTTCGGGGAGTTTTCGTCGTCCGTCAACGTGGGGCAGCCCTTGAGTGTTTCGTACAACGTTGCGAAGACCTTACACCTCGGGCTCATCCGGCCGTCCGCGGCTCAGTGGCAGAGCTTCGCCTCGTGCTCGGCGTGGCCGCTCGGCTCCAGCTGAAAGGTGCAGTGCTCGACGTCGAAGTGGTCGCCGAGACAGCCCTGCAGTTCGTGGAGGAGCTTCTCGTGCCCGATCGAGTCGAGGAACTCCTGATGCACCACCACATGGGCGGAGAGCACCGGCATGCCCGAGGTGATCGTCCAGGCGTGCAGGTCGTGGACGTCGAGCACCCCGGGAAGGGCCGTGATGTGATCGCGCACCTCGCCCATGTCGACCCCCGGGGGCGCCGACTCCAGCAGGACGTTCAGCGTCTCGCGGAGCAGCTTCACCGTCCGAGGGACGATCATGAGCCCGATGACCAGCGAGGCGACCGGGTCCGCCGCCTGCCATCCGGTCGCCAGGATGATGCCCGCCGAGACCAGCACGGTGACCGAGCCCAAGGCGTCCGCCAGCACCTCCAGATAGGCGCCGCGCACGTTGAGGCTGTCCTTCTGCCCGCGGACCAGCAGCGACAGCGACACCATGTTCGCGACCAGGCCGACCAGGGCGAAGGCGATCGTCAGCCCGCCCCGGGTCTCGGCCGGGGTGATGAAACGCTCCACCGCCTCGTAGAGCAGATAGCCGCCCACCCCGAGCAGCAGGACGCAGTTGGCGAGCGCGGCGAGGATCTCGGCACGGGCGTAGCCGAAGGTCCGGTTCGGCCCGGCCGGCTTGTTGGCGAAGTGGATCGCCAGCAGAGCCATGCCCAGCCCGAGGGCGTCGGTCGCCATGTGGGCCGCATCGGCGATCAGCGCGAGGGAGCCCGACAGCGCACCTCCGACGACCTCCATGACCGCCACGGCGAGCGTGATGCCCAGCGCGATCCTCAGCCGCCCCCTGTACGCGGCGGCTGCCGTCCCTGTGGGCGGCGGCCCGCCGTGCGCATGTCCGTGATCGTGCCCTGCCCCCATGGGGACGCCTCCCGGTCGTCTGCGGGCCCGGACGCGAACGGCCCGGGCACTGCCAGTGAACTACGGGTGGGGGGTATCGGGCAACACGGCACTGAACACCGTTGTCAACTGCTCTGACCTGCGGAAATGGTCGCAGGTCAGAGCGGCGGAGCGCCCGCCTGCCCCTGGGACCTCTCGTTACGGAAGACCCTGCGGCGCAGAGGTCTCGGGATGGTGCAGCAGCCACCCCTGCCAGGCCGACGCGACCATCTCCCGCACCCCGCGCCGGGCCGTCCAGCCCAGTTCGCCGGACATCCGGTCGCACGAGGCGACCGCCTTCGCGGCGTCCCCGGCCCGGCGCGGCTCGATCTCCGGCTTCAGCTCGTGGCCGGTGACCTCCGCGACCAGAGCGGCGAGCTCGCGCACCGAGACGCCCTCGCCGCGGCCGATGTTCACGGTCAGGTCTCCGGGACCGTCCTGCGCGGCCAGCCGCCGGGCCACGACCAGGTGGGCGTCGGCCAGGTCGGCCACGTGGATGTAGTCGCGGATGCAGGTGCCGTCGGGGGTGGGATAGTCGTCACCGAAGATCCGCGGCGCCTCACCGCGCGTCAGCCGGTCGAAGAACATCGGGATCACGTTGAAGACGCCCGTGTCCGACAGCTGCGGCTCGGCGGCACCCGCCACGTTGAAGTAGCGCAGGCAGCCCGTGGACAGTCCGTGCGCCTGCCCGGCCGCACGCACCAGCCACTCGCCGACCAGCTTGGTCTCGCCGTACGGATTGATCGGAACGCAGGGGGCCTCCTCGGTGATGAGGTCCATCTCCGGAACGCCGTAGACCGCGGCCGACGACGAGAACAGGAAGCGCCGCACGCCGGCGGCCACGACGGCCTCCAGGAGGACGGTCAGCCCGCCGACGTTCTCCCGGTAGTACAGGAGCGGCTTCTCGACGGACTCGCCGACCTGCTTCTTCGCTGCGAGATGCACCACACCGGTGACCTCGTGCTCCGCGAGCACCCGGTCGAGCAGCGCCCGGTCGGCCGCCGAGCCCCGGATCACCGGGACGTCGTCCGGCAGTCGGTCCGGCTTGCCTGCCGAGAGGTCGTCGATCACGACCACCCGCTCTCCGGCGCTCCTCATCGCACGCACCACGTGTGCCCCGATGTATCCAGCTCCGCCTGTGATCAGCCATGTCATGCCGGTCAGACTACGGCCGACCGGAGGGCTGTTCCGTACCCGTGTTTTGTCAGGCGAGGCGACCATCGACGATGATGATCGCGAACGGGGCCGCATGATGCCGTTCCGTCCGGAACGGAGCCCGAACAGGCAGTGAATTCCCGCCTCCGTTCATCCGATAGCCTCTGCCGACATGCCGCCGGCCGCATTTCAGGGCCGCACTGTCGCGCGCCGACCCGTGTCAGCACCAAGGAGTGAGTTCGTCTGTCGACCGCCATTCTCACAGGTGCTCCGGTGCCCGGATCGTCGCTTCAGGATGATCTGAGGTCACTGGGCTTCGACGTACAGACCGCTGCCGATGTCACCGAGGCGGTCCGGTTGCTGTCCGCGGTTCCGGCCGAGAGCCGCGTCGCCCTCGTCGACCCCCGTTTCGTCGGTCATGTTCACGCCCTACGGCTCGGACTGACCGACCCCCGATTCCCCGCCGCCGCCGTGCCCGGTGCGCTCACCGCGCAGCCCGAGGCGCGCCCCGCCCTGCTCCGCGCCCTGCGCATCACCACCGAGGCGGTCGGCGCCGGTGTTCCCGCAGGACCGCCCGGCACCGCTGTGGCGGTCGTCGACCGCACCGTGCCGGGGCGGATCGCGTCCACGATGGACGCCGAGGGCACCGCGGTCCAGCGCCCTGAGCTCGGCTCGCTCGTCGCCGCCGTGCCGGCGGACGAGGCCGCACGTGCCACCGCGCAGTCCGGCGTCGCCGCCGTCGACGACGAGGCGGTCCGGCTGCGCAGCGCCGTCAAGGCCCGCGACGGCTTCTTCACCACGTACTGCATCAGCCCGTACTCGCGCTACATCGCCCGCTGGTGCGCGCGCCGCGGGTTCACCCCGAACCAGGTCACCACCGCGTCCCTGCTGACCGCACTCATCGCGGCGGCCTGCGCGGCCACCGGCACCCGTGGCGGATACGTCGCCGCCGGGCTGCTGCTCCTCTTCTCCTTCGTGCTGGACTGCACCGACGGGCAGCTCGCCCGCTACTCGCTGCAGTACTCCACGATGGGCGCGTGGCTGGACGCCACCTTCGACCGGGCCAAGGAGTACGCCTACTACGCGGGCCTCGCCCTCGGCGCCGCCCGCGGCGGTGACGACGTGTGGGCGCTGGCCCTCGGCGCGATGGTGCTCCAGTCCTGCCGCCACGTCATCGACTTCTCGTTCACCGAGGCGAACCACGACGCGGTCGCGAACGCCAGCCCCACGGCGGCCCTCTCGGACAAGCTCGACAGCGTCGGCTGGACTCATTGGGTGCGCCGCATAATCGTGCTCCCGATCGGTGAGCGCTGGGCGATGATCGCCGTGCTGACCGCGCTGACCACCCCGCGGATCGTCTTCTACGCCCTGCTCGTCGGCTGCGCCTTCGCGGCCTGCTACACCACCGCCGGCCGGCTGCTGCGCTCCCTGACCCGCAAGGCCCGCCGCACCGACCGCGCCGCCCAGGCCCTCGCCGACCTCGCCGACTCCGGCCCGATCGCCCAGCTCGTGGCGGCCCGCGGCCCCCGGATCCCCGGCGCCTGGAGCGCCCCGGTGGTGGCGGTCGTCGGCACCGGCGCACTGATCGCCGCCGCACTGCAGCAGCCCTTCGGCAGCCGGCAGATGATCGCTGCCGCGGTGTTCTACGCGATCTGTGCGGGCGTAGCGGTGGCCCGCCCCCTCAAGGGCGCACTGGACTGGCTGCTCCCCCCCGTCTTCCGCGCGGCGGAGTACTGCACGATCCTCATCCTGGCCGCACGCAGCGACATCGACGGTGCGCTGCCCGCGGCCTTCGGCCTCGTTTCGGCGGTCGCCTACCATCACTACGACACGGTGTACCGCATTCGAGGCGGCACCGGCGCCCCGCCCCAGTGGCTGGTGCGCACGATCGGCGGGCACGAGGGCCGGACCCTGGTGGTGGCCGTGTTCGCCGCCGTGACCACGGGGGCCTCAGGTTTCACCGTGGCTCTCACCGCCCTCGCGGTGGCCGTGGCACTGGTCGTTCTGGTGGAGTCCATCCGCTTCTGGGTGTCCTCCGCGGCGCCCGCCGTTCACGACGAAGGAGAACCCGCATGATCGGCCTCGTACTGGCAGCCGGCGCAGGACGGCGCCTGCGCCCCTACACCGACACGCTCCCCAAGGCTCTCGTGCCGGTGGACGGCGAGAAGACCGTCCTCGATCTCACGCTGGCGAACTTCGCCGAGATCGGTCTCACCGAGGTCGCGATCGTCGTCGGCTACCGCAAGGAAGCCGTCTACGACCGCAAGGAGGAGCTGGAGGCGAAGTACGGCCTCGAGCTCACCCTCGTGGACAACGACAAGGCCGAGGAGTGGAACAACGCCTACTCCCTGTGGTGCGCCCGCGAGATCCTCAAGCGCGGGGTGATCCTCGCCAACGGAGACACCGTCCACCCGGTCTCGGTCGAGCGGACGCTGCTGGACGCGCGCGGCAAGGGTCAGAAGATCATCCTCGCCCTCGACACGGTGAAGAACCTCGCCGACGAGGAGATGAAGGTCATCACCGACGGCGACAAGGGGGTCCGGCGCATCACGAAGCTGATGGACCCGGCCACCGCCACCGGCGAGTACATCGGTGTCACCCTCATCGAGGCGGAGGCCGCCGAGGAGCTCGCCGACGCGCTCAAGGCGACGTTCGAACGCGACCCGGACCTCTACTACGAGGACGGCTACCAGGAGCTCGTCAACCGCGGCTTCACCGTCGACGTGGCCCCCATCGGCGAGGTGACCTGGGTCGAGATCGACAACCACGACGACCTCGCCCGGGGCAGGGAGATCGCGTGCCTGTACTGACCCGGCTCATCCCCTCCCCGGTCTTCGTCGACATCAGCCGGGGCGCCATGGACGACCTGGCCGGTCTCCTTGTCGACCAGCGGATCTCCGCGTCCGGCAAGCTGGCGATCGCCATCAGCGACGGCTCCGGGCAGGCGCTGCGCGAGAAGCTCGCCCCGGCTCTGCCGGGCGCCGACTGGTACCCCGTCGCCGGGGGCGACATCGATTCCGCGGTGAAGCTGGCCGACGAGATCAAGGGCAAGCGCTACGACGCCGTGGTCGGCCTCGGCGGCGGCAAGATCATCGACGTGGCGAAGTACGCCGCGGCCCGGGTCGGCCTGCCGCTGGTCTCGGTCGCCACGAACCTCGCCCACGACGGCCTCTGCTCGCCCGTCGCGACCCTGGACAACGACAACGGCCGGGGATCCTACGGTGTCCCGATGCCGATCGCCATGGTCATCGACCTCACGGTGATCCGCGAGGCCCCCGACCGCTTCGTGCGCTCCGGCATCGGCGACGCGATCTCCAACCTCTCCGCGATCGCCGACTGGGAACTGTCGCACCAGGTCAACGGCGAGCAGATCGACGGACTGGCCGCGGCCATGGCCCGTACCGCCGGCGAAGCCGTCCTGCGGCACCCCGGTACCGTCGCCGACGACGAGTTCCTCACGGTCCTCGCCGAGTCGCTGGTGCTCTCCGGCATCGCCATCTCGATCAGCGGAGACACCCGCCCGTCGTCCGGCGCCTGCCACGAGATCAGCCACGCCTTCGACCTGCTCTTCCCCAGGCGCGCTGCCAGTCACGGCGAGCAGGTCGGCCTCGGTGCGGCCTTCGCCATGCATCTGCGGGGCGCACGCGCGGAGTCCAGGCTCTTCGCCGACGTGCTCCGCCGGCACGGTCTGCCGGTCCTGCCCGAGCAGATCGGCTTCACGGCCGACGAGTTCGTGCAGGCCGTCGACTACGCGCCGCAGACCCGCCCGGGACGCTTCACGGTCCTGGAGCACCTCAACCTGTCCACCGACCAGATCAGGGACGCGTACGCCGACTATGCCAAGACCATCAGTAGCTGAACTCCGTCCTGTCGTTCACCCCCCGGGCGTCAAGGACCGGCGCAGTGGCGAACACTGGGCGGGCCGGATATATATGCGCGAGGTCTCGCTGCGTGTGGACCGGTACCTGGTGAACACCAAGGTGACGCCCAACCAGCTGACGTACCTGATGACCATCGCCGGTGTGCTCGCCGCCCCGGCCCTGCTCGTCCCGGGCATCCCCGGTGCGCTGCTCGGCGTCCTCATGGTCCAGCTCTACCTGCTGCTGGACTGTGTCGACGGCGAGCTCGCCCGCTGGAAGAAGCAGTTCTCCCTGGGCGGGGTCTACCTCGACCGGGTCGGTGCCTACCTCTGTGACGCCGCCGTGCTCGTCGGCTTCGGCCTGCGCGCCGCGGACCTGTGGGGCACCGGGCGGATCGACTGGCTGTGGGCCTTCCTGGGCACGCTCGCCGCACTCGGCGCCATCCTGATCAAGGCCGAGACCGACCTGGTCGGGGTCGCACGCCACCAGGGCGGGCTGCCGCCGGTCAAGGAGGCCGCCTCCGAGCCGCGCTCGTCCGGCATGGCGCTCGCCCGCCGGGCCGCCGGTGCGCTCAAGTTCCACCGGCTGATCCTGTGCGTCGAGGCGTCGCTGGTCATCCTGGTCGCGGCCGTTCTCGACGCGGTCCGGGACGACCTGTTCTTCAGCCGTTTCGCGGTCGCGGTGCTGGCCGGTATCGCCCTGCTGCAGACCCTCCTCCACCTCGTGTCGGTCCTGGCATCGAGCAGGCTGAAGTGAGCACCCCCATGAAACTCGGCGCGGTCATCATCACGATGGGTAACCGCCCGGCCGAGCTGCGCGCCCTGCTCGATTCGGTCGCCGAGCAGGACGGCGACCGCATCGAGGTGGTCGTCGTCGGCAACGGCTCCGCCGTCCCGGACGTACCCGCAGGCGTGCGGACCGTCGAGCTGCCCGAGAACCTGGGCATCCCCGGCGGTCGCAACGTGGGCATCGAGGCCTTCGGGCCCTCAGGCGCCGACGTCGACGCCCTGCTCTTCCTGGACGACGACGGGCACCTGCCGCTCACCGACACCGCCGAGCTGTGCCGGCAGGCGTTCGAGGCCGATCCGCGACTCGGCATCATCAGCTTCCGGATCGCCGACCCCGACACCGGCGAAACCCAGCGCCGCCATGTGCCGCGACTGCGCGCCGCCGATCCGATGCGCTCCTCGCGGGTGACGACCTTCCTCGGCGGCGCCAACGCCGTACGCACCAGGGTCATCGCCGAGGTCGGTCCGCTGCCGGGCGACTTCTTCTACGCGCACGAGGAGACCGACCTCGCCTGGCGGGCGCTGGACGCCGGCTGGCAGATCGACTACCGCGCGGACATGGTCCTCAACCACCCCACGACCGCTCCGTCCCGCCACGCCGTCTACCACCGCATGGTGGCCCGGAACCGGGTCTGGCTGGCCCGGCGCAATCTGCCCGCGCCCCTGGTCCCCGTGTATCTCGGCGTGTGGCTGCTGCTGACCCTGCTCCGCAAGCCCTCGGGGCCGGCGCTGAAGGCGTGGTTCGGCGGCTTCCGCGAGGGCTGGACGACACCGTGCGGACCGCGCCGTCCGATGAAGTGGCGTACGGTGTGGCGGCTGACCAGACTCGGCCGCCCTCCGGTGATCTGAGCGGTACGCCTCTGGGAGCATGAGGCGTAAGTTTTCTTGTCGGGACCTGTCCGCCCTGAGCCGCGCCCGCGACTGGCTGCGCGATGTGAATACGAGAGTTTCATCTGGTGAGTGACACAACCCATGACGGTGCTGTTGCGTTGAGCACCCCGCCATCGGCCGACGACGCCCTGAGCCCTGCCGAACTGGCCGAGAAGTACGGCCTGACGGTCAGCGGCGCCCGGCCCGGGCTCTTCGAGTACGTGCGCCAGCTCCGTGGGCGACGCCACTTCATCATGGCGTTCTCCCGGGCCAAACTGACCGCTCAGTACAGCCAGGCGAAGCTGGGCCAGTTGTGGCAGGTGGCCACCCCGCTCCTGAACGCCGCGGTGTACTTCCTCATCTTCGGCCTGATCCTCGGCACGAAGAAGGGGATGACGCAGGAGGTCTTCATCCCGTTCCTGGTGACCGGGGTCTTCGTCTTCACCTTCACCCAGAGCTCGGTGATGGCCGGGGTCCGCGCCATCTCCGGCAACCTCGGACTGGTGCGGGCGCTACACTTCCCGCGCGCCTCGCTGCCCATCTCGTTCTCGCTCCAGCAGCTCCAGCAGCTGCTGTACTCGATGATCGTGCTGGTCGTGGTGACCGTCGGATTCGGCAGCTATCCACGGCTGTCCTGGCTGCTGGTGATCCCCGCGCTGGTCCTGCAGTTCTTCTTCAACACCGGACTGGCGCTGATCATGGCGAGGCTCGGGTCCAAGACGCCCGACCTGGCCCAGCTGATGCCGTTCATCATGCGGACCTGGATGTACGCCTCCGGCGTCATGTTCTCCATCCCGGTGATGCTCGCCGGCAAGCCGGCCTGGATCGGTGATGTGCTGCAGTACAACCCGGCGGCCATCTACATGGACCTGGTCCGGTTCGCCCTGATCGACGGTTACGGCTCCGAGAACCTGCCGGCGCACGTCTGGGTGGTGGGTCTCGCCTGGGCGCTCCTGGTGGGTGCCGGAGGCTTTGTGTACTTCTGGAAGGCAGAGGAGCGGTACGGCCGTGGCTGAGGACAACACCGCGGGGCGCGTCCCCACTGTGATCGCCGACGATGTGCACATCGTGTACCGCGTCAACGGCGGCGGCGGTGGCAAGGGCGGCGCCACCGCGGCACTGAGCCGGATACTGCGCCGCGGCAACAAGGGCGAGGAGCGCGGGGTCCGCAAGGTGCATGCCGTACGCGGCGTCTCCTTCACCTCCTACCGGGGCGAGGCCATCGGCCTCATCGGGACGAACGGCTCCGGCAAGTCCACCCTGCTGCGGGCCATCGCCGGACTCCTGCCGACCGAGAGCGGCAAGGTGTACACGGACGGGCAGCCCTCGTTGCTCGGTGTGAACGCGGCCCTGATGAGCGACCTGACGGGCGAGCGCAACGTCGTGCTCGGCGGGCTCGCCATGGGCATGAGCCGTGAGGAGATCCGCGAACGCTACGACAGCATCGTCGACTTCTCCGGCATCAACGAGAAGGGCGACTTCATCACCCTGCCGATGCGGACGTACTCCTCCGGCATGGCCGCGCGGCTGCGCTTCTCCATCGCCGCCGCCAAGAACCACGACGTCCTCATGATCGACGAGGCGCTGGCGACCGGTGACCGCAAGTTCCAGATCCGCTCCGAGGCGCGCATCCGGGAGCTCCGCAAGGAGGCCGGCACCGTCTTCCTGGTGAGTCACAGCAACAAGTCGATCAGGGACACCTGTGACCGGGTGCTGTGGCTGGAGAAGGGCGAACTGCTGATGGACGGACCGACCGACGAGGTCCTCAAGGCGTACGAGCGCGAGACCGGCAAGTAGGGCGTCGCCGCAGTCGCGTAACGCAGCGGCCTCCGCCGGAGCATTCCGGCGGAGGCCGCTGCGCTGCTTCCGGATGGGGCACCCGTCCCGGGCCTCCACGGCTCGTCGTACGGCGCCCGGCAAGATCTCCTCCCGCCGGATGACGTCAATTTCCTTGCGCGAGGGGAAAGTTGACAGCGCACAGCTCGCAGGTGTTGCGCACCCCGCACCCCCGCGTATGGATGAGCGTTGTACAACGTAAGCTGTACCGGTGCTGATTCGTATCAAGTGGGGCGATACCGCCTGGGTGGACGGCCCGTAGTCGTCCTCCGCACTCGGGAGAGCGGGCGGCGTGTCCGGAATGGGTTGTTTTGGGTCAGCAGTGTAGAACGGGAGATGTGACGGCTATGACGGAAGATCTCCAGCTCCGAGGTGCTCACGCCGTCCCCGCGCAGGGCGGTACGCAGTGACCCGTACCCGGCAGGCGCGACATGATCCCGCCGTACCCGGAACCCTTGACAAGGCCGCCGACGAGAACTTTCCGGTGGCCCCCTTCTTCCTGCCGCGCGCCTGGCGCGACGACTTGATGGCCGTCTACGGCTTCGCCCGGCTCGTCGACGACATCGGTGACGGCGACCTCGCGCCCGGCGGCGCCGACGCCCGGCACCTCGGGCTCGACCCGGCCGAGGGCGAGGACCGGCTCGCGATGCTGGACGCGCTGGAAACCGACCTGCGCAGGATCTTCACCACCACCGGTGAGAGCCCGCACCACCCGCTCCTGGTGGCGCTGCGTCCCACCGTGCGGCGCCGCGCTCTCACCCCCGAACCCTTCCTCGGCCTCATCGAGGCCAACCGGCAGGACCAGAAGATCCGCCGCTACGGGACGTACGAGGAGCTCCTCGCCTACTGCGAGCTCTCCGCCAACCCCGTCGGCCTCCTGGTCCTCCAGCTCACCGGAACCGCGAGTCCCGAGCGCGTCCGCCGCTCCGACGCCGTCTGCACCGCACTGCAGATCGTCGAGCATCTCCAGGACGTCACCGAGGACCTCGGCCGTGACCGGATCTATCTGCCGGCCGACGACATGGCCAGGTTCCATGTCACCGAATCCGACCTGGCGGCCCCCTCCGGGGGCGCGGCGGTGCGGGCACTGATTGCGTACGAAGCCGAACGTGCCGGGGATCTGCTGAATGAAGGCACCCCTCTGGTGGGTAGCGTCCACGGCAGGCTCAAGCTGCTTCTCGCCGGATTCGTGGGAGGGGGGCGTGCCGCCCTCACCGCGATCGCGGCCGCCGGGTTCGACGTACTGCCCGGACCCCCCAAACCCACCAAGCCCAGCCTGCTGCGCGAAGTGGGAGTTGTTTTGCGAAGAGCGCGTAGAGAGGGGTGAGCCGGACCGTGGAGGGACAGACGACGTACATGTCGGCACCGGTACAGGCCGCATACAGTTACTGCGAGGCGGTCACCGGACAGCAGGCGCGTAACTTCGCGTACGGCATCAGGCTGCTGCCCGTCGAGAAGCGGCAGGCCATGTCGGCCCTGTACGCCTTCTCCCGACGGGTCGACGACATCGGTGACGGCGAACTGGAGCCGGAGACCAAGCGCGTCCGCCTGGAGAGCACCCGTGCGGTGCTGGACCGGATCCGCGACGGCGCGATCGACGAGGACGACACCGACCCGGTGGCCGTCGCGCTCGCCGACGCCGCCCGCCGGTTCCCGCTGCCGCTCGAAGGGCTCGACGAGCTGATCGACGGCGTGCTGATGGACGTGCGCGGTGCGACCTACGAGACGTGGGACGACCTCAAGATCTACTGCCGGTGCGTCGCGGGCGCCATCGGCCGCCTCAGCCTGGGTGTCTTCGGTACGGAACCGGGTGCCCCGGGCGCCGAGCGCGCGGCCGAGTACGCCGACACGCTCGGCCTCGCGCTCCAGCTGACGAACATCCTGCGCGACGTGCGCGAGGACGCGGGCAACGGGCGCACCTACCTGCCCGCCGACGACCTCGCCAAGTTCGGCTGCTCCGCGGGCTTCCACCGGGCCACCCCGCCGCCCGGCTCCGACTTTGCCGGGCTGGTCCACTTCGAGGTCCGGCGCGCCCGCGCCCTGTTCGCCGAGGGCTACCGGCTGCTGCCGATGCTCGACCGGCGCAGCGGTGCCTGTGTGGCGGCCATGGCCGGCATCTACCGCCGGCTCCTCGACCGGATCGAGCGCGACCCCGAGGCCGTGCTGCGCGGCCGGGTCTCGCTCCCGGGCCACGAGAAGGCGTATGTGGCGGTGCGCGGCCTGTCGGGTCTGGACGCACGCCACATCTCGCGCCGCACGACCAGGGGGCGTGTCTGAATGCGTCACACGGACATCTCGCGCACCATGTGCATCATGGATGATCACGGCGCACGGCGGGCAACCCCCTGCCACCCGGATGCGTCCCTGACGGAGAAGACCTGGCGAGAGGGGGACGTATGACGGACGGCGCGCTGCGTTCCTCCCGCGCGGTCGTGGTCGGCGGCGGACTCGCCGGCATCACCGCGGCCCTGCGCATGGCCGACGCCGGGCTTGACGTGACCCTGCTGGAAGGGCGGCCCCGGCTCGGCGGCCTCGCCTTCTCCTTCCGGCGCGGCGAGCTGACGGTTGACAACGGCCAGCACGTCTATCTGCGCTGCTGCACCGCCTACCGCGGGTTCCTCGACCGGATCGACGGCGCACGCCTGGCCCCGTTGCAAAACCGTTTGGACGTGCCGGTTCTCGACGTGGGGCGGCCATCCGGGCCCCGGCTCGGACGGCTGCGCCGCAACGGCCTCCCGGTCCCGTTCCACCTCGCCGCCGGACTCGCCGCGTACCCGCACCTCTCGCTCGTCGAGCGCGCGAGCGTCGGGCGGGCCGCGCTGGCGCTCGGCCGGCTGGACCCGGACGACCCCGCGCTCGACGACATCGACTTCGGCAGCTGGCTCGCCCGGCACGGCCAGTCGCCCCGCACCATCGAGGCCCTCTGGGACCTGGTCGGCGTGGCCACACTCAACGCCACCGCACCGAACTCCTCGCTCGCCCTCGCCGCGAAGGTCTTCAAGACCGGACTCCTCTCCGAGCCCGGCGCAGCCGACATCGGCTGGGCCTCCGTACCGCTCGGGGACGTACACGACACGCTCGGCCGCAAAGCCCTGGACTCCGCCGGCGTCCGCACCGAACTGCGGACGAAGGCCGGATCGCTCGCCCGTACCGACGACGGACGGTGGGTGGTCGACACCGGCGCCGAACGGATCGAGGCGGACACCGTCGTGCTGGCCGTACCGCAGCGCGAGACCCATGAGCTGCTGCCCGAGGGTGCGCTCGACGAACCGGACCGGCTGCTGGAGATCGGCACCTCCCCGATCCTCAACGTGCACGTGGTCTACGACCGCAAGGTGCTCAGGCAGCCGTTCTTCACGGCTCTCGGCTCACCGGTCCAGTGGGTCTTCGACCGGACCGAGGCCTCCGGCCTCACCGGCCCCGGCCAGTACCTCGCAGTCTCCCAGTCCGCCGCCGACGAGGAGATCGACCTGCCCGTCGCCGCGCTCCGCGCGCGCTACCTGCCCGAGCTGGAGCGGCTCCTGCCCGCCGCCCGCGGGGCCGGCATCAGAGACTTCTTCGTCACCCGGGAGCGTACGGCGACCTTCGCGCCCGCTCCCGGCGTCGGCCGGCTGCGACCGGGGACGCGCACCCGTGCCCCCGGCCTCTTCCTGGCCGGCGCATGGACGGCCACCGGCTGGCCCGCCACGATGGAGGGCGCCGTCCGTAGCGGTGCCGGCGCCGCGGACGCCGCACTCCTGGCGCTCGGCCGCCCCCAAGAACATCCGCTGCAGGAGGCGGCATGAGCAGTACCACCGGAACAAGAGGAGAGTCAGTGACCCCGGCGAATCCGGCTTCCGACACCGTGGCGCACACCACGGACGTCACCGCGCTTCTGGAGCGCGGACGGGCCCTTTCCACGCCGGTGCTCCGGGCCGCCGTTGACCGGCTCGCACCGCCCATGGACACCGTGGCCGCCTACCACTTCGGCTGGATCGATGCCCAGGGCAGGCCTTCCGACGGTGACGGCGGCAAGGCCGTCCGCCCGGCGCTGGCCCTGCTGTCGGCCGAGGCGGCCGGCGCCGCCGCCGAGGCCGGCATCCCCGGCGCCGTGGCCGTCGAACTCGTGCACAACTTCTCGCTGCTGCACGACGACCTGATGGACGGCGACGAGCAGCGGCGCCACCGCGACACGGTGTGGAAGGTGCACGGCCCCGCCCAGGCGATCCTGGTCGGCGACGCGCTGTTCGCCCTGGCCAACGAGATCCTGCTGGAGCTCGGCACCGTCGAGGCGGGCCGCGCGGCCCGAAGGCTGACCTCGGCCACCCGCAAGCTCATCGACGGGCAGGCCCAGGACATCTCCTACGAGCACCGCGAGCGGGTCACCGTCGAGGAGTGCCTGGAGATGGAGGGCAACAAGACGGGCGCCCTGCTCGCCTGCGCCTGCTCCATCGGCGCGGTGCTCGGCGGCGCCGACGACCGGACCGCCGACGTCCTGGAGGCGTACGGCTACCACCTCGGTCTCGCCTTCCAGGCGGTCGACGACCTGCTCGGGATCTGGGGCGACCCGGAGTCCACCGGCAAGCAGACCTGGAGCGATCTGCGCCAGCGCAAGAAGTCCCTGCCGGTCGTCGCCGCGCTCGCCGCGGGCGGCCCGGCCTCGGACCGTCTGGGCGAGCTGCTCGCCGCCGACGCGAAGAGCAGCGACTTCGACAGCTTCTCCGAAGAGGAGTTCGCCGCCCGTGCGGCACTCATCGAGGAGGCGGGCGGCCGTGAGTGGACCGCCCAGGAGGCCCGTCGTCAGCATGCGGTCGCCATCGAGGCGCTGCATGGTGTGGACATGCCCGAAACCGTGCGGGCGCAGCTCACGGCGCTCGCGGACTTCGTCGTCGTACGAAAGAGATGATGACCATCCCCTCAATATGACTCGCAGTCGCCGGCCGGTGCCCGTAACAGGCACCGGCCGACGGAGACCCCAGCACAGCAGAGGACCAACTGCACGAAGGGGAAGCCATGACAGCGACGACCGACGGAAGCACCGGGGCTGTGGACCCCAGCGCAGCCTCGGCCAGTATTCCGACAACCGAATCAACCATCGCCGCGGACGACGTACTCGCCGCCGCGCGGCGGGCCGCGGAACGCTCGGTGGAGCACCTCCTCGGCAGGCAGGACGAGCAGGGCTGGTGGAAGGGCGACCTCGCCACCAACGTCACCATGGACGCCGAGGACCTCCTGCTCCGGCAGTTCCTCGGGATCCAGGATCCCGCCACGGTCCGGGCGGCCGGCCTCTTCATCCGGGGCGAACAGCTCGGCGACGGCACCTGGGCCACCTTCCACGGCGGTCCCGGGGACCTTTCCGCCACCATCGAGGCGTACGTGGCACTGCGGCTGGCCGGGGACCGGCCGGACGAACCGCACATGGCCCGCGCCGCCGGGTGGGTCAGGGAACAGGGCGGGATCGCGGCGAGCCGCGTGTTCACCCGGATCTGGCTGGCCCTCTTCGGCTGGTGGAAATGGGACGACCTGCCGGAACTCCCGCCCGAGCTGATGTTCTTCCCCAAGTGGGCCCCGCTCAACATCTATGATTTCGGCTGCTGGGCCCGCCAGACCATCGTGCCCCTCACCGTCGTCTCCGCGAAGCGGCCGGTACGGCCCGCGCCCTTCGCCCTGGACGAGCTGCACACCGATCCCGGCGAGCCGAACCCGCCCCGCCGCCGCGCCCCGGCCGCCAGCTGGGACGGCGTCTTCCAGCGCCTCGACAAGGCACTGCACCTCTACCACCGGTTCGCCCCGCGCAGACTGCGCAAGGTCGCCATGAACGCGGCGGCCCGCTGGATCATCGAACGCCAGGAGAACGACGGCTGCTGGGGCGGCATCCAGCCACCCGCCGTGTACTCCGTCATCGCCCTGCATCTGCTCGGCTACGACCTCGACCACCCGGTGATGCGGGCCGGACTCGCCTCGCTCGACCGGTTCGCGGTCTGGCGCGAGGACGGCGCCCGCATGATCGAGGCCTGTCAGTCCCCGGTCTGGGACACCTGCCTCGCCACCATCGCGCTCGCCGATGCCGGGGTCGGCGCCGACCACCCGGCGCTGGTGAAGGCGGCGGACTGGATGCTCGGCGAGGAGATCGCGCGCCCCGGTGACTGGTCCGTGCGCAGGCCTCAACTGGCCCCGGGGGGATGGGCGTTCGAGTTCCACAACGACAACTACCCCGATATCGACGACACCGCGGAGGTGGTCCTCGCGCTGCGCCGGGTCCGCCACCCGGACCAGGCGCGGATCGAGGCCGCCATCGAGCGAGGGGTGCGCTGGAACGTCGGCATGCAGTCCCGCAACGGCGCTTGGGGAGCCTTCGACGCCGACAACACCAGCGCGTTCCCCAACCGGCTGCCGTTCTGCGACTTCGGTGAGGTCATCGACCCGCCGTCCGCAGACGTCACCGGCCATGTGGTGGAGATGCTCGCCATCGAGGGGCAGTCCCAGCACCCCGCCACCCGGCGGGGAATCGAGTGGCTGCTCGCCGAACAGGACGCAGCCGGCGGCTGGTTCGGCCGCTGGGGCGTCAACTACGTCTACGGCACGGGGTCGGTGGTGCCCGCACTGGTCGCCGCCGGAATCGCCCCCGCACACCCCTCGATCCGCCGCGCGGTCGGCTGGCTGGAATCCGTCCAGAACGACGACGGCGGATGGGGCGAGGACCTGCGCTCCTACAACGAGGAGAAGTGGATCGGCCACGGTGCCTCGACCGCGTCCCAGACCGCCTGGGCGCTGCTCGCACTGCTTGCCGCAGGGCGCCGGGACACCGCTGCCGTCTCGCGCGGCATCGCCTGGCTGGCCCAGACCCAGCAGGAGGACGGTTCCTGGGACGAGCCGTACTTCACCGGGACCGGCTTCCCTTGGGACTTCTCCATCAACTATCACCTCTACCGGCAGGTCTTCCCGCTGACCGCACTCGGACGGTACGTGCACGGCGACCCGTTCGCGGGCCGCACGGCGGTCCGCGAGGGGGCCTGATGGGCGATGTCCCGGGGCCGGCCGGCCCCGCCGCCCCGCTGCTCATCGCCTGCGCCCTGGGCATCGAGCACCTGGCCCTGCGCACCGGCAGGGCCAGGGCGGGCACCGCCCCGGGCCCGGTGACCGTACTCCGTACGGGCATGGGGCCGAAGGCGGCCGAAACGGCCGTGGCCAAGGCGCTCGGCGAGAGCCGGGCGCTCGGTGCCGCGGTCATCGCCTCGGGGTTCTGTGCTGGACTCGCACCCGGCATGCACCCCGGTGACCTGGTGGTGGCCGACGAGACCCGGACAGCCGGGCAGTCGGACACCTGCACCGGCACGGAACTGCTCGCCGACGCACTCGCCAGGGCCGTACCCGGACGCACCGTCCACACCGGTCCGCTGACCGGCTCCGATCATGTCGTCCGAGGACATGAGCGGGCCGCGCTGCGGGCCACCGGAGCGATCGCAGTGGACATGGAGTCCGCCGCGACGCTGCGCATCGCTCTGCGGTCCGGGCCACGCCCGGTTGCGGCCGTACGGGTGGTCGTGGACGCTCCGGAGCATGAGCTCGTCCGCATCGGCACGGTCCGCGGTGGAATATCGGCTTTCCGCGTTCTCCGTGCCGTCCTGCCGGCTTTCTATGAATGGCACCGATCTTTGCTGCTCCCCAGGAGGTGAGCTAGATGGCCATGCCGCTCCGTCAGTCCATCAAGGTTGCGACGTACCTCATTGAACAGAAGCTCCGAAAGCGGGAAAAGTTCCCGCTGATTGTCGAGCTGGAGCCGTTGTTCGCCTGCAACCTCGCCTGCGAGGGCTGCGGGAAGATCCAGCACCCGGCCGGAGTCCTCAAGCAGCGCATGCCGGTGGCCCAGGCCGTCGGCGCCGTGCTCGAATCGGGCGCCCCGATGGTTTCCATCGCGGGCGGCGAGCCGCTGATGCATCCGCAGATCGACGAAATCGTCCGGCAGCTGGTGGCGAAGAAGAAGTACGTCTTCCTCTGCACCAACGCGATGCTGATGCGCAAGAAGCTCGAGAAGTTCACCCCCTCGCCCTACTTCGCTTTCGCCGTCCACATCGACGGTCTGCGCGAGCGTCACGACGAGTCGGTCGCCAAGGAAGGGGTGTTCGACGAGGCGGTCGCGGCGATGAAGGAGGCCAAGGCGCGCGGCTTCCGGGTCACGACCAACTCCACGTTCTTCAACACCGACACACCTCAGACCATCATCGAGGTCCTCAACTTCCTCAATGACGACCTGAAGGTCGACGAGATGATGATCTCGCCCGCCTACGCCTACGAGAAGGCACCCGACCAGGAGCACTTCCTGGGCGTCGAGCAGACCCGTGAGCTGTTCAAGAAGTCCTTCGCGGGCGGCAACCGGGCCCGGTGGCGCCTCAACCACTCGCCGCTCTTCCTCGACTTCCTGGAGGGCAAGGCGGACTTCGCGTGCACGGCATGGGCCATCCCCAACTACTCCCTGTTCGGCTGGCAGCGGCCCTGCTACCTCATGAGCGACGGGTACGTGCCTACGTACCGGGAGCTCATCGAGGAGACCGACTGGGAGAAGTACGGCCGCGGCAAGGACCCGCGCTGCGCCAACTGCATGGCGCACTGCGGCTACGAGCCCACCGCCGTACTCGCCACCATGGGGTCGCTCAAGGAATCCCTGCGTGCCGCACGGGAGACCATCGGCGGCAACCGGTGACGTGACGAGTGCCGGAGAGCCGGTCGTACCGGGTCTCCCCGTGCTGTCGGCCCGGCCGCCCGCGATGCGCCGCCCCTCGTGGTGCGTCCAGGCCGGGCCGGCAGCGGTCGGCGGGCGGAAGTCCGCCGAGGGCATGGACGACGGGGGGACCCCACCGGGGTCCCCGCCGTCACCGTGAGCCGATCACAGGACCAGAGAGGGGGCCCGGGCATGACGCTGCTGCAGTCCATCCGGGGGCCGCGCGATCTCAAGGCACTGAACGAACCGCAGCTCGGCGAACTCGCCGAGGACATCAGGAAGTTCCTCGTCCAGGCGGTGGCCAGGACCGGTGGCCATCTGGGCCCCAACCTCGGGGTGGTGGAGCTCTCCATCGCCCTGCACCGGGTCTTCGACTCACCCGTGGACCGGATCCTGTGGGACACCGGCCATCAGAGCTACGTACACAAGCTCCTCACCGGCCGGCAGGACTTCTCCAAGCTGCGCGGCAAGGGCGGCCTCTCCGGCTACCCCTCGCGTGCCGAGTCCGAACACGACGTCATCGAGAACTCGCACGCCTCCACCGTGCTCGGCTGGGCCGACGGCCTCGCCAAGGCCAACGAGGTCATCGGCCGCACCGGTCATGTCGTCGCGGTCACCGGTGACGGAGCCCTCACCGGCGGCATGGCCTGGGAGGCGCTCAACAACATCGCCGCCGCCAGGGACCGCCCCCTGATCATCGTCGTCAACGACAACGAGCGCTCCTACGCGCCGACCATCGGCGGCCTCGCCAACCACCTCGCGACCCTGCGCACCACCGACGGCTACGAACGCTTCCTCACCTGGGGCAAGGGCGTTCTCCAGCAGACCCCCGTCATCGGGCAGCCGCTGTACGAGTCGCTGCACGGGGCCAAGAAGGGGTTCAAGGACACCTTCGCCCCGCAGGGCATGTTCGAGGACCTCGGGATGAAGTACATCGGTCCGATCGACGGACACGACACCGCCGCCGTCGAGTCCGCGCTCCACCGCGCGAAACGCTTCCACGGCCCCGTGCTCGTGCACTGCCTCACCGAGAAGGGCCGCGGCTACCTTCCCGCGCTCCAGGACGAGGCCGACCGCTTCCACACCGTCGGCGCGATGGACCCGCTGACCTGCGCCCCGCTCGCTCCCGCGGCCGGACCGTCCTGGACCTCCGTGTTCGGGGACGAGATCGCCGAGATCGGCGCGGAGCGGCCGGACGTCGTCGCGATCACGGCGGCGATGCTGCACCCCGTCGGGCTGACCAGGTTCGCCGAGGCGTTCCCCGGCCGGGTCTGGGACGTCGGGATCGCCGAGCAGCACGCCACGGTCTCCGCGGCCGGACTGGCGACCGGCGGACTGCATCCGGTCGTCGCCGTGTACGCCACCTTCCTCAACCGGGCCTTCGACCAGCTGCTGATGGACGTCGCCCTGCACAGGTGCGGGGTCACGTTCGTCCTCGACCGGGCCGGGGTGACCGGACCCGACGGGGCCTCCCACAACGGCATGTGGGACCTGTCCGTCCTCCAGGTCGTGCCGGGTCTGCGGATCGCGGCACCGCGCGACGCCGAACGGCTGCGGGCCGAACTGCGCGAGGCCCTCGACGTGGACGACGCACCGACCCTGATCCGGTTCCCGAAGGCATCGGTGGGGGAACCGGTCCCAGCGATCGGCAGGATCGGCGGCATGGACGTCCTGCACCGCGCGGAGGACGCCGATGTGCTCCTGGTCGCGGTCGGCGTGATGGCCCCTGTCTGCCTGCAGGCCGCCGATCTGCTGACGGGTGGCCGGATCCGCTGCACCGTGGTCGACCCCCGCTGGGTCAAGCCGGTCGACGAGCAGCTGGCGCCGCTCGCCGCGAAGCACCGGCTCGTCGCCGTCGTCGAGGACAACAGCCGGGCCGGGGGCGTCGGTTCGGCGGTCGGGCAGGCCCTGCGGGACGCCGGAGTCGACGTTCCGCTGCGGACGTTCGGTATTCCCGACCAGTTCCTCGCCCACGGGAAACGGGCCGAGGTGCTGGCCGACATCGGGCTCACACCGGTCGAGATCGCCGGCCGGATCAGCGCCACGCTGGCCGTCCGGGACGCGGACGCGGGGCCGGGCGCCCCGGGCAACGGGGACAAGGAGGGCGGGGCATGAAGGACGACGGACCCAAGGGCTTCGATCTGGCGCAGCTCCTCGCGGAGCGCGGCGCCGAACGCTACGAGCTGCACACGAAGTACCTCAACCACCAGCTGCCGCGCATGCTGCACACCATCGGCTTCGACAAGGTCTACGAACGGGCCGAGGGCGCGCACTTCTGGGATGCGGAGGGCAACGACTACCTGGACATGCTCGCCGGCTTCGGGGTGATGGGGCTCGGCCGCCACCACCCCGTCGTACGCAAGGCGCTGCATGACGTCCTGGACGCCTCGCTGGCTGATCTGACCCGGTTCGACTGCCAGCCGCTGCCGGGCCTGCTGGCCGAGAAGCTGCTCACCCACAGCCCGCACCTGGACCGCGTCTTCTTCGGCAACAGCGGTACGGAAGCGGTCGAGACGGCCCTCAAGTTCGCCCGGTACGCCACCGGGAAGCCGAGGATCCTGTACTGCACGCACGCCTTCCACGGGCTCACCACCGGCTCCCTCTCGGTCAACGGCGAGGCGGGCTTCCGGGACGGCTTCGCCCCGTTGCTGCCCGACACCGCCATCGAGCTCGGCGACCTCGACGCCCTGCGCCGTGAGCTCAAGCGCGGCGATGTGGCCGGACTCGTCGTCGAACCGATCCAGGGCAAGGGCGTGCACGCCTCGCCGCCCGGATTCCTGCGGGAGGCGCAGGAGCTGCTGCACAAGCACAAGGCGCTGCTCATCGCGGACGAGGTGCAGACAGGCCTGGGCCGGACCGGGGACTTCTACGCGTACCAGCACGAGGAAGGGGTGGAACCCGATCTGGTCTGTGTCGCCAAGGCACTCTCCGGCGGCTATGTGCCCGTCGGAGCCACCCTCGGCAAGGACTGGATCTTCAAACGCGTCTACTCCTCGATGGACCGGGTCCTGGTTCATTCCGCGAGCTTCGGCTCCAACGCCCAGGCGATGGCGGCCGGACTCGCGGTCCTCGCGGTGATGGAGAACGAGGAGACGGTGGCGAACGCGCGCCGCACCGGTGATCTGCTGCGCGAACGGCTGGCCGCGCTGGTCGGCCGGTACGAGCTGCTGCACGAGGTGCGCGGGCGTGGGCTGATGATCGGCATCGAATTCGGCCGGCCGTCCTCGCTGAAGCTGCGCAGCCGCTGGACCATGCTGCAGGCGGCCCGCAAGGGGCTCTTCGCTCAGATGGTGGTTGTGCCGCTGCTCCAGAAGCACCGGATCCTGACCCAGGTCTCCGGCGACCACCTGGAAGTGATCAAGCTGATTCCGCCCCTGGTGATCGACGAAGCGGACGTGGACCGCTTTGTGAGCGCGTTCACGGCCGTGATGGACGACGCGCACAGTGGCGGCGGGCTGATGTGGGACTTCGGGCGGACCCTGGTGAAGCAGGCCGTCGCCAACCGCTGATCGCGGCGTATCCGGCGCCTGGCCGGGGCGACTTTTGCCTCGGAGGCAAGAAATTTGCCTCCGAGGAAAGGTCCTGGCCCAATGGACATATGAATCCTCCAGAAGGAGGGGTGGCAGACGAGCTGCCCGGGGTCGCGCCACGCCTGCGCGAACTGCGCCGCAGCCGTGGTCTCACCCTGGAGACCGCCGCCCAGCGGGCCGGGCTCTCGCCCGCCCACCTGTCCCGGCTCGAAACGGGCCGACGCCAGCCCTCGCTGCCCATGCTGCTCGGACTTGCCAGGATCTACGGTACGACGGTCTCCGAGCTGCTCGGCGAGATCCCCCCGGAACGTGACGCGATCGTCCGTGGCCGCAGGTTCGAGGGCGCCGAGGCCGACGGCTGGATGTACCAGCAGGCCGGTGGCCCCGGCCGGGCGATGCAGGCGCTGCGCGTCCTGGTCCCGCACGGCGCCCAGGGCGACCTGGTGCGCGTCCATCCCGGCGAGGAGTGGCTGTACGTCCTGGCCGGGCATCTCAGGGTGACCCTCGGGGAGACCGTCCACGACCTCGCCCCCGGTGACAGCGCGCACTTCGACTCGCTCACCCCGCACCGGATCGCGGCCCTGGACCGCGACGGTGCCGAGCTGCTCTTCGTCCACACCCTGCTGCAGAGCCCCGCTGCCGAGCTGTGTCTCGGCAGCGGGATCCACCGTCGCTGAGAGCCCGTCCCCGCCACCGGCCCGCCGGTCGCCAGAGAGGACCTGTCATGTCCGATTCCGAGAACTACGACCCGCTCGGCCCGGGCCGGCCCAAGAACTACGACCCGCAGGAGAAGAAGATGCCCCGCGGGCTCGTCATCAGGCTTTTCGCCTACCTGGTGGCCGGGCACATCATCGCGGGCTTCCTCTATCTGCTGTTCGCCGTGGGGATGCACAACCAGTAGCCGTGGGAATGCACAACCAGTAGCCGTGAGGGTGCACCACGGGCCGGTGCGGCGGTGCACCATCGGTAGTGGCGGGCGCCGCCCGTACGGTCAGGCCTCGTCGAGCAGGCGCTCGCGCAGCCGCTCCCGGATCTCCGGGGTGATCTTGAGACCGTCGGCGAGGTAGCGGTCGGTGCTGCCCCAGGTCTCGTCGATGGTGGCGAAGGCCGCGGCGAGGTAGTCGGAGTGGGCGCCGAAGAGCGGATTGAGCAGCTCCATCACCTCGGGCGTCATTCCGGCGGGGGAGGTGTCACTGCGGCTGACCTTGTAGCGGCGGTGCGCGTCGTTGGACTTGAGGTAGTCGGCCTCGATGGCCTCGCGTTCGACGCCGACGGCGAGCAGGGACACCGCGATCGAGAGGCCCGCCCGGTCCTTGCCGGCGGCGCAGTGCATCAGGGCGGGCACGCTGTCCTCGGCCAGGGCGTGCAGTACCCGGCTGTGCTCGGTTGTGCGCTCCAGGATGATCTGCCGGTAGGAATTGATCATGCGCTGGGACCCCTTGCCGTCGGCCAGGATCGACCGCAGCTCGTCCATGTTGCCGTCGCGCACCATCCGCCAGAACTCCGTGCCGTCCGCCGGGTCGGTGAGCGGGATGCACACGTTGCGCACGCCGGGCAGCTCCACGTCCAGGCCGTCCAGCTTCTGGTCGGCCGCGTTGCGGAAGTCGAAGACGGTGTGCAGGCCGAGACCGGCGAGGAACGCGGCGTCCTCGGCCGTGGCGTGTGCCAGGTGACCACTGCGGTAGAGCCGTCCGTACCGCACCCGGCGGCCGTCCGAGGTGGGCAGCCCGCCCACATCACGGAAATTGCGGACACCCGCCAGCTCGGGCTCCGTCGACGGGGTCTGCGGCAGCTGCTGCGTCACGGTCACTCCTGGAGGCTCTGTCGCCGGCGCGTGTCGCCGGCGTGTCCACTCTCGTGACGATACGACATTGATTCCTCGGACAATCATCTTGGGCGGGCCCGCACTTCGGGCCGACGTCACGGGTCTGTGGCCCCGGGCCGCGAAGGTGTCGATCCCCGCCGAGGTTCCGGCGCGGTGGGGCAACGAGCGCGACATGTCCGTATTGGGGCTTTTAGTCGAACATGCCCCGCTTACGCGGGAGATGGCCGACCTCTCGTGAGCGGGATCATATCCGTGACGGTGTGTGGCGGTGAGGCGTTGGGGTATTCCGGACGCCGCGCGGAAAGCCAAGATCCATAATCCACGGAGTGTGACCGGAATTCTTCGCCGGTTTTCCGTAGACGAATCAACCATGGAACCCGTGGCTTGTTTCCGCCGTCCCGGCTCGTTTACGTTCGCTGTCAATCCGGACGGACCGCCTAATCCTGCCGCCGCCCGGAATTCGCACCCACTCACCGCGTGGCAGGAGCGGGGGAACCAGGTAAGCCGCCGACCGGGAATCCGGCCGGCTCGGGGTGAAGTCGCGCCAGTCGCGACCGGACATCTCCAGTCCGAACCCGACAGCTCACCTCGCAGGCGCCGGAGAGGAAAACCTTCATGCCCATATCGGGTAAGCACCGCCGTCCCAAGTCCAGCACCATCGCCCGTGGCGTCGTCGTCGCGAGTGCCGGCGGAGCCGTCATCGCGCTTCCGCTGCTCGGCGCCACCGGTGCCAACGCCGCGGAGCAGACCGCTCCCGCCGCCTCGCAGTCGGCCGCCGCGCACGCCACCCCGGCCAAGCCGGTCGCGAAGCAGCAGGCCGGCACCACGTCCTACTCCGTGGTCTCCGGCGACTATCTGTCGAAGATCGCTGCCGAGCACAAGCTCAAGGGCGGCTGGGAGAAGCTGTACCAGGACAACCGCAAGGTCGTCGGCGACGACCCGAGCCTGATCTTCCCGGGCATGAAGCTGACCCTCGGCGGCAAGGCCTGGGGCCACGCCTCGACCACCTCCACGGGCTCCACCACCCCGTCGAAGGCCGCGCCCAAGGTTCCGGCCAAGACCGAGACGAAGGCCTCCACGGCCTCCGACTCGTCCTCCTCCGACGACTCGTCGTCCAAGGAGACCTCGGCCCCGGCCGCCCAGAGCAACGACTCCGGTTACGTCCACCCGGTCCCGGGCAACCACACCACCGCCTACCGCGCCTCCGGCGCCAGCTGGTCCAGTGGCAGCCACACCGGCATCGACTTCCCCGTCTCCACCGGCACGAGCGTGAAGGCGATCACCTCCGGCACCGTCGTCACCGCCGGCTGGGGCGGCGCGTACGGCAACGAGGTCGTCATCAAGCACGCCGACGGCCACTACTCGCAGTACGGCCACATGTCCTCGCTCTCCGTCTCGGCGGGCCAGACCGTGACCGCGGGTCAGCAGGTCGGTCTGTCCGGCTCCACCGGCAACGCCACCGGCCCGCACCTCCACTTCGAGGTCCGCACCGGTCCGGCGTACGGCTCGGACATCGACCCGATCGCCTACCTGGCGTCGCACGGGATCAACGTCTGATCCGGGCCACACCGGTCCGGTGACCCGGACCTGGGCAAAGCAGAAGGACGGTGCGCGGCGGCGCACCGTCCTTCTGCTTTGCGGAAGGCAGCACTTGGGGGGTGTACTTATTCCCCCTTTACCAAAAACTGACCGGGTGGTCTATCTCACCACCCGTCAACCCCATATTACGGTCGCGTAGGTCACATTCGACGGTGCAGGATATGCCCTTGTGGCAGACGATTCGAACAACATCCAGCAGGGCGTCATCAACCGACAGGGCGCCATCGGGTCGTACGCGGCGATTGGCGACAGCTTCACCGAGGGCGTCGGTGACCCCGGCCCGGACGGAACCTTCGTCGGATGGGCCGACCGGTTCGCGGTACTCCTCGCGGACCAGCTCCCGGACACCGACGTGGCGGACACCGCAGGATCCGCACACGGGAATTTCAGATACGCCAATCTCGCCGTACGAGGACGCCTCCTCGACCAGATCGTCGAGGAGCAGGTGCCGCGCGCCAGGGAACTCGCCCCCGATCTGGTGAGCTTCTGCGCAGGCGGCAACGACATCATCCGGCCGGGCACCGACCCCGACGACGTGGCCGAGCGATTCGAGCGCGCGGTCGCCGACCTGACCAGGTCGGTCGGCACCGTCATGGTCACCACCGGCTTCGACACCCGCAACGTTCCCGTGCTGCGCCATCTGCGCGGCAAGATCGCCACCTACACCGCCCATGTGCGGTCCATCGCCGACCGCTACGACTGCCCGGTGCTCGACCTCTGGTCCCTGCGCTCGGTGCAGGACCGGCGGGCCTGGGACGACGACCGGCTGCATCTGTCGGCAGAGGGCCACACCCGGGTCGCGCTGCGCGCCGCGCAGGTCCTCGGCCTCGACGTGCCCGCCGACCCGGACCAGGCATGGCCGCCGCAGGCACAGCGCGGAACGCTCGAAGTACGGCGCGACGACATCCACTGGGCACGCGAGTACCTGGTCCCGTGGATCGGGCGGCGGCTGCGCGGCGAGTCCTCGGGAGACCACGTCGAGGCCAAGCGCCCCGACCTGCTGCCGCTCTGACGCACTCGCTGTCCTCAGCCGCCCGGGGATCCTGTCGCGGCGGCGGGGGACGGCGGATGCGCCGGTATGCGCTCCAGCACCCCGCCGGCGAAGACGTCATACAGCGGCAGCGTCTCCAGGTGCACATAGCCGATGTGGCAGTCGCAGACGGCGAGCGGGCAGGCCCGAGGCCCCAGCGCCGCGCGATAGCTGCCGTCGTAGAGATTGCCGAGCTCGGCGCGGACGAAGTGACACCGGCGCACCGTGCCGTCCCCGTCCACCGAGATCACCGACTCACCGGTCCGGCAGGGCAGACCTGCCGAACGGTGCGGACGGCGGCTGTACGGGAACAGCGGGTCGATCGCCGTCCACCGGTCCGCCTCCTCGTCCGTGTAGGTGTGCCCCTCTGCGGCGTTGACCCAGAGGTAGACCTCCGCGGGAAGGGCGGCCCGCAGCCGCCGCGCCTCGTCCAGATGGGTGTCGAGCCCGACCACCCCCACACTGTGGCGGATCCCCAGGGACGCCAGCTCCCCGCACCGGCCGAGAAACCGCTCGTACGGTGTCTGGCCCGGGTGGTACGTGCACCAGAGCGCGATCTTCTCGCGGCCCGCGGCGCCCGCAGCGGCCAGCCACTGCGTACGACCGCTGAGGTTCGTCTGGATCGCCACCCTGCGGATGTGCGGCAGCCGGGCCAGCTCGACCAGCGCCCGGCGGTACCAGGAGCGCACCAGACCCTCGCCCCACGGCGTGAACAGCACCGAGATCCGGTCACCCGTCTGCGCCGCCGCCCACGCCGTGAAGCGCTCCAGAGCGGCCCGGTCGGCCCGCAGCTGCTCCCGGCTGTCGCGCCGCTTGGCGAACGGACAGTACGGACAGTCGTAATCGCACGACGCGAGCGGACCGCGGTAGAGAATCGTCAGGTCCATGCGGGGCTCACTTCAGCTCGTACGCGGCCATCGCGGCCCGTACGGCAGGGGAGAAGAGGTCGGGGCCCAGAGCGTCGGAGTGGGCGAGTCCTTCGGGCGTCAGGCGCAGCAGGCCGGTGGCCGACGCGTCCCGGTCGAGCCAGCCCCGGGCGTCGAACCGGGCGAGCTCCCCGGGGAAGTCCTCGTCCGGATCCGTACCGAACCGCTCGCGGTACTCGGACACGCGCAGCCCCTCGGCCTGCAGGACGGACTGCAGGAGATGGCGGCGGCGCGCCTCGTCGGCGTCGGTGAACCGGCCCACCTCGGCACGCGAGAAGTCCTCGGTGGCCGTGTAGCCGTCGATGATCGTTCGGACCTCGCGCATCTCCACCGCGTAGTCGAAGGAGTAGTGCAGCCGCGACGTGTACGAACGGGCTCCGCAGCCCAGGCCGATCATGCCGTCGGTCTGGCAGGCGTAGTCGTCGGGGCCGTCGGTCCGCGGGGCGTCGGCACGGCGGAACATCCGCATGGACACCTGCTCGTAGCCGCGGGCGAGGAGATGGTCGCGGCCGGCCCGGTACAGGCGCAGCCGCTGCTCGTCCCAGGCCGCGTCCGCCGTTGCCGCATCGGCGGCTCCGAGCCTGCCCAGGCCGGTCAGCGGACGGACGTACAGCGGATAGAGGTACAGCTCCTCCGGCCGCCACCGCAGCGCCGCGTCCAGCGAGGTGCGCCAGCTCTCCTCGGTCTGGCCGTCGATGCCGTAGATCAGGTCGATGTTGAGGACCGGTATGCGGCTGTCCCTGATCAGGCCCAGCGCCGCCTCGACATCGGCGCGCCGCTGCGGGCGGACCGCCGCACGGGCCTCGGCCTCGACGAAGCTCTGCACACCGATGCTGATCCTCGTCGTCCCCCGGTCGGCGAGGACGGCCAGCCGGTCGGCCGTCGCGGTCGACGGGGACGTCTCGACGGACAGCGGCACGGACCGCAGGTCGGCGCCCATGCGCTTCTCCGCGATGTCGCACAGGCGCTCCAGCTCGGCGGCGGTCAGGAAGGTGGGCGTTCCGCCGCCGAACGCGGCGGCGGCGAAGCGCACCGGTTCCGCGTCGCCCAGCGCGTCCCGTACGGCGGTCGCCTGCCGGTCCAGCGCGTCGAGGTAGCGGGTGGTGAGCTCGTCGGGCGCGCCGATCCGGGTGAAGAGATTGCAGAAGCCGCAGCGGACCTCGCAGAAGGGTATGTGGAGGTAGAGCGAGAGCGCGTCCTTGCTCTCACCCGCCCACAGATCGCTCAGCGCGGGCCGTCCGCCGGGATGTGCGGAGAGCCTGCCGTACGCCGTCTTGTGCGGATAGGCGTAGACGTAGCTCTGGTACGGGCGAGTGGTGTGCCGACTGGTCATCGTGCGTTGGCTCCCGGTTCCAGGAAGAAGTGCGCGTACGGAACGGTCCAGACGGATTCGTGACCGAGCCGGTGACCGGTGTAGCCGTCGTCGCCGTACGCCGTGCCGTGGTCGGAGCAGACGATCGCGAAGGCGCGGCCGCGGCTGCTCACGGCGGCGAAGAGGCGCCCGATGTGGGCGTCCACGTACTCCAGCGCGGCGGCATGGGTGGCGGGGCTGTCACCCGCGTCGCGGGTCGCCCCGGGCCGGTGGAACCAGTTGGGCTGGTGCAGCGCCGACACGTTGACGAAGAGGAACAGCCTTTGACCGGAAGGGAGTTCACCGACGACCTGCTCGGCGCGGGTCACCTGCTCCTCGAACGAGGTGGACGAGGCCACCCCGAACCCGGGTTCCCAGTGCGCCTCCTGGAACAGCCCGGGCAGCACCGAGCCGAGCGGTGCCTGCCGGTTGAAGAAGCCCACCCCGCCGATGCACACCGTGCGGTACCCGGCCCCGGCGAGTCCGGAGACCAGGTCGGGCGTATCGAAGACGAAGGTGCGCTCCGCCGTGGTCTCACTGCCGGCGAACCGAGCGGCGAACAGCCGGGGATGCGGACCGGGGGACGCCGGTGTGGGCAGGAAGCCGGCGAAGATCGCCTGGTGCGAGGCGTAGGTGAAGCTCCCCGGGGCATGCCGCTTCTCCCAGACCCCGCCCGGAAGATGCCGGGCCAGATTCGGGATGCGGCCGGCGGCGGCGAGCTCCACCGCGACGTCGTACCGCAGGGTGTCCAGGGTGACGAGAAGCAGATCGTGGCTGCCCACGACCGCGCTCATGTCGGGGGCGGCGGCGTCCGTGACGCCGGAGGGGGGTTCAGGCGGTTGCGTCGACACGGTGGTTCCTTGCTCGGTTCAGTACGGCGGCGACCTGCGCCGCATAGGTGTCCAGGCCCTCGGCGCCGCTGCCCGGCAGACCGGTCAGCCGCGGCAGCAGATCACCGAAGGCGTTGACCTCGCCGACGGCGAAGCGCCGCCAGCCGGTGGCGGGCAGCAGATCGACGCCCACGCAGAGCATGTCCGGGAAGGCGGCGGCAGCCCTCTCGCACACGGTCAGCGCCTCGGCCCAGCTGCCGCCCGCCGCCTCGACGGCGGCCCGCACCTCGTCGAGATCGCCGCGCGCACCGCCGAGGTGCAGATTGGTCATGGGGGAGCGGCTGGTGCGGACGACCGCATGGGTGGCGCGGCCGTCGACCACCACGACCCGCAGATCCGACGCCCGGCCCCGCTGCGAGGCCTTTGGCAGCCAGCGTTCGATGTGCAGACCGTCGGGTGCGAGTGCGTCGACGATCGCCGCCACCTCCCGTTCCGTCGTGAGGCGGTGTACCCGGAGCGAGTTGTAGAGGCGACCGGCCGGGTCGCGCTCGACCGAGGTGGTCGCCCTGATCCGTCCGGGGCCGGCCGTCTCCACGGCCATCACCCCGGACGCGGAGGACCCGTGCGCGGGCTTCACGAACACGCGCGGCATACGGTGGTCCGCCATCAACGCACGCACATCGGCCCAGCCCTGGACAGGATGCGCGGCCCGTCCCGATGTCGGCGAAGCGGGTACGGGGACACCCGCGGCGTCCAGGACGCCGTGGCACAGGCGCTTGTCGAACAGCACCGCGATGTCGCCGGGGCCGTCCAGCAGGAGCGCGCCCGCCGTCGTGGCGGCCCGCGCCACGTCCCGTACGGCGGAGGTGAACCGCGCGTACCAGAGGGCCGAGCCCTCCACCCTGGTCGGGTCGTCCACCCCGCGCAGCAGCCGCTCGACCTCGGCGTCCTCACCGGGCGATTCGATGCGCACGGTCTCCCCGGGCAGGAAGTCCGCCTGACCCTTCAGCACATCGAGCCAGGACACCGCGCGGGCCGGTGGCAGCCCGGCGGCGTGCACCGCGTCCTGGAAGAGGCCGACCCGCCGGCTGCCGGGATTGCCGACTACCGCCAGGCGCGGCGCGCCTTTCGCCGACGGCGGCATAACGGGGCTCCGTCCGTCATGGCGCACTCACTCCGACACCGTGACGTACCGGCCCGCGGCTCCGCGGTCGCCCCACGGTTTGCAGCGGTCCGACAGATCCACCCGCACGCCGTGCGGCTCCAGCGCCTCTGCCACCCGGCGCTCCATCGGCTCGGTGAGGAAGTGGTGGTGCAGATCGAGGACGTCCAGATGTGTCAGCGGCTGCCCCTCCAGCAGCGCCGCCGCTCCCTCGTCGCCGAGCGTGCCGCAGGACAGGTCGAGGGTGCGCAGCCGCGCCACGATCGGGGCCGACGCGACGGCGGCCGCGATCTCGTTCTCCACCTCGCTGTTGCGCAGACCGAGATGGTGCAGGGCCGGGAAACGCGTCCCCGACAGCAGCGGGGCCAGATCCGCGACGTCCGTGTCGCCCCCGTAGGCGGAGACACCCAGCCACAGGTCGAGCCGCTCCAGCGCGGGCAGTTCGCTGTCCAGCACCCCGCGCACCACCTGCACCGGCAGACCGCCGGTCTCGATGGTGAGCGAACGCAGCCGCTCGTGTTTCGTGGCAGGGAAGGCGAGCTCGGAACCACCCCGCACCCCGAGTTCCAACAGCGCGGGAAAGGCATCGAGCAGGGCGGTGACATCGCTCTGCTCGATCCAGGAGATCTCCGCCTCCTCCATCGTCAGATCGCCGACGAACACCGCTTCCAGCGAGGTCAGCCGCTCGGCTGCGGCGATCACGAGACCGATCGGGTACGACGACTTCTCCTCGTACGACTCGCCCCACTGCCCGATGATCAGCGCGCGGACACCGGCCGGGTCCACCTCGTCCAGGAAGGCGGCGAACTCCTGTTCCCAGGTACGGTCCTCGTCCTCGTACGGCTCGACGAAGACGCGCCAGGCCGCCGCGCCGGCGGCCGGCCGGGAGCCGTCCTTCGTCCCGGACTGGAAATCGACGGCCGGAAGGCCGAGCAACTCGTGCAGGTGGTCCACATCGGACATGGCCCTGAGCTCCTGATGACAGTGACGGTTTGATGTCCGCAAGGTCTATCAAGTCCCACTGACAACGGGACGACCGGGCTCCGTCGGCAGCTCTCGGCGGCCGATTGTCAGACCCCCGCCGTAGCGTTTTCCACGTGGCCGGCACAGCGGGTGCCGACGCGGAGGGGAGACGTCTGTGTACCGGCAGGGCGACGTACTGATCATGGCGCTGGAGGAGTCCGCGGTGCCCGCGAACCTCCTGGAGGCGCCGGGCGAACTGCGCGACGGGCGTGGCCGGCTGGTCCTCGCGCTCGGTGAGGTCACCGGACATGCGCACGCGGTGCCGGGGCCGGGCCGGCTGATCCGGGAGGGCGGGGTGTTCGGCCCGATGCTGCTCCACCTTCCCGACGGCGGACGCGTGGTGCACGAGGAGCACGCGGTGATCTCGCTGCCGAAGGGCTGGTTCAGGGTGGTGCGCCAGCGTGAGTACGCACCGGGCGCGGTCCGCATCGTCGCGGACTGACAATCCGGCAACACCCAGAAGCTCACGCGTATCAGGAAATCAGGAACAGGGGACGGGGAAGACGATGCAGTACGTGGACTCATGGCGGGCCGTGGCGGCGGCGACCGGTGCGGCGGACCGGGCGGCGGCCGAGGAGGGGGCGCGGCTCGCCTACCGCAGCGCGGGTCTGGCCGAGCCGACGGAGTTCGTCTGGGCGGATTCGCCCAGGGCCGCCGTCGAGGCCGTGGAGAAGCTGACTGACGCGGGGCGCTCGGTCCGTGAGGACGTACGGACCCGGCCCTGGGCGGAGGAACGGCGCCGGATGTACGACGAGCTGGGCCCGGCAGGCTGGTCCGCGCTGTGGTCCGCCACCGGCGCTCAGCTCTGGGAGACCACGTCCGCGCTGGCCGACCGCATACGGGCGGGGGTCGTGGCGGATCTCGCCGTGAAGCCCGAGGACGAGTCGGATGTCCGGCTGGTCCTGCTCGACGCAGTCCTGGGCCAGCACGACGCGGCCTGGCTCGCCGCGTTCGACGGCCGGGGCGAGAGGCTCGACGGACTCGCGGCCGTCGCGAGGAACGCGGGCTGGTGGTGGCCCTACGAGCGCACCGTGGTGATGAGCGAACGCCCCCAGACCCTGCGCCGGGACGAGGCGGGCCGGCTGGACAGCGGTGACGGCCCCGCGCTCGCCTACCGCGACGGCTTCGCCCTGTACGCCTGGCGCGGCATGCCGGTACCCGCCGCGTTCCTCGCGGAGCTGGGCGCCCTGACACCCGAGCGCATCCGTGCCGAGGACAACGCGGAACTGCGCCGCGTGATGCTGGAGTTCTACGGATACGACCGCTATCTCACCGAGTCCGGAGCCGAACCGGTCCACCGGGACGAGACGGGCATTCTCTGGCGGATAGCGCTCGACGGCGACGAGGACGTGGTCATGGTGGAGGTGGTCAACTCCACTCCCGAGCCGGACGGGACGCATCGCACGTACTGGCTCCGGGTGCCGCCGCGCACCAGGACCGCGAAGGAGGGCGTCGCGTGGACCTTCGGACTCCAGGGCGAGTCCTACGCGCCGGTACGCCAGACCTGACAGGCGTCCTGGGGCGGGAATCGGCGGACGGAAGCCGAAGGGGCGGGATCACGAGGACCGGGCGGCCGGCCCCGGCGGGCAGTCAAGCCGTCAGGGTCTCGTGGTCGATGCCCAGTTCACGGGCGAGCGCCTCCTCGGCCCACTCCAGCATCGTCGCCCGGGACAGCGGACCCGCGTACGACGTCATCTGTACCGCCAGACCGTCCAGCAGCGCGGTCAGCCGCCAGGCGACGGACATCGGGTCGTCGCAGAGGAACTCGCCCGCGGCCGCGCCCTCCTCGATGACCTCGGCCAGTTCGGCCTTCCACTGCTGGTCGAGATCGCCCGCGACATTACGCAGCGCCGGGTCGCGGAGGGAGGCCGCCCAGCCCTCGATCCACAGCCGCCAGCCCTTGGCCTGGCCCGTCGGCGCGTACCACCGCACGGCGGCGCGCAGGCGACGGACGGCAGTGGTGCGCCGGCTCAGCAGCTTGCGCAGATGGGCCAGATCGGCTTCGGCGGCGTGCGCGAAGGCGGCGGCCACCAGCTTCTCCTTGGTGGAAAAGTGGTAGAGCACAAGGGCGTTGCTCACGCCGAGCACGGACGCCACATCGGCGATCCGTACCGCCGCGACACCCCGTACCTCGATCTGCTCGACGGCAGCGCGCAGCAGTTCCTCGCGCCGCTCCGCCACACCTAACCGCACTCTTGCCACGGCGTCAGCCTAACCAATGCCGCCCCGGGCACAGACCGGGGGCGGAGCGGGAACGGGCCCTGCCCTCTCGTGGCCTGCCTGTTCGTCGCTTGGGGCGGTTCCGGCCCCGTGCCCACTCCCCGGTGACTCGAGACCTGCGGTCAGCGGTACCAGCCGAAGCGGTGGGCCATCACCGGCAGCCGGTCGGCGACGACGGCGTGTGCCGCCGCGCGCGGGGTGCAGCCGTCCGTCGCGGCGCGGGCCAGCACGAGTTCGATGAGGTCGCGCATCGCGCGCCGGATGTGCGCGAAGGCCTCGTCCGCATCGGCCCCGATGTCGCCGAACAGGGTCCACCACCACCAGGCGTTGGTACCGGAGTTGACGACCACATCGGGCAGCACCGTGATCCCGCGCGCGGTGAGCAGGGCCTCCGCCTCGGGCAGGACCGGCATGTTGGCCGCCTCGACCACCCAGCGGGCTGTGATCCGGGCCTGGTTCGTCAGGTCGACGGCGTAGGAGACGGCCGCGGGCACGAGCACGTCCGCGTCCTGCGCCAGCCAGGCGTCGGCGGGCAGCTCCTGATCGGTGTCGCGCAGCACGCCGCGGTCCACCGTGCCGTAGGCGTCGCGGGCGCCGAGGAGCGCCTCGACATCCAGACCGGCCGGGTTCGCGATCGTGCCCTTGACGTCGGCGACCGCGACCACCCGCAGGCCGGCCCGGGACAGGAACCGGGCGGTCGCCCCGCCCATGGTGCCGAGCCCCTGGAGCGCGACCCGCGCGTCCCCGTAGGCGACCCCGGCCCCGTCCAGTGCGGCGAGCGCGGACTCGGCGACCCCGCAGCCTCCGGCCAGCTCGTCCAGGCCGATGCCGTCCACCTCGACGGCGAAGGCGTCGGCCAGCCGCCGGCGCGCCACGGTCTCGTCGTCGAGCAGCGGGTAGACCGCCTGGACGGTGGAGACGAGTCCGGCCTCCGTCGCTGCCCGGTCGACGAGGTCCTGGGTGAGCCCGAGGTCCTCGCCGGTCGTCCAGACGTTCTCCACGTACGGACGCACCGCTCGCAGATAGCGCACCAGGATGCCGTACGCCGCCGGGTCGCGCGGGTCGCAGTCGATGCCGCCTTTTGCGCCGCCGAGCGGTATGTAGCGCGCCCCGGACCGGTCCGCGTCGAAGTGGAGCGCTTCCTTCATCGTCATACCACGGGCCAGCCCGGTCACCTCGGCCAGCGTGCAGCCCTCGCGCATGCGCAGCCCGCCACTGGACACCCCTCGCACCAGCCGGTCGACGACGAGGTGCCCCCGGCGGCCCGTGACGTGGTCCGTCCAGGTCAGCGAGATCAACGGGGCGGGCTGGGACACCGGAGATGTCTTCATCGGAGGTACTCCTCGGTCACGCGATCGGGGCGGGCCCGGGGCGGTGTCGTGGATACCGGGGGAGCGGACCCGTCGCTCCCGATGCCGGCCGACGATCATTTACTGAATCGCCAGTCAGTATCGGGAGCCGGGGACACGCTGTCAACGCGGCCTGCGCCGCCTCACCGGTCAGTGGCCGGAGTGTGCCGCCCGGACGCGCCGGGCGGCTGCAGCTCGCACCAGTCCTTGAAGCCCTGGCTGGTGAGGCCGAGGGCCGAATTCGACCGCGACCGCATGTTCTCCACCGCGATCATCGACGTCAGCTCGACCAGTGCCGCCTCGCCGAGCGAGCTGCGCAGCCGGTCCACCATCTCGTCCTCCACCCGGGGCGGGGTGACGGTCATGGCCTCCGCGTAGGCCAGCACCTCGCGCTCCAGCGGGGTGTAGGCGTCGCTCCCGCGCCACTCGGGCACCTCGCGGAGCTTGCGCGGGTCCATGCCCTGGCTGTGGCTCACCCAGTAGCCGAAGTCCATGCACCAGCTGCACCCGACGGTGGCCGCGGACGCCATCACCGCCAGCGCCTTGAGCTGCGGGTCCAGCTTCTTCCAGCGGCCCGCGGACAGCTCGAGCCGGGAGTAGGCCCACAGCACCCCGGTGTGGTGGGCGCCGGCGCGCAGGGGATCGATGACCTTCCCGTACGCACGGTTCGAGTACCACGAGACGGCGCGGAACAAGAGGCTGCGGGGCGGGTCGAGCGAGATACGGGCGGTCATGGCCGGTCTCCTTCGGTACGGCTCGGTGCCGGCGGGGGCGGTGCGGCGCCGTCGCCGGGCTGCTGGCACGGGTGCGACGCGCGGGGGCCGCAGGATGTGACATCGGGGCGCCGGGAGGAGCGGCCGGGCACCGCGGGGTGGCCGGATCCGGACGTATGCCGAACGCCGCCGCACCGGATGCGGAATCCTGTGGGCGGACCGGACGTTGGATTCGGCATGACGGGATTCGATGCACAGGAGCAGGGGCTCCTACGGCTGCTGGCCGAGGAGAACGGCGGTGTGCTGGTCACGCTCAGGCGGGACGGCAGACCGCAGCTGTCCAATGTGAACCACTTCTACTACCCCGACGAGCGCATTGTCCGCGTCTCGGTCACCGAGGGCCGGGCGAAGACCCGGAATCTGTCGAGGGACCCGCGGGCGAGCTACCACGTGACCAGTCAGGACCGCTGGGCCTGGACGGTCGCCGACGGTACGGCCGAGCTCACTCCGGTGGCCGCCGACCCCGACGACGCCACCGTGGCGGAACTGATCAGCCTCTACCGCGACGTCCAGGGCGAGCATCCCGACTGGGACGACTACCGCAAGGCCATGGTCAGGGACCGCCGGATCGTCCTGCGGCTCCACGTCGAGCACGTGTACGGACAGCAGCGTGGCTGAAATTCCGGAGCACCATCCCGTTGGGTGCTCCGTACTCGCACTGTCGTCCACCCTGTCCATAATGAGACGATACCGACTCCCTCAGGAGACCTTGTGACCGGCGCTGACTCCCCACTCCCGCTCCGCACCAGACTGCGTGCGCTGCGTCCCGCCGCCTTCGGGGCCGACCCGGGCGGCGCCCGTATGGAGCGCATCCGCCGTTCCCCCAACTTCGCCGACGGGGTCTTCCAGAACCCGGTGGGGGCGCGGACCAGGCCGTCCGGGTCCGCCCTGGAGTTCGCGAAGGTCTACTTCCGCAAGGAGGAGCGGGTTCTCAGGGCGCCGACCGGGACCGTGCCCGTGCACGCCACGACCCTCGCCGACCTTGCCGAGCCCCCCGCCTCCGGGCTGCGGCTCACCTGGATGGGGCACTCCAGTGTGCTCGCCGAGATCGACGGACGCCGGGTGCTGTTCGACCCGGTGTGGGGCGAGCGCTGCTCGCCCTTCGCCTTCGCCGGTCCCAAGCGTGTGCACCCGGCGCCGCTGCCGCTCGGTGCCCTCGGCCCGGTCGACGTCGTGGTGATCTCGCACGACCACTACGACCACCTCGACCTCCCGACGATCCGCACCCTCGCGGACACGGCCACGGTCTTCGCGGTACCGCTCGGCGTCGGTGCGCACCTGGAGCGCTGGGGCGTGCCCCTGGACCGGATCCACGAGCTCGACTGGAACGAGTCCACGACCGTCGCCGGAATCAGCCTGACCGCCACTCCCGCCCGGCACTTCTGTGGCCGGGGCCTGCGCAACCAGCAGCACACCCTCTGGGCGTCCTGGGCCGTCGCAGGGCCCGAGCACCGGATCTACCACAGCGGTGACACCGGCTATTTCCCCGGCTTCAAGGAGATCGGCGCGGCACACGGCCCCTTCGACGCCACCATGATCCAGATCGGCGCGTACAGCCAGTACTGGCCGAAGGACCAGACGGACAGCAAGCCGGAACCCGGCGCCTGGCCCGATATCCACATGAGTCCCGACGAGGGCGTCCAGGCCCATCTGGACCTCCAGGGCGACGACCCGTCGGCGGGCGTCATGCTGCCGATCCACTGGGGCACCTTCAACCTCGCCCTGCATCCATGGGCCGAACCCGCCGAATGGTCCATGCGCGCCACGCAGTTCGCCGGCGTGACGATGGCGGCCCCGCGACCGGGCCAGCCGTTCGAACCAGCCGATCCGCCCGCCGTGGAGCCGTGGTGGCGCGGTGTGGCCGCCGAACCGGCACCGGGATGGGGCAACTGGCCCCCCGTGCACGTACAGCTTCCCGGCGGGGCCAAGGCCGCCGTCACCCCCGGCCGCGACCGGGACCGGGCCGCCCAGGCATAGGACGGACGCGTCGGCCGTGCCGGTGCACCGCCTCCCCGGGCGGTGCACCGGCACGGCCGGCGCAGTGACGTCCGAACCGGGTGGGAGGGCGGTCGAACGGCGGTACGCTGCGCCCGGAGGAGCTCACTTCCCGGGGGAGCGGCCATGCTGCGGGTGTACTTCACGTCCGAGGACCTGGCGCGGGTCAGGGTGGCCCCCGGCCCGGACTTCCTCTGGGAGATCAGCAACAGCGTGCAGACCCTGCAACGGCGCGACGGTGAAAGGGTGTTCGGCGCCTGGCGTCGCTGGGTGCGGCCGAGGCTCTCCGAAAGCCCCCGGCTGCTGTCCTCGCTACTGCCCCCGCGTGGCTACTCACCCGACTTCCTCACCCCCACGTCCGGCGACCGCGCCACGCTGCAGGCATCCCTCGACACCTTGATGAGCACCCCACGACCACGGCTGCGGACCGACCTGACCCACTTGGCATCGTCCCTCCAATTGCCCAACTGGGTCCGTCCGTTGGCTGGAGGTGATGCCGAAACCCTGCGGCGTCTGGGCGGGGCTCTGGGCACGTACCAGCGCGAAGCACTCGCACCGTACTGGCAGCGCGTGCACGCCCACATCGACGCCGACCGCGCCGTCCGGCTGCACAGCCTGCTCGACGGGGGAACCGAGGGTCTGCTGACCGGGCTCGGGCCGCAGTTCCGCTGGCGTCCGCCCGTCCTGGAAGTGACGTATCCAGTCGATCAGAACCTGCGCCTGCGCGGCCGGGGGCTCGTACTCCAGCCGTCGTTCTTCTGCTGGCCGACGCCGATCACACTGGCCGACGGGGACCTGCCGCCCGTTCTCGTCTACCCGATCGACCATGCGGCCAACTGGGCAGGACCGGCCCCGGCCGCCGCCCCCGGGGCCCGTGCCATGGATGGCGCCGGTCCTCTGGGGCCCCTGCTCGGGCACACCCGTGCGGGCATTTTGCGCGCCACCCGCACCGGCTGCTCCACGGTCGAGGCGGCCCGGCTCCTGGATGTGACCCACCCTGCCGTCAGTCAGCACCTGAACGTGCTGCGTGCGGCAGGGCTGGTCGCCACGGTGCGCAAGGCCGGACGTTCCTTTCACGTCGCGACCGCCGAAGGGAGGGCGCTGCTGGCCGCCGAGGAGCGGACCCGTCGGCCGCCCGAGCGCGGCGCGTGAATCCCGGAGGGCGACGGTCGAGGCGTGACGGCAGCCAGGACGTGACGGCAGCACAAGATCTGACGGCCTCTCAAGTACCGGCGTAAGTCTGAACTTTCAGCGCTTGCGCGCCCGGTGCGGCACCGGAGACGCTGATTCCCGCTGTCCCGCACAGCTGAGCGTTTCCCGAATGCGTTTCTTCCCGCAAGGCCGCCCCCACCCTCTTCAGGAGCCTGCATGCGCAAGAGACTTGTGTCCGCCGCGATCGCCGTAGCCGCTGTCGGAGTCCTCGTCCAGCCCACCCTGGCCCAGGCGTCACCCGTACCGCAGACCTCGTCCGTGTCCGTGCTCGCGCACGGCTCGAAGGCCGGCACGGCCGTCGTCAGCGGACACAACGAGCCGGGCAGCCGGCTGGAGGTCGCCGCCGGCCGTACGCAGAGCGCGCACTGGCTGCAGATCGACTACCAGGTCCAGGAGACCGGCTACTGGTGCGGCCCGGCCGCCACCCGCATCGCGCTCTCCGCCCGGATGGCCCCGCCCAGTCAGGGAGACCTGGCCTGGCAGCTCGGCACCACCCAGAACGGCACCGACCACATCGGCCAGGTCACGAACGTGCTCAACTCGAACCTCGGCGGTGGCTGGTACGAGACGAAGGAGATGCCGAACGACCCGCCCACCCAGGCCCAGCGGGACCTGCTCTGGTACGACATCGTCTTCGACATCGACCGCAACTACCCGCTGGTGGCCAACATCGTGGCCCCGCCGGGCAATCAGCCGCCCGGCTATCCGTCGGACCAGACGATCTACCACTACTTCACCGTCTTCGGTTACGACGAGGTGGACCGCACCGTCCTCATAGCCGACCCCGCGTCCTTCAGCGGCAACCAGATCTACTGGATCTCCTTCGACCAACTGGCCACGCTGATACCGCCGAAGGGGTACTCGGCATGAGCGCCAACGGGAGCCGTCCCACCCGCAGAAGCGTCATCAGGGCCGCCGGCGGGCTCTCCGCGGCGATGGCCCTGGGCGCCGGGAGCGTCCTCGCCGCGGCAACGGCCGCCAGAGCCGCGGGAGACGGATTCGGGCTGCGCATCGTGGACAGCAACGAGAGCGATCCCCGAATGCGGTACTACCGGTTCGCGACGGACGCGATCGGCTGGAACCCCGGAGTGAACGTCCTGCTCCCCGACGGTTACCACACCGGCGGCCGCCGCTACCCCGTGCTCTACCTGCTGCACGGCGGCGGCACGGACCAGGACTTCATCACCTTCGACCGTGCGGGCATCCGGGCCTGGACGGCGGGCAGGCCGGTCATCGTCGTGATGCCCGACGGGGGGCACGCGGGCTGGTACTCCAACCCGGTCAGCTCCAACGCCGGTCCCCGGAACTGGGAGACGTTCCACATCGCCCAGCTGCTGCCCTGGATCGACGCGAACTTCCGTACGTACGCCGAGTACGACGGACGGGCCGTCGCGGGGTTCTCGATGGGCGGCTTCGGCGCGCTGAAGTACGCGGCCAAGTACTACGGCCACTTCGCCTCGGTGAGCGCCCACTCCGGTCCGGCCAGTCTGCGCCGTGACGCGGGCCTGGTCGGTCACTGGGCCAACGCCTCGTCCGCGGCGGTGGAACTGGCCGGCGGCACGGTGTACGGCGTGCCGCTGTGGGACGAGTCCCGGGTCAGCGCCGACAATCCGGTCGAACGGATCGAGAGCTACCGCAACAAGCGGGTCTTCCTGGTCGCGGGCACCAGCCCCGACCCGGTCAACTGGTTCGACCAGGTCAACGAGAACCAGGTGCTGGCCGGGCAGCGGGAGTTCCGGGCTCTGCTCGGCAACGCAGGCATCCCGCACGAGTGGCACGAGGAGCCCGGCGGGCACGTCTTCCGCGACTACATGTTCCAGCGCGACCTGGACGGCATCATCGCCAGACTCCGCAAGGCATAGCCGCTCCCGCAGCCCGGCAAGCCCCCTCGACGGCGGTCGAGGGGGCTTGCCGCGTCCGTGGGTGGTGTCGCGTCGCTGCGGCGCGGCACCGCCGACGGGTATCGGCCCACCGGGTAGGTGCCCGGCGAAATCGGTCGCTCGTGCGAGAGGTCATACCAGAGCGGGACGGATGGCGGGCAAGTTCCACAACTGCCCGTCGCACCCTCGCACGAGGCGACTACCGTGTGTGCCCGGTGATCAACGGTGGGCTCATATGTTCCGAGCCTGCCCGGCCGATGACCCGAGAATGACCGACCACCGTAGGTGTCACCACATGAATGCCGATTCCTGGTGCCCCACGTACCGAGGACGCTGATGTCTCAACTTCGCGCACCCGACGCGCGACCGGAACGACGAGAGGGCGGGCGGCACGGCCGACCGGGTCCCCGTTCCCACTCGGCCGCGTCCAGACCCCGCGCTGCCCAGCCGTCTCCCGAGGCGCGTATACGCCCCCAACTCCTGCGCACCGCAGTCCTGCCGGCCGTCGCGGTCGCACTGGCCGGTGCCGCGGCCGTCATCTACACCGCCCGCGCCGGCGGAATCCGGCCGTCCAAGGAGCTCTGGACGGTGCTCGGGGCCGCGGTCACGCTGTCGGTCGCCGCGATGGTGGCCGCCTTCCTGGCCGCCAACCGGGTGGCGACCACCGTCCTCGGCCGCTGCCTGGCCCTGCGCCGGGCCAGCGCTCAGGGCCAGGCCGAACTGCAACGGGTGGTGGAACAGCTCCGCAACGGCGAACCCGTGCCCGCGCGGCGCCCCTCGCAGCCCGTCGCGCCCGGCAGCGACGCCTTCGAGCTGCTCGCCCAGGAGCTCGGACGCCAGCAGGAGGGAGCCGTGGCCGCCGTCGTCCAGGCGTCCCGGCTGTCCGAGCACACCGGCGAGGACCAGAAGGTCGAGGTCTTCGTCAATCTGGCCCGCCGGCTGCAGTCGCTCGTGCACCGTGAGATCCAGTTGCTCGACGAGCTGGAGCACCAGGTCGAGGACCCCGATCTGCTCAAGGGCCTGTTCCACGTCGACCACCTGGCCACGCGCATCCGGCGGCATGCCGAGAACCTCGCCGTCCTCGGAGGCGCTGTCTCCAGGCGCCAGTGGAGTAACCCGGTCACCATGACGGAGGTGCTGCGCTCGGCGATCGCCGAGGTCGAGCAGTACCCGCGCGTCAAACTCGTACCCCCGATCGACGGCACGCTCCGCGGGCACGCGGTGGCCGACGTGATCCACCTGCTGGCCGAACTGGTGGAGAACGCCACGGTGTTCTCCGCACCGCAGACCCAGGTCCTGCTCCGCGCCCAGCGCGTCACCGCGGGCCTCGCCCTGGAAGTGGAGGACCGGGGGCTCGGCATGCCGGGCGACGAGCAGAAGCGGATGAACGCCCTGCTGGCCGATCCCGACCAGGTCAATGTCGCCCGACTGCTCCAGGACGGCCGGATCGGCCTGTTCGTGGTGGCCTCCCTGGCGCGCAGGCACGGCATCGCCGTACGTCTCCAGAGCAACATCTACGGCGGCACCCAGGCCGTGCTCGTCCTCCCGCAGTCCCTGCTCGGGGCCGACGAGGACGTGTCCGGCGAGGCCGGCGGCGCACCTGCTCCGCCCCTCGGCCCGGTGCACCGGCCGCCGCCCGTGGACGGCACCCCAGGACGCCGTAACCCGGCCCCCGAAGCGGCCCCCGCCCCCGAACCGGAGCGCCGTCCCTACGTTCCGCAGCAGCAGCAACTGAGGCTGCACCAGGCACCGCAGCAGACGTCGCGTCAGGGCGAGGGGCCCCCGCTCCCGCTGCGTGCCGAACGCCTCGACCGGCCCGCCCCCGCCGACGCTCTTTCGGGCATCCCGTCCATGGACGACGAGGTTCCCGCGCTCCCTCAGGAGAGCGGAGTGGTGCGCGGCACGATGGGCCGGCCCCAGCTCCCCAGGCGGGCCAACCAGGAACACCTGGTCCCGCAGCTCAGGGAGGCTCCCGCACCGCGTTCCGAGGAGGAGCCCACCCTGCACGACCCGGGTCTGGTGGCGGCCTTCCGGCGCGGCATCGACCTTGCCGAGGCGTGTGAGGAGGCCGAGGCGGAGCCCGCACCGGACACCGACCCAGGGTTCGGGACGTACCCGGACGCAGGAACGGACTCGGGAACGAACGCAGGAACGGACATCGGCCGGTCCGGAGCCGTACGGACCGGCCGGGCACCGCTGGACCCGCTCCCGGTCCGCGGCGTCGCTCCTGTGGAACTTCTCCGGGCCGGCTCGTACCCCGGCGATCAAGACCCACTCGAAACGCAACTGAACACCACCAAGGAGTAGATGCACCATGGCGACCGATACGCCGTCCGGTCAGGTCTCGGACCTCGACTGGCTGCTGAGCGGGCTGGTACAGCGCGTTCCGTACACGCGCAGCGCGGTCCTGCTCTCCGCCGACGGGCTGGTGAAATCCCTCCACGGCATGGACGCCGACAGCGCCGACCACATGGCGGCGCTGGCCGCCGGCCTGTACTCGCTCGGCCGCAGTGCCGGGGCCCGGTTCGGGGACAACGGAGAGGTCCGCCAAGTGGTGGTGGAGCTCGACTCGACGCTCCTGTTCGTCGCCACCGCCGGCGCCGGCACCTGTCTGGCCGTGCTCGCCGGGCGGAACGCCGACGCCGCCGTGCTGGGCTACGAGATGACGATGCTGGTCAAGAGCGTCCGGCCCTATCTGGTGACCCCGACGAGACAAGCGGCCGGGATGCCGGGCGCCACGGGGCTGTGACCATGCCGGCCACGCAGGACGGGCCGTTGCTCGACGATGCGGCAGGCCGCCTCATCCGCCCCTACACCGTGAGCAACGGGCGCACCCGTCCCACGACCGTGCTCGATCTGCTCTCCCTGGTGATGGCCACCGGGACCGTCCCGCAGACCCATCTGGGACCCGAGCACTCCGTGGCGCTCGGGCTGTGCGGCGGGCCCACCTCGGTGGCCGAGATCGCCGCGCATCTGCGGTTGCCCGCCGTCGTCACCAAGGTCCTGCTCTCGGACCTGGTCGACTGCGGCGCGGTCACCGCGCACCCGCCCGCCTTCCATGACATGCCCACCGACCGATCCCTGCTGGAGGCAGTGCTCGATGGCTTACGACGACAGCTCTGACGGCTTCGACGGCTCCGCCCCGTACGCGGGGACCGCAAGCCCCGGACACGTCGGATACGCGGACGCCCCGGGCGGCAGCGGGTACGCGGCCCCGCCCGGCGACATCGGATACGGGGACGTGACCGGCACGTCCGGATACGAGGAGGACCACGGCAGCCCCGAGAGCTTCCCCGTCGCGCTCAAGGTGCTGGTGGCGGGCGGTTTCGGCGTCGGCAAGACGACGTTCGTCGGCGCGGTCAGCGAGATCGCGCCCCTGAGCACGGAGGAGCTGCTCACCCAGATCAGCGCGGCGACCGACAGCCTCGAAGGCATCGAGTCCAAGACCTCCACCACCGTGGCGATGGACTTCGGCCGCATCACGCTGGACGAGCAGCATGTGCTCTACCTGTTCGGCACGCCCGGACAGGAGCGCTTCTGGTTCATGTGGGACGAACTCTCCCAGGGCGCGCTCGGAGCGGTCGTGATCGCCGACACCCGGAGACTGGAGGAGTGCTTCGCGGCCGTCGACTTCTTCGAACGGCGCGGTATCGGATTCATCGTCGCGGTCAACGAGTTCGACGGCTCCTTCCGTTACGGCCCCGAGGAGGTGCGGGCCGCCCTCGACCTCGCACCGGCGGTCCCGGTCGTCCTCTGCGACGCACGTATTGCGAGTTCGGGCACCGGAGCGCTGGTCACCCTGGTTCAGCACCTCATCAACGCCTCCGCCGAACCCGCACCGCTGACCGGCCGCGGAAGCTACGGAGCTCATCCGTGACGACCCCGCACGACCTCGGCCGGCTGCTGCTGACACCCGTCGACAGCGACGCCCAGGTCCGGACCCAGCGGCTGCGCAGCCTCGGCCTGGGGGAGCGGTCCGATGCCTCGTTCGACAACTTCGACGCCTTCGCCGACCGGGTGGCCGAAGTGACCGATGTGCCCTTCTCGATGGTCAACTTCATCGACGGGAACCGCCAGTTCTTCGCCGGGCTGCACACTCCGGCCGGCACGTGGAAGGGCTCCGACCTGGGGGCCGCGGCGGCCGGAAGCGGCCGCCGCGGCCGCTATGTGGCCATCGACCACGGCTTCTGCCCGCACGTCGTCGTCCGGCGCAGGGCACTGGTCCTGGAGGACGTGTGCGACTACCCGCGATTCGCCGGGAATCCGGTCGTCGACGACATAGGCATCCGCTCCTATCTCGGAGCGCCCCTCATCGACCGGACGGGTATCGCCCTGGGTGCCGTCTGCGCGGTCGACATCGTGCCCCGCCCGTGGGGACGGGCGGGGCTCGACACGATCAAGTCCCTGGCGCAGGAGCTCCTCGGACACATCCACCAGCGGGAGGAGAACATCCTCGGGACCTGAGCGCCGGACAACGGGTCCGCCGCCGTCAGGCCTCGACCGTGCGGCCGTCCAGAAAGGTGAGCACGACCGAGTCCCCGTCCACCCGCACCCGCACGGCCGTGCGCAGCGCCTCGGGATGGATGCTGTCGCGGGACAGCGCGACGAGCGAGACATGGACGCTGCGGCCGCCCGCACGGGGAGCGCTGCGCAGATACGGCACCGCCGAGTGCGGTCCGTACGCATGGGATTCGACGTCGCGTGCCACGGCGGCGCCTTCCGCACCCCCGTCCCAGCCGTACAGCGCGACCAGTGCGCTGCTCAGCCCGTCGGCCGTACGCGCGAGGGCCCAGTCGGGCCCCGACGAGGCGAACGGGCTCTGTGTGTCCGCGACCGCGTGGCCGCCCTCCCGGACCACCGCGCCCTCGGGCGCCTCGACCCGGTGCACCCGGATCTCCCACGGACCGTGCAGCACACTCGTCGTCTCCACGCGGTACGCGCGCTCGTCACCGGGCAGCCGCGCCGCCGACCAGGAAGCGGCGATGCGGTCCTCGCAGCGCAGCGGATGGATCCGGCGGCGCCGGGAAGGGGTTCCGTCCGGGGCGAGCAGCGCCAGATGCCCGTCGATGTTGCGGGCCAGGGCGTGCGGGGCGGATTGCGGTGCGGTCGCCGTCGAGTACGCGAACTTGGCGTAGTGCGGATCGTCCTCGCCCGCGTCCTTGTCCGGATCGACGCCTGCCTCGATGTCCGCAGCGTCCGGCGCGGGCGGGTTGTGGTCGCTGCCGTGGTTGACGAGGCGGACGATGCCGTCGTGCCGGGTTCCGTGCAGCAGCCAGCCCGGGGCGGGCAGCGCGGTGTAGGTGTCGGACTCCTCGACGGGGAGCGGTAGTTCACGAGCGGTCCACACTTCGTGGTCAGCCGGAAGCAGCAGGCCGAGGAATCCCTTGCTCGCCCAGTACGGCGACGCGGGTCCCGAGTACGGCTGGGTGGACGGCAGGAACGTGTCGTACCAGCCGAGTGTCAGGAGTCCCCGTTCGTCCGGCACCCCGCGCTCCGCGAAGTGCCGCAGGGTGCCGGAGGCCAGCCGACGGGTCAGGCCGGGGGCGAGCGGCGTGCAGTCGGCCAGCGCGCCCATCCACACGGGGGCGAGCGCGGCGAACCGGTAGGCGAGCGAACGCCCCTGGTGGACCGGGGCGCCGTCCGCCCCGAAGAAGTGCGGGTAGTCCTCCAGGAACCGGCTCAGGCGCTGCCGGTAGACCGCGCTCCGGCCGCCGTCACCGTCCGCACCGGCGATCCGGGCCCACAGCATCGGGTACAGATGCATGGCCCAGCCGATGTAGTAGTCGAAGTTGCGGCCGTCCCCGTCGGTGTACCAGCCGTCACCGACGTACCAGTCCTCGATTCTGTCCAGCCCCTCCTCGATGTCCGAGGCGCTGTACGGCGCTCCCACCGAGGCGAGGAACTGCTCGGACACCACCTGGAAGAGCCGCCAGTTGTTGTCCCAGGTGCGGCCGCCGACGAACCCGGAGAGCCAGTCGACGACCCGCTCCTGAACCTTCGCGTCCAGCCGGTCCCAGATCCACGGCCGGGATTCGTGCAGCGCGACCGCGATCGAGGCCGCCTCCACCATCTGCTGGGAGCAGTCGGTCAGACGCGGCCACGCCTCCCCGCTCGCCGGATCCGTCCCGGCCGCGAGACCGGCGGCGTACCGCTCGGTCAGCGCGGGATCGACCGCCCCGCCCGCACCCGCGATCCGGCAGGCGGCGAGCAGGAACGACCGGGCGAATCCCTCCAGCCCGTCGGACACGATCCCCGACCAGCTGCCGCGGCCCGGCAGCCGGTACTGGGCGAATCCGGGGGTCGCGTACGGCGTCAGCGCGTCCAGCATCCGGTCGGCGGTCGCCTCCCAGTGGGCCCGGGTCCAGCCGGTACGTGACGACAGGACCCGGTCGGTCGGCGGCAGATGCAGATGTGGGGCGACGGACATGGTGGTGCTGCTCCTAGGGGTGGATTGCCGGGTGGTTACCGGACGAGTTCGGCGTGGTGGGTGTGGCCCCGGGAGCCGCCGACGGCGACGGTGAGCACGGGCCGGGGCCCCGGGATGAGGGTCACGGTGGCGTCGGACGCCGCCACCGATCTGACGCGGAAGGGGAGTTCGACCGAGACTTCCGCCTGGGTCCGGCCCGGGTCGGCCACCGCGACGGACACCTGTGCGCCCCGCCGCCGTACGAGGACCGTCGCCGGACCGGACGCGGTGATCCCGGCCGCGGAACCGGCGCCCCAGAAGTGCACCGCGGTCAGTCCGGTCCTGCGGTCCTCCACGGCCTGCGCGGTGGCGTCGTTGGCGATGATCCGCACCGGCCGCGAGTGCGACCACACCGCGGTGGCCGCCGCCGACGCGCCGGGCAGCAGCACATAGGCGTAGCCCGCGTCGGTGGGGGAGATCCCGTGGTCCACCCAGAGCGTGACGTAGCGGCGGCTGACGGGATCGGTGCTTCCCCCGGTGTCCGCGCCCGTGTTGATCGCCCGCCAGGTGCCCGTGCGCTGCTCGCGCAGGGCGTGCAGGGTGGTCGTGCCGGGGAGGACGTAGCCGCCGACACCCTGGAGATGCGCCCAGCCGGCCCGGCCGAACTCGACGGGCCTGCCGTCCTCCACGGCGCAGGGAACCCCGTTCACCAGCAGACGGTTGCGGCCGTCCGCGCCGAGGTTGCGGTTCTCCACGACCGTTTCGATGGTCCGGCCGTCGCTCGCCGTGATGCCCGCTCCGAGCATGACCACCGCGTTGTCGAGCAGGAACCACGACTTCCTCGCCCGCAGGGTGCTGCCCTGGGCGCCCGTCAACTCCATCGCGGCGGCGGAGAATCCGCCACCCAGCACCGCACCGCCCGCGACGGCGTTCGCCGGCCGGTAGGTGGAGGTCCCGCCACCCGTGCCGAGATCGGCGCGCTCGCGCGTGTCGACCGTGGTGCCGGGCAGGCGGTACGGGTCCACGGTCGGCCAGAAGCCGTCGTTGAACTGCCCGAGGCCGTCATCGTCGTACAGGTACGTCATGCCGTCGCCGGTGTACCAGCCGTGCAGATTCTCGCCGTTGCCCGCCTCGTACGCGGAGATGCGCCGGGAGGACAGCGACAGGGCGCAGGCCCAGCCGGGGCGGCGGTGCACCACGCGGTCCATGTCGGCGAACACGAAGCTGCCCGTGGTGCGGGGCTCGGCAGGGATGTCTGGGTCGTTGAGTACGGCCTTGGCCAGGGCAAGTTGGGGGACCGTGGCCAGTTCGGCGAACGGGGTGGTGCGGTTGCGTGTCAGCCAGCCCTTGGCCAGCGCGCGCCACCGGTCCGCCCGGTCGGCCGGTGCGCCGGACGCGAGGAGCAGGATCGCCGCGACGGCTGTCGCACCGTCCCGGTGATCGCCCGCGCGCTCCCGGGACACGGCCCGTCCGCGCACCGCGTCCATCATCAGTCCGTCGAAGACCACCGGTGCGAAGCTCCGCTCCACGGCGTCGTACATCACCGACACCTTCGCGTCGGTGACCGCCCACGGGGAACCGGCGAGGAGCGAGAGCAGATAGGCGGCGCCGCCGAGCAGCACGGTGCCGTAGGAGCCGGTGTACGCGACGACCTCGTGCTGGACGAACGAGCCGTCCTCGTAGAACCCGTCTCCCGAACTCGTATAGCGGAAAAGGCTGTTGCGACCGGCGTCGCGTACGTCGGAGAGCGCGTCGCGGGCGGATGCCACCTTGGCCGCGTCCTTGCCGAGCAGGCCGCGCAGCGCGACGATCACGGCCTTGTCGGTGCGGTTGGCGCCCGTCTCGGACAGGGTGGGGGAGTTGGTGCGGCGGTCCGCGTCCGGGCAGAAGCGGTCGACGACCGTCAGATAGTCCGCGAGATCACCGGAGGGCAGGCGGCCGCGCAACAGGACACAGGTGTCCATGAGTGCTCGTGGCGCACCGATCTCCCAGAACCACCAGTTGCCGCTCTCCGGGGCACTCGGACGGTAGGCGGTGTCGTACGTGAAGCGCAGTGCGGAGACGAGGGCGTCCGCCGCTTCCGCGCTGCCCGACAGCGACGTGCCGGGGGTGGCCCACGCGGTCGCGAGCGTCCGCAGTCGCGTATAGCTCTGTCCGAAGTTTCCCGGAGCGGTGAGGGGGGCGAGGTCGGTCCACAGCGCGGTGCGGCCCGCGTCGCGGTCCAGGGTGTGCCAGAGTTCCTCGGCGGTGCTGTCCAGTGCGGCGACCCCGGCGGCGAAGTCGGGGTCCGACGGGTCGAACGCGCCCCCGGTCAGCAGGGTTTCTGCCCGTGCCACCAGGGCGTCGAAGTCCTCTTCGGCGCTCGGCGCCGCGGGCTCCGGCTCCGCGGCCCGCGCCGCGCCCGCGGTCAGGACTCCGGACACGGTCGCGCCGCCCGCGGCGAGAAGGGTCCTTCTGCTCAGCTGCATGCTGTCTCCCTGTCCGTGGCCGTCATTCGGTGAGCGTGCTGGGGTCGACGGGCGGCTGCGGCAGCTTGAGGGCCGCCAGTTCGGCCCTGCCGACGGCGTCGACCGGGAACGCCCAGGTGTTCACGAAGAAGTCGGTGAGGTCGTAGCCCGCGATCCGGCTGGAATAGGTGGCCAGCGCGCGGTAACGCTTGTCGTTCTCCGTGTAGTCCGACTGCGGGTTCTCCTCGCGCACCAGCTTGTGCAGCCGGGGCCAGAAGTCGTCGCCGAAGGCCAGCTCCAGCTGACGCAGGGGCACGAGCTTCTCGTAGGCGCCGAAGGACTTCTCGTACGTCAGCCCGGCCGTGCCGAACTTCGCGCGCGAGGTCTGGAAGGCGGTGAGCCCGGTCGCCGGGTCGACTGTGAGCAGATTGGACGGCTGGTCGAGGGTGCGCTGCGCGGCCAGCGAGTAGATGTTCACCGTGACCTCGGTGAGGCCCCCCGGCTTGTACGCCATCTGCTGGTGCAGGTGCCCGAGTTCGTGGTAGAGACCCCAGCCGCGCGTGCGCAGTCCCTCCACCGTGGTGGCCCGGTCGAGATAGGCCCTCGGGAAGCCGTTGTAGCCGTGCGTGGCGTAGGCGCCGACACCGGTCGGCACCTTGCTGACCTCGGTGAAGTGGTACGGCCCCGCCTTGCGCCGGTGCACCGCCTTCGAGCCGTCCAGTCCGCTGATCCGGGCGTGCGAGTCGATGATGGTCTCGACCAGCCGGAGCAGCGCGGCATGGTCTTCGCCGCGGTACAGCAGGGCGCCCTCACGGGTCAGCGTCATGATGGTGTTCGGGGCGTGGAACTCCACCCAGGGTGAGGCGGTCAGGGTGTCGAGCTGGTGCTGGTACTCGGCCTCGGTGGTGCTGCCGAGGGTGAAGACCGGCATGGGGGCGGTGCCGGAGCGGAACAGCACACCGGCTCTCTCGCCGCGTCCGGTGAGCGTCAGATAGACCGGGCCGCCGTGCGCGTCGGTCACGGTGTTGGCGCCCGCGGTGAGCGGGTAGCTACGCGGTTCGGTGATCTCGCCGTAGTAGTCCCAGGCGCCGATCCAGAGGGTGGGCACCAGATCGTCGTACGGCTGGACGGTGAGCGAGAGCGGGGCTCCGGCGGGAGCGTACAGGCCGGTCGGCTGGAACTCCGAACCGCGCAGGGCCTGTGCCAGCCGCAGCCGTTCGGCCTCGGCGGCCGGGCGGGCGGTGACGGTCAGCGAGACCGGGCGGGCGGCGGGGCGGGCGGTCGCGGCCTGTGCGGAGGTCGCGGTGGCGCCGAGGGCGACCACCGCCCCGGCGCCGGCGGCCAGGACGGCGCGGCGCCCGACGGAGCGGGAAGCCGGGGCGGAGGAACTGGGCTTACGCATGCGGAACTCTCCCTGCAGAAACGAATGAGGGGCGGAAGCGTGCGGAACGGGGGTGGGGCGTCCCGTCAGCATGTAAGCGGTTGCTATCCAGCCGCAAGGGGAGTCGGGAAGTTACTGCGATTTTCTATGGCCAACTGTGGACAGGCAGTCAGTAACCGGTCACATGCGGGTGGATCGGCCGGCCCGGGGTGCCACGGAATCGCGTACCACGATGTGGGTGCCGAGACGCAGCGCGCCCGTGGTCGGTTCGCGCCAGTCGTCCTCGTCGCCGCCCGAGACGGCGAGCCGCACGGCCTGACGGCCCATCTCCTCCAGTGGCACATGGACGGTGGTCAGCCGGGGGCGCAGCTCCTGGGCGACCGGGATGTCGTCGTACCCCACCAGCGAGATGTCCTTGGGCACCCGCAGGCCGGCCTCCTCCAGCGCCTGGGCCGCCCCGGCCGCGACCATGTCGTTGGCCGCGAACACGGCGGTGAACTTCGGCCCGTCCCGCAGGAGTTCCGCCATCCTGCGGTAGCCGAAGTTACGGCTGAAGGCGCCGGGCTGGGCCAGTTCGGGATCGATGGCGACCCCGCGCAGCTCCAGGGCGCGCCGGTGGCCGGCCAGTCGGTCGCGGGTGGTGGAGAGCTTGGGCGGGCCGCCGAGGTAGAGGATCCGCTCGTGACCCTGCATCAGCAGATGGTCGGTGATGGCGAAGGCGCCGCCCTCGTTGTCGTACTCCACCGCCGCCGTGGGCGCGGACTCGTCCAGGGGCGGCCGTCCGCACAGCACCAGCTTGGACCCGCCCGCGTCCAGCTCCCGGGCCCGTCGGGCCAGTTCGGACGTGTAGCCGCGGTCGGCGATGGAGCCGCCGACCACCACGACCGCGTCCGCCCTGCGCTCGTGCATGAGGTCGATGAAGGCCAGCTCGCGCTGGGGGTCGCCCTGGGTGCAGCAGACCAGGCAGAGGCGTCCGCCGAGCGCCGCCTCACGCTCCACGCCGCGGGCGATGTAGGCGTAGAAGGGGTCGATGACCTCGTTGACGATGATGCCGACGGTGCGGTTGGAGACGCCGGCCAGTGCGCGGGCGTGCGCGTTGACCACGTAGCCGAGCTCGCGCATGGCCGACTCGACCCGTTCCCGGGTGGCCTCCGCGACGGGGTAGTTGCGGTTCAGGACGCGTGACACGGTGGCCGTCGAGACGCCTGCGCGCCGTGCGACGTCGGTGACCGTGGCCCGCCGCTGTCCGTCCGCGGCCGTGCTCTGCCGGCGCATCCGGCTCACCCCCTGGTGGCTGTTGTGTGACGCCGAGCCTAGAGCCTGCCCGGGGACGGTGCTCATGCGATCCTCCCCAGGTCGGTCCGGTGCACCGGATGGGCGAAGGGCTCCCCTCGCGCGTACCGTGTCAGCTCGTCGACGGCGAGTGCCCCCAGCCGGCCCACCTCGTTGCCCTGGGCACCCGCGAGATGCGGGGTGAGGAAGACGTTGGGCAGGTCCCACAGCGGGTGGCCGGCGGGCAGTGGTTCGGGGGACGTGACGTCCAGGACCGCGTCGAGCCGCCCGCTGACCAGATGCCCGGTCAGCGCCTCGGTGTCCACCAGGGTGCCGCGTGCGGTGTTGACCAGCAGGGTGCCGGGCCGCATCAGGCCGATCCGGCGCGCGTCGATGATGCCCCGCGTCTCGGGGGTGTCCGGGGCGTGGACGCTCACCACGTCGCTGGTGGCCACGAGGGTGTCCAGGTCCGTACGGGTCACGCCGAGCAGTTCGGCCTCGGCCGCGCCCACGTACGGGTCGTACAGCAGCACTTCCGCGTCCAGGACCACCCGAAGCAGCTCGATCACCCGGCGGCCGATCCGGGACGCTCCCACGACGCCGACGGTCAGCCCGTGCGTGCCGAGCCAGTGCTGCCGGTCGAGGTCGGCCCCGGTGCGGTGGGTGCGGCGGGCGCGGTAGAGCCCCGCCAGCGGGAACACCCGCTTCGCGCCCATGATGATCGCCGCCAGGGTGAACTCCGCCACCGGCACGGCGTTGGCCGCTGCGGCCGAGGAGACGATGATCCCGCGGTTGAACGCGGTCGGCGACAGAAACGTTTTCACCGTGCCGGCCGCATGGATCACCGCCCGCAGCCGTGGTGTCCGCTCCAGCAGACCGGCGTCCACCGGCGGGCACCCCCAGCCGGTGAGCAGCACTTCCGCCGAGGCCAGTGCCCGCACGGCGTCGGGGGAGTCGAACTCGCTGATCAGGGATGGGTCGAGGAGTTCCGCGGTCTCCTCCAGACGGGCCCGGACAGGGGGTGGGAAGACGTCGTCCAGCAGCCCGGGGCTCATGACCAGGACCGTGCGCGGGCGCCTCTCGGGCGGGGCCGCAGCATCGGTACCGGAACGAGCCGGCGCCTCTTCGGTGGTTCGCACCCTGCCTCCGGACAGTAATCGCGTTCTATGGAATGACCGGCACGCTAAGGAGCGTGATGGGTGACCGTCAAGCTCTCCCGCCATCGAACTGCCCTATTTGTGAGGGTATTAAGGCCTTCGGGAGGCGGATTTCCTTACCGAGAGCATCGGGAAATAAAGACGTTCGCCCGGATCTCTTGACGCTTGGGTTAACCGCTTACTAACTTGCGGCCGCAGAAGGCTCACCACGCGCCACCCAGCCGAACAGGACGCACCATGGCTGACACAGCACCCCCGCTGCCGCGGGAAAAGCGGCGAAAGCGGGTCGAAGAACCCGCCCCGCAGGGCGGCCCGGCCGTCGTCGCCCCACGCCGGCTGACACTCGGGCAGCGGATCAAGCGCGACCGGGTGATGCTGCTGCTCACCCTGCCCGGCCTGCTCTACTTCGTCGTCTTCCACTACGTCCCGCTGCTCGGGTACGTGGTGGCGTTCCAGGACTACCAGCCCTACCTCGGATACATGCACAGCGTCTGGGTGGGCTTCGCCAACTTCTCCGCGGCGTTCGCCGAACCGGCTTTCTGGAGCGCGACGTTCAACACTCTGGAGATCGCCCTCGTCCAGCTGGTGTTCTTCTTCCCGGTCCCCATCGCCCTGGCCCTGCTGCTCAACAGCATCGCCAGTGATCGCATCAGGCGCTTCGTGCAGAGCGTCGTCTATCTGCCGCACTTCATCGGCTGGGTCATCATCGTCTCGATCTTCCAGCAGATCCTGGGCGGCGCCGGCGTGCTGCCGGACGTCCTCGGGAGCATGGGCCTGCCGCGCTACGACATGATGAGCGACCCCGACGCCTTCCCCTGGCTGCTGACCCTCCAGGTGGCCTGGAAGGACGCCGGCTGGGGCACGATCATCATCCTCGCCGCGCTGCTCAACATCGACCGGCAGCAGTACGAGGCCGCCGCGATCGACGGTGCCGGGCCCCGGCGCCGCCTGTGGCACGTGACGCTGCCGGGCATCGCCCCCGTACTCATCCTGCTGCTGATCCTCAACCTCGGGCAGATCCTCTCCGTCGGCTTCGAGCAGATCCTGCTCCAGCGCGACGCGGTCGGCCCGGACGCAGGTGAAGTCCTCGACACCTACGTCTACTACCACGGCATCAAGGACAACGACTGGGGCGTCGCCGCCGCCGTCGGACTCGTCAAGGCGGTCATCGGCACCGCACTCGTGCTGGGCGCGAACAAGTTCGCCCACCGGCTCGGCCACGAAGGGGTGTACCGCGGTGCTGACCGCTGAGAAGACGCGCGCCAAGAGCCGGAGCACCGTACCGGCTACCCGCCCCGCCCCCGTACGCAAGTCCGACGGCCGGCCCCCGTGGATGGAGCGCCCGACCCGGATGGGCACGACCGCCAAGGCGGTCGCCGTCGTGGTGGTCGTCCTCGCCGTCGCCTACCCGCTCGTCGGGGTCATCGGCACGAGCTTCGCCTCACAGACCGACATCATCAAGAGCTCCGGCCTCGTCCTGTGGCCGGACCACCCCACCCTCGATGCCTACCGCACGATCTTCACCGGCGGCGTCGTCACCCGGGCGCTGCTCGTCTCCGTCGGCATCACCGTCTTCGGCACCCTCGCCAGCCTGCTCGTCACCGTCGGCATGGCGTACGGTCTCTCCCGCCGTGATGTCACCGGGTCCCGCTTCATCCTGATGACCGCCCTGTTCACCATGCTGTTCAACGCGGGCATCATCCCGAACTTCCTCCTGGTCAAGGGACTCGGCCTCTACGACACCTACGCGGCGCTCGTCATGCCCACCCTGGTCAGCGCCTTCAACCTGGTCGTCCTGCGGTCCTTCTTCATGAACCTGCCGGACGAGCTGTACGACGCGGCGAAGGTCGACGGCGCCGGTGACTTCCGCATCCTGGTCCGGATCGTCCTGCCGCTGTCCAAGGCCGTCCTCGCCGTGATCAGCCTCTTCTACGCGGTGACGTACTGGAACGCCTTCTTCAACTCGCTCCTGTACCTCAACGACACCGACAAATGGCCGCTGCCGATGGTGCTGCGCACCTACGTTCTCCAGGGACAGAGCCTGAACGCCGCTTCCGCCGGCGAGGTGCTCGCCCCGCAGCAGGCCGTCCAGATGGCGGTCCTCGTGATCGCCGTCGTCCCGATCCTCTGTGTCTACCCGTTCCTCCAGCGCTACTTCACCAAGGGCGTGCTCACGGGCGCCGTCAAGGGCTGAGCGCAGCCAATGCCCCTCACTTCTTCCTTCCCCTCTCCCACTTCCAAGGAGATTCAGGTGTCGAGCTCTTCCCCCATCAATCGCAGAGCACTGTTCCGCATGGGCGCGGGCCTCGGTCTGGGACTGGCCGCCGCCCCGCTGCTCGCCGCCTGCGGCGACGGCGGCACGACCGCCAAGGCGGAGGCCAAGAGCGCCTCGCTGCTCCCGGACACCGCGGTGCGCAACATCGGTCTGAAGCCCGACCTGGCCGGCACCGCCGCCGGTGTCCCGCAGGGCTTCTTCAGCTATCCGGCCAAGCCGCTGAGGGCCACCGAGGGAACGCCGCTCAAGGGGGCGAAGCCGATCAGCGCGACGATGGAGACGTTCTCCCCGCCGCCGCCCTCGCGCGGCAAGAACGTGGCCTGGCAGGAGATCGAGAAGCTCCTCGGCGGCGAGGTGAACATCACCGCCGTGCCCGCCGACGACTACGGCACCAAGTTCTCCACCATGGTGGCCAGCGACAGCCTCCCCGACCTCTTCATGTACCCCGAGGTCGGCGGCGTCGACAACAAGTCCGGCTTCCTCCAGGCCACGTGCGCCGACCTGACTCCGTACCTCGCCGGTGACAAGGTCAAGGACTACCCGAACCTGGCCGCGATCCCGAAGGGCGCCTGGCAGGCCGCGATCTTCGGCGGGAAGCTCTTCGGCATCCCGATCGCGCGCACCGGTACCGGCGGCGCCGGCTTCTACCGGCACGACCTGTTCGAGGAGATCGGCATCACGAGCCTCGACCAGATCACCGGCCTCGACCGTTTCGTCGAGGCGTGCAAGGAGCTGACCCGCCCCAAGAAGGACCAGTACGCGATCATCGCGGGCGCCACCAACGTCCTCGCCATGTCGGCCGGCGCACCGTACTCCTGGCGGCTGGACTCCGCGACCGGGAAATTCACCACCGACCTGGAGACTCCGGAGTTCCGCAAGGCCGTGGAGACCGCGCGGTCGCTCTACAAGGCGGGATGCTTCTACCCGGGCACCCTTCAGATGTCCGGGGCACAGAAGGCCCAGTACACGGACATGTTCAAGAACGGCAAGGGCGCGTACGTCTACGACGGCATGCCCACCTACCTGGCGCCCGGTGTCGGCTACATCGCCGCCATGAAGGCGATCGACGAGAAGTACGACCCGAGGCCCTTCGTGCCGTTCGGCTCCGCGCCCGTCGCCTGGATGGACAACGTCAAGCTGGAGAACACCCACATCAAGAAGGCGTCCGGAGACCGCGTGAAGCAGGTCCTCGCGCTGGCCGACTTCGCCGCATCACCGTTCGGCAGCCAGGAGTACACCCTCATCAACTACGGGGTCGAGGGCAAGGACTTCACCCGCGACGCCAAGGGCAACCCCGCGCTCACCAAGCAGGGCACCCAGGACGTCACCGTGCCCTGGAAGTTCATGGCCTCCGCCGTGCCCGCGATCTTCAGCGCCGACTCGGAGGAGGGCGTCCGCCATGTGCACGAAGCCTTCACCAAGATGATCCCGATGATGGAGCCGGACCCGACGCTCCAGTACTCCTCGCCCACCTGGGACTCCAAGGGCTACGGCAGCCTCTACACGTTCAAGCTGGACGGCCTCAAGGACATCATCGCCGGCCGCAAGTCCATGTCGGCCTACGACCAGCTCGTCAAGGACTACCTGGCCAAGGGCGGCGAGCAGGCCCGCGGCGAGTTCGAGGAAGCCTTCCAGAAGGGCAAGAAGTGACCACGCGACGCTCGGTCCTCGCACTCGGCGGGGCCGCGGTCGCCGCGGCCGTCGCCGTCCCGGCCCTGGGCTCTCCCGCCTCCGCCCGGCCGCACGGGTTCGACCCGAAGCCCGGCTCCGACGGCGTCGGCGACCCGCTCTTCCCGACACTCGGCAACGGCGGCTACCAGGTCGTCCACTACGACCTGACCTTCGACTTCGTCCCCGTGACGTACGACTTCACCGCGACCGTGAAGATCAGCGCCAAGGCCACCCACGACCTCTCCGCCTTCAATCTGGACACCGACGGCCACACCATCGACTCCGTCACCGTCGCCGGCCGCCCCGCCACCTGGTCGCTGGCACCCGGACAGAGCGGTCAGGAGCTGACCGTCACTCCGGCCCGCCCGCTCCACCTCGGGCAGGCGTTCACCACCGAGATCCGCTACCGGGGCAACGGCAAGGCGCCCCGACTCGGCCTCACCGGCTGGAAGTTCGGCACCGACGGCGGTTTCGCCTCGGCCGCCCAGTCCTCGCGCGCCGACACCTTCCTGCCGTGCAACGACACCCCGTCCGACAAGGCGACGTGGACCTTCCACATCAGCGCCCCCGAAGGCTTCGTCGCCACCGCCAACGGCGAGCCGACCCACAGGACCCCGCGCGCCGACGGCTCCACCGTCTGGCACTTCGCCCTTCGCGAGCGCATGGCGACCGAACTCATCGGCATCGCCGTCGTCAAGGGCACCTATCTCTACGGAAGCAGCCACCGCGGTCTGCCCCTGCGGCACATCGTCCCGCAGGGCCAGGAGGACAAGTACGCCCCGATCGTGGCCCGTACCGCCGACCATCTCGCCTGGCTGGAGGCGAAGTTCGGCCGCTACCCGTTCTCCGTCTACGGGCTCCACATCTACGACGGCTACACCGACGCCCTGGAGAACCAGACTCTCTCCCTCTTCTCCACCAACTGGTTCAAGCTCAACGCCAACGGTCAGCCCGGCTACGAGACGACCATGGTCCATGAGCTCGTCCATCAGTGGTTCGGCGACTCCGTCACCCCGAACGACTGGCAGCAGGCCTGGCTCAACGAGGGCCCCGCGGTGTACTACGCGGGCCTGTACGGCGAGGAGCGCGGCTGGTCCGTCTTCGCCGACAAGATGAAGTCGACGTACGAGAAGCTCGACGCGGTCCGCGCCACCGACGGCCCGCCCGGACTGCCCAAGGCGCTCGGCGGCACGAACATCTACGACGGCGGCGCGCTCGTCCTGTACGCCCTGAGCCTGCAGATCGGCCGGCCGTCGTTCGACAAGGTGATGCGTGAGTGGGTGAAGCGCTTCAAGGACTCCACGTACACCAGTGAGGCCTTCATCCGGCACACCGTCGACGTCACCGGCGACCGTTCCGTGGACCCGTTCCTGCGCGACTGGCTCTTCGGAGCCGTCAATCCGCCCATGCCCGGCCACCCCGACTGGAAGGCATCTGCGTGAACCGCCCGATGAACGTCGTACGAGGAACCGCCGCCACCGCCACCGCGGTGTTCCTGGCCGCGCTCCTCGCCGCCCCGACGGCCCAGGCCGCACCCGGTACCCGCACCCTGTACGCGGCCCCGGACGGCCACGGCACCTCCTGCACCGTCGCTCACCCCTGCACCACGGAAGGGGCCCGCGACCTGGCCCGCACCGTGACAGGACGCGAGGTCCGTGTGCTCCTCAAGAACGGTACATACCGGCTCGACGAGCCCCTGAGGCTCGGCGCCGCGGACTCCGGCGTCTCCTGGGCCGCGGCCCCCGGCGCCCGGCCCGTTCTCTCCGGCGGACAGGACATCACGGGCTGGCGGCAGAACACCGACGGCACCTGGAGCGCCGATGTCCCCGCCGGTGTCACCCCGCGCCAGCTCTTCGTCGACGGCAACCGCGCGACCCGCGCCCGAGGCGAGGCCTGCGCGGCCGCCACGTGCGACGCGACCAAGGCCGGCATGACGGGTGCGACCGCCACCGGAATCGACCGGTGGCAGCGCCCCACGGACGCCGAGGCCGTCATCCGGGTCCGCTGGCGCAACTACCACTGCCGGATCGCGGGCGTCAGCGGCGACACCATGACCTTCGCCCAGCCCTGCTGGACCAATTCGGCGAGTGGCACCGAGCGCACCGGACCTGCCTGGGACTCCACCACGGTCGACTCCAACCGCTACAGCGGCGTCGCCTTCTTCGAGAACGCCCCCGAACTGCTTGACCAGCCGGGCGAGTTCGTCTGGAACTCGACCGACCGCACCGTCACCTACCTGCCGCGCAAGGGCGAGAACATGCGCCGCGCGCAGGCCATCACTCCGCACACCGAACAGCTGCTCGTCGTCGACGGTGCCCACGACGTCACCGTCGACGGGATCGGCTTCGCGTATGCGGCGTACCGACAGCCCGGCACCGACGAGGGCTATGCGGGCATGCAGGCCGGTCTCACCCTGACCGGAGCCACCGGCCCCGTCGACCACGCGGGCCGCTTCTACACCAAGCCGTCCGCCGCGGTCACCGTCCGCGGCGGACGGGGGGTGAGCATCGACCACAGCCGGTTCACCCACCTCGGCGGGGCCGGTGCGATCCTGGAAGCAGGCACGAAGGACAGCTCCGTGACTCGCTCGACGTTCACCGACCTGTCATCGGGCGCGGTGTACGTCGGCGACACGGAGCCGATGCCCGGAGCCGAACTCACCGGTGAGCGCAACACCGTCGCGTACAACACCATCAGCCGCACCGGCGTGGAGTACACCGACGCGGTCGGTATCTGGGCCGGTTACGAGGCGGAGCTGACCGTCGACCACAACAGCCTGGACCACCTCCCGTACTCCGGGATCTCCGTCGGCTGGGGCTGGAACCAGACCGAGGCCCAGAAGTCCGTGCTGCGCGACAACAAGGTGACGAACAACCGCATCACCGACGTCATGGAGGTGGCGCAGCAGCAGCACGACGGCGGCGCCATCTACACCCAGGGCGCCCAGCCCGGCACCGTCCTGAGCGGCAACTACATCAACCGCTCCGCGTACGGCAACACCGAGCGCGACGGCAACGGCATCTACCTCGACGAGCAGTCCTCGCACATCACCGTCGAGAAGAACGTCATCACCCGCATCGGCTACAAGTGGGTCTCCAACTGGGCGGATTACGGCATCGAGAACATCGCCCGGGGCAACTGGACCGACACCGCCGCACCCGCACTCGCCGGCCGGGGCTCCGTCATGACGGACAACCTCACCGGGTTGGACCGGCTGCCTGCCGAAGCGCTCGCCGTCGCCGCTCGCGCGGGTTCCCGCGGCGGTCCGGTCGAGCGGCTGCGCACCGACCTCGCGCGCACGGGCACGGCCACCCAGTCCTCCACCGAGGGAACGGCGACGGCGGAACTGGCCCTGGACGCCGACACCAACACGGACACCCGCACGCTCTCCGAGGAGGGTGCCTGGTGGCAGGTGGACCTCGGCGGTGTCCGGCACGTCCGGCAGGTGGAGGTGTGGAACAACTCCGGCTCCGCCACGGCCGACTTCGACGTCGTGACGGACGACGGCACGGTGCACGTCAGTGGGAAGGCGTTGCGTCCCACGCTGGTGAACCTGGACAGCCGCACCCGCACGGTGAAGATCGTGGCCACCGGCACAGGCCGGGTGGCACTGGCGCAGGTGCTCGTCCACTCCTGACACCTCCACCGCACCCGGACACCGGACCGGCCCTCGGGCCGGTCCGGTGTCCGGCGTTGCGCCGGCTATCCGTCACCGGCCGCCGGAGGGTTGAAGCGGAACCAGTCCACAGCGAACAGGTCGGCCGATCCCGCACCCCATGCAGGATTGGTGAACACGGCGAACAGCCGTACCCCGCCCTCGGCACCCGTCAGCCGGGCCGTCGGCGACGCGGGGCGCTCCCATCCGCCGGTGACCGGGACGGCGAGGCTCCCCAGGAGCGGTCCGGCCGGTGACCCCGACCGGAATTCGACCGTGCCGCCGATGCCGCCGGATGCGGCGCGGACGGTCACCGAGCGGACTGTCGCAGGCGACACGCGGCCGAGGTCGATCCAGTCGCCGTCCTCGATCTCCGTGATCCGCCTCCCGCCGGAGTCGCCGGCCCGGTTCTCCGTCATCGCTCCGCCGTGCGCCCCGCCGGTCGTCGTGAACCACTCCGCCTCGCAGAAGGCGGGCTGTGGCCAGGTGACCGGGACCAGACCCGGTACCCGCGAGGGGGCGGCATGCGCCCGGGAAGGTGAGCTCGCCAGCAGGCAGAGGGTGATCACCGGGCAGAGGACGAGGCCGGCGATGGGAATGAGGTCGCGTGGGGGGAACAGGCTCCGTAAGACACCACGGATCGGAGGGGGACGGTTCATCGGGCGCTCCCTGTGCGATAGGTGCCGAGGAGGGTTAGAAAGCGCTTTCTGAGTGCGTTGTCAGGGTAGGTTCACGCCTGCCGCGGGGTCAATGGGCGGGCCGCGGCCGCGCACCGCCGGTTCACCGGCCCAGGAATCCGCCGATCCGCTGCCGCAGCCCTTGCGGGTCCAGGCCGTGCGCCGCGAGGTGCTCGTCCATCTGCCCGTACCGCCGCAGTTCCTCGCGGGCCACGCCGAGCCCCAGGATCCGGTGGGGGAGCACGGCGAGCGCGTCGTTGGCGGCGCCCGTCGAGGTGCCCGCCAGATACGGCTCGACGATCACGACATCGGCGGTGGTCCGGTCGCCGACCGCCCGGCGGAGCCCCTGGGCGTCGAACGGGCGCACCGTGGTCGCGTACAACACGGTCACGTCGAGTCCCTCCGTCGCGGCGAGGACGTTGTCGAGCATCGGGCCGACGGCGACCACGACCCCGTCCGCTCCCTCCCGCACGGTGGTGAACCCGCCCGTCCCACCGACCGGACGCCCCCGGTCGTTGGACTGCAGCGACAGTCGCACGTACACCCGCCCGTCCCCTGCGGCCGCCTCACGCAGCAGCGTCTCCGCCTCGTCGGGATGCCCCGGAACGTGCACGGTCCACCCGTCCAGCGTGTCCATGAGAGCGACGTCCCCGGGCGCCATGTGGGTGAACCCGCCGGCCGGCCAGTCGTACGAGGCCCCGGCGCTCACCAGCACCCCGCCGACCCCCTGGTGGCCGAAGTCCAGCTTCACCTGCTCGAACGGCCGCTCCACCAGGAAGCTTGCGAAGGTGTGCACGATCGGTCGCATTCCGGTGAGCGCCATCCCGGCCCCGGCCCCGACGAGCAGCTGCTCGCGGATGCCGACGTTGACGACCCGGTCGGGATGGTCCCGCTCGGCCCGGTCGAATCCGTCGCGGCTGATCTCCGCCAGGACGAGTGCCAGGCGGGGATCCTCGTCGAGCAGGCGTGTGGTGGTGGCGATGAAGCGGTCGCGCATCGTGTCCATGGGGATGTTCCTCTTCTTCGGAGTCATCGGATTCTTCGGTCGCGGGATGTGGGTGGGCGCGTGTGCCGCGTGACTCAGCTCTTGGGGGCGACCCGGGCGACCACGGCCCTCGGCTGCCCCGGGTGCGGTGCGGTGAAGGCCGTGTACAGGGCTTCGTGGTCCCGCCCGTCCACCGACTCGACCGACCAGCCCGCGGTCGCGAACCGCTCCGCGATCCCGCCGGGGCGGCCGTACGTCGCCGAGGCGTTGTCGATCACCACGGTGTGCAGCTGCTCCAGGCCGGCCGGGCCCGCGTAGGCGATCGCCTCGTGATTGCTGCCCTCGTCCAGCTCGGCGTCTCCGGTCAGCACCCACACCCGCGGCCCGGTCAGCCCCTGGGCCCGCAGCCCCAGCGCGGTCCCCACGGCCAGCGGCAGCCCGTGCCCCAGTGAGCCGCTGCCGATCTCGGCGCCGGGCACCAGCAGCCGGTCGGGATGGTGGCCGAGCGGCGAGTCGTACGATCCGAAGCCGGTCAGCAGCTCCTCGCCGAAGAACCCGTGCGCGGCGAGGACCGCGTAGTACGCCATCGGCCCGTGCCCCTTCGACAGCAGGAACCGGTCGCGGTCCGGCGCGTCGACGGTCTCGGGTGTCACCCGCAGCACCCGGTCGTACAGCACCCACAGGGCGTCGAGGGTCGAGGTGGCGGCGGGGCCGTGCTTTTCGTCGCCGGTCATCAGGCTCATGAGCCGGGGCAGGTCGCGGTATGCGGAAGCCGGTGCGGCAGTCGTGTTCGTCATGCCGATCAGCGTTCAACATCAAGTGCGGTTGAGGTCAAGCGGGGAAAGCCGTTCGTGACCACCGGTTGAAGTGCGGTATTGTTCTCATGCGCGTTCAGCCAGGGGGAAACCCCAGGTCAGGCGGGCAACGGGACGTGGCGCAGCTTGGTAGCGCACTTGACTGGGGGTCAAGGGGTCGCAGGTTCAAATCCTGTCGTCCCGACTGGAGACAGTCGTAGATCAGGGCCGGTTTCGGAGCAATCCGAAACCGGCCCTGATCATTTTTGGGGACCGGTTGGGGACCAAGTAGGGGTCCGGCGTCCTTGACCGGGTCAGCGGGTCATGACGACGGGGCTCGGGAGTGAGCGTGGTGCGCGCAGCACGTTGAAGTGGGCCGAGAGCGCCGCCCCGGCGGCCGTGATCTTGTGGACGTCCGGGTGCAGGTAGCGCTGGGTGGTGGTCAGTGAACCGTGGCCGGCGATTCTGCGGAGGACGGGTACGTGGACCCCGGCGTCGGCGAACCAGGTCAGTCCGGTGTGTCGGAGGTCGTGGCGGCGCAGATGCTCGCGCTCGAAGAGCACCAGGCGTGGCGGAGCGCCTGACGCCCCGCCGTCATCCGAACCGCCCCGTCCTCCCGTCCGGCGAAGCCCCCGCCCCCGGCTTCTCGGAGCGGCCGGGCTACGTCACCCTGCTCTCCGCTTCCCCCGCCGCTCCCCGCATCACTGACGACGGCACCCGCGCCCGCAGCCGGTCCGGCGGGTAGAACTGCCGGGCCCAGTGGCGGAACGGGCCGATCGGGCCGTCGCCGCGGGCCAGCCGGGGCGGAGACACGTACCGCTTCGTCGCCCAGACCGGGAAGTCCTGGGACACGAAAGCGCAGTTGCCCCGGAACATCACACCCGCCAGCAGCCGGTGTGCCGAGCCGCTCACCCAGCGGGCCAGCGGGGCCGGAAGGGCGGCCGGCTCGGCCACCTCGAAGCGGCTCGTCTGGCGCAGCTGGAAGGCCGCGGGCGCGATCATCGTGGTCGTGTATACGGCACAGGTGCGCACCCCGAACCGAGGGAGCGCCGTGCACACGTGCACCCGGCTGATCCCGTTGCCCTCCAGCGTCACCTCCAGCGGACTCGCGCCCAGCAGCGGCACCCGCTCCTCGGAGCGCACCGAGACCCGGAAGGACCGCCCCTCGAAGACCGCCGGCTCGGCTACCTCCGACGCGCCCCAGCCGTGCAGCGGCGTGAAGTGCCCGATGTCCACCGTGTTCTCGACCACGTCCTGGCTGTGCCCCGCCATCTCCCACGCGGCCAACCGCGGCGCCCGCGTCCCGAGCGTGTGCCAGGGCGTGAGCTCCCAGTCCGGCGCCCGCCCGTCGTGGTGCCGCCACACGAAGACGGCGCCGTCGACCTCGCGCACCGGCAGCAGGGTCAGGTCCGAGGACGGCGGCGGGGGCGTGCCGTACCCCGTCCGCGTGCAGGCGCCGTCCGGGCCGAAGGCGAAGCGGTGGAAGGGGCACAGCAGTTCGTCGCCCTCCAGCGCGCCGAGCCCGAGATGCGCCCCCAGGTGCGGGCAGTACGGGCGGACCGCCCGCACCTCGCCGTCGCGGAGCCGGTAGAGCACCACGTCCTCGCCCTGGAGCGGCCGGGTCAGCAGCGTCCCCCGCACCACCTCCGAGGAGAACGCCACCGAGAACCAGCCGTCGGGGTACGGCAGGACTGGCTCGTGCGCGTCGGCCGGGCTCGGGCCCTCCGTGAGCGCCCGGGTGTGGCCGCGCCTCACAGCTCGACCAGCACCTTGCCGAAGGACGCCGCGCGGTCGGTGTACAGGCTGCGGTAGGCGGCGGGAATGGAGTCGAAGCCGTGGTGCACGGTCTGCTGGTAGCGGATCTCGCCGGCGCGCACCAGCGGCCCCAGCTCGGCGTGCAGCGCCGCCCACTTGTCCTCGGTGAACCACTCCAGCGCGAAGATCCCGCGGATCGTCGTGCGCGGGAACATGATGTACGGCAGCAGCCGGGGCCCGGTCCACTCGCCGCCGACCTGGCTCGCCCACTGCCAGCACACCGCGACCCGGCTGTCCACGGTGAGCATCGTGAAGACGGTGTCGGTCATGACCCCGCCGAGGTTGTCGAAGTACCGGTCGACGCCGCCAGGAGCCGCCTTCGCCAGGTCCTCGCGGAGCTGCGCAGGGTCCCCGCCGTGCCGGAAGACGACGACGGCGTCGAAGCCGAGCGCCGTCAGCCGCGCCGCCTTCTCCGGCGAACCGGTCGTGCCCACCACCCGCGCGCCCGCCCGCTTCGCCAGCTGCCCGACCAGCGTGCCGATCGCGCCGGACGCGCCGCTGATCAGGACCGTGTCGCCGGTCCGTACGGCCAGGAAGGTGGTGAGGGCGCCCCACGCGGTCATCCCGGCGCCGCCGAGGATGCCGAGCGCGGTGCTCAGCGGCAGCGCCTCGTCGTAGTGGGCCGGGTCCAGCTTCCGGTACGCGGGGAAGACCATCGGGAACGTGCCGGTCTGCCACAGCGCCCCCGCGCCGTTACTGACCAGGTGGGTGCGCCAGCCGCCGAAGCCCTGCACGAGGTCCCCGACGCCGAACATCGCCCGCGGTCCGGCCGCCAGCACCTCCATGATCGAGTCGGCGCCCATGTGGTCGCCCATCGGGGTGTCCAGGGCGATCCCGTGGAGGTACGGGTCGACGGAGACGTACCGCGTGCGCAGCAGCATCTCGTCCTCGGCCAGGTCGGTGTCGAGCTCCTCCACCACCTTCACGTACATCCGGTCCACGTCCGGCACGCCGTCGTTGTGCTCGCTGACGATCCACTTCTCGGTCTTCACGGGGTCGCTCCTGCGGGTTCGATGAGTTGTACGGGGAGAGGGGCGCTGTCGTCGACGGAGGCGGTGAACGGCCGCCCGTCGTCGCGGCAGACGAAGTGCATGACGTGCCGTCCCGAGGCCGCGGCCCGGATCAGGCCGCCGGTGGTGGCCCAGACGCCGGACAGATAGAAGTCCGCGAGCCCCGGCAGTCCCGGACCGTGTCGCTTGACCTCCTGCTCCACGGTCTCGCCGCTGTCCACGAACGGCTGCCACCCGAGCACCGTGCCGTCGTAGTTGCCGGTGTAGCGGACCTGGGTGAGCGGGGTGGACACGTCCCGCACCACGATCGCGTCCCGCAGCCCGGGGTGCCGCTCGTCGAGGAAGTCCACGATCGTGTCCCGCACCTGCCGCTTGGCCCGCTGGTAGTCGCGCCCGCGCCCGACCGGCAGCGTGTGCAGCTCCTCGCCGCGGCGGATCCGGGTGAACTGCTCGGGACCGGTGCTCAGCTCCCTCCACGGCGCGATGTCGCAGAAGTACGTGGCGTACACCACGGAGGTGCCCGGCGGCGACAGCTCCGGGTAGTGGCGGCTGCGGAACTGCACGTTGACGCTGGGGTGCCGGATGCCGGTGAGCCGTTCCGCGACCGCGTCCTCCAGGAGGTACGTGGTGCAGGGCTCGCCGTCCGGGAAGGGCCGGCGCAGCCCCAGGAAGACCGTGAGGTAGCCGGGGAAGACCATGTCGGGTTCCGCGATGGTCCGGGTGTACAGCTCCCGGTAGGTGTCGGTGAGGTAGCGGCCCTTCAGCAGGTCGAGGAGCGTGGTGCGCCCGTCGCAGGCGGAGACCACGATGTCCGCCCGCAGCTCCGTGCCGTCGCTCAGCCGGACCCCGGCCGCCCGGTCGTTCTCCACCAGGATCTCCACGACCCTGGCGTTGTACATGACCTCGCCGCCGAGCCCTCGGTAGCGCTCCTCGACCGAGCGGGCCAGGCCCAGCGAGCCGCCCTCGGGGACACCGGCCGAGGCGTCGGCGTGCGCCGCGAGCTGGAAGTAGAACGGCAGCACGGGGAAGTTGGGATGCTTCTCGTACAGGATGAAGTTGAACGCCTCGCGCAGCAGCGGGTCCCGGAAGCGCTGCGAGTAGTCCCGCATCAGCGTGCCGATGGAGCGCCGGATCACGTTGAAGTAGGGGACCAGGGACGCCAGCATCCGCCAGCGCTCCAGGCGGCCCATGAGCCCGACCGGGGTGAGGAACGGGTAGCGGGCCAGTGCCTTGCGGAAGGTCCGCAGCCCGGCGCAGAAGTCGCGGATCACCCGGGCGTCGCCGGGGGAGAGTGCGAGCAGGTGCGCTTCGAGGCGGTCCGGATCGGAGTAGAAGTGGACCGCCCGCCCGTCCCGGCCGCGCACCGTGTTGAACACGTCGAAGTTGCGCATCCGCTTGCCCTGGAGCGCGCCGAGCTCCAGCCAGATCTGGTGCATCTCGTTGCCCGGCCCGCTGCCGAGCAGCCAGCTCACACAGCAGTCGAGGGTGAAGTCGCCCCGGTCCCAGGCCGTGCAGGAGCCGCCCGGGATCTCGTGCATCTCCAGCACCCTGCTGCGATAGCCGTTCATCTGGGCGTAGCAGCCGGTGGAGAGCCCGCCGAGCCCTCCGCCGACGATCAGCATGGTCCTTCTGGTCATTCGGCCACCGCCGCCTTCCCGGCGTCGCCCCGCTGTTCGAGTCGTGGCAGCCGGCCCAGCTTCCCGGGATGCCACGGCCCGGCACCCTCGCTCGGCCAGGCCCGGAACTCCCTGCCCAGCTCGTCGCAGAGGAACTGGACCGCGTACCGGCCGCTGGTCGCGGCCCGGATCAGGCCGCCCATCCCGGTCCACTGCCCGGCCATCGAGAAGCCGCTCAGCCCCGGCAGCCGCATCCGGTCCCGGTCCACCAGCGCGGTCGACACGTCGTCGGCCTCGGAGAACGCCTTCCAGGCCAGGATGCTGCCGTAGGTGTTGCCGGTGTACCGCTCCGTCGTCGCCGGCGTCGCCACGTCCACCAGCTCGATCCGCTCCTCGAGGCCCGGATGACGCTCGGCCAGGAAGCCCCGCAGGAAGTCGACGACCTCCTGCTTGCGCTCCCGGTACGCCCGCCGGTCCGCCTTCCGCAGATCCTGCCAGGACCGGTGGTCGGTGAAGTACGTGCAGTGCAGCACCGACTTCCCGGCCGGCGCGAAGCCGTCGGCGTAGTCGGACCGCCGCTGCACCACCAGACTGTGCTGGAGGCTCCCCGGCAGCGCCGCGCCCCGCTCCGGACCGAGGAGGTACGTGGTGCTGTGTGGCTCACCAGCGGGCAGCGGGCCGTCGATTCCGACGAACGCGGAGACCACCGCCGGGTACAGGTTGTCCGGCCGGTCCAGCAGCTCCGTGTACAGCCGCTCGGTGCGCGGGCTGCTCCACCGCCCCTCCAGCAGCCGGTCCAGCACCGTCGGCCCGTCGCAGGCGGCGATCACATGGTCGGCGAAGTGCTCCTGCCCGTCCCGCAGCCGTACGCCGACCGCCCGCCCGTCCTCGACGAGGATCCGCTCCACCCGGGCGCGGTAGCCGATGTGCCCGCCGAGCCCCGTGTACCGCTCCTCCACCGACCGGGCCAGACCCAGCGAACCGCCCTCCGGGAAGCCCGCGTTGCCGTTGAAGGCGCAGGACATCGTGAAGAGGAAGGGGAGCAGCGGGAAGCCGGTCAGCTCCTGGAGGAACATGTTCGGGAACGCCTGGCGCAGCAGCGGGTCCTCGAAGCGGTCCGCGAACCGGCGCATCGGCGTGGCCGCGGTGCGCCAGTACAGCCGGAACGCCGGCAGGATCGCGAGCAGCGTTCGCGCCTTCTCCGTCAGGGACTTCAGCGGCGGCGGCTTCAGCTCCCAGTGCGGGGCGAGCCCCGCGAAGCGCCTGAGGTCCCGGCAGAACGCCCGGATCAGGCGCTCGTCGCCGGGCGAGAGCTCCAGCAGGTGCTTCTGGAGCCGGTCCGGGTCGTTGTAGAACGTGACGGACCGGCCGTCCTCCGTCACCACCCGGTTGAACTGATCGAAATGGGTGATCCGCTTCCCGTCCAGCGCCCCGAGCTCGCGCCACACGTCGTTCGCCCCGGTCCCGGGTGCCGTGCCGACCAGCCAGTCGATGCAGTAGTCGAAGAGGTAGCCCTGCCGGGCCCAGGCGGTGCAGCAGCCCCCTGGCAGCACGTGCTTCTCGAAGATCCGGCTCTCCAGCCCACTCATCTGCGCGTAGCAGCCGGCGGCCAGACCGGACATGCCCGCGCCGATGATGATCACCCGGGGCCGCCCGCCGGGAGGCCGGGCCTCCCAACGGGGCCCGCCGTCACGCACGCCCATCCGCGGTACCTCCCGCCAGCAGCGCCCGGACCAGCTCCGCGTTCCCGTCGAGGAACGAGCCGTCGAGCATCTCGGCGTGCCGCCCGTGCCCCTCGCGTACGGTGCACCCGGCGGCGGTGACCCCGTGCCAGCCGCCGGGCTCGTCCGCCGCGAAGCGGAGCAGCTTGTCCTGGTCGGAGATCACCGCGATCGGCGCGCCGAGCACACCGAGCGACGGGTGAGCACCGCAGTGCGCCAGGTACTCGCGGGCCTGCTCCACGGTCTCCCGGGCGACGATCTCGGAACCGGTGTGCCGCCGCAGGTGCTCCGCGAGCTCCGCCTCGAACTCGGCCAGGTGCTCCTCGCCGAGGGCGACGGCCTCGGCGATCCGGTACGAGTCCATGATCAGCACGAGGTCCACCGCGCGGCCCCGCCGCTCCAGCTCCCCGGCGATCTCGAACGCGAGGTTGCCGCCGAGGGAGTAGCCGAACAGCGTGTACGGCCCGCCCGGGTGCAGCTCCTCGGCCAGATCCGCGTACCGGGCCGCCTTGTCCGGACCCGACAGGTAGTTGAACGCGGCGAAGCGGTGCTCGGGCAGCCGCGCCGCGAGCTGCCGGTACACCAGCCCGTGCCCGCCCGCGGGCGGCAGGCAGAACACCGTCGCCGCCGGGTCCGCGCCCGGGTTGAACCACAGGTACGGCTCGGCGCCGGGCAGCCGCCCGGTGACGACGTCCTCCAGGGTGCGGGCCATGCCGTGCAGGGTGCTGGTCCGGAACAGCGGCCCGACCGGCACGGACGCGTTGAACTCGGTCCGCAGGTGGTGGATCAGCTCGATCAGCTTGATCGAACTGCCGCCCGCCTCGAAGAAGTCGTCCCGCAGCCCCGGCCGCTCCAGCCCGAGCAGCGACCGCCAGTGCCCCGCCATCCGCGTCTCGTACAGCGTCACCGGCGGTTCGTACCTCTCCGGTCCCGCCTCCGCGCGCGGCTCCGGCAGCGCGCCGAGATCGACCTTGCCGTTCGCGGTCAGCGGCAGCGCGAACACCTCAGTGAAGTGCGCCGGGATCAGATACGTCGGCAGCTGCTCCGCGAGGTGGCGGCGCAGCCCCCGGGCGTCGGCCACCGCGCCCGGCGCGGGCACGCAGTAGGCGCACAGCACGTTCTCGCCCGTCTCGTCCCGCCGTACCGTCACGCACACCTGCGCCAGCTCGGGCCGGGCGGCCAGCCGCGCCTCGATCTCCCCGGTCTCCACCCGGTGGCCGCGCACCTTCACCTGCCCGTCGGCCCGCCCGAGGAGGTGCAGCACCCCCTCCGCGTCCCAGTGCCCGAGGTCCCCCGTCCGGTACAGCCGTACGGGTTCGCCGCCCGGTTCGAGGGTCACGAACCGCTCGGCCGTCCGCTCCGGATCGCCCAGGTAGCGGTCGGCGACGCCGGCGCCGCCGATCCACAGCTCACCGGCCACCCCCGGCGGCACCGGCTCGCCGTGCCGGTCGAGGACGTACAGCTCGCTGTTGGGCAGCGGCCGGCCGACCGGCACCATCCGGCCCGGCTCCAGCCCCTCCGCCGGCCCCTCGTAGTAGGCGCTGTCGATGGTGGCCTCGGTCAGCCCGTACGAGTTGACCACCCGGGTCCCCGGCCCGCACAGCGCGACGAGCCTCCGGTGCTCGCCCGCCCGCCAGGCATCCGAGCCGACGATCACCAGGCGCATGAACTCCAGGCCCAGCCCCTTCCGCTCGCAGTGCGCCAGCAGCCCGCGCGCCACCGACGGCACGAACTCGCCGCAGTCCACGCCCTCCTCGCGCATGGTCCGGTAGAGCCGCGCGGTGTCGAAGAGGAGGTCCCGGTCGACGAGGACCAGCGTCCCGCCCGAACACAGCGCCCTGACCAGGTCCCCGGTGAACACGTCGAAGGAGACGCCCGCCATCTGCAGGTGCACCCGGACGTCGGTGTCCAGCCGGTACTCCTGCTGCCAGGCGACGAGCACCGAGGCCAGGTTGCGGTGGCTGACCCGCACCGCCTTGGGGCGGCCGGTGGAACCCGAGGTGTGGATCACGTATGCCGTCTGGTCGAGGCCCACGGCCGGCTCCGGCCGCTCCTCGGTCCCCGGCCGGTCCAGGTCGTCAAGGGTGACCGGCCGTCCCGGCAGCCGGGCCGCCCGGCCCCGCCGCCCGTCGGTCAGAACCAGCGTGGCCCCGGCGTTCTCCATCAGCTCGGCCAGCCGCTCCGCCGGGTGGTCCGGGTCCAGCGGCAGATACGCGCCCCCGGCCCGCCACACCGCGAGCAGCGCGATCACCAGCTCCGGCGACTTCGCAAGATGCACCGCCACCACCGTCCCGGCGCCGACGCCGCGTTCGCGCAGCGAGGCCGCCACGCGCCGCGAGCGCTGGTCCAGCTCCCGGTAGCCGAGCCGCCGCCCGCCCGGCACGGACACCGCGACCGCCTCCGGGAACTGCGCGGCGATCTTCCCGATCAGCTCGTGCACCGGCACGTCGTGGTCGATCCGTCGGCCGACGCCGCCGAACCCGGTGACGATCCGCTCCCGTTCCCCGGCCCCCAGCATCGGCAGCCGTCCCGCCGGGCGCTCGCCCTCCGCGCGGGTCAGGCCGTCGAGGAGGTTCCGGTAGTGCGCGGTCATCCGACGCACCGTCGCCGCGTCGAACAGGTCGGTGTTGTACTTCAGCACGCAGTGGAAGCGCCCGTCGGACCGGTCCTCGTACGCGGACAGCGTGACATCGAACTGCCCCTCTTCCTCGGGGAGTTCGATGTAGTCCAGTGTGTATCCGAAGCGCTCCACGGCCACCTTGTGGGTGAGCAGGATGAACATCGCCTGGAAGACCGCCGAGCGGCTCGGGTCGTGCTGGAGGCCCAACTGCTCAACGAGCAGCACGAACGGGTACTCCTGATTGTCGAGGCCCCCGAGGACCGTGTCCCGCACCCGGCCCAGCAGCTCGGCCACCGACGGCTCCCCGGCCAGGCTCACGTGCAGCGGCAGCGGATTGACGAAGTAGCCGTAGACGGAGGCGAACTCCTCCTCGGTGCGCCCGGTGACGGGGCTGCCGACCACGATCTCGTCCTGCCCCGACCAGCGGTGCAGCAGCAGGTAGTACGCGGTGAGCAGCACCGTGAACACGGTGACGTTGTGCTCCCGGGCCAGCGTCTGCACCCGGGCGCTGAGCTCGTCGTCGAGCTGGAAGAACTCGGAGGCGCCGTTGTCGGTCTGCACCGGCGGGCGCGGCCGGTCGGTGGGCAGTTCGAGCGCCGGGACCTCCCGCGGCAGGTGCTCCCGCCAGTACTCCAGCATCCGCGGCGCCTCGGGCCCGGCCAGGAAGCGGTTCCGCCGGTTGAGGAAGTCCAGGTAGCGGGCCCGGACCGGGGCCAGCTCCGCCGGCCGGCCGGTGCGCAGCCCGTGGTAGACCTCGAACAGCTCCTCGATGAAGGTGAAGGTGGAGATCGCGTCCGAGACGATGTGGTGGACCGCCTTCATCAGCACCCAGCGGTCCGGGGCCCGTCGGAACAGCCGCAGCCGCACCAGAGGATCCCGCTCCAGGTCGTACGGCCTGCGGTACTCCGCTACCAGCCGGGCGCGGACCTCGTCCCAGGGCAGCCCGGACACATCGAGAAGACCGGTGTCGGCGATGGCCTCGGGCCGCACCCGCTGGACCGGACGCCCGTCCTCGGCGGTGATGTTGACGCGCAGGCTCGGATGCCGGGCGATCAGCGTCCGGAAGGCATCGAACAGCAGCTCCGGGTCGAGCTCCGCGCGCACCTCCACCGCGCCGCCGATGTTGTACGCGAAGCCGTCCGGGTTGAGCTGCCGGAGGAACCACAGGGCCTGCTGGTTGTGGGTGAGTGGGTAGCACGCCTCGTCGGTGAACAAATCCACCGCCGTCTCCGCCACCGGACCCCCGGCCGCCGCGAGCTCGGTCAGCCCCGCGTGCAGCCGCTCGGTCAGCTCGCTCACCGGCCCATTGCTGAGCAGCGCCACCACCGGCAGCGAGACCCCCAGCTCGGTGTGGGTCCGGGCCCGCAGCTCCATGGCGAGCAGCGAGTCCAGACCGAGCGAGCCGAGCCGGGCGTCCGCGTCGACCAGCTCCGGCCGCACCCGCAGCACACCCGCCGCGAGGGCCGCGAACCGCTCGGCCACCAACGCCGTACGCGCCGCCTCGTCGGCGGCGCGGAACGCGTCGAGCAGACTGCCGCCCTGCCCCGCCGGGACCTCCCGCGGCGCCGCGGCGGCGAGCACCGACACCAGCGGCGGCGGGGTGGGATACCAGGACAGGAACACCGGCCAGTCCACCACCGCGGCCACCAGCAACTGGGCCCGGTCCTGCCCGATCACCCGCTCCAGGACCGCCATGCCCGCCTCCGGCGCCAGCGAGCTCATCCCGCGTGCGTCCCGGTAGTGGGCGACCAGCCCGAGCTCCTCGATCATGCCGGTGGCCCACGGCCCCCAGTCCAGGCTGAGCGCGGGCAGACCGAGCGCCCGGCGGTGATGGGCGAGCGCGTCCAGGAACGCGTTCCCGGCCGCGTAGTTGACCTGACCGGCCGTGGTCAGCAGCGAGGCGACCGACGCGAACAGTACGAAGTGCTCGACCGGCTCGTCGCGCAGCAGCCGGTGCAGCAGGTACCCGCCGTGCACCTTCGGCCCGTAGCCCGCGTCGAACGCTTCGCGGTCCAACGACGGCAGCAGGACGTCCCGCACCTGTCCCGCGAGGTGGAACACGCCCCGCACCGGCGGCAGACCGGCGGCCCGACGCCCGGCCAGCCAGCCCTCCATGGCCGCCGCGTCGGTCACGTCTACCGCGGCGACCAGCACCTCTGCGCCGAGCGCTTCGAGCTCGCGCAGGAACGCGACCCGCCGCCCCTCGGGGCCGCCCGGATCGAGCCCCCGCCACGCGCCGCGCTCCGGCACGCCGGTGCGGCCGAGCAGGACCAGGCGCCGGGCCCCGCGCCGTACCAGGGTGCGGCAGAGCAGCCGCCCCAGCGCCCCGAACGCGCCCGTGACCAGATAGGCGCCGTCCGCGCGCAGCCGCAGCGGCAGCGGACGGGTCAGCCCCGCGGGCGGACGCAGCCGGCTGAGGTGCCGCCGCCCGGACCGCAGCGCGATCTCGCCCTCGCCGTCGTCCGCCGTGAGCGCGCGCAGCAGCACCTCGGCCTCGCCGGGACCCCCGGCCGGGTCGAGATCGATCAGTTTGCCGCTGTGACCGATGAGCTCCTGCTGCCACAGCACCCGGCCGATGCCCCAGGCGGGCGCGCCGAACGGCTCCACCGGCTCGCCCGGCACCACCGCCTGGGCGCCCCTCGTGACGATGTGCAGGCGCCCCTCCGGGCACGCCTCGGGCAGCACCTGGGCGAGCAGGACGAGCGAGTAGCCGCCGACCGTGCCGATCCCGTCGAGGTCCGCCGCGCCGACCGTGTCCAGCCGGGGCAGATCGAGGTTCCACAGATGCACCACGGCTCCGAACCCCGGCCCGAGTTCGTCGAACAGCCTGCGCAGATCGGCCGCCGAATCGGGTCGCACGGTCATGTGCCGGGCCCCGCTTCGGTATCGGCTGCCCGGGCGGACCAGCCGGCACCGCCCGCCGCGCGCCACGACCGCCTCGGCCATCCGCGCGCCGAGCCCGCCCTCGTCGGCGAAGACCACCAGGTCGGGCGCGGGGAAGCCGTCGGGACCGTCCCCGGTCCCCTCGGCGGTCCCGCCGTCCTCCGGCGCCTCGGTGGGCGTCTCCTCCCAGACCACCTCGGCCAGCCAGCCGTCGATGGTGCCGAGCTTCACCGAGGAGGCCACCCGGTCCACCGCCGCCGCGCGGAAGCCGCTGATCCGGCCGAGCGGCGTCCCGTCCTCGGCGTACAGGGCGAGGTCGCCGACCAGTTCCTCGTCGCTCTCCGCGGTCACCGTCGCGTGCGCCCACAGGGCCCGGTCGCCGACCGCGTCCAGCCGCAGCTCCGCGATGCCGACGGGCAGCCGGATCCCGGCGGACCGGCCGTCGTCCGGCGTCATCGCGGTGAGCATGGTCTGGAAGCAGGCGTCCAGGAGCACGGGGTGCACATGGCAGTCCGCGGCCCCGTCGCCCATGCCCGGGGTGGGCCGGATCAGCGACAGCGCCTCGCCGGGCGCCGTCCACACCTCGTCGATCGCCCGGAACGCCGGGCCGTAGTGGTAGCCGAGCGCCGCCAGCTCGCCGTAGCACGCCTCCCGGTCGAGCCGACGCCCCGCCCGCGCCCGTACCGCGTCCGTGTCCAGCGGTTCCGCGAGCCGGCGTGGCTGCCCGGTGCGGACGACCCCGCTCGCGTGGACCGTACGGTCCGGAGCCCCGGTCCCGGAACCGGCGAGGGAGGCGATGGTGAACCCGGCCTCCTCCGGTGCGAAGGCGAGCTGGACGGTCGTCGCCTCGCCGTCGGGCAGGAACAGGGCCCGGGAGAACTCGACGTCGGCCAGGGTCGCCGTGTCGCCGCCGGTCAGCGCCCGGACCGCCTGCGCGGCCATCTCCAGGTACCCGGCGGCCGGGAAGACCGTGCTGTCCTCGATCCGGTGGTCGGCCAGGTACGGCAGCCGCTCGGTGTCCAGGCGGCTCTCCCAGGTCGGCTGCAGCGCGGAGGTGCGCCGGCCGAGCAGCGGGTGGTCCAGCCGGCCGAGCCGGATCTGCTCCACCGGCGCGGGCTCCACCCAGTACCGCTCCCGCTGCCACGGATAGCCCGGCAGCGGCACCGGCCGCCCCACGGGCTGGAGCACCGACCAGTCCACGTCGACGCCCAGCGTGTACAACTCAGCGAGGGAGCGGGCGAACCGCTCGGGCTCGTCCTCCCGGCGCCGGATCGACGGCAGCGTCACCCCCTCGACGGCCCGGCCCTCCAGGCACTCCCGGATCGAGTGGCCGAGCACCGGGTGCGGACCGATCTCCAGGAACAGCGTGTACCCGTCGTCGACCAGCCGGTCGACCGCGGCACGGAACCGGACGGGCCGCCGGACGTTCTCCCACCAGTACGCGGCGTCCAGCTCCGGCCCCCGCGCACGCCCCTCGCGGCCGGTCAGATACAGCGGGAGACCGGCGGCGCGCGGCGCGATCCCGGCCAGCGCCTTGTGCAGCTCGGCCTCGATCGGGTCCATCCGCACGCTGTGGTACGGCACTTCGACGTCGAGGAACCGGGCGAAGACCTGCTCCCGCTCCAGCCGCCCGGCGAGCTCCCCGAGGGTGTCCCGGTCCCCGGACAGCGTCACCGACGCCGGGCTGTTCACGGCGGCGACCGACACGTGGTCCCGGTACGGGCGGACCAGCCGCTCGGCCTCCTCCTCGGACAGGTTCGCCGCCAGCATCACGCCGGTGCCCGCGAGCCGGTGCTGGAGGGCGCTGCGCGCCAGCGCGATCCGGACGGCGTCCTCCAGGCCGTACACCCCGGCCTGGTGGAAGGCCGCGATCTCGCCGGTGCTGTGCCCGACGACGGCGTCCGGCCGCACCCCGTGGTGTTCCCACAGCGCCGCGAGCCCCGCCTGGACGGCGAAGTTGGCGGGCTGGGCGAGCCAGGTCTCGGCCATCCGGGACTCCGCCTCGGGCCGGGTCAGCTCGTCGAGCAGCGACCAGCCCGCCTGGCGCCGGACCTCCCGATCGCAGCGCTCGACCGCCTCCCGGAACACGGGCTCGGCGTCCAGGAGCTCGCGCCCCATGCCCCACCACTGCGGCCCCATGCCGGTGAACACCCACACCAGCCGCTGCGCCCCGGGCTCCCGGAGGCGGCCCCGCACGGCCCGGGGGTGCTGCTCCCCGCGCTCGCAGGCGGCCAGTACCTCGTCGAGGGAGCCGGGCGGGCCGAGGGGGGAGTGGACGACGGCGAGGCGCTCCTCGAAGTGCTGGCGGCGGTGGGCCAGGGTGTGCCCGAGGTCCGCGAGGGGCACTCCGGCGGCAAGTTCGCGGCGGACGCCTGCGGCCAGTTCGGCCGGGCCCGACGCGTGCCGGGCGCTCAGCGGGAGGACCGAGCGGGCGGGCGTCCGGGCCGTCGCGCGCGGCTCCTCCGGCGGGCGGGGCGGCGCCTCCTCCAGCAGGACGTGGGCGTTGGTGCCGCCGAAGCCGAAGGAGTTGACGCCTGCCCGCGCGGGTCCCTCGTGCTCCGGCCAGTCGACCGGTGCGGTCGGGATCTCGAAGGGCAGCGCGGCGAAGTCGATGGCGGGGTTGGGCTGTTCGAGGTTCAGGTGCGGTGGGATGCGGCGGTGCCGGAGGGCCAGCGCCGTCTTGATCAGGCCCGCGACGCCGGCGGCGGCCTCCGTGTGCCCGATGTTGGTCTTGACCGAGCCGACGTAGCACCGCGCCCCGGGCGCCCGGCCCTGCGCCAGCACCCGGCCCAGCGCCCGCGCTTCGATCGGGTCGCCGACGGGGGTGGAGGTGCCGTGTGCCTCGACGTACTGGAGGCTGCCCGGTGTCACTCCCGCCTCGGCGCAGACCCGCTCGATGAGCGTGGCCTGGGCGTCGGCGCTGGGCACGGTGATGCCGTTGGTGCGTCCGTCCTGGTTCACCCCGCTGCCGATCACCACGGCGTGCACCGGGTCGCCGTCGCGCAGCGCGTCCGAGAGGCGCTTGAGCGCCACGACGCCGACGCCCTCGGCCCGTACGTAGCCGTCGGCGGAGGCGTCGAAGGCGCGGGAGCGCCCGTCGGGGGAGAGGAAGCCGCCCTTGGTCTCGGCGATGGTGTACTGCGGCGCGAGGTGCAGCAGGGTGCCTCCGGCCAGGGCGAGTTCGCTCTCGCCGCGCTGCAGGCTCTGGCAGGCCAGGTGGACCGCGACCAGGGAGGAGCTGCACGCCGTGTCGATCGAGACGCTGGGGCCGCGGAAGTCGAGGCAGTGCGAGATGCGGTTCGAGACCATCGTCATCATCGTGCCGGTCGCGGTGTGCGCGGCCAGCGTCTCGAAGCCGAGGTCGGCGAACTGCAGGATCTTGTAGTCCAGGGTGAAGGCGCCGATGAAGACGCCGACGTCCCGCCCGGCCAGCTCGGCGGGCCGCTGTCCGCCGTCCTCCAGCGCCTCCCAGGACACCTCCAGGAGCTTGCGCTGCTGCGGGTCCATGTGCTCGGCCTCGCGCGGGCTGATCCCGAAGAAGTGGGGGTCGAACTCGTCGAAGCCGTCGATGTAGCCGCCCCGGCCGCCGGTCAGCCGGCCCGGCTTGGCCCGGTCGCGGCTGCCGAGGGTCGTGGTGTCGTACCGGTCCGCCGGGGTGGGGACGAGACAGTCCCGGCCTTCGATCAGATTGCGCCAGAAGGACCGGTGGTCACCCGCGTGTCCGGGGAGCCGGCAGCCGATGCCGATGATGGCGACCTTGTCGCGGTGGGCGGCGCTGGGTGAGTCCGTCATGGTCCAATCCGGTGGAGACGACGCCTCGGTACGGGCCGGGCGGGGGTGTATGGGGGCACGACGCCGGTACGGCGCGGTACGGGGCGGGGAGGTCGCGGTACGGAGCGGGTGTGCGCGGTACGGGGGACTACGCGGTGTGGGGCGGGCGGCGCACGGGGTGGAGCAGGCTGGCGACGATCGAGCCGGTCTCCGGGAATGTGGCGCGGTCCTGGACACCGACGATCGCCGGGCGGCGGTCCGGTCGCCAGGTGAAACTGCCGAAGAGGCGGTCCCAGACCGAGAGGTCCACGCCGAAGTGACCGGCCTCGGCCAGGTCGGCGCTGTGGTGCAGCCGGTGTTGCTCGGGGCTGGCCAGGACGTGGTGGAGCGGACCGAGTCGGACGTCCACGTTCGCGTGCACGAAATAGCCTTGGACAAGGGTGAAGAGCGCCACCGCGAAAAGGCAGTCGGCGGAGAATCCGAGAAATCCCAGTGTCAATTGGACCGTGCCCTGTTTGAAGGCGACATCCAGTAGGTGGTTGACGCCGTTATTGGCGACGTTCACTTTTCCCGGGACGTGATGAATTCCGTGTACCTTCCACAGCCACCGATTGGAATGCGCCCAGCGGTGGGCGAGGTAGCCGGTCAGTGAGGAGGTCAGCAGCGCGAGGGGCACCTCGGCCCCGAGCGCGAGCCCCGGGCCCGTGACGGGGGTCGCGGCCAGAACGGCCGCGACGACCGACTGGCCGAGCACGGCGCCGGCCATGGTGAACCCGAAATAGGCTGCGTACCAGCACAGTTCCCGGCCGCTTGGGTGCCAGTCGGTCCGGTGCGGGATCAGCCGCTCCAGCGCCGCGAGATAGACGATGGTGCCGATCAGGAAGAGCTGGACGGCCCGGCCCCGGTCCCAGTCGAAGCGCAGAACCGAGGTGAAGAGCCAGACTGCGGACAGGAGCAGAATCGGGTACGCGGCATAGCGGAGACACTCGCGGGCGGACGCGCCGGTGGTCCACGCATTCGCCGGCAGAGACCCCGTATCGGGTCGATATTCCATGCGGAGAATCTCCATCACATCCGAATAGGGAGTTCGCAGAGTAGCAGCGGACGTGAGGGGCCGTGAATGAGTGAACGGCGTTTTTTGGCCAGCGCGGTAAGGGGGGCGCACGAGGGTAATTTATAAGAAGAAGTTCTTTTTATTGTTCGGTGTCTGTGGGGCGGGGGGGAGGGCACGGGGTGCCGGTGACCGGAAGTAACGATTCCGCACTCGCGTGGGCGGCGCCGGCCATGCCGGTCGCCACCCGCGTAAAGAGCGGTTACCGCGGGGTCCGGGCCCGGCGGATATGCCCGAAACCATCGCCCCGTGGGAGCGCGTGTGGGGCCACGGACGGAACACGAGCTGTACAACTCGGGCGGCCGGACCGCACAGGAGCCCGCAAGGAGAGAATTGCCCGGGTATACAGGCCCACCCAACCTGGCGGCCCGTCAACGTTGCAGGCGACCGAACAAGGGATGATCCCCGGCCGCCGGAGACTCCCGTGTGGGCAGGGGCATTGCGTGAAGTGATCTTGTCCGGGTTCGTCAGGTGAGCCCGAGGGCGGTCAGGGGGCGGCGGTAGTCGCGGGCGGTGCGTCGAAGGGCCGCGACCATGGTGGCGGCACCGTCCTGGCGATGAACCCCGATGGCGAGGTTGCGCAGGGAGGCCATGGTGCGGGGCAGATGACCGGTGCAGACCTTGGAGTCGTCCTCGCGGAAGGTCCGGTCGCGGACGTGGTGCAGAAGGTTCTCGATGCCCCAGTGGCCTCTGATCCAGGAAGCGAGTTCGGGGCCGGTCGCGGTGCCGGGGGCGAGGCTGGTGATCAGGTAGATCCGCTTGATCGTGAGTTCTCCGGTGGCCCGGTCCAGGCGCCACCGGGTGATCTGGAGGGCCTGTTTCGCGTCGGGGTAGTCGAGGTGATCAAAGGCGGCGGCCTTCAGCCTGCGGATCTCGATGCGGTGGTGGGCGCGGGTGCGGTCGTAGTGCTCCAACGGCATGTCCCGCCAGGGCAGATGACGCACCCGGTCGTGGAGCTTGGCGTGGTTCTTCTTCACGATCGCCAGGTAGTGGGCCCCGCGGGAGCGGAGGTAGGCGCCGTGGGCGTGCTGGGTGTGCAGCGCGTCAGCGGTGATCATGACGCCGTCCAGATTCTCGATCGCATCCAGCAGGGTTGCGAAGGCGGGGATCTCGTTGCTCTTGTCGGCGATCTGCCGCTGGGCCAGGACGGTGCCGGTGTGGTCCATCGCGGCGAGCAGGACCACCGCGGTCTTCTCGGTCGTGCGTGAGCCGCGCACCGTCTTTGCCGTCCACCCGCGACAGCCCGACGGCCCGCATGCGGGGCCCGCTCACCGTCCGGGGCGGTCTGGTTGAGGCGGGTGTCGAAGAAGGCGCCGATGGCCCGGTCCAGGACATCGCCGTCGAGACGTTCCAGAAGGCGACGGACGGTCGCAGGAGGACGGGGCGGTTGTTGTCGACGGCGGAGAGTGTGCAGCGGATGTAGAGCACGCCCTGGTCGAGGTGGACGTCGTTCCAGTGCAGGCCGAGGGCTTCGCCCTTGCGCATGCCGGTGCCGATGAGGACTTCGTAGAGGTCGGCCATCTCGGGGTCGGTCTGATGGCAGCGGGTGAGGAATCGGGCTGCTTTCTCCGCTGTCCAGATCCGTCGTTCCGGCGACGGCGGCCGGTGCAGCACCGGGGGAGAGGCTGGGTTGTGGGGGAGGCGGTGCTGGCGGACGGCGTTGCCGAGCGCGCTGGACAGGGTGGCGAGGCACCGGTAGAGGGTGGACCGGCCGCGGCCGCAGGCGAGCTGGCCGGTGACGAAGGCCGCGATATGCCGGTGGGCGAGCTGGTCGAGCTTGAGGGTGCCGAACGCGGGGACGAGGTCGTTGCGGACGTAGTCGCGGTAGCGGCCATCGTGGTCGGCTTCAGTACGAGCGCCTTCGCAGCCGGCCATGTGTTCAGGTAGGCGGCGACGGTCTGGTTCGAGTCCGCGTCGAACCCGCCGCCCTCGCCTTCGAGGAACTGGCGCAAGGCTTCATCGGCCGCATCCTGGGTGGTGAAGCCGCCCCGGCGCACGGTCGTTCTGCGGTGGTCCGGGGCGGGGACATCGACGGCGAACCCGCAGGTTCCGTGGGTGCTGTCTGTCGCTAGGTGTGGACAGCGGGCACCTATCTGGTGACGGTGGGTGTCTCTGCAGCCGCAGCGGCGGTAGATGCGGCCTCGGCCGGCGCTGGTACGCATGGCGATCGCCTCCACGAGGCGGAAAAGGGCCTGACACTCTCAGCGTGCGACCACACGCGACCACCACGCCCGAAAGAGAGTCCGTGACCAGCGATTTTCCCTTGTCCGCGCGCCAAGGGACCCGCAGACGACCCGCAGAGTCTTCGGTCATGGTTGTAGGGCTTGGTGCGCCACTGAGTGGTTGTTGTCGTTCCGAACCTGAGGGCGCTGTTTTAGCTGGTCAGGCATAGGGGTGGCCATGTTGTGGGAGTGGTGGCCTGTCGTGTCATCGCTCCCTGGGAGGTCACGGATGCCGTCGGTCGTGGGGTTGCTGGAACAACGTGAGCTTGCTGCCCGTCGTCGGGTGGACGAGCTGCGGGAAGAAGCCGACCGCGAGGAGGCCGAGTTGGCCGTGGCCGAGCGGGACTGGAAGGAGTGGGCCATCGCCCGGTCCCGGGTGGGCGAGGTACTGGATCCGTCCGAAGAGCTCGTCGTTCCCGAGCAGACACCGAGCCATCGCCATGGCCGAGCTCGACGGCCCGGAGGTGGCTCTGGCCGCCGTCGGCCGTCTCGAGGACGAGTTGGCCGAACATCACGCCTACCACGCGACCCGCGCCGACCTGCTGCGTCGGCTGTGCCGTGGTCAGCAGTCGCGCGCGGCCTACGACAAGCCCATCGAGCTGACGAGCAACACGGCCGAGACCGCCTACCTGACCGCCGACGCGACCAACTGCGGTAGAGCCCATGGACCCCGGTCGAAAACCCGCGCAGCGGTGGCCGCCCTGGGCGCCTTGTCCCTGCATTCCTGCTCTGCCGACGACCGAGCGTGCGCGGGTCCCCCCCCGTCCTCCTACTCACCCCCCGGCCTGCACGCTCGCCGACTATCTGATCTTGATGATCACCTTTCCGAACGGGCTGGCCGATGCGTAGTACCCGTACGCCGCCGCGGCTTGTTCGAACGAGAACGTCCGGTCGAGGACCGGTCGGAGCCGATGCGCGGTGATGACGTTGTTCATCGCGATGAACTGTGCGCGACTGCCGACGGCCAACGCGCGGACCGTAGCTGCGGCACCGAACAGCAGACGAGGGTCGATCGGTGGCCAGTTGCCGGAGAGGGACCCGACAAAGGCGATGTGTCCGTCGACGGCGACTGCTTTCAGCGACTGCTCCAGCGTTCCGGCGGTGTCGACGACGCGGTCGACACCTCGCCCGGAGGTGAGTTCACGGGCGGCGGTATGCCAGTCCGGGATGTCGCTGTAGTTGATCACCTCGTCGGCTCCGAGATCGCGAAGGCGCTGCTCCTTGTCCGCGCGGCTTGTCGTGACGATCACTCTGGCGCCCAAGAGCTTGCCGAACTGCACCGCGAACAGCGATACGCCGCCGGAGCCGGTGGCCAGTACGGTTTGACCGCGCTGGACTCCGCGGCCGTCGCCGGTCAGGGCGTTCCATGCCGTGACGGCGGCGCAGGGAAGAGTTGCCGCTTCGGCGTAGGAGAGGTGGTCGGGGAGGGGCACCAGGGCAGCCTCGGGGAGGATGGCCAGTTCGGTCAGCATTCCGTCGAGCGAGCCACCCAGTTGCGGCAGGTAGGACGGTTCCAGCGGGCCGTCCAGCCACCGCGGGAACAGTGCGGCGGTGACGCGGTCGCCTGGCCGCACCCGCCGGACATCCGGCCCGACGGCGACGACCTCACCGGCACCGTCCGAGACCGGTATGACATCCGGTTCGACAGGCAGCACGTACTGCCCTCGTAGCACCAGAAGTTCGCGAAAGCTGAGCGAGGCGGCATGGACCGCGACCGCGACCTCCCCCGCCCCGGGGGTGCGGGGTGTGTGCGTGCGCAGTGACAGGCCATCGATACCGCCGCCGGTGGTGAGGTGGTAGCTGCGCACCATCGATGGGCGCACGGCCGTCGACGCGCTCATCCCTCGATGAACTGGTAGTCGCTGACGATGCGGCCGTCCGGGCCGAGCACGAGGATCTCCAGCCCGACGCCGGCGGCCTCACCACCGCCCCGGGGGGCCATCTCCCAGTTGAACTTGACGACGTCGTGGAGCCGGTCGGAGTTGTTGCGCGACCGGAAGACGAAGGTACCCGGCGCGACGAACTCTTCGTGGGCGCGCGCCACGCGGAACTCCCCCTCGCGGTGGCCGTGCGCCTGCAGAAGGAGACGCTCGAAGCCCAGTCCTTCAGCGGTCTGCAGGATCTCTTTGGGAGGCTGCAGCACATGGACGGCGTCGGCGGACCACAGTGCGCGAATCGCGGCGCGGCGGCGCTCCCCGTCGGGTTCGTTCCACACCGCAACGTAGCGGTCGGTGAGGTCGTGGATGTCAATGTCAGCCATGGTGGATCCCCTCGGTTGCGCGTGGTTGCGGTGCGGCGACGACTCTGCTGAGCCGGGCGGCGCACGGCAATTCCCCGCAGGGAATCGAGGATCAGCAGCCGGTCGGGTGAGACAAGAGGGGTGATCAGCGAATCGAGCAGAGGCGGGCTCGCCGGAGCATTGCGCGAGTGGCGCACCCGGCGGCGCGTCAGCCAGCTGGAACCGGCTATGCGCGCCGGAACCACGCAGCGGCACCTCAGCTTCATCGAGAGCGGACGGTCAGCCCCTGGACGATCAATGATCATCCGGCTGGGCGAAGCCCTGGAAGTGCCGATCCGCGAGCGCAATGAACTGCTCCTAGCGGCGGGATGCGCACCGGTCTACCCGCAGACCCCCTGGACGACCCCCAACTCGCACCGATTCGCACCGCCCTCGAACGAATCCTTCACGGCCACCTGCCGTACCCGGCAGTGGTCGTCGACCGACACGGTGACCTCGTCTCGGCCAACAAAGCCTTCCACGCCCTCACCGCCGGTGTGGCTCCGCATCTGCTCGTACCACCGGTGAACGTTCCCCGGGTGCTGCTGCACCCGCAAGGCCTCCCATCGCGCATCGTCAACCTCGACGAGTGGGCGTGGCACATCATCGACAGCATCCAGGCCGAGAGCCTGTGCAACCCGGACGACCAACTCCAACGCCTGGCCCACGAACTCATCGACCTGGCACCACCACGTCCGCGCGCGTCAGCGCACGGCCTCGGCTTCGCCGTCCCGCTGCGCCTGCGAACACACGATCCTCCGGGTGTGCTGGAACAGCAGCGATCCACGGGTCACGGGCCTCTTCAACGGCCGGACGGCCGCCCACTCCGCGTCCGTCATGTCCGACGGATGCCAGCGCACCAGGTCCGGATGGTCGGCCGCGTTGCCGTACACGTGCGCGAGGCAATCGCTCAACACGGCGGGCGAGTTGAAGTCAATGTGCTCGGGCACGTACAACAAAGACAAATGGGCCTCCGGGAACCACTCGGAATGGGATCGCACCCCCGAGCTACCTGGAGGCCCTGCCTTCACGCGCGGAAACCGCCGTAGTCACCCGATCGAGACTCCCGTACGATCGACAGCCTTCGAGATTGGTACGGGCAACAACCAATTACGCGTCGGGATGCTCCGGCAGGGCGAGCCAGTCCGACCAGGAGATCTCGCGGCCGAGGAAGCGCGGCTGCTCGAACGGCCAGTCGTCGGCGATCCACTGCGGCACCAGCGCGTCGAGGGCCTGCTCGACCTTGCTGCCCACCAGATCGTCCACCACCCACCAGGAGATCTCGCCGTCCGCGCCGGCCCTCTCCGGTGGGTCGATGTAGACACAGCCGAGCAGAGTTGTCTCCGCTGCGTCGAACAGCCCGTAGTTGAAGGACTGGTGTGCGGCGATCTCCTTCTCGTGCCGCAACAGGTCGGCCTGGTCGGCCTCGTAGGTCATGGTGGCCGCGGGCCAGCCCCAGGCCGGGCCGAAGATGGTCCACAGCCGGTCGCGCGAACCCATCACAGCCGGATAGTCGAGCGGGGTGTCTGCCTCCCGGATCGGCCGCAGGTGATGGCCACCGTCCGGCAGCGGTACCAGGACGGGGTGGACGAAGTCATCGGGAAGCCAGCTCATGGCGCCCGACCGTAGCAGCGCGCGGCGGTCCGCTCCCCTGGATTTTGCCCGTATACCGCCAGGCCCTGCTCTCATGCCGGGCAGGGCCCGCGATCACCCGATTGAGACTCCCGTTCGACGCACACACCTCAAGACCGGAACGACAACAACCACTGAGCGGCTCACAGGACTGCTGGGACAGATGACGGGGTGCGTTCGAACTCAGCCACGCCTCTCAAAGCAGCGAGGGGGCGATTCCCGTCGGCGGCGTGGATGCTGCCAGGCGGGGGACTTCTCCTCGAAGGAGCTTGAGGTGCTCGCGCGAGGCGTCGGCCGGACAATGGGAAGGGGGCGCGTGGGGACCAGTTGGGGACCACACGCTACGCGCGGTGGTGCACGATGCATGCCTACACGCATAACTCGCGCCCGGATTAAGTCCGCTATATCCAGAAAATACCCTTGACCCTCACCTGGGGGTCACGGGGTCGCAGGTTCAAATCCTGTCGTCCCGACCATGCGGAAACGCAGGTGGGAGGTCGTTCTCTCATTCGTGAGGGGGCGGCCTTTCGTGCGTGTGTGGGTGTGGTGGTCGCCGTGTGGTCGCAGGCCCGCGCGGGGGAGTCGTCACCCGGATTTCGTCTGGAGACGCTTCGAACATCGTTACGCTGCACCGAAGTTACCGAAATCACGGAGGGCTGCGGTGGGGGAGCCGACATTCGGAGTCCTGGGGCCGCTCCAGGTGAGGGCGCACGGTGTCCCGGTACGGATCGGCGGGGCCAAGCCCCGGGCCGTACTGGCCACTCTGCTGCTCCAGCCGAACGGCTTCGTCTCACTGGACCTGCTGACGGAGGTCCTGTGGCCAGGTGGCGCACCTCGGTCCGCGGTCGCCAACGTGCGCACGTACGTACGGACGCTGCGGCTGCGGCTGCCCCCGACGGCGGTCGACGGACTGCGTACCGAGCCCTCCGGCTACTCGCTGGGCGTCGAGCCCGGGGAGGTGGACATGCTGCTCTTCGAGCAGCATCTCGCCTCGGCCCGCGCCGCCCGCGACCGCGGTGAGGACACCGCGGCACTGCGTGCCTACGAAATGGCCTTGAGGCTGTGGCGCGGCGGCATGCTCCAGGACGTGCCCTCCAGCGTGGTGTGGGACCCGGCCATCACGCGCATGGAGGGGTTGCGGTCCATCGCTGTCGACGAATGCCTCGAGTTACGGCTCCGGCTCGGGGACTACGCCCACCTGGTCTCCGGCCTGCGGTCCCGGCTGACCGAGAGCCCTCTGCGGGAGGACCTGTGGCGGATGCTCGTGCACGCGCTGCACGACGCGGGCCGCAGCGCCGAGGCGCGGTCCGCGTACGCCGAGGCCGAGCAGGTGATCGCCGCAGAGCTGGGGATGGAGCCGAGCGAACCGCTGCGGGCCATCGGCGCCGAGGTCAACGGCTACCCCGCCCGCCATCGCGTGGCAACGCCCATGCCCGTCTGTCAACTCCCGATGGACATACCCGACTTCACCGGACGCGCCGTCGAGGTCGCCGACCTGGAGGAGTTACTGTCCACCGCTGGCCGGCAGCCCGTGGTCGCGGCGGTGTCGGGCCCGCCGGGTGTCGGGAAGTCCACGCTGGCTGTGCATGTCGCCCACCGGGTGCGTGACTTGTTCCCGGACGGGCAGCTCTTCGTCGACCTGGCCGGAACGAGCGAGTGCCCCCGTGAGCCGGCGGACGTCCTGGCCGAGATGCTGCGTGGCCTGGGCGCCATCGACAGTGCGATACCCGGTGAACCGGGCGAACGCGCCGCGATGTTCCGTTCCCGCCTGGCCCAGCGGCGCTTCCTCATCGTGCTCGACGACGCCCTGGACAGCGCGCAGGTGAGCCCACTGCTTCCGGGCACCGGTGGTTCGGCGGTGCTGGTCAGCTCGCGGCGCCGGATGCCCGGCCTGCCGGCGCGTGCCTGCCCGCTCGGGCTGATGCGGCACGATGATGCCCGCGCCCTGTTCGGGGCCATCGTCGGCGCGGACCGGCTGCGCCGGGAGGTGGCCGACGCCGACCGTGTCCTCGCCGAGTGCGGATCACTTCCGCTGGCGGTACGGATCGCGGCCGCCCGGCTCGTGAACCGGCCCGGCTGGAGCGCCGGCACGCTGGCCGACTCGCTGCGCGACGAGCGCGGTCGCCTCGGGGCGGTCCGCTTCGGCGAGCTGGAGGTGCGGGCCGGCGCCGAACTCAGCTACCGCCATCTGCCCGAGCCCGCCGCCACCGCCTTCCGCACGTTCGGAGACCTGCCCGACGACGCCGTCCCGGGCTGGCTCGTCGCCGTTGCGACGGGGTGCGAAAGTGAGACGGCGGGGGGTCTGGACACCCTGCTCGACGAACACCTCGTCGAAGTCGTCGGCAGAGACCGTCTCGGCCTGAACCGTTACCGCATGCACGACCTACTGCGGTGCTACGCCCGGGAACTGGTCCTGACGGACAATCAGGAGATTCGGCTGCGGCGGCGCCTGCGGGTCATAGACGCGCTCACCGCCCTCGCCCGCTCCGCCAACGCTGCCATGCCCACCCGCTTCCTCGGTGTGCTGGGCGAGCCCGATGAGCGGGGTCTGCCGGACGGACCGGCGCACGATGTCGTCCTCATGGTGCGCGCCCGGCCCGTGGACTGGTTCGAGAGCGAGCACCGCAACCTCGTCGCCGCCGTCGACGCGGCAGTCCGGCTCGGGCGGACTGACAGGGCCGCCGACCTGGCGATCGAACTGGCGGGCTTCTTCGACATGCGCGGCTACTACGGGGAATGGCTGCGGACCCACCGGCTCGTGCTCGACGCCATGCCGCACCACGACGACGTCAGGGCTGCTTCCCTGCTGCGCAACCTCGGCCAGCTTCATCTCTACCAGGACAGGTATCCGGACGCGCTCGCCTCCTTCGACCGGGCCAGGGCGCTCTTCGCTGAGCTCGGACACCCCACGGGGGAAGCGATCGCCGCGGTGGGCTCCGGCTCGGTCCACCGGATCGTGGGTGATCTCGGCGCCGCGCTCGGGACGTTCACCGCCGCGCTCAAGGACTTCGCCGCGTACGGCGACCGGCACGGCGAGGCGGTGGCACGCAACGCGATCGCCTCCGTCTGGCTGGAGCGCAAGGACCCGGAGGCCGCGGACGGCTGGCTGCGAGGGGCCCTGGAACTGTCCCGTGCCGACGGGGACCGGCACCGCGAGGCACAGGTGCGCCGCAGGGTCGCAATGCTGCACGAACTTCGTGGCGAACCGCGGGCGGCGCGTGGCGAGCTGGAGCGAGCCCTCGGCATCTTCGACGAGTTGGCCGACCTGCACTGCGCCGCGTACGTGCAGCAGAGCATCGCGGAACTGTGCTTGCGGCAGGGCGACGCCGGTGAGGCGTCGGCGCTGTTGATCGGTGCACTCGCTGTGCAGCAGCAGCTCGGGGACCGCCGCGCCGAGGCCCGGGTGGCGGGCCTGCTGGGCGAGCTGCATAACGCGACCGGCCGCAAGCAGACCGCGCGGCACTACTTCAACCGATCCCTCGCGACCTGGCGCCGCCTGGGCCTGCCCGATGAGGCCGGACTGGTGGACGCCAAACTCCGCTCCATGCGCTGAGAGGCTGTCGGGTGACCTCCGGCCGGGCGGCCGGCACGCACGCTTCCCGTGTTGTCGTGAGGCGGCGACGTGCCGCGTCGCCTCCCTCTCCGCCCTGGAATCGCACGCACCGGACCGCGTTCGCATGCCGCTCAGAGGCCACTCGATAGCCTCTGAGCGGCACCGAGGGAAACAGGTGTGGGTGCGACCGCCGTCCGCACCCACATCTGGCACAGGGGGTCATCGGTGCCGGTCGGTCCTCCCGCCGACACCCGGCGGTGTGTCAGCATCTGTTGTTGCTGACCTGGTTGCGCCTGAGGTAGTCGCTCCACGTGACACCCTGGACGACCGCGACGACGACCGCTCCGTCGTGCTTCTGCTCGTAGTGGAGGTGCGGGGAGATGTCGTAGAGGGCCGAGGTGTTGCCGACCTCGCCGATCAGCTGGCCCACGTTCACCGTGGCGCCCGCGGTCACCGAACGAGTCCTCAGATGGGCGTACCGTGTCTGCCAGCCGCCCCCGTGACCGATGACTATCGTGTTCCCGTATCCGGCGCCCGTCGAGTAGTACGACTCGAGGACCGTGCCACCGGCACTGGCGAACACCCGGCGGCCCAGGTCGTCCGGGGTGCCGTTCGCGTCGTAGTGGTTCCAGTCGATCGAGTGCGCGGGACTGTGCCCCGACCAGTTGTTGCCGAGCCATGTCTGGTTGCACTCGAAGGGCATCTTGAAGGCGGGCCGTGCGGCAATGGCGGCTTCCGACGAGTTCGCGACCGGCGCCGCGACAGCGGTGGGAACGGTGAACACGGTGGCCGCGACCGCGCTCACGGTGATCAGCGACCGGCGGAAATTCCTGTGCATGGTTCTCCCCTTGTCGTCGTGCGTCGGGTGACACGGCGATTCAAGGAGGCGGGCATACACAGCGGATACATTCCGCCCGTCGACCCCGCACATCTGCTCCCTCGCCGGCCCAGAGGTGCGCAGGGCTGTGGCGGAATCCCTCCGCGTCACAGGCCGCGTCCCGGAGCGAGGGTGGCCGGTGGGCTCGATCCGCTTTGACGGACATTCGAGATCTGGGGTTCAGCCCCGGCAGGATGTCCACCATGGAGAGCATGGGGAGGAAGAAGCCACGCCTTCGTCGTTCGTTCACGCCGGAGTTCAAGGCCGAGATCGTCGGACTGTGCAGACGGGCGACCGCTCGGTCGGGCAGGTTGCCGGAGTCATGGCATCGGTGGTGGAGGCCAGACGTCCGGCAGGGGGTAGGCGTTGGACAGCGTGGTCAGGCCGTGCACGTCCTGGACCCCGACGGGCTGAACCCGCCAGCACCCTCACCTACGACGGTGACGACCGCGTCCTGCTGTCCGGGGACCCGTCGGGGACCACACGGTGGGCGCGATAGCGCTGGGGGTCAAGGGGGCGCAGGTTCAAATCCTGTCGTCCCGACTGGAGACAGTCGTGGATCAGGGCCGGTTTCGGAGAAATCCGAAACCGGCCCTTGGTCATTCCTGGGGTCCGGCGGAGCCGGCCTTCCTCCAGGTGCAGCAGCTTGTGCGCGGTTCGAACGCCAACGGTCAGAGCTTCTCCGTCAGCAGCTCGTGAATCGTCGCGATGAACGGGTCCGTCCGGTGAACCCGCCGGGTACACATCGCCGCCACCGCGGTACCGGTGTCCGGGCGGAATCCGAGGAACATCTGCTGTCCGAGCGTGGCTCCCGCGTGGAAGCAGACCGGCCCGCGCGCTGACGCATGGCGGAACCAGGTGAGCGTGTGCGTATGGGCGTGGCGCAGCCCGCGCCGCAGCAGAGGCTGCCGTACGTCCGAGAACGCGGCGGCCGGCGGGCGCGTGGGCGCAGCGGTTGCCGGGAGGTGCGCTTCCAGGAACGTGAGCAGGTCCGGGGGCGTCGCCCGGACCGCTCCGGCGGCGTTGAAGCCGCCGGTGTCCAGCGCGGGCAGCGGTCTTCCGTCGCGCCGGTGCCCCACGGCGTCGCCGGGCGGCGGGCTCGGTCGCAGTCGCGTGTCGTGCAGGCCGAGCGGGTCCAGCACCTCCTGCTGGAGCAGCGCCTCCCAGGGGGTTCCGGTGGCGGCGGCCAGGGTGTGACCGAGTACGGAGACCGCGAAGTTCGAGTAGTGCCAGCGGGTGCCCGGCCGGTGGCGCGGGCGGGCGCGCAGGAAGGCCCGGACGACGCGGTCGGCGGGGTAGCGGCTGTACGGCGCGGTCGACCACCGGGGCAGCGCCTGTGGGTAGAAATCGGCCGGCAGCGCGGGGAGGCCCGAGGTGTGGGTGATCAGATGGCGCAGGGTGATGGCGCGTACGGAGGGATGCACGGGCTGGCCGGGGGCCAGCAGTTCGGCCGCCGAGTCCTCGTACCGCAGCCGGCCCGCCGCGACGAGTGCGGCCAGGAGCAGCCCGGTGAAGGGCTTGGAAGCGGAACCGAGCTCGTAGCGGGGTGCGTTGCCCGGCTGCACGCCTCCGTCGAGCTGGTAGACCCGTCGGCCCCGGTGGCTGAGCGCGATCACGAGGTCGGGTGCGTCGATGGTCCGGGCGGCATCGGCCATCAGCCGGACCCTCTCGCCCTCGCCCTGGGACGGACGACCGGCGGAGGTCCGGCGGACCTCGTGCGGGGCCGTCACGCGGGGGCCGGGGCGGCGAGGTCCGACAGCGCGCGGGACAGGGCCAGTGCCGAGGCGAACGCCGCCACCAGTGTGGGGTGGTAGACGAGGTCGAAGACGGACTCCTCGTCGCCGTCCGGCATGCCGCCCATCACCGGCATCGCCCCGTCCTCCTGCTGCGCCCCGGCGAATCCCTGCCAGGCGGCCGGGTCCAGGGTCGGTTCGGGCAGGCAGGCGTCGACGACGAGCAGTTCGCCCAGCAGGTCCCAGCGGCCCAGGTCGAGCCAGTCGTCCAGCCACACCGGCAGCCAGAGGGCGAGGTAGTCCGCCACATCGGCGGGCAGCCCGGCCGGATTCGCGCCCCAGTCGGTCAGATGGAAGACGGTGTGGGTGATGTCGTACCCGATATTGCCCTCGACGGTCCATGGCTCGGGCCGCCGGGACAGCCAGGTGTGCCGGAATGCCTCGTCGACCGGGATGCTCGGCTCCAGGCCGAACCGGCGTTCCATGGCGCTGAGCCCGAGCCTGCGCACCGGGACGACCTCCAGTGCGCCCCAGCTCTTCAGCCGGTGGTTCAGGCGGACAGCCGCCTCCAGGGACGGCGCCTGGAACCCCAGTTCGCGGAACGGGACGTAGACCTCCATCGGTACGGGACACAGCGGTTCGCGTCGCTGGCCGTCGAGCAGGCGGCTCCCCGAGCCCAGCAGTTCGTGCCAGGCGTGGTCGAGGAGCTTGCGCGCCAGCGTGGCCTGCTGGGAGCCCGCGACCCCTTCCCGGAAGATGACCTTGCTGATGAGCGCCAGTTCGCCGAGCGGCTTGAACCGGTCCAGGACACCCACCTCGGGAGGCGGGTCGTCGTCCAGCCGGAAGCCGGCCCGGTGCTCGTACAGCCATCCCAGGGCCCGCGCGCCCACGTCATGGATCTGCTGGATGCCGCTCATGCGGCAGCTCCCTTCGTGCGGCTGGTGCGGAGGCGGGTGCGGCTCATACGGCAGCCGCCCCGGTGACCGCTGCGGCGGCATCCGCCCGGTGCGCGGTGAGCCGCTTGAGGGACAGTGCGGCGGCGAACGCGGTCACCAGGGTGGAGTGGTAGCAGGCGAGGAAGGGGTACGGGTCCGGCTCCGCGCCCGGCCCCGGCCTCGCATCGCCGGGTGAGGCGGCCTGCACCGTGGGGCCCGTCTCCGGTACGGCACCGCTCGGGGCCTGCGCGGTGGCGAGCGCGGGCCAGACCGCGTCCAGCAGGTCCGTGGGCGGCGGTCCCGGCAGGGCCGCGGCGACCGCGAGGAGCTCGCCGGTCAGGTCCCACTGCCGGCTCTCCAGACAGCCGTCGATCCAGGGCGGCAGCCAGGCCCGCAGATAGGCGTCCATGTCGGCGGGCATCCGCTCGGGCTCACAGCACCAGTCCGTGATGTGGAAGACGGTGTGGGTCAGCGCGTAGCCGGAAGGCCCTTCGAACATCCACGGTTCGGACAGCCCGCCCAGCCAGGTGCGCGCGAGCACGTCACCGGCATCGGCGTGCGGGGCCGTGCCGACCCGCCTCTCCGAGTTGATGAGTCCCAGCTCCCGGTTGGCCTGTTGCTCGGTGTGGGCCCAGCCCCTGGTCGCGGAGAGCGTCCCGGCCAGACGCTCGAAGCCCTCGTTGCGCAGTCCGTATCCGGCGAAGGCCGCGTAGATCTCGTACGGGTAAGCGGCGAAGGGCTCGCCGCGCAGCAGTTCCAGCAGCAGGTCGCCGGCGTGCACCTGGTCCCACGCGAACGTGATGAGGTCCCCGGCCGTCCCGTGTTCGGGAGTGTGCGGGGCGGTGCTGCGGCGGATCGTGGTGCAGAGCTGGGCCAGTTCGCCGAGGGGTTTGAGGGTGCGGTTGACCTCGGTGTGCGGCTCCAGTACGTCCGAGGGGAGCACGAACCCCGATCGGTGGGCGTCGGCCCAGCCGAGCGCCCGCCGCAGCACGCCGGGAAGGACGGACAGCGCGGCGCCCGCCGTACCACCGGGGGCGGTGGCCACCGATGCCGTCACCGCGCCCGCCCCTCGGCCATCAGACGGGCGGCCCGTACGTGCAGCGCGACCCGGGGGTCCGTGCCGCCCATGAGCTCGACGAAGTCGAGTCCGCGGTCCAGGCCCAGGCTGTCGGGCCGGCCGTCCAGCGAGGCCAGCCAGCGTCCGGCGCCCGCCGCCTGGAGCCAGTTGCGTCGCCGCACCGCGCGGACGAACCCGCGGGACAGGTCCACGACCCGGTGGGCGGCGGCCCGGTGCACGGCCGACGAGGCGGCGGGCACGGCGAGCGGGGCCAGTACGGAGAGCTGATGGGTGAAGGCCTGCCAGGGGGCCCCTTCGAGCCAGGCCGCATTCGGTTCGTCGGCGCCGGGTGCGGTGGCCGATGCCGTCCGGTGCAGGGCGGACATCATGCCCCAGTGGCTCCAGACCGCGGCGTCGGAGGCGTCGGGCCGGGGCGGGAACTCCCTCACGGCACGGTGGAGTACGGCGATGTCCCCGGGATGCGGATGGTGCCCGTGCAGCACACTGGGCAGCAGCAGATCGGCTCCGATGACGCGTACCGCGGCGATTCCCGTCCGGTTGTCCTCGTCGATTCCTGCCGCGCCGCAAACCGTGGCGAGGTGGTCCCCGCTCCGAAGAGCGAGGACCACCTCTGTTGCCAGGTCATGCACGGCACCCGCGAGGGGGGACGGAGCATGTGACTGGTCCATTTGCTACCGACTAGCCCTTCTTCGGGCGCGGGGTCGGCGGCGAGAGCAGCAGTGCGGAGCCGCCTCCGAGGAGGGCGAGATACGCGCACTCGCGGGAGTCGCGGTAGAAGCCTTCGGCCTCGCCCGGGTTGAGCGCCTCGTCGAGGTCCAGCTCGATGTCGGTGGCAGTGGATTCTGTGGTGTACATGGGTGTTGCCCCGTCCTGTGGGAAATGGGGTTGTCGTACGTTCCGAGTGGAATGCACGGAATGCGAACCCGCAAATCCGATGGGGCGGCCAGGGAATTTCCACGTTTAATTGAATGGTGAATTCACTGGAGTCGCGTTGGGGCTTTGACCTGGTGTTATGTGTAATTCGCTCACTGGACGGGGGGTGGTGCGCGGGGCGCATTCAGGTGTCAGGACGTGCACCCGGGCGATCGGCCGCCGCGCTGTTGGGGTTACGGAGCGGAACCTTTGGCGCTTACGCGGGCGAGCGCGCGGATGAGGGGAGCACCGGAAGAACCGGTGCTGCGGATCCGTGAGGGGTGGGGGCCCTCGATGCCGCGTCGGAATGCGGAACGGCCACGCGTGAGCCCGGACAACCGGGCTCACGCGTGGCACGTCCGCGAGGAGGAGTCAGCCGGCGGCCGGGTGCGCCGGCTCCGTGAAGTCGACCTCGACATCGGTGGAGCAGCGCGGGATGCCGACATCGCAGAGCCGGTACGTGTACGTCGGGCGGCCCCGGACGGCGATCCGGTCGGTGTACCGGCCGGTGTTCGGCACGGTCGCGACCACCTTGCCGTCGCGGACCACCTCGACCTTGTCCGTGGTCGCACCGTCCCAGGTCAGGGCCGCCGAGTGCACACCCCGGCGCAGGCTGCCGGAGGCCTTCATCTCGTACCGTGCACCGGTCCGGACCTTGACCACCTCACCCGGGAGGGACATCGTGCCGAAGTAGGCGTAGTCGCCGCGGGGGTCGATGACACCCGAGATCAGGGCGTCGTCGCCGGTGTCCAGGATGGTGTATCCGTCGCCCTCGAACCGCTCCAGGTCGACCTTCACCACCCGGCCCGGCAGAGACAGGGTGCCGAAGGACGCGTACCGGCCGGCCGGGTCGATCACGGCGGAGAAGAACGGTCCGCCGCCCGGTGGACTGATCGTCCCGGCGTGCTCGAAGGACGCGAGGTCGACCCGGGCCACCTTGCCGCCGCCGCTGCCCTCACCGGTGCCGAAGTAGGCGTACCTGTCGGCCGGGTCGATCACCGCCGAGCGCAGATAGGCCTGACCCTGCGGCAGGGCGATCGATCCCGTCTCCTTCATGGCAGCGAGGTCGATCTTCACCACACGCCCCTGCGGATAGGTCAGTGTCCCGAAGTAGGCGAACGCGCCCCGGGAGTCGATCACACCACTGCTGAGGAAATCCTCGCCTGCGGGGAGCGTGACCGCGTCGACGCGGGTGAAGCTTTCCAAGTCGACCTTCACCACCCGGCCCGGGTTGGTGCCGGTGCCGAAGTAGGCATACCGGCCGGTCGGGTCGATCACCGCTGAGCGCAGGTTGTCCTCGCCCGTGCCGAGCGCCAGGATCTTGTCCATGGTGAACGTCGCGAGATCGATCCGCACCACGCGCCCGGGAGTGGCCGCCACGGCGAAGTAGGCGTACTTCCCCGCCGGGTCCATGACCGCGGCCTGCATGAGCTTCTGGCCGATGCCCACCGAGAGGGTGCCGACGCGCTTGAAGGTCAGCAGATCGACCTTGGCGATGTAACCGGGCAGCGGATCCTGCGCGTTGGAGGTGCCGAAGTAGGCATACCGCCCCTCGGGATCGATGACCGCGGTGTCCATGTTGCGTTCCACGCCGCGCATACGCAGTGCGTCGGTTCGCGCGGGTATCACGGCTCCGGTACCGCTCACCGTCACCTTGCGGCGTTTGTACGTCGCGCTGTCGAGCAGGGAGATGGTGCCCTGCTGATCCCCCTTCGCCGTCGGCCGGAAGGAGATCTCGACGGTGCAGTGCTCCTTCCTGTCCAGCGTGAACGGGGCGAAGCCACAGGTGCCGGCCTCGTGGACGAACGCGCCGTCGTGGTCGGTGACCGACCACACCGTGACGGGCCGGCTGCCGTTGCTGGTCAGGGTGACGGTCACCGGGCCGCCGGTGGTGCCGATCGGCACGGTCCCGAACGACGTCCGGTCGACGGCCATGTCGAGGACCTTGCCCGGGCGGGCGGGGAGAGCGAGGTCGGCGGTCGCCGTACTCCCCTCGACGACGTCGACGGCCGCCGTCTTCGTGTCGTACGCGGGGGCCGAGGCCGACAGGGTGTAGCCACCCACCGATGCCGGCATGCTGTAGCGGCCGTCCGCGTCGGTCGTGCGCACCAGACCCACCGGATGGCCCTCGGCGTCCCGGAGGCCGACGGTGACGTCCGCGAGCGGCTTGCCGTCACCCTCGTCCGTGACCACGCCGGTGACGGAGCCGGTCGCGCCCCGGGGGGCCTTCGCCACGGCGGCGTAGGCGTCCAGGCGGCCCTGGCCGTACACGTTGTTGTTCTCGGTCGTGCCGCCGCAGGAGACGTCCGCGACATCGACGGCGGTCCCGTCGAGCAGCCGACGGGTCTCGTCGATGTCGCGCGCGACGGACGGAGCGGCGGACCACAGGAGCGCGATCGCGCCGGCCACGTGCGGTGCAGCCATCGAGGTGCCGCTCGCGACGGCGTACTTGCCGCCCGGATACGTGGAGCGGACGGCCACACCGGGCGCCGAGACGTTCGGCTTGACCATGTCGTCGTCGAACGCCGACGGGCCGCGGCTGGAGAACGAGGCGGCGTTCCCGTCCGGGTCGAAGGCGCCCACACCGTAACTCTCCGGCATGTTCGCCGGGTTGGCGTCCGTTCCGCAGGTCGGTCCCTCGTTGCCGTTGGAGAAGACCGGGAAGATGCCGGCGGCGACCCATGCCTTGACCGTCTGCTGGAACCAGGGGTCATTGCCCACGTCCGCGCTGCCCCATGAGTTGTTGATGATGTGCGGGCGCAGCTCGGGGCGCGGGTTCTTGCCGTACACATCGGTCGGAGCCAGCATGAACTGACCACTGGCCAGCAGCGACTTCTGCGTGCAGCTGCTGAACTCACAGCCCTTGGCCGAGATCCACTTGGCCTTGGGGGCGACCCCGACATGGTTGCCCGGTCCGTCGTCGCCGACCATCGTGCCGATCGTGTGGGTGCCGTGCCCCACGTTGTCGCAGGGCACGCGCTCGATCACGCCGCACACCCGGGCGGCGTCGAACCAGTTGTAATCGTGGGTGAACGTGCCGTCGCCGTTGTTGCCGCGGTACTGCTTCACCAGCGCCGGGTGGTCGAACTGCGCACCCGAGTCGATGCTGCCGACGACGATCCCTTCGCCGGCGGCACCGAATTCCTCCCACACCTTCGGGGCGCCGATCCGGTCCACGCCCCATTCCACGTCATCGACCGCCGGTTCGGCGGCGGTGGCGGATATCTTCGGCAGGGCATAGGTGCGGTCGGCGGCGACACGGTCGACCCCCGGAAGTTCCGTGATCCGCTTGAGCAGGGCCGAATCCCCAGTCACCTCAACCGTGTTGGCGAGCCAGAAGGAGGTGTACTTGTAGGCGTGCCCGCCATCGGACCGGTTCGCGTCCGCGTCCTTGAGCACGTCGATCAGTCCGGCCTGGCTGGTGCGAGCGGTCTCCAGCAGTCTGTTGCGTACCTCGCGCCCCTGACGGGCCCGGTCCTTGATTCTCGCGGCGCCGGCCAGGTCGGCCCGGTCCTTGAAGTAGACCCAGAACGTCGACGTGCCCTCGTCGGCCAGGTCCTGGGTGACCTTGCGTTCGACGGAGGGGCCGGGGCCCTGGGAGGGAGGGGGCGGTGCGGCCGTGGCCATGGCCGGGAGGCCGGCTGCCGCCAGCCCGGCGGCCAGGAGGAGCGCCCAGGCCCGCGGCACAGTGGTGCGCCGGGCGCCGGTTCTCTTGCGTGACGGGGATTTCACAGCGGTTCGAACCCTTCCTCGTACGACTCGTGGTCGCGGTCCTGGCCCTCGTGGTCATCAGTGGAGGGCATCAACGGGGTTTCCACCGAAGGCGGTTGGCCATCGGTGTCGGGGTCGACGGGGTGTGGACTGTTCATGACCGCTCAGCCTCAGGGCGCCGAGCGCGGCGTGCGAGTGTGCAGATGACCCAATCAATGGGCGGAGGGGCGGACCCGGTAGTACGTCGCTCAGTGCGCGGTTCCGTCGGAAGCGCTGTCGCTCTCCGCGGCGAGGAGCCCGGACTCCACCGCGGTCATGGCCGCGGCGGTCCGCGTCGTGACGTGCAACTTCCGCATGGCCGACTCCAGATGGCGGCCCACCGTCCGGGGCGACAGGAACAATGCCTCGGCGGCTTCACGGTTGGTCAGGCCCCGTGCCACCAGGGCCAGTACCTCGCGCTCCCGCGGTGACAGCGCGTCGCCGTATCCGCGCCGGCCGCGCCGCCAGGTGCGGACGACGTCCTCGCCCTGTTCGCGCAGGACGCGGGCGATCCGGTCACCGTCGCGGGTCGCGCCCAGCACCGTCAGCCTCGTCCGGACATCTCGCAGAACGCCGAGCCCGTCACCGCGCCGCCCGTCTGCGAGGAGGCAGCGGCCGACGCCTTCGAGTGCGAGCAGTTCGTCGTACGGGCGCGGGATGCCGGCCCAGACCGCCGCCGCCGCACGGTAGAGCTCGGCCGCCCCGGCGAAGTCCTCGTCGTGCTCGGCCAGAACCGCCCCGCAGAGGTCGACCGCACCGGCGGCCACGGGCGCGAGCGACGGCTCGACGGCCCGGGTGAATGCCGCGACGAGCGCCTCGGCGTCCGCGCGGCGGCCCGAGCGCGCCAACGCCTCGGCGTGCACCGGCGCCACGTCGGCGAACCAGAGCCACACCCCTTTGGCCGCAACGGCCTCCGCGGCGGGTGCGGTGATGTCGAGCGCCCGCTGCGCATCGCCGTCCTGGAGCGCCCGTCGGCCGAGGAACGCACACGGCAGCAGCGTCACCGGTTCGGCGATTCCGAGGGCGTCCAGCTGCCGGGCCACCGCTCGCAGCTCAGTCTCGTCGCCCGGACCCGGTGCGGTCGCCCCGCGGACCAGACCGGCGAGGAGCCGGGCCACCAGCGCGTCGTGCACCTCGGTCGTCTCCGCGTCCGCCAGTCGGCACATCGCCGGGGCGAGGCCCTCCCAGGCGCCGGTGTGCCAGTCGAGCGTGGCCTCGATGAGCCGTGACCCCTCGGCGACCCGGTGGTGCTCGGCGTCGGGGATCAGCGCGGCTGCCGCATGCAGCAGGCCTCGGGTCTCCTCGTACCGGCCCCACGGCAGCGCGGCGGCCGCCACGTTGAGCAGGCCTGTGGCGTGCACACTCATGTCGCGCGGACCCGTATGTTCGGGGCGGTGCAGCGCACCTGTCGAGGCCCACGCCGACGCGTCGCCGAGCAGCAGGAGCGTCGCCGCCCGAGCCGTGCCGACGGCGACGCGCAGGTGCGTCGATTCGGCGTGGGCCGCATGCTCCTCGGCGCGCCGCAGCCACCCGAGGTGACGGGCCGCCGGCCAGCCGGGCACGACGGGCATGGCGAGGCTGCACATGGTGATCCCGGCGAGGTCAGGGCGGTGGTGGAGGTCGGGGACGGTCGCCTCGAGCTCGGTGAACGCGGCTTGGCGTCGCCCCGCGCGCCACAGCACCCGGCCGAGCAGCAGGCGCAGTTCGCCCCCGTCGGCCTTGCCGACGCGCGGGTCGGCGATGACCCGGTGGATCTCCTCGACCGCTGTGTCGACGATGTCGCCGAGCGCGGCACCGCCGTAGAACACGGCCTCACCGAGCTTCGTGGCGAGCCGCCGGCGCCGCTCGGCGGGCTCATGAACGGCCTCGGTGTCGGAAGCGGAACCGGTGTCCATGCCGGTGTCGAGGAGTTGGAGCAGCACTCCCACCGCGTTGCGGTCGTCGCCGGACTCCAGTGCTACGTCCGCGCCGGCCTCCGCGTACCGGCACCATGCGTCCAGGTCGCCGGCCTCACGGCTGTGGTGGGCGAGGCGTTCGAGCGCGTCCGGGGACCGGCGCCTCCAGACGTCCGTCGCGCGGGCGTGCAGCAGGCGACGCCGCGAGACGGGCATCGACTCGCCGACCGCCTGGGCGTCGAGGCCGTGCCGGAAGACGAACCGCCCGGCCCCGCTCTCCTGAAGCAGACCGGCCGACAGTGCCACCGCGAGCCCCTCGCCGGCCTCGGCGCGCGAGATCCCGGCAACCTCGGCGAGCATCGCCTCGTCGGCCGGTACGCCGAGCACCGCTGCCGTCTCCAGCAGGCTGCGGCCCACGCCCGGGATCCTGGTCAGCCGTTCGAGGACCGAGTCGCGTACGGTGGCCGGCACTTCGAGGTCGCCGAGGACCCGGCGGATCCATCGACCCCCGCGGCGGACCACGTCGCGCCGGTCCGCCAGCAGCCGGACACATTCCTCCACCGCGAGCGGGACCCCGTCCGTACGCTCCCGCAGGAACGCGGCAAAGTCCGCCGAGACCTCCTCGCCGTCGAACATCGATCCGACGAGCTGACCGGTCTCCCGGACGGAGAGCGGGCCCAGGGCGATCCGCACAAGGCGCATCCCCACCGGGGAGCGCGAGGTGAGCCGCAACAGGGGTGGTGCCTCGGCGACCTCGGCCGGCCGGTAGGTGACGACCAGCGACCGGTTGCCTCCGCCGGACGCCACGAGGGTGAGGAGCAGCTCCAGGGTGGAGGTGTCCGCCCAGTGGGCGTCCTCGAGGACCAGGACGTCCACGGCGAGCCGGTCGAGCAGTTCGCCGAGTGCGCGGAACAGACGGTGCCGGGTCGCCCCCGCCGTCTCCAGTGGATCGAGCGGTGGTGGAAGCAGCCGGGCCCACTCGGGGAACAGCGGTCTCAGTGCACCGGCCATGGGACTGAGCCCGTCCGGAACCCGGTCCGGGCTCAGCCGGCGGATGCCGTCGACGACCGGCCCGAGCGGAAACGGCTCGGACAGCGCCGGCGCGGTGCACCAGAGCACGGTCCGGCCGGCGGCTTCTTCGAGGACGTGACGCACCAGACGGCTCTTGCCGATGCCGGGTTCGCCCTCCACGACGACGAGGGCCGATCCGGCTCCGACCGCACCGCCGAGGGCGGCTGCCTCCGCCTCGCGGCCCACGAACCCAGGACCGACACCGACCGTCACGCAGCTTCCCCCTCACTGCCTCGCCCCCAGCCCGACGTCCACAGCGGCGATCATGGCAGAGGTTCCGGACGGCGGGACAGCGCCTCGGACGGCCGGGGGCGCGGGCGTTCCGCGTGGGGACGGACGATCCGGACCATGTCCACCGGTGGTGGCCGGGCAAGGGCGGTTCAACGACCTTCGCGACCGCCCGCCAGCTCCCCGAGGAGTTCCCACGTCAGCCGCCGGTCGGCCTCGCCGGCCAGGTCCGTCCCCGCGAACACCACCTCGGTGGCTCCGGCGTCCCGGTAGCGCTGCACCTCGGCGGCCACCGTCTTCTCGTCACCGATCACGGCCACGTCGCCGGCCCGTGCGGCGCCGGAGAGCTCCACGACCCGCGCGTACGACGGGAACTGTTCGTAGAAAGCCAGCTGCTCCGTGGCGGTCCTGCGCGCGGCGTCGGTGTCGCGGGTGACCACGCCGTGGACCAGGGCCACGATCCGGGGTGCGGGGCGGCCCGCGGCCTCGGCGGCGGTGGTGACCGCCGGGACGATGTGCTCGGCCAGGGCCCGGGGTCCCGCGAGGTACGGGAGGATGCCGTCCGCGAGCTCGCCGCTGACCCGGAGTGCCTGCGGGCCCATCGCGGCCACGAGCAGGGGGACGCCGCCCTCCGCCCCGGGCACGCGCGCCGGGAGCGGGGTGCTCGCGGTGAGCAGCTCGCCGTGGAAGTCGGCGTCGCCGGTCTCGATGAGCTGCCGCAGTGCGGTGAGGAACTCGCGCAGACGGGCGATGGGGCGCTCGTAGGGGATGCCGAAGGCCGCCTCGGTCAGCGGTTTCGTGCCGAGTGCGAGCCCGAGGTGGTAGCGGCCGTGCGTGGCGGCCTGTGCGGTCTGGGCCTGGCTGGAGACGAGCAGCGGGTGGCGTCCGAAGACCGGGATCGCCGACGTGCCCACCTGTAGCTCCGGTACCTCTCGTCCCACGATCGCCGCGAGCTGAGGGGAATCGGCGCCGAAGGTCTGCCCGAACCAGGCGGACCGCAGCCCCGCGGCAGCGGCCTCCCGGGCGAGACGCACGGTGGCATCGATCTGGTTGTCGGATCCGGTCGCGCTGAGTGCTACTCCCACAGTCATATGAGCGAGAACCGGGGGCAGTTGGCCGCACATTCCGGTTCCCGTATGACGACTTCGTGTCCGCTGTGTGAACCCGTTCGAGCCCCGGCCGACCCGCCCGTATCAGGTACTTCCGCACCCTCCGGGGCCACCGGGCGGCACCGTTGGGAAGATCAAAAGACCGGCGGGTTACCATATGAGCGCCGCCTAGCTCGAAAGATAAACCTGTGACTGTCAATGACGACTCGTTCACCAACTGGATGCACCGCGAGGAGATCGCGGAGTCGATGATCCCGATCATCGGGAAGCTGCACCGCGAGAGGGATGTCACCGTCCTTCTGCACAGCCGCTCCCTGGTGAACAAGTCGGTGGTGAGCATCCTCAAGACCCACCGATTCGCCCGGCAGATCGACGGCGAGGAGCTCTCGGTCACCGAGACCCTGCCGTTCCTCCAGGCCCTCACCACACTCGATCTCGGCCCCTCCCAGATCGACATCGGCATGCTCGCCGCGACGTACAAGGCCGATGACCGGGGCCTTTCCGAGGCCGAGTTCACCGCCGGTGCCGTCGCCGGCGCCACGGGGGCCAACAAGATCGAGCGCCGCGAGTCGCGCGATGTCGTGCTGTACGGCTTCGGCCGCATCGGCCGGCTGCTGGCCCGGCTGCTCATCGAGAAGGCCGGCTCCGGCAACGGTCTGCGGCTGCGCGCCATCGTCGTCCGCAAGGGTGCGGGCCAGGACATCGTGAAGCGTGCCTCCCTGCTGCGCCGCGACTCGATCCACGGCCAGTTCCAGGGCACGATCACCGTCGACGAGGCGAACAACAAGATCATCGCCAATGGCAACGAGATCCAGGTCATCTACTCCGACGACCCGACGTCGGTGGACTACACGGCGTACGGCATCAACGACGCCATCCTGATCGACAACACCGGCAAGTGGCGCGACCGCGAGGGCCTCTCCAACCACCTGCGCCCGGGTGTCGCCAAGGTCGTCCTGACCGCGCCGGGCAAGGGCGACGTGCTCAACGTCGTGCACGGCGTCAACCACGACATGATCAAGCCGGACGAGCAGATCATCTCCTGCGCCTCCTGCACCACCAATGCGATCGTCCCGCCGCTGAAGGCGATGGCGGACGAGTACGGCGTCCTGCGCGGGCACGTGGAGACCATCCACTCGTTCACCAACGACCAGAACCTGCTGGACAACTACCACAACTCCGATCGTCGCGGCCGCTCCGCGCCGCTCAACATGGTCATCACCGAGACCGGCGCCGCCTCCGCCGTCGCCAAGGCGCTTCCGGACCTGGAGGCGACGATCACGGGCAGCTCCATCCGGGTGCCGGTGCCGGACGTCTCGATCGCCATCCTCAGCCTGAAGCTCGGCCGTGAGACGACGCGCGACGAGGTCCTGGACTACCTCCGCGACGTGTCGCTGACCTCGCCCCTCAAGCGCCAGATCGACTTCACTACCGCGCCCGACGCGGTGTCGAGCGACTTCATCGGCTCACGCCACGCCTCCATCGTCGACGCGGGCCCCACCCAGGTCGACGGCGACAACGCGATCCTCTACCTCTGGTACGACAACGAGTTCGGCTACTCCTGCCAGGTCATCCGGGTCGTGCAGCACGTCTCCGGGGTGGAGTACCCGACGTACCCCGAACCGGTTCACTGAACCCGGCCGCTGTCCGAAGCGACGGGACCGGCCCCACCCGCTGAAGGGTGGGGCCGGCCCCGTGCGTCAACCGGACACCGGGGCCGGTGCCGGGGCGTAGCCGGTGGCCCGGGTGGTGAACGTGCCCCGGCCCTGGGTACGGCTCCGCAGCCGCGTCGCGTAGCCGAACAGCTCGGCCAGCGGCACGGTCGCGGTGATCACCGCCGAACCGGCCCGCGCGGTGGAGCCGGACACCCGGCCGCGCCGCGCGGCCAGATCCCCGAGCACGCCGCCGACGGACTCGTCGGGCACGGTCGCCGTGAGTTCGACGACCGGTTCCAGGAGCACCATCGCACTGGCACGCAGCGCCTCCCGCAGCGCGAACCGGCCGGCGGTACGGAACGCCATCTCCGAGGAGTCCTTCGGATGGGTGGCGCCATCGGTCAGGGTCACCCGCACCCCGGTCACCGGATGCCCGCCGACGGGCCCCTCCAACAGCGCGTCCCGGCAGCCGGCCTCGACCGCCCGGACGTACTCCTGCGGCACCCGGCCGCCGACGACGGCCGAGCGGAACACGAACTCCACCGCTCCCGTGCCGCTGTCGCCCTCCGGGTCCGCCCATGGCTCGACATCGATGACGACATGGGCGAACTGCCCTGCCCCGCCGTCCTGTTTGACATGCCGGTGGACCAGGCCGGACACACCGCGGGCGACCGTCTCCCGGTAGGCGACCTGCGGCCGGCCGACCCGGACGTCCAGGCCATGGGCGCGACGGATCTTCTCCACCGCCACCTCCAGATGCAGCTCACCCATGCCCGAGAGCACCGTCTGGCCCGTCTCGGAGTCCGTCCGTACCGCGAGCGACGGATCCTCCTCGACCAGCCGCACGAGCGCCGCCATCAGCCGCTCCGTGTCGGTGCTCCTGCGCGCCTCGACCGCCACCGACACGACCGGATCGGCCACCGTCGGCGGTTCGAGGACCAGCGGGGCATCCGGTGCGCACAGGGTGGCACCGGCCCGTGCGGCCTTGGGACCGATGACCGCGACGATGTCCCCGGCCACCGCCGAGTCCACGTCGACGTGCCGGTCCGCCTGGACCCGCAGGATCCGGCCGATGCGTTCGCTGCGCCGGGCGCCTGCGTCCAGCACCGTTTCCCCCTTCCTGACCGTTCCCGAATACACGCGCAGATAGGTCAGCCGGCCCGTTGCCGTCGCGTTGACCTTGAACGCGAGCGCGGCGAAGGGCGCCGCCGGATCGGCGGCCCGCTCCTGCACCGCCTCGCCGAGCGTGCCGCGCACGGGCGGCACGTCCAGCGGGGAAGGCAGATACGCCACGACGGCCTCCAGCAGCGGCTCGACACCGCGGTTGCGGTAGGCCGAACCGCAGAGCACCACGACACCCTCGCCCGTACGGGTCAGATCGCGCAGCGCCTTGGCCAGCGTCCGCTCGGAGAGCTCCGACTGCGCGCAGAACTCCTCCAGTGCGGCCGGATGGAGCTCCGCCACCGTCTCCTCCAGCAGCCGTCGACGCCGCCGTGCCTCGTCCCGCAGCTCATCGGGGACCTCCCGTTCCTCGTACGTGTCGTGGCCATCGGCCCAGACGAGGGCCCGCATGCGCAGCAGATCGACCACTCCGTCGAACTGTTCCTCCCGGCCGATCGGCAGTTGGACCACGAGCGGGATCGTGTGCAGCCGCTCCCGGATCGACGCGACCGCCGTGTCCAGGTCGGCGCCGGCCCGGTCCAGCTTGTTGACGAAGGCGATACGCGGCACTGCGTGCCGGTCGGCCTGCCGCCACACCGACTCGCTCTGCGGCTCCACGCCGGCGACCGCGTCGAACACCGCGATCGCACCGTCGAGCACCCGCAGCGACCGCTCGACCTCGTCGGCGAAGTCGACGTGCCCCGGGGTGTCGATCAGGTTGATCCGGTGGCCCGCCCAGGTGCAGCTCACGGCCGCGGCGAAGATGGTGATGCCGCGGTCGCGTTCCTGGGAGTCGAAGTCGGTGATGGTCGTCCCGTCGTGGACCTCGCCGCGCTTGTGGGTGGTGCCGGTGGCGTAGAGGATCCGCTCGGTGACGGTGGTCTTGCCGGCGTCGACGTGGGCGAGGATGCCCAGATTGCGAACGTCGGTGAGTTGGCTGGTGAGTTGACGGTGCAGTTCGGTACGCACGGTCCGTGCCTTTCGGGGTGATCCGGAAGAAGACGGCGCGATGCCCGGACGAAGCGGCCCGTTCATGGGCGCGGCGGAACCCTCGTCGTCCATCGGCGCGGAGCGCGGGGACGGTCCGTCAGGAAGCGGACAGGGTTCAGGCGTTCGTCATGGGTGTCCGGGGCCGGCCGCGCAGCCGGCGCCGGGCGGAGGTAGACACCAGGATCACCTCGTACCGCGACAGGGGAACGACGACAGCGGTGCGGTAGCGCACGACAGGTCTCCCCTCGATGGTCACGGTGCGCGCGCCGCGTCGGAGAGCCGGCGCGCGATTTCGTGGCGAGTCTAGGGAAGGGGGTCCGGCCGGGGGAACCGGTTTTCCGCGCCGGGGCGACCCTGTGGCCGACCAGGGACGCATGCGTACCGATCGGAGTGCAACCATGCGGCGTCCTCGGCTGTCACCCCTACGACCGCCGAGTGCCGAGGGGGAGCGCATGGGAGCTGTCCGGATGCTGTTGCCGGTGCTGCGTCCGGCCGCCGGCCGGGACGGACACCGGGCGGGCGGGAGGCTGCTCGTGGCCGCGCTGCTCCGCTGTTCGTCGCCCCACTGGGTGTTCGTGCGTCCGCAGCCGCTGGAGCGACGGATCGGCTGGGGCGCCGAGGCCGTTGCCCTGTGCCGGGCCGCGATGCTCCGCGAGCGCCCCGGAGCCCCTGACCTGCTGGCCCGTTCGCTCGTGCTCCAGGCCCAACTGCTGCTCCATGCGGGCAGATACGAGGAGGCGTGTGCGGCGGCCGAGGAGTCACTGAACGTCCCGGACGCTCATGCCTCGTCGATTCAGACCGCCTACTGCCACCTGATGCGCGCCCTGGCGCTGGCCTGGCTGGACCGGTCGGACGAGGCAATAGTGACGGTCCGTCACAGCGTAGCCGCCTACCGGTCCGTGACGCCCGGGCGTGCCGACCGCTCCCTGGGCAGCCCCGCCGCCGCGCTGCGCGCGCACGCATGGGTCCTCGGCCGGGCCGGGCACACGGCCGAGTCCGTGGAGGTGTATCTCCAGTGTGTCGAGCTGCTGCGGGAGTTGCCCTTGTGGCAGCAGTTCCGGCTGGCCGTGCTCCACACCAGAGTGCTGGCCGAACTGGCAGGCGGGCTGCGGGTGCTCGGCCGGTTCGCGGAGGCGGTCGAGGCGGGCAGCGACGCCAGGGAGCGCGTCAGTTCCCTCGCCCCGAGGCTCTTCCCGGAAACGCAGGTGATGCGGGCCCAGTTGCTCATCGATCTGGCATGGTGCCTCGGCGCCACCGAAGACCGTCCCCGGGCGCGTGCCACGGCCGAGGAGGCCGTGGCACGCTGCCGGAATCTGCCGGTCGGCGCCGAGGTTCCTGACGAGGCCCTGCTCGCGCTCGCCCTGGACTGTCTGGCCCACCACCTCGACCTGGTGGACGCACACACCGAGGAGCGGGCCGTGCTCCAGGAACTCGTCTTCCTCTGCGAGCGGTTGGCCGTCGCAGGTCCGGACGCCCACGAGCCCCGGCTCGCCGTCACCCTCGACGCTCTCGCCCGCTGCCACACGCGCGACGGCGAGGGGGCGGAGGCTGTGACCGCTACCGAAAGATCGGTGGAGCTCTACCGCCGCGCCGTCGGGCGCGATTCCGGCCCCTACGAGCCGGAGCTGGCCCGGACACTCGCCAACCTCAGCGTCCGGCTGCGTCTGAGGGGCGAGTTCGGGGGCGCGGTGGCGGCCGGGGAGGAGGCGCTGGCGATCACCCGTCGCCTCGCGGGGGCCGAGGCGGCGGACGGCCGGTCACTGGTCGCCGGCCGCCTGCGGATTCTCGGCCGGGCCCGGTACCGGGCCGAGGACGACGAAGGGGCAGCGGCCTGCTTCGAGGAGTCCGAGACTCTGTTGCGGGATCTCATGAAGGCGGGCGACCCGGGACCGCACGCGGCCGGGCTCGCCGCCACACAGTCGGCACTCGCCCGGGCCTTGGGCGCGGCCGCCGACGGGCATCTGGACGCCGGCCGCACGGACGATGCGGCAGTCGCCCTCCGGCGCCTCAAGGAGCTCACCGGTCGCGCCCCGCTGACCGATGTCCATGCGGCCTGTGTCGCCACCTTCGCCCGTGCACGCGACCGGGGCGGCGAAGGCGCCGTGCGTGCCTGGCAGCGGACCACCGGAGAGCCGTGGCCCACCTTCGTCTACCGGCTCGGCTGAGCCGGGGCGCGGCCCGCGCGGGCGCTTCGGCGGACACCGTGGCGCGCCAGGGGCTTCCAGGTCCTGCACCGGCGCAGCGCGCTCCGGCCGCAGCCACGCCACTCGGCGGGGGAGACGCCCGTACCGTGACCGGTGCGGGTGATCAGCGCGTTCACCGGCGTCAGCGGGTCCATGGCCAAGGTGGTGCGGGCCAGCAGGACACCGATGACCAGCGGGGCCAGCGTGACGGCCAGCGTGGTGCCGGTGCTGGTCATCTGCTGCATACGGGGGCGCGGTGCGTCGGGAGCCATGACCCCATTCCAGCAACCGCGGACCGGTGCGGGATCGGGTGGCGTACTCAGTCCGGGCGGCCCGGGTACTCACCCGGGCCGTGCGGCGTCCCCCCGAGAGGGGTGTCCAGAGAGCGTCTACGCGTTGGTGCCCGCGCCGGCGCCCGTGCCCGAGGCGGCCTTGATGCCCTTGGTGATGTCGTCCAGCACGGACAGGCCGGGTGCCTTGGGGTTGATGTCGAAGCCGGATCGCACGACGATCAGCATGTCCTCGGCCTGCGGCGAGGGGAAGGCCAGCGACTCGACGTACCCGTCGTCACCGTTCTTCGTGACCACCTTCCAGCGGACCCGGTAGCCCTGCCGGCCGGCCACCGTGACCGCCTCGGACTTCAGCTGTTCGTGCGAGGTGATGCCGCCGTAGATCTTCTCGCCGTACGACTCCTCGGCATTGGTCGCGATGTCCTTCTCGGCCGTGGCCTTCGCGGTCTTGGTGGTCAGCTTCAGCGCCGCGGCCGGTACGGAGAACACTCCGCCGCGCACGCACTCCTCCTTGCTGTCCCCGGGGCAGGCGTACGTGCCGGTGGTCACCCCGGCGCCCATGCCCGACCGGCCCTTCCAGCCGTCGGGGACCGGGATGCTGATGCCGCTGGCCATGTCCGTCGCGTAGCCGTCCTCGGTCTGAGGCTGCTGCTCGGGGGCCTGGTCGCCGCCGCCGTTGCCGCCGCTGCCGCCCGGTGCGCCGGGCTGCCGGCTGGGGTCCGGGGACGGTGAGGCGGACGGGGAGGTCGCGGCGTTCTCGGTCGTGCCGGAATCGTCCGCCAGCAGGTACACGCCGCCGCCGATGGCGGCGAGGACCACCACGGCCGCGGTGATGCCCACGCCGATGCGTATTCGTCGGCTGCGGAGCGTGGCCGGGGGCACCCGGAGCTGATCGGTCCACTGAGTGCCGTCCCACCAGCGTTCCTGAATGGGGCCAAATCCTGTGTACCCGGGGTCTGGATGCCAGCCGGGCGGGCTCGTCTGCGTCACGGGAGCCACCGTAGTCGGACTGCGTGAGAATCCTATGAATCCGTGCGCTCGGACCCCGTACGGTTCGCGGGAGCGGGGCACGGCGGGCGCACGGTCCACCGCCGGGCCCGACCGGCCCCCGTGGGAAGGCGAACGATGAGCGAGAGTGCCGCCGTACGGATCGAGCGTGACGGTCCCGTGTTCACGGTGATCCTGGCCCGGCCGGAGGTCCGCAACGCGGTGGACGGCCCCACCGCCCGCCGACTGGCCGATGCCTTCCGGGCGTTCGACGCCGATGCGGACGCGGCGGTGGCCGTGTTGTGGGGTGAGGGCGGCACGTTCTGTGCCGGTGCCGACCTCAAGTCGATCGGCACCGAACGCGGCAACACCGTCACCGCCGACGGCGACGGGCCGATGGGGCCGACCCGGATGCGGCTCGGAAAGCCCGTCATCGCCGCGGTCGCCGGGCATGCGGTGGCCGGCGGCCTGGAGCTCGCCACCTGGTGTGATCTGCGGGTCGCCGAACAGGATGCGGTCTTCGGGGTGTTCTGCCGCCGATGGGGAGTGCCACTGGTGGACGGCGGCACGGTACGGCTGCCGCGTCTCATCGGCGAGAGCCGGGCCATGGACATGATCCTCACCGGCCGGCCCGTACCGGCTGCGGAGGCGTTCGGCATGGGGCTGGTCAACCGGCTCGTCCCCGCGGGCGAGTCCCGGAGCGCGGCGGAGCGACTCGCCCGGGAGATCGCCGGGTTCCCTCAGCTGTGCCTGCGCCACGACCGGCTCTCCGTGCGCGAACAGCACGGTCTGAGCGAGCCGGACGCGCTGGCCGGGGAGTACCGGCACGGCCTGGTGCCGCTGACGGCGGGGGAGACGCAGGCGGGCGCCGAGCGGTTCGGCGGCGGGGCGGGGCGTCACGGATCGTTCGACGGCTGAGCGGGCCGGACGGTGCGCGGATCGTCCTGCCGGCACGGGCCGAGTCGGACCGGCTGGTGGGATCCGTGCGTGTCCGGCGGTCTTCGCCTAGGGTCCACGCATGAGCGGAAGCAATGAGGAGGAACGGTCCGTGCGGGCCGCCATCGAGGGGGAGCTGCGATTGCTCGACCCGGGTGTGCGGGTGTCACCCGGGGCGGTGGCCGAACTCCTCGACCCGGAGTTCAACGAGTTCGGAGCCTCGGGGCGGCGCTACGACAGGACATCGATCCTGGACGTGACGTCCGCCGTCGACGAGAACGCCCCCGACCCGAGCGTCGCCACCGAGATGTCCGGGGTGCTGCTGGCCCCGGGCCTCGTTCACCTGACGTATACGTCGGAAGGCAACGGCCGCCGCGTCAGGCGCAGTTCGATCTGGCGGCAGTCGGATGCGGGCTGGCGGATGTATTTCCATCAGGGCACGCCGACCGGCCCCGCGTAGCCCCGCCGGTCAATATCCTGCGGACAGTCCGAAGGTCGCTGGCTAGGCTCTTCGGATGACGGCATCCCGCTATCCTTCCAAGCCCGGGCCCGGCGACCGCGTCGCCGTGCTGTCCCCCTCGTCCGGACTCGCCGGCATCCTCCCGCTGCCGTACGAACTGGGCCTGCGCAGGCTCCGTGAGGACTTCGGACTGAAGCCCGTGGAGTATCCGACGACCCGGAAGATGGGCTCCACTCCGCAGGAGCGCGCCGCCGACATCCACGCGGCCTTCGCCGACCCGACGATCAAGGCGGTCATCGCCAGCATCGGCGGGGACGACCAGATCACCGTCCTGCCCCATCTGGACGGCGAGCTGCTGCGCGCCCACCCCAAGCCGTTCTTCGGCTACAGCGACAACACCAACCTGCTGGTGTTCCTCGACAACCTCGGCATCGTCGGCTACCACGGCGGATCGGTGATGGTCGAGCTCGGCCGCCCCGGCGCCCTGCACCCGCTGACGGCCGAGTCGTTGCGGGCGGCGCTGTTCACCCACGGCGACCACGAGCTGACCCCGGCGAAGGAGACCGGCAGCGTCAACAGCCCCTGGGAGGACCCGCGCACCTTCGACCACGAACCCGGCCTGCTGCCCGCCGACCGCTGGACCTGGCACCGCGCCGGCCGGGTGGTCGAGGGGGCGAGCTGGGGCGGCAATCTGGAGATCCTGTCCTGGCTGCTCATGGCCGGCCGGGAGATCCGTCCGGCCGCCGAGTACGAGGGCCGGGTGCTGTTCCTCGAAACCTCCGAGGGTATGCCGAGCGCCGACGAGGTGTACTGGATCCTGCGGAGCATGGGGGAGCGCGGGCTCCTGCGCCGTTTCCCGGCGCTGCTGATGGGACGGGCCAAGAACTGGTCCTTCGAGCAGCCCCTCGACGCCGGGGCCGGGGAGCAGTACCGGGCACGGCAGCGGGAGGCGGTGCTGCGCGCGCTGGACGAGTACGCCCCCGAGACCATGGCCGTCCTCGACGTCGACCTCGGCCACACGGACCCGCAGCTGGTCATCCCGTTCGGCGGTCGGGTCCGGGTGGACGGTGTGGCGCGCCGCATCGTGGTGACGTACTAGGGCCTGTGTGGAGTTGTCCCGCGGCGTCGCGGGACAACTCCACACAGGCCCTAGGGCCCTTGCTCCGGGCGCTCCTTCTGGTCCGACCACATGCCGTGTGTGACATAGTGGGAGATTCGGAAAAGAGCGGTCGGCAACGGAACGGCTCCGGCCGGGGCAGGGGGTGGCGGATGCCCGTCGAATGGCAGCCCGTACGGCAGTCGCGCACACACGAACTGGTGCTCCAGAGCATCGAGCAGCGGGTGTTCGCCGGTGACCTCAAGGCCGGCGACAGGCTCCCGCCCGAACGGGAGCTCGCCCCGGTCCTCGGTGTCAGCCGGTCGGCCCTGCGTGAGGCGCTGCGGGTGCTGGAGACCATCGGCGTCCTGGTGGCCCAGCCCGGCCGGGGCCCGGACGCCGGGGCGCGCATCGTCCGCAACCCCGACGACGCGCTCGGGCGGCTGCTCCGGCTCCACTTCGCTCTCGGCAGTTACAGCCTGGAGGACGTTCTGGAGGCGCGCGTCACCCTGGAGCGGTCCAGCTTCGAGGCCGCCGCGCGGCACGCGTCCGCAGCGGATCTGGACGAGGCCGAGGCGCTGCTCGTACGGATGGGGGCGCCGGATGTCGATGTGCCCGAGTTCAACGACCTGGACACCCGCTTCCACGTTCACATCGCCCGTAGCTCCGGCAATGAGCTGACCTCCACGCTCACCTCCGCCGTCCGCGAGTCCGTCCGGCCGCTGATCCTGCGTGCTCTGGAGGCCGCCGAGGACTGGCCGGCCACCGCCGCCGCACTCAATGCGGACCACACCGAACTGCTCCGCCTGGTGCGGGCGGGCGAGGGTGCGCGGGCCGCCGATGTGGTCGAGGCGCACATCCGGGGGCTGCACGGAAAGCTGGTCGACGAGAAGACTGCTGCCTGAATCCTGATCGGAGCCGTCGTGGTGCCCCTTCCGAGGGCGCCGCGGCGGCTTTTGTGTGTTCAGGCACGGGTACGCCGGCGCCGTCCTCTTCCTCGTTCCGGCTGGAGGATAGTATGGTCGGACCATAAAATGCACTGAACATCACGCACTGATCACCACGCACTGAATCACGCACTGAACATCACGCAGAGAACCTGATCGGGGAGACCCATGCGCATCGGACTCTTCGCCACCTGTCTGGGAGACACGCTCTTCCCCGAGGCGGTGAAATCCACGGCGGTGCTGCTCGCCCGCCTGGGCCACGAAGTGGTCTTCCCGCCGGGGCAGACCTGCTGCGGCCAGATGCACGTCAACACCGGCTACCAGCGCGAGCCCGTCCCTCTGGTGCGCAACTTCGCCGAGCAGTTCGGCGACGCCTCCATCGACGCCGTCGTCATGCCGTCGGGCTCCTGCGCGGGTTCGGTCCGCCACCAGCACGAGATCGTCGCGGAACGGTACGGCGACGCGGCGCTGCGCGCGGGCGTCGCCACGGTCAAGGCCAAGACGTACGAGCTCTCCGAGTTCCTCGTCGACGTGCTGGACGCCACCGACGTCGGCGCGTACTTCCCGCACCGCGTCACGTACCACCCCACCTGTCACTCCCTGCGGATGCTGCGCGTCGGTGACAAACCGCTGCGGCTGCTGCGGGCCGTCGACTCCATCGACCTGGTCGAGCTGCCCGAGGCCGACGCCTGCTGCGGATTCGGCGGCACCTTCGCCGTGAAGAACGCCGACACGTCGACCGCGATGCTCCAGGACAAGATGGCCAACATCGCCACCACCGACGCCGCCGTGTGCACCGCCGGCGACTCGTCCTGTCTGATGCACATCGGTGGCGGCCTCTCCCGGATCAGGTCCGGCACCCGCACCCTGCACCTGGCGCAGATCCTCTCCTCCACCCGCACCTCGCCGCACGTCCTGACGGAGGCCGCCCGATGAGCAGCACCTTTCTCGGCATGCCCGCGACCCCGCCCCGCTCCCCGTACGGCACGGGCAATCTGCGCGGCGACCGGAAGTTCCCCGCAGCGGCGCACGACGACCTGGGCAACGAACAACTGCGCCGCAACCTCGGCAAGGCCACCCACACCATCCGCGCCAAACGCCTCAACGTCACCGGCGAGCTGCCCGACTGGGAGGAGCTGCGCGACGCGGGATCGGCCATCAAGACCGACACCATGAACCGGCTCCCCGAACTCCTGGAGGAGCTGGAGCGCAAGGTCACCGAGCGCGGCGGCACCGTCCACTGGGCGCGCGACGGCGGCGAGGCCAACGAGATCGTCGCGCGGCTGATCCAGGAGACCGGCAGCAAGGAGGTCATCAAGGTCAAGTCGATGGCCACCCAGGAGATCGGGCTCAACGAGCACCTCGAATCGATCGGCATCACCCCGTACGAGACGGACCTCGCCGAGCTCATCGTGCAGCTCGCCCACGACAAGCCCTCGCACATCCTGGTGCCCGCGATCCACCGCAACCGGGACGAGATCCGGGAGATCTTCCTCAAGGAGATCCCGGGCGTCGACCCGTCCCTGGACAACGTCCCGGCCCACCTGGCGGCCGCGGCCCGCGCCTATCTGCGCGAGAAGTTCATGACGACGAAGGTCGCCGTCTCAGGGGCCAACTTCGGCATCGCGGAGACCGGCACCCTGTCCGTCGTCGAGTCGGAGGGCAACGGCCGCATGTGCCTGACGCTGCCCGACACCCTGATCACCGTCATGGGCATCGAGAAGGTGCTGCCGCGCTACCAGGACCTGGAGGTCTTCCTCCAGCTGCTGCCGCGCTCCTCCACCGGCGAGCGGATGAACCCGTACACGTCGATGTGGACCGGAGTCACCCCCGGCGACGGGCCGCAGACCTTCCACCTGGTGCTGCTGGACAACGGACGGACCGCCGCCCTCGCCGACCGGATCGGCCGCGAGGCACTCAACTGCATCCGCTGCTCCGCGTGTCTCAACGTCTGCCCGGTGTACGAACGCGCAGGCGGCCACGCCTACGGATCGACGTACCCCGGACCGATCGGTGCCGTCCTCACCCCGCAGCTCGCCGGCATGCACGCCGCGAAGGACGACCCCAACAGCTCGCTGCCGTACGCCTCCAGTCTGTGCGGAGCCTGCTTCGACGCCTGCCCCGTCAAGATCGACATTCCGTCGCTGCTGGTCGAGCTGCGCCACCAGCACACCGAGCAGTCCGGCACCACGGCCGAGAAGCTCGCCATGAAGGCGGCGGCCGGAGTGATGAAGAGCCCGAAGCTGTTCACGGCCGCACAGAAGGCGTCGGGGCTCGGCCGGGTCATCGCCGGACGGGACGGGAAGATCTCGCATCTGCCGCCGCCGTTCAACGGCTGGAGCGACAGCCGTGACACTCCGGCCCCGCCCAAGGAGACCTTCCGTTCCTGGCTGGCCTCGGCCGAGGGGGCGGCGACGATGCGGGCCGCCGCCGACGAACACGCGCAGAACCAGCAGCAGGAGGAGGAGAAGTGACGACCGCTCGCGAAACGGTGCTCGGACGTGTCCGGGACGCCCTGGCCCTGGCACCCGCAGCCGACACCCCGATCCCGCGCGCCTACCGCACCGGGCGCACCCTCCCGGACGCGGAGCGCCTGGCACTGTTCACCGACCGGCTCGTCGACTACAAGGCCCAGGTCCACCCCTGCACCGCCGACCGTACGGCCGAGGTCGTCGCCGAGGTGCTTCGGGAGCGGGGAGCCGGCCGGATCGGGGTGCCCGCCGGGCTCGACCCGCGCTGGCTCACCGCCTTCGACGGCGAGGTCCAACAGGACTCCGCCGACATTCCGGCACCGCGGCTGGACGCCCTCGACGGGGTCGTCACCGCATCGGCCGCCGGCTGCGCCGAGACCGGCACGATCTTCCTGGACGGATCACCCGACCAGGGGCGGCGGGCCCTGTCGCTGGTGCCCGACCTGCATGTCTGCGTCGTCGATCTGTCGACCGTCGAGGTGGGCGTACCGGAAGCGGTGGCCCGGCTGGTTCCGGAGCGGCCGACGACCCTGATCAGCGGCCCCTCGGCCACCTCCGACATCGAGCTCGAACGGGTCGAGGGCGTGCACGGGCCGCGCACCCTCGCGGTCGTGATCCGCACCGACGCGTAGGGCGACGGACGGGGGGTGCGCCGACGCGCACCCCCCGTCCGCTTCGTCATCCGTGGGTGACGGTGACCGGGCCGAAGGCGATCCGGGTCGTCGCCGAGTCCTCGGCCCAGCACACCTCGACCGTGTCCCCGTCGACGTTCACCCCGCTCACCACCGCGCCGAGCGCGTCCGCCCCCGGTTCGGCGCTCAGCGAGGCGAGCGCCACCAGGACCACCGTGCCCTCCGCGTCCGCGCCCAGCCGGGGCAGCACCGCCCACGGTGTGTACGCCGTGCCCTGCGGGGCGCGTACCTCGTCCCGCGACTCCCAGCCGTGCAGACCGTGCAGCGCGGATGTCACCGCGGACTCGGGACCGGTCGCCCAGCCGGTCTGCTCCACCCGGGCACCGGGCGCGGCGCCGATCACCCGGTGCACCCGGAGTTCGTGGCGCCCGCGGGCCACCGTCACGCTCTCCACCCGCAGACCCGGCACCATCGGTGCCCCGCCCGCGAACACCGGACGGTGCCAGGACGCCGCCCAGCCCCAGCCGTCACCGCCTCCCGCGCCCAGCGGGCGGATGGCCCGACGGCCGCTGCGCGTCCCGGCGACGACCACGGCCAGGTGGTTGTCGGCTGTGTTCGCCCGCGCGGTGGGACCGGTGACCGTCGAGTACGCGTGACGGCTGTACAGCGGGTCGTCCTGCACCGCCGACTCGCCCTCGTGCGGCCGGACATGGTCGCTGCCGTGGTTGTGCAGCCGTACGATCCCGTCCGCCCGCGTCGACTGGACGAGCAGCCCCGGCGCGGGCAGCGCGAGCACCCGGTCGGGTCCCTCGCTCGGCGCCGGCTCCTCGGTTGCCGTCCACAGCGGGTGGTCCGCGGGGGCCAGCAGGGAGACGAAGGCCTTGGACGCCCAGTACGGGGAGGCCGGACCCGAGTAGGGCTGGAGCGTCGCCTCGTGCGGACCGTGCCAGCCCAGGTTCAACAGGCCGTCGGTACCCGTCGCGCCACGGTCCAGGAAGTAGCGCAGCGAGCCGCTGATCACCCGGCGGGACGCGCCCGGTGTGAGTGGGGTGTCTCCGGTGAGCGCGCCCAGCCCGACCGCCGCACCGGCCGCGAACCGGTAGGTCAGCGAACGGCCGAAGTGGATCGGTGCCCCGTCCCCGCCGAACAGCAGCGAGAAGCTCTCCAGATGCTCGCGCAGGCGCGTCCCGTAGTGCGCGGACAGCTCGGCGTCGCCGGAGAGGTGGGCATCCAGCACGGGGTAGAGGTGCAGGGCCCAGCCGTTGTAGTGGTCGAAGGCGCGGCCGTCGCCGTCCGCGTACCAGCCCTGGCCCCGGTACCAGCTCTCCATCAGGTCCTGCGCCCGCTCGCGGGCGCGAGCCGTCTCCGCGTCCCCGCGGCCCACCGACTCCAGGAATCCGGCCACCGAGTAGGGGAACAGGTACCAGTTGTTCGGTGCGGGGGTGTGGCGCAGGGCGCCGCGCAGCCACTGTTCGGCGCGGTCCTGAACGGCCGGGTCCAGCCGGTCCCAGAGCCACGGCCGGGTGAGCCGCAGCCCGATGGCGACCGAGGCGGACTCCACCATGGGCTGGCCGAAGACGGTGTGGTCGAGGATCAGCGGCCAGGACTCGGCGTCGTCCCGGCCCGGCGTGCGCGTACCGGCCGTCAGCCCGTCCGCGTACCGGTCGAGCCAGCCGTGCGGGTCCTTGCCGTCCGCGCCCGCGACCCGGAACGCCGCGGCCAGGAACGTGCGCGCGTAACCCTCCAGACCGTCGGAACGGACCCCGGACGCGGACGGGCGTCCGGGCAGGTCGAGGAGGGCGCTGCCGGGGGTGGCCCACTGCCAGGCGGCCTTCAGCAGTCCGTCGGCCGCCGCCTCCCAGTGCGCGCGGGTGTAGCCGGTGACCGGACTAGCGGTCCGGTCATCGGCGGGAAGCTCCAGCGGGGAGTTCGGGTAGGGATCGGTCATGCGAGGAATGCCAGCCTTTCGCGTCGTACGGGATGGGCGAAGCCGTCGCCCGCGGCCCAGCGTTCGGCCTCGCTCACCGTCAGGTCGACGAGCCGCTGCCACTCGTTGCCCTGGGAGCCCGCGAGGTGCGGGGTGATCAGGGCGTTCTCGCACTCCCACAGGGGGTGTCCGGCGGGCAGCCTGTCGGGGTCGGTGACGTCGAGGACCGCCCGGATGCGGCCGAGCCGCAGCACGTCGACGAGCGCGTCCTGGTCGACCACGGCGCCCCGCGCGGTGTTGAGGAGCACACCGTCCGGGCGCATGGCCATGAGCAGTTCACGGCTGACGAGTCCCCGGGTGGCGGGCAGCAGAGGCGTGTGGACGCTCACCAGATCGCTCCGCGCGAAGAGCTCACCGAGCCCGACCGCCTGGACGCCGAGCTCGGCGGCCTCCGCGTCGGAGACGTACGGATCGTGGAGCAGCACCCGCAGATCGTAGGGGCGCAGCAGCTCGATCACCCGGCGGCCGATGAGCGAGGCGGACAGGATGCCCACGGTCCGGCCGTAGTTGCCCAGGGCGGGCGAGGTGGTGAGCGAGTCGTCGCGGCCGCGCTCCGAACGGTAGGCGTGCGCCCGCTCCAGGACCCGTTTGCCGGAGAGCAGGATCATCGCGACGGTGTACTCCGCGACCGGGAGCGCGTTGGCGGCCGCGGCCGACGACACCTCGATGCCGCGCTCCCAGCAGGCGTCGGTGATGTGCCCGCGGACGCTGCCCGCGGTGTGCACCACCGCCCGCAGCCGGGGTGCGCAGGCGAGCGCTGCCGCGTCCAGGGGCGGACAGCCCCAGCCGGTGACCAGCAGTTCCGTGTCCGCGAGTACGGCACGGGCCCGGTCGGTGGTGAAGTCGTCGAGTACGGGCAGTGGCGCGAGGTCGCACACCTGTGAGAGCGCGGCCAGCGAATGGGCGTTCAGCAGCGCGGCCGCGGTGCCCGGCTGCATGGCGACGGCGGCGCGCGGCCGTCGTCCTCCGGTGGGTGCGAGGGGGATGGTGCCGGTCATTCTTCTCCTGATTCCGGAGGGGGAGTGCGGGGTCCGGCTACTTGACGGCGCCCGCGGTGAGCCCCGACTTCCAGAAGCGCTGGAGCAGCGCGAAGGCGAGGATCAACGGCAGGACCGCGAGCAGCGAACCCATGATCACCACGGGGTAGTACTCGGGCGATACGGTGGCGGCGCTGTTCCACGTGTACAGGCCGAGGCTGACGGGGTAGAGGTCCTGGTCGGACAGCATGACCATGGGCAGGAAGAAGTTGTTCCAGATCGCGGTGAGCTGGAAGAGGAACACGGTGACGAGACCGGGGCCCAGCATCCGCATGGCGACCCGGAAGTACGTCGTGAGCTCGCCGGCCCCGTCCACCCGGGCAGCTTCCAGCACCTCGTTCGGTACGTAGCCCTGGCTGAAGATCCGGCCGAGGTACACGCCGAACGGATTGAAGAGCACCGGTATGAAGACCGACCAGAACGTGTTCACCAGTCCGGTGCCGGACGCCATCAGATAGAGCGGCAGAGCCAGCACGGTCTGCGGCACCATCACCGCGGCCAGCACCAGACCGAACAGCTTCTCCTTGTGCGCGAAACGGTACTTGTCGAAGGCGTACCCGCAGGCGATGCTGATCAGCGCCCCGAGCCCGGCGCCGAGTACCGCGTACAGCAGGCTGTTGCCGTACCACCGGGTGTACAGACCGCCGTCCATCGCGAACAGGTCCTTGAGGTTCTGCGCGAAGGAGAAGTGGTCGAGCGACAGCACATCGCTGCCGAACAGGGCGTCCCGGTCCTTCGACGCGGCGAGCACCAGCCACAGCACCGGCAGCAGCGTGTACAGCACCGAGATGGCGACGACCAGATTGACGACGGAGCGGCCGAGCAGCCGGGGCCGCAGGACGGCGGCGGTGCGGGTGGGAGCGGTGGCGCTCATCGGGCGTCCTCCTCGGCGGTGTTGGAGCGGTTGGTCCAGCGGGTCACGCCGTAGGAGAGCGCGATCGTGCAGACCAGCAGGACGACCGAGGCGGCCGCGGCCAGACCGTAGTTGTTGCGGGTGAACGCGGCGTCGTAGATGTACATGCTGGGGGAGAAGCGCGAGCTGATCATCGGGGTCGACTGGCTCAGCAGCATCGGCTCGGTGAAGAGCTGGAGCGCGAAGATCAGGGTGAACATCGCGACCATCACGACGGAGGAGCGCACCAGGGGCGTCTTGATCTGGAGCGCGGTGCGGACGGGGCCGGCGCCGTCGACGACGGATGCCTCGATGACCTCGCGCGGCACGGCCTGCAGAGCCGCGTAGAAGACCACCATGTTGTACCCGAGGTTGCTCCACAGGGCGATGTTCACGATCGACGGCACGACCGTGTGCACACCGAGGAAGTCGATCGTGATGTCGGCCTTGCCGAGCAGGTCGATCACCGGGCTCAGCCCCGGCGTGTAGAGGTAGAGCCAGATGACGGCGGCGATGATCCCGGGTACGGCGTGCGGCAGGAAGAGGCCGAGCTGCGCCCAGGTGCGCAGCCGCACCACGCCGGAGTCCAGCAGCAGGGCCAGCGCGAGTGCGCCGATCACCATGACCGGAATATAGATCACGCAGTACAGGACGACGGTGCCGAGACCGCTGAGGAAGGTCGGGTCGGTCAGTACGGCGGTGTAGCTGCGCAGGCCGACGAAGACCGTGCGCTCCGGCCCGAAGCCGAGCCCCGGCTGGTCGTCGCTGAAGAAGCTGAGCCAGACGGCGGTCCCGACCGGGATCAGGAAGACCGTCACCAGAAGGATGAAGAAGGGGGTCATCAGGGCGCCGGCGGCGCCGAGTTCACGCCGGCGGGCGAGGCCCTTGGTGGTGCGCGGGGACGTGGTGGATGCCGTCGCCGCCTCGGAGATGCTCACGGGGGCGGGGGCCGGCGTGGTGACTGGGCTGGTCATCGGTGTCACCTGCCTCTCTGCTGCTGGGAAGGGGGACGGTTCACGGCTCAGCTGCTGCGCTCGGTGGTGGACAGGCCCAGTGCCCTGAGGTCGGGCATGGTGCCCCGCTGGGCCGCGCGCACGGAGTCGAGCACCGAGCCCTGGCCGCCGCCCACCCGGGCGAAGCCGTCCTGCATGACCTTCTGCGTGGCGGTCATCCGGGGCCCCCAGGTCCAGCCGTCCCGGATCTTGTGCGCCTCCTGGTCGAAGAGGGTGTAGATGTCCTGGCCGTTGTAGTAGCCGCGGTCGAAGGCCTTGCGGCCGACGGGGACGAGGCCGGAGGCCGCCGGGTACTGGCTGCTGGCCCCGCTGGAGAGGCGGGCAAGCAGCGCGTCGGGGTGCGAGACCTGCCACTCGATGAACTCCAGTGCGGCCTCCGGGTGGTGGCTGCTGCTGGTGACCGCGAACGTCGACCCGCCGTGGGTGCCGAGTGCCGCGTTCGACGGGTCCCACTGGGGGAGCGGCGCGACGGCCCATTTACCCCTCTGGCCGGGCCGGGCCTTCATCTGCGCCCCGGCGTCCCAGGCGCCGCTGAGCCGGACCAGGACCTTGCCGGAGGTGAGGTGGGCGTCGTACGCCCTGCTGTCCACCGGGCTCATGACGACCAGGTCCTGGTCGATCATCCGCTGCCAGTACGCCGCCACCCGGCGGGTCGGCTCATCGGCGAGCGAGACGTTCCAGGCGCCGTCGCGGGTGTCGAACCACTGGGCGCCGGCCTGCCAGGCGAACGCGGCGAACTGCGACCCGCCGTCCGTGGCGAAGGCGGACAGCCGCCGCTCGGGTGCCTTGCGGCGCACGGTACGGGACGCCTCCTCGAACTCGTCCCAGGTGCGCGGGACCTCGATGCCGTACCGCTCGAAGAGGTCGGTGCGGTAGTGCATCACCATCGGTTCGACGTCGAGCGGCAGGCTGAAGACGCGCTTCTCGAACGTGGTGAGCCCCAGCGCCTGCGGCAGCAGCTTGGCCCGCAGTCCGTCGCTCAGCATGTCGGTGAGTTCGACGGCGACCCCGTCGATGGCGAATCCCGGGACCTGGGGGTACTCGATCGTCGCGACGTCCGGGGCGTTCCCGGCCCGGGAGGCGTTGCTGAGCTTCGCGTATCCGCCCTGGGGTCCCGAGGGGATCTGCTGGAAGTCGACCTGGATCGTGTCATGCGTCCGGTTGAACGCTTCCACCACTTCCTGGCTCCCGCGCAGGGCGGACCAGAAGGTGATGCGCGTGGTGTTGCGGCCGGAATTGTTGCTGACGGTGCTGGTCCTGCTCGTGCTTTCCGCCCCCGATGTGCCACCACTGCAAGCGCTCAGCGCGCCCGCCAGTGGTAGTGCGGTCATCGTGGCAAGCACGGACCGACGGCTGTGTCGACCGGGCATGGGCGCCTCCCGCGGCTCCTGAATGAAGACACGGGGAATACTGATCGGCTGATCGATAGCGGTCAATAGATCGATCAGAAGAAAAATAAAACGGTCAAACGCTCAGTCCGTGACGGGGGTGATCCGGGTGATCGCCTGCGCTGATCCCCGTACCTTCAACTCGGGCAGAACCTGTGTCCGGCGCATCGGGCCGAGCGCCCCGGCCGCTCCGGAGAGCCGGTGGAGCAGGAGTTCCGCGGCCGCCCTGCCGATTTCCGCCCTCGGCGGCGCCACCGCGGTCAGCGGGGTGCTGCCCAGTGCCGCGACCACGTCGTCGTACGCCACCACCGAGCAGTCGCGGGGCACCTGCACCCCGTTCTCGACCAGGCGTTGCACCAGCATCAGCGCGTCCACGTCGCCATGCAGCACCGCGGCCGTGGCCCCTCGCTCGCGCAGCAGCGCCGCGAGATCGAGATCCGGCGCGTCCTCGCTCCTCCCGGACGGGACGCCGGACACCGGACCCGCCCAGGACGGGCCGGGCCCGGGCAGCGCGTCCGGCGAACTCAGCACCACCGTCCAGTCGTCCACGTCAGGGTGGGCGGCCGCGATCTCGGCGAACGCGGCGCGTACGGTGCGTGCCGTCGGGCTGTCGTCCCGGGCGGCCAGCACGATCCGGCGGTGGCCCAGCGACACCAGGTGCTCCACGGCGAGATGCGTCCCGTACCAGTGGTCGGAGCAGACGGAGTCCAGGGCGTGCAGGATGCTGCCGGGCCGGGGCCGCCGTTCCATCAGCACGGTCGGCACGCCCGTGTCTGCCAGCCAGCCGTAGTCAAGCTCCTCGGAGAGCACGTTGCGCCACCGCGGGGCGATCAGCAGTCCGCGCGCCCCGTCCGCCAGCGCCCGCTCCACGAGCGGCCGTTCGGCATCGGCCGACTGCGGCGCGAGGTACAGCGCGATACGGATCCCGGACTCCTCCAGGACCGTCCGGGCGCCGTGCAGCGTCTCGTACAGGTACGAATGCCGCTCCGGTACGACCAGGGCGACCGCACCCCCGTCGCCGGCGGGGTCGCCGCCCCGCGGTGAGGGAACCGCCGGCGGCCCCGCCGGATCGCGCACCGGCCGGGCGACGCCGTGCCCGCGCCGCAGCTGCCCCGCCCGTGCAAGCTCCTCCACGTCCCGTCGCACCGTGACCACGGAGACGGCCAGTTCGTCCGCGAGCGCGCTGACCTTGACCGCGCCGCGCGACTCCACCACCGCCAGGATCCGCTGACGCCTGAGTTCCACCGGCTCCCGCATGTTGGTGCCCCCTACCCCTGCGCGATGTGCGTTTGAGCGCTTCTGGTGAGCGCTTGGAGCGCAGCATAGCCAGGTGGCCGCCAGGGCTCACTCAAGGCCGGAGATCTGAGGGATTACGATCTGTTCCTGGCATGGACACCCTCACTCTTTGGCAACTGGCGGCACTGGCCGCGGCATCCGTACTCGTCGGCTTCTCCAAGACGGCCGTGAGCGGCGCCAACACGATCAGTCTCGCGGTCTTCGCGGCGGTACTGCCCGCCCGCGAGTCCACCGGAGTGCTGCTCCCGATCCTCATCGCCGGTGATCTGCTCGCCGTGCTCACCTACCGGCGCCATGCGCACTGGCCGACTCTGCTCCGGCTCTTCCCGGCCGTCGCGGTGGGAGTGGTGGCGGGCACGCTGTTCATGATGTGGGCCGGCGACGCTGCCGTACGGACCTCCATCGGCGCGATCCTGATCTTCATGGCGGGCGTCACGATCTGGCGGCGCCGCACCGCGGACGCGGCCGGGGAACCGGCGGCCGAGGCGGGCCCGCCGACCGCGGCCGAGCGGCTCAAGGCCCGCTCGTACGGCGTGCTCGGCGGATTCACCACCATGGTGGCCAACGCGGGCGGCCCCGTCATGTCGCTCTATCTGCTCTCCGCCGGCTTCCGCAAACTCGGCTTCCTCGGCACGTCGGCGTGGTTCTTCCTCATCGTCAACACGTCCAAGGTGCCGTTCAGTGTGGGCCTCGGGCTGATCGACGCGCAGTCACTGCTGCTGGACGCCTGCATGCTGGTGTTCGTCGTCCCGGGCGCCTGGATCGGCCGGAAATGCGTGGACCGGATCAACCAGCGGCTCTTCGAACGCCTCGTCATCGGCGCCACCGTGCTGGGTGGCCTGCAACTGCTGCTGAACCCCTGAGCGCGTCCGGCCCCTCCGGATCGTCGTGATCCGGAGGGGCCGGCAAGTACCTGGGAGTGTCCGTCAGACGATGTCCTCCTCGATCTCCGCCTGCTCGCGGGCGTTTCCGTACGCCGACGGCGTGCCGTACGAACCACGGGCGACGAACCACCACACGGTGGCCAGGACCAGCACGGCGACCAGCGCGATCGACGCGTAGTTCATCGAGTCGATCGTCACGGGAGACCTCTGCGGCAGCAGGAACAGCACGGTCACGATGACGACCCACACCACGGCGATCCAGCCGACCGTCTTCGACCAGCGGCCCAGGTGCCACGGGCCGCGCTCGAAGCGGTCACCCGCGCGCAGCTTCAGGTAGATCGGGATGGCGTAGGCGGGCGTGATGCCGATGACGTTGATGGCGGTCACCGCCCCGTACGCGGTCGCCGAGTAAAGCGACGGAAGGGCGAGCACCCCGGCGACGACGACCGACAGCCACACCGCGTTGACCGGTGTCTGGGTGCGGGCGCTCACCTTGCGCCACACCGAGGACCCCGGCAGTGCGTTGTCCCGGCTGAAGGCGAACACCATCCGGCTGGTGGCCGCGACCTCGGCATTGCCGCAGAACAGCTGCGCGGCGATCACGATCAGCAGCATCGCCGTGGCGCCCGAGGTCCCCAGCGCGTCGATCAGGATCTGGGCCGGCGGTACTCCGGTCGCGCTCTCCTGGGTTCCCACGTAGTCCTGGATCGCGAACGTCAGCCCCGCGAGCAGCACGAAGCCGGCCAGCCACGAGACCCAGATCGAACGGACGATGCCACGGGGCGCCGAGACCGAGGCGTCGGAGGTCTCCTCCGACAGGTGGGCGGAGGCGTCGTAGCCGCAGAAGGTGTACTGCGCCAGCAGCAGACCGATCGCCGCCACATAGAGCGGGTTCTCCCAGCCGGTGTCATTGACGAACTCGGTGAAGACGAAGGACGGCGACTGGTGGTGCGAGGGAACGATCGCGAGCACGGACACGATCACCGCGACACCGGCCAGGTGCCACCACACACTGATCGAGTTGAGCACGCTGACCAGTCGGACACCGAAGAGGTTCAGTACGGCGTGCAGCAGCAGGATGCAGAGGAAGATGATCATCGTCTTGCCCGGGGTGGGGGTGAAACCCCACTGCAGGTTCATCAGCGCGCCGGTGAACAGCGCGGCACCGTAGTCGATGCCGGCGATCGCGCCCAGCAGCCCGAGCAGATTCAGCCAGCCGGTGTACCAGCCCCACTTGCGGCCGCCGAGCCGGTCCGCCATGTAGTACAGCGCCCCGGAGGTCGGGTACGCACTGGTGACCTCGGCGAGCGCCATGCCGACGCAGATGACGAAGAGGCCGACCCCGGCCCAGCCCCAGAGCATCACCGCCGGGCCGCCGGTGGACATGCCGAAGCCGTACAGGGTCATGCAGCCGGACAGGATCGAGATGACGGAGAAGCTGATGGCGAAATTGCCGAAGCCGCCCATGCGGCGGGCCAGCACCGGCTGGTAGCCGAGCTCGCGCAGCCGCTGTTCCTCGTCCTTGGGCGGGGCGGCCTCGGCACCCTTCCGGTTCGAGGTGGATATGGACATGGGGAGACCTCCGTGAGCGGAAAAAGGGGAATGCAGAAAAAAAGGGGGGAACGAAACACGAGGACATGGGGAGATCGGATTCCCGCTCAGCCGTGCGGCCCCCGGCCGGGATCGCGGGCGGCGGCGAGGGCGCGGTTGCGGGCACGCAGGAACACCTCCTCGGCGCCGCGGGAGTCCTTGGGCGTGCGGGTGCGGTACGCCCAGGGCAGCGAGGTGAAGTACGGGCCGAGCTCCTGGAACACGGGAGCGGCGTCGGCGAACTGGAGCGCCCCCCAGAGCGCGTGCGCCAGATGATTGAGATCGAGCAGGGTATGGGTGGCCCGGGGTGTGCGGTGGAACCAGATCTCCAGGGCGCGCAAGGCCTCGCGCTCCGCGTCCTCCGTGACCCAGTGCAGGTCCAGCGCCTTCTCGTGGCCGTTCTCGCGGCGGTACCGCTCCACTCGCACATACAGCGGCAGTACGTGGAGCGCCGATCCGTCGGGCGCCGAAGAGGCCGCCCACTGAACGAAGTTGACCGCCTCGGAGAGGGAACCCCCGGCCCGGCGCGCATACACGAACTGGAGCATCCGGTGGTAGGCCTCGCGGTTGTACGGATCGCGTTTGTCGGCCTCCGCCAGCAGGCCCCATGGCCCGGGGAAGAGCATGGGTCCGGGCGGATGCAGCCGGTGCTCCTCCAGTCGCTGGCGCTCGTCCAGCTGGGACAGGGCCAGCAGGCACACCCAGGGCACCGGGTCCGCGGGCGAGGCGTGGGCGGCCGAACGGCATGCCTCCCAGGCGTCCTGCCAGAGTTCCTGCCCGCTGGGATGGTTGGCGCGGCGGGCGCGCACCGCCCGCTCCACGGCGACCCGGGCGTGCATCACGGTGGCCGCGACGCTGCGCGGTTCCTCGGTCAGCCAGGCCTGTACCGCGTCCGATCCTGCGGCAACCGCCCCGAGCACCTGGGTCCGCTGGGTCCACAGGGTCCAGTCCGGAGTGCTCTCCAGCAGATCGCGCATGGCGATCCAGCGCCCGGTGCGTAAGTCCTGTAACGCGGAGCGGAGTTCGTTGTCGTGTCCGGCCGGATGGTAGACCGGCCGGAATTCACTGTTGGCCATGGACGTGCTCGGGACGTGGTGTCGGACTCATCGATCCTCTGGACGTGGGGGGTGAAGCAGCAGTTGAAAAATGAACTGCTGTAAAGCGTCCGGTTGTTGCTCGGCGGTGAGTGTAGAGCCCCCCGGGCCGAACTCCCGAATGAATCGTGGATCTTCTTCAAGTAACGTCCACAAACCGGAGGTTGAACTTCGATGCGGAGTTCCGGGCGTATGCCTTGCGGGCGCTTGACGTAGCCGCTGGGCTGCACCACTCTGGGGTCCGGCGACCGAAGATCACGATTCCGTTCAAGCCGCAGGGCTTGCGTACCGCTGGAGACCCGATGACAGGCCCGGTACTCGCCGTGGACCAGGGCACCTCCGGGACGAAGGCGCTGGTGATCTGTCCCGAGCGAGGCGTGATCGGTTCCGGTTCCGCTCCGGTGCGGCCGCGGTACGGGCCCGGAGGAGCGGTCGAGGCGGACCCCGGAGAACTGCTCGGATCGGTCCTCGACGCCGGGGCGCAGGCCCTGGCCGAGGCCGGTGAACCCGTCGCCGCCGTCGGGCTCGCCAATCAGGGCGAGACGGTGCTCGCCTGGGACCCGGACACCGGGAAACCGCTCACCGACGCGATCGTCTGGCAGGACCGGCGGGCCGAACGGATCTGCCAAGAACTCTCGCCGCACGAAGAAGAGTTGAAGCACCTCACCGGACTGCCCCTCGACCCCTACTTCGCCGCTCCGAAGATGGCCTGGATCCGCCGCGAACTGACCGGGGAAGGCGTCGTCACCACCAGTGACTCCTGGCTGGTCCACCGGCTCACCGGTGCGTTCGTGACGGACGCGGCCACGGCCGGCCGTACCCAGCTGCTCGACCTCGACGACGTCGGCTGGTCGCCCGCGGCCCTGGACATATTCGGTCTGGGCGCTGAACGCCTGCCGTCCGTGGTCGACTCGGCAGGGGCGTTCGGCACGACGACCGCGTTCGGCGCCGAGATCCCGCTGACGGGCCTCCTCGTGGACCAGCAGGCCGCACTGCTGGCACAGGGTGCCCTGGAACCCGGCACCGCCAAGTGCACCTACGGCACCGGCGCGTTCCTCCTCGCCCAGACCGGTCCCGTACCTCGGCGCGGTTCCAGCGGCCTGGTCAGCTGCGTGGCCTGGCGGCTCGGCGGACGTACCAGCTACTGCCTGGACGGACAGGTCTACACGGCCGCCTCCGCGGTCCGCTGGCTCACCGACCTCAAGGTGATCTCCGGCGCGGCCGACCTCGACCCCGTCGGCGGCGGCGTCCCCGACTCCGGCGGAGTCACCTTCGTACCGGCGCTCGCCGGACTCGCCGCCCCCTGGTGGCGCGGTGACCTGCGCGGATCGGTGACCGGCCTGAGCCTCGACACCACCGCGGGCCACCTCGTGCGGGCCCTGTGCGAGGGCATCGCCGCACAGGTCGTCGAGCTCGCCGACGCGGTGGCCGCCGATCTGGGATCGCCGCTGTCCGCGCTCCGCGTCGACGGCGGACTGACCCGCTCCGCACTCCTCATGCAGACCCAGGCCGATCTGCTGCAACGGCCCGTCGAGGTGTCCGCGCTCCCCGACGTCACGGCACTCGGCGCCGGGGCCGTGGCCCGGCTCGGTCTCGACCCCGGGCTCTCCCTCGCCGAGGCCGTACCCGCCTGGCGGCCGGCCGCGGTGTACGAACCACGGATCGGCCCCCAGGAGGCGGCCGAGCGCCTCGCCGGATTCCGCGCCGCCGTGGACACGCTCCTGGAACGGTCATGACCCCTGCCGGAGCGGCCCGATGACGCACACCGTCACGGCCGCCGGGGACCCGCTGCCGGCCCTGCCCGGCGGAGCCCCGTACGACGTCACCGTCATCGGGGCGGGCGTGGTCGGCACCGCGATCGCCCGCGAACTGGCCCGGTACCCCCTGCGCACCGCCCTCGTCGAGGCGTCCGACGACATCGGCAACGGCACGTCCAAGGCCAACACCGCGATCCTGCACACCGGTTTCGACGCCGTGCCCGGCACGCTGGAGGCCCGCCTCGTACGCGAAGGACAGCGCAGGCTCTCCGCATACGCCGCCGACACGGGCATCCCCGTCGAACGCGTCGGCGCCCTCCTGGTCGCCTGGGACGCCGAACAACTCGCCGCGCTGCCCGCCCTGCTGGCCAAGGCCGAAGCCAACGGCTACCGAGCGGCCCGGCTGCTGGACGCCGACGAGGTCGCCGAACGGGAACCCCACCTGGGCCCGGGAGCGCTCGGCGGTCTTGAGGTCCCCGACGAGTCGGTCATCTGCCCCTGGACCACGCCCCTCGCCTTCGCCACCCAGGCCGTCCGCGCGGGCGTCCATCTGCACCTGGACTGCCCGGTCCGCGACATCGAACCCGGGTCCACCGTCCACACCCTGACGACCGGCCGCGGACCGCTGCGCACCCGCTTCCTGATCAACGCCGCCGGGCTGTACGCCGACGAGATCGACCGCCGGTTCGGCCACGACGTCTTCACCGTCACCCCGCGCCGCGGCCAGCTGATCGTGTTCGACAAGCTCGCCCGCGACCTCGTCCGCCACATCCTGCTTCCCGTTCCCACCAGCGCGGGCAAGGGGGTTCTGGTCGCGCCGACGGTCTTCGGGAACGTCCTCCTCGGCCCCACCGCCGAGGAGCTCGACGACAAGACCGCCACCGAGTCGACGCAGGAGGGCATCGCCCTGCTGCGGGAGAAGGGCCGCAGGATCCTGCCCCGGCTCCTCGACGAGGAGGTGACCGCCGTCTACGCCGGACTGCGGGCAGCCACCGGCCAGGAGGACTACCGGATCCAGGAGTACCCCGGCCGGCGCTACATCGCCGTCGGCGGCATCCGCTCCACCGGGCTGACCGCGTCCATGGCCATCGCGGACCACGTCACCGGCCTGCTCGCCCGGACCGGACTCGACCCGGGCACCCCCGCCGAACTGGAACCCCTCACCATGCCAGGCCTCGGCGAGGCGGCCGAACGCCCGTACCTGAACGCGGAACTCATCGCCCGCGACCCGGCGTACGGCACCCTGGTCTGCCACTGCGAACGCGTCACCGCGGGCGAGATCCGCGACGCGCTGGCCGCCACGCTCCCACCGCGATCCGTCGCCGGCCTGGCCCGCAGGACCAGGGCCGGCAACGGACGCTGCCAGGGCTTCCACTGCGGGGCGGGGCTCCGCGCACTGATCGAGGGGAACGGGCCATGACCCGCCGCGAGCGGACCGTCGACGTGCTGGTCGTCGGAGCGGGACCGGCCGGGCTGGGCGCCGCGGCCGAACTCGCCGCATCCGGGGTACGGCGGGTCGAGGTCCTGGAACGCGAACAGAGCGCCGGCGGCATCCCGCGCCACTGCCACCACGCGGGATTCGGCAGCAGCCGTCCGAACGGCGGGACGAGCGGCCCCGAGTACGCCCGCCGGTCCACGGCCGCGGCGGCACGCGCGGGCGCCACCCTGCGCACCGGCATCACCGTCACCGGCTGGGCCGGACCCCGCACCCTCGACGCCACCGGACCGGGCGGCCTCGAACGGATCACCGCACACGCCGTCGTCCTCGCCACCGGAGCCCGCGAACGCCCGCGCAGCGCCCGGCTCGTCCCGGGCACCCGACCGGCGGGCGTCTACACCACCGGAGAACTCCAGCAGGCCGTCCACATCCACCACCAGCACATCGGCACCCGCGCCGTGATCGTCGGCGACGAACCGGTCGGCATCGCCGCCGCCGACACCCTGCGCGCCGCCGGAGTGGAAGTCGTCGCCCGGGTCACCGACCGCCCGGCGGCCCTGCCCGCAGCCCTGGGACGACACCACGGCGCCCCGCTGCTCACCCGTACCACCGTCACGGCACTGGCGGGCAGCCCCCGGCTCACCGGGGTCGCGGTGCGCCACGGGGACGGCCGAACGACGACTCTGCCGTGCGACACCGTGGTGTTCACCGGTGACTGGATCCCCGACCACGAACTGGCGCGCCGCGGTGACGTACCGCTGGACCCCGGCACCCGTGGCCCCGCCCACGATGCCGCGTACCGCACCCACGCGCCCGGCGTCTTCGCCGCCGGCAATCTGCTCCACGCCGTGGAGAGAGCCGGCACCGCGGCGGCGGAGGGCCGGGCCCTCGCGGCCCCCGTACGACGCCATCTGGCAACCGGCGCGTGGCCCGCCGGCCGGGCCGCGCTCACCGTCGCGGCCCCACTGGAGTGGATCGCACCCAATCTGACCGGCCCCGACGGCGACCGGCCGACCGGCAACCGCTTCATCCTGCGCACCGGCCGGCCGCTGACGGCCCCGCTGCTCGTCGTCCGGCAGGACGGCCTGGAGCTGTACCGCCGACGCCTGCTGCGCCCCGCCCGGCCGGGCCGCCCCCTCCACCTGCCCGCCGACTGGCTGGACCGGGCCGATCCGCACGGTGGCACGGTGCGCGTCTCGGTCGGCTGACCGGGGTTCTCAGGGACCATCCGGACACTCAGGGGATCAGCAGCCAGTCCGAACCGATCGCCGCCACCAGGCCGACGCCCAGCAGCCAGCTGCCGAGCCGGGTCCGGCCGTTCCTGCTGAGCTCGATCACGATCCCGCACAGGATCAGCGCGAGTCCGTACACCCCGACCACCAGGACGGAGGACCGGCTCGCGATCCGCAGCCCGAGAACGACCGCCATCGCCGCCATCCCGACCGAGGACAGGACGATGCGCAGGTGTCTCGCCTGCCGCGGCGTCAGTCTCCGGTCGGTGGTTTCGGCGGCTCCGGCGATCTCGGCGGTGTCCGCGGTGTCCTCGGGTGCGGTTATGGGTGCGTCCACGGCTTGGTCCTGGTCCTGGTCAGAAGTGCTCATGACGCCGGATGGTAATGGTTTCGCACGGCAGTGTTCACCGCTCCGGGTCAAGGACTGGGAAAGTAAGGGGAGTTCGGCGCCACCCAGGCCCGTGTCACCCGCCGTCCGCTCGCAGCCGCGGTGCCTCGGCGGCCGCGTCGACGGCCGGTACGCCCGCGTCCTCCACCCGCGCTGCCAGTTCCAGGGCCCAGCTGGTCAGTGCGCCGATGCCGATGCCGTGCACGGCTGCCGCGGCGGTCTCCGTGGAGGCGTCCGCCCCGCCGGACCCGGCGAACTCCGTCAGTGCCGCCGCACCGCGCCGCAGTAGCCGTGCCCCGCCCGTCACGTTCCCCCGGGCCGCATGGGTCAGACCCACGGCCAGCTGGGCCAGCCCGCGCCACAACTCACGCTCCGCCGCGGGGCCCGACTTCCACGCGTCCTCGAAGACCTCGTGCGCATGGAACGGCATTCCGGCGTCCAGCAGCCGCTGCGCCTCCCGAACGGTCTCCGCCGGGGTGCGGACCACCCCCTCGGGCTGCCGCTCCACCCCCGGCGTGCCGTACGGCAGCGGGCGCCCCAGCCCGTCCCGGGGGCGCGCATTGTGCGCCCGGCCTTCGGTGTCCCGGTCCCTGCGCGTCTCGTCCACCCCTTGATTGTGCCCCGTACCTGCGACGAACTGTCCGAACCACTGTCGGTGGCCCCCCGCGCACGACTAGGCTCGACTGTCATCGATACGACTTTGGGGGAGGGTAGGCATGAAGCCGTCCCGGCCGCTGTACGAGCGAGAACCGGAACTCGCCGCTGCCGCAGAAGCCGTTGAAGCACTGTGCGGCGCGCAGGCGACCGGCGGGCTGCTGGTCTTCAGCGGCGAAGCAGGCATCGGCAAGACAGCGCTACTGGCCGAGATCCGGGCCATCGCGGCCGACCGGTGCACCGTCTGGTCCGCCCGCGGCGGCGAGACGGTCACCTCGGTGCCGTTCCACGTCGTACGCCAACTGCTCCAGCCCGCGCTGGACCAGTTCCCCGCCGACGACGTGAAGGCCCTGTTCGGAGCCTGGTACGAGATCGCGGCACCGGCCCTCGGCCTCGCCGAGCCGACCGGAACGCAGCCCGACCCGCAGGGTGTGCGCGACGGCCTCGACTGGGTCGTCGCCCAGCTCGCCTCCCGGTGGAGCCACCGCCCGCTGCTGCTCATCGTCGACGACGCGCACTGGGCGGACGGCGAATCCCTCGCCTGGCTCGCCTCGTTCACCGCCCGGCTCGGCGAACTGAAGGTCCTGGTCGTCCAGGCACACCGCCCCGAGGAGCTCGCCGCCCGCGAGGCCCAGAGCGTCGCGGCGGGCAGCCATCCGGCGCAGGTCCGGGTCGCCCTGCGCGCGCTCACCCCCGACGCCACCGCCGAACTGGTCAGGGCGGCGCTCGGCGAGCACGCCGACGACCCCTTCTGCCGCGAGGTGTGGGCCGTCACCGGCGGCAACCCCTACGAGGCGGTCGAACTCGTCGCCAAGGTCCAGGACCGCGAACTGGCCCCGCTGGAGGAGTCCGCCGGACTGTTGCGCGAGCTCGGCGCATCCGCCCGGGGCAGCGGACTCGTCGCCCGTCTCGAACGGCTCGGCACCAACGCCAACCGGTTCGCCTGGGCCGCAGCCGTCCTCGGCACGGACATCTCCCAGGGACTCGCCGCCACCCTGGCCGGCATGAGCGCCGCCGAGGCGGCCGACTGCACCGCCCGGCTGCGCGAGGCCCGTATCGTCAGCGGCTTCGACCCGCTGGAGTTCGTACACCCCCTGATCGCCACCGCCGTGTACCGCTCCATCCCGCCGGCCACCCGCACCGCCATGCACGGCAGGGCCGCCTGGGCGATCGCCCGGGCCGGACTCGGGCCGGCCGCCGCCTCCCGCCACCTGCTCGAAGTCCACCCGGACGACGACCAGGAGCTGGTCGAGCAGCTCCGGGCGGCCGCCAACCAGCACCTCGCGGTCGGCGCCCCCGAGGCCGCCCGCCGCTGCCTGGAGCGGGCGCTCCAGGAGCCCCCGCACCATGAGGCTCGCGCCACCCTTCTCTACGAACTGGGCTGCGCCACGCTGCTCAGCTCGCCGCCCACCACCGTGCAGCACCTGCGGTCCGCGCTCGACATGCCGGGCCTCGCCGACGACCTGCGGGTCGACGCCACCTACCGGCTGGCCGCAGCGCTGTCGCACAACAACCAGCTGAAGGAGGCGGCGCTCGCCCTCGCCGCCGAGGCCGAGCGCACGGCACCCGGACCGGGCCTGATGCGCCTCCAGGCCGCTCACTTCCTCTGGGAGGGCATGCAGGCCGGCGAGGAGGACGGCCCAGGCCGCTCCCGCAGGCTCGCAGCCAACGCCGACCACCTCACCGGCCGGGACAACGCCGAGCGGGCGCTGCTCACGCTGCGCGCCTTCGACGCGATGCTGCGCGGAGAGAACTCCCAGCTGATCGTGGACCTCTGCGAACGGGCTCTGGTCAACGGCCACCCCGCCCGGGGCCTCGGCTGGACCGACACCGAATGGGGCTTCGAGCTCCCGACGCTGCTCGGCATCACCTACGCCTTCACCGACCAACTCGACCGCGCCGAGGAGCTCTTCGGCGAGGCGGTGCGCGCCTTCGAGATCTCCGGCTGGAGCGGCGCCCACCTGGCCTTCGCCCATACGCTGCTGGGTCTGGTCCACCGCCGTCGCGGCCGCCTGGCCGAGGCGGAGGGCTTCCTGCGCGAGGGACTCCGCCTCGCCGACCGCGTGGGCAGCGGACTGCCGGTCCACTGGGACGCCGCCTGTCTGCTCATCGACACGCTGCTGGCCCGGGGCCGTATCACCGAGGCCCGCAAGGTCGCCGACCAGTACGACTTCGGTCTGCCCTATCCCAGCGCCATGGTGCTGCCCGACGCCCCGTGTGTCCGCGGCCGGCTGCTGCTCGCCGAAGGCCGTACGAAGGAGGCCGTCACGGAGCTGGAGGCGGCCGGCCAGGCACTCGAACCGCGAGGCAGGTTCAACGGCATCTGGGCCCCCTGGGCCGCTGACCTGGCCCGGGCCCTCGCCGACGACGACCCGGGCCGCGCCGCGCAGATCGCCAACTCCGCCCGGGTGCACGCCGAGCGGTTCGGTACGGACACGGCCATCGGAGAGGCACTGCGCTGTGTCGCCCTGTTCGCTCGCCCGGAAGAGGCCGCCCAGCTGCTGGGTGAGGCGGTCCGCCACCTGGAGGGATCGCCGTCCGGCTACGAACTCGCGCTCGCCCTGTTCGACCACGGCGTCGCCATCCGGTCGCCGCGGGAGCTCGCCCGGGCGCAGAAGCTGGCCACGGCCTGCGGCGCCGAGGGGCTGGCGACCCGCGCCCAGCAGGCACGGGCGTCGATCCGGTCCGCGGAGTGAGGTAATGTTTGTCCTGCGCAGCCGCCCGGCAGGTCCGGGGGACTGGCAGCGGGACGTGGCGCAGCTTGGTAGCGCACTTGACTGGGGGTCAAGGGGTCGCAGGTTCAAATCCTGTCGTCCCGACTCGAAAGAGTCGCAGGTCAGGGGCCGTTTCAGAGCAATCTGAAACGGCCCCTGACCCGTTCTCGGGGTCCGGATGGGACCGACACGTCCTCGACCTCGTCAGCGAGCGATCACGAGGGGCCGGGCCGGAGGAGCAATCCCTGAGTCTCCGACCGCCGGCCCTATTCCGCGACCGGGGGCGGAGCCTTGGGTTCGGGGTGGGAGTTGACGAGCCAGAACACCGCGATCGTGCCCACGGCGATCAGGACGCCGGACCAGGTGGCGGCCACTGCCGTGCCGTGCACCAGAGCTCTCGCCGTGTAGTCCGCGGACATGTTCCCGGTGGGATGGGCGGTGACGAAGGACGCGATCGCACTGGCCGCGACGGTGTTGGTGAGTGCCAGACCCACGGAACCTCCCACCTGCTGGGAGGTGGTGCGGAACGCGGCCGTGATGCCCCGGTCGTTCGGCAGTGTGCCGTACATGACCGTGTGGGTGGCGGACGGAGTGATCAGACCGAGGCCGAGCCCGAGCACGGTCCAGGTCGGCAGGATCGTGCCCAGGTAAGTGCTCTCCGCGGACATCAGGTTGAACATCGCGACGCCTGCCGCGATACAGAGCAGACCGGGCCCGATCAGCCAGCGGGTGGGTATCCGGGGCATCAGCCGGGCCGCGATCTGGGTCGCCGCGACCACGGTCACCGCGACCATGGGCAGAAACGCCAGCCCTGCTCTGACGGGGCTGTAGTGCATGATCACCTGGAGCTGGTACGACGCGAACAGCGAGATCCCCAGCAGTCCGAACTCCGCGAGCGCCACGGCGAGGAAGGCGCCCGCGCGGTTACGGTCGCGCACCACCCGCAGCGGCAGCAGAGGCTGCCGCGCGCGCGTCTGCCGCAGGACGAATGCGGTGAGCAGGACGACGGAGAGCGCGAGCAGTACGAGCACCCGGGCCGATCCCCAGCCGTGCCCCTCCACCTCGGAGAAGCCGACGACGAGCGCGGCCATGCCGAGGACGGTCAGCGCGACGTCCGGCACATTCGGCCGGGCGGTGCGGTCGCCCCGTACGTTCGGAAGCAGCGGCGGGGCCGCGGCGAGTGCCAGAGCGGCGATGGGTACGTTGATGAACAGGCACCAGCGCCAGGACAGATACTCGGTGACCACGCCGCCGACCAGCAGACCGAGAACGGCTCCGCCGGCGATGATGCCGCTGTAGATGCCGAAGGCCTTCGCGCGCTCCTTCCTGTCGTCGAAGAGAGCCGTGACCATCGACAGGGTGGAGGGGGAGAGAACGGCCGCGAAGACACCTTGCAGCGCCCGTGCGGCGATGAGCCAGCCGCCACTGGTGGCGCTGCCGCCCACGGCGGACATGATGGCGAAGCCGGTGATCCCCACCATGAAGGTGCGCTTGGGGCCGAAGCGGTCGGCCAGCCGGCCGCCGAAGAGGAGCAGACTGCCGAACGCCAGGGTGTAGGCCGTGATGATCCATTGGCGGTCGGCAGGCGCCATGCCTAACGACTTCTGCGCGGAGGGCAGCGCGATATTGATGACCGTCTCGTCGAGCATGGCCACGAGCTGGGCCGAGGCCACGACGGCGAGGCCGGCCCAACGCCGCCGGTTGTGGCCCTTGGTGAGGACCACTGCCGGGGTGCTGTTCCCGACGGTCATGACTCCGTTTCCCTGTTGGCGCTCTGGACGCGGAGCCTGCCCAGCAGCTTCGCCAGTGCCACCCGGTCCTTGGCCGGCACCTGCCCGAAGATCTCGTCGGCCAGCTGCGCGGATGTCTCGTCGATCTGCTGCATCAGGGCCTCACCCTTCTCCGTCAGCGAGACGAGAACGACCCGGCGGTCGTCGGGGTCGGGGGTGCGCGCGGCGAGTCCCCGCTTCTCCAGACCGTCCACCAGGGAGGTCACGGTCCGCGGTACCACCCCGTGGGCCCGGGCCAGGTCAGCCATCCGGCGCGGCCCGCCCATCTCGTTCATCTGCACCAGCAGATTGGCCTGGGAGAACGGGACCTGGTGGCCCGCGAAGATCGCGGCCGTGCGGTCCAGCAGTGGGCCGACCACCTCGGCGAACGAGTTCAGCAGTGACTGGGCGTCGGGAACCTCATTGCCGCGGGCGCTCATCGTCGTACTCCTGCGACGCTCGGGGCCGGCCGCCCCGGGAAGTGGTGGCATCCATCTCTTAGTGAGTGAGTAGACATACTGAGAGGGTACACAGTATTTCCTGGGGTGGCAGGGCGGCCTGGCACCCTCCTGTCCGATGGGCTACGTTATGAGGCGATGATCACCGGGACGGCCTTGCGCCACACACGAATTGGCGACCCGGCGCTCCTCTGAGCGCCGTACGGGCCGGTACCGGCCCGCTGTTGGACCGAGGGCCAGGCGCTGCTGCGCGGGCTCCGCCTCCTGCCGTGTTGACCACAGCTCGACACGTCAACCACGACAGGAGACCTCATGACAGCCAAGACGTTGCACATTCCCACCGCGGACGGCCGGGCCGACGCTTTCGCCGCCTTCCCCGACGGCGGCGAGCGGTGTCCGGGCGTGCTGATGTACGCGGACGGCTTCGGGATCCGGCCCGTGCTGCGGGAGATGGCCCGCGAGCTGGCCGGGCACGGGTACTACGTGCTCGTCCCCAACGTCTTCTACCGGAACGGTCCGGCGCCGGTGATCGATCTTCCCGAGTACATCGGAGACGGAGCCCGGGCGAAGGTGTTCGAGCAGCTGATGCCCCTGATCGAGGCGCACACCGTCGAACGTGTCCTGAGCGACGCCGACGCCTACCTCGGGTTCCTGACCGCCCAGCCCGAGGTCGTCGCCGGGCCGGTCGCGGTGACCGGCTACTGCATCGGCGGCCTCCTGGCGGTGCGCACCGCCGCGGCCCACCACGGCCAGGTGGCCGCCGTCGCCGCATTCCACGGCCCCGTGGGCGCCGACGGGCCCGACAGTCTGAGCCGCCTCACCGGCGAGGTCCACTTCGGGCACGCCGAGACGGACCTGGCGCCCGAGGCTCTCGGCGAGCTCAACCGGGCTCTGGACGCTGCGAGTGTCTCCCACACCTCCGAGATCTACCCCGGCACCAGGCACGGCTTCACCATGTCCGACACCGACGCCTTCGACCCCGCCGCGCTGCAACGCCATTGGGACCGTCTGCTGCCCCTCCTCGGCCGCACCCTGGCCGACGGCTGAGGCGGCGGCACGGGAACCTGACCCGAGGTCCATGGCTGCGGAACCCGCCCCCGTACCGGAATGCCATGCGTCGTCAGGGCCGGTTGCGCAGCCGTAGCGGTGTGTAGAGGGCCAGGGCCACGAGGAACGCGACACCGTAGGCGAGGTCCGCCCCATGCAGCGCCTTCGCGACCGGACCCACGTACAGGGTGGTGTTCATGAACGGTGTCGCCGCTGCGAAGGCGAGCGTGAAGGCGATCGGCGCCGGCCACCAGGGCTGCGGGCGGGAGCTCTCGGTGGCCAGGTCGACGGGGGAACCGCCGCGGGCTCTCGCCCTGACGAGCCAGTCGACGACCACGATCGCGAGGAATGCGGGGATCCAGTAGCCGACGAGCAGCAGGACGTTCTGGAAGCGTGTCGTGGTGTCGGCCGCATGCATCCACAGCACGAGCGGGAAGCCGAGTGCGGCGGCGAGTGCCGCGGCGACGGGGCGCGGCAGCCGGACCCCCATGGTCTGCAACGCCAGCGATCCGCTGTAGTCGTTCATGGCGTTGCTGCACAGCGCGGCAAGTGCCACGGCGAGCAGCCCGAAGGCTCCGAGGGCGCCCCCGCCGAGCAGTGTGTCGATGCCGTGCGCGGTCTGGTCGGTGAAGACGGACGCCCCCCACAGGCCGAGGGTCTGGACCGCCACGAAGGAGGCGCTGATGCCGAGCAGTGTGCACCAGAACATGCGCGGCCGGGACGTGGTGCGCGGCAGATAGCGGCTGAAGTCACTGGCGTACGGGGCCCAGGACAGTGCGAGGCTGAGCGCGATGGTGCACGTCAGGACGAAGGCGCCCGCCCGGTCGGCGCCGTGCACGGTACTGGTGGACGCGGGGTGGACGCCGTCCAGGAGCTTGGTCGCGAGCACCACGAAGGCGGCGGCCAGAGCGAAGGTCATCACGGTCTGGAGCCGGTGGATCACCTCGTACCCCAGCACGCCGAGCGCGCCCTGGGCGGCCATCATGACCAGCACTCCCAGCCAGAACGGCCAGCCGCACAGCTGGGCCAGCGCCTCCCCGCCGAACAGGCCGATCAGTGCGTCCCAGGCGATGGAGGAGAGCCACTGCAGTGCGCCGGGAAGTACGACACTCCTGCCGAACGCCAGTCGCGCCAGCGGGAGTTGACCGGCGCCGGTCTGGCTGCCCCAGGTGCCCAGATACGCGGTGGGCACGGCGCCCACGAGCGTGCCGAGCACGACGGCGGCGAGTGCCGTGGCGAAGTCCAGGCCCAGAGCGATGCCGACCGTGCCGGTGAAGACCCCGGTCATGGTCAGATTGGGGGCGAACCAGACGGTGAACAGCCGGCCGGGGCGGCCGTAACGGCGGTCCTCGGGCACGGGGGCTATGCCGTGCGCCTCGATGCGCAGGTCGCCGGGGGCGGTGGGCATGCGCCCGTCGAATGCGGGTCGCGGGTCCAGGGCTGTGCGCTCGTCCTGGGCATACGGCAATGACATGAGACATCCCTCCGCCAGTGCTAACTGGTTCAGGTTCGACGGGTGTGTTCTCAGCCCCTTGAGGGGCACCCCGTGTCCGGTGCGGCGGCCAGGATAGCCGGATGTGCGCGGATCGCGATGCGGGGGGTCAGACCGTGACCGCGCAGCGGAACCCGCCGTGGCCCGTCGTGCTGTCGGGGGTGTTGGAGGTGCGGGCGGCGATGCGGTAGCGGTTGCAGTACGAGCGGTGGCAGAGGTACGAGCCGCCGCGCAGCACCCGGCTCCCGCCGTGCGGTGGCCCGACGGGGTCGGAGCGGGTTTCCGGTCGGGCCTCGGCGTGCCAGTCGGTGCTGAACCGGTCGGCGCACCACTCCCAGACGTTGCCCGAGGTGTTGTAGAGCCCGAAGCCGTTGGGGGCGTACGCCTTGACGGGCGCGGTGCCTGTGAAGCCGTCCTCGCGCGTGTTGCGTACGGGGAAGTCGCCCTGCCAGATGTTGCAGCGGTGCCGGCCGTTCGGGGTCAGCTCGTCGCCCCACGGGAAGCGGGCCCGGACGAGTCCGCCGCGTGCCGCCTTCTCCCATTCGGCCTCGGTGGGCAGCCGCTTGCCGGCCCAGCGGGCGTAGGCCGTCGCGTCGTGCCACGACATGTGGACCACCGGGTGGTCGCGGCGGTCGCCGATCGAGGTGCCCGGCCCTTCGGGGGCACGCCAGTGTGCTCCGGTGACCGCACGCCACCAGGGGGCGCCGGGCACGGTGCCGGGCAGCACGGCGTGCCGGGCCTCCTGTGGGACGAAGGAGCCGAAGACGTAGGACCAGCCGATGAGTTCGGCCTCGGTGCGATAGCCGGTGGCCTTGACGAAGACGGCGAAGCGGGCGTTGGTGACGGCGGCCGCGTCGATGTGGAACGGGGCGAGGGTCACCTCCCGTACCGGCCCCTCGCCATCGGCCGGGAACGCGTCCTCGTCCTCGCCGCCCATCAGGAACGGACCGCCGGGCACCCCCACCATGCCGCGCAGCAGTTCGGCGGGGCGGCGTACGGGGACGGCGAAGTCCGCCGGGGGAGTGGCGGCGGCAGGCGTGGTGCTCTCGCGGGCGGGCCCGCAGCAGGCGTTCACGGTGAGGTCTCCTCGTCGAGCGGCCGGTCGTCCCCGGTATCCGCACCGGGGGCCGGCCGGTCGAGCAGCTCCGCCAGGTCCTGGCCCGTGGTGCGCAGCAACAGCGCCACCCCGCCGAGCGCGGCCGCCTCGCCGCCGAGGGTGGATCCGCGTACCTCGATGGTGCGGGGCGCGGACGGCAGGGAGAGCGCGGCGAGCTGTTCCCGGATCGGTGTGAGGACGAGAGCGTCGAGGGACGCCGGTTCCCCGTAGACGACGATGCACTCGGGGTCGACCTGGGCGGCGAGGGCCGCGAGCACCCGTCCCGCGACGACGGCCGCGTCCCGGATCACCTCGGCGGTGTCCGGCTGGCCCCCGGCGGCGAGCGCGATCAGTTCCGCGGCGTCCGCGGCCGTCACGCCGCGATCGGCGCAGGCGGCGAGCAGGGCCGGGACGGAGATGAGGCCCTCCAGACAGCCCCGGCCGCCGCAGTGGCAGGGCTTTCCCTCGGGGTCGCAGCTGGTGTGGCCGATCTCCCCGGCGGTGCCATGGGCGCCGTGGACCAGCGAGCCGTTGACGACGAGTCCGCCACCGACCCCTTCCGACCAGCGCAGATAGACCGCGTTGTCGATCCCGCGCGCCGCTCCCCAGGTCACCTCGGCGAGAGCCGCGAGCCGCGAGTTGTTGTCGGTGAGCACGGGGGCGTCGAAATGCCGGCCCAGCTCTTCGGCGACATGGCCGGCGAACGGGGTCATGGTGCGCGGGTCGCCGGAGGCCGGGTTCTGTACGAAGCCGGGAAGGCCGAGGCCGATGCCGGCGACGGGGGCGAGGCTGATGTTCTCGCGCCGCACCAGGTCCTCGACGGCCCGGATCGCCTGCGCGGCGCGTTCGGCCGCGCCGCTGTCCGCCGGGACGGGGGCGCTGTGGCGGCCGACGATCTCATGGGCGCAGTTGGCCACGACCACATGGATGTGGTGGCGCTGGAGATCGATGCCGATCAGCTCGGCGCCGCGGGAGTTGAGCGAGATCTCCAGGGCCGGCCTGCCGCGGCCGCGCGGCTGCTCGGGGTCGGGGGCCTGCTGCTCGACGACGGCCTTGCGTTCCAGCAGATCGGACACGATCGCGAACAGGGTGGTGCGGGAGAGCCCGACCCGCGCCTTCAGCTCGCCGCGGCTCAGCGCGCCCGACCTGCGGAGTTCACCGAGTACGGCGGCTTCGTTGGCCCTGCGCAGGCGCTGGAGGGCATCGGTGCGTTCCGTCATGGACGCATGGTCGATCGGTCAAGGGGTTTCTGTCAACGCCCGGGACGAATTCACACAATGTTTATTCCCAAGGGTTGACGTAAAAAAGTCACCGTCCCTACAGTTCCGGTCAATTGCCGACACCGGCACGCGTCGGGACGTCACCTGACGGCGTGTCGGCCGGCTCCCCGGCAGCACCGTGAGCGACCACCGAAAGGGCGGCCCGAGTGGCTCCGCGCAACGTCCTGTTCCTGATGACCGACCAGCACCGGGTGGACACCCTGGGCTGTTACGGCAACCCACTCGTCGACACCCCGGCCCTGGACGCCCTTGCGGCCGAGGGAACCCGCTTCGACCGCTTCTACACCCCGACCGCCATCTGCACCCCGGCCCGCGCCTCGCTGGCCACCGGCCTCCACCCCTTCCGCCACGGCATGCTGAACAACCCCGAGCGCAATGGGGGGAGCAAGGACGAGCTCTCCGATGAAGACCCCATGCTCTGGGGTCAGTTGAAGGACCAGGGCTACTCGGTGGGCCACGTCGGCAAGTGGCACATCGGCCGCGAGCGCGGCCCCGAGTTCTACGGCCTGGACGGTGAGCACCTGCCCGGCGCGCTCAACCCCGTCCACCACCCCTCGTACGAGAAGTGGCTGGAGGACAACGGCTTCCCGCCCTTCTCCGTACGCGAACCCGTCTTCGGGACCGCCGCCAACGGCACCGGCCGCGGCCACCTCATCGCCGGCCGGCTCCAGCAGCCCGCCGAGGCCACCATCGAGGCCTTCCTCGCCGACCGCACGCTCGGCCTGCTCGACCGCTACGCAGCCGACTGGAAGGCGACCGGCACACCGTTCATGCTGTCCTGCCACTGGTACGGCCCGCACCTGCCCTACCTGATCCCCGACAGCTACTACGACCTGTACGACCCCGACGACGTGCCCCTGCCGGCCTCGATGGCCGAGACCTTCGCCGGGAAGCCCGAGGTGCAGCGCCAGTACAGCGCCTACTGGTCGTCGGACGACTTCGACGCCGCCGCCTGGCGCAAGCTCATCGCCGTCTACTGGGGCTACGTCACGATGATCGACCACCAGGCCGGCCGGCTGATCGAGGCGCTCAAGGGACACGGCCTGTGGGACGACACGGCGGTCTTCTTCACCGCCGACCACGGCGAGTTCACCGGCGCCCACCGGCTGAACGACAAGGGTCCGGCGATGTACGAGGACATCTACCGCATCCCCGGCATCGCCCGAATCCCCGGCGCCCCCGCCCAGGTCAGCGACGACTTCGCCTCCCTCATCGACCTCAACCCGACCATTCTCGAACTGGCCGGGGCCCCCGTGCCCGAGCTGTGCGACGGCACCAGCCTGCTGCCCCTGCTGCACGGGGCCGATTCCGGGGACGGCCGCGACGAGATCGTCGCCGAGTTCCACGGCCACCACTTCCCGTACTCCCAGCGCATGCTCCGCGACCGGCGCCACAAGCTGGTGCACAACCCGGAGAGCGTGCACGAGCTGTACGACCTGGAGACCGACCCGCACGAACTGCACAACGTGTACGACGCGCCCGCCTACGCCGGGATCCGGCGCGACCTCACCGTCCGGCTCTACCGCGAGCTGCTGCGCCGCGGCGACCCTGCCTACACCTGGATGAGCTACATGGCCGACATCGGCGGCGACCGGGCCGCGGATGTCGACGGCGTCGCGGAGGAAGTGGCATGAAGACACCGACCGAAGCTGTCGAGGAACAACGGACGAGCCCGCCGGGCCCGCGGAGCACGAAGCCGTCGCCCCCGAAGGACACGCGCGGTCCCAGGAGCAGGAAGCGGGGAACCGGCCGCCTGGCCAACGCCCTGCTCGGCCTCGCCTCCGCCGCGCTGGGACTGCTCGTCTGGGTCGTCCTCGCGAACAGCGGCATCGAGGGCTTCCCCGGCCCCGTCGCCGTGGGCCGCCGCGCAGGTGATCTCATCGCCGACGGCACGCTCTTCGAAGACGCCGGCGCCAGCCTGGAACGCGTACTCATCGGCTATGTCCTCGGCGTCGTCCTGGCGATCCCCGTCGGCTTCCTCATGGGCTGGTACCCGGTCGTCCGCAGGCTGATCGAGCCGTGGCTGCAGTTCTTCCGCATGGTGCCGCCGCTCGCGATCATCCCGCTCGCCATCGTCCTCATGGGCATCGACGAGACCCCGAAGATCTTCGTGATCTTCCTGGCCTCGTTCCTGTCCTGCGTCGTCTCCACCTTCCAGGGCGTCGTCTCCGTCGACGTCACCCTCGTCAACGCGGCCCGGGTGCTCGGCGCCCGCGACCCGCAGGTCTTCCTCGGCGTCGTCGTGCCCGCCTCCACCCCGTTCATCCTGGTCGGCATGCGGATCGGGCTCGGCGCCTCCTGGGCGACCGTCGTCGCCGCCGAACTCATCGCGGCCCAGGGCGGGCTGGGCTACCGGATGCAGCAGGCACAGGTCTACTACGACCTGCCGACCATCTTCGTCCAGCTCATCGCCATCGGCGCGATCGGCCTCGTCATGGACCGGCTGCTCCTGCTTGCCGAGCGCCGGCTCACTCACTGGCAGGAACGGCGGTAACCATGCCCACCATCCAATTCCATGACGTGACACGGGACTTCGCGGTCAAGAGCGGTGACTTCCTGGCCCTGGACCGGGTCAGCCTCGACATCGAGGACGGCGAGTTCGTCACTGTCGTCGGCCCCTCCGGCTGCGGCAAGAGCACCCTGATGAACATCGCCGCCGGGCTCCTGGACGCCACCGACGGCGAAGTCACCGTCGACGGCACGCCTGTCCGTGGTCCCGCTCCCGAACGCGGCGTCATCTTCCAGCAGTACGCGCTCTTCCCCTGGATGACCGTCGCCGCCAACGTCGAGTACGGACTCAAGGTCGCGGGTGTCAGGAAGGCGGAGCGCCGGCGCAGGGCCCGCGAGGTCATCGAGCTCGTCGGTCTCACCGACTTCGCCGACGCCCTGCCCAAGACCCTCTCCGGTGGCATGAAGCAGCGCTGCGCCATCGCCCGCGCCTACGCCGTGGACCCGAAGGTCCTCCTCATGGACGAACCCTTCGGAGCGCTCGACTCCCTCACCCGGGTCCGGATGCAGGAGTCGCTCCTCGACACCTGGGGCCGCGACCGGCGCACCGTCATGTTCATCACCCACGACGTCGACGAGGCGGTCTTCCTCGCCAACCGGGTCGTCGTCATGGCCGCCCGCCCCGGCCGCATCCACACGATCATCCCGGTCACGCTGCCCTATCCGCGTACCGAGGAACAGCGCCTGTCGCCCGAGTTCGCCGAACTGCGGGCCCAGGTGTGGCACGCCGTCCACCACCAGCCGGCCCCGCTCGAAGGAATGGTGTCATGAAGTCGATCCCTGCCGTCCGCCGCCGAACCGCCGGACTTCTCCTGGCCCTGGCACTCGTCTCCACCGCCACCTCCTGCGGTGACGACTCCTCGGACTCCGCCGGCGGCGGAGCACAGAAGGTGAAGTTCGGCTACATCGCCGACTACAGCGGTTCCGTCGCGCTGGCCGTCGCCCAGAAGCAGGGACTGTGGAAGAAGGCGGGCCTCACCCCCGACCTGAAGGTCTTCACCAACGGACCGCTCCAGGTCACGGCCCTCGGGTCCGGCAGCCTGGACTTCGGCTACCTCGGCCCCGGCGCGCTGTGGCTCCCCGCATCGGGCCGCGCCTCCATCGTCTCCGTCAACATGCTGGGCCTCGCCGACCGGGTCATCGCCCGGCCCGGCTCCGGCATCGAGACGCCGGCCGACCTCAAGGGCAAGAAGGTGGCCGTCGCCGAAGGAACCTCCGGCGACATGATCCTCAACCTGGCGCTGAACGAGGCCGGTCTGAAGCCGGACGACGTCACGAAGGTCGCCATGGACGCCTCTACCGTCGTCACGGCGTTCTCCTCCGGACAGGTCGACGCGGCGGCCACCTGGTACCCGCTGATCGACACGATGAAGAAGAAGGTCCCCGATCTCAAGGAGATCAGCCGGACGCAGGACTACTACCCCAAGCTGACCTTCCCCAACGTCTTCGTCACCCAGCCGAAGCTGGCCTCCGGGAACCCGGAGCTCGTCAAGAAGGTGACCGGGGTGCTGAAGGAGGCCGGTGACTGGATCGCGGCGCACCCCGAGGAGTCGGAGACCGTCACCGCCGACTTCCTGAAGCTGCCGGCCGACCAGCTCAAGGGCTCCACGAAGTACGTCAAGATCCTGCCCTCCGACGAGCTGACGAAGCTCAGCCAGGACGGAACCGTCGACGGCTGGTTCGACGAACTGGCCGGCGTCTTCAACCGGATGGGAAAGCTGCCCAAGGCGGGCAAGGCCTCGGACTACTACCTCGGCGACCTGTACGCCGCAGCCGGAAAGGCGGACCGCTCATGAACGACGCCTCGAACGAAGACCACGCCAACGCACCGAGCACCGTGAGACGGCGCGGATTCCTCGTGGGAGCCGCCGGCCTGGCCGGTGCGGCCCTCCTGCCGGGGCTCACCGCCACCGAGGCCGCGGCAGCCGCCGCGCAGCCGTCCGGCGCCCCGCTCCGGGTCGCCTCCGGCGGCCGGGCCCGCGCCTCGGTGCTCTGGTGGGGCGGCGGCAGCGCCGAGTTCGCCGCCACCGAACTGCGCGACTACCTCCACCGGATCACCGGTGTCCGGCTGCCGCTGCACGCCCTTCCGGCGCCCGGCGGCGACATCCCCGAGGGCGTCACCGGCCTGGTCGCCCTGCGCGCGGGCACCCGCGGCCGGGACGGCATACCCGCGGCCGCGCTCGCGGACGCCGGACGTGAACTCGGCGGGGCTCCCGAGGACTCCTTCACCCTGCTCGGCGACGACACCTGCCTGCTGCTGACGGGCAGCGGCGACCGGGCTCCGCTGTACGCCGTCTACGCGCTCCTGGAGCGGACCGGCGTGCGCTTCTTCGCCCCCGCCTTCCCCGCGTACGAGGGCCACCACGAATCCGTACCGGGCATCCGCACCCTCGACCTCCCGCCGGTACGCCTCACCGACCGGCCGGGCTCGCAACTGCGACGGCAGTATGCCGAGGAGGGCTTCAGCCACACCGTGGCGAGCCTGCCGCCGTTGCTCGACTGGATGGCCAAGAACCGGCTCAACACCTTCGTCTACCCGACCGACTACCTGGGCCTCGGCGTCACCACGTACGACGGGGTGCGCGACGTACTGGTCCGGGAGGCGGGCAAGCGTGCCCTGCGCATCGAGACGGGCGGCCACGGCTACGACAGCTTCCTGCCGAAGGCCGACTATCCGCAGTTCTACGCGTCCGGCGGACCGCTCTTCGACATCTACAACCCCGAGGCCCTGGACGCGTACGTGGCCAAGGTCCTCGCCTTCCTCCGGGAGCGACCGGAGATCACGGTGTTCGACTGCTGGCCGCCGGACGTCGGTGCCTTCCAGAAGCCCATCCTCGACCGCTACGGCAGCCCCGCCAACGCGGAGTCGGTGGTCGTCAACGAACTCGTCCGGGTGCTGCGGCAGGAACTGCCCGGGGTCCGGGTCGAACGGATCGCGTACGCCTCCACCGTGCGGCCGCCCGACCCGGAGTACGCGAGCGATCCCGAGGTCATCGTGGACTTCGCCCCGTACTCCCGGAACTACGACGGCCACCTCGGCGACCCCGCGATCGGTGCCAACGTCTCGTTCGCCAACGCGCTGCGCGCCTGGCGCACCACGCACCGGGGCCCGCTCGCGATGTACGAGTACTACCGGCGCTACCGCTGGCGCAGTCTGCCGGTGCACCCGCTCGCCACCATCGCGGGCGACGTGGGCTTCGAGTCGGGGCTCGGGCTCAACGGCTACGGGATGTACAGCGAGCCGGCCGACTGGATCACGTACGAGCACGTCCAGAGCCTGTTCGCCGCGCTGGCCTGGGACGGCACCCTGGACGCCGGTGCGTTCCTCGACGGGTACCTGCGGGCCCGCTTCGGCGCCGGGGCGGCAGCCGCGACGGCGCGGTACTACGACCTGACGCGTTTCGACCCGGACACCCACGGCCCCGCCGTGCTGACCACGAACTACACCCAGGCACGCGCCGCTCTCCAGGAGGCCACCGGACAGACGACGGGTGCGGGGCCCCGCACCCTGCTCGACCGGCTGACCCGCAACCTCGACATCGCCCTCGCCGACATGAGGATCGGTCTGGCGCCGGCGGGCAGTGCCGAGCTCGACGCCGCCCGCCAGGAGTACCGGGCGCTCGTGCACCGCAACCGGTTCACCGGCGTCTGCCTTCCCAACATGCAGGCGTGGTGGCGGTGGAACGGCCCACAGGGCCAGGCCCCGTACGACGACGCAAGGATCCGCCAGGATGTCGTCGACACCTACGCGAGCCCGGCGGCGGGCTTCGGCAACCCGGGAATCCTGGCGCTCGAACCGGGCGGTGACTCCGTGGCGCTCGATGTCGAGGCCCAGGACGTCGACTTCACCGGCCACACCGTCCACTGGTCCGCCGCCGCGCCCGACGGAGTCCTCCTGGAGCCGGCGAACGGCACGCTGAAGGTGCGTGGAACGCGGGGCGCCGCCCAGCGGGTGGCCGTGCGCGCCACCGCGGACGCGGCGCCTGGCACGTACCGGATCACGCTGGAGTTCCGGCTGGCCGACGGGACGCGGCTCGTCCCCTCGGAGGTGGCGGTCGGCATCCGCTGACCTGCGTGACCATCCGACCGGCTCCGCAGCCCGAGGCGGGCGGAGCCGGTCGGATGGCCTGCCCATAGATCACGCGATATCCAACATTATTAAACGTCTAGACCAAACAGGATCGCACGAAAGTCCTTGACGGGCTCGCGCTGGTGCGGAATTCTCCTCAACGCTTCGCTGGTTTAGACCACTTGGAGACTCTGTGGGACGTCGCAATGTGACCACGCTCGCATCCCTGCTGGCCACGGCAACCGCCGTGACGTGCCTGGCATCGCCTGCCGCCACCGCCCGACCGGCCGATCAGGCCGGCACCACCGCCACCGCCACCGCCCTCCCGCCGGTCTCACCCACCCCGCAGTCCATCGGCCGCGCCGGATCCGACGCCCCCGTCACCGGCCGGGTCCTCGTCGTCGCCGACGACGGGACGGACTCCGCGGCGCTCGACCGCCTCGTCGCCGAACTCAAGGCGCACGGTGCCCGCCGGGTCGACGTCGTGACACCCGGACATGTGCCGGCGGCGGCCGCCGGTCTGCTCACCGTGCGGCTGGGTTCCGCCACCCGCCCGGACGTCGCCCGCGCACTCGGCGCCACGAAGGCTCCCGATCACGCGGAGGGATACGCCCTGCGGGTCTCCGGGCACGGGCCCGGCCGCACGGCAGCCCTCGGCGGCACGGACGCTGCCGGACAGTTCTACGCCGTGCAGACACTGCGTCAGCTGTTCACGCGCGCCGGCGACGGCTGGAAGGTGGCCGGCGCACAGGCCGCCGACTTCCCCTCCATGCCCCTGCGCGGCACCATCGAGGGCTTCTACGGAACGCCGTGGACACACGACGAGCGGCTCGACCAGATGGACTTCTACGGCGACGTGAAGGCCAACACCTATATCTACGCGCCGAAGGACGACCCGTACCACCGCGGCAAGTGGCGCGAGCCCTACCCGGCCGACAAGCTCACGGAGCTCGGCGAACTGGTGCAGCGCGCCACGGCCAACCACGTCCGGTTCACCTTCGCGGTCTCCCCGGGCGAGTCCATCTGCTACTCCGACCCGGCCCACCGCAAGGACCTCGACGCCAAACTCCAGGCCATGTACGACCTGGGCACAAGGGCGTTCTCCATCCCGCTGGACGACATCAGCTACACCCGCTGGAACTGCGAGGGCGACCGGGCGAAGTTCGGCGAGCCCGGCCGCGAGGCAGCCGCCAAGGCACAGGTCGACCTCCTCAACGGCGTACAGCACGACTTCATCGCCACCCACCCGGGCACACAGCCGCTGCAGATGGTGCCGACCGAATACGGGGACCTCACCGACACCGCGTACAAGCAGACCATGCGCGCCACGCTGGACCCCGCGATCGAGGTGATGTGGACCGGCACCGACGTCGTGCCGCCGAGCATCACCGACGAGCAGGCCGAAGCCGCTGCGAAGCTGTTCGGGCGCAAGGTGTTCGTGTGGGACAACTACCCCGTCAACGACTTCGGGAACACCAGCGGGCGGCTGCTCCTCGCGCCGTACGACAAGCGTGAGGCGGGCCTGTCCGCACACCTCACCGGCATCGTGGCCAACCCCATGAACCAGCCGTACGCCAGCAAGGTCGCCGTCTTCGGAGCAGCGGGCTTCGCCTGGAACGACACGGCCTACGACGCACGCTCCGAGTGGCGCCGCGCCATGTCCTACCTCGCGGGCGGCGACCGGGCGGCGACGGAGGCCCTGCTGGTCCTCGGCGACCTCGAACACATGGCACCCACCTTCGGCGCCACGCCCTGGCAGCCCCAGGCGCCCGAACTCACCCGCCGTACAACGGAGTTCTGGACGTCCTGGGACGCAGGCCACAAGGCCGGCGCACTGGCGGAACTGCGCCCGTACGCCGACGCCGTCAGGAGCGCTCCCGAGGTCATCCGGAGCGGCGCCGTCCAGCCCGGGTTCGTCACCGACTCCGCGCCCTGGCTGGACGCCACCGCGCTGTGGGGCAGCGCCGCCGTGACGATGCTGGACGCGCTCGACGCCTGGAGCGCGGGCGACAAGGACACCGCCGCGCGCTTGCTCGCCTCCTCGCAGGCGCTGCAGAGCCAGGCACGCGCCGTGCGGGTCGACCCGCCCCGCAACTCGTGGGGAAGCGTCCAGCCCAAGGTCGGTGACGGCGTGCTCGACACCTTCCTCGCGCAGGCCGCGAGCCGCATGCAGTAGCCGGGACGCCCCTGCCGCGAAGGGGGCCGCGTCGCGCGGGGCCGGTCCGTCCGGCCCCGCGCGACGGATGAACCGCACCATCGGCACACCAGCGAAAGGGCGTTCATGACGAACCACCCCCAACGGCCGCACGCCTTATGGCGCCGCGCCGTCGTCGGCGGCCTGGCCACCGGCCTCGTGCTGTCCCTCGCCTCACCCCTGCCGGCCTCCGCGCATCCCACCGGCCGGGCCGTCCAGGCGGCCCGCGCGACCGTCACCCACCCCTTCCCCGGCAACGACGGCCGTTCCCACACCGTCGCCTGGGACGAGAAGTCGCTCAAGGTCGACGGCGAGCGGCTGGTCGTGTGGTCCGGCGAGTTCCACTACTGGCGGCTGCCGAGCCCCGACCAGTGGCGCGACGTCCTGCAGAAGCTGAAGGCTTCGGGCTTCAACGCCGTGTCGCTGTACTTCTTCTGGGGCTACCACTCCAGTGAGCCGGGCTCGTACGACTTCACCGGCGTACGCGACATCGACCGGCTCCTGACCATGGCCGAGGAGGAGGGCCTCTACGTCATCGCCCGCCCCGGCCCGTACATCAACGCCGAGGTGAGCATGGGCGGTCTGCCGCCGTACATGAGCACGCACGGGGGCGAGGAGCGCACGGCCGACCCGCAGAATCTGGCGGCCGACCTGGAGTGGCTGAAGGCAGTCAACGCCATCATCGGCAGGCACCAGATCACCGACGGCGGCGGCAGCGTCATCGCCTACCAGGTCGAGAACGAACAGATCGACAACTCGGCCAAGCACATCGACTACATCGAGAAGCTGCAGAGCGCCGTCGTCGAACAGGGCATCACCGTCCCGCTGTTCCACAACGACTACGGAAACGGCCACGGCTGGAACGTGCCGGGCGGGCCCGGTGGCTCGAAGCTGGACCTCTACGCCTTCGACACGTACCCGCTGGGCTTCGACTGCGCCGGCGGCCGGGGCCGGCTGAGCGACTACGAGACCCGGGTCCGCGGCTACTCGCCCGGCACGCCGGTCTTCATCGCCGAGGGGCAGGGCGGCGCGTTCACCGCCTGGGGCCGCGACTTCCAGACGAACAAGTGCGCCGAGTTCACGGACGCCGCGTTCACCCGTCAGTTCGCCGTGAACAACCTCGCCAACGGCGCCACCCTTTTCAACTCCTATATGGAGTACGGCGGCACCAACTGGGGCTGGACCGGCGACCCCGGCTCCGGATTCACCTCCTACGACTACGGGGCGGCGATCGCCGAGAACCGCGCGATCACCCCGAAGCTCGCCGTCCAGAAGGAGTTCGGCTACCTGCAGAACGCCGTGAAGCCGATCGCCTCCGCCCAGGCCGTCACCGCCCCGCCGGTCACGGTCACGGGCGGCGGTGCCGTCAAGGCCCAGCAGCGTCTGTCCACCGAGAAGTCGGACGACACCTCCGTCTCGGGCAACGGCATGCGGCTGATCACGCTGCGCCATCCCGACTCCAACGACACATCGACCAGCCGTGTCACCTTCCCCCTCGACCTGGCCACCCCTCCCGCTCCGCCGGAGGATCCCTCGTACCGCTGGAACGATTCGGACACCGGTGCGCTGAAGTTCACCGGCTCCTGGGAGCGCGCCGCCGGCCAGTCGTGGACCGGCGGGGACTTCGAGGACGACGAGACGTTCTCCTCGGCGGCCGGTGACAGCGTCGAAGCCACCTTCGACGGACCGACCGTGCGCTGGATCGGCCCGGACTCCTCCAACCACGGCACCGCGGACGTGTACATCGACGGCGTCAAGAAGGCGACGGTCGACAGCTACGCCGCGTCACCCGCCTTCCAGCGGGTCCTGTACGAGGCGAACGACCTCGGCGCCGGCTCGCACACGCTCAAGATCGTCGTCACCGGAGAGAAGGGCACGGCCGCCTCGCAGGGAACGTTCGTCTCCGTCGACGCCATCGACACGAGCCCGAGCACGCAGCCCGTCGGGGATGCGGCCTACCCGCGCGTCCCGCAGAAGCCGGGCACCGCGATCACCGTGGACGGGCGCGACGCCGCCCCCCTCGTCGCGGACTACGCCTTCGGACCGCACCGCCTCGTCTACTCCACCTCGCAGGTGCTCACCCGGCTGAACGCCGGACGCGATCTGCTCGCCCTCGACGGTGCGAAGGGTACGGACGGCGAGACCGTCCTGCGCTACGCGCAGAAGCCCGAGGTCACCACCCTGGACGGGGCGCCGGTGGAGACCACCTGGGACCCGGAGCGGGGGGACCTGCGGATCAACTACGTGCACGACGGCACCCGGACGGTGCGGATCTCCGGCGGTGGTCGCGCCGCACTCACGATCGTGATCTCCGACAGGGACGGCGTCGCGGACACCTGGCAGCTCGACGCCGGGAGCAGCGACGTGCTGGTCCTGGGACCGGAACTCGCACGGACGGCCCGAGTCGGCGGATCCCGGCTCGAACTGACCGGTGACACCCGCCGGGCCGGGAAGCTGAGGGTCTTCGCGCCCACCGGCGTGAATGTCCTCACCTGGAACAACCGCGTCCTGCCGACGACCACGGACGCGGCAGGAGCGCTGGTCGCCGATCTGCCCGGCCCCGCGGACGTGTCGCTGCCGGCGCTGAGCACGTGGCGCACCGCCGAGTCCGATCCCGAACGGACGGCAGCGTTCGACGACTCGGGCTGGACGGCGGCGGACCGGACCACGGCCGCCAACCCGCTCCATGGCCCCGGGGCGGTATCCGGCGTCGTGCTGGACACGGACGAGTACGGATTCCACGAGGGCGACACCTGGTACCGCGGCCACTACACACCGGCCACCGCCGGCAGCACGGTGAAGGTCACGGTGAAGACCGGCACCGCCGGCCATGCCCTGGTCTGGCTGAACGGCCGTTACCTCGGCGCCCAGGGCGACGGCACCGCCACCCACTCGGTCCCGGCAGGGCTCGTCGAGCCGGGCAAACCCGCCGTACTGGCGGTCCTGGTACGGAACATGGGCCAGTACGAGGACTGGAGCTCCGACGGCCGCTCCAAGGGCGGCCGGGGTCTGGCCGACGTCGACATAGCCGGAGCGGGCAAGGTCGACTGGCGGATCCAGGGCGCCCTCGGCGGTCCGAAGCCCGCGGACACCGCGCGCGGTCTCTACAACAACGGAGGGCTGTACGGGGAGCGCATGGGCTGGCACCTGCCGGGCGCACCGGACACCTCCTGGGCGCGCACCGGCGCGTTCAAGAGTGCCCGTGCGGGCGTGCGGTGGTACCGCATCACCGCCCGGCTGAACCTGCCCAAGGACGCGGACACGGCGGTCGGTCTGCGGATCGACGACGACAGTGCCAAGGCGGACAAGTACCGCGTCCAGATCTTCGTCAACGGCTGGAACACCGGCCAGTACGTCAACAACGTCGGTCCGCAGAAGGAGTTCGTCATCCCCTCCGGATTCCTGAAGCCGCAGGGCGACAACACCATCGCGCTGGCGGTCACCGCTGAACAGAGCGGCCTCGGACCCGACTCGGTCGCGTTGGTGAACCAGGGAACCGTGCTGGGAGGAGTCGCGGGCCGGCAGAACGCGGCGCCGGACTACGCGGCGGTGCACAGCAAGCGCACGGCGCGGTAGCCGGTCCGCGCACCGACCTGTGCCCGCTCCGGCAGCAGGACCGTCGGAGCGGGCACGGGCGTGCCCGCCCGGTTCAGCCGAAGAGCTTGTCGACGAACGCGGCGAGATTGCCCGTCGTGCGGTCGATCTGCTCCTCCAGGGTCAGCGACTCCTTGAAGCGGGCACCCGAGGCCACGGCCTTCTTCCCCCGCACATAGAGCGAGCAGGCCAGGTCGGTGCACATGTACAGCCCGACCGAATTGCCGTCCCGCCCCGCCGGGCCGGCCTTGCGGGCGGTCATCAGCGACACCCCGCTGCCCGGGTGCGTGGTCAGACAGAGCGAGCACATGCTCCGGTGAAGGAATCCGCGCTGCTGGGAGGGGAAGCGCAGCGTGATCCCGGTCAGCCCGCCCTCGCGCTCGGTGACGATGTAGCTGCGCCCCGGGGCGGAGAGGTCACGCCAGCCGAGGAAGTCGAGATCGTCCCACGGGAGCTCGTCGAGATCGCGGGGCAGCGGCAGCCGCCCCGCTTCTCCCTTGGAGCAGTTGACGAACGATGTGCGGATGTCCTGCTCGGTCACGGCCTTCATACCGACGACGCTAACTCTGCCTATGAGCCCTAGGCAAATCATTAATTGATGTAGGTCTATGCCTGTGCGCTCTCGGTCATGATGTCCAGCCGGTGCGCGGGCGGGTGCACGATGCCGAGATCGGGGCGCCAGGCCGCGAGGATCTGTGCCGAGGGGTCGAAGAGCGGCGTCGGCAGCTCCTCGGGCCGGATCCACTGCCAGGTGCTGATGAGATGGGGTTCGGTCACCTGCGCGGCGCCGTCCCCGACGGTGACCAGCGCGGCCATCGTCACCCGGTTGATCCCGTGGATCACGTCGTGCAGCATCGCGAAGACGCGCACCTCGTGCTCGGCGGCCTCCAGCCCCGTCTCCTCCCGGAGCTCACGCACCGCCGCCGCCGCGATCGACTCATGCGTCGGATCGACCTTGCCGCCGGGCAGCTCCCAGGTGCCGCTGTGATGCCGGCCGAGCAGGATCCGCCCCTGCCCGTCCTGCACGAGCACGCCTACACCCAGCGCCGCCTGGGCCTGGGGCGGACGGGAGTTGCGGGCGGGGACCTGGGGCGTCTCGGCGCTGTCCATGGCGGCTCCTGATGAGGTCGGTGACCGGCGGGGCACAGAGCCTACGGGCGGGGCCATGCACACCGTCGCTGCTGCGGTCAGCCGGTCAGCCGCAGCGAGGTGGCCGAGATGCCGAGCCGCACGGACTGGCCCCATGTCAGCTCCAGTGCGTCGGCCTCCATGCCGTCGCCGAAGACCACCACCCGGTCGGACTCGACGGTCATCCGAAGCCCCTGTCCGCGGCCCAGTTCCCCCGAGACCAGCGAGGTGCCCGTGACGGGCGAGGGCCAGGCCTCGCGTACGAACCAGAGCAGCCGGGGATCGGTGGGGCCGGGCAGGGCGAGCGGGCTGCGTCGTTCCTGCCACAGGGACCGCAGCCACCCGGTGGCGCCGGTGCCCGTGCCGACCAGGACTCCGGACGAGGCCTGCGGCTCGGCGGGGGAATCCGCCGCGTCGGGGCCGAGCCGGTAGCGCGCCGTCTGGTGGCCGGCCGGGCCGAGGTAGATCTCGTTGAGGGCCAGGAGCCGCTGGGTGTCGTCGGCCACCGCCTCGACCATGGTGAGCTCGTCCGCGGCGCTGCCCGGCGCCACGGCCGCCCGCAGCAGGGCCGCCGCGTCGGCGGGCCGGTGGCGTACCAGGACGCCGGGGTTGCGGCCGGGGTCGGTGTCGATGCCCACGACCGGCTGGCCGGAGAGGTACTTGGCGGCGTTCGCGACCAGCCCGTCCTGCCCGACGACGACCACCACGTCCTCCGGCGCGAACAGGAACCGGTCGAGGTCCGCGCGCTCCACCCGGGACCGGCGCCATTGCAGCGGGACAGCCGCCGCCACATCGGCGAGTGCCTGCCGGGCCCGTTCGTGCCGCCGGGCCACCTCGTCGATGGACCGGCCCCGGCTGGAGAGGAAGAACGCCGCCTGGCCGTGCGTGCCGTGCCGGGCCAGCAACTCCTCGTACTCGGTGGTGCGGTGGACCAGTACGGCCCGGGGCGCCAGGCTCACGCCCGGGTCTCCGGCGCGGTCCGGCCGAGCTTGGTGAGCAGGCCGGTGAGGACGTCGGGGGAGAGGGTGAGGCTGTCGATGCGCGGCAGGTTCTCGGCGAGCCGGGTCGCGGCCAGCGCGTGCAGGGTCGCGGCCTCCACCTCGCCGTGCACCCGCAGCCAGGCCGCCTGCGACTCGGCACGGGCCGCGCCGACCTCACGGGCCGCCTCGGCCTCGGCGCGGGCGAGGCGCACCGTGCGCGCCGCCTCCGCCTCGGCGCGCACCCCGTCGGCGGCCGCGTGCTCCTCCGCCTCGCGGCGGGTGTTGGTGCCGCGCTGCTCGACCAGTTGCTCCTCGCGCCGGGCGAGCTCGATCTGGCTGGCCAGCTCGTTCTCGGCGATCGTCCGCTCGCGCTCGACGGCCACCGCCCGGCGCTCGTAGGTGGCCCGGTCGGCCTCCTGCTGGATCTGTTCGCGGGCGGGGGTGCGCAGGGCCCGTTCCACCTCGGCCTCGGGGCGGATGGCGACGACGCGCACCGCCACCACGTCGATGCCGGTGGCGGGCAGCCTGGGCTCGTCGGCGAGTCCGGACGCCACCCGTTCGCGTACCGCGGCGACACCGTCCACCAGTGCGGCGGCCAGCGGGGTGCGGGCCAGGACGTCCAGGGTGTGCTGCTGGGCCGTCTCGGTCAGCAGTGTCGCGATCTGCTCCAGCGGGGCGCCGCGCCAGGCGCCGGTGTCGGGGTCGACGGAGAAGTCGAGGCGCGCGGCCGCCTCGGCCGGATCGCTGATCCGGTACGTGACGGTGGCCTGCACGGTGACGTCCTGGAAGTCGGCCGTGCGCGCGTGGAACGCCATGGCCAGCTCGCGGTCGTTGACCGGCACCTCGGAGAGCGCGGCGCTCAGCGACCGGAACCAGAAGCTCAGCCCCGCCCCGTCGTGGGCGAGCCGGCCGCGCTTGTGGTGGCGGATGTGGGCGGTGGGCGCTGAGCGCAGATGGCGCCAGCCGAAGCGCCGGGTGATGTCGGCCATGATGGGCCCCCTCGTTCTCGTCATGGAGACGATAAAGGAGGCGGCCTCATATCGTCAAGGGGACGAGAAGGGGGGGCGCGATTTTCGGCGGGAACACGCGGGCGGCCGGTGACTTCCGAAGAAGTCACCGGCCGCCCGGGTTGTGCGCCGCCCCCGTCCCCACGGTGCGGCGCGGGCGGACCGTCGTCATCCGCTGGGACGACGGTCCACGTCTGTCAGGACCCGGACGCGTGCGCGTCCAGGCCGAGTGCGGGAAAGACCGCGCCCTCCACGAAGCGGATGAGGAACGTCTCGTCCGCGTAGGCGCACTCCAGCAGCGGACGGGCGCGCATCACGCCCAGCAACTGCGCGGAGACGAACTCCGTGGCCGGGTTGTCCGCGGCCACCTCGCCGCGCGCCACGCCGCGCGCCACCATGGCGTCGATCGCCGCCAGTTCCGGCAGGATCAGCGACTCGCGCAGCGCGCACAGCAGCTCGGGGCTCTGCAGTGCGGCATGGCTCAGGGCCAGCATCAGCGGCGTGTCGCGCCCGGAGCCCTCGCCGATGGCGCGCGCCGCCTCACGCAGGTCCCCGGCCAGTGTGCCCGTGTCGATCCGGCCGAGCAGCCCGTGCCGGGTCCCGTGCAGTGCGGCGACGACCAGCTCGGGTTTCGAGCCCCACTGGCGGTAGAGCGTGGACTTGCCGCAGCGCGACCGGGAAGCGACCCCCTCCATGGTGAGCGACTCGTAGCCGCCCTCTCTCAGCATGTCGAGCACGGCGGTGTAGAGCTCCTGGGCCCTCTCCGGCGTGATCTTCGAGCGGCGCGACGCGGTGGCCTGCTCGGGCTCCGTTTCCAGCGACGACATGCGCTTTCCCTCTCTGCGACTCTGCGACGAGGTCCATCGATACGCCAGTGTACCGATACGTGAGTGTTCCGATACGCGTCCGTATCGGTACACTGGCGTATCGATACGGCACGGGCCCGTCCCTGCCACCGAAACACCGCTTCGTCAGCAAAGGGGCACCGGGTGATGTTCGCCGGTAGCAGGCCCGCCGATCGGGAGCCGGACAGTTCTGCCCGACCGCCCCTCGTCCGCGAGCTTCTTCTCGTCGTAGGACTCTTCGTGATCTACAAGTTCGGCCGCCAGGCGGCCAACGGTCACGTCGACGAGGCGTACCACAACGCCGGGCGCGTGTGGGACCTCGAACGCGCCGTGCACCTGCCCGGCGAAGGTGCCGTACAGGCTCTGCTGCTCCACAACGAGACGCTGATCCACCTCGCGAACACGTACTACGCGACCGTGCACTTCCCGGCCACCCTGCTCTTCCTCGGCTGGCTGTACTGGCGCCGCCCGCGCCACTACGTCTGGTCGCGCCGCATCCTCGCCGTGCTCACCGGCGCCGCGCTGGCCCTGCACCTGCTGTTCCCGCTCGCCCCGCCGCGGCTGCTGGCCGCCACCGGCCTGGTCGACACCGGCCAGGTCTACGGACCGACGGTGTACGGGTCCACACCCGCCGCCGACTCGATGGCGAACCAGTTCGCCGCCATGCCCTCGCTGCACTTCGGCTGGGCGGTCATGGTCGGCGTCGGTCTCGTCGTAGCCACCCGCTCGCGGTGGCGCTGGCTGTGGCTGCTGCACCCGGTGATCACGCTGCTGGTCATAGTCGGCACCGCCAACCACTACTGGCTGGACTCGATCGTGGTGGCCGCGCTGCTCTCGGTGGCGTTCGCGGCGCTGCGGCTGCCGCGCACGGAGCCGGTGAAGGCGCACCTGCCGTGGCCGTCCACGGCCGGGGCGCCGGCCCACGCCGTCGCCGCCGCTCGCACTTCGGGCCGTTCCTACGCCTCCTCCGGGACCGGGCGATGAACGCCACCCTGGTCGCCGTCGCGCTGTCACTCGTCTCCGCCGCCGCCTACGCCTCGGCCGCGGTGGCGCAGGCGCGGCTCGCGGGACGCACCGCACCGGGCACCGGGACGCTCCGGCTGCTCGGGAGCGGGGCGTGGTGGTCGGCCGTCGGGCTGAACGCCGGCGGCGCGCTGCTGCACGTCGCCGCGCTGAAGTACGGCCCACTGACCCTCGTCCAGCCGCTCGGCGCACTCACCCTGGTCGCCGCCGTCCCGCTGGGCGCCCGGGCCGCAGGCCGCAAGGTCTCGACGACCGAATGGCGCGGCACGTTCCTGACCCTGCTGGGCCTGGGGGCCCTGCTGATGACCGCGGGCGGTTCCGCTCCGCACGAGACGCTGAGCCTCACCGAGGCGCTGGCCGTCGGCGCGGCGACCATGGCCGTCGTCGCCGGGCTCAGCCGTCCGGGCACGCGTCCGGGTCTGCGGCACGCGGCGGCCTCCGGCATCACCTCGGGCGTAGCCTCCGCGCTGACCCAGACACTGACCGTCTCCGTCACCGACCACACCACGGGCCCGCTGTTCAGCTGGCACCTGGTGGTCGTCGCGGTGCTCGTGTCGGCCTTCGCGATGGGCGGGCTGCTGCTCTCCCAGACCGCCTACCGGGGCGGTCTCGGCGCACCGCTCGCCGTCGTCACCCTGGCCAACCCGGTTGCCGCGGCGGCGATCGGCCTGGCCCTGCTGGGGGAGCGGCTCCAGGGCGGGACGATCAGCCTGGTTCCGGCGCTGCTGGGCACGGCGGCGGCCGTACGAGGCGTGATCCTGCTCAGCCGCGCCCAGGCACAGACCGCACCCGCCGCCGGGGCGGCCGTTGCGGTACCGCCTCCGAGCGCCCCGTCGAGGGTGGTCATCAAGAGCCCGCGGGCCGGACTCCACCTGGAACACGGACACCTGCGGCGCATCCGGGCCGGCCGCTCGTAGGGCCGGCTGCCCGTTACCCGAGGTCGGCCGCCGCGGCGCCGGCATCCTCGTCCAGCGCCCGGGTCAGCCAGCCGATCCAGAAGTTCTCCAGATCGATGCCGCCGCGCAGCACGAGATGGTGCAGCCGGTCCTTCGACGCGTCGCGCCCGGGCGGGAAGTCCCGCTCCTCGATCTCCAGATACTCCGCGAGCCGGCGCCGGTGCAGGCCGAGGTGGCGGCGCAGTTCCGCGTCGAGACCGGGCGCACCGACGACCGCCGCCGCGCGCATCCGCAGCAGCAGCGGATCGCGGATCTGCTTCGGGTCCTCCGGGCGGGCCACCCAGGCGGACAGCGCCTCGCGGCCCGCGGGCAGCACCTCGTACTCCTTCTTCTGCCCCCGGGCCGGCTGGGCCGGTGCCAGTGCCCTGATCTGCCCGGACTGCTCCAGCTTTCCCAGCTCGCGGTAGATCTGCTGGTGCGTGGCCGACCAGAAGTAGCCGATCGACCGGTCGAACCTGCGGGTCAGCTCCAGCCCCGACGAAGGCTTTTCGAGCAGGGCTGTGAGGATCGCGTGCGGGAGTGACATGGGGTGCATCCTAAGGACGGCCGCAGGGCCGGACGAGCGGTCCGGCCCTGCGGGGCCCCGGTCAGAGCGAGGCGGCGAGTTCCGTGCCCTGGCGGATCGCCCGCTTGGCGTCCAGCTCGGCCGCGACGTCGGCGCCACCGATCAGATGCGCGGGACGGCCCGCGGCGAGCAGCTCCTCGTACAGCTCCCGGCGGGGTTCCTGGCCCGCGCAGAGCACGATCGTGTCGACCGGCAGCAGATGCTGTTCGCCGTCGACCGTGACGTGGAGCCCGTCGTCGTCGATCCGGTCGTAGCCGACTCCCGCGATCATGGTGACGCCGCGGTGCCGGAGTTCGGTGCGGTGGATCCAGCCCGTCGTCTTGCCGAGACCGGCACCCACCTTGCTCGCCTTGCGCTGGAGCAGATGGACGGTGCGCGAGGACTTCGGGCGCTCGGCGGTGCCGAGTCCGCCCCGCTCGCGGTACTCGGTGTCGACGCCCCACTGCCGGAAGAACGCCTCCGGGTCCAGGCTCGCCGCGTCCCCGCCGTCGGTCAGGAACTCGGCCACGTCGAAGCCGATCCCGCCCGCGCCGACCAGCGCCACCCGGTCGCCCACCGGCGCCCCGTGCCGCAGTACGTCGAGGTAGCTGACCACGCTCGGATGGTCCACCCCCGGGATCGCCGGCGTACGGGGGGTGACTCCGGTCGCCAGGACGACCTCGTCGAATCCGTCGAGCTCCCCGCCACCGACCTGGGCGCCCAGCCGGAGCTCGACCTTCTCCTCCGCGAGCCGGGTACGGAAGTAGCGCAGCGTCTCGTCGAACTCCTCCTTGCCCGGCACCCGGCGTGCCACGTTGAGCTGTCCGCCGATCTCGTCGGCCGCGTCGAAGAGCGTCACCGCGTGACCGCGCTCGGCGGCCGTCACGGCGCAGGCGAGCCCGGCCGGACCGGCACCCACGACCGCGACGCGCTTGCGGGTGCGGGTCGGCGACAGGGTGAGTTCCGTCTCGTGGCAGGCGCGCGGGTTGACCAGGCAGGAGGTGACCTTGCCGCTGAAGATGTGGTCCAGGCAGGCCTGGTTGCAGCCGATGCAGGTGTTGATCGCGTCCGCCCGGCCCTCGCTCGCCTTCGCGACGAAGTCCGGGTCGGCGAGGAACGGCCGGGCCATCGACACCATGTCCGCACGGCCCGCCGCCAGGATCTGCTCGGCGACCTCGGGGGTGTTGATGCGGTTGCTCGTCACCAGCGGTACGGAGACGGCGCCGCGCACCTTCTCGGTGACCCAGGTGAAGGCGCCGCGCGGCACCGACGTCGCGATCGTGGGGATGCGGGCCTCGTGCCAGCCGATGCCGGTGTTGATGATCGTCGCCCCGGCCGCCTCGATCTCCCGGGCGAGCTGCACGACCTCCTCCAGCGACGATCCGCCGGGCACCAGGTCCAGCATCGAGAGCCGGTAGATCAGGATGAAGTCGCTGCCGACCCGCTCCCGGACCCGGCGCACGATCTCGACGGGGAAGCAGATGCGGTTCTCGTACGAGCCGCCCCAGCGGTCCTCGCGGTGATTGGTCGCCGAGGCGATGAACTCGTTGATCAGATAGCCCTCGGAGCCCATGATCTCCACGCCGTCGTACCCCGCGCTCTGCGCGAGTGCCGCCGCCGTGACGAAGTCGTCGATGGTCGACTCGACCTCGTCGTCGGTCAGGGCATGGGGGACGAACCCGCTGATCGGCGCCTGGATCGCGCTCGGCGCCACCAGGCCGGGGTGGTGCGCGTAGCGCCCGAAGTGCAGGATCTGCATGGCGATCCGGCCGCCGGCCGCGTGCACGGCCGACGTCACCACGGCATGCTGCGCCGCCTCCGCCTCGGTGGTCATCTTCGCGCCGCCGGGCAGCGAGCAGGCCCGCTCGTTCGGTGCGATGCCACCGGTGACCATGAGGCCCACACCGCCGCGGGCGCGGGCGGCGTAGAACGCGGCCATGCGCTCGAAGCCGTTCTCGACCTCTTCCAGGCCGATGTGCATCGACCCCATCAGCACCCGGTTGGGGAGGGTGGTGAACCCGAGGTCGAGCGGGCTCAGCAGATGCGGGTACGGGCTCATGCGGGGGCTCCTCGCGCGGTGTGGTTACGCCAGTTCTAGACCACCGAATCGTCATTGTGCAACAAGTTGCACAATGACGTACGTCGCACTGTGCCACGGGTCACGTGCTGCTCCGGGCTCGCCCGGACGGCGTAACAACGCACCCCGTAGGGACGCCGGTGCGCGGAGAGTGGAGTGCGTACCGCACCCGGGGCCCCTTCTTCCCTTTTCCGGCCGGGCCCCCGAACCTCCCGGAGAGCCTCATGGGCAGCGTCAACCGTCGTGACCTCGGCCTGCTTGTCCTTCGTGTCGGCACCGGAGCGGTGCTGGCCGCGCACGGCAGCCAGAAACTCGCCGGCTGGTTCGGCGGCGGAGGCATCGAGGGCACCACGGCCGCGATGGAGGCCATGGGCTTCCATCCGCCGAAGCACAGCGCGGTCGCGGCCGGCCTCGGCGAGGCGGGCGGCGGCGTCCTGCTGGCCCTGGGCCTGGCCACCCCGGCGGCCGGAGCCGCCGCCGCGGGCGCCATGGCGGGGGCCGTGGCCGTCCACGCCCCGGCCGGATTCTTCGCGCAGGGCGGTGGCTACGAATACCCCGCCTTCCTCGGCTTCACCGCGGCCGCGATCGGCCTGACCGGCCCCGGCCGCTACTCCGTGGACCACGCCACCCGGCATGTCTTCAACCAGCCCTGGATGGTCGCCCTGGCCTTTGTGGGCAGCGCCGCGGCTGCGGTAGCCGTCGTCGGCAAGCGGGCCAAGGGGCAGGTCGCGGAGCCGGAGGAGTTCTGAGCAGGACCGTCCCGCGCTACGCGTACGCCGGGGTGCGGGACGCCCGCTTCAGCGCGGAGACCGCAGGCGGCTCCCCTTCGACGCGGCGATCAAAGCGGGCACCGTGGCGAACTTGATCCGCGGGCGGCCCTGCTCGCGGCCCCGGGCCTGCTCGGCGCGGTCGATGGCGGCCAGCCCCCGGGCGTCGACCACCTGGCGGCCACGGCTGCGGGCCAGCCGCCCGAACGCCTTGGCCGGGTACGCGGGCGAGGGCAGGGTGCCCGCGACGGCGTCCGCCAGGAGGGTGCCGACGGTCTCGGCGGCGCACGTGCGGTTGGCCCCGATGCCGCCCGACGGGCCGCGCTTGATCCAGCCGACGACATAGCTGCCGGGCAGACCCGCCACCCGGCCGCCCTCGTGCGGCACGGTGCCGGTCGCCTCGTCGAAGGGCAGACCGGGAACCGGAAGGCCCCGGTAGCCGATCGCCCGCAGGAACAGGTCCGCTGGTATCTCCTGAGCACCGGCCGCGGCCGTCACACGGACCGCCTTGACGCGGTCCTCGCCGAGCACCTCCACGGGCGCCGAGTGGAAGCGGAAGACGATACGACGCCCCGGCGGCGGGGGCTTCGACCAGTCGACCGCCTCACGGGGCAACTCCCTCAGCAGGGCAGGCTTGTCGCCCGCCGCCGCCTCGTCGATCGCCGCACCGGTGCGCGGATCGCCGGTGTCGACCACCAGCTCCACGCCCCGCAGATGCCTGAGCGCCAGCAGTTCGGACGCCGTGCAGGCGGTGTCGTCGGGGCCGCGCCGGCCGAGCAGGACGACCTCGCGCACGGTGGAGTCCCGCAGGGCGGCCAGCGCGTGGCCGGCGATGTCGGTGCCGGCCAGTGAGCCGGGGTCGGTCACGAGGATGCGTGCCACGTCCAGCGCGACGTTGCCGTTGCCGACGACGATCACCCGTTCCCCGGACAGGCCGACAGCCTCCGGCGGGACCTCCGGGTGAGCGTTGTACCAGGACACGAACGACGTGGCCGGGATGCTGCCGGGCAGATCCTCGCCCGGGATCCCGAGCCGGCGGGAGGCGGAGGCGCCGACCGCGTAGATCACCGCGTCGTGATGGGCGGCGAGCTCCTCGGCGGTGAGGTCCTTGCCCACCTCGACGCCCAGGTGCATCCGTACCCGGGGGTGGGAGTGGAACCGTGCGAAGGTCTCGCCGACCCCCTTCGTCGCCGGGTGGTCGGGCGCCACCCCGTACCGGACGAGGCCACCCGCCACCGGCAGCCGGTCGATCAGCGTCACCTCGGCGTTGGTGTGCAGCAGCAGGTCCTCGGCCGCGTACATCCCGGCCGGGCCGGTGCCGACGACGGCCACCCGGATCGGTGCGAAGTCCGACGGCAGGCTGCGCGCGAACGACGGTTCGCCCCAGGCATGGAAGTTCGGCCCTGCGGCCGGCTCCGGCTCACGGTCCGCGTAGTACGCCGCGTTGATCCCGGCGTACTCCTTCTGCGCCCCGAACAGGCTGTCCACCGGGAAGATCGCGTCGACCGGGCAGGCATCGGCGCAGGCTCCGCAGTCGATGCAGGTCTCCGGGTCGACGTAGAGCATCTCCGTGCTGCCGAAGGCCCGTTCCTCGGGCGTGGGATGGATGCAGTTGACGGGGCACACGGCGACGCAGGTGGCATCGCTGCAGCAGGTCTGGGTGATGGCGTAGGTCATCGCGTCAGCTCGGGCTCTCGGCTCGGATCAGATCGGGGCGGCGCGCTTGCGGGGGTCTCGGGTCAGATCAGGTGGGCGCGCTTGTAGAAGAACAGGGCGGGCTTCGTGAGGAGCCGGGCCGAGGCCAGGAATTCCATCAGTCCCGAACAGCTGGACCGCATCAGGGATTTGTGGTGCTCATTGCCCCTTGCCTCGCTTCGGGCGCGCTCGCTGTCCAGGCCCGCGTTCGCGTAGACGTCCCGGTTCACCATGCTGGTGACGATGTAGTACGAGGCGATGGCGACCACGAGCGAGTTGATCTGCCGGCGCAGCGGTCCCGCGGTGCGCAGGCGCCTGCGGGTCTCGTCGCGGGCGAACTTCATGTGCCGCGACTCCTCCACCACATGGATGTTGTTGATCGTCCGGACGAACGGTGCGACCCGCTCGTCCCGCATCCAGTCGCGCTGCATCACATCGAGCACCTCCTCGGCCACGAGGATCGCCGCGTAGGCGGCCTCGCCGAAGGCAAGTGTCTTGAAGGCGCGGCCCAGTTCGACCACCGGACGGCGCGGCCGGTAGGCCGGTGCGCCCAGTTTCGCGGCGCCCCGGGCGAACATGATCGAGTGCCGGCACTCGTCGGCGACTTCGGTGAGCGCCCACTGGAACCGCGGGTCGGTGGGGTCCTTGGCGTACATGTCGCGCAGCACCATCTGCTGGAGGATCATCTCGAACCAGATGCCGGTGCTGGCGACGGAAGCGGCCTCCTGGCGCGTGAGCGCCTTGCGCTGCGTCTCGGTCAACTCCTGCCAGTACGCGGTGCCGTAGAGCGTGCTCCACTCCGGGCTCGCGCCGTGGTGACCGGTGTCCAGGGGGGTGTCCCAGTCCACTTCGGTGGCCGGGTCGTACGAGAGCTTCGCGGCCGAGTCGAGCAGGCGCCGGGCGACGTCCTGCTCGGCGATCCGGTTCTGGTCCTCCGGCCGAACGGTGCTGCTTGCCATGCTGCGGCTCCTTGAATCGAGACAGATCGACCCGACGGCTGCCCGGCCTCTTCTCTCATCCCGTGTCTGCCCGATGAGATCGACGGCTGCCGGGCGCCGCCCTCGCTTGTTAGACGCGACGTCTAGCAAGCTGTTAGACGGAAGGTATAGCAAGAGGGCCGCGTGGGCCTAGCCCTGCGGAGGGAATCCGTACGATCTCTCCACGCGAAGGCGAACTCCGGGGCCGCGGGAAGCCCTTGTCGGCCGGGTCGCACCGGGGGATCATGGCGATCGCGCCGCCACGTCCGGCTACCGGTCGTCATGCGGGGCGGACGCCGGACACCGGACCCATTCCTGGAGAGTCATGGTTATCGCTGTCGTCTACTTCGTCGTCGCCCTGACCGCTGCCGTGGTGTTCGGCAGGACCCTGGACCGCCAACTCCAGGGTCCGCGACTGCGGGCCGCCTGGGACGGCCTCACGGCCGAGGCGCGGTGCACGGGGGTGCGCACGGAGGAGATCACGGATGTCGAGGGTGTGCCGATGGTCCTCTCCCATCCCACGCTGGAATTCCGGACGCCGGACGGCCGCACCGTCAGGTTCGAGGAACTTCAGGCTCAGCTCGACGTGAAACAAGGTGGGTTCGTGACGGTGTACTACGGCGAGCACGAGCCGGAGTCGGCGACCGCCCGCCCCCCGTCCTTCGTGCCGCGCCACGTCAGGACGCTGGTCACGGGGGTGGGCGGCGCATTCGCTCTGGTGACGGCCGTGGTGCTGGCAGGGGTGCTCTGAGGGGCTTCGGAGGCCGGAGTCGGCGTTTCGCGAGAAGAAGCGCGACCCGGCCGTTCTGTCAGCGAGCGTTTGGTTCGTATATCAGGTGTTTGGCTACGATTCTGAGCGGTCAAGCGGAGTCGACTGAGCGATGATTCGCCGGGTATGTGGCTTAAGAGGCAATCTGTGGACCAGTAATGCGCCGAGTTTCTTATGAGAGATCCCGTCTCATTCGGAAGCAACCTGGTTCACGCGGGTCTGCGAACCCGCGCCCCGGCGCCCCGGATGCCTCGGCACACGCCCTGCCCATGTTCGGCTGCAGCCACGTACCCAGGCATCATGCAGCCCTCGCAGTCCTACCCCAGCGACCTGTCCGACGCCCGCTGGGAACTCATCCGCCCCACCCTGGAAGCCTGGCGCCAAGCCCGCGCCGGCATCCGCAAGCCCACCCACGACCTACGCACCCTGATGAACGCCATCCTCTACGTCGACCGCACCGGCATACCCTGGCGCTACCTCCCCCACGACTTCCCACCCCACCAGACCGTCTACGGCTACTTCGCCCGCTGGGAAGCCGACGGCATCTTCGACCAGCTCACCACCATCCTCCGCGGCAAAGTCCGCAAGGCCGAAGGCCGCACGAGCCAGCCCAGCGCCTGCCTGATCGACAGCCAGAGCATGAAAACCTCCGCCACCGTCCCCCTGGCCAGCCAAGGCATCGACCCGGCCAAAAGAATCATCGGACGCAAACGGCACACCGTCACCGACACCCTCGGCCTCCTCCTGGCCGTCGCCGTCACCGCCGCGAGCGTCCACGACTCTGCGGCCGGCACCCAGCTCATGACCAACGTCGCCGCACTCCACCCGACGATCAGCAAGGCCTGGGCCGACAACGGCTACAAGACCAAAGCCGTCGAACACGCAGCCCGACTCGGCATCGACCTCGAGATCGTCCAACGCGACCCCACCACCCGAGGCTTCCACGCGACAGCTAGACCAAATGAAACAGACACCGGAGAACAAAACGCTCACTGAGGCGGGGCAACCTCTGCCAGGGCTCCCGCGGCGCGGTGCCGCCGGTGGTGGGCGAGGGTGACGACGGCGAGCAGGGGCCCCCAGGCGGCCAGCGGCAGGTACAGCACCCCGGCGATGCTGCTGCCGAGCGGAGTCCTGTCCGGGTGGGGGACGGCCCACCAGAAGGCGAACTGGGTGAGGACCAGGGTCAGTAGCCGGGCGCCGACGCCTGCCGTCATGGTCACCGTGCGCGGGTTCGGCCGCCGCCCGCCGAAGAGCGGGATCCACCGCGGCGGTGCCTCACCCCACGGGCGGACCAGCCTGAGCGTGAGCAGCGAGCAGTTCCCCGCTCACGGTGAGTCCAACCACGTACACCGCACCCCAGCCGGTGAAGCCCATCGCCTCGTATCCAGCTCGGTGTACCCGGCGGTGACGCCGGCTGCCAGCAGCAGGCGCCAGATTCCCGACGGCAGGGTGACCAGTGCGGTGGCGTGGGCGGCACGGACGGCCCAACGAGGTGGGGGCGGAGGGCTCGTGTCGAGTGGTGCGGTTGTCATGTGCACCCTTTTCTCGGCATGCGAATGCTTCGGCATCGCCGTTGTGGATGGTCCTTGGAGCAGGCTTGGGAGGATGTCCCTATCTCCGTCTCCTCCGTATGGGGGGAGAGCGTCCACCCCCATACGGCGAGGCGGACCCGGTCGTCGACCGTCAGACGGACCCGTCTCCTGTGACGTTTGGTCGGCCTCTCATCCTGTGAGTGGTCCCGTGTCCCGCGCCGCCCTTGCGAGTGCACGGACCAGTTCTGTCTCTCCGGCCGTCGGCCAGATCAGGGCCCAGCTCGCCATCGGGGCGTCGTGCGGGTGGAGATAGCGGAGGCCGTGCCACTGGTAGTAGCGTGCGGCATCGCCGTGGACGAGGCTGATCGTCTCGCCTGCCGCGACCACGGCGGCGAGCTCTTGGAACGAGGAGACCTTCGGGCCGCGCCGGATGGGCCGGCCGCCGGGGGTGTGGGTGGGGACCAGCGTCTGCAGCCAGTAGTCGGGGACGGGTGTGGCGGAGTGGGGGAGAGGCCAGTCGGCCAGGTCCTCCATGCTGACGGTTTCCCGGCGGGCGAGGGGGTGGTCGCTGGCGACCATGAGAAGCAGGGGTTCGGTGATGACGATCGGGCCGACGGTGAGATCTGGTTCACGGACGGGCAGCCAGGCGGTCGCCACGTCGACCGAGCCGTTCCTCAGAGGGCCGAAGGGGTCCGTGAAGATGATCTCCTGGATGCGGAGGTCGACCTCGGGGTGCCGGCTCCGGAACAGGTCAAGTATGCGTACTTGGTCGTGTGCCTGCGGGCCGTGCAGCCCGAGGGTCAGTGTGCTGGTGGTGCCGCGGGCGGCAGCGGTGGCGGTGCGAGTGCCTTCGAGTATCTGCTGGTAGCCCGCGCTGAGGTCTTGCCGAAGTTGTGTTCCGATGGCAGTGAGCTCGACCTGGCGGCTGTTCCGGGCGAAGAGGCGCGCGCCGATCTGCCGTTCCTGTTTGGCGATCGACTGGCTCACTCGCGCCTGTGAGACGTGGAGGCGGTCCGCGGTCCGGCCGAAGTGCAGTTCCTCGGCCAGCGTCAGGAAGATCTCGATGTCCCGTAGTTCCATTGTCCCCGCCTTCAGTGATAACTCCTGGGTTATCAGACCATGTGAAGCCGAGGATTGTTCGCGCGTTTCGTGCGCTGCATCCTGGATCACGTCCTCTCCGAGGACATCCACTGGTACTCGGCGCAGGCGCAGGGAGAAGACGTGCTCACACCGCTCGCGTACGGCTTGGCGGTGGTGCTTGATCTCCTGGTGGTCTTCATCGGGCTCCGCTTCTTCTTCCAGCCGCGGGCCGCTGCCGCAGGCTACGGTGTGCCGGCCAAGGAGAACGGCGACTCCGCGTACCTGACCATCAAAGGGCTGCGCGACCTCGTCTCGGGCCTTCTCGGGCTCGCCCTGCTGGCCTTCTCGGACACCGACGCAGCGGCATGGTTCATGCTCGTGATCGCGCTGACCCCGCTGGGAGACACGGTGATCGTCCTCCGTAACGGTGGTACCAGGGCGGTGGCCTTCGGCATCCACCTGGCCACGGCAGTCGCAGTCCTTGTCTCGGCCGCACTTCTCTTCGCAGCCTGACCTCTACGCCACGCCGCCACTCCGCAGCTTCTGGGAAAGCGAGCAGATGTCCCTCATCCACCCGGATTTCGACCGGTCTCTTGTCGTGCGCGAGGCAGACGCCGAGATCATCGGACGTGGGCCCCGACCACCATCCGTCTGCTGGCCGACAGCCACGTCACGGGAGGTGCGCTCTCCACGCAGCGTGTCACCCTCAGCGACGGCGCGAACGGCGCGAACCCGTGAGAGCGCGGACATCCTCATCGTGATCACCCCGGGGGTGGAGCGGTTCGAGTACTCCCGTCACCTCGAGCGCATCGCGTACGGAACGGTCCCGCCGGAGAGCCTGCTGGACGTCCAAGAGCTGTACGACACGTACTTCCAGCAGAGCGAGGCGTGGAACTCCGCTCGCGCCTGAACCTGAGGGGAGTCACAAGACACCAGTCCGGCCGCCGGGCCTACGGGGCGAACCACCAACGGCGGATGCCATTTTCGATACGCGAGGAAGATCATTCATGGCTCGATGCAAGGCATGTCCCGAGAGGAAGGGCCAGTGCCGCACGTGCAAGGGCACCGGCAAGGTCTACGCATGGTCCGGCCCGCGCAAATGTGACAAGTGCGGAGGCGACGGAGTCTGCTGCGGGTGTAACGGGTCGGGCTCCACACCCGACTGGTAGTCCAAGCTGAACGGCGATGTCGAGGAGGACGAAATGCGGTTGCGAGGTTGGGTGTTCGTCGCGGCTACCGTTGTGGCGCTGACGGCGGTCAGTGGCTGTGGCGGTGGCAGCGAGGACGGAGCCGAGCGCTCCGACGGCTATGGGCAGTCCGCCGGCAGCGGAGGGCGGCTCGCGGACGCTGAGCCGCCGCCCAGGCCGAGTGCTGCGACCATGTCGGACATCGAGACGTTCGTCAGCCAGCGCACCACCTGCCGCGACCTGCACATGGAGGACAGTGCGGACGAGGAGGATCCCGAGGCACCAGCAGTAGGCAAGGCTTGGGGCATTAAGGAGCGAGCCGTTTGTTGGGACGACAAAGGCATGGACATCACGCTCATGTCCATCGGCGACATGAAGACCTTCCAGGTACAGGCGAAGCGCCACAACTCCGCGTACCTGGTGGGGGCGGACTTCGCCATCTTCGCGCGCTTTGATCAGCCCACCAATGATCTCAAGGACTCCGGGCTCTTGGCTCTCGTCTGCGATCCGGAGACTCGGATTCCGAGCGGCTACAAGAAGGAAAAGGCGCTCGTTGACGGCTGCACGTTGACCGACTTCTTCCCCTGACAGGACGTCATGGCGTGCTGCGCTCCCCAGGTCAGGGGGGTGCAGCACGCTAGTGCCGCGTTGTCGCAGAGCACGCGGGCATCAGTACGTCCAGGGCGCGCAGTACGATGCGATGCTTCTCCGCCCGGCCTGGTCAGCAGCAGCCCGAACCACGGCCTGAATCTCATACCGCGATGCCCCGACCTTGAGGCGTATCGACGTCGCACCGATCGCGCGTAGCTCCTCCGTCTGCGGGATCGGGGCGAGGGTGGGCTTCCGGCGTGGCGGCTCGTCCTGGTTCTCCTTCCGCTTCTTGTCCTCCGCCGCGATGGCGGACTTCACCTTCCCGACGAGCGCTTCGTCGGAGTGGACGGAGATGTTAGACGGCTGGGTCAGGTGCTGGAGTACTTGCTCGGTCGGCTTCAACAGCTCGCCTTCACGGTGTGCGCGGGCGTTCGCCATCGGTTGGACCGTACGGAAGGGAGGAGCGGCGCACGCGAGTGCGCAGGGGAGCGTGACCTTGGCCTCGGCCCGGGCGGGCCGGCGTCGGCGCCTTGGCCCCGCCTTGCTCGAGAGTTCCGCGCTGCCGAGCGGCCTCGGGCGGGCGGCAACCAGCGAGCCGACCCCCGGAGCAGTCGAGCGTCGGCCGGCTGATGGCCAAAGGGGCCGTGCCCCGTGAGCCAGAGCGATGTCGGTGCCCGACAGGTCGGTGATGCGTGGGCGCACGTCATCCGTGTGTGCAGAGTGACTTCCCGTATGCCTGATGGCTTATCAGGTAAGTCGGCATCCGGTCAGCATGAGCCCCCGCGCGTCCCGGGGTGATCGTCCCAACGGGCGCCGGTGCGAAGGGAAAGCCCCGGTATCGAGCCGCCTTGCCCGATCGGAGCGATGTTTCTCACAAACGTCGAACGGGGGCGTCGGTGTAAGGTCGAGACCGCCCTTGACCTGCACAAAGCAGGCAGGGAGCCGTCTTAGAGGAGTCCAAAGTGCTGCGCACTCTGTTCAAGTCCAAGATCCACCGAGCCACCGTGACCCAGGCCGACCTGCATTACGTCGGGTCCGTCACGGTCGACGCCGCGCTGATGGAGGCCGCCGACCTGCTGCCCGGCGAGCTCGTCCACATCGTCGACATCGACAACGGCGCCCGCCTGGAGACGTACGTCATCGAGGGCGAGCGCGGCTCCGGTGTCATCGGGATCAACGGTGCCGCCGCCCATCTCGTGCACCCCGGCGACCTGGTCATCCTGATCAGCTATGCGCAGGTCGACGACACCGAGGCGCGCGGCCTAATTCCGCGTATCGTCCATGTCGACGCGGCAAACCGGATCGTCGAGCTCGGCGCCGACGCCTCCGCGCCCGTGCCGGGGACCGATACCGAGCGCAGCCCGCATGCCGTGCCCGCGGCGCGCTGAAGCGTCTCACTCACAAGGGAGCAGGAGCCATGGCGGAGCAGGCCGGACAGACCGGACCCCGGATCAGTGACGACCGGGCCGCGGGCAAGCTGCTCGCGTACCTGGACGGTGAGGCCGCCGGGGTCATCGTGTACTTCGTGCTGGACGGGACGCCCGCGGCGCTCGTCGCCGTGCACACCGTCGTCGAGCAGGGGCACGAGGGCAAGGGCATCGGCGGTTCCCTGGTCAAGGAGTTCTACGCCATGGCGGCCCGAGAGGGTGTCCCCGTCGTCCCGCTCTGCCCGTACGCCGCGAAGTGGGCGTCGCGCCACCCCGACGAGGCCCCCGAGGCCCCGGCGGAGCTGGTGGAGCGGGCCAAGAAGGAGCTCGCCGTCCACCCCGAGCTCTACTGAGGCTTCGGGATAGCGTGTCGCGGATGAGCCTCGCACTCCTGCACACCTCCCCGGCCCACATCCCGGTGTTCGACGCCCTGCGCGACGCCCATCACCCCGACCTCGCCCTGCGCCACCTCGTGCACAAGGACCTGCTCGACCGGGCCGGGGTGCTGGGACCGGAGGCGGTCGAGGGTGATGTCGAGGCGCTGGTCACCGGTGCGGTCGCCGACGGGGACACCGCCGTGCTCTGCACCTGCTCGACGATCGGCGGAGTCGCGGAGGCCGTCGGGGCGCGCCTCGGCGTTCCGGTCCTTCGGGTCGACCGGCCGATGGCGGCCGACGCCGTCCGTGCCGGGCGGGTCACCGTTCTGGCGGCACACCCCGCGACCCTGGAGCCGACCCGGGCGCTGCTCGCCCAGGAGGCGGAGCGTGCGGGGGAGCGGGCCGCGCAGGTGCGCACCGCTCTCGTCGACGGCGCCTGGGAGCGTTTCGAAGCCGGTGATCATGACGGGTACCTGGATCTCGTGGCGGCAGCGGCCGACGCCGTGACGGGTGCCGATGCGATCGTGCTGGCCCAGGTCTCCATGGCGGGCGCGGTCACCCGTACGGCTACCCGGATCCCGGTCCTGGCCAGCCCCCGACCGGGCCTGGCGGCCGCGGCGGCCGCGGCCGCCCGCTGAACCGGCCGGAGCATCCGCAGCCCGTACGTGTGGACTCGCCGGGCGCGGGCAGCCGCTCCGGGAGACGGTGGAGGAGATCCACCCCGACCGTTCGGAGGCCCGAGATGACCCACCCGTTCCCCGACCCGGTACCGCCGGCGCCCACCCCCGGACCGATGCCGGGGCCGCCCCGGCCGCTGCCGGAGCCCACGCCGGTTCCGCCCGGCCCGGGGCCGACGCCGCCCGTGCCCACACCCCCGGGTCCGGCGCCGGACCCGATCCCGCAGCCGCCCGCGCCGAACCCCGAGCCGGTGCCGCCGCCCGAGCCGGAGCCTTCACCGGTCGGCTGACGGGCACCGACGCCGGCGGCCGGAGAGCTCAGCCCTCGGCCAGTACGGCGTTGGCGCGGGCCGTGAGCTCGGTCAGCACCCGGCCGGCCGCTGCCATGTCCTCGGCCGGCAGGTCCGCGTACAGCCGGGCAGTGATCGTGGCGATCCCGGCCCGCTGCGCACGGTGCGTCTCCTTGCCCGCGGCTGTCAGGGTCAGCCGTGCCACGTCTGCCGACTGCTCCTCCAGCAGCCCCTGCGCGAGCAGGCCGGACAGTGCTGCCTCGGCCGTCGTGGTGTCGACCTTCAGTGTGGAGGTCATCCGCTCGACCAGCCGGTCGCGCTCGATGCTCCCGTCGCCGTCCGCCGTCGCGTTCAGTGCGACGGACTCGTGGAAGGTGGCGCCCGTCTCTGCCAGCAGCCGTTCCAGAACGGCGCGCGTGGCGTAGTGGGCCTGCCCGATGACCTGGCCGTTGACGCTGGGTGCGGTGGTCATGATGACTCCTCGGTGGGTGGATCGGTGACTGCGGGAACCGGTACGTCGAGCAGGGCCGTCAGCGCCCGGGTGAACGCCTCGGCGTCAGGGCCGTCCAGACCGCCCAGGGGTGCGAGCAGTCCGTCGACGAGCCGGCGCACGATCCCGACCGCGTGGTCGGCGACCTTGAGGCCTTCGACGGTCAGGGACAGCTGGACCGCCCGGGTGTCGGCGGGGTCGGCGGCCCGTTCGACGAGCCCGGCAGCTTCCAGGCTGCGTGCCAGTTTTGAGACATAGAGCGCTTCGAATCCGGTGTGGTCCGCGAGTGCGCGCTGACTCGGCCGCAGCCCTGTCCGCTGCATCCCCAGCAGGGATCCCAGCAGCGAGTACTGCGCGTGCGTCAGTCCGAGCGGCCTCAGCGCCCGGTCGATGGCGACCCGCCATTTCATCGACAGGCGCCAGACCAGGAAGCCGGGGGTCGGACCGTCAAGTGCGTTGCCCATGGCAGATACAGTACATGGCTACTATGTCCATGGCTACTAAATATCGGAGAGGTGCCCCAGGGCTCAGGCGTTCAGCTCCAGCAGGGCGTCGGCGTGTGCCAGCCCGCTCTCTTCGGCGATCGAGTCCAGCGACTGGGCGTCGCGCACCGGGGCGAAGCGGACCGCCGGGCCGTCCTGCCCGGGGCCCGCCACCGTGCCGAATCCGTACACCGCAGGCCGCGGCAGGCTGTTGTACGCCCACGGCGTGGAGAAGTAGTACGCGCCCGTGTCGTACAGCACCACGTAGTCGCCCGCCCGCAGTTCCGGAAGCTCCCGGGCGTGCGCGACGACGTCCCCCGCGAAGCAGCACGGACCCGCGATGTCCTGGACGAGCGAAGGCCCGGCCTTCGCTCGTCCATCGGCGCCGAACGCGCCGACCCGCAGCGGCCAGGCGTCCGGCATGAAGACGGTGCGGGTGGCGGTCTGCGCGCCCGCGTGGGTGAGCGCGATCCGGCGGCCCCCGGCGTCCTTCGTGTACTCCACCAGCGCGCCGATGAAGCCGTTCTTGGCCAGCAGCGACCGGCCGAACTCGGTGACGAGCTCGTACCGCCCGTCGAACAGCCCCGGCACCGCCCCGCGCAGCGCGGCCACGTAGGCGGCGAAGGTGGGGCGGACCGTGTCGTCGGCGAAGTTGACCGGCAGGCCGCCGCCGATGTCGAGGCCGGTGATCTGCCGGCGGCCGACCCGGACGTTGACCTCCTCGGCCAGTCGGTACGTCTCCCCGATGCCTGCTGCGATCAGCTCCAGGGAGCAGCCCTGCGAACCGACATGAGCGTGCAGACGCGTCAGCCACGGGTGCGCCGCGAACGCTTCCACGACCCGCTCCCGCGCGCCGGGATCGCGCAGCGCCACGCCGAACTTGGAGGTGGCGGTGGCCGTGCTCATCGCGCCGATGGAGCCGCCGCCGACCTGGGGGTTGACCCGGAGCCCGATGGCGGACACCGCGTTTGACGGCCGCAGTGACGCGATCCGGTCCACCTCGTCGAGGTTGTCGGCGTTGAGCGCCACGCCTAGGGCCAGTGCCCACCTGATCTCGTCACGCGTCTTGGCGGGGGAGTCGAGGACGATCTTCGACGGCGCGAACCCGGCATCGAGCGCGATCCGCAGTTCACCCGGGCTCGCGACCTCGCAGCCCATGCCGCACTCCGCGAGCAGCCGCAGCACGGGGACGAGCGACGCGGCCTTCGCGGCGAAGGTGTGGAGCACTCCGGGAACCCCCGCGAACGCCTCGTGGAGAGCGGCGACCGAGTCGCGTACCCCGTCCGTGTCGACGAACCCGACGACCGGGCTGGACTCGCCCAGCAGGCCGGTCGCGACGGCGTGGCGGACCGCGGCGGCGACACGCTCGGAGGAGGGCGGGGCGGAGGGGAACGGCGAAAGGCTCATGGAATCAGAGTCGGTGATGGTCGCCCCCCAGTCTCTGTCCGGCAGGACAGTCTCGGCGCAGGCTCTTGTCCGGACGGCCCAGCAGCTCCTTGGCCTTCGGCGCGTCCGGCCGGATCCGTGAATTTCATGACGACGACATGGGTCAGCACCACCATCGGCCTCTCTTTCGCCAGGTCATGCGGCGAGTGTATGTTCGGGAAACACTGTTCCGCTAGAGGAACCAGGAGGCCCTCGTGAGGGTTGCCGCTGTCCAGTTCGCCGTCGGTCAGGACGTGTCCGCGAACCTCGCGGGCTGCCTGCGGATGATCGACCAGGCCGCCGCCGAGGGCGCGGATCTGGTGGTCCTGCCGGGTTTCTGCAACCACCTGTCGTGGTACGACGACCGCGACCACGCCCGGCGCATGGCCTGCTGGCTCGGCGACGCGTTCCTGACCGCGGTCGCGGAAGGCCGGGCACCCGCGCATCCGCGTCGACTCCGCGCATCGTCTTCGCCGACGTGACTTCGCCGGCGCAGCCTGCTCTACGTGCCGTCGCCGAAATGCTCGACGAGCGACGAGCAGGTGCTGATGGACGGCGGGCGGTATCGCCTGGGGAGCGAGGAGCTGGCCCGGTCGTGCCCACCGCGTTCGGTACCGTCGGCATGTATGCCTGCATGGAGGGCGTCGCGCCGGAAGTGGCCCGCGGCCTCGCGCTGCGCGGGGCGCAGGTGCTGCTCAACAACACCAACTCGTTCGCCACGGACGAGGCGAGCCTGCACATCCGGTGCGGGCGGCGGAGAACCGGGTCTGGGTGGTGGCGGCCAGCAAGGTCGGCCCGCTGCTGCCGGAGGACAAGCTCGAGGCGATCAGCGCCGGGCTCAAGGTGCCGCCGCAGTGGCTGCACGGCGCCGGGGAGAACTCCAGGTCGTGGCGCCGGACGGCTTCGTCGTGGCGAAGGGCCCGCGCACCGGCGAGGCCGTGGTGGTCGCCGACATCGACCCGGCCGCCGCCCTCGACAAGCGCCGGCCCGACGGCACCGACCGGTTCGGCGCCCGCCGCCAGCCCGCTCTACGCGGCGATCGGCCGCCCGCCGCGAGCCCCGGCCCGGCCGCAGGCCCTCGGGGTCGGTGCGGGCCGCCATCGTACGGGCGACGACACCCGGCGCTGCAGCGCCACGCGCGACGTGCTGGCCGCCGGCGCGGCCCTGCTCGTGCTGCGAGCTGGCGGAGCCCTGGGTGGTGCCGGCGATGCGCGAGCTGCTGGACGGCACGGACGCGGTCGCGGTGACCAGCGTCCTGGCCGACGGCGCGCACACCGGCGTGGTGGTGTCCGGCACCGGGACCGTCGGCCGGCGGCGCGGCTGCACCCGGTCGCGCGGCTGGCGCCGACGTCAGCCGGCACGGCGACGGCCTCGCCACGTTCGACCTGCCGTGGGGGCGCCTGGCGGTGGTCGTCGGCGACGACGCCATCTACCCCGAAGGTGTTCCGGCTGGCCGCGATCGCCGGCGTGGACGTGGTGGCCGTGCCGTTCACCCCGGCCGAGGACTGGGAGCTGGCGCTGGGGCTGCCGGAGCGGGCCGCGGAGAACCGGCTCAACATCGTCGCCGCGGCGCCGCCGAGCCTGCCGGCCGCCTTCTACGCGCTGAGCCCCGACTTCACGCTGTGGACCGCGTGGCGGGGCCCGTTCACGGGCCGGATCAGCCACCCGATCGTCACCGGCGTGGCGGCCGACGCGCCCGCGGCCGCGGTGCTCGCGCCGGCGCAGAGCCGCAACAAGCTCGTGTCGCGCGGCACCGACCTGCTCGACGGCCGGCCGTGGCAGCTCGTCGACGCCCTCACCCGTTGACATCCGTTACCCGTGGCGAAACACTGTTTCCATTGCTGCGGCACGACTTGGAGAGTGAGCGCGTGGAGGAAACCGTCCAGCACGTCGAGGAGATGCTCGACGCCTCGCCCGTCATCGACGTCGACACCTTCGCACAGTTCCAGCAGCTCCTGACGGATCTCAAGGCCAAGATCGACGCGAGGTTCACCACGACGCGCGACCCGTCCACGGACATCCTGGAGCAGTACGGGACGTATCCGGAAGGACCCGGCGGCCGGGTGGCCGCCTACAACCGGGCCGGAGGTCCGTTGGATGGTGCACTCGTGGCTGGGCGACCCGTCGCGCAGCTTCGTCAACCTGCCTGACCTGCTGGCTCGGCCCGCAGGTCCGGGCCTGCACCTCGGCGTCGCGCTGCTGTGCTGGCCCGGCGGCTGGTTCTACACCGACTACATCCCGCGCACCGACATCGTCGTGGACGGCGGCTACTTCGACCGCTACTACGCGCCCGTCAACGACGACTGGCTGGCGCACAAGGCCGACCGCAGTTCGCCTGGTTCACCAGCCGGGCCGCGTTCATCCGCGCCTCGCTGTCCCCAACGCCTACGGCGTGTACTCCTTCGAACGCACCGAACGGAACCTGACGGTCGTCAGCGACGTGCTGCACGCCCGGGTCGACCGGTGGCTCGCCTGGGTCGACGAGGCGCCGCCCGGTGCCCGAGGAGGAGCGCGCCGCGCTGCGCGAGCGGGACCTCGCCACCCGGCGCAACATCCGCCGAGCGCGACCCGGCCAACGTGATGGGTGTGCGGTACTTCGGCGAGGAATACCCAGCGTCTCGTGCGCGCCCTGTGGGGCGGCGACCGCGAACTGCCGCGCCCGTGACGCACTTTACAGTCCGATCCCTGTGGTCCGCCGTCACGATTCCGGCGCCGAGGCCCCCTACGCCACCGCGCACCTGAAGGTGCACTACCCGGCGCTGGTCACCGGGTCGGACGCCGAACGGCTCAGCGGCGTCTTCCAGGCCGACCCGGCCGGCGGGGCGTACCAGTGGTGCTCGTGCTCAGCGGCGTCAACGTCGGGCAGGACGGCTACCGCTGGCTCGCCGTCGAACTGGCCCGGCAGGGCTTCGCCACGGTCACCTACGACTGGGTCGGCCCCCTGTTCGCCGGCCAGGTCGGCATCACGCCCGGCGTCGACCTCGCCCTGGCCCGGCCCGGCACGTACGGCGACGGCCCCACCTGCCAGGCGATCGAGCCGGTCCTGCGGCAGCTCGCCGCGCTGCACGCCGACGGCCCTGCGCGGCGCGCTCGACCTGGACCGGGTGGCGCTGTTCGGCCACTCCGCCGGCGGCACCGTCGCGCTGCAGTCCGGCCGCTTCTTCCCGCAGGTGCGGGCGGTCGCCACCTACGGCGCGCACACCATGGTCTCCACGATGCTCGGCTGGCCCGCCGGCACCGTCGCGGAGGCACTCGTCGACTCGCCGGTGCTGCTGCTGGCCGGCACCGAGGACGGCGTCATCGCCGCCTCCGCCGACCGGTACGGCGCCGCCGGCGGCGACCCGCACGACCCGGTCAGCCGCACCTTCGACGAGGCGCTCGAGGACCGCGACGGCGCGCACGTCCTGGCGACCGTCGGCGGGGGCCAACCACTTCAGCGTCGTGGAACCCGCCGACCCGACCGCAGCCCGCTCGTTCCTCGACCGGCCGTCCACCGCCGGCGGCTCCACGGTCCGCGGCGTCATCGCCGGCCTGCTGTCCGCGTTCCTGCGCACCCATCTGCGCGGCGGCGACCCCGCCGCCCTCGACTCTACGGACCTGGTGGGCCGTCCGGCGCCGCTAGGAGCCTCGCGCATGTTGAAGAACTACCTGGTACGCGGTCGAGTTCGCCGACCGTGTCACCACCACCCCGCTGCGCGCCATGTGCCTCGGCCAGGAGCTGGTGCTGTACCGCACCCGAGGCCGCGATCGCGCTGTCGGACCTGTGCGTCCACCGCGGCGCCGCTGTCCGGCGGCTGGGTCAGCAACGACTCGATCGTGTGCCCGTACCACGGCTGGGAGTACGAGCCCGGCGGCGCCGTGAAAGATCCGGCCAACCAGCCGGGCCGCGGCATCCCGAAGAAGGCCCGGGTCGACTCGTACCCGGTCCGGGAGCGCTACGGGTTCCTCTGGGTGTTCCTCGGCGACCTGCCGGAGGCCGAGCGCCCGCCGATCCCGGTCTGGCCCGAGTTCGACGACCTCGTCGGCGACGGCGGCCAGTACAAGGCGGTCACCGGCGAGTACCTGTGGAGATCAACTACGAGCGGATCCTCGAGAACGGCTGCGACATCGCGCACACGCCGTTCGTGCACGCCAGCGCCTTCGGCAACCCGGAGCGCCCCGACGTCGAGGAGTACGAGCTGGAGATCCCCGACCAGTGGTCGGCGTTCGCGACGGTCCGGCTGCACCCCGCCCGCGCCGAAGGGCATCTGGTCGCTGGTCGGCCGGCGCGGCCACAACCTCAAGGACCGCCCGCCGGTGGCGACGACCGCCGGCTGGATGCTGCCGAACATGATCAAGCTGCACGTCCGGCTGCCGCTGGGCAATCTCATCATCTACGACACGAACATCCCCGTCGACGAGACGACCACGCTGGTCAAGTGGGTCGCGCTGCGCGACGCTTCACCGGCAACTGGGCCGACCGGAACGCCGTCCAGCGGGTCGAGAAGATCTTCGGCCAGGACGCCCCGGTCATCGACCGGGTCCGCCCCGAGCTGCTGCCGTTCGATCTCGGCGCCGAGCTGCACGTCAAGAATAGCCTCATCGCCGTGCACTACCGGCGGCGCCGGCAGGAACTGGCCGAGCAGGAGCTGGCTGCTGGGCGAGGAGGACCGCATCATGGGCGACGTCCCGCGCCGAGAGGCCACGGTCATCGCCTCACCGGCCCGGCGGGGGCACCCGGAGCTGGCCCGCGCCTGGGTGCACAAGGCGAAGGGCGAACACCCCACGGTCGCCGAGGCGGAGCGGATCGGCAAGGCCCGCCGCGACGCCGAGGACAACGGCACATTGGAGGAACTGTGACGTCGCTGCCCTTCGCCCTGGCCACCCGGGCCCTGGACGCGATCCTCGCCCGGCAGCCGCTGACCGAGGCCGGCGGGCCCTACCGGGAGCTGCGCTCACCCATGTCGCCGGCGCCGGTCGGCACGATGCGGGTCTGGCAGGGCGACGGCGAGGTGTCCCGGATCGTGTACGTCGGCCTCGTCGTGCACCCCGATCGACCTCGACAGCCACATGGTCTTCGCGTTCACGGACCCGGCGTCGGCGGTGCCGCCACTTCACGCTCGACTCCGTGTACAGCGGCGCTACCACGCCTACCACCTGGACCTCATCCCCCGGGCCGAGCTGTCGTCGCACCTGGCGTACATGGACAGCGCGTACCATCCGCTGACCGCGTGCTACGAGGAGGCGTCGCAGCGCGAGGGGCTCACCCGCGCGCACATCGGCCCGCGCCAGCACGCGCTGATGTCGCCGTGGATGCTGGTGCACCGCGCCGACGAGGCCGCGTTCCGGGGCATGGACCCGATCGTCGACGCCTACGTCACGCTGGCTCGACCTGGTCGCGGCCGGGCTGCCGGCACAGGTCACCGCGACGCTCGCCGACACCGACCTGGCCGCCCGGGACGCGACCGTGCGCGCCAACCTGTTCCAGCCCGGCGGTCGACCCGGTGTGGGCGCAGGTGTCGCGGCTGCTCGGCGAGGCCGCCTCCGACGAGATCCGCGGCGTGCTCATCGGCGGTCCGCTGTCATGACCGCCTCGCCTTCGCAGTGGCAGCAGCGCATCGCCGGTGAGTGGCACGGCCGGCCGAGCCTCTTCGACGCCGACGGCACCTGGCGCGGCTACGAGGACATCCCGCCGCTCCTCCGTCTTCGCCGACGGCGTCACCACGTACTACATGGACGGCCGGTCTCGAGGGGCGGCAGCCCGCTCGCCAGGCGGTTCCGGCTCGGCGCGCCGTTCGCGTTCGGCGTCGTGGACTCCGACGCCGACCGGATCTACACCGGCCCCGACTTCTACGGCACCGGCCAGCCTACGGCACGTTCGTCGACGCGCACTACTACGGCCCCGGCTGGCGCGGGTCGACCTCAACACCTGGAACCAGGTGCTCGGCGACGACACCCAGGTGTACTCCTCGATGCTGTACCAGGGACCGGCGGTCGTCGGCTGCTTCAACGGCGTGTACAAGCGCGGCGTGGACGGCGACACCCTCGCCGCGCACCTCGCGGCGGAGACCCCAACGGCCCGGTGCCGTTCGTCCTGCCGACCAAGCAGGCGGGCGTCTACAGTGGACGATGCGAGCTGTGGGGCGCGGACCAGAAGCTCGCCGGGCCGGTCGACGTGGAGCTCGCGCTCACCCCGCTCGACCTGCTGCGCACCCGGCTGTCGGTCACCTGGACCGGCGCGCTGGAGCGCGCGTACACGGTGGACTGGCGCCGCGACGAGTTCCGCGCCTTCTACGAGGGGCCGGGCGCGTGGGGCAACGATCGCGTTCGGCCGGGCCAGCTACAGCACCGTGCACTGCACCATTGGTGAAGCTGACCGGCCGGGGAGTTCATGCTCGACGCCACCCCCGGCATGGGCGCCGGCACCGTGCTGGCCGTCGCGTACCGGGTGTACGAGGGCGCCACCCTCGCCGGCGTCGTGCACGGCTCGCTCACCTGGAGCGCGGCATGACCGTCGTCGTGGTGACCGGGAGGACCCGCGGCGCGCTCGACGCGCCGAAGAGCTGGTGCTGGCGTTCCGCCGGGCTTCCGTCGTCCTGTGGACGGGCAAGTGCCGGCCGGTGACCCGGACCGCGGTGCGCGGCGTCGTCGCCGACGTCACCGACCGCATGCGTGCGCGACCTGGAGCAGGCCACCGTCCGCCGCGGCACGGCTGGGCTCGGCTATCCTGATCAACAACGCGAAGGACCACCCACCGCCGCCGGCCGCCGGGACCGCCGCCGGCAACTCGTGCCGTCATCGACGTCAACCTCCGCGGCCTCGCCCACGCCAGCGCCGTCGTCCTGGCCGCCATGCGCGCCTTGGGGGCACGGGGCCTGTGGAACATGGAGGGCTTCGGCTCCGGCAACCAGAAGGCGCCCGGGCTCGCCGCGTACGGCACCACGAAACGCGCCGTCACGTACCTGACCGACGCCCTGGCCAAAGAGCTCGGCAAGGACTCCCCCGTCACCGTGGCGCACCTGTCGCCCGGCATGGTCGTCACCGACCTGCTCGCCCAGGACTACACCCCGGAGGAGCTCGCCAAGGCGAAGAAGATCTTCAACATCCTCGCCGACACCGTCGAGACCGTCACCCCGTGGCTCGCCGAGCAGGTCCTCGCCGGGGTGCCCAACGGCGGGCGGTCGCCTGGCTCACCACCCCGAAGGCGGTCGGCCGGTTCGCCACCGCCGCCTTCCGCAAACGGGACCTCTTCGCATGACCACGAATGATTACCCGGTGATTCTGGCGGTAGAGGACTTCGTACCGACGCTGCTGGCCCTGGCCGGGTTCTGGCTCCTCGCCGGGCTCGGCACCGCCGGGAGAGTCACCGCCGGGCGGGCCGGCGCGGTGCTCATCGGCGCCGGCGGCCCAGCCGTCGGCGTGGAAGCTGCTCGTCGCCGGCTTCGGCGTGGACCTGCCGTGGCTGGAGGCCGCCCTGTTCCCGCTCATGTCCGCCGGCGCCGTCACCCTCGTCTGGGCGCTGCTGCCGACGGCGCCGTGTTGGCCGTTCGCGGCCGTCTCCACCGCGGTGGCCGGCGGCGCCCTGGTCGCCGGCACGATGAAGCCGGTCTTCGTCCTCGCCACCGCGGGCGTCACCACCGTGAGCGTCATCGGCGCCGGGTACGCCGGGCGGCCAGGCCAGGACCGCGATCGCGCTGTACACGCTCGGCATCGTCCTGGTGACCGCGCTCGTGCCGCTGCGCAACCACCCCGAGCACGAGACGCTGCGCCTGCAGTGGATCGAGCAGGGCACCAACACCGCCGCGCAGCTGGCGTTCCTCACCGCGGCGTGGCTCACCGTCCGCGCCTGCCGTCGCTCGCCCGCTCCCCTCCATCGAGGTGCCCGCATGACCGACGCCCTGGGCTGGCGCCACAAGTTCGGCGTCATCGCCCCCTCGACCAACACGATCGTCGAACCCGACTTCTACGCCATGGGCGTGCCCGGCGTGACCGCCCACTTCTCCCGCATCCACATCCCGCAACCAGGACCTGTCCAGCGACGAGGGGTTCGAGAACCTCCTCACCCAGATCCGGGCGGAGATCGGCCACGCCTGTGAGCGGGTGCTGACGTGCGAGCCCGACTTCATGGTCATGGGCATGTCAGCGGAGACGTTCTGGGGCGGTGTCGAGGGCAACCGCGAAGTTCGTCGCCCAGATCACGGCATCACCGGCCTGGGCGTCGCCACCGGCGCCAGGCCTGCGAGCGCGCGCTGCACCTGTACGGCGCCCGCCGCATCGGTGTGGTGACCCCGTACCAGCCGGTCGGCGACGAGAACGTGGTCCGGGTCTCTCCGAGCTCGGTTTCGAGGTGGTGCGGATCAAGGGGCTGCGCTGCCCGACAGCGGTGTCGATCGCGCACGTCACCGAGGCCGAGTACGCGCGGCGATCCTCGAGGTGGACGGCCCCGACGTCGACGCGATCGTGCGGTGCAGGCGAACCTGTCGATGGTCCGCCTCGCCGACGAGGCCGAACGCTGGCTGCGCAAGCCGGTGATCGCCATCAACGCGGCCACCTGGTGGATGGCGCTGCGCGACAACGGCGTCCAGGACAAGGTGTACGGCGCCGGCGGCCTGCGCGACCACTGACCGGGGCCGGGGACGGCGCGTCACGCTTTCCCAGCACGTCCGGCACCGTGTCCGCGGCCCGTCAGGCGGCTCCTGCCGCAGCTCGGCACGTGGCCCGTCCCGCGGCCCGGCAGGCGGCTCGGCAGGCGGCTCGGCACGTGGCTCGGCAGGCGGCTCGGCAGGCGGCTCGGCAGGTGGCTCGGCAGGCGGCTCGGCAGGCGGCTCGGTACGTGGCTCGGTACGTGGCTCGGCAGGTGGCTCGGCAGGCGGCCCGGCAGGCGGCTCGGCATGCGGCTCGTCGTGCAGCATCTGGCTCCACCAGACGGCGATCGCCGCGACCGGTGGCGCCGGCAGCACCCCGACCAGGCCGGCCAGGGCGCCCCCGACGACGGTGACCGCGAGGATCACCGCAGGGTGCAGGTCCAGGGCGCGGCCGAACACGAACGGGCGCAGCACCTCGGGATGTTCTGCGTCACCAGCACGATCACCAGCATCCACTACGGCCGCGGCCGGGCCGCCGGCGCCGAGCGCGACGACCACCACGAACGCCGCCGAGACCCACGCGCCGAGGTACGGCACGTACGCCGCGACGAACGTGATCAGCGTCATCCCGATCAGCGGCAGCCGCAGCGCCACGGCGCCGAGGGTGATGACGACGGTGTCCATGCCCGCGACGATGGTGGTGCCCACGATGTACCGGCGCATCCGCAGCGCCGCACCATCCACACCAGCTGCCGGGTCAGGCCGGGCCGCAGCGGCAGCCGCCGTTCGAGCCACGCCACGCCCGCCGGGCCGTCCTTGAACAGGTAGTACAGGACGAACGCGGCCACGAAGACCCCGATCGCCGCCTGCACGGCCAGCGCCGCGCGCCGCTCAGCACGGCCGAGCCGACGCCGAGCACGGCGGTGCGCCGCTGCGGCGAGCCCAGCGGCGTGTCGAGCGGGTCGGCGCCCAGCGCGGCGTGCACCTCGTCCCCCGCGCCGGCCAGGACGTCGCTCCACGCCGCGCCCATGCCGGCGAGTGCGCCAGGAGCAGCCGAGCACCACGAGCAGCGCCGGCACCAGCAGCGCCCCGACGAGCGCGGCCAGGGCCGGCGAGGCCGTGCCGGCGCAGCCACTGGACGAACGGCTGCAGCGCGGCGGCGACGACCAGGGTGACCAGCAGCGGCGCCAGCACCCGCCAGCACCGCGCCCAGCCCGGCGATGACGGCGGCGGCACCGACGATGACGCCGGTCACCGGCATCAGCCCGACCGGCCGATGCGGAGCGCCAGCCAGGTCGGCGGGTTGTGCACACCCATGGCGCGGCAATGCCCCGGCGCGCGCCGGTCAATCCTGCTTCCGGCCAGGTCGTGCAGGAGGTGAGCGGACCGGCGGTCAGGGTGCCGTGGCGGTGGCGAACACCCGGCGCAGCGAGGCGAACGTCTCCAGGGACCGGCGCCTGCTCCTGCAGCGACCGCATCGCCGCGTCGGCCTCCGGCTCGGCGACGACCGCCTCCCACAGGTCCGCTCGGCCTGCCGCCAGTCCGGCCGCTGCCGGACGTCGACGTCGGCGAAGCCGGCCTCGTGCAGGTCCCGCAGCAGCTGTACGGCCCGGATCCGCGGCACCAGCGGGTCGTCCAGGTCGGCGGCCTCCCAGCAGGTCAGCGCCACCCGGCCGCCCCGGCTTCAGCAGCCGCCGGAACTCCCGCAGCGCGGCCAGCGGCGGCTCACCGAACTGCACCGCGTCCACGCACATCACCGCGTCCGCCGCGCCGCCCGGCAGGCCCGTGTCCAGCAGGGTGCCGACCCGGAACTCGGCCCGCCCGGCCGGCAGCCGCTCCGCCGCCGCGTCCGCCGCCTGCCGCAGCGCCGTGGCCGGAGAAGTCCACGCCGACCAGCCGGGCGCCCGTGCGGTGGGCGATCTCGATGCCGTACCCGGCGCGGCCGCAGCCGATGTCGAGCAGCAGCCCGTCGTGCGGCACCCGCAGCGCCTCCTCCACGTCGGCGACGCCCTGCCAGGTAGACAGGCTGGTGGAGCGCAGGTACGCCGGCAGCTGCAGCATCCGGGCGACGATCGCGTCGCGGCTGGTCGAGTCCGCGATGTCGGCGTACCACCGGTCGAAGTACCCGGCATCGGGCAGCGCCGCCAGGCGGGCTCGTCCGTCGTCATCCGGGCATTGTGTCCCAGCGGCGCCCCTCACCGCTGCCCTCGACGGCGTCCAGGTGCCGCCGGCTACCGGGCGTCGTCCACCTGGCCGGCGGGGTCATCGCTCCGCCGGGTCGTGGGCGGCACGTCGTCGGCGTGGGCGATGCAGGTCCAGCTCGCGCCACAGCAGCGCCACGAACACCGCGGAGCCGGCGAAGGCGAACCAGAACGGTGCCGTCACGCCCACCCGGGTCGCCAGGACCCCGCCGATCGCGGAGCCGACGACCAGACCGCCGAAGACGCTGATCGTGTTCACGCTGCCGACGCGGCCCTGCAGGTGCTCGGCACCGCCCGCTGCCGCACGGTGATCGACGTGGTGCCCCAGATGAACGCGTGCGCGCCGAAGACGAACATGACCGCACCGGCGATCCGCCGACGTCGACCGCGAGCGCCAGGTCGGGTGAGCGTCTCGATGATCAGCCCGGCCCGCATCCGTTGCCGAGGCTCACCCTGCTGGTCAGCCGGCCGTACATGGCGGTGCCGAGCAGCCCGCCGAGGGCGCCGGCGGTGGTGAACGGGCCGAACCCGACGGCGCCGAGGCCGAGGCGCTGCTGGGCGTACAGGACCAGCACCGACCAGGCGGCGCCGAACGTGACGTTGAAGATGAGGATCGTCAGCGACAGGGTGCGCACCGCGGGGTGCCGGACCGTCCACCGCAGCCCCTCGACGACCTCGTGCCGCACCCCCTTGGACCGCTTCGCCTCGGGCTGCTGGGTCCCGGGCTGCCGGGTCCCGGGCCTGGTCCGGGCAGGCAGGACGACCCGGGAGACCAGCAGCACCCCGGCGGCGACGAGCACCGTCTCGGCGAGGAACGGCCACACCAGGCCGGCCGCGAACAACGCCGCGCGCCGATCGGCGGGCCGACCAGCTGGTTCAGGGTCAGGAACCCGGCCTGGATGCGGGCGTTGGCCACGGCCGGGTCGTCGCGGTGCACCAGCGTCGGCGTGAGCGTCGCGGCGGCGTTGTCGGCGAACACCTCCGCCGTGGTCAGCAGCGCCGAGCGCGACGAGGGCGGGCACCACCGTGAGCCGGTCCGCGGCCAGCAGCGCGACCACGACGACGAGGGCCGCGGCGCGCACCCCGTCGGCCGTCATCACGATCCGCCGCCGGTCGAGCCGGTCGGACAGCACCCCCGCGTACAGGCCGAACACCAGCGGCGGCGCCCACCGCAGCAGCGCCGCCGGCGACACCAGGAACGCGTTGCCGGTGAGCGACGCCACCAGCAACGGCCCCGGCGGCGACCGCGATCCCGTCGCCGAGGTTGCTCGTCCACGACGACGCCAGCAGCACCGGAAGCCGGTGCCCAGCCGCGCCGGCACGAGACCTTCGACGAAGCTGCCCACGAGGAGAGGACCTTACGTGCCCGCGCGCCACGGCGCACCCCGTAACGCCGGGCCCGCGCTGTTCCCCGGCCGGTGCCACCGGGCGCCGCCGGCACCGCACGTGGCTGT